>CAWJLM010000001.1:0-1595000 GCA_963843725.1 uncultured Acidobacteriaceae bacterium
TAATGCAGAGCATTTTTAGCTCAGTGGCGCGGCTATAAGCGAGCGTAGTCGGCGAGAAACCGTGGAAGCCGCGCCGGTGAGCTAAAAATGTATTGGACTAAACCGCCTCGATGCCGCCGGCGCTATGGGTATTGAATCGTGAGGATGCTCGCGGCAAAGCGATGGTGCGATGCGGAAGACGAGTTATGGTCGAGTATCGGGTGATCGAAGAGCGAGGATCGATAGGGTATTGAGCGGGAACGAAAGAATAAGGGCACATTTGGAGCGCGTCCCAAGACACTTCTCCTCGGACTTGTTTGGGGCAAGTTGGCAAAGATAGTGGTTGAGAGCCGGACATTCTCATGAAGTGTCCCTCAAGGTTGAGGATGTGCAAACGACGGCGGGCAGCTCGAGACGAATCATACGACCTTGGCGGCAGACTGGGCAGAGCCAGAGGGAAACGCCAGTGAGTTGTTCGTAGCGGTCACGGTAGTTCTTCCTTGGTTCTGTTGCTGGAGTGGTCAGATCGGCAGGCGCCATCCCCAAGAGTTGGCGACAGCGTTCCAGTTTTTCTTGTCGGTAGCGATTGCCAAGGAAGCCATAGTACCGGATGCGGTGGAAGCCGTCGGGTAACACGTGGAGCAGAAAGCGCCGAATGAACTCATCGGCGGACAGGGTCGTCACTTTCTGCTGGCTGTTGTTGCGATAGTCCTTGTAGCGGAACTGCACCTGGCCATTTTCGATGTCCAGCAGCCGATTGTTCGATATGGCAACGCGGTGAGTATAGCGTCCCACGTAGTCGAGTACCTGCTTGGGTCCAGCAAAGGGCGGTTTAGCATAGACGATCCATTCTGCTTGCCGGAGCGGAGTGAGATATGCAGAGAAGGCAGAAGGGTCCTGAAGTTCATGAAGCGAGGGAAAGAAGTGCAGACGGTGGTCCTCGAAGGCCTTCTGCAAGAACTCCAGGAATAAGCGGCGAAACAAGCGCGAGAGCACGCGCACGGGTAAGAAGAAGCCCGGCCGGCAAGAGACCCAACGGTCGCCATCGGGTGAGAGCCCACCGCCAGGAACGACACAATGGAGATGGGGATGAAAGAGTAGGTTCTGCCCCCAGCTGTGCAGCACAGCAAAGAAACCGATCTCGGCGCCCAGATGTTTGGGATCCGCGGCAATGGTGCGTAAGGTTTCAGATGCGGCCCGAAAGAGAATGTCGTACACCACTTCCTTGTTCTGGTAAGCGATGACTGCAATCTCTTCCGGCAGAGTAAAGACAACATGGAAGTATTCGGTGTCGAGGAGCTCGGATTGACGATCCTCGATCCACTGGGCGCGCGCCAGGGACTGGCACTTTGGGCAATGCCGGTTTCGGCATGAGTCGTAACAAACGCGCTCGTGCTGGCATTGATCGCACTGTTCCAGGTGAGTGCCAAGAGCAGCAGTCCGGCACAGTTCGATCGCACGCATGACGCGCCGCTGCGCTGTGCTCAGCGAAGCAGCATGCTGTTCACGATAAGCTTCGCCATAGCGACGCAATACGTCCGCGACTTCAAGTTTGGAACGATCCATGGGCCGGTACTCAGAAGTAGTGAGGAGTCGCCGGCTTGGTCTCCGTGGGAACGGGTTGCGGTAACAAATCGAGTGGGCTGGCGGTGGAGCATACTTTGCTGGTTGCAATGCGAAGATATTTGGCCGTCGTGGCCAAGCTGCGATGTCCAAGGAGCAGTTGAATGGTGCGGACGTCGGTGCCTTGCTCTAGCAGGTGGACCGCGAAGGCATGTCTTAGGGAGTGCGGCGTGATCGGTTTGGAAATTTTGCAAGTCTGGTGGGCCTTTTTACAGGCATCCTCAACCGCGTATCGGGTGATGTGCTGGCCTGGCGTATCGCCGGGGAAGAGCCAGCGCTGGGGCTTTTCCACACGCCACCACTCTCGCAGGATCTCCAGCAGTTTCGGGGAGAGCATCACGTAGCGATCCTTCATTCCTTTGCCTTGCTCGACGCGCAGTACCATGCGCTTGCTATCGATGGCGAGGGGCGTAAGCGCGACGGATTCGGAGACGCGCAGGCCAGCTCCGTAACATGTGGTCAAGATGGCACGATGTTTTCTGCTCTCGACACAGTCAAGAAATCGAATAACTTCCTCGGGGCTGAGGACCACGGGCAGCGTCTGAGGCTTTTTCGGAGCGGGGAGGATGTCCTCGAAGCTCCAGTCCTTCTTGAGAGTCACTTTATAAAGGAAGCGTAGCGCAGAAATAGCGACGAGGATCGAACTCGCGGCCAGCTTTTTTTCGTTGGTTAAGTACACCTGATAGGCGCGAATCTGCTCAGGTCCCAACAACGCGGGTGTTTTGTTGAAGTGGCGTGCGAATCTCGATACCTGTTGGACGTAATAGTCTTGGGTGTTCACAGCCAAATTGCGGATCTGCATGTCCTCGATGAAGCGTTGCCGAAGAGAAGTCATGGAAAAGCTCCTTTGCAAAGTGAAATGCGCTTGGCAGCCGCTCCATGTTTTCGCAAGGGAACGTACGTGGGGAAGGACGAAGTTAACTGGAACCGGGGAGCAGGAGGTCTGTCCGGACTTCTATCGACGGACCTCCGCGCTACTCATACCGCGCAGCGGTTTAGTCCAAAATACATTATCGCGTTTGAAACAACTCGGGCAGGGCAGTGAGCGATTTAGTTCCAATTAGTTAAAGAGGCATTAACCCCTGCGCAGTACAGTAAGCTGGCCGGCGTGCCGCCTGAAATCGAGTGGATTCGTCAACATCACCAACCCGAAAACGCGGCGCGCGTATAAGGTCGATGTCGCCGAATTCCCCGGATTCATCGGGCCTCATCAGCTCGCGCAGCTGCGCCCGGTCACGGGCGCGCATGTCATCGCTTGGCGCAAAGCCATAAAGTCGCGCGGCCGGGAGCCTTCCAGTATCCGGCGTAAGCTCTCCGAATTGTCATCACGTTTCGATTAGCTCGGTGAGCGCAACGAGATTTTCGACGAATTTTATGCGGACGATATTGAAGTGAGGAGCGAAGCCCTCACAATTCTATCTGGTTTTCGGCTCGCCAGCAGTCTCCTCCTGCTGCTCTTCAAGCTTTTGCCAAGTGCTATCGGGGTCATATTCCTTCACAACTTTAGGCACAGCGTGGGTTTTCTTGCCGAGGTCTTTCTGATACACCACGCCATCCTGGCCAATGATGAAGGTCATGACGCCAGACGACCGGTACTCCGCCGGATAGGCCAGGAAAGCGAAGCCGTCGGTCATTTTGCCGTTGACAATGTAACTTTTCGCGCCGCCAGGGCCGTTTTTTCCTTGGCGCGTGAGGACGTGATAGTAGTAACCGCGGTAAGGAGTGGGAACGCCATTTTGGTGTTGGGGATAGCCTTCGTAGGCGGCGGCTGCCACCAGCGGTCCGATGGGGCTCTCGGGTTCGCCGCCGGCGACTTTCCAATAAAGGCCGTTGTGCTGGCCTTCATCGCTGAAGATTCTCTGGGCGTACTCATTGTGTGACGCGTAATATTCCTTTTGCGCCGCCACCAGCTGCTGACAAACGCGAATGGCGGACATTTCGTTGCGGCCAATGCGCCTGAACAGGATTTCTTTCTCGCCCGCCTCGGTGTCGAAATACCAGGAGTTACCCTTGTTCATCAGCGGTATGGGCGTGGGCCAATTCTCCGCCCCGATATACAAGGTTGTGGTGCCATCCGGTTCCCTCACCAGCCGATGGCATTGCTGATATTTCTGCACGAAACTAGCGCGGCTATCTGCGTCCTCGGTCTCGTCTCCCGAGGAGACGATTCGCTTCCCGTCTGGTCCGAGAATCTCCAGCAGCGCTCTTTCGTCATTGCTCTGCATCGCTGTGACAAGTGCAGTGCTGGCTTCTTCCGGCGATGAAAACGTCTTCTGGCCGCGTTGTTGGGCCGCGGAACTCGTGGGAAGGCAGACCATCAAAAGGAAGGCGACCGCAGCCAAGGCAGAAAGATTGGGGCCATGAAATTTCTCGAGGTTCAGCATGGTTCGTCGCATACAGCTTGTCTCCATATTGAAGTTCTTAAGTCACCGGCGACATAACCAGACGACGATTACCTGCGACCACCACCGCCGCCGTGGAATCCGCCTCCACCGCCGTGAAATCCTCCGCCGAAGCTACCTCTACCGCTTGACGAGAAGCTCCTTGCGTCTCCGCCGTGGTCGTATGAGCTAAACGCGCCGGAGTGGGTGCCGCTCTGGCCGCGGGGTTCAGCGTATCCCCGAGCCGCCCGGTTGTCTCCGTTGAAAGGCATGGGCCTTGCGCCGGGATGGTTGAAAACCCCGCCATAGCCGCGGCTACCGGCGATTCCGCGCTGCACATTCCTGGCTACGCCCGGTTCGCCGCCGGCCCGGTAGTAATTGTTTCGGTTATAAAACGTTCTGCTCATCGAGTAGTACCGACCGCCGTTGTAAAGGGGATATCCGTGATGCCAATCGAACCCCCAATGCGGCCAACCCCATCCGAAACCGGCGAACCAGCCGATTCCGAAGCCGATTCCGAACGAGAGATATGGCCCGCCAAACCAAATTCCAGGATATGGGTACCAGAAAGGCCACGGAGCGATCGGGTATCCGTAAACCACCCACGGGTCATACGCAGGAACGTAAACCACATCGGGGCTGGCCGGCTGAATAATGATGGTCGAGCCTTGCGTGTTTACGACTTGCTGCGGCGTGGTCTTGAGATTGCCGGCTTGCTCTGCCTTCCGGCGCATCACCTGTATGGCATTCATCACATCTTGCTGCTGGTTGTAGTAGGCGTCGCCCAGAGATGACGTCCAGGAGAGGTTCTTATCCATATTTCCAAGGACGGACGGAAATGCGGTGAGCGCCTTGACGCTGGGGTCCCAGGGCTGCTGGTCCACAGCTTTCGCCAAAGCCTCGCCCTTCAAATCAGGATGTTCCTGCAGGAATCTATCGGCCTCGACCACTTCCTCGGGAAACGTGGACGCCGCCAGGATCTGCGCCACCAACGAATCCGGATAGAGCGCGATTGGCGCTACCAACCGCTGCAACTGTTCCGGGGTCTGTTGCGCGTATGGCGCTCCCTGCGCCTGCGGTTGGGGTTGCTGCGCCGGGGCTTGCGTGTCTTGATAGGCCCACAAGCTCTGAGGCCAAGTTGCGAACACGAGGGCCAACGACAGGAGGGAAACCAAAATCTGCTTGTCCAATCGAAGGCCTGAAGATCCTACGACGTGTCCGAAAATGTTCATACTCTCGAGTCTCCTGTGCGGCTTTATCCCTTGAGCCTCCAATCCGTAAGATGTTGGAACTGCTGTCAATGATTCCCAAGATATTTCCGGCCGAAGACCGTGCTCTTGCCGAGCTGGCTAGCGGTTCGCAACGGTCAACGAGCAGTTAGTTTTCACCGCGCTTCTGGAAGCGACACACTGGCGGTCCGGTACCAGTTCTTTTCCATTCCATGCAAATCGCGCATCGACGACAAACCAGTAACACGCGAGTCTAGGCGTGGGTATAGGTTTCGAACTTGATATGCGGGGCGAGATGTTTAGGAGGAGGAACTGCATTGAAAATCGAAACGGCTAAGCACGCTGCCAAAGCCTGGCCGACTCAAATGCCAACTCGCGAGGATTCGCGGCCTTCCAGCGGTGAAACAACGGCTGATGGAGCTTGGCATCAAGCTCCCGGCGTCGCCGGACCGTTCTCTGCCTACAGCGAGGCAGCGTGTCGCAGAGGTTCTGACGCGGTGGAACAAAGTGTCGCACTGCGACGGGCATGAAGACGACTCGGCTTTATTGCCACAGGCAAAATCATGAAACGTTGTGCTCATTCATAGTTTTGGTCGTGTGCCTTTTGGGGGCACGAGCGCACGCGGCAAACTGGAATGTCAGATCAAGTCAGCTGTAGCTGTTTTGGTACTGCCCCGCGCCCGTCTTTATCCCCTACGTGATAAACGGGATTATCACGCCTCAGCGGTAGCGACTACCACTGCCGCACACGCCCAACGTCGACATGAACGAAGTCGGAGCTGCGATAGTACCCCACTCCTCCACGATGCAGTTGCAGGGCTGCGGTGCAATGGTCATTCGCTGCGCAACGCTTGCATCGGTTCGATGCGTGCTGCACGCCGAGCGGGGAAGAATCCGGCGGCCAGGCCGACAACGAGCACACCCAACAACGCGCCGCACAGGGTGAGTTCGTCGGTGGGCGCAAGCTTGTAAAGCATCGACCCCATGGAACGGGCGGTAAGGAGCGCAAGCGGGACGCCCAAAGCGGTGCCGAATGCTGTGATCCGGAGAGCCTGGTGCAGAACCATTGCGAGGACCTGCCGCCGATCGGCGCCCAGCGCCATGCGGATGCCGAATTCGACGGTCCGGCGGCTGATGCGATAGGAGAGCACGCCATACAGGCCGATGGCGACCAGCAACGCGGCCAATAATCCAAAGAAAACGGACAGACGAGCAAACAGCCGCTGGTCAGAATACGAGTCTTCGAAGACCGCAGCCTGCGTCATCGGCTTTTCCAGCGGGAGATCGGCATCGATGGCCTGAACCGCCCGCTCAATAGAAGGAAGCATCACGAGCGGGTCGCCATGAACGCGGAGCTCCACCTGCATGGTGGCAGGAACATCTCCCATTTGCGCGTACGGGAAGTAGGCCATGGCGCGTGGGGGCTCGTTGACGCTGCGGTATTTGCTGTCTCTGGCAACCCCGACAATCGTGAAGGGTGAGTGTTTGGGGTCGTCGAGTTTGCCGAGCGTATGCCCAAGCGGGTAGGTTTCGGGTAGCAGCTTCTTAACGAAAGTTTCGTTCACCACCACGACGTGAGGCGAAGCGGGGGTGTCGGAGTCGTTAATATCGCGGCCAGTGAGGAGTGGAATGCCGAGGGTGTAGAGATAGCCGGGTCCGGCGAGGTTGGCACGCAGCGGGATCTGTTTGTACGAATGGGTGACACCGTCAACGGTGGGCTCATCGTTTTCGCTCCAGCCGCTGCCGAGGCGTTCGTTCATCATAGTGGCGGACACAACCCCGGGGAGACCGCGCATACGATCCAGAAGGTCGCCGTAAAACGCAAGGCGCTCGGCATTGGTGGCGATACGCTGGGGCGTGAGGCCGAATACCAGCAGGCCCTCTGTTTGCATACCGAGGCTGGTGCGCTCGTAATTCAGCAGCGTGCGCAGCAACAGCCCGGCCGAGCTAAGCAGCGTGAAGCAGAGGGCAATCTGCGCGATCAGAACGATGGAGGCGGCGCGGCCAGAGTGCGATGAAGTTCCGGAGGCGGTACGGAGGTTGCCGGTCACAGGCGCGTGGGTAACGATCCGCAAAGGAGCGAGGCTGAAAACCAGCGCCGCGAGAACGGAGATCACCATCGTGAAGAGCAGGACTGCGTGGTCCGGCGCGAGGCCGGTTTCGATGTGGGCCCAGGTTGCGAGAGCGCGCGTGGCGAGGAGAGCGAAGACCCAGCCCAACGAGGCGCCAGTGCAGACCAGCAGAGAGCTTTCTGCAAAGAGCTGGCGGAGCACCGAGCGGCGCGACGCGCCGAGCGCCAGGCGAAGGCTGAATTCGTGCTGACGCGCAGCGTTCCGTGCGACCATGAGCATCGCCACGTTGCTGCAGGCAATCACGAGAACGAGCGCAACCAGCGCCATGAGGATGCGAATGGGTTCAGGGTCGTAGTCGCCCACCCCGGCAAGGCCCCTGGCCGGAGCCAGTGCGAGTTTCAGTTTCTGTTGCTCGGAAGCGGGCAATTTGAGATCGGCGAAAGCCGCGGCGCGAAAAGCAGGTGTCACTACTGCGACAGCGCGCTGCGTTGTCGCTCCTGGCGCGAGACGAGCGACGAGGCGCAGGCACCACCAGTCGGGCGAGCCGTAAAGCGAGACACCGGAGGCTCCCCACGGGCTCAGCTCGATTCGACGCTGGAGGGGAATCCAAAAATCGGTGATGGTTCCGGGCTCGACCCCAGGGAAACCCTGCGCGGCGATCCCGACGATTGTGAAGGGAATTCCTTTGATGTAGAGAGTCTGGTCCAGAACCGAGGTATCGCGGGAAAAGCGCCGGGTCCAAAAAGCGTAGCTTAGAACCGCGACGGCCGTGTGCTGATTCTCATCATCGAGGGTGAGAGCACGGCCACGAACAATGGAGACGCCAAGACCCGAGAAGAAATTGCCGCTGACCACTTCGCCCGAGGCCTGTTCGGGCTGGTACTTGCCGACGCGGATGTCGACCTTGTCCGTGCTGAGGGGGGCAAAGGCCATGAGATCGGAAAAAACGCGATAGTGACGGCGGAGCGATTCGAAGACTGGGAGAGAAAACGAACTGTCCGAATCGCCGGTGTTGGATGCGCCATAGGGTTGGCCGTCAGGAATCATCAGGTACACGATCCGTTGCGGATCAGGCACAGGGATCCGGCGCAGCAAGACGGCATTCATGGCGCTGAAGATGGCTGTGGTCGCCCCAATTCCCAGCGCAAGAGTAAGGACCGCGCTGATTGCAAAGAGGGGACTCTTCAGCAGAACTCTCCATGCCAGCCGCAAGTCGCGCAGGAATCTCTCCGCAGGTGCCCATCCCCATGCGTCGTGGGTTTGATCCATGATCAAAGCGGTGTTGCCGAACGCGCGCCGCGCGGCATAGCGGGCCTCTTGGGCTGACAGTCCCCGCTCCCGCTGTTCCTCTTCTTCCAGGTCGAGGTCTGACTGGAGTTCGCGCTCCAAATCCGCTTTCCGTTTCCTGATCTGCAACCATCGCATCTCAGTTCTCCTCGGCAGCCGGCCACATCACGCGCGCCACGGCATCCGCCATCTGTTTCCACTGCGATTCTTCGACCGCGAGCTGCTTTCGGCCCTTTACCGTCAGGCGGTAATACTTCAACTCGCGGTTCCGGTCCGGGGCCATTTCCCATTTCGAAGTGACCCAACCTTTCCGTTCCAGGCGATGCAGAGCGGGGTAGAGGGATCCATGCTGCATCTGCAGGAACTCGTTCGTGGTTCGTTGAATATGCTTACCGATCTGATGCCCGTGAGCAGGCCCGTACAGAAGGGTTCGGAGGATAAGCATGTCTAAGGTGCCCTGAAGCACGTTGGCGCGTTGCTGTTGTGATGGCGGCCCCGTCATGGTAGATGTTCGACCCCCGACTGACAAAGCATGGTAGACACTCGACCATTGATTGTCAACGGGCTTATCTCGGGTCCGCTTCTGGAATGGCACACGAGGACGACGCACTATAGTGGGCAGCGGGTACGCGCAATGCTTAGGATTACTCCCCGTAAATGCCCATTTGTGTGCGGATCTGGCGTGGAGTTAGTCCTGTATGGGGCTAAATCACTTGGACGTGTAGTCGGCGACCCGCTCCGGTGGAACGGGCGTCGCGGCTACGGCTCAATGCCGATGTGGTCGTTCATAGCTCCGCGAATCCGCTGCTTGCAGCCGAGATAGCTTTCAGTTGTCTGTACGCGGGTATTTAGCTTTGCCGTATCCGCTCATGCCAGCCGCCTCCATCGCGGCTGGGCAAATGCCTAGCCTCGCTCGCTGGCGAGTTGGGCGTTATACGTCAACTTGACGCCGGAGAGCCGACCTTCCGTATTGGTCCGTTATTCGCCAAGGGCACGTTCACTGATTAGTAATTGACCGCCAGTTAGGGAGATTTGGGAAGCGGGCAGCTTCCTCGCAGCCCGTAGTAGGTCAAGGCTGGTGCGAGTCGGTGCGACGGCGTTCTCTAACCGTCTGCCCTGCTCAGTGGAGCTTGGGACGAATTGCGGCGGGCAGAAAACTTCCATCGTTCTTGCCCACTTCCTTGGCTATAAGCTGGTTTAGCAGCGCGTTCATGCGCAATATGACTTCCTTATTCTTTTCCGGATCAAGGGCAAGATTGCGTGTCTCGAGCGGGTCGTTCTTCAGGTCAAAGAGCTGGACGTCGTTATGACCCAGGATTTGTTCGAGCGTTTCCGGTGTATTGAAGTCGTCAGGTGCGTAGTAACGCGCGAACTTGTACTGCCCGTCGAAAGCAAAACTCAGGAATCCGCGTTTGTTAAGTTTGGGCTGAAGTTCTGTCAAGGACGGGGCCGGCTTGTCCTGCATCAATTCGTTCATCGCCGCCAGCAGATAACCTGAATCAATCGTCATGGGGCTGACGTAGTTGAACAGGACGCCCGGTCGCACGGCTTGCGGTGATGCACCCTCGGGATTTGCCAGGACACCGGAAAAATCGTGGCCGGGCAAACCCATCAGGGCCTCGCGGCGCTGAGCTTCGGGAACGCCCGCCAGCCCGGGCAGGCTTGGCAACAAGTCCAGGTGGCTGGTAAGCGCAAAAGTAGATTGGCCGCGGGGATAGTTCGGGTGATCAATGATCAACGGCACATGGGAGTTGCCTTCATAGCAGAACGGACCCTTGCCCCGAAGGCCACCGTGGTCGCCATCCATCTCACCGTGGTCTGCGGTGAAGATCACAACTGTGTCTTGCCAGAGATTCAACTCGTCCAACCCATCCTCAAGCAATTTCAGGCCGGCATCCGTATCGCGAATCATATTCAGGTAGTAGTCATTGAACACCTGCCACATGTCCGGGCGGTCCGTCGGAATGTATCCGAGCACCCCGGACCAGCCCGTGTTGTATTCCGTCAGCGCCCCCGGCATTCTTGGGGCTGACAGCGATTCCTGCATTGTCGGCGAGAGGACGGAGTTCCAGTGCCTGGCGTACAGCGAATTTTTCGGCGGCGCGGTGAGCACACCGTTCAGGTCGGCCTTTTGCGCTTGGGCCGTTCCCGGTACATTGGCGTCCGCATACATGATGTCGTGCGGGTTGACGAAGCTCACGATCATGAAAAACGGCTGCCCCGACGCCCGTAGCTTGGGCACATTGCCCCGCAGCCAGCGGACCCCTTCGGAGGCGGTGTAAACGTCGGTCTTGTAGCCTTGGTCGGGCGCTCCGGTTTTGTCCCCGTCAGGTTGGTAGATATCGAAACCGTAGGGCTGGAGCGCTTCGCTGTAATTGATGGTCGGCTTGGGAGGGATAAGGGCAGACTCCATTTCCCATTTGCCGAAAAATGCCGTCTGGTAACCGAGTTTCTTCATCAAGGAACCCATGTTGGGCCGGTCCTTGGGCATATCCGGCACGTAGCCCGCCTCCATCTGGTCGAAGACCCCGTTGACCTGTGGCGGCTGCCCCGTAAACAGCGCCGCACGCGAGGGCGTACACATTGCCGACGCAACATAGTGGTTGCGAAAGACCACGCCTTGTTGCGCCAGACGGTCAAGGGCTGGCATCTGGTAACCCGCGGCGATCGGCAGGTCGTAGCGCGTTTGGTCGCGTATAACCAGGATGATGTTCAGCGGATGGTTCGGTGCCGAGGTCTTCCCTGGAGCTTGGGCGTAGACGAATGGAGCCCACGCCACTAAGGCGAGGAACAAAGGCAGTTTGCCAGCCAACCTCGATCGGGTTCCGCTGCGAACCTGTTTTGTCCCGCCAAGAGAAGAATTAGGCATTAGGACTCCCTTTCCGCTTCATGCGGATGATGTGAAAACAAAACCTATCGGAGACACTTAATCGGCACTCCGTGTTGGTGAGGCAGCTAGTCTAACTCCAGGCAGAAGCCGGGGCAACCAGCCGTATTAAAGGCCGTAACAACGAAGACGGAAGGTCTCGCGGGTGTCGTCGGCGGTCTCAGCACCAATCCACACGAGTGAGAAGTCGGCGTGTCGGCCTTGTGCCGCGACCGGGCAGAGTTCCTCAAAACCACGGGTTGGGCTCTTACGGGTCAAAGTGGATTACTTAATGGCATTGCGGGTGACTTGCCGGTGGAACCCTGGGGATGAGTTGTGGCTTTGTTTGATACTCTTCCTTACGAGTTTTCCCAGACTCCCGTTCGATCCTAAGGAGTACATGAAGGCCCTGCCTAGTTTCGCTTGAAGGGGACAGCCCACTGCTGAATTGCATAAACGCCGCGCAACAACTCGCATTGCTGGTGGTGGTCGTGAGTGGCCAGGCGCTTGGCCAGGCAAGGCCGGGCACCGCGTCAATCAAGACGCCGACTTCGGCGGCGCAACCCTGGGAGTACACCCTGACTGTCGATGGCTTCATCGTCCCGGAAGGTACGTCCTACGTCGATCCGGTGCTAACCGCGGACCACCGTTGGCTGCACCTCGAAGCACGGTACAACGACGAGCACCTGCAGACGGGATCGGCGTGGGTGGGCTACAACTTCAGCCACGGCGAAGTCAGCGCCGGCGACAAGTGTGAGTTCGACATCACACCGATGATCGGTGGGGTTTTCGGGCGGCTCAACGGGATAGCACCGGGCTGCGAAGCCTCGCTTAACTACAAGAATAAGGTTGAGCTCTCGATCGGCAATGAATATGTATTCGATACCACCAGCAAGTCAGGGAACTTTTACTACGCTTGGCCGCAGCTCACATACTCGCCGGTGCAATGGCTTCAGGTGGGTGCGGTGGCGCAACATACCGCGGCCTACCACACTGCGCTCAACATCCAGCGAGGGTTCCTGGTGGGTTTCTCCCACAAGAAGTTGGAGTTCACCACCTATGTTTTCGGTCCCGGGACTGCGAGCACGGCGGTAGTGCTTGAGACGGGAGTTAGCTTTTGAGGTAGTCAGCTACAGGTCGCGACAGAGTTTATCAGCGGCCTGTTTAGTCAGGCTGTAGGGTCGGCACTCGCAAGTTGCCCACTCGGTCGAGTAGTCGGCGACGCGTGGAAGTGTGACGGACCCGCGCTTTCAATGCGCCACACCCGCGCGTAAGTCGTTTTACATCCAAGTGGCGGTGCCGATGGGGTTGCCGGGTGCTGGCCGACTTATGTTGAGTAAACCTCCCATAAGCCGGTTGGGGCCAAGTTCTGCTTTGTCGACTAAGCACCAACAATCAGTGACCGGTCTTTCGGAAGTCCTCTTTTTGCCGACAAGCGCCCAATTCATGCAACGCGCTGTTTTCGTCAATTGACACTCAGCTTCAGAATTGTCCATTACCCTCTGACAAATTGGGAGTGGCAAAGGTCGCGATTGTTGCCTGGCCACAGGCGGTACTTCTGTCAGTGCAGCGCGTCGTATTCCGTTTTAGCTTGTCTGAGGATGGGTGAGTCCTGATCGGCATCTCGCCACAGCGCAAGGAATTGCTGATATGCCGATTTTGCCTTTGCGCTATCTCCTGACAATTCGTATGCGCGAGCCAGTTGCAGATACGCTAGCGCACCGACGGGATCGCTAACTACGACACCGCGATGATCGAGAATCTTCTGGAATTCTGTGGCGGCTTCGGTGCCCTGGTGCGCAGCCAAGTAGGCCTCGCCGCGCACATAGACCGGATAAAACGCTCCGAAAAAACCATGCATGCTGCTTCGGGGCGCGCCCAATTCGTAAGGAACCGAGACTTGCAGCAAGTCGATGGCTCTCTCAGGTGCACCACGCTTTAGCGCTAGAAGTGCGCGCAGCGTCGGCACGTAACTGAATCGCACCGAGGTGTCCTCTGGGAACCGCTCTTCCAGATCGTTTGTCAACGTTGCAGCACGGGAAGAATCTCCGGAGAGAACCAGCGCAAGCGCGGCCCCATACTCCACCTCGCGGTCTTTGGAAATCGCAAGTGCTGCTGCTGCGCTACGTTGTGCCGCAGGCGCATTCCCAAGAAAGGCCTCACTTAGTGCTGCCCCGGCCATGAAGAGGGCCGCTCTTTCCTCATCGCCTGATTGTTGAGCCAAGTCCACCGCGCGACGCGCCATAGTGTTTGCTGCCGTCAGTTGGCCGATGTACGCTAAGGCGAAAGCCTCGTGGTATGCGATCCAGTCTTCGGCCCCGGATTTTCCCTGAGCCAACACCACTTCCTTTGCCATTCCTGCTTTGTCACCTTTTAGGAAAGCAAGATCATATCGATGGAAAGTATATTCAGGGATTTCCACCCCGCGTTGGGAGGCAAGCTGAAGCGCCTTCTCGGAGTCCGGCAAGCGGTCGAGGTATTCATAGTTGTAAGCGAGAACGTCATAGGAAACCGGATTGTCGGGATCGAGTTGAAGACCCTTCTTGGATTCCTCAAGCGCCTTTTCATATTCGCCGAAAACATCATAGATGAATCCTGACAAATACCCGTGCGGGAGCCATTCACGAGGATAAGTTTGCGCCCACGCCTCACAGGTCTGTTGCGCCTTTTCCAGGTTTCCCGTGACCCGTCCCTCATAAGAAGCGTCGATAAAGAACTTCTCGTTATCGCTGGCGCGATCCCGTAGTTCATAAGCTTTGCCGGTGCTGTCCGCAGAGAGTGCCGATTCACCGGTGCCGCCATACATAAGCCCAAGCGCCGCATACGCCATCGCGAACTTGGGGTCAATCTCGATAGCGCGTTTGAAAAATGGCACTGCAGCGGCCTCACCTGTTGCCGAGAGAGCTTTCCATCCCATGCTGTAAGCCTGTAAAGCTTCAAGTGAGGGCGTGGTCGCCTCAGCGAGCGGAGTGTTGTGCTTCTCAACCGTGGCGAGCGACTCCCCAACTCGTGTTCGGAATCGGCTGGCAGCCCGACCCAACGCGTTCAATACATCTTCTTTTCTGTCGGCTTGCACCTGCTCGTCGGCCAGCACGTCTCCGGTGTGGCAATTGCTGGCACGAAGCCCAATCACGTATCGGCTCCCCAGGCTCGTGATCGAGCCGTCAAGCACCGCCGCACTTCCGGTCCGCTCGCAAACTTCGCGAGCGATTTCGGGCGTCACTCGCGCATCGGGTGGTTGGCCCATCAGGCGCAGGGTCTGCTGGATGCGTTTGTCGGATACCAGGCTGAGAAAAGGCGACTGCTCGAGCTGCACCGCCAGACCTTGCCGCAGCGTGCCATCGAAGACGGGATCGCCCGTGGTATTCGTGAAGTCGGCGATCAGAACGAAGTCTTTTTCGCCCAATGCAACGATTCGACGCCGGTGAAGAAAAACAACCGCAGCGATGATCAGCAAGCCAACCAGTGCTGCAATCGAAACCAGGTGCTTCCAACCCAATTTGCGCTTGGCCCCGGCGGGAAGGGCGGGCACCGCGTCGTTCGGCGCAACTGGGCTCTGCTCCACGACCAACTGGGAGTGGCTCGCGATGATCACGTCGCCGCCGTCGGGCACCACCTCGCGGACCTCGGCCACAAAGCGGTACCCCCTCCCCGGAAGGGTCACAATGTAGCGACGGTCCTCGGGCGTATCGCCCAGCGCCTTGCGTAGCATGAAGATGCTCTGGCTAAGATTTGCTTCCTCGACAAAAGCATCCGGCCACAGCTCTTTCATAAGCTCATCCTTCGGAACGATCTCTCCGCTGTGGCGGACGAGCACCAGCAGGGTTTCGAATATCTTTGGAGTAATGGCTACCGGCTGGTCACCGCGCAGCAGAACCTGCTTCTCGGGGTCGAGCCGGAAGGGGCCGAATTCGTACAGAACCTTCGTACCCGTAGCCATGCTCAGTTCCAGTCCAACGTTGAAGGATTGCCTCCGGCCGCAGAGGTGCCGCGAAGGGCGTTAGCACGGCAATCTACCACGATTTCCGGCCCGGCAACAGGCCTGCCTACATCCCGCAACTCCCTTTTCTTTTTGCTAGCAAGATCCATTTGAGGGCCTTTGAGAAGGTTTGAGGCCCGCCTTGAGGACTTTTGATCCCCTCTTCACGCACGATGCGCCTGTATGCAGCGGTTGCAGCAGTGATGCACCCAACGGAGCGGGCCACGATGCTGAAGACAACCAGGATCACCGTTGAGACCGACACGCTGATGGTCATTCGCCGGGCAAGAGCCGTTCTCGCCTGGTGTCCCGACTGTCGCGCCGAAGTAAACGTTATCAACCTCACCAAGGAGAGCCTGGCAGACGCAGCCACAACGGCCCAGCTCCAGCACTGGCTGGACACCGGCAAGCTGCACCTGTGGCAGCTGGCCAACGGCCCAATCCAGATTTGCGTGCCGTCGCTGCTGCAACGGTCCGAGTTACAGGAATTCGAACACTCGTCTCCTGTCATCCAGGGCCCGCTGGATCAATTAAGGAGGAGATTGAAAATGAAAGCTCATCGTTGGATATCCAATTTGTTTCGCCTCAAGTGCATTGGCCTGGCGCTGACGTTTTTCGTCGGCTCGGGTCAGGCGCAGCAACATCCAGCCATTCAAGACAACGCTTCTTACCCGCCACCATATGCCGTCATCGACCTGGGCACACTGGGCGGGACCTTCAGCGTCGCTTATGGCATCAACGATCGAGGACAGATCGATGGATTCTCGACCATTCTCGGCGACACGGCCACGCATGCCTTTGTCCTGAACCACGGAGTCTTCACCGACTTGGGTACGCTTGGCGGAACGAACAGCGTGGCGTACGAGGGTCCCAATGAGTCACTGCAGGCAACGGGTCTGGCCGAGACCTCGACCCTCGACCCCAATGGCGAGGATTTCTGCGGCTTCGGCACCGATCTCATCTGTCTCGCATTCTCCTGGCAAAATGGGATCATGACGCCGCTGGATACACTGGGCGGCAACAACGCTCAGGGCGGCGCCCTCAACGACTCAGGTCAGATCGCGGGCTACGCCGAAAACCCCACGATTGACCCGAACTGTCCCCGGCCGCAAGTACTGCAATTCAGGCCTGTCGTGTGGACGTACGGCCGCATCCAAGCGCTTCCCGTCCATTCCGGCGACCTTGAGGGAGGCGCGTTCTGGATCAACAACCGCGGCGAAGCGGTCGGCGCGTCCGGCACGTGCGCGCCCTTCGATCCCCGATACGGCGTTGCGCTCGCGCCCAAGCACGCGCTGCTGTGGCGCGACGGGACTGTGCCGATCAATCTCGGCAATCTAGGAGGGAGCTTCAACAATGCCGGCTTTGCCATCAACGATATCGAGCAGGTCGTCGGAGCCTCGGACTTGGCCGGGGACCAATACCAGCACGCCTTTATCTGGCAGAACGGCGTCATCAGCGATATGGGCACACTGTCGGGAGACGTGATGAGCGCCGCGCTCGCCATCAACAACCGAGGACAAGTGACTGGCGTCTCAATTGACGCGCATGGAAATCTAAGAGCCTTCCTTTGGCAGAATGGAGTGATGACCGACCTCAACAGTCTCATTCCGCCGAACTCGCCTCTGTACCTGTTGCATGGGTACGGAATCAATTCCTTTGGGGAGGTCGTGGGTTTTGCCTTAGTTCAAAGCACCGGCGACATTCATGGCTTCTTGGCAATCCCGGTCCGTGGCACAGGTAACCCTGGGCGCGGCGCGCTGGGAGTACAGAACGGCAGTCTGCCGGTGACGACCCACGCACTCCCTGAGAATGTGCGTAAGCTGCTTCAGCAGTCGCTGCACGGGCGCGTATGGGTACCTCTAGCTGCGGCGATGAGTGCGGAATAGATGCGGGTTTGGTAGTGAACCTGCGAAGCTAAGGAACACACTCGCGTTCGAGAGGGCAGGTAAGGCCTGCCCTCGGCTTCTGTCCCATCTCATGGTTAATTCGAATCTGTCGTGGGAAACGATGGGGGCTCCTGCCAAATTCCAAGTAGTAATCGCTAGTTACCAAAGTCGGCGCTCCGTCTCGCCGTCTAAGAAAGCCGTCACGAAAAAACCACCATTCGAATGTGTTGTCGGTAATCCTGAAGCTAATCGCGGCTACATTCTCACTGGCGAAAAAATCGCCTTCTCGTGAATTGAGACCAGTTCGACGACTCTGAATGTATCGGCCGGGGCAGAGCCCCGTCGACGCGGGCCAGAAGTCCGGTTCGGAGAAGTCACTTGGACGTGTTGTCGGCATCTCGGATAAGTGAATCAGCAACCCGTTGCTGCTTGTTAAAGCCAGTAGCGAATGATAAAGGACGTTATCATACCCCGCGTGATAAACGGGATCATCACGCGGCGAGAGGGCAAGCAGGCGATCGTCGCCATGTATGTAAATCTCGAAGGAGGAACGCCAAATGCTCCTTCTATGCAGCTCGACCGTCGAACAGTGCTTTCATCTCGTTTTTCCTCTCCTCTGATACATCGCCGCCCATCTGCTTGAGCAGTTCGTTGAGAGACAGAATCTTCCCCCCATTAGCCCAGTGCCCGGCAGGGACCTCCTCGTAGATTGCGAAAATTCCAGAGGCGTCATCGCCATCTTCGGCACCCATCGCGTTACGCAGGTTTTTCGTGACTTCGGCCAGCGCCTTCGACTTGAGTTCACGGTTCAGGATGCCTTCGGGAGCAATGATTCGAGCGTATCCCATCTTTCTACCCTTGATATAAGTGTTATCAAACCGACCGCCTACTGCCCATGAAGTTCCAGGCAGAGTGTGGAACCATACCCAACCGATCGCCCGTGCATGATCGGTTGGGTGGCCGATTTCGAGCTTCATCATCGTAACCAACAGAGATTCGGCAAGCTTGGCGCGTACCGCGTCTGACAGTTCTTCCCCTGTGAATACTTCTACGAATGGCATGGACACCCCTCCTCTACGTTTACTGTTGTTGGCTTCTTATGAAGCAACGTTCGTCTCCCGTGGCGCCAATCCGATTTGCCTCTGGCCTTCGCGTTACAGACCCGCCAGTCATCCGGGCCCTCCAGTTTCCTGTTCCGTCAGCCTATTTCGCGTATTGGGCTTCTCCGTTGCCATATGACCAGTTCTCTTTGCTGACTTCAACCAGACAAATCATCACATCTTCCCGGCGCAGGCTGAGACGCTCGTGCAGTCCGTCGGCGATAGCTTTGTAAAAAGCACGTTTCTGATCCACCGTTCGCCCAGCATTGAGGGTGACTTGGATAAACACACAATCTTTCGATCTCTGGATGCCCAGGTAGCTCGGATCAAAGATGAAATCCTGGACTGGATGCTCTGTGATGACCTGGAAGCGATCGGCCTGCGGCGCCTTCAAGACTTCAACCTGTGCGTCATAGACCACCTCGCCGATGACCTTGCGGTAGTCGGTGGTCTTACCCTCTGCAAGATCGATTCGAGCGAGTGGCATGGCAGCGTCTCCTTTATAGTATCGAACGCACTCGACCCGCTTAGGCGTGTTGCACAGCTTCTGAGGAGACGCTCGCCAGCAAGAAGACCAACCCCTCAGAGACAGTGGGATGCGTGAAAATCGCATCGCGCAGCACTGTATACGACAACCCACCCAACATTGCCGTCTGGACTGCCGCGACCATCTCACTCGCTTCAACACCAAACGCGGTGATTCCCAGGATGCGGTCGCTATGTGCGTCGATCAACATCTTCACAAAACCCCGAGTTTCGACAAGCGCGACGGCTCGCAGGACGTCCGCCATGGGTATCTTGGCCAGACGATAGGCGATGCCGCGCTTCTTCGCCTCGGATTCGTTCAAACCAACTCGCGCGAGCTCGGGATCGGTGAACATGCAGTACGGGATGAGCCGTTCTCGGGTCGTGCGGCTGCCCCCGTTCAGGTTGTCGCGAACCACGCGAAAATCGTCGTAGGCGACGTGCGTGAACTGCGGGCTCCCGGCGCAATCGCCCATGGCCCAAACGCCCGCCGCAGTGGTTTCCAGGCGCTCGTTCACCTTGATGTACTCGCGCGCGTCCAGTTCGACTCCTGCTGTTTCCAGCCCGATCCCCTGCGTGTTCGGCGTTCGTCCAGCAGCGATCAGCAGATCCGTTCCCTCTATGGTCTGGCTGCCGTGGCTGTTTTCGGCACGGACTCGAACCTTCTGTCCAGAGAGACCCTCCACTTCGCGCACTTGTGTCTCGAGCAACACTTCGATTCCTTCGTTTTGGAAACTCTCCAAAACCGCCTGCGCAATATCGGGATCTTCCGCTGCGGCGAGCTGCCTACCACGCTCTATCACCGTCACCGCGGACCCGAAGCGGCGCAGGGCCTGCGCCAGTTCAAGACCCACGTATCCTCCACCGAGGACGATCACGTGTCCCGGCAAACGGTCGAGATCGAGAGCATCCACGTGAGTCATGGATTTTGCAGCAGCGAGGCCTGGAATATCCGGAATCAACGCGCGCGATCCCAGGTCGAGAAAGACCCGGTCGCCTGTGATCGTCCGTCGGCCACCCTCGTTCAGTTGCACCTCAACCGTCTTCGGAGCCACGAATCGGGCCACACCCTTGATTAATTCCGCTCCTGTGGCCTTGAAGCGATCGAGATGAAACTGAATCTGGCCTTCCACCATCTTTCGCTTGCGGGCGAGTACGCCTTTCATGTCAGTCGACACGGGTCCCGCTTGGATCCCATATTCCGCACCATGGCGGGCGAACCAGTTGGCCTTGGCGCTGCGAATCACGTTCTTGCTGGGTAAGCAGGCAATGTTCGGACACGATCCGCCGATGTACTTACGCTCCACCACCGCTGTGCGGTGGCCCGCTTGCGCCAGGGTCCACGTCAGTTGCTTTCCGGACTCTCCACTGCCAATAACGAGAATGTCGTAGTGATCGACCTCGGGCATCATCCACCTCCATGTATTAGCTGCAACCCCCCAACACGTGCTGCTTATTTTCCCTGGTAGACCGGCTTTCGGCCTTCCGCCTCTGCCTTCACGCCTTCTAGAAAGTCCTGCGTGTGGAAAAGGGCTCCAAATTGCGCGTCGAGTTTTGACAATGCCACTTCCTCAGTCGGATCAATGGCAAGATGGGCGGAAAGCAGTGTTGTTTTAATTCCGAGCGGACCACACGCGGCGATCTTGTTCGCCATTCGAATGCCGGCCTTTAGCGCTTCCTTCGCATCCGGAGCTATCTCCTGCACTTCACCCATACGATATGCCTCTTCAGCACTCCAGTGATCTCCGGTCAGCATGTAGCGCATGGCATTTCCCCATCCTACTTCCCGCGGGAACCGGACGGTCGATCCGCCTCCGGGAAAGCGTCCATGCGTATTCTCATCCTGGCCGAAGCGGGTGTCGGCTGAAGCAATCCGGATGTCGGCAACAAGATGGAATTCATGGGCCATATTCCAGGTATCGCCATGCGTAACCACGATCAGAGGCTTGGTGAGGTGCGGAGCACGCTTGGCAAGAGGGTCTATCGTCCCAGTGCTCGCGATCCAGGGCTTGCCCGTCCCTGCGAGCGACTTAAATCCTCCAACGTCGATCCCTCTTGAAAAGTTCTCCCCGTGGCCAAATAGAATCGCGGCGCGCAGCGAGGGATCGTGGTCATACTGGTAATAGGCTTCGGCCAGTTTTTCGAAAGTCTCAGGATCAATGCGGTTCTGGATGTAAGGACGATTGATGCCAATAAGGACGATCTGCCCCGCGGCGCTCTATGGTCAGCTTTGTTTCGGAATTAAGCGGTACGTCCTGAAGTGTTATAGCTGGGGTATCAGTCTGGAGTGATGTATTCTGAGCGCCAGCGACGTTTGGCAAAGCTCGCAGCGTGGAAGCGCCGCCAATCGCCACCGCAAATTTCAGAAAGCTCCGGCGACCTAAATCATTCAGCCAAGTCATTTTCTTCCGACCTCCTTTTTGGGGGGATTCCTGGTTACATTTAGAGCTACGCAATGGCTAAAAGCGATTCTTGCCTATGCACGTCTTTGCTCGTGAGGCAAGTTATCGCTCATCCCACTCTCGAATCGGCATAACTAGGTACAACTCGGTGTGGCCTGGCAGATGTGCCACGTAGGGCATGCCATTTGATCCGTCACGATTGAATCCTTGGAAGTCATCCTGATGCGGACTTACAACCATCAGGTGCGGACCCACATGAAACTCCTGGCCAGAAGAGCCTTTCGCCGACTTCACCCAAGCGCCGACATACATGTAGGAGATGCCGATGCGATCAATCTGCGGGGTGCGGCCGGCAAGGCTGTCCTGCATCCACCGCAGGAATGTTGGATCGAAGCATCCTGGCTCGTCGTGAGGATACCCGGGAATACCCGGCAGGCAGGTCCAGTCGTTTGTGCCTTTGCGAAGAACACGGTATTCGCCTTTTGGTGAGGACGGCCAGTCGAACAGCGTCGCATCTTTTGTGATAAACGCGGGACCTGCGCGCAATGCGTCCGCGATCTTCTCCGCGTCCGTCGTCGGCAATCGATCTGACGGCTGAGCGACGGCGGTGAGTGCGGTCAAAAGAACATTTGCGAGTACCTTCGTCCAAACGTTAGTGCGGATCATGTGTTCTCCTTTTTTCGCCTGCGTTCTTGCCCGAACGTGTAGAAGCGCATGCTTGCGTTTTCTTAGATACCCGGGCGCGCTATCTGGTCCATGCATTGTTAGAATGTTACTCATGCGTGATGTGCATTTACGCAACCTGGATCTGAACCTCATCTATCCCCTCCATGCGCTGTTGGAGGAGTGTCACGTCACCCGTGCCGCGAAGCGGAGTTTCTTGAGTCAGTCGGCGATGAGCAGGGCGCTGGAGAGGTTACGCGATATGTTCGAGGACCCTCTTCTTGTTCGTAACGGCAGCGGCTATGAGCGCACAGTGCGGGGAGAAGGCGTGCTGCGGGAGTTGGAATCGCTCATGCCCCGGCTTGAGGGTATGGTGCGAGGGGAAAAATTCGATCCAGCCCGCAGCCAGGAAGTATTTCGGGTGGCCATGAGCGACCATGCCTCGATGATTGTGCTGCCATCGCTCTTGGCGAGCGTGCGGAGGACAGCGACTCACGTAAAGCTGGAAGTGTCCGCGTCTGGGGCTGAGACGTATGAGGATGTCGCGGCGGGAAGAATCAATACGTTTCTTTGTGCAGAAGAAGCGCCGCCTTCCCTGGCGTCCGAAACGCTCTTTACCTTGGATTTTGTTTGTCTCGTTGGCGCGGCTGTACGGATTCGTGCTCGTCGTCTTACGCTGAAACAATATCTGGAATTTCAGCACGTCCTGGTCGAGATACGGGAGGGGCAACAGGCTTTGGTGGATCGCGCTCTGTCACAGTTTGGCGCAAAACGGCAGGTCGCGCTTACTCTGCCATTCTTTGTGCCCGCGATCTTCGCCGTCGCGCAAACTGACTTGGTTCTCACCGTGCCACGCAGATTGGCAGAGATGACCGCGGTCATGGCGGGTGTGCGCGTTTTGGAAGCGCCTCGCGAGATCAAGTCCTTTCCGTATTTCATGGCATGGCATCCGCGCCTCACCAATGAACCTGCTCACAAATGGTTTCGTGGACAGCTGCGGTCAGCTGTTCGGACAGTCTGAGTTGTCGAGTCGAAGCGAAGTTGATGAAATACTGATCTCTTGCTCTGCCAGCCTGCCAGAATTGCGCCTCTCTAGCGAGAGCGAAGAACCTCTGTGATTCGATAGCCTGGCATTCCTGCTGTCGACACGCGGATCTGGACTTTATCTCGACAAAATACATTATCGCGTTAGGAAATACGGGCCGGGCGGACAGGTGGCAAGGACATTGGCGAGCATCGACTTGGGCGTGCGACCTTCCAAACTCCTTTCCTTTTGCCCGCGCATCGCGTAGGCCGGCGCGGACCGCTGGCGTATCAGGTCACGCTCTACCTCAGCGACAGCCGACACGATCGGATTGTCCTGGTCGCAGGGATGCCAACGGCTCAAGTTAAGTAAGGGAACTGCTCAGCGAGCATTCTACTGCTTGCCCAATCACCCTCAGGAAACGACGCCAGTAAGTGCCTGATTGTGCGCCGCGGGCGAGCCGGCGTTCGGCTTGCCCATAGACATCAGCTTTTGATGCGAGTTATCCCAACTCCCCACAACAGGACTTGGTGCCTTTCTATTTCATGCGGGTGTGATCTCGCGCTGACTGAACAGGTTGCTCCTTGGTGTCACGCCTCGTCGTCGGCATTCCCCCTAGCAATCACGTTCGCCTATCCCTGAGTCAAATGTCGATGAAGGCGACGCAAGTCTTGGGCTGACACCGGAACTTGGTACTTTTGGTGTTGCGCCAGGCGTCAAAACGAAACCAAGAAAAAATCCCCACCCAGGCGATGAAGCCTGAGTGGGAGAATTGTTGCAGCGGATGTTATTTGGTTGCGCCTATCTTGCTCACTGAACTGCTGCTGGTATTCGTCACCCAGATGTTGGTTCCGTCAGAGGCGATAGCAAAAGGGTTGCTCTGCACAGGATAGGTGGCTACCGTTGCGCCGGTGCTGGGATTCAGCTTGTAGACGCTGTTGCCTCCGTTCCCGCTTACAACCCAGATGTAGCTTCCGTCGAATGCCACATCGAAGGGACTGGTACCCACATTATAGGTGCCCACGAGCGCGCCGGTGCTGGCTAACAGCTTGCTCACAGTGGCTGGGTTGCTAGCCTGGTTTGCCACCCAGATATAGGTTCCGTCGAACGCTATACCGAACGGGCCTAATCCCACAGTGTAGGTGCCGATGACAGCGCCGTTGCTGGCTTGCAGCTTGGTGACGGTGTTGCCTGCTCCACCGCCGTTGTTCGCTACCCATATGTATGTTCCGTCAAAGGCCACACGGCGAGGATTGGCTCCCACAGGGTAGTTCCCGAGCGTCGCGCCAGTGGGGGAAAGCTTCGTGACTGAGTTGCTGCCATTATTTGTGACCCACATGTTGGTTCCGTCAAAGGCCAAGCCGAGCGGGTTGTTCCCTGCGGGGTAGGTGCCGACGAGAGCGCCGGTGCTGGCTGTCAGCACGGTGACGGTGTTGGGGTTTGCGTTGGCTACCCAGATATTCGTTCCGTCAAAGGCGATGCTATAGGGATAGACACCGACACTGTAGGTACCAACGATCGCGCCAGTGCTGGCCACCATCTTGGTAACAGTAGCGTCGTTTGCGTTGATCACCCAGATATTGCTTCCGTCGAAAGCAACACCGAGGGGATTACTTCCCACAGCGTAAGTCTTGGTGTACCACTGCATCAGCGCTGCCCGGTACTCTGTCAGCCCTTCACCGGGCGCACCTTGTGGGCCCTGTGGGCCTTGTGCTCCGATAGCTCCCGTCGGGCCTTGCGGTCCCTGCGCACCGGTTGCTCCCGTGGCTCCCTGAGGACCCTGCGCACCGGTTGCTCCCATTGGTCCGGCTGGTCCCTGCGATCCAGCAGGCCCGGCAGGTCCGCTTGCGCCGGGAGTGCCTGCCTGCGCCATCAGTGTCCAATCGGTGGGATCGTTGGCCGGATCGGAGGGCCCGTTATTGGCCGTGATTGCGATATAGGAAGAGCCGTTGGCATCAGCGACCACGTCGTTCACGTTGTAGCTTTGACCTAAATTGAATGTTCCCTTGAAGGTGAAGCTGGTGCCGTTAGTGCCGTTGGTTCCATTCGTGCCATTGGTTCCGGCTGGGCCTTGTGCGCCGGTCAGGCCAATCGGTCCTTGCGCTCCCGTGGCTCCGGTTTGTCCCTGCGGACCTTGTGGACCCATGGGCCCAGTGGCTCCAGCAGCTCCCGCCGGTCCGGCAGGTCCAGCCGCCCCCGCAGTGCCTGCCTGTGCCATCAACGTCCAGTCAGTGGGATCGTTGGCCGGGTCGGAAGCCCCGTTATTGGCCGTGATTGCGATATAGGAAGAGCCGTTTGTATCGGCGACTACGTCGTTCACGCTATAACTCTGGCCTAAGTTGAACGTACCTCTGAACGTGAAGCTGGTGCCGTTGGCTCCGTTCGTGCCATTGGTTCCGGCTGGGCCTTGTGCGCCTGTCAGACCAATCGGTCCTTGTGGGCCAGTCGCGCCGGTTGCTCCCATCGGGCCTGTCAAACCAATTGGGCCCTGCGGTCCGGTAGCTCCAGTTGCTCCCGTCGGGCCGGTCAACCCGATCGGGCCCTGCGGTCCGGTAGCTCCAGTTGCACCTGTCGCCCCGGTGGGGCCGGCAGGCCCCGTAAGACCGGTCGGGCCCTGCGGTCCTTGCGGACCCTCCGGCCCGGCTGGTCCAGTCAGAGCGATCTCCAACTCCGGTTGATGGCTGGTATAGATACTTTCCTTGCTATCGAAGGCCACTGCGCCCGCGCTGGTGGTCAGCGCCAGGGCCAAGCCGTTATTGGTAATGCTGCCGTTCGCCCATCCCTGCACCAGAGCGGTAATGTCGATCACTACAAACTGGTTCAGAGTATTGGCGGTGAAGGCAACGGGATGGTTGCCGGTCGCCGACGTGCCCAGGGCAGGTGCGTTGTTATAGGTGAGCGTGCTCTCAGCCCAACTGGTGTTGAGCTGGTAGACGTCGAAGCTGCCTGGCGCGGCGACTTGGTTCACGAACAGGCGCAGCGTCGCTTTGCTCACGCTTACTCCAGTAGGAAGGGTCGCCAGGTTGAATTTGATGTAGCTGGCGGAAGTGACTGTACCTTTTTGCACGAACAGGGAGGTGTACGAGCCATAGTTCGTAGTTGGGTAATTGCTGTAGGTCAGAACGTCGCCCACGGGCGGCGAGGACTGAGCGAAGCTAAGGGTGGAAAGCAGAGTCGTAGCAACGGCTACGGCCAGGATGGAAAGTCGACGAAGTTGCATTCTATGTCTCCTCGGTATAGCCGGTCTCGCTGGGCCGAGACGGTACCGCGGAGATTCCGCGCCCGTCTGATAAATCTCAGAGATGGGCAACTGGAGTCGTTCCATAGTTGTCCATCCTCAGTTTTCGATTTGAAGCTGGAAACCTGAAAGCACCGCCAGGAGCGTCTCAGGTCGCATTTAACCCACACCGCGAAGGAACGCCGCGAGTCTGCGCTAAGCGGGTTTTGCCGGCAATGCACCGACGGTCATTTTCGGGTCATCGTTGGGTCATTGTGGCTAAACGATTGAGAAAAAATGATCTTAAGCAGGCGTTCCGTTACTGATGGGCGTGCTGATCAAAAAGGTTTTCAATTCCCAAATGCGGAAAATCGATAGGAACTCCACGAGGGCAGTAGTACACTTCGTGCACTGTCCTCAACTTGGCCATCTTGAAGGACCCAGCGCCAGCTCGCGTCCGCTTCGGCGCCTTTGAACTCGACCTCAAGGGCGGGGAACTGTATTCGGCGGCCGTGACCGGTCGTCGCCCCGAAAGCAGGATTGTCCTTTCGCAGCAGCCGTTCCGGTTACTACTCCTGTTGATCGAGCGCGAAGGCGCGATGGTCACGCGTGAGGAGATTCAGAAGAAGTTCTGGCCGAACGACACCATCGTCGAGTTCGATCACAGTATTAACGTGGCCATTGGAAAGCTGCGCAAGGCACTCGGCGACTCCGCCGGCGAGCCGCAATACATTGCCACCGTGGCCAGTCGTGGCTATCGGTTGATGGTGCCGGTAGAGCGAATAGCTGTGGCAGATTCTGCTAGTCAGGTGGTTGCTCAAGCAGGAGGTGGGGCTGCCGCTGCGGCACGGCTTCAACCCATAGCAACAGTTCTGACCGGAAAAATCGTATCGCATTACCGCGTGCTGGAGATTATTGGCGGCGGCGGCATGGGAGTGGTCTATCGCGCCGAGGACATCAAGCTGGGCCGCCGGGTCGCCATGAAGTTTCTGCCGGAAGAGATGGCGACGGACGAACGAGCCCTACAGCGCTTCGAGCGTGAGGCGCAGACGGCTTCGTCATTAAACCACCCCAATATCTGCACCATTTACGAGTTCGGAGAACACGAAGGGCAACCCTTCCTGGTGATGGAATCGTTGCAGGGCGAGACCTTGCGCGACCGATTGCATGCTGCAGGAGGAGCGGGACTGCCGCTTGAAGACCTGCTGGACATCGCGCTTCAGGTTACCGGTGGTCTGCAAGCAGCACACGAGCAGGGCATTATTCATCGCGACATCAAGCCGGCGAACATTTTTCTTACCAGCAAGGGCGTGTGCAAGATTCTCGACTTCGGATTGGCGAAACTCGCGACTGCGGTCAGCGAGATCGAAAGAGAAGCAGAAGATAAACGTCTGCAAAATAGCATCGGCGATGAGCAGAAACAGACCACCCTGGCCGGAGGCGATGCAACCTTGACCCGCACTGGTTCGGCGATGGGCACTGCGGGCTACATGTCGCCGGAGCAAGTGCGCGGCGAAAAACTGGACGCTCGCAGCGACTTGTTTTCCTTTGGGTTGGTGCTCTACGAAATGGCAAGCGGCCTGCGTGCCTTCGATGGTGAAACAGCGGAGATCGTACACGACGCAATCGTCAAGCAGCCGCAGATCCCAATTCGCGAATTGAATTCCACACTCCCGCGAGAGTTGGAACGAATCACCAACAAGGCGCTGGAAAAAGACCGGGAGCGGCGCTACCAGTCAGCGGCGAAAATGGGCGCTGAGTTGGAAGAAGTCAGGAGCGGAAAACGAGCACGAGCGCGTCAAGTCTGGATATGGGCTGGGGCGGCGCTGCTCGCAGTCTTTGCAGTGGCTGGCGGGCTGTACTGGCGTTCGCACAATAAGCCCAAACTTACCGACAAGGACACTATTGTCGTCGCCGACTTTGACAACAAAACCGGGGATGCGGTTTTCGACGACGCATTAAAGCAGGCGTTGACCATCCAGTTGGCGCAGACGCCGTTTCTCGACCTGGTTTCCGGCAGCCAGGTGAATGAGACATTGAAGCTGATGGAGCACTCCGCTGATGATCGGCTGACAGCAACCGTCGCACGCGAGGTTTGTCTGCGCACCCGCAGCAGGGCCGTTGTGACTGGCTCGATTGCGCAGTTGGGCAACGAGTATGTGATTGGTCTGAAGGCGGAGGATTGCAACACGAAGGACGTGCTGGCGCAGGTGCAGGAGACGGCGGCGGGCAAGGACGCGGTGCTCGTGGCGTTGGACACAGCCGCGAGCGCGTTGCGCAGCAAGCTGGGAGAACCGCACCCCTCGATCGAGAAGTACGCCACTCCTCTGGCAGCAGCGACTACGCCTTCGCTGGAGGCGTTGCAAGCTTACAGTCTGGGATGGAAAGCAAAGCTCGCCAAAGGGGACGCCGCCGCTCTACCCTTCTTTGCGCGGGCAGTGGAACTCGACTCGAATTTTGCCACGGCCTACCGAGCTATGGCGTCTGCCTACGACGGCCTCGGTGAAATCGGGCGGTCGCAGGAGAACGCCCGGAAGGCTTACGACCTACGCCAGAATGTAAGCGAGCGCGAGCGGTTCCTGATCGAGGGAACCTACTACGTGATGGCTACAGGGGAACTCGAAAAAGCTATTCAAGTCTACGAGCTTTGGACCCAGACTTACCCAAGAGACGCATATGCTTACCTTTCCCTGGGAGATATTTACCGCATTCTCGGAAATCTTGAGCAGACGGTGAAGGAACACCGGAAGGCAATGCCGCTGGAACTGGAGAACCGGAGCGTCTATGTCAATCTCGGCTACGACTACGTTGAACTGAACCGGCTGGACGAAGCGGAGGCGATGTATGGGCAGGCGGGCGAGGAATACCTGCTGCAATACCGCTACCCGTTGGCTTTTCTGAAGGGGGATTCGGCCCAGATGGCCAAGTTGCTTTCAGCCGCCATGGGTAAGCCCGAGGAAGACATGTTGCTGGCCATGCAAGCGGATACCGAAGGCTGGCATGGCAAATTGAAGGCCGCGCACGAGTTGACCCGGCGGGCGACGGATTCAGCCGAGCACAACGATGCCAAAGAAACCGCCGCAATCTACCAGGCGTCGGCAGCACTACGCGAAGTCGAGGCGGGTAACCGGGAGCAGGCACGCGTCGAAGCCTATGCCGCATTGAAGCTGGCCCCAAATCGTGACGTGAGGGTATTGGCCACGCTGGCGCTGGCACGAGCGGGAGATACCGCAGCGGCAGAGAAGCTGGCGGCTGAACTCGACAAGCAATTCCCAGTGGACACGCTAGTGCAGAAGTATTGGTTGCCCACCATCCGGGCGGCTGTCGCTTTGGATCGTAAAGACCCGAGCCTGGCCCTTGAACAATTGCAGGTAACGAGCACTATGGAACTGGCCTGGCCCGCGCAGGCCAGCGTGTTCCTATGCCCGGCTTACTTGCGTGGGGAAGCCTATCTCATGTTGCACGACGGCAGGGCGGCGGCAGCGGAGTTTCAGAAGTTCGTTGACCACTATGGCCTGGTGCAGAATTTTCCCTGGGGCGCGCTGGCCCGACTCGGACTGGCTCGGGCTTATGCCCTCGACGCAGCCAACGATCCCGCAGCCCGCGACAAGGCTCGTATCGCATATCAGAATTTCCTCACCATCTGGAAGGACGCCGATCCCGACATCCCCGTCTATAAGCAAGCCAAAGCCGAGTACGCGAAGTTGCTGTAGCACCAGACGTCGAAAAAGAGATCAGCAAAGATCCTTGCGAGAGAACAGCCACAGCCTATTGTTGATTAATTGATTGTCTATCTGGCGGATGAGGAACAATACGGAAGTCGAGTGTCAGTTGGCAAAGAGAGTGTGATGCACAAATAGGCGTGAGTTCTGAAGAAACGAGGACTTTCACAACTGACCACCCGAATTGTTTGATGCGAAGGCAACTAGCCAGAAACCGGCTGGGATGTTGTTTCGATTTCGGTCGGATTGTTAGCTATACAGTCTGCCCAATAGCCCATTGATTCCCTGTAATCGCATGATCGTAAAAGGTCACACAGCAGGTTTCGTGCTCCGCCCCGAAATCACCAGCTTTTGATGCGACCGCTCGCAGCAATCCTGCACTACTCACCCGATCAGCCGACCCAGATTGGCGCCACGAGCGGGACTCTCAAAGTGCGGCTGCCGACTCGGGCGCAGTTGCGCCGATAAACGTAAACTCGAAAGCTGTTGCGTAGAGGGTTGTGCATCAAACCGCGGCCTCGCTAGATAAGCGTCTGACTGCATGCCGAGCCGTCGACGTGATAAACGGCATTATCACGCGCCCAACAATCTCAAGATGGACTCCAGCCTAGGCGATCGAAATTATTGAAAAGTGCTCGGCGAGATGGCGGTCCTCGCTCGGAGTAGTCCAGATGGGGATCTGGATCAGTACCAACGGGTCGGCTGCGAAGTCGCATCAATATCTGTGCCTGTGGGCACCTGAATCTTCCTCCCCGCGCACCGCCAGCCAGTTTTTTCTCGCTTCAGGCCTATCAAGAATTGCTTGTTGCCTCGAACACCAAGTGGGGTGACAATGGCCCAACGCACTCGCAGTAAGCTACGCGAGCCACGAGAGCAGGAGTGTATGCCCCTAATAAAGAACTTCAGTTCCGTAACTCTTATGATGGGGATCGCAATAGTGTTTTGTTGCGGTGTGGGCAGCGCGCCAGGTCAATCCTCTAAGCCCCCGGGCCAGCCCGCCCCGGCGCAACAGGACCAAGGCGTGTCCGATCAAGATATCCAGATGCTGCGGAAAAACTTGCGCGAGCAGCGGAGACAGGTCATTACCGCTAACATGAAGCTTACCGATGCCGAAGCCGCGAAGTTTTGGCCGCTTTATGATCAGTACATTTCTGATCTGGTCAGGATCAACAACACGAAGTATGACTTGATCAAACAATACTTGCAGGTCCAGGGCAACCTGAGCGACGCGCAGGCCGACAGTACGATAAAGCAGTGGATCGGCGTTGACCAGTCGGTGTCTGAATTGCGGCTAAAGTATGTCCCGGCCTTCCGCAAGATACTGTCGGCCAAGAATACGGCGCTGTTCTATCAGGTGGATCGACGGATCCAATTGATGATCGATCTCCAACTGGTATCGGCGCTACCGATGGCCGAGCCCTAGAGTTTTTCGTTCGTCCTCCAGTAGAAGTGAAAACTTACGAATTAGTCCCTAGCAGTTAGCTTGCCTGTTTCCTGCTACGAGATGACAGTTATCTTTAGACACCACTGGGGCTCCGAAGTGCCGTGCAGCTTAGCCAGGCGGCCTCAATGGCCGCATTCGTGGTTTAGCCCGAGTTTGTCAGTTGTCACAACGCCGGGGTACATGGATCAGAGACAGTCGATCATGTTCTCGGCTATGCTGATTCTCTTATGCCTGCCGGCAGTGGGCTATAGTTCGCCGGAGCTCCGTCGTTACAGGTTTTGACGGTTCAGAAGTACCCAACCTGAATCTAAGATTGAGGTACTTCGATGTCCGCTGCTTCGTCTGCCGCAGTGATCCCGTTTGAGTCCGCTTCCCAAACCAACGTAGCCACAGAGCCACACTACTCCGTGTTTGAGGTAGGCGAAATGTGGAAGGTATCTGCCGATACCGTCCGCCGGATATTTGCAAACGAAGAGGGCGTCCTGATCTTCGGATCTAAGGAAGGTCTCCATAAACGCAAGCGCGAAACCATGAGGATCCCTCTGTCGGAACTGCTCCGGGTCCATGCGAAGTATCACTCGCGCCGGGCAGCGTGACAGGATTTCCGTGTAGGTTCTGGCAATCTAATGAAGCGATCAGCCTGGAGATAAGGGCAGGGAGTTTCGACTTCCTGCCTGAGTTCGGCGCAAGCCTTTTGTACACATCTTGTACACAAGAGCCGTCCGAAGGGCGGTTCTAGCATTTCGTGCGTGTACAAAAAGTGCTAAATGGCGTAGATTCAAGATGTTAGATGGTTCAAGTCCCCCCTTCCGCACCAGATCTAAACGATTAAAAAACAATAAAGTCACCCCAACCAATAGCAAATTGCACCCGGATCGTACGGCGGAGTTTGCTGCCGGAGTTCGCTTCACGTACTCAGCAAGCAGGACCAGGAGCAGTTCAAACGAGCACGACCAATCGCTGCTCCGAGGCAGGATTGCAGGAACCCGATTGAGCATCTCTGGCGAGCAGCTAAGACGGGCTCTCCGGAGCTAAACTGGGATGTGAGAAAAGTCATCGTTGTCATCCTCGCGCTGGTTGTCTTGCTGATCGGGTTTTTGGTGGTACGATCGGCGACACCCGTTGTAGACATTCCGTCTGCCGTCACCTCCCTGGGCCAAACCACTTCCATCAGCGTGGACATAAGCGATCCTCATGGCATTCGCAGACTGCAAGCATTCCTCGAGCAGAATGGAGTGCGCTACCAGGTCTTCGAGGTGACGCAGCCTTCCAGTTCATCCCACACCGCCTTGAACTTCACGGCAGGCGTCAAGACCACGCCGCAGTTGCGGGAGGGCAAGGCAAAGTTGATCGTGGAAGCGACTTCGAACGACCTGCTTAGAAAAACAGGCCGCGCGGAACGCGATTTGATCGTAGTTACGCAACCGCCGGCTCTCAGCGTTGATTCCGAGCAGCATTACCTGTATCTCGGCATGGCGGACCTGGCTACGTTCGGTGTCTCCGGGAACTGGACAGAAGCAGGAGTGCGCGTCGGTGATCAGAAGTTTCGCGCGTGGCCGATGCCGGGCGGCAAGCCGGGTCTCTTTTCCATGTTCGCATTCGCCTGGAACATGCCGCCCGACACCGTGCCGCTGGTCTATGCTGCCAACGCGGCTGGAAATGATGTGACCAGCCCGCTGGTCGTGGTATTTCCCAAGAAGGAGCAGCCGAAATACACGACGCACGATTTACAGGTGAGCGACGCTTTCCTGAATAAGGTAATTAACGAGCTTGATCCGAACGGCACCGGGGATCCAGTCACGCGCTTCGTAAAAATCAACAGCGGGATGCGTCGGGCCAACAACCAGACGCTTTCCGACCTGCAGCGCCAGACCGCCGATAAGTTTTTGTGGTCCCGGCCATTCATCCGGCAGCCTCACTCCCAGGCTGAGGCGAACTTTGCCGACGTGCGCAATTACATCTATCACGGCAAGAAGATCGATCAGCAAGTGCACTTGGGATACGACCTGGCGGTCACGCAGCACGTTGGCGTGGAAGCGTCGAATGACGGCAAGGTGGTTTATGCGGCTCCTCTGGGGATTTACGGCAACTGTATTGTCCTTGACCACGGCTACGGACTGCAGACGATCTATGGACATCTCAGCCGGATTGATGTTCACGAAGGCGATATGGTGAAGCAAGGCCAGGTGATGGGACTGAGCGGGATGACCGGCATGGCCGGAGGTGACCACATCCATTTCGCGATGCAGCTTGACGGGGTTCAGATCGATCCGAAGGAGTGGTGGGATGCGCATTGGATTAAAGATCACATTGCGAAACGGGTAAACCTTCCAGGGTTCAATCCCTAATGCAATCTCGACGGTTGTGTTCTTGTCAGCACGGTACGAGGAGATGGTTATTCATGATCTTGCCGAACCAACTGGGCGCGAACCCATAACTGCGCTGGCGCTCACCCGATGCAGTTGACACTTCGGGAGAGGTTTACGGTCTTGCGCCGGACGGACGGTATACCGTGTACCCGCCGTATCGCTCCGAAGGTTGGTAGTATTCTTCGATCGCGCTGACGACTCCAGGTGAATACAATGGCGAGCCCTCGAGTTGACGGATGATCATGACGGAGAACCTTCTCCGGCGGATCATGTCGAGGAGCGGGGTTTCGTCCCAAGTCCCCATTTCGGCGAGGCCCGCGACTATCGCTGGTTCAAACGGTACTTGCTTGCCAGCCCGGTAGAGCAGGGTCATATTCTCCGACATAACGGGCTCGGGGCTGGCTCGCAGGACACGTACCAGCGCTTCTGAATTGCGCATGTACTCAGCCCGTTCCTGACGGGCAGCACCGGGCATGGAATGAACCCCGGTTTCCGCTTGTTGCGCAATAAGGAGCAGCGGCAGTAAATATGCAACCGCGGCTGCGGGAGACGCCCAGACCGTTCTTCTGCTCCCCCAGATCAGGCGCGTCATCAGCAGGCCGGCAAGAGCGCAGGCGCTCAGGTTACATTCCAGAAAATAGTTGATGTTCGAACCTACCTTGCCTATGGCGAGAGACAGTATTGTCGAAAAGATGAAGTGCACTGTTAAGGTGAACAATGCGAGTCGGTACGTACTGGTCGCCAAACGTACGCGCAGGCGAACCAGCGAGCGTCGAGAGACTGCGCTGGTGACATCCAGAAGCGGACCAACCGCCGCCGCCGCTGCCAGCACAAGCAGTGGAAGCGTCCATTGAATGTTCTGGTCCAAATAGGTAATCGCCCGACGAACCGAGAACGGATTCTGGTTATAAAGGAACAGGTGTAGTAAAACCTGGCCGTGCGTGGCCAGGGCGAGCCACGTCATTACCGTAGCGCCCAGTACCACGGCAAAGCCGAGCAGCTTAATCGCCTGCCGCATATGCAAAATTGCGGCCACCACCAGGCACGCCAGAGGCCCTGCAATCAGCGTCTGCCGGGTATACAACGCCGCTATAAACAGGACGAAAGCGGCATAGCGCGAGATCGTCGTCCGCCCCAGAATGAACAGCGCCAGCCCCATGAAGGTTAGCCAGAGCGCCAGCATATCCACCCGCATCAGTTGCGCCCAGTCCATGGTTTTCAGACCGCACGGCAACGCGCCTGCAAGAATTGCTCCAGCCATCCTTGCTACCCTGGGCGCACCCGGCGGAACCGAACGATAGACGATCCCCGCCAGCGTAAGGCAAATCCCCAGGGCTGATAGCAGCGATACCAGCCGTCCGGCCAACAGCAGGTCCCCGGTGAACTTCGAAACCGCCAACGAAACGGCGTGGTACAGCGGGGGGTAGTGAAAAACAATATATGGGTATTGGGTAATGGGGTGGTATGCGGTGGCTAGCGTGGAAACGTGCGCTGCCTGCCAGAGGACGATTCCCTCCCCGTAATCCAGTTCGTACGGATACGCGACCGTCGTCGCAATCCGGTAAAAGTAGGCTGCCCCGCTGCAGACGGCCAGGAAGAGCAGGAGGGTAACGTACTCCGTTGCCGTGAGGAAGAGGCTGCCCGGCCGCCGGCGGATCAGGCAACGGTCCGCCTTCGTTTTCCCGAGCGTCTCGCGATCGACAGCAGGTATTGCCATAGTAGGGCTGGAAACGTTATAGCGAGATTTCGATTCTTACGCCAGAACTGCGAATTGCTACTCCTGCGCCGCCTGAAAGCGAGGCCTAGGGTACTTCTTCTCTCCAGCGGCAAGTCAGTTGGCCTGCTGCCTTAAAGTGCCTCGATACCTATTCTCGTCCCCGGGCCAGCTGCCACGACAACATCAATCCCGCCAGCATTCTCAACCCAACCTTAAGGGCACGCCAATCATTGGTATTTCCTCCTTTGCTGCGGCCGACCCGGCGATGAAACGTGACCGGGCATTCCACAACCCGTACGCCACAAGCAAGTACCACATCCAGAAAATGAGCGTTGAATTCAAGATTAACGCTTGGATCCAGCGCGGGTAGAAGTCGGCGCAGGACGTCGTTGCGGCAAACTTTGTAGGTGGTGCCCACATCGGTGAACGTTCCCTGCCCTACGTGCTTGGCCTCCAGCACCTTGCCGACGAAGAAATTTCCGTAATACATGAAGGTTGTCAGTTGAGTCTCGCTGTCGCGCAACTGCTCTACAATGCGAGTGCCATTGACGATCTCGGCATGAGGAACGTAGGCCAGGAATTTATCGATATCATAGGCCCGAAACGTCATGTCGCCTTCGCACAGCAAGGTTAGTTCGGTGTCTTCAAATCGAAGCGCTTCTGAAAGACCACGAAACACCGCGCGGCCGTAGCCCTGCCGGGTCTCGGTTATCACCTCGGCGCCGGCCTGGCGGGCCTCCTCGGAAGTGTGGTCTGTGCTGTTGTTGTCGATGACGATGACGCGCCGCACCTTGGGGTGTTGCTTGAAGTCGGCGACCGCAAGCCGAATGCTGGCTTCGTCATTGTATGCCGTGAGTACGACCGTGAGATGCTCGTTCTGCGGCCGGTCAAAAGGAACATGAGTGCGCCGCGAATGGTGCGGCAGGAGCACAAAAAGCTCGAAAGCACACAGAAATATCCCCGCGAAGACAGCTACCCCGCTGCACCAGATAGCAGGCCGGAGCCAGGAGCCCAAATTGGCGCTGAAGACGAAACGGCCGATGCCGGCCACGATGATGACCAGGATATATACCCAGAATCCAATTGCGATCAGGAAGAGACCGTAAAGGAGAGCGCGGAATCGCCGCGCCGGAGTGTAGGGGCGGGTTTCGTCGGACAAGGTTCGCTGGGCGACGGTACCGTATACCATTGGCTGCTCTCGGGCGACGCTCCGCCAGACATTGAGTGCGGCCGGATCGCAGACAAAACTATGGGCGCACAGTTGCGCTCATTTTAACGGATAGGAAAAACAAAAATCTATTTCAGCAACCGCTCTCTTGACGTCCTTCGGTTGATCCGACTCAGGCGGGAACTGGCAGACGGTGAATCCATGATCAGCGATGACCACCTGCGCGATAGCGGCAAACTGTAATCAGTTCCCTAAACGCCGTAGAGGGCGATTGCGCCGGTGTATCCGCCGGAGGGGCGTGCTTGATACATCGTGCCATGGCCAGGTCAAAGACCGCGCCGCTCCAGGTGCGTCTTGGCCTGGTGTAAAGAAGATCGCGTTGCCATCATTCGTGCGATTTAGGTGGGTTTCCCAGCAACCGGTAGACCGTGGCCGTCTTGGTGGCATTCAGTGCGATATATTCTTCGGCGGCGTACTGCAGCGAGATGAAGAATGCTTCGGTACGGCGCAAGGCATCGGGACTAAGCCGCGAACGGTCTTTGAACCGGAACTGATAGGCGAACTCGCCGATGAGCGGGCGGTGCTCGCCGCGAGTGCGCCAGATTGCCACGTTCGCTTTACAGCTCAGGCCATCACCGAAATCCAGCAGGCCGATGTCCTGCAGGACTTCTTCGACAATGGTATTGCTGACGAGATGGATCTCTTCTTTGGGAGTCTTTCTGACTTTCGCCAGCACCGGGAGCATCTCGATCAAGGCATCCATATCACGGATATTTTCGCGACCTAATCCTATGGCTCCACGGGTGAACTGCACGTTGTGGGAGTAAAGCAGACGGATGCCGCCGAGTTTCTCTTTCAGCGGCAAGGCTTGGACTTTGAACTTGACGCGGTGATCGCCCAGGATGTTCGGCCGAACATCGGTCTCGGCCGCACTCTGCAATTCGGGATGCCTGAACTTGAACACGATCTCCGGCTCGCCGATAGGGAAGCCGTCCTTGTAGGGGATGCGGCGGCGCAGAATGAAGGCATTGTTGTACAGGCGGAAGTCGTCGGTATCGATGAACAGCACTTCGCGGATCTTGACAGGCTGTTCCAGGAAGCCTTGGGTCGTGTACTTCACGCCATGTTCTTTCGCAGGTTCCTTAAAAACCTTACCGAAGTCGAAGAAACTCTCGCGCGAGTGGAACTTGTTGGGCCGCAGGATGAGTTTGCAGCAGACGTACTCCGGCGCATGGATGGGCATGCCATCGGTGTACTGGCCCGGCTTGAGTTGCGGGACGCGACCCACCCAGCTTGGCGTAACCGGCTCGCGACCCTTCGCCCGGGCCGGCGCCGTGGTTTCCTCTTGACGCTTTAGTGCGGCTGCTGTTGCGGTTGGCATATCCACCCTTCCCACGCTGACTTTGTGATTTCGAATTCGTCAGAGTGTAATAAATGCCAGCGCAAGTTGATACTGCCAAAATCACTAGGGTGACGCAAAAAACCTGACAGGCATCGTAGAGCGGCCTTTGCTTTATGCCGGAAACAGGCTTGGATATCCTGCGGTTGACCACTCACCCGCTGGTCAACCCGCGCGGTCTGGCTCAGCCCATCCGGAGTAGGAGTTTATTTCGCTCTTGCACGATCAGAATGGATGCGTTCTGCCGCCCGGTCAATCACTTCAACCACCTCAGAGGCAAATTCTGAGTCCCGATCCTGCTGCAAGCGTCGCCTCGCTTTTGCAGCACTGAACCAGGTCGGATCGCGATACCCCTCGGAGGGCGCAAGCAGGCGCTTGACCGCGCACAAATGAGCATGAACCAGGACGACCTCTCGGCGCGACCTCAGTCCCTTCGGTTTGCAATGACGGTAGGAAATGAATGGGAGACGTTCCACTGATCCTTTTACGCCAGCTTCCTCGTGCGCTTCCCTTGCGGCGGCAGCGGCACTGGTTTCGCCCTCGTTTACGCCGCCTTTTGGGAAAGTCCAATGGCCGTTCTTAGTGCGGACCAGCAGAAACTCCGGTTCACCGCTGCGCAACCGATAACAGACGGCTGCCACATGAACTCGCCGGCAATTCGAGTGTGAGCGAAAGCCTGATATTCGCGAGGACGAGGGCGCAGGGTGCCGCAACGGATATGTCTGGCTGGACCAGAATTGCATTAGAAGTCCCACTAACCAGTATGAAGCGATGCCTGCTCGGATAGTGTGAATTCTGCGTTAACGACGAAACCGGTACCAAGTGCATCAATAGCAGGTCACCGCTGTCCTGGGCCCGAGAGCCGCGAAGTAAGCTCGCGATCGAGATTTGAAATAATTGCTGCTCCCGCATCGACATCCTCTTCGGCGTCTCCCGTCACGATAATAGCGATCAGGAATTTCCCCTCACCGTTGATCCAGGTTGCTCGCCACACTGTTTCTTGTCTGCCGCAGGTTGTTTTGAGCACCCTGCAAGACTCTCTTTTTTACTGGCACTTCTGTGTAGTCGTGCTTGGCAGGAATCGGGGGTAGACTAATGCCCCTGAGCTCGGCCCCATTACTTGAAGCTCAAGACGAGGAAAGCAAGGAGACTTTTTATGCAGATCGAATTTCCGCGGCCCTCAGCCGCCAGGATTTTCCGAAGCATTAACGCGTTCTGTTTGGTACTGGCTTGCGGTGCCATGCTTCATGGCCAGGTGCGTAGCGGCAACGGGATTTATCCCCCATCCAGTATTGAACTGCCGTCTGATGTGGGCGTGCGGATGCACACCAACTACATCATTTATGCGCCCGGGGGTTCCATTGTTCCAGCCACCCAACCGGCGGGAGAAACGCCGGCCTCGCTGGGCTGTGTCTACGACATCGTGTCCAATCCTCTCTCCGGCTGTCCCATCAACGGCACGACCCAGGTTCCCACCGGAGGTAGCGGCGTGATCGTCATCGTCGACGCTTACGACTATCCGACGGCGGCAGCCGACCTGTCGACTTTCTCCAGCACCTTCGGTTTGCCCCCGGCCACCTTTTCGGTGCAGTATGCCAGCGGAAAAAAGCCCTCGAACGGCTGCAGCTCCGGATGGCAGGGTGAGGAATCGCTCGACATCGAATGGGCTCATGCCATGGCGCCGAATGCGCAGATTGTGCTGATGGAAGCCTCTTCCGCCAGCAATAGCGCCCTGTATCAAGCGGTCACCGCGGCAAACTCCTACATTGTGGCTCATGGCGGCAAGGGCGAAGTTTCGATGAGCTGGGGCGGCAGCGAGACCTCAAGCGAGACCAGTTCCGATCACTACTTCACTCAGTCGGGCGTGGTCTATTTCGCTTCTTCCGGCGATTCTCCGGGCGTGATCTATCCCAGCTCGTCGGTGAACGTGGTTTCCGCCGGCGGCACGCAGGTCAATCGCAACAGCGGCGGCGCCTATACTAACCAGACAGCCTGGAGTGACGGCGGCGGCGGAGATAGCAAGTATGAAGCGCGGCCCTCGTTTCAGACCGCGGTCGAAAGTATTGTAGGCAGCAAACGCGGCACCCCCGATCTCTCCTTTGACGCCAGTGGCGGATCTCCCGTCGCGGTCTACAACTCGAATTGCTACGGCGGCTGGCTGGAAGTCTACGGAACCAGCGTAGCCTCACCTTCGCTGGCGGGAATCATTAACAACGCCGGACAATTCAAGACCAGCAGCAATGCGGAAAATACCCTGATCTACAGCAACCTGGGGTTCAGCTCATACTTTACGGATGTCACCTCCGGCAGTTGCGGCACGCACAGTGCAACTACCGGTTGGGATTTCTGCACTGGAGTAGGGGTTGATAACGGCTTGGTGGGAAAGTAACCAGTCCCGCTGACGTGAAGGAGCCCGCTCGACAGAGCCGGCTCCTTGTTCGTCCACGGTAGCAAGAAAAGCAACTCGGTTTGCCGGTTGGAACCTGGCCCATTATCCATCCCCGACGATTGTCACCTGGTATGAACATAGCGGGACAGTAACCACGGTGATTTCTTATTCTTGGTAACGTCGTGCTGACCTATTCACAGACTATCCTGACTTAGCCGCCTTGTGAAATCCTGCGCACCGGAATTTACTAGCCGCATTGACTAGTTGTTCAACAAGTCGTCTCCTCGCCGCCCTTGGCCACAACACCTAACCTACACGCCTGGGCGATTCGGATTCTCTGTCTCGACACGTCAATAGCTAGAGAAGAAACATGCGAACGGCGGCGGCATCGCTCAAGAGTTATCTTCCCTGATCCATATTAGTTAGGGAATCCAGCGCACTGGGTTGCGATTCGATGTGAAGATTCCGGACTTACCACGCAGCGCTGGACTTTGCAGCCTCTGACGCGGCCGGAGCTAGCAAATAAAACCCCCGCTCGTTGACGAGCGGGGGTACGAAAAATCAACGAAGTTGGCTTCTGTTGCTGAGGAGAATCAACCACGTTGGCTTCTGCTGGCGTGAAGCATAGATCCGGTGCGGGGGTAAGTCAATGATTATTACGAAGATAAGAATATAGTCTGGGGCGAAAAGTTAGCCGCCAACCGCGCTTTACCTAATAACCAAGGTAGTCTAAGTTTGTCGAAATCATAGCTTTATAAAATCGCTATCCTACAAGAATAAAACCAAAAAGAGCAGGAGTGGAATAGTCATAGTCACTGGCTATAGAAGTGCTCAGCTACTACGCGCGCTAGTAGATTATATGTAAATATATCCATCAAATGATTGACTTGACGCCGTGATTAAGGATACATTCTCTGCGCTGAACTGAGTCGAGTTATCCAACTGCGGCAACACCGGACGCCGGCAGTCTGCATACTGACCCATCCCTATACAATCGACAGAATTGAGGAGAATCAATGAAGCTTTTGCGAATGCTTGGAATAGCTTTGGTCGCTCTGGCTGCAGTGAGTGCTGCCAGCGCGCAATCGTGGACACCTGTACAAAACGTTCCAGTCAACGCGGGTGCAATCGCGCTGCTAACCGATGGCCGGGTGCTGGTCCACGAAGAACAAAATGATTCGGCCAACTGGTATACGTTGACTCCGGATAGCAACGGTCACTACGAAACTGGTACCTGGACGCATGTCGCCTCCATGCCCGCGGGCTACGCACCTCTGTACTTCGGCTCTGCGGTTCTGCCGGATGGCCGCTACATCGTCGAGGGTGGTGAGTACAACAATGGAAGCCCTGCCTGGACCAACAAGGGAGCAATCTACGATCCGGTTGCCAATGCCTGGACTTCGGTGACTCCGCCCAGCGGCTGGGCTTCCATCGGCGATTCTCCAAGCGTGATTTTGGCCAATGGAACTTACATGCAGAGCAGCTGCTGCGACACCCAGAAGCAGGCGGCTTTGCTGAATCCTTCCACGTTAGCCTGGACCTCGACTGGTACCGGCAAGTTTGACATCTATGACGAAGAAGGTATGACCCTGCTGACGGGTGGCAATGTGCTGGACGTGGATGCTTACGTTTTCCAGTACAACTCGGCGGGCAAGAACTGGGAAACCTACAATCCGACTTCGGGCGCCTGGACCAGCCAGGGCAGCACTCCCGAGCAGTATTGGGATTCGGCAGCCAATTGCGGCGGTTCGGGCAGCGCCACCTACGAGCTTGGTCCGGCCGTGCTGATGCCTAACGGTACGGTTTTCCAAACCGGTGCGAACAGCTGTGGCGCCGGCCACAACGGAGTTTATACCGTGAGCACCAATAGCTGGACTGAAGCTCCGGACTTCCCCGGAACCTTCGATATCGCCGATGGTCCTGCTGCCCTGGAAACCAATGGCAACGTGATCATGTTTGCCAGCCCGGGATTTGGCGACACCGGCGGCCAAATGTTCGAGTGGAACGGTAGCACCCTGAACACTCTTCCCAATCCGCCGAACGGCTCTGGCGACTCTTCGTTCTACGGACACTTCCTCATGCTGCCCACCGGGCAGATCATGTTCACCGACTTCAGCAACGACATCGAGCTGTTTAATTCCACTGGCAGTGAGTACACTGGCTGGACCCCGACCGTGATCCTGACCTCGGCCACGATTCAGGGCGGGACCACGATTAAGCTGAGTGGCTTCAAGTTCAACGGCGTATCGCAAAACAATGCCTACGGTGACGACTTCCAGGACGCCACCAATTACCCCATCGTGCGCTTCACCAGCCAGAGCAGCGGCCAGGTCTATTACGCCAAGACGCATGATCACAGCACCATGGCAGTGGGATACGTTGGCCCCACTTATACGATGGTGGATGTTCCCAGCGTTCCGACTGGCGAATATAACCTGCAGGTGGTTGTAAACGGTATCGCCTCTCAGAACTATCCGATCGGTATTCGGTAGATAGCTGGAAGGTATCTGGTAACTGCAAGCTGAATGGCGCTGCGTTCCTGCTTCTTCAAGCAGGAGCGCGGCGCCAGTTTTGTCTTCGGTTTAACGCTGACCCAAATTACTCACAGACGTTGAAGATTCTGCATCCGCTGCCACGTAGACCCTGAGTCCGGAACGCGAGGGTGGCAGGTCGACTGTTGCTTTGTCTATCTCCGTCTTCGCGTTGCCATCTGATTCCCAAGGCATTGCCATCGAGCTGCACTGCTCTGTGTTTGAGGTTCCCGAAAGTGAAGGTGTCAGCAGACACCATCAGTCGATTGTTCGCCAACGACCCGAGCATTCTGATATTTGGATTCCCGGAGACGTTGCACAAACGCAGGCGTGAACAATGCGAGTACCGCTTCATCAACAATGCGAGTACCTCGGTCGATCTTCAGCAAGGTGCGGGCCAGGTATCATTCCCGGCGCGCGGCATGATAGTATTTTCAGGTTACTCGGCTGCGCCAAAAGCGGGCGGTGATACAGCGCTATAAAAGAACCCCGAGGTCATTTTGTACATAAGGTCTGCGGGAAGGGCGTTCCTGGCGCTAGGGTCGTAGAAAAGCCATGAGTTATACGAAAAACCGCTAAATGGCTTGTATTTAGCGGTTTAGGCTTGGCAAACCGCTTCTGCACCCTATCTCATGCCAGGCTGGCCGGTAACGCATAAAGATTCCAATACCGGCGATGAAGAGCGCCCAGCCGCGCCACTCGCCCGAAGAAAGAATTGAGAGCTCTATGGTTGTCCTGTTTACCGTAATTCACATCGCTGTGTGTGCTTTTCTGATTGTCGTAGTCCTGCTGCAAAGCGGGCAGAGCGGCGACATCGCGGCTGCTTTCGGCGGCATGGGTAGCCAGACGGCTTTCGGCAGCCGCACCGCCGCGACCGTACTGGGGCGAGCCACGACGTGGGCAGCGATTATCTTCATGTGTACTTCCATCGTCCTTTCCGTATTTGCCGCGCGCAGGTCCACCCACAACGGATCGGTTCTGGAAGGGACGCGTAGCGCTCCCACCAAGTCAGTGCCCGCACAACCACAGGCTCCCGCTCCGGTCCCGCAGCCGGCTGCGCCCACGAAGTAGTCCTGGAGTATCGGGTTCCGGCCTCCGCCTCGGTGGAGGCTTTTATTTTGGTTCAGCAATCTCAGATGAATCCACCACATAGTCCATGGCTTCCTCTCGGGTGGCGAAGACAGGAAACTCGCGGGCGGAAAAGGTGCGAATCGATTCGTACAGCGCTTTGGGCAGATTTTCGGTGAGCACCCAGGCTGCGCGTTTGATGTGAGGCCGGTCGAGCGCAGTCGCAATCTTGAGCCGCTCCACCGCCTCACGAGTAAACTCAGCATCGCTGAAGTCGGCCACCAGGAGCAGGGAGCGGGGAGGTTCACGAGTCACAACTTCGGGTACGCCGTCGGCCAGGGCGGCAACTTCCTGAGCGCTGCATTCAGTGAAATCCACTAACAAGATTTTCTGGCCCCCATGAGTCACGAACCCTATACGGTCCATACAATCTTCTCCTGTCCAGCGTTTCTGAGCGTCGCTAATTTCCCAATAAAATCTCCGGCGGTGGTGTGGTGGGCGCAGTTTACTTCACAAATCCAAGCTAACTCAAGTTCCGGGCTGATTGCGGCATGAATCGCCGGGCCACTTCGTGTTAGTTTGGTTTCATGATTCACGAGATTTTTCCGGTGGGCCCACTGCAATGCAACTGCTCAGTCGTGGGCGACGAGCAGACCCGGGAAGCAATAGTCATCGATCCGGGCGACGACATCGAGGACGTGATGGCGGTGGTGCAGCATCATGGGTTGACGGTCAAACAGATTGTGATCACGCATGCCCACATTGACCACGTGGGCGGCGCGATGAAGCTCAAGCGCCTGACGGGTGCTCCGGTTCTGCTCAATCAGAACGACTATGCCCTGTTGAAAATGTTGGATGTGCAAGCAGCCTGGATTGGGATGCGAGCGCCAGAAGCCGTCACGATCGATGCCAGCCTGGGCAGGGGCGACAAAGTCAGCGCCGGCAGCATCGCTGCCGACGTGCTGCATACGCCCGGCCATACCGAAGGAAGCATCTGTCTTTACTTCGCAACCCAGAAAAAGTTGATTGCCGGCGACACGCTGTTTGCGGGATCGATTGGGCGCACCGATTTGCCGGGCGGCTCCTACCAGAAGATCGTCGAGTCTTTGCGTGGGCCGGTGCTGGCGCTGCCGGACGACACGATTGTTATCCCCGGACATGGTCCGCTGACCACAATTGGCGAAGAGCGCGCGACGAATCCGTTTCTGCTGGGATGACCGCGTTGCTCCGGCAGACGTTGTTGGTATCAATCCTGCTTACCTGACGAGTTAACTCGGTATTTGATTTGAGGATTTGCAAGTGGCACGCGAGGAAAAATACCAGGCATTTCGGAGGTTGCACGAACGCCCGGGGACGTTTGTGATTCCGAACCCATGGAACGCCGGAACCGCGAGAATTCTGACCGCACTGGGCTTCGAAGCGCTGGCGACCACCAGCGCCGGCTATGCCTTCAGCATAGGCAGCCCTGACTCCACCGCGGAACTGACTCGTGACGGAATTTTGGAGAATGCCAAAGCCATTGTCGAGGCCACCCATTTGCCCGTGTCCGCCGATCTGCAGGACGGATTCGGCCGTTCGCCTGAGATCTGTGCGGAGACGATTCGGCTCGCGTCAGCTATCGGATTGGCGGGCGGATCCATCGAAGACGCGACCGGGGACGAGAATCGGCCCATCTATGAATTTCAACTCGCTGTAGAGCGGGTGGCGGCTGCGGCGGAAGCGGCGCACGCTGGTAAGTTTCTCTTGACGGCCAGGGCTGAGAATTTCCTTCATGGCCGGCCGAATCTTGCCGACACCTTGCGACGATTGCAGGCCTTTGACAACGCCGGCGCCGATGTCCTCTACGCGCCAGGACTTACCAGCCTCGAAGCCATCCGAGAAGTATGTGCGTCAGTTTCCAAGCCAGTCAATATAGTGATGGGATTGAAGGGTGCCACCTACTCGGTCGAGGAGTTAAGTGCTGTGGGAGTGAAACGGATCAGCGTCGGCGGCGCTTTCGCCCGCGCCGCTCTGGGAGCATTTATGCGAGCTGCCCGCGAGGTCAGGGACAAAGGCACATTCACTTTTTCGGCCGATGCTCTGCCCCATGCTGAGGCCAGCGGCTACATGACGCATGAGAAGTAGTAGATGGATCATAACGCCGCTTTGTCGAGTTCCCTGTTCGCAGTTTCTTGCCTTAGCGAAAAGCGAAGAGCGCAAAGCGACCCGCGAATTCGTTTCGCTGTCCAGTTCTAATCTGAACAGGTTGCGAACGATCAGGCTCTGCGGAACGACCAGGATGATCAGGTAGGAGAGGATTGTTCCGCCGATCACCCCCAGCGATCCGATACGCCGCACCAAAACCAACGACAATGCAATGTTCATCCCCGCGGCGATGATCGACAAAACAGCCTGTTGCCGAATGCGATTCAGAGCTGCCAGCAAACACGATTCAACGCTCATAAATCCACTGACAACAGCCCATATTCCCATCGCCAGCAGCAGCGCTGATGAGGGAACCGCAGCCGGCCCAGCCCACACGCGAATCAACGTTCGTCCGAAAAGCATCAACCCGATTACACAGAACAGATTGAGTGCAATCGTTCCTTTCAGGGTGAGCGAAAAAGTTCGGCGGATCCAGTTGTAATCGCCTTTGGCGTGGGCTTCGGCGTAAGCGGGCCATAACGCCGGAAAGATCAGCGACTGCAAGATTGCGGCCAATCCCACCAGCCTCCAGGTGACGCTGTAAGGTGTAACCTCTGAGGCGCCGAGGTAGTGACTTACGATCAAATTGTCGGAACTGAACACCACCGCCGCAGCAATCTGAATCAAGAAAAAGAACGAGCCCGAATCCAGAAGCTCTTTCATCACAGAACTGCTAACCAGACACAGGCGGGGACGCAGCCAAGGTTTCTGCCAGGTCACTACCAGGAGCAAAGTGACAAAGTTAGCCAGCGGAAGACATCCCAGCGAGATCAGCAACAATACCGGCATGGAAACCCGCAGCATGATCCCAGCTGCCAGGCCGATCAGGCTGGCCGCAGCCCCCGCACAAATCGCGTAGCTGTTTCGGTGGAGTTCCTGGTAGCCGGCGAGCACCTTGCCTGCGAGGCTGCAAGGCAAGCCCAGCAACATCAAAGCAATAGCCGCGGCAACGGTGGCCCTTAGTTCCGCAGCACTCACATCGCTGTTGACGTTGAACAGTCCCACCCAATCGATTCGGGTACAGACAACCCCGAATGCAGCTCCCACCGATCCAGCCACGCCAAGGGTAAGTACCAGCGCGTTGGTGAAAGAGCTGGCTGCCGAAACCCGGTCGTCAAGCGCGTAAGCCCTGGAAATGTGATTCGTCAGAGTATTGGCGATGCCCAGGTCCAGCAGGTTGATCCAGACCACGGTGGTGCTGACCGTAGCCCACACGCCATATCGTTCGGCTCCCAGGTAGCGTACGGCCAGGGGCAGCGACAGGAGGCTGACCGCTGTGGTCAGCAGTCGCGCAGCCGTGCCGGACCAGACTGCCTGGATGATCCGTCCCTGACGAGATGTGGATAAATTGAACTTCACCGGCAGAAGTTCCTCATCAGGATGACGTTGGTGGCCGGCTCTGGCCGAACTGGACGGCTTCTACCGCCCGCTGAATAGCGTTGGCAGAGTGAGAGAGCAGGAGGGAGCGCGCCTTGTCGGACCACAATCTTGTTGCCGGAGGAGCGATTTCGGTCCGCTGAGTGTGCAGCATTTTGCTCGCCGCAGCAACCACGTCATCAACCGTGATCGAGGTGATGCAGTGCGGCTCCGGCTGGCTACAGGCTGATTTACACTTGTCGACTCCACTGGCAGGTTGGAGAACACGCACACAACTGCCCCATGGGAGAAAACGCACGGGACTGTTGCGGTGGTTGGGATCGCCGGGGCGCGGATGGCGCGAGATCACGATCGTCCTACAGTTGACCGCGGCGGAAAGGTGAGCACAACCACTGTCGTTGCCGATAAACAGATCGCATCTTCCCAGCACGGCGCATACCTCGCGGATAGGAGCACCGCTGACAATGATTGCGTCCCCAACCACCAAGTTCGCCAACTTCATGGCCTCTCCGCGCTCAGCCGCGGAGCACACGACAACAATCTGAACAGGATATTCTTCGGCTAGTTGCAGCAGCGCCTGCGAGTACGACTCAACCGGCCATCTGCGGCCAGGACTTCGCGCTCCAATTCCGACGGCGATCAACTTCGAAGGCGAAGCCGCTGGGGCCAGCAACTGGGTGGCTCGCCGGCGGTCGCGCTCAGTCAAATAGATCTCCAGGGCATCATCTGACACGGTTCCGCCCAACACTTGCACCATGGCAAGATTACGTAACACTTCATGTCGCGCTGGACCTGGCTGGACACAGTCGCTGAAGGCCGCGTCAAAGCCCCGGTTGATACGCTGCTTGGCCGGCGATGCGGTTTCGCTGTAGCCGACCCGGCGCGTGGCATTGGTCAACACGCTCAGGAACGTCGCCAGATGCTCGTCGACATCCCAGCGGGGAGAAATGGCAAAGTCAAAATGCCGCCCGCGCAGCCGGGTCCGATAGAGCAGCAGGGCTGACAATAATCTCTTCGCGCCCTGCGGTAGCCATGCAGGTTTTATCTCTGGCGGGCTGAGAATTTCGTCGATGTGCGGGTTGGTTACCAGCAGGGCCCGGTACGCCTCCTGCACCACAACCGTGATTCGCGATCTCGGATGCGTTTTCCTGAGTTCACGAAACAGCGGCGTTGTCAGCACCAGGTCTCCCAGCGAGTCGAGCCGGAAAATGACGATGGCGAACCGCCCGGTGGGCGATGTTCCAGCGCTGGAGTCACGACGGAAGTAAGTGCGCCAAAGCATCGCCAGCAACGTAGGAATACGTACCGAAAATAGCCAGGGCGGCATGACTCTTCTCATGCTGAAAAGATCCGGGCCGAAGTTAAGGGTGCGCCGGACGCCGTAGATTTCGCGATAACCCTGCTCGTACTGACGCCTTCGACCAGTGGGATGAGTTCGACCCGGCCTCCCCAGGCGCGCACTTCGCGAGCCCCCACCACCGATTCCTCGGTGTAATCGCTGCCCTTCACCAGCACATCCGGACGAATGGCTTCGATCAGATGCAGCGGCGTGTTTTCGTCGAAGACGATCACAGCGTCGACTGAACTAAGAGCAGCCAGAATTCGGGCGCGTTCGCTCTCTGCGACGATGGGCCGCGACGGGCCCTTCAGCCGCCGGACTGACGCATCACTATTAAGCGCTACGATCAGGCGATCACCCCGCCGGCGCGCCTCTTCCAACAAACGAATGTGGCCAATGTGCAGGATGTCGAAACAGCCATTGGTAAAAACCAGGCGGTGCCCCACCGATCTCCAGGCCGCCATCCGAGCCCGGAGGCGATCCAGAGCCAAAACCTTCTCGTCCATGTGGAGCACAATCTCCTGCGATAACGCGCCCAATAGTTCCTCTCGTTGTATCGGGACGGTGCCGATTTTGCTGACCACGATCCCCGCCGCGATATTTGCCAACTGGACTGAGGTCTCTATCGGAACGCCGCAGGCCATCGCCACGGCTAAAACCGCAATCACCGTGTCTCCCGCGCCTGAAACGTCATACACCTGGCGCACTACGGCGGGAACCAGCAATCGCGTGTCGCGACGCAAGACGGCAATTCCTTTTTCGCCGAGCGTCACCGTCATGAAATCCATTTCCAGCGCTGGCAGATGCGCCTGAGCGGAGGCGAACACCCGATCAAGTTCGGTGAATGGCTCGCCCGTAGCGGTGGCAAGTTCCTTGAGGTTGGGACAAATCGTGGTGGCGCCACGATAGCGAGAAAAGCTGCGGTTCTTCGGATCAACCAGCACCGGGATGCCAAGCTCGCGCGCTTTACCAATGATGGTTCGGCACCCTGCTTCGGAGAGGACGCCTTTGGCGTAATCGGACAGCACTACCACAGCTACATCCGGCAACGCGGCGACAGCGCGGTCAAGCAGATCCCGATAGTCGCTTTCGGAAAAGGCCGGCGCCGCCTCCGAGTCCAGTCGCATCATCTGCTGGTGGCCGCACAGAATGCGTAGCTTGGTGGTGGTCGGGACGCGGGCCACGGTCACCAGCGACGGCTTTATCCCGGCTTTGGCCACCAGCGACTCCAAGGTTCCCTGCTCGGCATCGCCGCCGGCGAAACCTACCAGTGTCACCCGGGCACCCAATCCGGCCAGATTCATGGCTACGTTGGCGGCGCCGCCGGGTTTTTCATCACTTAAGGTAGCTCGCACCACTGGCACCGGGGCTTCCGGCGAAATGCGGTCGACCTCTCCCCAAACGTATTTGTCGACCATGACGTCGCCGGCGACGAGGACCCCAACGCCATTCCAGCCGGACTCAACCAGTTTTACGATTTCGCCGAGGTCGGAGATCATCGCATGGGCCCGCCGGCCGAAACTGCATGACTTATGCAGGTAGCGAGTTCGACCCACTCGCACAGGATGTGACCACAAAGAATGTGGGATTCCTGAATGCGCGCCGCATCGTCAGACGGAGCTCGCAGACTTACATCGGCTAACGCGGCAAGTCGTCCGCCATTTCGTCCCGTCATGGCTACGGTGCCGGCCCTGAGCTCGTGCGCTCGGCGTAACGCGGCGCAGACATTGGCGCTATTCCCGGAGGTCGAAATACCAATGACAACATCGCCGGCCCGGCACAAAGCATCGACCTGGCGCTCGAAGATCCAGTCGTAGCCGTAATCATTGGCGATCGCGGTCAGGATGGAGGTATCGGCGGTGAGAGCGATGGAGGGCAGTGCGCAGCGTTCCCGGCGAAAGCGTCCAACCAGTTCGGCAGCCAGGTGTTGGGCTTGGGCAGCACTGCCGCCATTGCCGCACCACAAAACTTTGTTTCCATTCAGTAGCGAGTCAGTGACCAGGATGGCAGCGCGTTCGAAAGCGTCCTGCTGCACTTCCAACTGACGGATAATGGTGAGGTGTTCTGCAATTGCGTCGGTAAAGACGCCGGCCAGGTTCAAAGAAGAAGGCATTCGCCCCTCATTAGCACGATGAGTGTGAGGGCTTTCTCAGAACCTTATGGGGAATGCTATTGCTGGGATTATAAATGCGATGAGCGATGATCAAGCCAAAGACTTCTGCAATATCAAGTACGTTTTCCTAGATCGGGACGGAGTGTTGAACCGTAATCCCGGCGGTGGACAATTTGTCACGTGCTGGGACGAGTTTCACTTGCTGCCCGGGGTGGAAGATGCCATCGCCCAGCTGAATCGCTCAGGCCGCAAGGTGATCGTGGTTACAAATCAGCGGGCGGTCGCGCTCAATCTGATCTCCCGGGAGGACTTGGACCGGTTGCACGATCAGTTGCGCGCCCAACTCGCCACCAGGAACGCACTTCTCGACGCCATCTACATTTGTCCGCACGACATTGGGGAATGCAACTGCCGCAAGCCGCTGACCGGTTTGTTCGAACAAGCGTTTCGTGAGTTTCCTCATGCCCTGCCCGGCAATTGCGTGATGGTCGGGGATTCATTGCGAGACATTGAAGCTGGGCTTCGGCTGGGCATGCGAACCGTGTTCATCACCAGCGTCGCGGACATGGAGACAGCGGATGGCGATCAAGCGTCAAAGCTAGCTCAGGTTTGCGTCACGTCTCTGCCGGATTTTGTGCACCGCTACCTGCTATAAGCCGATCGCGAAGCGGGATTCGCGCAGGTATAGCTTCGCCGCTGGTCCTGGTGGCAGAATTTTGAAGGAAGCTTTCAGCGTTCTAGTGGACCAACTGTTCCAGGGCTTGATGGACTATGGCGAGGCTGCCGGGCCAGAGTGACACGGTGAGGGCGACAGCGACAATCAACGCGCTGATGCCGGTCAACAACGGCAACAGAGCTCTTACCGGCTTTTCCGGTTTCAACTGCGGACGCAACAGGCGATCCACTCGCCGGAGAAGTTCCCGGTCTCCGTCCAACAGCGAACTGGACAAGGAGGTCAGCTCGGGCTGGGCGCCCATCTTAGCTACACGCACCAGCGCCGAGGCCAGGGTTACGGCCCGGCTCGCGTCTCCAGAGGTCGCCTGGTCGTCGGCCGCCCATTCGGTGAACCTGGACCAGCCGCGCTCGATGGCTCCAAAGGCGGGAACGAAAGGCAGTACGTCGGGAGCCAGCAGAATCAGAAACCGCTTCAGATTGTCGCCCGAGGTGCAATGAGCGTGCTCATGGCGTAAAGCGACGTCTCTTTGCTCCGCAGAAAGGCCCTGCATCACGCGGCGGGAAACAACCAACTGCGGACGGAGCACTCCGGCAACCGCTAAGACTGGCGCTTTATCGGCCAGCAGCAATGCGGGAGAATCTTGGCCGGGCACGGTGATTTTGCGGCCGTGTTGCTCACAGCGATGAATATATCGCGCCGTTCCGCGCACTGCGCCTGCGACCCGAAAAATCGCCAGCGTCCAAATCGCAACCCCCATTATCGCAGTCAGAAAGCAAACAAAACCAACTTTCTCACCAGTGGCTTCGGGCTCGAGCCACAGATAGCTGGGGACGCAGAAAGCCAGCACCGCGAACAAGCTAACCGCCGGCGGGGTCATGCGCAAAGCAAACAGAAAGCGGGCGGCAGAACCAGGCTTCATGCGCCCGGCCATGCGCACTGCCGGACCGGCCCCCAAGCGAGCTGTCATAGCCAGCGCCAGGTGAATCATGAAAAACGAGGCGCAGCACAGGCAAAGCAGCCGCATGGTGTAGGTAAGATTCATGCTTTGCCCGTCCGGGCCAGCTCCAGGCGTTTGAGGCGAATCTTCTCTTCCAATTCGTCCAGCAACTGGGCATCGTGCTGGCCTACCGCGTCAATTAGAGAAGAGAGCAATAGATCGCGAGAGGAAGGTTGCGGTCCTGCCAGAAATCCGGCTACCAAGTCGCCGGCCCGCCGCCGTTCCCATTCCCCGCTGGACAGACGCGGTGAATAGAGAAAGGCACGCTCGGACTTCTGCCGATCCAACAAGCCCTTCTTGAACAACCGGTCAAGGGTGGTCATCACGGTGGTATAAGCCAGCTTGCTGTCCAGCTTCTCCACCACGTCGCGAACGCTGCATTCGCCGACGCCCCAGACGACCTCCATGACATGGATTTCCAACGGGCCCAGCATCAGTTGCCGGTTCCCGCTAGTGGGTAAGTGCTTAATCAAAGAAAATTCCTCGTGCAAGCAGCTTAAGACCCGCTCGTGCCCTTGTCAATTCATAACCGTCGACTGCCGTGTAATGTTCTGAAATCCGATTCTTGTCCCAAACAAGGACCCAATTCCTGGGCTATTTTTTTGGGAAAGATTAGTTACTACGTCATTAATAGTTGATTCCGTTCCCACACTGTGATACAAGTTGATCCACTCGCCTAGCAACTGGTCAATTTCAGAAACACAAAGGTAAATTGCAGTCCGTCCCTCAACATCGCCTCTGCTAACCATCAACAAGCTGTTTTTGTTTGCGAAGTGCTCGGCGTGAAGGTCATGTTCACGCCCGAGCAGAAGAACTGGAGAAGAAGGAGAATGGGTAGAATGAGAAAATCTATGATTGTGGGCTCGTCCATGCTCACCGTGGGCGTCCTTCTGCTTTGCGCTCTGCCATCATCGGCGCAGGAAAATAATACCTACATCAACCATGCCACCAGGTTTGCAATCTCACCTCCGCTGAGAGACCTGGCGAACTTGCCGCAAACCCCGCGCTATGGGTTTCACGAAGCGAACCCGGTTCGCCGCATTCCGAAACGCCCGGTCGGATCAGTAGTCGATCCGGTTGAGCAGAGCAGCCGCCCCGCTCCCAGCGTAGCCTACAGCATCGGGGCCAACATTCTGGGCGTCGGCAATGGCTTCCCCAACTACAGTGTTCCTGACGCTCCGCCTGACACCACCATGGCGGTAGGCGACACCCAGATCGTGCAGTGGGTCAACACCTCCTACACCGTCTGCTCGAAGACCTCACCGTATACGTGCGGCCCGGCCATCGAAGGCAACACGCTCTGGGGCAACCTGGGCGGCATTTGCGCCAGCAACAATGACGGCGACATCATCGCGCAGTGGGACGTGGTGGCTCATCGCTGGCTGCTGACGCAGAACGTGTTCACCGGAAACTACGGTGTTTGCGTAGCTATTTCCACCAGCAACGACGCAACCGGCACCTACTACCTCTATGAGTTCCCGGTCGTAGCCGACGGCTTCCCCGACTATCCCAAGTGGGGCGTCTGGACCAACAACTACGGAGAAACCTGGAACAACTTCGGTCCTGGCGGCAGCGGCTTCCGGGGACCGGTATTGTGCGCCTACAACCGCAGCAAGATGCTGACCGGCGATCAGACGGCAGAACAGATTTGCCACCAGTACACGGCTAGCGAAGACAGCCTGCTACCCGCGGACCGCGATTCGCCAACCGCTCCTCCGAACGGCCAGGATCAGTTTGCCATCGGCAGCGTCGGCGATGTGGATAACTCGCATCTGTCACTCTACTCGGTGCACATCAACAACCTGAATGACTGGACCCAAGGCGCCACCTTCACCGGTGACGGAAACTCTCAACTGCTCAGCGTTGCCACCTACGATCCTTCCTGCAATGGCGGATACGGCGGCGATTGCGTTCCGCAGAAGGGCATTACTGACCTGGCTGACTCGCTTGGTGATCGCCTGATGTACCGCTTCGCGTACTGGGAAGACCAGCCGCTTACCAACGTGGGCGCGACTCCGCCGCTGCCGTTGCCTGCGCAACACTGGTTCGTAAACTTCGACGTTACCGCTTCGGGGGGCAACATCGGCGTGCGTTGGATGGAAATCGAAGCCCCGATCCGGACGGTTACGCCCTCCTCTCTGAGCATTTTCCAGCAAGGCACTTACGCTCCTGATGGCAACTGGCGCTGGATGGGCTCGCTGACTCGCGACAAGCTTGGCGATATCCTGCTTGGCTACAGCGAATCCTGCGGCAGCACCTGCCCGGGCGGCACGAGCGGCGGAGTTTATCCGTCGGTCTACCTCGCCGGACGCACGGTGAATGACACCGTCGGCCTCGGCAATCTGGAAGCTGAAATCCAGGTGGTCGGCGGCAGCGGTTCGCAGCCGGATACGGCCGATCGCTGGGGCGACTATAGCTCCATGCGCATCGATCAGGACGGTTGCACCTTCTGGTATACCCAGGAGTACTACATGGTCACCGCGACCTTCGACTGGAGCACGCAGATTGCTTCCGCGAAGTTTGCCAACTGCCACTAAAGCTGGCGCTTCCGGGCCGCATGGTCCGCGGGAAGAGCTACAAAACCTGACCTGAACCAATGGGGCATCCTGGTAACGGGGTGCCCCGGTTTTATGTGCCGGGAATCCAAGCCGCGAGTGGCCATCCATTGCAGATTCAAGACGGACATCTTAAGACTCCCGGGAAGTTTCTGAGAATCATTTGTGCCGCCTGAAACCGCGGCCGCGAATCCGGCTTGCATGCCCCAGCAGCCATCCCAATCCAGTTGCGTTGAAACTCCTGACCGATGGTCCGCGTCCTAAATCGGGACACCCCCGCGCCGGGATACGTAGCATGAATATCTGATACGTGCTACCATCCTCGGTTGCATACACTGCTTGCCTGGGAGCTTTTCTCATGAGCACCCTCAGCCGTATCGGCGTCGCACTCGATTCGAATCTTCTGGAGCGGTTTGATCGCTATCTGGTCAGCCAGGGCTACGGCAATCGTTCCGAGGCTTTCCGTGACCTCATTCGCGACCGGTTGAACGCGTCGCGTTTGCAATCTCCCAAAGTCTTCGTGGTGGGTACGGTTACTCTTATTTATGACCACCACTCCAGGCTTCTGCCTGAAAAGCTGATGCAGTTGCAGCACGTGTATCACGAAGTCATTATTTCCACCGTCCACTCCCATCTCGACCACGACATGTGCCTGGAAGTGGTGGTGGTCAAAGGCCCGCTGGGCAGGGTGCAGGAACTGGCCGACCGTCTGATCGGCATCAAAGGTGTACAGCACGGCAAGCTGGTGATGAGTTCTCCTGATGCATACTCGCCGCAGCCGGACCAGCCCGCAAACGGACATTCGCACAAGCATTCGCCCGCGCGCTAGCGCCGAGTGGTCGGCCCGCGCTGCAGGACAATTTTTGACCAGAAGTAACACGAAATGGAAAAAGGTGTTACACACGATTTGCGGCAGTCAGCCGCCTCCTCGCTTCCACTGACTCTCCTCTATGGCGAATTGCGTGTCCGCTGTGTCTTAGCCACCTGCCTCAGCTGTCTCTGCTGCGGTCTCGCCTTGTGTGCCAGCGCGTTTGCCGACCCCGGAACTATTCGCGGGCGCCTGCTCGGTCCCCCGGGCGCAACGGTGGCCTATATCACCGTGGCGGCGAACGTTTCTATCGCATCCCAGCAGCAGCAGACCACGGTACAGCCTGCCCAAGGAATCACTCAGCTATCAGGAACTGTCGTTGACACCTCTGGCGCAGTGATTGCCGGGGCTGTTGTGCAGGTTCGCAATGCCGACGGTACCGTGCAAAGACTGACCCAGTCAGACAGCAACGGCTCATTCCGTATTTCCGGAGTTCCGGCAGGCGATTATCGACTTGTCGTATCGAATCCTGGTTTTGACACCAAAGAAATGCCCGTCATCCTAGGGACCACCGGGGAATCGGCCCCGTTGCGCATCTCTCTGGCGGTGAGCGCCGTGAGCACCACCGTTGAGGTGAAGGGCCGGGAGGATAGCCTTATCGGAATTGCCGATTCCGCCACCCAGGGAACGGTGGGGGCAAAGGAAATCGAAGATCGTCCGATTCTTCGTTCGGGAGAAATCCTGGAGACGGTTCCCGGTCTCATCATCACGCAACACGCCGGCGGCGGTAAGGCCAACCAATATTTCCTTCGCGGCTTCAATCTCGACCACGGCACAGACTTCGCCGTATTCCTCGACGGCATGCCTCTGAACCTGCCGTCGCATGCGCACGGCGAAGGGTACTCGGACATGAACACGGTCATCCCAGAGTTTGTGCAACGGCTGAATTACGAGAAAGGTCCCTATTACGCTGATATCGGCAACTATGGCTCAGCTGGATCGGCCAACCTCCAATTTTTCAAGACCCTGCCCCAGAACTTCTTCACGGTCGAGGGCGGCATGTATGGCTTTGCGCGGGCCGTCTTCGGCGTATCCCAAAAGCTCGGCTCGGGCACTCTGCTGTACGGCGGAGAAGCCTATTACGATAACGGCCCCTGGGTGCATCCGGATGCTTATGCCAAATTCAACGGCCTTCTGACCTACAGCCAGGGCACTGACGCCGAGGGTTTCAGCATCACGGCCCGCGCGTACCATGGAAAATGGGATTCCAGCGATCAAATCCCCATTACAGCCGTGCCTCTGGTTGGCTTCTTCGGGGCACTGAATCCGACCGACGGTGGCAATTCACAGCGTTATAGCGTACAGGCTGAATGGCATCGCCAAGGCGCCAATTCCGCGACGACCATTATGGCCTACGGATTTTATTACGATCTCGATTTGTTTTCCGATTTCACTTACTACCTGGATGACCCCATAAAGGGCGATCAGTTCGAGCAAAAGGACAACCGCTGGGTAACTGGGGTTGCCGCGGCCCACACGATTTTCAGCCAATGGTTTGGCCGCAAGGTGGAAAATACCTTCGGCCTGCAGGTCCGCAACGATTGGGTTCGCAACGGCCTTTACCGGACGGAAGATCGTATGCGCACCGACAAGAATGATAGCAACGCCTGCAATGAGGAGCCCATCCCCGAGTGCGCCGACAACCCCAATCTGGTCGCGGTGCTGCCCGCGGATACGGATGTGAATAAATTTACCGACACGATGTTGGGTTTTTATGTAGAGAATAAAGCTCAGTGGACAGAAAAATTCCGCTCGGTCGTCGGCCTGCGCGGCGACGAAGCAATCTATATCGTCAACAACTTGACTCCCTCCTATGTCGCCAGCGAATTGCCTGGCGCTCCGGTGATCAACTTTGCGGAGCTCAATTCCGGCACGGCCACCAAGTTCCTGCCCAGCCCCAAAGCAAGTTTGATTTTTGGCCCGTGGGCCAAGACTGAGTTCTATATACAGGGCGGATTCAGTTTCCACAGCAACGACGCGCGCGGCGCAACCCAAAGGGTTGAACCGATTTCGCCGGACTACCCTTTCCCCACGGCCTGCACTCCGATTTCTCCCCTGGTCCAAACCAAAGGCGCGGAAATCGGCGTGCGCACGGTAGCTGTCCCACATCTGCAAAGCACTTTTTCGCTGTGGTATCTACACAGTAATTCTGAACTGCAGCAGGATGGCGACACCGGAGGCACGATTGCCTCGGAACAGTCAAGCAACCGCTATGGCATCGAGTTGGCGAACTATTACACGCCAACGAAACATTTGGCTTTCGATTTCGATTTTGCCGACTCCAGGGCCCTTTTTACCCAGGTCGACCCACTCGATGCGGCCTACACCAACGTGGGCGGCGGCCAGTATCCGGTGCAAGGCCCGGGTGGCAGGTGGGTGCCTGAAGCGGTTGGGGTGGTGCTTTCGTCAGGCGTCACCGTGCAGAGTTATAAAAACTTTTGGGGCAGTTTGCGCTTGCGCTACTTTGGCCCGCGCAATTTGACCTCCGACGCAATTTACCGCTCAGCCTCAACCGCGCTGCTCAACGCAGAGGTCGGTTATCACATCAACAAAAGCTGGAGCGTTTTGGCCCAGCTTTTTAATTTGCTCGACCGCTCCGACCACGACATTGACTACGCTTATGTCTCCCGAATAACGCCAACAGACGCGGCTGCATTCACCGACGTCTTTCATCCCGTCGAACCCTTCCAGTTGCGGGTCGGGTTGCATTACACTTTCGGAAATAAGTGACGAAGTTTGGAGTAATTGATTCGCCGCGTCATCCCGTGAAAGCCCCTGGAAATGCGTGTTATCCCGACCGCAGGGGAGGGACCTGCTTTTCCCAGCCCTGAGCTTGCCGCAGGGACCACTATCACCTGCGCGAAACTTCTTCAACATCCCAGCCTTTAGGCATACACTTCGTTTCATCCGTCAAGGAGTACGCAGTGAAACGATCTGGCCTCGCTGTGCTCTGTCTCGCTGTCTGTGTTTCCGTATGTGCACAAGATCATCCCACAACCCCTACAACCAACTCTCAACCGTCCACGACAACTTCCGACAAGCCGCGAGTCTTCATAACCGACAGCGAATCGTGGGAGATGTCCGGCTCCGGCGGCGGCTCCAATGGGTCGTGGGGCGCCCAAACTCACGGCGGTGCGCGGCCTCAAACTGCAGAGATCATCAAGACGTTCGGTGAGCGATGCTCAGCGGTCATGGTGAACAACAAGCAGGACGCGGCGGATTATATCGTCCTCCTTGATCATGAAGGCGGTAAGGGAGTTCTGCGGCACAAGAACAAAGTCGCGGTGTTTCAGAAAGTTTCGGGCGACGCCGTCATAAGCCATTCCACGCTGTCACTCGGCGGATCAGTCCAGGAAGCGTGCGAAGGCATCGTGAAGGATTGGTCAGCGCACTCCGCGCAAATTCGGGCTGCGGGAGCCAAGCCCGCCGCGCCTGCAGCCTCGCCCCCTGCGGTAGTTGAAGTGTCGAATAAAAGTGCAGCGGTTTCCTCTCCAAGGATCAGCGTGGTTTCGACGCCCGATGGTGCCGATATCGAAATTGACGGTAGCTTTGTGGGGAATACGCCTTCGGTGGTTGAACTAGTTCCCGGCGACCACGTTGTGATAGTCAAGAAATCCGGCTATAAGCCTTGGGAGCGTAAGCTCAAAGTTAGCGGCGGCGAGATCAAACTCAATGCGGAGTTGGAGAAATAAACGACGGGCCGGGGTGCCCCACTCATTCGCGGTTTTCGAATGAGTGGGATGAACCTACGTGACGGAATTAGCCCAGGACACACTCTTCACATCCAGAGTCTTTTACCGCTCTCCAGGGTTTAGACCGTCAAGGCAGAAGGAATGCATCGATCGGGAATGAGGCTCAGCGCGATTCGTGCGGCAACGTTACTCCTGATCGCGGCTTTTCCCGCCGTGCCGTCCAACGCTACCACCGGAATCGTCTTACGTAGCCGGTATCGAATTGTGCTGGCGGCCGACAGTCGCGTCGTCTACCGCGGTAGGGGCAGCGCGTCAGAGTGCAAGCTTTTCGAGGTGCGCGACGTTTACGCTACCGTCTCCGGACTCGCCGGATACGGCAAGAGCTATCGTGTCAGCGACACCATCCGCGCAGGTTTCGCCGGCGACCGTTCCTTCGAAAGCCACGTCGCCTCTACTGCCTACGTCCTCAAACGCACGCTGGAGAAATTGCTTGCCGGTCTTCAGGCCAGCAATCCCACGGAATACCGCTACCTGATGCAAAGGTCCGGCTACTCGTCCGATCTGGTGCAGCTGGCGGTGGCGCAAACGGTCAATGGTCAACCCATGCTGGGCATGATCGAACTGCGGCGCGCCGGCGTGGGAAATAACCTTGCCGTGACTACCTCCGTCTGTCCCGGCAACTGCCGGCAAAATACCGAGATCTTCTATCTGGGATATTGGGAGCGCATCCAGCCCTACGTAGCGACGTCGGGCAGTCCGCGCAACGTCGCCTCGGCGGCATCGATCGACCGGCTCATTCGACTGGAAATCGGTGCGCACCCTAATGAAGTCGGCCCTCCCATTAACGTTCTTGAAGTGAATGGCTATGGCGCGCGCTGGCTGCAAAATGGCGGCAACTGTTCGCTTCCCGGCGTTGGCCGGTAGCAGGATCTGGATAGCGCTCTCGGGCGATGGACGGCAACCTTGCCGGAAAAGCTCTGGGCAAATCACGCGCATGGCCTAAACGTCGTATTGACAGGCAGTCGCTGATTCGTTAATGTCAGTGACACGATGTCTGCGTTGATCCATCGCCATCACCACCATCACCACGTGGCGAACGTGTCAGCGGAGATCACCGGATAGTTCCCGATCATCAAGATCTCCTTACCCCGCTGACACGAACTCAGCGGGGTTTTTGTTTTGCAGAAAGGAATGAAGGAAATGGCTGTAGAAATCGACTTCGACAAAATGGGTGGTCTGGCGCCGGCCATCGTGCAAGATGCCGTAACCGGTGAAGTGCTGATGTTGGGCTTCATGAATCCTGCCGCCTACGAAAATACTTTGCAGACCGGCTACGTTACCTTCTTCAGCCGCACTCGCCATCAGCTTTGGACCAAAGGTGAGACTTCAGGTAACCGCCTGAAGGTGATTTCCGCCACCGCCGATTGCGATCTCGACACGATTTTGTGCCGGGTCGAAGTAGAGGGCGAAGGCGTAGTCTGCCACACCGGCACGCGCAGCTGCTTCACCACCGCTCTGCCGGTGGCGACTGGAGGCGGCCGATGAAGCTGCGGCTGGGAATTCCCAAGGGCAGTCTGCAGGAGGCGACGTTGGCGCTGTTGGCCCGCGCCGGTCTGCAAGTCTATGTCAGCCCGCGATCCTACTTCGCCGGTACCAACGATCCTCAACTGGAATGCATGCTGATTCGCGCTCAGGAGATGGCCCGCTACGTTGAGCACGGCGCCCTCGATGCCGGGCTTACCGGCCTGGACTGGGTGATGGAAAGCGGCCTCGATGTGGTGAGCGTTGCCGATCTGATCTATGCCAAGCAGAGTCGCGGCAAAGTGCGATGGGTGCTGGCTGTCCCGGAAGATTCACCGGCCACGTGCCCGGAAGATCTGCAGGGAGCGACGGTGGCCACCGAACTGGTCAGCGTCACCACGCGTTACTTTCAGCAGCGTGGAATCGATGTGAAGGTTGAGTTCAGCTGGGGCGCGACCGAAGTGAAACCTCCCACGCTGGCGGACGCCATTGTCGAGGTCACCGAAACCGGCAGTTCGCTCAAGGCCAATCGGTTGCGAATTATCGAAACTATTCTGGAGTCGAACACCCAGATCATCGCCAATCATAAAGCCTGGACTGAGCCGGACAAGCGGCAAAAAATCGAGAACCTGTCGCTCATGCTGCGTGGCGCCATGGAAGCGCAAGGCCGGGTCGGCTTGATGCTCAACGTCAAGGTTGATGACCTGCCCGCCGTACTGAGTGTGCTGCCCGCGCTGAATAGCCCAACCATCTCTCATCTCAGCGACAATACCTGGGTCGCGGTGAATACCATCCTGGAGGAGGCTGCATGCTGGGAGGTGATTCCCCGGCTCAAGGCTGCCAATGCTCAAGGTATCGTCGAATATCCGCTGAACAAGGTGGTGATGTGATGCGGATTCTGCAGGGCAAAGCCGCCGAGAATGCGATTGCCAAACTGGCGGCCCGAGGTTCGCGATTAGACGAGCTTGAGCCCCCGGTACGCAAGATTATTCGGGCCGTACGGAGTGGTGGCGACAAGGCGCTAATTCGCTATGCCACATTGTGGGATGGACTGCAAAAGGAACAGCCCGTCAGGGTTTCGGACGAGGAAATCGCTGCCGGTTGGCGGTCGACTCCGCGCGAAATCCGGGAAGCCTTGCGAAGCGCCGCTGCCAATATCCGGCGCTTCTGCCGATGGCAGATGCCCCGCGAGTGGCGCAAGCAGGTAGACGGCGGCGAGCTCGGCCAGATCGTGCGTCCGTTGCAGTCCGTCGGCTGCTATGTTCCCGGCGGCCGCTATCCGCTTCCTTCCACCTTGCTGATGACAGTGATTCCCGCGCAGGTTGCCGGAGTGGCTCGCATCTGCGTGGTGTCGCCGCGTACGCAACCGGCAACCCTGGCGGCCGCTTCCCTGCTCGGCGTGCGCGAGGTTTACCGCTGTGGTGGCGCGCAAGCCGTGGCCGCGCTCGCTTATGGCACACAGACTATCGCGCGCGTCGACAAAATCGTTGGTCCCGGAAATAGTTTCGTCACGACCGCCAAGAAACTGGTCAGCTTCGACTGCGCCATCGATATGCTCGCCGGTCCCACCGAAGCCGTGCTGTACAGCGACACCGGCAATCCGGAATTTCTCGCGGCCGATCTGGTGGCACAAGCCGAGCACGATCCTGACACCGTGGCGGTGTTCCTGACAACCCAGCCTTCGCTGGCCGCAAAAGTAAAAGCTGCGGTTACAGTTGCGAGTCACGACAATACCGTCGCGCGACAGGCGATCCGCAAGAATGGGCATCTGTTGATAGCAGCTTCGCGGCAGCAAGCTATCGCGTGGATCAACCAGTTCGCGCCCGAACACTTAACGGTGGACGAGGACGACCTGGCTGATGTGCACAGTGCGGGCTCAATCTTTGTGGGCGACTATTCGGCGCAGTCTGCCGGAGACTATGCGGCCGGCCCGAATCATGTTCTTCCTACTGCCGGCGCAGCTCGCTTTCGCGGGGGTTTGAGTGTCAACGACTTCCTGAAAATCATCACGGTGCAGCGCTTCGATCCGGCAGGCCTCAGCAAGATTGCTCCGGTCATCACCGCGATTGCTGAAGCCGAGGGTCTGCGCGCCCATGCCGAATCAGTTCGCCTGAGGTGTGCCGATGCTTAAGGCGCGAAAAGCCGTACAGACTCTGCAGGAATATCATCCGCCGCTGGCGCAACGTGACGGGTTGCGACTCGACTTCAACGAGAATACCGAGGGATGTTCGCCTCGCGTATTGCAGCGGCTGAAAGAGATCACGGCCGATGATCTTGCCCGCTATCCCGAGCGCGCGCCGGTTGAGGCAATTGTCGCCGCGCATTTCGGGCTCGCTTCCGAGCAGGTTTTGCTAACCAACGGAGTGGACGAAGCGATTCATCTGCTGTGCGAAACCTATCTCGAGCCGCAAGACGAAGTGCTGGTGGTGACGCCAACATTCAGCATGTACGAAATCTATGCCGGTGCGACCGGCGCTCGCGTGATTCGTGTGCAGAGCGATGCCGACCTCCGGTTTCCGCTGGCGAAGGTACTGCAGAGCATCGCGCCCGCGACTCGTCTGATCGCCGTGGCCAGCCCAAACAATCCAACTGGCACGGTGGCCGATCGCGAGGAGTTGTTGCAGATCGCCGCCGCAGCACCGCAGGCCGCGCTGCTGGTGGACGAAGCCTATTTCGAATTTCACGGCCAGACGGTGGTAGGCGAGGTCTCCCGCCTGGAAAACCTTTTCGTGGCGAGAACATTTTCCAAAGCCTACGGACTCGCCGGCCTTCGCATCGGCATTCTGGCCGGTCCGCGTCAGCAGATGCCGCAGCTTCGCCGGGTATCGTCACCATATAGCGTGAATGCACTAGCGTTGGCGGTGCTGCCTGCCGCACTGGCAGATAGCGAGCATATCAGTTGCTATGTTTCGCAAGTGAAAAACGGCCGCGAGCGCGTAGCCGCCGCGCTGAATGCGGTTGACCTTTTCAGCTGGCCCAGCCAGGCTAACTTTCTGCTGGTCAAGATTGGAGAAAAGCATCGCGACTTCGTCGCCGCCATGCGGCAGCGAGGAATTCTGGTACGCGACCGTTCCAGCGATCCCGGCTGCCAAGGCTGCGTGCGCATCACCATCGGGAGCGACGCTCAAACCACCAGGCTTATTGCCGCGCTGGCAGATGTCGCCCGCGAACTCAAACTACGTGGAGAGGTAACGGCATGAGACGCGCCCGCATTCATCGCAAGACCAACGAGACCGAAATCCGCATTGACCTTACCCTGGAAGGACATGGCCGCGCGAAGGTCAGCAGCGGCATCCGCTTTCTCGATCACATGCTGGAGTTGTTGGCTCGCCATGGCGCCTTTGACCTGAAGCTGGATGCCATCGGCGATCTTGACGTCGATCAGCACCACACCGTAGAGGACGTTGGCATCGCATTGGGCGAGGCGTTTGCGCAGGCGCTGGGCAGCAAACGCGGCATTCTGCGGGCCGGTTATTTCGTAATGCCCATGGATGAAACCCTGGGAGTCGTCGCAGTCGACTTCGGCGGGCGCAGTGCGGCGGTGGTCGATACGAAAGTGCGGACGCGGCTGGTCGGAGATTTGCAGACGGAACTGGTCGCCGACTTCTTTGATGGATTTTCCCGAGGCGCAAAAGCCAACGTGCATGCCAAGGTGCTCTATGGCCGATCGAACCATCACAAGATCGAAGCGCTGTTCAAGGCCTTCGCGCGTGCCCTGCGGGTGGCTTGCTCCAAAGACCGTCAACTCGGCCGCATGCTGCCCAGCACGAAGGGATTGCTGTGATTGCCATCATTGATTATGGCGCGGGAAATCTGGCGTCGGTAGTGAAGGCCATCAAACACCTGGGACGGGACGGCGTGGTGACCAACGACGCCGACGATGTGCTTAGTGCGGAGAAACTGATCATCCCGGGCGTAGGCAATTTCGCCGCCACGCTGCCCTTGAGCGACGGTGATTTAGGCGTCGCAATACAAGGCGCAATCACCAGCCAGAAGCCGGTGCTCGGAATTTGCCTGGGCCTGCAGTGGATGTTCGAAGGCAGCGAAGAAGCCGATGATTTGCGCGGATCGGGAATCTTTCCGGGAAGATGCGCCCGATTCTCTGATCGCGTGAAGTCGCCCCATGTGGGTTGGAACCAGATCGCGATTGAGTCGCGCTCCCGATTGCTGCGCAACATTCCTTCGGGCTCCTATGTTTACTTCACGCATTCTTATTGGGCGCCGCTCTGCCCCAATACCATTGCCACCTGCATTTATGAAGCGCCGTTCACTGCTGCGGCCGAACGCGGAAACCTGTTTGGCGTGCAATTTCATCCTGAAAAATCCGGCCCGGTTGGAATGAAGATATTGGAGAACTTCTGTGCTCTCTGAATCGTTGGCTAAGCGCATCATCGCCTGCCTCGACGTTCATGCCGGACGGGTGGTGAAAGGTATTCAGTTCGTGCAACTGCACGATGCCGGCGATCCTGCCGAACTGGCAGCGGCTCACAGCGAAGCAGGCGCCGACGAAATCGTTCTGCTCGACATCACGGCCACAGCCGAGTCGCGGAACACCCTACTCGACACAGTTCGCCGCACCGCGAATCAGCTGTTCATTCCCTTCACCGTGGGCGGTGGGATCCGTTCGCTCGACGACGCGGCCGCCGTCCTCGATTGCGGAGCCGACAAAGTTGCGATCAACTCTGCCGCCGTGGCTGATCCCACACTGATCACAAGAATCGCCCAGCGCTATGGCTCGCAAGCGGTCGTCGTCGCGATTGATGCACGAAGCCGTAACCAGGTTTGGGAGGTGTATGTGTGGGGAGGGCGAAAGCCGGCAGGACGAGATGTCCAGGCGTGGGCGATCGAGGCCGCGCAGTTGGGCGCTGGAGAAATCATGTTGACGTCCATGGACCGCGACGGCACCAAGTCGGGATTCGATTGCGAGCTCACCCGAACCATCGCCTCCAGCGTACGCATTCCGGTAATCGCTTCCGGAGGCGCGGGCGAGCCGCGGCACTTCGTGGAAGTGTTTCAGCAGGGCGCGGCCGATGCGGCTCTGGCAGCCTCCGTCTTCCACTTCGGCTTGGAGTCGGTGCACGCGATTAAGCAGGAACTGAGTGCGGCGGCCATTCCGGTGAGGCTGACATGCTGATCCCCTCGATTGATCTGATGGGCGGCAAGATCGTACAGCTCGTCCAAGGACAGAAGAAGGCTCTAGAGTTCGAAAACTTCGGCGAGTGGGCCGAGCGCTTCTCGCACTATCCGCTGGTGCAGCTCGTGGATCTGGATGCGGCCAAGGGTGAGGGCGCGAATCGCAAGCCGGTTGCCGACTTTTGCACCCAGCTCCCTTGTCAGGTGGGAGGCGGGATTCGCTCTGCCGCCGATGCGCAGGCCGTGCTCGATTGCGGTGCGCTAAAAGTAATTGTCGGCTCGTCCCTGATCAAAACTCCGACCCAAGTCGACAACCATCCGGCGGCACAGGCCAAGAACGCGGTTGACGTGACATTCGCTCGCAATCTTTGTGAGCGATTCGGGGCCGATCGGCTGGTGTTCGCGGTCGACTCGCGCGGCGGTCGAGTGGCGATTCATGGTTGGAAGACCATTACCGGCATCGAGCCCTCAGACATGATGCAGCAACTCGAGCCATTCTGCTCCGCTTTCCTCTATACACACATCGATACCGAAGGATTGCTTCAAGGGATCCCCATGGATGTAGTCCGCGACCTGCGACAGAAAACCTCGCGCCGCCTGATCGCGGCCGGAGGAATTCACCGCGCCGAGGAGATCGAAGAACTCGACAAAATGGGCGTCGACGCCGTGGTCGGAATGGCTATCTACTCGGGCTTGCTGGCGATTTGAGCGGAATAAGTAACTTGCCTTGACGATTCCCGTCAGTGACGTCGTGGCTCACTGTCCCCAGGGTCGGCCTCTACCCGTTCCTTTCAGGCTTTCGCCAAAGCGGAATTTCCATCCTCCGACGGCCAGCCCTCACACCCCGTAGTGACCTCGCTCACTGTGTTATTGGTCGTCGTCGTTAGATAGTAAAAGAAGTAAGGATAGACGTATGCCTGCAAACGACTTAACCCTCAGTACAGAGCGGATTGCCTACCTGGAAGGGCTCATCCGCCAGGCCAGAACCGCCGCCGCCGTTTTTACTCAATACACCCAGGAAGAGGTCGACCGCATCGTCAAGCAAATGGTGCTGGCCGGATTGGAGCAAGCCCCTTATCTGGCCCGAATGGCGGTCAACGAGACCAGGCTGGGTGTGCTGGAAGACAAAACCCTGAAGAATATGGTGGCCACGGAGTTCGTCTACGACTACGTCAAAGACAAGCGCACCGTGGGAACGATTCGCGAGTTTCCCGAACGAGGTGTGGCCGAAGTAGCAGAGCCCATCGGCGTCATTTTCTCCATCACCCCGATTACTAATCCCACTTCTACCGTCCTCTTCAAATGCGTCATGGCCATCAAGACGCGGAATGCGGTAATTTTCAGTCCTCATCCCGGCGCCGGGCACTGTTGCGCTGAGGCGGTACGGATCATGTACGAAGCCGCGGTAAAGCATGGCGCGCCTGAGGGTGTTTTTACCTGCCTGGAATCACAAACCCTGCAAGACAATGTCTATCTGATGCACCACAAAGACGTCGGCCTGATTGATGCCACCGGCGGGCCGGGCATGGTGAAGGCTGCCTATGGCTCAGGCAAACCAGCCTTGGGAGTCGGGCCGGGCAATACTCCGGTCTACCTGGAAAAGACGGCCGATCTGGACATGGCCGTGGTTGACATCATCACTTCCAAGACCTTTGACAACGGAACCATCTGTGCCTCCGAGCAGACTGTGGTGATCGATGATGAAATTTACGACATCGTACTGACGAAGTTTGCCGAGTTGGGCGCGCACATCTGCAATGAAAAAGAGACCGAGCTATTAGGGCGTACGGTAATTGATCCCGCAACCGGCTTCATGCAACCCATGGCCGTAGGCCAGAAGGCCACCGATATCGCGCGCATGATCGGCCTGTCGGTCAAGCCTGATACAAAGCTCTTGCTGGCGCCGATTCGCGGCGTCGGCCCCGGCTATCCCTTGTCAGTCGAAAAGCTTTTTCCCGTGCTCGCGGTCTGCCGCGCCAGCTCAGTGGATGAAGCACTCAAACTGTGCGTCGACGTGAACCATGCCGGCGGCCTGGGACATACCGCGGTCGTTTTCTCCCGCAACGATGACGTCATCCAGAAGTTTTCCGAAGCCATGAATGCTGGACGAGTCATTGTGAATGCGCCCGGATCGATTGGCGCGCTGGGTGGGGTTTACAACGATATGGTGCCAACCTTTTCCTTCGGATGTGGGACCGGCGGCGGCAACAGCACCATGGACAACGTGAATGTGTACAACTACCTGAACATCAAACGCGTCGCGCGGAGGACGCCAGCGCATATGTGGTTTCGCGTTCCTAACCAGATCTACTTCAACATGAACGCCGTGGAGAACCTGCGCACCTTCCCCTCGCGCTCGACCGTCATTATTACGAATCAGGCGATGGAGCAGATCGGCCATGTCGACATCGTCCGGAGAAATATCCCGCCGGGAACTCGCGTTCATGTCTCAGTCATTCCCGATGCGGAGCCCGAAATCAAGGTCGTGATGGAAGGCGTGGAAACGCTTAATTCCTGCAAGGCGGACCAGATCATCGCGCTGGGCGGCGGCTCCGTCATCGACGCGGCGAAGATCATGAAGTTGAAATACGAATCGCCGCAGGCCGACCTGGTGGAACTGGCAGCGCCGTTCCTCGATCTCCGCAAACGTGTGATCCAGTATCCCACCGAAAAAGTTACCCAGGCGCGCTTGATTGCTATCTCGACCACCAGCGGTACCGGAAGCGAAGTCACTCCATTTGCAGTGCTGACCGACAAAGCAGCCGGGCGCAAAGTGACGCTCGCCGATTACTCGCTGACTCCCGATGTGGCGATCGTCGATCCGCAATTCGTCATGTCGATGCCAAAAGGACTTACCGCTGACACGGGCATCGACTGCCTGACCCACGCACTGGAAGCTGGGGTTTCGATTCTGTCTTCCCCCTATACTGACGCCGACGCCCTGCAAGCTCTTCAACTGGCGTTCAAATATCTGCCCGTCGCTTATGAGAATCCGGGCGATGAAGAGGCGCGCACCATGATGCACAACGCAGCCTGCATCGCGGCTATGGCATTTTCCAACGCGGCCGTGGGTGTAAATCATGCGCTGGCTCATGCCTTCGGTGCTCGCTTCGGTGTCGCGCACGGCCGGGCCAATGCTCTCATGCTGCCGCATGTCATCGCTTATAACGCGGCGGTGCCCAGCAAGTTTATGCCGTCGCCCAATCAGAAGGGATACGTGGCGCATAAGAAATACGCCGCGATGGCGGACCTGCTTGCTCTGGGTGGTGAGACGGTCGAAAAGAAAGTGCAGAACCTGGTAACGGCAATAGAACAGCTGCTCGACCAACTGGCGTTTCCTAGCTCGATTGCCGACCTGGGAATTTCGAAGGAAGACTTCACGAGCGCTATGCCTGACCTGGTCAGGATTGCCTTTGACGATCCTTCCTGGCGCTCGAATCCTCGTATGCCGCTGTTGAGCGAACTGGAACAGCTTTTCTGGAGCGCTTATCGCGGCCGCAGTGCAGCGAAACCGGGCAGCTCCCGTCAGCAGCAAGTCGTAGACGAACGGTTGTGCGTATGACACCCATGATGAATGTTTGTTTGGAGATTGATGAAGACCGCGTGGTCGTGGCCTTAAAGGAATCGTGTGAGAAGTTGGACGGCGCTGTGGGAGATTTAATGCTCGACTTCTCCGCTGTGCCTCGGATCGATGCCAGCGGCCTCAAAGCGATGGAAGCATTGGCCGATACTGCCGCTGAAAAAGGCATCAAGGTTGTACTCTGCGGCGTCAATGTCGACATTTATAAAGTACTGAAAGTGGCAAGGCTGACGCCGCGGTTCTCTTTTGCCTGAGTCTGCGCAAGTTTAGCTGCTGCGAGGTCGGACATGCGAAAACTTCCTGCCGTGGAAGATGCCCGGGCCATCATGAAGCAAGGCATGGAATGGGGCGTCTGGAAGTGGCTTGTGGAAAAGAAAAGAGTACGCAGCATCGCCGATCGAGCCAAGGCGGCGCTTGATGATTTGGACATGAAGGTCAAACTAGGTTGGAGCGACGATCTGAAGATTGCCTACAATCTTCTCGTCGAGGAGAATGGCGACGCGAAGGCGCGCAAGCCGGCCAACGCCGCCAAGCAGACAAATACCCGGCGCGCCGATCCGAAGATCTTGACTGCGGTGAAGGCCATTAAAGAAGCCGATGACGACGCCTACAACGCCCACGAAGACGCCGAAGATCTTTTCGCTGAAGCCGAAAAGAAAATGAGCACCAGCATGGCTCGTGAGGCAGCCGGCAAAGCTCTTGTCGCCTACGATCTGCACGAAGCCGCCATTCGCAAAGCTGAAGCCCTGGCCACTTCCAAGGTGTAGCGTCGCCGTGTCAGATTCAGCTTCGAACCTATTCACAGTAACCAGACTGTCTGAATTTCCCTAAGCTATCCTCGTTAAACTCCCGGAACTTTCCACATTCTGCTTCCGTACTTCAGAGTGCGAACAGATTACAGACGGCGACGCGCAGCCTGTGCCGCCGCAGAAGGAGTGGGACGATGGATGGCAACATTGTGGGATTTGCAGCAGTAGTAATGATCTTCGGCATTCCGATAGCCGCGCTGTACACCTACTATCGAGTGCGCAAACTAAAAACCGAGGAGCGTCTGGCGGCCATCGCGCGCGGCGTCACCGTTCCCATGGAGCCAGAGTTGTCGCATGCGGCGCGTTCACGCCGGGCGGGCATCCTGTTGACCAGCGTATCGATTGGCTACAGCATCGCGTTTGCGCTGATCGCGCGCGCCGAACCCGATGCCATGATCGCGGCGGCATTTGGTGTCATACCGCTGGCGGTTGGAATCGGCTGCTTCCTGGATTCCAGCTTGATTCGGCGTGACCTGCGCGTCTAGGACTGTTCAACGGCCGCGTAGCTTTCGGGCTGCGCGGCGTGTTCAATCCGCGATCATTGATGGAATGGCGGTTTATCGCCAATTGACAGTCCGCTCGTTCGCCGATCACTCGCGACAGTTAGCGAGGCCCCGCCAGGATGGCCGAGTTGGCAACCTTCGTCATGATACTTTGCTGGTCCTTGTCGCGAAGTGTAGAAGGAAGCTCCAGCTGAATCTGATAAAGCGCCGCACCTTCTTCCCACCAGAGGTTTGCAGGGGCGCACGATCCGCCGCAGCTGACCGGCCTAAAGAAGCCGACGATGCCACGAGCCAACTTAACCGTTTGAACGTTCGCGAGTTCGCGCGGCGAGTAGGAGGGGTTCTTCTTGGCTGAGAAGGACGCCGCGAAGCCAGCATCCCCCAGGCCCAATTCATAATAAAGAAGCACGCCGTACTGGTCACCTTTGACGTCATCTACCATTGCGTGTTCAGCATTGCTGAAGGGTTTAGGCAGTTCACTTGGCAACAACACGGAGATGTTTGTTCTTGTTTTAACCTTAGCCAAAGCGGAAACAAAAACGCTGGGCAGAGGTTTTTCTGCTGGCAGTGCATGAGAGGGCTTGCTGCCTAAGCCGCAGGTGGCAAGCAAGAGGAAAACCCCAATGATTCTGGTTCTCATTTCAGTGGCTCAAGCACGGCACACTGCCTCAAAAACACTTACTTTGCCGCAATGATGGACACTTTGTAATTTGCGGTAATCACCAATTTCACAAGGGATCCGCGCATACGTCAAATCGCAGGGCATCTCTGGGCAGAGGCACCTGCCGGTCCGCGCATTGCAAGCGGCTATCCTGTCCACAAGCCGTTATTCAGTCGTAATACTCCAGCCCCAGATGGGTAATCATGTCCTCGCCCATCAGGTGCCGCAGCGTGTTCTTCAGCTTCATCGACTGGATGAACAAATCGTGCTCGGGATAGAGGCCCGGAGCCGTCATAGGCGACTTGAAGTAAAAGCTCAGCCACTCCTGAATGCCGATGCCACGTAGAGTCGACGACCGCTTCGCCAGATCGAGGAACAACACCAGGTCGAGCACGATCGGCGCGGCCAGAATGGAGTCGCGACACAGGAAATCGACCTTGATCTGCATGGGATAGCCCAGCCAGCCGAAGATATCGATGTTGTCCCAACCCTCTTTGTTATCACCACGTGGAGGGTAGTAGTTAATGCGAACCTTGTGGCAAATGTTGCCGTAAAGATCAGGATAAAGTTCAGGTTGAAGAATGTGCTCCAGCACCGACAGCTTCGACTCTTCCTTGGTCTTGAACGAGCCCGGATCCTCCAGCACTTCACCGTCGCGATTGCCAAGGATGTTAGTGGAGAACCAGCCGTTCAGCCCGATCATGCGAGCCTTGAAGCCGGGCGCCAGAATCGTCTTGATCAGCGTCTGCCCGGTCTTGTAGTCCTTGCCGCAGATGGGAGCATCCATTTCCTTCGAGAGCTCGTGCATGGCCGGGATATCGACTGTCAGGTTGGGGGCGCCATTGGAAAACGGCACACCTTCCTTGAGCGCGGCGTAAGCGTAGATCATCGACGGCGCAATACTTTTGTCGCTCTTCTGCAATGCCTTCTCGAAAGCCGCAACTGACTGATGTGCCGGGCCAGCTTCAATGAACGTTTCCGTCGAACCGCACCAGGCCATCACCAGGCGATCGGCGCCGCTGGACTTCCTGAAGTCGCGAATGTCGTCCCGTACCTGCTCGGCCAGATCCATCTTGTTCTTGCCCTTTTTCACGTTGGGGCCATCGAGCATCTTGACGTAGTTCTTGTCGAAAACGGCTTTGCGCGGCCTGATCGACGACAGGAACGGCTTCACCTGCTCCAGCAGCGAGCGATCGAGCACGCCGGCTTTGCCGGCAGCAGAGTACATGTCGTCTTCAAAAATGTCCCAGCCGGTAAAGACCAGATCGTTCAATCCGGCGAGGGGAACGAACTCATTGATCTTGGGAAAGCGCCCCTCGGTGCGCTTCCCGAGGCGAATGGTTCCTATCTGCGTCAGCGATCCGATGGGCTTGGCAATGCCTTTGCGAACCGCTTCAACGCCCGCGACAAATGTGGTGGCGACGGCGCCCATGCCGGGAATCATGACTCCCAGCTTTCCCTTGGCCGGAACGATTTTCTCCGCGCCAGTCTTACTCTTGTCCTGCTTCTTAGTTGTAGGCATGCTATCAGTCCGTTTCATGAAGTATGTGTAAACTTATTATCTTCTCGTATTGGCGGGGCTGGCGCAATAAAAGCGCCGCGAACGGGCCTGTTTGGCCGTTGTGCTGCAATCTGAGGGATTCGGCGGAGGACCATGGCAAAGGACAAAATCGCGGTTGTGACCGGAAGCTCCAGCGGGATTGGCCTGTTGACCACGGTAGAGCTGGCCGGGAACGGCTATCGCGTGGTGGCCTCCATGCGCGACCTGGGACGCAGCAGCAAGCTGGAGGAGGCTGCGCAGAAAGCCGGGGTGCGCGAGCGACTGGATCTGCGGCGCATCGACATCACCGAGTTCGACTCCCTTCCCGCAGCAACCGAGCAGATCGTTCGCGATCATGGACGCATCGACTTGCTGGTGAACAATGCCGGATTCAGTTCCGCAGGCTTCGTCGAAGACACGCAATTGCATGAGCTCCGACATCAGATGGAAACCAACTTCTTCGGCAATGTTGCCATGACCAAAGCCGTGCTGCCGGTAATGCGCAAGCAGCGCGCGGGCCACATCGTTCAAGTGACATCGGTGGCCGGACGCGCCGCCACTCCCATGGTGGGCAGCTACGTGGCATCCAAATTTGCCCTGGAAGGATGGAGCGAAGCGTTGCGCATCGAAGTGCACTCGCTGGGTATTCGGGTAGTCCTGGTCGAGCCGGGATCGTATGACACGGATATTTGGGAGCGAAACATGGTGATTGGTGAGCAAGCACTCGATCCCAACTCGCCCAACAAAGAGCGCAGCCGGCGTTTTGCCGAATTCATAAAATCGCGAGCCAGCAAGCGCCGTGACGCGCGGGAAATCGCGCGCTTAATTGTACGAGTGGCGAACGACCCAAATCCCAAGCTGCGCTACCTGATTGGAACTGACGCGAGGCTGCAGCTATGGTTTCGCGCTCTCGCGCCGTGGCGAACTTATGAGCGCATTCTGGCCAAGGCTACGAAGATCGACTAGCCGGCTTCCCCGACCGCGGAAGAAAGACACCCCAGATCCCTCGACTCCGCTCGGGATGACAGAATAAACGTAGCCTGACTGACAACGATGCCGTTCGCGCGGCAGCCAATTTCCTCCCCCTGTACGTTGCCATCGGCAGCACCATCAAATTCCTGGTCGGGTATAGTTGCAGTCTGTCGCTCGCATCGCACAATGACTGCTCTCTCCGGACCATCGATTAGCGCTTCAAAACCAGCGCCAACCCTCTCGCGCGATTTGGGCGTTAGCCATGCCAGCGCCATCGTAGTGGGCACCATCATCGGCAGCGGAATCTTCCTTGTTCCGTCGGAAATGATGCAGGCTGTCGGCTCGGCGTGGCTGGTCTATCTGGCATGGATTGTCGGGGGCGCGCTCTCGTTGGCGGGAGCGATCACCTACGCCGAACTGGGCGCAATGAAACCGCAGGCCGGAGGCGAGTATGTCTACATTCGCGATGCCTACGGACCACTGCCCGCGTTTCTGTACGCCTGGACATGGTTCGCCATCGCCAAGCCGGCATCGGTCGCCACGCTCACCATCGGATTGGTTCGTATCCTGGGAACGTTTTCTGCGTTTGCAGCCTTAAATCAGACTGCGATTCGCTCGCCGTTTTCCGTGAGCTACGGACAACTCGTAGCCATCGCAGCCGCCGTCTTCATTACCGCACTGAACTACATCGGAATCAAGCGTGCGGGCGAATTCCAATTAGTCTTCACGTGGCTGAAGATCGTCATCATCATTGCGGTTTCCCTACTGGCCTTCACGGCCGTCAGCGGAACCTGGCGCAACTTCTCAACCACATTCAGCGGAGCCAGGGGGGGCGTCGCTGGATTCATGGCAGCGCTCATTGCCGCGCTGTGGGCCTATGACGGATGGAACGATCTCAACATGGTTAGCGGCGAGATACGGAATCCCGGACATGTGATACCCATCGCTTTGATTGCCGGGGTCGGAGTGGTCGCCGGGCTCTATATGCTGACCAATGCAGCGGTGCAATATGTGCTTCCCGCAGCCAGTATCGCCGCCTCCCAGCGGCCCGCATCGGATGCGACCGCCGTCGCAGTCGGAGCGTGGGGAGCGGCGATCGTGTCCGCCGGGATGGCGTTGTCGATTCTGGTCGCACTGAACGGCACCATTATGAGCGGCGCCCGCGTTCCCTTCGCCATGGCGCGCGACGGATACTTCTTTCACGCGATGGCTGAAGTTCATCCCCGTTTCCACACGCCGTCGATCGCGCTCATGGTGCAGCTGGCGTTGTCGATTGTCTTGCTGCTTTTTGCCGGGAGTTTCCGCCAACTGTTCTCGCTGGCAATCTTTGCGGAGTGGCTGTTCTATTTGGTGTCGACGACTACCGTGTTTGTGCTGCGCAGGCGGGAACCCAACGCGCCGCGGCCTTATCGTACCTGGGGATATCCGGTGGTTCCGGCGCTGTTCGTTGCCGCCGCTGCCGTGCTTTTGTATTACACCTTCAGCGAAAATATACGAAACTCGGTATGGGGATTGGTGGTGATCGTTGCCGGCGTGCCGATCTATGGTTATTTTGCGTGGAAGAAGAAGCAACTGGAAATCGTCTGATAAATCGTTCCGGGCTGTATCAAGGCACGACCTTGAGTCGTGCCGTACGATGTGCTTCTAAGATCAGGGCTTTAGCCCCTGCAAAAACAGATCCAGGGCTGAAGCCCAAGTCGCATTTACCGCTCTGCGGCACGTCTGAAGACCTGCCCTGATACAAAACGGTTTCTTTAAATAGGTTTTGGCTACGAGCGACTACGTTGCCGCTTTCATCTGCCGCGCCCGCTCGTAAACTTTCACGTACTCCCGCGCCGAATTGATCCAGGAATAATCCTGGGCCATGCCGTTGCGCATCATCGTTTGCCAGGCCTTCTGGTCACCGCGGTATACCTTGATGGCCGTCCGCAGCGTCTCCAGCATGGCTTCACCGCTGTATTCGCGGAATTTGAAGCCCGTTCCCTTGTTCGTCCGGGGATCGAACTGTTCTACCGTGTCGTCAAGTCCGCCGGTCGCGCGCACGACAGGCACGGTGCCATAGCGCAGGCTGTAGATCTGATTCAAGCCGCAGGGCTCGTAGTGTGACGGCATGAGGAACATGTCGCTCCCGGCCTCGATCTTGTGAGCGAGGGCGTTGTCGTAGGCAATCTTGAGGGCGAATTTCTGGGGGAACTGTTTGTTCAGGCGGCGGAACATCTCTTCGTACTCCCGGTCGCCGCTGCCCAGCACCACCAGGATCAGATCTTCCAGCGCCAGCCTGTCGGCGACCTGCTGAATGAGGTCGAAGCCCTTCTGCGACGCGAACCGGGAAACGATTCCCACGATCGGCAACTGGGTGTCCGGGGCCAAGCCAAATTCCTTCAGCAAGTCAGCTTTGCACAGGGCCTTGCCCTTCAGGTCGTCAGCCGAGTAGTGCGCGGCGATAAACTGATCAGTCTCTGGATTCCAGGATACGTAATCCACGGCATTCAGGATGCCGGTGATCGTACTGCCTCGGGCACGCAGCACGCCTTCCAGACCAAAACCATATTCCGCCGTCTGGATCTCCTGGCTGTATTTCTTGCTCACCGTAGTGATGAAGTCGGCCATGGAGATGGCTCCCTTCAGAAAATTTACTTTGCCGTAGAACTCCAGCTTCGACATCGTAAACAGGTCCCACGGCAGCATCAGGAGCGGCAAGATTTCGGGCTGAAACAGTCCCTGGTAGCCCAAATTGTGAATGGTAAAGATGCAGGGCGTGCTGGAGAACGCTGGATCCTGATCGTATAGGGTTTTCAACAGAATCGGAATGAGAGCAGTCTGCCAGTCGTGGCAGTGCAGGACGTCAGGCGCGCCCAGAATCTTCGAGGCTTCCAGCACGGCCCGGCAAAATAGCGCAAAGCGTTCCGCATTATCGTGATAGTCGCCCAGTGGAGTACCATACAACCCTTCGCGATCGAAGTATGGCGGGTAGTCGATGAAATAGAATTGCACACCGGCACGGACTCCTCCGTCGAGCACGGAACAGAAGCGATAGCGATCGTCGAATGGCACGGTTATGCTGGGAATAACGATTTTCAGATGATCGAGCTTGGTCTGGCGGTAACGTGGAAGAAAGACCGTGACCTTGAATCCCAGACTGGCAAGCGCCGGCGGCAATGCGCCGATGACATCGGCGAGACCGCCCGTCTTGGAAAACGGAACGCACTCGGATGCCGCAAAGGCAATGTGCATGAATCCTCCCGGAGCGGGGCTGACATTTCCGCGGGGTACGCCGAATTGCATAGTGAACTACAGTAGGATGAGCGAAATGCCGGAACAGTTGAGTCTAATTGCGGAGTCGGAAGAGGGTCAACGTGGTCAAAACCGCGCCCAACAAAACCAGCGCGACTAGTGCGAAACGCAAACCAAAACTGGGACAGAATTTCCTGACTGACCAAAACGCCGCGCGTCGAATTGTCGAGGCACTGGGAGATATTTCTACTCGCATCGTGATTGAGATCGGCCCCGGCCGCGGCGTTCTGACCGATCTGCTCCTTCCCCGCGCCAAACGCGTAATCGGCATTGAACTGGACCGCGTGCTGGCGGCCCAGTTGCGCATGAACTACGCGACCAAGCCCAATGTCGAAATACTCGAATCCGATTTCGTCACCGCCGAATTTCCTTCCATGGTCGGCCGCCGGCCCGGACCGCTGCACGACCTTCGTCCCACCCAGCCCGAGACCGTGGATGTGGTGGGAAACCTTCCGTACTACATTACTTCCGACATCGTGCTGCGCATTCTGGAGTTGCATCGCAACATCGAACGCGCCGTGATTATGGTGCAGCGCGAGGTGGCAGATCGTATCTCAGCAGCGCCCGGCAGTCGCGACTATGGCCTGCTGTCGGCGACCGCGCAGTTGTTCGCGCGTGTGGAGAAGCTGTTTACCTTGCCGCCTTCGGCTTTTTCGCCGCCGCCCGAGGTGCATTCCAGCGTAGTGCGCCTGACCATGGCGCCTCGCTTGGAACAGTTGCAGGTTGCCGAAGAGCCGTTCATCGCGTTTCTGAAGCTGGCCTTCGCACAGAAGCGCAAGACGCTGGTAAACAATTTACGCAGCCAGTACGAACTTGCCGCTATTCGCGCTGCGCTCAAATCTGCCAGCGTGCGTCCGGATGTGCGGGCAGAGGCCTTGTCGCTGGAAAAGACAGCAGCCGTGTTTCACGCGCTGCGAGCGGCGTAGACTTGCCATAGGCGCCAAGCTCTGTTCTGTTCGGAGCGACCATGTCTACCGCAGTTCGTCAAGCCGCCGTCGCCGGTCGATTCTATCCCGCTAACGCGCAGCATCTTCGCGCTGAAGTAGAAACGTATACCACGGCCCGCGCCGACACTCCGCCTGAGTCCAAAATTCGGGCCTTGGGATGCGTCGTGCCGCATGCCGGCTACGTGTACTCCGGACACGTCGCCGGCGCGGTCTATCGGCGTCTCGAACTGCCCCTTCGCTACGTGATCCTGTGTCCGAATCACACCGGCGTGGGTGAGCCCCTGGCCATCATGAGTGAAGGCTTGTGGCGGACGCCGCTGGGAAACGCGATGATTGACAGCGATCTGGCGGCGCAACTGAAGTTGCAGATGCCATTGCTCTCCGAAGATCCGGTGGCGCATCGCTTCGAGCACGCCCTCGAAGTGCAACTGCCTTTTCTACAGGTTCTGAAGCCGGGCTTTCGGTTCGTACCGATCACGGTTGGCACCAGCAATTTTGAGGCGCTGGGCGCGCTGGGAGTGGTGATTGGAAATGCCCTGGCTGAGCTGCGGGAACCTTTCCTGGTGATCGCATCCAGCGACATGAATCACTATGAGAACGACGAGGTCACGCGAGTAAAAGATCGTCGCGCCATCGATCAACTATTGGCGCTGGCGCCGCGCGGGCTGTATGACGTAGTTCGTGAAGGCGACATCAGCATGTGCGGATATGGGCCGGCTGTTGTCATGCTGACAGCGGCACGCAAGCTTGGCGCACATCAGGCGGAACTGATTCGCTACGCAACTTCAGGAGATATTTCCGGCGACAAAGATATGGTCGTTGGATATGCGGGTATTGCAGTTTGGTAGCAATCGAGCGGCGGACCGGCGTTCGAGAGCATCAATCGCTTTACCAAAAAAACAGGCGGTCCTGTCAGCCGCCCATTCGGATCTAAGTTCTTTTGCGATTACTTGTGAGCGCCGCTCGATCCCGCACTGGCAGCTACCCCGCTGCTATGAGTACTGGTCGCTGACGAAGCTCCTATAGTAGCCAGACCGCCTCTGCCACCGTAACTGGGACTGAAGCCGACCGGCGCGAAGCTTACAGCAGGTGTCGGAGCAGCGAAAACGTGCGCCGATGAACCGTGGTGGGCCATTGCACTGCCGGCGCCCGTGGAAGCAAACACATTCCGATTTGAAGCTCTGCTTGCAAGATTCGGGCTAGCTCCACGAGGCGCTGCGTTGGCGGCGACGGTCCGACCCGGGATCACGCTGCCAAAGCTGGGCGGAATTCGTCCTCCGGGAATGCTGGCTGGTGAGACTGCGTTGCCAACCAAGACGGTCTGCTGGCCGAAGTTTGCCGCTGTGTTAACCGCAGGAGGCGTCGGCGCCGCCCAGCCGGTAGGCGCCTGGGTGACGGTGGGCACGCTATGGAAAGCGCTCGCATACCATTGGCCGTTGTATTGATTTCCTGGCACCCATGCCCACCCGGTTCCTTTGATAAATGCCCATGAGCCGTAGTGATAAGGCAGCCATCCCCAGGGATAAGCCGAAGCCCACGAATAACCTACGCCAGGGTAGAACGTCCAGGCTCCATTGCTGTAGGGATTCCATCCCATCAGCGAGTTGGCGAATCCGAAAGGTTGCCAGACATACCCATAACCTGACGCGTAGGTGTAGTCGCCGTAGTAGTTCAGATCCTGCAGACCGTAGGCGCGATTAGGACCGTTATAGCCTGTATTCTGAGCGTAAGTGTTGGTGTAGGCTTCGCGCTCTTTATTCCAGGAGTCGAACTGCACCGCGTCGGTTCCCTTGGCGACGGTGTAGCCGGCTGCATTTGCCGGGTCAAGGGTCAGAGTTTCTTTTCTCTGGACGACAACGGGCTGCGCCTGGTTCTCGAGTTGCACGTCGCCCTTGAATACTGCAACCTGGACCGGGCCCGATGTCGCACTGATCCGCACCAGCGAATCGCGCTGAACCAGCAGACTCGTTTTCCCTACCGTGACGCGAAATCTGTCTTCGCCCTTGGCGATCGCATCCAGATAGACGATGCCCTTGACCACCTCGATCTGGTTGACCTTGGCGCCCGCATCATTCATCGAAAGCCGAGAAAACTTCACTTCGGAATCATCCGCCAGCCGCAGAGCGCTCTGGTTTTCGAACTCGACCTCGGCCAGACCGTCACTGCCTGTAACCAGGCGAACCCCCTCCACGATAGGAGTATTCAGAATGGCGCGCTCCAGTCCCTGTCCAGTCGCGCGATCCATCTGGACCTGACCCTCAACCGAGCTGAGACGAACGATCCTGACGTGCGATTCCGCGAAGGCTGCAATCGAACCGGCGGTTAGAACGAACGCGATAGCGGTGGAAACTGCAAGTCCAGCACGCCTGGTCATGGCTGTACTCCTTGGCCCACAGAAAGTCCGGATTTTTGATCGTAAGAGGCTGAGTCGACTGAACTTCAGTTCACAAGCCTCGACTCGTCTTCTCTTCGTTAACCCTATTAGACATCATTTGAAGGCTGGTTTTCGAAAATTCGGAGGTTTCAATTGTCAAATTTTCGTGCCCACCACCAGAAAGAACCGGAATTGCAACTTCGCCGGAAGACTCTTTCTACTGCTGGGCAGGACTTTGTGCGGACAACCCCCCGCCATTCATCGTTTGCAGCAGATGTTTTGCTGCCAGACGGCTGATATTCATCATGTTGGGATCGTTCTCAATCTTGCGCAGAATCGGCGCGATGATGCCGATTTCTTCCGCCCCGTGGCTGGCCTGCAAATCCTGCAATTCCTTTAGCCGTTCGTCCATCCCGAGTTTGTCGAAACGATATTGAAATGCCAGTTTGCGACCATAATCGACCGTCATAGCGATAGCCTGAAACAGTTTTGTCAATTCCTCCACATCAGCGTTCTGGGACCAGTTGTAGGTGGTAGCTCCCTGAACCTGGGCAGAGTGGTACTCCAAGGTCTTGCTGCCGGTTTGGGCAATGTGCTTGAGATGCGAATCGAAGTCGCCGCGAAAATAATTGAGCTTCTGGGTCAGATCAAAAATCTTCTGGCGGTTCGCCGCCGACATCGAGAAGTCTTGTCGATAAGGATCGGTATCGCGCGTGTCAGCGGCATTGGGGACGCCATCGAAATGTGCTTTCCCGTCCTGCTGCACAGCGATCGAATATTTCTGCCAGGGAATGCCCTGGGGCCAATCGAAGCTGAAAGTAACCGAAGCAGAGGGAGCGCCGGCAGCGCCAGAGGATACAGGAGCCTGTTGTGCCACGGCTAACAGCGGCGTCAGCAGGACGAAAGCGAACCACCGGTTCATGGTTACAGAATTCTATCAGCGCGCGCCGGCGTGTTGTCGCCGCAAGGTGCCGCCCGTGTGCAGATGGCAAATGGCGATGGCCAACGCATCGGCAACATCGGGCGGTTCGGGTGCCGCAGGCAAACCCAGCAGACGCGCCACCATCAGCTGCACCTGCGATTTTTCAGCTCGTCCATAGCCCACAACGGCGGACTTGATTGAAAGCGGGGAGTAGGCGATCACCTGCAAACCAGCCTGCGCGGCCACCAGCATGGCGACGCCGCGCACATGACCCAGCTTCAGTGCCGACTTCACATTGACCGCGTAAAACACATCTTCGATTGCGACTTGCTCCGGCGAGTGCCTGCCGATAATCTCCGTCAGTCCTTCGCAGATCTTCTTCAGGCGCAACTCCAGCGCTTCGCGGGGAGAAAGATGAATCGCGCCACTACAAAGATGTAGCAGCGAGCCTTGGATGTCCTGCTCTACCACTCCGTAGCCGGTGTACTCCCCGCCGCAATCGATACCCATCACTCGCATTGCCGCGAGTGTAGCAGGAGTGCAGGCACATTGGGGCGACAAGTTAGCGACGCAACGGATTGATTACCCTTTCATCGCCGGACGCAGTGGATTCGCGATCAGCGAGGGCGTTTCGAGCGGTTGGTCGCCCGTAATTCCGGACAAGGCCGCCCCGCAAACAATCGGCGCCAATACACAGCAGGGCGGAACGGAGCTTGTCTTACTGGTAAGATTTTGTCACTTCGTCTTACTGGTAAGACAATCTTATTTGTAAGTCAAGTTGGCTCCCCCGTTTCCGGAATTGGGCTGAAAAATTTACTCCCTGCTGCAGAAATGTTGCGTTACCGTTACTATTTCCTAGAAGCAAGTTGCCCAGATACTCAGAAGCGTTCCAATAGGCGGTGGAAACCAAGTGACCAAAGCTCGAAAGTTTGAGTATTCGCCAATGTGCCGACGGATTGTTCTGCTGCTGTTGGTTTCGGGATGGGTGCTGACGGCGGCGGCCGCCGCGCAGAGTCCCTTCGCGCCCAAAGTCTCAGGGCCACTGTCGCAACGCGTCGTGGCTTATCAGATCGACGCCAAGTACGATCCTCCGAAGCACGTGGTGGAAGCGACCGAGACATTGACCTATCACAACCTGACCGGGCAGCCACTCGATCATTTTCCCTTTCATCTTTATCTGAACGCATTCCAGCCGAAGTCGACGTGGATGCATGAGGCGCACCGCGACGGCAATTTTCGCTCCAGCAGCCTGGAGAAATGGAAGCCTGAAGACTACGGCGCCAACGAGGTAACTTCTTTCGAGGTCGTAGGGATGGGCGATCTGACGGAGCAGCTGAAATTTGTCTCTCCCGACGATGGCAATCCGGATGACAAAACGGTCTTCGACGTGAAGCTACCGCAGGCGATCGCGCCCGGCGCCAGCGTGCAGTTCAAAATCACGTTCAAGGCGACCTTTCCCGAGGTCATTGCCCGCACCGGCTACAAGCGCACTTTCCTGCTGGCGGGACAATGGTTTCCCAAGGTCGGCCTGTGGTGGAACGGGAAATGGAATTGCCACCAGTTCCACGCCATGACCGAGTTCTTCGCTGACTTCGGTACCTACGACGTCAAAGTCACTTTGCCGAAAGATTACGTCATCGGAGCCACGGGCGTGCAAGTCGCCGACAACGATAATGGCAACGGCACCAAAACTGTGGCGTTTCACGCCGAAGATGTCCACGACTTCGCCTGGACCGCCGATCCCAACTTCAAGGTCGTGGAAAACCAATTCGACGGCAGCGTGGGGCCGGTCAAGATTCGCCTGCTCACTTACGACAGCCATGAGCGCGAGTGGCAGCCTTACATCGATTGCGTACAACAGAGCATGAAGCGCTTCGATGATTGGTACGGACCGTATCCCTACGCGCAACTCACGGTGGTCGATCCGCCGCACGGTGCGGGTGAAGCCGGCGGTATGGAATATCCCACGTTCATCACCGGAGACAGCGGCTGGTTCATTCCTAAGGGAGTGCACTTAATCGATCTGGTCACCGAGCACGAGTTCGGCCACCAATACTGGTATGGCATGGTGGCCACCAATGAGTTCGAGAACGGGTGGCTGGATGAAGGTATCAACAGCTACACGGAAGTGAAAGTCCTCGACAACATGTACGGCGAGAACGCCAGCGTCCTGAACTTCATGGGCGCGCAATTGGGCGAACGTGGTCTGCAGCGCATGGGGTACCTGGGCTCGCCCGACATAGATTCGCTGGCCCGGCCCAGTTACACCAACATGAGCGTTGGCAGCTACAGCAACATTACGTATGGCAAGACAGCCAGCATGCTGCTTACGCTGGAGACGATTGTCGGCGAGCAGACGCTGCGGAATGCATTGCACACCTACTTCATGAAATACAGATTCAAGCATCCCACTCAGGAAGACTTCATGCGCACGGTGAACGAGGTCGCCGGCCAGGACCTGAGCTGGTACTGGAACCAGGCGGTCTATGGGACGCAGGTGCTGGACTACGAGGTTCTGCGCGCCGATTCCAATCCCACCAACTGGTACGACCCCAACGCGTCCGACAAGAAGGGCGAGACTACCTACGAGACGCAGGTCATCCTGCATCGCAAAGGTGACTTCGTTTTCCCCCTGATCGCCGAGGTTAAGTTCGATGACGGCGAGAGTACCATCGAGCGTTGGGATGGCAAGGACCGCTGGGTCCGCTATGTGTATCACAAGAAAGCCCAGGTCGAATCGGTGCAGATCGACCCCGCTTACCAGGTAACGCTGGATCGCGATTACCTTAATAACAGCCAGACGACCGGTTCGCACCACGGAGCTATCCACAAGCTTGCGACCTACTGGATGTTCTTAACCCAATTCGTAGCTCAGTTTTTGAGCTGGCTGGCCTAAGGAGAGACCATGGCAGACAACGAGAAAGGCGTAGTAGCTGCTGGGTTCGGCCTCCTCTGGCGGCGGCAGGGAATCCTGTGGTGGGTATTCGTGGTGAACTTCGTGTGCGGCGCGCTGGGCACAGTTCCCGCACTGCTGACCTTGCGCCGCGCGCTGGGTCACTCGCTCGCAGGGCAACCGCTTAGCAAAGGCTTCGACGTCGGGATGTTCGTCGAGTTGATCAGGCTGCCGAACGTACGCTTGATGAGCACCTACACCACTTCGTACCTCTTCGCGTTCGTGTTCTTCCTGTTCATGCTGTTCGTCAGCGGAGGAATTCTGGAGACTTACCATCTGGACCGCAAGCTTACGACCGGCGATTTCTTTGCCGCTTCGGGCGCGTACTTCTGGAGATTCGTGCGGCTGATGCTTTTGTCCCTGATTCCGTTCCTGGTCGTCACCATGATTTATCAGGGCCTGAATAAAGTGTCGGACACGGTGGGCGACCGCGCCATTGCCGACCAGGTTGGCATTTTTCTTTTCTGGTTCGCCGTAGCGGTTTTCCTGCTGCTAGCTCTAGTAGTGAGGCTATGGTTCGACATCGCGCAGGTCCGCGCCGTGGCTCAGAACGAGCGGGGTATGTGGCGCAATACCTGGAAGGCGTTCCGTATAACTTTTCGCGCGTTTCCCAGCCTGTTCCGGATGTACTTCTGCATCACCTTGTTTGCCTGGGTTACGCTAATTGTTGGCTTGGCGATTTGGGCGAAGCTTCCGCCGACCGTGACGCCGGTGACATTCATTTTGTTGGAGCTGATCCTGCTGGCGCAGTTGGCCACACGATTCTGGCAACTGGCCAGCGCCATGACCTGGTATCAGCGGCATGCCGAGGTGGTTCCGGCTGACTCGGTAGATTACACCACGCCACAGCCGCAGGAAATCGCGGAGCCCGCAGCATCGGTGGAACTTGCGCCATCAGTCGAGCCACCGCTGCGCGATGCTGGTCCGGAATTACCGCCAGCGGATGCTTGAGGAGGCTGCGGAAGGCCGCCACGGCCGGAACGCTGCTCGTTTTTCAGCGGACCGGTTTACGCAATACACACAAATGTGACATCTTTACACATCAGGTATTTCCATGCGGACCAACATTGACATCGATGACCAGTTGATGCGGAAGGCCATGCGCAGCAGCGGCGTACGGACCAAGAAGGCGGCCGTGGAGAAGGCGCTTCGCTTGCTGGTTCAAACTGAAGGACAGTCCGCGATGCGACGCTGGCGCGGCAAAGTGAAATGGGAAGGAAATCTCGCTGCATCTCGCCGCGGCCGAGTTCCAGAGTGGCGGCATGCGATGGTACTGGTAGATACTAGCCGTTTGGATTGACTATTTGGCAGGTGCCAAGAACGGCCATACGCTCTGGCTCGATGGCCAGTTGGGCCAGCGACCTCTCGGTCTGACCGACCTAATCTATTGCGAAGTCTTGCAGGGAATCCGCAGCAAAGCGGTTTTTCTGCAGGTCCAGCGCGATCTGGCAAGGTTTTGGCGATTTTTGAAACCGACGGAACGCATCTGGCCTTGGCTGCGGCCCGGAACTACCGGTTCCTGCGGGGCCGGGGCATCACGATCCGCAAGACTATTGACTGCTTTATCGCGACGTTCTGTTTGGAGACAGAACAGCAACTTCGTCACCGCGACCGCGACTTCGATGCCTTCGAAGCCCATCTGGGATTGCAAGTGGTACACCCTTAAGCATAAAGCTGTCAATCCCCTGGCCGTTGACCTGGCTCAACTAAGCAATCGCCGGTGTCTAAGAATGCATGAGCCGCCGATTGTTGATGGGTGCCGTGCTTCTAGCCGGTTGGGCCATTGGCTTGGTGTGGTTGTACGTCTATCGAATCGAACGGCAGGCAGCATTCATAGTAAGAACCACCTCTGAACTCCTCGAACAAACGAACACACCCACTCTTAGAGAACTTCAGGAACGGTACGGGAACAAACTCCAACCACTGGATGCTTGTACAGCTCTGAAATGCGAGTATACGGTGCTGTTGTCGAACCGGCTTCTCGCAGCATTACGAATCGTACCGTATACCGAATTGAAATCTTATTTTCGAGTGAGAAATGAAATCGTGCTCAGCAATATGCTCGACTACACAACACTGGTTAACCACCAGTACAGCGTTGTGAGTCACATCCAAACCGACTTTTGTAATACATGCCGGGTATTCGCGATTGATCCATGGATCGATTCTGCCCCGTCCAATTCCAATGGATTGGTAGAAATCGGCAATCAAATGCCTGGCAAGCGTAGGTACGCGATATTTGCACTTGATCTCAGGTGCTTGGCGAAACGCGGCTGCACAACCGTAGCTGATCTACTTCCCACAGTTTGGCGACGAACGGCAGACAATAAGATCGCCTGCCGGTTTCACACCGAGGAAGGCTGGATTGAAAAGCCTATGGGATGGCCATAATCCGCATCCCGAATAGACAAGGGCGCCGGCGCGCCCCGCCCATGATCAATCTGGAGGTTGCCTATTCTTCTTCCTGCAGCTTCGCGATGACTCCCATATCTTCCAGCGTAGTTGTGTCGCCCTTGACCTCGCCGCTGGAAGCCAACTCGCGCAGCAGGCGCCGCATGATCTTGCCTGACCGCGTCTTGGGCAATTGATCGGTGAAGCGAATGTCGTCTGGCTTCGCCATCGCGCCAATTTCCTTGGCCACCCATTGCCGCAATTCTTCTTTCAGCTCGGGTGAAGGCTTGTGTCCCATTTCCAGGGTGACGAATGCCGCCACCGCCTGACCTTTCATCTCGTCAGGCCGGCCCACAACGGCAGCTTCCGCCACTTTGGGGTGAGCCACCAGCGCCGACTCGATCTCCATGGTGCTCAGGCGGTGGCCGGAAACATTGAGCACATCATCCACCCGGCCCATGATCCAGAAGTAGCCGTCAGCATCCTCGCGAGCGCCGTCTCCGGTGAAGTACATGCCCGGAATATCGGACCAGTACTGGCGAACATAGCGCTCCGGATCGCCATACACAGTGCGCAACATGGACGGCCAAGGCTTCTTGATAACCAGGTACCCGCCCGATCCAAGCGGTACGCGCTCGCCACTGCGCGTTACTACCTCGGCAGCGACGCCCGGCAACGGCCGCGTCGCCGAACCGGGCTTGGTAGCCACGGCTCCCGGCACCGGCGAAATCATGATGCAGCCTGTCTCGGTCTGCCACCAGGTATCGACGATAGGACAGCGGTTGCCGCCAATCACTTCGCGATACCACATCCAGGCCTCCGGATTGATCGGCTCGCCGACCGTGCCCAGCAGCCGCAGACTGCTCAGGTCATGCTTCTTCGGCCACTCGTCGCCCCACTTCACGAAGGTACGAATCGCGGTGGGCGCGGTATAAAGAATGTTGACCTTGTGCTTCTCGACGATCGCCCAGAAGCGATCGAACGCCGGCCAGTTGGGTGCTCCTTCATACATCAGGACCGTTGCCCCGTTCTGCAGCGGACCGTACACGATGTAGCTGTGTCCGGTGACCCAGCCGATGTCGGCCGTACACCAGAAGGTGTCCTCTTCTTTCAGGTCGAACACCCACTTGGTCGTAATGTAGGTTCCAACCGAGTAACCTCCGGTAGTGTGAACGATGCCCTTCGGTTTTCCCGTCGTGCCTGAGGTATAGAGAATGTACAGCGGATGTTCGGAATCCAGTTGCTCGGCTGGGCAATTATCGCTGGCCTTCTCCATCAGCTCATGCCACCAGTGATCGCGGCCTTCCTTCCACGTAACTTCAGATCCGGTGCGCTTATACACGACGACATGCTTCACCGTGGGACAGCGATCCATCGCCTCGTCCACGGCGGCTTTCAGCTTGACTTCGCCGCCTCGCCGATACGATCCGTCCTGCGTGATAACGGCTACAGCTTCCTGATCGGTGATGCGATCGACCAATGCGTTGGCCGAAAATCCGCCGAAGATGACTGAGTGGGGTGCGCCGATGCGTGCGCACGCCAGCATGGCGATAGGCAATTCGGGACACATGCCCATGTAAATAGCGACGCGGTCGCCAGCCTTGATGCCCAGCGATTTGAGCACATTGGCAAACTTGCATACCTCGCTCAGCAACTGCTGATAAGTCAGGGTACGAACTTCGCCCGGCTCGCTCTCCCAGATCAGGGCAGCCTTGTTCTTGCGCCAGGTCTGCACGTGGCGATCGAGGCAGTTATAGGAAAGATTGATCTTGCCGCCAACAAACCACTTCGCCCAGGGGACATCCCATTCCAGAACTTTGTTCCACGGCTCGAACCAATGCAACTGGCGGGCAATGTCGGCCCAGAAGGCCTCCGGATCGGCAGCCGCCCGCGCGCAGAGCTTGTCATAGTCTTCCTTGGTGCGAATGTGGGCGTCCTTACTGAAGGACTCCGGGGGTGGAAAGCTGCGTTTTTCCGTGAGTATGGAATCAATATTGGGACCGGCTGCTGGTTGCGTGGTGGACATGAATGTGCCTCCGAGAAAAGCTGATGATTTGCGTTGCTAAGGTGCTACGCGGACCCGATCTTGTTAAGCATTCTAGTCAATTAAATGCGGTGCCTGTCGGGAAAAACCTAAAAAGTCCGACCCGCCAGTCGCGGCGGGCGGGAACGAAAATCACTGCTCCAAAGTCGAGAGATCGCCAATCTCGGCTCCGGTTTCTTGGGCCTTGAGCAGTCGCCGCATGATTTTGCCGGAACGCGTCTTGGGCAGCGCCGCGACAAATTTCACGGCGGATGGGGTCGCGATCGGTCCCATTTCCCTGCGCACGTGTTCGATAAGGCTTGCCATCAGCGCATCCGACGCCATGTGCCCCGTGCGCAATTGAACGAAGGCTACGATCGCCTCTCCTTTCAACGCGTCTGGGATGCCGATGGCAGCAGCTTCGGCAACCGCTGGATGCGAAACCAGAGCGCTCTCCACTTCCGCAGTCCCGATGCGATGCCCAGCTACATTCAGCACGTCGTCTGCCCGGCCAATCACGCAGATATAACCGTCTTCGTCCTTGGTCGCCAGGTCGCCGGTAATGTAGCAGCCCGCGAGCTCGAGCCAATCCTTCTCAAAGCGGGCAGCGTTGTTCCAGATGGTGCGCATGAAGTGGGGAAACGGTCGTTTCAGAATCAAGCGGCCACTTACTCCAGGAGCCACAGGCACACCGTTGATGTCGACCACATCGGCTTCGCAGCCCGGCAGCGCCAGGCCCGCTTTACCCGGCCGCATCGGAAGCGTCACGGGAGTTCCCAGCGCAGGTCCGCCGAGTTCGGTCTGCCACCAGTTATCGACCACGTAGCCCCACTTGCCGTCGCCAGCGATATAGGTCTGGGCCCAGCGCCAGGCCTCGGGATTCAACGGCTCTCCTGCGCAAGCCACCACGCGCAGAGTACTCAGGTCATATTTCTGCGGCAAGGCCTCTCCATACCGCATGAACATCCGCAGAGCTGTGGGCGCGGTGAACATCTTCGTCACGCCGTATTTCTCCACGATCTGCCAGGCGATAGAGGGATCGGGAAAGTCGATAGCGCCCTCGCGGAACAGCGTCGTCACCCCGGCACACAGCGGCGCATAGACGATGTAGGAGTGCCCCACGATCCATCCGATATCGGACGTGCACCAGAACAGGTCTTGCACGCCGACATCGAAGAACGACTTCAGATGATAGGTGGTGCCGACCATGAACCCGCCATGCACGTGCACCACACCCTTCGGCTTTCCGGTGGTGCCGGAAGTGTACAGGATGAACAACGGATCTTCGGCGTCCATGTCCTCGGCAGGACACTCTGCCGGAAACTTCACGAGTTCGCGAAAATCGACTTCACGCGGGCTGGCCGCTTCAAACGCTCTCGGATCGCGGGTAAACACTACGACTTTCTCTACTGTCTCAAGCCCATCCAGCGCCTCGTCGACAATGCACTTGAGCGCCACCGGCTTGCCCCTACGGAAGCCAGCGTCCCCGGCTATCACCACCCGCGCCTGGGCATCTTCCACCCGATCGCGCAGCGACGAATGGCCCAGTCCGGCGTACACCACCGAGTGGATCGCACCGATCCTCGCGCACGCCAGCATCGAGATCGCGCCCTCGATGGTCAGTGGCATATAGATGACGACGCGGTCGCCCTTCTTGACTCCGAGTGACTTGAGGCCGTTGGCAAAGCGACATACATCGCGATACAGCTGGCGATAGGTAACGATCCTTTCGGTCCCGTCTTCCCCCAGCCAGATGAAGGCGGCTCGATTGGCGTTCTCCGAGTTGGCGTGACGGTCGAGCGCGTTGACCGTGATATTGGTGCGCGCTCCCGTGAACCACTGATGATGAATTCCGTCCCACTCAAAGACTTTGCTCCAAGGCTTGGTCCACACGAATTGCTCAGCCACCTCCGCCCAGAAGGCGTCGGGATCCTTATGAAAGCGATCCCGCTCGCCCTGCCAGTCTTGCACCAGCGCCTGTTTTTTTACGATGGCCGGAGCGGCGTACTCTTCGACTACAGCCTTGGTTTTGTCCGCTGGTTCAGCTACTTTGGCCGCGGTTCCCATGGAAAGACTCCTTGCAAACTTCGAAGGTCGAATCATGTCAGACGAAGTTCGAAACATTTCGATCAAGATCCGGAACAACGACGTATTTACGGCCGTCCGAAGTTACTCAGGCATGTTTCGGACGGCGAGCCAAAAACTCGGCCAGCAATGCCACAGCCGCCAGGACCGCAGCAGCGTAGAACGCCATCTGATAATTGTGGTACTTGTCGTAGAGCTTGCCGCCGATGCGGCCGCCCAGCAGCCCGGCCACACCCCAGGCAGTGAATAACAGCCCATAGTTGATACCAACATTCCTGGTACCCCAGAAATCGGCTGCCGTGGCTGCGTTAACCGAGAGCTGCGTGCCATAGCACCAGTAAACAATGAACAGCATCACGAACAACAAGGCCACATTGCCACCTACGCTGTACAGAATGGGCATGGCCACCATCGAGATGCCGATCATCAAACGCAGCACATTGATGCGGCCCAGGTGATCTGACATCCAGCCGGACAGAATGCGACCCATGGCGTTTCCCGTCGCGCCCACGATCAATCCGACCGAAGCCAGCGTGGTGCTGGGTATACCGACGCTCTTGGCGAAGGGCACCAGCTGGCTGATGACCATGAGACCCGCCGCGCAGCCAAATGCGTACGCGATCCACATAAAGTAGAAGGTCGGGGTGCGTAACATTTCCCCAGGTGAGAAGTCATACGTGGTCGCCATAGCCTTAGAGCTCGGAGCGGGTGTCCAGCCGGCAGGCTTGTATCCAGCTGGAGGATTCTTCAGCAGAAACGCACCGATCACCGTCATGACCAGGAAGATCGCGCCCAGAACCTGGAAAGTGGTGCGCCAGCCAAAGTGTGGGATCAGGTAGCTGGCGGACAATGGGCCGAAGATGGCCGAGCCGGCCCCATAACCGCCAACCGCCAGCCCGACGGCCAGACCCCGCTTGTCCGGAAACCACTTGGACATGACCGGGATGGGGGTGGCATAGCCGAAGCCGTTACCTAGTCCGCCGATCACACCGAAGCAGATGAACAGGTAGTTCAGGCTGCTGGTGTAGGCGCATAGAAAAAAGCCCAGGCTCACCAGAATTGCGCCGGTGAGCGATATCCAGAAAGGCCCGAACTTGTCTTGCAGCCGGCCGGCCACGATGAAGGTCAGCGCGAAGACAACAACGGCGATGGTGAACACCGTCGAAGTATCGGCGCGCTTCCAATGGAACTCCTTCTCCAAAGGAGCCACGAACACGCTCCAGGCGTACAGGGTGCCCAGCGCGAGATTCATGGACATGCCGCCCACCACTCGCCACCAACGATTTAGCCCGGTGCTGCCGATCTCAACCGCTTCGCTCCTTTGGCCTGCTCCTGCCGCCATATCGAGTCTCCCTTTCTTACGCAGCGCTGGAAGTCAGCACCGCGCGCTTAGAGGTGATGCATCTAGGACTTCAAGGTCTGCAAATGGTAAATCGTCCGGGATACAACGGCCAGAATAAGTTCTCGGCCACCCCAATTTAGACGCCACCGATCTGACCTCGCACGTAGCTGCGACCTGCTAACTATACTTCGCCTGGTCTGGGCTGGACCGAGCTGAGCCAAAAAACCGTGGGCGGGAAGCGACATGGGGTAGAGGAGAGTGGTCAGAATCCTGATCCTGAACGGTGCGCGCTCGCCTACCAGAACGATCATTCCGGCATTCCGGCCATAAACCTGTGTTCCAGGCCGGATCCGACAGGGCATGGCAATCAGACCTTCGCTTCCCGCCCTTGAGCCGTTGTGGGCGGGATTGTCCTTCGCCGGACGGGCCCGGGTCTGTGACATCAGATACCTGTGGATGTGATGTACGTCACGATAGCGGTGTCTGCGGAGGTCCAGAAGGTCGACTCCGGCAAACCCGACCCCCTTCCGGCAGGCCTTCCGGGAACTGCGGCGTCAGATCGAGAGCGCTTTCGGGCTTCCGCAGGCATAATCCTACTAAAGGGGGATGTTACAGATGTATAAGGTGATAGCATGATAGTTAATGTCGGGAGGGAATGTGGGATCACCTTACGGCTTCGAGCTGGTTGAAAATTGTATTATCTGCAAACTGCGGAGCGATAGCTTCTTCTGCTCGCTTCCCAAAGTTGCGTTGGAAGCCTTTGACAAGATCAAGTACACGGCTTCCTATCCGGCTGGAGCCATCCTGTTTGTCGAAGGCCAATCCCCCCGCGGGATTTACATGCTGTGCAAGGGGCGGGTAAAACTTTCCACTACCTCCGCCGAGGGCAAAACACTCATCCTGAAAATCGCGCAGCCCGGCGAAGTCCTGGGTATGCACGCCACGGTCTCAGGAACGCCCTACGAGATCACCGCGGAAACCGGCCAGCCCTGCCAGTTGAATTTCGTTAAACGCGACGACTTTCTCAACTTCCTGCAAAAGCATGGCGACGCCTGTCTGAAGGCGGCACAGCATCTCAGCAAAGATTGCCAGAGCGCCTATCAGCAGATTCGCAGCCTGGGACTGTCGCATTCAGCGCCGGAGCGCCTGGCGCGTCTGCTGCTGGAGTGGACCGCAACCAGCCATGAACAGGCTGAACCGAAAGTGAAGCTGGCGCTGACGCACGAGGAAATCGCGCAAATTATCGGCACCTCGCGCGAGACCGTGACCCGGGTCCTGGCCGACTTTCGCAAGCGGCAGATTGCAGTGCTCAAGGGATCGACCCTGACCATCCGCAACAAATCGATTCTGGAAAAATTAGTCGGCGCATAGCGAGCAGCAAAAGAGCAATCAGGAAGGCACGTCCCAGCGATGTGCCTTTGTGTTGTGATGCAGAGCTCAAGCGTCATCCTGAGTGCAGCGTCCGCCGGGTTTTTCCGGCCCGCTGCTTTGCGGGTCGGGCGGACGTGGAGTCGAAGGACCCCTATCTCCTCGGCCGCAACCAGCCTCAGCTTCTGCTTTTATTTCGTCTGGGCCAGGATGTGCTCCCGCCTCCTGCGGCGATGGGTTTCGACCGCCTCCTGGGCCAATCGAATCATATCGGGGAAGCGGCCGGTCGCCGCTGGGGACAGTTGGTTGCTGATGTCGAAACACCATCCCGCAAGCGTAATGCTGATAGCTTCCGGAGCATCACCGTAAAGCTGTTCAGCGGCCGATAGCAGCGACGATGGTGTCAACTGGTGGGTGAATCCGCTTGGCCCACGCTGGGCTACAATCCGCGTCCGCCGCAGTGCTCCCGGCACTTCACCGGTGGCGGCGTCAAGGAACACCACAAAGTCGCTTTCCGCAACATCATCCGCCATCTCGGGCGTCAACTGCTGCGACGCGATCACTTTTACGCCGGGATCGTCACGAAAAAGTTGTTCCAGTTGATAAGCCGCGCGACAACCGATGGCGTCGTCGCCCCGCAACATATTTCCGTAACCTATAATCAAGGTCCCAGCCACTCAAAATCTCCAGAGTTTACGGCGGATTTGGAATCTCCCGTGCCGAAGATGAACGACGGGTAGTTCGCCACTCACCATGCATATCTTGTTCCCACAGATGTCGCTGTGCGATGCCTCACGTTGCCAGGTGACGGACTTCAGCAGATCCTTGGCAGTTGCTCGCCACTCAACATATCGATGATGCGCTCGGTGCCCAGCAGGGTCTTCATAGTGACCATGCCGGCCGGTCCTTCCAGCACCTTGCCAATGCAAACCGCTTCGCTGCTCACCGGAAACATTCGCAAGATCTCGATGGCCCTGTCTGCTTCACCCTGCGGCACAAAAACCACGAAGCGGCCTTCGTTGGCGAGATAGAGTGGGTCGAGTCCGAGTATTTCGCACGCCCCGGTGACTTCTTCGCGCACCGGGACGAAGATTTCCTGAATCGCGCTCCGGGTTTCGCTGGCCTCAGCGATCTCGATTAACCCGCTGCTCAAGCCGCCGCGCGTGAGGTCCCGCAGACAGTGAATTTCTACGCCCGCAACTAACAGCGCCTCGACCGGCTCCCACAATGAGGCACAGTCGGACTCGATCGCACCTTCGAATGAGAGTCCTTCACGGGTTGCCATAACTGCAATACCATGCCGGCCGATGTCTCCGCTGAGTACAACGGCGTCGCCTGGGCAAACGTTTTTCGGCGCGATGGAAACGTCATGCTCCACCACGCCGATCCCAGCCGTGTTGATGAAAATCCCGTCGCCCTTACCTTTATCCACGACCTTGGTATCGCCCGTCACAAGCTGCACTCCGGCGAGCGCAGCTGAAGATCTCATCGACTCTACAACGCGCCGCAGGGTTTCCATGGGCAAGCCCTCTTCCAGAATCAGGGCTGAGCTGAGATACAACGGACGCGCCCCGCACATCGCCAGATCGTTCACGGTCCCGTTGATGGCCAGCGTGCCGATGTCGCCGCCGGGAAAAAACAGTGGTCTGACAACGTAGGAGTCCGTGGTAAAGGCCACTCTGGCGCCGCCGATGTTCAGGGTCGCACCATCGTGTCGTTCCAGCAAGATGTCGTTGCCGAAGCTGGGTAGCAGCAGGCCTTCCAGCAGTTCATGCATGCGCCGGCCGCCGCCTCCGTGCGCCAGTTGCACATACTCGCAGTCATTGACCGGTGCCGGGCACTGCAGTTGAAACTCTTTGACTTCAGCCACCACTGCTCCCCTTCGCTACCGTGTTTCCGCGTCTTAGCCGCCGATAGCGGTAATACGCAGCGCAGGCGCCTTCTGAAGAAACCATGGGCGCGCCCAGGGGATGATCGGAAGTGCAGCGGCCGCCATACGCCGAACATTCTTCCGGCTTCCTGGCGCCTTGCATGATGAGACCGCCGATACATTCCGAATCTTCCTGCGCGGTGTATTCCGACACGCCGAAGCGAGTCTCGGCGTCGAACTCGGCGTAGTCATTTGCCAGCCCCAGACCGCTGCGCGCAATGCCTCCGATGCCGCGCCATTTGCGATCGACAACCTGAAAGACTCGCGCCACCAGGCCCTGAGCAGCCATGTTTCCTTGCCGACGAACCGCGCGCGTGTATTGGTTCTCCACCTCAAATCGTCCCTGCTCCAGTTGCAGCACGCACATGTAAATGCCCTGCAGCAGGTCCAGCGGCTCGAAGCCGGTAACCACGATGGGCACGCGATACCTGGCCGCAATCGGAAAATATTCGGTATAGCCCATCACCGAGCAGACATGACCGGCGGCGAGAAATCCCTGCACGCAATTTGCCGGCGTACTCAGAATGGCTTCCATCGCAGGCGGCACCAGCACATGTGAAACCAGGATGGAATAGTTCTTCAGGCCGCGCTGCCTGGCGTGATAAACCGACATAGCATTGGCGGGAGCCGTGGTCTCGAAGCCGACGGCGAAGAACACCACTTGCTTGTCGGGATTCCGTTCGGCGATCCTCACCGCATCCATTGGCGAATAAACGATACGCACATCCCCACCAGCCGCTTTGACGCTGAACAGATCGCCAGTGAACCCGGGGCCCCCGACAAGTCCCGCCTTTGGACTTGTTGGGGTGGAGGAACCCGGCACGCGCAGCATGTCGCCGAAGGAGCAAAAAATGACGTTGGGTTGCGCGGCAATACGCAGCGCCTTGTCGATCAACTCGACGGAAGTGACGCAGACCGGACAACCCGGCCCATGCGCCAGCGTGATCTGCGCGGGGAGCAGTTCGTCGATGCCGTACTTGACGATCGCGTGCGTCTGCCCACCGCAGATCTCCATGATCGTCCACGGCCGGGTGACAACGCGCGCGATGCTGACAGCATATTGTTTGGCTGCAGCTGCATCGCGATATTCTTCCACGTACTTCATGCTTTAACTTCTTCCACTTCCAATTCGCTCAGCTCGTCCATTTGCTTCAGGTATTCGAAGGTACGCAGCGCTTCCTTCTCGTCCAGCAGACTGATGGCGAATCCCACGTGAACGACCGCATAATCGCCAACCATCGCCTCGGGAACATAGGCGAGGCTGACCTCTTTCACGATTCCACCGAAGCTGACCCGGGCGGTACGGGCGAAATCTTCCCCTTGAATGCTCAGAATTTTTCCTGGAACGGCCAGACACATGCCGGTTCTCCTACCTTAAGAGTAGGGCTGAAGAGTCACATGTGTCTGTGATGGCTGACCGGGGTGGGTGTTCGGCGGAGCGGCGAGTTCGAGGGCCAAGAAAGGACGGGGAGAAAGCTACGATGACGGCTTTTTCTTTCCCGGCAGTCCTGCGGGATTCTCGTGCGTGCGCTCGCGGAAGCGGCCCTTCATGCCCGTTGCCAGGGAAATCGTGCTCTCGCCATACTTCTCCCGCAGCCGATCGGCGGCGGAGAGCGCCTGATTCCACTTGTCATGTGAACCTTGCCCTACCAATCCGATCTGCTCGCTTTCGTCTTCGAAATGCGCTGCGTGAACGCCAAGCAGTCGAATTGCCTCGCCCTTCCAATTGGCGCGGAAGAGTGTACGAATCGTTGTGAACACCACGGAATCGATGGCGGTCGGCTCGGTCAAGGTGTGGGCGCGGGTGATGGTGTGGAAGCCGGAATCACGAAGCTTCAGCTGCAGCGTACGGGCGTGCAGTTTCTGCTCGCGCAGGCGGCGGCAGACCATTTCCGTCAGGCGCGCCAGCGTCGACTCAAGTTGTTGCGCGTCGGCGGTATCGTGCGAAAAGGTGTGCTCGTGGCTGATGGAGCGGGGCCCATCGTCCTCACCGATTTCGGAATCGAACCAGGCGCCGGCATCCAGGCCGCGTGCTTTTCCCGACAGCGCCACTCCCAACACGCCAAAGTTCTGCTCCACCCAGCGCTCGTCGCGCGATGCCAGATCGCCCACTTTATGAATGCCCTGCTCTTGCAGGCGCTTCTCCATCACTTTGCCAACGCCGGGAATCTTGCGCACGTCGAGCGGAGCGAGGAACTCCACTTCCCTGCCGGGCACGATCCACAAAACGCCGTTGGGCTTTGCCTGATCCGAGCAAACCTTCGCAATCAGCCGCGATGTGCCGATCCCGATGGAGCAATTCAGCTGCGTCGCGTCTTTCATCGCCGCATGCAACGAGTGGGCGGCACGCATCGGCGGCCCTAGCAGGCGCTCGGTACCGGTCATGTCGACGTAGGCTTCGTCGATGGAAACCATCTCCAGCTTGGGCGAGAAACGGTTCAACACTTCGTAAACTTTGGCGGAGTATTCTTGGTAACGCTCAGGATGACCATCCACGAAAATTGCTTGCGGACACAGCTTGGCCGCAGTGCGCAAAGGCATAGCGGAGTGTACGCCGAACTTGCGTGCCGCATAAGAAGCAGCCGACACCACGCCCCGCTCATTCGGCCGGCCTCCTACGACCACCGGCTTGCCCTTCAGCGACGGGTCAAACACTTCTTCGACGGAAACGAAGAAGGCGTCCATATCGACATGAAAGATTGTCCGGTGTGCAGCGGCCATGCTGAGCGCGATTGTAATTCAGATATTGGCCGAATAGCTGCGGGTAAAGCTAGGTGGGCCATCGCAGCGCGACGGGCCTGCGCAGAACCGCTACCGGCGAGCACAAAAAAACGCACCCGCGAAGGAGTGCGTTCTGAATTGCATCGCAGAAGGCTGCTACTTCTCTTCCTTCTCTTCGTTGGCCGCCTGAATCTCCTCAGCCTGCTTGTTTTCGGCTTCAGCCGATTCCATGGCTTTGCGATTTTCTTCGGCACGTTTGGCGCGGAGTTCGGCCCGCTTCTGGCGCTTCTCGTCCAGCGTCTTCTCGCTACCAATCAGTTCCACGAAAGCGATATCCCCGCCGTCGCCCTGGCGGAAGCCGCCGTGAACGATGCGCAGGTATCCGCCCTCGCGGTCGCCATAACGCGGGGAGATAGTGTCAAACAGCTTATCGACGGCGTCACGCGTCATCAGGTAGCCCGCAGCCAAGCGCCGGGCCGCTACGTCGCCACGCTTGCCCAGCGTGATCATCTTCTCCACGTGAGGACGCATGGCCTTGGCCTTGGTAAGGGTGGTTTCGATGCGTTCTTCCACGATCAGCGAGGTCACCAGGTTGCGCAGCAGTGCGCGGCGATGCGAGGTGTTCCGTCCTAACTTCCATCCTGCTCTACGATGACGCATTTCCGTGATCCTTCAAGTTCTGCAAAGTTTGGCGGAGCTTAAAGCCCCACTCTTTTTGATCGGCAGGCCGCGGGCCTGTAGGCCCGCTCTGCCCAACCGTTAGTAGTTTGGATCGATGCCGTAGCTGGTCGAGGCCAGCCCGGCCGACTGCGACGCCCCTGAACCGGGAACCGCGTTGCCGTGCTCATCGATCTTCATGCCCAGGCTCAGACCCATCGACGACAAGATCTCCTTGATCTCGTTCAGCGACTTGCGGCCGAAATTCTTGGTCTTCAGCATCTCGGCTTCGCTCTTCTGCACCAGTTCGCCGATAGTCTGAATGTTGGCGTTCTTCAGGCAGTTATAGCTGCGCACTGAGAGCTCCAGCTCTTCCACCGAGCGGTTCAGGTTCTCGTTGCGAATTTCCGGCTTGTCAGAGAGGCCTTGAGCCTGCGCTTCCAGCTCCTCTTCGAAGTTGATGAAGATATTCATGTGGTCCTTCAGCAACTTCGCCGCCAGTCCCAGGGCATCGGCTGGAGTCACCGAGCCGTTGGTCCAGATCTCGATGGCCAGCTTGTCGTAATCCGTGATCTGTCCCAGACGAGCCGCTTCCACCGAGTAGTTGCACTTGCGTACCGGCGAATGTACGGAATCGATCGGGATAAATCCCAGCCCCAGGTCCTCGTCGAAATTCTTGTCCGCTGAAACGTAGCCCCGGCCTTTCTTCAGCCGCATCTCCATGTCCAGCTTGCCGCCTTCACTGATGGTGGCAACATATACGTCTTTATCCAGCACTTCCACGTCGGCGTCGGCCTCGATCATGCCTGAGGTCACAACTCCGGGTTGCTCGGCGCGCAGGTAAATCGCCTTGGGCGCATCGCCATTGAGGCGGAACGGAATCTGCTTCAGGTTGAGGATAATGTCGGTGGCATCCTCTACCACGCCGGGAATCGACTGGAACTCGTGCAGTACGCCTTCAATCTTTACCGCGGTAACCGCGGCTCCCTCAATGGAGGAAAGCAACACGCGACGCAGCGCATTGCCGATGGTTGTACCGAAACCCCGTTCGAACGGCTGTGCCCAAAAATGACCGTATTTGTCGGTCAGTGTCTCGGTATCGGTAGCCAGCCGTTTCGGTTTTTGAAAGCCTTTCCAAAGCATTTGTAGCTCCTGTTTCAATTCGGCCGTGCTGCGCGGACAGGCTTGCGAAGAAGACTGGTCCGGCTGATCTGGCGCGAAGGTTATGAAAGAGCGCGGGCGAAATCGGCACGCGCCATTCGGGTGCAACGTGGTCCAGGCAGCGCACCGTCAGGCGCGCCCGGACGCTTATTACTTGCTGTACAGCTCGACGATCAGCTGCTCATTGATGGGCAGGTTGATATCTTCCCGCTTGGGCAACGCAATGACCCGTCCCTTATAGTCATCGCGACTTACTTCCAGCCACGCTGGAGGCGGCTGATGGCTGGCGAATTCCTTGGCGCCTTCCAGGATCACCAGCTTGTTGCTCTTCTCGCGTACCGCGACTTCGTCGCCGGCATGCACCTGGAAAGAAGGAATGTTGACCTTCTTGCCGTTGACCACCACGTGACCGTGACGCACCAACTGGCGCGCTTGGCGACGGGCGACCGCAAAGCCAAGCCGGTACACCACGTTGTCCAGACGGCGCTCCAGCTGCTGCAGCAGGATTTCGCCGGTCACGCCCTTGGCGCGCGCAGCCTTCTCGAAGTAGTTGCGGAACTGGCCTTCCTGGGTGAAGTACATGCGCTTCGCTTTCTGTTTCTCGCGAAGCTGCAGACCGTAGCCAACGATTTTGGCCTTGCGGTCCTTACCATGCTGGCCGGGAGCGAAATTGCGCTTTTCGATCGGACACTTGTCCGTGAAGCACTTTGAGCCTTTGAGGAACAACTTCATTCCTTCGCGGCGGCAAAGGCGGCATACTGCGTCTTTGTAACGAGCCAAGTTACCCTCTCCTTGCGGTGGATCGTGAATCGTGAATCGTGGGTGGTGAATCGTCCCTCGATCCACCATTCACCAACAACCATCCACGTTCTTTATGGATCGGTTTACAGGACTTGGCGTCCTTTCTTCCCGATCAAAATCAGTTGTGGGTTGCCAGTGGTCAGTGGGTCCTTATTTGATGCTCCAACCCACGCTTTTGAACCAACCCGGCAATTCCAGGGCTAAAGCCCGAACCTTTATGGCGCTACTGCGGCACGACTGAAGTCGTGCCTGACACAAGTCTCTGGAAGCTAGCACCAATACATCAACCGCTGGCACTCTAGTCCGTGCTTTTATACCCGGCGGCGTTTCGGCGGACGGCAGCCGTTATGCGGTACCGGGGTAACGTCTTTGATCGAGCGCACATCGAGTCCGGAAGCGGACAAGGCACGCACTGCCGACTCGCGTCCCGAACCTGGACCGCTCACCCGTACATCCACCACCCGCATGCCGTGATCGCGCGCCTGATTGGCGGCGTTGGCGGCAGCCTGCTGCGCCGCGAAGGGCGTGCCCTTGCGCGAGCCGCGGAAGCCCAGCGATCCCGAACTCTTCCAGGACACCGTGTTGCCCGTGGGATCGGTGATGGTGACGATGGTGTTGTTGAAGGACGCCTGAATATGCACCAGCCCACTGGGAATGTGCTTGCGTTCCTTCTTCTTGAACTTCTTTCCGCTCTTGCCTTTTTTGTCCGCTCCGGCGGATCCTGCTGGTTTCGCCATGTTTTAAGTCTTCCCCGCTGCTTTCTTCTTATTGGCTACCGTGCCCTTGCGCGGACCCTTGCGGGTGCGGGCGTTGGTGTGGGTGCGCTGTCCGCGAACCGGCAAGCTGCGGCGATGACGATACCCACGATACGAACCGATTTCGATCAGGCGCTTGATGTGCATCGAGACGTCTTTGCGCAGATCGCCCTCGACGTTGCCGCCTTCTTCAATGACCTGACGAATGCGGTTGACCTCTTCTTCGTTGAGGTCGCTTACCTTCTTGGTCGGCTCCACATTCGCCGAACCCAGAATGTTGGCGGCGCGCGAGTTCCCGATACCGAAGATGTAGGTCAGCGCGATCTTGATGTGCTTGTTGCGCGGAAGATCCACGCCTGCAATACGTGCCATGAGTTGCTCCCAGAACAGCCTTCAGCGGTTAGCATTTGGTGTTTGGCTAACTGCTAAGTGCTAAGTGCTAATTGCTGTTAACCCTGCCGTTGCTTGTGCTTCGAATTTTCGCAGATCACGCGCACTACTCCGTGACGGCGAATCACCTTGCACTTGTCGCAAATCTTCTTTACCGATGCCCGTACCTTCATGATGCCTTTGCATTCCCTTCGAAAACGTCTGCCGTCCCTCGGGGACGCAGATCATTCATTCACCTTACCCAGCACTCCGCTTGGCTGCGTGCTGAGCTAAGCTGTTCCGCGCCTGCGGCGCTAGTCCCAATCTGGTCAAACCAGGCAGCCGACACCAACCATCATCAGCCGCCTCAAAGTGGGCCCGGTTACTTATAGCGATACACGATGCGGCCGCGGGTGAGATCGTAAGGCGACAATTCCACTGCCACCCGATCGCCCGGAAGGATGCGAATGAAGTTCTTGCGCATCTTGCCGGAGACATGCGCCAGAACCTGATGCTTGTTCTCCAGCTCCACCCGAAACATTGCGTTGGGTAGTGGCTCAACCACCACCGCCATCACTTCAATCGCGTCTTCCTTACTCATTCAGCCCCGAGATTCAGTTGTCAGTAGTCAGTTGTCGGTTGCCAGTTAGCAGATTCGAACCTGCTTACCAGCAAACTCTTTCAGTGGTCAACAACCAGATTGTCCTTGCTGACAACTGACAACCGGCTACTGACAACTGTTCTCTATTCCGTCAAAATTACCGGCCCGTTCTTGGTCACTGCAATGCAATGCTCGAAGTGGGCACTATAGCTTCCGTCCTGGGTGACCGCAGTCCACTTATCCTGCAACAACCGCGTTTCCGGTCCGCCCATGTTCACCATCGGCTCGATGGCGATCACCATGCCATCGCGCAACTTCGGCCCGTGTCCCGGAGTCCCATAGTTCGGAACCTGCGGATCTTCATGCAGCTTGGTTCCGATGCCGTGTCCCACGAACTCCCGCACCACGCTGAAACCGTTGGACTCAACCAGTCGCTGCACCGCCGAGCCGACATCGCCAATCGTGTTGCCTACGCGCGCCGCCTCGATGCCCAGAACCAGCGATTCGCGCGTGACATCGAGCAATTTCTGCAACTCCGGCGTCAGACCATCCACGGGAACCGTAATCGCCGAGTCCCCGTAGTAGCCGTCCAGCACTACCCCACAGTCGAGGGAAACGATGTCGCCCGCCTTCAGCACCCGTCGCTCCGACGGAATGCCGTGCACGATCTCGTTATTTACCGAGGTGCACAGCACGCAAGGGTAGTCGTAATACCCTTTGAATGCGGGTTTGGCGCCCAAGTCGCGGATCTTGCGCTCGGCTACACGCTCCAGATCCATGGTCGAACAGCCAGGCGTTACGGCTTCTCTGGTCGCTTCCAGCACCTGGCGAACGATGTGCCCGCTGCGGCGCATCTTTTCGATCTCGGAAGACGACTTACAAACGATTGACATTCGCTATCGCACTAAATGCTTGCGCCATTACCGCGTCCACCGGCTGATCGCCGTTCACTTCGATCAGTCGTCCACGCGCCTTGTAATAGTCCACCAGGGGCAAGGTCAGCTGGTCGTAGGCTTTCATGCGCTCGGCGAACACGTCTTCTGCGTCATCCGGGCGCGCCACCAACGGCGTGCCGTCAACATCACAGATACCCTGGACTTTGGGAGGCTGGAAGTGAACGTTATAGATCAGCCCGCAGGCGGGACAGGAACGGCGTCCGGTAATCCGTTGCAATAAAATATTATAATCCACCAGCAACCGGATCACAACCGGCGTAGCGTACGTCTGCTGCGCACAACTGTCGCCCTTCTTTTCCGTCCTCAACCGCTCCAAATACGCGTCCAGCCATTCGGCTTGACGCACTGTCCGGGGAAAACCATCCAAAATAAAGCCACGCGCGCAGTCGGCTTCCAGCAACCGGCTGGCCACCATGTCACAAACCAGTTCGTCGGGAACCAGCTCGCCGCGATTCATGATCGCCTTGGCCTTCATGCCCAGTTCCGTTTGCCGGGCCACATTCGCCCGCAGAATGTCTCCGGTAGAGATCTGCGGAATGCCGAAGGTGTCAGAGATCAGCTTGGCCTGCGTGCCTTTGCCGGCTGCCGGCGGTCCCAGCAAAATGATAGGACCGGCCACGCGTGCGTTCGCCTTTACGCCCACTGCCGCGGAAGTCTGCGCCTCCATATTTCTTACCCTGAGAGCCTGATAATTGGCCCTTTCCGCCCGCCGCTAGACGAGCCAGAGCTTCCCGGTGCTCCGAAAACAGCACTCAGCAATTAGCCGTTAGCACTTAGCTCTTGGTGCGAGGGGGCTTCCAGACTCGCCCTGCCACCGTAGCTTCGGCTCAAAATCTCTGCGTGATTCTTTACCGCACTTGCTAATTGCTAAATGCCAAGTGCTAACTGCTTCTTCTTTACCACGTCGACCGGCGCCCGCGAACCCTTCCGCTGCGCGGGGTAAAGCCTTCATAGTGACGCATGACCAGCTGCGATTCCACCTGGTTGATGGTATCCATCGCCACGCCTACTACGATCAGCAACGAAGTGCCGCCGAAGTAGAAGTTCACGCCCAACCCGTTGGTCACCCAGTTGGGCAGCCGCTCGAAGAACGCTCCTACCGGACCCCACAAGTGATTGAGCCGGAGACCGGCGATCATCCACTCCGGAATGAACGAGATCAGGATCAGGTACAGCGCGCCTACCAGGGTAATGCGGGTCAGAATGTCGTTGATATAGTTCGCCGTACGCGCCCCCGGCCGGATACCCGGAATGAAGCCGCCATACTTACGCATGTTGTCGGCTACTTCGGTGGGATTGAAAATAATCGACACGTAGAAGTAGGCGAAGAAAATAATGCCAACCGCATACAACACCGTATACAGCGGTTCGCCCCACTGCAGGGCGCGCAACATCGGCCCGAAATAGCGGTTGTCCTTGAACAACGCCCCCGCCGTTTGCGGCAAAGTCAGAATCGAGGAGGCGAAGATCACCGGCATGACGCCGCCGGAATTGACCCGCAGCGGCAGGTGGGTCGACTGCCCACCCATGATCTTGCGTCCCACCACCCGCTTGGCGTACTGCACCGGAATGCGCCGTTCGCTGCGTTCTACGAACACGATGAACGCCACTACCGCGACCATCAGCACGATCAGCATCAGCATGGCCGGAACGGTAAAAGCGCCCCAGGCCTGCGACGATACCTTCTGGGCCAGATCGGCAACCGCTTTGGGCAGGCCAACCACGATGCCGGCAAAGATCAGCAGCGACATGCCGTTGCCCACGCCGCGCTCGGTAATCTGCTCGCCCAGCCACATGATGAACACGCTGCCCGTGGTCAGCGTCAGCATGGTCATCAGCACAAAACCAATTCCCGGGTTGATTACGAAGTCAGGCTGCCGCTCCAGGGTGAAGGCAATGCCGAGAGACTGAACCGCGCTTAATCCCAGGGTGAGATAGCGAGTCCACTGGGTAATCTTTTTTCGTCCCAGCTCACCTTCTTTTTGCAGCTTGGCCAGCGGTTCGTAGACCACGGTCATCAACTGCAAAATGATGGATGCCGTAATGTAGGGCATGATGCCGAGAGCGAAAACCGTCAGCCGGCGCAACTGGCCGCCGCTGAACAGATCGACGAATCCCAGGAAACTGCCGCGGTTCTGATCGAAGAACTGGGCCAGCTTGTCAGCGTTGATTCCGGGCGTGGGAATGTGTCCGCCCAGGCGATACACCGCCAGCAGTCCAAGCGTAAACAGAATGCGCTTTCGCAGATCGGGAATGCGGAATACGTTGGCTAACTTCTCGAGCATGAAATCCTCAAAAATCAGTTGCCGGTTGTCAGTGACCAGTTGTCAGTGGCAGAACGCAGCGCATCAACTGGCAGCTGAGGGCTGGCTACTGACAACTTGTATCTTGCCGCCGGCCTTTTCGATCTTCTCCTGGGCCGACTTGGAAAACTTATGCGCATGCACGGTCAGGGCCTTGGACAACTCGCCTTGTCCCAGCACCTTAATCAGCGTCTTCCGGGAACTCACCACTCCTGCTTTCCGCAGCACTTCGGGGGTAATTTCGGTCTGGCCAATATCGGCCAGCCGCCCCAGATTCACCACTTCGTACTCGATGCGGAAGATGTTGGCAAAGCCGCGTTTGGGCAGACGGCGATGCAGCGGCATCTGGCCGCCTTCAAAGCCGCGCATGATGCGCGAGCCGCTCCGCGATCGCTGGCCCTTGTGGCCGCGAGTCGAGGTCTTGCCCATGCCCGAGCCCATACCACGGCCCACTCGCTTCTTGTTCTCCGACGCCTTGCGAGGCGCATGTAGATTGCTTAAATTCATGTTCGGCACCTTATCAATTTTGCACTTTGCACTTGGCGTTTAGCAATTCTGCATTTTGGCAATCAGCAGTTGGCATTTGGCCACTGCAGATCAAGAGACGGTTTGGCCAAATGCTAAATGCCAACTGCCCGCAATTACTTCAGTATCTCGACCAGGTGCGGCACTTTCGCCACCATGCCGCGGATCGAGGGTGTGTCTTCCCGCTCTACTACCTGGTTCAGGCGGGTAAATCCCAATCCTTTGATCACCAGTTTCTGCTTGACCGGAGCCGCGATGGCCGAGCGCACCCACTTCAAGTGCATCTTCGTGCCTGGCTTGGCTGCCGCTGTTTCTGCCTTTTTCCGAATGCGCGCCATAGTTACAGCTCCTCGACCGATTTGCCCCGCGAAGCCGCTACATCCCGGCGATCGCGCAGTTTGCCCAGCGCGTTGAACGTAGCCTTGACCACGTTGTGCGGGTTGGTGGTTCCAATGGATTTGGTCAGCACGTTCTGAATTCCAGCCGAAGTCATGACCGCGCGCACCGCGCCGCCGGCGATCACCCCGGTGCCTTCCGGCGCCGGCTTCAGCATCACCATCCCCGAGCCATAACGGCCCAGCACCTGGTGAGGAATGGTCGTCTGCGTCAGGTTGACGCGCAACAGATTCTTCTTGGCTGACTCGATGCCCTTGCGGATGGCCTGCGGTACTTCCTTGGCCTTGCCGGAACCGTAGCCCACAACCGCCGAGGCCGGATCGCCTACCACTACCAGCGCGGCGAACGACAGGTTCTTGCCGCCCTTCACTACCTTGGTGACGCGGTTGATCGAAACCACCTGGTCTTTCAGTTGGTACTGACCGGCGTCAAGCTTTTTCTTTACTATTGGCATTCCCGTTGTTTCTCCCGGCGCTCCACCCTTTGGCGGCTGCGCCCCTGCAATCTCAAAATCCTGTCATCCTGAGCGGAGGCGCGCCGCCTTTTGCGCGCCGGAGTCGAAAGACCCCTATCGTCACTCTGCCGTTCCTACGGGACTCGGCTTATTTGATCCGCTCACCCAGCGCTAAAGCGATGGGCTAAGCTCTAACGCGCCTAGGGCGCTTGTTCCGGTTACTTCCGGCTACTCAACAGAGCGCCGGCTTGGCACATCGTAGCCGAAATCCCTTACTGACAACTGACAACCGGCTACCGACAACTGCTCTTAAAACTGCAAGCCCGCCTCACGCGCCGCTTCCGCCAGGGCCTTGATGCGTCCGTGGTACAGGTAGCCGCCGCGGTCAAAGACCACTTTGTTAATGCCCTTCTGTTTGGCACGCTCGGCAATCAGCTTGCCCACTTCCTTGGCGGAACCCAGGTTCCCGCCGGTGGGCCGCTTCTCGCCCTTGATCCCTTTACCCTTCTCGACTGACGTGGCCGAGACCAGGGTCGCGCCCTTAGCGTCGTCGATTACCTGGGCATAGATATGGTTCACCGAGCGATAAACATTGAGGCGGGGACGTTCCTGCGTGCCCTGAACCTTTTTGCGGATCCGGCTATGTACCTTCTGCCGCGTCTGATCTTTGGATGTCTTTGCAATCATGTCTCTATTTCCTCATCCCGGGTTTCTGAACCGGGTAACGGTGCGCTTCTGCGCCTTCCCGTCGTAAATCGCTGTTCGCGTTTCGTTCTTAGCCAGAAAAAACTGCTCAAACTGACAACTGCCGAGATCCCTCGACTTCGCTCGGGATAGTGGCTGCGTGCTCCCGCTATCGCTCACGCCCGCAAAGCGCCACTATTTCGCGCCCGTCTTACCGACCTTCTTCTTCAGGCGCTCATTGCTATAACGCACGCCCTTGTTCTTATACGGATCGGGCGGACGCAGGCTGCGCATTTCGGCGGCGACGAATCCCACCTGTTGCCGGTCGATACCGCTCACCGTCAAGTGCGTCAGCTTGGGATCGATGGCCACCTCGATGCCGGTGGGCAGCGGATACTCGATAGGATGGGAATATCCCAGGGTGAACACCACCATACCCTTGCCCTTCATCTCGGCGCGGTAACCAATACCCACGATGTCCAGTTCCTTGGTCCAACCCTTGGTGACGCCTTCCACTGAGTTGTTGACCAAGGCCCGCACCAGTCCATGGACAGCGGCTTTGGAATCGTCGTCGCGCAGGACCAGCAACTCGCCGTCCTTTTGTTCCAGCTTCACGCCGCCCGGCATATGGGTAATAACTTCACCCTTCGGACCTTTAACGCGTACCGTGTTGCCTTCAATCGCGTAGGTCACGCCCTTGGGCAACGGAATCGGCTTCTTTCCAATTCTCGACATAATCTTTAGCTCTCAGCCGTCAGCTTTCAGCCGTCAGCTCGTTCTTCTTAATGCGGACATCATGCCCGGGTTGTAATTTGCGCCCAGTACTGCGGCCCTTACTGACGGCTGACAGCTGATGGCTGACAGCTACCTAGTAAATCTCGCACAATACTTCGCCGCCCACGCCTTCTTTCCGGGCCTGACGGCCGGTCATCACGCCTTTGGGCGTGGTCAAGATGTTGATCCCCAGGCCGCCCAGAATGCGCGGAATCTCGCTATGCCCCACGTACACCCGGCATCCGGGACGAGAGACCCGCTTCAGGTCCGAGATAGGCGACGAATTATCGGGACTGTACTTCAAGTACACCCGCAAGACTTTTCGGCCCTCTTCATCGGTGGCCTTGAAGTTAGCGATGTAGCCCTCTTCTTTCAGAATGCGGGCCATCTCCACCTTCAACTTGGAATGGGGAACATCCACTTTCTGCTGCCGTGCCTTGATGGCGTTACGAACTCGGGTTAGGAAATCCGAGACCGGATCGGTCAAACTCATGCTTTGCGTCTCCTCATATCGTCGCCCGTTAGCTTACGCATCAGGTCCCGCCATCGGGACTTGGGATTCTCGCCTATGACTTGGCGGTCAACGTAAGAACCAGCCGCGACGAATTTACTACTCACTGCCAGTGACTAGTCACTAGCTTCTATTTACCAACTCGACTTCGCCACTCCAGGAATCTCGCCCCGCAGAGCCAGATCGCGGAAGTGCAGACGGCACAGTCCGAACTTGCGCAGATAAGCCCGCGAGCGTCCGCAGATCTTGCAGCGATTGTGCTGCCGGGTCGAGAACTTGGGTTTCTTGTTCGACTTGGCGATTTGTGATGTTCTGGCCATTGTTTCCTTTTCAAGTACCGCTGTTCGCTCTTGGCGATTCGCTCTTCGCGAACCTACTAGACTCGTGCTGGCTAGCCACTAATCCCTAGCCCCTAAATCCCTGACTTACTGCCGGAACGGCATTCCCATGTGCTTCAACAGCGCCCGTGCCTGGTCGTCGGTACCGGCCGAGGTCACGATGGTAATGTTCATGCCTTTGAGCTTCTCCACCTTGGCATAGTCGATCTCCGGAAAGATCAGCTGATCGCGTACGCCCAGGGTGTAATTCCCACGTCCATCGAACGACTTGGTGGGCACGCCACGAAAATCGCGGACACGCGCCAAGGCCACGTTCACCAGGCGATCGAAGAACTCGTACATGCGATCGCCGCGCAGCGTGACCATCACTCCGATGGGCATTCCCTCGCGCACCTTAAACTGCGCAATCGACTTGCGGGCCTTGGTGATGACCGGCTTCTGGCCGGTGATCTGGCCGACTTCGGTGGCCGCCGGATCGATCAGCTTGGCGTTCTGGGTTGCTTCGCCCACGCCCATGTTCACGACGATCTTCTCCAGCTTGGGAGCCGCCATCGGATTCTCCAGGCTGAACTCCTTCATCAAGGCCGGCAAAACCTCTTTGTAGTAGCGCTCGCGCATGCGCGCCGTAGCTCGGTTCGTGGCTTTCGGCCGCGCCGGCTTACCCGAGGGCTGCTCGCCGCCTGCAGTCTCGACTTGCTCGGCCTTCGCCTTCTTACCCTCTTTAGGCTTGCCCTGCCCGGGCTTGGCTTGTCCGCCTGGCTGCGGGGCTTTCTGTTTTTTCTCGTCTGCCATTTCCCTGCTTCTACCTTTCTCACGGTTTCGGCTTTTCAAAGCTGCCGGTTCGTGAGGTGATCAATTCAGCAAATCGGCCGTTAGCACTTAGCATTTGGCGCTTAGCCAAAACTTTCGCCGATCTGGTTTCTTGCTCGAGTCTTGCGTCTTGGCCAAGCGCTAAAGGCCAAGGGCTAATTGCCGGTTCTACTTCTCCAGCGTATTGCCGCAGCTCTTGCACACCCGCACATGGCGGTCGCCGCGATGTTCATGACCCACGCGCACCGGCCGGTTACAGGAGTTGCAGCGCAACATCACGTTGCTGATGGAGATCGCACTCTCCTGCTCGGCGATGCCACCCTTGACGTTCTTCTGCGGGTTGGGACGCACGTTCTTCTTCACCATCATCACGTGCTCTACCAGTACCTTGCTGCCACCCGGCATCACGCGCAGCACCCGGCCCTGCTTACCTTTGTCACGCCCGGTAATCACCTGGACCTGATCGTTACGGCGAATATCGACACTCTTTTGCATCGTTCTAAAACCCCTTAGCAACTAGCAGCTATTACTATTAGCTATTAGCTATTAGCTTTTAGCTCTTAACTGACAACTGACAACCGGCCACCGACAACTGCTTTTACAACACTTCCGGCGCCAGGGAAACGATCTTCAAAAACTTCTTCTCGCGCAGCTCACGGGCCACCGGACCGAACACGCGGGTGCCTACCGGCTCATGCGTGTCATTGATCAGCACGGCCGCATTCTGGTCGAAGCGGATGTAGGTTCCATCGCGCCGGCGATGCTCCTTGCGGGTACGCACAATCACCGCCTTCACTACCGTGCCCTTCTTGGCGGTGCCATCGGGCGAGGCTTCCTTTACCGAGGCTGTGATCACATCCCCCAGGCCGGCCACCAGGCCCGTGGATCCGCCCAGCGGCAGAATCATCTGCAGCTTGCGCGCGCCGGAATTGTCGGCGACCTCAAGCATGGATCTCATCATGACTGCCATAACTTTTCTCCTAACCAGTCACACCCTGCGGGTGCCCCATTCTTTCGCCCCACCTTGGCGCAAGGGGGTTTACGCCGGCTGCGCTTCGACAGGCGCCACCAGAGCGGCGCGCTGCACAATCTCTTTCAACTGCCACCGCTTCAGTTTGGAGAGCGGACGCGTTTCCTCGATCTTGACGAAATCGCCCAGGTGCGCCGTGCCGGTTTCGTCGTGCGCGTAGAACTTCTTGCTGCGAGCCACTACCCGCTTGTAAAACGGATGCGCCTTCTGCCGCCGCACTTCGACCACGATGGTCTTGGCCATCTTGGTAGACACGACTTCGCCAATCAGGGTCTTGCGCCGGCCGGCGGCCTTTGCAGTGCTTGTTGCTGTCGTTTCCGCCATGGATTACTTTTTCTCCGTCGCAGCCTTCTTTTTGGCCGCTTTCTTTGCCGGTGCCGGAGCGCTGACTGCTGCTGCCTGCACCTCCGCTCCATTGCCGCCAGCCAGTTGCTTCTGGCGCAGGACTGTTTTCACGCGGGCGATGTCTTTCTTCAGCTCGCGAATCTTCTTCAGGCTCTCGGTCTGCCCCATCTTCAACTGAAACTTCATCTTGAAGAGCTGATCAGACAGCTCGTGCTGCTGATGGTTCAGTTCGACATCGGTCAGGTTGCGAATCTTGTCTACATTCATGTCTTAGCTCTCAGCCGTCAGCTATCAGCCTTCAGCTTGTTTCTTGTGCTTCCCGCATCTCGTCGTTCATCGGCATCCTTACCATATGCGCCAAGTGTTTGGCTGACGGCTGAAAGCTGATGGCTGACGGCTGCTTTCTAGTGCACGCCCTCGCGCTGCACGAACTTGGTGCGCAGCGGCAGTTTGTGCGAAGCCAGGCGCATGGCCTCGGCCGCATCGCTAACCGATACCCCTTCCATTTCGAAGAGGATCTTGCCCGGACGCACTACGGCTACCCAGTGGTCCGGAGCTCCCTTACCTTTGCCCATACGGGTTTCGGCCGGCTTCTTGGTGACCGGCTTGTCCGGGAATAGGCGGATCCAGATCTTGCCGCCACGCTTGACGAAGCGGGTCATGGCCACACGGCTGGCTTCAATCTGGCGGTCGGTGATCCAGCCCGGCTCCATGACCTTCAAGCCGAAATCGCCGAACGACAGCTCGCCGCCACGCCACGCCTTGCCCCGCATACGACCGCGCTGCTGCTTGCGGTACTTTACTTTCTTTGGCATCAACATAAGATTCAGCTCCCAGTTGTCAGTTGCCAGTTCTCAGTTACCAACGCCGGTCGCCGTCTTTCTGACAACTGACAACCGGCGACTGACAACTGCTCTTAAAACGCTCCCGACTGCACGCCCTGGGGCTCGCGCTTCTTCTCGCGATAGATCTCGCCCTTGTACACCCAGACCTTCACTCCGATTACGCCGTAGGTGGTGCGAGCCTCGGTAAAACCGTAGTCAATATCGGCCCGCAGCGTGTGCAGCGGCAGCCGTCCCTGCAGATACCACTCGGAGCGCGCGATTTCGTTGCCGTTCAGACGGCCGCTGACCCGCACCTTGATCCCCTTGCAGCCGAAGCGCAGCGCCGAATCGACTGCCTTACGCATGGCCCGGCGGAAACCGACACGTTTTTCCAGCTGCAGCGCGATGTTTTCCGATACCAGCTGTGCGTCCAGCTCAGGCTTGTGCACTTCCTGGATGTCGACATACACCTCGCGGTTGGTGCGCTTCTGGATATCCTGCTTCAGCTTATCGATCTCCGTACCCTTGCGGCCGATGATGATGCCCGGACGCGCGGTACGGATGATGATGCGCAGCTTGTTGCCCGGCCGCTCAATCTCGATCGAGCTGACGCCCGCCGACTTGAGCTTGTCTTTCAGCTCGGCCTTCAGCTTGTAGTCTTCCAGCAGCAGTTTGTCGTAGTCGCGCTCCACGAACCAGCGTGACCTCCAGGGCTTGGTAATGCCGAGGCGAAATCCGTAAGGATGGACTTTCTGTCCCATAGTCTCCTACTTTTTCTTGGCGGCCTTCTTGGCCGCCTGCTTCTTGGGGGCAGCTTTCTTGGCTGCCGATTTCTTCGCCGGGGCCCGCTTCACGGCTTTCTTGGCCGGCTTGGCTGCCGCGCCTTCCTGCACCGTCTGCGCCAGTTCGGCGTGCCCGTTGCCCGAGGCCTTCTCCGCCAGCGCGATCTCGATGTGCGAGATGCGCCGCTGATAGCGATAGGCCCGGCCCATGGGCGCCGGACGAATCCGCTTCATGCGGGGACCATCGTTGGCCACCGCCCGCTTGACGAACAGGCGATCCAGATCGATGTCCAGACCTTTTTCTGCGCTCACATAGTTGGCGTTTTCCACCGCCGAACGCAGCAGCTTATGCAGCTGGGGCGCAATACCCTTCTTGGTGAACATCAGTGTGTCCAGCGCCTGCTCCACCCGGCGGCCTTTGATCAGGTCCAGCACCAGGCGGGCTTTCTGCGGCGAGATACGCACGTAATTCAGTTTGGCTATGAATTCCATGTGGTTTCCTTACCTCGCCGGCGCCGGCTTGGCCGCGCTTTCCGTAGCCGCCCGTACCGAGTGGCCCTTAAAGGTGCGAGTCATGCTGAACTCGCCCAGCTTGTGGCCTACCATGTTTTCCGTGACGTACACCGGAATGAACTTCTTTCCGTTGTGCACCGCCAGGGTGTGTCCCACCATCTCCGGGATCACCGTGGAGCGGCGCGACCAGGTGCGCACCACCTTCTTTTCATTGCGCGCGTTCATGCCGTCGACCTTGGCCTGCAGGTGCGAATCGATGAACGGACCCTTCTTGGTTGAACGTGCCATATTGTCTCAGTCCTACTTCTGTCTGCGGGTCACGATGAACTTATCGGTCCGCTTGTTGTTACGCGTCTTGTAGCCGCGGGTCGGCTGCCCCCACGGAGTCACCGGATGGCGTCCACCGCTGGTCTTGCCCTCGCCACCGCCGTGCGGATGGTCGACCGGGTTCATGACCACGCCGCGATTGGTGGGGCGAATGCCCATCCAGCGGGTGCGGCCGGCCTTGCCGATGGAAATGTTTTCGTGATCGGTGTTGCCCACCTGACCGATCGTGGCCATGCAATCGACCAGCACTTTGCGCGTCTCGCCGGAGGGCAACTTCAGCAGAGCATAGTCGCCTTCCTTGGCCACCAGTTGCGCCTGCGCTCCCGCCGAACGCGCCATCTGTGCGCCCTTGCCCGGCTTCAGTTCGATGTTGTGCACCGTGGTGCCGGGCGGAATGTTGCGCAGCGGCAAAGCATTGCCTACCAGGATGTCGGCATCGGGGCCGCTGACAATCTTGGCGCCCACCTTCAATCCCACCGGATACACGATGTAGCGCTTTTCGCCGTCAGCGTAATTCAGCAGGGCGATGCGCGCCGAGCGATTGGGATCGTATTCGATCGAGGCAACGGTGGCGGGGATTCCGGCCTTGTCGCGTTTGAAGTCGATAATGCGCAGCTTGCGCTTGTGTCCGCCGCCCCGGTGCCAGATGGTCAGGTCGCCGGCATTGCGGCGGCCGCCGGTGCGCTGCTTGGGTTCGGTCAGCGGCTTATACGGCCGGTTCGTCGTCAGGTCATCATTGACCGTGGTCGTCGTAAACCGTCGGGTCGGAGTTACCGGTCTGTAAGTCTTGATTGCCATGTTCCTACTCGTTTCTCAGTGTCGTCCCTAAGGAACCCCACCTCAGCCGCCTGGTGTCAGGGCACGACTTCAGCCGTGCCGCAACTTGAACGATCATGCTCCCGGGCTTTTGCCCCTGAGCGGCTGTTGACCGGGGCTAAAGCCCCAATTTCTGAAAACCTTCGTCCGGCACGACTGAAGTCGCGCCCTGACACAAACCAGAAAATCATTCATGAAACTGATTTCCCACCACTAAGCACTGACCACTGACTAAATGTTCTCTGCGTACTCGGGCATTTTCTGTCCCGCCTTCAGGCGTACATACGCCTTTTTCCAGTCAGGACGGTAGCCCGTAAACTTGCCCCGGCGACGCTCTTTACCGGCGAAGGTTGAGGTGCGTACCGAGTCCACCTTCACCTTGAAAATGCTTTGCACCGCCTGCTTGATCTCCGTCTTGCTGGCCTTGACGGCAACCTCGAAGACCAGCGTCGATTCTGTTTCCTTTACGCCCAGGCCCTTTTCCGTAATCACCGGACGGCGAATGATCTGATATGCCGACTTCACTACGCCACCTCCGCATGCTTACGTTTGGGTGCCGAGGCTTTCAGCGAATCCTGTAATTTTTCCAGCGCAGGCCGCGCGAAAATCGTGGTCTCGTAGCGCAGCAGGTGATAGGGATGAACCTGGTTGCCGGCCAGCAGTTCCACGCCCGCCAGATTGCGTGAGCTCAGATGCAGGTTGTGGTTCTCCGTCGCCGAGCTCTCCACCAGCAGCGTCGTGCCTTTGGCGTTCAGCGTGTCGAGCGTCTTCCGGAATGCCTTGGTCTTGGACTCCGGCAGTTCGAAACTCTCGACCACCACCAGCTTGCCGTCAGCCAACTTGGCGGCCAGTGCCGAGCGCAGCGCGCCCAGCAGCTTCTTGCGGGGGAACGCGAAGTCGTAAGAGCGGGGCTGCGGTCCGTGGACCGTACCGCCATGCCTCCACAGTGGAGACCGAATCGATCCCACACGCGCGCGGCCAGTGCCCTTCTGCTTCCACAGCTTCTTGCCCGCGCCGCTTACCAGCTTCTTGTTCTTGGTGGCGTGGGTGCCGGCCCGCTGCCCGGCGCGGTAATGCTTCACCGCTTCCCAGAGCAGGTCCTCGTTGACTGCGCCGAACACTTCGTCGGCCAGCTCGAGGGAGCCTACCTTTTCGCCACCCAGATTCACTACGTCAATCGTTGCCATAATCTTTTTCCAGTTGTCGGTTGTCAGTTCTCAGTTGTCAGTTGACGAACCACAACACAGATTTCGGAGTTATCAGTCATCGGCTGCCACCAGGAAAAACTGACAACTGGCAACCGGCAACTGACAACTTATTTCTTCTTCGCCACCGCGCGCTTGGAAGCCTTCAACGGATCGACCGTGCCCGCACCGCTGAATCCGCGACGCTCTCTGGGCGGCTTCTTCGCCTTGGTGATAATTACGTATGCGTCCTTGTGTCCCGGCACTGCGCCTTCCACCACCAGCAGATTCTCGTCTTTGTCGACCCCGAGCACGCGCAGGTTACGAACCGTGACGCGATCCACGCCCATGTGTCCCGACATGCGCATGCCTTTGAACACGCGCGAGGGAAACGCTGAGGAGCCGATGGAGCCGGTAATCTGGAACATCGAGCCGTGCGACGCCGCGCCGCCGGCAAACTTGTGGCGCTTCACCACACCGGCAAATCCGCGGCCCTTGCTGGTGCCTGCTACATCAACAAACTTTTCGCCTTCGAACATATCGACCAGGACCTTGTCGCCAACCTTAGTTCCGTCTTGAGTCTCGGGATCGATCACGATCGGCACCTCGCGCAGAAAACGCATGGGCGGCAGATCGTGCTTGGCGAAGTGACCCTTCATCGGCTCGGTGAGCCGCGACTGCTTCACGAACTCAACCAAGCCGATCTGAGCCGCATCGTAACCGTCCTTGGTGACCGTCTTCCGTTGTGTGACTACACAGGGACCGGCCTGCAGCACGGTGACCGGGTGGACATCACCCTTGTCATCGAACAACTGCGTCATGCCGACTTTTCTACCCAGAATTCCAGCTACTGCCATGTTTTTGTCCTCAACTCTGCTTCCTGTTTTCCGGTTGCTATTGCGACCGGGGACTTGCGTCACGGAAGCTTTGTTATTTCGCTATTCGCCCTTCGCTATTCGCCAGATTGCCACGTCCCAGTTTCAACTTGCCTCTGGCGAAGAGCGAACAGCGAGAAGCCAATAGCGGTTTACTTATGTTCCTTGCCGAAGGCCTTGATTTCCACGTCCACACCTGCCGGAAGCTCCAGCTTCATCAAGGCATCGACGGTCTGCTGCGTGGGCTCGAGAATATCGAGCAGGCGCTTATGAGTGCGAATCTCAAACTGCTCACGCGACTTCTTGTCCACGTGGGGCGAACGCAGCACGGTGTATTTATTTCTCACCGTGGGTAGCGGAATCGGTCCCGCGATCTGCGCCCCTGTGCGGCGAGCCGTGTCTACAATCTCGCCGGTGGACTGGTCAAGAATGCGATAGTCGTATGCTTTCAGCCGGATGCGGATTCGTTCTTTGCCAATCACGTTAGTTTCTCTCAAAGATCTTTTTGTTAAGGCCCGTCTGCGTCGCCGCGTCAGGCCGTGCGGCGTGTGCCGCTGGTTTCTGCCGAAGAGCTGCCGTCCCTACGGGACTCGGCTCTACTCGATTTGTCTACCCAGCGCTGAAGCCCTGGGCTAAACTCTATCGCGCCTACGGCGCTCGTTTCTGCCGACTTCAACCGCAGTGCCGAAAATCAGAGGTAAGCGACAGAAGCTAATTGCCAAGTGCTAATTGCCAACTGCCAAGTGCTGTCGTTCACTACGCAATAATTTCGCTGATGGTGCCGGCGCCCACGGTGCGTCCGCCTTCGCGAATGGCAAACCGCAAGCCCTTTTCCATCGCCACCGGCGTGATCAGCTCAATCTCCAGGCTCACGTTGTCGCCCGGCATCACCATCTCGGTGCCCGCCGGCAAGGTCGCTACGCCCGTCACATCCGTGGTGCGGAAGTAGAACTGCGGCCGGTAGCCCTTGAAGAACGGCGTGTGCCGTCCGCCTTCATCCTTCGACAACACGTAGACTTCGCCTTTGAACTTGGTGTGCGGCGTAATCGAGCCGGGCTTGGCCAGCACCATGCCGCGCTCCACATCTTCCTTGGCTGTGCCGCGCAGCAGCAGCCCGGCATTGTCGCCTGCCATGCCTTCGTCCAGCTGCTTCTTGAACATTTCCACGCCCGTCACCACCGTCTTGCGGGTCTCGCGGAAGCCCACGATCTCAACTTCCTCGCCCACCTTCACCTTGCCACGCTCGATACGGCCCGTAACCACCGTGCCGCGTCCCTGAATCGAGAAGATGTCTTCGATCGGCATCAGGAACGGCTTGTCGATATCGCGCGCCGGCAGCGGCACGCTCTTGTCCACCGCCTCCATCAGCTCATCAATCTTGGCTTCCCACTGGGCTTCGCCGTTCAGCGCGCCCAGCGCCGAGCCGCGGATTACTGGCAGATCGTCGCCCGGGAAGTTGTACTTGCTGAGCAGTTCGCGAACTTCCATCTCCACCAGGTCGATCAGCTCGGGATCTTCCACCGCATCGCACTTGTTCAGGAAAACCACCACATACGGCACACCTACCTGGCGGGCCAGCAGCACGTGTTCCTTGGTCTGCGGCATGGGGCCGTCGGTAGCCGCCACCACCAGGATGGCGCCGTCCATCTGCGCCGCGCCGGTAATCATGTTCTTGATGTAGTCGGCGTGGCCCGGGCAATCCACGTGGGCGTAGTGCCGGTTGGCGGTCTCATACTCCACGTGAGCGGTCGCGATGGTAATACCGCGCTCGCGCTCTTCCGGCGCGTTGTCGATCGAGTCGAAGCTGCGAAACACGATCTTGGGATTGTGCTTCTGCAGTACCTTGGTGATGGCCGCCGTCAACGTGGTCTTGCCATGATCGATATGCCCGATCGTGCCTACGTTTACGTGCGGCTTGCTGCGGTCAAATTTCTCTTTCGCCATTGGAGCTCCGTATTTCTGTTGCGGGGGCTAAAGCCCCGATCTTTTATTGCTGTTCTATCGGCACGACTGAAGTCGTGCCCTGATACAAAACTAACTTTGTTTCGGCGCAGCTAAAGCTGCGCCCCTTCAAAACTTCGTTCGCCCCAGCCCTACTCTCAAGTCAACTCCGACCAGTCGTCGTCAAACGGCGGCCACGGCTCACTTGGTTCCAGCCGGGCTCTTGCCCTGCACCTTGGCCACGATCTCTTCGGCTACGGCGCGCGGTGCTTCTTCGTAGCGCGAGAAGTGCATGCTGAAAGTCGCGCGGCCCTGGGTGTTCGAGCGCATATTGGTCGCGTAACCAAACATCTCGGCCAGCGGAACCATCGCCTTAATTACCTGCGAACCTGCACGATGCTCCAGCGCTTCGATACGGCCGCGCCGGCTGCTGAGATCGCCGATGATCGTGCCCATGTATTCTTCCGGCACCACGACCTCGACCGACATCACCGGCTCCAGCAAAACCGGGCTGGCCTTGCGCGCCGCTTCCTTGAACGCCATCGAACCGGCAATCTTGAAAGCCATTTCGTTGGAATCGACATCGTGATAGCTGCCGTCATAAAGCGTGGCCTTCACGTCGACCATTTCGTAGCCGGCCAGGACGCCGCCTTCCATGGCTTCCTTGATGCCCTGATCCACCGGCTTAATGAATTCCTTGGGAATCACGCCGCCCACGACTTCATTAACGAATTCGTAGCCCTTGCCGGGCTCGTTCGGCTCCAAGCGGATGCGCACGTGACCGTACTGACCGCTGCCGCCGGTCTGGCGAATGTACTTGCCTTCGGCCTTCGACTCTTTGCGAATGGTCTCGCGATAGGCAACCTGCGGCTTGCCCACGTTGGCCTGCACGTTGAACTCGCGCATCATGCGGTCGACCAGGATCTCCAGATGGAGTTCGCCCATGCCTTCGATAATGGTCTGGCCACTGTCGGGATCGGTGCTGACCCGAAAGGTAGGATCTTCCTGCGCCAGCTTGCCCAGCGCGATGCCCATCTTTTCCTGATCGCCCTTGGTCTTAGGTTCGACCGCAACGGCAATGACCGGCGCCGGAAATTCAATCGATTCCAGGACGACCGGATGGTTCTCGTCGCAAATGGTGTCGCCGGTGGTGATGTGCTTCAATCCCACGCAGGCACAGATGTCGCCGGCATAAATCTCGGTAATATCTTCGCGCTTGTTGGCGTGCATCTTTAACAGACGGCCAATGCGCTCGGTGCGCGAACGTCCACTGATATAAACGCTGTCGCCCTGCTTCAGATGTCCGGAGTAGACCCGGATGAAGGTGAGCTGTCCGACGAACGGATCGCTCATAATCTTGAAGGCCAGCGCGGCGAACGGAGCATCGTCTTTCGGCGGACGGATTTCTTCGGCGCCGGTGTCGGGATTCTTGCCCACGACCGGAGAAACATCGAGCGGCGACGGCAGGTAGTCGATGACGGCATCCAGCAGCGGCTGCACACCCTTGTTCTTGAAGGCCGTCCCGCAGATCACCGGAAAAACCTTCATCTTCAAAGTTGCCCGGCGCAAGGCAGCCCGCAGTTCGGCCTCGTTAATCGTTTCGCCTTCGATGTACTTGTGCATCAGCTCGTCCTGATCGTCGTTTTCGACCACGGTTTCGACGAGAATCTGATGGTAGGCCTGCGCCTTCTTCTTCAACTCTTCGGGAATCTCTTCGACCTCATACTCGGCGCCCATGCTTTCGTCGTTCCATACGATCGCCTTCATGGCCATCAGGTCGATGACGCCCTTAAACTTTTCTTCCTGGCCGATGGGCAGCTGAATGGCTACCGGACGCGCATTGAGACGCTTGCGTATGGTGTCGACCGCATGCTCGAAGTCGGCGCCCATCTTGTCCATCTTGTTGATGAAGCAAATGCGCGGGACCCCGTATTTGTCGGCCTGCCGCCATACCGTCTCCGATTGCGGCTCCACTCCATGGACGGCATCGAACACGGCGCAGGCGCCATCCAGCACGCGCAGCGAACGCTCCACCTCAGCAGTGAAGTCGACGTGGCCGGGAGTGTCGATGATATTGATGCGAACGTCTTTCCAGAAACAGGTGGTGGCGGCCGAGGTGATGGTGATGCCGCGCTCCTGCTCCTGCGCCATCCAGTCCATCGTTGCGGTGCCTTCATGGACCTCACCGATGCGGTGCGTGCGTCCGGTATAGAACAGGATGCGCTCCGTGGTGGTGGTCTTACCGGCATCGATGTGGGCCATGATGCCGATATTTCTGCAACGATCTAAGGGAACCTGTCTGGGCACGATCTTTTCCGTTTCTTGCTGGGCGACCGAGGTCGCTATGTTTCCATTTTCAAAACCCTGCCGTCCCTGCGGGACTCGGGTTTAAACCTTGTCGTAACGCAGGCCTAAAGGCCTGCTCCACCCACCCATCTACCAGCGGTAATGCGCGAAGGCCTTATTGGCCTCGGCCATGCGGTGCACGTCTTCTTTCTTCTTGATGGCCGCGCCTTTGCCGTTTGCGGCATCGAGCAACTCGTTGGCCAGCTTGTCGATCATGCCCTTCTCGCCGCGTCCGCGGCTATAGGTCAGGATCCAGCGAATCGCCAGCGAGGTGCGGCGATCGGCGTTGACCTCGACTGGAACCTGGTAGTTGGCGCCACCCACGCGGCGGGTCTTGACTTCCAGCACCGGCTTGGCGTTCTCCACTGCCTTCTTGAACAGCTTGATGGCCTCGTCGCCACCTTTGTCTTCCAGCTTCTTCATGGCGCTGTAGAAGATGCCCTGGGCGGTCGACTTCTTGCCGTCCCACATCATGCTGTTCACAAACTTGTTGACCAGCGTGGACTGGTAGACCGGATCGGCCAGGGGCTCACGCTTTGCGATATGTCCTTTTCTCGGCATAGAACCTCGAACAACCTACCGGGGCTAAAGCCCCGCAAAATTATTTAGGCCTCTTGCGGCACGACTGAAGTCGTGCCCTGACACAAACCTTACGTTCCGGCCTTGCTGGCTGCGGCGCGATCAGTCGTGCCCTGACACAATCCTTTACCCTTTACGCTTTCGGCCGCTTGGCTCCGTACTTGGAGCGGCTCTGCTTGCGATTGGCGACGCCCACGGAATCCAGCGTGCCGCGCACCACGTGATAGCGAACGCCCGGCAAATCTTTCACACGGCCGCCGCGGATCAGCACGATCGAGTGCTCCTGCAGGTTGTGGCCGACACCGGGAATATAAGTCGTCACCTCGATACCATTGGTCAGCCGCACGCGGGCGACTTTGCGCAGCGCCGAATTCGGCTTCTTTGGCGTCTGGGTGTAGACGCGAGTGCAGACGCCACGCTTCTGCGGGCAGGACTGCAGCGCCGGACTGGCCGTCTTGTAATTCGGCGCCGTTCGGCCCTTGCGCACCAGTTGATTAAAAGTAGGCACTCTGTGCAGCTCCTTGATTCCAAGCCAGCCAGGCTGGCAAACCTTGTGTCGCGGGCTGACGCCCGCCTTAATTTCTGTCGTCCCTACAGGACGCGGCTACTTCCGTTGCCCCAGCGCTTACCGCTTTGGCTTTCAGCGATTCCAACTGCCTTGCCAAAAGGCAGTCCGTACGCGGGCGCTCTGCAGCTGTTGGCTTCCGGGCTGCAGCCGCAGCGCAACCATCTCGATCCCACGATTTGGGACTGGGCAATCGCTGTTGGCGGCTCGTAAGCCACTCTGCCCATGCTTCCCCGCACGCACCAGCGCGAGGAATTTTGGTTTCCGCTCAGGTTAGGCATCCGACGGTGGCGCCGTGGTCGTTCCGCAAACCAGCCTTGCGGCGGTTGCGGATATCGGGAACGAGGGCGCTCCGTTTCGTTGCCTCGGTCTGCATACCCGGTGGAAAGCTCCAGCGGAAGCGCAGACACGTTTCAGCGAGGATCCTGCAACTTCAATTCTACAGGATAGAGAGCAAAACAGCACAGCCAGAACACTACAGGCAGGCCAAAGTTGACTCGCAGAACCTTTCCAATATAGCAAGCAGGTTGGCTGCCGTCAACTGTTTGCGAGCAGAGGTTGACGGCGGTGGGTCAGTTTACTTCCCAACGGCTTAGCGCACGCCGAGGTAAACCACACAGGCTACCGTCGCGGCGCCGACGGGAAAGAACTGCACCAGCCTGAGGCGCATCTTTCTTGATGTACCGGCTTGATGTACCGGTCGATGTACTGGTCAACTAGTTCGTCGGGCAGCGCAGGAGCGCTGTGCGTGTCCAGGCAATGCCGATAGACATCGCGCGTCCGCTGGGTAATCCTGCGCTCTCCGTTGACCGGTCGGCTTTCAGAATAATCGCCGGTCAAAGCCGCTGGATAGCCGATTCGGGCTGCCGCGGCAGCGCAAACCCGGTTCCCCGCTACATTTTCCTGAGTAACATTCCACGCACTCTTGTCTACAATAGGAGCTATGCGAACACGAACGCTGGCAGCGGTTCTGCTGTTGGCCGCAGTTATGAGCGGCTGTAAGCAGAGAAGCAACGCGGTTGTCATTTTGAATGAGCAATGGAGCGTGAATCAGGCTGTGTCCGATTGCCAGACGCTGGCGCGGCAGGAAGGTCCGAAGTGTACTGCCGATCCCAGAATCGCAATCAGGAACTCGGATGCTCAACTGGCGAATGCTTTCGAAATCGAACCGGAGTGCAACGGGCTGACCCTGCTCACGCTGAACGTTTCAGATCATCAACGGCCTTTGAACTCCCGGCGAAATTGGTGGCTGTTTCTGGAACTCAGCCCCACGCCTATCTCCGATGAACTGAAGTTTACCGTGTCGCGCAGCGACGATCCCGGCGGGCCCGGCGGGCTGACCGGCCAGGGAAAAATGGCCACCATAGCCAAGGACGCATGCGACTTTGTTCGCGGCGGCAGGGGTGGACGATAGAGCTGGCGTGCCCCGGATGCACAACTCCCCGGGGCTATCCGGGTTTCACCCTCATGTATGAGCGGCTCAGGCAGGCGCGGCGTAATCTTGCCCGGCTTGCTTGCCGAAAACCACAAGCTGCCTCTACACTTAGGGCTTTCCATCAGAAATGATTTTGCTTGACACGTCCGTCGGCACGCTACGCTGGCGGGGAGGTTACATGCAGCGGGTTTCTCCGGTCCGTGTTTCAGCTGCCATCGCAGCGGTTCTTAGTGTTTCCCTTCTGGTTGCTTGCGGTGGTGGTAACAGCGTGAACACAACGGTTTCCCAGCTGGTTTTATCTCCCACCACGTTTTCCATGAACGAAGGCGCCGTGGCTACCCTGGCGGTAAGCGCCGAAAACTCAGCCGGCACCATCGTTCCCGCCGATATCACCTTCAGCAGCAGTAATAACGCCGTGGCTACCGTTTCCACCGGCGGTCTGATTTGCGCCGGCCAGTGGGACTCGGTGTTCATCAATTGCACTCCCACCAATGGCACCGCCGGAGTAGGGACAGTCACTATCACCGCGGCTTCCGGAAATGTGACGGCCACGGCCACGGTGTACGTACACGAGCAGGTGGATCAAGTCCAGGCCGTCCTGGGGAGCAGCTGCACCACCATGGGTCAGGCGGTGAATATTACCGGAGCCGCCTACAGCACGACCGCCCCGGGATGCTCGCCGGCAGATCCCTGCAACATTACCTCAACCGTAGGGCCATTCACGTTTGGCTCCAACGACACCACCATTGTTGCCAGTTCCTCCGGGATTGTGACGACTTTCAATTCCGCCACCAACACCCCCACCTATTCTTCAGGTGGAACGATTACCGGTTCGACCGGGCAAACCTGCGATCTATCGAGCTTCAACGGAGTCAACGGCGCCACGGCCACGGTCGCTTTGACCAGCCAGAATACGATTGCCAGTGGAACCCATCTGAACATTACGAATGCCGGATCGGGTGGAACGACGCCGCCCACCACGGCCACGCTAAGCAATGGCACAGCCACCTGCAGCGGTACGGCCAACGTGGCTACCGCGCTAACCAACGGAGTGCTGACCGCCGGAGTTCCCGGAGCCACCACGGTTTTCGCCAGCGTTGCGGGAGTGAACAGTGTGGGCGCATCGTATCTGACTTGCCCGGTAGCCACCATCATGGTAACCAACGCCAATAGCTCCCAAACGTCGTTCACCCTGAACCCGACGGCGACGCAAGGCCTGACTGCGGATGTCTACGACACCATGGGCCAATACATCACGCCGGTGCTTACCTGGGGTTCGTCGTCTTTGGCCGCAGCTACCGTTGCGGCCACGGGATCAGCCAGTAATCCGGGAACCATCACTGCCGTGGCTGCGGGAACTGCCTACATCACCGCTTCGTGTAGTTATCCGGATTGCAACCGCTTTGTTCCGGCGCAGTATAGTCAGAATGTCGTCACAGCCACCATAACCGGAACAACTTCTACCAGCGTTTACGCGGCCAGCACCAATTCGTTGATGCTGGTGCCGTTCAACATTTCAACTGACAGCCCAGGCACCGCCATCACCCTGCCGGAGTATCCCAACTCCATCATTGCCGACCCGGCTGGCGTGGCCGTGTACCTGGGATCGGCAGCTGGTTTGATGGGAGTCAATGTGGCCTCGGGCGCGGTTACGACTTCGTCGGTCAACGGAACCATCCTGGCCATCACGCCGGACGGACAATTTCTGCTGATTTCCGACAGCGCCGGCGCGATACGTTACTTCGACCTCGCCACCAGTACGCTGGCCAGCAGCCAGGGTGGCTACACCAGCAGTTCGTCAGCTTATACGCCCGACAGCAAGTTTAACGAGTTCGTCTCCGGAACCAATCTTGGAGTAGGCTTGCAGACAGCCTTTTCCGGTGTGATCGCCTTGCCCGTTACCGCCAACGCTCTGGACATCAGCGCACAAGGCGGCCTGACCTACATCACCAGCGCCAGCGGACGTGAAATCGATATTCTCTCAACCTGCAACCAGGCACAGAATCAGGTGCTGACCGCAAACGCGCCCACGCTGATCGCCAAATTGCCGAATGGCACCGGCGCCGTCGCTGCCGACTCTCCGGCTATCGACCTGGTTTCTACCCCGTCTACTTACAACTCCGGGTGCCCGGTCACCACCCAAAGTACGATTGCCAGCTACGATCTGGGCGCAGGCAGCTTTACCGCGCAACAGATATTCGTCAGCAGCGACAGCACCCGGGCGTGGCTGGTTACGAACTTACCGCAGGTGCTGAGCTTCGACTTGTTGACTTTGACCCCAACCGCCATTGCGCTGGCCGGTAACCCCACGCCTTACAACGGCGGAGTCACGCTCGATGGAACCCACGTGTACGTTGGCACCAGCGATGGCACCGTACACCGCATCGATACGGCTTCATTAGCTGATGTCACGCAGATTGCGGTTGGTCTAAAGGACTCGAACGGCAACCTGACGCCGCCCAATCTGGTGAGCGTGGTGCCTTAAGCCGCCAGCGCGGCCTCGGCGTACGTTTCCGGTGCTGTTGGCAATCGTGCTGGTGGGATGGGTTTGCCGGTATCGCGTCGCGCTTACCTGCCGCGGCTCGCTTATTTCTTCTCGCCCAATTCGCGGGCCACGCTGTCGAGTACTCCGTTGATGAACTGTACTGACTCCGGGGTAGAAAAACGGCGGGCGATCTCCAGCGCTTCGTTGATGATCACCGGTCGTGGAGTGTCGGGAAATCCCAGAAACTCGCCGACTCCGGCGCGCAGTAGATTGCGATCGACCGCGGCCATGCGATCCATCCGCCAGTGCTCGGCATTGCGCTCGATCAACTGATCGATTTCTTCCCGGCGCTCGCAGGCCACCCGAAACAGCTCATCAGAAAACTCACGCACCTTTTCGTCCAGGTCCTGGCGCTCGCTCCAGAAGGTTTTCCGTACCTGCTCAAGATCTTGATGTCCCATGTCCAACTGGAACAACATCTGCAGCGCTAGTTCGCGCGATTTGCGACGCGTGCCTGCTTTGCTCATGGCTCTTCGCCCTTTGCGGCGGTATCCCGTACAGTTTTGTCATCCTGAGCGGAGACAGCAGCGTTTGCCGCCGTAGCCGAGATATCTGCGGCATTGTCATCCCGAGCGGAGACAGCAGCGTTTGCCGCCGTAGCCGAGATATCTGCGGCATTGTCATCCCGAGCGGAGACAGCAGCGTTTGCCGCCGTAGCCGAGGGATCTGCGCCCTTGTCATCCCGAGCGGAGGCGGCTGCTTTTGCCGCCGCAGCCGAGGGATCTGCGGTTCCTGCCTTGCGACTCGCCCGTCGCTTTTTCGGTATCGCTTGTCGCAGGCACGCCATCTCCACTGCCACTAAACCCGCCTCGAAACCCTTGTTACCCGCCTTCAATCCGGCGCGATCAATCGCCTGCTGCAAAGTGTCGCAGGTCAGCACAGCGAAGGCGTGCGGAACTCCGGTCTCTTGCGCTGACTGGCCAACGCCGCGGGTGGCTTCGTTGGCGATGACTTCATAGTGCAGCGTGTCGCCGCGCAGCAGGCATCCAATGCAAACGATCGCGTGGTAGCGGCCGGTCTCGGCAAGCTGCCGCGAGGCTGTGGGAATTTCGAACGCTCCGGGCACGTGCACGATCGTCATGTCTTCGGGCTTAGCGCCACATTGCCGAAGGGCTTGCAGCGCGCCGTCGAGTAAACGCTCGGTGATGAACGAATTGAAACGACTGACGACCAGGGCAAAACTCTTGCCGCGCGCGTCCAGCTTCCCTTCCATGCCACGATTCTCGCCCGGCTTCTGCGCATAGGTCAGAAAGCCAATCCGCAAGGCGCCGACTTCGACTTCGAACAGACGAGCGCCGTAAGGTGTGTCGCTAATTTCGCGTTTGATCTTGACGCCGGGTGCACCATCCTGGTCGCCCGCTTTAGGCGACAGGGTGCGAGCTAGCTTCTTGACGATCTCGTACGCCGCGTCGGCATCGGAGACTTCAACGGTAGCATCAACGCTGGGCGTGTCAGCCGCGGCGATGAACTCGATGCCGCCACTGGGCGCCAGCATTTCGATGCCGCGGCTGCCACCCTCATGCCACTCGTTGCCGGCCGCAAAACCGAGCGCACGAAACAAGTCGAGTGCGGGTTGCAAGTCAGGCAGGGATTTCCCCAGCACGCGCGGAAAGACGAGGGAACGAATCATGGATTCAATTGTAAGGGAAGCTGCCTTGTGTCAGGGCACGGCTTCAGCCGTGCCGTTACTTGCGAGCAGTCATCCCGGGCGAGGGGTCCTGCGACGAAGCCGCAGGACCCCTCGCCTGATGCTTCTTAGGCAACTTTTCGGCACGTATCGCAACACCTATGGCACGGGCCGTAACACGAGCACACCCTGCTCAACTGTCGCCAACTGATGTCCGTCCGGCGAAAACGCGGCTGCGCGTGACCCTTGCGGAAGGATATGCTGAAACACGATTCGCCCGGAAACCAAGTCGTACACCAGGACTTTATTGTAGTAAGGCCACCCCGCTACAAAAGGCTTCTTAGCAAGCGCGCTGATCGCCAACCGTGTGAGGTCGTCGGACAAACCAATGAATGCTAGTGATTCAAAGGTCGAAGGAACTGGAATACGAGCTTCGAGGACCTGCTGGCCCAGCGCATTGACGATGTACAGATGATTCCGGACTGCATATGCGAGCCTATCATTCTGAATGAACGCGAGAGTATCGCAGGTTTGGAGTTTATCGAGAAAGCGCCAGAGGGATTTGCCGGGAACTACATGCGCCGCCCCCACGCAATTTCCGCCAACCATGTACACCAACTGGTCTTTCCCAAATACTGCGAGCGCCTTGGCAGGATATTCCAGGGATACGGACTTCTCGAGGGTGTTAGCGTCGAGGAACTCGGCAGCGCGCACGCCGGCCTGCCTGTCCATCGTTTGAAGAATTAGCTGATTGTTATAGCGATTGAATGCGACTCCTGTTGTTTTGGGATCTAAGGGCACCGATCTTGCCAATTGCAGGTGAGAATCGTAAAAGTCCAGTCTCCCTGCCTGGCCCACCATGACACTTTCATCCGGTCCCCCAATAATTTCCAGAGCTTTGGGATCGCCAGGGACCGTCGTCTCGGCGGTTTTTTGGCCCTTGGCATCAAATAGCATTATTCGAAACTTGTGGCCTTCTGAATTAGAACCGGCAGGCTCGATTTCGAAGAAAACGCCCAGGCGGTTGCTCGAAACGTAAAATGCGTCGATTCGGTATGGATCCAAATTCGCGGCGGTTGGAAAACCATCCGGATGTAGGTCAATTGTGATGGGACCGGGCGACGACTGCGCTGCCATACATGAAAACGAAAGCAGAAGAGTTGCCAACCCTGCAACGAACCTTTGAGGTTTCATCGTTTGACATTCTCTGCGCCAGCGATCACTCGCCAAGACGAGTAACACCTTGTCAGCTGACTAACAACCACTAATTGCTAAGCGCTAAAGACTAACTGACTATTTCCCTTTAAACTGCGCCGGCCGTTTCTCCAGAAACGCTTTCGTGCCTTCGTTCTTGTCCTCAGTGGAGCAGCAGACGCCGAACAACGTCGCTTCCAGGAACAAGCCGTCGGCCAGCGTCATGTCGAGTCCGTGATTCACTGCCTCCATCGCGTACTGAATCGCCAGCGGCGCGTTGGCGATGATCTTGGCGGCGATAGCTTCGGCGCGCGGTATCAGTTCTGCCGCGGGTACAACTTCATTCACCAGCCCGATGCGGTGGGCTTCCTGCGCGCTGATCATCTCGCCCGCCAGAACCAATTGCATGGCGATGCCCTTGCCCACCAGACGTGGCAAGCGCTGCGTACCGCCGTAGCCGGGAATCAGGCCCAGCTTGACTTCCGGCTGACCGAGCTTGGCGTTCTCGCTGGCCAGACGCATGGTGCAGGCCATCGCCAGCTCGCAGCCGCCGCCGAGAGCGAATCCGTTGATGCAGGCAATCACCGGCTTGCCCAGATTCTCGATAGCATCGATGATGGCCTGGCCCCGGTGCGTGTATTCCTTGGCCGAGACTGGCGTGTGCTGCGACAGTTCACCGATGTCGGCGCCGGCCACGAAAGCCTTCTCGCCCGCCCCGGTCAGGATGACCACGCGCACCTCGGCATCCTGCTTGGCATCGGCGAAGGCCTGCTTCAGCTCCTGCATGGTCGCCATGTTGAGCGCGTTGAGAACTTTGGGCCGGTCGATGGTGATGTAGGCGATGTGGTTCTTGGTTTCGAGCTTAATGTTCTGGAATGTCATGTTTTTGTGCTTTCTTAAGATTTTCTATCTGGTTCTGAGTGGCGAACGCGGTAGGAAAAATATCCGAAGGACAGCCAGCGACGAACGGCGTGAACTCCTTGACCGGCCCCTTCTCAATAATCTTACCGCCGGCGGTCGTCACCAGATACTCCGCACTTAAGGCAGTTTCTGGCGCGCAATCACTGGTCGGATAAACCTCGGGCCGCAACAATAATTGCTTCGACCCCTTTACCCAACGAACCACATATAAATTGTTTCCGCGAGTTTCGCAGGAATGATGCTTGGCGAAATCCGCTGCCGCAACTTCTGGAGCCGGAGACTCAATCGCCTTGCTGTCGTCAACCAAAAACGCGCGAACGTGATATCCGCCGATTGCCCCTCCGTCACTCCACATCACATACAATCCCTTGGAGTCGGGGGACCACTTCACGAATGTTGCCGCACTGAGATCTTTCGGGACAAACGTCTTCAACAGCCGGGCGCTGGAATAGATGGAAATCGTGAAAACTCCCTCGTCGGATTCAGCGTGCTCGGGCTTACTTGAGAGGAGAACATATTTCTCGCGATCCGGCGACCAAACGATTGTCTTCTGGCTGTAACCGTCAGGCATGAAAACTTCCGCGCGACAAGAATAATCTCCGGCGATCGACAACTGAGCCAGCGCCCCGATCACGAGTGCCCCGGTCATCACCGATTTGAGAAATATGTGAGTCATCATCCAGGCCAGCCCGCATGGGACATTAAAGTGACGTATCCGCCAGAATATCCCAATCTGGGAATGTGCAAAGTCTTGCACAATTCGGTTTATAGCGCGTTGCAAGTCCCAAAACCATCCTCAAGGGCATCCGAGGCATTAGCGTTCCTCCAGAGGCCCCTAAACGCGATTACGGGCCATCTGGATCACCTGCCAGATGCCTCAAACCAGGCAATCTTTGCCTAGGCAAATATTTGTAATACTAAAGTGCCTACAATCCAGCGAGATTTCCCGTTCTGGAACGCAGAATGCATGTCTTTGCTCACAAGTCCGCCTACACAAAGCTGCCCGGCACCGGATTCTTCGGGTCGGCATAATCGTAAAAGCCCTTGCCCGACTTGCGGCCGTACCAGCCAGCCAGCACCAGGCGCTTCAGCAGCGGAGGCGAGGCGAAGCGGCGCTCCTTGAACTCGTCATACATCACCTCGGTGATGTAGTAGGTGGTGTCGAGGCCGACAAAATCGAGCAAGGTGAACGGGCCCATGGGATAGCCGCAGCCCAGCTTCATGGCCTCGTCGATATCGGTAATCGAGCCGACGCCCTCTTCATAGGCGCGAATCGCGTCCAGCAGGTACGGCACCAGCAGACGATTCACGATGAAGCCGGTCTTGTCGACGGTGCGCACCGGAACCTTGCCCAGCTTCTTGCCGAAGGCGACGGCGGAGTCGTACACCTCGGGCGCGGTGGCGATGGTCTTCACCACTTCCACCAGCTTCATCATGGGCACGGGATTGAAGAAGTGCAGGCCGATGAAGCGCTCGGGGCGCTGGGTCGCGGTCATAAGCTCGGTGACCGAGATGGAGGAGGTATTGGTGGCGAAGATCGCGTCTCGCTTGACGATGGCGTCGAGCTCGGCGTAGGTCTTACGCTTCTCGGCCACGTTCTCGATGATGGCCTCGATGACGATGTCGCAGTCGGCCAGGTCGTGGATTTTGGTTGTGCCCTTCAGGCGCGACTGCGTCTCGGTCTTCTGCTCGGCGGTGATGCCGCCCTTGGCCACGCCGCGCTCCACCAGGCGAGAGAGCGATTTCTCGATGCCGGCGAAACCTTTCTCGAGGAATTTCTGGTCCTGCTCGAGTACCACCACGTCGCAGCCCGCGGCCGCCGCAACTTGCGCGATGCCCGAGCCCATCAGCCCACAACCGAGTACTCCGACTTTCTTAATATCCATGTGTGCGTTTTCCTTTGAGTGCAGCCAATCGAAATTATCGAGTCGTAAATAAGGTGACATGCTCAACAGATTTGTCATCACGAGCGCAGCGAGGGATCTGTTCTTTTGTGAGATCTATCCGGCTCATTGACGTTCTGGTGTGCCGCCCCTGAAAGGGGCTCAATTCTAAATTGCAGCCTACCCAGCGCTGAAGCGCTGGGCTATCTTGTCGCCGTCCCGCAACGCGGGACTGGATCCTCAACCATCTGAACTGCTAGCTAACTTCGACCCTTTTCGCGAGAACATCACGAGAGTCCAATACTCCGAGTCGCTCGCGCGAAGCCTTACTCCCCTTTGCCGAGAGCCAGGGTGATCAGCGTCTTCTGCTCCAGCTCGTGCGCCTTGTGGGAGCCGGTGGCCGGAGTGGCGTTGGCAGCACGCTTAATACTGCGCACTTTGGGGCCCAGAATTTTCTTCAGTCGCGGCTGAACGAAAGACAGCGCACCCATGTTCGCCGGTTCTTCCTGCACCCAGATAAATTCCGTGGCGTTCTGGTAGCGGCCCAGGACATCGGTCAGATCGGTCTCCGGGAAGGGATACATCTGCTCCAGGGAAACGATCGCGGGACCGGACATCTTCTGCTTACGCCGTTCAACCCGCAGTTCCTGGCCGATCTTGCCGGTGCAGAGCAATACCCGCTTGGCTTCCAGCGCCGCTTCGTCGGGAATTACATTCTGAAAGCGTGGCCGCTCCAGTTCGCTGATCGGCGACAGCGCCTCGGGATGCCGCAACATGCTCTTGGGCGTAAAACAGATCAGCGGCTTGCGCCATTTGCGCAACACCTGCCGGCGCAGCAGATGGAAATATTGTCCCGCGGTGGAGGGCTGGCAGACCTGCATATTGTCGCGGGCGCAGAGTTGAAGATACCGTTCGATGCGTCCGCTGGAATGTTCCGGCCCCTGGCCTTCATGACCATGCGGTAGCAGCAGGACCAGTCCACTCAGCAAGTCCCACTTGTCTTCGCCGGCGGCAATGAATTGATCAATGATGATTTGCGCGCCATTGGCGAAGTCTCCGAACTGCGCTTCCCAGGCCACCAGCGCCTCGGGATAGTCGCGGGTGAAACCGTACTCGAAGCCCATCACCGCGGCTTCGGATAATTCGGAGTTGTAGATTTCGACGCGCGCCTGTCCGGGAGCCAGATGGCACAGCGGCACATATTCTTTCTCGTCGATAATGTCGATCAGGACGGAATGCCGCTGATTGAAGGTGCCGCGCCGCGTGTCCTGTCCACTGAACCGGATTGGCACGCCTTCCAGCGCCAGCGCTCCCAGAGCCAGAGCCTCGGCCATGCCGAAATCCAGCGGACGCTTGCCATACCCCATCTCGCGGCGCTGCTCCAGCAGCTTTTGCACTTTGGGATGGATATGAAAATCTTCGGGATACTTCACCAGGCCATCGGTGATTTCCTGCAGCCGCGCGGCCGCTAGTCCGGTATCAACTTCATCTGCCGGATTGTAGGGCCCACCATGAAAGGGCGCCCAATAACTGGGGAGCTGCCGCATCGGCGGCTTTTTGACCATGCTCTTCCCAGCCTTCTCCGCCGCATCAAGTTCGGCCTGGAACTTTTCTACGTAGGGTTGCGGATCAAGGCCTACGTTTTTGGCGTAGATCTGGTAGAGCACCGGATGGTCTTTTATCTTGCGATACAAGATGGGCTGGGTGATGGTGGGGTCGTCGACTTCCGAATGGCCGTGGCGACGGAATCCGATGAGATCGACCAGTACATCCGTGCCAAATTCGTAGCGATATTCGAGCGCCATGCGGCCGGCGCGCACCACCGCATCCACATCTTCGCCATTGACATGGAAAATCGGAATCGGCAGTCGCTTGGCCAGATCGGAAGAGAAGCGACTGGAATAGGCATCGCTGGGATTAGTGGTAAAGCCGATGAGATTGTTGACGATGATGTGGACGGTTCCGCCGACGTTGTAGCCGCGCAGATTGGCCAGATTGAGCGTTTCGGCGGTGATGCCCTGGCCGGCAAAGGCGGAGTCGCCATGCATCTGGATAGGCAGGACCTTGGCTTTTCCGTCACGTCCAAGCCGTGTCTGTTTGGCGCGAGCGCGGCCCAAAGCCACCGGATCTACCGCTTCCAGATGACTGGGGTTCGAAACCATGTGGATGCGCACCGGCCGCCCGCTGGTCCCGGTATAAACGCCGGTTGCGCCAATGTGATATTTCACGTCGCCGCCGCCCAGCACACTGCGGGGATCGACATCCTCAAATCCGGCAAAAATTTCAGCCGCCGGCCGGCTCACAATGTTGATGATCACGTTCAGGCGGCCGCGATGGCTCATCGCCAGCACGGCCTGCTCGGCGCCGTTCTGCGCGGCCGAGTTCAGAATTTCGTCCAGCAGCGGAATTAACGCGGTGTTTCCCTCTAAGGAATAGCGTTTGGTTCCGATGTAACGCGAGTGAATGGTTTGCTCGAAGACGTCGGCGCGCACCAGTTGATCGAGAACGCGGCTGCGGTCGACCGAATCCTGCTGAGTCGACTCCATGCGCTCCTGGATCCACTGCCGGCGCTCCACGTCGGGAATATGCATGAACTCAACCCCAATGCTGCCGCTGTAGATGCGACGGGCGGCATCGGCCGCCTCGCCGGAACTGTCGAGCTCGGGATGAGGCAGAGGTGCGAAGTGACCCAGGGGATCGAGATTAGCTTGCAGGTAACCCCAGCGGCGGAACGCGTCCATCACCCGTTCCAGCTTCTCGCTGTCAACATTCAATATTGCAGTAGACAAGGTTAAGCGGCTCCCTGGCCGGGGCTGCCTTGTGCTCGGGCAGGCCAGGCCTTTGCTAAACATTGCTAGTAGTTATAGATTCCCTACCGACCGGCCGGATGCGGCCAATGTTCCTTGCTGAACCGACGGTGGCGAGCGAACAATCAGTATATAGTGTCGGAGTGATTGAGAGGAGAGCCGTGCGCACCGTAACTCACCACGATGCGGCCCCGGCCGCGCGGGCGGACGATCGATTGACCAAGCCGCTGTCCCCGCAGGACCGGGTGTTTGTGCTTACTGGAGCTGGAATCAGTGCGGAAAGTGGCCTGCCCACATTTCGTGGCGCGGATGGACTTTGGCGAGGCCACCAGGTGCAGGATGTGGCCACTCCGCAAGCGTTTCGCGCCAATCCGGAGATGGTATGGCAGTTCTACTCGGAACGCCGCAAGCGGCACGCCACCGTAGTGGCCAACCCGGCGCATTTTGCGCTGGCGGAACTGGAGCGCAATCTGGGCGAACGTTTCTTCCTGTGCACGCAAAATGTCGACTCACTGCATGAACAGGCCGGCTCACAACGCATCGTTCATATGCACGGGCGGCTGATGCAGACGCGCTGCTCGCGCGAGACTTGCCGCACTAAACCGTTTGAGGACGATCGCTCCTACCTCTCGCGGGCCGAGATTCCCACTTGTCCGCAATGCGGAGCCCTGCTGCGGCCACACATCTGCTGGTTCGGCGAGGTACCGTTTTCCATGGATCGCATTTTCGAACAGCTGCGGGTGTGCACGGTGCTGCTTACGGTAGGAACTTCAGGGGTAGTGGAACCAGCGGCCAGTTTCGTGCGAATGGCCAGGATCAATCGCGCGCGAGCAATTTACATTGGCCCGGAAGAGCCGGCCAACCGTCCATTCTTTGACGAAGTGTTGCTGGGCAAAGCGGGCGACGTGCTACCGAAACTGGTGAAGGATCTGGTGCGCTAGAACTCTGCTGTTGCGGAGGCCTGATTAAATCCGGCTTTGAAAGGGCATGGCTTCAGCCGTGCTGCAAGCCTGGCAAAATGAAAGGGGGCTTTAGCCCCTGCGGCAAGCCCGGCAAGTTATTCAGAGCTTCCCTAGCGGTTCGCTTCCAATTCACTCCACAGATCGTTAAGCGGTAAGAATATCGGCGTTCCGGCGATGCGGAATTCATCGACCGGCAGCCATGCTGCTGTGCTGCAGTCATAACCGATTCGATTTGCTGGATCGATGACCCACACATTAGGAATACCCATCTGACGATAGTCGGCCAGCCGCTGGCCATAACGCGAAATGCGATCCTCGGGAGAAAGGATTTCGATAACCGCCCATGGCGGTTTGGTGGGAACCTGTTCCACTGGCTGGCTTCGGGCCATCAGACAGATGTCCGCAATCCTCACGCGAGTGGCTGAAACCCTGATTCGCATTTCGGGCAAAACGTGTAGCTGCCAATCCTCGCGATGCTGAAAAAACCAATTGCCCAGAAACATCTGCACCGTTGCGTGGTCGAATTCCCCCAAATTTCGCTCCTGTACCTCGCCGTCAACGTAATCGCAGTCTGGGTGATAACTGCTCCGCATGTATTCTTCCAACGAAATCTGTACAGTTGCCATACCGAATCCCCGATGGCACGATTTTACTTCAGATGGTCCGGGAAATCTTCTGTCGCGCAGCTTCGACTTAGCGGTAGGCATCCCGACGATTGCGAATGCCGAGAATACTGATCTCATTCTCGCCGTTATGATCGAAGAAAACGCGGTAATCGCCACACCTGAGTCTAAAGGCGGACAGCGGAGGCTTAAGCTCCTTCACATCACCTGTTCGGGTCGTGAGATAGCGATCAATACAGTACAGAATTTGCATTGCGGATTCCCGGTCAATGCTCCGAAGATCGGGTCGGGCTCAAGCGACCAGACCACAGCCAGGGCTGGAAAGAAGAGGGATCCTCCCTCATTTGGTCAAGCCGAATTCTCGCAAAATGTCAGAGTGGGGAATGCCGTCTCCGTTAGCCAACGACGCACGCGCCCGTCGCAATGCCTCCTGGGTCTCGGCAGTGATTTCTTCCTCGTCCACAGGCGCGGACGCCAGCGACTGTTCCAGAGGTTCGACCATCACTTCGAGCAGGCTGAGCACCGCGTTTAGCTTTCGGCAGGAAGTTTGTCTAACAGGTCATGGGCCTGCTGTCTTTCACGCGCAAGATCTGTGTCCACGCTATCCTCCTGGACTAATCTTACTGCCCCAAATATCCAACAATGTTATACGCGGCGAAGGCGGAGACGTAGGCCACGACGGTCATGTAGCCGAATTGCACAATCGGCCACTTCCAGCCGTTGGTTTCTCGACGCACGACGGCCAGCGTCGACATGCACTGCATGGCAAAGGCGAAGAAGACCAGCAGAGCCACCGCCCCGGCAGGCGTCAGTTCTTGCCGCAAGGCAGCTTGTAGATCGGTGGCATGACTCTGAGGATCGACACCGTTCAGCGTACCCAGAGTGGAAATAATCACTTCGCGGGCGGCCATCGAGGTGACCAGTCCTACCCCAATCTTCCAATCAAAACCCAGGGGACGGATAACCGGCTCGATAGCGTGTCCCAGGGATGCGACCACGCTGTCCTGTACAGCCGGCGGCTGGCCATGATGCATGGGAAAATTGGTGGCTGCCCAAAGCAGCAGAGACACCACCATAATTACGGTTCCGGCACGATACAGGAACGCTTTGCCACGATCGACCAGGCGCAATCCAAGCGAAGACAGCGTGGGCCAGCGATAAGGCGGCATTTCCAGAATGAACGGCGCATCCTTGCTTTTTAAGATGGTCGACTTCAGCAGCCGTGCAGTAAGGATGGCCATCAGGAAACCGAGCACGTACAAGCCCAGCATCGCCAGGGCCCGCGTACCCAGAAACACGCCCAGTACCGGACGGTTCGGCAGGAAAGCCGCGATGACCATGGTGTACACCGGCAGGCGCGCCGAACACGTCATAAACGGCGCAATCAAAATGGTGGCCATGCGGTCGCGCTTGCTCTCGATGGTGCGAGTGGCCATGATGGCCGGAACCGCACAGGCATAGGCTGAAAGCAGCGGGATGAAGCTCTTGCCATTCAAACCGACGCGCGACATGGTCTTGTCGGCAATCACCGCCGCGCGCGAAAGATAGCCCGAGTCTTCCAGAATTCCGATTACCAGAAACAGCAATAGGATCTGCGGCAGAAATACCAGCACCGATCCCGTGCCTTTCCAAACGCCGTTTACCAGCAGGGACTGGAACATGCCCGGCGGCAGATGATTGCCCAGTTGAGATCCGGTGACGTCGAGAAACTTCTGCAGCAGATTGGAAAGTGGCTGCCCGACCGCGAAGATCGTCTGAAAGACGCCCATCACCACCACGCCAAAGATGATCGGTCCCCAGATGCGATGCAGGAAAATGGAATCGAGCCTCTGCGTCCAGACTGGAGCGGCCGGACGGCGGTAATTCGCATTCGTTCCCACCCGCACGGCCCACTCGCGATAACCGCGTGTGCTGCCGACTACCGGAAGCTCCAACGGCTCCGGCCCGGCAGTCGCCGACGACAGGAAATTCTGTACCGAGACAATGCCTTCACCGGTGGTAGCGCTGACCAGGGCGACCGGCGTGCCCAACTCGCGGGCCAGCGAAAGCACATCAATGTGACCGCCCTGCTTGCGCAGTTCGTCCGCCATGTTCAGCAGCACCAGCGTAGGCAGGCCGAGCGCGATGATCCGCGCCGCCAGCACCAGATGGCTGTGCAGGTTGGTGGAGTTCAGCACCAGAATGACGGCATCGGGCCGCGGCGTCCCCGGCATCTGTCCGGTCAAGACGTCAATGGCAACCTTCTCGTCCTCGGATTTCGGAGTGAGACTGTAAACTCCCGGCAGGTCGATCAGCGCGACCTCTTTGCCGTCGGAATCGCGCACGTAGCCGGTGTGATGTTCGACGGTTACGCCGGGAAAGTTTCCCACCTTCTGGCGCAGCTTGGTGAGGCGATTGAACAACGTGGTCTTGCCGGAGTTGGGAGGACCGATCACCGCGATGGTGCGATAGGAGGCGCCCAGCGATTCATCCCGCGGCCGGGCCACCGCATGACAGCTCACCGTCGATGCGCCCATGTATCAGTCTCCAAACGCGGGAGCCCCAAGCAGCTCGACGTGGATGTGGCGGGAGAGATCGCGGCGCATGGCAACTTCGGTTCCGTCGACCCGGTAGACCCGAGGATCGCCGCCCGGACCGCTGCGCAGGACCTTGACTTCCAGTCCCGGCATGAAACCCAGGTTCATCAGATGTTCGGCCACGGGAGCGGTGAGCTCCAGTGCGGAGAGGATGGCGCTTTCTCCCACGTGCAAGTCCGCCAGAGCGCAGCCCCGGGCATGGCTCTGTTTCCGACGGCGGCCGAATATGAAGTTGAAAATCATTTTCAATTCCATTTCTATTCTAACTCTTATCCCGCCGCAGGCAACGACCAAAGTCACAGCCCGTTGTGATATCTAACCATGGGCGAAGAAGTCCGGGAATTGTCCCCAAATGGCGATTTCGCAGCACTTACAGCCCCTGCCCCAGCCCGGCTACCGGGCTTTCCCCGGTCTCGCTCACCGCACCAGGCCTCACATCCAGCGGACACCCACTCCCAGCTATCCTCTTTACAGATGCTGCCGCCGCCCGGTTTGCTTCTGTTTCCGCATCCTTGCAGGCAAGACAGTGGGAACGATGCGCACGTCCTTCCTGGACTAGCGGACATTAACCCGGAGAGTGAACGTCTGGGCAGGCGGCACGTTGTATTCCCACGACCGTCGATAGACCACGGTGAGATTGGCCATGCCGGAGGCGCTGGCACCGAATCGCAGAACCTGCATTCCGGGTGCGCCCGCAACTTTCGCCGACTGCGAATTCTTTACGTAGGCTGTCTTCTCCAGCCGCAAGGGCGAGGCGTCTCCAGCCACCACCCAGGCATAACCAGTTGATGGATTGCTCTTCAGCTTGACGATCAAGGTGGCACCGCTTGTAAGATCGACGTCTTTCCCGTTGTCTTGATCGGTGACGGTGAGGGTCGCCGCCGCAGTTTTGGACGACGGAGCCGAACTTGCTGTTTGCCAAACTCCAGCCGCCAGGCTGGAACAAACGCACAGCGCAGCGATGAGCACGATGGTTAGGCGAGCGGCCATGAGCAAGTGTCCCGCAGGAAAACGGCTGCGCTTGAGAGTGATCGCTGGTGGCACAATTGTCAATACAAACCGCTGCCCTGATTCTGCTTCCAACCTTCGTCTGACCGTCAGGGACGCGGCGCGCTACTCGCAAGCATCAGACAAGCGTATAAGGAACCGACACGGATGAACGGAACGCTGGGACAGGCGCTTTCGCACTGGCAGTTGCTCGTCGCCTGGAGCATCTTTCTGGCCAGCTACCTGGTCTTTGCCATCGGCAGGCTTCCGGGGACAAAGATCGACCGGCCGGCGATGGCCGTGATCGGCGCTGTGCTCATGTTTGTCTTCGGCGCGCTCTCGCCCAAGCAGGCCATCGCGAGCATCGATTTCGCCACCCTGGTCCTGCTGTTCTCGATGATGCTGATCGTCGCCGCCCTGCATCTGTCGGGATTCTTCGAATGGATTACCGGACTGGCGATGGAGCACTTGAGCGCCCGGCAGCTGTTGCCGGGAGTAATTCTCGTCAGCGGAATCCTGTCGGCTTTTCTAGTGAACGATATCGTTTGCCTGGTGATGGCCCCGCTGATCCTGGGGCTTTGCAAACGCATGGGCCTGCGGCCACTACCGTATCTGCTGGGACTGGCGACCGCGTCTAACATCGGCAGCACGGCTACCATCACCGGCAATCCGCAAAACATTCTCATCGGATCGATCTCCGGCATTGCTTACCGGGACTTCCTCGCACATCTTGGCCCGGTGGCGTTACTCGGCCTGTTCGTCGACTGGGCCCTGCTGCACTGGATTCATCTGCGTAACGGCGCGGAGAACATTCCATCTCCGGCGCAGCCAGCGCCCGCGACTAAGAAGGGACCATCCACAACAATCCACCAGCCGGAAATGCACCCGGCGTGGCCGGTCGCTGTGACTGTGGCCGTGCTGGCGGGATTCCTTCTGGGCTTTCCTCCTCCTCTGGTCGCCGCTGCCGGAGGCGCGTTATTGCTGGTGCAGCGCCGTCATCCGCCTAAAGCGATTTATGAAGACGTGGACTGGTCGTTGCTGATGCTGTTTCTGGGATTGTTCCTCATCCTGGGAGGAGCGGAGCAGGCCGGCATCACCCAGCAGTTGCTGGGACTGGCGGAACGGTTGAACCTGCGCAATCAAGTGATTTTCGCAGCTGTGGTCACGCTGCTATCGAACCTCGTCAGTAATGTTCCCGCGGTGATGCTGCTGAAGGGACTGATCCCACAGTTTCATGATCCACACTCTGCCTGGCTGCTGCTGGCCATGAGCAGCACGCTGGCCGGCAATCTCACTATCACGGGCTCGGTTGCCAACATCATTGTGGTGGAAAAAGCGCGTAGCGAAATGCCCATCGGCTTCCTCGAATATATGAAGATCGGCGTGCCGGTCACGCTGCTGACGCTGACGATCGGGCTGCTGTGGCTGAGATTTGTGCGTTATTGACAAAATAAGGGAGAGGCCTGAGCCTCTCCCTGTCAGCGGAGGCGATGCGAGTTACAGCGAAAACTAATCCGTATAGGGCTTCCAGGTTCCGTTGTCGGCTTCGACCAGCACGAGTCCGGCTTTCGTGGGCGGCGCATTGTAGAAATCAACACCATACGTCTTGATCAGCGTGGCGCGGTCCCAGGTGCTGAAGCTCTTGACCAGGCTGCCGGACGCTTCGAACTCCTGACCTAAACGATTGGGCGTCCACTTCCAGGTGTATTCAAGCTGAGCCAGATGCGGCTTGACCATGGTGATCTTGTCGATCGACACCAGGTCGCGCGTTGCCAATGGAACCAGATAGGAAGTAGTGCCGTCCGTGTTCTTGGTCTTCTGCACGCCATCGATGGTGCTCAGGACTTTTTCTCCCGCATCAGTAAGGTTAACGGTCAGCCCGGCGCCCTTCGCCTTGGTAGTCACCATGCCGGCCTTGGCCAGCAGCTTGTAATGCGGATCCTGCGGCTTTTCGTTCACGCTCGAGGTCAAGTTTCCGGTGGTGAAGCGAATGGTTGCGGGACCCTGAGATTTCAGAATTTGGCTGATGGTGGTGGTGGCGACCGGGACGGTCAGCACATCGCGCGCGCCCTTCACAAAGTAAAAGATGGTTCCACCCACCACCAGCACCAGTCCGGCAATCAGGATCAGCGGGAAAAAGTTGTGCTGCTTTTCCATCGCGATTTCCGCGGCGAAAAGTTCGGGCTCGTTCGAAGCTGGGGGAACAAGTTGGGGCTTGGATTCTTCGGCTTTCGGTTCGATAACGGTCGGCATGGTACACACCTCCGGTTCGATGGACTGCTCAGCTGCGATTTCCGCGGGCCGGGTTGTCAGGACCGCAGCTCGCGGTATTCGCTAACGCGCGTGGTTGCCACGCCGGGCTGAACACAGCCATGAATACCTTCAGTATGAACTTTATGTACCGGGAAGCAGTGAGCCGGGTCACGCGGCAATGTGAGGGGTGAACGGAAGAAACATAGTGGATGGTGGATAGTGGATCGGACGAGGAGTTTATCGGCTACTTGTGCAATGGCGATTTTGCAACAGTAATCTTACTGACGTTCGGGTTTGTCATTGGGCTACAAAGCGTTATCGGGCCTCAGCGTACAATGTTCACGCGAACAGGTCATGAGTCTATCTGTCCAAGTGTGGTTCGGAGTTCTTGTAGTGCTGGGTTACCTTGCCTCGCCAGTCGGGCTGGTGTGGGGCTGGCTGCGATTTGCGAGAATGCCAAGACAGCGATCTCTGGCGGCGAAACTGTCTGTTGCGGGTTTTCTTTTTGCCACTGCATCGGGGCTTCTCGCGTTCGGCTCGATCTTGTATACGCAGGTGCATACGTTTCGCTTCTATGACCCCGTGCTTATGCGGATATTCCGAGCCGGGTTTTTGTTATCTTTGGCCGGAATTATGTTCGGCATCGCGGGGTGCTGGAAATCAAGCTCGCTTCGCTGGCACACCCCGATCTGCGGATTGACCACTGCGGCGTTCTGGGTCATGGCTGCCGTAGGTGAGTGAACGCCGCGCTTCTACTGACTGTTGATAACAGGCGACAACGCAAGTTACCCACACAGATGTGCCGCGACCGGATTACTTGTGAATGTATGGTCCGCCGCCTGACTGCAAGGGAATACTCGGAAGAGAAAAGCAGTCTGCGTAAATGTATCCGGCCTACAGTTGGAGATTTTTCTCCGGCCTCGATGATGATCCGCCGCGTGCCGGTCCTTGATAAGGCGATCGGTCTGGAACGACCGTACACAAGTCCAGGTTTTCCGGCGCGCCGTTCGACTGTTGTCTCGTCTTAGTTATTCCTCAGCAGACCTCGGTAGAACTGGTTTCCTAACCCTCGCCGTCGTGGCGGTGGGAAAGTGGAAAGCGTTTTCTGCTTTCCAAGCGAAAGCGTCTTTTCCACGGCCAAGTTCAGACCGCAGCCGCTAGGGGCTGATGCTGATACTCATTACCGCTAGACAGCACTACCCAGGCGATACGAGCCAGCTTGTTGGCAATGGCCACGATGACCTTGTTGCGCGGGGCTCTGGCTGCCAACCTGTGTACCCACTGGCCGAAGCCTCCGGTGTCATACTTTACGCGCAGCAGCACCGCCTTTACGCGCGGCAGCACCGCCCGCGCTCCATGCACGAACAGTTTGCGCACGTATGGGTTGCCGCGCTTGGTAATCCCCAGCAGCTTGGTTTTGCCACCGGTAGAGTGCTGCTTCGGCACCAGTCCCAGCCATGCCGCAAACTCCCGCCCACGCTTGAAGGCTGCCCCGTTGCCGACGGCAGCTACCATCGCCGTGGAAACCAGCGGTCCTACACCGGGGATCTTGCGCAAACGCCGACAGGCGGCCGGGTGCCCCACACATTCGCGTTTTTCGAATGTGCGGGAGTGAAGAGTCTACTCCGACCAAACCTTTGCTGTCCGTGGCCTTGATATCGCAGTCCCCACTCATTCCGAAGACAGGGAATGAGTGGGGCACCCGGCCATAGCACAAGTAATTCCAAAGCTCGACTTAAGCATTAGGTCACTTGCGAGATGAATTTTAGCCCGGCACCATTCACTATTCACTATCCACTGCCTTGCATTACCTGGCACGAGTAGGTTTTCGCCACCAGCCAAATGTTGCCACCGGGCTGCAGCTGCAACGAATCGCGCGCGCCGGGCGTAAGATGCACTTCGAATAGGGCGCCGCAGTTCACCTTGGCGACAACTGTCAAATCGCGTTGCTCCAGGGAAGCGATGACACCAGGAAAAACGTTGCGCGCGCTCAATCCTTGCGGAGGCGACGAGGCCAGCAGAATGTCGCCGGCGCGAATTCCCACGCGCAGCGATTGCGAAGTATTCACGCGTGAAAGTGGCACTTCCAGGTCCAGCACTGAGCCGGCAACCCGGCAGGTCATGGTTCCCTGCTCAGGATGGGCGGCGACGAAGGAACAGTCGAAGATGTTTTCGAAGCCGGCTAACTGCGCCACCGTTTCCGATTGCGGACGTTGCAGCACTTCGTGCGGCGAACCGCGAGCCACGATGCAGCCCGCCTCCAGCACGATGACGCTGTCGCCCAGCGCGAATACCTCAGCCCGCTGATGCGTGACGTAGAGAATGGGGATTCCGCGCTGCGCATTCCAAGCCCGCAGGTCGTCCACAATTTGCGAGCGGGTAATGGCATCGAGCGCGGTGAGCGGCTCGTCGAGCAGCAAAACGCGCGGCCGGGTTACCAGCGTGCGCGCCAGGGCCACCCGCTGACGCTCGCCACCGGAAATTTCGCCGGGACGCCGCGACCCGAGATGAGCGATGCGGAATGACTCGAGGATCTGGCGGCAACGATATTCGCGCTCATGCTGGTCCAGAGCCGCCAGTCCATACCGCACATTTTCCTGAACCGTCAGATGAGGAAACAGCGCCAACGATTGCAGCAGATAGCCGACGGAGCGGCGGTTCGGCGGAATATTCACTCGCGGACCGGAATCGAAAAGTACGCCGTTTCCGATGGCAATTCGGCCCTGCTCAGGAGATTGCAGTCCGGCGAGGCAATCAAGAAGCGTCGTCTTGCCTGCTCCCGATGCGCCAAACAGAATCGTGAAACCTTTGGCGGCGACGAACTCCACGTCGAGCAAGAACGACGATCCGCGCTCGCCGGAAAAACGTTTCTGGATCTTTACCGACAGAAGCTCTTGCGAAAGGCGCGCAGCGGGGCTGTTCATCTCCAGTTCCACACGTTCCACGACGCGCGGCGGCGCAGGCCGTAGAGAATCGCCAGCAGCGCGAAACAGAGCGCCAGCAGAAGCAGAGCGGTGCGGTTGGCGGCAGCGTAATCCAGCGCCTGCACCTGGTCATAGATCAGGATGGAAATGGTACGCGTCGCTCCGGGAATGTTGCCGCCGATCATCAGCACGACGCCGAACTCGCCCAGCGTATGCGCGAAGCTGAGCACCAGTCCGGTAAGCACGCCGGGCAATCCCAGCGGCAACACGATGCGGCAAAAGGTGCTCCAGCGTGAGGCTCCCAGTAGCGCCGAGGCGTCGAGCAGCTTACGATCGACCGAGCCGAATGAAGTCGCCATGGGCTGCACGGCGAAGGGCAGGCTGTAGAGCACCGATCCGACTACCAGCCCGCTGAAGGTGAAGGCCAGGCCATGTCCGGCGAGCGATTGATACCAGCGGCCGACGGGACTCAGCGGTCCGATGGCAACCAGCACATAAAAGCCAAGCACGGTAGGCGGCAACACGATGGGCAACGAGACCACGGCCTCGACCAGAAACTTCCAGCGCTTGCGCGAAAACGCCAGCCAGTAAGCGAGTGGAATTCCTATCGCCAGCAGGATGAGTGAAACCGTGACGGCCAGTCGCAGTGTCAGGGTGAGAGCTTGCAGGATCATGGGCGCGATGGGACGCGAAAGCCATATTGCTCGAGCACAGCCGCGCCCTCTGACGAACTAATGTAGTCGATGAAAGCCTGCGCCGCCGGCTTATGTTTGGAGGAGGACACAATCGCCACTCCCTGCTGCATCTCGGGGTAGCTGCCGGCGGGCAGCTCCCAGTACTTGCCGGCATCTTTCATGGCTGGAGACATGGCGAGCGATAGCGCGATCAATCCTGCCTGCGCGTTGCCCGATTGCACGAACTGCGCAGCCTGGCTGATGTTTTCACCCAGCACCAGCTTGGCGGCGACTTTGTCTTTCAATCCAAAGTGTTCCAACGCCGACATGGCCGCGCGGCCATACGGAGCGTGTTGCGGATTGGCAATGGCGATTCGCTGTACGGAAGGTTGAAGTAACAGATCCATCTTGAGCTTCTGGGGATCGAGCGCCGAACTATTCGGCACCCACAGCACCAGATGGCCAATGGCATAAACGCGCAACGAAGAACTCACGACAAGGTTGGCGGCGGCAAGCTTCCTGGGGTAGTCCATGTCGGCTGAGAAGAACACGTCGTAAGGAGCGCCGCTCTGGATCTGCGAGAAGAAGCTACCCGATGCGCCGAACGATAACGTCACTTTGTTGCCGGTCGTTTGCTGGAAGCGTGCTGCCAGATCTTTGAGGGCATAGTTCAAGTCGGCGGCGGCGGCGACAGTAATCTCCTGAGCACGCAGCAGGGGCGTGAGCAAGGCGAGGGAGAGAACCAGCAGCAGAGTTTTTCTCATGATCGCGGCGATGTCCGTCAGCTTGCTGAGGACGAATAAGTCGTTACCAGCTTACAGGAAATCGAAATTCGTAGGCGATTCTAATCGCTATTCGCGCCCGCAAGCGCGAACTGTTTCGCTGATGCGGCGTGTGAACCTCCAGTCACGAATTTCTGCTTCCATGCCACCGCGTATTGCTTTGTCAGAAGATCGAGATGTAACCGATCACGGCTTTCATACCTTCCACCACGAAACGGCTATCAAGGAATGATCCCTTCTTGCTTTCCTGCTTGACCCTTTTGCGCTTTTCTGTAAGAGTAAGCCACGCGAGTCTTAAGTGGGGAAACTTGCCATGAAACCCGGCCATCCCACGGTAGAATTTGATCGCTCCAAGCTGATGATACGCATTGAGGTTACGCTCAACGCCGATCCGACCGCGATCAGTCCCGTGGTGGAAGGCATTATGGAGATGGCGCGCAGGCTGGAATGCGCCGCCGGGAAAGAATTTGAGATCGAAACCGCCTTGCGCGAAGCCCTGGCCAACGCCATCGTGCATGGCGCCAAGAACGATCCGACCAAGAAAGTCCAGTGTTGCGTAGGTTGCGACGAAGAGCGCGGCATGCTCATCGTGGTGCGCGACCCGGGCGCTGGATTCGATCCCTTCGCCATCCCCGACCCCTGCAACGGCGAAAACGTTTATTCCAACCACGGCCGCGGTATCTACCTGATCAACCAATTGATGGATGAGGTGAAGTTCGAGCGCAACGGCACCGAAATCCACATGCGGAAGTACTAGGGCTCACGATTTTCTTATTCATATTCGATCCGCAATCCAAGACTCACGTCGAGTTTGAAGGTGTCGACTGATTCGCTCTGTGCCCCAGGTTCGGCCTTCTGTTGGCCTAACCTGGGATCGCCGCATAGATCGTTGGAGTCCGAAGTTTCCTCTGCCCACCTACTAGGCAACGTAGCTTCACTTGTGAAATGGGGATTTTTCACTAGTTATGAGGATTCAATTGCCCCCCAAAGGCGGTAAGACGCATTCATTCTCGGTGAGGAATAACACCGGGCCTCCCCCTAATCCACCGGACCCCTCATTTACGGGCCTCAGCCGCACGGCGGTAGTGCCCCAGCCATCAATCACAAGGCGATAGTTGCCGGGCGGCAGTAAGCCCGTGGTGAACCAGCCGTCTCTATCGGTTTTTCCGATGTAGACGCTTTGACCCAATGACGAGTAAACGTGCACCTCGGCGAACTTTAGAGGCTTCCCCTATAGCGTCCCATCGGGGTACACGTAGCCAGCAATAACCGCTTGCCCGTCAATCGTTGTATGTCGCTGAGCTGGGTCAGGGCACCCAAAGTCAACCCACTCCCAGTCCGAGAGTTCATCTTCGCCCGCATCTTGAGAGGACGGTGCGGAGGCTTGTTGCGAGGTCACGGGATCAAGGCTCTGTGCATCCGCGTTTCTGCAGATAGCGAAAAGCAGCGAAACGATCGCGATTGACCAGAGCCCGCACCGGCAAATCATACCCCTATGTTCGTTCGCGTGAACGGGCCATATCGTAACCGATCCCGACCGGGCTGCCGATCACTTAAGATAGGCCGACCTACTACAAGTAACCTAAGCCCTTCCCCGCTTCATATCGTTCGCTACGTCGCTGGCTGGGGAAGGTCTGTTAAGACGAGTGAGCTAAAGGGCCGATTCATTGGCCACGAAATCTGACATTTTATTTACATTTCCGAGACAACTCAGACTGCGGCAATTGTTATATTTCGCGGTCGGCGACGGAGCCGCAAAATTCCGGGACCAGCCCTATGTGGCATCAACAATGGGCAGTCCGGGAATAACGAGGAGGATGTTATGGGCAAACTGAATTTCAGCTTGGGGGCATGCGGTGTGTTTCTGCTGTTAGCGATCGCCGCCGTTGTTCTGCCCGCGCAAACTCTCAGCATCTTGCACAGCTTCAACGGCACCGATGGTGCACAACCCTACGCGCCGCTGGTGCTGGCCAGCAACGGAAACCTCTACGGCACAACCTCCATCGGCGGAGCCAACAACGATGGCACCGTCTTTGAAATCACCACCAGCGGCACGCTGACGACGCTACACAGCTTCAATCAGTTCCTGCTGGGCGATGGCAACACACCCTTTGCAGGGCTACTGCAGGCCAGTAATGGGGACTTGTACGGGACAACCAGCCACGGCGGCGTCGGGCGCGTTGGTTCGATTTTCAAGGTCACGCCCAGCGGCACCGTAACCACGGTTGCGAGCTTCGAGTATGAGATTGACGGCGCCAACCCCTATGCGGGGCTGATGCAGGCCAGCAATGGGAGTTTTTACGGGACAGCCGAAGCCGGCGGAGGCGCCGGTACCGTCTACGAAGTCACCCCGTTCGGTCAACTGATCCGGCTGTACAGCTTTGGCCAGGACGGCACCTCGCCCTTGGGGGGCCTGGTTCAGGCCGGCAATGGAAACTTGTACGGGACGACGGATTTCGGTGGGCGCTATGATGTGGGCGTGCTCTACGAAGTCACGACAAGTGGCACATATACGCCGCTGTTCAGCTTCGGTGCGGCGAATACCGGCAGTTTCCCTTACGCGACGATGACTTTGGGCAGCGATGGAAACCTCTACGGAACAACCTCTTCAGGCGGAGCACCCAATGGCTATAACGCCGGCGTGGTTTTCAAATGGACGCTGAGCGGCACCTTCACAGCGCTGCATGTCTTCGACAAGACGGACGGCTCTGCCCCTTTAGGCGCGCTGGTCCTGGCTAGCGATGGGAACTTCTATGGAACAACCGAGACGGGCGGGGCAAACAACGAAGGCACGATCTTCAAAATCACTCCGAGCGGAACGCTGACCTCGCTGTACAGCTTCTGCTCGCTACCCGGCTGTAGCGACGGCGCCGATCCCATTGCCGGGCTGATCCAGGCCAGTAATGGAACGTTCTACGGCACGACCTACGCTGGTGGAAGCAGCAATCACGGCACGGTGTTCAGCTTTACTGTGAACTAATGTTGACTCATGCCACGACAGCGGCCAATTCAGGGCAGGACGTACTGATCCTCGAGAAAAATTAGCGGCTGGATGAATGGCCGCCATTAGTTTGCGTGACCAGGCCATTTCGCAAGTAGCCCTGAAACGGGCAGGCCGACCCGATTACTTGTGTAACGGCGATGTTACGCCAACGATCAGCCTGAGACGCCACCAACCTCCCGCCTTTCCGAGAGTAGAATTTTGGTGTGCGGCGTTTCGCCGTGAGCCTACTTATTCTCGCGCTGCTTTTTGTAACCGCAGGCTGCGGAGGGGCGGCTTTCTATATCTCACCGCAAAATGGCACCATCTTCATCGCTTCCGGCACCATTACCAACGTTCAGTTGCTCATCACCAGCAGCGGTCAGGTGACCGTCATCACCTTCGACAACTCCGGCATAATCCAGACGCTCACCTTCTGCGGCAATGTAGCCGGACAGTTTCCCCCGAACAACTTCGTGACCGCAGGCTACAGGCAAAGCAGCGGTTGCGAAACGGTCGTGCAGGGCAACTGAACGAAGAACCCTGCTGATGCACGCTCCATGAAGCGCCGATTACTGGTGATAAGGGGGTTTTTCGACAATTGTCTCTGGAAACTGCCTGCGGTGTCGGATGCCATTCCGAATGTACGCCCGCCTTCAAATATGGCCGCACCCAGAGACCTGCCATCTACTGCGCCGCCCCACTCGCACGGCGCTTCTCGAGTTGATCGACCAAGCTATCGAGATCGGGATAGCCAGCACCAAAGCTCCGCGTAAGCCAGTTTCCCCCGCGCTCGGCTATCCTCTCACCATCAGCGATAACCTCGAACTGACCTGTCTTCCCAGGCTTAATCACTGCTTCAATATCCAGGCGCTTCTTGATCAGGGTCACGAGACTCGTGACCTTGGCCTTGTTGTTCTGTCATGTTGGGCAGTGAATGATCTCGACCTTCATCTGCTCTCCAATCTGCTCCGTGCAATTACACGTCTTGACCGCTGGTTAATCAGCGATATGGGGATTTCGCAACAAGTTACCTTGTGAATCGTGAGAGAACAACAAAAAACATGTAGATACCCGCTGCCATCATCAGTAGGCCAGAAGACCGATAAAGCGGGGACGGACGGCTTGCCTGTCGCTCGCGGAGTCTTTCGATAAAGGCACCACCCACACTGGCAGTATAGTCGCCCTTAGGGCGAAATCGGTCTTGCAGATTCTTGAGCCGACGCGGAGCAAAGCATTGCAACGCGCCACAGGCAACGAGCAGCAAACACAAGACGGCAAACAGCAGTGACAAGAGGTCTTTCACGCTCCCCACTTCATCGCAAGATCATCTTTTTACGGTAGTTGTTGTGAACAGGCCATATCACCACCGACGCTGTTGATTCAAGTCCTCTCCAACCTCGCCCTCACGCCCGCTTTTCGATGACCTGTCTGATGCGGTCGAAGGCCCAGGCAATTTCTTCGCGCGTGATGATTAGAGGAGGAGCAATGCGAATGACGTACTCATGCGTCTCCTTGCAGAGAAGGCCGAGCTTCTGCAGCGCTTCACAATAAGGACGCGCGGGAACATTCAGCTCGATGCCGATCCACAGGCCCTTGCCCCGTACTTCGCGAAGCTGAGGGCTTCTTATCGTCCGCAACTTCACCAGAAAATACTCGCCCAGCTCGGCGGAACGCTGCACCAGTTTCTCTTCGACCACAACCCGCAACGCCGCGCGAGCCACGGCGCAGCCCAGCGGATTGCCGCCGAAAGTGCTGCCGTGATCGCCGGGATGAAACACGCCCAGAATTTCCTTCGAGGCCAGCACTGCCGACACCGGATAGAAGCCGCCGGAAAGCGCCTTGCCGACAATCACTACGTCGGGCCGAATGTCTTCGTGCATGTAGGCGAAGAGTTTTCCGGTACGTCCCAGGCCGCATTGGATCTCGTCGGCGATCAGCAAGACCCGGTTGCGGCGGCACACATCGGCCGCCTCGCGCAGGAAACCTTCCGGCGGAATGATAATTCCGGCTTCGCCCTGAATCGGCTCAACCAGGAAGGCGCAGGTGTGGGGCGTAATGGCGTCGGCCAAGGCCTGGGCATCGCCGAAGGGAATGATCTTGAATCCCGGCGTGAACGGCCCGAAGCCTTCGCGATACTGCTCGTCGCTGGAGAAGCTGATGACGGTAACGGTGCGTCCGTGAAAGTTGTTGGCGCAGACAATGATTTCGGCTTTGCCCTGGGGAATACCTTTGACGGTGTATCCCCACTTGCGCGCCGCCTTGATGGCCGTTTCGACAGCTTCGGCGCCGGAGTTCATGGGCAGTGCCATTTCGAAGCCGGTCAGTTCGTTGAGTTGCTGGTAGAGCAGCGGGAGCTGATCGTTGCGGAAGGCGCGCGAGGTCAGCGTGACTTTATAGGCCTGCTCCAGCAGAGCTTTCAGAATCCGGGGATGGCAGTGACCCTGATTGACCGCCGAATAGGAAGCCAGGCAGTCGAGATAGCGAAAGCCTTCGACGTCATAAACCCACACTCCCTCGGCGCGTTGGATGACGACATCCAGCGGCTGATAGTTATGTGCGCCGAAGCGATCTTCAAGCTCAATGAAATCTTCCGCCTGCAAACGTTCGATGACTGGCATAAGCTCCTTAAATTGGCAATTAGCATTTGGCAGTTAGCATTTGGCAACTGCGGCAAAACAATCCGTCCAAGGCTAAAGCCCCGCCTCAGATGGCTTCGTTACGGCACGGCTGAAGCCGCGCCCGTCCACCGTAAGTCCGATACAACCAACTCGTAATCCTCACCTCCACCGCCAGTTGCTATTCCTCATTGCTAAATGCCAAGTGCTGCCCTCATTCCTTATCCAACAACATGGTCAGCAGCGCCATCCTTACGAAGAGCCCATTGGCGGCCTGCCGGAAATAAAGCGCTCGGGGATCGTCGTCCACGGTCTTGTCCAGCTCCACCGTTCTGGGCAGCGGATGAAGGATCATGGCGTTGGGCCGCATGCGCTCCAGCACCGAGGAATTGATGGCATAACGCCGCCCTCCCTTAGTGCGGGGAAGCCGTTCCGGCTGAATTCGCGTTTGATACACCACATCCACTTCGCCGACCACGCGGTCGATGTTCGACTCCAGTTCATAGCGCACGCCGTGCCGGTCGAGATATTGCAGGATGTCGGATTTCATCTGCAGCTCAGGCGGACTGACGAAGAAAATCTTTACCCGCTCGAATTTGGCCAGCAGATAAGCCAGCGAACGCGCAGTGCGGCCGCGATCGAGTTCGCCAATGAAGGCGACGCTGAGGCCGTCGAGCGGACGCTCGCGATAAATGGTGTACAGGTCGAGCAGAGCCTGCGTGGGATGCTGGCCGCCGGCGCCATCTCCAGCATTGAGGATGGGGATGGACGAGACCTTGGCGGCGCGCGCTGCTCCGCCGGCTTCGTGATGGCGAATGACGATGACATCGCAATAGCTGCTGATGATCCGAATGGAATCTTCCACCTGCTCGGCTTCAATTTCCGACGAGAAGGTGCGGGCGTGTTCGGTGGAAAGCACGTCCCCGCCCAGGCGGTACATGGCGGCCTCGAAGGAAAAGCGCGTCCGGGTGGAAGGTTGATAGAACAGGCTGGCCAGAATGCGGTTCTGGTAGTCGAGTGTGCCTCCGCGGGCGACGATGCGCTCCATCAGCCGGGAGCGGTCGAACAGTACCATCAGCAGCGGGACCGTGAACTGTTGCGACTCGACCACGTGCTTCAGCGCCAGGCGCGAGCGGCCTGATTTCTCTTCGTGCTGTCTGGCGAGTGGATGCAAAGTGGGCATGATTTATCCGGTAACCGGCACCTCGAGTTTCTGGCCAGATGTCTCCTGGTCGGGTTCTGCGTCGCGAACAATGCGCGTTCCCATCGAGCCGGCAACGGCTTCGCACAAATGTTCATGTGACGTAATGACTGCCTCCCGGCCGCCGCAGTGCAGGAAGTGAAGTACGGACTCCACCTTCGGCCCCATGTTCCCGGGGGGGAAGTGGCCAGCGGCGAGATATTGTTCCAGCTGCGCAGCCGTGACGCAGGTGAGCGGCGTTTGATCGGGCTTTCTAAAGTTGAGGTAAACGTAGTCGGTGTCGGTGGAGATGGCGAACAGGTCAACTCGAAGCTGGATTGCCAGCAGCGCCGAAGCGCGGTCCTTGTCGATAACCGCATCCACGCCTTGCAACTGACCATTGACGCGCACTACCGGGACGCCGCCTCCGCCGGTGGAAACTACCAGGATGCCGTGCTCCACCAGGGTGCGAATGATGTCCAACTCCACCACTTCTTGCGGGTCGGGCGAAGGCACCACCCGGCGATAACCGCGGGCGGCATCTTCGACAATCTGCCAGCCCAACGAATGCTTTTTCTCTTCCGCATCGTTACGCGAATAGAAAGGTCCGATCGGCTTGGTGGCGTGCTGCATTGCGGGATCATCATCTGAGACCAGGGTCTGCGTGATCAGGCTGACGATCGGTATGTCGAGGGCGGCCGCAGCCAGTTCGTTGTGCAGCGACTGTGCCAGCAGGTATCCGATTTCTCCCTGACTGGCCGCGCCGCAGACATCCAGCGTCTGGCTGTAGACGACATCCGAGGCTCGCTCCGAGCGCAGCAACTGCGCACCAACTTGCGGGCCGTTACCGTGGGTGATGACCAGGCGGTATCCCATGCGGATCAGGCCCACCATCGCCTGAGCCGTGCGTCGCGCATTGGCAAGTTGCTCGGCGATGGTTCCTTTCTCACCGGCGCGTATCAAAGAATTGCCGCCAACCGCAACTAAAGCAGTTTTCGACATGGTGTAAGAACGCTGTTCGCTGTTCGCTGTTCGCTGTTCGCTGTTCGCTGTTCGCTCTTCGTTCTTCGCTTCGCTATTCGCTTTCGGCTGTGAGCTCTTAGTTCCCGGCTATCAGCTCTTAGCCTCTGGCTTTTAGCAATCGCCCAATCGCACCCTGAGAGCTGATGGCAAGGCTCGTCATTCGCCACTCATCCTGGAAACACCGGGTAGCGGCCAAAAGCTAAGAGCTAAACGCTAAGAGCGAAGAGCGGGTTTTTCTGCCGCGCTGGTGGATGGGAGGACCTCGCTATGGGTTCGCGTATTGCTGCTCTCACCCACCAGTTCGCGGCGAGCTCAATGTTTGGCTCTTCGGGTTCGACTCTCGACTTCCCGCAAATCGTCGTGTCCTGGCTCAGGTTTCTTTGCCTGTCGCCCATGCCTTTCCGGCGAGAAGCGAAAAGCGAACCGCGACCAAGAGAGCGCAGAGCGGCTTCCCTCCTACTTCACCAACTCCAGCTTGGGTTCGCGAGCCGACTCGTACTCCGGCATTTGAGCCTTCTTTATCAGTTCCACCAGGATTGCCTTCTGGGCATGCAGCCGGTTTTCTGCCTGCTGAAAGACGAACGAGCGCGGCGAGTCAATCACGTCGTCGGTAACCTCATCGCCCCGGTGTGCCGGCAGACAATGCAGAAAGATGGCATCGGCCTGGGCGCGAGCAAAGAGCCGGGCGTTCACTTGATAAGGCGCGAAGATCTTCTTTCGGGTCTCGCTTTCAGCTTCCTGGCCCATGCTGGTCCAGACGTCGGTGTAGATTACGTCTGCTGCAAATGCTGCCAACTCCGGATCGGGCGTGAGGGTAAAGCTGGCGCCAGTTTCGGAGCAGCGGTTCTCGGTCCATTGAATCGCATCCGAGCCGGGCTCAAAGCCAGACGGGGTTGCGACCCAGACCTTCGCGCCCAACTGCGCGCCCGCAAACATCAACGAACGCGCCACGTTGTTGCCGTCTCCGATGTAAGCCACCTTCAGCCCGATTAGGCGGCCCTTCACCTCCAGCATAGTGAGGTAGTCCGCCATCGCCTGGCAGGGATGACAGTAGTCGGTCAATCCATTGATCACCGGGATGCTGGCGTGCCGGGCCAATTCCACCACCACATCGTGAGCGAAGGTGCGAATCATGATGGCGTCCACCATGCGCTCCAGATTTTTGGCGACGTCGTAGACCGACTCACGCTTGCCCAGGTTGATTTCAGCCGGCGAAAGATACAGCGGATGGCCACCGAGTTCTTCCATGCCGACGTCGAAGCTGACCCGCGTGCGCAACGATGGCTTTTCAAAGATCATGGCCAGTGTCTTACGCTTTAGCGCATTGGAATAGGCGCGCGGGTAGGCCTTGAGCTGGACGGCCACGTGCAGCAATTGCCGGATCCGCTGCGGAGAGAAGTCGCGAATCGAAAGAAAGTCTTTCTCGTTCAGGGCTACCTCCCGGCTTCAGCAAGCGCCGGCTTGTGGGCTTGCGTAAATTCCTCCAGCATGGCCGGAATTGCCGGCTTGCCAAGCTCCTCGACTTCATACCGCACCCGGACGCTGGGCTTGTCGATCTGGATGGTGCGAGCCAAATCAATCGGCGTGGCCACCACCACCACGTCGCAAGGAACGCGCTTGATGGTTTCTTCCAGTTCGTGGCGCTGCACATCGCTGTATCCCATGGCCGGCAGGACCCGCCATAAATGCGGGAAATTCTCGAAGGTCTTCTGGATGGAGCCGACGGCATACGGGCGCGGATCGACCAGCGACGCCGCATGGTAGCGATTAGCCGCGACGATGCCCGCTCCATACGACATTTCGCCGTGGGTCAGCGTGGGACCGTCTTCTACGACCAGCACCGTCTTGCCATCGATGGCCGCGGGCGCGTCCACCTTCACCCGGCAGGCGGTCTCGATGACCCGGGCTGTGGGATTGTGCAACGCGATGTTGCGGCGAACCGTCTTGATTCCGTCGGGATCGGCGGTGTCAACCTTATTGATGATGAGCACATCGGCGGTGCGGAAGTTGACCTCGCCCGGATAGTAAGCCAGCTCGTGGCCGGCGCGATGCGGGTCGAGCACCACGATGTCGAGATCGGGACGATAGAACGAAGTATCGTTGTTGCCGCCATCCCACACGATCACGTCGGCGGCCTGCTCGGCCTGGCGCAGGATCTCGTGATAATCCACTCCGGCATACACCGGCGTACCTGCGACAATGTGAGGTTCGTACTCCTCGCGTTCTTCGATGGTGCACTGGTACCGGTCCAGGTCGGCCAGCGAAGCGAAGCGCTGCACCCGTTGCGCAGCCAGGTCGCCGTAAGGCATGGGATGGCGAACCACCACCGGGCTCCAGCCAAGCTGGCGCAGTTGGGACGCGATACAACGCGAAACCGGGCTTTTGCCGCAACCGGTGCGCACGGCGCATACCGAGACTACAGGGACCTTGGCGGTGAGTTGAGTGTGCGCTGCGCCGAGCAGCCAGAAGTCCGCCCCGGCCGCCACCGCGCGCGACGCCAGATGCATCAGCGCGGGATAAGCGACATCGCTATAGGAAAAGACCACCACCTCCACCCAGTTCTCGGCGATGATCTCTTCCATCCTGCCTTCGTCGAGGATGGGTATGCCGTCGGGATAGAGATCGCCGGCCAACTGCGCGGGATAACAGCGCCCGGCGATATCGGGAATTTGGTTGGCGGTGAAGGCGACGACCAGGAATTCGGGATTGTCCCGGAAAACTACATTGAAGTTATGGAAGTCACGTCCGGCAGCTCCCAGGATAAGCACTCTTTTCATAGTGCATAAAAAGCGTCATTAGACCCATGAGGTGGGGACACTTTTCTCCTACCCACAGGGTGAACTGAAACTCTACAAAACGCTGTGAGGCAGGTCACGGCATCGTGAGACAAGAAGCTTCTGCGGTCCGAAATAGAACTCGATCGGTTTCGAAGAGGCCTCCGAGGCGCGCAAAAACACAGCTCGGTATCAATAACCAACCTTCGACGCATAAAACAACCAGCAGCGCCCGTCAGCGCCGCTGGAGTTTCGTTCCGTCTAGGGCCCTCCCTGGAAGGTTAGAAGATGCATACGACTGAAACTGGCGACCACGGCCCAAACGTTATCCGCGAGGCGGATTAGGCAGGGGAGGCCGGGGCGGGTTCGGTCCCGGTTGCTTCGGTGGAACCGGTCCGGGTGGAATAGGCTGCACAAAGATGGCTGCGACCGCTTCACTCACGCGAGGCGGATTAGGCAGTGGAGGCCGCGGTGGATTGGGCCTTGGCGGATTCGGTCCCGGCGGAGGTGGCCCCGGCGGGATCGGCCTCTGTGGATTAGCCTGCAAGTTCACTGAAGGGCTCGCCTGACGCACACAGGTAGCGCTTGGTGGCTGCGCCGTCGTGCTGATCGCAAATCCGGTGGCAACCATCACGGTCAGAACCATTAGAAGAAGAATAAGGCGTTTCATGGTTCCCCTTTCCATTTGGCGATGTTTAGGGGCCCAAAGACGGAACGACGACGGGTGGAGGAAGCGATAGTTTCAGAGTGAGGAAGGTCTTGTTTGGCGCCAAGTTTGGCTGGATTGGATGAACAAGACCGAGGGTCTGGCTTCGGGGCACCCGACACTCACAAATTAGCCCCACAGCATTTGTTTGTCAGTGTCCTGGGACTCATCAGCGTGTGATGAGCAGCGAACTGGGTTTCTTCGGCCACCTCTGGACAATAAAGAACTGACGCCTTATCCCACCAAAGCGGTAAGCAAAAAGTGACGTGCGTCACAGTAAGAGGTGATTCTTCTACGGCATCCTGCATCCGATGCCGCAATCCGAATCGAGTACGCCGCGGGTACTGCCCGACACCCCAACCGTATGCCCCGTCTGCTGGGACCACGACATCACCCGAGTCGATGGGGTTCGCTTGTCTGCCAGCCGGGGCGATGGGCAGGATGAAGTGCGAGCGGCGGTGTACCGCTGCTCACGGTGGCACCTGTTCGCACTCTTCGATCAGCCCTGACGAAGCTTAAACCCAGAGCCTGACACCGATTCACCGCAATTCCGATTTGTCCGTTTCCGTGGCGTGGAACAGCAGCGCGTGAAATTTCTCGTCGCCCAGCACCCGGCGAAGTTCACGGAACGCGAACAGCGGGATGAAAACGCAAAATACGACCATACTGCGAGCCAGCAGATCATCGAGCCGCATATCGCGGAAAGTTCTTTCCACCCGCACTCCATGCAACAGCCCTTTGAGCACTTCCTCAGCCATATGAAAGGCGAACACCAGCAGGCTGAATAAAACTGCCTTGTAAAAGGCCGACAGCAGCAAAGGCCGGCCTTCATACTTTTTGCCAACGTGTGCGTATTCTCCGATCAGAATGACTTTGGCAATGACCAGGGCATTGACCACGGCGAAGGCGTAGCTCAAGTAGCGAACATGGAAGGCGCTCAACAGCAGCGTGCTGTAGGTAACCAGAACGCAAAACACGAGTGCCAGAAACAGGAATATCCCGAGAAACTCCACCAACTCGTGGAGGGCTTTTTGCTTCAGGTTCCGGGCTGCTGAGGTTTCGCTGGTCATCTGTCCTTCTTAAGCACATTGCGGCGGGCCAGGTGCGCCTGCCGCCGGTAACCATTTTCTCCGCTCGACCTTGAGCTTGTACAGCCTGTCTGGTAACTCTTCCGCCGGGGCCTGCTGTCTCTTCCCCGCAGCTAGACCTCACACCGTCATGTGACCGGCATCACTTCGGTTCGGGCCATGTCTGGTCAAGAATCGAACTATCGTTCGGTACCGGGGTGAGCTCCGAACCGCAACGTATTTCCAGGTGGGATGGCGAATCGCAAGGTACAAGCAAGTCCCTTCGGACGGTCCCGCAAACAGAAAGGGAAACAATGGCCAAAGGTTCGGTGCAAATCGTGGCTGAGCGCTGCAAAGCCTGCGGTTTTTGCGTTGAGTTCTGTCCCACGCACGTTCTGGCGCTGTCGTCGGCATTTAACGCCAAGGGCTATCACACTCCTTATATGGTTCATCCCGACAAGTGCAGCGGTTGCGATTTGTGCGGCATGTACTGTCCTGACTTCGCCATCTTTGGACATAAGCAGGCAGAGGCTTCCAAGGAAGCTACGAAAAATCCCGGGACTCTCGCGACCGCCCCAGATCTGACCGAGTCGAAGGAGGACCAAGATGCACGCTGACCCAGCCGGTGTCATGACCGGTACCCATTTCCTCGACGGGGACCACGCCTGCTGCGAAGGCGCCTTGGCAGCCGGCGCGCGCTTCTCCTCGGGCTATCCCATCACTCCTTCCACCGAGGTAGTCGAACGTTTTGCCTCGCGCGTACCCACCGTGGGTGGAACCTTTATCCAGATGGAAGATGAACTCGCAGCCTCGATCGCACTTCAGGGCGCGGTATGGGGCGGAGCCAAAGCTTTCACCGTTACCTCCGGTCCGGGATTTTCGTTGATGATGGAACACATCGGGTTGGCGGTGATGACCGAGACTCCGTGCGTCTTCGTCGACGTGCAGCGCGGCGGACCTTCTACCGGATTGCCCACGCTTCCCGCGCAAGCCGACATGATGCAGGTGCGCTGGGGGTCGCATGGCGACTACGAAGTGATCGCGCTCTGCCCGAACTCGCCGCAAGAGTGTTTCGACCTGACGATTACAGCTTTCAATTATGCCGAACAGTATCGCTGCCCGGTTTTCGTCATGATGGACGAAGTTGTGGGACACATGACGGAAAAAGTTGTGATTCCTCCGCCGGAGGAGATTGAAGTTACGCCGCGGCGCTACACTACGCTTCCTCCCGGCGAATTTCTTGCTTACAAGCCGTGCGACGATCTGGTTCCGGACATGCCGCGCACCGGCGAAGGCTACAACGTGCACGTTACCGGCCTGACTCACGACGAGCGTGGCTATCCCGACATGACGCCGGCCACGCAAGACAAGCTGGTCAGGCGGTTACAGGAAAAAATCACCAAGAACGTCGACAAGATCACTCTGTACGAAGAAGATCAGATCGACGGCGCCGATGTGGTTGTGGTGTCGTATGGCATCACCTCACGAGTAGCGCAGCGCGGCATCGAGCTGGCCCGGAAGAGCGGTGTGAAGGTCGGCAAGTTCCGCCTGATCACGGCCTGGCCGTTCCCCGCAAAACAGATTGCGGAAATCGCCGGCAAGGTGAAGGCGATTGTCGTGGTCGAACTGAACCTGGGCCAGATGGTGCGCGAGGTCGAACGCGCCGCCGCCGGCAAAGCCATCGTGCGCTTTGTGGGGCACGCCGGAGGCAGCGTCCACCGTCCCGAAGACATTCAGCAGGCCATCATGGAGGTGGCGCGATGAGCGAGCTTACCGAACTGACTGTGAACCCGGTCGAACAATTTCTGCGCATGGACCGCATTCCGCATATCTGGTGTCCGGGCTGCGGCATTGGCACCAGCGTCAACTCCTTCGCGCATGCCCTGATCGACGCCAAGATCGACACTAAGAACCTGGCCATCGTTTCCGGTATCGGTTGCACCGGACGCGTTGCCGGCTACGTGAATCAGGATTCGTTTCACACCACGCACGGCCGCGCGATTCCGTTTGCTACCGGACTAAAGCTGGCCAATCCCAAGCTGAACGTAGTGGTGTACTCCGGTGACGGCGACCTGTTTGCCATCGGCGGCAATCATCTGATCCACGCTGCCCGGCGCAATGTTGACCTGAAGGTGGTCTGCATCAACAACCTTATTTACGCCATGACCGGCGGACAGACCGCACCCACCACGCCCGGCGATGTCATCACTTCGACCAATCCTTATGGGACATACGATCCCTCGTTCAACCTGCCTTACCTGGTAGAAGCGGCGGGCGCTGTGTATGTCGCGCGCTGGACGGCGTTCCATGTGAAGCAGCTGGCGCGCTCGATGCAGGAGATGTTTGCCAAGAAGGGATTCAGCTTCATCGAAGTGCTGTCGCCGTGTCCGACGCTGTATCAGCGCCGCAACAAGATGGGCGACGGGCTCGACACCATGAAGTTCTACAAGTCGGTCAGCAAGGTTCGCAATGGCGCGCCCACCAGCGAGGTTGCGTTGACCAAGAGTGGTGAAATTACGGTTGGCAAGTTTGTCGATCGCGAGCGCAGCGATTACCGCGACCTGATGCACGATCAATTATTCGATTCACTCGGCGACGAGTACGTGGAAACGGAGGCCTGTTCATGCCAGTAAGCGAGATCCGCATCGCAGGATTTGGAGGCCAGGGCGTTATCCTGTCGGCCATCATCATCGGTAAAGCAGGCTGCATCTATCAGCCCGGCTACTCCACCATGACGCAGAATTTCGGGCCGGAAGCCCGCGGCGGAGCCTGTAGCGCTCAGCTGATTCTTTCCGACACGCCGGTGCTTTATCCCTACGTACCGCGTCCCGACATTCTGGTGGTGATGTCGCAGGAAGCTTACGGACTGTTCGCTCCGCAGATCAAGGATGAAGGCATTCTGATCATCGAAGAAGACCTGGTACGGATTGGCGAACTGCCGGCGGGTGTGCGTGTCTACAGCATCCCAGCCACCCGCATCGCCGAGGAGCTGGGCAAGAAGATGGTGCTGAACATCGTGATGGTGGGATTTTTCGGAGCTATCACGCAGGTGGTCGATCGCGAAGCCTTGCGCAACGCCGTCGCTGCCTCGGTGCCGCAAGCTTACCGCGAGCTGAACCTGAAAGCCTTCGACCGGGGATTTGAGTATGGCGTTAAGGAACTGACCGAAGTCATCGTGAAACAGGAATCACTGGTAGCGGTGGCGGCCATCGAAAACTGACACAACCGTATGGCGAGCGATTTGAGCCGGCAAAACAGCGCCGGCTTTTTCTTTTGCCGGCGATTAAGCAACGGGAAGGCCGGCAACTTCATCTGCTGGGACAGGAGAAAATCGTTATGCCTGAGAATACCGCGAACACGGGTGATGAAGATGCCGGCAAAGGCGCAGTCGAGCAGGATCGGCCGGGCCAGGAGGGCAACGTTTCGCTGGCCGGACAAATCGGCCATCGCAATCAGGATCCGCTGCTGAAGGCTAACGATAGCGACTACCCGGAGCCCGGGCAAAATCCGGAACACAGCGGCGAACCGCAGGCGGGGAATCAACTCAATCGCGACACGGAAATCGCTTGTCAGGACAACCAAGCTTCGCGCCCGGCAAAATAAAATCCCCGAAAACTCTGCCCTGGTTAAGGAGCCTGCAGATCGTGCAGCGTGCGCGCAGCCACGTTGAATCCCTGCGGCGCGACTCTTACTTCTCCCTGGTAGGGCTGATCGATGTCTGCGATGGCCACCAGTACCAGGGCGATCAGGAAGGTCAGCACCAGCACCTGCAACAGGTGAAAGCGAAAATTCGGCACGCCAAAAAAACAGGCCGACGCCACCGTGATAATGCCTCCCGCGGCCAGGACCGCCCAGAGAATGCCGGGCAGGGCTTCGCGAACCTGCATGGCTCGAATGCGGCGATACTGGGTCAAGCCTCGCAACTCCTCCATCAACTGGTAAGCGGCGATGGCGTCAGGTTGCGCATGCGCCTGACTTTGCCCCGCCAGCTTCCATAGCTGGTCGATGATTTCATCGCCCTCCGGAGGTATCTGCTCCTTCTCCATAGCCGGCCACTCGCGATACACGGCATTGTCGACGTAAAGCACGCACAGCTTCTGGATAGGCTTGGCGTTGGGATCTTGCAACTGGCTGGCAATACGATAGACATTCACCAGGGCATTGGCTTCCTGTTCCTCGTTGCCCTGGGCCTGTTGAAACATGGTCCAGACGCCGGCCAGGGTGAACGCCAGAATGACCGCGTAGGTGGTGCCGATGACGGCTACCACGGCGCCGGTGAAGTCGTTGGACTCTTTGCGCGAAGAACCGGAGGAGGTGCGGGTGACCAGATGCAGGAACGCGACCGCAGCGGCGACACAGGCGACAATGATGAGAATATTGCTCAGCACGGCGGTTGGCCCCGTTGGCAAACAGAATGAGGAAGCTTACACCGCTTTGGCCAAACAGGGAATGGCAGCAGCCGTCCCCGCGGTAATCGACTCGATTCCGGGTAAGGGTCTTCACCGCGACCGGCATCCGCCAAAAACTGCAGACGTTCGGATCCGATTCAGAGCTGACTCATAAACTCCGCCGACGAATGAAGCTGCATCGTGACAACATATTTGTCAGTATCGGTTTGTCAGTTGCGGAATTGGATACTTTGCTGTGTAAGGTCACTCTTGTCTGACGAACTAATCCTTTAGCCAAAGCGATGAATAGTTAGTGAGGCACAGCTTACTACTTATTATCGAAGGCTACTATCCAACCTAGTAAGGTTCGCAGCATTTGCAGTTCGTTGCGAATAACTTGCAACGCTTGCTGTTCGCGCAATAAATCGCGCATACATTAAAGGGAATTCGCTTGAACGCTGACTACTTCCGGGATAGGATGCCTGCAGTCTGTTCACGCCTTTCTAAGGAATCAAAATCACATGCATGCGCGGTTAAGACTATTTTTTCCGGCCATCATGATGGCTTGCCTGGCGGTAGTTTGTCCGGCTAAGGACAAGCGGCATCATTCTCCGTCGCAGTCAACCTTTGTAATTACCAATGACGATGGCGTCCTGAATAACGATGTGAGTTTCTGGCTAACCGGAAACACGCAGCAGGGACCTACGTTAACCTTAGCCGCCACGCTCAGCGCCAGCGGCAGAGGCATTGGAGGCGGCTTCTTCGGAACGCCGCGACTGGCCTTGCTGCCTAGCAGTTCCGCTCAATGTTTGTATGCCTCGAACGCAGGCACGAACAACATCTCGACCATCAATATTCAGTCTCAGCAGGTGGTAGGAACTTTCGGCGGCTTCAGAGACGATAAAGGCACGACCAATGGAATCGGCCTGGCGGTGAGCAATAACTATCTTTATGCAGGCTTCACCGGTTCGAATACGCTGGTAACTTTCGCCGTACAGGCTGGCTGCCAGCTATCGGTGATGGGGGACATGCCGGTAGCGGGACTGAATGGCGGGTTTATTTCGGGGATGGCTATCCACGCGAACATGCTGGTGGTCACGTACGGAGACGGATCGATTCAGTCCTTCAACATCGCGAATGGCATGCCTATTTCCAACGATGACGAACAAAACTCGGCCGGATTCGCCAGCGCCTATTTCCCCGAGTCGGTGGACATTACCCAGGACGGACACTTTGCCGTGTTCGGCGACGCCGCCATTGCCACCACGGTCGAAGTGTCAGACATTTCTTCCGGCAAACTCGCGCCCACCGTGATGTATACCGTGAGCTCGGCGACGAATGCCGTAGGACCTGGCAATAACGCGGCCAGCGTCCGTCTCAGTCCGGATGAGAGCCTCTTGTACATCGGCAATAGTCAGGGAGGCTCGGTTACGGCTGCCTTCTTCAATAAGAATACGGGCAAGGTTACGCCGGGATGTTTTTCGGGAGTGCTGAACGGCTTCTTCAATCCCTGGAGTTACGTTGGATCGCTGGTGACACGAGATACGACAGGGACCGGCGGAGTTTTGTATGTGGCGGAGTTCGGATCGTCAATTGGAATTCTGGAAGTGAGTTCCACCGGCACAACTTGCACGCTCACCGAGTCGCCCAACTCTCCCATCCCCGACAATTCCAGCAGTGGGCTTTTGTCGATTCAGGTATTTCCACCCAGAGCATTTTAAGTACGCCTTCGCGGCGTGGTCTTCAGGGAGTCAGGATGCGTGGCCTATTACGAGCTGTTCTACTTTTGTTGTTGTGCGGCGTTAGCGCTTCGGCCCAGATGATCTGTCCGGTGCGGCCGCTGCCGGGAAGTCCCGTGCTCAATCCGCTGGATCTCTACAGTCAGGACGGCGTCTTGACCGTCAATCTCACTCTGCAAAATCAGAAAGAGAACGACGGGTTCATGCACTACTGCTACAACTACATGTATCAGGGACAAGTCATCGAGGCTCCCACCTTGCGCCTCAATCCCGGCGATCAGCTGATCCTGAACCTGACCGACAACATCCAGGCGCCTTACGACCGCTACGAAGAAGCCAGAAATACCCCGATGCAGCAAATGCATGACATGCCTGCCGGCCATCATGCAGCCGGGCCGGACGACGATTGCAGCGGGCAACAGGTAATGCCGGGATCGACCAACATTCATTTTCACGGCCTGAATATCGCTCCGGTATGTCATCAGGATGACGTGATCAACACCGTCATTCAGTCGGGCGATCCGGCCTTTGAATACAACATCCAGATTCCGCCCAATGATTTGCCGGGACTGTACTGGTATCACCCGCATGTGCACGGCAACACCACGACCCAAGTGGAAGGCGGCGCGGCCGGGGCCATCATCATCGAAGGCAATCTGCAGGGAACACAGGGTCTGCCGGAACGCGTGCTGGTAATTCGCCAGCAGTTCGAGAACCCCGATTCCTGGATCCCGGGACCGAACGAGTTGACCATCAACTTTCAGCCGGCAATTCCCGACGAACCCTCGCCGGTTATCAGTGTTCAGCCCGGCCAGGCGGAATTCTGGCGGGTGGTGAATGCCACCACGCAATCGTTTCTGACCTTGCAAATCCAGTTCGGAACCACGCCGCAACAGTTACAAGTGCTGGCCATCGACGGCGCTCCGCTGCAATCGCCGATGTATCAAACGACCCTCACCGTTCCTCCGGCGGGACGCGTAGAGTTCATCATGCCCGGTCTTCCGGTGGGACAAACCGGAACCTTCCTGACCAATGGGTTCAATACCGGTCCAGTGGGTAATCCAAATCCGCAACAGGTGCTGGCCAGCATCCTGGGAGTCAGCAATCCGCAGATTTCTCATCCGGCTACGCATCCGGTGAAGCCGCCGAGCGAGCCGCAGCGCTTTGCCGGTCTGGCGGCACAACTGCCAACCACCACTCGCAGTCTGTACTTTTCCGAGCAGACGGTCGGCAGCAACGGACCAACGCAATACTTCATTACCGTCAACGGACAACGGCCGAAAGTGTTTCACATGGACGATCCGCCGGCGATTGTCACCAACGTCGGCGCGGTAGAGGACTGGACGGTGGAAAATCGAGCCGGCGAGGCGCACGCTTTTCACATTCACCAGATCCATTTTCTGGTGATGGCGATCAATGGCGTGCCGGTGCCGAATCCTTATCTTGCCGACACCATCGTTCTGCCCAACTGGAGCGGTTACGGAGCGTATCCGAATGTGACTCTGCGCATGGATTTTCGCGATCCCAATATCGCCGGAACCTTTGTCTATCACTGTCACATTCTGGATCATGAAGATGCCGGGATGATGTCGAAGATCCAGGTGAATCCGGCCAATTGAGGTGACCGCGCTTTACTAGCTGAGGTAGTTGTTTCGTTTTTCGCAAAAACTGTTGCTCAACTGTTTGCGCTCTCCGTCTCAATCTAATTGACAGCGGGGCGCGGTTGACGCAGAATTTTGTCACACTGTTTCCGAGTGGGCATAAGACTTCAGTCAATCCCCAAAAGATTTTCCAGCGTGGCATTCTCTGGTCTGCGAATAGAGTCTCCGCTCGAAATGGGGTCACCAACAATTCCGTTTGCTATGAAATGTAACTTGAGAAAGAGGACTGTCTTGACGAGGAGATTGGTACTAGCTGTAAGCATGCTGTGGCTGGCCGCCTGCTGTATTTCGCAGGCGCAAACATTGACTACCCTTACACATCAGGCGCCGGACGGAGGCCAGCTTACCTTCCAGCTGACCGATGGCCGAGTGCTGGCGCAGGGCTACGGCGATTCCGATTGGTGGATCCTGACGCCCGACATCACCGGAAGCTACGTCAACGGAACCTGGACGCAAGCTGCCAGCCTGCCTGAAGGCTATTCTCCCGAAGCTTTTGCTTCCGCCGTTCTGGCCGATGGCCGGGTGCTGATTGAAGGCGGCGAATATAACTTTGGCCAGTTTGTTCTGACCAACCTGGGCGCGGTTTACGATCCGGTCGCCAACACCTGGACGCCGTTGACTCCTCCCACGGGCTGGGGATACATCGGCGATTCGCCGGCGCTCATCCTGCCCAACACCGATTTTCTGATTGGGCGCAAGCTGGATATGCAGATGGCGGAGTTGAACACCACGACCATGATCTGGACGGCGAAAGCTTCTACCGGCAAGGCCGACTTCAACGCCGAAGAAGGCTGGACCCTGATGCCCGATGGCACCGTGCTGACGGCCGATGTACTCGACAATCCGAACTCGGAACGTTACATCACCCTGCAACAAATGTGGGTCTCCGATGGCAACACCATCGCCCTGTTACAGGGTCCGCCTGAGGAAGGCTGCCTGCAATATGGAGGCGGTCAGTATTGTCCTCCGGGAGAAATCGGTCCCTCCATTCTGCAACCGAACCGGACTGTGTTCTACACCGGCGCAACTCACCTGGGCGCGTCTTCGGGCGCGACTGCCGTTTACACTCCGGGAGCCAGTTCCACGGATCCCGGTACCTGGACTCCGGGACCGAGCTTTCCGAACGGCGACGATGCCGGCGACAATTTCGCCGTCCTGTTGCCCAATGGCAAGCCGATGGTGCAGGGCAATTCGGGCCGGCTGTACGAATTCGACGGCACGCACCTGAACCCCACCCTGGAAGGCGGGGGCAACAGCTTGATGGTGCTGCCTACCGGGCAGGTGCTGCTGGGCGGCACGGCTGTCTATAACCCGACCGGCGGCGCGGAGCAGATCTGGGATCCGATCGTCACCTATTGCCCCGCCTCGCTAACCCGCGGCGATACCTATACGATCCTGGGCCGGCAGTTCACCGGATTGTCTCAGGCAGCTTCGTTCGGCGATGAGTACCAGACCGCGACCAACTATCCGCTGGTGCGCATTACCAACGTTGCTACGGGACACGTTTTCTATGCCAAGACGCACGGTCACTTCCCCATGGGCGTAGCCGGCGGCGGAACGCCGACCTACACGCACATGGACATTCCTGCGGGAATGGAGACGGGACCCAGCCAGCTGGTGGTGGTGGCCAATGGCATCGCTTCCAACGTAATCAACGTCACCGTGAACTAGCCCGCGCCGGCGGGAGGTTTGCTGGATGTAGATTTTCCTCCTGCGCCGCCGGAACGGCGGCGCGGGGGGAGTAAAAGCGGCGGCTCGGTTGTCGCTTTTCGCTCTTCGCTCTTTGCGCTTCGCTTTTCGCTCTTCGCCTTCCGCTCTTCGCCGTTCGCTCTTCGCCTTCCGCTCTTCGCCGTTCGCCTTCCACTTTCGTGTTCGCCTTTCGTGTTCGCTTTTCGCTGACCCCTAGCCCCCAACCACGAAGTTGTCATCCCGACCGAGGGCTTCAGCCCGAGCGGAGGGATCTGCGGTTCCGCTTTTCGCCAACCCTGATCCAGTGATTTTGCACTTCGGGAGGAATAAAACCTGCGGTCGCTGGTTAGCGATGGTGAGACGCATACGAGGTGCTCACCATGAAGCGAACCAACGAAAGCGAAGTTGCCCCGGTCGCAGTCGAAGACCATACCCCTCAGGGCCGTATCATCCACGACCACAATCATGACGGCATCGACCGCCGTGGCTTCCTGAAATGCATGGCTTGGGCGGGAACCGGCGCGTTTTGCGTGATCAAAGGCGGAGTGCTGACTTCTTACAGCCTGGGTAACTTTGGCGGTTTCCACAAACATGCCGCGCAGGGTGAGTTGAGCTTCGTCCAGATCAGCGACAGCCACATGGGATTCGACAAGGCTGCCAATCCTGACGTGGTGGGTACGCTGAAAGCCGCGATCGACAAAATTAACGCGTTGCCCGTGCCGCCGGCTTTCCTTCTGCACACCGGCGACATCAGCCATCTTTCCAAGCCCTCAGAGTTCGACACTGTCGATCAGTTGCTGAAGGCGGCCAGCACCAAAGACATCCTCTTTGTGCCGGGTGAGCACGATGTGCTGAACGACGACGGCAAGCAGTATCTGGATCGCTACGGCAAGGGCACGCAAGGCGCAGGCTGGTACAGCTTCGACAAGAACGGCGTGCATTTTGCCGGGCTGGTCAACGTGATGAACCTGAAGGCCGGCGGGTTAGGCAGTCTGGGCGCAGAACAACTGGAATGGCTGGAGAAAGACGTCAAACATCTTTCCAAGAGCACGCCCATCGTGGTGTTCGCGCACATTCCTCTGTGGAGCGTTTATCCGCAATGGGGATGGGGCACCGATGACGGCGCCCAGGCCCTGGGCTACTTGAAACGCTTTGGTTCGGTGACGGTGCTGAACGGACACATCCATCAGACCATGCAGAAAGTGGAAGGCAACGTCACCTTTCACACCGCGACCTCAACGGCGTTTCCGCAACCGAGGCCGGGCGAAGCGCCTTCGCCCGGGCCGATGAAAGTTTCGGCTGAACAACTGCGTACCCTGCTGGGCGTTACCGATGTGAACTACGTGCAAGGGCGGCACGCGCTGGCGGTGACTGACAGCGATCTGGTCTGAATTCCAAAGGAAACTCTGATCAAGTGAAAGCGAGGTCCTCGCAGCGGCTAAACAGAGTGCTGAAAAACTCGAAAAGCAGGTCCCTCACCGGCTGAACTTCACCCCAACAAGCGCAAAAGCGGCGCTCGTCGGGGGCCCCGGTTCGCCGGATTCGGGATGACAAAAATAAGGACTTATTACGGCGTAGCTAAAGCTACGCCCTTCAAAATCATCCCGGGCGGAGTTTTCCAGCAAACCGTAAAGCCGCATGATTTTCAGGTACTCAACGGACGGTCTGAAGACCGTCCCCTGCAGGCAAGACTTCATCAGAGTCTCGCCAACCGACGCAGAGATCAATAGCAAGCTTTGAGGAGAAGCAAGATGAGAAGTAGAGTTGGCATTTTTGCGCTGGCAATTTTCGCAATCGTAATCGGGATCGGCGGCCGATCGAAAACCTGCGCAGCGCCGGCGGATTCGCAATCGGCAGCAGAGACGGCGATCAAGATCGAGAACTTCAGCTTTACGCCGGCGACGGTGACGATCCCCGCAGGCACAACGGTCCGCTGGACGAACCGCGACGATATTCCACACACCGTCGTCAGCGACGACAAGATATTCAAATCGAAGGCCCTGGATACCGATGAGCAATTCACCTACACGTTTACCAAGCCGGGGACTTACAACTACTTCTGCAGCATACATCCCAAGATGACGGCGAAGATTGTGGTGCAGTGAGGAACGACGAACGTGCATCCGTTTGATATCAAGTCGGCGCTGCTGGCCAGGCACGCGCAACACGTCGTGCTGATCCACTTTCCGATTGCGCTGTTTCTGACCAGCGTGATGTTTGACTTCATCGCGCAATGGACCAGGAACCGGACGCTGGCCGCGGTGGCTTACTACAATCTGCTGGTGGCAGCGATCTCGTGTGTGCCGGTGATGGCGACTGGTCTTCTAGCGTGGAGATGGCAACTGGAAGGCCAGCGGCTGAAAGGGATTCTGCTGCAGCATCTGGTGTTGGCGGCTGTTTCCACTACGCTGATCTGGCTGGTCTGTTGGCTGCATTTTCGAGCCCGGCGAATGCCGCCTCAAATCTTGCCGCTGTATCGTTTGCCGATCGAGATTGTGGCAGCAGGCGCGATCGTCCTGACCGGCCATCTGGGCGGATTCTTGAGCGGGGTCAACGGGCCAGGATAGAGATCCATTGGCGCGGGACCATATGGCGGCACAGACGCTCACGGCAATTGGCGGAAAGCAACGCGCCGAAGAGAGGCCGCGCGCGCTGCTGCAATTATCGCGGCAAGATGTCAGTCAGCGCCCACTCGATGCCATCCACTTCCTCGCGAATCACCCGAATCGCCTGCTGATGACCGGGAAACGGTACGGGAGGAATGGCTTCGACGGCGTGACGAATCTTGTGGCTGCGGTCCCAGATCAAGTTGAGCCGGGCGGACGCTTCCATGCGATGCTTATAAATTCTTCGCACTACCTTGGTCGTCATCCAGGCGAACGCCAGGCCGAATAACATTTCGATGGGAAGACGGTCGGTGGCTCCATCGAAATCGAAGAAAGCAAGCCGATAGACAGCTTCGCCAAGACCGAGAGAAGCAAAAATAACACCCAGCCCGATCAAGCCCACGGTCAGGCGGTCGAAAGGCCGAAGTTCCAAAGACGGTTGCTGATGACCACGGATTGGCGTTACTGACATAGATCCCCCAAAAGGCCCGTAATGATCCGGAGTATCCATTGTGCTACAACTGGCGGTTTTTGTGGATAAAAGAAAACAAGCAGGCTCGGAAACCGGAACGGCCGGGCAGATTACGCGCTACCATTGAGGAATGCACACTTATCGTCTGGTAAGAAGCGGAGCCTCGGTCCAGGTGTTTGTCGATGGAAGTCCATCGATAACGGTGGACGCGAACCGGCGGGATGAAATGCGCAATTATATGGCGTCGGTAGGCCTGACGCCCGACGAGATCAATCAGAAAGTGCACGAACTTTACCTCACGAATACGACTACGTTTCCCGGCGAGCGCCGGACAGTCTCTGGGCGCAAAGCGGCTGCCAATCGGCAAGGGCGATAAGTCGAGACCATGGGCGTAACAAAAAACGGGGCATCCCTTGCGGAATGCCCCGGGGAAGGCCTGATCGTTTGAACGAGTCCCGACAAGAACGGCAGGGACGACGCGGCGGCGCTAAGGCCTGTCGCGCCTGCGGCACTCGGATTCTTCAAACGCACATTTCCCAGCGCTGAAGCGCGAGCTAAGCTCTTCCGCGCCTGCGGCGCTGGTTTGCTACGCTTCGCACTGCACAGCCGAAACCTAACAACTGGTTCTCAAGCAGCCTCTGAAGGCCACGTGTGAAACCCGCCAAGGTTCGACCATCTCCGCTCCTATTCCGGTGCTACGGGGTGCAGTTGCTGAATTTCAGAGACGCCACGCGGGTGCTCCAGTCAAACGTGGTGTTGGGAACCGTGTAGTACTCCTGGGAATACCAGAAGGTACAACTGTCGGCGCCGTCAATCGCCATGCTGCTGTAGTCTCCCCAGCGATTTTCGGTATCGGATTGCGAGCCGGTACCGGCAAAGACCGGGACCTCGGCTTCCAGCGTACCCATGGGATCGGTAGGAATACGTCCCGCGATGGCCACCGACGGAAACACGGATGAACTGGATACGCTGTATCCAATCACGATGTCGCCCGCCTGGTCTTCGGCCATCGAAGCCATCCAGCGATAATTGGAATCGGGAGCGAAGGTGCCCGACTGGAACAGGTTCACGCCGTTGATGGTGACGGTACTAACCGGCGCGCGGAATTCGTACCATCTGACGCCGGCCTGGCCTCCGGATGCGGCCACCACATTGTTCACGTACCAATGCTGCTGCCGCAAGCGTCCGGCATTAGGCGGAACGTTGACCAGAGGTCCGTCGTCCCAATAGGCGAAGCGATACATCAGGCGATCGCTGAGCGGAGCTACGCCCAGACCGCCAGGCTCTGGAATGCAGGCACCGCGGATGGGATTGCAGCTCGGGTCGTAAGGACTGTAGGTTGGCACGGTGATGGGATCGGCCAGCCCGCTGCCTACGAAGGTCGACTGGCTCGGGTTGGGAAAGACCGGGTGCATGGAATACAGATAGAGATGGTTGTTGGTGTTATCCACATCGTAGCTGCCGATGATGAACTCATCCTGATTGTTCGGCGGAGGAGCGATGGAGTCAAAGTCACCCGGCAAGAGGCAGTAGTCGTTGGCGGTAAGCTGGAAGCAAATCTGTTCGGCGGTGTGATCGCCCACCAGTAGCTTGGCGCTGTTGTAAGCGCAAACCTCCGCGCCCACAAAACCATTGCCGCCGGGGCCGAAGTTGTTCATGGTCTCAAAATAACCGGTCGGCCAAATCCCATACTTGGGATAGTCGGGGAAACCGGTTCCTAACGAGAAGGAATACTCATAGTAGGCGCCGGTCGCATCGGCTGTCTGCGAAACGGCGATGCAGGCAGTGTAGGGCTCGACGAACGTGTTCTGCGCCAGCAGCCAGCGATGAGCCACGCGGTCCCACTGAGCGATGATGTCGCCGTCATTGTTGGACGCGCAGGTTCCACCCAGGCTGGTCCACAGGGTGTTGCCTTCGATGGGGCCGACCTCGACCGCGCCGGTGGTTTTGTTGAAGATCGCGAACGACACGTTCACCCATTCGACGACCTGGGTATCGCCGACGGCGGCATTGGTGTCAGGCGGAGCATCGGGATCGGTGTAGTTGGGGAAGCCGGTTCCGACGCCCAGCAGGTTCAAGCCCACCGACAAGGTGGTCGGGCCGCCGGGCGAGCTCTGCTCCACTGGATCGACCACCACGCCGGCTTGACGGCCGGGATGGAAATTGACCCAGCGAACCGGATTGGCTTCGTGGAAGCCGTAGGTCACACGCTGTGGGAGTTTGGCAAGATCGCGCAACGGAGGCGTCACGGCAAACGATACCGGCTGCCGCGCCGTCATAGCCGGAGATGAGTTATCTGCCGCATGAAGCGGCAGCGCACACAGAATCGGGGCGCCCAGAGCGAGCAGGGACAAGCCCAGAATTTTAGGGTGGCGTTTCATAGCTTTCCAGTCTCCATCTTCGAGTCAGCGCAAGGGCTGCTAGGGTTGCGGAATGGTCCGCAACTAAGGAAGGTTTAGTAATCTGACAATGAAGTTTTTGCGGGGCGTATGGCGCACGCGGATGGTTTGGTCTGGCATGAGATGGACTCCCGAATCCCAAGGCAGAGGGCGAAACGCTGGAGATTTCATCACAGTCCCGGACGCCACACAACTATTATTTGCGTAGTAACTAGCTAAATCCGGCAGCTATTTTTGGTAATAACGTGGAGGAGCCGGAGGTCGGGGATTGAATGAAGGCGCGGCGTTGCGGTTCGCTGAAACCGCAGATCCCTCCGCATCGCTTCGCTCCGGTCGGGATGACAGAAGTAAGGAGTTAGCCGGGCGCGGCTGTCGCTACGTCTTCTAAATTATGGTGGAAGGGGATTTTCAGCGGGAAGGCTGCCAGCGCCGATCAGTGAAACGTGCGGCGTATGCCCGCGGTGGTAGGCCACCAAGTGAGTTGGACGGAGCTGGTGAAATCGGATTGCCGGGTTGGCGCCAGCACGGGCACCCACCAGGTTTCATATTGCAGGAAGGACTTGATCTCAAGATCGTTGCGCACGCGCAGCATCGCCGATACATCCCAGTCCCATTGGGTACTGCCACCGGGAATGAAATCGTCAGCGATTTTGCCGTTGCGCACGCTTACCTGAATGCTGCTGCGGGGATTGAGGTGATAGGTGCTCCACGCCTGATAGCCTTTGCCTTCGCGCCCAATCCAGCTGCCCATCAGCGAACCGTCATTGAGATAGACGTCGTGGTAGACCGTCTCCCAATAGATGAAGTGTCCGCCCATGCTATCGACGGTGGGAGGATCGGTGTAGACGGCCTCGGCGCGGAAGTCGAGTTTAGGCAGGCCGGGAACATGAGTGAGGTAGATTCCGGGATTGATGGCGGAGCGACGGGGAGCGCTGACCGGTGAGACGTCGTCGTGCACCAGCGAGTCCATGTACAAAGTCAGCCAGCGGCGCACGAACGGCAGGCGATAGCTGAAGTCGAAGCTGGCATGACGCGCGCCGGGATCGTTGCGCGAAAACTTTACCTCGGGAGTTACGTCGTTGAAGCTGGTGAACGCGTTCCAAAAGGAACCGAAGGTGATGGGCACGTGTCCTTCGCCGCCGAACACATCGTTGCGGGTGAATCCGAATTCAAGATTTTCGGTGGGCTTGAAGCTGACCTTCTGTCCGAACATGTAAGGGCCGACGGGAAACTCGTGACCGTAGAGCGGTCCAAAGTAATTGGACGCCTCGAAGGGCCCCAGAAATCTGGAGAGCAAGGGAATGTTGGTAGGCTCGAGACGATTGATCTGCAGATTCCAGAAGGGCGCGGCATTGTTGCTCATCAGCAGCGCGCCGCCTTCGCCCGGGCCCCACCACGTGCTCTGCTTGCCGACGGAATAATCCAGCCCAGCGAACTTCATGGTGACGTAGGTGTCGAGCAATTGAAACTGGTTGGCCGAGATTGCCTTCGGTGGCTGAATGGGATTCTCATCGACATCTGCGATGACCGCTCGCACCGACAGCGGATAGCCGGGCTTGGTGGGCGCATACTGATACTCGCCGTCAATGTAGATGGCGAAGCGGCCATCGTTGGCGCTGGCGCTGAATCCGGTGTAGTTGTTGAGGCCCTGCCAATAAGGTCGGCCATAGTCGTTGATGATGGATTGTCCGAAGTGATAGCTGTCGTTCACCGGCGTGCCGGCGATGTCCATTACCCGGGTATAAACCGAATCCAGCTGCATCGATTCGGTCGGACGGCCGTCCCAGGCAGCCAGCTCCGGCGCAAACTCGGTGTCGAGCGCCTTCTTGAGCTGCCAGATTTCCGACGGGACATCGGTGTGATATTCGACCGCCGAATTCATCTCGATGAGCATGTGCGCGCACGACATGCGGGACCAGGGCCGCAGTCCGAGGAACGCGCTGTTAATGTAGCCGCCGCCGATCAGGCGCTCCATGGCGGGATAGATCCAGCTATCGAGCGGAACGTTTACGCTGGCCTGATTGGTAGGGCGCGGCGCTGAAGTCTGTTCGGCCACGATCTTCAAATCGTCGTCGATATCGGGATTGTGGCGCTGCTTGTAGATGTGCCGGCCAACTTGAAAGCCCATCAGGCCACCGATAAACACGTCGGAGAGGAAATGCTGGTCCGACGCGGCGCGAGCCAGGCTGACGCCGAGGGCCAGACCGTAGGCGCCAAATTCTTCCAGCGGGTGCGGATATTCCTGCGCCACCACCGAGGCGAAGGCCCAGGTCACGGCGGCGTGGTTGGAAGGAAACGACGAGCCGCCATGAAAGAAAATGTTTTGAAAGTCGGAGGGAAACGGGCGCTCGCGTCCGGCGATGCCTTGCAGAGCGTAGTCGACACCGAGAGCGTTGATCATGGCTTCGGTGGCCAGCACGCCGGTTTCGCGGGCACGCTCGTTGTGGGTGATGCGTCCCCAGATGTAGGCTGCTCCGGTCAAACCGCCGGCCGCCGCCAATCCCGCGTTGGAGGCGAGATTCAGCGCATGCTGGTTGTCCAGCCGCATGGCGTAGGAACTTTGCGGATCGGTGACGAACAGTCCGGTAGCAATGCCGCTCATGGGTACCAGCCACTTGGCATCGGAAAGTTGCAGGCGGAACGGACTGGTCCAGATAGCTTTCTGGTCTTCGGCCAGATGGATGAGGAATTTGCTTTCGTTGGGATGAGGAACGGTGCCGTCGGGCAGAGGCTGAGGTTGCGAGGCAGTGGGCTGCGGCTGGCTGGCGCTGGGAGAAGAATTCTGCTGGGCGAGGACGAGGGTGACGCAGCAGGCCAGAAGAGCGACGGCGAGGAAGAGCTTGGGCAGACGATTCTTCAAAAGCGTCCTCGAGTGTCACTCACTTTCTGGCGGATAGATAGAAACAAGGGCATCGAGGTTTCGTTAGGGAATGCCGATAATCTCTGGAGCATTTCCCTCGCCGAGTAAACAGGCTGCCGACACTCTAAAAAGCAGATCCCTCGCCGGATGAAGCCGGTCCGGGATGACAAAATAAAGGACTCGTTACGGCACGGCTGAAGCCGTGCCCTTTCAATACCGGAAGTCAAACGGCTGAAGCCGTGCCCTTTCAATACCGGGAGTTAAACGCCTGAAGCCGGTGCACTTTCAAACCGGAAGTTAATCGGAGCTTCTTTAACACTTCTTTCGTCGCGAGTCATGCCGCGGCTTTGTAGTAGCGGAAGATGCGGGTGAGCGCCGTCGCCACATCGTCGACATCATGCTCCGACATGGCTGGCGACAGCGGCAGCGAGATGGTACGTTCGCCCACGTACGACGCGTTAGGAAAATCGGAATCGGTGAAGCCAAAGCGCTGGCGATAGTACGGCTGCTGATGCACGGGAACGTAATGAATGCCGACGCCGATATTTTCCGCATCGAGCGCGGCGATGATCTTTTCCCGCGGCACGCCAATTTCGTCCAGCGCCAGCAGCGGCGCGTAGAGGTGATACGCGTGGCGCGAGTCAGGCGAAGTCGCAGGTGGCAGTTGCAGAGGAAGCCCGGCGAGGCGTTGATTGTAAGCCTGCCAGATCTGCTGACGCCGGCGCCAATGCTCTTCAACAACCGCCAGTTGCGGCAAAGCCAGCGCCGCGGCCACGTCGGTCATGTTGTATTTGAAGCCGGCGTCGACAACTTCATAACCGGTCGGACCGCCAACAAAGCGGCTCCAGGCATCGGCGGTCATACCGTGCAGCGAGAGGACCTTCACTCGCTCGTAAAGCTTGGCGTCGCGCGTGATCACCATGCCGCCATCGCAGGTGGCGATGTTCTTGGTGGGATAAAAGCTGAAGCAGCCGGCATCGCCCATCAGTCCGGCAGGGCGGCCGCGATCAGTGGCCTCGATGGCGTGGGCGCAATCTTCGATCACGCGCAGGTGGTGACGTTGCGCGATGTCGAGGATGGAATCCATCTCGCAGCAACGGCCGCACATGTGCACCAGCAGAATCGCTTTGGTGCGTGGCGTAATTTTCTGCTCGAGAAGCGCTGAGTCGATATTGAAGGTGTCGCGGCTACAGTCCACTAGCACCGGCTGCGCGCCGGTATGCACGATCGAGTGAATGGTCGAACAGAAGGTCATGGCGGGCGCGATGACTTCATCGCCCGGCCCGATGCCGAGCGCGAGCAGCGCCAGATGGATGGCGGCGGTGCCACTGCTGACCGCGGCGGCGCAGGGCGCGTTCTTGTAGCGCGCGAACTCGTGCTCGAACTGCTCGACCCGCGCCCCCAGGCCGATCCAGTGGCTGCGCAGGCAAGCGACCACCGAGGCAATCTCGGCCTCGCCGATGACGGGAGCGCCGAAGACCAGCCGGTTCTGACGGGGGCGCACCGCGGCTCCGCCGGCAATTGCGGGCAGATCGTCTTCTTGCATGGATAGGGATTGTCCGCTAGCCAGCGGAACGCGTTTCATAGATTTGAGCCAGTCGGAGAAATAGTGTTGCGATTGTAAATGATTTGATGGGGAGTGCGAGTGTAAGTAACGGTTGATGTCCCGTGGCTAAAGAGACTAGGTCGCAAGTGGTATCGCCGCTCTGCGGCTCACGGCTGTTCCCTACTTTCCGGGGGGCTTACGCCCCCGGCTAACTTCATCCCGCCGCGTTGCGGCTAGTCTCACTGGCCGTCCCGGCTGTTTGTTCCACTAAAAAATCTCTTTCCGGTTGCGACCCAGTGTCTAAAAGCTCCTCCACATTTCATGCGCAGCTGGGATGCTGGCCCTTCGGCTTCGCTCAGGGCAAGCTCTGAAGGCCAGCTCGGCCTGGACTCATGCCGCGTCCGGCGAAACTTCGGGTCGGCTATACTTCGGAAGGGATGGCGGTCTGACCATTCCTGCTGCCAGTCGCGCTTGCCGGGCGCAAGCCTGCTGCTGAAAGGTCAATTCGCCAGCCTGTCGCATACCCGCCTGATGCCTTTTACTCTTTCTCATCCCGCCGCGGCGTGGCCATTTCGAAAACTGAATTTAGTCTGGTCGGCATTTGTGGTCGGCAGCATGGCTCCCGATTTTCCTTATGTGGTGGGCTCGACCGCGTACCGCTCTTTGGGACATCATCTGCCCGGACTGATCGCGTTCACCTTGCCGGCGTCGCTGGCCGCGCTCTGGCTGTTTCATAATGTCATCAAGCGGCCGGTGGCGGGACTTCTTCCGGTCAGCGTGCAGGAGCGGCTACACGGTTTTAACGGGGATTTCCGCTTTGGCCCCAGCGATCGCTTTCTGCTCATCGTGGGCTCCATTCTGCTAGGAGTCGCCACTCACATTGTCTGGGACGCGTTCACTCATGCTTACACCTGGCCGTGGTTTCACATTCGCTGGCTGCGAGGCTGGGTGCATCTTCCCGGCCTGGGCCGAGTCCCAAGATATTATGCGATGCAGTATGGCAGCACCATCGCCGGCCTGCTGATCCTGGCGCTCTGGGGCTGGGCATGGTATCGCGACACCGCGGTCGAGCGGAGCGCATCGCCGCGGGTGCGGCCCACATCGCGCTTTCCGCTGGCGGTGGTGATGTTCGCGGTAGCAGGCGTGGCAGGATTTCTGCGGGCGCGTGCCGCCATCGGCCCCACGCTGACTCCCGCTAACTTCGATCACTTCCTGCTGATTTTCGGCCTCACTGCTTTGGACCTGGCGTTCTGGGAGGTCCTGCTGTATTGCGTGCTGGTATCGTCACATCAGGTCTGGATCGTCACCTGAAGCGTTGCCAGATCGCCGCACACGGTTATGCCACTGGTCAGCATCATCATGAATGTTCGCAACGGCGCCGCGACGCTGCGCGAAGCCATGGACAGCGCGCTGGCGCAAACTTTCGCCGACTGGGAACTGATCGTCTGGGATGATCGCTCGACTGACAACAGCGCCGGCATGGTTGCTGAATACCACGATCCGCGAATCCGCTATTTCTTGTCGCCCGAGGAGGTGCCGCTGGGCAAAGCGCGCGGTGACGCGATTCGGCAAGCCGCCGGCGAGTGGATCGCGTTTCTCGATCAGGACGACGTCTGGCTGGCGGGCAAGCTGGAAAAACAGATGGCGCTGGCTAGCGAAAACGTTGGCCTGATCTATGGACGGACCATTCGGTTCTATCCCGGCGGCAGCGAACGCGATTACGATCACGCGCACGAGTACGAACGTTTGCCGGAAGGTGACATCTTTACCCAGCTGTTCACCAAGTCTTGTTTCATCGCCATGAGTTCCGCGGTCTTCCGGCGCTCGGCCATTGAGGCCATCGGCGGCATTCCCGACACCATTCAGATTATTCCCGACTACTATCTTTACGTCGCAGTCGCGCGGCGATACCCGGTGCACGCAGTGCAAACGGCGGTGTGCCGCTATCGCATGCATCCCGGCAGCATGTCGCAGGTAGCGGCTATCCAAATGAATCACGAGGTGCTGTGGCTCATCGATCACTGGGCCGGCGACCTCGATCCGGAAGTAGTCAAGCGTTGCCGCCAGCGGCACCAGACTGCCATCGGGCTGGAGGAGATGCGCAGCCTCTCGACATTGCCGGCTGGGATTGCCCGGCTGTTCACGCGAGGCTCGGTGACATCGCAGCTGGCGCGTCCTTTCGCGTTTGCCTTTCATGTGATGCGGCGCAGTGTAAGGCGTCCGTACTGGCGAGGTTCAGAAAGATGAACTAACAGGGGCTTCAGCCAGCTATCCAGAGATTACGGCGCACGAATACAGCAATGCGGATCCCAGCACAGAGAAGCAACCCACGCGCGTTTGAGCTTTACACTTGTATATACATTTGCATAGGGCTCTGCTAGGATGAATTTGCGGGTTACGGGATTTGATTGGGACAGCGGTAATCGCGCAAAGTGCGAAAAGCACGGCTTTTCCCTTGCGGAAATAGAGGCGCTATTCGCGGGCGCTCCCCGCATTGCGCCCGATCCCAAACATTCGGATGGGGAAGACCGCATGATTGCCGTGGGACGAACCGGCACCGGGCGCCTGTGTTTGTGGCCTTCACCCTACGAACGAAAAACCGCCGTCGCCTCATCCGCCCGGTGACGGCCCGCTACATGCATGCTAAGGAGATCGTCGCCTATGAAGAAGAAAGTGCCAAAGCTCAAAACCGATAAAGACGCGGAAGCGTTTCTGGCGCAAGACTTGTCGGACCTCGATTTTTCGCAGTTCAAACCAACCCGGTTTGAATTTGAGAAAAAGGACGAGCAGATCAATATGCGAGTGCCTAGACCATTGCTGGTGGCGCTCAAAGCCAGAGCTAAGGCGCGAGGCATTCCCTATACGCGCTTGATCCGGGAAACTCTCGAACGGGCCTTGGCGGCGCCGAAGTCCTGACGTTGTTATCTCCTCCGCCGAATTGCGACCCTCCAACTTGCCAATTCTGGAGCGGACCTACCGTGTAGGATCGATTCAGCACCGTCACTTGCTCATGCCTCTGGTCAGCGTCATCATGAACGTCCGCAATGGTGCTTCGTTTCTGCGCGAAGCTGTGGATAGCGTGCTGGCGCAGACTTTCATCGATTGGGAACTGATCGTCTGGGATGATTGCTCGACCGACAACAGCGCGCAGATTGTCAGCGAATATCGCGACCCGCGAATCCGTTATTTCCTGTCGCCGGAAGACACCACGCTGGGCCGGGCCCGCGGCGACGCGATTGGCCACGCCAGCGGCGAGTGGCTGGCCTTCCTCGACCAGGATGACGTGTGGCTGCCGCACAAACTGGAAAAGCAGATGGCGCTGGCCGCAAGCGGCGTTGGCATTATTTACGGCCGCACCGTGATGTTCGATGCCCGCCACGGGAATCGCTGCGACTACGATTACGCTCACGAATTCACGCCGCTGCCGGAAGGCGACATCTTCGGCCAACTGTTCTCCGAGGCCTGCTTCATCGCCATGAGTTCGGCGGTGCTGCGCCGCGCGGCAGTGGAAGAAGCCGGCAGCGTCCCTCCGGCTATCGAGGTCACGCCCGACTACTATTTGTATGCCGCCGTGGCGCGCCGCTATCGGGCGCGAGCGGTGCAGCAGGTTGTTTGCCGGTATCGGCTGCATCCCGGCAGCATGTCGCGATCGCACCGGCTGCGGCTTTTTCAGGAGCCGTTGCTGCTGATCGATCAGTGGGCCCCGTGTCTTGATCCCAAAGTTGTTGCCTATCGCCGTATGACCTACTCGACCGCGCTGGCGCTGGAAGAGATGCGCAACGGCAAGACATTCAGCACCGGCATCAGGAGATTGTGGTCGCACGGCTCGTGGCTGTGGCTGCTGTCGCGGCCGCTGGTGCGAGCCTGGCGCTGGATGCGCAGGAAATTGCGCCGTCCCTACTGGCGTGGCATGGAGTTGGCGTCTGATCCGGATTGAGAAAACGAGGCGCAGGCTGCCTGCTCCAACGCCTTGACGTGTAGGGGACGCGGACCGGCCAGGCTGGCGGCTTGTGCGGCGATTTCCTTCTTCGGCGCGCCCGGGCCCTTAATCACGCGCTTGTCCGAGCTCAGGTAATATCCCATGACCTTGGAGTAATAACGCGCTTTCACTCCCAGCCGGACGACGGCTTTGGTGAAGCGGCCTTCGCCAAAATAATCATAGCGCTCGCTGAAATCGATCAGGCCTTCGCATTGCTCGTGCAGCGCTCGGAGTACGTCCTGGCTGGCGGTCTGGCCGCCAAAGTGAACCACGGCGGCGCACGGCGTATAGAACAGCGCATAGCCTTTTTTGTGCAGCGTGTAGTTATAAGCCAGATCGGGCATGGCCCAGCGAAAACGTTCGTCCAGCAAGCCCACGGTTTCCCAGGTAGCGCGGCGAATCACGTAGGCTGAGGTGCCGATACTTTCCACCGGCTGCACCTGGGAATAATCGAAGTCAGTGTTGTAGTAACGGTTCATCAGCTTGCTGTTGGGAAACAGCTTGTGCCAGTTCAAGGTTTGCAGGAAGAACACGCCCAGGCTGGCGAAACTGCGAATGTGGTGTTGCACGCTGCCATCGGGATTGAGCAGCTTGGGCCCGCATACCGCGACCTCGGGATGCTCGTCCATGAAGCGCACCAGAGGCTCGAAGGCGTTCTCGATGAGCAAAGTATCGCTGTCGAGCAGGCAGGCATAGCGTCCCTGGGACCGGCGGATGCCCTGATTCACGCTGCGAGCGTAAGACTCGTTGGTGGCGTTGCGGACCAGAGCCACCTCGGGAAAGTTCTCGGCCACCATGTCGGCACTGCCGTCGGGAGAGTTGCCGTCGATGCAGATCACCTCAAACGCGATGCCGCTGGTATAGCGATAGATGGACTCAATGCAGTTTCGCAAGAGCGCGCGGGTGTTGTAGTTGGGAATAATGATTGTGAGATCGAGAACTGGCTCTCTCATTCCGTGGTCCTTACCGATGATGGTACTACGCTGGCTGGAATGCCCAAAACAGTTCGATGAGATTCCACTGAACTAAGCACAACCGAGTTGACACCTACGGTGACGTAATCACCAATATGACATGGTCCCAGCACTTTGCAGCCTGCTCCCAGCACGACATGATTGCCAATCTCGGGACGCAGGTCCCGTTGAAATCCCATATCGGCGTGCTTAGCTCCCAAGCCAACGCCCTGGAACAACGTTACATTACTCCCAATATGCCAGGCTCCGATCACGCAGCCCACCGGATGAGCAAAAAAAATGCCGGGACCAATCTCGCACTTGGGCGTCACTTCCAGTCCGAAGAGCACCAGGTTGAGATAGGTCAGCAGCTTGGGCACAATCGGAATGCCTGCCAGCATAGCTGCTCGACTGGTTCGGCACAACACATTGGGAAGATAGCGGAAATGCAGCAACCGTCCCAGAAAGCGCAGGAAATTGGGCCGCATATCCGCTCTGCCTTCCAGTTCGTATTGCCGGGCAAGATCGCTGTACAGCAATTCCTTCAGTTGAGACATGTTTTAGCAGAAACGCCGTTCGCCCGAGTAACTGTTCTAACTTAAGTGGCGGCGTCGCTTATTGGCATTCGTGGTACAAGGCCAAAGTTTCCCGGCCGCACCGCTCCCAACTATACTGTGCCGACACTTCCCGGCCGCGCTCGATCGCCTGTTTCCGCCCGTCCTCGTCATCGATCGCCCGTAGCAGCGCGCGCTGAAAACAATTCTGGTCGGCAGGATCGAAATAGAATGGCGCGTCGCGGCAAACTTCCGGAATCGACGAGACCCGGCTGGCCAGCACCGGGCAATCGGCACTCATCGCCTCCAGCGGCGGAAAGCCAAAGCCTTCGCTCAACGAGGGATACACGAACAGCTTCGCTCCAGCATAGGCTTCGGCCAGCAATTCGTCCGAAACCAGAGGCAGACAGATCACGCTATCGGTTATTTCCAGCTTAGTAATAGTGTTACTTTCAGTCACGGTAAGCGGGCCGCCGCCCAGCGCCAGCAGGTCGAATGACTCGTGCAATCCGCTCTCCCGAAACGCGGTCAACAAGCCCTGAAAGTTTTTATAGCGCGCGCGCGATCCTACGTATAAGACATAATCGCGCCGCAAGCTGCGCCTCAGCTGCCGGGCTGCCTCGGCGGAACGCGGCAGCCGGCTCAGCCCGTGATGAATGACTCGCGTCTTGGCCCGATCGACCGGATAGAACTCCAGCATCTCTTGGCGGCACCACTCGGAAACACAGATGATCGCATCGGCGCGGGCATACTGTTCCTTCTTCGCCGCACTCACTTTGTCGGCATATTGAAACTCGTGCGGATAGCGTTCCTGGGTGCAGTCATGATGGGTAGCGACCATCCGGTGAGCCCGCAGCATGGGCAGCGTGCGATATAAAGTTGGATGGTAGAGGTCGACCTTGCCGCGAAACATCCCAAGTCCGTTGCTGAACGCTTCATTGGCAACGTAGAGCCAGATTCCGGGAAGCGCTGGCCCCTTAAAACTTGTGACCCGCAAATTCGACGAAGCCAATTGGCGCAAGGGATAAACCGAGCTCTCAATGCCCATCAGCAACTCGGCCTGCACCTGGGGAACAGCGGCGAGATAGCGCAGCAGTTCATAGAAGTATCGCGAAGCGCCACCCGCGGCCTGCCGGGAAAACAGACTGATGATCGTAGAGGATCCGCATCGTCTGAGCAGCTTACAGACTCTCCGTTCGGGGCTCAGAAAATATGGTTGGGGCGTGGCCGCGCGGCAAACACGCCGCCGACAGCAGCCAGCCGAAGGCCACCAGCAGCACCGGCAGCAGAATGGAATCCTGCACGATGGCCTTGACCAGGGAGATAGAGAAGGGATCGCGATAGAAGGTGAAGGCCAGCCATCCCGAGCACATGATGTAAATCGTAGCCAACAGCGTGCTGGACGAACGGCTCTTCAGGTAGCGAAACCCCATGGGCCAGAGAAACCAGAACACCGCCGAGCCCAGAATGCCGAAATTCAAATCGAACGAGACGAAGGAGTGCAGGCCGCCCAGGGGGCGATAGGCGTCAGGCTTTTTCATCAGAAAGAATTTGTTGGGCAGCAGCACGGTGGGAACCAGGTTCTCGAAGTCGCTGGCCAGTTGTGCCGGAGAGTTGATCCAGGAAATTCCCTTGTAGCGCAAATGATGTACCAGCGAAATGCTGCTCACCATGGGCTCTTCCAGCACGTTGAAGAACGCGCCGGTCAGGCTGCCACCTTCCCGCCACACGCCCACGGCTCCGAAGAGGAACGCAAAAATTACCGCGGCCGCGATTACGGTTCGCAACTTGTAGCGGGCGCGAAAGTTGGTCTGGTAGATCACGAACATGACCAGCAGCGAAGCCGCATAAAGCCGGCTTCCCAAAAATATCAGCAGGGCTCCGCCCGCAATCAGCGGCAGAAGATACCAGCTCAATAATCGCTTGCGCCAGGGTATTTGAGGACGATCGACAGTAAACATGATGGCTACCATGCCCATCATCACCACGCAGGCGGTAATTGCGCCACGGGCAACGCCAACTTCAAATGTCGAAGGGTCGGCCGGGCGGAACACGGTGTCGCGAAACAGGAATGCCGAGTAGGCCATCAAGCCGCAGGCGGCCAGCGTAGCCAGAGACAAGGCCAGTTGCGGAACCTGCTTCGCAGTCGCGCCGGCCGGCTTTGGCCGAGCTTGGCGGAACAGCGAAAGGCCCAGCGTATCGCCCAGCAGCATGCAAAGATAAAGCGCGATGCACGATAAAGCGTACGGCGCAATCAGCCGCTCCCGGAAAAAATTCAACCAGGCTGAAGACAGCGGGAATTCGATGCGCGGCGCCCACACGCGAACCGCCAGCGGCGTGATCCAGTAAAACAGGAATCCGAAGCTCAGGGTGGTAACGTGATTGATCTCGACCAGTCCGTGCGAAACCGATCGCCGGTAGGCATACCAGCCGGGCAACAGCACCGCGATCATCAGCAGCAGATCATTCATGAGACAGCCCGGCTACTCCTCGACTCGACTGCGAAGGTGACGCTGCGTCGCTTGAATTCACTTCAACAGACCTACCATGTCGGCTTGTGATTGTGGCTCGCCAGTCAACTCGTGAGCATAGCGCCCGGCCAGCGCCAGACTCGCCAGAAAGATCACGTACGAGATCAGAGTGTTGATCGCGGCTGCGGTCGCGCCGTGCGAGGGAATCCAGATCAGGTTCAGCACCACATTGCTGCCGGCAGCTACCAGCGTACAGGCCAGCACTTTTTTCTCCATGTTCCAGGCGATGTAAGCGTTGCTCAAATAGGAAGTGAGAAAGTCGAGCGGAATGGCCCAGGCCAGAATGAGAAGCAGAAAAGTTGCCGGCAGAAATTGTCTGCCGAAAACGATGGCCAGCACATATCGAGCTGAGCCCGACAAAGCCAGGGCGATGACCAGCCCGGCGCCAAACAGCAGCAACAGAATTCTGGGCTGCAAGGCGCGACTGCGCTGCCCTGCCTCCTGCCGGGCAAACCGGGGATACAAAGCCTGGATCAGCAAATAGTAGGTGAACAGCACCTGATTCATGGTGCGATAGGCGGCGCTGTACAGGCCAACCTGCTGCGGATTCGACATAACGCCCAGCATCAGCATGTCGATGGAGTTGAAGGCCAGGTTGCAGAACCAGGCCAGCCCCATGATGCTGGTGCGCCGCCAGGCCAGTGCCTCGCGGATCAGGGCCAGCGAGGCAGGCTGATCCTGCGCCGGCCTGTGCGTCTGCCACCACTTCCAGAAGACCAGCCCCTGCAATCCGTATCCAGCCAGATTGCCGGCGATCATCCAGCCCAGAATGTGTTCGCTGTTCCGCCCCAGAAGCAGAAAGAGCAGCACGCCGCCCGGGGGCAGAGCTCGCGTGAAACCGACCAGGCGAAGATTGTCTTTGCCCCAGGCAGCCCACTCCAGCGACACCGCGTACAGGCAGCCCACGGCGGAAAATAGAAGCAGAAAAACCTTCAGCCCCCAGGGCAAATTCGTCAGCGCGGCATAAAGCAGCAGCAAGGGCAGAATCAGACTGCCCATCAGCAGCCGCCGCTTCTGTACGCGTTCGACAATCTCTCCGGCGGCTTCCGGATATTTCGCCACCAGCCGCGCCCCTACATGCCGCAATCCAAAATCGATGAAGGGATAGGAATATTGCAGCATGCTCTGGGCCAGGGCATAGACTCCGACCACCACCACGCCGCATCTGCGGGCCAGAAAAATAATCGTGGCAATGCCGCAGAGCCGGGCCAGGGTCTCACCCGAGCCCAAGCCAAGAATCTTTCGCGCCAGCTGTTTGATGGAGGAGTCTGGCATGGATTTAAGCATTACGCGGAGGCGAGTCGACCACAGCCGCCAGCTCGCGGGGACCGAAGATGTATCCCCAGCCTTGGCCAACGCCGCGCAGCAGAAAGATCTGGGCCCGGGGCAAGTCGGCTTGGCACAGGCTGATCATGGCCCCGCCAAACGATCGCAGCAAGATTCCGCTCAGGTAGCTCCACGAATAATCGTGGGCGCGCAAGACGTAACCCACGCCTAAGGCATAACGGTAGGTGGTGCGGCGTAACCGTTCGAGGGATTGAAAATCCGGATGATAGACAGTCAGCGACGGCTCGTACCACATCTTGAAATTGTGCTCCAGAGGACGCAGAAAGTAATCGAGATCTTCGCCCGATTGATAGCGGGAGGCGGAACCGACCCCGATTTTCTGATTGAAGCCACCGATCTGACCGGTCACCCGGCGGCGCAGGAAACCGGTAAACGACACCACGCAGTTGAGCACATTTTTCCGGGTACAGAGGCCAGCGCCGGCCGCGCCCCGGGGCGCCATCAGCCGGCCCTCCGGATTGCGTGTGCCGCTAAACAGCGCATCGTATTCCGGGTGCGCCTGGAACCAGTCGATCACCTCGGCCAGCAACTGCGGCGGATACCAGCAATCGTCGTCGGGAAAAGAAATGATCTCGCCGCGCGCTACTTCCAGACCAACATTGCGCGCCCGCGAAAGTCCCGGGGCTGAGCGCAGATGATGAATGGTCAGTTGCGAATGTTTTCCCAGGATGGCAAGCAGGCGGTCGTCGGCATTTTGATCGATGACGATGACCTCGAAGTCGCGGTAAGCCTGAGCTTCCAGGCTGTCCAGCAGCCGCTCCAGTTCGGTCACTCGGTTGCGCGTAGCTACGACCAGGGAAATCATCGCTCGGCCATCAACCCTTGCCGGAGAGAAATTCCAGCGCTTGCTCGAACCGCGGTGGCGGAGACAGAAACGTTTCTCAATTCGAAGCGGAGAATTTCAAGGAGCGCCGCAGTCTGCGAGAGGCGGTCCCGGTCATTCGGATTTTGTTCTTTGCGCCGCAGCACTTCGCTGAACAAAACGCCCACGCAGGCCAGCCCAAAGGCCAGCAGCGTAGTTACCAGCACGATCAGCAGGCGGCGCGGGCTGGATTTCTTTTCCGGCTCGACTGCTTTGTCGACGGCCTGCACGATGGCGGCATCCTTGGCTTCGTCGATGCGCGCCGCTTCCAGCTGCTTGCTCAGGAAGTCGTAGACCGACTCGTGATATTTCACATCGCGCAGGGCGCGCAGATAATTCAATTCGACTTCCGGCAGGCGGCGGGTAGGAACTTCGACATTGCCATTGCCGAGTTGTTCGGTGTTGTGCTCCAGTTTGGCCAACTCGGCCCGCATGCCGGCCAATTCCTGCTCGGCCCGTTCCAGGTCAGGATTGTTGGCGGTGGCATACGTTCGCATGGCGCGAATGCGGACTTCCTGAATCGCCACCTGCGCCCTGGTATTGGCTACCGCATCGACAATCGCCTTGCCCTGGGCATCGGGTTGAATCAGGCCGCTTTTTTCCTGCACCTGCTGCAATGCCAGCTCCGCCCGCGACATGTCTTCGCGTTCGGCGTCGAGTTTCTGCTGATAGAACAGCCGGCGCTGGGCAGCTTCGCTGATCGCCAGATGTTCGTTGAGCGAATGCAGGGCGTCCACGTAGCCGTTGGCCAGGTCGGCAGCTCGCCTGGGATTGCGATCGGAAACGGAGATGGTAATCAAGCCTTCATCGCCGGCGACAATCTGGGTGCGGCCTTCCAGTTTCTTGCGCGCATCCTGATAGGTCCTGGCCCCGTAAACCTGGCGCAGATCGAAGCGGTCGATCAACTGATCTTCCACCGCGCGGTTCTTCAGCATGGCGACGAATAAATCCGAGGGATTCTTCAAGCCCAGATCTCTGCCCTCCAATCCGCTGAGCGCGCCAAACTGACCCAGCATCGCCGACAGGCTCGACTGGCTCTGCTGCGGCGGCAGGATGGTGGTGCTGGCGGTATACATCTTGGGCAGCAGGAACGATACGATCGCAGCTATCACGGCGGCGGCAATCGTAATCTGCAGGATCCGTTTCTTGTGTTGCGCCAGGACCAGCAACAAGTCGATGAGGTCGACCTCGCGGCCAGCGGCGGCAGCGTCCATCCGGGCAACCTGCTCCGCCAGGGCCACACGATCCATCCCGGTCCGGTCAGAACTCTCACGCATATCGGCACATCCATCGTTGTGACAAATACAAGAAGCAGATCCCTCGCTGACTAAAGTCGGCTCGTGATGACAAAAACGAAAAGAGCCTTTTCGGCGCGGCTAAAGCTGCGCCCTGATACAAACCTCAGCTTCGCACTCAACGCCGCGGGAACTCTCATCGCATGGCATACGATCATCGCCGTGCGTGCGCTCATGGCGTGCGTACGATTATCACGTGCATACCATCATCGCCATCGCGACGGCCTCTCTATGGGCTGAGCACTTTGATTGCGGCAGCCGCCAATCCAAAGTTAAACAGAATCTGCGACCAGTCTTTGAAGGCTCGCAACCCGGCGCCGGGATTCACGTTTTCCGGAACCACCACCGCATCGCCCGGCATCAGCACCATGCTGTCGAAGCCGCCCGACCAGAAGCCGGAAGCCGCATCCTTGCTGACCACGGCTCCATTGGCGCGAACCACGAAGATCCGTCCCTTGTCGGCATTGCGGGTCGGTCCACCTGCATTTCGCAGGTAGGTGTTGACCGTCTTGCCCGGCTGCTGCACGAACGAGCCTTGATTGTAGACATCGCCCACCACGCTGACCACGATAGGCCGGCTGGGCACATAAAACGTGTCGCCATCCTCCAGCGGAATCTCGGGAATCGCCGCGACGTCCTGATCGTTGGGATGAAGATTCAGCACGATGCGTCCGTCAGCTTTCAGCTGGCGCAACTTGTCGAGGCTGGCGCGCTGCGCCTCCAGAGCGGTTTTGGCGGCAGTAGCTTCGTCGGAGGTCCGGGCATTTTGCGCCGACTGCGCAGCCTGGCGGGCGATGTCGCGTTCCATCTGCGAGATCACCATGTCCAGCCGTTCCTGCTGCTGCACCCGGGTGGATTCGCGAGTGAAGACCGCCGCATAGAGATAGGCTGACGACGCCAGCCCTCCGGCACGAATCACCAGGTCCTGCAGCTTTTCACCCGGAGCTGCGCGATAGATTCCGGCGGCGGAGAACTCGCCTTCCAGCCGCACCAGCTTGGTCTGCTGCTCGCGCGGCACCCGCAGATCGGCTTGCGAAAAGATGGTAACAATGTCGCCCGGCTGCAGCGGCAGATTGGCCGACTCGTCATGTTCCAGCACGGCTTTGCCCAGATTAAAGGGCAGCAGTTCGGTGGAAAGATCGCGCGTACTGATGCGCTGCACCACCGCGTAGTCCCAGTTGATCTCCGGAGCATTGCGCTTGACGTCGTTCAGCTCGCTGCTGACCCGGCCGGCGGTAGTTTGCGCCTGCAGGTTGATGGCGTTCTGCTGCCTCCAGTATTCGCGGGTGATCAGGAACTCGCGATTGGGAATCAGGTCGGTCACCCGCATTCCTTCATGCCAGGGATAGCGGCCCGGAGTAGCAACATTGCCGCGCAAGGTCACGGAATTCTCGAAGCGCGGAGAGATCAAAGTGAAGTTGAGGATGTCGCCGTCTTTCAGCGGATGGCCCAGGCCCGCCGTGTCGAGCTTGACCTCTACGATGTTGCGGTCCTGACGATTCTTAATTCCCTCGATGTAAACTTTCGCTCCGTCGGCGGTGGTCGAAAGGCCACCGGCAAGTTGTAGCACTTCGCCCAGGCTGGCCTCGGTCTTCAGTTCATAGATGGCCGGTACGTTGACCTGGCCGCCCATGGCCACCTGCGGTCCGATCGGCGAGATGTAGATCACGTCTTCCGGCAGCAGCAGAACGTCTTTGCTCTTGTCGCCCTTGAGCAGCAGATCGTAGAGATCGAAGTCGGTCACCACATTCTTTCCACGCTTCAGCTCGATGTGGCGCATGGAGCCGGCAGTTGAAGGGCCGCCGGATGCGAAGATGGCATTGGCCAGCGTGCTCAACGAACTAACGGTGTAGCGGCCGGGACGCCGCGCCTGGCCCACCACAAAAACATCGATGGAGCGCAACTCTCCCATGGAGACGTTGAGATCGAAATTCTGATAGATGCGGCCGATGTGCGCCTTCAGAAAATCCTGTACTTGATCGTAGCGCAGTCCGGCGACGTTCAGATTTCCAACCTTAGGAACGTAGATAGCGCCATTCCGGTCTACTCGGGAATGAACGTCCAGATCGATCTGTCCCCAGGCTCGAATCAACAACTCATCGCCGGGACCAATGATGTAATCGGCCGTAACCGGCACGCGATCGATGGGAGCAAACGTAGTGGGAACATTGTCAAACAGGTTCTCGCCGTAAATAGGCAGCACCTTGCCCAATGAGGTTTCCACAAGGCGCTGAAAATCGGTCAACTCCGCCGGCTTGGTGGTGACCGGCAAATTTGGCTGAGTACGCTTCGGCGCATTCGCTGTCGGCAGAGTGTGAGTATCGTCGAGCACCACGGCCGGGGAAGGCGTTTGCTCCGCTGGCTGAACCGGCTCGCCTGCCGGAGTCTGGTCGCCGGCAGGATTCTTGAGCTTGTCCTGATTTTGCTGGTCCTGATAGGTTGCGGGATCTTGCGGCGCGGCCACCAGCAGCGCGGGAAATATCAGCAACGCCAGCAGCGCAGCCCAGCGGCAGGCAAGTCTCGGGCGGCACCGATCGGATTTACTTCTCGTAAGCGAACTTCCCGTAAACGAATTTGGATTGCGGTCTTCTCTCGGCAGAGATTTCAAATTTGCTCTCCAGAACTGCATGCTGACGAAAAACCAGATCGCAGATGATTCATGCATTACCTCCGGCAACTTGCTCATTCGCCCGGCGGCCCGTCGCACCCGAGACCGGAACCTGCTGCCGCAGAGCGTTCAACCAGAACTGCGCATAGGCCGGAGCCACGGCCTGCCCATCCCACGGTAAATCGCGGCCGGTAAACAGCTGATGCAGGTTGCAGTGGGCGCTTACCGCTCCGGCCAGTCCCAGCGTCGCGAAAGTGGGCTCCAGATCGCCAATCGCTCCCCGGGCCGCGCATCTGCCGAAGTAAGCATTCACTGAATCGAAGATCGGTCCCAGATGTTCGCGAAACATTCGTTCGGCGCCGGGCAGCTCAAATCCGGCAACATACAGCAGCCGCATCAGCTCCGGACTTTGCGCCATGTTCTGCACCACAAACTCCACCAGCATGGGCACAATAATTTCCGGATCGACGTCGGCGGCCAGCCCGCTCTGCAATTCCCGTCCCAACTTTAAACGGTTCAGTCGCGATTCGGTCGCGGTCCAGAACAGGTCGGCCTTCCTGGAAAAATACCGGAACAGTGTAGCTTCATTCACGCCTGCCAGCTGAGCGATCTCCCGCGTGCTGGTTCCCTTATACCCTTTGCGGGAGAAAAGCTGAACCGCAGCCTCGACAATGCGTACGGAAGTGACAGTTCTTCCCGCTGTTTTTTTCACAGATCATCAATCCTTTAGCTGAATGTTGAAATTGCGCGGAGGCGGGTGACTACAATCCATCTCATAAATCCCCGCTAATGGATTTGTGTCAGGGAGCACGTCTGAAACAGCCTGCCCTGAGCGCAGCCGAAGGGTGCCGCAAAGCTTCGCCCTATGGCTTGGGCTTCGAGGGCAGCTTTTTGGCAGGGGCTGAAGCCCGGAGGAACATGGTGCTTGGCGGCCCGGCTAAAGCCATGCCCTGACACAAACCATGCGGTATCGATCCATGAGATAGGTAGACAGCTTCTATTGCTTGCAGGGCTCGATTTCGTCGATGCCCACTTCCACGGCAACACTTTGCTGGATCAGGTCGAGGGTCAAGACGACCCGCAGATTATTTTTCTTGCGCAACAGCACGCCGGTCATTCCCGCCAGCGCTCCCGCAACGATGCGCACTTTTTCTCCCACCGTCAGATAGGGATGCGGCTCAAACTGGCGCAGCGGAAGCCCGGAACGCAGGGCCTCGACTTCCAGGGTGGGCAGCGCTGCCAGCTCGCGTCCGGCACTGACAATCGTCAGCACTCCGGGAACTTGCAGCACGCTGACCGACTCGCGCCGGGGAATGCAAACAAAAATGTAGCTGGGGAAAAGCGGCTGTTCCACGGTAACCCGGCAGCCGTTCTTCCAGCGCCGCGAAACCCGGTACAGGGGCAGAAACGACTGGATGCGGCGCGCCTCAAACTGCCGCCCAACCGCCTTTTCATGGCGCGGAACCGTGTAGGCGGCAAACCACTCGGGCGGAGCGGCGGATACGGTCGTCAGCGGAACCGCGCCCGGCACAGTTCCTGCGATTCCAGAATTGGGTCCTACAGCAGACAAGGCTTCGCCATCCTCGATGAGAGAGGTTACGGGTTTCTATTCGCCGAAAACTGCGACTGCGCACTTCTCAGCCAGGTTGCGGATCGATTGCCGGCCGCTCAAAACTCCACGTTGCCAAGCAGTTTGCCCGGAAGTGGGAGCAAGTACCTACTTGCCCGCATGAGCGCCTGCCCGATTCCCATAACTTTATTGAGTGGCAAGCATAGGAAAAAGCCGTCGCTTCGGTCAAGCAAAAACGCGCTTTAATCCGGAGGTCAGACACTAATCCGGAACTGGACGGGACCGGGGCGGTTTCAGCCGGAGCTATTTCAGGGCACAACCGGAGCCGGCTCGGGATGCGATTCGTTGATACCCGCGCTGCGGTAGGCGCGCATGACATCGTCGAGCGAAACCACGCCCAGCAACTGCTGCACGTCGGCCCGATGCACCACCGGCAACAGCAGACGCCCGCCCATCAGGCGAAGCGCGGTGTCCAGCGGGTGATCGGGATGAAGATACGGGATTCGATCGGTTAGCACGCGCGCGAGCGGAATGTCGGAGTTAGGAACCATGTCGAGCAGGACGCCGCGACTGATGCCCGACCATTCGTCGCCGCCGATTCCGACCACAAAATAATCCTGCGCCGAACCTTGCACCCTTTGCTGCGCTTCCGGCAGCGGCAGCTTGCCGGTAAGAGTTTGTCCCAGCGGCGGGCGCATGGCATCTTCCACGCGCAACAGCGGAACTTCGCGCTCCTCTTCCAGCGATGGCAGGTCCAGTCCATCCTGTCGCGAGAGCAGATCGAAGATCGGTGTGGGTTGAAAGGTACGCGAGATGAAGTAGGCAATCGCATTCGACAGGATCACGGGCACGATGATGCTGTAATTGCCGCTGACTTCCATGATCATGAACACCGACGTCATGGGCGCACGCAGAATTCCGGCAAACAGCGTGCCCATGCCGACCAGCGCGTAGGCTCCCACCGGAATCGCCAGTTGCGGCACGATCTGCCGCTCCGCCATGCCCACCGCTCCGCCAATCATGGCGCCCATGAATAGCACCGGCGCAAACAGTCCGCCTGGCGTTCCGCTGCCGAACGACAAGCCCGTGGTCACGATTTTCAGGGCCCCCAGGATCGCCAGAATCTGCCAGGTGTACTGCTCGTGCATGGCCTGGTCCATGTAGCTGTAGCCGGCGCCCATCACTTGCGGAAACTTGATGCCGATCAATCCGATCAGCAGGCCGGCCGCGGCGGGCTGAAAATATTGTGTCCAGGGAGGAAGCCGGCGAAGACGGGGCCGCAGGTAGGCTATGTATTTGACGAACGCCAGCGAAGCGAAACCGCCAATCACTCCCAGGCTGGCATAGGCTCCCAGCTCGCCGGCATGTTCCAGGTGATAAGCCGGCACCCGAAACAGCGGTTCGTCGCCCAGGAACCAGCGTTCGATCACCGCACTGGAAATCGCCGACAAAACCACCGCGCCCAGAATGCCTGCGGTCCAGCGGCCGATAACTTCTTCGATGACAAACAGCACGGCGGTGATGGGAGCGTTGAAAGCTGCCGCCAGTCCGGCGGCAGCGCCCACCGGCGCGATCAGCCGCAACTTCTCGCGCGACAGCTTCAACCGCCGCCCCAGCGCCGAGGCAATGCCGGCCCCAATCTGCAGCGAGGGATCTTCCGGGCCCAGCGACTGTCCGCTGCCGATAGCCAGCGCGCTGGTGATGAATTTCCCGATGACCGTGGGCATCGGAATGTAGCCGTCGTAAATGTAAAGTGCAGCCTTGGTTTGATTGATGCCGCTGCCCCGGGCGCGCGGGAAAAACCGGATGACCAGCACAGCGATCACCAGCCCGGCCAGCATGGGAGCCAGGAAAACCCGCGGCACCGACCGCACAAGTCCGCTGCCCAGCAAATGCAGTTGCAGGTACTCAATCGACATGCGGAAGCAGACCACCGCCAATCCCGATCCGATGCCGATCAAAACTGCCAGCAACAGGAAAAATTGTTCTTCCCGCAGGCTGAAGCGCTGCGGCGACAGCATGGTGCGCAAGCTGCTCCAGTACTGACGCCGGGTGGGGGTGGACACGGCCGGCTTGATTCCGCTCGAATCTTTCGGTTTGCTGACCACCACCTCGGGCGTGCTCATTTCACCATTCCGCTTTCATGTTGCGCCAGCGTCAGCAGCGCACGATCGGTTAACTCCGAGGTGGGACAAATCGGCGCCGTCTCGCGCTCCACCTCAAATACATATTGCATCGCGGGTTCCAGGGCGTCAGGATTTCTGCGCAGCGCGGCCTCCGTCTCACCCGACTGCATTCGCACCCCGGCGGTATAGAGCTGTTGCAGATTGTCGGGTGCCGGAGTTGCCGTCTCCACGCCGGCTGCTGAAGTTGTTTGCGCCGCCGCCGCGCGTCCGCCGGCCTTCGTCGTCTCCGGCGCCAGCTGGTAGCCTTTCTCACTGGCGCAGCCGGTCAACCGCTTAAGCGCAACCCGGAAAGCCTCGGCCACGCGCTGGCTGCGTTCCGCCACCGAGAGTCCGCGGAATGTCGGATCGATGCGCAATATCTCGCGTACCAGCTCCAGTTGCTGCCGGGCCTGCTCGGAATGCGGATCATGTTCCAGCGCACTGTCCAGGGCGCGTTCCGCCTGCGGATAATCGCCCAGCTGAAGCGCCGCCAGTCCTTTGCCCAGCCACGCCCCGGCATTGCGCGGATCGTTGCTCAGGACCGTGTCGTAAGCCCCGATGGCGTGCGTCGGATCGTTGGCTTGCTGCAACATCTGTCCCAGCAGAAGCTGGTCGGAAGCATCGGGCGGGGCGTCGGCCTGCAGCGCCAGCAACTCCGCTTGCGCCCGGGCCAGGTCGTGCTGCTGCATCAGGTAACGAATCAGCTCGAAGCGGGTCGCAATGCGCTGCAGCCGCGGCTGCTCGTCCCACACTCCATTGATGGCATTGTTGTAGTAGCGGATGGCTCGGGCGCTGTCTCGCCGCCGGACATGCAGCCGGGCCAGCGCCAGATTGACTTCCCCGTTGGCCGGCTCTTCTTCCCAAAGACCTTCCAGATGAGAGCGCGCCTCGTTCAGGCGATTATCCGCCAGCAGCGCCTGGGCCAGGCGAAGCCGGTATTCGTCATTCTCGCGATCGTAGGTCAGGGCCGTACGATAGTCCTCGGCCGCTACCGCCGGCAGATTGGCCTGCATCGCCTGGTTACCGCGATTGAACCAGCGCTTCGCCAGCGACGCTTCGGTGGCGCGGTGCCGCTGGACCACATATTGCGTGAAGGCGAAGCCGGCAAAAATCAGCACCAGCATAATAGCCAGCGTCATCCGCGGCGAACCGGCGCCGTGATTGCGCCCGCATGCCGGACAACTGTCGGCCCCCGCTGGAATCTCTTTGCCACAAGTCTGACAATGTGTGATAACCGGCGGGCTGGCTGTGACCGAAGACATGATGTGCGGCGTACTCTCTACTTTAACAAGATGCGCAAAAACGCGCTGGCGAAACCGCCAGAGGAAACGCCGCACAAGCGGAAGGGGCGCAGCTTTAGCTAGGCCGCAGCAAACTTTTCATTTTTTCCATCACGAGCGGGCGATAGCCCGGGAGGGATCTGCTTGCGCTGACAACTGACAACCCCCGACGTCTGTCATCCTGAGCGCAGGCGGCGCTTCGCCACCGCAGTCGAAGGATCTGCGGCCCGCCGGAAGCAGGCGCTGACAACTGACAATCCCTACGTCTGTAATCCTGAGCTCCCCCCACGTCTGTCATCCTGAGCGCAGGCGGCGCTTCGCCACCGCAGTCGAAGGACTCTGCGGCCCGCCGGAAGCAGGCGCTGACAACTGACAACCCGACGTCTGTCATCCTGAGCTCCCCCTCACGTCTGTCATCCTGAGCGCAGGCGGCGCTTCGCCGCCGCAGTCGAAGGATCTGCGGCCCGCCGGAAGCAGAGCGTCGCGCCCAAGTCTCTTACTCTTGTCATCACGAGCGGGCTTTAGCCCGCGAGGGATCTGCTTTTCGACCACCAGCCTTACAGCTTCACCCGCCTCAGCCGCAGCGCATTACTGATCACCGACACCGAACTGAAGCTCATGGCAGCGGCTGCGATAATTGGGCTCAGCAGAATGCCGAACTTGGGATACAGAATTCCCGCCGCAATCGGCACGCCGACCGAGTTATAGACGAACGCGAAGAACAGGTTCTCGCGAATGTTGCTCATCACCGCGCGGCTCAACCTGCGAGCTCGTACCAGCGCGGCCAGATCGCCCTTCAACAACGTAATCCCGGCACTCTCCATGGCGACATCGGTTCCGGTCCCCATCGCGATGCCGACTTGCGCCTGCGCCAGTGCGGGCGCATCGTTCACGCCGTCTCCCGCCATGGCCACCACTCTTCCCTGCTGCTGAAGTTTCTTTACCACCTCAACTTTGTGATCGGGCAACACTCCGGCTTCGAAGTCATCGATTCCCAGTTGATGCGCCACCGCCTTCGCTGTAGTCTCGCTGTCGCCGGTTAGCATCACCACTCGCAAGCCCTGGCCGCGCAGATCGCGAATCGCTTGCGCCGCTTCCGGCTTCACCGGATCGGCAATCCCGAGAATTCCTGCGGCGCGTCCATCGACCGCTGCGAACACCACCGTCTGTCCTTGCTGGCGCAGGCTCTCGGCTGTCGACTTCAACTCCCCTGCATCGATGTTCAATTCTTCCAGCAGGCTTTCATTTCCCGCCGCCACTTCGTGACCACCAACTCGTCCCACCACCCCGCGTCCGGTCAGCGAGCGAAATTCGTCGGCCGGAATTAACGACATACCGTTCGTCTGCGCAGCTTCCACCACGGCCGCCGCCAGCGGATGCTCGCTGCCCCGCTCCAGACTTGCGACCAGACGCACCACGCGCTCTTCAGTCTCGCCGCCGACCGCAACCACCGACATCAGCTCCGGCTTGCCCTGGGTCAGCGTTCCGGTTTTGTCCAGCGCCAGCGTGTCAACCTTCTGCAAAGTTTCCAGCGCCTCGGCATTTTTGATCAGCACACCGGCGCGCGCCCCGCGACCCGTGCCCACCATAATCGCTACCGGCGTTGCCAGTCCCAACGCACACGGGCAAGCGATGATCAGCACTGCAACCGCATTGACAATCGCGTTCGCCAGATGCGGCTCCGGCCCTTTGATGAACCACACCACGAACGTAATCGCTGCTGCCGCCAGCACGGTGGGAACAAACCACGCCGCTACTTTGTCGGCCAGCCGTTGAATCGGGGCCCGGCTGCGTTGTGCCTGGCTCACCATCTGGACGATCTGCGCCAGCATGGTTTCGCTGCCCACCCGCTCGGCCCGCATCAGCAGCCAGCCGGTACCGTTCACCGTCGCGCCGATGACTTTGTCGCCGGAATGTTTTTCGATCGGAATCGACTCGCCGGTCACCATCGACTCGTCCACCGAGCTCAGCCCGTCGAGCACGGTTCCATCCACCGGAATTTTTTCCCCCGGCCGCACCCGCAACTTGTCGCCCACCTTCACCTGATCCAGCGTGACGTCGTACTCGCTGCCATCGTCGCGCATGATGCGCGCCAGCTTGGGCGACAGATCCAGCAACGCTCGAATGGCACTGCTGGTGCGGCTGCGCGCCTTCAACTCCAACACCTGCCCCAGCAGCACGAGCACGATGATCGCCGCCGCCGCTTCGAAATACACTTCCGGCTGTCCGCCCATCCCGCGCATCGACGGCGGAAAAATTCCCGGCAGAATTGTGGCGACCGCGCTGTAGACGTACGCCACGCCCACGCCCATCGCGATCAGGGTGAACATGTTAGGGCTGCGAAACTTGACCGAGGCCCAGCCGCGCTCGAAAAACGGCCAGCCGCACCACAGCACCACCGGCGTCGCCAGGGCGAACTCAATCCACGTCGCCATCCGCGGCGACAGTCCATGCATGAGCGGGCTCATGCGCAACATCGCCAGCGCGACCAGCGGAACGCCCAGCACCACGCTGATCCAGAAGCGCCGCGTCATCTGCCGCAGCTCAGGATTCTCTTCTTCCGCCGCGGTTGCCGTCATCGGCTCCAGCGCCATGCCGCAGATGGGACACGCCCCCGGCCCGTCACGCACAATCTCGGGATGCATCGGACAAGTCCACTGCGTCTTGCCCATCGCAACCGGCACGTCCCGCTCCAGTGCCATGCCACATTTCGGACACGCGCCCGGATGGTCCTGCCGAATTTCCGGATCCATCGGACAAACGTAGGCAGCGCGCTCTTGGCTTTTCGCTTTGCGCTCTTCGCCTGCCGCCGAGGAAGCTGGACTTGGGGCGGATGGAAGGCCAGATTTTTCAGCTACAGCCAGCGTCGCCGTCGACAGATACTTTCCCGGATCATTCTTGAACTTCTCGCCGCAACCGCCGGAGCAGAAATAATAAGTCTTGTTGTTATGGACGACGGTCGCAGCCGCCTGGGCCGCATCCACGTTCATCCCGCAGACTGGATCTTTCTCCGGCTGGCGAGCCGCTACCGTCTTGGCTGCCGCGATTCCACCAATCTGCACCGTGCCCGCCATCCCCGACGGCCGATGTGCCGGCGAAAGATATTTTTGCGGATCGCGCTGAAACTTCTCCGCGCAGCCTCGCGAGCAGAAGTGATACAGCTTGTGCTCAAATTCCGCCGACGACGTAGCCTGCGCCGGATCAACCCTCATCCCGCACACCGGATCTTTGTCGAACTTCTTGGGCTCGGCCGCCGCTGCCGGCACCGGCGCAATCTCGCCCTCGGTCGACACCGGAGCATACTTGGCCGGCGAGGCGTTGAATTTCTGCATGCATCCCGGCGAACAGAAAAAGTACGTGTCGCCCTGATATTTCGCCTTGCCCCGCGCCTGCGGCGGATCGACCACCATGCCGCAGACCGGGTCCTTCACCGAAAAATCCAGCTCCAGGTTCTTTACGGTTTCTTCAGGCTCGCTCATTCCTTCACTCTCTCGACCGGCTGCTCCGCGCGCTCCGCTTCGCCGAACTTCCGCTGTTCACAATTGTAGGCATGCTCTATATTGAATGCGGAGCAGGATGGAGAATCCAGCCACGCTTCGCCACCAGATATTTTAGATTGCGAAAGATTTTTTCCGGTTCCGCGTTTCTATCATTGCACGTTTGCGAAAGGCGAGTCCGATGACCACGGTGGAAGTTCTATTCCGTTACAACATGCCCCCCAGCGAGACCGAGATGAGCGCGTTGGGACAACTGAGCGACGTCTACGGCATCCGGCGCGTCCGCTTCGACGAGCCAGGCCGCACCATCCGCGTGGAATACGACGCCACCCGCCTGAACGAGTCCGCCGTCGAAAAGCTACTGCGCAGCGCCGGCTTCGATATCCGCGAACGCCTCGCCCTGGTCTAACCCAATTCCTGTCGCCCTCAGCGATCCGCCGCCCCACGTGTCATCCTGAGCGAGCGCACGAAACAACGTCTGTCATCCTGAGCGAGCGCAGCTTTCTTGGGTGTCATCCCGCCCGCGCCTTTTTGTTGTCATCCTGAGCGCAGCTTTCTTGGGTGTCATCCCGCCCGCGCCTTTTTGTTGTTATCCCGAGCGCACCTTTTTTGGGTGTCATCCTGAGCGCAGGCGGCGCTTCGCCGCCGGAGTCGAAGGACCTGCTTTTTCGTCTGTCATCCTGAGCGAGCGCAGCGAGTCGAAGGACCCCTATATCCTACGACCCAGCTTCCCCGTAGCGTCAACTATCGCCACTTGTCATCCCGAGCGTAGCGATCTGCTTTTACTGGCGACTGACAACCGGCTACTGACAACTGTTTTTGCTTGTCATCCTGAGCGAGCGCACGAAACAACGTCTGTCATCCTGAGCGAGCGCACGAAACAATGTCTGTCATCCTGAGCGAGCGCACGAAACAATGTCTGTCATCCTGAGCGAGCGCACGAAACAATGTCTGTCATCCTGAGCGAGCGCACGAAACAATGTCTGTCATCCTGAGCGAGCGCACGAAACAATGTCTGTCATCCTGAGCGAGCGCACGAAACAATGTCTGTCATCCTGAGCGAGCGCACGAAACAATGTCTGTCATCCTGAGCGAGCGCAGCGAGTCGAAGGATCTGCGTCTTCCGCACCTGGCGTAGAACTCCCACTCGCACTTTTCCCACTTTCGAACGGATTTAACTAGTCATACAACTACTTTCGCACTTTCCAGCGTAACTCTTACATGTCAACTAGGCTTTGCCCAACAATCCCTTCCTGCCCATAAATTAACCTTTCTGCCCAATAATCTCTCCGCCCGGCCAGTCAACCCCATCTTTCTTATTTGCCTTGAAAATCTTAATGGCCTGCTGAAGGCGTGCTTTCTGGTTGGAAAGGGAGCGAACTTCCTCCTCTGCAACCCGGATCGCCTCGTCCCACCTAGCGCCGCGTTTGGTTTGCTTTGACATTTTTGTTGACATAGTATTTGCTCCAATCATATATTTTTATCGTGACACAAGAACAGACCGCCACATACAAGCTCGCCCTCAAGGAAGCTCGCTCTGCCTTTGACAATGCCAGCGAGCGGCTTGCAGAAATAAACCAGGAACAGTTTCGGCTGAACAGTGAAATTGGGAGGCTTCGACGTACCATCACCGCTCTCGCCGCACTCTGTAGCGAAGAACCGGGTTTCGACCACCTCGGTATCACTGAATCCTGCGAAGAGGTCATGAACGACATGCCCTTCGAGGTGACGACAGCGGAAGTAGTCGAATACCTGGAAGCTAGAGGATTTGATATCTCCTCGCAAAAGAATGCAGCGGCATCCGTCCATGCCGTTCTTTCCCGATTGGCGCGTAATGAAAAAATTGAAAAAGTGGAAGACGAGGAAAACAAGGTCAAATGGAGAGGGCCGAAGTATGACCCTGATTTGTTCTAGTTTGGTAGTCGAAACCGGGTGAGGGGCCAACGTTGTCGAGGCGTACCTCTCACCCGGCCCGATCAGCGGAGAGATGGCAGAGTGGTCGAATGCAGCGGTCTGCAAAACCGCAAGTAGCAACGGGGCCTCAGAACCGTAGTTGCGACTCGGGGGTTCGAATCCCTCTCTCTCCGCCAAACTTGTTAAAGAGCAATCATTGCGCCTTGAGCGCGATCTTGCGGGGCTTATTCCAGTATGGGCTTTTGCACTTCGGGCAAACTCGCGGTTCTCCAACGGTGCCCTTGCGCGGCACCCACGAATGGGAACAGCGATTACATTTATAGCCCTTTTGCGTGATGTTAACCAGTCCCACGAAGCTGAGGTTATACCAGATAATAATATACTGTCAAGTGATATATTATCCTTGACACATATACACCTAGCTAGTAATATACTTCTCAGGTAATCGAGGTTGCTATGGAAGACCTGAGAGAGCAGCGCGGAATTGTACTTGCGGCCACCAAGCAGATTCATCAACACGGCGATTGCTGGATTGTTCCGTCGCAAAGCGGGAAGGGCGTTTATGCCGTCAGGCATCTCGCTCAGACTAACCCGGAGTGCTCTTGCCCTGACTATGAGGCACGTCGCCAGAACTGCAAGCACATCTACGCCGCTATTTTCGTCATGCGGCGGGAGCATAACGCGGACGGAAGCACCACGGTGACGGAAACCATCGCTCTCACACGCCAGCAAACGACCTATCCGCAAGCGTGGCCCGCTTACAACGCCGCGCAGACGAACGAAAAAGACAAGTTCCTGAGTCTGCTTTTCGACCTGTGCCGAGGAATTGAGAACCCCGAAACTCGCGGGGCCGGACGCCCCAGGTTGCCCTTGTCTGATGCTGTATTCAGCGCAGCCTTCAAGGTCTATTCGACGGTCAGCGGACGCCGCTTTATGAGCGATCTGCGGGACGCACAAGCGAAGGGCTACATCAGTGCCACGCCGCACTACAACTCGATTTTCAACTACCTTGAAAGTCCCGCAATGACGCCCGTGCTTCGCCGCCTGATTGAGCAGAGCAGCTTGCCGCTTCGCAGCGTCGAAACCAACTTTGCGGTCGATTCCTCCGGCTTCACAACTTCCCGCTTCACTCGCTGGTTTGACGTGAAGTACGGCAAGGAGCGGGTCAAGCAGGATTGGGTTAAGTGCCACATCATGTGCGGCGTTAAAACCAACATCGTGACCGCCGTCGCAATCGACGAAATGTACACGCATGACACGCTGATGTTCGCGCCGATGGTCGAGACCACCGCTAAGAATTTCGCCATCTCCGAAGTATCGGCGGATAAGGCTTACGGCAGTCTGGCGAACACCGACGCCGTTACCAAGGTCGGCGGCACTCCGTTTATCGCGTTCAAGGGTTCGGCAACCGGAGCGGCGGGTGGAACCTTCGGGCAGATGTTCCACTACTTCATGTTCAAGCGTGACGAGTTCCTTGCCCACTACCATCGTCGCTCCAACGTCGAATCTACGTTCAGTATGATGAAACGCAAGTTCGGAGACGGCCTGCGGAGCAAGACCGACGTTGCGATGGTCAATGAAACGCTTTGCAAGGTGCTTTGTCATAATCTGGTCGTGCTCATCCATGAAATGTACGAACTCGGTATTGGGCCTGTGTTCTGGAACTAACTTTTCACTTGCTTATTAGACCCCCATGTATTCTTCTTTCATTTCAAACCCTCGTGAATAAGAAACAAAGAAAACGAAAAGACAAGAAGCGACGCCACAATGCAAATAACCCCCCCATGAACGAGATTGTTGGAGAACAGAAAAGCGCTGACGTAAATCAAGAAAAACAATCCAACGGAACCGACAATTCCACCAAGGAGAAGATAGAGCCATCGTGGTGGAAAAGACTCGGGAAGTGGAGCAGAAGGAACAGCTCCTCGATCATCGCCCTGTTCACCGTAGTACTTGCTGTCGTAGGTATTATCCAGATCGGCATTTACTACAAGCAACTGAGCGTGTTCAAGAAAGACCAGAGACCTTGGATAAAGATAACGCCCCACTCTCCACCCGGCCCATACATGACCGCAGCAACCCCTGTTCTCAAGCAGACGGTTGAAATGGTTAACATCGGCAAGGGACCCGCAAAGAATGTGACCCTTGACTACTACATAGAGAAAGTCGATAGCTACGCCGCGCCGCAATTCACTGGAAGCACTTTTGGACATATAACCAGCGGTATTATTTATCCAAACGATCCAGTCATTGACCCCCCGGATGGTAGTCAAAGAGAGCATCCACTGTATTGGGAAGATTACGCGGGATTGGAGAAAGGAAGTCTCTACTTTGTTATCTACGGTCAGGCAACATACTACGACGCTTTCGGAGATCCCCACTGGACTAAGTTTTGTACCTACTTGGCTCCCACCATTGCCGGAACCCACTACTATCACGCTGCCGCTTGCACTGCATACAACAGCACAGACAATAACTAGCAGGATGGCCAGTCTGCCCAAAAATGCTAGGTTCTGCCCAAGAAAGGCGCTCATTTTTGGCCTTTCTGGGCAAAGCCATGTCAACTATGAGAAACGCAACAGTTACTCCTAACCCGCACATTCCAATCAAAATAGAAATCCCCAAATCACTGACCCAAACCCGCCCTGAAAATGCTATAATGAATTCAGAGTCAAGTTTTACAACAGCTTCTCGTCCCAGCCCGTCGGCTGGGTTTCGCGTTTCTGGGCAAATTCAACGACCCTAATCAACCTCATCGCGCCGGCGACGCTCTCCTCGGTTTGACTTGCCCGTCCTTCTCTGCGTAACGTTTTAATTTGCCTGACTTACGTCTTCCTTCCTCTGGAGCCACGATGAAACACCGATTCACCCAGCTAGCCGCCCTGCTGTTGTTGGCGGCGGCCCTGCCGCTCGCTGCTCAGGATTTGTCGTCCTACGAAAAGCGAGTCTCGGTCAAGACTCTGCCCAACGGCCTCACCATCGTCCTCTGGCGCAGGCCTGAGGCCCCGGTCTTCTCGTTCTTCACCCAAGTCGACACCGGCTCCGCGCAAGATCCCCTGAACGAAACCGGCCTGGCTCACATGATGGAGCACATGGCCTTCAAAGGCACGCCCGACATCGGCACCACCGACTACGCTGCCGAGAAGCCCGCGCTGGAAAAAGTCGAGCAGGCCTACACCGCCTACGAGGCTGAGCGCACCAAGCGCGTCGGTCAAGATCCCAGGAAGCTGGCCGAGTTGCAGAAAGCCTGGCAGGATGCGACCAAGGAAGCCGACAAGTACGTCATCCCCAATCAGTTCGGCGAGGTCGTAGAAAGCCACGGCGGCGTCGGCATGAACGCCTTCACCAATTACGACGAAACTGCCTACATGTATTCCATGCCCTCGAATCAAATCGAGCTGTGGGCCGCGCTGGAATCCGATCGCATGATGCATCCCGTGATGCGCCAGTTCTACAAAGAGCGCAACGTGGTCATGGAAGAGCGCCGCATGCGTACCGATAGCAGTCCCACCGGCCGCCTGGTCGAGCAGTTCCTGGGTACAGCCTTCATGGCCAATCCCTATCACCGGCCTACCATCGGCTACGCGTCTGATCTGCAAAGCTTTTCCGCCACCGACGCGGCTGAATTCTTCCATCGCTATTACGTTCCCAGCAACATGGTGATCGGCCTGGTCGGCGATCTCGATCCCGACACGGTCTTCCCCATCGTCGAAAAATATTTTGGCCGGCTCTCCAGCGCTCCCAAACCGGCCGAACCTTACACCGTCGAAGCGCCGCAAAACTCGGTGCGCGAAGTGAAGTTGCAAGATCCGTCGCAGCCCTTCTATGTCGAGGGATATCACCGGCCCAGTTATCTGGCGCCTGACGACGCGGTGTACGACGCTATCTCCGACATTCTCTCCAACGGCCGCACCTCGCGCCTGTATCGCTCGCTGGTGCGCGATCAGCAAATCGCCGCCGCCGCTGCCGGTTTCAGCGGATGGCCGGGCAACAAATACGCTCACCTGTTCGCGTTTTATGCGGTGCCGCTTCCCGGCCACACCAACGACGAGATGCAAAAGGCCATCGCCGTCGAGATCAACAAGCTGAAGACGCAGGATGTGACCGACGACGAGCTGCAAATGTTCAAGACCCGCACCAAGGCCGACCTGATTCGCGGCCTCGCCAGCAACGAAGGACTGGCGCAGCAGCTCGCTTATTACCAGACGCGCTACGGCGACTGGCGCGAACTCTTCCGCTACCTCGATCGCGTCGACAAGGTGACCAAGGCCGACATCCGGCGCGTGTCCAACCAGGTCTTCCAGGACACTAACCGCACCGTCGGCGTCATCCAGACTCAGACCGCATCGAATCGGCCCTCCCCGATGCCGGGCAAAGGAGCGGAACAGCAATGAGCGCTTCAGAAAACTCCAATCCGATGTGTCATCCTGAGCAACAAGAAAACGGCTGTCATCCTGAGCAACAAGAAAACGGCTGTCATCCTGAGCGGAGCGCCCGCCGAATTTGCGGGCGCGTAGTCGAAGGACCTGCTGTCTCTTCCCGCGATGAAGACGGGTGCCCCATCCTTTCGCCTGACTTTGGCGAAAGGGTGGGAAGGCGAGCTCTCATCCCGGCGTTGCTGTTCTGTTTGCTCTTGTTCGCCACCCTGGCTTCGGCCCAGCAAGTCACGCCCTGGAACAAAATCCAGGCGCCGCCGCTTCCGGCCTTCACCCCTCCCGAGCCCACTCGCATTCAACTCCCGAACGGCATGGTCATCTTCCTGCAACCCGATCACGAGCTTCCGCTGATCACCGCCACCGCTCGCATTCGTGGAGGCTCCATCTCCGAGCCCGCCAACAAGGCCGGACTCACCGATCTCTATGGCGAAGTCTGGCGCACCGGTGGCACCAAGTCGAAAACCGGCGACCAGATGGACGACTTCCTCGAAGCTCATGCCGCCAAGATCGAGACCGACAATCAGTCGGACTCCACCAGCATTTCGCTCGACTGTCTCAAGGGCGACTTCGATGCCGTGTTCGAGATGTATCTCGACCTGCTGCACAATCCCGAGTTCCGCGAAGACAAGCTGCAACTCTCCAAGGCGCAGATGTACACCGGCATCGCCCGCCGCAACGATAACGTCGGCTCCATCGTTCATCGCGAGAGCATCATCATCGCCTTTGGCAAAGACAATCCCTACGCCCGCGTGCCCCAGTACGCTACCGTAGCCGCGGTCACCCGCCAGGATCTGCTGAACTGGCATCAGCAGTATGTCTATCCCAACAACATTGTCTTCGGCATCACCGGCGATTTCGATCCCAAAGATATGGAAGCCCGGCTGCGTCGCGCCTTCGAATCGTGGCAGAAAGGTCCAGCGGCCCAGACGCCCGACATCAAGTTCTCCGAGCCCAAGCCCGGCCTCTACTTCGTTCGCAAGACCGACGTCAACCAGAGCAGCATTAACCTGCTCGACCTCGGCATCGTGCGCAGCAATGCTGACTATTACGCCGTTACCGTGATGAACGAAGTCTTCAGCGGCGGTTTTTCCTCGCGGCTGTTCAACAAGCTGCGCTCCGAAAAAGGTCTCGCCTATGATGTCGGCGGAGGCGTCGGCTCCGGTTGGGATCATCCCGGCCTCACCGATGTCGAGATGCAAACCAAGAGCTCCACCACCGTCGACGGCATTCAGGGGCTCGATGAGCAGATTGATGATCTGCTGAAAAATCCCGCCACGCCCGTCGAACTCAAGCGCGCCAAAGACGACATCCTCAACTCGTTCATCTTCCGCTTCGACACGCCGGAAAAAGTCCTGCGCGAGAAAATGGCCTACGAGTTCTATCACTATCCGCTCGACTTCCTGGAGCGTTATCGCAGCGAAGTGGAAAAGGTGACGTCTGACGATGTGGCACGTGTCGCCCACAAGTACGTCCACAAGGACAAGCTCGCGGTCCTGGTCGTGGGCAACGATACCGAATTCGGCAAGCCGCTCAGCACGCTGGGCCCGGTGCAGACTATCGACATCACCATCCCGCCGCCCCCGCCCGGCCTGATGGGCGAAGGCGGTCCCGGCACGCCTTAAAACTTTGTCTGTCATCCTGAGCGAGCGCAGCGGAGTCGAAGGAACTCTACCGCCAAGAGGAGTTGTCATCCTGGGCGAGCGCAGCGAAAAACGCCTGTCATCCTGGGCGAGCATACGAAACAACGCCTGTCATCCTGAGCGGAGCGCAGCGGAGTCGAAGGACCTGCTGTCTCGTCGCACTCGCGAAAAACCGGACCCCATCCAAGCCTCTTTTGCTGATTTTGTCATCACGAGCGCAGCGAGGGATCTGCTCTTCGTCACGCACAATCGGGCCTGTTCTTTTCTCATTCACTGCCAACCCGCGCAACGACAAACGTCTGCCATCCTGGGCGAGCATACGAAACAACGCCTGTCATCCTGAGCGAGCATACGAAACAACGCCTGTCATCCTGAGCGGAGCGCAGCGGAGTCGAAGGACCTGCTGTCTCGTCGTACTCGCGAAAAACCGGGTGCCCCATCCAAGCCTTTTTCCCTGTTTTGTCATCACGAGCGCAGCGAGGGATCTGCTCTTCGTCACGCACAATCGGGAATGTCCTCGCTCACTCACCGTCATCCTGAACATCAACAAACGTCTGTCATCCGGAGCGCGACGAAACAAGCTGTCATCCTGAGCGGAGCGCAGCGGAGTCGAAGGACCTCTACCGCCGAGAAGAGTTGTCACCGGGCCGGGATTTTTCTCGCAACCGCCGTTAAGATAGACGAATGCACCGCATCCCGCCCGGCCAGAATCTCCTCATCGACGCCGACGACACCCTTTGGGAAAACAACATTTATTTCGAGCGCGCCATCGCCAACTTTATCTCGTTCCTCAATCATCACGAGTTCACGCCCGATCAGGTTCGCGAGGTGCTCTACGACGTCGAGCGCGAAAACATTCGCCTGCACGGCTACGGCATGGACAGCTTCGCGCTAGCCCTGGTCGCATGTTTCGAGCAACTCTCGGTCGAGCCGCTGACCCCGGCTCTGCACGACACCATTCGCGGCTTCGCTTACGCCATCGCTGGCCATCCCATGGAAATCCTGCCCGAAGTTCCCGAGACCTTGGCCGACCTTGCTCAGCGCCACCATCTTTTTCTGGTAACCAAGGGCAACGTCACCGAGCAGACAGGCAAGTTCGAACGCTCCGGACTGAAGCAGCACTTCACCGCCATCGAAGTCGTCGCCGAAAAGCATGCCGAGGCCTACCGCGGTCTCGTCGCAAAGTACGGCCTGGCGCGCGATCTCACCTGGATGATCGGCAACAGCCCGCAGTCCGACATCAATCCCGCGCTGGAAGCCGGTCTGCATGCCGTCTTCGTGCCTCATCGCAACACCTGGATGCTGGAGCGCGGCGAAGTCCGCTCCGGCATCGGCAATGGCCGCCTGCTGCAAATCGAAACCTTCGGCCACCTCCGCCACCACTTCTGATCTACCCGCTAACAAAACATCTGTCATCCCGAGCGAAGCGCAGCAAAACAACGCTTGTCATCCTGAGCGGAGCGCAGCAAAACAACGTTTGTCATCCTGAGCGGAGCGCAGCGGAGTCGAAGGACCTGCTGTCTCGTCGTACTCGCGAAAAACCGGGTGCCCCATCCAAGCCGCTGTTGCTTGGATGGGGATTTTCTTGTGTGAATCACCGCCTTCCTGAGCGCAGCAAAACAACGCTTGTCATCCCGAGCGGAGTGCAGCAAAGTCGAAGGACCCCTACTCTCGCCTGTCATCCCGAGCGGAGCGCAGCAAAACAACGCTTGTCATCCCGAGCGAGCGCAGCGAGTCGGGGACCTCTATCACAACCCACATTTGTCATCCCGACCGAGGGCTTCAGCCCGAGCGGAGGGATCTGCGGTCCATTGCTCGCCAATAAGAATCGGTACCTCTTCCAGCCGGGCGCCCCATCCGAGCCGCTTTTGCTCAGCGATCGGAATAACATGTGTCATCCTGAGCGCAGCGGAGTCGAAGGACCCCTATCGCGCCCCCTGACCCCGATTCCCTATTCCCATCCAACGTTCCAGCCCAATCCCACATCCAACTCTCTTGGCCCAAATGCTCGACACGCAAGCTCATCTTCGCCGGCCCATCCTGCTGGCAACGGTGCTTACTCTGCTGCTCTGCACGGGATGTCATCAAGCCACCCTCCACTCCACGCTGGCCGCCAACAACTTCATCGACGGTACGGGTCAGCCCACCATGCTGGCCGCCTATCTGCCCTGGTTTGGACAACCGGGACACATCAATGTCGGCTACTCTTCGCAGGATCGCGTGGTCATGGAGAAGCAGATTGACCAGGCCAAACAGCTGGGCATCGCGGCGTTCGTCGTCAACTGGTACGGACAGCATCACGACTTCGAAGACAAGTCCTACACCCTGATGCAGCAGGTCGCGGCGGAAAAGAACTTTAAAGTCGCGATCATGTACGACGAGAACGACAGCGAGCCCGGCTCCGAAACCGACGCGGTTCTCGCCGATCTGCAATACGCTTACGACCGTTACATCGGTCCGCATGCGGTCGTCCCCCGCGATTCGTATCTGCTCTACGATGGCCGGCCCATGATCTTCATCTTCCCCAAAGGCGGACATACCGACTGGAACCGCGTTCACCAGACCGTTAACTCCTGGGACGACCCGCCGCTGCTGATCATGAAGGATGTGCGCGCGAGCGAGGCCAGCGCCTTCGACGGCTTCTATGCCTGGATCAATCCCGGCAAGCCCGGTTGGCAAGCCGACGGCAGCAACTGGGGCCAGCAATATCTCGACAGCTTCTACAAGACCATGGTCGCCGACTATCCCAACAAAATCGCAGTGGGAGCGGCCTGGCCCGGCTTTGACGACTCCAAGGCCAGCTGGAGCCAGAATCGCAAGATGAGCGCGCAATGCGGCCGCACCTTCGCCGACACCCTGCGTCTCTTTCGCCGCTACTACGATCAGCAGCGCCCACTTCCCTTCCTCATGATCGAAACCTGGAACGATTACGAGGAAGGCACCGCCATCGAGCGCGGCGTGAACAACTGCAAATAGCTTTCAGCCATCAGCTCTCAGCCATCGGCCTTCAGCCATCAGCTCTCAGCCGTCAGCTCTCAGCCATCGGCCTTCAGCCATCAGCTCTCAGCCGTCAGCTCTCAGCCATCGGCCTTCAGCCATCAGCCAAAATTAGTAGCAATTTGACCGCTTAGCCACCAGGCACTCATATTGTCATCACGAGCGCAGCGAGGGATCTGCCCTTCGTCACGCACAATCGGGGATGTTCCCTGACTCACTGCCACCCCGCGCAGCGACACAGCTTCGTCTTCCCGAGCGACAAAAACAACGCCTGTCATCCTGAGCGGAGCGCAGCGAAACAACGCCTGTCATCCTGAGCGGAGCGCAGCGGAGTCGAAGGACCTGCTGTCTCTTCGCACGCGCGAAAAACCGGGTGCCCCGTCCGAGCCTCTTTTGCTGATTTTGTCATCACGAGCGCAGCGAGGGATCTGCTTTTCGTAACGTGCGATCGGGATCGAGCTCCCTTGACTCGCTGGCCGTTTTTAGCCACGCATTACGAAGCTAGGTCGCCAACAAATTGCGCCCTTCGAAAATCCAGCCCGTAGGGCGGCTCCGCTTCTAGCCGAAGGCGGAGTCCTGGGTAAGCAGAAAAAATGAAACCGAGTCCCGTAGGGACGCCACAGTTTTCTTAAGCACACTTTTAAGCTCGCTAAGCGGGTTGGGTATACCAACCAACGATCGAGTCCCGCCCTGCGGGACGGCGACAAGATAGCCCAGCGCTTCAGCGCTGGGTAGGCTGGAAATGATCCCGAGTCCCTTGGGGACGACACATATCCAGTCGAGCGCCCACCATCGTCAATCCTTCAAATTTTGCAAACCCGTTGCTGGGCCGAAAAGCGAATAGCGAACCGCGGCGGCTTTATAATCCCTGCATGGACGATCAATCCTTCCGCCGGCACGCCGACGAATCGCTCGACAATCTGAAGCGCAGTCTCTACGCTGCTGAGGGCGACTCCGATTTCGAAGTCGAAGAAAACTCCGGCGCCTTGCACATCAGCTTCGACGAGCCGCCCGGCCGCTTCGTCATCTCCCCCAACGCGCCCGTGCGCCAGATCTGGATTTCGGCGCTGTCCACCAGCTTCAAGCTCGACTGGTCCGACGATAAGAACGACTTCGTCCTCCCCAAGACTGGAGAGTCGCTGAAGGAACTGATCTCACGCCTGATCTCCGAACAACTCGGCGGCGAAAAGGTCGTCATTCAATAGCACGCTGGCTGAGGGCGCATTCCACTGGGCTCTTTTGTTTTTGTCATCACCAGCGGGCTTCTGTCGGCGAGGATCTGCTTCTACTGACAACTGCTCTTTGTCTTCACCAGCGAAGCGAGGGATCTGCTTTTACTGACAACTGACAACCGGCCACTGACAACTGCTTTTTGTCATCACCAGCGCAGCGAGGGATCTGCTTTTCCACCTTGTATGAGCGAACGGCCTCAAGCGGCTGCTGAAATATCCGGCATGAAGCGATTTCGAAGGGGCGCAGCTTCAGCTGCGCCGTCCAGGCTCATTTGTTTGTCATCACGAGCGGGCTTCAGCCCGCGAGGGATCTCCTTTTACTGACAACTGACAACCGGCCACTGACAACTGCTTTTTTGTCATCACGAGCGGGCTTCAGCCCGCGAGGGATCTGCTTCTCCACCTGGCGAAGAACCTGCCACTTACGCCGTCACCGCATCCGCTTTCAGCTTCTGCTTCAAATCAGCTGCAATCATCTGACCGTGAAATCTTCCATTCTCGATAAAAATCTCGCTGGTACGTATTCCGGCAACGATCACGCCCGCCAGATAAATCCCCGGCACATTGCTCTCCAGCGTCTCGTGATTGACCACCGGCTTCTTGTCCGCCTCGCCGCTCAGCTTGACTCCCAGCCCACACAAAAACTCGAAGTCGGGATGGTATCCGGTCAGCGCAAACACATAATCGTTCGCCAGCGTCACTTCCCCGTTCGGCGTATCGAGCACCACATGCTCCAGCGTGATCTCGCGCACCGTGGAATTGAAATAAGCGTTCACCTGTCCCGCCTTGATGCGATTCTCAATGTCGGGCTTGATCCAGTACTTCACCGACGGGCCAATCCCCGGTCCGCGATGCACCATGGTCACGTGCGCCCCGTGCCGCCACAACTCCAGCGCCGCAATCGCCGCCGAATTCTTGCCCCCAATCACCAGCACGTTCAGCGCGAAAAACGGATGCGGCTCGCGATAATAGTGCATCACCTTGGCAAGGTCTTCGCCCGGAATGTTCATGTAGTTCGGCCGGTCGTAATAACCGGTGGCCACAATCAGCTTGCGCGCATGATATTCGCGCTTATGCCCGTGCAGGTTGGTGGTGTGGACGACGAAATGATTGTCGCTGCCCTCCACCGTCGACACCGGCTCGTACTGCCGCACGTCCAGCTGATAGTGCTCGGCGACTTTGCGGTAATACTCCAGCGCTTCCTGCCGCGTCGGCTTCTGGTTCGGACTGCAAAACGGAATGTCGCCGATCTCCAGCAGCTCCGGCGTGGTAAAGAACGTCATGTTGCTGGGATAGTTGAACAGCGAATTGACCAGGCAGCCCTTGTCGATATTGGCCACCGTCAAACCGGCGCGCTTGGCGTCGATGCCGCAGGCCAGTCCGGTCGGCCCCGCCCCAATCACCACTACGTCCAATGAAAAAATGTCAGAAGCTTCCAGAACCATGCAGACAGGATATCGTGTCCCGCCTCACGGCGAAAACCGTTCCGCTCCCCAAGACGCTCAGCGCAGGCGTCCTCCCGAACGCTTGTGCCCCAGGTTCGCCCCTCAGTTGGGCTAACCTGGGATCCGCGTGATCTGGCCGACCTGTTTTTTCTGATAACTGACTACTGACAACTGGTCTTTGTCATCCGGAGCGCAGCCGAAGGACCTGCGGTTCCTCCGCGCAAACTTTCGCTTCGCCGCAAATTTCTCTTCCGCCGCCTCACGATTTAGAATCAGCCTGATCCATGCTTCGCGCTCTGACCCGCTTCCGCACGATCCCTCTGGCTGCCGTGGCCCTCGTCCTGGCCAGCGCCGCACTCACGGAGACAACTTTGCAACCCCGAATCGTCACGCAGCAGCCCTTCCAGGTGATCGGAATCGCAACCAGCACCAACAACGCCAAAGAGGCTGGTCCCGACGCCATCATCGGCAAACAATGGCATCGCTTCATGAGCGAAAATTTGATCAACAAGATTCCCAACCGCGTCGATCAAACCATCTACGCCGTCTACACCGACTACACCAGCGACGCCAACGGTCAATACACTCTCATCCTGGGCGCCAAGGTCCGCCCGATTCCCAATCCTACGATCCCCGATGGCATGGTGATCAAGACCGTCCCGGCAGGCCGTTATGCGGTCTTCACCACCGAGCGCGGCCCGGTGATTAAAGTCGTGGTCGACACCTGGAAACAAATCTGGGCTTACTACCAGTCTCCGCAAAACGGCCAGCGCGCTTATCAAGCCGACTTTGAGGTATACGATCAGCGCGCCGCCGATCCCAACAACGCGCAAGTCGACATCTACGTCGGGCTGAAGTAAGACGGCTTGAAATAAATCAATTCGGCGAGAGGGTTTTCAGCGGACGTCGCGATCGACCTGATTCCTCGACCACAAACCTTATCAACTGTCATCCCGAGCGCAGCCGAGGGATCTGCGTTCTTCGGACCCGTCTCGACTCACGCGCAAGCGCGACCAAGCGCGCATTCTCTTTGTTGTCATCCTGAGCGCAGGCGGCGCCTCGCCGCCGGAGCCGAAGGACCTGCTCTTTGTTGTCATCCTGAGCGCAGCGCGAGCCGCCTTTGCTCGCGCGGAGCCGAAGGACCTGCTCTTGTTGTCATCCTGAGCGCAGGTGGCGCCTCGCCGCCGGAGCCGAAGGACCTGCTCTTTGTTGTCATCCTGAGCGCAGCGCGAGCCGCCTTTGCTCGCGCGGAGTCGAAGGATCTGCTCTTGTTGTCATCCTGAGCGCAGCGCAGCGGAGTCGAAGGACCTGCTGTTCCTCCCGCGGAAATCCAGGCCATCGACCTGCAAATCGCAGGTTGGAAAAACCTGCGGCCACTTCTCCTTAAAAAGGCCCACCCTACTTCGCGTTCACCAGCCGAATCGTCTCCAGCACGACATCTCCGGTGATGGCCAGCGACTGCGGGCTCAGCTTGTCCACCGTGTCTTCCGGCGTGTGCCAGAACACATTGTGATAGCCATACGTAAAATCGATCAGGTCCACCACCGGCACGCCGATCTTGGCTAATGGAATGTGATCGTCTTCCATCGCCGTTGTCTGCTGGAAGAAATGCGATTGATACCCCAGGTTACTGGCCGCCTGGAACACCAGATCATTCAGCCACGGCGTCGAGTTCGTGTCTTTCAGGATGTCGAGATCGGCATCGCCAATCATGTCCACCAGGATGAACGCCTTGATCTTCTTTGCCGTCCCGTCCTGCTGCCATTTCTGTGCCAGCTGCCGTGTACCGTAGACGCTATCGGTGGCGGTCCAGTTCACGAACGCCTCTTCGCCGTCGGTCCACACCAGCCACACGCTATAGCCGTCGAGCTCCTTGCCGCGAAACTGATCGGCCAGAGCCAGAAGCAGCGCGGTCGACGAGCCGCCATCGTTGGCGCCCACAAACTTGGGCTGAGAATACAGGGTGTCATAATGCCCGGCCACGACAATAATGCCGTCCTTCTTGCCTGGGAACTTCGCAATAATATTATTGATGGGAAATTTGCCCACCGGCGTCTGCGCCGTGAACCTATCCTGCTCTACCTCGATACCGTTCAGCTTGCTCACCAGATACTGTTCCAGCTTGGCGTGTCCCGGACTGGCCGGCGGCCGCGAGCCGAACGCCACCACTTCCTTCACGTACTGCATCACGTGATTGCCGTTGATGTCGGGTTTGGGCGCGCTGCTTGCCGCCTCCGATGGCGACGAACTCGGGGCCAGAGGCGCCGCAGCACTGGTGGCCGGCGCCGGCTTGACGTCGGCAGACGCTTCAGACGGTGTCTGCTGTTTATTGCACGCAGCCATAACCACCGCGATCAGAACCAGCAGGCAGATGAAAAAAGTGGGCAGTATCCGGCGAGATTTCATGCTGCAAACATTGTAAATGGCCAGCCGATGTACGACAGATGCTCACAACCATCGTCGAGATCTACTGCTCGGTGCGAATGGGGATTACTCGACGCCAGAATCCCCACCGTAATTGTGATCCCGGGCGTAGCGAGGGATCTGCTTTCCTCCCTCGCACAGCATATCCACCGTATTGTCATCCCGAGCGTAGCGAGGGATCTGCTTTCGTCCTCGCACAGCACCCATCGTATTGTCATCCCGAGCGCAGCGAGGGATCTGCTCTGATCTCTTGCACAGCATACCCCGCGTAATTGTCATCCCGAGCGCCGCGAGGGATCTGCTCTGGTCTCATGGCGGCACACCCACCGTATTGTCATCCCGAGCGCAGCGAGGGATCTGCTTTCCTCCCTCGGCGCGGAACAGCAGATTCCTCCCGCCAAAATCGGCGCTCGTAATGACAATTCCTACAAGACCGCTCCCTGTAGCGACAAAGGCTGTCATCCTGAGCGAGCGCCGCGAGTCGAAGGCCCCCTATTCACCCTCTGTGTCTCCGTGCCTCTGTGGTGAATCGCTCTTCCAAAACAAAAACGACCGCCCCGAAGAGCGGTCGTCACGTTCTTGCCAAATGCCAAGTGCTAATTGCCAACTGCTGCCCTACCCCGCCACCTCTTCCAGCTGCTTCTGATCGATATCGAAATTCGAATACACATGCTCCACATCGTCCTGGTCTTCCAGCGCTTCCAGCAGCCGGATCATGGTGCTCGCCTGATGCCCTTCCAGCTTGGTGTAATTCTGCGGGACCATGCCAATCTCCGCCACTTCAGGCGTGATGCCGGCCTTCTTCACCGCTTCCAGCACTTGCTCATAGATCGACGGGTCGCAGAGGATTTCCCAATTGTCGCCATCATCTTTCAGATCGTCGGCGCCGGCCTCCAGCACCAGGTTCATCAGGTCGTCTTCCTTGGCCGCCGACTTGGCAATCACAATGTCGCCCTTCTTATGGAACATCCAGGCCACCGATCCGGCCTCGCCCATGTTCCCGCCATTCTTGGAAAAGGCATGCCGCATCTCGCTGACCGTGCGATTACGATTGTCGGTCGACACTTCCACCAGGATCGCGACCCCGCCCGGCCCGTAGCCTTCGAACGTGATCTCTTCGTACGAGACGCCCGGCAACTCGCCAGTGCCGCGCTGAATCGCGCGCTTGATGTTATCGGCCGGCATGTTTTCCGCCTTGGCCGCCGCCACCGCACCCCGCAGCCGGGGATTTTTCTCAGGATCGCCACCGCTCTTGGCCGCGATGGTGATTTCCTTAATGAGCCGCGTAAAAATCTTGCCGCGCTTGGCATCCAGCGCGCCCTTCTTGTGCTTGATTGTTGCCCATTTGGAATGGCCTGACATGCATCACCCTCGGATGTTTGAATGATTTCGAATGAATATCAACTGACGGCCCCCCTCTGTTGGCAGACACGGCAATGCGTCCACGCGGAAACAGTGCGGGCAATGGGAGATTATATCCCGCCGCGCAAGCCTCAGTCGAGCGCCGAATCCGCCGTTCGATTCAGGAGCCGCGACTGCTATACCAAGCGAACCTCTAAGGAAATACGATTAACTCTTGTCTCGAAGGGGACGGCCTTCAGGCCGTCCGTTAAGGGCCCGACAATCGTGCAGCTTCAGCCGCCGCGGGACCTCGCCTTCCCTTGAGCAGAGTTTCCCTGACACCTTCCCCGGTGTGCAGCTCGAAGTCCTCAGGCTTCAAGGCCGTTGCCATACGGTCTTCACTTCGTATTCTTCCACAATCCAATCGTATTGCCATCGGGATCGGCGAACCATGAAAACTGCCCTTCCGGAATGGTAATGACCGGCAATATCGCCTTGCCGCCCAAGGCAACCGCTTTGTCCAGGTAGGCCTGCACGTCATCCACTTCGACATAAACCGTCACGTAGTTCTGCGGCTCGTGCCCGAGCGATGTGAGATGTCCATTGATCCCCGCTCCCGCCGCGGTATCGATCATGGTCGCCGGACCCGCCTCCTGCATGCTCCAATCAAACATCTTGCCGAAGAACTCAGCCGTGCGCGATTTGTCGCGACACCCAATTTCAAAATGCACCACCGGTCGCCCCATTTTTATCCTCCTGCCGATAAAGTTGGCGGCATTGTATCGCGAAAGTTTTCCGCGCTTCACGAGTGACCCGCTTTAGTTTGTCATCCCGACCGGAGCGAAGCGCAGCGGAGGGACCTGCTTTAGTCTGTCATCCCGACCGGAGCGAAGCGCAGCGGAGGACCTGCTTTAGTCTGTCATCCCGAGCGCAGCCGAGGGATCTGCGGTTCCTCCACCCCGCGATAATGCCCGCTGAGCTACAATCCAAGCGCACCAATATTCTCTTCGGAGTTCACACTCAATTCATGCCAATGCCTCCCCGGCTGCTCGCTTCTGCTTTGCTCTTCCCCACTCTCCTGATGGCTCAGGCGCCAACTCAGGCGCCGATAAAATCCAAGTCTTCCGCCCAACAAAACTGGCGCGCCATCCACGATTCGGCCATCATCATCGACACTCACGCCGACACCCCGGGCCGCTTCGTCGACGAGAATTTCGATCTCTCCCAACCCGCCGGCACCGGCTACATGGATTTCAACGAGATCAAGGCCGGCAATCTGGGCGCTGAATTCTTTTCCATCTGGGTTGAGCCCAAAGCCAACAAGGGCAACGAAGCCAAGCGCGCGCTCGACATGATCGACTCGGTCTACGAGCAGGCTCGCCGCCATCCTGACAAAATGATGATGGCCTTCAGCACCCAGGACATCCTCACCGCGCATCGCGAGCATAAGTTCGCGGCCCTGCTGGGCGTCGAAGGCGGCCACGCCATTGAAGGCGACATCCGCATCCTCCGCGACTATTACCGCCTGGGCGTGCGTTACATGACGCTCACCTGGTCCAATACCAACGACATTGGCGATTCCAGCGGCGACATCGACGATAAAAGCATCCAGCACCACGGCGGCTTGACTCCGTTTGGGCGCGAAGTCGTAGGCGAGATGAACCGCATGGGCATGATGGTCGACATCTCGCACGTGGCCGACAGCACTTTCTATCAGGCCCTGGAGTTGAGCAAGGCTCCGGTCATCGCCTCGCACTCGTCTTCGCGCGCCCTCACCAACGCGCCGCGCAACATGACCGACGACATGCTGAAGGCCCTGGCCGCTAAGAACGGCGTCGCCCAGGTGAATTTCTATTGCGCCTTCATTTCGCAGAAGTATCTTGACACGGCGAAGCAGCTGGCTGCGCAGCACGATCCCGACTACCTGAAAGTGCAGGAGTTGTTCATCAAGCCGATGACGCCCGAGGTCAAGCAGGAACTGGCCGAGGCCAAGGCGCGACTGGCGCCCAAGCTGCCGCGTCCACCGCTCAGCGATCTCATCGACCACATCGATCACATGGTCAAGGTCGCCGGTGTCGATCACGTCGGTCTCGGCTCTGATTTCGACGGCATCGATTGCTCGCCGGTGGGACTCGACTCCGTAGCCGATTTGCCGAAAATTACTCAGGCGCTCTACGCGCGCGGCTACAAGGCCTCCGATCTTGATAAGATTCTTGGCGGCAACCTGCTGCGCGTCTTCGGCGACGTCGAGAAAACATCGAAACAAATGCAGGCGCAAAACGATCGCGCATCGAGGTGAAACCGGAACCTGTCACATACCTCAGGTTTGTGTCAGGGCACGACCTTTATTTAGTCGTGCCGGGAGAAACACAGCAAAGTTCAGGGCTTTAGCCCCTGCGGGCCCTTTGACGGGCGGCAGCTCAGATCATCATTCTTTGGTTATGACACGTCGTAAAGACGTGCCTGATACAAATTGATTTAAGCAATGCTTCTGTCCACTACCCACGGTTCTTGGAGGATTCATGCGTAACTTTTGGACTGCACTTCTTTGTCTCAGCCTGAGCGGCTACGTTATGGCCCAGGCTACCGGCAGCACCACCTCACAGCAGCATGCAACCTCGGAGAAAAACGCGCAGGCCGTGCCGGAACCCACTGCCGTCTTCGAGACCACGGCCGGCAATATCACCTGCACGCTTTTCCCCGACAAAGCGCCGCTCACCGTGGCCAACTTCATCGGACTGGCGACCGGTACCAAAGACTGGAAAGATCCTAAGACCGGCAAGATGATGCACGGCGTCCCGCTTTATAACGGGACTATCTTCCATCGCGTGATCCCCAACTTCATGATTCAGGGCGGCGATCCCATGGGCACCGGCTCGGGCGATCCGGGATACAGCTTCAAAGACGAATTCAGTCCCGACCTCACCTTCGACCAGCCCGGACGTCTGGCCATGGCCAACAGCGGGCCCAACACCAACGGTTCGCAATTTTTCATCACGGAAGTTCCCACCCCTCATCTGAACGGCCATCACACCATCTTCGGCCAGTGTCAGGACATTGATGTGATCAAGAAGATCGCGCGGCTATCCACTGATCCGCGTACCGATCGTCCCTACGATCCGCCCAAGATCATTCGCATCAAGATCACCGATCCACGGCATCCCGCCAAGGCAGGCGCGACTCACAAGGGCACTCCGAAGAGCACGCCTCCGGCTCAGCAGTAAGTTCATCGCAACAAAAAGCCACCCTTTGGCATGACCCAAAGGGTGGTTCGCTATTGGAGGGTTCGTTAGCGGCGCCGAATTAGTTTATTCAGCGTCCGCGGTTATCCGTCTTACTTGCACTTGCCTGCCGGGCCGGCGTGATACAGCGCATGAATCTCACTCGCGCTCAGTGCCCGGTTGAAGATTTCCAGTTCATCCAGCCCGCCGCTGAGGAATTCGCTCAATCCCAGGCTGGCTTCCTGTGCCCCGATCATCAGGGGAGCACCGGAGGAACTCAGTGAGCCGGGGTGGGCCGTGGGATCAAACGTTCCTACAGCGGTCCCATCCAGATACCAGGTCCCGCAAGCGCTTCCGCAAGTGTTCGAGCTTCGCTGCGTCGTGACCGCGATCAAATGCCATTGATTGTCGGCCGGAACCGCGGTCGTCGACACGTAATTGTCGTAGCCCTGGCTGCCGTTGCCGTCCGCCAGTTGCAGTCCCAGCAGGTCGTTGTACAGGAAGAACTGATATCCCTGAAGCGGACTGCTCTGCCGCTTGTCGACGATGGAGACTACGCCATGGTTCAGGCTGCTGATTTTTACCCAGGCATCAAGCGACAAATCCTGATTCGCGGCGATATCCAGCTGGGCTTGATCCGCAGCCTTCAGGTAATCGTTGGTTCCATTGAACGACAACGCGCCTGCTACTTCGCCGGCGACGCTGAAAGCCCGAGGACTTCCGTACGACGTCGAAGTGTTGCCGTTGGCCAGGTCCGGTTGCTGATTGTTGTTGGAGCTACTGGGAACATCCAGGGGATACCAGGCAATCATATTGCTCGGAGGCGCCAGGCATGCCGAAGCGAAAGCGAAGCCGCCCGCGCCATACGTACCGTTTCCACAGCAGCCGTTGAAATCGATCTGGAACGGCAACCCTCCCACTTCCGTCGCCATGCCGGTCGTAAAGTTAAAACTAGCGAAGCCGGCATTATCGCTGGCGGACTGGTGGTCATAAACAGCGTAAAGGTTACCCAAGGGATCGAAACCAATTTCCTGCAGGTTGTTGATGCCGGCCGTCTGCGGGTACGGCAAACTGACGGCGGCGTTTACGGTGCTGATGGTCACGACATTATCGATGTTGCGGTCGCTGCCATAAAGAGCACCGTTGGCACCGTAAGCCAGGCCCAGAATCTGCTGCGGAATCTGCTGTCCGCCACTGGTCGTGAAAATCGTGCTGCCTAGGATCGTCGAGGTGGGCGGGCTATTGGCCAGGTTGATGGCAACCAGCTCGTTGTTCCCATAGCCGTTCACCGCATACAGAATGTCCTGTCCGTTGAACGTCAGGCCACTCCATTCATTCGAAGTGGAATTCAATGTGATCAGCGGCGGGCTGGTCGCACCGGTGACCAGATTCACCGTGACCAACTCGCCTTGCGCGGTAATCCCGTACACCGTGTTGTTGTAGTTGTCAAAAGCCAGTCCGCGGATCTCGGCGCCGGTTACTCCAATTGAAACCGCACTTGCCGGAGCGTTGTACGGGAAGGTCCAAAGCGTGTTTGTGTCGCATAGCGGATTGTTTTCGCAAACATTGTCTTGCGACACCATGTAAACGGTCTGCGCGGCCGCCGACAGCGCCATCGTGATGACCATCACGAACAGGATGGCCAGCTTCAGCGTGGTGGATCTCTGCTTTTTCATGCGACCTTCCTTAGCGAACGTGGTTGGTGGTTGAACTGCGACTGCGCTGCTGTGCTGTTTGCTGCTCTGCGTTTTCATGGTGATCTCCTTATTGGTCATTGGTTGTGGCGGCGATAACTTGTGAACTGCTGAGGAGCGACCGCACCGCGTAGCGGCTCCTCATCGGGACCAGGGTTCGTCCCCGCAAGTGGCGCCCGGGTTATCGCGGAATTCTCCGCCGCAGCAATGCACCCAAGCCGAGCACGCCTGAGCCGAACAGAGCTAAGCTGCTGGGCTCTGGCGTCGATCCGCCCGTCACCGTCGTGCCTGAAAGGCTGAAGGTTTCGGAGGGAATGGTGCCGATGCCGCTCTGCTGCCCCTGCGAGGGACAGCCCGACGACTGGCAACCTATGCCGGAGTTCTCGTCCCAGTAAATCGGGGCGCCGGCCGTGTCGGTCGCGTTGCTCAACGTTAGCCAGTAATTTCCGTTGGCCAGAGTGGGGCCGTTGAAGTTGCCGCTCTCCGTGCAGACATCGAATCCGAAGCTGTTAGTGAAGCAGTTCGCCTGGGCCAAGCTGACGGTTGCGTCAAACAGTGAGTTGCCAAACGCCGAGGTACCGATCTGCACTCCCACCGACGTGATCGTGTCGCCCGGTGCCACCCACGCACTGAACGTGACGTTTTCCAGTTCATTGCTGACTCGGGCGGCATAAGGTCCGGCCCCATTGACTTGGGAATTGTTGTTGCCGGACGACAAAGTAAAACTGTCGCTGACGCTGAAACCGCCATTGATCTGCCAGCCGTTGACCTGTCCGTTCACCGGGCCGTTGTCATACAGAGTCATTTGAGCGGAAGCCGGAACCACGGCCAGCCCCAGGCAAATGACGCTTAGCAGTGAGAGAACAGCGAGACGAAGTTGCGTTTTCATGATGACCTCCTTTGGTCACGGTTGTGGCGACTGTCTTGTCTGGACCTTCGCCGGGTTGCGGTTCGCGAACGCTGGCGTTCGCCTCGACAAAGTGCGCGCGGTTCCGGAGCGCCCTGTTTACCCGCGACTTCTGGACCGCAGAAAAGCCGCCAGTCCCACAAAGCCCGAGCCCAGCAGCGCCAAGGTGTTAGGTTCCGGAGTGGTTCCGGCCGGAGTGCCTTCGAGCGTGAAGGTCTCTGAAGGAATGGTGCCGATCCCGCTCTCCTGGGCCTGAGAAGGACAACCGGGTGACGTGCAGCCCACGCCGCTGTTTTCATCCCAATAAACCGGGCCGCCCTCCGCTGTGGTTGCGTTTTCCAGCGTGATCCAGTAATTGCCCGCAGTGAGGTTGAGCGTCCCCATCGAGAAGCTGACGGAATCCACCTGGTACCCAAATTCGTTAGTAAACGAGTTCGAAACCGTCAGAGGTGAGGTACCCGAGGCTACATTCCCGCTGAACGGAGTGGTGCCGAACAGCCAACTGATGGAAGTCGGCGTGTCTCCCGGCTCGACCCATATTGTGAAGTTGTTCTTGACGTTGGAGCGGCTGGTATTGACGACCGCGGCCGAGTCGGTAACAAAGTTTCCGGCGCCGCTGATAGGAGCGCCGTTGTCCGATGTGTTGGCTGAACCGTTGTCATAGGTCCAATATTGTGCGGCGGCTGGGACGGCGGCCAGAGTCAGCCAGCTAGCCGCCAGCAGAGAGAGAACAGCGAGACGAAGTTGCGTTTTCATGATGACCTCCTTTGGTCACGGTTGTGGCGACTGTCTTTGTCTGGACCTTCGCCGGGTTGCGGTTCGCGAACGCTGGCGTTCGCCTCGACAAAGTGCGCGCGGTTCCGAAGCGCCCCGTTTACCCGCGACTTCTGCAGCGCAGAAAAGCCGCCAGTCCCACAAAGCCCGAGCCCAGCAGCGCCAAGGTGTTAGGTTCCGGAGTGGTTCCGGCCGGAGTGCCTTCGAGCGTGAAGGTCTCTGAAGGAATGGTGCCGACCCCGTTCTCCTGTGCCTGCGAAGGACAACCGGGTGACTGGCAGCCCACGCCGCTGTTTTCATCCCAATAAACCGGCTCGCCGTCGTCTGTAGTCGCGTTTTCCAGCGTGACCCAGTAATTGCCCGCAGCCAGGCTCAGCGTCCCCATCGAGAAGCTGACGGTATCCACGTCGTACCCGAACTGGTTGACGAACGAATTGGTAATGGTCAGAGGGGAAGTCCCGGACGCGATGTTCGTGCTGAACGGAGTGGTACCCAACGCCCAACCAATCGACGTCGGGATGTCGTTCGGCTGAACCCAGACCACGATGTTGTTCTTAACGTTGGAGCGGCTGACATTGGCAACCTTAGCTTCGTCTGAGACTGCGAAGCCGAAGTTGATCTGCCAGGCGCTAACCTCGCCGTTCACCGGACCGTTGTCATACAGGTCCTGCTGCGCCAGGGCGGGAACGGCGGCCAGAGTCAGACAGATAGCCGCCAGCAGAGAAAGACAAGCGAGACGAAGTTGCGTTTTCATGATGACCTCCTTTGGTCACGGGTTGCTGCTCTTCTGCTACGCGCGACGGACTTGGGACCGTCGTTTGTGCATTACCGCGAAGCTCGACGACCTTCGCGTCCCTCTGCCTAGGTGGTTCGTTTGTTCCAGCGACGCGTCGAGTAAACGTCGGCGTGAACGGCGCTGGTCGAGCGCCACATGACCTGGACGGCGACGAGCATCGCGCTCGCCGCGAGTAAGTTCTCCAAAGTGAAGATTCGATCCAGCATCTTCGTTCTCCTCTCAGCACCCGACGGTGTCGGGTACTTTGCTGCGGGTTTGGCGACGTTCGGAATGCAGGGCGGCGCCGGGGTAATGGTTGTGCGAACCGTGAAGTTCGCGCTTAGATAGCGATAGGCGGATCTTCAAACCGCCAGGTTTATGCGGGGCCCTGAGCGGCGCTGCCGGATTTCGCCCATCAGCTTCGCCATGCAGGCGTGCAATACGCATCCCGCCAGGGTCTCGGCGTTTAAGGGCTCCTCAGCCGCTACCTCTCTTTGCATCCGGGGTTGCAGATAGCAGAAAGCTTCGAACAGGGTCTGCGTCGCCTGGTACATTTCCTGTAGATCGCTTTTCATGTGTGAACCTCGCTTTCGTGAGCGCAGAATGCGCCGCTTGGTTCAGGCGATCAATGCTTGCCGGGTTATTTGCAAATAAGTTGGGGATCAGTGCGAGGTAAGTTTCAGGTCAGCGGCTAAGCGGTTGAGAAGCCACTAGTTAACTCTTAGCGTCGACGGACAGAAAGAATACTGGGCAGGCGGGACGCTGGCGTATAATCGCGCCCAATCAAGTTCGTCAGGGGTGGTTTCTTGGGCGCCACGCAGAAACTTCTTCGCTTCGGCATCTTCGAGCTGAACCTCGCCACCGAAGAACTGCGCAAAGACGGCGTCCACTTCAAACTGGCCCCTCAGCCCTTCCGAATTCTGGCGTTACTGGCCAGTCAGGCCGGACAGATCGTTACCCGTGAAGAAATCCGGCAGCAGGTCTGGGGAGGCGAAACCTACGTCGACTTCGAGCACGGGATGAACCAGTGCATCAAGCAGATCCGCACCGTGCTGGGCGATAACACCGACAAGCCGGTCTACGTCGAAACCATTCCGCGGCGGGGCTATCGTTTCCTGGCTCCAGTCAAGGTTAAGACCATCGAAGTCCAGTTCTCCGTCGTCGAGTCAGAGTCTGGCATGCAGGGCGCATTGCCTTCCCTTCCCACCCCAGTTGCTGGGGCAGAGCCAGAAGTGAGCATAGTTCCGGCGCTCTCACCTGCCGCCAGTCCAATCGCAACTGCTGCCGCCCCTGCCTTGGCCGCTGCCTCCGCCCGGGCCGATCCTGCGTTGGCCTCTGCGACCAGGGATCGCCGCCATTGGTTCCGGGTCACAGTGATCGCCGTATCGGTTGCCGCATTGGTTGCCGGTATCCTCTATTGGCATTCGCAACGGGCCGGCGCCCTCACCGAAAAGGAAACGGCTGTCCTGGCCGACTTCAACAACGCTACCAGCGACCCCGTATTCGACGACACCTTGAAACAGGCCTTGACGATCCAGTTGGAACAGTCGCCGTTCCTCACCCTGCTCTCCGATCGCAATGTGGCCGAGACTCTAAAGTTGATGAACCGCCCAGCCGGCGAGCGCCTTACCAAAACCGTCGCCAACGAGATCTGCCTGCGCAACAACAACAAGCTGCTGCTGGAGGGCGCCATTGCAGCCATCGGTGATCACTACCTGATTACGCTGAAGGCGACCAGTTGCCAGTCCGGCGATACCATTGCCAGCTCCGAGATCGAAGCCGAGAACCGTAATCAGGTGGTCAAGGCCCTGGGGCAGGCGGCTAATCAGCTGCGCAACAAGTTGGGCGAGTCCCGGCCCTCGGTGGAGAAATTCAACGCGCCCCTGGAAAAAGCTACGACTTCCTCGCTGGAAGCGCTCAACGCCTTTACTCAAGCCCAGAAAGTGATGGCCCAGCCCGACAGCGCGATTCCTCTTTTTAGCCGCGCGCTCGAGCTGGACCCAAACTTCGCTCGCGCCTACGCATCTCTGGGAGTGGTTTACCGCAATCTCGGCGACACCAAGTCAGAAATTGAAAACTTTAATAAGGCTTATGAACTGCGCGACCGGGTAAGCCTGCGCGAGCGATTGCAGATCGAGGGATATCATTACTTGCTTGTTACCGGAGAGACGGAGAAGGCCGTTCAAACCTATTCGGAGTGGATTCAGACTTATCCCGAAGATCCTCAACCGCACGGCATTCTAGGTTTTATCTACACCCAGCTCGGCCGCTACAAAAAGGCTGAGACCGAGATGCTGGAGCGCATTCGGTTGTCCGGCCATCCCGACTACAACCTGATCGGTGTCTACATTTGCCTGAACCGGCTGGCGGAAGCCCAGGCGCTTGTCGAACAGGCACGCCGAGAAAGTGATAGTCCCCCCTTGCGCGAGCTTAGGTACTCGCTGGCATTCCTTCAGGCTGACAATGCCGCCATGCAGGAGCAGATGGCGTGGGCCATGGGCAAGCCCTTCCTGGAGGACCGGCTGATGTCTGCCCAGTCCGATACCGAAGCATATTCCGGCCACCTTGCCAAAGCCCGTCAACTTTCCGATGGTGCGGTGCAATCGGCCAGGCACAGCAACGCGCCGGAAGCAGCCGCGCAATGGAGAGCTAATGAAGCCTTAAGGGAAGCCGAGATCGGCAACTTCGCCGGGGCTCGCCAGAAGGCTGCAGACGCTTTGGCCTTCAGTTCCGAGCCAGACGTGGAAGTGAAGGCGGCACTGGCTTTGGCGCGCGCTGAAGATGCAGGCCGGGCGCAACAGCTGGCCGACAACCTCGACAAGGCGTTCCCGCTCGATACCATGATCCAGAACTATTGGCTGCCCGCCATCCGGGCGGCCATCGCGCTGGGAAACTCCGACCCGGATGCCGCGATTGCCCTCCTCAAAGTAGCCGAGCCTTACGAGCTAGGCAGCAGCCCGGCGGCCGGTGTCGCCGCGTTCGGCAGCCTCTACCCGGCCTACCTCCGCGGGCTGGCCTTTCTGCAATCAGGCCAGGGACAAGCCGCCGACGAGTTCCAGAAGATACTCGACCATCGCGGAATTGTTGGTAATTTTCCGCTGGCAGCTCTGGCTCATTTGCAGCTAGGAAAAGCTCAAGCCGCGGCGGGCGACCGCGCAGCCGCCCTCAAGTCATACCAGGATTTCTTTGCGCTCTGGAAAGACGCTGATCCCGATATTCCACTCCTGAACCAGGCCAAAGCTGATTTCGCAAAACTGCAGCCATCGGCGGGCAAGCAATAACTGCTCTTACTGCTTACTCTCTGTTCACCCGGCTTTCCATTTTCATCTTCCTGCAATCAGAATCCGGCATACTGAAGCAGCAAACCAACCCGCCGGCAAAACCATCTATTCCGCCCTGACGAGTGTCAGGCAGAGGGTTTTCAGGACTCGATATGTTGAGTGTTGATGTTCAAAGTTCAGGGGCGGCAGCTAACCTTCGCTGCTGCGGCAGAATTGTATTGGGCGTGGAATCGGAGACCTTAAGGTGCATGGCGATTGCCCGGGCGGAACGGCGTCTGGTGCTCGATCTGCGCGAGATCCATGCCATCGATGCGGCAGGATTGGGGCTTCTCGCCGAACTCCACTGCTGGGCTCAAAAGCGGAACCGGCTGCTGACCATCGCTAACCCTTCGCGCTGTGTACGCCGGTTGTTGGCTCTGACAAACCTGCTTCCGGTCCTGCGGGTTACGTATTCCGTTGTCACCGAAGCCGGGCTGGACGACGAGGACGACTATGCTGACGACACTCAGCAAGCCATGACTGCATGATGTAGAAAGATCTTTTGCTCGACGCTCATCGATCCGTTAAACAGCCGCCGGTCTCGAAAGAGTTCCTCTTTACCGGGGATTCGATCTCCATGATCGCTGCCCGCGACCACATGATGGACTTCGTCCGCGAGTACTGTTCGGGCGAGCAGGAAGAAATCGACATTTTTCTGGCCCTGCAGGAAGCTTTGGCTAATGCCGTACTACATGGCTGCCGGAACGATCCCGGCAAGTCGGTCCAGGCTTGGGTACAGATCGACGATGCGGCAATCAGCATCGTGATTCGCGATCCCGGCGTGGGATTCGACCTGGCAAAGCTCAATGGATCGGCCGCCGAGCTTAATCTCACCGGACATGGGCGGGGGATCTGCCTGATGCGCAGCTTGATGGATGACGTCAGCTTCCAGCGCCATGGCTCCGAAGTGCATCTGACCAAACGCCGCTCCCCGAGAGGGTGAGCTTAGAGGCGTCGCAGACCGGTTGCCATCCTCTCAGAATGGCCGGAAGACCTTCCTCGCCGAAGCTTTTGCGGGCGCCTTCTCGTTCGTCTCCGTCTTGGCTACCAGTTCGCGAACGTTCTCGCGCTTCTTCTGCTTGGCCTTGCGTAACCGGTGCTCCCGGGACTTATCTCCGTTGCGATAGGACATGCGTTACACCTCGCTCGGATACTACAGCATTTCCAGCACCGGTGCTTCCCACTGCCGCTGACAGCGAGGTAATGCACGCCCTTCACCCGACTCAGTAGGTGCGGACAATTGATACCGAGGCGCTACCCCATTGCTGGTCCACATCCTCGGCTTTCACCAGGATCGTGTGATGCCCCATGCTGGTCGAGATCCAGGCCTGAAACGTGGGCCCTCCACCAATCGTTCTTACCAGCGCTCCGTCCAGGTAGACCTGATATTCCATGATGCTTCCGTTGGGACTCGAAGCCTGTACGACTAAGTTCGTAGCCGGTCCGGCATGTTGGCCGTTGTAAGGTGCCGTGATGTCGACCGTGGGCGTGCCGATCGTCGTGCTGTAACTCACTGAATTCGACATGTGATTCACCAGGCTGGGCAGACCCACTGCCTTCACAAACAACTTGTAGGAGCCGGGAGAGAGATCGAATTGCGACAGATTCAGCGATTGCGTGCCCACCAGGAAGTCGCCCAGCGACATAAGATTCTGGCCATCGGTCGAGATGTAGACCGTGTAATGATCCAGCGTCGAGTCGCCGCTCACCGTCCAGCTCAATATGTTTCCCCTGACGCTGGCCGAGATGGTGACGCAATTGTCGATCCCGCTCTGGATCTCCGTGCCTTCCTCGTAATCGTGCCAGGTCACCACCTGCACCGCATCCAGCCTGCCGGTATAGCTGCGGACGGCGCCCCAAGAGTCCAGCCAGGTCTTGCCGCAGAGTTGCTGGATGTGACGGCCTCCCGGCGGAGCCCAGTTTGCCACCACGTCGTTGAATCCCTTCCAGGTAGAAGCCCAGTTCTTTTTGGAGGGATGCTCGTCGGCAATCTCCAGGAAATACTGGGTGTAATCCAGACCTTCGTATCCCTGCTGCAACGGATTCTTGGGCGACAACCAGCCGTAAGCGCCGATGGTGTAAGAGTTGGTAAACGCTCCCGCGTTCTCAAATACCCACTCCAGATCGGGATTCTGGTTTTCGATGGTCGTCCAGTTGATGTTGTAGGCTTCCATTCCGAATTGGCTCACAATGGTCTTGCCGTCCGAGTCCCGGATCCTGACCGGCGAGTCGAAATAGCCCTTCTGCCGCGCGAACGCGATGATGTTCAGCAAAGCCTGCGTGGCTGAACAGTTCGGGTAGCAGGAGAACCACTCGACGGCGCCCTGATCGATCATCAAAGCAAAATTCAGAACGTTCTGTTCTTCCAGTTGCGTTTTCAGATACTCGGTTGCGCCTTCCTCATAGCTTCCCGGCCCGTACCAATCCACCAGCACGCCGTCAAAGCCGCGGCTGGTAAGGTCCGTGATCTCTCGCGTCACCTGATGAGGATCCTGCGAGCTATATCCAATGTTGGGATGGGTGCCATGTACCCAGTAAGGAATGTAAGTGGCATAGATTTTCGCTCCCTGCTGGGACGGTGACAACAGGGTGTGAACATCAACCTTACTTATGTTGCTGGCGATGAGGTCGCCGTTGTCGACACACTGCCCGTTGGTAACCGTGGTGATCTCGCATCCCGGAAACGAATTGGCGGCAGAAGTGTTATTGCTGGTCTCGGCGGTTAAGGTCGTGGTTGGAATAATCGTCAATTGCGGCGACAGACCCCGACTCTCAGCAAAAACTGTGATCCCTGACAAGAAAAACAGCGAAATCATGAACCGGCGCAACGACATCAGCGGGCTCCTAGGCCTGGAATCGCTTACCAGGCTTGGTGGAATGGCCTCACAGGAGGTGGGAGAAATTACGCGGTGAGTATAGGGCTTAGGGATTTCAAACAAACTCCTCTTAACCCCTGATCTATCAGTAGTTTTTCTACCTAGGTATCCCACGGAAGTGGGAAGGATCGTTCTAAGGTGCCGGCCAGCGCTTGCCCAGCCGCTGCCCTTCCAGAACACTGCTCAGGACGAATGCTTTACGGAAGTGCAACGCAGCCGGGGCCGCCCCGCATGCCGGCTTTTCGACCGGCTCAGAGCGCTGGTTTTCAGTTGTTCGATTTCCGCGAGCTGACGCGCTGCCATCTCCTGCACCAGCTCCAGGACCGTCTTCTGCTTGGTTTCGCCAATCTGAATGAGTTGCATGACGCGAAGATTAGTCGATGCCGAACTCCTGAACATCCCCCGTCGGTCGCACGCCTCTACCACATCCGGGGTAGGAGCCATTCTTGGGTGATCGGAGCCCAGTGTTAGAATTCCCCTCGCAATCTCCGTTATGCCATCGCCAACTCGCGCGCCTCTTGATTAGGCGCCGTCGCCCCAATGCCTTCCCCATTCCATAGCGGCGAACCGCTGCCACCCATTGTTGCCCTCACCGGCTTCATGGCGGCAGGAAAGAGCACCGTAGGCCGGGCTCTGGGAAACTTTCTCCATTGGCGCTCCTGCGATCTGGACTGCGAGATCGAATACCGCCAGAAGCTGCGCGTCCGTGAGATTTTCGGGTGCCAGGGTGAGGCCGCTTTCCGCAAGTTTGAGGCAGAAGCCCTTCGCTGCATACTTGAGTCCACATCCGTTCCTACCGTTATTGCTTTGGGAGGCGGGACCTTCGTAGAGCCGGGAAACGCCGGCCTGCTGCGCCAGCGCGGCGCCCGTGTCGTATTCCTGGAGATCGCAGTGGACCAACTGCTGCACCGCTGTCGTGCTGCCAGCGCGCGCTGCCCGGAAAATCCCCGCCCGCTGGCAGAAGACGCAGAAGCTTTCCACGCTCTGTACTCTCGGCGCCTACCCTCTTATCGACAGGCCGACCTTATCGTGAGCACCGAGGCAAAGACCATCGATCAGATCGCACGCGAGATTGCGGCGACATTGCACCTGACTCCTCGCCCCTGAACAATCCTCCTGCGAAAACCTTTGTCATCTTGAGCGACGAATACGCCTGTCATCCTGAGCACTAAATAACGCTTGTCATCCTGAGCGCTAAATAACGCTGTCATCCTGAGCGAAGGCGTGCGGCTTTCGCGCGCCGTAGTCGAAGGACCCCTATAGCTAAGAGGAGCCGTCGTCCCGCACACAGCATCCGCAGTTTTTGCGAATGCGGAATCGAAGCCCCACAGCCGGAGCCCGGCCAACCAGAAACTCATCTCGCTGTTCACGCAGTCCGGACGTGATATAACTTGATTTTTCATACCAACATGTCACAGCAGAAGATCCCTATCGGAATTCTTGGCGCTACCGGAGTAGTTGGTCAGCGCTTCATCCAGATGTTGGAAGCTCACCCCTGGTTCGAAGTGGCATGGCTGGCTGCCTCCGATCGTTCCGCCGGACAGGTCTATGGCGACGCGGTGCGCTGGCGGCTGAAAACTCCTATCCCCGATCGCGTGCGCCAGATGATCGTCTCCAACGCCGCTCCCGATGGTGCGCCGCGGGTAATTTTCGCCGCTCTTGATGCCGGCATCGCTCGCGAGCTTGAGCCTCAATTTGCCGCAGCCGGCTGCGCCGTGGTCAGCAATTCCAGCGCTTTTCGCATGCAACCGAATGTTCCTCTGGTGATCCCCGAAGTCAACTCCGATCATCTCGCTTTGATCAAGCAGCAATGCTGGCGCAAGGACTCCGGCGGCTACATCGTCACCAATCCCAACTGCTCGGCGATTGGTCTGGTGGTTGCGCTGGCTCCCTTGCATCAGAAATTCGGTATCGAGTCGCTGTTTGTTACGACCATGCAAGCCGTCAGCGGCGCCGGTTACCCGGGCGTCGCCTCGCTCGACATCCTCGGCAACGTGATCCCTTACATCCCCAAGGAAGAAGAGAAGATGGAAGAGGAGACGCGCAAGCTCCTCGGCCGGCTCGACGGCGATCACGTGCAAGATGCCGGCTTCAGCATGACCGCGCACTGCAATCGAGTCGCGGTGGAAGACGGGCACACCGAATCCGTGTCGATAAAGCTCAAGCAGAAAGCCTCTTCTGACGAAATCATTACGACGCTCACCGAATTTCGCTCGACTCCCCAGGAACTGAAATTGCCGCTGGCTCCGGCGCAGCCGATTTTCTATGACGAGGCGCCTGATCGCCCACAGCCGCGTTTTGATCTGGATCGCGGTAAAGGTATGACGGTGAGCGTTGGCCGCCTGCGTCCTTGCGGCGTACTCGACTACAAGTTCACGGTGCTGTCGCATAACACCATTCGCGGCGCGGCGGGTGCGGCTCTGCTCAACGCCGAATTGCTGAAAGTTCAGGGCCTGTTGCCGTGATCGTCATGAAGTTCGGCGGCACCTCGGTCGAGAATGCCGCGGCTATCGATCGCGTCGCCGGCATCGTGAAATCGCGCTTGCCTGAGCGCCCCTTTGTGGTAGTTAGTGCCATGGCCAAGGTCACCGACCAGTTGCTCGCCATGGCTGCTGCCGCCGGAAAGGGCGAACGCGAACCAGCTCTCGACATCTGCCGCAGCCTTCGCGAACGCCACTACCTTACCGCCGGCGAATTGTTGGGCACCGGCCTGCACACGGAATTGCATACCGATCTGGGTTCCGAGTTCGATTCCCTCGACGAACTGCTGCGTGGCATTTCAGCCGTGGGCGAGCTGACCCCGCGCACTTCCGACTACGTCGTTTCCTATGGCGAACGTCTGTCGAGCATGATCATCACGGCCGCCTTTCTTGCCCGCGAGATTCCCGCAACCCTGGTGGACGCCCGCCAGGTGATTGTTACCGACACCCAGCACAGCCGCGCGGTACCTCAGGTGGAAGAGATTAACGATCGTCTGCACGATTGCGTGCAGCCGCTTATCGAGCAGCAGCGCGTGCCCATCATGGGCGGTTTCGTGGGCGCTACCCGCGAAGGCACCACCACCACCATCGGCCGCGGCGGTTCCGATTTTTCCGCGGCGCTGGTCGGCGCGGGCTTGAATGCCGAGCGCATAGAAATCTGGACCGACGTCGACGGCATGAAGACCACCGATCCGCGTATCTGTCCCGACGCCCGCCGCATCAAGCTCATCAGCTTCGAAGAAGCCGCTGAACTAGCCTACTTTGGCGCCAAGGTCCTGCATCCCGCAACTGTGCTGCCCGCCGTCGAGAAGAACATTCCGGTGCTGGTGCTCAACTCGCGCAATCCCTCCAACCAGGGCACTCGCATCTTGTCGCGTACGCCGCGCTCTCGCTCGCTCTTCAAAGCCATCGCCGCCAAGACCCGCATTACCGTGGTCGAAATCGTTGCCGCTCGCATGCTGATGGCGCACGGCTTTCTTGCCAAGGTGTTTGAGATCTTTGCCCGCCATCATTGCGCCGTAGATGTGGTATCCACTTCAGAGGTCAGCATCTCGTTGACCGTCGACTCCAACGAAGCCATTCCGCAGATCGCTGCCGATCTGGAAAAGCTGGCCTTCGTGAAGTATTCCGGCCGCAAGGCGATCGTGTGCGTGGTGGGTGAAAACCTGCGCGACACGCCCGGCGTGGCGGCCCAGATCTTCGAGGCGGTGCGCGACATCAATGTGCGCATGATTTCCCAGGGCGCGTCGGAAATTAACCTGACGTTCGTCGTCGACGAAGGAGATGTTCCCGAAGCGGTGCGGCGACTGCACGCGAAATTCTTTGCCGAGGTCGATCCCGAGGTGTTCGATTGACCGCCCGCTCGCTCAAGCTCGTCGTGCTGGGCTGCGGCAAGACTGGATCGCTGGTTGCCGAAGTCGCACGCGAGCGTGGTCACCAGGTGCAGAGCATCGATGCCGACGTGAATCAGGATGCAGCCTGGCTTACACCTGAAAATCTGCGCGATGTTGATGCGGTAATCGATTTCACGGCCCCCGATGCCGTCCTGGCGAATATCGACGCCTGCGTGCGGGCGCGCCAGGCGATGGTCGTCGGAACTACCGGCTGGCACGGCCAGGTAGAGCGCGTTCGCACCGCCGTCGAGCAGGCGGGGAGCGGATTTGTCTTCGGCGCAAACTTTTCCTACGGCGTGAACCTCTTCTTTCAGATTGTGCAAGCCGCTGCTCCAGCGTTGGCCCACGGATACGGCGGACGCATCACCGAAATCCATCACATCCAGAAGAAGGACGCGCCCTCAGGAACCGCGGCTGCGTTGCAGCGTTTGCTTCAACACGCCGCCGGTCTCCGCGTCGATATCACTTCCGAACGTGAAGGCGACGTGACTGGTACCCACACGCTGGAACTGAATGCGGCGGGCGATCGCATGGTGCTGACCCACGAAGCCAAGTCGCGGCGCACCTTTGCCGAAGGTGCCGTCCTCGCCGCCGAATGGATTGCCGGCAAGACTGGCTTCTACGAATTCAAAGACATCTTCAACCAGCTCTAATCCTATTCACCACAGAGACACCGAGGCACCGAGAAGACGCCACTCTGTTTTTGCAGAGACCAGGCCGTGGCAATGTAAATCTCGGCTTACTAATTCGCCGACAAACCGCCCGGTACCTGAAAAGAAAATCCTCTGTGTCTCCGTGTCTCTGTGGTGAAAAAGAATTATCCTTGCTGATATGAAATTGCGTGGATGTGGTACCGCTCTGGTCACTCCCTTCAAACAGGATGGCAGCGTCGACGAAGCCGCGCTGCGCGAACTGGTGCGCTGGCAGGTCGAGTCCGGCATTGACTTTCTCGTCCCTTGCGGCACAACCGGCGAGACGCCGACTCTGTCTCACGACGAGTGGCTGCGCGTAGTTGATCTGACCATCGAGACTGCAGGCGGGCGCGTGCCCATCATGGCCGGCGCGACCTCGAACAACACCCGCGAGGCCGTCGCGAAAACCAGAGAGATGTCGGCGCGCTCCGGGGTTGACTACATCCTGACCGCGACGCCCTACTACAACAAGCCCACCCAGGAAGGCGTCTACCAGCATTTCAAAGCGATTGCCGAAGCCTCAACCAAGCCGCTGGTGCTCTACAACATCGCCGGCCGCACGGGAACGAATATCGAAACCTCTACCCTGCTGCGTCTGGCTCAGATTCCCAAGGTCGCGGGCGTGAAAGAGGCCAGCGGCAACATCTCGCAAATCGCCGAGGTTTGCGCCGCGGTCCCTGACGACTTCCTCGTATTCTCCGGCGACGACGCCATCACGTTGGCCGTCATCGGACTGGGGGGTGTGGGAATCATTTCCGTCGTGTCCAACGAAATCCCCGCCGAGATGGCCCGCATGACGGGCGCCGCGCTCGCCAGCAAATGGGACACCGCACGTCAACTTTTTCGCAAGTATCTTCCCCTGATGCAGGCCAACTTCATCGAGTCCAATCCCGGGCCCGCCAAGGCGGTCTTGGCAATGATGGGCCGCCTCGAAGAGGTCTACCGACTGCCGCTTGTGCCCATGAAAAAGGAAAACCGCCTCAAGCTGGAAAAAATAGCCACCGAGGTAGGTCTGCTGCAAGGCCAGCCCGTCGTCCACTGAACCAGCCGTGGTCACGAGGCCGGCCACCGTTCGCCGCTGCGGTTCCACCGGCTTCGCTGGAGTGTGCCGCACGCAACGGTTATACTGCCCGCCATGCAGGAACTTCAGCGCGAGATCGAGCGCCTCTACGCCATGGGGCCCGGCGCCTCGAACGACCCCGTCGCCAGTGACATATTTGGGCGCTTCCGCGACGCTCTGACCGCAGGCACGATCCGTGCGGCTGACAAAGTTGACGGTCTCTGGCGCACCAACGCCTGGGTCAAGCAAGGCATTCTGCTCGGATTTCGCATCGGCAAGCTGGCCGAGAGCGGCGACCCGCGCGTGCTCTCCTTCGTCGACAAGGATACTTACCCGACCCGTCACTTCGCCGCCAGCGAGCAGGTCCGCGTCATCCCCGGCGGCTCGTCGGTGCGCAGCGGAGCCTATGTCGCCTCAGCCGTGGTGTGCATGCCTCCCATGTTCATCAACGTCGGGGCTTACGTTGACGAAGGCACCATGGTCGATTCGCACGCCCTGGTGGGATCCTGCGCTCAGGTAGGCAAGCGCGTACACATCAGCGCGGCCGCCCAGGTCGGCGGCGTGCTGGAGCCCATCAACGCCTCTCCCGTGATCATCGAAGACGACGTGCTCCTCGGCGGCAATTGCGGAGTCTATGAGGGAACGCAGGTTGGCACGCGCGCCGTGTTGGGGGCTGGCGTAATTCTGACGAGATCGACGCCGCTGTTCGATACCGTGACCGGCGAGATTTACCGCGCGTCCGCGACCGACCCGCTTCGCGTTCCCGAAGGAGCGGTAGTTGTGCCCGGCTCGCGCGCGATCACCAAAGGCAAAGCGGCGGCATGGGGCTTGTCGCTCTACACGCCGGTTATCGTGAAGTATCGCGACGAACGCACCAACCGCGGCGTTGAGCTAGAGGACATTCTGCGCTAGGACCGGGGAGCTTAACGTCGACCTGGGCTCGCTTTAGACTTCTGTTTCAAGTTGTTTTGAAGGGGCACAGCTTTAGCTGTGCCGTTAAAGCCTGAAAAGAATAAGGGCTTTAGCCCAGGGATTCCGAGTCGTTGAGATAACAAAGAGTCACCTCAGCGGCTAAAGCCGGACCTCCGGAATCGCTTTTTTCGGCACGCCTGAAGGCGTACCCCTTCAAAACGGGAGTGCTTTTGATCGAAGGCTGGCGCTTAACAGCGAATCTATGACGTCGACCGAGGACCACCGCCGCCAGAACATCGCACTTCTCATCGCGGCCATCCCTGCGCTGGCCACCTTACTCTCCTCACAAATCAGCGGCCCAACGGCAGCACTCTTTTTCCCAGCCTTACGCTGGCTCGCGCTGGCTGCCCTCGTGGTCTATGGCTGTCTCCGGCGAACGCTCACCGCCTGGATCTTCATCGCCATGCTGCTGGGCGCCGAGATTGGACACGACTTCCCCAACGTCGCCACCCACCTGCGCGTGCTCGCGTTCATCTTCCTGCGGCTGATTAAAGCCATCATTGCGCCACTTCTCTTCGGCACCTTGGTAGTCGGCATCGCAGGCCACGCCAACCTGCGGCAAGTGGGACGGCTGGGACTTCGTTCCATCATTTTCTTCGAGGCCGTCACCACCATCGCGATTTTTCTTGGTCTGGGAGCCATCAATCTAAGCAAAGCCGGCGTTGGCGTTCAACTGCCCCCGGCCACCAACGCCGATACATCCTCCGTCGGCAAACTCAGCGCCGAGGACACCATCCTGCATATTTTTCCAGAAAACATCGCCAAGTCCGTGGCTGACGGTGCGGTACTGCAAGTAGTGGTGTTTAGCCTGATCTTCGCCATCGCTTTGGCAATGGTCAGCGAGCCGAAGCGCCGGCCTATGCTGGCCTTTTGTGAGAGCTTGAGCGAGACCATGTTCAAGTTCACTAACCTGGTGATGTATATGGCGCCGCTCGGGGTAGGCGCCGCTGTAGCCTACACTGTGGGACATACCGGAATCGCGGTCCTGGGAAGCCTGCTGAAGCTGCTGCTCACGCTGTACGCAACGCTCATTGTCTTCATCCTGGGAGTTCTGCTGCCGATTGCTCTGATCTTCCGGGTGCCGCTCCGCACCTTTATCAAAGCGGTCGCCGAGCCGGTTACCATCGCTTTCGGTACGGCCAGCTCGGAAGCGGCGCTTCCCCGCGCTATGGAAGAGATGGAGGCTATCGGCGTTCCCCGCCAGATCGTGGCTTTCGTCATTCCCACCGGTTACAGTTTCAACCTCACCGGTAGCTCTTTGTATCTGTCGGTAGCGGCAATCTTTGTCGCGCAAGTTGCCGGCATCCATCTTTCGCTGGGCCAGCAACTCATGATCATGCTGACCCTCATGCTCACCAGCAAGGGCGTGGCCGGGGTGTCGCGAGCCGCACTGGTCATCCTGCTGGCCACGGCCAGTTCCACTGGACTTCCCACCGAGCCGGTCTTTCTGCTGCTGGGCGTCGACCAGTTGCTGGATATGGGACGCACGGCCGTCAATGTGCTGGGCAATTGCCTGGCAGCGGTGGTGATGGCCAAGTGGGAAGGCGAATTCAACGCGGAAGCACCTTCCCCGGTCGTCGCCGACGCGCTACAGTAGAGCGGCTTCAGAAACGATCTCGACCGGTGCTGACCCCATGTCCGACAATGCTGGCGCAAGTCCAAACGACCTGAAGTTTCGCAACCGCAGTCGAGGTGTCTCGCGCATCGAGGCCTTCAGCGACGTCGTCTTCGGCTTTTCCCTGACCCTCCTGGTAGTTTCGCTCGAGGTTCCGCACACCTTTACAGACTTGCTGTCCGACATGCGAGGCTTCGTGCCCTTCGCTGTATGTTTTGCCCTGTTCGCCCAGGTCTGGTGGCTGCACCACAATTTTTTCCGGCGCTATGGCCTGGACGACACTGTCACGGCCACGCTGAATTTCATACTGCTGTTTGTTGTGCTCTTTTATACCTATCCGCTGAAGTTTGTTTTTACCGGCATCTTTAACCAGTTGACCGGACATGAAGCGGTACGCGATGTCAGCGGCAAAATGATTCCCTGGATCCAGCCACAACAGGCTCCCACTTTGATGATCATTTATGGGCTGGGCTACGCCACCCTGTTCGTCATCTTTGTCCTGTTGTATTGGAATGCGCTCCGGCAGAAACAGGAACTCGAGTTGACGCCGATCGAACTGTTCGACACCCGCACCAGCATGATCGAGAGCATCTTTCAGGCTGGCATCGGCATTACCAGCGCCGTTACGGCGGCAGCTCTACCGGCAAATGTGGCAGGACTTGCGGGCTACACCTTTTTCCTGATACCAATCGGCATGACGATTATTGGCATGACTCGCGGCAAGACGCGGCGGAGAATTGGAGTGACTGTCGCCGATCCGCCGGCTAACCTTTAGCCTGGATGGCAGGCAGCGGAATCGCATTTCTGGTCTGCCTGATTTCGCGATGTTTCTGCCGGAAATGCGCGACCGCGCGCTCGCCCCAGATCTTCACGAAGTAATAGTTCAGCCCCGCTCCAATCACTGAACTCACCAGCGGGATTAACCGCGCCGCCCACTTCTCCACGATCTCGGCACTGGCGCTCACCGCGATCCGCTGAATCACGCGCGGAACAAACTTCGATACGAACTGCTTCTCCACCAGTTCGCGACTGATGTCCACTCCTGCGGCGCTGGCGGCTGCTACCCACAGTTCGGCTTCTTCCTGCTCGGTATTGTAAGAAAATCCATAGAGCAGGCTCAGCTTCTGAATCATGCGCAAGGTGATTCCCGCCAGAATGCCCAGATCGGGCAGCATGGTGAACAGTCCGCCCAACCCCAATCCAGCGCCCTCCGCAGCTGCCATTTTCATGTGAGCGCGAATGGTGTCTTCGGCAATGCGATCCAGAATCTCCGGATTGACCGAGTACACACCGTCATAGGTCAGCGCGGGAAGGTTATAGGCTATCCGCAAATGTTGCAGATAGTTCTGGGGATCGACCTTGATGGTGTCGTACGCCTTCATAAAGGCGTTTCGAATAGCGCCTTCCAACCGCCGTCGCACCCACGATTTGTGCTCGTCATGTCGCATAGTTGACTCTTCCAGTATAGGCGCGAACTCCGCAATCCGGCGCCGTAGTGTCTCGGTTTGATTGTCATCCTGAGCCAGCCTCTTTTGCGCTGCGAAGGATCTGGGCGTGCCGATTTCGCGCCGCGGCGCAAGGTACGCATCCGCATTCAAACTCAGACACTACCGCCAATCTCGGCGCTCCTCCTGTGCTAGCATCGAAACTTGCAGATGCCAACAGGAAAGCTACAGGTTGTACCTCTGGGTGGACTCGGCGAGTTCGGCATGAACTGCATGGCCATTCGCTGGGGCAACGACATCATCGTCATCGACGCCGGACTCATGTTCCCCGAAGCCGAGTTGCTCGGGGTCGATATCGTAGTCCCCGATCTCACCTACCTGATCGAAAATCGCGACCATGTCCGGGCGGTCGTGCTGACCCACGGTCACGAAGACCACATCGGAGCGCTGCCCTGGCTGCTTACCGAATTGAATGTTCCCGTTTATGGCACCGAGTTCACTCTGGCCTACGTCGAAGGCAAGCTCGAAGAACATGGTCTGCTCGACAACGCCGTGCTCAACGAAATCAAACCCGGCGAGCGTTTCAAGATCGGCCCGTTCACCATCAATCCCATCCATGTCACCCACAGTCTGGTGGATTGCGTGGCCCTGGCCATCCACACGCCGCTTGGCATTTTGATTCACACCGGCGACTTCAAGGTCGATCCCACCCCCACCGACAACCGGCTTTTCGACTTGCACGCGTTTGCCGAGTACGGCAAAGAAGGCGTGCTGGCGCTGTTTCAGGATTCGACCAACGTCGAACGCAAGGGCTACACGCCCAGCGAACGCGCGGTCCGCGCCCGCTTTCAGGAAATCTTTGCGCGCGCCGAGCGGCGATTGTTCATCACCTGTTTCTCCTCTTCGATTCATCGCATCAAGCTGACCATCGATCAGGCTTTCGAGAATGGCCGTAAGATCGCGCTGGTGGGCCGCTCGATGATGGAGTCCACCGAGATTGCCCAGGATCTGGGATATATCGACGTGCCCGACGGCCTGCTGATTCATCCGGCGCAGATTCGCGACTTTCCCCCGGAAAAAGTTTGCGTGCTGATCAGCGGCACCCAGGGCGAGCCCATGTCTGCGCTGTCGCGCGCCGCGGTCGACAATCACAAACACGCCCGCATTCAGCCCGGCGACACCGTTGTACTGTCGTCGCGAATTATTCCGGGAAACGAGAAAGCCATCTATCGCGTAGTCGATCACCTCTTCCGCCGAGACGCGCATGTCATTTACGACGACGGTTCGTCGCCCCCGGTGCACGTCAGCGGGCATGCCAGCCAGGAAGAGTTGAAGCTGATCATCAACCTGGTCAAGCCGCAGTACTTCATTCCGATTCACGGTGAGTACCGGCAACTGAAGCTGCACGCCGAAATGGCGGGAGCCATGCATAGCTCGGTCGGCAAGGTGATCATGATCGAGAGCGGCGATGTCCTGGAGTTCGATGAGTTCGGCGCCCGCAAGACCGGCAAGATTAATGTCGGCCGCGTGTGCATCGATTCCAACTCCATGGGCGACGTCGTGGAAGATCTGGTGATCCGCGATCGCCGTCACCTCAGCGAAGACGGCATCGTGCTGCCCATCATCGCCATCAACAAGCTCACCGGAAAGGTAGAAAGCTCACCCGAGATCGTGATGCGTGGGTTTGCCGCCAGCGCGAACGAAGATGGTTTCTTGGACGAAGCGCGACGCACGGTGATGAACACTCTGGAGTGTTCCAGCGACGAAGAAAAGGGCGACTATGGCATGATCAAAGAAAAAATTCGCCAGGATCTGAAGCGCTTCATCGTGAAGAACACTTCCCGGCGTCCGCTGATTATGCCGGTGATATTGGAAGTGTGAACAACTGGCGCAGCGCTGCCATCGCGGTTTCTTGAAGGTTGTCATTACGAGCGAAGCGAGGAATCTGCTTTCCTCTGTCGAGTCGAAACAGCATATCCCTCACCGGCTAAAGTCGACTCGTGATGACAAGAACTTAGTGCTTAACCTTGGGTCTACGCGCCTCTGAGTCAACCCGCTTGCAAGTTGCGTTCTCATGACCACCGTTCCCTGGCAAGGTCGCAGCCCCTCCCGCAATGCTCGACTGCTGGCGTGGGTTCTGCTCCTGATTCCGATCGCCATAGCCCTGCTTTATCCCATCGCGCAGGATTATCTGCGGGCCGCTTCCCTGCTGCAACGGATCTCCGATCCCAAGGCCACGGGATGGATCGCCACCTACGATATTCATCCCGTCGAAGTACACGACACCACATTCAATTTTCGCGGACAAACCATTCCCGCCCGCATTTACCTACCGCGCGGAGTCGGTTTTGCTCCCGGCATCGTGGTCGTCCATGGAATGCATGAGCTGGGCATCAACGAACCCCGGCTGGTGAACTTTGCCCGCGCGCTGGCCGCCAGCGGATTCTTCGTCATGACGCCGCTGGTTCCCGGCATCGCCGACTATCGCGTGCAAGGTGAATCCGCGGACCTCATCGGCACGGCAGCCCGGACTTTCGCCCAGCAACTGAGCGTGCCCAAGGTTGGCATCTTGGCTATCAGTTTTTCGGGAGGCCTATCGCTGCTCGCCGCTAGTGATCCGCAATATGCGCCGTCGATCGCCTGGGTGGCTTCCGTCGGCGGATATTACGACCTGTCGCATGTGTTGCGCTTCTTCGCCACCGGCGAAGCCGTTCGCCCCGATGGTTCTGTCGAGCATCTGACCCCACACGAATACGGCCCGCTGATCGTGGTCTATGACGAGCCTCAGGATTTCTTTTCTCCTCAGGATGCCCAAAGCGCGCACCATGCCCTCAAATTATTGCTCTCGGGAAACGGAAAAGCTTCCGAGGCGGTGACCAAAACCATGTCTCCCGCCGATCAGCAGATCATGCAGAACATTTATCACAAGCAGCGCGAGAGCGTTGCCCCCGCTATCCTCAACGAAATCGACAAGCGCGGTGAAGAACTAGCGGCTGCTTCGCCGGCCGGCCATCTGCGCTTTCTTCAGACGCCCGTACTGCTGTTACACGGCTCCGACGATTCGATCATTCCACCCACCGAAATGTTGTGGCTCGAACGCGACATTCCCAAGGAATATCGGGTAGCTGCGCTGATCAGCCCCGCCATCGGGCACGTGGACATCGGTACCAAGATCAATTTGCGCGATCGGCTGGCGCTTGTACACTGGATGGCATTGATGATCCATCAAGCACGAAGTACGCCTGGCGGAAAGGGTCCGGCTTTGCCTGCCGGGATTTGGCTGGCTCCGGCGACGGCCAATCCGCTATCTGTAGCCTTGGCGAACCCGATTACAAAGGCGCTGCTGCGGTGACCCAGCCATGGTGACGCTCGAAGAAATCAAGCAAGCTCAACAACGATTACGTGGCGTCGCCGTACGTACGCCGCTCGTCGCCTACTTCCCTCCCGCCAAACTGCATTCCGAAGCGGTAGCGCAAAACGATTCCGTCCGCGGCCAACTCTGGCTGAAGCCGGAGAGCCTACAGCCCGTTGGTTCTTTCAAGCTGCGCGGCGCTTACAACAAGATCTCGTCGCTCACGGAACAGGAACGCCGGCGTGGGGTTATCTCGTATTCCAGCGGAAATCACGCTCAGGGCGTGGCCTACGCCGCACGAGCGCTGGGAGTGAAGGCGGTCATCGTGATGCCGCGCAATGCGCCTCGTCTCAAGGTCGCGAGCACCGCCGCGCTGGGGGCAGAGATCGTAACCGTTGGCCCGGCCAGCGCTGAGCGCATGCAGAAGGCGGAAGATCTGGCATCGCAGCATGGCTACGTAGTCGTGCCGCCTTACAATGACGAGCAGATTATCGCCGGACAAGGCACGGTCGGACTCGAGATTCTCGAAGACTGTCCCGAGGTTGATCTGGTGCTGGTGCCTACCGGAGGTGGTGGGTTGATCAGCGGCGTTTCCGCTGCGCTCAAGCTGCGCGGCTCCCGCGCCAGGGTAATCGGCGTCGAGCCCGAGCTGGCCAACGATGCGCAGCAGAGCTTTCGCCAGGGCAAAATTGTCGAACTGGCAGCTGAGCGCGTCTCCAGCACTCTGGCCGACGGCTTGCGCACCCAATCGATCGGAGCGCTGAACTTCGAGCATATCCGTCAGTTCGTAGACGACATCATTACCGTGACCGAAGATGAGATTCGCAGCGCCATGCGGCGCATGATTGGCGCTGTACGCATCGTCGCCGAACCCAGCGGAGCGGTCACCTTTGCGGCCTGGCTGTTTCATGGCAAGGAACTGTCTGAATCCAAGCAGGCCGTAGCTGTGGTCAGCGGTGGCAATGTCGATCCGCATTTGCTGGCGCAGGTGCTGGCAGAACAAGCTGAGCCGGGGTAGCTATCCGGCAGTGCAGGAGTAGCAGGTGTTATACAAATTGTTCCGTCGTTCAGTCTTATCAATACTGCTCTTGGTTTCGGCATCGGCCTTTGCTACCGAGCGAGGCATCATGCTGCGGGAGAGCGTGATCTACGTTGCACCCAACACCTCGTCAGCGAAAATCTCGAACATCAGCCGTGGCCGCGAAGTAGCCGTGATGGAGCGCACGCCTGGCTGGATGAACGTTGTTGGGACCGTCGAAGTAAGTCCCGATCCGGACAATGAAGCCGATCGCAACGTTACCGGCTGGATTCTCGACAAGGGGATTATCACTACCACTACTCCCGATGGCGACAAGATTCTGTTCGGGGAGGCTTTCGATTGCGAGATGGAGGCCAGTCATCGCAACGGACGCCGCGGCGCTGCGCAAGATGCGTTGCGGCTGTATGCCCGCATCGCCGAGTACTTTGCCAGTTCCCCCCTGGCTGGTGAATCGCTCTACCGTGCAGCCGACATTCGCTGGCAGATCGACGCTGCCGACGCAAATTCCCGGCCCTCGGCCAAGATGCGTGACCCCGACATGCGCTACCAGATCGACGAAGATCACATGCGGCAAGTCATGAAGAAATTTCCCCATACTAAGTGGGCCGACCTCGCTGCCTATCACCTGATCGACAACAAACTTTGCGGGGAATGGGAGGCGCTGGCCAAATGTCCCGAGATGGAAGCCGCAATCTACATGAAGTATGCGGACGAGCATCCGCAGTCGCCCAAAACGCCGGAAGCCCTTTACAAAGCGGCCTGGCGCTACTCGGCGCTCATCGAGATTTACCAGACAGACAATCAGCAGAAGAAGGCGGACGACTCCGCCGCCCGCTCCCTCAATGTCGCCAAGAAGCTAATTGCGCAATACCCCAACGATACTGACTGGTCGAGTCGGGCCGAGCGTCTGGTATATATGGTGACGAACAAAATCCCCACATTTGGGAACACGGTGGAATAGCTTGCCTATTCTTGAAGCGATTGTCCTAGGCATCGTGCAGGGACTGACTGAATTCCTGCCTGTCTCCAGTACCGCACATCTCGCACTCATTCCCTGGCTCGTTACCCGGCTGGGCCTCGCCAACTGGAGCGATCCCGGGCTCACCTTTGACGTGGCCCTGCATGGCGGCACGCTTGTCGCCATCCTGTTTTACTTCTGGCGTACCTGGCTCCAGATTCTGCGCGCCGCGTTTGGCGGAAAAGTCGTGCGCTTCTCCGAGACCAGCGATAACCTGCAGGATCTAACTCCGGAAGAGGCGAGCCGGGAGCGGAAGTTGCTCTGGTACATGATCGCGGGCACCATTCCAGCGGCTCTTGCGGGCGCGCTGCTGGAAAAGCGCATTGAAACCACCTTTCGCGCGCCGGCGTTGGTGGCTTCGATGCTGATTATTGTCGCCATCATCATGTGGCTGGCTGAACGCATGGGCCGCTTTGAAAAACCCCTGCCTCGGATCACGCTGACCGATGCGCTCACCGTCGGCGTGTTGCAGGCTTTCGCCGTTATTCCCGGCGTCTCGCGATCCGGCATTACCATCACGGGTGGTCTGTTTCGCAATTTCACACGCGAGGCCGCAGCTCGCTTCAGCTTCCTGCTGTCTACTCCCATCATCGCGGGCGCAGCACTGCTCAAACTGCATCACGTGATGAAAGAAGGCCTTCCACCGGGCATGGCAACCGGATTTGCGGTCGGCATCGTGGTTTCGGCGCTAGTGGGTTACGCCACCATCGCCTGGTTCATCCGCTATCTCCAGACTAAGACCCTGACCGTCTTCGTCGTGTATCGCATCGCGTTTGGCATCCTGGTTCTGCTTCTGGGCTACTTCGGGCACTTTTCGGGATAAGCCGCTTCTCCTTTGGGGGGATACTACTTCGGCAACCGTTAACGTTTTATTTTCCAGCGCGATAGCGTGCCTTTTGGGATAATCACTTTGGCTCTGGTATATGTGCAGCTGAATCGGTCCGGCAACGGCACCGGTTCAGAAACCCGCATCGATCATTTTTCCGGATCACGCGCTTCGCTCAGCGGCGCGCTAGAGGTTGTTGTCTGCTTGCGATGGGTGGGCAGATAGTATGACTCCTCGCAAACGCTCTCCGGCAAAACGATCGAACGCCAAAATGAATATCGGCACTCGCGCATTCACTCCGACGGCCAACCGGCGGCTCAATGAGCTGATCGGCTTCCTGGTATTCGTCTTCGCGCTCCTCCTTGTCCTCGCACTGATTTCCTATTCTCCGCTTGACCCTTCGCTCAACACTGCTGCCACGCCGTTGGCGGGCAGGCCGGCCCACAATTGGATCGGAGTCTTCGGCGCTCTCGTTGCCGACCTGGCACTGCAAATATTCGGGGTCTCGGCGTTCCTGATTCCGGTTTTTTTGGCGATGTATTCGCTGCGCTGGTTTCGCTCCCGGCCCATCCAGTCGCCTTATGCCAAAACCATCGGCTCGGCTGCGCTCATCACTTTTCTTTCCGGCCTGATTGGACTGCTTCCCTGGAGCGTACGCTGGATGGGCGTGATTCCGTCAGAGGGCTTGCTGGGTCGCATTGTCGCCGACGCGCTGATTCATTATTTCAATCTGGTCGGCGCTTATCTGATCTGTGTAGCTGTGATTGCCGTAGCCCTGTATCTTTCGACCGCATTTTCCTTTGGCGCAATCCAGATCTGGTCGCAGACGCGCTTCGGCTTCGCTTATGCCGCACTCGATCGCCTCGCTGACTGGCGTATGGAACGTGCGCGCAAGAGAGCAGCTAGAGAGCTGGAGAAGAAACGCGCTGCCGCCGCCAATGCCAAACCAGTGGTGACTGCGCAACTCGTTCCCAAACGAATCTTCGCGCCCACGGAAGAGATCGCCGCTCCGCAAGCCGGTGCCGCAGCAGCTCCGCTGCCCCATCCCGGGCGTCCTACGAGCGATAAGACAGGCATCGAGCGCACGTTCGAAGCTGATTCGCAACCAGACGCACTCGAGGCCCAGACTCCAGAAGACGAGCCGGTCGCGGAAAATATCGCGGTCACTTCTCGTGCCGACAGCAATCACAGCGGCAAGACCACGATGCCTCGCCTCGCCGGCAGCTACAAGCTGCCTTCCACCGCGTTGCTGCACCGGGCTGACGAGCACAGCGCCATCAACGAACTCGAGTTGAAAAACCTGGCTCAGGTGCTGGCGGAGAAGTGCGGCGAGTTCGACGTTCGCGGACAAGTGGTTCAGATTAATCCCGGGCCAGTGGTGACCACCTTCGAGTTCAAGCCGGAAGCAGGCATCAAGTACAGCCGCGTGACCGGACTCTGCGATGACCTGTGCCTGGCCATGCGCGCCGAGAGCATCCTGATCGAACGCATGGCCGGCAAGTCCACGGTCGGCATTCAGGTACCCAATCATGAGCGCGAAACCATCTGGCTTCGCGAGGTAGTTGAGGCGCAGGAATTTCTGGGCACGAAGTCGAAGCTCACCTTGGCCTTGGGCAAGGACATCAACGGCCGCATCGTCACCGCCGATCTGAACGCCATGCCGCACTTGCTGATCGCGGGCTCAACTGGATCAGGCAAGAGCGTGGCTATCAACGCCTTCATCATGTCCATCTTGTATAAGGCCACGCCGCACGAGGTTCGCATGATTCTCGTCGATCCCAAGCGGCTGGAACTGGGCAATTACGAAGGCATCCCGCATCTGCACACGCCCATCATCACCGAACCGAAGCTGGCATCGAACGCGCTGCGCAATGCGGTTCGCGAAATGGAGCGCCGCCTGAAGCTGTTGGCGGCCAAGGGGGTTCGCAACATCGATCAGTACAACCGTCTTTTCGATGGCAACACCGCCAGCCTGTTCGAAGAGGGTGACGAGGAGCGACCGCTTCCCTACATCGTCATCATCATTGACGAGTTGGCCGACTTGATGATGCTCGATGGGCAAAACGTCGAAGCGTCTATCACTCGCCTGGCGCAGATGGCGCGCGCCGTTGGTATTCATTTGGTGCTGGCAACCCAGCGGCCTTCGGTGGATGTCATCACCGGACTGATCAAGGCCAACTTTCCGGCTCGTATGTCGTTCCGTGTGGCCACGAAGATCGATTCGCGAACCATTCTCGACGCCAACGGGGCCGAAGCGCTCCTGGGACGTGGCGACATGCTCTATCTGCCGAACGGTTCGGCGCGAGTACATCGCGTTCATGCGCCCTTCGTTACCGAAAAAGAGATCGCAGCCGTAGTCGAATTCTGGCGCTCGCAAGGCACCGCGCAATATCAGGAAAAATTCCTGGAGGCTCCACGTGATGACGGCGACTCCGAAGGAGGCGGCGGAACCAGCGGTTCGGCCGAAGACGACAACGACGAACTTTTCCAGGACGCAGTACGCATCGTGCTGGAATACGGCAAGGCTTCGACTTCCCTGCTGCAACGGCGGCTGCGCATCGGATATGGTCGCGCCGCCCATCTTATCGATCTGATGGAGCGCGACGGAATTGTCGGTGCCGCCGACGGTCCCAAACCTCGCGAACTCCTGAAGCGTCCCGACTGGCTCAGCGAAGTAGAAGACGCCCTGCGGTAAACCCCCTTCAGTGTGCGCGCCCGCCTGTCGTGCTACTCTGCAATTCGGGAATCTCGCTCCATGTTTCGACCCTCACTCGCGTTTCTGCTGGCTGCTCTCACTCTCTGGCTTCCAGTCGATGGGACAGCCCAGGCTAAGAATCCGGCCTCGCAAAGTTCTGACCTGGCAGCCGCCGATCAACTCTTCATGTCGGGGGCGATTGCAGAGGCACAAACGAAGTATCAGGCGATTGTTACTACCAGTCCCACTTCGGTTGCGGCGCAGGTTGGCCTGATTCGCACTTATCTGATACAGCAAAAAGTTGACGACGCCCTGGCGACCGCCAACGCTGCCCTGGCCTTGCTGCCCAATGCCCCGCTGCTGCTGTTGACGATGGGCGACGTGCAATTCCGCCTGGGCAGAATGTCGGATGCCGAAAGGTCGTACATCAAAGCGCAGAACCTGAATCCGAAAGACGCGGCCCCGTACCTCGGCTTGGCGCGCGTCTACCGCTCCTATTCGCTGTACCGTCGCGCCTACAACGAAATGAACCGGGCTCGCGCTCTCGCCCCCAACGATATGGCGGTGCAGATGCTCTGGCTGCAATCGCTTCCCTGGCAAGATCGGATCACCGCTGTACAAGGTTATCTGGCTGGACCGGGCGCGCAGAACCCGCAAGCGGCCAAGTCCATGCAGCAATATCTTTTTTTCCTGCAACACAATGCTGATCCTGCGTCGCAACACGCCTGCCACCTGACCAGCAAAGTTCAAGAAACCAATACCAAGCTCTATGCCGTACCCCGTGCCGGCATGCAACTGGGAGCCTCGGGATTGGCGGTGAAACTCAACCATGAGGAACTGCACCTGGCGGTGGACACGGGCGCAACTGGAATTCTGCTGGGACGTACCGCCGCGGAACGAGCCGGCCTCAAGCGTCTCGCCTATCAACCGGTCGCCGGCATGGGCGACACCGGTCAGCAAGGTGGGTATACGGCTGTCGCCGACCAGATCGGCATTGGCGATTTGGAATTTCAGGATTGCGTGGTGCGGGTGACAGACGCCGCAACTCCCGTCACTGGACAGGATGGCCTCATCGGTACTGACGTCTTCAGTTCGTATTTGATCGACATCGATATTCCCGGAGCTAAGCTTCGGTTGTCGCCTCTCCCGAAGCGTCCGGATGAGTCGGCAGTTCCTTCTTCGCTGAGAACAACGCCGCAGGAAGCTCCCGAAGTCGACCCCGCAAATTCGTCCCTCTCCCTGCCCCAGGATGCCTATGTTGCTCCCGAAATGGCCAGCTGGACGAAAGTTTATCGCTTCAAACAGATACTCCTGGTTCCTACGCGAGTCGATAACACGGGGCCCATGTTGTTCATGATCGACACGGGCTCATTTAGCAACGTGCTTTCTACCAGAGCGGCGCGTGAGGTCACTCAGATCAGGTCGGATCCGGCTACTCAGGTGAACGGACTCAGCGGAAGTGTGGCTAAGGTTTACCGGGCCGACAAAGCGGCCTTGCAATTCGGCCGCTACGAACAACAGAATCAGGACATTGTGACTTTCGATCTCTCCGCCATCTGCAAGACGACCGGCACTGAGGTCTCCGGCATCCTGGGTTTCGCCATGCTGCGCATCCTGCAGATCAAGATTGACTATCGTGATGGACTGGTGGATTTTGTCTATGACCCTCACCATCTGCCCAAGGGACTTCACATCGGCAAGTAAAGGCGTGGCGGCGCACCCTGCGCGATCGGGATTTGCAGAACCTTGTGCACCTCATACAATGGTTTCGGAATCCAATTGCCGACGGTTTTGTGCGCGTAGAAACGAATAAGGAGATCTTCATGTCCGCTTCAATTCCCGAAAAATATCTCGACCTTTTCCAGAAAAAAGCGTTCGGTAGCTTCACCACCCTTATGCCCGACGGCAGTCCACAAACCACACCGGTGTGGGTCGATTACGTGGACGGCAAAGTTTTGGTTAACTCCGCTCTTGGGCGCCAGAAAGACAAGAACCTGCGCCGTGATCCCCGCGTGGCAATCACTCTCATCGATCCCGACAATCCTTATCGCTACCTGGAAGTGCGCGGGAAGGTCAGCGAGATCACCCAGGAAGGCGCCGATAAGCTGATCGACAAACTGTCCAAGAAATATCTGGATAAGGACAAGTATCCCTTCGCTCAGCCCGGTGAACAGCGAGTGATTTACAAGATTGACCCGGTGCACGTAAGCCCTCACGGTTAGGCGTTCGTGCTATGTGAGGACGGTAAATCAAGCGGGCCTTGTGCCCGCTTTTCTTGCGAATCAATGACAACCGCTTTATAGCGGTGTCATCCTGAGCGCAGCGCGAGCTGGCTTTACTCGCGTGGAGTCGAAGCACCTCTATTCTCGCGTCTTCTCCGGCTGCGCTGCCTTGAATCCGTAAGGGCAATGCCGGCACCCTGACTGGCAACAATATCCCCGCTTCTGAAGATAAATCGCGGTAAAAACCAGGAAGCCGTTTTCGATGTAGTAATCGACTCCTTCCATCAATTCATCAGGCATCATGGCGCGGCAGCCCCGGGCGGCGGTAACGTCGGCGCGTGCTCTGCCCAAGCCGCAGTTGCTTGCATTGAAGACGATCTATCCTCACCCGCGACGGCAATTCCGTCGCGAAAGCTAACATACTTGCCCGAAATTGCCGGCACACGATCGCCGGGTACGATGATGCCCACAAGGTTGAGGGGATCGGCAGCCGAGATAGTCACGACTTCGCCGGCAACCGCAACGTTGCGCATCGCGCGCAGCGAATCCACCGCTTCGGGTAAGGCAAACTGCTCGCCCAGGAAGCCGCTGACAAATCGGCCACCGCGCACCTCGCCGCGATCTTCCAGCCGGCGGAACGCGATCAGCAATTCCCGCCACTTCGGCATGTTGGACTCGCGCGCCAGCATCTCGCGAAAGACCACGCCATACCGCCGCAACAGCATCCAGCAGGTGGCCTCAGCAACCTTGCTGCGATCGGATGCTTCCACGGGATACAGTAACGACCAGCGCCCCGATGTATGACGAGGCCTGACCGCCTTAGCCATCCCGGGCACTTGCCGGCGCCTGGGATTGATGAGCGAGCGCAGATTTTCGAAGCCGTCAGCGGTAACCATACCAGCGGCCACCAGTTCCCACAGCCCAGTCTCAATCTCGGCTTTCAGCCTGCTGGTGCCGCGCACAATGTCGGCGAAAAACGATGCGCCCCGGCGTCGCAAGAAGTCCAGCACCGCCCGCGCTCCCTCGCTGAGCACCCGCTCGAAACCCTGTTCATCTTCCAGACGCGGTTGCATCCAGTCCGAGTCTTCGCGAACAAAGAAGGTGATTGGCGCAACGCTGGTTGGAACCACCCGTCGCCGACCTTCCGTCGAATCCTCCAACGTAGCCGGATGCGGCGATAGTCTTCCCCAGCCCACGGCCCCGGTGAGGCAAAGTTGATCGAGCGCGGCCGGATCGTAATTGTTGACCCGAGAAGCCAGCACCTGCTTCTCCCAGGCATTTGCGGGAACCTCGAAGCCTTGCAACTGTCGCACAGCTTCCAGCAGTCCACGCTCACCAATCAGTTGCGACTGCGGAGCCACGTGCTGCCAACGGAGTAGCCCACGCATGAATACCGCTGCCGTCACCGGTTCCACTTGCTTGCGCAGGGTTGCAACCGTGAGGTGATGGATTCTGGCAAGCAAGCGCCGCTCGCACCATTCCACTGATTGCAGATCGCTCGACGAATCATCAACCCGCGCCGATTGATTCTCTGCGAATGAAGCCGGGTGCTCCGTCCAAGCCTCTGTTGCTTGGGCTGGGTTTTTCGCCCGGTGTCCCGTGAAGTTCCCTCGCAAGATCGATCCTGCTGCTTCAAGACGCAGCAATGCGTTCTCCACATCACTTGCGGGCAATCCCAACCAGTACGACAGCGCGGACGATGTTACCGGGCCGCAATGCATCATCCAGCCGGTTACCATGGCGAGGACGGCATCGTCGCGCGTGGCTGCGCTCGACGGCAACTCCGGCGGCGTCACCTCAAATTGCGCTTCGGGAAAGATGAGCGCAAAATCCTTCGCCCGCTCCGAGGCAACGATGTACAACCTCTCACCAACTTTCGCTTGTACCGCGCGCCAGCCTTCCATCAACTCAGCCAGAAAGGGCAGCCAGTTTATGATCCCCCGTTGCCAGTCGGGGTCGGCAATTTCTTCGGGGAGTGCCACCAGGGTTTGCAGGGCGTCGTGCAGTTCATCGCTGTCACGCACATCGGGCCGCGCATCTTCCCGCACCCGCGCAATCGCAGTCTGGTCTAACCTGCCAACTTCCTTCAAGACTGCCTCGGGCAACATGCGTCGCATCTGAACAGCGCGTGCCCGGCGCTCCTCCAGCGGAGCATCGTCGAGGAAAGCGTACGGATTCGCATTCAGAATTTCGTGCGAGAACTGCGATGGCACCGGCGTATCCACGGCCACGCAACGAATCGTACCGTTGCTGATACCATCCAGCACTCGCCGCAATCCTTCGATGTCCATCGCCTCGGTCAGAACGTCCTTCATTACCTCCTGCACCAGCGGATGATCGGGAATCTTGATGTCTCCCTCGATGTTTTCCTGGCATGCCGCCACGTCGGGAAAGACCGACGCGAGAAGGTCGTCACTGCGGATACGCTGAATTTGTGGCGGAACTTTCTTGCCGCCCATGAAACGCAGCAGAGCCAACGACCGATTTGCATCCCATCGCCAACGCGTAGCAAAGATCGGTGATGCCAACGCCGCCTGCTCGAGGATTTCCTGAACCGTCTCCGTCTGCAGGTAGTGAAAGACATCGCTCAGCGGGAAGCTGTGTTGTTCGGCCAGCGCAATGTTCAATCCGTTATCTGTCGCAGCAGCTTGCAATTCAAAATTGAACGAGCGGCAGAACCGCTTGCGCAGCGCCAGTCCCCAAGCCTTATTCACGCGACCGCCGAAGGGCGCGTGGATGATGAGCTGCATCCCGCCGCCTTCGTCGAAGAAACGCTCGGCGATGATGGTCTGGGTCGTGGGCACCTCGCCCAGAACAGCACGCCCAGTCACGATATATTCGACAGCCTGCTCTGCCCCGGCGTCGTCCAGCCCGCACTCGTCTTTCAGCCAGGCCGCTGCGTTCTGCACTTCGGTAGAGGATTCAATTCCGCGTAAACGAACTTTGGCTCGAGTCTCTTCGCCTACCCCAGGATTCGCTGGCACCGGAAGCGGTGCCGTGTTCGGCAACAGATCGCTGATACGCTGGCGCAACTCCGCTAGGTGCAACGACAGTTCGTCGGTACGCGCTGGAGCCTCGCCGCGCCAGAATGGAATTGTTGGCGGCGCACCCTTGGCGTCCTCCACCACCAGGCGCCCGGAGTTGGACTCAACCCGGCGAATCCGCCACGATGTGTTACCCAGCAGCATGATGTCGCCTGCATTGCTCTCGACCGCAAAGTCTTCATCGACCGTGCCGATAACAATTTCCTCCGGCTGCGCCAATACAGTAAAAAGCGCGGTCTCTGGAATAGCGCCGCCGCTGGTAATGGCCGCCAGTCGCGCTCCTCGACGGGCTCGCAAGCGACGGTTCACCATGTCGCGAAACAGATACGCTCCATAACGGCCGCGCTTGGCGGCGAGACCCTGCGACAGCATTTCCAGAATGCTGTCATACTCCTCACGCTTCAGGTCACGATACGGATAGGCGCGACGAACGCAGTCGAACAGCGCATCTTCATCCCAGTCCTCACAACTGCACATCGCGACAATCTGCTGTGCCAAAATGTCGAGCGGCGAAGCGGGAATCTGGATGCGATCGAGATCACCTTGCCGAATGGCTCGCACGGCCGCAGCACACTCCAGCAAATCGTCACGCGTGGTGGCAAAGAGGCGGCCCTTGGGAATCGCGCCGCGCCAGTGGCCGGCGCGACCCACGCGCTGCAGCGTTACCGCGATCGACCGCGGGGAGTTGATCTGGCATACCAGGTCGACAGTGCCAACGTCGATGCCTAACTCCAGCGATGCGGTTGCGACAAGCAAACGAATCTCGCCATTCTTCAGTTTGCGTTCCGCCGCCAGCCGCAGTCTGCGAGCCAGGCTGCCATGATGCGCCGCTACCAGTTCCTCGCCCATGCGCTCGCCCAGGTGCAGTGCTACCCGCTCCGCCAGCCGCCGCGTATTGACGAAGACCAGCGTCGAGCGGTGCTGCATCGCCAACTCGGCGATGCGGTCGTAGATCTCGCCCCACATCTCGTTGGTAGCGATAGGTCCGAGTTCGGAGGGCGGCACCTCTACTGCGAGATCAAGCTTGCGGCGATGGCCGATGTTCACCACTGCGGGAGCTGGACGCCCCGAGCCGGTAAGAAAATGCGCAATCTCCTCGATGGGTTTCTGCGTGGCCGAGAGGCCGATTCGAGGGGGGCGATTAGCCAGCAGGTCAAGGCGCTCCAGCGATATTGTCAGATGCGCCCCGCGCTTGTCATCGGCCACCGCATGAATCTCGTCGACGATCACCGTCTCAACATGGCTCAGAATGGCGCGGCTGCTGTTCGCCGTGAGCAGGATGTACAGCGACTCTGGCGTGGTCACCAGGATGTGCGGCGGACGTTTCAGCATCTCACGCCGCTCTTTCATCAGGGTGTCGCCGGTGCGCACCGCGGTGCGGATCTCTGGCATCAAGATACCGCGTTCGCCGGCCAGCGCGATGATTTCGCCCAGCGGGCCGTCGAGGTTCTTCTGGATATCGTTGCCCAGGGCCTTCAGCGGCGAGACATAAAGGACTTCAGTGCAGTCCCGCAACCCGCCGTCGAGCGCTTTGCGAACCAGTCGGTCGATGCAGATGAGGAACGCGGCGAGGGTTTTGCCGGATCCGGTGGGAGCCGAGATCAGCGTGGTGCGGCCGGCAAGAATCTCCGGCCAGCCTTGCTCCTGCGGCTCTGTGGGAGTGCGGAAGCGTCCGACGAACCACTCTGCAACCAGCGGATGGGCCCAGGCTAACGCGACCGGAATTTCCCCCACAAACATCCCGCCATTCTAGCAGATTTTCGCTAATTGTTCGCCAAAGAAAGGCCGGCCTACGCTGCTCGCTTTTGCGCTCTTCCTGGCTTCCCACCCGGGTTTCACATGCTGCTCGCCTGGCAAGAACTAAGGGCTGACAGCCAGAAGCGAACGGCGAAGAGCAAGAAACGTCCTCCGGGCTTACTGCTACACTTTCCACATGGGCGATGACCGCGCGAAAAAAATCAAGCTGATGCTGTTCGACGTTGATGGCGTGATGACCGATGGCACCATTTTCCTGTTCCCTGCTCCCGGCGGAGGCGCTGGCCAGGGTACACACGATCACCGCGAGCGGATGGCCGACAAAGGTGGTTTCGGAATCGCCAGCCACGAAGTCATCGAGGCCAAGGGCTTCGACGCGCACGATGGCACAGGTTTTTCGCTGGCAAGACTCGGCGGGCTGAAGACAGGCATCATCACCAAGCGGATCTCTGAGACCGTCGCTCTACGGGCTCGCGATCTGAAGATGGATCATGTTTACCAGGGTCAGCAAGACAAAGCCGCGGCCTTTTGCGAAATTCTGGGAAAAGAAGGTCTGGCGGCAGATCAAGTCTGTTATGTGGGCGACGATGTGATCGATTTGCCGGTGATGCGGCTTTGCGGCTTGGCGATTGCAGTCAAGAACTCTCGCGAAGAGGTCATTCGCGAGTCACACTACGTTACCCCCCACCAAGGCGGCAAAGGTGCCGTACGCGACGCCATCGAGTACGTCCTCCGCGAGCAGGGAAAGTTGCAACGGGTGATCGATGAGTACATTCGAACGAGAAATATTGTTCCGGTGACCGACGGAAAAAACTAAACGACCTCGGTACCCGCGTAGGATCTGTCTAATCAGACTGCTGTATTTCGCCACGGCGGGAGCCGTCATTTCATTTCAGCACGATCACCAGTACCCGACCGTCGGATTGTATATTCCCGCCTGTAGCGGTCTTTGCGGAAGTGATCGGTTTTGCACGGGTCATGTATGACATCGCTTCCACCTGCCCTGCCTGCTGCAGGGTGGCCCCGACGAAATCGCGCTCATTGTCGACATCCTGATCGATCTTGTGGGTAATCGCATTAGCCGAGCGCTGGTCTCTCTCGATACCGATATCATGAGTGCCTGCGCCTACCCAGATCGGTTTATTTTGCGGCGTTGCAAATGGCGCATTCCAGATACGGAAGTGATGCCTCTGCGCGGCGACCATCACCGCCTCGGCGCGTTGATACCCAAAATCCTGCGGCCTGCCGAACAAGTACAACATACTCATTGGCACCGACACGTACACATTCTTCTGCAAGGTTGCCAGCAGGGCGCTGACCACCGCATCTTTGTTTGTCTTGTCGGCTGGAATCCAGGCAGCCGCCTTCAACGCGTCGGTTACTTGCTGCTGCGTTCCCACCAACACGAAGTTAACCAGATCTCCCGGATTGCCTCCCCGCGCCTGATCGCTAACACGATACGGCAGCTTGGCGTCGAGCTCGGCAAACAACGGTTTGAAATCGTAATTGTTCTGGCTTGCGGCCGCGCCGCTGGCGGTCGCCGTATTAGTGGCGATGCGATCGATATGCACTTCGTATTTGCCGTCCGGGGTCTGAGTGGAATCCTGATTGATACCGAGGTAGAGCCGTCCTGCGATAGGAGCCTGTACCGTTCCGTCGGCGCCGACCAGGAAAGGCGTTGCGGCCTCGCTGTTGCCGACCCGGCCCACCAGAGCACCCCGTCCCGCGCTCGGCACCATGAGCGCCCGCAGGGTGTCGACCCATCCCCGCCCCGCGCCGTCCGCGGTTATGCCAGAGTTATTGCCCATGTTGACTGTGCCCTTAGCGGTGATGTGCAGTTTGTCACCAGCTTGCACATCCATACCAGTGTCAATCCACTTCTGACTGCCGCTGACGGTGACGTCGAGGCTGATGGTGTTCGCGGCATTGGTGGCCAGCAGCACAGCTGAAGCTTCTGCGGCCGCATAGCCTGGACTGCACAGCGACAGAACGCCGAGCACAGCTGTTATCAAGATTGAACCGGCGAGTTTCATCGAGCAGACACGATACCCTTCACAAAATTATAACTAGGGTTGACGGACGGCCGGCCACACAAACCCGGCAATGGCCGTGTTCATCGCTGTGCGTCACTAAACATGAATTTTCCCAGGTACATGGGATACGATTTCGGCGGCGTGGTCTTGGCGGTGTCCACCGGATAGGGCCCCTGCGTCAGCGTGGGGAACCCCCAGATATCTCCGCTGCGCATGTCGATGACGACCTTGCCATACATCTGCGCGGTGCCGTCGGGCTTGCGAATCATGGTATAACCCGGCTCGACATAGAACGGATATCCCTCCTCCACTTGCGCCCGCACCGGCGTCGGATGAACGATAGGGCTAAGCACAAGCATCCCCAATAAGGTTGCGATTACGACGAGAATGGTCTTAGTACAGTGGTCCGGTTTCATAGGTCCTCTCAGGCGCGCCGTGAACTCACATCCATTTTATTAACAGTCTTATCTGTGATCATAGTCACACCCCGTCTTTGCTCAGATGGCTACTATGGTTGACGTGGCTGGCCGCTTGCCGGGGCGATGTCACAACCGATACCGGATGTACCGGGTGTCATGGTTCTATGGCAAAGCCCTCTATCTTCGTCAAAGCGATTCCGAGCGTGTTTGTTGCCCTGCTGGTCACGGGCGCCTTCGAGGCGACGAACCATTGGCTTTACCAGCGCCTCTCGATCCCCCGGTCTCACGCCCTTACCTTTCTGTTCGTGGCTGTCCTCGTATTTGTATTTGCCTTTAGCCTGCTGATATCCCGTCGGCAGAGCACTCAACTGAAATACTCAGACGAGGAAAAGGCTAACTTCGACACACTGATCGAGCATATGCCAGGGTTAGCCTGTATCGTCGATGAAGACAAGAAGCTGGTTCGCTGGAATTCCCGCTTCCGGAACGAGCTTGGCTACTCCGCCGAAGAGTTGTCGGGCATGCCCGCACCGCAGACTATCGCCGAGGACTATCGCGAACTGGTTCCCCAGCAGATGGGAGTGGCTTGGAAAACTGGCTCTGCCGAGATGGAAGCCGCGTGGCTAACCAAGGACGGTAAGCGCATTCCGTGTTACCTCACAGGAGTACGCATTGTACTCGAGAACCGGGCGTGCATTCTCAGCGTCGGCATTGACATCAGCCAACGTAAGCGAGCCGAGGAGGCTCTTCGCAAGAATGAGGAAAACTATCGGCGGCTACTGGGCAATCTTCCTGATGTGACTTGGACCACCGAGCAAACCGGACGCACCACCTACATGAGCCCCAACGTGAAAGAGATGTTCGGCTACACGGCGGAGGAGTTTTGCCAAGGTGGCGGAGAATTGTGGTTTAGCCGCATCCACCCCGCAGATCTGGAAGGTGTACAGCAGGCTTTTCGGGCCCTCTTCGAGGGCAATGACGTCTTCAGCGTCGAATATCGGATACAGTGCAGGGATGGCCGCTGGATCTGGGCGCATGACCGCGCTATCCGCACGCATGTTGAGAATGGGGTTGTCTTCGCCGACGGCGTGTTCAGCGACATTACCGAACGCAAGCGGGCCGAGCAAGCAGCCTCCCAACTCGCTTCGATCGTCGATTCTTCCAGCGACGCCATCATTGGGAAGAGCCCCGAGGGTACCATTGTCTCCTGGAATCCCGCCGCGGTAAGAATTTTCGGTTATCCCGAGACCGAGGCGATAGGCAAGCACATCTCCATGCTGATTCCTCCCGAACGAATGCATGAAATGCCGGATCTTTTGAACAAGATTACCCGCGGCGATCATGTGGACCGTTTTGATTCGGTCTGCTTGCGAAAGGACGGCAGCCGATTCGACGCGTCGCTTGCTGTTTCGCCCATCATGGACAAGACCGGAACCGTGTTGGGGATATCAACGATCGCCAACGACATCAGCTTACGCAAGCGTGCCGAGCGTGAATTGCTCTGGGCCAAAGAAACGGCAGAAGAGGCGGCGCGGGCCAAGACGCGATTCCTGGCCAACATAAGCCAGAAGCTCCGCACACCGATGAATGTTCTTCTAGGTATGACCGAGTTGATCCTGGATACTCAGCTCGACGCCGAGCAGCGCGAGTACGTTCTCACCGTGCAATCTTCCGGCAACGCCCTGCTGCGTCTGGTAGATGACCTGCTCGACTTCTCGAAAACCGAGTCTGGTGGGCTGCAACTCGCCCTTATGCCGTTCAATCTTCCCGAAACCATTCGGCAGACCATCCGTCCGCTTTTCCTTCAGGCCCGGCAAATAGGCTTGGAAATCTCATGCCAGATCGATCCCTCCCTGCCCGACGCCCTCATCGGCGATCCTGGCCGTCTCCGCCAGGTGCTGGTTAACCTGGTGGGCAACGCAATCAAGTTTACTCAGCGGGGGACAGTTGCCGTCCGCGCGCGCTGCGGTGCCGGCAACGGCCAAAAGACCGAGGTGCTCTTCAGCATCAGCGATACCGGCATCGGCATACCACTCGAAAGGCAGGCGACGATCTTCGAGCCTGCCACTCCAGGCAACGGTACCGGAACGCGAAATCATGGTGGCACGGGGTTAGGATTGGCAATCTCTTCGCGACTGGTCGAATTGATGGGAGGCAAACTCTCGGTCGACAGCGACCCCGGGCAGGGCAGCACCTTCAGCTTCGCTCTCCAGTTTGAACTGGCAAAGCGCAAGGCCCTGGCGGTCCAGCGCTGAACGTTTCGAACTGGCCGGTGCGGAATTCAGGTTCAATTTCCATCAGGCGATTCCGCCTTCCATCCCGCCGAGCCGGCACACTCTGAATTGTCGAAATGAGCACCGCTTTCGTCGTTTGACTTTATGCCTTTGCCGCGGGCACAATTCCGCCCTGAGCTTTTCGCAAAAAAGGAGACCACGATGGCCGAATCTGAAGAAAAAATGTGCGCGCATGAGCCGTGCCTGTGTACCGTTGCCGCAGACCAAAAATACTGCAGCGACTTTTGCCGGGATGCGGGATCAAAGGAGGTCGAGATCGCCTGCCAGTGCGATCATCCGGCTTGCCCCCTGACCTAGACTTTCCTCCCTTGCCGCTTAATTCCAGCTGTAACTGAGCACAAAGAAGCCGGAGTTGGACGCTCCGGCTTTCTCTTCTGCTGATCGAGGGTAGACTCCTCCAGGGAGCATTTCCGGGATGCCATTTGGAACTGATCGAAAGCAAAAGCAGAAAACGGAGCGCCCCTTAAGACGCCCCGTCTGTGATTCAGGGTGGGTTAGGGCATCAACACCGTGTCAATTACGTGAACTACGCCATTCGATTGGTACACATTTGCAGTCGTCACCATCGACATGCCACCCTTTTCATCCGTCAGCACGACATGGTTGCCTTTCAGCGAGGCGGTAAGAGTTTCTCCGTTCGCTGTCTTCAGCGTTGCTTTTCCGCCACCCTCCCTGATCTGTTTCATCAGATCAGCGGCATTGATCTTTCCCGGAACCACGTGATAGGTAAGGACCTTCACCAGTTGATCTTTGTTCTCGGGCTTTAGCAGCGTGGCCACCGTTCCGGCAGGCAACTTATTAAAAGCGTCGTTGGTGGGGGCAAACACGGTGAACGGCCCAGGGCTCTCCAGCGTCTGAACCAGGTCAGCAGCTTTCACAGCAGCCACCAAGGTTGTCAGATTGTCAGCTGTCGAGGCATTCTGCACGATGTTCTTGCTGGGATACATCGGAGCGCCCCCAACGACGGGGTCGTCGGAAGCGGACGCAGCCATAGCCGCAAAAGCCAAGGTCAGTACGAATAGCACCGCCAGTACTTGCTTCTTCATTTCCTCATCCTCTGAGCGCATGGATTTTGAATTTTGATCGCTCAATGGGATTACGTGAAGAAGGCAAGAACGGATTTGTCGGTCCCCGTTCCAGAATCTATTCTCAATTTGCTGATTTCTGCCCTTAGCTCATCAGTGGGTCATTCCAGGCAATTCGCGCGCGTTTCGTCGGAGACGTCAAACATTGCTGGTTCCAGATAGACGCCTAGATTCTTGGAAGTGATTGTTTTTGGATAGCCATATAGCTATATAGAAGAATGCCGAGAAAAATCTCCTAAAGAACTTGACCTTGAATATAGTGATATAGTTAACTATCTCAGTATATCGAGACCGCGCATTTGAAAAAGGGTGCGGCCACGAATAGCCCGAATTCAGGAAGGCCAGTGTCGGTCAGAACTGCCGCCTCCGGCGCGCGGAAGTCGAACACACGATGGACCATGAGTGGAACGATAGTCAGCCGATTTACCGTCAGCTTCGCGACCGCGTTGTCGCCATGATTCTCGACGGCGCCCTCAAGGAAGGAGATCCGCTGCCCTCAGTGCGCAATGTCGCGGCGGAGTATCGGGTAAATCCGCTTACAGTTCTCAAGAGTTATCAAGAACTGGTTGACGAGCAACTGGTGGAAAGTAAGCGAGGTCGCGGGATGTTTATCAACGTCGGCGCGCGCAATCTGCTGTTGCAGGGCGAACGCCAGAAGTTTCTCGCGGAACAATGGCCACGCGTCTACGCCACCATTCAACGGCTTGGCCTGACAGCGGAAGAACTACTGAACTCTGCCGCTACTCCCACCCTACGGGCGCCCGCTGCTGCAGAGGAGGAACCGAAGCCATGACAGTCATAGAAGCCCACGGCCTGCGCAAGGCTTTCGGTACGACCGTCGCGCTGGACGGCATCAACCTGCGCGTCGAAGAGGGTCGCATTCTCGGGCTCATCGGTCCCAACGGCGCAGGCAAGACAACCGCCCTCAACGCGATTCTCGGCCTGACCCCATATCAGGGCCAGCTGAAAGTGCTGGGCCGCGACCCCTGGACCGAACGCGATCAACTGATGCGCGATGTCTCGTTTATTGCCGACGTCGCCGTGCTGCCGCGCTGGATTCGGGTTTCGCAGGCGCTGGAATACGTCGCCGGCGTGCATCCACGATTCGATCGGGCCAAGGCCGAAGGTTTTTTGGCCAAGACCGTCATCAAGCGCGCCAGCAAGGTCAGGGAATTGTCTAAGGGCATGGTGGCCCAACTGCATTTGGCTCTGGTGATGGCCATTGACGCTAAATTGCTGGTGTTGGATGAGCCGACGCTCGGCTTGGATATCCTGTATCGCAAGCAGTTTTACGATTCCCTGCTGAACGATTACTTCGATCGCAGCCGCACCATTGTCGTGACCACACATCAGGTGGAAGAGATCCAGCAGGTCCTCACCGATGTCATGTTCATCAACCGGGGTCAGGTCGTCCTCGAATGCAGCATGGAAGAGTTCGAGTCCCGTTACTTGGAGGTGATGGTGCGTTCCGAACAACTCTCCGCGGCACGGGCACTCAAGCCAATTCACGAGCGCCAGGTCTTCGGCCGCAGCATCCTGCTATTCGACCGGGTCGATCGCGAGCAACTCGGCACGCTTGGTGAAGTGCGCACTCCCAGCATCGCCGACTTATTCGTTGCCGTGATGGGCAATCAAGCGGCCCCGGCACAAGGAGTGGCAATATGAGTAGCCAATCGAATGCTGTGCCGGAGTCGGCCGGCGACTCGCAGGTTTTCGCGCCTGCAGGCACGTCGGTGACCCGGCCAATGTACTGGTCGGTACGGCGCGAACTATGGGAAAACCGTTCGATCTATGTTGCGCCACTGGCCGTCGCTGCCCTCATCTTGTTCGGCTTCCTGGTCAGCATGCATCATGTGGTGGACAAGATGCGCGCCGCGTTCGTGCTCGACCCGATGCAGCAACGTGAGTTGATTGCGCAGCCGTATGGGTTCGTTTCGCTGCTGCTCATGGGGACTACGTTCATCGTCGCGGTGTTCTACTGCCTCGACGCGTTGCACGGTGAACGCCGCGATCGCAGCATTCTTTTCTGGAAGTCGCTGCCGGTTTCCGATCTCACCACCGTGCTCTCCAAGGCGAGCATTCCGCTTGTGATTCTTCCGCTACTCACCTTCGCGATCGCCATCGTCACCGAATTGATCATGCTCCTGCTGCACACGGCAGTGCTGGCAGGGAGTGGTCAAGGTGCGGCAACATTATGGGCACAACTGCCGTTGTTCCAGATGTGGCTGATGCTGCTCTACCACCTGGTCGCCGTACACGCGCTCTGGTACGCGCCCATCTACGCCTGGCTGCTGCTGGTTTCAGGCTGGGCGCGGCGCGCGCCATTTCTGTGGGCGGCCTTACCGCCGCTCGCGATTTGCGTCGTCGAGAAGATTGCCTTCAACACTTCGTATTTCGCCGCGATACTGGCGGACCGCTTTAAGGGCGGCGTCGAAGGTGCCGCTTACTCAGCTGGAAGCCTGTCCATGGATCCGCTGACCCAACTCAATCCTGGTGGATTCCTGATCAGCCCGGGCCTATGGATTGGCCTGGCGGTAGCGGCCTTGTTCCTCGCTGCTGCAGTGCGATTGCGCCGCTATCAAGGACCGATCTGAGCCCCACCCCCCTGGATTGGAATTCCTGGCATAACGAGAAGCGATTAGCTGATTATGACCACAGCGGTAATGATGGAATGGCGTCCGAATCATTGGTCGCTAATGGTCTGCTCGTCAACCCCAAGAGCAAACCCACCTGCGCCGACCGAACGCAGTAAGAGAAGGATTTAATTGCATCCGTCAGCCATCTTCTTCAATTTAGAAACCGTCAGCGTAGGCGGCTGTTGCGACATGACGTTGTTCCTGGAATCGCCGGGCCGAGGTTCAGAGACAGTTCCCGTAACCTTTACCAGCACGGCGTTATAGTGCTTCAATAAATCAGGGTCGCCCTGCAGCAGATAGAGAGTGTCGTTGGAAGTGCCTAGAGTGTAGCGACCTTCGTAGCCGGTAATACAGCCCACGACCGTTTTCGCCGAACCAGCGGATGGAACGGTTGGCTTCGAAGAAGGACCTTCTGAACTCTGCGCGAATGCGATAGTCCACGCGCACAGGAGAAGGCTTGCAAGAGTCAACCAAACTTTAGATCCGCTCTTCATAATAGGAATCCCCCACCAACCGCTATGCGCTAATCGCCGCTTGCGAATCCCCCACTCTAAGCAACTCAGGTTGTAAATACCACGCTCCACCCTATATCGGCTAGCGAACTGCATCACCCATCATTAATCCGAACAACAAGGGTAGATAGAGGATTGAACAATGGAAAAGTTGACGGGCGAGCAGTTTCGACCTGTCCTTACCCACGGGAAGATGCAGGCTGGTCAGGCGAATCGCGAAAGACCATAGCACAAGGCCCAGGAGCAGCGCGCCGACAAAGTAAATCCGTCCAGCCATCCCTAGCGCGGTTGGAAGCAAACTCACCGGGATCAATAGCAAGCTATAGAACAAAATACGTCGAGCCGTAGAGCGTCCATCGGGCTCCACGACGGGTAACATGCGAATCGCGCCTTGCGCATAGTCTTCACGATAAACCCAGGCGATCGCGAAGAAATGCGGGAACTGCCACAAGAAGAGAATGGCAAATAACGCCAACGCGCCCCGGTCCAATCCATTACGTGCCGCTGTCCAGCCAAGCACCGCCGGCATGGCGCCCGGAAATGCGCCAACAAAGGTGCAGATGGGAGAAATACGCTTCAACGGAGTATAGGCAAGCAGATAGACGAGCGAGGTTAGAAAGGTCAAGCACCCGGTCAGCCAATTGGTAGCCAGCACTAGATAAATGGAACCTCCAACCGTCAGCAAAGTACCCACTAGCGTGGCATGAAATAGGGACATGCGACCGGAAGGAATGGGACGTGCAGCGGTACGTCGCATCTTACCATCAACATCACGTTCCAGCACTTCGTTCAACGCGGCGGTACCGCTGGAAACTAATCCGATTCCCAACAATGCGTGAAACAAGCTCCAGCTCAGCGAGGACGTTCCTGCCTTGGCGGAACCGAAGAAAAATCCGCACCAGGCGGTCATGACAATGAGCGTCGTAACGCGCAATTTTGTAAGCTGGGCATAGTCGCTCAGGCGGGGCACAAAGTACAACCGGCTGAAGGTTAAACCTTCTGCAAGAGTAGTCATTGCTCGTTGCTCCAGTACGGCTGTATTCTTCGTCCAACCTAGTTCTGACCCTTGAAGGCTTCCACTGGATCTCGCCAGCAGCGCCTCCAAAAAACGTCGTCGGAAAGATGTCCAGCTCGCCACTGCTGTAAGGAAGACAGGGTCGTAGCAGCCATGCCGCCATCCTCAGCGTCGAAAATGACGACCACTCCGGCTATCTCAACATTGTTATTGTTGCTGTTGGGGGCGCCTGCATCGGCCTTGCGCAATACAGATTTAACAAGATTCCACTTAGGTTCGGAACCAAACTTATCGCTGGCCAACGGCTGTACCCAGATGATTTTCACTTGCCTGCCATCCAGGGGCTCCCACTTGCCCGGAAACGGAGCAACTTCTTCTTTAGTCTGGCGGACCGCGTCCTTGTCATGCTGATCACCCACGGCCGCAACGCTGATGCTGGCCGCGCCCGGCAAATCAACATGATCCCGGCGTATCCAGCCGCGAGAAATGCCCGAGATCTGGATATGGACCCAGTCTTCCGTCACATCGATTACCTGGAACTCGTCTTCGGCGTCCGCCTGAAATAGCACTTCCGCCCCCCCCAGCGGTTGAGCAACCACGGGGGTGTTGGAACGTTTTACCACAGCAAGGTCTGCCGGACGGGTTTGGTTGTGAAGTATCTGCTGAAGATTTTGCGCCTGCTGCATCAATGCCAGAGCTCGCTTCGTGGGGGGTGGACCTGCAACTTTACTAACCGCCGATTTCGCGTCCGAGGGAGCGGTAGTCAGCCGCTGGGTGTTAAAGATTGACGCACTCGCAGAGGGACTATCCGGAAGAGGGCTGCCAGTCGCGACTTTTGAAGAAAGCCCCGACGATTGGACCGAGTTCGGATGCAACTTGTCGTTGAGGGCGTCAAGTAGATCAGATTCCAGTCGCCCACTTGACTTCAACAAACGATATCCCGAATTTACAGCAGAAGATCCCACGTACCAGGCGGTGATCTTTGCGTTCACTCGCACAGCGGTTTCGGTTGAACTGACCGATTTTAGCTCAACGTCGTACTGATAGAAGCCACGCTTGTAGTTGTCGAGGGAGTGGCCATCACCATCAGCGAATCCTTCCAGAACCGGCAGCTTGCCCCCAGCATACAGCGGAATTTCATGGAGCATCTTCTGCACCTCGGCCTTCGAGGCGTGGAAACTTCGCTCGCTGGGAGAGGTCTGCGCCGAACTGGCGCAGATCGCAAGCAGCCACCAGCAACAGAAACTGGCGATAAAGCGTCGGCTACATCGGCCCCGCAGGTCCTGAATGCTCCTCATGGGAGCGGCTCCAATTGGCTATGGTGAATCCAGCCGTGATGCCCGTCTTCGGTCTCCACTCCGTACCAGTAGGGAGTAAGCACTTCAACCAAAACTTCGCTCGCGCCCGGCAGCGATTCGAGGGTTGCCGAACTGCGGAAGGGCGCCGACTTCAGCGCAGCGCCCGGATCTTTAACCCGCAATTCCACCTGATGCCGTAGGCTCTCAATCTGTTTCTGCAGTTCGGGCACGCTCAGACTGGAGGTAGAAGAATCACTGCCGAAGGCGGCGGCTGCTGATGCCCCCGCCGGCTGGACCTCCGACGAAATCATCGGTGGGGCGGCGTTCGCAGCCTTGGCTTGCTCGGTTTCTCTCTGGCTTTCCTGAAGGGTCCTCAAATGCTGTTGAATCGCAGCATACTCACTCGATTCGACGTTTCCTAAGGACGGATGCTTAACGTTGCGGGCATCTACGAATATGGCGTCGATCTGCACCGAAGCCGCATTGGGACCGGCATCCTGGACCACGTATCGCACGCTGATAGTGCCAATGTCTTCACTGTCCTTGAAAAATCGCGGAGACAAGACTTTGTTGGCGACCTTGTAAAAAGCCTTCCCCTGACCTTTCCACACTCCGAAAACCCGGGCTGCGTCGGCGCTGTGAGCTCCATACAGAATTCTTTCTTTTTCGTAGGAGTATGTCCCGTGGATGATCTGATCTTGGGTGACTTGCTCAACCGCTTTCAGCACCTCACTCTCGGGCGCTTCCACCCGCACCAGCAGGGTTTGAAGTTCGTCGGAATGCGGTGTTGCAACAGCCGTTACAACGGCAACAAGAAATATGAAACTGGCTTGCAGAAAAAAAACAAGCACGCCTGCGAGGTGCTTCTGTCGCGCCGGGATAGGATCTGTGCGCATCGGAGTGGGCTGACGAAGTCGTGCGTGGAGAGCATAGATAGCTTGAATCACAGCTGCTTGTCAAGCGCGGAACCCAAGCCTGGTGCAACCCACCCAAAAGTTGTCACAAAAATGCGCCTGAGATGTAAAAAATTTGCAAAAAACATGTTGCAAAATGTTCGCAACACCATGTACTATCACGCCCTGTTTGGTGGTTCGCTGTGCGGACCACTGCTAGAGACGTAGCTCACGGCGAAGTCGACCGGCGTCAGCCATCTTGTTACTGCGAGGTAATCGCTATGCAGATTGGCATTACGACTTTTTCGAACCGCAAGCAGCCTTTCCTTCAGTCTCTTTTTGCAAGTCTTGCAAGCGCGTTCGCACTGCTGTTTTTTCTTCTGATCTTTTTCGCCAATCCCACTCCCGGACGAGCGATTCCCGCCTTTGCCCGGAAATACGGATTGCCTTGCTCGGCGTGCCATGAAGCGTGGCCGATGCTCAACACCTTTGGGCAAACGTTCAAAGACAACGGATACCAGTTGATGAACGATCGCGATTCGCCGATCTGGCAGAATCCATCGTATTGGCCGGTGACGTTTCGCATGACGCCGAACTGGCATCGTGAAAGCACCAGCCAAGTCGCGATTGACAGTCCCGGCGGCGGCCAGATTCCCGAGGAAGTCACCAACAACGGCTTCGATTTGAGCGGCCTTGACTTCCACACCGGCGGCACACTCTATAAGAATTATTCGTTCTACTTGCTGCCCTCGTCCGATCCCACCGGCGCTTTTCACTTCGAAACCGTGATGGCCAGACTCGACAACATTGGCAACAGCCCGTGGTTCAACTTCAAGCTGGGCAAGTTTGAGCTGGACAACATCATTTCGGAAAAGCGAATTCTTACACTGTCCAACAACGGCGGATTTTACCAGCTCTATCACTTCATTCCGCTGGGCGACGACAACGTGTTTGGTCAGATGGGCGACAACCAGCTGGGCATTGAGTTAATGGGGCATTCCCTCGACGATCGGACCCGCTACTCCGTCGCTCTGGTCAGTTCCAACGATGGCAACGTCAACTTGCCAAATAAAGACTCTTACGCGACCTTCATGACGGTGAGCCAAGCCTTCGATGCCGGCTACCAGGGCGGAGTCGATCGCGTCGGCGCATACGCCTTCATCGGGAATGGCCCGACCTACGCTCTTAACTCCGGCGGCGTGCCGGTAACGGCAATCGGCAATAAACCTTTCAACCGCGAAGGTCTTTTTGCCCTGGTATACGTCAAGAAGCTTGACTTTTCGCTTTTCTATCAGCATGGCTGGGACAGCGCATATTTTGGAAGCAGCACTCCGTCGAATGTTCCCCTGCCGGTGGGAGCGCAGGGACCGTCCTGGAACGGCGGATTCGTCGAAGCCCACTACGTGGTCAATCCCCAGTTGATCTTCATCCAGCGCGACGAATTCGTACGCATGTCGCAACAATCGATTCCCGGCACGCCCGGCAACTCTGGCAACATAAACGCTTACACATTTGCCTTCCGCTATTACCCGTTCATGTTCAGCCGAGCGGGCTTCGCTTATCACGCCGAGTATTCGATCGTCCAGCAGAAAGGCGCGGCGCCGATAACCTTCACCCAGTTGGACAACAGCAGCGTTTTCCTGGGATTTGACTTTGATTTCTGAGGGACACCCGATGCACACAAGAATGCTTCAAAACCGGTTGGTCTTGAGTGTCGTGGCGGTTCTGGTCCTGGGGATCGCCTGCTGGGCACAACAAACGGAGTACAGCGAGGATAAGCGCCTCAACATGGAGAGCCATGTTGGCAGTATGACCGGGCACGCGACCACGGGCGCGCCCATCTATAAGCGGTTTTGCATTGGTTGCCACGGAGTCCTGGGCGACGGCCAGGGCGAAAACGCGCCCTGGATCGATCCCAAGCCGCGCAACTTCACTACCGCCATCTTTCGCTGCCGCTCGACTCCCACCGGCACGCTGCCGCTGGATAGCGATCTGTATGACACGATTGGGCGCGGAATGCTGAACTCCAACATGCCCCACTGGTTGCCCCTCACGAACGAGGACCGGGTGAACCTCGTGGCGTATGTCAAGCACTTCTCGCCACGTTGGGTGACGGAAAAACCCGGCACTCCCATCGTCATTCCACCTGAGCCACCGGTGACGGCCGATCGAATTAAAGCCGGCCGCGTGCTTTTCCAGAAGCTGGAATGCTGGAAGTGCCATGGGGTCACGGGACGGGGTAATGGGCCGTCCGCTCCTACCCTGACAGACGACGACAATCACCCCATCCTGCCCTTTAACTTCCACGATTCGCAACGCTTTAAGTGCGGAGCGAGCGACGCGGCAATGTACAAAGACTTCATGACCGGTCTGGATGGCTCACCGATGCCATCGTTCTCTGATAATGTGAAGCCTGACGAAGCTTGGGACTTGGTGATGTATCTACGCACCTTGCAGCCCGACAATACTCCGGAGAAACAGATTGCCAAACAACTTGGACTGACGCCGATCGATCCTACTCAGCCGTTGCCAGACAGTGATTCAGGGCAACCAGCGAATCAACCTGCCCAACCCAGCAACCCTGCGCCGGCGCCCTCTGCGAATCCGCCAAGCCCGCCGCAGTCCAACAATTCTGGAAACCAATGATCAGGGTAAACAAGGAGATCGTTTGATGAAAGCTCAGCTCAAAGTTGCGGGAGTCCTGGCTGTCCTGGTACTGGTCGCCACTGTAGCACTAACTCATGGACCGAAGGTCAGCGCTGCGGCGAACGGCAAGATTACCGGAAGCGTGAAACTCGATGGTACGGCTCCTCACATGAAGGGCATCGACATGTCGAAGGACCCCTACTGCGCCAAGTACCACGCGAACAGTCCGGCGCAACTGGAATTGGTTGTCGTCGGCAAGAATAATGGCCTGGAAAATGTCGTCCTCTACATTTCGCAGGGCTTGCCGGCGGACGCGGCCAGCCAGAAGGCTTCCACGGTTCCGGTCTTTGATCAGAAGGGTTGTATGTACACGCCGCACGTGATCGCCATGAATCCCGGTGAAGACTACAAAGTGACCACCAGCGACCAGACCGCGCACAACATCCATCCTGAGCCGGACCCGAATACCGGGAACATTCCGTGGAACCGCTCTCAACCACCGGGAGCCCAACCCATCGTGCAAAGTTGGAAAGCCCCGGAAGTAGCTATTCCGGTGAAATGCAATATTCACCCCTGGATGCACGGTTACCACGTGGTAGTGAAAGGACCCTATGCAGTAACGGACGACAGTGGCTCGTACACCATTGAGAATGTCCCTCCCGGCAGCTACACGGTAACTGCCTGGCAGGAGACGTACGGAACCCAGACGCAGAAGGTGACGGTGGCGGCTGGTGGGTCAGGAACCGCAAACTTTACCTACAAAGCGAAATAGCCGGCAGCTGCGACCGCACCCCCATGGGATCATCCACGGCCGCAGCTTTCCAGAAATCATTTTTCGTTAATCGGGTGAAACGCTTATGGCGAAATTGTTTGCGGTGACGATCATAGTAATTGCGCTTGCCTCTGCGGTTCCCATCGTGCTGCACACATGGGAGCCTCCGGTCGATATCTCGACGCACGGGCATCTGATCGACGAGCAGATGTCAGAAACCATGGTGGAGGCTGGAATTGCATTTCTGGCCGCGCAGTTGCTCCTGGGTTTCTTCATCTGGAGATTCACCGATCGTCCGAAGACCGAGAAGATCAAGAATTTCCCTGGCGGGGCGCGCGGATTGGTCGCCGCTGCCGTGGTAATCGTGGGACTCGAGGTAATGGCTCTGGGAGTTTTTGGCGCCAAGGCGTGGGCCACTATCTACTTCACGCCGCCCTCCGCCAATGCACTCCCCATCCAGGCTCAGGCTGGCCAGTTCGCATTCTACTTTCGTTATCCCGGACCCGACGGGACTTTTGGGCCAATCCATCCTGAACAGATCAACGAATCAACTGAAAACTTCTTTGGCCTCGACACGACCCACGATGCTGACTCCAAGGACGACATTGTCACCGCCGAGTTGGCGGTACCGGTTAACCGCGAAATCCATCTGCTGATGCACTCCAAAGACGTCGGGCATTCGTTCTTTGTGCGTGAGTTGCGTATTCAGCAGGATTTCGTGCCTGGCCTCGATTTGGCCGTACATTTCACCCCCACCAAGATCGGCCGATACGAAATTGTCTGCACGCAGCTTTGCGGCCTGGGTCACTACAACATGAAGGCGTACCTCGAAGTCAAGTCGCAGGAGGACTTCGATGCGTGGCTGAAGCAACAAGCGGCCTTGCAGTAGGTCGTCGAGCCGCACCGCGCAAGCGGAACTACTGAGAGGGTCAATCCATGCACGATATGTCCGGACAGGCGGTACATCACCATAGTCCACCCACGGGTTTCCTCCGGAAATACGTCTTCAGCCTCGACCACAAGGTCATCGGCGAGCAGTATTACGGACTAGCTCTGGTCGCGGTTTATATCGGGCTGGTGTTGTCCTGGATCATGAGGATCCACCTGGCGTGGCCGAACTACGCCATCCCAGGAGTTCACTTCCTGTCAAAGACGGGGGCGCCGGGCGGTCTGCTTACCCCTGAATACTATCTGCAACTGATGACCATGCATGGTACCATCATGGTCTTTTTCGTACTTACTACCGCTCCGTTCGCTGGCTTTGGCAATTACTTCCTGCCAATACAGGTAGGCGCCGAGGACATGCCGTTCCCGCACATCAACATGATGTCCTTCTGGGTCACCTTCGTTTCCTTCCTGGTCGCCGTGTCTGCCTTCTTCGTTCCCCAGGGACCGCCGTTGGCGGGGTGGACAGCCTATGCTCCGCTCAGCGCTCTCGGCCAGGTTGCCGGGCCAGGGCAAGGAACCGGACAAGTTCTCTGGGCCGTCTCCATCGCCATCTTCTGCGTGGGACAGTTGCTTGGGTCGTTGAATTTTATCTCCACCACTCTCGATATGCGTTGCCGAGGAATGAGCCTGATGCGCCTGCCGCTTACCGTTTGGGCATGGTTCATCACCTCCTGCATCGGTCTGACGGCATTCGCCGTGCTGATGCCGGCTTGCATCCTGCTCATCCTTGACCATGTAGCCGGAACCAGCTTCTTCATTCCTTCCAACCTGGTCGTCAACGACCAATTGCAGCCGCATTCCGGTGGTTCGACCCTGTTGTGGCAGCATCTGTTCTGGTTCTTTGGACATCCTGAGGTTTATATCGCGATCGTACCTGGAATGGGTATCGTATCCCACGTCTTGGTCACCAACATGCGCAGGCCTCTGCTGAGCCACCGCGTAGTCATCTACTCGATGCTTGCGCTGGCATTTCTCAGCTACATGGTTTACGGACATCATATGTTCGTAAGCGGAATGAATCCTTATTCATCGATCGCGTTTTCTTTCCCTACGCTGGCGATCACCATCCCGGCCACCATCATCGTCCTGATTTGGATCGGCAGTCTCTACGGTTCGAAGCTGCGAATCAATTCGGCGTCGCTCTTTGCGCTGGGCTTCATCTCCATGTTCGTGAGCGGCGGGGTGAGCGGTTTCTTTCTGGCGCAGCCGTCGCTCGACATCATGCTGCATGCCACCTATTTCGTGGTTGGCCACTTCCATCTGGTCATGGCAGTCGCCGCCCTGTTCGGAATCTTTGCCGGAACCTACTTCTGGTTTCCTAAGGTAACCGGACGAATGATGAACGAGACTTGGGGACGAATTCACTTCTGGTTCACCTTCGTCGGCGCTTATTGCATCTTCATGCCGTTTCACTATCTGGGGATGGCCGGCAACGTACGGCGCTATCAGGCATTCGTTGATGACTTTATGGCGCCCTTGATGCCGGTGCACAAGTTCATCACCATCGCTGCGCTGATCACGGGAGCGGCGCAGTTGCTCTTCCTGTTCAACTTGATCTACAGCCGCTTCCGCGGCAAACCGGCTCCCGCCAATCCATGGGAGGGCACATCGTTGGAGTGGTCGATCCCGTCGCCTCCGCCGTTCGATAATTTCGGCGGTAAGATTCCGGTCGTTTATCATGACCCGTACCAGTACGGAATCGAGGGTGCTACCAACGATTACGTTATGCAGGATTCACCAGAGTCGATCAACTCCGTTCACGACGAGAAGTAAGGCTTATAGATTCTTGGGCCAAAAGTAAAGGGTGTAGTTCATCATGGCAACCACAGTCCACGAACCACCGAAGATTGGTTCCGGTCGATATGGCACTCCGGACAACTCTGGTGGCAACGGCAATTTAGTACCGGCTAGCGGAAACTTGCGGGCGGTTGACGACAGCTCACCAGCTTCCAGAACAGGCATATGGGTTGGGCTGGCCGCGATTACTATGACTTTCGCGGCTTTCACCAGTGCCATGGTGGTTCGCCAAGGTTCTTCCATGGACTGGCGGCACTTTGTCTTGCCTTCGGTGCTTTACTTCAACACCGTTGTCTTGCTAGCAAGCAGTGTCACCCTTGAGCTTGCGCGCAAACGGGTTCGGATGTTCATGCAGGGATTACACCAGCGGCGCGAAGCTTCGTTGCTTTGGCTATACATTACCCTGGGACTCGGTTTGTTGTTCGTTGGCGGTCAGTACGCCGCGTGGCTGAAACTGAAGTCGGAAGGGCTGTACCTGGCTACCAACCCTAGCAGTTCATTTTTTTATCTGTTTACAGCCATCCATGCTCTTCACGTTCTCGGCGGACTGGCCGGGCTGATTCTGGTAATTTGGCGGTTCAGCCGCCCGACTCCTAATTTGCACCTAAGCACCCTCAGTACCGTTTCATATTACTGGCATTTTATGGATGTGCTGTGGATCTACCTTTTGCTATTGCTATGGACACGAATTTGACTGGGCACTGGGAGGAGACGCCGTGAGCCAATCGGACTTGACGATGGGAACACATCCCGCCGTGCTGGAGAGATCCTCGCCATTCGCCATTCCCACCAAGAAATTGGCGATGTGGCTCTTCCTTATTGCCGACGCTGCGACCTTCGCTGCCTGTCTGTTGGCCTACGGTTTCTTGCGCAACGGCTCAGTCAACTGGCCCACCCCGTTTAAGTTTTTCCCCACCGTCGTCAATGCCATGGTGATGACCTTCATCCTCATCACTAGCAGCTTGACCATGTTCCTGGGGGTTCGAGCCGCCAAGACAGGTGATCGAGACGCGGCTTTCCGGTGGACCATGCTCACGGCGGCTGGAGGAGCCATTTTCGCGGTGCTGCACATCCGCGAGTGGATGGGCTTGATTGCTGAAGGGGTGACGTTGTTTCACAATCCTTGGGGCAATGGGCTGTTTGGCGCTTCATTCTTCTCGATTACCGGATTGCATCTAACCCACGTCACGATTGGAATCGTCGTTCTAATCGTCGTCGGGTTGCGATATAAGAACGGCAAGTCTGATGCCGACGACATGGAAATCACCGGACTCTACTGGCACTTCGTCGATCTGGTGTGGATGTTCGTCGTACCGTTGGTCTATTTGTTGAACGTATCGAAATAGCCGGGGACGGAACGGAGGACAAAGTGACTGACGCAAAGCAACCAGATGCAGGAGCGGCACCCTATGCCGCCGGCCTGGGAAAATACCTGCTCGTTTACTTTGGCATATTGATCTTGGCGGGCCTGCAGTTCGTGATTGCTTACCAGCATGCCGATGTGACCGCGACGCTTTTCCGGATGTTTGCGGTTGCGATTATCGAAGCTGGTCTGGCAGTAGTATTCTTTATGCACCTGGGGTCGGAGAACCGGACGTTCGTCACTTGGGTGGCGGTCGTTACGCTGTTTGTGCTGGCGGCTATGCAATACAGCTGGACGGACAGTTTCCGAATGGAGCGAGATGCCCCACCCAGCTATCGGTCACCCAGCTATCAGGGAGGGCCTTCGCAATGAGTAGCAAGCATCCCATGCCGGCGCTGATGCGGCACGTCCTTTTGGGTATCGCCGGACTGGCACTGTTATTCGGCCCGCATACTCTTCTCGCTCAAAGCTGTTCTCTCTGCTATACCCAGGCTGCTGCCTCAACTGCGCGCTTTCTTCAAGCACTGCGCAGCGGAATCCTGATCCTGATGATCCCGCCCATGCTCATGTCAATCGGAATCACGGTACTGACCTACCGGCGCCGAAACCAGTTTCACTCCTGAGCATGGTATCAGAGCACCAATCGCGGTACAGCAAGCTCGCTCCTACTTGAACTGGTAGTTCGAATTCTGATCATTTACCGTGAGCTGCTTGCTGACGCCGTTGATCAGCGTGCTGGCGACATGATTGGTGCCGTCCGGCAGTTGTGCGAACTCGGCGGAGATGTTCACGGCATCCTTGGGATCGTTCAAATACGATGCCACGCGCACGTTCTGCAACTGCTTCGTCTGAGGGTCGATAGTGAACGTAACGGTGTCGCCCGGTTTTACATAGTTCTTGACAACCAGGCTAACAGCGCTACCGCCGGATTGCAGCGAGATATTGCCCGCCTGCTTCGCTCGCATCAGGCGGTCGGGATCGGGAGTGGTCTACTGCTTGGCCAGCGCGCCGATTGATTGACCATACTGCTGATACTCGTCAGTAACATGCTCGACCGCGCGCTTCTTCAAGCGGCCATCCCGGCCACTTTGTTGCGCCTGCTGATTGCTAATCTCGGTCTTCTGGGGCTTTCCGTCCGGACCCATCTGGACCTGGTAAACCTTGGTATCTTTCACGCTGCCCTTGACACTGATGGTCTCGGTTTCCTGCCACGTGTATTGCGAGAGCTTCTGTTTGTTGGTGGCTTGATTTTGCTTCAACACCATTAACTTCTCTTCTAATTGTTGCCCTTGCGCCATGGCCAGCACACTGGTCAGCGCGATAACCAGTGAAAGGCTCATCGTCTTGAATTTTGCACTAAGGAAATGGTTCATAAGATTCTCCAGTCTGAATGAAACAAGATATAACCGCAATTTCATTTCAATGCCCCGAGCACCTGCTTCAAGATAACTGCCAGCGAAACCTCCGCTAGCACTACGGGCGATGCCGGTATGCCTAGGGAGAGCGCCAGTGCTATGAGTGCGCTACGGTCGGTTGGAAACGGCTTCATCTCTTTGATTGTGTCGTAGGCTTGACCATAGTCACAGAGCGTGCTGATCTCAGCGACATCCAGTAGTTCTTCTTCATATCCAGCTCGATGAAGAATCCATTTTTGGTGAATTCGGTGCTTTGCATTTTGCCCCAGGATAGCGTACTCCAGAATTCCTTTTCGGCGCACCGCCACCAATCGCGGAATAACGAAGACCAGTGGTCCCAAGGCCACCAATGCCACTACCGCAAGCAGCACGACGGCAGGCATCGCGAAACTCGCCAGGTGGCACCCTTATGCAATATCTGATTGCGGAACGCAGCTGCTATCACCACGGCTGCGGCGAAAGAGAAAGAGATGGGGGTGAAGGCCAACGGCGTCATCCCCAGCCATCTCGCTGCCCTAAATCGAATTTTGGCAGTCCTTCAATCTTGGCTATCGCCATCGTTTTCTTCATACTTCGCAGTCCCAATGCCTGCCTGACTGAGAATTTCTCCGGGACCGAGTTGTCTCGTGAGAACTTTGCTGACCCGGCACGGTCCCTTGCGCGGCCATCCCGGATTATTATCCACGAAGCAAGCCGTTGGAAATTTCAGGGCCTTTGCTTCTTCGTTCTACGTTTTGTGCCAAGTTTACTTCCCATCGCATTTCGATCCTTTACCCCAATCTCCTCAGATTCCGACGGCGAGGCTTTCCGAAGAGGAAAGCCTCGCGTCAAACAGCACGACAGGCCTGGTGACTAATCGTTTGCCTCTGACATCTGCTTCATTACCTGATCGAGGTTGAAGCTGGCCGGCTTCTGGCGCGGGGGGAATTGCTTGAAGCTGGTCAGCCACTGCCCCACAAAGGCTTGCGCAGGGGTAAGCAGGAAGATGCGGTCGATCCGCCAACGGGAATAGTCGATCGATTCCATCTCGGCCCGCTCGAACGGATCGGCGTGCAGGTCGAACAGCTTGGGAACACGCAGTTGAACGAAAGGCGTTTCCCAAACCGAAAATCCCTCCGCCGGTTGCTCCAGGAACAAAGCCTTCCACCTGTCGTAACGCAAAGCAGCGAGTTCGCCGTCGTCCGTCCAATAGAGGAATTCGCGACGAGGGTCGACCTGGGTGTCGCCCTTGAGATAGGGCATCAGGTTGTAGCCGTCCAGATGAACTTTGAACGTCTTGTCACCTGCCTGGTATCCGGTCAGCAGCTTCTCTTTGATGTCAGGTACGCCCGCCGCTGCCAACAGTGTGGTTGCCCAGTCCTCATGCGCGGCCACGTCATTCACCATCGTTCCCGGTTTGATCACGCCCGGCCAGCGAATCACGAACGGTACGCGATAGCCACCTTCCCAGCTCGTATTCTTTTCGCCGTGAAACGGGGTGGTTCCACCGTCGGGCCAGCTCATCACTTCCGCGCCGTTGTCGCTGGTGAAGATGACGATGGTATTGTCGGCAATGCCGAGGTCATCGATCTTCTTTAGAAGCACGCCGATGTTATCGTCGAGTTGGGTCATGCCAGCGCCATAGAGGCCCTTCTCGTTTTCCATGGCCGCATACTTCGGTGGCAGGTGCGTCCAGATGTGCATACGGGTGGTGTTATGCCAGATAAAGAATGGCTTATCCGCCTTCACCGCACGGTCCATATCTTCAAGCGTAACCGCCAGGAACTCGTCGTCGGCGGTCTCCATGCGTTTCTTGGTCAGCGGGCCGGTGTCTTCGCACACCTGCTTGCCCCAGGGGCCAAAGCGCGCATCGGAAGGAGCCGGGTTGTCCGTTGCCGTGGCTTTGCACTTGAACACGCCGCGCGGACCGAACTCTGCCTTGAAGCTCGGGTTTCGCGGGTAGTCTACGTTTTCGGGTTCTTCCTCGGCATTCAAGTGATAAAAGTTGCCGAAAAACTCATCGAAGCCGTGCACGGTTGGCAGGAACTCGTTGCGATCGCCCAGGTGGTTCTTGCCGTTTTGAAACGTCAGGTAGCCCAGGGGCTTGAGCAGGTCGGCAATCGTTGGATCTTCTTTCTGGAGTCCGAGCGTCGACCCCGGCAGGCCAACCTTGAGCAGACCGGTGCGAATCGGGCTCTGCCCGGTGATGAACGCCGCCCGTCCGGCCGTGCAGCTCTGCTGTGCGTAGTAATCGGTGAAGAGCGCGCCTTCATGGGCGATGCGATCGATGTTGGGCGTCTTGTAACCCATCATGCCCAGGTTATAAGCGCTGATGTTGAAGTAACCCACGTCGTCACCGAAGATCACCAGGATGTTGGGCTTCTTCTGCTGTGCGTTACCGAATATCGGATTAAGGAACAAACAAAGGGTCAGAACGAAACCTGCTGCGATTTTCCGGAAACTCATTTTGTTCTCCATGTCAGTGAATTCTCTGCCGATGCCGCTCGGCTTGTGGCGCACCCTACTTGGCCTTGGCCCCAAACGTGAATCCCAGCCCGGTGGTGAACAGGATGTCGTTATTCTTGTTCCCCAGCACTGGCTGACTGTAGTAGCGATCGTTGAAGAGCATGTTTGCCGTCATCCAGCCGTTCAATTTCGTCGTAATACCAAAATTCCCAGTGACTCTATAATTGCTCGTGTCATTCAGCGAGGGCAGGTAATAGAGGTTCTGCATAATTGTGGTGCGTGCGCCGAGCTTGTAGGCAAATTCGTCGCCCAACGTGGCAGTCAGCAGATTGTTAACTTTGTATGTCGGTCCGCTGCTGAAGGACTCACGCGTGTATCCCAGACCAACCAGCAGATCGAGCGTGGTCTTTGCGGTCGCGATGGCATGGAAACCTATACCGCCTCCGGGCATCAGACGATAGTTGAGGTCCTGCAGCTCGTCGTAGCCACCTGAGAAAACACCGTAGGCAAAGACTCGTTTGGATAGGTTGCGGTCATAGCGGATCAAGCCCTGGAAGGAGTTGGCGGTCGTAGTCCCCAACTTCTCATCGGTGGAATAGATCGAGGCCGCATCGATGACCCATGCGTCCTTGGTAGTCTTGCGAGTGGCGTCAAAGCCGAGGGCAACGTTGGTAGTCTCGCTGTTGCCGCGAGCCAGTGCCAAACCAAAGTTGCCTCCGCCAGCCCAACCTTCCAGCATGCCTGGATGCAGCGATTTTTCGTAGGCCGCCTGGTCGGCGGGCGAACGCATGACAGCGACGTCTGACTTGGCAACGGTCTGGGCGCCTTGCGGCGTAGTTACGACATAGCTACCGTCTTCGGTCTTCACCGTGCCGGTCACGGTTTGCTGATTCGATTTGGTGACCACCAGAGGTTGGTCGGAGGTGAACTGTTCGACCTGATCCCAATCGATCGATACTTCTCCGGCATAAGTGGTCTTAAGTACCAGCTTCTTACCATCCATACTGACGATGGTCCCGGAAAGATGGTCACCATTCTTCAAAGAAACTTGCTCGGCACTCGCAATCGCGCCGGCGCACAATAACAAAATCAGCACAGATGTCGTAAGCTTCACAAATTCACCTTTCCTGGCACTTAGAAATTGGCTTGTGCTCACCACGAAAACGTCCCGCACATTTCTGAACTTAATGCTCGATGCGAAGAAAATCAGGATCTTCCGTCAAATAATTCATTCCCCAGCGTTGCGGCGATTCAGCCGCTAGTACATAGCGGACTTTGTTGCCGCAACGCGAACACGGTGGCAAAGACTGTCCTTGCAGGACAATCGCGAGATGCGGCTTGCGGTGTCCATCGTGATGAATCCAGAAGACCGAATTGCGCTGAATCTTCTGCTGCGGAGCCAACGCTGATTGTTTCTGATCGCTGTCCATAAGCCACATCCCACGAGTTGACGCCGGGCCACGCCTCGGTCAGTAAGTGAGCCGAGAGTGTGGCCCTCCGTCTCAGGCTGAATGAGCCGCAGCCCCAGCGCCAGCGGCCGCGGTGCGAACCATGTAATGTTGTTCCGGAACCGCAAAGCCCGCCTGCCCGAACGCGTCTTTGATCAGGGCGTTGGTGGCGAAGTAAACCTGCCAGTAGTCTTTGTTGTTACAGAAGGGACGAACCGCCAGCACCGGGCCTGCCAGAGTGAACGTGAGGATCTCGACGCTGGGGGCAGGATCCTTCATCACGTTCGGGATCTTCGCCAACCCTGCCTTCAGAATGGCGATCGCCTGATGAGGATCTACGCTATGGGAAAGTTGGGCTTGCAAATCAACCCGGCGAAACGCGTTGGTCGAGAAGTTCTGGATAACATCGCCGAGGATCTTTCCATTGCCAATGATGTTGCGAATATTGTCGAGGGTGTTGATCGAGGTCACGAACAGCCCAACCTCTTCTACCGTGCCCATCACTCCGCCAGCCAGCACAAAGTCTCCTACCTTGAAGGGCTGCAGGATAATGATGAACACGCCGGCCGCGAAATTCCCCAGCAGTCCGCTCCAGGCCATGCCAATGGCTACGCCGGCAGCAGCGATGAGGGCGGCGAAGCTGGTAGTCTCGACCCCGAAGAAGCCCAGGATCGCAATGACCAGCACAATGTTCAGAATGGCGGCGACGGTGTTGTTGATGTAGCGGATCAGAGTGGGATCAATCTTCTGCCGCGTCATGGCTTTGCCAATCATGCTGACCGAAAAGCCGATAAGCCAGCGGCCCACGATCCATAAGGCAATCGCTTCCACAACCTTGATGCCAAGCGCGATCAGCAGCCCATATCCCTGCTGCGCCAAGTTGCTCATGTGGGTGAAATCCATAATCACTCTCCTCCAAAGTCAGACCGCGAAGATCGCAGCCGCAGATTCGCGATCTGTTATAGCGGACCGCTCAGTTTGCCTTCTTTTCTTTCCACTCCACCGTGGTGGTGTGAAGCACCAGGTGGCTGTATCCCGATAACACGGGCGCAGCCGATCGCCAATCCTGAATCAACGCGAAGATGGCTGAGTTCCCCGGCTGCAGCACGGCCGCTACATTCCTCACAAAATCCTGGTCCAGCGATGAATCCTTCATCCAGGCGCTGGCGGCGGAATTAATGCCGCGAAACTCGAAGCTGACCTCGGGCGCGCTCGCTCGCGGAGTGTGCGGCAAGGGCACAATGGCACCGAGCAACGCCTTCCAGCGCATAACGTCATCGACGCCGCTGCTGGGATCGAGCATGTGGCTGTGCATCACCCGCAACCTGCCATCCGGCTCGACTTCGACCGCGACGGCATTCGACAAATCCGAACTCCAGGGAAATTTGAGCCTCAGCAATTGCGGCAATACCTCCAGAGCACGATGCTTATCCCCAAAAGCCATCACTATCAGTTCTTCCACCTTGACCTCGCCCCTGCTCGCGCATTTCGGGAGAGCTCATGGATTCCGTGCCAGATGGAGCCATGCGCGTCATTTCCCCCTAAAACGCACTGCGCACCACGATATGAATTCGCGGCGGTTAGGGAAACCCGGAAAACTACGTGCTTTAGTCCCGGAATCTACGCGCGCGAGGCTACGACTAAGGTGGCACGGTCCAAAGGTTGTCATTGGGTAGTCACTCGTTGCGGCTCGCTAGCGAAGCGCATAGAATTGCTCATCTTCGTCTTACATCAGGTGTTGCGATAGATGAGCATGCGGCCCGGCGTGGGGCGAGCGGCGGTGGTCTTGCTGTGTGCGGCTGCACTTGCGTGTGCGGCCTCGGCGCAGCAACGCGTTCCCAAGCGTGTCCTGTTGGTCCGCCAGAACGAGGAATACTCCCCGGCCTCAGTCGAAGTGGAAAAGGGCATCCTGGTGCAATTGAGGAAACAACTGGGTGAGGACACAGAGTTTTTTGGTGAACAACTCGAAGCGACCCGGTTCCCAAAGTCGCAAGAGCAAGCCCTCGGCTGGATCCGGACGCGCTATAGCGGACGTGGCATCGACGTCGTCATCTTCGTGGGTTCAGTCCCCGTAGACATTCTGCCGGGCGTCCCCACCGTGTACGCTGGACACAATTCCTTTAAGCTCCCAAACGATGGTTCGAATCACGACGGCAAAGTAACCGTCTGGTTCAAAGTTGACGTTGGAAAAACCATTTCCCTGGCTCGCCATCTGCAGCCGCGAGCGAAGAAAGTGCTGGTCATCGTTGGATCAGGATATGAAGACCACATCCTTCTCGAGGAGTTGCAGGATCAGTTCAAGGGATCGGGCCTCCAAGTGGAATATCTTACCGATGCCCCCGTGGAAGATCTCCTGCACCGCGTCAGCAAATTGCCGCGCGACACAATTGTGCTGCCCGTTTCCTACAACCGTGACGTGGACGGGAATATCTACTACACCCGAGATGTTGTCGCTTCCCTGTCAGCGGTATCCACGGCGCCCATTTATGCCATGGCCGACACCACAATCGGAAGCGGGACCGTTGGCGGCTATGTTGTCGATTTCGAGAAGATGGGAAAAGTCATTGCCGACGTTGCTCTGCAAACGCTAAACGGCAAAACGCAGGATCAGATCACCATTCCCCCAGAAATCGCCGGAGCCTATATTTTCGATTGGCGCCAGTTAAAAAAATGGGGATTTTCCGAGAAAGACCTTCCCGAAGGAAGCATCGTTTTATTCAAGACGACCAGTGTATGGGAGCAATACCGGTGGCGCATCGTTGGCACGATTGCGTTGGTTCTTGCACAGTTCCTACTGATTTTGGGGCTGTTGATATTGGAAAGAAAGCGCGCCCATGCTGAAACGTTATTGCGCGACATGACTGGGCGATTACTGGAATCTCAGGACGACGAGCGTCGCCGCATCGCGCGCGACCTTCACGACGGAACCGGTCAGCACCTTTCGGGAATGGCGCTCGGCATCGGGCAAGTGCTTGCCGATTTTCCACCTGGTCACGAGCGGCTTCGGCAACTGTTGCAGGACTCCCACGTGGCAAGCCGCCAGGCTCTCGAAGAAGTACGCACGGTTTCCTATGTTCTGCATCCCCCTATTCTGGATAGCCTTGGCTTAGTCGCCGCGTTGCGCTGGTATCTAGATGGATTGCAAAAACGAACTTCATTAGAGATTTGTTTCGGGGAACCCTCGGATCTCGGCCCGCTTGCCCCGGAAGTCGAGCGCACCCTGTTCCGTATCGCGCAAGAGAGCATCAACAACGTTCTTCGCCACTCGGGCGCCAGAACCGTGATCGTAACCCTGGCGAATCGGGGAAAGATAGTTACCCTTGACATTCACGATAACGGCACGGGCCTCAGCCCGGACCAACTCGCGGCGTTGGACGGTATGGCCTCTCTCGGAGTCGGGATCGCAGGAATGCGAGAGCGAGTACGCCAACTGAATGGTAATTTCAAGATCACCTCGATCGCCAGCGGCACCCACGTGTGGGTCTCGTTGCCGACCAAGCAGGAGCAGCATGTTGCGCATTCTGTTGGCCGATGACCACGAGTTAACGCGCTCGGGTCTCCGGTACTTGTTAGAGAAACACGACGGCTGGACTGTTTGTGGCGAAGCGTCCAATGGCAGGATGGCGATTGAAATGGCGGAGAAGCTTCGACCCGATTTTGCCATCCTCGACATGAGCATGCCGGAGATGAACGGACTGGAAGCCACTCGCCAGATCCTGAAGAGACAACCTCAACTCAAGATCCTGATTTTTACCATGCACGAAACAGAGAACATCATTATCGATGTTTTGCGGGCTGGGGCGCGCGGGGTGGTTCTGAAGTCAGACGCTGGCGAAAACATGCTCGCGGCGGTGGAGAGTATCTCCAAAGGACGTCGCTTTTTCACCTCGCGCGTAGCCGAGACCGTGGTCGACGCGTACTTGTCGAAGAGATCGGCCAACGAGGCTCCGGATTCTGCGGATCGAGCCTATCTCACGACGCGCGAGCGAGAAGTCATTCAACTCCTCGCCGAAGGGAGGAGCAACAAAGAGGTGGCGGATCGCCTGGGCATTTCGGGCCGCACCGCCGAAGGACACCGCAGTGAAATCATGCGCAAACTCAAGTTCGGTTCGTTAGCTGAGCTAATCCGCTTCGCCATACGGAACGGAATCGTACAAGCGTAGCCGTCGATTGCTTTATGCGAGTTCTCGGGACCGAGGATAAACCTACTCAGGCGACGGCCGGACCCGATGAATCGGGTGGTAAAAGCTGGGGGACAATGAGACAACTAACATCGACAGGATGTATGCGTCTCGCTTTTTTTATTGTCTTCTTTCTCTGTGGCAGTTAGTACCTCCAATTCCCGACTTGCGGTGGTAGTATGCCACTGATAGGTCTGTTCATGAAGCTTACTGACAAAGTTGAATCTGTTCTGAGGCAGAAAACCGGCAACGCAGTGTTGTCGGTGGAACCCGAGCAGACGGTCTACGAAGCGATTGAGAAGATGGCCAAAGAAGGCGTAGGGGCCTTGCTTGTCATGTCCGAAGGCAAGCTGGCCGGAATCCTTTCTGAGCGCGATTACGCCCGCAAAGTGGTCCTGGAAGGGCGTTCGTCGAAGGAGACTCGGATCCGCGAAATCATGACTAGCCCCGTGATCTTCGTAACTCGACAACAAACTGTTGACGAGTGTATGGCTATCATGACCAACCGCCACATTCGCCATCTTCCGGTGTTGGAAGGTGAAGCCGTGATTGGCGTGCTGTCCATCGGCGACCTGGTGAAATGGATCATTGCCGGTCAGGAACAGACCATCCAGCAACTGGAAGGCTACATTACAGGAAAATACCCGGGCTAGAACCTAAGTCCAGCGCCCTCAGTCTGCGTGGCATGGTTCAATGAAATCGCATCACCCAATGCCTAAGAGCACAAGCCACTTCGATGCGGTCCGAAAGATCGGACTCGCCTTGCCCGGTGTAGTGGAGAGCACAGCGTACGGCTTGCCGGCGCTCAAGGTCGACGGAAAACTCCTGGCCTGTGTCCCTTCCCATCGCTCGGCCGAACCAGCTTCACTGGCGGTTCGCGTTGATTTCGATGACCGAACAGAACTGCTGGCGCAGGCTCCGGATGCCTACTACGTGACCGATCACTACATCGGCTATAGCGCCGTTTTGGTTCGCCTGTCGCGCGTAACTCCCGATGTATTGCGAGACCTGCTCGGCATGGCGCACAAGTTTGTGACCGCTGGGGCTGCGCCCCGGAAGCGCCGAAAGCCCGGCGCGGCTGATGGTTCCGGTGGAGTGGATAAGCGCCGACGACTTCTCGAGTGAGGTAGTCGCAGTTGGCAATGGCGCTGCCGTTCGATTACAGTCCGACCCTGGCCTGCTTGGCAAGAAGGTCTCGCCCGCGGGCCGTCGCCATGGAAGACAAATGTTTACTTACGACGCCCAGCTGAACAACTCACTCCAGATTTCGGAGGCAGGTTCTTCATGTGGCACCAGAACTTACAGGTCGCATTTGGTTTTGTTACGGCGATTTCATTGAATCTGCCAAACAATCGCTCCGCTTGCGCCAACTTGTCACCTCATGCAAGCGACGTAATGCTTGGCAGAAATCTGGCATCTCTCCAGCGGCAAGACAATTCTGCCGCATGTCCATTTCTTGTGACTTAAGTCATAGTGAAGGTTTCGTGCCGCTCTTATTCTGACCTTGGCAAATAATCCAGACAGGGAGGTTTCATAACATGTTCTGTTACCAATGCGAGGCCCTGCTTTATCTCGATCGAAATCGCGCTTCCTTCTGCGAGCTGGGCAGAGCCTAACGTTTCGTGCTTCCACGCGCCAGCGTTGCGCTCCGTTCAAACCTGGTTCGGATGAGATCACAGACGATTGCATCCATCTGAGCTAATATAATTGCCGAACAACTTGGCAGCCATGGAGATGCGGGTATGCGATAATCCTGCTTCATTCGAGTGGGCAGCGGATGTATCGCGCAGGCTCCCGTGCATCTCCACACTCTCGCGCCAACTGGAGCGTCACCATGGAAAACATTATCCCTCGCTGGGAGTGGAGAACCTTCGGCGAGAGCTTCGGCGAATCTGACAGCCAATTCACCGCGCCCGAGCTGGGTGGTGTGCAGGATAGCGACGAGATCTACCTGCTCTCCCCTGTAAACGTTGCCAACGTCAAGATCCGGGACGGATTGATGGACATCAAGGCGCTTGAGCAGGTCAATCGAGATGGCTTGGAACAGTGGAGGCCCGTTATGAAGGGTGCCTTTCCTCTTCCGGCCGCCGAAGCGAAGAACGTCTTCAACGCGCTCGGTGTTGCCCCGCCAGCCCTGGGGCGCACCCTCTACACGCTGGAACAGTTCGTCGCAGAGCTGGCTACACCTGGGCAGCGTTTGCGCGTGGTGAAAGTTCACAAGAGGCGAACCCGTTACAAGATCGATGGCTGCATGTCTGAGATGGCTGAGGTAGCGGCGGACGGCCGCAAGACTCGCACGGTAGCGATTGAATCTGAAGATCCTGCTCGTCTGATTGCCACCGTGCGCAGACTTGGGCTGGACCGGTTTGAAAATGTTAGCTACCCACGAGGCCTGAAGAAGCTCGTCGGGATGAAGAGCTGAGGACTACTTCCATGCCACGTTATGCGGTGATCGATGTTGGCACAAACTCAGTGAAGTTCCATATCGGCGAGAGAAGCGCGGACGGAACCTGGCAGACGGTCGTGGACTGTGCCGAAATCACCCGCCTGGGGGAGGGGCTGGAGGAAACCGGCGAGATCAGTGCGGATGCCATGGCGCGAACCGTCTCCGCAATCGCGGCGATGGCGGCTGAAGCCAAAGACGATGAAGTCACGGCGATCGCGGCGGTGGGCACGATGGGAATGCGGACCGCGCGAAACAGCGAACAGTTTATCGACGCGGTGCAACAACGCTGCGGCGTTCGGATCGAAGTTATCCCTGGTGAAGAAGAAGGCCGCCTGGCTTATCTTGCAGTCAAATCCGGTCTGGGTGTGGCGGGAGGCTCGCTAGCGATATTCGATACGGGCGGGGGAAGCACGCAATTTACTTTTGCTGGCGCTTCGGTGGTCGAAGAGCGGTTTAGCTTGAACGTCGGCTCAGTTCGGTATACCGAGCAGTATGGCCTGGCAGGGGTAGTTCCTCCGGTGCAGCTGCGGGACGCGATGGATGCGATGGCCGCCGATCTGGCTCGGCTGGGGAAAGAGCGCACGCCTGACGTGTTGGTCGGGATGGGCGGCGCAGTCACCAACATCGCTGCGGTGAAGCACGGACTTGCGAAATACGATCCAGACATCGTGCAAGGCTCCGTCATTGAATGTGCCGAAATAGATCGGCAGATCGAGCTCTATCGCTCCCGGTCGCTGGATAATCGGCGCACAATTGTCGGACTACAGCCGAAGAGAGCTGACGTGATTCTTGCGGGCGCCTGCATCGTTAAGACGGTGATGGACAAGCTCAGTAAGAACAAGCTCTCCGTCAGCGACCGAGGACTGCGGCATGGTTTGCTGATCGACCGATTCGGAAGCTAATCGAGTTGTCGATGACTCCTACCTCGCTGGGGGAGGGGGTTGGCTGTGCGCTCTCCAGACAACGCTCCAGGGGAGTTCATAACCCTCACGCGGGTTGCTACGTATCGGCGCTCACCGCAAACAGGCTTCGAGAATACCAGCCGCGCTAGTAATAATCAGCATCAGCACACTTCCCCGAAGCCGAGTTCTCGTTAATTTTTCCTGCTAGTGATTGGAGCGGATCCTAAACTGCCGACCTTCGTCAAATGTTTTGTTCGTGAGATTTCGGCACACGTACGTCACTCCATCGAAGACAGCTTCCGTCAATCAGTCACCGGGGACCGCTGATATTGAACCGTAGGGCGCAATGGCCGATTCCTGGAGCGATCGAGCGATTGCAATGGCAGCTGGATTTTCGCAGGCACTCAGCCATATCGGACACTGCTGCTGGAGACACCGCTCATGCTTCACGAACTGGCGGAGCAAAGGGATCCGCAAGCCGGGCCGGCCGATCTGAGCCGGACAATCAAGGCTCTTGCCTCTCTTGCTCCTGAACCCGCCAAACCGGAAGCCGCTCCAATGCCAAGGCCGGGCCCCAAATCCGGAGAAGACGTTCTTCCCGAGTGATGCGCCCTGCGTATGCAGCCCTGCAAGCGCCTCTTTCAACAGCTACCGCGCGTCGTTCGCGACGTCTCTCGACAATTGGGCAAGGATGTGAGGTTGGAGATTGTCGGCGAGGATGTCGAGATTGATAAGACTGTAGTCGACGCCCTCTCTGGCCCCATGACTCATCTGGTACGTAACAGTCTCGATCACGGTATTGAGTTACCCGAAGTTCGGACCATCGCCAACAAACCCTCCCCGGCCCTGCTCCGCATCTCTGCGATCCACCTGGGGGATAAGGTGCGGATCGAAGTTTCCGATGACGGAAAGGGAATCGATCGCCGCTTCGTGATGCAGAAAGCGCTGGATAAGGGAATCATCACTCCCGAGCAGGCCGCCCATCTCTCCGAGCAGGCAGCCTTGGAACTCATCTTCCGGCCCGGTTTCTCAACCAAGGAGCAGGCTTCCGACCTATCTGGACGCGGTGTCGGCATGGACGTGGTGAAGGAAACCACCAACAAACTCCGTGGTCGCCTGTCGATTGATACACCTCCAGGCCAAGGGACATGCATCGCCATGGAGTTCCCACTTACCTTAGCCGTGCTGCCTGTGCTCTATCTACGGGTTCGACAGGACATCTATGCGCTGCCAATCTCTGCCATCGACGGCTTGACGGACCTGGAAGAGGACTGTGTCCATCGACTGGCGGGCCGGGTGACATACCGGCTGGATGGGACACGGACCGTCCCCCTGGTTGACCTGGGCGCTGTCTTGCAGGATCGGCCGCTTCGACTGGGGACCGAGCGCGTGGAGGGAGTCCTGACAGAACGCGGCATCTTTGTCGTATCGGAAGTTTTGGGCAATGAAGATTCTGTCGTTAAGCCCATCGACTTTCTCGCCGGGCGAAACCTGTATCAGGGCGCCACCATCTCCGGGCGCGGAAATGTCGTCCTCATTCTGGACGCGAGCGCGTTAAGTGCATCCGCCTCCGCCGCTTCGGAAGGAGATCTTTGATGGACGCTCAATGGATCATGAGAATCATGGACGCCTCGTTTCGCACGCGACGCATCATCGAACACTCGCTCCATGAGATCGACCGGCGGGCCCTGAATGCCATGGTGCTGGTTAAACGGCATGGCAACAAACTGGCCAGCTATGGCGTGGTGGCCCAGGCCTTTCGGGAGCAGGCAGGCCGTTTGAAAGAAGCTGCATCCCCCCTGCAGCAATCGATCGCGCCGTTGGTCGGTGTGGAAATCGCATTTTGCAACGTCGCCGTTAAACAGACTTGTTCCGCCGCGCAGCTCAGAGCATGGGTAAAGGCGAGAGTGCCCACATGTTCCTCATCCAGTCCGAAGAAAATTGGCAGCGTGATATTGATGCAGAAGATGAGCAGGGGCTTACGATCCTGCGCCGGCTGGTTGACACGGTCGTGCAGCTGCAGGAGAGCATCGCGCAGCAGGAATACGTGGTAACAAATGGTCGCATCGAGGCGGCGCTCTCCGAACAAAGCGGCGCTCCCCTCATGCGGGTCTCTCACGAGATGGGTCTGGCGGTGGCCAAGGTGAGAGATGCAATCTGGAAGTATCGCGGCGAACTGGAGGAGGTACTGCATGAAAGCAGCGGCAGTATTTGAAGCGGGAAATCACCGCTGGTGGGTTCTATATGACCAGGATGAGCGGCGCGTGATTGATTCGAACGTTTACGTGTTGGAGGCCAACGGGCAGAGCGCGATTCTGGACCCGGGAGGTTTTGAAATCTTCCCACAAGTCCTGGCGGCGGTTGCCGAGGTGGTGCAGCCGTCGTCCGTAGCTAAGGCATTTGCTTCACACCAGGATCCGGACGTTGCCTCCAGCCTTCCGCTCTGGACTGCCTGCAATGACAGAATTCAATGGTACGTGCCCAGTTTGTGGGAAGATTTCATTCGCCACTACGGCGCCCTGAACGCCGAATTGATCGGCATACCCGATGAGGGCGGATCGATGGTCGTAGGTAGCAAGAAGGTGGAATTCATTCCCGCCCACTACCTGCATGCCTCCGCCAACTTCCACCTCTACGACGCGGAAGCCAAGGTTTTATTCTGCGGCGACGTGGGGGCAGCCCTGCTTCCAGCCGGTCACAACGCCTGGGTCGGCGGGCGGCAGGGGGAAGAATCCGTCAAGGCGTTCGACGAGCATATTCAACACGCCAAATTTTTTCATCAACGCTGGATGCCGTCCAATGAAGCCAAGAAAGATTGGGTCGACCGGGTCCGTGAGCTTGATATCGACTTCCTTTGTCCGCAGCACGGGGCAATCTATTCCGGCAAAAACGTACAACGCTTCTTGAACTGGTTCGACGGCCTGGCTGTCGGGACCGCAGTTTCTCGCTGAAGGAGATAGCAAATGGCCAGTACCGTAATCAGCAAAAACATGCACGCCACGGGTGAGCCGAAAACCAGCGCGAGCGCCGACAGCAAAACTCGCCGGCCCACAAAGTCCAGACGCAGAGACGCGGGACCAGCGCGGCTTCGCCACGCTTCCACGGCCCAGCGGGCCAGAAAGCAGCAGGCGGCCAGTTCCGAAAGAGAGCTGCTTTTGGACTACGCGCGAAGGCTGCTCGAACCGCTCTCGAGCCTGGAGATGCTCTGTGAGGCCGACGAGAAGATGGAGAACGTCATCTTCTACATGAACCGGACGGCTATTGAGGTCATGCATCTGAATCATGAACGGCTCAACCCCAGCCTTCGAGGAGCGGATGTGCGGGCCGCCATGGGACGCTCGATTCACCTGTTTCACAAAGATCCGGAGTATATCCGCAATGTCTTTCGTTCCCTGGGGGCTGATAAGACGAAGGAACACAAAACGGAACTTGTACTCGGCGGAGTCGCGTTTACCCTGGGCTTCACCCCGATCTGCAATCCGCAAGGCGACATCCTGGCCTTCCACGCCTCCTGGCGCAATATCAGCGATGCGAAACTCGCCGAACAAGTGATAGCCAGCATGAGCAAAGGCGCTTCAGAAAACGCCGATTCTCTTATGGCTGTAGCCACGGAGACAGACCGAGCCATGAAGGCTGTGGGTGGAACGCTCAACGGACTTGCTCAGTCTGTTTCTGAGAGCCGCAAAGCTTCTCAAGGATTGATATCCCAAGTGGGCGCCATTGGCCGGATCGCACAGACGATTCGTGAGATCGCCTATCAGACTAACCTGCTCGCTCTGAACGCCGCGATCGAGGCGGCGCGGGCCGGGGAACATGGTCGCGGCTTTGCTGTGGTGGCAGACGAGGTACGCAATCTTTCGAAGAGAGTGCAAAAGGCCACCGAAGAAGTCCAAAGCAACATTGCCGACATCGATGGTTCAGCTCGGTCGATTGAGAAGACCAGCCACAGTGCGGAACAAACTGCTCATGGCGCCGAGTCCGTCACCCTGTCTCTGAGTGAGCGTGTACAGTCCCTGCACACTCTGGTCGCCATGATGAATCTCGATTCGGCTAGGAATGAAGCCAAGATCTTTGTCCGCAATATCCTGGCGGAAATCAACAACCGCAGCGGGTCGATTTCCAGCGAAGAGGTGCCCGACCACCATCAATGCCGATTCTCCCGGTGGTACGAGGGCATTGGCCGGGAATCGTTCGGCCAGATGCCGGCTTTTCAAGATGTCGAAAGTCCGCACGCCGCCCTCCACCTGGCTGCACGAAATATTCGGGCCGCCCTGCAGACCGGCAACCACGAGGGAGCTCTTGGCCATGGCGGGGTGAGCAGGAGTTTCTCAACAAGCTGGATTCTTTGAGTGCAGCCATCAGCCAAACGCAGAATTGAGAGGTCGGTCATGAGTGAAGCACTGCAGGAAGTCGACGAGCGTTCGAGACTGGCCGGCACGAACAAATTTGAGCTTCTGATTTTTCGTCTGGGGGAAAATCAGAACTCCTCTACCAAGGAAATCTTCGGCATCAATGTGTTCAAGGTACGTGAGGCACTGATCCTGCCTTCGATCACTCCGATGCCGCGCTCTCCGAAGCATGTTCTGGGAGTGGCCAACATTCGAGGTCAAATCATTCCTGTGATCGACTTGCCCTCAGTGGTGGGCTGCAAGCCCGCTGCGCTAAACATTCTCCTGTGACGGAATACGAGCGCTCCGTACAGGGATTTGCTGTAGAAGAAGTGGAAGAAATCGTGCGACTGGAATGGGGGCGCGTGGTTTCGGCAGAAAAGTCTGCAGCCGGCGCCTTGGTTACAAGCCTCGCGCGTCTCGACGAGAAAGAAGACAACGCCCGGCTGGCCCTCATACTGGATGTGGAGTCCATCCTCCGGGAAGCGCTGCCTTCACGATTCAGAAGCGGAGAGGAAATGACCGTTACTCAATCGGCCTCGCTGCCTCAGGGCTCGGTCATTGTTTATGCAGACGACTCAAGTGTTGCGCGCCGCCAAATCGAGACTGTCCTGGCTCGGCTGGGATTGCCGTTTGTTGGCGCCAAGACCGGAAAAGAGGCATGGGAACGATCGAAGGGTATGGCGCAGGAAGCGCGGAGCGCAGGCATTCCGGCCCGGCAAAAAGTAGCGATGGTCCTGACCGATTTGGAGATGCCGGAGATGGACGGCTTCACTTTGACACGACTGTTGAAGGAAGATGATGTGCTGAGAAATGTCCCCGTCATCATTCACTCTTCTTTGTCAGGGTCTGCGAATGAATCCCATGCGAACCGGGTCGGAGCAGATGGATATGTCGCAAAATTTGTTCCCGATGAGCTTGCGCGCGAGATCGTGAAAGCCCTGGCTATTCCGGTGAACTAAAACGTCCAACGAACAGGAGCACTCGACAATCCTTCGATCTTGCCTGGTCATCGAATGCGACGCTCTCCATTTTCGGCTATCGCTAGTTTGTGGAGGATTCGCCTCGGCGTCGCACAAATAGAAATGCGGAGCGTAGCTGCGTTTTTGGGATTCGTACCGACGGACGTACTTGCATCGAGGGATCCTCCCCTGGTCCCAGAACTCGCCGAGGCCCGGCAAAAGATGCGTGGTGCTTTGCCATCCGTATCACAGCATTTGACGGGGACGCCGTTACGGCCCCCCCGATCGCCGAACCGCTTGCTTCAGCGCGCACTGAATGCGGACTTCCTGTAGCGCAATTCGGACATTAATGGAATCTAAACGACCACAAAAACTCGGCGCGATGTTAAGAGCTTAAGACGAGCAGCTCGCAAAATGCTCTGGGGTCGGCACGACGTCATGGTTCCGCGCAACAGAACGGCGGCTTTGGCCGCCACTGCTAACCCGTGGGTTCAAATGAATTTCAGTTCCGACTGCCACGTTTTGGCGCCAGAGGAAACGACCAACCATGATTCAGCTGCAGTATGACTTACCTGCACGCAAGTGGGACGCTGGCAAGCGCGTATGCCGTGTCGAACAGACAATGTTATTTCTTGCTCACCGGATACTTCTTAAACATTTTTTCCACGGCCGTATTGACCTGGTTTACAAGCTCTCCCCTCCGCTCGCTGAGTTTTTCTGTGGCCATACCACGCCACGCCAGCTTCTTCTGAGTAGCGTCAATGATATCCACAACGAGCTGTCCTTTGTGGACGACGACTGTGTTGGTGGATCCCGGGACGGCGCCCCACAGCAGGAAACTTTGATCGAAAGGAGGAACGCCTCCCATCCCGGAGTAGTAATCGGAGTAAGTCACCCCCATTTCCGAATCTACAGAACCATATATCTGAATGTACACATCCGGATTGGCCGTGGTTTTCTGCAGGCCTCGTTCAGTAAGTTCGTGTTCAATAGCGCCTATAATCGCAAGGGCCAGCATCGGCCGCGAAACAGCATCATGTTGACCCCATGCGAAGGTCTTAAAGTTGGCAAAGTCTAGGTTCTTGTCATATTCGACTTTGATCTTTTGCGCCTGGGTGCTGGTAGCGAGAAGAGCGGCCAGAAACAACCACTGAGCCGCCCGATACAAAACGTCGCAAGTTTGTGGCAACCGCATAATGCCTCCTGCAGAGCTTAGGTAAGACTGGTCCCTGACGGGTAGACAGCCGCTTAGGTGACCTGGGATTCTGGTTGTGGCCGGCAGGCGACTTAGCTTAGCCAACTGTGATGAGCCGCAGAAAATTCGTCGCTCCCGTGGTTTCCGTGGCGCCCGCAACGAGACCAAAGATGTCACCGGTTGTAAGCGCCTGAATGCGCTTCAATTCGGCTTCCGCAAAGTCGGCCATGCGTTCCACAGAGAGATTCGCAGGACAACGCAACGGGGTGACTCCCCAGAGAAGGTTCATGCGATTGCATACTGCATCCACTGGAGTGAAAGCGTAAATGCGCACGCACGGACGATACTTGGAGAGCATGCGCGCCGTGGTTGCGGTTTGCGTGTAGACGGCAATTGCCCTCACGTGGAGGTCTCTGGCAGCATGAGCCATGGCCTCACAGATGGTCTCCGCGATCGACAGGTTCTCCGCCTGTTGCCTCTCGGGTAGCAAGTGCTGAAAAGGAGCAGTCTCGGCCTCTACCACAATGCGGGACATCATCTGCACAGCCTCCCGGGGGCACTTACCCACAGCCGTCTCGCCCGAGAGCATCACCGCATCCGTACCGTCTAGAATCGCATTTGCCACGTCGCTGGTCTCGGCGCGAGTGGGCCGCGGATTCTCGATCATCGACTCCAGCATCTGTGTCGCCGTGATCACCGGCCGACGGAAATCGAGCGCGCGGCGAATGATATGTTTCTGGATGAGCGGCACCCTCTCCGGCGCCAGTTCAACGCCGAGATCGCCTCGTGCGACCATGACCCCACCGGCAATCTCGAGAATCGAATCGAGGTTCTCAATGGCCTGCGGTTTTTCCAGCTTGGCCACGAGCGGAACACTATAACCTCGGTCAGCGATGACCTGCCGGGCACGCATAACATCCTTCGCCGTGCGGACAAACGACAACGCGATCACATCCACCGCGTTCTGCAAGCCAAAAGCGAGGTCGGCCTCATCCTTCTCTGTAAGGGAAGGAATGCTGACGTTTGTACCGGGCAGGTTGATCCCCTGATGCTCGCCGAGAGGGCCACCGTTCAGCACCTCACACAAAATGCTGCTGCCGCGAATTTCAGTTACGACCAACTCAATGCGACCGTCGGAGAGCAGAATGCGCTCGCCTGGCCGCACGTCCTTCGCCAGGCTCTGGTATGTCGTCGCAATGATTTCGGCAGTGCCCATCACCTCATCTGCGGTGATCGTAAGCATCTGGCCTTTCTGCAATACCACAGGAAGGTGGTCTTTCAGGCTAGCTGTCCTGATTTTGGGACCTTGCAGGTCCTGCAGAATACAGATAGTGCGGCCCAGTTCCGCCGCAACCCTACGCAGCCGGTGGATGACCAGGAAGTGATCGTCATGTGTGCCATGCGAGAAATTGAGGCGCGCAACGTCCATGCCGCCGATCATAAGCTGCCGAATCATTTCTTCCGAGCTGCTGGCCGGACCTATCGTGCAGACCAGTTTGGCGCGGCGCTGTTGGCTGTCCGGCAAGATGCCGCCTGCCACTTCTTTCTGCACAGGTTTGTTCATAATGTCGCGTTGAATTATGTCGCCTCTGCTGATCTCGCAAGTACTTCGCTGTACTTGGCGATGGCAGTCTCCATATTGAAATGCATGGCCTCTTGCCCAAGGGCTTCGCCCAACGGCGAGCGCTGGACCATTCTCAATACTTCCGGATTGAGGCCTACGATCCAAAGGGCAACGCCACTTTCGCGTTCCCTCCTCTCTGCCGCGGTCAGCATCTTGAGTGCCGTGTATTCGAGATCGGGAACCCCGCTGAGATCGAGCGCGATTATTTTTGGCTTTGCTGCTTCAACCAAGGGTCTCACCTTCTGTGCGATGTGCTCGGCATTTGCGAAGAACAGCCGGCCATCCAGGCGCAACAGTAGCAGGCCGGGAAAGGTCTCGTCCTCCGGATGCTCGTCTGAGATGGGCCGGAACACATTCGTTCCAGGCTTGCGGCCGAGCACATAGACTGGCGGGTCGGCGGCCTGATGGGCAAGCATAACCATCGAGACCACAATGGCAACAATGATCCCCTTGAGCGTTCCCAGCAACATGACTCCGGCAAAAGCGGCGAGGGCCCAAATGAATTCGGTTCGGCGAACTCGGAGAATGTCGCGGAACTCTGCGGGTTTCACTAAACCAATCGAATAGACGATGACGACAGCGGCCAAAGTCGCATGCGGCATAAGGCCGATGAGGGGAGACAAAAACAGCATCGTGACCAGACTGATTGCGGCCGTAACCAGCTCGGCGACTTGACTGCGCGCGCCGGCCAACCGGTTCACCGCAGTCTGGGTGGTACCCCCGCCCGCCGGCATCGAACCCAGGAAGGCACCTCCGACATTTGCAATTCCCGTCGCCAATAACTCTCGGTTCGCTTGGGGAGAGGGTTCTCCCTCCTTCACGAAGGCCCGCCCCGCTGCGATGGTCTCGGTAAAGCTCATGAGGGCGATACCCAAAGCTCCGGGCCATAGCTGCGCTGCAAATTTGAAATCTGGTATCGCAATTGGCGGCAGCCCAGCAGGAACCGTGCCGACTAATTCAACGCCATGAGCTTGGAGTCCCAGCAGACCTGAACCGGCGATCCCAACGGCCACCGCAATTAGAGGTGCCGGTGCTTTGGGAAAGAACTTCTCTGTCCCGATCAACAGCACCAGCATGGTTAGCCCCACCGCAAGGGTGGCCAAAGATGTATCCGGTATCTCACGGACCGTAGCCAGCAAGTTCTGGACGAAGCTGCCTCTGGGAAAATGCACACCGAGGATCTTGGGGATCTGGTCCAGCACAATCACCAGACCTATTCCGGCCTTGAAGCCAACCAGCACCGGTTCGGAGATGAAGTTGGCGATGAATCCCATTCGCAGGACAGAGGCCAATACGAGAAAACCGCCCACGAGCAGGGTTAACATCATCGCCGCTCTAAGCAGCGCTGTTGCATTGCCGCCGGGAGCGACTTCGCCAAGCTCGAGCTGCGGTCAGAATGGCAAGAGTTGTGGTTGTGCTTACGCTGAGCGGTCGCGAACTCCCCAGGATCGCGTAGATAACCATTGGCACGAAGGCCGTATAAAGCCCAACTTCCACCGGCAATCCGCGATCGTGGCATACGCCATCGCCTTGGGAATGACAACGGCAGCAGCGGTCGATCCGGCGATGACATCCGGGCCAACCAATCTTTTTGATAGTTGGACAGCCATTCCGGCAGCACTGAAAACCCTCGGGGCTGGGTGCTTCCCGTCACGAGATCCTTCCGCAAGCAACGTAAACTCTTGGCCGTTGAGCCGTATTGGTTCAATGCTAGGCGTCTACACCGGTTTCCGCACCTAGGGATTTACCTAGTAATGGGCCGCTGCGTTGAACAGTAAACAGAAACCGGGTCGTTAGGGAAAAAGTTGAGACCCGGACACGCGAATGCCTCGACGACCTTCAGAACATCGCATCCTCCCGATAGCCGCGCCGGCGATTGCTAACGCGTCGAAGTTTGACGATGCCGGAATCGAGACGCGCAACTGCACCGCCGGTATCTCCTTGCACACTAGGGATTTCCCTAGTAGCAACGACATTGACACAGCCCTAAGGTTGCTTCTATGAGCCAGGCTGCGCGTATGAAGCGCGCCATTGGAATCGATTAGTAACAGGAAAGAGGAGACGTCATGCAAAGAAGAAGAATCGGAGTATTTACATTCATCGTAACAATTTCACTGGTAACGATTCTGTGGCTTTGTGGCACGGCTGCGGCCCAGTCCGCTAAGGCTCAAGGGCTGATAACCGGACGAAGCGGTGACACCATGACGATACGAACTCCAGATTCGTCCAGCGTGGTGGTGGTTCTCACCGACAGTACACAAGTAGCCCAGGTGCAGGGCGCCTTCAAGGCGCGCCGCAAGCAAATGTCGATGGCCGCGCTCATACCGGGGCTCCAGGTCAAGGTAGAGGGATCCTACGATCCCCAAAACCAACTGGTGGCCAAGTCAGTCACTTTCAAAGGCAACGATCTGGAGGACGCGGAGAAGATCCAGGCCGGCCTGGCCCCGGCGAAGGAGCAGATACAGCAGAACGAACAGGAGCTGGCGGAGCAGAAAGCAGCCCTGGCGCGGCAACAGCAGGAAATGCAGGAACAACAACAACAAATGAAGGAGGCGCAAGACAAGATTGACGCCAATAAAGCGGCCATTGAGGCCGCAAACAAGCGCTTCGGCCAGCTGGATGATTACAACATCTTTGACGAGGTGACAGTTTACTTCGGCAACGGCAAGGTCAAAGTTGATCCCAAGTACATTCCCCAACTGCTGGAACTGGTGAAGAAAGCCGAGACGATCAACGGCTATGTGATCCAGGTGAAAGGTTACGCTTCCTCCGTCGGCAGTGCTTCGTTGAATCAGAAGCTCAGCGACGACCGCGCCGACAATGTGACCAATATCTTGATTCAGCAGGGCCATGTTCCTCTGACCAGAATGCTGGCCCCAGGTGCCATGGGCGAGAGCCCACCAAGTCGGCAACGACAAGACCGCTGAAGGACAGGCCGAAAACCGTCGCGTGGTTGTGCGGGTTCTCCAGAACAAGGGTATTGCAGGAACATAGAAGCGAACGTGTCTGCTGTGCCGCGATTGGCGGGATGTTGCCGATCATTGGTGGAGGCACGTGCCAAGCGGGTGCGCATTGTGGCCTATACGCCTCTTATAGGAATTAGTGACCGGTATCGCCTCGAGTTTGAATTCAAAGAGGCTTGGTTCGAGCAGAATGAATGCTACGGGGACGGTTCAATCATTACCGGACAAGTCAGTAGTTCAGTCCCAAATATCGCGACGTGTTGCCTCGATTGACTGGATGCGTGGAGTGGTGATGGTTTTCATGGTCCTCGACCACGCGTCCATGGCATTCGACGCCAACCATCTGGATAAAGACTCTGCGATGTATGCTGGCGCCAGCACGATGGCTCTTCCATGATTTCGAGTTCTTTACCCGCTGGCTCACCCATCTATGCGCACCCGCCTTCGTCTTTTTAATGGGTACGGCCCTGGCTCTAAGTGTAGAGCGTAAAGTGGCAAAGGGTGTCGACGCCTGGAAGATTGACAAAGACATGCTGGTGCGTGGCGCGATCATCGCACTTCTCGACCCAACCCTTATTTCTCTCGGTTCCGGCCGCTGGACCTTTCAGGTGTTGTTGGCCATCGGCCTCTGGATGGTATTTGCATGGTTCCCCTCCGGCGCTTGCCCACTTGGGCGTTGCTGTCCGTAGCCATCGGTTGGATGGTGCTAGGAGAGATTGTAACCGCCTGGTTCTGGACACCGCCTGGCAACTCTTCCATCTGGGCTGCCTTTGCCTTTGCCAATTATGGCGGGGACACCATGATCATTAAGTATCCGCTGGTGCCCTGGCTGGCAGTATCGATTCTCGGATGGATATTCGGCCGACATCTGATCCGTCTTGCCGCGGGTCAGAGCAAGATATCCGGAAGAAACGTGCTGTTGATTTGCGGAGTAGTGAGCCTGATTGTTTTCGCAGTCGTTCGTGGTATCGGTAGATATGGCGACATGTTTCTGCATCGCTCGGACAATTCCTGGCAGCAGTGGCTGCACGTCAGTAAATACCCGCCGTCGCTCACGTACTATTCTCTGGAACTCGGCATTCTGTTTCTGTGCCTCGCGTTATTCAGGACACTCGAGCTGCATATAGGCGTTCGCGATAACGGCGTCTTTTATGTGTTCGGCCAAACCGCAATGTTCTTCTATCTCGTACATCGTCTGGCATTCGAGATACCGGCGACATACTTTGGACTGCGAGGCATCGATGGCTTGGCTGCAACCTTCGGTGCCGCAGCTGTCAGCGCTTGTGTTGCTGTATTCGGCATGTCTCTGGTATCGCAGGGTTAAGGCTGCGCACCCGCGCTCGATCTTAAAATACATATAAGTGGATTTCCTTCGTCAGCAGGAGACGGTGATGCTTCGGCCGAAAAGGTCATCGCTGGATCGCGCCGCTGGCAACGGTAACGTGGAGCGGTCTTCAAAGAGACGGGTGTGTGGCGAACGGAGAGCGTGGGCCTGGCGGGGAGCATTCGATGTGTGTTTCGTGGTTATGACGGGGCGCTCAAGACTTACGTCGCGGTTTCGGCGCCAGGTCTTTCCTCGATCCAAGCAAGAAACAGCTTGTAGCCCACTGATAATACGACAGCACCTACAAACAGGCCAACGATTCCCATGGCGATAAACCCGCCGATCGCGCCCAGAAAGATGACTGCCATGGGAACGGCTACGCCGCGGCCCAGCAGCAGAGACTTGAACACATTATCGATCACACCCACGAAGACGCACCATACCAGGAAAATGACGGCCTCGGCAGTCGTTGAGATGGCAAAAGCATAGACAACCGCAGGAATCAGGACGAGGCCGCCCATCTGGAGCGCCGCTCGAACAGGAAGACTCTCTGCCCACACGCCTGCTCCAGGTAATCCCATCACTAGAAAACCGACTGCAGCTAGCGCGGATTGAATCAGGGCAACGCCCAGAATACCGAACGTCACACTGCGAATGGTAGGACGCCCGCCAGGGTGCTGGTACTCAGGCCCGTGTTCACCAAAGAGGCGGTTAGCGAGCGACCGCGTGACCTCGGCCGCCGCCTTGGAGTTTGCCAGGAGAGCACCGGAAAGCAAGATAGAAAGAAAGAACTGCAGTATGGCTAAGCCGATTCCCGCAGAAGCAGACAATACACCGGGAATGGCGGCTTTGATCTGGGGACCGAACTTCATTAAAGCATCGGTGAAATTGGTGGAAGCCATGCTCCAGCCGCGCGCCAGAGGAGCGCCGACTAGTGGCCAATGCTCAATGCTGGCGGGCGGCGGTGGGATGACGAATGTTCCGTTTTCTTAGCTCCGAAGAACAAGGGGCGAGTACTCTCGACCAGGCTTTGAGTCAGCAACACCAATGGAGCGATGAGAATAGCGAGGAGCAGAAGCGTCCAAAGAACAGCGGAGAGTGCGGCCCTTCCACCCAGTGCGATTTGCAAGTTGCCGAAAGTAGGGTAGGAGGCAACGGCGATGATAATGCCCCATAAGATTAGTGGTATGAACGGACGCAGTTTCAGCAGACAACCGATTACCAACAGCGCGGCCAAACCAACTTGGACACAAATTTCTGGAGCTTCCTTAACTCGAGCTTTCCTTGCCACATGGCTTTGAACGGTCATGGCTTCAGTCCTTTCGTAGACCCCTCCAGGGCGAAAGAAAGTTCTTGTTTTGAACGCTGCTCAGTCTCTATCTGACTTTTGCGGCGGCGTCGTGTGCCGTGAGTGATAACGTCGCAGCATGCACGCCCACGGCGATAAGGATTCCGGTAAAAGTGAGCCCAAGTAGTGCGATCACGATGGCAGCAACCTTGGATGCTCTTTCCGTCGGCCTGAAGTCGCCATAACCAACCGTAGTCGCGGTGACAAAAGACCAATAAAAGCTATCGAAGCGTGACCAGCCTTCTCGTCTCCCTACGAACTGTCCCAGTAAGGTTATGGCGGTGGCCAGACTTAGCAGCAAAGGCAACGTCAGCCACAGACCAGCACCGAACGCTCTTAAGAACGTGATCGTCAGACCCGTGAAAATCAATTCTCCATCACCTCTGGCAGTGATTCCGACAGTTGAGCAAGCCGACACCTATAAACGGATTACCGAACTTAGCAAGAGCGCTATGACAACCCCTGTGATTACAGCGACCATGCCGGGCAACATAAAACTATGGTTAAGCAGATACTTCCCGATTTTCGTTGTTCCGGTCTGGTCAAAGGAGACGGCAGCTAGCAAGGTTCCGTAGGTCGGCAGAAAGAAAACGCTGTTTGCGGCTAGATAAAACGCAACCAAATGGGACGGCTGTAGACCCAAAGCTAGACCCAACGGCATGAAAATTACGACCGTCGCCGCGGCGCTGAAGAGTAGGTTAGAGAGAACGGAATCAGGCCTGCGGCAAACATCCAGGGATAATGACGAATCAGATCGGACAGACTCGTGACGATGTAGCTCCGGTTACTTCGAAGAAGGAAGAGCCTAACCAGGAGACGCCAATGATTGATATGGCGGCCATGATTCCTCCCCTCATAATGCTGCCTTTAAGAGCTTCTTCCGGGGACGCCTTGAACGCGATCATGGTAATGCCAGCGGCGGCAATCATGATGATCATAATCGCCATTCCCATGCTCACCTGGTCGGTATCTGCAATGCCATTCTTGACGGTCTGGTATTCCGGTAGAAAACTGGGAAACATACCGATGACCACTATTACGAGAATGGCAACAAAGAAAAGAATTGTCGAACCGCGGGCATTGAACAACTCCCTACCTCGAAGCGTCGGAGTAGGTTGCGGAAGTTTCAATTCACCGGTCGCAAGGCGATGCTGATATTCAGGATCTTCGCTTAATATCTTGCCACGCCACGCGACCGACAGAGCACCGATCAGGACCGCAAGAAAAGTAGAAGGAATCGTGATGGCGAGGAGCTTGGGAAGCGATATATCTTTGGCCGCTAATATGCTGATCATCGCGACGGTTGCGGCGGAGATGGGCGACGCGACCACTCCTTGAAAACCGGCGATGACACTGATTGACATTGGCCGTTCCGGCCTGACATCCGCCTTCCGTGACACCTCGGCGATTACGGGAAGAAGCGCATAAATTACGTGAGTGGTGCCAGAGGCTGAGAACCAGAATGTAAGTGGCAACGGGAGCGATGAAGGTTATGTAACGTGGATGCTTGCGCATTACCTTCTCGGCGATCGCTACGAGGTAGTCGAGCCCGCCAGCCGCTTGCATGGCAGCCAAAGCGGTTATGACCGCTACGATCATGCCAATTACGAGTTGTGGAGCTCCTCCGGGAGGCTCCCTGAAGGCGAACACAAAGATCAGCAAGCCAATCCCGGATACTGTGCCGGGAGCAATGCCTCCCAACCGAGCCCCGATCAGAATGCAGGCGAGGAGAATACAAAGTTCAATCCACAGATCATGATTCTCCATCCTTCCGGTGGCAAGGGTTGGCGCGACTCTTTGCGCGCAGATCAGTAGCTCTGAAATAGCTGCTGCGTCTCCGCCGTGCTACGCGGTTTCAGCAATGCGAGCATCAACAGGATTCTCGCCTTTTGAGGATTTAGTTCGTCAGAGGCCACAAAGCCCATCTCGTCATCGTTTACCTCGACATTGCGGCCGACAGTGCTCCAGTCGCAACCCGGCTGCTCCTGACGATCACCACTCCCTTCTTTGCGGCTCGTTCGGCAGCTTCCACAGAGGCCTTATTCATATTGCCGTTGCCGACGCCCGCAATCACGATTCCGGTCGCGCCGTTCGCGACCGCCGCATCAATCAGGTCCGGCGACATATCTGCACAGGCAAAGATGATGTCGACCCGGGGCAATTTGCTTACATTCGTCACGTCAAACTCACTGGTTGTCGTGTGTTTCCGAGTGGGGAGCGTTATCGTCGTCGTTCTTGCCATAGGTGGAAACCCCGACCAGTCCCCGCAATGGCGACATGAACGTCTGCACGGCGGTCGTGCTTGTTTTGGTGAGTGAGTGAGCCCCGTGAATCCAGTCATTCATCACGACTAAGACGCCGAGACCTTTGGCGTTCGGATCGGCAGCGACGGCGACACCATCGTAGAGATTCAATGGCCCGTCAGCACTGACCGCAGTCGATGGCCGCATTGAACCCACCAGCACGACAGGTTTGTCACTCTTCACCACCAGGTTAAGAAAGAAAGCTGTTTCTTCCATGGTGTCGGTACCGTGGGTAACGACAATGCCGTCGACCTCGGGTTTGGCCAACAATTCGTTGATGCGCTTGGCGAGGGTCAGCATGATGCTGAATGTAATGTCTTGCGACCCAACATTCGAGATCTGCTCACCCCTGATATTGGCGAGTTCTTTAATACCGGGAACAGCAGCGATCATCGAGTCGATCGTTACCGCGCCTGAGGTGTAACCAGCCTGCGTTCCCGTAGCCGCAGCGCCGGCAATCGTACCACCGGTGGCGAGGATCACGATGTTGGGAAGCTTTTTCTGTTGCGCTGAACATAACCCGCTGAGCAGCAGCACAACTGCCAGAACGACTTTCCGATGAGGCCGCATAGACGACTTCCTCCCCTTCAATAGGCTCATTTCTGTTTGGAATATCTGCTCGTGTCCAGGCCCGTCAGCTTCACAGGATCGAGCAATTCATTAATCTGCTGTTCGGTGAGAATGTGTTTTTCGCGAATGATTTGAAGAATTCCCTTATTGCTTGCGTACGCCTCTGCCGCCAGTTCGGTCGCTTTCTCATAGCCGATGATCGGATTAAGTGCGGTGACAATACCCACGGTGGTTTCCAAGTAGTGCTGCAACATCTTCTCGTTCACGGTGATGCCATCAACGCACTTCGACCGCAACGCAATCGAGGTGCGGTAGAGCAAGCTCTGCGACTCCAGCACCGCCAAAGCCTCGATCGGCTCGTAAGCATTCAGTTGCAGTTGTCCATGGTCGGCGGCCAGGCTCACTGTGTAGTCATTGCCAATCACGCGAAATGCCACTACATTTACCAGTTCTGGTATGACCGGATTGACTTTGCCCGGCATAATCGACGAACCAGGCTGTATGGCCGGCAAGTTAATCTCGGCAAGTCCGGCCCTCGGACCCGAAGCTAGAAGGATCAGGTCGCCAGCAATCTTCGAGAGCTTTACCGCTACGCTTCGGAGCGCTGCCGAGTAGGCTAGAAATCCCTGCTGATCCCAGGTCGCGGCGAGCATGTCGGATGCTGGAACGATAGGCTTACCTGTCAACGTGGCCAGGTGTGCTGCACATTTCTCGCTGTATCCCTTGGGTGCATTGATCCCTGTGCCAATCGCGGTCGCACCCATGTTGACCGTGTACAAATACTTCTCTCCGTCGCGCAATAATTGGATCTCAGTCTCGAGCGAAGCCGCGAACGCATAGAATTCCTGTCCCACCGTCATCGGCACCGCGTCCTGCATCTCGGTACGCCCCATCTTCACCATCAGAAGATAGGCATCGCCCTTTTTCCGGAAAGAGATCGCCAGGTTCTCCAATCCGGCGATCAGCTTCTCATTGCGTAGGAGAATCGCAACTTTGATCGCAGTCGGATAGGAATCGTTCGTCGACTGAGACATGTTGAGGTCGTCATGCGGGTCGACGAACTGATATTCACCCTTTTTGTGTCCGGAAAGTTCAAGAGCAATGTTCGCCAGAACCTCGTTGGCATTCATATTTGACGACGTCCCAGCACCACCTTGATACCAGTCCACGACAAACTGGTCGTGATATTTTCCCGCAAGCACAGCCTGGCAGGCCTTGTCGATGGCCGCTAATTTCTCCGGCTTCATCGCGCCCACATCGGTGTTTGCTTGCGCGGCAGCCAGCTTTACGATTGCCCACGCCTCAACGAATCCTGGATAGTGGTTGATCTCTATGCCGGAAATCTGGAAGTTCTCAAGGGCTCGAGCAGTTTGCACACCGTAGTAGGCGGTGGCCGGCACTTCCTTCTGTCCGAGGAGGTCCTTTTCGACGCGTACTTCTTGGCCGTTCGCCGCTGAGTTAAGGAAGTTTATTGTAAGGACTGAGAGAATGACGGCGAGACGCTTCATACTGCCTCCGGGAACGTGCGTGCGAGTGCTACTTCAGCCCCACCGACCCGGGGGAGAAGATGTTGTAATTGAGGTGGTCCGTAACGTACTCAATGACTTTCTGTGCTTTCACGCTGTTGCCGGCTTCGTCGAGCCTGGGCGAGAAGACAGCGATTGCCCCCTTGCCCGGAGCGACCGCCACGATGCCGCCTCCGACTCCGCTCTTGGCTGGCAGACCGACGTGCCAGGCCCAACCTCCAGAAGCGTCATAAAGACCTGCCATGGTCATGGTGGACAGGATGTAGGGAATATCTTCGCGCTTGATTACCTGCTCACCAGTCGCAGGATTAACTCCGTTATTCGCTAGAGTTGCTCCCATGCGCGCGAGTTGTACGGCATTTACCCCGACGGAACACTGCTTGGTATAGATATCGACAGATTCGAATGGGTCAGCATAGATCCGTTCATACTTGGCGAGCAGCATGGCAAGAGCCTTGTTGCCTGTATTAGTGGCCGCCTCTGACTTATAGACCTCCTCGATCAGCGAGAGTTTCTCCCCTGCAACCTTGTCGTAGAACGACAGAATCGCGTTCCATTTGTCCGCTTCATCTTTGCCATTGATAAGGCTCGTGGTCGCGATGGCCCCAGCATTTACAAAAGGGTTTCCGGTGTGGGTAGGCATGTCTACTACCGCATTAACGGAGTTAAATGGCCGCCCTGTTGGCTCGGACCCGATTCTCTGAAATGTCTTATCGGGACCCAGATCTTCCATAGCCAATGCCAAGGTAAAGACTTTCGAAATCGATTGAATAGAGAACAAATACTTAACATCTCCGATGGTCAAGACTTGGTTGTCAGTCGTAACGATCGCGATTCCGAAAAGCTTTGGGTCCACTTGCGCCAGGTAAGGAATATAGTCGGCATTCTTGCCCGTCGTGTCGCTCTGAAACTTTTCAAAGGCCTCTTGAACAATTGTTTCGACTTGCTGACGTGAGGGAGCGACGGGGCTCCTGGATTGCGCTAAGGAAATCGACGGGAAAACAATCGAGGCGACCAGAATGAATGCGACGACATTCACACATAATCTGTTGCGGTACATTGGGTCCTCTCGAGAATTATGGCAATCAAATGCTGCCCAAACTAACGATCAAAGCCGAACGCCTTCGCCCAGTCGTAGCGGACCGAAAACTGCAGGCGATAGTCGTTGGTATTGAAACCGTCGGCGAAGTTCACACGTCTGCCGAACTGGAATTCTGTTCCCATCATGACTTGCTTCACCGGATAGAACAGAAGATTTCCAACCGCGTAATGTCCCTGATGGAAAGCTGTGGGAAGGTCTCCGTTGGCATTTTGTATGTTTACCAAAGAATAGCCGGCTGAACTGCTGAACCGTGGACTCCAGGTGTGGTCGACAAATGACACGACCCCCAACACCGGCAGCGCTGCTCCCTTAATAGGGTTTGCCGGATTGTTGGTTTTCTGAATACCGACGTCGACGGGTGCGTCGTTCATGTAGTTTTCAATTCCCTGGCCGTAGACCACCGAAAGCTTGGCAACATCCCTGGAGGTGAACTTGATGTTGGAGCTCACATTAACGCCCGCGCCGTAAACCGTGTTACTAAGGTTAGGCGGCATGGGATTGGAGTCGACCCAACTGATCTTTCGAAAAATGCCAGCCACCTGTAGATAAGCCTTTTCCCCGGTAAACCGTACATGACCGGAGATATCGGGCATCGTCGATTGGGGTTTTACGTTCTGTAGCTCAATAAAGTCGCTATAGGAGCCCTGGTCTGCCGTTGCACCCGGGCGCTCAGCTGCGATCGTCACCTGAGTTCGCTTGCCCCGGAGAGGCATCCAACGGACCTGCACATTGCGGTAAAAGACCATGCCATTGGGACCCCAGTATTCGATCGTGTTGGGGAAGACATCGATGTCCATGAAGGGACTCCACGTCTGCCCGGCGCCGAACGCACCTAACTCGCCATAGGCCTGGCGAAGCCGAAAGGTCGTTTGCCCGGCGTCAACGCCGGTCCCGAACAGTTCGAACTCGAATCGTGTATTGAGGTCGCCTAGTGGCGTGGATGTGGATGTCTTTACCCCGAACCTCGTCTGCCGCACACCAAAGTAGACTTTGCCATCTGGTCCAAATTCACCCGGGAAAGCATTCAACTGCGTTGGCCGAACAACGTCGAACCAATTCGGATTATTGGTAGCGAAGTCATAACCGGAATCGAGCATTACGAAGCCGTAAAGATCGAGGGTGGTACCGTGCTCGGCCGGAAGCGGAGGATTACCAACCTCTTCAATCGGTGTATGCGCCGAGGCCTCCTGATTCACAACCTCCTGCAATGCTTGTTCACTTTCGGTTGTGGGTGCGGGTGGTGTCTGCGGCCGTTGCTGCATCGAGCTGATCTGCTGTTTCAGCTCTTGCATCTGCTTTTCCATCTGCTCAAGCTTGATTTGCATCTGTTGCAGGTCAGTCTTCTGCGTGTCCTGAGACTGAGCATGACCATGCTCCACGTAACCCAGAAACATCACCACCACGATGAGTGCAACGCCTACTGACCTTGTCCAATCGGCAACCGGGTTTTGGCGGTCCATGTGCGTCTGCTCCTTGTGATGACCTGTTCGCCGAGCAGTCGGGTTGTGCCTCAGATTGCGAGAAGGAGGTCACGGGAAGCGCTCGCATCTCTTAGGCGAAGGAGGGCAAAGATTCTTTAAGAGGTTTGGCCCTCGCATCTTTCTTAAGGCAACGACGTGTGTTCTACAACTAGGGAAATCCCTAGCACACGGTCGGATATACCAGCTGGGATGAACTGCCGTGTGTGACTATTTGAGTTGCGAGCCTTCAGACACGCTACTGCCGCACACCTTCCCGTCAGTTTCTCTCAGCAAAACGCTAGGGATTTCCCTAGTTGTCGCCCTTCCACTGCGCGGCTAGAAAGAAGTTCTAGCTAGAACTTTGAACTGCATCATTGAAAAGGATTGAGCCCAGGAGGCAACTCTTCGGTTGCGCCTATTTGCGAAGGTTAACTATGTCCAAGACAATCGAGAGAATTGCCATCAACACCGGAGGTGGAGATGCCCCCGGCCTCAATGCTGTCATTCATGGCGCGGTATATGCAGCCCGCGGGCTGGGCTGGCGGGTTACCGGCATCCGCGATGGCTACGACGGGATGATGCAACCCGAACAATACCCCAACGGTGGGCTGATCGAGCTAACTCGCTCGATGGTGCGTGACATTCCTCATCTCGGCGGTACTATCCTGGGCACCACGAACCGTGGCAACCCGTTTCGCCGGGTCGTCGAAAACGCGGATGGCAGCAAAGCTGAGGTGGATCGCTCGGACGAGCTCATGCAGCGGTTTCGCGACGAGAAAATCGATGCTCTGATTGCGGTTGGTGGCGACGGTAGCCTCACGATTGCCAATGACCTGCACAAGAAAGGCCTCTGGGTCGTCGGAGTTCCCAAAACGATCGACAACGATCTTGAATCGACCACCGTGACCTTCGGGTTTAACACGGCAGTTTCCTTCGCTACGGAATGCATCGACCGGCTGCACAGCACGGCTCATTCCCATCAGCGCATCATGGTCGTTGAAGTGATGGGTCGGTACGCAGGTTGGATCGCACTGCACTCCGGGCTGGCCGGCAGAGCTGATGCAATCCTCATCCCGGAAATTCCATACAACATCGAGCAGGTGGCTGCTCATCTTGCGCGCAAGCATGAGGAAGGCAAACCGTATTCCATCGTGGTTGCGGCCGAAGGCGCCAGACCGCTGGGAGGCGACGTCACGGTGAAGAGACGCGAGGCCGGGCGGGTGGAACGTCTGGGCGGCGTTGGAGAAACCGTAGCAGCACAACTTCAACATCTCACGGGCAAGGAGAGCCGCAGTATTGTGCTTGGACACCTTCTGCGTGGCGGCTCGCCAACCGCAATGGATCGCAACCTTGGCGTCACCTTTGGCGCCGGTGCCGTGCATGCGCTCTCGCAAGGCATGAATGGCGTGATGGTGGCGGTCAAGCCACCGCACCTCGATTTTGTTCCCATTGAAAAAGCCATCGCCAAGTTGAAGCTCGTACCGCCCGACAGCGAGTTCGTGCTGGTTGCTCGCAGGGTGGGAACATCCTTCGGCGATGATTAAATGTGACGAGTACGACTAGGAAATCCCCAGGCAAGGTTTACAGAGCTGAGCTATTCGCGGACGACACATGGAGTATTGGACGAAAATAAACCCGCGAAAATGCCAACCGTGAGGACCGCTAGACTTACGAGAGAGTGATCATCCATATTTCAAACTCGACAACCTGCTCGTCGTAGCGAAAACAAGCACGACACGATTTGACGTGTGTGCATTCGCAAGAAGCCGCCTCACGGACAAGCTATAAGCCGCTGAAAAGCATTTAGCGGACTAGGGATAACCCTAGTTGTTGCTGCAGACTGGCTCAAATTAGGATCGGGACGAACACCGCTCTGTGTTTCGTTCGTCTGAACTGGTGTGGTATTTGTCGCACCGGAACGAGACCGCTCCGATTTAGTTTTCGATACGTGCGGGCTTCTCTTCACAGCCTGTGCGGCTTCAGCGCGCACGTTGGGCAGAGCGACCTGATGAAGGAGCTTTCTCTATGGTGCACTTCTGTTCAGATCTGTTTTGCTCGCGGCAAGGCACGTGGCCGCGAACCAACTCGTCGGTGGCTGTATCCAACCGGACTACCGAGACGCAATCTAGGGCTCCGGCGTCGCGCATCAGCAAAGGTGAGTCATCTGTGCGATGCCATATAAGACGAACCATGGTTTCCTGGCGACCGCTAAGTGCGCTTTTGCTCATCTTACTGTTCTATCCAGGTTGTAACGCACTCAATCCCCTCTGTGGAAGCTCTCGTCCAGTCCCAATTATCGGGTCCCTTTCTCCCTCCACGATTACGCTCGCTGAAGTACAACAAGGTGTTCTTCTCACTGTGAATGGCAGCCAGTTTGTTGCGACTTCGGTCGTGGTCATCAACGGGACGGCGCTAAGTACTACGGTCGTGAGCAGTCAGGAGTTGCAAGCTACGATCACGACCGCCACGATCTCCGCTTCTGGAACAGCGAGTGTGACGGTCAATACTCCGAGCGGGACCACAGGGGACCTTGGCTGCACGAGCGGCGGAACCAGCGGCGCCCTCGTCTTGACTATCACGTAAAGAAAAGTAGCAAGAAAATGGGAGCCTAAAAGCCATGTGGAATCCATGTATACGCGGTCCGATGCACTGACTCCGAAAAGCTTCGAAGTGGATAGGGCGCGGAGGGATGGCTTCACTTTATCGCCGACGGAAAACTATGAGATTTCTCGTTCCAGCCAGGCCTTCCGGTCTTGGAGCAAGATGCATCCGCTAATGAGAATTACCCACATCGGAAACACCATGACGATCCACTTAACGCTGCCAACGCTGAGCAACAGGATTACAGCAGCCACATAACCTACCAACGCGACCCAACGGGGGACTATTCGGGTGCGGGCAAAGATCGTAGAGCCCGAAGTCATGAATACTGCGGACATCTTGGTTGCGTAAACGCTCATGAATCTGTAGACCGCTCCTCGACCGAGGGGATAAACCCCTGAGGTCATAAGTTCCATTTGGCCCCGCAGCGAGAACTGCAATGAGCGTCGCGGCGAGGGCCGCTGCAGTAAAAATCATTGCCACGTACAGTAGGCCACTGCCCAGGAAGACCGTGGCAAAGAAGCGATCTTCCAGCTCTCCCAGGCGATCGCGCACTACGGCGATGAACCAGAGAAATGCGATGCCGGCGAAGGGCAGCAAGTTCAACGCAAGCATGATCGTCTTGGAATGCCCAACAATGTCTATCGCTGGTGCAGATGGGTCAGAAGGAATCGAGAGCCAGATCAGTGTTTGACTCGTGATCAACAGCACAGCGAACAAAATGCCCGCGATTGCTGCCGCTCTTGGCGTCCGGATGCTTTGGCGGATGGCTGCAATTTCCTGGCTCACATCAGCTCCGATGATGAAGAATCTTGGGGATTGCTGGAACCCCGGACAGTCTCAATTCCGAGCCGCTAAAAGCATGGGCTCCCGGCTCTGCGTTCGACTACGCTTCCAACGCTAAACCCTGCGTTCGAACTAACAACTGGGGAAACCCCTAGTCGAGTCGTGAGCTTAAGTCCAACGGGAGCGATGGAAGCGGGCATTGGTGACCGATCACCTCTCGTCCTGATACCACGTAAGTTGCACTCCCGGTTGTGATGTCCCTCACATCTCGTTGCCACAGGGCGTAATATGTTGCGCATAGAGCAAACAACTGATGCCGGCGGCCTTTTTGCGGAGAATGCCGAATGCTGATCCCTAAGAACTGCGGCGTTACGGTGAAATCGATGACCGGCAGTCAGGACCCTAAAGCGAAGTGCGTCTCTATATTTCTTGGGCGACGCCCCCGAGTTGTTGACCTCAAGAGCGTAAGGGCGTATGAGAGCGAGTGGCACGAGACGTTGTTTTAGACCAAGCGGGTTTGTAGTCGCTGTATTGTTCTGCATCTCAGTCCTGCCAGTCGCGACGAACGCGACGTCGCCCCCCCCTCTGCGAAAGAACGTATTGATCATCAATGAGGTCAGCTTAACCCACTCAGCTTCTGCGTTGATAACGCAAGAGCTCATGTCACGTCTGGCCGCCAGCGGTGACTACCAGGTGGAGTTTTATGTTGCGAGCCTCGACTCCGCATTGCTCACCGACGAACGGTCGCGGCGAGAAGTCGAGTCTATCCAGGTTCAGCAATACCAGAATTACAAGCTCGACGTGATCGTCGCCATGGGGCCGTCGGCAATCAAGTTCTTGTCCCGTGTCTCCGGGACATTCCATCCGGAAGTTCCAATTGTGATTTGCTGTAGCTCGGAAGAGCAAGCTGGGCACCCAACGCTTGGCTCGCGTTTTACAGGTTCCTGGATGAAAATTGAGCCCGCGATGACCGTCGGTGCCGCACTGAAGCTGGTCCCCGGAACTCGGCATGTGGTTATTGTTGGCGGCAGTTCCCCTTACGACAAGGGAGTAGAGGCTATTACCAGGGCGAGTTTAAGTTCGTATGCGGCGTCGATTGACCTGAATTATCTAACAGATCTCGATATGAGCAGCCTGCTCAATCGATTACGCCATCTGCCTCCGCACACGATCGTTTTGTACATGTCATTGTTCCGGGACGCCGCCGGCAATCAGTTTGTCAACGCAACCACAGCGCTTCCGCTGGTTTCTGTAGGCCGCCAACGCCCCTGTCTTTGGAATGTCGGATGTGTATCTGGGGCATGGAATCGTGGGCGGGTATGTGATCAGCTTTAAAGAACAGGGCAAGATTGTTGCCCGCATCATCACCGACCTATTTAGAGGGAAATCGTCGAAGGAACTTCCCATTATCGACGCCTCCACCTTGTATCTTTTCGACTGGACACAGCTTCAGCGCTGGCACCTGAATGCAACCAGGCTGCCACCGGGAAGCGTCCCCTCGAACCGTGAACCGACTCTCTGGGAACGCACGAAGTGGATATGGCTCACCAGCGCCCTTATCGTCCTTGCGCTGGGGTTGCTTAGCGCTTACCTCGTGTACAAGCAAAAGCAGCTTACCCGAGCCAGAAGCGAGCAGATGCGGCTCAGCGGGATGCTGATCAATGCCCAGGAGGATGAGCGCAGACGCGTGGCCGCCGAGTTACACGATGACTTCAGCCAGAGGTTGGCAATACTATCGCTGGGCATCGAAACCGTGGCGGAGCTGGTGCCGCGATCGGCGGAAGCAGCCAACGAACAGCTACACGAGCTTCACAACTCCGCCAGCGAGTTAGGTGCTGACATTCACACGCTCTCCCATCGCCTTCATTCGTCAACCTTGGATCGACTGGGGTTGGTTCCGGGCGTAGGAGCATTTTGCAAAGAGTTTACCGCGCAGAAGGGAGTCCAGGTTGTGTTCTCCCATGAAAACGTGCCGCGCCCGCTTCCTTCAGACACCGCCTTATGCCTGTTTCGCGTGGTCCAGGAAGGCCTGCGCAATGTCAAGAAGCACAGTGGTGCGTCAAGAGCAAAGGTGACCTTAGAGCAGATCAACGGGCACCTTCACCTGGTCATCTCCGATGATGGTACTGGCTTTGATCTGAAAGGCCTAAGCAGTAAGCAAGGACTTGGTCTTTTTAGCATGGAGGAGAGGGCACGTCTGATTGGCGCTTCGTTCCGAATTCACTCAGAACCGCGGAAAGGAACCCGAATCGAGGTCTGGGCGCCGGTACCGCACGAAACTGCTCCCAAACCGATCGACAAGGCCGCTGCGCGACCAGTCGTTTCCGGAGCATGAGCTCTTAGTGTCACGCACCTGGCAGGCTATGAAGAGAGGTCTATGCAAGATTCCCGGCCACAGGTTCTAATCGCTGACGACCATCATGTCTTTGCCGAAGGACTTCGACTGCTGCTTGAGAAAAGTTACCGTGTGATTGGCACTGTCGCCGATGGCCGTGCGCTCGTCGCCGCTGCAGTAAGGTTGAAACCAGATGTCATAGTTGTGGATATCGGCATGCCGCTCTTGAATGGTTTAGATGCGGCGCAAAGGGTTCGGGAACAATTGCCCAAGGTCAAAATCATCTTCCTGACCATGCAGGACGACCCTAACCTTGCCGCCGCTGCCATGGAATCTAGACCCGTAGGATTTGTGCTTAAGCATTCCGCCGGCTCTGAGCTGTTGAAGGCAATTAGCGAAGTGCTGCGCGGCAAGAGTTACCTGACTCCTAAGCTCAGATCAGAAGACTGGGTTGTGATGAAGCAACGCGCGCGCCAGTTTTCGAAGGTGTTGACTGCACGTCAACGCGACATTGTCCAGCTATTCGCTGAAGGTCGTCCCATTAAAGAAATAGCTGGACATTTGAATCTTAGCGAAAAGACGGTTGAGTTCCACAAGCACCACATTATGGAGATATTTAACCTGAAGAGCAATGCAGACTTGGTGCTCTTTGCTCTGAAAGAGGGCTTGATCATCCTAGACCCTCCGAATCAAAGGCATCAATCTTCTTAGAAATTTGATGCACTCGGCGCTCCTTCGAAGGGTACTAGGGACCCCAGGGTGGGGCCCCCAGTATCAGGCGTCGCATTTTTCTCAGCGTGACTCGCGGCTTGCGACATGCGCATCTGTGGCCTGATCGTCCTCTGCAACCGTTTGCCGGTGCTTCATGAATTGTTTTGACCGATCTGGCAAGATCAGTCCCCTGCTGACGATCTTCTCCCCGGAAGAACTCACCATGCGCGTTATCAAGCTTGGGTTTTGAGGTTGCCGCATCGCTGCCGCTTGGGAGTGGGATCGGCGATCACGCGCACCTCTCGAACGATGCGAGTTGCCACTGCTAGGGCTTAGGCACTCACCGGCTCTCTTCGAAGACCGCCTTGACTCTGCCCTTGCGAACTGCGCCGTCAAGGGCGTCGTGGTCACTCTCGTTTTGATCAGCGTAGGCAAGTGAGAACCCTGCTATGGCCCGATCAAAGGTGTCGTTCTTGCCCATATACCCACTGAGCATGACCGAAGACCCGGCGCGAGCATGCGAGAGCGCCAGCGCCCTGCCGCACCAGGTAGCGTAAAGGTCCATCTCGGGGGCTCCGAAGGTCTCCACCCGAATGCTGATCTTGATATTCCTAAGTTGACGGACGAAGAAATGGCGCTTGGGCCCTTGGCTCCACCCCAGAAACATGTCGCTAGCCGGTTGCATGAGCCGGTACCCGTTCACGACTCGCTGGCCGTGGTTGGGGAAGGGACTCGCGCCAGCGTAGGGCTCCAGCACCGAAGTGCGCGCCTCCTTCACCTGCAGGAAGAGGGGATCGCCCTCGCCAGCCATCAAGAGGAGGACCCAACAGGCAGTCCCCACACTACCGATGCCCACTACCTTGATCGCAGCGTCGCGGATCTCGTATCGGTCCAGCAGGGAGTGATAGGAGGGCCGCAGGGTGTCTCGGTAACGGCGGAACGCGGTCATGACTGCGCTCTGAATCTCCCCCGGAGGATGGCCTTCCATGTGGAAAATTGTTGGGAGCTGGTCCTTAATGAGTGGCATCTCGCCCTTATGCTCCACCGACTTTGGGAAATGTCCTCGGCGATGCTCTTCGCCCGCTCCTTCTGAAGCCGCTTGAGGCCCCGTTGGCGAAGCTGAGGGTCTTTGATGTTAGCCACCAGTTTGTCAATATCCATTGCCTGATACCACACCTCCAGCGTCGGCAACTGGCTGAGTTCGGCCATCGACTCGCGGTAGGTGCGCACGCATGTCATCACTACATCCTTAGCGATGGCGTCGCTCACTCCGTTGTCCCTATAAGCCACAACAAAACTCGCCGCCAGGCGTTTGACATCCCACTCCCAAGGCGCAGGGAGAGTTTCGTCCAAGTCGTTAATGGAAAAGATGACCCTGCGCTCCGGCGTGGCAAATCCGCCGAAATTGCATAGATGCGCGTCGCCACAACACTGGAGGCGGACCCCGGTGGTTGGTGTGGAAGCGAGGTCAGAGGCCATCGCCAGGGCCGAGCCGCGGTAGAAGGTAAATGCAGAGCGGACCATACGCCCGTGGCGTAGCGGCAAAAGATCGGGTATGCGTCCCTTCTCGGACTGCAACACCAGTTCGACCGGGTCTGGCCGGCCGCGCGGTGCTTTCCATTCAGCATGGGACGTTCGCGGACACTTGTCCCGCAGTGACTTACCCGCCTGATAAAGTTCAGCTCGCGAGTGATTGGCAGCGACTATGCGAGTATTCTCGCTTGGCTTAGTTGGCATGACCTTTGCGGTTGCGGGCATGATTCCGAACCTCACTTTACTTGAATTCGTAAATCCGCAGCGACTGGAAACTCTATACTTTTTGTAATCGCCGACCGGAGTTCTGGGCGGTCAAATGCTAGTTCAGCGCTAGCGATCGGCACCAAATCCAGCCTGAAGACTTCCCTTCGTCCTATTCAACTAGGGTTTTCCCCAGTTGTGCGCTCCCGATGCCAAACATACGCTTAACAGTCGGAGTTCAGTGTCGCACAGTCGATCTTTTTGGATCCAGCTAGCCATGTCCCAGCAATCGCAGTTACGCCGTCCACGCGTTTTACTGGCCGATGACCATTTGGTAGTCGTGCAGCGAGTAACCGCCCTTTTGCAGTCGGTATTCGAGGTGGTTGGGACCGCTCGCACGGGCTGCCAAATGGTTTCGGAGACAATGCGGCTGAATCCTGACGTGATCGTTGCCGACATATCTATGCCCGAGCTAAGCGGCCTTGAGGCCGTCCATGAGCTGCGGGAAAAAGGTTCTACAGCGAAGATTGTTTTTCTCACGATTCATTCGGAAGATGAATTCGTTAGCGCCTGTTTCGCCGAAGGCGCCTTGGGGTATGTCGCCAAGACTCACATGAAGACGGACTTGATCCCAGCCATCAATGCAGCCCTGTCGGGCCGCCACTTCATCTCTCTCGCGAGGTAGATTCCAGCCTTAGGGATTTCCCTAGTTGTTGCCTCTGCCGTGCCGCAGTACAACAAGTTCGTACGGGAACTTGGTTTCCCGATATCGACCAACATCAAGTTCGGCAACTGAGGAATCATCGACATGAGTCCAAGGCGAAGTTATACCTGTGGTCTAGTGCGGTTCACTCGAGAGCTTATTGCGTTGCTCTGCGTAGCGGCACTTACGCTTGGAAGTACGACATCCCTGGCGAGCCAAACCCAGCAACCACCTCCATCCGGGGATCAGGCAGCCACCAAACTTCCACCGGATCAACTGGACTCGCTGGTAGCGCCGATTGCACTCTATCCCGATCCCCTGCTGAGCCAGACGTTGGTGGCTTCTACCTATCCTCTCGAAGTCATCCAGCTCAAGCAGTGGATGGACCAGCACAAAGACCTAAAGGACAAAGCTCTTGCTGACGCGGTGCAGAAGCAGGATTGGGACCCGAGCATTCAGTCGATGGCCGCGTTGCCTGATGTAGTCAAACTGCTGGCGGACAACATCAAGTGGACCACGGACCTCGGCAACGCCTTTCTCGCCCAGCAGAATGATGTCATGGATGCGGTGCAGCGCATGCGGAAGAAGGCGCAAGGCTCCGGGAACCTGAAATCTTCGGAACAGCAAAAGGTTGAAACCAAGGTCGTCGAGAGCAAACAGGTCATCGTGGTTGAGCAGGCGAATCCGGAGGTTGTATACGTGCCGAGCTATAACCCGACTGTGGTTTATGGAGCCCCGGCTTATGCCTACCCTCCAATTGCTTATCCTCCGCCAGGCTATTACGCAGCGGGCATGGCAATTTCGTTTGGAGTGGGAATAGCAATGGGAGCGGCTTGGGGAGGCGGTTGGGGTTACGGTTGCGGATGGGGCGGCAATAACAACGTCTACGTGAATCACAACAATAATAACTTCGTCAACAATAGCAATCGGCAGAACATCGGTAACGGTAACCGGCAGAACGTTGGCAACGGCAACCGGCAAAACATCGGCAATGGAAACCGGGCCTCTACTCAGCCTGCGAGAGGCAACAGCAATTGGCAGCATAACCCGCAGCATCGCGGAGGAACGCCCTACTCCGACCGTTCCCTCGCCAACAAGTACGGTGGTACTACACGAGGCGACTCGATGGCTAACCGGCAGGCGAACGCCCGGCAGAACCAGGCTCGGCAGCAGCCCGCGGGGGGCCGTGATATGTCGATTCGCGGCGCGGGTGCGAACGCAGGTAACCGGGACATGTCAAACCGCGGCACCGGCCCAAGCGCGGGCACCCGAGATATGAATCGTGGAGGCGGAGGAGATCGAGTCGGCAATCGACAGGTGCCGAATAGTCCGAGTTCGACTAACCGAAGCGCATTCGGTGGCAGTGGCATGAGCGGAAGTGGAGCTCGAGCCAGTCAATCGCGTGGCTCTTCCAGCATGGGAGGCTCGCGCGGCGGTGGCGGACGGCGCGGCGGTGGTGGCGGCGGCCGTCGGAGATAGGCAAACAAATCATGACGAATGAGGGAAACATGAAATCCAAACGATGTGAGTTTAGCTGGATGGTAAGCCGGTCGGTCCTCATCATGGCTTGTGTATGGTGCCTGCTGTCTATTGCCACAGCCGCTCAGGTTCAATCTGCTCCGGCCGGACCAAAGGCGTTCGACACACCGCAACAGGCGACCGAAGCGCTAATCAATGCGGCTGCGGCCTATGACGTACCGGAGTTGCTCGCGATCTTCGGTCCGAAAGGTGAAGACTTCATTGAATCTGCCGATCCCGTTCGTGATAAGAACAACGCTGTCGAGTTCGCGACAGAAGCTCGCGCTAAGAACTCCATCGCAATCGAGCCGTCGCAACCAAATCGCGCAACCGTCATCGTGGGCGAAGAAGAATGGCCGCTCCCGGTTCCGTTGGTCAAGAAAAACGGAAAGTGGTATTTCGATGCGAAGGCGGGAAAGCAGGAAATCCTTTTCCGGCGAATTGGCGCCAACGAGCTGGATGCCATCCAAGTCTGTCGCGGTTACGTGGAAGCCCAGAAGGAATACTCTCTTGAGATTCACGACGATTCCGGGGTAAATCAGTATGCGCAGAAGATTTTCAGCACTCCTGGCAAGCAGGACGGCTTGTATTGGGAGAATCCTGACGGGACGTCGGGAGGCCCAATCGGCGACGCCGTAGCAAAGGCGCTGGCGGAAGGCTACTCCACCGGGAAGGCTGGCTTTCACGGCTACTACTTCAAAATCCTGAAGGGTCAGGGTCCGGCTGCGCCCTTAGGCAAGATTGACTACGTCATCGAGGGAATCATGATCGGCGGCTTTGGCCTTGTTGCGGTGCCGGCCGAATATCGCGTCACCGGCGTGAAAACATTCATCGTAAGTAACAGCGGAATTGTCTACCAGAAGGATCTGGGACCTGATTCGTTAGAAATCGTAAAAAAGATGGAGCTTTATAACCCAGATCCGACCTGGCATGCGACAGATGATCAATGGCCGGCAAGCGTCGCGGACGCCACTACCACGGAAGGCCAGCCATAGAACCAGCTAGCGCGGTCAGCTACTGAGTATTGGGAACTGGAATTCATCACGCTGGAACTGCCTGGGAAAAGCAGTGGCCTTGGGTTCCTAAAGGGCGAGTTGGTCGGCAGGAGAATTGGGTGCGTGAAATCCCAGCAGGCAGCGGATGTTATCGTTTCAGTTACTAAAAAGGCAAACTTTCTGAAAACTCCGATACTACTGGGCAAAACTGACGTGTTTTTGCGGATTTTCCGGAAAACTGGTACGTAACTCCCTCGCTCTTTTTGGTACACATATGTACCGTCTCCGGATTTCTAGTGGGGTAGAGATTTGAGGAGAATTCAGCCGGTCAGCAAATTATCCGTGGTGAAGATGAGCACGATGCTGTCGGAACATGGATTCAATTGGGACGTTAACGTGACGTGCCCAGCTTCGGAGGTGGCCTAACTTCTTGATTATTTTGGTGGAGCTAGTCGGGATCGAACCGACGACCTCATCGTTGCGAACGATGCGCTCTCCCAGCTGAGCTATAGCCCCACGTTAGAAACAAATAAGAGAGTGCTGGCGCATTCTGTGCCAGCCTCATCCATTATACAAACAACTTGTCATCGCGAAAAACGACGGCGGGTTGGTTGGGGCGGTTCAGCTTGCCTTCTCAGTCAGCCTGTTTTGCGCAGCGAGAGATCTGGGCGTGCCAAGCCATGCTGCGTCAAAGAGAACCTCTCATTGTAACTGCCACCCTACCCCGCTTCCCGATCTTGCCCTGTGCGTTATAACCGCAGATCATCGCACGCCATTGCCAGGCGTTCGAAGGCGGCACGCGTCATTGCAGGATCGCCACCGATTCCGACGCGAAAATGTTGCGGCATGTCAAAATAGCGCCCCGGAACAATGCTGGTCTCGTACTTTTCGCGCAAAAGCCGATCAAGACTGTCTACGCTCCCGCTCTTCAATGCCGGGAAGGCGACGGTACCAAACTCGGGTCGAAGATAATCAATGTCTTCCCGCGAACGCAGAAAGGCATCGAGCGTCGGGCGATTCGAATCCAGCAGATTTTTGGCACGCGCCGCCACGCGATTAAGATTGTCCAGGGCAATGACGCTTAGCAACTCCGCCGGATGAGCGGCATTCACACCATAGAGGTCGTTGATATGCCACATGCGCTGGGCCAACTCCGGGTTTGCCAGCACCCATCCGCAACGCAGACCACTTAGACCATAGCCCTTGGTTAAGCTGCTGGTCACCAGAAAGTGTGCGCCCAAGTGAATGGCCGGGCGCGGGCGCTGCTCATACATTGCTTCGAGGTAAACCTCGTCCACCAGCACGCGTGCATTATTTCTCTTTGCCAGATCACCAACAGCGCGCAGGGTTGTCTCATCGATGTATGCCCCGGTCGGATTGTGGAGATTAGTAAGAACGATCAGCCGCGTCTGCGGAGTCATCTGCCGCTCAACTTCTGCTGGATCGACCCGAAACCCGTCTTCCAGGCGGCGCTCGAAGTAGCGCACGGTTGCACCGAGATATTGCAACGTTGTGACCAACAACTCGTAGGTCGGATGTTCCACCAGAGCTTCTTCGCCTGGGTCCAGCGTCGCCGCCATCGCCAGATGATTGGCCAAGGATGTGCCAGCGGCGGTTACGACGCAGTCCGGGGTCACTCCGTTCCTCCGTGCCAGCCGCTCTCTCAAAGGTGCATGGCCGTAGAGATCTGATCCAGTGATCTCAAGGTCACCGAGCTGCACGGGCAACTCCGCGAGGGAATAACTCATGATGCCGCTGGTCGCCAGATTGTACTTGGCTGCGGAACGCAATTTGGCAAACTGCATGTACGGCGAACCACTGTGAGTTCGGGATGGCATTATGTTCTTCGATCCTCTGCTTTCTGCTTCGACGCCCAAAAGAAATACACCGGCAGCCCCAGTAGCAGTATCGACATGCCCAGCAAAGTATTCTTGGGATATTTATAGACGGTATTGATCACCACCAACCACGACACCAGTACGAATATGCCGGTCGTGAAAGGATGGCCGGGGGTGCGATATCCTTTCGCTGGATTCTCTGCCTTGGGCTCTCGCCTCCGAAATACGAACAGGGTCAAGCCGGTCAGTCCGAAAAACAGGAAGTCCATCGACACCACGTAATTCAGGATCTGCTCGTAGCGGCCTGACAGCGCGACCACAATCGTCCACACACTCTGCAGAATAATCGCTACCACTGGAACGTGGGTGTGCTCCGTTACTCTGGCTACACTACGAAAGAAGAGGCGGTCGCGCGCCATGGCAAAATACACGCGCGGCGCAGTCAAGACTGACTGGCTCAGAAACCCCAAGGTCGACACCGTTATGCCAAGTGCGATAAGACGAGCCCCGGCATCGCCCATAGCTACCCGCATCACGGCGGTCGCCGGTACTCTAGTGTCGGCAAGTCCTTGTGATCCCAGCGCACGCACGCAAACAAAGTTCACGCCGACATAAAGGACAATCACTCCCGCCACGCCCAACACCAGGGCACGCGACAAGTTCTTCCTTGGCTCTTTTATCTCTTCGGCGATGAAGTTCGAGGTTTGCCATCCCCCGAAAGCGAACAGTACCGGCACCATTGCCGCCCCGATTGCGGTCAGCAAGTCAAATGACGGTTTGCGGTCAAGCACCGGATGTAACAGGGGATGCAGCGAGCGTACCAGGAACAGGCCCACGCCGATCAGTCCAACAATAGCGGCGATCTTGAGCAGCATCAGCACGCTCTGCAGCCGGCTGCCGAGTTTCACGCCGAGGCAATTGATGATAGTCAGCAGCACAATGGTCAGAATCACGATGACACGCTCAGACACGACCCAGCCGGTCAATTCCAGCAGATAGCGCGCGAAGGTTACCGTGACTGCGGCCATGCCTCCAGTCTGGATCACCAGCAGCAGCACCCATCCGTAAAGGAAGCCGACCGCGGGGTGGAACGCCTCGCGCAGATAGGCATATTGTCCCCCTACTTCCGGGCGGCGCGCCGCCAGTTCCGCGTAGACGAAAGCCCCCAGCATGGCCACGACACCGCCGGCAATCCACACTCCCAGGATAAGTAACGGTGTGTGCAGTTGCTGCGCGACGACATAGGGATTGATAAAGATGCCGGCTCCGACGATGCCGCCCATCACGAGCATGGTGGCGTCGAAGAGTCCGACCTGCCGGAGCAGTCCTGACGAAGTTGTTTGGTGACTCGAGTTGGAGGGCGTAACGGTCAACGGGCAGAAGAACAATGAATCGAGGCTCGACTGTAGCACGGCGAGGCTGGTGCTTGCTAAGTCTCGGGTTTAAGGGTTGCGGCGCGTTGTAACCGATCTCGCACCGCCTGCCAATCTGGAGTATCAGGCGGAGTGTCTACCGCAATCCAGTCGTACTCCCGGTAATCAAGCTGGTGCAATATGCGATAAAGCTGGGATGCATATTCCGCCGCTTCAAAGGGCATGACCAAGACTTCTTGCACTGCCCTGCAAGGCGGATTGTGAAGTTGGAGGTAGGCCCCAGCCCCGGAGTCGGGAACGGCGCCGTCATGCGTTAGTAATAGCGTCGTCTGCGGACTGTAGTGGCGCGGATGCATGCCCGGCGAAAGATGGGCTTCAGTCGCGGCTCGCATATGCAGGGCAACCGGCCCAATTACCTGCTCGATCTGCTGACGCGAAACTCCGCCTGGACGCAGCAATGTGGGTGAATCACCGGCTAACGACAATACGGTGGACTCGATGCCCACACTGCAAGGGCCGCCATCCAGGATGTAGTCCACACGATCCCCCATACCCTGGCGGACGTGCGCAGCTGTGGTCGGCGAAAGTTGCGTGAAGCGGTTCGCACTGGGCGCGGCTATCGGAACTTCGGCCGTCGCGATGAGCGCCAGAGCGACTCGATGCGCGGGCATGCGAACACCGACTGTGTCCAACCCCGCGGTTACCAGCAATGGAACAGCGGGCTGCTTCTTCAAGACCAGCGTGAGCGGTCCAGGCCAGAATTCTTTCGCCAGCTTTTCCGCCGACAGTGGCCACTCCGACACGACCAATTGCGCCATGTGAAGGCTGCTGACATGCACGATGATAGGACTGGTATGCGGCCTGCCTTTGGCGACAAAGCTACGAGCCACGGCGTCGGCGTCCCAGGCGTTCGACCCCAGCCCATAAACCGTTTCCGTAGGAAACGCCACCAGCTTACCGGCACGCAGCAGCGAGGCGGCGTACTCAATTTCCTTCTGCGAAATCGGGTGCTGGCTAGTCATGAGAATTACGGGGACTTGGTGTGAGATGGATCGGCCGAAGTCGCGGTGTCAACATCGACATGCACACCGGAACCCGGTGCAATGCCCGGTGGATAGCAATTGCCATCTGGCGCGTAGGTCTGACGGCAAGCCTCGGTCATCTCCGGACGCTGCGGCGATTGAGCGAATTGCCATGCGTCAGCAAAGGCCACTCCGCTGTCAGTCGGACCCGGCGGTGGCTTCGGGAAACTACATCCGGGCGATGGAGCACAGTGATCGTTGCTGACGAAGAAATGGATTTCCCGTTTGCCGGCATTTTCGCGAATGTCGTTGGCAGTCACGACGGAAACGGTGGCCGATTCGTGAAAGGCAATTCCCGAGCAATAAATTCCAGCGCGATAGCCGCCGCGGATCACGCCATCGACCCAGGCATGAATGTAGGCGCGTTGTTCGGGAAGCATCCGGCCGCCCTGTTCCTGATCGAGAAAAAGGATTGAGCCACTCGGGAAGCCTTCCTGTTGTGCGGAGCGCAGGGCCCTGGAGGCGTCGTTGGCGCCCACACGGGCCGCGTTCCCCGAAGCTTTTAGCTGGGCATATTCCCGGCCGTTAAACAGTAGTAGAAAACCGTAGCCCATGGACTCGAGCTGTTTTCGCTTGCCTTGCCAGGTGTTGCGATTGGCGCCGGGAGGAGTGTTCAGCCAATATCCGGTGAACGCAAAGGTCTTGCGTAGCGCCGCCATGTTAGCGTCGCCAGGATAGTCGTTGCGGTCCATGCCGAGATAGGCGTGCCGCGCTTGGGCTGTAGCACCGAACTGCAAAAGATTGGCCAGGGCGAACAGCAGAAGCGCGAACGCCACCGGGCGGCTGAAAGTCCTGAACTTCACACTACCAATATCGCACGATCCGGCATGATTCTCTCGCAACCAACCGTTCTGGGTCTGCGCTTACATCGGCGTGCGACGCTGTGAGTGGCGAATGCTAAGCTAAGAACGAACAGCCAAATAATCTACGGCTTTCTTTTGCATGATCCTCGACGCGCTGCACAAAATCGCTAATCATCGCTCTTCCCTCAATCGCGACGAAGCCCGCGAGGTGATGTCGGAAATCCTGCGGGGCGAGTCTACCGACGCGCAAATCGGGGCCCTGCTGGTAGCGCTTCACATGAAGGGCGAGACCGTGGAGGAGATCGTCGGCTTCGCTCAGGCCATCCGCGATGAAGCCGCGCCTTTGACGAATGAGGATGGCGAAGCACTCGACCTCAGCGGCACCGGACGCGATGCGCTGGTGGACACCTGCGGCACCGGCGGCGATACCAGCGGCACCTTCAACATCTCGACCGCAACCGCGCTGGTCATTGCGGGGGCCGGCGTGCGGGTGGCTAAACATGGCAACCGCAGCATCAGTTCCAAATGCGGTTCGGCCGACGTGATGGAGGCGCTGGGCGTCAACATCAGCTTGCCCCCAGCGCGCATAGCCGCCTGTTTGCGTGAGACTGGCATCGCCTTCCTCTTCGCGCCTGCCCTGCATTCAGCGATGAAATACGTCCAACCCGCGCGCCGCGAATTGCGGTTGCGCACCGTCTTCAACCTGCTGGGGCCGCTCACCAATCCTGCGCGATCTTCGGCGCAGGTGGTGGGAGTCTATTCTGCCGATCTAGTCGAGAAGCTGGCAGAGGCGTTAAGCGAACTCGGAGTGCGGCACGCTCTGGTCGTCCACGGACGCGACGGGCTGGACGAGATCACCATCACTGGGCCCAGCAAGATCGCAGAAGTGCGTAATGCACAGGTACATGTGTATGAGGTCGCGCCAGAGGATTTCGGCTTGCGGCGCGCGCCGCTGGAAGAAATCGCCGGGGGCGATGCTCAGCAGAACGCTTCCATCATTCGCGCCATACTGGACGGCGAGCGTTCCAGTCGCCGCGATGTAGTGCTGCTGAACGCAGCCGCGGCGCTGGTTGCTGCCGGACAGGCCGACCACATCAACGATGCCGTGCCGCTGGCCGCTTATGCGGTCGATAGCGGTCACGCCCGCCAACGTCTGCAGTTGCTGGTGGAGTTTACAAAGCAGTGGGCAGTGAATGGTGGATAACGGGCCGTATCGGTTCGCGAAAAATTGTTCTCTGCCGACTGTTACGGCGATCGCAAGAAGTAATTGAGATAGCCGGCGACTGCAGCCTGCTATTGTGGCTGATTCTGCTGCTGAGGGAAGTTGCCGCCACCGGGGGATTGGGGCGCGTTGGGCTGCTGTCCAAAACCGTTCTGCTGTTGTCCGAAGCCGTTTTGTTGCTGGCCGAATCCATTCTGCTGCTGCCCGAAAGCGCCTTGCTGTTGACCATTCATCTGGCTGGCCGGGGTCCCTATCTGGGCTCCGCCGATGGTCGTAGGCTGGTAAGGTCCGCGCAACAAGACATTTTGCACGTCCATCATTGGGTTATAGATAAACATCCACTCGTTGTATGTCTTCTTCTTGTTATAAATGCGAATCGTAGGATCTTTGCTCAAGCTGGCGACACCCACGATTGCTCCGCCGCCAAAGGTTTGAGTACCGCCGGTCGTGTTTTGCGCAAAGGGTGAATTACTCGCGGGACTGCTGGTACCGTTGGGATTGCTACCGGATGCGCCGGTGCTGCTCTGCCCGAAGAGCGAACCACCTTGCTGGCTGCCGCTTTCACTTTGTCCGCTATTTGCCTGGCCAGCCTGGAGACCAACGCCCTGATTATTTGAGTTCTGCGGATAAATGATGTTTGGATCCTGATTTCCCTGCGAAGACGACGCCGAGACTCCTGACCCGAACAGGCCGGACTGTTGTTGCTGGGCGCTGGAAGCGCTCGCCGAGGCGCCTCCGTTGGCGGTGAGGGCGCCGCCGTGAGACAAGCCGTTCTGCGCAGCCAGGGCTGCCGCAGGAGTGCCCGGCGCTGCGGCATTCAGCAGAGTCGCAATATCGCCGTAGTTCAGCAGCTTCCATTTGCCGTCTTTCGTGAGCGGATCTTTATAGCGCTTACGCAGGAAGCGAATCTGATTTGTAGTGTCCAGTTGTTCCAGGGTTGAGGGGTAGCTGCCAAACTTCTTGTAGTACTTCTTGATGGCGCGGGCATATTCGGTGCCGCGATGGATCATCTCCTCTTCGCGGTCTCGCTTGATCTGTTGCACCACGCGAGGGGCCACGATGGTCGCCGCGATGATCATCAGCGCCATCATCAGCAGGATGGCCAGCAACAGGTATCCGCCATCGCGCTGCTGGCGCGTAAAGGCGCTCTTCGGTTCGCTGGCTGGCTGCTCTTGACTGCTACGATCCTGCTGCATACTGCAATTCGTTTCTCTCTACTATTTTAAAGGAAGCCTGCACGCTTACCAACCCAGAGGACGGGCGCTTGCCGCGGTCATCCTGCGGTTAGAGGCAAGGTTTGCGTGTTGTTGGTCAGCACATCCTGCACTTCCACCGAGTTAGGCCCGATGCGCATGATTTTATAGCGCCGATCGACGATGTCTCCTTCCTTCGCCAGAAAAATGTCCTCGCCCTTGAGTAGGAAGATGCGTTTAATTCCGTTCTTCGGGCCCGCAAAACCGTAGAACTTCAAATCGATGGGAGGCGGCGGTGGTGGAACCGGCGGTCCCTGAGGTGTCACATCTGGAGTTATGGGCTTCGGAATGTCAGCGACAGCAGGCTGCGAATGGAAGATGTCGCGCCCCGTTCCTTTATAGGTAACATCTTCGCTCGACTTCAGGAGATCGAAACGCAAGGTGGGATCCAGGGAATGAGCCAACAGAAGATAGGATCCCTTGCGACCAGTCGATGCGCCATGTTTGGCGGCGGTCGACGGGCCGGCGGGGGAAGTCTGCGTGGCCGGGGTGGTCGCAGGTTCCTCGCCTCCGCCGCTGAATGCGTGCACCAACAGGACGACAGCCGCCAGCAACAAGACTCCCGCGATGATAGTCTTCCGCTTGTCTTCGGTCCCAAGCTTCACGACGTAAGCGCTCCTGACCGGAGATAAGTTTCCAGCTTGAGTTGTAGACGAACGTTGCCCTGTTGCTCACCCAGAGTGATTCCGTCAATCAGGAAGAACATGGGGTCGCGTTCCAGGGCGTTGATGAACTTGACTTCCTGCAAATAGTCGCCGGAAAGCGCGATCTCGATACTCAGCTTGTGCAGGCCTTCGATGGGGGCATCTTTTTCATCGTATTTCACGCCCGAGTAATGTACTCCGGTACTGGCTGCGATTTTGCCCAGTTCATCGGAAATCGCAGAGTACCGCGCCGGCAATCGGTGATCGTAAAAGCTGTCGATATCTTTCGATGCCTGCTTCAGCTTCTGGTCCATCCCGCGAGTGGGCAGAACTTCTTGTTGCTTGGCTGCGAGTTTTTCGCGCGTCTGGTTGAGATCGCGCTTCAAAGCCTGGCGTGAGCGGCCGGCGGGAGACAGCAAATATCCTATACACGCCAGATCGAGCAGCGCCAGCGCGATTACGATCGGCATCAGTTTCTTGCGGCTCTCGCGAATGCTGGCCATCAGTGCACCTTCTCCGAGCCCGGTCGCAGGGGATGATTCTGCGCCGCGTTCACGTTGGCCGGGCTCATAGTATTAGGCGCGATCACCCTGTGCTTCGCCGGGGTGGGCATTGTCTTTGCCGGAACGGGCGGGCTAGCCTTTCCTTCTGCTTTCTCGTCGGCATCGGCAGGTTGATTGTCTTGTACGCCCGGAATGTAGACCGCCGCGATATCGAACTGGATGTTCCCCGTCCCGTTCGGTTGCCCACTGGTATTAGCCACCACAGTTTCGGCCACTACCTGCGGCTGCCGGAAGTGATTGGATTTTTCCAGATGCTTCACCAGCTCCACGGCGCGGTCGCGTGAGTCGGTCGCCACTACCATGTGCAGCACCAGATCATTCGTCTTGGTGTACTCGGGTTTCATGGAGACGACGTGCAGTTCGGGCGGCACAATTCTCTCCATCTCGGTAAAGATGCGAGTCCAGGACAGCGCCTTGCGGGCAAATAGTTCGTTAAGGAAATCTGACTGATCGGCCACCTGGCGGTTCGCCGGCTTGTTGAGGATGGCGCGCGCCTGCGCCTCTTCGCGGTCAAGAGCGTCGATTTGCCGCTGCACGTCGACCAGTTGCCGAAGGATGGAGCGCGAATGAATCCGCTGGTAAATGATGTAGCCCAGAAGAAGGGCCGCAGCCAGTCCCAGAGCAGCAATCACCGCCGTCATTCGTTGACGGTACTGCCGGGCAACTTCGTAGGGCTGACTGGCGAGATTGATATTCAGCCGCATCAGGAAACCAGCGCCCCCGCAACTCCAGCCAGAGCAGAACGGGGAACGTTCCCGGCCGCAGCGCCGCCCGACATGGTGCTGGAAATCAATTCTTCCACGCGAATATTGGAGCTTGCATTCAGCGCCTCTTGCAGAACTTGGGCCGATTGGACGCCTGCCACGAGCACGCGATCCACGCCTACCGAGTAGCGATCTTCGAAGTACACCAGGGAAGTATTTACGTCATCGACCAGGGATTCACCGGTGACAGCGGAGCCGCCATTTTCCAAGGCCCGATAAAGCAACAGCTGATTCTGATCGACGATGGCGAAGGTCGTCGTACCGTGCTCTACTTTGATGACCATGGTCGGCCGGGAGGCGTCGACTACACCGAGCGCCGCCAACATCGAGGGCACCACCGAACCAGGATTGTAGCCCGCGTCGCGCACCAGCGACTCGTATTCTTCCAGTACGGTGCGCGGTGTTACCGCGGCCACCACCCTCATCGGGTTCGCCGTTCCCTGACGATCGAACGATACTGCCGATTGATCTACCTCAAATGGTAGTGACTTCTTCAACCGGAACCGAATAACCGCGTCGGCTTCCTGGGGCTTCTCGGGAAGCGTCTCCATGTCGAGCAACATGACCCGCGTGGTGGCGTCGGGAATCACCAGACAAATGTCGCGCACGCGTCCCGCCACAGCCGTCAGAGAATTGCGCAGCGCCGTCACTAACAAGTCGCGCGCATTCACGTTAGCCTGCTGCAGTCCGGGCGTGAGTGTGCCGCCCGGCAACTCGGTGGTTACCGCCGCTTCCAGACCCTTCGCGCCTTCCGCAGCCCGCGCCGTTACTACTCGATCGGCACTGACTTCGCAGGCAATCCGGGGACGCGAAATGTGGTGTTCTGCCATGAGAATCTGCGCGGGGCACTTGGCCGTCAGCCCGAAACGAAACTGTATACCGAGAAGCGTCCACGCCAGCCCCACGGCTGGCTCGGCTGGGACCCAATTCCTCAAGCATTTGCCAATTGCCAAATGCTGATTGGCCAACTGCCGGTTTATCTGGTCGTCTCGATAAACGTAACCTTGTTGATCTCTTTCAGCGTGGTCAGGCCACGTTTCACTCTATCAAGGGCCGACTCGCGAAGGAAATGCATTCCTTCTTCTTTCGCGGTGCGGCGGATTTCGCTGCTGGGCTTCTTGGCCAGAATCATCTCGCGCACATTGTCCGTCAATTCCAGCAGTTCGTGGATCGCAGTTCGTCCCCGGAAACCGGTGCCCGAGCATTCAATGCAACCTTCGCCTTCGTAGAATGGAATGTTCGCCCACTCCTTCGGATCCATGCCGCTGGCCTCTAACTCTTCCGCCGAGTAGTGCACTTCCTTCTTGCAGAACTCGCAGATCAGTCGGACCAAGCGCTGGGCCAGGATGCAATTCAATGCGGAAACGAAGTTGTATGCCTCAACGCCCATGTTGAGGAAACGTCCCAGCACATCAACCACGTTGTTAGCGTGTACCGTGGTGAATACCAAGTGCCCGGTAAGCGCCGAGTTGATGGCGATCTGGGCCGTCTCGGTGTCACGAATTTCGCCCACCATGATCTTGTCGGGATCGTGCCGCAGGATGGAGCGCAGTCCGCGGGCAAACGTGAGCCCTTTTTTCTCGTTGACCGGAATTTGCGTGATCCCGCGAATCTGGTATTCGACCGGGTCTTCAATGGTGATCAACTTGTCTTCGTCGGTCTTGATCTCGTTCAGGGCCGCGTATAACGTGGTCGTCTTACCGGAGCCGGTGGGACCCGTCACCAGCACCATACCGTAGGGCTCTTTGATATAGCGACGAAACTTGCGCAGGTCATCTTCGCCGAAGCCGACCACGTCGAGCGTCAGCTTGTGAAACTTCTCGCTCATCGATTCCTTGTCGAGTACGCGCAGCACCGCATCTTCGCCATGGATCGACGGCATAATCGATACGCGGAAGTCGATGGAACGCCCGTTGTAGCGCACCCGGAAGCGGCCATCCTGGGGAACGCGGCGTTCGGAGATATCCAACTCGCTCATGACCTTGATGCGCGAGATGATCGTCGAATGGTGTTCCTTCGCGATGGGCTGCATGGCCTGTTGCAGAACGCCATCGATGCGGTACTTGATGACCACCGAGTCGTCGCGAGTCTCGATGTGAATATCACTGGCTCGCCGCTGCAGTGCGGTAAAGATGGTGGTGTCAACCAGGCGGATGATGGGGCTCTGATCGGTTTCGCCGGTCAGCTTCTCGATTGAGATAGTTTCGTCGGCGTTCTCGTCCTCGGTGATGACGTCGAGCGCGAAGTTTTCGCCGGCTTCTTCCAGCACGCGCTGCGACTGCTCCGTCTTCTTCAGCACGTCGGCGATCTGCGAAAGCGTGGCCACCTTGGTCACGATGCGGCGCCCCAGAAGCAGGCTGATCTCGTCGATCATCATCAGCTGGCTGGGATCGGCGATGGCTACAATCAGACGGCCGTCCGGCTTCTCTTCCAAGGGCACGAAATTGTAGCGGAACATGTAGTCCACTTTGATCTTGCGGAACAATTCATGCTGGATATGAAAGTTCTTGAGGTCCACGAACTCGCAGCGATATCTCCGCGCCAGATCTTTGCTCTGCTCGACTTCGTCGTTGGTGGCAACGCCACCCACGAAAATTGCTTTTGCTTCTGCCATAGGTGCTGCCTTTTAGCAATTAGCACTTAGCCGTGAAATGCTGGTTCTTTCATCCAAAACAATCGTTGAGTGTCAGGGACGGTGCCTATTGCGATAATTGCTTTGCTAAAACCAAGTGCCAGATGCCAACTGCTAATTGCTGCTTTAGTGAATTCCGCCGACTCCCATGCTAAAGATCGGAAGATACAATGAGATTAAGACGAACGCCACGACAACGCCCATCACGATCAGAATGACCGGCTCAATCAGCGCCATCGCCGTAGCCAGCGCGTTCTGCACATCTTCCTCGTAGAACTCGGAAATCGAGTTGAGCATGGCCGGCAGCGCACCAGTCGATTCGCCGACCTCAATCATTTCCACTGACATCTCCGGAAAAACCTTAGTCTCTTCCAGACTGCGCGCCAGGGTTTGCCCTTCGCGCACACCTCGAACCGCGCTGTCGATGCCGCGCGCCATCAGGCGGCTCTGCATGGATTCTCCAGCGGTTTCGAGTGACGGGACCAGCGAGAGGCCGCCGGACAAAAGTGTCGAGAGCATGCGGGAGAACACGGCCACTTGATACTTCAACCAGATATCGCCGAGCAGCGGAACCTTGAGTTTGAAACGGTCCATCTGCGTGGAGCCGGCATCGCTCTTCATCCAGCGCCAGAAGAAGAATCCGCCGGCAACCACGGCAATCGCGAAGTAAAGAAAATAATTCTTGGCATTCACGCCGATTGCCAGCATGGCCGAGGTCATCGGCGGCAGGTCCGATCCCAGCGTGTGATACAGCGTGGCAAACTGCGGAACCACGAAAGTAATGAGGAACGTCAACATCACGACCAGCACCACTACCAGCAGCGCGGGATAAACCAGCGAGGAGATCAGCTTCTTGCGGAAACTCACCGACAAACGTTGAAACGCAATATAGCGGCCGAGGACTTCCTCAAGGTTGCCGCTCTTCTCGCCGGCCAGCAGCGTCGTCGTATACACCTTGGGGAAGACCTTTTGCGCCTCGAATGCTTCCGACAACAACTCGCCGCCGCGGACCCGATCGCGGACATTCTGCAACACCACGCGAAAAAACGCGTTGCGCTGCCGCTTAATCAGCAACTCCAGGGACTGGATGATGGGGAGGCCAGCGTGGATCAGAGTCACAAACTGCTGGTTGAAGATGACAAACTGGTCCTGTTTAATCTTGCGCCGCTGCGGCAGCCGCACCTCGGAGGAAAAAAGTCCTTTGGATTTCACCGAATAGACGAAGAAGCCCTGCTGAGCGAAGCGGTCGCGGATCTCGGCCTCCGAGGTGCCCTGCTCCAGTTGCTCGAGGACGTGGCCTCGCTCGTCCGCCATTTTGATCATGTATTCGGCCATAATCGAAAGGTTCCCCAGCGGGAGGATTAACGGTAGTCTAACATCGGCAAGAAGCGCTTTTCGCGTTTCGCTTTTCGGGTTTTGATCTAGGCTACCAAGCCAGCTATTTTGTTTACGGTTGCGTTCGCCATCGATCCGCATGAATTCCGGGGTTTCCGTGTGTTCGCCATCTGGCATTCTGGCGAAAAGCCAGCTGCGAAGGGCGAAGAGCGTACTTTAGCCACTAATTCATGAATTCCGTTCCGGCCACCACCTCCACGCCCGGCGGCGGAGTAAAACGAAATTGCTGGTCTGCTAGTTCGACGTTCTCGCGCTGCTGAAGAAAGCGGAATTCGGTGGTGGAACCGTCCAATTCCTCGACCACGATACGCACGATCAGGCCGTCGGGGGACACTTCCAGCAGAGTTTGGGCTACGCGGTCCCGCATCCCCTTGGGAACGCCTCGTAACACCACGTCTCCGGTGTTCATGGGGTGCTGGTCGGGCGCCAATGACAATCCTTCCAGCTCTTTTTCCAGCTTGGTTTTGCCTAACAGGTAGCGCAGCGGAGAACGTAGATCGTCGAGCTGCTTCACCGGAGTCGTGCGCGCCTGATGTTCACCGGGAACGTAAAACCATGCGGTGTGTCCATCGCTGAGGAACAGCTTGGGACGAGGCTGATCGTAGTCCCAACGCATGCGTCCCGGTTTTTTCAGCAGCAGGGTGCCGCTCTCGGTGCGAGATATTCCAGCGCCAGTGTAGGTTTCCGTAAAGCTGGCCTGCAGGCTCTGCATGTGGTCATAACGCTGATCCACTTTGTCCGCCAGTTCGTGAACCGGAGTCTGCGCGGGAAGAAGGTAAGAGGCTAGGACGATAAGAGCCGGAACGCTCAGCCACTTCGCAAAGCGAGAGATTGCCATGAGGATATGACGCGCGGGCCCTCAGCCGTGCCTACTGAAGTTCGGCGCTACTGGCATCGGCAACTCCTGAGGAGCTTTGCCGGATCTCGCCCGTCTCGTCGGAAAAGAACCTCCGCTGTCCGGTCGTCCCCACCTGGTCTGGGACGGCCGTGATGGTGTAGGAGCGAATGGCGCCATTAACTTTTTCGCCGGCAGTGTAGGTAAAGGTGTATCCGCTCTTGCGGCCGCTGGCCAAAGTGTCATCGATGGTGCGTTCGCCTCCACTCTGCGCCGTCCCGCCTAAGGTAGCCAAGTCGGCGGTAAATCCCAGGTCCGGATGACTGCTGGCATAGATCATTTCCGCCTCGCTAACCGCCTTGATGCTGGCAATCGCCGAGGCCTCATGTGCCGGGATGGTCGACTTAGTGAGTTTCGGGATGGTAAATGCCGCAATGATAAGAATAATGGTAACGACAATCAGCAGTTCGATGAGGGTGAATCCCCGGTCTCGATTACGTCTGCGCATCTGTAACCTCTTCTTGTCCGACTGACGGGTAACTCCGTTTTACCGACCCAGCGTCCCTCTGCCGGATAGTCAGGTTCTGAGTTTCGGCGTCGGATGCCCGCCGGGCCCTCGCGCTTTCGTCGGGGCCAAAGCGGAGCCGCAAAGACGCCGCACGTGAGCTCCAGGACAATTCAGATTATTGTGCACGCCTGGACGGATGTCAAAGCACGCGCCCCCCAAGTTGGACGCTTGGAACCGGAAAACGTCGCCCCGGGAGGGGCTGGCTCTCAATCTCACCTCACCTAGCGTTGAAGCGCTGAGCTATGCTCTTCCGTCCCGCAGCGCTCGTCTCGATTCAACAGAGCTGCGAACCCGTCGCCTGGCTAATTCACGCAACTTGCAGGTTTTCGCGAGCAACCAAGGGCGAACAGTGAAGAGCGAATTGCGAACAACGGCTGCTCAACAAGCCAGCGAATCGCGCGTTACTTTCAGTCCGTTGAGGTTGCCCAGCACGGTTACCGCAATCAGTTCCGGCCGGAACAACTCATTGGCCGATTGAATTAAGTCCTCAACCGTCACCGCCTGAATGCGCTCGATGATCTCGTCCATGCTGACGAAGTGATCGTAGTACATTTCCTGTCTCGCCAGATTGGACATGCGAGCCGTACTTGACTCCAAACTCAACATCAGGCTTCCCTTGAGCTGATCTTTGGCGCGCTTCAGTTCTTCGTCCGAGACCGCCGCGTTTTTCAGTTCACGGAATTCGTTCACAATGGACTGCACCACTTTGGGCGCAGACTCCCGGGACGTTCCGGCGTAGACCGAGAGCATACCCGTATCGCGAAAAGGATTCAGCTCGGAGAAAATCGAGTACACCAATCCCTGCTTTTCGCGTACGTTCTGGAAAAGCCTGGAACTCATGCCGCCGCCGAGTATCGTATTCAGGATGTAAGTAACGTAGCGGCGACTATGGCTGATCGGATAGGACGGAACGCCCACGCAAATCTGTACCTGCTCCAGCGATTTCTTGTTACGCAGAATGATGCGCGAATTGATTTTCGGCGGCGTATCGTGCCATCCGTTCGTACCGGGCGGCAGCGGCCCGAAACGCTGGGTGAGCAACTCCACAAAGTCCTCATGATTTACATGGCCGGCGGCGGAAATAATCATGTTTCCGGGAGCAAACTTGCCGCCATAATAAGCGTGGATTGCGTCCTGATCGAAGCGGCGGACAGTTTCTTTGGTGCCCAGGATTGGTTTGCCGAGCGGGTGGCCTTTGAAAAAGTTCTGGGTAAAGATTTCGTGGACCAGATAGTCAGGATTGTCCTCGTCCATCTTGATTTCTTCCAGGATGACTCCGCGCTCCCGGGTTATCTCCTTGGAGTCGAACATGGGGTGCATAACCATGTCACTGAGAACATCGATGGCAATGGGCAAATGTTCGTCCAAGACTTTAATGTTGAAGCAGATCGTTTCCTTGCCGGTAAAAGCGTCCATGTTGCCGCCAATGGAGTCGACCTGGCGAGCGATGTCTTCCGCTGTCCGGTTGCTGGTGCCCTTGAACACCATGTGCTCAACAAAGTGCGAAATGCCGTTAACGTTGGGATCTTCGTGACGCGAGCCCGACTTCACCCAGATCCCCATCGACACCGAGCGAATGTGGTCCATCTGCTCGGTCAGGATGGTGAGGCCGTTAGGTAACACCTCGCGCTTTATGTTGCGTAGTTCTTCAACCATAATGACTGCTCCAAGCGGCCTCAAAGTCGGCGCTCAGGTTATGAACGTGTTGCTGGGACCCGTACGCCTGCAGTCTGGGGCCTGCCGGATAAGATGAATGAACGCGATAGCAATAATGGCGAAAATACCCCGAAGCGACGTCGGGCGAACGGGACTCTAACCAGATAGCATATTGGATGCATGAGCGTGCCGCAATATACCGAACTTTTAGGGCTTTCACTTCAACAACTTACGGAGGTTGTAGAAGGTTTGGCTGAAGCTCCGTACCGGGCTCGGCAGCTATTTGACGGTCTATACCGGCAAAGGTGGCCGACCGTAGAACGGTTCAGCGTGTTGCCGCAAGCCCTCCGTCAGCAGTTGTGCGAGTCCGGATTTGTGGTTGGATTGCCTCGCGTCGAAAAAAAGTTTGTCTCCGCCGATGGAACCGTGCGCTACTTGTTGGCCTTCGCCGACGGCCAAAGCGTCGAAACTGTCTGGATGCCTGAAGGCGATGGCGGAGAAGCCGGTGACGGTTCCGAAAGCGGCGATGAAGAACTGGAAGAGCTCGATTCTGCCCCTCCTGTCATCCCAAGCACTTCTGTCATCCCGAGCGAAGCCGAGGGATCTGCGGTTCGCCGCCGGAACAATGTCGATTCCTCGAGACAACGGCCTGAGGCTAGGATCCGGCAGCGCGCCACAATCTGCGTGTCCAGCCAGATAGGTTGCGCCGTCGAGTGCGCGTTCTGCATGACGGCTCTGCTGGGCTTGCGTCGCAACCTGACTGCCGGCGAAATCGTCGGCCAGATCCTGACCGTGCTTAGCGACCAGCAAGTTGAGATGCAGCGTGATCGCGTCAACCTGGTCTTCATGGGACAAGGCGAACCTTTCCTGAACTACGACAACTTTATGCAAGCGGTGCGTCTGCTGGTTGAAGGCGTTGGCATTCCAGAGTCGCGTATGACCGTCTCGACTTCCGGAATCGTGCCGCGCATTGCAGACTTCGGCGCCGAGCCGGTTCGCCCCAAGCTGGCCGTTTCGCTGAACGCTCCTAATGAAGAGTTACGCACGCAGGTAATGCCCATTACGAAGAAATGGACCGTCGAAAAGCTGATGGCCGCCCTGCGCGACTTCCCGCTCCGCAATCGCGAACGTCTGACCTTCGAGTATGTTCTGCTGGGTGGCGTTAACGACGACGTTCGACATGCCCGTGAGATGGTGGACCTGATTCGCGGCTTGCGTGCCAAGGTAAATCTCATCGCCTTGAATCCCGGACCCGAGATTCCCTTTGCCATGCCTTCCGATGACCGCGTCCTTGCCTTTCAAAGCGTTTTAACGCGAGCTGGAATTCCCGCCTTCGTCCGCCGTCCTCGTGGTCGCGATATCTACGCGGCCTGCGGACAGCTCAAGCGCACGACCGAGCTGGTGCAGCTGAAATCCTGATTGGGTCGAGTATCGATTATTCGCTGCCCTTGCTGGCCGCTTTCGCTCGCCCCTTAGTCACTTTCAGGTCTGGGCCTGCCAGATCGAAGTCGTGGGTGACGTGCGGAATGACCTGGGCAATCTGGAATCGAACTTGGACCTTGCAGATTCGGCAGGCTGGAAACACGTCGCCTCGAATCGCCAGCACTTCGTGCGCACTCCGATGATCTACGTGAATCACGGTGTAGATTCCCGAGATTGGCACCATCTGTCCCGGTTTATAAGCTCGCAGATCGGAGTCGGAAACGGCCGCCATTATCAACCTTCAGCATGAACTCCATTTGCTTACTTTACTTACTTGTTAGTGAGCTTCGGTTGGGAAACCAGGCGTCTCCCTGTCCCGATTAGCTCACTTGTCGGCTAGATTCTATGGCGGGCCGCTGTTTGTCAGCATCATTTCCTGCAGACAATCCGCAGGCCTCCCGCCGCGACGTCATGAATCCAAAAGACGATCTGCTCGCCAGCCACGATTCCACTACGAAGGAATAGGGATGCGCCCGAGCGGCGAGAGGTTGTCACCGACGATGCCACATTTGGCGAGGTATTGCGAGATGCCAACCGATCCTTGTCATAACTGGTTCTTGTCATCACGAGCGCAGCGAGGGATCTGCTTTTGCCTTCCTCCGTCCCACCGTTAAATCGTTCGCCGGATTCGCGCCCGCTGAGACCAGGGCAAAACCGCCTGCCAGGACGCAACGTCCCGGGCATCCCCCCGCATCTCATCGCAAAATGGAAGACACGAATACAGTCAAGAGCAAAATGCCCCTGTTGAATCGTTACGTGCAGTCGTTATGCGGACTTTACAGCCGGATCGCGCGTCAACTCAACGTCGACCGTTCTTATGTGAGCCGTGTGGCTCGCGGCGAAAGGCATTCGGAAGAAATTGAGCGCGCTCTGAACAGCGAGTTCACGCGCATCACCGAAGACCAAGCTCCGCAGCAGAACAGATGACACGAACGACCGGAAGCGTCCGATTCAACAGCAATCCTATTTGATCGCAAAAGCCGCCTGTCGCCACTCGCTTTGTCGCCCCGCCGAATCGGACGCCTGGATTTCGAGCCGGTAAGATCCTGCCCCCAGTTTTTCTGTTGCCAGCTTCAGTCCAATCGGAATGACTGCGTTTCCCGGGATAACCCAATCGGCTGCGCTCATCGGGCCCGTGTTTATCACCAATGCGCTGGTTCTTAGATCCGTGATTCTCACCCGGTAGTAAACAGTCGGCTTTTCGTTTTCGAGCAGAGGCTCATAGACTTCAAAGTAAAGGAAAAGTGGCCTGTGTTTTCCAAGGCGAGCGCGATTGTTCGCGTCTGGGAAGAATTGGGTATCCTTGCTAACGAGCGGACTCGGAACGACAGGAGCTGGAGCAACGGAGGCTGCGTCACGCAAAACCCAGGCTGCGCCGCGAAGTACGGCGCCAACTGCAATATCGCTCATCATAAGCCGCCGAGTGTCGAACGATTCCACTCGCAAAGGCATTCGTGCCCGACCAAAATCGTGGCCGTCGCTTACCACCACCCTCAAGTCGTAATCTCCGGGGGGTAGATTGATCTGGCTGCTAAACCAACTCGGTAGCAAGACACCGGAGTCCTGCGACGCTTGCATCAACCATGTCAATGGAGTCAAGCAGGAGAAGCTATCGGCAAACTGGCCCGCAATGTCACCATTCCTTTTGTAGATTATTCCGAGAACGTATACAGCCGCATCCTTCTGACAAGGAAAATACCAGGCGAGCTCAGGGAATTTGAAACCTACGGCGATCTGAAGAGCCGCCGGCGCCTTCGAGTCATGCACCTCGACAACGTAGGTGAGGTCGGTTTCAGGTTGATCAGCAGGACCTCCCGTCGGTGAAGCCTCCCTAGCCAGGCGCAGGGTGCCGGAGGACCAGAAGGCGAAAGGTTGCATCGAGACTTTGATTGACCCATGTGCCGTGGAGTTTGCAAATACCCGCATTTTCTCGCCCAACTTTTTCCCCGCGACGGCATCGATATCGGCAAGTCCAGAGTCCTTTAGAGCACAATATCCATGACGGTTTACCTGAGCCTCGAGACCTTCCACGACAACTCTTATAGTGTGACATTCGCTCGGTCCTATCGTTGGAACATAGCCGATCAGGTAACTTGCCAAGGGAAAATCGACATCGTTAAACGGCTGAAAGGTCCCCCATGTTCCGTCCGTCGTAGGAGTGAAGTACCAGTGGTTCGTCATCTCAACGGCAGGGAAATCGGCTTCCTGGAAGGAATTGATGCTCTGTTCAACCCCATTGTCAAAGAGATGAAAGGCGTCGGACTTTAAGCCTCGGACTACCGGGGGTAGACTCTCCAGAAAATCTTTTTCGAGTGGTCGCAATGGCTCGTCCCCGACCCAGGAATGTTGCCCCCTCTTGGTGGACTTGTCCCACACCTCAACTGCGACAATGACTTGCTGTGCATGAGCGTAAAACGTGGGAATCCCAGCAGTCGCATCGACCGACTGGGCTGACTCATCAGCGGATGAGGGAGTGGCTTGGCTCTTCGCAGTCGGCACTTGCGCTTGTGCTGAGGCAAAGCACGTTGCCAAGAGAACAAAAACGACGACTGCTGTCCCTGGTTTCACCGCGACAAGTGTAGCCGAACGATTCGATTTCTGGATCGTCATCCGGCGCGACGAGTCTGGGGAGCCAGGTTGGCGATATAGGAGTCCTTCGACTCCGGCTGGCAAAAACTGTGCGAACCTACGCTCAGGATGAAAGACTTATGGCCAGCGCTGGTTGCCGTTTGGGGGACCCGAGCTCACAAACTTCCTGCAACTCCTACCCCTCCAATGACATCTAACACCTTGACAATGATTCACTCAAGTTCTATAGTCATGGCATTGTATGGGCTTCGAGTGACTCATGTACGCACTTATTTTTCAATAAGTTAGATAAGTTTCAACCCTAAGGAGGGTGGCTGCAATGGCAAAGATTATCGGAATTGACTTGGGCACCACCAACTCGGTGGTCGCCGTTATGGAAGGCGGCGAGCCTAAAGTCATCCCCAACGAAGAAGGTGGGCGGACTACGCCCTCGGTCGTCGGCTTCACCAAGAATGGCGAGCGGCTGGTCGGCCAGGTGGCCAAGCGCCAGGCCATCACCAATCCCGAAAACACTATTTACTCCATCAAGCGCTTCATGGGACGCCGTTACGACGAAGTCAACGAAGAGATGAAGATGGTGCCGTACAAGGTCGTCCAGTCGGGCGATCACGTGGCGATTGTGGCGCAGGGCAAGGAATATACCCCCCCCCAGATTTCGGCCATGATTCTGCAGAAGCTGAAGAAGGCCGCGGAAGACTACCTCGGCGAGAGCGTCACCGAAGCTGTGATCACGGTTCCGGCCTACTTCAACGATGCGCAGCGGCAGGCGACCAAAGACGCCGGACAGATTGCCGGCTTGACCGTCAAGCGCATCATCAACGAGCCCACGGCGGCCGCGCTGGCCTATGGACTCGACAAGAAGAAGGACGAAACCATCGCCGTGTACGACTTCGGCGGCGGCACCTTCGATATTTCGATTCTGGAAGTCGGCGAAGGCGTCATCGAGGTGAAGTCCACTAACGGCGACACGCACCTGGGCGGCGACAACATTGACCAGCGCATTGTGGACTGGCTCATTGACGAGTTCAAGAAGGACGAAGGCCTGAACCTGCGCGACAAGGGCAACGAGATGGCGCTGCAACGCCTGCGTGACGCGGCCGAGCGCGCCAAGATCGAGCTGTCGACCACCATGCAGACCGAAATCAATCTGCCGTTCATCACGGCCGATGCCAGCGGTCCCAAGCATCTGGTGAAGACGCTGACGCGCGGCAAGCTGGAAGAGATGGTGAAGGACATCATCGATCGCTCTATTGGCCCGTGTAAGGCGGCGATCAAAGATGCCGGCATTTCGCCCGACAAGATCAACGAAGTAGTGCTGGTCGGCGGCCAGACGCGCATGCCGCGAATTCAGCAACTGGTGAAAGAGATCTTCGGCAAGGAGCCCCACAAGGGCGTGAATCCTGACGAAGTCGTCGCGATCGGTGCGGCGATTCAAGGTGGGGTGCTGGGCGGCGAGGTGAAAGACCTGCTGCTGCTCGACGTGACTCCGCTGACGCTGTCCATCGAAACCATGGGCGGCGTGGCCACGCAGATGATTCCGCGCAACACGACCATCCCGACTAAGAAGACGGAGATGTTTTCGACGGCGGCGGACAATCAGACTTCAGTCGAAGTCCACGTGATGCAGGGCGAACGGCCGATGGCGCGCGACAATCGCACCCTGGGCAAGTTCCACCTGACGGGACTGCCTCCGGCGCCGCGTGGCGTGCCGCAGATCGAAGTCACGTTCGACATCGATGCCAATGGCATCCTTAACGTGAACGCCAAAGACATGGCCACGGGCAAGGACCAGAAGATCACGATTACGTCGTCTTCCGGTCTAAGCAAGGAAGAAGTCGAGCGCATGGCGAAGGACGCCGACGCGCACGCAGCCGAGGACAAGGCCAAGCGCGACGAAGTCGAAGCCCGCAACCAGCTCGACGGCATGGTCTACAGCATTGAAAAGATGTTGCGCGAACATGGCGACAAGATCAGCGGCCAGGAGCGCAGTGATGTGGAGAACGCTCTGGCTGACGCCAAGAAGGCGCTGGAAGGCACCGACGCGGCGGCCATGAACAAGGCGCGCGAGAACCTGACTTCGGCTTCGCACAAGCTGGCCGAAGCGATGTATAAGGCGACCTCGGCGCAAACGCCTCCGACGGGCGGTCCGGCTCCGGGTGGAGATGGACAAGCCGCCGCTGAGCCGAAGAAAGACGAAGGCGTGATCGACGCCGAGTACGTGGATGTGGACGAGAAGAAGTGACGGCGCTTGGTGGGTCGTCTGAGACCCGCCGCCGTCATCCTGAGCGAGCGGCCGCCAGTCGAAGGATCCGCGACGGGCAGATAGCAGCTAGTAAAGACGTAGGGGGCGCGCATGCGCCCCTGCTTCGCAAGAGGATGAGAGTCGCGGGCGGAGCGGGCCTTTAGTTCTGCGGGTGGTAGAGCTGGCCTTTAGTTCTGCGGGTGGAAGAGCTGGCCTTTAGGCCAGCGTCAACGAGCACTCATTTTGGAGCGGGGCTTCAGCCCCGGAAAACATAACAGAACTCCCCGGACCGGAAGGAACAAATTGAGATTCGAAGTACACAACCAGTCGTACATGTTGAGTTTTAACCGCGACGATGGACGGTGGTATCTGGTCACCTCCGGCATCGATGGCGCGATGAAGGCAATTCCCGTAATCAGCGACGAGTTCGGCTTCGTCGCCAACGTGGTGGTCCCCATGGGCGACAGCGGCCAGGCGATTATTAACTAAGAGTGAGGAAGTATGGCGCACCAGCAGGTTGAGATAATGGTTCGGGGGAAGTCGGACGCATTCAGCGCCAGGCTTCGGCTCTTAGATTATGACGATGAAAACAATTCCCGTGTACTTGAGGTGGAGTTGCCCTGGAAACGTCTTGGGGAATACTGCGACGCGGCCAGCGTCGACAAGTACCGTGTAGCACAACAAGAGATCAATGACGCGGTAACCTATGACCGGCGTACTGTTAATAGCGAAACAATGACGTGGTTTGGGTTCAGAGACGTTACTGCGAATTGGGGTCCGGTTCGTACCCGGGTCGTTCACCACAAAGACTTGTCTACAGTCGTCGAGGAGTGTCGCATAGAGGGGTACGAGCTCAGCACCGTATCCCCGCCCAATCAACGCGGCGAGATAACTGCAGTTTTTAATCGCAGGAGTTGATCGGGGCCCTGTAGAAGCGATGGGAAAAAGCACCTCGCTACCATGCATCCAATGAAGATAGTCCTTATAATTTTAGGCGCACTCGTTGCTATCGTGGGATTCGTCATCAGAACTTCGGCGACATCCAAGGTATCGAGGCGTCTGAGCCTGACCGATCCGCATCTCGCCCCGGCTGAACCGAGTTTTCGGACTGCTTCCCGCTTTGTGTTGCTCGGGAACGTGCTGACTATTGCTGGAGTGATATGTTCTGCGATTGCAGCCTTAATACCTGCGTCCCGATGATAATGATGTGTGGAGAGCTAACGGCTAATAGCCAAAAATCATGGCCACTACGCCCAACAAAGACAAAGACTATTACGCCGTCCTTGGCGTAAAGAAAACTGCCTCGGCCGACGACATCCGCAAGGCGTTCCGCAAGCTCGCGCGCAAGTATCATCCCGACGTCAATCCCGGGGACAAAGGCGCGGAAGAGAAGTTCAAGACCCTCTCCGAGGCGAACGACGTTCTCAGCGATCCCAAGAAGCGCAAGATTTACGACCAGCTCGGCTTCTACTCCGACAACATCGATCCCGCCGCAGCCGAAGCCTACGGCCGCGGCAGCGGTTTCGGTGCAGGTGGATTCGGCGGACCTGGCCAGGGCGCCGGTCCCGGTGGCGGATCGCGCACCACGCAGGAAGTTCCCTTCGACTTCAGCGGATTCGATTTCAACGACTTCTCCGAAGGCGCGGGCGCAGCCGGCCGCCGAGCCGGCACCGGCGGCGGATTCCGCGACATTTTCTCCAACATCTTCGGCGGAGGCGGTGGACGCGGCGAGGTGATGCACCAGCCCGAGTCGGGCAGCGATCTGGAGTACACCGTCAACGTAGGCTTCTGGCAGGCGATCAAAGGCGCCGAGATGCAGCTGACCGTGCCCCACCTCGAACTTTGCAGCAATTGTCATGGACAGGGCTACATCGAAAGCCCCGGCGAATGTCCGCAATGTCACGGCAAAGGACAAGTCACCCACAAGAGCGGCAGTATGAAGTTCAATGTGCCCTGCCCGCGCTGCGGCGGCAGCGGCAAGAACCGCACGGTGTGTCCGGTCTGCCACGGCGAAGGACGCATCGAGCGCAGCGAGTCGCTGAAGGTCCGTATCAAGCCGGGAACGCGCGACGGGCAGCGTATCCGCCTGCCTGGGCGTGGGAACGCGGGAACCGTGGGTGCTCCGGCCGGCGATCTTTACATCATCGTTCGCGTGGGCGAACATCCGGTGTTCAAGCGCGAAGGCGATGACATCCATCTGACCGTTCCGGTTAGCGTCACGGAAGCTGCGATGGGCGCCAAGATTGAAGTGCCGACCATCGACGGCCGCGCGTTGCTGAAGATTCCGCCGGGCACACAGCCGGGGCAGAAACTTCGTTTGCGCGAAAAGGGTGTGCCGTCGGCGGTGACTGAAGGCAAGCGGGGCGACGAGATCGTCGAGATTCGAGTGGTCACACCCAAGGTGAGCGATGAACGCTCGAAGGAGATTCTGCGCGAACTGGCGAAGCTGAATCCGGAAGATCCGCGGGAAGAATTATGGAAGCAGATCTAAGCCGGGACGGGAGCACAGGGGTGGACGGAAAGATCGTCCTGGAGACAAAGCGGCTCCAGCTGCGTTATCTGACATCAGGCGACGTCGACGTCGTCTTCGCGGTGATCGGCGATCCGCAGACGATGAAATATTATCCGCAGCAATTCAGCCGCGAGGACGCGCTGCGTTGGGTAACCAAGACTCAGGAGCGCTATCGTACGGACGGCTTCGGATTATTTGCAGTGGTGCTGAAGTCGGAGGGCGTGGTTATCGGCAATTGCGGATTGATGCGGCAAGACGTCGAAGGCGAATCGCTGGTGGAGGTGGGTTATCACTTCCGCCGCGATTATTGGGGTCACGGTTACGCCACGGAAGCAGCACGCGCTTGTATGGATTATGCGTTTGAGCGCTTGAACGTGGAGAAGCTCATCTCGCTGATCTTGGCTGAGAACCTGCCATCGCGCCGGGTGGCCGAAAGAAACGGAATGACGGTTGAGCGGCAGGTCATGTTCCAAGAATTGCCGCATCTGATGTATGCAATGAAGCGTGAAGATTATGGCCAAGCGTAAAAAACAAGGCGCGTACATGATCAGCGCCGTGGCGGAAATGTACGGCATTCATCCGCAGACGCTACGCCTCTACGAGCGCGAAGGGCTGTTGAAGCCGTCGCGCACCGAGGGCAACACGCGTCTGTACACCGACGGAGATTTGGAGCGTCTGGAACTCATCCTGTCGCTGGCCCGTGACCTGGGGGTCAACATTTCGGGCATCGCCATTATTCTGCAGATGCGCGAGCGCATGGACGAAATGCAGCGCCAGATGGCGGAGTTCGTCAGCTATGTGCGCAGTGAGGTCATGACCCGGGCTCAGCATGCCACAGTCGACGCGGCCCGCGGAGCGATCGTTCCCATGCGACACTCGATCGTAATGAAGCCGGAAAAGAAGAAGTAGTCGGCAGCCATCACCGCTGGAATCTACTGACAACCGGCAACTCGATTACTGTTTCTTCAACTTCTGCAGAGCTTCGCGCGCCTTCTTGGCATAAGGCCCATCGGGCAGGACCTTCAGGTAGGCTTCGTAATTCTCCGTCGCGCCCGCCTTGTCGCCGGTCTTGTCCAGCACCTCGGCCAGTTTGTAGGTCGCTTCCGCGTCATGGGGCTTGTATTCCAGCGCTTCCTTGTAGCGGCTGATGGCCGCGTTGTAATTCTCCTTCTTGTAGTAGAAGTCGCCAACTTCTACGTCTTTCATCGCCTTCATCGGATTGTAGGGCGTGAACTCATCCACATCGCCATTGCCCAGACCGGCTTCGGGATGCGCCTTGGCGTCGTCCGTCGGCGGCGCAATATCGATCTGGGTTTGCTTGCTTGAGCTTTCGCCCGCGGGAACATTGTCGGTCCGCGGCGGATTGGCTTTGTTGTCCTTAGGCGGAGGCGCCGACTTGTCCGTGGGCAGGGTCTCCACCGGAGGCGCCGCCGAGTCCTGCGCCTGGGCCGCACCGATCAGCCATAAACAGAGGATTGCGAGAAGAAGGTAACGAAACCGCACATACATATTCTATGTGAACCCGGCAAAACTAGTGAAGACTCGCAGGTCAAGGTATTCCGAGTCACCGGTCGACTTGGCAAAGACCGCGGAAAGGCTGAGCCACCGCGCCTGCATTCATTTGCGCCGGATGTGCAAGACCTTCTGCACCTCGGCGACCACCTCGCCGGCTTCGTCCTTCACTTGCACCTGGAAGGTTGGCTCATACTTCGCCTCGGTCTTGAGCTTGGAGCGAATGTCCTCCAGTTGCTCATCGGTCAAACGAAACTCAGCCCTGACCCTCCCCTTACCCGGCTTGCGAAAACGGATGCTAGCCGCCTTGTCCCACACGATGTAATCGCTGCCCAGGTTGTTCATCAGCATCAGCATGTAGAACGGATCGGTCATGGAGTACAGCGAGCCGCCATAGTGCGTCCCGACGTAATTGCGGTTCCAGAAACGCAGCTTCATCTCCACATCCACAGCTTTGTTGTCGGCACTCCATTTCACCCGGATTCCGGCCCCCAGTATGGGAGGCCAGATGTTGATCGCCCGGATCATCAGGCGTTGCATTTTCGAGCTCATTTAGATAACGATCATACCGCGCGGGCTAAGCCGGGCAAGCGTGCTTATCTTTGAAGTAGTTATCGCCAGTTATCGCCGAAGCGGAATGGAGAGGATCGAGCTCCCTTTTTGTCATCCCGAACCGTGCGAACCGCAGGCCAGAGATCTGCGGTTGCCGGCAACAAGAAAGGCCGTCCCTACGGGACGGCCTTATTTTCCAATGGCTACTTCATCCATTGGCTCCGGGCTGAGGGGAGATCAGTAAACTTGTGCGCGGCCGAATCACTCGGCCGCGTATCACGTCATTGCTGTTGTATTGGCTGTTGCTGGTTCTGGGGGGAGTTGGGTTGCGTCGACGAGGCCGATTCAGCCAGACTATTCGCCATCAGGCGAACATCCACCCGGCGATTCTTGGCCCGTCCGGAAGCATTGGTGTTCTGGGCCACGGGATTGTCCTTACCGAGCCCAATCAGGAAAATCTTGTGCGCCGGAACACTGTATTTTTGCGCCAGATACTGAATGACGGCATCGGCGCGGCGCTGGCTGAGCTGATAATTGTAATCGGCGGGACCGGTGGAATCCGTGTAGCCCTCCACCTGCACAATGTAGTGCCGCTGGCTCTGAATCTGTTGCGCGAACTGGTCGAGTGTCTGCTTGTCCTTGCGCGTCAGCTGGGCTTTGTCGAAGCCGAACTGCACAGTCGTATCGCTCACCGGCTTGTAGTTGTCCAGGTTTTCGACCGTGCCCGCCAAGCTGGTCACGCGGGTGGAGGCTTGGGTCGCATTCTGGTTCGCCTGATCAGCGGTCTGTCCGGCAGCCAGGGCCTTCTGATCGGCAGAAGCCGCCTTCGAGTTCACCTGCGCGATGCCTTGTTGGGCCCGACTATCCACGTCTCGAATGTCGCGAGTATTTTTCGCCGTTTGATCATCTAACTCATTAACGTTGTTGATTACGGGCGTGGTTTGATTCCGGACATAATTCTTGGTCGCGCAACCTATCGTCAGAGGCAGGCTGCCGGCAACCAGCAATGCGAGTACGGAAAATCGATTCATGCTTACTCCCTTGCCCAACTCGGCCTTCGCGATTAGTCAGCGTCGGGCCTGACTTGGGAGTAGCAAGCTGGCTGCCATTGGCGCGCCGATCAGCAACAAAGCTATCTACTTTGTTCTAAATAGCTTACGCGAGGGCCGCGAATAGTACAGCAGCCTGCAATGCTGTCGCCGGAGAATCCTGACGCAAGGAGTAGAATTTTTACCAAGCTGGTTACTTCTGAAGAACATGGCTAATGCCAACCTGGCTGAGCCACAGCCACCGGAAGTCCACCGTTTTTCTCATTTCGATCTCCATGGACCTGCATCAGAAAATTCGTTCTCTTCCCGCCTCGCCTGGCGTTTACCTGTATAAGAACGCGGACGGCCAGACCATCTATGTGGGCAAGGCGAACAACCTGCGCTCGCGAGTGCGGTCGTATTTTCTGGAAGGTGCTGCCGCTAACGCCAAGACCGGGTCATTGTTGCGGGAAGCCGTCGATCTCGACTACGTTGTCGTCGACAACGAGAAAGAAGCGCTGGCGCTTGAGAACAACCTGATCAAGCAGAAGAAGCCTCGCTACAACATCCTTCTGCGGGACGACAAAACTTACCCTTATATCAAGCTGACCATCGGCGAGCGCTATCCTCGGGTCTTTCCCACGCGGAGATTACGCAAAGACGGCTCGCTTTATTTCGGCCCGTACTTTCCTACCAGCCTGGCCTACCGGCTTGTCGACTTGATCCACCGGCACTTCCTGATTCCGTCGTGCAAACTCGACTTGAACCGTTACTATCCTCGGCCCTGTTTGCAGTACTACATTGGCCGCTGTCTGGGCCCATGTGTTGAAGGACTCGTTACGCCCGAGCGATACGCGGAGGCGGTCCACGACGTGAAGCTGTTTCTGGAGGGGCGAGGCGCCGATCTTTCGCGTTCGCTTCATCAGCGTATGAACGCGGCTGCCGAGCGCGAGCAATACGAACTGGCCGCGAAGTATCGCGATCTGATCTCGACTGTCACTCTGCTCGAGCAGAAGCAGCGGATTGCTGCCGTCGAGGGTGACGATGCCGACGTGTTTGGTTATCACTACGAGAATGAAATGCTGGCCGTCAATCTCTTCCACATGCGCGGCGGCAAGATTGTCGACAAACGGGAATTTTTCTGGGAAGACCTTGGCGAGAGAATCGAAGCCGGACAGTTCCATCCCGGCGAGTTTTTCTCGTCGCTGCTGAAGCAGATCTATCTGGATCAGCAATATGTGCCGCACACGATTTACGTGCCGGTGGACTTCGAAGATCGCGCCACGCTGGAGGAAGTGCTGTCCGAGGGGCATAAACGCCGGGTGCAGATCCACGTCCCCCAGCGCGGCGAAAAACGGTCACTGGTCGACTTGGTTGGTCAAAACGCAAAACAGGCATTCGATCAACGCTTCCGCGTGATGAAGCCCGCGACCAAGGCAATCCAGGAAGCACTGCAGGATGCACTCATGCTGCCGGAATTGCCCCGGCGGATCGAGTGCTTCGATATCTCGCACATCCAGGGAGCGGAGACGGTCGCGTCCATGGTCGTGTGGGAAGACGGCCAGATGAAGAAGTCTGACTATCGGAAGTTCATCATCAGAGGCGTGACCGGGGTAGACGACTTCGCCTCCATGCGAGAGGTGATTGCCCGGCGCTATCGGCGGGTGCAGGAAGCGGCTAGCCCCGAATCTGTGCCTGTTGGAGCGTCAGCCGAACGGCAGAAAATGCCCGGTCTGGTGCTGATCGACGGCGGTATTGGGCAGTTGCACTCCGCCGCCGAAGCCTTAGAGTCGCTAGGAATCGTAAATCAGCCCCTGGCGTCCATCGCCAAGCGCGAGGAGATCATCTATATACAAGGGCAGGAAGATGAACCGGTCGTTCTGGACCGGCATTCTCCGGTTTTACACCTAGTGCAACTGGTACGCGATGAGGCCCACCGCTTCGCTGTCACCTTTCACCGGAAGCGGCGCCAAATTCGTGATCGCAAGACCGAGCTGCTGGACATCCCCGGGGTGGGTGAACGAACTACCAAGCGCCTGCTGCAACATTTTGGCAGCTTGCAGGCGGTGAAAGAGGCTGACGCGGCGGCGTTGGCGTCGGTGGTGAGTCGTCCGCAAGTAGACGCTATTCTGCGACATTTTCGTCGAGACGAACCGCCGCTTGAAACGTCTCAGAATGCAGGGGCGGAATAAGTCGAGGTAGTAGCCATGGATGTGGGTAGAGATTCCAAGTTCCGCCAGCTCTTGCTCTGTGCGGGCGTGGTGTTATTGGTGTGCGCCGTGGGTTACGGCTTCGACCACCTGTTGGCCAGGGATGGTGTCACCCGCACCGACATTTTGATCGTGTCAAACGCCCTCACCGGCATCGTCGCCGGACTCCTCTTTTACAGCCTCAGCAACAACGAACGCCAGCGGCGCCATCTAATCAGCGAGCGGCTGCGGACCATCGCCGAGATGAATCACCACATCCGTAACGCCCTGCAGGTGATCACCTATGCCAGCGCTGCCCAGAACCAAACCGACTCGGTGGATCTGATCCGCAGCTCCGTGGAGCGCATCGAGTGGGCGCTACGCGAGGTGCTTCCCGGACACGTGACCGCCCCAACTGCTCCGCCAAAGTCGGCCACAGCCGAGACGCTCCGCGCGGGTTCGTAGCTCAGCCACCTTTCGCCGGATCTTCGGGCGCGATTGTCGCTCACGCCGCTTCCCCTTGTTTTCTCCCTTCCGAATCCGTACCATCCTTCTGCATCACCTCTAAGTATCCCCTTCTGGCGGGAGATCTATGAGCGACGAACTTGACGAGTTGAAAGAAGCAGCGGAGCGCGCCAAGGAGAGTCGGCAACTGGCGCCGGTGAGCTTGACCATGGCGATCCTGGCAGTCCTGGTCGCCACAGTTTCCCTGCTCGGACACCGCGCGCACACCGAAGAGATCCTGCTGCAAACCCGGGCTATCGATAAGTGGAGTTATTACCAGGCCAAAAACTTGCGCCGCAATAATCTGGAGGCGCTGGATGATGTCCTGACGGCCCTGGATACCAGTAAGGCAGAACGCGCTCAACAGGTCGAGGGACGCTTTCACAAGGACATCGACCGATATCGCGATGAACAAAATGAAATCCAGAATGAGGCGCTCGAGCTGGAGAAAGAAGTGCAGCAAACCACTCGTCGCGCTGATCGCTTCGATCTGGGAGAAGTGTTCCTCGAAATTGCGCTGGTCGTTACTTCGATTACGCTGCTCACCGAGAAGCGCGCCTACTGGTATTTTGGTTTTGTATTAGCGGCCGTGGGTATAGCCTGCGCAGTCAACGGATTGCTCATGAGTTAACTCGGTTTGTCCGCCGCCCAGCATTCCTTCCCGCCCACAAAAGCGCTGACCTATGGCTCCCAGGCTTGCGCTCCCACCAGTGGGACGAATCGGCAGGGATCGTGACTCCGGACAATCGTTTCGCCGCCGGCCTTGCGAACGACTTGTACCTGCTGTTCAAGGCGGGTTCCTACCGGGATAACTAATCTGCCGCCATCGGCAAGCTGTTCGATCAGGCTTTCGGGAACATGCGGGGCCGCTGCCGCGACCAGTATTTTGTCGAAGGGAGCGTGCTCCGGCAATCCTATGCTTCCATCGCCCTGCACGACGTGGACGTTCGCGTAGCCCAGCTCCGACAGGATCTGTCGCGCTCTTTCGGCAAGTTCCAGGAGACGCTCGATGGTCCATACTTCCGCGACTAGCTCCCCTAGAAGTGCAGCTTGATATCCCGTTCCGGTGCCTACTTCGAGCACATAATCCTCGCGACGTGGCTCCAGTGCCTCAACCATGGCCGCAACGATGTAGGGTTGCGAGATGGTTTGGCCCGCTCCGATGGGCAGAGGGAAATCCCCATAAGCTTTGCCTGCGTCTTCGCTGGCGATAAATCGTTCGCGCGGAACTTTGGCCATCGCCGCCAACACGCGTTCATTCCGAATGCCGCGCCCGCGCAACTGCTCCTCAACCATGCGGGCGCGCTGTTGAGCAAGTTCTCCGGGGTCGTGACCGTTATCGCCAAACATGTGAGTGAACATTGGAAAGAGGAACCGACCGGCCACTAGTTACTAGCTGCTTCACCGCTTCCGCTTTCGGATAAGCAGATCGAAGCTCACCACGCCGTTCTCGTCCCGAATACCTTGCACCGTATATTCGCTATTGATGTTGTATTCAAACTGGATCACCTCCTGCGCCGAGCGGGCCAGGTTGGTAATGTAAGTTAGCGTAATGTTGTTGGACACCTGCTGCTCCAGGGTTAATCGCGCATTGGGATCGTTATCCGGGCCTCCCACGGAAGGGTTGATCCTGATCGCGCTCACCCCGAATATCTTCGAAAAACGATTTGAGGCTGCCGAGTTAATAGCCTGGCTGAGAATCGCGCCGGAAGCGCTATCAGCGAAGCCTGGCGAAGGCGAAGTTCCCGCCGCACTCTCCTGCTGGGTGCGTCCGAACGCCAACAGAGAGACGATGTCGTCGCTAGACAGCGGTGGGTCCGAGCGATACGTTGTATTCAACTTTTCCATGGTGCCGTGCAGCCCAATCGTAATGTCGTAATCACGCACCCGGGTAGTTGCTTCCACGTCCAGCACCGGATCGATGCGGACTGGATCGAGAAATGTGATGTCGCCGCGTTCCAGGTGATACTTCGTCCCCCCCAGCTTGATGTCACCTTCGGCGATGTTGATCCGGCCCAAAAGGGAAGGCCGCTCCGCCGTGCCGCGCAAACGCAGGTCGACATCCCCCGACAGCTTGGCCAGGGTGGTCTGCACCGTCAGCTCGGGCGTAGACAGAATGCGCACGTCAAGATGCAGATTGTTGAGCGGAGACTTGGGATTAGGGATCGTCGCCGGCGCGCTGGCCTGGGCTAACATGAATTGCAAATCGCTTGACGGAATCTGTGCGAAGCGGGTGACCGTGACATTACCGTTCAAGCTTGAGTTTGCCAGCGTGCCCGTCAGGTGCAACTCCTGATCTGAGGTAACGCTGATACCCGCATAGCGAAAACGAATGTCATGGCCATTCGACGTGAGGTTGAAACCTATTGTGCGCCCAAAGGTAACAAAGCCGGCCAACGTCACCTGACCACCACCCATGCGTCCGGCCAGCCTCTCGACTTCCAGCCGGTCCTTATTAAAGACTAGCGTTCCATTCACATCGCCCAATCCTGCCGGCAGATCGATCAGCGAGAGGCCGGCATGGACGATATCGACCCGGCCTGACATGATGGGATTCGATGTCGTGCCGTAGATGGTGACATCGATATTGGAGATGCCATAAGTCGTGAGGTCTGGATCCAGGGTTTGAGCCAGCTTCAAATTGAGATAACCGCCGGCATGAAGATCCAATTGGCGATCCTCTTTTAAACTCGCGCTGCCGGAGAGAGAAAAGTGGGAGTCTTCGCTGCTCAGAATGCAACGCTGCACGCTGACGACCTGATTGGCGAAAGTAAGCTCGACCGGACCATCGCTCTTGAGCGCGATGTGTTCGATCTCCACCGAAAACTCACGCAAGCTGAAGCGGCCGTTCAGCAGCATGGGCTGTTTCAGTGGTCCGGTCAAGTGGGCTTCCCCGTTGAGCGAGGCGTCTTTGGTTATCCGGCTTCTGATCTTTGCCGGCAGGAAGGGACTGATATCGAGATCAGAAAACTGCAGGGTTACGTCCGCCGGCATATTGCCCTGCAAATCAATATTCCCGTCGAGTGCCAGTTTTGCCTCGGTGAAATTGGAGTGTGCCCTGAGTTGCAACTGCCTTCCGTGGGTGACGGCATCAGCTTCCATCGCCCCTACGGGCTCGCCGTTCAGCACCAATTTCCCAATTTGTAAATGGGCATTGATGACGGGCTGTTGCAGCGTGCCGCTGCCCTTCGCCGTGAATGCAACGATACCTGCAACCTCCAGGTGCGGCGACTGCACTTCGGGAAGCTCTGCCAGATCAATGCTGTGGCCGCTGAGGTCGAGCTTCACCCCTTGATTGCTGAAGTCGTAAGCGGCTGAACCCTCGACCACACCTCGCGCGGCTTGCAAGTGAATGTTCTCCATTTGCGCCGTTCGATTCGCGAACACAATATTCGTGGTCAGTGACTTGATAGGACGGCCGTAGGCCTGTCCTTCGCTCAGCGAGAGCTGGCCTTGGCCCCGCGGGTTTGCCTCAGTTCCTGCCGCGTGGAGTGTGAAACTTAGTTTGCCGGCCACGGGATAGTCGAATCCCACGGCATGCTGCAAAGCGGCAACATCGGCGTTGTGCATCGCAGCCTCGACCTGAAACTGTGAGCTCTCGACGAGGTTTCCCTTGTCGAGAGTGGTCGTTCCATCGACATTTAACTGCGCGCCTCCCTCCTGAATTACAGCCTGATGCAGCGCGACCCCTGATGATGAATACTGAATATCCGCGGAAAAGTCGTCGATATGAATCCTTCTTGTCTGGACTGCGGGCTGAGGAGGCGGAAGTTGTGGGGCGGACGTGAAGTGAAACCAGGATTTGTGTTTTGCGGGAGGGGGGGCTGAGATTCTCTGAGGCGAGGGAATTTTCGCCGTCGGCACATAGAGGTAGGTAAAGTTTGTGGCCTGCAGGCGTCCAGCGATACGGGGACTACGGATTCTGTCGTTCAGCGTTCCTTTGAAGCTTGCGGTTCCCGCCAGTTCGACCGGCCATGGAGCGCTCCCCATGGCCGCCAGGAAGGGCTGAAATTCAGTGAGACTGGTCGTACTGACGTCGAGCGTCAGCGCAGCCGATGTCGGTCCCAGAGTGCCGGTCGCCGCCAGATGGGTGTGCGGCGAGGTCAGGTTCAGAGCGGAAAAGTCGATGACGTCCGACCGTACGTTATGCCGTCCGCGCAAGCTGCCGTTAAGGGGTATCTGATTGTTCGCAACCTGGAGTGGCGCGGCAACGTCGAGTGCCAGATCGGCAAACAGATCGTTCAGCGATCGCTGCCATGAGAAATTAACCGTGCCCGTTACAACGCCCGTGAGGTTAAGCTTTTCCAGAGGCATCGATCGGGTCGAAATCATGCGGGCTAATTCAGCCAGAGATAGTCCACTGGCTCGTAGCCTGGCAGAACCCTCTTGTGGCGCAGGGCCATTTACGCTGGACGCCTGCGAAGCCTGACGCCAATTGTTTGGGCGCTTGCTCGATGCCGGTTTGCCAGTCGTCATCAATCGTTCGTCGGCGGGTGGCGAGGCGACATTCGAAAGCAGGTTCTTGATCTCGGCGTCCCCGTTGACCTGGCCGCCCAGCAAGCGGGCCGCGATACGGGTTAGCGTAAGTTGGTTTTCGGCGAGAGCGAAATTCGAATTTGCGTTGACCTTGTGCAGTTCGAACCCGTTGTCCAGATAGTCCAGATCACGTAATGCAATCCGACCGCGCGAAGTGTAGCCAGCAGTTTCAGAATAGCTGGCAGTTCCGTCCAGCAGCATCGTTCCGCGCTGGAACTGATCGATCCGGGTGACCGCGCCGAGTTGAGCGATATTCAGGGTGCTGCCATAGCTGAGCTGCAGGTTGGGATGGTCGAAGCCCGTGACTTTAGCACTGACCTGAAGCGACGAATTCTCCGACGTGAGCTTAAGATCCTTAATCTCGGCCATGTCATGCCACAGGCTGAACTGGAGTTCTCCCTGGGCCGCCACATCACGGAAGTCCTGGTACTTCGCATCAATCTTGCCGACCTGCACATTGCCGTCGTACCGTTGAGCGAGGTGGTTGTAGGTCATCGCCACAGCAATATCGCTGGCGCTGAAATCGAGTGGAATTTTGCGTTGGTTCAGCAGGAGCATGCCATCGCGGAGATCGGCGCGCGTGATAGCCAGATCGAATAACTGTTGTATTGCCGTTTTACTGGACTTGATTTTCGGCTCGGGGGCATTGGTGGTGCCGTCGGGATTGACGATGATATGGATGACTGGATGTTGCAGCTCGATATGCTCCAGGCTCATCTGGCGCTCGACGAATGAGATAATGTGCAAACGCACCAGCGTGCGATCCACGTGCGCGTACGGCAATTGATCCGGGCCTTCCAGCCCGTGAATGGTTAAGCCGTCGGCTTCGAACGTAAGCTGCGATAAATTCCAGCGAAATGAAGCCAGCTCGACTCGTCCGCCGGTAGCGTCCTCCAGCGAAGCGACCAGCTTGCGACGCACGAAGTCCGCGAATTGTGGACTGCGCAAATACCAGACAAGCGCTATCGCTGTCGCCAGCAACACTCCGCCAATGGCCGCCCCGATCCAGAGCCGCCGACGCGAATGCCGAGTTTTTGCTTCTTCCGCCATGGTTTAGTTGCTGCCTGAGGCCCTCGTAGAGTCGGCCGGAGCATTTAGTCCGGGAATGGATACGCTGCTGTGAATTTCCGCTTGCTGCCGCAGGTTGTGTAGCCATGCATCCAGCATTTCGTCCATGCGCTGCTGGGTCAGCAGTTCCCGAATTTTGGGTTCCAATTCGTCCAGAGGTACAACCTTGCCCCCGTTCTTTCGCAAATCGGGCAACACCTGGTTCTGGTAATAAGCGTCGACTTCGTCGCCCTGAACTTTGATATGCGGCCGCAGCCGCACCTCTACGAAATTCATTATTTGAAATTCCAGGCGAAGGTGTTGTTTCACCACCTCTTCGTTCAGGCCGTAGCTAGCCAGCAGTTTCCACCAGGTCTGATCATCGTTTCCGTTGGGCACTTGCGCCCGCAGCTTGGCAAGATCTTGCTTCAGTTCGTCACTGGTCGGCTGCAAAGAGTCGGGATTACCCATCTGGGCTTTGAGGAGTTGGCGATCGATCAAGCGCTGCAATGCACGTACCCGATCGGCGTCGGTCACTTCGTTCAAGGGTTTCTGCTGCATAAAAGCTTCGAAGCAAATTGCCTCCTCCCAGTCGCTTCGTAGCAGGGGCTGATGATTGACGGTGGCTACGACGCCGTCGATGACTTCACCGGCGAAACCGGGCACAACTACGGCGGGCAACAGCAGGAAAATAAAAATCGTGAAGTAAATAATTCGTTTCATTAGAAAGTTTGTCCAATACTGAAAAATACGTTGATGCGACGCAAAGACTCGGTTTCGTTGAGTTCCTGAACCGGGTAGCGCGTCGGGTTTAAGGTGTAGCCCAGGTCGAAGCGCACGGGACCGACCGGTGTCTTGTAGCGCAATCCCATTCCTATTGCCTGAACGTCATAGTTAAAGTTGCACGGGGTTTTACTGCCGGGTGGAGAGCAATTGGCAATCGAGGCCTGATGAAACCGGAGCATTCCGCTGATGATGTGGTTGGCAGTATCGAAGACGTTGCCCATGTCGTGGAAGAAGACGAAGCCCAAATTATCTCCAACGTAGGGCAAGGGCACGGGAGGCGTGCGTAACTCAAAGTTATTGACGAAAAGCCCCTGGCCGCCGATGGGATATCCGGTCAGGGGGTCGCGAGGTCCGGCCTGGTTAATGGAGAAGCTGCGCAGCGAATTACTGCCGCCCGCGAAAAACAACTCCGGCAATGGAATTTGGGTAGCTTCTACCGGCAAGTTGTTGGTCGGCAAATTATTCAGATCGATGAAATCGTTGGTGCCGTAAGGCTTCTCGATTCCGATCTGCGTTCTGCGGGCAAATACCCAGTTTTTCTTGAAGGGATAATAGGTCGAATTATCCATCAGCACGCGTCCAAAGTTGGTTTGCGAACCTAGCGCGCTGGTTGCCAGCCCCAGGTTCAACGCGTTGTAACTGCCTTTATGTGGGTCGATGGGATTGTCTCGCCGGTCGCGGACCATGGTGAAGGTGGGCATCGCAATGAAAACCGGCTTGGAGTACAAGGCAATCAAGGTAGGATCGATCACTAGGCTGTTGGGATCGACCTGCACGCGCTGAAAGGTCAGTCCATAAAGCAAAGTGGTAAAGCGATTGTATTTTTGCTCGGCCTGCACCGACCCTTCCAATGTCTCGGACGCAAAAGTGTTGACGTCGGCGGTGTTGTCATAGAAGCCGCTAACGATGAATCGCCAATTTTCACGCCGGAACAAGCGTGGCGCTTCATAGCTAACCAATCCTCTCCGGGTCAGTAAGCCAAACCTGATGCGAAAGGTCAGAGTCTGGTCGCGGCCAAACATGTTGAGGCGCGTAAGTTCGAAAACGCCGTTGGGACTGACTCCGGTTTTCCCCTGCGGATTGGTCGTGGTAGGTAGATTGCCCGTAGCGAATTCGATTCCACCGCCATAGCGGAACGTCCAGCGCTTGGCTTCCTGCAGGTTAAACAAAACATCCTTGGAGGGTTCCTGCCCGTCCGGGTTCTGCACCGCCATGTCGACTTCGTTGAATAGCCCGAGCGCGTACAAGCGGCGTTGCGAGGCGACCATACGGCTCTGGCTCAGCGGGTCGTCGTCTTGAATACGCATTTGCCGATTCACCACATAAGGGCGGGTAAAATCCAAACCGGTCACAATCACGCGGTCGACAAAGACCCGCTGCCCTTCCGTAATCTTGTAAAGCACGTCCATGCGCTGCGGTTCACCGGAAACCGGATTCGTCGAAGATTCAAATTGCACATCGGGAAAGCCACGGTCGTAATAAAAGTAGGTTATGGCATCGCGGTCGCTGGCGATATTTACTTCACTGAAGGGTTGCCCTGGAACACTACTCAACAAAGGCTCCAATTGTTCCGCGGTAAAGCTATCGGTCCCGGTTAGCTTTACGGCCTGTACCAGAGTCTGCGGACCTTCGGCGATCTTGATGGCTACCTGCATTTCGTTCTTTTTTCCTTGATAGTCATCCACCAGCTCTGCTGATACGTTCACTTGGAGAAATCCATTTGCCGTATACAGATACCTGGTAGAAGCAACGTCCTCATTGAGCAATCGCTGGTTAAAGCGCCCATTCGGGACAAGCACACTCGAGGGCTCGATTGCCATCCGTTCGCGGATTACGTCAGGGCTGAAGTACTGGTTGCCTTCGATTTTCACCGATACCAATTTGTGACGGATACCGGGATTGATCTTGTACACGATGTTGAGGTGATTCTGTTCCTTGGGTTGACGGTCGACCTCGACGGAGGCATCGAAATAACCCTGGGTTTGCAGATAATCCCGCAGATTGCGCCGGCCCTCATTCAGCAGATCGTCGTCGACCGAGTTCTCCTGGTACACCGGAATCAGCTTCTTGAGTTGGCTCTTGCTGATCTTTTCGCCATCGGTGGTGATGGCGACACTTGGGCCTTGCTCCACCTCGAACACATAGTCGAGCCGGTTGGTACCCGCCTGATATTGGCGAGCCGTCAACGAGACCTGCGCTTCCAAATGAGCGTTCTTCTGGTAGTGTGCCCGCAGCCGTTCCAGGGCGCGGGTGACGTGTTCCGCCTTGACCTTGTCGCCGGCTTTCAGCTTGGTGAGACTGTGAACCTGTCCGGGCGGGATACCGGTGTCACCTTCGATACTCACCTCGCCGACTCTCGCCAACACCCCCGGGTTCACGTGGAAATGGATCGCCATTTGTCGGGTCTCAGGATTAGGTTCCAGAGTGTAGGTAATCGAAGCCTGGTAATATCCGTTATCGGCCAGCACCTTCTTCATGCGTTCAATGGAGCGGGCGACTTTCTCCTCAGAGAAAAGGTCGCCCAAATCGAGCTGACTGGCGGCCGTCAGTTGATGGGGCTTGGGATTGGTCTTTTGCGGCGTCCCATCAACGCTGATTGCCCCATTGAAATAGTTCTCGGTGGCCACGAACACCAAGGCGAGAGTCTTCTGCGGGCCGGGTTCGACCTCGACCTGCAAGGTGGCAAAGCGTCCGGTGGCGTACAACGAAACTAAGCTGGAACGAAGTTTTTCGCGGTCCAGGGGTTCGTTGGTCTGCTGCGCCAGCAGACGGCGCAGCATGGTGGGGTCGGTGCCGGCAATCCCGCGAAACTCGATGTTGGTGACTATCTCGCCCTGATACCTGGCGAAAGCGCTAACCTCTTCCGCCAGATTGGATTGGGCCTGGTCAGAAGTTGGGGCCGAACTGGTTTGCGCCGGCAGCGGCGACACGAGCAGACTCAGGAAGACGAAAGGAAAAACGAGTTTGCACCACGATGGCGTAATTAGCGTCTTCAAACTCTGCCCTTCAGCCAACCCGCTGCCCGGCAAATCCTTCCGGCGGAGTCTGCCAAGTCCTTATTGCCCACGTACTTGTATTCCAAGCGCCGCGTCGCGCAGAACTTTCCTGGGCTTCGCCCGCTAAGGCGTGATTTATCTGGAGTACCTATAATAAACAAGTAACCCATCCCAGGAGCAGGTGTCGCCTTTGGAATTCGCGGACCGGTATTCCCGCCAAGTTTTGTTTGCGCCCCTCGGTGAAGCCGGACAACAGCGGCTGGCCGGGAGCCGGGTGGCGATTGTGGGCTGCGGAGCCACCGGCTCGGCGCTGGCATCGCTGCTATCACGAGCCGGCGTGGGCTACCTGCGCATTATCGATCGCGATTATGTCGAGCCTAGCAATCTGCAGCGACAGGGGCTGTTCGACGAGGCTGATGCCGCCGAATCGTTGCCCAAAGCCATCGCAGCCGCTCGCAAGATTAAGAGCTTCAACTCGGAGATTACGATCGATCCGCATACTGCCGACCTGACGCCCGCCAATGTCGAAGAGTTGCTGGGCGATGTCGAGATCGTTCTCGATGGGACGGATAATTTCGAGACGCGCTACCTGATCAACGATTTCGCCGTGAGCCGCGGCCTGCCCTGGATCTATGCGGCCGGGGTCGCCAGTTATGCAGTCACGATGACCGTGCTGCCGGGCGAGACAGCTTGCCTGGCTTGCGTCTTTCCTGAGTCGCCGCACGGCATGGTGGAAACCTGCGACACCTCCGGCATCCTGAATTCGGCAGTGAATTTCGTGGCGTCCATCGCCGCGACCGAGGCGATTAAGTTGGCGGCGGGGGCGCGCGACAAGGTTCGGCGCACACTGCTGTCGTATGACGTCTGGAGCAACGACTACGCTTCCATCAAGACTGACAAACCGGTAGCCGGCTGTCGCTGCTGCCAGCAGCGGGATTTTGTGCACCTCGCCGGTGAAAGGCGGCCGCATATTACGCTGTGTGGACGCAACTCGGTGCAGATTCATGAGCGGCAGCGGCCTATCGACTTCTCCGAGATCACGCGGCGGCTGACGCCACACGGCACGGTCCGGCATAACGACTTCATCCTCCGCTTCTGGCGCGAACCCTACGAGCTGACGCTCTTCCCCGACGGCCGCGCGATTATCAAAGGCACAACCGACACGGCGATTGCGCGGAGTTTGTATGCGAGGTATGTGGGATCGTGAAAGACAGTTGTGAGTGGTCAGTTGCCGGTTGTCAGTTGCAGGCACTCAGCAGCAGTCCCCAGAGTTGACCCCGGAGGTAAACTTTGCGCGTGATTAGGACACTGGTGTCGTTCATAGTTGTTTGCCTTTGGACTGCGCCTACATGCCTTGCCCAAAAACCATACTGGAACGAGACTTGGAACTATTGCGTCAATTATCCGCCGGGATGGAGCGTTCGTCATGCTGTCGATCAGTACGGCATGGAATTTACTCGGGCTTCGTCCGTGTCCATGTCTTTTGGCGTAACCAAAGACAACGAAACTCTGCAAGATAACTTTCGCACTGCCTACTTGACCGATGAGCACATGAATCTTGTGGAGCGGCGGGACATACGTTTTCAGGAGCATCCGGCGATTATTGCTACGTTAAGCAGTGATTCACTCAGGAAAGTGCAACGTGTGATGACCGTAGCCGATCCCGCGAAAGGTGTGATTTACGAATTCAAGTTGGCCGCTCCGGATCTGCCCACCCTCAAACGAGAGCTGCCAACGTTTAACGCCGAGCTTGCGTCCTTCAAATTCTCGTGCAAGTGAATTCTTAGGCTTGCCTTGGCTGATTGCTGACGGCTGACGGCTGACAGCTCCCTTCTGATATCTTTGCTGCTTCACGTCAACCGAGGCCTACTGAATGTCTGCAGCTCAACCGATGCTCGACTCCCGTCCCGAACCCACCAAGTTTTACCGCTGGCTGGTGCTGATGATGGTCAGCCTGGTGATGTTCGGCAACTATTATTTCTACGACGCACTGGAGCCGCTGGCCAAGCTGTTGCAGGAACAGCTCCACTTCACCGACCAGAATATCGGGCTGCTGAATTCCTTCTACTCGATTGCGCCCATCGCCACGGTGCTGATTGGCGGCATCCTCATTGACCGCATCGGCACCCGCAAGGCGCTGCTGATCTTCAGCGTGATCTGCCTCATCGGCTCCGTAATCACCGCCATTGGCGTGACCTTTCCGCTGATGGCAGCGGGCCGCTTCGTCTTCGGCATGGGAGCCGAATCACTGGTGGTCGCCGTAACCACAGCGGTGGCCAAGTGGTTCAAGGGCAAGGAGCTCAGCTTCGCCCTCGGCATCAACCTGATGATCGCGCGTGGGGGAACCTGGATGGCGCAGAATTCGCCGACCTGGGCCAAGAGCGCCTACAACTCGTGGCAAACGCCCTGGGTCATTGGCGTAGGCTTCGTTACCTTATGCGTCATCGGTTCCATAGGGTACTGGATCCTGGAAGTCCGCGCCGAGCGTACCTCTTCGCTGGGAGCGGCGGGCGAGTCGGATAAGCTGGTCCTGTCGGACGTGAAGAAATTCGGAATCTCATACTGGTATCTGGTCGGCCTGTGCGTGGTCTTCTATTCGGCCATCTTCCCCTTCGAAACCTTCGCGGTGAAATACTTTGTGGACGCTAAAGGCACATCGCTACAGTTGGGCGGCTTCCTGTTGAGCGTGCTGACTATTTTCACCATGATCGGTACACCGCTCATAGGTTTGTACTCGGACAAAGTTGGGCGTCGCGCCACCATCATGTTGCTGGGCACATTCCTGTTGATCCCGGTCTTTCTCATGATGGCCTACACCCATATCACTCTTTATGTTCCGATGGCCATGCTGGGATTTGCTTTCACCCTGGTGCCTGCGATTATCTGGCCATCGGTCGCGTACCTCGTCGAGCAGCGCGCTCTGGGTACGGCGTTGGGATTAATGACCATGGTGCAGAACATGGGACTGGCGGGGATGAACTGGGTGCTCGGCAAAGCCAACGACGTGGCCGGAGCCAGCGCGACAAATCCCTCGGGCTACTTGCCTATGCTGAAGATTTTGACCGCCCTGGGGTTGATCGGATTCGTCCTGGCTTTCTTGCTTCGTCAGCGCGAGAGAGGACCGAACGGCCACGGGTTGGAGACGATTACAACGGCGTCGCAGGCGTAGGGCCGAGGAGCACACCTCGCTTAATGGTCGCGCTTAGCCGAAGAGCCGCGAATCCCTCGACGGCTGAAGCCGCCTCGGGATGACAAATATAGAGAGCTTCAACGGCGCAGCCAAAACTGCGCCCCTTCAGGACCTGCCGGTCGGAATATCCGACGAAAAGCATCGCCAATCCCTAAGCCGTTCCCTGCTTGATAGTTACCGCTAAATGCAAAAGTTGGCCCTTGGGTGGTGAGGGTTGCAAACTGGTCCCCCTGCGGCGTAGAATCAAACTGCGACTTAAAAGGTCGCATATTCATCTTAAGGGTGTTGCGCCGGTGTTAAAACTAACCAAGAAGGCGGACTACGGGCTGATTGCCATGCGGCATCTGGCTCAGCATGCCGACTTGGGGGCCTGTAGCGCCAAGGACTTGGCCGAGATGTACACCATGCCGCAGGAGGCACTGGCCAAAATCCTGCAAAAGCTGACCAAGGCGGGGCTGCTAGTCTCGCAATATGGGACCAACGGCGGCTACACCCTGGCACGAGATCCGCGGCGGATCAGCGCGTTTGAGGTGATCCGGGCGATTGACGGGCCGCTGTTCATTACCTCGTGCAGCTCGTCGCATAGTGACTGTGATCAAAGTGATCGCTGCACCGTCCGCGAGCCGCTGCGCAAAGTAAGCCGGAGCATCGAAGAAGTTCTAAACCGATTGACGATTTGGGAAATGACCGAGCCGGAGCACGAAGCGCCGCCCGAATTAGTGACGTTGGGCTGGACTTCGCAAAAGGCCGAGCAATCATAGGAGATAGCGGAACGATGAGCGCAAATCTGGTTACAGGTAACGGAAATAAGGATGTGAAGCTACCCATCTACATGGACAACCACGCCACCACGCGGACCGATCCGCGGGTAGTGGAAGAGATGCTGCCCTACTTCACCGAGAACTTCGGCAACGCAGCCAGCCGCAATCATGAGTTCGGATGGGTTGCCGAGCAGGCGGTAGAACAGGCGCGGGACCGCATCGCCAAACTGATTGGCGCGACGGCGAAGGAAATCATCTTCACTTCCGGCGCGACCGAGAGCGACAACCTTGCCATCAAGGGCGTCGCTGAGATGTACAAAGAGAAGGGCAACCACATCATCACCCAGGCCATCGAGCACAAAGCCGTTCTCGATTCTTGCAAGCGCCTGGAGAAATACGGATTTCGCGTTACCTATCTGCCGGTGCAGAAGGACGGGCGCATCGATCTCGACGACCTGAAGCGCGCCATGGACGACAAGACCATCCTGGTGACCATCATGGCAGCCAACAACGAGATTGGCGCGTTGCAGCCGATTCGCGAGATTGGCGCATTGTGTCACGAGCGCGGCGTGCTCTTTCACACCGACGCAGTGCAGGCGATTGGCAAGGTGCCGTTCAACGTCATTCAAGACAACGTCGATATCGCCTCGATTACGGCCCACAAGCTTTATGGTCCTAAGGGTGTGGGAGCCTTGTACGTTCGCCGCAAGAATCCTCGCGTGCAGTTGGTGGCGCAGATCGATGGCGGCGGCCACGAGCGCGGCATGCGTTCGGGAACGCTGAACGTTCCGGGAATTGTAGGGCTGGGCAAGGCGTGCGCGATTGCCAGCAGCGAGATGGCCGAAGAAGCGAAGTATCTTTCGGGTCTGCGCGATCGCCTGAAGGACAAGATCATGGGCCAACTCGATGAGGTCTACATTAATGGCTCGATCGAGCATCGTCTGCCCGGCAATCTGAATATCAGCTTCGCTTATGTGGAAGGCGAATCGCTGCTGATGGGCATCAACGATATTGCCGTTTCCAGTGGTTCGGCATGCACCTCCGCGACGTTGGAGCCATCTTATGTATTGAAGGCTTTGGGCGCGGGCGACGACCTGGCGCACAGCTCGATCCGGTTCGGCCTGGGACGATTCAACACCGAAGCGGAAGTGGATTACGTCGCCGAGCGGGTGGTGGATACGGTGAAGCGGCTGCGCGAGCTGTCGCCGCTGTACGAGATGGCCAAGGAAGGCATCGACCTGACCAAAGTGCAGTGGGCCGCCGAGCCGGCGCACTGAGATGGGTCGGGTAGGCGGCGCTTCAGCCCCGCGTTCGGGGTTGAATCTGGTTGATCAGGATTGAATTCGTTTTGAAGGGGCACGGCTTCAGCCGTGCCGCAGAAAGCGTTGAGAATTGGGCTTCAGCCCCTGCAAGAATTTGCTTTTGGATGGAACCCGAAATCCCTCAGCGGCTAAAGCCGTCATGAAAGAAACAGATTCCGGCACGGCTGAAGCCGTGCCCCTTAAAGACAGAGTTTCGCAACTTAGGAGAGAACAGCATGGCTTACAGTGACAAAGTTCTTGACCATTACACCAATCCCCGCAACGTGGGCTCGCTCGACAAAAACAGCGCGGAAGTGGGAACCGGGCTGGTAGGCGCGCCGGAATGCGGCGACGTGATGAAGCTGCAGATCAAGGTGAACCCCACGACCAACATCATTGAGGACGCCAAGTTCAAGACGTTCGGCTGCGGCTCCGCGATCGCCTCGTCTTCGCTGGCCACCGAGTGGGTGAAGGGCAAGACGGTTGACGAAGCGCTCGGCATCAAGAATACCGACATCGTGAAAGAGCTGTCGCTGCCGCCGGTGAAGATTCACTGTTCGGTGCTGGCGGAAGATGCAATTCGCGCCGCCATCGGCGACTGGAAGAAGAAGAATGGCCAGACGCAGGCTCAGCCGCAGAATGTTGCAGTCGAGCAGCGGGCGTAAACTGGAGTTGAGGGCCGGCGTGATCGCAGCCAGCCGACGCGCCGGGAGACAACCATGAGCACGGTTAATATTGAGAATCCGACTACCGCGCCGGCGCCGACTGCCAAGGGCATTCAGGTGACGGACAAGGCGCTAGGCCGCATTCGTTCGGCGATGGCGAAGGAAAATATTTCGCCTACCGAGGGCGGCCTTCGTCTGGGGGTACAGGGCGGTGGTTGTTCGGGATTGAGTTACAACATCCGTTTCGACACGCAGCCGCGCGAACGCGATCGCATTTTTCAATACGACGATGTTCGTGTCTTTGTCGATCCGAAATCGTTCATCTACCTGCACGGCATGATTCTCGACTACGAAGAGAGTCTGATGCATCAGGGCTTCGTATTCCAGAATCCGAATGCAAAGAAGTCTTGCGGCTGCGGTAGTTCGTTCTCCTAAGACGGCAAGAGACGAATGCAACGGAGTTTTCCGGCGGCGGAACTCTGGCGCTATTGCTTTGCCTCATTTGGGCGGCAGCCGATGAGGCGGGGAAAGTAAGGGACTATGGCTCAAATCGAGCAGAAGAAGCGCGACGCATCGGACAGCGGCATCCTGGTGGTGACGCAGAATAAGCCGCCCACGGCGAATTGCTGGTCATGCGGAGCCATGCGGGCCGCGCACTTCTGCCAGCAGTGCGGCAAGGTTCAGCCGCCTGCGCCGGCGGATTACTTCAGCTTTTTCGGACTGCCTTACAAGTTGAATCTGGAGCCAGCCAGGTTGGAACGCGAATTCTACAGCCTGAGCCGGCATCTTCATCCCGACATCAATGCAGTCAGCAGCGATCGCGAACAGCAGTGGAGCCTGGAACAGAGCTCGCAGCTTAACGACGCCTATCGCACGCTGAAAGATCCCATTATGCGAACCGAGTATCTGCTGCGGTTGCAGGGCGTGCATTTGGAAGAGCAATCGAAGGCGGCGACCGAAGAGGCGCGACGCACCGGTAACGCGAAGAAGCAGGTCGTGCCGGCTGATCTGCTGGAGCAGGTTTTTGAGTTAAACATGCAGCTGGAAGAAGCTCGCATGAACAAGAAGATGGGCGAGCCGGACCGTAATCTGGAGCGCGAACTGCAGGACACGAAGAAACAGTTGCAGGCAAAATACGATGGCATGATGGCAGAGTTGCACTCGGCTTGGAATGAGTGGGATGCGCTGGTGCAGCGCACCGAGCAGGGAGGCACGGTTCTGGAAGACGATCGCCTGGCAGTGCGCGACAAGATGGTGGAAGTATTGAACCGGTGGAATTATCTGCGCAATTTGCTGCGGGATATTGATGAAGTGCTGGAAAGTCAGTAGTCAGTTGCCAGTTCGCGACTGACGGCCAATAGCCTGTATAAGAAACAAACTTAGTATTTGCAAACGGAGTTTGCTAGTTCGCGATCCAGCGCCGTAGGCGCGGAATAGTTTAGCCCAGCACGTAGCCGAAGGCGGAGTGCTGGGTACCGCGAAAAATGAAGTCGGAGTCCCGTAGGGACGGCATAGGTTCTCAGGCAGACTCTGAAGAGCGAGATAGGGGTCCTTCGACTTTTGCGGCCAAAATCAGCCGCCTCCGCTCAGGATGACAATAGGTGACGAGGCTTCAATCAGGACGCTTTTGCTAAGAGCTAATAGCTGAAGGCTAACAGCCAACAATGAGCAACGAACGCATAGTCGGAATCGATCTGGGGACCACGAACTCGCTGGTGGCCTACATGGAAGGCGATCGTCCGGTGGTCATTCCCGGAGAGGACGGTTTGAATCTGGTCCCGTCGGTGGTTGCGCTCGACGAGAAGGGACAGATCGTCGTTGGTAGTGCGGCGCGTAAGTATCTGATTGAGACTGCCGACCACGCCGTCTACAGCGTGAAGCGCCTGATGGGCCGCGACCTTGATGACGTGCGCGACGAGTTGAAGCTGTTCCCTTTCCGGCTGGCTGAAGACCTGGCGCCGGGTGAGGTATTGCGCATCAAGCTGGGTGACAAGACGTTTACGCCGCCGGAAATTTCTGCGTTCATCCTGCGTCAACTGAAGCGCAATGCCGAACGCTATTTCGCTGCGCCGGTTACGAAGGCCGTCATCACCGTGCCTGCGTACTTTAACGATGCGCAGCGGCAGGCGACGAAAGACGCGGGACGCATCGCCGGATTGGAAGTTCTGCGTCTGGTCAACGAGCCGACAGCGGCCGCGCTGGCCTATGGGCTCGACAAGAAAGAGACAGCTACAGTCGCGGTTTATGACTTGGGCGGCGGCACCTTCGACATCTCGATTCTCAAGCTGCACGAGGGAATCTTCGAGGTTATCGCTACGAACGGCGATACCCACCTCGGCGGCGACGACATCGACAATCTGCTGATCACCATCGCGCTTAGCGATATCGAAGGCGATTTGGGGATGGATGTCCGGCGCAATGCTGAGATCGTGCAGGCCATTCGCAAAGCAGTGATCGAGGCCAAGATCGCGCTTTCGGCAAACGAGAAGACAGTACTCGATGTCGAACTGCCCAGCGACAGACGCTATCAGCGAGAGATTACGCAGGCGCAATTCAGGCAACTGATTCAACCGGTAATCGATCGCACGGTTGGGCCGGTGAAACAGGCTATGAAAGATGCCGGCCTGACGGCAAAGCAGATCGATGAAGCCGTACTGGTGGGCGGATCGACGCGGATTCCGCTCGTGCGCCAACTGGTGGAAGAGTTGTTCCAGCGCACACCCCACAGCGATCTGAATCCCGATGAAGTGGTGGCGCTGGGCGCAGCGGTGCAGGCGAACATTCTGGCGGGCGGATCGGAAGCCACTAAGGAGATGTTGCTGCTCGACGTGACTCCGCTCTCGCTGGGCATCGAGGCGCTAGGCGGAGTGGTGGCCAAGATCATTCATCGCAACTCGACGATTCCGGCTTCGGCGACCGAGCACTTCACGACAGGGGTCGAAGGCCAGACTAACGTTGCCATTCATGTGTTGCAGGGTGAGCGCGAACTGGCCAAGGATTGCCGCTCGCTGGCGCGCTTCGACCTGAGAGGTATTCCGCCTATGCCGGCGGGATTGCCGCGCATTGAGGTGAAGTTCCTGATCGATGCCAACGGCATTTTGCATGTGTCGGCGCGCGAGCTGCGCAGCGGCAAGGAAGCCGAAATCGAAGTTCAGCCCAGCTATGGCCTGACCGACGAGCAGGTCGAAAACATGATTCTGGAGTCGTTCGATAAGGCCGAGGAAGATTTCCAGCAGCGGCAGGTGATTGAAGCGCGCAATGAAGCTGAGACGATGCTGGCGGCGCTGGAAAAAGGTCGCAACAATCCGGCGTGGGGACAGTTGTCGTCGCAGGAACGCAGCAGCGTCGGCAAGTTGGAGACGGTTTTGCGTGCGGTTATGCAGGAAAAAGATTATCAGGCGATTCGCACCGCGATCGATACGCTGAATCAGGGAACCATGCATTTGGCTGAGCTGATGATGGATTCTGCGGTGGGTGCGGCGTTGAAGGGACAGAACATGGATACCGCGGACGTGGGTGAGGGGCCAGAGTCGCCGCATCCGATTGCATCGGCCGAGATCAAGCGGTAGCGGCCCCACGGTTGAGGTGTTATTGCCGGGTAGATGTCCTTCGACTCCGCGTCCGCCGGCCCCGCAAAAGAGCGGGTCGGAAAAGCAAGCGGTTGCCCATCTCAGGATGACACGGCAGTTTGGCGGTGCTCTCTAGCGGGTGGTTGCGGAATTGGAGCGCCGGCAATATGAAACGGTTTGAGGTAATGAGGGTTATGGCAGAAGAGAAAGCACAAGGCGGCGGGACGGCGACCGAAGAGGCGCTGGGACCGAATATCGTTCGGGTCACGTTCCTTCCCGAAAATAAGACGTTCGAGTTCGAACACGGCAAGCTTCCCTATCAGGACCACGGCAAGCCGGAGTCGATTCTGGATGTCGCGATGAATTGCGGGCTGCATCTGGAGCACGCCTGCGGCGGCAACTGCGCCTGCACCACCTGTCACGTAGTAGTGAAGAAAGGCAAAGAGCTGCTCAACGAGATGGATGATGACGAAGCCGATCGGCTCGACATGGCAGCGGACCTGCAGCTCAATTCGCGTCTGGGATGCCAGACCGTGATCGAAAAGCCGGGCGAAGTGGTAGTCGAGATTCCGTCATGGAATCGAAACTATGTTTCGGAAGCGGCTACGCATCACGATTGATCGCCGACATCTTAAGGACTCTGAATATCTTGCCGACTTGCCGCAGGGGCTAAAGCTTCATTGATTTTGCGATGCTTGCGGCACGGCTAAAGCCGTGCCCTTTCAAAACCCGGAATTTAATCAGAGCTTCTTTAGCTATTCGAGGAACCTATGGCTGCTGAGTTGAGATGGGATAACGCGGAAGATATCGCGATTACATTGACCGACAAGTTTCCCGAGCAGGATCCGCTGGAGGTCCGTTTCACCGATCTTCACCGCTATGTGACCGAGTTGCCAATTTTCGTCGACGACCCCAAAGCGTCGACCGAGGGCAAGCTGGAAGCTATCCAGATGGCTTGGCACGAAGAGTGGCAGGATCGGAAGGAATAAGCCTTAACGCCTGGTAAGGCTAGAAGGTTAACACGCCAACGCCTGGGGTTTAATCCATCTCGAACCGCTGAGCCTCTGGAGGAAGCCATGCGAGCAGGAATAAGAACATCTCAATTCCTTTTCACCGTTCTAATTCTTTTGACCTGTTGCGCACTCTCAGCGCAGAACGGGGAGCACCGTGTTCGAAATATCGTTCTGGTGCATGGCGCCTGGGCTGACGGCTCCGGGTGGAAGGGCGTTTACGACATTCTGATCAAGGATGGCTACCACGTCAGCATCGTCCAAGAGCCGGAGACGACTTTTCAAGACGATGTGGCCGCAACGAAGCGCGTCCTCGCTCTACAAGATGGACCGTGCATTCTGGTCGCTCATAGCTATGGGGGAGCCGTAATTACTGAAGCGGGAACGGACCCGTCGGTTGTTGGTCTGGTGTACATCGCGGCGCACATGCCGGATGCCGGCGAAAGTGAGGGTGAGGACGGAAAGCGCTTCCCCAGCGACCTGAGCAAGTCCAATGCGATCCAGAAGACGGCAGACGGCTTCACATATCTCGATCCTGCGCAGTTTCACGAGTACTTCGCTGCCGACGTTCCTGCAGCGCAGGCAGCTTTCATGGCGCGGTCGCAGGTGCTCAACGCGGCAGCAAATTTCCAGGCGGTGATCACCACTGCAGCCTGGAGAACCAAGCCGAGCTGGATGCTGGTGGCGACAAAAGACAGAGCCATCAATCCCGACCTCGAACGCTGGTATGCCGCGCGAGCCAAAAGCCACACGGTTGAGGTCTCAGGCGCCAGCCACGCGGTTTATGTCTCCAGGCCGAAGGAAGTCGCAGCTCTGATCGAAGACGCGGCAATGTACGGTCGATAGAACCTGGAAGCAACGCCTTCTGCGGCGCAGCCAAAGCTCCGCCCCTGCAAAAACATCGCCTCTCGCCTCTAGGGCCTAAACGGCCGATGTTTTCTTACGCGCGGTTCGGCGCGACCGAAGTCGTGCCCCTGATACAAACCGCGATTCATGTAGCAAGCCTCTGATTCAGATCACTAGCGCTATTTTGGTTTGGCGCCGAAGGTGATGCCCAGTCCGGTTGTCAGCTGCAAATCGTTATCCTTCTTTCCCGGTACCGGTACGCTGTTATAGATGTCGCCAAAATTCAGGTTCCAGGTCAGCGCTCGATAGAACTTGCTGGCCACACCAAAGTTAAACGCGCCACGGTAGTTCCCCGCATCGTTCAGGTAAGGGAAGAAGTACAGGCTCTCGGTAATGGCTGTGTTCGGCGTAAAGTTATGTCCCAACTGCTCGCCCACGGTTGCATTGATGAAGTTGTTGGTAAGGCCAGTGGAATAGTTTTCGTACGTGTAACCGATACCGCCAAACAGATCCAGTGTCGTCGTCTTGGTCGCGATGGCATGGAAGCCCAAACCTCCGCTGGGACTGAGGCGTTCATCCAACAACTGCAAGTGATCGTATCCGCCGGCGAAGAGGCCAAAGGCAAATACGCGCTTGGTCAGGTTGCGGTCGTAGCGAATAGCTCCAAAGAAGTTGTTGGCGCTGGGAACGGTCACATTATTTGCGGTACTGGTTGAATAAATCGAGGCCGCGGTAATGTTCCATTCGTCGGTGGTGGTCTTGCGATCGGCGTTGAACCCCAGGGCTACGTTGGTCGTGTCGGAATTACCGCGCGCCAGGCCCAAGCCGAGATTGCCGCCACCCGACCAGCCCTCAAGAAATCCGGGATGGAGCGACTTTTCGTAGGCAGCCTGGTCGGCAGGAGAGCGAATAAAAGTTACGTCGGTCAGAGGAATGGTCTGCGCCCCGGCAGTGCCGTTGACGACGATCGAGGAATCCTGCTGAGTAACCGGACCGGTAACAACCTGCTTGTCGGTGCGAGTGACCACCAGAGGTTGCTGAGAAGAAAATTGCGCGACCGCGGCGCGATCGATGGTGATGTCGCCGGCGTAGTCGGTTTTGACTGTCAGTTTCTTGTCATCCATGCTCACGATGGTGCCGGTGACGCGATCGCCGTTCTTGAGAGTCACCTGTTCGGCACACAAAACCACAGAACAGCAATAAAGTAACGCAATGCAGACACTGATTCTAACCATACCCGAAAGCTCTCTTTCTAGTGGTACGTTGTGATTCGCCAGGTTTTTTGTACGCGGAGCGTACAAGCCCACGGGACGCGGCGTAGGTGGCTGGTCGCTCCCGCTCCGTTCACAGTCTTACTAACCGGATCACGTAATTCTAATGGCAGGCGGGCGTTTTGACAGTCAGAAAATGCGAGCGGGATCAGCGCGCCGTCCGCAGGTGAACTGGGTTTAGCCGAAGAGGCCGGCGTCAGCGGAAGGAAGCAGCGGCAGACGTTATACTTTCCTTAGCTTGATCATGAGAGTTCATAAGGAAATCTTGCTTCGCCATACTTTGGTGGTTGCGGTTCTGCTGGGATTGCCATTAGCTCGTGGATTCGGACAAACCCAGGACGCACCGCAGCCCCAGCCTGCACCGAAATTGACCCAACCGAAACCGGCAGCTCCGGCGCCCGCGCCTCAGCAGTCAGAACCAGCGCCGTCGACTCCCGGTCAGAAGCCGGGGAAGATCATCCCCGCCGAAGCTGAACGTCACTTTCACGAAGGAGTATCGTTCGAACACGATGGCAACTCGGAGAATGCCATCGCAGAGTACAAACAAGCCATCCAGATCTATCCCGACTACTTTGAAGCACATTACAATCTGGGACGGGTTTACCTTGACCGCCAGGGTTACGCCGAGGCCATCGCCGAATTCAAGATAGCAGTACAGCTGAGGCCCGACGATGCCAACGCCCATAACAATCTGGGCTTGGCGCTTAAGCACAATCGCGATCTGAAAGGGGCGATGGACGAATACCGGGAGGCCGTGCGACTCAATCCCAAGATGGCCACTGCGCAAAATAATCTGGCTAACGTTCTTTACGCCAGGCGCGATTTTTCCGGAGCCATCGAGCATTATCGGGCTGCCCTGGAAATCCAGCCCAAAAGCGCGCAAACTCACATGAATCTGGGAAGCGTACTGGATGACGCAGGCCGGTCAGACGAGGCCATCGCGGAATATAAGGAGGCGATCAAGCTGGAGCCCAAGAACGCCAGCGCCCACTACAACCTCTCCATCGTCTATCAGAAGAAGAAAGATACACTGACGGCCATCGCCGAGCTGGAAACGGCAGCCAAACTGGCGCCTGACTGGCCGACTCCGCACGTGATGCTGACCAACCTGTTGAAGGATTCGGACCCCAAGGCGGCACTGGACCAATGCCTGATCGCCGACGGCCTGACTCATGACGCCAAGCTGCACGATGAATGTTCGGAGCTGCAAAAGAAGATACGTTGAACTTACCGGCGCGCCGAGATGTCAGACAATGTGGGACGTTGGTGGAATGGCGAGCGGCAAGGCCGCCTTCATACCAACTGTTCGATCTTCTCGATCAGGACGTTGGGCGGGTCGCCTTTGGTAATGAAGGCATTAGCCAATTCCAGGTCGGCGGGGGGAAGAGAGAAATAGGCCGACAGGAAAATGATGGGCACGCCAGGACGCCGGCGACGCATCTCGGCGGCAACCTGGCCGCCGTTCAATCCGGGCATGTAGTAATCCAACACCACCAAGTCGACGTGGTGAGCGTCAAAGAGACTGAGTCCCTGCTCACCACTGCTGGCAGTCAGCACGCGGAAGCCGTGGCTTTCCAGCATGATCTTGCGGACGCGCAGGCCAATCTTCTCGTCATCGACACAAAGCACTGTCTTGGAGCCGAGAGCCCTCATCCAGGTCACCGTTGCTTGCTCTTGTAGGTCGATTCCCAACTTCACGACTTTAGTTGTCTAAACCTTTGGCTGGCCATGCATCGGCTTCGCGAAGCATGTGCTGTTTCAAAGAATGAACACTCTTATGAGTTCTACCGCAACTGCGGCTGCCTCGGCCATCCCGACAAAGTGGTAGACGATTGTAAAAGTTTAATTAACCGTCACTTAGCGGCCAGGAGGAGCGGGATCCGGAGGAAATCGACCAAAAGGTGCCCGTGTCTCGTATTGACGAACCGAGGCTTTCCGGGCAGAGATGTCCTGGCTTGCGTCTTGGGCAAAAATGGACTGAATCAGTGCGATTCATCTGGGAGGGCGATGGGGCGGCCGGGGCATTCTTTGCGATGACCGTCCTCGGCATTTCGCAGGAAGTCCGCTTTGGATGCCCTGACAGTCAAAAACCAGAACATGCAAATACTCTCGGTCGGCTTCTCCGGCCGACGATAGAAATCTTCGCGATTATCTGCCTGTGTAGCCATGTAACTCATGACACCGATCCAATGCCCACCCCTGGTATGCAATTCGACGATGCCGACGAGTCTAGCCGTCGAGCTACCGGGTGTCTGTCCGGTATCAGACAAACTGCAGTTTTGTTGTTTTCCTGGCACCGGCGGTGACAGGCGAAGCTGGAGGGGTGTGAAGTCTTCCGCAGACTTTGAGCACACAGTTCCCGCAGGGGTCAAAGCTTTGCGGTCCCGGCCTTTCGCTGCGTGCTTCCGGCGTGGTAATTTCAAAGACTTACACTAGGAAATCATTCTTCCGGTAAGCGCTTGGCTGAGGCGCATTTCTGGATTCAGCGGCTGACAAATTGGTTCGCCATTTTTGCCGCTGAAAACGGTTTTCGTAAATCTCTCGAAAAGGAACCATGATCCGCTCCTATCAAGGGCACACTCCCTGCTTTCCGCCGAACTGTTACGTCGATGAGTCGGCGCAGCTGATAGGCGATGTGGTACTGGGTGAAAATGCCAGCGTCTGGATGAACGCCGTTCTCCGTGGTGACGTGCATTTCATTCGGGTGGGCGCCAACAGCAACATTCAGGATTGCAGCGTCTTGCACGGCATGCTCGGCAAATGGCCGGTAATCGTCGGCGACTGGGTAACGGTGGGCCATTCGGTCACGCTGCACGGTTGCGTCGTTGAGGACCGCTGCCTCATCGGTATGGGAGTGATCATTCTGAATGGAGCGCGTATCGGGACGGGCTCGATCATCGCCGCCGGCACGCTGATTCCCGAGGGCACGGTGGTGGAACCGGGCTCGCTGTGGATGGGTGTCCCGGGCAAACTCCGCAAGAAGCTGGCGGACGAAGACCAGGAAACGATCCTGCGCTACGGCCGGAATTATCTGGGATATAAGGAAAATTACCTGGCAGAAATGAAAAAATAGTTGCCAGTTGTCGGTTGTCAGTTTCTCCCATTGACGCCGCTGCAGTTCACTAACAACTGACCACGGCAACTGACAACTGGATCTTATGATTAGAGCCGTCCGCGGAACTCGCGATCTTCTCCCGCCCGATACCGACCTATGGAACCGGGTCGAGGCCAAGGTGCGCGACGTGTTTGCGCGCTACAACTATCACGAAATCCGCACGCCCATCTTCGAAGACACGGCCTTGTTCTCGCGCAGCGTCGGCGAAGAAACCGACATCGTCTCCAAAGAGATGTTCACCTGGGAAGACAAGGCGCGCGCCCAAAGCGAGAAAGCGCAGTCGCTGACCTTGCGTCCGGAGAACACTGCGGGCGTGGTTCGTGCCTACATTGAGCACGGTCTCGACAAAAAAGGCACGCTGCAGAAGCTGTATTACATCGGACCGCAGTTTCGCCGCGAGCGTCCGCAGAAGGGGCGCTATCGCCAGTTCTTTCAGATCGGCGCGGAGATGATTGGTCCACCGACTGCGGGCAGCGAGTCACCGGCGCGTGACGCCGAAGTGCTGGAGATGCTGGCCACGTTGCTGGATGAAGTTGGCTTGAGCGGCTGGAGCTTGCAGCTCAATTCGGTGGGCTGTGCCGAAGATCGGGCGCGCTACAACCAGGCTCTGCGCGAAGCGTTGCAGCCCGTCGTGCATTTGATGTGCGCCGATTGCCAGCGCCGAGCAGAAACCAATCCGCTGCGAGTGCTCGACTGCAAACATCCCGAGGACCAGCCGATCATCGAGAAGCTGCCCAAGATTGGCGAGTATCTCGACAAGCCCTGCCGCGAACATTTCGCGGCCGTGCGTGCCATGCTGGATGCCGTTGGCGTTCCTTATTCGATCAACGAGCGCATGGTTCGCGGACTGGATTACTACACGCGCACCACGTTTGAGTTCACCCACGGGGGCTTGGGCGCGCAAAGTGCCGTGCTGGGCGGTGGCCGTTACGATGGACTTTCCGAATCGCTGGAAGGACCGAAGGCGCCGGGGATCGGATTTGCTATCGGCGAAGATCGTTTGATTCTGGCGCTGCAAACCCAAGGCGAGCAAGCGGCCGCAAAGATTGACGCGTTAGTCGCTCCGCTGGGCGGTGGAATGAATCTGCACGCTCTTAAGTTGGCGCGCGAGTTGCGCCGCGACAGTATCAGCGCCGATCTTGGCGACGAGACATTTCGACTGAAGAAATCGTTTGAGCTGGCGGAGAAAGCTGGTGCCCGCTACATCGTAATTGTCGGCGAGAACGAAGTTGCCGCCAATCAGTTTGCGGTGAAAAATCTTGCCACCGGTGAACAGAAACAGGTGCCGCGCGCCGAACTCGCCCAATACCTGAGAAAATAGAAGAAGCAGTTCCCATTAAAGATTGCTATCCCGAGCGGAGCGTAGCGGAGTCGAGGGACCTGCTTGTCGGTCGGCAAACAGCCGTTCCCTCTGCTCGCAGGTGAGGCCGCTCGGTCGGGATGACAACATATAAAGAGGAGCCGCGATGGCACGACTGAAAGTCGTGCCCTGATACAAACCAGATTCATTCGTGGGATGACTTCATGCAAGGACCATATGCTCGATTTCTTAGGTGATCTGAAACGGACTCATATGTGTGGCGAACTGCGAGCCTCGGATGCGGGCTCGAAAGTTGTGCTCATGGGATGGGTGAACCGCCGGCGCGACCTCGGCAATCTGATCTTTCTTGACTTGCGCGACCGCAGTGGCATCACGCAAGTCGTGGTCACTGCCGACGCCGGCGCCGAGGTCCACGACAAGGCCAATGCCGTACGCTCGGAATTTGTTCTCGCCGTGATCGGCCATGTGAAGCTGCGCGATGCCCCCACGGTCAACAAGAACATTTCTACCGGCGAAGTCGAGCTGATCGCGGACGAACTGCGGCTGCTAAACGATTGCAAGACGCTGCCCTTTTCGCCCAGCGATTCCGTACTGGCCAACGAAGAAGTGCGTCTGAAGTATCGCTATATCGATCTGCGGCGACCTGACTTGCAGCGCAATATTCAACTGCGTCATAAAGTGGCAATCGCCATTCGCGAGCATTTGACCGCGCAGGGCTTCTACGAAATCGAGACACCGTTCATGACGCGATCCACTCCCGAGGGCGCGCGCGACTACCTCGTTCCCAGCCGCGTGTATCCGGGCGAGTTCTACGCGCTACCGCAGTCGCCGCAACTGTTCAAGCAGATCCTCATGATCTCGGGCTTCGACAAATATTTCCAGATTGTGCGCTGCTTCCGCGATGAAGATTTGCGTGCCGATCGCCAGCCGGAGTTCACCCAGATCGATCTGGAGATCAGCTTCGGGCGGCCGGAGATGGTCTTTCACACAGTCGAGGGCTTTCTGAAAGCGGCATTCTCGGCCATCGGGGTCGACCTGCACACGCCGTTTCCGCAGATGACCTATGACCAGGCGATCCGCCTGTACGGCATCGACAAGCCCGACCTGCGACTGCCATGCATGGCTGACGTGCGTCACGCGTTTGCGCCGGAGAATCTGGAGACGCTGCACGTCGATCCGGAGCTGCCGATTGTCGCCATCGTCATCCCTAAAGTTGGAGAGCTGTCGCGTAAAGAGCGCGACGAGATCAAGGCCATGTTCGGCGACCGCAAAGACGCCAAGGTGTTCGAAGACATCAAGCGGCTGGAAAAATCGTTCCCTGAGGCGGCCGCGAAGATTCGCGAGATCGCCAAGCCGAATGCCGAAGACCTGCTGGTGGTGGTCGCGGGAGCCAAGCGCACGGAAGATGCGAGCACCTCGAAGGCGCGTCAACAGGCCCACGCAGTTTATGTGGCAGCGGGACAATTGCGGCTCGCGTTGGGACAGAAATATGCCGAGCGGCATGGCGCGTTCAAGCAGGGCAACTTTCGGCTTCTGTGGGTCACGGATTTTCCGATGTTCGAATGGGACGAGGCCGAAGGACGCTGGAACGCCGCGCATCATCCCTTCACCTCGCCGCACGAAGAGGACATGGACAAGCTGGAGAGCGACCCCGGCGCAGTGCGATCACTGGCTTATGACGTGGTGCTGAATGGCACTGAGCTGGGTTCGGGGTCGATCCGTATCCATCGGCAGGACATTCAGAGCAAGATCTTCAAGGCGATGGGCATGTCGCCCGAGGAGCAGCAGGCGCGCTTCGGGTTCTTCCTGGAGGCACTGCAATACGGCACTCCGCCGCACGGCGGAATTGCGCTGGGGCTGGATCGTATTGTGATGATCCTGGCCGGCGCGGAAAGCTTGCGCGAAGTGATTCCGTTCCCCAAGACGGCCAAGGCGGTCGACCTGATGGTGGACGCGCCCACGCCGGTCAGTGAACGGCAGTTGAAGGAGCTGGGGATTGCGGTGAGGACCAGCAGCGACTAGCGACTAGCCTGGGTTTCTGTTGAGGGACGAATTAAAAGCATTTAAATATGTCTTCGCCGGTCGTGAAATAGGAAACAGATGACAATTGCGGGCGATCGCGAAGGATCGCTGTATTCGAACAGCACTGCCGTGCGCACCGAAGTGCGCGGATTTGAAATCCAGCTGGAAGGCTCAAACCTGGTGCTGTCGGGCGATGGCACTGACCTGGTGCCTCCCATTCGCCTGACCACGGACGATGCCGAGCGGCTGCGTCTGGAGATGGCCAAAGCGCAACTGTGGGAGTGGAATCAGCTGGAAGAGTTGCGGTCGCGAGCCGTGCTGCGTTACCGGCGCTATCTGGCATCGTGGCTGGTGCTGTGCCTGGCTGCCTTCAGCGCCTACGTCGGATATCCCAGCTATTACCTCTGCGTATTTCTTTGCCTGCTGGCGATCTTCCTGTGGTGGCGGGCGGGATACGTGGAACGGGAGGCTGATCGCGAAGCCGCGGCGGAACGACGGGCGTTCGTTCCCGACTGGAGTTACATTCGCCAGCGTCTGGAAGAATCAGAGAGCAGTTCCGCTCAACGTCCGCCATCGGAAAATTGATACAGCCCATCCAGCAAGCGAGGTTTCGAATTTTACATTTCTGCACTCTCATCTCAATGCTGCCTGGTCACGCTTTTGCGTGATGCAGAGCACCGAGTTCCCGGCATCCGGTGTGCAATCTTAGAACCCATAAGGAACTGGTAAGCGCAAGGGAAGCTCTCAACCTCCCTTCTCTACCCAGAATCGCGCTGCAGGTTCCGAGAAGTGCTGGTCTCTCATTCCGGAAAGGAGTGCCAGGCACATGGCAACCGCCCAAATTTCCACTGAAAACGCTGAACAGGCGTTCATCGACCAAGTCATAAGCAAACACAGCGGGCAGCCCGGCGAATTGCTCGGCATTCTGGAGGCAGTGCAGGAACGGCACACGCACAAGTACCTGCCTCTGGATACGCTGCGCTACATCGCCAACAAGCTCGACATCCCGCTGTCGCGGGTATACAGCGTGGCCACGTTCTACGCCTTATTCAACCTGGAACCCCAGGGCGACAACACTGTCTGCATCTGCCGGGGGACGGCCTGCCACACCCGCAATTCGCGAGCGCTGCTGGAAACTCTGCGGCTGGAACTTGGGCTGGGCCTGGAAGCGGACGAAGGCGGCGATTCCGACAAGCTTACCCTGACCACGCCCGACCAGAAATTCACGGTACGCACGGTGGCCTGCTTCGGACAGTGCGCGCTGGCTCCCGTAGTGGAGATCAATCATCGCATCTGCGGGCATGTGAACGAACGGACTTTGCAGCGCGAAGTCCGGTCGCTGGAACGGGAGAATGACTGATGCCGCGTATTGAGGACATTGGCGTATTCAACGCTGTGCGTGAGACCGGCCTGGGGAAATTGATGCCGCCGGTTCCGCGGATCGCCATCGGCATGGGCACTTGCGGACGCGGCAACGGCGCCGAAGGTCTGTATCACGCGTTCATGGAAGTGATTGAGCGCAGCGGCACCGATTTTTATCTAACCAGCGTGGGATGTTTCGGGGCGTGCTACCAGGAACCGCTGGTCAACGTGCGCGTGCCGGGGAATCCCCTGCTCATTCTGCATCGCATCCAGGCCAATGACGCGGGACGCATTGTGCACGACATTGCCACCGGCAGCATCAATCCCGAGCTGGTGTATTGCAAGATCGAAGAGTGGGACCACATCACCGGCTCCGTCCGCTACGGACACGGATATCCCGAAGTGCCGTCGTGGAACGAAGTGCCGTTCTTCAAAGGCCAGAAGAAGATCGTGCTGCGCAATTGCGGGCTGATCAATCCCGACGACATCGAGGAGTACATCGGCGTCGGCGGTTATCAGGCGCTTTATAAGACGCTGATCGACGACAAGCCGGAGAGCGTGATCGAGCAGATCAAGGCTTCCAAGCTGCGCGGCCGCGGCGGCGCCGGTTTTCTGGCAGGCAACAAGTGGGAGTTCTTGCGCAAAGCGGTCTCGGACCAGAAGTTCATTATCTGCAACGCCGACGAGGGCGATCCGGGCGCTTATATGAACCGCAACGAGATCGAGAGCGACCCTCACTCGCTGCTGGAAGGCATGACCATCGGCGGATATGTGATGGGCGCCGGCCAGGGCATCATTTATGTGCGCGCCGAATATCCGCTGGCGGTGCATCGGCTGAATCGCGCCATCGAGCAGGCGCGCGAGTATGGTTTGCTGGGCGACAACATCCTGGGCCGGGGCTTCAACTTCGACATCCAGCTGGTGGAAGGTGCGGGCGCGTTTGTGTGCGGCGAAGAAACGGCGCTGATCGCATCCCTGGAAGGCGAAGCGGGACGTCCCCGGCCACGCCCGCCATTTCCCGCGCAGAAAGGTCTCTGGGGAAAACCCAGCAACATTAATAATGTTGAGACCTGGTATAACGTCGCACCCATCATCACCAAAGGGCCAGCGTGGTTCACCGAGACCGGCAGCGCCAAGAGTTCGGGAACCAAAGTATTCTCGCTGGTCGGCAAGGTGCACAACAGCGGACTGGTGGAGATGCCGCTGGGAACTCCGCTCAAGACGTTTATCTACGACATCGGCGGCGGCGGCCTGGATGGGCGCAGCATAAAAGCGATCCAAACCGGAGGCCCGTCCGGCGGCTGCATTCCCGGCGAGATGTTCGATACGCCGGTGGACTACGAGAGCCTGGCCCAACTGGGCGCCATCATGGGCTCGGGCGGCATGGTGGTGATGGACGAAGACAACTGCATGGTCGATGTAGCCCGTTACTTCGTAGAGTTCACCAACTCGGAATCATGCGGCAAGTGCATTCCCTGCCGGGTGGGCCTGAACAAATTCTTGCGGATCCTGAACCGCATTACGGTCGGGTCGGGACGAATGGACCAACTGGACCGGCTGGACGAGTTGAGCCGCTACATCCGCGACTGTTCGCTGTGCGGGCTGGGCCAAACCGCGCCCAACCCGGTGCTGACCACCATGCGGCATTTCCGGCAGGAGTTCGAGGACCACATCGTCTCCCATCGCTGCGTGGCAGGCATCTGCTCTGAGCTGGCCCTGTCGCCCTGCGAGAACAGTTGTCCCCTGCACATGAACATCCCCCGCTTCCTCGAGCTGTACAAAGAGGGGCGGATGGAAGATGCCTTCGAATCCATCATCATGGACAATCCGCTGCCGTGTTCCACGGGACGCGTCTGCCAGCATCCCTGCGGCAAGCGCTGCCGGCGGCAAAACATTGACGACCCGGTCAATATGCGCGAGGTACATCGCTTCGTCGCCGATCACATTCTGCTGGGCGACCGCTTTGAAGACGCGGTAAAGCGCGTAGCGGCCCGCAAGCTGGAGCCTACCGGACGCAAGATCGCAGTAGCGGGCGCTGGACCTGCGGGACTGACGGCGGCGTTTTACCTGACTCTGCTGGGGCACGACGTAACGGTATTCGATTCGCTGGCCGAGGCGGGCGGAATGCTTCGCTTTGCGCTTCCTGAATATCGCCTGCCCAAACCGGTATTGCGGCGTGAAATCGAACTTATCGAACGGCTGGGAGTGAAGTTCATCCTGAACACCCGGATTGGTTTCGATATCTCGCTCAACGATCTGGACGAGCAGTTCGATGCGGTTTGCCTGGCAATTGGAACCTGGAAGGAATCGTGGGTATACCTGCCGGGAACGGAGCTGAAAGGCGTGCTTCCGGCCTTGACCTTCCTGGAGCAGGTGTCGAAGAACGAGGACGTGAACCTGGGCCGCAAGGTGGTGGTAATCGGCGGGGGCAACGCAGCCATCGATTCAGCGCGCACCGCCTTACGCTTGGGCGCCAGCGTCACCATAGCTTATCGCCGGGAACGCAAGGACATGCCGGCCATCGAAGAAGAGACGTTAGCGGCCGAGGAAGAAGGGGCGAAGATTGTTTTTCTGGCGGCGCCCCATCGCATCATCGGCGATGCCAGAGGCAACGTGAAAGCGCTGGAAGTGGTACAAACCCGGCTGGGCGAGTATGACCGCTCCGGGCGGCGCAAACCGATTCTGACCGACCAGGTCCAGATCCTGGACTGCGACACCGTAATCGTGGCCGTGGGGGAAACGGTCGACTTGGATTTCGCCAAGGCTTCGGGCTTGCAGATCACGGGTGGCGGGACGGTCGAGGTTGACCACTTCACGCTGGAAACCAGCCGGCCGCACTTCTTTGCCGGCGGCGACCTGATCACGGGCGCCTCGAATGTGTCGAATGCCATGGGATATGGCAAGCAGGCTGCCCGCGCCATCGATAAACAGCTAATGGATTCCGAGCGCTGGGAGCTGCTCTTCCGTTCCATACAGTTCGGGCAGATACCGCCCAAGGAGCCGAGCGAGAGCGGGCGCCATCATTCCCACGCGGTACCGGCACGGGAACGCGCCAGCTCATTCGACGAAGTGACCATCGGGCTGTCGCCGGAAGAGACCCACGAGGAATGCTGCCGCTGCCTGCGCTGTGACGCGGCGGTGGAAGTTTCTCTCTAGAAAGAACAATGCGCCCGGGGTGGCCGGACCTTGGGCCGCGGTGAGGTTGGTGAGTCAGAAGTTCGTTGCACGATTTGAGACGAATTGGTACTAAGAACCGCAGATCCCTCCGCTCCGCTTCGCTGCGGTCGGGATGACAAGATTGCAAGTAAGGAGTCGAGCCTTGCCGCAAAAGAAAATCTCGCTGCGTATCGATGGCGAGCTGGTAGATGCGCTGGAGGGTCAAACCATCCTCGATGCGGCGCGCGCCAGCGGGAAATCTATTCCCACGCTGTGCTTCCTGGAGGGACTGAGCCCGGTGGGAGCCTGCCGCCTGTGCATGGTCGAGCTGTCTGGGGTCGACCGGCTGTTCCCAGCCTGCACGACTCCGGCGCAGGACGGCATGTCGGTGGCCACTACCTCGGCCCGCTTGTCGCGCTATCGCCGCATGACCGTTGAGTTGCTGCTGGTGGAACGCAATCATGTGTGCGCGGTGTGCGTGACCAACGGACATTGCGAGTTACAGGAAATGGCGTACAACCTGGGCGTGACCAGCGTGCGCTTTGCCTACAACTATCCCCGTCTGGCGGTCGATCTTTCCCACCCCCGCTTTGTGCTCGATCATAACCGCTGCATTTTGTGCACCCGTTGTGTGCGCGCCTGCGCCGAGATCGAGGGAGCTCATGTGTGGGAGATGATTTCGCGCGGCATTAATGCGCGCATCGTTCCTGACCTGAATCAGAAGTGGGGCGAGGCAGCCAGCTGCACCAACTGCGGCAAGTGCGTGCAGGCCTGTCCGACCGGGGCCCTTGTGGAGAAGGGTAAGGCGGTGGAGGAAATGGTGCGGTCGACGACGCCGATCACCGCACTGGCCCACCGGAGAGGAGCGGCGGTATGAAGAAGCTGAAGCTGGCCACGGTCTGGCTGGATGGCTGCTCGGGCTGCCACATGTCGCTGCTCGATCTGGACGGGGCCATCATTCCTATCGTGCGCAAAGTCGACATCGTTTACGGCCCACTGGTGGACGCGCAGGAATTTCCCGATGACGTTGACGTCACCCTGCTGGAAGGCGCGATCAGCACCCAGGAAGACGTGGACAAGTTGCAACAGATCCGGGCGCGCAGCAAGCTGCTGGTGTCGCTGGGCGATTGCGCCGTGACCGGCAACGTAGCTGGGATGCGCAACACGGTTCCGGTAAACAAGCTGCTGCAGCGGATTTATGTTGAGGGCGCAGACGAGGGAGCGTGCATTCCCGACGTCGAATTGCCGCAACTGGCCAAGCAGGCGCGTCCGGCGCAGGACTTTGTGAAGGTCGACGTGTGTCTGCCGGGCTGTCCGCCACCCAACAAGGTGATAGCCGGATTTTTGAATAACCTGCTGGATGGCCGCAAGCCAGAGGCGAACGCCAAGATCAAGTTCGGATAGGAGCGGCGATGAAGAGCATTACGATTGAGCCGGTAAGCCGCATTGAGGGCCATGCCAAAATCACCATTCAGCTGGACGATGCCGGCAAAGTAACCGACACCCAGTTCCAGGTGACGCAGGTCCGCGGCTTCGAAAAATTTACCGAGGGCCGTCCCTATTACGAGATGCCGGGCATTACCTCGCGCATCTGCGGCATCTGTCCCATCAGCCATCAGCTGGCGTCGTCGAAGGCCTGTGACGCCATTATGGCGGTGCGCATTCCGCGCCCCGCGCAACTGCTGCGCGAGATCATTCACTGCGCCCAGATTGTGCAGTCGCACGCGCTCAGCTTCTTCTATCTGTCGGCGCCCGACCTGCTGCTGGGCATGGACAGCGATCCTGCGATCCGCAACGTGGCCGGGGTGATCGAAGCTAATCCCGAGCTGGCACGCGCCGGGATCGATCTGCGCAAGTTCGGCTTGCAGATCATCGAAGGGCTGGCCGAAGAACGGGTGCATCCGGCGTGGATCGTGCCCGGCGGCGTGCGCTCGCCTATGACGTTGCAGGCTCGCGACCGTTTTCTGGCGGCCATTCCGCAGGCTTTTGCCACCACCGAAAAAACTGTGGGCATCTTCAAGGGTGTGCTGGACTTGTTCGCCGAGGAGATCGCCAACTTCGGCTCCGCGCCAACCTTGTATGCCGGGCTGGTCGATCACGCCGGCAACCTCCAGCTCTATGACGGCGTGCTGCGCTTCCGGGCGGCCGATGGCAGCGTGGTGCAAGACGTGGCCGCGGAAGATTATTCCCAGTTCGTCGCTGAGGCCACGGTCAACAACTCTTACCTGAAAGCGCCCTTCTACCGGCCGCTGGGTTATCCGGCAGGCATTTATCGCGTGGGACCGCTGGGCCGCATCAACACGGCGGAAGCCATGGGCACGCCGCGCGCCGACGCCGAGCTGACGGAATTTCGCCAGCGCTTTGGCCGGCTCGCCCATAGCTCGTTCCTCTATCACTACGCGCGCCTGATCGAAGTGCTGTACGCCCTGGAATGCATGAAAGTCCTGCTGCAGGAGCCCGATGTGCTCGACACGCACGTCCGCGCCACTGCGGGAGTCAACGCGCTGGAAGGCGTAGGCATGATCGAAGCGCCGCGGGGCACGCTCATCCATCACTACAAAGTCGACGAGAACGGCGCCATCGTCTGGGCTAACCTGATTGTCGCCACCGGACACAACCACCGCGCCATCAGCGACGGCGTGCGCCAGGTGAGCGAGCACTTCATCCACGGCGATCGCCTCCAGGAAGGCATGCTGAACCGGGTGTCGGCGCTGGTGCGGGCTTACGATCCTTGCCTCAGCTGCTCAACGCACGCCATGGGCGCTCCGGCGCTCGACATCTCGCTGGTTGATAGCCAGGGAACGCTGCTGGACCATATCAGGAGTTGAAAAGGCATTTTCGAGTTTAAGACGCGAGTTGGTTCCCCGTTCCCGGCTCGGTTTTGGCTTGGGGCGAGGATTTTCGTTGGTTGTGATTGATGTCATCCCGAGCGCAGCTGAGGGACCTGCTGTCCCATCACCGGGCAGGAGCTACGATTCGCATACGGACCGGTTTTCCCCCCTCCGCCGACAAATCTTCCCAAGTCGGATTCTCTCGCTCGATCAGCATGACCTTTTTCTCCCGTCGCCACCGCTTCAACTGTTTTCCCGGCCAATCGCCGCCTCTACCCTGGCAGGAAGACAGTGACACGCCGCACAGGACAGCAGGTCCCTCCACTCACCCGCTAAAGCGGGGTCGGTCGGGATGACACCTTGTGTGGTTGGTTCCCGCCGCAGGCCTCTTGGTGTCATTCCGAGCGCAGCCGATGGAGCTGCTGTTCTTCACCGGAGTACGTACTTAGCTGGACGACCCGCCTTCCACCTTACGAACATCCGCTAGTGCTACCGCATTCGTTGCAGCGGTAGCAGCTGCCGTTTCTTGTCATGATGGCGCCGCAGACGTGGCAGGTGGGGGCGTCGCCCAGGTCGATCAGGTCTTTCAGGGCGTCGGAGGCGTGATGGTGGCCGGTGAGCGCGCCGCCGGGGAAAGCAGGTCCCTCGGCTCCGCTGCGCTGCGCTCGGGATGACACCTCAGCAGGGAGCTCGCTTCGCGATGACCCACCAAAAGCAGATCCCTCGGCTTCGCCTCGTGATGACAACGCAGAACCGGGCTCGCCCTCGCTCGGCAGCAGATCGCCGAAGGATTTTTGGCCGTAGCCGTTTTCGTCGGGCACGCCGGGCGGCGGAGCGTTGACGTACTTGGGACGCAGGCCGTCGAACAATGCCTGCTGCTGGCCGGTGAGGAAGCGCAGCTGCAGCCAGCGGAAGATGTAATCCATGATCGACTTGGCGTAGCCGATGTCCTGGTTGTGGCTCCAGCCGCTGGGCTCGAAGCGGGTATGCGCGAATTTTTCGCACATCAGCTTGAGTGGAACACCGTGCTGCAAAGCCAGGGAGACCGCGCAGGCAAAGCTGTCCATCAGGCCGCTGACGGTCGAGCCTTCCTTGGCCATGGTGATGAACAACTCTCCCGGCATGCCGTCTTTGTAGAGGCCTACGGTGAGATAGCCTTCGTGTCCGCCCACGCTGAATTTGTGCGTGATGGAGAGACGCTCGTCGGGCAGACGGTGACGGATGGCGCGCGGAGGAGCGGCGGCTTCGTCGACGGACTCCTTGACAGCAGAGAGGTCCCTCGACTCGCTGCGCTCGTTCAGGATGACACCCGTTCTTGGGTCGCGCTCGCTCAGGATGACAGCTTTACTTTCGGATGCGCCGCCCCTCGACGTGGCCGAACCCATCGAGCTTAACGGCTGCGCCTTCTTCGAGCCGTCGCGATAGATGGCGACCGCCTTCAGGCCCAGCTTCCAGGCCTGGAGGTAGGCTTCGGTGATCTCGTCGACCGTGGCCGACTCAGGCATGTTGATGGTCTTGGAAATTGCGCCGGAGATGAACGGCTGGGCCGCAGCCATCATGCGCAGGTGGCCAAGATAGTGAATGGTGCGTGTGCCTTTCGATGGCTTGAAGGAGCAGTCGAAGACCGCCAGGTGTTCGTCTTTGATCGCGGGCGCGCCTTCGATGGTGCCGGTAGCGTCGATGTAGCTAACGATGGCGTTGATCTGGTCGGAGGTATAGCCCAGCTTGAAGAGCGCGGCGGGCACGGTGTTGTTGACGATCTTGATCATGCCGCCGCCGACCAGCTTCTTATACTTCACCAGCGCCAAGTCAGGCTCGATGCCGGTGGTGTCGCAATCCATCATGAATCCGATGGTTCCGGTGGGCGCCAGCACGGTTACCTGAGCGTTGCGATAGCCAAACTTCTCGCCATTCTTCAGCGCTTCGTCCCAGCAATCCTTACTGGCTTCGTAGAGCGACGCGGGAACGTTGGTGCGGTTGATGTTGTTGACCGAAGCGCGATGCATGCGGATGACATCGAGGAAAGGTTCGCGGTTGATGTACCAGCCGGGGCAGGCAGCGCCCTTGAAGTTTTCAGTTGTCAGTTGCCGGTTGTCAGTGGAGCCGCGTGAACTAGAAGAATTGTCATCACGAGCCGCAGGCGAGGGATCTGTTTTTCGTGACAGGGCAGGACCTTCCGACTCAGGACGGAAAGCAGATCCCTCGTCGGCCTGAAGGCCTCCTCGTGATGACAATTTCGTGGTGCGAGCGGTGTTGGCGTCCTCGCGCGTTTCGAACCCTAGTTCTCTGCGAACAATATCCGTTGCCGGCGCCAGCGGCTGGCAGAACTCGGCGATCTTCGATGATTGCAGATAGGCTTCGCCGCACATGATGGCGGTGACGCAGGCAGCATAGTCGCGTCCGGCATCGGAGTCGTAGGGCAGACCCGCAGCCATCAGCAGCGCGCCCAGGTTGGCGTAGCCCAATCCCAGTGGACGATAGTCGTGCGAATTCTTGCCGATTGCCTCGGTGGGATAGCCGCTGTTGTCGACCAGAATTTCCTGCGCGGTAATGATGACGGCGCAGGCGTAGCGATAGGCCTCGACATCGAACGTGCCGTTGGGCGCGAACTTCATTAAGTTAAGGCTAGCCAGATTGCAAGCCGAGTCGTCGAGGAACATGTACTCGCTGCAAGGATTGGACGCGTTGATGCGCGCCGTGTTCTTCGAAGTATGCCAGCGATTGACCGTGGTGTCGTACTGCATGCCGGGATCGCCGCAATGCCAGGTGGCGTCGGAGATCTTGCGCATCAGCTCGCGGGCGCGGATGGTCTTGACCGGACGGCCGTCTTTCACCGCGCGGGTGGAGAATTCGCTGTCGCGCAGCACGGCGTACATGAAGTCGTCGGTCACGCGAACCGAGTTGTTGGCGTTCTGGAAGAAGATGGAGGAGTAGGCATCGCTGTCAGGGCCGTTGCCGTCGTAGCCCATCTCGATGAGCGCCCAAGCCTTGGCTTCTTCCTTCTGCTTGCACTCGATGAACTCCATGATGTCGGGATGGTCGACGTTAAGGATGACCATCTTGGCGGCGCGACGCGTCTTGCCGCCGCTCTTGATGACGCCGGCGAAAGCGTCGAAGCCTTTCATGAAGCTCAGCGGACCGCTGGCGGTGCCGCCTCCGGAAAGCGATTCGGTGGAGGAGCGCAGCGGCGACAGGTTGGTGCCCGTGCCTGATCCCCATTTGAAGAGCATGCCTTCGGTCTTGGCCAAGGTGAGAATGGAGTCGAGCGAATCGTGCACTGAGTTGATGAAGCAGGCCGAACACTGCGGCGTGCGATATCCGGTGACGCCGTATTCTACGCGAAGGGCCTGGGGATTCCAGTGCCAGTTGCGCGCGTCGGAGTCAGGCTCGATGCGATCGCAGCCAACGTTAAACCATACCGGCGAGTTGAAGGCCGCTTTCTGCTGCAACAGCAGATGGGCTAGCTCGTCGTGGAAGATGGCCGCGTCTTCGGCGGTGCGGAAATATCCGCCGGCAATGCCCCAATCGCGAATGGTCTCAGCAACCCGAGTGACTAGGGCGCGGACACCGTTCTCACGCTCGGGCGTGCCTAGCGGGCCATGCAGATATTTGCTGGCCACAATGTTGGTCGCCGTCATCGACCAGTCCTTGGGGACCTCGACGTCTTTCTGCTCGAAGATGATGCCGCCCTGCGAGTCGGTGATTTGCGCAGTGCGCAGTTCCCACTCCAGCTCGTCATAGGGCGAAACGCCGGCAGTGGTGAAGAAACGGTTGAAGGTCAGGCCGGGACGAGTGTGATGAGTCAGGCCGGGCGCTGGCTTCTTGGTCGCGGGGACGGTGGCGCTCGTTGTGGTGGTGGTAGTGGTGATATCGGCCATGGTGCTTGCTCCCTGAGAAATTATAGATACCGTTATGAATGCTGTGGTGCGTGTTGATGCTTATGCTGCCCGGGTTCGCGCTGCCCGGACCTCAGCCAGACGGAGAAAACTTGGCTGGCCTTGTCCGGTCAGCCTTAATTACTCGCTCCGAAAGCGAGGTGGCCGCTACAAAGGTTGTGGGGGCCCCCCTCTGGCTGGCTCGCTGGCAGAGAATGAGGCCCCCGGTTGATGTCACCGCAAAAACAGCCGGGTCGAACGGGACGCTCCGCACGACCAGGCAACTCGACTTGAAAAGGAACACCGCAGATGCCATCGACTTGGCGATGACTTCGTCGGCTCAGCTATGTCTCTCGCAAACCGCGGAGAGTGTTACCCTGGGTTCGGTACCAACCTCGCTTGAGCTGCAGGCGTCTCGCAGGGGACGAGAATTTTGCAGCACGGAGGTTTGACAACCGGCCGTATGCGGGTCACCTCTGCCCGCATCGAGCCTTCGGGGGAGGACTTTCTGAGTTCTTCAAAATCCAACCTTGGAAGCGAACAGTAAACCCACCATCTTGTGGATGTCAAGCACCTAATACCATATATTGTTATTTTACCATGTCCAAGTGGAAACCAGCCGAGTAACGAGCTGCGGCTCCTGGGCTATCCCGACGTTCGCGCCACTATGCCGAGCCACACCTAAATCCTCTTGCTCAGCCGGCAATTTCCCTGGTTATTACCAGTCGGCAGCGCTCGTTCGCCAACCGCGATCACCATCATTCGAGGCCCTACGCGAACCCCGCCGCGCGCTACTTGCCCTCGCGAACGAACATTCCTAACCGACCCCTGCCCCTCCGCGACTGGCGACGGCTTCTCGGACTCTAGCCCTGCCGCACCCCGGATTCAACCGATATCGCCTGTGCAACCATGTGAATTGATGTGGATCACGAGGAAAACTCCGCCCGAACTCCTCTTCGCGGTCCGTCGGCCCTGGGTTCCGCCAAGCCGTTTGCATAACCCAACGCTAATGATTACGCTGAGCCACCAGTCTAGGAGAACGAACTTGCGTATCATCATTCTGGTTTTTGTCGGATGGATTGTCGGTATGTGTGCCCAGCTGCTTCTGCCGGGCAAGTCGCCCACCGGATTCGTGGGCGCGACGCTCATCGGTATCGCCGGCGCGCTGATCGCAGTGCTGATCGGGCGCCAGTTTGGTTGGTGGCATCCCGGCGACGCTCCCGGATTCTTCCTCTCGCTGGCTGCAGCGATTGTCCTGCTCGCTCTGTATCGAGCCTTCAAACGCAAGACTGCATAGTTCTTCCGTTAACGGCCGCGACAATCCCCTGCATCACTAAGTTTAGGGCCGTCTTCGTCAGCGACCTGATCGCCGACCAGAACCGGCAATCCTCATCGCACTCGCCGCGATCACGACCACCGCATCAACCCCTCCGGGTCTTCCACTAGAACGACCTCGTACTTTTCGATCATGGGCATCAAAACACTTTCCAGTTCGTTCTTCCACAGTTCTCCCTCGTAAAACTTGGCCTTCATCGACTCGCGTGACACCAGATCAGCAAAGCCGCGCATAAAGAAGAAAGTATCGGGATCCTCGATCGCAAGAAATGGCCCGAGTATTTTCATTCCAATTTCGTCATGCGCCGGAATCGACTTAGATCGGAATATTTCCAGAAAACGTGCGCGCGTTCCCGGCTTCAGCTTATAAGTACGCATTTCGACGATCATTCAGACATCCTCAACCGTTAAGAAAATCCTGGTTAAGTCCAATATTTGAAGGGGACGGCCTTTCAGGCGGTCCGTAAGTGTCGCACAATCATGTCGGCTTTAGCCACTGAGGAACTCCGCCACACTTGAGAGCTTCCTTATTGGGCCGTCTCCGGTTGGTCTTTCACCCGCGTGTCGGTCGTAATCCAATTGACTTCCCAGGTCTTGCCCCCATCGCCGGAGAACGACTGCTCAAAATGACACGAATCCGGAGTAACGTCCGAGATAACAAAGCGAACCAGGATCGCCCGGCCGTTCAGCAGTTCCGCGTCGTAGAATTCGCCGCGTCCATTCTTGAATTCGCCAATCGTCGGCGGGGCAGCCAGCACACCGACTTTGCGGTTGGCAAAATTCAGACTCCATTGGTGGGATTGAGGATTGTACAAGCGGAGTGACAGACCTTCTATGTGACCGGCCGGGCCATCGACTTCGAGCTCCACCAGATTCGCGCGCCCGTTCCATACTTTGCGAACCACGGTGGTACCGTCATACTCGGCCCAAGTCGTAGAACCGGTCATGGGATGTACCAGCCGCCGCAGATGACTCTTCCACGTACCAATCTCGAAGTCAAAATCGTGCTGACCATCCCGCTGCGCCGAGGTTGCTTTCACTCCTGAATCTGCTGCCACCGTCGAGGCCGCAGCCGCTTTCTCAGATTCCTCCGGCACCCGCGTCTGGTCCGTAATCCAGTTCAACTCCCACGTCTTGCCCCCGTCCGCCGAAAACGACTGTTCAAAATGGGGCGTATTGGTGGTGGTGTTGCTCCAGATAAATCGAATCAAAATACTTTTTCCATTCAGCGTGTCTTGCGCATAAAACTCTCCGCGTCCGTTCTTGAATTCGCCGATCTGCGGCGGGTCCAGAGTGCCATTCTTGCTGTTGGCCCAATACAAGCGCCATTGCTGAGTCTGGGGATTGTAGAGACGCAGAGTCAGACCTTCGATGTGGCCCGCAACCGGACTGTCGGTGTCGAACTGCTCAATTTGAGAACGGCCATCCCAAACCTTCCGGGTAAACGAGGTGCCGTCAAACTCTACCCAGGTCGTGGATCCCGTTAACGGATGCAGGAGCTTTTTCAGGTGAATTTTCCAGGTGCCAATCTCGAAGTCAAAATCGTTTTGGCCGCCCGCCTCCTTGTTAATCGAATTTTGTTCGCCGCCCGTCTGTCCTTGTGAGTTTTGAGACTGCGTGAAAGTGCCGGCCTCGGTCGCGTTCCCCCGCGCATAAACTTGGCTGGCATAAAAGATAATTCCTACCGCGCACAGAACATAGCAAGTACAAGCTTTCCTGGCAGGCATCAAGGCTCTCCTCATGTCTTCGGTCAACTGGGTCATTCGAAAAAACTACCTTTACCGATGGCCTATCACAATAGCCACTCTTGTCTGGTACGATATAGCCACTTTCTACCCCCAATGAAACGCATCTCCGCCAGTTTTCTGCCACCTATTGCACTGGATTCCAGCCGGCAGATTCCGATGTACAGGCAATTGTACGAATGGTTCAGCCGGGCTATTCTTGCCGGCCAACTGCGGCCGGGACAGCGCGTACCCTCGACCAGAAGCCTCGCCGCGGAATTGAAAATATCGCGCATACCCGTTTCCGGGGCCTACGAACAATTGCATGCCGAGGGCTACTTCGAAACATTTGTCGGAGCGGGCACCTGTGTCGCGCGCTCGATTCCCGACGATGCATTAAGACCGGCCATCGCCAAAACCGGCACTCCCCGGCAGAACCTGGAAAACAGAGCGCTGCGCCGGGTCTCGCGGCGCGTGGCGTGGATGCGCGTTCCGCCGCCCACCTGGTCACCCCAACTGGTGGCATTCCGGGTGAGCCTGCCCGCCCTCGAACATTTTCCGGTCAGAGTTTGGTCCAAGCTGGTCAATCGCCATTCCCGAAAACCTACACGGCAATCGATGGCTTATGGAGATGCCAAGGGATATGAACCGCTCCGCGAAGCCATTGCCGAATATTTGGGCGCAGCTCGCGCTGTGCGCTGCGAGCCCTCGCAGGTCCTGGTCACCACCGGATCGCAGCAGGGCTTGCAACTCTCGGGGCAAGTTTTGCTGGATGCCAATGAGCGGGTATGGATCGAAGAGCCGGGATATCCCGGAGCGCGCCAGGCCTTGTCGATGGCTGGGGCACAGCTGGTCCCCGTGCCGGTCGATGATGAGGGGCTCGATGTAGCCGAAGGAATCCGCCGCGCCCGCACTGCGCATGCTGTCTACATCACGCCCTCCCATCAATATCCCTTGGGTGTCACTATGACTGCCACCCGGCGAATGCTGCTGCTCAATTGGGCCATGCGGAGCGGCGCCTGGATTATTGAAGACGATTACGACAGCGAATATAGGTTGGGCGGCCGTCCGATTGCCTCGCTGCAGGGTTTAGACACGGACGCCCGAGTCATTTACATCGGCACATTCAGCAAGGTGATGTTTCCCGCGCTGCGCCTGGGTTACATGGTTGTTCCGCATGACCTGGTGGAGGCGTTCGCCGCCGCGCGCGACGCCAGCGACCAATTCTCCTCTACGTTGTATCAGGCTGCCCTGACCGATTTCATCCGCGAAGGACATTTCGCGCGGCACATCCGCAAAATGCGCATGCTCTATATGCAGCGGCGATCCGCGCTGGTAGAAGCGATTCAGCGGCGCCTGGGCGACGAGCTCGAGGTAGTCGGCGCCGAAGCGGGGATGCATCTGGTCGTGCTGCTGCCTCCCGGCACGAACGATGTTGCCGTGTCGAGGCATGCCGCCCGGCGAGGCGTTTCCGCAATGCCCTTGTCCAGTTGCTATTTGAAACCGCCGGCGAGGAGCGGACTGATTCTTGGTTACGGAAGCACCAACCCGCGTCAGATTGACGATGGCATACGCAAGCTCAGAATGAGCATTCTGAAAGGCGCTGGCGCCTGATATGTCAGCCCGAGCGTATAGAAAAATCGAGTGTCATCCCGAGCGAGCGCTACAAAAAATGTTTTGTCATCCTGAGCGCCGCAACAAATGGGTGTCATCCTGAGCGCAGGCTGCGCTTCGCCGCCGGAGTCGAAGGACCTGCTTTCCTTCTGTCATCCTGAGCGGAGTGAGGCGAAGCCGAACGCAGTCGAAGGACCCCTATCGCACCAGAAATCCTCGCGCCTCCATCCAAAAATTACTTCCTCGAACATCGCTCTCTATTCCCGTATATTCCTGTAAGCGCTTGACCGTTAGAGGTGCACCGACCGATGCTCTGGCCGCGACTCGGCAAGTTTGATTTGTTCCGCAATCCTGCGCTTTATCTCGCTTCTGTTCTTTTCCTGCTGCTGGTTTCAACCGCCTCGGCGCAATCCGCACCCGGCAACTCCCATCAGTTCCTTCTCACCTCCGACATCCACTTCAATCCCATGGCTGACCCCGCGCTGGTCAGCGCTCTTTCCGCTTCCCCTCCCACGCAGTGGGAGTCCATCCTGAATCAGTCCAAGTTCACTGCTTTCAGCCGCTATGGTCAGGACACCAATTGGTGGCTGCTGCGGTCTGCCCTGAACCAGATGCGCCAAACTTTACCCAATCCCGCCTTCATCCTGATCACCGGCGACCTGCTCGCGCACGACTTCCCCGCCACTTTTGCCAAGGCGATGCACGACAACGATCGTGAGCACTATCGCGCGTTTGTGCGCAAGACGATCGACTTTCTCGCTCTACAGTTGCGCCAGCGATTCGCTGATACTCAGATTCTGCCGGCCATCGGCAATAACGATGAAGAGTGCGGAAACTACAGCATTCATCCCTACGGCATGTTTCTGCTCGACACTGCCGACCTCGCCCGCAACCTGGCTCATGCCGACGACGCTTTTGTCGACAGTTGGCAGCATCTGGGCAGCTATAACGTTCCGCTCCCCTCCGTTCCCGGCATTCGCATCCTCGTCCTCAACACCGTCTTCTTCTCCAAGAAGTACCATGCTGCCAGCTTCCAGGACGGCTGCGCGTCCGTGCCTTCCACCGGCGGCAACTATCTTCTGGAGTGGCTTGAAGCGCAACTCAGCCAGGCGAAACAAGCCCACGAAAAGGTGTGGCTGGTCTTCCACATTCCGCCCGGAATCGATGGCTACTCGACCATCCAGCAATACTTATCGCTATCGCATGGAACTGCCGCGCCCACCGCGCAACTCTGCTTACAAGCTATCGTTCCTATGTGGGTTCCCAGCTGGACGGCGCGGTTCGACGGTCTGCTGCAGAAGTATGACGGTACGGTCATCGCTAATCTCGCCGGCCATACCCATACCGACGACTTCCGCCTGATTAATACCGGCGGTTCAAATCCCTCATTCGTTCTGATTAACCCGCCGGTTTCACCTGTCTATGGGCAGAATCCTGCTTTTCGTATCGTGACCTACGCCGCCGACGGAACTCTTTCCGATCAGACTACCTATTACCTCACCAACCTGAAGCATGCCAGCCGCGACGTCGCCGGACGATGGAAAAACGAATACACGTTTTCCCGGAAGTGGCGAAAACCACAACTCGACGCCACCAGCCTGGGAGCCATTTACGACCAGATCCAGGCGAATCATAAGGACCGCGATTTATGGTTCAAGCTTTATAATGTTTCTCACGCCGGTGAGCCGGTTCCACCTGCCAGCCTGCGGGGTTTTTACTGTGCCATTGGTTCTCTCGATCCCGACAGCTATGAGGCCTGCTACTGTCCCTCTGCGCCGGTAAACCGCACCTACTCCACTTCGCATCCCGACTGGAGAGAGCCGGTTCAGACAAAATAAGCATGCCACCTTCCCCGTAGGCCTCTGTCCCTTAGAACTCTTCCCCGCGCTCAGCGTTTAACTATGGTGTAACCTAACCTGTCTCAGGAGGCACCATCCGCGTGACTTGTCTTCGTCGTCTTTGCCTTTTGCTTATTGCTTTTTCGCCTGCCGTTCTGCCAGCCCAAACCAATCCGCCTTCTGCCGAGTCCGGCAAGTTCCGCCTGCATAAATTCGAGCAGCCCATCGGGGAAGAGACTTACACCATCACGCCTGACGGCAGCACGCTCACCCTGAAATCCGATTTTGAGTTCACCGATCGCGGCAGCAAAGTACCACTCACGGCGACTCTACGCACCTCCGACAGCTACGTGCCGCAGAGCTTCGTCATCAAGGGCAAGACCTCTCGCATGTCCGACATCGACACCCAGGTCACCATCGACGGTAGCAGCGCCACCATTCACCAAGGCAAAGCCACGCGCACCGTCAGCACGCCCGCCAGCTTTTTCACCATCTCCGGCTATTCTCCCGTCGCAGTCCAAATGGAACTCATCCGCTACTGGCGCACTCACGGCTCACCGGCGGAACTACCAACGCTGCCGTCGGGCGCGGTGAAAATTCAGGACCGCGGCGCTGAGACGATCGATGTCGGCGGCCACAACATTCAGGTCGAGCGTTATACCGTGCAAGGCCTGATCTGGGGAATCGAAACGCTGTGGATGGACAGCAACAATAATCTGGCCGCGCTGGTCTCCACCGATGCTGAGTTCGATCACTTCGAGGCTGTACGCGAGGATTACGAGCCCGCCCTCACCAAGTTTGTTGCCAGCGCCGCTCGCGACGAGATGGCTGCTCTTACTGAACTGAGCCAGAAACTTCCCGGCCGACGCACTGGAACTTTCGCCTTTGTGGGCGCCACCGTGATCGACGGCACCGGGAAGCCTCCGATCCCTAACGCAACCGTCGTCACGGCTGACGGAAAAATTGTTGCCGTCGGTCCCAGCGACAAAGTCAAAGTGCCGCCCGATGCGCAACGCATCGATGTCACCGGCAAGTACATCATCCCCGGCCTGTGGGACATGCACGCTCATTATGAGCAAGTCGAGTGGGGACCAATCTATCTCGCCGCCGGGGTTACCACGGTGCGCGATGTCGGCAATGAATACGACTTCATCACCCAGGTGCGCGATGCGGTCAATAGCGGCAAGGCACTCGGCCCGCACATGCTGCTTGCCGGAATCGTCGATGGCGACGGTCCTTATGCCATCGGCATCACTCGCGTCAACTCACCCGCCGACGCCCAGACGTGGGTGACGCGCTATCACGACTCCGGCTTCCAGCAGATCAAGATCTATAGCTCCGTGAAGCCCGACAACGTCAAGGCCATCTGCGCCGATGCACACAAAGTCGGTATGACCGTCACCGGCCACATTCCCAATGGGATGAATGCCTACGAAGGCGTCGACGATGGCATGGACATGATCAACCACATTCATTACATCGTTGACTTGCTGCTGCCCAAGGACTTCGACTGGAGAAAATCCACTTGGTCTGAGCGCTTCAAGGTAATGAGTTCTCTTGATGTCAACGGCGAGGCTGGCCTCAAAGCGGTCAAGTTTTTTGCTGAACATCACACCGTCATCGACCCCACCATGGCTCTGATGGAAATGCAAAACCGTCCCGCTGACGTGCCGGCTGAAACCTTGGAACCCGGCATCGCCCGGGTTGCCCCTGAACTGCGCGAGCAACTGGTCAGCGGAGGAGTGCCTCCTCAATTCGCGGCCGAGGCAAAGAAGATTACTCAGGAACAGTTGCAGCTAATCGGCGCGCTGCATCGCGCTGGCGTGCCTATCGTCGCCGGTACGGATCAGGCCGTGCCCGGCTTCTCGGTCTATCACGAGATCGAGCTGTACGTGCAGGCCGGCTTCACTCCCATGGAAGCTCTGCAAGCGGCGACCATTGTGCCCGCTCGCGCCATGAAGGTCGATGGCGATAGTGGCAGCCTGGAAGCAGGTAAACGCGCCGACCTCGACGTGCTCGATGCCAATCCGCTCGACGACATTCACAACCTTCGCAGCGTGCGTTCGGTCGTCGCCAGCGGCGTGCTCTACAATCCGGCCCCGCTGTGGGAAAGCGTGGGCTTTAAGCCGTAGGCTGCCAGCCACCGGTAACTTCCGGCCGCACCCCAGCCTCCGGCTCTGCGATTTGACTTGCGGCAGCCGCTTCCTGCTGAATGCCCTTGTGTTCCTCGAGCAGGAGCCTTTCGGCGCTGATCTGGTGCAGTAATTCGCTTTTTAGTTGCCGGAAGCGGACCAGTTGCCGCGCCATCTGGCCGGCAATTTCGGGCAACCTCTTTGGTCCGAAGATTACCAGTGCGAGCAGCAAAATGAATAGCATGTCTGGCATATAGAAGCCTCGACCAAGTTAGTTGCTATGGGTCGGCAGAACTACGCTTTCGCCTGGCTCCGACCCTGTGACAGTGTCGCTCTTGGCCAGGTTTTCCTGTTTCTCTCTCATAGAATCTTTAAAGCTTCGGATGCCGTCCCCCAGGCCTTTACCTAGCTCGGGAAGCTTCTTGGGTCCGAACACCATCAAGGCAATAAACAGAATTACGATTAAATGCATCGGTTGAAACAAACCTTCAAACATGACGAACCTCTCTCATCGCAAAATGAAGTAAAGACGAAGGGCCGGACTTGAAAGTAACTCCCCGAAGGCTCGCTATCCTTCGGTTTTTCGTAATCCCACCCTTCCATGTGCGCGCCCATTCGCTGAGCCTCGCATTGCTCGCGCTGCGCCTCCGCAACGTTCACAGTTGGCGAGTGGCCTGGTCAGCTTCGATGGCCAGTTGGTTAAACGTGCTGAAGAACTCCGGCGACTGTCCGATGAAAAGCCCGTCAGCCGTGAAGCTCTTCACCGCCGCCACGGCTCCGGCAAACTTGTCATCGCTGGGTCGAATAGCCGCGCAGTGAGGTAAATCAGGATTGATAAACTGGCACGGCACCGGAAAAATCAGGCTCGGCTGGATGAGAGGATTGAGTGGGTTAAAGAAATTGGGAAACGCCAATCCCGATGCCGGATCTTTGAATGGCGCCACCGGGGCCTGCACTCCATTGCCCGCAAAATCGACCCACTCCAGGAAGTGAGCGATCTCGTCTCCACCAATGCCCAGCGTGATTTTCAGCACTTCCAGGCTGCTCACTTTCTGACTCAGCGCCGCATAGAGACTCGAGCCACCTTGCTCGATATATCCGAAGTGAAAGGCTGCAACATTGGCGATCGCCTGAGTGTGCACGTTACCCGGAACACTCCCGGCGTTAGGGAAAGGCGCCCCGTTGAAATCGGCATCGGTTCTGGGAATCGCGTAAACCCCATTCAAGGTGAGCGCCTGCGGGAAAGTAGCGCCCAAGTCAGGATTGGTAGTGCTGCGATAGCGAATGTACCAACTGGTGTCGACATTCAGCTGCAGGAGGTTGGTGAGTCGCCCAACATTTGCTGCCGGCCCGGCTTTGCTGCCTTGCAAAGTACGAAACTTGTCGAGGTTAACCGGATCGGCGCCCTTCGATTCCAGATAAGCATTCAGGAAAGCGGCGTGGCTTATCTCGTCCAATGTGTTGCTGCTGATGTATTGCGGGCCATCGGAATCGAGGTTCGACAGGGCTACCTGATAGGTGTTCAAAGGCTGGTTTGGATCTACTTCGATGGGCGGATTATTGCCAATGCCACCCAGCTCTGCATACTGCGTCCAAAGGTCCGATTCGATCAACTCGGCTGCCGCCAGAAATCGGAGGATCGCGATGTCTCCTAGGTTTAGACTACCGCTGGAATCCTGGCCGAAGGCGGATAGACCATGACTTAACAAAGCTGCACCGGCCGTTACCGTACCAGCTGCAATAGCTCCGTTTTTTATAAATGACCGCCGGTTTACGCGACGGTCAAGGATCTCTTCTGCGCTATTCATAACTATTCTCCCTTTAATGTCCCAAACCTGGTTGGCTGGACTGATGCCAACAGTAGACTGTCGACGCTAAAGCGCTTGTCATCGACAAGTAAAAGTAACGTCACGAAGTAGTGAACTATTTTTTCCAGCTATATAGGTTTTGCCAGGTATGAGGTCTTAGGTTTTCCCTGATATGCGCTTGAAGAATAGTGTGATACTCAGCAGGCTGCTGTGCTAGGCTCCATAAAACTCAGCAGGCCGTACCCGGCTGACTAGCTATATGCCAGAGGAGATCTTATGAAAGCAGCCGTGAAGACCGGACCGATGACAGCGACCGATGCCGAAAAGCAGGTCAAGGGATTCATCGAGAAGTTTGAGCCGAAGAATCAAGTGTTGATTCGCGCTGTGCGCAAGGCATTGCGGAAGCGAATGCCGACCGCACACGAACTGGTCTACGATAACTACAACTTCTTCGTTGTGGGTTACGGTTCGACCGAATGCCCGTCCGACGCCATTCTTTCGATTGCCGCGGCAGCCAACGGAGTAGGCCTGTGCTTCATCCACGGAGCCCGGCTGCCCGATCCGCACAAGATACTGCTGGGCTCGGGAAAACAAACTCGTTTCATTCGTATTGAGTCAGCTAATGTGTTGGCAAGTCCCGAGGTCGAGGCGCTCATCGCCGCTGCCATCGCCAAATCTAAAGTTCCTCTCCCTGCGAGGGGCGGCGCCAGGCTTATTATTCGGGCGGTAGCCGCGAAGCAGAAGCCGCGTCGTAAGCCGCCTGGGAATCAAGCGATGCCTCATCCGTGAAAGACCTGGAACCGGCGTTCAGATATTATCACTGCTAGGGACCTGAGCCGATTCAGTTCTGCTCCATCGCTATCAGATCGGTCGAGACCGCATGGCATTTTTCACGGAAGACGACATCGCGGGATTCGATCCCTACCAGGTCGAGCGGCTGTTGAAACCGTTTCCGCGGCTGCACGCCACCAGCGACTTTCGAGAGACCGGGCCTAGCCTCGCCGCCGTGCAGCGAATCATTGCCCGACATGGTGGCAAAGTTTGGGCCGAAAGACCTGTCCAGAAGAGCGCGGCCTTCGATTTCTTATTGCGTTGTGGTTGCCGATTCAGCCGCGCGGCCAAAGGATTGAATTGCGCTGGCCTCATCGGCTTCTATTTCGAACACCCTGGCCAATTTCGTCATCTGTAGCAGATCACTCACCCGCTTACTGGGGTTCAGCAGCTTAAGCTGTCCGCCGTGATTGCGTACGGTAGTGTAAATCTTGACTAGTTCTCCAAGACCTGAGCTATCGACATACCCTACCTCATGGAGGTTGAGAAGGATCTTATTATTTCCCTTGTCGACAAGTTCACGGACCAGCTCGCGAAGCATAAAATTGCCCTCGCCCAGGGTTATCCTGCCGCTTATATCCACAATAGTAATGTCCTTAACCTGGCGGTTAGCGGTCTGCATCTTCAGCGGCGTACGGCCTTCAATCCCCAGGCCGAGGCGATCCAGGATTCCGCAAGCTACCTTCGCGATTTCCTGTGACTCGGTACGGACCACGATCAGGGTGCGGCCTTCCTGCAACACTTCGCGAAAAAATGTTGCATCATCTGAAGCCTTTTCCGGGGCAGTGGGTTGAACCGTGTCAGCTTCACCTGACATGGACTTGCCTAACGCAGAACCGGCACCGGCGCCCAGCAATCCCAGTAGCGCGGCAGCGCCAAAGCCCAGTGCGAACACCTGGCCAATCCCCGGGACCGCCAGCATGGTAGCGGCCAGCACGCCCGCCGACATGCCCGTCCCGACGCCCATGAATCCCCCCACCGTCGCCCCAAGTTCCTTGCCTACAACTTCCGCCTCGGTTTGGGACCGCGTCAGGAAAACAATCGATTCCTCCGGGACTTTGCCATTCAGCAGCTCGTGTACGGCCTCTGCGGCGCGCTCACGTGACGAAAATACTCCGATAGCGGTTTCCACAAGATACCTCCATCCCTAAGGGAAAAATCTGTATCCTTGGGCCCGGGCCGACTAACTGCAACCGTCGCTATAGTGGGAAATACTCCAGGAGACATTCGCTCGCGCCGGCGTCGCAAAAGAGTGCCCCGAGTTAAATGATTTGTCAAGAAAATATGGCCGTTCGCGTAAGAAACCCGGTGGCCATCCGAGGTCTCGAGTGGACTTCCGAAAGCAGCGGCGGCTCCCTGCACTGTTGCCACCGGAATTCTGATTCCGGCGAAGGGCCATTCCGCAGGGACAGCGGCTGATCGCAGAAAATCCGCACCGCTGCTGAATTGCCTACCAGCCGGTTGGCAAAGAGTCGCCCAGTTCCGTGGCTAACGCCCACTCGACAGATCGCATTCGCTCCGCACTCAGCTTCTTGCCGCCGCAGGTGATGTAGAAAACATCGTGGGCCAACGGACCTTCCGTATCAATGAGCGCGATCTCAATGCTGCAGTCTTCGCTGGTCAAGGCTGAGCTGATGGTGTGCAGCAGGCCGGGACGGTCCTGGGTCACGACCTCCAACAAAGTGCTGCGCGGAGAACATTGGTCGTCGTAGCGCAGGCGCGTTTCGACTGTAAGTTTCACCGGCCGCTGGTCTGCTTTCAAGCGCGACTCCAGCAGAGGTTCCAGCCACGCTTCGCCCATCAGTATCTCGCGCACCGATCGCTTGAAGCGCTCTCGCTCGGGCGGATTCAGTTCCAGGGTGCGGAAACGATCTTTGAAATAGAAGCTGTCCACCACAACTCCGCTGCGGTTAGAGAACGCCGCCGCCTTGGTAATGTCCATCCCCCAGCCGTAAAGAATCCCGGCAACGGTGCGGAACAGGCCGGGGCGATCGGCGGTAACCAGAGTCAATTCCTGCTGTCCGCTGGTGTCTCGCAATCCCAGTTGCACAGGTTCGGCGACCAGATGGCTTGCCATGGTAAAGTGCTTGGCCACTTGCTCGGCCGAATGAGACAGCAAATACCGTTGGGGCAATCCCTCGAGAAACTTCAGCAGCTCTTCACCATGTTCCGGCAACAGGGCGGCAACCTTTTCCGCGGGCTGGTTGCTGATCTCGGCGGGCAATCGTTCTTGATCCGCACTCCGGACGAAGTAGGTTGCGGTGCCCGCATAAAGGCGCCAGAGGTTCTCGGCTTTCCAGGGCGTTAGCGCTTCCGGATTCACCGCCTTGATGTCGGCCAGCGTCAGCAGCGTCAGCATCTTCAGCCGCTCCGAAGTGCCGATTTTGCCGGCCAGTTCGCGGATAGCTGCCGGATCGTAGATGTCGCGGCGGCGCATAGTCGACGAAATCTCCAGGTGGGCTGCCACCAGGAAACAGACCGTTTCCGCGTCTTCCTCGGAAAGCTGCATCCGCTTGACGGCCGCGGAGGCCAGTTGCCGGCTGCTCTGCACATGATCGGCACCCTCCAGACCCTTGCCGGTATCATGCAGCAGCAGCGCCAGGAACAACAACTCAGGACGCTCCAACTCCAGCAACAGATCGGCGAAAGGCTGCAGGTACACGACCGAATTCTTATTCAGCTGATGCAGCGCGTCGATCGCCATGAACGTGTGTTCATCGACCGTGTAACGGTGATAAAGGTCGCGCAACACCAGCAGATCAACCGCCTCAAATTCGCTCACCGCCCGCGTCAACAGGTTTAACGAGTGCATGGTGCGCAGCGCTTCGGCGGCGTGCGGGAGAGTGAGGATCTGGCGAAGATGCTCCCACAAGTACTGGTCCTGTGGCATCGTCTCAGCCAGACGTCGATGGGAGTCGTGGAGGCGGCGTTCGGCCTCTGGACTCAGCGTTACGCCATGCCGGGCAATGAACGTAAACAGACGCAGCACCACTGTCGCTTCGCGCGCGTCCGATGCCTGCTGGAAATAGACACGTCCGTCCACCACCGAAAATTCCTCGTTCGAAACTCGCGAACGCCAGTGCTGAAATGAGCGCAGCAGGGAAGATTGATTGCGCGAAACCTGGTCCAGCAGCAGCGAACAATTGCGAAATGCCGTCTTGGCATGGCGAAAATACAGCCGCATCCATTCCGCGGGCGAGACCAGGCCGGACTTAGTGGCGACACCCCGTTCAGCTAGTTCCTCCTGCGTCGCCCAGGTTATGGTGTTGTCATCGCGATTATGGCGGTAGTGCAGATAGCAGCGGCTGGAGCACAAGAACTCGACTGCATCCAGCATCTCGGCGTGCTCCGAATTCTTCCGCGTACTCACCAGGTCGGGCCGCCGTCCCGAACCCAGGGCCACGATCATTCCCACCCAGCGCGATACATGGCAATCGCGCAATCCGCCGGGACCTTCCTTCAGGTTTGGTTCCAGATGAAAGATCGTATTGCCAAAACGCTGATGCCGCGCCTGCGTCATCTCCGACAAACGCTGCAGCAATGCGTCGGATTCGCGCGTGATCAACTGCGGCAGAACCTTGGCGTGCAAGCGCTCGAACAGAACACTGTCCCCCGCCAGATACCGGCCGTCCAGCAGCGCCAGGGTGAACTCGACATTGTTCTGGTCGAATCGGGCGCAATCCGCAACGCTCCGGGTCGCTGGGCTAACACGCAGACCGATATCCCACATTGACTGACATACGCTGCGGACCTCATCTTTAATGGTCTCGCCCCCGGCTCCCTCCTCGGTGAGGAACAACAAGTCGACGTCGGAAAACGGAAACAGCTCGCTGCGTCCGTATCCGCCCAAGGCGATCAAGGTATAACCCGTCTTATTAGTTGAAGGAAGGTATCGCTCCCACAGGGTCAGAGTTAACTTGTCGACGGCCCGGGTGCGGTCGCTGAGAGAAGCTAACCCGGATCCTGTGGCTTCGAAATCCCGGCGGATACGATCGAATTCCTGCCGGTAGAAGCCGCGCAAGGCAAACTCCGCCGCCAGGTCAGGGATGCCTCCGGGCGAGGCTGGAGTCGCAGGCTGCGGCCCTGTGGTCATAGAGCGGTTTCGCCCCGCTCGTCGTTGCGTATCCGGATGGCTTCATCGATGCGCGACAGGAAGATTTTGCCGTCACCGATCTTGCCGGTGCGAGCGGCGTTGGCAATCGCTTGAACCGCTTTATCGACCATGGGATCGGCCAGCACGACCTCGAGTTTCACCTTGGGGAGAACGTCCACGGTGTACTCGCGACCGCGATAGAACTCCGTGTGCCCCTTCTGCCGGCCATGACCGCGAACTTCGGTAACCGTCATGCCCTCCACTCCGATTTCAATCAGAGCGTCCTTGACGGCCTCGAATTTCGCAGGTTGAATCACCGCTTCCAGCTTCATCATGAGGTTGACCTTTGCTCCCGTTGGGGCCGGCTAGGGTAGCGACGCTTCCCAGTAGTAGCCTTCTTCGCCATGCTGCGTCAGATCGAGACCCTGCACTTCTTCGTCCGTCGATACTCGCACCCCCAGCACGAAATCGACAATGTGCAGAATAAGATAGGTGCCGACCGCTGCCAGGGTGATCGCGATCAACACGCCGACCACTTGGTTTCCCAGTTGCCGATAGTTGCCGTCGATCATTCCTGATCCAAGCACATGTCCCTGCGCGTCTTTGAATATCGGGTTGACAAGCTTGGTGGCGAACACGCCGGTCAGCAGCGCGCCGATCGTACCACCGGCACCATGCACGCCAAAAGCGTCGAGCGAATCGTCATACCCGAGACGCGCTTTCACCACCGCAACCATGAAATAACAAAACACGCCGGCGATGAGTCCGATGAGCAGGGCCGCCATCGGAGTGACAAATCCGGATGCGGGTGTAATGGCAACCAGTCCGGCTACGCAGCCGGAAATCGCACCCAGCACACTGGGCTTGCCGTTGCGCATCCACTCCGCTGCGGCCCATCCGATGGCAGCCGTCGCCGCGGCAAAGTGTGTAGCCACAAATGCGCTGGTGGCCAGGCTGCCGGCGCCGAGCGCGCTGCCGGCATTGAAGCCGAACCAGCCCACCCACAAAAGACAAGCGCCAATGAAGCTAAGTACCACACTGTGGGGCGGCATCGGTTCTTTAGGATAGCCCACCCGCCGCCCGAGATAGAGTGCGCAAATCAGCGCTGAAACTCCCGAGGTAATGTGGACAACGGTGCCACCAGCGAAATCCAGCGTCGGAAAACGTCCTCCGAGACTTGCATTCAACAGCCCACCCTTGCCCCAAACCATGTGCGCCATCGGCGAGTAAACCAGCATGGACCACAGCACCATGAACAGCAGCATGGCGCTGAACTTCATGCGCTCGGCAAAGGCGCCGCAAATCAGCGCCGGGGTGATGATAGCGAACATTAACTGGTAGACCATGAAGGTCTGTTGCGGGATAGTGGCCGCATAATCGGCGTCGGGAGCGGCACCCACAGCGCGCAGGAAGGCGTGCTCGAGTCCTCCGAGGAAGCTGTTGCCCGATCCAAAGCACAGGCTGTAGCCGATGATCGCCCACAGCACCGTAATGACCGCCATCATGGCGAAGCTCTGCATCATGGTGGCCAGAACATTCTTCTTGCGCACCAATCCGCCGTAGAACAGCGCCAGTCCTGGACCGGTCATGAGCAAGACCAGCGCGGCACTCGTCAGCATCCAGGCGTTGTCAGCCGAACCCTTGGCATCGGCGATTTGCTGCTGCAGTTGCGCAATGCGATCGCCTGGAATACCGGCATCACCACTTCCCGGAGCGGATTGCGCGGCCAGACTCACCACCAATAACATCACGGCCAGAAAAAGTAAGAATTTCAGAATCCACCGCATGCAGGACTCCTACGAATCAATGCTGAATTCATGGAACCGCAAACCGCCAGAAGGAGCGCCGATTGGGCACAATCCAGCCGCGTATGCGGAGAGAAAATCGAGTTGACCTGTCGCGGCGCCGCCGGTCCTATCGCTTTGCCTTGGTATAACTTTGATACGCGGTTTTACGGCGAATGAGAAATTCAAACTATTTATGGCAGGGATTAGTTTCGATTATCGGCGCGTAGGAGATTCGCCACTGGCCAAGCCAGACAATCGGATGGCAGGTGACGTAGAGGTCTTTCGACTCCGGCGCCAAAAGACGCGCCTGCGCTCAGCCATGACGGGTTGAAGTTCATCTACTCTAACTCCAGCGGAACCAGCGCAATGCCAACACGAACGACACTCCGCCCCACACCGTCAGCACCGCGATACGGCTGAGTTGCGAGCTGAGAGGAGCACCCTGCAAGATGATCGCGCGTAACGCATCATTGAGCGCGGTCAGCGGCAGAGCCCGAATCGCGGGAAGTACCATTTTGGGAAAACGCTCGTAAGAGAAAAACACGCCGGAGAAAATCCACATCGGCATCATCACCACGTTGATCAGGCCGCTGACACTTTCGATTTTTTGCGCCCGGCTGGCGGTCAGCAACCCAATACCGCCAAACGACACTGCGCCCAACGCGCCCACCAGCAGGATCGACAACGGAGAGCCTTCCACGCGCAGGTGAAATACAAGCACGCCGAATACCAGCAGCAAAGCAACCTCAATGATCATCAGGACCAGCCGGCTACTGGCCAGGGCAAGCAGAAAATCGGAACGCCGCATAGGCGTGGCCACAAAGCGCTTTAGCAGCTTGCGCTGACGCATCTCCACCACGGCAAATCCAATGCCCCACATACCGGAATTCATCAGGTTCATGCCCAGCAATCCCGGAATCAGGAAGTCGATATAGCGCGCGCCCGGCTCGCTGGCAGCGGTGCTGGTGGTGTTAATCGGATCTTTGCGGGAAGCCGCAGTCTGCAGCGCATCGTCAACCTGCGTACGCGCCAACAAACTCTCCGGACGCGCCGGATCATAACGGTAATGAATGCCCGCATCATCCCTGCTGACGACTAATGGATACTTGCCCAGCCGGAAAGCGTCGAGAGCAGCGGACTGGCTCACCACGTCGGCGTGAATGCTGACATGTTGCGGAGAACGATCGAGCAGGCCAATCAGTTCCTGCGCCTTCGGGCCGTCCACAATCGCGATCGTGGTAACGTCGGGCGGCTTGCCGCGGAAAGCGATACCCAGTCCCAAAGCCAGCAGCAGTGGAAATACGAACACCCAGAAAATCACTTCCGGCTCGCGCCACATTTCCAGCATCCGCATCTGCAGCAGGCGGCGATAGGCGGCCCATCGGCCATTTGTGGTCTGCGGCGGTTCGGGAGGTGATATCACCGGTGGCTGTTCCGTGGTCGCCATCAATTTTCCCTCAAATGCCGGCCCGTAAGCTTGACGAAAACGTCTTCCAGACTGGCCTGTCGCGTAGTAAGGTGAACCAGCTTTGAGCCCTGTTTCTGCACGGCTACAAGTAGACCGGGAATGGTTTCGTGTGGCTCGTTAACCTGCAGCGAAAATAATCCATCTTCGGTGCGGACCGACTGCACTCCCGGAAGACAGCTCCATATTTCCCCGTCAATATCGTTCGTGCCGGAAACGGCGAACTCGACCACGTGATGCCCGGTGAGACGTTCAATCAGTTCGGCCGGCGTCCCGGCTGCGATAATCTGCCCATGATCGATGATAGCCAGCCGGTCGCAGAGCCGTTCCGCCTCGTCCATGTAGTGCGTAGTCAACATCACAGTTCCCTTGCGCCGCTGAAATTGGCGAACGATGTCCCACAGCTGACGGCGGCTTTGCGGATCGAGCCCAGTGGTGGGTTCGTCCAGGAACAGAATTTTAGGATTCGCGACCAGGGCCGTCGCCACCGCCAGACGCTGCTTCTGGCCGCCGGATAATTTGCCGACCCAAGCATCGGCTTTTTCCTGGAGAGAGAGTTCCTCGAGGACAGCCTCGATGGAGGTGGGATGTTGATAGAAACTGGAAAACAGTTCCAACGTCTCCCTGACCGTCAGCTTCTCGGAAAGCCGGGTCTCTTGCAGCGATATGCCCAGCCATTCGCGCAACTCGCGAGGGTGCGACTGCCAGGTCCTGCCCAGCACCTGCACTTCGCCTGAGGTCGGTTCCAGCAGCCCTTCCAGTATTTCAATGGTCGTGGTCTTCCCTGCTCCGTTGGGACCAAGCAGCCCAAAGCATTCCCCGGTGGCGACGGTGAGATCCAGACCCCGGACGGCTTCCACTTTGCCCTCGTAGGTTTTGCGTAAAGCCCGGCACTCGATGGCAATCTCCATGCCTAAATGATACTGGAGAAATGGAACTCGCAGATTTTGTGGCCGTGCGGGCAAGCGGTCATGTCAGCGGCTTCAAGTCCTGCAGCATCGTCGGAATCAACTCTGACACTGTGGGATGAATGTGCATGGCCCGCGATACCACGGTATACGGAGCTTTGGCGTACATCACGTCGAGCAGCGAGTGGATTACTTCGTCGCCGCCGACGCCCAATACAGTTGCTCCCAGGATTTGCTTGCTCTCGGCGTCGATCAGCACTTTCATGAAGCCCTGAGTCTCGCTCTTTTCTTTGGCGCGGCCCACATCCGACATCAGATATTTTCCGATGAGCGCCTTCCGGCCCGACTTACGCACCTGGGCTTCGGTCATTCCTGCACGGCCCAGCGGAGGATCGATGTAAAGGTTGTAGGCCGGGATGCGGTCGCTAACCTTGCGATGGTCATGGTCCAGAAGATTGGCAGCGACGATTTCGAAATCGTTGTACGAGGTATGGGTAAACCCTCCCCGGCCATTGCAGTCGCCCAAAGCCCAGATGCCGGGAACGTTGGTTCGCAATTCGTCATCGACCGTGATGTAGCCCCGTTCGTCGCGTGCAATTCCCGCTTTGTCGAGACCGAGGTCGTCGGTGTTGGGGCGCCGTCCAGCTGCCACCAGCACGTGCGTTCCGATCGCCGGCGCCGGATCATGCCCGCAGTCCACGCCAGCAGCGATGTGGTTTCCGCGCTTCTCCAGGCTTATGCAGGTAGCATTCAGGCGAACAGTGATTCCCTCTCGCTCTACGATCTGGCGAATTGCATCGGATACGTCTTCGTCCTCGCGCGGTACAAGACCTGATTCCCGTTGCAGAATCGTCACCTGGCTGCCAAAGCGGCGATACATCTGGCCAAACTCCAGTCCGATGTAACTGCCTCCGATGACGATGAGGTGTTCCGGCAGGAAGTCGACGCCCATGACCGACGAATTATTCCAATAGGGCACCTGGTCGATACCCCGAACGGCAGGGACCGACGCGCGGCCGCCAACGTTGATGAAGATCTGCTCGGAGGTGAGGCGATCATCGCCGACAGCCACGACGTGCGCCGATTCGAAGCGCGCCTGTCCCTGGTAGACATTGCAGTTCGGCTGCTCGCGAAGACGTTTCTCAGCACCTTCCTGAGAGGGCCGCTGGATTGCGTCTTTGCGCGCTTTCACCTTTTTCATATCGACGGTCACCGCGCCGCCGGTGAGCACACCGAATTCGGCGGCGCGCCGCGCCACATGCGCTGCTTCGGCGCTGGCAACCAAGGTCTTGGTCGGAATGCAGCCGGTATTGACGCAGGTGCCGCCAAACCGTCCGCGTTCGATGATGGCAACTTTTCGTCCCAGTTTCGCCATGCGTATGGCGAGAAAAGGTCCGGCTTGTCCGGTACCAATAATGATTGCGTCGTAGGATTTGTTCATCACCCCTCCGTGCGTGCTTGGAAGGGTAATACGGCGGGGCGGGTGGCGTCACGTCGCGAGAAACGGCATTTGCGCGTGAACCTGTTTTCCGCTAGACAAAAGACAAAGCAGATCCCTCGGCTCCGCTCGGGATGACAGCCATAAAGATCGAAATCTCAGGTCGTACGCGCTACAGCTCGGCCGCGTCGTCCCACCTTGTTGCCGACGCCGGTGGGATGAAGCTCATGGCACGCTCGGTCAGTGCGGTAATCGTAAGGCTGGGATTGACGCCCAGATTCGCGGCGACCACCGACCCATCGCAAACGTACATGTTGCGGTAGCCGAAGACGCGGTTGCGATAATCAACCACGCCTCGCTGCGGCGAGTTGGCGATAACGCTACCGCCCAGACAATGCGCTGTACCGGGGACGTTGAACAGGATCTCGGGAAGCATACTCATCGCGGTTCCTCCGGCAAGCCGAGCGAACTTCTCGGCGAACTCGTTGGCCGCGGGAATGAAAGTCGGCACCTTATGACCCCGGCTCACCAGAAATTTCCGGAATGGCCAATACATATGCCGCTCCCAACGCATGTCGATGTGACCTTCCAATGCCTGCATGCAAAGCAGGATGACGCATTCCCGCGCCCAGCGGAATGGCAGCAGCAGTCGCGAGGTCCTGAGGGGATGCAGCACTACGGAAACGATGAGGTTTCTCATCCAAAGCGCAACGCGCCCCGGACCGGGCCGTCCGCCGGTCAGAATTGTGGTCAGCAAACTCATCGTGTCGGAGCCTTCGGGATATCGCACCGCCTCGATGTGGGTGTGCTCGTCAATGTAGACGCCGGAGCCGATTGCCACGCCCTTCGACAAGTCGTCTTTCGAGCCCGGGACGCGCACTCCAATCAGCGACTCGGAATTGGTGCGAACATAATTGCCCAGTTGATCGCTGATGTTCGTCAGCGAGCCTTTGTCTTTCAGATGGAAAAGTAATTCCATCGTGCCCAGCGACGACGCCGAAAAAACTATTCCGCGGCAGGTGAAACGCGTGCGGGCTTGGTTGAAGCGCGCAGTAGACTTCACGGTGCGGACCTCGTATCCCTCGCTGCCATCGGCCATGCCTTTGAGCGGACGAACATCGACCACACGGGTTTCGGCGAAAACCTTCGCACCGTGCTTTTCTGCAAGATAAAGATAGTTCTGATCGAGGGTGTTTTTGGCGCCGTGACGGCAGCCCATCATGCAGCCGCCACATCCCCGGCATGTAGTACGCTCGGGACCTTCGCCTCCGAAGTATGGATCGGGGACTGTCTGGCCGCCGGGTTCTCCCTCCGGCGATTGCAAGATCGCTACATGGGTCCTATAAAAGCTGTCTCCAATTCCGACCGTGTCGGCAACCCGTTTGAGCAGATGATCGGCTGGTCCCAGGATATTATTTTCGCTGACGCCGAGCATGCGCGAGGCCGTGTCGTAGTGCTGTGGCATCTCGGACTTCCAGTCGGTCAGGCCACTCCACGATCCGTGGTCCCAGACTTTGTCGGGCGGGCGCAGCAGCGTGCAGGCATAAGTGATGGAACCGCCGCCGACGGCGCAGCCGTGCAGGATGGTGACGTGGCGGAAAAACCGCATACTGAAGAATCCGCGCAAAGCCAGATTAGGCTGCCAGAACCAGCGATTCAGCGACCAACTGGTGTGCGGCAAATTGTCCGGCGTCCAGCGACGCCCCATCTCCATCACTGCGACTTTGTAGCCTTTTTCTGTCAATCGATGAGCCGTGACGCTTCCGCCGAATCCGGAACCGACAACGATGAAATCGAAATCGTAGCTGGAGGTGGAAACTGCCATGGAATTCGAGACGGATGCGCTGCATCTTCACCTTCTCACAAAAGGGCGAGAGACACGGTGACCAGAGAGCGAAGCGGGAGGCCTGTTCCCGAAATGGGAATCACCCTCAAAATGGTCGCGCGTCACTGCGGTTCGGGTCGTCGCTCCCCCATGATGAGGCCATGAAGTAGCCGCGCGGCCGGATGGCTCCCCGCGAACATGGGGATGTCAACCATCGCCGGGTTTTAGCGTAGGGAGACCGACATGGCGGAGTTTCAGCAAAGTGATTCTTTCTCCTGGGGAGATGCACTATTTCTATATCTCGAACGCCCTGGCCAACCGCTGAGCATCGCTAGCGTCAGTGTTTTCGAAGGAGCGATACCGCTTAAGGCATTGCGAAATTTCGTTGAGTCGAGACTTCCGCTGATCCCGCGCTATCTGCAGCATGTGGTATTTCCGCCGTTCAATCTCGGCCTGCCCGCCTGGAAGTTCGACCCCAATTTCGATATTCGCAACCACATCCGGCAGGTGAACGTGCACGGCGGAACGGAGAGCGACCTGAAGGCCGTGGCCTCCAAAATTCTGAGCACAAACCTGGATCGGCAGAAACCGCTGTGGGACCTGACGCTGGTGCGGGGTCTGGAAGGTCATCGCACCGGCTTGATCGTCCGCATTCATCACTGTCTGGCGGACGGCGTTGCGGGAGTTGGAGTGGTGAACGTTCTGATGGATCCGAGCCCGGTTCCGCCTGCTATACCCAGCAAGCCGCCGGTGTTCCATGCTCCGCCAGCCCGGGATGCGGGAGCCGTCCTGCTGGAAAACATGGTCAAGTCGTACTTCTCGGCCGTAAGCGGAGCGCTCACGTTAGGTTCGGGAGCTTTGAACATGGCACACGAGGCGCTCTCCAACCCGGGCGGGCAAATGGCCGAGTTGATGAAAGTAATGCCTGAGCTGACCACTCCTTCTGACCGGCTGCCGTTCAACCTGGTGTGCCATGGTCCGCAGAAATTTGGCTGGACCGAAATTCCAATGGCGGAGATTAAAGCCATTCGCGAAAACTGCGGCGGGACCGTGAACGACGTGATACTCACGGTAACTACGATGGCCTTCCGCCGTTATGCTGAACTGCGGGGCGCCAAACTAAAGGGGCGCTCGATCCGCATCATTATTCCGGTGAATGTACGCGGCAAAGGCGATGTGAGCGAATTAGGAAACCGAATCTCATTTCTTCCGGTAACTTTTCCGCTCGACATTCGCGATCCACAGAAGCTTTTTGCTTTCGTGCGCGAGCGCATGGAACATCTGAAGCACGCGCGCGCGGCCGAGTTCGTGGGCTTCGCGGGCGGCTTGATTTCAACGGTCCCCACAGCCGTTCTGGCGGCGATTGGACCGCTGGCCAGCCAGCTACCGCTGAGCCTGTGCAATCTGATTTGCACCAATGTTCCGGGTCCGCAGATACCGCTTTATCTGCTGGGGCACAAGATGCTCTCGTGGTATCCCTACGTGCCGATCGGCGGGGAAATGGGCGTCAATTGTGCGATCCTCAGTTACAACGGGACGGCGTATTTCGGATTCACCTGCGATGTAAACGCGGTGCCTGATCCTCAACATCTGGAAAAGTTCGCGATCAACAGTTTTGCCGAGCTACTGAAGAGCAGTCGAAAAATTGTCCGGTCTGCGAGCGAGCGAGGAACTGGCAAAGAGACGACGCTGACGAAACGCGAGCAGCCAAAGAGAACGATTCCGCTTCCGAACAAGAAGAAGGCCGCGAAGACTTCTGGAAAGTTGGCGGTGTCGTCGTCCACCAAAGACCGGGCCGCCAGAAAGCCGGTGAAGCGCGCTTCCGCCGCGATCCCGCCAACCACTACGCAAGCGATTTCCGATTCAAACCTAGCGGAAAGTGTTCCGACGTCGCAAGCCGAGCAAGAGTTGCCGAGAGTAATGGCGGCGGCCGGAGACTAGAGACCATCTCATAGATCGTTTTTAGGGCGTGTCAGGGCATGACTTTAGTCGGGCCGAGCGATAAGCTAACAAGACATGGGCTTTAGCCGCTGCAAAACCACCTCAAGGGCTAAACAGTTTGCTGAAACTCGAAAAGCAGATCCCTCACCGGCTGAAGCCAGGTTCGGGATGACAAAATAAAGGACTTATTACGCCGCAGGACGGGTTACGCCGTAGGACTTGTTACGCCGTAGCTAAAGCTACGCCCCTTCAAAAATCACGCCAGGCGGAATTTTTCGGCAAGCCTAAAGTCCACGTCACCATGGCCGTTTTATGGCACGTCTGAAGACGTGCAAACCCACCGGCTGCGATTTATGAGATGGGATCTAGTTTCCAGCGCTTCACTCAGCAGCCACCAACGCGTTCCGCGTCGCTTCCAAGGTGTGAATCAGCGACTCTTGCGGTAGCTTGCGGATGATTGGTTCGATGATCCAGCCCAGCCCCAGCGGTATGTCTCGAGTCAGCGAGATGGCTCGGCACTCGATGTAAACACCATCTGCGCCGTGAGCAGAAACGCGCCGTTCGCCGGGCGGATTGACGCCAGCCTCTTTCTCTTCAAACTTCCAATACGAATACAGGCGCCAGAGGAAGCCATAGCCGGTGTCGGGCTGCAGCACTTTTTCTTTAGGAGTGCCGGCGTCTTCGACCTCGGCAATGCGAGTGGTGTAGGAGCGGCAGGACCAGCGCTTCTCGTCGAGCGAGGAATAGTGAACGTCGTGGTCGGTATCCAGGACGACGGTGATGACTTTCTTCTTCAGCAGGCGCAGAAATATCTTATAGTCGTTACCCTCGTGGCTGATCAGCCTGGAGTCAAGCACTTCGGGCTTGTAGATGTTTTTGTGATTGTCGTAGTTCTGGACCAAAGAAAGCGCCTGGCCCACGGTTGCATCCGGAACAAAGCAGGCGGCGATCCAGTCGTGGATCAAGCCATTCGGAACTTTGACCGCACCGTCACCGGCCCAGAGCTGGGCAACGATTTGTCCCTGGCGAACCTGTTGCGATCTCTCGGGACTGGCATCCGACCACAAGAATGAGCCGCGTCCACGCAGCGAAGCTTCCATCCCCTTTTCTGCCTCGGCGATGTAAGCTTCGAAAGCCTGCAGGGTTCGAGGCTTTAGCTGCACGACATTTGCGGATTGCGCCATGAACCACCTGACTTGGGCGAATCGTTGACTGTAACGACGACTGTCGGCAGAATGCCGGCGATCAAAATTCTAGTCGCGAGATTTGTTGAGACTCGAAGTACGTTTGCCAATCGAGGTTACCGGACGCGACCTGCTTATTGCTGACGCGCCGGCTAAAGGACTATCGTCATCTCCTTCATCGGATGCATAAAGATAACTTTCGATTTCATCGATTCGTTCGCTGGCGTCGTGATAGCCCAGCGCTATCAGATCTCGCGTGTACTTAGAGGTGAACAGCAAGTAGCTCATCAGATCGGAACAGGAGGCCGCATCCCGACCCAGGCTGTTCACAAAATACTGGATGAGATAAGGCATGTCTTTCTGGTGCTGCTCGGCTACCGAGGTCAGGTTGACGGAAGGCGTAATCAGCAGCGTCGTGATAGGCCGCATCCGTTCGGGTCCCGGAACTCCGAGGTGGCTGATATGGCCTTCGGCGAGCAATTGATTCAGCCGGTCCAAGTGTTCAATGTCGGTAGCCAGATGATCGAGGAACATGACATTCAGAATGACGCCCATAATCTGCGCCAGCGAAGGGTCTTTGGGATGGCCAGTTTGTTCCTGATCTTCCAGCTTTTCCCCGCGAACTCCGATGGCCAGAATCTTTTGTGCGCCCAGACGTATGACTGGACTGAGCGGCTGCTGCAGCCGCAAACAGCCATCGCCAAAGAACGCCGTACCGCGCGACGTTTTCAGTCTTACAGGCTGGAAGACGAGGGGAATCGCCGCCGAGGCGCAAATGTGCTCGATGGTAATTTTCGTGGCCAGCGTGACTCGCCGGCTGCGATTCCACATGGGATGGCCTTTGGCGCCCTGAATGAAGAGATAGCTCTTGCCTGAGTTGTAGTTGGTCGCAGAAATAGCCAGAGCGTAGAGATACTTTCGCTTGATGTTGTCCTGTATGCGATCGCAATTGAGATGTTTGGCGAGAAAATACTGCAAGGGAGTCGCATCCAGCAGCGACCGCGCGTTACCACCTCCCAGAACGCCGCCAAACGACAGATCCATGATCCAGATGAGGGAGTTGCGGGTCTGCGATACGAGGTCGCAGCGAAAGACGTCGGAAGGTCGAAGAGCCGCCCAAAGCTGCGCTAGAATTGTGGTCGCCTGGGTGAACTCGTCGGCGCCCGCGGCTACAGCGGAGCCATTGATGGCGCCAGCGGAAGCGCCTCCGATGATGGGAAATGGGTTGCCGTCGGTTTGAATTCGTTTGATCTCGCCAATGCGTTTCAGTACGCCAGCCTGATAGGCACCGCGAGCGCCCCCGCCGGTCATTGCTAAACCAAGAACCTTGTCCATCTTTCCCCTACGGCCTTGCGAGAAACAGAAGATGCGCGCAACTGATCTCGCGAAACCTTTGACATGCCCCGCTGCACGTCAAAGACTTCCCTGGTGCAAAATCTTATGCTCTTTGCGCTACTTCAATGGTAAGGCTAAACTCCACGCGAATCCCGGGCTGGGCAGGAGTGATTGTCAAGGCGCACCATGATGAGTTCCGTTATGGGAATTCAAATTACCGGTCACAAACGCATAATTCGAAACTTTCGCAGCGGCAAAACTGCCGAGTTCAAGAGGATGGTGCATCTTAACTATGCAGAGCTAGTACGCTTCGAGAACCGTGGCGCATGGTTCGGCCTGGAGGCATATGTCGAGAATCAAGGTAGCAATTGTGTTTCTTGTCTGCTGCACCGCCATTGGATTTGCACAAAATTCCGGGGACGCTTCCTCGCAACCGAAGACCAATTCTCCACAGATCGTGCAGGTTTCCGCTGCGGACATGGCCGGACTAGTCGACAATAAAGTGTTGCCACGGTATCCAGCGGAGGCCATGGCCAAGGGGATCGAGGGCGACGTCGTCTTCAAGATCAAGGTGGATGAAACTGGAAAGATCGTGAGCAGCGATCCGGTTCAGGGTCAGCCTGTGCTGATCGCAGCCAGCAGGCAGGCGCTGCGCGATTATACTTTCCATCCCTACCTGCTGAATGGAACTCCGGTCAGAGTCGCCAGCCAAATGGGCTTTCACTTTACGCTGACGCGCAACGGCGATTCGACGGAGGGTCAAGTGGAATGCATGTCCGCGATCCCTTAACGCAGCGGACTTTGGACTGGCGGCCCGCTAGCTTTTAGCTTTCTTCCTTGCGCTTTTGCTCGCGGGGCGAGTTTTCGTCAACGGCTTTTGTTGGCGGGCTTCCAGTTCCGCAAGACGCTTCCGTAGTTCTGCCAACTCCTGGCTCGATTCGCCGTTCTTCTCTGTCGCGGTACTCTGGATGAAGTTCTTCATCATCTGCAGCGGCGATAGCGCGGCGGAGTGCATTTCGGTCAGGCGGGTCTGCAAAGAGCTTTGCACTTTCTGATAAGCATCGAACGCCGACTTCAGATACCACATGATGAATTCCTGGCCAACCCGGTCGGAAGCAACGATGAGCTGACGAAGCAACTCCAACGGCAAACCGGTGGGCTGGTCCTTGGCGTCTTCGACAATGATCTGGGTCAGAGTCACGCGAGTAATGTCTTCGCCGGAGTTGGCGTCCACGACCTGCAAGTCTTTCCCGTTTCGAACCAGCGCCGCAATGTCCTCGAGATTGATATAACGGCTGTTGGAAGTGTCGTAGAGTCTGCGATTTGCGTATTTCTTGATCACAACTTTAGCGGCATCCACAGGCTTCAACTCCGATGTTGCACTGCAATATTTATCCAAAAATCCTTGACAGCTCTCACTTAGAATACTACCGTTTAGTTGATGCTGCACTGCAGCAAATCGGAGGTTATCATGCCCAGAAACGGAAAAACCGAGTCCTCCACAGTCCACATTGGGGATTCATCCTTTGTATCTCTTTTGTCAGGATGGGTGCAGCAGGGGGTCGAAAATTTCTTTGCCACCCAGCGCATCCTGGTCGATCTGGCGATGAGCCAGAACGCCAACGCCATGAACCTGGTTCGGAGCCGGATTAGCGACTCGGACTTTTGCCCGGCCGCGGTTTTGGCGGATCTCGCCGGCGAAGGTATTTCGAACTTCGTCGAGGGCCAGAAGTTGCTTCTCAATCTGGCGCAACGGGAGTACGAAATCGTAGCCACCGGCGTAAAAGAGCGCGTCGCCGGCAATTCTGTAGCCGTCGCCATCGCTGAACTGGCGGAGCGTAGCTTCAATACCTTCGTCGACCTGCAGATGGACTTCCTCAAACTGGCTGGCAAGCAGACGGATACCTGGCTTGATGCAGTGAAGGCCGGCAAGGGCTTCGACAGCGAAGGCCTGGTCGAGACGGCGCGCTCTGCCATGGATACCTTCGTGCACGCCCAGAAGAAATTCCTCAACATCCTGGCTGAGGAAACCTCGAAGGCGACCAGCGAAAAAGAGCCGGCCCGCAAGGCCAAGAAAACTGAATTGGCCACTCTGGCAAAAGAGGCTACCGACGCCTTTATCGACGCCCAGAAGAAAATGATGGATGTGGCCGGCAAACAGGTAAGCGCCCAGATGAAGGCTGCCGGACAAACCTTGAACCTGATTACGCCGTTTCCGTTCATCCCCATACCTGATCTGACTCGAGAAGGCGTCAGAACTTTCGTCAATGCGGAAAAGGCCCTGATTGATACGGTGATGCACCGCCCAGAAAGCAAGGCCGCCAGCCACACAACTCCCCGCCGGAAGCGCGCGGGGCGGCCAATCAAGGTGCAGGCCAAGGCGCAACCCAAGGCGCAACCGGTTCACGCCACCGCGTGATCTGAGTTGAAGTGAAGTATCAGGTGTTGCCCTAACTTCAAACCGGGAGTTGAGCGCACACCTCGTTGACGTGCCGTCGCCCCTGGCGGCACGTCATTATTATTCTGCCGGCTAACCGGGCCCTCGAATTTTCGCCGGCGCGGTTCTGCTTCCGACCCGCCGCAGCCGACCCTGTTCACGATCCTGCATCCCCAAATTTGTTTGTTGGCAACCCGAAGCCGCTGCGGCTACACTAATCAACCGGAAGCTACCTCCGAGCCGGCTCTTCCTGACGCAGTTCCGGGATGAGCTTGAAACGGACCTCTCCACACCACCGACATAGGAAGACTCAGACTCGTCTATGGCTCCGCCGCCAGCCCACGCTTTCAATCAGGAAATTGCTGAAGCCGACATAACAATTTGGAAGGAAGCGCTATTTGCCGCTGACGTGCTCCTTCTGCACGCCTCTCCGGTTTATTACGGTTTGGGCATTCCTCGCGGAGATGGATCGGCTGCGGTGCTGGTTCCGGGCTTCCTGGGTACGGACACGTATCTGACCCAACTGCATTCGTGGCTGGGCCGAATCGGTTATCGCCCTTATTTTTCTGGAATCGGCCTCAACGCAGAATGCCCTAATCTTCTGATCCAGCGCCGGCTCAACGACAACATTGAGCGAGCTCTCATGGATACCGGCCGTAAGATCCATCTGATTGGCCACAGCCTGGGAGGTATCATCGCGCGCTCAGTAGCCGGCCAACGCCCCAACGACGTCGCCTCGGTTATCACCCTGGCGTCGCCCTTCCGGGGAACGGTGGTTCACCGCACCATTCTGCGGGCCGCCGAAGCCGTCAGGAAACGCATTCTCGAAGAACACGGTAATGGCGTGCTGCCTACCTGTTATACGGGACGCTGTACTTGCGATTTTCTCGATTCCCTGCGGCGCAAACTGCCCGACTCCGTCCTGGAGACAGCCATCTACACCCGCAATGACGGCGTCGCCGACTGGCGATATTGCATGACAGGCTGCCAAAATTGTGATTTCGAGGTCCCCGGCACGCACATCGGTTTGGCTTTTAACGCGTCGGCTTATACGATCATCGCCAAGCGTCTTGCCCTGGTTCGTTCGGAAGGTTGATTGGGATCGATCGAAAATCGCGTGGGCCATTACCCACTACCGAGGTCGCACATCAAATACCACTCTATGTTGCGGCAAAGTTACAAGTACACTAGTCTAGATTGAGCCTGTCGATTTAGCGTTCCATTTTGGGAATACGGCAAAAAGATTCCCACTTTGTTACAGCTTCGTCATTTCGCCAGGGCGCAGACTGACTTAACACGGTCAACCCCGATCAGGGGACGGATCATTTGCTGATGACATCCACGATGCACGGTCTACCCACGACTTTTATTTTGGCCGACTTCCCGCACCTAGGGCGAGTGGCAAGGAGCTTTTTAATGCGGCCCAAGTTTCTCACCAAAGCTGTTCTTCTTTTCGTTCTTCTAAGCGCTTTCACCTGTGTCGCGCAACAAACCGAAATCACCCAGTTCGCCGCTTTCGGCGCTTATTCCTATCTGAGCACGCCGTCGCTGAATTTAACCCAGCGCGGATTTGACGGTGACTTTGGCTACAATTACAAGAGTTGGCTGACGCTGGGCTTCGACTTCAGCACGTTCACCGGCCACACCTCACTGTACCCAACCGATCTTTCGCAGAGCACCCAGGCGAAACTGATTCCGTTTCTGCCGTTACTGCCGCCGGGCTACATACTGGCTGTTCCTTATAACTCTTCCACTCAGACCTATGAGGGCGGGCCGCAGTTCAATTACCGCCATTTCAAACATCTGACGCTTTTTGCGCGTCCGGCGCTGGGAGCTTTGCACTCAACTTTCAACGCCAAGCCGACGGATCCGTACTCCCTGGCGATTGTCACCGCGTTGATTGGTCCCACCTTGTCGAAGTCTGACACTGTGGTATTTTACGGTTTTGGAGGCGGAGGGACTTGGGAGATTACTCCGCACTATGGCATTCGTGTCGCCGCCGATTATGCTCGCTATAACTTTTTCTCGAATCTATTGAATGGCCCTCGCAACAGCGTGCGGCTGTCGGTGGGCTTGAAGGTAGGGTTTGGCAAGAACATCATCAAACAGTAGCTTATAGTTTTCTCAGCGACTGCGCGCGTTCTTTCGCCAGTGGGAACGCGCTTTTATTTTTGGACACACCGTAGCCTGTTGAAGGCGCGAGACAACCTCTTCATCCCTCCCATCTTCCTTGCTGAAAATTGCAGTCAGTGGATTAGTCGCGCCGAACTCTTGGGCTGTTCGCAATCGAGGGCGGTCTAACTGGTGATGCAGTATCGGCGGCTATCTCAAACGGGGTTCGCGGAGCGTCGTAGAGCAGGAAATCGCAGAGCACGCGATTGAATTCGTCAGGTACTTCTTCGTAGGGCAGGTGTCCGGCGCCTTGAAACATCACCAGCGCGCTGTTCTTCAGTTGCCGCTGCAGCTGGTGGATGGAAGAAGGATACACGGCCCGGTCGCGCGATCCCCAAAGTATGAGGGTAGGAATGCCGCTGACTTCCTGCAGCGCGTTACCGATCGTCGCCAGGTCATCGTGCCATGACCGCAGTATGCGTACCAGGTGTTCGAAACTGCCCTGGGGATCAAGTCCGGCGTTGTAGCCGGCGAATGTTCCCGGCGAGATGCGCTTCTGGTCGCCATACAAGGCCTTTAAATAACGGATGGCCACCACGCGCAATTTGGGCTGAATGTGCACGACATAAAGGCCGCCCAAGGTGGTGGCCAGCAAGCGAGTAAGAACTTTTCCGTGACTGGACCACGGATTAATGGGTGAGACCAGCACCAGTCGGCGGATGCGATGCAACTGATTTGTTCTGGAGGCCATCGCGGCCAGAACAATCGACAGTCCGCCTCCGCGCGAGGATCCAACGATATCGGCGTTTTCGATGCCGAAGTGTTCCATGAAGCGCAGCACGCCTGCTGCGTCGCCAGCCAGCGTGCACTCGGGCTGGTCGGTGCGCTGGGAAAAGCCACAGCCCGGTAAATCGATGGCGTAGACGGAAAAATATCGGGCGAGCGATTGCACGTTGAATCGCCAGGAGAACGAATAGCCCAGGAATCCATGAATCAACAGCAGCGGGGGCCCGGATCCGGCAAACCAATAGCGCCAGGTTACGCCGTCGAGCTTTACCGACCGTTCCTCCGCGCCGGCAATTCGTGCCAGTGGGGGGACGCTCGTACTCTGTTCTGCTTGCATCATATTCATGATCGTGCAACCAAACGATTCGCGGTCACCTGCTGCTGAGTAACATCGTCGCTGGCGTGAAGAGCGGGATTTCCCCGGCCGTGTTTTCTACAGAAGTAGGGTACCACTCTGAGGCAGTCGGCATGTCTTGGGCTGGATCGCCAAGCTGCCATGTGATGTCTGCCGTTCGGCCACGCAGCAGCGGCTTCGAGCCAGCCCTGCGTGAGTTGGGGACCAGCGTGCGCTGGTGTGACGGCTTATGGTTCGACTTGGAAATTCCGGACCACTCCGCGATACAGCAGAAAAGCGCAGATGGCAGACGCCAATAGCAGCCAGACACCGACTGTAGCCTGATGAAGCAATACTTTCCCCGTGCCAAACAAGCAGAGATAGATCATGGCGCACCCCAGCGCCCACGCTCCCAGGTTGCTGCCTAAGTCGCGATGCGGAACCAGCTCGGGCGATTGTGCTGCAATGTGCTGCCAGCCCCGCACATCTGGACGTACCTGCCGGTAAAAGCGGAGCAGAACTTCTTCCGGCTCCGGCCTCGTCAGCAGGGTGACGGCGAGCCAAACAATGGTTGTGATGATTGTCGTTGTAAGGGCACTTTTTGCGAATACCAGCGAACTGTTGCCGATAAACGGCTGCCACCGATTCAAGACGATGGTAACCAGCAACGAGCAGGCCATGGCCGAAATCTCGCTCCAGGCGTTGATGCGCCACCAGTACCAGCGCAGGATATAAACCGCACCCGTGCCGGCTCCAATCTGCAAGACGACCTGCCATCCCGAGGCAATCGATCCCAGCTGCACTGACACCCACGCCGAAGCAATCACCAACAGAACGGTGCACAGTCGCGAGACCAGCACGTAGTGGCGCTCAGAGGCGTTCTTCTTCAAGAACCGGCGATAGAAGTCGGCGACCAGGTACGACGCTCCCCAGTTGAGCTGGGTAGCAATCGTCGACATGAACGCCGCCAGAAATCCGGCGATCGCGATGCCGCGATATTGGTGCGGCAGATGGGCGTTCAACACCATCATGTAGCCGCCTTCCGGATGCTGCAAGCCGGGATAGAGGACGATGACCGCCAGCCCGGTGATGATCCACGGCCAGGGGCGAATGGCGTAGTGCGCAATGTTGAACCATAACACCGAGAGCAGCCCTTGCTTCTCATCGCGCGCGCTGAAGATGCGTTGCGCGATGTAGCCACCTCCGCCCGGCTCGGCTCCGGGATACCACGATGCCCACCATTGCAGGCCGACGTAGATACAAAAATTCGCCAGCGGAACCATCCACCAGGGCTCAGCATTCAGGCCGCGGGAGAAATCCGGGAAAAAGCCCAGGGGATTCGCGGCATTTGGTCCGGCTGCGGCCTGAATTCGACGCAGGCTCTCGATCATGGCGGACGTGCCTCCACAGGCGACCACCGCGAAGTAGGCAACCGCGATCACAATCGACATTTTCAGCACGAACTGGAAAAGGTCGGTCCACAACACTCCCCAGAGTCCGCCCAGCGATACGTACAGTCCGGTGAAGGGGATCAGGAAGAACACGCAGATGGCCAGCGCCGCGCCGTCATTGCCGCTCCACACCGAGCCGAAATGTGCACTCATGAAGTGGCTGATATTCAGCAGCATGGGAGTGCCGGCCAGCGTGGTGCCGACAATGCTGGTCATGGCTTTGGTCACCCAGCCGAGGATGACGCAGTTCATCAGCAGGCCAAGATAGATGGCGCGAAAGCCGCGCAGAAATGCCGCAGGCTTGCCGGAATAACGAATCTCCGCGAACTGCACATCGGTGAGCAAGCCTGAACGCCGCCACAGCCGGGCAAAGAGAAACACCGTCATCATGCCCGAGAACAGCAGGCCCCACCAGAGCCAGTTCCCCGAAATTCCCTGGGTATAAACCAGGCCGGTGACGACCAGGGGCGTGTCGGCGGCAAACGTCGTGGCTACCATCGACGTGCCCGCCAGCCACCAGTTCACGCTGCGGCCGGAAACGAAATAGTCGTCGAGGCTGCGGCTGGAACGGCGCCGGAACCACAGCCCCATAATGAGCGTGATGGCGAGATACCCAACGATTGCCGACCAGTCAAGAAAAGTGAAATTCATAGGCGGTAGAGTCGGGCTTCTGGCCGGTGGCGAGACATTGCTCCAATGAACCTCAGTCAGGTTTCAGCCGCAAACCGACCTCGGGCTGCAATCCCATCCACTTCAGACGGTATAATCGAAGTCCATCGAGGAGTAGGCAAAGTTATGAGTGGAACCAATGGCAGCAACGGCACGACTTCACCGAAGCCGCGCGCCGAGTGGATTAGCAAGCGCCGCGAAGAAGCCGCCCGCACCGGCGACACCAATATGTCGCAAATGCACTTCGCCCGTAAGGGCCTGCTGACGGAAGAAATGGTCTTCGTCGCGGAGCGCGAACAGGTTGCACCTGAGGTCATCCGTGATGAAGTTGCCGCCGGACGCATGATCATTCCCGCCAACATCAATCACCCCGAGCTGGAGCCGATGGCGATCGGCGTGGCGTCAAAGTGCAAGATCAACTCCAACATTGGCAACTCCTCAGTGACCAGCAATGTTGACGAGGAGCTGAAGAAGCTGCACACCTCCGTCCACTATGGCGCAGATACGGTGATGGACTTGTCAACTGGCGGCGGCATCCACGAGATCCGCGAAGCCATTCTGCGGCACTCGCCGGTGCCGATCGGGACGGTTCCGATCTACGAGGCGGTATCGCGCGTAAAGCGCATCGAAGACCTCAACGCCGATGTCATGCTCGAAGTCATCGAGGAGCAGGCCGAGCAGGGCGTCGACTACATGACCATTCACGCTGGCGTGCTGGTGGAATATCTGCCGCTCATCACCAAACGCATCACCGGAATCGTCAGCCGCGGCGGCGCGATTCTGGCGCAGTGGATGGCGCATCATCACAAGCAGAATTTCCTGTACGAGCGCTTTGATGACATCACCAAGATTCTCGCCAAGCACGATGTGAGCTATTCGCTCGGCGATGGCCTGCGTCCCGGCTGCATCGCCGACGCCAGCGACGAAGCACAGTTCTCCGAGCTTAAGACTCTGGGCGAGCTGACCAAGAAAGCCTGGGAGCGCGATGTTCAGGTCATGATCGAAGGCCCGGGCCATATCCCGCTCGACAAGATCAAGGAGCAGGTGGAGAAGGAAGTTGAGCTCTGCTACGGCGCTCCGTTCTACACGCTCGGCCCGCTGGTCATCGATATCGCCCCCGGCTACGATCACATCACTTCGGCAATTGGTGCCGCCATGATCGGCTGGTATGGCGCGGCAATGCTGTGTTACGTCACCCCGAAAGAGCATCTCGGACTGCCCAACGACAAGGACGTAAAGGACGGAATCATCGCCTACAAAATTGCGGCCCACGCTGCAGACGTGGCGCGGCATCGTCCGGGCGCGCGCGATCGTGATGACGCCATCAGCTACGCTCGCTACACTTTCGACTGGGACAAGCAGTTTGCTCTGTCACTCGATCCGGAGACCGCGCGCAGCATGCACGACGAGACGCTGCCCGACGCCTATTACAAAGGGGCGGCGTTCTGCTCGATGTGCGGTCCGAAGTTCTGCTCGATGAACTACTCGGCCAAAGTAGACGAGTACAACAAGCAGGTTCATGGCATCGAGAAGAAGGATTACTCCGAATTGATGAACAAGCTGGTGGCCATCAAGTAGCTGTCAGCCATCTGCTTTCAGTAAAGGCTGCGATCAAGCGGCCTTTTAACGTGAAGGAAGTACACTGATATTCGCCCTGCCATAAGAAACGTTCCTGCTGCTTTCTCCAAAGCCCCTGCGATACAATTCGCGGGTTGAAGATTAGGTAATCGTGCCCGATGAGCGTCACTACCAGAAGGACCGTTAGCAGATTTGGTGCTCTGATTGCCACTTGTACTATCGGTGTTCTCACGTTTGTTGTGATCGTCATTCGTTTCAATAGCCCACGGACCGCCGCTTTTGTGCTGCTCGGGTTTGGACTATTTGCACTGGTTCTTTTCCTGAAACTACCTCCTTCCGCGGCGGAAAAACGACGGATCGCAGACAAGCACAAGACGGCGTCTCGTCTGCGTCGGCTCTCTTACGTTTTCGTCTTCTTATACTTCATGGGCTGGATATCGTATTTCTCTTCCGGCATCGATCGGATTCCGGTGTGGGAACAATTCTTAATATCGTTGATCCCCCTGGGTTGCTTTATCGTTGGTCCTCTTTGGGCGGCGTATCGAATTGAACGCACGCCGGAAGAAAGCTGGCGAAGTCGTCATGGGTAGGAGCAGGTCTGTAACCAACTCGTAATCTTCCGAGTCGCTCTGCTGCCATTTCTCTTTGCTACACTCGCAACGTGAGAAGAATCCGTCCGAATGCCTGGATCTTCGCCTCCCTGTCAGGAGTTCTCCAGGTGGTGATCTTCCCCAACGCTGCCCTTTACCTGCTTAGCTGGGTCGCCCTTGCGCCGCTGATTTACGCCATTCTCAAATGCCGCGAGCAGGATGTGACCATGGTGCTTGCCGACGGCGGACTGTTTCTGGCGCCGGCAACGCCGTGGCAAGGCTTTCTGCTGGGATATGTCTGCGGCGTCATCTGGTATCTGGGAAGTTGTTCGTGGATCTTCCACGTAATGCACTACTACGGCAACGTTGGTACGGCGATGTCAGTCCTGCTGCTAGTGATGTTCGCGCTCTATCTTGGGCTGTATCACGGAATCTTTGGATTACTTCTTGCCCTGATCGCGGCGCGGCGGAATGGTTTCAGTTTGCGCGCGCTGGTGTTCACTCCTTTTGCCTGGGTTGGCGTGGAACTCGCGCGTACCTACATCACCGGTTTTCCCTGGGACCTGCTGGGCACTACGCAGATCGACAATATTCCGTTGTCGCGCATTGCGACCGTAACTGGAGTATATGGAATTTCGTTCGAGATCGCGCTGGTGAATACCGCGGTAGCAGCAGCATTTCTGGTGCCCTACGCGCGCCGCAAAGTTCTGCTGACCTCGGCTCTGGTGGCGGCCGTAATCCTGCACTCGGGCAAACTCATCAAGCTGCCGGGATTGCCTGCGGTCCACGGCGTGACCCTGGTGCAAGCGAATGTCCCTATTCTCGATTCGGATGCATGGTCACTGGACTACTTCGTGCAAACCCTCGATTCGCTGCGAACTCTCAGTGTGCGACCGGTGAACGAGAAGGAGGGCACGACCGGGCTGATCGTGTGGCCAGAATCGCCCGCGCCCTTCTGGACCACCGACCTGCATCTGCGAACTGCACTGGCCAACATCGCTCGCGCCACGAACTCTTACATCATTGCGGGATCGATTGGCATTGACCATACGGGCGATCCCAACCGCCATCCCGATGTCTACAATTCTGCGTCTGTAATCGCACCGACCGGCGCCTGGACGGGTCGTTACAACAAAATCCATCTGGTTCCCTTCGGAGAATATGTACCGTTCGAAAAACTGTTCAGCTTTGCCAGCGGCCTGACGCGGCAGGTCGGCACTTTTGCACGCGGCACATCGCGCGAACCGTTGGATGTCGGCGACATCAAGGCCGGCGTCTTTATCTGTTATGAATCAATCTTTCCCAATGAGGTGCGGCAGTTCGCCAAGAACGGCGCAGAGGTATTTGTGAACGTCTCCAACGACGGCTGGTATGGAGAAGGAGGCGCACCGCGCCAGCATCTGAATATGGCCCGCATGCGCGCGGTGGAGAATGATCGCTGGCTGCTGCGCGACACCAATACCGGTATCACGGCGGTGATCGATCCTTACGGACGCGTGATAGCGTCGGCTCCGCGCAATCAGCGAACCCAGTTGCAGGCCGCATATTCGTTGGAGCAATCCACGACGTTCTATACCCGTCACGGCGATTGGTTCCCACTGGTATGTGCGATAATCGCGTTGCTGGGCGTGCTGTTGCGATACTCCGAACCCGCGGAAATGACGCAGCCGCAGCTGGCGTGAAGCAGTCATTAGCTGTTCGCTTTCAGCTCTTAGCAAGCAGGCACAATCCGTGTTGCTAATAGCTAAAGGCTGATGGCCAAACGCATCGCACTCTATCGCGCTGCAACGTTTGCTGATCAAGAGAGGTTACTGAAACACGATGGTCGAAGAACTAGAACAGGAATACGCCGCGTTACGCGATAAGGTCCACGATCTACAGGAGTATCTTTGACGCGCCCAAGCTGCGCGAGAAGTTGAGCGAGATCGACAAACAAGCCTCTGATCCTGCGCTCTGGTCGAATCCTGAAAAATCTCAGCGGGTGATGCGCGAGAAGAAGCGGCTGGAGAGCGCGCTCACCACCCACGAGGAACTGCTACGCCGCTCCGGGGACATCAACGCTTACTTCGACCTGGCGCGGGAAGGCGAGAATGTTTCCTTGGACCTGCGCCGCGAAGTCGATGAGTTGCGCACGCTGGTGGAGCGGTTGGAAACGGAGACGCTGCTCTCGGGCGACAACGACGAACGTAATGCCATCGTCACCATTCATCCCGGAGCCGGCGGCACCGAATCGCAGGACTGGGCCGAGATGCTGATGCGCATGTACATGCGATGGGCCGAGCGCCAGGGCTTTCAGACGCAGCTCTACGAATACCAACCGGGTGACGAAGCCGGCATCAAGTCGGCGACCTTCGGCGTCAACGGCGACTACGCTTACGGGCTGCTGACCAGCGAGATTGGCGTGCATCGCCTGGTGCGCATCTCGCCCTTCGATCAGGCCAAGCGCCGGCATACATCGTTCGCCAGCGTCTACGTTTCGCCCGAAATCGACGAGAGCATCGAGATCGATATCAAGCCCGACGACATTCGCACCGACACGTATCGCTCCGGCGGCAAGGGCGGGCAGCACGTCAATACCACGGATTCGGCGGTGCGCATCACCCACATTCCGACGGGCATTGTCGTCGCCTGCCAGAACGAGCGCTCGCAGCACAAGAATCGCGAGAAGGCGATGAGCATTTTACGCTCGCGACTTTATGAGTACGAGCTGGAGAAGAAGCGCCAGGTCACCAAGCACATAGAAGATTCCAAGCTCGACATCGATTTCGGCTCGCAGATTCGGTCGTATGTGCTGCAGCCCTATCGCATGGTGAAGGACCTCCGAACGCGCGCTGAGATCGGCGACGTCGATCGCGTCCTGGATGGCGATCTGAATGAGCTGATCCGAGCGTATTTACTGGCGAGAAGGAAAGAGCAGCGGGGATAGAGGAACTGAATCAGGAGCGAAATCGTTATGGACGATTGCCTGTTTTGCAAAATCATTGCCGGAACGATCCCTTCAAAAAAGGTTTACGAAGACGAGAAAGTCTACGCCTTCGAGGACATCGATCCCAAGGCACCGACGCACGTGCTGATCATTCCCAAGCAGCATGTGGTGGATTTGAAGAATGCGACGCCCGAAGATGCCGAGATTATCGGCTACTGCAATCTGATAGCGGCGAAGATCGGGCGCGACCGCGGCATCGAGGACGGCTATCGGACCGTGTACAACGTGGGACCGCGATCCGGACAGTCGGTGTTTCACTTGCATCTGCATTTGATTGGCGGCCGGGATCTGAAGTGGCCCCCGGGATAGAAATGCAGGGGCTAGGGATTAGGGATTAGATTGCGAAATTAGGTGCTGCCTACGTCCTGACCCCTAGCCTCTGGCCCCGATTCCTGCTTTTCAATGCACGGTCTTGGTTTTGCGCGACATGTAGTCCATCAGCAGATACTGGCCGAGGGTGTACGGTGTGGTGAAATAAGCCTTGCCGCGGCACATCTCGGTGACTTTCTGCACGAACTGCACCAAGCCGTAATCGGAGGCGAGCATGAAGGTGTTGATTAGGACGCCAGCGCGCTTGCACTTCGATACTTCCTTCAGCGTTTCGCTCACCACCAGGGGATCGAGGCCAAACGCGTTTTTGTAAATTCGTCCGTCTTCCAGGGTAAGTGCCGAAGGCTTACCGTCGGTAATCATCACAATCTGCTTCATGTCTTTACGCTGGCGTTGCAGAATGCGTTGCGCCAGGCGCAAACCTTCGCGGGTATTGGTGTAATACGGACCGACCTTGACCCGGGCCAGTTGCGACAGCGGCAACTCTTCGGCGGAATCGTGAAACAGCACCAGCGACAGTGAGTCTCCCGGATACTGGGTGCGAATCAAGTGCGAAAGCGCCATGGCCACTTTCTTGGCCGGGGTAAAGCGATCTTCGCCGTAAAGAATCATGGAGTGCGAGCAGTCAAGCATAAGCACGGTCGCGCACGATGACTGGTATTCGCACTGATGAACCTGCAGATCGTTGTACTCGATGTTAAGCGGCAAGTGCAGGCCTTCACGCTGAATAGCGCTGGACAGCGTGGCTGTGATGTCGAGGTTCATGGTGTCGCCGAACTCGTAGGTCTTTGTCGCACCGCTGGCTTCGATGCCGGTGGCAGTGTCACGCGTATCATGCCGGCCGAAGCTGGATTTTCCCAGCGAGCCCAGCAGATCTCGCAGTGCTTTGAAGCCGAGGAAGTCGAGACCCTTGTCAGTGATCTCGAAACGCGCCTGCGACTGCCCGTCGCCGACTTGTCCGCTCGCAGTTGAGGGCCGTGATGGATCGTGCGGCTCATCCACGTTGATGTAGTTTTCCTGCTCCATGCGCTCGATGAGTTGTTCAACTAGTTGCTCCAGTTGTTCGCCACTCATGTTCTCGATTTGCTCGCGCATCTGTTCGTCCAGAAGATCGCTGTTCAGCAAGGCATCGGCTATGGCCTGGCGCAGGTTCTCCAGAGTCTGTTCCGCATCGTTGAGATCATAGAAATCCATGTACTGCTGCTGGAAACCGCTTTGCAGCAGATAATCGGAGAGTGCATTGAGCAGGTCCTCCATGCTCATCTCGGAGGCTGGCTCGGGAACGTATTTTTTATAGCGAATGAATTTCATAAGACAGCAATCGGCAATTAGCCAATACGGGGCATCGCTGCACAGCGGAACCGCAGATCCGTCCGCTTCGCTCCGGTCGGGATGACAAGACATATGGAAATTGCTAAGCCCCACCCTGACCACTGGCCACTGCCCTCAGTCAAAAGGACTAGCCTAAACCTCTTTTGTCCAGCCCCTCATTTCTAGTTGAACGGTCTTCTCTGTCTGCGCAAGTCGCGCTCTTCGTCTTCCTCGCGGATATTCGGTTTTTCGCGGCGCGGCTGCTTCTCGCCGGCAGTAAAGGTGCGCTCCTCGCTGCGGCCGATACGTTTGTGCGCGTACAGACCTTCGAGGATGAACTCGGCGCCCGATACCAGCATCTCCGACGGCTCTTTGCCGCTTAGCCCCAAAGTACTCAGCTTGTCCAGCAAGCCCTGGATGCCGCGCAGCTTGTGCAGCGTTTCCTGCGCACTGGCCGAGTCACGCAACTGGATTTCGCCGCCCAGATCGAACCACTGGACCACCTGATTCATATTGCTGTTACCGTGAAAATACGTGTCGTAAGTTCGCGCCACCGCGGCACGGATGATCTCGCGCACTACGTTGTCGGCGCCCTTCAACTCGCCTTCATATTCCAATTCAAGCTTGCCGGTCATCGACGGCATGGCGGCATAGATGTCGCTCACCCTGGGGACCACCAGCTTCTCGCCCGAACGAATGGCGCGGCGTTCGGCATTGGAGATAACGTTCTCGGTGGCGCTGATCGGCAGACGCTGGCTGACACCCGACCGCTTGTCGATGCGCTTGTCTTCGCGCGCCACGAAGGCGATCTGCTCGATGATCTGGCCGATGAAATCGGGGATCTGGAGTTGATGGCTGTCGCGCTCCGTCCAGGCTTCCTGGGCGGTGATGGCGATGCCTTCTTCGAGGGTCGCAGGATAGTGAGTGCGGATCTCGGAGCCGATGCGGTCTTTCAGCGGGGTGATGATTTTGCCGCGGGCGGTGTAGTCTTCGGGATTGGCGCTGAATACCAACGCAACATCCAGCGGCAGTCGCACCGGGTAACCCTTAATCTGCACATCGCCTTCCTGCATGATGTTGAATAAGCCAACCTGGATTTTGCCGGCGAGGTCAGGCAGTTCGTTGATGGCGAAGATGCCGCGATTGGCGCGAGGCAGTAATCCGTAGTGCACGGTATATTCGCTGCCGAGTTCGTGACCGCCCTTGGCGGCCTTGATGGGATCGATGTCGCCGATCAGGTCAGCGATGGTCACGTCGGGGGTCGCCAGCTTTTCGACGTAACGCTCCTCGGGCGTGAGGTAGGAAATGGCAGCGTCATCGGGATTTGCAGCCAGCAACTCGCGACAACGCCGGCAAATGGGTTGATACGGGTTGTCGTGAATCTCACAGCCGCTCAAATATGGCAATTGTGGATCGAGCAGGGTTGTCAGGGCCCGCAGGATTCGACTCTTGGCCTGCCCGCGAAGTCCCAGAAGAATGAAATTGTGCCGGGACAAAATGGCGTTAACGATCTGCGGCACGACGGTGTCGTCGTAGCCGACGATGCCGGGCAAAACCGGGCCGTCACCGCGCACCCGCGCGACGAGGTTTTCGCGCATTTCGTCTTTAACGTGGCGGATGCTTAACCGCTCTTCAGAGAATTGGTGGCTGCGGCGAAGCTCGGCCAGAGTTTTTGGAAGATTGCTCAAGGGCTGGATACCTCCAGGGTCACGGCCGCCATCCTCTCGCACAGCGGGCCTAATGTTGCCGAATGTTGGTATTCTACGCCTGCTGCAATCACATCAGCCGGTGATGGAAGTCACCAGGTCAGTGGCAGCGGAGAAACAGCTTGTGCATTAGAGGCGCAGGAGAAGTGTGAAGATGCGGAAAGTGAAGTGGCGTGCAAAAGCAGATCCCTCGTCGGGCTGAAGCTCCCGTTGGCCTGACAAAATATTTGGGCAGGTTACGGCGCAGCTAAAGCTGCGCGCGCCTTATGAATGGCTGCGTTCCTTCAAGAACCACCTGCGCCCCTTCAAAACAGCCCGTACGCCGCTCAGGATAATTGAGAGAGACCTGATGAGAAATGGCGAAGATAGGGGTCCTTCGGCTCCGGTTCGCAAAAAGCTATGCGAACCTGCGCTCAGGATGACAACCAGCGGAGCAATGACGGGCGTGAAGCCACAACCCTGCGCATTGAATGACCGCCAACATTATGGCTCTCCCACGGAAGGGCTCTTCCCAGGAATGCGGGCCAGGCTGGCTTCGTGCTCCTCTTCGCGGTTCCCGTCAACATTGCTCTCGGAGCCATTGGGTGAAAGCAGCGTCGCCGCCGCGCCGGCGTCTACCGAGCGCAACCGCAGATCGCGCTGCGGGAACGGGATCTCGACCCCCGCCTCATCCAGCAGGCGCATCACTTCCAGCGCCACTTCGCTCTTAACCTTGACCACGTTGCTTTCCTGCATTACCCAGAACTGCAACTCAAAATTGAGCGAGCTATCGGCGAATTCTTTGAAGTAGACGGCGGGCGCGGGTGCGGTCAATACGCTCTCATGAGCCGTGGCCGGCTGCTCCAGCAATTTCGCGACCAGCTTAACGTCACTGCCGTAAGCAACACCGACCGGAAGTTCCACCCGGCGCAGCGATTCCGACAGCGTCCAGTTAATCACTTTGCCGGAGATGAAGTTTGCGTTGGGAATGATCACCTCTGCGCCCTGGAAGGTCTTGACCGTGCTGGAACGGATTCCGATGCGCGACACCTTGCCGGTGGTGCCGTCGATATCGAGTACGTCACCGATGTGAATGGGGCGTTCGAATTGCAGGATGAGGCCGGAGACAAAATTGTTAACGATGTTCTGCAGGCCGAAGCCAACACCCACACCGAGCGCGCCGGTGAGCACGGTGAACTTGTTCAGTTCCACGCCTCCCAGGTTGACGGCAAAGAAAAATACCAGGAGCAGCAACAGGTAATGCAGTGTTGAAGCAATCAGTTCGGGCAGACCGCGTGACAGGTGGAAGTGGCTGAGGAGTTCCTCACGCAGCAGAAAGCGCAAGGCGCTGGAGATGGCATATCCGCCCAACAAGATTAAGAAGCAGCCGACCACACCACCCAGCGTGATACTGGCTGACCGGCCGGCAATGTGGAAGTTAAGGAATTCAGAGATCCAGCCGGTGATCTGGTCGCGGACCCCCATCAGGTCGAGGGTAGCGATCAGCCAGATAAAGGTTCCTGTCCAGCGCAGAATTCGCGGAACCCAGCGCGCGATACCATCACGATGCAGACGGACAGCGGCCAGTTGCTGGGCGGCTGGAACGTCGAGCCCTGCCAGCAACAACAGGGTGAACATTCGCACCCCAGCCAGCACGCTGATCGCGATGAAGGTGCTGTAAAGCGACAGGTATCCCATGGACTGGGCCAGCTTCACGTAGCCAAAGAAATTCGCCGCCAGAGAAAGACCCAGGGTAGCCACGGCCAGCCGCATGCCAAACAGGAAGACACGCTGCGATCGAGTAACGCCTGGCTGTCGCGACATGCGTGCTGGACGAATCAGAACGACGAAGACCAGGAAAACACCGAGATTGGCGAGGAACTGCACTTCCCGCTTGTGGGCCGGGGACAGAGACATCCAGCCAACGCACGCGTTAATGGCGTATACCCCGAAAAGCCAATAGAGCAGGTTGCGGTACTTTGGCTCCATCGAGGCTGGAAGCAGAATCAGAATCGGAATCCACGATATAAGGATGCCCAGGCCGATCAAAGCCAGCGGCGCCAAGGGAGCCAGCAGATAGCCGCATAGCAGAGGTGGCAGGAGGCCCAAAGCGATCCAGTGGCGGGTGATATGCAAGACCTTGGCTTGGGAATTGTCCATAGGCTGTAGATGCCGGGTAGCTAAATGCAGGCGATAAGCAGCGAACAGCGAGAACAGCAGGAAAACAATCAGTGCCGCGAGGGCGCCACCGCTGTCGCGGGTAAAGGCCTGAATGCTGCGGATCCGGGCAGAGGCGGTAAGGAAGAACTCATTATTTTCGCCGATCTGGCGGCGCTGGGTCAGCTGCCACAAAGGCAAGCTGTCGCGTTCGAACATGCGGCCTTCCAGATGACCGCGGGCTTTGACTAATCGATCGAGGACGTCGAGCGCCAGTTGGTCCTGGGTGGCACCTCTCACCTGCAGGTTGACGATCAGGCGCAACTGGTTTTGGGCTCGAATTTGGAGCTGCTCTATAGCGCCCACGGCCTGCTGGATTACGTCCAGAGTAGGACCCAGGTCAGGCGTCGATCGGTTCTCCTCCAGAGTGGCGTTCCAGGCTGGCTGTTGCGCCTGCAACTTCTGGATCGCCGACTGCGCGGCATTGGCCCAGTCCAGCAGTTGCTGCCGGGTGGCGGCTGTGTCTTTTTCGATGGCGCGCCAGTAGTTCTCTTCTTCGCGGATTTCCAAGGAACTGGGCGCGCCTGACAGTAATGCGTCGGCCTCCGGCAACTTCGACTGCAGTTCCGCTTCGCGTTCGTCCAGGATAGCTTTGCTGGCCTCTAGTTGGTCGGGGGCCGGCAACTGGTCAGCAACATCGCGGAGAAAGCGATTTAAGTCTTCGGAACGGGCGGCGACGTCGGGCAAAGCAATGGCCAGCGACGACGCCGGTGCGGGCGATGCCGTCGCAGAAGCAGACTGCAGGCGTGGCAGCGGGAGTCGAATCTTTCTTGGGGGCCGTGCCAGTCAAGCTTTGGGCAAGCTTTGCGGTCCCGGTCTGCGGCCAACCCAGGCAGCTCAACGCAAGCAGGGTTAGAACCAACGCAAGCAGAAAGCGGACCCGGGCGCTGGCGCGGGCGATAGCGATAGTGCTTCTCCGGGCTGAGGCTTGATGCATGCTGCCGCCCATTATCGCCTATCGTGGCGCGTTTGAACGGAAACCTTACCGGCAGCGATCAGGCCAGCCCCAGTTCGTCGAGCATGGCTTCCATTTCCGAGAGGGCATGCTGATTACGAGTGCGGCGCGCGCATTCAATGCCCTGATCCAACAAGCTGCGTGCTTCGTCGATACGCTCGGCGCGGGCCAGAGTTTGGGCGGCCATGAAGTATCCGTTGGTGTAGTCGGGATGGACGGCCAGCAGTCGCTGGAACTCAGCCAGGGCGGCATCGGTGTCTCCCGAGCCGGAATACTCCAGACCAAGCGCGTAGCGGGCGAAAGCGTCGTCAGGTTGAGCGTCGAGGATCTCTTTCAAAGCGGCTACACGACTCTGGTCCATGTGTTCATCCTCTTCAGGCGTCGATTGATGGTTACAGGAGATGGTATAGGACAGATCAGTTGCGGCTCAACTTGCCGCCAGGCTGGTTGAAATTTCAGTCGCTGCTGGCTGCCACGGCGAACGACCATTACAATTGGCCTTGCACTTTCTGCACGTCGCGAAAGGAATCTGTGGCCTGCCCTTACTTTATGCCGGAACAACGACTGAACGCGGATTGGCCGTTTCCGCAACGGCTTCCTTTGGGCGCCGGATGGGCGGGTTCCTGCACTGCTCCCGGACACGAAGGGGCGCGGCCCGCCGAAGAAGAACTCAAATCAGGCTGCAACCTGGGCTATGCGAAGACCTGCAGTCGGCTTCCGGCTGAACGGCACGCCGATGCGGTGCGATTCGCTTTAGGCGAAGAACGTAATGGAATTCTTCGTGTGCTTTTCGTTTGCGAACTCGCCTATCTTCCTGCGGGTAATGGCGAACTCTTGTATGAGATGGCGACTGCAACCTGGCTGCAAAAACATGAGGATCCTAGAGTACAGCGCATGGCCGAGTGCTACTTGCAGGCTCAGATGGCGAGGCGAATGAGCGCCGCATGAGCTGGCACTTCGGGCAATTCGATTTCATTGCGCCGGTCAGGACTCTTGATCCATGAAATTCATTTATGAATGATATGGAACCAAACGACGGAAATTTGCGGCCGAGGCCGGTAAGCGAATCGAAATCAGAGATGATCGAGCTCGTCTTACCCAACGACACGAATCCGCTGGGAGCTCTGCTGGGCGGACGGTTGATGCATTGGATCGACTTGGCTGGAGCGCTGGCGGCCCATCGCCATTCGCATTCCTATGCGGTCACGGCGTCCATGGACCACATCGATTTTCTGGTGCCAGTGCACGTAGGAGACATGGTGATTCTGCAGTCGGCAGTGAACCGCGTCTTTCGCACGTCGATGGAAGTCGGCGTCAAGGTGCTGGTGGAGAACTACATTTCCGGCTCGCGGCAGAAGGTTGCCACCGCTTATTTAACATTTGTCGCGGTTGACCGTCATGGAAGAAAGCTGGAGGTGGCGCCGGTCATTCCGGAAACAGCCGACGAGAAGCGGCGTTACGAAGGCGCGCTGCGGCGTCGCGAGGCTTCCAAGATGGAGCGGGAGCGCAGGAAAGCGGCGAGGGGGTAGCGCTTGCGGTCGTCATGTACGACGGCATTGGTGGGATTGGGGCTTGGCAGGCAGCGGATTTCCAGACACCCAGCGAGTCGCTGCGGCTGGCGTTTGTGAAGCCTCCTTACATGAAGTTGTTCGTCGCCTCCGGCTATTACGACCTTGCTACTTCCTGCTTTGCAACCCAGTACACGCTGAACCATATGAACCTCGACTCGCAGCAGCACGCCAAAATCACGCTCGGCTATGATGACGCGCGACACATGATGTATCTGCGAAGTGATTCGCTTGATCGGCTGAAGCAGGATGTATCGGGATTTCCGGGGCATGCGCTGCAGTGATTTTCGGAAGCGCTTACTAACCCCGGTTCGGCAACAGCTGGCTGGAGTTTAAGAAAAATCGACATTTCGAGCGGCGGCCAGTCCAAAGGTTTGCTGGAAAAGCAGATCCCTCACCGGCTGAAGCCCCAATGATGTGGCGGCCCTTACGGCACGCCTGAAGCCGTGCCCCTTCAAAACCATGACTTGATTAGAGCTTCCTTAGACTTAGTACGGCGTAGCTGAAGCTACGCCTCTTCAAAACCAACTTGGCAAACCAACTCGTTTTACTTGTCTTGCATCTCGTGCTGGCCGGCAAAGCGGTAGGTAATTCCATTCCACTCATAGTTGTAAACCGTGTAGCTGACGGAACTGTCGGCCACCGAATGGGGAACGCGCACGGCGATCGAGCCTGCGGCCGCTTCAGCATCAGCATTGCCGAATGCGGTGTCACAAAAACCGCTTCCGCCTGGCGGCTGCTGGGTCGACCATAGCTTCTCAAACTTGGCCTCAGAAACTTGATTGAAGACGGTAAGCGTCAGGCAATTCTTCTCGCCCGCGTAGGTCACCAACAGCACGTGATGGCGTTCGGCCAGCCCCTCAAGGTCCAGGTTGGCGATCCGGGAGTCATCGTCCTTCTCCTCGGTGGTGCCGGAAGCCATCCTCCAAAGCTTGTGAACCGACCAAGGGTCGAGGCCGGTCGCCTTGGCCCACTTGGCCTCGTCGGCCTTGTGGACATGCTTCCAATCCTGCGCGAAACAGGCGGTGGAGATGAGCAGGAAACACGCGACGAAGGCACGAACACGCATGTCCATCATCATGCCGCATCGGCGATGATGAGACAAGCATGGTGCGAGGGACGCGCGCGTCTGCTCTACGGCAATATCGCTACCCACACGAAACCGCAGTTCCCTCCGCTCGGACTAAAATCCTCGGTCGGGATGACAGGTCATAAAAGTTTCGTGTGAAGGAGAGTGGGTTCTTTGTGCAGCAGAGAACGTTCTTAATGTTTATCATCCCGAGCGCAGCCGAGGGATCTGCGGTTCCCAGGTGTTGACAGAATGTATAACGCAAGGATCCTCTTTCGCGATGGCCATGGCAGCGCTGCCAATTGCTAACGGCTGTCTTCAATCGTAGCGCTCGAAGACGATCTGCTTGCGGTCCCAGCCCATCCCTTCCTTGAGCAGCTTGCGGTTGGCGTCGACCATCTGATGAAGCCCGCAGATATAGGCTTGCACATCGTTGCGACCGGCAACGATTTCGCGCACGTGATCCTGGACGTATCCCTTGCAGCCTTGCCAGCGGTCCCCACAGCGGCTGAGCGTGGGCACGTAGTGGAAGTTGGGATTTTCTCTCTGGATGCGCTCAAACTCATTGCGGTAATAGACGCTGTGCTCGAAGCGCGTGCCGAAGACCAGCCAATATTCGTGCCCGCGATTGCGTTCCGGTTCCTCAAACAGCCACTCAATCATGCCGCGAATGGGAGCAATGCCGGTGCCCGTGGCAATAAACACCGCGTCTTTCCTGGGCTCGCGCAGGGTGAACAGGCCGTGGGGCCCGTGAAACCTTACCGTCGTGCCCACTTCCAGGTCGCATAGCCAGTTGGAAAGAAAGCCCTCATCGACGCGATTCAGGCAGAGATCGAACGAGGCGTCCGCACGTGGCGCGGAAGCGATGGAATAGGCGCGAGTGTGTTCCTTTCCATCAGGACGCGGATGCTTGATGGAGATGAACTGACCGGGGACGAAGTGAAATTCGTCGACTCCGGCAACCTTGAGCTCGAGGTGCCTGGTCTGCGGCGACAGCAGGATGGACTTAGTCAGCTGTGCGTCCAGTAACTGGCGCTCGAACGTGGTGCGTTCCTGAGGTAGCGTGCTCATGACTTATCTGTAATTAGATGCGGTAAGGTACGGGTGGGACGCGAAGTAGCGGTAATAGGCGAACTCTTCAGCTGGCATTATAACACCGGTTATAATGCTCGACTATGAAAACCAAACTGAGAAAGATCGGTAATGGATACGGGGTTCTGTTACCCAAACAGGTAATCGAACGCCTGCGAGTGACCGAGGGCAGCGTGCTGGATATTTCGGAGACGAGTTCCGGGATCCAGCTGTCACCATTCGACGCCGATTTTTCCGATCAACTTGAAGCCTTTCGCAGGACCGAACCCAGACACCGTAACAGCTATCGAGAACTGGCGAAGTGAACCGTTTGCGCTGGCTCACGTCAGCCGCGGTCATTGCCATTCACGAGGAGATAATTGCAAGGTACGGGACGCGGCCGGTCTGCCCGCGGAGGCTTTGCCGGAATCCGCTCTCGCCCGTCCCAAGCACCTCGCCACCTACGAAAGGGGCATCAGGGTACCTCAATTGGCCGCGTCGTACGGATGCTGATTATTGCGGAACTATCCCATCGTGGACGGCAACGAGCGGGTCGCGCTGGCAGCGATGATAGTTTCCCTGGATCTAAACGGCTGGGAGCTGGCGTGCAGCGAAGTGGAGGAGACAACCATGATTCTGAAGGCGGCGGCGGATGAGATCAACGAGCGCGTCTTGAGAAATTGGGTGGTGAGCAGGGCGAAGAAGAGAACCATATCGCGCCCCTGATGAACCTACTTATTCGGAAGGTTTGCGAACTCAATTAGAGGGGGCCTTCGACTGCGGTTCGCGCAATCTACGCGAACGGCGGCTATTATTCCACCGTGACCGACTTTGCCAGGTTGCGAGGTTGATCGACATCGCAGCCCCGGCGGACGGCGATGTGATAAGCCAGCAACTGGCAGGGCACGACCTCGAGGATCGGCACCAGCAGTTCGGGAGCGTCAGGAACGTAGAGCACGTGGTCGGCGGCCTCGCGGATTTCTTCGTCGCCTTCGGTGGCGATAGCGATAACCGTACCGGAGCGCGCTTTCACTTCCTTCAGATTCGACAGCGTTTTCTCATAGCGCAGCACCGAGTCGGGATCGCTCTTGTCGTGCGTCGCCAGAATCACCACTGGCAGGTCTTCGTCGATCAGGGCATTGGGACCATGTTTCATCTCGCCGGCAGGATAGCCCTCGGCGTGAATGTACGAGATCTCCTTCAGCTTCAGAGCGCCTTCCAGCGCGATGGGGTAATGAATGCCGCGTCCCAGAAAGAGGAAATCGGCGGCGCGGTGATACTCCTTGGCCAGGTCCTCGGTCTCTTCATCGCGGGTCAGCAGCGCCTCCAGCTTTGAGGGAATTCGCGTCAGCTCTTCCAGCAGTTGCTTGGAACGCTCCAGATCGATGGTGCCGCGAACTTGCCCAAGATGTACCGCGAGCAGGAACAGGGCGGTTAATTGGGCGGTAAACGCCTTGGTGGACGCGACCCCGATCTCGGGACCGGCATGAGTGTAGATGGTGCCGTTCGACTCGCGCGCAATCATGGATCCGACGACGTTGCAGATGCCCAGCGTCTTGGAGCCCTTGGCGCGCGACTCGCGCATGGCGGCGATGGTGTCAGCGGTTTCGCCGGACTGGGTGATCAGGATGGTCAGGTCGCCGGGACCAGTGAGCGGGTCACGATAGCGAAACTCGCTGGCGTAGTCGACCTCGACCGGAAGCTTGGCCAGACGCTCGATCATGAACTTGCCGGCCAGCGCAGCGTGCCAACTGGTACCGCAGGCAGCGATGTGGATCTTGTTGAGTTTGCGGAAATCGTCCTCGGTGATGTCCATCTCATCGAGGAAGACCTTGCCGGAATCGAGCGAGACCCGGCCCAGCGTGGTATCGCGGACCGAGCGCGGCTGCTCATAGATTTCCTTGAGCATAAAGTGCTTGAAGCCGCCCTTCTCCGCCATGATCGGGTCCCAGGTAATGTGCTGGACCTCACGCGTGATCGGCCGGCCTTCGAAGTCGGAGAGTTGGACACCGCTGGGCGTGATAACGGCCAGATCACCGTCGGCGAGAAAGAACAGGTCGCGGGTGTGATAGAGAATCGCCGGAACATCGCTTGCGACGAAATATTCGTTCTTGCCCAGACCGATAACCGCGGGCGGTCCGTTGCGCGCGGCGACAATTTTGTTGGGCTCGTCAGAGGAGATAACCGCGATGGCAAACACGCCGGTCAGCAGCTTTACTGTGCGGCGAACGGCTTCTTCCAGCGAGTTGGGATGGCCGTTGCCGTCTGGATTCAGATTCTTCTCGACCAGATGAGCGATGACTTCGGTATCGGTCTCAGTGCGGAACTTGTGACCCTCGTCGATCAGCTTCTTCTTCAGACTGACGTAGTTTTCGACGATGCCATTATGCACGACAACGATTTTTCCAGTGCAATCACGATGCGGATGGGCATTCTCTTCGGTGGGACGGCCGTGCGTGGCCCAGCGAGTGTGACCGATGCCATAGGTTCCGTCAAGCGGCTTCAGCCGGATGACCTCTTCCAGATTGCGCAGCTTGCCCTCGGCGCGGCGCACCTGCAGACCTTCGCCGTTACCGGCGACCGCGATGCCGGCCGAATCGTAGCCACGGTACTCAAGCCGGCGCAAGCCATCGATGATGACCGGCACAACTCGTTTTTGGCCTACATAACCAACAATGCCGCACATAATTCAACTCCCTGGGTTCAGCTCCCTGGATAGACCCAGACTTTCCGCTGCTTTAGACGGAGAAAGGATGAATGCTGCTGAATTGTAAATGTTACTAAATTAGATGTTACAGCAGGAGGTACTGATGCGGAAGTTTGGCGGGCGAGCCACTGCGGCGTCCCCATTTGGGCGGGCGGCTAGCCTTCCAAAGTGAAACGGTACTCTTCAATGACCGGATTAGTAAGCACCTCGCGGGCAATGCGATCGACTTCTGCCTGCGCATCTTCGCGGCTGACGCTGCTGTCGAGCGCGATCTCGAAGTACTTGCCCTGGCGCAGATCGTCGATGCCGCGATAGCCCATCTTCTTCAAGGCGCCGTGAATGGTTTTGCCTTGCGGATCGAGAACACTTTTCTTGAGCGAGACATACACGTAGGCTTTCATGGGAAGAACCATTATAGGCTGTCAGCCATCGGCCGTCAGCTATCACCTAAAGTCCCAGAACTCCTCCGGCGTCATTTCAGATACAGTCTCGTCGGGATATTTGTAGAATCCATCCAAGGCGACACTCTTCCCTGGTATTAGGCGATGTTCCAAAAATCCTTGAAGGACGAATTGAATTCCACCGCTCGGCAATGGTAGCACTATGTAGGCGATGGTTCCTCTACGCGATTCGACGACAACATGTTCTGTGGGCTGACTCCCCAATTCCTTGAGCTCGGCAAATGGACGTTGCCGGAGCCGAGAACCGCGTTCCTTCACCATTGCCCGGAATGTGGATAGTTCCTTAGGAAAAGTTCTCATTGCGCCGACCATTACCCAGGAATTAGCTAACGGCTGATAGCCCACGGCCGACGGCTTACTTCAACGGAGGTTTGAACTGCTCATCGATCTCGATCTGGTAGCCGTTGGCCAGGCGATTGCTCTCGTTGGCCATGCCGACAACCGACATCAGCTCGTGAAACATCTCCGCCGTCATGCCTTTGTTGCGCGCCGATGCCGTGTGCGACGCGATGCAGTAGGGACAACCGTTGGTCACGCTCACAGCGACGTAGATCATCTCCTTCGTCAGCGGATCGAGCGCACCTGGAGCCATGATCTGCTTGATGTCTTCCCATGTGCGCTTGAGCAACGCAGGATCATTCGCCAGCGCCTTCCAGAAATTGTTGATCCAGTCGGTCTTGCGGGTGGCCATGATGTCGTCGTAAACAGCCCGCACTTCGGGACTGGCGTCCGTGTATTCGATAAGTCCGAATGTTGCCATAGAAACTCCCTGCCAACAGAACTTGGCCCTCCGAGATTTGTCATCACGAGCGCAGCGAGGGATCTGCTACTTGCCGACGCGCTACCAAAGCAGATTCCTCGCGCCAAAATCATGCGCTCCTGATGACAATTCAAAAAAAGCGCGACCAGCGACGGCAAGTTCACCCTCACCGCTTTCACTCCACCGCAACCTTCTTCCGATAGCTGGCGACCTGCACGTTCCATCGCAGCTCTTTGACCATGGTGTCGCGCAACTGCGAAGCGGCAGCCGGTTCACCGTGGACCAGATAAGTCTGTTTCGGCGGCCGGCGAAACGTGTGCAGCCACTCCAGCAGTTCCGGAGTGTCAGCGTGATCGCTGAACTGCTCCAGCGAAGCAATCTGCGCGCGAATGGGAACTTCGTGGCCAAACATCTTGACTTCCGGCGCACCGCTCTTGATGGTGAAGCCTCGCGTCCCCGGCGCCTGGAAGCCGATGAACAGCACCAGGTTCTTCGGGTTCGAAAGCCGCAGCATGAGGTGATGGAGCACGCGTCCGCCGGTCACCATGCCGCTGGACGACACGATGATCATGGGATAATTCGATTCGTTGATCTTCTTCGAGTCTTCTTGCGTCACATCAAAATAAAAATTCGACCAATCCAGCGGCGAACCGTATTTCTGAATCAGCTCCCTGGTATGGGGCGAGAATTCTTCCGTGTGCTTCAGGAAGATCTGCACTGCCTTGATCGCCATCGGACTGTCAGCATGTACCGGCACGCGTGGAATCTGCCGGCTCTCCATCAGTTCCTTCAATAGGAAAAGAAACTTCTGGGTACGTTCCACGGCAAACGATGGAACCACGACGCTGCCTCCGCGCTGCAAAGTGGTGCGAATGAGGGCCGCCATTTCCGGCCGCGGATCATTTCGCGGATGGGCGCGATTGCCGTAGGTGCTCTCCATCACCAGCAGATCGCAATCCTCGCCCTCGGTCGGGCCCGAGTGCAGGACCTTGCCTGGAGCGATTTCATCGTTATGTACGCGGCCGATGTCTCCGGTGAAGAGCAGCTTCTCGGCTTGACCGCGGGAGCCCACCGTAATCTCTGCCATCGACGACCCGAGAATATGAGCCGCTCGCACAAAGCGAAACGAGAGATTACGAAGCTGTTTGTTCTCGCCAAAGTTGACGGGACGAAACAGCGTCAAACACCGTTGCGCCTCTTCCATGGTGTAGAGCGGCAACGCCGGATGATGCTTCGACGACTTGGTCTTGTTATAGAACTCCGCGTCTTCTTCCTGCAGATGCCCGGAATCGGGAAGCAGAATGCTGCACAGGTCGATAGTCGCGGCGGTCGCGTAGATCGGTCCATGAAAGCCTTGCTTCACCAGACGGGGAATCCAGCCGGAATGATCCAGATGCGCGTGCGTAAGAATGACGGCATCGATGGTATTGGCAGGCACCGGCAGATCTTGCCAATTGCGTTCGCGCCATTCTTTCTGACCTTGAAACAAGCCGCAATCGACGAGCACCTGCAAGCTGCGCGAGCCGTCATTGTCAAGGTGAATCAGGTGCTTCGATCCGGTAACCACACCCGCGGCACCGAGAAATTGGAGGTAGCTCAAAATTTCCTCATCTGTACGCCCACAACGATTGCTGGCAACAGACGGTTGTATCCTCCGCACGCCACCGCTGGCAAGTGCGCCGGGTTACGGCTTTTCGGGTGCAGGCACGTCGTAGACGTTGTTGCCGACATTCGCTTCCGGAACGCTGCCGTCATTAACCGTAATCTTGTCGGGTGCAAGCGGTACCTCGATGCGTCCCGTGCCTTTGTCTCCCGCCTTCACCGTCACGCGCAGGCTTTTCTCGCCCGAAGGTGTCTGGATCAATACCGGCACTTCGGCTCCGGCATGACCGTGATTTTCGATAGTCGCGGTAACCAGAAAGGTCTTATCAGCTTCACTCAGCAACGGCCGGGCGTAAACCGACTCCACGTGAAAGTCCGGCAAGCCGCGATCGCGATAAACCCAGTCGTCGAAGAACCACTCCAGATCTCGCTTGGAACTGTTCTGCAAGAGACGCTGAAGATAGCTGGGATCTTTGTCGGCTCCGGAATGATAGGCGGCCAGCGCCGTTTGCAGCGACCGATCGCCGAGCATGTCGCGCAGCATCCAGAAGACGAAGCTGCCCTTGCCACGCAGATACAGTTCGTCATTGGTGTTCAGCAGCGTATTGTTAGCCGCCGCAGTTTCGGAATACGGTTTTTCGGCGGCCGTCTTCGAACTATCCGGGGCTGCACCCTCTTCGGCCTTAATCAGCGGCTCACGGTATTCATCGAGGAACACCAGCGCTGCCTTGCGTCCGGCGCGCTGATCCACCGACACGGTTTGCAGAAAGCGTTCCAGGCCCTCTTGAATCCACGGATGAGGAGCATGGAAGCGGGCCGCAACCTGCGTTGGCAGAAGCAACAGCTGCAAAGTCGGAGTCTGCGCCTCGCGCAGCGGCGTAAACAGGATCGCTCCGCTCTGCCATGGATTGGCATTTGGATCGGTCAACTCCACTACTCGCGCCGGCTGGGCAGGCTCGCTGAGCCAATCATGCAGCAAGGGATCGTTAGCCTCGGCGGCAACCGCATAATCCCGCGCCAGCGAGGTGTGATCGGGAATATGCAGAAGCGTGACTGTGGAGCGCGAAAGCTCCACATAGTTGGCGATAGCAAAAGCAGGGACGGTTTCGCTCAGGCCGCTGACCGTCAAGGTGTTGCTGAACTCTTTAAGCTTGCCACCGCTCTCGGAGTCATTCACATCGCGAGACTCGCCACAACTGGAGACTGGCGCGTTGACTGCCACACACAAGGCTTCCGTGCTGGCGCCGACGACGATGATTCGGGCCGCGAAGTCGCTGCGGGCGTGGCGATGTTTCCAGGCGGCGATAGCGTCGAACACGGCATTCCCATCGCTCATGCTTACCGCTTCAATCTCGACCGGATACCAGGCGACATAACCGAGCCCGCGAACCGCGGTGAACGAATCGCTGATCTCGTCCCAGTCATTTCGCGCAGCCACATCATCCGGAGCGCCCATGCGGGTGAGACGCGCAGCATCAGGCGTGATCGTCCCGCCGTATTGCACATCGAGGATGACCGAAGCAGCCGGCGGCAAGTCCTTCGGCAAGGTAACGATTGCCTCCGCAAGCCCACCTGTGTGATCGATGTCGGAAGTGTAGTTGTCGCTCAGCCACTGCAGCGGTTTGCCCTCCAGCGTGATGCTGTTCCAGGCCAGCGACGACGATACCTGCAGCGCAGCGATCCTTTGCGGCTTGGCGGAATCGTTGCGCAGGGTCAGCTTGCCGTTAACCGCCATTACGTGGGAGCGACGGTCCACTTGTACTTCCAGTTGATAGCGGGTAATGGTGAAGGCTTCGCGATCAATTGCCGCAGCGGACGCCATGGCTCCGAGGCAAAACGACACCAGAACCAGCCAGCGCTTCATTCGGATGAACTGGCCTTCGCGTCGCTTTGCGCAGCCCGGCGTTGGCGGGCGACCTCATACATCACGATGGCTCCCGCGACCGAAACGTTGAGCGACGGCACGTGGCCAAGCATGGGAATAGAAACCAGAAAATCGCAGCGTCGGCGCACCAGGTCGTGCAGCCCTTTGCCTTCGGCGCCCAGCACGATCGCGCAATGCATTTTGTAATCGAGTTCGTCGTAGCTTTGCGTACCACGCTCGTCGAGCCCGACTGTCCATACCTGGCGCTCTTTCAGTTCGTCCAACGTACGGGAAATGTTGGTCACGCGCGCGATAGGCAAGTGCTCCGAGGCGCCAGCCGACGCCTTTACGGCTGTGCCGGTCAGTCCGGCGGCGCGCCGCTCAGGAATGATGACGCCATCCGCGCCCGCGCCATCGGCAGTACGAATCAGGGCGCCCAGGTTATGCGGATCTTCCACGCTGTCGAGCACTACCAGAAAGCTGTAATCCCCGTGACGCTGTTCCAGCAACGTGTCCACGTCGGCGTACTGCTTGCTGCTGGTGACCGCGATGACGCCCTGATGAGTGTTGGTGTTGGCCAGACGATCCAGTTGCTCACGCGGCAGAAAACGCACCTGCACGCCGCTGGCCCGGCAATCGTCGATCAGGCGCTGCACGCGCTGATCGTGCCGTTCGCGTGCGATGCCTACATATTCGAAGCTGCGCGCGCCCGACTTAAGCGCTTCGCTGACTGGATGAACCCCGTAGATGACGACCATGTTTCAAATTAGTGTACGACACCTTGCTGTCAGCTGTCGGTCATCAGTTCCCAGTCCTCGGCCGTCAACTTGCACTCTTTAGGCAATCACATTGTCATCCCGAGCGAGGATTTTAGTCCGAACCGAGGGATCTGCGGTTCCCGCGTGTCGATCGGTTCCCGAATCCAACAGTACATTCCGGAAATCAAAGTCGCTATGAGCCTTCAGTCCTATCTGCAACGTCAGTTCGAACACGATTTCTGGGCGAACCGTGAGGAGGTTCGTGCCCTCTCCTCGCTTGATCATCCTCCAGCAGCAGCTCTCAAACTGTTGGCCCACATCGTTGCCGCGCAATGGTTGTGGCTCGATCGGCTGCAGCAAACTCCGCAGCGTGTTGCAGTGTGGCCCGAGCCCGCTCTAGCCGACTATGACGCGCAGTTACTCCAATTGAAGCAAGCTTGGGCCTCCTACATAGCTGGTATCTCCGCCGAGGATCTTACCCGGGCTTGTAGCTATACGAACTCCAAAGGCGAACCTTGGGAGAGCAAGGTAGTAGACATTCTGGCGCACGTGATCCTGCATGCGGCGCATCACCGCGGCCAGATCGCGCTGGAACTCCGTAGAAGCGGCGTCACTCCTGTGCCGGTCGACTATATTCATGCGGTCCGGCAAGGGTTTCTCCCATAACTCGCTGGATTCGATTGTCTTTGTTCCGGCGCTCCATCTCGGTATAGTTGTCGGTAAGCAATTTTCCTTCAGGAGATTCAATGGCACTGTCGGCAGTCATTGTTGATGACGAACAGCTGGCGCGAGACGAACTGGCTTACCTGTTGCGCGATCTCGATATCGACATCGTGGCCCAGGGCAAGAACGGAGTTGAGGCGGTGAACCTGGTCAAGGAGTTTTCGCCCGATCTGGTTTTCCTTGACGTACAGATGCCCGGCCTTGACGGTTTCGGCGTTATCAAGAAGCTGCTGGATCGCAAGGTAACGCTGCCGCAAATCGTCTTTGCCACCGCGTTCGACCAGTATGCCGTCAAGGCCTTCGAGGTCAATGCCATCGATTACCTGCTTAAGCCCTTCGACCGCAAGCGTGTTTCCCAGGCAGTGGAGAAAGCTCGTCAGAAGCTGGAAAGCGCCGGTTCCCCTAACGATCAGATCGGCACCATCGTCAAAATGCTGGAACAACAGCAGCGTCCTTCGGCTGCGAAAGTGCTGCTGAAATCCGCCGGCCGCCTCTTCCTGGTAGACCAGAAAGATATTTGCTATGCCTCAATCGAGGACGGAATCATCACCGTCGTCGCGACCGGCATGGAAGGCCAATCGAACTGCCGTACCCTGGAAGAGTTGCTCGATTCGCTCGATCCCAATACCTTCTGGCGCGCGCACCGCTCCTATCTGGTGAACATCAATCGCATCAAGGAAGTGGTGCCCTGGTTCAAGAGCTCGTATCAAATCCGCATGGAAGACAAGAAGCAAACAGAAATTCCAGTGAGCCGCGCACAGACGAAAAGGCTGAGAGAGCTGTTTGGCCTGTAATTGGCCATCCGCTTTCAGCGCTCACAGCTATTTCCTTTCTCCGTTAATCCTACTGATGGCTCTGGTCACCATGCTGCGCGGCGAGAGCCTCAGCATCTCCACCAGCAACCGGTTCTTCCATCCCGGAATGACCACACGCTTGCCCTGCTTCATGCCCTCGTAGCCCTGGAGCGCGACTTCGCGTACATCAACCAGCAAAGGACTGGACGCCATTCGCGTCGTCCCCACATGAGCACGCTGTTGGAAGTTCGTTTTCACTGGCCCGGGACAAAGGCAGGTCACCGTGGTGCCGGTTCCGCTCAACTCCTCTGCCAGGGCTTCGGTAAAGTGCAGCACATAGGCTTTGCTGGCGTAGTAGACCGCCATGAATGGTCCGGGCGGGAATGCGGCGACGCTGGCAACATTGAGCAGCTTGCCTTCGCGAGCGCGAATTTGCGGCAGGAAAAGCTTGCTCAGGTGGGTCAGTGCGGTGATGTTCACCTGAATCATCTCGGCTTCGTTGTCCCACTCAGTATTGATAAACGCCCCGCTCCCGCCAAAGCCTGCGTTGTTCACCAGCACGTCGAGAACCATGCCGGCTTCCTGCAACTCCTGGTAAAGCTCGGCCGGAGCAGCAGGATGAGCCAGATCCTTTGGCGAAATGCGGATGGTGGCGCTGTAACGCGATTGCAACTCGTCCGCCAGTTCGTGCAGCGCCCCACGATTACGCGCCACAAGGACCAGCCGGTAGCCGTCATGCGCGAAAAGATGCGCCAACTCCAGACCTATGCCGCTGGAGGCGCCGGTAATTAATGCCGTCTTTGGAGTCAAGAAAGGATTGCTCGCACTCACGACTCTGTTATAGCGGATTTCGTTGCTTTGCAGCAGTGCCTGAGAAGGTTTCCCGATCGTCTCCGGCACACCCAGGGCTTCAGCCATCGGCGATAACGACTGGCTATTTGGCTGCGGCCTTTGCGCTGGCCTGCAACTCCAGAAAAGTTACCAGCTGCCAGCGTTGCTGCTTGGGAAGGTTCGACCACGAAGGCATGCCTGACGAGAGTTTGCCGGTCGATATGAACCAGAAGAGCTCGCCAGCTTTGGCATTGCGCACTGCGGGCGTATCGACGGCCGGCGCCGGCCCCATTCCCTGAAGATTATTGCCGTGACATTGCGCGCAATCCTGCGCATAAAGTTTCTTGCCGGCGGTTGCCGCCGCGGCGCTGCCGGTATAAGGATTCTTCATTTCCGCAGCGGATCCGGGAGCATTGCGAAAACCAGGTTGCTGAGCGACCAACAGTGGCGACGGCAATACCGTTATTGCAAATATAAAAAAAGCAGCAGAGGTGACGAAACAGCAGGCCCAAGTCCGCAAATTTTCCCTCCCGGCAGATTATTCTACAGGGAGAGTTGCCGTCATGAGTCGAACGCACATCTCGGACAGTCGTCCCAGGCGGCTGTGGCGGCGCTACCGGGATAACCTTCGAGTCAGTATTGCCGCGCTTCTTCCGTCCACTGGCAGACGGCGCCGCGTTCGTCCGGCGTGATCCGCGCATTGCGGTGAACCAGCAGATACTTGAAGATTCAAGTGATCCGCAAATCTGGCAGGTCATCAATGTATGCGAAATCGCTTCACGTGGACACGCCTGCGCGATGACTGACAGCCGCGAGGTAAGCGGCTGACCGTAGAATTCGCCACCGGCGCATAAGGGCTCCAACTATCTTTCTAAATCCCGTTGACCGGATTGGGGCCATATCGGTATACTTACATTTAGATTACAGTTGCAACCGATTTGCATGTTATCTGCTCTCTTATTAAAACCTATTCGCGAATTGAAGGCAAGAGGGAGAATACGATTTCATTGCAACTCAGTTGCGTCAAGCTGCCAACACAGGGGTAAAGATCATGCCGCTCCCACAAACCGAAGTGCCTGGCGCGCTGCAAACCGCACTATTGAGTCGCGGAATCCGCATGACCCGCCAGCGCCGCATCATTTTGGAGATTATTGAGACTGCGACTCAGCATCTGGATGCCGCCCAGATCCTGCGCAAGGCCGCTAGAATCGACCCCAACATTAATCGAGTAACGGTTTACCGCACCCTGGGCTTACTCAAACGGCATGGGTTGGTCGATGAACTCGATCTCTTGCATGTGAAGGGCGAAGGACATTTCTACGAACGCCGGCCGCAGCGCGACCATATGCATATGACTTGCTTACGTTGCGGCAAGGTACAGGAGTTCGAAAGCGACTTGTTTGATCGCGTCAAGGGTCAAGTGGAGCGCGATTGCCACTTCCACATTCTTCTGGCCCGTTTCGAGATTGGCGGCTATTGCGCCAGTTGCAGGAAATAGAACTCACCACAGAGACACCGAGGCACTGAGAAAATACTTGTGTCCAGATAATCTCCCGTCTGGTCGAGTTCTCCGGCCATGATCGAGATTGATTACCCAAAAAACAAACGAAATGCTTTCTTTTTGCTTCCTCTGTGTCTCTGTGCCTCTTTGGTTATGACGCTTGTTATCGAACCGCCGCCGTCTCCTGCACCTCGTAGATGCTGTACCAGGGAGTAGCTGCTTTCAACGCGTTGTTCACGTTGTTGATGTTCTTGACTCCTTCATCTTTCAGCCACGCTTCGAAAGCCTTGCCACCCTGTTGCGCGTAGATCGGAATTCCATCTTTCCAGGTCGCACGTCCACAGAGCACGCCGTTGAATTTCACTCCCGATTCAGCGGCAAATTCCAGGTCCTCAATGAATTCGGGATTACTGACGCCCGCCGACAGATAGATGAACGGCTTATTGGTCGTTGCCGCCGCGGCGCGAAAGTGGTCCAGCGCCTCCTGCTTCGAGTATGCCTTGGTCCCTTTGAACGAGCGAGCGCCTTCCACGAATTGCAGGTTCACCGGAATCTCCACCTTCAGCACATCCACGCCGTAGCGGTCTTTCGTGAACTCGGCCATCGACTTCGCAACGACCTCGGGCTTCAACTTGGCGAACTCCGCGCCCTTCTCGTCCATCCCTTCTTTGTAGCCCACCAGTTCCAGGAAGAATGGAATATCGTTGGCGCGGCACTCGTCGCCAATGCGCTCGGTCCAGGCATGCTTCAGATCGTTGACCTTCGGGTCGTCGTAGGGCGAGTAGTACAACAGAATTTTGACGCAATCGGCGCCGGCTTCTTTCAAGCGCTTAGCCGACCAGAGATCGAGCAGGTCAGGCAAGCGGCCAGGCGTCTGCTTGTCGTAGCCGGTCTTCTCATAAGCCAATAGCAGGCCTGATCCCTTGGCACGGCGCTTCGCGGCCGGCAGACCCCACTCGGGATCCAGCAGGATGGCGCTGGCGTGCTGGGTCAAAACTTCAGAGACCAGGATCTTGAACTCTTCCAGTTGGGCGTCCCCGGCATCAGCGCCCAGGGCCTTCTTGAGCGAGCCACGCTGATCCATGGCAGCGGCGGCAATCACGCCGCGATCGTTGGAAACAGCTTTCATGCCCGCGAGTTTTCCAGGAGTTAGTTTCACGATGAGACCTCCACGGGCACAGATCGCCCGATTCGATAGAAAGGATTGTAGAGCGGTCCCGCAGAATGCGGCTGGGCCCGAGAACCGCAGGACAGAAAATTCTAAATGAATCTCATGATGCGTGCGAGAAGATTAGCTCGGATCACTTCGGCGCCGATTGTACGGAATCGGGCGGCATCTTGGTTGGGTTGTAATAGAAATGGAATCTTAAAGCGAGATAGGGTCCCGTGAATTGCTCCGGCAAAGGAGCGAAGGGAATGCTCCCGGCGATGCCACCCCAGGCCGCCCGATCCAGCGCCACATCGCCAGAAGGCTCAGTTAGCCTCATCGCGGCGACGCGTCCCTCTCTCAGAATAGCGAACTCTACCGATACTTTTCCGGACTTCATCTCCGGCGCTCTTGCCTCCGGCGGCACCAGGTTGTACCAGTTCTTGCGAATCGCGCCCAACACGCGTGAGAGATAAGGAGCGAAATCGACGCCTTGTGTATCGGTAAGGACTTCCATGTTGCCTTGGACTCTCGCCGGTGGCAGAACCTCTCCCGCAGGTTTGCCTTGCGTGGCCTGCGTAATCGCCGCGACGGAAAGCAACAACAAGGACATAATTACAGCCCCAAACTTCATGGCAATTCCCCTCACTGCCTGAGCGGCAGGCCGGTCAGCACCGCCTGCTGCTTGGCCACCAGTGACTCGATGCCTTTCTTCGCAAGGGACATCATCTTCGCCAGTTGAGCGTCGTCGAACGGTCGACGCTCCGCCGTCGCTTGCACCTCGACTATCTTCTTGCTCCCGGTCATCACCAGATTCATGTCGACATCGGCGCGCGCGTCTTCTTCGTAGCACAGGTCCAGCATGATCTCGCCATCGACAATGCCAATACTGGTAGCTGCAACGTAGTCGCGAATCGGCGCCACGGTCAGCGTGCCCGACTCCACCATGCGTCGCATAGCCAGGCCCATAGCGACAAATGCTCCGGTGATCGACGCAGTGCGAGTGCCACCGTCAGCCTGAATGACATCGCAGTCCAGAAAGATGGTACGCTCCCCCAGCTTTTGCATGTCAGTCACTGCCCGCAACGAGCGGCCAATCAATCGCTGGATCTCGTGCGTGCGGCCGCCGGCTCGGCCCTTCGTGACCTCACGCGGAGTACGGGTCAGGGTGGAACGCGGCAGCATGCCATATTCGCTGGTGACCCAGCCTTTGCCGCTGTTGCGCATAAACCGCGGCACCGAGTCCTCGATAGTCGCGGTGCAGATTACGCGAGTGTTGCCCACCTCAATCAGGCAGGAGCCTTCGGCGGTCGAGATGAAATCGGGCACGATGTTCACCGGCCGCATTTGTTCGGGAGAACGGTTATCAGAGCGAAAGACCATAAGTGGCGATTGTACGTGAGCTGTCAGCTGTCAGCCGTCAGCGTCAGGCTCTTCATTTCGCGATCTTCGTCTCAGGGCTTCGCTCTCGCTTCCATCCCTTAAGGTGTCATTCTGAGCGGAGGTTCGAATGGGTTTCGCGAACCGTAGTCGAAGGACCTCTATCGCGGAGATACCTACGACTCTTGTCTGTTGCGTCTATCCACCCAAGTCTACATGCTCGACGTTGTCTACCTGGCGTCCAAGAAAGCGCGTAGCCAGGCGCTTGAATTTTTCCGTCGAGTCGGTCACGTAGAAGCGGAACGTACGATGCTGGGCCGGCGACATTCCTGATACAAGGGTCCTTCGACCGCGTTCAGTCGCTGGCGCTCCCTCACTTCGCTCAGGATGAAAACTCAAATCCTCAAGCATCTTCTTCACCACTCGAGCGGTCGACTCGGCAGAATCCACAATCTTCACCTCCTCCGGAACAATCCGCCGCAGCATACGAGCGATCAGGGGATAGTGCGTGCACGCCAGTACCAGTACATCGGCGCCATTCGACGCTTGTGCGGTAGCTTCTCCCAGATAAATTCGGGCCACCTGCTCGGTTACAGGATGCTCAATCCATCCCTCTTCTACCAGGGGCACGAAGAGCGGGCACGCCTTCTCGTAGGCCTCAAGCCCATGCTTTTCCAGCGCATTGCGATAGGCGTGGCTACTGACGGTGGCTTCAGTGGCGATCACGATGGCGGCGCGGTTCTTGCTGACCTCGGCTGCCATGGCTGCTCCCGGTTCCACTACGCCGACCACGGGAACATGCGCAGCCGCCTTGATGTCTGCCAGCGCCAGGGCTGTTGCGGTGTTGCAGGCAATCACCAGCAGGTCAATGTTCTGCGTCTCCAGAAACCTGGTCGCTCCAATCGCGTAGCGGGCCACCGTTTCGGCCGACTTGGTTCCATAGGGCAAGCGCGCCGTGTCGCCGAAGTAGAGATAGTGCGCGGGCAACTGCTCGGCCATGGCCTTCAGCACGGTGAGGCCGCCGACACCGGAATCGAAAACTCCAATACGCGGTAGGCTCACTGCATGTCCTTTACCACCTGGCCCAGGTTGCTGGCCTCGTAGAATCGCCGCAGATCCGCGTGTCCGGCGAGCGTGTCGCGTTCCTGCCCGTTGATCAGGATCTTCACCCGCGCAATCTTGCTGTCGTTGGCGTTCAACGTAACCACGATCGAGGCGACCGTCAACTCCTCAGCCAGCACGCCCGACGGATGCGCCTCGGCGAACACCGAATTCATATCAACGATGGCCGTATCGTCGCCCATCAGATAAACCTCGCGCACATCAGCGCCCGGACCGATGGGATGCGACGAGGGTGATTTCAAATATTGTCCGAGCAGCGCCCGCAGCACGGCACGATCCCGTTCACTTCTCTCTGCCGGCAAAGGAACCGTGACCTGCGTTCTGCGCAGCGTCCCATCACTGTCGGTGGCGACAAACAGCGTTACCAGCTCGGGAGGTCCATTTCCCGGCGGCGCCATGGCCAGCTGTTGCTCGGCCGCTGTCTGGGCTTCGCGCGCGACTCTTCTCTTCAGATGCAGCGCATAAAAACCAAGGGCTATGGCAATCAGCGCCAGCGCCGCGAATATCAGCATAATGCGTCGCGTCACGGCCGCACCTCGGGCAGCTTGGAGCGCACGGCGGCAATCCCGGCGGCAATCGCCTGGGCTACTTGCACTTGATATTCGGCGTTGGCGATGTTGTCCACATTATTGTCGGGCGGCGCTATCTCGACCGCGATTGCAGGCGCGGCGATATTGTTCATTGGTCGCAACGGAGCGACCAGCGTATTGTTCGGCAGCTTGCGCGATTCCAGTTCCGCTGCCACCGACCCGGCAACCGATCCGCTCAAATCAAGGAACGCCGCCTGTGCGGTGTCCCAGGGTAAGAATCCCTGCCGCGAGAGGTTGACCGCGGGAAGCATGGAAGTGAAAACGTGTACGCCTCGTCCGGTGTTGGCGGCGTGGAGCGTGATATACAACGCGGGACGGACCGCATTCGCCGACACGGCGCGCTGATCCAACGAGATCTCGATATCGGAATTCCGCAACATTCCGGCGGCAATACCACGGCCTACCAGCTCGTGTTGCACCCGCCGCGCCAGCGCCAGCACCACATCTTTCTCGGCCAGCGAGGGAGTAATGGCAGCCCCGGTATCTGTTCCACCATGCGCCGGATCGATCAGGACGAGGAAGCGCGGAACCGCCGGCGGCTTGGGCTGCGGAGCTGCGGCCTGCGGAGGAGCTTGCGCCTGCGGCGCGGGTGTGGGCGGCGGCGGAGGCGGTGGAGCCGGAGCGGCGGCCACGATAATGGTTCTGCCACCATCGGCAAAGTTTGCCATCAGTGGAGCTGTCGCCATGACGTCGAGTTCGGCCAGGCCATCGTGTTCGGCGAACACTGCGCCGGTGATCACGGGATTGTCGAAGTTGAAGCTATCTTGCCCGCTGGAAATCACCGGCTCACGGCGGAAGGTAAAGCGCACACGTCCCGGCTCGGTCGCAATCGAAGGATTGACCGGATTGGGAAAGCTGGCGATCAGTTTCGGCGGATTGCTCTTGTCCAATTCAAGCGTGAAGTGCATGGGCACATCGCCAATGAACAGGCGCCGCGCCGAGGGATGCAGTTGAACTGGAGTTGTCAGCAGCCTGGTTAATATCTCGGGAGTTGCGCTGAGCGGAACGTAGCCGCGGCCGTTCTGCAACATGAAGTTTGCCGGCAGCTTGTAGTTTTCGCCGCGAACTTTGCCCTTATCTTTGCCCTCAGTGAACTGAGCTTCAACCTGACGCGCGCCCGGCGCGGTGAATCGCAATTTATATTTCTTGCCGTCGGGTTTGGCATCAACCGAGCCTAGCGGCTCCAGCAACTCCACCAGTCCAACGTAAGACTGACCTGCCTGGTCCAGCAGCGGAACGGAGTAAAAAGTTTGCGGAGAATAGACCGTGAGTTGGTCCGAGGATTGCGCCTGAACGACCGCGTAGTGCGCGATCAGGACAGCCAGCATCGCGACGGTCGGGATCAGGCCCAACCACAGGCGGGAACGGTTATCAGGCACCGGGAACCTGGAAGTCATTCAATCGGTCCGCAAACGAACAACAGGGTCCCCTTAACCATAGCTATAACGAGCGGATGGTACAAATCGTCAGCATCACGCGGCTGGTTTCCGCGGTATTCTACTGACCTCCCGCCGTGCCTTGGGCGGCCTCCCGCAGAGAATAAATCGTCAGCCCGCTCAGCATCTTGGGATAGAAATCGGTGGACTTCTGCGGCAGCACCTGGCCGGCGAAAGCAATATCGCGCACCTGCTCCATGCGCACCGGATTCATCAGGAATGCCACTTGGGCCCCCTTGCCTACTTCGTCCGCCGCTTCGGCCGCGTCCCGCACATACTTCAAGTGCTTTTGCGCCCGAATGTCTTCTTCCGACATACCCAGCGTCTCTTCTAGCACCAGCTTGTGCAGTTGGACCACGTCGAGCCCACGCTGTTGCTCGGAAAGACCGCTCAGGCTTGCAGACTGCATATCGCTGCGAGTGCGCAGCAGAAAAGCGCCATGCGTCGTTACCGCCAACAATGCGGTGCGGTCTTTTCCTGCCCGGTGAAGGTGCTGCATGGCACCAGCAACGCCGGCTACCGGACCCAGGTCTTCGACCTCGAAGTATTTTCGCAGTTCCGCCACCATCTCGAAGATGCTGAAGTCGTCCAGCCCAAAGACGACCCGATGGGTTGGAAGAACAAGCAAACCCGGAGAATCCATATTGACGAAGGTCATCATCACGCGCTCGGTGGCGGCCTGCAAATTGCCGTCGGATTGCCGGCGCATCTCATTTCGATAATTCAGAGCCGTCTCGTAGCGATGATGGCCATCGGCGATGATCAGCTTCTTGTCGGCCATCTTCTTCTGCACGCTGGCGATGACCTGGGGATCGGAAACCTTCCACATGCGATGCAGGACTCCGTATTCATCGCGCACTTCAACCGCAGGCGTTCCGTTCTGTTGCAAGGTGCCGTCGACCGCACCGGCCGGATCGCTGTACACCATGAAAATCTGGCCGCAATGAGCCTGGGTCGCTCGCAGAAGGTTGAAGCGGTCGGCTTTGGGCTTGCTCAGGGTTTGCTCGTGACGGAAGACATTCTTCCGGTCGTAGTCCTCCACTCGACCCAGTGCGATGAAGCTGCGTCTCTCGATTTCGGGCCCGGCCGGATCGCCGGGCACGGTAAACCTCTGCGCATAAACGTAGATACTGGGTTCCGCATCGCGCAGCAGAACGCCTTCATTCTGCCATTGCCGCAGCCACCCTGCAGCTCGCGTGTAAACGTTGTCCTGCTCGTTGTCGCCAGGCTGTGGTTTGCCCAGGATGATTCGCACCAGATTGTAAGGACTGGCCGCGTAGTAACGGTCTTGCATCGCCGGGCTTATCTTGTCGTAGGGTTGAGTCATCACGTCGCCGGGAGGCACTTTCGAGGGGTTATAGCGTAGCGCGCGAAAAGGAATGATATCTGCCATATGAGGTCCGGTTCCCAAAAGCCGAATGCATGAGGGAGGCTTGTTGAGAAGCCCGATTGTAGCAGTAAGAAAAAGGAAACCAGAATGATCGCCGTCACGTCCTTAGGTGCATCAAAGCCAGTACGGAAGTGCGTGCCAGGCGGCGGCAGAAGCTCATCGGGTACCGTTACCTGTGATACGATTTAACTCACGTCCAGAGGATCCTATGGCCCGCGGTTGCAGTAAGGGGTTCGGGTCGCGCGGCTCGACCATCTGTTCCTCGTATCCGATTCGTGCGGCGGGACTTTTTCCTTCCCAGCCCGTCCAATCCCTCGTGCGCGCCTGTTCTAAATTCCCGCTGCTTCTGGGTGTGTGTCTGCTGGCTGGTTGGCTGACCGTGCCGCTGGTCGCGCAGAGCGACGATGTTCATATCACGCCCCGCGAAACCAAGAAGGCTGATGCCACGCTGGGGCCGGATATTCCCGGCGACCCCTCGCTACGGACGCACACTAAACCCCTCAAGAAAGACGTGGACCTGGTGCTGGTTCCGGTGACGATCACCGATCCCATGAATCGTCTGGTGACTGGCCTGGAGAAAGAGAATTTCCAACTCACCGATAACGGTCAGCCCCAGGAGATTCGACACTTTTCCAGTGAAGATGCGCCTATTTCGTTAGGCGTGATCTTCGACGTCAGCGGGTCGATGTCTGACAAGATTGACAAGTCGCGGCAGGCCGTGGTGGAGTTCTTTCGCACCGCCAATCCGCAGGACGAGTTCTTTCTGATTACTTTTTCGGAAAAGCCCGAGGTGCTGGTCGACTTCACCTCTTCCATCGAAGACATTCAAAGCAAGCTGGTTTACGCGATTCCCAAGGGCCGAACCGCGCTGCTGGATGCCATTTATCTCGGCATGAACCGCATGCAGAAAGCACATTACGAGCGCAAGGCATTGCTCATCATCTCCGATGGCGGCGACAATCACAGCCGTTATACCGAAGGCGAGATCAAATCGATGGTGCGGGAGGCCGACGTTCAGATCTATGGCATCGGACTTTATGATCGCGATGCCAAAACGCCAGAGGAGCGGGAGGGACCCGCATTGCTCAGCGATGTCACCGAAGTTACTGGCGGACGAACCTTTGTCATCGACTCTCCTAACGAATTGGCGGACGTAGCGACGAAGATTGGTATCGAACTGCGCAACCAATATGTACTAGGATACCGTCCAACTAATCCGGCACGTGATGGCAAGTGGCGCAAGATCAAGGTGCGGCTCAATCCTCCGAAAGGGCTGCCCACCCTGCACGTGTATGCCAAAACTGGATACTATGCACCTACGGAATAAAAGCTATCTTCCTTTGGTCACAGCGGTTCTTTTGTTAGGAACGTGGTTGGCCGCCCAAAACTCGACTCCGCAAACTCAAACTCCCAACAATGGAGTGAATTCTGCCCCGGCGCAGTCCGGCTCGCAAGCGTCTCCGGCTCAATCGCAACCGGGTAACGCTCCCAACCCGGCCGGAACCCAGGAATCGCCGGTGGCGCCCGCTCCCAACCAGCCGGGTGACACGGTTCAGATTCCGCAGCAGGGCCAGGCTCCGGCATCCGAGCAAGGTGACGTGTTCATCTTCAAGAAGGAAGTTGACGAAGTCACCCTGCACGCCACCGTGGTCGACGATCAAAATCGGCTGATCACCCGTCTGGACAAGAACGACTTTACCGTCTTCGAAGACGGCAAGCCGCAAAAAATAACCTCATTCCGCAGTGAAGACATTCCGGTGGCCTTGGGGATTGTCATCGACAACTCCGGCTCGATGCGCGAAAAGCGGGCCAAGGTGAACGCCGCCGCCATCAACCTGGTGCAGTCCAGCAATCCGCAAGACAAGGTGTTTGTCGTCAATTTCAACGAGGAGTACTTCCTCGATCAGGATTACACCGGCAGCGTTCCCAAACTCAAGGATGCTCTTGAGCGCATCGAGGCCCGCGGCGGAACGGCGCTCTACGATGCGGTTGTGGCGTCGTCAGACCACTTGAAGAAAAGTGGCGAGCTGGAGAAAAAAGTGCTTCTGGTGGTGACTGACGGCGAAGACAATGCCAGCCGCGAGTCGCTGGAGCAAGCTTTGCGTCGATTGGAAGAGAAAAATGGTCCCACGGTTTATACCATCGGACTGCTGGGCGACGAGCACTCGAAACGCGCCCGCCGGGCTCTTCGCGAGATGGCGGAAGACACCGGTGGAGTAGCTTTCTTTCCCAAGGATTTGAACGAGGTCCAGGCAATCACTACTCAGATCGCCCACGATATCCGCAATCAATACACCATCCAGTACAAACCTTCAAATCCGCAGAGCGCAGGCGGTTACCGGACGGTGAAAGTCGAAGCCCAGGCCCGCGGTTACAAGAAGCTGCAAGTGCGCACTCGTAGCGGCTACTATGCTGGCCAAGAACGTGCTTCCGCGGGTGGGGCGGGCAAGTAGACTCTTCATGGAAAACAGGCGAAAGACATCGCCTCTGTCAGGCTTCGATCTTTCGGGTGTATTCTCCTGTACGCATTTCCCCTAGCGAGGTGAGTTGCGCCTGTGGCCACACCGAAAAAGAGCACCATTCCTGCCGCCAAGCTTGAGCTGTATGACAAATTAATCGCCAGCAATCCGGAAATCGAACGCAAGGGCGCGACCCATCCTTACACTTCTCATAACGGACACATGTTTACCTTGCTGAATCCACCTGGCTCGCTGGCCATCCGCCTGTGCGAAACTGATCGCGAAAAGTTTATGAAAAAGTACAAAACCTCTCTCTTTGAGGCCTACGGCGCGGTCATGCAGGAATTCGTTGCGGTTCCCGATACCTTGCTGCCCCAGACCAAGGAACTTGCGAAATATCTTGATTTAAGCTTTGCTTACGTCAAGACGCTCAAGCCCAAGCCTGCAAGAAAGAAAGCCTGAGCATTCCGTCGAGCGGTTCGCCGGCGCGTGACCATGCATTGACCGTCCCGTTGCGCTTCACGTACCCTTGGGAGTTGCACTCATCATGCCTATGAAGACTGCTGAAATGGCCTCTCTCCAACCACCCCATCGCGCCAGCGACAGGCGTGCCGCGGGCCCCGGACTCGTCGCCGAAGAAATCACGGAACTGGTCGGCGAAACCCCCATCCTTCACCTGCGAAAGCTGGTGGCTGCCGGTTCTGCCGACGTCTATGCCAAACTTGAATACCTGAATCCGGGTGGCAGCATTAAAGACCGCGCTGCACTGGGCATGATTACCAAAGCGGAGCGGGCAGGTACGCTGCGCCCCGGGGCGACGATTTTCGAAGCTACTGCCGGCAACACCGGAGTGGGCCTGGCTCTCATCGGCAGCGGCCGCGGCTATAAAACCGTGCTCGCCGTCCCCGAAGGTTTCTCGCAAGAGAAGGTCACGCTGATGGAGGCGCTGGGCGCCGAAGTGATTCGCACCCCAGAGGCTGACGGCATGCAGGGAGCCATCGATTACATGAAGGAACGCGCTGCCCGCACTCCCAACTCTTTCATCGCCGGACAATTCGAAAATCAGGACAATCCCAACTACCACTACGAAACCACCGGGCGCGAGTTCTATGAACAACTCGGCGGACAAATTGACGCCATCGTCATTGGCTGCGGCACAGGTGGAACTTTTACCGGAGTAGCGCGCTATTTAAAAGAGCGCAATCCGAACACGCTGGCCATTGCCGTGGAAACCGAAGGCTCGGTGCTGGGCGGCGGCCCGAAAGGCGATCACGCGGTGGAAGGCATCGGCGCCAGCTTCATGCCCAAGACATTTGATGGCTCGCTGGCTGACGAGATTATCGCGGTCACCGACCGCGATGCCTTCGATATGGTAAAGAAGCTGGCTGCGATGGAAGGCGTGCTGGCAGGATCCAGCGCCGGGGCCAACGTGTTTGCGTCCATCGAAATCGCGCGTCGGCTGGGCCCAGGTAAGCGCGTAGCTACGATTATTCCGGATTCCGCCGAACGCTATCTGTCGAAGGACATCTTCCACTTCAACGAGAAACATTGATTCACCACAGGGACACAGAGGCACACAGTGCAAAAGTATTCACCACGGAGTACACGAAGAGCACGGTGTAAAGCAGATCAATTTGATCACTGTGTCGCGTGAACCCCGTCGCGGATAACGCATTACCAAGAGTTCCCAATCCTTTCGCTTCTCCATCCTTTACGGTCCATGTTTTCAGACTTATTGAGGATTCTGAAATCGTGGGATGGAAATTGCTCAGTTTTTTCCGTGCGCTCCGTGGTGAAAAATGATTTTCCAATTCTGTGCCTCGGTGTCTCTGTGGTGAAATAGCTCTTTATGCCTAAGAAGAACATTCGTGGATTTTCTACTCGCGCCATCCATGTCGGCAACGACCCTGACCCCTCCACCGGAGCAGTCGCTCCTCCCATCTTTGCGACCTCGACCTACGCTCAGGAAGAGCTCGGCAAAACCAAGGGCTACGATTACTCGCGTGCCGGCAATCCTACGCGCACGCGGCTGGAGCAGAACCTCGCTTCGCTGGAAGTCGGCATCGCGGCTCCGGTTTTCGCCAGTGGAATGGCTGCCGTGTCCGCGCTCTGCCAACTGATGAAGTCCGGAGATCACATTGTCGCCTCCAACAATCTTTATGGGGGCGTGCCCCGGCTTTTCAACCAAGTCATGACGAACTTCGGGTTGGAGTTCACCTACGTGGACACCGCCGATCCGCGTGACGTCGAGCGCGCCATCCGCAAGAACACGCGCTACGTCTATATCGAAACCCCGACGAATCCGCTGATGGGCCTCACCGATATCGCGGCGGTCAGCGAGATCGCACACAAGCGCGGTTGCGAACTTGTGGTCGACAACACCTTCATGTCGCCGTATTTCCAGCAACCGATTAAGTTTGGGGCGGACATAGTCATGCACTCCACCACCAAGTTTCTCAACGGCCACAGTGACGGACTGGGCGGTGTTCTGGTCTGCACCACGCGCGAGCAGGCGGAGAAGCTGGCGTTTATTCAGAAAGCCGTGGGCGCGATTATGTCACCCTTCGAATGCTGGCTGGTACTGCGGGGCGTGAAGACGCTGGCCGTTCGCATGAAGCAGCACGACCAGAGCGGCCGGGTGATGGCCGACTATCTCAACGGCCATCGCAAGGTGAAGAAAGTTTTCTATCCCGGACTGAAGAGCCATCCACAATACGAACTGGCCTGTCGCCAGATGTCGGGCTTCGGCGCGATGATCACGTTCGAGACCGGCTCGCTGGCCAACGCCAAGCGTCTGCTGAAGCGAGTACGCGTTTGCACCATGGGCGAATCGCTGGGCGGAGTCGAGACGCTCATCTCGCACCCAGCCAGCATGACCCACGCGGCCATTGGCGCGAAAGGGCGCAAGGCCATCGGCCTGACGGACGGCATGGTACGGATTTCCGTGGGGATTGAGGACGTGGAAGATCTGATCGCGGATCTAGAGCAGGCGTTGGATTAGCGGTTAGCTGTCAGCCATCAGCTTTTCAGTCGAGGCGAAATTATGCTGGCGTTAGAAGTGCATCTAAATGGCAAGAAGCTTTGCGTCGCTGGCGTCGGCGAAAAAGGAGTCGTAACAGCGAACGTCAACTGTCTTGCGCGGGGGTGCCAAGGACGAAATCTCTCTGGAAACGGGTGGACTCAACGGTGCAGGTGCAGAGTATCTGCGCTGGCACGACCGCAAGCTAAGAGTCGGCGACAAAGTTGAGGTGAGGATTACCGAAGCGGCGAAATGTGACGAACCAATCAGCAGAAAACCGATGAAGGTTAGCCCAAGTGAGCAACTTAGGTTCGAGAAGCAATATGTCCGCCAGCTAGCGAAGAAATTCGGATGGACGATTCAGACGAGTCCAATGAAGTAGTGAGAGCAAGTCGGCAACCCAAGTCGACGAAGCGTTACAGACGACGGCTTCTGGCGAAGAGCGAATAGCTGGTTTACTGTCCCGGTCCGGCGGTCTGACCGACGATCTGATATTCATTCTTCTTTCCCTTGGCGTTGACAACCGTAACCTTGTTGTCCTTCCTCAGCTCGTACTGAACCACGTCGCCCGCCTGCATCTGCGGCTTGGTTTCTTTCTTGCGAGCGATGGAGTACGTCGTGCTGTCGGTCTGCAGCTGGTAGATGATCCAGTTCTTCATCGGCTTTTTCCCTGAGTTCTGGGCGTAGGAACCATCCTCCCACTTCACGATTTTGCCCTGCTGGTAGGTATCAGCCGCGAAGGCGACACAGGACAACATCAGCGTCATTAAAATTGCTGTAGCAGTCTTTCTCAAAGATTCCTCCGGATAGCGATTCATCGATAGTGCCACAATTCGAGTGACATTCTCCGGGCGAAAGGGAAACCGCAGATCCCTCCACTCCACTTCGCTCCGGTCGGATGACAAAAGCGGAATCCACCCAGCACTCAAAAGAATTTGGTCACGCCTTCTTCCAGGACGCAAATCTTTTTCTCGATGCCGCGCCGTTTTGCGTCAAGCCTAAGCCGCTTAACCGGCTCGTCCACCGGTTCGTGCGACAGGCGAAACGATCCGTAATGCATGGGCACCATCCAACGCGCACCCAGATCGAGGAAGGCCTGCACGGCATCCTCAGGGCTGGTGTGTACCGAACGATACGATGCCGGATGATAAGCCCCAATTGGCAGCAAGGCTACCTGGGGCCGCAGCCGTTCGCCAATCTGTTGGAAGCCATCGAAGTACGCCGTGTCGCCTGCGTGATAGAGCGAATGCTTGCCCGAACGCAGCACGTACCCGCCATAGCCGCGATGCATATCCCGCACCATGCGTGCGCCCCAATGCCGGGCGGGAACATGCGTGATCTCTAAGTCACCCAACTTTGTGTTTTGCCACCAATCCAGCTCAATGATGCGCCCATATCCCAAGTCACCGACCAGATCCCGTACCTGGCGTGGCACGATAATGGTTGGCCGGTTGCCCGATTTCCAGCGCGTCAGCCGCGCAATCGCCCGCAATGATGGCCGATTGAGGTGATCGAAGTGGGCGTGTGAAACCAGTACGGCGTCGATCGGCGGCAAGTCGCGCAACCTCAGTCCCGGTCTGCGCAGACGTTTCAGAACAAATATCCAACGCGCAAAATTGGGGTCGACCAGGATGTTTTTGCCACCCATTTGCAGAAAAAAACTGGAATGCCCAATGAAAGTAACCCCCAGTTCCCCGCGGCCAGCTGCCATCGGTTTGCGGGTAACTCCGGTTCTCGGCGTCATGGCCGAGCGCCGCACCAATGTTCCGAACTGCTTCGCCTTGCGGCGGATTGTGATTCCTAACATGAGATCAATCTATTAGACGTCGGCAGCGACTGGGTCGATGCAGAGGGTGGACACGGCACAATAGAGGTTTTGTTGTGCTAAACGGCAATCTCCTCGGGCACGGGTGGAGAATTCCCGTGCCCACCCAGACCCGCGCAAATGTCCTGTCACAGAAATTAAGTGCACGCTTCCTTGACCTTAGTCGTGCACTCAGCTTAAATCATTAGTTTCGGGCCGATGCGCCAGCGGCTCCATACTGCGCGTGTTTACTCCCGATCATTAAGGAGCAGCAAATGCGTATTGCCTTTCTCGGTTTGGGCATCATGGGACGTCCGATGGCCTCGCGCCTGGTCGCAGCCGGTCATGAGGTTTCGGTATGGAACCGCAGCGCCCGGCAACATGTCGATGGCGCCACCACGGCGGTCTCGCCAGCTGACGCCGCCAAAGAGGCCGATGTCGTCTGGATGTGTGTGGCCGACACCGCCGCGGTTGAACGAGTGATGTTCGCCGATGACGGGGCCGAGCAGTCGCTGCGCGAAGGCGCCATCATCGTGGATTCCAGCACGATTTCGCCGTCGGCCACGGTACGTTTTGCCCAACGAGTGAATGCGCGTGGAGTTCATTGGGTGGACGCGCCGGTCACCGGATCCAAAATTGGCGCCGAAAACGGCCAGCTGATCTTCATCGTGGGTGGTGCACCGGAGCCGGTGGAATACCTCGATCCGCTATTCAAGGCCATGGGCAAGCAGGTCATCCACATCGGCGATACAGGTAAAGGCCAATCCGCAAAACTCGGCATGAATCTGATGATTGCCTTGATTTACGAAGGCTTCGCCGAAGCGTTTGTGCTTTCGCGAAAGCTCGGGGTCGAACCAGCCAAGCTGGTCGAGTTGATTCAGGCTTCGATGGTGCGGTCCGGGGTCACCGACTACAAAGCGCCGTTCGTGTTGCGTCATGACTACTCGCCTAACTTCCCATTGCGCCTGATGCACAAAGACATCCACCTCATGCTCGACACGGCCAAGGAAAATCGGGTGAAACTCCCGGCCCTGGAAACCGTCGACGAAATTTATGAATTGTCGAGCGAGGAAGGTTGGGACGATCTGGATTACGCTGCCACGCTGGGGTTGCTGGAGAAGTGGGCGGGGCTGGGCGGCAAGTCGAAGTAAGGGAGCAGAAACGCACCGCGAGCCTGATCGAGGAACCTTGACGCGGCGCTAAAGCGCCGCTCTACCACCTAGTTCGCGATTCAACCCAGCGCCGTTCCACCTCTCCCTGGGGACGGCCTGACGGCCGTCCCCTTCAGCTCACTTGCGCAGCGCGCTGCTGCAGAAGGATCCCTTTGGCAGCATGGAAGCGGTATAGTTACACGTTCCTGCCGTGCCCGACCGCGCGCGCGTGAACGGTACATTCCAGGTGGAATTGTTAGGCAGGCATTGGCCCGGAGGCGAGGTCGTGGTCGTCTCGCTGGCCACAAAGTCGCTGGGCAGCGCCAGGCCGATTCCGTAACAGGCACCGCGAGGCGACGAAAAATCCGTACTGTCCCAGGGACAATCGATGGCCGCGCCCGCCCAGTTGGAGCAGGCGTTCTGGCACTCCTTATAGCCGCCGTCCTTGGTGCTCAGCACGCAGCCGCAGCTATTGGTGGACTGATTCCAGCCGCAATAATTCGCCGGCCCACAATGCTCCTCGATGGCCTGGGTGTAGTTCTGGGAGAATCCCGAGAAACCCATATTCATGTTCACGGTCAGAATGCCTGTCGTAGAACTGTAGTCGTAGCACCAGGCAAAATCCGAGTCCGTCTTGTGCGACGAACATGCGGTCATGGTGTCAGCGGTATCTTTGGCGAAGGCGTAAGGAGTGGCGCTCTTGTCGACGCGGGTCACCCAGAGTTGACTCGGGTCCGATGGAGTAAAGTCGGTTCCGACATACATCGAATAGGTCTGCACAGTCGTCGGCTTGGCGAAGAGCAGGAAAGTGTAATAGGTTTGGCCGCCGGTAAATACATTAATGGCCGGCGCGCCAAACTCATTCCAACTGTTCTGCCCGGTCAGCGACACCTTCGTATCCATGTAGTAATTGCCGTTATTCACGGTAAGGCTGCTGCGCTGGCAGGTGGTTTGACCGGCCAGACGAATGAACGGCGCTGTGCCATCGTCGCTGGGAACTAATCCTTCGCGATACAGCGGTACGCCGTAACAGTTGGGCATGGTGCAGGTTCGGGTCCAGTTCGGGACGGGGTCGCACGAGGTGCCATCGGTGGTGGTGGTCGCCGGGTACACGACCGTGGTCACGTAGTCATACGGACTGGTGTTGGCCGTCCCGCAGAGCGGCTCAGACAGCGTGCAGGGGCCCCATGGATCAGGCATGTTGTCGGTTATGTCGGAGGCGCATTCCACGGTTTCCAGAGGCGCATTGAAAAAAATGTCTTTGTTGACCGATATTGTGGGCAGATAACTTTTCTGATTTTGAGCACCAAGCAGGCCGGTGAGCGACCCATCCTGGTCACTGAGTTCAGTCTGGCGGTCAATATCGGTGAAGCCGTTGAACATTCCGTACGGTCCGCCGGCACCACCTGCACTATTGAAGTAACGAGAAGCGGCTAAGGTCCCGTTCGTATCGTAAGTTCCGGGATTGAAGAGTGGTTCGATTACGAAATGACGTATATCGACGTTGTTGAAGAAGAGATTCTGCGAGTCGAAGGCTGGCGGGTAGTAAAAGGCGTTGGGCTGCTTCCAGGCGATAGCGGCGTTCGGCAGATAGGCCTGGAGATTGGATGACTGGATTGGATCCAATGGCACTCCGGTCACGTTGCCATACATCCAACCCAGGGCTTGACACGCCGAACCGCCGCTGCCGGTATTACAGCCAGCCAGCGTCGTCTTAGTGATATCCAAATACGCGTTAGCATCCTGAAATGAAGGGCCATCATAAATGTTGAAGAGTCGCTGATTTACGCTGAAGTTTTCCAGGGAAAAGCTGATGCCCTGATTTGCGTTCAGACAATATGCGGCTTCACTCTGGCTCATCAAGTTCAAGGAGCATTTGAGCGTAGGGTCCAGTTTCAAAGCGAAGATATTGAAAGGCCCAGCATTCGACGCATAGGGATTTGCCGGCTGTGTACTGCCGATAAAGACATCCTTGTGGGCCAGCGCCCAATAGCCGGGGACCTCGTCCGAATCGGTATAGCCTCCACCCGAAACGAAAGTAAGTCCTCCATTCTGCACATCGGTGACAGCGCTGTTCGATACCAAATACCATTGCTGCCGCAGCCAAAGCGCGGCGAAACCTGTCTCTGCCCAGTTGAAGGAGGTGGTGAAGTGGTCGATTGCGGTGATGGTGCAATTTGCCAGCCCCGGGCCGGCATCACAAATCGGAACCGAGTTATTGCTGCTGCAATCCAGACCTGAAGGACACAGGGTCGGCGTTCGCGCTCCACCTTGACTGACCTGGGGATAGTAGTTGATGGCGTTGTTGGAAGTGGTAGGCGGCGCCAAAGGATTGGGCACAGGCGCGATGAGCGGCGCGTTCACATCACCGTTGGAAACCAGGCCATAGCAAGACGTACTGGGGCCGATGGTGAGGAAAGCATTCTGCGCGCTGACGCAGGAGTTGCCCACAAAGCTCTTCAGAGGGGTAGTACCGTAGCGGCTCTGCGTATCCACCTCCTGCTCGGCAGCGTAGCCCGTTCCCCAATACTCGTAACGGGAATTGCCGCTGTTGCCGCCGGGCGTGAGCCAGTAACACATCCCGCAGCCGGTGGCTCCCACTGCCATGTTGTACTGAAAATCGTTCCAACCATTCATGATCCAGAACGACGTTGGGTGAACCACGTCGGTAGAGTACGGCACCTGGTCGGGCGCGCCGGCAGGCGGAGGAGGTTCGGGCGCGGCCAGAATTCCCGGGACACAGCGTGGATTCTGGCTGTTGATCACCGCCGCGCGCGCCATGACTCCCAGATTGCTATAGAACTGATTGCCCGCCTCGGTCCCGTCCTCGAGATAGTATCCATGGCCGATGGAAAGATAGCCGACGTTTCGCGCCAGAGTTACGCCTTGCGTCGCGTGAACGGTGTACCAGCGAGTCATGGAATCGACCACTGAGGAATCGGCGACAAAGGTATTGGTTGGAGTTTGCCGGGCCATGTGAAAGTGGACGGGATAATGCATGATGCGTCCGCCCTGTCCCAGTTGATAGAACTCCACACCTTGCATCTGGAAAGACTGAAAACCCTGGCGCACCAGAGTGTGTCCGCCGAAGAAGTAGCATTGGCCGGGCTGGCTGCTGCAGGTTGGCGGATTGCCGCTTTGGCAGGCGCTGGAAGATGGGAACGGGCTTTCCAGCGTGTCGCCGCCGGAGACAATCTGAATACTGCGCGTGAGCAGACCCACGGCCGCACGCGTCTCAACGCAGCGGGTCTGGCCGGAAGAACAAGTCACATTAGGATCCTGGTCAGGGCCGATTCCGGTGGGAACAACTCGTCCAGTATCGTAGGTGTGCCCGTTGTGCTCGTAGGCCACGCCCGCGGTCAGAGTCACCGTGCTGACTCCCTTCGTCGTGCTAACCGACTGAATAGTCATGGGCTCCGAATGACCTGGCAGATAATCGGTCGTGGTGATTACGATCTGGTCGCCGGTTTGCCAGTCCACCGCGCGATCGAGCACCAGCGTCGTACTCCCTTTGAGAATCGTCTGATTCAAGCGCGCCCAACTGGTGCCAGAGTTTGCGGGCAGCAACTGGGGTAAGTAGGTGGCTCCTTTCTTGCCGAACAATTGCAGCGTTCCACCATAGGACACGGCCAGAACTTTGTATCCAAAATAGCCGGGAGTGGTGCCTCCTCCGTCGTAGTCCAGTGGCATGTAACCGTAGAAGCAATCGTTGACATTTCCCGGCAAATTTTGATTGAAGCCATTCACGTTCTTGGCCAGCACACAGGAAGTGGGGTCAAGTGTGTTCATCGGGTTGGAATTCCAAAGAACCAGTGGAACGCCGCATGGGCCAATGGTGTCTGAGGTGGGAGTTTGGCAAGGAATACCCTGCGCCGTACCCGTCGTGCCCTGATCCTGACCGTAGAGATGAAAGGTCACAACTCCGCCAGCAGTACCGATGGGAGCAGCAGTTGTCCCGGCGATCAGGCTGCCGGTATTTTCGACCAGTATCGATTCTGCCCAGAAATCAATCTTCGCATCCGAGAACAGCAAAGTGCCGCCGCTGATGATGTTCACATTGTGGTACTGGTACGTACCGGCTACATTGACCATGCAGGTGCCGCCGGAGACGATCAGGTCTCCGCCATTGCCAAACGGCAACGAGCCGGTGGTGCAGGTCGTGGTCTGGGCGCCGGCTGTTTGAGGCAGGCCTAAACCGACGATCACCACCGCAATGAGTAACCCCAGGCAGCGCGCAACACTGCGGTTAAGAATCTGCTGCGAACTGGCAACGGCTGACGTAGGGTCAGGGTGCATGATCGTCTCCTGCGGAGGTTGAAATTGTGGGCCCAAATTTTTGAGGTGCATCGTTCGGGATTCCGCTTGGCTGGCCAAGCGTGACCTTGGTGAGCAGTCGCCCGGATTGGCTACGGAAAAACCCGCGGCCGGAATCGCGTCAGCAATTGCATTTTCGGCAAAACAGATAAATCAGGTATCAGCTTTCGCTGGCGGCGGCCGAGCGGAGACAAAATCTCTCTGACCATCGGAGCCCACATATCGTATCTGCAGGCCAACTGCTGTCAAGTAGCAAGTTCGACATTAAAGAGGGGGTAACCCTTGGCACGAAGGAAGGATGGACATCCTCCACTGTTTTCCGGTTCAAGCACAGGGCTCATTAAAGACCAACAGCGGCGGTAATCACGCGCGGAAACGTTCTAGTCGGCCGCAGAATCGCTCCGCTCGTACACCTCAGCGATGGCATGACGAACCGGCAGCCATGCGGCCAGCCCGGCGCCCACATACATTGCTCCGACAATCCAGAAGCCGTAGATGAGTCCATCGCGATGAGCGGCTTCTCCCGCCAGCAGCGCCGTGCAGATTTGCAGTGCGCTGGCCACGAAAGAGAACGTGTTCTGCACCCGGCCCATGAAGTGGCGCGGGACCAGTTCCATCATCTCGCTGGACAGAGCGATGCCTCCGGTGCCCCGGCATGAGCCCATAACGAAGTAAATGGTTACAGCCAGCGCCAACCAGTGGGAAATGGGAAGAACGAACAGAGACATGGCGATCAGCCCCATCGTCAGCATCACCGAGCGATTGACGCCGTTGCGGCGAATGAACCTGGACGCATAGAACACGCTGATGAAAGCGCCTACGGCCCATCCGGCATTCAGCCAGCCGTAGCCCACCGCTCCGCCGTGCAGGATACGTTCGCTGAGCGGGGCCGAGAGCACACCCTGCGTCATCATGGCCGCGACAAACAAAGCCCAGGCCATGCCGATCAGCAGCACGCGCCGGTTCTTCCCTACATACTGATAGCCTTCTCGCAGCTCATGCACATAGCGAGCCACTGGGCCCAGTATCGTGGCCAGCTCCGAGGCCTCCGACTGCGGGCGCGAAACGGTAACTCTTCCTCTGCGCACCATGAAGACACAGGTCATCGAAACCAGGTAGCTGGCGCAGTCGATGAGCAAAACGCCTCCCAGTCCGATGCGGTTGTAGACGAAGCCGACTAACGCACCCGCCATCAACCAGCCCCCTTGCAGCGCGGCCAGCAGCAGCGAGTTCGAATCAAGCATCTTGTCGTCGGGCGTCAACTCCTGGATGAGGGCGTTCACCGTAGGAAAGAACATCCAGAAACCAATCGCCACCAGGATGTTCATGGCGTAGACATGCCATAAACGGACGTGGTGGCTGAGCACCAGCAGGGCGACCAGGAAGATGATCGCGCCCCGCGCGCCATCGAGCCATAGCATCAGGTGACGCCGGTCTTCGCGATCGATGATCACCCCGGTAAACGGCAACAGCAGAAGCGAGGGCAGCGTCTGCAGAGCAATCAGCGCACCCAGCGAAACCTCCGAGTGAGTCGCCTGCAGGATGTACCAGATAACAGCGGCCGAATTCATGCCGCTGCCGATCATGGAGACCAGATTGGCCGTGAAAATCAGCCGCATCCCGCGATTGCGCCACATCTCTTTCATGCTGTTTCAACTGTAACCCAGCTGTGGCCGACGAAGCTGCTCACATATACTGAGAGAGCGAACATTGCGATTGAACTGCGCCGGTCGTTGATGAATGGCAGCTAAATCGACAGCCGTTAGCATTTAGCAGATCGGCAAGGCATTCAAACCTCAGCAGTAACATGTGAACTGGTATCACGCACTCGCGGTTTTTCCGAACGCCAAGTGCCAAATTGCTAATTGCCGCGTGAGAGGAATTTTTTGGGTCTGCGTCGCTTATTCAACAAAGAAAAACAAGAGCACCGCATCTTGCGCGAAGCCACGCAGCGCGCTGGGCAACTGGTGCCGGAGTATCACCGGCCGACGCCGGAATGTCCGCATCCGGAGCGCTGGAGCATGTATGACTCCATGACCGCCGAAGTCGAAGTGCTCGAGTTCCTGCGAACGCTGGTCACCACCATCAAGCCCAATCTGGTGGTGGAAACCGGGACGTTCATGGGCATCAGCACCCTCTGGATCGCCGAAGCGCTGCGACTGAATGGCTTCGGGCGAATCATCGAGCTGCGAATACGATCCGAAAGTTTTCCAGACCGCGAAGCAGAAGATCGCAGCTTCCGAATTTAAAGATCGGATCGACCTGCGCAACGAATCGAGCCTGGAAATGAAGGTCGAAGGCACCATCGACCTGTTCTTCAGCGACAGCGACATGCCTATTCGTGAGCAGGAGGTGCGGCGTTACCTGCCGCAGATCTCTCCCTTCGGGCTCATCCTGATGCACGACGCAAGCTCCCACTTGAAACAGGTCCGCGAGGCCGCGCTCAAGCTCGAAAGCGACGGGTTAATTTCGGTGGTACTGCTGCCCACCCCGCGCGGGCTGGTGGTCGCGCAAAAAAGGGAAGGGCGGAAGTGAAGGTCAACAATACTGCGGCCAAGGCTGACGCTACGGCGATGACTCGTATTTGTTTGATCGGCGATTACGACCCCGCCGTGGTTGCACATCAAGCCATTCCAAAGGCTTTGGCCTTGGCTTCGAACGGCGCGATACAACCGATGTGGCTCGATACCCAATCCGCGCTGGAGGCCAATCTGGATGTCTACGCCGGATTTTGGTGCGTTCCGGCTAGTCCGTATCGCTCCATGGATGGAGCGTTGCGCGCCATTCGTTTCGCCCGCGAGCAAAGTCGGCCGTTTCTTGGAACCTGCGGTGGATATCAGCACGCCATCCTGGAATTTGCGCGCAATGTCCTCCAAAGCGAGCACGCCGGACACTCCGAGAGCGACCCCTCAACCTCTGAGCCTGTAATAACCAATCTCGCCTGCTCCCTGATTGAAGCCGACGAAGTGTTGCATCCTGTTCCGGGCAGCAGATTGCACAAAATTTACGGCGCCGACGAGATTCGCGAGACCTATCGTTGCAGCTACGGCCTCAATCCTGATTACCTGCCGCGCCTGTTAGCTGGTGGGTTGCAGGTTGGCGTGACGGGCCCTAAAGGGGAAGCACGAGCCTTCGAATGGCCGAATCACCCATTTTTCTTCGCCACCCTCTACCAGCCTGAACGATCCGCACTTAGCGGGAAAAGCCATCCACTAATCAACGCTTTTGTTGCGGCAGCTTCCAGCACATCGGCCACGCATTAACCGGTCACGATTGCCGGAATACCGCGCACGGCAAAATCTTCAGCGCTCATCATTCATAACTGCTGGCATCAGCGCCCCAAAAGAGCTACGATTCCGGCGAATAGAAACTCTCGCCGGGTCGCGCGTGCCGCCGGCTCGCCGGCGACGAACCCAATTCATCATCTGAGGTGCAACATGCGCTGGGTACGCCAATCGGTTCTCTTTGGATGGCTGATTTGTTCTCTCGCCGGGTGGTCGCAGAATAGCAAGATCGTGATTCCCGCCGGCACTCCGGAAGACAAAGACCTGGCTACGATCGCGGCGGAGCCAGATGCGCAGAAGCGAATTCCCATGTATGACGACTTCATCAAGAAATATGCGGGCAACAACGCGGCTGTCGCCTATGCGGAATGGCTACTGTCACAGCAGTACCTGACGGCCGGCGATACCGCTAAAGCGTTGGAGGATGGCGACAAGGCGCTGGAACTTTCTCCTCACGACCTGGACATCCTGGTATCGCAAGTCAGTGTCGCTCAGGCGATGAAAGACAGTGGCAAAATTGTCGACTACGCTGTACGCGGGGCTAAGGTCTTCGACTCGATCTCGACCCAGCCCAAACCCGCCGATGTATCGGAAGCCGATTGGAATGCCCGGATCAAAGACGAACGGGATTCAGCCCAATCGAATTACCAGTTTGTGGAAGCGGCTGCCTACAATGCGATTGCGGCGGAGCAGGATCCGGGAAAGCGCATGACTTATATCGAGCAGTTCACGCCGGCGTTTCCGAAGTCGAGATTCGAACCGCAGATATCCCAGTTGGCGCTCTACAGCTTGCAACAGTTGAACCAGCCGCAACGCCTGGAGGCGTACGGCGAAAAGGCGCTGGCCGCCAATCCTGACAGCATCCCCACTCTGCTCATGTTGGCAAATGCCTACTCGGAAGATCCCAAGCAGATCGCCAAGGCGGTGACCTACGCAAGCAAAGTGATTGCGCTCACCGGCGCGAACCCGGCGAGCTTGGATAAACAAGAGAAGCTGTCGGCCGGAGTGGCTCACTCCACGCTGGGATACGCGTATCTGAAGCAGGAGAAACTGACCGCAGCCATCCCGGAGCTCAAAACAGCGGTGAGCTTATTACAAGAAGACCCGCAAGCCCAGCAGGCCGCGCTTTTCCGGCTCGGCTATGCCTATGCCAAACAGAACCGCAGGGCTGACTCGGTGGCCGTTCTGCAGAAAGCCGCGGCAATCAACGGGCCCTACCAGGGTCCAGCCCGGCAAATGCTGGCGAAAGTAAGCGCGGCCGGCAAACAATAGGGAAAATCGGGCTGCGCTCTATTTCTTGACCAGGGCGTCAGAGAGCAGGTGAGCTTTAGTCGCGAGATTGTAGGCGCGCTCGAAATCGCCGTCCGACGTTGCTTTGCGCGACTGGGCAACATAGGAATGGATCTGACTCACAATCTCCTCCTCATCGTGCGACAAGGTGCGATTGAGCCCGTTTACCGTTTTCTCGGTCGCATCGAGCAACTGAGCTGTGGTCTGCTTCTGCTGCGATAGCTGGGCGCTGCTTACGTCCGCGGCAATCGCCTTATCAGGAGATCCTTCCGGGGCGGCAGGATTCGCGGGTGGATGAGCCGCTGCCAGGGTGTTGCTGCTGGTGCTTGCGGCGGGCGCGCTCTGCGTGCTGGCGGGCGGCGGCGCTTGCTTTTTTTGCCGGTGATGCGTAGCCGGCTTCGGCTTCGGAGGCTCCGGAAGTGGTGGTGCCGGCGCCGACACCGGCGGCGGTGGGGGTGGGGTTTCCTCGGAAATCTCGTCGGGCAGAGGAACTGCAACGGTATCGACTGGAACTTTCGCCTGACTCGGCAGCTGCGGCTTCTTCTTAGCGCATCCTGCCAGCGCGAGCAGTGTGATCAGCAGAGCTGAAACGGCGAATTGGCGGCCAGAGTTCATGTATCGTTTCCAACCCTTGCATGGCACAGTTCCCGCAAGCGGCAAAACATCACAATCTACTCTCATGATAAACATGCGAACCGAAAAACGCAGCGACGATCTTCGCATGTCACAGCCGAAACATACTGGCCACCTCAAGATCGCGTAATGACTTCCACCGCTTCCCGCCTCCGGGCTTCAGCCAAGGGCAGCGCCAGGCGAAATGTCGTACCCCGGCCCATCTCGGTCACAAAGTCGAGGGCTCCGTTGTGCAGCTGAAGCACGCGGTAGGTCATCGCTAAGCCAATCCCGCTTCCCGTCTTCTTGGTAGTGAAGTACAAGTTGAAAATCTTGTCGCGAACTTCGAGAGGAATACCGGTTCCCTGATCGCGCACTTCGATGGTCGCGGCCATCTCTTGTTGGCGCGCGACAATTTTGAGGACACCCCCGTTGTTCATAGCCTGCACTCCGTTAAGCACCACGTTCAGCAAAGCCTGCTTGATAAGATCCGCATCGGCCCTCACCGGCAGCGCCTCAGAAGTCAGCTGGGTCTCGACCTTCACCCCATCACGCGCCGCTTCCGGAGAAGCTAATAAGGCTACATCTTCGATTAGGCGTCGCAAATCAAATTCCGTCAACCGTAATTCCACCGGCCGATTGAAATCCACCAGGGTCTGAACTACCCGATCCAGCCGATGAATCTCGCGGTCAATGATGTCCATGTGACGGCGAGTGTCGGGATCGACCTCGCGCATCTTCTCCCGCAGCAACTCCAGGTGAACCACGATGGCGTTGATGGGATTCTTAACCTCGTGGGCCACGCCTGAGGTGAGCCGTCCAATGGCGGCCAGGCGGCGGGAGAGTTCGATCTCGTTCTCGATGCGACGAACCGACTCCGCATCCCGCATGGTGAGCAGGGCTCCGATACGCTCACCTCGTTCGGCGATGAAATCCAGTGCGATCTGAATGCGGTGACCGTTCTCCAACTCGATTTCGCGCTGCGGGATCGGCTGGTGCAGGGCAAACGCATCCAATACGATGCGGCCCAGTTTGCTGGCGTCGGTGAAAACCTCTTCCACCACACTGCCCAGGATTTCTCCCCGTGGCCGGCCGATAAAGCGCTCCGCCGACGCGCTCACCAGAACGACTCGGGTATCGCGGGTGAACAGGACCAATCCGTCCTGCAACGTCCCCATGATCTGGTCGAGGTTTTCTTTCAGTGCACTGAATACCTCTTTCACGTCACGAATCTGACGGCCCAGCCGGTCGATCTTGGTGTTGACGATTCCGTATTCGTCCGTTGCTTTAGGATCAGGTTCAGGCGCGCTATCAGGAACCCCGGCCGTCATCTGGTCAAGCCGCCGGCCAATTGCCTCCAGTGGCCGCAGCGCAATATTAGACACGCCGGCGGCCAAGGCGAGCGAGACCAGGATCGCCGTTATCGAGAAGGTGAGAGCGCGATTCAACTGGGGCTGAACCTCACTCTTGAGGAAAACCGTCGAAATGCCCACCCGGATATCGCCAAACGGCTGGCCCTCGCGCTGCAGCGGAAGATACACGTCATAAACCCGTGGAGCGCCGTATACAACCTCGAGTTGTCGCAGGAAGCTGCCATTGCGTACTTTCAGGAAATCTTCCCGCTGCTCCAGTTGGGTACCGTTGGCGGCAGGGTCCGTGTGCACGATGGCACGGCCGTTAATGTCGGCGATGGCCGCATCCGAGATGGTTGGGGAATAACCAATAACCGCCTGCAGAAGCGTATTCAGTCCCGGGTCAGACTTTAGGGCTTCGTCCAGTACCGCCTCGACCTGCTTAGGGTCACTCTCGTTCGCGAACGTGCTGCTCAGATCGACCTGGGTGGCCTCGCGAGCGCTCTCCCGGATTTCCTTGGCAACAAAGTCGGCGCTATCGTAAGCTTCAGCCGTGCGTTGTCTCACCAGTCGCGATACGTACAGATATGAAAACGCGGCCACCAGTGCAAACACCATGCCGCTAATAGCCAGCACCAGCTTTGTTTTTAACCGCATTCGGCTCATGGGGGAATAGCTCACGTCGCTGATTTATTGCCCGAATGATATCAGCCCCCGCCATCCTGCTGAAACTCTGCGGCCTGAGCGATGCTGCCCCCACGGTCAGGCATCAAGCGAGCTGGTGGAATTGGCGCAAATGGCTATGCTGATTGGGGTTCCCAACTCGGTTTCGGGCCACAATCGGCAAGTAGCGAAGATTTCTGGTCAGAAACAACGCGAGTTGCGGAAGCCGCGTCTAACACAGCAGCGTCTGCGAGCTTTCTCGGCTCGAACAGAGCGAGTATTGTATTGGCTGGAGAATCAGGAGAACAAGGTGGCCCAACCAGCAACTGAAGAGAATAAGAAATTGAAAGCCGAGACCGTTACCCAACTACGCACTTTGTCACACGATCTCAGCAACTACATTGAAACCATCATGCAGGCTTCTTACCTATTGGCGCAGGCGAAACTGGACGACACGAACCAGAAGTGGCTTAGCTTGATCGACAAGGCGTCGCAGGATGCTGCTCGCATCAATCGCGAGATTCGCGAGATCCTACGAGCTCAAAGTTGAGGATAGCTTTAGCCCGCCATGGATTTGCAAGCTGGGTAGAGAGTTGGAACCGGCAAGGGCACCAACTCGCTATCGGTTTCTCACAAAGTTATCCCACTACATCCGCTCGGGCGTGAGACTGTCGAGCAGGCTCACCACTGCGATTTGCCGGCGGGTGTACCGGTAGTGTCCCATCGCGGACGATTTGCCTGGTATCTACGCTCTTCCCGTAGTGATCCTTGTTGGCATCGTTGTCGCAACCCATAGACGCGCAGGCAAAAAGGCCCCTGCACTGCCAGTACGGCAGGATGTCGATGCTGGGATCGCTAAAGCTGACAGCATTGGCGCGCGAAGGACAGGCCACAGCCGAGGTAAGGCACCCGGTTTCAGGTTCCCGGAGAGGATCTTATCTGGTCCTCTCTGGGTCGTAACCAGGAGCACGTAATCGGTTGCTGCGCTCCTAACTGCGGCCCCAGACTGCCGGTATCCAGCGAGTACATCGCCGGAGCGCTCCGGTATCTGGGGCTCGTTTCCCAATTACTACATTTTGCCTTTGCTATTGAGCAAGGTCATCAGGGACTGACCAGCAGGTGTCGGCGTAACCCCGCCGCCTACGATCTCGCGGGCGCTGACCGACTTGTCGTAAAGCCGCTGGTTAGCGTCACTGTCAGGGTTAAGCGAGGCGCCGTCGAGCGATACGCCAGCGAAAAGTCCGGAAGTCCGGGAATAGGTCAGCATGTCAGCGGTACTCGTACTCGCGCTGGCGCCGGAACCGGCCGCTGCGGTCGCGTCGCTGCCGACCTTAACTTTGCCGTCCAGTACCTTGTTGGCTGCCGACGGTGCCATGATCAGGATAATGAAATCCTTAGCCGTGCCGCCGACTTGAAAACCAGCACTGGCGCCACCGATGCTGTACATGGCGGGCGGTCCCCACTTGCCTGTGAAGTTAGCTCCCTCGCGGCAAGTCATCGGACCGCGACCGCCGGTTCCACCGATGCCAATGGCGAACTTCTTAACGCTGGGCAGAATGATGATGCAGTCAGCCTTGGCTACGGTGCTGGCGGGAACGTCCTTGCTGCCGACCATTGCTCGTAACACGGTGTCGGCATTTCTGATGGTCTCCTCGTCTTTCGACTTGTCGGCGCCCCAAACTGGCAGTGCCAACCACACAATCCCTAATACGAGCAGTATAGGTATGGATCTCTTGACTAACATTTTCATTTTGTTCTCCTATGGTGCTTAATTGTCCGGAATGCTCTTCGGCATGTCCTGCTTATCGAGGACGGTTTTCAGAACGGTGGTCGACTCGGACAAACCTTTCGACATATTGTTCTGGGCGAAAAGGGGCAGCGCAACTGCGAAGCACACCATCAGTAAAACAATCTTGTCAGTAGAACAATCTCCTTTGTTATCGGAATCCCTTTGTTGACCCGCCATAAAACTTTAGAACAGTGGCCCGATTTCCACAACCGGAAAAGGTGGCTACCGGTCACGGCATGAATTGTAGTTGCGTTCTCTTTCCCGACAAATTGCACGCCCTGACGAACAAGGGCGCGCCTGTGTCCGAGAGGCGATTGGCCGCCATGAGGTTCAGGAAACAAGTTTCGCGTCCATGGTTATGGCGGCATTGAGAACCCGGGAAACGGGGCACCCTTTCTTGGCATTTTGGGCGGCCTCGTCAAACTTTGCCTGTTCCGCACCGGGAATTTTCACGGTCACATCGAGGTGCACCGCAGTGATGCTGAACCCCGCGTCTGTCTTGTCCAAGGTTAAAGTGGCGTTCGTGTCGATGCTCTCGGCTGTCATCCCCGCGCTTCCTAGTTGCGCGGAAAGCGCCATCGAGAAGCAGCCCGCGTGCGCGGCCGCAATCAACTCCTCTGGATTCGTACCGACACCGTTCTCAAAGCGGGTGCTAAACGAGTACGGAGTTTGCTTGAGTACCCCGCTCTGAGTAGATACCGTTCCCTTGCCGTCTTTCAAACCGCCTGTCCAATGAGCACTGGCTTTCCTTTGCATACTGCCTCCGCAAATAAAATTGTTTCAGCTTTCCATCACCCAAGTATAGAAGTTCGGGAAAACTTGAGATCCCAGAGACTCAACACACTAAGAAACTACTAGTGCGTCCGAATCTAGTAGAAATCGGAACAGCTCAGGAAGTACCCACATCGGGGACAGACCAGTTTGCAGTGATTTTCCCGAAGCGCTTCTGAGCAGTTGGGACAGACTTGCATGGCACGCGGCATCACACCACTCGTGTCCGCCGCCGCCGGTTTACCGCTGGGTGTAACTGTAGAGCGGGCCTGTGAGTCCATTCAGTCGCCAGATAGATCTTTCCTGCCTAGCTACAATAGACAATCTGATAAGCTCGCGCCGGCAGAAAAATTGGGGCGCGGGAGTATCACTGAAGTGCTCCCCCAATGGTACATGTACCTTCGTGACTACAATACCCTAAAATAATCTAGAATTCTGCGGGGGCGTCTTTATAATACCAAATGGGGCATTTCATTTATCGCGCCCCCAGAACAGGCTCGGGCCTTGGAAGTTGCCGTTTTTGAATAGGTTGCGGCCATGGTCGTAAGGCTGAAGTCGCCTTGTTTACTAGTTAGTTAACGAGACGTGTTGAGGTAGCTCAGGTTCGGTCCACATCGCCTGAGTTGAGATTAGCCGGAAAGTGCTCTCTATGATATTTGCATTCCCATCCTGGACAAGGGAAAGCTTTCCCAGTGCCGACGGCCGATGCCGCCAATGCAAGATTCGTTAAGCAGAGATAGGAATGAGGAGGTTGTATTCGATGAAGAAGATGACGATCGCCGCCCTTGCTGCCCTAATGTTAGCCGGAGCCCTCAGCGCCGCTAGCGATGCCGCCTCAGTCCTCTCGTTGCACCCCGTAGCCGTTATCGGCGAAGGCTCAACCGCCTTCGCGATGCCATTAATGCTATCCCCTGACTCCGCGACCGCAGACACCACGTCACTCCGCACCCAATTCTGAAAAATTTTCAGGTCGTTTCGACGACCCAGGAGACCCTTTCATGAAAAACATTTTGATCGCAACCCTTGCTACCCTGATGCTCGCTACGGTAGCTTGCGCGGCCACCAACGCACAGCCTGCCACCATCAACTCCGCTCACAACCAGAGCATTTCGACGGCCCCGTGTAGCGGCGCGGCACCCTGCGCTGCTCAAGCTGCGCTAGCTCCTAGTGAAGGCTCGCCCATGCCCGTCTGCCAGCCCGGTCACAACTGCGATGACGATCTCCGTCTGACTGCCAGCGAAGGCTCTCCCATGCCCGTCTGCCAGCCCGGCCACAACTGCGATGACAATCTCCGTCTGACTGCCAGCGAAGGCTCGCCTATGCCCGTCTGCCAGCCCGGACACGACTGCAATGACGATGTGCGCCTTACCGCCAGCGAAGGCTCGCCCATGCCCGTCTGCCAGCCCGGTCACAACTGCAACGACGATGTGCGCCTTACCGCCAGCGAAGGCTCGCCCATGCCCGTCTGCCAGCCCGGTCACAACTGCAACGACGATGTGCGCCTTACCGCCAGCGAAGGCTCGCCTATGCCCGTCTGCCAGCCCGGCCACAACTGCAATGACGATGTGCGCCTTACCGCCAGCGAAGGCTCGCCCATGCCCGTCTGCCAGCCCGGTCACAACTGCAATGACGATGTGCGCCTTACCGCCAGCGAAGGCTCGCCCATGCCCGTCTGCCAGCCCGGCCACAACTGCAATGACGATGTGCGAATGATTGCCATGGCTCTCTAGTGGGGCAAGCAGAGCGCCTTTTTGAGCCAGATGTTGTCCCAGAAAGGAAGTAATCCAGACGAGATTACCGCGCTTTTCTAAAATCCCGCTTGTGTTGCGATGACTTCACAGATATGCTTCTGATGAGAAGTCATGCATCTACGTCCCACCGACTACGTGCTTTGGATTGCGACGCCGCTGCTACAAATGGGCGTGTTGATCGCGATGGTCAAACGCGGACTGCATCATGACTACCCTTACTTCTTCAACTACACAATCCTGCAGGTAGTTGGAGTACCGGTTCTTTACATCATCCTGACCCGTTCGTATTCCGTTTATTTCTACGCCTATTATTTCAATGTTGCGCTCAGCGTCCTGATTTCGTTTGCGGTGCTGCAGGAAATTTTCAAGGACGCATTTCGGCCTTATGAGGCGTTGCGCGATCTCAGCGTCATTCTCTTTCGCTGGTCAGCCCTGGTGGTTTTGCTGGTAGGCGTGATGTGGGCGATTAACGGCGCTCACAAATCCGACAATGGCGCGATCGTTGACGCCATCTTGCTGGCAGAGCGCAGCGTTCGCCTGATGCAGTGTGGACTCGTCTTTTTCTTACTGCTGTTTAGCGAATACCTGGGCATTTCGCGCCGCAGTCCTCTGTTTGGTATCTCGCTGGGATTCGGTTTGTTCGCCGCCGTAAACATGCTGGTTGCCACTGCCATGACTCACCATGGAATCCTGCGGCAATCCACCTTGCGGCACATTAACAGCGAAGCTTATCTGCTGGCCATCGTGCTTTGGCTGGGTTACACGTTGGCGGCAGAGCCCTCGAAAAGTAAACTTGCGGAAGCCGTGGTGCGATCGAAAGACTGGAATTCTGCGCTGGAGGATGCCCGCCTGCAGCCCGGCGCAGACAGCTTACTGGATACCATGGATCGCACGGTTGAACGGTTGCTCTACCCCCGCGAGGAATCGAAGGTCAACATCTCGGCCGGCCAGAGCTAACAATCTCAGCACCAATTTTGTGCGCCCGACTCTCTACGCCCTCTCGCTGTAACAATTCACTTCTATACCGGTGTTTTGGTTTTCCGCGCGGGATTGAAAAACGGTAGCTGCCGCACCGTAGCTGCCACCTTGTACCGGACGCCCTCAGCCGTCATCTCGATATGCAGATTTGCGCCCGCTTGGAGATGCTGGGGACGTACACTGGCCAGAGCGATTAACTGTTTGAGCAACGGCGACCACGTGGTCGAGGTTGCTTTGCCTACCTGCTGGTTGCCCTTGTACACCGGGACATGCGCGCGTGAAGCTACCGCCGGCGTCTGCGGCGCCAGTCCGAGCCGGTCGAAAAGACGTTCCACTTCGTTCCAGTCGACTTCAAGCCCCACTAGCAGGCGCTCTGGTCCGCTTTCTTTTTCCTTCAGTAGCGCTTCCCGGCCAATGAAGTTTTCTTTTTCATAGTGCACCAGCTTGGTCAAGCCCAATTCGCCGGGGGTATATCTCTGCGATGGAATCAGTGCTTTCTTGCTGCTGATATAGTCCACATCGGCGAGAATCAAGCCAGCTTCGATGCGGGCGACATCCAGCGCCAGCATCCCCGTCGGATGGATGTCGAAACCGCGACCAGCCTTCATCAGCGCGTCCCACACCTTCACAGCCTCTTGCCAGGGAATCCAGATCTCGTATCCCAGGTCTCCGGTGTAACCGGTTCGCGAAATGTCGACCGCAACGCCACCGATTTTGCCCTGGATTTTGCGGAAGTATTTCAGGTTCTCGATGTCTGCCTCGGCGACGCTCTTCAAAAGCTTGCCCGAAGTGGGCCCCTGTAAAGCCAGCGCTGCGATCTGCTCGGTACTATCTTCGATCTCAACCTCGAACCCAAACGAGTTCTGCCGCAGCCAGCGCAGGTTAGGATCGGCGGCTGTCCAGCGGTAACGGTTTTCTTCCAGTCTGGTGATGGTGCCATCGTCAATGATCTTTCCGTCCTCATCGCACCAGCAACAGTAGATGACCTGGTTGACGCTGACTCTGTCGATGTCGCGGGCGATTATCCGATTTACAAAGCGGGTAGCGTCGCGGCCGGTGATCAGGTATTTGTACAGAGGGGTCACGTCGATCAGTGCCGCTGCGTTGCGAATAGCGTTGTATTCGTGCTCATGGTGGGTTTCGTAGACGCTCACCGCGTAGAACCCGGACCACTCCCGATAATTCAGGCTTTGACAAAGAGCAAAGGTTCTCTCATGGACCGCGGTTCCGATGGGCACACTGACTCCTCGCAGCTATGGCGTGGGCGGATTATAACCAGTGGGCGAAGGGCTGGGCAATGCTCCCATCCCTCGTTCGGAAAGGCACAAGTCTCGTCGCCAAACCGAGGCAGCAGGACTCAGCGACAAATCGGCGGCCAGCCTTTAGAATGTGCCCACCCGTTAATCAATACAGCCAGCGCAAAAATCGCCGGGACGGACGATCTCAGGCAAAGGGAACATGGCCGCGAAGAGCTCAGGGCAATACGATGCCATCGTTATCGGTGGCGGACACAACGGCCTGGTCAATGCCGCTTATCTGGCGCGGGCGGGCAGAAAAGTTCTGGTGCTGGAGCGTCGCCATATCGTGGGCGGAGCTGCCGTTACTGAGGAGATCATTCCCGGCTTTAAGTTCTCGGTGTGCTCTTACGTGGTTTCGCTGCTGCGGCCAGAGATTATTCGTGACCTCGATCTTCCCCGTCACGGGCTCGAAATCCTTCCCCTCGATGGCACCTTTACCCCGATGCAAAATGGCGACCACCTGTGGCGGGTGAACGACCATGGTAAGACTATGCACGAGTTGCGGCGTCATTCGAAGTTCGACGCCGAGGCCTACGAAGAGTTCGGCAAAGCCATGTTGCAGATGTGCCGCTTCGTGAAGCCGATTCTCGCCATGGTGCCTCCCGATCCGACTACCCTGAATCCGAAAGATCTGCTGAAACTGCTATTTCTGGGACGCCGCTTCAAAGATCTCAGCGGCGAAGACAAATACAATCAGGTCCAGCTCATGACCATGAGCGCCATCGACTTCCTCGACCAGTGGTTTGAGACCGATGTATTGAAAGCCACGATGGCGGCCTCGGGAATTATCGGCACCTTTCTCGGAGTTCGCTCGCCGGGGACGGCTTACGTCCTGCTGCACCACTACATGGGCGAGATTGATGGCGCTTTTCGCGCGTGGGGCTTCGCTCGCGGGGGTACGGGAGCCATTTCCAATGCCATCGCAGATGCTGCCCGCGAACTAGGAGTCGAGATCAAAACGGAGGTCGCTATTGCACAGATTCTCGTTCGCGACGGAAAAGCTATGGGAGTTGCCACAACCGCAGGCGACGAGTATTTCGCCCCCGTGATCTCGTCGAGCGTGGACCCGAACCTGACGTTCCTGAAGATGATCGAGCCCCGGCTCCTGAGCGAAGACTTTCGCGACCAAGTGAAGCGTTACAAGTTTCGCGGATCGTCGGGAAAGGTAAACCTGGCACTCGACGGTCTGCCGAATTTCACCTGTCTGCCGGGTGAGGGAGCTCACTTACGCGGCGCAATCTCTATCTCCCCCAGCGTGGATTACATGGAGCGAGCCTATGACGACGCCAAGTACGGAGATTATTCGCGCCGCCCTTACATCGACCTGGTGATTCCCAGCCTCACAGATCCATCCGTGGCTCCCCCTGGCAAACATGTGATGTCGTGCTTCGTGCAATACGCTCCTTATAAGCTGAAACAGGGCAACTGGGACGAGAAGCGTGAAGCTTTTGGCGACAACGTAATCGATACCATCGCTGAATTCGCTCCCAACCTGAAGAACATCATCGTCGGGCGGCAGATCGTGACTCCACTTGACCTGGAGCGCGAGTGGGGACTGACCGAAGGCAACATCTTCCAGGGCGAGCTCTCGCTGGAGCAGTTGTTTTTTCTGCGTCCGGTACCCGGCTGGGCACAGTACAAGACGCCGATCAAGAATCTTTGGATGTGTGGCTCTGCTACCCATCCCGGAGGCGGCATCATGGGCGCACCGGGGCGGCTGGCGGCCCTGGAGATCCTGAAGCAACCCAAGGGGAACAGCTAAATCCATGGCAGTGCGACGCGACGTGATCATCGTGGGCGCCGGCCACAATGGCCTCATCACCGCGTTCTATCTTGCCAAGGCTGGCTACCAACCGCTTGTCTTGGAACGTCAGCCCACGATCGGCGGTTGTGCCCTCACGGCAGAGTTTCATCCTGGGTTTCGCTGCTCCCGCTTATCCCACGCGATGGGACCCCTAAGGTCTGACATTGTGGTAGATATGGAACTGGCGCGCCACGGGTTGAAAACCTATTCCCCGACGATCCGAGTTCTGTCCCTGGCCTCAAGCGGCAATCTCGCTCTCTATAGCGATACCACCCGGACCCAGCGGGAGATTGCCAAGTTATCGCCCAAGGACGCCGACGGATATGGAGAGTTTCAGGGAGCGCTTACCCGGATGGGAGAGGTCGCCGATCTGTTGATGGCCATGACGCCTCCTGATCTGGACGATCCTGCGTCAGGCAATGTGTGGGAGTTGCTGAAGGCCGGGCGCAAGATTCGCGGACTTGGCGAAAAAGATCTGTATCGGCTGCTGCGCTGGGGGCCGATGGCGGTAGCCGACCTCGTAGCCGAGTGGTTTGAGACCGAGCTGCTGCGCGGCACGATTGCGGCCCAAGGAATTTTCGGCACCTTCCTTGGCCCCTGGTCGGCCGGCTCCAGCGTCACGCTGCTGCTGCGAATCTTGGCGGACGGTAACCTGGCCGGCCCGGCCTCTTACATTGTGGGAGGCGCGGGTGCGCTCACGGAGGCAATGGCAGCGGCGGCTACGGAAGCTGGCGCAGAAATTCAGACCTCCCGAGAAGTCGCCCGAATCAAAGTCAAAGAGGGCGCTGTTACGGGAATTGTTCTTGCCAATGGCGACGAAATCGACGCCCAAACCGTGATCTCGAATGCCGATCCCAAGCGTACTCTGCTTGGACTGCTTGAGCCCCAGCAGCTCAAACCAAGCTTTCTACAAAGGCTGCAGCACTATCGGATGTACGGTACGGTCGCCAAGATCAATCTGGCGCTGAATGGATTGCCGAAGTTCCGGGGTATTGAGGGCGATGCGACAGCCCTTCTGTCCGGACGGATCCAGATCTCGCCGGAAATTGACTATTTGGAGCGGGCTTTCGATGCGTCGAAGTACGGCGAGTTTTCGCCTCATCCGTATATCGAAGCCTCCATTCCCACATTGTGGGATAGGTCGCTTTCGCCGCCGGGCAAGCACGTAATGTCGATCTACATGCAATATGCGCCGTACAAACTTCGTGACGCCGAGTGGGACTCGCAGCGCGACGCTCTCGGGGACACTGTGATCAACACTCTTACGGAATTCGCTCCCGAACTGCCGTCTCTCATCGAAGGCCGGGAGGTCATCACCCCGAAAGACCTGGAACAGACATACGGCCTGACCGGGGGCCACATTTTTCACGGAGAACTGGCATTGGATCAGCTATTTACCATGCGCCCGCTGCTGGATTGGGCGCAGTATCGCACCCCGATCAAGAACCTCTACTTGTGTGGATCGGGCACTCACCCTGGCACCGGCTTGACCGGCGCTTCGGGGGCAAACGCCGCGCGCGAGATTCTGAAGGACTTGCGAAAACCGGGTCGGGCAGCCAGCGATCAATAGCAATCCTTGGCCACCTGCTAGGCCGTTTGCTTCAATTGCGGACGTCGCCACGATAATACTTCCGGCGTCGATTGTTTCAAGATCTCGCGTATCTGCAGCGATCGCAGCGCGTAGGTATGTTCCAGCATGGCCCGTCGGCGCATCGCAAGTCCGATTTCGCGTGCCAACGCCGCGTCGACCGTGCGCACCAGATCGGCGATCTCGCCAGCATCCCGCGCTACCAGAATCTCGCACCCCGGCTCGAAGAAAGTTTCGATACCCTCCCAGGGATCACTGATCACGCACGCGCCGGCGCCCGCGGCCTCGAAAATGGCCATAGAAGGCGAGAAACCGGCTCGTGACGTCGACTGAGGAGTGAGGTTGAGAACCAATCGCGCTGAGCAATTCAGCGCATTAAGATCGCAGGCGGCGATGTGTCCCCATCGGCGAACGTTCTTCGGTAATGGCTTCCTCTCCCATCCCTGGCCCGCCAGGGCAAAGGTGAATTCCGGCGCCAGTTCCGCTGCTCCAAGAAAAAGTTTCTCCACCTGGAACTCAATCTCGGGGGAGCAATCACCGATGAACAGAAGGTCGCACCCTCGCTTCGGGTCGGACGGCACGGGATAGTGAACCGTTGAATCCAGCGCGTTGTAGATCGGATAGCAACTTCGCGCTCCCAGCCGCTCATAGTGTTGGATGAGTTCCGGGCCGCCCCCATTGGTGAAGATGTAGTCGTACTCCGGGATCAGTGAACGCAGGGGATTTAAGACGTTGGCTTTTAGAGCAGCAAAGGTCGATGGGACATCGACGTCCCAGAAGGCAATCTGCGTATTCGCTGATTTGCACTCCAACACGCGCCGGCCAAGCAGTGCGTCATCAGGGCCAATATGGCTGTGTTTGATTACCAGGTCGGCTTCGCAGGCCCGATCAAAAAGAGCCGGCAGGTCGTAAGGCGAGTGGTAAGCAATCACCTCGGCATATTCGTACCCGGCTTCATCACGATGCTCCTGCCAAGGGAATGGGTCAGGCTGAGCAAAGGTAATTTCAAATCCAAAATCCGCCAGATTCTTATATATGCCACGATAATAATTTGCTGTTTCATTCCAATAGGACGAAGTCAGGCTCGATCCGAAAACAAAGACTTTCATTTACTCAGGCCCTCACAAATATCAACCAGTTGCTCTGCACGGTGTGCGCAAGTATGGCTGCGCAAGATAGTTTCTCTGCCATTGGCGCCAATCTGGCGCCGCGCCGATTCGTCGCGAAGCAGGCGCTGGATTTTCGTTTTCATCTCCGCACCTGAAGCGACAGCAATGTAGTCTTCCCCCCAACGAAATAATTTTTCTCCATCTTGCCAGGCGGCACAGAGCAGGGTCGAACCACAGGCGAGCGCTTCAAACATTCCGGCGGAAGGAGTGCTGCAGGGTTCACTGTCATATGGACGCGCATGGAGATGCAAGGCGAGCGCAGTGTGCGAGTAAACCTTCGGGGCCATCAGGTTTGGCAGATAACCACGAAACTCGATACCCGCCTCTGACAACGAGCGCTGGCCTTGCTCCGAGTAATGCACGCCGTGAACTACTGTTTTACAGTTGCGCAATTCAGCAACCGGCTGAACAAGATACTCCATCAGATCAGAATTCCGCACGGTGTTGGAACCGTTTCCGATCCACAGCAGGTCGATATCGCGAGGCGCGTCTCGCGGCTGGAAATGACTGACGTCAGCGGCCTGGTGAAAGGTCCAGGCCTGGGATATGCCGAGGGCATCGCGATAGACCCGCGTTACTGGCTCGGCGAAGGCCAACACGCCGTCAAAGAACTGCAGGTGAAAACGCAATATCTCATTCGTGCTGGTGAGGGCGCGGTGGTGGGTATCGTGAAACAGGCAACAAAATCCCAGATCCTTTTTGAGAGAGAGGATTGTATTGGCAACCTGAGGATCGTTTCTTTCGTGAATCACCACCACGTCGGCATCGCGCAGCTCTGAGCGCAGCGCCTCATGCAAGGTTGAGTCAGATTGAAAAAAGCGTACATCCAGTGCGGCAAACTCCTGGCGAAACTGTTCGATGGCCTGCACGGCTACATCTGCTTCCTGATTGACCAGATTAGTGAGCGACCAGGAGCCGAGTTCTTCATAGCACCTGACCTCATGGCCCATCCGCAGCAACTCGCGTACCAGCCCGCGCAGAAAATGAGCGTCGTCGTGACTCCAGTCGGAAACCCAGGAATGCGCAAAAACGCAGAACCGGATCCTGCTGCTCATGCCACCTGCGTCCTCTTCTCAATCAGGCTTTCTTTTAGGCTCGCGTGATCATGGGGCTTGGCGGCATTTTTTGTTGCGATCTCAACGGTTCATGGCCGCCCAGCTGACGTTTCGGTTAGAGGCTGCGCATTCGTCTGGCGTTGCCCCCGATCTTCTTTCCATGCAATCACTTGGTGCGGATTCCTGAATGCTGTTGTCGCCGTGCCGTACTTCTGTCCATAAGCGGACGCCAGGTTCCATCGACGGACAGGACGGCCCCGACTCCAATTCTAAGTTGCTGACAAATCAGCCCACCGGACGGTCAGTACCTTGCAACTGTTCTAATCGGACGAATCTCGCCGACTTCAATCCAGGGAACGGAATGCTGCAAGACTTTCGATACGCGTTACGCCAAACCCGCAAGTCTCCCGCCTTCACTTTGGTAGCCATCATCACGTTGGCCCTTGGCATTGGGGCCAACACGGCAATCTTCACACTGTTGGACCAGGCTTTGCTGCGCAGTTTGCCGGTCAGCCATCCGGAGCAGTTGGTACGCTTGCGCTACGTAGGATCCAACAGCGGCAGCATGAGCGCCTTCGGCGGCGACGATAAAGATTATTTCTCCTATCCCATGTACCGCGACTTGCGCGATCAGAATCAAGTTTTCTCGGGCATGTTGGCCAACGACGAACTGCAGTCGGTTGGCGTGCAGTGGAATGGCCAGTCTGAGCTGGTGCAAGGGGAACTGGTTAGCGGGAACTACTTCGACGTGCTGGGCGTTCGTCCGGCATTGGGACGCCTGTTCGTGCCGGCCGACGATGCTGCTCAAAACGGAAATCCGGTCGTAGTGCTGAGCTTTAATTACTGGAAGTCGACTTTCGGGTCCGATCCCGGCGTTGTCAATAAGGCTTTGTACATCAACGGACATCCCTTCACGATTGTGGGTGTCGCCGATCCGAACTTTCACAGCGTAATCGCCGGCTTCACGCCGAAACTGTTTGTGCCGCTGACGACGAAGGCCATTGTGATGCCGGGGTTCAACGACCTGGAGGACAGGCGTTCGTCGTGGGCCAACATTGTGGCTCGACTAAAGCCCGGTATCAGCCGGCAACAGGCCGAAGCGGCGATGACTCCGCTCTGGCGAGCGATCCGCGCCGGCGAGCTGCCGCAGGTCAAGCACGCCAGCGAGCTGTTCCGCAAACATTTCGTCGCAGAGTCAAAGCTGTTGTTGCTGGATGAAAGCCGCGGATTCTCTCCCCTGCGCGATCAGATCGAGGCGCCTTTACTGGTGGTGATGGGGATGGTAGGCCTGGTTCTTCTGATGGCCTGCGTCAACGTTTCCAGTCTGCTGCTGGTGCGCGCCGCCTCGCGCCTGAAAGAGATGTCGGTGCGCTATGCCATGGGGGCCTCAAGCTGGCAAATCATCCGGCAACTCTTGATTGAAGGACTCTTGCTGGGACTATTCGGCGGTGCTCTCGGTTTTCTCTTCGCGCCGGCAATCTCAGCCTTTCTAGCTCATAGGATCGCTGGCAGCACTGCAACCGAACTCCCACTTTCGCCGCACCCCGATCTTCGCATTCTGCTATTCAACTTCGGGCTGGCGTTTGTGGTGAGTGTTCTCTTTAGTCTTGCGCCGGCGCTGCGATTCATTCACCCTGACCTGGTAAATTCCCTGAAGCAGCAAACCACTACCGGATCGGGTAAGCATCTGCGCTTCCGTCGTCTATCGGTCGGCGTGCAGATGGGATTGAGCCTGCTGTTACTCATCGGCGCTGGATTGTTTGTGCAAACGCTTCACAACCTGCGGTCGCTAAACGTAGGCTTCACCACCGATCACCTGGTGACCTTCGGCATCGACCCCACGCTGGCAGGCTACGATCCCAAGCAATCGGTGCCCCTGCAAAAACATCTGCTCGAAGTTTTGGCGGCGCAACCAGGTGTACGCTCCGTCGGCGGCACCGACGATCCGGAACTGGCCGACAACGGTGAGCGCAGCGACTTCTCCATCGCAGGCCATACGCTGAAGCCGGATGAAGACATCCATGTCGAGGTATCAGGGATTACTTCGCAATATTTCTCAACGCTGAATATACCTTTATTGGCGGGGCGAGTGTTCAACGATCAGGACCTCGTTGGAAAATCGAAAGTGGCGATTGTCAATGCCAGCTTCGCCAACCGCTATTTCGGCAGTCCCAAGAATGCGATCGGGCACAGGATCGGTCCCGGTCCGCCTCCGTCCAGTCCGACCGACATCGAGATTGTGGGCGTGGTGGGCGATGCCAGGCATCGCGACATGCGTACGGAAGCACAGGCGACCGTCTACTCCCCGTATTTCAATGGGAAAGACGAATTCGGATTCATGCAGTTCTATGTACGCACCTGGCAAGCTCCCGAAGCGGCTGAGCTTGACCTGCGACGAGCCGTGCAGCAAGTCGATTCCAAGCTGGTGATCGATACCATGCGCACCATGGATGAGCAGATCGCCGACAACATTTCCAACGACCGCCTGGTGGCGATGCTGGCGGTGAGCTTTGGAATCGTGGCGACCCTGCTGGCAGCGATTGGCCTTTACGGCGTACTGGCTTATGTGACTGCCCAGCGAACGCGCGAGATCGGCATCCGCATGGCCCTGGGTGCTCGCCGGGGTGCCGTGGTGCGCCTGGTGCTCTCCGACGTCATCTGGCTGGCAGGAATCAGCGTCGTGGTGACCTTGCCGATTGCCATTCTTCTGTCTCGTCTGCTGCGCAGCCAGTTATTTAACGTGAGTCCTGCCGATCCGCTGGTGATGGCAGCGGGAGTATTGCTGATCGCGCTGGTGGTTACATTGGCCGCGCTGATACCAGCACGCCGGGCTGCGTCAGTCAACCCGATGCAGGCCCTGCGCAGCGAATAGCGCAATTCAGCTGGTTGCGGGCGTCGCAACAACCGCACGCCCGGGTTCGTTTTTCCAATCCTAATGCCAGGCGCAGTCGAACGCCTTGCTTCGACTGGCGCTCTGTGTTAGTTTGGCAGCCTTCTGCGAGGAACCTAGCGTACAGGATTCAACTTTATGTTTTGGATTCGACTTGCTGCCGCCGTGCTCTGCCTCGAAACCCTGCTGGTCGCGCAGGGCCTTCCCGCCGGAACGGCTCTTCCGGTTATGGTGAGCTCTGCGCTCAACTCTAAGGACAGTAAGCCGGGCGAAAAGATCGAAGGAAGACTGATGCAGGAAGTTCTTTTGCCTTCGGGCGGAAAGATCAAGTCAGGATCCCATGTGACCGGACATGTAGTTTCATCTGCCGTTAGTCCGTCGCGCATCACGGTGACGTTCGATGCGATCGAAGATCAGGGGCGCACGATTCCGTTGAACGTCAGCTTGCGAGCGCTGGCCTCGACGGAGAATGTTTTCCAGGCGAAGACTCCGATCGATGCCATCTCGAGCTACGAATCTTCTTATGGATGGACCACCAAACAAGTAGGAGGAGATGTGGTATTTCGGGCTCGCGGATACATTGCTTCGCCCCAAGGCAAGATTGGACGGTGGAACGGGAGCGGAGCATGGGGCAAGCTGACGGCAGGCGGCGATTGTCTGGCAACGGATAGCAATGATCAGCAGCAGGCGCTTTGGGTATTTTCCACGACCGCGTGCGGGGCCTACGGATTTGAAGACCTGAAAGTCGGCCATGCGGGAAGCACAGCGCCTTTCGGGCAGATCACGTTAGAATCGCCCAAGGACATTCTGATTCGCGGCGGAAGTGGTTGGTTCCTGCTGGTCAACGGAACTTCTGGCAATGCCAAGGCCACGAAGTAGGTCGTTCATGGTGGTGCAGCGGTACAATGCGGCCGCATCTCCGCCGGCAGAGCCTCAAAGCTGGCGCAGCTTAATTCGGCGATCCGGATACAACAGAGGAACCAGGGCGTTCCTCTAAACTATTTCGTCCTGTTTCGCAATCTCGGTTGAGGTGAACTATGCAGAGCTGGAAAAAAACCATCATATTCGGATCCATTGGCGCCGGCGTGGCGCTGGTGATTACCGGCCGTCGCCCGGCAGGAATGGCATTCGCCGCTGCCGGTCTTGCGGTGCTGGCATCGGAGTATCCCGAGAAGTTCGAGGCGGTTTGGGAGAACGCCCCGGACTATCTGCAAAAGGGCATGCAGATTTTCTCTACCCTGCAAAAGCTCGGGGAGGGCTTCGCCGAGCAAGCCGAGCGGCGCAGCGTCAAAGCATGGCGCGACGTTCGCGAGCAGTACGGCTCATAGCTGCGATCGAGTCGCGGTTGGAGTGACGTGCGTCCGGCAGCCGTTCAGGTATGGGTTTTTATGCCAGGGTGTCGGACGACCTACTCGATGCCTAATTGTTTACGCGCCTCGGGGCTGAGCCGTTCCGGCGTCCACTGGGGATACCATACGATGTTGACCGTGGCATTGCCCACGCCCGGGATCCGCAGCAGTCGTTGTTTCACATCTTCGCTGATAGATCCCTGCGACGGACAGCCCTGCGCCGTCAACGTCATCTCAACCTCAATATCATCACCGGTCAGATTGGCTACTTCAGTGGGTTTCACGCGAACTTCGTAGATCAAACCAAGATCGACGATGTTCACCGGAATTTCGGGATCGTAACACTCTTTTAGCGCGGAGATGACTTCTTCCTGGGTAACGGCCATTCAATCCTCGTCCTCTAGTTTAAAGGAAGATGGAATTCACGGCGCGTCGGCAGGATTATTGAATGGCAACCAGAGAATTGCCCTACCCGTGGTTGTAAAGCCGATTTCTGGCATCAACAGTAAAGAGTCTTCCGGTCGCGGTCCGGGATGAATCGTTTCAATGCGCCGTTGGTGCTCTGCGTTGCTGGGCTCGCTCCAGCCATTCTCCTGCTCCACTAGCCTTACAATCGCCGGCGGTTTGCTTGAGAGTGTCAGAGCGTCGCCTTCCCGAACGGAAGTGTCTTTCTGCCAAACTCGCGCCAACATGCCGTCGCGAACGTACGCCGCCATGCGCGGAACGTCGCCTGTAGCGATCACTACCCCCCGGTCAGCGTGTTCGGCGGGGCTAAGTGCTACGAATCGGGCACTCAAGACTTGCTGGTTAAAGCTGCCGAAGACAAACTGGAACACCTCCGAATGTTCCGGTATTCCTCCATCTCCGGCGTAGTGCATCACGTATTCCTCGTCCAGCACATCACCGGCGGAGAACGTAACGGTGGAAAGTGCTGCGCCCGCGGCTTCGAGTTCGATCGGGTCAACCGAGCCATCGCGGTGGATAAGGCGTAGCTCCAGCACCTGAGCGTCTCGCGGTGGAGTATCGGCTCGCAGTTGCTCCACGGCCTGACGATTGAGCAGCCGGCTGACCCGGTGAACGTAGAGCGAGACACTGCCGTCTGGCCGGGCGATGGCAACGTGATCGTCCAGCAGGACCACAGCCGCGGACGATGGCTCGCGTGAGGCTCGACGAACTGCCTGGACCGCATCACGACGGTAAGGCTGATAGAAGGCCAGCGTTGGCGACGAATCTTGGCTGACCGTTCCCACCGTTGCAGCAGCTTCTTCTGCCCCGAGGCGATGGTAGTTTTCGGCGTTGGGCGCAACGCGCAGCCACTCGGCAGCGGCTCGTTGGGCGGAGCCATCGTCTCCGGCCATTTGCAGCTCCCGCACCAGCATAAGGCGAGCGGCCCGGTTCAACGGCGCCGCAGCCAGCAAGCGCTGCAAGGCTTGCGCGGATTGTGCATGTTGCCCCTGCTGCGATAGCGCCTGGGCGTAGTCCAGCGACTCCGGCGCGCAGCCGTCCAGTTTCTGTCGAGCGGCATCGGCTTCCGCTGAGCGCCCCTGCAAGTTATACAGTTGGATCGCGCCTTGCCACGCTTCACACGAGGGATGGACTGCCAGGCGACGCGCCCAAACATCTTCCTTATCGGCAGTCGAGAGGCCGGCGGTCTTGTCGCTGGCTTGGGCCGAGGCCAGGATCTCAAGCGCGTCCACATTTTGGGGTCGGCTCGTCAGGACGTGCCTCGCCAGGCTCGAAGCCTCCGACCAGTTGCCGCTCCTCGATGCTCGGTTGCCCAACCCTATATCGGCCGCCAGCGCTGAGGGCGCGAGTGAATGAACTGCGAACCATGCGGCGGCGCCGGCGAAGTCCGCCGGGGAAAGCTGCGCCCACGACTGCGCGAGCAAGAACTGCAATGCAGGCGAATTGGCTGCCGCCCTTTCGGCGTTGATCTGCTCGATCGCGGCTCCAAAGTCTCCAGCAGCGTAGGCCTCGGCGGCCAGCTCATAGGTAAGTTCCGGCGCAGAAGTATCAGGGCGCGCGGGAGTGCTGACAGGCGGCTCCGAAGGCAGAATCGAAATCCGCCACGGCCTCGTCGATCCAACCAACTTGACCAGGACACGATGCGGACCGCCAGTCACATTAAAGCTGGCGGAGCTGCGATCGATCTTTGCGGCCGCAGATTGACGCAGTACACGCTCCCCATCAAGGAAAATTTCAGCGCTAACAGCGCCTTCCAAGTTTATTGTCCAATTGGCCGCCTTGAGCGAAGCGAAGTGAGAGACGGCGTAATACATCTCGCGGCTTTGGAAGTACTTCGGCAGCGCCACCCAGCCGTCGGGAAATTGAAAATTTTCTACCAGGTGATTTTGGTACGACGCCTTCGAGAGGTCAGTGCCCGGCGCGATCGGCAAGGGATCGAAATCGAGCAGCGAACCCGGGCCCAAAGCCACTACGCGCCAATCATTGAGGAAGCCAGATGCGCGCGACAGGACATAAGGATCGGGTGTGGGGACGCCGTCCATTGCGGCACTCAGCAATGCTTCATTCAGATCGGGCCAGCTCTCTGCCGAGTTCGCCAGCAACGACCGCACGCGCGGAATCTCTGCTCGAAACTGCGCGGTGTTTGCGGCCAGCTCACGCACGCGAACCGCCGCCAGTTGCGCCCGAGGGTCGCCGGTTGACCGGCCAAGGTCGCAGAGCCGGACCGCCGAATCCAGGACAGTCGCATCGTCGGCCTGCATACCGGCGGCTTCCATCTGTACGAAAAGCGCTTCAGCATCGCGTGGATTACGTTGCAGGGCACTTCCTGCCAGGAAACGAGCGCGATCAAGTTTCGAATTGACAAACAGTGCCTCTGCTGCCAGACGCGACAATTTAGAGTCCAGCAACGCAACCGGCTGGTGATCGGGATCCTGGGTTGGATTCGGCCGCGTCCCCCGCTCGGCACGCGATATCTCAGGTGTAGTTTCATGGCTTAAGCGCGCCAGCGCGGGTGCTTGCGAAAACGCACACGCGCCAAGGCCGAGTGCGACCAACGCGATGCCAAGCGGATAGGAGGGCTTCATGATGAGTTGCGCGTCCCGGCCAGCTCGACAGAGAAGACTTCTCCCATTACCAGCTTTGAGCGAGGGCTTCTCCGTTCTGCTTGTAAGTAGGGGAAGAGTAGCCTAGAAAAGCACGGTTGCGAAGCGGGTATTCACCTGAGATCTACAACTTTTGGTCGCTTGACCATGGGCGGCAAGTTGAACATCGAGGTCCGTGCGCCGGGATCAACCTGGGCATTTCACATGCCGGGAATCGATTCCGTTGGCTAAGGCGCGCCCGGCAGCCGGCGTCAACAGGTATACTTTTTGCACTGTGCCCACCAGGCTGGAAGAAATCATCGCCGGCACTCGCCGCAAGGTTGCCGCTGCCAAAGCATCAGCAGATCTGCATGCTCTAGAGAAAGCGGCAGCGAATCACCAGCCCAGAGGATTTCGCAGTTCGCTACAGTCAGCGGCGGGGCGAGGCATCGCGGTGATCGCGGAACTGAAAAAGGCGTCTCCTTCCAAAGGCCTGATCCGCGCGGATTTTCCTGTTGCGACGCTGGCACGACAGTTGCAGACTGCAGGAGCAGCAGCCCTATCGGTACTCACGGACGAGCAGTTTTTCCAAGGCTCGTTACAGAATCTGGAGAGGGCGTCGGAAGCAACCCAACTGCCCTGCCTGCGGAAGGATTTTATTATCGACGAGTTCCAGTTGGTGGAAGCCCGGGCGCACGGTGCGGACGCAATCCTGCTCATTGTCGCCGCGCTCGAACCATCGGAGCTGAGTACACTCCACAAACGGGCTCGTGATCTGGAACTCGACGTCTTATGCGAAGTGCACGATGGCGTGGAGTTGCAGCGTGCGCTGGATGCGGGCTGCGAAACCATTGGCGTCAATAACCGGAACCTGCACACGTTTCAAGTCGATTTAAATACCTCGTTGCAACTGGCCGAATTAATGCCTGCCGGCGCGTTGAAGGTTGCCGAAAGCGGCATCGGGAGTGGCGATGACATTGCGCGTCTTCGACAGGCCGGATTCGACGCGTTCCTGATCGGCGAGTCCCTGATGCGAGCGAAATCTCCTGGGGAAGCACTGCGCGACTTGCTGGCGCAATCGGTGGCCGCGTCCTAATGCCGGCGCAAACGTGATCGCCATGACTTGGGTCAAGTTCTGCGGAACGACTAGCCTGCATGATGCTGAGTTGAGCGTCGCTGCGGGAGCCGATGCGCTGGGGTTTATTTTCGCTCCCAGTCCGCGCCGGATTGAGGTCGCTCTAGCCGAAGACATTGTCGGCGCTTTGCAGCATGGGATCGAGAAAATCGGGGTTTTTCTGAACGAATCCCCCGCGCAGGTGTCTGAAATTGTCACGCAAGTCGGGCTGACAGGTGTGCAGTTACATGGTGACGAACAGGCTGAGCAGTTGCGTGAATTCCGGGAGGCGCTTGGCGGTCGCAAGATCATCAAGACTCTACACGTGCGCGAGCTAATCAACTCCGAGAAAGACATTGCAGCAAAGTTCTTACAATCACGCGACAGCATTGACGCCGTGTTACTTGATTCCGGGTCGGCCGCAATGTGGGGAGGGACCGGCGTTCGTTTCGATTGGGAACAAGCCGTCCCGTCAATCGCAGCCATTCAGGCCGTTGTTCCAGTGATCATTGCCGGAGGTTTGAACGCCGCCAATGTGGGTGAGGCGCTGCGGTTGTTTCGTCCTTGGGGGGTTGATGTCGTCTCTGGCATAGAGCGCGAAACGGGCAAGAAAGATGAAGTGAAGCTGCGGAAGTTTGTCGCAGCGGTGCGACAACAAGAAGCAGGGTGAGGCAGGTTGAGACCATGGAAGACGGGAGCACTACTCAAGTTCCACCGGCCAGTACGATTCCGGCCGGAGAAAACAAGCTGCCAAAACGGACTCGCACCGTCGCAGGGCGGTTCGGCGTCTACGGCGGCCGCTATGTTCCCGAGACTCTCATGGCCGCCTTGCAGGAACTTGAAGCTGCCTACGCTGAGGCGCGCCAAGACAAGGCGTTCCGCGACGAATATCACCGCTTGCTGGCGGACTTTGCCGGACGTCCTACCCCGCTGTTCCCAGCCGAACGGCTGACAGCAGAATTAGGCGGTGCCAGAATTTATCTCAAGCGCGAAGATCTGCTGCATACCGGCGCGCACAAGATCAACAACTGCATTGGGCAGGCGCTGCTGGCCCGGCGAATGGGCAAGCACCGCATCATTGCCGAGACCGGTGCCGGCCAGCACGGCGTGGCTACCGCAACTGTGTGCGCGCTCTTTGGGATGGAGTGCGTGGTGTACATGGGGACGGAGGACATGCGGCGCCAGGAGTTGAACGTCTTCCGCATGCGACTGCTGGGCGCCGAGGTGCGGGGTGTCGAATCCGGATCGCGCACGCTGAAGGACGCTATCAACGAAGCCATGCGCGACTGGGTCACGAATGTTCGCACCACGCATTATCTGCTGGGCAGCGTGCTGGGGGCACATCCTTATCCCACCATGGTGCGCGACTTTCACCGTGTCATCAGTCAGGAGGCGCGCAAGCAAATCCTGAAGGCTGAAGGCCGTCTGCCCTCGGCGGTAATTGCCTGCGTGGGTGGCGGCTCGAATGCCATTGGCGCGTTCTACGAATTCATCAAGGACCCGGAGGTGAAGCTGATTGGCGTCGAAGCCGGCGGTCGCGGTCACTCTCTCGGTGAGCATGCGGCGCGATTCGAGGGCGGAGAGCCGGGCGTTTTGCAGGGCACTTATTCGTATGTCCTGCAAGACCACGCCGGGCAGATTGCGTTGACGCATTCGATTTCCGCAGGTCTGGATTATCCCGCGATTGGTCCGGAGCATGCATGGCTGCACGACCAAGGACGAGCAGAATACGTTTCGGCCAGCGATGAAGAAGCGTTGCATGCTTGCCAGAAGTTGGCGCGATTGGAAGGAATTATTCCTGCGCTGGAATCGGCGCACGCGATTGCAGAATGTATCAAGCGCGCCCCCAGGATGCAGAAGTCTGACATTGTGATAGTAAATGTGTCGGGCCGGGGCGACAAAGACATTGGGATTTTGCGGGAGAACCTGCAACTCTAGAAGTGGTTTGGTTGTCATTTTGAGCGCAGCGAAGAACGCTATTGTCGCAGGCAACGGCATGGGTCCGTTCGACTCCGGCGGCGAAGCGCCGGCCTGCGCTCAGGATGACAGACGCAAGTGCGATCACGGACAGGAAGGAAATGCGCAGCGTTCGGGATGACAAATAGGGGGACTGGCAAGGCGCCTGGAAGGGCGCCCTTCAACGCGATGGCAATTCGATTCAAGAAACGGCCCGGCCTGGTGGCTTACATCACCTGCGGCGATCCCAGTTTGGAGGTCTCGCGCGATGTGGCGCTGGCTGCGATTCAGGCTGGTGCCGACGTGATCGAATTAGGGGTGCCATTCAGTGATCCGGTGGCAGATGGCCCGGTGATCCAGCGGGCCAGCGAGCGTGCGCTGGGACATGGCACCGAACTGGCGGGCGTGCTCGACATGGCCGGGCAAATTCGCCGACAATCCAATGCAGGGCTGATCATTTTCTCTTACTTGAATCCTATTCTCCAGTTCGGGCTGGAGAAGTTTTGTGCGAGCGCGGCGCAAATTGGAATCGATGGGGCTTTGGTGACCGATCTTCCGCTGGATGAAGCGAGCCAGTATCTGCGGGCGATGAAAGCGCACAAACTCGCACCCGTCTTTCTGGCGGCTCCGACCAGCACCGATCAGCGATTGCGCGACCTGGCCAAGCACTCGCGTGGTTTCGTGTATGCCATCTCGCGCACGGGAATTACCGGTACGCGACAGGAATTGGCGGGCGACGCGCGGTCTTTGGTCGAGCGGCTGCGAGCATACACAAAATTGCCGATTGCAGTCGGCTTCGGTATTTCCACTCCGGAGCAGTTCGCTGAAGTCGGCAGCTTCGCGGATGCGGCCGTGGTTGGCAGCGCCATCGTCGAGCGTATCGAACAAAGTCCGGGACGGGAAGCCGCCGCTGTGTCAGAATTCTTGTCTTACTTGACGGGAATGGCGCAAACCACAGCGGCCGGCAACTGAGCTGCCCTTGAAGGCACAAAACCGCGAGGCGAATGGGCCATGGATATCGAAGACTGGCGCAGGAAGATTGACGAGTTGGACAGCAAACTGGTGCGCCTGCTGAATGAACGAGCGGAGTGCGCGCACGAGATCGGCAAACTCAAACGCGATCTGGCCGCGCCCATCTATGAGCCCGACCGCGAAAAGATCATCTACCAGAACATAGCGCGCCAGAACTCGGGACCGTTGTCAGACATACAACTGCGCCAGGTTTACGAGCGGCTGATTGACGTGATGAGACAAATCCAGCGTGATGAAATGGCGCCGGAGAACAGTGACTAGAAACCAGGGACCAACAGCCAGCTAAAGGCTAAGACCTAAATAACCGCCGGGCTCTGGCGAGAAGCGAAGAGCAAGAAGCGAAGGGCGATCCGATCATGATTGTTGCGATGTGGGAGACTGCGAGCGAAGACCAGATTCAGGGCGTTACCGATCACCTGATGAAGATGGGCTTCGCGGTGCATCGCACTACCGGTGCGCGGCAAACCGTGCTGGCTGCGGTGGGCAAACGCATCGATTTTGACATTCGTGAGCTCGAAGTACTCTCTGGCGTACAGACCGTGCATCGCATCAGCGCTCCTTACAAGCTGGTGGGAAGAACGTTTAATTCCGAGGGAACCATTGTCAAGCTGGCGAATGGAGTGGAAATCGGCGGCAAGGAAGTGGTGGTGATGGCCGGTCCCTGCTCGGTGGAATCACGCGAGCAGATCTTAGCCGCTGCCGAAATTGTTCGCCGGGCTGGCGCGAAAGTCTTGCGGGGCGGGGCTTTCAAGCCGCGCAGCTCGCCCTACACGTTCCAGGGCCTGGGCGAAGAGGCACTCAAATTGCTGCGCGAGGCCGGCGATCGCTTTGGGCTGATGGTGATCAGCGAGGTGATGGAAATCTCGCAGATCGAGCTCATGATGCCATACGTCGACATCTTCCAGGTGGGCGCGCGCAACATGCAGAACTTCAATCTGCTGCGCGAACTGGGCAAGGTACGCAAGCCGGTGCTGATGAAGCGCGGGATCGCCGCGACCATCGAAGAGATGTTGCTCTCGGCCGAATACATTATGTCGGGCGGCAATTATCAGGTCATCCTTTGTGAACGCGGCATTCGCACCTTCGAGACCTATACTCGCAACACGCTCGACATCTCGGCGATTCCGGTGGTGCACAAATTGTCGCATCTGCCGATCACCTCCGATCCGTCACACGGAACGGGATTGCGCGACAAGGTTGCTCCGATGGCGTGTGCCTCGGTTGCTGCCGGTGCCGACGCGCTGCTCATCGAGGTACATCCTTCGCCCGACGAGGCGCTCTCCGACGGCGCACAATCACTCTTCCCTGAGCAATTTGCCGAACTGATGGAGCAACTGCGGATGATCGCTCCGGCAGTGGGACGGACGATTTAGGCGGAATGTAGCGCAGGCAGGTTTTGAAGGGGCCGCAGCTTCAGCTGCGCCGTTAAGCGCCCCTTGTTTTTGATTGTCATTGCTGTTGGGCTTTAGCCAACCAGCAATCTGGCTTGGAGACTTTTTCGGCGCCCTTTTCAAGACTGCTCATGGATGCAGTTGCTACGTCGGGAAAACCGAATTCCCGCCGCGGCTAAAGCCGTCGATCGCTAAGGTTGTAAACGGCGTGGCTGAAGCCACGCCCCTTCAGCAGGGCACCTAAATACGAATGCCTGTCCGGCAAATCACGATTGTGGGCACGGGGCTGATCGGCGGATCGCTGGGGCTGGCGCTTCGCCGAGCGGGATTCTCAGGAACCATCGTCGGCTGCGACAAGCCGGAAGTAATGGACCAGGCGATCACCCGTGGAGCGATCGATCGCGGGGCGACTGAGCCGCGAGAAGCTGCGTTGGAATCGGACGTTGTCGTGCTGGCAACGCCGGTGGGCGCCATTCTGTCGGTCTTTGAGCGCGTTGCCCCTATTCTTCCTGCGGGAACTTTGATCACGGACACGGGCAGCACGAAGGAACAACTGGTCGAGCGCGCGCGCATGGTACTGGGCGACAAGGCGGCAGAGCGGATACTGCCTGGCCATCCCATGGCCGGCAAGGAGCATGGCGGAATCGAAAATGCCGACCCGACTTTGTTTCATGGCTCGGTGTGGCTGGTCACGCGCATCAACGCGGATCTGCCGTACACGCAGCGCCAGCACGAATATCTGGACTTGTTGGTTGCGATTGGGGCGCGCGTGATAGCCATCGATCCGAAACGGCATGACAGGCTCTGCGCCTGGATCAGTCATCTGCCGCAAATGATGGCCACAGCCCTGGCATCTATGCTGCGCGAGGAACTCGGCGATGACGCAGCGGTCGCGCAGATCGGAGGTCGCGCGCTACGCGAGATGACGCGGATTGCGCACAGTCCGTATTCCATGTGGCGCGACATTGCCCTTACCAACACCGAGAACATTGAAGAGGCCTTGTTACGGTTCGAACAGGAACTGGCGCATCTGCGAGAGAATCTGCGAGGGCCGGGCTTGCGCCAGATGTTTGAGAGCGCGAACAAATTCGGTAAAGCGTGAATGGTGGATCGTGAATAGTGAATCGCAAAGCACCAGACTTCAAAAGGAAAGCCTTATGAAAGAAGGCGATTTGATTCGCGTCGTCAAGCTTCCGGATGCCGTACAGGATTCGGAAGAATTCAAAACGCGCTCGACTCTGGAGCGCTGCGTTGGCAGGGTTTTCGCGATCATGGGTTTTCAGGAGGGCTTCATTCAGATCGATGTCGGGAAACTGAGTGGTAGACACGCTTGCATGGAAAGCATTTGGATCGAGCCGGAATGCGTGGAACCGGCAAACGAATGATCTTTGCGTCGAGGTGCTGCGCCTCGATACAATCGGCGGTCGGAATCAAAATCCTATGCCAATGAACAAGGTAGTTGCGAACGCCGACGAGGCTGTCCACGACATCAACGACGGTGCGACCCTCATGGTGGGAGGGTTCGGCCTGTGCGGGATTCCTGAGAACCTCATCCGCGCTCTAGTCAAGAGGGGCGTGAAGAATATTCACACCATCAGCAATAACGTGGGTGTCGACGACTTCGGTCTGGGACTGATGCTGGCCGCGGGACAGATCACCTCGCACAAAGGGAGCTACGTAGGCGAGAACCGGCTGCTGGAAGAAATGGTGCTGAGCGGCCGCATCGATCTGGAACTCGTCCCGCAGGGCACGCTAGCGGAACGGATTCGCGCCGGCGGGGCAGGCATTCCGGCGTTCTACACGCCCACCGGATTCGGTACGGTGGTGGCCGAAGGCAAGGAGACTCGTCAGTTTGACGGACGTCCTTATGTGTTGGAGAGTGCGCTGAAGGCCGACTTTGCGTTGATCAAAGCGTGGAAAGGCGATCGCTGGGGAAATCTGGTATATCGCAAGACGGCGCAGAATTTCAATCCCATGATGGCCACGGCGGCGAAGATCACCATTGTCGAAGTCGAACATCTGGTGGAACCGGGCGAGATTGACCCGGAACATATTCACACTCCGAGTGTGTATGTGCACCGCATCTTTCAAGGGACGGAGTATGAGAAGCGGATCGAGCGCAGGACGGTGAGGAAAGTGTAGATGTCGGCGAGCAATACATCCTGCTTTCCGTCGGCGCGCCCCTGAAGGTGCCTCCCTACTGAGCATGACGGAAAGTGGAATCGTCTGGGATAGAGGTCCTTCGACTCCGGCGGCGAAGCGCCGCCTCCGCTCAGGATGACACAATCGGCGGACGGCGAAGCGCTGCCTCCGCTCAGGATGACAAAATCGGCCGCCCAGGGTGACAGATGTGTATGAGGTCTAGGGGATCAAATGGCAACACTTCCAATCTCAAAGCAGAAAGATACTGAAAAGCGAGACCGCATTGTGCGCCGGGTCGCTCGCGAGTTACGCGACGGCTATTACGTCAACCTCGGCATCGGCATGCCGACGCTGGTGGCCAATTGCGTGCCGCCGGGGATTGAGGTTGTACTGCAAAGCGAGAACGGCATGCTGGGAGTTGGCCCTTATCCGCTGGCCGGCGAGGAAGATGGCGACCTGATCAATGCCGGGAAAGAAACGGTGAGCGAGTTGCCGGGCACCGCTTATTTCTCGAGTGCAGAGTCGTTTGCCATGATTCGCGGCGGTCACATCGACCTGAGCGTGCTGGGCGCGATGGAAGTTGACGAGGATGGAAATCTCGCCAACTGGATGATCCCCGGCAAGATGGTCAAGGGCATGGGCGGCGCGATGGATCTGGTAGCCAGTGCGCGGCGCGTGATTGTGGCGATGGAGCACACCACCCGCGACGGCGCTCCCAAGATCCTGAAACGCTGCACGCTTCCCATCACCGGCCTTCGCGTGGTGCACAACATCGTCACTGAAATGGCTTACATCCGCGTGACCCAAAGCGGCCTGGTACTGGAGGAGATTGCACCCGGACTAACCGCGGACGACGTCCAACGAGCCACCGAAGCTCCACTGATTGTCACGGCGGAACTGAAGACGATGGAGTTCTGAAGCGGACGGGGGACGAGCCTGAGACAAGCTCGTTCTTTGGGTTGGCGCTTCACCGGGCCCCTGGAGTGAATTGTTCGCGCTTTTGCTAATGAGAATCTGGTCTTGGCTGAACGCGGGCGCCTGGATGTTTCGTCCCTGAGGGACGCGCAGGACGAGACTCAAGGTTAATGCTCTTTCGTCCATTGGACTGAGAGTTTTGTGGCGGAGGAACCGATGAATGCTCCGAATCATTTGCTATCTAAATAAACAAAGGGCGCAACCTGTGCGCCCTTATTTCTTCTACTGACCTGCTTGCTAAACCGTGACTGGCTGCTTTACCGCCACCGGAACCGGAGTCATCCAATTGAAGCGGTCTTCCACCACACCGTTCACGATGCTGTAAAACTCCTTACGCACCGTCTTGGTAATGGGACCGCAGACACCATGGCCGACCGTGATTTTGTCGACCGAACGGATCGGCGTGATCTCGGCGGCCGTGCCGCTAAAGAACAGCTCGTCGGCGATGTAGAGCATCTCGCGCGGGATGATCTGCTCGATCACGGGAATATCCAGCTCGTGGGCAATATGAATCACCGAATTCCGGGTTATGCCCGGAAGAACGCTGTTGCCCAGCGGCGGGGTGTAGATGCGGTCTTTGTGCACGATAAAAATGTTCTCGCCCGAGCCCTCGCTGACGTAACCGTTTACATCGAGAGCAATGCCTTCGCTATAGCCGTTTACGATGGCTTCCATCTTGATGAGTTGCGAGTTCATGTAGTTGGCGCCAGCCTTGGCCATGGTAGGCATCGTGTTGGGCGCCAGGCGCGTCCAGGAGGAAACGCAAACGTCTACCCCGTCTTCGCAATCGGCAGCGCCCAGGTACTTGCCCCACTCATAGTTGGCAATGTAGACCTCGGTGGGCGAGTTGAAAGGATTGACGCCGACTTGCCCATAGCCACGCAGCACGATGGGACGCACGTAGCAGGGGGATACTTTGTTGGCTGCGACCACATCCACCGTAGCCTGGACCAGCTCGTCCAGGGAAAAGTCCAAGTCGATGCGATAGATTTTGCACGACTGGATCAGGCGGAGGGTATGGTCCCGCAAGCGAAAAATAGCCGGGCCCTTAGGTGTGTGATAGCAGCGAATCCCCTCAAATACGGATGAGCCATAGTTCACCACGTGGGCCATTACGTGGATCTTTGCCTCATCCCAGGGAATCAGGTGACCATTGTGCCAAACGAAGTCACTTGCCTTGATGGCCATTCCGAGCTCCTTCAAAATCGGAGTAATACAAATTTGTTACGCTGCCGGCGCGAAGATCGTGTGTGCCGGAGTTCATTTACACTCTGCGGCGATCGATGGAAGTTGCCCCATTGGCGATTCAGCTTAACTGGAGATTATATCCGACCAACGCAACCGCAAAGATACCCATTTTTTGGCTTTTCCGCCACCTCTAACCGCACCCACAGGAATGGATGCACGGCGCAGCCGGATGGGTCCGAAAATCGTGCGAAAACCGGAATTGGCAGGAAGTCACTACGCAGTTTCGGAGTTGCTCACCATTTACAATAGGGATTAACGCCAGCTCAACGGGAGATACCCGCATCCGCACCTATAATCTTTGCCTCGCAGGCTGCGGCAACGTTGGCCGGGCCTTCCTGGAGCTTTTGCAGAAAAAGCAGCAACAGCTTAAGAACCGGCATGGGGTTGAGTACCGCGTGACCGGCGTTGCCTGTCGCCGCCTGGGGTGGTTGGCTGCGCCCGAGGGTTTCGCCCCCGATAAGTTATTGGCGAGCGACTTCAGCGGCGCGCAGCGAGCCGATGACGTTACGGAATGGCTGCGGCTGGGCAAAGCCGACGTTCTGTTTGAGGCAACTTCGCTGAATGCCACGACCGGCCAACCCGCGATTGATCATATCCGCGCGGCTTTGGAGAGCGGTGCTCACGCCATCAGCGCCAACAAGGGACCGGTTGTCCATGCCTACCGGCAACTGACCGACCTGGCGGCTGCCAAGGGCCGCAGATTTCTGTTTGAGTCGGCGGTGATGGATGGCGTCCCGATTTTTTCGCTCTTTCGGGAGGCGATGCCGGCGGTAGAGGTTCGCGGATTCCGCGGCGTCCTCAATTCCACGACCAACGTAATTCTCGAGGGGATGGGGTCGGGAATGAGCTTCGACGAATCGCTGCGCCAGGCGCAAAAGCTAGGCGTGGCTGAGTCTGATCCAACGGACGACATCGTGGGCGTGGACGCTGCCGTTAAGGTCGTAGCGCTGGCCAACGTGCTGATGGACGCCGATCTCAAACTTGCGGATGTACGGCGACAGGGTATCCGAGGAATTACGGGGGAACAGTTGCGCGAGGCCCGGGCCAGCGGCGAAGCTTGGAAGTTGGTATGCAGTGCCAGGCGCGATGCAGATGGAAAGGTCCTGGCTTGCGTTCAGCCGGAACGACTCAAAGTCTCCGATCCGTTGGCCCTGGTGCGAGGAACATCGTCGGTCATCAGCTTCGAGACTGACGTGCTTCCTCAATTGATCATTACCGAGCAAAACCCGGGCCTGGAAACTACGGCGTACGGCTTGCTCGCAGATTTCCTTATAGCAGTCAGGAGCTCATAGTCATGTCATCGGGTGCAAAGATGGCTGCTTCACTTCAGCAGCTGGACATCAACTGGGTACGGCAACAGTTCCCCGCCCTGGGTCAAACCGTAAACGGACAGCCTGCGGTGTTCTTCGATGCGCCGGGGGGTACGCAGGTGCCGCAACCGGTGATCGACGCTATCGCGAACTACCTCTCGACTTCCAACGCGAATACCGGCGGAGCGTTCGTCACCAGCCGCCGCAGCGACCAGACAATCGCCGAAGCGCGCGCCGCCATGGCCGACTTCCTGAATTGCGCCAGCGACGAGGTGATCTTCGGGCCCAACATGACCTCGCTGACCTTCGCCTTGAGCCGGGCCGTTGCCCGCGAGTTGAAAAAAGGCGACGAGTTGCTGGTCACCTGCCTGGATCATGACGCCAACGTCTCTCCCTGGGTGTGCCTGGAGGAGCGGGGAGTCAAGGTGCGTACCGCTGACATCAAGCCAGCCGATTGCACGCTGGATATGTTCGACCTTTCGGCAAAGATCAGGCGGTCAACGCGCCTGGTTGCGGTAGGCTGGGCGGCCAATGCAGTGGGCACCATTAACGATGTGGCCGAAGCCGTTCGCTTAGCTCATGCTGCCGGGGCAATGGCTTTCATCGACGCCGTGCACTACGCCCCACACGGGGCCATCGATGTAAGGGCGCTGGATTGCGATTTTCTGGCCTGCTCCAGCTATAAATTCTTCGGCCCACACCTGGGAATTCTTTACGGAAAGCGGGAGCAATTGCTGCGGCTGCGTCCTTACAAGCTACGCGCCTGCACCGAACAGTTGCCGGATCGTTGGGAGACGGGTACGCAGAATCATGAGTGCCTGGCCGGATTGATTGCAGCGATCGATTATCTCGCCGAGCTCGGCCGTCATCACAGTCCCGCAGTGGGTAGCCGGCGGGAGGCGATTGTGGCCGCTTACGACGTCATTAAGCAGCATGAACGGGGACTGGCGGAGCAGCTCATCGGCGGACTGCTGAACATTCCGGGGCTGACATTTTATGGCATCAAGGATCCAGCGCAGTTCGATCGGCGCACGCCGACCGTTGCTATTCGAATGGAAAGCGGTTCGCCGCGTGAACTGGCCACACATCTGGGTGATCGCGGCATCTTCACCTGGGACGGAAATTACTATGCTGTCGACCTGGCTGAACGGCTCGGGGTGCAGCCAAGCGGTGGCATGTTGCGCATCGGCCTGGCTCACTACAACACTGCGGACGAGGTCGAGCGGTTGCTGACGGAGTTACGAGCGTTGGCGCAATCGGCTGGGAACTAGTTTCAAAACGTTGTTTCAGCGGTTATAATCCGTGCTCCCGCGGAGGATAACCATTCATGCGCGGCGTGCCTCGCTGGTTGGCAGTGGTGGCTGTGCTCGCGATCGCAACGGTGGTGTGCGCATTCACCGTGCGTCGAGCCCTGGCGCCTGCCGCACTGGTCACGCAAGTCTCCGACGACTCGCTTCCTGCTGACGGCTTTGCTTCCACCGAACTAAAGATTCACTCGTTGAATGACCGAGACCTGCGGGGCTTGCAGGTGGAGCTGGAAACACCGCATCGGGCCGCCCTGGAGTCGTTGAGTATTCAAGGCTCCTCGGCTACGGCATCGCTGCGGGCGGGTGTGCTTCCGGGCGAAACCAAAGTACGGATCACAGCTCCAGGCTTCTTGCCGCAGGAGATTGTCCTGCGAACGGCTGCCGATACCGGCGATGCGGTGGGCGACGGCACCCCGGATTTCCTGCGTTTGCACGATCCCGCTGACCGGCTGGCTTTTCGACACTGGTTTACCCTGCTGGCGGAGTCGCAGTATTACCGGAGCAAATCGTTAGCAGCGGAGATCGACGATTGTGCGGCACTGTTGCGTTTTGCCTATCGCGAAGCCTTACGCGGGCACGATGCAGCCTGGGCGCATACGATGGTGTTGGCGGCTCCGCCGTCGGCAAGCGACATTCAGCAATATCAGTATCCCTACACCCCGCTTGGGGCTGCGTTGTTTCGGGTGCGCGGCGGAAGCTTTTCGCAGAGCGACCTGGACGATGGGGCGTTCGCGCAGTTCGCCGATGTGGAGACGCTCTGGCGCCACAATACTTTTTCCATCGGGAAGGACCTGACTCGCGCTCGTCCCGGCGACTTGCTGTTCTTCCGGCAAGAGGCTGGAAGAATGCCTTTTCACGCGATGGTCTTTCTGGGTCCCAGCCAAGTCGAGCCAGGCAGTGAGCAGTTCGTGGTCTACCACACCGGACCGAGCGGGAAGACGCCGGGTGAAATCCGCCGCCTGTCAGTTGCGCAACTCCTTAACTATCCCGACGCACGCTGGCGGCCGATTGCGTCGAACCCCGGCTTTCTGGGTGTGTATCGCTGGAACATTCTGCGGGGAGCACAGTGATGTGGGTTGACCAGCGCAGCCGAGAAGTGCAGATCCCTCGCCGGGTGAAGCCGGCTCGTGACGACAAATTTAAAGGACTGGTAATGGCGCAGCTGAAGCCGCGCCCCCTTGAAGCGCAGCAGGTCCTAGGCCAGCCCCGCACCGAAAGCAGGCGCGTTCAAAATGGAGTGAGCGGGTTCTATCAGCGGTCCGTCGTCATCGTCCTTTTACTTCAACTATTCGTCTTGCCCTTGCTGGCGCAGCCGGACGCCGACACGCAATCGTGGTTCTCGCTTACCAGCCAGCGCACTTATCTGCCCGGCGAGAAGCCCGAAATCTCAGTCAACGCTCACAACGTGAACCAGTTGGAATTCCGCGTCTATCGGGTGAACAACCCGGTGAAGTTTTTCAGCCAGATGCAGGAGCTGCACAATTTTGGCGGACAGGGCCCGGCGATGCCCAAGCAAGCGCACACCTGGCTGGAAAAGTTTCATGCGTGGAAGCATCGCATCTGGGCCTGGATTCGCGACTTTATCCGCGGCCAATTTTCGCCTGACTCTCGTCACCAGATTCGTCTTTGGGAGATGGGCGGGAGCGAGAAAAAACAGGGGCCGAAGGTTGAGACATTCGCGCAAGTCCCGGTGCTCAACCAACAGCAGGTGGTGTCGGTATGGAAGTGGTCGGTCCCGGCGCATGACCAGTGGGAGAACATGACGGTCGCGGTGCCGGTGAGCGACAAGGGTGTGTACCTGGTGGAGGCAACGGACGGCAAGCTGCGGGCCTACACCATCGTCGTCATCACCGAGGTTGCGATCATCACCAAAGCCGGACCTGGCCGCCTGATGAGCTTCGTAGTCGACCGCCGCAGCGGCGATCCCATCGCGGGCATGCTGGTAAAAGTGTGGATCGACCAAAAGGAAGTTGCCTCGAAGACCACCGACGCGCATGGCCTGCTCGATACGCCAATCGACGCGGCCAAGCTGGAGAACGTGGCCGTACTGGCGACCAGCGCAAGCGAGTTCGCTATTAATACGCCGGGCGCATGGAACCTGGGCGACGCCGCGGATCGCAATCTGAAGGGCTACACCTACACCGATCGCCCGGTGTATCGGCCGGGCGACACGGTGCACTTCAAGAGCATTCTGCGCGCCCAAACCACGAGCGGCTACAGTGTGCCGCAAGGGCAGGAGCTGCGCCTGGAACTGCGCGATCCGCAAACCTACGAAGTTATCTGGACGCAGACAATCAAACTCAATGAGATGGGTACGGCGAATTGGAACTATCCGATTCCCGCCGATGGCAAGCTGGGTTCGTATTACCTCTCGATGCAAATGGGGGAGCGCTACGTCGAAGGAACCAGCTTCTCGGTCGAAGACTACAAGAAGCCGGAGTACGCAGTGAAGGTGACGGCGCAGAGCCCGCGCGTACTCGAAGGCCAGCCCATCAGGGCGACCATTGACGCCCGCTATTATTTTGGCGAGCCCGTGGCCAATGCCAAAGTGAAATGGGTAGTGCACACCTCGACCTATTGGCCGATGGGCCGCGACGAAGATGAAGAGCAGGCCGAGGGCGCAGGTGAGGGCGACCAGGATTCCGATGCTGCCGATAGCGACGACTCGTACGGCGGCGAGCAGGAGACTGAACAAAGCGGCACGCTCGACGCCGACGGCAAACTACAGATCACGGTGCCGACGCGCGTCGACAGTAAGAAGCAGGACCTGGTCTATCGCATAGAAGCGCGAGTGACTGACGCGGGGAATCGTGAGATTGCCGGACACGGTTTCGCGCTCGCCACTTATGGCAGCTTCTTCCTCACGGCTGAGCCGAACTCTTACGTCTACACCCAGGGCAGCACCGCGACCGTGACCGTCAGCGCGCAGGACTATGATAAGAAGCCGGTTCAGACGATGTTCCGCGTGGAACTCAATGGTTGGGACTGGCGTAAAGGCGCGGGCCAATCGGTTACGACCTTACAAGGACAGACTGACGCCAGCGGCAAAGCCCAGGTCAAACTGACAATTCCCGACTCCGGCGAATTCCGCGTGCGCGTGACGGCAACTACTCCGGAGAAGCGCGACATCGAAACCACAACCTATCTCTGGGCGCCCGGCGAAAGCCCGTGGTGGAGCGGTCCCGCCCAAGAGCGAGTGCAGATCGTTCCCGACAAGAAAACTTATCAGCCGGGCGACACCGCGCACGTGCTGATCGTAACCAGTAAAGAGCCGACGTCGGTGCTGGTCACGGCCGAGGGTAACGGACTCTACTCGGGCCAGGTGATCAAAAGTAGCGGCGGCAGCATCACGGTCGACGTTCCGATCAAAGCTGAGTACGCGCCCAACTTCTACGTTGCGGCGGTCTTCATCCGAGGCAACAAGCTGTATCAAGGATCGAAGAGCCTGAACGTTCCGCCAACGCAGCACCAGCTCAACGTTCAACTGCTGCCCTCGAAACCGCAATATCAACCGGGCGAGGCCGCAAGCTACACCATCAGGGCCAGCGATTCCAGCGGCAAGCCGGTCGCCGCGGACTTCAGCCTGGGCGTCGTTGATGAGGCGATTTACGCCATCAAACCGGAGACGGCAGGCAGCATCATGAATGCCTTCTACGGCAAGGTGTATTCGCAGGTGAGCACCGAAACCTCGCTGACGTATTACTTCAACGGCCAGGCAGGCAAACGCAAGATGCAGTTGGCCAGCGTGCGCTCGCCGAAAGCGATGGCACAGTTGAAGCCGGAGCGACTGGTGCAGCCCAAGATCCGCAAGGCATTTCCCGACACCGCGTTCTGGGTGGCGGACGTGCGCACCGGCAGCAATGGTCAGGCGACCGTGCATTTCGACTATCCCGACGCGATCACTTCGTGGCGAGCCACCACGCGAGGCGTGACCCAAGACACGAAAGTCGGCGGCGCGGTGATGAATACCATCGTCCGCAAGAACATCATGGTGCGGCTGGTGGTGCCGCGTTTCTTCCGCCGCGGCGATGAGATCGCGCTTTCCACCATCGTGCAGAATTACCTGCAGACCGACAAGGTGGCGCAGATCTCGATGCAGTTTGACGGCCTGCAGGTGCTGGACGGCGCTCAGCGAGATTTGAACGTTCCGACCCGCGGATTGGTGAAGGTCGATTATCGCGTGCGCGTGCTGAACGTCGATTCAGCGAAAGTGCTGGGCAAAGCGCTGACCGATGTCGAGAGCGACGCTATGGAACTGACGCTGCCGGTGGTGCCGTTCGGCGTGAAGCTGGCGATTTCCAAGTCGGGCTCGATCGCCGGCTCCGGCACCTCGGACACGTCACAGCCGTTGACGTTTCCTGCCGCAGCCGAAGCGAGCACGCGCAAGTTGACGATCAGCGTGACGCCTTCGATTGCCGGCAGCGTTTTCGCCGCGCTCAATTACCTCACGTCCTATCCTTACGGCTGCACCGAGCAAACCATGTCGAGCTTCTTACCCGATGTGCTGGTGGCTAACTCGCTGCAGAAGCTTGGCGTGAAATCGAACATCGACCCGGCAACGTTACATAAGCAAGTACAGGCTGGGCTCGATCGGCTCTACACCTATCAACACGAGGACGGCGGCTGGGGCTGGTGGCAGACCGACGACAGCCATCCCTTCATGACCGCCTACGTGCTGGCTGGACTGAATCAGGCGAAGGCAGCCGGATTCGACGTGAAGCAGGATGCGATCGATAAAGGCCGCGATTGGCTGCACGAGCAGTTCGATCATTCGGTGAAGGTTCGTACCGATCTGCGCGCTTATATGGCGTACGCGCTGGTATTGAGTGGCATACGCGATGGTGCGGTGATTGATTCGGTCTGGAGTCAGCGATCGACTTTGACGCCGTACGGACAGGCAGTCCTGGGACTGGCAATGCTGCAGGTGAACGATAGTCGCGTGAAAGATCTGACCACGCAGCTCGAAGGGGAAGCGAAGCAAGACGACTCGCAGGCCTGGTGGCCCAGCGAGAATAACTACCTGATGGACTTCGCCGGCGACACTACGCCTGAATCCACGGCTAACGCGTTGAAGTTGATCAATCACGCCGACGCAAACAGTCCGCTGCTGCAGAAGGCAGCGGTTTATCTGGTCAGCCATCGCAGCGAGGGCTACTACTGGGAGTCGACCGAACAAACGGCCATGGTGATCTACGGCCTTACTGACTACCTGGAACGCACGCAGGAACTGAAGCCAAACTTCAGTGTCGATGTGCAGGTGAATGGCAAGACCGTCGCCACCAAGAAATTCACGCCAGCCGATGCGCTGGCCCCCGCGACAACCGTGACGCTGAACGAATCCCAACTCGCTCAGGAAGCCAACCAGGTCCGCATCGTAAAGACAGGGGATGGACGCATGTACTGGTCTATGCGCGGCGACTACTACTCGAATGAGTCGAAGGTGGTAAACACCGGCAGCTTCAAACTGAGCACGGCGCGCGAGTATTTCAAACTCACACCACTGCAGAAGGATGGCCGCGTGATCTATCACCTCGACAAACTTTCCGGGCCGGTGCAGGTGGGCGATACATTAGCGGTACGCATCACCGTGGGCGGCAATGAGTGGAAGTACCTGATGATCGAAGACCCGATACCGTCGGGTACGGAGTCCATCGCGCGCGACGATCTTTACGAACTCGACCAGCGTCCGGATTGGTGGGGCCGCTGGTTCAGCGATCGCGAACTACGTGACGATCGCACCACGTTTTTCAATATGTATTTCTCGCAGGGCCAGCATGAGTACGTATACCTGCTGAAAGTGGTGAACCCCGGCATCTTCCGGGTGAGCCCCACCAGTGTGCAGCCGATGTATCAGCCGGACTATCTCTCGACCAGCGACGCTTTGACGGTGAACGTGCAATGACCGCAAAACATCATGGCGTGGCGAAGCTGTGGCTGCTGAACCTCGCCGGCAATGCGTTGCTGCTGGCCGCGGTCTATTTCTGGCTGCTCTTGCCCGATGCCCATGGCTGGCAGGTGGCAGGCTCTGGTCTGCTGGCAATCATCGTCCTATTTTTCGGATTGTGGTTGCGCGCCGGAACCTTCGCCTACTTCAGAGTTGCAGAGTTTCGCAACCATGCAGATGTATGGCGCGCCTTCCAGCATGCCGTGCGGCACCTCATAGCCCTGGCGTTGTGGGCCTTCCTGCTGGCCGCAATTGAGTGGTCGCTGATCTGGCTTCGCCACTTGGCACCACAGTTCGGAGTATGGTTTTGGCAGAAGTCGCCATCGTTGCTGCGTTTCGGCAGTCCTCGACAGGTCTTCCACGCCGCCGACTGGCTGCTCTGGTTCTTGCTATGGGTGCTGATGCCGACGGTCTGGTTGCCAATCGCGGTCACAGTCGCTGCGGCCGGACTCAAATTGCGTCGGATGGCGCGCTCCTTGCGCGTCCTGAAGCGCGCGGCATATTGGCTGTGGTTCTGCGGGCTGATGCTGATCGGCGTCTACGTGCCTGACAAAATCATCCGCTGGATCCCCGATCTAAGCGACCTTCGCAAACAAGCCTGGAGCATGGGCCTGCGCTTCGTCATCGCGTACCTGATTTTAATTACCGCCTTCATCGCGCTGCTGTTGGTTGTCGGCACCCGGGTGGAGAAAGAAGATCCTGAGCCGGTTACAATCACCGCTGTCTGACCGCTCCACCGTCGCCGGTTGAAGTCGCAATTCCATTCTCTGAGCAGGAGATTTCACCGCGTGGCTGCATCCTCTGGCGAATAGGCATCAGAGATTCCAAGGCCGGGAAATCATCCGGACAATCTGAGAGCAAGGTCCATTCCGCCGCGACGATTCTATGCATAATGAATTGCTGACGCCAAGCTGGTTTCTAAAGTTGCCTCCCATCGAGCCCAACCCGCAGCCTGAACCAAAGCCCGATCCGGAACCGGAGCCGGGTTCCGACCCAGACATGCGGCCGGCGCTTGATCCTGAACCTGAGCCCATGCCGATGTAGTGAGCGGTGAGCGGGCTGAATGGGACCACCAGCGCATCGCGCGCTTCAGTGCTGTGCGGTCTCGCTCGCCGCCAAGTTTGCAGGCAATCCGTTCTGCACCCAATCCAGCAGGGCGTCTTTACCATTTTGTTGCGCCAGTTGCGCGACTCGCGCTCGAGCTGAGTTATAAGCCCGGCGCAATTCTTCCTCACTCTGCGGCGCGCGCAGCGCCTTTTCCAGACCAGCCATGTCTTCGAATCCAGACGAAGAAGAACGCGCCGAATCGGGTCCCGAAAGATACAACACCAGGCCTTCGCGAAACCACTGTGGCGTACCTGGCCGCGCGTAGGACTCGATCAGCATATGGAGCAACTCGTGCCGGATGGTGCTGTCGAGCGTTCCCGCATCCCGCAGAATCTCCGGAGGCTGCATCTGGATGGTGCGTCCGCGGGTGGAAGCGGCTATCCATCCCGGCTCGCCGGTTGAGTTGCGAAAGGCTGCAACTGTGGCGTAGATCTTCAATCTGGGAGTGGCGCGATACATCAGCCCAGTGCTCTCCTCCGCTTCATGCAGGAATCGTGTAGCCAGCGGAAGCAGCGTGCGATCGCGATCCGGCCGCGTGGTAAGCAGCTCGATATCTTCGCTGGCGAGCTGTTGCCACTGAGTTCCCTGCGCTGCCACGCCCAGGCGAGTGCCCGGATAGTAGAAGCTGAGGATCTCGCGATACGAGCGCCCTTCTTCGCCCATCACTTCCGCGCCCACCTGGCAAAGTCCGACTCCATGCCCCGAACCGCGACCGTGAAAGGCAACGAGGTCGCCTTGATCGCTTATGTCGTATAAGTTGCTCTTCAAACGATCCCACCCAATATGCCGTCCGATGGCCGAACGAAACGCCAATCCGGACACGTTGACGCTACTGCTGCCAACCACGCGAACAAATTCAACCCGTCCACTGGAGGTACGGTGCAAGACTGAAACGGAGCGCAACTTTCCGGGAATGGTGATGCCGTCGTCGGCGAGCGCCTGCTGCAACTCGCGCTTGGAAACTTCGCTGCGCCACTGGCTGCCACCGCTGCGTATGCAGTACTGATCGGAATGTTGCGTTAAGTAGGGTGCACGCGCTTCGTCGTTGCCCAAAATGTAATGACCGTCTTCGGTGGTGCCTCCGCAATTGGCATAGTAATAGGTGGCGGCCGGCTCGCCGTCGTACCAAAGCACCTCACCCGCCGTGGAATCGGCAATGCGGCGTAGATGGGGATCGATGCCGGCGAGGCGCAGATCCTGACAGTGGGTGGTGTCGCAGAATTCAAAACCGTCGATTGCGTGGCGACTGCCGAAGTGGATGGCGAAAGTGCGCGCCGCGACCGCCATCGCTTTCAAGGCCTCGTCTGATTTGAAGTTGCCTGTCTCTCCGGCGAGCACACCGGCGACGTACTCCTCCATCGGCATCAGCGCGGTAACCAGCAGATGACCGTCGCTGGCCCGCAACTCGATGGGGAAGTCGGCATGAATCGGTGGATCGCCGGTCGCATTCACTTGATAGACGCCGCTTATGCGAAGCTCGGCCGCAGAGGACCTGTCCCCTTCAATCTGGATCGCCGAACCGGAAGCGTGTAAAACGAGCAAGCTGATCGCCGTGTCTTTGCAATTCGCGCACTTGCGAACCCGCGCCTGACCGGCTTCGGCGCGAAGCCGCAGATCGTGGGGTGGGTGAAGGTACCACAGCCTGACTCGAAGGGTTTGGGGAAAACCGCTTTGTGACGCTGACTTCGGAGTGGAGTAGTCGCTCGATACCAGAGGGACGTCCGTTGCGATGCAAACAGCCAGCAGTAGGCAGATCATGGCCAGCGATCGTCTCACGGCTGCACTCCTGCGGTGCTTTGAACGAGCCGTGAATTCGGCGAGTCAGCGAACGCCGTGAAGATTTCGCGAGCGACACCCGCAGCATCGGACCCACCGTGACCTTTTTCCAGGAACACCACCAGGACGATCTGGGGACTGGCGGCTGGAGCGTACCCGGCGAACCAGGCATGCGTCCACGGACCTTCGTCGGCGACTGCGGTACCGGTCTTGCCAGCGACTGTGATCGCCGCGGAAGGTTGCGCCGCGTGCCCCATGCCGTAACTTACCGATTGTTGCAGGCCAGCGAAGAGCAGCGCCAGTTTTTCGTCGTGCTGCGCCTGCAGCAGTGCAACATGGCGATAGCCGCGAACCAACTCCAGAGGAGTAACGCTGATTCCCCACTCTCCGATAGCTTGCAGTTGCAACTGTTCGGGCGAGTGGGCAAGCGCAACCGTGCCCGCAACTTCCTCCGGCGACAAAGCGGTCAGCGAGCTGAAACCGTTTTGCACGAAGGCATGGCGCAATTGTTCCGGCGTAAGACGGGTGGCGACGCTGGTGAAATAGGAATTGCACGAATAAGCCAGGGCGGTGGAAGGATCGAGGGGCTGATCCGTTTGCGGATGGCTGCAATCGAGCTTGTGGCCTGCGACGGAAACCTGACGTTTGCACATCAAGACGGTATGCTTGTCGACCTTGCCTGCTTGCAGCAGCGCCAGCAGCGTGAAGGTCTTGATACTCGACCCCGGATGCGCCACGCGACGCGCCGCTACTTCGAGATGATAGGCAGCCAGGATCCGTCCGGAATGCACATCAAGAACCACCGCCGTACCTCGACGGCCCGCCATTGCGCGGGTAACGGTACTTGGCAATGTCGCGTTCACTGGCTGGGCGGCTGCGGTCAGAGTCGCCGCGAAACACGCGAGCGTACAGCCAGCCAGAGTCAGACGGAGCATGGCTCGATTGTAATGGCAAGGTGCAAGTGAACCGGGAATCTCGGGAGTAGAAAAATCCAGGTTGGCACCGCGCCTGGCGACGGCGGTCTATAACTGCCAAAGATTTTTTCTCAGGCAGGCTGCAGATCCGCTCTACAGTTCTGCCGTCCGAAATACTGTCGAGCCTCCGGTCAAGGTATCAGCACAATTTTCCCGTGAGCCCCCGAGTGCTTCATGATCTCTTCGTGCGCACGGGCTGCTTCTGCCAGCGGAATCTTTTGGCCTATCACCGGACGCAGGGACCCATTTTCCAATCCAGCGACCAGCGCGGCATGCATGGCTCGATACTCCTGTGGGGAAGTATTCATGAGGGTCACGCCACGAATGTCGGCCTCACGCGACATCGCATCACGAGGATTGATCTCGATAGTCCCGCGATTACCAATCACAGCCACGCGGCCTTTCTTGGCCAGCACGGAAAGATCCCTGGCAAGATTTTTGTTGGCCAGCAACTCGACAATCACGTCGACGCCGCGGCCTTCGGTCAGCTTCATCAGTTCGTCGAGGTAGCCCTCAGAACTATGATTGAGCACGTGATGAGCACCCTGTTGCTTGACCAGCTTCATCCCGTCCTCGCTGCCGGCAGTGCCGATCACGATCATGCCTGCCGCGCGCGCCAACTGCACCGCTGCAATCCCTACTCCTCCACTTGCGCCGTGAACCAGAACCGTTTCTGCCGGCTGAGCCTGGGCGCGGTCAATCAGTCCGCGATAAGCAGTGGCGTAGGGGACGCCCAGGGCCGCACCCTGCTCAAAGCTGACGTTGCCGGGTAAGGGCTGGAGTTGCGCCTCATTGCACAACGCCTTTCCGGCGTAGGTGCCGCTGCTTTGCCCGGTCGTGTAGACGCGATCGCCTTCTTTTACTCGCTTGACCTCCGACCCGACTGCCTCAATCACTCCTCCGGCATCGGTTCCAGGCGTATAGGGTAAGTTGGGTTTCAAGGCATAAGTGCCGGTGCGAATATAGGCGTCCACCGGGTTAACTCCGGCGGCATGGATGCGCACCACAACCTGCCCCGCTGCGGGCTGCGGATCGGGCACTTCTTCGAGCTTCAGCACTTCGGGACCACCGAATTCGTGTACGCGGATGGCTTTCACGGTTTCCTCCTGCCAACAAACCGTAGCAGATTTGCGGCGGCTGTGGATGACGAAACGCTACAACGGTCGCGGCAGTGTCATCCATTTTGATTTATACTGCGCCCAAGCGGAACCCTTCCCCGAAGCCGGCGCATCAACTAGCTTTGTACGGTTTTCCTGCTGAACAACCATGACCGACACCCTGCAATTCGTGGTTCACTACGGCTATGCTCTGCTGTTCGGCTGGGTATTGATCGAGCAGGGTGGGTTGCCCGTTCTGGCGACGCCGCTGCTGTTGGCTGCCGGAGCGCTCGCTGGTCAGCATCGCATGAGCCTGCCTCTGGTGGTCTTAGCCGGAACCGCCGGTTGTCTGGGCGCCGACCTCTTCTGGTATCACTTCGGCCAGCGCCGCGGGGCGGTGGTACTGAATCTGCTCTGCCGCATTTCCCTGGAACCCGACTCCTGCGTTCGCCGCACGGAAACTACGTTCAGCAAATACGGCGCCCGCACGCTGCTCATCTGCAAGTTCATTCCCGGCCTCAACACGGCTGCTCCAGCTCTGGCGGGAATGGTAAAGGTCGAGTATCCCCGCTTCCTCGTCTTTGATTTAGTGGGCGCACTTTTCTGGACGACCGCCTACGCCACGATTGGATTCCTGTTCAGCAAACAACTGGATCGCGTCGCCGCCGACGCTCATCTGCTGGGCGGGGGCTTTCTGATCTTGTTCGCGACCGGCGTGATTGCCTATGTGCTCTATCGCTGGCGCGAACGCGAGCGTTTCATCGCTGAGGTCAAAGGCGATCGCATCACTCCCGATGAACTGAAGCACCAGTTGGAGTCGGGCGAACATGTCGAGATTATCGACCTGCGTCATCCCCTGGATGTGCTGACCGATCCCAGAACTCTGCCGGGAGCCGTCCAGATCTCGCCGGACGATCTGCAAAAACGCAGCAGCGAGATCAGCCGCGATGGCGAGATTGTTCTGTTTTGTACTTGACCAAACGAAGCCACCAGCGCCCGTGTGGCGCTGCAACTCAGGAAGCTGGGGATTCGTGGTGTGCGGCCGTTGCTGGGCGGCTTTCACGAATGGAAGGCACTCGGCTTTCCTTTAGTGGATGTGCCTGCGGGCGAAGAGCCAGCCGCTTCCAGTTCGCCGCTGACGGCGCAAGGGTCGGCGTAGGAAAATCCACGACTGACGCAGGCTGGTAGAAGAGCCGGAAAAACAGATCCCTCGCCGGCTGAAGCCCGCTCATGATGACAAATAGTTAATCTTCGAACACCGACAAATCAGTCGGCTACCTGCTTGCTTTCCGCCTCGGGAGCGGCCTCGCTGCCGGCTACGGCTTCTGCGGCGGTCTTGAGCGGAATGACGGTGCGTACCGGAACCTTCACCGCGCGCGCTTTGCTTTCGAACGGACCTATATGCCAGATGTCGTGCGAGTACTCCAGAATGGTGCGGTCGCTGGAAAACTTGCCGATGCGCGCCACATTCAAGACCGCCTTGCGCCCCCAGGCTGCTTGATTCAGGTAGTCGCCGGCGATGATCTGCTGCGTCTCCACATAGCCGGGAAAATCGGCAATGTGAAAGTAGCGGTCACCCTTATGCACCAATTCGTCGAAGATCCAGCGAAACAACCCGTGCTCATTGGGGCAGAATCGGTCTGAGGTAAACGTGTCCATCACCTCCCGGACCGATGCGTCGGCGTCGTAACGTTCATGGGAATTGTAAGTTCCCTTCTGCTGCATCTCACGGATCTCTTCCGCGCGTAGACCGAAGATGTAGATATTGTCCTCGCCTACTTCCTCCGCGATCTCGATATTGGCGCCATCGTATGTGCCAATGGTCAGGGCTCCGTTCATCGACAGCTTCATGTTGCCGGTGCCGGACGCTTCCATCCCGGCCATCGAAATCTGTTCACTGAGGTCGGCTGCCGGAATAATCACTTGTGCCAGCGAGACGCGATAGTCGGGCAGGAAAGCAATCTTGATCAGATCTCTGGCTTTCTCATCATTGTTCACGACCTCGGCCACGCTGTGGATGAGCTTGATGATCTGCTTGGCGGCCCAGTATCCCGGAGCAGCCTTTCCGGCGAAGATGTAGGTGCGCGCCACCTGCGGCATCTCGTCTCGCTCGACAATGCCGAGATAGTCGTGGATGATGCCCATCACATTCAGTAATTGCCGCTTATATTCGTGAATACGCTTGATCTGAACGTCGAACATCGAATCCGGATCAACCAGCACGCCGCTCAGGTCCTGAATCACACCCGCCAGCTTCAGTTTGTTTTGCCGCTTTACTTCCTTGAATAACTCGCGGAATTCCTCATCTTCGGCAAAAGGCTCCAGGTCGCGCAGCTTGCGCAGGTCGGTGATCCACTTGTTCTCGTCCAGGGTGCGACTGATCAGTTCGGTAAGACCTTCGTTGGCCTTCATCAGCCAGCGGCGAGGGGCTACGCCATTGGTCTTGTTATTGAATTTCTCCGGCCAGATCTGAGCGAATTCAGGCACCAGCGAGTTCACGATCAAGTCGCTGTGCAGTTTGGAGACACCGTTTACCGAGTGGCTTCCCACGACGCAGAGCAGTGCCATCCGCACGTGCTTTTCGTAGCCTTCCTCGATGATCGACATCTTGCGCAGCTTTTCATCGTCCAGGAAGGAGTACTGCTTCATCTGCCGCAGGAATTTGTGATTGATGTTGAAGATGATCAACATGTGCCGCGGCAAAACCTTTTCCAGCAGCGGCACCGACCACTTTTCCAGCGCTTCCGGCAGCAACGTGTGATTGGTGTAAGCCAAGGTTTGCTGCGTGATGTCCCAGGCGTCGTCCCAGGACAGCTGGTCTTCATCCAGAAGAATCCGCATCAGTTCCGCCACCGCCAGGCTGGGATGCGTATCGTTCATCTGGATAGCAACCTTAGAGGGAAGCAGCCCGATATTCTTGTGCTGCTGGCGGAAGCGCCGCATCAGGTCGCCGATAGCACAGGCCACCAGAAAGTACTCTTGTATGAGCCGCAGTTCCTTGCCGCTCATCACCGAGTCCGAGGGATACAGCACTCGCGAAATGTTTTCCGAAGCGATTTTCTGTTCGACGGCCCGGATGTAATCGCCGCGATTAAAAATCTCGATGTCGAAGTCTTCCGAGGCGCGGGCGGTAAACAGGCGCAGCCAGTTCACGGTTTGTCCCAGGTAGCCGACAATCGGCATGTCAGTCGGGATGCCGACCACGATCTTGGGATTGAGCCAGGTTTGCTTCAGGGCCTCTTCGGCCTCCATGCCCCCAGCTTCGACCTTTCCATACAGCGGAATGTTGACCGCCTCCTCCGGATGCTCGATCTGAAACGGAGTTCCGTTGGCCTTCCAGCGATCCGGTTTTTCACGCTGGAAGCCATTGAAGATTTCCTGCTTGAACAGTCCGTATTCGTAGTCAATGCCGTAGCCGAAACCCGGCATTCCCAAGGTAGCCAGCGATTCCAGAAAGCAAGCCGCCAGACGGCCAAGACCGCCGTTACCCAAGCCGGCGTCGTTCTCACTGTCCAAAACCTCGTCGAGACTGACCCCGAAACCTGCCAGCACTTCGCGGCAAAGCTCCTCGACTCGCAGGTTCGACAGGTTGTCGCCCAGCGAGCGGCCCATCAGGAATTCCATCGAGAGGTAATACAGCTTTTTTGAGTCTTTATGGCGGTAGCGCGACTCGGTCTCGAGCATCCGGTCGACGATGCGGTCGCGGATAGCCAGCGAGACCGGCTTCAGATAGTCAGCGGGTTTCAGCTCCGAGGTAGGGCGGACCAGGGTGTAACGGACGTGCCGCAGGATGGCCTCGCGCAACACTTCAGCGGGCCGTGCCTGCGAAAGAAATTCAGGGGATGACATAGACAATGGCGGCCTGTCGCTCTTCGAACGAATCGTCTCCCGGCGAGCTCTCCCTCTGCCTTTGGAGTGGTTTAGCAGGAGGGCGATTGAGCATGGCATGGTCGTCGCGCGCCACGGGATCGAACTTCTCCCGAATGGGCGTCAACCCCGACTCTGCTCTCTGCCTCATTCTACTGCCAACCACCTGCGCTGAGAACACTTCAATTGCACAGGGAGGCGTCGGGAGTAACTTCGGCAGGCTGGCCTGAAACCTTAGCGAACTGGCGCGCCTGCCAGATAGTGCATGACTTTCGGGCCGAAAGTCAGCATAATCTTGCCGATAGAAATCTGGTATCTCAATATCTTTTAGCCGCCCGGCTTCTCACCTGGCCTCGGGAGCAGCCAGCGGTAATCGCACTGGAGAAATCTATGGCCGATCTTTCCCTCACCATGACCATGCTGAACGGCTTCATGAACGGGGCCCGTACGCAATCGCAATCCGAGATTCTGCAATGGTTCTTGCGCATGATCGTGCTGGGCAAAGATCGCGATGGGGCGGACCTGTGCGAATCCGGTTCTGTTCTGGTTTACCGGCCCGACGGCAAGCTGCATCTGTTCAATGATGGCGACTTCCTTTTCGAAGAAGGGCTTCTGGACCGGAGCAAGTTCAAGAAGACTGAATTTGCTACCTATGAAGGCATGGCGGGACGGGCCTTTTCCCAGAAAACAATTCAGTACAGTTCAGATGTGAAACGAGATCCCGGCTTCATCAACGAAGGTGAACCGATCAAGAGCATGTTTTGCGCCCCGATCATACTGCCTTCTCGCCGGGGACGACCCTTCGGCGTCGCTTCCTTCCATAACGGCCCGGGATCGCAGGAATTTTCCCGCGAGACACAAACTGCGATGGAGTTTGCCGTGAACAGCTTGAGCTTCGCGCTGGATCTGGCTGCACGGATGCCAACCAACTCCGTCTTCATTGTGCACGGACGCAACACCTTGGCGCTTACCAGCCTTCAACTGATCCTGGAACGGCGAGGCATTCATCCGAAAGTCCTGGCCGAGCAGGTGGGCAGAGGCAAGGAACTGCTCCAGGAGTTGGAAGAATTGCTGGCCGATTGTTGCGCGGGATTTGTTTTGCTTACCCCGGATGATGAGGGCCGACTTGTGTCTATGTCAGACCCGCCTCCTCATAAGCCCCGGGCCAGACAAAATGTAATCTTCGAAGGTGGTTGGCTGACCGGGCTTTTCCGCCAACATGACCGAATTTGCTTTCTCAACACAGATCCCTCGCTGGAGCTGCCATCTGATCTAGGAGGACTCAAGTGCGAACCTTTCGATCCGGAACACCCCGACGTCGCCAGAATTGAGGCCATTCTGACGGGATGGAGTGTCACCTGGAGCGCTGCGGGCTCGCGATAGCTATATCCGCATAGTGTCGACCGCTGCGCCCTTGGACTGACACATGGTCACTTTCCGATCTCTTCCAGGTATTTCTCGGCTTCCAGTGCTGCCATGCACCCGGTGCCAGCAGCCGTAACCGCCTGGCGGTAATGACGATCGGCGACGTCTCCGCTGATGAAGACTCCCGGCACCCGCGAACCCACGTACCCTTGCGGAATGAGATAACCCTCACCGTCGCGATCGAGCTGGTCGCCGACGAACTGCGCATTGGGCGTATGTCCAATGCCGAGGAACATGGCGCTGGAAGGAAGATCCCACTGCTCGCCGGTCTTTGCGTTGCGCAGGCGAAGGCCGGTTACTTCCTTCTTGTTGACGTCCAACACTTCGTCCACAACGGTGTCGGTGAGGAACTCGATTTTGTCGTTCTTGCGGGCGCGGTCGAGCATGATTTTAGAAGCACGGAATTCGCCCCGCCGGTGAATCAGCGTCACCTTCGACGCGAAGCGGGTCAGGAACAAGGCTTCTTCCATCGCCGAATCGCCGCCGCCGATGACGGCAATCTCCTTGCCCGAAAAGAAGAAGCCATCGCAGGTAGCGCAGGAAGAAACGCCGTGGCCGATGAGCGCCTGCTCGCTTGGCAGCCCCAGCCAGCGGGCCGAGGCGCCACTGGCGATGATCAGCGTGCGCGTCAACAAGGTTTCGCGCCCCAGATTCACCTCGATCGGCTTCCTTCCCAGGTCGACTTTCTTTTGGCTGAGATCGACGCTGGCGACATGTCCGGAGACAAATTCCGCGCCGAAACGCGAGGCCTGCTGACGCATGTTCTCGATGAGTTCCGGCCCTTGAATGCCTTCGGGAAAGCCGGGGAAATTCTCCACCAGGGTGGTGATGGCCAACTGGCCTCCGGGTTCATGTCCGTCGATGACCAACGGGCGAAGATTAGCGCGGGCCGCATAAATCGCGGCGGTCAGGCCCGAACAACCGGAGCCAATAATAACGACATCACGAACATTTTCAGACATAGGATTCCGTTTGATTCTTCTCCCCGCAGGAAGATGCAACCGGGGGCGGACGGCGAGTGCACCTCAGCTGCAACGTCTTCCCTCTCAAGGATTTAAAAGGTAAGGTATGGACCTTCCGGATTCTATCAAGTGCTCCAACTTTGGGAAACGGCTAGAATCGTGAGATGGCAAAGCTGACTCTGATATACGGATTGCGTCTGCTGCCTTCAGACGAGGTGGCTGAAGTTGGCGAAGGCACGATTAAGCTTAAGAACGGGCGAGAGGCGCACGTTGCGCTGCATCTGCTGGAGGGTTCAAAAGACGATATCGAGAAGCAATTGCGGCAAAGCGTGGAAGCCTTTTTCGAGCTCTATCCCGAGATCTAACAATGGCGTTGAAAGCGCTCAGTGGAATGCAGCGTCCGGCATGGCTAAACAGTTTGCGGAAAAACCCGAAACAGCAGATCCCTCGGCGGCTAAAGCCGCCTGGGGATGACGAGAATAGAGGGCTGGTGACGGCGCACCTGAAGGTGCGCCCCTTCAAAACGCGTCGTACCCGAGTTTTTCCGCAGCCCGTAAAGCCATGCCGTGATAGAAACCAAACGCGCGGCGATTCACGCATAGGTTCCAGCAATTCCGTATTCCCGAGAACTGAGAGCTGATGGCTTTCCCTTCATGGCAATGAAACTTCTTAAATCCGAAGACGCGCGCGCCCTAGTGAGGCGGACCCTGCATCCCCGGACGAAACTGGGCCGCACCACATTGTGGTTTGGTTATCTGGCGCTGGCGCTGGAGGTGCTGCGTCTCATCACCCGCTCGCCAGCCGGAACCATGCTGAGCGGCTGGGCCAGCTTCATTGTCTATATTTTCGTCCTCTTCGCCATGTTTCTGGGCTTCCGCTGGGTGCGTAAGCGTCTGATGTGGCGACTGCGCAACCGGCTGATCGTTACCTACGTGTTTATCGGCGTCATCCCCGTCATTTTGCTGGTCATGATGGCGCTGATTGCCGGCTACCTGTTCGCGGGACAGTTCGCCACTTACGTTGCCATGTCGGACCTGCAATCCGAGCTGCACCATCTGGAAGCCACCAACAAGTCGCTGGTGACGCAGTTCCGCAGCCTGGCGCGTGCCGACAAGCTGAATCCCCAACTGGCGGCGGAGATCGCCAGCGCCTCCGACGAAAACTTCCGTCATCGCTCAGTGACGGTGTGGGATGGGGACAAGAGTTTCGTGCTTGCCGAGCCCCGGCAAGGGGCAGCGCAACAACCGATCAAGCCGTCGCCCGCGATCAAAGGAGATTTCGCCGGATTCGTGCTCGACGAGAACCGTGTCCAACTCAGGGCGGTAAAGCGGGTGACCGATGGGACCCACCAGCTTACCGTCATTTCCAATGTACCGGTGTCTCCGGAACTTCTCCGCCAGGCTGCATCCGAGCTGGGAGAGGTGACTCTGTACACCCCTGACGTACAAATCAATGCCAAGCCGAAAACAGCTTCGAATCCCAAGGATCTGGCAGTAACGAACGATAAAGGGCAGGTCACCACCAAATTCGCTGGTTCAACCGTGACGGTCAACACTTCCAATGACGCGAAGCGTCCAATGCGGGTTGAGGCAGGAAAGGTGCCGCCACCGGCGTACGCGCTGGACTTCCCCTTTCCCTTCGCCACGAACTTTAACGCGATTGATTGGCGGACGGGACAGCCCATGAATGGACTGTTACTAGTCGACACCCGGGCGTCGCTGCTGTACGGAACGTTATTCAGCAGCCTCGGGGAACATGCCGGAATCTTCATGCAGGCGCTTCTGGGCATCGGCATTTTCTTCGGAGTCATCGAGCTGATAGCCCTGATCATTGGCGGACGGCTTACGCGTAGCGTCACCCGATCCGTGGCCGAGCTGTACCGCGCCACCGAATACGTGAACCGGGGCGAGCTGACACATCGGATCGAGGTGAAAAGCCTGGACCAGATGGCAGCTTTAGAGCAGTCGTTTAACTCCATGACCCAGTCGCTGGGCAACCTGATCGCAGAGCAGAAGGAGAAGCAGCGACTGGAAGGCGAGTTGGCTATCGCACACGAAGTGCAGGCGCTGCTCTTTCCTGCCGATTTAAGTGGCCTGCCTGCGCTCGAGGTCCACGGGGTGTGCCGTCCCGCGCGCACCGTCAGCGGCGATTACTATGACTTCATTCCTCTGCGTGAAGAACGGCTGATGATCGCGCTGGGTGACATTAGTGGCAAAGGAATTTCTGCGGCCCTGCTGATGGCGACGGTCCATGCCTTCGTTCGCGCTTACTCGCTGGAACCGGAGCGTACCCTGGCTTCCGTGGCTGTCGGTAGCGGAGAACCGGAGAGTAGCGTTCTGGCGATGCATTGCCGAGGCAACAGCGATGGCGAACCCGAACTCTCACCGGGGCTGCTGATGGCCACCCTGAATTATCAACTCTTCCGCAGTACTCCGGCGGCGAAGTACGCGACCATGTTTCTGGCCTGCTATGACGCCCGGGCACGGAGCTTGACTTACTCCAATGCCGGCCACCTGCCTCCGTTGGTTCTGGGCAGCAACGGAAATGTCACGCGGCTGGAAACGTCGGGAACTGTGGTTGGACTTTTCGATGGCATGACCTATGAAGAAAGCACGGTGGCCCTGGAACCGGGAGATGTATTCGTAGCCTATAGCGATGGCATCACCGAGCCGGAAAATGAATTTGGCGAGTTCGGCGAAGAGCGGCTGATCGAGTTGATCCAGCGGCACCGCGACCAGTCTCTGGCGCGGATCAGCGATGTGGTCACCGGCGCCGTGAGCGATTGGATCGCCGGGGGCGAGCAACCGGATGACGTGACTCTGGTGCTGGCGCGAGCGAGGTAGAGTCTGGGCGCAGGTGTATAAAAGAGCAAGCGCATTGGCGTGTTACACCCACGATCTGACAAAGGATGGCTGTCTTCCTATATGGCACATGCCCAGGGCTCGCGAGACATCAACCAATTTCGCCGGCAAATCGAGCAAAACTACGAAGCCTTCAAAGCTAAGGGTCTGAAGCTCAACCTGACTCGGGGAAAGCCGTCTCCGGCCCAACTTGATTTGAGCGCAGACCTGCTGGCGCTTCCGGGTTCGGCGGACTATGTTGCTGAGGATGGAACCGATTGCCGCAACTACGGCAATCTGCAAGGAATCGCGGAGGCTCGCAGATTATTTTCCCAGATGCTGGGCGCGGCCCCGGAACAGGTCGCAGTCGGCAATAATTCCAGTCTGTCGCTGATGCACGACGCCGTAGTCTACTCCCTTCTCAAAGGCACCTGTGACAGCGCTTCTCCCTGGTCGCAGCAAGGAGAGATTGCATTTCTGTGTCCCGTGCCCGGCTACGACCGGCATTTCAGGATCTGCGAGGACTATGGCATCCGGATGATTTCCGTGCCGCTCAGAGAAGACGGGCCGGACATGGATGAGGTGGAGCGTCTCGTAGCGCAGGATGCGTCGATCCGGGCGATGTGGTGCCTGCCCAAGTACAGCAATCCTACGGGAGCGATTTATTCGGACACGGTAATCGAACGCATGGCCGCGATGAAAACTGCGGCTGCGGATTTCCGGCTCTACTGGGACAACGCCTACGCGGTCCATCGTCTGACTGACGAGCGCATCGAGATCGCGAACATCATCGATCTGTGCGCGCGACATGGAAATCCCAACCGCCCGTTCGTTTTCGCCTCCACATCAAAGATCACGCTGGCTGGAGCGGGATTGGCATTGTTTGCTTCGTCGCCGGACAACGTGAAGTGGCTGCTGGCACGATTCGTCCCGCGAACTATTGGTCCCGACAAGATTAACCAGTTGCGCCATGTCCGCTTTTTGAAAGACGAGGCGGGAATCGAGCAGCTGATGGACAAGCATCGGGCCATCATCGCGCCTAAATTCCAGAAGGTGCTCGAAATCCTGGATCAAAAGCTCGCTCACGTTGCCGATGTGGAGTGGACACGCCCCAAAGGGGGATACTTCATCACGCTTAACGTTCCCAAGGGCTGCGCGCAGCGGGTGGTGGCACTGGCCAAAGCAGCGGGCGTCGAGTTGACCCCGGCTGGAGCGACGCATCCGTATGGCAAAGATCCGGATGACCGCACGATTCGCATTGCGCCTACGTTCCCGGAGTTGTCTGAAGTTGCGCAAGCCGCCGAAGGACTCGCGGTGTGCGTTCTATTGGCGGCTGCCGAGAAATCTGCCATCCAACAATCGAGTCTGGAGCAAGAGCAGCCTGAGTTTCGGAGCTCGGGTCTGACGCCTTTCGCCCCTTAACAACGGCAGCACCGCAGGTGGCATAGCTGCTACATTTACTGGATATGCCCGCTGCCCGCGAGCCTTCACTCGCCGACCCGCTGATCAAGCGGTCTGAAATCTCTCCGGGCACGATCTCGCGCGGGTACACAATTCTTGTTTTGGCGCTTCTTACTTTGGGGGGAGCCTGGCTGCGGCTGTCGCATCTGGGCAGCAAGAGCCTTTGGCTCGACGAAGGCGCGACGGTGGCCTTGGCGCGAGCCTCGTGGCAGCATTTCGCCTGGGTGTGGTGGCATGGCGAAGCGAACCTGCAGACCGTCTATTTCCTGTTGATGCGCGGCTGGATTCATCTGGGCCAGAGCGAGGCCTGGATCCGGCTGCCCTCGGCATTGTTCGGCATTGCATCCCTACCGTTGATTTTTGTAGTGGCTCGCAAGTTCATGGGAGACGTGCCGGCCCTGGCGTGCCCTGCGCTGTTGGCATTCAATCCCACGCATGTCTTGTACTCGCAGGAAGCCCGCAGTTATACGCTGACGATTTTCCTGGTACTGCTGTCGAGCTACTGTTTCGTGCGCGCCGTGGAACTGGGCCGGCGAAGAGATTGGGCAGCGTGGACTGTGGTCAGCATTCTGGCGTTCTACAGCCACGACTTCGCAGCTCTGGTGCTGGTAGCACAAGCGTGTTCGCTGTTTTTCAAAGCTAAGCCTGCACCCTGGCGACCAGTGGTGATGTGTGGCGCGGTGATTCTGCTGGCCGCTTTGCCCGGCTTGACGTATGTGTTTCGCGCGTCGCCGGAGAACCTGCACTTCCTCTGGATGCCGCGTCCCAGCGTAAAAGAGTTTTGGCATCTGGCAATGTTCTTTGGCGGAGGCGGCGCGAAAGTTGCCGTTGCCGTGATCTTGTGGATCGCCGGTGGATTGGCTGTCATGTGCGGCCGCAGGGGGAATGACAATCACGACGAATTCTGGCACGGAATGTTGATCGTGCTGTGGGCCGTGCTGCCGGTTGCGATCACTGCCCTGATTTCGCTGCTTCATCCCATGTTCCTGCAGCGCTACATGATCTTTTCGCTGCCGGCGACGATTTTGCTCGCAGGGCTGGGAGTGAGCGTACTCGGCAGATGGCATGTTGGGTTGGTGCTGGTCGCCGCGCTCTGCGCCATATCGATTCCGACCATCGTCAGGGATTACAGCAAGCCGCGCGAAGACTGGCGTGCAGCCAGCAGCGCGATTCTGTCAGCGGCATCACCGGGCGATGCGGTGGTCTTTTTCCCGTTCTATACGCGCGTGGTGTTTGATTATTATCGCGATCGGCATTCGGGAAATGTCCCTGTTCTCCATGTCTTCGCGCCTCCCTACTATGCCGGCGGTGACGATGTGGTTACTCTGCTGCAAGCGCTGGATTCGAACGCGCATCAATTTCCACACGTATGGGTTGTCGTATACGGGCCTGCTGCCAGAATGGGGGATTTCGATTACGGATCGATTGCTGACGGCAAACTTCAGGCGATTTTCGGGTCGCCCGAAGTGCGCAAATTCGCGGAGATTCAGCTCTTGGAATTTGGAAAGTAGCCAGAAGCAAGTGGCGTTATCCAGTGCCTCGAGCCGAGACTTCGAGGCGCGGCTCCACAGTTTGCTGAAGAGCGGAGAAGCAAATCCCTCGCCAACTAAAATCGACTCGTGATGACAAAACAAAAAGACTTCTGCGGCACGGGAGTTCCAGGCGATCGGCCCTAGGCCGCCGGCAGCGGCGTGGGCAGAAACCGATAGCCCACTCCGCGAACCGTCAACAAGTGCTGCGGATGCGATGGGTCTTTCTCGATGTACTTGCGCAGGCGAACAATGAAATTATCGATGGCCCGCGTGTCGGTGTCTTCGTGCAGACCCCAAACCTCTTCGAGAATCGACTTGCGGGAAACAATCTTGCCACTCTTGCCAATCAGGTGACGGAGCAACTCAGCTTCCATCAGAGTCAAACGAAAAACCTTGCCGTTGGCGCGCAATTCCAGGGTGCCGAAGTCAACCTGCTTGTCGTCGAAGACATACACATCGAACTCACGCAGCGACGCGGCGTTCTCCGGCTCGGCAACCCGCACATCCGCTGGAGGATCGGTGAGCAGCGTGCGGCCCCAATCGCGACGCCGCAGCAAACCGCGAATACGCGCCAGCAGGATGGCCAAATCGAAGGGCTTGGGCAGGTAGTCGTCCGCGCCCGACTCGAAGCCTTTCAACACGTCCTCCGGGCGGCCGCGGGCGGTCAGCATCAGCAGAGGAATGTAGTTGCTGGCCTTGCGCAATTCCGTGGCAACCGCAAACCCGTCTTTACCGGGCAGCATGACATCGAGCACCAGCAGATCGAATTCGCTGTGTTGCTCCAGCAGCAGATCGAGCGCAGCTTCGCCGTCTCCCACAACCTTGGTCGGGTATCCCTCGGCTTCGAGGTTGAACTTCAGGCCGCGCGCCAGATGCTCCTCGTCTTCGACCAGCAAAATTCCGTTCACTGCGAGTTCCTCGGCAACTGAATGGTCACGGTGGTGCCATGGCCCGAGCCGTCGCTTTCGGCAAACGCATTTCCGCCATGGCGGCGGGCTATGGCGCGCACAATAAACAGGCCCAGGCCACTTCCTTTCACCTGCGAAGCGCCGGGCGTAAGCACGCGATAGAAGCGCTTGAACACGCGCTTCAACTCGCCGCGCGGGATGCCCACACCATTATCTTGCACCCGAATTTCCACGTGATCTAAATCGGGCGTGACCGCGGCGACCCGAATACATGGTTCCTTCGGCGAATACTTTACGGCATTGTCGAGCACATTGGACAGCGCGGTGAAAAGCTCTTCACGATCTCCCATGACCGAGAGTTGCTGAGCGGGACGTCCGTCGCCAGCCCAGTCCAGAGCCTCGACGGGGAAATGATGTCGCGACCGCGCCAGGTCGATGGCATCCTGCACCAGTGGTCCAACCTCGACTTGCGTTCGCGAGAGCAACGCGTTTTTCTGGACTACGCGAGCGGCGCGCAGTACGCCTTCGACTGTGCCCTCCAGCCGCTGCGTGTCTTCCAGCATGACTTGATAGAACTCTCGCCGTTGCTCCTCGTCGAGGTTGCGCTTCTGCAAGGTTTCCAGGTAAAGCCGGATGGAGGTGATGGGCGTCTTCAATTCATGAGTGACGGCATTCAGAAAGCTGTCTTGCTGCTCATTGCGGCGCACTTCGCGCACCAGAAAAATCGTGTTGAGAATGACTCCGGCGATGATGAAGCCGAAAAAAATTACGCCCAGGATAAGCGGCACAATCTCGCGCCAGTTGAGAATGATCCAACTGGTGCTGAGCACGGTGGCCGCCACCGCAATGCAGACACCCAGCGTGATGAAAAACGCGATGGTGGTTTTGCGGCTGGTGATGCGCATCGGCATGGGACGCGGTCAGGATAGCAGAGGGGGACAGTTGGCAGTTGCAAGTTGTCGGTCTTTTGGCGAGATCCCGAACTTCTCGCCGAGTCTTTTCCCATCGCCGCCGCCGAGCTGAACCCGAGAACCATTCTGGCCAATGAAATTGCATGGCTGCGACCGTATTTGTCCGAATTTCTACAACCTGCCGTATAAATCGATCTCGCTTGAATTTGTGTCAGGGCGTGGCTTTAGCCAGGCCGACAAGCTCACTTTTCATCCGGGCTCAGCCCCTGCAAAAACGCCCTCAGGGGCTAAAGCCCCGATCATAGGCAATTGCTTTGCGGCACGTCTGAAGACGTGCCCTGACACAAATCGAGCCTCCACAGAATTTACGAGATCGTGCCCTATCGCTCTTGTATGCCCTCTTGGTCATGAGCACGCCGAGGAAAGAAACTACCTGGTACCGACTACTGGCTACTGGCTACTGACTACAGACAACTGGCAACCGGCGACTGACAACGGGCAGCTGCCTCACTGCAATCCGGCTTGCGCCAGCATCTCCAGAAATTGCCGTCGGGTTCGCATGTCGATCGATTGCGCAACCAGCTTCCCTTCGCGGTCGTAGACAAAGCTTTTCGGAATGCCTTCTACCTGGAAAAGGCTGTTCACTTTGCTGCCCGGGTCAAGCAGGATGGGATAGCTGATCTTGTGCTCGGCGATGAACGGACCTACCTTGGCGGTTTCTTCATCCTCCGAAATCGCCAGGATCACGAAGCCCTGATCCTTGAAGCGGTTGTAAAGAGCGTCCAGATCCGGCATCTCTTTGCGGCAGGGAGGACACCACGTCGCCCAGAAATTCACCAGCACCACTTTGCCCTTCAGATCTTTTAGTGTCCACGTTTTGCCCTGCAGATCGGTGAGGGTAAAGTTAACGCTTTGCCGGCGCTCGTCGGCAGCTTCCAGCTTCGCCATCGCTGCTTTGAATTGTGGCGCGTCAAGGGAAACCTGCATGTGCTCGTAGCGCGCCAGTTGTGCGAGCTCATCATAGGCCGAGGCGGCGGTCTTGCTTTGCGGATCAGGCGGCGCTGCCTGCACCGCACTGGCCAACGTGGTGGTCACCTCTTGCAGCGTGTCGTGGCCGCAGTCGCCCTCAGTGGCGCGGCTTGCCAGGTAGACGGCCAGGCGGAGCTTGTTTTCGCTAGCCGGCAAGGCGCGGATCTCGAGCGCAATGGCTTTGGTGGTGCGAGCCCGCACCTCATCGGGCAAGCTGCGCAGAGTTTTGATCTGATCGAAGATCGGCTTCTCCTGCGCATTCCACTGGACATCCTGCTGGGCAAGCGCGATGCGCGGAGACAGCAGAAGCATCTGGATGAGGACGACTGTGAGGGAGAAGAAAATAGTCTTGCGAGTAAGATCGGCGCCGGAAGACCGCGGCATCAGGTTCATCAACACAATACCTCACAGCCATTTTATCTGGAGCGCGTTCTGCATTGCCCGGCAGCGCAGACCCCGACGTTCCGGATGAGATCTGTGAAGCAAACAAAAAGGACAGCGCCTTGAGACGCCGTCCCTCCAAAATCGCACGGGGAAATGCCATTCTAGTCGCCGCTATACGCGACGGCCACAGCCTCGGCCTCAGCTGGCTTGATCTCCGGTTTCACAATAGGCTGAATGCGTGACGAGCCCAGCTTGGGCAGCTTCACATCCCACGCTAGTCCGAGCGCCTGCAGCGTCTTGATGCCGTACCAATTCATATCGAACTCGTACCACGCCAGACCGTGACGCGCCGACTGCGGATGAGCGTGATGATTGTTGTGCCAGCCTTCTCCGAAAGCCAGATACGCAACCCACCACAAATTACGCGAGTCGTCATCAGTGGCAAAGCGTTTGGAGCCCCACATGTGCGTTGCCGAATTCACGAACCAGGTCGAGTGCAGCAGCAATACCGTGCGCAGGAAAACTCCCCAGAATACGAATGGCCAACCGCCGATCGCCAACAACAGAAAGCCCGACGCGGTGATCGGTACCCAGTGATACTTGCTGATCCAGAGATGAAACTTGTCTTTGCGAAGATCGGGAACGTAGGCGTGCAGATCGGTGCTCTTGTTGTGGAAGGTCTGGCCGGTCAGGATCCATCCCATGTGCGCCCAGAAACCACCATCGCGCGGGGAGTGGGGATCGCCCGGCTTGTCGGTGAGCTGGTGATGAACCCGATGCGTGGCTACCCAGAAAATCGGGCCGCCTTCCAGCGACAGCGTGGCACAAACCGTCAGGAAATATTCCAACCACTTCGGGCACTTGTAGCCGCGATGGGTCAGCAACCGGTGATAACCCATGCCAATGCCGAGACTGCCGGCAACCCAATACAGGAACAGTCCGACGAACAGAGCCTTCCAACTAAACATGAATAATGCCGCGATTGCGCCCACATGAAACGCGATCATGAAACCGGTAGTAATCCAATTGATGTTCTTTTTTGTCTGAGCCATGTCTCCCCTAACTTAGTGCGTGCCATCCTACGCGGTGCGCGTGAGAACTAACTTCAGACTAACAACTCAGGGGAGTTTCGTTTGTAATACTTTTGTCACTGCGGTTTGTGACGCCCACATGCTAGTTTAGAGCCGGGTAAACGATACCCGAACGCCACGCTTCCCGATCGAGGCATACATGTTCAATCGCTCTCGGTTTCCTCTTGCTCTTTTTATTGTTGTTGGGGCCCTCCCTCTACCGGCACAATCCAGTCCGCCGGCTTTACCTTCAGGACAGGATACTGGGAAGCCTATGCATGTCTGCAGTAGCACATACACGCCTGAAATGGGTCCTTGTTCCACGCCGCCCAGCCTAGTCTCGTCACCGGATCCCAAATATCCTGAAGATGCGAGGAAAGCCAACTATGGGGACGCCCAGGTTGTACTTTGGCTGGTCATAACCGAAGAAGGCAAACCCTCTAAAATCAGGGTACAGAAGGCTGCCGGACACGGCTTTGACGAGGAAGCCATCGCGGCGGTGAAGCAATGGACTTTCTCGCCCGCCGTATATCAGGGCAGGCCGGTTCCAGTGATGGTGAATATTGAGGTGAATTTCAAACTCTACAACCGTCCGAAGAAGTAATTCCGGTGCCAGCTTAGCGTCAATTTCTTAGGCGCCTACTGCGCCTTCTCGCTGCCCGCGCCCCACTTGAAGCTCACCGCTACGGCGCAACCCTGTCCCGCAACTTTGATGGTCGCTACGCCGGAATCCTGTCCGAAAACCTTGGTTCCAACGATGGCTTGCCAGGTACCATCGGGCGCTGCGGTGGGACTGTGCACGGCGTTGTCTCCGCCCAGGTTTCCCGTGACCGACAGCATTTCATAAGGAGTAAATCCGCTGGCGCGCACCGCTACAACCGTAGCTTGCGGATCCTGCCGAACCACCGACAGCTTGCAATTTTTGTCGCTGGCTTCGATAGGAAACGGTACCGCTTCAGTAAAGGCGGCGATTCTGCCATCGCGAGACACCACCGCAAAACGTTTGGGTTCGCCGCGCACTGCATTCGTCTTGATGTTGACCGGATCATCCGTTCCCTTGCCAGTACAAAAGCCCGGCTTGCCCGAACAGACCAGCACCCCGCGCTTGTCGAAGCTCACGCCTGCGATAGCTTTTTGAGGCTTCTTTCCAATATTCCAAAACCACAGGTCGTAAGTCTTGTCAGGAGCAAATCCTCTGCCGATGAGGTTGTAAAACAATACCGTGCCGGAAGAATCGTGCTCGCGCGGCCCTTCATGGATACCAAGTTCGACTCCCGGACTATTCGTGCCCCACTTTTTTTCGTCGAATTGCTGGGCCGCCAGAGGGAGACTCAACAACCAGCCGATCAGCACCGCCAGCGTGAAATGTCTGAACATTCGCATTTATTTTTTCGCCTTCGCCGGATCTGCAGGCAGCGACATTCCATAGAAATAAATCGCCCGGGCTTTCTGGATCACGCTGTTGTCGTAGCCTTCCAAAATGAGCACGTCGTTGCCCTGCCATTCGATATGATAAGGACCTTCCCGCGTGGTACCGGCGTCAAGGTGGCAGTCCGGCAGACGGTTGGGACCGTTCGAGACGACGGGGCAACTCGAGGTGGATTCCACGCCCCCGGGATAGCGCTGCGGCAGATATTCAGCATAAAGCTTGGCGAAGTCGTAGGCCGCTTCCGGCGAATCCCAGCGCGAGTAGTACATCATGGCAATCTGATCTTTCGGAGCGCCTTTCGCATGCGCCGCATAGTAATAGCCGCCGCGCCAGTGCGGGTAGTACTTCTTCACATCGGCCGCGCCGTACTGTTTAGCCAGCAGATACACGTCGAATTCACCCATGCCTCCGAAATCGAAGCGCTCATATCCCGGACCAACCAGCTTGTCGAGATCGGGAATGGTGGGCGCCGCCACCGCCTGATTCAGCAAGTAAGTTTCCGGCTGCATGACCTGCCGGGTATCGATGGGAGGATTCTGCAGCATACCCGCGTAAGCCGCTTCCTTGCCCTTGTTCGCCAGCACCGTCTGCACAAAATCGAGCCCGAAGGTGTAGGGCATCAGCAACGATTCCTTCAGGAACATGGGCGCCTGCGAAAACACCGGAGAGTCCTTGCTGTCGGCCATCGTCGCCCGCATGGCTTGCACCACCTCAGGCGCAGTCAGAATGTTCTTGCCCAGCGGCGCCAGCGTGTAGTCAAACAACACGGCCATGGCCTGGCCTTCGGTAACGCACTGCCGCGCCGCCTGCGCCTCTTCCACCGAATACTCCTGCTGATCCGGCAAAGCCGCGTCATCCTTGGCTCCCGCCAGTTCCCACTTCTCCAGTCCCACTTTCTGGTCTTGCAGCGCGTGTGTCAGTTCGTGAGCCAGAATCGGTTTCTGCGTATCAGGCTGCACCCAGTCCAGCAGATTCACGCTCTGCGTCTTGGGATCGTAATAAGCGGCAACTTGCTCGCCCAGCAAGCGCAGGAACTCGGCATGCAAATCGTAGCCCGGCGGCAGCAGTCCAAACTTCTGCAGCACCAGGCGCGACTGCTCCAGCCGTTTGGCGTCTTTGTCGTCTTTCATCCGCTTGTCGACGTACTTTTCTACCGACTCGCGCGTGATCAGATGCCGCTTCACCTTGTGCTCGATCGGCAGCCCAGTATCCTGACTGGCAAATTGCAAGATCTGATCGACGGATCGGAAGAGCTCCTTAGCTTGCGCCTTGGTGATGCGAGTTTCGTGCTCGGGCTGCTCGGCCTCCGTCTGACCATTTGCCGGTTGCGGATTCTCTTCGGCGGCTCCGGGAGCCTGCGCTGTATTGGGCTGGGCCGGATTCGGCGCAGTGGCAGGTTGCGGGGGCGTGGCCGGCTGGTTCGATTGCTGCGGCGAGTTAGCCGGCTGAGACTGCGGCTGTGCGGGAGCGGCCTGACTCCAGCCCGAGCCCAACAGCAACAGCACTACAAGAATTGCGGCTGCGACCGTCGTCCGACGACCTGAAAACGTGAAACGGGGTAATTCGATGGCTGGCATGCAGAAGCCTTAAGCATACAGGAGAATTCGTACCGCCTTGCGCAACAGCCAATTCTGACATCGGATCCATGGCGTTGCGGCCCGTCTGTTATCGATTAAGCCACTCCCCCCTGCCCTATTTCCCCTAAAGTATTGAAAACACTAAGCAGTTTTCCAAAGTATTCAATCGAAAAGCTTTATAGCCAAAGTATTGATTCACGAAGGGTTACCAGGCCAGATGGGCAACTATTAATTTCCTTCCAGTGAGGAGCATGATTCCAATGAGGAGCATGATTTCAGCTGTGCCGGTAGCCGGCTGTCGTCACCAGCGCAGCGACAGATCTGCTTTTGCTTCTGGCAACACAACCGACAACTGACAACCGGCTACTGACTACTGACAACCGACAACCGCCTACTGACAACTGACAACTGACTACTGACAACTGTTCTTGGTTGTCATCCTGAGCTAGCGTAGCGAGTCGAAGGACCCCTACATCCCGCTAAGCAGCTTCTCGGTCGCCTCTGTCCTCCCGAGCGCAGCGAGGGACCTCCTCCGCCACCTGCGTCCTTCAGATTTCAAAGACCTCGTTCGCGCCCCTGCGAATTGTTTGGCACGCGGCCGGGCACATTTGTCCCAACCTACCAGTCTGCTGAAACGCGCCCCCGACTCGCAAGCTAAACTTCGACCGCTGGCGTTACGAAAGTGCCATTGCTTCCCAAAATCGGAACCCGGCCTCCGAAGCCCTGAGGTGGCGCTTCCCTGGCCAGAACCTCCCGTGCCGCTTTACACTGCTCCCGTCCTCTGGCAGAGTAAATAGTGGAAACCCAATCGATCGTTGTCCTCGACTTCGGCGCGCAATACTCGCAGCTCATCGCTCGCCGCATCCGCGAACAGAATGTCTTCTCCGTGGTGCTTCCCTGCGCCGCCTCGCTCGACGAAATCAAAAGCTATTCCCCGGCCGGACTTATCCTGTCCGGCGGCCCGTCCTCGGTCTACGACGCCGACGCGCCTCCCGCCGATGACCGCGTACTGCATCTCGGCTTGCCGGTGCTGGGCATCTGCTATGGATTGCAGTTCATGGTGTACAAGCTGGGCGGCAAAGTTCGCGCCGCCGACAAGCGCGAATACGGCCACGCTCAAGTCGAATTGCTGAACGCGGCGTCCCCTTTATTCAAGGGGCTGCAAGGCCCGTTGCCGGTCTGGATGTCGCATGGCGATGAAGCCGACGAGTTGCCGCCGGGCTTCGAGTTGATCGCCCAGACCTCCAACGCGGTCGCCGCCATCCAGAACCCCGCGCAGAAGTATTACGCCGTGCAGTTCCATCCCGAAGTCCATCACACCCCGCAAGGCACGGAAATCCTGCGCAACTTCGTCTTCGACATTTGCGGGCTGAAGCCGAATTGGACGCCGCAAAGCTTCATCGACGAAACCATCGCCAGCGTCCGCCAGACCGTCGGCAACGGCCGTGTAATTTGTGGGCTCTCCGGGGGTGTCGATTCTTCCGTTGCGGCCGAGCTGGTACATCGCGCCGTCGGCGATCAGCTGACCTGCATCTTCGTGAACAACGGTGTGCTGCGCAAGAACGAGTTCCAGAGCGTGCAGAAAAATCTGCGCGACAAGCTCGGCCTCAACATCGATGCGGTCGATGCCACTGACCGATTCCTCAGCAAGCTGGCCGGCGTCACCGATCCCGAGAAGAAACGCAAAATCATCGGCAACGAATTCATCGCGGTCTTTGAGGAAGAAGCCCATCGCATCGCACAGACTCAGGGCAAAGTCGAGTGGCTGGTGCAGGGCACGCTGTATCCAGACGTCATTGAGTCGCGCTCCGTGCGCGGCCCCTCGCAGGTCATCAAGAGCCATCACAACGTCGGCGGCCTGCCGGAAAAGATGAAGCTGCGGCTGATCGAGCCGCTCAAAGAACTGTTCAAAGACGAGGTTCGCCAGATCGGCCGTGACTTAGGCATGCCCGAAGACATCCTGCAGCGCCAGCCCTTTCCCGGGCCGGGTCTGGCAGTCCGCATCCTGGGCGAAGTCACGGCCGATCGCGTTGCCCTCTTGCAGGAAGCCGACGACATCGTGGTCGCAGAAATCAAGCGCGCCGGGCTCTACCACAAAGTCTGGCAATCGTTTGCCGTGCTGCTGCCGGTAATGTCGGTAGGCGTGATGGGCGACATGCGCACCTACGCCTACACCTGCGCCATCCGCGCCGTGCATTCCGAAGACGGCATGACCGCCGACTGGGTTCCCCTGCCGCACGAAGTCCTGAAAACCATCTCCAGCCGCATCGTGAACGAGGTCAAGGGCATCAACCGCGTAGTCTACGACATCACGTCCAAGCCGCCCGGTACGATTGAATGGGAATAAAAACAACTAGCAACTAGCAGTCGGCTCGAGAGCAAGCACAAATTTCAAGCTGTCATCCTGAGCGGAGCGTCCGCCCTGCCTTTCCCACCCGCTGTTTTGCGGGTCGGGCGGACGCGCAGCCGAAGGATCTGCGGTTGGTCTGAGGCGCTCCCACCCTTCGCCGGGTGCCCGACAACTACTACTTCAGTCCACTTGATACCATTGACCCCAGCTCTGCTCCAGTCGCCCGCATGCAACGCAAAGTCATCGCCGAGATGCTGGATAACGACGGCGGCTGCCCAGCCGACGTGGCTGCCTCATTCCTTGATCTGAAGCACATCAACGACTGGTTCGGAGGGACGCGAACCACCATCGATCTGCTGCGGCGAGTCGCCTCCGACACCGCTTGCCGCCGATTATCTGTGCTGGAAGTTGGTTCCGGTACCGGCGACGTGCCCTTGGCTGCACAGCACACACTGTCCGGCGGCGGAATCGATTTACGCATCACCCTATTGGATCGCATATGGTGGCACTTGCCGGTGCACGGCGTGGCCGCGGTTTCGGGAGACGCCTTGAACCTGCCCTTTCGCGACGAAACCTTCGATGTGGTGAGCTGTTCGCTCTTCGCTCATCATCTCGAACCCGCCGAACTTCAGCATTTTGCCGGCGAAGCCTTGCGCGTCTGCCGGCGAGCGCTGTTGATCAACGACCTGATTCGCAGCCCGCTGCTTCTGGCTCTGGTCTATGCGGGATTGCCCCTCTTTCGCAGTGCGATTACCTGGCATGATGCCCCGGCATCGGCCCGCCGGGCTTACACTCGTAACGAAATGCGCCAGATGTTGAATGCTGTGTCGGCCCGAAAACTCGAAGTCTCGCGACACTATCTCTATCGCATGGGAGTGTTGTTGTGGAAATGATGGAAGCACGCAACCGGCAATTCGCAATCAGCATTTGCCTGTTAGCCTTTAACGGTTAGCTCTCAGCCATCCGGCTTGGCCACGGCCGTCTTGGTTTTGCTAAGAATTAAGTGCCAACTGCTAAATGCCAAATGCCGGCCTTTCCTTCCCAATTCGATCTGGCCGTCATCGGCGGTGGTCCTGCCGGCAGCTCCGCTGCGATCACCGCGGCTCGCCTCGGCTCCCGCGTGCTCCTGCTGGAGGCGCGCAACTTTCCCCGTCATAAAGTCTGCGGAGAATTCGTCTCCGCCGAAGCGCTCGACGTTCTTGCCGGGTTGCTGGGCGACCTGCCATCAACCAGATCGCTGTTCAACTCGGCGGTTGCTATCGATCGCACCCGCCTGTTCCTGGGCACTCGTATGCTGGAAGCGCCAGTCGTTCCACCCGGGCTTAGCATTACCCGATATGACCTGGATGCGAACCTGTGGCAGGCCGCTCAGGCTGCGGGCGTCGACACCCGTGAAAATTGCGAGGTATTAACGGCCGCTGGCGACGGTCCATTCCGTTTGCAAACTGCCTCCGGCACGTTCAGCGCCTCAGCCTTGATCGTCGCGGCCGGCAGGTGGTCGCAATTCACCTCCGATCGAACGGTTCCGGCCGGACCCAGGTGGATTGGCCTCAAGGCGCACTTTCACGAACGCAAATCCAGGCTCGCCACCGACCTCTACTTTTTCCAGAACGGTTATTGCGGGGTTCAGCCGGTGGCCGGCGACCTGGTGAATGTCTCCGCTATGGTGCGGTCCGACGCCGCTACTTCTCTGCCGCACGTGTTCGCGCTGCATCCCCGGCTTGCCCGGCGAGCCGCGGGCTGGACGTCCACGACCCCACCGGTCAGCACCTCGCCGTTGCTCTATCGGCCGCCGCAACCGGTTCGCGGAAATATTCTCTTCGTTGGCGATGCGGCGGCGTTCCTCGATCCTTTCGTGGGCGACGGAATCTCCATCGCGCTGCGCAGCGGACAAGTCGCGGCGCAAGGTATCAGCACATTCTTACGGCGCGAGACGGCCCTGGCGGAAACGGCTGCTGCTTACCAGCAAGAGTATTCGCGGCAGTTCGCGCCGCTTTTGTCGGCGGCGGCGCGGGTGCGTTCCTTGCTGTCGTTGCCCGAATTCGCTAAGCCTGCCGTGTTCGAGCTGCTGCGATTTCCTGGCGTGATGCCCTTTGTCATCCGCAAGACCCGCCGCGCCGGCTGATTCCACCACCCCCGAAACTGGTGACGAAGTAAACTACTGGGCGCAGTTTGCCGACGATAGGTACGCAGGCTAAACCCTTATGTCAGATCAGAATAATCCCGTGTCTGTCCGCAATACCGCAGCCCGCGACTTCGCCGGCATCACCGACTTGTGCCGCCGGATCTATCCCGACACGCCACCCTGGAATGCCCAACAACTTTCATCGCACCTGCGTCTGTTTCCTGATGGTCAATTCGTAGCGGTGCATGGCCCCGAGGAGCGGGTGGTCGGCATGGCAGCCAGCCTGATCGTCGACTGGAACCATTACGACCTGCTGGAAAACTGGGAGCAGTTCACCGCAGATGGCATGTTTACCAATCACGATCCGGAGCGCGGCCAGACCCTATACGGCGCCGAGGTGATTGTCGATCCCACCCTGCAACATCATGGTATTGGCGACAAGTTGTACTGCTCGCGCCGCACCCTGACGGAATCACTGAACCTGCTGCGCATTCGGGCTGGATCGCGCCTCCGTGGTTACCACACCTGCGCCCGCCAGCTAAAACCCGAGCAGTATGTCATGGAGGTCGTGGAAGGTGTGGCCTACGATCCCACGCTCAGCTTTCAGCTTAAGGAAGGGTTTCATGTGCTCGCCGTGGTCCCGCACTACTTGAGTGACGATCCGGATAGCCTGGGATATGCCGCCGTTATCGAGTGGCTGAATCCGGAACTGGTGCGGCCGGAACATGTTGCCGGCAGGCCGACGCGGTTTCTGGCCAAGGCGCTTAGCCGGTCGGCTGGCGAGTTGTGACCGGAGCCGATGGAGCCTTGGCCGCAGTGACGAAAAAGCAGATCCCTCACCGGCTGAAGCCGATTCCTGATGACAAAAAAGGGACTTTTCGGCCGGGCTGAAGCCGTGCCCTCATACAAATCGCAACCCACCCACGGCTATTAGCCCATACCAGCCTTTCACGCGCGCGAGACAATCTGCGAACCGTGGATAGGAGTCGATCCGCAAGATCTCTAAGAGCGAAGAGCTAAAAGCGAAAAGCCGCTCCTACCGGATGACCAGCACTTCGCGGATATTGTCTCGTCCCAGAAAGAACTTAATAGACGAGTAATCGCGGAACAGGTTTTCTACGTGCCGGTTATTGAATACCCGCTGCAACCGGAAGGCTCGCACTGGCTGTAGTTCCAGCGTATCTTTGGCCGCAATGTTGTAGCGATAGAACGGTGCATCAGGACCGGCATCCTTGGTATGAAAGAAAGCCAGCATAATGCCGCCGGGCTTCATCGCCACGTGAATGCGTTCGATCAGCGGCTTCACCAGCGGTTCAGCCAGGAAATCGGCCAGGTCCCAGAACATGACCGCATCAAACTCTTCCCGGCCGAAGTTCAGGTTCTCCCGCAAGAAACGTTCGACATCGATGGTGGTACCGCCGTCGCCATTGGGAATCACCAGCGATTTGTCGCTGGCTAAACGCAACACATCTTCCTGATGGAACCTGTGTCCCAGGCCGGTCATGAAGGTGATATTGGCGGGCGAGGTTGAACCCAGGTCGAGGACCTTCAAGCCTTCCTCGCGCGAGATGGCGCGAATGAATTCATTGAAGCCCGTCGAGCGACGGCTGACCTTCTGTCCGGAAACGATTTCCCCGTCGAGACCCTGCCGGCCAGAGCCACCGAAAAGCCTGCTGAATATGCTGGGAGCCACTGGGCACCATTGTATGGTCAGAATGCCGCCATCATCAACGTTGCTGGGCGATGAGGCCCACGGATAGCTGGCGCAAGGCGGGAAGCCGGGGGCGCATCCGCTGCGCCCGGGCAAGGTTACGCTGGTGGGCTAAATCTTCTTGGGTTCCAGCAAAGTGCCCTGCGCCGCCATCGACGCCGGCGCCGCTGCCGCGACCGCCTGTGGTTTCGCCTCAATCTTGGGCACAGGTTCTGCCTTCTGAATATCGATGCCACCTTTGAAGAAGGCGCCGTCTTCGATGGAGATTCGCGCGGTGGCGATATCTCCTGTCAACGAAGCGCTCTTGCGCAGCTCCACCCGCTCGGTCGCATGAATATCGCCGTCTAATCGCCCGTGCACGATCACATTGCGGGCTTCAATATTGGCCCGCACCCGGCCATTCGGGCCGATCGTCAGGGTCTGTCCCCGCAGCGTGATAGAACCTTCCACTTCGCCGTCCACAATCAAATCTTCACTGCCGGAAAGCTCGCCCTTAACCACCACGGACTTGCCGATGGTTGCGACTTCGTTGCTGCGCAAGGAATCGTGGCGCACCGGTTCGGGCGTACGCGCTGGCGTAGCCGCGACCGGCATCGACGGTGAGCCACTGGTGACCGGCTCGCTAGAGGGGACGTACTCGTCTTCTTTCCGCTTCCACATGTGTTGAACTCCGTCAGGCAGTCGCACCGCCAGCCAGCAAACGTCAGCGATGACCCTTCGCGGGTACACTTGGACCGCTGCGAAGAGGATACCCAACCCCAAGCCTGGCCGCAAATCCTTTTCCAGAGAGCATCATGAATTTGCGATAACTTCCGGGATAACCATGCCGGCCTCTAAGACTTTTTCTACGCTAGGTTGGGCGTCACCGACCCGCCCGCCGGGCTCCCGTATAATGGCTGGTTTCTTATTCCTCCCGCTTCGCGCAAGCAAATTCCCAGCGAGAGACGCAGGATTTTTATGACCCAAATTGAGCTGATTGTTGCCCGCGAGATTTTGGATTCCCGCGGGAATCCCACCGTCGAAGCCGACGTCATTCTGGAGAGCGGAGCTCGCGGCCGCGCCGCCGTGCCCAGCGGAGCCTCAACTGGCGAGCACGAAGCGCTGGAACTGCGCGATGGCGACAAGTCCCGCTATGCCGGCAAGGGAGTGCTCAAGGCGGTCGACAACATCAATGAAGTGATCGCCCCTGAGCTGGAAGGCATGGACGCCAGCGAACAACGCGAGATCGACAACACCATGCTGGCGCTGGACGGCACGCCGACCAAAAGCAAGCTGGGAGCCAACGCCATTCTGGCGGTCTCTATGGCCGCAGCTCGCGCCATGGCTGACCATCTCGGCGTCGAGCTCTATCAGTATCTCGGCGGATTCACTGCCGGGCTGCTGCCCACCCCGATGATGAATATCCTGAACGGCGGCGCGCACGCCGACAATAACGTCGACTTCCAGGAATTCCTGATCATGCCGGTGGGCGCGACCTCGTTCAGCGAAGGACTGCGCTGGGGTGTTGAGACGTTCCACGTGCTCAAGGGCGTGCTGAAGAAGCGCGGCTACAGCACGGCCGTCGGCGACGAAGGCGGCTTTGCCCCGTCGCTCAAGTCGAATGTCGAAGCCATCGAAGCCATCCTCGAAGCCATCACTCAGGCGGGTTATAAGCCGGGCCAGCAGATCGCGATTGCGCTTGATCCGGCAGCCAGCGAGTTCTACGACAGCGCGAAGAAGAAATATGTCTTCAAGAAGTCCGACAAGAGTGAGCACTCCAGCGAAGACATGGTGAAGTTCTGGGCCGACTGGGTGCGGCAATATCCCATCGTGTCGCTGGAAGACGCCTTTGCTGAGGACGATTGGGAAGGCTGGAAGCTGCAGACTGCCGAGCTGGGCAGCAAGATTCAGCTTGTGGGCGACGACATCTTCGTCACCAACATCGAGATCTTCCAGCGTGGCATCGACTCCGGCATTGCCAACTCGATTCTCATCAAGCTGAATCAGATTGGCTCGGTCAGTGAGACCCTCGACGCCATCAATCTGGCGCACCAGAACCGCTACACCACGGTGATCTCGCACCGCTCGGGTGAGACAGAAGACACCTTCATCGCCGACTTCGCCGTAGCCACAGGAGCCGGACAGATCAAAACTGGCTCGGCCTCGCGCACCGATCGCATCGCCAAGTACAACCAGTTGCTGCGCATCGAAGAAGAGCTTGGCCCCGCGGCAAGGTACCTGGGATTGAAGTCCCTGAACTATCGCGGAGAGTTGGCGGGGAAGTAGGGCAGTTTCGGATGGAACTTCGGGTTGAGTTTCGGGGTTTGAACTCTGAGTTCAGCTCCGAGTTTAAGCTTCGAGGGTAGGCTCCGAATTCGACTCTTGCGGACGCACACTTATTTGAGTTGTCATCCCGACCGAGGACTTTAGTCCGAGCGGAGGGATCTGCGGTCCGCCCGCGCTGGGGTAATCGCCTTTCGAGTATCATGCTTTGTGATGAAGGGTTCAGAGATTATTTTCGCGGTACAGGGTTCGCCAGAAGGGGGTTATGAGGCTCGTGCGTTAGGTCATCCCATCTTCACGCAAGCGGAGTCGATGGGGGAACTACGGGAGATGCTGCGCGATGCCGTACGTTGCCACTTCGAGGCTTCCGCTATCCCCTCCGTTATCAGGCTGCATTTTGTTCGCGATGAGGTGATCAGCGCTTGAAGTTGCCGCGCGACGTAAGGCCGCACAGAGTTGGCGAAGCTGCTCCGTCCCTACGGGTACGAGATTACGAGGCAAAGCGGCAGCCATCTCCGCGTCTTCGCGAAACGGAGCACCACATCACTATCCCGGTACATAAAGAACTGGAGCTCGGCACGCTGGTGGCTTTCTCGCCGAGTTTGCAGATTACTTAAAGCTCTCCCGCTCTGACCTGGAGCGAGGATTATTTGAGAAATAAGATCTCCATAAAGGCGCGTACGTGAATCCTCCTCGTCCTCTGGTCCTGATTATCCTTGATGGCTGGGGCTATGCTCCACCGTCCAACGCCAACGCTATCTCGCTGGCGCGCAAGCCTACCTACGATCGTCTGCTCGCCGAATATCCCAACACGCTTATCCACACCAGCGGCCGCTACGTTGGCCTGCCGACTGGACAGATGGGCAACAGCGAGGTTGGACATCTCAATATCGGCGCCGGACGCGTGGTTTATATGGACATCACCAAGATCGATCTCATGATCGAGAATGGCGAGTTCTATTCCAACCCCGTACTCGTCAATGCGATCAAGCAGGCGCGAACCGGCGACCGGCGGCTACACCTGTTTGGATTGCTGTCTGACGGTGGGGTACATTCGCACCAGAACCACCTTTACGCCCTCTTACGCATGGCCAAGCAGAACGGCGTGGACCGCGTCTTCGTCCACTGCTTCATGGATGGACGCGACACTTTGCCCACGAACGGTGCCAGCTACATCGAACAGTTGCAGCAGAAGATGCGCGAGTACGGTGTCGGCAAGGTGGCCACTGTCAGTGGCCGCTACTACGCCATGGATCGCGACAAGAAATGGGATCGCGAGAAGAAGGCCTTCGACGCGATGGTGTTCGGCGATGCCGAGGGCGGCCGCTACGTCGATCCCGTGCAGGGCGTGAAGGAGTCTTACAACCGGGGAGTCACTGACGAGTTCATCATCCCGTTCGTGGTCACGGACAATCGCGGCGAGCCACTGGGCAACATCCGCGACGGCGACGTTTGCATCAACTTCAACTTTCGCGCCGATCGCGCCCGCCAGATCACGCGCTGCCTGGCCCGCAACAGCCACTTCACCCCGCAGGATGGCCGCGAACTGGAAGGCTCGGAAGATCTGGACCGCGAGATTCCGCGCAATCGCGTTCCCAAAGATCTCACCTACGTTTGTATGACGCAGTATGACAAGCACTTCACCTTGCCAGTGGTCTCGCCGCCCGAATCGCTGACCAACATCCTGGCCAACGTGATGGCCGATCGCAGCCTGCGTAACCTGCGCGTGGCTGAGACCGAGAAGTACGCGCATGTCACTTATTTCTTCAATGGTGGCGTGGAGAAGCCGTTTCCCGGCGAAGAGCGGGTGCTGGTGCAATCTCCCAAGGTCGCAACGTACGATCTGAAGCCCGAGATGTCGGCGCAGGGCATTGCCGACGCGGTAGTGAAAGCCATCGCCGGCAAGACCTTCGACGTGATGGTGGTGAACTTCGCCAACGCCGACATGGTGGGACACTCAGGGAAAATTCCGCCGACCATCACCGCGGTGGAAACCGTGGACGCCTGCCTCGCCCAGATTTACGCGGCCTTGCGGCAATATGGCGGAGCGATGATTATCACCGCCGACCACGGCAACGCGGAGCAGATGATCGATCCCGCAACCGGCGGTCCGCAGACCGCGCATACCACGAACCCGGTTCCGTTCATTGTCGTCGCCGAGCACGCGGTGACGCCCGCGAATTTCAAGGGCGATGCGCGCCGCTTCACTCTGCGCCCTGATGGCGCTCTGCAAGACATCGCACCGACCATGCTCGGCATGCTTGGTATCGCCCAGCCCAAGGAGATGACGGGCCACGATCTGCGGGTGTTCGTTAGCACTTAGCAGTTGGCATTTGGCACTTAGCACTTGGCGGCCGGCCTAGGGAGCGTTGTTGGGTGGAAGCGTGGGCCTTAAGCCGACGAAAATCCCACCTCCGGAAGCAGGCTTTAGCCGCGGTTCGGGCCAATTGCCAACTGCTAACTGCCAAGTGCGGCTTTCATGAAACTCCTCATTGCCGTCCATCACCGCTTTGGACTTTGGCAGGCGCCGGAGTGGTTCGCTGAGCGCTTGCGGCGCGATTTTCCGCAGCTCGAAGTGGCACACCTTTCCAGCTACGACCGGGTGACCGAAGAGATTGCCGACGCTGACATTGCGATCTCCTGGTCGCTCCGCGGAGAGCAGATCCAGGCCGCCAGGAAGCTGAAGTGGATCCATTCGACGGCGACCGCGGTGCACGCGCTGATGTCGCCCGAGTTGTTGGCTAGCGATATCGTGGTCACCAACGCGCGCGATGTGCATGGGCCCGTCGTCGCCGAGCACGCTATGGCTCTGGCTTTCGCTCTGGCCAAGCGGCTGCCGCAGGCGGTGAGGTTTCAGCAGCAGAAGCATTGGGCCCAGCACGATCTGTGGCAGGCCAGTCCGCGGCCACGCGAATTAAATGGTGCAACCATGACGATTGTGGGACTGGGGGGAATCGGGCGACCGCTTGCCGGCCTGGCGAGCGCGGTGGGCATGCGAGTCGTAGGCGTTCGCGAGCATCCGGAGCGGCCCTGCGAAGGCGTCGACGTGATGTGTGGGTTGGATAGTCTCGATGAGGCCTTGAGCGAGTCAGACATTGTGGTACTGGCGATTCCGGTCACGCCCAGGACGCATCATCTGATGAACGCCCAGCAGCTGGCGCAGCTTCGAACGGAGGCATATTTGATCAATGTGGGCCGGGGCGTGCTCATCGACGAGGACGCGCTGGTGCGTGCATTGCGGGCCAGGAGTTTTGCCGGCGCGGCTCTGGATGTCACCAGCGAGGAACCCCTGCCGCCGGAGTCGCCGCTGTGGGAGATGGACAATGTCCTGATTACCCCCCACATTGCGGGACTCACCGATTTCATGTGGGAGCGTCACCACAGACAGTACACGGAAAACCTGCGCCGCTTCCTCACAGGCAAGCCGCTATGGTGGGTGGTCGACAAAGAAAAAGGATATTGAGATGCCGTAATCGCAGCCGGCCGCTAAGTGTTGATCGGAAGCGTGAAGTGAAACACTGAGCCGCTCCCCAGTTGCGAGGTCACGCCAATGGTTCCGCCGTGGGCCTCCACGATAGCTTTGGCGATCGCCAGCCCCATGCCGGTGCCTTGGACGCGGTAACGCTGATCGCGCCCGCGATAGAACTTCTCGAAGATCAGCGACTGCTCCATATCGTCGATTCCTGGACCGCGGTCGGCCACGCTGATACTTACCATCTTCCCTTTCGGCTCCGCGCTGATAGTAATGGGCGTGCCGCAAGGCGAATACTTGGCGGCATTCTCCAGCAGCTGCGCCAGCACCTCGGCAACCCGCTCCAGATCGACCCTGACCGGCGGTACTTCCGGCGGAATTGCGGTTTGCAGCTCCCGCCCGGCGAGCGCCTGCTTCGATCTTTCCAGCGCGACCGCTACCACATCTCCCACATTGTGGGACTCACGCCGCAACTCCACCTGCTGGGCATCGAGCTGCGCCATCTCCGCCGCTTCCCCCACCAGCCGGTTCAGCCGGTCGGTTTCTTCATCGATGACCGTGAGCAGCTCATGCCTCGCATCTGCGGCTACGGGATCGGGCGCCAGCAGCGTAGTCACGGAAAGCTTGATAGCGGTGAGCGGCGTGCGGAATTCGTGAGTAACACTGTCCAGCAACGCCGAGCGCAGCTTCTCGCTCTCGCGAGCGGCTTCCGCACGGGTCAGAGTTTCTACCGCTCCGGCGCGCTCGATCGAGATGGCAATAAGGCTGCCAACCGCCTCCAGGGTCTCGCGCGATAGCACCGCGCCTTCCAGCCCCAGGCTGCCTACGGGCCGCACGCCAATGCGCAGTGGCACAAAACACAATTGCCGCTCTTCATCCACGACCAGCTCGCCCCGGCCACTAACCGATTCCAGTTGATCCTCGCTGAGTTCAGGATGATCGAGCCCGGTGCGATAAAACTCTTTGCGCTTGGGCAGGTACATGGCGGCAGCTTGCAATCCAAAAGCGTCGAGGACGTAGTGCGGAATGGAGTTGAGCAACTCCATCACATTTTCCGTGGCCAGCAGTTGCTGGCTCAGAAAGTACAGCCGCTCTACTTCTTTGCGGCGGCGGGTGGCATTTTCTGCTTCGCGCCGGGCCCGCTCTGACAACCTGCTGGCCAGGATAGCGCTGGCCAGAAACGCCAGCAAGGCAACCCAGTTCTGAGGATCGGCGACAGTGAAGGTGCGGATTGGCGGCAGGAAAAAGTAGTTGAACGCGAGCGTGGCGATCACCGCGGTGGTGGTGGCGATCGTCAAGCCCCAGCGGCTGGCAACTCCCAGCACCACCAGCAGGAAAGTCAGCGCTACCGTGGTGGGATTCACCGGCAGATGCAGATAGGCGACCACCACAATGGCGATGGTTCCTATCGCCACGGCATAGCGGTACAGAGCGGCTTTCAGCTGAACCAATGAAAAAGCTGGCCGCGACCGCCCTTCCCTCTGCGTGGATTCCAGCTGCATAGGCACCGCACGATTGTACCGAATCGACTTTTCGCCTTCTGTGCCGCAGAATAAGTGCGCATGCCAAAGACGCCCGAGCAATGGCTGGAGGAAACTCCTCCCGAGAAGAAGAGCGGCGTGTTCAAGCTGTTTCTCGGATACGCCCCCGGCGTCGGCAAGACCTATTCCATGTTGAGCGAGGCGATTCGCCGCCAGAGTCGCGGCGAAGACGTGGTGATCGGGGTTGTGGAGACCCACGGCCGCAAGGGTACCCAGGAACTCGCCGCCCGGCTGGAAACCGTGCCTCGCAGACAGATCAACTACAAAGGCACCATCTTCGAAGAAATGGATGTGGATGCCATTCTCGCGCGTCATCCTCAAGTAGTACTGATAGACGAACTGGCGCACACCAACATTGAAGGCAGCAAACATCACAAGCGTTACGAAGACGTTTTTGAACTGCTCGACGCCAGGATCGACGTAGTTTCAACCATGAATGTGCAACATCTGGAAAGCGTCACGCCCATGGTGCACAAGATTACCGGCGTGCTGGTGCGCGAGACGGTTCCCGACTGGGTGCTGAAGCGGGTCGACGAAATTGTCTTGGCCGACGTCACTCCGGAGGCGCTGCAAACTCGCATGCGCCGTGGCGATATTTATCCCCTGGAGCGGGTAGATCGCGCTTTGGGCAGCTTCTTTCGGCCGAGCAACCTAATTGCGTTGCGCGAGATCGCCCTGCGTCATGTAGCCCAGGTAGTCGACCGCAGTCTGGAACCTTACATTGACCGCGAGGGCTCCCCTTCTGGCCGCGATCTGCAGGTTGGAGAACGCATCGCGGTGGGGATCAGTTCCAATCCGGCGGGACAATACCTGGTGGCTCGCGCGTCCCGTATGGCGCAAGCCATCAACGGAGAACTGTTCGTGGTCTACGTCGATATCGGTGCGGATGACGATCCCGAACGCCAACGTTCGCTGCAGGCCAACTTTCGCTTTGCCGAGAATCTGGGTGCTCAGGTGGTCAGGCTGAAGAATAAAGAAGTCGCGCACGCTATGGCAGAGTTCGTTCGCGAAAAACATATTACCCAGGTGATCTTCGGACATTCGGCCAGCAGCGGCTGGCGTCGCTATCTTTTTCTTTCGGCAGTACACCGTTTCCTGCGCGACGCGCCGGCCGTCGATGTCCATATCGTGAAGCAGGAGGCGTAATGCCCACTCGCCCGCACATCCTGGTGGTTGACGACGAGCCGCAAATTACCCGGGTCTTGCGTACCAGCCTGAACGCCCAAGGCTACGAAATCCGCGTCGCCAACGATGGCGAAACTGCGCTGGAGATCGTGAAAGACTTCGCGCCCGATCTGGTGATCACCGATCTTGCCATGCCCAACATGAACGGCGTCGAGCTATGCCGGGACCTCCGCAAATTCTCGCAAGTGCCGATTCTGGTGCTCTCGGTGCGCGGCGAAGAGCGCAGCAAGATTGAAGCTCTGGATTCCGGCGCTGACGATTACATCACCAAGCCATTCAGCACCGGCGAGTTGCTGGCCCGCGTGCGCGCTGCCTTGCGGCGCTCGCCGCCCAATGCCAGTGCGCCCCAGACCAGGATCAAGGCTGGCGACTTCCAGATCGACCTCGATGCCCATTCCGTCAGCCTGGCTGGACGCGACGTGCATCTGACGCCGAAGGAGTTTGACGTGCTGCTCTATATGGCGCAGCATCCCCGGAAGGTGTTGACACATCGAGCGATTTTGAATGCCGTGTGGGGAAGCAACAGCGTGGAACAGAACGAGTATCTGCGGGTTTTCGTGGGACAGCTACGCAAGAAACTGGAGCCCGAGGCCAGTTCGCCAAAGTACATTCTTACCGAGCCGTGGGTGGGTTACCGCTTCGAGCCGGGGGATTAGAAGCAGCGACTAGCGACTAGCAGGCCCCTTATTGCCGAAACATATTCTTCGCTATAAACAGCACATTCGCCGGGCGCTCGGCTAAGCGGCGCATGAAGTACGGATACCACTCCGATCCAAACGGTATGTAAACCCGCAGCCCATAACCCTCGCGCACCAGTTGCTGCTGCAGATCACGGCGCACGCCATACAGCATCTGAAACTCGTAAGCCGACGCCGGAATATTCTCCGCCTTGGCGAACTGTTTGATCTCGGTGATGATCCTCTCATCGTGCGTGGCGATGCCGTGAAACACGCCGCTTTTCATGAGAGTCCGGGCGAGCTTCAGGTAATTTGCGTCCACATCTTCCTTCTTGGGAAAGGCGATGTCGGGCGGTTCCTTGTAAGCGCCTTTGCAAAGCCGGATGCGGATACGCTCTGACAGCAGGTCGTTTACATCTTTCTCGCTGCGATACATATACGACTGAATCACGGTTCCCACGCGGCCGGAGTGTCCCGGCTCCCGATGCAAGCCCCGCACGAAATCTATGGTGCGTTGCGTGTAGGGCGAGCCCTCCATGTCCACGCGAACAAAGTTATTAATGTGCACCGCGTGGTCCACCAGTTCGGTCACCAGACCGAACGCCAGTTCTTCACTCACATCCAAACCCATGTGCGTGAGTTTGAGGCTGATGTTAGCGTTCAATTTGCGTTGAGAAATCTCGTCCAGCATGTGGTGGTAAAGCTCGGCGCTATGCTTGGCTTCCTCGGCATTAGTAACGTTTTCTCCCAGGTTGTCGATGCTGACGCCCGCGCCCCACTCGTTGACCACCTGGGCGGCGCGAATCACATCGGACAGGTCGGTACCGGCAACAAAGCGCTGAGAAAACCGAAGTCCCAGCGGCGATTTTTCTGCGAAGTTGCGTAACCCCTTGCTTTCGGAAAGCCCTATGAAGAGCGATCTCAACATATTGCCTCCCCCAGTTCCGGTTGAGGAAAGTGAGACAGGTTGCGCGCTTGAATTTGCCAGGATGAAGAGACGGAGCAAGTACTCCGCAAAACGGAATGGCTCATAGTTGGCTCGCGGCCGGCTCTGCGGCCGGCTTGGCGGTACATACTGGTTTATCACAGCCCAGCAGGTTCAGCCATGAGACATATCACACATGCAGTGTGCTAAGAGGCACAACTCGTTGGCAGGCTAAAACATCCTGCCCGTCGATTCCCCGCGAAGCAGCAGCTAAAGCCCGTCCCCACCTGAGCGGTTCAATGACTGACCATCGAACCCTGTTGTTTGCCGAAGCTGCGAACGTGCGCGACCACGGCCGCGATCTGCTGGTCCGTCAGACTGTCGCTGAAAGCCGGCATATCGTTGATACCATGTTTGACGATCTGCTGCAGCTGCTCGTTCGACTGGCTCTGCACTGCCGCTGAGCGCAAGTCGATTACGTTCAGACTGCGCCCTGCTGCTGTACCGGCGCCATCTTGGCCATGACACGCAGCACAGTTGGTCTGAAAGGTGCTGCTGCCCGAAGCCTGATCGGCAGCCGCGGCCCACATCGAGCTTGCGACAAGTGTCATGGTCAACAGCGTCAATTGCAGTAGTGGCTTAGCAAGATTCTTCGACATCGTTGTTCCTCTCCAATGTCAAAGCACCTCAGCTACCAAAGTGTGGTGCCGACTCATGCCAGCGTTTCACGTTGTTTTGCGCCGCGAACGAGATCTGTCTGCTTCGACGTTCTGGTTCGGCTGTCGAATCATCGACATTTTCTGTCAAGAACAACTGGGCCACTCGAATGCAGCTTCCATGTCACAACACCGCCTCGCCCGGCAGATTGCTTAATCAAGAACAGTTTTGCCGCATGCGGCGATTGGCACTCGCTGGGACACTTCGCAGCTGCCCGACATCCACCAACTCGACCGGGCAACGATGTCGCAGGCGCAGCCGTCGCAAGTCGTGAATCCTTCCGCCACGGACAATTCAGGACAATAGACGTTGTTTATTGTTCCGGGCGACGAGGAATTCCCAGCTGGCGCATCTTGTAAAGCAGCGTCGTCCTGGGGATACCCAGCTTGACCGCAGCCCCGTCGCGGCCGCTGAGTACCCAGTTGGCTTTGCGCAGAATTTCGGTGATGTATTCCCGCTCGGCTTCCACCAGGGTCTTCGGCTTTTCCGGATCCAATGACTGCAGTGGCTCTGCGGCAAGCCGGGTAGCCGGCGGTTCCTTCTGTAGTTCAGGCGTTCGCAAGACTCCGTCCTTGGACAGAATGACGGCGCGCTCGATCACATTTTGCAGTTCGCGAATATTGCCTGGCCATGAGTATTGCTTGAGAGACTCGATCACCTCGTCGGGGACCGTGTGAATCGGCTGGCCGATACGGCGAGCGAAGGTTTCAACAAAGCTAACCGCGAGTATGGGAATGTCGTCGCGACGCTGACGCAGCGGAGGAAGCGAAATCGGGAAAACGTTAAGCCGGTAGTATAGATCGGCACGAAACTGGCCCTCTTCCACCATCTTTGCCAGGTCACGATTGGTGGCCGCGATCAGCCGTACGCTCACGTGTATCGAATGGCTGCTGCCCAGGCGTTCAAACTCTTGTTCCTGCAAAACGCGAAGCAGCTTAGGCTGGAGTTCCAGAGGAATATCGCCGATCTCGTCGAGGAAGAGCGTGCCTTTGTCGGCGAGTTCGAAACGCCCTTTCTTCTGCGCGATGGCGCCGGTGAAGGCACCCCGCTCATGACCGAACAGTTCGCTCTCCAGCAATCCGGAGGGAATGGCGGCGCAATTCAGTTTGACAAAGATATCTTCGCGGCTGGCGCTCAGGTTGTGAATGGCGCGCGCGATCAGCTCCTTGCCGGTACCGGTTTCGCCCTGGATGAGCACCGTCGATCCGGTGGGCGCAACCGTGGCGACCTCGCTCAACACCTTGCGCAACTCAGCACTATCGCCGAGAATCTCGTCGAAGTTATGCTCGCGACGCAGTTCGTCGCGCAAATATCGTGCCTGCTCTGCAATCTGCCCACGGGATTGCTGGGCTTCCTCGTATTTCAAAGCGTTGTCCAGAGCGATGGCCAACTGGCGCGCGATCTGTTCCAGCAGCTCGCCGTCGGCCTTGGTGAAGAAATCTTGCGAGCGATCCAGCAGATGCAGCAGCCCCAGAGTCTTGCCGTCGCGCTGGATGGGAACGAAACACCCTGACTGAAACTGTTCCACCTGCATGAGCATTAGCGATTCCCGGCCGAGACCTTCGGGTATTTTTCCAAAGATAAACGGCGCTCCGCTGTGAAATACCCGGCCGGAGATGGAGCCCTCCATTGGGATCAATGTGCCTTCCGCTAATGCGCCGCGCGGATCGGGATAATCCAGGCCGCGCACTTTCAGCGACTTCTTGTTCTTTTCCAGCCTCGAGACGTAGGCGGCGTCGCACTGAATCGCCTTGCGGACGCTGCTGGCGATGGCCCGCAGCAAATCGGCCAGCCCCAGATTCGAAGTCACCGCATTGTTGATATCGAGCAACATCTTCAGCCGATCGCGTTCGCGGAGCAGGTCGTTTTGAAGTTCGCGCGCTGCCTGATAGTTGATGGCGTTTTCTACCGCGACTGCGACTTGAGCCCCTACCAGGCAGGGCAACTCCAGGTCGGCGGGATCGTAGGCGTGAAGGTGAGAGCTGCCAAAGGTTAGCGCTCCAATCCGGCGGGTCGCGGTGGTAAGCGGCACGATACAAAAGGATCGCACCCCGTTCTGCAGAAAGAATTTCATCACCACGGGATACCGGTTCTCCTCGGCAATGTCGCCTACCAGCAGCGGTTCCTGTGTCCGCCACACTCCGGCCGAAGGCGACTGTTCCATGGAATATTCGGGATCGGCGACCGGACCGGGCTGCTGCGTATGCACGGTGTGCGTGAGCATCACATCGCGTTGGTCGTCGTGGATCATCAGGGTCAGGTAGGTGAAGTCGAGAAGCTTGTACAGCCGCCGCCCAACCTCTCGCACCAACTCGTCTACGCTGGTGTGCGCAGCCAGTGCTCGCGACATTTCCAGCAAAGCGCCATAAGGATCAGCGGGGGCTGCAGGGATTGCAGAAACAGGCGTTTCGAAAGAAGACATCCACTTCTCCAAAAACAGTAATGAGCCGGCCGGAAACCGAAAACCTCAATTGAAGTAGATTCCCCTTGGCGCTTTCGGGGCGCATTGAATCGCCAAAATCGTTCTTCTGTGCAATGTCTTGTCCATGGTTTGACGGGCTGTCGAAGCTCCGACGACGAGCAGGTTTGGAACCTTCTCGCGAGCTTTGGCAAGCGTAGCAAATTGTTTGGAATAGCCGGGTTTAGTGTTGCCGGGGAATGGCTATCTGCTTGCTCTATCCAGGGCAGAAATCGGGTTGGAAGACCGGCATGGATTTCTGTTTGAGGCCTGCTCCGCCCTCAAGTAAGAAGGAGATTCAGCAATGAGAACGAAACAACTGGGAAACAGCGACTTGAAAATCACTCCCATCGGCGTAGGTGCGTGGGCCATGGGTGGTGGCGGATGGCAGTGGAGTTGGGGCCCTCAGGACGACCAGGACTCTATTTCCGCGATCCACGAAGCGCTGGACCACGGAGTCAATTGGATCGACACTGCGGCTGTCTACGGGCTGGGACATTCCGAAGAGGTGGTTGCCCGCGCGCTCAAAGGCTGGTCGAATAAACCCTACGTCTTCACCAAAGCAGAACGCGTTTGGGACGAGCATGGCAACATCACTGGCTCGCTCAAAGCGGCCTCGATCCGTCGCGAGGTCGAAGCCAGTCTGCGGCGGCTGCAACTCGAGGTGATCGATCTTTACCAGATTCACTGGCCCGAGCCCGACGCCGACATCGAGGAAGGCTGGAGCGAGATGCTGCGCCTTCAGGCCGAAGGCAAGGTGCGCTACGTGGGAGTTTCGAACTTTAATGTGACCCAAATGCAGCGCGCCCTGGCCCTGGGGCCAATTACCTCGTTACAGCCACCCTACTCGGTGATCGCTCGCGGTGCGGAGCAGGAGATCCTGCCCTTCGCGGCCGCCAACGATATTGGCGTTATCGTTTACTCGCCAATGTACTCAGGACTGCTGACCGGGGCGATGACGCGGGCCCGTATTGCTGCGCTGGCGGCCGACGACTGGCGGCGACACGACGCCAACTTTCAGGAGCCGCGCTTGTCGCACAATCTGCGTCTGGTGCAATTGCTGCGCGAAATCGGTGCGCGCCACAACTGCTCGCCGGGCGAGGTTGCCATTGCCTGGACACTGACGAATCCTGCCCTGACCGGAGCGATTGTCGGCATGCGTAACCGTAATCAGGCGCGAGGCGTGGTCACTGCCGGGGAAGTCAGGTTGACCGAAGCTGAGTTGGAGGAAATTGAGCTGGCCTGGAAGCAGGAACTGGCCGTCACTTCGTAAACTTTAGCTCAGTTTGTGATGCCTGGTCGGATGTCGGAGGTGCCGCATCAGTTGGCAGCTTGCTGGCTAAGTCCGATCACGTGACCCCAGTAGACGATGCGGAGGCCCTACCGGAATCTGTGCTTGGGGTTGAGAGTTGCTGCGGTCCAGATTCCTCAGTCGCCGAACGGCCAGGCAAGCAGTAATGCTTACCGCCGTTGGCTGCAATGTAAGCAGAGTGAATCGTCATAGGCAACACGATTGCGGCCCTCCGCCTTGGCGCGATACAGGGCTGCATCGGCCGCAGCCAGCATATCGTCCGCCGTGGCTCCCGGCATGGCGGATGCCACCCCTATACTGACCGTGATGGAGTGCAATCCCGTTCGGGTAGGAATCTTGCTGGTAGCTACTTCGACGCGCAATCTGTGAAATAGCGAGACCGAATCCATATTCGCGACCGCCGGCGCAACGACCAGAAACTCCTCTCCGCCGATGCGCCCCGCCGAATCGTAGGGTCTCAAATTATCGATCAGGATCTGGGCGAAGCCGCGGAGTACATCATCACCGGTCTGATGGCCATGAGAATCGTTAACTCCTTTGAAGTGGTCCAGGTCGCATACTCCAACCCCCCATTCTTCGGCTTTGCGGCTGGCACGCGCAACTTCACTCTGCAGCTTGTCTAAGATGGCCTGGCGATTGAGCAGGCCGGTCAAGGAGTCGTGGCTGGCCTGGTGGGCCAGGGCTTGCTGGCTGCGGAGCAGAGCGGTCTGCATTTCGATCATGCGGCGACCGACTCCCAGACGCGCACAGAGTTCACCCCCGTCGAACGGTTTGGTTACATAGTCATTCGCTCCCGCCTCCAGCCCGGCGACAATGTCAGCCTTTTGATCCCGAGCGGTCAGCATCAAGATATAGGGCGGCTTCTCCGACTTCAGGCTGCGAACCAGACGGGCCACATCCGGCCCGTTCATTTCGGGCATTACCCAGTCAAGAATAATTAACTCGGGCGCATCCGGTTGCTGCAAAACCTTCCAAGCTTCGGCACCATCGACAACGGTTTCCACCTGGTGGCCCTCTCTTGCCAACATGGCAGCCAGCACGGTGCGGGATGTGTAATCGTCATCGGCAACTAAAACGCGCATCGATAGGTCCCTTTTCGATCAACGGCTCCAGGTCTGCACCTGCCTTGATAAACCAATGATGGTGAAATCTCCGGCAACAATCACAGTTTTCATAGTGGGCTGCTCCTTCATCCGTGCTGCTTCAGGCCGATTTTGTCATTGCATCCTTCAGTCGAAGAAACTGGCGATCCAAGTCAGCCATATGGGCTGCAACAAAATTCATATCACCCATCTGGCCAGCTTTCTCCATCTCGAAGGCCAGAGCACGCAGCGCTTCGCCGCCGACATTAGCGGCCGCCCCTTTGACGCTGTGAGCCAGGCGGGAGACGCCATTTAAGTCCGAAAGTTCAAGATTGTGCCGCAGCGCTGCGATCTGATTTGGAATGTCACTCAGAAAACTCTGTGTGGCTACTCTGGCCAGATCTTCGTCGTTCATCAGGCGCTCCATCATGCCTTGCCGGTCGAAGACCACTGGAGCCGGGGATTCGGCAGGAAGAACTTTTTCTCTATTCCGCCGGCTTAATTGGTGATTGGGCGCCGGCAACCAATGCGATAGAACCCCAGCCAGGGTCTGTGCGGATATTGGTTTGGCCAGATAGTCGTCCATGCCGGCCTTGAGGCACCATTCCCGGTCTCCTTCAAGAGCATGCGCAGTCATGGCAATAATCGGAATCTGGTGGTTGCGAACTCCGGATTCCGAACTGCGAATCTGCCTGGTGGCCTCGATGCCATCCATCTCCGGCATCTGCACATCCATTAGCACCAGGTCATAAGAGATTGTTTCCAGCGCCCTGATTGCCTCCTGACCGCTGGCCACAGCGTCGGCCCGAAGGCCAAGCTTTCTGAGAATGCCTAAAGCTACCTGCTGATTGGTGACATTGTCCTCGGCCAGCAATATATGCGCCCGGACACCGGCGAAGCGCCCCACCGAATCCACCAACGAATGGCCGGTCTCGATGGGCCGGGCACTGCTGCTGGATGGGCCGGCTAGCACGGCTGATAAAACATGCAGCAGTTCCTGGTGTCGCATGGGTTTGGTAGCATAACTGGCAAAGCCAATCTCCGCAAAGCGGCGAGCGCCCTCCCGGCCTTCTATCGATGTCAGCATTATCAACTGCGTCCTGGCCAGCTTCGGATCGCTCTTGATTTTCCGGCCCAGAGTTTCTCCATCCATGCCTGGCATCTGCATGTCGATCACCGCCAAAAGAAAGGGATCACCCTCGTCCACACCTTGATGAAGCGCCCGCAGAGCCTGCAGGCCGTCTTCGGCGTCCGCCGTCCTCATGCCCCAGGAGGTCATTCGCGTAGACAGGATTTTCCGGCTGGTGGCGTTGTCATCCACGATCAAGATCCGCACCCCCGCTAAGCTGGCCAGTTCCTCACTTTTGTCCCGCGGCTTTCCAGCCCGCTTGGCCACCACCACGGTGAACCAGAACTCCGAGCCTTTGCCCTCTTGGCTGACCACCCCGACTTCGCCTCCCATCATCCCGGCCAACTGCTTGGAAATAGCCAATCCCAGGCCAGTCCCTCCATACCTCCTCGTGGTCGACGCATCCACCTGGGTGAACTTATCGAACAGAGTGGCGATTTTGTTGGGCGGTATTCCGATACCTTGATCGCGCACCGAAAAACGCAGCTTACATTCAGTTTTTCTGTCTTCTTCCAGGCGGACGAGGACTTCCACTTCGCCCTGCTCGGAAAACTTGATGGCGTTGGCCGCCAGATTGTTGAGGATCTGACGCAGCCGGCCCGGATCGCCCCTGAGCAGCACAGGTACCGCTGGTTCGGTGCTGCAGAAAAACTCCAGGCCTTTTTCTAATGCCCGCACGCTTAATGCGGCGGCAAAATCATCCAGCAAGCTGTGTAGATCAAAATCAATCGCCTCTAATTCGATCTTTCCGGCCTCCATCTTCGAGAAGTCGAGAATGTCATTGATCAGGCGGAGCAGTGATTCGCCGCTGCCGTGCAACAGTTCGGTATATCCCCGCTGTTCGTCGTTCAACTCTGTATCCATGAGCAGACCGGTCATCCCGATGATGCCGTTCAGGGGCGTGCGAATCTCATGACTCATGGTGGCCAGAAACTCGCCTTTGGCAGCATTGGCCTGGGCCGCCTCCACGGCCAGTGCCTGTGCCCGGATGGTGGCCACTTCCAGCTCACAATTACTCTTCGTCAGCTTATCCGCTGCCTCCTTCTGAGTAGTAATGTCCCAGTTGGTGCCGATGACGCGCACCGGATTGCCGGATGTATCACGCTGTACCAGGGCCAGCGCGCGAATACTGTGGATACTTCCGTCCGCCCAGATCACGCGAAACTCGGTGTTGAAATCCTTCCGGCCCTGCAATGCCAGTTGAATCTCTTCGTCCCCCCGCTGCCGGTCTTCCGGGTGAAGCGCCGCCTGCCATGACCCATAGGCGCCGCAGAACTGATCCCGCGAGATTCCGTAGAGCATCAGCATCTGGTCGTCCCAGACCAGACGATTTTCTACGACGTTGTAGTCCCAGATGCCTACTTCGCCTGCGCGCACAGCCAGGGTCAGACGGTCGGCGGCTTCCTTCAACTGCGTGTTGGCCTCCTTCTGTTCGGTGAATTCTTCGGCGATCCCCACCACCCGAATCATCTGACCATCCTGGTCACGAACCGGAAATGCCCGATCCCGGATCCATCTCTGCTGACCCGCGGGGGTGTGGATGCGATATTCGGATGCGATGTCGTGTCCCTGCAATTGCTGCTCGAATATCTCGTGTGCCCGTTGGCGATCGTCGGGATGAATGGCTTCCATCCAGTCCATCGGGTTCTGGTAAAGACTCTGGCAGCTCCGGCCCCAGATCTGTTCGTATACCGGGCTTACGTAGAGAATCTCAGTGCCGGCTGCGTTCATCATCCAAAAGACTTCCCGAACGTTTTCCGCCAGTTGGCGAAACTTTTCCTCGCTGCTCTGCAAGGCTTGCTCGGCTTGCTTGCGCTCGGTAATGTCGCGAAAGAACCACACCCGTCCCAGGGGCTGATCGCTTTCACTATGGACACCGGTCGAATAGCGTTCCAGCGTCCGGCCATCCTTCAAGGCAATCTCGCAGTTATCGCTGGCCTCAGGGTCGGCATAAAGCTCTTGTACCCTTTTTAAAAAGGGTTCCGGGTCCTTAACGCGATCCAGGACTGCATTCAGCAGCGTCCGGTCCGGAACGTGCGTGAGGTCATCGGAGGAATGTCTCAGCATCGATCCGGGGTCGATGCGCCAAAGCTCCAGCAGCCTTTGGTTGTGCGAGGCAATGAAACCATCCTGCGTTACGACCAGAATCCCATCCAGCGACACCTCCAGGATGGCGCGAATCAGAGAGTGCTGAAACTGCCGGGATTGCTCCGCTTGCTTGCGCTCGGTGATCTCTTCAGCGATTCCGGCCACACGAATCAGTTGGCCGGCATCATCACGAATGGGAAACGCCCGATCCAGGATCCATTTCTCTTTCCCGTCCGGGGTACAGATTCGGTATTCAGAATCGATGTTCTCGCCCTGCAATTGCTGCTCGAATATCTGGTGTGCCCGTTGGCGATCGTCGGGATGAATGGCTTCCATCCAGTCCATCGGGTTCTGGTAAAGACTCTGGCAGTTCCGGCCCCAGATCTGTTCGTATACCGGGCTTACGTAGAGAATCTCGCTGCCGGCTGCATTCATCATCCAAAAGACTTCTCGAACGTTTTCTGCCAGTTGGCGAAACTTCTGCTCGCTGCTCTGCAAGGCTTGCTCGGCCTGCTTGCGCTCGGTAATGTCCACACTGAGGCCGGCATGCCCCAGGAATTCCCGGTCAGGCGAAAAACGCGGTTCGGTGTACACCACCAGCCACCGCCATTCCCCGTCGGCTCTGCGCATGCGTGCTTCGGCCTTGAACGTCGTGCGCGTCCGCAGCGCGCGCTCGGTTTCGCCCAGAAACGCTGCCTTATCGTCGGGGTGAATCAGCAGTTCCCATTTCTGTCCATCCAGTTCTCCCTGAGGAACACCGGAAAACTGGTGGAAGACGCGATTGGTGAATTGAATCCCTCCTTCGGCATTGGTCGTCCAGATCGGCATCGGGCATCCGTCAGCCATGACCCGAAAGCGCTCTTCACTCTCGCGCAACGCCTCCTCCGTCCGTTTGCGCTCGGTAATGTCTTCTGCGTGGACCACAAAATAGAGCGGCTTCCCTTCCCCGTCTCGTACCAAAAACGATCTCTGACGGCCCAGCAATACCTTTCCGCTGCGCTTCACATAACGTCTTTCCGACTCCAGGCTTTTTCCTGGCTCTCGCTTCAACTGCTCTTTGTCGGCCAGGGCAGCATCCATATCCTCAGGGTGGATCAGATTTTTCCAGGTGGTGGCCAGCAGTTCCGCTTCGGAATATTCCAGAATTCGGCAAAAGGCAGCGTTCACCTGGATGAAGCGACCGTCCAACCCGGTCACGCACATACCAAAAGGCGCATTTTCAAAGACTGCTCGGAAGCGCTCTTCACCTTCCCGCAGCTTCCGCTCGGCTCGCAAGAATTTGCTGATGTCATGGGCGATGCTGGAGGCGCCCACGATCTCCCCGTCGGTATTCCGGATGGGTGAAAGCGAGAGCGATACACTAATCGGACTTCCGTATCTCCCCTGGCGGACCGTGCGAAAGCGGCTGATGCTGCCTCCGAACTGAATCGTCTTGAGACATTGGCGCGCTTCGTTGCGATAGGCCGGGGGAACGAGAATGGCAACGTTCTTGCCCAGAATTTCCTGGCTCGAGTACCCGAGTAATTCCTCCGCACCCCGGTTCCAACTGATGATGGTCCCATCCAGCATGACGGCGTAAATGGCGTCGTCGGAAGACTCCACAATCGAGGCCAGCAGCCTTTGCGCTTCCTCTCCCGCCCGCTTTTCGGTCACGTCCCGCTTAATTGCGATGTAGCTGACAATGTTCCCGCCGGAGTCCTGCACAGGTGTGATCTGCATCTCTTCGGCATAGACCGTTCCGTCCTTACGCCGGTTGATCACCTCGCCGTTCCACACCCGCCCGGAGCTGATCGTGGTCCACATCTCCGCGTAGAATGCCGGAGCCTGCAGGCCTGATTTGAGGATGCGCGGATTTTGGCCCAGAGCTTCCTCCCGGGAATAACGGGTCAGCCGGCTGAACGCGGGATTCACGTACTGGATGATCCCGTTTGTGTCGGTAATGACAATGGCGTCCGCCGATTGTTGCACGGCAGCCAGCAGAGCACCGGACGCGATTCCATCAGTTTCAGGAAACACACTTCATCTCGAGGAAGCTGAAGCTTCATTTTTATCTATCGGCTCGCGGCGCAACCTGCTTCAACTGGAATTGGTCGAAGCCGGCTGCTGGTCCGGCAAATCGAGGTTTTCTGAAGTGGATAGAGAGAGCTCCCGGGCCTGATCGTTGGCCGCTTCTGTGCTTGCAGAGTCGCCATCCGTTGGCTCGGAGCGGGAGTTACCGTCTCATCTACCTGGCGGCTGGCGTAATCGCCTCGGCCCCGGAGTAACACACCGGGTAAGCCGACTCCCCGCGCAGTTTGTCGACCAACTTATCGACCGTCAGGGGCGGGCTGTAATGGTAACCCTGAAATTCGCCGCACTTGTGTGCCCGTAAAAAATCCAGCTGCGCTTCGTTTTCTACTCCTTCTGCGACTACTTTGATATTCATATCCCTGGCTATTCCGATGATTGCACCGGTAATGGCGGCGTCGTCAGGATTGATAGCCAGATCCCGAATAAAGGAACGATCGATCTTTAGCTTGTCGACCGGAAACTGCCGCAGGTAGCTCAGGCTGGAATAACCCGTACCGAAATCGTCGATGGCCAGCTTTAACCCCATTGCCTTCAGGTCCTGGAGAACCACGAAGATCCGGTCTGCATTCGACAGGAGCAGGGTTTCCGTAAGCTCAAGTTCTAGCAAGTGCGGGGCCACGCCAGTCTCCACCAGCACACTCCGGATGAGATCGGGGAAGTCCTGCTGGCGAAACTGGACGGCCGACACATTGACCGCCATCGGCACCACCGGAAGCCCCTCATCCTGCCATTTCTTAGCCTGCTGGCATGCGGTCCTGAGCACCCACTCGCCGATACCCACGATCAAGCCGGTATTCTCCGTAATCCTTATGAACTTGTCTGGCGATACCAGGCCTAGCCGAGGATGTTGCCAGCGGAGAAGCGCCTCCAACCCAGTGATTTCTCCGGTGGCGATGCTCACCTGAGGTTGATAGACGAGGAAAAATTCTTTCCGTTCCAGCGCCAGCCGCAGGCCATTCTCCAGCGTCAAGCGCTCCACCACCCTAAGGTTAATGTCCTCCGTAAAGAACTGGAAGCTGTCACATCCATTTTCTTTGGCGCTGTACATGGCAGCGTCGGCATTCTTGATCAAGGTTTCGCTGTCGCTGCCATGTTCCGGAAAGATACTGATGCCCAAACTACAACTAACCTTAAGAGCCTGACCTTGGACCACGAATTCCTCGGTTACTGACTTCACAACCCGTTCGGCGGTAGCGGTGATGTCTCCCACGTCGTTAGCGCAGGTCAGCACGATCACAAATTCGTCTCCGCCCACCCGGGCCACCGTATCTTGTTCGCGCGTCGCTTTCTTCAGACGGCCGGCTACCTGTTGTAAAAGAAGATCGCCAAAGGAGTGCCCCAGGGAGTCATTAATGGTTTTGAAGCGGTCAAGATCAAGGAACAGCAGCGCGACTTTATCGGTTCGGCGCCGGGCCTCCGCCAGCGCCTTGTCCAACCGGGCTCGCAGAAGGGCCCGGTTCGGCAACTCCGTAAGCACATCGTAATAGGCCAGGAAGTGAACCTCCTGCTGGGCGACTTTGCGCTCCGTGATGTCCTCTATCGTGCCCTCATAAAGAACCACATCGCCGTCGCTGTTCCTCAGCGCGCGAATGTTCACCACTCCCCATTTGTGAATATTATCGCGGCTGAAAATCTTGACCTCGGCCCCACACACGACCCCCTGCGAATCCAGCGCCTCCGCCCAGGCATTCACCTGCTCGACATCAACGAATATGGGGTGGGGCAGGGTGGAAGCTTCCGCCAAAAGATCAGCCGCTGAATCGTAGCCATGCATGTGAGCAAACGCGCGGTTGACATCCAGAAGGCGGCCGTCGGGAGCGATCCGGAAAATTCCCAGGACAGCGTCTTCAAAGATAGCCCGGTATTTTTCTTCTGCTTTGCGAAGTTCTTCTTCAGCCCGTTTCCGTTGAGAAATATCCTGATTGATGGTTACAAAATGAGTGATATGGGGTGGCGCCAGCGAGACCGGCGCGATGATCATCTCTTCCGTAGAATGACTGCCATCCTTACGGCGGTTCACGATCTCCCCTTGCCACACTTTTCCCGACGAGATCATGGTCCACATCTGCTGGTAGAATTTCCCGTCTTGCTCGCCCGAATTCAACAACCGCCGGTTCTTCCCGATTACTTCTTCCGCCGAATAGCCCGACAGCGCAGAAAAGGCCGGGTTCGTCCACACCAGATAACCGCTGGCATCGGTGATGGCGATGGCATTGGGAGCGGCCTGCAGCGCTTCAGCCAGTAGTCTCAGCCGCGCGTTCGCGTCGACCAGTTCGGTGGTGCGGGAGCGCACCATCGCTTCCAGGTGATCGCTGTGCCGTTCCAGGGTCCTCTGCAAGCGGCACAATTCCAGGTGAGTTTCCACCCTGGCCAGCACCTCGGTAATCTGGAACGGCTTGGTGATATAGTCCACGCCGCCGGCTCGAAAGGCCTTGATCTTATCCTCGCTTTCGGTCAGCGCGCTGAGGAAGATAACCGGGATTCCAGCCAATCTGCAGTCAGACTTCAGCCGTTCGCAGACTTCGAAGCCATTCATCTGCGGCATGTTGATATCCAGAAGGATCAGGTCGGGAGGACTCTGCGCCGCTGAAGCCAAGGCGAGTTGGCCGCGGGGGAACGAACGGATCGCGTAGCCCTGATCCTTCAGCATGTCTTCCAGCAGCTTCAAATTGGCGGGTTGGTCATCCACCACCATGACGTTGGATTTGCCGGTTTGTGTCATCCTCGTGCCGCCTGCCTTTCCGTTCTGGCTGGCCCTGTTTCTTCGAACCATCGTGTCAGGGCGTCGTACTCATACCTGTCGGCAACCTCTTGCAGCGCCCGTCCGGTGCGGGGAGCAATCTCTTCGACCCGCAGGATCAACTGGTCCAGACTTTCCTTATCGCCGTTCAGAACGGCATCGCGCATTTTAGCGACCCAGTCAGTGGGCAGTTTTCCGAGCAACTCGTCGCTCATTACCGTGTGCCCGGATACGCTGCTGGTTATGCCCGGCGCCGTGGGCTGGTCTGCGTAGCGATAATCCAGCCTTAGGAGAATCCGAATCTTCTCCAGAAGATCTCCTTCCAGGCACGGCTTGGACAGAAAATCATCGATTCCGCCGCTGTCCATAAACGCATCGCGCTCCTCATCCGAGGCGCTGGCCGTCAAGGCGATTATGACGGGTGGCTTTTCTGCAGCCTGGGCCTTGATGGCGCGGGCGGCCTCCAGTCCAGTCATGCCCGGCATGCGCATATCCATCAGGATCAGTTGCGGTTTCCACTTCTGCCAAAGCCGGATCGCAACCTCTCCCCCGTCGGCTTCATAGACCTCGAAACCAAGCGATCTCAGCAACTCCGTAAGCCAGCCCCGCGCGTGGTCCTGGTCATCTACAACCAGCACCCGAATCGCCGGCTGTCCCGGGATGAGTCCGATCACGCGGCCCGAAACCGCACGCGCCGGAATCTGGTTGTCGACCCCGCGCTGTACGGGAATTTCGAAATGAAAGATCGAACCCCTGCCCGCCTCGCTCACAATCGTGATATCGCCACCCATCAGCTCGACGAATTTCTTGCTGATCGCCAGGCCCAGTCCGGTTCCGGAGTGGGAGGTGATACCGCTTTGCGTTTGTACAAAGGGCTGGAAGAGCATGCCTTGCTCCGCCGCCGGAATGCCGATGCCGGTATCTGCGACGTCGATCGCCAAACGAAACCGATCCTGGGAATCCGGGCAGGCACCTACCCGCAGCGTAATTCCACCTGTTTCCGTGAACTTAACTGCGTTCCCCAGAAGGTTGATCAGCACCTGGCGCAGTTTGCCTTGATCCGCCACGATGCAGCACCCCGGTTCCGCGGCCAGAGATACTTCCAGCTGCAGTCCCTTGGCCTCGGCGCGCAGCTGGAACATGGTGGCCAGGTCCTTGACGAAGGTCGCCAGGTCAAACCCCACGGATACCAACTCCATGCGGCCAGCCTCAACTTTCGACATGACGAGAATGTCGTCGATCAGGCCCAGCAGGTGTTCCCCGCTTCGGTTAATGATGTCCAGGTTCTTCCTGGCCGCCCCTCCCAGCAGGGGATCGCGCAACATGAGTTGGGAATAACCCAGGATGGCATTCATCGGGGTACGAATCTCATGCGACATGTTGGCCAGGAACGCGCTCTTGGCCCGAGCCGCCGCTTCCGCCGCTTCCTTGGCTTTCTGGAGGTCGGTCTGGGTGCGTTTCTGTTCGCTGAGATCCGCGAAGGCCTCGACCAGATATGTCCTCCCCTGGCACACCAGTGGCCGCACGCTCTTGAGAATTGGCAACCGGCTTCCATCCGCCTTCAGCAGCACCCGCTCGGAATGATCGACTTGCTGGTGCAGGTCGAGGATGGGACACTTTCCGCTTTCGGCGGGACAAAGCAGGCTGTGACAAACTTTGCCGACCACCTCGTCCCGCTCCCGTCCCATCAGGGCCAGGGCGGAGGAGTTCACATCCGTAACCCGGTGACTTTCGGAATCGATGACTACCACGCCCGCCGGTATGGCGCCCAGCAAGGCAGTGACGTAATCTTCGCTTTCCCGTAGTTCCTTCTCGATTCGCTTGCGCTCGGTGATGTCGCGCGCAAAGGTGAAAATGTATTCTTTGCCGCCGCACTGCACGTAGGTTCGACTGACCTCGACCGGGAAGATTTGTCCTGGTTGAGTTTTGTAATGGGTTTCATAAGTCACCGAGCCCTGAGCTTTAACTTTCTCCCATTCCGCTATCCAGGCCTCTGGCGGAAAATCCGGAACAATATCGCTGATCGACATGGCCAGGAGTTCCTCGCGCGTACGCGCTAAGGACCGGCAAGCGGCCGCATTCACTAAAACAATATGGCCTTGCCAGTCCAGCCAAAACACGGCGTCGGAAGCCTGTTCCACCGAGGTTTGCGCCAGGCGAAGCTTCTCTTCGGCCCGCTTGGACTCGGTAATATCGAAAAACGTGACCACCGCACCTACAACCTCGTCCCCGTTGCGTTGCGGATGGGACCAGTATTCGGCCGGAAAATTTGTGCCATCGGCTCGCCAGAAAACCTCGTCGGCTACGTGAGTTCCTGCTCCCTTGTGGAACGCACGAAAGATCTGGCATTCATTTTCCAAATAAGTCGTGCCGTCGGGGTGGGAGTGGTGAATCAAGACGTGCATGTTCTGGCCGAGCAGATCTTCGGCACTTTCATACCCCAGCAGGCGGAGGCAGGCCGGATTGCAGAAAGTACAGCAACCTTGCAAGTCGATGCCGTAGATGGCTTCCCCGGTCGACTCCAGCAGCAAACGGAGTTGATGTTCCTTGACTTCCAAAGCCGCGGTTCGCAACTGCACCAGATCTTCCAGGCGCTCCCGAGCTGTTTCTATCGCCAGCCGCCGGCTGCGATTTAGCAGCAGGTAGCCCAGGAGCAGCGTGGTTAGCAATGTTCCTGCCGCCAGCGACAACCAACTACTCCAGTGTGACGGCCGGAAGGCCCCCGGGCTTGGATAGACAGCGATCAACCAGCGCCGGCCGCCCACCGGGATCTCCCGAACTGCCCTGAAGCCTTTGGGGAGGTCTTCCAGGCTGTCGAAGGGGGCGCTCTTGGGATAAAGCAGCCTCTCTCCTGGTTTAGCGCCGGCATCGAAAATGACCGCGTGAAGTCCGGACGCGGCCCGCGCCACACTCTCCTCTTTCTGGATGATGTCACCGACCCGGAAGACGGCCAGCGCGAAACCCAATAATCGTTCGCGGCGCTCTGCGGCGCTTGCAGGTAAGAGCCCTCCCCGGAAAACCGGGCGGAAGACGAGGAAGCCGTATTGGTCTCCGATCTCCTGCACCAGCTTCACCCTGCTGGTTGCAACCAGATCGCCGGTAGCTGCCGAACTGCGCAGAGAGGCATCGCGAACAGGGTCGGAGGCCAGATCGAAGCCGAGTGCCTTTTCGTTGCCCGGCAGGGGTTCTACGAAGAAGACGGGAAAATATTCTGCGCGTTCGCCGGCGCGAACCAAGCGGCCTTGCGGGAGGCGCTCGGTGAAGGCGAAAGCCGTGAAGCCGTCACGATGCGCGGAATTCTCGCGATCGGCACGCAGGCGATTTGGGGTCTGCGGAATCCATTCCAGAGCCTGGATGGCGCTGTCCCGGGCCAGCAGGTCCTTGGCAAACCGGCCAAACTCGTCGCGCTCGACCTGGACCGAGCCGTCAAAGAATGCTCCCAAAGACACCAGGCTGTTCAAGGTCAAGGTGACATTGGTCTGCAGAGCATCGAACCGTTCTTGGGCAACGATTTCGAAAGAGGCCTTCGCTGTCTGATTTTCGAACCTCCATAGGGCAACAAACACCGCCATGCTCAGCGAGGTGACCGCAGCAACGGCCAAGACTGCGGAAAAAGGCAACAAACCGCGCTTAGGTATGGCAGCAAAGGTCATGGCAGACAGCGCTGAGTTCCAGTGGCACCGACTCGATTGGCTAGTGCGCTAGTTGACACAGATTGCTGTCAGGTTTACAGGCACAGCCTCCACTTGGTTCTTATCGGCAGAGCGGTATTAAACGCTTAGTCACAGCAAGCAACAGAATCGCTCTCTCCTGTTGATCCCAAGCTGGGTTTCGTGCTCCAGCTGTAGATCAAGGTGGTCGCAAGTTAGTCACTCTGCGCGCGTAAAGCAGAACGCGTGCCTGAGACAGAGATGTCGCCATCGCTTACGGGAAAGTGCTGGACCCAAACTCCAATCTCTTTTATTTAGCCTGGCTGGGGGGATGCAATTGGAGGCCTACTCCGGGATAATTCCGCTCTCCCTTTACCGTTTTATCGAAGCTGTCGATATTTCTACTGTCTGCAGACGGCTGTAGGGGGAAGGCTTGGTGCTTAATTCCGGTCTCCGCCTTCGCCTTCTTCCGATCGGAACCAGCACATGATACTGAGACTCGTGGGGGCACAGCTCGACTCTAGACTTTTGCTGCAGCAGCCCGGCGACTTGTCTTCGGGCCCCGTTCGCTCGGTTCGCGTTTTCATCGGACAACCCGTTTCCAATCGTGGAAGTGGGACCATCGCATCGGCTTCCCGACGGGGGCAGGCTAGTCGGCCAGGGAGGGTATCTCAGCATGGGCAATGGCCATCAACAATGGATGGCGACAGCAGCGGCGCCGAAAACTCGGCGGGAGTTTCTTCTGGTTGGAATAATCTGGATGCTTCCGCCAAATATACGTTCTACGCTTCCATGTTCGCAGAATCTCCTCATCCCCAATTGTTGAACGTCTTCGCATAGGCAAGCAAAGAGCAGTGGTGCCGATTCGAAGTGTTGCCTCGTTGACTTGATTGGCCTGCAAAAGTAAGATTCGCACTTACGTGCTTGGCCAACAGATCTCGCACTACCTCGTCATAGAAAAACTCGGCGGCGGCGGAATGGGCGTCGTCTACAAGGCCGAAGACTCTCGTCTCCATCGTTTCGTCGCGCTGAAGTTTCTGCCCGAAGAGGTGTCCAGGGATCCGCAGGCGCTGGCTCGTTTTCAGCGCGAAGCGCAGGCTGCCTCTGCGCTGAACCACCCGAATATTTGCACCATCTACGACATCGGCGAGCAGGACGGCCAAGCGTTCATCGCGATGGAGTATCTGGAAGGCAAGACTCTAAAACACCGGATATCGGAAGAACCGATGGAGCTGGAGACTCTGCTCTCGCTCGCCATCGAGATCTCCGACGCGCTTGACACCGCTCACGCCAAGGGAATTGTCCACCGGGACATTAAGCCGGCGAACATCTTTGTTACCGATCGCGGCCATGCCAAGATCCTGGATTTCGGCTTGGCAAAGGTGTTGGAAGCCGGCGCCCCCAGGTTCAGCAGCGCTACTGCCGGCAACAGCATGACCCGCACTCACGATGAGCAGCACCTTACCAGCCCGGGGACGGCTCTCGGCACTGTCGCCTATATGTCACCGGAGCAGGTACGCGGCAAGGAGCTCGATGCCCGCACCGATATCTTCTCCTTGGGTGCAGTGCTGTACGAGATGGCGACTGGCGCACTGCCTTTTCGCGGTGAGACCTCTGGCGTCATCTTCAAGGCGATTCTCGATGCCGCGCCCGTAGCTCCGGTTCGTTTGAATCCGGAAGTGCCCGGCGAACTCGAACGCATCATCAATAAGAGTCTCGAGAAGGACCGCGATCTTCGCTATCAATCGGCTGCGGAGTTACGGGCGGACCTGAAACGTCTCTCGCGGGACAGCAGTTCGAAGCACAACCCGGTGATGCAGTCGGGCGAAAGCGGCGCAAGGGCCGCAGCTTCCGGCTCCTTCGCAGCGCATCCGAGCAGCGGCAGCCAGCCCGCGCTTGTGCCGCACCGCAGCGTGATTCTTTACCTGGTCTCCGCTATAGTCCTGGCCGTAGCCGGGTTCGCCGCTTACCGTTTCTGGCCGCATGCAAGTGCCGATTCCGCTCCATCCAGGATAACGAAGATCAGCGAATGGGACCGGCCGATAAGAGACCCGATCCTGTCGCCCGACGGCCGCACCGTCGCGTTCACCTCGTCTGTTAATGGGTATGACCAGCTTTTCGTGATGCTCACCTCAGGCGGCCAGCCGTTGCAGCTGACCAAGGATGAGGGCAACAAGAACGCACTGGCCTTCTCCGCCGACGGCAACGAGATTCTGTTTGGTCCGAGCATCGGTGACTTCGAGATATGGTCGATTCCCACCCTGGGTGGATCTCCACGCCGGGTCGGGAATGGCGTGACCGTAACCCCGTCCGCTGACGGGCGTTCCCTGCTGATCGCCACTTTTGATCATCGAATTGTTCGTACAGATTCCAACGGGGCAACCCCGCAAGTTCTGGCGACCGTATCCGAACTGGAAAACATCGTCCCCCAACTGCTTCCATCGCCCGACGGTAAGAGTGTTTATCTTCTTGTTCCTACGTCCGACAAGATGCTGGTCAAGAAACTCGACTTCGGCTCGCCCAATTCTGTCCCGGTCGGTGAAATTCCAAATGCGGTCAACCGCGTCTCCTGGGCGCAGCCAGGCAAAAGTTTCTATCTCAGTCGAGTGGTGAAGGGCATCGTCAACATCTGGGAATACGCGCTCGCCGACGGTTCGTTGCGGCAGATTACCTTCGGCCCCGGGCCGGACACGAATCCCCTAACCGACCCGTCGGGCAAGGGCCTGTATTTCGTGAACGGAAGGAGCTCGGGCGTGCTCACCCTTTACCGGGCCGCGACCAAGCAAAGTTCCGATATCGTCAACGAGCTCGCGACCCAGCCGATCGTCTCGCCTTCGGCCCGGAAATTCGGTTACATCAGGAAGCCGGAATCCGGCCGCGAGGAAGTCTGGGTTGCCGATGTCGACGGCAACAACGCAACCAAAGTCTATAGTTCGAATAATTCGCTCGACACGCTTGGATGGTCCTCGGACGAAACGCAATTCATCTTCGCCGAGTCGGCAGGAAGCGGAAAAGACGGGCGTCTCTATGCGGTCAATGCCGACGGCACGCAACTACGTCAATTGCCTTCGCCGCCCGGATTGACCGAGTTCTCCGCCCTGATGCCGGGCACAAGCGATCTGCTCTTTACCAACTACAGTGGTCGAGGTCCGCAAGCCACACATACCTGGAAGCTCGACCTGAAGGATCCGAACGCCCGGCCCCAGGAACTGTACGTGGGATGCAACGGGGCGCTGGATGTCTCCCCAGATGGCAACTACGTCATCGGGCCAATCCTTTGGGGAGACAATCCCGGCATGTATCAATATTCACTGCGCGACCAGAAGTGCACGCCGTTGAAGCCGAATCTGCCCAGTTATTTTGCCGAATACGGGCGCGATGGGAAGTCGTTCTTCTTTGCCAGCACCAAGAACGGTCAAACCACAATTTATCGGCAGCCCTGGCAAAACGGTGAAGCCAAGGGAGAACCCAAACCTGTCCTCGTTTTCCCTTTTGTTGTACGCGAAGATTTTTCCGGCAACGCTGCTGCAGTTTCCCCCGACCTCTCGCTCATTATTTATGCACGACCCAACGGTCACGACGACCTCTACTTCATGGCCGCTCACTGATCCACGTACTTTGAAGTCCGGTACTCTTCCGCAAGCGACCATCCATAGCACGATGGCGACGACAATTCCCTTTAGCATTCCCAACAACACCACTCCCGCGAAAGCTGTGAGAGGCCAAATGAACTCTGTACCCCACGTGAGAAAGCTCTGGTCAAACGGAGGAATGCCTGAGTATCCGCTGTAGAGGTCTGGATGGCTGTCGGTCTTCTGCAAGCCGCGCTTGGTGAGCTCTTCTTCGATTGCGCCGGCATCGCGAGGGCCAGCATGGGGCGAGAGACGGCGTCATGCTACTCCCAGGCGAAGGTTCTAAACGTGCAAAATCCAAGCTCTTGTCATATTCCACCTTGATCTTTTGCGCCTGTAAGGTGATGGCAGCGTCGTGCAAGGTCCCAGCCTTGACGAATATTGTGTTCGCGCAGCAGTCCTGAAATGCGTTTAGGATATGGCTTTCGGTGGCTGCCAAACCTCCTGGGCGTCTGTGTTCGCATGAAGAATGCTGAGCGCCTTCGGCGCTTTCTCGTCAAAACTGTAGTTTCAGCAGAAATTGGAACTGACGCGGCGTACCCAGGCCTATCGGAGTTGTATTCAAAGGCAAATAGGTCTTGCCGAAGTCGGAAGCCGAAATGAGGCCGTCCGGGTTGGCAAACTGCGCTCGGTTGAAAATGTTGAAGACCTCGGCCCGGAACTGGATTTGTGCCCGCTCTGTTATAGGAAAGCGTCTGGAAATTGCCCAATCCGATTGCCAGACGCCGGGACCTCGCAGGAAGTTACGAGGGACATCGCCGAATCCCGCGGGACACATGCCGCCGGGATAAAACGGGTCTGCTGTCCCGGGAGTGCAAAAGGCGTTGGGATTGATATTTCCGCCCGCCAGGTAGAGCGGCTGGCCGGGAACTAAGTTCGGACGCTGATCGTTGGTGTTTCCATCCGGACCAGTACCACTGGTCGTGAGGTTCACGGGAAAACCACTGCGGGCGATGAAGATACTGCTGATCTGCCAGTGGCTGAGTACGGCCCTCTCGAAGGCGTTCTCCGAAAAATACGGCTTGCCTGCCCCCAAAGGCAGCTCATAGATGAAGTTTGCATTGAACACGTTGCGGGCGTCGAAGGCGCCGTCGGCGCGCTCCCCGCATTGCGGTGCTCCCGTCGGGAGGCAGGAAACATTCTGTGGCGTGATGGAGTCGCCATCGCCGCTGCCGTTGGAGTCGTCGTCGATCTCATGGGCCCAGGTGTAGTTGGCCGAAACCAGCAAACCAGCAGTGAAGGAACGCTTCAGCGAGATCGCCAGCGCATTATACGAACTGTTGCCGGTGTCGCCTCGCCAGGGGATCTGCGAAAATTCCGGGTAGGGACGAAGGCCAGTCAGCGGGTCTTCGACGTTTACGTAGGATAGCTGTAGCAGATGGGTGCCTTTGCTTCCTACATAGGCCATATTAAGGGAAAAATTGGCCGGTAGCGCCTGCTCGAGGGAAAATCCCCACTGGATTACATACGGGTCTGGACGATCTCGCTGTTCCGCGTTCGGTGACTGTGTGCCCTGCGAGCAGACCGGATTGCCTTGCGCGTCGAGAACTACGGGGAAGCTAAGCCCTGGGCAATTCTTCGCGGTCAGCGCATAGCTTAACACCTCATTCTTGTCGGGAATGTTCTGATCGTCCAACTGGCCGTCTTCGTGATAAATACCAAAGCCGCTGCGAATGACGGTGTTTCCGCCGTATTTAGCCGGGGCCCAAGCGAAGGAGATGCGCGGATCGAAATCGTTATAGTTTGGCGGGCCGAAGCCCGCGCCTACACCGCAGTAGCCTTGCGGCCCGCAGGTGGCGAAATCAAAAGGATTGCCCCGGCCTTGTACTTCGTGAAAAATACCGAAGTAACTGTAACGCAGGCCCAAATTCAGCGTGAAGTTCGGTCGCCATTTGAACTCGTCCTGAACGTAGCCGTAAAACTGCGTTTTGCGCAGACCGTTGATGGGATATTCGCCCGTGATACTGGCCTTGTAGGATTGGTTGGCCTCAAAGCTGGCAAGAGAGTTATAGCTAACCGTGCCATAGGAACTGCTTCCCTGGTTCATCTGTATGCGGCGGACCTCTACCCCAGCCTTGATTACGTTCCTTCCCTTCACCCAGCTTAGGTCGTCAAGCCAGGAAAACGAATTGCCTACACCGGTGCTGACGCGACCGTTATTCAAGGAAGTAAGGCCTGCAACTGCAATCGCGTCAAGGGATCCGGTCTGATTGAGGTAGGTGGTATCGCCCGTGCTGCGGTTGAAACCAAACTTAAAGTCGTTGATCAGGTTCGGAGAAAAGACGTGCATCAGCGAAATGACAGTATTGACCGGATAGGAGGTGAGCTCCTCTTGTTCATTGAGATATTGCCCGGAGCTGGGCGAATAGGGGAGAACGTAGTCAGCTTGGTCGATGTTGGCCCGCCAATAAAGACTGGTCGCATCGGAGACGCGATAATCCAGGCGAAACATCCCTGAGTTTTCCTGGCCCTTTTGACTGCCTTCCCCCACGAATTGAGAAACGTTCGGGTTGCTTGTAGCGTACTGCCCTGTGGGATAGGCGTTGATGACGGGGGCCAGAGCCGGCGACTGGGTTAGTACTTGCGACCGAAAGGCGGCGCTGGGTACATAACCGATAAGCGTCTGACCGAGGTCTTGCTGGTAGCCTTCGTAGGCGACAAAGAAAAACAACTTATCACGCACGATGGGTCCGCCCAGAGACCCTCCGAACTGATTCAAGTGGAAGGGCGGCTGGTGGTTCGGATTCAAGGAGTCAATCGGATCCGTGGCATCGAAAGCGCTGTTACGCAAGAAGTCGTAAACATCTCCGTGAAACTGATTCGTGCCTGAAGCCGAGGCTGCGGCGACTTGGCCTCCTCCCGTGGCGCCGGTCTGCGCCGTCGCCAGGATGGGGTCGACGCGGATCTCTTCGATGGTATCCAGCGGTATCGCCGCGCGCACGTAATATAGCTGGGACTGATTAATAATGTAGGTGGCATCGATGCCGTCATAGGTGTAGTTGTTATCGTCGCGGCCCCTGCCGGCATAACGAATCGAGCGCTGGTTGCCGGCGCCGGGTCCGGCGGAGGTGTCAACCGCGGTTGGAACCAACGCGGTCAAGGTGGCCCAATTCTGCCCATTCAAGGGCAACTCTTGTGCCTGTATGCGTGCAATACCCGCGTTTAGCGTGTTATTCGTCTGATCTAGCGATTGCGGGCTGGCTAGAACGTCCACGTGCTCCGTGGGTCCCTCAATCTTGAGTGTCGCATTGAGGATTCGCGTTGTTCCCAGCTTCTGCACCACGTTGTCGAAGCGAAGCGTCTGGAAATTCGGGTGCGCAAAGGTGACGGTATAGGTTCCCACCGGCAGTTTAGGAAAATAGAAGGCTCCTTCCCTCGAAGAAGCCGCCTTTCGTTGAAGTCCTGTAGCATCTTGTACTGCCGTCACTTCGATACCGGGTAGACCGTGTCCGGCGGAATCGCTGACTGTGCCGGTCAATGCGGTGCTGTCCAGTTGTGCCCAAGCGGACGAGGCCAGACAAAGGAGGATAACTAGCGTGCCTAAGAGCCGACCCCGGTGCCGCGAAATCGTTGCGCTGCAGAGTTCGTGCTTACACTCGATATTTTGCCTCATCAAGCCTCCCGGCAGTTCGGTGACACTCGCACAGCGGCCTGTGGGCGAGAGGCCAGGAATGCGTTAGGAAAGTAACGTTACGTTCATTGGCATTTCTACTAAAATCCAAGAACGTCGGTAATGAGATTAAGCTGGAAAAAACCACTTATCTAACTGCAAGACACTCGCACCAACAGAAAGCCGTCCCACGGAGCCGGAGGCGATGAGCGGTGGAAACTGGTACTGATCATCCTATAACCGCGACTCCCTGTTCTTGGTGGGAGGTCTGGACAGAGTTGTCGAAAGACCAAAGCACGATCAAAGGCACAACATATCCGCCAAATGTTATCGGGATATGAGCAGATGGTTAATGCTCGTGCAAAAGCCACCTACCGGCGATAAGAGGTTTCAAGGCAGGAATTAAGTTTCGGTGACAATCCTAGCGAAACCATTGACGATCCTCGCGGGCGGTCTTACAGTCCTCCTTGTTCACGTCTGGCGACCGCATGGCCCCTGTAGATCTCAGCCTCGACCAACCCTCGGCGATGCCACTTGGTCCGCTCGAGCAGCGGATCCACCGCGCTATATGGTCTCGCGGCTCAGCCACGGTTCGCGAGGTGTTACAGGATGGAAGTATCTGGCAGGCCTACAACACCGTACTGACCACAACGGAGAGGCTTTTTCGCAAAGGACTCCTCAGCCGTGTCCACGAAAGGAAAGCATTTCGTTATCGGGCACTCTGCAGCCCCGACGAGCTGCGGCGTCGGACCACGGTGAGCGGACTGCAGCGACTCCTGAGTGCGCAGGACACCGTATTACACCTATCGTATTTTGTCGAAGCGGTCGGACAACTGGACGAGAAGCTGCTGGATGACTTGCAGGCGCTGGTGGAACAAGAGCGCGCGGAGCTTCGACTCAAGAAAAGAGAGCGGTAAAGATGTTTGCGGCGCGCAGCGCAATCGTGTGTCTTGCCTTTTTTGCGGTGATGTACGGCACTCTGTCGTGCGTGGTGGCATTCGGGTGGTGCGTTCTGAGGCACCTGCGTCAAATGAAAGCTCCCGGGTCCGCCGGCTTGCTCTTCGCACTGCGGATCTTTCCGTTGACATTCTCCGTCCTGGTCGCGATCTTCTTCACTCTGCCCTCCTTCTGGCTCATGGAGCGCAGGGCCTTCGACGAAGACGCGACCACCCTCCTGCTTGCGGGTCTCGCATTGCTACTGCTCACGGCCGGGGCACTTCGGGTGCTACGGGCAAAATCACGAACAAGGTGGGCAGTCAGAGAATGGCGGTCTGACTCGGCTGACAAGCCAGGAACTGCAGCCATGGCCGCCGCCAGGGGCGCGCCGGCCCTGATGCTGGTTGGCATCTGCCGTCCCAAAGTTATGGTCTCCGACATGGCCGCGGCGGTGCTCAGCGACAGCGAATTGCGAGTTGCCATTCGCCACGAGTTGGGGCACAGGCACTCTTGGGATAACCTGAAAAAGCTTCTTATCAATGCCACGTCATTTCCCGGAATGAGCAGAATCGAACGGGCCTGGTGTGCAGCGGCTGAACTTGCGGCAGATGATTCGGCTGTTGAAACCCGGCACGACGCGCTGGATCTGGCATCCGCATTGATAAAGCTTTCCCGATCTTCGCAATCCTGGTCAGAACCCGAGCTCGCCAGCGGATTGATGTGCGCCTCGTCTGAAATCAACCTGCGTGTGCAGCGCCTGCTGGAATGGCACATCCGCCCACGAATCCACCGGACCTGGGCTTGGGCTCTGCCATCCATACTTATCGTCACGATTGTCGCGAGCTATTACGGTACAGCGCTCGCGCTGACTCACCGGCTGACGGAACTTCTCGTACCCTGACTCTCTGTTGCCTTGAGCCAGGGTCAGAATGCCATCAGCACCTGTGTTACAGAAGTTCTGCTTGGACATGGCAAACGCTGCCCGCCTCTTGGCGCGGTTCTCTCGCCGTTGAATCTATTTGACGTTAATTTAATTTGCGCTTCATCGCTCCTTAAACGGATCTGTGTAGCCTTGCTTACGCAGGTCCGCTGAATGGCTTACGTCTCCGCTAAGCATTCAGAACCTGAATCCTGAGCGAACCGCAACGCCCGGGCGCAGCATTGCAGCTGACTTCTTGCACGACACGAAATCTCCAGTAGCCGAACGTATGAGAATTCTGGTTATCGAAGACGAAACCAAGACCGCCAAGTTCCTGAAGAGGGGACTTAGCGAAGCCGGCTTTGTCGTGGACGTGGCGCGCGATGGTCTGGAAGGTCTTTACCTGGCGCAGGAAATGGATTTCGATCTGCTAATTCTCGACGTGATGCTTCCCAGCCTGGACGGGTGGCAGATCCTGACCCGCTTGCGCCAGGCCGGACGGCGGGCGCTGGTATTGTTGCTGACGGCCCGGGATGCCGTGCACGAGCGCGTGCGCGGCCTGGAACTGGGGGCCGACGATTATATGGTAAAGCCATTCGCCTTTTCGGAATTGCTGGCGCGGGTGCGCTCGCTCCTGCGACGCGGTCCGTCGCGCCTGCAAGAGACCGTCCGCATGGGCGATCTTGAGATCGATCCGTTGCGCCAGCGCGCAACCCGAGCTGGCCAGCGGCTGGAGTTGACGGCCAAGGAATTTCTTCTTCTGTCTCTCCTGGCGCGGCACGCCGGCGAAGTGCTCTCGCGAACTCTGATTGCCGAAGCGGTTTGGGACATGAACTTCGACAGCGATACGAACGTTGTCGACGTCATGGTGCGGAGGCTGCGCTGCAAAGTGGACGAGCCTTTTCCTGCCAAGCTGATCCACACTGTCCGGGGCGCGGGCTATGTTATGGAGTGCAACGAATAAACGTCCACCCTGGTGGAAAACACTGGCCTTCCGTCTGACAGCCGGCTACGCGCTGGCAGGTTTGTGTCTGATATTTCTAGCGACGGCCAGCCTTTATCTGGTGTTGCGCTCGCAACTCGAGAAAAGCACCGACCTGTTTCTCGCCGATAAACTTCATGTAGTTCGCACTCTTTTACGCGAGCGGCCCGATGACTGGGATGGCCTGCGCGAGGAAATTGAGCTGGAATCTGCCGCTCGGCGATATCAGCAATTTTATATTCGGCTTCTTGACGATAGCGGCACCCCGCTGTTGACCACCCCGGGTATGGCCGAGCGGCTGGACTTGTCGCGGCTGGCCAGCGAAATTCATAGCCATCCTGTTCTTCCTTTCTCGATGAACGGGAGCCACGAACAATCTTTTCGCGTCACCAGCGCCGCCGCGGAAGTTGGCTCACCTTCTACGCGATCAGACACCATTGAAATTGCCGTCGACGTTTCCCAGCAGGAAGCATTGCTGGCCCGTTATCGACGATGGTTCCTAGCAATTCTTCTGGGATCCTTCGTCATCTTCCCGCTGATCGGATATCAAGTTGCACGGCACGGTATTCGGCCAGTCGAAGAGATTGCGACCACGGCTCAACACATCAGTTCGACAAACTTGCACGAACGTATCCATCCGGAAGGATATCCGTTTGAACTGGCCTCCCTGGCCGACACCTTCAACAAAATGCTCGATCGTCTGGAAGAATCCTTCGAACGCATTTCCCGATTCTCCGCCGATATGGCGCACGACCTGCGCACGCCGGTGAACAACATCCGCGGCGAAGCGGAAGTGGCCTTGAGCCGCGCCCGCACCGTCGATGAGTATCGCGATGTGCTGGGGTCCTGTCTGGAAGAAGCCGTGCGCCTCGGGGACCTCATTAGCGATCTCTTGTTTCTGGCCCGGGCGGAGAGCCCTTTGACCCACCTGCATCGCGAGCGAGTCAACATCGCCGAATTGCTGGATGGGGTGCGTCAGTACTATGAAGCTTCCGCGGAAGACGGTGGTATCTCGCTCACAACGGCTGTCGGTCCCGAGCCGGTCATGGCTGACCTGGACCGCACTCTCTTGCAAAGGGCGGTTGGCAATCTGGTTTCGAATGCGGTGGTGCACACGCCATCCGGAGGAGCGATCGTTCTGGGGACCACTCTGGGAACTGGCGCGGAAGCATCGACGCTCCGCATCGAGGTCTCCGACACTGGGGAAGGCATTCCGCCGGAGGCGTTGCCGAAAGTCTTCGACCGTTTCTACCGAGTGGATGCCTCGCGCTCGCAAGAATCCGGCGGGACTGGGCTGGGATTGTCCATCGTCCAGAGCATCATGCTGCTGCACGGCGGAGGCGTGGAGATTGCCAGCCATTTGGGGCAGGGCACTCGCGTCACGCTCCGTATTCCGGTCTCGTCTACAACCGGATAAAAGTGCAATCTTCGCGTCTCCTGTCCGCCCCCAGACGTGGTGCGCCGGTACATTCCGCGGTTGCGCCAAGCCCTCTGGGAAATCGAGGACCAGATGAGAATCGTTTACAAAATCCCTTCTGCTCACCCGCGCGGCGCTTGCCGCGTTTTCAGTGGTCGGCCACGCGCAAAAAATTTGCTGCACAATCTCTTGAAAGCGCCAGCGTTGGTCTCCAAGTAGCGTCTGCTTTGTCCCGACAGCAAAGAATTGTGATCGCTTTCGCAGTGCCGGCTTCTCGGGAGTAATCCTACAGACCTGTTCCGGACAAGCTGGCGCAGCCGCTGCTGCCGCTCGTCAAAGTCGTGTTCGAAGTGGGTCCGGTGATGAGGTAAACACGTGGTTTGAGGCATGAAAAAACCCTCTCCCGGTTATCAGGGAGAGGGCCATTGTGGTCGAAATGTGTTTCAGTCTTTATCAACGGTAGTGGGAGCCTGCTTGTTGAAGTCGCTCGGGGGCCGAACGCTTTTCTCACCGGGATAGGGCCTCGTAAACCCGGTGGCCTCGTACCAGTCGTAATGGTTGACAGTGTCCGGGTCTTCGGAGTCGGGTTTGGTCCATTTGCCGGCGAAGATCTGCGTCTTCTTCTGGAGCCAGGCAGCCCTCAGAGCCGCGACCTTAGCGCTGTCCTTTGTTTTAGGAGTTTTAGCGGCTGCTACGGAAGTACAAGTCGTGCCCGAAGTCAGCGCGTATTCGGCGGGCACGTGCGTCCAGGGCTGGAAGTTCTCCTGGGGCGGATTGTTAGTGAAGAGCGTCCTGGCCGGCGAGGCCCACAGGTCGAACTGGTTCATGGGCGTGATCCCGAGAATCTGCTCGATCGTACGGGTAAGGTTGACCTGGGTGTAGAAGGTGTGGTCGGTGGGGCCGTTCTGTATGACGTAGGGGCTGATGACATAGCCCGGGCTGCGGTGGCCGTCGACGTGGTCAACGCCGTTCTGGGCGTCGTCTTCTTCGACGATGATCGCCGACGTCGGCCACACTGAGCTGTGACTGATGGCGTCGACATAGCGGCCAAGCGCCAGGTCGTTATCGGCCTGCATGGCCATGGCGTTCGGTGGTCCGCCGGTGTGGTCGGAACTGATCCACATGAACTCCAACTGGGGCACCGCATTGTTAGCCACGTCGTTATTGAAGTCCTGGACCCAGATATCGAAGCGGAACTGATCGGGAATGCCCAGGTCGAACTGCGGATAGTTCTGAACCGTGTGGTTAATCAGGTTCGGGAGCGGGGAGTACGAGGAGACGGTGTTGTAGTAATACAGTTCCTGTTCCTGGCCACTTTCGTAGGACTGGGTGTCGTCATAGAACTGGCACCAGGTCGGCTCGTTGTGCCCACCTCCCGGAGGGGCGAACAGATTGTACTCGACGTACTCGCCGTAGTTCTTATAGGAGACGCCGGATAGTACAGCCTGGTCCCACAGATGCCCCGCGTTCTGGTAAGCAATGGCATCGCCGCCGTTGGAGGGATAGTCGCGGACCCAGTCGGGCGACTGGATGTCGTCGGAGTAGGGCGCCATGGCCTGCATGATCCAGTTGTGGCCATCGGCCGACTGCCGACTCGGATCGTAGAAGTTGTCCAGCAGCGGGAAGCGCTGGACCAGCGCGTGCGCGTTGGGCGTGTAGATGCCGCCAAAGACCGCCAGGGTGGGGTCGCCATTGCCGGCGGCTACGTCACCCAGAATCTGATCGTAGGTGCGGTTTTCACGAATAATCACAAACACGTGCTTGATGAACGAGGGATCGCCGATTTTCGCCGGGATTGCAACCGGCGGGGTATTCGGATTGCCGCCTGAGGCTCCCGCGATATTGGTCTGCAGATCCCAGTGATTGTTCTGATAGACCTGCACCGACATCTGGGCCAGCATTGCGCTGGCCGGAATGGGAACGATGCTGACGGTGCCTTGGTCCTGGTGGCTGTTGAAGCCGCACACGCCATAGTAGCTGGTGCAGTTATCGGTCAGGTCAGTGTTCGTGGTGCCGATGCCCTTGTCGTTGGCAACGAGCAGCATACTGTCCGCCGCGTCCAGCACAACCGAACTCGGCGCATAGCCGACCGGGATCGTGCCTTTGACGGGTTTCGGTGCGCCGGCGCTGAGGTCGACGACGGCGACTGCATTGGCGTTGTAAAGCGCGATGTAGGCGACGTTATTCACGGCGTCTACGGCGATCGAGTTCGGTGCCGCGCCATAGGCCGAAACGCCGGGCTGCCCGAAACTCGGGCCAGCGTTCGTCCCGTTGACCACCCGGATCGGCAGCCCAAGGTTGATCTTACGCACCTCCGTGTTGCTGGTCGTGTCGATCACGGAGATGACGTCGCTATAGGTATCGGCGACCAACAGGTACTGGCCCCAGAGAGCCATACCAGTCGGGTGCAGACCGGTCAACGAGATGGTGTTAGTGACCGAAAAGGAGCCCAGATTCACCACGGAAATGGTGGCGGTGGCGATGGCGCCCGTGGGATACGTGGAGACGACATTGGTACCGTCGGAGTATTCCTGGAAGTCGTCGGCGGTAGCAACCCGGCCAGCCTCATTGGAGACGTAGGCGGTGCGGCCGTCGCTCGAGATCACGACGCTGTTCGGGACGTTACCAACTTGAATTTCCGCAACCTGCGTCGGGGGGTTCGTGGTCAAGTCGATCTTGGTCAGCGAATCGTCCACGTCCAGCACGGAGTAGGCAGTGTGGCCATCCGCCGAGATCGCCAGACCGAGGGGATAAGCCGTGCCCGAAGAGTAGGTCTGACCGCAAGGGATGGGGGCGCTGCCCGTGGTTCCCGGAGGGCTGTTCTCAAAACAGTGGATGAAGGACAGGTTCACCGGGATCTGGACTTGAGACACGTAGGTCAGGAGGCCGTTAGCCCCGACACTGGCGACGCTAACGTAGCTGTTGTCCTGGCTGAGCAGCAGGTAGTTGCCGTTCTGCGTATAGGCGATGCCGATGGGGCTGCCGTTTGCATGGCTGTTCGGGACAAACTCCTGCAAAATAGCGCCGGTAGTTACGTCGAAGACCTCGACGGCCCCTGACACCGTCTTGGAGCCCAAAGTAAGGACGGCGGCGGTGCGATGGCCATTGGAGAGAGGGTTGGGGTTGAGTGCGATGGCTGTAGCGCGAACCCCGGTGCCGCTGCTTTCCGTGACAGCGAGGTTGACTTGGGTTCCGGCGGGGGTAATGATCTGACCATTAGCCACAAGCCAAGTGTCGTTTCCCAGCGGGCCGGGGCTGTAGGTTGGGAAGTACTGGGACTGAGCGAGCGCGAAGACGCTCAGCCCCATCCACAGCAGGCCGGCGATCAGGCCCCTCAGTATCCGAGAACGGTTGCGCAGCGAATTCATCTGCATAAAATATTTTCTCCACAAAGGAACTTGCTCAGGTTTGCACTGCCTGGGGTTATCAGTTGATCGGTGGCAAAGGTGTGGCAAAGGTAATGCTGGACAACAAGGCAAGCGTAGTGAGGAGATCCGCACAGCCAGATGACGCAAAGATTACGTTTTTTGTAATATGGCCGGTTCACTGCCACCGCGTGGCCTTGATTGCCAGACAGCAAGGGCCCGGATCCGATCGAATTTACCGGGACCGTTGACCGCGACAAGATGACTGACGCGTCAGCCAGGAAGGGCTCGGTCAAGTCTGCTTGGGGCACGCGGGAGACGTCGATGGGCCTTGGCGACCCTGGACGGCGTTAAGCGCTGACGTTGATTTTTCTTTGTCGTTACCTGGCGGATGAAACTTCCCAGAAGCCGACTTCCGGCCCGGAATAATTTTCCTTTTGCTCGTGACTCGTCCGGATCGCCAATTCTCAACGCCGGCGCATCAGGATACTCAGAACTCCAACCGCGCCTGAAACGCAATCATCCGCGGACTGCTGTCTCCACCCAAACCGACGCCCAGGAGTCCGGTAGGGGGCGAGGTGGTGTAGGTGAGGGCGCCGAAACCGGTTTGCGTGGAAGGTCTTCCGGGTATGCCGGCATACACATCGCTGGGAAGCGCAAAATTCGGATGATTGAACAGGTTGAAGCACTGGACATCGAAGCGCAGTTTCAAGCGCTCGCTTAGCGGAAACCATTTCGTTAGATAGAAGTCGCTCCAGAAGAAATCGGGACCGCGCAGCGCGTTGCGACCCAGAGTTCCGAACTGGCAGTTCTGCGGAGTGTTGCCGCCATAGCAAGCGCCTGTGCTGGGATCGACGACTGAAACGAATGCATTTGGATTCAGCCATTGAATGGTTCCGGGCTGCGTGACTCCAGGAACAGGGCCGCTGGCATAGAGCGGCACTCCGGGAACAATGCTGGCGAACTGCGGACCGCTGCCTTGCAGAATACCGTTGCCGTTCGCCGAGTAAGGGGTGCTCAGGACCGAGAACGGAAGTCCGCTGTGCCAGAACGCCGTCCCGGAAATCTGCCAGCCGTTCACCGCGTAACGGAGGGCGTGGTTCTTGACTTTGATCGGCAGTTGATACACATACTGTGCCGTGATGTTGTGGCGCACGTCGTAGTCGCAGGAAGCGTAGTTGCGGGCAAGCTCACCGGGCAAAGGCGAGAGGATGCCCGCCGAAGAAAACGACAGAAAACCTCCGTTGGAGACGTAGTCGAGACAGTGGCTCCAGGTGTAGTTGATCTGCCCTTGGAAGCCATGCACAGAACGCGTCATCGCTGTCATTTGCAGGCCGTTGTAGTTGCTGCCCGCCCCCGTCGATAACTGCGTGACGGCCGCAAAGCGGGGATCCGTGGGTTGCAGGTAGGGAAAGGGCACGAAACAACCCGAACATGCCGTCTGATACCCGTTCACTTGCGTGAGGTACGGTTGATCGACCGAGCGGGTGCCGACGTACTGGGCCTTGAGGCTGGCGTTCTTTCCGATTTGATGTTCCAGGCCCAGGCTCCATTGCATGAAGTAAGGGGCGTGAAGCTGGCCATTCGGTACGGCGGTAATTGTCACCGGCGGCAAACAAGTGTTTGGATTGGCCAGCGCAGAAGGGCAGGAAAGCCCGCCCTGCGCGAATCCCGATGCGAAACGTTGGTTCGCGGCACTCAGCGCATCAATGGCGCTGTTGGGCACACCTGGCGCGATTGCTGTTCCGCCGACCGTGCCCAGCAAACCGCTCTGGAATGATGTCACATATGGAGGATTCGTTCCGATCAGGTCGGCAACGCTTCCCGGCAGAAGATCGCTGAACACGCCGAAGCCGGCGCGCAGCACGGAGTTCTGCTGAAACTGCCACGCGATCGCCATTCTTGGCTGCAGAATCGCGAAGGGAGTCGAGCTGAACAGGTGACCTAGGTTGGTTTGAATCGCCGTATTCAGGGGCTGATTGACGTCATGCGAGATGGAATCGAATGCGCCGGTGAGGCGGGCGATCTGATCATGAGGATTCAGCGGATTCGAGTTGTAGGTGTCGCGCAAACCAAAGGTCCAGGTGAACTTTGGAGTCACTCGCCACGTGTCCTGTGCATAAACATCAACATTAAGAAAGTTGAACGGCTCGTTGGCCGATTGCGGGAAGGTCTGGGTTGCAGTCGAGGCGACACCGTAAATGAATTGCGGTAAATCCGTGTACGTCACCGTAGGCACGGTGCCTTCGCCGAAGTCGAAATCGTTCAGGCGGAAGATGCGGATGTTGGTGCCGAAGCGGAGTTCATGCGCGCCGTGGCTCCATGCCAGATTGTCGTTGATGAAGAAGCGTGTCGCGCGCCGTCCCTGCGGCCAGGTGTTGTCCAGACCGCCGATCGTCGTGAATGGTGCATTGGCTCCGACTCCCTGCAACACGATTGGAAACGCGGCCAGAGTCGCGGCAAAATCGCTGGGAGCGAACAAGCTCGAATACCAGGAGAACGCAGGATTGAAGTAGTTGACCAGGTTCTGAGTGAAGACATGCGTGTATCCCGCGGCAAAAGAATAGAGCGGCTGCGGGGAAAAAGAATTGAAGATGGGATTGAGGGGATCGGTCCAGGCCGCTTGCAATCCAGTATCGGCCTGAAACCGAAACCAGGTGGTGTTGTCCTGATTGATGTTGTAATCGATCCGGGCCGTCTGCGCCTGCTCATGGTCATCGCTCGAATGCGACACCCCAGTGCGATTGGCGCAACCGTTGCCGTTTGGCGGATTGCCCGATATCGGGCTCCCATTCGAGTCGAACGGACAGCCCAGCACCGCCAGAGGCGTGCCGCTGGTATTGCCGTAGAGCGAAAACATCTTTTGATAGAAGGGCACCAGTGCCGGCGCCGGCGAGTAATGCACCCCGGTGATTGCGTCGGTGCCGCCGAGGGGAAGCTGCTGCAAAACGTACTGCTGGAACGCCGGAGTAGGCACCGTGATCGTGGTGTAGATCGGCAGGGCAATCCGTACCCACTCACCGTCGAAGAAGAAGAACAGCTTGTCATGGATGATGGGACCGCCCAGGCTGCCGCCGAAGTGGTTCACATTGGAAAATGGTTTGTGATTTCCCGGCGTGGCGTTCGTGAAGTAATCCGCAGCGTTCATCACGGAACCGTTCCATATTTCGTAAAGGTTACCGTGAAACTGGTTGGTGCCGGATTTGGTGACGTAATTCACTTGTGACGCACCGTACCGGCCCTGATCGACGGAATACGACAGGGTGTTGACGGTCACCTCTGCGACAGAGTTCAGTCCGAGAACGAGATTGGTCGAAAGTCCGCTATTCAGGTTCGTCAGCGGGTCGTTCGTCTCCAGTCCATCGACGATGTAGCCATTAGCGAGTGCGGGCAGTCCATTGAACTCGACATTGCCGTATCCGTTACTGCTACCCACGAAGTCGTTGCCGCTGCCCGCTGTGTTGATCAAAGCGCCGGCTGCGAACTGCAAAGGATAGGTCAGGTCACCTCCCGGATTTGGCAGATTTTCGAGTGCGGGTGCGTTCAAGGTCGTGGTTGTGTTGGCTTCAGTCGGATTGAGCAGCGGGGCTTCCGACCTGACATCGACCGTCTCTTTTGATTGCGCCACCCTGAGCATGAGATTCACCGTCTGCTTCTGACCGAGACCGGCGACAACGTCTTGCGCTTGCTGCAGCTCGAATCCTGACGCTGCGGCGCGCACGGTGTAAGTGCCCGGTTGGAGTTGCGGGAAGTTGAATCGTCCCGCGGTATCGGTCCGCAGACTGCGCTTGAATCCGGTATCCCGATTGGTGATCGTCACCGTGGCGCCAGGAACGACGGCATCGCTGGAATCCGTGACCTGCCCAAGAATGGCGCTGGTGGTCTCTCCCTGCGCCGGCAATTTCGCTGGAAGGATCAGGACGGTAGCAGCGGCCGCTAGCGCGAAGAAGAGTATTTCAGACAGGAGAGGTTGCCATCTCATGATCTTTCCTCGAATGCCAAAACGCGGACCCGGACGGGTGCGTTATCCCACGGCAATCAGGATACACTAGGAGATGTTAAGCATAGTTAACAAATTGTAGATATTATATTTTCGCCACCCAGACCTTCTCGGCGGCCGGTTTACCCAGGCGAATCCGCTTCTTGTCGACCTCGAGAGAAACCGTGCCATCGTAGTTACGCGCTTCCACCGCCAGGCGCACGCCGGGCCGGATCCCATCCTTATCGAAAAACTCCAGTAGCTTGCGGTCGCGCTCGTAAACACTGGCAATGTTGTATTGCGCTCCCGGTTCGGCTTCGCTGAGTAATTGCAGACCTCGTTTGTGGCGCTCCGCTGGGCTGCGCAATGCCAAACCATTCCCATGCGGACACACGTCCTTGCGTCCCAACTTTTCCAACAGTTTTTTCTCGAAGGCGGGAGAAACAGCATGTTCCAGCCGCTCCGCCTCGTCGTGGACCTCATACCACGCCATGCCGAAAATCTCGGTCAACATTCGTTCTATCAGGTGATGGCGAATAATGGTGCGCTCGGCGATCTCCCGTCCGTTCGGGGTAAGGCGAATGGCCCCGTCGCCTTTAACAGTGACCAGGCCATCTTTTGTCAGCCGTTTCAGAGCGAAGGTCACGGCGGGTCTGGTCACCGACAACCAATGCGCCAGCGTGGCTGGGATGACCGTTAGTCCCTCGGCTTCCGCCTCAGCGATGGCCTTTAGGTAGTCCTCTTTTGAGATCGTGATCATCGTTATTACCCACTAAATGAGGGAAGTCTAACATCCTGAACTGCCAGGCAACTGTCGGCAATCCTTGCAGTTGTACTAGGTCGTGTGTTGGTTCAGCCTGAAATGGAGAGAGGGCGCTCTCCGTTAGTGAGTATTTCGCCCTTCGGGCGCGTCCCCGCAGTGCCGCTTCCGTTTCGCCCGGCAAAATCACAATAGCGCCGCCACCGGCTTGCCTGGCCAACTTCCGAGCGGCGCGTCACTCGCACGGAATGGATCGGGGTTACCTCGCAGAACGCCGCGAAAATCCACTGCTGGTCGCTGTTCTCCGGTCAAAATCACTTTGCGCTTGAGCCATTTCCTCGCGATTCGCAGGTCGGCCTGCGATAGACTTGGCCATTGAATTATGTCGGCGCCGCACAAGCCGCTTTCGGCCCTGCTCTCGCAAATTCTGGTCGCCTATACTGTGGAGCTCGATTGCGAATTCGAGCGCCGCATGCTGCAAACGCAGAGCCGTAGCGCGCGCCTCTCGCTGGTCATTTGGCTTAATATGCTGCAGTTTTTGGCCGATGGACCAGTTTCGGTTCGAACGCTCGCCTCGCGCGCGCTCACCGCCGAGGCTGGCGCCACAGCCGGGCTTGGTTGCCTCGAACGATGGGGCGTCGTTGCGCTGCAGCCCGGAAAGCGCGCCGGTTTCGGTAGCGGCCGAGGCATCCGCGCCGATTGGCCGGTTCGGCTCACGGCCAGCGGTGAAACAGCCGTCAGAATCTGGCCCGCCCTGATCCCGGAAATCGACGCCCGCTGGTCGAAACGCTTCGGCGACGACGCGACGAGGTTGCGCCGCTCGTTAGAAGCAATCGAGCGCCAGATCGACCTCGAATTGCCGCAGGGGTTGCCGGTTGCGATTCTGAAGCTGCCGGAGTTCGGGCCCCGGAAATCGGCTGCGGAAGATGGCCTGCCGCTGCCGGTGCTGCTTTCCCGAGTCCTGCTCGCGTTCGCTCTCGACTTCGAATGTGAGTCCCAAACGCCGATTTCGCTATGCGCAAACGCGATCCGCGTTCTCAGTGACGAGCCCATCCCTGAAATGGAGATTCCCAAACGAACCGGCTGTTCGGAAGAGACCGCAGGCATTGGCTGGCAGCACAAGCCGTATATCATCGTTGAAAGAGACCCTGCGTGCGGCCGCGGCAAGTTCGTGCGCTTGTCCGAAGCGGGCATCAGGGTGCAGCAAGAGTATTACAGTCGCACGCGCGATATTGAGGAAAAGTGGAAGAAGCGCTTTCGCACCGCAACGAAAGAAATTCGGGAATCGCTGACGACTCTGCTGAAAAGAGGCGAACTGTCTGACGGCCTGAAACCGCCTCCCGGAACGAGCCGGGCCGGGGCCCAGACACCAGCCCTGGGCCGCGTCGACATTGGACCTGCGGCACGCCAGCGCCGGCGGGATTTGGTGATTCAGACGGAAGCATTCGTGCGCGATCCGGCTGGCACTCTGCCGCATTATCCACTCTGGGACATGAACCGCGGCTTCGGTCCGTAGCACGCGTTGCTCTCCTTGGACAGCCAGCACGAGCGCTTCCGACACGTAGATGTGCCAGTGTTGGTGCGCCGCCAGCGGCGACTCAAAGCCCGTGCCCTTCTTCGTCGGCTTGCCGTTCCACTTCGACAGGAACCGTCTGCTGCCGATGTCGGTCTTCTCCGCCCAGCGCCGGACGAAATCCACGATCTGATCCCGCGTGTCGTGCGGGACCCAGACCCCAATCAGAGTTCCCCAATCTCTTTTTTAGCGCGACGTGCTCCGCCATCAGCTCGGCGAGCACCCAGAATATGTCGAAGTGGCGAGGCGCGCTGGCAATCGCCGTAACGCAACGAATGTTGTTGGTCAAGTCTCGGTCAAGAGGTCCATCGCGGCGACTTCGGGTAGGGGCGTAAGTACTTTGGAATCTGGAGCCGACGATCGGACTTGAACCGATGACCTGTCGATTACGAATCGACTGCTCTACCAACTGAGCTACGTCGGCTTGGTTTCGATTGTAAACGTCGCTGGAGGTTACCGTAAAGGGACCCAAGCCCCTGTTTTCCACTACTTTGCGCAGTTTTCCACTTGCACTGAAACTCTTATCCCCGGATAATTAAAGCAAGCTCAGCTGGCGACTCCGAGCTTACATGAACCGATATTGTCGAGCGGACGTCCTTCGTATCCTGCACATCACGGCCAACCAGTTGGTTGGCTGGCAACGTGCCGGGCTCGTTCCAATTTCCGAGACTTTTACCTTCTACGATCTCCTGCAGCTCAAGAAAGTCCGTGACCTAAGGGCCAAGCGCGTACGCCCGGCGGTTATCCGGGAATCCCTGCAAGCCATGCAGAAGCAGGTGGCCGGCATGGAGAATCCGCTAATTGAGGCCAGCGTCTTCAGCGTCGGTTCGCGCGTGGCGTTTCGCCATGAAGGTCACTCGGTCGAACCCATCGCCGGACAGTTTGTGATGGACTTTGCGCCGTCCGGTACGGTGGTGTCGACGTCTAAACTGAAGCCTATCGGCACTTTCGACACCGTCTCCGAGCTGTTTGCCCGGGGCATCGCCATGGAGGAGCATCCCAGCACCCAGGACGAGGCCATTCGCAGCTATCTGGAAGTTCTGGAGATTGAGCCCGATCACGCCGCCGCGCATATCAACCTGGGCACCTTGTACTACAACCGCCAGGACTTTGTTTCCGCCGAGAAGCACTATCGTCTGGCAGTGCAGTCAGACCCGCGTTACGCGCTGGCTTACTTCGACTTGGGAAATGTCCTGGACGAAACCGGCCGCATCCCAGACGCGGTCATCGCTTACACCACCGCGATTCAGTTGGCGCCGACTTATGCCGACGCGCACTACAATCTGGCGCTGGCTTACGAACGTTTGCGCCTGCCCCGCAAGGCACTCCGCCATTGGAAGACATACCTCAAGCTCGATAACAGCGGACCCTGGGCGGTTCATGCCAGGAATCAGGTTGCCCGCATCCTGGAAGGCGACCGGCTGAAGATCGTTTACAAGCAGCAGAAGTAGTCCGATCGCCACGCTCAAAATCAACTGCTTTCAGGGTCACTCCGGAATTCTCTTCTGGTACTCCTCGTTCGCGCCAGAAAAGATTGTCCAGAACGATGCTGCCGGTTCCTGCCCATTGACGCGCTCGGTCAGCACCGCCAGGTGACTATGCCAGCCGGAAGCGACGTCCACCATCATGGTTCGCCCGGCAAGACGGCGATGCGTCAGAACCAACAGAACTTTGTCGTCCTGCCGGGTCAACTCGAATGTGACCTCTGAAGGACCGTCAGCGCCGCCGCTCCAAGTCAGGCTCAGCAGGCGAGGCGGTTCGTAATGGACGACTTCATGAGATGTCACCGCACCGCATCCACCTTCCCGGAAGCGATCCGGGACGGGCGCCTGATCCGACGAAAGACTGGCGTGATCGAAGTGCAGCTCGAGGGATGCGCCGGGGCGCGGCTCCATCTCGCCCGCTGCCAGCCACTTTGCCCGCTTGTCTGACTCTGTCAGATACGCCCACACGCGCTCGATTGGCCCCGGCAAGATGCGGCGGAAGCGCACCGTTCCCGGCTCGACGATGACGCCATAATCGCCCGTCGCGCTGTCCAACTCGTTCGCCAGTCCGTCGAGAATCATGCCCCAGCCCTGCTGGGTTTGGCTGACCCATTCCTCCAGCACTCCTTCGTGAGTCAGTGTGAGGTTGCACCCCGTTCCAGAAGGCACGATGTCGATGCTGACTCGAGTGCTTTGCGGGGAAAACGCCGGCACCGTAAATGTGAATACCAGGCGAGTCGGCCGGTCGATTTCCAGATATTCCCCCACGTGCTCGATGTCCTTACCATGACGGCGGTCGATCAAGAGATACTTACCGCCGACGCGGGGATCAATCTCGACTCGCCTCATCTCTCCCGTGGCCGTGGTGAACAACCACTTTCCAACCGTCTCAGGATTCAACCAGGCGTCAAACACGCGCTCGGGCGAAGCCTCGAAATGGCGGGTAATTCGCAGCCTTGGGCCGGCATTCACGGTCATGAGAGTTTTCCTTTCTTGTTCAGGTGAGTCGCAGCCTCGGCATCTTCGGCTCTGAGCAGCGCGTCGAGCGCATCCAGGCGTTTCGTCCAGAATTGTTGGTAGTAACGCAGCCAGCGGTCCGCGGCCGCCAGCGGCGAAGGCTCGATGCGGCAGACGTGCGACCGGCCCGCGACCTTGCGCCGCAACAACCCTGCGGTTTCCAACACCTTTACATGCTTGGACGCCGCTGCAAACGACATGCTGAAGGGAGCTGCCAGTTCCCCGATATTGCGTTCGCCGGCAGCCAGGTTGCGGAGCATGGCGCGCCGCGTGGGATTGGCCAGCGCATGGAAGACGCGGTCAAGCGACGGCGAATGTTGTAAAACCATGTGGTTGAATATATGCCTGGACAGGATAATTGTCAACCATATGGTTTAATAAACTCTGGACCGCTGATTTCCTCATGCATCAGCCACATCCCAGGCATTTCTATTCGCGGTACATTTCGGTTTCGCGCTCGTGATAGATTCTGTGCAGTGCCCTCCTAACGCGAGATGCAATCTTTGCATCCCATAATTCAGACCTAAATTCCAGTGAGGACAAGTTTGGCAAGATCGAAATGGAAAGCCTCCTCCGCCCGGCACGGGCTCATCCTCTTCTTATTCTCAATTATCGTGCTCTTATCGGCAGGATGGGCGCAGCAAACTCAACCGCCGCAGGTCGACAGCAACGCGACGCTCAACCACTTGAATGCGGCCATCAGCTGGTACCGGCACGTTGCCGGCCTGGACGCAACCGCGGGCGAGCCCAGCGATGCTCTTTATCTTCAAAACGCGCGCAACTCAGCCAGCCAGGCCCTTCAACTCGCCTTCCAGTCGGCGTTGGCAGAGGCAGCTCTGGCTGCGAAAGAGCAGGGCAATCACGGCACGGGATCGAACGATCAAGGTTCAGACCAGGAGCAAGGGCTTGCCAAGAGTGTTGCTGAAGCCGCCGACCGCGTCACCCAGGTGCAAGCGCAAATTGAGAACCTGAACCAGCAGATCGAAGACGCTCGCGGAAAGAAGCGGGAGGAGTTGACCTCGCAACGCGACGCCCTGCAAGGCCAACTCGATCTGGACAAGATGATTCAGGACGCGCTGCAGAGAGTGGCCAACGTCAACAACAATGAAAATGGCGGCAGCGCGCTGGCCAGGCAGATCAATCAGCTAAAACAAACGGTGCCGGAAGTGTTTGCTCCGTCTTCGTTTAAGAACGACGGTTCGTCCTCCAACGGCCAGGGCTCGAAGTCCAGCAATGCCGAAAGCTCAGGCTTGTTCGGTAAGGCATCGATCTTGTTCAGCCAGATGAGCGACATGCACGACATCGATCAGCTGATGACTGAGACCATGCACCTGCGCAGCACCGCAGACAAATTGGACACACCGCTGCGCGAGTCGCTGAAAAACCTCATCGGGCAAGGGCGAGCCCTGGTGAATCAATCGCCCACCTCGGATCCGGCTCAAATCGCCGACCGGAGAAAGCAATTTGAAACCCTCACGGCGCAGTTCAAGCAAGTTGCCGCCGCCGCCGTGCCCTTGCGGCAGGAGATGGTGCTGCTGGATGAGTGTCACGGCGAACTGCTGGAGTGGCGCAACTCCATCGCGACCGAATACGGCCGCGTACTGCGTTCGTTGCTGACCCGGGTTGGCTTGATTTTCATCGCGCTGGTTGGTGTGTTCTTTCTGTCGGAAGTCTGGCGGCGCGCCACTTACCGTTACATTCACGAGACTCGCCGGCGGCGCCAACTCATGCTGATCCGGCGGGTGGTGACCGGATTCCTGATGGCCGTGGTCATCGCCATGGGCTTCATCAGCGAGTTCAGTTCGCTGGCCACATTTGCCGGATTTCTCACCGCCGGCATTGCGGTCGCGTTGCAAACCGTCATCTTGTCGGTCGCCGCCTACTTCTTTCTGATCGGACGCTACGGTGTGCGGGTGGGCGATCGCATCACGGTTGGCGGCGTAACCGGCGACGTGATCGATGTCGGGCTGGTGCGTCTTTACCTGATGGAACTGTCGGGAACGGGAATCGATCTGTATCCCACCGGACGCGTCGTGGTGTTTTCCAACTCCGTCATGTTCCAGGCTGCGCCGTTCTTCAAGCAGCTTCCCGGCACGGCTTATGCGTGGCACGAAGTGGCGATCAGTCTAGTACCTGACACCAACCATGGTCTGGCGGAGCAAAAGCTGCTCGACGTAGTCAACTCTGTCTATTCGCAATATCAGCACAATATTGATCGACAACACGCTCTCGTCGAACGGCTGATTGACGGGCCGGTCGCGGCTGCAACGCCCAAGGCGCAACTGCAATTCACCGACACGGGACTGGAGTTCGTGGTGCGTTATCCGGTAGAGATTCCGCGGGCTGCCGAAATTGACGATGAGATGACCAGAAAGCTGACTGAAGTGATTGGCGGCGAACCGGAATTGAAGGCAGCTGTAGCAGGCTCGCCGAGGCTGCGCGCGCCCATCAAGGCGTAATCAACCCAACTCGCGACTTGTTGTGTAATCGGACGGATAGCCTCGCCTAACCCCTTCCCAAAGAGACGTTGGCCGTCACAAAGCCGGGTGCGCCCTGCACTTTTGCCTTGAACGACCTCTGCTTTATACAGAAGTCACTCGGCGCAATGCCTGCGACGGAAGCTGGCAGTTGGAGCGCGGGGCGAAGTGACCCTCATGACAACGTGGAAGATTACGCTAATTGCAAGTTTGATCGGCACAGCGGTCGGCTTCGGGACTTGGATCCTTGGCCTGACCAGAGTGGCCTGGCCCGAACATCCCCAGCTAGCAGGTTTCTTCCTTACCCTCATTACCACCGTTGCGATACAGCTCATCTGGCCAACGGACAAGTCCAGACAGCGGAATCGCCGCCCTTAATCTTTCACGGAACCGCATTTGCGCCGGAGCCAGTTTGCCAATCCGAGACGTCAGCAACCCAGACTTGGCACACTGCTTTAACCAGCAGTCGGGATGGCAGTGTGCCCGAATGCTAAAATCGAAGGTCTGCTATCCCACCGATAAGGACTGTCCTCATGTCAGAAGCTAGTGTTCAGGCCGCCATAACTGCTCCCGCTCCTTTAGTCTCGCTCACCGAAGATGAAATGTTGTTTCGCGATACGGTGCGCCAGTTTGCCGACGAGAGTGTGCGCCCGCACGTGAAGGAGATGGATGAGAAAGGCGTGTTCGAGCACTCGCTTATCGAACAATTCTTCGAGCTGGGCCTGATGGGCATCGAGGTACCTGAGCAATACGGCGGAGGAGCAGGCACGTTCTTCGAAGCCATCCTGGCGGTTGAAGAGCTGTCGCGCGTCGATCCCTCGGCGGGGGTTGTGGTCGATGTGCAAAACACTCTGGTGAACAATGCCCTGTTGCATTGGACGACGGAAGAGCAGAAGAAGCGCTACCTGCCCCGTATGTGCAAAGACACGGTAGGCGCTTACGCATTGAGTGAAGCAGGTTCGGGCTCCGATGCCTTTGCGTTGCAGACGCGCGCCGAGCTGAAGGGCAGCGAATATGTGCTGAATGGCCAGAAGCTGTGGATCACGAATGCCAAAGAGGCGGGCGTGTTTATCCTGCTGGCGACCGTCGATCCCTCGGCCGGCTACAAGGGCATTACGGCATTCATCGTGGAAAAGAGTTTCCCCGGATTCACCGTCGGCAAGAAAGAAGACAAGCTGGGGATTCGCGCTTCCAGCACCTGCGAGCTGATTCTGGAGGATTGCCGCGTGCCCAAAGAAAATGTACTGGGCGAAGTCGGCAAGGGCTACAAGATTGCGATTGAGACGCTGAACGAAGGCCGCATCGGTATTGGCGCGCAGATGCTGGGCTTGGCGCGCGGCGCCTGGGAATTTGCCGTGAAGTATGCCCAGGAGCGCAAGCAGTTTGGCCGCGCCATCGGCGAGTTTCAGGGCATTCAGTTCCAGATCGCGCAGATGGCGACCGAGATCGAAGCGGCCCGCATGCTGCTCTACAACTGCGCTCGCATGAAAGACGCCGGCATGACCTTCCTGAAGGAAGCCGCAATGACCAAGCTCTATTGCTCACAGGTTGCCGAGCGCGTGGCCTCGTTGTGCGTCGAGATCTACGGCGGCTACGGATTCACCAAAGATTATCCGGTGGAGAAATTCTTCCGCGATTCGAAGATCGGCAAGATCTACGAAGGCACGTCGAACATGCAATTGCAAACCATTGCCAAGCTGGTGATGAAGTAAGAGCAGTCCATCAGAAGGGTCGGATGGGAATTCTGTTCCCGACCCGGCAAAGCGCTTCACCAGAGCGCGACAGCTGATCTCTCGTCGGCCTCGAGGCCTGCTCGTAATAACAATCTTCCGATTCCGACGATGTTGCTGTAGCGCAATACCGGTTGTCTTCATCGACTGCAGTCGTGCACGCCTGAAGGGTATGCTCCGAGCCGCGTGGGGCAACTTTCGTCCCTTTCAGAGACCAAGCAGAGTAACCTTCTCGGCTTTTCCCGCGCTTCGCAGCTCCGTATCCAGCGTCGCCAAGGGCAAGTCCCGCCGTTTAGCTAATTCGAGGTACGCTGCGTCATAAAGCGTCAAGCGGTGGCGTTCAGCGAGACGAAGAGTCCCGCCCCAGGCATGCGCCGCCGTGTCTTGATCGAGCGCGATGGGGAGCAGAGCCAGGTCTGCCAGCGTGTTATCGCGGAAGGCGGCGCCATGCCGGCGCCGGCGCACACCCATTTCGAGAACGTTGGCAACCTCCAGCCGCCACAATGACGGAACCCAAGCCCCCTCGCTGCTTACGAGTTGCAACACACGGTTCACTGCCGGGCTGGTTTCCTCACTATAAACCCACGCCAAGGTCACCGAGCTGTCAAGGACCAAGCTCATGGACGCCCCGCGTCCCGCTCCCGTTTAAGATCTTTCCAGTTGAAACGGACTTTCTTCAGCTTTCGCGCTCTGGTGCGGATGCGGTCGGCAGCAGCCTGGGCCTGTTCGCGATTGAGGTGGCCCTCATTGGGTACCAGGCGCGCCACCGGCTTTCCGTGTCGCGTGATCACGACTTCTTCTCCCTGCTCGACGCGGTCGAGCAACGAGCCAAGGGTGTTTTTGGCCACGAAGGCCCCCACTTCAATCATGTGTGCCGTCTCCTGTTCTTTAATCTAGCTTAATCTAGCTTAGCCTCAATTAGACCGTCAAGGCACCCTGTGCTTGTGAGCCAGAACTGACTCGCAAGAACGATGAATACCAACCTTTTGTCACCTGACAAGGAACTGATGCAGCGCCTGCCGAAGATGGTGTTATGCTTTGCTCAACCAGGCTGACTGTGGGGGAATTCAAGCCAAGGAGCATTTACCATGCACCGGAGATCCCTGCCTTGTCTGCTGCTGGTCGCGACACTTTTGCTACTCACGAATCTGGCATCAGCTCAGGCCAATCCTTGCAGCAACCTTACCCTGGGACAGGAAGGCAGCCTGAACGGCTTCGTTCCCTTCCCCTCCAACAGCCTGTGGAACACCAACATCGCCAGCGCACAGGTCGATCCCAACTCCGCGGCCATCATCAACTTCATCGGCAGCAGCCAGCCACTGCATCCTGACTTCGGCTCCGGACTGTACGACAATCAAACCATCGGCATCCCCTACGTTGTGGTACCTGCCTCGCAAATGCCGGTGATGATTAACTTCACCGCTTACGGTGACGAAAGCGATCCCGGGCCGATGCCGATTCCTTTCAACGCACCGATTGAGGGCTATCCTAATCCAGGCAATGGCGACCGCCATGTGCTGGTGATCGACAAGGGAAATTGCTGGTTATACGAACTGTATAGCGCCTACGAGCAGAATCCGGGTCTATGGAATGCGGCATCTGCCGCAGTGTGGGACCTGACGACGAATGAGCAGCGTCCGTATACCTGGACGTCGGCCGACGCAGCCGGGCTGCCGATTCTGCCGGGACTGGTCCGCTACGACGAGATCGCCGAGGGCGTGATCCGGCATGCCATCCGTTTCACGCTGCAATACAGCCAGCAGGCGTTCACGCCGCCGGCGTCGCACTGGGCGCCAAATTCGAGCAACCCTTTGGCCGCGCCCATGGGCATGCGGTTACGACTGAAAGCCAGCTTCGATATTTCCGGCTACTCGCTCACCAACCAGATCGTCCTGACCGCGCTCAAGCAATATGGCATGATCATGGCCGACAACGGGAGTTCGCTCTATATCACTGGAACTCCCGATTCGCGCTGGAACAACGACGACCTGGGAAATCTGCACCAGGTCACCGCCTCCGACTTCGATGTGCTGCTGATTTCGCCGCTCTACACGCCGCAGAATGTGCCGACCGGTCCGAATCCCACGATCAACACGTTTACGGCAACTTCGTCGAGCGGGCCTGGACAGCCGGTTACTTTGAGCTGGAATGTAACGAATGGCGAGTACAACATTGTATCGCCGTCGGTAGGTGCGGTTCGCGGGATCTCTGTGGTGGTGAGTCCGACGGTGACGACCACCTACACGCTGTATGCGACCAACAAGTATGGCCGCAGCACGGAGCAAGTTATCGTGACGGTACCCTGAAAGCCGGCTCTACTCCACCTCGTGCTTCGCGGTGTAACCATCGCGAGCGACGATGGTGTACTTGATGTCTTTATTCTTCTCGTCCTTGACGACCAGCGGCTTGTCGTCGGGGCCAACCAGTTCCACTTTCAGCTTGCGATAGGTCCCGTCCTGCCTGGTGTTCGTAGGCTTGTAGGTGATGGTGTACTGATCACGAATGGCCTGTGCGACTTCGCGGAAGATGTCGGGCAATTCGCCCATCATGCGCGGAGCATAGCTGCGTCCGCCGGTCATTCTGGCAAAGGCTGCCATCTGATTCTTGGCTTGGATGTAATCCATCATCGCGGCGGTAGTGTTGGGATTGCCTCCCGACATCGCATCCACGCGCTCCAGGAAAGCTTCGCCGGTGGCGATGGTATAGATGGTCACGTTGGGCGTGGCCTTGATTTTCTTTAGCGTTTTGTCGAGCGTAAGTTTGCTGAACGTGTCGCGACCGCTGGCCACTATCACCAGTTCTTTTCGCCCAGGAATGCGGTCGATCCGATCAAGGGTGTCGAAGATTGCGTCGAAGATGTTGGTTTCGCTGAACCCGGGAACCCGCAACGTATTCAGAGCGCCAAAGATGGCCTGCTTGTCTTGGGTGAAGTCGACCAGGATGTGGGTCTTCATGTCGAACTCGACTACCGCGACCCAGTCTTGAGGCTGCAGGTTCGAGGCAAAAGCATAGGACGCGTTCAGTGCGTCGTACATGAAGTTGTAATTCGTGGCCGCGAACTCGACCAGCAAAACCGCGGTAATGGGAGCTTTGCTGACGGTGACGCTCTGAATTTTCTGCGGCACACCGTCTTCCCAAATCTTGAAGTGCTCCTTGGCCACATCCACGGGCAACTGCAACGGGCGACCGTCTTTTTGCAGCACATGAGCATCGACGGTTACGACCGGGACATCGACGTGCAGCGAGTATTCGGGATTATCGGTGACCTTTGGCTTGGGCGTCGGTGGCACGTCCCCCGAGTCGCTCTTCTTAGGGACGGCGATAGGGCCCGAATCGCCTGTCGGTCCGCCCGAAGCGGCGGGCATATGGTCCTGCTGGCTCTGGCTGGGCTGAGATTGGCTCTGCGACGAGCTCTGGTCGCTACTGCCGGACTGCGCCAAGCTGGGTAAGGCGTAAAAGACGACAGCCAGCGAGAGAGCAACGAGGGCCGTTTGGATGGGACTAGGAGCCACAGGTGAATTACCCGGGCACTTAAGGTGTTTCTCAGAATACATCGGGATGCCTCTTGGGCCAGACTGTCTGGTAGTATAAATGCAATTTCATCCTCTCTGTTTCGGTGTGGGGCCGGCAGAAATTCCGCCCGCTGGTTAGACGTATGTCTGGCCGCATTGGAATACCGTGGGGATCAGATATTTCCGGCTACGCAGCCGGGGTTAGTGCAAGGAAAATTCATGCTTCGCCGCGCGCTTTCGTCTGCCGTTTTGTGTCTCGCGTCTTTGTCCGCTTTCTGCGTCGAGCCCGCTGCCAAAGTCCAAATCATGCCGGAAGACCAAGTCAAAGCCGGCATGCACGGCGTCGCTTACACAGTGTTCGAGGGCGTGACGCCGGAAGCGATGGACGTGGAAATTCTCGGCGTGCTGCGCGACATGGCTGGGCCGCAGGCTGACGTTATTCTGGCGCGACTGCATGGCAAGAAGGTTGAATACACAGGCGTGGTCGCCGGCATGAGCGGCAGCCCGGTTTATATCGATGGCAAACTTGTAGGCGCCATCGCCTATCGGATCGGCGAATTCTCCAAGGAACCCATCGCCGGCATCACTCCCGCAGCTTCCATGCTGGAGATCAACGCCATGGACAAGTCGCCCGCGACCGATCTGGCGCAGAGTTCGGGCCAGGAGAAGCAGCCGGTCAGCCGCACCTCCGGGCCAGGCTTGCCCAGCGAGCCGAGCGAACAGTCCGGCTATGCGAATCTTCTCAAGCCTATCGAAACCCCTCTGGTGTTCAGCGGATTCAGCCAGCAAACCTTGAGCCTGTTTGCCAAGGATTTCGCTTCGGCTGGCGTGGTTCCGGTGATGGGCGCGGGGTCGGTCAGCAACGACAAGCAGCCTGAGCCATTGCAGCCCGGATCGGCAGTCAGTGCAATTCTGGTGCGCGGCGACATGAACATTGCGGGAACCTGCACGGTCACTTATATCGATGACGCGCATCTGCTGGCCTGCGGACATCCGCTGCTGCAATCGGGCAGCGTCGACATGCCGATGACCAAGGCGACAGTACTGGCCACGCTGGCGTCGCCGGAAAATTCGTTCAAGATCGTGAACACCACCGAGCCGGTGGGCGCGTTCGTGCAGGACCGTCGGGCCGGCATCCTGGGCCGCTTCGATCGCGAGCCGCACATGATTCCAGTGACCCTGACCTTTCACGGCGTCTCGCATCCCAAGCAGTTCCACTACGAAGTGCTGAACAACGCCAAGATCACGCCGGCCGCCATGATGGCCACGGTGTTCAACGCCATTCAGGGGATGAATGAATACGGCGAAGACACTACGTATCGCCTTGCGGGCGACATTTCTGTGCTGGGCTATCCCAAACTCACCGTCAACAATATGTACGCGCCGCTGGATGGATCGACTCCGACGGCTTATGGAATCGCGTTGTCGATTGGCGATCGCTTCAGTCGCATCTACGAAAACCCTTACGACACCCCGAAGATCGAAGGCGTGGAATTGAATTTCGATCTGGTGCCTGACCGGCGCACCGCGCGGCTGGAAACGGCGCGCACCGATGTGACCGAAGCGCGCCCCGGCGATGAGATCACGATCGAAGCCCTGCTGCGGCCGTATCGAGGCGAAAGCATTCTGCGCCAGATTCCGGTAAAGATTCCCACCTCGACGCCGAAGGGCACGCTGCGCATCCTGATCAGCGATGGCGATACGCTCGACAAAATGCATCGCGTCACCGGACCGATGAGCCATCATCTCGACCTGGGCTCGACCATCGCCATGCTCAACAAAGAACACACGAACTCCGAGGTTTATGTCTCGCTGCTCGAGGCGAATCCGTCGGCGATGGTGGAAGATAAAGTGATGCCCACGTTGCCGCTGTCGGTGATGAACGTGATGGACGGCCTGCGCGGCACGCAGGACATGATCGTGGTCGGCGAATCGGCCGTGGACGAAGCTGCCATGCCTATCGACTATGTTGTGTCCGGCTCGCAAATCATTACAGTCACGATCAAGTAGAAGAGCGGCTTTCCGCGATTCGCTTTTCGCTGTTAGCCATCAGTCCTTAGCCTGGGCGCAAACCGTCCTCCCGATTTGTCATCCCAACGAGGCCTTCAGGCCGACGAGGGATCTGCTTTTCTTCTTCCGCTTTAGCCGTGAGTTCTCCATCCTGTTCTTCGCCCGTCTCTCTTTCTTCCTAGCCTAACTCTATTCATATCAACGATCTAGCAGTTCACCCCCAATCCATCCATAAGTCAGCCTCGAACGATTGAACCAAGCTGCGAACCGGCGCATTGTGTCCCTCGAGAGCGGAAGTTGAGAAGCCCTCAAGGACCTGCCTCTGAAGGGGGAAAACGTCCGGGGGAAGCGGCACAACTGACCCTTTCCCTAAGCGAGACGAGCCCCGTGGAGCGGCCCTGACAGCAGCAAGGACGGCACCCATTCCAGTTCGTTGGCTGGATAGGTAATGAGGAGCACAGCTACGCGGCGAAGCTTGTTCCTCACCATTCAAAGTAATCGCCGCCATCACCCTGACCACAAGGAGGTCAATATGAAGAAAGTAACTTTGCTTGCGACGATCATTCTGACCCTGGCGATGTGCGCCAGCGCTCAGCAGTTCGTCGATTTCACCCAGCTACCAGCCACCAGCACCCCGCAAGCTGTTCCCCTCGGCTACGGCGGTCTGAGTTGGGACGCCGTCGAGTTTGTGGCGGCTCCGTTGTACAAGGACGCGAACCTGTATATCGGTGCTACCGGCGCCATTAACAGTGGACGCGGATTTTTCACCGGTAACGAAGCCATGGTCGCCTTCGGCGGCGGCCCCATGTGCTACCAGAAGTATTCGACGGTTAGCGGGGCGGTGGACGACGGTAAGGTAGACAAGCACATCTGTGAGTCCTCGATCTCGGCTTGGGATACGTCCGTCTTCGAAGTCGATTCGATGACGGTTTCAGACGGCTGGGATGCCAGTGGTGATTTCATCACCGTGACCGCTTATAACAGCGGCGTGCAAGTGGGATCATCGGCTCAATACAAACTCAGCACGTCCGCCCAGAAGCTGAACCTCAAGGCCAACAATTGGGGGCCAGTCACCGAGTTGGTGATTCATCCCAGTCCGGCAGGGTCGTTCGTCATCTACACCATGCAATTCAAGTAGCGCGATCGTTTCCTCGGTGCGGAACCGCACGCGAGGGCGATCTCCTACAAAACCAGGGGCGGGCCGGCCAACCCAGCCCCTGAAATTTTCTTCCCAGCGATACATGAAGGCGATTCAGGGGTAAAACTGCTTTCACTTCCAAAGCGAAACGAACAACCTGACATCTCTGCCGCGTCTTGCTGCTTTTGCCCCTGTGTTACGCTCTTCTTATCCCTGCCCATCGGCCGAATCAGGAACATGATGAAAGCTTTTCGACTGGCGCTCTTGTGCCCTTTGCTGCTTGCGACCTGCTGGGCACAATCCACGCGCACCTGGGAACAAACCAAGTACGACGACTTTGAGAAGGGCACGGCGCACGGCGTTGCTATCAGCAGCGACGGTAACCTTACGCTGGCTCCGGCGTTCGGCGCGCTCTACACTTCGCCATCTACCTATCTGTGGGACCTGGCCTCTGACAACCAGGGCAATGTTTATGCCGCGGCCGGATCGCCCGCGCGCGTTTACAAGGTCACTCCCGATGGCAAGGCCCGCATCATCTTCGCGCCGCAAGAACTGCAGGTGCAGGCTTTAGTGGTCGACAACCATTCCGGCGCTATCTACGCTGCGACCTCGCCTGACGGCAAGGTGTACAAGATCGTGCACGGCGGTCCTGCGCCGGGCAAAACTCCCGAGGGACATACCACGGCCGAAGTTGCCGCAGCGCAGGAGGGTGCTAAGCCCGGCCCCGCCGGCGAGAATCCTCCCGCGTCGGTCGCAGTAGATTCCAGCTATAGCGCCAGCGTGGTCTTCGATCCCAAGACGAAATACATCTGGGCGATGGCCCTCGATCGTCAGGGACAGCTCTACATCGGCACCGGCGATCGCGGCGAGATCTTTCGCGTTGATCGCAATGGCAACGGCAGTCTCTTCTTCAAGAGCGACGAGGCGCAGATACGCGCTCTGGCTTTCGACAACCAAGGCAATCTCATCGCCGGCACCGACGGCAGCGGATTGATCTATCGCATCTCGCCTCAAGGTGAGGGCTTCGTGCTGTACAGCGCACCTAAGAAAGAGATCACCGCACTGGCCGTGGATCGCCAGGGAAACATCTACGCCGCCGGAGCAGGTGAGAAGCGTGGTTCAACGCCTCCTGCGAGCGGGATCCCGGTTCCGACAGTCGGGGCCGTGGTTACCGCTTCGCCAATTACGATCGGCCAGCCAAGCAGCCCTCCAAGTTCGCCGGCTGCGGCTCCCGCCTCAACCTTCACGGCAATTCCCTATCCCAACATCACCAACGTCGGGGGATCGGAAGTTTACCGGCTGGTGCCCGATGGTTCGCCGCAAACGATTTGGTCGTCACGTGAAGATCTGGTCTATGCGCTGGCCTTCGATCACGATGGGCGGCTGCTGGCAGGGAGCGGAAATCGCGGCAGGATTTACGTTATCGTAGGCAACCAGTACACCGATCTGGTGGAAGCCAGTGCCAACCAGGTGACGGGTTTCGCGCCTGCGCCCAAGGGCGGCCTTTATGCTGCCACCAGCAATCTGGGCAAGGTCTTTCTTCTCGGCCCAAATGCGGTAAGCGAAGGCACGTACGAGAGCGACGTCTTCGACGCCAAGAATTTTTCCCGCTGGGGACGCGTCGAGGTTCGCGGCAGCGGCGACTTCGCGCTGTTCGCCCGCAGCGGCAACGTCGACAATCCCGACCGAAACTGGAGCCCGTGGAAGAAAGTCGATCTGCAGAAGAATCTTCCAATCGATGCTCCGGCGGCGCGCTTTATCCAGTGGAAAGCGGCGCTGCTGCCTGGCGGCTCCATGCCCGTAATCGACAGCGTCGTCATTAACTACTTGCCGAAAAATGTGGCGCCCGAAGTTGAGGACGTAACCGTCATCGTCGGCGCTCGCGTGCCTAATGGAGCTCACAGCGAGCCCGAGAGCGCGGCCACCAGCGCCTATGAACTGCCCGTGCCCACGGTTAAGGACAAGAATTCGATCGCAGTGAAGTGGAAAGCGCACGATGAAAACGAGGACACGCTGGTCTACAACGTCTACTACCGCGGCGATGGCGAAACTCGTTGGAAGCTGCTGCGCGAGGACGTCGAGGAGCGGTTCGTGAATCTGGAGTCTGACGTGTTTCCCGATGGCGGCTACACCATTCGCGTCGTAGCGTCCGATTCGCCGTCGCATTCTTCTGATGACAGCTTGACCGGCGAGGCCGTGAGCCCGCGCTTCGAAGTCGACAACACGCCGCCGCGTATCGAGCAGCTCAGCGCCAAGGTTGAGGGCGGCCAGATTCGCGTCACGCTGCAAGCGGTCGACAGCTTCTCTCCGATTGGTCACGCCGAATACTCGCTCGACGCAGGCGATTGGGAGTTGGTCGATCCTGTAGGCCAAATCTCGGATTCGAAAACGGAGAATTACGATTTCGCAGTGCCAATTCCTGCGACGAATGGCGAAGCGGATTCGACGAAAGCCGGCGGCAAGGGCGCTGCTGTCGCTGCGAGTTCGGGTGAGCACACTGTTGTCGTGCGCGTGTATGACCGCTTCGAAAATATGGGGATCGGTAAGGTAGTGGTGAATGTGCCGGCGCGATGAGTTCGACGCTCCCGAAGGGGCGCAGCTTTAGCTGCGCCGTAAGTACCTGTATGTTGTCATCCCGAGGAGGCCTGCAGGCCGACGAGGGATCTGCTTTCCCCATCGCACGAGAGTTCACTATTTCCGCATAGATGACCCTCCACTCCATCCTCGACCTGCTCGCCATGCTGGTCTGCTCCGTCCACGGGACCATTCCTCTGTTCTGGCTGGTGGTGCATCCCTTCATCGACCGGTGGCGCAAACGCGGCCGCCGGGCCTATGCGTTGATTTTGCCGGTCTGGGGATTCTTCATCGCTGTCACTTTTCTGATCTTGTGGCCGTTTCGTTTCGAACATCTCTACAGGACCTGGTTTGCCTGGGTGCCTGCGGTAACTCTGTTTTACATCGGCTTCTCCGTCTATTCAGAAGCGTTCCAAAACTTTGATCGCGTGCAAGTCTCAGGCCTGGCCGAACTGGAACCGACTCGGCATCGTCAGGAACTTGTCACTACCGGGATTCGCTCGCGCGTCAGGCATCCGATTTATCTCGGACATCTGTGCGAGATCATCGGCTGGTGTCTGGGGACTGGATTGCTTGCGCTTTACGGGTTGGCGGCATTCGCCATCGTCACCGGTTTAGTAATGATTAGAATTGAAGATCGCGAACTCGAAGTGCGCTTCGGAGAAAGCTATCGACTGTATCGGCAGCGCGTTCCGGCCGTGATCCCGCGCTTCAATCGCTAGCTAGGATCCTGATTGGAGCCTATTGACCGCACAACATAGGTTGACCCGGATAAGTAACCTCTTTCCAGTCATGTGCCCCGAAGCTCTTCAAAACATGAAGCCAATCCTGGAGTGGCTGCAAGACCGTTTCCGCCTGACTCCAGTTCTGCTTCGTCTCACCGCTGACTTCCGGCGCATCTCCGCTCCACGCAAAGTACCCAACGTCCTGCACTCCCGATTTGCGCGGTATTCTAGCTTGGAAGAATGTCCATTGTTTCGTTCTCAGCGGCGTCTTTGGTACTTCGACAGGTCGGAGCGTTTTTGCGTCGTCAGCGTCAATAAGCGAGGAGAGGTGTTGAACCGAATTCTCTTTCAGCGTTCCTTCATAGATACCGCCGGAGGATGGACTGCCGAGGGCTTCTTGTCGAGTCAATTCCAGACGGAAATGCCCATCTGCGTATATCCTTGCGCAATTGTGCAAATTGTTTGGACCCGCGCTGGGCAATATTGTCATCACAGTTTCATTGAGCTCTACCATCGGGTAGCCCTCTCTATCCTTTTGGCTTTGCGCAAGCGAAGGTAGAATGAGCTCCATAAAGATTGCGAGGACGAGCGTGATGGGCCTCCACATTCAGAGCATCTTAACGCCATTGAAATTGGAAATCTAGAATCGAGTTAAGTGAACTCGCAACCTCGGACAGAACAACAACTTTCTTTGAACATTTAATGCAATTCGAACTCTTCGTAGCGGCGCGTTATCTGCGGGCCAAGCGGCGTCAGGCGGTCATTGGCGTCATCACCGTCATCTCCGTCGTCGGAGTAGCAGCGGGCGTGGCTTCGCTCATCGTTGCGCTGGCCATCAACAACGGATTTCGCCAAGACTTGCAGGACCGCCTGCTGGGTTCGACCTCGCATATCAACCTGCTGCGTATCGCCAGTGACGGCATTCGCAATTGGCAGCCGCTGCTCGAGCGACTGGAGAAGCAGCCACACGTCGTCGCCGGAGCGCCCGCTATTTACGAGCAAGTGCTGATCTCACGCGGCGCGCGCGCCCAGGGCGCCATCCTGAAGGGCATCATTCCTCAGGACGAGCGCAAGGTCAGCGCTATCCTCGATTCCATCAAGCAAGGCTCGGCAACTTCACTGGACGAGGCTCCGCCCGAATCGCCGTCGCCCGTGACCGATGACGAGGCTGGCGCGCCACCCGCTGCTTCCCTGCCGCCCATCATTCTCGGCAAAGATATGGCCGACGAATTGGGAGCGACGGTGGGCTCGCTGGTCACCGTTACCAGTCCGCAGGGCGAGCTGACTCCGTTCGGCATCGTTCCCAAATACAAGCGCTTTAAGGTCGCGGGTGTCTTCGCCTCGGGCTTCTTCGACTACGACAACACCTGGGCGTTCATTCGCCTGGGTGATGCGCAGCGGCTGTTTGATCTGACCGACGTAGTTTCGGTGCTGGAATTTAAAGTCGACGATATTTACCAGGCTGGCGTGATTGGTCAACAGCTTGAGGCCGAGGCGGGCAAAGGTTTCATGTCGACCAACTGGATGGAGCAGAATCGCGCGCTGTTTCACGCTTTACGCCTGGAACGTATCGTAACCTTCATCACCATCGGGCTGATTGTCTTTGTGGCCGCGCTCAATATTCTTATCTCGCTGATCATGATGGTCATGGAGAAAACACGCGACATCGCCGTGCTGGTTTCGATGGGTGCCAAGCGACGGCAAATTCGCCGCATCTTTATGTATCAGGGAATTTTGATTGGCGTGATTGGCACGGTGCTGGGATTGATCGCCGGCTTTGCCCTGTCATGGGCGGGCGGCCACTATCATCTTTTCTCGCTCTCCGCCGAGGTCTACTCCATCGACTACGTGCCGTTCGCGCCGCGGCCGATCGACGGCCTGCTGGTGGCGCTGGTCGCCATCGGCGTGTCGTTTATCGCGACTCTGTATCCTTCGTGGTCCGCTGCCGGCGTGCTGCCGGCCGAAGCGCTCCGGTACGAATAAGTAGCGGAGGCGTTCGCGCGTTCCGCGATGCTGAACCCTTCCTCCATCTATGAATTGAAAAGTAAGGAAGTTTGATATAAAGTAAGGAATATGGGTACTACCGTGCGGAAACACGCAAGGATTACCAGCAAGGGGCAAATTACCCTGCCTCGCGACGTTCGCCGGGTGCTCGGCGTAAGCGCCGGCGACCGCCTGCTGTTTGAAGGCGATGAAAAAGGCATGCGAGTTCGCCCCGTGAGAACCGGGAGCCCGTTTGCGAAATATCGCGGAATCGGAACTCCGGGGATTCCGCCGGGCAGGAAAGGAATTGCAACCTGGCTTAGAGAATTGCGCGGGCGATGACGACGGCGATCGACACCAATGTCATTGTCGCCCTCTGGAAAGTGGACGTAGCCTTAAGCGCGGGGGCTCAATCGGCACTCGAGGCAGCACTTGCGCGCGGGTCCTTGGTCATCTCAGGCCCAGTCTTCGCCGAGCTAATGGCTGCCCCCGGACGAGACGAGACGTTTCTAAACTCCTTCTTCCAAGATACCGGTATACGGGTCGAATGGATGCTGGACGAAGCTGTTTGGCGTACTGCCGGTAAGGCCTTTAGGAACTATGCGGCACGGCGGCGCAGTCAGCGTGATCCCGGGCCTCGTCGAATTCTGGCTGATTTCTTGATCGGCGCACACGCATTGCGACTTGGATACCGCCTGCTTACGCTCGACGGTAAGCTTTATCGTGCCGCTTTTCCTGGCCTCACGGTTGTGTCATTTTAGTCGGCGCTTGGAGAGTGGCGATGACCAGCCTGGCAAGCACAAAAAATCCCGCCACCGCAAGCACTGTTGTCACCTCTGTCTGGTTGCAAGTCCTGTAACAGAATCGCTGACTTCCAGGCCAAGACATGTTCTAATTCTCCCAAGGCTGATTGCTGGCGCCTTATTCCCGAAAGGGACTTGGTTCCAACGTGTTGGCCGGAATTTGTGTCGCGCAGGAGCGCCCCTGCATCAAACTGTTCAAGACGTGTTATTACGAGCGGTCAGTCTGAAAAAGGTGTTTCGCTCGGGCAATTCGGATTTGGTGCTGTTTGAGAATCTGTCGTTGCACGTCCACACCGGGGAGATGCTGGCCATTGTGGGGGAGTCAGGTACCGGAAAGAGTACCCTCCTGCACATACTGGGAGTGCTTGATAGGGCTTCGGAAGGTGACGTATACTTCGCCCAACTCGACTTGGGGAAACTTTCCGAGGATGGTGCAGCAGAATTCCGCAGCCGCGAACTTGGCTTTGTGTGGCAATTTCATTATTTGCTGCCCGAGTTCAGCGCCCTGGAAAATGTGGCTATGCCATTGCTGATGCGTGGCCTAGGCAGGCGCGAGGCTGAGCAGCAGGGCCTGCAATGGTTGCAGGAGGTTGGTTTGGCGGATCGTGCCAGTCATCGATCCGGCGAGTTGTCGGGTGGCGAACAGCAACGGGTAGCGCTGGCCCGTGCTCTGATCACTCGGCCTAAGATCCTGATGGCGGACGAACCCACAGGAGACCTCGACAACCGGACAGCGGAAGCGGTTTTTAATTTGATCGCCAGGTTACATCGCGACTATCGTCTGACCTCGCTCATCGTTACTCATAATCTTGGGTTTGCGCGGCAGTGCGACCGGGTTCTTCGTCTGGGACAAGGCCGGTTGGTCGAGGTGTCTCCGCAGTCGTTGTTAGCCTGAAGCAACGTAGGCGCGGCAGGCGGGTTTGTAACAGGAGAGGGCCTACACGGTCCTCGACAATCGGTCCCAAGCTTGATCTGAGGGCCGGCGGTGACGAGTGAGTCAGGAGATGGAGCTTTATCGGGAAATACATTCCCTTAGAGTTCTTGGAGAGGTTCCATGTTTGAACGGTACACGGAAAAGGCCCGGCGAGTAATTTTCTTTGCGCGCTACGAAGCCAGTCAATTCGGTTCTCCCTACATTGAGACGGAGCACCTGCTGCTGGGACTTCTGCGCGAAGACAAGGCGCTCACCAATCGGTTCCTTCGGTCCCATGCTTCGGTCGAGTCGATCCGGAAACAGATCGAAGGACATACTACTATTCGGGAAAAGGTTTCCACTTCCGTGGACCTGCCTCTGAGCAACGAGTGCAAGCGGGTGCTGGCCTACGCGGCTGAAGAAGCCGAGCGGCTCTCGCACAAGCACATCGGAACCGAGCATCTGTTGCTGGGGCTGTTGCGCGAGGAAAAATGCTTTGCCGCCGAGATTCTGCACGAGCGCGGCTTGCGGCTTTCCACCATTCGCGAAGAACTGGCCCGAACCTCGCAGGAAAAGGCGCAGCCATCGTCGCAACGTTCGCGCGAGTCGTCGCTGCTGTCGGAGTTCTCCCGTGATCTGACTCAGGCCGCAATGGACAACCAGCTCGATCCGCTGGTCGGGCGCGATGCAGAGTTGGAGCGCGTGATCCAGATTCTCTGTCGCCGCACCAAAAACAATCCGGTGCTGATCGGCGAGCCGGGTGTTGGCAAAACCGCCATCGTCGAAGGACTGGCACAGCGCATCGCCGACGGCGAGGTGCCGTCATTCCTGGCCGACAAGCGCATTCTGGCGCTTGACCTCTCGCTGATCGTCGCCGGCACCAAGTATCGCGGTCAGTTCGAAGAGCGGCTCAAGACCATCATGAAAGAGCTGATGGAGTCGCAGAATTCCATCATCTTTATTGACGAGCTTCACACATTAGTCGGGGCAGGATCGGCGGAAGGTTCGCTGGACGCAGCCAACATCCTGAAGCCCGCTCTGTCGCGTGGCGAAATTCAGTGCATCGGCGCGACCACGCCGGGCGAATATCGCAAGTCGATCGAGAAAGACCGCTCACTGGAACGCCGCTTCCAGGCGGTAAAAGTTCCGCCGCCGAACGAGGCTGACGCGGTCAAGATTCTGTTTGGCATCAAGGAGCGCTACGAGAAGTTCCACGCCGTCAGCTATACCGACGACGCCATCACATTCTCCGTCTCGCACTCCAATCGCTATCTGCCCGATCGCTTCCTGCCGGACAAGGCCATCGACCTGGTGGATGAAGCCGGAGCGCGCGTTAAGCTTCGCCAGACTTCCCTGCCTGAGGACATCACCGAGGTGCAGAAGCGGATCAAGTTCATCGTGCATCGCATGGAGAATGCCATCGCGAACCACGAGTTCGAGAAGGCCCGTTTCTACTCTGACGAGGAGCGCAAAGAGCGCGAGAACCTGCGCGCCCTGCGCGAAAAGTATCATCTCGATGAGTCCTCGACTGGCGTGGTCGGCCGCGAAGACATTGAAGACGTGGTTTCGCGCTGGACCGGCGTTCCCATCGCTTCCATCAAGGAAGAAGAAAGCGCCAAGCTGCTTCGCATCGAAGAAGAGCTGCATCGGCGAGTGATCTCGCAGGACCGCGCTATCTCGGCGCTGGCTCGTGCGATTCGCCGCTCACGTGCCGGACTGAAGAGCCCCAACCGGCCGATCGGTTCGTTCCTGTTCCTGGGCCCGACCGGCGTCGGCAAGACCGAAGTCGCACGCACCCTGGCACAGTTCATGTTCGGCAGCGAGAAATCGCTGGTGCGCTTCGATATGTCGGAGTTCATGGAGAAGCACTCGGTCTCGAAGCTGATTGGTTCGCCTCCGGGATACGTTGGCTACGAAGAGGGCGGCCAGTTGACCGAGCGCGTGAAGCGCGCCCCGTATTCCGTGGTGCTGCTCGACGAAGTCGAGAAGGCGCATCCTGACCTGTTCAACATTCTGTTGCAGGTATTTGAAGATGGCCAGCTCACCGACGGTCTGGGCAACACGGTGGACTTCAAGAACGCCATCATCATCATGACTTCGAATATCGGCGCGCGGCACTTGCAGAAGCGCACCGGTCTGGGCTTCCAGTCTGAGCTGGACGAAAACACGTCAACCAAGGTCGAAGACATGGTGCGGAACGAGGTGAAGCGGACCTTCAACCCCGAGTTCCTCAACCGGCTTGACGAGGTCATCATCTTCAACGCGCTGACTGAGGTCGACCTGATCCAGATCGTGGAACTGATGGTGCAACACCTGAACACGAACCTGGCGCAGCGCTCGATCACGGTCACGGTGACGGAAGAAGCGCGCAAGTGGATCCTCGACAAGACCGTCGTGGATCGTACCTATGGCGCTCGCCCGTTGCGGAGGGCACTGCAGAAGTACATCGAGGACCCGTTGTCGGAGGCGCTCATTCAAGGTACCTTCGAACAGCGTCCGGCCTTCATCGAGGTCTACCTCGACAAAGACCAGCTCTTCTATCGCCCGGTCGGCGAGGAGAAGACCGAAGGCGTGCTGCTGTACAGCGCCTGATCGAATTCAGAACAGCGATGCAAGAAGGGGAGCGATGGCGCTTCCCTTTGTTTCTTGTCCCCTGATTTTGGTTCCCGGTAAACCCGCCCTTAAATCGCTGCTTCCAACTGATACCGACTCGCGCGGCGATGAATGATCCGCCGTTTTCCGTGCCCGGGATTGATTTCGTAACGGCTTTGCAAAAGTCCAAATTCTTCCAACATGTCTACGTCACGACTCACCGCGCGCTTATCGCGTTTCAGTCCCCCCGCCAACTCTGACACGGCCATGGGCTTCTGTTTGGCAAGACGCAGCAGGCGAATACGCTCTGCGGAAAGCACTCGCATCATATCGCTCGGATCTTCGAAAGAGATGATTAGCGCGGGCGCCAGTTCCTCGCCGTGGTCCAGCTTGCGAGCTCGGTCCCGCGCCCGGCCGAAGTAGCCCTTCGTCCCATCGGCAGCAACTCGTATCCTAGTGTTTTTCATCTTCATTTCTCCAGATCTCTTCTACCTCACGCTGAAAGCGAAGCAGCAAGTCTTCGTAGCTGTGGAACTCAACTTCTTCAACTCGCCCCATGACATGCCGATGATGGTAGTCGTGGCCGTTATCATAGCCAAGCACGCGGCCATTGTCGGATGTGCAGTTTCGCGGATTGATATAGGCCAGATTGTATTTCACCACCTCGCCGGCTTCATACCAAACTTCTTCCCTAAGAATGGCTCCCCGCCTTCTGCCTGAAAGATATAAGGTCTCATCGACTCTTTTCTCCGCCGCTCGAGTCCGCTTGTACGAACGTCTTCTGGCATTCATTAAGCAGAGTCCATTACAGGTAGGATATTATAATTCCTAACTGCCTGACAACCCTGCGTCACTGGATTCGGTTCGCTAATTTGATAATCTAATAACCATGCAGCTGCTCCTCTATTCTGCTTCCTGGTGTCCGGACAGCCGCGCCGCCAAGCGTTTCCTCGACAAACACCGCGTCCCCTACACTGACATCGACATCGAGAGCACGCCGGGCGCGGCCGACGAAGTCATTCGCCAGACCGGCAAACGCGCCGTCCCGCAGTTTGTGATCGATGGCAAATGGATACAACCGTATCGTCCCGGCGAAGGATTTCTTTACGAAGAGATGTCCGAGTTGCTCGGCCTGGTTGACGAAGGATAAAGGCGCCGTCGGTTACGGTGGAAGGGCTGATGTTCAACACTTGGAAAAGCAGATCCCTCGTCGGCCTGAAAGCCTGGTGATGACAAGAAAGACTTACTCCGGAGTGGCTGAAGCCAAAACCGACCGGCGAAAGAGTGAACCGCGAAAAGCGACCTCCTTGTACAATAGTGAGTTTCGCTATGATCCCAATCACCACCCGCTAAGGAGCTCTTCTTGATCGCACGTTATACCCGCCCGGAGATGGGCCGCATTTGGAGTGATGAAAACAAGTTTCAGACCTGGCTTGACGTGGAACTGGCTGCCACGGAAACCCTCGCCGAAGCTGGGATCGTGCCGCAGCCGGCGGCCAGGGCCATCCGCGAAAAAGGCGGCTTCGACGTCGCTCGCATCAACCAGATCGAGGCCGAAGTAAAGCACGACGTCATCGCCTTCACTACCGCGGTGGCCGAAAAGGTCGGACCTGAGTCGCGCTGGCTGCATTACGGACTCACTTCGAACGACGTGGTCGATACGGCGCAGGCACTGCTGGTGAAGCAGGCTTCGGCCATCATCCGCGAAGATCTGGTGAAATTGCGCGGAGTGCTGAAACGGCGTGCCTGGGAATTCAAAGACACGCCCGCCATCGGGCGCACCCACGGCATTCACGCCGAGCCGGTCACGTTCGGACTGAAGCTTGCCAACTGGTTTTCTGAGATGCAGCGCGATATCGAGCGCTTCGAGATGGCGGCGGAGCAGATGCGGGTGGGCAAGCTGTCTGGTGCGGTAGGCAACGCGGCGCACCTTGAGCCCGAGTACGAAGAGGCGATCTGCCAGCGGTTGGGGCTGAACGTAGCCGCAGTTTCGTCGCAGGTGATCCAGCGCGATCGTCACGCCTTCTACGTCGCCACGCTGGCGGTGATTGCCTCGACGCTGGACAAGATTGCCACCGAGATTCGCCATCTGCAGCGGACTGAGGTCCGTGAGGCCGAAGAATATTTCAGCGAGAAGCAGAAGGGCTCCTCGGCCATGCCGCACAAGCGCAATCCGGTGACCTGCGAGCAGATCAGCGGACTGGCGCGCGTGGTGCGTTCCAACGCGCAGGCCGCACTGGAAAACGTGGCTCTGTGGCATGAGCGCGACATCTCGCATTCGTCGGTTGAGCGAATCATTTTGCCTGACTCAACAATTCTTGTGGACTACCTGCTCAACAAGACGACCCATCTCATTGACACGTTGCTGGTCTATCCCAAGCGCATGCTAAAGAACCTGGAATCGACCGGCGGGCTGGTGTTCAGCGGACAATTGCTACTGGACTTGGTTGAAGCCGGAGTGCTGCGTGAAGACGCGTACCGGCTGGTGCAATCCAACGCCATGCGCGCCTGGAAGGACGACCTGAACTTTCGCGAGCTGATCCTGAGCGATCCCGAGATCACGGCGAAGGTGAAGCGCGAGACGCTGGAACACGCGTTCGATCTGAAGCGGCCGTTGAGGAACGTGGACAAGATTTTCGCGCGGGTCTTCGGAGAGCACAAATAGTAGGTATCTGTCTACTCCTCTATTTGGACACACCTGCGCAGGCCCCGGGCCCGCACGCACCGTACCGCCAAACGGCAGAGGTTAAGTAGCCGCTGTTTGGAATCTGAACTGCCGGGCTGCAAACGATGCCCCAGAGAACGAAACCACGACCAAACTGAGCCGCAAAGGCGAACAGATCCTCCTGTTGCTTATAGCCGTACAAGTATCGAAAGCGCTCACCGTACTCTCGAATGTTTCTGCGATTACTGACAACGACATTCGGCAGGAGCGACCACAAGAATTGATGGAGGTCCTCTGTGCCGGATCGTTGGGGCTGGTATAGGCCGCAGGTGAATTTATGGCCCGGGCTGAGGATGTCTGTCACCTCGCGATAATAGAGGGCATGCGTCAGCTTTGCCCCGATATGTTTGACGGCTTCTTTCAGTGCAGGTTGCGTTGCGAGTTCAAAGGCTATCGGTTGCGGGGTCACAATTGGACCGACCCGGTGAATGGGAATCACAGTCGACTCATCTGGCAAAGCATCTGGATAGTTGTTCCCGATTCCTTTCTTAAGTTTCTCCAACTTCTCCAGGTAAGCTTTTTGAAGCACCTTGGATTCGTCGAAGTCCAGAAGTAGAGAATAGAATCCGAATACCTGATCGTGTTTAACTGTCCCTTCATTGCAAGCCTTGCACGCCGGGAATTCAAAATCCTCCGGTGAATAGCCGTCCGGGAAGCAAGCGCGCGGTGGAACATGGTCGACAGTGGTGGAAGCATTGACGCCCCCACAGAAGTAACATTGAGGATGTGATGAGAGGAACCGCTGTTGCCGGCTGCGTTTGGCCTGGGATTCTGACAATTGACTCCTCTAAAGGCTTTCCCTACCACTATCCTAGTCTGTTGATGACAGACGCCACGTATCCCGCGCCGAAGCCGTTGTCGATGTTGACGACCGTCACATTTGACGCGCAGGAGTTCAGCATGCCGAGCAGCGCTGCGATGCCCTGGTACGACGCTCCGTACCCTACGCTGGTAGGCACGGCGATGACCGGCACTCCAACCAAACCTCCGACCACGCTGGGCAACGCGCCTTCCATGCCCGCGCAGACAATGATGACGCGCGCCCCGGTTAGTGCCTCGCGCCGCGCCAGCAGGCGATGAATGCCGGCAACGCCGACATCGTAAACGTGCTGCACCTCGTTGCCCATGATCTGTGCGGTGACCAGGGCTTCTTCAGCGACAGGAATGTCGCTGGTCCCGGCCGAGACCACGACAATCTTTCCCTTGCCATAAACCGCTTGGTCTCGCGTGAGGGTGATAGCGCGCGCCAGCTCGTGGAACTCGGCTTTGCGGAATTTGCGCTTCACGGCGCGCACCTGCTCCGGCGTTACTCTGGTCGCCAGGACGTTGTGGCCGTGCTTGCCGAGGCGGGCAAAAATCTCCCCCAGATGTTGCGGCGTCTTACCTGGCCCGAAGATGACTTCGGGCATGCCGACTCGTAGCGCCCGATGATGATCGACATTGGCGAAGCCCAGGTCCTCGAAAGGAAGATGGCGCAACTGCTGCACGGCTTCATCGGAGGAGAGCTGGCCGCGCTTTACCTGGTCGAACAGTTTCTTGATGGCGTCAGAATTCATGGTGGAACAGTTTCGAGTTTCCGGTTGCAAGTTTGATGCTAAAAGCGGTGATAGGATGAAGAGGCTTTGCTGACGATCATTGCTGAGCGATTCCCTCCGGGTGGAGCACGCCTTCAGGCGTGCGTAAACGAACTGTGGTGGAGAATCGGCAATCCTTTCGCCCAATGCACGCCCGAAGGCGTGCGCCACCCAGGGGCACGAGTCGCAAACTGCTCTGGCCGTCGGATTATAACGGCCCTTCGCTGATGATGACTAATTCGCCGGCAAATCCTCGCATATTGACGGTCGCCGTGACCGGCGCCAGCGGCTCGATCCTGCCCAGGCATTTGCTAGACGCCCTCGAACGGGACGAACGCGTAGGGACGATCAATCTTATCGTCTCCGACAGCGGCTTGCGGGTGATGGCGGAAGAGCTGGGGGTGACCGGCCGCAACGAAGTCGCGGCCAGGCTGCTGGGACGGGCACCTGGCAAGATTCGGCAGCAGAACAATACCGACATCGGCGCCAATGTGGCCAGCGGATCGTATCTCACCGACGCCATGATCGTCTTGCCTTGCAGCATGGGAACGCTGGCGCGGATTGCGAACGGCATGGCGATCCAGTTGATCGAACGCGCTGCCGATGTCTGCCTGAAGGAGCAGCGGCCGCTGATTCTGTGCGTGCGCGAGACCCCGTTCAATCGGATTCATCTGCGCAACATGACGCTGGCCGCCGAAGCCGGCGCAACAATCTTCCCGGTGATCCCCGCTTTCTATTTTCAGCCGACATCTACCGATGAGATCGCCCGCGAGTATGTGAATCGGGTGCTGGCGCATGTGGGGCTGCCGCAGGCTGGCGCGTATCAGTGGAAGGCGGAGTGATGTCGCCTCCCACCCTGGGCCAAGAGACGGCCTGGGATGGGGCACCCGCTCTTATCACTCTGGACCATGACGAGCATGATTGCAGCCGTCCCCACGAAGTGAAATGATCTCTTCGATATGCGATTCCTGGTTGCGCTTTTGTGGATCCTGCTCCCCTTGTGCGCTGCGGACGCGCAGCGTCTGCTAATGATGCAGCGGACTTGGGCCAATAATCCCGCCAACGAATCGAGCGACTGCATGCAGGTCGACGCCGACGGGTCTTACCACTTCGAGCACACGCCGATGAATCTGGGGCAAGCGAGCACTCGCCAGATTCACGCCGGCAAACTCAGTGACGAAGAATTGAAGCAGTTGCAGGAAGTTCTAGACGAACCGGCGCTGCAATCACTGACTACGCCGAAGCCGAGTCGGGGATCCATGATGGCAGGCGCCTCCTTCGATCTCCTCTGGGTCATCATCGGGCGCAACGGCCAGTCCCAAATCCTGTACTTCAACAGCGGCGGAGAGAGCAGCAAGTACACTACGGGAACCCGGCTCCCTTCTGTCTACCAAACCCCGGCCGTCAAGCCGTTGCTGGATTGGTATAAGCAAATCAGTAAGCGCAAGAACGACGTCGACAAAACGGCCACCGCAACCTGCTCAATCCAGATACGGCGCTATTGATATCCGTCATCCAGCTCTTTCCTTTTCAATAACATAGGCCTGTGATCTGGGTCACCATTCAATGTGCCAGAAGCCCGCTAAGCCGCTAAAATTGCCCGTTTAGCCCATCCCGCTTGGCCCTTTCGCCTTCCGGTAATTACCTTATAAACATCGATAGGTGTGGAGCTTGGCCCACGTGGAGTAGGCCATCATCATCCAATTCTGAGAGGCGTGAATGCATAAACCGATTAAGTATGTTGAAAAGGCTGTCACCGTTGCGGCCAAGGGCGCGTGGGTAGTCTTCGACAAGTTGAACAGTATTAATCCGAATCCATCGTTTACGCCGAAGTGGTCCGACAAGCCTCTGCTCAAGTCCTATCAGAAGTCGAAGCCGCCGCTGGGCTGGCCGCGCGCGACTGACTCGCTTTGCCCCAAGTGCGTTCCTGAAATTCGCCAGCAGATCATCGACGGCAAGCTGCCAGTCGAGATCCTGATGAACGAAAAGGCCGGCGAGATTAAGGCGACGATTATCGAACGCGACGGCAAAATCCTGATGGTGAAAGATTGCCCGACGCACGGCCATTTCGAAGACGTGATGGCCATGGACACCGCGTTCTTCAAGCATCTGGAAGAAGTTTTTCCCGGCCGCGACATTCGCGCCCACAACGATGAGAAGTTGCATCATCACGGCAGCAGCACGGTGCTGCACGGCCGTGGATCGGTGCTGACCATCGATCTGACCAACCGCTGCAACATGATGTGCGATCCCTGCTTCATGGACGCCAACCAGGTTGGCTTCGTGCATGAACTGACGTGGGACGAGATCAAGACCATGCTCGACAACGCCATCACCATCAAGCCGCGGCGGCAGATGTCGGTACAGTTCTCCGGTGGCGAGCCTACGTTGTCGCCCTACTTCCTCGACGCGGTGGCTTACTCGCGTAAGGTTGGCTACAACAGCGTGCAGGCGGCGACTAACGGCATTGAGTTTGCCAAGAGCTTTGAATTCGCCAAGAAGGCCGCGGAAGCGGGTCTGCGCTACGCCTATCTGCAGTTTGACGGTATCGGTAACGCCGCCAACTCGCACCGCCTGGTGGGCAATTTGTTCGATGTGAAGTTGCAGGCGATCGAAAATCTGCACAAAGCCGGCGTCGAGATAGTGCCGGTCGTGACCATCGTCAACGACCTGAACAACGAGCAGGTAGGACGCATTATTCAGTTCGCGCTCGACAATCCCAAGCGCATTTCGTTCCTGTCGTTCCAGCCGGTCTCGTTTACCGGACGCGACGAAGCCATCACCGACGAACGCCGTCAGGCGCAGCGCTACACGCTGTCTCATCTGGCGCATGACGTGAAGGACCAGACTGGCTTGGGCGAGCCCACGCGCGACTGGTTCCCCATTTCGTTCATGAGCACATTCTCCGATTGGGCTGACCTGGTTCACGGTCCCGACAAGGATTGGGGATCGCTGAGCTGCGGTTGCCACCCGAATTGCGGCGTCGGCATGGCGGTCATGATCGACAAGGAAACCAAGGAAGCGGTTCCGGTCACAGCATTTCTGAACGGCGACACTATCGCAAAAGATATTGCCAAGGTGAACGACGCGGCGCGCGGCAAGTGGATGTCGATTGCCGGCATGACCCTGGCGCTGCTGAAAAATTACGATCCTTTCAAGTCGCCCACGCACTTCAAGTTTGCCGACCTGCTGAAGAAGTTTGACAAGACCTTCGGCGCAACCGGCAAGAGCTACGGCAAAGTCACCGGCGACCGCACTGAGACGGATATTGAGAAGCGGCGCCGCGACCGTTGGAACTTCCTGTTCATTGCCGGCATGTGGTTCCAGGACTTGTTCAACTACGACTTCCGCCGCACCGAGCAGTGCATTATTCCCTACGCCACACAGGAAGGCGAGATCAGCTTCTGCGCCTACAACACCGGCGTGGGCTGGCGCAATATCGTCGAGAAGATGCACATGACGGCGACTCTGACCAAGTGGTACGAAGAGCACGGACGCCACGAAATCTTTGCCGGCGGCAAGAAGGTCGCGCTGGGGACCACGGAACACACGCTCAAACTGGTGGACGAACACGTCCACGCTGAAGCCAATCACACGCTCGACGATCGCGGCATCGCCAAGAACGCCCGTCAGGAGAAGTTCGCGGCTCGCGATGCGAAGGTGAAGGCAGAAGCCGAGAAGGCCCGCATGCTGGCGCTCTACAAAGAGCACGTGCTGGGCGAAAAGCCGGTCAGCCAGGATGGCTTTGTTCCTCTTGGCAGCATTGGCGGGATTAAGCCGGCGCAGCCTGCGGTGGAAGAGCGGGAAGCGGTGTACGGAGATTAGTTCGTGGATCGTGATTAGTGGACGGTAAAACCGGTCGCGCCAGCGGCCGGTTTTGTTTTGGGTGATAGGTCTCTACCCTTCGACATTGTCATCCCGACCGAGGACTGACCGGGATCCCCGACAAGGGCCGCTTTTGCGCTTGTTGGGGTGGTTTAGTCCGAGCGGAGGGATCTGCGGTTCTTCAAACCATGACGGGGTCCTCCGCTCTTACCAAACAACCTTCCAGCTTGCTGGAAAACGGAAAAGCAGATCCCTCACCGGCTAAGCCGGTTCGTGATGACAAAATAAGGAACGACAAAAATAATAAAGAGAATTCCATGGGGCACCTGAAGGTGCGCCTCTTCAAGAGAGGTCGAATCCAAATCAAGGCGGACCGAGTCCGAATGAAAGCGGGTCGAACCTGAGTTTTCTATCGGCGCGGCTGGAGCTGGGGCCTAATACAAATCGCAATTCACTGTGACCTCGGGACGATCTGGCTCGATTGACATCCTCATGTGCCGCCCCTGAAGGGGCTCAACCATAAAATTGCAGCCTACCCAGCGCTGAAGCGCTGGGCTATCTTATGCCCGTCCCGCAGCGCGGGACTCGATTCTCCCCCTGGCGAAACGTGATCTCTAAGAAATGCAGTCTCATCCTGATTAAGAATGCCGGCAATCCAACTGGATTCTATCCATTATCCACCAGTCACGATCCACTGCTTTCTCACCACCGCTGCGCGACGTGCTGATGCTGTAGTCTCGGCTCCTCGTAGCCCTTTGGCTTCTGGCGGCCCGGTAGCTTGGGTGACGTGTAGGGAATTTCCTCGTAGGGAATCCGGCTCAGCAAGTCCGCGATGCAGTTCAGCCGGGCGCGTTTCTTGTCGTCGGAGGGAACGATGTACCACGGCGCCAGAGCGGTGTCGGTGGCGGCCAGCATGGCGTCGCGAGCGCGCGAGTAGTCGTACCAGCGGCGATGCGATTCCAGATCCATGGGACTGAGCTTCCAGCGTTTCGTCGGGTCCTTGATACGCTGCTGGAAGCGGCGATGCTGCTCCTTCTCGCTGACTTCGAGCCAATACTTCAGCAGGGTAATTCCGTCAGAGATCAGGCTGGCTTCGACCTGCGGACAGCCTTGCAGGAATTTCTGGTATTGCTCCTTATTGCAGAAGCCCATGACGTGCTCGACGCCGGCACGGTTATACCAGCTGCGATCGAAGATGACGACTTCTCCGCCCGACGGCAGGTGCTCGATATAACGTTGCCAGTAAATCTGGCTCTTCTCGCGCTCGGTCGGAGCCGGCATCGCGACTACACGAAATACACGCGGGCTGACGCGTTCGGTAATGCGCCGGATGACGCCACCCTTGCCGGCGGCATCTCGGCCTTCAAACAGAATCACCACGCGAGCTTTGGTCGCCTTCACCCAGTCCTGCAGCTTGACCAGCTCGACCTGTAGTTTTGCAATCTCGCGCTCATAGTCTTTCTTGGTGAACTCGGGAGCGGCGCTTGCCTGCTTCGTCGGATCCTTGATCGCCTGTCGCGCGAAGTTGCCTGCATGCTTCTTCCTGGAGTTCTTGCCCATGGGACCTCCCTGGCCAGATGGATTGCACTCGGAAAGATGCCCACGATTTTACGCTGCGAAGGCAAGTCAAAGCCGTGACGGATCTCGCTGACCCCAGGTAATCACTGGCAGGCCGTGGTTACTTGGTAGAATCGCGGTCTAGTGAAAAGCAGGTCCCGGGGCGGCTGAAGCCGTCTAGGGATGACAAGAATAAAAGGACTGGCTACGAAGTAACGAAGGAAACACTGATCAAGGCAAAGCGAGGTCCCGCAGCGGCTAAAGCCGCATGATTTTGCGGGTACTTAACGGACGGCCTGAAGGCGGTCCCCTTCAAAACAAGGCTTAATCAGAGTTTCCCTAAAGCTACGCCCTTTCAAAGTCGATAAAGCGGAGTTTTTCCGCAAAGTGCCAGGCCTCCACCCCCGTGTGGGGGACCTTGCTGCTATTGCATGCCGATCTGCACAGGAGAGCCTTATGGCGATTGCTGGCTGGGAACACCGACGCTGGTCACATTGTCACCTGATAGCCGTCGGCATTTGGCTAGTAATCAGCGCGAGCGTAGCCGTGGCAATGGCGCAGCAGTCCGGGCAAAGTTCGCCGCCGCAAGACGCAGTTCAGACCGCACCCATCGACGAGCCTCGGGCCGCCCAGCATAAGCCCACCGGACCGCCAATCGTGAAGGGTGCCGGGGCGATCAAGCAGGTGGACGCAAAATGCTCCACCACCTTAATCGTAGCCGATGACGCTCTTTTCCAGCCCAGGCGTTGGACCTTGAATCCGGATGCAAGCCAAACCATGAATGCGCTGGGTCCGCTGATTGCGAAGACCGGCAAGCATCCGGTACGCATTGAAAGTTTCACCGATGCGGCGGGCTCCGACAGCTATACCCAGATGCTCAGCGAGAAGCGGGCCATCACGGTGCGAGGCTGGCTGGTGAATCATGGTTACGTGCCGGAAGGCACGCCGATTAACGGACTCGGCCAGCGCAATCCGGTTGCTCCCAATACCAAGCCGGATGGCGCAGACGATCCCCAGGGGCGGCAGAAGAACCGCCGCATCGAGATCGTGATCGACACTTGTAGCGAATCGAAGTAGCTGGCAAAAATCAGCTCCGTTCACCGCCTGATTTAAGCCGTCCAAATGCGAATACAGCCATTCACTGCCGACCCGCTTCACTCACACCGGTGAGTCGGAGCACTGCGCGTGTCGCTCACAGGGACGACAATTTCAGCATGAGGAGCGCGGCGGTGCGTCTTTCATACTCCTTTACTACATCTCCATTCATCCGCCGTCGCGCCCATTCCACTCTCCGAGGTGATTAAGACTGTGAGCACCCAGACGTTTTCGCCGGAAGTTAAGCTTCCCACGTTGCCCACCGAGACTCCGAGCCATCGATCCTCGCCATCCAAACGTCCGGGACTATATATCTTGCAGCCGGAAGTCACCTACACCGGCGCGCCTATCCAGCCGCTGCAAAAGGGTCTGCCAAAGCAGACGGAATCGCTCTGTCCGGAATGCAACAAGGTCATCGCGGCCGACATCTTCGCCGCCGACGGCAAAGTTGTGATGCAGAAGCGCTGCGCCGAGCATGGCGAGTTTCGGGACATCGTGTTCAGCGACGTCGAACTTTATCTCAAGATGGAGGAGTGGAATTTCGGCGACAATCTTGGCCTGTCGAATCCACAGGTCGAGGGCGGCAAGTCTTGTCCTGACGATTGCGGACTGTGCGGCATGCACACCTCGCACACGGCGCTGGCCAACGTGGACCTGACCAACCGCTGCAACCTTACTTGTCCGGTATGCTTTGCCAACGCCAATACTGCGGGCTATTTGTATGAGCCCGACTTGCAGCAGATTCGCGGCATGCTGGCAACGCTGCGCGGTGAGCGGCCCGTCGATGGCCGCGTAGTGCAATTCTCCGGCGGCGAGCCCACGGTCCATCCGCAATTCTTCGAGATCCTGACCATGGCGCGCGAGATGGGATTCACCCACATTCAGGCAGCGACCAACGGCATCGAGCTGGCGAATCTGGAATTTGCGTGGAAGGCGAAAGAGGCCGGGCTGGCTACGCTTTACCTGCAATTCGATGGCGTGACCGACGACATCTACCTCCGGGTGCGCGGGAAAGCGCTGCTCGAGACCAAGATGAAAGTGATCGAGAATTGCCGCGCGACCGGCATGAAGATTGTCTTCGTGCCGACCATCGTGAAGGGGCTGAACGATCACCAGATCGGCGACATCGTTCGCGTGGCAATCGAGAACATCGACACGGTCTCGGGCCTCAGCTTCCAGCCAGTAGCCTTCACCGGCCGCATCGCCAAACATGAACTGCTGGCCAAGCGCTTTACCCTGTCGGACCTGGCGCGCTGCGTCAGCGAGCAGACGGGCATCACCGATGCGCGTGCTGACTGGTTCCCGCTGGCCAGCGTTACACCGTTCTCAAAGCTGACGGCGGCGCTGCGCGGAACCGGCGTGCCCACGATCTCGTCCCATCCGCATTGTTCGCTGGGAACTTACTTCTTTGTCGATGAGAAATCGAAGAAGGCAGTGCCGATTACCCAGTTCGTCGATGTGCCGAACATGCTGCAAGACATGGAAGAGCTATCGCGCTCAGCCGGTAAGGCGCGGTTTAAGCTGTACAGCAAGATGAAGGTGTGGAACGCGCTGAAGAAGCATTTCAAGCCGCAGCTGGCGCCTCCGGGGCTGACGTTTACGAAGTTCCTGCAAACTTTGCAGGGGCTGACTAACAAGAAGCTGGGCCGCGACGGCAAGGACGGCACGTTTACCTATCGCACGCTGCTGGTGGCGGGCATGCATTTTCAGGATGCCTACAACTACGACATCGAGCGGGTGAAACGCTGCGTCATTCATTACGCGACGCCTGACGGAAAGCTGTATCCCTTCTGCACGTATAACTCTGGCCCCTGCTATCGGGAGAAAATCGAGCGGCAATTTTCGGTGCCGTGGGAGAAGGAAGCAACTAGCAACTAGCAACTAGCAACTAGCGGCTAGTACCTAGTGACTAGTGACTAGCAGTTGGCAGTTGGCAAAAGGGCAGATTCCTCTTATAACTTTGTCATCCCGACCGTAGCGAAGCGGAGGGATCTGCGGTTTCAACGATGTCCACTCGGAAAAAGCCATCGAGGTTGCCGCAAATCTCTGCCAACCATTCCCGGATTTCGGTAGTGTCTCAGTTTGAAATGGCAATGCTGGCGGATGAGGTCTTTTCCACGAAGCGCGGCCGCTACAATACAAGAAGAGGGATGCAGCGTGAAACGCTCATTTGGCAAAAGAGCGGCTCTTGTATTTTGGTTCGTGGGCTCATGCGGAGCGGTACTGTTCAGCTGCTGGTGGATTTCCGGAATGATCTATACAAGGAAGGTTAACCTCGGCGTGCTTGCGCTGCTGGCAATTGGTGTCATGGGTGCGTGGTGGGGGTTCAAGATGTTTAGAGCAGAACGAAATTCAAACTGACCCACCACCCATCTTTCAGCTTCATTTTGCCTCTTCATGCCGTTGATTTAGACTAGCCAGTCTTTTATCCATGATTAGTGCGCCGTAGTTCATCACGTTTCTGGTTGCTTTCGAGCACCGCTTCCGCGGCTACCGGACTGTCTACGTGCGCATGGAGGTTTGATGCTGCGTCGTATCGTTCTTTTCCTGATCTGCTGTTCGCTTGTCTTAACCTGCTGTTCGCTGGCCGGATTCGCACAAACCAAACATCCTTTCACCTTCGAAGACATGATGCAGCTCAAGCGCGTGGGCGAGCCCGTCGTCTCGCCTGACAGCAAGTGGGTGGCTTTCAGCGCTGTGGATGTCAATCTCGACGAAAATACACGCAAGCCGCATCTGTGGATTGTCGCCGTCAGCGGAGGCGAAGCTCGCCGACTCACTCCGGTAAGCGGGCCGGGCGAAGACCGCATTCGCTTCGCGCCGGATGGCAAACACGTGCTGTTTGAGTCGTCAAAGGACGGCGCATCGCAAATCTGGGTGCAAGGCTTCGATACGGCTAACGGGACGCTCACGGGCGAGCCGCGGCAGGTGACAACGATTTCGACCGAAGCCTCGGGAGGGGTCTGGTCGCCCGACGGCAAATGGATTCTCTTCCAGTCGTCGGTGTGGCCCGAGTGTAGCGATGATGCCTGCAACAAGCAACGCGATGACGAAGCCGCCAAGTCGAAGGTGAAGGCCAAGATTTTTACCCACCTGATGTTCCGTCACTGGAACCATTATTGGGACGGAAAGTACAGCCACCTGTTCATCATCCCGGCGGCGTGCGCTACGGTGCCAGAACTGAATAATTACGTTGCCTGTGTGGGTCGCGACCTGACGCCCGGCGCGCATGACGTGCCGCCGTTCTCGCTCGGCGGGCAGGACCAATATCAGTTCTCGCCGGACGGAAAAGAAGTCGCCTACAGCAGCAACGTTGATGAAATGCAGGCCACCAGCACGAACAGCGATATCTTCATCGTGCCGGTAACGGGAGGAACGCCGAAGAAGATCACGACCAATCCCGGAAGCGACTCGACGCCGCTGTACTCGCCGGACGGAAAATGGATCGCCTATCGCGCGCAGCTGCGCGGAGGATATGAGAGCGATCGCTTCCGGTTGATGCTGTTCGAGCGCGCGACCGGAAAGATCACCGATGTAGCGCCCAACTTCGATCGCTGGGTTGATTCGATGTCGTGGTCGCCGGATTCGAAGACGATCTACTTCACGGCGGAGAACGAAGGCCAAGCGCCGATCTATCGCTTAGAGATCGACCCTAGCAGATTTCCCCAGGAATGGCAGCGTTCCGAATTTGTGCAGCCCATGGCGATTGAAGAAGGCTTCAACGATAGCCCAGTAGTGACTCCTGACGGGAAAATGATCGTCTTTGACCGCATGTCAGTTCAATTCCCAAACGAGATATTTGTTCGCCCTATCGACAATCTCGGGCTTACGCACGGACTGAAGGGCGGAAACGGCGGAGACGTTGACACAGTGCATATGGCTGCGCAGCTTACCCATCTGAACTCCTCCATCCTCTCCCAGATCCAGATGCAGCCTCTCGAGTCGTATTGGTTTACCGGTGCGCTGAAGGACAAGGTCCAAGGCTTCGTGGTCAAGCCGCCGAACTTCGATCCCAACAAGAAGTATCCTGTGAAGTTCCTCATTCACGGCGGCCCGCAGGGCGCGTGGGGCGACGACTGGTCGTATCGTTGGAATCCCGAGCTGTTTGCCGCCAACGGCTACGTGGTCGTGATGGTCAACTTTCACGGTTCGACCGGCTATGGACAGAAGTTTATCGACGCCATCAACGGTAACTGGGGCGGACCGCCGTTTCAGGACCTGATGCTGGGCCTGGACTACGCGGAGAAGACTTACCCGAACATCGACAAGGACCGGGAATGCGCGCTGGGCGCCAGTTACGGCGGATACGCTATCAACTGGATTGAGGGCCATAGCGCGCGCTTCAAGTGCCTGGTGTCGCATGATGGCATGTTCAACACCGAATCGGCGTACGGCACGACCGAAGAGCTGTGGTTCAACGAGTGGGAGTTCAAGGGCACGCCGTGGACGGACCGCGAGATGTATCGCAAGTGGTCGCCGGCGTTGGCTGCGACGAACTTTAAGACGCCGATCCTGGTGGTACATGGACAGCTCGATTACCGGCTTGATGTGTCGGAAGGATTCCAGTTGTTTACCACGGTGCAGCGGTTGGGGATTCCGTCGAAGATGCTGTACTTCCCCGACGAAGGTCACTGGGTGCTGAAGCCGCAAAACAGCCGGCTGTGGTATCAGACGGTGAATGGCTGGGTGGATCAGTGGACCAAGGCGAAGTAGGGTAGCACCAACTTCGGCGAAGACTGCGATGGGAGGGAGCCGCAGATCCCTCCGCTCCGCTGCGCTCCGGTCGGGATGACAAAGCTGGGATGACGAAGCTGTGGGCGACTTAGCGCACTGGCGGCCTAATGCCTTTTGAAGTATTGCACCGCGCGCTCGTGGGCTTCGGCTTTTTCGCGGCTGCCGAAGGTCCCGAGGTTGCGGCGCTTGCCGGTCTTGGCGTCTTTCTTGCGGGAGTACAGGCGGTATTCGCCGGACTTCAGTTTGCGAATCATGGTCTCCAGACCTCCTCAGGTTTGGATGACGAACGCGCCCGGAAAGAGGCCCCTTTGATGAAGTCACGGCCAGTGCCTCATGGCTGAACAGTTTGCTGAAAAACCCGAAAAGCAGATCCCTCACCGGCTGAAGCCGGATTCGGGATGACAAAAGTAAAGGGCTTATTACGGCGTAGCTAAAGCCACGCTCCTTCATCTTGGGCGGAGTTTTTCAGCAAACCGTGAAGCCGAATTGACTTCGTGCTTGCGGACGGTCGGAAGACCGTCCGCTTCGGCACGCTGGGCTCTCTTCAATTCCCAAGCTCCTGGGCGTCTGGCCGATGATATCCTGATCAGGATCTTTCCAACCGCGAGGCAGTAGCAGTTTCATGTCGAATTCAAGCACTCCTGAACCCAAATCCATTTCTGAATCGCAACCTGACTCTGAGGCCAACGAGTCCTTTGGCGATCTGCTCACGCAATTCGAGCAGAGCCATTCGCACAAAATCGAAAACGGCAGCCGGCAACTGGAAGGCACCGTGGTCACCGTCAACGCCGAGTCGGTTTTGCTCGATATTGGCTACAAGACTGAAGGCATTCTGCCGCTGAGCGCTTTCGAAAATGCGGACCAGCCGCCCAAGCCGGGCGACAAAATTCCAGTCACGGTGAAGGGCCGCGATCCGGAAGGCTATTACGAACTCACGCGCTTCAAGATTGCACGGCCCACGGACTGGTCGTCGCTGGAGCGGGCGTTTGCCGAGAAGTCGACCATCGTCGGCACCGTGACCGGCATGATCAAAGGCGGATTCAGCGTCGATGTGGGAGTACGGGCGTTTATGCCGGCGTCGCGTAGTGGAGTTCGCGATGCGGCCGAGATGGAGAAGCTGGTGGAGCAGGAGATTCGCTGCCGCATCATCAAGCTGGATACCGCCGATGAAGATGTGGTGGTGGACCGGCGCGTGGTGGCCGAGGAAGAAGAGCGCGCGGGCAAGGACCGCAAGTACGCCGCGTTGAAGGAAGGCGACGTGGTGACGGGTACGGTCCGGACGCTGGCGGATTATGGCGCGTTCGTTGAGATTGGCGGAGTCGACGGCTTGCTGCATGTGTCAGACATTTCGTGGGGACGGGTGAACAAGCCGGCCGACGTGCTGTCGGTGGGACAGGAGATCGAAACCAAAGTACTGAAGATTGACCTGGAGAAGCAGCGGATTTCGCTGGGCATGAAACAGTTGCAGCCTCATCCCTGGGATGCGGTTGCGGAAAAGTATCGGACGGGCGAGCGGGTGCGCGGCACGGTCACGCGCATTGCCGACTTTGGCGCGTTCGTCGAATTGGAGCCCGGAATCGAAGGTCTGGTCCACATCTCGGAGATGTCGTGGGTCAAGCGGGTGCGAACGCCGAGCGATGTGGTGAAGCCGGGCGACACGGTGGAAGTGGTGATTTTGGCGGTGAATGCCGGCGAGCAACGCTTATCGCTAGGGCTGAAGCAGGCGCTGGGCGATCCCTGGGTCGATGTCGCCAAGAGGTTTACCGTGGGCGCGGCGATCGAAGGTCCGGTCACCAGCATTACCAAGTTCGGCGCGTTCGTGCAGTTGGCCGAGGGCATCGAGGGCATGGTGCATGTCAGCGAGATCAGTGCGGAGAAACGTATCAATCATCCGCAAGACGTGTTGAAGGTGGGGCAATCGGTGAAGGCACAGGTGCTGGCGGTTGACCCGGAACGGCGTTTGTTGAAGTTGAGCATGAAGCAACTGATTCCCACCAGCATCGATGAGTACCTGGCGGAACACAATCGAGGCGACGTGGTTACCGGGCGGATCATCGACGAATCGGCGGGACAGGCAAGCGTGGAGTTGGGCGAAGGGATTCGGGCGACCTGCCGCATCGCGGACAAGGCTACTGCGAAGGAAGAAGCTAAGCCTGCGGCAAAAGCGGATTTGTCGTCGCTGAGTTCGATGCTGCAGGCGCGGTGGAAGGGTGCTGCTCCCGCCGGTGGCGCGGCCAAGCCGGAGGCGGTGCATGCCGGACAGATTCGCAGCTTCCGCATCGCGGCTCTGGATCGGGACGCCAAGAAGATTGAGTTGGAGCTGGCGTAGCCACGGCGGCTGAGTGAGATTATGAGTTGTCAGCCATGAAGCGAGCCGCGAGCCAGTGCCGTCGCTACGCAGCTCGGCCGTTTGCGGCACGTCTGAAGACGTGCCCTGACACAAACCTGGCTGTCCCACCCAAGCGAACGAAGCCTGGGCGGGTAACCGGCAGACTCGCGACAAACCCTGTTTGCAACGCAAGATTTGTGCGCCTATTTCGCGGGTTTCCAGAAGGCGGGATCGGCTTTGATCCAGTCATCCGAGACATAGCTCAGCTTCGGGTTGAACAGGAACAAGTTGTCCTGGCTTGACTCGATGCATGCGGCGGCGAGATCTCCTGCTTTCTTCATCCAATCCTCGCCCATGGCGCCGGTGAACTTTTTCGAGTCGGCAAAGTTCTGGTCAACTTCCGCCGCCGACTTCATCGGAGTAATGACGATGTAGACTCCACTGTTGTTGGTGCCATACGCGCTTTCATAGGTGGCCCAGTGCGCATTGGGCACGGTCTTTTCATAGCCGTTGACGTACATCTTCACCAGCGTGTCCCACTCTTTCTCATGTCCGGGACGAATCTTGAAACGCTGGATCTCGAAATAGCGCATCAGCGGGATATTGACCGGAGCCCGCAGACTGAAATCGTCGCGGTAGACAAAGACGCTTGATTCCGAGGATTCCAGCAGCGCGCCATCGGCGATGGCAGCACGATCCAGGGCTGCCGCAAGCGTCGCATCGTGCTGGGTGGCCATGGCGTCCTTTTCCCAGGCGGCGAAGGAATCGTAGGCGACGAAAAACAGCGATCGGGGCGAGCCCGTCATGGAATCCATTGCCAGGTAGTGGGTTGGCCACTTGGCAGCCTGGAAAGCCTTGACGAAGCCACTCTCGGTGGCCTCATGCGGGCTGCCGGATTTGCCCGGCTTTAGATTTTCGCGGATAACCTGAAGCACCTTGGGCGGCGGCATAGCGCCGTCCGACATCTGCTGCTGCGCCGCAACCGTACTCAGGCCGCCAAACAGCAAGCCACATCCCAGCAATAATCCGCTAAGCCTTTTCATGGACACTTGCCTCCGAGAATCAATTTAGCTACAGAAAATGCCGAGCCGGAAAACAGGGTTCCGGTATGAATGGCAATAGAGTAGAACGTCAAGTTCGCGCTCAACGACGAGTTGCAGGCGACACTTTCTCCCGCGGGGATCGAGTTACCGTCGGCCAGCGTCAACCCGGTCGCGAAGCTGATCGACTTTCCGTTGTAGGAAGGGTCCTAAGAACAGAAGCAATGCTATCCAATTTCCGGCGCTGGTCAAGCGGATAATCAGAATAGCGGCGCTTTTCGCACCTCCGTGTCCCACGGTGGCCCGACCGTGACTTCATGCGATTTCGATGGGAAACTAGAAGTTTTTCCAGTATCCCGCCGACGTGGGAAGGTGAATAATTTGTAAGCGCCATTTAGGGGAGGCCAGCCATGGCTAAGGACGTCAAGAAACACAAAGACAAGAAACATAAAGTCAAGAAAGACAAGGTCAAGAAAGACAAAGGGCTCAAGCTCAAGAAGACGGCAGCTAAGCCTGCCCAGGTGACAGCCGGGATTTTGCCCGATACGCCCCGCAGCAGCGCTGCCGCAGGGGCCAGCTACAGTGATGGGCATCCGCTGGACGCCGTGCAATACATCGAGGCCAAACTCATTCTGAAGCCCGACCGTTTCGTATCGGCGGAGAGCCTGCGCGACTTCGGCAAGCTGGTGCAGCGCTCGGCCAAGGCAGCCAAAGTGGGTTATATCGCGGCGCCGCAAACCGGGTTGAGACCCGAGATTCGGGAGATCCTTTTTGGCGACACCTTTGACTTCCGGCTGTATAACAGCGCGTTCATCCTGCGCCGCCGCATCTGCTATATCGACGGATTCCCAGTAGGCGATCCGGAAATTGTTTTCAAGTTTCGCCATCCCGACGAGAAGGCCGCTGCAGCCATGGATGTGCGGCCCCAGATTGCCGGCAAGTATCAAATCAAGTTTAAGGCGGAAGTGCTGCCGCTGAAGGATGCGATCGGCGGATATCGCCTCTTATATTCGCATAATTGCCAGTTCGGCCTGAGCCAGATGCACGAAGGAAGCGCACTGGCAATGGGGACATTGGCCCGGGTGTTTCCGGCGCTCGCCGACTTGAAGAAGGATGACGACGAGAAGATCAGCCTGGTGAATGAAGGCATCGTGGAGGAAGTGCTGTTGCCACTGGGGCAGCTGGATTTCGGCAAGGGCATCGTAGCCAAATGCGACGTTTCTCTGTGGCGTACCCGGGGTGAGCATCTGTCACTGGTGGGAGAGTTTGCTTTCCAGGCAAAGTTCGATCGGGCTGACGCTGTTCATCAGAAGGCGCGCCAAACCATGGAGCAGTTTTACATTACGCTGCAGCGGGACGTGCAGGATTGGATGTCGCTGGGAACCACCAAGACCGGGATGGTGTATCGCCTGAAAGGCAACCCTCCGCAGGGTCACGAGTAACGCCTGGCTTGAGACGATCATGGGTGAGAACGTTGAAGCGCCCATGATCGTTGTCATGGAGACATGCCATGCCGGGGCCGGGTTTTGGCTGGTTGAAAATCTGGAAAAGCAGATCCCTCACCGGCTAAAGTCGGTTCGGGATGACCAGAACAAAGAAAACTTGGTAAGGCGCACCGGAAGGCGCGCCCCTTCAAAGCCAGGCCTCAAAAGGACGCCTCAAACCCACGCGGAACCGGCTCCCAAATTTTTCATACCCTTTTCATCTTGGCCCCGCTAGAATCTTCAGACGCTTTAGTTCCGCGACCCTGGTTGCGCCCAAGAGTTCCCTCCCATGAGCACCATAATCTCGGCCCTGAAGTCCTTCGAGCAGCATCTGGACGACACGCCTTTCACCCGGACCCAGCGCAAGGTCTGGATCCTGTCGGCGATGGGTGTGCTGCTGGACGGTTTCGACTTCTTCATCATCGGCGTTGCGCTTCCCCTGATCGCACACGACTTTCACATGGATGCGGCGACCAAAGGCCTGGTAGCGGTTGCGGCCGTGGCGGGAGCGTTTTTGGGCGCGCTGGTTTTTGGACAAGTTGCCGACCGGGCTGGGCGCAAAGGGATGTTCATGGTCGACATCATTCTGTTCGTGGTGTTCTCCGCGGCATCGGCGGCGGCGTGGAACCCGGCATCGCTGATCGTCTTCCGCTTCTTTCTGGGAGTCGGCATTGGCGCCGACTATCCCATTGGCGTCTCGTACATTGCCGAATGCGTTCCCACCCGGCTGCGGGGACGTCTGATTGTCGGGGCGTTCGCATTTCAGGCGTTGGGATCGCTGCTGGGAGTGCTGGTCGGCCTGCTCATCCTGAAAGCTGATCCGACGCTAAGCGCGTGGCGCTTGATGCTGGCGTTTGGAGTGCTGCCGGCGGTGGTGGTGGTGATTATGCGCGATGGCTTGCCAGAGAGCGTGCGCTGGCATCTGGCTCGCGGCAACTATGAGAAGGCTTCGCATGCGGCCAGTGCATTGCTGGAAATGCCCATCACTTTGAATGCGCAGAATTCGCCAGATGTCCCCAGTGGAACGTCGTTCGCATCGTTGTTCAAGAAAAGCTGTATTCGGCGCACCATCTTTGCTTCGGTGCCGTGGTTCCTGCAAGACATCTCGACTTACGGCATCGGTATCTTCACTCCAACCATTATGGCGGCAATGGCTCTGGGCACTACTTCCAGCTTCATCGCCAAGGATATGGGGGCCACCGAAGGCGCAGCTGCCGTCGACATGCTGCTGGTGGTGGGCTTTATGCTGGCCATCGTGCTGGTTCGCTACCTGAGCCGGGTGACGCTGCAGATCGTGGGGTTCGTGGGAATGGCGCTGGGTCTGCTGATGGTGGCTGCATCGTCGTTATGCACGGCGGCATCTGCTAGTCAGATGGGGCTGATCTTCGGCGGATTTATGGTGTTCAATCTGTTTATGAACATGGGGCCGAACGCGACTACGTATCTGCTGTCGGGCGAAACTTTTCCAACCTCGATTCGCGCAACCGGGGCAGGATTTGCGGCGTCGATGGCCAAGCTGGGAGCGGTCCTGGGAACGTTCTTCTTCCCCATCCTGAAAGCGCAGATTGGAATTCCCACCTTGCTGCTCGGATTGTCCACAGCCAGCGTGCTGGCGGCTGCCGTTACCTACGGCTTCCGGGTGGATACGCGGGCTTCGCTGGACAGTGTACCCGTTCAACAGCCAGTGCTTCAGTACGCTGAGGCTAAGGCTGGGTAGCGGAGATCGACAAGAGGTTAAATCATGGCGACTGAAACCAGGACTCAGGAAAAAATATCTCCACTTGCGGGCAAGCCGGCGCCCAAAGACATGCTGGTGAATCTGGCCGAATTGGAGCGCGACTATTACGAAAAGCGCCCGGACGTCAGCGATCCCAACCAGATGGTCATCTTCGGCACCAGCGGACACCGGGGTTCGCCGCTGCACAGCACCTTTACCGAAGCTCACATCCTGGCCATCACCCAGGCGATTTGTGAATACCGCAAACAACAAGGCACCGGCGGCCCGCTGTTTATGGGCAAAGACACGCACGCCGTGTCGACTCCCGCCCAGCGTACCGCGCTGGAAGTGCTGGCGGCGAATAATGTCGAGACCATCATTCAGCAGAACGACGGAGTGACGCCCACGCCGGTCATTTCACGTGCCATCCTGGTTCATAACCGCGGCCGCAAAGACGGCCTGTCGGATGGAATCGTGATAACGCCTTCGCACAATCCGCCGGAAGACGGCGGCTTCAAATATAACCCGACCAACGGTGGTCCGGCTGACACCGATGTAACCGGCTGGATTGAAGACCGCGCCAACGCTTTACTGCGGGCCAACAACGCCGGCGTAAAGCGGGTGCCGTATGCGCAGGCGATGAAGGCGGCCACGACCCACCAGGAAGATTTCGTGATGCCCTATGTTAACGACCTGAAGAACGTGGTGGACATGGACCTCATTCGTTCGGCGGGACTGAAGATGGGCGTCGATCCGCTGGGCGGCGCGTCGCGGCCGTACTGGGAGCCGATCAACTCGGTCTACGGACTGGACATCAAGATCGTGAATCCGGTGATCGACCCCACGTTCTCGTTCATGACCGTGGACCACGACGGCAAGATTCGCATGGACTGCTCGAGTCCGTACGCGATGGCGCGGCTGGTTGGCTTGAAAGATCAATATCAGGTGGCGTTCGGCAACGATACGGACGCGGACCGGCACGGCATCGTAACGCCGTCGGTGGGACTGATGAATCCCAATCACTACCTGGCGGTCGCGATCCAATACCTGCTCACCTACCGCGAGCAATGGCGGTCAAGCGTGGTGGTGGGCAAGACGCTGGTCAGCAGCAGCATGATCGATCGCGTAGTGAAGAAGCTGGGGCGCAAGCTGATGGAAGTTCCGGTGGGATTCAAATGGTTTGCGCCCGGACTGTTCGATGGCTCCTGCTGCTTCGGCGGCGAAGAGAGCGCGGGAGCAAGCTTCCTGCGCCGCGACGGCACCGTGTGGACGACGGACAAGGACGGCCCGATCATGGATCTGCTGGCGGCAGAAATTACTGCCCGTACCGGCAAAGATCCGGGCGAGCATTTCCTCGGCTTGGTGCAAGAATTCGGCTCGCCGTATTACACTCGCATCGATGCGCCTGCAACTCCTGAGCAAAAGGCGAAGCTGGAAAAACTTTCGCCCGAGTCAGTAAAGGAGTCGGAACTGGCCGGCGAGCCGATCACTGCGAAGCTAACGCGGGCTCCCGGTAATGACGCTCCCGTCGGCGGGCTGAAGGTGACCAGCGCGAGTGGATGGTTTGCGGCTCGTCCCTCGGGCACGGAAAATATCTACAAGATTTATGCCGAGAGCTTCAAGGACGAAGCTCACCTGGACGCGATTCTGGATGAGGCCCAGCAGATCGTGAACAACGCGCTGCGATGATGACAACTTCTGCAATGGTGGGCAAACAACCTGACTGGGACAAGCGCATTCGGCGGGCAATCGAGCTGGGCGAGCGATTCTCGTATGCCGCCGAGATCCTGTCTTTCTACCGGCTAGTGCTGGAATTTGAACGCGCGATTTATGCGGACATTCCGGGGCTGGCTCCGGCTGCCAAGGCCGGCGTCCCTTTTCGCGATCGACTGGACATCGAGCTTGCTGCTCGACGTTTGCCGGCGCTGCTGTCGCTGGTCGAGCGGAGCGGTCCGGCGAAACTGGCACAGCAGGCAAAAGAAATCAGCGAGTATTCCGCGGCCCAACAGCGGGAAATGATCGCCGGCTTTCTGCGGTCGGAGGATGGCGGCGAAGCGGCGAATTCGTTCTTCGCGCGAGTGCTGCTGCAGCCTTACGCCGAATATCTGGCGGCGTTTGAACCGGGGCAGCCGGAGGGATCGGCCGGTCCGGTGTGCCCGGTATGCGGAGCCCGGCCGCAGGCGGCGGTGCTGCGTCCGGAGGGCGATGGCGGCAAGCGTTTTCTGCTGTGCTCGCTGTGTCTGACAGAGTGGGAGTTCCGGCGAATTCTCTGCCCGGTCTGCGGGGAAGAAGATTACCAGAAGCTGCCGCGCTATTCGGCGGAAGATCGGGCCGCGGCCCGGGTGGAAGCCTGTGACACCTGCCATTTCTATCTCAAGTCGATCGATCTGACGGTTGACGGTCACGCCGTTCCCCTGGTGGATGAGGTAGCGACGGTGCCGCTGGATCTGTGGGCGGAGGAACACGGTTACAAGAAGGCGGAACGCAATCTCATGGGGTTCTAGGGCGTCAAGTCAGAGGTGCATCGCATAATTCGCGCTGCTTTGTCGAGGGGAAACCGCAGATCCCTCCGCTCCGGTCGGGATGACAAATAATGCAGGGGACCAGCAAGTCTAAGCGGCAGCGATTTGTGAGTTAGGACCGTTCCCGGCTGGTTAATTCGCGTGGCGAGCGCTGTCCTGCTACTCTGGGATGTCCAGCATGCCGCCGCCGCGCCAGCCTTCCAGCCATCCCATCCGCTCGCTTCTGAAGCAGCTGCCGATGTATGCCGCTTACAAGCAGCTGGGCCACTATCCCGACTACTGGTGGTGGAAGTTGCGGGGCGAACCTCGCCGCATTCCTCACCTGCTAAAGCAACGGGTGGTGCTGGAATATGCGGAAGCCTTCGGACTCAGCACCCTGGTCGAGACGGGAACGTATTACGGGGAAATGGTTGCTGCGGTGGCGCCGCGGTTTGAGCGAATCTATTCCATCGAGCTTGATCCCCGGCTGGCCGAGTTGGCGCGCCGGCGATTTCGCAAGGACGCGCGCGTGGAGATTGTCGAAGGCGACAGCCAGACGGCCGTGCCGCAATTGCTGGAGCGGATTCATAAGCGAGGCTTGTGGTGGCTGGACGCGGGCTACTGCGGCTGGGTCGGGCAGCTCGGCAATACCAATCGCTTGAGCACGGAACTAAACGCTATTCTGGATGATCACATTCGCGACCATGTGATTCTGATGGATGATGCCGACGGCGTGAATGGCGAAGGCGGTTCTCCGACGCTGGAAGAGTTGGTTGCGTCGATTCATGCCAACTTTCCCGAGCGGCAGGTGGAAGTGGCCCGCAATATTATTCGGATTACGCCGAAGAAAACGTGAGCCGGCAATCCACGGAAGCCTTACTTCAGCGGCTAAAGCCGGCCTAGTATCGGTTGCTTATATGCACGCCTGAAGGCGTGCTCCACCCTCGCTCGATTAGGCGCCAACCTTGAAGGCGAGCTGAAAAACTCAAAAGCAGATCCCTCACCGGCTAAAGCCGGTTCGGGATGACAAAAAAAGGAGTCTTGCGGCGTACCCAAAGAAACTCTGATTAAGTCTCGAGTACTGCCTCAGGGGCTAAAGCCCAATGATTTGGCGGGCCTTACGGCACGGCTGAAGCCGTGCCCCTTCAAAACCATGACTTGATCTGAGCGTACCTGTTCAAAACCATGACTTGATCTCAGCCTAACTGTTCAAAACCATGACTTGATCTGAGCGTACCTGTTCAAAACCATGACTTGATCTGAGCGTACCTGTTCAAAACCATGACTTGATCTCAGCCTAACTGTTCAAAACCATGACTTGATCTCAGCGTACCTGAAGGTACGCGCCTGCAAAATCATCTCGATGAAAATCATCTCAGACCGAGATAATCTCAGATCGAGTTTTCCAACAGCCTGCAAAGGCGTCCTCAGCCTCGCCGATTAAACAAAGCGGGGGCCGCGCTACTCTAAGGGGCAAGACGCGGCGCCCGTTATTTATTGCGCACGGCAGTTTCCGGCTTCTAGCGAATGCCGATCGTATAGTTCTGCGAGGCAATGCCGTTGACTACAACCTGCAGGTTCGTCGCGCCGGTTTCCATGTTGGCCGGGATGTCCAGATGGGTGTAGGACGGGCCTACATATCCCACGGCCATGGTGTTATGGTCATGTGTCTTGCCGTAGAAAACGTGGCCGGTGGCGATGTTGGTAAAACGCACGATGGGATAATTCGTGGCGCACTGGGCATCGTCTCCGTAAGCACAGGCTTGCGACAGTCCATTGAAGTTGCGGCCGTTCAGCACCATGGTCGTGCCGCGGCTTAAGGTGACGGATCGCAAGAGCACGGTAGCAGCCCAGGAGGGATTGGCGCTGCCCGCGGGAGTATAGATTTCGACATCGCCGGAGCCGTCGGTATACAGCACCTGCCCGGTCGGCAGCACCAGCATGCGTCCGAACCACGACGAGTTGCCGGGCGAATTCGGGGTAGCCGGAACGGGAATCAGGTTAGTTCCGTTCCACTCGAAGAAGTACGTAGGAATGTTAAAGATGCCCGGGCTGGCGCTGACCAGAACATTGCCATCGGGCAGCAATGCGGCCGGGCCGTCGGCGACATCCAGTCCGTCGGGGAAATCCGGGCCGGGCGTCCAGGTTCCGTTGGCCGTGTTGTAAATGGAGGTGTGGCCTGCGCCCGCACCATTGGCGCCGGTGGCGAAGACGGTGCCGTCGGGCCGCAATACCATGGGACCAGTCTCGTAGGAACCATCGGGATCCCAAAGCTGGGCGACGGTGCTGCCGGCCGTGCTCCACGAGCCGGTGGTGGGATTATAGAGTTCCGAGTTGGTTCCCGTCGGATCGTTCACGTTGGTGTAGCAGTCGACGGTAAGAACCTTGCCACCGGGAAGCAGCGTCCAACCTTCTTCGTCATTGCTGTCGAACTTGCCTGAACCAGTCGGGCTATAGGTCATGGTGGATAAGTCGAGCAGCGCCTGCTGTTCGGTGAGCGCGTTGGCCAGCATGAAGGTTCCATTGCTCAAAGCCAAGCCGGAAGCGTCGCCAATGTTTTCCCAGCCGTTGGGCGGGTTCACCGGTGTCCAGGTGTTGGCGACAGGATCATAGATGGCGCCCTGGTTGGTCCAGACATATTGAGAAAAATTCTGTTCGCCGCCTTCGATAATCACGCGTCCATCCGACAGCACCACGGAAGCGAAAAAGAGCGGACCGTAATTTGAATTCAAGGATGCCAGCTGCGACCAGGTCCCATTCACATAGCTGCCGTTGATGTCGGGGGTCAGCTTGTACCAATCGGAATATCCGTCGTTGGGGTCTTCATGGTGAACCATAACCGTACCATCGGTAAGCAAAAGAGCGGTGCCTGCGGTGAAAGCGGGTTGGTGAGTTAAGGGCTGCCACGATTGCGCGCTGGCCATGCCGGTGACAAGCAACAGCGCGACGGTAGCGAAGCTGAGCGTTCGCAAGAACTTCATTTCTTCTCCTCAATTGATCGCTTCTGGCAAAGATGGAACGAGGCTCACCGCAAGTCTGTGGCAAGGCCGGTCAATGTTTGATGGAAGCAACGGCTTGGGAAACTTACCCCGAGCGATTGCGGGAAGTCAATCGCAGGCGAGGGCTGCTTGTCTCAGTTTGAAATTCAAGGGTGTTGAATCTCTGCTTCCGAACGGCCATACTCAGTTCGTGGCAAAAAGACCGCGCAATCCGAAACGGAGTGCGGCATGAAGGCGTTGGTCGCATGCGGGTTGGTCGTCGCCGCAGCGTTCGCCTTCACGCTTCTGATGGTAGCGGGAGCCGTAGGGAAGGCTGGCCTTCCGAGAGTAATCAACTACTTCTGCGGCTATCTCATATCGCCTGGTTTGGCAATCACAGTCGATTGGCTGCATACCCCAGTGCTCGGGCATAGTAATTTCTTTTCCCTCACTCTGTTTTTCAACACGTTGATTTACAGCGTGCTGTTTGGGTTGTTTCTCTGGCTCTTTGAGACTTTCACCCGCCGTAAAAGCATTTCGAACTGAGACGCTACCTGAGCGCTGTCTTTCCGAGCGGCGGCGTGTCAGCGTAAGCGGCAACCTCAGTCTGTCAGCCCCGTTATAATTAATTCCGTTCGGAGCGCGGGTGATATCGGTTGGCGAAGAGAACCAGCAAAAAGACTCGACCCAGTGGAAAGCGTGAGGAGTCGAGTTCCCGGGCCAGTCTATTTTCTTCGCAGCCAGCGCGGATTTTCGCGCTTTACTTCCTGCTGGCTCTGGCCACGGTAGCCACCTATTATCCGGTCAGTGGTCATCCCTTCCTTGATTTTGACGACAGCAAATATGTAACCCAGAATGCGCACGTGCAAGCCGGCATCACTGGCAGCACGGTGCAATGGGCGTTCACTACCTATTACGCTTCCAACTGGCATCCGCTGACCTGGCTTTCGCATGCCCTAGACTGCCAGATGTTTGGGCTCAGCCCGGCTGGTCCGCACGACATCAATCTTTTGTTGCAGGTCGTAAACGTATTGCTGTTGTTCTGGGTTTTGCAGAGTGCGACCGGCAGGCTGGCACCAAGTGCCATGGTGGCCGGCCTGTTCGCGCTGCACCCGATCAACGTGGAGACGGTTGCCTGGGTGGCGGAGCGCAAGAATCTTCTCAGCATGCTGTTTCTGCTGCTGGCGCTGGCTGGCTATCGCTGGTACGTCAGCCGGCCGGGAGCCGGGCGCTACATTCTGGTTGCAGTTTTATTTGCGCTGGGTTTGATGGCCAAGCCGCAAGTGATCACGCTGCCCTTCCTGCTGCTGCTTTGGGATTACTGGCCGTTACGGCGCAGGTTGCCGCAGACGCCGGACGAGAACGACCGAGCGCATTTCCCGGCGCGCAGCTGGGTGCAGCTGGTAGTGGAAAAACTTCCGCTGTTGGCGATCAGCGCCATCAGCGCGGTCATCACGGTGAAGGCACAGCAGGCAGGGTCGTCGGTGCAGTCGCTGAACAAATTTCCCCTCTCCCTGCGGCTGGAGAACTCGATCATCTCTTATGCGCGTTATCTGGGTAAAGCGGTGTGGCCTTCGCCGCTGTCCGCTTTTTATCCATTGTCCCGAACTTCGCCGCCGGTATGGCAGATACTGACAGCCTCACTCTTGTTGCTGGCGATCAGTGGACTGGTCATCGCAGGCAGGAAATATCGATATTTGACGGTAGGGTGGTTATGGTTCCTGGGAACGCTGGTACCGATGATCGGGTTAGTGCAAGTCGGCGTGCAGGCAATGGCCGATCGTTATGCCTATTTGTCCTTCATCGGTCTCTTCCTGATGTTCTGCTGGGGAATAGCCGATCTGGCCGAGGCACGCCATGTTTCCCCCGCTTGGATGACCGGCGCCGGCGTCATCCTGCTTCTGCTGCTGGCCGCGCTTACTCGTCATCAGCTGGCTTACTGGGGCGATGAAGCGACTTTGTGGTCACACGCCATTCAGACCAGCTCCGATAATTATATTGCCGAAGACAATTTAGGTACGACGCTGCTGGATCGCCAGGAACTGGAGCAGGCCATCGTGCACTTCCGCCGGGCGGCCGCGATCGAACCGCACGACGGGCTCAGCCAGTTGAACATCGGCGTCTACGAGGAAAGGAACCACCACTGGCCGGAAGCGATTGCCGCCTATAAGGAGGGCATCGCCCAGACCGAAGAAGCCGACATCCTGGCTCGAGCCTACAGTAATCTGGGATACGTCTATCAGTACGCGGGGGACGAGGCCAGCGCCCGCGACAGCTTCGAACGCGCTATACAGACTGGCTCCCGACACGGAACAAGCGTGGATCGGATTAGGCGTGCTGGCGCAAAAGTCGGGGAACTACACTTTGGCCATTCAACAGTACTCCCACGCCAATCAGATACGACCTTCCGGACTGGGATACCTGTTGCTGGCGCGCGCTCTGCACAAGAGCGGCCGCGACCAGGAAGCGCAAGCGACGCTGCAGCAGGCGCGCCAGGCCTCCAAGCACTTCCCTGACACGCAACACGTCGCCGATGGGCTGGTGGGGCGTTAGGCCTAGCCAAATAAGCTCCAAATAACGTGCCGAACTTGCCGCAGGGGCTAAAGCCCCGGTTGATTTTGCAATGCTGGCGGCACGGCTAAAGCCATGCCCTTTCAAACCCGAAACTTAAAGGGGCTAAAACCCGGTTGATTTTGCAATACTTGCGGCGCGGCTAAAGTTGTGTCCTGATACACCCCGTAACGATTTATGAGATGTAACTCCTGGTGAGCTGCCTGGGTTCGTAATCAAAAAACTGGCGCCACGCCCCGGCTTGAAGAAGCAGGAACGCAGCGCCATTCAGCTTGCAGTTCGATACCTTCCAGCTATCTACCGAATACCGATCGGATAGTTCTGAGAGGCGATACCGTTTACAACCACCTGCAGGTTATATTCGCCAGTCGGAACGCTGGGAACATCCACCATCGTATAAGTGGGGCCAACATATCCTACTGACATGGTGCTGTGATCATGCGTCCGGGCGTAATAGACCGAGCCAGTGCTCTGGCTGGTGAAGCGCACGATGGGGTAGTTGGTGGCATCCTGGAAGTCATCGCCGTACATGCTGTCCTGCGAGACGCCGTTGAACTTGAAGCCACTCAATTTAATGGTGGTGCCGCCCTGGATCGTGGCCGAGGTCAGGATCACGGTCGGGGTCCAGCCAGTGTACTCACTGCCGGTGGAATTAAACACCTCGATGTCGTTGCTGAAGTCGGTGAACATGAGCTGTCCAGTGGGCAGCATCAGGAAGTGACCATAGTAAGAAGAGTCGCCGGGGCCATTGGGCGGACCGGAGACTTCATTCAGGGTGCTGCCATTCCACTCGAAGAACTCAGCGCCCGAGTCGCCAAAGCCAGGGCTGGCCATCAGCAGGACGTTGCCATTCGTTTCCAGGGCGCCCGGACCATCGGCGATATCGAAGCTGCCGGGGAAATCCGGTCCAGCAACCCAGGTGTTGGCGGCGTAGTTATAGACCGCGGTATGGCCGGCGCCCACGGAGTTTGCGCCAGTGGCGTAAACCGTACCGTTGGCCATCAGAATATCGGGACCTTCTTCATAGGTACCGTGCGAATCCCAGAGTTGAACCGGGGTGTTGCCCTGGCTGGTCCAAACGCCGGTGGTGGGATTGTAGAGCTCGTAGTTCATGCCGTTCGACTGGTATTTGAACACGTAGGCATCGACGTCGAGCACCTGGCCGCCAGGCAGCAGGGTCAGACCTTCTTCGTCATACACGTCGAACTTGCCGGTGCCGGTAGCGGTCCAGGTCAGGTTGGAGGCATTCAACAAGGCAGTGTGAATGGGCTGATCGCAGCAGGAACCCTGCATGTAAGTTCCGTTGGCCAAAACCGTGGCAGAGCCGTCACCGATGGACGACCATCCGGCAGGAGGGGTCACCGACGTCCAGCTGTTGGCAACCGGATCGTAGATAGCTCCCAGCTTGGTCCAGGCATCGTTACCGTTGTTGTATTCTCCGCCCTCGATGATGTAGCGGCCATCAGGCAGAACGGCCGATCCGAAGTACAGCGGACCGTAGCTGGACGACGTGGAAGCGACCTGGGTCCAGGTACCGTTCACATAGCTGCCCGTGGAACTGGGAGTCAACGTCCACCAGTTCTGCCAGGTGCCAGGGTTACCGCTCTCGTCATGAACCAACACCCGGCCGTCGGTGAGCAACGCCATCGCGCCGGCTCCGATGTTGGGGGTAGAAGTCGGTGTAACTTGTTGCCACTGGGATTGCGCGCTGGCAGCACTCACTGCGGCCACAGCGACCAGGGCTATTCCGAGCATTCGCAAAAGCTTCATGGTTCTCCTCAATTGTTGTTTTTGACATTATCTGAAGGAAGGGTTTCGATGCAGACTGCCGGCATCCGGGGGGTAGCCGCAGTTGTACATCTCGACTCAGCAACAGCTTGGGAACTTTACTGCGAATCTGAAGCCGAAGTCAATTACTACTTTGGGATACTATCTAGCCTAATAGTGTCGTGTCACGAAAGTTTAACAAGATTACAGTCCAGACCTGAAACGCCGCGCCCAGCGTCCCGTTGCAGCCGCTGCTCCTGAGTCAATCTTAGGGATTTCTATCGAAGTCCGCCGGAGTTTTTTCCGACGCTTTGCTGGCCGAAAAGTGCATTGACACTTCGTTCGGCTCCGGGAAAATTGCGCGACAGACGTTGCGCCTCGGCGGTAGCTGCCTGGGCTTCCTGCGTGCGTCCGGTTTGCTCCAGGGCCTTGGCGAGCAGGAGATAGCCGATATCGTAAGGCTGGATTTGCACGCCCCGGGAGTACGCCTGAACCGCGTCTGCGGGCTTTCCGCCCAGCTGCTCAACAATTCCGAGAGCAAGCCAGACCTGGCCATCCTGGGGATTGATATCCAGCGCCTTCTGAAAACTCTGGCGCGCCTGCTCATAGTCGCCCAACTGACGATAGGTTGAACCCAGGCGGGCGAATGTCGACGAGCGCAGCCAGAGGTTGCGCCGGACGGCGGCGTCGCTGAAGGCAATCGCTTGCTGATACTCCGCGATCGCCTGCTGCAACTGGCCATGCTGCTGATCGTAGGCGCCGATCGACATATAGGCCGATGGGTCGGAAGGATTCATCTGCACCGCAGCCTGAAAGTGAGGCAGCGCTTCCTCCGGATGGCCTTGGTCCATCAAGGTCGAGCCCACAATATTCTCAGCCAGGTAATTGCCGCGGGTGACCTCAAGCGCGTGCGACCAGAGCGTCAGATTGTCGCTCCAGAAACCGATCTGGCGATAGGTCACGACGGCCAGCGCCAACAAGACCGCGATGCTGGCTCCACGAAGCCCGATTGGCGAGAGATGCCGTTGAGCGGCGAAATCCGCCACTGCCCACACCATCAGAATGAACAATCCAATGAAGGGAATGTAAGCATAACGGTCGGCCATCGCCTGATGGTTCAGTTGCACCAGGCCGATCATGGGCACCAGGGTTCCGACGAACCACAGCCAGCCTACCAGCGGATAGCGGCGACGGCTGACGGCAATCACCAGCCCGGTAATTGCGAGCAAGACGACGAGCGAGGTAAGCACTTGCCAGGCCGGCAGCGAAGACCCGGGATGAGGATAGAAAAGCGCCAGACGAGAAGGCCAAAACGCTTTTCCCAGATAGCGCACGTAGGAAACGATGGCGTTGCCCAGGCGAATCGCAAGAGACATTCGCTTGTCGCTGTCGATGTTGCCCACTACCAGCTGCGACTTCATGGTGATGATGGCGCTGATAGCGGCCAGGGCGAAGAGCGGCAACTTTTCCACGACCAGGGCGGAAAAACTTTTCGCCGGATAGATCGCGGCGGTCTGTGAGTCCTTGGCAACACCACGATCGGCAGGAAGCAGGCGTTGCAACGGCCAGTAATCCCAGAGCAGCAGTACGAAGGGCAAGGTGATGACCTGGGGCTTGGCCATCAATCCCAAAGCATAAAATACAGCTACCACAATGTAAGACCCGGCGCGGGGCTTGCGGGCATACCAGGCATAGGCGGCCAGAGCCAGCAGGAAGAAGGTCATGCTGAGCAGGTTCTTGCGCTCGGCAATCCAGGCGACCGATTCGACATTGATGGGATGCAGCGCGAACAGGGCGGCAACCATGGCGCTGCGTCCGATGTAGCCAGTCGCCCGCTGCAGGATCCAGAACAACAGCACCACATTCAAGACGTGCAGGAACAGGTTGACGTCGTGCGGCCCGGAGGGATCTTCGTAGCCGAACATCTGGGCGTCGGCGGCATGGGCAATCCAGGCCAGGGGATGCCAGTCGGGCACGTCAGGCGTGACCGAACCGATAGAGGTGAACGCCCACTTGACAGTGTCCCAGGTTAGCCCGGCGCGGACGTGCGGGTTGGCAAAGAAGTAGGGACCATCATCGAAGTTCGCGAAGGGATGATTGTGGACCGGGAAATACACGGCGACGGTGGCGACCACCAGAAGCAGCCCCAGCCAGAAGGTCCACTGGGTTCGGCGGGCGACTGAGGGAGACTGTTTGGCGGCGGACCGATCTCCGGAACGAGAACGCCGCTTGCTGGCGGGAGCAGACTTCACAAGAAAAGGCAGGTCCTTTGCACGCGGAGGTTCTGGGGAAGACTTGCCGGAAAGCGACGATGCTTTTCGACTTCCAACCTGAACTGGATTATAGCAAGCAGGAACGAGGCATCGTCCCGCCGGGCGGCACGGAAGAGCTTAGCCCAGCGCTTCAGCGCTGGGTGGGCGTCTAATCAAAATTGAGTCCCGTAGGGACGGCAGAGTGAAAGAGAGAACATTGCGAAAGCGCCGTCATCTGTCGTGCCTACGGCACTCGGGTTCTGGATACCGAGCTACCCAGCGCTAAAGCGCTGGGCTAAGCTCTTTCGCGCCTTCGGCGCTCGTTCCTCACGCTTCACACTGTAATGCCGAAACGCAAAGTTATGGAAACTCTGATCAGGGCTTGTTTTGAAGGGGACGGCTTTCAGGCCGTCCATTACGTACCGCAAAATCGTTGAGGCTTTAATAGTTTGCTGAAAACCCAAAAAGCAGATCTCTCGCCGGCTGAAGCCGGGCTCGGGATGACAAAAAATGAGGGGCTTATTACGGCGTAGCTAAAGCTACGCCCTTCAAAATCGCCCTGGGAGGAGTTTTTCAGCAAACTGTTTAGCCGCTGCGGGACCTCTCTTTGACCAGATCAGAGATTCCCTAATTCTCATGCTGACTCAGAGGCGCTTGGTTTGTGCCCATTTCGCCAGCGAACTTCGTTCTCACTGCTGAAAGCTAATCACGACCGGGAAGCTCAACCGTAGGCCGCCAACCGGGCCGCCATGCTTCCAGTTGCAAGGATGTCTTGGCAGCGCCCATCAAGTCAGAGAGCCCGTAGCGTAAAATGTGCCGTGCCTGCCGGTGATGATGGCTGCGCTGCGAGCTGCGAGCGTTTAGCCAGGTTGCAGGCGGGGATCATCCGTCATCAAGTCCTAAGCGAGGGAGCCACGGCCACTAATACCAGGAAAACGCCGCTGCAGATTCGGCCGCAGATGAGCCTGGAAGAAGCCATGGCGGAGGTGCGCCGATATCTGGAGGCGAGCGGCAACTTGCCGCGAACTACGCCGAGTCCCGGCGCAATTGCCGGAGCCGGCACGGGGCAGGCTCGCCAGTTCGCGTTGCTGGGATCGTCGATTGCGCGATTGTCGCGGGTGTCTGCTACCTATGGCGAGATCGCACCTGACGGCAAAGGCGGCGCTGTCGGCTCCTACCTGAAGCGGATCATACGTAAAGCCATCGGCTGGTATTCGCGGCCGGTATACGAGTTCGACCGCACCGTCATTGAAGCCTTCGAGCAGACTCGGCTGGACATGCTGGGGCTGCAACAACAAATCAGCGCCCTCAGTTCCAGCCGCGGCCAGCAGCCGGAACAGGCAGAACTTCTGCGCTCGACAATCGAACTCCTGTTCGCCAACATCGCCACCGTGCAAGCGTTGCGGCAGGCGTTACAGAACGAGCGGCCGGAGTTTCAGCGGAGATTCGAGGAGGCGCTAAGTCGTTCGGAAGCCGAACTGGCCGACATCAAGAGCGCGCTTCTGGAGCAGTTGACACCGGAAGACAAATGAACCGTTAGCGAAACTCTGATTAAGTCAGAGCGAGGTCCCGCAGCGGCTAAAGCCGCAGGATTTTGCGGATACTTAACGGACGGCCTGAAGGCCGTCCCCTTCAAAAAAGCGTTAATCAGAGTTTCCTCAGGTAACGCATACTTAACGGACGGCCTGAAGGCCGTCCCCTTCAAAAAAGCGTTAATCAGAGTTTCCTCAGGTAACGGTGGAAGAAGGTAACGGTGAAAGCGTGCGGCTTTAACCGCGCCGGAGAGCATTGCAGTTAGGAATGGCCTTAGTCCGGGCCCGCGGCTGAAGCCATTTTCTGATGTGGTCTGATTTCGCCGGGCTTAAAGAGTCTGCGTGAGAACCTGTGCCGTCCCTATGGGACTCAGATCAACTTCCCACCCGACCCAGCATTCCGCCTTCGGCTCCATGCTGGGCTAAGCTCTTCCGCGCCTGCGGCGCTCGTTTTCTTGGGGTTCGCATCCCTTGCCGATTCTTGCGGTTCGCACTCCCTGCCGATTCTTGCGGTTCGCACTCCCCTGCCGATTCTTGCGGTTCGCACTCCCCTGCCGAATCGCAAAGTTTAGTACTCACGAAGACTCCTAAAGCCCGGCGCTTCTACCGATAAAGCGCGATGCGGTCGGCCGCTCTATTCCTTATCACCTTCGGCCTGATCGGGAATTTCCGCCGTTACCCACGTCTTGTCGGGATTGTAGGTCGTCATCGCTTTGGCCAGGTCCGCCGTCTTGGGCCCCAGATCTTTCTGGTAGACAACGCCGCTTTGATCGACCAGGAAGGTCATTACTCCGGAATTGCGATACTCCGCCGGATAGGCGACAAACGCGAAGCCGCCAGTCATCTTGCCATCGACCAGGAAGCTCTTGGCGCCGCCAATGGCGTTTGCACCCTGCCCGGTCAGCATGTGGAAATAGTAGCCGTGGAAAGGCTGCGGCGTGTCGTGTTTGCCGCCGTATCCCTCACCTGCGGCATACGCTACCAGCGGACCGATGGGACTTTCCGGCTGTCCTTCTTCCACTTTCCAGTAGAGTCCGTTCTGCTTACCCGGCTCGCTGATGATCTTCTGGGCATATTGCTGCACCGTATCGCCATCGTGCGTCTGCTGGAAATAATCCTGCTGCGCGTCGACTAAGGCATTGCAAACCCGAATGGCCGCGATTTCGTTCCTGCCGATACGGCGGTACAGAATCTCCTCGACTCCAGCCTTGGTGGAAAAATACCATTTCCCGGCGGCATTCTTTTTCATGGGAAAGGGAAACGGCCAGTTGTCGGCGCCAATGTAGAGAACCTGGCTGCCACCGGTTTCCTTTTCCCAGCGACTCATCTGCTCGAAGCGCTTGACGAAAGTGTCGCCATTGTTCTTGTCCTGCACGGGGTCGCCGGAGCTGATGACGCTGGAAGCGGATTGCCCTAGCACGGCCAGCATCGCCGGTTTGTCATCGGCCTTCACCGCTTCGTAGAGAGCCTTGCCGGCATCCTGCGGAGAGGCAAAGGTTTTCTCTCCCGGTTCCTGGGCGAAAGCCATGGTCAGGGTAAGTGCAAGTACAGTGGCAGCGATCAACAGCGCTCTCGATTTCATTACGATTCCTCTCCAGTCTCTGGCAGACATCCGCCCACCTTCATCCCCACTCCGATTTCCCGGGGATGGTTCCAATCTTCGATCCGCCGAACGGCTCATCTCCGCCGTCCGCCGCCGCCACCCGATCGAGCAGCGCCGCCCCCGCCGCGATTGGCGCCTGCGTTACCCATGCTGGAACGTCCGCGATTGCTGTCGGCCCGGGCGGTACCTCCCGCGCTGTAATTGCCGAGGCCGCCACTCTTGGCTCCGCCCGCCGGCTGCTGCCCATATCCGCGATAGGCGGAGTTGGACGGCTTGGCAGCATTATTCTGCGGGCGATTGTTCTGTTGCGGACGGTTAGCATTGTTCTGGCCCGGTTGCCGATTGCCGTTGCCGGCATTGTTCGGCCGGTTGGCGTTGTTGTTGCCGGCATTGTTCGGCCGGTTGCCATTGTTGTTGCCGTTGCCGACGTTGTTGCGGTTGCCGCCATTGATGTTGACGGTGTTGCCGCTGACATTCGTATTGCGATTGCCGGACCGGTTGTTGTAGTTGTTTCGATTTACGTTGCTGCCGTACGGAGTGGGACGAGTGTAGGCGCCGTTGCGATAGCGGTTGCCGTTGGCGTAAACGTTGCTGCGCGAAACGTAAGTATTGCGGTTATAGACCACGGTCCCGCCGTGCCAGTTGCTGTTCCAGTTGTTCCAGCCCCAGCCGCAGCAACCGCCGCTCATGGCCGCACCTACCGCAAAGCCCACGCCAAAAGAAATCAGTCCGGTAGCTACCACGGCGCCGGTGCTGTAGCCCGGCGGATAATACGGCGTTCCGTAAACCACGGTGGGACTGTAGGTGGGCACGTAGACCACTTGCGGATTGGCCGGCGCGATGACGATGGTCTGCGGATTCGGCTGGGTCACCGTCATCTGCGAAGTGGATTTCAGGTTCCCTGCCGCCTTGGCCTGTGCGCGCAACCTTTGCACTGCGGCCATCACATCGGCCTGCTGGTTATAAAACGCGTCGCCCAGCGCCGAGGTCCACGACAGGTTGTTGGCCATCTGGTCAAGCACTGAGGGAAACTGGGTCAAGGCTTGCACGCTGGGATCCCAAGGCTGCTGGTTGACCGCCTGGACCAGCGCGTCGCCTTGCAGGCTGCTGTGATCTTTCAGCCACTGATCGGCTTCCACAACCTCATTGGGATAGGTGGACGCAGCCAGCACCTGGGCCACCAGGGCGTCGGGATAAAGCGCGATAGGCGCAACCAGCGAATCGATCTGGCTGGCGGGAATCGGCGCCGGCGGCGCATCCTGGGGCGGTAAGTACATGCTGCCATCGGGAGCGGCATAGACCGGCGAAGTTACCAGGACGATTCCACAGACAAGGACGAGCGCCAGAACCTGCTTCAGGCGAACCATGATATGTTGCTCCAATCTACGGTCCCGGATTCGACCCGGAACCATTTCACAACTGCCTCGCGCATGCGGTTTGACCGCAAATCTACTGATCGAATTGCAATTTCAAATGACGTGGTGATGCCCGAGCCCGGTTAGGAAGACGATGGAAAAACTTTGACAGGACGGGCGTGCGGTTACTGGTAAGCACGCTTCTCCTACCCCGTGGGAGACCAGTGAACGTGTCTCCGGCTTGCTGTGATGATGTGGTTCAGTCATTGTAGTGACTTCTGTGCGGTTTTTGGAAGCACTTTGTGGTTCCGACGCAGGAAAGTCCCCGGGCACCGGCACATCGGGTCAGCCTGGGCCACGCTGGAAAACTACCTTCTACGCCGCCAGGAACCATACTCGCGGAAGTCGCGATCTCGCCGCCGGCGCGAAGCAGCATCGTCCCAGGTGAAGGCTCCCTTGCGCAGCGACATTTGAAGTTCGCCACTGGTGGCCGGAACAATGCTCAGAATATCGAACCGGCAGGACGGCCGCTTCACTCCGCTCAGACGCCGGAGATAGCGTTTCGCCACCGACAGGATGTGCTTGCGCTTAGCCTCGGTCACGGCCGCAGACGGCGGCGCGAACGAGGCGTCGGTCCGGGTCTTGACTTCGATGAAACACAGCGTGTCGCGGTCCCAGCCGATCAGATCGATTTCGCCGCGATTGTAGGGAAGGCGAAAGTTGGCGGCGACAAATCGGTAGCCCAGGCGCTGCAGATAGAAGAGAGCCTCGCTCTCGCCGCGCTTGCCCAACGCCAGGTGAGCAGCTCCGGGCGAACGGCTGAACCTCCCCAAGGTACGCAGGACGAACTGGGTGAACCATGGCATAACAGAGACGAGGGCTGCTGCCACTCTAGTATTTCTTCGCGGAATTGCCTGTGATTGCGATCACGCTGCCGTGGTGAGGCGCGCGGTTCTATGTGGGATCGGCATCGGTAAGGCGAGTCGCAGAGGTGATGTGTGGGATCGGCATCGGCGTAGTGAGTTCGACTTCCTTATATAGAGGTGTCATCCCGACCGAAGCGAAGCGAAGTGGAGGGACCTGCTTTCTCCGTGGCGACAATGCCAGGTTGTAGGCAGGGCATAAACTTGGAAAAGTTGCGACTTGTATCAGGGCCCGGCTTCAGCCGGGCCCTGATACAAACCTAGCTCAAACGATCTATCTATTGACAGGTTCGAGTTTCGATCTCCCATCACTCCAGACGGCACGGCCTGCCGTCCGATTGCATAAAATATTGTTGTGGCTGACTCCGACAAGAAAGAGAAGGACATCCTCAAACTGCTGCCCGCGCCCCAGCGGCCGCCCAAGCTGACCTCGCGGCGCATCGGCATTCATACCTCGACCGCGGGCGGGCCGGCCAATGCCGCTGAACGCGCTTACCGCCTGGGCTGTAATACGCTGCAGATTTTTTCTTCCAGCCCGCGACAGTGGAAGCCTTACGAGCTGGCTTGCTCGCAATGCGAAGAGATGGCGAGCCTGCGCCGGAAGTACGGCCTGAAGCCGCTGGTCATTCACGCCAACTACCTGGTCAACGTCGCCGGCGGCAATGCTGAATTTCATGCGAAATCGATTATGGCATTTCGCGGAGAGGTGGAACGCGCCTTGGCGCTGGGTGCTGAATTCCTGGTGCTGCATCCCGGATCGTTTCGTGGCGGCAGCCGGGAAGACGGCCTGCAACGGGCGGCGCTGGCTATCGAGCAAAGTGCCGACGGTCTGGACCTGGCCGGCGGCAACCTGCGAATTCTGATCGAGAACACCGCCGGCTCGGAGTTTTCTCTCGGCGGCAATTTCGAGCAGGTCGCCGAGCTGCTGTATCTGCTGTCAAAGTTCGTGCCTGCGGGCGCTTGCATCGATACCTGTCACACGCACGTGGCGGGCTACGACATCGTCAGCGAAGCAGGGTTCGCCGACACGCTCGATCAGCTCGAGCGCACCGTTGGTCTGAAGAATGTCTACGTCTGGCACTGCAACGACGCCAAGGCCGAGCGCGGATCGAAGGTCGACCGGCATCAACACATCGGCAAGGGAAGCATCGGACTGAAGCCGTTTCGCCGCCTGTTGAACGATCCGCGAATGGTGCACGCCGCTTTCATCGCCGAGACGCCCATCGACGAACCGCTGGACGACCTGACGAACGTGAATGCGCTGAAGCGGCTGGTCAGGAAGGCGACGGTAAAGTGAAATCCGCCTTCGATACATCATTTTTCGGTTATATCAACTTTAGCCCCTGTCATCCCGACCCAGCGGAGGGATCTGCGGTCCGTCTTTGCCGCGGCGTTCTTTCGCAATCTCTGCGTCTCTACAGGACGCAGATTCATTTTCCGCAATACCCTTTCGCGTAGGGAGATTTGTGTCAGGGCACGCCTTCAGGCGTGCCGCAAAGTTGTTTTCGTCCTGTCATCCCGACCGCAGCGCCGCGGAGCGGAGGGATCTGCGGTTTTACGGCACGGCTGAAGCCGTGTGCCTTAACACAAGGCGACCTTGGGGGAAGGGCGGATGATGATTTGGCGCACCGCGGCTGAGTGGGGAAAGCCGGCGCGGATGCGAATCCGTGTTCCTGCCCGGTGAAGAGACAGCAGGTCCCTCCACTCCGGTCGGGATGACACCCGGAAAACTTCCTGCGCTACGGTCGGATGACACCTGGAAGACTTCCTCCACTCCGGTCGGGATGACACCCGGAAAACTTCCTGCGCTGCGGGCGGGGATGACACCTGGAAAACTTCCTTCGCTACGGTCGGGATGACACCTGGAAAAACTCCCTGCGCTCCGGTCGGGATGACACCTGGAAAACTGCGCTGCGGTCGGGGATGACAAATTAGAAGCGTCCTTATTCGGCACGGCCAAGGTCGTGCCCTGATACAAATCTATTTATCAGAACCAAGCCTGCTCATCAGAAGTTAGAAATGGCTCGAACCACGGGCCAGCCTCCTGCCACTTGTACCTGCGATGACCGCCCCTGCGTTTGAATCCCGCCGCAGCCTGTAGAATCAAACTTTATCCCGTCACGAATTATGAAGAGCAGATATGCCTAAGTCTAAGAAGCACGATCCCAGTCTCGTCAGCGGCGCCACGCAAACCGATGTCGCCAACGATGACGCCGCCACGCATTCCGGCCGTTACGATCCGCAAGCCATCGAGCAGAAGTGGTTCGAGCGCTGGGCGCAGAATCCCGATCTCTATCGCTCCGACACCCCAGTGAAGGCAGTCGCGGGGACGCTTGGAGGGTCCAGCTCGGCCCGCAAGAAGTATTACGTGCTGGAGATGCTTCCCTACCCTTCCGGCGCGCTGCACATGGGTCACGTGCGCAACTACTCCATCGGCGACGCCCTGGCGCGTTACATGTGGATGCAAGGTCACAACGTGTTGCATCCCATGGGATGGGATTCGTTCGGACTGCCGGCGGAGAACGCGGCCATCCAGAACCAGACTCCGCCCAAGGAATGGACGCTGGGCAACATCGCCAAGATGAAGGCGCAGATGAAGCGCCTGGGCTTTGGTTACGACTGGTCGAAGGAAGTCACCACCTGCCTGCCTGAGTACTATCGCTGGAACCAGTGGTTCTTCCTGAAGTTTTTCGAGCGCGGGTTGGCCTATCGCAAGAAGAGCAAGGTGAACTGGTGTCCCAAGTGCGCCACCGTGCTGGCCAACGAGCAGGTATTGCCCAACGGCTGCTGCTGGCGGCATGAAGATACTCAGGTGGAGCAGCGCGATCTGGAACAATGGTTCCTGCGCACCACCAATTACGCCGACGAACTGTTGCGTGACCTGGACAATTTGAATGGCTGGCCGGAAAAAGTTCGCACCATGCAGCGCAACTGGATCGGCCGCAGCGAGGGCGCGCTGGTCAATTTCAAACTTGACGGAGTGGCCGGCCCGGCGGGCGACACCATCCCGCTCTTCACCACGCGCATTGACACCATCTATGGCGCGACCTCGTTGCAGTTGGCGCCCGAGCATCCGATCGTGACTGACCTGATCGCCAACAATCCCGATCTGCTGGCCAAGGCCGAAGACATGATGACCGAGCAGCGTAAGGCCAAAGAGGCCGGCGACATCGGCGCTATCGAAAAGCACGGTTTCTTTACCGAGCGCTATGCCCTGAATCCGTTCAACGGCGAACGGGTGCCGATCTGGGTAGCCAACTACGTGCTGCTCGACTACGGCACCGGCGCCATCATGTCGGTTCCGGCGCATGACGAGCGCGACTATGAATTCGCCAAGAAGTACGGCCTCGACATTAAGATAGTGATCTTGCCGCGGCGCGAGGGCGACGCTCCCGACGGTGATCCCAATGAGCCGGTCTTACCCTTTACCGAGCCCAACAGCCTGCTGATCAACTCGGGTGAGTACAGTGGAATGCCCTGCCAGGACGCGATGGCGCAGATGTCGAGATATGCGCTGGAAGAAGGCTTCGGCAAACCTACCGTCACCTATCGCCTGAAGGACTGGGGCATCAGCCGGCAGCGCTACTGGGGCACGCCCATCCCCATGATTTACTGCGAGGCCTGCGGCATCGTTCCCGTGCCGGAAAAAGATTTGCCGGTCTTGCTGCCGGAAAATGTCGAAATCACCCTGGCCGGAGGATCGCCCCTGGGCAATGTGCCGGAGTTCGTCAACGTCGCTTGCCCCAAGTGCGGCGGCGCGGCACGGCGCGAAACCGATACCATGGACACCTTTGTCGACTCGTCCTGGTATTTCTATCGCTATACCGATCCCACATTGTCGGATAAGGCACTCGACACCGACACTGTGGGATATTGGTTTCCCATCGATCAGTACATTGGCGGCGTGGAGCATGCCATCCTGCACCTCATCTATTCGCGCTTCTGGACCAAGGCCATGCGCGACATGGGGATCGTGCGCAACTCCGAGCCGGCCCAGCGCCTGTTCACCCAGGGCATGGTGATCAAGGGCGGCGCCAAGATGTCGAAGAGCCTGGGCAACGTGGTCTCGCCCGACGACATGGTGGCGCGCTATGGCGCCGATTCCACGCGCATGTACACACTGTTTGCGGCGCCACCGGACCGCGATCTGGACTGGCAGGACGCGGGAGTCGAAGGCGTCAGCCGATTCCTGTCGCGGGTCTACCGGTTCGTGGCGCGCAACGCCAAGCCTGACGATCCGGCGTGGAGGGACAAAGTCGAAGGGCAGCTTTCGCCCGCCGCTCGCAAGATGCAACGCAAGTTGCACCAGACGATTCAGCGGGTGACGGAAGACTTCGGCGGCCGCTGGCATTTCAATACCTCGATTGCCGCGATCATGGAACTGATGAACGAGCTCTATGCCTACGAAGACAGCCTGAAGCGCGAGACTTCAGGGCAGGCTCCGGGCAAAGGCGGCTTGAGTGGAGCACCCGCCGCGGCTCCGTTGGCGTTGCTGGCCGACGCGCAGCGCCGGCTGGTGCTGATGCTGGCGCCGTTCGCTCCTTACCTGGCTCACGAGTTGTGGGAGACGCTGGGCGAAACCTCCGAACTGTTGCGCGAGCCCTGGCCGCAATACGATCCGGCGCTGGCCAAGGCAGAGGAAGTGGAAATCGGCATCCAGGTGAATGGCAAGATCCGCAGCCGCATCGTGGTTTCGGCCGAGGCCACCGACGATGAGGTGCAAGCGCTGACCCTGGCCGACGAAAAGATCAAAGCCGCCATCGAGGGCAAGGAGATCGTGAAGGTGCTGGTGGTGAAAGGCAGATTGGTGAATATCGCGGTGAAGTGAGGGAGGGTGTTTCGGAGCCGCGCCAGAAGTTTTAGGAGGACCTTTGCCCATCACAATGCGATTGCGTGAGTACCTTAATGGTGACGAGTTCAAACAAGAAGTGGTCGACCGTTATCGCCGGTTTGAGGTTTTGTCGGAGGCCGGGCTACGTACAACGGTCGTGAACTTGTTACAGGCGAAGCTAGCGCAACTCGACGCACAAATATCTGGGTACTGCGTGAGTTGTGAAGTGCGTTTGCCGAATACCAACGTTGTGCCGGACATTCTGATTTGGAAAAAGAACGATCCAAGAATCTGGATTGAGTTGAAGGACACGAAAACCTTCGATAGTGGTAAAGCCAAGGCTGATTGGGAGAAGCTTAAGGCAAGCTGTCCAAAGTATCCCACGATAAAAGCTGGATATCTGATTTACGTCGCGCGAACTCGTGGCGACTTCGATGTTAAGCGCGATCGTGCGACAATGCGATATTGGCCCGTAACCATCGTGTTAGAGGATTTTATTCAACCCTTCGGCGCTTGGAACAAAAAATATGGAGAACGGGCACATTACAAAATCCCAATGCTGGCTCGCCGCGCCGCTGCGTTATAAAAGGAATCCGCCAGTCCCGCGAAGCGGGACGAAAGAGCTTAGCCCAGCGCTTCAGCGCTGGGTGAGCGTTCCATAGAAGATTGAGTCCCGTAGGGACGATAGATGAAATCCCTGGGAGACGCGAAAAAGGCCTGCCGTGCCTACGGCACTCAGGTCCTTATGGCAAGCCTGCCCGGCGCCGAAACACTGGGCTAAGCTCTTCGGCGCTGGCTTTTCGCGCGTCATGCTTGGCCGCGAAACCCTATTTCTTAGGTCCGGCCAACTCCCAAATCGGGAAACGGCGTTTGCGGCCGTTCTGAGGGCCTCGTTCCTGCCCGGACGACCCAAAGGTCGTCGACGCCATCGATCGTCGATCCTGAGGCGTTCTGGAGCTCCTGAAGGCCATTTTACGATTGGTCAGTAGTGGCAAAATAGTGCCAAACAAATGATTGTACTATGGCACTTTTAGGCCGAAATTCGCCCTCATGAAGCCAACCTCTTATTTTTCATGGGACTAGACAAGCTCTCACCCAGAGGCAAAGCGTACCCCCCCCGGACTTACTGGTTCAAGTCTTGCAGGTTGCTGCCCCAAAGCTTAATGCCGCCGAGCAGGCCTTCCTCATTGGAAATTACGATGGCGTTGCTGGGCAGCTTGAACTTGATCTCGCCGGCGTTGCCGCCGCCGATGTAGAGCCGGTCGTAATAAAAAAGCTGGTGCAGTTGAGCGATGGCCTCGCGGAGATGCTTGTTCCACTTCTTGCGGCCATGCTTGTCCAGGGCGCGGCGTCCCAGTTCGTCTTCATACGTGTGGCCATCGCGGAAGGGATGATGCGCCAACTCCAGCGAAGGAATGGGCACTCCATCCAGATAGAGCGCCGAGCCCATGCCGGTTCCTAACGTGATGACCAATTCGACGCCTACGCCGCTGACCCCTCCCAAGCCCTGCACCACCGCATCGTTGGCCACGCGAACCGGTTTGCCCAGCTCTTTCGCCAGGGCATCGGCAAGGGGATATTCCACCCACTTGCTGCTAAGGTTGGCCGCGGTGTAGACCACGCCCTTCTTGATCACGCCGGGAAAGCCTACCGAAACCCGATCGAACTCGCCGAGCTGCCTGGCAAAATCGGCAATGATCATGGTGATGGCTTTGGGGGTCGAGGGATCCGGTGTTTTGGCGCGCAACCGGTCGGTGAGCGGCTTGCCTGCCTCGTCCAGCAGCATGGTCTTCACGCCACTGCCGCCGATATCCACGGCCATGGTCCGCAGGCCCGGAATGCCTTCGGGCCGCGGCTCGATCTCCGGTACCGGAGCTTGTTTCTGTTTCTGTTTCTTCTTCTTCGACGAAGCGGCTTTGCTCATGGGTGCTCCTTAACAGATCGGCTGCAATCTAAGGAATTTCTGGATAGCAGAGCATACCGGATAACCTGCCCGGAAAAAAGTGGGCAGGCGAAAAGGGTGACTTTCCGCAATTGCAAGCCGGGTCGTGACCCTGCGCGGCCGCTGCACCGTCACCGCTCAATCCGGCTGTCACTTTTGACGCAAGTAACTGTACATGTAGTCGCTGGTGGGAGGATTGCTGGCTACAGGCACCGAGGTTTTCAGCGAATCCGTCAGTTTGGACGGGGCGTTGCCCGGCAACGCTTCATTGGTCAGCAGAAATCCTCCCGGCTTGATCATGGTACCCAGATTAGCCCGGGCCAGGGATTGCTCCAGGCCGCCGTAATACACAAAAATATTGGTGCCGATAATCAAGTCAAACTGCTTGTCGGCAGGCAGCGCCACGGTCTGGAACACGATGTTCATGTCTACCGGCGTAACATCCTTGACCACGCTGGGACGTACGCTGATGGCGCGATTCCAGATGTCCGAAGCCTCGTCCGGCACCGGGATCGGGGGCACCGATTTCCCCACTTCACTTCCCAGCCTCTGCCAGTATTCCAGGAAGCCCGCCAGGTAGGTTTTGCTCCAGCCTTCCGAAGGACTGGACAGCAACTGGATGGTATAGGGCTTGCCGGCAGCAGCTTCGTGACGGGCGCGCTCCAGATGTTTATTCACCCGGGCGCTGATGTCGAAGGTTTCCACCTCGATTGAGTTGAGATCGGCCAGGCCCAGGCGCACCAGGGAGTCGATCACCGCGAAGGGCTGCGTGGTCTGCGGAGGATAGAAGTCGGAGCCGGATTTCTTATTCACAAAGTCCAGGCCTGGGCCGACGATGGCGATACGATGAATGCTGCCGGGCTTCAGCAGTCCCTGCTCCATCATGTGCCGAAAATGCAGGTCGATGATGTAGTCGGGATACAGATTGCTGTCGGTAGAGATGCCGCGATCTTTGAACGCCTGATAGCGGTTAACCTGAGCCAGTTTCTTGTCGTGTTCCACGTCATCCCGCAGGCGCGCCAGGTTTGCCAGCAGGTAGGCCTTTACTTTCTTCTGGTCTTCGGGAGTTTTCAGACTGTAACCCTTCTTGACCAGAAGCGCCCGCATTTCCATCATGCCTTCACTAGGGTGAGGGCCGGCCAGCGCCTTGATGAGATCGTTGGCCCGCTTATCGGCAATGGAGTCGACGAAGCTGTCATGTCCATAACGGGCCAGATATTCATAGGTGATGCGCGGCTCGCTGGTGTAGGTGACGCCCAGCCGCAGCAGATTGGTGAGGGTGTTTTCCTCGCCCTCTTCGATACGAACGCGGATTTCCTTGTCCTGGCTTCGGATCCAGTTGTCCCAGGCGGCGGCCGTGGGCTGGCCTCCCGGTTTCAATTCCGCCGGCAGGGAGTTCAGATAAGCATTCAGAACCGGTTGCGCCGCTGAAAATGAAACGAACTGGGGAGTCTGCGCGGCAGCCAGGTGGAGAGCGAAAAGAAAGAAGAAGAGAAACGAACCAAGGGCCCTGCTAGGTTGACTGTGCATAACGATCAGACTTGGGAGAGCTCCGGAGGAAAATTCGGCAGAGTTCCTCTGCTGCCGCACTCTGATATTACTATGCTGCGGCGCAGGGACAGAAGTATCAGACCAGGCAATCCCAGCGCCAGCCAGGGTCGCACTTGGCGGCTTCTGGCGCCATAAGCCCAGCCCCCATTTGCGCCGGCATCCCATGCTACACTTTCCGGCGTCTCTTCGTTTCGTCGGGAGAGTGCGAGGGGAGGAGTGTTGCTGGAATCCAAGACCATGCCGCCGGGACCGGGGGCTGAGACGCCTCGTCGGCCGGCATCGCTGGCGGCCCGCAATCAACTGCGCCCGACGTTTCGAGTAAGAGACGGCGTGGCGCTGATCGTCTCCAACGTAGTCGGCGTTGGCATCTTCACTACCCCGGCCATCATTGCCAAGCTGGTACCGGAACCGGGCGCGATGCTGGCTCTGTGGATCGTGGGCGGATGTCTGGCCCTGGCAGGCGCCTTCTCCTATGCCCAGTTGGGCAGGATGTGGCCCGCCGCCGGTGGCGAGTACATTTATCTTTCCAAAGCCTACGGCCCGACCGCCGGATTTCTTTCCGGCTGGACCTCGCTTATCGCCGGCTTTTCCGGAGCGGTAGCAGCCAGCGCAGTGGGGCTGATCATTTATCTGGGACGTTATTTTCCTGCCCTGGCCTCGGACCACAGCCTGTTTTCTATCAACTTCTATGTAGGATCGCTGACGCTTTCACCGCGCGCGCTGACGGCGGCCTGCGTCATTGTTGTTTTTGCATTGCTGCATGCTTGCAACCTGGGAGCCGGCAAGCTGACACAAAACATGCTGGCGCTGCTGATCCTGGCGATTATCGTGGTCTTTTGCGTTGCCGGCTTTGCGGCGGGGACGGGATCATGGTCGCACTTCCATTCGACTCAGGTGCCGCTGCGGCCGATGAACTGGCTGCTGGCGCTGATCCCGATCATGTTTACCTACAGCGGCTGGAACGCGGCTTCTTACGTTTCGGAAGAGATGTACGATACTCGCCGGACGATTGGTCCCGCGCTGCTTATCGGGACATCGATCATTGTGGCGCTTTATGCCGTCCTCAACACGCTGTACCTGTACGCTGTTCCTCCTGCCGCCATGCAGAACGCCGTCAATGTCGGCGACGTGGCCGCGCATGCCTTGTTCGGCGTAGGCAGCAACTTTATTACTCCGGTACTGATCATCGCGTTGCTGGGCGCGATCAGCGCCATGACCATCGCGGGCCCGCGGGTTTACTTCGCCATGGCGCGCGACGGAGCGTTTGTTCCCCTGTTCGCCCGCACCAGCCCGAAGTTTGGCACGCCGGTGCTGGCCATTGTCTTGCAAGCGGCCTGGAGCGTGGTACTGGTGATGACCGGCAGCTTTGAACAGATATTGATGTACACCGGCTTCGCGATTCTGTTGTGCTCAGGGGCGGCGGTGGCCGGCTTGTTCGTGGTTCGCCGGGAACAGTTGCGATCTGACCCCGGGCTCTGGCTGAAAATGCTGGTGCCTGGAGTTTTTGTGATCGTCTGCGCCGCGATTGTCGCCGACGTGGTGGTGGGAGATCCAAAAACTGCCTTGCGAGGTATTGTGCTGATCCTGGCTGGACTTCCCGTGTTCTTCTGGTCGAGACGGCGGCAACCTGTTCGGGGTGTTACGGAGCCGGCGGTTTCTGAAGCCCGCTGAACTACTCAAAACGATCCCATAAAATCATTTCTGGAGAACGAGGGCCAACATGAGCCAGACTACCGCAAGCGTTACCCGCAGCTTTGGATACTTTCTGAACGGCAATTGGAGCACCCACGGACGCGAGGCCGTGGTGAACTCTCCTTATGACCACAGCGTGATCGCGGTGGTGAGTGAAGCTGCCCGCGATGCGGTCGAGACTGCCATCGAGTCCGCCGTGCAGGCATTCGCGGTCACCCGCAGGATGCCGTCGCATCAACGCGCCACGGTGCTGCGCAAGATTGTCGACAGCATCTCGTCCCGGCGCGAGGAATTTGCCCGCACCATCTGCCTGGAAGCCGGCAAGCCCATCAAGACGGCGCGCATCGAAGTTGAGCGGGCCATCAGCACGTTCGAGATTGCGGCCGAGGAGAGTACGCGCATTTACGGCGAATACATCCCGCTCGACACCCTGGAATCCACCACCGGCCGCTGGGGACTGGTCAGGCGATTTCCGCTGGGGCCGGTGTTCGCCATTACGCCGTTCAACTTCCCGCTGAATCTGGTAGCCCACAAGGTGGCTCCGGCAATTGCCGCCGGCTGCCCGATCATCCTGAAGCCGGCGCCGCAAACTCCGATTTCGTCGCTGATGCTGGCCGAGATCGTGCACGAGGCTGGCTGGCCCGAAGGAGCGATCGCGGTGATGCCTTTGTCCAATGAGGACGCGGCCCTGCTGGTCAGCGACGATCGCATCAAACTGCTGACCTTCACCGGCAGCGCCAAGGTAGGCTGGCAACTCAAGAACCAGGCCGGCAAGAAGCGGGTGACGCTGGAGCTGGGAGGCAATGCCGGAGTCATCGTCCACAGCGACGCCGATCTGCCCTACGCCGTGCATCGCTGTATCGCCGGCGGATTTTCCTATGCCGGCCAGACTTGCATCTCGGTGCAGCGCATCCTGGTGCACGAGTCGGTGTTCCAGAAATTTACCGATCTCCTGGTGCAGGGTGTCCGAAAATTGAAAACCGGCGATCCCATGCAGGAGAGTACCGACATTCCTCCCCTGATTCGCGAACAGGACGCCGTCCGCGTAGCCGATTGGATTGCCGAAGCGGTGAAAGACGGAGCCAGACTGCTGTGCGGTGGCACGCGCCACGGCGCAACCGTAGAACCGGCCGTGCTGACCGATACCTCCCCGACCATGCGGGTCAACTCTGCCGAGATCTTTGGCCCGGTCGTGACCGTGGAATCCTACGAGACCTTCGATGAGGCCCTGCGCAGCATTAATCACTCGAACTACGGACTGCAGGCGGGCCTGATCACGCGGGACGCAGTTTTAATCCAGACGGCCTTCGATGAGCTTGAGGTTGGCGGATTAATCGTGGGCGACGTTCCCAGCTTCCGGGTCGACCAGATGCCTTATGGCGGGGTCAAGGATTCGGGTTTGGGACGGGAAGGTTTGCGCTACTCGATCGAAGACATGACCGAGCGCAAGCTGATGGTGATGGCGCTGCGCTAGACGAGAAAGAATCGCAGGCCGAGTCCAGACCGCCGAATTTCCCTCGAAACTTACGGCTGGCTTCCGCCACTTGAGGCGGTTGCGGTGGTAGTAGTTGCAGATGAAGCTGTGCTGGCGGCGCTTACCGCGCTGCCGTAGGGATCCATCTCCGTAGGCTCATTCGCTTCCGACCAGGCATTCTTCTGATCGTTCCGGCTCGAGTATCTCTCGAAGACCACTACGTGCAAAACCGGCTGCCTCTCCTCGATCGGGTCGACCATACCCTGGGCCTGCAATGGCAGCAGATAATTGCGGATCCATTCGTACTGTTCCACGCTCAGTCCCCGGCGCGACATGTCGAAAGTAACGCCAGTCAAGTGAGTGGAAGCTGTGTCCCCGACTTCCGGGGCAGCAAAGTGGTTCCAGCGCCGCAGCCGATGCTGCTGCTCGACGGTGCGCACCAGCGAGTTGATCTGCAGCGGACTATGAAATTCGTTGTAGTAGGCCTCGGTGAAATCCTGCAGGAAATCGCGCGTCCAGGGGCGGCAATAGCGCCGGTTCTCGGGCAGGTCGGCGGCAAGCTTCAGAGCCTCTGTCTCATTAACCGGAACCAGTTCCTGGGCCGACTCGTAGCGCATGAGCTCATAATCGTCGGCGATGCGGGGCAATTGCAGCCGGTCCAGTTCTTCGTTCTGCCGCACCAGCATGTCGTGAGAGCCGGGGAACATCGAATTCCAATAGCTGTAGCGCACCTGGTAATGCCCTGGCACAGCGGCGCGAACCGCGTAATGATGGGTGTGATGCACTTTGGCGGTGTGGGTCACGGCAAGCGCCGGAAGGCCCGCGAGAAGTGCAAATGCGCAAAGGAACATGGTGTTGCTTAGCCTGCGTGGCGAAACATCAGACACCAGTTGAGACGAGATTCGACCCGATGACCAGACAGTCAGAAATGGCAACAATGGCGCAACCTATGAAGTAGAGTGGCCCAACTACAAATAAAGTTCTATTACAACACACAAGTGGCTGAGGAACCAAGACTTTACGAATAACAGTCGCCACAAAAAAATCGAGCCCGGCCCCTAGCCCTTGCGTTGCAGCAGCTTACACGGATGAGCCGGCCATTAACCACCCTGATTACGCGGGATTGGTCTCGCCGCGAAAGATCATTTCGGTAATGGTGAAGTCGTCGGTCAGCGGAGTATCGCCCCGGAAAGCAGTTACCGCCTGCTCGATAGCAACCAGTCCCTGGTGGCAGCAGTTCTCCAGCCGCTCGTTTCCGAAGAATTCCCCGGTCGCATCTTCGGCTTCGGTCACCCCATCGGTGACCAGCAGCAAGCGCTCACCCTTCTTCATCTGGATTTTCGATGCCTTAAACTCCGCCACCGAAACCAGCCCCACCGGAAGATTGCCCTCTTCCAGTTTGGTCACAGTTTCGCCGGAAACCAGCAGCGGCGGCACGTGTCCGCAGTTGATCAGCTCCAGCTCTCCGTTGTCCAAAAGGCGGGCCACTACCAGCGTGGCGTACTTCTGGCCACCAACTTTTTCGCACAGGAAGCGGTTTACCGCGGCAATCATCTCCGGCAGCGGCGAATCCCGCGCCAACTGGGAATACAGCATTCCCTGCAGGATGGAAGCGACCACTGCGGCGGAAACACCTTTGCCCGAAACGTCTGCCACGATGAGCGACAAGCCCTTCTCTGTGTACACCAGATCGAAGAAATCTCCCCCGATATCTTTGCAGGCGTAGCTGACGGCGTTCACCTTGGCGAACGGCACTTCGGGAACAGTCACGGTCATCAGCCGCTGCTGAATCTCGGCCGCGATAGCCAGTTCCTGGCGATAGCGCTTGGCCGAATCTTCGGCCTGCACCAGGGCGGCATTTTCCACCAGCGTGGCGGCGCCATTGGCGATGGTGCGCAGAATGTCGTGACTCACCGAGGAAAGCTTGCCCGACAGGAAATGGGCATCCAGGTATAAAACGCCCTGAACGTCATTCGCTTCGCCGCCCTTGGTGTCTTCTTTAACCTTGTCCTGGATGACCGTCTTGCGCAGCGGAATGCAGATCACGCTATGCAGGTTGTGAGCGACTACGCTCTCGCGGCCGGCCAGCTTGTTGGTGTCGTCGGTGTCGGTGACCAGAAATTCCGAGGCGCTCCTGGCGGCATCGCGCAGCACCGACCGGGAGATGGTGCTGTCATCGGTAATGCTTTCTCCGTTCTTGTCGCGGCCGGCCGCAAGATGGAGTTCGCCATCCGCATGGCGCAGGAAAACGAAGCCCCGCTCGGCGCGAGTCAAGCGCAGGGCGGCTTCCAGCAGTGCGTTGAGCACATCGTCAAGCACGCCGCTGGTGTTGAGTTTCCTGGCCGCCTCCAGAAAGACGTTGAGCATCTCCAGATCGGAGCCGGCCCCGGTCGCCGGTTTCCAGGTGGAAAACTGGCTCAGGAACTGCTGGGCGGCACTGGAGGGAGATCGATCGGGGCTGAATACGGTATAGGCAGCACCCTGCACCCCGAACTCGACCCGGTCGTTGCGTCCCAGCTTCCGCCGGTTCACCCGCTCGCCGTTGACGAACGTGCCGTGCCGGCTGCCCTGATCGATAAGGTAAGTGCCGTCGACTTCGCGTACAAAGTGGGCGTGCTCGCGCGAGACCCGGGGGTCAGCCATCACCAGGTCGCGGTCGGTGCGGCGGCCGACGGTAAAAGGAAAATGGTCGAGCACCAGGGTGCGGCGATCGCTACCTTCCACGACTACCAGGACCAGGGGGTCGCCGGTGGAAGCGGTATCGGGTTTGCGCACCCACATGCCTGTAGCGCCCATGAAGCGTGTCTCCTCTGCTATTCCAGAAACTCAGCCCTGCCACTGGTGCATTGAAACTATAGTCTATGCGACGCCGCAGTATCCAGCATCGTTCCAGATCACCGCCCCAATTCGATTCCACCGGCCGGCTGCCGTCGATTTCTGGACAACCATTCGCCAGTTTCGTCGTACACTGTTTGCCGGCTTCACGGTTTGCTGAAAAACTTTACCTGAAGTGATTTTGACGGGACGTAGCTTTAGCTGCGCCATAAAAAGTCCCTATATCTTTGGCATCCCCAGCCGGCTTCAACCGGCGTGGGACCTGCTTTTCGAGTTTTCAGCAAACTGTTCAGCCCGTCTTTCGTTCCGCAGTCCCGCTGAAACAGTCTGTTCTCAAGGAGAGATTTCATTGAAACTGCGTCTCCACTTCGTCCCCGCGATCCTGTCTGCCGTTCTCTTGCTCCTGCCTCTGGCGACAGCTCAGATACCCCAACTCACGCCGTTCTCCGCCGACATGCAGGTCAGCTCAACCCACGCCGGCGCCGCCCATGAGACCGATGGCAAGATTTATGTCACCCGCGATCACATGCGCATGGACATACAGGGCGGTCCCCGCGGTCAGGCCATCATGATTACGACATTCTCCACCAAAACGACTGATATGTTAATGCCTGAACACCATATGTACATGGAATTCAAGGCCGATGAAAGCCAGACCCGGCGGGCGGCCATGATGCCCAGTGTCAAACCGTTCACCGACCCCAGCAATCCTTGCGCTAACAGCGAAGGATCGACCTGCAAGAATATGGGCGTCGAACAGGTCAACGGACGCAGTTGCGATCACTGGGAGATTACCGATAAGAACGGCAAAGTCTCCAATGTCTGGATCGATCAGAAGCTGCACTTTCCTATCAAGACGGTTTCTCCCGACTCGACCTGGCAGTTAACCAACATCAAGGAAGGCCAGCCCGACGCCAGCCTCTTCGAGATTCCTTCGGGCTATCAGAAGATGGACATGGGCGGAATGATGCAGGGTATGCGCCCACCACAACAGTAGAAGGCACCCGCGGCGACGCGGGCAGGCACTGCAGCGGGAGGTGAGATTGTGCGGCCAGCGGATCAATCTTCCGCGCCGGGTTTCTGGGACACACATCTCGCCCCTTTCCTTGAGAAGTACTGTGTGGCGGTGTGTTTGATCTTGGTGGGAATCGCCTGCGTCCGCATTATTTCCACCTATGACGCGCTGAGCCTGACCGTTGACGAGCCATTTCACCTGGCTGCCGCCATCGAATATCTCACCGATCACACCTTCCTTCTGGATACGGAGAATCCTCCCCTGGTGCGCGCTGTGCTCGCTCTTGGACCTTACCTGGCCGGTAGCCGGCCGGTGGGAGGACGCGACATCCGGGCAAAGGGGCTGGCCATAATCGCGCACTCCGGGAATGTTGAGCGCACAGTCTTCCTCATGCGATTGGATAATTTGCCCTTTTTCCTGCTGGGTTGTCTGGTGGTTTTCTACTGGTCCCTACAAATGTTCGGCAGAGCCGTCGCGGTGCTGGCGACTGGCCTGTTCACTCTGTTACCCACTGTGTTAGCTGACGCTGGAATGGCGACCACCGACACTGCTCTCGGAGCTACCGTGGGCGCGACTTTCCTGGCCACTATCATTTGGGCTGAGCGACCGACCTGGTTGCGGGGCTTCCTGCTTGGATTTTTCGCAGCCTTGGCAGCCTTGTCGAAGTTCACTTCGCTGGGTTATATCGCCGTCACCGTGTCGCTGGCGCTGGCATGCTATTTGGCCGTTCGCCGACCCGCCTGGGATGAATTGTCGAGACTCGCCCGGCAACGCGCACCGACTTTTGCTTTGGCTGTGTTCACGGCCGCAGTGGTGATCTGGGCCGTGTACGGATTTTCCTTCGGGATCGTATCGCATTTCCGCCTCAACCTGCCGGCTCCCGACTTCTTTCGCGGCATACTTGCGGTCAGGGAGCACAATCGGATGGGTCACGGAGGCTATCTGTTCGGCGAATATCGCATGACTGGCTGGTGGTATTACTTTCCCGTAGCCCTGGCCGTGAAGATGCCCATTGCCTTTCTGGTTCTTGCAGGACTGGGAATTTTCGTCTGTCTCCGGAAACGCGCTGGGCTGATCTATCTATTTCCACTCGCTTTCAGCCTCGGCGTTCTCCTTCCAGCCATGGCGGCCCGGGTCGACATCGGCATTCGCCACATCGAACCCATGTACATCGGTCTATCTATCATCGCCGCTTTGGGATTAGTTCAGTTGCTGCAATGGCCCCGTGCCGGAAATGCTGCTGTTCTCACAGCAGGCCTTCTAGTGGTTTGGATGGCCATTTCCGGCGCCGCCTATCATCCCGATTACCTGACTTATTTCAACGGCTTCGCCGGGAAACATCCTGAGAACATCCTGGTCGATTCCAACTACGATTGGGGACAAGACTTGAAGTTCCTGGCAAAACGTCTGCACGAACTCGGCGTCACGCATTTTTCGCTGCTTGCCCTCGATGGCGTCGCGCGGGCTGAGTATCTGGAATCGTGGTACGGCTTGCCCGGACTAAACGACGTCGATGACTCCGTGCCCTCCCTCGGCTGGAACGTGATCGGTCCGACCTTCGCCAAGTCCTTCCGATTTCAAGCTGTACCGCTGGGACGTCCGACAGTACCGAATCCCTGGTACGAACAGATCGCTTCCACCGAACGTGTTGGCGCGCTGCAGCTTTACTACATCACGCCTGACCAGCGAGCGCGCTTCGTTCACTAGCCGGAGACGACGCGCGCGCAACCTTTCGACGATCGCGGGTTCTTACAATCGATGAAAGTTTTGTCAGCTGCGCCTTCGGTAGAGAAAAACTTTCCTTCGTCTCATGACTAGGGTCGCGACCGGCGCCTTTCGCATTAGGGAAAACACTTCGTGTTTGGTTAGTTCCACTGCTGAAAAACCATCATCCAAGGAACAGAACCTTGAAACCCCGGCTGGCCGCGTTTCAAAATTGAGTTAACCATGCAGTCGATCCACGGAAAGCGAAGGTCAACTAAGTGAAAACACAGATAAGGTTGTGCGCAACCCTGTTGTTTGTGTGCTCCATGCTGCTGGTTTCGACGCTATTCGGCGACGAGGGCGATCCGCCCAACCGGGTAGCCCGCCTCAGCTACATGCAAAACGCTGTGTCGTTCGAGCCTTCCGGAGAAAACGATTGGAGCCAGGCGACGCTGAACTATCCACTCACCACGGGCGATCGCCTGTGGACCGACAAAGACGCTCGAGCGGAGCTGGAAACCGGCAATGTCGCCATCCGCATGGATCAGCAGACTGACCTGACCACCACCAATTTAAGTGACCAGTTGATTCAGCTCGGACTGGCGCAGGGCTCATTGCGGGTTCGCGTTTATGATCTGCGTTCCGGCAATTCCATTGAAGTGGATACTCCCAACGCAGCTATCACCATCGTTCAGGCCGGCAGCTACCGGATCGATACTTATCCCGATCAGAATATGACCCTGGTGACCGTCAACAGCGGAGAAGTACAGGTCACCGGCAACAGCATGAATCAGACCGTGGCCAGCGGTCAGGCCGCCCAGTTGACCGGATCCAATCCGGTGCAGCTGAGCTGGGCAACCCTGCCCGCGCCCGATAGTTTTGACCAATGGTCGAACCAGCGCGATCAGAAGTACGTGAATGCGCAGGCTCGCCAGTATGTGAGTCCGGAAGTTCCGGGATACTACGATCTGGATGGTTATGGTTCCTGGGATACGGTCGCACAATATGGACCGATCTGGTATCCCACCAGCGTAGCCGTGGGATGGTGTCCTTACCGGTTCGGACGCTGGGTGTGGGTAGAACCCTGGGGCTGGACCTGGGTGGACGATGCGCCTTGGGGATTCGCGCCCTTCCACTATGGCAGATGGGTGCAGGTTGGTCCGCGATGGGGATGGTTGCCCGGACCGATTGCCGTCGCCCCCATCTACGGACCGGCTTTCGTTGCCTTCCTCGGAGGCCCGGGATTTTCCGTTTCCTTCGGCGTTGGCGGAGTGGCAGCCTGGTTCCCGCTTGGTCCTGGTGAGCCGTTCTACCCCTGGTATCACCACAGCCCCGGCTATCTGCGGCAGATCAATGTCACCAATGTCCGCAATTTCAACGTCACCAACATCACCAACGTCACGAACATCAACAACGTTCACTACCGTTATCAAGCGGTGGCAACAACGGCTGTTTCGGCCAATGCGTTTCGCAACGCCCAGCCGGTGATGCGGAATATGGTACACGTCAATCCGGAACAGATTGCCAAGGCGCAAGTAATTCCGCATCCCCAGATCAACCCGACGCCGCGTGCCCTCGCAGCCGGAGGCAACGCGACCCGGCCGCCCGTCTCAGCGCAACGGCCGGCCATCGTTCAACACCCAGCAGTCGCGAATGTTCATCCTGGAGAGCCGGCCAACCCTGCCCGGACTACACCTCCGGAAAACGTTCGCCCAGGTGAGACGGCCCATGAAAATCCACCCGTTGCGACGAACAACAATCATCCGGCTCCGGTGACCGAGGGGTCGCGCACTCCGCCGGCAACGACTGTTAATCGTCCGCCGCAAACGAATGCCCCCGGCGGACCGCCAGCCAGCCGTCCCGCGTTGGTTGCAAGAACTCCTCCGCCGCCCGAGAAACTGCCGATGACGGAGAAAGCTCCGGCCATGGCGCAGCACCCGGGGCGTCCTTTAGAACCGCAGCAACGGGCGAATCTGTCAGCCGGAAGGCCCGCCGGCCCGATGAGGGATTCCGAGTTTCCGCCGCATGCGGAGCCGGTGCGACCTTCGGCTCCTCTGCACTCGGGTCCGCCGGCGCACGCAGGCGCTTCCCATCACTGAGTAATTCCTCGGCCGGGGTTCGAATCGTGCGGGTATTGAGCAGGCTGCATTATCCGAACCAAGGTGCTTCTGGTGGGGCCTTAAGGTGGGAAGTGAAGCTTCCATCTTTTGGGCGAGACAGGCCGGCCGGCGAGATTGTCCAGATTCGATTGAGTGCTTTGTACTACGCCGATGAATGCAAGCGAGATCAATCTGACTTGGCGAATGCATCGGATGAGTACCAACAAATATCTTCCGATCATGCCGGAAAAACGCAGCTATAATGAGGCTACGCTCCCAGACGTCCTGGCCTTTTCCTCGCGATGGAAGATCCGCGTCGCGAATTCTTAAGCCAGTTAATGTTGCCCTCTACGCCTCCAACTCGTACCGAAAAGAAGCCGAACCGTACTCCGGCGATAATCGCGCTGTCGATTTGTACTTTTTTTCTGTTTGCCGTGATCTTCGCGCAGGCGACGTTCAAGCTCACTTTTCTGCAACCGGATACCAGCGAAGAAACCTTGATCTTCGCCGCCCTATCGGCGCTGATTTTCCTACTTTTCATTGCTCTCACCTTCGTATTGATCCGCACTCTGCTGCGGCTCTATGCCGAACGCAAGACGGGCATGCTGGGTTCGAAGTTTCGCAGCCGCATGGTGATGGGCGCCCTGCTGCTGTCGTTGGGACCTGTCATCTTCCTGTTTCTGTTTTCCTATGGGCTGCTCAATCACTCCATCGAGAAGTGGTTTTCGCGCCCGGCAGAAGATGTGGAATATCGCACCAACGTAATTGCTTCGCTGCTGACGGAATATGCCGCGACCAACGCCCGGGATGAAGCGGAACGCATTGCTGCTACTCCCGATGCGCAGAAGTCGTTTCACACCGGCAACTTTACGTCCATCATGGACGAATTCCGCCGCAGCGAGATTACCTTGCAGGGCGGCTTCGCCTTCGCCATCGTCGACGATCGCGCGGAAGGAAGTTTCCACGCTCCCGAAGCGTGGCCTCTGCTGCGCCACAGTCTGCCGCTGCAAAATACGCAAGCCGGACACGCAAAGTCATTTGATATTCAGGGCGCCAAGTACGTCTTGGGACGCGCTCGCATGGGCGACAATGGCTGGATTCTGGTAGCTATGCCCTTGCCGCAGAGTTACGCCGGAGTGCTGCGCGACATCGAAAGCAGCCAGGACCAATATCGCGACCTGCGCTTGCAACGCCGCCGGCTGCGTCGCACCTATCTGGGCTTTCTCTTGCTGCTGACCGTGGGAGTGTTATTCGCCTCGACCTGGCTGGCGCTCTATCTTTCCAAGATGGTGACGCGGCCGCTGGTGGCCCTGGCGGAAGCGACCCATGAGATTTCCCGCGGCCGGCTCGACTACCGCGTGGATATTCGAGCGGGAAGCGAAATCGGCCAGTTGGTGGAATCGTTTAATCGGATGGCTGCCGATCTGGAAGCCAGCCGCGGCAGTATCGAGGCCTCGCGCCGCGATCTGGCCGACGTCAATGTGCAGTTGGAGCAACGTACCCGGAATATCGAAACCATTCTTGAAAGCGTGCCGTCGGGAGTGCTCTCGCTGGACGCTTCCCGGCACATCGTTCATTCCAACGGCGCCGTGCGGCGCTTGCTGCGCCTCGATGAGAATCCCGCTGTGGCGGCGCAAACCCTTATCGATCTGTTTCCGGAAGACGCCGTCGCCGACCTGGAACATATGCTGCGCAAAGCCGATCGCATGGGAAGCACCACGGGCCAGATGGAGATCACCACTCCGCGAGTAAATCTGAATGTTGCGGTTACGGTGGCCTCGCTCGATCCGCCCTCACCGGCCTTGCGCAATGGCCGGGAGCGCACCGGATACGTGGTCGTTCTCGAAGATCTCACTGACATTCTGCAGGCGCAAAAGCAAACCGCCTGGCGCGAGGTAGCGCGGCGCATTGCGCATGAGATCAAAAATCCGTTGACTCCGCTTGCCTTGTCGGCCGAGCGCATTCGCCGTCATCTGGAACGTGCCGCTCTGCCCGATGCCGCGTCGCTGAATGTGATTCGCCAGTGCGCCGCCACCATTGGCTCATCCGTCGAGACCGTGCGCACGCTGGTCGACGAGTTTTCCACCCTGGCTAGATTTCCCGCCTCGAAGCCGCAACCCTCAGACATCAACGCCATCGTCAACCAGGCCTTGCTGCTGTTCGATGGCAGGCTCGACGGAATCCGCGTACAGCGCTTTCTGGCCGGGGACTTGCCTCCGGTACAAGCCGATCCCGAAGCCATCAAACGCGCCGTCGCCAACCTGGTCGACAATGCCGCTGAGGCCATGCACAACTCTCTGATGAAGGAAATCGTCATCTCTACCGCTCTGGTCGATGACCGCGATTCCGTTGAGATCGTAATCGCCGATACCGGCTACGGAGTCACCCCGGAGGTCAAGGAGCGGCTCTTCCTGCCTTATTTCTCCACCAAGCGGCGAGGTACCGGACTCGGACTCGCCATCGTCAGCCGCATCATCGAAGATCATCGCGGCACCATTCGGGTGGAAGAGAATTCCCCCGTCGGAGCGCGATTCATCGTAGAGTTACCTGTAGCCCAGGAAATCGTGGTTGCGGCTGCCCATCAAGATGCAAACCATTCTGATCGTTGACGACGAATCGCAGATCCGCACCGCTCTGGAAGGCGTGCTCGCCGACGAAGGTTACAAGACGCTGCTGGCCGAAAGTGGCGAAGAGTGTCTGGAACTGTTGCGTCACAAATCCGCCGACGTGGTCCTGCTCGACATCTGGCTGCCTGGCATCGATGGACTGGATACCCTGGAAAAGCTGGTCGAAACTCCCGACCATCCTGAAGTGATCATGATTTCCGGACACGGCAACATCGAAGCCGCAGTCCGCGCCACCAAACTCGGCGCTTTCGATTTCCTGGAAAAGCCGCTCTCCATCGAGCGGACGCTGATCGTCCTGAAAAACGCTATAGAAGCCAAGCGGCTGCGCAGCGAGAACCTGGAATTCAAGAAACAGTTTCAAGCCCGCAGCCTGATCGTGGGCGAGAGCATTCCTCTCAAAGCGTTGCGCCAGCAGATTTCGCTCATGGCTCCTACCAACGGCCGCGTTCTGATCTATGGTGAATCCGGGACCGGCAAGGAGTTGGCGGCGCGCGCCATCCACGCCCAAAGCCTGCGCAAAGACGCCATGTTCGTCGAGGTCAATTGCGCCGCGATCCCGGAAGATTTCATCGAGAGTGAACTCTTCGGTCATCGCCAGGGCGCTTTTTCCAGCGCCACTGCCGACAAGGAGGGTAAATTCCAGAAAGCCGATGGCGGAACACTTTTTCTCGACGAAGTCGGCGACATGAGTTTGAAGACCCAGTCGAAAGTTCTGCGCACTCTGGATGAAGGCCGCTTTGCTCCTGTCGGCGAGGAAGAACTGGTCACGGTCGACGCCCGGGTCATCGCCGCCACCAACAAAGATCTGGAAGATGAGATCTCCAAGGGCAACTTTCGCGAGGACCTCTTCTACCGCCTCAACGTGATTCCCTTCTACGTCCCACCCCTGCGCGAACGCAAGGAAGACATTCCACTGCTGGCGCGCCATTTCCTGAAGGAGTTTTCCCAGACTTACAATCGCCGTCCCCGGGAAATCTCCGACGAAGCTCTCGACGCCCTGATGCGCTATTTGTGGCCAGGCAATGTTCGCGAGTTGCGCAATTTAATCGAGCGCATCGTGATCATGAATCCCACGGTCAGCAAGCTCGAGCGCAAACATCTGCCCAGTCTGGTCTATCGCGAGGGCGGACGGCGGACGGTCGGCGACTTCTCCAGCCTGCACGAAGCCCGCGCCTCCTACGAGCGCGATTACATCCTCAAGAAGCTGGACGAGAACCAGGGCAGTGTCAGCCGCACCGCCGAAGTCCTGGGCCTGGAGCGCAGCCACATGTATCGCAAGATGAAGGCTCTGGGGATTGCGGTGAAGGAATAGGTGCTCAGCGCGCGGCGCCTCTTTGGCCTGTCATCCTGAGCCCAGGCGGCGCTCGCCGCCGGAGTCGAAGGACCACTATCTGCGTGGTGATTGCCAGCCGGTAAATCAGACTTGATTCGTCGCCGGGCCGCCCTGCCAATCAACCTGAGGGTGTCCATCCAAGCCGGGTTTGCTGGAGTGGAGATTTTCATCAACGGTCGCTGACTTTTGCCGTCGTCAGGCGACCCCTATCGCGACTTCCCGGTCTTCACCGTAATTTCCGCTTGAGCCGATTTTTCCGAGTCGGCTCGGCTGGTAGCCACCAGGTGATAGGTTCCTGGCGAATCGGGCGCGATGTAAACCGCCAGCGCCGATACTTTCCCTCCGCTGGCTTTCGCTCCCCGGGGAACGACTCGCCCGCCCGCGTCACCTTCCTGCACCGACCAGTCCACCTCAACGTCATCGGTTCCGCTCACGGTGGCGGCAAAGTCAACCGCATGTCCCGGCGCGGCGCGAGCCGTCGCGGGAGAGAGCGTCACGGCTACGTTCGCAGGAACAGCCGCGGGTTTTGCCGGCTGGGAGGAATGCAGCATCCACACCGCGATGACAGCTCCTGCCAGTAGCAGCAGAATGACCAAGATTTCCAGGATCGGCAGCCTCGTCTTGGCTTGCGGCTCCGCTTTCTTAGCCCTCGGACGCGGCAGACGGTCATTCCCCGCAGGCATTGGCGGAACGTTATCGTATGCGGTAGGCAGGCGGCGAACCCCCACGGGCCAACCATCGTTCTCATCCGGTTGTACAACTTCGGCCTTCGCAGGTTCGACCACGGGCAAAGGTTCTGCGGCCTGAGGTTCTATGGCTGCGGGCGCAGACTCGGCAGGCTTAATCTCTTCTTCTGCAAACAGCAGCGGTTCCGGCGCCTGAGCTTCGTCTGCAAACAGCCGCGGCTCGTCGGCGGCAGGCGCCTGGGCGGCAGGAGCATGCAGCGCCCCTGGCGGCACGATTTGATGGGTCGATTTTTGCTCGCTCCACGCGGGCTTGACCATCGTGCCCGCAGACTCGAAGGGCTGTTGGGGAACAGGCACACCACAGTTGCTGCAAAACTTGTCTTCACGCCGCAAACCTTGACCGCAAGCCGCGCAGAACGTGGGCCAGACTAGCATTATTGTCCTTGTTGCTGGGTGAGCAGAACGATGTCGTGATTCGTCTGCCCCCGGGCTAGCGCCAATTTCTTGTTCTTCCAATCGTAATCGTATCCGTACATGGTTAAGTCGGTAAAGTTGGTCACGGGTTCGACGGTCGCAGCGCCGATTTGTTGCCTGACCATATTGGACACGCCTTTTTCCGATACGGCATAGTACAGAGCCTGACCGTCGGACGAATACTGGTAATAGCTGGCTATGAAACGGCTGGGAGGAAAGGTCTTCACCGGCAAGCCGCCGGCGGCGGGGATGATAGCGATCAACGCTTTGAAATTAACTCCGGTACCTTCGGGAATGACTGCCGCGATTTGCTGTCCGTCGGGCGAAACCGCACCGAAGTCCACCACCTTGCTGGTGACCGGCTTGGCGTCGCCGCCGCTCAGCGGCATCCGCATCAGCAACTTTTTGCCATTATCCATACTGGTAAACAGGAAGTACTTACTGTCGGGCGCACAAACGGCGTTCTGGTCCAACTTGCCATGGGTCAACACGCTGGCAGCCCCGCTTTGCAGATCCAGCCGCCAGATATTGATCGTCCTCGTCTGCTGATTCGGCATAAAAAACAGTGCGCTCGCGCCATCATGGCAAACCGACAATCCGCCCATCGGAAGGTTCTGATGGTAAATAATGCTGCGATTGCTGCCGTCGGCATTCATGATGGCGATGTGACTTTCATAATCCATGGTTACCAGGCGGCCGTCGGGCAGCCAGCCTACTGCAGTTTCGCCATGACCGGGAATCTGCGTGGGGCTGGCTGCGGCATTGGCGTCCGAACTCATCACGTACACCGCAGATTGCAAAGTCAGACTGAATGGCTATGAGCTGCTTCCCGTCCTTGGTCATGCTGAGGGTGAGATTGCTGTAGGAGTTCAGATCGTTGGTGACGCGATGCAGCCGGCCGGCAGCGATCGCTACTTCCCCCACTTGTCCGTTCCAGTCGCTGGTGGCATCGTGAAAGATGAGCACCAGGTGCCGGCTGTCTGGCGTCCACGTGGGCTTTTGCAGGATTGCGGTGCCCGCATACACGGTATTCTCTTTCCCGGTTTGCGGGTTCAGGAGCACCAGCCGGCCCAGATTTTGACTGCCGGGATCCAGAACCGTGGCCGCGATCGACTTGCCGTCGGGAGACCATGCCGGGTCGGCGTATCCGGGAAGAGGCAACCTGGCCAGTACGTGCTCGCCCGTGCCGTCGGCGTGAGCGATGATCAGTTTCGCGCTGGCGTCAGCCGAACTGTCGCGCAAATAGACCATCTGCTGGCCATCGGGCGAGAAGCTGACCGCACTGTCCACGTCGTCGACCAGTTTTCGCGGCGGACCGCCCAGTACCGGGATTTGGTTTAGAAATCCCACCCCGGGATGTTGCGGGTCGGCGCTGACGAAATAGAGAAAATCGCCGTTGGGTGAAAAAGTCAGCCCTTTATAACCGATTTCCGCAGCCGGCATGATCTGCGCATTGCTGCCGGTCGCTACGTGCCGCATCCATAGACTTTCCTGCCCGTGGCCTTCATCCACCGCGTTCACCACGTATTTACCGTCGGGGGAGATCGCCGCCAGCAACGTCTTGCCCGAGCTGGTAAGTCTCTCCATGCTCATATTCTGGAAGGGCACCGGCCCCGAATCGCCCAGCCACTGAGAAATCTTCTTGTACAGCCCGTAGGCGCCCAACGCGATCATCGTCAGGCTTAACACCAGGACCAATGTGGCTCCGCTGCGATGACGTCGCGCGTTTTCGAGCACGCCGGAAGAGCGTTCGTCCGGGCGTTCTGTGCCGGGTACAACCGGGGTTGCCGACGACGACGCAGCTACCCGTGCCTGCGACGTCTGCCCGGTGCTGTCACGTTTCAGCCGCTTCAAGTCAGCCCGTATTTCCGCCGCACTCTGGTAGCGCAGATCGACATCCTTCTCCAGCGCTTTGTCGATAATCTCGACCAGCTTGAGAGGCACCGACGGATTCATCTCGTCTACGGGACGGGGATTGCGATCAAGAATGCCCTGAAAAATTACCGCCGAGGTGTTGCCGTCAAAGGGAATTCGCCCCGTGGTCATCTCGTACAGGATCGCTCCCATGGAGAAAAGATCGCTGCGGCCATCCAATTCCTCGCCCCGCGCCTGTTCCGGAGACATGTAGGCCACAGTTCCCACCGCCATTCCGGGCGAGGTGAGCTGTAGCGGAGCCGTGGTCACAGCTTCGCCGGCCACGGTTTCCAGCGCGGCGCGACGATCGTAGGTCAGCTTCGCCAAACCGAAATCCAGGATCTTGGCCTGTCCCCGGGCAGTCAGGAAAATATTGGCCGGCTTCAGGTCGCGATGGACGATGCCTTTGTGGTGCGCGACGTCGAGCCCATCGGCAATTTGAATTCCGATGTCGAGTATCTTGTCCAGCGGCAGCGGATGGCCGTCGATCTTCTCGGCCAGGCTCTCGCCTTCCAGCAACTCCATGGCGATAAAGTGCTGGCCGTCGCACTCCTCGATGGCGTAGATCGTGCAGATATTGGGATGGTTCAGTCCGGACGCGGCCCGGGCTTCCTGCTTGAAACGCTCCAGCGCATAAGCGTCCCGCTCGAAGTCCCGAGACAGAAACTTTAACGCCACGTGGCGCCCCAGCCGGCTGTCTTCGGCTTCGTAGACGACTCCCATGCCCCCGGCGCCCAGCTTCTTCAGCAGGGTGTAGTGCAGGATGCTTTTCCCGACCAGGCTCTCCAAGCTCACAGCTCCCAGGTATTCGACTCTATTGCGGGCTAAGAGTCAGCGTCAAGCCAGCTTTCCCGGCTGGCTCGCCACAATTTTTGCCCGGCCGCCCTTCCCGGCCTGACAACCCGCCGTGGCCCCGGGAAATCCTATCTGACGGAGTGGAACAGCGGCCCTGACCAGTCCCTTCCAACTCATCGGGGTCCTTAACTCTGGGCTCTAAAGGAGAATACGACAATGAAGATCGCAAAGAACAGCCTGCTGGCTGGAGCAGCCTCGCTGCTGTTGTTCGGAACCATGGCGGTGGCACAGTCGGGTAGGAACTCAAATATGAGTAGTGCAGTCACCACTGCCGACCGCAGCTTTATGGACAAGGCCGCACAAGGCGGCATGGCCGAGGTTGAACTGGGCCAACTGGCCGAGCAGAACGCTCAAAGTCAAGAAGTGAAAGACTTCGGCAAACGCATGGTGACGGACCATACCAAAGCCAATGACCAACTGGAACAGGTGGCCTCGAAGGAGGCGGTGAAGCTGCCTACCACCCTGGACGCCAAGGACCAGGAAACGAAAGATCACCTCTCTAAATTACACGGAGCAGCTTTCGATAGGGCTTACATGCAGGACATGGTTGCCGACCACAAGAAAGATGTCGCCGAATTTAAGCGGGAGTCCACCTCGGCGCACAGTCCGGACTTAAAGGATTGGGTATCCGGCACTCTGCCTACCCTGGAAAGCCACCTTCAGGAAGCGGAGAAGATCGCACCTAGCGTCACCGGCAGCGCCATGAGTAAGAACTCAGGTGCCATGACCAACGGGTCCAGCAACACCATGGCAAAGAAACAATAATCGCGGCCAGGGAGGTTCTGATCAAGTTATGGTTTTGAAGGGGCACGGCTTCAGCCGTGCCGTAAGTCCGGCCAAATCATTGGGGATTTAGCCCCTGAGGCAATACTCGAGACTTAATCAGAGTTTCCCGGCAGGCAAGCAACAGGCCGTCCCCCCAGGGAACGGCCTTTCCTGTTTTTGCCCAGCTTTCCGGCGGCGCCAATCAACCCCGCGCCGCCCGGCGTCATTTCAAGTCAGTGCGGTCAGACAGCAGCATTCCATTGCGAGCATAGCTGTCGCGAGGCACTTCCACGAAGGCGATCGTCAACTTCTCAGCCTTGACGTGAAGCTCCTCGCACATCACATCGGTAATCCGTTTGACCGCCCGCCGTTTTTGCTCGATGGTGCGGCCCGCCAACAGCGTGATTTGCACCTGTGCCATAGATTGCTCCGTTGAAAATTTTCACCGCAGCGGCAAAAGTTATGAGCGATAGACTCTCAAAACTCCGTGCTCTCCGTGTCGCAGCCTGCCCTGAGCGGCGCCGAAGGGTGGTGAAAGGTATTTCTTCGCTCAGCGCTCCACCTCAACGCGATGATGCAGTTTACTTCGCCAATTCGTACCCGGCGAAGAAATAACTGAGTTCGAAGCGCGCGGTGTCCTCGGCATCGGAGCCGTGCACTGCATTCTTCTCAATGCTGGAGGCCCACTTTTTGCGAATCGTGCCTGTTTCAGCTTTGGCCGGATCGGTGGCTCCCATCAGTTTGCGGTAATCGCCGATGGCTTCCTCTTTCTCCAGGGCGATCACCACGATTGGCCCGCTCGACATGAAGTTGGTCAGCGACTCGAAAAACGGCCGGTGCACGTGCACCGCGTAAAAGCCTTCGGCCTGCGCCTTGTTGATGTGCAGCATCTTCATGCCGATGATGCGAAACTTGTTTTCCAGAAGAGTGTGGATAATATCGCCCGTGGCCCCGCTTTCAACCGCGTCGGGCTTAATGATGGAAAGAGTGCGTTGCAGTGTTTTCATGCTTGATGGAGTTCCCTCTCGTCTATTCGTTTCTTGTCTCGCGCTCAGCCATCAGGGGTCCAAGCGCTTTTCGCTTTTCGCTTTTCGCTAGTTGCTCCTCATGAACTGTCATCCCGACCGAGTGGCTTCAGCCACGAGCGGAGGGATCTGCGGTCCGTCGATCCCGCGAATACTGTGTGGCATCCCTACGGGACTCAGATCATAAGTCGGACCTACCCACCGCTGAAGCGACGGGCTATCATTTTCCGTCCCGTTTCACGACGACGTTCACGGCGGACTCGATACATACCAACTGCATTGCTCCTACCTTGTCTTGCGTGAATGGGCACACTTCAAAGTTACTGTAGATGGCCTCGGTGTCGGGCGTGAATCTCAGGTTTCGCGGATAAATAGGGTCGTCCGCGTCGTCCAATATGGGCCCTCCGGTGACACCCAGCATCCGCTTTGTGCCAACAGGCCAAAGCCGCAAACGCACCGTATCGGCCCCTAGAGTGATCCTCCCATGAATCGAGAAGCAGGCCCCGACTATCTTCGGGTTTCCCTTGCACTTCGCTTCCCCAGCAACCGTTGAAGTCGCCGTCAAGAGAAGTAACAAAATGAGCTTCATACTTGTTGCCTGTGGTGCCGTCTGCTAAAGCCGACTCCTGCTACAACCGCTCGCGGACGCTGGCCTGAAGGCCAGCTCTACCCCCCAGTCAACCGCGCCTGCTAAGGCTAATAGCCCTCTGGCGAAAAGCGAAGAGCGAGCAGCGAACCGCCGGCCTTCTACCGTCCCATCACCGCCGACTGCGCCTTCACCAGCGTTTCACCAATCTCGGCGGGCGACTTGGCCACATGAATGCCCGCAGCTTCCATGGCCCTGATCTTCTCCGCCGCCGTTCCCTTGCCGCCGGAGATAATCGCTCCGGCGTGGCCCATGCGGCGTCCTGGAGGCGCAGTCTGTCCGGCGATAAAGCCGACCACCGGCTTGCGCACGTTCTGCTTGATGAACTCCGCCGCCGTTTCCTCGGCGCTGCCGCCGATCTCGCCAATCATGATGATGGCTTCGGTTTCCGGATCGTCATTGAAGAGCCGAATGGCGTCGACAAAGTTTGTTCCGATAATCGGATCGCCGCCAATCCCGATGGCCGTCGATTGCCCAATGCCGCGCGTCGTCAGCTGATAGACCGCCTCATAGGTCAGCGTGCCCGAGCGCGATACGATTCCGACATTGCCTTCCTTATGAATGTGCGCCGGCATGATACCGATTTTGCACTTGCCCGGCGAGATGATTCCCGGACAATTCGGCCCGATCAAGCGCGAGTTCTTGGTCTTCAGAAATTCCCAGGCGTTGACCATGTCCCGCGCCGGAATGCCTTCGGTGATGCAGACAATCAGCGGCAGACCAGCCTCGGCGGCTTCCATGATGGCGTCAGCCGCGCCCGGCGGCGGAACAAAAATTACGGTCGCGTTGGCGCCCGTCTTTTCCACTGCTTCGGCTACCGTGTTGAAGATGGGCCAGCCTTCATGCGTGGTGCCGCCTTTGCCCGGAGTTACTCCGCCAACCACGGTGGTGCCATAAGCCGCGGCATTCTTGGCGTGGAACGTTCCTTCCCGTCCGGTCAGCCCTTGCACCAGCAGGCGCGTCGATTTATCAACCAGGATGCTCATACTTTTGCCATTCCCCTTTCGAGCCTTCCGAACACGTGATTACGACAAGATTACCGTGGCACACGCCTCTGCACTCCTGCTCGAAGTCCGTTGTCTGGACGCTGTTTTCACAACTCAGTTCAAGACAGGTAAGAACCCAGCTCTCGTCACCCAAGGTCGAGGTCATCATGGTGGGCTGGTGCACGGGTTTGTCGAAAGGAATTGTCGTTGTTCCCATCATTACCCCTTTGCCGCGGCGACGACTTTCTCCGCCGCGTCTTTCATGGTTTCTGCCACGATGAATTTCAGTCCACTCTCTTTTAATGTCTTGCGGCCTTGCTCGACGTTGGTGCCTTCCAGCCGCAGCACAATCGGCAACTGGATATTGGTCGTGCGCGCGGCGCTGACGATGCCGTTGGCCAGCGTGTCCACCCGCAGGATGCCGCCGAAAATATTGATCAGCACCGCTTTCACATTCTTGTCGCTCAGCAGGATTTCGAAAGCGTGTGTTACCTGCTCTTCGTTGGCGCCGCCGCCCACATCGAGAAAATTCGCCGGCATGCCGCCGGCGTACTGGATGATGTCCATGGTCGCCATCGCCAGCCCCGCTCCGTTCACCATGCAGCCCACGCTGCCATCCAGCTTGATGTAGTTCAAGTTGTACTTGCTGGCCTCGACCTCGAGTGGATCTTCTTCGCTGACATCGCGCAGGTCCTTGATCTCGGGATGGCGATACAGCGCGTTGTCGTCGAAGTTCATCTTGGCATCGAGCGCGAACAGCCGGCCATCGGTCGTCGTGATAAAAGGATTGATCTCCACCAGCGAGGCATCGGTATCTTCGGCCGCGCGCGACAGAGCCATCATGAACTTGACCGCGCCGCTGATGTACTTGGCGTCCAGCCCCAGGCGGAAAGCGATCTCGCGCGCCTGAAAAGCCTGCAATCCAAAGCCGGGCATGATGTGCTCTTTGATGATTGCGTTGGGATCTTTGGCCGCAACCTCTTCGATTTCCATACCGCCCGCGGCCGACGCCATGAACACGTTGCGGCCGACGGCCCGGTCCAGCACGATGCCCAGATACAGCTCGCGCGCAATCGGCAGCGTCTCTTCGATCAACAGCCGCTGCACTGTCTTGCCCTCAGGGCCAGTCTGGTGCGTGACCAGAGTCATGCCAAGCATTTTGGTGGCGAGGTCTCCGGCTTCTTCGGGGGACTTGGCAATTTTGACGCCGCCGCCTTTACCGCGGCCGCCGGCATGAATTTGCGCCTTCACTACGACGCCGGTCGCGCCGTCCTGAAAGAGTTGCCGGGCTACGTCGAGCGCGTCCTCGCGATTCTCTACCATCTGGCCGCGCGGCACTGCCACTCCATACTTCGAGAGAATGGCCTTTCCCTGATACTCGTGTATTTTCATTTTGATATGACGACAGCGGGACTCCAGCCTAGGTCAACCGATGGAGAAAAGCAGGTCCCTCGACTTCGCTTCGCTCCGCCCGGGATGACAAGAACGGGGCACCCGGCTTGGACTTGTCTACTCCTTACAAGGATGGCTAACAGTAGGAAACTCATGATTGTATAAGACCGGACAAGATCGAGGCTAGTGCGGGTCGGCGCGATCTCGAGCTTTTCCAAAAAAACTATGCGATCTCTTAATCGCTGAAACTCCCACGCCGAACCTTTCTCCATGGCAGTCGAATCTCATGTGCAGGAGAAAAGTCAGATCATGGAATTAGGACTGAAAGGCAAAATCGTACTGGTGACCGGAGCGAGTAAAGGGATCGGCAAGGCCATTGCGGCCGGATTCGCCGCCGAGGGATCGAAGTTGGCCATCACCGCTCGCAACCACGAACAGTTGCAGCAGGCCGCGCGCGAGATCAGCCAAAGCACCGGCGCGGAGGTAATCGGGATCGCTGCCGATATGACGAAGGCGGCGGACATCGCACACGCTGTCGAAGAAGTTGTGCAGCGCTTCGGCACCGTCCATGTGCTGGTGAACAACGCCGGTGGAGTTGGAGCTTTCGCCGCCTTCCAGGACCTCTCCGACAACGACTGGCTCGACATCCTGAATCTCAATCTGCTTTCGGCAGTACGTGCCAGCCGCGCGGTCCTGCCGCACATGCAGCGGCAGAAATGGGGCCGTATCATCAACATCTCCAGCGAGTCGGGCACCCAACCCGATGCCTTTATGCCGCACTACAACGCTTCCAAGGCTGCCCTGAACAATCTGACCAAGAGCCTTTCCAAGGCTTACGCTAGCGATGGAATTCTGGTAAACACGGTTTCGCCGGCGTTCATCATGACCCCGCTGGTAGCGGACCTGTTGCAAAAGATGGCCAAGGAACAAGGCACGACTCCGGAGAAGGTAACAGCGGAATTCCTGGAGAAGAACCGTCCGCACATCGAATTGAAGCGGCCCGGCGAAAGCGAAGAAGTGGCTTCCGCCGTAGTTTTTCTGGCCTCGGAACAAGCCTCGTTCATTACTGGAACGAATTTGCGGGTGGATGGCGGATCGGTCGCAAGTATCTAACGACCGATTGTGTCGCCACAGAAACTCGGCTTAAGTCTTGTTTGGCTTAAGTCTTGTTTGGCTTAAGTCTTGTTTGGCTTAAGTCTTGTTTGGCTTAAGTCTTGTTTGGCTTAAGTCTTGTTTTGCTTAAGTCTTGTTTTGAAGGGGCGCACCTTCAGGTGCGCCGTCAAGGATCCGAAATCATGCGGCTTCAGCCGCTGCGGGGTCTTGACTTCACTTGATCAGAGTTTCCCCTCAGCCATCTCACAGGACTATCTTGCCTTGTATCACGGCTCGACTTTAGTCTTGCCAAACAAGGCCTGGCGAACGTCAGGGCTTTAGCCCCTGCCAGCAAGGGGTCCTAATTACGCAGGGCATGGTTCAACTTCCGGCCATTAGCAGATCGCAGCCGCGACTTTACCTTGCGAGCCTGGCCTCCGTTGGCCGAGGCGCCATCCAGAACCATGCGGCAGACTTCGTTGACGTAGCGTTCGCTAAGCTCGCCATGGCGGATGAGAAAGCGCATGTAGATTGCGCCGTAGAGGGTGTCGAGCACCAGATCGAGGTCAAGGTCCGGGGGCAGCTCGCCACGTTCGATGCCGCGGCGCAGCGTCTGGTAGGCTTCCTGCCGGCGGGGGCGAAGGAAGCGGCTGCGAAACGCCTCGATGAGTTCCGCATCCGACTGGCCGCCGGCAATTACCGCGGCCACGATGCGGCCCCGGGGCGAGCGCAGAACGCCCAGCCATTGATTCATCTGCAGGCTCACGTCCTGGTACACCGAACCGCAGTCGGGAAAATGCAGATCGTCGTTGGTAACGGCGGCGAAGGCATCCACCACCAGGGCGCCTTTATTAGGCCACCAGCGATATACCGTGGCTTTGCCCACGCCCGCGTGGGCGGCAATGGCTTCGATGGTGAGCTCGGCGAAGCCGGTCTTCTGCAGCAGCTTCAGCGTGCTGCGCAGAATTGCCTTTTGCGATTGTTCGCAGCGCGGCCGGCCGGGTGGGCGCTTGCTGCCATTCTGCCCGGCGGCCTGCCCTTGTTCAGAAGATGCCATTTCCTTGGAGACCAAAACCCGTCGCATTGAATCCAATACGTATCGTATCGTATCATAGTGCTGACAGCTGCTCACGCTTTTATAAAGCTTAATCGCCTTCATCCGGCCCCGATTGGAGTTTCACCCGAGCGATGTGGATTGTTGCCTTAGCGCTGCGGCGCCCTTATACGTTCGTGGTCATGGCCATCGTCATCATTCTGCTGATGCCGCTGGCCGTGCTGCGCACGCCGATTGACATCTTCCCCGATATCAACATTCCCGTGATCAGCGTGGTGTGGAACTTTACCGGCTTTGCCCCCAGCGACATGGCCGACCGCATCATCACCAACTCCGAGCGCGGCATGACCGTCACGGTCAATAACATCGAACACATAGAGTCGCAGTCGGTAAACGGTGTCGGCGTCATCAAAGTTTTCTTTCAGCCGGACGCCAACATCCAGACCGCATTGGCGCAGGTGACGGCGATTGTGCAGACCACGGTGCGCTCGTTGCCGCCGGGAACCACGCCTCCGCTGGTGATCACTTACACGGCGTCTTCCACGCCCATCGTGCAGTTGGGCATCAGCAGCCAGACGTTGCCTGACCAGGTGCTGTTCGACCTGGGGCAGAATTTCCTGCGCAACCAGTTAGCCACGGTACAGGGAGCGGCGACGCCTTATCCCTACGGCGGCAAGATTCGCCAGGTGCAAGTCGATCTCGATATGCCGCGGCTGGAAGCCAATGGCTTGTCGCCCAACGACATCGTCAACGCCATCAACACCCAGAACGTCATCACTCCATCCGGTACCACCAAGATCGGGTTGCTGGAATACCAGGTGGAGATGAACAGCGCGCCGAAAACCATCGCCGATCTGAACGATCTGCCGGTGAAGACCATCAATGGCTCGACGATTTATATGCGCGATGTGGCTCACGTGCGCGACGGCTTCGCTCCCCAGACCAACATTGTTCGCCAGGACGGCGTGCACGGCGTGCTGATGTCGATGTACAAGGTCGGTAAGGGATCGACGCTTACTATCGTCAAGGCCGTCAAAGGAGTAGTGCCCATCGCGCTGCAATCGCTGCCCCAGGGCGTTACGGTGAAGGCGCTGTTCGATCAGTCGCTGTTTGTGCGCGCCTCCATCAACGGAGTCTTGCGCGAGGCACTGATTGCGGCGGCCCTGACCGCGGTGATGATTCTGATATTCCTGGGCGACTGGCGCCCGACCATCGTCATTTCGATTTCCATTCCGCTGTCGATTTTCGTTTCGGTGCTGCTGTTGAGCGCGCTGGGCGAGACCATCAACATCATGACGCTGGGAGGCCTGGCGTTGGCAGTCGGCATCCTGGTGGACGACGCCACGGTGGAAATCGAGAACATCGAGCGCAACCTGGCCCAAGGCAAGGAAATGAAGCAGGCCATTCTGGATGGCGCTTCGCAGATCGCGGTGCCGGCATTTGTTTCTACCCTGTCGATCTGCATCGTGTTCGTGCCGATGTTCTTCCTGACCGGCGTGGCCAGGTTTCTCTTTGTGCCGCTGGCGGAAGCCGTCGTTTTCGCGATGCTGGCTTCCTACTTCCTGTCGCGAACCCTGATTCCGACGCTGGTGATGTACATCATGCGCGGCCATGAACACCGGGAGGCGGGAGCGAAGACATTTTTTGGCCGCTACCAGCGCCGGTTCGAGGCTGGTTTCGACAAGTTCCGCAATGGCTACTACCAGCTACTGGAAACCACCCTGGAGCATCGCAAACTGTTTGCCATTTGTTTTCTCGCCTTCTGCGTGCTGTCGATGACGCTGGTGTTCTTCCTGGGGCAAGACTTCTTCCCCAGCGTCGATGCCGGCCAGATGCGGCTTCACGTCCGCGGCCGGGCCGGCCTTCGAGTGGAGGAGACGGCGCGGCTGTGCGACGAAGTCGAACAATACTTGCGGCAGCAGATCCCAAAAGAAGAGCTGGTCACGATCCTCGACAACATCGGTTTGCCGAACTCCGGCATCAATCTTTCGTACAGCAACTCCGGGGTGATTGGCACCAGCGATGCCGAGATTCTGGTGGGATTGAATCAGGAGCACCATCACCCGACGGCGGGCTACATCCGCAAGCTGCGCGAAGGTCTGCCCCGGCGATTTCCCGGCGTGGAATTTTTCTTTCAACCGGCCGACATCGTCAGCCAGATCCTGAACTTCGGCTTGCCCGCGCCCATCGACATTCAACTTACCGGCCCCGACATGATGGGCAATTATATGATCGGACAACAGATTGCCAATCGCGTCCGCCACATTCCCGGCACCGCCGATGTTCATGTGCAGCAACTGCTGGATCTGCCGACGCTGCATCTGAATATCGAACGCGATCGTGTGACCCAGGTTGGCATGAATGCCCGCGACGTGGCGCAGAGCGTGCTGGTGTCGCTGAGCGGCAGCTTTCAGACGGCGCCGAACTTCTGGCTGAATAGCACCAACGGCGTCAGCTATCAGGTGGCGGTGCAGTCGCCGCAATATCGCGTCACTTCTCTGCAGGACCTGATGAACACGCCGGTCAACGATCCCAGCACGCCCAATTCCCAACTGCTCAGCAATCTGGTGCAGTTGTCTCCGGTAGTGCGGCCGGCGGTAGTTTCGCATTACAACGTGCAGCCGGTGATTGACGTCTATGCCAGCACCCAGGACCGCGATCTGGGCGGGGTGGACCGCGATATCAACAAAGTGCTGAAACCCTTCCGCGAGCATCTGCCGCGGGGCACGCAACTCAGCGTCCGCGGCCAGGTGGTGACCATGACCAGTTCGTTCATCGGCTTGGGCGTAGGGTTGCTGGCCGCCATCGCGCTGGTGTACTTCCTGATCGTGGTGAACTTCCAGTCCTGGCTCGATCCCTTCATCATCATCACCGCTCTGCCGGGCGCGCTGGCCGGCATCTGCTGGATCCTGCTGCTCACGCACACCACGCTGAATGTGCCTTCGCTTACCGGCGCGGTCATGTGCATGGGCGTGGCGACCGCGAATTCGATTCTGATGATTTCCTTTGCCCGCGACCGGATGCAGGCCGGAATTCCGGCAGTCCAGTCGGCCCTGGAAGCCGGCTACACGCGTATTCGTCCGGTACTGATGACCGCCCTGGCCATGATTATCGGCATGTTGCCGATGTCTCTTGGTTTGGGTGAAGGTGGCGAGCAAAACGCTCCCCTGGGACGTGCCGTGATCGGCGGCCTGCTGTTTGCCACCGTGGCTACGCTGTTCTTTGTACCTTCGGTTTTTGCCATCATTCACGGCCACCGGGAAGCCCGGCAGGCTGAGACCGAGCAGTAATAGAATTCAGGAGTCTTATACGAAAACCATGGACACACCGCACAATCCGGCTGAGACCCGCGAAGACCGCGCCCAGCCAAGCCGCTCGGGGGGAGATGGCGCACTCCGTCGGTCCGACCCTCGGAACGAAACTGGTGAGGGCGGTCACGCGCCTGCGGAAATAACCCCGCCGCCGAAGCTGGCTGCTGCCCCTCCGCGAAAGGCGCTGTTGCTGGTGGGAGTGCTGGTATTGGTGCTGGTCGGGGCCGGCCTGCTGACCATGGTGACGCGAATTCACGATAGCCATGTGCTGGCCGACACGACTCAGCAGAATGCCATCCCCACGGTTGCGGTGGTGCATCCCACAGCGGAGAAGCCGGACGAGGAACTGGTGCTGCCGGGAACTTTGCAGGCTTACGTTGAGTCTCCAATCTACGCGCGCACCAACGGCTATCTGGTGCGCTGGTATAAGGACATCGGCAGCAAAGTCAAGCAGGGCGAACTGCTGGCCGATATCGACACCCCGGAAGTGGATCAGGAGTTGCTGCAGGCGCGGGCCGCGCGCCAACAAGTGGTGGCCGCGATGGATCTGGCCAAGATCAACGCCGATCGCTACCAGTCTCTGCGCAAGACGGACTCGGTATCGCAGCAGGAAGCCGACACCCAGAGCAGCGGCTATGAACAGGCCGTGGCCAACCTGGCGGCAGCCGATGCCAACGTAAAGCGTCTACAGGATCTGGAAGGCTTCAAACATGTGTACGCTCCCTTCACCGGAGTGCTGACCCGGCGCACCGTCGATCCCGGCACATTGATCAACGCCGGCAACTCAGGCACGTCGGGATCTACGGGCGGCAAAGAACTGTTCGACATCGCGCGCACCGATCCCTTGCGCGTGTATGTGTCGGTGCCGCAGGCCTACGCTCCGGCCATCAAGGTCGGGATGCAGTCAGTGGTCACGCTACAGGAATTTCCCGGGCAGAAATTTACCGGCACGGTAGTGCGCACTGCAGATGCCATCGATACCACAACCCGCACCCTGTTAACCGAAGTGGATGTGCCCAATCAGGACGGGAAGTTGCTGCCGGGTTCATTCGGCGAAGTGCATTTCAAACCCAGCATCAACGCACAAAAGGTTACGGTACCGGTACAGGCCATGCTCTTCCGCAGCGAAGGGCCGCAGGTGGCAGTGGTGGGGGCCGATGGCAGGGTGCAGTTGCGCCACATCAGCATCGGCCGCGACTACGGTACCAGCCTGGAAATTGTGGGCGGAGTGGATGTGAATGATCGCGTGATTGTGAATCCTGCCGACTCGCTGGAAGACGGCCAGCAGGTAAACGTCGCTCCCCAACACCAGGGAGGCCAGAAGTCATGAAGTGGTTGACCCTGGCAGCGGCTGTGGCCGTAGCTGGATTGTTGGCGGGATGCTTAGTGGGACCGAATTACAAGCGGCCCCCGGTGCAAGCTCCCTCGGCCTACAAGACGGAGCCGCCATGGCGCGAAGCGGCGCCGAAAGATTCGATTCCCAAAGGCGCGTGGTGGGAAGTTTTCAACGACGCCGAACTGAACGCCTACGAGCAGCAATTGCTCAACGCCAATCAGTCGTTGCTGGCCGCAAAAGATCGGCTGGAGGAAGCGCGGTCGCTGGCCCGGGTAACCTCGGCGGGATTCTTTCCGCAGGCCAATGTCGATCCCAACGCCACCCGGCAGCGTTATTCGGCACACCGTCCGGAAGTGCTGACGACCGGCAATCGAGCTCTCACCCAGAGCACCTACGAGATCCCGTTCTTTATCAATTATGAGCCGGACCTGTTCGGCAAGGTGCGGCGAAACATGGAAGCGTCGAATGCCAGCCTGCAATCGAGTGCAGCCGACATGTACAACGTGAATCTGGTTTTGACCTCGGAGCTGGCTGCCGATTACTTCAGCTTGCGCGAACTGGATGCCGAAACCCAGGTGGTGCAGGAGTCAGTGGCGATTCAGCAAAAGGGTTTGGAGTTAGTGGTGAATCGCCATAATGGCGGAGTGGCTTCGGGACTGGATCTGGCGCAACAGCAGACCTTGCTTGATTCCACCGTAACCCAGCTATACCTGGTCAAACAGCAGCGCGAGCAGTATGAACATGCCATTGCCGTGCTGACCGGCAATCCCGCGGCAAACTTCTCTGTACCCGTGCGGTCCTTGAATGCGACGCCGGTACCAGTTCCGCTGGGAGTGCCTTCCGATCTGCTGGAGCGGCGGCCTGACGTCGCCACCGCCGAGCGCCAGATGGCCTATGAGAATGCGCTGGTGGGAGTAGCCACAGCCGCCTTCTATCCGCAACTCACGCTGACCGGAACCGGAGGCTACCAGAGCACCAGCATCACCAACCTGCTCACCTCGCCGAATGCGATCTGGGCTCTGGGCGGTGATCTATTGCAGCCGGTCTTTAACGGCGGACGCAACCACGCCAATCTCGCCTACGCCAAGCATACCTACGATGAGTCGGTGGCCAACTATCGCGAGTCGGTGCTGGTCGCCTTTCAGCAAGTGGAGGACGGCCTGACCGGGCTGAACGAACTGGGGCAAGCCACCGGCACACAGAATGCCGCGGTCTCTGACGCGCGCCGCGCCCTGGAGATTGCCAACAACCGCTATGTCGGCGGCGTCACCAGCTACCTGGATGTGATTACCGCGCAGTCGACGCTGCTCAGCAATCAGCGGCTGTTGACCCAACTGTACGGCCAGCAGATGGTGACCGAGGTTTATCTGGTGAAAGCGCTGGGGGGAAGCTGGGATGCTTCGCAAATCCAGAACGAGCAGGTCCATCCGAGGGCGATCCAGGCGATTCAGCAGTAGAGAGCCGCTTTTCGCTCTTCGCTCTTCGCTCTTCGCTCTTCGCTTTTCGCTCTTCGCTTTTCGCTCTTCGCTTTTCGCTCTTCCCTTTTCGCTCTGCGCTCTGCGCTTTTCGCTCTTCGCTTTTCGGGATTTGTCATCCCGACCGGAGCGAAGCGGAGCGGAGGGATCTGCGGTCCTCTGCCGTCCCTGCGGGACTCACTTGGATTTTTCGCTCTACTTGGCAATTAGCAACTAGCAACTGGAAGCCAAGACCATCTGATAAATCGATCCAAGCGGGTTGTGTCAGGGCATGACTTTAGTCGTGCATAGCTTGTAGCAACTAGTCGACGCCGTTCTTGCGAAACAGTGGGGGCGAAGCACGCTGATAGCCTAGGCGACATTCCGGTCTTGCTAAATGCTAAGTGCCAAGTGCGGCCGCTGCTCTATCATCTCTTCATGTCGAACCTTGCGGACGTTCTGGTGGTTGGCCTGGGTGCGGTTGGCAGCGCGGCGCTCTACCAGTCGGCCAGGCTGGGAGCGCGGGCCATCGGCATCGACCGCTTCGTTCCTCCACATGATCAAGGCTCATCGCACGGCGACACCCGCATCACCCGGCAAGCCATCGGAGAAGGCCGCGACTTCGTGCCCCTGGTGCTGCGTTCCAACCAGATCTGGGAAGAGCTGGAGGCCGCGACCGGCCGCAGCTTGCTGGTCCGCAACGGCGGTCTGGTCCTGGCCTCGCCCCACCTGCCGGGCGATCATCACGGCTCAACTTCGTTTGTTCAAGACACCCTCGATGCAGCTAAAGAGTTTGGCATTGCTCACGAGGTATTGAGCGCCGGGGAAATTCAGCATCGCTATCCGCAGTTCCGTTTGCGCGGCGACGAAGTAGGCTATTTTGAAAGCGGAGCCGGATTCCTCCGCCCTGAAGCCTGCATCGAGACCCAGCTCAATCTCGCCAAAAAGCTGGGAGCGCAAATCTTTACTTCGGAAGTTGTGCTCGACTTGAAGGCCCTCGATGACGGCAGCGTTCAAGTCCGGACCAGTGCGAATCACTACTCCGCGGAACAGGTAATCGTGACGGCCGGGCCTTGGATCTCCAGGCTCGTGGGCGAAGAGCTGGCCGGCCTGTTCAAGATCTACCGGCAAATTTTGTGCTGGTTTGCGCTGGCGCGAAATCCCGGGCGGTACTCGCCCGCTCGATTTCCCATCTTCATCTGGATCACCGGCAACCGCCCCCGCGACATGATGTATGGATTTCCGGCCGTGGATGGAGCGCATGCTGGAATAAAGATTGGCACCGAACAATACGAAGCGACGGTCGATCCGGATGCGGTTGAACGAACCATCAGCCCCTCGGTGATCAACGCTCTTTACGCGGACTACATTGCGCCACGATTTCCCGACGTGTCGGGCGAATGCCTGCGCGGCTCCACTTGCTTGTATACGGTGACGCCGGACGCGAAATTTATCGTCGACCAGTTTTCCGGTGGAAAGAATATTACGTTCGCCTCAGCTTGTTCCGGGCACGGGTTCAAGCATTCGGCCGCGCTGGGAGAAGCGCTGGCTTTGCAGGCGCTCGGCAAGCCTGCGACAGTCGATCTTTCGGCTTTCGCTTTGCGGCGTTTTTCGAACCAGGCAGGTTAGTTATTTTGGCGAGGTTCCAGGCGGTTCGGAGGGATGTGCCTGGCTTTCGTGCTTATGTAAGAGCCTTTGCTCGATGTCGGGCCAGAACTCAAGGAAGATATCACCCAGGCAGCCGTAGCCCAAGGCCGTTCCCGCGCGGCCGGCGGTCAGTCCAACGCCGCGGTCCGACTGCGGATAGTACACATTCGAGATGGTTCCTGCCGTGATAGCTCCCAGCACGTTGGAGAAGTGAAACATGTGGCTGCCCGAATCTTGCCGGGCCACGAACTCCCCCTCGATGGCCCACCAGGTGCGTCTCTTGATGCTGCCTTCACCCATCCGGAAGTAGCGTGGGTCCTGCTTGAACAACACCGGATATACGAAATTGCTGAAGAGATTGGCATCCGTGTTATCGGCCAAGGCCGCGCCGTATCTCTTGGCGAACCCCTCAGCCCCCTGACCGTATCCGGCAAAGGAGTCTGTAGCTTGTCCCAGGCCTGCCGTAAAGCCTGCCGATACGAAGGTGAAGGGATCGATCATGGTTCTCGCCATCAGTTGAAACTTCTGCTTTGAGGAAAGTGGTGGCGCATTTTTAACGCTGGTCATGCCGAACATGGGGACGATGCCCAGGGCGCGCTGCTTTTCCTCCTGCTTCAAAACCTCCGCTGAAGTCGGAGTTTGGGGAGTGACCGTCTGCGGCTGCGGCGATGCAGGCGGCGATGGGGTGGATGATGTTCCTGAGGATTGCGTCGCTGAGGTTGCCGGCGAGGTTGTGGAACTGGTGTCTGGCGAGGCGGTTTGCTGGGCCAGAGCCGGGCACGAAAAAGCTCCCGTACACACCGCAGCGACCGCGAGACGAGCTAACCATGTCATAGAACAAACCAACCGGGGCACCCAACAGTCATCGCCAGACAGGTACCATCGCAGATAAGAGGAGATTTCGTCAGATTTTTAGATGCTCGGCCAGCACAGGTAGGCTAACACCTTGAGTGGATAACCAAGTCTCCGGCGTTGAAATTCGCGCTATTGGTATTCTCCCACGTCTGCCGGATAGTTCCCAAAACTTCAAAGGTTTTTGCGAGGGCGAAGCCTTGTCTGGCCAATGGCAGGCTCCCGGGCCGGTGGTTTCGGCTCGGGCTTAACCGGGATCCATTAATTGCCCACGGCTACCGGGCTGGCTTTAGCCGCACGAACCAGGGCCAGGGCCGTCACGTCATTATGGTCCGGATCGGCGTGTAGAAACTGCTTTACACCTTCAAGAATAACGGTAGCGATCTCGCGCGCATTATCCTGGGGTGCGCGCTCAAAATGTTCTTTGACCCGGGGCAGCCCGAACTCTTCCTTCTTATAGGCGGCCTCAACCACGCCTCGGGAAACCAGCAGCAGAGAAGCCCCATGCTGCAGCGCAGCCGTAGGCGCTTCGTAGGTAGAGGCGGAGAACAGGCCCAACGGTAGTCCAGTCGCCGGCAGCTCCACAACGCCCGTGGGATCGCGCAAGAGTCCCGGCGTGTGTCCCGCGTTGGAGTAACAGATGGTGCCGAGTTCCTCGTTATAACATCCCAGAAAAGCCGCGCAGGACCGTACTCCTGCTGCCGCCCGGCGAATGCTCAGGTTCAGCTCGAGGCAGAACTCCATCATGGTATCGGCTTCGTTGATGTCTTCCTGCTCGAAGCGGTCTTTCCCCAGCTGTTGAAATGTCTGGCGCGCCGCTTCCACGATGCCGTGGTTTTCCTCACGCAGGCCGGCAACGTCCAGCAGACCGAAAATCACGCGGCATCGATTGGCGCGCAGGAAGTGATACAGATCGCCGCCCACCCGCTTGCCATGGACCATGCCCGCGATATCGGCTCCCAGCAAAGGTGGGAATTCAGCGGGACTGGAAGCGGGTGCACTAGAGTTGCGCTCTCGTTGGAAAGAAAGTTTCATAAGGGCGGTGGCAATCATAACGGAAATTCAGGGGAATGCAACAAAGTAGTCAGACAGAAAGCGCGCTCATTGGTGGCCCCTTGCAGGGGGCCGGTTCGGGGAGCACGGCCTGATGGCAATGGCACGGTAGGATAGAAGGGCCTTAGGGAGGCTGCCGGCGTGCGCATTGTGAGTGTGGGAGAGATTCTGTGGGACGTGATCGGCGAGGCCGAGTACCTGGGCGGTGCTCCCTTGAACTTTGCCGCGCATGCGCGAAAGTTGGGACATGAGGTCTTTCTGGTCAGCGCCGTGGGCGAGGATGAACGCGGGCGGCGCGCCCTCGACAGCCTGCGGCAGTGGGGAATTTCGACCGAGTTCGTACCCATCTTGCCGGGCAAGGAGACGGGCACGGCCAGGGTTGAGCTCGATACTGACGGCAAGCCCATGTTTCGTATCGTGCGTCCCGCGGCCTACGACTGTGTGGACCTCTCCGCCGGCCAGTTGAAGCGTCTGGCAGAAATTCAGCCCAGCTGGATTTACTTTGGGACGCTGTATCACACAGCAAAACAGGCGATGGCCTCAACCTTAAAGCTGATTGCGACGATTCCTTCGGCCAGGCGCTTCTACGATGTGAACCTGCGTGACGGTAACTGGAACCTGTCGATCGTGGAACAACTGGCTTCGCAGGCCAGCGTGATCAAGTTGAGTGACAGTGAAGCCGAGTTTCTCGATGCCTCGCTCAACGCCGATGAGCAGGAGGGCTCGGTAAAACAATTCTGCCAACGCTGGAGCGATCAGTACCGCTGCAAGATCATTTGCGTGACCTTCGGCGAACGGGGCTGCGCCATCTTTAAGGATGGCCTGTATACCGAGGTGCCCGGCTGCAAAGTGCAGGTAGCGGACACGGTCGGCACCGGAGACGCCTTCGCGGCGGCGTTTCTTCACGGACTCGACCAGGGTTGGGACGCGCAGCCATGTGGCGCGTTCGCCAATGCGGTCGGCGCGCTGGTGGCCAGCCGCGCCGGCGCGATTCCGGAGTGGAGCGTGGAGGAGGCGAGAGGGATGCTTCCGCGATAGTGTCTCTGCGGCAAGCTAGGGGGAGGGTCTTCGACTGCGACTCCTCCGCTCAAGATGACGGTTTAGAATCCGCTCGGGAGGACAATCCTATTCCAGATCCGGATCGGGTTCCTGCGCAAGTTCGCTGGTTGACATTCGCTCCAACTGGGTGCGCCAGTCGGTCTCCTGCACGAAGTCACGCGAATCGCGCCAGCCCGCCCGCACCTTCACGAACAGCTCGAGAAATACTTTGGTGTTGAGCAGAGCTTGAATCTGCAATCGGGCCGCGGTACCGATCTTCTTCAGGTTTGCGCCCTGCTTGCCGATGAGAATCGCCTTCTGTCCGTCGCGCTCGCAGTAGATGGTGGCAGCGATTCGAGTCAACTGCGCGCCTTCTTCATATTGCTCGATCAGCACCGTCGTCGCGTAGGGCACTTCCTGTTCGGTAGCCAGCAACACCTGTTCGCGAATCAGCTCGGCTACCAGGAAGCGTTCCGGTTGATCGGTGATCTGATCTTTCGGAAAGTATCGCGGACCTTCCGGCAACGCCTTCACTACCGCGTCAAGCAGCGAGTCGAGACCCTCTCGCTTCAACGCCGAGATGGGGATAACGTCGGCAAAGTCGTGCAGCGTCCGATAGTGCTCGATCAGCGGCAGCAGTTTCTGTTTTTCGACGGCATCGATTTTGTTCAGCAGAAGGAACACGCGCTGGCCGGTCTTCTTGACGATGTCAAGGACAAACTGGTCGCCGGTGCCGAACTTGACCTGCGCATCGATGATGAGCAGCAGCAGATCGCAACCCTCCAGCGCATCGTAGACTTCCTTCATCATGCGGCGGTTGAGGGAATTGATGGGCTTGTGAACGCCGGGGGTGTCGACCAGTACGACCTGGCCAGCCGGACGTTTGCCCTTGCGCTCGACGTTGACGATCCCCTGGATGCGATTGCGCGTGGTTTGCGGCTTGCGAGTAACGATGGCCAGCTTCTCGCCGACCAGCGCATTCAGCAGCGTCGACTTGCCCGCGTTAGGACGGCCGATGATGGAGACGAAACCGGAGCGGAAGGCCATCTACGCGCCCACTTTCTTGGACTGCAGGCTGACCCGCACGCGATCCACCCGCCGCTCGGTCGATTCCAGCACTTCGAACCTCAATCCGTTTTCTTCGAACACTTCGCCGGCCTTGGGAATGTGCCCGGCCAGTTCGCTGACCAATCCGGCAATCGTCGTCGCTTCCTTTTCTTCGGGACGGACGCCCAACAACTTCTCCAGCAGGTCAACATCTGTGTTGCCGTTGAAGATGTAGGAGGTATCGCTCTCTTTGACCACATCGCCTTCCTCGTGCTCGTCACGGATCTCGCCGACAATTTCCTCCACCAGATCTTCGATGGTCACCAGCCCGGCAACGCCGCCGTATTCGTCAATGACGATGGCCAGGCGGGCGTTGTCGCGTTGCATTTCGCGCAGCAACTCGCTGCCCAGCTTGGTTTCAGGAACGAAATAGACCTCGGGACGCATCAGGTCGTGAACGGTCTTGCTGTGCGCTTCCACATCGGCGACCTGCAACAAGTCCTTGGCATAGACAATGCCCTTGATGTGATCGATATCGCCTTCATAAACCGGAATGCGTGAATAGGGATGCATCTTCAATAAATCGGTCAGCTCGGCAATGGTCATGGTCGCGGGAACGGCCATGATGTCGGGCCGGGGCGTCATCACCTCGCGCACCGTCTTGTCGCCGAACTCCACTACCGACTGAATCAGGTCGCGGTCGCTCTCTTCGATGATGCCTTCTTCCTGCCCCGCTTCAATAAACGCGTCGACTGCCTCGGACGAATCTTCAGGCTGCCGCTCCGCGTGTTCCTTGGTGAGCGACGCCACGGACAGTCCAAAGCCGAGAATCAAGGTCGCCGGCGAGGCCAGGAAAATCAGCACACGCAGCACCGGAACCCAGCGCGCCAGCCACTCCCCGCGGGTGCGCACGAAGAATATGTATGGCAGCAGCTGATGAAAGATGACGATGATGAAGATCAGGCTGACCGCGGCCTGCACCAGGTCCAGCACGACCCAGCGCTTTTCCATGAACAGCACATAGCCGATGAGCACGCCGAGGCTGGCCATGCAGAGCTGGGTGAGGACGGTCATGGCCATGGCCGCCCGTTTGCGGCTTACGTGCAGCCGGGGTTCGACGCGCTCTTCGTAGGCTTCGATGTTTTCTTCGAACTCGCGCGACAGGAACTTGCCCATCTCGGCATAAAGATGGTCAACGTAAGAGACCAGCGAGAGCAGCCCCATCAGCACCAGCAGCAGGATGGCTAACGGAAGGCTCATTTCTGCGCGCCTCCGCGTTCAGCAGCCGCGGCGGTCTTGCGGGATCGTGGGGTACGAACTCGACGCTCGCGGCTCAGCCCGTGAGCACGCTCGATCAGGCCATCCGGCAGCTTCAACTGCCGGCGCAGTTTGGCCTCGCGCGCCTGCATTTCGCCGTCGTCGGTTTCGTGATCGTAACCGGCAAGATGCAACAGTCCGTGCAGGATAAGGATGCGCAATTCCGTTTCGGTGGAGTGCCCGAGTTGGGCGGCATTGGAGGCAGCAATCTCAGCCGAGATGGCAATGTCGCCGGCCCACTTCGGCAGGCTTGAAGGAAACGACAAAACGTCGGTCGGCTTATTTTTCCGGCGGAAGCGGCGGTTCAGCTCGCGCATCTCGCGGCTGGAGGTAATGCGAACGCTAACTTCACCGCGCAACCGCACTGCTCGCCGCGCTTTTCCTGCGAAAAGGGCCAGCGCCCGTTCGCGAATGTCTTCGTCTGCGTGCTCCAGAATGATCACTTTCGTTTCAAGAACAAAGGGGAGGGCGAAGTAGCCCTCCCACAGTATGGTACCAAGTCTTTACTCAGAAATGCGATCTTGCGGCGAAAGCGGCGGTAGCGGCTCGGCCGCCGGCAAATCGGGAAGCGAGGTTTCGCGTTCGATACTGCCGGTGTACGGCTCGACCATCGCGGTGCGCGGCGCTGCATGGCCAATACTGTTTCTGGTTTCGAGCGAGAGCGAAAGCTGCTCGTGGCGCCCCTTGTAATCGTCGTAGGCGCGGATGATGCGCTGCACCAGATGATGCCGCACCACGTCGCCCTCATCGAAATAGCAGAAGTGAATGCCTTCCACCTTGCCCAGAATGTCGATGGCCTCGACCAGGCCGCTGCGATTGGCGTTGGGCAGATCGATCTGGGTGATGTCGCCGGTAATAACCGCCTTGGAGTTGAAGCCCAGACGGGTGACGAACATCTTCATCTGCTCCGAGGTCGTGTTCTGTGCCTCGTCGAGAATCACGAAGGCATCGTTCAGCGTGCGCCCGCGCATGAAAGCGATGGGCGCGATCTCGATGACGTTTTTCTCCAGATAGCGGTCGACCTTGTCGGGCTCCAGCATGTCGTAAAGCGCGTCGTACAGCGGGCGCAGATAAGGATCGACCTTTTCCTGCAACGTTCCCGGCAAAAAGCCCAGCCGCTCACCGGCTTCCACCGCCGGCCGCGCCAGCACAATGCGATTCACGCGCTTCGACATCAGCGCAGCAATTCCCATCGCCACCGCCAGATAGGTCTTGCCCGTTCCGGCGGGGCCGACGCCGAACACCATGTCGTGCTTTTCGATGGCTTCCAGATAGCGGCGCTGGTTGATGCTCTTGGGCTGGACCGTGCGCTTGCCAAACGAGCGCTGCTTGCCGGCTTCGGCCAGACCGCGCAGAGTGGCTGTCCGGTCGGAGAGCAAGACGCGAATCATGGCGCCCAGATCTCCGTTCACAAAGGCGTAGCCGTTGCGCAGCAGGTGCTGATAGTCGGCAAACACCTGCTCGACCCGGCCAACGTCGCTGGCCGCGCCGGTAATCTCGATGGAATCGGCGCGCAAGTCGATGGTGATATTCAAACCATCTTCCAGCAGGCGCAGGTTTTCGTCGCGGGTGCCAAACAGGGTTTCGATATTCGGGCTGATTTCAATATTCTTCTTCATCTAGGGTCGGAAGACAGCCTCCGCTTGTGTTGGAGCCTCCCATTCGCGGCACAGTTGCCCGAAGTGGGGTAGTGGGGCCCTGGTTCGAAAGAACGCTTTCCGAAAGCTGGATGGATGACGAGCAGACCAACCGCTTCGGTCTGGCATTGGGATGTGCGACAGCGTGGTGAAACGGTAGAACGGATTGCGGCCGGAAGATCGTCCAAGCCAAAAACAACTCTCATTGGCCGCTAGCGTATCCCTGAATCGGGACGGAGTCAATGCTGTTGGTACGTAATTCGGTGCTGGTTGAGATACGTTGCTGGAACTCAGTATCAAATTTCCCTTCTACAAATTTAGATGTTGCAGGCAGGTAAAAGGAGCACCAGGAAGTGGCGTGGTTTCCGTGGGCGCAAAGGCGATGCGGGCCTCGCCGAACTGACCGCGTCGAAAAAACGAGAGTAGCCGGGGTTGGTGAACGGAAAGTAAAACGGGACGTGCGCCCACCCTCTCGCCAAAAGCAGGCGAGAAGGGTGGGGCACCCCAGCTCAGGACTTACCTCGAAAGGGTGGGCTACCCGCCAGGATCGAGAGTATTCTTGACAACTCCCAGAAACTAGCTACTCTGGCACGAACCAAGTAGGAGGGATTCCATGCTAGATGTGCGTTTCGTTAGGAGAAGTGTGCGCTGGATGTTCGTGCTGGGCATGGCGCTGGCAACCGCGCCGTGGGCGGCGGGACAAACATTCAGTGTCATCCACAACTTCAGCGGCGCGGCGGACGGTTCCACTCCCAACTCAACGATGATCCTCGATCAAGCAGGGAACTTATACGGCACCACCTCTTACGGCGGAGCACAACCCGGCAATGCCGGCTCTGGCATTGTCTTCAAACTTGCCAAGAGGAACTCATCCTGGGTCCTTACCCCCACCTATACGTTTCAGGGTGGCAGCGATGGTGCATACCCGGGCGCGACTCTGGTGATCGGGCCTAATGGCAGTTTGTACGGAACCACTTCGCTTGGCGGTAATCCGGGGTGTCCAGCAGGATTGGGTTGCGGGACCGTTTATCAGTTACAACCACCGGCCAGAGCCTGCCAGTCGGTTCTGTGCCCCTGGACAAAAACGCTGCTCTACCGTTTCACCGGAGCACTGGACGGCGCGAACCCAGCCTATGGGCAGCTGGTATTCGATCATTCTGGAAACATCTACGGTACGACGGGCGGCGGAGGAGATGTCGGCTCGGGTGTGGTCTACGAGCTGACCCACGCGGGTGGAGGATGGCAACAGAGCGTACTGTACAGCTTCGACGGGATGGGAGATGGAGTGGAGCCTCAATCCGGCGTCGTCTTCGATGCTCAGGCAAACCTCTATGGCACGACTGTCCGCGGCGGCGCAGAGGGCAATGGAACGGTGTACGAGCTCATGTCATCGGGATCGGGATGGGTGATCTCAAAGCAATACGACATAGCGAATGAAGGTAACTCTCCCTACGCTGGAGTAATCCTCGATCAGCTTGGAAACGCATACGGTGCGACATTGTTAGGCGGCCCGGGCAATGGCGGTACGATATTTCAACTGGTCAGCTCGGGAGGCCAGTGGAGCTCAAGCATCATCGGAAGTTTTTCACCTTCAGGCGGCCAGGGTCTGGGCGCGTTCAGCAATCTGAGTATGGATGCGGCCGGCAACCTTTATGGCACCACGGGAACTGACGGCGCACACGGATTCGGGTCTGTCTTCAAGCTAGCGCCGCAAAATGGTTCCTGGGTGCAGACGACACTGTACGACTTCGCCGGTGGAAGCGATGGCTGCAATCCGGGTGGTGGCGTGACGCTGGGTCCGGATGGTTCTCTTTACGGTACGACCCAGGGATGCGGAACCGGGTACGGTGTCGTGTGGGTGATTGCGCCGTAAGCCGGTTGCCGGGTGGCCCACCCTTTCGCAGAACTATATCTCAAGATTCAGTGGGTGCCCCATCCTGCTCGCCCGCCTTTGGCGAGAGGGTGGGGACGTCGGAACGGACCTGTACCCGTAGCGGCATTCCCCTGCGCTCTCTTCGTCGTCCCGTCGACTCCGACTCGATCTCCACTACGCCCTCGGCTCCCGTCGCGTAATGACGAAAACTGCTCCACTCCCAGTCTTCCGGCCGTTCCGCCAATCCGCGTTTCACCGGATTACGGTGCATGTATCGCAGCTTTTCAATGCGCTTCTTGGCAGTACACAGGTTGAAATCGTAGTAACGAACCTGCCAGAGCGGGGTCTTGGCAGCATGGACGATCTTTTGCGACGTGATCTGTTTCAGCATCTGAATGGCGACCGCCAGCGTGCTCCGCTCCGGCCCACTCACCAGCAGATGCACGTGTTCGGGCATGACGACGTAGCCGGTGACCACTAAGCCGTACCAACGCCGCACCCGCTCCAAGGTCCGCTCGACAGTCCGCTTGGCGTCGCAGGAGGCCAGTAAGGGTTGACGGCGGTAAGAGCTAAATGTGATGAAGTGCACGTCGCCAGTCTGCTGGTTGCGCTTCAGACCACGAGGCATGAACGTACTGTAATCCTGGTTGGGGAAGTCCGGGTGTGACGGCGGTCACGGAACGTGCGCCCACCCTCTCGCCAAAAGCAGGCGAGAAGGGTGGGGCACCCCGGGTCAGGAATTACGCCGAAAGGGTGGGCCACCCGCCATCGTTTCAAACGGCGTAACGCATAACAAACTTCCCGATTTGCCCTCCGCCCGTGGCTTCCGGTAGAATTAAACATTCGGCGTACGTCGAGATTCCTCACTAAGGACTACAGCAAAGTTATGGCTGATCATTTTTCGGCGCTCAAGCGTGTGCGTCAAACCGAGACCAAGACAACGCGCAATCGCGCCAACAAGTCACGCCTGCGGGGAGCGCTTCGCCTCCTGCGCGAGGCCATCAGCAAGGGCGATAAGGAAGCCGCCCAGACCGCCTATCGCGCCACCGTTTCGGTGGTCGACAAGGGCGTGCAGAAAGGCGTGCTGCACAAGAACACCGCCAGCCGCTACAAGGCGCGTCTGAGCAAGCGGGTGAAGGCCGTAGGCGCGGCCAAGTAGCTGCTCATCGGCAGTCGTCTGGATTCTTAAGGCTGGCCCCAAAGCCAGCCTTTTCATTTGCTTGCGCGGCTGGTGAATCACTTGCGGCCGACTGCGGCGCCGGCAAAGCATTGCCGCGCGTGCGCCGTGTCTTAGCCGACGGTCACGGTCGATCATCACGCCGGATCATTACCGAGCCACTGCTCCCGCCGGAACATTCTCCTCCAGGTAGCGCGCGATCAAACTGTGGATGTGAAACGACGTCCCCGGCCCCTCCGAGATCGAGTGCGTGCGATTGGGATAGTCCATCATGTCGAAGGGCTTGCCCAACTCGACCAGCCGGTTGATCAACAGTTCGGTCCCCTGGAAGTGAACGTTGTCGTCGCCCGAGCCGTGCACGACCAGCAGCTTGCCGCTAAGGCCCTGGGCGAAGTTGATCGCCGAGCCGTCGTGATAGCCCTTGGCGTTGTCCTGCGGCAAACCCATGTAGCGTTCCTGATAAATCGTGTCGTAGTGTTTCTGGTCGGCCACCGGAGCCACCGCGATCCCCGCCTTGAACAGACCGGGATAGCGGAACATCATGTTCAGCGTGTTGGACCCGCCGCCGCTCCATCCCCAGATTGCGAGACGCGACGTATCGATATAGGCGCGCTCCTGGGCCAGCTGGCGAATGGCTTCCGCCTGCTGCACCGACGACAGAACGCCCACGTCACCATAGACAATTTTGCGCCACTCGCGTCCCTTCGGCGCCGGCGTACCTTGATTGTCGAAGCTCACCACCAGATATCCCTGGCGCGCGATCAGCTCGTGAAACAGTCGTCGCGATCCGCCCCAGGCATCAGTGACGGTCGCGCCTGCGGGTTCGCCGTAGATGTAGACCAGCCCCGGATATTTCTTCTTCGCATCGAAGTCGGGCGGCTTGATAATCCACCCGTCCATCTTCACGCCGTTGCTTACTGTCACTTGGAAAAACTCCGTCGGCGACGCGATCAGCTCTTTCGCTTTGCTGGCCAACGCGTCGTTGGCTTCCATCACGCGCGCCACTTTGTGATCCGGCAGGCTGATCAGCTCCGTCACCGGCGGACGATCGAAGGTCGACACCGTGTGCAACGCCCACTTCCCGTCAGGCGCGATGTCGTAGCCGTGCCAACCCGGCTCATTCGCCGGCGTCACCCGCTGCGGCGAACCACTGCCGTCGAGCCGCGAGCGATAAAGATATCGCCGCACCGCATCGTCGGGCGACGCGATAAAGTAGAACCAGCCTCCCGCATCGTCCACCGCAACCTCTGAGACCACGTCCCCGGCAAAGTTGGTGATCAGTTGCGGATTGCCATCTGCGCGCGAGATCACGTACGCATGACGCCAGCCGTCGCGTTCGCTCAGCCACACCAAACCTTTGCCATCGCCTACCCACTCAATCGCGCGCACGTACTCCACCCAGGCGGCGTCCTTGTCTTCGAACAACGTCCGCACCGCTCCCGTACGCGCATCGGCCAGCATCACCTGATTGGTGTTCTGCAACCGGTTCAGATATTCCAGGATCAATTCGTTCGAATTCTTCGCCCACTCCATGCGAGCGACGTAGTGATTGCGCGGATCGCCCGGCAGATCCATCCACTTCGTCGCGCCACCCTGCGCCGACACCACGCCCACCTTGACCGCGGAGTTGGTCGTCCCCGGCTGCGGATACGGATACGTGGTCACCACCGGATACTCGTCTTTCGTATCGTTGATCAGCGAGTACTCGCCCACTCCCGTTGTATCGAATTGCCAGTACGCGATCGACTGGCTGTCAGGACTCCAGCGAAACGCATCGCGCAAGCTCAGTTCTTCCTCAGTCACCCAGTCGGTAGTGCCATTGATCAGCGTGGCCGAACCATCGTTGGTGATCGCGCGAATCTGATCGGTCGCCAGGTCCTGCACATAAATGTTGTTGGCGCGCACGAACCCCACGCTCTTGCCGTCAGGAGAGAATTTGGCGAACATCAGCGACGACTCCGGCGCATCGCCGCCCACTTTCTTCAGACGCCCGCTGGCTATTTCCAGCACCCAGTAATCGCCGCGCGAATTCACTCGCCAGACTTTCTTCGTGTTGGTGAAGATCAGCAACTGGCGGCTGTCTTCCGACCACACGTAATCGTCGATCTTCATCGGCTTGGCGCCGGGTGTCGCCATCAGCTTCGCCGCCGGAACCAGCACCGTGCGCTTGCCGGTCGCCGTCTCGTACTTCACAATGTCCTGCCCGCCAGAGGCCGCCGCAGATGTCTCGACGGTCGTGTAGGCCGCACCTTTGTCGATCCAGCGCGCTGGGCCGAAATGCTTGGCATCGTATTGATGCTGGTTGAAGATGGCATCGAGCGTGGTCGAAAGTTGCTGCGCCGCCAGCAATCCGGGCAGGCAGGTCGCAATCAGCAAAACGCAGGCAAGACGAATAACAGGCGAATGTTTAGAAATCATTGGCAGGCAGGCTCACACCGCATTCAAAGCTCTGTGCGGACTGCAGGGAATTCTAGCGGGTGCCCGATCATTCCTGCAATCATGGCCCATTCCCGGCCAGCCTCAGGACAGCCGCAGCCTCCCCGATGGCGTATCACAGCATTTGATTGTCACATCTTGACAATCAACATGAGATGGCGTTATCTTTACGCCATGGCTTTCTCCGGATCATCCACCGACGAGCCCACTACCGACGTCATTCAGGGTACGCTCGACATGCTCATCCTCAAGACTCTGAGCCTTGAGCCCATGCACGGCTTCGGCATTGCCCGGCGCATCGAGCAGATTTCGCGTGGCGTTTTCAAGGTCAATCCCGGATCGCTGCTCACCGCATTGCAGCGGCTGGAACGCGCGGGCTGGCTCGACGCCGAGTGGCGGCAAAGCGACAATTCGCGCCGCGCCAGGTTCTATGCCCTCACCCGCGCCGGCAAGAAACAGCTTGAGTTCGAAACCGCCGACTGGGCGCGTCGCACCTCGGCTATCGCGCGGCTCTTAAAGGCAGAGGGCTAGCCGCATGTCTCTGTGGCGCCAACTCACTCGCGGACTGCGCGGACTTACCAGTCGCACGGCCGCAGATCAGGATGTCGCCGACGAGGTGCAGCAGTACCTTGCAGATGCCACCGCCGCGCTGATGGCGACCGGCCTGTCGCGCGAAGATGCCGAGCGGGCCGCACGTCTGGAGTTCGGTAACCTGACCGCCGTCCGCGAACAGGTGCGTGAATCCGGCTGGGAAAACCTGCTCCGGATTTTCTTTGCCGATCTGCACTACGCGGCTCGCCAGTTGCGCAAGAATTCCGGCTTCGCTGCGACCGCGATCCTGATCCTGGCCCTCGGCATCGGCGCCAGTACTGCCATCTTCAGCGCGGTAAACCCCATCCTTTTCCAGCCGTTGCCCTATCGGCATGCCAGCCGCCTCATGATGATCTGGGAAATGCGCAAAGGTGACCCGCCCCTCGACGTCAGCTTCGGCAGCTTTCATGGGCTGGTGCAGCGCAGCCGCTCCTTCGATGCCATGGCCGTGATGAAACCGTGGCAGCCAACCATGACCAGCGCCACTCAGCCCGAACGCTTCGAGGGCCAGCGGGTGAGCGCAGGATATTTTCAAACCCTGGGCGTGGTACCTGCGCTGGGTCGTGACTTCGTTGCCGCCGACGATCGGTTGAATGGTCCCAAGGTCGTGGTCCTCAGCGACCGGCTTTGGCGGCGACGCTTCGGCAGCGATCCCACGATTGTTGGTCACGAAATTAAGCTCGACGACAATCTCTATACCGTCATCGGCATAATGCCCACCGCCTTTGAGAACGTTCTGGCTCCCTCGGCTGAACTTTGGGCGCCTCTGCAGTACGACCCCTCGCTTCCTGCTGACGGCAAAGAGTGGGGCCATCATCTGCGCATGATCGGACGGCTTCGACCCGGAGTCAGCAGCAGCCAGGCGGCCAGCGAACTCGATGTGATCCTGCACACGCTCGGGCAGATGAATGCCAAGGGCTACGACAGTTCCGGCGGCGTGCCCGACGGATTCCTGGTGAACTCACTGCAGAGCGACCTTACGCGCGGAGTCAGGCCGGCGCTGCTCGCCGTGATGGGCGCGGTCTTGCTTCTGCTCGTCATCGCATGCGTCAACGTGACGAATCTGCTGCTAGCTCGCGGCACGCAGCGGCGCGGTGAATTCGCCATGCGGGTTGCGCTGGGCGCTGCCCGCACCCGACTGATCCGCCAGTTGCTCACCGAAAGTCTGCTGCTCGCGGTTCTCGGCGGTGCTGCCGGAATGTTGATGGCTGAGCTTGGCGTGCGCGCCTTGGTAGCGCTCAGTCCCGCGGGACTGCCTCGAGTCAGCGCCATCGGCCTCGACCGCGCCGCATTCGTCTTTGCCCTGGCTCTCATTACGTTGATCGGGCTGGCCGTCGGATTGGTGCCGGCCATTCACGCGTCGCGCCGCGATCCGCAGATGGGACTGCAACAAACCTCGCAGCGTACTGCCGGAGGTTATCGATTCGCCCGAGGCACGCTGGTCGTGGCCGAAGTCGCGCTTGCGCTGGTGCTCCTGGTGAGCGCGGGCTTGCTGTTGCACAGTCTGCAGCGGCTGTTCGCCACCGATCCCGGATTCGATGGCTCGCATGTCCTCACCATGCAGGTGCAGGAGTCCGGTCACCGCTTCGATACGGACATTGGCCGCCAGCAGTTCTTCACCCAGGCTTTGGAAGCGGTGCGTCAGCTTCCCGGTGTCACCTCGGCGGCGTTCACCAGCCAGTTGCCGCTCAGCGGCGATTTCGATACCTATGGCGTTGAGTTCGAGGCCTACCCGAACGACACTTCCGAGGCTGGCTTTCGCTATGCCGTCAGCCCGGGCTATTTCGACACCATGCGCATTCCACTGCGTCGCGGCCGGGTGCTCGACGAACGCGATCGTGCCGGCGCACCCGTCGCCGTGCTCATCAGCGAATCGTTTGCCAAGCGCAAGTTCCCTCATCAAGACCCGCTTGGACAGAGGGTTCGCATCGGTCCCGACATCGGCCAGGCGCGCGCTCCGTGGGACATTATTGTCGGCGTGGTCGGCGACGTGAAGCAGACATCGTTGGCGCTGAACGAGTCCGACGCGTTTTACACCACCCCGGCGCAATGGTCCTGGGTCGACAATGTGCAGTCGCTGGTGGTGCGGACCCGCGGCGATGCGGCCGCGCTGGCTCCCGCCGTGCGCAGCGCCATCTGGTCGGTCGACAAAGACCAGCCCATCGTGCGCGTAGCGACCATGGATAATTTGCTGGCCGCATCGGAAGCTCAAAGGCGCTTTGCCCTGATCCTGTTCGAGGCGTTTGCGCTGGTAGCCTTGGCGCTGGCAGCTACCGGCATGTATGGCGTGCTGGCCGGCAGCGTCACCGAACGGATGCGTGAGATCGGAATTCGCGCGGCCCTGGGCGCATCGCGCGGCGACATTCTCGCGCTGGTCGTGCGCCAGGGTTTCGTGCTCACCGCCGCCGGCCTCGCTATCGGATTGATGGGAGCATTGGCGGCCAGCCAGGCTCTCACCACCTTGCTCTTTGGCATCTCCCAACTCGACCCCATCACCTATCTCGGAGTCATCGTACTGCTGGCCGCCGTAGCGGTCATTGCCTGCGGTCTGCCCGCATGGCGTGCGTCCCAAGTCGATCCCTCCATCACGCTGCGGGCAGAATAATCCTGTAGGTGTCTGTGTCTTAGCTCGGCTTTTGAGGCGACGCCGTTTTGAAGGGATGGGGTTTGAAGGGGCATAGCTTTTGAAGGGGCGCAGCTTCAGCCTGCGCCGTTGCAACCCTTTTAAATCTGTCATTACGAGTCGGGCTTTAGCCCGGCGAGGGATCTGCTCTCCAGTCCGCGAGTCCCGTAGGGACGGCACACCTCGAAGTGATGAGGGTAGGTTTCCTACCCTCATCATTTCGGATCCACCTCACACCATCATTGCCCTGCCGTCCTCATTCCCATTCGCCCGAACGCCCCTCGCTCCAGAAGCTGCTCTCTGACACTGTCAGACAGACCGATGCTCTGTGAACTGTTCCCCGCCGGCGCAGCTACAACCGAACCTTCATTTCCGTCATAGGTTGGGATCGCAACGAAGGCAAGGCCCGGGCTCGTCGGCAGGCAATTCCCCGGAACACAGCCCTGCCCCGCGATCACTCCTGAATCATTGATCTCCTGTGCCGCCTGTAGATACAGCGGAGAGTTCCCCTGCACCAGGCTGTTCAGGTTCGTGAGTTGACCGTTTTGCCAGATGAAAGCGTGCTCGTTACCGTCAGCATCGATCGATGTACCTACAACCTGGCGTTGATCATTGATGCCTAACGCTTCGCTGATGGCGTCTCCCGCAAGCGTGTTGAGGTCTTGCATCGGCCCTGGCCGGATCCACAGAAACGCGTGGAAGTTCGGGTTCGCACCGTTGTCATCGCCGGTCAAGTCTGAGAAGCCCACGATGTCGCCGTGGCTATTGATCGCCATCGGAGTGTTCCATGCCGTGCCTCCCAGATTGCCCAAGTTCGTCGGCCTGCCGTTCTGCCATAACAGCGCGTGTGCCGCGCTCTGATTGCCCACCGCGTTCTGACAAATACCCGAGATGCCGATGACCTGCCCGCTGTCATTGATGCCCGTGGCCGCTCCATCCGGATCGCCCGGATACGGCGGCAGTTGTTGAATCTCATTCTTCCGCGGTCCCCAAACCACGGCCTCGAACTGCAGGTACTGATTCACCGGAGGAGCGTTATTGCAGGTGGGATCGCGCACCGCATTCTCCGCCCATCCCACTGCCTGGCCGTGATTGTTGATATCGGTCGCAAAACCGTTGTTACCGCCCAACGTGGGCAGGGCTGTCATTCCGCCCCACTGCCACAGAAATCCCACACAGGTATGACCGGCATGCGAGGCAGGCAGGAATGCGCCGCAGCTCCAGGTCTCGCCCAGCGGATCGCTCATCGAAGTGTCCGATATCCCCACTGCCTGGCCAAGATCGTTCAGCCCGGGCCACAACACTGCGCTATTCGGCCCTCCCAGCGTACCCAGATCGAGCGGATAACCGTACAGCCAAAGCACCGCGTGTTCGTCCACATCGCCGGTCAGATTGGAGTCGCCGGCAATCCAGCCGAGACTGTTGACGGCAGCGGCGCCGCTTGCGCTTCCGCCGAGAGGCGCGCCCAGGCTGATGACGCGGTAATGGGTCTGGCTTTGATGGTTAGGCTGGACTTGCGCGCGAAGCGACGCTGGCGCCACCAGCGCAACCAGTAAAGTCATCGCGGTCATGTACGTCAATGTTCTGAACTTCATGATGTCTCCTTGTTGGTCCGTCTGTGAAGCCGCAGAACCGAAGTACCGGCTCTGGGGTTAATCGCCCCCGATGGGTGACTCGACGTTTCCTTCTGTGCAGGGAGACTGTGGAGACGCGGCCACCCGTTTCGATCAACATAGAAGGATGGAGGGCTGCCGATTGGACGTTCGCGGACATCGCTGCGACTAGACTGGACGTTTGCGGACGCCGATGCAGTGCGCTCGCCAGCCCTGCAAATCACGATTTGCAACCATGTCCGAAAACGTCTACCCCTCACCGCGAAATCGATTACCCTAGAGCTCGTGAAGGATACGAATCTGGATTGGCGGGTGTGTTCGCGAGCGCGTCTTTCGCGCGATCCGCGCTTCGATGGCAAGTTCTTTATCGGCGCGCTCGGCAGCGGAGTCTATTGCCGTCCTATCTGCCCGGCGCCTACCTGCAAAGAAAAAAATGTGCGCTACTATCCCACCGCTGCGGCTGCGGCCGAGGCCGGATTCCGTCCCTGCCTGCGTTGCCGCCCGGAATGTTCGCCCGGAACCGCGGCCTGGCTGGGCAGCTCCAACACCGTGTCGCGCGCGTTACGGCTGATCAGCGAGAGTGGCCTGGAAGATGGAGGAGTCGAAGTTCTCGCTGAACGTCTGGGAATTGGCTCGCGCCATCTTCGCCGCCTGTTCCTGCAACATCTGGGAGCGACGCCCAGCGCGGTGGCGCAAACCCGCCGCTTGCATTTTGCCAAAAAGCTGATTGATGAGACGTCTCTGCCGATGAGCCAGATCGCCATCTCTTCGGGCTTCGGCTGCGTTCGCCGCTTCAACGCTGCTATCTCGAAGACCTATCATCGGACCCCAACGCAAATCAGGTCACTCGTCCGCCAGAAAATTGTCGAGCCGGAAAATCAATACTTCTTCCGGCTCCGCTTCCGCCCGCCTTACAACTGGCCAGGCATGCTGGAGTTCTTGCGGGCGCGCGCCATCCCGGGCGTCGAATCCGTAGAAGACGGCGTCTATCGCCGCTCCATCTGCTTGAACGGCAGCCAGGGACATTTCGCGGTTTCACTTGACGAGCCCAACCATACTCTCGCCGTGCGTGTTCAGTTTGGCGATCCACGTTCCCTGTTCTTCGTCATCGAACGCATACGCGCCATGTTCGATTTGAATGCCGATTGGGCGGCCATCGTTGAAACCCTGCGACTGGACCCGGTCTTGACCGAAGCGGTTGACGCGGCTCCGGGACTGCGAGTGCCCGGCTGCTGGAACGGTTTCGAGCTGGCCATCCGTGCCATCCTCGGCCAGCAGGTGACGGTGAAGGGCGCGACCGCTTTGGCCGGCCGCATCGTGCGAGCTTTCGGACAACCATTCTCCACCACAGGCGGCCTGACTCATACCTTTCCCGCGCCGGAAGTTCTCGCCGATGCGAACCTGTCGGGCATCGGCCTCACGCAGGCACGGGCGCAGACGATTCGGCTGCTGGCGCGTGCCGTCGCCAATAATCAGATTCGCTTTCACGGCGTTGTCGATCTCGACGACTTCCTGGCGCGCATGTGTGCGATCTCCGGTATCGGCAACTGGACCGCGCGATACGTCGCCATGCGCGCGCTCGGAGAGCCAGACGCATTTCCCTGCGGCGATCTCGGACTCTTACGCGCCCTGAATCTGCGAAACTCGCGTGAGCTGGAGCGCCGGGCCGAAGCCTGGCGGCCCTGGCGTGCTTACGCAACCATGTATCTGTGGACCACCGCCGGCGATCACCGGCCGGGAAAAAACAAGGTCGTTTCTTTCGACCGCGAAAAAATCGCCAGGTCGGCACATCGCTGTCTCTCGATGGTTGGGTGAGCGGCGATACGGGTGCAGTGTGGATTTCCGCAACTCCACCCACCAAAAAAATGAGGCGCGCCCCCTTTAGAAGCGCGCCTCGTGAAGCCGGATTCAGCTTAGTTGGTAACGCCGAGCAAAGCCCGGTACAGGTTCTGAGCCTGGTAAGTACCGATACCGGTTACCAGGTCATAGCCCGTTCCAGCCGTGCACTGCGATCCGCAGCTGCCGTTGGTTCCAGACGTGATGTCGTGGAAGTCCGTGCCGTAATTGGACGAATAGAAAAGCTGATACAGGTCATAGTTGGCCTGGCTCAGAAGAGGTTCACCCGCGGCCACGCGGCCCGAGTTCACCAGGGTCAGGAATGAGGCCCAGTCGGGCGACGATACGCTGGTTCCACCTACCTGCACCCAGCCACCATAACTAAAGGTGTCGTACACCGGAACGCCCGTGCCAGGGTTGGCATCGGCGGCGATGTCGGGAACGCAGCGTTGGGTGGTTGACCAGGTTGCGCACGCCGGATTCTGATAGGACGGCTGGCTTTCATACGCGCTCACTCCGCCGCCGCTACCAGTCCAAGTCGTCTCATGTCCGTAGTCCAGCAGGAAAGGATTTCCCAAAGGAGTAGAAGTGGTCAACGCCAGTGTCGTACCACCCACCGCAATCACGCAGCGCGAAGCTGAGGGATAGATAACCCCGTGTCCGCCGTCGCCGCTGGAGGCGAAGAAGGTCACCGGCTGTCCGTTTCCGTTAAGGATATTGCAGAAGTTGACGTCATCTGCGGTCTCGCCGTTGAACTCGCCTTCACCCCAGCTCATCGAAACCACGGTGGCGTTATAAGGCGCTGAGACGGCCACCTGGATGGCAGCATACAGATCGCTGTCGTTGCTGGTAGCAGCTTCGACCAACACGATGTTGGCCGCAGGCGCCAGAGCGCAGGCTTGCTGAACGTCCAAAGACTCTTCCAGATCCCAGCCCTGGCCGGTGATCGTCGCCAACTTCACCTTGGTAAAGTTGCAGGGCGTCAGGTTGAACGTCGAGGCATAATGTGCCAGGTCAGAAACGATGTTCGGGTCGTCATAGGCGTCGACCAGAGCGATCGTCTGCCCCGCTCCCTGATTGGGAATTTGATTGAAGCCGTAGGCGGCTTTGTATTCGCGCGGCAAAACACCGCTGGGATTATTGGGATTGTGCTGGTCAAAAACCACGATAGGTGGGTGAACCACGTGACTAGGCGCGGGCGCTTGCGCGATGAGGGGAATGGCGGCCACCAGCAAAGCCAGTGAGCCGATCGCTAGAACAGAGAGCTTCTTCATTTTCTTATTCTCATCCTTCGGGTGTTATGAATTTCGCTGTGTTGGGCGAGATGGGGCGAAGACTGTTGCAGACACTGTCTTCGCGGGCTGCGGGCAATGGAATGATCGACGTCTTGTGCTGTGACAATCGGGTACTTTTGATGGTGGTCCACCCACTATCACGGCCAGAAAGCTTCCTGCCAACATTTCTAAGACGTCGCAGACATTCCCCAGGCGGACATTAAGGGTCAATTGAAAGACTTCAGATGGTTGATAATCTTAGCGCAAGCTTCTAGCTATGTCGATTAGATATCTGGCTTAATTCGCCCCGCAATTCCCTAACCCGAACTACGTACACTGTAGTACTGAAGGTAGTAGTGCCGCTTCCGGCTACGGGCCCGGGCCATTCTCTCCGCATCGGACCGCCATTTTCGGCTACAATCTCAAATTCGGAGGGATAGCCCGACTCTCTGGAATCCTTATGCAGGCCCTTTACAAGCGCTTTAGTGTCATCACTGGCTTCGTCATCCTGTTGGTCGTCTTAGCTTCCAATACCTGGGTCACCCGGCACGAAGTAGGCGATCAGATCGAAGAACATGACTGGGTAGTACACACTGAGCGGGTGGTGGCCGAGCTGAGACAGATCGAACTGCTTCTAAAGAATGCGGAAACCGGCCAGCGTGGTTTTCTCTATACGGGCGAGCCAAAGTACCTGGCGCCCTATGATCTTGCTGCCGGTCAGGTCGATTCCGAAATTGACAAATTAGCCGACATGACCAAGGCTGATCCTGGCCAAAAGACCCAGATCGCGTTCTTGCGTCAACTGGCTCACGACAAATTGAACGAACTGGCCACCACCATTTCCCTTTACCGTTCGGGTCAGGCCGAGGAAGCCAGAAAAATCGTTCTCTCCGACGCCGGATTGTCGATGATGGACGAGATCCAGAACCTGATCAACGAAATGCTGCGGGAAGAGAACTCGCTATTGGCGGCCAGGACCGATACCTACAAAAAGAACGTACGCGCCACCATCATTTCGATTTATCTCACCAGCATTCTTGCCGGTCTCGGACTGATTCTGCTCGCCTACTACATCTTGCGCGAGATGGCTCTGCGCGAGCGCCATGCGGCTCAGATCCGCGAGCGTGAGCAGTGGTTCAGGGTGACGTTGACCAGCGTTGGCGATGGAGTCATCGCGACCGATCAGGAAGGTCGCGTAACCTTTCTGAATCCCGTGGCCGAAACTCTTATTGGGACCAGGCTGGCCCAGGTGCAAGGCAAGCCGATTCAGCAAGCCTTCCCTATCTTCAACGAATACAGCCGTCAGCCGGTCGAGAACCCCGTCCAGAAGGTCGTGAAGTCGGGCCAGGTGGTCGGACTTGCCAACCACACCGTGCTCCAGCGGCCGGACGGAACGCTGATTCCGATCGAAGATAGCGCGGCGCCCATTCGCGACGATAACGACCGGCTGGTTGGCGTTGTGCTGGTCTTCCGGGACGCCACCCACGAACGCAAGTCACAGGAACTCCTACGCAAGACCGAGAAACTGGCCGCTGCCGCCCGGCTGGCCGCTACCGTTGCCCACGAAATCAATAATCCCCTGGAAGCCGTGGGAAACCTGATCTACCTGACCAAGGCGACCCCCGGCATGCCGGCCGCTGCCACCCAGCAACTGATCACCGCAGAGAATGAGCTGGAGCGGGTTTCCCACATCACCCGCCAGACCCTCGGTTTTTATCACGAATCCAATGCGCCCGACCGGGTTGAGGTGCCGGCCCTGGTGGAGTCGGTGCTGAAACTTTATTCCAATAAATTTCGCAGCAAGAACATCGTGGTGGAGTGCGATTTCGCCCAGTGTCCTCCCCTTCAAGGCTGGCCCGGCGAGTTGAAACAACTCATCTCGAATCTGGTTTCCAACGCCGCCGATGCCGTAAGCGCAAACGGCATCTTGAAGGTCGCACTGTCTCCGGTCGAACACTCCGCAGGCGAAGCGGTCCAGTTCAAAATTGAAGATGACGGCCCGGGGATTGCCGAGCAGGACCTGGATCGCATCTTCGAACCGTTCTTCACGACCAAGAAAGATGTCGGCACCGGATTGGGACTGTGGGTAGCTAAAGAAATCGCGGAACGCCATGGCGGCGACATTCGCGTGCAATCGCGAACCGGCGCTGCCAATCACGGCACCGTGTTTACCGTCTTGTTGGTGTCGACTGCCGAATTGCAGAGTCAGGCGGCAAAAACGGCGTAAGGCCGCGTCTTCGAGTTAGACACGCGAAGCCTTCGCCCTCGATGCGAAGGTGAAATTGCTTCGTCATCCTGAGCCCAGCCAAATGTTTGTCATCCTGAGCGCAGTGAGGCGCAGCCGAACGTAGTCGAAGGACCTCTACCCCTCAGTCGAGTAAACCCGGAATCCGCTTCATTCGTTCCGCAGCGCCTGCATGGGCTCGATCGAAGCCGCGCGGCGCGCCGGCAGCAGGCTGGCAATCAATCCCACCACACTTAAGCCAAGAGCCAGTGACGCAATGGCCATCGCATCGCGGCTCACCTCCATCGGAATGAAGCTGGCCAGCAACCGTCGCGACACCACGCTGCCCACCACACCGACTGCGACCCCCACCGACAACAGCAGTGCCGCGCGGCCCACCACCATGCGCACAATCGCCGGCCGCGAAGCTCCCAGCGCCATCCGCAACCCGATGTCGCGCGTCTGCAGGCCCACTTCCTGGCTGAGCACGCCGTACAAACCGATCAACGCCAGCAGCAGCGCGATCGCCGCAAAGATGCTGAACAGCCAGCCCTGCATGCGGTTGAAGACCAGCGCGTCGGCCAGCACGTCGTCCATGCTTTCCGGCGTGGGGAAGGGTACCGACGGCGCTACCTCGTGCAGCGCCTGGCGCAACTGCGGCACAATCGTCTCCGGCGGAACGCTGCTGCGAACAAACATCGCCATCGGGGTCAGCGTGTCGCTGCTGTCCTTCAGCGGCACCTGCGACATGGGATAGTTCACTTCCGCCAGAGGCGGCTGATCCACCGCCTGCCGCGCGTTGCTCACTACGCCGATGATGGTTTGATTATCTTTGTCCTGCTTGATCTGCTGGCCCAGCGGTTCTTCGCCGGGCAAGAATGTATCCACGAACTTCTGATTGACGACGACCACATCCGGAGAACCCGGCTTATCGATCGCCGGATCCGGCAGACGGCCGCGCAGCAGGCGCAGGCCCATCGCCTGATACCATCCTGGCGACACTATGCGCACCTCCGCCAGCCGCTCATGGTCGGGCGGATCGGGCGGTTTGCCCACCATCTGAATCCCGCTATTCCATCCCCACTCGATAAGCGGGATGAGCCGGTTGTAGCCCGCCGCCTTCACTCCCGGAATCGCGCGCGCCCGCTCTTCCAGCGGCCGATACAGCGCCGCGTCCAAGTCCTTGCCCGCGTACTCTCCCGGCGAAACGTTGATCTCCAGAGTTAGCACATGATCGGTCGTGTAGCCGAAGTCGACGCGCTGCATGCGCCACAGCTGCAGCAGCACCAGCCCGGTGCACACCAACAGCATCAGGGACAGCGCAACCTCCGTCACCACGAATATCGAGCGGAGCCGGTAGTCGCCGCGTTCGGTGCCGGCCGCTGCACCCGATTTCAGCGACTGGTTGGGATCGGCAGACGACATCTTCTTCGCCGGAATCATGCCGAACAAGAGGCTCGAGGCAATGGCGATCGCGAAAGCCGCCGCAAACACCGCCCAGTTGAGCCGAATATCGCCGCCGCGCTGAAACGACTTGACCAGGAACTGGGAGACCGTCGCCGTCAGTCCCCACGCCAGCAGCAATCCCACGAGCGCCGCTACCAGACCGAGCACCACATTCTCCAGCAGAATCTGCCGCACGATGCGCACCCGGCTCGCGCCCAGCGCGGTGCGAATCGCCATCTCGCGTTGCCGGCTCACGCCGCGCGCCAGCAGCATCACGGCTACATCCACGCAGGCAATCAGCAGCACGAAGATCACCCCCGCAGCCATCACCCACAACGCCTGCCGCTGATCTTCGCCGGTAATGTGACGGCTCAACGGCATCAGCCGCGCCGTTCGGCCTTTGTCGGTATCCGGATGCGCCTGCCCGATGTTGGCCAGCACATGATTCATGTCGGCCTGCGCCTGCGCCACCGTCAGTCCGGGTTTCAGCCGTCCAATCACCTGCAGCCAGTGATCGCCGCGCGCGGTGCGCAACTCTTTCGGAATGCGCAGCGGCGTGTAGACCAGGTTAGGCAGGCTGAGAGGAAAGCGAAATCCTGCCGGCATCACGCCCACGATAGTGTAGGGAAATCCGTCGATGTGAACCGATTGTCCAATGACGCTGGGATTTTCGCCGAAGTTCTGCTGCCAGACTTCATAGCTCAGAACGGCGACGCTGTTGCGCCCGTCTTGTTCTTCACCCGGAACAAACGTGCGACCCAGCAACGGCTTCACCCCCAGCACGTCGAAAAAGTGGTCGCTGGTCGAGGTGTTGTGCAGATGCACCACCTGCGACCCCGTATCCAGGTTAACCCCGGCTATTCCGCTGAATCCGGCCAGCGCTTCGAAGGTCTGGTTCTGCTCGCGCTCCTCCAGGTAACCGGGCCAGGAGGCCGGTTGCGTGTACCCCGCCGGCGCGTGTGTCTCCACCCACACCAGGCGGTCCGGTTGGGGAAACGGCAGAGGCCGCAGCACGGTCGAATAGATTACGCTGAACATCGCCGTCGCCGCACCAATCCCGAGCGCGAGGGTGAGAACAGCAACCGTGGTGAATCCCGGCGACTTGCGCAGTTGGCGCAAAGCAAAGCGAAGGTCCTGCCGAAGCGAATGCATGGAATCTCCCCAGACGAGAAAATCTGGGGTGATAGACGGAAGGGATGGAGTTTTGGTTCCGTGAAAAAGCTGGTTCACCACAGAGGCACGGAGACACGGAGAAATACTGGGGGTGAAGGACCCCTGAAACGATATTTCGGCCCTCTGTCATCCTGAGCGAAGGCGCAGCCGGAGTCGAAGGACCTCTATTGCCAACTACAATTTAGACTCAGATAGGAGATGAGGGTTCTTATATCCAAGTATTCCTCTGTGACTCCGTGTCGCAGCCTGCCCTGAGCGAAGTCGAAGGGTGGTAACAGCTTCTACTTCCCCACCGCCTCGGCTTGTGGCTTCCAGCGCAGCACCGGCTTTCTGGCGGCGCTGGTTTCGTCCAGTCGCGAGATTCGCGTGTTGTGCGGCGCTTCAGCAATGATCTCAGGATGCTGCTCGGCTTCCTCGGCAATCGACTTCATCGCATCGATGAACAGGTCCAGCTCTTCCTTCGACTCGCTCTCCGTCGGCTCGATCATCAGCGCACCGTGCACCACCAGCGGGAAGCTGACCGTGTAAGGATGGAATCCATAATCGATGAGCCGCTTGGCAATGTCGCCGGTCCGGATGCCCTTGGGGTTCTGCTGCCGATCGCTAAAAACAACTTCATGCATGGTCGGCGTGCTGTAGGGCAGGTCGTAGACGCCTTCCAGCTTTTTGCGAATGTAGTTGGCGTTCAACACGGCGTCTTCCGTGGTCTGCCGCAGACCTTCAGGACCATTCGCCATGATGTAAGCCAGCGCGCGTACGTGCATGCCGAAGTTGCCGTAGAACATCCGCACCCGGCCAACTGACTTAGGCCGGTCGTAGTCGAAGCCCAGCGTGCCATCTTTTTTGGTGATGACCACCGGCGTCGGCAGGAACGGTTCGAGAATCTTCTTGCAAGCCACCGGACCTGATCCCGGACCGCCTCCACCATGTGGCGTGGAAAATGTCTTGTGCAGATTCAGGTGCATCACGTCGGCGCCGAAATCGCCGGGCCGAACCTTGCCCACCAGCGCATTCATGTTCGCGCCATCCATGTACATCAGCGCGCCCTTGGCGTGCAGCACGTCGGCGATCTTGTGAATCTCCTGCTCGAAGACGCCCAGCGTGTTGGGATTGGTCAGCATCAGCGCGGCAACATCTTCGTTGACCTGCGCCTCGAGCGATGCCATATCGACCATTCCGGCAGCATTCGATTTCAGATTCTCCACCGCATAGCCGGCCATCGCCGCCGTCGCCGGATTGGTGCCGTGCGCCGAGTCGGGAATGAGAATTTTCTTGCGCGGATTCCCTTTCGACTCAAGATAGGCTCGCACCATCAGGATGCCGGTGAGCTCGCCATGCGCGCCGGCCGCCGGTTGCAGCGTGATCGCATCCATGCCGGTGATCTCGATCAGTTGCTCGCTCAGCATCTTCAATATGCGCAGGGCGCCCTGAGTCACGCGCTCCGGCTGATACGGATGCGCTTCCGCCAGTCCCGTCAGCCGCGCCACGTATTCGTTGACGCGCGCGTTGTACTTCATGGTGCACGAGCCCAACGGATACATGCCGTGATCGACTGCGTAATTCCAGGTCGAGATGCGGGTGTAGTGGCGGATGATTTCGATCTCGCTCACCTCCGGCATATGGCCCAGATCTTCACGCACATCCTCACCCAGCAACGCGGCCGGATCGATAGCGGGCACATCGAGCGGCGGCAGCTTGTAACCTTTCTTGCCGGGCGACGATTTCTCGAAGATCAAATCTTCGTTCTGGCTGATGTGGGTGGTGGCTTTGCGGATCTTCTCGTTCAGGTTCACAGCGCCACCTCCTTCGCGGCCGCATCGATCGAGGCTTTTGTCGTGGTCTCAGTGCAGCACCACAACGAAGCGTTGTTCAGCTCGGGATAAAACTTCTTCAGCGGGAAGCCTCCAATAATTCTTTCGCCCAGCAGTTTGTCGTTAATGGCGTAAGGATCGTTCTTGGTCTCGACCACGAACTCGTTGAAGCGCGGAGCTCCTTCGAACAGCAGAGTCGCGCCGCTCTTCTTGAATTGTTCGGCGGCATAATGAGCCTTGGCGAGATTCTGGGTCGCCAGCTCCTTCAATCCTTCGCGGCCGTAGACGGTCATGAAGATGCCGCACATCAGCGCCATCAGCCCCTGATTGGTGCAGATGTTGGAAGTCGCTTTCTCTCGGCGGATGTGCTGCTCGCGCGTAGCCAGCGTCAGCACGAAACCACGCTTGCCATTCCGGTCGCGCGCTTCGCCGACCAGCCGGCCAGGCATCTGGCGAACAAACCTCTCGCGCGTCGCCATCACCCCGCAGTAAGGACCGCCAAATCCCAGCGGCACTCCAAACGACTGCGCTTCCATGCTGACAATGTCGGCGTCAGCCGGAGGCTTCACAATGCCTAGCGAAATTGCTTCGGCAATGGAGACGATCAGTAGCGCGCCTTTGTCGTGCGCGATCTCGGCAACCGCAGCCACGTCTTCAATGGTGCCGAAGAAGTTGGGCGACTGGATCAGCACGCCCGCTGTATCGTCGTCGATCGCCATGGCCAACTCGTCTACATCGACGCGGCCATCCTTGCCGTAGCCGAAGGTGGAAATCGGCATGCCCTGGTAGCGCGCGTAGGTAGTAATCACCTCGCGATACTCGGGATGAACGGTGGCAGCCACCGCCGACTTGGAGCGCCCGGTGATGCGCGAGGCCATCATCAGCGCTTCAGCCGCGCCAGTCGAACCGTCATACATGGAGGCGTTAGCCACGTCCATGCCGGTCAGCTCGCAGATCATGGTCTGAAATTCGAAGATCGACTGCAGTGTGCCTTGGGCGATCTCAGGCTGATACGGCGTGTAAGCCGTGAAGAACTCGCCGCGCGAAATCAGCGAATCGATAACCAGCGGCCGATAGTGCGAATACGCTCCGGCGCCGAGAAAGGTGGCGTAGCCTTGCGCGCTTTCGGCTGCGCGCTGGCGAAAGAAGTCGACAATCTCGCCTTCGGCATAGGAGCGCGGAATGCCGAGATCGCCCTTGAAGCGATACTCGGCGGGGATGGCGGCGAACAAGTCGTCAATCGATTTCGCTCCGATCTGGCGCAACATGGTTTCGCGATCGGCGGGCGATTTAGGAAGATAGCGCATGGATACCTGTTACTTTCCTGGGCGAAGTTATGAATGGAGATCGTAGAACCATTAGGCAAATCGTTTTGTCAGGGCGCTAGCTACATTGGCTTTGTATCAGGGCACGTCTTCAGACGTGCCGTATCCGCCCTTTAATAACTTGGGCTTCAGCCCTTGCCAGCACTGTTATTGCAGGGGCTAAAGCCCTGATCTTCACAGATTCGTTCGGCACGACTAAAGTCATGCCCTGATACGACCCGTCAACCATTTTTTGCAAGGCCTCAGTGGCCGCCCTCTTCGGCGACAAACTTTTCGTAATCGGCGGCCGACAACAACTGGTTGGCCTCGCCCGGATCTTTCAACGTGACCTTGATCATCCACGTCTTATTGGCGTCTTTGTTGACCTGTTCGGGCGCGGTATTCAACGCTTCATTCACTTCCGTCACGGTGCCGGTTACGGGGGCAAATAAATCGGAGACGGCCTTCACCGACTCCACCGAGCCAAACGTTTTGCCGGCGGCAATCTCCGAGCCCACCTTCGGCAATTCAACAAAGACAATATCGCCGAGCGAGTTCTGCGCGTAATCGGTAATGCCGATTGTGCCGGTTTTGCCGTCGACTTTCAGCCACTCATGTTCTTTGGTGTACTTGTAATCTACGGGATAAGCCATTTTGCTTTCCTCCTCGGCACCCGACGGTGCATCGGCAAACACTTTGGATGATGACAGACCAAAACGAACTACGACTGCTTCTTGGGGCGCTTATAAAACGGCGTTGGCACAACTTTGCACTTTACCGGAAGCGACCGGCACCGGACCGTAACCTCGTTGCCGATCTCTGACTGCTCGACCGGCACGTAAGCCAGCGCGATGTTCTTCTTCAAGAACGGCGCATACGAACCGCTGGTCACGTATCCGATTTCTTTGCCGCCGAGATCGAAAACCGTGTACCCATCGCGAGGAATCCCGCGATCCACCGACTCCAGCCCAACCAGCGTTCGCTTGATACCCGCGGCCTTGGCTTTATCCAATGCATCGCGGCCGATGAACTCGCCCTTTTCCATCTTCAGGAAGCGATCCAGTCCGGCCTCCCACACGTTGATCGTGTCCGAAATCTCGTGCCCATAGAGCGGCAGCTTGCCTTCCAGGCGCAGCGTATTGCGCGCGCCCAGTCCGCAGGGCACGATGCCGAACTCCTTGCCTGCTTCCAGCACTTCGTTCCACACCCGGGCACTGATCGCCTCGTCAGTGGGAACGTAAATCTCGAAGCCGTCCTCGGCCGTGTATCCGGTGCGGGCGATCAAAATGTTCGGCAATCCACAAACGGTTCCGTGGGTAAACCAGTAGAACTTCACTTGCGACAGGTCCGCGTCGGTCAGCTTCTGCAGAGTATTGACGCCCTTCGGACCCTGGATGGCGATCTGGGTGAAATTGTCGCTGAGATTCTCGACCTTGCAGTCGAACTGGCGAGTATTGTCAGTGACCCAGTTCACGTCCTTCTCGCGCGTGCCGGCATTGATCACCAGCATGTAATCTTCCTCGCCCATGCGGTGCACGATGACGTCGTCGACAAACGTTCCCTCGGGATAAAGCATGGCCGAGTAGCGGCACTGCCCGATGCCCATGCCCGCAGCGTCGTTCATGGTAATGCGCTGCACCGCCTCCAGCGCTTGCGGTCCCGAGATGCGGATGTCGCCCATGTGGCTGACATCGAAAACGCCCACCCCGTTGCGAACCGCCAGGTGCTCCTTCATCAAGCCGCCCACGGAGGGATATTCGACTGGCATGTCCCAACCGTTGAAGTCGACCATTTTGGCACCCAATTGGCGATGGATCGCATTCAGGGCAGTCTTGCGAACGGGGGTAGCTACCTGGGTTTCAGAAGACAAACCGGAATCCTTCGGCGCACAGAACGCGCGGTTGAGGTTGGTGTAACTAAGTACGGTACCATGCGCGTTTTTCGCGGTCAACGCAGCCAGGAAACCGGTCCGCGGGTCACGCTGACCCAACGCTAAGGCCGCCTAATGGAATGGGGCATCGCTAACTGCCTGTGTCTTTGAAATCTACGTGAATGCGCACCATCACCCGAGCCGGTTTGCCGTCCTTCTTGGCCGGTGGGAACTGCCACGACTCGACCGTCTGCCTGGCAAGCTGATCGAGGGTAGGATTTAGCTTTTGCACCACAGAAACGGCTTCAGTGCAGCCCTTTTCATCGATCACGGCTTCCAGGATAACCGTTCCCTCGATTCCACTGCCTCTCAAAGCCTCGGGATACGGAATTTGCTTTCCGCTGTTGTCTGACAAGGAACAGTGACGCGGCTTTGCCGGCGAAGCATTCGACTGTCCGGCCGCGGAGACTGTCATCAGAATCAGCAACGCCGGGATCAAGTGTGACGGCCTCATCAAGCAGCGGTTCCTCCGCACTCGGTTCTGACACACGATATCGCGACGGGGCGTCAACCTCAAGAACGAATCCAGCCTTGGAATCGTGCCCTTTGTATTGAAGTCGATGGTCTCGCGATCCCTCTGTCCAAAATTTAAACAGTTACGAAAGTACAATCCGCTCCCAATCCGGCATTGGCCTTTCGTGCGGGCTTAATGCCCACATCACAGACCGCATAATCCCGCTCTTTCGAAAATAAAGAGCAGCGACTGTGAGGCCAACTTTCCCCATGCGAACCAGACCCCTTTTGGTGTTGCGCCACCCATTCGGTCTCGTTTATTTCTTGCTATCTGGCATTGCTATTGTCATTGCGCTGATGCTGACACCGGCAATATCGCTCGCCCAGGATGGCTCTACGTCTTTGCAGGGCGTCATTGAAGACGCCAGCGGCGCGCGTATCGGCTCGGCCGTCATCACCGTGTCCGATCCCGGCAGAGGTTTTCACCTGCAGGCGGTCGCCGATGCGCAAGGCGCTTTCATCTTTGGCATGCTGCCGCCCGGCCGCTACGATGTCAGCGCTTCGGCGCCCGGCATGGCGACCAAGACCAGCCACGGAGTGGAGCTGCTGGTCGGCGGAGTTTCGGTGGTACAAATGCGACTGGCGCCGGACGTACCTGTCCAGACTGTCACCGTCACCGCAAAACCTATCACCATCGACACTCAAAGCAGCGGCCTTTCAGACGTCGTCGAGCAACAAGCGATCCAGGGCTTGCCGCTGAACGGACGCCGCTTTACCGATCTCGCCTTGCTCTCTTCGGCTGTGGTGCAAGATCCGCGCGGTCTCACCTCCGATTCCAATGGAGATCTGTCGTTTGGCGGAGTCCGCGGATTCTCCAATAACTTCCAGGTAGATGGCGCCGATGACAACAATACGTTTTATGCCCAGGCCAATGGCCGCTATCGCGCGCCCTACCAGTTCAGCAACGAAGTCATCAAAGAGTTTCGGGTTTCGTCCAACTCCTACAGCGCAGAGCAGGGCCGGGCTGGGGGCGCGGTGTTCAACGTAGCCACCAAGTCAGGCACCAATCAATGGCACGGTACGGACTTCTACTATCTGCGCGATCGTGACTTCGACGCGCAACAGCCGTATGCCACCAGCAAGCCTGACGATCGCCAGCAACAGTTTGGCGCGACCCTCGGCGGACCGATCCGCAAAGACCGTATTTTCTTTTACGCGGGATTCGACGAGCACCTGCTGACCGTGCCCTCGATCATGCAATTCGCCAACGGGGCCTCACTCATAGTCGCGCAGCCCACCGATTACGACTACACTGACAAGGCACTCGTGCTGGCCGCGGCGGCCCACCTGAACAGCATGGGCGGTACCTATCCCACCAACATGCAGGGCAATGCCGGCTTCGCCAAGCTGGACTTCACACTGTCACCCAAACAATTCGCCTTCCTGCGTTTGAGCACATCCCGCCTGAACGGTGTCAACAACGAGTTCTTCGATCCCTCGAGCCCGATCACAGGCTATGCGGAGAGCGGCAATGGGAGCCAGGACGTCAAGACAGAAAGCGTAGCCGCATCGTTGACCAGCGCCTGGACCAGCAAACTCGCCACGAACTTGCGCTTGCAGTTCTCCCGCGACTTGCAAACAGCCAGCGCCAACTCTGATCAGCCCTGGACAAAAATCTACGACGTCATCGCCGGATTTGGCGGATCCACTACCCTTCCCCAGGACACGCGCGAGCATAAGTTCTTCGCCGGCGAGACCCTAAGCTACGAAACCAGCCGGGTGCATTGGAAGTTCGGTGGCGACTTCATCCAGGCCTGGGTCTACAACTACTATCCATACTTGTTCGGCGGAGAATATTACTTCGACGACGTCAAGGTAAACCCGTGGACGTTTGCTCCCATGACATACGGAGAACCGCTGACGCCGCTTCAGGCTTATGCTCACGATGTCCCGCGTTATTACATGCAGGACTTCGGGAATCCGGTTTCGCATCCTGACTCGCGCTTGTATTCGGGTTTCACGCAAAGCACCATTCGCGTGACCCGCAACTTTACTTTGAACGCCGGCATTCGCTATGACTTGCAGACCTTCCAGCCCGGAAAGCTGGTGACCAATCCGCTGTACGCGCCGTCCGGAAAAATCCCCACCAACCTTAACAATTTCGCGCCGCGGTTGGGTTTCGCTTACGCACTCGGGGGAACTCACGCGCTGGTTATTCGAGGCGGCGGCGGCGTTTTCTATATGCCTATTCCCGCGATGTATGCCTCCCAAGTAGCCACCGACAACGGCATCCAGCAGAGCCAACTTTTTCTCGATCTGATGGTCCCGGCGCAAGCCGCTTTATTTCCAACCTACCCCAATCCACTGGTGAATTGCCCCCCCGGAACGGCGATTTGCAATCCACCGGCGTCGCTGGCCGGTTTGGTGACGACGCAGATCTCAGCTTTCGCACCTAACTTCCAGACTCCCTACACCGAGCAGGCCAACTTAACCATGCAGCGCGAATTTGGACGCAACATTATCGCCACGGTGAGTTATGAATATGTGCACGGCTTGCACTTAATTCGCTCGCTCGACGTGAATCTTCCGGCGCCCACCATCACCGCTTATCCGGTCTACAACGATACCGGTTCTGCTTTGCTCGGAATGTATGATGTGGCCTCATTTACCACCGAGCAGACTACACAGTCGGTGACTTGTCCCTACCCACCTTGTATCAATCAACTGCAGAGGCCCGATCCGCAATTGGGAGCCATCAATTCCTTCGAATCGCAATCCAGCAGCATCTACAACGGCATGACTGTATCCGTAAAGCGGCAGATGAGCCGTGGTATGTACTTTCAGGTGGGCTACACCTTGGCCAAAGCCGTCGACGACGGACAGGACGCGCTCGTCGTTGGACGTTCGGGAAATGTTCAGGACTCCTACGCCACTTCACTGGAGCGCGGGCCCAGTGTTAACGACCAGCGACATCGTTTCGTAGCGTCCTGGGTGGCCGAACCGAAGTTCCAGTTCGGTCAAGGAGTTTTCGGCCGCATAGCCAACAACTGGAAGCTCTCCAGCGTTCTTACTGCCGGATCGGGACGCCCCATCAACGCCACTATAGCGGGCGATCCCAACGGTGACGGCAATATCTACAATGATCGCCTGCCGGGCTACGGCAGAAATGCTTTCATTGGCCCGGACTACTTCAGCACCGATATGCGGGTCACTCGAAACGTGCGCTGCGGTCAGCATGCAACGCTGAATTTCATAGCCGAGTCCTTCAACCTTTTCAACCGCACCAACGCTCGCGTGCAAATCAGCGACGACGGCTTTTACAATGCTGCCGGACAGTTTGTCGCCTACTCCACCACGGTGGGCGGAACGAAATATCCGGGCGAGTTTTTGATGAACTCGCAGTTCCTGACGGCTACCAATGCCTATGCACCACGGCAGGTGCAGTTGTCTGTAAGGCTCAGCTTTTGATAAGGATAATGCCGTCCAGTCGACGTTAGTGCTACTCTTATATAGGCCTTAAGTTAACGGCGTGGTCATCACTCTTTCCTTGACTTACGACTGTAACCTAGGGATAACTAGTAGAGTCCAGTTGGGACGAGTTTGGGGGTGTTTCCCGTTTGGCGGAAGTTCGCATTCAAGAGGGCGAATCTTTAGAAAATGCCCTGCGACGTTTTAAACGCAAAGTCCAGCAAGAGGACATTATCAAGGAAGTGAAGCGTCACTCCTTCTACCTCAAGCCGGGCGAAAAAAAGCGAGTGAAAGAAGCGCTGGCGCGCAAGCGCAGCCGCAAAAAGGCTCGGAAAGAGCAGGACTAATTCATAGCGGGGCCGCCGTTCTGAGGGCGGCCCTTGCTTTTCCTTCCTGGTTAGAGAGTTCATCCGGTGGTACCGCAGTCTTACTAAGTTGGGCCATGCCGTTACGCATGGTGGGCCGAACCCGGGTAGATAGACCTGAGCACTGGAAATTTGTGACTGCCGGCTGGCACGCTCAGTCCGGTTCTTCCGCGCAGTCGCAACTTGACCCCGTCCAGGGTTTGGGAGTCGCGGGCTGAAGGGAGCAACTCTCCATGGAATTCCAGGATAAGGTTCTGAAGTGTATTGATTGCGGAGCTGACTTCGTTTTTACCGCCGGGGAACAATTGTTCTTCCACGATAAACAGTTCAAGAACGAACCCAAACGTTGCAAGATCTGCAAGTCTAAACGTGCTTCCACCCTGGGAGCCACTGCGCCAGGTGGCAACTATTCGAAGGTGGAGACCCGAACCAGCTGTTCCGGATGTGGAAAAGAGACCACCGTGCCCTTCAAACCTACGCAGGGTCGGCCAGTCTTCTGTCGGGAGTGCTTCCAGCAACGCCGAACCAGCGCTGCTACTGCCTGACCCACCGCATTTCAGTCATCCTATAGCGCCAGCTACCTCCGTGCCGCGGACGCAAAGGTTGTGGTGTGCCTCCACAGACATCGGTTAGGCTCTACACAGGGTGAGATGCGTATCTACTTTCAGCTCTTGCTGACGATTCTGACATTGACTGCACAAGTTTGGCCCGCCGCCGGTGAAGGCCAGCCCTTCCAGAATGTTTCCTGGAGCCCTCAGCAATTGGCGACCGGATCGCCCTGCCTCTTCAAGCTTGAAGTAGAAGGTTCGCCTGCGGCCGTGCGCGGTAAATGGATGCAACACGAGATCGTATTCTTCCCCGGTGCCGCTCACGTCTGGTATGGCCTGGCAGGCGTCGACGTCGAGGCCAAGCCCGGCACTTACAAACTCGAGCTTGAGGCATCCCTGCCGGATGGAAAAATGATTCGCCAGGAACGCAACGTATTGGTAGAGGCGGCAAACTATAAAACCGAAACCCTGCGTGTGCCCCAGCGCTACGTGCAGCCCGATGCCGAAACTCTTCGCCGCATCGATGCCGATAAGGAGTTCAAGAAAATTGCCTTCGCGCACGAAATTGCCGAGCCGGAATGGTCAGGCAAGTTTGTCCCTCCCATCGATACCACCGTCTCCGAAGGTTTCGGTACGCGCCGCACCTTCAACGGCAAGCTCGCCAGCATTCACCGCGGCCTGGATTATCACGCCAAGCCCGGATCGCCGGTAACGGCCTCCAATTCCGGAGAGGTCGTGCTCGCCCGGGAACTGTTCTACGAGGGCAATTGCGTCATCATCGATCACGGCCAGCAGTTCATGACGCTCTACATGCACCTGTCCCGGCTGGAGGTACAGGAGGGTGAAAAGGTCGAAAAGGGCCAGCAGGTCGGACTCAGCGGAGCGACCGGTCGCGCCACCGGACCGCATCTTCACGTCGCCGTACGTTGGCAGGGGGCCTATCTGGATCCCGCGTTGCTTTGGACCTTGCCTCTTCCCAGTCTGCCTTCCACGCGCAGCGCTCAGTAGACGCGAAGCTGCGACCTTGCCGGTCTTCCCGGCGAATAAAATTTGGATTTCAGATTCCCGGTAGCGCTAGTCGCCAGCCTTCCCTGCGACCCGGCGGTCGGGCTTTGCAGTTGCCGGATTCACGGCTTTGCCCGCAGCCGCCTTGCCTAACTTCTGCGACAGCACTTTGTGGTCTTGATGGGTTATCAGAAGCGCTTCCAGTTGGCGCAGGAGTTCTGGAGTGTTGACGGGTTTTACCAGCAGGGAGTGCGCTCCGTTGTCTTGCCACTCACTGCCCAGCGCGGGATAGGCGGTCAGCAGGGCCGTTGCCGGATTATAGGCTTGCTCGCGGGCAGCTCGAATCACGTCATAGCCGGAGGTTTCGTTCTCCATGCGCATGTCGGTGATGACCATCTCGAAGACGCCCTTTTTCAACTTGTACTGCGCTTCCTTGGCCGAGGCAGCGGTTTCTACCTCGAAACCGTTCATTTCCAGAATTGCGCGAAGCGTCAGCAGAATTGCCAATTCGTCATCAACCAGAAGGATGCGGCGTTTCATGGGTAGCTCCAGGGTTTTAATCCAGTGGCAACTAAGCGGCTTGGTTAGATGCAGAGGTTGGCTGCTGTGTTGCCGCGATTCTTAGAATCCGCTTTGCGCTGCTGATGGGCTGATCCGAACATCCCTTAAAGAGCTGAACGCGCAAAACGGGTCCACATCTCCGCTCAGTATAATAGCTTTGTGGCGACTTATCATGTGGAGAACTTCGGATGCCGCGCCACCCAGGCGGACGGCGCCACTATTGAGCGCCAACTGCTCGACCGCGGCCTGCAACCAGCCGGCTGCGCCGTTAACGCCGAAGTCGTCATCCTGAACACTTGCACGGTCACTTCCTCCGCCGATCAGGACGCTCGCGCCGCCATTCGCCGCATTCATCGCGAAAATCCGCAAGCCAAGATCCTGGTGACGGGCTGCTATGCGCAACGCGCCCCAATGGAACTCTCAGCGCTGCCGGGAGTTAGCCTGGTCGTCGGCAATTCCCATAAGCACGAACTGGCGAACTTCGTTCCACCTTTGATTCGCGACACCGGATTTGTGCCGCTCACCGAAATCGGCAACGCCGCTGCCTCCAATGTCATCGTCGGTGACATTTTCGCCCATACGGAATTGATGGCCGCGCCTGTCTTCGAGAGCGGATCGTTCGGGAAAACCCGTCCCAACCTTAAAGTACAGGATGGCTGCAATAATCGCTGCTCGTTCTGCATTATCCCGTATGTGCGTGGGAGGAGTCGCTCGCTTAAGCTGGAGCAAGTGCTGCGTGAAGTCGACGCGCTGGTCGCCGGCGGTTATCGCGAGATTGTGTTATCGGGCATCAATCTGGGCCGCTGGGGACGTGAGCTCACGCCTCGAACGAATTTTGCCACCATGCTGCGCGCGATCTTGGATAGCACACCCATTGAGAAAATTCGCATCAGCTCGGTCGAACCCATGGACTGGACCAATGAGGTGATCGACCTCGTCGCATCGTCGCCGCGCATCTGCAAGCATGCGCACGTGCCTCTGCAATCGGGCAGCGACAAGATTCTGCGCAAGATGCATCGCAAGTACCGGCCGTGGCATTATGCTGATCGCATCGAGCGCATCCGCCGCGCCATGCCCGACGCTGCCATCGGAGCGGATGTGATGGTCGGATTCCCGGGCGAAAGCGATGACGACTTCGAACAGACGCGGGCGTTCATCGAGCGCCTGCCATTCACGTACCTGCACGTTTTCACCTACTCCTCGCGGCCGGGAACACCGTCAGCTGAAATGCCAGAACAGGTTCCGGTGCAAGTCGCGCGCGAACGCAATCGCGTACTGCGCGAGCTGATTGCCGGAAAGAAGCTCGAGTTCATGGAGTCATTCGTGGGACGTGAAGTGGAAGCCATTACGCTGACTCACTTCGATGGAGAGTTTACGGAAGCGTTGACCGACAACTATCTGAAGTCGCATGTGCGTGGCGCGCACGCCGCAAATCAACGAGCAAGTGTTTTGGTTGAGGCGCTTCGGCGGGATGCCATCATTGGCTCGCTAGCTTGCCAAGTCTCTGAACCTGTTTCACCTGAGAAGTCTTGCTTTGTGTCAGGGCACGACTTTCAGTCGTGCCAAACAGCGTAACGAAAAATTGGCTTCAGCCCCTGCAAAATGAGTCCCGGGGCTAAAGCCCAACTCTTTTGACGAACTCACCAACTGTTTTGACTAGGGCGGTAAGCGCAGAGAATATCGTGCAAAAGGAACACTCGAAAATCAGGTGCTTAGATGATGTACCGAGCGCTGCACGTTTAGCGGCTCGACAACAATTCTTCAAGAAGTGGTATCACGCTCTCGCTTTAGTGCCATTTGCAATTGCCGTCCTCATTGGCTTGAAGTTTTTCCCGGAAAGCACTAGCCCACTGGCGGCTCTTCCGGTCTGGCTCGCGCTGGCTTGGGCGGCTATTGTGATTGCCTATACTCCCTACGTAACCTTCTTCGCTAAAATGTCCCGTCTGTGGAAGAAGGTTTGGTATCGGCGACAAATGCCGGTCTTGTGATTTGCCCAGGCATCGCGACCTGAGTGTCTCGACATGAGAAGTTCAGAACAGCCCAGTGCGGGCAATTCTAGCCGCAGTTTCAGCCTTGTTCTCATGCTATACTTTTCACAGTATTGCAGTTACTGCGGAGGACTGTATCGACAAACGTTTTATCCGCACGAATGAACGCATTCGTGTCCGTGAAGTTCGCGTAATCGACGACGAGGGCAACCAGCTGGGGATTATGACGCCCTTCGATGCCCTGAAGATTGCCCGCGAAAAAACTCTCGACCTGGTAGAAGTCTCGCCCACCGCTCAACCTCCTGTTTGCCGCATCATGGACTACGGGAAATACCTGTACCAGCAGGAAAAGCGCGAGCGCGAAGCCAAGAAGCATCAGCACCAGATTGTGGTCAAGGAAGTGAAGTTCCGCATCAATGTGGACGATCACGACTACGACACCAAGAAGAACCATGTGCTGCGCTTCCTGGGCGAAGGCGACAAGGTGAAAGCCACCATCTTTTTCCGGGGACGTGAGATGACCCGGCAGAGTTTGGGACGCGGAATATTGGATCGGCTGATTCAGGATTTGGGCGACAAGGCCATCGTGGAGTTCCGGCCGCGGCAGGAAGGCAACACCCTGCACTTGATCCTGGCGCCGCCCAAGGTGCAAGCTCCGGCCAAGCCTCCCAAGGAAGCGAAACCGCAGGCACCGAAGCCGGACAAGCCTGCTGCTCTGCCGCCAGCGCCACCGCAGCAACAGCAGTAGCGTTCGCTCCCGAGTGGCCGAATCTGCGGTTTGTATGTTGTAATAGAAAGACACTATGCCGAAGCTGAAAACACATAGCGGAGCGGCGAAGCGCTTCCATAAGACTGGCAGTGGCAAGATCAAACGCGGTCACGCGTTCAAGCGCCACATCCTGACTTCTAAAGCAACCAAGCGCAAGCGCCAGCTCGATCGAGATACGATTCTGGATAAGGCGGATCAGAAGAAGATTGCCCGCATGATCCCTTACTAGCGGCTCTGCCGCGACTCGGGTTGGAAAGGGCACGGCTTCAGCCGTGCCGTGGAAGGTGGGTTGAGCCGGGCTTTAGCCTCTGCGGTTCTTCCATCGCAACCCGATTCAGAGTCTGGAATATGGATTCGCCGCACAGTGCGGCACCCGGCGCGAATCACCAGGTTGCGACGGGAAACAGCGCGTGAAGAGGTATTTCCGGCCCCTCGAGCGATTGAGCGTGGTCAACTTCTTACCTCCAGCCGCTTAGCGATTTGAAAAAGGAGCAGCAATGCCTCGCGTAAAACGTGGAACCAAACGCCGCGCCCGCCGCAAAAAAATACTTGAGCGCGCCAGTGGCTATTACTTAACAAAATCAAAACTCTACCGCTCGGCGAAAGAGTCAGTCGAGCGCGGGCTGAAGTTCGCCTATAGCGGCCGCAAACAGAAAAAGCGCCAGTACCGCTCCATCTGGATTGTGCGCATCGGCGCCGCGGCCAAGCTGAACGGCCTCAGCTATAGCGTATTCATCAACGGCTTGAAGAAGGCCGGCATCGAGTTGGATCGCAAGATCCTTGCCGATCTGGCAGTAACCGATCCCTCTGGGTTTACGGCGTTGTGCAAGCAGGCGCAAGCCGCAGTGGCATAATCCGCCCATCCCAGAAACATTGCAGTGACTTCCGATGGGCGGCCCACCAGGCCGCCCGTTGTGTTTGCGGATGAAGAATTCTCACCACAGAGGCAGGGAGACCGAAAAAGATTCACACAGAGGCACGGAGAACACAGAGAAGAAAGAAGAAGAAACGGAAATCACATCCGAGTTTTCTTGCCTCGAGATGAGTTGGTTGAACCTTTCGAGGGGGTTGGTTTCTTGGAAATGCCTTCTTACGCTGTGCTCAGTGCACTCGCTTGAACTCAGTCCCGCAAAGCGGGACGAAAGAGCTTAGCCCAGCGCTTCAGCGCTGGGTAGGCATGTAATTTTGATTGAGCCCCTTCAGGGGCGGTACAGATTTTCGGCGGGCGAACCGCAGATCCCTCCGCTCCGGCTGAAGCCGTCGGTCGGGATGACAATTCGGAAAGATGGCCCATGTACACCGTCCCCAAACTCGAAGACTACTCACCCGACGCGCTGGACCGAGCCGTGAACGGGCTTCACTTAGCGCTGCTCAATGAGGCTGAGGCGGTGTCGTCAGATGCCGAATGGAAGTCGTTTCGCGATCGCTGGCTGGCTCGGAAGAACGGCATCCTGACTCAGGTCAATGATCTGTGGCTGAAGAGCGCTCCCTCCAGCGCAAAGAAGGAAATCGGAAGGCGCATCAATAGTCTTAAGCCGATAGTTGAACAATCCGTAGAAAACCGACGGCATTGGGTATCGATACCAGTTCGTGATATCGATGGCCATCCAATAGCGATTCCACAGGAGGAGTCGGAGCAATACACCCTGCGAGCCAAGCTCTCCTCCGAGCGTCTCGACATCACCCTGCCCGGCATTCAGCGTCCCATCGGCGTGAAGCATCCCGTCCTGCGCGTGATGGACGAGATCGTCGCGGTCTTCAAGGCGATGGGCTACTCCGTCGGCGAAGGGCCTGAGGTCGAGACCGACTACTACAATTTCGAGTCGCTGAACTTTCCGCCCAACCATCCCGCACGCGATACGCAAGACACCCTGTTCATCGCGGGCCAGGAGAGCAAAGCCGCGCGCGATCGCCTGCTGCTGCGCACCCACACTTCTCCAGTGCAGATTCGTACCATGGAGAAGCAGCCGCCGCCGGTGCGCATCGTCATTCCCGGGAAAGTGCATCGCAACGATCCGCTCGACGCAACTCACTCGCCCGTCTTCCACCAGGTCGAGGGACTGGCCGTCGATACCAACATCACCTTCTGCGATCTGAAGGGCACGCTCGATCACGCCATGAAGGCGCTGTTCGGCTCGTCGGTGAAGACGCGCTTCTATCCCTCGTTCTTCCCTTTCACTGAACCCAGCGCCGACATGCAGGTCAGCTGCATCTTCTGCGGCGGCAAAGGCTGCCGCAAGTGCAAGAACAGTGGCTGGATCGAGCTACTGGGCTGCGGCATGGTCGATCCTAATGTCTTCGATTTCGTGAAGCAGAACGGCTACGACTCGTCAAAGATCAGCGGATTCGCGTTCGGCATGGGCGTGGAGCGCATTGCGATTCTGAAGTACGAGGTAGAGGAGATCCAGTTGTTCTATGAGGGCGACGTGCGGTTTCTGGAGCAGTTCGCATAGGAGAGATATTGAGCGATACGCATAGGAAAAATTCGCCACAACATCGCTGCCATTCGCCATTAACCACAGCCACGAAGCCACGATTACCACTAGCGATGCTAATTGCGACGAGCTGCGCTCTGGGAGGGTGTCGTCCTCAGCAGCCGCCAGTTGGACCGGACATGATTGCGGGGAGCTACAGCTACGTGTCGAAGAACCCAGCGAGCCGGGAGACGGATTACAACATGAACCACCTCGTTCTGAGGTCGGATGGAACTTTCGACCTCATCGAGGGAGGAACCACAAAGGCAGTGTCAGAGAAAAGGGGCGTTTGGAAAATCGTTCCCGGGAATCCGCCCAATGTTCTTCTCGACCACGCCGGTTACCCGATTGAGATGAAGCGAAACGAAGTCCGGTTATTGGTCGATTTGGATCTTGGGATATGGTGGGTCCAGCAACCCCCCGCGAGAAACGAATGAGAATCCTACCCGCGTGGCTGCGTGAGTTCGTCAACATCACGGCCGATGATCGCCAACTCGCCGAGGATCTGACCTCGGCCGGAATTGCGGTGGAGTCTGTCCAGGAAGAAAACGGCGCCACCGTCTACGAGATGGACCTCACCACCAATCGCGTTGACGCCATGAACCACTATGGCGTGGCTCGCGAGGCCTCGGCGATCTACGATATCGCGCTGAAGAAAGTTGAGCCGAAGCTGCCGGGCAGAACAGCAGGTCCCTCCACTGCCGCAGCGAAAACCGCGCCTCCTCCGGTCGGGATGACACCCAATGGTTTTCCAATCGTCGTTGAAGATGCCCGGGGTTGCGCGCGATATACGGCTCGTGTTCTGCGCAACGTGGAAATTGGGCCGTCGCCGAAGCACATCGCCACTCGCCTGGAACTGCTGGGATCGCGCTCGATCAACAATGCCGCCGATGCCACCAATTACGCCCTGAACGAACTGGGCCATCCCACGCACGCCTTCGATCTCGACCTGCTGGAGGGCGGAACGATCATCGTGCGCCGGGCCCGCGCAGGCGAGGTGCTGAAGACACTGGACAGCGTTGATCGCAAGCTCAGCACCGACGATCTGGTCATCGCCGACGCCAAAAAGCCGGTTGCTCTGGCAGGAGTGATGGGCGGCTTCGATTCGATGATCACCGAGCGAACGAAGAACGTGCTGATCGAGTCGGCATGGTTCGATCCGGCGACGGTTCGCGCCATGGCCAAGCGCCACGGCATGCACACCGATGCCTCGCATCGTTTCGAGCGTGGCGCTGATTGGGGTATTACGCCCCTGGCTTGCGATCGCGTGGCGGAGCTGATTCTGCAAAGCGCCGGCGGCGAGTTGCAAGGCCGACGGATCGATACGGTTGCCCGCAAGCTGGATCGCGCTCCGCTCCTGCTGCATCGCTGCGAGGTTCGCCGCAACCTGGGCATCGACATCGCTCACGACCAGATCGAGCGGATCCTTCGCCGGCTGGGATTTGGAATCGCCAGCGTCTCCCCGGATCACCGTCTGCCCAGCGATCCGGAGGACGAACCTCTCACCACCAAGACGGAGCCCCCTAATCTTACTAGTAAGACGACTGCGATATCCGTGGACTTCTCGGTCTTGATTCCCAGCTGGCGCCTCGATATCGAGCGTGAGATCGACCTGCTGGAAGAGCTGGCGCGCATCTACGGCTACAACCGGTTTCCCAACACCCTGCCGGCCTTCGTGGGTGCAGTCGTCGCACTACCGGACGAAGGTAAGAATGCGAAGGTGCGCGAAACTATGCTCGGGCTGGGATATGACGAGTCGATCTCGATCACCTTCATCTCGGAGCAGGATGCAAAGACCTTCGGCGGAGGTGAACCGCTGGCCCTCGCCAATCCCTTGAGCGACGAGGCCGGCTATATGCGAACCTCGCTGCTGCCCGGCCTGCTGAACATGGTGAGCTACAACCTCAATCGTGGAACCAGTAACGTGCGGCTGTTCGAGGCAGGCCAGGTTTTCGAAAAGTTGGGCGACCGTCATGGCGAGCGCCGGCATCTTGGCTTCGTCGCTACCGGCGATGCGTTCACTAAGAATGTTCACGCGGCCGCGCAGCCCTACACCTTCTTCCACATGAAGGGCGACATCGAGGAACTGCTGTCCGCCTTCCAGCATCAGTCCCTGTACTTCGACGCCCAGACTCCGGAGTACTTCCATCCAGGCCGGTCTGCTCGAGTGGTGATGGATGGCAAGACCGTGGCGCACTTCGGACAACTGCATCCTGAGTTGGCAGCTGCGCGCAAGTTGCGCCAGGAAGTGTATGCGGCGGAGATCATGCTGGATCGACTCTACCGGCATGCCTTGCGGGAACCGCGGTACCAGCCCATCTCCAAGTTTCCGGCGGTGGAGCGCGATTTTTCTTTTGTGTTCAACGATGCAGTCACCTTTGAAGGCATCAAGTCGGCGGTCGCCGAACTAAGCCTCGGAGAATTGCGCAACTTTGTTCCGGCGGAAATCTACCGCGGCGAGAAAGTTGGCGCAGGCAAGTACTCCGTGCTTCTCCACGCCGAATTCCAGTCGAAGGAGCGCACCCTGCGTGACGACGAAGTGGCGCAGTGGTCGGCGCAGATCATCGCTAAATTGGAAGCGCTGGGCGGGATGCTGCGGGCACAGTAGTGTTTCGTTCAGCCGCGGGATCTTCCGAATTGTCGTCACGAAACAAGCGAGTATCCGAATTTTGAATTGTCATCACGAGCGCAGCGAGGGATCTGCTTTCCCCGGGCGCCGGAAAAAAGCAGATTCCTCGAGCCAAACCCGGGCGCTCGTAATGACAATCAGAGAGCACGGGCGGTGACGACATTCGGACAGTCAGCCTCGTAATGACAATTCAGACAGCAAGGTTGAACGCGGGCGTTTCCCTCACGGCTGCAATCCTTGCGCCCAATAGCTGCTGCGTGCCAGCACGGTCACGTCTCCCGGCTCCTTCAATCGCACGCTTAACCGATGCAGGCCCGGATGCGGTTGGGCTGGCTGAAAACTCAGCAGGTACCGGCTATGCACGTGATTGTCGAAGTCGGTCATACGCGCGTCGAAGCCTTTGGCCGAATCGAACATCTGGTATTCCCCGCCGCTTAGTGACGCAATCGTCTTGGCGGTATTCTTGCGCATGGCCTGCGCCGCTAATAGGAACGGCGCCAACAAGTCCGGGCCTTCGTGGACCTCGGTCTGTTCAGGACGCAGATCAGGATTGTTGTTCCCGCGCAGGGTGTCGAGCACGTTGGACTTCGACGGCGAAAACGCCAGAGTGTAAACCACGACATTGCTGTTGCCCAGAGCTTTGATGACATCGTCGATGGTTGCTGAATGGCTACCGTGATCGCGGGTTTCACTGATCAGCAGTAGGACTCGCTTGCGATTCTTAGGCACACCGTCCAACAGTTTCACCGAATAGTTCACGGCATCCAGAATCGCCGCGCCGCCATCACCAGCCTGCAGCCCCTCCAGATCTCGGGTGACGGCGTTCTCATTACCGGTGAAATTTTCAATGGCGTGAACCTGGCTGTCGAAGGCGACGATGGCGACCTTGGTTTCCGGTTGGGCCAGCAGCGGCTGCAGCATCAGACCCAGTCCGTGCATGCGAGGCAATTCGAAGTCAGCCCGCCGCCCGCATTGCACGGCGACCACCAGCGACACTGGCTCAGACTCGGCCGCTTCATCCAGATGAGTCGCTTGAACCACGCCGTCGTCTTCAATGATGAAGTCCTTGGCCTGCAGCCCGTAGACAACTTCGCCAGACTTGTCGCGGACCAGTGCGGGCACCAGAACGACGTTTGATTGGGTGCGAAAGGTAGGCTCCTCCTGGGCGCCGGCCAGGCCAGACAGCGCCACCAGCCAGAAAAGCAGCGCAACCGCCAGCCATCGCGATTTGGTCAAACTCAAAGTCGTCAATTTACCTTCCAGCCAAACAAACCCTTCTCACCAGTTTAGTTGCTTCCACGACGTCGAGCTGTCCCGATAGAAAACCGCCCGGAAAACGTCGGGATCGGCAAACTTGCTGTCTTGTGCACCACAGACGTTGCACATTCAGGTTCGTCTTCGATATTTGAGAAGCGAATCGTTACGTTACTCGCTCTGCAGGCAAACTTCATGCGATATACTGCCGTCGTAACAGCAAAAATTACGAGAGTTGCGGATCCAATATGCCAGCAAATGCAGTTGAAGCAGCATCCTCCTCCACCACAGAGTTCCGGCCGCTGGAAGAAAAAATCCTCCGTACCATCGAGCTTCTGAAGTCGGCGCGCGAGGCCCGGGCGGTTGCCGAGCGAGACGTCACCCGGTTGCGCGCGCAACTGGACGAGCGCGAAGAAGAAGTCGAGACCATGCGCCAGGAACTGGTCAGCTTGCGCCGCGAGCGCGAGGAGGTACGTACCCGAGTAGAAAAGATGCTCGGACAAATTGATGCTTTGGCCTTGGAAGAATCGGCGGGATAATGATAAGCAGTGGATTGTGTTTGGTGGATAGAGCAACCCCAATGGCGCGGTTTCTGGCCACGATTCACTAACCACGTTTCGCCGGCCACCAATCAGCGGCAACAGGAGGCGAGTTTGAGTCAGTCGAACGGGAACGGCAGCGGCAATGTCCGCGTCGAAATCTACGACCAGACCTATCATCTGCGGGGCTCCGATCCCGAGTACATCGCCCAACTGGCGGAGTACGTCGACAACAAGATGCGGCTGATCTCGCAGCAGGCTGCGACTGTCGACTCCCTGCGGGTCGCCGTGTTGGCCGCGCTGAATATCGCCGATGAACTGCACGTTCTCAAGCGCAAATACGACTGCATCGCCAGCGACTACAACGAGCAGGCCGAACATCTGGCCGGAGCGCTGGATGAAGTGCTGCAAGAAGATCGGCGGGCGGGATAACGTCTGGCTGAATCTCGGGTAAGAAAGCGGGCCAATGCTGTTTCTTTTCCAGGAGCGTCCGTAGCTGGCACCTTGATGGGTATTTCCGTCCTTTAGCACGTAATTCGCCAAGTATTTACGCTGCAACTCTTGTCATCCGAACGCCTTTTCCATAGCATCTGTTCATATAGCCGGCCTGCAAAGTTAGTGTTGGTGGTCACCGTTTTTTGAACCAATGCTCAATGAACAGGGAGCTCGACTCGTATTCGGTTCGGTGTGCAACGTTCCGCCATGCGGAAATGCCTAAAGAGCTGCGGCGGGTTCCCACCGTATAGGACGGGTTCATTGACGGCCCACTCAAACACGGCCCCGCGGGTCGGCTTTTTGACTGCTGCTCTTCGCTTCTCGCTGTTCGCCCTTCGCTTCTTTCCACGTCCTGCCACACTGGATCGGCAACCGTCTTTAATTCGATCATAAGTGAGTCACGACTTGTCCAAAAATTAGAGGACCGAACTGCGCTATTCAAGTCCAAGGAAGCGCGAATGGCGAGAAGCGAACAGCGTGCTTCTTTTTGGCGAAAAGCGAAGAGCGAGAAGCGAACAGCGCCCTCCAGCATCTAAAATAGAACTGTGTTTCCCCGTTTATTTCACTTTGGCAGTTTCAATCTTCCTACCTACGGCCTGATGGCGGCGTTTGGCCTGATTTTCGGTCTGCTGCTCATCGTCAAACTCGGCCGCGAGCAGGGCCTCGATCCCGACAAACTCTGGAACCTCGGCATCATCGCCATTCTTTCGGGCATTGTCGGGGCCAAGTTGCTGATGTTCATCACCGAACCCGAGTTCCGGCAGCACGCCTTCTCGTTTGCAACCTTACAGGCGGCCGGCGTCTGGTCCGGCGGGCTTCTGCTCGCGCTGGTGATGTGCATCTGGTACATGCGGGTCAACAATATGCCGGTGCTGCGGACGTGTGATGTTTTCGCGCCTGGCTTAGCGCTGGGACACGCGTTTGGCCGCGTGGGTTGCTTCGCCGCCGGCTGCTGCTATGGCCGCGAGACGCATGTGCCCTGGGCGGTAACGTTTCGCAATCCGCTCTCCAACGAGATTGTCGGTACTCCGCTAAACGTGCCGTTGCATCCCACCCAGCTTTACGAGATGGTGCTTGAACTCTGCAACTGCCTGTTTCTGGTCTGGCTAATCCGGCGCAAGAAGTTCGAAGGCGAGATCATCGGCACCTACATGATCATCTACGGCATCGGCCGCTATTTCATCGAGTTTTTCCGCGGCGATCCCGGACGCGGCGAATTCCTCGGCTTCATGAGCGGTACTCAGGCGATTGCGATTTGCCTGGTCATCTTCGGCGGCGTCCTGTGGATGCGGCGCGTAGCCCTGGCTCCGCCCATGCCGCTGAAAGCCGCAAGGTAATTCCTATTTACCACAGAGGCACGGAGTCTCTGGCAATCTGAGGTCTTGCATAACTTCGCTTGGATTCCAAATTGCCTCAACCTTCACTGTTTATATTTCCGGGGGCCTGAATCTCGCTCGATTACTAATCAGCATGAACCCGTTGTCTTTCGAATGATCAGTCCTCTGTGTCTCCGTGTCTCTGTGGTGAGCCCGATGTTGTATTCTCGACCCGGATGGTCGCCGAACGTTTTCCCATCACAATCGCCGTTCCCGTCGAAGCTGCTGGCCAGCGGCTCGATCAGTTTCTGACCGCGCAGATTCCCGACATCAGCCGCTCGCGGGTACAGCAATTGCTGGAAGATGAGAAAGCCCTGGTCGACGGAGCTCCTGCCAAGCCGTCGTACAAGCTGCGGGGCGGCGAGCAGATCACCATCCTCGGCAGCCCGCAACCTCCGCCGCTGCGAGCGATTGCCGAAGACATTCCTCTCGACATCGTTTACGAAGACGATGACTTAGCCGTAGTGAACAAGCCGGCGGGAATGATGGTGCACGCCGGAGCGGGCGCGACCGAGGACGAGCGCAATCGCGGCACCCTGGTGAATGCGTTACTGCATCGCTTCGCCACGCTGTCGGATGTAGGTGGAGAACTACGGCCCGGCATCGTCCACCGCCTCGACAAAGAGACTAGCGGACTCATCCTGGTCGCCAAGAACGACGTGGCCCACCGCAAGCTGGGACAGCAATTTTCCAAGCGCGAGATCAAGAAGCGATATGTCGCGCTGGTCCACGGCTGGCCAGCGAACGATCGCGGCACCATCAACGCCGCCATCAGCCGCGATTCCGTTCGCCGCATACGCATGACAACCCGCGGCAGTGGCGGCCGCACGGCCATCACGCATTATGAGGTGCGCGAAAAAATCGCTTCGCCTTACGGGAAATTCGCGCTGCTTGATGTTCGCATTGAGACCGGACGCACGCATCAGATCCGGGTACACCTGTCGTCGGCAGGATATCCCGTGGTCGGGGACGCATTATATGGCGCAACCAGGCAATTGAAGAGGATAACCGCGGCCGCTCGCGGCTCGGCCAAGCATAAGACTTCTTCGTCGGGTCCTGCGCGGACGGCAAGTACGAGCAAGGGACACACCTCTTCGGAAAGTACTTCGCTGGCACCACCGGTACTCATTCTGAAGCGAAACTTTTTGCACGCGGCAGCAATCGAGTTTGCCCAACCCCGGACCGGTAAAGCGCTCGGTTTCGAGGCTCCGCTGCCGGCCGAGCTGTTGTTTTTTCTGGAGCAACTGCGCTCTTAGCGGTTCAACGTCCTACCCCCAAAGCTGCTTTGCATTTATCCAAATGTTGCCCAATAATATTCCGCTTAGCCCTTGTAAACCTGTCTCAGTTGCAACACAATATCAGCAATTTTTTCTGGAGGAGTTGCCATGTGCGACCCGGAAAATCCTCTTGGACATAAGCTGCTTAAAGCCATCCTCATGAGCTGTGCAGTTGTCGCGGTACTTGCAGCCGGGCGGCAATCCATGCAGGCACAAACGTTCAGCGTGGTGCACAGTTTCACAGGTGGGGCAGACGGCGGAAACCCGAGAGCGGGTCTGATCAGCGATAACGCCGGCAACTTCTACGGCACCGCGTTCACTGGTGGCGCCTTTAATGGCGGAGTGGTATTTAAAGAAACGCACTCCGGCACGGGTTGGATTTTCTCGCCGCTTTATACTTTTTCCGGATACAGCAACGGTTCCGCCCCCGATGCTGTAGCGCTGGGGGCGGATGGCATTCTGTTCGGCACAACTTATCACGGCGGAGGATCAGGTAACAACGGCACGGTTTTCGAATTGCAGCAACCAGCGAATGTATGCAGGTCAACATTCTGTGCCTGGACCGAAAGTCTTCTCCACCGTTTTCTGGGCGGTCCCGACGGCTCCGTTCCGATTGGCGGAATCGTGTTTGACCAGGCCGGCAACCTCTATGGATCGACCCAGTATGGAGGCGGCCACGAAAGTCCGGGAACAATTTATGAGTTGATGCCGTCGAACGGAGGCTGGAGTGAAAACGTGCTCTACCGTTTCAGCGGCGGTGCGGATGGATCGTACATTAACGGCGTAATCTTTGGTCCGGACGGCAACCTCTACGGCACCGCTCTCTATGGCGGCTTCAACAATAACGGTACAGTTTTCGAATTGATGAACACCGGATCCGCCTGGACCCTCAAAGTCTTGCACACATTTCAAGGCGGCGACGACGGCTTCAATCCAATCGGAGGCCTCATCTTCGACCCGGCCGGCAATATTTACGGCACCACTGCCGCCGGTGGTCCTGACTTTGGAGGAACGGTCTTTAAGCTCACGCCTTCCGGCGGCAACTGGACGCTAAGTTCGGTTTATGGTTTTTCCGGACTGGAAGAGTGCGGGCCCTACGCCAGCCTCAGCATGGATTCTGCCGGTAACCTTTACGGAACAACCTACTGCGATGGAGTCGACCAATATGGCACGGCTTTCAAGTTGACTCCGTCCAATGGAAGCTGGACCTACACCTCGCTGCACGCTTTCACCGGCGGCATCGATGGAGGATACCCCTATAGCAGCGTGATACTCGATGCGAGTGGAAACGCCTACGGGACAACGCTGCAAGGCGGTTCGACCGGGAACGGAAATTGCATTACCACCTGCGGCGTCTTGTGGGAGATAGCACCGTAGCCCTCCTTAGCGAAACGAGAGTGGGGTTGAATCGGGCATCGTGATCATCCGGCCAGCAGTGTGCCTACAGCAGCGATATGCAGCAAAATCGCTACAGCGAGTAACAGCCAGGCTGTGCGCGCCCCGATCCACTGGTCCCTGACTGCTCTGCGCAACACGTAAATCCCGAAGGGCAGATTGATCAGCGCTGCCGTGATCACTCCGGGAGCGTAACCGGTGCGAACCACAGCAGCGAATATGTGCCAGCCTGCATTCACCAGCAGCACGGATTCCAACAACAGCGCCGCTGTGAGCAAGCCTTTATTTGGACGCAATATGGCCCATGCAATTACGCCGAGAGGCAGCAGGGTCGCCATCAACAGTCCCAACAGCAGATGGTGCGAGTCCTGCAACCAAACCGGGGCGGGCAGCCAGCGTTGCAGTCGGCTTGGCGCCCACAAGTAGGCTGGAAAGGTCAGGTATTCCTCGATGGTATGCAACACCAGAGTTAAGCCGATCAGACCCAGCACGGCGTTGCGGGAAATAGAGTGCATGAGCGCGGGAACAGCTTGCCTCAGGTGGCTGAGACCGGGGCAGCGGATTTCAGCCAGCTCTCCAACTGCTGATGGTCGACGACGCCCGCCTGTTGAACGACAGGCTTGCCCGCATAGAAGACCGCGAAATAAGGTATGCCGCGAACATTGAAGCGCGCCGCCAATTCCGGATGGCGCTCGGTATCGACCTTAAGAACCAAAGCGTGGCCGGCCATATCTGCGGCCGTGCGCGCCACCTCCGGAGCCGCCATTCGGCAAGGCCCGCACCAGGCGGCCCAGAAGTCAACCAGCACCGGTACGCGGGCCTCGCGTAGAACTTCGTCGAAAAGCTGAGGGTCGGCTTCCAAGGGCTCACTTACGGCAGGCAGCGCCGCCTTGCAGGCTCCGCAATGTCCGCTGTCCGCCAAGTGAGCCGCTGGAATGCGGTTCTTGCGTGAACAGCTCTTACAAGTTCGAATTACAGGCATACGACTTTTTCCTTCCCTCGTCGCACGGCCACGGCCTTTGCCAAGCGCGCTATCAGATAAATGCTCTTACTGCAGAAAGGTTGCAGCCTCAAGGACGCCGCTCCCAAAACTCAACCCCGACCGTACTCAACACATACGATGCTAAATAGAACTGGCAGGATGAACTCTAGTGCAAGTCGTACCGGAAACTCTTCGGCTGGGCGGAGATGTGCCATCAGCGGGAGCTTTGACGCGAATTTTTCACGCGAGAGTTTCCCCTCAACATTGGCATGGTTCGCTGGGTCGATTCTGTAAGTGATCGTCGTCAGATCTACTTGCGGTATTGCTCGTCGGAGACCTGCTCCATCCAGTCGACCACCTTGCCGTCCTTCTTCTCCTGAATAGCGATGTGCGTCATCGCCGTCGCCGGCGCGGCTCCATGCCAGTGCTTCTCGCCGGGCGAGAACCAGACCACGTCACCGGGTCGGATCTCCTCGATCGGGCCGCCCCACCGCTGCGCTCGGCCACAGCCAGCTGTCACGATGAGAGTCTGGCCGAGCGGATGCGTGTGCCACGCAGTGCGCGCTCCCGGCTCGAAGGTCACGCTGGCACCTTGAACAAGCGCCGGATCGGGTGCCTGGAATAGCGGATCGATACGTACTGTGCCCGTGAACCAATCAGACGGTCCTTTAGCGGAAGGTTGCGAGCCGGCTCGTTTAATTTCCATGGGTTTGTGACCTCCTCAGGTGCAACTGGGTGTTACCGCGGCCGTCCCGCTGTATCTCCACAATAGGCGCAAGGGTTGGCCGGAAAGTGGCTTTCAGCCACAGCAGTAGATAGCGCCGCATGGTCTGATGAGCGTAGGCCATTCTAAGGTGGCGTGGAAGATGGCGACGAAAATGGTCAGGGCAGTGTCTCAGTTTGAGACACCGCCCCGACAGTAGGAGTTATTGGACAACCTGCTTTTTCGCTGAGACAAGATCGTAGCGATCAAGGTTCATCACCTTGCTCCATGCAGCCACAAAGTCCTTCACGAACGCCTCTTTCGAGTCGTTAGACCCATAAACTTCCGCGAGTGCCCGGAGCTGCGAGTGCGAACCGAAGATCAGGTCGACCCGGGTGCCAGTCCACTTGACTTGGCCCGTTTTGCGGTCACGGCCTTCGTACACGCCTGCGGCTGCAGAGGGCTGCCACTCCGTATTCATGTCGAGCAGGTTGACGAAGAAATCATTCGTCAGCGTCCCGGGTTGTTTGGTGAAGACGCCGTGCTTGGTCCCGCCGAAGTTAGTGTTCAGGGCACGCATGCCGCCGATGAGCACCGTCATTTCGGGAGCAGTCAGCCTCAGCAGCTGCGCCCGATCTACCAGCATCTCCTCCGGCGATATTCCGTTTTGCTTTCCCACGTAGTTGCGGAACCCGTCTGCTTTCGGCTCCATGACGGCGAAGGAGTGCACATCGGTCTGTTCCTGCGAAGCGTCCGTGCGTCCCGGCGAGAACGGAACCTTCACGTCGTGCCCGGCCTTCTTGGCAGCTTCTTCGACGGCCGCGGAGCCGCCCAGAACGATCAGGTCGGCCAGCGAGACCTTCTTGCCTTTGTTCCCGTCGGATTGCGAGCTGTTGAACTCCTTTTGGATCGTCTCCAGCTTCTGAAGGACCTTCCCGAGTGCGGCCGGTTGGTTGACTTCCCAATCTTTTTGGGGCGCCAGGCGAATGCGGGCTCCGTTCGCGCCACCGCGCTTGTCGGAGCCGCGGAAGGACGCTGCCGCCGCCCAGGCAGTGGTCACCAGTTCGGAGATCGACAGTCCGGAGGCGAGAATCTTGGCCTTCAGAGCAGCAATATCCTTGTCCCCGATGAGTTCATGATCCACTGCGGGAACAGGGTCTTGCCAGATCTGGTGCTCCTTGGGAACCAGCGGGCCCAGGTACCGCGGGAGCGGTCCCATGTCGCGATGGGTCAGCTTAAACCACGCCTTGGCGAACGCGTCCGCGAGTTCTTCTGGATGCTCGTAGAAGCGACGTGAAATCGGTCCATAAATAGGATCGAACCGCAAAGCCAGGTCGGTGGTCAGCATCGTGGGCGCGCGACGCTTGGAGGGATTGTGCGGATCCGGTATGGTACCGGCGCCGGCACCATTCTTCGGTGTCCATTGATGCGCCCCGGCTGGGCTCTTGGTAAGTTCCCAATCGTAGCTAAACAAGTTGTGGAAGAAATTGTTGCTCCACTTGGTAGGCGTCGTGGTCCAGATGACTTCCAGGCCGCTGCCGATGGCGTCATCACCTTTGCCTGTGCCAAAACTGCTCTTCCAGCCAAGGCCCTGCTGCTCGATACCGGCGGCTTCCGGCTCTGGACCCACCAGTGCCGCATCGCCGGCGCCGTGAGTTTTGCCGAAGCTGTGTCCACCGGCAATCAGCGCAACTGTCTCTTCGTCATTCATCGCCATGCGGGCGAACGTCTCTCGGATGTCCTTCGCCGCAGCCAGCGGATCTGGATTTCCATTGGGACCTTCCGGGTTCACGTAGATCAGGCCCATCTGCACCGCTGCCAGAGGATTGGCGAGATCACGATCGCCGCTGTAACGCTCGTCTGCCAGCCACTTGCCCTCGGAGCCCCAATAAATGTCGTCTGAGGGTTCCCAGACGTCTTCGCGCCCGCCGCCGAAGCCGAAGGTCTTGAACCCCATCGATTCCAAAGCCACGTTGCCGGTGAGAATCATGAGGTCGGCCCAGCTGATTTTCTTCCCATACTTCTGCTTGATCGGCCAGAGTAAGCGGCGCGCCTTATCGAGATTCACATTGTCGGGCCAGCTATTCAACGGCGCAAAACGCTGTTCACCGGAACCTGCGCCGCCGCGGCCGTCGCCGATGCGGTAAGTACCAGCGCTGTGCCACGCCATGCGAATGAACAGTGGCCCGTAGTGGCCGAAGTCGGCCGGCCACCACTCCTGTGAATCCGTCATTAAGGCGCGCAGGTCCTTGATCACGGCATTCAGGTCGAGGCTCTTGAATTCTTCCGCGTAATTAAATTCCTTGCCCATGGGGTCGGACTTGGGGGAGTGCTGGTGCAGGATGTTCACGTTCAGCTGATTCGGCCACCAGTCGGCATTCGTCTGGAGTTTGTGAGCGCCATGAGCGACCGGGCACTTGGATTCGGTTGACGAGTTCTGCTCCTGAGTATGGGGGACAGTCGTCCCCGCTGCTGTAGCAAGTTCTTTATCCATAATGTTCTCTTCCTTCAAATCAGTTAAAAGTGACGAACTACAAACCCACGATGGGTTCGCATAACCACTGCCGGCGGCCGCGCTGTTCACCCGACACCGACACGCCCGCGGCACTTAACCAGAAGCGTGCCGGGGCGCGCACTTGGTACACAGCCCCCGGAAAATCAGTTCGCATTCCCGAAGAACCCGTTTACCGAGGGAGCGCGAGGCAGGCCTGGGCACCTTGTACCAGTCAATGTCCTCGACATTGCCGCAGCGGTCGCAGATGAAGTGGTGATGCCGCACGTCTTTGGCATCGAATCGTGCGGCCCGGCCCTCGACGGCCACTTCACGCACCAAACCAGCCTGCACCAAGTCGCGCAGATTGTTATAAGTTGTGGCTCTGGAAGAGCGGGGATCCACTCGATTCACGGCTTCGAAGATTTCCGCAGCCGTGGGATGCCGCTTGCATTCCATCAGGAACGCCATCACGGCGAAGCGTTGCGCAGTGCAACGCAAGCCGCTGTCTTCCAGGGTCCGTTTAATCGCTTCGGCGTGCATCCGATATTTAGATTAAATCTAATATGATATTTTGTCGAGACCCATGCCGGGTTGCGGCTGCGATCAGAAAACTTGCCGGATGGCATGGTGAGTATCTTCATCGAGTGACCGCAATTTTATACGGATGGCGGTTACATCCGTCAGCGCGTTCAACCGTCGATCTGTGCTCCAAGACACCGCAAAAGCAAGGATTAAGGATTAGAACTTAAGAGAAGCGCGGGCAAGCAGGCTACCGTCCACTTCCAGGCGAAAAATCAATCATGATTGACCACGACGCAAAAACCGATCCTACGATCACTCCTATCACCGTACTCACCGGGTTTCTCGGCGCGGGTAAAACTACCCTGCTCAATCGTATCCTCAATGGCGATCACGGACTTCGCATTGCTGTCATGGTAAACGACTTCGGCTCCATCAACATCGACGCTGACCTGGTCGTCGGCGTGGAGGCCAGCGGAGACATTATCAACCTGGCCAACGGCTGCATTTGTTGCAGCATGCGCGATGACTTGCTTACCGCCGTAGAGCAAATCACGGAGCGCCCGGAACAGCCGCAATACATCATTGTTGAAGCCAGTGGCGTGGCCGATCCTTCCAGAATTGCCTTCACCTTCATGAACGCGAGCCTCCGTGGACATGTTCGTCTGGATAGCATCTTGTGTCTGGTGGATGCCTCGCAGGTCTTTGCCGTGCCCGAGCACATGGAGTTGAAGACTCGCCAGATCGCCTACTCGGACATGCTGATCCTGAGTAAGACGGATCTGGTCAGCCGCGAAGAAGTTGGCCGAATCAGGGCGTGGCTCGACGAACGCTTCGGCCATTACCGTCTGGTCGAAGCGCCCGGCGGCGAGGTGCCGATGGAAATCCTGCTGTCCAGCGGACGCTTCGATCCCTCACAGATGGATGCTGGCCACGCGCCCGCTGACAAATGCGCCGGCGGAAACTGCCATCACGAAACCCACCAGCACCACACTTCAACTTTCAGCACCTGGAGTTTCGAGACAGACCGTCCCTTATCGCTGGAAGCCTTGCGCTCGGCTGCTTCGAAACTTCCGGCGAACATTTATCGTGCCAAGGGTGTGGTGTATTCCTCCGACGCGCCCGACCGCCGCGCCGTGTTGCAAGTGGTCGGCAAGCGGGTCGACATCTCGTTACAGGAAGAGTGGGGCGAGCGGCCGCCGCTGACCCAGATTGTAGCCATCGGGTCCTGCGACGGTATCGATGCAAAAGCGTTGCAAGATAAATTCGAACGGTGCTTCAGCGACTAGGGTTTATTCCAGTATTTTTCATTCGCGATTGGATCAAGTGACCCGTCACGACAGCAATTCCTTGGTGAACGCTGTTCACAAATGTTCGCTACACAATCTAATAAAGCGCGAGCGATGCAGCGATGGTTCGCAAGTGACTTCTGGTTTGCCCCCAAATTGCGAGCAATAACGATCGCTTCCGGTAAGCCGACCTCTGATAGTTGTCGGGGACCGCTCCCCAGTATTCGCACGATACCAACCGCGAGGCTCTCTACTCGGCACGCAGGGCTTCGGTCACGTCCACGTGTGCAGCTCGTGCTGCCGGAAAGATGGACGCGATAATTGCGGCGACCAACAGCACGATGACCGAAGCGATCACCGGCCACGCGCTCGGCATCTGCAGCGACGGAAAATAACTGCCAGCCAGACGCGCAAAGCCATAACCCAGGATTGCGCCTGCCAAAATGCCGGACCCAGCCATCACCGCGCCTTCGGTGATTACGCCCATCAGCAAGTGTCTGGGCTGCGCTCCCACCGCCAGGCGGATACCGAACTCGCGGGTGCGTCCGCTCACCGAGAATGCCAGCACGCCGGCGACGCCTACCACAGCAATCGCCAGCGCCAGCCCAGCCAGGCCGCTGAAGACCAGCGTATTCAACCGGTCCGGGGTCAGCACTTCGGCGCGAATGTCTTCCAGCGTGGCCGCCTTCTCAACCGGCTGTTCCGCAGACAGGCCGCGGATGATGCGCGTCAGCGGGATGATCAAGGCATGAGGATCGGAGTGGGTATGGACGAACAGCCGGCCGCCGAACAGCGGCAGCTCCTTGCTGGTGTCGTCGGGAACTTGCCCAAAGGGATGATAGATGGTGAGCGCCGGCTCCGGCCGGATGTGCTCGTCGTCCACATCGGCGACAACCCCTACCACGCGGCGCGGTCCCGGGCTGATGTAGACGAACGTCATTACCGGGTCGGTCCACATGATGTGCCGGTTGATAGGGTCTTGGCCGGGAAACATGCGCTGCGCCGCGCTCTGGCTGAGGATGACTACCGGCTCACCGCCGCGCTTGTCGTTGTCGTTGAAATCGCGGCCTTCGATCAGCGGCACTCCCAGCGCCGCGAAGAATCCCGGTGACACCACGCGAAGCTGCGCCAACGGGTCCTCTTCGTGATTGCCTTTTATGTGGCCCTCGCCGGTGAATTGAAAGCCGGGACCAAAGCCGCCGTCGCGCCAGGGAACAGTCGTACCCAGGGCAACCCGATCCACTCCGGGCAATGCGCTGATGCGCTCAATCACCTGGCGGTAGAAATTGATGATGTCGTCGGAAGTTTTTCCGTACGACATGACCGGCACGTTCACCGCCAGGACACGATGCATGTCGAAGCCGGTTTGCGTTTCCTGAAGCGTAATCAATGTCTTGATGAGAACGCTGGCCCCGGCCAGCAACAGGAAGGAAGCCGCAATCTGGGTAATGGCAAAAATCCGTAGGCGGCGGCTCGTGCCGCTGCTGATGCGGACGCTGTTACTGCTGCTGGCCAGCCCGATTCCGCCCGACGACTCGACCGAAGGAAGGCGCGGCACAAAGGCCAGCAGTACCGCGGAGATGACAGCCAGCGCCGCTCCCACCCATAGCACGCTCATATCAATCTTCAAATCGAGGGCACGCACGGAAAAACGCGAGGCATAGCGCGCCAGAATGGCCACCATCGGCGGCGCGCTGAGAACGCCCAGCACCGCTCCCGCCACCGACAGCAGCAGGCTTTCCGCCAGCAGGGTTCGCCGCAACGCGGCGGTGGTTGCCCCCAGCGCGGCGCGAATCGCCAGCTCGCCCTCGCGGCGCACCGAGCGGGCCAGAATCAGATTGGCGACATTCGAACACGCAATGATAAAGATGAGACCGGATGCCGCCAGCAGTACCCAGAGAATCGTCTTTGCGCCTAACGTGATCTGGTCGCGTAGCATAACGGCATCGAGCTGGTAGTGAGCACTCGCCGGGTAAGCTTCGGGATGCGCGCGCATCATCGCCGCATAATCAGTGCGCAGCTCGGCGCGGGCCTGCTCGAGCGTGGCGCCCGGCGCCAGGCGACCGAACAACTCGGTCATGCGGTGCACGCGCCCCGTGACCATGGTGGCCGAAAGATGATGCGGACTGGTCACAACATTGACCAGGATCTCGGTCTGCGACGGATACTGCACCGACGGCTCCAGCACGCCGACGATGGTGGCCGTGCGCGGATCAAGCCGTATGGTCCTGCCGATCACGGTCGGATCGCCCTTCAGCGAGTCCTTCCAAAAACGATAGGTCAGCACGCAGGCGCCGGCAGCGTTGGGACCATCGTCGTGCTGATCGAGCAGCCTGCCCAGCACCGGGCGCAGTCCCATCACCTCGAAATAGGATCCGTCGACTACTCCGGCGCGCACCTCGCGAGGCTCGCCCAGCCCTATCATGGTGAAGCCGATGGTGGAGAACTCGCCAAATGAGGCAACCGACTTCACGCTCGCTTTCAGGTCTTGGACCTCGGGCACGGAAAAGGCCGTGTCTTCGGAGCCATATCCCGGCGCGTCCTGCCGAATGTAGATAAGCCGGTCCTCACCGCGGTTGACCAGCGGCCGCAGCAGAACGCCGCGCACCAGGCTGAAGATGGCGGCATTGGCGCCAATTCCCAGCGCCAAGGTTACGATCACCGTGATCGACAGACCTTTACTGCGCCACAGCGACCTGAGCGCTACTTTCAGCTCCTGAAGAATCAAATCCGTTCTGACTGTCATGCTGCGTTCTCCGAAGGCGACCTGATTACTGCAACGTATCTCATAAATCGCCACAGTCTGGTTTGTGTCAAGGCACGTCTTTAGACGCTGCTGAAAAACTCGAAGGGCGTGAGTTTTGTGCCAGGGCACGACTTCAGTCGTGCCGATGGCTCTCGTTTAGAGCGGGCTTCAGCCCCTGCCTGCCGTGTGCAGCGGCTAAAGCCGTGCTCTTTTACGCAACTAACCGGCACGACCAAGGTCGTGCCCTGACACAAGGCAGCCTGCGCCGACTTTTTCAACAGCCTGCCAAGCCGTGCCATGACACACGCCAGAACCATTCATGACGCGGCTCGTAGTAAGGACCCGCAACCGACCCGTCCTTGTCAGGCCGTCTTCAGCGTGTCGTGTTCTGCCGCCGTCGCTGCTCACTCGCCTGCGTGATTTCGTTCATGTCCGCCACTGGCCGAATCTCGAAAATGCTGCCGTACTTCAGGGCCGGGTGCTGCGCTATGAGCTGTACAGCATGGTTCATGTCCCGCGCTTCGAGCACGAGGATTCCGCCGAGTTGTTCCTTGGTTTCCACATAGGGACCGTCGGTAGTTGCGACTTTGCCGTTCTTCCAATACAGGGTCAAAGCGGTTTCCGCAGGCTGCAGCGCTTCTCCCCCAGCAAAATTCCCATTGGCGCGAAGATGGTCGTCGTATTCAAAACAGGTGTCGAACATGGCGTTTTGCTCGTCCTCGGTCATGGCTTCGTGGTTAGCTTTGTCGTAGTATCCCAAACAGATGTATTTCATCGTTCTTCTCCTCGTAATTCTTTCTCTGGGGGAAGCGGCAGCAGGTCACTGTTTCACGTAACGAAGCGCAACACATCCTGACTTAAAATTCTTTGACTCAACAAGTTTTAATCGTAATTTCTCTTGCAGGTTGATACCTTCAAACAACCGTCTCCCTTCACCGGAAACTATCGGGTGAAGCATAAAATGATATTCATCAATCAGACCAAGCTCTGCCAGTTGTGAAGGAATGGTTACACCACCGGTAAGAATATTTTTGCCTTGTTCTTGTTTCAATTTAAGGGTTTCGTCGTGAAGGTTCGTGCGAACAATTCTCGTTTTTTCCCCTTCAGGGCTGTCTAATGATCGTGAGAAAACAATGATTTTGTTGACGGCGTCAAATGCCTGGGCAAATTCGTAATCTGGATTTGTCTGCTCGGCAGGATCTTTCGCTACATCGGGCCAATAAGGAACCATCAGTTGATAAGTTTTGCGCCCATAGAGGAATGTGTCAGCATCTCGCACGAGGCGCGTAACATACTCAAACGTGTCTTCATCGGGATTGAATTTGGTGTGGTCGCAGCAGCCATCCAGGGTAACGTTGATTGCGAAGATTACATTTCTCATTTGATTGTCCCGGCTCCTTTGTATGCATCGATGCTGAGAGTGTGGAGCGTTCCGCTTCTTCTGCGACAAACGTACTAGAGATTTCGGGTCACAGCCTTGCGCGCTGGCCCGTTCATCCTATAGTCGTCATGGGCGGAGAAAATCGACAGCCGAGGCGAACTTTTTTATTGCAGCTTCCTCAGCCGCCCCTGGTCTACGCGGATTTGGAGCTATCCGGTTCATCGTCGTCGGCGAGCCCAGGGAGGTAGCGGCCGAAGTTCAATTCGAAGTCGCTGGGAACGCCGTAACCGATATTACGGAGCTTGGCACGGCGCGCCTGCGCACCGGGCAAGGCCAGCAGGGGAAAGAACAGGTCGATGCTCGACTGAATCTCGCTGGCTGTCGGCGTCCCGAACCGATTGACCTGGGCCTTCGCCGCGGCCAGCGTTTCACGGTCGAACGAGGCCACGCGCCGGGCCAGCGTATCGACAAACGAGTCGAGGTCGCCATCGTCCAGCGTGCGGTTCACCCAGCCATAGCGCTCGGCGATATCGGCATCGAAATCGTCAGCGCTGAGCACGATCTCAAGTGCCCGCGAGCGGCCGACTACGCGCGGGAGCCATTCCAGCGCGCCGCCGCCCGGGACCAGTCCGACGTCGACCTCGGGGTTGCCGAACAGGGCGCTTTGCCGGCTGGCGAAGCGCATGTCGCAGGCCAGCACGAACTCGTTACCGATGCCGCGGGTGCGGCCGCGAACCTTGGCGATGCTCACCACCGGCGTGGACGAGAGGCGCAGCACAAAGTCGCGCCACAGGCCCAACACCTCTGGCCGTTCCGCGGCCTTGGCTACGTCGAGATGGGCGATGAAGAAATCGGGATTCGCCGACTGGAAAACTACGACCTTCACGGACGGGTCCGCCTGGAGCTCGGTCATGAGCGCTGCCAATTCGACGATGGTTGCGGGAACAAACATGTTGATGGGCGGGTTGTTGAAGGTAACTCGCCACAGGCTTGCACTCTCGCGCGCAATCGATAGTTGCTGCGGTGTCATCTGGAGAGTCTCCTTGATTGAATTTGGCGGGTGGCCCAGATTTGACGGTTTGTGCCTGAATCGTTGCCAGTGAGGGTGCCCTATCCTGGCGTTTTTTGCAAGAGCCTGCCCTGAGCTTGTCGAAGGGAACGGGCGGCGATGCTGACGGGTGCCCCACTCATTCGCGGGGTTCGAATGTGTGGGACCGGGAGTCGGTCGAGCTACTTGCACTCCCACTCATTCCAAAAGCAGGAATGAGTGGGGCACCCGGCACCCGGCGAGTCACAGTCTTCGGGCCTGATCTGGCCGGGTGGCCCTGGGTCACCCGCGCAATCTCTCTAGGAATGTCTCGGGGGCAGGGCCGGTTGGGAGTACTGCGGACCTAAACCAGGACCGTACCGCCGTCTACCACAACTATCTGCCCGGTGCTGAATCCTTCCTGCATCAAAAACAAATAGGCTTGCGCTACGTCATGCGCCTCGCCGACTCGGCCAACAGGGAGACTCTTTCCCACGCTTTTGTATAGACGTTCGCGCTCCGGTGCGCTCATGCTCTGCCAGAGGTTTGTCCGAACGACTCCGGGGGATACCGCGTTAACGCGTATGGGTGCCAGCTCGACCGCCAGGGCCCGGATCAGTGCTTCGATGGTTCCGCAAACGCTGGCCGCGATTACCCATCCCTTTTGCGGGCGCTGGCCGGCGATTCCGGTTGTGAGCACGATGGAGCCTTCCTTGCGAAGGTGGGGGCTTCCGTATTTGACTGCGGCGAGTGCTGCCCAATAGCGCAGCTCAAAAGCGTGTCTCGCCGATGGGAGATCCGTAGCGGCGAGCTCGTGCAAATGCAGGTTGTCGCCCGCGGTAAACACCAAACGATCGAAAGCGCCAAGCTTGGAAAAGAAGATGGCAACGGCCCGTTCGTCCGAGACGTCAATTGCTTGGCCCTGGGCTTTTGCGCCGATTGATTCAACGGCTTTCCGAACTCTCTCCGCACTACTGGAAGCGATAACAACGCTCGCTCCTTGCGATACTGCCTGTTTGGCGATCTCCAAACCAATTCCCGACGAACCCCCGAGCACAACTACCCGCTTATTTTGCAAACTTTTTCCCTGCATTGTGAATTCCCCTTGCGCACTCTTCTTGCTTACACAGTCAAAGAGGACTCCCCAACCACATACGGCTCACGCATAACAGTCATACGAGGTGGCCCAGCCTACCATCCTGAGGATGCCTCATCCAAGCTGGGTTTGCTTAGGTGGGACTTTCGCGGGCCGTGTCATGCTTGTTTTACGAATGAAAGTCAAAATCCCCACCCAACCAAAAGAAGGTTGGATGGGGCACCCGAGGTTCAGTTGCTTAGCAGAGTTCTGGCCGGGACCACCCGCTGTCGCAAAATCGACAAAGTGCGGAGAGTTTTTTACTACTGGCGCATCTCAGCGGCGACGTCGTCGCCGAACTTCTTTTGGATATACTCTTGGGTCTCGGGATCGAAGTCGGTCATGTCAAACATGCGGCGAACTTCGACCATTTCGTTATCCTTACCGGGGATGCGCGAGGCCCATTCGAGCGCCTCTTCGCGCGACTTCACCTGGATGATCCAGTAGCCGCCGACCACTTCCTTGACTTCGGTAAACGGGCCGTCGGTAACTTTCGGTTTTCCACCTTTGAAGGTGACGCGCGCGCTCATGGTCGCGGGCGGGGTCAGCCCGTCGAGCGCGAGCAGGACACCGGCTTTCCCTAGTTCCTCGTTGTACTTGCCCATTAGCTCCATGCCTTTGAGGTCGGGTACCCAGCCGGGTTTTGCGGTTTCGTACTCTTTCGGAAACATGATCATCATGAAGCGCATTTTCTTCTCCTTGAGGGTTGTGCGGACACCATATCCGGGCCGCTACTTTTATATAAGAGCCTGAACCGCGTTGGGCCTGGAAAGTTGCGAGGCGCCGGGTGCGCGGTGCGGCTCTACTTACTAGTCGAACGGGGTGAACGGAATCGACACACGATTTGCAGATTTTTCGCGTAGCCTATCACCCGGAAAACACTTTCTGGCGGCCGGTTGCCCGACCTTCACCATATAGTCGAACGGCTGGAGTGGACTTCGACAAGTCGTCCAGGTTTTTATTTCAGCTGCCGAATGCCGGGTGCCCCACTCATTCGCGGTTTTCGAATGAGTGGGTTTCGGGAGTCACAGTCTTCGGTACGTCCCATCACAGACGGAAATGATCGGTCCCCGATACTTTCGGGGCATGACGAGAGGTTTGGAGCGCTGGTATGGTGGGCACGATCTGCACTTCATAACCTGCAGTTGTTATCGGCGCCGTCCGGAGCTTGGCAGCGGCGAGCGCCGCGATCTGTTCCTGCGTGTGCTGGAGCGCGCCCGGCAAAAGTATCGCTTCGTCGTAATCGGCTATGTGGTCATGCCCGAACATTTCCATCTTCTGATAACCGAGCCGGAGGTGGGAAATCCTTCGGTGGTGATGAAAGTGGTGAAAGAGCGATTCACGAAACTACTTCATCACGGCGGCATGCGCACGGGCCCAATCTGGCAAAAGCGTTTCTACGACTTCAATGTGTGCAGTACGGGAAAACGCATCGAGAAGCTGCGCTACATGCATCGGAACCCGGTGAAACGCGGACTGGTAACAACTCCCGAAGAGTGGAAATGGAGCAGCTTCCGGACGTATGCTTGCGGCGAAGTGGGCTTGGTAAGAGTGAATTGTCAGGAATGGCCGCTCAGGATAACGTGTTCCACCTCGCGGTCCCACTCATTCGAAACCCGCGAATGAGTGGGGCACCCGGGAAGTGCAGATCGTGTCCGCCCTGCCAGCGCTCCAAGCTCCAAGGCATAAATGCAGGCTAAAAGGAGCCATTATCTTCGCGCTGTGATTTAGGGCACATTGTGGAAGGACAAATCCCCAGGTCTCGAAAACCGCGAGACCTGGGCCACCCCGGCCGGCTCTGCTGCCGCCCCCATTAGCATCTCTATCACGGCTTGATCGTAGCCAAGAACGCAGCTACGTCGTTTCTCACGCGATCGGTAAACGGCCAAGGGCCTCCAACAACTTGGTCATGAACTATATTTACAAACTCTTGGAGACCCTTGAAGTATTTCTTATCAGCGCCATCGGCGAACTCCCCCAGAGAAGAGCGCGCCACGATGGTGGCGAGATCGTTATGTGACAATATTTTGTTGCGGGCGTTTCGCAGCACCTGATTTCCAAACACATGTAGTTCTTTTGCCAGCGCCTCGAGGCGAGGGCGTACGGAATCAGACCAGGCCCCACACGTGAGCACGTAGTCAATTCCGAGCGTGTCACTGCCATTCATAGCGGGTTTGTCATGGAGTTTAACGATCTGAAGTAATCCATACTCCTGGCTGATGATAGAGAGGCGTCTCCACTCTTCACCGGCAGACGAATCGCAAAGTTCGGCGTTGCGCGGGTTATTGTCAAATAGTTCGAGATGATTAAGCCAGTACTCATGGGCCTTATCGCAGAGCGTACAGAAACCCACAACGACGGAGGCAGAGAGCGCGTGTATTGGCTTGGTCATTCTTTATCCCTTTCTTTTGTTCAGCTGCCGAATGCGCTCTTGCAGGAATTGCCGCTCGGGTTCCTGTTGGGTCAGGGCCAGAGCTTTCTCATAAGCGGATCGAGCCTCAGTGGTCCTGCCGAGCCTGCGGTACATATCGGCGCGGGCGGAATGCGCCAGATAATAATTTGCCAATTCGCCATGTTCCAACAGCGCGTTGATATGCGCCAGACCGGCCTCTGGACCATCGCACATGGCAATGGCCACGGCACGATTGAGCTGTACAACTGGCGAAGGCTGAATTCGTAGCAATTGGTTGTACAGCGCAACAATCTGCCGCCAGTCGGTCGTCGCGACCGATTCCGCCTCCGCATGAACGGCCGCAATCGCAGCCTGCAGAGTGTAGGAGCCAAAGCGCCGGGACTTCAGAGCTTTCTCCAGCAAGGCCACGCCCTCGGCGATCTGCTCCCGGTTCCAGAGCGAGCGATCCTGCTGCTCCAGCAAAATCAGCTCTCCGGTCGGCGAGGTTCTGGCGGCGTGACGGGATTCCTGGAGCAACATCAGGGAAAGCAGGCCCGTCACTTCGGAGCCCAGGACTTCCCGCTCTGGCCGGAGTTCGGCCAGCAACCGGCCCAGTCGAATCGCCTCGCCGGTTAGCTCGGCCCGGGTTACCTCCGCTCCCGCCGCAGCCGAATAACCCTCGTTAAAGACGAGATAGATGACCTGCAGCACCGCGTCCAGTCGCTCCGGCAATTCCTCGGGCGTCGGCACCTCGTAGGGAATCGGTGTCTCGCGAATCTTTGTCTTGGCGCGCACAATGCGCTGCGCCAAGGTCGCCGGCGTAACCAGAAATGCCCGGGCGATCTCTTCCGTGGTCAGGCCGCAGATTTCGCGCAGAGTGAGCGCCAACTGTCCTTCCGGAGGCAGAGCGGGATGGCAGCAGGTGAAGATCAGGCGAAGGCGATCATCTTCGATCTCCTCGTCGTCCATCTCCTTTACCCCGAAGGGAGCGTGGTTGACGCGCGATTCCATGTGGGCAACAAGATCTCTCTGGGCTCCATCGAAGCGCGCGCGCCGGCGCATAACGTCTATGGCCTTGAAGCGTGCCGTTGAAATCAGCCAGGGGCGCGGGTTGTCGGGAATGCCAGTCTGAGGCCAGGACTCCAGAGCAGCAGCGAATGCCTCGTGCATCGACTCTTCGGCCAGGTCCAAGTCTCCCAGGAGGCGCACGAGGGTCGCCAGAACCCGGCCCGATTCCGACCGGTAAAGCGTCTCAATGGTCCGGTTGATTTGTTCGGGCACAGGCGGCGGCATCTACGCCAAACTAGCAAACCCAGCGGCTCGACACAACTGCGCTTGGGCTTGAAATTTCCGGCGTCGTCCATGGCAAGCTTGGCAAACGACCCGTTACCAGCCAGCTGAGATGACGCCGCTCATGGGGAAGCATAATTAGCGCAGGTGTCAGGGTTCACAGATCAGAGAACAGAAATCAGGAATCGAAAATTCATATTTGACATCGGCCGAAAATCCACTACCATATGGTTGTGGATAGATTGGGTACAACATTTGCGGCTTTGTCTGATCCAACCCGGCGGGCGATGATCCAACGACTCTCGCATGGGCCTGCCTCGGTGCATGGATTGACGGAACCGTTTGCACTCTCGCAGCAGATGATTTCAAAACATATCGCCTACCTGGTGCGGGCGCGGATGGTAATCAAGACGAAGCGTGGACGAGAGAGTATTTGCAAGCTTAGGCCAGAATCGATCAAGGCAGTCAGCGACTGGGCGATTAGCTATCGCCAGTTCTGGGAAGAGAGTTTCGACAAACTGGATGCAGTTGTAAAGCAAATGAAGAAAGAGGAGGTCAGAGGTGACAAAAAACACGGTGAATAAAACAGAGCCGATGGTGATCACGAGAGTTTTTGATGCCCCACGCGAATTGGTTTGGAAGGCGTGGACAGACCCGAAATATGTGATGCAGTGGTGGGGACCGAAGGGCTTTACTGCGCCCTTTTGTGAGATAGATTTTCGCGTGGGAGGAAAATTTCTCCTTAGCATGAGAACGCCGGATGGGTGGGAGGGCTGGAACGGTGGTGAATACTATGAGATTGTTCCGTACGAGAAGATCGTCTCATCCATGTACTTTTCCGATTCGAAGGGAAACAAGATTGAGCCTGAGCAGCTGGGAGTAGAGCTTGAGGCCATAGACGATGCGCACAACGTGATTCTTTTTGAGGATATTGGAAACGGCCAGACGAAACTCACTTTCATTGGAAACGAAACCATGCAGAACGCAATCCAGAGCGGGCAATTCGAGGGCTGGGCGGAGCAACTCGATAAACTTGCCGCGGTTGTTGCGGGGCTGGCACAGGCGAAATAAGAAGCTGAGGCTTTGATTCGCAGAACTCAATCGTGGAGAAAGAAATGAAAAAAATCCCGTTTCTCGCTATCGTCTTGCTGGCATTCGCATTTCCCGCCGATGCCCAGGACGCGATGAAGAAAGATGCAGCCGTCAAACCTGCCGATCCGGAATTGAAAGTCGTGCTCGATTCCTGGAATGAGATTGGCCGCAAGCTGACGGCGATGGCCGAAGATTTTCCCGAGGACAAATATGACTTCAAGCCGACACCCGCGCAGCGCGGTTTCGCAGAGCAATTGCTGCATGCTGCGGGTTCAATGTATTACTTCACCAATCCTGTAATGGGGCAGAAGTCTCCCGCGGCAGAAGACCCGAAGCGCGACCAGTACAAAACAAAGGCCGACATCGTCGCATTCGTAAAGAAATCCGTTGCCGACGGCGCGGCTGCCATTCAGTCAAAGGGCGAGAAAGGCCTGATGCAGACTGTCGTATACGGTGATCAGAAAGCGCGCGTTCTCGACATAGCATACGGCCTCATCGAACATAGCGGTGAACACTACGGCCAGCTCGTGGTCTACTACCGCCTCGCAGGTCTTGTGCCGCCGGAGTCGCGGCCCAAGAAGTAAAGCTCAAGAGACCAGGTACCGCGAACTCTGTCGAATAGAATGTCCCCGCTCACGTGATCGTCATGCGCGAGCGACTGAGCGTAAAGCAAAGGCGGGGCCATCCCGAGACCCCAGCTAAGGGTGGAAGTGGAAAGCATTCCTGGACGAGCACCGTGCGTCAGGAATCGGAGCTGGCTGTGCCGTCAGCATGGCCTTCGTGGTGATTTTGTGAAACGCGCTTCCCAGGCAGGCCATTGGAAATGACAAAGGGTGGACAGCATGGAAAGCCAAGAAGCCGGCTTTCCACCCTTCCCACACTCCTTGGAAATCCCTTCGGGATTACCACATTCCCACGGCCCCGACTGCTGGCAGTCGAGTTTCCGGTGAGAATTTCCACTTGGATTCACAATTGAAAAACAGGAAAACACGACCGTCTACAAAATCGCCCACAGCGATGTGCCGAAAAAAACAGAAGTAGCGGGTAACTCACAGAAAAGATTGGTCGGGGAGAGAGGATTTGAACCTCCGACCCCTGGTCCCGAACCAGATTTCGACCCGTGGTGAAATTTGGTGAAATTCGTTGGTTCTAAGTGATTGCTGTTGCGCTAGTTGCGGGCAGCCTGTTGATTGCTAGTGAAACGTGGTGAAGTTTGGAGGCGCGACCGCTACAAAATCGACTACAGCTCAACACGCGAAGAAATGGAGAAAACCAAAGACGTCAAAGGAATCCCCTGAGGTGACTGCACGGGCGCCTCTGCGACATGCCGCCATTCCGTTCCTAATCCGAATTCGGAGCCACTTCGACGGTTTGCCGACTTCCCGTCCAAGTGATTTAACTAGTCCCCAGGGCAGGCTTTGACTCAACGCCAGATCTCTAGTCAAATGGGCGTTTTTCGGTACTAATCGGCCCTTTCGACCAACAAATTATTCTCAACGGTGCTAACACCTGTTGGCCAGTTGCCGATCGTCAACTTACTTTCTGGCGAACACTTTTGAGAACATCCTCCGAGAGCTACTCATTTTGCACTGCGTGAGCCAGCACCACACCGCCGATCAACGCAGCCGACTGGCGCCGTTTCTTGGCGGGGTAGCGCGTTGTTTTTTCGAATCCTCCATCTCTGAGGACCATCCTGTCACATGTATGACGACCATCTGGTCGGTGGCTGGTCATCGAGGAGGAATCATGAAGCTCGCAGGCAAGAAGGCTCTCATTACCGGAGGCAACAGCGGCATCGGCCTGGCCACAGCCCGCCTTTTCATCTCTGAAGGCGCGGAAGTCGCAATTACGGGTCGCGATCAACAGACACTGGATAAAGCGGTCGCCGAACTGGGGTCGAAAGCGCACGGCTATCGCGCCGACATTACGGTTGCGGAGGACCGCAAGAAGCTTTTCGCTGGACTCGCCAAAGACTTTGGCAAACTGGACATCGTCTTCGCCAATGCAGGCATTTCTGGCAGTACGCCGACTGGCACCACCGACGAAGCCATCTTCGAGAAGGTAGTCCACACCAACCTCAACGGCGCTTTCTTTACCGTCAATTCAGCCGCTCCTCTCATGAACGACAACGGCAGCATCATCTTCAACGGATCGGTGCACAGTTATCTCGGTCAAGCAGGCCTGGCTGCCTACGCTGCCACGAAAGGCGGACTCGTCTCGATGGCGCGATCCATCGCCGCAGACCTTGCGCCGCGCAAGATTCGCGTGAACGTGGTGGTCCCGGGAGCGACGAAGACTCCCATCTGGAAGCGCGGGGCGCGCGCCAATGCCACGGCAGAGGAATCCGCAAAAGTTTCCGACTTCTTCTCTTCCGCGGTTCCACTTGCCCGTTGGGGCGAGCCGGAAGATCTGGCCAAGGCTGTGCTTTTTCTTGCCTCGGACGATTCCTCGTACATCAATGCGGTCGAGCTGATGGTGGATGGCGGACTGACGGGCGCTCCCTTCGGAGCCCCCATTCTGCGCGGCTGACGGCAGAGAATTTTCAAGGAGATCCGTATGTCGCATCATTTCGATACCAAACTTGCGAAGGAAGATCCGAGCCTCAACCTCTGCGACTTTTATTTATTTGAGGGCCCCTCCGGCAAGACGGTTATGGCGATGACCGTGAATCCGGACGTGGGATTATCGGCTCCCGATACGCTTCATCCAGAAGGGCTCTACGCGTTCCGGTTCGACCTGAACGGAGATGCCGGGGAAGAAGTTACGTTCAAGTTCAGGTTTGGTGAACCACGACACGGAGATCGCGGTGAGAATACTCACATTCAGCCGTTTGTGGTACGGAAGGCGACGGGGGACGATGCTCTTCGTGGTGACGCTGGAGAGAGTCTGGTTGAGGGTGAAACCGGTTCGGTCGCGACTAATTCGGGTCTTCGTGCGTATGTTGGGATTGCTCCAGAGCTATTTGCGGCAAATGCTGGATTCGGCACATTTATGACTGCTTTCTATAAGGAGCAGCGCTACGATGGGGACGCCTTTCTGCATCAGCCGAATCCCTTTGCGAAGCGGAATGTCACGGCCATTGTGCTGGAGGTGCCGAGCGAACTGATCGGAAAGGGAAAAATCAACGCATGGGTGACGATCTCCCTCTTTGGCCATGCGCCGGAGGTACAGGTTTCGCGTTGGGGCCTGCCTATGGTTACGCATCTCTTCCTGAACGACCCGAGCGATCAAGAGGTGAAAGAACAATTCAATGCGTCGGTTCCGTCTGAAGATCTAGAACGCTTCGCGAAGTCGATCGCGGATTTTGCGGAGAAGATGACGACCTATGCCGGTTCGGCGGCGGACCCGGGTGAATACGGGAAGCTGATCGCTGCACGGCTTTGTCCCAACACGATGCCTTACGAGCTTGGAACGTCCGCCGCATTTGAGGTGGCCAGCTTCAATGGACGCGCGCTGGGCGACGATGTCCTGGATGTGATGTTGACGCTGGCGGCCAACACGCCAATTGTCGATGGACTTGCTCCCGACCGCGGGCGCATTCGCAAGGATTTCCCCTATTATGGAACACCATATACGGCGGAGGAGCAGGTCGGGGTGACACCGATGCCGCGCCCGGCTAAGAAGTAGGCGGGAAGCATAGGTTGAGAATGATGTTGGGGATCAGGGCGCTTCCGTGGGCAACTGGTATTCGAGATCGTAGTTGTGCTTGCCTTCGGCGATGAGCGGAAGCCAGGGGGGCGCGGGGAGGACACGGCCCCCCGCATTAGGATTCGGTTGAAGAGTCGGGAAAATCACGACCGTCTACAAAATCGACTACAGCGATGTAGCGGCAAAACCAGAAGTAGCGTTCAACTCATTGAGAAAATTGGTCGGGGAGAGAGGATTTGAACCTCCGACCCCCTGGTCCCGAACCAGGTGCTCTACCAGGCTGAGCCACTCCCCGACGTGCAAAAGACCGCGTTGCAGAACGCGCCGCACTTCCAGCGCTTTCCGTTGCGAGAACAGGAACACGCCAGACACTGATTATAGCAGGGCACTCGCTCTGAAGAAGCGGCTGAACCGGGGCAAGACATGGCAGAAATGCGAAACGCCTTGAACAGGGATTCCCATCGGCAAACACAAACGAGGAATGCAGCGACCGAACGACGAATCGAGCCGTCTATTTTGTTCCGCGTAGCAGCGGCCCAGGCTGAACCAGCGCCAGTCTATCGGTCCGCGAACGCTGACGAAATGGCGCCGCTCGCGGACCGGGAAGACCATGCAGGAAGCTATTTGTAAGTGGCGTTGGTGCGGGCCAGATAATCGCGGTGTCCGGCATCGTCGGTAAAGGAGCCGAAGGCCTCACCAGCCAGGGGGTTTGCCTTCAGGTCCTCGCGAATGGCTGCCTGAACTTTGTCCAGTGCGTCGGCGTTGGCCGCGAGGTAGAAAATAAAGAACGTGCCGGGCGCATCGGTATGAATCGCTTCGGTATCAATCTCATACTCGACGATGGTACCGGCGGCGAGTTGCTTTTCCAGCAGAGGGACGACCAGGTTCTTGGCGATCATTGGAATGGCGTCGTCAGGCGCGTCGGCTTTCAATTTATAGGCGCTGCCGTGGGTGTACAGACCCTTCCACGATCCGGCGTGCCAGTTGTAGTAACGGCTGACGTAAACGTTGTCCCAGTGTTTGGTAGCACTCTGCAGGACCGCCGAGGTGGCGCTGCCGTTGCTGTAGAACTGGTTCAGCAGGTTCATCAAGCCGGCCATCGACATGGCCGACCACCATTCGTCATGGGTGCTGCCGTCGGGCTGATGCACCAGGTTGACATCGTCGCCCCAACCCACGAGGGTTCCGTCAGACATGGCTTTGTTCAAAGTGGGCGTATCGGCTTCGTCAGCTTTGACCATGTCGCCCCACTGGGCGCGGGGAATGTTCCAGAAGCTTACATACGAGTACATCGGTGGTTTTTCCTTGACCTCTGACATCTGCGCGGCCGCCGGCAGAGCGCAAATTCCGGCCAGGGCGAGCGCACATAGTCCTACGAAAACCCTCAATAATTTTCCACTCATTCTTTCCCATCCTTTCAGATTTAGATAAAGCCGTCGTTGGATCGGGAGTTCTTGAAGCGCGAAGGAAGTGCACCGCCGAAAATCGGCGGAAAGCGAGCAGGCATCAGTGTTGACCGAGAAGGTAGCTACTTTCACATGTCTTTAACGTGGCGTCAATAGTAAGAACGTGCTGCTGAGATCCACAACCGTGCTGTAAAGGTGGTGGTAAAGTGGCGAAAAGCGCGGGACTTCAAATGCGAGCGACGAAGGTGTTGAGCCGGTAAGGCGCGGGCCGAAAGTGGATCGCGTTATAAGTGACGCGAATCGGGCCCGTAGACTGTGAGAAAATTCCAGCCTTGAAGGAGGAATGATGCCACTGGTTCGAATCGACCTGATTGAAGGAAAGCCGGCGGAGTACCGCGCCCAGGTAGGTGACGTGGTCTACCAATCGATGTTAAGCGCTCTCAACGTTCCAGAGCATGACCGATTTCAAGTGATAACCCAGCATCGCAAAGAGTCCATGCCTTTTGATCGCGAATATCTGGGTATTCATCGCACGGATGACTGCATTTTTATCCAAGTCACGCTTAACGGCGGGCGATCGGTTGAGCTGAAGCAGAAGTTTTATAAAGCCGTTGCAGACGGGCTGCATGAAGCGGTAAAGCTCCGAAGAGAAGACGTATTCATCAACCTGGTCGAGGTTGCCAAGGAGAACTGGTCTTTTGGCAACGGTGAGGCACAGTACGTCGACAAGTAAGCCAAGGTGAATTAATAAGGAAGAGCTTTCGCCCGGCGGCCGAGCGGGGCACACTCGCCGCTGCGAGATGAACACGGCGGCGAGCCGGGCTGAAATCCGCGGCCAGTTTCCGGACTCTCAGGAGCTGTAGCAAACTCCTTACCAGCTTTTTCAAAATCTCTGCCTTACGAACCCCAACCAACCCGCCGCTGCGCCCACGTCCCAGACACCACCATCGTGTTGTAGGCAACTACCACAAAGCGTCATATAGTTACGGAAAGCAATTTCAGACAATTTCGAGCAGGAAAGGATCTGGCCAATGTTTAATCGTGAGGGTCCGATCAGCATCGCCTCACCCTCGTCCACTTCGTCCGACGGCACTTCGTCCAACGACTCTTCGTCCAACACCGCTTCGGCCAAAGCCTCTGCGTCCTACGCAACTTCGCAAAAGAGGCCTCCTACACGAGCCAGCTACTACCGGGACACAGGTGCGATCTGGAGGTATCTGCTGGCGGCCGTGGTCGCGGTGTGTATCGCGGCATCCTGCTACTTCGTGTATTTCACATACAGCGTGTATCAGGTGCGGCCCCGGATTACGGCCTTGGAGCAGCAGCAGAAGGCTCTGGAGGCGCAACAGGCTGAACTGGACAAACGCCTGCATGCCCGACTTTCGGAGTTCAAGCAGACCCTGAGTTCTGAAGTTGGCACGACGAAACAGGAGATTACCCTGCGCGCTGCTGAATTAGAGGAACAACAGAAAGCTGCGGCGGCGCGACTGGCCGCGACGCAGAGCCAGCAGAGTAAGCAGTTGGCTGCGGTAAGCGGCGAAGTCAGCAGCGTGAAGAACGACGTCGGGTCAGCCAAGGCCGACATCCAGAAGACACAAACCGATCTGGTTGCAACCAATGCCAAGCTGGAGCACGCGATGGGGGATCTTGGCGTACAGAGCGGACTGATCGCGCACAATGCTACGGAATTGCAAGAGCTGAGACGAAAGGGTGAACGTAATTACTACGACTTCACTCTGCAAAAGAACACCCGCGCCCGAGTTTCCAACGTGAGCCTGGTGCTGAAGAAAGTCGATCCGAAAAAGAGTACTTTCACTCTCAACGTGCTGGTCGACGACAAGATGGTCGAGAAGAAAGATCGCACCCTGGGAGAGCCTTTACAGTTTTACACTGGCGCGGATCACATTCTCTATGAACTGGTAGTCTTCACCGCCAACAAGAACAGCATCAGCGGCTACCTGTCTACGCCGAAGGGCGCGGCTCAGCCGGCGATGCCGTAGCTTCCAAAAGGGGGAAAGAATACAGGCTGGCGGAGAGGGTGGGGTTCGAACCTGCCCTTTTCCAGAATTACTAACAGCACTGGTAAAATCGCTGTTTTCTCCAACGTTTTCAGAAGTTTACTACGGTTCCGAATGGGATAGAAGGTAAAACCCCAAAAGTTGCACCCTCGTGACTAAGTGCTAATTGTGTTGATAACCAGCCCCAGGCTACCCAGGCCCGGACCCAGCGTACCCGGTGCGTCTGCTCTCCAAGCTTCGGGCGCCAGGGCACCGAACCAGGAGTGAGGGCTAGGGGTTCAAATCCTCTATCGCGTATCGCGGCGCGGTTCGAAACAAGTTCACTTAGACGGAACTGTTACCGCGGGGGAAATTCTAATGCGCCGGCTCCTCTGCCTCTCGCGCGATGCCGACGCTGCCCGTCGTTGATCGTCGTCGTTAGTGTTGATTTTACCTATAAAACCTTGTGTTACACCTGAACCATCTAGATACTCACCGACTATCTCGCCCTCTCCGTTAACTCCACCCGAGACCCAAAGCCCAAGACCAACGATGCCAAGATCCTGAGAGATAAATCCTTGCTGGTTCAGCCCGACCCCAACCAACTCTCCATTATTATTCAAACCGTTTACTCCCCAACTAGCCGCAATCGGTATACACGCTCCGTTACTGTAGAGAAATCCATTAAAATTCACGAAGTCATTTGTGTATAACCCACCATATTGTAAATCGTCGTTGACACTGGTCAGCAACGTTTCTGCTGTGCCGGTACAGTCAATTGTGGTAAACCCACCATCGACACAGGAACGCGTAAACCCGTGGAGCGTATTGGATTGATCCCAGTAGTAGCCTACGACGTCTGCACAGTCACTTGGTCGAGATTCCGAAAACACGGCCAAGTGACTTCCCCGAAGAAGACTTCTGGACAAACAAATGCAAATTAGGTTCGCTGATCGGCTGATGCGCGCGATTACGAGGAGATGGCGACACACCAGGTAATCTGCACCAACCGAGAAATCGAGGCTACCAGCGGAGAGAGCAAAGTACTCGGTAGAGGTGAAACGCCGAAATCCGCCGAGAGCGGATTTTGGCGCGAAGCTGGTATCTTCTGAAGCTACTTACTTGGCGCTGACGGCTGGCCGATTGCGAAGTCTGCGACGTCGCTGGCGGTGGAGCGAGCGATATCGGGACAGATAGCCGGCAAAAGTTCGAGGCCGTGACAGGCGCCCATCATTTGACGGCAACGAGCCGAGACGCCGCTATTCATCAGAAGCCGATAGAAGGCGATGCCTTCATCGCGCAACGGATCGCACTCGTTGACGCTGATGACTGTCGGCGGCAGGCCTTCGACATCCTGGCGTGTGGCGAAGCTGGGCCATGCGAGAGGGTTGCGGGCGTTAAAGGCCTCGATGCCATAGGCCATGGTGGCGCGGTTGTCCCCGAAGTTGAGCACGACGCCCTCATTCTCGATCGAAGACGGGTACTGCGGCTTTCCATCGGCTCGATGACCGGCGTTGGTACAGCATCGCGCATACCACGCGCATGCAGGAGATTCGGCGCTACGCCCAACCAGGCGCGCAGGAACTTCCCTCCGACCAAGGCAGTGGCTATATCTGGCGCATTTACAGTTTTGCACGGTTCGAGGAGAGAGATGGTGGCGTCTACGTTGAATTGGAGGTGATTGTTCTGAGCCGTGACATCCCGGTTGCCGTTCGCTGGATGGTCAATCCCATTGTGCGCAGGGTCTCGAAGAACGCCATGTTGACATCTTTGCGCCAGATGGAAGAGGCACTCGATTCAACGACAGGAGCCGCGAACCGGATAGCAAAACAGTCACACTAGCCGTGAGTACTAGCCACGGGCCACAAGGTGGCAACCGGCACAGCTCAAACACGACTTCGGTGTCTCCCGAATAGCCCACGCTTAGCCAGTAAGTATGCGAAACGGCGCCGCGAGAGCGATTGATCGATGCAGCATTAGCATTAACTTCATTTTGAGTCTCAACCGCTGAGGCGTGATCTAAAACTCTCGGAGCTCTTGGTACGCCCTGGGGAGGAAACGCCACTCAGCAGATACTCAGAGCCGTTACGAACCTATGCTTGCGGTGGAGCAGAGGAGAACTATTATGCCTGATATTTTAGCTGCTGGCGCTCGGGCCCCAGAGTTCAGCCTGCATGTAACACCCGATCAAAAGCTTTCGCTGAATGAGTTGAGAGGCAAGCCGGTCATCATTGCCTTCTATCCGGCAGACTGGAGCCCCGTTTGTGGCGACCAGATGGCTCTATACAACGAGATACTTCCGGAGTTTGCGAAATATGGAGCCTCGCTTCTGGGGATATCGGTGGATGGCGCCTGGTGCCATAGGGCCTTCGCCGCCAATCGCCATCTCCACTTTCCATTGTTAGCAGATTTTGAGCCGAAGGGACACGTCGCGCAGTTGTATGGCGCCTACCGCGAGGAGGATGGCACCTCTGAGCGCGCGCTTTTCGTAATCGACGGCAGCGGGGTCATTGTTTGGAGCTATCTGTCGCCAGTGGCTGTCAATCCGGGGGCTGATGGAATCCTGGAGGCTTTAGAAGCATTGCTGAACAAGGAAGTGCGATGAGCAAACTTTCAATACCCGTTACTGAGAAAGATCACAAACAGGGGAACTCCAAGGCGCGCTGTACTCTGGTTGAATATGGAGATTACGAATGCCCCTACTGTGGCGAGGCACACCCGATTGTCATGCGCCTGCAGAAACACTTTGGCGATGACTTGCTCTTCGTCTTTCGCAACTTTCCTTTGAGCGAAATTCATAAGCATGCCGAGCACGCGGCCGAAACCGCCGAATTCGCGGCCGCGAACGAGCGCTTCTGGGAGATGCACGATCTGCTCTATGAAAATCAGGAGGACTTGGAAGACGATTCGCTGTTAGAGCTGGCCAAACAGCTTCATCTCTCCGGCGACAAACTCCGTAAGGCTCTCGAAGAAGGAACGTACACCGCACGTATCAAGGCAGATTTCAGCGGGGGCGTGCGCTCTGGAGTTAATGGCACGCCGACGCTCTTCATCAACGGTCAGCGTCACGATGGTTCTTTCGGTTTCGACGATCTCGCCGTGGCGATCCAAAAGCATATTGGCCCGACCAAGGTCCGGTGATTGTTCGGTGATCAGAAAGCCGTCGCGGCCAGGTTGTTCTCGGAGGCAATGGCCCGAAGTGAGTCGTCACTACAGCCTCGACGGCCCTATTCGGTAGGCGAGGCTCAGGCCGAAATAATGCGCCCATGGAAGTCAGTATGAATATGAACACCGGGAGTGGACGTGTTCCGAAAAGGGGAGAGCGTGTCACCCTGAAAGGACAGGGCGGAATCTTCGCCGTGCTGAGGATACACAATGAGCTCCAGACAGTGGATCTAAAGCTCATTGGTCGGACGGGTTCTGTGCTGAAAGACATCCGCTGGGAGGTGCTCTCGTTCATCAATGCGATAGGTTTGGAGGGTTGCTGAGCACCTGTCCTAGTTTGTTTGACCCTGGACCACAGCTACCTCGATGGGGGATTGAGCTTACGCGAAGAAGAGCTATTTTCACCGAACATCTACACAACCGTTACAACTTGCGGACAACCGCCAAATCTCGCGCAAGTACCTTCTTCACTACGGCCCAGAGCAGACAGCGTACGCTGCCAAGTGGCATGGCGGAACAATGTAGATGGATTGTTTCTCGCCTGCCTCGGAATGCGCAACTGTGCAGCACAAGAGCCGTCTGCTGCGAGCCGAATCAAAACGAAAAGGCAAAAGCAATGAAGAAGGATAAATTAATTATGATCACGGGCCTATTAGCGATTGGTCTGATGATTCACGTTAACTTCGCGCAGGCTCAATCTATCGGGGCTAAGGCCGGCACTCTGGATCCCAGCTTCGGCACAGGTGGAATAGTAACGACCAACTTCGGCGGCGTGAGCGTCAGTCCACTGTCCGCCATCGAGCAATCTAACGGCAACATCGCGGTGGTCACCGGGCTCGGTAATGGCGTTCCCAACGAGGAGGATTTTGCACTCGTGCTCTACACGTCGAACGGGACGCTGATTGGGACCACGAGGGCGGCATTTTTCACGGACGGCATCAATAGCCCGAGTGCCCTGGCGGTAGAATCCAACGGCGACATAGTCGTGGTGGGGACGGCCGCTCCTACGATTGATGGGGCACAAGAATTTGCCATAGCGCGGTTCACTCCCAATGGCCAACTGGACACCACCTTTGGCAACGGCGGGCTGGTGGCGACCGAGATCAGCGGACCTTTCCCCACGGCATCCGCAGTCCTGGTGCAACCCAACGGCCAGATACTGGTGGGCGGGTTTGTGGATGGGATTAACAAAAATAGTCCCGGCCAGACGGTGCTGGCGCGGTACAACGCCAACGGCAGCCTGGACACCACGTTCGGCACGGGTGGGATTGTGATGGAGTCCACAATAGCGGCTTCGCCCGCCGCGCTCGCGCAACTCTCTAACGGTTCCTACCTGGTCGTGGGTGGCGCAGCACCTTCATCGGTGGAATTCAGTTCCACGGGAGTGCTGCAGGCCACAGTAACGCCGGGAACATTGGCTGCGGTTAACAGCCAGTCGGGAACCGGTTGCTGTTCCCCGGTCGTTTTTCAGCCGAACGGTGACTATGTTGTGGCCCAGACTGTAAGCACCGGCGGCCACCTCCACACTGACGTCCAAGCGTCGCGTTTCCTGGAAACCGGGGTCGTGGATACTTCCTTCAGTTCTACGCGCTTCACGTTCGGCGGCAACACAGAAAACGAGCCGCAGGCAATTGCTCTCCAATCGAACGGGCAAATTGTGGTGGGCGGCATCACGAACGCTCACGGCACGCCGGTTACGGGCGGCTTGGCCCGGCTTGATTCCAACGGCGATCTGGATACCACATTCGCTAGCGGAGGCGGACTGGTTAGTCAAGAGGTAGTCTCCGGCTTGCTCATACAGACAGACGGAAAGATTGTTGCCATCGGGAACAATGGGGAGCTTGCACTGGCGCGGTATTTCGCGAATTAGGCCCGTCTTTTGGGCCGACGGACCCGCAAGACCGGATAGTGCTCGTCGCGTACCGGCTCCGAGCCTATCCTCATCCACCGAGAAGGACGCTGATCGCAACCACGGCCAGCGTTTTCTTATGCGTAATATCAGCTCATGAATCGCTGAGCATCGCGGACTCCGAAAAACTGCATGAAACTCTCCTAACCCTTCAGGTACGCCAAAGTGGTTTCCAAGTCACTGTGCCCAAGCCACGCCTGCAGCGTCCGGGCACTCACGCCGCTCTCATGATGCATCGTGGCGAATGTTTTACGGAATTTGTGCAGCTCCCACTTACTGCAAACGGGATGCTCCGCACAGGACAGCCCGCAACGATTGACGCAATGTTCACAGTTGAGCCCAGCACTCAGCGCGAGCCCTTTCAACCGACGTAGAAAGTGTCCTTCCGGTCCTCCCTTGCCGTTGGCAAAAATCAACCGCGTTCCCCCGTTTTTCCTGTGTCGCGCCCGCAGTGCTTCTATCAGCCGGTCCGGGAGTGGCACGAGCCGCTCTTCGTGGTCTTTTGGCCTAAACCCGAGTTCGCGCTTCACCGTGACGTGGAATGTCTTGCCGGTAAAGTCCACGTCTCGCAACTGGCGAACATGACTTCCTGCTCACGGGCACCCGAACCCAGGAAAAACTGGAACGCCAGCCGGTCATCATCATCGGCAGCGGCGAAGAGCTGCTTCAGCTCCTGCTCGTCATATGCATCCACGATTTTCTCCGTGTACCGCGGCCAATCGCGCCTCGCCAGAAGCCCTGTGATGTCGTAAGCCCGCAGGAATCCGCACAGGCTCTCAATGCGGTTGAACACTGTGCGGTCCGCCAGGCCTTGCTTCTTGCAAGAGTTCATGAAGTCCAAGAGGTCACGCCGGTCGATTTCGTCGAGATATTCTTTGGCGCAAGACTGTGCGAATCCTTCCAGCGTGAGTTTGGCACCGGCATAAGTCTTGTGCGCTTTCTGTATTTGGCGGTCGGTCAGGTATTCGGTCACCGCATCGCGGATTTTGATGCGGTTCTGATTTTGTGGTTCGTCTTTTAGCTCCACACCGAAGCTGGCAGCGTCCAGGGCTTTTTCGCGTTTAAGGTTCGCCGTGACCGCGTAGGTGGCGTCGTTACCGACCGGTTCCCAGGCGCGCCACTGCCCTCGGCCGTAGCGGAGGTTATAAACGCCTTCGGGGTGGTATTCAGCCTTACCCCCAGTAGACCCCAGAGAGGCCGCAGACGGCCGTTTGAAGCAGAGACAGGCCGAACGTAGCGGCGAGTGCCATTGGAAGTTCGGATACGAAGGAATAATAAAGAGACTCCGCGGTGTGCCATGTGATTTCTCCTCTTTCGCCTAATACTGGCGTTTTGGAGAAATCAGCGATTTTGGTAGCCGCCATGGTAGCCGGACAGCTAAGTGCTTTGTTATCAATGGCTGGCGGAGAGGGTGGGGTTCGAACCCACGAAACCCGTTAAGGTTTGCCGGTTTTCAAGACCGGTGCCATCAACCACTCGGCCACCTCTCCGGCTACTACAGTTTTACTACAAACCGCGGATGGTTAAGGAGTTCACGCAGGATAGCTATTTTATTTCAATCGACTATTCGGTCGGCACATCCGCGACGAGGAGCCGGTGCTTCACCAGCCTAGGCTGGCCGGGAAGAAATCGCGGGTACGCTATCGTCGCTTTGGGAAGATCCACCCGCTTCGTTTCGCCGAGTCGCTGGCAGAAAAATACTGAAGCAGGTCCCAGTCTTGCCGGTGGTTGAAGTCTCTACTTCAATCTTGCCTCCCAGTTTGTCGACGATACCCTTAATCACCCAGAGCCCGATGCCGGTGCCCTTATCACCCTTAGTAGTGAAAAAGGGCTGAAAGATGGTCTTCAGATTCTCGTCGGGGATACCACAGCCGCTATCGCGAACTCGCACAACCACCTGATTTTCATCGGCCTTTTCGATCGCCAGATCCAACTGGCCCTGCTGCCCAATGGCATCAATTGCGTTGGTGATAAGGTTGGTAAAAACCTGCCGCAGTTCGCTGGGATAGATGGTGACTTCGCCCGCGATCTGATAATTGCGCCCGACGGTGATCTTCATGGATTGCAAGCGGGGCCGATACACGGCGCAAACGTCATCGAGCAGCTCAGAAAGTTTGGTGACCACGGGGAACTTCGTCTCGCGATGTGGGGCCAGGGTCTGACGACTGATATTGGCCAGCCGGCGAACCTCGCGCTCCGCCAGCTCGACTAACTCGGTGCCCTCCGGGTCGAGGGTCGAATTTTTCTTCAGCAGATGCATCAGGTTGGTAAGAGCATCGAGCGGATTGTTGATCTCGTGGGCGATGGTGGCGACCAGGCGGCCGGTCGCGGCCAGTTTTTCTGAACGGCGCACAGCTTCTTCCAGCTCGTTGTTTAACTTCTGGATGTGCTCTTCGGCCAGCTTGCGTTCGGATACGTCGCGAATGGCGCCGGTGGCGAACGTACCTTCCTCCGTGGTTAACGGGCTCAGGCTGATCTCGACCGGAAATTCGCTGCCATCTTTGCGCAGCCCAAACAATTCGAGCGCCGCGCCCATGGGCCGAACCCGGGGATCGGCAAAAAAGTTCTTGCGATGACGCGGATGCTCGCCGCGATAACGATCTGGTATCAGCGAATCCACCGAGCGCCCGATCAGCTCGGAACGGCTGTACCCGAAGAGTTTCTCGGTCTGAGCATTGACCAGGGTAATTTCCCCGGCATCGTTGACGATGACCATCGCGTCCGGCGCCGCTTCCAGCAAGGAGCGGAATTTGTCTTCGGCTTTTTTTCGCAAACTAGTGTCTCGAATCGCACTCGCCACCAGCACGCCGTCCGCGGTGTTAATCGGACTCAGACTGATTTCGAGTGGAAACTCTGTCCCATCTTTCCGCAGTCCGAACAGTTCCAGGTCCTGTCCCATCGGCCGCTGGCGCGGGTCAGCAAAATATGACGTCCGATGATGGTGATGCTGAGAGTGAAACCGCTCCGGAATAAGGATTTCTACAGAATATCCCAGAATTTCCTGCCTGGTGTATCCAAAGAGCTCTTCGGTGCGGGAATTAACCAGCACGATTCTTCCCTGCTGATTGACAATCACCATGGCGTCCGGCGCCGACTCCAGCAAGGCGCGGAACTTGTCTTCGGCACCCTTGCTGGCGGTCACATCGCGAACCGCGCTGATGACCATGGGACCGGCGGGGGTCTGTACCGGACTCAAGCTGATCTCTACCGGGAACTCACTGCCATCCTTGCGCAAGCCATGCAGTCGGAGTCCGGCTCCCATAGGCCGCACGTGCGGATCGCCGGAAAAATAACCGGAACGGTGACCCGGATGTTTGGCGCGGAAGCGGGGTGGAACCAGAACCTCGATCTTCTGACCAACCAGTTCCTGATGAGCATAACCAAAAATATGCTCGCTCTGGACGTTGGCCAGCACGATGCGACCGTGCTGATCGACCACAAGCATGGCATCAGGAGCGGCATCCAAAACCGCGCCAAAGTCGGCCTCGATTGATATTTCCATGAACTGTCCAGGTTAGCTTCGGATTGTATAACCCCATTCCCGGATTCCACAGAAAAATGTTCCGGCCATCGGCAGTTCCAGAATTCCGACGTCCACTCTACGGCCGTGTGCCTCATGACAGTGTCGTAAACTCGAATACAGCGGAACGAAGGACAGGAATGACAAATCGACGATTTGGTTGGTTATGTGCAGCGGTGATTTTCGCCGCTATGTCGGCGCAGGCGCAGGAAACAACGACCTCAACCGCTACACCGCTCCCCCCCGTGCCGGGGAAGGTCGTCACGGTAACTCCCGATGCCGGATTTCATAATGAGCCATCGATTGCGGTGAACCCGGCTAATCCCTTGCAAGTGGCGGCGGCCTACCAGGCGCATGCCAGCGTCGCGTTTTCTCAGGACGGCGGCAATTCCTGGAAGACAGCGGCGGGCACAGCTTCTACCGCTTACAAAGTTTCCGGCGACGTATCCATCACCTATGACAACCATGGCACTGCCATCCTGTGCTATATCGCGTTCGATAAGCTGGGGACGGAAAACTACTGGGCCCGGGGCGCGACCCGCAACGGCATTTTCGTTCGCCGCTCGGCCGACGGCGGTGCTACCTGGGAAGCCCAGGAACGCGTGGTGATTGCCCAACCGAGCAAGCCGGGGATTCCGTTCGAAGACAAGTCCTACATTGTGGCAGACAACACCGGCAGTCCCTATGCCGGAAATCTGTATGTGGGCTGGACCGAGTTTAGCCTGGAAGACAGTGCAATTCTTTTTTCGCGATCGAGCGATGGCGGTCAAACCTGGTCGCCGCCGATCGACATATCCACGCATCACGGATTGCCCCGTGACGACAATGGCGCGGTCGAGGGATTCTCAGGAGCGGTAGCTGCAGATGGCACCGTGTACGCGATATGGGCAGACGGTGACTCGATCGCCATGGCGTCATCCAGCGATGGCGGCAAAACCTTCAGCAAGAGCCGCAGTGTGATTCAAACTGCTCCTCTTTATTTTGCGGTTGCCGGCTTAGACCGGGCCAACGGGTTTCCGCAGATTGCTATCGATCCGCGACAGGGCAGCAAGGGACGGCTGTACGTGACCTGGAGCGATTACCGCGAGGGAGATATTGGAGTGTATTGTGCGACCTCCGATGATGGAGGCCGAACCTGGAGCAAGGCAGTACGCGTCAACTCGAACCCACCGCACGACGGCACGGATCAGTTCTTTCAGTGGCTGGCGGTCGATCCTGTGAGCGGCGCGGCGAACGTTATTTTCTATGATCGACGGCTTGATCCCAACGACCGGAAAACCGCGGTAACTCTGGCGCGCTCGACCGACGGCGGAGCGACGTTCGCCAACTACGCCTGGACGCGCGATACGTTTGTGTCGCGGCGCGATGAATTTCTCGGCGACTATATCGGCATTGCCGCCTTGAATAACAAAGTCTATGGAGTGTGGGCGGAGATTGCTCCGCCCGAGACGCCCAAGGATAAAACAGCGCCGCCGCCGACCGAGTTTCGTCCGCATACCATTGTCAAGATCGGCGTGGCAGACTTCGGCAGCGCGGCGCATTAATAGCCTCGCGATCTATCAAGTGCAATAGAGACTCGCGACTTAATCTGAACCCGCGCGCGACTTATATTGCTTTAACTGAGGGATACCGGCCGTCTACCAGCGATCCGATGTCACCAAATCGTCATCGTGGTGCAGTGCTCGACGGCTTGCGCTTTAAGTTATAATCACGCGGCGAGTGAACTCTGGATGCGGGATATTAATCGATTCGTACACCCGTCTCATAGTCTTATAGCAGCCCTGTCTTAACTCTTTCTTGATCCTGGCCTTCTGGAGCAGGGAGTCGCATCGGCCTCGCTCATCGTGGTTGAATTCTGTCTAAGTCAAGATGTGCCGGAAGGTGATGCGTGACCCTTAGCAAACTGCGCTCTATCGATTTTGCGAGCCTCGTGCTCTTTGCCCTCGGCCTATTGCTGCCGGCCGGTGCTGACGGCCAGAACTATACCTGGGTGAACATCGACTACCCGGGCGCAGAAATGACCACTCCTACAGCCGTCAACGATAGCGGCTCGGTCGTGGGCGATTACATTGATTCGCAAGGCAACACGCACGGCTTCCTCTATTCCGGTGGCGTCTACACCACCATTGATGATCCGGAAGGCACCACCTTCCCGCAGGGGATCAACAATAGTGGCGAGATCACGGGATCTGTCGCGGTTAGCTTGTCAGAGGATTACGGTTTTACCTACGTGGATGGGGTTTTCACGACCTTCAGCTATCCAGGCGGCAACGGTCAGACCGGCGGCCAGGGCATCAACAACCACAATGAGATAGTCGGAATTTATACTACGGGTGGGACCGCAGGCTTTCTCGATAACAACGGCTCCTTCAGCACGTTCAATTATCCCGGAGCGGAAGACACCTTTCCCCACTCCATCAGCGACAGCGGCGCGATTACCGGCTTTTACACAGATTCTACGGTGCCTTTTGGATTTGTCTATGACGGCAGCACCTTCACTTCCATCAATTACACCGGCAGCTATGCAACCTTTGCCTACGGCATAAACAATGCCGGTGTAGTTGTGGGATACGCCAGTTTGAACGATTATCCCACCTACGAGGTTGGCTTCCTCTGGCAAGCGGGTCAGTTCACGGTCATCAACTCGACGGCGTTCCCGCAACCTGCCGGCATCAACAATAACGGACAAATCGTCGGCGTCTATTTTCCCTCCAACAACTATCACGGATTCCTGGCGACTCCCGGTTCCGGCCCGTCGCCGCTGCAGTTTGTTCCGACCCTGCCTTGCCGCGTGGTCGACACGCGTAACTCGAATGGAGAGTTCGGCGGTCCCGCGATTCTGGGAGGAACTTCCCGGAGTTTTCCCATCTCGCAGGGAGGCTGCGATATCCCTACGACTGCAGCCGCTTACTCGCTGAACGTGACCCTGGTTCCGATACAGCATGATCCCGTCGGGTATCTGACCATCTGGCCGACGGGTGAGAGCCAGCCGACGGTTTCAACGATGAATTCGCTGGATGGTCGCATCAAGGCTGATGCGGCGATTGTGCCGGGCGGGACCGGCGGCGCAGTCAGCGTCTATGTCACCAATACCACGAATGTCGTGCTGGATATCGACGGATACTTTGCGACACCTTCCGCGCAAACTTTGCAGTTTCATCCCGTAACGCCTTGCCGCGTGGCTGACACGCGCAAGAGCACCTTCCCGGCGGGGCTGGGTACTCCGCATCTTTCGGCTGGAGTGGCCCGCGATTTTCCCGTACTGGAGAGCAGTTGCATTCCCACGAATGTAAATGCCGCGGCTTATTCGTTCAATCTCACTGCTATTCCCTATCCACAATTGGGTGATCCGCTGGGCTATCTGGAAGTTTGGCCAACAGGCTTTGAGCCGCAGAATCCGGTGTCGACCCTGAATAATCTGACCGGAACTTACGTGGCCAACGCGGCCATTGTTCCGGCGGGTAACGGTGGGGAAATCACTGCCTATGGCAGCAACGACACCGACCTGGCGATCGATGTGAATGGGTACTTCTCGCTGAACGGATCCGGAGGGCTGTCGCTGTATGCCACCACGCCGTGCCGCGTGATCGACACTCGCAAGGTTGGCACTGGCCAGCCGTTCAGCGGGACGCTAAGTCCTCCGGTGAATGTGGTGAACAGTCCCTGTGGCGTGCCTGCCACGGCACTAGGTTACGTGTTCAATGCGACGGTGGTTCCATCGGGAAGTTTGAGCTATCTCACATTGTGGCCTGATAGTGAAAACCAGCCGGTCGTCTCAACGTTGAATGCCGCCGATGGATGGATCACGTCGAACATGGCTATTGTCCCGAACGTCAACGGCAAGATCGACGCCTACGCTGCCGGCCTGACGCAACTTATCTTAGACATCTCCGGCTATTTTGCGCCGTAGGAATCTGTCCGCTTAGCCCAGCGCTCCCACAAATTCGTCCCTCGGGTGAGTTCGCTTTGGGCCTCAACCGGATGGCTGACCCATAGGTTCGATGACAGGAAAATGCTGCAGGGTTGCTGCACCCTTGCTGCGGGTTTGAAGCGCAACATCGGAAGGGAATTTACGATGCTGACCGGCGGTTAGAATTCAGCGGCGGCATCGGCATCGCTCATGGGTTGCTGCCGCATTACTTCCTCGGTCAGCATCAGGAACATCTCTTCCACGCCGTCGCCGCTCTTGGCGCTGGTGATCTTGATCTTCCAGCCGTCATTTTCCAGCTGCTCCAGTTCCGGCGAGGTGATTTGCCACTTGTCCCACAGGTCGGACTTATTGACGACGAGTACGAATGGAATATCGCCTACCGCCTCGATTGCCCGCTGGTGAATGCTCTTGGCTGTGACCAGGGTTTCGGCCCAGGTGCCGTCGCAAATCAGGAAATAGCCGGCCGCTCCGCGCAGATACGAAGTCTGCACTTGAGTACGGGAATCTTCGCCCGCCAGGTCCCACACCATCAGCAGGACATCCTGATCGCCGACTTTGATTTGCTTCTTGTCGATCTTAACGCCCACGGTGCTCAGATACTTCGCGGAAAAAATGCCCTGCACAAAGCGGGCAACCAGGCTGGTCTTGCCGACACCGAAAGAACCCAGCATGCAGACCTTTTTCTGTATCACTTGGGTCATTTTCTTTCTCCCTGAGACTGCGACTGGACCTTCAGCGTAACACTGCGATTGACTTCCAGCTGGTAGGCGGCCGTGCCGTGATGAATCGGCTCGGTGTCGCTCAATCCTACCGCGCTGATGATGTCGGCCGGAATACCTCGATCAAGCAGAGCCTCATAGACCTGCTGGGCTCGCTGCTCGCTGAGAGCGGTGTTCTTAGTTTCAGCCCCCGTCTGGTCGGCGCGGCCGTTGAGGACAAAATGAACCTTGCGCCCGAGCTGGCCGGCGGTCTCCTGAATCTTGTTCAGCGAGTCTTCGATGTTGTCGACACGGATGGACTGGTCTGGCGTCAGCACACTGGAATTCTTGGGAAACAATACCATCTGCAGTTCCAGTCTGCGCTTCTCGGCCTGAAACTCGCGTTCGAGTTGGAAGTGCTGGTCCAGCGATTCGTAAGGCACAAAGCGCGCCTCAAGATTTCCGGCGGGAATACCGGATTCGGCAGCGAGCTGGAGAGGATCAGGCGACATAGGATCGCGCAGTCCCCAAACCCAATAACGATTCCAACTGCGCTCGGCGCCGGTGACCACGATGCCGGGCTGATTGCTCAGTCGCGTCAGATAGTGCTCCCAGCGGCTGTTGCGCTGATGAAGCAGGAAGCCGGCTGCAATGAATCCCAGCAGGAAAAGAGCCAACAGCGCGAACACCCAGCCCGCGCCTCGCTTGGGATGGCCGGTTTGCCCGAGCAGGCATTTCTGCAGATGAGGACGTGCGGCATCGAACGCGCTGGCATCTCCGTTGAACGAAGACAGCTGCGCGGCGAACTCCTGATGGATGAGTTCGTTCTCGCGCGCGAAGACGTTACGCAACTCCGGCGGCGGCGTTCCCAGGATAGTTCCAGCCAGCAGCGCCTGCGGGCCATGGTGCACCCAGATGGTAAATTCACCCGCCTGCATGGTCTCCAGATCCTGAGAATGTTTGCTGGTGAAGGAGTCGCGCACGAAATCTTGAATTGCGGTCAGCATGCCGGAGACAAGTTCGGCCTCGCTGACGCCTTCGCCTTTCGCCGAAATATGTTGCAGCACCAAGCCAGTTTCGCGATGGATCAGGAAGACCTGCTGCACTTTATAGCGTAGGCTGCGCAGCAGTGCGATCTCGCCGTACGACTTTCCGGTGCGCAGCGCCTCGAAGCGCCACTTCATGCTCTCGAAGGAAAGACTGCGTTCGAGCATGAGGTTGATGTTTTCAGCCATGTTGCGAAATGCATTGGCCACGGCCTTGCGAACGCTTTCGCCGATGATGGGTGCCAGCGCGGTGGCCAGCAGCCCGGGATTGCGGGCCACGGAAATCTGCAAGGCTTGTTCGACGATGGGATGAAACGAGCGCTGCAGGCCGCGATCGCGCTTGAGGGAAAGCGCTACGGCCTTGGCCAGAACCTGGCTGAGTTCTTCGGCGCGAAGATTGGGGTCATCGAGCCTCTTCTGCAATTGCTGCAGCTCGACGATTTGCTGCCCCAGCAGCAACGCGCGCAGTTCGGCCAGTTCATCGTGACGATGGTCGAACTCAGGATCGCGTTTCAGGTTAGCCGGCGAAGAGCCCATGAGAGTCTCATGCTCCGGCACTCCGAACGGGCTTAGGCCGTTCCTTGACCTCTTCGTTTTCGTCCTTGAGGCGAACCGCCAGTTCGACAAAAAGCGCGGCCAATGCGGAGCGATCGGTCTTGGCGTGACGCAGCTCCTGGACGCGATTTTCCAGCAGCGCGCTAAGCGATTCGTTACGCTGGCGAATTTCGTCGAGCAGCTTGCGCGACTCTGCCATCAGTTCCTGCCGGGATGCGCTGCGGTCCTGAGCCAGGCGATTATCGAGATCGAGGATCTTCTTGGAGAGTTGGGCCGCCGAAGTTTTCAGCTCGCTCGAAATGTGGTTGAGAGTTTCTTCGCGTTCGTCACGTTCCGATTTCAGGCGAGCCGCCAGCGATTCAGTCTCGCTTTTGAAGAACGCTTCCAGCGAGTCGAGACGGCGGCGCATGGTGTCTTTGATCTCGGAAGTCTCACGCGCCAGAGCTTCCTCCAGACGGGCGAAGCGGGCTTCGTAATTCTTGATCTGCGAACCGAAAAGAATCTCGCGGATTTTTTCGACGCTGGCGCCGCTGGCTTCGGCAGTTTCAGCAACCGCGGCGTCGACTGAATTTGGCTTATTCGCAGGCTTCTCCCTGGAGTCTTTTTCACGCACCGGGACAGGACACATGGCGCCTCCTCTGTTAAGAACAATGCAGGAGCAACATGCTATACCGAAACGCTTCGGCTGAGAACTACTGTCTTTAGGGGAGCAGGGAGAAGATAGGCCTATTCCGGCCTAGGGCTATCGCGATAAGTGGCAGTCAACCATCAATGATCGGTCTGGAATTGTCATGGTGAGCGTTCGTTGGAGCGCGAGGAACCTGCAGGCGGAACGAACAGCAGATCCCTCGCTGCGCTCGTGATGACAAAACTTCAACGGCAGATCTCCCGCTTCGGCTCGTGATCACAAAACTTCAAATGACGCCTGGGGGCTAAGCTACGTTTGCTTTACGAAAGCCAGCGACGCCGAGTTCATGCAGTAGCGCAAGCCGGTCGGACGCGGACCGTCATCGAACACATGTCCCAGGTGGGCATCGCACTCCGTACACAACACTTCGGAGCGAGTCATGCCGAAAGTGGTGTCGTTATGAGTTTTGACATTCTCTTTCGCGATGGGTTCCCAGAAGCTGGGCCAACCCGTGCCGGAATCGAACTTGGTGGCCGAGGTGAACAACGCATTCTTGCAACAGACGCAGCGGAAAATTCCTTTGTCGTGGATGTCCCAGTATTGTCCGGTGAAAGCGCGCTCGGTCCCGGCGTGGCGGGTGACGTCGTATTGCTCGGGAGTCAACTGGGCGCGCCACTCGGCGTCAGTCTTGACTACTTTCTTCACCCGTTGAGGACCGATTTTCTCCCCGGAATCTTTGAACTCTACAATTTCGACATAGCCCGCCTCGGCAGTGGGCGCGGCATCGGCTTCGGAACGTTGAAACAGGCTCATAAGAGCGACTCCTGATAGAGATAGAAAACTGGTTGTCAGAAAACTTCTTCGGCTGCTCATAGTGTACTCAGTTTTGAATAGATTGAAGCGCCGGCCTCGCGCGCCAGGCGGGAGCCGGCGTTACTCATTTATTGATTGTGATAAAGCTGCGGAAACTGCTGCTGCAAGTTAGCTACCTTGGGCAGATCATAGTGCGCGATGTACGGATTGTCGGGATGCAGCTTGGCATAATTCTGGTGATAACCTTCGGCCGGATAGAACGCCTTCAAAGGCACAACCTGGGTGACGATCTTATGCGGAAAAACTTTCGCCTGGTCCAGTTGCGCGATGTAGTCCTGGGCTATCTTCTTCTGCTCGTCATTGCTGAAGAAAACGACCGACCGGTACTGCGTTCCCTCATCCGGATTCTGGCGATTCAGCTGCGTCGGATCGTGGGCAACAGAAAAGAACACCTGCAACAATTGCCCATAGGTGACCTTCGACGGGTCGAACACAATCTTCACCGACTCGGCATGATTGGTGGTGCCGGTACTGACGATCTCGTATTCCGCGGTTGCAGCCGAGCCTCCCGAGTAACCCGAGGTGGCGCTGACTACGCCCTTCACATGCTGAAAGACAGCCTGAATTCCCCAGAAGCAGCCACCGGCAACCACAGCGGTTTCATGGCCTGGCGACGAGGCAAGCGTTTCATCAACCGCCGGCGCGGGAATTGCCGCCATGCTCTTGTCGCTGGCGGCGACGTGGCCGTACATCACCACCCCGGCAACAGCGACCATCAACAATCCGGCCAAGAACAAGCGCACAAACGACTTCGACATAAACATTCCTCTTTCCAACCTTCGGTCCCAATCGCCCTTTGTCCGATTAGAGTCGCAACGGCTGCAAAGGTTACACCCCAATCCGAAAGCTTTGCTGGTCCGTTATAAGATTGAAATCGCCGCCCGGACTTAGCGGCGCCATTAAGAGTACGCAACTGTGAACTCATCGGATTTCGACAAGCCGCGTTCCAATACAACTCGATTGTTATTGACCTGGGGCTCGCTGGCACTGGCGGCGGCAGAAAGCCTGTGCGTGGCCGCCGTCGGGCTGAGCGGCGTGCGGGTTGCGCTGGGGCTGACCTCGTTGCTGGCTGCCGGGGCGAGCGGCCCGGCGCATGGTTGGCATCGCGAAGGCATTCGCATACCGCTGTTGACGATTGGCGTAATTGGAGCGTTGATCAGCCTGCTTTTACTGTGGAACGAAGAGCGCCTGCGGCGCAATCCGTCGGCGGCCTGGCGGATCCGCCCGCTCACTCCGCAACAGCGCCGAAGCCGGTGGTTTCAATTGGCAGTGGCGATTCTGACGCTGGTGCTGGTGGCCGCTGAACTGATAACGCACCCCTGGTTTCATCACGAGTTCTAAGACTCGAGTATCAGTCGCCGCCCGAGATCTCCTCCTGCAAACGCTGATGCAAACGGGCACTGTAACCAACGGGCAATTCGAAGGTGCGATCGTCGGCAATGAGGATCAGGATATTCCGCGTCGAATCCAGCACGGCAGCGCAATGCCGGCAGTGGGCCAGGTGTTCTTCGATGGCTTCCCGCAACTCGGGCGAAACATCGCCCTCGATGTAGTCGGAAATCTGGGCCCACACATGCTTGCAATTCAGAACCATGATCCACCTGCCTTGCTTCGGAACAATCCGAACAAGCCGCTTTTCTTCGACGCCAGCTGGGGCGCCAGGATTTTCTGCATCATCAGCCGCGCCCGCAGCAGCCGGGTCTTCACCACTCCGTCGCTGACACCCAGGGTGGCCGCGGTTTCGGCAATACTGAATTCCTCAACGTCGCGCAAAAGCAAAACTTCGCGATAAATCCCGGGCAAGCCGGCAATGGCTTTCTGCAGCAGCAAGCGCAGCTCTTTTCGCTCCAGCGCCTGCAGCGGAACCTCGCGCCAGTCGGTAATGACCGCCGGGGTGAAACTGCCGTCCTCATCTTCCGGCGACTGATCTACCGACTCAAACTGGAGCACGCGGGCATGCCGCAAGCGCGCCCGGGCCTCATTGATGGCGATGGAAATGAGCCAGGTGCTGAACTTGGATTCGGCGCGAAAGCTATGCAGATTCTTCAGCGCCTTCAGCACCGTTTCCTGGGCGGCATCTTCGGCGTCCTGTTCGTTCTGCAGGATGGAGAAGGTGGCGAAGTACACGCTTTTCTCGTAAGGCCGTATCAGCTCATGGAAGAGTTCGCGTTCGCCGCCGAGGATACGGGCGATCAAGTCCGCATCGCGAGCGGCGGGCGTGCCATCCGTCACCGGTCTTCCCCTTTGAGCTTCTGCGGTCACGTCGATTCACAGTCTGGGCACAGGAAGAAAATTCTACACGTATCAGGTTTGCGATCCGCCAACTCGATAAAAGTTACAGCAATTCGGCTGAAACAAATCGTGGGGTCGCGAGTCCAATTTCTGTTATGAACAAAATCGTTCGCCTGCTTTTCGTCATGGCGGTCGCCGGCTGGGGCAGTCTTCTGGCGGCGCAAAGCCATAGTCCGGTGGTGGTGGAGCTGTTTACCTCGGAAGGATGCTCCAGCTGTCCGCCCGCCGACGCCCTGCTGGCCAAACTGAGCCGGCAAAATCCGGATAACGGAGTCGATCTTATTCTGCTGGGCGAGCACGTCGATTACTGGAATCAGCTGGGATGGACCGACCGGTTCTCTTCGGCGCAATTCAGCGAGCGTCAAGGTGACTACGCCAAAGAATTCCATCTGGCCTCCGTTTATACGCCGCAGATGGTAATCGACGGTCATCTGCAGTTGTCGGGAGGCGATGCCGGGGCAGTCAATCGCGACATCGAATCCGCGGCCAAAGATCCGAAGCCGGCACAAGTTACGTTGCAATGGGCCGGGAACAATCGCCTGCAGGTCACAGTGCAGTCGGCGAACCCGACGCGCGCCAAGGTTCTGTTCGCGGTGACCGAAGACGGGCTGAGTACGCAGGTGGGCAAAGGCGAGAATGGCGGACAAACCCTGCACCATGCGGCGGTGGTGCGTCAGTTGCGCGAGCTGGGCACTGCCGACAAAAACACATTCGAGAAGAGCGTGAATGTTTCTCCCAACAAGGACTGGAATATCGCGCAACTGAAAGTTGCAGTGTTCGTCCAGGACCGCGACAGCGGAAAAGTTTTGGGCGGATCGGAAATCGCCTGGCAGCACTAAGGGATCTTGTTTTCCTCCTGTAACTTTTGCGGAAGCTCCGCTTCTCATCTTTGGCAGCGGTGAGAAAGCTGCTAATTCAAGTCGAGAGGAAATCATGAAGAACAAAGTTTTGGCCGTGATGGCCATGTGTATGCTGGCCGGTTCGTTGAGCGCGTTCGCGCAGAACAACACGCAGCAGGGCAGCAAGGATCAGGCGCAGTCGAGCGACACCATGAAGCAAGACAATATGTCGAACGACAGCATGAAGAACGGAAACTCCACCAGCACCAGCAAGAAATCGTCCAAGAAGAAGAAGTCGTCGACGCAGCAGAACAATATGTCGAACGACAACATGAAGAATGACAACATGAAGAATGACAATATGAAGAACGACCAGCAAGACCAGATGAAGCACTAAGCGTGTCAGCGGCGGCCGACAAATCAGGACCGGGGCAGATGGGACAGGAAGACCTGACCACTGCCCAGCTCCACCTTCAAGCCCGAGCAGCATTACGTATGCATTCTTCGGGGCGAAATACGTTCCTTACTCCAGATATTCGGGGTCGCGCTTCCAGCCGGTGATCATGGAATAAAAGTTGTTCCAGCCGTGGAGCAGCACCATGATGAGGTGTCCGGGGATGAAGGCCACGAATCCGCACATCGAGATGAAATGCCAGATGCGGGCGAAATGATAGCCGCCCATCGGCCAGGCCAGCCACCAGAATTGCGCCGGCTTGTAGAGCACCATGCCCGTGAGCGTCGACACAACGCCAAAAAGTATGGTCGAGGTGTAAGCCAGCTTCTGTAGCGGGTTGTAGGCGGCATCGCCAGGAGGCTTCGGTCCGAAGAGAAAATAATGCCGCGCCATGGGCCACACGCCCTTAATATCTCGGGGCATGAATAACACTTGCCGCCAGTGGCCGGTAGCAAGCTGGTAGATCACATACATCAGCCCGCTGCCCACGAAGATCCACATGAAAGTAAAGTGCCACTGCAGTGCGCCGCCCAGCCAGCCACCCAGGGTGATCTGTCCCGGAGGAACAAAAAAGTTCTGCTGCGGAATTTTCGGGCCGAAGCTGGGGAAAGCGCGGAAAATGCGCAGTCCGCTGGTGATCAAAACGAAGACGGCCACGGCGTTCAGCCAGTGCGCCACGCGCACCACCCAGGGATGTTCGTAGGCAACCGTGATCGGCTTCGCCGGCTTACTTTCGATTGCCGTTGCATGAGTCGCCATGATCACAGTCCTCCAAACCAGCTATAGCCCTGGTCTTCCCAATAGCCGCGCTTGCCGCCTTGCAAGACATTGGTCACGCGAATGGTGTCGAGATATTTAGCTTGCTTGTAGCCGAGTTTGGTCGGCATCTGCAGGCGCAGCGGCGCGCCGTGTCCGCGATCAAGCGGCTTGCCATACATTTCGTAGCAGAAAAGAGTTTGGGGATGCAGCATCGTCTCCATGTCGATGGACTCGTAATACTCGTCGACGCACTCGACTTCCAGAAAGCGCGCGCTGGTGTCGGCGCCAATCCAGCGTAAGAAATCGGAAGCGCGGACGCCGCCGAAGTTGCCGATCACGTCCCAGCCTTCAACGCACACATGCCGCGTGTTCTGCACCACCTTGGGCAGCGCTTGAATTTGCTCCAGCTTGTAATCGCCCGGCCGCTGCACCATTCCTTCCACGGTCAGCGTCCACTTGTCGAGATCGACTTCAGGATCGACCACGTCGTAGTAGTTGTAAGGAAATTTTTCAAAGGGAACAACGTCGTTATTACCGAAAGTCTGGGCAAGTCGATGACGTCCGAACAGCTTGCCCGAAGCCCAATCGCTGAAGTGAAGTCCCTGCATCAGCAGCGGCTGCTGCAGTTGGGGAATAGCGAACGCGCCGATAGCGACCAGCGGGACCAGCTTCAGCAGCTCGCGCCGATTGATGCGCTTGCGCTCGCGCGGCGTTACCTCGCGGACCGGTTCGCCCGCAGGACCAGCCCGGCGCGTCGGGGCCGCAACCGGCTCGTTCGGCTTGCGATCTTCTTCGCGCTCAGCTTCTTCGTGCTTAACTTCTTCCGGCTTAACCGGCTCAGGATTTTCCTGCGGCGCGCTGCGTTCGGGCTCCTGTTCCGCCCGTTCTTCTGAACGCTCTTCCGACATCGTTCACCTCAAAACCTATCATTGTGTATGAGATCATGGAGTCAGCCAAAAGTTACAGGGAACTGCTCCGAACAGGTTTCGCCATTCGTTTTCCCGGGCTCAAGACGAGAGTCGCATATGGTTATTACGGTGCGAGGGAAGCTTGCGGATTTAAGGCTGGCGCAACGGTCTGTGAATCTCCGATTAACTGTGACGTACAGCACAGACTTGAAGTGCATTGCTGTGGGAAGGTTGTGATGGTAGACTGCGGAGCTTGTTCCTTGCGGATAGGTGCCGTCGCTGCTGATCGATTGCCAGGAGTGCAAGCTGTGAGAACTGAGCAAGCGTTGAAATCGAATCTTCGCTACGGTCGAGCCCTGGTGAAGTCTGGAGTGTCGGGATTGTCCAGCGGACGCGAAGCCCATCTTCAGGGCCAACCACTTTCCTCCGCATTGGCCGAGTCAGCCCGCGCCTCGCTGGGCCTGGCTGCAATCGGGGCTTGTGCCGGACTCTTGCGCTATTGCCTGCCCGGGCGTCGCGGCCGGATCGCCCAGACGGTTGCTTGCGGCGTGGTCGGCAGCGCCATCGGATTCGTCGCCGGATTCGCCTGGAAGACGCGCGATCTGACCGAGAGCATGGCCCATTCCGCAATGAAGCAGATGAACGTCGTCCGCGATGAACGTTGGCTCGATCGTCATCCGATCGACTACGCCTAATCACGATCCCAGCGCGTTAGCGTTGCCGTCCCTGGGCGCCCGCAAGTTGTGATTGTGGTTCCGGAGCTCGAAAGCATTTCCTAATCCTGTCGCTCGAAATTTCTACTACTCCCCCGGCCCCGCTATCGGCGGACGAGAACCCTGCAATGTCGCACGGGCATTTTCAAAATGCGGTTTCCTTTGCCGTAAGGCGAATCTATTTTCTCTGACTTGCAGTTCGGGCCGAAGTTACGTTTGGATTAAATCCCAGAATTTCCCGCGATTCCGGCCGCTCCCCCTTGTTTTTAAGTCGCATCCCGCCTAGCATTTTCTTCTCGCCAGCCGATGGAGACTTCCAGGAGAGAAAGGTTACGTATGAACCCAAGGCCATCGCCAGAACCGACGGTGCAGGTGGAAGACGACCGTACCGGAACCAGTGTGGAAACCCTGAAGCGCGCCATCCTCGACAATCTCTACTACATCGTGGCCAAAACGCCGGACGCAGCGACCGCCATCGACCACTTCTCGGCGGTGGCCTATACCGTGCGCGATCGCATCCTGGCACAGTGGATTGCGACGCTGGAGAGCCTCGCCAGTCGCGACGTTCGCATTGTCAGTTACTTGTCGGCGGAATACCTGGTCGGCCCTCACCTGGCCAATGGCCTGCTCGACCTCGGCGTGGAAGCACCTTTCCGCAAGGCCATCAAGGAACTCAAACAAGACCTTGACGTGATCATCGATCAGGAGCAGGAGCCGGGCTTGGGCAACGGCGGACTGGGACGTCTGGCGGCATGCTATCTGGAATCGATGTCGACCTTGGGCGTGCAAGCCATCGGCTATGGCATTCGCTATCAGTACGGCATCTTCCATCAGATCATTCAGGATGGCTGGCAGGTCGAGCTCACCGATTACTGGTTGCGCGACGGCAACCCCTGGGAGATTCGCCGGCCGCAGGCGTCGGTTGACGTCGGCTACTTCGGACATACCGAAGCCTCGACCGATTCCAAGGGCGCTTACAAAGTTCGCTGGGTTCCCCGCTCGGTTGTGCGAGGAGTTCCCTATGACACTCCGGTTCTGGGATATCACTCGGGAGTGGTGAACGATATGCGGCTGTGGCGATCGGAAGCCACCGAGTCGTTCTACTTTGGACGCTTCAACAGCGGCGACTATCAAGGTGCCGTGGCCGACAAAGTTTTCGCGGAGAACATCACCAAAGTTCTTTATCCCAACGACGAAGAGATTCAGGGAAAAGAACTGCGCCTGCAGCAACAGTATTTCTTCACCTCCTGCTCGCTGCAAGACATGATCCGTTTTCATATTCGCTTCGGCCGGCCGCTGGAGAACTTCCACGAGAAGTGGGCCATCCAGCTGAACGACACCCATCCCTCAATCGGCGTGGCGGAACTGATGCGCCTGCTGATGGACGAGCACGGCATGGGCTGGGACCAGGCCTGGAATATCACCACCCACACGTTCAGTTTCACCAATCACACTTTGCTGCCCGAAGCCCTGGAACGCTGGCCGTTGCCTATGTTCGGCTCGTTGCTGCCGCGGCACCTGGAGATCATTTACGAAATCAACCGCCGATTCCTGGACGAGGTGCGGGCGAAGTATCCCGGCGACGATGCCAAAATCGCGCGCATGTCGCTGATCGATGAGCATGATCAGAAATATGTGCGCATGGCTTACCTGGCGTGCGTGGGCAGCCACAAGGTGAACGGCGTCGCCGAACTGCATACCGAATTGCTGAAGAAGGAGTTGTTCCACGATTTTTATCAATTGTGGCCAGACAAGTTCATCAACATCACCAACGGTGTGACTCCGCGGCGGTGGATTGCAGTCAGCAATCCCGAGCAGACGGCGCTGGTGACCAGCAGGATCGGCGACGGCTGGATCCGCGATCTCGATCAGGTTCATCAACTGGAGCCCCTGGCCGGCGACGCCGCGTTTCGCGCCGACTGGCGCAAGATACAGCGCGACGTGAAAGCGCGGCTGGGACGCTACATCAAAGCGAATAACGGCTTGACTGTCGATCCCGACTCCATGTTTGACAGCCAGGTGAAGCGTATTCACGAATACAAGCGGCAACACCTGAACGTGCTCCACATCATCACGCTCTACCAGCGCCTGAAAAATAATCCCAACCTGGAGATCACGCCGCGCACGTTTATCTTCGGAGGCAAAGCTGCTCCCGGATATTTCATGGCCAAGCTGATCATTAAGTTCATTAACTCGGTGGGCGAGGTGGTGAACAACGATGCCGACGTCAAGGGTCGGCTTAAAGTTGTTTTTCTTGCCGACTACGATGTCACCCTGGGGCAGAAGGTCTACCCCGCTGCTGACCTGAGCGAGCAAATTTCCACCGCGGGCAAAGAAGCGTCCGGCACCGGCAATATGAAGTTCGCCATGAACGGCGCGCTCACCATCGGCACGCTCGACGGCGCCAACATCGAAATCAGGGACGCCGTGGGACACGAAAACTTTTTCCTGTTCGGACTGACGGCCGATCAGGTTCAGTCGGCGCAGGCCGCCGGATATCATCCCTACCAGATCTACCAGTCCAATCCGGCGTTGCGCGAGGTGATCGATGGAATTTCGGCGGGACAATTCTCCCGCGGCGATCGCAATCTGTTCCGTCCGCTGCTCGATTCCCTGCTCTACCACGATCCTTACCTGCTGTTCGCCGATTATCAGTCCTACATCGATTGTCAGGACCGGGCGGCCAAGGTGCATCACGATCAGGAGCAGTGGTCGAAAATGTCGATCTTGAATGCGGCGCGGGTTGGCAAGTTTTCCTCTGACCGGTCGATTCGCGAATACTGCAAGAACGTCTGGACGGTGTGCCAGACACCGGCCGCGAAAGCACAAGGAGCATAGCCGGCGATTCGCCGGGAATTGTCCGTTCAGTGGGAGAGACCGTCATTCACGACGACCGACTGGGATATGTCAGGTAGCAGGAAGCTATTGCTGCGGAATTTTGTGCCGGTTTATTGACTTTTCACGGCAGCGGAGCTGGCGGGAATAATCGCCACAGCACAAGTCCCACAATGTAGGAGGCAATTACAATGCCCAGGACCCAGATCAGGCGCTTCTCACTGCCTGGCTGTGGTTTGCCGGGCCGTTCCCAGGGCTTCAGGATCCAGGCGGTAAGCAAAAGCGCGAACAGCCCTCCGAGAAGGATGCAGGGCGTGCCCCAAGCCTGATCAAAACCGGGCAAGCGCCGGTTAACCATCTCGAGCACTCCGGTCACATAAAAACCTGCGACAAAGACTCCCAGCCACTCCAGCCTGCTGCGGACTTCGGCGACCGTCCGGGTGCTTTCCTGCAAGCTGTCGTTCTGTTCATCCAGTTTTGCGCGCCGTAGATATTCCACGGCAGTTTGATTCAACTCGCGCAGTGTTCCCAGCAATTCGCCGATTCCAATAGCATTGTAGAAACGCCGTAAGAAGTCCCGGCCGGGCAAAATCAGATTATGTTGAACCTGGGCAGCACGTCGGGCCAGGGCTTCGCCTTGGGCGAGAATCTTTGCCGCCGAATCCGCAGCAGCCTTCTGACCGCGCGCGCGGTTCTCGTCCGGCAACGCGGCTGATCGCGCGTGATGGCCGAGTTGTTCTCCATCCGCAATCATTTGATCGAGGTCACGCACCAGAGCAACCACATCGGCGAAGTCGTCGCGAATGCGGGCGGCGCTTTCGTTTTCCGGCTGCAAGCCGAACGCGGCGGCATTGCCCGCAGACGCCTGTTTGTGGGCGACCACCAGTCCGCGATGTCCCCACACCCCAACGAAATCGGCGGTAACCACCATGTGCCGCTCCGCGAAATCCGCCGGCTTGGCGTCAGGCAGATCGGGATAAAGCACCTGCCACAGCGTCTCCGCGATCTGTGGGGCCAGACCGTGACGTGAAATGCCTCCGGCGGTGATGGGCACATCGGCTCGCAACCAGATGCTGCCAAATCGGAAGAACTTTTCCCGAGGCGGAGGAATTTGCTGCAAGGCGTTCAGATCAAAATGCCGCGGCGGCTCGTCCGCCTCGTCCTTGGCGCCGGCCAAATCCGTCACCGCAACTTGCGGACCCGACACCAGCGATTCGGCAGCGTAAATCGAATCCTCGACATCGGTGCGCACGGCTTCGGCGACCGGATCGTCACGCAAGTCGCGGCGCACTCCGGGCCGGCCGATCATGGTCCCGCGATGAGGAGTGGCGACGATGGTGCCAAAGCAGTTGTGTCCATCGAACCAGGGATCGGTGAACAGACGCCCCAGATCTCCCGCACGTTTGTCGACGCCGCGACGCAGGCGGCCGGCATCGGGCGAGTCGGAATGTTCTTGTTCCAGGGCGCGCAACGCCTCCACTTCTTTCGTCTGCAACCGCGACCATACGGTGTAGAGATGGCGTCCGTTGGCCCGCTCCGGATCAATGGAGAAAACGTAGTCGCTCTTGTTGATGGTGCCTGCGGGACGGCCGCCGGAATAGGCGATGGCGGTGAACTCGAAGCCTGCCCCCAGCGAGGAATTTTCCAGATCGAGTCGCGCCCATTCCTTGAAGAGCAGGCATTCCGGATCGCGCAGATAGATGCCATCGGTGGGAATGCGAAACGTGTCGGCCAGCAGCAGATGGTCGGCGTTAGCCTCCACCGTCTTGCCCGGATCTTTTTCCTTCAGCAGGGCAACATCCTTCACGCTCTTAAAAAAGTTCGGGAAAGGCGCCTCCGATTCCGGCAGGTACACAATCGACTTGCGGGCACGAAGCAGGTCGCGCTGGTAGGCCTGGGCTTCACGATCCAGCATTGCCAACTCCGGCGCGAAGCGAGAGCTGCCTTCCAGCACCGAATCGAACATCGGATTCAGCTGCTCCTCCCGGAGCGAAGCCTTGACCTGGTCGAAGAATTCGCAGGCGCCGCTGGTGTCGTTCAGATAATCGCGGCCGCGTTTGAGCGCGGCATAGAGCACGGAATGCAAAGCGCGCTGCCGGGGAGCGGCCAGCCGCCGGCCGTTGTCGACGATTGAGGCATAGCAGGCAAGCAGCAGCGCCCAGCGGTGCAGCGCAGGCGCCTGGTTGAAGTCGGCATCGAACCAGTCGATCTTGTGATGGCTGGAGGAGTCGAGCCATCCGTCAGGATGCAAGCCGCAGCTTTCCCAATCGATCGGCGCATCCGGATCTTCCACGATCCAGCGCGCCAGGTACAGTGAGCAGAATGCGTCGAAGTCAGGCTGCTGGTGCGTGACCAGCCACAGAACTTCGCTCTGCGGCGTGGAAAACTTCTCGCGAATCAATCTGGCTTTGTGAAGTACTGCCGCCGATGCCGAGGGAAACTGGTTGTCCCGGGTGAAGTGGTGATCGATGATCGACAGCGGCTCGTTGCGGTCCCAGCAGGTTCCACCTACGTCCGTGACCAACTCGTTCGCATACAGCGTACCGGGAGAATCGGCGCCATTCTCCACGCCGCGAATTCCCGGGGCGCCAGTAAAGACTGTTCCGAAATCGACGTATCGGTACCTGAATGTAAGTGCCATGTGCTTTAACTCGGGTGGGAGCGTCGTCCAGGTTGGTTGACAGATTCTAGCACGCGCGGCAGAGCGGCAGACTTGAGAAAACAATTTGCTTCCAGCATGGCTAAATCGGCCGGCAGAGTATGAACAAACTAAGTAGAACGGGTGGGTAACAATACTTAGTATCGACCATTCCAGCTTTTGTGTTGTAGCGTCTAACGCCCCGGTCCGGGTGGATCTCGCAAGGCCATAGATTCTTCCTGTAACTCAAGGCGGTATCAGGTACAATCTGCTCTGCCCGTAATGCCTGACACAGCCAACCCGATCATCGCTATCGTGGGAAACGTGCAAACCGATCCCAAGGCGCCGGCAGCGGCCGAAGCCCTAGGCCGCGAATTGGCCAAGGCCGGCTTCTCTATCCTGGTTTACTCGAGCGGGGCAAACTTTCTGGAAGGCCGCACCGTTACCGGATACATCGCCAGCCGAGTGGCCGCCCGCCGCTCGGTGCAAGTCTGTTATCCGCTCAATGGACAGAAGCCCGCCTTTACCGAGCAAGCCACCAACAGTGAAGTATTCGACTGGCATCCCGACCATTCTCCCGACTGGGAGATATCGTTCTATCAATCGCTGAAGAGTGTGGATGGCCTGCTGATTATGGGTGGCGGCGACTCGACCATGATTGCCGGTCTAGTGGCACTGGGCTACGGCAAAGCTATCCTGCCACTACCGGGTTTTGGGGGAAAGGCTTGCAAGGTCTGGGAAACTCTGCAGCCCGGGCGAGATCTTCCCACGGCCGATGAAATCTCACTGATGGCGCGTCCCGACTGGTCGGACAACCAGGCTGAAGACTGCGTCAAGACATTGCGCAGCCAGATCGACCGCAAAGCCGATCTCGAAAGACTACGCAAGCTGGAGGAACGCCGGCGGGAAACCCGGGTGACTTGGCATGCCGTTTTCGCCCTGATACTTTTCCTGCTGGCAATAACTTGCGTGCTGGCCGCCTGGACCCAAACTACCCTGTCGGCGCCACTCGCCATCACTCTGCTGTTCATCTCTCCGCTGCTGGCGGGAGTAGCCGGCTCGACGGTGCGTCTGGTCTTTGATCTCCGCCAAGGCACATTGCCGGTCAGCAGCCAGTCGGCCATCACCACCGCGGCACTGGGACTTATTGCCGGAGGGGTTGCCGGACTGCTCTTCATCATCGCGCAAGTTACCACTGCGCCGACGCCGAAGTTTACCAACCCCGCTCCTCAACAGGTAGCAGCCGTGCCGGCGACGCCGTCCGTACCCAGCCCGCCGGCGGGGCAGACAACTCCGTCCCAACCGGTCGTCGCTGCCCCAACCCCGCCGGTGATTGAGGCTGAACAGGCCAGAAAGCTGGTTCCGTTTGCCATGCTCATCGGACTGGTCGCCGGAATGACGCTTGACGCGGTCTTTCGCAAGCTGATGGCCTCCGATGTCGTCGATGTAAGTCTGATTGAAGCCAAGAAACGCCCTTGAATAATTCATGGCCGATACGCCCAGTTTCGCGGTCTACGACGAACCCAGATTCGCCGTCTACTTCAGCCACAGTTGGCGGCCACGAGATGTAGACCTGAACGTGCTGGCCTGGAAGGCTCTAGCCCAACACTGCGAGATTCTGGTAGACGCCCCGGAAGAACCAGGCGCCAATCCTCCCTATTACATCAATCGCATTGAAGAGCTTCTCCGGCGCACCGACCTGTTCGTCAGCGTGCTTACCTATCGCGATCCCCATCCCGGCGACTTCACCGAGGCGGATGCTCAACTGCGATGTTCCCCTTATATGCTGTTCGAGATTCGTCTGGCCGAGCGGGCCGAGATTCCCCGGCTGATTCTGTATGAGCGCCGGACCGGCTTTCGGCCTCCGCGCAACCTGCGTTCCTGGGAAGCCTATATACCATTCGAACGGGCAGTCAACGAGTCGCTGCCCGAGCAGCGCCAATGGGCAACCGTAATCGAGGCCAAGATTCAGCAGTGGAGAACCTGGGCGGTGGAGCACCGCCGGCCGGTTAGCTACGAGCAGTCGACTAACGCGGTTTTGCTGCTCGACCCCTCGCCGCAGGATGCTTCGCTAAGCGTGCTCAACGATTGTCTCAGCGACGCCGGTTATGAACCGGCAACCATCGATCCCGGGAAACTCAGGAGCAGCGAGGCTTTTCGCTTGCTGCGGGAAGCCGGACTGGTGGTCGCGCAGTTCGGATCGCAAAACGTCAGGCTTGACCAGCTCTATGCGGCTGCCCATGTGCTGGGCCTTCCCGCGATTCGAATGTTGGCTGCCGGCGCAGCCTCAAGCGATCTTCCCTGGATCCTTTCCGGCGATCCGGGAGGCTACCAGAACGACATCGTGTCCTGGCAACATCCCGAAGACTTGCCGGCGCTGGTGAATCCGCGAATCACCTCGATGTTTCGCCTCAGCCCGGCCCTGCGCGATGTTGCGGCCGACGACTATTTGCAGTCCAAACGGTATTCGCAGTTCTTCGTGTTTATCAGCCATACCCTCAAACCTCCCCATCGGGCGCTGGTGGAAAATGTCTACACCCGGCTCAAGCAGCACCACGTAACGCCTTTCGAATACCACGAAACGAATACCGCGGGGATGGATTGGAAAGAGTCCTTGCGCGAGTCTTTACAAAAGACTACGCACTTCGTGGTCTTGTTAAGTCCCGAATATGAGCTTTCGGCGACCTGTACCTTCGAGCTCGAAGGAATTCTGGCCCGCGGGAACCAAGTCACGATTATGCCGTTCATGGTGGCCGGGAGGTCGGTGCCGAATCCCAAATTGGCCTACATGCACAACATGCTGCTTACTGGAGAAAATCCTGACGCGGATGCGCAGGTAGTTGTCGACCAAGTCATGTCTGCGTTGGATCGCGCGCTGGGCGCTCCATGAGATCAGGCTCGCTGAAGCCGTCAACCTATCCAGGAAGCAGTTAGCTGCCTTCCTCTTCTGGCGTACTCGGCATGGATGCCCTCAAGAAATCGTGAACTAGCGGATAAGGCCGGCCCGGGGTAAAGCGGCTCGGCCGAATTCAGTGCGATCGCCACTTCGCGATGTTGTAACCGTAGATGGCGAGACAGAATAGATTGGCGGGAACGAAACCGATCTGGGCCGTGCGAAACGCGATCACGCAAATGACTGCACTGTTGGCTGAAGCAACAATCCATCCCTGCCACATCCGGCGGCCTACCAACACCGTCGACAGAACAGTCAGAATGCAGGAAAAGTAATCGAGGCGGAAACCCATGATTGGAAAGCTGAGTCCTTTGTGGCGCCCCGGCAGCTCAGTTGAGTCTGCGGCGCCTATATTTACTATCACTCATTCAACGGGGGATTGTCTGGCAGCCCGGTCACGGCTGCGGGTGAGAGGAATCACAGACTCATTCGCGTGGCAGAACGTTGAATCCCTGCTGCTTTCTTAGCGAGCGATCCCAGCGAAAACGGCCGATTTCCCGCATTGGGAAAATCTTGTCAAGTCCCACAAACGTGCCAAAATCCTGCTAATCGACTCATTCAGTTGGAAATATAAAGGTGGCCATTTACCAGCGAAAAGTGCCCTGAATGTGCTATACTGTTATTAGAGAGTCAGGAAAGGAAAGCTTCCTTCCTGGCTCTTCTTGTTTCTGAGCACCGCAGTTCGGGGGGACTGCGGCGAGCGAACGAAACGGCCGTCCCGCAAGGGGCGGTTTTTTTTTGGGGACGGCGCGGCTACTTGTCGCGGGCTGCAGCTTCCTGGGCAGCATCCCGGGCCGGCAGTTGGTTGCCCGGATGAAGCGTGTCCAGGAACGACACCAGCGCGGCTACCTCTGCCGGACTCAGATTCTTGCCGTAGGCTGGCATGTTGCCTCCGCCTTGCAACACCTGCCGCACCAGTTGATCGTGGGTCATACGCACGGCCACGCTGTCCAGATCGGGACCGCGCATGCCGCCGGTACCTCCGATCGCGTGGCAGTTACGGCACTGCTTCCCCTGAAAGACCGCTGCTCCCTGGCGTTCCAGTGGCGATCGTCCATTCAGATACTGCACCGGCACGGGATCGCCACTCCAGGCATTCATGATCGGGCTCCACGGAGTATAGCCGGCAAGATGAGTCAAGGTGCCCAGCGCCACGGCCGTCAACAGGATCGTGACCACGGCGACTGGCCGCCGCTTCCAGCTCTTCTCGCCTTCGCCCGCGAAGAACGGCAGACATATCAGAAATCCGATGATCACCACCGGCCCGATCAGCAGCGCGGGAGTTTCCATCTCCGGCGGCAGGTATGCCAGCAACGCATACAGCCACTGGAAGAAATAATCCGGCTTGGGCACGGTCTGGACAATCGTGGGATCCGGTTGTCCGTTGGGACCATAAGGGCCGAAGATTGCTGCACACGCCATCACGCAGACGATAATGAACGCGGAGAAAAACATGTCCTTCCATACCGCTTCCGGCACGAAAGGCACGCCATCCTTCTCGGTTAGCTGGTGGTATTCCTGAATATAGGTAGAGCGCCGCACGATGCGGCCGGGCATGGGCCAGTCGTTGATCCCCAGCTTCAATACCAGCAGCAGATGCAGCGAAACGAATCCGATCAGCAGGCCGGGAATGACAAACACGTGAATGGCGAAGAACCGCGATAGCGTGTCTCCGGCAATGATGGGGCCGCCCAGCAGCAAGTGCACCACCCAGGCGCCGATGAAGGGCACGCGGCCGCAGATGGCGGCGCCGATGCCTAACCCCCAATAGGCGTCTTGATCGAAGCGCAGTACCTGGCCGGTGAAGGCCATGCCCAATGTCATCAGCAGGAGGAAGACGCCGATGATCCAGGTCAGCTCACGGGGAAACTTGTAGGCACCGAACATGGCCACCTGCACCATGTGGATCAGCACAATGGCGACCATGAAGTTCGATCCCCAACCGTGCACGCCGCGCAGAAACCAGCCCAGGGTGACGCCGTGGTTCAGATACTGCAGGCTGTTCCAGGCTTCGCCCGCCGAGGGAACGTAGATCAGCGCCAGCATGATGCCGGTGAAGATTTGCAGGATGAAGACGGTGAGCGCGGCGCTACCGAATACGTAGAACCAGCTGGCCGAGGTGCGCGGCACGCGATGCTCCATCGTCTCCAGAACTTCGCCCTTGAGCTGAAGCCGCGCGTCGAACCACTCGCCGATCTGGGCTAGCCTTGACATCCCTTGCTCCTCGCACGCAGGCTGGCGCTGGTCGACAGCGTGGGCAACTGTCCCGCCTCAATCATCAGGCGGCCGCCGTCTACTTTGTAGGCGTACTCGAACAGTCCACGCGGCGGTGGCCCCGAGGCGCGCGAGCCGTCCTGGTAATACACGCCGCCATGGCAGGGGCACATGAACAGGCTCGACTGCGGGAACCAGCGCACCGGGCAGCCCAGGTGAGCGCAGTTGACCGCGAAGACCTGGAATTTTTCGCCCTGAATACGGCGTACCCAGCAGGGAATATTGTCGGTCTCGCCGTCCCACGGGTTCGAGATGGGATTCTTGTATTTCGCCAGCCGGGTCTGGCCTTCGGGAAACTCGTCCAGTTCGCCCAGATCAATCCACTTGCGATAGCGTCCGCCCTCGCCGCGGACGACCGGACCAAGGAGATAGCCGACAATCGGGGTGGCCAGGATCACGACCGCCGCTCCGTTCAGCAGCATCCCGATCTTGGCCATCAGATCGCGTCGGGACATTCCGCCTTTTTGCTGATCGCTCAATGCAGTCCTCCGGGCGAAGAAGTCGTAGTCGTCGAAGCCGAAACTGTAGTGGCCACGTGGGCCGGCCGCTGCGCCACCAGCCATGCCACAACGTCAGATATCTCCTGATCGCTCATCGGGTGTCCAGGAACGTCGCTGCGCCAGTCGGGGGCGTTGAAGTCGGGACGTCCGGTGATCACGATAGTCCGCAAGCCCTGATCGGTAATCAGGCTCAGGTAATTCGGATTCACAATCGAGCCGACCTTGGACGTTCCCTTGCCATCCACTCCATGACACGAGGCGCAGAAGGTGGCAAAAGCCGTCGCGCCTTGCTGCGGATTGCCCGGGGCCTTTGCCGCATAAACAGGAACCGCGGCACCTTGCAGGATCTGCGGCTGTCCCCAACGCTGCCGGGTACCCTGAATGATGGCGTCGACCTGCTTGTCGGTTAGCATTCCGCCTTCGCTTTGCGCGAAGGCCGACATCGCTGTTCCCTTTCTGCCCTTGGAAATGGCGTTGCGCAGTGCGTCATCGTCAACCACGGCCAGATACACGGGATCGCCGATGGGCGGGGCAGGCCCTAACTTGCCGTCCGCGCCGTGGCATCCGGCGCAGTTCTGACTGTAAAGCACGACCGGATCCAGGATGTCTGTCGGACGTCTGACAATGTCGGATGGGGTGGGTTTGCCCGGAAGATTACACCCGGCCAACCCCGGCAACATTGCCAGCAAACTCATGAAAAACACGACGCGAGGCCTCATTTCTTCCTGCCCTCGTCGTCCCGTTCGTGCATCAGGCCGGGAGCTTCGATGCCCGCTCGCATGGCCAGCGGCATGTTCTCCGCGGTCAACACTCTGGTCTGCCGCGCTACCACGAATCCGGCAACCACTCCAAAACCTACTTGCGATACCGCGAACCACCACCAGTTAATACGCTGATCCAGGAGGGGATTGACGAATCCGAGAATGTGATACAGCAGTCCCGTCCACAGCAGCGGCCCGATGATTCCACCCAGCAGGACCGGCCGCGTAGGAAGCAGCGGCAGCATGGCGCCATACAGCAGTCCCACAAGCAGGCACATGGTGATATGCATAGCCAGGGCAAACAAAAACCAGTCCGCCCGGAAGTGCATCATAGCTTCGACTGAGGGCGTGGAGGAAGGAGCGTACAGAGTACCGGCCAGCAGGTTAACCGGATACCACACACTGTGGTACATCGCTATCCCGTAAATCATCGCCAGGATGGCCATGGCCACGCCGCCGGCCAGTCCGCCCTTCACGCCCGCCGAGATGGGATAGATCCGGATGGGCAACCAGGCGCGATGCACCTCGGCGACTTCCATCCGAATGACCTCACGCGGAGGAATTACCGCGGCCAGTTCCTCGGGTTTCAGCGGCATCGGCTCCTGGTGTTCGTGCGGCAGCACTTCGCGAAACCAGCCGACTGCCCCGAAGATGGTCAGGATCGCGCCCAGCACGCTTACCGAGGCATTGGTCAACAGGCCGGTAAAGGTCAGCGCAGTCCCCAGCGCCATGGTAAACGGCCAGGCCGTCGGCGCCGGCATCTCGACGAACTTGCCCTCCACGTTGGCTTCGGGTTGCGTGTCGTTATTCATGAACTCTCAATCGAGCTTCGCACTGTTCTGACTGTTGCATGCTGCGGCCCGGGTGGAGCAGGCCTTCAGGCCTGCATGAACATGCGCCATCAGGACCCAGCGCTTTAGCGCCTGAGGTAGATTTTTTCTTAACTCGGCGGCTAAAGCCAAACTTAATCAGCCAACTCCTGATGCAGCGGTGAATCGCTGCTCCACCCACTACCGCGTAATGAAATACACCACCGACAACACCACCACCCAGATAGCGTCCACAAAATGCCAATACATCGCAAACACACCGATACGTTCCGCATGTTCCTGCTTCACATCACCCAGCGCCGTGAAGATCATGATGATCGTCAGCCCGGTGACGCCGACAATCACGTGGAACGCATGCAGTCCCACCAGCGAATAAAATGTCGTGCCGAACAAGTTCGTGCTGATGGTCAGACCCTTGTCGTAGATCAGTCCATGCCACTCGCGCGCCGTGCCCAGCAGAAAGATCACGCCCAGCACGATGGTCGCCAGCCAGAACGCTCCGAAGCGCTTGACGTTGCCGCGATGGATGGCTCTCTCCGCCAGCACGATGGTCAGACTGCTGGAGAACAAGCAGATCGAGGTGAAGTAAGGAATGTCGAGCACTTGCGCCGGCGTCGGACCGCTCACGCTCTTGCCTGCGTAATACAGGTAGGCTACGACAAAGATGCAGAAGATCGCCGACTCGGCCGTGATCAAACACCACATGCCGACTTTGCCCCGCGTGTGCGCGGAGAGCGGCATCTCGACTTGCGGCGCGGCTATCGTCGTTGCTGCCAAACCTGTTCTCCTCTTGGCGCCCGGAGACGCCCTTGGCGTTTCTATTGCCGGCTAGAAGGGGGCACAGCTGTAGCTGCGCCGTCATCAGCTCTTGAATATCTGTCATCCCGAGCCGACTTCAGTCGGCGAGGGATCTGCTTTTCACCGCTTCGGCGTCCTCTTCAGTCGCCCGAAGAATTTCCTACTCGTACTTCCAGTCCGGATCTTCCGGATGCTTCAAGTCCCACAGCGGACGCCGGCTGCGCACCACCGGAATGGTCGCGAAGTTATAGTCCGGCGGCGGCGAAGTCGTAGCCCACTCCAATGTCCAGGCGTCCCAGGGATCGTGGCCCGCGATCTTGCCTTTGAAATAGGACTGGACCACGTTAAACACCCAGATCAGCACACCAGCGGCCTGGAAAATCACGCCGATGGAAACGATCAGGTTCCAAATCTCCCAACCGCGGCTGGCGTCGTAGGTATAAATGCGGCGCGGCATTCCCAGAATTCCGGGAATGTGCATGATGTCGAACGTCAAATGGAAGCCGATGAGAAACAACCAGAAGTGCCACTTGCCCAAAGTCTCGTTGAGCATTCTGCCCGTAACTTTGGGAAACCAGTAGTAGGTGCCGGCAAACACCGCGAAAACGATGCCGCCCAGAATCACGTAATGAAAATGCGCAATCACGAAATACGAATTGCCCAGCTGCCAATCAAAGGGCGCGGCCGACAGCATGATGCCGGTCAGTCCCGCGATCAGGAATTGGCACAGGAAAGCGACGCAGAACATCATGGCCACGCTGTAGCGGATTTTTCCGCCCCACATGGTTCCCAGCCAGTTAAAAATCTTGATGCCGGTAGGCACGGCAATCGCCGCCGTAGAAGCGACAAAGAACGCATTCGCATACGAGGTCATGCCGATGGTGAACATGTGGTGCGCCCACACGCTCAGGCTGATGAAGCCGATGGCCACCGTCGCTGCCACCATGACCGAGTAGCCAAAGATCGGCTTGCGCGAGAAAACCGGGATCACCTCCGACACAATCGCGAAGGCCGGCAGCACCAGAATGTAGACCTCCGGATGTCCGAAGATCCAGAAGAAATGCATCCAGATCACGGCCGAGCCGCCGGCTTGCGTGTCGAAGAAATGTCCGCCCAGGTAGCGGTCGATCAGCAACATGATCTGCGCCGCTGTCAACGGCCCGATGGCCACCAGCACCAGCACCGTCATGACCGAATTCAGCCAGGCAAACAACGGCATGCGATTCAGGGTCATGCCCGGACACCGCATGCACAGAATCGTCGTCAGGACATTCAGCGCCGTCCCAATGCTGCCGAAACCGCTCACCAGGATGCCGATGATCCAGTAGTCCGTACTGTGTCCCACCGAAAACGCCGGCGAGGTCAACGGCGCGTAGGCGAACCAGCCGACGTCAGGCGCGGTGCCCGCGCCATACAGGCCGCTGCCGCCGACGAAACTGAAATACAGGATGATGCCGCCCAGCGCGCTCATCCAGAAGCTCCACGCATTCAGGCGCGGAAACGCCATGTCGCGCGCTCCCACCATCAGCGGCATCAGGTAGTTGGCGAATCCGAAAATAATCGGCATGGCAGCAAAGAAAATCATGGTGGTGCCATGCATGGTGAACATGCGGTTAAACGTCTCGGGCGAGACCAGATGACTGTTGGCCACCGCCAACTGGGCGCGCATGATCGAGGCTTCGATGCCGCCAATCACCAGGAACAGGATGCCGTAGGAGAAGTACATGATCCCCAGCCGCTTGTGATCGACGGTGACGATCCAGTCGTGCAGCACCTGGACCAGCAGTCGAGAACCTTCCCGCTCCGGCGAAACCACCAGTGGCCGCGGCATTGGCTCGGCATGCGACATCAGTTTCTCCTGGCTCCTAGTGCAGGCTCATCAGATACGCCACCAGCGCATCCACGTCCCGGTCTTCCAGTTGCATCGCCGGCATCAGCGCGCCCGGCTTGATCGCGTCCGGCTCTTTCACCCACAGCCGCAGATTGTCTTGCGTGTTCGGCGCTGCCCCGGCCGCAAGGGTTGCGCGACTCATCAGGTGCGTCAGATCGGGACCGAACTTTCCCTTGGCCATCGTCCCCGCAACCGTGTGGCAGTTAACGCACGCATTCGACTCGAATACTTGCCGGCCCGCGGCCACCTGGTCCGAAATAATCGCCGGGGCTTTCTGCTGCTGCGTCCAGCGTTCGAAGTCTTCCGGCGACTGCACGTCAACCGTCAGCAACATTTTGGCGTGCTGCACGCCGCAGTACTGGGCACATTGTCCGACATAGGTTCCGGTCTCGTGCGGATCGACCCAAATCTCGTTCTTGCGATTCGGAATCAGATCGACCTTGCCCGCCAGTTGCGGTACCCAGAAACTATGATCGGTGTCGGCCGACAGCAGCGTGATGTGCGTGGGCCGGGGATGGCTGGGATTGCTCAGCGGAACATGCAGTTCGTTGGCGGTAACGAAACCGTAGCCGGGATATTGAAATTCCCACCAGAACTGATGACCGATGGCCGTGACTTCGATCGCGTCTACCGGAAATTGCGCGTCCTCTACCGCGTGAATCACCCGCGCCGAGGCCAGGAACAGCACCACCACAATCAGGATGGGGATCACCGTCCAAGCCAACTCCACCTGGTTGCTGCCGTAGATCTGCGGCGGCTCGCGCCCGTCGTCGTCAACTCGCGAGCGGAACTTCACCGCCGCATACACGATCAGGCTGAACACTACCAGAAAGATGGCCAGGCAGATCGCCATCACGAACAGCGACAAATGATAGATGTCATGGGCCGGTGTGGAAGCCGGATTGAAGATCGATGGCGTGGCCGAAGGACCGGCTGAACTCGACGCCCCGCACACCAGCGCCGGGAAAGTCACCAGCGTCAGCAGTGTGCCGTAGCGCAGGGTGTGCCGGGCAGAATTTTTTATCCCCTGCCAAGGCGTTGTCGAATTCGGTTGCCTGCAATTTGCAGATCGTGAGCACATGGGACCGGAACAGACGATTGACGGCTTAGCGAATGGGTTAAGTTGAGTTCCCCAGTTACTCAGCTGGGTAGCCACATGAGCGACGCCACCGGACACCAGGAATGAACTCTAGGCTGACTCCTTATCAAGGTCAGCTTGTATTCAACGCTCGACAGCCACACCCCTGCCTCGGAAAGTAGAGAATGTTCCGCTTTATACCTTCAAAGTGCCGGATTTGCAATAGTTCATTTGTAGCTTTACGAAGAATGCAACCTTTCGCTTTTCGACACCCGCGCAGCTGCCGCTTAAGTGGAATCGTCGCTCGGATTACGGGATTCCAAGCCTTCGCCGTATGTGAATAATCCGTCAAAAATTGTGACCCGCAGCCTGGTTGGTTCGTCAGAAACATTGCAGGATCGCGCGGGTTTCCGGAAGTTGTTTCCTTCCCCTGCGCCGTTGGGTTAGAATGTGCCGCATTTCATATCAGCAGCATTTGCCTCACTGCTCAATTGATCTGCTTATTTGGCAAATGAGAGCGATCTCGTTACGACCTCGTTCAACCACTCATACCGGATAGAGAGAGTGAGTAAGTCATCGGCAAACGTTTCCCGGAAGTAGACATTGCGTTGCTGGTCAGCGGAAACTTCGCTGGTCTGCGCGGTCACCGCTGAACCACGAGCAATGAATCTAGATGAGGAGTTCGGGCTATGATTCCCCAGCAGGCACGTGCGATTTCTGACAACGATACCAACATCGATCAACTGGCCATTAACACCGTTCGCACGCTTGCGATTGATGCCGTCCAGAAGGCCAACTCCGGCCATCCGGGCACGCCCCTCGGCGCCGCGCCCACCGCTTACACATTATGGCAGCGCGTTTTACGCTACGATCCGCAGCAGCCTGCCTGGCCCAATCGCGATCGCTTTGTTCTATCCGCGGGCCACGCCTCCATGCTGCTCTATGCGTTGATTCATCTCGCCGGAATCCGGGCCGACAAACCCAGCTACACAGACATGGACCGGCTGGCGGTAACGCTTGACGACATCAAGACTTTTCGCCAGGAAGGCAGCCGCTGTCCGGGCCATCCTGAATATGGCTGGACCTCGGGCGTAGAGAGCACGACCGGCCCGCTAGGCCAAGGCGTGTCCACCAGCGTTGGAATGGCTATTGCCGGCGCATGGCTGGCCGCAACTTACAATCGTCCCGATTACGAGCTCTTCGATTTCAATGTCTACGCGCTGTGCGGCGATGGCGACATGATGGAAGGCATCTCCAGCGAAGCCGCATCGCTGGCCGGTCATCTCAAACTTCCCAATCTGTGCTGGCTGTACGACAGCAACCGCGTCACGATCGAGGGCCATACCGATCTGGCCTTCACCGAAGATGTCGCCGCGCGCTTTATGGCTTATGGCTGGGAGGTTACTCGGGTCAGCGATCCCAACGACACCGAGTTAGTCGAACGCGCGCTGAAGAGATTTCATGCCACCAAAGATCGCCCTACGCTGATCGTCGTCCACAGTCATATTGGTTACGGCGCACCGCATAAGCAGGACTCGGCCGCTGCCCACGGAGAGCCCTTAGGTCCCGAGGAAGTGCGTCTCACCAAGGAGTTTTTTGGTTTCTCTCCGGATCAGTCCTTCGTCGTTCCGGCAGGTGTGCGCGAACACTTCGCCGCCAAAATGGGCGCGCGCGGCTCTCGCCTGCGTCAGGAGTGGGACGGACTGTTTGCCCGCTACAAGGCGCAATATCCTGACCTGGCCGACAATCTCGAGCGTATGAGAACTCGCGATCTGCCGCCCGACTGGCAGAAGGCTCTGCCAACTTTCCCCGCCAGCGCCGGCGGAATGTCGACGCGCGATGCTTCCGGCAAGATCCTGAATGCCGTCGCCCAGAAAGTTCCTTACATTCTCGGCGGTGCTGCCGACTTGTATCCCAGCACCAAAACGCGTCTGGAGTTCGAGTTTGCCGGCGACTTCCAGCCTAAGAGCGATCTGGGTGATTACAAGGGACGCAACTTTCACTTCGGCATTCGCGAACATGCCATGTGCGCCATCGTCAACGGGATGGTACTGACCGGGCTCCGCGCCTTCGGTTCCGGCTTCCTGATCTTCACTGACTACGCTCGCGGTGCCATCCGTCTTTCATCGCTGATGGATATTCCCGCGCTCCATATCTGGACGCACGACACCATCAGCCTGGGCGAAGACGGTCCCACGCATCAGCCGATCGAGCAATTAGTTTCGCTGCGGGCCGTGCCCGGCATGATCGTGATTCGTCCCGCCGACGCCAATGAAATGGTGGAAGCCTATCGCGTCGCGCTGTCGTCGAAAGAGCGCCCGGTCGAACTCATCTGCAGCCGGCAGGCGCTGCCCATCTATGATCGCGGCAAATTTGCCCCCGCCAGCGGGCTGGCAAAGGGAGCGTACGTGATGGCTGATGCTCCCGATGCCAAGCCGGATGTGATCCTGATTGGCTGTGGCAGCGAAGTGGCGCTTTGCGTGCAAGCTTGGGAGCAACTGGCTTCGCAAGGCATCAAGGCTCGCGTCGTCAGCCTGCCGTCATGGGCTTTGTTCGATGCGCAGGATCAGGCCTACCGCGACAGTGTGCTGCCTCCGTCCATCGGCGCGCGCGTGACCGTGGAAGAAGCTTCGCCCATCGGTTGGGACCGCTACGCTGGGCGGACCGGGGTGGTGCTGGGTATGCGCACTTTCGGCATGTCGGCGCCCATGAAAGTCGTGATGGAGCATTTTGGTTTCACCGTCGAGCACGTCGTCTCCGCCGCGAAAGAGGCGATGGCGAATTCGAAGTGATACGGATTCTTAAGTGATCAGGATTCTTCCTCGCGCCCTTCACTCTTTTGTCATCACGAGCGCAGCGAGGGATCTGCTTTTCGATGCTTGCAGCAGTTGTTCTTAATCAAGGAGAAACAATGCAACTCGGGATGATTGGTTTAGGTCGCATGGGTTCCTACATGGTGCAGCGCCTGATGAAGGCTGGGCACGAGTGTGTGGTCTACGATTCACATGCTGAACCGCGAGAGGAACTGGCGGCCAAGGGTGCCAAGCCGGCTGCCACATTGTCAGAGTTCGTGCAGAAGCTGATTAAGCCGCGCGCGATTTGGCTCATGGTGCCGGCCGCCGTAGTCGATCCCGTGCTGGCCTCGCTCAAACCACTGCTGCAATCCGGCGACATCGTCATCGATGGCGGTAATTCCTACTATCACGATGACATTCGCCGTGCCGGCGAACTGAAACCACAGGGCATCAACTACGTCGATTGCGGCACCAGCGGCGGCGTCTGGGGCCTGGAGCGCGGTTATTGCCTCATGATCGGCGGCGACGAAGCCGTGGTGAAACATCTCGATCCCATCTTCCTGACGCTTGCCCCCGGCATTGGATCGGCGCCGCGTACGCCCGGCGCTACCGGAACTCCCTCCACTGCCGAACAGGGTTACCTGCGCTGCGGCTCCAACGGCGCCGGCCACTTCGTCAAGATGGTGCACAACGGAATCGAATACGGTCTGATGGCCGCCTTTGCCGAGGGACTGAACATCATCCACAATGCCAATGCGGGTAAAGCGAAACGCGAAGTCGACGCGGAAACTACGCCCCTGCGCCATCCCGAGCTCTATCAGTTCGACATCAACGTGGCCGAAGTAGCCGAGGTGTGGCGGCGCGGCAGCGTGGTCGGATCCTGGTTGCTCGATTTGACCGCCCAGGCCTTGCGCGAGAATCCTGAACTCTCGAACTTTGCCGGCCGCGTTTCCGATTCCGGCGAAGGACGCTGGACGCTGCAAGCCGCCATCGACGAGGGCATCCCCGCGCCGGTTATCAGTGCCGCACTCTTCACCCGCTTCGCCTCCCGCGGCAACGAAGAGTTTGCCGACAAGCTGATGTCGGCCATGCGCTATGAATTTGGCGGTCACCTGGAGAAGGGTGCCAAGGCAGGAGAACGCTAATGCCGAACGAAATGTCTGACGCCTTCGTATTCTTTGGCGCAACGGGCGATTTAGCCTACAAACAGATTTTTCCCTCGCTGCAGGATTTGATTCGCGACGAAGGATTCAACATCCCCATCATCGGCGTTGCCAAAGCGGGCTGGACGCTGGATCAACTCAAACAGCGCGCCAAAGACAGCCTGGAAGAGCACGGTGGTCTGGAGGAGGGCCCTTTTCAGAAGCTCATCAGCCTGCTGCGCTATGTCGACGGCGACTACGGCGACGCCGCAACTTTCACCGAACTGCGCAAGCAGCTGGGCCAGGCTCAACGGCCATTGCATTATCTGGCTGTGCCTCCCAGCCTGTTTGGCACAGTTGCCGAAGGCCTGGCGAAATCCGGCTGCGCCACCAATGCGCGAGTCGTCGTCGAGAAACCTTTCGGTCACGATCTACCCAGCGCCGAAGAGCTGAATCGCATCCTGCATAAGTTTTTTCCCGAAGAGAATATCTATCGCATCGATCACTATCTGGGCAAAGAGCCGGTGCAGAACATTCTGTACACGCGCTTCGCCAACCCCGTGTTCGAGCCCATCTGGAATCGCCAATACGTGCGCTGCATTCAGATCACGATGGCGGAAAACTTCGGGGTCAGCGACCGCGGGAAGTTTTACGACGAGACCGGCGCGCTGCGCGATGTGGTGCAGAACCACATGCTGCAGGTGCTGGGCAATCTCACCATGGGGCCACCCACCGGCGAAGATCACGAGGCCGAGCGCGATCAGAAGGCGGCGCTGCTCAAAGCGGTGCGGCCGCTCAAACCAGACGACGTGGTGCGGGGGCAGTACAACGGTTACAGGAAGGTTGCGGGCGTAGCTCCCGGTTCCACTGTCGAAACTTTTATCGCGATCAAGCTTTTCATCGATAGCTGGCGCTGGGCTGACGTCCCCATTTACATTCGCGCTGGAAAAATGATGCCGACCACCTGCATGGAGGCCATCGTCGAATTCAAACGGCCGCCGCGCGAAACGTTTCACGAGCTCGTGCCCGCCCGCTCATCGCACTTGCGGTTTCGGGTCAGCCCCGATATCAGCATCTCCTTCGGGGTACGCATCAAGGTTCCCGGCGAGCGCATGGTGGGCGAGGATGTCGAGCTGCAGTTGAAGAGCCATGCCGCCTCCGACATGCCTCCCTATCAGCGCCTGTTGGGCGACGCCATGCGCGGCAACGGAGAACTCTTTGCCCGGCAGGATCTGGTGATAGCGCAGTGGCGCATCGTGCAGCCGATTCTGGGCAACGTCACGCCCGCTTACGCCTACGAACCGGGTACCTGGGGACCCGACGAAGCGAACCAACTCATCGGAGCGGATGGCCCGTGGATCAATCCTCTGCCGACTCAAGGGGACAAATGACCACGCGGTCCGAGATTGTGTTTTTGTTTGACGTCGACAATACGCTGCTCGACAACGATCGTCTGCAGAACGATTTGTTCCAGCATCTGGAACGCGACTTCGGCGCCAAAGCCCGCAGCCGCTATGTCGCGATCTTCGAGGAACTGCGCGCCCAGTTGGGTTACGCCGATTACCTGGGCGCGCTGGAGCGTTACCGGATCGAGAACATTCACGATCCTCGGCTGCTGCGTATGGCGAATTGGCTGGTCGATTATCCCTTCGCCGCGCGACTCTATCCGGGCGCACTCGACGTCATCAAACGGGTGAAGCGCTGGGGCAAGGTGGCCATCCTGTCTGACGGGGATGCCGTCTTTCAACCGCGCAAGGTCGAGCGCTCCGGCCTGTGGAAGGCTTTTGGCGGACATGTGCTCATCTATATCCACAAAGAACAGGAACTGGCGGGCGTGGAAAAGTTTTATCCTGCTAAACACTACGTCATGGTCGACGATAAGCTGCGTATCCTGCAGGCCATCAAAGATGTCTGGCAGGGTCGCGTCACCACGGTTTTTCCCCGGCAGGGCCACTACGCCAAAGACAAGAAGGCCATCGCGCAGTATCGCCCGGCTGACATTACCCTCGACCGCATCGCTGATTTGCTCAAACATAAACGAAACGAATTCATGGCCGCATAAGGCGGAGGTATCCCAATGAAAGCCACGCAACAACTACACGATCTGGGTCAGAGCCTGTGGCTCGACAACATCACTCGCGAGCTGCTCGACAGCGGCACGCTGAAGCGCTATATCGACGAACTTTCGGTCACCGGCTTGACCTCGAATCCCACCATCTTCGACGAAGCCATCTCGCGCAGCAATTCCTACGATGCCGAAATTGCCCGCCTCATGGCCAGCGGCATGTCCGGCGAAAATGCTTTCTTCGAGCTGGCGATCGAAGATCTCCGCCGGGCCGCCGACTTGTTCGCGCCGATTCATCAGCGCACCTCAACTGTCGATGGCTGGGTGTCGCTGGAGGTCTCCCCGCTCCTGGCTTACGACGCCAAGACGACGGTGGAAGTCGCGAAGGCGCTGCACCAGAAAGCTGCCCGCCCTAATCTGTTCATCAAGATTCCCGGCACTCCTGAAGGCAGAACGGCTATCGAGAATGCGATTTTTGCGGGCGTCTCGGTCAACGTGACTTTGCTCTTCAGTCGCGAGCATTATCAAGGCGCCGCTGAAGCTTATATGCGAGGACTGGAGCGGCGCGTGGCAGCCGGACTCAGTCCCGATGTGCGTTCCGTCGCGTCGCTGTTCGTCAGCCGTTGGGACAAAGCGACGATGGACAAAGTGCCTGCCGATCTGCGCGACAAACTCGGCCCGGCCATTGGTCAGCAGGCCTATAAAGCCTATCGCGATGTGCTGGATTCCGATCGCTGGCAGCGTCTGGAAAACCTGGGGGCCCGGCCACAGCGCTTGCTCTTCGCCAGCACCGGCACCAAAGATCCCAAAGCTTCCGACGTGCTTTATATCGGAGCTCTGGCTGCGCCGAATACAGTCAACACCATGCCTGAAAAAACGCTGCTCGCCTTCGGACAGCACGGCCAAATCGGCAATCCCGTTCCTCGCGACGGCGGGGATTGTGAACAGGTTTTGGCGGCCTTCACCAAGGCTGGCATCGATTTGCTAAAACTGGCGGCTGATCTGCAGTCGGAAGGCGCGAAATCGTTTGATGATTCTTGGCAGGATTTGTTGAAGTCGATCGACACCAAGAGCAAGGCACTCAAGTAGCAAGGCTACTGAGCTTGCCGCGAGCTGGCGGCTTCTGTTGGCGATGCACCAGCCGCAAAGCGGCGGCTATGAATTTAGCCCGGGGCCGGAGCCCTGGGTAAGCGTGAAAACTGAAGACCGAGCCGCGTAGCCGCGACACCGGCTTCACCGGGACGACTCCTAGGAGATAGAAATGGCGGAAGCCAAATTGACCACACTGCGACCTATCGACGCCCCTGCCTGGAAATCCCTTCAGGCGCATTACGAAAAAATCAAAGACACTCATCTCCGGCAATTGTTCGCCGATGACCCACAACGTGGGACACGCCTCACAGCCGAAGGTCCCGGCCTGTATCTGGATTATTCCAAGAACCGGGTCACCGACGAAACCATGCGGCTGCTGATTCAACTTGCGCGCGAACGCGGCGTGGAAGAACGCCGCGACGCCATGTTCCGCGGAGAGAAAATCAACATTACCGAGAAGCGTGCGGTGCTGCACATCGCGCTACGGGCTCCCCGCGGCACGAAGATTGAGGTTGACGGCAAAGATGTCGTGCCCGACGTGCATGAGGTGCTCGACAAGATGGCTGCCTTCTCCAATCGCGTGCGTAGCGGCGAGTGGAAAGGTCACACCGGCAAGCCCATCAAGAACGTCATCAACATCGGCATTGGCGGATCGTATCTTGGTCCGGAAATGGCCTATATCGCCCTGCGCGATTTCAGCGACCAGAAGATGACTTTCCGTTTTGTCGCCAACGTCGATGGCGCGGCCTTTACCGATGCCACCCACGATCTCGATCCTTCCCAGACGCTCTTTATCCTGTCTTCCAAAACTTTCACCACGCTCGAGACCATGACCAATGCGGCCACCGCCCGCAAGTGGATCGTGGACTCGCTGAAGAGCGACTCGGCTGTGGCCAAGCATTTCGTCGCCGTTTCCACCAATGCCGAAGGTGTCGCCAAGTTCGGCATCGACACTGCCAACATGTTCGGTTTCTGGGATTGGGTTGGCGGCCGCTACTCCATGGACTCGGCGATCGGCTTGTCCACCATGATCGCCGTCGGCCCCGGGAACTATGAAGAACTGCTCGCCGGCTTCCACGACATGGACGAGCACTTCCGCACCACCCCGCTGGAGAAGAATTTGCCGGCGCTGATGGGACTTCTGACAGTGTGGTACAACAACTTTTTCGGCACGCAAACCGTCGGCATCATGCCTTACGCCGACAACCTGAAACGCTTTCCGGCTTACCTGCAGCAGTTGCAGATGGAGAGCAACGGCAAGCACGTCGATCTGCAGGGCAATCATGTCGAGTGGCAGACCGGCCCTATCATCTGGGGCGAGCCGGGCACTGATGGCCAGCATTCGTTCTATCAACTGATCCACCAGGGCACGAAGCTCATCCCTTGCGACTTCATCGGCTTCTGCCAGCCCCTGAGCCCGCTTAGCGTGCAGCACGATTACCTGATGGCCAATGTTTTGGCCCAGGCCGAGGCGCTGGCGTTCGGCAAGACTGCCGACGAGTTGAAGGCGGAAGGCTCGCCCGACTTCCAGACGCCGTTCCGGGTTTGCGAAGGCAACCGTCCGACCAACACCATCCTGGCCGACAAATTGACGCCGCGAACACTGGGTACGCTGGTCGCGCTGTATGAGCACAATGTCTTCACTCAGGGCGCCATCTGGAACATCGATTCCTTCGATCAGTGGGGCGTGGAGTTGGGCAAGGTGCTGGCTAAGCGTATTATTCCGGAGTTGGAGAGCGCGTCGGCGCCGCCGTTAAGGCACGACAGTTCGACTAACACGCTCATCAGCCGTTATCGCAAATCGCTGGGCAGGAAGGTCTGAGGGTTGAAGGCTGTACGCCCGTTTCTGTTGTCATCCTGAGCGCAGCGCCCACCTCGCTTTTCGACCCGCGGTTTTTGCGGGTCAGTGGGCGCGCAGTCGAAGGATCAGGGGCTTCTGAAGTAGAGTTTTGTCATTCCAGCCAACGAGGAATCTGTTTTTTCGATGTGACACAATGACCTTGTCCGCAACATCCCGTGACCCACATGCCGCTCTCAAACAGGCTGCCGCTGAGTATGCCGTCCGCTATGTCGAGTCTGGCATGACCGTCGGCCTCGGTACCGGATCGACCGCCATCTTCGCCATTCGCCACATCGGTGCTCTTCTGCAGAGTGGCCAGTTGAAAAACATCGTCGGCTTTGCCACCTCCCAGGCTTCATGGGACGCAGCCGTCGAACTCAAGATCCCCATGTTGACCGAAGACCTTCCCACCGCCATCGATGTGACTATCGACGGTGCGGATGAAGTCGACCCGCAATTCAATCTGATCAAAGGCGGCGGCGGTGCGCTCTTGCGCGAGAAGTTGGTAGCGCAAGCGACGGCCCGTGAGATCATCGTGGTCGATGAGAGCAAGTTGTCACCCCGGCTGGGCACCTTGCATGTTCTGCCCATTGAGGTGTTGCCGTTCGGATGGCGCTCTCAGGCCCGCTTTCTCGGGTCGCTAGGGGCCAGGTTCGTTGTCCGTCAAACCGCCGATGGCAAGGAATATCGCACCGATCAGGGCAACCTGATTCTTGATTGCGACTTCGGCCCCATCGCGAATCCCATTGAACTCGCGCTCCAGCTCGAGGCGCGGGCGGGGATTGTCGAGCACGGACTCTTTCTGAACTTGACGCATTCTGTCGTGGTCAGCAGTGCCAGCGGAGTTCGCGAACTCACGCGCCAGTAGTCGACGCCGCAAACGTATTCCTTAAAAAACGATGTCAGCCACAACTGGATCATCCGACCCTAAGGCTGTAACCAACGCCGAACAAGTTCGCCTCGACGAAGCTGCCGCCAAAGCCAAGGCCTGGCGTTGCTGGGGCACCTACCTCAGCGAGCGCCAGTGGGGTACGGTCCGCGAAGACTACAGCGCCGACGGCTCCGCGTGGGAATACTTTCCTCACGAACACGCTCGCAGTCGCGCCTATCGCTGGGGCGAGGACGGCATCGCCGGATTTTGCGATGAGAAAGAAAATCTCTGCATCGGCCTCGCGCTCTGGAATGGTAGGGACTCGATTCTCAAAGAGCGCCTTTTCGGCCTGACCAATTCGCAGGGCAACCATGGCGAAGACGTCAAGGAACTTTATTATTACCTGGACGCTACGCCCACCTGCTCCTACGCGCGGATGCTCTACAAATATCCGCAGGCCGCTTTTCCCTACCAGCAGCTGCTCGACGAAAATCATCGGCGCGGCTTGCACGATCCCGAATTTGAGCTCATCGACACCGGCATCTTCGCCGATGACCAATACTTCGACGTCTTTGTTGAGTATGCCAAGGCCGACCCGAACGACGTGCTCATGCGCGTCACCGTTCACAATCGCGGAGCTCAGGCAGCTTCGCTGGCCTTATTGCCGCAGATTTGGTTTCGCAACACCTGGAGCTGGGGCCCCGGCCCTGCGAAGCCGTCGCTTGCGCAAGTAAGTCCAACGCGCTTACAGGCAGTGCATCCGGCGCTCGGCGCATTCCAGTTCGACTTCGATCCGCCCCAGGGATTTCTCTTCTGCGAAAACGAAACCAACGTGCACCGCGTTTTCGGAAGCGGCGACACCAGGGGTTATTTCAAGGACGCATTTCATGATTACGTAATCGACGGAGCCAAGGACGCCATCAATCCGGAACAGCGCGGCACCAAAGCAGCCGCACTCTATCGTTTCAACATCCCGCCCCAGGCAAGCGTAACCGTGCGCATGCGCATGCGCCTTGGCGAAACGCAAAGCGACGCCTTCGCCGGGTTCGAGCAGACCTTCGCCGACCGGAGGCGCGAGGCCGACGAGTTTTACGCCACTGTTCACGCCGGACTCGACAACGAAGATGCCCGCCGGGTGCAGCGTCAGGCCTTGGCTGGAATGCTGTGGAACCGCCAGTGTTATCACTACAACCTCTATGACTGGTTGCAGGGCGATCCGGGACAGCCGCCTCCGCCTGCCCAGCGCAAGACCGGGCGTAACCACGATTGGGAGCATCTCAACGGCGACGAAGTTTTGTCGATGCCCGACAAGTGGGAATATCCCTGGTTTGCCGCCTGGGACCTTGGCTTTCATTGCGTCGCGCTTTCCCTGGTCGATCCTGAGTTCGCCAAACGGCAACTGGTCCTGCTGGGTCGAGAGTGGTACATGCACCCCAACGGGCAACTGCCGGCCTACGAGTGGAAGTTTGGCGATGTGAATCCTCCCGTCCAGGCGGTGGCAGCTTGGCGCGTTTACCGCCTGGAACAACTGCGAAATAACGGTAAAGGCGATCGAGAATTCCTCGAGAGGATCTTCCACAAGTTAATACTCAATTTCACCTGGTGGGTAAACCGGCTGGATGCGCAGGGCAGAAACATTTTTCAGGGCGGCTTCCTGGGTCTGGACAACATTGGCGTCTTTGATCGCTCTCAGCCACTGCCTACCGGTGGTTACACAAACCAGTCAGACGGCACCGCATGGATGGCGATGTATGCGCTTAACCTCATGCGTATCGCCCTGGAGTTGGCGCGCGACGACAGCGCCTACCAGGATGTCGCCAGCAAATTCTTTGAGCACTTTCTGTACATTGCGCGTGCTATGTCTGACATTGCGGGACATGGCATTGGCCTCTGGGACGAGCAAGACAACTTCTACTATAGCGTGCTGAATCTGCCGGACGGACAGAACATCCCCATCCGGATTCGCTCCATCTTGGGACTGATCCCGTTGTTCGCGGTCGAAGTAATCGAGCAGGAGTTGCTGGACCTCATGCCGCACTTCCAGAGCCGTCTGAAGTGGTTTCTGGACAAACGCCCTGATCTGGCGGCATTGGTTTCACGCTGGCACGAGCCTGGTTCGAAGAGCCGGCGACTGCTGTCCCTGGCTCGCGTCTTCCGCATGAAAAAGATCCTGCAGTACATGCTGGATGAAAAGGAGTTCCTCTCTCCTCACGGCATTCGGGCGATGTCCCGTTATCATCTGGACCACCCCTTCATACTCGATGCCCACGGAGCTCATTATGAGCTGCGCTATGATCCGGCGGAATCAACCTCCAGGATGTATGGGGGTAACTCCAACTGGCGCGGTCCGGTGTGGCTGCCGGTAAACTACCTGATCGTCGAAAGTCTTCGCCGCTTCTACGATTACTATGGCGATGAGTTCACCGTCGAATGTCCCACAGGGTCAGGCAAATATATGACACTGTGGGAGGTGGCTGAAGAACTGGCCAGCCGCCTGATGCTTCTCTGCCTGCGCGACGAAAGCGGGAACCGGGCTTGCTTGGGTAATAATCAGAAACTCCAGACCGATCCTAACTTCCGCGACTATCTGCAGTTTTATGAATATTTCAATGGCGACAATGGCCAGGGGCTGGGGGCCAATCACCAGACCGGCTGGACCGGGCTTATCGCAAACCTGATTGCCGAACATGGAAAGGCCAGAGTCCTCAGTCCCATGATCTAGGAAAATTCTGCCACCGACATGATCGGCACTGACTGCGAAACCTCAGAATGGTAGAATTCGCCTTCATGAAACGCTTCTTCGTCTCCCTGCCACTGCTTTTGTCGATGACCATGCTTGCTCCGGGCCAGGATTCCGCCAAACCTGACTTCTCGGGAAAATGGGTATTTAACGTTCAGAAAAGCGCTCTCCAGATTCCGGCGCCGTCCAGCATGACGCTCCAGATCGATCAGCGTGATCCTCATGTCCGCCTTACCCGCATCCAGGTTTACGGCGACAAGAGCGACACCTGGACTCTCGACGCCGCTACGGATGATCAGCGAGAGATCGTTCAAAAATCGCCTCTTTACGTCTCTCGTGCCCGCCTGTATTGGTACGGAAATTCGCTCATTCTCGATGAGAAAATCGTTGCTGGCGATGGTTCGAAGGCCACCGACACCGTAAAGTACTCGCTGGAGACCGACGGACAAACGTTAGTTGCACTTGAAACCGAAAAAACCAAAGTCAGCAGAACCACCAACAAGTGGGTGTACGACAAGCAGACTCAATAGCAGAAGCTCGCGGCCGATTCCGGCGCTGCGGTTTTTCGTGGTCGCCGTTCGCCGTTTTCTCTTAAGCGCCGATTGCGGCCTCAGCGAAATGTGCAGTCAGATCGCATTGATTCGCTGCGCCGTCTCCAGTGAGATCGGCGAGCTGGGCGGTGGATCGGCAACTGCGGTGTACATCAGGCTGCCGCCCCTTCGCCACCATCCCCGGAAAACTCTGCCGCTGTCGCCAACCGCTCGCATCGGTGACCAGCGGCCCTGAAGGCCAGCCAGCGGACTCTCTGCCAGGTCGCCTACCTCCTCACTCAAAGAATCGCCCAGGCTCACGGCCACGCTCCGCGTATCGGCCCGAAGTCCCACGCGCAGCGCTTTCAATGCGCTCTCTTTTGCGCTCCACAATAAGGTCAGCAGCCAGGAGCGTTCCGCTTCCGGCATCCGCCCGACCATCGCCTGCTCATTTGCGGTGAAGTAGTCGTCGAAGAAGGCGCCGCTGCGCGGCTCGATCAGTTCCAGATCGCAACCCACTGCGGCAGGGGACGGCATGACGGCGCAGACTGCCGTCCCCGCGCAGTGGCTTAGCGAAATCGGAATGGCTGCCGGTTCGCCGGCCAGAAATACCTCCGGCGCGCCATCCGGGGCGGGACGAATCTCGACTGTCGCAAGCGCCATTGGATCAGCCGAAAGATTCAGATAAGCGGCGACGGCACGCTTGGCCGTCCAGCGCCCCAAACGCCAGTCATCACGGCGTTTGGGAAATCGCAGGCCGTTGACCCGCAGCGTCTCGCGACGGTTGAGCCAGTTGTTCTCCTCCGGCACATCCGCTGCGGTTTGTTCCAGCCAATACAGCTTCACGGCGAGGCATCAACTTTCGCTGAGCGCCGGCGCCAGAATGTCGGCCGCCGATTTTTCCGCTCCCGGTTTCGTCTCTTTTTCGATGCCGCGCTGGATGGCATGAATAAGATAGGGGCGCAGGTTTGCCGGCGGAATAATGTTATGCAGCGCCCCTACCTTCAGGGCACGATGAATGCTGTGTACGCGATCGAACTCGTCGGCCACGTCGCCCAGCTTTTCGGAATGCACAATGGGGAACAGGTCGTTCCATTGCGCTTGCAGCCGCGCTTTTTCCATCTCATCGGCTTGGGTCATCGCCTGGGTCAGCGCCTGCAGCCGCTCGTCCTTGCGGGCCCGGGCGTCAACTTCACCAGCAAAGACAACCGCTGCCGCCGGCGCACCGCCGATCACGGACGCATAGGTTCCTTCCAGAGCTATGATCTCCAGATTCTCGTTCAGCACCTGCGAGAAAACCACATACGCTCCGCCATGGTAGCGGGAGATGCCGCAGAAGACCATTGGGCCTTTGAAGTTCACTACCGCGCGGCCAATTTCGGCGCCATACTCCAATTGCAGTTTGCGCAGCGACTCAGGAGAACCATCGAACCCCGACAGATTCGCCAGGATCACCACCGGCCGGTTATTGCTGGCCGCATTCAAGGCGCGCGCAGCTTTTTTCGACGAAGCCGGAAACAGCGTCCCGGCTGTCCACTGGTCGGGGCCGTCCGCCGGTACAAATCCCAGACGAGGGACGGGATGCGACTCGATACCCAGCAGACACACTGGGTAGCCGCCAAGATGTGCGTCCCAAACTACAACCGTCTCCGCCCCCCGCATGCCCGACCACCGCTCCAGGGGAGAGTGGTCCTGGTCCACCACCGCAGCCAGCACTCTACGGATGTCAAATGGCTTCTTACGTCCTGGGTTCGTGTCATCCGAGAAAATATCCCCCACGCGCACAAAACTGCTGGTGCTGTTGGCGCCGTGCGGATAAGCTTGCACGTCCCGGTCGATGGGATCGTTGGTGGCAGCCTGCCGCGGAAAACGCTCGCCCGGAACGACGTACGTGTGATCGTAGTGGCGAAACAGGATATGGCACGCTTCATCAATGTCGCGCGCAAAATACTGCGCCTGCCCGTTTGGTCCCATGATGCGATCGTAGCCGCCGATTCCCTGATTATCTTCCGCCGACACGCTGCCCGAGTAATCGAGCGCCCGCTTGCCGGTAAGCACCATCGCGGCCAGCGGAGTCATGATCAGGATGCCGCGGGTGTGCAACAGCATGGTAGCTTCGGAATTCCAGTAGGGCTGCGCACCTACATTGATGCCGTTGACTACCAGGTTCACTTCGCCGCCCGCCTGGGTGAACTCGATCAGGCGGCGCAGCACCCGCGAGATCCAGTCCATGTTCTCGACGCCACTGTCCATCGAGATTTTTGCTCCCGCTGAAATCGGGAACCACTCCAGGGGCACACGTTTCTCTTCCGCCAAATCGATGGCTGCATTGATGAGCCGGCACTCCGCTTCAGCCAGAGCTCCCATGCCTTTGCTGGGATCGCCCAGCACCAGGACCCGCGTCATGCCTGCGGGATGTTTGGCGGTAAAGTTGCGAATCACACCCACGATGATGTTGGCCCGGTTCTTGCCGTAGGGTCGTACCACAGGAACCAGATGGTTTTCTGCGTCCAGATCGTATTCGACGAAATCGCCATGAGGGAATTCAGCCCGCGTATTTTCCAGAGAAGGCGTGAGCATCTTGACGATTTCGTAGGGGTAGATGAGCCCGTGCTGGCGCATCTTCACTACTTTCTGGTCGTACTCAGCCAATGGCTTGAGCGGTTGCTGCTGCGTGGCGGGACGCACGGTCATCAGCAAACCCGTGCTTCCGGGATTGGAAACTCGCACCAGCATGTCGCGCAACTGACCCGTCTTGGGGTGGGGAATGCGGGCGCGCATCACCACCTGCTCCAACCCCAGGCCGTCAGTCTCCGGAGCCAGGCGGCAGGAGATGGCGTGCAGTTGATCGGCATCGATGGTCAGCGCAGGCCAGACATTGAGCAGGATCCGATTCCAGTAGAGGCGCTGGTGCGGGGGCCGCTTCATTTGAAATTGCCGGATGGCGGTCAATGTCTCGGCAAACATGCGCTCCAGATGCGGCAGTTTCACCACTCGGCCCGCGGGGTCGCGCACCGGCGTCAGATCACGAACTTCGGCGCAGGCAAACAGTCGCTCGTCCTTGGGATTTTCGCGAGCCACGCCGTGCAGCAGATAAACATCTTCCGCCGACGGCAAACGCTCGATGTTGAAGTTCTGCAGCCGCCACAGATGCAGCCGATTCGCCATCATCGGGTGGATGCCGCGATAGAACTTGTCTTCCTCGTACTTGCCGTCCTTCAGAACGTAGGTGAAATGCTGTATGCCGCTCACACCCCGGGCGCGGACTGCACTGCCCATCGCCAGCACGATCCGCTGCACCGAGGGTGGCAAACCCATCTGATTTAGCACCTCCTGCCCGGCCCGCTGCGCCGTTTCCGGATCGCTTAAAGCGCTGGGCTGCCACACATAGAAATCGAGTGCAACTTCGCGCTCCGCCGGAACTTCGCGTATCAGGGGAATCAGTTCCTGTGCCATTTTTGCCAGCGCGGAGTATTCCGTGTGCGTAGTGAAAAGATGGACGCGTTTGCCTTCGAACTCGTATTCCGCCGATAGGTAGCGTTTTCCGTCCAACGCCCGGCAGCACAGATCCGTGAGCGTCAGCGGCCGGTAATGTCGACGAGTGAGGACTTCTAACATCAATTGCCGCAAGCCTGGATTGGCGTTCGCGAACTTGCTTGAGAACAGGCCCACTAGAGGTTGCGGACACTCGATCAGCGCCTTGACCCGGTCTTCCCGATCCGCTGCTTCGGGATTGTCCGCCAGGTACGCCAGGTGATCTTCCATCTCGGCGTAAACCAGTTTCCGAGCCCGTTCGAACAGCGGCTGATCGAAGCAGCGATAACGCACCTCCCGCGCCAGATCGCTCACCCTGGGCGAACTTCCCCGGGTAATCGATATCAACAGGTCGAGCAGGGTACGAAAAGATTCGTCCGCATCCGGAGTCAGTGCTTCCCCGCGCGGCAGCCGCCGTTGCAGCACACCTAAAATCGGCGCGATCTGCCGCTCCACCCGTTGGTGCGACTTGTAGATCCACAGCAACGTCTGTTCCAGCACAGGCGAGGGATCCAGCGTGGCGATGCCATAGTGGGCAAGCGCGCGGCGCAATGCGTCAACAAATGCCGCCGGAAGTCCCTCGCCTTGCGTCTGGATCATCCGCAAGTAAGTGAACAGATAGGCTTCCGGGCTGGGCGCTTCACCTCCCGATGGATCGTTCGTTCCCGGCTTGCGGCGGAACAGAGAACATATGTCGACGAAGATGTTGAGTATTTCATCTTCCTGACGCCGCAGTTCTTCGGTGTCCGAACTGAGTTCCCGGAACTGACCCCACTGGGCAAACACGCGCGCCGTGTGTACCGGATCAACATCGAAGCCCAGCATCAACTGCCGCAGTTCATCCAAATTCTGTCGCCACGCCGATTGCCTGCTGTTGTCTTCGCCCGATGTCAACGACGTACTGAAGACCACCCGCTCCATCGCTTCTGTCGTCTCACCCTCCGCCGCAGGTTCGATCTGCATCAGCGGAGCACCAACGTCAACCTGCACATTGGGGATGGTCATGATCTGGCGCACTTTGCCGGCGAAGGGCGCCACCACCTGCGTCTCCATCTTCATGGCTTCCAGCACCAGCAGGCGGTCTCCGGCCACCACCGTGTCGCCTTCTTTCACGGCGATGGACACCACCACCGCCGGTGCCGGCGCGTGGATCACCCCACCGTCATCGCGCTCGATGCGATGCGAAACGCCGTCCACTTCAATCCGGTAACTCAGTCCCTGTACCACCGAAACCACGTGCGAGCGTTGACCGAAGGTCGTGAGCCAATATTCAAACGGGCCCAGGGGATGAAGTTGCGCATCGATGCACGATCCGTCCACCTCAATGCGATAGCGCTCCCGGCCCAGACAGTAAGTCTTCATCGCGTAGGACTGGCCGCGATAGCGCAGCTTCACGGTCCGGCCTGCCTCACTCCGCACATGCGGGCGTCCCCGCACGGCTGAGGTGTAGAACTGCGCCTGCTCGACCGCCAGGTCGGCGCAGTAAACTTCAATCGCCGCCTGCACCAGCGCCACATCGGCGAAGCGCCGCGAGAGATGTTCGCCACTCGCAGCCAGGCGCTCCAGCCATTCCACATCCACTTGACCGTGCTGCACCTCGGGCCGGTTTAATAGCTCCAGCAAGAAAGCTTTGTTGGTCGCTCCGCCCTTGATCACCACTACGCTCTCGCGCAGCACTCGCTGCAACCGCGAAAGTGCTTCTTTGCGGCTCTGCCCAAAGGCGATAATCTTGGCCACCATGGAGTCGAACTCGGGCGGTACCGAATCTCCCACCGACACTCCCGTGTCAATGCGTATGCCGGGGCCGGTGGCGATCATGAAGCGCTCGATAACGCCCGGCCCAGGAGCAAAACCATTCTCCGGGTCTTCGGCATTCAGCCGCACTTCAATAGCGTGACCAATGGTGCGCGGCTGGGCTGCCTCCAGACGTCCGCCGCGGGCGATGTGAATCTGCAGCTTGACCAGGTCCAGCCGGGTCGTACACTCCGTCACCGGATGTTCAACCTGTAAGCGGGTATTCATTTCCATGAACACGAAGCGCTGGCTGGCCGGCTGGTACAGAAATTCGACCGTACCCGCATTGTGATAGCCGGCTGCCTGGCTCAGGCGCACCGCCGCTTCCCGCAATAACTGGTCCACCTCCAGCGAGAGCCCGGGCGATGGCGCCTCTTCCATCACTTTCTGATGACGGCGCTGTACCGTGCAATCCCGCACTCCCGCGGCCCATGTCATCCCGTAATGATCGGCGATGACTTGCACCTCGACATGCCGTGCCCCGCCCTCCACCAACCGCTCCATAAATACGGTGGCATCGCCGAAGGCCTTGAATGCCTCAGCCCGGGCGCTCTCCAACGCCGACGCAAGTTGGTCCTCTGCATTGACCCGCCGGATGCCATGACCTCCGCCTCCCGCCGTCGCTTTGATCAGCAGCGGATAACCCAGCCCCTCGGCATGCCGTTGAGCTTCTGCCAGCGTTTCCACAGGCCCACCGCTCCAGGCCGCAATCGGAATGTGGGCTTGCTCGGCCAGACGCTTGGACGAAATTTTGTCCCCCAGCCGCCGCATCACTTCCGGATCGGGCCCAATGAACACGATGCCCATGTCGCGGCACAATTCGGCGAACTCCGCGTGCTCGGCCACGAAGCCCCATCCCACCCATACGGCTTCAGCTCGCACCGCAGCCAGGGCTGCCTTCAGCCCTTCATAGTTCACATAGCTGCTCTTGGGCTGATGTGTTTTGGGATCCAGGAACGTGCTGGCGCCCAGACACCACGCCTCATCGGCTTCCCGTACAAACATGGCATTGCGATCAGGCTCGGTGAACAATGCGATGGTGCGCAACGAGGTCCCATGTTCGTGATTGAACTCGCGCGCCGCATGAATGAAGCGCATCGCGGCTTCGCCGCGATTGACGATCACCACCCGCTGAAATTCGGACTGCATGAATTCCCCCTGATCAGAAGACCGTTAAGGTTGGCAGCGGGAGCGTCAGGCCAGCACGGAGCGCATCGCGTGCAGCGGCTCAACGTCGACCCTGTCAGGCAACGCTACCGTACGGTAACCGCTGACCTGGAGGTAACGGTTTCCGGCCGTATCCACGACCTCCGCATTGAAGCTTTCCCGCTGGTCGTCAGGCGTGACGATAGCATACAAGGCCCCCTCGGCCAATTGTGGCGAGCGCGTCCAGCAGACCTGCTCGACATGAAGCGGTAAGCCCATGCGGTTGTGCACACCCATTTCCCAAAGACCGGCGGTCTGGAAGCACAGCTCGATCAGCCGCGGCGCCATCAGGGTGGGAAGCTCAGCCGGCTCATGATTGCCGGGCAGGTTTCTGGTCATCTCGCCCACCATCCGCTTTCCATCCCACCAGGCGCGTTCTACCACTTGGTAAGCCGGTCCGTGGAAATAAATGCGATAGATCGCGGCTGATTCAATGATCGACTCCGGGGACAAGCGCAGTGGCGTCACGGTTGACAGCGATGGCGCCAGCTTGGTCAGCCGCACTCGCGCCGTGAAGTGCGTCGTTTCCTGCGGCTGAGGATGGTTCGGCAAAGTTCGCCGTCCGATCAAGCGGCAATCCGCGACCAGACTGTCCCCTTGCGGATAGAAGCCGGCTTGAATGATCACCGCCCGCGGCTCGTCTTTGTAGAACTTAAAGGGAGCCAGAAAGTTTACTTCTTCGATGGTTCCTACGCGCCATCCCGGATGAACGCAGAGCGCCGCTTCGGCAAATGCTTCGATGCCCATGACCCCCGGCAGGACCGGCGTTCCGTCAATGCGATGATCGTAGAGGAATGGCTGGGCCGTCGGGTCCAGTATGGTCTCCATGGTCAACCCGCTGTGAATGCCCATTCCGGTGATGTTGCCGACCATCGGCCCTCGCGCCGCCCGCCGCTCGCCGGATGCGTTCAGGGCGTCGGTATCCAGTCCTCCGGTCGGATCCGCTTCGTGCAACAGAATGCCCAGGCGATTACCAATGACGATTTCTCCGCAGGTTGCTCCGGCGGTCAGTTCGCGCCGAATCAAAGGAATACCAGCCTCGGGCGGCAGCATATCGATTCCGGCCGCTTCCATCATCTTGGGGATGGAGCCGCGGGTGGCCATGCCGATACCACCCCACGCTGTCCAGTCGATGACAATGCCGCGCATGGCCGGACGGGTGGTGCGAAAGCTCGACGTGATCTTGCATAGCAGGTCGTTGGCGGCGCTGTAATCGGTTTGACCGCCGTTACCAAAACGGCCGGCAATCGAACTGAATGCCACTGTCGCCCGCAGAGGCATGTTCCCGATGGCGTGCAGAAGATTGAACCAGCCATCGCTCTTGACGTCGAAGACCAGATCGAATTCGCGCGGGTCTTTGTCCGGCAGGAAGTGGCTGCGCTCGATGCCCGCAGCATGCAGCAGTACGTCGATACGGCCGTTTTGCTTGCGCACTTGATCGATGACTTTGGTTATCGCCTCGCCGTCGGCAAGGTTGACACTGAAGTAGTGCGGCGTCCCGCCCGCCGCTCGTACGGCGTCGATCGCACTCTGCGCCGCCTGCGCCCGTTCCAGCCCCGCCAGTTCCTTTTCCACCAGTGCCGGCGTGGCTCGTTCGCCGCGGGCTTGTATGCGCGCAAACAGGTCGCGCTTCAGTCCTTCTTTGTCGCTGGCAAAGCGCTTTGGATCAGGGTCATTCGGATCGGGTTCGGGCACCAGGTCGAGCAGGTAGAACGTGCCTCCCGAAGCCGTTGCCAGATCGGCGGTAATGGCTGAGACGATGCTGCCCGCCGCGCCTGTGATCAGGAAGACGCTGTCTTCGTTAAGTGTGATTCCGGCGTGACCGTCGATCGCAGGCTGTTCCTGTAGGCTGATCGTCCAGCGCTCGCCGGCTTTGTATCCGATCTCGACCGCGCCGGGATCGCGTAGCGTTTCTTCGATCAGGCACTGTGCGATTTCCAGCGGCGTGCGCGCCGCTTCGAAATCGACGGCTTTGACCAGTACGTCGGGCCGCTCGCGTTTGTACGTCTTGGTAAAGCCCACCACCGCGCCGCCCAGCGGTGCGGTTGCGCCAGTAGCGTTGTATCCGTGCTGACCACCCAGCCGGGTTGCTGACACCAGGAACGTTCCCGGTGCAGCGACCTGCTCGAACAGAGTACGCATCGTGCTGTAGAACAACTTGACGCGTATGCGCAGGGCTTCGCGCCAGGTTGCCAGATTCATATTGTCCAGGCTGCCTTCATCGTCCAACCCAGGTAGCCAGTAAACGCCTTGCACCGGACCGGCAGCCAGCCAGGTCTTAATCCGGGCGGTTAAGGTGTCGGCATCCGGCGAACCCTCGATCAGCCACGCTTCCACACCCAGCTTCTGCAGTTGTTCCGTCAGCGCAACCGCCGCGCCATCCTTGTCCGGCATAACAACGACCCGGCTGCCGGCTCCCAGCTGCACGCCGGTTGGCTTGCAAATGTTGAGTGGCGGACGCAGGTTAGGTACCGGCACGCGCCGGGGAATGCGATTGGTTGCGTCAAAGTTAAGCAGCGGCCTGCGCTCCCGCTTTGGCGCCGAAGGAGGAGAAGGCGGAGTGGTCGGATCGGTGCCTGGTGGCGGCTCCGCTGGCTCTGCCGAAGTTGGCGTGATTGCTAGCTTCGCCCGCTTCTGCTGAGCAAATTGAATCACGTGGCCCAGGGTCGGAAAGTCGCGCAGCTTGATGCTTTCATCGCGCGGGATGTCATAAGCAGCTCGCACCGAAGCAAACATTTCCGCCTGCTTGACGGTGTCAATGCCAAGGTCTGCCTCCAAATCAAGGTCCAGATCCAGCATGTCTTTGGGATAGCCGGTCTTCTCCGCGACAATGTCCATCACCTTCTGCTTGACCGCCTCATCGTCGTCGGCAGAAACCGCGACTGCGTCCGGCGAAACCAGGTCAGGAGTCGAAGCTGGCGCAGGCGAAGGTGAAGTTGGGGAAGGCTGACTGGCCGTTGCCGATGCCACCGATGCGCCCGGCAGGTCGGGCCGATTCTCGTACACGAATCGGATCACGTGCGCCAAGGTTGGATAATCGCGCAGCTTGCGATTTTCATCGCGCGGGATTCCATAGATCTCGCGAATGGCCGCGAACAGTTCTGCCTGCTTGACAGTATCGACGCCCAGGTCGGCTTCGAGGTCGAGATCCAGATCCAGCATGTCCTGCGGATAGCCGGTCTTCTCCACCACCAAGGCGAGCAGCCGTTCTTTCACGTCATCGACAGCAGCGCTGGCGCCGCTCGCCGTAGTAGCCGGCGCGGAAGTTTTCACTTCGGGCGTTACTGCGGGCGCTGTGCTTGCGGCCGTTGCAGGCTTAGCCCTAGGCGACAGGTCCGGCCGATTCTCGTATACGAACCGGATCACGTGCGCCAAGGTTGGATAATCGCGTAGCTTGCGGTTTTCATCGCGCGGGATTCCATAGATCTCGCGAATGGCCGCGAACAGTTCTGCCTGCTTGACGGTATCGACGCCCAGGTCGGCTTCAAGGTCGAGATCCAGATCCAGCATGTCCTGCGGATAGCCGGTCTTCTCCACTACCAGAGCGAGCAGCCGTTCTTTCACGTCATCGACAGCAGCGCCGGCTCCGCTCGCCGCAGTGGCCGGCGCGGAAGGTTGCACTTCGGGCATTACTGCGGGCGCTGTGCTTGCGGCCGTTGCAGGCTTAGCCCTAGGCGACAGGTCCGGCCGATTCTCGTATACGAACCGGATCACGTGCGCCAAGGTTGGATAATCGCGTAGCTTGCGGTTTTCATCACGCGGGATTCCATAGATCTCGCGAATGGCCGCGAACAGTTCTGCCTGCTTGACGGTATCGACGCCCAGGTCGGCTTCGAGGTCGAGATCCAAATCCAGCATGTCCTGCGGATAGCCGGTCTTCTCCACCACCAGGGCGAGCAGCCGTTCTTTTACCGAGTCCGCACCTTCGTTCGATTTTGGCGCGGCCGACGTCGGCTTTAGGGCCAGAGTTGACACTGCCGCAACGGAGACTTCCGTCTTCGCAAGCACAGTCTTGGCCATTAGGGTTGGGCCTTGCGTCAGCGCAGCAACCGGCGCTGGGGACTTTGCAGCAAACACCGACGGCGCGACAGCGACTGGCGCTGGCGGCATCGGAGTTGTCTTTGCCGCTTGCGGCCGCAACTCCGCGTTCGTTGCCGCAATTTGCGCTGCCAGTCCCTGATCGCGCACCCGCAGCGTGCGATGAACCACTTCCAGGTCGGCAACCGGGCGGCCTGCCATCCGGCTCAGCCAGGCTTCCCACGCGGACTTATCGAGAACGCGGTAGGCGTAGCCCAGGTTCTTCGGGCTGCGACGCAGGCCATCCCTGGTCGGCACCCAACGCAACAGAATCATGCTGATCTGTGAACCGAAGCCGGCGCCCAGATGCAACGCATATTGAATGGGATAGGGCCCGCCTTTCGACAAGTTCAAGACGCCCAGCTCAGGATCGACCTCCTTGAAGTTGGCCACCGGCGGCACCAGTCCCGTTTCCAGAGTTTTCACCGCCAGAACATCTTCAATACCGGTAGCCATGGCGTGACCGGTCATGCCTTTGGTGTTGGCAATCACGATTTGATCGGCGCTGTCGCCGAAGACACGCCGCAGCGCATGAATCTCGGCCGAAGCGCTACCTCCTCGCGCCGGCGTGTAGGTCTCGTGAGAAACGAAAACCATCTGCGGCGCAACGTCAGTGCGCGCCACGCCGCGGGCTTCGGCATCGGCCACCAGCTTCTCCATCACCCCGCCGATATGCTGCACATCGAGACGCGTGCCGTGGAATGCGCTGTTGGCAGTCACCGCACTCAACACTTCGCAGATCGGCTGGATGCCGCGTTCCTGCGCGGCTTCGGCGCTCTCCACCACCAATGCCGCGGCTCCCATCCCCATAATCAAGCCATGCCGGCGGCGATCGAAAGGAATGGCAGCTTCCTCGACCCGCTCGTCGGTCGCGGCTGCTCCGCTGGCCAGGAAGCCGGCGCCAAACCATCCGATCATGTTGTCGGAGGTGACGTCATCGGCGGAGATGACAATTACCCGGCGGCAGCGGCCGGCGCCCATCCAATCTTGCGCCAGCGAAACAGCTTGTGCCGTGGTTGCGCAGGCGGCATTGATTTGGGTGTTGGGTCCGCGAGCGCCGATCAACTCAGCAAATTGCGAATGTCCCATCGACAATACCCGCAGCAGGAAACGCCGGTCGAAAACGTAAGGCTCCTTGTCAAGCGTGTCGCGCAACTCGTCGATGCGGCGATCTACTTCCTCCCCCAGCACGGAATGTCCGTTGGCCGCGCGGGCCCGCCAGCCTTCCAGCATCGTCAGTTCTTCGCGGCGGGCACGGTCGACATGATAAGCCGAAATGATCTCCGCAAAAGAGTCGTAACCGGGAAACGCAGAGCCGAAAATCACGCCGGTGTCGTCGCGCATGGCGTCGGGCAATCCCCAGCGGTCGGGCAACTGCGTGCCTTTGCTGGTGGTCTTATAGCGCATGACCAGCGGGATGCCGGCGTCCCGCAGCGCATCGATTCCCGCAGCAATCGCCAGTCGGGTAACGCGATCCAGGGCTGCCAGATGTTCGGAGGGAACGCCGAATTCACTTTCCAGATCAAAGGCGCCGCCGCGGCCTGCCAGCTTAATGACGTCGCCGGCATCCGTGATGTCCTCAAAAGTGGGCTCTCCCTTTTCGCTCTTGACCAGGCGCCGGATGTGTTTTTCCGCCATGGCATTGCGGAACTGTTTCGGGATGGCGCCAATGAATTGGTCGCCGCGCAAAATGCGCTCGATATTACCGTCGTCGAAAATATGTTCGGTGCCCGGCAGGCCCAGGGAAGCGCCGGTGATTACCACGGGTGCGCTGGACGAAGCGGACTTCTCGCCACGATGAAGTTGCCAGCCCTTCCGCTCGAGCGTCTCGGCCAGCAGACGGCCCAGCTCGTGATAGGAATCTCCGTTCGTAGGCCCGGACGGCAACGCAACAGAAGTCGGCGCCGATGCAGTCAGCAGAGTTGCTTTGGCATAGTTCCCGGCGGCGGAAATTGCTGTCTGTGTGATCGCAGGCTTCGCCGGAACCTCGCCTGAAACCTCAGCCTGCCCGCGACCCAGACCTGCCGCATACAGCGCGCACAGGGCTTGATTGAACGAAGGAACATCTCCGACCTTGGGATGGTTGGTGAACAGCGAAATCACGTCGCCCCGTTCGCCCAACACTTCCTCGGCAAATCCCTGCAAAGCCTTCTTGGGGCCGACCTCGATGAAGACACGCGCGCCCGCGTTGTACAAGGTGTTGAGGCCTTTCACAAACTGCACTGGAGAAGCGACCTGCAAGGCAAGCAGATCGAGCATCTGCGGAACCACATCCGGTCCAGTGGGATAAAACTCGCCATTCACATTGGCAACGATGGGTATCTTCGGAGATTGAATATCCAGGGTGGCCAGCATCTCGCGCAGCGGCTGGCTGGCGGGAGCGACAATCGAGGTGTGGAAGGCATGACTCACCGGCAGCGGCACAACATTGAAGCCGGCTTGCAGGAATAGCTCCATGGCCTGTTCAACGGCTTTGCTGGCGCCGCCGATGACCGATTGTTGTCCACTGTTTACGTTGGCGATGACTGCGTAGCCGTCCACCGTCTTCAGGATTCGCTCGACTTCCGCCAAGGGCGCAAATACCGCGGCCATGCGCCCGGTATCCCTCACCGCAACCTTCGTCATGCCGCGGCCACGGGCGCTAACGGCTGCCAACGCATCGTCGAAGCTCAACGAACCTGAAGCCACCAGGGCGCCGTATTCGCCCAGGCTATGGCCCATGGTCATGTCGGGCTTCACGCCGTAAGCGGCCAGCAGTTGAGTGAGCGCCAAGTCAATCGTCAACACGGTGGGTTGCGTGATCTCGGTCTGGCGCAGATCTTCTTCAGCTTTCGCGACCGCTTCTTCGTTGGTTTGATCAACGAAAATAAACTCGCTGAGCGGTTTGCCCAGCATCGGCGTCATGATGCGGTCCGCTTCGGTGAAGATGTCGGCCACGATCGGTTCGGCGGCGCGCAGCGGCGCGATCATATTCACGTACTGTGAACCTTGCCCGGTATAAAGAAACGCGACTTTGGGAGCTGGGCCGTGTCCGCGAAAAATTCCCTGGGGGCGTAGAGCTTTCCAGATCGGCGCCTGATTGGCTTTCAACGCCTTCAGCGCCTTGGCTGCTTTGTCGGCCAACTCGGCCGCATCGGCATAGTCGATCGCCAAGCGTTCCGGTGCCTGCAGGTCGGCTTCAACCGGAGCAGCCGGGGCGGGCGCACGACCCGCCAGTGCTTCTTTCTGGATCGCAACCAGACGCTCGATGATTGCGGCGTCAGAGTCGGCGCCGATTACCAGTGCCCCCCGCAAAGGCGCTTTGTACGAAACTGTTGCCGATGCCGGAACCTTAGCTTCCTCGGCTTTAGCAAAGATGCTCGGAATTACTGCTGAGGGCACGTCGCTTACAGCTACCGAGTGTTTGCCATTTCCGTTCAGGCGGCCGGGAATGTATTCCTCGAGGACGGCATGGAAGTTGGTGCCGCCAAATCCAAATGCGCTTACCGCTGCGCGCCGTGGAACATCAGCCGGAACGGTCCATTCCTTCAGTTCGGTATTGACATAAAGGGGCGAGTGAGCAAAATCGATGTCGGGACTGGGATGCTCGCAATGCAGGCTGGGCGGCAGCAACCTGTCACGAAGCGCCAACGCGACTTTCAGCATTCCGGCAGCGCCCGCTGCTCCTTTCAGGTGACCAAAATTCGATTTCACGGAGCCCAGCGCAATCGAACTCTTGGGAAGTTGGAAACTGCTCAACACATCAACCAGGCTTTGCGCTTCCACCACGTCGCCCACGCGAGTCGAGGTACCGTGGCCTTCAAACAAGGTCGCGGTCGCCGGCGATAAGCCGGCATTGTCCCAAGCCCGCTGGATACAAAACCGCTGGCCAATGGGATTGGGGGCGGTGATGCCTTTTCCTTTGCCATCACTGGATCCGCCCATGCCGCGCAGCACGGCATAAATTTTGTCGCTGTCGCGCTCAGCATCGGCCAAACGCTTCAGGAGAAAGATGGCCGCGCCTTCGCCCATCACGAAGCCGTCGGCTCCCTCAGCATAGGGGCGCGTACCAGTCGCCGACAGCGCGCCGATCTTGCAAAACTTGATGAAACTTGAAGCCCCCATGTTGCGGTCAATGCCGCCGACCACGGCCACGTCAAAATCGTTCGCGATCAGTCCTTCCGACGCTGCACTGAAAGCCGCCATCGCCGAAGCGCAAGCGGCATCCACTACATAGTTGGGACCGTGAAAGTTGTAAATATTGGCAATCCGTCCGGCTATGCAGTTGGCCAGTTCGCCGGGCATGGTGTCTTCCGTGACCGCCGGGACAAGCTTGCCGATGCGCTCATGCAATTGTTCGGTCACGGTGCGGCGCACGTCCTGGGGTAAGGCCGCGAAGCTGGCGCTTTCTGCCAGTGCATGCGCGTACTCCGGGAAGTAGAGGCGTAAGGCGGTGAAGTAATGTTTTTCGCCGGCCATGGCATTGCCCAGAATCACGGCCGTGCGATCGGCATTCAGCGGCCTTTGCGGATAGCCGTAATCTTCCAGGGCTTCGCGCGTACAGGCAATCGCCCACTTCTGGGCTTCATCCATGGCGTCGACCACCCGCGGCGGCACTGCCAGGTGCCACTTCATCGGCTCCCAGGGAAACTTGCGGACCCAGCCGCCGATCGTCGAGTATGTTTTGTCTGGCGCGCTGTGGTCCGGATCGTAATAGAACGCAGAGTTCCAGCGGGCTGGCGGAACTTCGCTCACACTGTAACGGCTGTTCTTAATGTTGTCCCAGAAAGTCGGAACATCAGGAGCATCGGGCAGCACGGCACCCACGCCCACAATCGCAATCGCGCGCTGTGCAGAATCTTCCATGGCTGGCACTTCCTTTACGGAATGACTCGAACCTAGACGAATAGGCGGCTATCGGACGAAATGCGCAGCAGGCACGAGCAGTATTATTTTTTCCTCCCCACACGGAGGAAGAACCCACTCAACAGGCCTGTAATTCGGGGGTCGCCCGAGAGCACTTCTACTGTGACAGTCGGACAGCAAACTTGTCTGTGATATGCCGTGCGTTGGTTTGTGACGTATAAGCCTGGGGTTGGTGATATCAGACGCGAACGCCAGTGATACTTACTTGTGTCAACACATACAGCAAGCCGGTCGGTCCCAATTCCCCTGTCAGCCGTAACGCAACAGCGTGTTGCCACACTCTGTTGATCCAACAGATATTGCAGCTTGCAATAGAGGGAGGACAGAATGTATGTTGCCACATGCAATTTCCAGGCCGTACCAGATGGAATTGTCAGGCGGGATTGGATGACGGTTAATCGCTCAACCAGAAAGGCATTCGGGCCATCAGGAAGTGGGTCGAATACCTTTCCTCGGGATCGACTAAACCAGGGCCGGCTGCTCGGTTTCTTTCTTTACCCGGGCATAGATCACGTCAGCCACATAATCCATATCGGCCAGCTGACCGGCTTGGGCGCGCAAAACCGTCGGCAATCCGGAACTCGCCTCCAGAGCCGCGATCTCAGCTCCGCTCACGCCATCGGCGCCAATCACCCAGCGCAAACCGTCTTGCGCCACTTTGAGGGCCGCATCGCGGGCAAAGATGCGAGCCAACGCAGCCAGCGCCGTCGCGTCGAACCGCAGGTTGGCTTTCTCGTTCAGTCGGCCTTCAGCGGCCAGGACAGCCCGGCGCGCCAGGCTTCCGGCGCATTCAGCGTAAGCGATTAACTCGCCCAGGCGCAGCAGAATGTGCTGATATCGTGTCAACCGCGCCACCCGCGCTTTTTCCATTACCTCGGCTAAGGCGTGCGACGCCAGTGCGGCGATGCCGGCGCCGACCTTCGGGTGCCGCGCGTGCAGGGCTTCGAGTTCCTTCGCCTGCTCGTGATAGTGCTGCCCACGGGTCTTCAAGTGGAGCTGCCAGCGGTCACGGCTGATGGTCATCTCCATGATCTCGGAGGTGCCTTCGTAAATCCTGGTAATGCGAACGTCGCGGCTGATCTTCTCCACCATGTACTCGTGCGTATAACCGTAGCCACCGAGTGCTTGAATGCTGTCATCGGCGGCCTTATCGCCGGCTTCCGTCGCCATGTACTTGGCGATGGCGCCTTCGGTGTTCAGAGTTCCCTCGCCGGCGTCTATGCGCAAAGCAGTTTCTTCGATGTAGGAGCGGGCGGCTTCCAGGCAGACGACGTTGGGAACGATCAGCTTGTGAGTGTAGCCTTGTTTCTCCGACAGCGGTGCGCCCGCTTGAATGCGTTTGGTGGAATAGGGAATCGCGCGATCGACGGCGCTCCATCCGGCGCCCAGGCCAAATGCCGCCACCATCAGACGGGTGTAGCCGAACACGGCTTGCGCCTGCAGCAAGCCTTGGCCTTCCACCCCACCCACCAGCCGATCAGCGTCGACATAAACATTGTCGAGCGCCAGTGCGGCGGTGTTGCTGAGACGGATACCATGCTTGTCTTCCGGCTTGTCGTGGGTGAATCCCGGCACATCTTTTTCAACGATGAACCAGGTCGGACCGCCCGGCGCGTTGGCCAGAATGGTGTAGGCATCAGCGATGCCGCCATTACTGATCCACTGTTTGTTGCCGCTGATTTTGTAGCCGACAATCTTTCCATCCTTGGTGACGCGCTCAGCCGTGGTGCGAAGCGATCCCAAATCACTGCCCGCTTCCGGTTCGGTGGCGCCGTAGGCGAACAGTATTCCCTCATCCGCTATTTTGCCCAGCCACAGTTTCTTTTGCTCCGGAGTGGCGCCCACGGTAATCGGATCGCTGCCCAGGAAGGTGGCGAACAAAGAAGTACCGACGCCCAAGTCGATGCGCGCCATTTCTTCGCAGATGCGATAGACGTCAAAAGTGCTTCCGCCCATGCCGCCGAATTCTTCAGGAACAAACAAGAGTTGGATGCCCAACTTGTCTGGGCTGCACATATACTTCACGATTTCCACCGGGCACTCGTCACGATTATCCAGATCGATCAGTTCCTGGTCCGGCAGGCGCTTCTTGGCGAAGTCGTGGAGAGATTTCAAACTCAAGTTCAAGGTCTTCTTGGTAATCATGGAACGGTGCCTCTCTTTAAGATCTTTAGACCGAAGCGCCCTTGGCTTCCCGAACCTTGTCGGTCAGTTCCGGCAAGAACTCCAGGATGTCGGCGACAATTCCCACGTCGGCCACCTGAAAGATGGGAGCTTTGGGATTCTTGTTGATGGCGACGATGAAGGGATTTCCCTTGATGCCGGCCAGGTGCTGGAACGATCCGCTCATGCCGCAGGCCATGTAAACCTTGGGCTTGACGGTTTGTCCCGATGAGCCTACCTGGCGGGATTTCGGCAGCCACTTGGCGTCCACCACCGGCCGCGAGCAGCTCACCGCTGCGCCCAGCACATCGGCCAGTTCCTGCGCGATCGGTATGTTGTCCTTCTCCTGGATACCGCGTCCCACGGAAACCAGAACTGCGTGCTTGGTGATATCGACATCGCCCGCCTCGGCCACAACGGTTTCCAGATAGCGGCGCCCAGCAGTCAAAGTGCCGACCTCGGCAGACTTGTCGACCACAGCTCCCTGGAGTGAAGCGCTTTCGACTGGCTTGAATGCGCCTGGCCGGATAGTAATGACCGCTCCCGACGAGATATCACAGCGCACGTGCGCGCTCACCTGGCCGCCGAATTCCTGGCGCACGACTTTCAGCGCAGAACCATCGATCCCGTCGATGGCCAATACATCCGACACAAAGGCTGAATTGAGTTTGATCGAAAGCCCCGGCGCCAAATCGATTCCGAAATGTGAGTGTGGAACCAGCACGAGGCAATCAGCCGGGATGACCTTGACCAGCGCTTTGCGAACCAGTTCAGCGTTGGGATAGGCGATTGCCTGATTGCCGATTTTCCATACCTCAGCGTAAGCAGCACGGAGGCTTTCACAAACGGCGTCAAGTTCAGGACCCCAGCCGGGTACCAGGGCAATCGGGGACGCGGCAGCGTCGATCGCTTTTGCGGCAGCAGCAAGTTCGGCTGCCGAATCGTCCACCACTCCGCCCTTGTGCACGATATAAGCAAAGATGCGTGCCATTAGTTCATCCCTCCCTTGGCTTTCATCAACTCAATCAGCTTGTCGATAATTTCTTCCTGGCTGCCTTGCAGCATCTCGGCGCCCTTGCCTAACGCAGGGACGAAGTAGTCGGTGCGTTTAACTTTGGCTCCTGCTTCTCCTACCGAGGCGGCAGAGATTTCCAGATCCGAGGCGCTGAACGTCGGAATCTCCACGGATGCAACCTGCCGGATACCGCGCATGCCGACATAACGCGGTTCGTTAATGCCGGTCTGAATCGAGAGCACACAGGGCAGGTCGATTTCGTTCATCTCCCGATTGCCCCCTTCGATCTCGCGACTGATCTTCAGCTTGCCGCCGTCAAGAACCGTGATGGCGTTCACCAGTGATGCAAAGGGATAGTCGAGCAACGCTGCCAGCATCGCACCCACCTGAGCGCCGCCGTCCTCTGCCTGGATTCCAGTCAGGATCAGGTCGTAATGATTTTTCTTTACGAAAGCCTGGAGGATGGTTGCGATGCCTCGTCCGTCTGAGCCGGTGAAGCCATCGTCCGAGATCAGGACGCCTTGATTTGCGCCCATCGCCATTTCCCGGCGCAACACTTCCTCATCCTCATCGGTTCCCACGGTTACCACAGTGACGTTGCCGCCTGCGTTGGCAGCCATCTGGATGGCCTCTTCGACGGCGTAGTTGTCCGGCTCATTCACCGAATAGACCAGGTCGTCGCGCTCAATATCGTTTCCGGCACTGTTGAGTTGAATTTCATTCTCCGAAGTGTCGGGCACTCGTCTGACGCAAACTAGAATTTCCACATTCACACTCCCGAATTGATCTTGTTTCCAATCTCTGCCTGGGATAATTTCTTCGTTGGTGAATCAAGCCGTTACTGATTCGGCTAGCGGCTCTACTTTTTCTTTTCCATTCGCCGGCGCACGTGCGATGTGCTTGTCGACCAGTTCTGTCAAGTCGATGGCGGTCATCTTTCCTTCCATGCCGGCAACCTTAATGGCGTCTTCCATGTTCACCATGCAGAACGGGCAGGCGGTCACGATGACGTTGGCTCCGGCTTCTGCGGCCATCTGGACTCGCTTCACCCCCATTCGCATGTCTTCTTTCGGTTCGTAGAACAGCATCAGCCCGCCGCCGCCGCAGCAGAAGGAGCGGTCCCGGCAGCGACTCATTTCGATCCTTTTCAGACCGGGAATCGCATCGATCACATTGCGGGGATCGTCGTACACCTGGTTATGCCGGCCCAGGTAACAGGGATCGTGATAGGCGTATACGTTGTCGGCATTTTCTACGGGATCGAGTTTCAGGTTGCCGGTTTTGATTTCGCGAGCCAGCACCTGACTGATGTGCTCGACCGGCGGCATATCTTTGTAGTCGTGTTTCAGCGCATTAAAAGCATGGGGATCGGAGGTGACAATACGCTGAACTCCTGAAGCCTTGATCGCGGCGGCGTTGTGGTCGCGCAGAGCCATGAACAGCGTTTCTTCGCCAAAGCGTCGGACGTCATGACCGCTATCTTTTTCCGCGGCGCCCAGGATCCCGAAGTTCACGCCGACCTGGTCGAGTATTCGCGCGGTCGCGCGGCCAATCGCCTGGATGCGATCGTCATAAGACGTGATGCTGTCGACGAAGTACAACGTGTCAGCACTGCTCTTGCCGTCCAGAATCTTGACGGAGCAGGTGCGCTGGAACTCTTTATCCTTGGTCCAGTCGGCCTTCTTCTTCTCCATCTTGCCGTAAGGATTGCCGCGACTCTCCAAGGCCTTCAGCGCCTTCTGGATCGACTTGGGCACGTTACCGTCATCGACCAAGCCGCGTCGCAGATCGACAATCTTGTCGATGTACTCGATCAGCAACGGACATTCTTCTTCGCAAGCTCCGCAAGTCGTACACGACCAGACTTCATCTTCGGAATAAATTCCGCCATCCGAAACTAACGGTATGCCGTTGCCCGTCTTGCCGAACATCGGGAAATGCTGAAAGCTGTAGTCGCGCGCCTTGATGGTGAGGAATCTTGGCGACAGCGGCCTGCCCACGGCGTTGGCCGGGCAATTATCGGAACAACGCCCGCAATCAGCGCAGGAGTAGAAATCGAGCATGTGCTTCCAGGTGAAGTCTTCCAGCGTTTTCACGCCGAACGATTTCACCTGGTCGAGATGCTCGTCACTGACGCCCCAGCGGACGGGTTTGATGGTGCCCTTATTCAGTTTGGCGAAGTACACGTTGAACAGCGAGGTCTCGACGTGGAACTGGATTCCGAACGGCCGATAGCAGAGAAGGAAATAAAACGTCAACACATCCAGAATGTAGGCGCCACGGTGCAAGTTCCACAGCGTGGATGAAGATAACGAACTGAAAGCATTCTGCAGGACCCACGGCAGCGACAATACCGAGAGAAACTCAATGTGGCCTTGTTGTGCCAGCAAAGCTGTCCGGCTAGCTTCGAACAAACTTTCCGACAGCATCAGGATTGCGATCAGCACCAGCAGGAAGATGGCGTCGACCTTATGGCTCTTGCCGTACTTCGGCGGCACCTCATAACGCGGGGGTTTGAAAACGATGCGACGAGTCGCGGCTGCCACCATGCACGCGAAAACAATCGTGGAGCAGTAGTCGGTGACGATCCCGTAGATATGGCCGATCCCGCCCGGGGAATCGGCGGAAGCGAAGCCCTCGGACATGCCCAGAATGAGCAAAGCGAATGCCCGGATTGCCAGCAGAATAAAACAACCAAAGATAAGGATGTGGATCGTCCCCGCGACCCGGTAGCGCGGATGCTTCCATTGCCCAAACCAATACTTCGCGACTCTTTGCAACCGCACCAGCGGCCGGTCAAGCCGGACATCCGGGTTACCGCGAAATAGCGGCGTCAGTCTTCTAGCCACAATGTAGGAGAAGCAGGCGATGCCCAGAAGATTGAGAGTCACGAACAGAACCTGCCCGTGAATCAACCAATATGTCGCCTGAGCCGGTGACTGGAGAGCTTCCACCATAATGCTCGACATCTCCTTCTGACGATCGCAATCTTCTAGGTGGCGGCCTGGGTGTCACGTAGCGGTCGCTACGCGGCTTACTTGGGATTATGGTGGGTTCGGCTAGCAAGTGCTGTGAGTCGCAACAGCTAGTGATGTGAGTCGCATCACACGACAGTAGTACAACGGACTTTTGAACTGCTGGTGAGCGGCGAATCTCATCCCGGCGACTGGCCCGCTGTCCAATACATTATTATGTGGAAGGTCTGACCAGGTACTTGGACATGGGAAAACTGGAGTTGTTCGGCACGGCAAGCTGTCCTTACACCAGCGAACTGCGGGAGTGGCTCGAGTGGAAGGGACGTGACTTTGTCGAATACGATGTCGAGGCCGATCGAGCGGCGTGCCAGCGTCTGCTGGCGATCGCAGGCGGCCAGCGAACCGTTCCCGTGCTGGTTGAGGATGGCAAAGTCGTTCAAACCGGCTGGCAAGGCCGCGGCTGCATCATCGCCGACGGGAAATCGGGATGAATGCTGCCCGTTTCATTCGGGTGCGGGGTGTCGTTCAAGGAGTAGGCTTTCGTCCATTCGTCTATCGACTGGCTCACGAGCACGAAGTGGCGGGCTGGGTGCTCAACGGCGAAGAAGGCGTTGAGATTCAAGTCGAAGGGCGTGAATCCAGCCTTCAGGATTTTCTTCGCGGGCTGAAGACGCAGGCTCCTCCCGCCGCTGTCATCGCAGAAATCGAAGTCCAAGCTGTCGAGCTTACGGGGCTGACCGGATTCGTTATTCGCGAGAGCCAACGCCGCGAGAAGCCGACGGTTCGCATCTCGCCCGACCTGCCGGTGTGCGACGCTTGTCTGCAGGAACTTTTCGACCCAACCGATCAGCGCTATCAGTATCCTTATATCAACTGCACCAATTGCGGCCCGCGTTACACGGTCATCCTGGCGCTGCCCTACGATCGCCCTAACACAACCATGAAGCAGTGGCCGCTCGACGACTACTGCGAAGCGGAGTATCACAATCCCAATAATCGGCGCTTTCATGCTCAGCCGGTCGCTTGTCCAAATTGCGGTCCGCACTACTGGCTTCAGGTGGGCGAAGAAACGGTTCGGGGCGATGCCGAGGTAATCCGGCAGACCGCTGATTTACTCCAGGCGGGAAAGATCGTAGCCATTAAGGGATTGGGCGGATATCACCTGGCTTGCGATGCGCGAAACGCAGCGGCGGTCAGCGGCCTTCGCGAGCGAAAGTATCGCAGAGAAAAACCGTTCGCCGTGATGGTGAAAGATCTTGCCTTGGCGCGAAGCGTGGTCGAGCTCTCAGCCGAAGCCGAGCGTTTGCTCACCTCGGTCGCGAGGCCGATCGTGCTGGCGCCTGCCACGATGGAGCTGCCCGGTGTCGCTCCCGACAACGACGAACTCGGCGTGATGCTTTCGTACACACCTCTGCAGCACTTGCTGTTCGCGGCCGGCGCTCCCGAAATTCTGGTGATGACCAGCGCCAATCGGTCCAGCGAACCGATTGCTTATGACGAGCACGATGCCTTCGACCGGCTGTCGGGCGTAGCGGATGCATTTCTGGCAGGCGAGCGGCCCATTGCGCGCAGGGTTGATGATTCGGTCGCACGGGCCGGAGCTTTCGGCCCAGTCATTTTGCGGCGAGCGCGTGGATATGCACCGGGTGCCGTCGCAAATTTGCCCATGGACCGACCGCTTCTCGCGGTGGGCGCAGACCTGAAGAACAGCGTAACCCTGGTGGTCGACGGTCAGGCTTTTGTCAGCCAGCACATTGGCGATCTGGACCACTATCAGGCTTTCCAGGCATTCCAGGAAACGATTCGCGATCTGGTGTCGATGTATGAGGTGAGCTGGGATGATCTGCTGGTAGTGCACGACGCTCATCCTCAGTATCGATCGACGACCCATAGTCTCGAGCTGTGTGCTGGCGAAAAACTTGCAGTGCAACATCATCGCGCCCATGTCGCTTCCGTGCTTGCGGAACGTGGAGCGTGGGAAAAACAAGTGCTGGGAGTTAGTTTCGACGGCACGGGTTACGGTGACGACGGTAGCATCTGGGGCGGCGAGTTCTTCGCAGGAAGTGTGAAACACGGGTTCCAGCGCGTGGCTCACCTTCGTCGCGCAGCCCTGCCCGGCGGAGACGCGGCGGCGCAACACCCAGCGCAGGCAGCTGCGGGCTTTCTGGCCCAAGTCGAGGGGCTGCCCGATATGAGTGCTCCGCCTTTCAATTTTCCTTCGCGTTACCGGCAAGCAATGGAACTGGTTCACAAAGATGTGCGAAGTTTCGGAACAACCTCGGCCGGTCGACTCTTCGATTCCGCCGCTGCGCTACTTGGCTTCACCCGTGCCATAACGTTCGAGGGACAGGCCGCCATGTGGTTGGAAAATCTTGCCGGCCAAGCGAACCTGACAGAAGCTTATCCCTTTCCATTCATCAATCGGGAGTTGGATTTTCGTCCCTTATTGCATGCCGTCGCCGAAGATCGAAAGCGGGAACGTAGCCAGCATGAAATAGCGAGAGCTTTTCAGCGCGGAGTTGCGCAGGGCCTGCGAGACGCTATCGTCGCGCTTTGTCACGACTTGAATCTGGACACCGTATCGTTATCGGGGGGCGTCTTCCAAAACGAGTTGTTGTTGTCGGACGTGAGAGACCTGCTGCGCGACCAGGCGCTGGAAATCTGGACAAACCACTCGGTGCCGCCTAACGACGGAGGCATCAGCCTGGGACAGGCAGCGTTGGCTGCATTTGTTCGGGAAAGCTCTCTACCGGCGACGGCGTTACCCGCGTCCGCAGTTCGTGTACCTTCCACTAATCGCATGCAGTAAGAGTTCCGACCTTGGTCGCATGTTTCCGCGTGGGAATTTTTGGCACCTGATGAACATTTCACTCCACCAAAGGGGGCAATTCAGAGTTCTTAGTGAATCGAAATGATCAATGTGAGTTAGGACCTTGTCTTCGCAAGGTACAATGAGTGTTTAATATGTGTGCAACGCTTCTGGCTATGGCAGACACGGCTTCGCTCGAGCAGTCGGTTCGGCTCCTGCTATGGTACCTGGCCATGTTTGGTTCGTTTACCTCCACAATTTTTCTTGGAATGGTGGTGGCCGCCACACTTCGATATCTGTTGCGTGCGCAAGCGAATCACGACCCGGTAAGTTCGGTATTGCCGCCAGACCTGCCTGCCGTAACCATTCTTAAGCCGGTCCATGGCATGGAACCAAAGTTGGAAGAAACTTTGGAAAGCTTCTTCCGGCAAAATTACTCGAATTTCGAAATTATCTTTGGAGCCCGCCACGCCAGTAATGAAGCGCTGATCGTAGTAGAGAAACTGCGCGCCAAGTATCCCCATATACCCACTCGAGTGGTAATTTCCGGAGAACCATCCTGGCCGAACGCTAAAGTCTTTTCGCTGGCCAGGATGATTGCTTCGTCAGAGAACTCCTGCTTTGTGATCAGCGACAGCGATGTCCTGGTTGGTCCCGATTTTCTGCGCCACATCGTACCTCCGCTGCTGGATCCCCAGGTGGGGCTGGTCACATGTATGTATGAAGGCATCCCCACTCACGACTTCTGGTCCCAACTGGAAGCTCTGGGAATGTCGGTTGAAATGCCCTCCGGGGTAATGGTGGCCGACATGGTGGAAGACGGCATGAAATTCGCCTTGGGCGCGGCTATGGCTGTGCGCCGTGATGCTATCGAAGCTATGGGCGGAATTCGCGAAACTGCCGATTTCTACTCCGACGATTTCGTGCTGGGCAACCGCATCGCCGCAGCCGGATACACGGTTGTCCTTTCGTCTTACAAAGTGGGACATGTGCTCTCGGGGCAATCGCTACGCCAGACCTTCGGCGACCAGCTACGCTGGATGAAGAGCACGCGGTTCTCGCGGCCCTGGGGACATGTGGGATCGGGCCTGACTTACGCGGTGCCGTTTGGCTTGCTGGCGTTGTTACTGGCGCTGGGGCACCGCAACTGGATGGCGATTGGTCTTGCTCTGTTCGCCGCCTCATGGATCAATCGCATGCTGCTGGCCTTGCTGGTGGGCTGGGGTGTAATCGGCGATCGCCGCTGTCTGTGGCTCTGCTGGCTCTACCCGGTGCGGGATTTGCTGGGTTTCTGTACCTGGGCAGCCAGCTTTACCAGCAATCGATTCTTCTGGCGTGGCGAGCTCTACGAATTCGGCCAGCAAGGACGCATCACCGCGGTGCAGAGAGAAATCGATTTCGTCAGTGAGCACCTGCCGCAGGCTAACGACTAGATCTTTTCCAGCTTCCCGTCGCGCAATTTGAACAGCAGACCTCGCCATTCCACTGTGTCCCCCGCATAGCTTGCAAGCCAAATCAGCAGCGCGACAAAATCGCGCAAGGGCAGCAGCCACAGGTCTGCCGCCACGCGAGGATCTTTCAGCACGCCGCGTCCGACCACCAACGCTGCCGTCAGGCGGATTGCCGCGGTGACGATCAGGGCCAGCCAGGTCCACCAGGCATACGGATTCAGCAGCACTGCGAGCACCGCCCAAACCAGTCCAAAGGTGACAATCAATCCAAAATACTGAGCGGGACGGCGATCCTTGATATTGCGAGCCCAGCGCATCTGATGGGCCCAGAACTCGCGAAAGGAGTAGTCCGGCAAAGCGGTTTCCGGAATGGCGCGCGCTAACTCCACCGTGAAGCCAGCGGCTGCGGCACGGGCGCCCAGTTCGTAATCGTCGCCCAGGTACTCGACTAACGGCTCCAATCCCCCGATCTTGCCGAGCACTGCCTTGGTGGTCGCGATGGTCGCGCCTAACCCGAAGCGAATCCCACCTTCCAGGGCGCGGGCGATGAGCACGCCGCCTGCAAAATCCGTGCTGAGGCCCAGCGCTTCCAGCTTTGAGCTGAGGGTTTTCCCGGCCAAGCCCCGGTAAAGCGTCGTCACCATGCCCACCTCTGGCTGGGCAAAGGGCGCCATCACGCTTGACAGGTAATCGCGCTGGACAACCATATCGCTGTCATTAATCAGGATGTGTTCAAAGCGGGCGCGAGGCAGCATCTGCGCCAGGTTGCTGACTTTTCCGTTCAGGCCCAGCACCGCTGGACAATGTACGATCTGCAAGTTGTTTTGAGGGAATTCGTCGCGCAATTTCTCTACCAGCGACAGTGCCGGATCGCTGAGGTCGTTTACACCGAACAGAACTTCATACTCCGGATAATCCACGAGACAATGGCTGCGGAAAGCCATGTACATGTGGGGATCAAGTCCCTTCAGGGATTTCAAAATGCTGACCGGAGGAGCGAATTTGCTATCTGCCGCGAGGGCGCCTTCGCGCCGGAAACGCCGAGCTGCCCAGATAGCCATGCCGAAGTAGACAGTTCCACCCGCTGCCAGCAAACCGCAGAATGCCGCTACGATGATGAGGGCGAAGGGCATGGCGAGTTGTTCAGATTAGCAGAAGCGGAGGCCGGCGACTCTCGCAACCAGGCTCTCTGGAACCGCAGGCGCGGTATGATGGAATGTGGAAACCCCAGGGACAACGCGATGATCAACGGGAAACGGGTTGCAGTCGTAATGCCGGCCTACAACGCGGAACAGACGCTGGAAGCTACGGTCCGGGAAATCCCCGACCTTGTCGACATCCGCATTCTGGTGGACGACTACAGCAAAGACAATACCGTGGCGTTGGCCAGGAAACTGGGGCTGCTGGTGTTCGTGCATGATAAGAACTACGGCTATGGGCGGAATCAGCAAACTTGCTACCGCGAGGCGCTCTCGGCCGGCGCCGATGTCGTCATTATGGTTCATCCGGATTACCAGTACACGCCCTTGCTGATTACTGCCATGTCCAGCATGGTCGCCTACGATGTTTACGACGTCGTGTTGGGATCACGCATCATCGGCGGACAGGCTCTGCGCGGTGGCATGCCCTTGTACAAATACATCTCCAACCGCTTTCTGACCGCGTTCGAGAACCTGTTTCTCGGGGTCAAGCTCTCCGAATATCACACTGGCTACCGCGCCTTCAGCAGCAAGGTGCTCACTACGCTGCCGCTGTTGGAAAACTCTCCCGACTTCGTCTTCGACAACCAGATGTTGGCGCAGTGCGTGCGCTTCGGATTTCGTATTGGCGAGGTATCGTGTCCGACAAAGTATTTTGAAGAGGCGTCATCCATCAACTTTCGCCGCAGCGTGAAATACGGGTTTGGCGTGCTGGGTACGTCGATTCAATTCAAGCTTCACCAGTGGGGGCTGACCAAGCTGCCTCGCTTCAGTGCGGAAGGAAGAAAACTAGAGCTCGATCCCGCAATCAGCCAGACTTCGCCGGTGGCCGACCAGCAACTCAGCAAGGTCAAGTGAGCTGAAAATGTCTCGCTGAGAGTTCGATTCGGCCCAGCACCGCTTACCTTCTGTTCGCTCATGAGTCCTGAGTAATGGCTTCCAGAAACCTTTGCTATCCGCGGCGTTTTGTCCACGTATGGCATTCAGGGCCCGTCCGGTTACAGGTAGCGGGAGAAATCACCCCGTGGAGTGCAACTTTCGTCCCGAATGTTTCGTATTATCAGTCGGTCCCGCTTGTCGGGGTGGGTAGAATAAGCTGAGGGCTTCGCGTCAATTAGGACAGTCCGAAGGCCGTAGGTATCTGGTTTAAGCCGAAAACATGGCAACTCCGAGACTACAGGTGTCGACGGTAGCTGCGTCAGATTCGCGACGCCGAGTTGCGCGCGCCCATTTCCTGCGCGAGCCGGCGCTGATCGCCTTGCAGAACATGCGCGCCCACAAGCTGCGCTCGTTTCTCATGCTGCTCGGGATCATTCTCTCGGTCTCGACGCTCATCCTGGTCGTGGCGCTGGTGGCCGGGATGAATCAGTACTTTGCCACCCGTATCGCCAACCTGGGATCGAACGTTTTTCTCATTCACAAGTTTCCCATCCTCACCGACACCATGCAACTGCTCAAGGCGACCCGCCGTAACCGCGACATCACCTGGGATGACTATGAAGCGCTGCGGGACAATCTCAAACTTCCCAAAGCGGTTGGAGTGGAAGTGCGGGGCACAGCCAACATCCGCAATGAGCGCCAGAATCTGGAGGGTGTCGATCTCCGGGGCGTGACCTCCAACATCGGCGACATGGACGTTGAAGAAGTTGCCAGTGGCCGCTACATCACCGACGCCGACAATCAGCATCGCGACATGGTTTGCATGATCGGCGCCGATGTCGCTGACAAGCTGTTCGCCAACACCGATCCGTTGGGCAAGATCCTCTCCGTCGACGGCCAGGAATTCCAGGTCGTCGGAGTGGCCAAGCGCATCGGCAATACCTTCGGGCAATCGCAGGACAACTTCGTTTACATTCCGATCGAGACCTGGCTGAAGATTTACGGGCGCAACACGACGCTCAGCGTAAATGTGCAGTCGCGAGGACCGGAGTGGATGGCGCGTACGCAAGAGGAAGCCAGGGTGCTGATGCGCTCGCGCCGTCACCTGGCGCCCAACGACGAAGACAACTTTGCCATCCTGGCCAGCGATAACTTGATGAGTTTGTGGAAGAACCTCACCGGAACGCTGGCTTCGGGAATGGTGGGCCTGGTATCCATCTTTCTGGTGATTGGCGGAGTGGTGATCATGAATGTCATGCTGGCTGCGGTCACGGAACGAACCCGCGAAATTGGCATTCGCAAGTCTCTGGGGGCAAAGCGGCGCGATATTCTTTTGCAGTTTCTGGTCGAGTCCACCGTCATGGCGCTGGTAGGGGGAGCGATTGGAGTGCTGGTGGCGTGGCTGCTGGCGGTTATCGTGCGCACGGTGACTCCGGTTCCCATGTCGGTTCCGGTTTCTGCGGTGGTGCTGGCGATCGCAATCTCTTCGGCGGTAGGAATGTTCTTCGGCGTGTATCCGGCAAGGAAGGCAGCCAAGCTGGACCCGATTGAAGCGCTGCGCTATGAGAATTAAGGGATCAGGGACGAGTGTTTTGGGGAGACAGCGATCATGGTTGCGCGGTCTGTGATTACCAGCCCCTGATCCTAAGTGTTGAGCACTGACTTTTATGCGAATGCACGTTGGCGTAAATTCGCGGATGGCGCTGGAGACGGTACACGAGCACAAGACGCGCTCGTTCCTCACCGTGCTGGGCGTAGTAATCGGCGTCGCCGCGATGATCTTCGTCGCCTCGATTCTGGTGGGTATCAGCCGCGACGTTCAGGGCTATCTGGACGACTACGGCACCGACACCCTCTGGGTCTTCCGCTGGGATATCGGCATTCGCACCGGACGCATGAGCGCCGAAGAACGCAACCGCAAGCCTCTCACCTACGACGATGCCATGGCCATTCTGGCCGAGTGCCCTCACGTCAAGAATGTTGCGGTAGAGATATCGCCACGCTTCATTCCCGACCAGCGGCCGCCGGCGCGCGTGGCCCGCTACGGCACCCACGAAATGACCGACCTCGACTACTCCGGCTCCAATTCAGCCTGGCAGGATGTCTACAACGCACACGTTACGCAAGGCCGGTTCTTCTCCGACTTCGAGGACGAGCACCGTGAAGACGTCGCCGTCATCGGCTATGACCTCGACAAGAGCTTTTTCCCGGCGCACGATGGGCTCGGCAAAACCATTCTGGTTGACGGCGTCCCCTACCAGGTCATCGGCATACTCGAGAAACGCAAGGGCGGTCTCTTCAAGGATGTGAGCACCGATCGCGTGGTGAAAGTTCCCTACAATAGTTACCGCAAACACTATCCGGCTGACGACGAGCACTTTATCGGAGCCGAAGCGTTTCCCGGCTCCAAGGATAGTGCCGAAGATGAGATTCGGGGCCTGTTGCGCCGCCGCCGCAACGTGCCTTTCAACAAGCCCGACAATTTCGGAATCAGCAGCGCCGAGGCGATTGCCGATCAGTTCCGCCAGATCATGAGCACGGTCGCCCTGATGACCATCGTGGTCAGTTCCATCGGCTTGCTGGTCGGCGGCGTTGGCGTAATGAACATCATGCTGATGTCGGTGACCGAGCGCACCCACGAAATCGGAGTGCGCAAAGCCATCGGGGCCCGTCGCGGCGACGTCATCCGCCAGTTCCTCACCGAAGCTATCGTTCTCACCGGGTTGGGAGGGGTGGCGGGAGTTCTGGTGGGCGCCGGCGCTGCCGCCTGTCTGCCGCTGGTCTTTCCCTCGATGCCGACGTCCGTGCCGATCTGGGCCGTGGTCGCCTCGGTATTAATGTCGATGAGCGTCGGCTTGTTCTTCGGAATCTATCCTGCGGTCAAGGCGGCCAGACTCGATCCGGTCGAAGCTCTACGTTACGAATAGCTGTCGACATCAACCTGCGGAACGGTTTCCTGAATCCCAGGACACCGAAGGCGCCTCGAATCATGCATCTCAATAAAACAATATGTCTAGTCTGATCGAGGATTACGCCTTAATTGGCGATTGTGAAACCGCAGCGCTGGTCAGTCGTAACGGTTCCATCGACTGGCTTTGCCTGCCCAACTTTGCCTCCCCCGCCTGTTTGGCGTCTCTGCTGGGCGCCGAAGACAACGGGCATTGGTCCATCGCGCCGAAAGCTGCAGCTCGTTGCAGCCGGCGATACCTGCCGCACACGCTGGTTGTCGAAACCACGTTTGAGACCGATACCGGGGCTGCGCTGCTGCTGGACTTCATGCCGTTGCGCGGTCGTTCTGCCAATCTGATCCGGATTGTTCGCGGCGTCCGCGGCAGCGTGGCCATGGGCGGCGAATTCGTCTTGCGCTTCGACTATGGCCGCTCCGTGCCCTGGGTGACCCGCATGGACGACGGAGCCCTGCGCGCGATCGCCGGTCCGGACATGACCATCCTGCGCACCGCTGTGCCCCTGCGAAGCGAGGGCCTGAAGACGTTCAGCGAGTTCACCATCACTGAGGGTCAGTCGGAGACCTTTGTGCTCAGCTATGGGCCGTCGTTTGATGGCCTTCCTGAAGCCATCGACGCCGAAGAGTCCCTGCAAAACACCGTCAGCTTCTGGGAAGATTGGGCCGCCAAGGGCAAGCTGCACGGCGACTATGCTGCCGACATCGAGCGGTCTCTGATTACGCTGAAGGCCCTGACCTATCGGCACACGGGCGGCATGGTCGCGGCGCCGACAACTTCCCTGCCCGAGCAGTTGGCCGGCCAGCGTAACTGGGATTACCGCTACTGCTGGCTGCGCGACGCGACGTTCACCCTGCTCGCCTTAATGAATGCCGGCTACTTCGAGGAGGCCCAGGCCTGGCGCGACTGGCTGCTGCGCGCCGTGGCTGGAAGTCCTGACCAGGTGCAGACCATATACGGTATCCGCGGCGAGCGAACTCTGACAGAGTGGGAGGTGCCGTGGCTGGGTGGCTACGAAGGTGCCGGGCCGGTGCGCGTGGGCAATGCCGCCTCCGTGCAACTTCAACTTGACGTTTACGGCGAGGTGGCGGATGCGATGCTGCAAGCGCACCTGAACGGCATGCCTCCGACCGACGACGATGCCGCGCTGCATCGCGCGTTGAACGAGCACCTGGCGACCATATGGGAGCAGCCCGATGAAGGCATTTGGGAGGTGCGTGGGGAGCCGCAGCATTTCACCTATTCGAAGATCATGGCGTGGGTGGCTTTCGATCGCGCGGTCACGGCGATGCAGAAGTTCGGCAGAACGGAGAATCTTGATCGCTGGCGCGACCTGCGCGACCGCATTCATCGCGATGTCTGCGAGAAAGGCTTCAACACGGAGTTGAACAGCTTCACTCAGGCTTACGGTTCGAAGCAACTGGACGCGTCGTTGCTGCTGATTCCTCAGGTCGGCTTCCTGCCGTGCAGCGACCCGCGGGTCCGGGGCACCATCGAGGCGATCGAAAAGCAACTGACCGCGCAGGGCTTTATCCTGCGCTATCGCACCGAGAACGTCGATGACGGCCTGCCGCCGGGCGAGGGCGCGTTTCTGGCATGCAGCTTCTGGATGGTGAGCGCTCTGAAGATGCTGGGACGGGTAGACGACGCGAGGAAACTGTTTGAGCGACTGCTGGCGCTGCGCAACGATGTAGGCCTGCTGGCGGAAGAATACGATCCCCGGGCCAAGCGGCAGTTGGGAAACTTCCCGCAAGCGCTTTCGCACATTTCGTTGATCAACGCCGCTTTCGAGTTCAACCGGGGCAGCAGTCCGGGAGAGCAGCGGGCAGGAGCCTCGGCCGCAACCCCGAAAAAGACGGACAAGTCTGCGTGAGATAGCTTGGCGTGCGATCAAGGTTCCGGTTCGTATCAGAGCACGACTAGTCATGCCGAACAACCTGCACCAAAAGCGTGGGCTTCAGCCCCTGCAATAAAAGTTTTTCTCAAGGGCTGAAGCCCAGATCATCAGTGGATCGATTTCGGCACGTCTAAAGACGTGCCCTGATACAACCGACTAATGAAATATTTTTGTAGCTATTGCGCCCCTACTCCGGCGGGCTGGGCGTTACGCCGCGGCCGCCGGTTGGATTGCAGAATCTTCTTGCGCAACCGCAGCATGGTAGGTGTCACCTCGACCAGTTCATCGTCGGTAATAAACTCGATCGCCTGCTCGAGGTTCAAGTTCTTGAACGGCACCAGGCGAATGGCTTCGTCGGCAGTGGACGCGCGCATGTTGGTCAACTTCTTCTCGCGCACCACGTTCACGTCGAGATCGTTATCGCGCGAATTTTCCCCGATCACCATGCCTTCGTATACATCAACCCCCGGGCCGACAAACAGCTCGCCGCGTTCCTGCAGTCCCCACAGCGCATAGGCCGTCGTCAGACCAGCGCGATCGGCGACCAACGCTCCGGTCACACGATGTGGGATATCACCCTGCCATTCGATGTAGCCGTCGAACAGCGAGTTCATCACGATGGTCCCGCGGGTATCGGTGAGTAGCTCGCTGCGCAGCCCGATCAGACCTCGGCTGGGGATGACGAACTCCATGCGCACCCGGCCGTAACCATGATTGTGCATTTTCTGCATGTGCGCCTTGCGCGAGCCCAGCTTCTCGATGACCACGCCCACGAACGATTCGGGAATGTCGATGGTCAGCCGCTCGATTGGTTCCATCAGCTTGCCGTCAACGTGCCGGGTAACGATTTCCGGCTTGCCGACCGCCAGCTCGTAGCCTTCACGCCGCATCATCTCGATCAGAATGGCGAGTTGCAGTTCGCCGCGTCCCATCACCCGGAACGAATCGGTATTGTCAGCTTCTTCCACGCGCAGCGACACGTTGGTCAGCAGCTCTTTTTGCAGGCGCTCACGCAGATTGCGTGAGGTAACGTATTGTCCTTCACGGCCCGAGAACGGCGAAGTATTGACCATGAACTGCATGGCGATGGTCGGCTCGTCGATGGTAATGACCGGCAGCGGCGCCGGGTTTTCCACGTCGGTGATGGTCTCGCCAATGTTGATGCCGGTAACCCCGGCGACGGCGACGATGTCGCCCAACTCGGTGGTGACGATGTCAGTGCGTTTCAATCCGGAGAACGAGAACAGTTTGGTGATCCTGATTTTCTCGATCGAACCATCGCGCTTGGCGATGGCCACATCTTCACCAGTGCGCAGCGTGCCGTTGAATACGCGCGCGATAGCCAGGCGGCCCAGGTAGTCGCTGTAATCCAGATTGGCCACCATGATCTGCAAGGGGCCATCGGCGTCGCCCCGGGGTACAGGAATAGTGTTGACGATGGCATCGAACAGCGGACGCAGATTCTCGCCGGGCTGGCTCAAGTCAGTCGTCGCCGTGCCCAGCTTGGCGTTGGTGTAAAGCACCGGAAAGTCGAGCTGATCTTCGCCGGCATCGAGATCGATGAACAGATCGTAGACTTCGTTCAACACTTCTTGCGCACGCGCATCGGGACGATCGATCTTGTTGATCACCAAAATCGGCGGCAGCTTGGCTTCCAGCGCCTTGCTCAGCACATAGCGGGTCTGCGGCAGCGGGCCTTCGCTGGCATCGACCAGCAGCATCACGCCGTCGACCATCTCCAGCGCGCGCTCTACTTCGCCGCCGAAATCGCTGTGGCCTGGTGTGTCGACAATATTGATCTTGACCTCAGCCGGATGCCCCGAGCCAGGTGCGGGATGGTAGAAAACGGCCGTGTTCTTGGCCAGGATGGTGATACCGCGCTCGCGCTCCAGTTCATTGGAATCCATCACCCGCTCGACGTGGGTCTCGTTGGCGCGAAAGGTGCCGCTCTGGTTCAGCATGGCGTCGACCAACGTGGTCTTGCCATGGTCAACGTGGGCGATGATGGCGATATTGCGAATGCTCGTGCTCAAAACTGTCCTTTCCAGCTTGCGGAAAACTCTGGGGAAAACCGCCTTCGATCAGCGAAACGGAGGGAGTCGGGACCGGAACTACTAGTTTACAATACGTCACGCGAAAAGCTTCACCACAGAGGCACGGAGAGCACGGAGGAACCATGACCAAACGTGCTTCCATGCATTTAGACTAGTAGGCAAGACTTGGCAGTTCTCAGGGAACAGCATGCGCAATTTTCTCGCGATCGCACTTGCGGTCGCAATCTGCACGTTCGCGATCAGCATGTCGGCGCAGACCAGCAACCCGACGCCGGAATCTTCCACCACCGTTTCCACTACCCCATCCGAACTTCCTGACGACCAAGCTTTCGCCCAGTATCAGCGCGTAACGAAAGGCATCAAGCCGCCGAAGGCCATTTCTTCTCCGGATCCCAAATATCCTGATATGCCCCCCGGCGCGGAGCCCCACGGAACCGTCGTCCTGCTGATCGGGATCAACACCAAGGGGCACGTGCAGGCGGTTCGCGTAGTGCGCAGCGAGGAGGCCGCCTTCGAGAAGAGCGCCGTCGACACGGTGAAGAAATGGAAGTTCAAGCCTGCCGAGAAAGGGGGCCATCCCGTGCCCGTGCAGGTTACGGTGGAGATAAAGTTCTAGCGGTAGTCCATGTCAGTAGTCAGTAGCCAGTAGCCAGTAGCCAGTAGCCAGTAGCCAGTAGTCAGTAGCCAGTAGCCAGTAGCCACCCGATGCTTCGTTCGGTCCTTCTGCGAGATAATGGGGATCCATGCTGAACCAGATTGCTCCGCTGACTTCCTCGCCGCCGAAATCCGAAGACGCGGTCGACCTGCTGCTAGGCTGCCATCAGCGGATTCGGCACTTCACTGGCGTTGCGGTCAAATTGGCGCATGCGCACGGCGCCACGCCCGAAGAGATCGCCCAAGCTGCTGCGGGCGTTCATCGCTATTACAGTGTCTCGCTGCCGCTGCATGAAGCCGATGAGGAGCAGACGCTTCATCCTCGGCTGAGCGCGGTTGCCGATGATCGGGTCCGCCACGCGCTGCTGGCCATGCGCGATCAGCACCAGGCCATCGACGAACTGCTCGAGGGGCTGCTTCCCTTGCTCAGGATGGTCGAGAATAATCCGGATACGCTGGCTGCGGTGGGTGGCGAAATGTGTTCCATCACCAAGGCGCTCGACGAGATGTTCCGGGCCCATTTGCAAATGGAGGAAGAGGTCATTTTCTCGGCGATTCGCAGCGAATTGCCAGAAACCACTCGGTCTGAAATCTTGCGCCAGATGCGGCAGCGAAGAAAACAGGGTCCAGGCATGGCAGACTAGCGGCCAACGTCTGTAAAATCTCAACGCATCAATCTGTTGGCCTCTCGGAAAACGTATTAACCTATGGAACCGGACGAGAAGAGCCCGTTAAACCGCGGAGACGCGGGAGACGAAATGCGGCTGGTGGCGCGCATCCGCGCCGGCGATCAGCAGGCTATGTCCGAGCTTTACGACCGGTATGCCAAAGTAGTTTACGCCGTCGCCCTGCGGGTATTGCAGGACGCCGCCGGGGCGGAAGATGTGCTTCAGGACGTGTTTTTGCAGCTCTGGCGCAATCCTGACGCCTTCGACGCCAGCCGCGGTAGTCTGGCGGCGTGGCTGGCGGTTATATCGCGGCATAAGTCGATTGACCGCTTGCGCAAGCGGCGTCCGGAGACCGACATTGAGGATTGCGTTATCGCCAGCGGTCCAGACCTGCGCGACGAAACCGAGCGGACGCTGGTGATCGAAAAAGTACGGGTGGTGCTGGCGGAAATGAATCCTGACCAGCGCAAGGTATTGGAGTTAGCATTCTTTCAGGGGCTTACCCACACGGAAATCGCCGCCAAGACCGGCGAACCGCTGGGCACGGTCAAGACCAGAATCCGCAGTGGGCTGCAGCAGTTGCGCGCCAAGTTTGCGGGATGAGCAGGAGTTAGAATTGGGCGCCGTCTGCGGAGCTCAGCCAGCAACGATTAACAAGGGGCTTTTAGCTCCGGCCTGTGGGGAACGCAGGCCATGAAACTTGCAGGATGAAAACGCACGAACAATTCGCCGACGATCTGGCCGTTTATGCGCTGGACGAGCTGACCGGCAATGATCGCCAGGAACTGGAAACTCACCTGGAGACTTGTGCTGCCTGCCGTCGCGAATTGCAGGCGCTGCGGGGCGATCTCGGTCTGCTGGGATTATCGACCATTGGTCCGCAGCCTCCGGCACGCAGCAAGGAACGGCTGATGCGGGCGATTGCTGCTGAGCCGCGCGGCGTTTCCCGGCCCGAGACTGCTCCGGCTCCTCGGCGAAACCTTGGCTGGGCGTGGGCTTCCGCACTTGCAGCGGTGGTACTGCTGCTGGTGGCGGTCGGACTGTGGCGCAACAATGGCCGCATGAAAGACCAGTTGGCCGAACTCGGCAATCGTAATCAGGACCAGACGATCCAGCTGGATCGCATGAATCAGGAGCTACAACTGCTGACCTCGCCCGATGCGGTGCATGTGTCGCTCAATCCGCAGAAAGCTCCCAAACAGCCGAGTGGTACCGCCATCTTCAGCCCGTCGCAAAGGCGCATGATGTTCATGGCCAGCAATCTGGCTCCGGTACCGGCAGGCAAGGCCTACGAGCTGTGGGTCATCCCCACGCAAGGCGCGCCGATCGCGGCCGGCGTCTTCAAACCCGACGAGCACGGTAACGCCGTGATGATGGACCACAAGATGCCCGAAGGCGTCGAAGCCAAGGCGTTTGCCATCACGGTGGAAAAGGAAGAAGGCTCCGACAAGCCGACCTCGCCGATTCTGCTGATGGGCGTGGGGGAATAGCCGCATCGTCATCCGGAATCGTTTTATCCCCCGATTTGCACAGCGTGCCCACAGCGTTTCCTCGGTTATCTGTAGCGCTAGATATTTGAGCTCTGGCAAATAGCCGTCGCCTCCTGCAAACTGAGACGATGGCCAATCCCGGGGATTTTGCGTACACCGTCAAGGAGCAGGCTGACATCGTCCGCATCGTGGGCGAGTACGTCAAGCTGCGCAAGAGTGGCGCGCAAAACTTCCAGGGCCTGTGTCCCTTTCATCAGGAAAAGAGCCCATCGTTTTCCGTGCACGCCTCGCGGCAATTCTTTCATTGCTTTGGCTGCGGGACGTCGGGAGACGTTTTCGCCTTCGTGCAGAAGATCGAAAACATCAGCTTCCCGGAAGCCGTCCGCCTGGTCGCCGAGAAGCTGAAGATTCCACTGCCGAAGACGAGCTACTCCTCGCCCGAGGAGGCGCGTGATGCCAAACTGCGCGGCGGACTGATCGACATTCACGAGCGCGCCTGCGCTTTCTTTCAGGAGCAGTTGCGCCGGCCCGAAGCGGCTCACGCGCGGGAATATCAGGCATCGCGCGGACTCACACCTGAGAACATTGCCGAGTTTCGCATTGGCTATGCGCCCGATTCCGGCTTCCTGCTGCGTGACGCGCTACGGAATCAATACAACGAAGAGCTGCTGCGCGAGTCGGGACTGTTCTCGTGGAAAGACAAAAATGAGTTGTCAGTTGCCAGTAGTCACTTGTCAGAAAATCCGGGCCCTAATCCACCGGCAACGGACAACCGGCAACTTGTCCCTATTTACTCTCGCTTTCGCAACCGGGTGATGTTCCCTATCGCCAACGAATCCGGCAAGGTCATCGCCTTCACCGGACGCACGCTGTCGACCGACGAGAAGGCCGGCCCGAAATATTTGAACTCGCCGGAGACACCGATCTACTCCAAATCGCGCGTGCTGTTCAATCTCGACAAAGCGAAAGAAGCGATTCGAAAACTAGAATACGCCATACTGGTCGAAGGCCAGATGGACTGCATCGCCGTCTATACCGCTGGATTCCACAATGTAATTGCCAGTTCGGGCACAGCTTTCACCGAGTTGCAGGCGCGGCTGCTGGGACGATTCAGCAAGAACATTGTCGTTAACTTCGACCCTGACACGGCGGGCGCCGCTGCGGCCGAACGCTCATTGGCGCTGCTGATCAGCGAGGATTTTCAGATCAAGGTTCTGACGCTGGAGAACGGATTCGATCCCGACCTCTACATCCGGCGCAAAGGCAAGGCTGCTTACGATGAAGCGCTGCGGCATTCACAGAAATATTTCGATTACCTGATTGAACGCGCGCGCACCCTGTTCCCTTCCCGCACTCCCGAAGGCAAAGTCAAGGCCTTGAACTATCTGTTGCCGCACATTCAGCGCGTGCCCAGCCGCATAGTTCGCGACGAGTTGGCCAACGAGATTTCGCATCGCCTGGGCATCGATTCCGCGGTGACGCGACAGGAGCTGCGGCACGCTGCGGGATCGCGTTCAGCTTCGCGGGTGAGTGCGGCCAGCGGTGGGGGCTTGGCTGACGGCGAGCGTGTGTTGATTCGGGCCTTGGCCAGCCAGGAACTGCTGCATAGCCCTACCAGCAATCGCGAGGGTGTGGACCCGGACTTCGAACCGGCTCGGCAAGTCCACTTTGCGCTGACCCGGGAGCGGCTGCATGCCGGATCGTCCGCAGAAGTACTAATCGACGCACTACTTGTGGCTCACGAGCAGGGGCTGGATGCCATGTCGCTGCCGCTGGAAGAAGCCGATCGCAACCTGCTGGCGGCGGTTCTTATGGATGAACATGAAGAGCTGACGCCGGAGTTGCTGGAGAACTCCATCCGCTCGCTGCGCCGGCGGGTTTTCCGGCGACAGATGGAAGATTTGCAGCATCAACTCAAAGAGGCCGAGCGCCGGCAAGACGCAGCGTCAGCCGCAAAACTGTTGCAGGAGCGAGTCAAGCTGCGGAGGGCGCTGACAGCTATGGGTGAGAGCGCCTGAAGTTGGCGTCGAATCTGGCAAAGCTCGGAGGCGCTCATTTGCGCATCGATAATGGGCTTGTAAGTGGTTGACACAAAAGCCTGAAGCTAAGTCTAAGTAACAAACATCTAATTTTGTAAGCAGGAAGAAACGCCGGAATCGTGCCCCGACGCGGTAAGGCCGATTACCAAAGATTCGTAAACCGCAGAAAACGCTAGGCTGGCGGGCGTAGCTGTGATAAACTCTGTAAGTTTCTCCATATGCCGGTACCCGCTGTACCGCCCCCGCCGTGTTGTGCACACAGAACAGACGCCTCTCAGTCGGCGTTATTTAGAGGACACTCCGCTTTGGCTCTAGAAGATAAGTACGACGATATCAAAAAACTGATCGATGTGGGAAAAGAGAAAGGTTATCTCACCTATAACGAGGTGAATGATCTGATTCCCCACGACGTGCACTCGCCCGATGACATCGAGGACTTGCTGACCACCATTGGCACGCAAGGAATTGATGTGCTGGAAGGGCCGAAGATGCCAGGCGACAAGAAATTTGACGCGGACATCGAAGCTGGCGAGGATGTTGAACTCGATCTCTCGCCGGGCACGCTGGAAAAAACCAACGATCCGGTTCGAATGTATCTCCGCGAGATGGGCACGGTTCCGCTGCTCACCCGGGAAGGCGAAGTTGAAATTGCCAAGCGCATCGAGCGCGGCCAGTTGCGCGTGTTGAAGGCACTTTCCCGCTCTCCCATCGTCATTCGCGAGATCATTGCCATCGGCGAGGATCTGAAGCGCGGGGTGCGATCCATCAAGGAAATCGTGCTCTTCGACGAGGAAGAGATCACAGAAGAAGTGGTCGACAACCGCCGCCAGGACATCACCGGCAGGATCGACGAACTGCAACGCCACTACAAAAAATCGATCCAGCTTTTCGAGAAGCTGGCTGAGATTCCGCAGAAAAAGCGGCCTCGCGACTATCGCCGCTGCCGCTGGACGCTGGGCCGCGAGCAGATCATGGTCTCGCGTGTCATCCGCAAACTGGGATTCACTAACGCCGAGCGCAAGCGCCTGATCGACCGCGTCAACAAGACGGTCGACAGCATGCGCGGGCTCGACAAGCAGGCGGTCAACTTCGAGAAGCGTGCCGACGCCACTCGCTCGGAAGAGCAGAAAAAGGAATTCCGCAAGCAGTCGCGGCAGATTCGCGCCGACTTGGAGCGCATGGAAGGCGACGCCGGCGCTAACTTCGCCGAGCTGAAGCGCACCCAGCGCGAAATCGTACAGGGTGATGTCGACGCCGAGTATGCCAAGCGCGAGCTGATCGAAGCCAACCTGCGACTGGTGGTCTCGATCGCCAAGAAGTACACCAATCGCGGCTTGCAGTTCCTCGACCTGATTCAGGAAGGCAACATCGGCCTGATGAAGGCGGTCGACAAGTTCGAGTATCGCCGCGGCTACAAGTTTTCGACCTACGCGACCTGGTGGATTCGTCAAGCCATCACCCGCGCCATTGCCGACCAGGCCCGCACCATCCGTATTCCGGTGCACATGATCGAGACCATTAACAAGCTGATCCGCACCTCGCGGCAGCTGGTGCAGGAACTCGGTCGCGAGCCGACCTCGGAAGAGATTGCCAAGCGCATGGACATTCCGGTGGCCAAGGTGCGCAAGGTGCTGAAGATCGCGCAGGAACCGATTTCGCTGGAAACGCCAATCGGCGAAGAGGAAGATTCGCACTTGGGCGACTTCATCGAGGATCGCGCGGTGGTCTCGCCGGCCGAAGCGGTGATCAACGTCAACCTCAAGGAGCAGACGGCGCAGGTACTGCGCACGCTCACTCCGCGCGAGGAGAAGGTGATCAAGATGCGCTTCGGCTTGGAAGACGGCTCTGAGCACACGCTGGAAGAGGTAGGCCAGTCGTTCGCGGTAACGCGCGAACGCATCCGCCAAATCGAAGCCAAGGCGCTGCGCAAGCTCCGTCATCCATCACGCTCGCGCAAGCTGCGCGCCTTCATGGACGGCGTGCACGACTAACAGCAGTTGCCAGTTGAGGTAGAGCCGACCTTCAGGTCGGCGTTACGCGGAACACAAGAACAAGGGGCTTTAGCCCCGGCGGGTAGAGCGAACCTTCAGGCCAGCAATCACCACGGGGACCAGGTAGAGCGAACCTTCAGGCCGGCTATCACCACGGGGACCAGGTAGAGCGAACCTTCAGGCCGGCTATCACCACGGGGACCAGGTAGAGCGAACCTTTAGGCCGGCTATCACCGCGGGACTTGGTAGAGCGAACCTTTAGGTTCGCGTCGCACAGACAACATAGAAACGGGGCTTTAGCCCCAGACGGGACGCGATAAGCGTCCCACTTTCATTTTGTCGCGTTCTAGTCTCAACCTGAATTGTCATCCTGAGCGGAGGCGCGCCTCTTTTGCGCACCGGAGTCGAAGGATCTGCGGTTCGCCCGCAGCGGAAGGATGTCGACTCTGCCAGGGCCCCGGGTCTCGCGACGTTCGAGACCCGGGTGAGGAAGGACTCTTCACTTTGGGAGAGCCGCCAGATCCAGAAGCTTCAGTTTCTTTACATTCCATGAATCGGTGCAGCCCCGAATATCTCCCAGGTCTCGAGCCCCGCAAGACTTGGGGCACCCGCGCCATCCAGAACCAAGTTGGTAAACCGTGTCCGCGTTAGAGTGTTGACAAGGTATACCTGGTATACTTAGAATATCTCTTGCTTGGAGACCCGCGATAAAACAATGAGCACCAACATGGACTTTATCTCAATCCGACTGGATGGCGACCTCAAAAAAGAACTCTTGCAAGCGTCCGACGTAGAGCGGCGCTCACTCTCAAACTTCTGCCGGCTTCTTCTAGAGTACGGCTGGGGTGAGTATTTGAAGGCGGGTTCGATGCGGAACTTGCTGGAGTCGGCGGATGGAACAAAGAGGAGTGAGGAATGGCGGTTCAAACAGCTGTAGTAACTCAAAGGGAATTGCAGCAGATCCACGAGCTACAGGTCGAACTGACCGAGAAGCAGAGTCAACTCGACTCGATGACCAATAACGTCTAGGCACTTCTGTTTGCAAAGGCACGCGTCGAATCTGGTCGGTTCGACGCGCGCCTGTCATTCAAGAGAATGCACAATGTGGCTTGGAAACAAGTCGTAGTAGACAAGCTCGGCTATGACTACATGGAGTCCGTTCGGCTGGCAACTCCGACAGTCACCCCGCTGCGAGGTCGTCATTATCGAACACGCGATTCCGCCTCTATGGAAAAAGATGGCGGAAGGTGAAGAACAGGATCAGCGTTAGCCTGGTGCGCCGGGTCATGCTCATCTCTGAGCAGAGGCCAGATACCTTTATCCAGCTCTCAGATATTCCGAAGGCGTAATAATGCGCGTGCCCTTGTACTCGCCGAGAGTCAGCAAATCCTTGTCCCCTGCAATCAGCAATTCCGCTTTCGCAAGAGCGGCGCACTCCAGAAACATATCGTCGCCCGGATCACGGCATTCTTTTACCGTGCCTCGAATCTTCACCCGGATGCCGCGCGCCGGAATTACTTGCAGCGCCGATGTTGCCCGGGGTTGTTGCCAGGAGAACTTTTCCGTTAGGACGCGCACAATCTCCGCTTCCATCTCATCGCAGGTGGCGATCACGTCTTCGCTGATAGCTTTTTCGAGCGCCCGCGTCGGCGTGCCGCGATGTTTCGCAAACTGAAGCGCGGAAATCCAGACGTTTGTGTCGAGGACGACGATCACCCGTTCGACCGCACCCTGCGGCGTGGCTTCTCGGCACGCACTTCTTTAATGAGCCGGGGAACATCGGCCTCGGTGTAGCCCTTCGGATTTCGACCAGCCGCATACTCGCCCAACTCATCCAGTGTCCGCCGCGCCTGCTGCGCGGAATAGGTGCGAAACGCTTCCCGGAATAGTTCGCTCATCGTGCGGCTGTCCCTCTGAGCCAGCGCCTCAGCCCTGCGCGCAAGTTCGGGCGGGAGGCTGATCGTGTAGACCTTCGATTTCCTTGCAGTAGCAGTCGCCATACCAAAATATTACACTGTAATGGATTCCATTACAACCAATGGGTACCCGCTTACAATTCACTCTTAACCATGACCGCAGACCAGTATCTACACGGAATCCTTCTGCGTGAAGCGGTGGGTGCGGGACCAAACTCACCGCTACTTGGCGTGCAAGCTACCTTAATGCCTACCCTGCGGCAATGGGCAAGAGACAATCTGATTGGTGTCTCGACATGGCTGCCTATGCTCCCGGGCTGGTGCGCGAGAACTGACCGGTGTACCCGGCGCCACGCGGGCGATGAGGACTTAGGTCCAACCTGGGTCAGTTGGCCTGGCTAGTCTTCTTTCTTGAGGAACACGTTGTCGATCATCTCGCGCATGAAGTGGCCGCCGAAGCTGCCGGCGCTGCCCGCCAGTATCTGGAGAAACGCGGCATAGACCTGACTGCGATCGTGCGGCCAGCGCACCACGAATTGATAGTAGGCGAGCACGAGGGGAACGCCCATCCATACCAGCAGGCCCCATCGCCACGGACGGCCTCTTTTCCAGACCCCCAGCAACATGCTGAACGCCAGGATACAAAGCGAGGTCAGCAGAGCGTCGTCCACTTTTTGGTTTACCCAGCCAGAAAACAGACCCATGGCGATCGCGAGGAGATAGACAAGAGCGCTGGTGGATTGAATGGTTTGAGGGGCTGACAATTTTGCCGGAGAGACAGCGGCTTGGTTGGAGCGGTGCTCTGAAGACTCGATGTGAGGCGGCAACACGCTCGAGTTTAGCAGAGAAGGCGCTCCGTCATCCTGGGCTTCCGGCAAGGCTCTTACAGGATTACGCGCTCGTCGCCCACCCGCCGCGTTACCCGCTCGCGATCCAGATATTCCAGCAGTGGAATCGCATACTTGCGAGTTATGCCGAATAGGTCTTTGAAGTTGCCGACATTCAGCTTGGGAGTCTTCGTCTTTTGCGCGGCGATCTGGCGGCGCAGAGCGTCCAGCGCATCGCGATGAAACACCAGATCGTCGGAAAGCTTGATCAGCACGCGATCTCGCATCAGCAACGTGACAATCTTTTGCGCGCGCGCTTTGTCTATCGGCAGGGCAGCCAAAACTTCCTTAAGCAGCGGAACCTTCAGCCCGGCCCTGGCAAAAGCCTGCTCAATCTGAGACTTCGATTCCGCTTCTTCATCTCGCAGCACCACGCCTTTACCGGCAGCCTGCACCAGTTCGCCGTTGACCTGCACTTTCTGGTCGCGGACCAGCGAACCCAGAACGCCATGAAAGATCTCCGGACCCAGACCAATCGTCTCGCGCAGCTGTTCCTGGCTGATCCCGGCCACCAGCGAATTCGCCTTGTGAAACTGATCGAGGGTCGCCAGCGTTTGTCCACGCAGCGATTCCAGAATCCCAGGCGACAGCAGAAGACCTTCAAATCGCACCAGCTTACTCGACTTAACCAGTTCAGCGGCGACCTGCTCCACCCGCGCCGGCAGCCAGCCGGTCTCGGCCACTGCATCGGAGATTGATAACCCATCCGCGCCCCGCCGCGCCACCCGCAACAGCAACGATTCCTGCGGGTCTGCATTCACTATTGACTGCAGGAAGGCCGTCCGCTCACCTGGTTTGACTTTGAATCGACGAGGCTGTTCGGCAGCGTCGAGTACGCGTCCCCCTCCGATGGTAATGACTGGCGAAAACTGGCGCACAATGAAGCGATCTCCCGGTAACAGCAGCAGAGGATCGTCGAGTTTGAGTCGCGCCAACCCCGATTGTCCGGGCTGCAACTGTTTAGCGCCGAGCAGGCTGACCTCGGCAATGGTCTCAGCGGTAAAGGCGTGCAGATGCACCCGGGCGCGATCACGCAGCGGTTTGGCCGAGCGCACCAGGTCGAGCGTAACGCTGACGCGACTCGTAGGACGGAACATCTGCGAGGGCGTCAGCATCATGCCGCGAGCTAGTTCGGCGGTCTCAATGCCGGCCAGATTCAGCGCCGTGCGTTGTCCGGCGATGGCCCGCTCGGCCGCCTCTCCATGCACTTGCACGCCGCGTACCCGCAGCCGTTTGCCGCTGGGATGCAGTTGCAGTTCCTGCTCTTTGTGGACTGTGCCCGAAATCAGAGTGCCCGTCACCACCGTCCCGAAACCCTTCATGGTGAACACGCGATCGATGGGCAGCCGAAAGGCGGCGGTGGAATCCTTGGCAGGGATCTCAGCGGCCAGGCGCGCAAGTTCACTCTTGAGCCGGTCGAGGCCTGCTCCGGTCTTGGAGCTGACAGCGAGGATGGGAGAATTCGCCGAATCAAGAAACGATCCGCGGACGAACTCCGCCACTTCCATGGTCACCACTTCCAGCGTCTCAGCATCGACCAGGTCCGACTTGGTCAGCACGGTGATACCGCGTGGCACAGACAGCAGGCGGCAGATATCGAAATGCTCGCGAGTCTGGGGCTTGATGGACTCATCGGCGGCCACCACCAGCAAAACCAGATCAATGCCGCCGATACCGGCCAGCATGTTACGCACAAAACGTTCGTGGCCGGGAACATCGACAAAACCGATGCGAATCGCCTCGCCTGCCGGGCCGGAAAGCTCAAGGTTGGCAAAGCCGATATCGATGGTGATGCCGCGGCGTTTTTCCTCATCCAGGCGATCGGGATCGATGCCGGTGAGGGCCCGAACCAAGGCGCTCTTGCCGTGGTCAATGTGACCGGCGGTGCCAACGATAACGGCTTTCATAGCCATCAGTTTACCCAAGACTTTATGGAACTCAGGAGCAGGAATTGGCGAATCGCCTATAAGGGTATTCTTGTGCGAAAATAGTAGCAGCAACTAGCACTAAGCTGCCGGGTTTACTACGGTTGCGCCATCCTCCAGGAAGTTTTTGCTTCATTGGGTCGAGGGGCGTCTAATGTATTGAGCTGCAGGCGTACTTGATCCAAACGGATGGCTTCAATCCTTACACCCCCGAAAACGCCCCCGCCGCTTCCGCCTCAGGAAGATGGGCAACTTGCGCTGTGGGAAAGCAGTGAGCTTTCGAGCGTCGATGTTACTCCACATCTGCTGATTCAGTTGGAGGACGATCTTGAGCGTTCGCGCATGCGCGAGGCGTTCTGGATTTCGGTGGTCGTCCACCTGATGGTGGTGATCGTGCTCGTCTTCTCGCCGAAATTGTTTCCCGGCATGACAGGTGTGCAGCTGAATAGCCCTGCCGACCTGATGAAGAATCAGCAGATGACCTATCTGGATTTGCCGCCTGACATGCAGAAGGAGCCGAAAGTCGCTCCCAAGACGAATGTGCTTTCAGACAAAAACCGCATAGCCGAGAGCCGCCATCCTACGCTCGACAAGAAGACGCTGGAAGAGTTGAAGCGTGCCGGTCCGCCCAAGATTCCTTCGGCACCGGCGCAGCAGGCGCAGAGTTCGCCGCCCGTGCAGCAGGCCCAGCCACAGCCTCAGCAGCAGCAGCCGAGCCAGGCGCAGGGTCAGCAGCAGGCGCAGCTCCAGCCCGGCATCCCGCAGGACAATCCCAAGCTGCCCGCGCCGCAACAGGGGACACCGAAATTTCCCAGCAATCTGGCAGGCATCATGTCACCGGGATCCTCGATTGAGCAGGCCGCTCGCGCCGTCGCTTCGCATCGCGGCGGCGGAAGCTACGGCGGTGGCGGTGACTACGGAGCCGGTCCGGGCGGTACCAATGCTCGCGTGCAGGGGAACCTGGAAGTTCTGAGCGATACCGAAGGAGTCGATTTCGGGCCGTATCTATCTCGCGTTCTGGATGCGGTCCGCCGGAACTGGTACAACATCATTCCTGAAGAAGCGCGCGCTCCGCTGATGAAGAAGGGCAAGGTCTCGATTGAGTTTGTGATCAAGAAAGACGGCAACATCGCGGGAATGAATCTTCGCGGCCCGTCAGGCGATGTCGCCCTCGATCGCGCGGCGTGGGGCGGAATTACCGCTTCGGTCCCGTTCGCGCCTCTGCCTGCGGAATTCCACGGTCCTTACCTGGCGCTGCGTTTCCACTTCTATTACAACCCCGCTAAGGGCGATATCGAGTAAGAAGTAACTAGCAACTAGCAACTGGTAAATAGCAACTAGCTTCTGCTCACTGGCCCCCGTCATCCTGAGCGGAAGCAGCGCTTCGCCGTTGTAGTCGAAGGACCCCTGTACCGCGCTATCCCCGCCGCCGGCCGCACAGCGACCGGCATTGCGAACTGCGAATAACGCGTAAAATTGTATCGTGACCGATCGCGACCGCTTCGGCGAGAACCGCACTTCCCCACGTGAGGAACGCGAGCTTCAGATGCAGGAGCGCCAGCGCTCGCACGAACGCCGCAAACTGATTGGCCTGCTTGCCATCGCACTCTTCATTCTGGCGCTGGCCTTCCTGCGATTCGGCAAAACCATTCCTTGGGGCGCGCGATGACCGCTGCGGTTCCTCCGGATGGAAAGGACAGCGCGGCTCTCCATCCCAAAGTTGACGAAGACGCGAAGAGTTCCCTCGGCTCCGATCCGCTTCTGGTGGTCATTCTTGGGCCCACGGCTTCGGGCAAGTCGGCCTTAGCTATCACTTTGGCGCGGCAATTCGCGGGCGAAATCGTAAGCTGCGATTCGGTTGCGGTTTACCGGCACTTCGAGATCGGAACGGCCAAGCCGACGCCCGAGCAGCGAGAGCTGGTTCCACATCACCTGCTGGATGTGGCCGAAGCCGACCAGCCATTCACCGCAGGCGACTACGCCCGGCGCGCGAGGACCGTGATCGCCGGCATTGCGGCTCGCGGTAGATTGCCGATCGTGGTCGGCGGGACGGGACTGTACCTGCGGGCGCTGTTGGAAGGGTTGTTTCCCGGTCCTCGACGTTCGGAAGAATTGCGCGAACGCCTGCGGCAACGCGCTTCGACGCGTGGACCGCTTTATCTGCACCGCGTTCTAAACCGGTTCGACCCGGCAACGGCTGCGAAGATCCACGCCAACGATAATGCCAAGCTGATTCGCGCGCTGGAGGTGTGCCTCGCGTCAAGAAGAAGAATGAGCGAATTGTGGCAAGAAAGTGGGCGCGATCCGCTGCGCGGCTTTCGCATTCTGCGGATTGGGCTGAGTCCTCCCCGCGAACAACTTTATGCGCGAATCAACTTGCGGGCCCGGCAGATGTTTGCCGCCGGACTGGTGGAGGAGACGCAAAATCTGCTGGAGCGCTTCGGCTCCGGCGAAAAAGTCATGGCCCTGGATTCGTTAGGCTATCGGCAGGCGACGCAGTTGCTACGCCAGGAAGTCACGCGAGAGCAGGCGATGGCCGCGGCTCAGCAGAGTCATCGCAATTATGCCAAGCGGCAGATGACATGGTTTCGCCGCGAGCCTGGAGTGATGTGGCTGGAGGGTTTCGGTGACGATCTCGAGATCGCGAAGCGGGCAGCAGCGTTAGTCGAGCCCGCACGTATTTTGGCTCTATAGAGGTCCTTCGACTCCGCATTCGCGAAACTCAAGCGAACGCTCCGCTCGGGACGACAGATTATTTCATCGGGCAACCAACGCGGCATCCGATCAGGGGCGCCGCGGGGGGTTTTGAATGTTGTCATTGTGAGCGCAACCGAAGAACCCCTATCGTTGCGAGCAAATGCCCTCGATAGCGGTCCTTCGACTTCAGCGACGAAGCGCCGCCTCCGCTCAGGATGACAAAATTGGAAGTTGTCGCCTGGCTCGGTCCGGCTCGTGACGACAATTGTTAAGAACGGTGCAGCTAAAGCTCCTCCTCTTCCAAAAATCGAACTTCTGATATCGTCCTTCGTGATGACTCGTTTCGCTCTACTCGCCCTGTTTAGCCTCTCGCTGGCGATTCCGGGCCTCGCTTATGCCAAGGAAAAATTTCAATCTGCTACTCCAGTGCATCTCGACAAGAAGGGCGAGAAGTGGGCGCGCGAGTCGCTGAAGAACATGTCGCTGGAGCAAAAGATCGGGCAGATGTTCATCATCTGGGCGCGGGCCAGGTTTATCAACCTGGACGATCCGGAGTACCTCGGGTTGCGCGATGCGATGCGCAAGTACCACATTGGCGGATTCGGTCTGACGGTGAATTTTGAAGATGGCTTCCTCTACAAGAATGAGCCGTTGGAGGCGGCGATGCTGATCAATCAACTGCAAAAAGACGCGGAGTTTCCGCTGATTTTTGCTGCCGACTTTGAGCGCGGGCTGGGCTTTCGCCTGAACGAAGCAACCAGCTTTCCCCACGCCATGGCGTTCGGCGCAACCAGCGATGTGGACTTTGTTCGCGAGTCGGCGCGCATCACCGCGCAGGAGTCGCGCGCGATCGGCGTGCAATGGAACTGGTTTCCCGACGCCGACGTCAATTCGAATCCGCTGAATCCCATCATCAACACCCGCTCCTTTGGAGAAGATCCCCAGCGGGTGAGCGCCATGGTCGCCGCCTACATTGAAGCGGCGCACCAGTACGGCATGCTAACCACAGCGAAGCATTTTCCCGGACATGGAGATACCGACACCGATTCCCACCTGGCACTCTCTTATGTCAAAGGCGACAGGCAGCATCTGGAAAATATTGAATTGCCGCCATTTCGCGCGGCCATCCAAGCCGGAGTGGACGCGGTGATGGTGGCGCATATCGCAGTGCCGGCGCTTGATCCCGATCCCAATCATGTAGCATCGATCTCTCCGACTATCGTGACCGGACTGCTGAAGCAGCAGATGGGCTTCAACGGACTGGTAGTCACCGATGCGCTGACCATGGCCGGCTTGAAGAAATTATTTCCTGAAGGCGGCTCGATTGGCGCGGGCCGGGCAGCGGTGGAAGCGGTGAAGGCGGGCAACGACATGCTGCTGATCCCTTCCGATCTGGACGGCTCCTACCAGGGCTTGCTGCGGGCAGTGCGCAGCGGAGAGATTCCGGAGTCGCGCATTGACGAGTCGGTGTTGAAGATCCTGCGGGCCAAGGCTTCGGTTGGGCTGAACCAGGCCACGCAAGTGGACATCAACGCAGTCAACCGGATCGTGGCTAAACCAGCCAGCCTGGCCACAGCCGAGGAGATTGCCGACGAGGCGGTCACGCTGGTGCGCGACAATCACCAGGTGCTGCCGCTGAAGGCCTCGCGTCCGGGAACCAATGCCAGCCAAAATGCGTATCAGGTTACAACGGAGAACCGCGGCCCGACGGTCATGCTCATTTTTACTGACGACAGCCGTTCGGATGCAGGACGGGTGCTGGAGCACCAGGTGAAGCTGCGCATTCCGGAGGCGCAGGCAATTTACATCGATTCCCGCGATGCGGCCGGCTTGACCCAGGCTGTGCTGGTCGCGGTAGAGCAGGCACAGGCGGTGATTGCGGCCATCTACCTCAGCCCGCAAGGCGGCGCGCCCACGAACCGGACCGCGCTGCAAAGCGCACCAGCGGCGTTGCTGGAACAAGTTTTACGAACCGCGCCCGGCAAGACGGTGGTGGTGGCGATGGGAAATCCGTATGTCGCGGCGCAGTTGCCGGAAGTGAAAACTTATCTATGCACATTCTCGGATGCTCAGGTTTCCGAGTTGAGTGCGGTCAAGGCGATGTTTGGCGAGATCCCGATGCCGGGCCGATTGCCGGTCACGATTCCCAACATCGCGAATCGCGGCGCCGGCATGGGCGGCACAATCCCTGTATCCAGCGGAGGACCCCAATGAACAACGTGGTCAGAAAAAGTTTATTTGCCCTCATGATTGCCGGCATGTTGCTGTGGCTGGGCGCCTGCAGCGTGAAAGTTGATGACAAGGACAAGAAGAATGAGAAGGTCGACATTCAGACGCCGTTTGCCAACCTGAAAGTGGACGGTAGCGCAAAGGCAGCGGACAACGGTATCCCGGTTTATCCGGGAGCCCACCTGCGGCCCAAGGACAATGATGGCGATACCCATTCGGCGAACATCAATATCGGAGCTATCGGCTTCGGCCTGAAAGTGATTGCGGCGGAGTACGAGACGGACGATCCGCCGGAGAAGGTCAAAGCGTTTTACGAAGACAAGATGAAGACGTTTGGGACCACGCTGACTTGCAACGGACACAGCGGGAGTTCGGATGTACACATCTCGCCGCACAAGGACGACAACGACAAGAAGCTGAGCTGCTCTGACACCCACGGCGACGGCTGGGAGATCAAGGCGGGCAGCGACGATGACGAACACCTGGTGTCGATCGAACCGCACGGTTCAGGCACGCGTTTTGGAACGGTGCTGGTACAGACCCATGGCAAGCAAGACACGCTGTAAAAAGCGCCAATTAGCACTTGGCAATTAGCAACTTCACTCCGCGCGAGAAGTCGCTGGAGCTGAGACTTGTACCAGGACAGGCAGTGCTGCCTTGTCGCGATATGACCGCAGATCCCCCGCTCCAGTCCGGATCACAAGAAGGAAACGAATCCCAACCGTGAGCCCGTGGGCTGAATGCTGTCACTTGCCGATTCCTGAATGCCAAGGGCCGGCTAATCATTGCTTAGTGCCAAATGCCGACTGCCAGGTGCTGCCCTTCGCAGTTGCCAATTGCGGTTTGCTTCCTGTAACGTTCGGCAGTGGAGTATCCCTGCTACCGCTGCCAGGCTGTGATTCAAGAGGGCGCTGCTTTTTGCCCACACTGCGGCGCTCCGCAGATTCGAGTGGTTCCTCCGGACGGCGATACACCCTTCCCGCTGCCAGTGCCTGATAGTGCAGGCGAAATGGTTCCGCCACTTCAACCAGCTCCGCCAGCCTGGAACATGGGGAGCGTGCCGCCATCGTTGCAGCCCGGCGCAATTCGCTGGGACCTGGCATGGAAGGGCGCTTTGCTGACTGGCGTGGGCGCCGCCGTTCTCTCAGCTATCCCTATCATTTCGCTGGGTTGCTGTTTATGGATGCTGGGAGCCGGCGCGCTGGCAGTTGCACTTTATCAAAGACAAGTGCCGGGCACGCTGATAACGCCGGGGATGGGCATGCGATTGGGCGCCCTAGCCGGAATCTTCGGATTCCTCGCCAATGCTGTGGTGAGTACGATATCGTTCGTGGCGTTTCGCGCGAACGGCGATTTCCGGCACGCCCTGCAGGAGCAGATGGACAAACAGTTGGCGAGCAATCCTGATCCCAAGGTAAGAGAGATGGCGCAGCGAATGCTCGAATGGGTCGGCACTCCGCAGGGCGCAGCCACGATGATGGTTCTGATTCTGGTAACCCTCGCGGTGTTCTTTCTGTTGTTCACCGCGGCGGGCGGAGCGCTGGGCGCTTCGATGTTCGGGAAACGGCGCGAATTCCGCTAAGATAACCTACGGCGTCGCCCCTCCCTGATCGCCAAGGCGGAAATTCCAGCTCTAGAGGTCCTTCGACTGGGTTCGGCTTCGCCTCACCCCGCTCAGGATGACAAACCAATTCGCCTTCGCAAGAGCGGTGAAGGCTTCGCTCAGCATGACGGCATTCACCGTTTGAGAACATCTCGCCGGTTCACATTTGCTCATTGGCTTCCGCTTTTCGTATGATGCGAGCGGCATGACCAAAGCCTCCGCCGCTTCTCCTAATCTTCGTGAAAAGTCGCAAATCCTCTCCGGATCGGAAATCGAGCGCACCCTGGTTCGTCTGGCGCACGAGATCGTGGAGAAGAGCAATGGAGCCACCAACCTCGGACTGGTAGGAATCATGCGCCGGGGCGTGCCGCTGGCCCAGCGCCTGGCCAAGATTCTGGGCCGGATTGAGAAGACCGTGGTGCCGGTGGGAACGCTCGACATCGCGCTTTATCGCGATGACCTGTCAACCGTCGGCCATCGTCCCGAGGTAAAGAAGAGCACGATGGAGTTCAACATTCAAGACAAGGACATCGTGCTGGTGGACGACGTACTCTACACCGGGCGCACCGCGCGCGCCGCGCTGGACGCTTTGTTCGACCATGGGCGGCCTCGGCGGATCCAGCTTTGCGTGCTCATCGACCGCGGCCACCGCGAACTGCCGATCGAGGCGCGTTTTGTGGGCCGCAAGATTCAGACTTCGCAGAACGAGATTATCGAAGTCAAGCTGCAAGAGACCGACGGCACCGACAAGGTGCTGCTGATGGAGCGAGTGGCGGAAGGACGATGAAGCCCCGACTGGGTTCGCTGCTGAGCATCAACCAGCTTACGACCAGGCAGATCAGAGATATTCTGGCGCTGGCAAAGCGTATGGATCCGAGCCGTCCCTCGCGGCTGCTGCACGGCAAACGCGTGGTGCTGCTGTTTTACGAGTCTTCCACCCGCACGCGGGCGTCATTTGAATTTGCCGCCAAGTCGCTGGGCGCGGTCACCACCCTGGTAACCGCGACCTCATCGAGCATCGAAAAAGGCGAGTCGCTGATCGATACCGGCTGGACGGTGGAGTGCATCGGAGCGGATGCGATCGTGATGCGGCATCCGAACAGCGGCTCGGCGCACCTGCTGTCGCGGTACATGTCGGTGCCAGTGGTGAATGCCGGAGATGGCATGCATCAGCATCCCTCGCAGGCGCTGCTGGACGCGCTCACCATTCTGAATCACAAGAAAGAACTTCGCGGACTGCGGGTGGTGATTGTCGGCGACGTCTATCACAGCCGGGTGGCGCGTTCGAATGCGGAGCTGCTGTCGCGCTTTGGGGCCGACGTCATCTTCTGCGGACCGCGTGACTTTGTGCCCGAGGTGGCGGCTACGCTGGCGCCGGGGATTGTGGTGAGCCACGACCTGAACTCGGCCTTGCAGGGCGCGGATGTGGTGATGGCGCTGCGAGTGCAGAAAGAGCGACTCGCCGGACGGCATCACAGCGTGGAAGATTACATTGCCCACTACCAGGTGACGGAGCAGCGCATGAAGCTGGCGAAACCTGATGCCATCTTGATGCATCCTGGGCCGGTGATCCGCGGCATGGAGTTGACCAGCGAAGTGGCTGACGGTCCGCAGTCCTGTATTCATGAGCAAGTGCGCAACGGAGTGAAGACCCGCATGGCGATCCTGGCCATGGTGCTGGGAGCGGCGTAGCAGAAGATGGAATCGTTGCTGATACAACGGGGGCGAGTCATCGATCCGGCCAGCGGTTTGGACGGGGAAATGGACGTACTGCTGCGCGGCGGCCGGGTGGTGGAGGTTGCGCCCGCGGGCAAGCTTCGCGGCCAGGCCGAACAGACGCTGAACGCTCGCGGCGCCGTGGTCACGCCGGGACTGATCGATCTGCACGTCCACCTGCGCGAGCCCGGCCAACTGCACAAAGAGACCATCGCCAGCGGTACCGGGGCCGCTGCGCCCGGTGGATTCACTTCCGTTTGTGTGATGCCGAACACGCTGCCGGTGAACGATTCGGCGGAAATAACCAGCTGGATGCAGTCGCCGCAGCGCGGTGCCATCGTCAATGTGTTTCCGATTGCCGCCGCCACCCTGGGTAGCCTGGGCGAGAAGCTGACGGATTTCGCGGCGCTGAAGAAAGCAGGCGCAGTCGCAGTTAGCGACGACGGCAAACCTATCCTGGATGACCGCGTGATGCGCAGCGCACTCCGCACCGCTGCCCGTCTGAAGATGACGGTGGTGCAGCACGCGGAAGATACTCGTGTAACCGGGGGCTGCTCGATGAATTATGGGCCCACGTCGTTTCGTCTGGGCGTGCACGGCATGCCGAATTCGGCGGAGTCGAGCGTGGTGGAGCGTGACATTGCGCTGGCGCGTGAGACCAAAGGTCACGTGCACGTCGCACATCTGTCGACGCGCGAGGCGCTGGAAGCGGTGCGTGCGGCCAAGAAGGCCAACCTGCGGGTGACAGCCGAGGTCACGCCGCATCACTTCACCCTCATCGACGAGAATGTGGGAGAGTTCGACACGCACTACAAGATGAATCCGCCGCTGCGCTCCGTTGCCGACCGTGACGCGCTGATCGAAGCCATCATCGACGGGACCATCGATGCCATCGCCACCGATCATGCGCCCCACGCCTTCCACGAAAAGCAAGTCGAGTTCGAGCGTGCGGCCTTCGGTATCGCCGGACTGGAGACGGCGCTGCCGATCGTTCTCACTGTGCTGCATCATCATTTCAAGCTGCCGTTGTGGCGCATTGTCGAGTTGCTGTCGACCAATCCGGCGAAGATCTTTGGATTAGCTGAACGGGGCACGCTGGCCAAAGGTGCGCACGCCGACATCACAATTTTCGATCCCAGGAAGAAGTGGACCTTCGATGCCTCGCAGTCGATGTCGAAGTCGAAGAATACGCCCTTCGACGGATGGAATTTTACCGGCCGGGCGGTGGTGACGATTGTGGGCGGGAAGGTGGTTTACCAAGGGTAAAGGATTCGCTCCATCATTGCTGGCAACGCAATACATCTTTGCGAACGCGGGACCGCTTATCGTTACCGATCGCTTGCAGGAGAAATTGACGACTTGATGGTAACCCTTAGAGTGTCTCGGCATTCTCCAACGCGCCTGCGGGGTAAGACATGGCCAACGTTCCATCGTCCGGAATAGGGCCCGGTCAACGTCGACTCAACGGTCCGCAAACCACTGGCCGTGAATATGGCAATTTGTCCCAGCCAACTCACACCATGGCACAGGAGGACGACGTTGCCGTTCCCATGCGTGATGGAGTCACTTTGCTGGCGGACGTGCATCGTCCGGCCGAACCCAGCCGGTACCCGGTGCTGGTTGCCGCCTCTCCTTATCCCCGGCAGATTCAGAATCTCGGTGCGCCGGCAGGCTTCATTGAAGCGGGTGCCAGCGATTTCTTCGTCCCGCGTGGCTATGTCCACGTCATTGCCAACTGCAGGGGCACCAGCGGATCTGGTGGGACATTCGGTTTCTTTGACGGGCAGGAACGTCGTGACATGCACGACCTGGTCGAGTGGGCGGCGCAACAACCGTGGTCGAACGGTAATGTCGGCATGGTCGGGATTAGCTACTTTGCTTGTACGCAGATGGAAGCTGCCGTTGAACGGCCTCCACATCTTAAAGCCATCATGCCCATCGCTGGCACATATGATCTTTATGAATCAGGCACGCACCATGGACTGATGAGCAGCAGTTTCCTCACTCCGTTCCTCTACATGATCGGTATGACATCCGGACATACCAACAAGCTGTGGCGCAGCAAGTTGATGGACGCCGTGCGGGACCTTCTGCTGACTCCTGCCATCCACAAGAAATTCGAGATGGCAAACGGAGAAGCCGCGATCGCGGGCCTCAAAGTGCTGCTCAAGTTACACCACAATCCCCATCCCTGGGACGATCTCTGGCGTGCCATCGCCGCCGAGCACCCGTTTCGCGATGCCTGGTGGGAGGAGCGCAATCTGCTTCCGTTACTCGGTCGCGTCGAGGTGCCGTGCTATATCGGGTGCGACTGGCAGAATGTACCGCTTCATCTGCCCCACACCTTCACCGCCTACGAGCGCCTGACCAACAGCAAGCATGTGCAGGTCGCCATGATGGGCGAGCATGGTCTCGCCTGGCCGTGGGAAAGTCTTCACATCGAAGCGCTGGCCTGGTTTGATCATTGGCTCAAGGATCAGGACACTGGCATTCTCGATGGACCACACTTCCGTTACATCTTGCCCGAGGCTGAGGGCTGGCGAACCACCGATACGTGGCCGATCCCCGAGGCAGTGCATCGTGCCTACGCACTGAGAGCCGACGGAAGTCTAAGCGTGGACGAAGGAGATGCAGGTTCCCGGACCTATATGAACCTTGGCGCCGGTCTCAATCGCCCACGTGCGAGCGAGACGGACCCACCTCCGGCCTTGCAATGGACTACCGCGCCGATGACTCATGATTTGGACCTGATCGGTCCCATCGAGTTGCAGTTGGAGGCCACCTGCACCGCCCCGGATACAGCCTTCATTGTAGTCTTGCAGGATTTGGATGAGAACGAGAACACCACCAATATCACCGCGGGTTATCTGCGCGCGGGCTTGCGGGAGGTGGATGGAGCTGCCAGCAAACCCGGCGCCCCTTTTCTACCGTGCCGGAGCTTGGAACCTGTGCCAATTGGAGAGAAGGTGAGCTATCGGATTCCGCTCGTACCCAATGCCCGACGCTTTCGGGCTGGACACAAGCTCCGTTTGTATCTCACGACAGACGACCAGAACGCCGAGAAGCCGGCGTTGCTTGAATTCAGACACGCCAGCGTGGGTACTAGCTCTCTCAATACCATTTTTTCCTCATCCCGACTCGTTCTGCCTGTGCTGGAATAGGGACCGGAGCGTGGACGTTGCAGCAACGAGACATCGGCAAGCATCAACGCGCTTAGAGACACGAATCGGCACTTTGACCGCGTCCATCACTGGACCAGCAGTCAGGCACCAGTAAGTGAGCGACTGCGGAGGTAATCGCCGAGGAAATCACCAGCCCTGCGGCTGTACCCAACGCAATGCCCAGAACGAATCGCACGCCCATCCAGTTGCCATGTAGGCCGGCAAATTCCGTGGCCACATCCAGCAGGTTGAGCGCGGCGGCGATGGTCAGAAGTCGAATGGCGATTCGGCGGGAAGTTCGCAAAAGCAGTCCGATCGCCGCTCCCAGATAAATTCCCAGGCAGCGCGCGCAGACGGCGACCGGCGCTCCGAAGATAAAGAAAGAGCGCTCTGGCCGCTGATGGCAGACAAGGGCGAAACCACGCTGCAGGGCGAACGCAATCGCCAGAAAATTGTGCGTCAGGAAATAGGGAACAGCGAAGACGGCGGCAACGAGCGCGAGCGGAGCAAGTGCCCAACCGTTCCAGTCAACAATCAGATTCCCTTGCCTAATGAGCTTTCCTGGCGCGATGAGGTTTTTTGAGCCTTTGCCTGGAAGGGGCGCAGCTTCAGCGGCGCCGTATGGGTCTCCTGAAGAACTGGGCTTCAGCCTCTGAGGTAACTCGGTTTCGAAAATCATGAGCGCGGCCATAGCGTGACCAGAAAATTCCTTAGTGGCTAAAGCCAAACCATCCTCAATGTCTTACGGCACGCCTGAAGGCGTGCCCCTTCAAAACGCCTGAGTATCGTACTTCTTAGGTGACGCTGCCGGGCCCCTTCAAAACATCTGAGAACCGGACTTTCCCAGCCAGTTGGGACGCGCCCCCAAACCACATGGGCGCCGGACTTTCCACCAGTCGTTCTGAGCCTGCTGAGCTCTGTCTATGCCAGAATTCCCATCCTCTTCCCCACGAGTTTCAGCGTCTCCAGCGCCTGATCCAGCTCGTCTTTAGTGTGGGTCGCGGTCACGATGGTGCGAATGCGCGCCTTGCCTTCGGGAACCGTCGGAAACGCGATACCTGTGCCCATCACGCCTTCCTTAAACAGCTCGCGCGAGAAGTCCATAGTGAGCCGGCCATCGCCAACGATGATGGGCGTGATCGGCGTTTCGCTGGCGGGAGTGTTGACGCCGCCGATGTTGAAGCCCAGCGCGCCCAGCTCCTGCTTCCAGTAGCGCGTGTTCTGCCAGAGCTTTTCGATGCGCTCCGGCTCCTGCTCCAGCACGTCGAAGGCGGCGATGCAGGTGGCGGCGACGGACGGCGGATGCGAAGTCGAGAACAGGAACGGCCGTCCACGATGATAGAGAAACTCGATGAGATCGCGGGTGCCGCAGACGTAGCCGCCCAGCGCGCCGATGGCCTTCGACAACGTGCCCACCTGAATGTCGACGCGGCCGTGCAGATTGAAGTGATCGACGGTGCCGCGTCCGTTGCGACCCAGCACGCCGGAAGCGTGAGCGTCGTCGACCATCATGATCGCGCCGTATTTCTCGGCGAGCGCGGTCAGTTGCGGTAACGCGCCGATGTCGCCGTCCATGGAGAACACGCCGTCGGTGATCAGCAGCTTGTGGCCGGGCTCATTCTTGATCGATTCCAACTGCTCTTCGGCGTGGGCGAAATCTTTGTGGCGGAAGACCTTGATCTTGGCACGCGAGAGCCGGGCGCCGTCGATGATGCTGGCGTGGTTCAGTTCGTCGGAAACGATGAAGTCTTCCTTGCCGAGTATCGCCGAGACCGTACCGGCATTGGCTGTGAAGCCGGATTGGAAGACCACGCAGGCTTCGACATTCTTGAAGCGCGCGATCTTTTCTTCCAGCTCCATGTGGATCTTCATGGTCCCGGCGATGGTGCGCACCGCGCCCGAGCCGACGCCGTACTCTTTGGTGGCAGCCAGCGCGGCCCCGCGCAGCTTGGGATGAGTGGTCAGTCCAAGGTAATTGTTGGAAGCAAGGTTGATGACCTTCTTGCCGTCGAACGTGCACACCGCGGCCTGCTCGTCATCGAGCACGCGCAGCTTGAAGTAAGTGCCCTTTTGTTTGAGTTCATTCAGTTGATCGGTAAGGAAAGAGAGTGGATCAGTGCGGGTTGCTGTGGACATGAAATGTCTCCGAAGGTGCGAACCAACATTCTATCGCCCTCCCACCCTGTCGCCAAAAGAGGCGACGAGGGTGGGGCACCCGAACGTAAGGTTGTTATAGGTTTCCTTCGACCCGAGCGCTCAGAATGACACTTCAAGAGCAGTAATCGCGTTACTTCGTCCCGTTCGGATACACCAGGATCTTGCTGGCTTCGCCGGTTTTCAGCAGTTCCATGCCGGAGGCGAAATCTTTCATCGCAATCTTATTGGTGATGACGGGATGCAGGTCGAGCTTGTTGGCCTTGAGCAGCGCGGTCATCTGATACCAGGTCTGATACATGCGGCGGCCGTTGATGCCCTGCACGGTTGCGCCCTTGAAGATGACTTCTTCGGCAAGATTCAGTTCGACTGGTTTGGAGGGGATTCCGAGGAGGGACATGCGGCCGCCGAGACGCAGGATTTTGAATCCCGTTCGAATGGCGTCGGTTCGTCCGGCCATCTCCAGCACCACGTCGACGCCGGTGCCACCGGTATTGTCCATCACGATCTGGTAGACGTCGTCTTTTGTCGGATCGAGCACGAAATCCGGACCCATCTGTTTGGCGATCTTGCGGCGATGCTCGTTCACTTCGAGGGCGAAGATCTGGGTTGCTCCGCAGGCGCGCGCTACCGCGATGGAGAAGAGCCCGATGGGGCCGCAGCCGGTGATGGCAACGCTTTTGGCCGCAATGTCGCCGGCCAGCACGGTATGCACCGCATTGCCCAGAGGATCGAGGATGGAAGCGTATTCCGGCGGGATGGAAGGGTCGAGTTTCCAGATGTTGCTCTCAGGAATGACGACGTACTCAGCAAAGGCCCCGTTAGCGTCGACGCCGATGATCTTCACGTTCTGGCAGATATGCGCCTCGCCGATGCGGCACTGCAGGCACTTGCCACAAGCAACGTGCATTTCGGCGGAGACGAAGTCGCCTTCCTTCACGCTGGTGACTTCGCTGCCCACGGCTTCCACGTAGCCGCAGAATTCGTGGCCGGGGATGAGCGGGGGGTGAATGCGGCGCTGGGCCCACTGGTCCCACTGATAAATGTGGAGATCGGTGCCGCAGATGGATGCCATTTTGACTTTGACCAGAACATCGGCTGGTCCGAAAGAAGGCTTGGGCACTTCGCGAATTTCGGTACCCGGCGCGGGCTCCGGCTTAACAACAGCAATCATGGTATTCGACATGAGGATGGCTCTTGAACTCGAGTTACGTCGGCCCAGCAGGATCAGAAATCGGCGGGCAAACCGCTAAGTTTAACACGCAAAGCGATCGCCCATCCGGTACTTGGCTGGATTAAGATCTGGTGTCGAGAACTCCGGTGAACCGAAGAGAAACAGGTTTGTTCTAAGCCCAGCTACGAGGCAGGGCGTCTCTTTCTAGTGGAGGCGCCCTTGCGGGCTCGCTGCCGTCCCCACGGGACCAGGATCTATTCCCCACCCGCCCCAGCATTCCGCCTGCGGCGCTGGTTTCTTGCGATTCGCATTCCATTGCCGAATCGCAAAGTTACTACTCACACAGACTCTTTCCCCTGCCCTGCACTGGGATTGCTTAGCGCTGCTCTTTATGTTTCTGGGTCATCCTGGCGTTGAACTGCTGGCTCTGGCCTTTGGGAACACTGAGCGACTTCCACTCTGCTCCCTTCCAGTGCTTCGCCAGAAATGTGATTTGGCCGGCGTGGTAGGCCATATGAGCTACGGAGCGGTTCAGGGCCTGCAACACGGAATGGGGTTCGCCGCGGATGGTGACGGTACGGTCAAGGTCGGAGGGCTGCAGCGAGTTAAGAGTCTCGAAGACCAGCTGCCAGTTTTGCTCCCAGGAGGCGAGAATTTCGTCGCGCTTGGCATCGTTGTGCATGAGAAACTCGCGGTCGCGATTGCGGTCGGGCTTCTCGCCATCGCTGGTCAGAAAATCTGTGAAGCGGGAACGCAGGTTGCCAGCCATATGTTTGACAATGATGGCAACACTGTTGGATTCGGGATCGACCAGGGCGAAGAACTGCTGGTCGCTGAGCTGAGCGATGGCGTCGTCGGCCAGGCGTTTGTGTCCACGCAGGCTGCGAAAAGCTTCGTCGAGATAGAGCGTTGCGATGTCAGGCATAACGTTGACCAACAGTGGGCGATGCGCAAGAACAGTGTACCTCGGTCGTGCAAGTGGGGCGTCCCCACGGGCCGCTTCGCTCGGGCTGACACACTCGGGAGAGTTGCCGAATCGCTAGGGGTCCTTCGACTGCGTTCGGCTTCGCCTCTCTCCGCTCAGGATGACAAGCCGATTCCAATTCGTAGCCGCAGCGACGGCTGCGCTCAGGATGACAGAAACAGAACTTCGGGCCCAGGATGGATTCCAGCTGCGTGGAAGAACAGCACGTCCCTCCACTTCGCTTCGCTCCGTTCGGGATGACACACTCTAAGAGTTACCAGTTTTCGTAGCAGGCGGTCCCCAGCCGCCGCCGCCGGGAGTTTCGATGCGGATTTTTTCGCCCGGCTGCAAACGAATGCTGCACTTGCCGGGGAGAAGTTCGGTCGAACCGTCGGAACGAACGACCGTGGTGCGGCCGGGTGCTCCGTCGCCTCCGCCAGCCAGTCCATAGGGGCGAGTCTTGCGGCGGTCCGAGAGCAGAGTTACGGTCGCCTCGGTAAGCAGTTCGATTTCGCGCACGATGCCATCACCGCCGCGATGTTTGCCGTCGCCGCCACTCGACGGCGATCCGTGGAAGAGAGGCCCGCCGGAGTCCTCAGTTCGCAGCGCGTACCTGATTACTCGAAAAGGATAACTGTATTCCAGCGCCTCAGCCGGGGTGTTCAGGGAATTGGTCATGTGGGTATGCACGCCAGAAACGCCAGCATGGGTTGGACCGGCTCCGGAGCCGCCGGCGATGGTTTCGTAGTAGGCAAAGGGAACGGGGTGCGCCGCGACATCGGCAGGCCTGGTGCGCGATCGTGAGAGCGGCAGCCTGAGGTTGCGCTCATCCACACCGCCGATGGTGAGATTGTTCATGGTGCCGGATGAGGCTGCGGGAATGTGATCAGGAAGCGCCTGGGCTAACGCACGCAGCAGCACGTCGACGATGCGCTGCGAAGTCTCGACATTGCCGCCGGCAACCGCAGCCGGAGGTCGGGCGTTGATCACGGTACCTTCGGGCGCGATGAGTTGAATGGGACGCATCAGGCCAGCGGTGGCGGGAACCTGGTCGCGCAACAGGCAGCGGAAGACGTAGAAGCAAGCGGAACAAGTGATGGCTTCGACGGCGTTGAGGCTGCCGGCCACTTGCCGCGAACTGCCGGTGAAATCAACGACGACTGGTCGAGTGGCGGAAGTCTTGCGCGGAAACGTGATGCGCACGGCGATACGGACGGGCTCGTCGGTGACGCCGTCGTCGTCGAGAAAATCTTCCGCAGCATAAGTTCCAGGAGGAACGGTGGCGAGGAAGGCGCGCATCATTTGCTCGGAATAATTGAGCAGGGCCACGCCGGCACGCTGCACTCGTGCGAGGCCGTAACGCTCGCAAAGTTCACGCAAACGAGTTATGCCGGTGTAACAGGCGGCGAGCTGCGCGCTCAAGTCGCCTTCGCGCTCCTCAGGCGTGCGAACGTTGCTCAACAAAAGCGCCAGGACGTCGCAATCGATCTGGCCGGCACGCACAATCCTTACCGGCGGAATACGAAACCCTTCCTGATAAATTTCGCGGCAGGGGCCCATGGAACCCGCGTAGGTTCCTCCCACGTCGGCATGATGAGCGCGGGCGGCAACAAAGAAATCCGGCGCAGCAGAGTGAAAATCCGGCGCAGTCGAACGGCGGGATACCGCGGACGGCATGCGATGGGGATGCTGGGTGCTACGGGTACGACCGGCGGAGGCTGAGGGCGTGGCTGGTGAGAGGGCTGGCGGAATAGCGGGTGCAAGGAAGACTGGCGCCACCACCGTGATGTCGGGTAAGTGCGTGCCGCCGCGGAAAGGATCGTTCAACATGGCGATGTCGCCGGGAGCGAGCGCGAGTTCGGCCACCGTAGCGTGCACCGACATAGGCATGGAGCCGAGATGCACGGGCATGTGATCGCCCATGGCCAGAGCGCGGCCGGCGGCGTCGAAGAGCGCACAGGAATAGTCGCGACGCTCTTTGATGTTGGGAGAAAACGCGGTACGGCGAAGTGATGCGCCCATCTCTTCGGCGATGGAATGGAAGAGATGCTTGAAGACCTCGAGCTCGACGGGATCAGGGCGCACGTGGGGGAGTTTACTCCAAGGAGGAAGGACAGGATCGGCTCCCGGCAAGGAACTGGGGAAGCGAGAATCACTAAACGGGGAGGAGCGCAAGATATTTTTCAAAGATTTTTGTTGACATTCAGGAGAAGTAACCGCAATATCTTGCGATAGGCATAGTGCTCGTGCAACATCTTGGGCAACTATGGCAGTTAGGGCCAAACGAACGCTCGATAACCTTCAAGGGAAGGTTCCATTACAAGGAGGATTTACCAATGGCAACGAAGAAGAAAGCTACCAAGAAAGCCGCCAAAAAGAAAAAGAAGTAAATGATCTCGGCGAGGCCTTTTAGCCTCGCCGTTTTTGTTTTTTCTACGGGCCTCCGCGCGTTGTTTGCGGAGGCCCTTTGCTTTTGCGCTCGATCCCGTCTCTACTGCGGCGCACCTTCCAACTGGTAATTGCAGGTTCCGTTCGTCGGCTGGGTGGGCAGCGGAGGAACCGTCAGCATATTCGGCGCGCTGAAATCGAAGAACCCGTTCGTCGGATCCGTCATGTCTCCCGCCGTAGCGTCCCGTTGAGTCAAGGGCAGCACACTGGGATACCGCGTCTCAATCAGCTTCAGGATCGCCGTGTAATCCGTCGGCAGATGCGAGATGGTGTGCGGCTTCGACCACGGTGATACCACTACCACCGGCACCCGGAATCCAGTCACGTTGAACAGCCCTTGCGTGTGCCCCTGCAAATCCACCGGCAGGATGTCGTCCGGCGGCGTCACCAGAATCGGCGGCACATGATCGAATAGTCCTCCGCCTTCGTCATACGTCAGAATGAATGCCGAGTCCGGCCAGGCTGCGCTGGTGAGCAATGCATTCAAGATCTTCTGCACGTCCGCCTCGCCGGTCTGGATGTTGTTTCCCGGATGCTCATCCAGTCCCGTCGAGCTGGCGCGCTCAATGAACACCACCTCAGGCAGCTCGGTGTCCGCGTTCGGACTGGCCAGAATGTTGTAGTACTCCTGAATGTTACGCACGTTCCCCTGGATCTGTGGATCGTTCCAATCCGCCCAGTTCGCCAGGAACACGCTGTTGTCCTGGTAGTAATAGCGCCAGGTAACGCCGGCGTCCTGCAGCGCCCGGAAAATCGTAGGCCGCTGCCAGGCCGGATCGCTTGGGCTGGTGGGCGGATAACCGTGCCCGTACGAGGTCGCCGCGAACAGGTACATCCGATTCGGAATGGTGTTAGCAGGAATCGGCGAACGCCAGGTATCGCTGCTGGTGAATTGCGTCGCTAACTCGTACAGGAACGGCAGATCAGTCTGATCGTAGTATCCCAGCGGCCGCGAGTGCGTGGGATCATACTGATCGCCCGTGCCTCCCGACAACGTGGTATCCAGAAACCTGTCCATCAAATACTGCGAGTTCATGGTCAGGTTCATCCAGTCGTTGCCAACCAGATCCATGTCGTAGTGAGTCTCGTCCCACGACGGTGAGAGGTTCTCGATGCACTCCGTCCGCTGATGGAACGGCCCAAACGCCTGTCCCTCCGGATTGTTAATGGTGTAGCCCTGCGGCAGCGTGTGCAAATCGTTTACGTCGCTGAGCTGCGCCCCTGGAATCGGCGGGATGTGGTTCACCCGGTATTCAGCCAGCACGCCCTGCGCATTATCGAACGCGCGATTTTCCTGCACCATGTAAATGATGTGGTTCAGGTTGGCGACCGTACCGGTGCTCACCGTTACCGTGGCCGTAGCCGTTACCGGCGGCGTGTTGGGATAAATCGAAGTGGCCGTCGCGGTGTAGGTCGTGGTCACCTGCAGGTCCGTAACCTGATACGAGCCCGCCGTGACCGGAGTTACGTTTCCAATTCCCTGGTTGATGCTCACCGCCGACGCATTCTGGGTGGTCCAATACAACGTCGACGATCCGCCCGGCGACACCGTGGCAGGCTGTGCGCTGAACGTCAACGTCGTAGGCTGGTCAACCGTGACCGTTACCGACGGGGAGAATGCCGTACCGCTGTTGCCGCTGCCCACCGGCCCTTTGGCCGACACCTGATAGGTCGTATTGCTGTTCAGGGGTGGCGTGGTGTAATTGGCCGAACAGGTGTTGCCGCTGCACGTCGGGGTCAGAGGAGTATTGGTGTTGGCCGGCAGCGTGGTCAATACATACACGCTGCCGTTATTCGGACCGCTGTACGTCAAAGTAACCGTGTTGCCCGCTGTGATGGTCGTCGGCGATGCACTCAGAGCTACCGGCATAATCGTCAGTGTCGTCGATGCCGGTTGCGAGTTCGTCGTCCCCGAGGTGGCGACCGCCTGGAAGGTAGTTGTGCTGGTCGGGATGCCGGTGTCCGTGTAGGGATTCGCCTGCAGCGGCAAGGCTTGGCCGTCGTCCTGCCCCGAGTTCACGATTGAAGGATTTACCGAAATCGAAGTTGCGTTCGTCGTGGTCCAGGTGAAATTGACGAATTGACCCGGAGCAGCAACTGCGGGCGACACCGCGAAGTTGCTGACCGTGGGCGTTGAAGACCCTCCCCCGCCGCCGCTGCCCCCGCTTCCACTTCCGCCGCTGCCGCTCCCGTTGCCGCCTCCGCTGCCTGTTCCGCTGGTGTTCGAACTTCCGCCGCATCCCGCAGCGATCAATAACAAACCCAAACTCACAACTGCCAGCGGTGCTGTCCTGCGTAACCTGACCATAAACTTCTGCCACTCCTGAAGCGCACAGGGCTCATCTATTGACCTGGGCCAGGTCAAAGGCCGCACGCCTGCTTTCGCTGCGACTGCAGCAGCTAAGATTCGGTTACTCGCCGCCGAGTTGTTTGCCGGCAACTTCGGGTTTTGAAAAATTGGGGTTCAGCGCGGACGGTGAAAGTGGTACGACTGGTGAAGCGGAGCTTGATACGAAAGTTCTTCCTTTGTCACCCCGAGCGCAGCATCGTGCGGCTTTCGCGAATGCGAATTGCTCTGTCATCCTGAGCGGAGTGAGGCGAAGCCGAACGCAGTCGAAGGACCTCTACTGATTCGGCAACTCCCCCGATCGCGTCATCCCGACGAGGACTTCAGTCCGAGTGGAGGGCTTTATCCCTCTAAGCGCAGCATTCACCGATCGTGGACTTCAGTTCGAATCAAGGGAGCTGCTTTCCCGTGGTGCGGCTGCTTCCGGGTTGGACTTGTGTTGGCGAGGTTCTTCGACAGGTACCCCAATCCAGGTCTTTCCATCCGGCGCCAGTCCCGACGAGGAAAGACCGTACGCGCACCATGCCCGGAAGCTGTTCGAGAAGTACGGTGCCGGGCGCTTCAAACTGCCCACCTGGTCCTCCCAACTCGGACGTTCGACCATCAACGAATCTCCGGCCGTGGCTGGCGTATCGGTGTCTGGCACGAAGGCCGTCATCGCGGCGGGATCGTAGTCGGAGGACCGGGGTACCCGTTTCACCGCACCTCGGCTGGCAATGGCCCGCTCGGCCTCAATCACAATGTCATTTGCTTGAAACCTCACCGTAGCCCGGTAGGTCACGGCCCCATCTAGTTGGTCCGGGCGAAACCATAAGAAAGGGCCGTCCAGCCTGGTCCAGTCGTGTTCGTATTTACGCGCTAGTAGAGTGCTATCGTTCGTCTCATCCTTCGCCTCAATCCACGAAGGATTCCACTGCTCCTGATTCACCGTTAGATATACGGGAAATTGCTCAAACTCTACGCTGGTGCCTTTCCGGGTCATCGACACTACATCGGCTCTCTCTTCAAAATCCTGCTTCGATATTGGCTGGTTGATAACCCACGGCCGGTAAAGGAAAAGGGCCGCCGTTTCGCTGTCGGCGATTTGCACCGGCAGCTGGTGACGCAGCCGATTAGTGAAGTCGACCATGTCGGGTGCAGGCGAGTCAGCCTTGCCGGCCCACTTCGTCTCGGTTCGGATCAGAGCGATGGTCATGGCGTAAAGACGCAGCGTCTGCGGGAATTGCAGATTGGGCTTCGGCGTCCGGTATTTCACTCCCTGCGCAGTCTTGGCAGGATTCGTCAGCTTGTTCACCCCGTTGCGAAGATCGTCGAGCTTCCACTCCGAATAGTTTTCCAGCGTCATCGCAGGAGCCAGTACGTCATGCAGAGCCTTCAGCCGTCCCGACAGCTCCGACTCGGGCAGAGACCACACGGCGCACAACAGCGGCATGGGACTGAACACCGCGTCTTCACTTGCGTAGGCGGCAAAGAAGTGGGCGTCCATCGGTTGATCGGGATGGACCTTTCTCTCCGGTCCGGTCGAATCCACGCCTACGGCTGGAAAGTATTTGTGGATCATTTCCCAACCGCTCCGGTTGACTGCCACCAGCGCTGCCGTGGCAGCGGCTACGGGCTCCGCCTTGCTCTCATAAGCCTCGATCTCTTCCCGCTGCAGTCCCATCATGTTGTAAGGCAGCTTGGGCCGATCTCGATTCTTGTCTTCGGGCGATAAGGCGCGAGATGCCGGGCCCGCCGCCAGGCTAATCGCCAGCGTTCCCAGTCCAAGGAACCACGGGCACAAAAAGCGCGCCCTGCGGCACGCGGCAGAATCAGGGATGAATATCACGGTGCGAGCGATTGTGTCGCTACCGGCACCTGCTGTCAACGCATTTCCTCGGCAGCTCTCGGCTTTATTGTGGGATGTTGAGCGCAAGCTTCGCGAAATGCAAATTGCGGGGTCATCCCCACCGGAGTGAAGCGTAGTGAAGGAACCTGCTTTTTTGCTTTGTCATCCTGAGCGGAGTGAGGCGAAGCCGAACGCAGTCGAAGGACCCCTGTAACCGCCGGCAAGCTTCACCATGTCATCCCGGCCGCCCAGCTTCTAAAACATTAACCACTCCGCAGTTCTCTCGTTATAATGCTCCGCAGCTATAACCAGCATGCAAGTCGCTGGAAAGACTTGTAATGACTGAAAAGAAAACAAAACGCAAGCGGACCGCGGCTGCCGATCCGGTCATTCCCGACAAACTCTACTTCCGCATCGGCGAAGTCTCGCGCCTCTGCCGCCTGCCGGCTTACGTGCTGCGCTTTTGGGAAACCGAATTTCCGCAACTCAAGCCGGTCAAGAGCGGCACCGGCCAGCGCATGTATCGCCAGCGCGACGTGGAAAACGTTCTCCACATCAAGAAGCTTCTCTACGACCAGGGCTTCACCATCGCGGGAGCCCGGCAGCACTTGAAGGACGAGTCACGATCGGCGCAGAAGCAGTCGGGTCTGCCTTTTCCCAAACGAAACTCTTCGGATCAACTGAAGAAAGTCCGGCAAGGCTTGCAGGAAATCCTCGGCATCCTCACTCCCCGCCGCAAGTAAGCCAGTTGCCAGTGGAGAGACCGCTTTTCGAGGTGTCATCCCGACCGAGGACTTCAGTCCGAGTGGAGGGACCTGCTTCTTGCCTTGTCATCCTGAGCACAGCTTGTGCCCCTAGGTTCGCCCTCAGTTGGGCTAACTTGGGGATCGCGCCACTTCGTGCAAGCTCGAAAACGAATTTGTCATCCTGAGCGCAGCATTCGCGGGGTTTCGCGAGTGCGGAGTCGAAGGACCGCTCTAGCGTCAATATCCTTGCTTTTCTCCCCACCACTGCCTTTTACTGACAACTGACCACTGCTTCTCATGAAGACCAACGCCGTCCGCTTACTCGACACCCTGAACATCCCCTACGAGCTTCGCGACTACGAAGTCGATCCCGACGACCTGGCTGCCGAAACCGTTGCCGCCAAGATCGGCTTGCCTGCCGAACAGGTCTTCAAGACGCTGCTGGCCCGCGGTGATCGCAACGGGCCGTGCTTCGCTGTCATCCCCGGCGACGCCGAACTCGATTACAAAGCCCTCGCCAAACTCACCGGCGATCGCAAAATTGAACTGGTCCATTTGAAGGACGTGCAGCCTCTGACCGGATACATTCGCGGCGGTGTCACCGTGCTGGGCGCGAAGAAGAATTATCCCGTGTATGTCGACGAGAGCCTCGAGCTCTGGGACGTCATCTCGATTTCGGCCGGCGCGCGAGGCACCCAGATCCTCATCGCTCCCGCCGACTTTCTCCGCGTCACGAACGCCACGGTAGCCGCCATCGCCCGCGAAAAGAGCTAGTCGCAGGGATTGCGTTACAATCAACTATTCATGTCTTCGACGTCCCAAGCTGTAACCCGAACTCCCGCCGAAGTAGTACGGATGGCCCCTGTTTCCCAGGCCACCAACGGCATCTGCTACTCGGTCATGGGAGAGATCACTCCCGGCATCGCCGGCCTGGAACGCATGATCGCGGCCGTGCCGCGTACCATCGCCGCCGCTCTCGATCGCAAAGCCTACTATTTCGTCCCGCTCACTCTCAACCTGGGTGACGAGACCATGATTGCCGACCGCTACGACGTGCAACTGTCCGACAGCGCCGTCTGCCATCGCAACCAGACGCTGGGCGATTCGCAATGCGTGTTCATCTCCACCCGCCTGATGGAAGACAGCTTCGCCATCGCCTTCGAGTTCTTCATCAACATCGGCCACAACTTTGTCGACCGCGTCGGAGTCTCGCAGGAATTTTCCAGCATGGTCTGGAAGCAGGTGGACGACAAGGCTCGCGGCGAGACTTCCCTCGACGCCTACGAGTTGCGCAAAGTGGCAACCACCAGCGGTCCCGAAGCCGAGAAGGGGAAGCACGAGTATCTGCTGGCCACCTTCGCCGACGCCATCGCTGTGTATCTGTTGTCGCTGTATCTCGATCTGGATTATCAGGACCTGCGCGAGCGCGACTATCCTCTGCTGGCTCCCAATGCGCTCGCCGAGCGCCTGCGCAAGGTCAACGAACTCTTCCCCGCCAATCCCGGCTTCGAGTTCGCCGTCTATCACCGGAGAAGGCAGTAAAACCAGTTGTCAGTAGGCAGTTGTCAGTTGTCAGTAACAGCCACGAGTTCTGCATCTTATGCAGAGCGTACCATCAAGAGAATCGTGGCGTTTCTGGACTAGGCTCGCCGCTTGCGTTGGATTCTTGATCCCGCTTTTTTCCAGCTTTGTGGCAATGCTTTTGTTTAGCGCACGGGAAGAAACGACTTTCACCAAAGTTGTTCTAACGATCCCCTATATCCTATGTCCCTTCTTGCTCCTGGGTGATAGCGTTCACATGGGGTGGTGGTACGCCAGCCCATTTCTCAATGCCGCACTGTATGGATTAATCGCTTATCTCTTCTTGAGAGCGCGTTCGTGTTTACTGCATCGACCAGCTGGTTGAGTCCAAATTTTCTCAGTGTTCTCCGTGCCTCTGTGGTGAATTGGTTTTTGCCGTGCCATTTACAATGAGCGCGTGATCGCACATTTACGCGGACGGCTCATCGCCAAGCATCCGAACCAGGCCATCGTTGAGGCTGGAGGTGTTGGTTACGACGTCACCATCACCATCCCCACCTTTTCCGAGTTACCCGCCGCGGGCTCTGAAGTCGCGCTTCACATCCACACGCACGTGCGCGAGGACGCACTCGCACTCTACGGATTTCTCCGTCCCGAAGAAAAGCAGCTCTTCGAAAAGCTAATCACGGTCAGCGGAATCGGGCCTAAGCTGGCGATCACCATCCTCAGCGGCATGGCTACGGCCGACATGGTGGGTGCGATCCGTAGCAACGATTTCGCCCGGCTGACCAAGATTCCAGGCATTGGCCGCAAGACTGCCGAACGCATGTGCGTCGAGCTGCGTGACAAGCTGGAAGGTTTCGGCGCGCCTCAGCCCGTGGTCTCGCACTCGGCAGTGGAGGAGGACGTGATCTCGGCGCTGACGAATCTGGGCTATCAGCGAGCCCTGGCCGAGAAGGCGGTCGAACGCGCCGTGCAATCTGCCGGCCGCGAAAATTTCGACGCCATCTTCCGCGCCGCTCTGGGCGCGCTCTCGAAGTAGAAAAGCCGCTTTTCGCCTTTCGCTAGCCGCTTTTCGCAACCAACCTCTCGGTGTCATCCCGGCCGGAGCGAAGCGTAGTGGAGGGACCTGCTTTTTTCATGCGGCGGGAATCTTGCATGGCAATAGAGTTTCACTCTGTCATCCTGAGCGCAGCATTCGCGCGGCTTTCGCGAATGTGGAGCCGAAGGACCTCTATCCGCGGTTACGGTGCCTCGTGGCAATAGAGGTCCTTCGACTCCGCTCCCTCCGGGAGCTACGCTCAGGATGACACTCGCTAGACGGTGTAGCGAAGAGCGAAAAGCGAAAAGCGAAAACCGAATCGCGAATCGCGGCACTTGCTACTATAAACCGCGTGCGAGATAACGTTCTTCGCTACATTCGCGAGCATGATCTACTGCGCGCCGGCAACCGCGTGGCTGTCGCCGTCTCAGGCGGCGCCGACTCAATCGCACTTCTGCGCGTTCTCCTCGAACTGCGCACCGAACTCGGCATCGTGCTGGCGCTCGCGCACTTCAATCACGGCTTGCGCGGCGAACAGTCGCAGGCCGACGAAGCCTTCGTCGCCGAACTGGCCAAGCAACATCACGTCGAATACTTCGTAGGACGAGCCGACGTCCGCGACCACGCCCTCACCCGCAAGCTCAGCATCGAGGCGGCGGCGCGTGAGTTGCGCTATCACTGGCTGGCGCAACTGGCCGCCCAGCAGCGGTTCGATGCCATCGCCACCGCTCACACCCTCGACGATCAGGCCGAAACCGTGCTGCTCAAATTCCTGCGCGGCGCCGGAACCCGCGGGCTCGCCGGAATTTATCCGCTGCTCGAGCGGGAAAATGCTCGCATTATTCGCCCTCTGCTGTCCGTCTCCCGCGCCGATGTCGAAACCTTCCTCCAATCTCTCGGCCAGCCCTGGCGCGAGGACGAAACCAATCTTGACCGCCGCTTCACTCGCAACCGCGTGCGGCACGACCTGCTGCCACTCCTGAAGCGTGAGTTCAACCCCAACATTCGCGCCCTGCTCAGCGACGCCGCCGAGCTATCCCGCGCCGAAGAAGCCTACTGGCAGGTGCTGGTCGAGCGGGAGCTGTCCTCGCGACTCCAGCGCGAAGAATACGATCCAGGAGGCCAGCACCGCCTTCTTTTGGACGGGTTCGCCGCCCTTCCGCTGGCATTCCAGCGTCGCCTGCTGAAAGCTTTCGCTGAGAATTGCGCCCTGGCCCTCGATTTCGACCATGTCGAGAAGCTGCTGTATTGCGCGCTGGGCGAACGGGCGAAGGCCGAGCTTCCTTCGGGCTGGCTGGCCAAGCGCCGAGGCAATTCTCTCCAGCTTCACCCGCCCGCAACCGCCTCCGTGTCGTCGCCTGACTATGGGTACCTGTTGCCGATTCCGGGCGAAGTCCGCATCGCCGAACTGAACTTGATGGTGCGAGCCCTGATCGTCACCGCCGACTTTGCCCGCGAGATGCCGGCCGGCACTCTGCTGAATGCAGCTCTTATCGGCCCGCAGTTGACCGTCCGCAACTGGCATCCGGGAGACCGCTTCTGGCCGGCTCACACCCGATCGGACGAAAAGCTGAAACGCCTCTTCGCTGAAAAGCACATTCCGGCGGATCAACGCCCCGCTTGGCCGGTCATCTTTCATGAGGCAGAAATCGTCTGGGTGCGCGGCTTTCCCGTGGCCCAAAACTTTGAATGGAAGGACGAAGGCGAGGCCATCAACATCGAAATCTTGCGGAAATAAGATCGGGTAAAGCAGAACGTGGACAACCGGCGTGTCATCCCGACCGGAGCCTAGCGCAGTGGAGGGACCTGCTTTTCCAGGTGTCATCCCGACCGGAGCGCAGCGCAGTGGAGGGACCTGCTTTTCGGTTTGTCATCCTGAGCGGCGTGAGGCGAAGCCGAACGCAGCCGAAGGGCCTCTACTGATTCGGCACCCCCCGCAGAGTAGGGACTTGCTGTCTCTTCACTGTTATGAAGAGCTTCTAACCTCCAACCCCTTCAGACGTCCAAAACATTGTGAACCCGGAACTCGTACTTACCCCTTCACCTTAGTTCCATTTCGAGACCAAAACCGACGCTTTCCTGACCCATCGATTTTATGCAAGTCTCTTGCGCCGTTCTGTTTAGCTGCGGGTTACAATCTAGGGTGAGTCGGAATTTGTAAATCCGGCGGGCATGGGGAGCATCTAACCCCTCAGGCACGGATTTGTGTCGGCCCCTTCAACAGGAGTATTCAGTGAATTCGACGGTCAAAACGATCGTGTTCTGGCTCGTGATCGTGCTTTCCGGCGTTCTGCTTTGGCAGGTCGTCAAGGGCGCGAACTCGGGAGCGAAAGATCGCGAAATCAATTTCTCGGAGTTCCTCTCCCAGGTGGACCAGGGCAACGTCAGCGAAGTGACGATTGTTGGCCAGGAGGTCCGCGGCAAGTTCAAGAACGACAAGGCGGCTTTTCACACCACAGTCATGTCCGGTTATACCGACATGATCAAGGAACTGCGCGATAAAGGCGTCAACATCACGGTGAAGGACGCCCAGGCCGGCGGCTGGCCCACTTGGCTGCTCAATCTGGCTCCGTTCATCTTGCTCGGCGCTCTGTGGTTCATCATGATCCGCCAGATGCAGACTGGCGGTAACAAAGCGCTTTCGTTCGGCAAGAGCCGGGCGCGCCTGCTCTCCATGCAGCAGAAGAAGGTGACGTTCAAAGATGTCGCCGGCGTGGATGAAGCCAAGGAAGAGCTCAAAGAAATTATCGAGTTCCTGCGCGAGGCGCAGAAGTTCCAGAAGCTGGGCGGCCGCATTCCTAAGGGCGTCCTGCTGGTTGGACCTCCGGGAACCGGCAAGACCTTGCTGGCCCGCGCGGTGGCTGGCGAAGCCAATGTTCCATTCTTTAGCATCTCGGGCTCCGACTTCGTGGAGATGTTCGTCGGCGTCGGTGCTAGCCGCGTTCGCGACCTGTTCGAGCAGGGCAAGAAGAACGCTCCCTGCATCATCTTCATCGACGAAATCGACGCCGTGGGCCGTCATCGTGGCGCAGGCCTCGGCGGTGGACACGACGAACGCGAGCAGACCCTGAACCAGTTGCTGGTCGAAATGGATGGCTTCGAATCGAACGAAGGTGTCATCCTGATCGCCGCTACCAACCGTCCTGACGTACTCGATCCCGCGCTGCTGCGTCCCGGCCGCTTTGATCGCCGTGTGGTGGTCTCGCGTCCTGATGTGCGTGGCCGCGAAGAGATCCTGCGCGTCCACACTCGCAAGATTCCCATCAGCGACGATGTCGATCTTCCCGTGCTGGCTCGCGGCACACCGGGTTTCTCCGGCGCCGACCTGGCCAACATGGTGAACGAAGCCGCGCTCAGTGCCGCCCGTCAGAACCGCAAGACGGTGCTGATGTGGGACTTCGAGCAGGCCAAAGACAAAGTCCTCATGGGCGCCGAGCGCAAGTCGATGCTGCTCTCGGACGAAGAGAAGAAGGTCACTGCCTATCATGAGGCCGGACACGCGCTGGTTGCCGTCATGCGCGATCACTCCGACCCGCTGCACAAGGTGACCATTATCCCGCGCGGCATGGCGCTGGGCGTCACCATGCAGTTGCCCATCGACGACAAGCACACTTACACTCGCGACTATCTGGAGACGCGACTGGCCATCATGATGGGCGGCCGCATCGCCGAGGAGCTGTTCCTCAACACCATGACCACGGGTGCGGGCAACGACATCGAGCAAGCCTCTGACCTGGCTCGCAAGATGGTTTGCGAGTTTGGCATGTCGTCGCTGGGGCCGATCACCTTCGGCAAGAAGGAAGAGCAGATCTTTCTGGGTCGCGAGATCAGCCAGCATCGCGACTTCAGCGAGGAAACGGCGCAGAAGATCGACGCCGAAGTCCGCCGCTTCGTCGACGATGGTTACAACTCGGCACGGCACATCCTGGAAAGCAATCGGCCAATCCTGGAGAAAATCGCCGCCGCTCTGCTGGAGCGCGAGGTGATTGACGCCAACGATATCCAGTTGCTCATCGAAGGCAAGGAGCTGCCGGTAAAGGTGAATCCAAATGCTCCTCCGCCTGTAAAAGATGACGTGCAGCAGGTACTGAAACCGGCTCCTGGCCAGCCTAATGTGGCTCCCGGCGAGCGGCCAGCGCAGGCGTAAAGGGCAGCCGTCCGTTGGCAGTGGTCAGTTGTCAGACGCCGTTTGTTAGTCGTAAGCCTCGCAGCTAAATCAAAGGGCGGTCCGCAAAGGGCCGCCCGTTTTGTTTGTCATCCTGAGCGCCTCTTTTCTTGTTTGTCATCCTGAGCGCCTCTTTTCTTGTTTGTCATCCTGAGCGCAGCATTCGCACGGGTTTCGCGAATGCGGAGTCGAAGGACGCCTATAACTGCCAACCGCTCAGCGTGTCATCCCGACCGCAGCGAAGCGCAGTGGAGGGACCTGCTCTCTCTTTCGCGGCACAGGAAGCTCCACTCCTAGATTCGCAGAGTTGTCGAAGGCTCAGCTCCGGTTTTCATCTAATCGAAACAAAGCCGGATCGCTGCGACTTGCTCCCGGCGTGCTTCACCTCTAGAATCGCTGATTGCATCGAAATACGTGGAGGAAGTATGGCCACTCTGAATCTTGGCGAGGAAGTGCCGGACTTTGAACTGCCGGCGGTCGTGGGCAACATCAAGACCCAGTTCAAGCTGAGCGACTACCGGGGAAAGAAGAATGTGGTTCTGGCTTTTTATCCCGCCGACTGGACGCCCGTCTGCGCCTCGCAGTTGCCGGGGCTGAACACCGATCTGGAGCGCTTTGCCGGCTACGATGCCGAGGTCGTCGGTATCAGTGTCGATTCCATCCCCAGCCACACCGCCTGGCAAAAGAAAGAAATCGGCGTGCTCAGCTTTCCCCTGGCCAGCGACTTCTATCCCCACGGCAACGTCGCCAAAAAATTCGGCGTGCTGCGCGAAGGCGATCCCATCCCGGGTATCACGGAGCGTGCAATTTTCGTGGTTCGCAAAGACGGCAAACTGGCCTTCGCCAAGGTTTACCCCATCGGGCAAGTGCCCAGCAACGACGAAATCTTCGAGGTGCTGCGCAAGCTGTAGCTATCTACGCTCTACTCGAGAGGCCTAACGGCTTACGACCTTCAGGGGCTGCATCCTCTCGCCGCCTAATGCCGGAACCGCGATCTCCAGCACTCTCCTGATATCGTCGAACCCGTAGTCGGCGCGCAAATCCGAGCGCTGCGCCACCACCCGATCGCGAATCAGACCTTCGGTCAAGCCTAGCAGCGCGGCCCGCACTGCATCCAGCTTCAGGTCCGGGCGGATCTGGCCCTGGCCTTGCATCTCAGCCAGAATTTCATCCACCACGCTGGCGAACTGGCGAAATCCCTGGCTGATCAGCACGTCCCGATTGTCTTTACGCACCCGGCGCGATTCCAGGGTCATCAACTCCTTCAGGTCAGTGTCGTTCTCCAACTCCACCACCAGCGCCTCCAGCAATCGGAACAGCCGGTCTGCCGGACCGCCCGTCCCTTGGGTCGCCTGCACTCGCTCCATCACGCTGGCCCAACCGCGATCAAAAATCGCTACCAGCAGCCCTTGCTTACTGCCAAAATGTTTCATCAGCTGCGATTCACTGGTTCCGGCTTCGCGCGCAATGGCCACGGTGCTGGTGTTTTCGTATCCATTGCGGGCAAACAAGTGTTTGGCCGACATAAGGATACGGTCGTGAGAAGAAACGGGAGGCATGCTTCTTACCACTGCGGAGTCCGACAGAGAGTCGTGCATAGATTCTTCCGCTTAGTAGCAACCCGACGACTAGAAGGAAGTTGCGCCACATTTTCAAGAACATCCAGAAAAGAAAAGGCCCGATCCGGAATGGGAGCGAGCCTGCGTTCAGATGTCTACCCTTTTCGCGGCTGCGTTAATGAGTACTGGCCGTCTTATGCGCCTGCGCCGTCGATCCGGTCGTCCTCACCACCTGGTCGATCGTCTGATAGAGCTGCGAGATGTCTGCGACCTCCACCACCGACGTACCGTGTCCAGTATCGCTGACAATGTAGATTGTCGGCGTGTGATCAAGCGGAATGCGTTCGCCCATTTTCCGGTCCGCCTCCACCTTGGCCGCCAGTTCTCCCGACGGGTCGACTACGAAGGGCAACGTGACCTTATGGTCCTCCGCCCATTTTTCCGTGATCCCGCGCAGGTTCTGCTTGGTAATGCTGTTCTGGTTGGCAAAGATGTACAAACGATAATCGTCGCCCAGACTCTTCGACTTGGTATCGAAATAGCGGGCGTTGATCGCGGCTTCCAGCGACCAGGGATGCTGGCGCAGCGGAAAGTCATATTGCACCAGGGCGATGTTGTACTGCTTGGCCGCCTCATGAACCAGAGGCGCAGCCTTGGCGCACTGGGGACATTCCAGATCTTCAAACACAATAATGGCGACCTTCGAGCCTTTGGGCGGATGCAGCATGGAGGTGTCAGCGCCCCAGGCCAGCGTGCTGGCGAGCAGCAGAGTGGCGGCCGCGGCGAACTGCATGAGAGACAAACGCTTCATTCCGATGGTTTCCTTTTAGGCCGGACGCGCCGGCGGGATCAGCAGGGAGTACAACAAAATATAGTAACGGATTCCGGGCTGATGAGTCTCGTCGTGGCAGAGAAACGCCGCTCAATCCAATCCGCCCGGCTCCCGGTTTGAGCCCCACAAAGCGCGTATGCTAGCATTTCAAGTTTGTTACAGCTTCACCATGCGCAGGCCGGCATGGTGCCCCGCCCTTTTGCCTCACTGGCAACCTCGGGGTTGTACAAGCACGATTCAGCGTGCAACCGGGTCCCTGATCTGCGTTCCTTCACGGCGGGCAGGTTAGGGTGCGGTATTGCGTTTGAGGCGTTTTGCCCGGAGTCGCAGCCGGGTCTGGGGCTGGCGCCGCATCGGCGTTGGTTGGGATGGGGAGTCAGCGGCCATTCATGGGTGTTGCCAATCGTACGAAGGAGTCCTAGGTGAAGAATTACGAAGGCGCAAACATTCGCAACGTCGCCCTGGTCGGGCATTCACATTCCGGCAAAACTTCCCTCGCTTCCTCCATGCTGTTTACCGCCGGCGCCACCCAGCGTCTGGGCCGCGTCGATGAAGGCAACACCACCACCGACTACGACGAGGAAGAAATCTCGCGGGCCATGTCCATTGCCGCCGCCACCGCTGTGGTCGAGTGGGGCAAGACCAAAATCAACCTGCTCGACACCCCCGGCTTTAGCATGTTTATCCATGAAGCCGAAATGGCGCTGCCCGCCGTCGAAGCCGCATTGGTCGTGGTCGATGCGGTCGCCGGAGTCGAGGTCATCACCGAGCGTATCTGGCAATACTGCGACAAGTTCGCGCTGCCTCGCGCTATCGTCTGCACCCGCATGGATCGCGAGCGAGCCGACTTTAACCGCGTGATGGAATCGCTTACTACAACCTTCGGACGCACCGTCGTTCCGGTGCAACTGCCGGTCGGCTCCGAAAAAAGTTTTACCGGCGTCATCGACCTGGTCAAGATGCAGGCTTACACCTACCAGATGGGCGGCAACGGCAAAGCCACCGTCGGTCCGATCCCCGATAATATGGCCGAGCAGGCAAAAGCCGCGCACGAACGTCTGGTCGAGTTGGTGGCCGAAGGCGACGATACCCTGATGGAAGAGTTCTTCGATAAGGGCACCATCGCCGAGGAGCACATTGTTGCCGGCCTGCACAATGCCATCCGCGAAGACAAGATTTTCCCCGTGCTCTTCGCCTCCGGCCTGGGCAACATCGGCACCGACGAAGTACTCGACTTCGTCGTCGACTACCTGCCCACCGCTGCCGAGCGCGAAGCGGTGAAAGCTGCTCCCACGCCGAACAACGGCGAACCTGCCACCCGCAAGGTCGCCGACTCTGAACCGCTCTCCCTGTTCGTCTTCAAAACCATCAGCGATCCCTTTTCCGGACGCATCTCCTTTTTCAAGGTTTACTCGGGCGTGCTGAAGAACGATGCCGTGGTGCAGAATTTCAACCGCAGCACCTCGGAAAAATTTGCTCACATTTCGATCATGCAGGGCAAGACCGCGATTCCAGTGAATGAGTTGCACGCTGGCGACATAGGCGCGGTGGCTAAGTTAAAGGACACGTTGACCGGCGATACCCTCGGTGACAAGGCCGCCGCCATCCAGTATCCGGAAGTCACCTTCGCCGAGCCGGCCATCACCTTCGCCATCGAGCCCAAGACCCGCGCCGACGAAGATAAGCTGAGCAACGGCATTCACAAGCTGATGGAAGAAGACGCCATGCTGCGTTTCTTCCGCGATCCGCAGACGAAAGAATTCCTCATCGCCGGCACCGGGCAGCAGCACATCGAAGTCATCGTCTCCAAGCTGAAAAACCGTTACCACACTGAGGTAGTTCTCAAGGCGCCCAAGGTTCCCTATCGCGAAACTATTCGCGGCCGGGCCGACGTGCAGGGCCGTCACAAGAAGCAGAGCGGCGGTCACGGCCAGTTCGGCGATTGCAAGATCAAGATGGAGCCACTGGCCCGCGGCGGCAACTTCGAGTTCGTCAACGAAATCTTCGGCGGCTCCATTCCCAAGAACTACATTCCCGCGGTTGAGAAAGGCATCGTGGAAGCTGCCCAGCGTGGATTCCTGGCCGGCTTCCCCGTCGTCGACTTCAAGGTCATTCTCTACGATGGGTCGTATCACGACGTAGATTCCAACGAGTTGTCGTTCAAGACCGCCGGCCGCATCGCCTTCCGTAAGGCCATGGAACAGGCCAAGCCCACGCTGCTTGAACCCGTCATGAATGTTGAGATCACCATCCCTGACGAATTTGCTGGCAGCATCATGGGCGATCTCAATAGCCGCCGCGGACGCATTCAGGGTATGGACAACAAAGCTGGCAAGACCATCGTTAAAGCCGAAGTTCCCATGGCCGAGATGCTGACCTACGGCACCGATCTCACCTCCATGACCCAGGGCCGCGGCAGCTTCTCCATGGAAATGCATCACTACGACTTCGTGCCCGCTCTCCAGCAGGAAAAAATCATCGCGGCCGCTAAAGCCGAGCGCGGCGAGGAAGTGGAAGTGGAAGAGTAAGTACAGCAGTTGGCAGTTAGTAGTTGGCAATTAGTAGTAGCTGGGTAACCAGGATCTATCTTATAAATCGCTTTGTGTCAGGGCACGTCTTCAGACGTGCCGCCCAACAGCTCACCAGGAGTCGGGTTTTTAGCCCCTCAGGGTCATTTTGCAGTAGCTAGATTCGCGACTAGCCGCCTCGGCCTCGTTAACCTCCTCGAGCAAAGGCTGCGTTGGTAAGCAATTGTGTGGACGACGCTCAAGTCTCGCCCGGCGGGACGAACGATCATAGCCCAGCGCTTCAGCGCTGGGCAGGCTGCATTTTGTGATTGAGCTCCTTCAGGGGCGGCACACGAGGATATCAACGAGGCCACGCGGGCTTTTCCGACCCAGATTCAGTCCCTAAACCGTCTTTGGATTCCACCAGCTAGAGAACTGAAGCTAGTGCCCCACCCGGATTTTCTCTTGTGTGGGTTTTTCCTTTTAGATTTGCGGAACCTCTTTGTCAAAAATAAGCAAACAGGATTAGGTCCCTGGCATCGTATGTTAGACTGCGCAAAATCCGAGCTCGACGATTCTCTGTCGTGTGTTTCGACCGATCAATCAAGACTGCATTTTTTGAAGAAATGAGGCCCGTGATGCGACTAGCGATCCTGACTGTTTTGGTGGCAGCGCTGGTGATGACACTTTCTGCTTGTGGCGGAGGGGGCAACAATAACAACAATCTCCCCACGGTCACCGTGTCTCCGGCAACCGCAAACGTGCAGGAAGCAGGCACCCAGCAGTTCTCCGCATCCGTGACCAACACCACCAGCACGGCCGTGAACTGGCAGGTGAATGGCGTCACCGGCGGAAATGCCTCGGTAGGCACCATCAGCAGCACCGGTCTTTACACAGCTCCCGACGTTATCCCCAGTCCAGCCAGTGTCACCGTCACCGCAGTCTTGCAGGCCAACTCGGGCTTCTCCGGTAATTCGATCGTCACGGTTACGGCTGTACAGTTCAACAACGCGTCGCTCAAGGGCAACTACATCTTCAGTCTCAGCGGCATCGACGTTAACGGATTCGCCTTCTACGCCGCCGGTGCAGTCACCGCCGACGGCAACGGCAACATCACCGGCGGCGAAGAAGACCTGAACGACGTTTCGTCCGGATACCTCCAGGCTCTGTCCGTCACCGGGACCTACAATGTGGGATCGGATGGGCGCGGCACGCTCACCCTGAACAGCACCCTGGGCAGCTTCGCCTACGCCTTCGCCATCCGGGCGCTTAACAATGCGGGGCTGAACGAAATCGACAACAATGTAATCAACGCTACTGGCAACCTGGAGGCCCAGACCTCGACCGGAATCACTCCTCCTTCTGGCAATTACGCCTTTGGCTTTGCAGGCAGCTCGCTGTGCGGAACGGCGGGCTTGAATCCGATCAACTCGGTCGGTCTTTTCAACTTGAGCGGCGGCAGTGTGGGGGGACTAGAGGACACCAATTGCAATACCACGATTTCGCAAGGCCAGTCCGTCAGTGGCTCCTATGGCTCAATCGACGGCCTCGGACGCGGGATCGGTTCGTTCTCTTCCAGTGTCGGCGGCTTCAACTTCGTGTATTACGTTGTATCGGCCAATCGTTATCGGTTCGTTTGTTCTAACACGGCCACGTTCTTTCTAGGAACGGCTGACCTGCAAACGCAATCGTCCTTCTCCAGTTCCAACTTTAACGGCAGCTATATCGTTAACACCTCGGCCAACACTACGGCCGGGGTTTCCTACACCCTCATCCAGTTCAATGCCGCCGGTGGCAACGTCGCCTCCGGCTACTATGACGTAAATGACACTGGAACTGTCGGTCATGCGCCCGTGACCGGCGGCAGTTACACTCTGGCGGCCAATGGTCGGGTCAGCGGATCGTTCACCGTGAACGGCTCAGCCTCGCTACCCTTCAGCATGTACCTGGTTTCGCCCAGCCAGGCGTACTACCTCGATCAGCGAACTACCGCCGTCGGTGGCGGCAACGTCTACGGGCAGGCTTCGGCGGTAACCAGTAACGCGGCCTGGGCAGGCAGCTACGCTACCAAGCAGTTCGGATATTTCATTCCCAGCAGTGGAGTCATTCTGCCTGCAAACAGCAGCAGCGTGAGCGGGCAGATCTCTGCCGACGGCAATGGGAACCTGGCCGGAACGTTGGACTTCAACGATCCCAACGGAGTTTTCCCGGGCGACACTTTGCAAGGCACCTATAGCGTCGGCACCACGGCACCCGGCCGCACCACGGTCACCCTCTCTACCACCGAGGGAACGCGCACCTACGTCGCCTATATCGTCGACCAGACTCGGGTGCTGTTGCTGGAAGTCGATACCAACCTGGTTTCGGGTGGAGATGCACTACGGCAGTTCTGAAGGCGGGTTCACAACAGAGACGGCGAGACACGGAGGGTTTTGCAATTGTCATCGCGACCGAGAACTTTAGTCCGAGCGCGGGGACCTGCGTTGCCGCGCGAAGGCCGGCGGTGTCGGCGGAAGCCCCGTCCCGCCCTGTGGGACTTGGATCTCGTAACTTGGAATCTTCTATCCTTCCCGCGTGTCTTCCGTGGTTCCCAAGCACCTATTCCCTCCAACCCTAACCCCTGACCCCCGGCCCCTGGTTTATATTGATCTGTGTCCCGGTGAAATCCTTCCGTCCCCATCTCCATCGAGTTCTAATCGCTGCCGCGCTGCTGGCGCTCATGCTGGCTGCGGGCTGTAACCGTCACCAGTTGACTCATCACGAGTACATGTACGTCTCCGCTGCCGAGACCAGCCTGCGCGATCGCGTAGCCACCATGTACAACAAGATGGGAACCGTGCACAACGGCGATCGGGTTGAAGTGCTGGAGAAGCAACGGCGCTTCCTGCGGGTGCGGACCGATAGCGGGCAGGAAGGTTGGATCGAAGAGCGTAGCCTGGTGCCCCAGGATGTTTACGATGGATTTCAAAAGCTCGGGCAAGACGATGCTAATACGCCGGTGCAGGCTCACGGCACCACTCGCGCCGAGCTCAACATGCACGTCACGCCCTCGCGCGAGGGCGAACATCTTTACCAGCTCAAGGACGGCGAGAAGGTCGAGATCCTGAAACGCGCCACCGCCGAAAAGAATCCACCCAAAGCTCCTTCCTCGCCCAAGCCTAAAGCTTCGACTAACTCCAAGGCTCCAGGCAGCGCCCAGAAGCCGGGCTCCTCTTCGGCCGCCCAGCCAGCGGCCAGCACGACTTCAGTTACTCCGCCGGCCGCGGCCAAGACGACCGCGAAAACCACCGCTGCAGCCAAGGAGGCCCCGCCGCCGCCCAAGCCCATCATGGAAGATTGGTATCTGGTTCGCAGTTCTTCCGGCCATGTTGGCTGGGTGCTGCTGCGCATGGTGGATCTCGATATCCCGGTTGAGGTCGCGCAGTACGCCGAAGGCCAGCGCATCATGGGATATTTCGTTCTCAACACGGTCGAGGAAGACGGCAAGCAGCAGCCGCAATACCTCGTTTTGCTGAATGAGCCCAAAGACGGCCTTGCCTGGGACTACAACCAGATCCGCGTCTTCACCCGCAATCGCGCCAAGCATCGCTACGAAACTGCCTATCGCGAGCGCAATCTCGAAGGCTATCTGCCCGCCAAGGTCGGACATCAGGATTTCGGCAAGGAAGGCGATCTGCCGACCTTCACCATCCGCAAGATGAATGACGATGGCAAGATTGTCGAGGTTACCTACAAGATGAATGGCCCTATCGTGCGCCGCGTGCTGTCACCCGAAGAAGAAGCAGCGGAGAAGTCAAAGCACGACGCCGCGCTGGCTGCTCGCATGAAGGAAATCGGCGCCCGCCGCGCCCAGCATCCGAAACCGACGACCACTCATACTCACCACAAGCAACAATAAGTGCTAGGAGTTAGTGGCTGTAGAACTCTGCGATCGCCGCCGTCACCCGTTGTTGCTCATCCTCCCGCAACTCGGGAAAAATTGGCAATGCCAGCACTTCCCTGGCCGCGCGTTCCGACTCCGGCAAATCGCCAGCTCGATATCCCAGATAAGCAAAACACTCTTGCAGATGCAGCGGCAGGGGATAGTAAATCTCGCTGCCAATGCCTCGTTCGGTCAAGAAGCTTCGCAACTCATCGCGCCGCCACGCGCGAACCACAAATTGATGGTAAATGTGGTGCGCGTCCGGGTGCGACGCCAGCAGCGCAACCGGAGCTTTCGCGTTAACGGTCTGCGCCTCAGGCTGTACCAGTCCCGCCGCGCTCAGCAGACCATGGTAGCGGCAAGCCACGATGCGGCGGCGCTGGTTCCAGTCGTCCACGTGCAGCAGTTTCACCCGCAGGATGGCAGCCTGTAGGGCATCCAGCCGGCTGTTCCAGCCAATCTCTTCGTGGTAATAGCGTCGCCGGCTACCGTGATTTCGCAAGCGACGCACATGGTCAGCCAGTTCCTCGTCATCGCTGGTGACGCATCCGCCGTCGCCGTACGCACTCAGATTCTTGGTGGGATAGAAACTGAATCCGGCCGCAGTACCTAGCGTCCCTGCTTTCTTTTTTTTCCACGCCGCGCCGAACGCCTGGGCCGCATCTTCGACCACGGCGACATCATTTGCTTCAGCAAGCTCGCCCAACTGGTCCATGTCGGCGCACTGTCCATATAAGTGAACCGGCATCAGCACACGCACCTGGCCCCGCGCTCGCTTCAGCGCCTTCTCGACTTTTGCCGGATCCAGGTTGAGCGTGCCCGGATCGATATCCGCCAGCACCGGAGTTGCGCCGCAACGCACGATCGAGCTGACCGAAGCAAAGAAACTGAATGGCGTGGTAATGACACTGCTGCCCGGTTCAGCTCCGCAAGCCTGCAGCGCCAGCCACAACGCATCGGTCCCGGAGGCACAGCCCACGCTGGCACGCGCGCCCAGGTATGCCGCGGACTCGCGCTCGAAACCGTCGACCTCGGGTCCGCCAATGAAGTGTTGCGACGTCAGAACGTGCTCGACTGCGGCGTTCACCTCGTTCTTGATGCTCTCGTACTGCCGCTTGAGATCGAGCATCGGCACGGGTTCGGGTTGTACGGTAGTGGACGGATGGGCAGAAGCGGGAGCAGAATTTGACGGCATCATGAAACTGCAATTCTAGCAGCGCCGATGAGCGTCCGGGGTGGCTGGCGACTTCTATCGTCCCGCAAACATAATGTAGTGACTGGCCGCGCCCATGAAGAAAAGCATGGGGAACGACAGCCAGAAATTTACCCGTGAACAAAGCAGCGACAATCTCGCTACTTTAGCGGCCTCTGGCGGCAGGGCGGTGCCTTTGGTCGCGTATTCTTCGTTCCAGCGAATCATCTTCTTCTGCATCCGCCAGATAACGCCCCACACATTCAGCATCATGAACCAGCCCAGGCCGCCGCCAATGCCGATCGACAAGGCGCGATTGCTTTCCCAGCCTTGCTGATTCATATTGAGAAACACATAGGCCGCCCCGATTACCACAATGGCAACGATAATTCCCAGCACCGCGCCTTTCTTCAAGACCTCAGCCGGAGACATGAGGGCGCCCATCTCAATCGCAAACGCCAGCGTCCAGATTCCGAAGAAGCTGCCTATCAGGCCGCCGGCCGAGGCGGGTTGTCCCGTGGCGATTGCATTATGGGCATCGCTGGCTACAATGTGGTTCCAGTAGGCTATGCCCACCAGTACGGTGACGACCGAGCTCCAGCGGAACCACCACAGAGCTCGCGGCATCAACTTGGGAACCACGATGCTGCGTTGCCGGGCGTCCAACTCCTGCAGAAATGGCAGGTTCACCAGATTGAAGAAATACAGCAGCCCTATCCAGGTGATGCCGGCGATCAGGTGTAACCAGCGCAGAATGATAAGCACGGCCGCCTCGCCGCCCGGCAAATCGAGCTGCGGCGCGGTCAGAAATGCCATCACAGGAGCGGTCATTTTGGTCTGTCTCTCCCTACCGAACCGGACTTATCCGGCGCGGTTTTCGCGTTTCAGTCGTGGGCGAATTTTACATCACACACCTGTGTGCTTGTTTTTATTGAAATCAGGGAGGCGGCGTCATATCGTAGATTGGCTTACAATTTGGTTCTACGGCTTATGTCCGCATTCAGCGGGCGAGCTTGTAGTGTCTACATACCCGGGATCGTGAGGGGCCGCGAACCTTGGGATGCGCTGTTTTTGTTGCAATTGCCGGAGAGGGACCATGGACAGCAAACCAGCACAAAACATTCAGGATTCGTTCCTGAATACAGCCCGCAAAGATAAGTCTGTAATTACGATTTACCTGCTCAGCGGAGTTAAGCTGAGTGGCAGGATACGCTCTTTCGATAAGTATTCTGTCGTATTAGAGACGAATAACCAGGAGCAACTGATCTTTAAGCACGCGATTTCGACTGTCGTTATGGCGCGCGTTCCGCACCTGGAGCGGCACCTTGAGCCCAGGCCGGCTGTGGAGACGGCAGCTTCGGGCGTAGCCGGTAGCTCCAGCACGACATCCGAGGAATAACCATTTCTCGCGCGGATGAAATCAACTCCCCACGGGGTGGCCGCTCCTGGCAAGCTGGCCGGAGTCAGCCGGAACGCGCCTTCCTGGTGGGCGTCGAGTTCCTCTTCCGCCCGCCTGCCAAACGCGACAAATCACTATCGTCCGCGCCCGATTCCGGCACACCCTCTCCCTCCCGATCAAAGCTTCCGGGAAAGATTCCGCCCGGCGCCCGGGTTGCCCGCGACATCGCCTCCGGCGCCAACCTGCCGGCTGCGGAACTCGATCGTCACGAGTTTTCTGCCGAAGAATCAATGGCCGAACTGCGGGAACTTACCGCCAGTGCCGGAGCCACGGTTGCGGGCGAGATCTTGCAGCGCCGCCAGAAACCCGATCCTGCCACGCTCATCGGCAGCGGCAAACTGGAAGAACTGAAGGGCGCAGTGGCCTCTACCGCACCCGACCTGGTGATTTTCGATCATGAGCTGACGCCATCGCAGCAGCGCAACCTGGAGCGCGAACTCGATGTGCGCATTCTGGATCGTACCCAGCTTATCCTCGATATTTTCGCGCGCCACGCCCGCACTCGCGAAGGACAGACTGCAGGTGGAACTGGCGCAATTGCAGTATCTGCTGCCTCGACTGGCCGGACGCGGCATCCAGATGTCGCAACTCGGCGGCGGCATCGGCACCCGTGGTCCCGGTGAAACCCAGCTGGAAACCGATCGCCGCAAAATCTATCGCCGCATTCGCCAGGTTAAGGAACAACTGGAAAATGTCCGTCGCATCCGCAGCCAGCAGCGGCAGCGCCGCGAATCGGCCCCCATCGCTACGATTGCGCTGGTCGGTTACACCAACGCGGGCAAATCGACGCTGTTCAACGCGCTGACCAAGGCCGGCGTGCTGGAGAGCGCGCGCATGTTCGCCACCCTCGATCCCACATTGCGGCATGTGGTGCTGCCTTCCAAGCGGCAAGTTCTACTATCTGACACTGTGGGATTCATCCGAAACCTGCCGCACACGCTGGTTTCCGCCTTTCGTGCCACCCTGGAAGAAGTGCAGCGCGCTGCGCTTCTGCTACACGTGTCCGACGTCACCAGCCCCACGGCGGCCGAGCAGCAGGCGCAGGTCGAGGAAGTGCTGCGCGAACTGGAATCGCAGGACAAGCCTCGAATTTACGTCATGAATAAGGTAGATCTGCTGTCCCAAAAAAAGCAGGCGAGCCTCCGCGACACGGACAGCGTGATTCACGTCTCAGCTGCAAAAGGGACGGGGCTGGACAAGTTATTGGAGCTGATCGACGCGAAAATCGCCGAAGATCCTATACAGACCGTACACCTGCGAGTGCCGCAGTCAGAAGGCAGGGCGCTGGCGGCGCTCGATGCCAAGTCGGTCGTCCTGTCGCGGCAGTACCGCGACGGCTTCGTGGAATTGGAAGTGCAGGCGCCGGAGTCGCTGCTGCGGAAGATGAAAGGATTTGTTACGAGCGCTTAGCTGAGGCGACCCTGGGAACGCCCCGCTGAAAAAACCTGGGTGTGAGTTGATTTTGAAGGGGCGTGGCTGAAGCCAGGCGGTCGCGAGCCCTATATTTCTTGTCGTCACAAGCAGGCTTCAGCCCTTAAGACGGTGCCAATCTGTTTAAACAACCCGCGTCCCCGCGTCGGCCTGCTCATGCGCGTGATAGCTGGATCGCACCAGCGGGCCTGATTCCACATGCCGGAATCCCATCTTCAGCGATTCTTCTTTCAGGAAGCGGAATTCTTCGGGCGGGTAAAGCCGCGCCACCGGCAAGTGGTCTTTCGAGGGCCGCAGATACTGGCCGATGGTGAGAATGTCGACCTTGCGGGCCGCCAGATCGCCAAACACTTCCAGCAATTCGTCGCTGCTCTCGCCCAGGCCAACCATCACGCCAGTCTTGGTGGGAATCGCCGGATTCATCTCCTTGGCGCGATCCAGCAGCCGCAGAGTACGTTCGTAGCGGGCGCCCGAGCGGGCGACGCGATAGAGACGCGGCACAGTTTCGGTGTTATGGTTCAGGATGTCGGGCCGGGCATCCATCACGATCTGCAGAGGCTCTTCCAGACCTTGGAAGTCAGGAATCAGAACCTCGACCCGGCAATCGGGAACGCGCCGGCGGATTTCGCTAATGGTGTGGGCGAAAACCCGAGCACCTCCAATATTGTCATCGTCCCGATTGACGCTGGTCACCACCGCGAATTTCAGCGCCAGCTTCTCGACGGCTTCGGCCACCCGGCGCGGTTCTTCAAAATCAATAGGCTGCGGGCGCCCCTTGGGCACAGCGCAAAAGCCACAGCGGCGGGTGCACAAATTTCCCAGCAGCATGAAGGTTGCGGTGCGATGGTTCCAGCATTCGCCAATATTCGGGCAATGCGCCGACTCGCAAACCGTATGCAAATCGAGACTGCGCGCCAGAGCCTTAAGGTTGTGATAGTTCTCGCCCATGGGCGCGCGCGCCTTCAGCCAGTCGGGTTTCGAGACCGGCCGGTGCGGGCCAATGTCAATCTGGATCAGTTCAGGAGCGGTAGCCATGTCGATATAGATATTGTATAGCGTCGGAAAGTCGCTGTTCGTTTTTCCTTGTGCCAGGTTCGCTTGGCTCCTGGCTTTTGGCCTTTAGCTGTTAGCCGGCAAATGTAATCGACGTTATTGTCTTATCGGTTTTATGAACGCAAAGACCTAAAAGCTTGGAGCGGCCAGCGAAAGGCGAAGAGCGAACGACGAATCGCGGCATCTCTCACAAGGTATGCAGGTACGCCAGCAGATCGTCGAACTGCTGCTGCGTAAGTTTTTGCTGGAAACCCGGCATCCTAGCTCGTCCTAACAGAATGACGTCTGAAACGCGCTCGTCGTTTGCCGGCATTCCGTTCTTCATAAACTGTTTCTTGAACAGGCCGTTCAGGCTGGGTCCTCGCAGGTTGTGAGTGCTGTAGGCATAGTGGCAATCGGCGCAGCGGGTTTCGTAAACTCGCCTTCCGCTGCCTTGCTGCGGGTTCAGTCCCAGCTCGGCATCGGTCTTACGGGGCTCGGAGTCGCAAGCGCTCAGGATAGCGATGATGATCAGGACGATGGCAGCTAAGGGGACGAACCGCGCGGGCTTTGGCTTCAACGTTCCTTCCAGGGTGGGGAGGGTAGATTTGTGGAGGCCGACATCGTGCCGCCATCAGAGTTAGAATACACCTCGCATGACGGTTGTCCTCAAACGCGTCTACCTGAAGCCTTCGCCACACGACGGCGCCCGCGTTCTGGTTGACCGCCTATGGCCGCGCGGCCTGAAGAAAGCCGAGGTCGCGTTAGACGCGTGGCTGAAAGATCTGGCGCCGTCGAATGAGTTGCGCAAATGGTTCCATGCGCACCGCCAGCAGTGGACCAAGTTTCGGCAGCAATATCTGAAGGAACTCTCGTCAGAATCGGCGAACGCAGCGCTGCAGGAACTCTATGCACTGCGGCAGGAACGGCGTCGCCTCACGTTATTGTTTTCTTCCAAGGATGAAGAGCACAACAACGCGGTGGTGCTGAAGCAACTGGTCGACGGCGAACGCAAGCCACCCACTGGAACCGGGCCGCTGCGCGCGGCTTCCGGCAGGCGTACCCGGGCCGCGCAGCGCCGCTAGCGATCAGAATCCACAGTTCGAATCAAAACTTTGGGACTTTAGTAACCTGGGGAAACGGGTTCGTTTTGCGGAAATGACCCTTCGCAGATGGCGCTAAGGCAGCCCTGATCCAATGGAAACGAGATCCCGCGGCGCTAAAGCCGGAGGATCTCGGGATACTTAACGGAAGGCCTGAAGGGCGTCCCTTTCAAGGCGGGAGCTAATCAGAATTTCCTTATTCGTTTTCCTGCTGCTTCCTCAGCCTGCGCGACTCGGCCAGCAGAGCCATGCTGTGCATCAGATTTTGCATGGTGACAATTCCCACCAGCCGCTGTTGATCGACCACGGGGATCATGTTCAGACCCTTGGCTCCCAGCTTGCGAAAGGCCGAACCCAGGGAATCGGTCCGCTGGGCAATATCGAAGGCCCGCACCATGGCCGACTGTACATAGCCGTTGCCGCCCAGGCGCAGCGCATCCACGATGCCTTGCTTGCTGATGACGCCTACCATGTCGCTGCCCCGAACCACCGGAAAGTCGTCCTGCAAGGTGTGCACCGCTTTATGGAGCGCGTCTTCCAGGGTGTCGGCGGGCGATAACGTGGAAAACCCGGTAAGCATCACGTCTTCCATGCGCACGCTATCCAGGACCGATTGAAAAACTACCGACCGGTCTTCAAGCTGCGCGCCGACGAAGAGGAAGAAGCCAATCAACATCAGCCAGGTGTTCCAGACGCCCAGGAAGATAAACAGCATGGCGAAGGCCTGCCCAATGGTTACAGCGCGCCGGGTGGCGTGCACGTAGTCCATGCGCTCGGCTAGAACCGCCCGCAAGATCCGACCACCGTCCATGGGGTAAGCCGGCAGAAGGTTGAAGCCTCCCAGAAAGACATTTCCCCAGAACAAGGCGCGAGGCAGATTGCCGGCATGGACGAAAGGATGACCCCACAGATTGGCTTGCGGTAGAAAGATCAGGATGAATACGCCCGACACTGCGGCGATCGCCAGGTTCACCAGCGGTCCGGCGACCGCGATGCGTATGTCGCGCGCCGAATCGGCGTTTCGCTGGCTCACATCTTCCATCAGGGTGACGCCACCGATGGGCAAAAGGATGATGGAGCGAACCGCTACTCCACTACGGCGGGCAACCAGCGCATGTCCCAATTCATGGAGCACTACACAGCCAAAAATGATGACGACCAGCGCCACTCCACGAACCGCACCCGTGGTGCCCATTGCTACCGACTGCGTGAACCAGACAAAAGCCAGCAGAAACAGGAAGGTGAGGTGGATGCGGATATCCACTCCGAACAGACGTCCTGCCGGGACTGACCAGCTTCTCATGGCTCCGCACGACCCTCTGCCTTCATTCTATACACTTCAGGGGGACGGTACGTTCGGCTCAGGAGTCAGTCCTTGTCAACAAAGCTGATTGGGGAATGCTCCGCAGCCCTGGCAGCTTCTAGAACGACGCTTCCAGCCCCACCAGCACGCCTTTCTGATTCAGGTGAACGCCGATTCGGTCGCTGCGCAGCGAGGAATGCGAAAGAGCTCTCGCTACCGCCGTAAGGAGCGTGGCCGGTCCTGTACGGCGATATGGTTGACGAGGTTTGCGCATGATTGCTCCTGCTTGTTTGATCGCTGCGGCTATTTCTCAAACCCAAAAATACGTTTCCAATCGTTCTTCATGCTGATGACGGTCCAGCCTTTCGACTTGGCTTCGTCGTAGAGTGCCTGCGTGAACGTGCCGACGCCGGTTGCCGGCAGTCCCTGAGCCGGACCGTAAGCGTACTCGCGTTGCGCGTCGTCGTGCAGCACCAGCATCTCCAGTGACGCTCCGCCACCCGCTTGGGTGTATTCCAGCATTTGCTGATCGCCCGTCGAGTTGCCGAACGCAGCCTGAGGATGGCCGCCGATAAACAGGTAGATGTCCTCCGGCTTTCCGGAAAAATTGTTGTTCAGCAGCAGTTTCGGCGGGCGCATCAGGATTCCCTGGCCCTGCCGGTTATAGGTGTACTCCGTCTGCACCGCGCTGCCGATCACCTGTTGGGGAGGAATGCCGTACGTCTGCTCCGCATACACTCGCACAAAGTCCTGCCCACCTCCGGTTACGATGTAAGTCCGGTATCCGTTGGCGCGCAAGTATTGCATCACTTCTAGCATGGGCTGGTAGATGAGTTCGGTATAGGCGCGTTGCCAGCGTGGGTCCTTCGCTTTGGCGAGCCAGTCTTTGGCCATCGCCTGGAAGGCTTCCACCGACATCCCGGTCTGGGTAGCAGCAAAGATGGCTAACAGCTCGTGGTCGCTGAACTTCGCCATGGCTGCCTTGTCGCCGGCAATGACCGACTTGAAAGGCTCGGTGGTCTTCCACTCGGGATGCTGCGGTGACAGAGCGACCACCTGCTGAAAGACATAGACCATCTGGGTATACATAGGGTGCTCAACCCAGGTGGTCCCATCCTGATCGAAGGTGGCGAAGCGGTCCCCGGGCAGAACATAGTTCGCATTTGTTTGATCGGTGGTGACATGAACGAAGTTCAGGATCGCCTGTTTGGCCGGTCCATCATTCCACGAGGGTAGGGGATCGGTCTGCGCCCAGGCCGCGACAGTAAGCCACGATAGAACAAGAAACGGCCAAAGATATCGCGCAGTACGGCTCTTCATAGGTTTTGCCTTTCCTTAGTGTGATCGGCAAGTCGCAAAGTTATCTCAAGGGTTATAGCGGGCCAGCCAAGCGGCAATTTCGCGAAACACATCCTGGCGCTGCTCCCACACTGTGGGAAAGTGCGGCGAACCGGGATAGGTTACCATGCGCGTGGTCTTGCCTCGGGCCGCCAGCACTTCAAACAACTCTCGCCCCTGATAGGTGGGTACCCGCTGATCGGCCGCGCCATGCAGAATGAGCAACGGCGTGACCACGCTGTCCGAGTGCATGACGGCGGAGAACACCGTAAATGCCTCCGGATCCTGGTCTGGCCAGCGAGCATCGTAATCGATCTGTTGCACGTCGCTGGTCCACATAAAGCTGAGCCAGTCAGTGATTCCGGCGCCTTCAATCGCGGCCCGGTAGCGGTGCGTCTGAGTCACGGTCCAGGCTGTCATAAAGCCGCCGGCGCTCCAGCCAAAGATCGTCAGGCGACCCGGATCGGCCCAGCTCTGGGCGATGGCATAATCGGTTGCACTGTCCACATCGCGATAGGCGCGATCGCCAAAATGCTGGTAGATGGCGCTCAAGAAATCTGTACCGTATCCGGTCGAGCCGCGATATTCCGGCTGCAGAACAACGTAGCCTAGACCGGCAAACCACTGGGTAAACATGTCGAACACCAGCAGGTCGTTCGATTCCGGGCCGCCGTGAGGCAGCACCATGAACGGATAGCGCCGGTCTTTGTGATAGTCCGCCGGGAAAGTAACGATGCCCTCTAAAGCAATGCCTTCCTGGCTCGTCCAATGAACGGCACGGACCTCGCCCAAGGCAATCTTCGCCAGTTGATCGTCGGCTTCGTTGGTTACCTTTACCAGCTTGCCGTCCTGCGCGATGGCGACGTTGGCAGTGTGCCGGGGATCGCCCACGGTGAAAGCCCTTACTTTGGGCGCATGCGCGATCTGCGGCGATACCGGGCCGCCTTCCACCGCTCCATCGGGCCAGGTATAGGTCGTCACCAGAGAGTTGTTCCGGAACAGGTCGACTTCCGCCTGCACCCCGTGGGCTACCGTGACCCAGACATCGCCGTCAGCGTCGGAGGACAGATGGATGGCGCTAGCCTTCAGTGCAGGCGTGCGATCTAGCGGGCTTCCGCCGGCGATCGAAACGGTCCAGACATGATCCGGAGTCAGGACTGGCGAGGTGGTGCTGAGAAATGCCAGATCTTTACCGCCGTTCGTGAAAGCAATGTTGCTGGCAGCGTTGTCGATGGTCGCGACATGGTGGGCACCCGCGGAACTGCACAGGTCGATAAACGATCGTACCGAGTGAAAACCAATCTTAGGAGTTTGCGACAAGACCGCCAGGGAAGCTCCATCGGCTGACCAGGCAATGCCCTCTTCTGCGACATCCCGCAATGTGGGACACCACCAGGCGCCGTCTGAGCCATCAGCCTTGATGACGTACAGGCTGGTCCGATCAGCTTCGATGACGGTGTGCACATCCTCCAGCGGGTCGGGCAGTCGCGGATCGCCCAAAAGCGCATAGTGAGATCCGTCGGGCGAGATCAATGCGGAGTGAATACCCCGAGGGAGGGCCGTCAGAGGAACCGGCGCAGCTGCGGCCGCGGCAGGCGTGTTGGCAGATGCAAGCTGCAAGGTGGCTAACTGCGCTCTTTTGTTCATCTCGTAGATCCCATAGAGAGCGGAGCCGTCGCGCGTAAACCCGGCAGGCGTGAATTTCTCCGGTACGGTGAGGGTTCTGGATTCGCCACCCGTGACCGGCATCAACTTCCATTCGGTGTTATCGGGACCCTTGGTTCCTCCGTATCTCACCCGGTAAAGCAGCGTTTTGCCGTCTGGAGAAACCGCAATGACGTCGGCGTGGTGGAGTGTGGCCAGATCCTCGAAAGCCAGGGGATGAGGCTTGCTTTGCGCTCCCGCTAGAAGCGGAAGCAGCGAGGAAACAAGAATCGCAATCAGGTTTCGCATAAGGCATTTCCGGAAAGAACGAAAAGAATATCAAGGGATGGAATCCAGCGCCATCATGGAGCGCGCTCGCTGGAGTTCTCGCTCCTAGGAACGGAATCGATCCAAAATGCGGGCGAGAAAATGTACGGGTTTGTCCGCAGGCCCAGATTTGTCTTGAAATGGCTGGGAGCGCGCCGTGATTCAGTGGTGCAGGCTATACCCGGGGCACAGGGCCTGGCGGCCAAATGCGACGGGAACCCCAGCGTTGTCGCCCTCAATGGGCGTGATGACCCAGCAACTTTCTGACGCCCCAAGCTGCAGCTGCAGCCATGCCGACTATGAAAGCTACGTTGATCAAGCGTACGGTGAGATTACTCTTGCTCCAGCCCTGGAGCACCGCGATGAGTCAAGCGAAGAAGAGAATGACGGCGACGACGGCGAGAGCTTTGAGCCACATGTGCGCATCTCCCGTGGTAGAGCTTGGCATCGAGAGCGCAGGCGCGAAAGTGCAGGGGTCACGACACGCCGTGACAGCCTCTTACGTCCTCCGAACGTGAATATCGAGATATTCGCTGCGAATCACAGTGCGGTGAGCGTCACCCTGGTTGTGCTGGGAATAATGCTTATCCATCTCCGCTGTTAGCTGGCGCCGGCCTTCCTCATCGAGCCGGGCATGGGTGGTCTTTGCCGGTCCTAGATGCATGCGATGGAACTGCACTACCTCAGCCGGCCCGAAAGGATAATCGAAGACCAGTTCGCGACGGTGCGCTTCAAACGACGCGGCCACGCTTGCGAAGCGCTCGCGCGCAATCGATTCCTCTCCCCAAAGCGCCGGAGCGGGAACTCCCGGCGGGGGCGGCGCATAGCGACTGCTGATTTGAAAGCTTTTCCCCACGAACCCCTGCGGCGTCCAATTGGCCATCGCGATCAGGCCACCCGAGCGACAAACCCGGGCCAGCTCGACAGCCGTTTTCTGCGGACGCGGCGCGAACATCGCTCCAAACATGCTGATAACCACGTCGAACTGGCCATCCGGATAGGGCAGTTCTTCGGCATCGCCTTCGTCGAATTGCACGGTCAAGCCTTCCGCGAGCGCCCGCTGCCTGGCGGACTCGAGCGAATTCGGAGCAATATCGACGCCGGTAACCACGCCGCCGGCGCGGGCCGCCGGAATCGCCGTGTTGCCGGTGCCGCAAGCTACATCCAGCACTCTTGCCCCCGGCTGCAAGTTCAAGCGCGCGACAAACCGCTCAGCTTCGTCGGCAATAAATGGGGCCAGCTGGCCAAAATCCCCGGCCGACCACATGGCCTTCATGCGCTCCTTCAAAGCTGCAAAATCAACCGCATGCGATTGTGTATCCATGAAACCACCTCTTCGGGATTTTACTGACTGCCGGCCGTTGGATTCACGGTAATGATTTTCATCCCTCCATCCTGCTGTGGCGGGACTGCCCCGGAAGACGCGGCGCTATGACGTAATAGAGCTGAACCATGACGATGAAACCGATGCTCCAATAAGTATTGAGAAAGACACACAGCAGCGCACCGAACGCGTAGAACGACTGGCCGATCAGGATGCGGCGTTTGATGGCAAGCGGAATCTCGGGCGGCAGATCGCGCTTGACCAGTCCGGCTCGCATGGCGCAGGTCCAACTGAAATACAGCGTGGTCCCCAGGAACAAAATATTCAGCCAATAGACCAGCAGGGCGGGACGGTACTGGATGAATTCGGCCAGCAGCGCCGTCGAAAAGGGCGTTATCGAGACCAGAAAGAGGAACGCCAGGTGTATCCAGGACAGGCTGCGATCGGAGCGTGCCAGATGGTTCAGCTGGGTTTGCTGGCCGACCCAGAAGATGCCCAGGGTCATGAAACTCATCATGTACATGACCAGGCGCGGGGCGAGAGCCACCAGGGCGCGTCCCAGCTCGGGCTCGCTATGGATTGCCGCAGCCGCCGGAGCGCGAAGGTCAAGCACCAGCAGGGTCATCGCGACTGCAAAGATGCCGTCGCTGAGAGCGGCGAGGCGCTCCACACTACGCCCGGCAATCTGGTTATACGAAGTCGTCATGCAATTCGAAGATATGCCGTCTTACGGGAATCAGACCAGCCTGTCGTTTAGGCAGCAATAGGGGTCCTTCGACTGCGCGCTCTGCGGTCGCTTCGCTCAGGATGACAGTCTTGAGAGCTGTCGTGCTAAGCAGTGTTCGCCAGGTCGGCAAACGCGAATCCAAGCGCCCCCTTTAACGTGCTCAATGGAGCACTCGGGGCAGATTCCAATGCCGCCAAACGGCAACTACCCGCAGGACAAAACACACCACCGAGCCGGCGACAGTCATCAAAGTTGCAGGTAATCCCCAACTCATGCCAATGACCATGATTGCTGCGCCGGCAAGCGCGGCCACGGCGTAAATGTCGGAACGAAGAACGGTGGGCACCCGCGCCAGCAGCAGATCGCGGACCGTGCCGCCGCCGACCCCGGTGATGCCGCCCATCAATACGGCCAGAAACGGATGGATTCCATAATCCAATGCCTTGGCAGCTCCGGCGACCGAGAATAACGCCAGCCCGGCGGCGTCAACTACCACAATGAAGGACTGGGGGACCTGACTCACATAATGATGCCAGAGAAATACGACCGCAGCCGCCACGAATGCCACTGCGGCGTAACGCCAATCACGAATGGCTCCCGGGGGAATCGCTCCAATCAGCAGATCGCGAATGATGCCGCCAGCCAGCGCCGTGGCAAACGCCAGCACCATCAAGCCCAGTAAGTCGAGATCACCCTCGATGGCTGCCGTTGCGCCTTCGACGGCGAAGACGAAGGTGCCGATCAAATCAACAACCAGCAATAACTGGGCGGAGTCGTATCTCACAAGTCTCTCTGGCAGAGCGGGAAAATGGCGTCCGGTTCATCGGAACCGCCCGCCGCCGAAGCGTTCGATCTTATCACCAGTGGTTCTGACGATTGTGGGTGCGCTAAAAGAAAACGGCCGGAGCATGCTCTCTCCGGCCGCAACCCCGCAAAGCTGAGGAAGTTACTTGGTGATCTTCTGGCCAATCGACTTGGCCTGGGTAAACAACAACAAGTAATCCGGGCCGCCGGCTTTGGAATCCGTACCTGACATGTTAAAGCCGCCGAACGGATGCGCGCCCACCATGGCTCCGGTGCACTTGCGATTGATGTACAGGTTGCCCACGTGGAATTGCTGCTTGGCCACCTCGATCTTGTCATCCGACGTGGTGTAGACCGCGCCGGTCAATCCGAACTCGGTGTTGTTGGCGATCTGCAGACCGTGCTCGAAGTTGTGCGACTTGATTATTGCCAGCACGGGTCCAAAGATCTCCTGCTGCGAGATGGTAGCCATGGGATCGACATCGGCAATCACCGTGGGCTGGAGGAAGTAGCCTTCACCCGCGCCAGTGGCCCGCTCGCCGCCAGTAATGAGCCGGCCGCCTTCGGCAATTCCCTTCTCGATATAGCCGAGAATCGTCTTCATCGATTTCTCGTTGACCACCGGGCCCATGGCTGGATTCAGGGTCGGATCGCCCACGGTAATCTTCTCGACCCGCTCCTTCAGGCGCTGCAGGAACTTGTCGTAGATGCGCTCGTCGACGATCGCCCGCGAGCAAGCCGAACACTTTTGTCCGCTGAAGCCAAATGCCGCACTCGCCACCCCCTCGACCGCGGCATCCAGATCGGCGTCTGCATCGACCACAATCGAGTCCTTGCCGCCCATCTCCAGGATGGTACGTTTGATCCACATCTGGCCCGGTCGCTGCGTGGCCGCCCGCTGATTGATCAGCAGGCCCACTTCCTTCGATCCGGTGAATGCGATGTAGCGCGTCTGGGGATGCTCGACGATGGCGTTGCCAAAACTATTCCCGTGGCCGGGACAGAAGTTGACCACGCCGTCCGGCAAACCGGCTTCTTCCAGGATCTCGAAAAACTTAGCAGCAATGGTTGGCGAATCGCCCGAGGGCTTCAGCACAACCGTGTTGCCACAGACAATCGAAGCCAGCGTCATGCCGCCCATAATTGCGGCCGGAAAGTTCCACGGAGGAATCACAGCACCCACACCCAGCGGGATGTAACGCAGCCAGTCGCGTTCACCCGGCAGTTGCACCGGCGTCTCAGCCTGCGACAGGCGAATCGCTTCCAGAGCGTAGAAATCGCAGAAATCAATCAGTTCGGCGACGTCGCCATCTGCTTCGGGCCAGTTCTTCCCGACTTCGAATACCAACCAGGCCATCAACTCAAATTTGCGCTCGCGCAGCAGGTGACTCACGCGGAACAGCAAGGTGGTGCGCTCCTCGACGGAGGAGTACTTCCAGGTCTCGAAGGCCTTCAGCGCGGCTTGCATCGCAGGCTCGACTTCGGCTGCGCCCGCTGCCTGGTGAATGCCAACCACCTCCGACGGCCTGGCCGGGTTCAACGAATGGGTTTTCTCGTCGGTCTTCACCCGCCGTCCGCCGATGACCAGGTCGTATTCGTGACCTAGCTCGTTGCGAACTTTCTCGATAGCGGCGCGCATGCGGCGCGTGTTTTCGGGATTGCTGAAATCAACCGAAGGCTCGTTCTTGAATTCGGTTGGGATGCGAGCGTTGTTAATGGTGGCGGCAATGCGAGTCCCCTCCCGCGCGGGAGTTGTGGTTGTAGCCATAAGTGCGTCCTCTCCGTAGGTGCGTTTTAAGGGTGCCTGTTAGTAGATGCGGCGCAGTTCAGGGAGATGCGGGAACCGCGCAAACCCTTATTTTACATGGTTCCGATGGCTTTGGGAGGGCTCAATTGGCCCGTCTTCCGGAGTCGGTCGCTGCATCCACCAGCTGAAGATCGCCGGCCCGAACGAAGGCCTCGGTCTCCTTTAGAATTTGGACAACCAGCGCCGGCGAGGCCGCTTCGCAATAAACCCGCAGCAGAGGCTCGGTTCCAGAAGCGCGAATCAGGACCCAGGCTTCAGCGCCATTTCCGAAAGTCGGAGCATCGAGGAAGAACTTCACGCCGTCCAGCGTCTGGATCTGTTGTACGCCAAAGCTACCCATCCTGCCGGGCTTGGCTTGCGCGCGACGCATGGCATCGTCTTTCACGTCATTGCTCAGGTGAAGATCGATGCGGCCATAATGGTGCTCGCCGTATTCCTGTTGCAGGTCGCGCACCAGTTGTCCCAGCGGTTTGCCTTCGTCGGCCATGATATTGGCCAACAACAAGGAATTCAGAATACCGTCGCGCTCCGGCAGATGCCGGCGAATGCCGATGCCGCCCGACTCTTCGCCGCCAATCAGGATGTCGCGTTCCAGCATCAGGTCGCAGATGTATTTGAAGCCGATGCCGCACTCGTGCAGCTTGCGACCGTATTTTGCGGCGATGCGGTCGAGCATGCGGGTGGTGTTGAAGGCGCGCACGATTTCGCCCGGCCACTGCTTGCGCTTCAGGATCCACTCCAGGATTACCGCAAAGCATTTGTGGGCATCGACGAAGCTACCGTCCTCGGCGACCGCACCCAGGCGGTCGGCATCGCCGTCGGTGGCCATCCCTGCCTGGCAACGCTCGCGCACCACGACCTCCTGCAGCATCGCGATGTGCGGCGCGATTGGCTCAGGATTAATGCCGGGAAACAGCGGGTTCAGCTCGCCTCGGATTTCAAGGTGGTTAATCCCGCTCTCAGCGAAAATGCCTTTCAGTACGCCACGGCCGGCGCCATACATCACATCGACGGCAAACTTGAAGCCGGCTTTCTGGACGGCTTTCAGGTCGACAAAGTTCTTGATGGCCGCAATATAGGGAGTCTTGAAATCACTGACGGCGACGCTGCCGCCTTTGCGTTCCACACGCGGCGAATCCAGTTCGGCTTCGATAGACCGCATGATCGCAGGCGTTCCCGACCCGCCATAACTGGCCTTGTATTTCACGCCGTTCCAGTTGAAGGGATTGTGGCTGGAGGTGATCATCACTCCGCCGGCCGCGCCAAGATCCTTCACCGCGAACGACAGCGCCGGAGTCGGCGTGTAATCGTCTGAGAGCCGCACGCCAATTCCCGCGGCGGCGAGAACCTCGGAGATAATTTCCGCCGCGCGCTGCGAGGCAAATCGCGTGTCGTAGCCGACGACCAGGCCCTTGCTTGCATCCTCATGCTGGTGAACGTAGGTTGCCATGGCATTGCCAACGCGGCGAACGTTGTCGAACGTGAAGTCGTCGGCGATGATGCCCCGCCATCCGTCGGTACCGAACTTGATTTGCGTTGCCAGAATGCCCTCCTGCCTTATCTGTCGTGATCCTTCGACGTGAGCTCAGCAGCGCTTCGCATCTGGTGGCGGCTGTCATCATCAGGCCGGGACATCCTGGCAAGCTGTTCCGCCGCTTCGTCCAGCGTGAAGGTACGGTCGTTCAAAAGACGAATCACCTGCAACATGTTTTTCGCCTGGTAAACCTCCTCCAGGTCCTCGATGAACTGAGTAACTTCAGGAGGCGCGGTCTCACAATGATTGCAGCCGCATGTATGGGTCAGCTTATCCAGCCGCGCGTTCCACGATTTTGGAAGATTCGTACTCATAATGTTGTCCTGTGCTGCCCGACCGGGCAGCTCTCTTTCATTCTAAACAGCGGCGTCGTGAATAACGAGAATGGCGGTCACATAGAAACCGCCGCAATCCAAATCGGGCCAGGAGCATGCATGCGAGGCGGCTGTGTTCCGCTACCGGCTCACCCTCGTCGGCCACTCCTGCCGTTACACCAGCCGCTTCAGCTTCTTCTCGTCGAGATGCTTCACCACTTTGCCGACATCCTGCGAATGTTCGCGCGTGGTGATCAGCAACGCGTCGTCGGTTTCGACTACGACCAGATTGTTGACTCCTACGGCCGCTACGAATTTCCGTCCGGAGTGGATGAAGTTGCCTGTCGCATTGAGGGTAAAGCTCTGCTGGGAGGTGATGACATTGGCGCCATCGTCTTGACCGCCGTTACGGTGCTCATAGAGAGCGGTCCAGGAGCCCAGATCGTTCCAGCCAAAGCTCGCGGGAATGCAAAATAAGGCCGACTTGCCTTCACCCCTGGCCGAACGCGGTTCCAGCACCGCATAGTCAATGCTAATGTTTTCGCACTTGGGATAGAGCTTGGCGAATGTCTTGGCAAACTTTCGCGTGCCGTAGCTGGCGGCTATTTCGTCGAGCAAGGGCGCGGTGTTCGGCAGATGCTCGCGCAGGGCGTCGGCCAGCGTGCGCGCGCTCCAGACGAACATACCGCTGTTCCAGAAAAAGTTTCCGTCCTTGACGAACTGCTCCGCGACGTCGGCAGAAGGCTTTTCGGTAAAGCGCCGCACAAAAAAGGCACCTGGCACTTGGCGCTTAGCACTTGGCTTCTGGCTTTGGGCGCTCACTTCGATGTAACCGTAGCCGGTTTCCGCGCGTGTCGGCCTGATTCCGATAACGACGATGTTCGCGCCCTCTGCCGCGATCGTAGCGGCACGCTGGATGTCGTCGCGAAAACGCTTTTCGTCGGTAATCACGTGGTCGGAAGGAAACATGCCGATCACGGCCGTGGGATCGTGACGAGCCAGGAGAAAGGCCGCCAGCCCGATAGCCGGCGCCGTGTTTCTTCCAACTGGCTCGGCGACTATCTGTTTCTTGTCGAGCTTCTTTAACTGGCGGACGATGGCGCCGCGCAGATCTTCATTGGTGATGATCCAGAATTGTCTCGCCTTGGCCAACGGCAGCAGGCGCTCGACCGTCTCCTGAATCATGCTTTTGCTGCTGTTGAGGGGAAGCAGTTGCTTGGCCATGCGTTTGCGGCTCAAGGGCCAGAAACGCGTACCGCGGCCACCAGCGAGAATGACGGGATAGAAATTATTGGCCAAGTCTTTTCACCACAGAGACACAGAGGCACAGAGTAATTTGAATTCTTGATTCTACTGAAGAATGGCGCGGTGCGCGACGCGCAAGAGGTTTCGGTCGCATTCGGGGCGTGCAAGGGTGCTACACCGATGCTTCTCTGTGTTTCTGTGGTGAATATCTATTTTGCGCTGACGGATTGCGGAAGTACGGTCTGGGGCTCCGCGACCGCGCCGATGGGCAGCGACATGCGCATAACTTCCAACTCCCACTGCGGCCGGACCGTGTAGTCGCGCAGGCTGGCTGGAATCACGACTGCGTCGCCCGTGGCAAAGCTGATCGGCTCCATGCCTTGCGATTCCACGATTCCCGAGCCGTCTACCGCGACTATGACGTGCGGCGAATCGGGCGTGACCTGGGAATGCAGAGGCTCGCGCAGCCGAATCTTTTCGACCTGGAAGAACGGCGACCGCACCAGGACATTGGACTCGGCCTCTTTACGCCGCACTAGCTTGCCGGCATGGGATTGCAGCTTGATCGCGGCCAGCCCGTCGGCAACGTGCAGTTCGCGAGGGCGGCCGTAGTCGTACAAGCGGTAGGTGATATCGGAGGTCTGTTGCGTCTCCACCAGCACCATTCCGCCGCCGATAGTGTGTACCGTTCCGGCGGCCACGTAGAGCATATCGCCGGCGTGAACCTCGATCCAGTTCAGCAACTCTTCGGCGCGAGTGTCGTGGATGGCCTGCTCGAATTGTGGCAGCGTCACGCCCGGCTTCAGACCAAGAGCGACCTGAGCCCCGGGCTCGGCGTGTAAGACATACCAACATTCTGTCTTGCCGCAGGGGTAACCGTTCTTTTGCGCCTGCTCGTCATCGGGATGCACCTGCACCGACAGCTTGTCTCCGGGAAACAGAAACTTTACCAGCAACGGAAAGCGATCTTCGTAACAGGCGGCCTGACCGACCAGATCGCGGCCGAATTGCTTGCAAAGATCGCCCAGAGTTCGGCCAGCAAACGGGCCATTAGCGATGCGGTTATCTTCCCAGGTCAGCCAGCTTTCGCCGATGGGCTCCTTCACGATCCTGGTGTAGATGGGGCGCAGATCTCGAACACCCCACGGGCGTTCGTCGAAGATGGGAATCAGCAGGAATGGATAGAGTTCAGCCATGCAGTTTCAGCAAAACAGCTCGACGCTAGAAAACGGAAAAGCAGATCCCTCGCGGGCTGGCGCCCGCCCGTGATGACAAAATAAAAAGGTCTGTTGCAGTCGCTTTCTCAGCTTACACGCTGGCGAAGAAATTGCGCATTCGTTCTAAGCCTCGCTGCAGGTTTTCTTCCGAAGTTGCGTACGAAATCCGGAGGTGATCTTGCGTTCCAAAGCCTTCGCCCGGAATCACCACCACGTGCGCGTCATGCAGCAGCCTGTGAGCCACGTCGGCTGCCGAATTCATCCCGCCGCGACCGAAATAATGGCTGACGTTGGGATAGGCGTAAAACGCTCCCTCCGGCAACGCACAGGTAATTCCGGGGAGCGCTCGCAATCCCTCGATAACCTTGTCACGCAGCGAGATGTAGCCGGCCCGCATCTGCTTGACGCAATCCTGCGATCCACTCAGGGCCGCAACTGCGGCCTTTTGCGCGATGGATGTCGGGTTCGACGTGCTCTGGCTCTGCAGCTTGTGCATGGCGCTGATGATGGGCGCCGGGCCGAGGGCATAACCCAGGCGCCAGCCGGTCATGGCGTAGGTTTTCGACAGAGAGCCAATAACGATCAAGCGCTCTTTGACTTCATGAACACATCCCGCCGAGAACAAACGCCCGGTGTAATTCAAGTAGACGTAGCACTCGTCGGAAACAACATAGATGCCGCGATCATGGGCCAGCTTGAGAACCGCCGTCATGTCCTCCGGCTTCATCACGGCTCCCGAAGGATTGTTCGGAGAATTCAACAGAATGACCTTAGTGCGGGGAGTAATCGCCCGTTCCACCATGTCGGCCGTCAAGGCGAAGTCATGGCGTTCGTCAGTCGCGAGGTAAACCGGTTCGCCGCCGGCATAGCGGACGATGTCTTTGAACGAAACCCAGTACGGCACCGGAACGATGACTTCATCGCCGCGGTCGACCAGAACCTGGATAGCGTTGAACAGGGCATGTTTGCCGCCGGTCGAGGCGATGCAGTCGGCAAGGGTGTAAGCGGAGCCGAAGTCGGCCGCGTGACGGTTCACAATGGCTTGGCGTAGTTCAGCCGTGCCACCCACCGCCGTGTATTTCGTAAAGTTGTTCTGGATGGCCGCGATGGCCGCGTCTTTGACGTGCTCGGGCGTGGCGTAGTGTGGTTCGCCAGGGCCAAAATCCACCAGATCGGCACCGCTCGCACGCAGCTTCTCGGCTTCACTGGCCACGGCCATGGTGGCAGAGACCTCGATGCGCTGAATCCGGTTAGTCAGGAACGAAGAGAGCTGAGTTCCCGATGCCGTCATGGTCGAGTCAGTCATACCCGTTGGGCTCCGGTAGGTGACCTGTGTTTCTGCGCAATTTTCTTGCGCACCCGCTCTTCGACCAATTCTGGCACCAAGCCGGTAAGAGGTCCGCCGAGTTTGGCAATTTCACGCACGATGCGCGAACTCAGGTACGAATACTTCTCCGCCGGCATCATGAATACGGTTTCGACCCGCGGCTCCATCTTGCGATTCATCAGCGCCATCTGCAATTCGAATTCGTAATCGCTGACGGCGCGAATACCGCGCAACACCGCATTGGCATTTTGCGTGATGCAATAGGTCACCAGCAGGCCCTCGAAGATGTCGACGGAAACGTTGTCGAGCTCCGAGGTCATGGCCTCCAGCATCTGCTTGCGTTCTTCCATTTCGAAGAGCGCTTCGCCTTTGTCGAGGTTGCGAGCTATGGCTACGATCAGTTTATCGAAGAGTTTGCTTCCCCGATGGATGAGATCCAGATGTCCGTTCGTGACCGGATCGAACGAACCGGGATAGATGGCGACGATATCCTTCAAGGGACCTCGGGAGCGGCGATTTGCGCGGGGATGATTCTATGCTGGCCGGGCAGTGCGAGGCAATCTTGTCCTCGCACACTGAGGTTTATTAATGCGCAGGCGCAATTTCCGCACCAGGCCGACAAGCAGGTCCCTCCGCTTCGGTCGGCATGACACCTCAACTACGGGCAGCACGTGGGGCTGCAGGTGGCGAGGCACCTCGACTGCGGTGCAGCACGTCCGGCTTCAGTGGCAACGCACCTCAACTACCGGCAGCACGTGGGCTTCAGTGGCGAGGCACCTCAACTGCGGTGCAGCACGTCCGGCTTCAGTGGCAACGCACCTCAACTACCGGCAGCACGTGGGCTTCAGTGGCGAGGCACAATCAATTGCGGTCAAGCTCGCCTACTTACGGCCTGCCGGCCCCTTCGGTGTGGGAGTCGGTCCGGCTTCGGCATTGGCGGCTGCAGCTTGCGCCTTGTCCTCCACCGACATCAAGCCCAGCGACTTTCTCACATCCGTTTCGATTCTGGCGGTGATGTCTTTATTTTCCTTCAGGAACGTCTTGGCATTTTCGCGGCCCTGGCCGATGCGTTCACCTTTGTAACTGAACCACGATCCCGACTTCTCGACCATGTTTCCGTTGACGGCCAGATCGAGCAGGTCGCCCTCGCGGGAAATACCTTCGCCATACATCATGTCGAACTCGGCTTCGCGGAAGGGAGCTGCCGTCTTGTTCTTCACGATCTTCACCCGGGTGCGCGAACCCACCACTACGTCACCGTCTTTGATAGCGCCAATGCGGCGGATGTCGATACGCACGGAGGAGTAGAACTTCAGCGCACGACCGCCGCTGGTGGTCTCAGGATTACCGAACATGACGCCAATCTTTTCGCGAATCTGGTTTATGAAAACCATGCAGGTATGCGACTTGGCGACGATGCCGGTGAGCTTGCGCAGGGCCTGCGACATCAGGCGAGCCTGCAGGCCGACATGGCTGTCGCCCATTTCGCCATCCAACTCGGCTTTGGGCACCAGAGCTGCAACCGAATCCACCACCAGCACGTCGATGGCGCCGGAGCGCACCAGGGCTTCGGCAATCTCCAGCGCCTGCTCGCCGTAGTCAGGCTGCGAGACCAGAAGGTTGTCGACATCGACACCCAACTTGGCGGCGTAGATGGGATCGAGGGCGTGTTCGGCGTCGACAAAGGCCGCCATGCCTCCCTGCTTCTGGGCTTCGGCAATGACCTGGAGGGCAATGGTCGTCTTGCCGGAGGATTCTGGTCCGAAGATTTCGACCACACGGCCGCGGGGAAATCCACCCACGCCCAATGCCGCGTCAAACGAAATGGCTCCGGTGGAAATCACTGAGATGGGGACGACCGCTCCCTTGCTCCCCAATTTCATGATGGAGCCTTTGCCAAACTGTTTTTCGATTTGCGACATGGTCAGGTCGATTGCCCGGCCTTTTTCTGTTCTTTCATCCGCCATCAGTGCTGCTCCTTGGCTGCTCCTTCCCGGCGCAGCCCGGGAGGACAGGTAGAAATGAATTGCGATAGGTCAGCGAGACAGGCGCCGTCGGAGAATAGGCAAGTCGCAGTGAAGAGCGCATGGATACTGACGGCTTATTATACATCCGGTAATCGCGAAAAAGCGAAGCAAAAGCGAATGTTCAGGAACGAAAGTACTAGAACCTTGGTGTCTCACATCGGTTTGTGATGCCGGTTACAGGAAGCTTGCCAAAGCCGCTTATTATGCCAACGGCATCGCGAAGGAGATTTTCAGATACCATAGAAGTTATTAATCTATCGGTAACGCATAGAACGCCTTGACAGGCTGTCTGAAAGAGCGTGGATAACAAATCCCGAACGGTTTGGTGAAAGACTCGAAAAGCAGGTCCCTCACCGGCTGAAGCCGGGTTCGGGATGACAAGAATACAAGGAACATGTTTCGGCGTAGCTAAAGCTACGCCCTTTCAAAACAGATCGACACCTACGCCCTTTCAAAACACATCGACACTTACGCCATTGCAAAACACATCGACTCCGACTTTTTCTGCAGCCTGTAAAGGCGTGCTCGTGACGACAAATTTAAGGGACTTGCCAGGGCGCAGTCTGAAGCTGCGCCCCTTCTAAACCTCTCACCCAGTTTTTCAGCGGACTCTTGAGCAAGTTCAATGCGATTCCGGCAAGCTGTACGCGAAATCATAAGAGTGCTTGCCGTCAGTGATCTTGATGGTCATTGTGCCGGAAATGCCGGTGAGTTGGCCCGTTCCGGAATCGGGCACGACGGAGACGGTGAGCTGCGGCACGCCCCGCGTCATCGTGCCATTGTGCTGCAAGATGAAGCTGCCGCTGCGACCGTTCAACGTGCCGGTCACCTGCTCGATTGCAACATAGCCGGCCGATCCCTTGGCTACGTCGCCGCCGGTCAGCATTTCGCCCTTGCTGGCAGCCTCAAGGTCGCCGTGGAATTGCTTGTCGATGGACATGCGGCCCATGGACGAGCCCTTCAGGAAGTCATCGGACTGCGGTGCGATTTTCACGTCAAACGATCCAGTGGCATGGGCCACGAGGGCCTCCTTATTTCCCGTTGTACTCGGGGGATGAGCCTGGGCAATGGCCGCATAGGAGAAGCACAATAACAACCAAATGCAGACAATTTCGGCTCGAGGTGTGGTCATAGGGAAACACGTCTTACTGTGGTTCATGGCAGCCTATCGCTTCAGTAAATCTACCGGCTCGCGCACGTCGGTCACCCGGAAGTATTTTGCCAGCGCCGGATACCGCTGGGCCACGGCTTCGTACATCGCGTAGGCTACGTTGCGATAGGAGAAGTGGCCAGCCGCACCCGTCCGCAGTTCGCTGATGTAAATGACCTCGGCCAGGTCCATCTTAAACAGCGTGCGTTTACGGAAGGCCAGAGGGATGAGGTATTGCGATTGTTCCACCGCTTCACCGGCAGTGCGAGCAGCGAGTTGCGCTGCGGTACTGCGCGCGCGGTCCATCACGGCCTGGTAGCGGGAAGCCAAACCCGCTGATTCGATCTCTACCGGCTCGTCGTATCCGTGCGCAGCGGTATAGTCCTGCACGATCTGCACGCAGCGCCGATGGCGGTGCATGTCGCGGAAGCCGCCAATATCCATCAGGATGTCGAAACGGAATTGCTGTCCCGTAGAAAAGGCGCGGGAGACTTCATCGTGGCGGCCACGATGCCGCAAACCGAGATCGATAATCTCGCGGCGTTGCGCCTCGGGCAAATCTTCTACCACGTCACGAATCTGCCGGTAGGGGTGATGCGAGTACTGATAGAGCAGCGTGGCGGCAAGCTCGACCTCGAGCGGATCGTCGTCGAGCAAATCGACGGTCGGCGCAGGGTCGACGGCGACTCCGGCGAGCAACTCCGAAGCGGCCGCGGTCAAGTCGCGGCGAGTTTCTATTTCGTAAGCGTTGGGTTCGGAGTACTTCATCAGGGTGGGCGCAACCTTGACTGGGCGAAGCAGGAATTCTCGGGCCTGCTCGGCCATTGCAGGAGATTCGCGTTCGATTTGCTGCAGCAGTGCTTTGGCTTTGCCATGGCCAACGTCGTAAGCGGGCTCCTGAGCAGCCTGCTTTAACAGTTCGCCCAGCCGGCGCACCTCGGCGTGAGTGTGCGACAGCAGGCGCGACACCTGGTTTTCCAGGGTACGGGCGCTGACAATCTGTCCCAGAGAAGTGTTTGCGGCCAAGGGCAGCAGATAGCGCGAAATATCGAAGGCGCGGGCACGTAGAGTGCGTTCGTATGCTTCCTGCTTCATTTCCGGAGGCTTGGGCGTGCGGGCCAGCAGATAGCGAAACATTTCCTCGGAGAAGTGGCGATACTCGGCAAACAGCAGGTCCACTGTTTCCCGATACAGAGCGGCAGCCGCGGCATCGTCCGCAAAATCGGGAACGTAGTAGCCGCTCTTCTGGAAATCCTGATAGCGAGTCGAACGCTCCTGGCCATCCCAGCGAGGCTCATCCACAGCTACAGTTGCCGCCAGGATCGACAAGCGCTCGATGGCAAAAGCGATGTGGGCGAGATCGGCGATGCTGCGGTGTCCGTACTGGAAGTAGAAGGTGTTGAGAAACTTTTCCGCCTTCTGGTCATTGATCTCGGCCAACGATTCGCGCATGGAAAGGGCTGAGCGCGAATACTTCGCCATGCCGTAGGCTTGCACCTCGGGATCAGCGCCGTGGACGGCGTAAACCTCGGTGCTGGGCTGCTGGTTATCGAGAAGATCGCCGTTGAGCTTGGAGTTCTGACCGGATGACATTGCGCTGAATCATATGCGGTATGGAATCGGCGGGCAACCGGGGAGCCTGTGGGAAACGAAAAAAAACGCATCCCCAGCTACGGCGTCGCGGCAGAAGTCCCGCAGATGGGCTAATGTGATGACAGACTTACGTGGGTACTAAGAGCGCCAGTCAGATCGAAGTGGACGGAGACCGAACCCAGTGGATGGGTGCGGACTCGATTCTATTTGCCACGGCGCATCGTCCATGGCCGGCTCCGATGGGGCCATGGATCATGACTCAACGCTGGAACGATCTGCTGTTCCTGCACTACTCGCTGGCGCCGGAGATTGTGCGCGCGCTGGTTCCCGAAGAACTGACGCTTGACACCTACCAGCAACGGGCGTGGGTTTCGGTCGCTCCATTCTGGATCAATCATTTGCGGCCGCCAGGTGTGCCGTCGCTGCCGTGGTTCTCGCACTTTTCCGAAATCAATGTGCGTACGTACGTCACCTACCAGGGAAAACCTGGCGTGTACTTCTTCAGCCTGGACGCCAGCAACCTGTCGGCAGTGTGGGGAGCGCGGGTTTTCTATCGACTGCCTTACTGGCAGGCCTCGATGAAAGTTAAAGGTAAAGGCACCGCGCTGATCGACTACGTTTCCAAGCGACAACACGGTCCCAAGCCGGCGGAGCTTCGCTGTTCGTATGGGCCGGCGAGTCCGTTGCTATTCCATGCGCGTCCGGGCTCGTTGGAGCACTTCCTGACCGAGCGATACTGTCTTTACGCCTTTGGACGTAAGCGCCTTTACCGGGGAGAGATTCACCATCTGCCCTGGGAGTTGCAGGAAGCCGCGGTGGATCTGCAACAGAACACGATGGCACAGGCGGCCGGCATCGAGCTTGCGCCACAGCCCGAACTGGCGCATTTTGCGCGCGAATTGAAGGTTCTGTTCTGGGCACCCGAGCGGCTGCTGTAGAGGACCGCTTACGGGCTTGATGTTTCGGCCGTTATTCCTCTCGCAATCGATTTCTCATCCAGATTGAACAGCAGGTCCCTGGCGGGCTGAAGCCAGCTCGTGACGACAAATTTAAGGGCATGCGACGGGGATAGCTAAAGCTGCGCCCCTGCAAATCTCGTGATAGTTATAATCCTGCTTTACTTTACCGAGGAGGATTTCATGGCGGGAGTGGACGGCCGGGTCGCGCTGGTCACCGGAGCATCGCAAGGCATCGGACGGGCCTGTGCCCTGCTGCTGGCAGAGTCGGGAGCGCGGGTCGCTTTATGTGCGCGGAACCAGGAGAAGCTGGAGCAACTGGCCGGCGAGATCAACGGCAAGAGCGGCGAAGCGGCAGTCTTCAGGCTCGACGTCAGCCATGAAGACGAGATCAAAGCGGTAGTGAAAGCGGTCATCGCGCGCTTCGGTAAGATCGACATCCTGGTGAACAACGCCGGGGTAACTCGCGATCAACTGGTGATGCGGATGAAACGCGCCGACTGGGATGACGTGATATCCACCAACCTGACTGGGCCGTTTCTGCTGATCCAGGCCGTCATGCCTTCCATGCTGAAACAGCGGTGGGGGCGAATCATCAATATCACCAGCATCTTCGGACAGATCGGGCAAGTCGGGCAGGCCAACTATTCTTCGTCGAAGGCAGGATTGATCGGGCTGACCATGTCGGTCGCCCGCGAAGTGGGATCACGCAGCATCACGGTGAATGCCGTCTCTCCGGGCTTCATCGAGACTGCCATGACTGACGTGCTCCCGGCTGAACTGAAAGAGAATCTGCAGAAAAATATTCCTCTGGGACGAGCGGGGACCGATGTTGACGTGGCCCACGCAGTGAAGTTTCTGGCGTCGGAAGAAGCAGGTTATGTCACCGGACACGTGTTGAACGTGAACGGCGGCATTTTGATGGGATGAACGACGGTCGTGGTTTGGAGTGGTTGGGTTCGTGAGCGAGATTATTGAGGTAACGACCGAAGAGCAGCTGGAGCTGGCGCGCACGCTGTTTGGCGAGTACCGGGCGCAGTTGCCGGTGGAGTATTGCTCGCCCGCGCTGGATGCAGAAATCGCCGGGCTACCCGGCGAGTACGCTCCACCCAAGGGCAAGCTGCTGCTGGCAAGAGTGGTCGGTCAACCGGTGGGATGCGTAGGGCTGCGTCCGTATCCGCGCGAAGGCACTTGCGAGATCAAGCGGCTTTACGTGCGGCCGGGATTTCGGGGAGACAAAGTCGGCAGGCAGCTCCTGGACCGCGTTCTACTGGACGCGCGCCATCTTGGCTATTCGTTTCTGCGCCTGGACACGCATCCTCCTACCATGCAAGCCGCGCTGGCGCTCTATCGAAAGCTGGGCTTTCAGGAAGTCACGCCTGATCCGGTCGAGGCGGTGCCAGGTCTGCTGTACATGGAACTGCGCCTGGTCTCGTCCCCGAGCGATCCGCGCTAAACCGTTTTCGCGCGGCGCCATTTTTCCGCGTTACTCGAAAGTAACTCCATATTCTTACTTTGGACCGCGTTTTTCCCTTGAAAATGGCTTTTCGCAAAAATTTACTTGCCAGTCATTGCCGCTGTGGTTACTATGCAGTCACCCCCATGGCCACTTCTTTTCAGGACGCTACTTCCCAATGAACATCGGTGAAACCATACGCAACTTTCGTCTGCAAAAAGGCATGTCACAAGGTGACATCGAGAAACGCACGGGATTGCTGCGCTGCTATCTCTCGCGCGTGGAAAACGGACACACCATTCCATCGCTGGATACCCTGGCCAAGATCGCGACGGCCATGGACCTGCCACTGGCCAGATTTTTCAGCGACGGTGGAGGCGAGAATGGCAGCAAGACCTCGCCCCAACTGGCGGAGGACGAGGTCCGTTTCCTCACCCAGATTCGACGTTATTCGCCAAACCTGAATGACAGCGATCGCAAACTGGTGATCGCTATGGTGAAGAAAATGGCGGCCAACGTCGGACGGTAGGCGATAGGACGCTGTGGCGGGTCATATCGCCGCTCTGCGGCTCACGAAGATTACCCACTTCCCTGGGGCTTCCGCCCCCGACTAAGTTCATCCCGCTGCGTTGCGGCTAGCCGGCTGGTTATTCCAGCAGTATGTTCCACCAGAAAACTTTCTTTCCGGTTGCGACACAGCCTCTGAGGCCCCGGAAGCTTCGACACATTCCCTCACAAGCCTCTGCTGCCGTGAAGCAGGCCCGCCTTCCCTAATCGGGATGTCGCGATTACCTTAGTTTTGCCGGATGTCGTTTTCTGTTTGCCGAAGACATGGTGTAGACCTAGCCTGATAGACAGGCGGCAAGGTTCGCCGAAAGTTCGCCGTTGGCCAGAGTCGATTACTGCGCTACCGGCAGTTCTTTGACAAATGAAATTCGACGCTGGCGAGGTTTGTAAGCCATTGAATTCAAAAGTTTTGCTGCGATACCGCCTAAGCCTAATCGTTTGAATACTTTAGCAAAGTATTCATAATAAACGACTTGCGCAGCCCATAAGCCTAATGTTTGGAATACTTTGCAAAGACTCCTCGTAAACAATTGAAATCAAAGGTCTTAATTTCTGAATCCTTAGGGGAGGGGGTGCTTAACCCGTACACAGCGATCAGGAGGTCATGCAGTCAAGTTTCCGAGGAAATATCCGGACATCAGGCAGCTTTGTTCAGCTCAGCCAAGGTCAGCACTGCGAGTTCCAGCCGATCGCGAGAGCCGGTCTTGGAGAAGATGCTTTGCAGGTGACGCTTTACCGTGTTCTCACTAATACTGAGATCGGTGGCAATGTCGCGGTTTCTCATACCGCGGGCGACCAGATAGGAAATCTGCCGCTCGCGTTCCGAAAGGCGGTCCATCGCCGCCGGCACGGACGGTTGATTGGAGGCCATGGACTCCAACACGCTACTGGCAATTTCGCCGGAGAAAGCAAGCTCGCCTTCGGAAACGGTGCGAATCGCCGCAAACAGCTTTTTGGGATCATCGCCTTTGAGAACCAGACCGCGCGCACCTAACCGCACCACCTGCAGGTAATCGTTATGATTTTCAGACCCGGTAAGGACGACTGAGGCAACACGGTCAGCGGTGCGATCAAGCCTGCGCAGCAGCTCGAAACCATCACTCTCCGGCATAAACAGATCGAGCACCAGCACTTGGGGATGGTGCTGCAAGACCAGTTGCAAAGCCTCATCGCCATTTGCCGCTACGCCGACTACGTCGAAGTCCGGCTGCGATTGCAACAATGCTGCCAGCGATTCACGTAAGACCGCATGATCGTCGGCAATAACGATAGCAATCTGGTTCGACATAACAATACGTCTTTAGATGCGGTCCGGGCTCGGCTGGGTTACTGCGCGGGCGGGAAAGATGTACGAAAATTGTAAGATGGAGTCATGGGAAAGATTGAACGGGCAATTTTAAGCGTCACCGATAAGACCGGGTTGGTGGAATTTGCGCGCTCGCTGGCGGCCATGGGTGTGGAGCTAATCTCTACCGGAGGCACAGCCAAGCTGCTGCGGGATTCGGGGGTCGCGGTGAAAGACATTTCAGAGCTTACGGGATTTCCGGAAATGCTCGATGGCCGGGTTAAAACCCTTCATCCGAAGGTGCATGGAGGCATCCTGCACGTGCGCAGTAAGGCGGAGCATCTGAGTGCCGTTAAGGCACATGGGATCCAGCCGATCGACATGGTCGTGGTCAACCTGTATGCCTTTGAGAAGACTGCTGCCAAGCCGGGTGTGGAGTTCGAAGATGTGATCGAAAATATCGATATCGGCGGCCCGTCGATGGTGCGTTCAGCAGCGAAGAATTTTCAGGATGTGGCGATCGTCACCTCGCCCGCCGACTACGAGGCGATTGCGAAAGAGATGCAGAGCAATGGCGGCGCGCTGTCGCTGAAGACGAAATGGCAACTGGCGCAAAAAGCCTTTGCGACGACGGCGGCGTACGACTCAGCGATTGCGTCGGCACTGGAACAGATCGGCGCTCCGGAGAGCGATGGCGGCAAGTTTGAACTCGGACGTAGCGACGGTTTCCCGCAGACGTCGCGGCTCAACTACCGCAAAGCGTTCGATCTGCGTTACGGCGAGAATCCGCATCAGAAAGCGGCGCTGTATTCGGATGGTTCGGACACGGGCGTCGCCAATGGCAAGCAGCTTCAGGGCAAGGAGCTTAGTTATAACAACATTGTCGATCTGCAAGCTGCGTGGGACCTGGCGCAGGAATTCGAAGAGCCGGTCTGCGCGATCATCAAGCACACGAATCCTTGCGGAACCGCCGTTGCGGGCACGCTGGCCGAGGCTTACAAACGCGCGCTGGAATGCGATCCGGTGTCGGCGTTTGGTGGAGTGATTGGCGTGAATCGGCCGATCGACCGGGAGACCGCGACGGAGATGGCGAAGGTGTTCGTGGAAGCGATTGCGGCCCCGGGATTCGACGATGCTGCGCGCGAGATTTTCGCGACGAAGAAAAACCTGCGCCTGGTGGAAGTCGTTCCCATGGAGCAGAGGTGGGTGCTGAAGAATGTTTCGGGAGGCGTGCTATTGCAAGACAACGACATGCGTCCTTTGACCGAAGCGGACCTCAAGATCGTCAGCGAACGCAAGCCTTCGGAACAGGAGATGCGCGACATGCTGTTCGCCTGGAAAGTTTGCAAACACGTGAAGTCGAATGCAATTCTTTACGCCCGCAATGGCCAGAGTACCGGCGTAGGCGCGGGCCAGATGAGCCGCGTGGACTCGGCGAAGATTGGCGCTATGAAATCGGTGCTGGGGATCAAGGGCTCGGTCGCCGCGTCGGACGCGTTCTTTCCGTTTCCGGACGGCGTGGAGGAGATTGCCAAGGCGGGCGCGACGGCGATTATTCAGCCCGGCGGCTCAGTACGCGATCAGGAAGTGATTGACACTGCCAATCGGCTCGGCTTGGCGATGGTGCTGACCGGCGTGCGGCATTTCCGCCACTGAGAAGCTCTCGGCCGTCGGGCTGTCAGCAAGGTCAAGATCGAAAGGAGCAATTTCGTCAGAGAACTCTTCTTCTTAATGCGAAACGGGCGCTCACTGGAGTCCAGGAACGCCCAACATTCCGAATTGGAATAAGGTTCTCTTGCGGGTCGACTTAGCGGCTAGCCGGAAAGCTGAAGGCTGGAAGCTCTCTTTTAGTTTCTGCTGCGGAACTTCGACAACAGCCGCAGAATCTCGAAGTACAACCAGATCAGCGTGATCATCAGCGCGAAAGCGCCGTACCATTCCATGAACTTCGGGGCGCCCATGCGTGCGCCGTTCTCGATGAGGTCGAAGTCAAGCACCAGATTCAATGCGGCGACGACCACCACTACGAGGCTGAAGCCGATGCCCAGAGGTGTCGCGCCGTTGATCGAGTTGAAGTGGACGCCGAAGAATCCCAGGATGAATTGCAGGAAGTAGAAGACCGCAATGCCGCCAGTCGCGGCGACGATACCGAGGCGCAGCTTGTCGGTCACTTTGATCAGGCCGGTGCGATAGGCCACCAGCATCGCGATCAGCGTGCCAAAGGTGAGCGCAACTGCCTGGATGGCAATGCCGTGAAAACGCTGCTCCATCAAAGCGGAGATACCGCCCAGCACCAGACCTTCCAGCAGTGCATAAATGGGCGCGGTCACGCCGGCCCATTGCTTCTTGAAGATGGTGACCATCGCCACTATGAATCCGCCAATGCCACCGACCGCAACCAAGGGCGCAATGCTCGACATGGCCTCTTCGGGCGAAGTGGCGTTGAAGAAGCGATTCCAAGTCCAGGCAGCGGTCACGACGCAGCACAGCAGCAGCAGGCCGGTCTTGTTGACCGTGCCCGAGATGGTCATGCTCTCGCCGAATGTGGCCTCGCCAGTTCGGAAAGTGTCGCCACTCAGGGCAGGGTTCGACGTTCTCATCAATTGCGCCATGCGGAAAATCTCCTTACTGTGGATAGCTTACTGGTTAGACGCAGCGGAGCGCCAGTTGGACTCGTGAGATGCTCTTCGCTGTTCGCTGTTCGGCTCTTCGCTCTTCGCCGAAGTCCCCCGACTTCGCTCGGGATGACAATTTGCGGTGGAGATGACGGCAGTGGGATCGTTTCTGGCGAAAAGCGAACTGCGAAAGGCGAATCGCGTCTGTCAAAACAACGTCTCCTGGCCGCCGCTCAGACTTCTGGGCCGCTTGATTCCGAAGTGGTCATAAGCCAGCTGCGTCGCCACTCGTCCGCGCGGTGTGCGATCGAGAAAGCCAATCTGGATGAGGAAAGGCTCGTAGATCTCCTCAATCGCGTCCGCCTCCTCGGCCAGCGACGCTGCCAGCGTATTCACGCCCACCGGGCCGCCTTGATATTTCTCGATGATGGTGAGCAGCAGTTTGCGGTCGATTTCGTCGAAGCCGTGCGGATCGACCTCCAGCATCTCGAGCGCTTTCTGCGCGGTGGGCTTGTCGATCTTCCCGGTACCGCGCACCTGAGCGTAATCGCGAACTCGCCGCAGCAGGCGGTTGGCGATTCGCGGTGTGCCCCGGCAGCGCGTCGCAATCTCGATTGCGCCGGGCTCGTCGATCTCGACCCCGAGAATCTCGGCCGAGCGCTGCAAGATGATTTTCAGGTCGTCGTGCGTGTAGAACTCCAGCCGCAACACGATGCCAAAGCGCGAGCGCAGCGGCGCCGACAGCAGCCCTGCGCGCGTGGTGGCTCCGATGAAAGTGAACGGCCGCACTTCGATGGTGTGAGTGCGCGCCGACGGGCCCTGCCCGATGATGATGTCGAGTTTGTAGTCTTCCAGCGCCGAGTAGAGCAGCTCTTCCAGCGCGGGCTGCAGGCGGTGCACTTCGTCGATGAACAGTACCTGCTTGTCGCGCAGATTGGTGAGAATGGCGGTCAGGTCGCCCTTGATCTGAAGCGTCGGCCCCGAAGTTTGCTGAAAGGCTGCGCCCATCTCGTTAGCGATGATGTTGGCCAGCGTCGTCTTGCCCAGTCCCGGCGGACCGTACAGCAGCACGTGGTCCAGCGCCTCGCCGCGCGACTTGGCGGCCTCGATCGCGACCTCGAGGTTGTCCTTGACCTTGTTCTGGCCAATGAACTCGCGCAGCCGCTGCGGACGCAGCTTCAGTTCGAAGGACGAATCGTCTTCCAGCGGCGCGGCCGAAACGATGCGCTCTCGATCAGGATGGAGATTGTCGGTGGGCAAAGGCACGCAGGGCGATAGTAAAGCGAATGTAGGCGATGGCGCAATGAGGGTGTCTTTGCGCGCCGCAGCGCTGACATCACTTGGCCCCGCAAAGTATCATGATTTCTAACTCATGAAGAATCTTGGCATCCTACTTTCCGGGCGCGGCTCGAATTTTGAGGCCATCGCCGACAACATCGCCTCCGGCAAGCTCGACGCGAACATTGCGATCGTCATCTCCAATCGGGCTGACGCTGGCGGTATCGAGTCGGCCCGGCGGCGCGGTCTGAAGGCGCTGGTGATCGCGTCGAAGGGCAAAGTGCGAGAGGAACATGATCGCGAAGTGGTCGACGCACTGCGGGAGCACAAGGTTGATCTGGTTTGCCTCGCCGGATACATGCGACTGCTTTCGCCCTGGTTTGTGCAGCAGTTTCCCAATCGTATCCTCAACATTCATCCGTCGCTGCTGCCGGCGTTTCCCGGACTCGAAGCCCAGAAGCAGGCGTTTGACTACGGCGTGAAGGTCTCGGGCTGCACTGTGCATTTTGTCGATGAGAACCTCGACCACGGCGCCATCCTCGTTCAGAAAGTCGTGCCGGTGCTCGACACTGATGACGATCACACTTTGGCCGCGCGCATTTTGGAACAGGAGCACATCGCCTATTCCGAGGCAATCAGGATGGTGCTGGAGGGAAACCACAGGATAGAGGGAAGAAGAGTGATCAGCCGCTAGTGTTTAGTTACAACTCAAGACGCCTACGGAACTGCCGATGACTGTCACGGGAGCATCATGCGCGCGAGAAGGATCTCTGACGTTGAGTTCTGTAAGAACTGCCTCAAGTTGATACGTGAGGTCTACGAAACGCGGCGTTCCATCATCGTCACAAGAGACGGCGTTCCTCTCGTAAGAGTTATTCCCGCTGGTTCCAACCCCGTTCCAAAATTGCCGGCGCCGAAAGCCGTCAAGACCCCGTCTCAGCCACGCCCTGCAACCGCAGATCCTTCGACTACGCGTCCGCCCGACTCGCAAAAGCCTGCGAGTCGGAAAGGCAGGCGGACGCTCCGCTCAGGATGACAAGTGAGAATAACTCTGATCACAATTACTCGATCGTGTGGAATTCCGCTGCTCTTACATCTCGTAGTGCAGCAGCGAAAAAACGTCGTAGCCCTTCAGCTTGTCGCGGCCTTTCAGTCCGTCGAGTTCCACCACGAATCCCATGCCGCAGATATTTCCTCCAAGTTGCTTGACCATGTCGGCGGTGGCTTTCGCCGTGCCGCCGGTGGCCAGCAGATCGTCGCAAATGATGACGCGCTGGCCGGGCTTGATCGCGTCTTTGTGGATTTCCAGCGTGTCGTGGCCGTACTCCAATTCATACTTCCACTGCAACACTTCGGCCGGCAGCTTCTTGGGTTTGCGCACGGGGATGAAGCCGGCATTCAAGCGATAGGCCAGCGCCGGACCGAAGATGAATCCCCGGGCCTCGATGCCCAGCACCAGGTCGATGTCTTGGTTGAGGTAGTGCTCGGTGAGCGCATCGATCAGGCGGGCGAAACCCAGGCGATCTTTCAGCAACGTGGTGATGTCGTAGAACAGAATGCCGGGCTTGGGGAAATCGGGAACCTCGCGAATGAGTTTCTTCAGATCTTCACAGCTGTGCGCCGGTTGCGACTGCATCAGTTACCAGACTCCTTCAATGCGAAATGAAGACGCCTCCAAAAGGGGCGCCTTGGATTCTCCTACATGATCGACGCGCGCGGCGCGAGGACCTTGCTGCAGCTTCTGTCGGAAGCCGTTGAGCTGTTCGCGCCTTCCGGTCGCCATCACTTCAACATCGCCGTTCTCGCAGTTGCGAACCCATCCGGCGATACCAAGCTGTGCCGCCTCGCGCTCCACAAACCAGCGGAAGCCGACTCCTTGCACGCGTCCGGAAATTACGTAGCGACGGGTTTCAAGATCGTCAGACATGGAAGTCAGTATCCAGCGACTAGCAATTAGCGACTAGCGACTAGCGACTAGCATTCAGCATTCAGCAATTAACAACTGTCCCTTGCAATTAGCTGTTAGCGATTTGAAGTCCAGCTTGAATCAATCAAATAAATCGCCTGTCAGGGCACGGCTTCAGCCGTGCCGCCACGCCCGAATTACGACTTGGGCTTTAGCCCCTGCGACCGTTTGCGGCTGCTCTTAGCCGGCGCGAAGCACGATTGTAATCGAGGAGCGGGATTGCGTGCAGACAAAGAAACGCGGCACCGGGATCGGTAGCCGCGCTTGGTTAGCTATCAACAAATTGCGAGGTCGTGCAGATCGTGGCTTTACATGTGTTTCGGCGACATGCGATTCAGCAACGAAACCAGTTGCCTACCCGCGGGAGGAGTTCTTACATCTCCCTGCAAGATAATCTGCTTGGCATTCAGGCTCTTGCCATAAAGGTTGTTGTTAGCGTCATCATCGGAACGCAACGTTGACCCGTCCAGCGAGACGCCCGCAAAAACTCCGCGATTGCGCGACCACGAAAGAATTTCAGCCTTCATGACAATGTCGGTTTCAGCCGACGTCGCTCGTCCCACCGGACCAGCTGCGACCGAGGCATCTCCGCCGAGTTTTACTTTGCTCGACATTACCGAGCGTGCCCCATCTTCGTTCATGATCAGCAAGACGAAGTCAGTAGCCTCGCCACCGATCTGTAAGCCAAAGCTGCCACCTTCCAGGGCGAAGAATGCCGGAGCGCTCCAGGGACCCCTAAAGTTCGCACCCGAACGGCAAGTCATCACGCCGCGGCCGTAGCTGGCGCCCACCACGAACGCCGCCTTCTTGACCGATGGAAACACGACCACGCATTCCGACTTGTTCAGCAGATCGCGCGGGATTCCGTCGGGCATGCCGGCGACGGCCTTCATCACCTCATACGACGATTTCAGGCGATCCTCTTCCTTTTGCTGCGTGAAAGCGGGAAGTGCGAAACTCAGACACAACACAAAAATCGGCCACCTTTTCACAGGTTATCTCCCATGTGACGAACAGAGTTTATTTAGGCTGCTTTGCACTTAGAAGCGATCCGTGTCCGAAAGGTGGCTTGTGACTTGAGGGCTTTCTACCTGGAAGAGAAATGCGGAGCAGCGGATGCGCCCTCGCAAACGACGCGTTCGCTGCTCTCTACCCAGACGTGGGGACGATCAGTCGATCGTCTGGATGCTGACGGCTGAGAGAACTAACCGCGTCCTACAACCATCCCTTCGACCTTGCGATCCTGGCCGCTTCCACCCGATTAGCGGCTCCCAGTTTGCTGATCGCCTCCGACAAATAATTGCGTACCGTTCCTTCCGACAAACTTAATTCGGTTGCAATGTCCGAGCTCGCCATACCTTCTCCGGCCAGACGCAACACCTGGCGCTCACGTTCGGTAAGCGGGTCGGGCTCGTCGCTCCAGGCTTCAGCGGCCAGTTGCGGATCGATTACCCGTAAGCCGCGATGCACCCGACGCACGGCCTCGGCCAGTTGCTCGGCGGGCATGTCTTTGAGCAGATAGCCGGAAGCTCCCGCATCCAACGCCCGCCGCAGGTATCCGGCGCGAGCGAACGTCGTGAGGATAATCATGCGCACCGGAACGCTGCGCCGTTTCAGTTCGGCGGCAACTTCCAGCCCGGTCAGCTTGGGCATTTCGATGTCGGTGATAAAGACGTGGGGCCGCAGATCCTGCACCGTGCGCAGCGCTTCCTCACCGTTGCGGGCACGGGCGATGACCTCAATGTCGTCTTCCATTTCGAGCAGGGCGGCCAGCGCGCCCAAGACCATGGCCTGGTCTTCAGCAATGACCACGCGGATTTTGTCGCGCTTAACGCCCGCCATGCTCTCAGTTTCGCAGAGCGGAGGCGACCTACGCGAGCGGCAAATGAATAACCAGGCGGGTTCCGGGCATGGTCTGGCGTTGCAGCGATCCGCCGATGGCTTCCAGGCGTTCGCGCATGCCGCGCAGTCCGTTGCCTTCGGGAGCGTCTGCGCCTCGCCCGTTGTCGGCGATTTCCATGGTGCAAAGGCCTTTTTCGCGCTGCAGGCGAACGCTGCACTGTCGGGCCTGCGCATGCCGCACCACGTTGGTCACGGCCTCGCGCAAAGCCAGAGCAAGCACCGTTTCCTGCGCCGGGGTGAGTGGAAGCTCGGCAATGTCGGAGTTCACCGTGATCCCCGCGGTCTCCAGCGTCTTGCGGGCGCGAATCAGCTCGGCAGCCAGGCCTTCGCCGCGATAGCCACTGATGGCTTCGCGCACGTCAGCCAGAGCGGCCCGCGAAGTGTGCTCGATGTCCTGCATCTCCTGCTTGGCGCGTTGCGGATCGCGATCCACCAGCTTGCGCGCCAACTCTGCCTTCAAGGTGATCAGCGACAGGGTGTGTCCCAGCAAATCGTGCAGGTCGCGCGCGATACGTTCACGCTCGGCCACCTTGGCGAGATGCTCGATCTCATCGTCGGCCCGGCGTAGCTTTTCCTCCGCGCAATGCATGATCGCCCCGTAATGGTTTCCCAGTCCGACCAGGACGATCAACAGCAGCATCGAGACCCAAAACTCAACTGGCAAGTGCAGGCGATATGCGTAAAAGCCAAGGATGCCGACTTCAAGCGTGATGAGCATCGACACGCGCCGCAGACTCGTGCTGAAACCTCCGGCGGCGCTGGCATAAATGAGTAAGCCCACGTTGCCCGCGTTGGATAAAACTGCGATTGCCGCCATCACAATCATCGCAGCTATGGCATAAAGCCGGCGCGGTTCGGGGCGGGAGAAGGAATAAAGGTACAGCCAAATAAATACCAGTCCGTAGATGGTATTGCCTATCCACTGCAGCGGCCCAGCATGTTTCCACCAGATCGGATCCACGAAGAACCAGACCATGAACGGCAGCCAGATCAGTGGCATCCAGCGATGTTTGTCATCGTTGGGATACAGCTTCCACCATATGGCGCGCAATGTAGACATACTGCTCCCTAACTCGGAAAGCCTTTCGTCACTTTCTCCCAGAAACAATCTCCGGCACTATTACATACCACACAATGGCAAAACCAGCGACGCTTAAGCCCAGGTCGCTACCGTGGTGGCCGTCTACGAGCATCAGGAAAGCCACCGTCGCCAATAACCAGTAAATCCATTCTGTAGTTTTGCAGTTCATGGGAAACTCCTTTGTTGCCGTGGGCGCATCGCGTTATCGCTGTTCGCTCTTCGCTCTTCGCTCTTCGCTATTCGCTATTCGCTATTCGCTATTCGCTATTCGCTTAAGACGCTGGGCCCGATCCTTCCAATTGGAAATCTGAGCGTTCCTGATCTTCAACCCACTACCTACCGATACGAACGATTGCCGGTCATAGACTCAAAGCGAATGGCGAATAGCGAAGAGCGGCCTCTCTCACCCGTACATCTTTCCTTCGTCTCGCCGGTAACCCCAGGCCGCAAACCCAAGGCAGAGCAGCGTAAAGGCGATTAGAACTTCGACATGTCCCCAGGCTGGAGTCGGATTCATTGCCATGCCCACCGAATTCAGCGCCAGCTGGCAGAGATGATAGGCAGGCATAAATTTCGCGAACACTTGCAATCCGTGCGGCAGCATGAAGAGCGGAATCCACAGTCCGGAGCAAAACGACATCGGCAAGTAGACCAGGTTAACCACCGCCGGCGCGGAGTTCGGCTTGGCGAAGTAGCCAATAGCCAGTCCCATCGCGCTGAATGGGATTGATCCTGCGACCAGGATACCTACCAGCTTTGCGGCGGTTGCCAACGACAAATGCACTCCGCCAAATGTAGTTCCGATGGCAAGCAGCAGCAGCATAATTACCGTGCTGAACACGACTGCGGCAAACAGCTTGGCGAGTAAGTAGGCGCTCACCGGCATGGGCGAAGCACGCTTCACTTGCAGCCAGCCTTGTCCGCGCTCCAGGGCCAGGCTGACGCCGAAGCCGAACAGCGCAACCGCCATCACCCCGAAGCAGCCCATCGTAGCCAGCGCGTAGGTAGCCGTGTCGACCCGATCCGAAGGGTTGTTGCGTCCCAACACGACCCCGAAGAGCACATAAAACATCAGCGGGAAAGCGATGGTCGAGATGGCGTAAATCGGAATGCGAGTTTTGTTGACGAGCTCGTACTTGGCTTCCTTGGCGTAAAGCGCGAGCGTGCGTGACAGCGAACGGCGCGGCACAGCCAGAACGGCTGGGAAAGTAGTGGCAGCCATGTTAGTTCTTCTCCTTCGAATCGGGGTTGTGGTTCTGCGTCAGCGCCAGGAACGCCTCTTCCAGCCCGGCGTTGGTGACTTCCAGATCGGCCAGCCAGGTGTCGCGCTGCAACAGCTCGCGGACCACCGGCTCGGCGGCATTCACCTGCAACTCAAAGGCATTGCGATCGGCTTTCACGCTAAGGACGCCGGCGATCTGGCGAATCTCTTCAATTGCCAGCCGGCTGGTGAAGCGAATCTGCTTGCCCATGGCGCGCGCTTTGATCTCGGCGGGCGTGCCTTCAGCAACCACCACGCCTTTGTCGAGCACCAGAACGCGGTCGGCCAGAGCGTCGGCTTCGTTCAGGTAGTGCGTGGTAAGCAGCACGGTCTTGCCACGCTCGATCAGGATGCGAATTTGCGACCACATCAGGCGGCGCGCTTCTACGTCGAGGCCAACCGTGGGCTCGTCGAGGAATAACAAATCAGGATCGCCGCAAATGGCAATGCCAAACAGGACGCGCTGCTTCTGTCCGCCCGACAGCTCACCGTAGGGGCGATTTTTGATTTCGGTGAGTCCGGCGATTTGAAACGTTTCCTCCAGCGGTAGCGGATTGGGATAGTACGACGAGAATAGATCGATGTGCTCGCGCACCTTCAGCGTCTCGGGCACGCGTCCGACCTGTAGCATCGCACCCAGGCGGGACTGCACTTTCCCCCCGTACGGGTTGACGCCGAAAACCGACACGCTGCCGGAGTCGGGCCGCGCCAGGCCTAGCAGGATCTGTACCAGCGTGGTCTTGCCGGCTCCGTTCGGTCCCAGCAGCGCCAGCAATTCGCCGGAACGGATTTCCAAGTTCAGATCGTGCAGAGCGACGATGTCGCCATAACTTTTCTTCAGGTTACGGATCCGGGCAACGTTGGCTGGCTGCGGTCCCGGCACGCTGCGCCCCATCTCTGCATTCGCGGCGCCCGACAAGTCGTCCAATCGGATTTGGTTGGATGGTAGATACGCGGTTGACATCGTTCGCTCCCGTGCGCCCGGTTGTTCCCGGCACGTAAACGATCATCGGCGATGCGGGGATTAGGCAGTAGTGCCGATTGTCAGGCAGGAGGAGTGACAAATGTCATGCAGGCCGTTGTTCGCTATTCGCTTTTCGCAAAGGCGCAGGTTCGCAGGTGAGGCCTTGTTTTGGGGCTGGGCCGACCGATTGAATGTGAGCTAGGGGTCCTTCGACTCCGATTCGCAAAATCGGCCAATCTCCGCTCAGGATGACAAACGTATCTTGGCTGATGGCTGACAGCTAAGAGCTAAAAGCGAAAAGCGAATCGCCAAGAGCGGCCTTTCCCAGTGACATCCGTCACTTTTGCGGGTGACTGCAATCACGGCTGGTCAGGCCATTCTCGGGCGACACTTGCATGTAAGAGAGTGAGGGCCAAAGCCCTGGAGCTGCACCCTGCCTTTATGCAGCCGGGGCCAAGGTGAACCGAGGTGAGCCATGTTGCTCGCATACCGTCTGGTCAAATTGATTGAAACCCATTCCGATGGACTGGCCCGCAGCCTGCACGCCCGCTATCGCGAATGCAGTAAATGTTCAGCTTACGCCAGCGTCCCCGACGGCGAGTTGAGGGAGAAGGTTTACGAAGTCTATCGCCATCTGGGCGACTGGCTGCTGGGCAAAACTGAAGCTGACATTGAGCAGCGCTATCTCGAGGTTGGAGCCCAGCGCGCCGCCCAGGGGGTGCCCGTCAGCCAGGTAGTTTGGATGATCTGTCTGGTGCGCGAAAACTTGTGGGACTACCTGCAAAAGCACGCCCAGCTGGAGCGTCCGGCGGAGATTTTCGGCGAGCTGGAATTGCTGGAAATGCTGGACAAGTTTTTTCACCTGGCCATCTATTACGCCGCGCTGGGCCATGAGCGCGCGACCGCCGGCTACTCCGTGAAATCACAGAACGTATCTGCTTAATTGAGGCCCCTCGTCTATGTCGTGGATTGATCAATACCGGAACAAGCTGGTGACCGCCCGCGAGGCGGTAGCTTGCGTGGAGTCGGGAATGCGTGTCTACATCCATCCCGGCTGCGCCGAACCCGAGGCGCTGGTGGAAGCCCTGATGGGCCGTGCTCCCTATGTCAAGGATGTTGAGTTGATGCATCTGCTGACCCTGGGGACCTCGCCGTATTGCGCGCCGGAGATGGCGCCGCATTTTCGCCACAACGCATTGTTCGTGGGTGGAAATGTTCGCGCAGCCGTGAACGACGGCCGCGCCGACTATACGCCGATCTTTCTCAGCGAAGTCGAAGCCCTGTTCGAAAGTGGCGAGATGCCCATCGACGTGGCCTTCATTCAGGTGTCGCCGCCCGATCCGCATGGTTATTGCAGCTTTGGTGTGGGAGTGGAATGCACCCTGACCGCTGCCAAATACGCTCATCGGGTAGTAGCGCAGGTGAACGCAGAGATGCCGCGCACCTATGGGGACAGCTTCATTCACGTAACCGAGCTCGACGCCATCGTCGAGCTGTCACGTCCGCTGTGCGAACTGAAGAAGCAGGCAAGCAACCAGACTTACCAGCAAATCGGAGCCCGGGTAGCTTCGCTCATCGAAGACGGCTCGGTCTTACAATGTGGGATTGGCGCTATCCCTGATGCCATCCTGCCCAATCTGATGAATCGCACGGATCTCGGCGTTCATACCGAGATGATATCTGACAATGTGATACCGCTGATCGAAGCCGGGATCATTAACGGCCAGCGGAAGAACATGAAGCCGCGCAAAATCATTCTCGGCTTCGTGCTGGGAACCAAGCAGCTGTTTGAATTCATCGACGAAAATCCTATCTTCGAATTTCACCCCGCCGCTTACACCAACGATCCCTTTCGCATCGCGGCGAACGATCGCATGGTCGCCATCAATTCGGCCATCGAAATCGATTTAACCGGCCAGGTTTGCGCCGAGTCCATTGGGCCGGGCTTTTACAGCGGATTCGGCGGACAACTGGACTTCATTCGCGGCGCCGCGCGCGCCAAGTATGGCAAGCCGATCATTGCGCTGCCGTCGACCGCCAAGGGCGAGACCATCTCGCGCATCGTGCCCCGTCTGGCTCATGGCGCAGGAGTACTCACCGGACGCGGGGATGTGCATTACGTGGTAACCGAATACGGCGTCGCCTATCTGCATGGACGCACCATCCGCCAGCGGGCCGAGTCGCTCATCCAGGTCGCTCATCCCAAGTTCCGCGACGAACTCTACGAATACTGCGAACAGCAACGCTGGTTTCAACGCAACGCTTACGAACCGAAGTGCGAGGGTAACAATGTCATCGCAACCACGCGGTAACGTCATTATCGATCCGGAAGAATGCAAGGGATGCGGCTTGTGTGTCGAGTCGTGTCCTCCGGAATGTCTCGAACTGGCGCCCGAACTCAGCAAGTACGGAGTGCATCCGGCGCAATACACCGGCGACGGCTGTACCGCCTGCGGCGCTTGTTTCTACTGCTGTCCCGAGCCCGGCGCCATCGTGGTGGAACGTTTGACGCCACCCGCCAAAACCGGCGCTCTCCTGCCGCCGAAACCGGAGGTGGCCCATGAGGCAGCTCTGTAAAGGAAATGTCGCCATCGTGAAAGGCGCCGTGGTGGCGGGTTGCCGGGCATTTTACGGCTATCCAATTACTCCGGCCAGCGAGATTGCAGAATATGCCGCCCTCCTCATACCCGAAGTGGGCGGAACTTTTTTGCAGGCAGAGAGCGAAGTTTCGGCCATCAACATGGTTTATGGCGCCTCATCCGCCGGCATGCGGGTGATGTCCGCGTCCTCAGGCCCCGGGTTAAGCCTGATGCAGGAAGGCATTTCCTACATGGCGGGCGCGGAGCTACCTGGCGTGATCGTGGACGTGGTGCGCGGCGGACCGGGACTGGGCAACATCGCTCCCGAACAAAGCGATTACTTCTGCATCGTGAAAGGCGGAGGACACGGCTGCTATCGTAATCTGGTGCTGGCGCCATCGTCGGTCCAGGAAATGTTTGATCTCACGGTGCTGGCCTTCGAGCTGGCGGACCGCTATCGCAATCCGGTCGTCATCATGACCGACGGCTACGTTGGCCAGATGATGGAGCCGCTGGAAATCAAGCTGCGCGAGATTGAGCAACCGGCCAAGGACTGGGCGGTAAAGGGCACCGCCGAGACCAGACACAACATGATCAGTTCGATCGTGCTTGAACCCGATGCGCTGGAAGCGCACGTGCGCAAGCTGGAATCGAAGTATCAGCTGGCCCAGGAGTTGGAGAGCCGCCACGAAAACTATCTGACCGAAGATGCGGATGTGCTGCTGGTTGGCTTTGGCATCGTCGCCCGGGTATTGCGCTCGGCCATCGATCAGCTGCGCGCGCAGGGAGTGAAGGCCGGTCTCTTCCGTCCCATTACGCTGTGGCCCTTCCCTTCGCGCGAGTTGCGCGAGACCGCCAAACATGTGAAGTCGGTGCTGGCAGTCGAGTTGAGCACCGGCATGATGGTCGAGGATGTGCGGCTGGCGCTTAACGGCAGCGTTCCGGTGGAGTATTACGGACGCGTTGGTGGCAACGTCCCCAGCGCAGAAGAAATCACGGCGCAAGTTTTTGCGCGCATGGCAGCCCATGTGTAGTCGCCCCAGCAAGCGCTAACAGCGACGCTTGTCGGGGACCCCGGTTGGGGACTTACTCAGGATGACGCAGTTTAGGAGAAAGATTGTGGAAGGCTATCAGGTAATTCACGAAAAATCGCCGGCATTCTACGACAACTATGATCGCAAGGCCGAAATGCAGCAGCAGACGCACTACTGCCCGGGTTGCGGACACGGCATCGCTCACAAGCTGATTGCCGAAGCGCTGACCGAACTGGGCCTGAAGGACCGCTCCATCCTGGTCAGCCCGGTGGGCTGCTCGGTCTTCGCTTATTACTACTTCGATGTAGGCAACGTGCAAGTGGCACATGGGCGCGCACCGGCTGCGGCGACCGCCCTTAAGCGCTCGAATCCCGATTCGATCGTCATGGCGTATCAGGGGGACGGCGATCTGGCAGCTATCGGCACCGCCGAAATCATTCACGCCGCCAATCGCGGCGAGAACATTTGCGTGTTCTTCATCAACAACTCCATCTATGGCATGACCGGTGGACAGATGGCGCCGACTACCCTGGTCGGGCAGAAAAGCACAACCTCGCCCTGGGGACGTCGCTCCCACAATGAGGGACTTCCGCTCCATGTATGCGAACTGTTGGCCGCTCTGGAGACGCCCACTTACATTGAGCGGGTTGCTCTCAGTGACATGAAGAACATCATGAAGACCAAGAAGGCCATAAAGAAAGCCCTGGACATCCAGAATCATCATGGCGGATTTTCGCTGGTCGAAATCCTCTCGCCTTGTCCCACGATTTTGAAGATGGATCCCGTGGTCGCGCGCCAGTGGGTTGCGGAAACCCTGACCAAAGCTTTCCCGCTGGGCGTCTTCCGCGATCGCCAGCCTGAACTCCCGCCCGACGCAATCGTTCCGCATCTGACCGTCGCCGAGGCGCTCGGGGTTGAAGCAGACGATACCAACGGGCCGGTAGTGCGGCGCCATCATCACACTCGTGACTTGACGGTGAAAATCGCCGGCTTCGGAGGGCAAGGCATTTTGCTGATGGGACAACTACTCGCCGAAATGGGCCTGCGCGAGCACTTGGAAGTAAGCTGGCTCCCGTCTTACGGGCCGGAGATGCGCAGCGGTAGCGCGCACTGCCACGTAACGCTTTCGCATGATCGTATCGGCTCGCCGTTGATCTCGCAGCCCGACGTTCTGATCGCAATGAACGAAGTATCGCTGCACAAGTTCGCAGCCAGCGTGGTTTCCGGAGGACTGGTCCTCTATAACGGCGCCAGCCTGCCGGAGGACTTCAGCGCCAGGCAGGCGCGAGTCGTGTGCGTGCCGGTATCGGAGATTGCGGACGGCCTGGGCTCGGCTAAAGTGGCGAACGTGGTGATGCTGGGTGCACTGCTGGAAGAGACCGAATGCCTGCCCGCCGAGACGGCGATAGCGGTAATCGAGGCAATGGTAAAAAATCCTAAGATGCTCGCTCTCGACCGGCAGGCGATTGCCGCCGGATGCGATTATGTCGACACGCAGATCGAAATAGGTGCGGTGTCACAGCCTGACGGATACTCGTACTGAAGAAGGGCCGTCAGCCGTAAGCTATCAGCTATCAGAATAATCGGCTGCGGAGGGGGAATCACGGAGTTTTGGATTCCCCTTCCCAGTTTTCTCCGTGTCCTCCGTGTCCTCTGTGGTGAATTCCCTTTCCCTCCTCACACTCTGCCGTGACCTCGCTCACAGCGCCGGCGGGCGATTCGCGTTGCAATGGAAATGCTATGCAATCCGAAAAAGATAAGATCCTTTGCCCGCTTTGCCACGGCCACGGCCATGAACGCAAGGAACTATTGGTAGTCCGGTGGCGCAGCCGGGAATTCGACCAGGCGTTGCACAAGATCGCCGATGAGGCGGCCTTCGGGAACACCAGCGGCCTGAAAGATCCTTTTGTGGAAGAGCCGGTCTACAGCAACGAAACTGATTAGACATCCCCGGCCTTCATTCGTCCCCCGTCTCGCAGGCGGAGTTCACCGCCGTACGGCATAGCCCCGCTCAAACCGGCTTGCGCCGCATCCTGATGATGAGCAGGCAAATTGCGTAGACCACAAACGCACTGGCCAGCACTACGAAAAACACTGTCTGATTCAAAGTGATGGCGAAGGCCACGACCGACGTTGCCAAGACCCACATAAAGGCTTCCCCCAACAATCCGTCGGCCCAGTTCGGCGTCCGTCCACGGGCCGGCAGCTTGGGGTGCAGGGCCGGCAGCAATCGCGGAACAGCTGCGCAGTAGGCGCGATAACTGTCTCCCTGGGTCGCCATAATCCCGGCTTCTTCTCGCAAGATCAAGCGATAATCGAAAAAAATCATCGCTATGACAAGAATCACAAATCCGATACGGCTCGCCATTAAGCCGAAGCCGATGCCCAGCAGAATATTGCCCAGGTAGAGAGGATTGCGTACATAACGATATGGCCCATCGGCCACCAGACGCGAAGTGTGCATCTGCATATCGACCATGACTTCCGGATTGAGATAGGCCGTACCCCAGGTGCGAAGCAGCGCGGCGGCAACGCTGAAGAGCGCCGCGATGGCAAAGATCAGGTGGTAGTCGGCTTGCGTCCCCGCGGTTCCGCGAAGACCAGCGATCCACTCCACCAGCGCCGCCCCGGCGTTCTGATGGTCCAGAGAGTAGCTGGAAAACGCAATCCAGAAACACGCGCCAAAAATCCAGAAGCGGTATTTGAACTCGAAATTGCTCGCAGTCATTATCACGACCTGTCGGCAGCATCGCCCGGGCCGGCGGGAGAATGATACCCCAGCCGTGGAATTCGAACATCCGAAGCAGTTTCGACCTGACCGTATCCCCAGATACACCGACGCACAGGTAAGGACAGGTTCGGGTGGCTCTCCTAAATTACGGCTACGGACCAGTAGCACTGGACCGCGCGCCGCTCTATGTTGAGTTGTGTGACAAAGTCGGACTGAGTGGTTGGGATAGCCAGGTCCGCCATAGAAACGCCGGCTGATGCGAGTTGGTCCGCATCGACGGACGACAGTATCAGTTACCAAACCCGGTAGCTGATGGGGGCTGGCAGGCTTTAAAGGGGGAGTCTGCCGGCCCTTTGCTATCTATCTGCGGTTAGAGCTTCGCAGCCTCCTGCTGAATTCGCTTCCATGCATTTTCGACATGTTCCAGTGTGGTGTTGGTCTGGCCAACGCAAAAGCGGAGAGTAATCTTGCCATCCAGACGGGTATGCGTCAGGTAGAGATCGCCGCTGGCATTCAGCTGGTTCATTAGGGTCATATTACTGTCATCGCTGCCACGATGCCGGAAGCATACTAAGTTCAGCGGGGCCGGCGCCGCTACTTCGAAACGCTCATCATGCCTCACCCATTCTAGAAACTGCTGAGCCAGTTCGACATGACGCCGCACATGGAATCGCAGTCCCTCCACTCCATAGTGACGAATAACAAGCCATAGCTTCAGCGAACGAAAGCGGCGGCCCAGCGGGATATGCCAGTCACGGTAGTCGAAAACAGCGCCCGATTCCGTCGCCTGATTACGCAAATACTCCGGCAGGATGCTCAGAGTATCGATCAGGGCCTTACGGTCCGCCACATAGAAACAATTGCAGTCGAAATTGGTGAACATCCACTTATGCGGATTAAAGGTATAACTGTCCGCCAACTCCAGTCCGTCTTGAATGTAGCGAAATTCCTGGCAAAGAGCGGCTGTACCCGACATGGCCGCGTCCACATGGAACCAGAGAGCTTTTTCCCGGCAGACCGTACCAATAGCCGCCAGAGGATCGAGAGCATTGGAGGAGGTAGTTCCGACAGTCGCGGACACGAAGAAAGGAACTAAGCCGGCGGCCCGGTCCTGCTCGATTTGTTTCGCCAGACTATCCGGGCGCATGGCAAATTCGCCATCAACTCCGATGAGCCGCAAGTTCTCTAAGCCAACGCCGGCTACCATGGCCGCTTTCTCGATTGAGGAGTGCGCCTGATTGGAGGTGTAGGCAATAAGGCGGTCGCGGCAGCCCTGTTGATTGCTGCGATAGTTGGTCGTCCGTTCCCGGGCGGCCAGCATGGCGCAGAGAGAGGAACTGGAAGCCGTGTCCTGGATCACCCCTCCGCCCTGACTGGTCGACAAGAACTTCCCGGGCAAGCCCAGCATGGGAACCAGCCAGTCGAGAACGCGAGTTTCCAATTCCGTACATGCGGGACTTGTGGCCCACAGCATTCCCTGAACTCCGAGGGCTGACGACAGCAGGTCGCCCAGAATAGCCGGCCCTGAGGCGTTGGCGGGAAAGTAGGCAAAGAAATTGGGCGACTGCCAGTGGGTTATTCCCGGCAAGATCACCTGTTTCATGTCGCGCAAAATCGCGGAGAACGCTTCACCTTCGAATGGAGGCTCGGCAGGAAGCGACTGGCCAATTTCTCCCGGCTTTACTTGAGACAGGACTGGCAGAGATCCAACGTCTTTGTAGTAGTCCGCGATCCAGTCAATTACGGTATATCCATATTCCCGAAATTGTTCCGGGGTCATGTGATAACTCTTCTCGGGCAAGGTACACACTCTTTCTCAACTCAAGTCGCATAGGCGGAAGTGCATTAGAGGAACGCGATAATCAACACTACCTTAGTTCTATGGTTCTATCGGTGCTACCCCATGTTCGACGGGCATTTCATTAACCTAAGTGCTAAGTGCTATCACCACTTCATACGGCGAGCTGGGGAATTACACCGTTGTAATTGAAATCGACAGTCACCATTGTAAACATACTGTTACACTGATCGGGGCCATATACTCTGCTTTGAAAGGAGAAGCATGGATATTCAGAACATACTTGGGGATTTAAAACGAGAACGCGAACGTATCGATCGAGCGATTTCTGCTCTGGAGGGACTTGGCGGCGGCCAACGGCGTCGTGGACGGCCGGTTGGAAGCCACAATGTCGCCACCTCCCCCGCTAAACGTCCTCGCCGTCACATGAGCGCGGCTGCGCGCAAGCGCATCTCTGACATGATGAAGCAACGGTGGGCGGAGCGGAAACGCAAGGCCAAATCTTAGTTCTAAGAACCGTTGCTGACCGGGCCATCGATCAGTATCTTATGGAATGCCGCTCGTTACTGGGTGGCATTTCTATTTTCGGCGCTTTGTACCGAACCCACTTTCGAAAAGTAGCCGCCCGAGTTGGTCCTTGGCTCCCCCCCAAAATAAACTGACTGGCAGGCGCGCGGTAAGAACCGTAGTCAAGAGAGCTTACCTTGAAAGTAGAGCCGGAAGTACAGTGGTCGATAGGTAGCGGCCAGACACGATTCGCTCGCAATTACTTCCACCCAATAGGCTCGCACTCGCGCGCACTGCTCCCAGCAGATATTGAATCGCGCCTCCGGGTCAACCGAAGCCGGTAGGCCTGGAGGTTCGCAGCTACATCTTGCGACCAACGGGCGGAGCTTCGCCAACCTCCAACGTCAGCGTCAGGAACATCCGGCTCATCGCACCTGAAACGGAATGAGACCTCAGGATGCGAGCTGGCGCGACACGATCAAGGCGCGCTTGGGACCCCGCTTGCGAATCAACAGCACCCGGATTCGTTCCAACAGTTCCATGGGAGCGAATTCGCCTTTCGGCAACCAGCCGTCTGCCAGGCTCTCTTCCGTGCAACAATTAACCGAGCCGGAAAACAACAGGGCCGGAGTGTCAGGCGAAATTGCCTTCAGCCGGTCAATGAGTCGTGCGCCGCTGAGCTTGGGCATCATCAGGTCAGCCAGCACCAGATCGATTCCTCCCAAGGTCATCATGTCAACAGCGCGATCAGGATCGGTACAGGTGAGCACGCGATAACCGCGGGTTTCGAGCATTACTTTTCGGATGGAGAGAGAGCGTTCGTCATCGTCGATGCAGAGAATCGTACGTTTCGGTTTCATTTACCCCCGCTGGGCCTTCTGGGAGTGCTGCGCAGCCGCGTCCGAGCAAACCTGGAAGTCAGGCGCGTGCGGCAGTCACCAAGTGGCTTTTATTATTCCGCCAGAGCAATAGCGTTCTCCGGATACTACGACTGGCGATGGCCGCGCACAAGTATTGCAAGCGTCAATTACGCAGAAAAAAATTGCTCGAGTGAAAAAAAGAAACAGCACCATAAACGGTGGAGATGTATCCGCAACGATCAGCGCAGATCCCTGTCCAGAGCGGTTTTTCAGGGTGCACAGGATATCCGCAGAATATTCACATCGTAACTTCGGCGTCAATCACATGCACTACGTTACCGCCGACCCGAACATTGGTGACACCGTCTTCCTGTCTGGCGGCGCGGATGTAAAGAAAGCTGGGGCGACGCGTCTCCATTCCCTGCTCGATGAGACCCTGCGCATCGGGAGCGAGCACACCGTACTTCACTGCCCATGCCGTACAGCAACCGGCAGCTGAACCGGTGGCCGGATCCTCGCCGTTGTAAAAGATCATGCGAGCATGCAAGGTAGCGCTGGGATTGACGGTTTCGCGGCAGACGAAATAGAAGAACGCGGGACTGCCTATGGTCGACAGATAGGTTGCCATCTGGTTCCACCCGACCCTGAGTTTTTGCAGCGCAGCCAGCGAGCGAAAGGGCACAATAGTGAATGGCATTCCGGTGGAGACGGTTTGGATGGGAAGATTCTCATCGAGCTCGGGAACCGGGATACCTAGAACGCCGGCAATAACATCATGCGAATGGGTAGCCCCGAATTGCGGTTCGGCCTGACGCATCTCGCCGAACATCTGTCCGTCGCGCTGCTCGAAGCGGACCGGAATTTTACCTACCTTCAAGTCCAGCACAATTTCTTCCGCACTTGATTGCTGGCGCAGATACCAGGCGGTGCCCAGCGTCGGATGTCCAGCAAAAGCCAGCTCCTCATTCACTGTGAAGATGCGAACTTTATGGCCTTCGCTCCGCTCGACGGCTTCCTCGCGCGGCAGGATGAAGGTGGTCTCGCAAAGATTCGTCTCGCGCGCCAGCTTCTGCATCTCCACGTCGCTCAGGCCACGGGCGTCGGTAAAGACGGCCAACTGGTTACCCTCCAGCGGCCGCGAAGTAAAGACATCAAGCTGGACGAATGAGAATTTGCGCGTGGTCATAGCTGCCTCGGCCCCCAATGTAACATTCAAGGTTAGCGAAGCTGAATCTGGTGGTCACCTTTCCGGCGCTAGTGGTCCCAAAAAGCCGGCGAAAGTGGAGACGGTCGCTTTCTCCTTGCTGCTCACGGTGGAAGTAAATAGAATTTGGCGAATTTCAAAACACCATAGATGGAGGGGTTTAATGGGTCTTCAAATAGGAGACGTTGCTCCAGATTTCGAAACCGAGACCACCCAGGGACGCATCCGCTTTCATGAGTGGATTGGCGACTCGTGGGCGGTGCTGTTCTCACATCCCAAGGATTTCACGCCGGTATGCACCACCGAGCTCGGGTACATGGCCAAGCTCAAACCGGAGTTCGATAAGCGCAATACTAAAGTCATTGGGCTCAGTGTCGATCCGGTGGAAAATCACGCACGCTGGGCGGCTGATATTAAGGAAACGCAAGGACACGCTCCGAACTATCCCATGATCGGCGATACCGACCTGAAGATCGCCAAGCTCTATGGCATGCTTCCCGCGTCGAGCGGCGGTACCGCGGAGGGCAGGACGGCAGCCGATAATATGACGGTGCGCAATGTGTTCGTGGTCGGCCCGGATAAGAAAGTGAAACTGATCATTGTGTATCCCATGACGACGGGGCGGAACTTCGATGAGGTGATGCGGGTGCTCGATTCGCTGCAATTGACGGCGAAACACAAAGTGGCCACGCCGGTAAACTGGCAACAGGGAGATGACGTCATTATCGCCGGCTCGGTTTCTGACGAAGAGGCGCAGAAAATCTACCCGCAAGGCTGGAAAGCTCCGCGCCCCTACCTGCGCATCGTAGCCCAGCCTGAATCCTGACAAAAACAGTGCTGGTTGCCGGCTGAGCGTGAGCTTGGGCTTTTCTTACGATACCGATATTCTGTATTGGCTACGGAAGCGAAGGGGGTCCGGTGACTCTCCCGGTCTTCAAAACCGGCGATTGGCATCTTTGATGTCAATGGTGCGTTCGACTCGCACACGCTTCCGCCAATTATCTTATTGCGAGGACGAAGCGGTTCGATCGCGCATTAATTCTTCGCTCCTTCGATTGGCCTGACCGCCTCACTCCTGACACGACTGTCCGCGCCTAACCTCTTCTTGAAAGCTGTATATTCAAGTGTCTTAATTGACTTCGCAGGATTAAGATAAGAAACCGCGCGGAGAAAACCAAATGGATCCAATGTACTCGATTGCCTTGATCGTTGTGGCTCTCGTTGTGCTCTACGTGGTTCTGGCTAGCTTCTTCACGGTACGCACGGCCGAAGTTGCGGTGATCACGCGATTCGGCAGGTTCCTTCGGGTCGCCCAGCCGGGATTGAACTGGAAGCGGCCGTTCTTCGATTCGGTGGCCGGCACAGTAAGTCTACGGGTGAATCAGATTACTCTGACCATGGAGACGAAAACCAAAGACAACGTTTTCGTCACGATCCCCATTTCAGTACAGAACCGGGTTCGTCCCGAAAAAGTCTACGATGCCTACTACAAGTTGTCCGATCCGGACGCGCAGATCAAATCGTATGTCGAGCAGGTGATCTTGGGGCATGTTCCCGGAATGACTCTGGACGAAGTATTTGCCTCGCAGTCCAGTATCGCAGCGGCGGTCAAGCAGGAACTGGACGCGGATATGGCGTTATTCGGATACGAAATTGTTAACGTACTGGTGACCGATATTGTTCCCGATGCAAAGGTGAAGTCCGCGATGAACGATATCAACGCCGCACAGCGCGAGCAGGTGGCGGCCAACGCCCGGGGCGAGGCGGAGAAGATTTTGGTGGTCAAAAAAGCCGAGGCCGAAGCGGAAAGTAAGGCTCTCCAGGGACAGGGAATCGCGAATCAAAGGAAAGCCATCATCGAAGGGCTGCGGATCTCGATCGAACAGTTTCAAAAGGTGGTGGAAGGGGCATCGGCGAAAGAAGTCATGCAGTTGGTATTGGTCACGCAGTATTTCGACACCCTGAAGTCCATTGGCGAGAACGACAAAACCAACACGTTGTTTCTGACTCACTCCCCCGCCGCTGTCAATGATGTTTCCGACCAGATCCTCCGGTCCGTGGTAGCGGCGGAGAGGGCGAACGGCTAGGAACAAAACATTGAAGATGGACGCCGGCCGAACCGCATCTCAGGAAAGATTCATCCGGCGCAAGAGTTTCTCGAATCGGGGATGATTGCGGAGGTTCTTGAAAAGGAACGAACCTTTGATCCCGTAGATCGCTCCCGAGCGTTGTTCGAAAGCCCGCTCCAGCCAGTCGATAGCAGCGTCGGCCTCACCCAGGCCAGCGTGGACATAGGCGAAATGGTAGGGCGACACGAATTCCTGCTTCGCGCGGTTGTGTAACTCTTCGAGGATCCGCCGCGCCCGTTCCGGATCGCCGATCAAGGCACAGGCCTGTCCAAGCTGCGATAGAAATAGCGTCGCGCCTGAAATGGCCACAGCGTGCTCAAGCGATTTTATCCCGGCAGAGGTCTCGCCGTGGAAGATCAGAGCCCAGCCGAAGTTGGAGTGGCAACGCGCTGCTCCGGGCTCGCGCTGGACCGAGATCCGCGCCTCCTCCAGCGCCTCCTCGATACGTCCAGCCCGCAAGAGAGTAGTAGCGACGTCGGATTGGGCCACCAGCGGATCGAGTTCGCGTGCGCCCCGCACCTCTCGCAGCGCATCGTCATACCGTTCGAGCGAAGAACAGAGCCAGCTGTAGTGATCGTGGATCACGGCGCTGCCGGGGCTGAGCTCGATCGCTTTAAGAAATGCGCGCTCGGCGCCTGCCCAATCGAAATCGAAGACGAACCCGATGAGGCCGGAGACGCCGTGCGCCTCGGCCAACTCGTCATCGATCTCCAGTGCCCGGGCGGCTGCTTCTTTGGCCAGCCTGATAATCTGTTCCGTCGAACGGCCGCCGTGGCCCTCGATACAAGCTTCAGCGTGCGCCTCAGCTACGCCCGCCCAGGCCAGGGCGAAACCCGGGTCGAGATCAATGGCGGCGTGGAAGTCGACCAGGCTGCGGCGGATGCCTTCTGCCGTGAACCGGTGGAACGAGTTGCGGCCGTGCAGGTAAAGCTCGTAGGCCTCCAGGTCAGAGGTGGGCCGGCGGCCTACCCGCGCCCGTTCATCCTTCGAAAGTTCGGCACGGAGCGCATTGGCGACGTTCAACGCCACCGCGGTCTGGATGGCGAAGATGTCCGTCATATCGCGGTCGTAGGTTTCTGCCCAGATGTGCTCGTCGGTCGCTCCGTCGATGAGTTGGGCGACGATGCGAACCCGGCTGCCCGCGCGCCGGACGCTACCCTCGACCAGGGTCGCGGCGCCGAGTTGTTCGCCAATCTCACGCAGGCTGCGGTCGCGCTTCTTGAATGCCATCACCGAAGTACGTGAGATCACCTTCAGCGATCGGATCTTAGCGAGGTGGGCGATGACGTCTTCGGTGACTCCGTCGGCGAAAAACTCGTTATCCGGGTCGGCACTGAGATTAACGAACGGCAGCACAGCCACCGAAGCGGGTCGTGGCCGGACGGCAGCCGCGTGACTACTGAAGGTGAGCGCCGCAAGCGCGAATTCTAAGTCGTGAGCCGACTGGAATCGGGCCAGCGCGTCTTTTTCCAGGCAGTGCGCGACCAGACGGTCAAAACTCGACGGCAGCTCATGGCGGTGGCTGCTCGGCACCACAGGCGTTTCGTGCAGGATGGCGTTCAGAATTTCGATACCATTGCCACGCCCAAATGCACGCTCGCCGGTTGCCATCTCGTAAAGCACGCAGCCGAACGAAAAAATGTCAGCCCGGGAGTCTATGACTTCGCCGCGCACCTGCTCCGGCGACATATAGCCGACGGTGCCGAGGACGGCGCCAGGCTGAGTGCCAGTGGGTCGAGACGTCTTCCATCATCGAGCCGATTCCGGATTGCCTGCGAGCCAGCCCGAAATCCAGCACCTTAATGCGTCCGCTGCGAGTCAGCTTGATGTTTTGGGGCTTCAGATCACGGTGAACGATCCCCTGGTCGTGCGCTTCGGCAAGCGCCTCAGCAATTTGAATCGACAACGAAAGACATTCCTCCAGCGGCAAAGGTCTCTGGCTGAGATGCTCAGCCAGCGTGGGACCCTCGACCAGTTCCATAACCAGCACCCGGGTCTCCGCGATAGTTTCGAAACCATAGATCTGCGCGATGTTTGGATGGTTAAGCGAGGCGAGCATCTGCGCCTCACGCTCGAACCTGCCGGCGCGGGCATGATCTTCGGCGAACCCGGGGGGCAATACCTTGAGGGCGACCAGTCGACCCAAGCGGAGGTCCTTGGCACGGTACACGACTCCCATGCCGCCTTCGCCAACTTTATCGGTGATCTCGTAATTCCCGAGTCGAGTGCCAATCATGAAACGGGTTCCTTCTGCTATGCAACACGTCTTGCAGAAACCGAGCTACTGACGAACATATGAGATTCTAGACTACCGTTCGCTGCCCGATTGCCAGACCGATGGTTCCGGCGATTGCGCTTCGAGCCAGGTCGCGGCGCCTGAGCTAGCTTTCTTCTGCGGCCGCCACCTGCTCTTATTCTCAGATTTTTTTGGGGAGCTCCTGTGCGACTTACTTCGTTTTCCGAGACGCAAACTTGTGGGGATGAGCTTAGGTCAGCTTCCGGAGCCTTGCAATGCAATTCTTGCGTTTAAATCTTTACTCGAACTACATCACGACTTCGATGCCCGGTTCGGGAAAGTGATACAGGTTGAAACGTGCCTGCAGGCTCCTGCTTCGCCCACGCCTGCAAACCGGCTCACGGTCGACTCGCACACGCTGCGCCAATTTGTTTCTTACGATTTTTGTTCAGATGCGTGGCAGGGTCATAATTCGCCCCAAGGGTAAGCACAGCAACACGAGAGCGAGCACCGCTAACGCGACTCGAACCATGTGGGTGCGAAAGCGCTGACTGATCGCGACCAGTAAGAGCACGGTGGCCAGTAAGACGGTGGCGTGCACATAGTCATCCGAGGTGCCTCGCGCTTTGGAGCCTTCTTCAAACAATGCCGAAGCTTCCTGATTCAATTTGACTGACGACTCCAGGTCGGCATTGTGATATTGCGGCATCGCGATGGGACCGGGTGGCGAATTGGGATTATTAAGCGGATCAGTCTTTCGCCAGGCATCGAAGGCAGGGCGAAACTCGGGACGGATACGGCGCTCGAAGACCTGCACCAGGTTTTTGTCGCGGCCTGCTGATGCCTTCAGCCATTCTGCCACGCTGGAGGCATCGTAGACCTGCTCCTGGCCCGCGCGATTCTGCGCCGCCTCGGCGGCTACTCGAAGCCGGGTCGAGTTCTCGTAGAGTTCATCCTGCCTGCCGTCCCAGCGCGCTGCCTGATAGCCGCTCCACGCGGTAGCGATAGCCACTAGAGCGAGAACAATCGCTTCCAGGATCTCCAGTAGTTCATGCCAGCGCGACCTATGGGTTGCACCGTGCGGCTCCTCCACTTCATTCAGCTTGTGCGCAATTTCGATGTTCGCTCCGCCCGCCTCGGCCATGGTGTCTCCCCGGGCAGAATTGTATTCCGAGTTCGGAGGAAGCAGTTAATCTTTTGGTGAAGACACCATCCGGCCATCTAGTGACCTTTGTGAGGATGTTTTTTCGGCTTCGGATCGGGGGCTGAAGGCTGCGAAGTTCCCCCGGTGCCGCCCGAGGTAGCGGCCGAAAGCGCCTGAAGGATCGCCGCTCCGTCGGGACTTCCCCATCCACTACACGCGTCCCAGCCTTTGCCGGCGCTGTAGTCGCCGTTGTTACCCGACGTGATGTCGCGGAAGGTGTTCGCGTCCGCATGAATGCTTTGATACAAGCCGGGATTAAAGTAGCCAACCGGCTTGCCCAGCGCCTGATTGAGGAGAGCGAGCAGGCCTGCCCAAAGAGGCGCGACCGCGCTGGTTCCTCCCACTACAAGCTGCGAGCCATCGACCTGGACCTGATATCCCGTGTTCGGATCGGCATCTCCGGAGACATCGGGCATTCCTCGTCCTACATAGTTCCCCGGATTGACCGATGGCGGTACGTTAGCGCCCACCTGGTAAGAAGGCAGCGGGAAAGTCGCACTGACTCCCCCTCCGGTCGCACCATTGTTGGGAAGATCGTTCCATACCACCTCGTTGGAGATGCCCTTACCGCTGAGAGTAAGGCTGGTTCCTCCGCAGGCCAGAGAATAGGGGCTGGATGCGGGAAAATCCACGTGATCCAGACCGTCGGTAACGCCGTCGGTCGAACCGTCGTCTCCGCAAGCAACGCAGATGGTCACACCCACGGCTGCTGCCGCCTCGATGGCGGTGTTGTAACTCTGCAACGATTGCGCCGTCCAGGTCGACTCCGGACCTCCCCAGCTGATGGAGATTACCGAGGGCTGATCGGTTTTGTCAGTGACTGCCTGATTGATCGCATCCAGAAAACCCGCATCGGTGTTGGGAGCAAAGTAAACCGCGATCTTGGCGCCGGGAGCGATCGCACCGGCCACTTCGATATCGAGCATGACTTCGGTATCGGGCCCATTGGTGTCGCCGGTAGGCTGGTTGGTCGCGCCATCCACAGAAACAGCGGTGACCGAGGGCACGGGCGAAATTTTGAGGGAAGCAAAATAAGTATTCAGGTCGGATTGAGTGAAACCGCCTCCGAGTTCAATGATTCCGATGGTCTGGCCCTGTCCATTGCCGCTGGTGGGAAAGTTGTAGGCTTGGGCGACCTGGAGCGCCGTAAAGGAGCCGGCTGGAGCCGCGGCTGCAGCTACCCGAAAATGAGTGCTGGCCTGCGGACGATTGTCGAGCCCGTGCACGCTCACCACAACGCCATGGAGTTCGGACGGAATACTGAGTACGCCGCTGCGGCCACGATAGCTACCGCCTGGAAAGTCGTACATCGCCAACTCCACCTGAAAGGCTTTGGAGAAGACGCCTGCGGTTCCGGACAAGGTTACGGAGCGGGCGAACGGATTGGTCTGTGCCACGTGCAGACCATGGGCCTTGGCAAACGCCTCAACCGTTTTTATGTCTTGGGGATCGGCACCGTAACGGGCCTCGTATTCGGTACGGGAGATGCGTTCGCCGCGCGCAATCAGGTCGGCCACGGAAGGATGATGGGATTTCAATTGCCGCTCTCGAAGAACTACCGTTACTTGCATCTGCTCGTTGGGATCGCAAGCGCCGGCCTTCTTAGCGCCCGGCATGGGCTGGCGGTCGCTGCCCGCCAGTTTCACAAACTTTTCGAATGCCATCGTGGTTCCTCCGGTGTCGTACGTGTCCCATCATTCTAGCGGAAGATCGGGTGGCTGCAGCGATGCCGAACATCGTAAGCGCACCGAGCGCAAGAAGGCCTCTTGCCAAGGTATCTGCGGTAGCAGATGAATGCAGAGGATGGAGTAATGCGAGAGGCTTGAAGCGAGGTTGGACGGCGCGCGTCGAGGAACAGAAATAGCTCGAGCGCGGGCCCGAAGATCCGCGCGAGCCGAATCAATCCTCAATACCCTCAGACCGCGACAGGGCGCCTAGAAAAACAGAATGCTTCCCCCGGCGACCGAGTCTGAAGTAGTAACCTGGCCACCATAAGCGGACGAGCGCGTGTGGGTGTACTCGCCCACCAGGTTCACCCAGTTAGTCAGCTTGTAGCGAACTCCGCCGATCTCCGAGCTGTTGTTGCTCAACAAGTTCGGATCTACTTCGCCGGGGGCCAAGGCCAAATGGCTGAGGCCGTAGCTGCCGCCAAAGGTGAGCTTCTGAATAAAGGTGTAAGTCCCCTGGAAATAGTAGCCGTCGGAATCGCGCTTGAGTCCCGAAGGTGCCACAGCGTCGAAGAACAAGCCCGTGGTTCCCAGGCCCCAGCCGTAATAGCCGTAGGCCACAATGCCCGCTCCGCCGTACGTCAGCTTGCCACCATAATCGATGCCGGTTCCCTGCGCTCCGCTGCCTATCGGCAGCACCTCGTTCGCGGCGTTGCTTTGCAAGGCCTGGGTGACGGCGTTAGTCCAGAGCTTGAGCTTCGCCGGATGCTTGTCAGAGGTGGTGTAAGTCAATTTCGCCTGGAATTGCGGCTGGCTGTGAGCGGTGAGACTGGCGGACAGCCCGGAAAAGTTGACGGCGTCCAGAGGCGTGAAGACACCGATTGCTCCCTGTAGGCCGTAAGCGGACGGTGAAGTATAGGTAATCTGCGGGATGAAGTCGGTATAAACGTAGCCCAGTCCAATCCGGCCGAGCGAAGTATTGGAAGGTGCGATGTTGCCGCCGGTGCTGCCTACGCCTAACAAGGAAAAGTCGTTGAGGATGGCTTCCTGGCCGAACAAGCCGATATCGCGACCGATCTTGAAAGTTCCCAGGGTGGGCTTGCCGATGGTAGCGAACTGCTGCCGGAAGTCGATGCCGGTGGTGCCCAGCGCGGCTGGATTCCCACCCGAGTTGGCTCCCCCAACTCCGCTCACGCTATTAAGGCCGGGATAGAAGCCAAAGGTCACACCGACGTCGTAACCCATCTGGTGAGTGGCAAACGCGATAGAGAAGTTGCCGGGAAGCAGACCATTACGCACCGATGAGGAGTCGGTAGTGCCGGTGCTGGCTAAGCCGCCGGCAACCACTGCAGTAGATTTATCGACCCGGTCGTGATCGTAGAATCCGTTGATTTCTCCGGAAAGCGTCACATCAACCGCGCCGACATGAATCCCGATGCCTTTGTCCATCATGGTGATGATCTTGGGATTGACCACCGGCGCTTTCTGTTCCGGGGTCGGTTCTGTGGCCTGGTCCGCCATTTCATGCGCAGGCGTCGTCGCCCCCATGTGTGCCTTGATGGCATCGTATTGTTGCTGGCTGACAGCGCCGTTGGTGTGCAGCACCTCCAGCAGTTCGAGTAAGGCTTCGGGTGATGGCACGGTTGAACTCTGGGCCTGCATCACTCCCGCAAACGTCAACAGCAGAGCGGTTATGCACACAGCCCAACGAGGACTCAAGTATCGAGATATGGATAGTGAGGTGTTCGATTGCTGGCTTCGATTCATCAGAAATTTCCTTAGAGTGAGCTCGGGGTCTTCGGGCTAGAGGTGACCAAAAGATTCTTGGTATGGGAGATACTGCTCAAGAATGATCTTGTGCGCTTCGTGTTCGAATTGCTGGTAGCCGTCGAGAGTCGTATTCACAAATCCGCGATCGGACGCCTGATATTCCGCACTACCATGCATCATCCACGTTGCGTAAACGCATTGCGGTGACGGCCATCAAGCGTCTGTGTGATAGGTTTTCGGGCGGATTTGGGCGACTGCGAGGAGGTCGTTCCTCGAGGACCTTCTCAGCGCAGTCCGAAGGTATAGCTCAGGCCGGAACTGGTGCCGTAATCGCTACCGGAGAAGTTGGCGGGAGGCTGATTGTCCCAGTTGCCATAGAACGAGACGTTCCACGATAAGTCGCTGGTGATCTTGATGTAATAAGTGACGTTGGTATTGAAATAAATCCGACCGGGTTCGGAGAGAGCGGGAAATGCCGTAGCTGTCAGGCTGAGGTTGGTTTTGTTAAAGCGGAAAAGTTTCACCTGGGCTGCGATCAAGGCAGCAGCCACATTCTGAGTGGATACCGGGTTGATTGTCTGCTTGTAGTTGGTGCTCTGCCAGGCCAGGCCGCCGATCAGGGCGATGCTGGCATGGTTGGTATTTTTCAGATAGCGCCCAACACCGCCGCCGAGATTCGATTGCAGCCGGATGTCCTGCTCGGAGCTTTGGAGGAAACTGCCGATCCCCGCATAGAACCAATTGTTCCAGCGCAACAGACGCATGCCTTCGAGGTTCAGTTGATTGCGGGTTGCGGCCGTGGCGCCGCTGCTGGCGGACAACGTGGAGTTCAAGGTAGTGTTTGCGGACCAGCGCTCGCGCAGGTAATCGACTTCGGCTCCCAGGCTGTACTGGGTATTTTGGTTTCCCTTGGAATAGATGATGCCGGAGTTGATGTCGCCGTTGAAGCGCTCCCAGAATTTGTCAGAAGTCTCGCCCATCTTCACGATTTGAGTTCGAGGAAGCACGGTCTGCTTCTGTGGACTCTCGATCACCTCAATCTTCACCGGCCGCAATTCTTCGGTTTCGGCGGTGGTCAAGGTTCCGGTATAGACCGAGCCGTCGGCGGTCTTCACGATGAACAATTGCTTGCTTTCCAGATGAGCGACTTTTGACCACTGCACCGAAGAGGTTCCCAGGATGTAGTCGAAGCTGACATAGAGCACACCTTGGTCAAGGCCTTTGATCTCGCCGGTCAGACGGTCGCCGTTCTTCATAACCAGTGTGTCGGTCTTCTGGCGCGCGAATAGCGGCAGTGAAGTAAGGCAAGCGAAACTCAGAACAAAGACAAGGGCACGAACGTTCATGGGTCGGCTCCTATGGGTGCTCCAGGCAGAGCGGCGCATGGGCCACCGACCCTGCAGCTATAAAGCCTTGGTATTTGTGCAAGGGTATCGTACGGATGATCGGCGCAGCCAAGGAATAATGGAGCTGGCGTCAGTAGCAAAAAGGGGGCGCTCGACCAAAGCGGTGTCTTTCACCGGCCCGCTGCGGCGGGCTCGAATGCGAAGACTCGTCTCAAATGAAAACGGTTGGGTGAGACAGTAGTATCGGCTGAAGGCCGATAGCTAGTACGGCGAGAAGCCCAGCGTCTTGTCGTCTTTCTGCACCCAGATGTGCGCCTTGTCGGCGACGCGGTCGTTGACTGTGACCACTACCACCACTCCACTGGCTACGGCGAATGGCGATCCACTATAACCCTTGGGCACGGCAGCGCCGTCAACATGATGGCTCTTGATGATGCCCCACTCGCCGCCGGGTCCCCAGTCCTTGACGAAATCATTGTACGAATAGCGTGAGTATTTGTCGGGATGCTGCTTCCAGTCGGAATCGTGCATCCAGACGCCGTAGGCCTGTTCGTAATTCTGCTGCTGAAGTGCATCGAAAAATCGGTCGACCTGATGCTCTTCCGGCCAGAAGCGGAACAGCCACCACACCACGCCAATCAAAATCACCAGCACGATCAAGGCAAGGATGATGTCTCTTCTTCGGCGGGCAGGGCGGGGATCGTAAGGCTGGGCTTCGAACAAGCTCATGACCAGTACAGTTTACTCGCTGGCAGGGGAGCGAGCCCAACCCGTCAGGTATCGGCCGGGCAAGAGAGGGATGTCTGGCACAAAAAACAAAACCGGCCGCGCTTGCGACCGGCGTCTATTCGATATCAGGATCAGCAGAAGGTGGAACCCCCGGGATGACTACTCCTTGGCGAGTGCCTGCAGGCGCTGGCCGGCAAGTTGCGCGACCGCTCCCGTCGGATTTTCCTTCTGCAGTTGCTCATAGATGTGGCGAGCTTCACCTAGTTGAGCCATGCTTTCATACTGCGACGCCAACAGGAATTGCGCCGTGTTCTTGCCGACCGAGACGGTAGGATGCTCGATCAGGTCCTTATAGATCTCGACTGCCTGGGAATTGTGATTGGTGTCCTGATAGACGTCAGCCAGCGCCACTTTCGCCAGGCTGGCGATTTCCTTGTAGCGACTTTGTGAAACCTGCTTCAAGTCGTTTTCGGCGCTGGTGTTGTCGCCCAGATCGTGGAAAGTTACTCCCGCGAAGTAACGGGCGACGGCAGCCGATTGGGTGAACGGGTATTTATCCGCAAGCCGGGTGAAGTCGGCGTTGGTGACCTTCGCGCGCTCTTGCGCGGAGGCAAAACTGGGTAGGTTGGGAGTGGGCGGAATCTCCGGAGAACGGATGGGAGCGTTGTACTTCTCAATCGCCGCCGCCAGCTGCGAGCTCGCCTGCTGATCACGATAGTTGATGTAAACCCAGCCGCCGATAATCGCGGCTACAATCACCGCCAGCACAATGGCAGCGGCGGTGAGTTTCGAGCGGTGCTCGACCGCCCAGGAAATGGTTTCGGCGGTCGAGGTCGTAAACGAGTCTTGCTTAAGTTGATGTCGAGCGTAACTGCGCACAGGTGGTCCTTATCTGGAATGCCACTAAGGTGGGAAAACGCTAGTTTATCAGGCTGCGGAATCAAGGGTCAAACGCTGGAGAGCACGATGTAAGCTCCACGCCGGTAGGGCAGTTCGAATCCTTGTGCAAGGATGCATAGTTTTCGCGCGCCTGCGCATTCCTATGTCTCGCTGGTCGGCCAGCGGCGGCTCGGGATAACAATCAAACTGAGCCACTGTCTCCGCGCCGGTGTGCTTGACACCGACAATGGCAAGACATACCGTTTGCTGGCCGGGATGAAGACTGGGCTAACATTCCGAGTCGAAGGAGCATGAACGTGAGAAACGCAAGCAAACTTCTATTCACCGGATTGATGGTCGCGGTCCTGCCGCGCCTGTCGGGCGGCGAATCCTGAGCCGTTCACCGTTACTTCTACTCTGACCTCCGCTACCCCATTCAATGTCGCCCTTCCCGGCACGCTTTCCAACGCCAAACCGGTAAAGACCGTGGTGATTCAGTTTGTGACATCCGATTGCGCGGCGAGCACCGGCCGAATGTTGTAGATGTGAGATAGCCGGTCCCAGCCTTTTTCCAGCGTTTCACACCGCAGCAGAGGCGCTCTATATCATAGTCAAGTAACCTGCCTCGCAAGCCGCTGCAACGAGCATAGAATCCTGACCATCACGCTAGTCCGCCAGCAAGATCACAACCTAACCAAACGCTGCGTAGTCTCCACGATAGTTCTGAAGCGGGTGGCGATTACCTGCCGGCGTTCCGGGCCCCGCAACCTGACACGAAAATCTGGAGGACATTTCCATGCACAAGGTATTTCGGTTCCTGGCTATTGGCACGATCATTGTCCCACTTGCAACACTGTCCAACGCATGGGCACACACCACCTATACGCAGATCGACTACCCCGGCGCCGCTCTCACCGAAATCGCCGGCGGTCCCAACCTACAAGGTACCAGCGTAGGCGCCTATACCCTCACCGCGGGGGGCGCCCTTCACGGTTTCTCCGTAGACGCACATGGTGCGTTTACTCCAATCGACGTTCCGGGCGCGACCAACACGATTCCCAACTTCATCAACCTGCAGGGAGTCATCGTGGGCAGCTATACCGACTCGGCCGGAACCAGCCACGGCTTCGTTCTAAATGCAGGAGCCTATACGACCGTGGACTATCCGGGGAAGCCGGGTAGCGAGCTTACTGGTATTAACGACCTGGGTGAAGTTTCAGGGGCCTTCTGTAGTGATCCGGCGTGCGACACCTCCGCAACGTTTCACAGCTTTGTAAAATCTCGCAGCGGCACGTTCACCACCTTCGATCCGCCGGGAGCAACCGGCAGCCTCGCCAGCACCGTGAGCTTGGTTGGCGCGGTGGTCGGTAGTTACGACACTACATCCGAGCCGACATGTACTACCGTGTGTCAGGGGTATCTGCTGTTCCAAGGAAGGTACACTACCATTAATTACCCTGGCTCCTCGTTTACGTTTGCGGGCGGCGGTAATGTTTGGAATTCCGTTGCTGGGATATATACCGATGCTTCCGGCAACGGGCACGGTTATGTGTGGAGCAATGGAAGCTACACGTCGTTCGACTACCCAGGCGCTAGCTTCACGGAGGGCACCGGAATCAACGCCCTTGGCGTTGTGGTTGGCATCTTTACTGACTCCGCAGGCAATACGCACGGATTTGTCCGCACGCCGTAGACCAACAACGGCAATCTCAGATAGATTCTTATGGCCTCGCGTCAACGGTAGTTTTCTGTTGATGTGAGGCCACTCTGCTTAAAGTTGATTGATAGGTGGATATACGACGAGCGCTCGGCACCTCACAACTAATCTATCTCCAGAAACGGATCTGCTCTCGACTAGAAAAGACTCTCTGAAGCAAGAGCGGCTTGAGTACGTGTCCGGCGAATGCGCAAGAAGAATTTCGTGTAAAGTGCTTTAGGACCCTCCCGAGCATTTACGCGTACGATCGAGAGCCTCTCTATGTTTCGTACTACTGGCAGAAGCTCCGCCGTCTTCCTGGCTTTCATTGTGTTGATTACTATTGCAGCCAACGTAGCTGTTGCGCAGAATGACCGCGCCAAGGCACGTCGCAAGGTGATCATGTCGGTGGTGTTAGACCGTTCAGGTTCCATGAGCCCGGATGGCGGAGCCAAGGCAATACAGTCGGCCCTGCCGGCCTTCATCAGTCTATTCAATGATTCGTTTGACGAAGTGGCGCTGGTTAGCTTTTCTTCCAACGCGCGGATCGATTTTCCCATCGGGCACAACTTCGTAGCGGCGATTACCAATTCCGTCGCAGGCATCCAATTCGGCGGCGGCACATTCGGAACGGGGGCAGGTAATCAGCCGATTCTGAGTTCTACCGTAGGTGCCCCCATGTCGCTCGCGGATTTGCAAAACAACAGCGTTGTCATAGTCCCAGTTTGGTGGAAGCATCTCTTCATCACGAAGCGAAGGCAACTCCAGAAGGTATCCAAGGTTCTTGTGTACTTCACTGACGGCTTGATGAACACCGTGCAGGATAATTTTTATTGCGGGCCCTCGGCCCCAAGTGTGCTTATCAATTACGGAGGGTATGACTCAGGCAATTTTGTCGGCTTCTTCGACCCCGCATGCAGCCCCAATACATCAAGCAACGGTTGCACCCTTGAGGCGGGCAATGTGAGTCAGTGGAGCGCCCACACCGGCCACGGTCGCCCGGGCGGCTTCCCCTACGACGCCCACGGCGATATTTGCAAGAATGCCCAGGGAAAGCTCGTGACCACGTTTCTTTCCCAGAAAACGGGACAGCCGACACCGTTTCTCCGGGCTAATGTCACCGCTGAAAGCCAGTATCGCGCCATTTACACTGCCAATGCCATGCGTACCGAGAGCCCTGTCCCCACCTATATTTATACTATTGGGCTGGGGACTAGCGTGACTCCGCCGACCCAAGCTTTCCTGGCACAGCTAGCAAACGACTCTCGCTATCCAACCTACACTTCAAGCCAACCAGCCGGAGAGTTTTTTTATATACCAGACTGCCCTTCATCGACCTGCACGGCCGAACTGATCGCGGCTTTCCAGGCTATTGCCTCAAAGCTTCTTCACTGATCGTGCGCCAACGCCTCGCCGCGTTCCGGATTGTACTCAGTTCACGTGCGCCGACAGCGTCTTTCCGAAATCGCGTGCCAGCCAGGGGAACGCGGTGTTGCGCTGCATCCACAGCACGATCAGGTCGGCGCGGCGCTGCACGTGAAACTTGGCGAGCAGGTTGGAGACATGAAATTTTATGGTGCGCTCGGTGACGAATAGCTTGCTGGCGATTTCCTTGTTCGCCAGATTGTCGAGCAGCAGGTCAAGCACTTCGCGCTCGCGCCGGCTGATCTCGACTTCGCTGTCCAAGGATTTGCAGCCGCTGAGCTCGGGCAGAATCGACTCGACGAAATGGTCCAGCAGAGCGCGCGGCACCCAGTAAGCTCCAGCGGCCACCTGCGCAACGGCGCGCACCAGTTCGCGCGGCGCCAGACGATAAGAGAGTAAACCTTTCACGCCCAGACGCAACAGCGGGTAGGTAACGGCATCATCCAGTTTGGGAAGCAGGACCAACAATTGCAGGCTGCCTTGCTCGAAGTGCAGCTTGCGGACGAACTCCAGGGTGGGCGCGGCATCGCTGCCATCGATCACGGCCAGCTCACCGGCCATCGGCGTATCGGATTCATTACCGCCGGAGCCGGGGAAGCGAAATTCGCTGCTGGCCACGATGCGGGAGCCGCTGCGCTTCAGCAATCGCAGAAATCTTTCCTGGGCTACCGGATGCCGGCAGAACAGATAAAGTGTGGCTCTGGTTTGACGTGAATTGTTCCGGATTCCGGTCAAGGGACCCATCTCCAATAGCGGTTCGTTCTCTGATGCTATCGGCAGAAACCAGTCCGTACTTGATTAGGAAACCGTTAGTTGAAACGCCGCCCCTGCAGCGGAACTGGCCAGCCGACTCGAAGAGTTCTTTCCGCTCCAAGCTGAACCGACACTGCGGCGATGTCGTGGAATGCTGTTGCGCCACGATGGAGACGCAATAAAAAAGATCACAGCACCAATCGTTAAACATCGCGTTCGGCAAGTCTAGAGTGGTCGAAAAACGGGGCGGATTTCTCCGCCCCCCAGGATACCCAAGCCTGTAACCAGAGACTAGACGAGTCCCTGATCCAGCATGGAGTTGGCGACCTTGAGGAAGCCGCCGATGTTAGCGCCGTTCACCAGATTGCCCGGAGTGCCGTAGGTTTCGGCGGTCTCGAAGCAGGTCTTGTGGATGGCGATCATGATTTTGTGCAGCCGCTCGTCGACCTCTTCGCGTGTCCAGCTCAGCCGGGCGCTGTTCTGCGACATCTCGAGGCCCGACGTGGCCACGCCGCCCGCGTTTGCCGCCTTGGCTGGACCATAGAGGACTTTCGCCTCCAGAAACAGCTTGGTGGCGTCCAGCGTGCTTGGCATGTTGGCGCCTTCGGCTACGACCTTGCACCCATTGTTGATGAGGTTGGTCGCGTCCTTGGCGTTGATTTCGTTTTGCGTCGCACTCGGGAAAGCGCAATCAGCTTTGATGTTCCAAAGCGGGTTATAGCCCAGCTTCAGATCGGTGGGCATGAAGATCGCTTTCTTGAACTGCTCGGTGTACTCGCGGATACGGCCGCGTTTGGCGTTCTTCAGTTCCATGATCCAGGCCAGCTTCTCGTTATTGATGCCGTCAGGATCGTAAATAGCGCCATCGGAGTCGGAAGCGGTGACCGGCTTTGCGCCCAGATGGAGCAGTTTCTCGATAGTGTATTGCGAGACGTTGCCGCTGCCCGACACCAGGCAGACCTTGCCTTCCAGCGAGTCCTTGCGGGTCTTCAGCATTTCGGCGGCGAAATACACGCAACCGTAACCGGTAGCTTCCGGACGAATCAGCGATCCGCCCCAGTGCAGACCTTTGCCGGTCAGCACCCCGGTGAACTCGTTTACGATGCGTTTGTATTGGCCGAACATGTAGCCGATCTCGCGTCCGCCCACTCCGATATCGCCGGCCGGAACGTCCGTGTCGGGACCGATGTGACGGCACAGCTCGGTCATGAAGCTCTGGCAGAAGCGCATGACTTCGTTGTCGCTCTTGCCCTTGGGATCGAAATCGGAACCACCTTTGCCGCCACCCATGGGCAGCGTGGTCAGCGAGTTCTTAAACACTTGCTCGAAAGCCAGGAATTTCAGGATGCCGAGATTAACCGAAGGATGGAAGCGCAAGCCGCCTTTATAGGGGCCGATAGCGCTGTTCATCTCGATGCGGAAGCCGCGATTGACCTGGACATTGCCTTGGTCATCAAACCACGGTACGCGAAACATAATCAGGCGCTCAGGTTCGGTAATGCGCTCCAGGATGCGCGCCGAAATATATTCCGGGTGGCGCTCCAGTACGAGTCGCAGCGATTCCAGTACCTCCTGCACCGCTTGATGGAATTCAGGTTCTGCTGGGTTTTTGGCCTTTACCAGCGCCATTACTTCATTGATGTAATTGCCTGGCGTCTTGATACCAGGCGTAGCTGTAATTCCAGCACTCATAGGTCCTCCTCGAACCTTTCAACTCTTCTCTTTTAGGGCCGGTAAAGAGACAAAACCGTTCGCCGAACTTGGGAGGCGAACTTCAACTGAGGCCGGCTATATTTGAGTCCTACGCTGTCAATCTGGCAGTGACAGCTATCACCCGAAAAGGTGACTAACCCGCGCTATAGTAAACCCTTACGGAGGCGCATGGCGCGGAATTCTTCCCCCGGCTGTGACCAACCGCATCCTCAACGACAACGGCAAACCAACGAAGCGCGGGATGGAAGAAATCGGAAGTCTCCTTTCGCGACAATACTGGGATTAGCCTTCGCGTAGTGCTTGCTGCCAACCCATCTGACGGCCTTCCAGCGGGCCGCTGCCAATTGCCTCCCGCTTCCGGCCTGTGATACCTTCCGCTCGTCGCCTGTCAGGAACCCGGAAGAGAGGAAAAGATGATCGGTCTGATCGTTGTGGTCGTCCTACTCGTAGTTATCGCGATTGCGCTGATTGGTATCTATAACAGCCTGGTGCAGTTGAGGGTGCGCGCCGACAATGCCTGGGCCGACATCGATGTGCAGTTGAAGCGGCGCTACGACTTGATCCCGAATCTGGTGGAGACGGTGAAGGGATACGCGGCGCACGAGAAAGGCACGTTCGAGAACATCGCCAAGTATCGCAGCGCCGCCATGTCAGCTACCACGCCTGCGGAAAAGAGCGAGGCAGAAGGCCAACTCACGTACGCTTTGCGCGGACTGCTCGCCGTCGCCGAGGCCTATCCTCAATTGCGCGCCTCGGAGCAGTTCCAATCCTTACAGGGATCACTGACTGGATTGGAAGATGCCATCCAGAACGCGCGGCGATACTACAATGCCGTGGTGCGCGATCTCAATACCAAGATCCAGACATTTCCCACTAACATCGTGGCTGGAATGTTCCACATCCAGCAGCGCCAGTTCTTCGACATCACGGAGCCTACACAGCGCGAACCGGTCGCAGTGAAGTTCTGACACGCTGCCGTTAGCATTTGGCACTTGGCATTTAGCAATCTGCGAAGCTGGGACGCCTCCGAAAACAGTACTCCACTGCTCCCAGGCGTCATCGCTGCGCCCATAGCGGATCCAATCCCTGAAAGTTGATAGCTGCATTGCGAACGTGCGACCCGAGGCCAGCCACCTCGGGTCGCGGCAAAGGCACAGCCCCAACGTCGTCTCCGACGTAAGCGTGGCTTCCGTCGCTCAGCCCAGAGCAAACGGCAACGAGCCCGGCGTGTTGCGCGGTAGCGCGCTTTGGAAATGCGGACTCGGAGGAACGCGCTCGAGTTTTTGACTCGAGAGGTAGTCCGCACAAAGCCACACAAGGCCCAATCTGCCTCAACAGTTGTTACAACCCTATGTGCGGCAAGTCCCGAGAACCTTCGAAGCGGGTGCTCGGAAAAAGATCCGGGTTGCAGAGTTTGCGCTCCAGATCCACCTCTCATCGCCGAATGGTCGTCTCAACCGGGAAGCGGCACGCGATAGCCTGTGCCTCGATTGCGTGAAAGAATGCCTGAAAGTCCACCAACAAACAAGCGCAAAACGCGAATTGTTGTGCATTTTGTGTGCAAGCCACCGATTTGCTGTGCAAATCCAGTCCTGAATTTGGCGTTTTGAAATCAAGTTTTCATTCTTGCCGATAACTTCCACAACAGTTAACGACTTTGTTACTACCGCGAATTCCCGCTTACGGTTATGCTCGCGATTATGGCAGTCTCGGTAACGGTATTGGCGAGCGGCAGCAAAGGCAATTGCACGCTTGTCGCCAGCTCCGGCACCAGATTACTGATCGACGCAGGTTTGTCGTGCCGCGAACTTCTGCGGCGCTTGCTGCTCTGCGGACAAGATCCACGCGCCCTCGACGGCGTGCTGATTACCCACGAACACTCCGATCACGTCGGCGGACTTCGCGTGCTCGCCCGGCGGCTGAAGATTCCGGTTTACATCACCGGCGCCACCTACCAGGCTTACCAGAAGTGCGTGCGCGACAGTGCCGGAAACCGGGTTGCGCTGGAGCGCCGCGAAATGTTTTGCTCGGGCACCGCGTTCCAGATTGGCGACATCACGGTCGCACCATTCACCATCCCGCACGATGCCATCGACCCTGTCGGCTTCACCTTCTGCAGCGACGGCATAAAGGTCGGCATCTGCACCGATCTGGGCTATATGCCCGCCAGCGTTCGCGATCACCTGCGCGGATGTCATGTTTTGATGATCGAATCCAACCACGACCTCGAGCTGCTGCGCGGCGGCCCTTATCCCTGGAGCGTGAAGCAGCGCGTCATGAGCCGGGTCGGACACCTCTCCAATGACGCACTCGCAGATTTCCTGACGAGCGACTATGATGGAGGAGCCGAGTTCGTCATTCTGGCGCACCTTTCGGAGCAGAATAATCATCCCGAAATTGCGCGCGCGACGGCGGAACGTGCCTTGGGCGACCAGCGCAGCTTGTTAGGTAATCGACTGATGCTGGCCGCACAAAACGAACCATTAGCGGCGGTCCGACTGTAGTGAGCGTCTTGTGGGGCGCGTCTCCCGGGCTCGCAGGACGTTCGGCTTTTCTCGATGGCAAAATGCACTGATCCTGTCGTGGGCAAGATCCTGGCCGGATGGCGCTACGACATCTCTGGTCTGGCTCCCGAAATGCGTGGTGATTATGAAGCGCACTTGGCGCAGTGTGCCTTCTGCCATTCCCGGCAACGCCTCCATCGTGGTATCGATATTGGTCTGATGGTGCTGGCTTCGGGTTCCATGCTGGTTTTCCTGCTGGCCTACGGAGTCATTCGCCACTTCCATCCCAACCACGCCTTTTGGCTGGAGATCGGCGCTCTCGGCGGATTCCTGCTGTCCATGCTGTTATGGCTACTGGTAGCGGTGGCTACGCCCGCTCCGCTGGTGGTAAAGGATGTCGCTATGTTCGGCGCCCGTGTCGGCCTGGAAAAGTTGCCCGATGAAATTCGCGATCGCATTCCCGAAGACTTGCGGCTGAAGATCTCCGGACAGAGCTGAGATTAGCAACTAGTAGCGAGCGACTAACCGGGTGCCTGTGCTCGCCCAGCGAAGAATTTCAGTTCAGGGCGTGATTTTCCAAACGACGCCGTAGTTGTTCGCACCGCCATACTGTCCGTGCCATAGAGATTGCCCTGGCTATTTACCTGGTCCCGGCAAACGCAACTCTGAACAGGCTTCCGATATAATCTGCTGCATCGCCTACGGCGGAGTCGGCTTCCCATCTGCGAGCGTCCGGGATGGGTGTCTGGCACGGCCACCCATCGCCAGTACGAATCCGCGTTGTACCAATTCAATTGAGCCAGGAAACAAAAATGTCGAAGAAGAATTTTGCAGTTCTCTTAATCGTGGTCAGCGCAATGTTGCTAGCGACGCCAGCGGTCTGTGCCCAGGATGCTGCGCAGAGCGTTCCCGGCGCCGGCGCTCAGCCCAACTCCGCCAGCGATCAGGACATCCAACTGCTCCGCCAAAACATTCAAGGGCAGCGGAAGCAGATTACTGCCGCCAACATGCCGCTCACTCCCGACGAGGCCACAAACTTCTGGCCCCTCTATGACCAGTACCGTAAAGAAGCCAGCAAGAACGGCGACGAGCGCTGGGCGCTGATCCAGGACTATGCCACCAACTACGCGACCATGACCGACGCGCAGGCGCAGGACTACATCAAGCGTGAAGCGGCCAACGAGCAGAAGGTGATCGCGCTGCGCATGAAGTATGTTCCGATGTTCGAGAAGGTCATCTCGCCGAAGAAGACGGCGCTGTTCTGCCAGATAGACCACCGCGTAGACCTCATGATCCAGCTCCAGCTGGCGTCGCAGATCCCGATGGTCAACGCGAAGTAGACTCTGTGCTTAGGAGCAGCGCATCACCCGGTGCGCTGCTTGGAGCGTGCAGTCCGTTTCAAGGTTTCGCGGGTGCCCCATACATTCGCGACTTTCGAATGCGCGGTAACAGAAGAGTTGATTCAAGGCAGTGGTCGCGAGATCGGGACCAGCCAGTTCCCACTCATTCCAAAAGCAGGAATGAGTGGGGCACCCGGCAGGCCATTAAGGAAGGTTCCAAGGGTATTGACCCTACCAGCGGCGCGATCTATTACAACATGCGCACGGAGCGCCAATTTAAGCACGGTGGCACCTTCCAGGGGGAGAAGGTCCATACATCCTCAGGACCTTACACATCACCAAGCAAGTACACGTACATAATGACTTACGGACCGTAGCCAGTGTGGAGGTGAGAGGAATTCGTATGTGGAAATTGATTGCATCTAGCGCTTGTCATCGCGTGAGCCTTCTCGCTATGGCTCTTATTGTGGTGGTATGTCTTCTGCCTGCCTGTTCAAGCGCGCAAGCTACTGAGACGGAGAATGGGAAAGTGCCACCCCGTCTGAAAGGAGCTTTGGGTTGCTTGGTAAAAGCCGATTTCGTACGGCAGTACGACCTAAACTACTTGGGGCTTAAGGTTGGAGATTGGGCATGGGTGCGGTACCAAGTCGGCTCAATCCCGGAGATAGGAGACACCCCCGGAGTATTCAATGTCGTCGTGTACTCGCCAGATGGACGGAGCGGGATGCTTTTGTTCGCGGACCCCGATGGGAATGGAGGTTTTGAAGCAATTGTGAATGCCTATCGCCTTCATCGACATGGCTCCAAATGGAACGCTGATTACGGCAATGGGGGATATGTCATGTATGAGGCCATCGGTAAGTTTGTTACTGAGCTTTCTTATCGTTCGCGTTACAGAATACAACTCGCGCCGGGCGGCAATGAATGCAAAGTGGAAGGAGCGAAAGGCGAGTAATCGCAATGCCTGATTAACGTCGAATCAGGCCAACAGCAGACTACAAGCGCAGCCGGAGTGGACTTCATCGAAGGCTGGGAAGGCTGGAATGGAACCGTTGATAAAAAGACTGGACTGACCTACGCGAAGGATAACGGCTTCGGTAACGGGACCATCGGCTGGGGACATAATTGCGGCAAGTGCGCGGACTTCAAGGATGGCATTACGAACGAGCAGGGTGAGGCTCTTTTGAAAAGCGATCTCGCTGGATTCGAGAAATCTGTAAATGGTCTTGGCGCTTCTCTTAGCCAGCAGCAGTTCGATGGACTCGTATCGTTTGCTTTCAATGTACGCAACTACGGGAGCTCCTTTTGCTCAGAGAGTTCATAGGCGGTCCGTACCATGAACTTTGCCCGCTCGGTCAATAGATGAACGTATAGCGAGAACGAGACAACCATCACAACCGCCATGGCTGCACCCGTTTGCCAATCGCCGAGCCATGAATGCTTAGACACCACGCTGTCGGTGCTTGAGCCGAAGATCAGTTTCTTCGGCAATAACCCGCCATCACGCAGGCGTCTGTCGAGAGTCAGTTCTCTGGCAAACCTTCCTTACTGAGCCGCTTTCCATCCCACCTGCTTCCCTTTGTTCTGCTCGTCGAGCCACTGCTTCAGCGGCGCGAAGTATTCCATCATGGCGCCCGCATCCATCTGGCGCTCGCCGGTCAGAACATAGAGCGCGTCGGGCCAGGGCTTGCTCTGTCCCATTTCCAGCATGGCATTCAGCTTGGCGCCGGCGGCCTTGTTGCCGTAGAACGAACAGCGATATAGCGGGCCGGTGAATCCTGCTTCACGGCACATGGCGCGATAGAACTGGAACTGCAGAATCCTCGCCAGGAAGTAGCGCGTGTAGGGCACGTTGGCGGGGACGTGATACTTCGCGCCGGGATCAAAATCGGATTCGCTGCGCGCTACCGGCGGAAAGATTCCCTGATACTTCTCGCGCATTCGCCACCAGGCGGCGTTGTAGTCGGCAGGCTTGATCTCCCCGCTGAAAACCTTCCAGCGCCACTGATCGATCAGCAAGCCGAACGGCAGAAACGCAACTTTGTCGAGCGCCATGTGCAGGAGGTAGCCGGTGTCGTCAGTTTGCGGAATCGTCGCCAGTAATCCTACTTTATTCAGATACTCGGGTGTGATCGCTAATGCGATGCTGTCGCCGATAGCTTCGTGAAAGCCGTCGTTGGCGCCATTCTTGAACAGGAAAGGCTGATGCTCGTAGGCGCGCTGATACATGTTGTGGCCCAACTCGTGATGGACGGTGACGAAGTCCTCGCCGCGAATCTGGATACACATCTTCAGCCGCACATCGTCAAAGTTGTCGATGTCCCACGCGCTGGCATGGCAGACCACATTACGGTCACGCGGTTTCACAAACAGCGACCGTTCCCAGAATGTTTTTGGCAGCGGCGCAAATCCCAGCGAGGTGAAGAAGCCTTCGCCGTACTTCACCATGCCGATGGCATCCACGTTCTTGGCCTTCAACAGATCGGTGACGTCGTACGGAGGCTTCTGTTGAGCGGGAGCAACCAGCGGAAAGATATTGCCCCACTCCTGAGCCCAGGGATTGCCCAGCAGATCGGCGCGAATCATGCCGTTGCCATCCACTGCCGTGGGACCGTATTTCTCGACCAGCCGGGTGCGTACATACGCGTGCAGCGACTCATAAAGAGGTTTCACCTGTTGCCACAAGCGCTCGACTTCGGCACTGAACTGCTCCGGCGTCATGTCGTAGCCGGCGCGCCACATCGCACCCAGATCACTGAAGCCCATCTCTTTCGCGCCCTTATTTCCCAACTCGACCCAGCGTGTGTAGCGATCACGCATGGGGGGTCCTACGGTGCGCCAGCCCTCCCACAGATCTTTCAGTTCATCGGGGTCAGTGCTGGTGGCCATGATCCTTTCGATCTCGCCGATCTCCAGACACTGGCCGGCGTGCTTTCCGCTCTTTGGGCAATACTGTCCCTTGCCGTAGTCAGCTTCCAGAGACGTCCCAATGCGCGCCAACTCTGCCAGCTCTTTGGGATCGCTGGGGGCGGGAGCGGGCACGGCGGCCGACAGCTTCAATAGCAGCATCTTGCGCGTCAGATCATCGGACATCTTGAGATGGTCGTAGCGCGTGGCCTGCTTGGCCAACTCGGTAGTCGCGCCAATCAAGGCTTCGTTCGCATCGGCTGAGATAATCTCCGTATCGTCGGTGATGAAGTTCGACTGTACCCAGGACGCGCGACTGGCTTTTACCGAAAGATCGTTGAGCCGGGTTTCGGCACCGCGCATAAACTCTTCGGCTTCGGCAACGGTAGGCGGTCCTTGGTTTGCAGTTTGAGCTTCGGCATTGCTGGCAGTTTGAGCATTCATAAGATGGCCTGAAGTGACTACGATCAAAAGCAGGATGAAGATTAGAGAGACCCGGACGGCATGACGCATGAGCATGCGACCTCCGGGATGACATTGTATATGGATGATGGTCGCCGCTGCCGTTCGCGCCGTCAGTCGCAGATCAGTTAAGCGAGGTGGCGCGGGTAGTGTCGAGGATCTGGGGTTTTCCGGAGGCAGCCGACAGTCTGGGTCGCGCAGGATTGATCGCAACCGAAGCTGTAGCCTGCGCCAGAATGCGATGATGCACCACGAATAACGCCAGTTCCAGGCGGTCCGATACCCCGATTTTGTCGAAGATATTCCGCAGGGCGTTCTTGATGACCTGCTCGCTGGTGTAAAGCTGCATCGCGATCTCGCGGTTCTTGTATCCCTGAACGATGGCAGCGATGATGCGCAACTCTCTTTCCGACAGGCGTTTTCGTACTCGCGCTCCCACCAGATCCTCGTTGATTTCGGGCTCGGCGGAGTGCGGGCCCTGCAGAAAGGATTGGCCTTGCGAAAGCCGTCGAACCGCTTCCAGCACGATAACCCCGCTGGCCGAGCGGTAGATTACACCCTGAACACCCATCCGCATGAAGTCGGAAGCGTTCTCGTTGTTGTCGCATAGCATCAGGACCGCGATTTGTTGCCGGCTGGCGATTTCCTGGATTTCGGGGAGGCTGGCGAGGAAGCTGGAGGAGACGATCAGCACCCGCGACCGCAGTTTTTCGAGCGCATTCAGTAACTGGTCCGCAGACTGGGGCTGTCCGACGATGCGAATGTCTTCTTCCACGGCAAGCACTTTGGCTATGCCGGCGCGAAAAATTGCCTGGTGGTCAGCGATGATGATGTTAATCATGCGCGCGACTTCACAATTCCATACTTACTTTCGTGACGCGTTGTCGGTCCGATCCGAGAAGGACTCACGCTTTTACTAACCTCGGTATCTCTTGTCAGCCGTAGTTTTATACCACGGATGTTCATTTTAGGATAGCTCTTTAGTCCAATTAGCTCACACACCAGTAGCATAAAAGTAACAGTCCTTTCGGATTAAGACAATCGCCCGTCACCCGTAGACGTAACTCCCCAGTAATCTCCGACATTGGCAACTCGAGTCCGTCTGCTTGTATTATCAAGACTTGGCAGCAACTCTTACCACCTCCCGAGTCGAAACCCGGCCCAATTGGGCAGAAGTGTCCTTATCGGCCTTGCGCCACAACTTCGGCGTTTTGCAGAATCATGTTGGCCCCGACGTCCAGATTTGCGCGGTCGTCAAATGTAACGCCTACGGACACGGTGTGGAGGAGTGCGCGCCTGCGCTGGAACAGGCGGGCGCGAAGTGGTTCGGCGTCACGTCTACCGACGAAGGCATCGTCTTACGCGAAGTGGGGGTTACCGGCCGCATCCTGGTAATGTGCGGGCTCTTCGCGGGCGAAGAAGCAGACGCGTTGCGAAATTCGCTGACTCCAGCGGTCTTTCGCCTGGAAGACGCAACCGCTCTGGCGCAAGCTGCCGCGCGCCTGGGACTGAACCGGAAAGTCCCCGTCCATTTGAAAATTGACACTGGCATGGGCCGCTTGGGACTTCCGCTCGCCCAGCTTGAGTCGTTTGCCGACGGCATGAAGGGCCTGCCTCAGCTGGAGTTGGAAGGCGTGTTTAGTCATCTGGCATCTTCTGAAGTAGTAGACGACGAAGATGCGTCCCGTCAGATTGAGCGTTTCAATGCTGCGCTGCGCACGCTTGCGGCCCGCGGACTGCATCCCCCGCTTCGCCACCTCGCCAACAGCGGCGCGGTGGGGGCGCGCCCTGACACCTGGCATAACTTCGTGCGTCCCGGTCTGGCGCTGTATGGCTACGAACAGCACTGGTCTCACAGTGACGGCACGCTCGCGACAGAGGTACCGGTGTTGCCGCTGAAACCAGTGCTTGCCTGGAAAACGCACATTATCGGCTTGCGGGATGTGCCTGCGGGTCAGGCCCTGGGATACAGCGGAGCCTACGTTACCAGCGCTCCGGCGCGCATTGCAGTCGTCTCGGTGGGCTATGGCGATGGTCTGTCGCGCAAAGTATCGATCCAAGCCGGAATTCTTCCGGCCGCCGCTGAGCTGGATCCAGCGGTTGGCCGGGGCGAGGTGCTGCTGAGGGGTCAACGCGCTCCTCTGGTGGGGCGCATTTCGATGGACTTGACCCTGGTCGATGTAACTCACATTCCCGACGCGGCCATTGGAGATGAGGTCGTCCTGATTGGCCGCAGCGGCGATCAGCGGATCAGTGCCTGGGACCTGGCGCGCAGTTCCGATACGGTGGTGTACGAAACGCTCTGCAATCTCTCCAAGCGCGTTCCCCGCCGGCACGCCGAATAAGGCACCCAGTTTACTCGTCCATCTCGTACGCCACTCGCATCCAGCGCTTTGCCTCGTCATCGAAATCCGCGATCGAGTTGATTTCAATTCTGTGCGTGATCCGGTCCTTCTTGGCGAATCCGCCGGTGTCAATCAGCCGCTTGGGGGTCTTGGTGTCGCGCAATGCCAGTCCCAGATCGATGCGCGTGCGGGTTGTCGGCTTGATCTGCGCGATCACATGATTGCGGTAAATGGGAACCATCGTCTGGCACGGCGAGACACCGATGTCGCGGCCCAGCGTCTTCGCATAGGTCAGGATCTCGTCGTAGATGGATCGCAAATGTTCTTTCGGCCCGGCGTACATCTTCTCCACAAAGTTTTCCGCGTGTTTCAGATATTGATCGGCGTCCTCGAACCCAGTGCTCTTGCCGGTGGAGCGTTCCGCAATCCACGAAGCGTAGTTGGTTCCCATCCTGTACGTTTTCTTCAGCCACGCCGCACGTTCTTTTTCGTCCGGTGGACCTTCTTTCTGCATCAGCCTGACCCATTCCTCAATCGACCGGCCAGTCTTCTCTTTCATCCCGGCGATCACCGACTGCGCCATGGGAGTGCTGGGATGCGGGTCGTACTCCCACTTCTTGTGCGACATTGCTTTGGGCATAAGTGACTCCTTCGCAAAATTCAGGAAGGCCCGGCGAAGCATCTTATCCCAGGTTGTAGAAGCTTAGCGAGGCATCGCCCTGGTCAAGGCGACGGTACCGTACCAGCGCACCAAAACGCTGGCCGGGATCGAACTTCTTCTCGTGTTCGGCGATCACGATGCTCGACGGTTGCAGCAGCCGCGACTGCGACAGATAACCAAGCACCTGCTCGTAGCTACCGCGCATACGATACGGTGGATCCAGAAAACAGAAATCGCAAACTACACCCGTGCTTTCCAGCAGCGGCAGCGCCTTGGCGACCTCGCGCTCCTGCACCTCGAAGCCCTCCGTAATTCCGAGAGAGCTGAGATTGCCGCGCAGCAGCCGGGCATGCTTCTTCGCTAGCTCCACAAAATAGACCTGCCGGGCGCCGCGACTGAGCGCTTCAATACCGACTGCGCCCGTCCCTGCGTAGAGGTCGAGCCAAACGCTATCCGCTGAGCCATGCGAAGCGGCCAGCACATTGAACAGCGTTTCGCGCAGGCGATCGCTGGTGGGACGCAAATCCGCGCCGGCCAGCGACTGCAGCGGACGACTGCGATATTGTCCGGCGATCACACGCATGAGTCCTTACCTGGGCAGGCGGCCATCCCTTGCCGCTAGTGCAATCCGGCGAAAACGCTGTCGCCTGCACCGGCATTTTACGCGAAGCATAGAGCCATCTTTGCGCGCTGGTTTCTCCCCAATGGCGGCAGTAACGGAGTCCGTTGCTGTAGGCTCGCGGCATGAGCAGGGTAATCCGTCACACCCGGCTTGCACTCAGTTTCAACCGGTGCCACTATGGTGCGGCAGAATTGGAGGTCACCTTATGCGGACAGGCCTATCTTTGTTGTTATCTTTGGTCATGGGTCAATTCCTGGCGGTTGCATCTTCCTCGGCTCAGCAAAAGCCGGCTACCGAGCTTATTCCGCGATCCGTGCTCTTCGGCAACCCGGAACGCGCCGATCCCCAGATCTCGCCTGACGGCACGCAGCTCGGCTATCTCGCCCCAGTCGATGGCGTGCTTAACGTCTGGATTCGCACCCTGGGTAAGACCGACGATCGGGCGGTCACTTCCGACACCAAGCGCGGCATCCGCAATTTCACCTGGCAGTATGACAATCAGCACATCCTCTACACCCAAGACGTGGGCGGCGACGAAAACTGGCGGCTTTATCAGACCGACCTCGCCACCAGGCAGACCAAGGACCTCACGCCCTTCGAGAAGGTGCGCGTCGATGTCGTGGCCTATGACTGGAAGACTCCCGACACGATTCTGTTTCAGGCTAATAAGCGCGATCCCAAATTGTTCGATGTCTATCGTCTCGATCTGAAGACGGGCAAGATAGCAATGGACACCGAGAATCCGGGCGATGTGGCCAACTGGCAGGCCGACAACGATCTGCGGGTGCGCGCCGCCCAGATATCGACGCCCGATGGAGGCTCGATCATTCGCGTCCGCAACGACGTTAATTCCCCGTGGCGTGAGCTCATCAAATGGGGGCCGGACGAGACTTTCGGCGGCGTCTTCGGCTTCACTCCCGACAACAAGAGCGTTTGGATCGGCACCAGCCTCGACGCCAACGCGGCTCGTCTGCTGCAGATCGATGTTGCCACCGGCGCACGCAAAGTTATCGCCTCTGATCCGCAATTCGATATCCAGGGTCTCGTCAACCAACCGAAGACGAACGCCTTGGAAGTCGTACTTTTCGTCAAACAACGCCTCGAGTACGACTTCATCGATCCTAAGATCAAGGCTGACTACGAGATCTTGCAGAAGGCGCACGAGGGTGACATCGACAATCTCTCGCGCAGCCTGGACGACAATAAGTGGATTGTCACTTACGTCAGCGACGACGGCCCTGTCTATTTTTACCTGTATGACCGTCCGGCGAAACAGGCCACGCTGCTGTTCAGCAACCGTCCTGCGCTGGAGAAGTATCAGCTCTCGAAGATGCAGCCGATCGAGTACCCCGCGCGTGATGGCATGAAGATCTATGGCTATCTCACCACGCCGGCCGGTGAAACCGCGAAGAATCTTCCCATGGTGCTCTTCGTGCACGGTGGCCCTTGGGGACGCGATATGTGGGGATACAATTCCTACGCTCAGTGGCTGGCCAATCGTGGCTACGCAGTCTTGCAGATTAATTTCCGCGGATCGACTGGCTACGGCAAGCAATATGTGAACGCCGGCGATCGCCAGTGGGCGGGAACGATGCACACCGACCTGCTCGATGGGAAAGACTGGGCGGTCAAACAGGGTGTGGCCGATGCGAAGAAAGTCTGCATCATGGGGGGTAGCTATGGTGGCTACGCAACCCTGGCGGGCGTGGCATTCTCGCCGGAAGCCTTCGCCTGCGGCGTCGACATCGTAGGTCCTTCCAACCTCAACACGCTGCTGAAAACAATTCCGCCGTATTGGTCGACTGTCTTATCCACGTTCCACAAACGCATGGGAGACTCGGAAGAATTTCTCAATTCCCAGTCGCCGCTGTTCAAGGCAGACCAGATCAAAGCTCCCCTGCTGATCGGCCAGGGCGCCAACGATCCGCGCGTGAACAAGGCAGAGAGCGATCAGATTGTCGCTGCCATGCGCAAGAATGGCGAGCCGGTCGAATATTACGTGTTTCCGGATGAAGGACACGGCTTTGCCCGTCCAACTAATAACATGGCGTTTAACGCCGCCAGTGAAAACTTTCTGGCGAAATATCTTGGCGGCCGTGCCGAACCGCCATCGGCGGCCGAAACCAAGCTGCTGGATAGCGTGAAGCAGTAAGGTGGACAGCCTTCCGGCTGCGCGCAAACGCGGTCCATAAGAGGAGCCGTGCGTTTTGCCTGCCCCATTCAAGTGAAATCTTGGCTGGGGCTCTTCTTTTGCCGAAGCCATCGGGGGAAGCGCTGGGCTTTAGCCCAACGAAAATCGAAGGCGATCCAAAATGGCTTCAGCTGAAAAAGTCGGAACAGCAGATCCCTCACCGGCTGAGGCCGATTCGTGATCACAAACAATAAACAGCTTCGACGTGGTCTGAAGCGCACACTGGCCAGATCATCGCTCTCATCAAGGTTTTCAGCAGCCTGTAAAGCTGTGCCCTTCCACCGTTTCTTGCTTTGCGCCACTCTTGCTAACATCAGAGAGTGAGCACTTCTCCGCAAGTTCGCGTTCGCTTCGCTCCTTCACCTACAGGACAGTTGCACGTCGGCAACGCCCGCACTGCCCTCTTCAACTGGCTGTTCGCTCGCCAGGCGGGCGGCGTCATGGTTCTGCGCATCGAAGACACGGATGTCGAACGCAGCGAGGCGTGCTTCGAGACCCAGCTGCTGGAAGACCTCAAGTGGATGGGTCTGGATTGGGACGAAGGGCCGGACATCGGCGGACCTTACGCACCGTATCGCCAGAGCGATCGGCTGGCAATCTATCGGGAGCACGCCGAGCGCCTGGTGAGCGAGGGCAAAGCCTATCTCTGCTTCTGCTCGCAGGAAGAGTTGGAGCGCGATCGCGAGGAGAGGCTCAAGAATCAGCAACCGCCCATTTATTCCGGCAAATGCCGCGTGCTGGATCCAGCCGAAGCTCAGCGGCGGCGGGCCAGCGGTGAGGCCGCAGCCATTCGCTTGCGCATTCCCGAGCATCCCATTCGCTTTCACGACATCGTGCACGGCATGGTCGAGTTCTCCAGCGAAGTGGTCAGCGATCCCATCATCCTGCGCTCCAGCGGCATTCCGGTTTACAACTACGTGGTTGTGGTCGACGACGCGCTGATGAATATTACTCACGTCATTCGCGGCGACGATCACCTTTCCAACACCCCCAAGCAGGTCGCGCTCTACGAAGCGCTGGGCTGGCCCGTACCGCGGTTCGCCCATTTGTCGACGATTTTGGGCAGCGATCGCGAGCGGCTTTCGAAACGGCATGGCGCAACCTCGATCGCAAACTTTCGCGAGATGGGCGTGCTGCCGGAAGCGCTGATGAACTATCTGGCGCTTCTGGGATGGGCGCCGAGCGGCGGTACGCGTGAAATCTTCACGCCGGACGAACTGACGAAGGAATTCTCGCTGGAGCGCGTCACGCCGTCGCCCGCCGTCTTCGACATGGAGAAGCTCTACTGGTTGAACCGGCATTACATGAAGCAGAGCTCGCCGGAACGCATCGATAACCTGGCCGAGCCCTACTTTATCCGCGACGGACTATTGCCCGAAAAATCCAGCGAGCAAGTCCGCGTCTGGTTCAGCAAAGTTGTTGCCGTTCTAGTTCCGTCGGTCGATAAGCTGGACGAACTGACCGAACGGGCCGCCTTGATCTTTCGTTATGACGCCGCGGCGGCCGTGAGTTCTCCCGACAACGCCGAAGTCCTGGCAGCACCCAAAACAGCCGAGGTTCTGACCACATTTGCCCAGCAGATAGAAAGTGATCCGGCGCCCGTGACGCCCGAGCGCTTCAAGGCCATCATGAACGAAGTGAAAACCAAAACCGGAGCCAAGGGCAAAGACCTGTTTCACCCGATACGAGTCGCGCTGACCGGATCGCATTCCGGACCGGAGTTCGACAAGCTGATTCCGATTCTCGAGGAAGGCTCGCAGCTTGATCTGCCGCAGCATGTGATGAGTGTTCGCGAGCGGCTGGCCGCGTTTCGACGGGTGAAGAAGACTTAACCAAGTTCCGTGTGTCATGCTGAGCGAAGCGACTGCAGGAAGCGAAGTCGAAGGCCCCCTGAGGACCTCTACCGTGCCACAATCGTTTGCTCCAGCATGCTCCTCCTCGCTGGTATTCTGCGGAGTAAAATCATCCCAGCATGGCCGATATCTTCCCCTCCGAGAAGCCGCAAGCCGAAGAGCGCAACTGGATACCCATGGTGATCGGGCTGGTTGCGGTGCTTGTCGTCGTCGGGATTATCACCCTCGTGACCCGTCACCACGCTGATGCCAAGCCGCAAGTGAATCCCTATGCAGCCAACCTGCAGATTTCCAATCCTAAAGTGAGCGCGGCCGAAAATTATGTTGGCGGCACGGTTACCTATCTCGACGCCGATATCACCAACACTGGCGACAAAGCCCTCGTCGGCGCCGACATGAAGATGGTTTTCAAGAACACCATGGACCAGGTCGTACAGAACGAAACGCTTCCCCTGCACGTGCTGGTGCAGAACCAGATGGGCGGCTATCCCGATCTGGTGGATCTGGAACGTTCGCCTATTGCGCCCGGCCAGACCAAAACTGTGCGACTCACGCTGGAGCACATCTCCGCCGATTGGAACCAGAGCGCTCCCGAAATGCAGGTGGTAAATTTGAAGCTGAAGGGCTAAAGCGAAAACATCTGAATCGCGATTTCCTCTCCTGCTAATCTGATTTCATGTCGAGATTCTGGATCGCCACGTTCGTCATCTGGTCCGTCCTCATCGCCACGCCGCTGGCAGCGCAGGATGCAGCCAAGCCTAAAGCGAAAACCAAGACCGCGCCGGGTTATATTCCGAACATCACCACCATCACGTCGTTCGACAAGGACCACACTGTCATAGGCTGGCTGGAGATCATTCCTTTTGAAAGCAAGATTTATCACCAGCAACGGACGCTGCGCGTGCTGGTGCCGGCCAATTACTTTTCGCCTTTCAACCGGAGCCGCAGTTATCCAGTGCTCTATCTGCAGGACGGCCAGAACCTGTTTGACGATGTCACCAGCCACAGCGGTGAGTGGCACGTTGACGAGACCGTCGAGCATTTGGTCGGCGGATTTAAAATTCCACCCATGTTCGTGGTCGGCATCGACAATGCCGGCGACAAGCGCACCTCGGAATTCCTGCCCTATCCCGATCCGAATAACAAAACCGACAAGGTCGCAGATGCGAAGGATGTTCACGGACAGGAATATGCGAAGTTCCTGGTTACCGAGGTGATGCCGTTCATCCAAAAACACTACCGTGTCTCACGTGGTCCGGCGAACACCGGTCTGGGCGGCTCGTCCTATGGCGCCGATATCACGCTCTATACGATTCTCCAACATCCCGGCGTCTTCGGCCATGTGCTGCTGGAGAGTCCGATCTTGTGGATCGGCAATGGCCAGTTGCTCAAAGACGCCGACAAGGCGAAGCTGCTTCCGGCCAGAATGGTAATCGGGATCGGAGGTGGAGAAGTCTTGAATGACGATCCTCAGAGCACGGCTGAACTGTTGAAGGGCGTGCATGACCTGGAGGCAATTTTGCGCAAGAAGGGCATGGGCCCGGCTCGCCTGAAGGTTGGGGTGGAGGAAGGCGGAAAGCCTGAAGAATCCGCCTGGTCGCGCCGCCTGCCGGACGACTTACTGTTCCTGTATGGGCAATAGCCCTCCCGGGAGACGAGCCCGGCGAGAAAGCGAACCGCAGATCCCTCGGCTTCGCACAAGCAAGAGCGGCTCGTGCTCCGCTTGGGATGACAATTCCAATTTGTTTGGGAGTGACCGGTTGGTTCGCGAATAGTGTACAGCGAAGTACTAATCGCCAAACGCTAATTGCCAAGTGCTAAATGCTAACCGCCGGTACCTCCGCTAGAATGAACCTGTGTCCGACATCAAGACAACGCGCCTTACGGAGATGGTGAAAGCCGCTGGTTGAGCCAGCAAGCTAAGTCCGGCGGTGCTGGACTCGGTGCTTGGGAAATTAGCCCGGCAACACGACCCCAACGTTCTGGTCGGCTTCGATACCGCCGACGACGCCGGAGTGTATCAACTCACGCCTGAACTGGCGCTGGTTCAGACCGTCGATTTCTTTACTCCCATCGTCGACGACCCGTTCGTGTTCGGCCAGATTGCGGCTACCAACTCGCTGAGCGATGTCTACGCCATGGGTGGCAAACCAATCACGGCCCTTACCATGGTCTGCTTTCCCGATAGTGGCGATCCTAAAGTGCTGGAGGAGATGCTGGCTGGCGGATTGTCGAAGATGGTCGAGGCCAACTGCACCATCATCGGCGGCCACAGCATTCGCGACGAAGAGATCAAGCTGGGCTACTCTGTCACCGGCACGATTCATCCGCAGAAGATCCTGGCCAACAGTGGAGCGCAAGCCGGCGACCGGCTCGTCTTCACCAAGGCGATCGGCACCGGCGTAATTTCCACTGCCATCAAGCGCGGCACGGCTGATTTCGCCTGGATTCGCGGGGCAGTGCATTCCATGACCACACTGAACAAGGCTGCGGCCGAGGTCGTGATTTCTGGCGGCTTCGCGGTGCATTCGGTGACCGACGTCACTGGCTTCGGCCTGATCGGGCACGCGCGCGAGATGGCGCTGGGATCCAAGGTCAGCTTGCGCATTCACGCCTCGCGAGTGCCACTTCTGCCGGGCGCGCTGGAATGTGTTCGCGGAGGATTCGTTCCCGGAGGCCTGAAAGCCAATCGCCAATTCGCCGAAGGCTGTGTAGAGGTGGATGCCGGTGTTCCGCAAGAGCTGCTCACGTTGCTTTACGATCCTCAGACCGCAGGAGGGTTGCTGATCTCTGTCGCCGCAAGCGATGCGGCGCCGTTGATCGGAAAGTTGTGCGACGCAGGGATCGATGCTGTCGAGATTGGTGAGGTTCTACCCAGGCAAAAGCCGCTGATCGCGGTATCAGCGTAGTCAGCCGCTATTGCACGAGATCGAGATATTGATTTTGTTCGTGTGGCTGTGCTGAAGCGATCAAGAAAATGGAGGGATTGTTTGAGCGTCCACCTGAGTTCAGCGAAATTACTGACAGCTGACGGCTGAGAGCCGACAGCTTTTTACTGGTACGTCACTCGCTTCTCGCCCTTCACGATGCGGCCAATGGTGTGCCCTTTCTCGCCGCAACGCTCCAGGATGGTCTGTACCTTCTTGAATTTCTTCGCCGGCACCACCAGGATCATGCCGATCCCCATGTTGAAGGTGCGCAGCATCTCGTCTTGAGGAACATTGCCGATCTTCTGCAGATGCTCGAAGATGGGCGGCACCGGCCAGGAATTAATCTCGACGATCGCGCCCGTGCCCTTGGGCAGGACTCGGGGCAGGTTTTCGGTGATGCCGCCACCGGTAATGTGGGCCATGGCAGAAACCGCGTCCGCCTCGATCATTCGACGCACAATAGGCCAATAACTCCTATGGATCTTCATCAGTTCCGTGCCGACCTTGCCCTTGATCTCGTTCACGTAGGAATCGGGAGTATAGTGCGCGGTCGAGAAAAACAGCTTGCGTGCCAGCGAGTAGCCGTTAGTATGCAGTCCGGTGGAAGCCAGACCTACCAGCACATCGCCGGGCTGCACGGCTTTACCGGTGATAATTTTCTCGCGGTCCACAACGCCCACGATGAAGCCGGCCAGATCGTATTCGCCGTTACCATAAAAACCGGGCATCTCGGCCGTCTCGCCGCCAATCAGGGCGCAACCGTTCTGCTTGCAGGCGTCGGCGATACCGGCCACGACCTTTTCCGCAATCTCCGGCTGTAGCTTGCCGGTGGCGAAATAGTCCATGAAAAACATAGGTGCGGCACCCTGCACGGCGATGTCGTTGACGCAGTGGTTCACCAGGTCGGCACCGATGGTGTGGTGCAGGTTCATCTCGAACGCGATTTTGAGCTTGGTGCCCACGCCGTCCACGCTGGAAACCAGCACCGGATCGGCGTATTTTTTCTTGTCGATTGCAAACAGGCCACCGAAGCCGCCGATTTCGCTCAGCACACCGCGATTAAAGGTCTTGTGAGCGAGATACTTGATGCGCTGCTTGGTCCGGTTGGCCAGTTCGATGTCCACGCCGGAATCGGCGTAGGTAATGCTTCGGGCTTCTGTCGTCTGTTGTGCCAAGGGTTGGAGTCCCGTCCAGAGGGCGCATCGCCACTAGAGATTGTTCGCGGAAAGGCTTCATTGTACCATCCCTCACATTTGGCATTTGGCAGTTTGGGGAAACTGTGATTAAGGCCCGCGGCGAAGCGGACGGCATTGGGGCCGTCTGCTAACTACCCTCAATCATCCGGCTTTTAACCTCGGCGGGACGTTGCTTTCACTTGACCAGAGCTTCCCTGGCCCTTGGCTAAACGCGCAGGGCCAGGTGCCAAATGCCGACCTGTCAACTATGCCGCCAGCGCTAAATGGTCCTCCGTGAGTTCCGCAGTCTGGTTCTCGCCGTTTGTCTGGCAAGACTCATTTTGCAGACGGCGCAGGTGCGATTCATCGATCCATACACTCTTCAACGGCATTTTCGGATTGCCGGTCTTGATCCATACATGCGCCAGTTCGGGATAAACGGCGCTCAGATTCTTGATTCTGTCTTTGAAAGGCATGATTCCCCCTTACGAGACGCATTTCTGCGCGGCTTTGGAGGGTGATCCTGAAAGGGGCAGGATTCACTCACCCGGGTTCACGTCAAGCTTCGTGACCGGGCAAGCGATGCAGCGCTCAGGCGAGCAGGGCGGGACGGTACGCGAAGCGGTAAGTTTTCATTCTCCGGTTACTCGGAGGTTCGGTTCTGGTATCGCAGTTCATATAAACGGCAAACCCCTGTTCTACGTTAGTTTAGACGCTGGTAACGCATTTTGGTTCCAAAAATCGAAGCAATTCTGTCCGTCAGATTAGTGATTTCGATCACAATTTGCCGTGACATATTCATAACTCCTGGGCCGTCCGAAAGCTTAGACTTAAGTTTATCCATCTAGCGAGGACTCATGACGACTATTTCCGCCGAAAAACCACTAATTGCCAATTCAATGAAAGCTGATCCGTCTTCTGACGTCTACCGTTCCGAGAGGCATCCTCTCGATTCACTGTTTCTCCCTAAGAGCGTTGCCGTGATTGGCGCCTCCGAGCGCGCCGGCAGCGTTGGGCGTTCCGTGCTGTGGAACCTGCTGAGCAGTCCTTTCGGCGGCACCGTTTATCCTGTCAATCCAAAACGCCCGAATGTACTGGGCATCAAGGCCTATCCCAGCATCACAGAATTACCCGAAAAGGTGGATCTCGTCGTGGTCACCACGCCGGCGGATAGCGTCCCTGACATCATTACCGAAGCGGTGGGCCTTGGCATTCCCAGTGCCATCGTGATCTCGGCTGGCTTCAAAGAAGCCGGCGCACACGGCAAGGAGTTGGAGCGGCAGATCGCTCAGACGATTCGCGGCAAGATGCGGCTCATCGGTCCCAACTGCCTGGGCGTGATGAATCCGATTCGCGGCCTGAATGCGACCTTCGCGCATACCGTAGCGCGCTCCGGCAACGTCGCCTTCATCAGCCAGAGCGGCGCCCTGTGTACTGCCGTGCTCGACTGGAGCTTGCAGCAGAATGTCGGCTTCAGCGCCTTTGTATCCATCGGCTCCATGCTGGATGTGAACTGGGGCGATTTAGTCGACTACTTCGGCAACGATCCCCGCACCCACAGCATTGTGCTCTACATGGAATCCATCGGCGATGCCCGCTCCTTCCTTTCGGCCGCGCGCGAAGTCTCGCTGACCAAGCCCGTCATCGTCATCAAAGCCGGACGCACCGCGGCCGCGGCCAAAGCTGCCGCTTCGCACACCGGCTCGCTGACCGGCAGCGATGATGTTCTGGAAGCCGCCTTCCGGCGCACCGGCGTGCTGCGCGTGAACAGCATTGCGGAAATCTTCTTTATGTCGGATGTGCTGGCCAAGCAGCCCCGGCCGCACGGCAACCGCCTGTGCATTGTGACCAACGCCGGCGGACCTGGAGTTCTGGCCACGGATGCTCTGGTAAACGGCGGCGGCGAACTGGCCGAGCTATCGGCGGAAACCATGAAGGCTTTCGACGAGATTCTTCCCGCCCAATGGAGCCACAACAACCCGGTCGACATCCTGGGCGATGCCGAGCCGGAACGTTATGCCAAGTCGCTGGAGATCGCCGCCAAAGATCCCAGCATCGACGGCATGCTGGTCGTGCTGACGCCGCAAGAGATGACCAACCCCACCCAGATCGCCGAAAAACTGAAGCCCTACGCCAAGGGATTGGGCAAACCGGTGCTGGCTAGCTGGATGGGTGGCACGGAAGTTTCCGCCGGCGAGGAAATCCTGAAGCAGGCGGGCATTCCCAGCTTCGAGTTTCCCGATGCTGCCGTCAATGCCTTCAATTACATGTGGAAATACTCGTACAACCTGAAGGGCCTGTACGAAACTCCCTCTCTGCCGCAGCACCCTGATGCAGCAGTACAACGGGGAAAAGCTGAGCACATCATTCGGGATGTCCGCCAATCTGGCCGCACCATCCTGACAGAATACGAGTCGAAGCAGTTGCTGAAGGCCTACGACATTCCAACGGTCGAAACCCGCATCGCGGTAACCGAGAAGGAAGCGGTGGAGACAGCCAGTGACCTTGGCTATCCTATCGTTCTCAAGCTTTACTCGCTCACCATCACCCATAAGACCGACGTGGGCGGCGTTCAGCTCAACCTTCGCGACGCCGATGCGGTCAAAGCCGCTTTCCAGAACATCAAGAAAGCGGTCACCGAAAAGGCGGGCGCTGAGCACTTCCAGGGCGTCACGGTTCAGCCCATGGCCAAGCTTGACGGTTACGAGCTGATTATCGGCAGCAGCATGGATTCGCAGTTTGGCCCCGTCATCCTCTTCGGAACTGGCGGTCAACTGGTCGAGGTGTACAAAGACAGCGCCCTGGCGCTGCCTCCGTTGAATTCCACCCTGGCTCTCCGCATGATGGAGCAGACCAAGATCCTGAAGGCTTTGAAAGGCGTTCGCGGTCGCAAGCCTATCGATCTGGCCGCGCTGGAAGAACTGCTGGTGCGCTTCAGCCAGCTGGTGGTCGAGCAGCGCTGGATCAAGGAGATCGACATCAATCCATTGTTGGCCTCTCCTGATCGGTTGCTGGCGCTCGATGCCCGCGTCGTGCTCTTTGGTCCGGAGATGACAGAAGACAAACTTCCCACCAGCGCCATTCGCCCCTATCCCATCCACATGGTAAGTAATTGGACGATGAAGAACGGGACCTCAGTGGTAATCCGCCCGATCCGGCCGGAAGACGAGCCTGCCATGATCGCCTTCCACGAGAAGCTTTCTGAGAGAAGCGTCTATCTGCGCTTTTTCCAGCCGCTCAAACTGACCCAGCGGACCTCGCACGAGCGTCTCACCCGCGCCTGCTTCATCGACTACAATCGTGAAATGGCGTTGATTGCGGAAGGCAGGAATGCTGCTGGCGAACCGCAAATCCTGGCGGTAGGCCGCCTGAGCAAGCTGCATGGCCGCGACGAGGCCGAACTGGCCGCTGTAGCCATCGATTCCGCGCAGCATCAGGGCCTGGGGACAGAGTTATACAGTCGCCTTGTCCAGGTCGCACGCGACGAGAAGCTGACCAAGGTCATTTCCAACATGCTTCCGGAGAACCGCGAGATGCGGGCCATGTGTACCCGTCTGGGATTCGAAATGTTCTCCAGTCTGGAAGACAACATGATCCGCGCCGAGCTGGAGCTCAAATAGACGCCATCCCTTGCTATAGAGGGTGGCAGATCAACGGAGCCGGGCGATCGATTTCGCCCGGTTCTGCATTCCGGGAAACCCGATTCCAGATGACGTCAAAGCCCAATTTCCAGTTCCCGGAGCCAGGCCTTTTTTGCCGGTTAGCGCCGATGTCGGGCTTGCCACCGGATGCTAACGTGTTATGATTCGAAACTCGCAGAAGTGTAATCGGCACTGTCGCCGCTATGAACCGGTTTCCCGGTGAGAGCCAGGGTTGTGCGGGGAGTGGTTGCGGCAGGCGCATCCAAGGGGCGATCACTAGAGCGTGCCTAGCGAAAAACAGGTTCGATGGTCGCAACTCAGGGTAGGAATCACGGTCCTGGTTGCCCTCATTACCCTGGCTGTTCTCATCTTCGTTATGACCGGAACCACCGGTCTCTTTACCAGTAAAATTCTGGTACGGACGTACGTCGATAACGCGGGCGGCTTGCGCGTCGGCGCTCCGGTGCGCCTGGAAGGCGTTGACATCGGCAACGTCAGCAAAATTCGAGTGATCTCCGATGTCCAACGCCGGACTGCGCCGGTCGAGATCACCATGAAGATCACCACTAAGTACTCCGATGCCATGCGGAGCAACTGCATGGTGGAGTTGACCACCGCTGGAGTTCTCGGCGAGGTATTTGTCGACATGGATTGCCGGCAGGCGACCGGTAGCCCGTTGAAGAATGGCACCGAGCTGCCCACTCGCGACGTGCCGCAACTGCAAGACGTAGTGCGCGCCAGCCAAGGGACGATCGAGAACCTCAATGTTCTGATCGACAAGCTGAACGGCATCGTTTCGTTTATCCAGAGCGGCCAGGGATCCATCGGCAAAATCATTTACGACCCGTCCCTGTTCAATCGCGCCAATGACGCTGTGACCCAGTTGCAGCACATCATGACCCAGATCAACTCACCAACTGGCACGGTCGGCAAGCTGCTCAACAGCGACGAGCTTTACAACAAAGCCAATAAGGCGATCGATACGCTGAATACGATCATGGACCAGGTGAATGCCGGCCAGGGAACAGCCGGAAAGTTCCTCAAGGATCCGTCGCTGTACGACAATGCCAACCGGGTGATCAACAGCAGCAACAAACTGATCGACAAGATCAATTCCGGCAAGGGTACGCTGGGCAGGCTGGCTAACGATGATGAGCTCGGCCGCAAACTCGACGACACCATTACGCGCCTTGATAGCATTATGGATCGTTTGGACAAGGGCGAAGGCACCGCGGGCAAGTTCCTCAAAGACCCATCGTTGTACAACAATGCTGACGACTTGCTGGTCGAGACCCGAAACCTCATCAAGGCCGTTCGTCAGGATCCCAAGAAATACCTGACTATCCACCTTAAGCTATTCTGAGGCGTCTCCCTTGCCTCTCCCAACCTCCATTTCACAGTTCTAACCGCTATGTAGTAGTGTCTTGGGTGGAGATGAGCGGCCCTTGGCGGGGATGCTTTGCTCCCACCTTCGTTCGACCTCGCACCAGCTGGATGCGAGCGGCGAGGCGATTTTATTGTCGAGGCAGTCATGCGGATTCTTTGCGTTTTCGTCCTGTTTGGAGCCACGCTGTGTGTAGCTCAGACATCAACTTCGGGACCTTCCGCTTCTTCCGAAATCCCCAAGCAGATTCCCAACTTCGATCTGACGGCCATCGATAAAGCGGTCGATCCTTGCGTGGACTTCTATCAATATGCTTGCGGAAACTGGATGAAGAGCAATCCCATCCCGGCGGACAAATCGAGTTGGGGCCGCTTTAACGAGCTAGCCGAACGCAATCTTTACGTGCTGCGCGACATCCTCGACCAGACGCAGGCTCCCGGCAAGCACAGCCCCATCGAACAGAAAGTCGGCGACTACTATGCCGCTTGCATGGACGAGACTGTCATCGAGAAGCGAGGCACCGCGCCGCTCGAAGCTGAGATGAACGCGATCGCGGCCGTCAAGACGAAGCAGGACCTCATCGTGCAGATTGGAACCATGCATCGTAACGGAATTCCGGCGTTATTTACTTTCGGCCAGATGCCCGACATGCGCGATTCGCGCCTGACCATCGCCAATCTCGACCAGGGTGGACTGACCCTTCCCGATCGTGACTACTACCTGAAAGACGATGCGAAGTCAGTGGAGACTCGGCAGAAATATCTGGAACACGTGCAGAAGATGTTCGAGCTGACCGGCGAAAAGCCCGAGGTTGCCGCTGCCGAAGCCAAGACGGTGCTGGCCGTCGAGACGGGACTGGCCAAAGCTTCGATGGATCGCACCGCTCGTCGCGACCCCAAGAATCGCGATCACATGATGCCGGCGACTGAAGTCGTGACCCTTGCCCCTAACTTCGATCTTACGCAATACTTCGCAGACAGCGGGGCTCCCAAATTCACCAGCCTGAACGTCACCAACCCCGACTTCTTCAAGACGGTGAACGACCAGCTGAACTCGGTTCCACTGGATGACTGGAAGATTTACCTGCGCTGGCGCACCCTTGACAACGATGCTCAACTGCTACCGAAGGCATTCGTTGACGAAGATTTTCAGTTCAATGGCGCTTACTTGTCTGGCCAGAAAGAGATTGAGCCCCGCTGGAAGCGCTGCGTGAGGTCTACGGATCGCGGACTGGGCATGGCTCTGGGCGAGCTGTACGTCGACAAAACCTTCGGTCCGGAAGGCAAGGAACGGACGCTGAAGATGGTGCAGGCCATTGAGACTGCCATGCACCAGGACATCGGAGAGTTGACCTGGATGTCGGGCGCGACCAAGCAGAAGGCCTATGAAAAGCTGAACACCATCGTCAATAACATCGGCTATCCCGACAAGTGGCGCGATTACAGCACCGTCATCGTGACCCGCGAGGACTACGCCGGCAACGTCACCCGCGCAGCCGCCTTCGAAGTGCAACGCCAGCGCAACAAGATCCAGAAGCCGACCGACAAGAAAGATTGGGGCATGACGCCGCCGACGGTCAATGCCTACTACCGCTCTAACATGAACGACATCAACTTTCCCGCCGGTATCCTGCAGCCGCCTTTTTATGGCAGCAACATGGATGATGCCGTGAATTATGGCTCGATCGGCGTGGTGATCGGCCATGAGCTGACTCACGGCTTTGACGATCAGGGACGCAAGTTCGATGCTGACGGAAATCTGAAGGATTGGTGGACCGCCGATGACGCCAAGGCTTTCGAGGAGCGTGCCAGTTGCACCGCCGATGAGTATTCCAGCTTCGTCGCCGTCAAAGATGATAAGGGCGAAGTGAAGCTGAATGGACGGCTCACGCTGGGCGAAAATACCGCCGACAATGGCGGCGTCAAGCTTGCCTATATGGCGCTGACCAACATTATCGGGAACACACCGGTGAAACCCATTGACGGCTACACCGCGCAACAGCGTTTCTTCCTGGCTTACGGACAGATCTGGTGCCAGAACATCACCGACCAGCAGGCGCGGAAGTTGGCCATCATCGATCCGCATTCGCCGGGACGCTGGCGCGTCAACGGGGTCGTGCAGAATTCGGCTGCGTTCGAAGAAGCGTTCGGCTGCAAGGCCGGACAGCCCATGGTCCGCGAAAACGCCTGCCGGGTATGGTGAGGCGATCTCGGATAAAGTGCCGTAGCAGAGCTTCCATGACTTGGGCTTCAGCCCCGGCAGGAGTTTGTTCTTGCGTGGACTAAAGGCCCGATGTTCGCTATGCATTCTTTGGTACAGCTAAGCTGACCATGAAAAATTTCCGCCAAGTGGAAATTTCGTCGTCGTTATCGCTTACCGCACGACAAAATAAGCGATGCCGATGGCAACGATGTCTTCGGGAATCGCAATCATGACGTCTTTCACCTTCAGGCCGTTCACCAGCGCCTTGCGGAGGTGGTACCCCGCATAGGTGCCGATCAAGGCCCCGATTATGCCGAGCACGGCTCCCACAGCCAGCGACTGGGCTGCAGCGGCGTAAAGGCAGGCGCCGCAGAGACCACCCATGATAATGCGCGCGGTCAGGGGAACAGGCGTGGTCCGGGCCGGCGTCTTGGGCATCACATCTCCCACCAGTTCAACGATGGCCAGCAGCGTGAAGATTGCTACTGCCGCCACCGATCCCATAAATGCCAAGGGCGTGCCTTGCAGATTCAGCCAGCCCAGGTGAGCTGCCCAACTTACCAGCGCGGGAGCCGTAAGCGATCGCAATCCGTCAACAATTCCGATGATCAGCGCAAGCAGCAGAACGTGGTTCATAGTCCAAGTGCCTTTCTCCGCTCCGAAAGCCTCAGGGCGATAGGACAACCCAGCTTCTGATGCAAGGCGTATGACCGAGGACTCAAGTTCCCTGGGAGAGTTACGTCGCGCAGACAGTTACGGCCATGTCGGCAACTGCCCGCTGACCAATGCGGTGATTCACTACGTGGGAGGGGTCGACGGAGCATCATCCTCGGCGATGGGCTCGCCGCTCTTCCGCTGCATCTCGTCGTAAAGGTCTTTCAACACGTCTTCTCGCCGGGCGCCGTCATGCATACGGGACGACATTTCCTGCAGGGCAACATTGAGAACGTGGAAGTGATGCAACTCACGATAGCGTGGATCGCTGGTGAGTTCCTTCCACAGGCCGTGTAGCAGGTCCACGTCCTCCTGCCGCATGCGCGGAGTGTGCGGTCCCAGCATGTACTCGTGCTTGGTACCATCGGGCTCGAAGACCACCAGCCGCAACCGCGGGCGCGGCTCGGCTAAGTGCTCCCAGGCGTCTCCCGTCAGCTTACCCTGCTCGTCAGCTGTCAGTTTATTCGACATGCCGCAGACGATAACTGACGTATGCAGTCGTTGAGCCGTCGCCACGATACTTTCAAAAACATCGTTTGTGGGGACCACCAGCAGCGAAACATGCTTGCCTTCTTTTTCAGCGGCCGCAACCACCGCCGTGAACAACTCCTGCTCGTACTTCTCAAACACGTCGGATGAATCCATCTCGATGCTGCCACTGAAAGTATGCTCGCGATGATAGACCCGTGAGGTCATCACCACCACATCGGTTTTCGTCGTGTCGGTCCTGGCGAGCACTTTGCGCAAATAGTACAGGTTACGAGGATCACGCACCGCGACCAGAATGTTGCCCGGCCGTACCTCCATCGCCTCGGCGCTCAACTCTGCATTCTGATTTACGTTGAATTGGTCGAGCCCCGAGTCGGCGTGAGCATGTTGCCGGGCCACAATGCGCTCGGAGATGGAGAAGATGGCAAAGAACGCCACGCTGAACGCGACCCCTGAAACGGTTGCCAGCGGCTTGGTAAAGAGATTGACGCACGCCGTAGCGAACAGCACCAGGCAAATCAGGAACAGTCCCACCGGAACTTCGGTCTTGCCAATGTGAAAGTTGCCAGGCACTTTCCACTGGCGATTTTCCGGCTCGGTGTAGCGCAGGACCACGACGGCCAGCGACTTGAAGGCAAAACTCCAAATCACGCCGAAAGCGTAAAGCGAAGCCAGAAGGTAGACGTTACCGCGGCTGGCGATGATCGTAAGAATTTGCAGTCCAACAATCAGGTTGATGATGCGAAAGCTGGTGCCATATTTTCTTTGGGGCTTGCGGAACCAGGGGGTCAGCACGCCATCTTCGCTCATGCGATTGAGTACGCCGTTGGCGCCGACGATGGCCGTGTTGACCGCGCCTGACAGAATGAGCACACCCACCAGCACCACAAATCCCTGGAACACAAGTCGCAACGAAAAGGGACCGGTGACGTTCATGGCCAGGCCGCTGATGAGGTTGGCGAAGTAGTCGGGCCGCACCTTGTCGGGGATGATCATGACCGCGAAGAACGAGACCAGCGAGGTGAAGAACAGGCTATAGAGAAAAATCACCAGCCCGGTCTTCTCCAGGTTCTTCAGCTTGGGATGTTCGATCTCGCGATTAACCTGGGCCAACGATTCTTCGCCGCTCATGGCCAGCACGGAATGGCCAAAGCCCACTAACATCATGATCAGCGGAATCCGTGCCGCCCAGGTTCCCAAGAGCCAGCCCAGCGATTCCTTGTCATGGTGCATGGTCGCTGCGGAAGGCAGCGGCGGCAAGTGGGCGCCAGTCTTAGCTATCGTGATCAGGCACCAGACGATCAACAAGACCACCATAACGGTGGTGATCTTCATGATCTGTAATGCCCGCTCGCTGGATTCGTGGATCCCCTGCACGTTCTTCCACCAGAAGTAGAGGGTGACGAGGATGGCAAAGCACGCGGCAAAAAAATTGTCGGGAACATTAATGTTGTAGCCGATGTGATGGAAGGTGTCAGTCAGAAATCCCGACAGGTATAACCCGGCGGACACGGCGCTGATGGGGCCCGTGAGAACGTAATCGAACAGCAAGGCCGAAACCGAGAGCTTGGCCAGCTTGCCGCCCATGGCCTCCTTGACCACGCGGTATACGCCGCCCCGAACGAACATGGAGCTGGATTCGATGTAGAGCGCCCGGACCGCATAGCTGAACAGCATGACCGCCAGCACGAACCACGGAGCGCTCCGGCCGATCACTTTTTCCGCATCGCCGCCGACGTAATACGCCGACGAAGCCAAGTCAGCCAGGATGATGGCGGCTGCTCGCCAGTAGGAGATGAACGTCAGCATCACCGTCGTGGCGACAAAAACTTTGATGGCTGGGCGCTGCAGATTCTCGGTCGATGTCGACATAGTTGTTCCCGGGGTTCCGGGGCAGCTCTCCGGCTGCACAAACGCAGGATAGCAGTACATCAGTGTACTGCTTTTAGCGCTCCGCCATCAGTGCTTTGACAACGGTTCGCTTGAATTTACCGGTTTGGGGACGAGTTGTCTGCAGGTTTAGATGGCGCGTAAGTGCAGCGGCGAACTCACGTGGCTAATGTTACAAAGACATTTCAAGAAAGCTGCCCGGAAGCTGGAACGTGCTCGTCGCGGCTATTCCTGGTTGGTCAGGTAAGTCCGGCTGATTCGGTCGTGCCAGCACAGCATGTCGACATCGACCAAAGCCCAAAGCAGCCCCATGAGAAGAGACGCGGTCGAGAAGTAGAGTCCGATCACGCGGCTGCGACGCTGACGCAAGTTCGGACGCGTCCCCTTGAAGCTTCTCAGGCAGATTCCAGCCGCTCGCATACCGGCGGTTTTGCCGCCATACATGATAAGAATGTATTGGTAGATCGCCCAGAGCAGCACCGGCACAGCCGCCGCCGCCAGTATTACGGGCTTGGTGACGACCAGCTTCGGCAGCATCTTATAGCCGACCGCGCCGAAGATTGCTCCGGCCGCGGCTACGATCGCGCAATCGACCAACCCAGCATACAGGCGCTGCGAAATCCCGACTGCCTGGAACGGCAGCTCAATGTGGTCGGCGTGCGGTGCATCCGCTTGCTGACCGTTGACCGAAAACTGCAATCCGTCGAGTAATGGGGTGTTGGGATATGCTTCCAATTCCTCCGGCACGTCGAGAATGCGTGGCTGGTCGGGAACGATGGGATCTGCCAGACGATGCACGGGCGTTGGAGCCTCCGAGGCTTGCCGTGGAAATGCGATCACCTTCCGCTTAGAGCGGGGACGCGGCAAAGCAGCGGGACGCGGTTCTGGATCCGGATCGCAGGTGGGAGCCACTGGCAGTGCTTCGGATTCCTCGTTAGCACTATCTGCCGGACAAGTGATGGCCACCGACTCCACGAGTGGCTCCTCGACTTCTTGAGTCACGACAGCCACGGTGCAATGCTGAGCAACCTCCGCCGTTTCGTCCCCTGCTGTCTGCAGGATTATGGGCTCGTCTGCGGCTTCCGGTGTGGAGTCGGTTCCCGTCGCTTCCGCGGGAGGAAAGGGGAAGCGCATAGTGAATGCCCCTTCGATGCGGCGACCGCGGCGGCTGCGATATCCGGCCAGACGTGCGTGGATCTCTTTCCGCCACAGATCGCTCGTGGGCTGGGAAGAATCGGCAGATTGATCAGGCTGAAGCGCTTGCTGTTCGGTCATGTCGTGGCGCGACTATTCCTATTTCGGTAGCACGCGAACCCATCGCGTATTGAAAATGTGGCACAGTAGTAAGGTGGGATGAGAAAAGAGGTCGTCCGCTTACGCTTTTTATGACGAGCCAAGGCTTGGCAGTCGAACACGTCGATTGCGCAACCAGTAGGCACCATGCGGGTTTAAGAGAACGTCCAGAGCTGCGAATAATCAGCGGAGGCGATAGCGTTTTGCCTGTCCCGATGCAACGTGCTAAGTTGCAAGGTTCCCCTCGATTCGAACTTACCGGCGAAGGGGCGTACGCCTTTCGATGATTCCTCGCATTCGATTGATTATCACGGCGCTGTTCGTGTGTCACCTCTTTCTGCTGCCCGGCATGTTAACCAGCCAGTTGCGCCCTGACGGATCGCAACAAAATTCAACACCATCGACGGCCTCTCCATCCGCTTCAGCGAAGCCAAGTTCCTCGACCGATGATGGAATCGATGACGCCGATGACTGGCTGGACGACCTTCCACCCGTTGCACCACCGCAGCAACCAGCGCCAAAGTCAGGCATCACTGCCCAAACCGACACCGGCCAGGAGGACGTCAAAACTGAGAAGATTATTGAACAAGAAATCCAGGCGAGTGCGAATGATGTTCAGGAACAGGGACCGCCGCCTCCGTCGATGAACGTTACACTTGGCCGCAATGAAGTATTGATCCAGGCCGATCAGCAAGATAAAAACCAGGATATTTATAGCGGACGAGGGCATGTGGTCATTCGGTTCGGCACAAGCACGCTGCACGCCGACGAGGTCGTTTACGACGCTAGCACCGGGCAGTTGACCGCGACCGGGCATGTGGTCTTCGATGGCGGGCGTCACAATGAGCACCTGCTGGGCAGCCACGCGACTTATGACATCAGCCGCGACACTGGCACCTTCTATGACGTGACCGGTTCGAGCGGCATTCGGGTAAAGAACAAGGTCATGTTTCTCACCTCGTCGACGCCGTTTTTCTTCACCGGCAAGGTGGTTGACAAGCTGGGACCAGACCGTTATCGGGTTCACTACGGCTTCATCACTTCCTGCCGGTTACCCGATCCCAAGTGGAAGTGGGATGCCGAAGTCGCTGACATCGAGATGGGCAACGAAGTTCAAATGCATCGCGCGACTTTGAAACTGCATGGCATTCCAGTTTTCTATCTTCCCTATACTGAGCATCCAACGGACTTCGGGCGTAAGAGCGGCTTTCTGATACCGGAAATCGGCGATTCCAGCACCAAGGGCTTTATTTTGGGAGATGCGTTCTACTGGGTCCTGAGCCGAAATGCCGACGCTACGATTGGCGCTTCGCTCTATGCTGCGCGAGGGTGGGCCCAGATCGGAGAGTTTCGCACTCTTGGCTATGACTACGGATTACAAGCTGCCTATTATGGCGTCATCGATGAGAAAGGTGCGCCCGTCACCCATCAGAATCAAGGTGGCGAGGATCTCAGAGTCAATGGTTGGAAGGAACTGCCCGACGGTTTCCGGGGCATCATTTCAGTGGACTACCTTAGTTCCTACCTCTTCCGTCTGGCATTCGCCCAAGGCTTTACCGAGGCCATTAATTCGGAAGTACGCACTTTCGGATTCTTGAACAAGAACTGGGATGGATATGGCTTCGGCTTTCTGGGTGCTCAGTATAAGGATTACCAGGGCACTGGACCTGGCCAGTTCATCGAGATTAACCACATTCCGAGCCTTGACTTCTCCACCGTGGAGCGGCCTTTCAACCGGACAGATTTTGTGTATGCTTACGATTTTTCTGCCGGAGGCGTGGCCAGAAACGAACCTGGATTTTCGACCGCTCCTGTTGTCGGACGGATCGACGCTAATCCCTACATAGCCCTGCCCGAGTTCCTTCACGGCTGGACATTCCGGCCCGAGGTAGGTGCCCGCGAAACTTACTACACGCAGAGGCAGGAGGCGAGTCCGACGAATGCCCTCGGGGTAGCTGTGAGCGATGGCATCAATCGTAACGTGGTGAATGCTTCCTTAGAAGTCCGGCCTCCTACCCTGTCCAAGATCTTCGACCACAAGCCTTTCGGCCGGGTGCTCAAACATACGATCGAGCCCTTCGCGATCTACCGCTACCAGAGCGGAATCGACAACTTCAGCCAGATTATTCGCTTCGACGCCCGCGACATTCTGGCCGATACGAACGAGGTGGAGTACGGCGTCGTCAATCGTCTTTACTCCAAGAAAACCTCCTCATCGCCACAATGCTTTCAACACACGAACTACGATTCTCTCTCGTCTTCCGCACAAGAGATGACAACACCCAAGGCGAGGGTTGCGTGCGATGACAGCTCGGGATCTGCACAGCAAGTTGTAAGTTGGGAGATCGCTCAAAAGTACTTTGCCAACACTACGTTTGGCGGCGCTCTACTACCAGGCCAGCGAAACGTGTTCGACAGCACTGTCGATTTCACCGGAATCGCTTTCCTCACCGAACCCAGGCTGTTTTCGCCCATCGTTTCGCGTTTACAAGTGCAATCCGGCGCTACCGACTTTCAGTGGGCGCTCGACTACGATCCAGTGCTGCACCAGATCAACGCCAGCACTATCTTTGCGGGTTATCGTTGGAAGAACTGGTATTTCAACGGTGGACAAGCCTATTTAAACGCCCCCGGGGAAGCCACGGTGGTCAACGGAGTCGCTGTACCCAGCCTTTTCAACCAATATCGCGTCGGCGTTATCTACGGCAACATGAACAAGCTGGGCTTCAGCGGCGGCGTAAGTGTGGCTGCCGACGCCCAGCTGTCCTACATCCAGGCGGCGACCATCCAGACGAATTACAACTGGGACTGCTGCGGCTTTGCCTTTCAGTATCAGCGATATGCCCTCGGCGTGGTGAGCGACGAAAACGCCTATCGCTTCACCTTCAGCCTGACCAACGTTGGGAGCTTTGGTACCCTTAGGCGATTGCAGAGGTTGTATTAACCTGTCGGCGCCCCGGCTGTCGGACTGTGCCTTACAATGGAATGATGTCGGCGCTGCGCTCCACCCTTCCTACCGGAGGAGAAGATCTCCAACACAAAATGCGCTCGCTACGAGAGCGTCTGACTTCTCTGGGCCGCTTACTGGTTGCTTATTCCGGCGGGACGGATTCGGCATTCCTTGCCTGGGCTGCCTATCGTGAACTGGGTAATGGCATGTTGGCCGTACTGGCTGATTCTCCCAGCCTGGCACGCTCGCAGATGCGTGATGCGGTCGCCTTCGCCGAAGAGCAAGGTATTCCCTTGATCGTCCTGAATACCGACGAGATGGCGCGCCCCGAGTACCTCCGGAACGATGGCGCGCGCTGCTTCCACTGCAAAGATGAGCTGTTCACTGTGATGGAGCAGCATCGGCAGAAAGCGGGATTTGATGCCATTGCCTACGGCGTGAACGTGGACGATCAGGGTGACTATCGTCCCGGTCAGCAGGCGGCCCGGCAACACCGGATTACAGCCCCCCTGCTCGACGCGGGACTCACCAAACACGATATTCGAGAGCTCTCCCGGGAAGCGGCCTTGCGCATTTGGAACAAGCCGGCGTCTGCTTGCCTGTCCTCACGAATTGAATATGGTCGACCGGTAACTCGCGAGGCTCTTTCCGCCGTGGAACTTGGCGAAGAGGCGCTCCGTCGGCTGGGATTCCGGGAATTTAGGGTCCGTCACCACGGTCAGATCGTTCGCCTTGAAATCGCTCGCGAAGAACTGGCTCGCGCCCTGACCGTTGAAATGGCAAACAAGTTCGCTGTGATTTTCAAGGCGCTCGGATTCTTATATGTAACTCTCGATCTTGAGGGGTTCCGCTCGGGTTCAATGAACGACATGCTGCCGATTGATTCGTTGCTGAAAAGCCTAAAGGGAGCTCGCTGACCGCGGCAGTGAAATCGGCCCTCCGTGAGATAATCAAGGGTTCATGTTTCTCCCTAAAAGGCGGTTCCTGACTTTGTTCTTCAGACGATGGGTGGTCTTGTGTCTGTTCTTGTGCTCCGTAGCCGTGGCCCAATCCAGTGTGGCGCCTATTTCCCCCGAAGTGGCAGATCGGGTTCAGCGGCAGGTTCGGGCCTACTTCAATATGCCTCCCGACGTGGCCATCACACTCGGCAAGACGGGACCTAGCGAGTTTCCTAACTACCAGACCTTACCCGTCACCATGAGCCTGAAGGATAAGACTCAAACCCTGGACTTCCTGATTTCCACCGATGGCAAGACGCTGATTCGCATGATGAAGCTGGATCTGACCAAGGACGTCTATGCCGAAACCATGAACAAGATCAAGCTGACGGACCGGCCGGTACGCGGTAATCCCGACGCCAAAGTCACCATCGTGAACTTCGACGACTTCGAGTGCCCATTCTGCGCTCGCATGCACAGCACTCTGATGAGCGAGATCCTTCCGCAATACAGCGACAAGATTAAGATTGTCTATAAGGATTATCCGCTGATTTCGATACACCCGTGGGCGCAACATGCTGCCATCGATGCGAACTGTCTAGCCAAGGAAAGTGCCACGGGATATTGGCAACTGGCCGATTACCTGCATGCTAACCAGCGTGCTATCGGCGCATCCCAGCAAAATGTCCAGGCGTCGTTCAATGAACTAGACCGGGTCACGTTGGACTTCGGAAAGAAGAATGGTGTCGATCTAAGCCAGTTGCAAGCCTGCGTCAAAGCGCAGTCCAGTACCGTCGTCAAGGCGTCGATGGCCGAGGGCGATGCCCTGAACGTCAGTGCTACGCCGACCGTATTCATAAATGGCGAACGTCTGGAGGGAGCTTTGGATGCTGACGAGGTGAGAGCCGCGTTGAACCGGCAGCTTTTAGCTGCTGGGGTCCAGCCGCCACCTCCGCCGGCGAATTCTGCCGCACATCCGGCGACGCCCAGCAAATAGCGGCAAGCGGATTCAGGCTGATCGAGCGCCCATTTGGTTTTGATGTTCGGCGAAATGAACTGGTCAATCCGCATACAGTTTTGCCTCTCAGGAGGGGACTAAGTTTGGAATTACAACGCAAGCGCATACCTGCCCTGGCCGCCATGACCATCCTGCCGCTGGCCTTGGGTCTTCTACTCCCGAGCATTGGCTGTTCCGGCAAACAGGAAGGCGCCGACGTGATGGCGAGCGTCAATGGTCGCAAGATAACTCGGACGGAAGTTCAAAAGTATTACGACAACACCACGGCCGATTCTCCGCAGAAGCCGAGCCTGGAACAGGCTGACACGCTGCGATTAAACATCCTTCGCGAGCTGATCGATAACGAGATTCTGATGCAGCGCGCCGAGAAGCTGGGCCTGCTGGCTACCGACGAGGAAGTCAACACCAAGTTAGCAGAGATCAAGGCACCCTATACTCAGGAAGAATTCGACAAGCGCCTGAAAGATCGCGGATTGACGATCGATGACTTCAAGCGCGATCTGCGCCGCTCTCTTACCATCGACAAGGTACTGAACAAGGAAGTCACGTCGAAAATCAACATCTCCGATGACGACATCACCAACTATTACAACCAGCACAAGGCCGAGTTCAATCTGATCGAGCCGCAGTACCATCTTGCCCAGATACTAGTCACCTCGCAGCCTAACCCTCAAGTAAAAAACATGAAGGCGCAAAATGAGGCTGAGGCTCGCAAGAAGATTCAAATGATCGACAACCGGCTCGACAGTGGAGAAGACTTTGCCACTGTCGCCATGAGCTATTCGGAGCAACCGGAAACTGCACAAAACGGTGGCGATCTAGGATTCGTGCCGGAATCTTCCCTGAAAGGCGACAAGACCGCCTACGATGCCATTCAAAAGCTGAAGCCCGGCCAGTACACCGCAATCCTGCCGGTGAGCGACCCCAATACTCACCAGCCCTTTGGCTTCCGCATTGTGAAGCTTATCAGCCGGGAAGTTGCCGGGCAGCGCGAACTCAAGGATCCCCGTGTACAACAGGCTATACGCGAACAACTGCGCGACCGTCGCGAACAACTGTTGAAGGCTGCCTATTACGAATCCATTCGCGACAAGGCTACCGTAGAAAACTATTTCGCCGAAGATATACTGAAGCAAGCCTCTACGATGAAATAGGCTATAATCTTCGTCAGGCAGAGCGGCTATTCTTGTATCTCTGGAAGCTGGAAACAATGGACCCGGATCTTACTGCGTAAACTTCCCTTTGAAGTCATTCGGGAAGGTTAGCCAAGGACAGCTTCGTGGTTGTTGGCAAACGACGACCAGCCGGGTCTGTATTTCGGCATCAGCTGGGAACCCAGGCAGTTTCCCCGCCTACTCGATGCCGATTCCACGACAACTCAGAGAACTTCCTCGGGCCGGAACTTTGAAGCCGGAGCCCTGGTGAGCTCCGGCTTCGGGTCTATCGTTAAATCAGGAAGGGGGGCGAAGTTAGACTAGAACAGCTTGCGGCGGAGCAGGCCAGCCAGTCCGAGGATGCCAGAACCGAACAGCATGACGCTGCTGGGCTCGGGAGTGTTACTCGTGGTGGTCGTAGTGGTGGTAGTGCCGCTCAGAGTGAAGGCTTCCGAAGGAATCGTTCCCAGGGTGTTTTCCTGAGCCGATGACGGGCAGCCGTTCGACTGGCAGCCTACGCCGGAGTTTTCATCCCAGTACAGCGGGTTGCCGTCAGCCGTGGCGGCGTTCTCGAGGGTCAGGTAATAGTTGCCGGTGCCCAGAGCCGGGCCGCTGAAGTTGGCCGATTCCTGGCAAACGTCGAAGCCGAAGTTGTTGGTGAAGCAGTTCGACTGCGTGAGGCTAACGGTTCCGTCGAACAGGTTATTCGTGAAGTATCCGTTGCTGCCGATGGCTACTTCGACGCTGGTCGCGGTGTCGCCCGGCTCAACCCAAGCCCAGAACGAGACGTCGCTCAGAGTGGTGGAGCTGGAGATATGGAATGTGTCGCTAACTGCAAAACCGAAGTTGATGGTCCAGGCATCGACCTGTCCGTTGACAGGACCGTTGTCGTAAACCGTGCCCTGAGCCATGGCCGGAACAGCAGCCAATGTCAGACACACAAATGCGAGTAAAGTGATACGCAGTTTCAAGGCAGAACCCTCCTTAGGTTCGGATTAAGAGGACTTCGAAGAAACAAGCCTGCCCATCGCCTTTCTGTTGCTCGCTTCCCCGCTTGAGCGGCCAATGGAGAAGCGATTTTCCTGGACTACGATGTTTCCACAGGGTTTTACGATGGGAGCATGTTGCCTTGACTCGAGAAAGGTCAGGAGAGCAATGTTCTATAGCGCCGCGAGGAGTCAAGGACCGCGAGACCGACGCTAAATGGCTACCACAGGGCTAATCCAATCGACTTCCGTTAGGTCGCGGACGATCTGCAGACTTGAATTCGGAAGCGCCCTAAACCTTTGAATAGATCAACTGCGTAATACTAAAGTGCAATTCAGCTGCCGTCGTAAGCTAGTGAAAATAGGACAGCGCGCGTTGCTATAACTGCAATAGCTTGCAACAAAGTTCTTACCATTTTCCGGACGCAAGTAGGATATTCCCATAACGGGAAGTTGGTTGGCCACAAATTGTGCAGGATCAGGGTATAAATTCCCACAGCACAAATAAACCCAACACAAGTCCTCAGGAAAAAATATAGCTATCTGATCATTGACTCCAAGTATTACTCATTTCCTTTTTCCCCTTGGTTCGTTACTGCCGCAGACCCCTTCATTAGGTCGAGAGCTCGCTTAAGGTCGTTGATAAGGTCCTCCGTTTGTTCCAGGCCAATGTTTAGCCGGACGATACGATGCTGGTACTGTGGCCGACTTTTGTAATTTGTGAAGTCGTAGGCGACGGCAAGACTAGTAACGCCTCCCCAGCTATAACCGATCTTGAACAGCTCAAGCGAATTCACGAAGGAATAGACCTGCTGCTTATTCACGCCAGACTTGAGAACTACTGAGAACACTCCAGCCGATCCGGTAAAGTCGCGCTTCCACAATTCGTGCCCCGGACAATACGCCAATGCTGGATGAAGGACAAGCTCGACTTCCTTCCGTTCGGCCAGCCAGTGCGCAATCGACAATGCCGAAGCCTCGATCTTTTCCAATCTCACGGCTAGCGTTTTCAGTCCTCGTAGCGCCAGGCTGCAGTCATCGGGCGAGGCGGCGCAGCCCAGGAGTTGGTGAGTAGCTCCCAGCCGTTTATAGATGCCGGGGTCTTTGGTGGTGACTGATCCCAACAGCAGGTCGCTATGGCCGCCGACGTATTTGGTGAGCGCTTGCATGGTCAGGTCGGCGCCATGGGCAAGGGCATCAAAATATACTCCCGCCGACCATGTGTTATCGATTACCAGCAACACTCCGGCCTCATGGGCTGCTGCGGCGATGGCAGGAACATCCTGTACTTCCATGGTGATGGAGCCCGGACTCTCGCACCAGATCAGACGGGTATTGGGCCGGATCAGTTCTGAGATCGCACTACCAATGTCAGGCGAATAGAAGGACGATTCCACTCCAAAACGGTGCAGAACGTCACTCGTAAACTTTCTGTTGGGCCCATAGATGCTCTCGGGAACCAGCACGTGATCGCCGGCTCGCAGAAGCGCAAGGTTGATTAGAGAAATGGCTCCTTGCCCGCCCGGCGTAATGATGGTGCGATAGCCCTGCTCCAACTCGCAGATGCGGCCAGCCAACTCAAGCGTGGTCGGAGTTCCATGGAGACCGTAGGTGTAGCCAGCATCGTACTGGTCCCAATCGTCGGTAACCGCTGCAGCCTCAGGAAAGAGAGTGGTCGAACCGCGATAAATGGGCTCGGCGAGGGATCGAAATCCCTGTGGAACCTTGATGTCGGAATGAATCAGCCTCGTTTTCCAATGCTTCGCCATTGCCACATTATAGGAGGCAGAAACGGCTGTCAGCGGACAGCTATTCCACGATAGCCAGGGTGTCGCCGGCATTGACCGTCGAGCCTTCTGCGGTGAGGATCTTCTGTACCTTGCCGTCCTTGGGCGATTTCATCTCATTCTGCATCTTCATGGCTTCCATTACGATGATGCCCTGTCCGGCCTTGACTTCGTCCTGTTCGTTGACCAGAATGCGAACGATCTTGCCCGGCATGGGGGACTTCACTCTTTGTGGGCCGGCTTCTGATCCCGCGACCGAGCGACGGGTGCGCAGCGAACGCGGATCTTGCACATCGACCGCATAGCGAGCGCTGCCGATGACCATGTGCAACTCGCCCTGTAGCGACCGCTCGCGTTTGATCTCGTAGGCCTTACCTTGCACTAACACGGATAGCACGTCTCGCGCGGTAAGCACGGCATCAAGTTCCATCTCCTGGCCATCGATCTTGCATAGCCATGTCTGGTCATTACGCGTGAGTTCGACCTGATGGGATTTCCCGTCGACTACGACGTCGTAGATCATGTTCGCCTCTTGGCTGTTAGCTCTACTTCTTTAGCAATCTTGTCCGTCATCCCTGGCGTACAGTCTCTGCGCGCCCTATGCGACGCCAGTTAGAGGTTTGAGGCGCCGAAGCCGAACTGCCATTCATCGGCATCCCACCGGTTACGCCCGGCAATGTCGCTTTAGGGTCCATGGTGGCGAAGATGGCCGCCGCAGCAGCAGCCATGATGGGGCGGCGCTCGTCAGTTTCGTTGCTTGGCTTGGCCAGCAGACGATCGAGAAAGCCAGTATCGAGATTGCCAGCTCGAAAGTCTGGATCCTTCAGGATTCGCCGAAAGAGCGAAGTGTTTGTCTTGATGCCGCCAACGAAGTACTCGTACAACGCTCGCAGCAGGCGGTTGATGGCTTGCTCCCGGTTCTCACCATAACCGACTAGCTTGGCCAGCAGTGGATCATATTCGATAGGCACGTTCCAGCCTTCATACATCCCGCTGTCGCGGCGAATTCCCGGCCCCGAAGGAGAAATCAGGCGTGTGATCTGTCCCGGCGATGGAAAATAGTTATTGTCCGGATCCTCGGCATAGATGCGGCACTCGATGGCATGCCCGCGAAGCTTGATGTCCGCCTGCTTAAACGGCAACTTCTCTCCTGCCGCGACCCGCATTTGCAGATGCACCAGATCGAGTCCAGTGACGAATTCAGTGACGGGATGCTCCACCTGCAGGCGCGTATTCATCTCCAGGAAGTAGAAGTTGCGCTCCTGGTCGACGAGAAACTCGATGGTTCCTGCGTTGTAATAGTTAGCGGCTTTGGCTACGCGGACTGCGATCTCACCCATGCGCTGACGCATGTCTTCATCGACGATGGGCGATGGCGACTCTTCCATCACTTTCTGATGACGCCGCTGCACCGAACACTCACGTTCACCCAGATAGACCACGTTACCGTGTTCGTCCCCGAAGATCTGCATCTCCACGTGACGGGGATTGACGATGAACTTCTCCAGGTAAACTTCGTTGTCGCCGAAGGAACGCTGGGCTTCGCTGCGGGCATTTTCGTAGGCCGAAGGCAGATCTCCGGGCGACGACACCATGCGCATGCCTTTGCCGCCGCCTCCGGCCGCCGCTTTCAGCATCACGGGATATCCGATCTGCTCAGCCAGACGCTTGGCCGCGTCGAGGTCCAGGCCATGCTCGGAGCCGGGAACAAATGGAACGCCCGCACGCTTCATGTTCTGCCGGGCGCGGGTCTTGGAACCCATCATCTCCATCGATTCCGGTGACGGCCCGATGAACTTGATTCCAGCATCGGCGCACGCCCGCGCGAAGCGAGCATTCTCCGACAGAAATCCGTAGCCGGGATGGATGGCCTCGGCGTGGCTGCGGCGCGCTACGTCGAGAATCCTGTCGACGTTGAGGTAAGACTCACTCGCCGTCGCCGGGCCGATGGGGTAGGCGTAGTCGGCTTTGCGAACGTGCAGCGCCTTGCGATCCACATCAGAAAACACGGACACCGATTCGATGCCCATCTCACGACAAGCACGAATAATGCGCACGGCGATTTCGCCGCGATTGGCAATCAACACTCGTTTAAACATGCCTTGTGCCTCTGAGGCTCTTGCCCGGCTCGTTGAACCGGACACGGCTTGAGGGATGTTCTGCGGAAAAACCGGGCGGCAGGCGGGCGGCTAACGCACACATCCACAGAAAATTGGATTGTACTGCATAGGTCACCGGGTAGGAGCTTAAACGTCACAGGGACGTGTGACAGGGCGTCAGAGGCCGACTGTCAAGGCTCGATAAGGGCCTTTTGTTAGACTTCCAGTACTCCGTTTATCGAGGGGAAGAGGACACGTGAACAATCAAGGCAAGGGACCGGGCTGGCTGAGTACAAACTTCGTTTTCGCCGCAGTCGGGGTTTTCGCATTTTTGGTTGTTGGAGCAATGGTTGGGGCCAACGCACGACCGGCGCAGTCACAGCACGGTGGCGCGGCAGCAGCCAACCAAACCGCGGCCCAGAAATACAAAAATATCCAGGTCTTGAAGGACATACCGGCAGATCAACTGATTCCCTCGATGCAGTTCATTACAGCGGCGTTGGGAGTGGAGTGCGAGTTCTGTCATGTCGCCAGCCCGGCGGGCAAGCTTGAGTTTGACAAGGACGACAAGGATGAGAAGAAGACCGCCCGCGAGATGATGCAGATGATGTTCGCGATCAACAAGAACAACTTTGACGGAAAACGCGGGGTCACTTGCAACACCTGTCACCGGGGGTCGCCACATCCCCAGGCCATTCCGGCCATTCAGGCGGAGGCTCCCAAGCCGGGCGCGATGGAAGCCATGCACGACCACGAGATGGATCCCGCCAAGCTGCCCTCAGGAGCTCCAGTTCTGGAGAAATACGTCCAGGCCCTGGGCGGCCAGGCTGCCCTCGACAAGGTTTCTACGCGAGTGGAAAAGGGCAATGCACTGATGCCTGAGGGGAAACCTATACCCATCGACATCTACACCAAGGCTCCCGACCTGCGAGTCTCGGTCATGCACATGCCTAACGGCGGCGACAGCGTCACCGCCTACAACGGTCAGGTCGGCTGGATCGCATTCCCCGGGCGGCCGCTGCGAGACATGTCGGCTCCCGACCGGGAGGCTGCGAAGCTGGATGCCGAAGCGTTTTATCCCACACAATTGGAGCACGAGTTCACGGAACTGAAGCTGCAGGAGCATCCGGAAAAGATTGGTGAGCATAATGCGAGCGTGGTCCTGGGTCTTACAAAGGGCCAGCCGCCGGTGAAACTCTACTTTGATCAGACCTCGGGCTTGCTGGTTCGCATGGTGCACTATGCGGACACCCCGCTAGGACTTAATCCGACGCAGGTGGACTTTGCAGATTACCGAGACACTGGGGGTGTGAAGACGCCGTATCGCTGGACGATTGCCCGGCCGAGCGGTAAGTTCACGATTCAGATTGACCAGGTGGAACAGAACGTCAAGGTTGACGGAGCAAAGTTCGTCGAACCTAAACCTGAGCCAGCGCCGAAGTGAGGGGCCCAGAATGTACAAGAGTGCTATAGGCTTGTCTCCGAGGTTCTCGTCCGTCTTTTGGACTTAACCTGGGTAGAGACCTTCCGCGGATAGTGATGCCAGGTTGGTCCCACCGAGGGCGAACCGGGGCCCCGATGTGAGTGCAAAAAGGAAACGCCCCTCCTGAGGAGGGGCGAATCGACCTAGCGAACTTCCCGCAACAATGTGACTTACTGCGTAGTGTCGGTCGTAATGATGCCCGAGGGTCCGGCTTTTTCAGCCTTGGCTTTCTTGGTGGCCATGGTCTTGTCAACCCAGTCGTCGGCGGTTTTCAAGTCGGCCTTGCGAGCTCCAGCGTCGTCGCACTCGTATTCCGCGCGCTGCCGGTAGAGCAGGTTCAGATACGCCATGGCATCGTCATAGTCGGGACGAAGCTGCAGCGCCTTCTGCAGGTTCTGGATGCCATCCTCGACCTTTTGAGCGTTAGCCTCCTTGAGCGCGCTACAGGCTTTCTTGTCCTTCAGCTCGTCGGTCGGCTTCATGCCCAGCTCAGCGCGGGCCTTCTGGTCGGGCGCGTAGGCCTCCATCCAGTCGATGACGGCCAATGAATAGTAAGTTTCAGGATCATTGGGATCGAGCTGAGCGATCTGCTGATAGTACTGCTGAGCTTGACTGAACTTCTTTTGCTGGAAGTAGAGAGAGGCAATCCCTTTCAGGCTGTGGATCTGCTGCTGTTTAGGAGGATGCTGATCCAGCACCTGCTTGAAAACTTCGATGGCTTGCTCCGCGTAGCGATTATTGTCGGGCGAATCGGCGCCCGGAATATATTGCTGGGCATACGCGGTTGCCAAATAAAGGCGGGCATTCGTCAAACTGGGATCCAGGTCAACCGCGTTCTTGAAATGTTCGATCGCGTCTTCGTATTTTGCGTTTTTGTAGGCTTGGACGCCCTTGTTGAGTTGATCGCGCGCTCGCAGCTTATTGCAGCCTACTGTCGAGATCAGCGCGAGCAGAACAGCAAGTACCGTCAGTACCCGTCCGCTCTTATTCATGTTTGTAATCACTCTCCGTTGCCGTGGTTCGGGTTCCGAGGAGCAGCGAGATGCCGATTGAGAGCCATCCCGCTGTTCAGAAGGAGGAGTGTTGCCCGAATCACGTTCCTGATGCTAGAGGTAGCTTAACCACCGGCTTCAATCTTGGCCGTGATAAGCCCGACTTTATCGACACCCGCTGCGTGCGCAATGTCGATGACTTGTGCCACATCGTTGAAGGGAAGGTCAGTATCAGCCTTGACGAACATCACTTTTTCAGCACGGGTCTTGAAGATGTCGTTCAGACGGCCTTCCAAGGTATCCCATGTGACGTCGTCCTGGTTGATCTTGAGCGCCGGCTTGTCGCCCGGGCCCTTCAGGACCTGGACCACGATGGTGCGGTCGTTGCTTGGCGGTTGCTGTTGCTTGTCCTTGGGCGGCTGAGGAACCAGCGCGTCCAAACCTTTCGGAGTCAGGGGCGTGATGACCATGAAGATGATCAGCAGCACCAGCAACACATCAATCAGCGGCGTTACGTTGATATCGGCTGAGGGCCCGCTGCTCCCTCCCAGTGTCATTGACATAGATCACTCCCTACTGGGCGCCAGCGCCCGTTGAGGCGCCTGCAGGTGGTTTCTTGTTTCCTGGATTCGCCTGTACCTGCTCGGTCAACAAACCCACGTCGTCTACTCCGGCAGACCGGACGTTATCTACAACGTCAACCACGGCGCCGTACTTGGCGCGCGAATCCGCCCGGATAAAGACCCGCTTGTCCACTTTATTGGCCAGGCGGTCCTTCACCTTATTGGTAAGATCGGCGACGTTAATCTGATCGCTGCCCAGGTATGTCCTTCCGTCGCGCATAACGGCGATCAGCAGGGCGTCCTCTTTGTCAGCGTCCGGCATTGGAGTCGGACTGTTCACCTTGGCCATGTCTACGCTCACGCCCTTCTGCAACATGGGCGTGATGACCATGAAAATGATCAACAGAACCAACATCACGTCGACCATGGGGGTAACGTTGATGTTGGAATTGACCTTGGTGCCTTCATTACGTAATGCGAGTGCCATCGAAGTTCAACCTCTCGTCGGCTGGAGTCAGCGTCTTCCTCAGCTGTTACTGCGCCGAGCTTTACCCGTTACGGCGAACACTGCGACGCTTCAGGAAATAATCGATCAGCTCGCTGGAGCTGTTATCCATTTCCACGTCGAAGGCTTCCACCTTATTGGTGAAGTAGTTGAACATCATGACGGCCGGAATCGCGACGAACAAACCGACAGCCGTGGTCACCAAGGCTTCCGAAATGCCGCCAGCGACGGCGCCCAGACCGGTAGCCTTCTGGGTCGAGATTTCCTTGAAGGCGTTCAAAATGCCCACCACGGTGCCGAACAGTCCCACGAAGGGCGCAGTCGATCCGATGGTCGCCAGACCGCCCAAACCACGCTTCAACTCGGCGTGAACGATGGCTTCGGCACGCTCCAAAGCGCGCTTGGAAGCTTCGATCTGTTCGCCGGGAATGTCGTTGGAATCGCCGTGAGCCCTGAACTCCTGCAGACCGGCGACGACGACCTTAGCCAGGTGACTCTTCTTGTTGCGCTCGGCGACTTTGATGGCTTCGTCGATTTTGCCTTCACGCAGGGCGCCGGCAACGGCGGGAGCAAAGGCACGCGACTGTTTGCGGGCGGCACTGAATGCCATGGCGCGATCAATCATGACACCGATCGACCAGCCTGACATGATGAACAGGATGACAACCACAATTCTCGCCGCCCATCCCATCTGTTTCCAGAGGGAGAGTGGGTCCCAACCTACGGTCGCTTCCTGGAAAATCCAGGCGGCAGCCGTGGGCACGTGGCTGAGGGCGTAGGTGGCAAGGTTAGCTAGGAACATGAGTGACTTTTCCTCCTCGGAACTTTCGGTTACAGCAGAACCCTAGGTTACTGCAGATAATTCGAGCCTCTGAAGCCCACCCTGGTGACCGCGGTGGAACTCCAAAAACCATGTGCTCAGGCACGAAAACCAAAAAATTGCCGCGGCGTTCGTAAGCGCCATGACCGGCATGAATCTTAGATGCAAAGAACGGCTAATCGTAAAGTCCTATTGTCCCAGAGTGAAGTTCACGTTGATGGTGGTTTCCACTTCCACCGGCTCACCATTGAGGTAATAGGGCTTGTATTGCCATTCCTTTACCGCCGCCAACGCCGCGTTGGTCAACATCGGATGCCCGCTGATTACGTGCAGGTTCTGGATGGTACCATCCTTGCCGATCAGGGCCTGCAGCACTACCGTGCCCTGAATTCGGGCTTGCTGGGCCAGGGGCGGGTACTGCGGCGTCACCTTGTGAATCAGCAATCCCTGAGACACGCCTTGAGACACGCGAACGCGCTGTGGCGTTGCGGCCTTGGGGACGGCGGTGGGCACGCTGCTCATTACGCTGCCCAGAACTCCGCCCATGGTCCCGCCCGGCACGCCACCGGGAACACCACCTACTACTCCGGCTGGTCCGGTGCTGGGTGGGGCCTCATCCTCCTTGATCATCTGGATCTTCTTGGGGATGGCAGTCGGGGTGCGCAGTTGGCCATTATCCAACTCGCTTTGGATCTTCCTTACCACGACGGGAGCAGCAGCAGGAGGCGGAGGAGGCGGCGGGGGCGGTGGAGCGACCAGCATCGTCATCAACTGCTGTGTCGGTAAGGCCTCTGTGAAAATCAACGGCAATAAAACCAGGACACCGAGCAGCAAGATCTCCAGCACAAACGAAAGAGCGGTAGTCGCTCCCTGTCTGGTTTTGAGCCTGCCTCCCGATTCTACGAGGCTGTCTTCAAACATACCTGTTCTCCGAAAGAACTCTCTTATTTCTTAGACACCGTCATCCCTCAAATTGTGCCCGGAAAACGAAATCCAGCGGCCCGATTTCTGGCCCCGGAGAAACAATTGCAGCGAGGACAACTGCTCAGAAAAACGCGAACCGAAGTATACACCCCAGCCAGCGAGTCGGGCACTTGCTGGGTAAGGAAGCCCGAAAATCGCCCCAGGTTGTGCAGGCTGGGGTAGGAGATTGCCTCTCCGGACACCCCGTAGTCGCAGATGTCCGGAGCCCGATCGTCAATAGCTGTTCTACGCCTTTACTTTAACCTTTTCGTTGGCCTTGCCTCGCGGTGAGGTGGTACGTTGAACGGCCACCTGGCCAGCCTTCTTGGCACGCCAGTCCTGATAGGCGACCAGCATGGGTGCGGCAACCGCAATCGAGGAATACGTTCCTATGAGAATGCCGATTACCAGCGCCAGCGAGAAGCCCCGCAGCACTTCGCCGCCAAAAACATACAGCGACAGCACGGTCAGGAAAGTCAGTCCCGAAGTGAGAATTGTCCGGCTCAAGGTCTGGTTGATGCTCTTGTTAACAATGTCAGCCAGGGGTTCGCGGCGAAGCAGTTTGATGTTCTCGCGGATGCGGTCGAACACGACGATGGTGTCGTTCATCGAGTAGCCGATGAGGGTCAAAATCGCGGCGATCACCGTCAGGCTGATTTCTTTATCGAGCAGCGAGAAAAAGCCGACCGTGATAATGGTGTCGTGCAGGCAGGCAACCACCGCCCCCACGCCATAAATCATCTCAAAGCGGAACCACAGGTACACCAGCATGCCGGCCAGCGAGTAAAGAGTCGCCATGACAGCCTGGTGGCGCAACTGCGAGCCGACTTGCGGGCCGACGATTTCGACGTTTCGCACCACGAAATCTGAAGTGTAAAAATCCTGCTGCAGAGCGCTAATCACTTCTGCCGGTGCCACGCCGCGGAGATCGTCGATCGAAGTCAGAATGCCGCCCCGCTGCTTATTGCGGAAGTCGTCAATCTGCCGGGCCAGCGCCGAATAGCGATCTTCCGCGTCTGTCCCCAGATGCAGTGGGTCTTTCTGCATCAGATACTGCTGCAAGCCGGCCGCGCCGGTGTTGTTGAGGTCCTGTTTGCCCGCGGCATCTTGGGGTTCAAGCGCACGGATGATGGTGTTCTTGCCCTGATCGAGCGCCGATTCGCTGGTTTCCCGCATGCCGAGATCGACCAACACCTCGTTATCCGAGGTGGGACCGAAGCGCTGAATGCGGGGATCGTGCAGTCCTGCACGATCCAACACTTTGCGAATCTGGTCCAAATCCGGCGTCTGGGCAAACTTGACGTAAACCAGCGTGCCGCCGCGGAACTCCACACCCAGAGGGATGTGGTGCCAAAACAGCATGGAGCAGATTCCGGCGACGCTGAAGATCAGTGAGAAGGCAAGGAAATACCATTTCTTGCCCAGAAAATCGATGTTGGTATTACGAAATAACTCCACCGTAAGCCCCTAGCTTGCTAATTTCTATTTCACCACCGAGACACCGAGAACACAGAGTTCAGGAAGTCTTTTTTGCGCATTTCACGACCAGAACCGGCAACGCTCTCAGCCACTGTTGCATTCGTGAAACCGACCCACTCCGTCTGCGTTCTCCTCCTTTTTGTGTCCCTGTGCCTCTGTGGTGAAGATTCAACTAAATGCTCAATGCTTCGCCACGCTGATGGCGGTTGAGAACGGCTTCGAAAATTACCCGCGAAACGAAGACTGATGTGAAGAGGTTGGCGCCCAGACCGAAGCTCAAGGTCACCGCAAATCCCTTGACCGGACCGGTTCCAAACAGGAACAAGATGATCGCGGAGACGATCGTGGTGACGTGGGTGTCGATGATGGTCGTCAGGGCGTGAGCAAAACCCTGATCCACGGCAGAGGATGGCGTCTTGCCATGCCGCAACTCTTCTCGAATACGCTCGAAGATCAGCACGTTGGAATCTACGCCCATGCCGACCGTCAGGATGACACCTGCAATTCCCGGCAGCGTGAGCGTGGCTCCGCTGAATCCCAGGAAACCCAGCAGGATGACCAGGTTCAGGAACAGTCCCAGATCAGCATTGATTCCGGCCGCATGATAGTAGAACAGCATAAAAATCATGACCGCGACCATGCCGATGACCGCTGCCCGCACGCCTTGCCGGATGGAATCGGCTCCGAGTGAAGGACCAACCGTTACTTCCTGCAGATATTTGATGCCGGCAGGCAGCGCGCCTGAACGCAAGGTCAACGCCAGGTCCTGGGTTTCCTGCGGGGTGAAGGAGCCAGTGATGCGACCTTGATCGTGAATCTGCTCCTGAATGGTGGCCACCGATTTCACCCGGTTATCCAGAACGACCGCCAGCTTGTCATTCACGTGGGCACCGGTGAAGGCTGCGAAACGTCGTCCGCCTTCTCCGGTAAGGGTAAAGTTCACATCCGCGCGGCCATTCTCATCCGTGCCAGAGTCGGCCGAGCGCAGATCGCCACCGCTTACGGCCGAAGTGCGGCTGATAAGCCAGTAAGCTTCTCCCTGCTCATCTTGGCCATGTCCGCCATTGACGCCCTTCATCAAAACCGTATCCGGAGGAAGCACGCCATTATTGGCCTGCATCGCCGCCTCTTCACTGGGGTAGGGGCCGCTTACCGCTTGCCGGATTTCCAGCATGGCGGTGGACTGCATGATTTCCTTGACCCGGGCAGGATCATCCACGCCGGGCAACTGCACCAGAATCTGGTAGTCGCCGAGTCCATGTTCCTGGATCACCGGCTCGGAAACGCCAAGCTGGTCGATGCGGTTGCGGATGGTCTCGATCGCCTGTTGCACCGCTTTCTTCCGGGTGTCGTTGGCGATTGACGCCTTCATCGTCAAAGTCCAGGCGTTCTGGGCTCCCGAGGTCAAATCGTATTCAGGAAGCTTGTCGGTGACGATGTGACGCAACTCTCCTGACGACTCGGGAGGTACTCCCTTGATCTCGATGACGTCGGGATGTCCCTGCGGATCGGGCTTGGAAATCTCACCGAAGGCGATGTTAGACGTCTTGAGGTCTTCCTTGAGGCGCTCGACCGTGCGATCGGTGTCGGCATTGACGGCGTCATTTACCTGGACTTGAAGGATGAGGTGCGTGCCACCCTTCAGATCGAGTCCCAGATGAATACGCTGTTGAATGGCCGCCAGCAGACCGGCACCGGTAAGGCTCTTGGGAATGCCAAAGATGCCGAAGAGAAAAACGATCAGCACCGCGATAATCAGAATTGTCTTGGCGAGAAGATTCTTGTTCATGAGTAAACAGCAACCCTGTTAAGACTTCGGGCGGTCCTCGGGAGTCGTTAAGGTGACAATCGAGGCACGCGTCACTTCGATTTTGATGTTGTCGGGAGGCACGCGCAGGACAACGGCGTCGTCCTTGACCGACATGATGGCGCCGGTCAGGCCACCGCTGGTGACTACCTTGTCGCCAGGCTTGATCAGCGCCAGCATCGCCTGCCACTTCTTCTGGCGGGTTTGCTGGGGCCTGATCAAGAGAAGATAAAAGATTGCGAAGATCGCAACCATCATCAGGATCGGGGCCGACCCACCGATGCCCTGAGCAAACAAAGCTGACACTCTAAGCATTGACTTTTAACTTTCGTGGGGCGCCCTGCGGCTAGCAAGACTCTACCCCAATATTCCCCGGGGAAAACGCGCTATTCCCGGCCTCTTAATTCGCCCCGGTTCGTGCACAACGCAGGCAAACTCCATCCCTCGCGTCCAAGACACTGTGGGATGTTCGGGGGCTTCAACAGAACACCAGGATCTCCGTTCCAGCCCGCGCCGCAGTTGCCCGGAAGGGACGGCTGTCAGCCAGCGTAGCCATGCCACGCCAAGGACGTGCCCTGACCTCTATTTTACCGCGCTTTGCCAAAAGCCGTAGCCCCCGGCCCGCGCCGCAGTCGCGTCTGCTGGATGCCTGATCCTAACAGTTGGTAGCCGCTAAGGAACGTTCAGCTCTCCGGGGCTTCTGGGCCGCGCAGCTGTTGCGCGGATTCGAAAGCTAGATGCGGTGGCCGGACACCGGCTAGATAAGTCGCGAATTCCCCAAGCTTTATAGCTTGCCGTACCTTACGCATGGTGTCAAGGTAATACGCCAGATTGTGAATGGTGTTAAGCACTTGCGCCAACAGCTCGTTGGCAGCGTAGAGATGCCGCAGGTAGGCCCGCGAGTAACGAGCGCAAACCTTGCAGCGGCAATTGGGATCGAGCGGACCTTCGTCGCCGGCGTAGCGCGCGTTCTTGATAGTGATGCGGCCCTCGGAGGTGAACAGCAGACCATGCCGGGCGGCGCGCGTGGGCAGCACGCAATCCATCATGTCGACTCCCAGGGCAACGTAGTGCACAATTTCTTCCGGCGTGCCCACGCCCATCAGGTAGCGAGGTTTGTCGTCGGGCAGGAAGCGGATCGCGTTGTCGACCATCTCGTAGGTCATGGGACGTGGTTCGCCAACGCTCAGCCCTCCGATAGCGTATCCGGGAAAATCCAGTTCCACGGTGCGCTGTGCTGATTCGCGCCGCAGATCCGGGAACATTCCTCCTTGGACGATGCCAAAAAGCGCTTGCGTCTGTTCGCCGCGTTCGGCATACCATGGAACCTCGTGTTTGTGCCCCTCAAAATGTTTCTTGCTGCGAGCCGCCCAGCGCAGCGTCATCTCCATCGAGGCCCGGGTCCGCGCGTACTCCGCCGGGTGTTCGGTGCATTCGTCGAACGCCATAATGATGTCGGCGCCGAGTCCAATTTCCGCCGCGATTGCACTCTCCGGGCTGAAAAAATGCGATGAGCCGTCAAGATGCGAGCGGAAAGCCACACCCTCTTCCGTCACCTTGCGCAGATCGCTCAAGCTGAATACCTGAAAGCCGCCGGAATCGGTGAGGATGGGACGATCCCACGACATGAACTTCTGCACGCCGCCAAACTGGCGAACCATCTCGACTCCGGGTCGGAGATAAAGATGATAGGTATTGTTCAGCAAAATCTCGACGCCCAGCTCTTCCAGCGTGTCCTGGGGCACGCCCTTGACCGTGCCGACGGTTCCCACCGGCATAAAGACTGGAGTCTGTACTTCCCCGTGAGGAGTAAAGAAACGTCCTGCGCGCGCTTTGCCATCGCGAGCTTCGATCTGAAAGCGAAAAGACATCCAGAGCGATTGTAACTGGGTCAGTGAGGCTTCCCGGCTAAGGTTCCATTCCCCCGGTCGTCCGCTCCACTAAGGGCTCGGGTGCGGTGATGTTCGGCGTGGCCGGAGCTTTCTTGCGGCGCAGCTCCTGCGGCAGGCATGATTTTGTCACCCACAATCCCAGTGCCACCGCGGTCAGCCAGGTCAGGCTAATTACCAGCAACGAGAGCAGGTCTGCTTTCCGGCTGCCATTCACCACTACCCGGCGGGCCGCTTCGTAGCAGATGCCGCCGGCAAAGAGCGCCGTCCCCAGCGACTTCATCAGCTCTCGCCAGGGCATTCCGCCAAGCATGACGAGTTTCCTGCGATCCAGCAGCCAGGCGAGTACGACCGTGTGCATCAGAATGCCGATGTCCGATGCGATCGCCAGACCGGTCACATCGAAGCGATGGAACATGGCTGAGTAGATCGGCAGCGATGCGACCACAATGATGGTGCTGGCGATCATCGGCGTCAGAGTATCGCTGGCGGCATAAAAAGCGCGCGCATAAAGAGCCTGCGCCGCCCACAACGCCAGCGACAGTGCAAACCAGAAGAAGTAGGCCGAGGTCTCGCGTGAGTCCTGAAAGCTGAACCGCCCGCGCCGGTAAACCAGATCGATCAGCGGCAACGCCGCCGGCATCATCCACGCAGACGAGAGAAACGATACCGCCGATATCCGGAACACCGATCCGTTTACCGTGTCGGCGAACTCTTTGCGCTTGCCTTCGCCGAACAGCCGGGCGAAAAACGGCATCGACGCCTGCCCGGTCGCCTGTCCCAGAATCGAGATGGGCACCGCGAATAGTCTCTTCGCGTAGTTCAGCCGGGTGATATCTCCCGCGCCTCCTGAAGCAAAGTAGCGCAGGATCCAGTCGTCGGCAGACACCAGCGACACTCCCAGCATCAGGGGTATCGAAAGGCGAACCCACTCCCGAAACTCTTTGTTGCGAAAGTCAAAATTCAGCCGGTAACTCAGCCCGTCTTGCGCCGCGCCGATTGCGTTGATGAGAAACGGTCCCACGACGGCGCCGATCAGCGCGCCATACGCCAGGGACGAAATTCCAAATCGCTTTGCCCCCACCAGTCCACCTACAATGATGAAGACGTTGTAGAAGACCGGGCTGAAGGCGGGATACAGAAACATCCGTCGCGACAGCAGTACCGCCGACACAATGCCGCCCGCGTAAAAGAAGATCTGTCCAGGCAGCAGAATCCGTGTCAGATGGACGCACAGCTGCAACTGTTCCGGTGAAAAGTGGGGGAAAATCAGCCGCTCAATTTGCGGCGTGAAGATCTCCAACAGCACGGTGCCGGCACACACCACGGCGGTCATGATGCTGATGGTGGAATTGAATGCCTCTTGCGCTTTTTCGCTTCGCCCCTGCGAGGTGTGCCTGGTATAGATGGCGATGAAGGTGATCGAAGCCGTGCCGCCGGCCAGGATGTAGTTCAGGAAATCCGGCAGATTGAACGCGCCGACGTAGGCGTCAGTATTGAGTCCCGCACCGAACGCAAAGGCGATATAAGCCTCGCGCAGGTATCCAATGACGCGCGAAAGCATGACCGCTGTCATCAACAGCAGTGTGGCGGAAAACGCGGTGTGCTGGTGTGAGGGCCGCAGGATACGTACCAGCCGCGCCCATAGGCTGGGTGGCTGATCGCTGGAAACAGGTGCGGCCGGAGACGGCATCAGACTGCGATTTTACACGGCTAACGCGCGCTTCTCATGCTCGCGAACCAGCACACTAAACCGTCCGCGCATCGGTCGCGCCGGCGCCTCTGCAGCATTGTCATCCTGAGCGGAGGTTCGTGCCTTGGCGAACCGCAGCCGAAGGACCTCTATCGTGAACAGCACTCTCTACGGGTGCCGCTCATATCGTGGCCGAGTGAACTACCGCCCTGCGCTACGTTCCCTTACTTGCTCTGAGGTCAGGCCGTACAGCGGTGGAGTGGCCACGTCAAGCATCGCGAGGTAGGCGTAAATCTGGCCGCGGTGACGGATTTCGTGTTCCACCATCAGGCGCAGCCACTTCCATATCGTCAGCGACGCGCCGTCGGGCGTGGTGCATTTGCGTTGCAAACCTTCGTCCCCCAGTTGAGAAATGATCTCGACCGTTTCCCGATGCATTCGCTCTTTAAATTTCCTGACCTTATCCAGACCGTCGGCCAGTTCCTTGCCGCACCCACTGTAGCGGCTCGGCTTACCTTGGATGGTCTCGCCAAACATGTAGCGTTCGATCGCTCCCAGGTGTCGTACTTGATCGCCCAGCGTGAACTTGCCGTCACGATAGGACCAATCCAGCTTGTCAGCCGGGATACAGGCGATGACTCGCATGGTGCGTTGCTGTACCTTGTCGAAGTAATCGAGAAAAACGTTCAGATTCTGAGCTTGCATACTTCTTTAGACGGAACGCGCCGGCGACTCGATTCGGAGTTAACCAGTGAGTATTCCGCTCCCCGCCCAGGGGGGACATCCGGCATCCATTTTCTACTTTTCCCGGCGATAGGTTCCGGTGTATAACCCTGCGGATGAGTCTTTAAGCTTCGCACCGTGGCACCTGCGTTGACTCTGCCTGTGATTCATGTGGATTGCCGCGTGCACTCCTTGCCAAAACCATACTGGCCAGATAGGAATACTGTCATGAACGAACTAGTGCAGCTAGTGCAGCAGAAGACTGGCTTGTCGCAAGACGTAGCCGAAACCGTCGTGAACACCGTGGTGGGATACATCAAAGGTAAGTTACCCGCGGGCATGGGCGCCGGCCTCGATCAGTTGCTGGGCGGTGCGGCCGCAGGAGAAGCTTCCAGCGATTCCGCTTCCGAGGGTGGCTTGGCCGAGAAAACTAAATCCATGATGGCCGGCCTGGACGGAATGCTGGGCAACAAGGAGGCATAATCCAACTGGTCAGCTTCCCAGCGTGGGTCCTTGCAAGTTGAATTGTCGTCCTGAGTGCAGACAACAACGAGGAGAAAGCATGAAACTCAAGTATGCATCGCGAATTCTTTCGGCAGCATTGATGGTGCTTTTGCTCAGCGGCTGGGGCATGGCGCAGAGCGGTTCCAGCAAGCCAGCATCCGGCAGCGCCGCGTCCAGCAGTATGGCGGCTTCTGACTTGATCGACATCAACTCCGCCAGCAAGGCGCAGTTGGCTACGCTGCCGGGCATCGGTGACGCCTACTCGCAGAAGATCATTGACGGACGTCCTTACCACACCAAGACCGACTTAAAGACCAGGAAAATTATTCCTGCGGCAACCTATAGCAAGATTTCGAGCATGATCATCGCCAAGCAGAAGTAGGAAGGATGTGGATTCTACTCACTGGGTTTCCCATCCAGGCTGCCCTTGCTTGGGTGGGATTTCTTGCTCAGTGGATAGTTTGGAGCCTGCCATTCGCGTCCCCTGCCACCATTGTCATCCCGAGCGAGCGCTAGCGAAACCGAAGGATCTGCGGTTCTATTCCCCGCCGCCCATCTACTCTTCAGAGCGACGGGGCAGCTGCCTGCTGCCGTCCCTGAATCTCGATGAACACGTTGATCAGCGAGACTGCGGCGGGCGTAACCCCGGGAATGCGGCTGGCCTGCCCCAGAGTACGTGGACGTACCCGTGTCAGCTTCTCATTCATCTCGCGCGACAGTCCCGAAACCTTTCCATAATCGAACCAGTCGGGAATCATGCGCTGTTCGGAGCGCTTCAGCCGCTCAATCGCCTTGGTCTGCTGATCGAGGTAGCCAGAATATTTAATCTCGGTCTCGACCGACTTCAGCTCGTTGCGGATTTCCACCGGAAGGCGGAAATCAGTTTCGAGTTTCAAGTTTCGAGTTTCCAGTGCGGACCCGATCTTTGTAGTTGTCATCCCGAGCGAGGACTTCAGTCCGAGCCGAGGGATCTGCAGTTCCTCCGCCGGGGGAAGACGCGGGTCACCTGAAACCTGAAACTCGACACTTGAAACTTCCGCTTCGCCGTCACGCCGAAAGAAGTCCGGCATCAACCTCGCCAGCAGCGGCGCCAGCATTTCGATCCGGACCTCGGGCCGCTTGAGCAACTGGGCGAGGGTCGCACCGAGAAAAGAATCCGTCTCCAGCCGCGCGGTGCGAACCTCTTCGATCAGTGCAGTGTCTCCACTGGAAACTTGAAGCTCGACCCTCGAAACTTCCGCCACCATTTCTGCATTCATCCGCCTCCGTTCCAGCAGATCGCGCATCGCCTTCATGCGCTCCTGCTTGGCCAGATATTCGGCCCAGGCGGAGTCGTTGATCAATCCCACGCGGCGGCCATGCGGCGTCAACCGACGGTCAGCGTTGTCGATACGCAGGTGCAGCCGGAACTCGGCGCGCGAGGTAAACATACGATAGGGCTCGTTCGTTCCCTTGCTAATCAGGTCGTCGATCAGGATCGCCGTATACGCCTCGGTGCGGTCAAGAATAAGCGGCGGCTCGCCCTTCACCCTCAGCGCAGCATTGATCCCGGCCATCAATCCCTGGCAGGCGGCTTCTTCATATCCACTGGTGCCGTTTATCTGCCCGGCGAGATAGAGATGCGCAATCTTCTTGGTCTCCAGCGTGCGTTGCAATTCGGTGGGATCGATCGAGTCATACTCGATGGCATAGCCGGGACGCAGCATCTCCGCGTTCTCTAGCCCCGGAATCGACTTGATGATCGCCAGCTGCACCTCGATCGGCAGCGACGTACTCATGCCGTTGACGTAAATCTCGTGCGTGTTCAGGCCCTCGGGCTCGAGGAAAAGCTGATGCGTTTCCTTGCCGGGAAACTTGACGATCTTGTCTTCGATCGATGGGCAATAGCGCGGCCCAATGGACTGAATTTGCCCGCTGTACATGGGCGAGCGATGCACATTCTCCCGAATGATGCGATGGGTCTCGGCCGTGGTGAACGCGATGTAGCACGGCACCTGCTTGTCGTGATGCGCCACCCGCCGGGTACGGAAGCTGAAGGGCGTGGGATCGTCATCGCCGGGCTGCACGGTGAACTTCGACCAGTCGATGCTGCGCCCGTCGAGCCGTGGCGGAGTGCCGGTCTTCAGGCGGCAGCCGCGCAGGCCCAGAGCCTTCAGCGATTCGCCCAGCAACACCGCCGGCGGCTCGCCGCTGCGCCCAGCAGGATATTGCTGCTCGCCGCAATGGATCAGCCCGTTGAGAAACGTTCCGGTGGTGATGATGACCGCCTGCGCGCCCACGGTGCGGCCATCGCGCAACTTGATTCCGCGCACGACCCGCTCTTCGCCGGAAGGACGCTGTTCGCTTTTCGCTGTTCGCTTTTCGCCAGATGAACGCTGTTCGCTTTTCGCTGTTCGCTTTTCGCCAGAGATCGCTCCATCAAAGTCATCCCGAACGGAGCGCAGCGCAGTCGAGGGACCCCTATCGTCTGCAGTAAAAGCATCCTTGTCATCCCGAGCGAGGACTTCAGTCCGAGCCGAGGGATCTGCGGTTCGCCTCGCGAGGCTTTGAAGGGGCACGCCTTCAGGCGTGCCGTCAGCCCCATTGCCTAAATCATGAGTGGGCTTCAGCCCACGGCACTCATCGATGATCAGCTCGGCAACTTCGGCCTGCTTGATCTTGAGGTTGGGCTCCGACTCCAGCATCTCGCGCATCTTCTGGCGATATTGCTGCTTGTCGCATTGCGCCCGCGGAGACCAGACGGCCGGCCCGCGCGAAGTATTCAGCAAACGAAACTGAATGCCGACCGCGTCGGTCACTTCGCCCATGATGCCGCCCAGCGCGTCCACCTCGCGCACCAGGTGTCCCTTGGCAATGCCGCCGACAGCGGGATTGCACGACATCTGCGCGATGAGATCGACGTTGAGGGTGTAGAGCGCGGTGTTCAGACCCATGCGCGCGGCAGCCATCGCAGCCTCGCATCCGGCATGGCCGGCGCCGACTACTACAACGTCGTAGGTTTCCGTGAATTGCGACGGCAAAGAGATTTACCCCAAAATGGGCCGCACCGGCGGCCAGTAACTTGATTTTAGCAAGACGGGGACCGCATTTTTCAATTCCAGTGGTATTCTCTCTCGTTAATTCTACGGATCTCATCATGAGCGACCACTGGCATCGGTATTTCTTTTCTGCTCTAGGAATCCTTCTCGTATTCATGTCCCTCCCGGCTCTGTTGTTCGCACAAAGCTCAACCCCGGCTGCAAAACTTCCTATTGCCGATTTGCAGAAACAGGCCGCAGCCGGCGACCCAGCGGCTCAAAACGAGCTCGGCTTGCGCTACCGTTTGGGCACAGACGTGGACAAGGACCCTGCTAAAGCCATTCCCTGGTTCCTGAAAAGCGGCGCGGCAAGGCTATGCGAAAGCTTACTTCAACCTGGGTGCAGCCTATTACAACGGAGACGGCGTCGATGTGAATGATCAGGACTCGTGTGTATGGTTCATGCTGGCCGCGGATGCCGGGGATCAGCGTGGCGAAGAGGCAGTAGCCCGTACCCGGCAGTCGCTGACTCCGCCTGAGATGACGCACTGTGAAGTATTGACGGCCACGGCGTATTTGACGGGAGATATGGTCAAACAGGATTACGCGAAAGCCATGCAGTGGTACCAACACGCGGCGAACGCCAGCGACGGACTGGCCTGCGAGAGAGTCGCTTACTTCTACGACCGCGGTTTGGGAGGAGTAGCTCAAGATAAGCAGCAGAGCTTTGATTGGCTGAAACGTTCAGCCGACCTGGGTTACGTGCCCGCGATCTACGAGCTCGGAATGATGTACGAAACCGGCGGCGTCGTTCATCAGGACATGCCCAAGGCCGTTAAACTTTACGGTCAGGCGGCAGCCAATGGCCAGCCGGAAGCATTTGTGGCTCTGGGAAATCTTTATGCCGAGGGTCGCGGGGTCAAGCAGGATCGCCAGAAGGCTTTGATGTACTACATTCTGGGGGGCACCTATGGCAGCCCGGAGGGCAAGCACCGTGCTGACGAGATTTCAGCCCAGATGACGCCCAAGCAGGTGGCCTCGGCCAAGGAGGAGGCGGCGAAGTATGCCAGCGCTGCCAGACACCCCCTCCTGCTGGTTCGCAAGCAACCCTGAAATCGCTCGCGAGTGGGAGATAGATCGTCTCCCGCGAGGCTAGGAGGCGTGGCGATCAGGATTCACCTACGGCATGCTCGCGAAGGCTATGTCCAACTTGTAGGTCTCTGCTCCACTCCCGTATAGTGTTCTCACTTCCTGGTGCCAATTCTTACGTGGGGGAAATGATGGAATTGCAAGCTTTTCTGACTGCGCTGGAGCAGCGCATTGCCCGCTTCGACCTGTTGTGCCATCCCTATTACAAGGCGTGGACGGCCGGCCAGCTTACCCGCGAAGACTTGCGGGAATACGCCGGCGACTATTACCACCACGTCGCCGCCTTCCCGGCTTATCTGAGCGCATTGCACTCGCGGCTGGACGACGGCGAGACGCGCCGAGCTGTTCTGCGCAACCTGTGTGGCGAGGAGCTCGAAGGCCGTCCGCACAGCGAGCTGTGGCTGGATTTTGCCGAAGGCATGGGCGCCGATCTCGAACAAGTTCGTCATCACGAGCCGTTGCCCGAGATCCGTGAGCTGATCGCCGAATTCCGCCGCATCGCCAGCCAGGGATCAACCGCCGAAGCCCTCGCTGCGTTCTACGCTTACGAGTCGCAAGTCCCGCGCGTCGCCAGGGAAAAGGCTGAAGGCTTGGCCCAACGCTACGGCGCCGATGCGAAAACCTGTGGATACTTCAAGCTCCATCAGTTCGCCGACGTCGAGCACTCGCAGGTGTGGCGGGAACTGTTGAGCGCGGAGATTTCGACGAAACCTGCGCTAGCGGAAGAGGCCCTCAACGCCGCCGAGACTGCGGCGAAATCGTTGTGGCATGCACTGGACGGAATGGAAGCAAGGCGAACGGCGATAGCCGGTTAAGAACGAGTTAGCTGTGGATGAGATTCGCTGGAGCTGCGCTACTTCACGACTCTCATCCTGGACCAGTCGTAAGCGAAGTGGCGGCCACAATCGAGACAAACCACGTAGGGGCCCGAGTCTTCTTGCGAGACGCTCTCCCATTCCGCCTGGTTCGAATTCTTGCCAGCGGAACGGGAGGCGGAAAACGGTACGGACATGTGGCGATGACGGCAGCCTACCGGAAGCAGTTGAAGCAAGCGATCCCACATCGCGATTCCCTCTATTATTCAGATCGCCGGCGATGACTGAGCAATCAGCACTTGGCATTCAGCATTCGGCCGTGAAGCGAATGCAATAGCGTCAGAGACATGCTTCAGGATTCCGAACGGAATCGCAAAAGCTGAATGCCGATAGCAGAATGCTGGCCGCCAGGAACCCACCGCCGTCATTCTTGAGACTCTCTCCACAACTTGATGGAGTCAAGAAGAGGATCACCTTAAAGCTCCGGTCGCTTACCCAATTTGGAACATGATGGGCAATCCTCTTCCGGGAAATCTCTAAGCCCGGGCTGCAGCTGCCCCTGTGCCGGTCTCGGCCGCGGGCGAGGTGGTAGTTTCCTTGGCTTCGCCGTTCACTTTCTGGCCCGGCTTGCGGATATCGATACCGCCCTTGAAGTAGGCGCCGTCCTCAATGCTGATGCGCTGCGCGACCACGTCTCCCGTGAGCGAGCCTTCGCCGCGAATATCCACGCGGTCACTGGCGGTCATGTTGCCGCGCACTTTGCCCAGCACCACGATCTCGCGTGCCGAAATATTGGCAGACACCACGCCATTGCGTCCGACGGTGACGCGATTGCCAGGCAGGTTGATCGAACCTTCGACCCGGCCGTCAATGTAAAGTGATTCGGAACCGGTGACCTCGCCCTTGATGACCAGCGATTTGCCCAGCGTGGCTTGCTCCTGGGTGCTGACCGGAGGGCTGGCCGGACGCGGCACGCTCACCGACTCCGCCGGCGGCGCGTAACTGCGCTGGGGCTCGGGACTCGGGGTGGGGCTGGGGGAGGGGGAATTCGTAGGTTTCCACATGATCGGTATTGAAAATCCTTTCTGAAGATGTAAGTGCTTGGATAGGCACTTGTTTTGCCAAACCTAAACTCCACAGGTCCGCTTCAGAATCTGCTGGTTTGGTGCGGCTCTTGTCAGCTCGCGGTTCAGAACGCATGGAATGCGCCCCGGAGTTGCGATGTAATTATTGCTACCATACAGCGAGTTCTTATATCAGGGAATACCCCTACGTAATTTTTCCTGCGCATCTAGTACCAAATAATGAACGGATTACGCGGAAGGGGTTAAAGGCTGTGGGGCCCGAGCTGGCGCCAGAAGCACTCAAGACGAGCCAAATGAAAAATTAATTAAACTGCAGGGAAGGTCCATCGGGTGTATAAGTTCGGGCGCTCGTAATGAGCAGACAATTGACGGAGGAACACTATGGAGCGCTTTGAGCAGCGTCCGAGCCGAATCAGTTATGGCAGTGGGAGTTTGACGGCGGCCGCGTTTTTAGTTGGGATTGCGTTCGTCGTGCTTACTACCCCCGTAGTCGGCGCGCAGACCTTCACGGTTATCCACAATTTCAATGGCACCGCCGGCTCACAACCCTTCGCCGGGGTGACAAGGGACACGGCGGGGAATCTCTACGGGACCACCCAGTACGGCGGAATTCTAAGCTGCGATGAGGGGGGAGTACCGGGTTGCGGCGTGGCCTACAAATTGAGGCGATTCAATTCGGGCTGGCTGTTTTCCGTTCTGTATGAGTTTCAGGGCAATGACGGCAACTTTCTCCCCACCGATCCCGGCAACATCACGCTCGCTCCAAATGGCGTTCCGTATGGCCCCCAAGTCATGGGTGGGGGCGGGTTTGATGGCTTGATCTACAATCTACAGCCTCCGGTCACGGCGCCCGCTAACGCGAATGCCCCCTGGTCCTACACCGTGGATCACGTCTTCGGCATGGGCAACGATGGCGGTGGTCCCAGCCAGGTCACCTTCGATCCGGCGGGAAACATCATCGGCACTGCCATCGGCGGAGGCATTGGAAACTCGGGAGTCGCATACGAACTGACTCCCTCGAACGGAGGCTGGACTGAAACCATTCTCTACAGCTTCCTGGGTGGCAGCGATGGCAACGAACCTGACGCTGTCAGCCTGGATGAGTCCGGGAATATCTTTGGACTAACCCGGGCCGGCGGCGATTCAGCATGCGGAGACAACAATGGATGCGGAACGATCTATGAGCTGACGCGGTCCGGATCAGGCTGGACAAAGACGATTCTTCACGTCTTTGAAGAGGCCACGGATGGCTCTACTCCCGGACCGTTGCTGCGTGACAGCGCCGGCAATCTCTACGGCGTTACTGCCATGGCCACCTCCGGCGGCGGCACAATCTGGGAACTGTCGCCGTCCAATGGCGGTTGGGTCTTCAACGTTTTATACACCTTGCCTGGGCGGGCTGGGACGCTGTCTCTGGTTTTCCGGCCTGTGATGGACGCCAGCGGCGCTCTTTACGGGGTAAATAACTATATCGGCGCCAACAATGTCGGCAGCGTTTACAAACTGGCGCCTTCCAACGGCGGCTGGACCTATACCGATCTGCACGACTTCGGGAGCTTGCCTAACCAGACCGACGGCTGCTTTCCGCGCGGCCCTGTCGCTCTGGATCCCAGCGGCAATATTTATGGCACAACCCAACAATGCGGTGAGGGCGGAGGGGTCATATACAAGATCACACCCTGAGGCGGCCGCCGGGTTGTCACTTGCCCGGCGGTCCGTTCGCAACTAAGTCGGGATCGAGTGGGCGTCTATAGCTGGGAAGTTACGCTGGTCACGCGCGCCGGAGACCGGCTACATCGCGGGGTACTGACGTGATGCCGTATTCTGAGGGTGACGCATCGAGATCTCATGCTCACCGATCAGGCTATCTTGCGGCACATTGAACGCCAGCCGCACCACTCCGCCGGCTACAAGCAGCTGGTCCGCGAGATGAATCTGCGCGGTCAGGAACGGCAGCAGCTCGCAGAGCGCCTTCAGGCGCTGGTGAAGAGCGCCCGTCTGATCGAGACCGGGCGCGACCGCTACACCCTGGCTGAACACGCCGCCGCACGCCAGAATCTGATCGCCGGCCGCCTGACCATGCATCGCGACGGCTACGGCTTCGTGATCCCCAATGCCGACCAGCGCCGGACCGTAGCCGGCGATATCTACATTCATCCCCAGCAAATCGGCTCGGCCATGCACGGCGATCAGGTGCTGGTGGAGCTGGGCCGTAAGCGCGATGAAGGCAGGGCCGAAGGACGTATTCTGCGCGTGCTCACGCGCGGCAATCCGACGGTGGTGGGAACCTTTCATCGCGGAGGGCGACACAACTACGTCACCCCCATCGACGAGAAAGTCACCAAGGAGATCATCATTTCGCCCGGCATGGAGTGGCCGGGTGGTGAACCTGCGTTGACGAGTGACAAGCGTGTGCATCATTCATCGGCGGTTGCTCCACTCAAGCCGCGGGTGCCCCATTCATCCGCCTCAGTTGCGGATGAGTGGGAGTCCAATGAGAAGCAACCTTCTCGCAAGAAGCAGCTGGATCGCGATCGCGTGCTGGGCGCCGAGGCGCGACAGCATGAGTGGGGCGACCTGGAAGGCGTGGTCGTGGAAGTGGAAATCACCGAGTGGCCATCGCCGACGGGGAATCCGCGAGGGCGGGTGATCGAGATTCTCGGCTACGAGGACGACTTTGGCGTGGATGTCGAAATCATCATTCGCAAATTCCACCTGCCGCATCGCTTTCCGGTCGAGGTGTTGCAAGAGGCACAGCAATTCGATCCAGTAATTCCGTCGAGCGAGTTGCGCCATCGGCAGGATTATCGCTCGCTCCCCATCGTCACCATCGATGGCGAAACCGCGCGCGACTTCGACGATGCGGTCACGGTGCGCCGCATGTCGAATGGCAACTTCGAGCTGCAAGTCCATATTGCGGATGTGGCACATTATGTGCGCGAGGGTTCCTCGATTGATCTGGAAGCACGCCTGCGCGGGACTTCGGTCTATTTTCCCGATCGCGCTGTGCCGATGCTGCCCATCGAACTTTCGACTGACCTGTGCAGCCTGCGGCCGCAAGTCGATCGCATGGTGGTGTCGTGCGTGATGGAAATCGATCAGCAGGGCGAGATCGTCGGCTACACGCTGAATGAGGGGGTCATCCGTTCGGCAGAACGTATGACCTACACCAACGTTAACCTTATCCTCGAGGGCGATCCGGCGCAACGACAGCACTATCACCGGCTGGTTGACGTTTTTGAGTTGATGCGTGAGCTGGCCATGGTGCTGAACCGCAAGCGTGTGCGCCGGGGATCGATCGATTTCGATTTGCCCGAGCCGATGATCGAGTTCGACGAGCACGGCCTGATGAAGAGCATTACGCGTTCCGAGCGCAACATCGCCAACCGCATCATCGAGGAGTTCATGCTTTCGGCCAATGAGTGCGTGGCCAGCTACTTGGAGGGCAAGCACGTCGGCTCGCTGTATCGCATCCACGAAAAGCCCGATCCCAAGCGCGTCTACGACTTCGAGACGATTGCCGCGAAGTTCGGCTACTCGCTGGGAGTCGGCCCGTTGCCGGTGAAACGAGTGCAGTTCAAGGCTGAGCGACGCGATCATTATGGCAGCGGCCGCCAGGCGAAAACCGTCGAACTGCCCGAGGAAGTGCAGATCACGCCGCGGATGTACCAGAAGCTCACGCAGAAGATTGCCGGCAAGCCGGAAGAACGCATTCTGTCGTACCTGATGCTGCGGTCGCTGAAGCAGGCGCGCTATTCGGAGAAGAACGAAGGCCACTTCGCGCTGGCCGCTCCCGCGTACACGCATTTCACTTCGCCCATCCGGCGCTACCCGGACCTAATTGTGCACCGCATTCTGAAAGATGTGTTGCACGATTCAGCCGAGCAGGAAGAACACGGCGTGCCGGTGGGCGTGGGAGGCGTCGCGCACAGCGAGTCACCGTCCCCGTGGTCGAAACGGGCGTCCCAAGCGAAGGAGGGTTCGACGGATCACCCGGCGAAAAACCCCACCCAAGCAAAAGAGGCTTGGATGGGGCACCCTCGGGGTTCATCCCACCACAAACAGAGTCGGCAGAAACCGGATCAACAATCCAACTTGGGTGGACCGATTCCTGAGGACGAGTTGCACGACATTGCCGAGGAGTCCAGCCAGTCCGAGCGCCGCGCCGACGAAGCTGAGCGCGAGCTGATGGAATGGAAGAAGATGAAGTTCATGGAGCAGCATGTCGGAGACGAATTCGATGGGCTGATCGTGAGCATCACCAAGTTTGGAATGTTTGTCGAGCTGAACGGCATGTTCATCGAAGGACTGGTGCCTCTGGGCTCGCTTAGCGACGACCACTACCTCTATCACGAGAACACCCGGCAGATCATCGGCCAGCGTACTCGCAAGACCTACTCGATGGGCGATCCCATTCGCGTCCTGGTGGACCGGATCGACAGGATGCAAAAGCGGATACAGTTTGCAGTGGTTGAGGAGCGGCCTGCGCCGAAGCGGAAGAAAAAGAAGTGATTCACCACGGAGGTCACTGAGAACACGGAGTCGGAATTTTCACCACAGAGACACAGAGACACGGAGGAGTAATGAAATAATGCCTCTGCCCGAACAATGACAGTTTGTCCTGAGCGATGATGGTGGAACTGGAAAATGCAGCAGTCCCACGAAGGTGGGACGGAAGAAGATAGCTCAGCGCTTCAGCGCTGGGTAGGCATAACAGGAAAGACAAGTCCCTCGGGGACGACACTCCTCAGGAATGAGAATAAAACTAAGGCAGCGCCCGTTGCTATGAGTATCAGATCTACGAAACTATTATGTCTCACCGTCTACTCGGCTTCGGTTGCATGGTGTTGGTCATCGGCGCAATCTGCGCCGTTGTAGTGTTCATTTCGACACCTTTGAGATGGTTAGCGCTCGTTCCTCTTATGATTCTTCTGATGATCCTGGTTTCTCCGTTTCTCCCTTTCTTAAGGCGTAACATCACACCGCAGCAATCCGCGGACGAGTTGGAGCACCACCTGCTCGGTACAGATGGAGGATGGGATTGGGACAACACCACTTCAAGAGCGATCCGAGATCAACGGCTTGATAATTTGCGCGCGAAGCTCCCAAATTCGACTTATTGATTCGTGAAAAACCGCGTAAGGAGTTTGAGAACATCATAGCTGCGCTGCGCAGAGGGGAAATTCCCGATGTTAAGGAGGACTGACTTGAATGTCGGCTTGTACGGGTAAAATGAAATTCACCATGCCCATGCGAGTCGCTGCCGCCTTCGCTCTGTTTCTTGCCGTTTCTGCCACCGCTCAGACGGCGGCTCCTGTGTCGTCCAACGGCCTGGCAACGGCCGCGCAAACCACGTTCGTTCCCGCCTCATGGCCGACGGCGCAATTTGCGTCTACCAAAGATCCAAGCGTGCAGAAAGCGCTACAGGTCCTCACCGACATGATCCGCGCGCTTGGCGGCGATGCCTACCTGAACGTCCAGGACATGAAGAGCGAAGGCCGCACCTATGGCTTCTATCACGGCAAGCCGAACAGCATGAGCATCGAGTTCTGGCGATTCTGGGAGTGGCCCGACAAGGAGCGCGTGGAACTCACCAAACAACGCGACATCGCTGAACTCTATATCGGCGACAAGGCCTACGAGGTCACCTACAAAGGTACAGCGACCCAGGAGCCCAAGGACGTGGAAGATTATTTGCGCCGCCGTGACCATTCGATCGAGTGGGTTATCCGCAAATGGCTGCCCACCCCAGGCACAATGATTTTGTACGATGGCACGGCCATGGTGGAACAGAATCTCGCCGACCAGGTCACGGTTCTCAATACTAACAACGACAGCGTTACGATTTCGGTCGATCCTCGCACTCACTTGCCGGTAAAGACTACCTATAGTTGGCGCGACCCGCTGGACCGCCAGATGGACGAAGAGTCAATCGTCTATGCGAACTATAAGCTGATCCAGGGCGTTCAGACGCCGTACAGCACGGTACGCAATCGCAACGGCGAGATGACCAACCAGAGATTCATTACGGCAGCCAGCTACAACACCGGCTTGTCGCCCACCCTGTTCGAGACCAAAGGCATCACCTACAAGCCGGGCATACAGCCGCCAAAGTGACCGCGAGACCAACCCGATTCCAAAACGCAATCGACTGCCCTACAGGCACAGGCGAGTGATCATGAGTGCAACGTTGTTCCCCGTCCTGAACCCGATTTAAATGAAATCTCCTGTCGCCTGAAACCTGCCACAGGCAACGGATGGCGAGAACCCTCTCACCAACTTCGATTCCGCGAGTGAGCTAAAATATAAACTCACTGGCTGGCGTTTGCTCCGGGCGGTTCGAGCGCCGGCATCTTCACATCTTGCAGCAGTCCTTTAGAAGCCATCGGGAAATGACTGAGAATTTCCTTGGGACACGTCAGGGGAGCTTGGGCACGGTATGGCGTTAGGAATTAAGTACTTCCGGTTCGGCGAATTCCGGCTTTATCCGACCGAGAACCTACTCTTGCGAGAGGACACTACCATCCCCCTCGCTCCCAAGGCTTTCGACATCCTGCTGTACCTGGTGCAAAACGGCGGTCGATTGGTGAAACGCGAGACCCTCATGGAGGCGATCTGGCCAGACAGCTTTGTCGAGGAAACCAATCTCACTGTCAATATCTCGTTACTGCGGAAAACGCTGGACACGGCGCCCGACGGGCAGCCCTATATCGAAACGGTGCCTCGCAAGGGCTATCGCTTCAATGCCACGGTAACGGAGTGCGAAGAGGACGGCGAAGGGAAATATCGAAAAAGTAATGAAAGTGTAACGCCGGTGCGAGGCGTTGCGCCCGAGGCATTGGGAGGTGCAGTCGCGGTGACGCCGGTGGCAGCGGATCAGCCCGTGCCTTCACCCATGGCAAGCCCAATTCCGGTTCCTGCCATGGCCCTGCCGCCGGCAGCGGGCTGGAAAACATCAGCTACCCGAATTGTTTTCATAACCGCGCTCATCATCGTGCTCGCCGTCGGCTTGTTCTACTTCTGGTCGCATTCCAAGGCCCATTCGGCGACCGTGAGTGCTTCCGAACGATCGATTGCGATCTTGCCTTTCCGGCCCCTGAATACCGCGCCCGAGGATGAATATCTCGGCCTGGGTATGACGGATGCACTGATCACACGGCTAAGCAACTTGCATAAGATCATCGTGCGGCCGGTGGGAGCTGTGCGTAAGTATGCAACGGCAGACGATCCGGTCGCCGCCGGCCGACAACTGGCGGTGCAGTCGGTTCTCGAAGGCAGCGTCCAGCGTTCGGGAAATGGCACCCGGGTAACGGTCAGGTTGTGGCGCGTACCGGATGGAGAACTTCTTTGGGGTGATAGCTTCGAGGAAAAATCAAGCGATATGTTTTCGGTGGAAGACTCGATTTCGCAAAAGGTGGCAAACGCGCTCACCATCAACTTGACTGGAGACGAACAGAAGCAGTTCTTGCGGCCTTTCACGGAAAGCAGCGACGCGTACCAGCTATACATGAAAGGCCGTTTCTTCGCGAACAAGCGCACCGAGGACGGGGTAAAGAAAAGCATCGAGCTGTTTCAACAGGCGATTGAGGCCGATCCTAAATTTGCGGTAGCTTACACCGGGCTGGCGGATTCGTACACTCTTGCCGGCTCGTACGGTTACAGCATTCTGCCTCCCAAAGAGGCCATGCCGCAGGCCGAAGCAGACTGCGGCCAAAGCGCTCTCCATCGACGACAGCCTGGCCGAGGCACACGCTTCGCTGGGTTATATCAAATTCACCTACGATTGGGATTGGGCTGGAGCCGAGCGGGAGTTCAAGCGGTCTATCGCGCTCAATCCTCTTTATGACGCCGCCCATCACTGGTACTCGCACGAACTGATTGCACTGGGACGTTCGCAGGAAGGCATCGCCGAGGCCAAAAAGGCACAGGAATTGTCGCCTTCGGACACGGTGATGAATGAACACATGGGCTGGACCTATTTGATGGTGCGCGACTACGATCATGCCATCCAGAACGCACGCAAAGCCATCGAGTTGGATGCCGACTTCTTGCTTGCACATCGAGTGTTGGGATTAGCTTATGAGTACAAGGGTCAGTACGACCCAGCGATCTCAGAATTCGAGCGGGGCGTGGAACTATCGCATGGCGATCCTGTGGCCAGAGCCTTTCTTGCGCGAGCCTACGCAGCGGCGGGTAAGGACGAGCAAGCTACCCAGATTTTGAATGAACTGCTGCAGCTCTCCGGCAAACAATACGTTCCGCCGGCAGAGATCGCCGACACTTTTGCCGCGCTCGGCCGCAAAGATGAAGCCTTCCAGTGGCTGAATAAAGCCTATGACGAGCGGGCCTCGGCCCTGGTCTATCTGAAGGTTGCTCAGGTCTACGATCCGCTGCGCTCCGATCCCCGGTTTCAGGAACTCTTGCGTCAGCTGCACTTAATGTAGGCTTCCTCCTATGCTGACAGCCTTAGCGATAAAGGGTCCGGATGGACGATCCAACCTAAGTCCCTCCCAAAGGCTACGGGCCCCAATTCGAGTTGGAAGGGCTGCGGGATGGCCTGAATAGTCTATGTCCGCGGACCAACCGGCTCCGGCTCTTCTTCTGTTTCTTCCATCACGAAGTGCTTGCGATCTCCGTTGAACAACTCTTCGACTTCGAGGGCTTCGTAGGCATGTTCGCCGTGAATTGACTCATCCAGCCCGATTTCTTCATTCATCATTTCAACTTTCACTGGCGTAAACAGGTCGATGATTTTCAGCATTCCATAGGTGAAGCCGAAGGCCCACACCGACGAGAACAATACCGCAACCACCTGTTTGAAGAAAAAACCGGGATTGCCGTAAAGCAGCCCATTAGTTCCCGCGGGATTGAACGTACTGTTGGCGAACAGTCCCAGCATCAGAATGCCGAGGAATCCGCCGACGCCGTGTACGCCCCAGACATCCAGGGCATCGTCCCAGTGCAGTTTGTTCTTCATTTCAACTGCAAAGTAGCAGACCACTCCTGAGACCACGCCGATGATCACTGCCGTTGTAGGAGAAACATAGCCCGCGGCAGGAGTGATGGTTGCGAGTCCGGCAACCGCACCGGTCAGCAGGCCAAGGAACTTTGGTTTGCGCTCGCGGAACCATGCCACCGCGAGCCAGGATACAGCCGCAAACGATGCCGCGATATCAGTGTTCAGAAAAGCAGTCCCGGTTACCGAATCCACGCGCATCTCACTGCCCGCGTTGAATCCGTACCAGCCGAACCACAGCAGACCGGTGCCCAGTGCGACCAGCGGAATGCTGTGCGGCCCGCGGTCCAGCACCCGCCGTTTGCCGACGTAAAGGACAGAAGCCAACGCCGCCAGCCCGGCTATGTTGTGCACTACGATGCCGCCAGCGAAGTCTTCCACGCCCCAACGTTGCAGCATGCCTCCGCCCCAAACCATGTGGACGAAGGGAAAGTAAACCAGAGTGAGCCAACCGGTCAGAAACAGGCAGTAGGCTTTGAAGGTCACGCGGTTGGTGAAGGCGCCCGAAATGAGAGCTGGGGTGATGATCGCGAACATCATCTGATACGCGATGAAGACCATCGCCGGTATGGTGTCATTGGGACCCGAGGGCGTTGTCAGGTTGACTCCATGCAGACAAACTTTGTCGAGATTGCCGATGATGCCGTGCCAGTCACCGCTGAAGCACAGCGAATAGCCATACAGATACCAGATCACCGTCGTCCATCCCATGGAGACGAAACTCTGGATCATGATGGCAAGCACATTCTTGCGGCCGACGAGTCCGCCGTAGAAGAACGCCAGGCCCGGAGTCATCAACATGACCAGGCTGGTACACAAAATCATGAAGCCGGTGTTACCGGTGTCGAGGTGAAGCATGGAAACCTCCGAAAGAAGAAGCGCGGTGGAGAATTGACGTTCCCCCACGTGGCAGGCAGGAATCGCCAGACGGCCGCAGGAAATGGACCGGCGAAGAGCGGTCTGGATCTCGAAGCTGTATAGGAAGTGACCACTTCACGACCGGGGAAAGGAGCATGAAGCGAGAACAGGTCGTGCGTAAGGGCTGTAAGATCGTACCTTACCCCGAACCAACGTCCAGCGAGCAGACGTCTGACTACCGCCAGACTAGGCTGCTCCGAGAGGTAACTTGCTGTCTGTGCAGCTTGTCACTTAGTCAGGTGACGGGGGAACGCTTAGGAATTTGAAAAAGGCTTTGTGCGCCGTTTTTGGCGGTTGCAGTCCAACCGATACACGCCGGCTTCGAGCGCCGGAACGAATGCCGGATGTAGCACCGATCGGACTTGTTCAGACGCTGGCTTAAGGTGCGAAGTAGCTGGAGATGTCGAGCACCAGGTTGGTCAACCCGGAAGCGTAAGCATCGATCGACCCGTTAGTAGTCGGAACAATCGCCATATTGGACGTGATAATGCCATCCAAGGCGTTCAGAGTTGAAACCGTGGGCTGGTTTCCGCCGTCCGGCCACAGGGTCAGGTAGCCCAACGGGCCATCAGGCACTACGGTTGCATTCAGCACGAATGCTTGCGCGGTGGTTGGAGCGCCGCAGTTGGCATTCACTACGTTCACTACCGTTAGCCCAGTAAATGCGCCCGTGGTTTTGCGCGTATCCAGTACGCGACAGGGCACGTTGGAATAGAGCGACAGACCGCCCGCTGCCGGGGCAGCGAAATAGCCGTCAATATCCACCACCAGGTCTGTGTTATTGCTCGCCCAGACATCGATGTCCCCATTCGTGCCGGGAGAAACGATGGCGGCGTTGGCAACAATCGTTCCCGTAGGCGCGTTCAAGGTCGAGGTGGCTGGCTGGCTCTGTCCCGCCGGCCACGCGGTGAATATCCACACCGAAGCGCCGTCTTTCGGAACTGCCGTGAAGTTCATCGAGTAGGCCAGGGCGGTATTGGGGATTCCACAGGAGCTCGACAGGACAGGGAGATCGCGTTGTTGCTGGGCAACCAGGGACGGCCCACCCAATGGTCCGTCGGGCTTGCGGGTATCGGCTACGCGGCAAGGCGAGAGGGGATAAAATGCCAGCGCCGAAGGAGCGGGCGCGGGAACAAAGTAGCCATCAATATCCAACACCACATCAGTCGTGCTGCTGGCGTAAACACTGATCGCCTCGTTGCTTCCGGCAGGCACAATCGCTGCGTTCGCTTTGATCCGCCCATCCACTGAATTCATAGTCGAGATCAAAGGCCGGTCCTCTCCGGATGGCCAGACCGTCAGAAATCCAAGATCGCCGTGCGGGACTACGGTGACATTCAGCGAATACGCCGCGGCTGTTGGAGGAATGTCGCAAGGGCTATTGGGAATGGTTATATTGCGGGAGCTTCCGCCCTGCAAAGCCGGGCCGCCAAAAGGACCATCTGGCCAGCGGGTGTCGGCGACGCGACAGGGATTCACTGGAATGAACTGCAACGCCACGGGAATATTGAAGGTCGCGGTCACATGGCGGGCGGCCGTAATAGTAGATGTGCAGCTATATCCGAAACTGATGTCGCATCCGCTCCAGCCGCTGAATGCCGAACCCTGGTTTTGAGTTGCGGTCAGCGTCACCGGCTGCTCATCATAATAGCTCGCAGAACAGGTACTGCCGCAATTAATGCCGCCATCCGTGCTGGTAACGGTACCACTGCCGGTCCCGGCTTTCGATACTGACAAGGTGAATTGCTGGTTCGATTGAATGACAAAGCAAGACGATTCCAAAGTCTCGACATTCGTAGCTACGTCTACACTGTAGGCCTGAACGCAGTGATAGCCCGGCAGATAAACATAAAATGGTCCTGAATACTGAAACTGGTTCTGATCGACATAAGAGTTAGTGCTGGCAACGCCACTGGCATTGTCCGTCGCGCTGATGGACACTAGCACGGGCCCCGTGTAGGTTTGCCCCTGTCCGTTGCCGCTCAAGGTGATGGTAGTAACGGGCGGGATGCTATCAAAGCATAACGACCCGTAGTTGGCGACTTGGGACTGTCCCGCATTGTCCCATGCTCGAACGTAAGCGGTATGGCATCCCTGGCTGAGGTCGTACAGGCCGCCGGCTGAACCACTCGATCCCGGAAACTGCGGCCCATAATAGCTGCCACCGTAGCCCGGCGTGGGTTCGCTGTAAGGATCACCAGGATCTGCGTCCCAAGCCTGACTGGATCCGGCAACTCCATTGGGCAGGTGCCCGTTGCCGGTAGTGTCGGTCATGGTCCAGCTTACCGTCTCGTCCACGTTGTACCAGTGGTTGATGGGTGGTCCCGTAATTGCGATCGAGGGACCGCCGGCATCGCCCGCCAGAAAGTTATTCATAGTCCAGGCGAGTTGCAGCATGTTGGCTGAGCCCCAGCCGGTAACCTGGTCGTAGCCCACCGCAGAACAGTAAGGAGTTAAGTTGTACTTCTGCGTAATGTCGTTGCCGTTACATCCTCTCGTAATGTCATAGAAGGGATAGTGTGGAGCGAGGGGCGCGTGAAGACCCTCATAGTAGAGGTAAGGATTGGCGTTGCCCAGCGGTGAGCAAGGGGCTGACAGCGAAGGACCACACGTATCTCCCACGAGGCTCTGAATGCGCAAGAGGTAAGCATTCTCCTGCGCGAAAAAGCCCGCTATCTCGGGAGAAACGATAGAAGTGCCGCCGTTGCCTTCCATCTGTCCGTTAAAGAAAAAATCCTGAGGAGTATTAGCCCAATCCGCATTCAGAGCGATGTCAGGGACACTCCGGCTCTGCGCACCGCACACTAGATTGCTTTGATAACCTGGCGCCGCAAAATGAACGCTGCACCCGCCTCCACTGCCACCGTCGTTAGCAGCGCAGCCGTAAACGCCGCCCGACCAGCCGATTTCTGACCCGTAACTTCCGCCGGGGTTAAGAGTCAGGGTAGTTCCCCCGGCCGCAGTCACATCCGGGTCTGAGGCTGGATAGCTGGCTGCAAGGCGATTTTCACATCCAGCGGTCGCCCCACCGTCTCCAGACGAGGCCACCAGCGTCCAGCCTTGGCCCAACATCTGATTGAAGACGGTATGAAAATTTTCCATCTGCGAATACGTGAAAGAAGAGTTCTCCGCACCGCCCCAACTCATGCTAAGCACCCGCGCGTAGCCATCGCTCAGGATGCGGTTAACGACTGCCAGCATGATCGAGGGAGAATTATTGGTGCCCTCGTAAACGTTAATCTGTGCAGTATCCGATGACAGGTGAAAGCTGTTCGCCATGGCCGTCGACCATTCGACGTCCAGGGTAGTTTCGGGATAGCAACAGGATGGTGTTCCACCGACGAAATACCTCTGGACATTGGACGCCAGGTAGGGGAAAGAGTTCAGAAATCCATCTAAATCAGAATCGTTGAAATCACCCCAAATGGCGATCGCGATGGATGCTTGCGGGAGAGAATTGTTTGGATTATTCGTAGGATTGCAGCAGATGCCCAGAAGCTGGAGCGGGCTGTAGTCGTATGCGTTGGCGCTGTAAAGATCGGCTGGCGAATAAGGGCCGTACGCGCCGTATCGCCGCAGTCCTCCGGCCTGGGCCTGCATGGCAGATCGCAACAACAGGGGATTTCCATTTCTTTGTATATGGGGTCCCACCGCATATGCCGGCCCGGGCGTGTAGTCGGGCGGCCGCATGTCCTGCGAACGATTCGAGAAGGTGTGGACTACCTCGATATTGTTCAGACCCAGTACGGAATGAATCACGCCGCCCAAACGTGCGGGAACCGAAGGATCGCGATCATTGGAGAAGTAGACCTCCTCGCCCATCCGGTAAGTGTTAATGCTGATGTCGAGGGCCCGTTCGATGACGGCCGACGGAGCTTCCACCTCGACCAGCAACCGGTTGGCATAGCGCTGGGTGATCGTGAGGTCCTGACTCTGCGCCCATGTGACGACCGCTTGCTCGTCTTGCGGCGCAGGTGCGAATCGCTCATCCCATTCCTGCTCGCTCAGGTACCGGTGAAACAGCGGGGATTGCGGATCTTGCAGCTGGCTTAGGAACTGCTCTTCGTCCTGCAAATGGGGTGGCCTCAACGTAAAGACCAGACGCAACATATTATTGGGATCGTAATGACCTGTAACTGCAGCACTACCACCTTGCACCGCAAGCGGCGTCTGCGCGATAGTGACGTTTTCCTGAGCTGCCGCATAGCTCGAAAGACAAAAGCTGAGGAGCAGGCCGCCCCAAATCAAATGCAGGAGATAAAGGAAAAACCAGGACCAGAACCTACGCGGGGACGGACGAGGCGGACGCATACGATACTACTCCGGGGCAGAATTCAGCTATCGGGAGCGATTGCTACGAATCAAGCTGGCCAGTGAATTGAATAATAGGAAAATAACACGACAGCATGTTATGCCGTCCAGCAAAAAAGTAAAGTGACCGATGTCCCAGCCCCCGGTGATTGGGCGTCGGCCTGTAGTATGATCGAACGCGCTTGATCACTCTGTGGCAGCCAAGGGTGCGGACGAGAGATTGTGAAATCTGGCTGCAGGTTTCTGGCAGGGTCTACCCTTGGAGGTGCTGCATGGCATTGAGTTTCGCCACCGATATTCGCCCCTTGTTCCGTGACTCGCCCGACGTGGATGCAATGAAGAGTTTCGGTCTCGACTTATCTTCTTATGGGGACGTCAAGGCCCAGGCCGAGCCAATTCTTTCCCGTCTTGAGGACGGAAGCATGCCTTGCGATGAACCCTGGCCCGCGGAAAAGATTGCCAAGTTCAAGCAGTGGATGGACGAGGGCATGGCCCCATAGAATGGTTGCGGCTGCGCGGTCCTCCGCTGCGCCAGCCGTGCTCAACCAACCTCGCCAAAACAAGGCATCACTAGTCGGACGGCTCCGCTTGACCAACATTGCAGTTACTCTTGCTTCTTGGCTCGGGGCGCAACTTTATCCGCCGTCACGAAGATCGGCTCGATGTCCACCGGGATGTCGCCCAATTTATCGAGCGCCTGCTTGAATTCGGGACGCAGCACGCCCAGGGTGTCCAGCATCTGCTTAGCGCCGGCATAGTTCCCTTCCGCTTCTACGGTGAGCAGATCGTGCGTCAGGTCGCGGACTGCCTCCTTGATCTTCGTATAGTCCACGGCGAAGGTTCCGTCAGGACGCGCCACGAAACCACCCTTATCGATCAAGTAGTTCACCTGCATCGCCATGCCTTTGCCGTGCGCCTCACCCAAACCAAAGCGCAGGGTGCGGAACGATGATGCGAGGTAAGTGGTATACAAACGCTTCTCTGAATTCGCATCGGGCTTCAAAATGCCTTCCAGTCCCATCGCCTGGGCATGGTCGATCATGTATTGCAGTGCGAACAATCCCGTCGCGTCGGCCTTGGCTTCCTCGATGGCGCTGTAGAGTTCCTTCAGTTGTTCGCGCGGTGTGGTCGGCTTGCCGTTCAGCGTGATCTGATGCGGTCCCAGTCCATGGCATAACTCGTGCGTCAGGATGTGAGTAAAAAAGGCATCGAAGTTTACGTCGGCTTGTTCATCGGCGGCCAGTACCCGTTTGGAAATCGGGATCAGGATCTGGTGAAACTTGGCCTGCTGCACGTTCTTCAGCATGACCCGTTTGCTACCCTTCTCAGCGACTACGCGCTCGTCGTTAGGCAGGTTGTAAGCGGCAGTCTGCACGCCATGGTTGCCGTCGCCTGCATCCATCACTTCATTGACCACGCGAATGGGAGCCTGGGCGCCGATTTTCGGATTGCGATACTTGGAATCGAGCGGGAGATTGTTCTCGATCTCCTGCAGATCTTTGGCGAACGCGCCTAGCTTGGCGCTTTCCTGCTCGTCGCGCACGTTGACGTAGGCCTCGTACGATGCCTTGTAGCCGAAGATCTCATCGTTATAGGTCTCGTACGGACCGATGGTGATGTCGAGCGGGGCGTCCAGGTCCATCCAGGCGACGTCGCTCTCGTAGTAGTCATTGGAAAGGAAGGCCGCGGCGCGCGTCGTGAGAAAGTGCTTCAACGACGCATTGTCGGTGAGTGCAGCGGCTTCGTTCAACAGTTTAGCGGCCTTTGTCAGGTCTTCTTTATATGCCTCGCTGTACGGAATGATCTTGAAGCCGTTCTTGCCGTCCGCGCGGATGATGGTGAAAAAGCCGGTCGCCTGTTTCTGCTGGTCTTCGGGCAGTGTCTTTAGCCAGGTTTCGAACTGCTGCTTGGTCATCGACTCGGGATAGAAGTTCGCGCCCGGCAGCTTGTGCTCAGGCACGCCGGGAATAAACGCGGTGTTTTCGTCGAGCGCCGACCAGGGTCCCTTGTTGATCCAGAAGTAATGCAGGCGAGCCTTGCCCAACGGCGACGTTTCCTTTTGCAGCTTGGCATAGAGCGCGTGATCGCCGCTCCAGTACTGCGTCATAAAGATGTCGTCGATCAGTCGCGCCGCTTCAATCAGCTTGACCAACGCTTTGCGGTCGCCATCGGAAAGATTGCTGATATTGACGTTGAGCTCAGTCGGCACGAAGCGCGCGGTCATCTTCTGCAACTGAGCGAGGTCAGGAACTTTTGTAGCGAGTTCCTGAGCCGTCGACGAAAGTACGAATCCAATCACCATCAAGCATGCAAGTAAAATTAGATGTTTCATCGAAGAACTCCCTGGAACACTCTGAGGTTTAGCGGCCGACAAGGTCAAACGGACTATGATAGCTCAGAGGACAATAGGAACGCAGTGGGGCGCACTTATCAGTTGATCCGCGAACAATGGGTCCCGCAAACGCTGGACCGGGCGTTCGCTTTCTTTTCCCGTCCAGAAAATCTGCAGGAGATTACTCCCGGATGGCTCGACTTCCACATCGTTCGGGTTGATCCGGAGTTGCAAACCGGATCGCTGATCGAGTATCGCTTGCGCTGGCACGGCATTCCGATGCGCTGGAGCAGCGAGATCACCGACTGGAGTCCGCCACATCGCTTCATCGACAACCAGATCCGCGGGCCCTATACCCGATGGCATCATGAACATCGTTTCACCCCCGAGAACGGAGGTACGCGTATTCGAGATGAGGTTCAGTACGCGCTGCCATTCGGGATTGCAGGGCAGCTTGCGCATTGGCTGAGGGCAGGACGCGATGTAGAAGCGATCTTCGAATTCCGCCAAAAGCGCCTGCAGGAACTGCTCGGTGCGAGTTGATCGCTAGCGTTGCTCAGCGCGACGAACCAGGTCATTTGAAGGCAGCGCGGGCTCGAGCCACCGGTGAGCCTGTTCCACTCCGGTGACCGGCAAACTGGCAGGAACGAGCATTCCAACTATTCGCCGGTCAAAACTTTATATTGGGCCGCAGTCAACGGCACTACGGAAAGCCTTCCTTGCCGCACCAGTGGTGAATCTGCAAATAGCCGGTTGGCCTTAATCTGGGCCAAAGAGACTTGCTTGGGAAAAGGCTTTCCTACCTTAATCTTCACCAGCGGCGTTTTGGGATCGGCGACATCGACGGAAACCACCGATGCGGTTCCGACGGCGCTCTTGTCATCCCCGGTCTGGTAGATGATCAATCTGTCCCCGGGCTTCATCTCGCGCAAGTGCTTCACAGCGGCAGGATTGGTGACTCCGTCCCAGATGGTGACACTCTCCCGTTGCAGGTCGGCGAAAGAATAGACCGACGGTTCAGTCTTGAGCAGGTAATTCTCAGACATGCGAGCTCCTGTTTAACTCTTCCACATTCTACTCAATGACAAGCCGATAGAGCTTGCAACCCGGCATCTGGCATTTACATCCTCTGTCACCGTCGGTGGCAAACAATAAAACGTTCGATACAAACCCGCTGATAAAGGAGGCATCTACTCTATCGAGTTTGAAGGGCAGAATCGTCACTATGTCAATCGGACACCGGATGAATTTGTGCAATCGCAGAGTATTCCACCGAGGTTTCGGTGCGCTGATGTTGGCGTTGGCCTTCGTTTCCGTTTCGGCGCAGAACACCCCGGCAACATCGCAAGTAGCTGGGGATAATTCTAAAGTCAACCAGCAAGATCGTCAGAGTTCAGCGCCTACTGCAGACCAACAGAAGAATGACCCTTCGGATCTACAACTAAGCCGAGAGGTTAGGCGGTCCCTTGTTAAGGATAAGTCGCTTTCAACTTATGCCCACAACATCAAGGTCATCGCGGAAAACGGGAAGGTAACCCTGAAGGGACCGGTTCGCTCAGACGACGAGCGCGCTGCTGTTCTCGCCAAGGCCACTCAAGTTGCAGGTGAGGCCAACGTTAACGATGAAATGACGGTTGTTCCCAAACACGAATAAGAAAAGGAAATTTCAAAATGGCAGGTAAGAATACGGCAGCATACGGAATTTACCGCAATCGTATCGAACTCGAACGCGGCGTCGATGAATTGAGACTGGCCGACTTTCGCAACGAGGACATCTCGGTTCTCTTCCCCGATAACGAGGGGTCGAAAGAGTTCGCTCACGAAAAGAACACCAAGGCTCCGGAAGGTGCCACGGCTGGGGCGACCACGGGAGCCCTGGTTGGCGGAGGCCTGGGCTGGTTAGTAGGAATTGGAGCTCTAGCGATTCCCGGCATCGGTCCGTTCATCGCCGCCGGGCCAATCGTGGCGGCGCTGGCAGGAGCGGGCGCAGTCGGCGCATTGGGAGGGTTAACGGGAGCCCTGATCGGCGCCGGCATTCCCGAATATGAAGCCAAGCGCTACGAAGGACGCATCAAGGAGGGCGGCATTTTGCTGTCGGTCCACTGCGACAGTTCGGAATGGACGAAAAAAGCTAAGGAAATTTTGGAGCGGACGGGCGCGCAGGATGTGGCTTCGGCCGGCGAAGCGCACGCCGATTTTGAAAAATCCGATCGCCCGGTTCCGTATACCAGCGAGCGGCTGTAACCAAACTTGCGGCGCCGTGGTGCGTTGCTCTCGTACCGCTAACAATCACAGCTTGCGAGGTTCCACGGATCTCGCTGGCCTAACGACCCCAAGGAGCGAACCATGTCAGATCAGCAGAACAAGCAGCAGGGAAGCGATTGGCAGTCCGGACAGCAGCAGAAGCCGGGTCAGGGACAGCAGCAGAATCAGCAGGGCCAAGGCCAGAAATCCGGGCAGCAGGACATGCACGATCAGTCCAAGAAGCCCCAGTCCGACTATGAGAAACAGGACCAGGGACAACGGAAGCAGGGCTAACCTGTTCTGCTTGTGATCACACGACGGAAGTCAGGACGGCCAGGATACCGCCGTCCTGATAGCGCCGTGTTTATAAATCAGTTTTTCTTAATACTGAAAAGCTAGTAGCAGAATTTTAGCTAAGGGGTTATTTCCCAGATGACTCCATAACCGCTGGCGCCACCCGAGGATGCCGTGCCATATAGGTTACCGCTTGCATCAATCAGCACACTCCCGTAGGGAATCGATCCTTCGCTACCGCTGGCGAAGTCGTATACATCCGTCTCCGTCCACCCGCCGTTAGAACGCGTCAGCTTGAAAACCGAGCCTAATCCGTGAGCACCGTCCTTGGCAGTGGTGCCATAAAAATTGCCAGCCGAGTCCATCGTCAGGCTGTCATAAGCCCCAGGCAGATAAGCCGATCCGGTGAAGCTGTAAAGCAGGCTGAAGATCCAACTGCCGTTGGACGTCAGTTCATAGGCCGTACCGCCATTGCCTGACCCGCCGCTGCTGGTGGCTCCGTAAAGGTTGCCCGCGTTATCAAACGCCAGTCCGCCAAACGGTTTTCCTCCGTCGGAGGAACTCTGAAACGCGTACAAAGTGTTTTCCGTCCAACCCGATCCCGAGGGCATCAATTGGTAGACGGTGCCATAGCCATGCACACCACCCGCGAAAGTTGTACCGTAAAGATTGCCGGCGCCATCGAAGATCACGTTGCTATACGGGTTTTCGCCATCGCTGGCACCGGAGAAAGTATGAATCGCACTCTCTGTCCAGTTGCCATTGGATGAGGTTAGCTCGTAGACCACGCCCTGAGCATTGTTTCCGCCGAAGTAGGTTGTGCCATAAATGTGGCCCGCCTGATCGAAAGTCAATTCACCATATCCCGGATTAGCGCCATCACCAGATCCTCTGAAGCTGTAAATGACGGTCTCTGTCCATGAGCAGAGCACGGTTTTGCAGAGAGTCGCTGGCGGTCTCAAGTTGAAGACAGTACCGCATCCCTCCCCACAAAGTTGGCCGCCAAATTCGGTGGTGCCGTAAAGGGTGCCGTTAGGGCCGAACACGACTCCGGCGATGGGAGCACCTCCGTCTTCTTGTCCTCTAAAGTTGTAGAGCGGAGTAAGGACCCAACCCTCGTCATGGCGTGCCAGCTTATACACGGAGCCCCGGTTTGAAGTTCCTCCCTCATACGCCGTGCCATAAAGGTTTCCTGATCGATCGGTAGTCAAGCCGGCTTCGGGATAGGCCCCATCCTGTCCGCCAGTGAAGTTGTAGATCACCGTATAGGTCTGAGCCCGGGCCAGATGGCTCAAACTCAACCCCAGCGTAAGAAAAATGGCTATCGCCAGGGCTGTGCTCGTCAGGTATGAAGAAGTACCAAAGAGTAAGCTGCAAGGTTGCTGTCTGCCGTACATGACACTAACCTCCTCTGTCATCAGTGGATCAGCACGTGGCTCGTGATGATCAGATTCTGATTCGCCGGGTAGCGAAATAAGGAATGAGCTTCAGCACCCTGATATCATTGACCTTCTTGCTACACAAAAAGAGTGCGCGCTCTGGGCTCTAGGCCAGAAGTTTAACGATTCGCAAAGCAAAGTGAGGCGGCGCTCGGAACTAATACTCCCAGGATACCCTGGCAGCTCTTCAGCTATCCCTTCGGTTGGTCCGAAACCGGCGCGCTGTTTTGCGGCTGCTGCGCTTGCGCGATCAGGTGCTCGATCATTTCCTTCTGGGGGAAGTTGGGATTCAACTTCAGCAGGGTTTCCCACGAGGCAATCGCACCCTTGGCGTCATTCTTCCCTTGCAACTTGATGATTCCGATATTCATCAGCGTTCCCGGAAATTTTGGATCGTAAGTCAGCGACTTATTCAGCTGGTCGAGAGCGCCATCCACATCGCCGCTGAAGTACATGCACGAGGCCATATCGTCACGGATCGCCACATTCTTGGGATCAATATCCAAGGCCTTCTGAAAGTAGGTAATAGCCTCTTTGAACTGATGGGCCGCTTTGTAGGTGAGCGCGGTCTTATTCAGTAGGGCGGCATTTTTGGGATCGGTCTTGAGCGTGGTCAACAGAGGTTCCGCTTGCTTGTCGGCCATCTTCTTCATGTCTTCCAGAGTTGGCATTGGGCGCTGCCCCATGCCGGCATGCGGGTCTGCGGACGGTTGTGCGGCCGCCGCCATCGCCGACGCAGGAACTGGAGGAGCGGCTGAGCCACGGAGAAAGTATCCAATCGCTAATCCGATCACCAGGCAAACGACTGCCATGCCATAGGTTTGTCCCGGCTTCCAGACAGAGGTCGCACCCCGAAGTTCGTTGCTGTTGTCGTCCATTTCTTTGCCGCTCCTCGCCATTGGCTCAGCAGAAACCGCGGGAATCTGCCCCTACAACCTCCTTTGCAAGTGCACCGGGCCTTCCAAACCACCCGCGCTACGAATCGGCAGTTTCCGCATTGGCAATCAGCAACTTAGCTCACATCAGGACTGGTGGCACCCAGACAGGCTGGCAGCCGGAGCGTCTTAGTCCGCAGATTCCGGGTGATTTCGCGCCGTTCGAGGCCCTCAGCTATTAGCCAGGGCCGCTGATTGCTAGCTAACTCGATACTGAGGAAGGCGCTCAGTTTGGAAGAAGAGGTGCTAATTCTAACTTGGGGATTTCCGCAACGTCGAGCGGCACCTCCAAGAATGGCGATGACAACACAGTCAAAAGAGACCGGAGCCAGCTGCTCGGACGTGCTGCAGCAGACCGAGATCGAACCCAGGCGTACTACTGCTGTAATGCCCACTCGGTCTGGCCACGCCAGCCGCGAATGGGTCATTCTGGCTGCGTTAGTTGTTGTGATGGTCACCCAGTTATGGACCAGCGTCCGCCAACTTTCCGTTACCTCGGATGAAGTCGACCATCTGCACGCCGGCTATCGCTACTTGCAGTGCAACGATTTTGGCTGGAATCCCGAACACCCACCACTGGTGAAAATTGCAGCCGCGCTGCCGCTGATGGCGATGTCGATCAAGGATCCGATTCCGCATCCGTGCGGCATGGCCAACAGCAAGGACATCGATTTCGTGGTCGGGCACGACTTCATCTTTGCCAACCCGGAAACCATGCTGACGGCGGCAAGGTATGCCGCGTCGTTGTTCTCTGTTCTTCTGCTGCTGACCGTTTGGTTCTTCGCGCGCAGGTTATTCGGACTGCCGGTAGCCATTATTTCCGGAGCTCTGTTGGCATTCGATCCCAACATTCTCGCAAACGGCGCGCTGGTTACAACCGATGTGGCTGCATCGCTAGGTTTCCTGCTGGCGGTGTATACGCTTTACCGCTATGCGACGGAGCCGAACCCCACTCGATTGCTGGCAGTTGGTCTAGCGACTGGATTTGCATTATGCGTGAAGCATTCGGCTGTCTTGCTGGCAGTTATCCTGCCCCTGCTGTTGTTCAGCGACGCGCTTCTCTTCGGACAGCAAGAACTCGGCCGCAGGCTGCTGCGTTACGCCGGCGCACTGCTTGTAGTTGGAGCCATCGCTTTCACCGTGCTGTGGGCTTGCTATGGATTTCGTTATGCGGCACGACCCGGAGCGGCGGCCGTATGGAGCCCTCCGCAAATGCCGCGCGCTCACGGTGCGGTTGAAACCAGGTTGATTCCGCAACTGGATCGCTGGCACCTTATGCCGCAATCCTATTTAGGTGGCTTGCAGGACGTGCTGGTTCAGTCTGAAGTAGGTGAGCCATATTTCCTGCTGGGCAGGTTCTACCGGACGGGAAACTGGTTCTACTTCCCGGTAGCGGCGGCCATTAAATATACGCTGCCAGTGTTTCTGATGATACTGGTCTCGGCGCTGTCATGGCGCTTCTGGAGACAGCAATCAAGGGAGCTTCTGTTCCTTATATTGCCGGCGACTGTTTACCTCATGTTTACCATGAGATCTAAACTGAACATTGGCAGCCGGCATCTGCTTCCCATACTGCCTTTCCTGATCATCTTTGCGGCTGCGGGAACCTGGGGTTGGGTTCGCGGCCGCAGGTGGGCAATCGTCGCCGTAACAGCAATACTGGCCTTCCAGATCTTCACCTCGTTGCATGCGTACCCCAACTATCTGAGCTACAGCAATGAACTCTGGGGTGGCCCAGGCGAGACCTATCGCTTTCTCGCCGCATCGGACGCCGACTGGGGTCAAGCCGAGAAAATGGCTCGCGACTACATTGCGAAGACGCATCCTTCGAACTGCTTTTTCCTGCGAACCTACCACAGCCGAAATGAAGACTACGGCATTCCCTGCCGCGGCATTTCCGAGATCCAGTGGGACCAACTGGAAACGCCATTTACCGGCACCATGATCTTAAGCAGCGCCGTTGCGGACGGAGTGGGATTGGGTCGTATGAGCGCTCCGACAGGCCGAGTCTTTAGAGGCCTGAAACCAATGGCGAAGATTGGTGGCAGCGCACTTTTGGTTTACCAGGGAACGTTCGATTTGAGTCCAATGGTGGCCCTGCAACGACTGATGCGCGCCAGAGCGGTCGGAGATCAGGACCCACAGCTCGCCCTTGAACTGGGTCAGCAGGCCGCCGACCTTGATCCGGGCAATGGAGACGCGCACGTGGTGATGTGTGCCAGCTATAAGAGCCTGGGTCAAATCGAGAAGGCAGAGCAGGAATGCAATCTTGGGCTCACCCTGATCCGCAAAGATCCTCAATATGGTCCTGAGCAGGTACAGTATCTGGAGAAGTTCATCAGCAGAAATGGATTACAGATCCACAGCGCCGCCTCCGTGGAGCGGTGAGGCCCGGTGCGGGCAGGCTATCCTGTCGGCGACCTTATCTATGTGCCAAGCGATCCAGCAAAGCAGCAGGAGTGTTGAACGTTGACCTTTGTCGATGAGTTGCGTCCCCTGCTGCGTCTGCGCTGGCTACAGTTGCTCACCCTGGCCGGCCTTTTGGTCACCGTGGGAGTGATCGCCTTCAACCTCAAGTTCTCCGTGCTCGACCTCGACATCTGGTGGCATCTTAAAGTCGGCGATTGGATTGTGCAGCATGCGGCCTTTCCGCATAACGGTCTGTTCACCTGGACCGCGGCCGATCGCCCCTGGGTCGCCTACAGTTGGGGCTACGAAGTGCTGCTGTCGCGCGCCTACGCGTGGTTTGGCCTGGTTGGCATCGGAGTTTACGGAACTCTGCTGACTCTGGGCGTGGCCTACTCCATTTTCTGGATGTTGCGCCGTCTTTCCGGCCAATTTTGGCTGGCGTGTGTTCTGGCGGTCGTCACCTGCTCGGCATTTCTCTTCAACCTGATGCCCCGCCCCGTCTTCTTTTCCATGATGCTGTTCTGCGTGACCCTGACATTCGTGTTGGAAGCTAATCGCACCGGCCGGGTACAACTGCTTTACTGGCTGCCGCTGATCTTCGTGCTGTGGGCGAACCTGCACATCCAGTTTATCTATGGACTGCTTGTTGTTGGCTTGCTGCTGGCCGTAAACCTGGCGCAGCGATTGGCCGCATCCTTAGGTTGGACGCCGTCGTGGCTACAAGCTCCCACCCTTCCGCTGGGGACGCTGGCCATGGTTTTCGCAGTGTGCGTCATCGCGACTTGCGTCGGACCGTATTCTTTCCATCTTTACGGAGTGATCTTACAGTATTCGCAGGCCAAGGTTCCTTACCGCATGATCCGGGAGTTGCAGCCTTTGAACTTCCGCGCCTACAGTCACTTCGTCCAACTGTTGTTGATGGCCTTCGCATTCTTCGCAGTTGGCCGGCAGCAAAAGGTCGACGCTTTCAAACTGCTGCTGCTATCGGTGGCCGGCGTGGTGGCCTTCCGCACTATGCGCGACGCGTGGTTCATTTGCATTCCCGCGGCGGCCTGCATCGCCGACACTCTGGAGGGCAGCGCAGAGCGCGAAGCCAATGAAACCTGGCTGCAAAAGCTGGCGGTCGCGGCGGCGGTCGCGATTTCGCTGGTGGTTTTTGCCCGCAGCACAGACTTCAACACGCGCGGCCTGGACCGGGCGATCAGCAGTTTTCTTCCCGTCAATGCAGTGAACTACTTGCGACAGCATCCGGCGTCCGGGCCGCTGTACAACACACTGGACTGGGGCGGCTTCCTCACCTGGTACATGCCCGATCGTCCCGTAGCCATTGATGGCCGCACCGATCTCTATGGCGACGATTTGGAGGAACTCTTCTTCAACACCGCCAATGGCGCGCCGTCGTATGCTGAAGATCCGTACCTGAATCAGGCGGGCGTGGTGATTCTGCAGAAGACCAATAACCTGGCGAGCTTGCTGCAATCAGATCCGCGGTTTCAACTTGTCTATCAGGATGGGAAGGCGGCGGTCTTCGTTCGGAGCCAACCGCAGTAGAACCTCGGCTGCTTACGCGACCCACTACCGCATTCATCTGCCCCGAATGAGTATTGCCTACTCCGCGGAACGCACGCAGAGACAGTAGGTCGCGCGCGCCGGAATGCGACACAGCTAACCTGGTGCCGCGATAGTCGCCGCTTAGGGTCAATGTCTCTTGGGAGGAGCCGCACCGTTGTTCAACCCATTGTTCTTTTGCGCGCCTTGGGTGACGGAGCCGTCTGCATTATGGGCGGCGGTGTGGCACACCAGAACACAGGTATTAGTAGCCCGCGAATAGGAGATCGGGACGCCTCCATTTGGGGCAACTACGTTGACGTCGAAGTTCACCAGGCGCTCGCCTGAGATGGTCCCACTTCTTGCGCCCATGCCGTGGGCAGTATGGCAAACCGAGCAAGTGAAACCGGTATTGATATGCAAGCCGTGCTGGTTCCAACTTCCGTTTGAGACAACATTATTAAGGTCGTGGCACTTGCCGCACATCGCATAGGGGCCCTTGATGCTCAAGTCGGGATTCGGGTACAGGTTGGTGATCAGTTGGCCGGGCGCGGGCGCCTGGCTGAACTCGTAGTCGCGCTCGAGGATGTGCTTGTTCACCGAGCCGTGCGGACCGCTGGGACCGATGCCGCCAAATTCGCGATTGTCGTCGCTATTGTGGCAATCGGTGCAGAAAATCTGGTTACCCATGGGACGGCCATGAGTCGTGCCACCGCTCAAATCCAACATCGTACTGAGCAAACTGGGCTGGGGCAGCGAACTACTGCGGGTGTGAGTTACGGGATGGCTTGAGGTTGCGGTGGCGGCAAACTGCGGGATGACATTCAGAGGATCGCCCGCCGAAACTGCCCTTACCGGCAGGTATCCAAAGATGGGGTTAGCGACTTTTCCCGAGCTCGTACCGTGGCAGCGCAAACAATTTTCATACTGATTGACCGAAGGATCGACTACGGATATGCCGTCTGTCGCGCTGATTCCGGCAACGCCGTTCTGTGACACGCGAATCGTCGGAGGCGGCGGGAAAATCGTTACCTGATTGGACGAATGTCCATTGTGGCAGTCCGCACAAGTAGCATGACGGTTGTTGTTCAGCAAAACTGCTTCCGCAGCATCGTGAGCGTTGTTGCCCGAAGGAAACGGATGCCCCACCTTGGCAAACTCGGCATAGACATTGGTAATGGCGGGGTTGAGATTCGAACTGCCATTGTGGCAGGCGATGCAGTCCTGTTCATTCGGCTCACGCAGCAGGCGCATCGGGCCTTGCGCATTGTGCGGCTCATGGCAGGACAGACACGCGTTGGAGCCGACTGTGCCATAGCTGCCAAGATTTGCCTGTGCCGATACTTTGTTCGTCGCTAACGCGTGCGCACTGGTGGCCCATCCCAGCAGCGGATTGATCTGCCCGGACATGGTTCGCGTGGGATCGTGGCAGGCCAGACACATCTGCGCGTTCGAGCTATCGCGTACCAGGAAGTTCAGCGACGCCTTGTCGATGGCCTGCACATGCGGGTTATGACACGATGTGCACTCGATGTTGCCGTCGATCAGCCTGACTTTTCCCAACGGATCGCCTGTCTTACCCTGCGCCACCAGCGACGCTATGATGTCGATCGTATCTTTGATGGGCAATTGCAGGCTGAAAGGATGCGACGATTGCAGATTCGTCCCGAACACATCCTGGCTGTACATGGATCCGACCATGGTGATTTGCCCGGCTGTGATCGTGTTCCCGACGGCGACGGTGCCATCGTGGCAGCTCAAACAAAGGTTGCTGTCAGAGCCCAGGATCGGCTGCTGGCCTTTCTGATGATAAGTCGTGCTGCTGTAGACCTGGTACGTCGCCTTAGTTTGCGTCTGGTTCCACAGCGACTGGCCAGTCGCCAGTCCCGCGTGCGGAGCATGACAGTACGAACATGATCCCGGACGCGCGCCGGTAATCGGCGACTTGCTGCCCGGCGTGAGATCATGCGTGCCGATTACATCTCCCGTGATCTGGGCCCGCGCGGCGGTCGCCGTCATCAACAGCATTAAGGAGGCTAGCATCAGCTTGAACTTCACTGCACGCCTCCCTTGGCTGACTTCCCTTGGGCATAGAAGTGAAAAATCTGGACGCGACGATTGAACGAATCAACTACGTAGATCCGGTCGTTGTGATCGATAAACAGGCCGGCAGGCAACTGGAATTCACCCGGCGCAGTACCGCGTTCGCCGAATGTATACAGCAGTTGTCCCTGGCGATTAAAGGCCTGCACTATGCCCCACAATCCGTCGACGACGTAGAGATCACCTTCCGAATCAAAACCGATCCCCTTGGGCCGGAACATGGTTCCTGACTCGTCCCCCAGCTTGCCGACCGCATATTGAAACTGTCCGGAGCGGTCCAGCACTTGCACGCGAAAATTCATCGCGTCCACTACCACCAGGTTCTGGCCGTCAAGCCGCAGCTCGGTGGGGAAGTTGAACTCGCCCGGTCCTTCGCCGTTGCTGCCAATGGTCTGCAGCACGTTGCCCTGCATATCCATGACGAAGATCTTGTCGCGTAGTGTGTCGGTGACATAAATCCGTTGCGCCGAGGAGTCGACAGCAATCCCGGTGGGACGCTTGAAGAAACCTTCGCCGCCTTTCAGGCTGCCGATAGCGTGCTGAAACTTACCATCGGCATTGAAGACGAAAACTTTGCCTGACTCCGAATCAGTCACATAGATGTTGTCCTGCGCATCGACGGCGACGCATTGCGGCGTCAGCATGGGTTCTTTTCGTTTATCGACGCGAGCCAGGAACTTATATTTCTGTTGCTGAAAATCGAAGATGTGTACTCCGAAAGCGCCCGGGTCGGTCACGATGATGCGGCCGCGGGAGTCGACCACGATGCTGTAAGGACGGACAAGACTCCGGAAGTCCGGTTCGCCGGCCACGAAGTCGAGTACCTTGTTCCAGAAGCCGCGTTTCGGCTTGACCTCGCGCTGCGAGCTGAAGCTGCGTTCGTAGCTGAGCTTGCGCCCGCCTTCCAGCACCATATCCGGAGGCGCGGGCTCAACGGGCTTCTCTTTGCCCTTGGACGCCAGCGCCGGGGTCAGCAGCAGCAGACCCGCGCAGGCGACGTGAGATAAGAAGTGGGATTTCGTGCGCGCTCCCATTAGAAGAAATTGAACCACCTGGACACCCCGAAGTAGTACGAAGATACATTAGATGGCGCAATTCCCGAAACGCTGAAGCCCTGCTGAAGCTGGGCATATCCTGCCGTGAAGTACATCTTACGGAACTGGTATTGAACCAGTGCATTCTTGCCTTCAAACTGGTTCGCGGAACCGACCCCCGCGACCGAGGTGTTGCTGGATGCCTTGGAGTAGCTTGCGGTCAATGATAGTCTGCGCGCCGGGGAACTCGATACCCCGAAGCCGTAGCTGGTGCCACCGTAAAGCGTGATCAGATTTTCCGGCAGAATCGGCGGTAAGTTAACCGGCACAATCCCGCCTCCGGTTATGATCCCGACGCCACTCGACTTGGCATAATTCCCGGTGAGGTTGATCCAGCGGCCGTATCCAAAGGTAGTGCTGTAACCTTGACCGCTGCTCAGCGCGCCGGGTTCGTTGGTCAGGCCGGAATGATTGAGATTCGCGCTCGCATTCCAATTGAAGCTGCCCCAGCGGCGTCGTACATTCGCCGAGTACCCGTAGTAGGAGGCCATGTAGGTCACTAGCACGGTCTGAACATTCTGCGAGTAATTGAAAGAGGAAGCCACAAACCATCGCCCGATTCTGCGGGTATAGATGGCATTGGTGGAAAATCCCAGGCCATTCTGGCTGCTGCCATCAATCATGCTGTCGAGTACGCTGAGCGCCGTGTTGAATGTTCCGCCGAATAAACCATGGGAGTAGGTGACGCCCGCGCTATACGAAGTTGCTCCAAAGTTCTCTCCCAGGTAAGCCTGCTCGCGGCGATCGACCTGGCCCTGGAGTTGTAAGTTCGCCGCCAAGGAATAACTGGCAGCCGCGTTAAGGTCCCAGGCGTGAGAGGAATCCAGGTTGTTAGTGGCCAGGATATTGCTGCCCGATGAAACCGTGCTACCAGAAGGAGCACTGTTGCCGGAGGAGAGATTGCTACCCGAAGATAGTGCACCGCCCGAGTTGATCACCGACTGAAAGAGTACGCCGGCCAGATTATCGGTGTAGCTGGCCGATGTCGATAGATGTAGCTTCTGCGTGGGTTGCACTGCAGCGGAGGCGACCACGGTGTCAAAGTCACCCTTGTAGCTGTAGCCCAGGTAGTCCGTATCAATATCGGACCGGTAAAAGCTGGTGGCAATACTGCCGTTAAGAGGGAGGCTGTGGGACACGTTGAAGCCGTAACCGCTGTTGTTGGTAGTGATTGTTCCTGTCGACTCGCCCTGGAAAAGTTCGGGGACCAGCGAGTTCGAAGCTCCATTAACGTAAGAGGCCCCCATATTGAATCCCGCAATGGAGTAGGCCGAACTGAGGGAGAAAGAATGGAAGTCCGAATTGCCGTTCGAGTTGTCGCCGTAGACCGAGTACTGGTTGCTGCCTCTTTGGAAGCCTGCCGAGAGGGTGGGCAGACCGGGAAGGTACGCGCCCCAGTTGATCCCAAAGGTGTCGCTGTTGCCGTGGGTGGTGTAATTCGGTAATCCGGGAACAGCGAATTGTCCTTCACTGTTATAGGCCGCGGCGTAATTGATCGATCCTGGAAAATGGCTGCCGCTGAAGATGGAGCTCCCGAAATTGACTCCACTGCTATCGGTAATGGACTGATAGTTGGAGTTAGCCCGCGACTGGCCGTAGTAGGGAGAAAGATTGTAGGAGACAAAATTGGGGTTGTAATAGTATCCGGAGGCGGTGGCGCTGCCTCCTAAATCCAAACCGTGGGATGACTCGGTGTCATTTCCATAGACTGCGCTGTAACCGGCGGAAACCACTCCGCTCAGGTTGCTGCTAAGGTCGCCAACCTGGACCTGCCCGGCCGCTGGGAGGACCAGAAGCACCAATCCTGCTATCCCGCAAAACGCAACTCGAATCGTTCGGCGCACGGCATACACCTCGTCCTTACAGGACCTCAACCTTGGCGCCCTGGTGCAGTTGCTTATCGAAGCTCGCGCGAACCTCGTTGACCTTCTTCTTCTGCAGATCTTTCTGCAGGGTATCCTTCACGTCGTCGAACTTCATTTTGCCGGCGGGGACGTGCTTGACCAACCGCAGGATGGTGTAAGCCTGCTCCACCTGGATAATGTCGCTGACCTGTCCGGGCTGCATCTTCAACAGAGCCTGCACCACGACCGGCGGCAGCTTGGCGCGGTCCACCGGCTTGTGATAGCCCATCATGACCCGGTAATCGTCTTCCGAAATTTTTTCCGCCAGCATGCCAAAGTCTTCGTCATTCTTGGTGGCTTTCGCTTGCTTGAGCGCGTCATCGGCCCGCTTGCGACCTTCCTGCAATTGGGCCGGCGTGGCCTTGGCCGGCGGCAGGATGGTAATGCTCTGGAAGGCGAAGGATTCCGGATACTCGAATTGCGCCGGATTCTTGTCGTAGTAAGCCTTCAGCTCGACCAGGCTGATCGTGGATTTCTTGTCTACTTCGGCTTTCAGCAGTTCATCGATTAACAGCGAGCGCTTGATCTTTTCGCGCAGTTGCTGTTGCGAGCCCTGAAACTCCATACTCAGAAATTGTTGATACTCCGCGGGAGTGGCAAATTGCTTACGAAAGTCGGCTTCGGCGCGGTTCAGCCGTTCCGGCGAGATAGTCATCTTGCGCCGCAAGGCGTCCTGGTAGACCAACTCTTCGAAGACAATCATCTTTAATGCGCCGGCCCGAATTTGCGGCTCCATCTCCGGAGGAATGTTGCCGTTATGCTGTTGCGCATAGGGAAACATGGTGAACATTTCCCGTTGCAGGTCGCGATCGGTAAGCACCGTCCCGTTGACTCGTGCTACCGGCTTGCCGGTGGGCTGGCTGATCGTCTTTTGAGGAGCCACGAGCTGAGTGGGGGCGTGGGAGGCAACCTGGGCTGATGTGGCGGAAATTGTAAGCAGAACCACTGCGCAGATTGATAGCGGATACTTCATGATTTTCTCCTCACCCCTGAGGTTTAAAGATTGAGGGGAGGGAGTTCCTCCCCTCGGATAAAGCCGACAGACTAGAAGGTCGTCGGGATGGCGTAGGTGCCGTTCGACTCGTTGGCTTCGCCACCATGGCATTGGCGGCAGAATTGGGCCGTCTGGTTGGAGCCGGCGGTTCCGCTGGCCGGATTGTAAGGCGCGCGAATGAAGAACATGGTCGCGTAGTAGCCGGTAGGCAGGCCGCTGTTGGTGCCGTTGGTTACCTTCACGGTGTTCATCAGGTGCTGGTTGTGGCAGCTGGTGCACATTACCGTAGCTTTGTTGCTATAGGCCTGCAGGCTGACGAAGAAACCATAGTTCGTCACGAACGCCGAAGAATTCGGGCCGTTCATCGAGATGACGCCGTTGGTCTCGGTGCAATCCCAGTTGTACTGTCCGCCGCAGGAAACTGCAGCGTTCAGGCCCACCGGGTGGTCGTTGAGGTAGTCGCCGGCGCCGTTGCCGTCCTGTCCAAGCAAGGTCGGAATCTTGTTGTAGGTTCCGTAAGTGGCTGGCAGGGTCTCATAGACCTGGTTCTTCATCATGGCGCCCTGCGCCCAGTTGCCGTCATGGCAGCTCAGGCAGGTCAAGAGGTTGTTCACATCAGGCGTGCCCGCCGACATGCTAGTAGGTAGGACTTCAATGTAGCTGGAGGTAGTGCCGTTGGTGCTGCCGGTTGAGATGGTCTTACCGAACAGGTTACCTACGTCCTGGCCCCACAGAATCGAGTTGCCGGCAGTGGTATCGCCGGACTTGTTGGCGCCGTTGCCCCATGCGCCGCTGTGCGGGGCGTGGCAGGCCGCGCAACCGCGACCGTAGTTAAGGTGAGCACCCAGAACGTCAGACGTCGGCTGCTGAATTTGTGCCATCGCCACCGCAGAGGCTGCGATAACAACTAGCATCAGTACCATTACTTTCTTCATGAGATCGATCTCCTGATTTAAGACTGCGAAACTTGGATACCAGGCCCCTTGGCGTCCGCTGGTGTAAGTGCAACTACCTCGCCGAAATGGAGGGGGCTGCAGTGGACGCGTGACATCAAGTGCAAGCCATTGAAATCAGGATCGTTGCTCGCTAATTCCCAAGTTGGCACGAGCTTGTGATGGGGGTCACACGTGGGTTAAAAGAACCAAACCTCCCGGGAAGTCGGTGAAAAGCCGCAGTGCGGCCTAAGTGGAATGTAAGCGGAGACTTGCGGAGCGGAACGGGGACGAATAACAGGGCAGCGCTCTTCAGGCGTGCCCTGTTACCGAGGAGGACTGTCCCATTAATAACGCCGTGGTGCTCAATAGTTGGGTTGCCCTACTTCTTCGCATCGGCTGCAGCCGCGGGCGTAGCCTGAACGCTGGCCGCCGCCGTCTGCGGAGCGTCAGAGACTTTCACATGCTTGCCGGCCGCGTTTTCTTTTTCCTTCTTCAACTGATCGGCCTCGGCGTCGGTGACGTAGCGGAACTGCTGCACCCGTCCGGGGTACTGCTCGGAGGTGAAGACGCGATTATTTTTATCGATGGCGACCCCGACCAGCGATTCAAACTGGCCCGGATAATGACCGTATCCGCCAATGTATGTCAGCAACTGCCCTTCGCGGTTGAATACCTGCAAGCGGTTTTGCACTGTGTCCGCTACCCAGATGTGTCCGTCGCCGTCCACGGCGATTCCCTTGGGTCGCGCAAAATAGCCGGGGCCGTCGCCGGCTTTACCGAAGGTGCTGATGAACTTGCCGTCGGCGTCGAAGATCTCAACCCGGTTGTTCATGGTGTCGGTGACATAGACGTTGCCATCCTTGTCCACGGCCACATTCGAGGCTCCGCCAAAATCTCCGGGCGTAGTGAGGTAGTGGTTCTTGCCGGCTGTACCGATACGGCGTAGTTCTTTCAAGCTGTCAGCGTCGTAAACCACGACCTGATCGGCCTGGGTATCGACGACGTAGAGCAAGCGGTTCTCGGTATCGATCGCCAGTCCCACCGGATCGATCAGCTTCTGATTGATCTGGTTGATTACCTCGTGCTTGGCGTCGAAAACCAGCACGCGATGCAGTTTGCCGTCAGAGACGAAGACGCGATCGTCGTCGTCGATGGCGATGCCGTTAATCAGGCCAAAGTGTGCCTGCGCGCCGTTGGCGATGAGCTCGACGTCGCGGGTGTCAGTGTTGAAAACGAAAACAGCTCCCACCCTCTGATCGGCGACGTACAGGCGGCCCTTGGAATCGACAGCCATGCCGTAGGGTCCCAGCAGCTGAAAGGGGAAATCTTTCGGATTGAATTTCTCCTGCTGCGACTGCGCGCCTGCCAGCCGGTCCATCCAGGTTTGCTTGGGTTTTGCTTTCGCCGCGGTCGGGGTACGGTCAATCTTCATTCCCGCGTAATAGGTCGTGTAATGAACCCGGGGAAGCGAAGGCGGCTGCGGCCACTCCAGCTTCGAGATGTCGATCTTGGAAAGATCTACGATTTCTGCCGGCTGGTCGGTTGTGGCAGAGGTGGTCTTCTTCTTGTTGCCGGCAAAAGCCGAATTCGGCGAAGCCAGCGCCCAGGCCAGCATGACACCCAGAATTATGGTGGCTTTGCTACGAAGCCAATGTGTGCGAGAGGTTGACATGTTTACTTACCCCCTGTTGCCGGCATCTGCCGCATGTCGATTCGGTTTTTGTGGCAGGTATCGCAAAACGCCATGTTGTTGGCCTGGTCTTTCACCAGCAGATCGGGCTGCGCCGAAGAATGCGGCTGGTGGCAAGTCAGACAGCTCATCTGGATCTTGACTTTGGTTACGTTGGCCGGATCCATCACGTCGGTGACCGGATGACCTTCGACCGGATGGCCCAGTCCGTACTTGATGGGCAGGATGACCACCTTGTTCTTCACGTAGTAGTCGTCGGGCAGCTTTACCGTGCCGTTGAAGATGGTGATCAAATGCTCGGATTCCAACTTCTGCGGTTGTGAGTCTGGACCATGACACTCCAGGCATAGCGCATTGCCTTTGGCGCGCAACAGGTGCTCGTTGTCGCCGCCGTGCGGCTCATGACAGGTAGCACAGCCTTGCCCAAATGCCGGTTGATGTAGATGCGCCTTTTTGAATTGGTCCGCCTGCTCGCTATGGCAAGCCAGGCAGGCATTCACTGGGTCTGGCTGGATGAACCCGGGAGTCTTGCCGGCATGTGGATTGTGGCAGGCAACGCAATCTCCCTGAGCGCCCGGATGCTGTACTTTCGCCTTCTCGATCTTCTCAGCCTGCTCGGCGTGACAGGTCACACATAACGCCTTGGAATCCGATTGCGTCAGAACGACCTTGCCGTCCTTTGCAGGCTGGTGGCACGTGTCGCATGAGCCACTGGCGAATGGCGGATGGGTGAACTTTTGCATCAGCTTCGCTTGTGCGGACTGGTGTGGATCGTGACACTGAATGCAATTGGCGGTAGCGAACGGCTGCCCCTGGTGCGCCTGGATCAGACTGGCGTCTTTGACATCGTGGCAATCGATGCACAACGCGGGTGTGGTTTTCGTCAGGTGATAATCAAACTCCAACTTGCCGGGCTCGCCCGTCTTGTGGATGGTATGGCAAGTTTCGCAGCCCATGTCCAAGGCCGCGTGCCGGCTGCCTTTCTCAGGTACATTCAGCCCTTGCGTGTGGCAGGTGAGACAAAGGTTCTGCCCCTTATCGCCCGAGGTCGGCTGCAATAACTGAAACTTGTTGTCGGACTGGTGCGGGTCGTGACACTTAAGGCAGTCGCGAACTCCGGGAGGATGAACTTTGCCCTTCAGGTCGGCCGCATTTTTGTCGGCGTGGCAGGTGATACAGAGCGCTTGCGGGGTGGTGGTGATCAGCTTTACGCGGGTGACGTCTTTGTTGACCCGGATTTCATGACAGCTGGTGCAGCCCATGGCGATCGCGGAGTGGACGTTTTTACCTTTGGCTTTATCTCCGTGACACTCGATGCATTTCGCCGAGTCTGTGTTTTTGTCGAGAGGAACCGGATGGGTGGCGGCGTGCAGCCAGCTCGCGCTTGCGATCAGAACCAGACCCAGAATCAACCGTACTGCCTTCACAGCAACCTCCACCCCAACCAACCTGTATTGAGCACGTCACGTACCGCAGTGAGGCCGATCCCAACAGATCGACTAAGCCGATGATTCAGAATGGCTTAGAAGAAGATGGTGCGCACGGTTCTTGATGCCTTGGGGGATGCGGAATTGGGTTTTCCTCCGCATTCGAAGGTGAAATCCCCCACTAGCGACTAACTGAGTTCGCCGCCTCTGCTACGTCTATCTCGCGAATCGCCGCAGATTTCTGGGCTATTTCTCGCACCGGCATCACTTGTATGAGCTTCCCAACGATGGCTATCCCGAGTCCCTCTCGCAGGTTACGTCCGGAGTGTCAATGGCAGGAGAAATGCTTCGCTAACGGTATGACTATGGCTCCTTGGGACCGCGAACTGATTCCGCGTTTCGTCGACTGGAAGCGTGCTGCTCGCAAACTCCTTCTGAGCCTCGTTGCTTTTGCTAGCTTCGCCTGCGCAACTTCCGCACAGACGCCTGCTCCCGAATTCATGCCGCTCTACTCGGCGCAGCCGATCCTTCAGAAAATGGACGCCGGTAACAGCTCCGGCCCGAGTGCGAGTATAAGCTCCCAGGACTGGATCGCCTGGCTCCAAAAGTCGGATGCGCAGGTGCGCCAACGCTTGGACACCGGCGAAGAAGACAGCCTAACCAACCTCCTGCGCTTTGGCGTCACCTACACCAAGGAATATCGCATTGACGATGAGTATCTGGTGCTCTATGGGCAAAGCAGCCTGGTGAATGCCTTCGCTGAAAACCGGGCGAACGATCTGATCAAGGCGCTGGCCACGCCCAACGGAAACCAGGGTTTCATCGAGATGCGCACCTTCCTCGAGAAGAGGGGTTTTTCTCTCAACTCGCCGGCTGAACGCAAGAAACTCAAAGCCTATCTACTGGCAAATCTGGCCCGAATGCAGAAGGAGTTTCTGCAAGCGCGGGAGCAAGCCAAAGCCAATCGCGACCAGATGTTCGAACATCGCGGCATCTCTCTGGACAGCAACCTGTGGCCCGACTACGATCTCGATCTGAGCTTGCAGACGCTGCTGAAGCAGGGAAGGCTGAAGCCAGGAACCATCCAGCGCGTTGCCATCGTGGGTCCGGGCCTCGACTTCGTCAACAAACAACAGGGAGTCGATTACTATCCGCCACAAACGACGCAGCCTTTCGCCGTGTTGGATTCTCTTGTGCGTTTAGGCTTGTCGAACCCGCAAATCGTCGAAGTCTACACACTCGACATCAGCCCACGGGTCAACGTTCACATCCAAGCTGCTAAGAAAAACGCCGCTGCGGGGCGGGATTATACTGTGCAACTGCCCTGGTTCACGGAGGGCCGTTGGAGCGACGACTTCCGCGCCAGTTTTACAACCTATTGGCAGAGGTTAGGGGCACAGATCGGACAACCCGTTGCCGCTATCCAGGTGCCGCCCGGATCTCCGGGCTTTGCCACCCGAGCGGTGAAGATCCGCTCGGCGGTGGTCAACCGGATTAAGCCCGTCGATATGAACATCGTGTACCAACGGTTGCCCCTGGCTCCCGGCGAGCGATTCGACTTGGTCATCGGAACCAACATCTTCCTCTACTACGGAGGGTTTGAGCAGTCGCTGGCGCGAGCGAATGTCGCCAGCATGTTGAAACCGGGTGGCTATCTTCTCTCCAACGACAAACTGCCGGACACCGTGCCCTCAGGCCTAGAGCAAGTTGAGGTTACCGAGATACCCATGACCGGACCACCCGTGATGACGGATTACATCTATTGTTATCGTCGCGCCGAATAACCAAAGGCCCGCAGCCCGCCCAACTCAACAAGATTCCCAATGCGCGGTTTCATCACCACAATGGGTGATAAGGCTCACCTCGCGGGCCGTCCCCGAATCCGGGCCTTAAGCAAGTGACCGCAGCGGCAACAACTTACGCCGTACTGGCGTTGTGGCTTCCGACGTGCATTTGTCAAATGCTCACGGGAAGGAGCGCACATGGCTTTCAGCCTTCTATCCATACCAAAACGCATTCATAAAACCCTGTCGAATCTGCGCACCGGCGTCGTCCTGCTGATTCTGGTCGGCCTCGCGGCAGCGCTGGGGACATTTATATTGCAGCGTCCCGCCACCGATCCCGATAAACTCGCGCGAGCGTATTCCCCGGCAACGCTGTTGTGGCTCGATCGCCTCGGCCTGACCGATATATTTCATGCCTGGTGGTTTATGAGCCTGCTTGGGCTGGTGAGCCTGAGCATCATTTTGGTTTCGATTGATCGCTTCCCCAACGCCTGGCGCTTCTACGCGCGCCCTTATCGCAAAACCGATTCGCACTTTCGCTCCGCGGTCCAGAATCGGGTGGAACTGCCTATCACCAATGCTGAAGATGGATTAAATGCTGCGGAACGGGGCCTGAAGAAATCAGGCTGGCCGGTCGAACGCATCGCCGACAGGAACGAGCCCTCCTTGTTCTCCGAACGTCATCGTTTCTCGGTCATGGCGGTGTACATCGTCCACGCCAGCCTGCTTCTTATCTTCGCCGGAGCCATCATCGACGGAGTCTACGGTTTCAGTGGCTTCATGGCGCTGCAAAAGGGGCAGACCAGCAACACCATTGAACTGCGTGCCGGTGGGACCAGGCAGCTTCCGTTCAGCTTGAAGTGCAACGGAGCCGGGCAGGAAAACTATGCGGACGGCTCACCCAAACGCTGGTGGTCAAAGCTCACCGTAGTACAGAACGGCCAGGAAGCCGAATCGAAGGAGATCGTCGTCAACGACCCCCTCATCCATCAGGGCCTGCGCTTCTATCAAGCCAGCTTTGGAACCACGGGCAAGCTGGATGGATTAAAGGTTATAGCCACTCCCGAAGGCGGCGCTTCGCGCGAGATCACGTTGGCGATGAATGAACCGCTGGACCTCGACGCGAATAGCAGCGTCACCCTGGCGGAATACATTCCCGACTTCTTCGTGCGCGATAACCAGGTCTTCAAGCGCTCCGATGATCCCGTGAATCCCGCCTTCCGTCTGCAAGTGAAGAACAAAGCCACGGGCGATGACGCCAAGCTGTGGATCTTCCCGGCTTACAACGAAAGCGCACAAGGCGAGAAGACCAACTACAGCTTCCAATATCGCGACATGCAGATGGGTTACTTCACCGGCCTGGAAGTCTCCCACGAGCCGGGGCAATGGTTGGTATGGAGCGGTGTCCTCTTGATGGGCGCGGGGCTGTTTGTAGCTTTCTACATGGTCCACATGCGGGTCTGGGTCGCCGCTGTACCCGATGGGCGAGGCCGTCTGGTGCTGTGGATCGGCGGTCAGGCCAACAAGAACCGCGATCGCTTTGAGCAGAAGTTCAACGAACTGGTCGACAACATTCGCACTGAATTGGAAAGCGCATCGGCAATTCCCCGTTCAGCACACAAGGAACAACCGGAACTGACCCTGGCGGGAGTGAAGTAAGAACCGGGCCTCGACGCGCCGCTTTTGCGCGCAGCGGGGCGAAAGACGAAGGAGAGAAAGATGGCAACCCGAGCACGAATTGTACAAATGGAAGAGCCTGCCGCGACCGGCGGAAATGCGTTGCTCGTCCTGGTAGGACTTTCAGTATCGTTTTTGCTAATCGTCGCTCTGCTGGGCGCAGCCAAGTCGGGCGGAAGCCTGTTCAGTGAAAGCAATCTTCTATATGTAGCCCTCATCTTCTATGCAGCCGCAGGCGCGCTCTACATGGGGTTCGGGGTCACGGGCATGACCCGTTACGTGAAGTTCGCTTCCGCGGCTACCGCGATCGGCCTGATCGCCAACACCTTGGCGGTGGCGCATCGCTGGTATCTTTCCGGACGTCCTCCTTTCGCCAGCATCTATGAAATGCTACTCAGCTTCGTCTGGACGGTTGCGCTCCTGACTTTGGTCGCGGAAAAGAAGTTTGGGGTGAAGATCATCGGCAGCATCACCATGCCACTGGCCGTAGTCTGCGTCATCCTGATGCAGCTGTTGCCGTCTGAGGTGCGGCCGCTGGTTCCGGCACTGCAATCCACCTGGCTGCATGTGCACGTAACTCTGGCCATGCTGGCTTACGCCGCCTGTGCCGTCAGCTTCGCTCTGGCCATGATGTTCTTGATCAAGGACAACTTTAAGACCGAAACATTCCTGGCTTTGACCAGCGCGACGGTCAGCGCGATCTACGTCGCCATTGTCGCCACTCGCTTCGAGAGATGGGGCGGCCTGTCGGTAACCGCCTGGGACGTGCGGAACAAGTCAGACATGTTTATTGGCCGAGGCATGCGGCTGTTCGTAACCGTGCCTGATCTAGGCTGGCTGTTTGTGATCGGCGCGCTAGCCGCTGTGGCTCCCCTGGCGCTGTACCTGGTCAGCCGTGTAAAGAGTGACGATTCGTTCTATGGCACCGCCAACAAGGCGATATTCGTCAGCATCTTGTTGCAGATTGCTGTCCTGGCTGCGTTCGCTCTTCGTGTACGCGATGCCAGTTACCCGTCACCCGACCAGGATGGACTCTTCCCGACCAGCCTGGCCGCCAGCCCCTTCCTATTGGGAGGGATGGTGACGGGTATTTTCGCTTCCCTGCTCTATCTGATGCTCTTATGGAGACGCACCGACCTGCAAGGCCTGCTGCCCTCCGCCGACACTCTGGATCGCGTTACCTATAAGACCATCTGTATCGCCTTTCCGTTGCTCACTTTCATGATTGCCACCGGCGCCTACTGGGCAAACCGCACCTGGGGTTCCTATTGGAGCTGGGATCCGAAAGAGACTTGGGCCGCAATCACCTGGCTGGTTTATGCCGGCTACTTACATATGCGGATCACGCGCGGATGGCGCGGGCGTAGGGCCGCGTACTTCGCCATCCTAGGATTTGGCGTCGTGATCTTCACCTTCCTCGGCGTCACGTATCTGCTTCCCGGCTTACACGCGTACGCCTGAGGAATCAGGGCTGGTCGGCATGGGCTGAGGAAAAGAAGGCCCCAAAGAATCAGTTCCGTTTCGCCAGCCCTGGATTGAAATCTTGGGGCAAGTGTCAGGAAGAGACATTCGACAATGACGGCATCAGCGACACTACGGATTGACGATTTGCCCGGCGCAAAAACTCCACCTGCCGTCGAGCCCACTCCGGTCGCGCGCAAGCGGCACATCAACTGGGCACTCAAGGCGGCGCTGCCTGTCGCCGCCGTTTTGCTGAATGGGTTGCTGCTGTTCGTGCTGGTGTCTTTGTCGCTGGCTGCCGGCGAGCGCCATGTGGTCATTACTGTCGCAACTGCGGGAGCCTTCCTGATCTGCGCTGCCGTCATTATGGTGTTTGCCGTTTCGGTGCGCCGTCCTATGCTCGAATTGCAAGACAAGATAGCCCGAGTACGGCTGGGCGATATGAACGCTTCCGTCAGCTTCTGCGGGCGCAATGACGAAATCGGCGACTTGGGATGCGACTTCAACGATATGGTGGCGCAACTGAAAGCCAGCCGCGAGGAAATTCAACGATTGCATCAGACCCAGATGTCACGGGCCGAACACTTCGCCACCCTGGGAGAGCTGGCCGCTGGACTGGCGCACGAAATCCGTAATCCGTTGGCAGGAATCGCCGGTGTCATTGAAATCGTCGGACGCGATTTGCCGCCCAACAGCCCGGCTCGTTCCGTCATCAAGGACGCAAAAGAAGAAGCGCTCCAGATCAATCGCATTCTGACCGAACTGCTCGAGATCGCCCGCCCCAAGCCGCCGCAGTTCCGGGTCAGCGATATCGGCGCGACTGCCGAGCACGCGGTCATGTTCGCGCGTCAACAGGCGATTACCAAGCGCATCATGGTCGAGCTGGAAAAACCCGACAAATTGCCCCTGGTTGACCACGATCCCAATCAGATCAACCAGGTCCTGCTGAACCTGCTGCTTAACGCCATTCAATCCATGGACAAGCCGGGTACCATTCGCGTCACCCTGGAATCCGACGCTGATGATGTGCTTATTACCGTGGCTGACGAAGGTAAAGGTATTCCGCCCGAAGTTTTACCTAACATCTTTCGCCCGTTCTTCACCACCAAGGGACACGGTACCGGCCTCGGCTTGTCGTTGGCGCGACGCATTGTGGAGTCCCATGGCGGTCAGATTGACGCCACCAGCGTGGTTGGTCAAGGGACCCGATTCCTGCTCCGCCTGCCGGTCAGATTGCACATCAGTCAAGCCGACCCGATCGCTTAGAGTCGGCGATGGTGACTTCCGCCGACGTCCTCACCGTTCGCATTTAGTTCCGCCCGGCAACTGACACCTGCAGGATAAGCGTTTTATTCCTGCCCTCGATGTGTGACAATCTCCCGACTGCAATTTCAAGGCGTTCGTTATATTTCGCGAGGCAAGGTTCAAATGTCTGAAGAAGCCGCCACAAGCCGCTTCACGCTTGCCATTGATCGCAGGGGCGATGCTGCCGTGGTGCGATGTAGCGGCAGGTTAGTGGCGGGGGTAAGCGATAGCTTCTACCTGGAGATCAAGCAACTAATCCCTGAGTTTAAAGGGATCGTGCTGGATTTGACCGACTTGACTCATATGGACAGTATGGGACTGGGCGCGCTGGTGCGTTCGTACGTCTCGGCGAAATCGACAGGCTGCTCGCTAAAACTCATGAACCTGGGCAAGCCGATTCGCCAGCTTTTGGGCGTTACACATCTGTTATCGGTATTCCAGATCATTGGGGAAAACAATATCAGGATCGTATGAGCGGCGTCGCACCTGAGGGTTCAGCATCAGCCCGTCGCAGTCTTCTGAATCGCAGCAACGAATAACCCCACAGGATCAACCTTTCGAACCCGGTGCGTTCTTGCTTCTCAGTCACCGCTTTCGCACCTCAGATCCAGTGCATCGAGCGCAGTCTACCCAGCCTCTATGTTTTTATCGCCCAGCGGAGCATTTGTGCATCCAAGAAAACGAAGGCCCGGGCAACTCGGCCGCCGGCCGTTGTTGGGATATCATCTGGAATAACGTTCAATGGAAGTGCCCACCCAAATGCAACCCAAGATCGTTCGCCTGCGGCGCGCATTCCGGGGGAAGCATCTCACCTCTGGTGCGCATCCCCTCGACTTGATGGTCGCTTTGCTGTCGCGGCGCTCCAAGATGTTCTCCCAAGGCTGGGGCGACGAGCAGTTCCTGGCCAGCCTTTGGGGGACCGTATCCGAAGCCGATCCGCCCTGCAGAGTTTCCATAAATTGGCACGCCACAAGCCGGCGCGGTCGCACGGCTCGGCGCGACGGCACATTTGCCTCGCCCCTGGCTTCTCTGCCCACTGAGAGCAATGCAGTACATGTGCGCGCCTGGTCGTGTGAAGGTAATCGGAATGCCTGCGTGCTGCTGGCAGGTTCTCACGATGAAGGCTACTTTGTGCGCGAGCGCGTGTTTGGTTCGCTGGTCGCGCGCGGGCTCGATCTTTATCTGGTGGAAAATCCTTTTTATGGACGCCGCCGTACGCCGGGCGGCCCCTCGTTTATCACGGTCAGTGATCAGGCGCTGATGGCATTGGGCATGGTGTTGGAAGCGCGGGCATTGCTCACCCACCTGCTCGGTCAATATGAAAAGCTCGCAGTTGCGGGCTACAGCATGGGTGGACATATGGCCGCTATCACGGCTGCGGTTTCGCCATTTCCGCTAGCCTGCGCGGCGCTGGCCACGGGCGCCTCAGCCAGCAACATCTATACTCGCGGGCTGATGTCGTGGGGTGTGGACTTCGATGGCCTGGGCGGAGGACCGGCACAACGCGCCGCTGCGCAGGAGCGCTTACATCGTTTCTTCGACGCCGCGGACATCACGCGCTACGGTTCTCCTGTCCGGACCGACGCTGCCGTCATCGCCGGCTGCACGCGCGATGGCTATGTCTTACGCAGTGAGACCGAGCGTTTGCATCGGCATTGGCCGGGAAGCACTCTGCGCTGGCTTCCTGCCGGCCACTTTTCTGCCTTGATGACCACCCGGCGCGCGTTGTGTGATTGCGTAGCGGACGCGGTCGAAAAGCTGTAAGGATGCGGCACTGTCAGAACGTCTTCATGTATTCGATGAGCGCTCGTTTGTCGCCGTCGGGAAGCTGTGTCCCAAAGTAGTGACCTCGGTCTTCTACAAAGTCCGGACACTTGCTGATCTTCAGCAGGTCCGGGATGAGATTCGCCAGCACCGCTTGCGTCGCGGCGGAATCCAGCTTCTTCAACTTTATCTGGATGAGATCGGCTTGCGCCTTGGCGATGAGCTTCACGCGGTCGACTGCTTTGCTTTTGTCCGATAAGTCAAGATCGGCATTCGCAATCAGGTCGATGGGCGTACCGGCAGGAATCGGACCGATGTTGAGAAAGCCGCCGTCGGTGAGCGTCTGCAGCTCGGCAGGCAGGTAAGACGCGGGAATTTGAATATAGCTCTCAGCTGTTGTGCGCGGAATGGAAGCCAGGCCGAGCCGCTTGTCTGGCCAAAGCAATTTCTCGGCCGCGTCATCGAAAGCTTTCATCCGGCCAGCGACCGAAGGGTCGCCGGTGTAATTGCCCAGCGCATTGTTGTGCAGGAACGGCGCGGTCGCCCAGATACCAATTAACGACGGCACGCGGTAATAGCCGGGTCCGCCGTTGGACGCTTGGAACTTTTGCGTCGATAGATTGAACGGATTCTGCACGTCGATCTCGCCGGCTGAGGGCAGCGTTTTGTAGGTTTCCGACGAGAAGTTGTCCCAGACATATCCCTGAGTGGCATTGGTCGCCAGTGCTCGCGCCGCATTCGTCTGCACTACATCGATTGGGATGCGCTCCTCGGTGGAAAGGAAATTGTTATCAAGAAAATCCGGCTTCTGAACCTCGCTTCGCATCCACTCGAGATACTGCTGTTGGGTTGTCGCGGTCCCGGCCGGCGGCTGCTTGCTGGAGTGGCACTTGGCGCAATTCTCCGCGAAGACGATCTGGCCACGCCGCAAGAGAGTTGTATCTTGCGTCAGGTACGCCCTTCCACCCGGAGCGTCAGCCAGCCTTGGCCCCTGCATCGTGATCAGAAACTTGGCCAGATTGGGCACACGTTCGGCCGTGGCTTGCCAATACACGGAGTTCTTGTACGCCTTGGCAATCTCAAAGGGCCGCTGCGCCATGCCGCCGACAATTGCGTTGTGATCGCGCAGCCATTCCTGGCTGTACTCGCCGATGCTGACATAGACACGACTGAGTGCACCGGTTAGTCCCACAGAGTCGGCTCCGTCTTTGAGAACGTGCGGCACCGCCATGCGCTTCTGTTCGCCGGGAAAGTTCAGTGCGCCGCCGGCAATGTCTTCCTCGTGCGCTACCGTCATGCGCGCCGGAAGAGCAACGATGGAATTCATGTTGCTCGGATTGTTCAGATTGTCTGTGGCGATGAACGAAGTATCCACCGTGCCCGCCGACCAGGAGTGAAACAGCTGATAGGCATAGCTATCCGCGGCGGTGCCATTTCCAAAGATGCGGCTGGCGTTGAAGTACTGGTTTCCTATAGTGGACGACAAATTCACCCACGCTGGTTTTTCGGGATCTTCAGGTGGCTTAACCGGATTGAACGACACATGACAGAATCCGCACGCCATGCCGACGACGTAAGGCCGCACCAGGTTGGGATCGTTGTAGTAATCGGAATCAGCGTAATAACGCTCGGGATTCCATCTCGTGCGAGCAACCTCATCAAACTTCGGATTGGGATAAACGCGTAATCCCACGATGCCCGACGGCCTTCCATACACGGCTGCATCGACACCTTCTTCTTGCGGACCGGTATCGAGCCACAGACCGTACTCGTCAGGCCGAGTGGCTTGCGCGAACCCAGGCTGATTGATGAGCCCCATGTCTTTAAACCGCGAATTTCGCAGGCGGGAGTCGATGGTCTTCAGCAGGTCGGCAGTTCCCAGCCCATGCTGCGCCATGTGGTCCCAGAACACTTGATCGCCGGCCGTCCACAAAAGCCATGTGTTTCTGCCCTGCCGTTCGTCATCGCTCAGTGTGATGCCGCCATCCATCTGGTCGAAGGCGTGAGATGCAGTTTGCGGAAAGTCGGCGACCGTTTTGCCCGCAGCCTTGGCGTCATCGGGTACAGGTGCACTGGCAGAGCGATAAAAGAGGAACAGCGCGACGGCGATGGTCAAAACCAGCAGAACGCCGAGCCAAACCACTACTTTTCCCATGGCATCCTTGCAGGCAAATCAAAAGGAACAGCCTCGGATAAGTTTAGCCTCTCTAGAACGTTTTGATGTACTCGATCAGGGCACGCTTGTCGTCATCGCTGAGTGCCGGTTCCTCTTGAAAATAGCTGGTTCCGAAGTAGTGGCCGCGATTGACCACAAAGTCAGGACACTTGCTGACCTGAAGCAGCGGGTCGACGAGGTTGGCAAATACCTTCTTCGCGTCTTCATCACTCGCGCCTTTAGGCAGACTCTCCAGATCTGTTTTCATCTTAAGCAGTAAAGCCACCACTTTTTCCTGATGCTTTACCTTGTCTTCGACGCCCGTTGTCTCGCCCAGCAAATCGATATTTGCCAGCAGGTCAACCGGCGTTCCGGCGGGGATTGGCCCAATCACGATGCCGTCATCCCCAACCAGCCAGGGAAAGAAGCGTTGCCCAAAACTCTGTAGAGGCTTCAGCAGATCGGGCAGATATCCAGACGAAACACGAAGGTAGCTGGTCGTGGTGGTGCGATCGATGGTCCCTGGAACTTTATCGCCGAGAACAGAATCTTTCTGGCGCTTCTCCGGCCACAGCATCTGCTCGATGGAGTCGTTGAAGGAATCGACACGGGCTTCGACCGAAGGACTGGCATTGAATTTTCCCACGCTGTTGTTCTGCAGGAAAGGAGCCGTGGACCAGGCGCTGATGAGCGATGCGGGACGAGTGTAGCCGCGGCCACCCGCCGGCATCTGGTAGGTTTGCGGCTGCCCGGTAACCGGGTGGTACCAGGTGATGCTTCCCACCGACGGAAGTTCTTTGTAGGTGTGTGACGAGAAGTTGTCCCAGATATTATCGGCGATGGCATTGGTGGCCAGTGGACTGCACGCGTTGGTCTGCAGCAATGTCACCGGCACGCGCATGTCGGTGGACAGATAATTCCCGTCGAGGAAGTCAGGCTTCTGGACGATGGCTCGCATCTTGGTCTTGAAGTCATCGGTCTTAGTCCACGCCCAATACTGATTCCAGCAGTTCAGGTAGTCTTTGCCCGAGCAGCCTTTACCAGCGTCCATCCCGAAAGCGCCGTCGGGAATCTTGCTGGAGTGGCAGCGCGCGCAACGTTCGGCGAAGACGATCTTGCCGCGCTCCAGCTTGGCCTTGTCCTTCGTGAGATACGCATCGCCGCCCGGTGCATCCTTCAGCAAGTGTGGCGCCGTGCTTTTGAGGAAGAACAATACCATGTCGGGAGTTTGCGCCTCGGTGGCTTCCCAGTAAGCGGAATTCTTATTAGCGACCGCAATTTCGATGGGAGTGATGGGCTCTCCACCGAGTAGCGCCCGGAAGTGCAGCAACCACTCCTCACTGAACAGTCCGATGTTCAGATAAACGCGATTGAGTGCTCCCAGAGCTCCCACAGAGTCAGATCCGTCTTTCAGGATGCGAGCCGTGTACACCGTATCGGGCGGCTGAAAGAACGCAGTCAGCGGTCCTTGGTGAACATATTCGTTGAATTGCTTGTCGTTGAGCTCTCCTCCGGCCAGCGTCTCTTTTCCCCAACGCTCGGAAACGTCCAGGCGCGGCAACAATCCGTAGACCGCGTTCATAGTGCGCGGATTGTTAATGTTATCGCTCGAGACCAGCGAAGTATCGAGCGTGCCCGGGCGCGACGTATGGAAAAGCTGGACCGGAAAACTTGTGGGATCCGATGCCCAGGCAAAAATACGGTCGATCCAGAAATATTGCGCGCCCACATTGGAGCTGAGGTTTTCCCACTTAGGATTTTCGGGATCGGCAGGAGGCTTAATGGGGCTGGGACCCACGTGACAAAACGCGCACGACATGGCGACGCGGTAGGGACGTATCAGATTCTTGTCGTTGTAATAGTTGGGATCGTCGTAATAGCGTTTCGGATCCCACTTCTTGGCCGCCGCTTCATCGAACGCGGGATTGGGAAACAATCGCAGCCCGACGATGCCGGTCGCGTAGCCATAGTACGAGCCCACGGGAATGTTCTTACCACGTGCGCCAATCTTTACGCCCGGATACTTGTTCTCGTTCTCGAACGGGTCGGGAGGGCAACTGGGATCGCGGCTGTCGAGCCAAAGACCGTATCGGTTAGGATCGGGACCGGTTGCCTTCTTAAAGCAAGGTTCGTTCACCAGCCCAAGGTAATTCCACCTGTTATCGCGACTGGCCTTCAATCCGGGATACGATGAAATCGTTTTCAGCAAATCGAAGGTTCCCACACTCTTCAAGGTCATTACGTCCCACAGACGATCATTGCCGCCAGTCCACACCAGCCACATGTTGCGACCTTTAATCTCATCGGGAGTTAGCGTCAGCACGCCGTGCGCGTCTTGATCCATGTCGTGGAAGTAATCTTCATCGGCTGCCGGAAACGATGACGCCGGCCGTCCAGCCAGGCGCGCTTCATCCTCAACTTCGCCGGGCTTGGGGCTCCGGCTGCAGCTCATCAGCGCTAGGAGAAGCACCAGCCCACAGTACTCAAACAACAGACATCTTGACCGAGTCATGAGGTAGCGCTCCTTACCGAAGTCGGGATGGCGTCTGGCCAGGGCGTTCAAGAGTAATCCAACGGACAGAAGTGGTAAGCACAGGAGATATCTTCCACTCCTGCGATAAAGGCTGGCGACGGAAACGCCGGCCGAATCTCGCCCCGTGAACAATTACTTTTTGTTGGTGAGACTATAGCGAAAGCACAACCTGAGAGCCATAGCAAATTAGTGGTAACGAGTCCGCCTAAGCGAGCGCCACGGAACAACGCGGAGTATCTCAAAACGCTGAGCGCGCTTGGATATAATTGCCGCCGCCGCAAGTCGGCCACTTTTCCATGCTCATTTAGAACGCACTCTCAGTTTCGCGTAAGCTGTGAGTCGTCAAGCCCAAGGAGAACGCTCGATGGGATCCGAAACTAGCGCGCCGGCCGATTGCGAATACATCGTAGTGGGTTCGGGCGCGGGCGGAGGAACGGTTGCAGCTCGCCTGGCCGAAGCCGGACACACTGTGATCCTGCTGGAAGCCGGTGGCGATCCTCGACAAATGCAGGGCGGCGATTCGCTCCACCCTGATGTCAATCGCCTTCCTTACGACTACGATGTCCCGGTTTTCCACGCCTTCGCTTCCGAGAACGAAGCCATGAAGTGGGACTTCTTCGTGCGTCACTATCGCGACCAACAGATGCAGCAGCGGGACCCGAAGTATGTGGCCGATTATAACGGTCAGCTCGTTGATGGGATTCTCTATCCGCGGGCAGCCACACTCGGCGGATGTACGGCTCACAACGCCATGATCCTGGTCTATCCCCACGATGCAGACTGGGACAATATCGCCACGCTCACGGGAGATTCGTCGTGGAATGCGGGCAACATGCGCAAGTATTTCCAGCGTCTGGAGAACTGTAACTATCGCTTTCCGTACTACCGCTGGCTTTCCTGGCTGGGAATCAATCCGACGCGGCACGGCTTTCGGGGCTGGTTGCACACCGAGAAGGCCATTCCCATGATGCCTATCAACAACTACAAGCTGTTCGAGGTGATTGCCGAGTCAGCCTGTGTGGCCGCTGAGGACATCGGGGAAAAGGTGGACCGGGCGCGCTGGCTGCTCGAAAGTCAACTCGATCCCAACGACTGGCGCACGGTCAAGGAAAACTCGATTGGACTGCGCTATCTGCCATTGACCACGCACAAGCATGCCCGCAACGGTTCGCGCGAGCGGGTGCTGCAAGTCGCGGCCAAGCACCCGAAGCGGCTCAGGATTGAATTGAATGCTTTGGTCACGCGCGTGCTTTTCGATGACCATCAGCGTGCGATTGGCGTGGAATACCTGTGCGGGGAGCGCCTTTACCGCGCCTCTAGCCGAGCGAACAATGGTGAAAGTGAACGCCGTGAGCTGCGAGCCTCCCGTGAGGTAATTCTTGCCGGCGGAGCGTTCAACACGCCGCAGCTGCTGATGCTTTCGGGCATTGGTCCGCGCACCGATCTTGAACGCCACGGAATCGAGGTCCAAGTCGATTCGCCCGGGGTAGGCAAGAACTTGCAGGATCGTTACGAAGCCGGAGTGGTTCATCGCATGAATTTCGCCGAGTGGGCGCTGTTTCGCGGCGCAAAATTCGACTCCAGCGATCCGCAGTTCCGACAATGGCAAAGCCGGCGCGAGGGCCCTTACATCACCAACGGCGCGGTGCTCACGCTCTTCAAGAAATCGGCGCCCGAACGGCCGCTGCCTGACTTGTTCTGCATGGCGCTGCTGGGACGCTTCGATGGCTACTATCCCGGCTATTCCCGGCAGTTTGCCGAACATCTGAACTACCTGACTTGGGCCGTGCTGAAGGCTCACACGAATAACCGTGCCGGTGAAGTGACCCTGCGCTCAGCTGATCCGCGCGATACTCCCAACGTCAACTTTCGATATTTCCAGGAGGGTACGCCCGACCAGCAACAGGATCTCGACTCGGTGGTGGACGGAATTCGGTTCGTGCGCAAGATGACCGCACATCTGGAAAAAATCGGCTTGATTGCCGAAGAAGAATCGCCGGGCACGGGCGTGCAATCTCCTGAGGACCTGCGCGACTACGTCCGTCACACCGCCTGGGGACACCATGCATCCTGTAGTTGTCCCATCGGGCCGCGCGAGCAGAACGGCGTTCTGTCCAGCGACTTCCGCGTCCATGGGACGCGGGGATTGCGCGTGGTAGATGCCTCGGTCTTTCCCCGCATCCCCGGATTCTTCATCGCCAGTTCCGTCTACATGATTGGAGAGAAAGCAGCCGACGTGATTCTGGCGGATGCCAAGAGTTCGGCGGGATAAGGGCCGCACTCACCAGTCGCCGGAACCTTCTTGCCATTGACAAATGTTTGCTCCGCCGCCATAGTTGGCGCGTAAATCCCCAACAGGCTCGTGGCCTATGCCAGACCTCGGTTCCAACACGAGTCGTCCGCAGCCGAAAGCCAATACCGGCTCGGCGTTCTTGAACTGGCTGAGCGATGCCTCTACCGCGTTCGTGCATCTGGAACGCCGCTTCGATCCGTTCTATCGTCCTGCCTTCGATGCCTTGTTACGTGATCCCATAGCACGCCTGGCGACCGCGTTAATCAACAGCAAGCGTCCCAACGAAGCCTTCAAGATTGCCGAGGAGCGGCCGGTTCCGGACGAGGATGCGTGGGTTGACTCCATCATTTCAAGCTTTGAAAAACAGATGCGGCTGTTATGGAAACCGGGAGGATTTGAGCGCGGAGGCAACACTAAGACGCACGGCATCGTGCGGGCCGAGTTCATTGTTCAGGACAATCTCCCTGCCGAACTGCGCCACGGCATTTACGCCCAACCGCGCACTTATCGCGCCTGGGTGCGCTTCTCCGGACCCGGTCCTTACATCACGCCCGACATCCAGGACGTCGGCTTCATGAGCATGAGCATTAAGCTGATGGGGGTGCCCGGGCCGAAGTTGATGGAAGAAGAAAAGTTCACCCAGGACATGACCGGCGTATCGACTCCGACCTTCGTTACACCAGATGTCAACGCCAATGCGCAGTTGCAGATCGAGAGCCTGCAGAACGCGCAGATTTTCTACTTCCTCAATTTTCATCGTTCGCACGTGCTCGATCTCATCATGCAATCTCTATGGATCAAGACACAGAGCAGTCCGCTGGAAGCTCCCTATTTCAGTCTGTGTTCCATACCTGCTGGGTGAGGGACAGGCCATGCAATATTCGATGTGGCCGAAATCCAATAAGCGAACTCGCGTGCCACGCTTGCCATTCCGTCCTCCCGACGACTATCTGCGCAACGCGATGGCGGCTACGCTTTCGCAAGAAGATGCCGAGTTCGATATTCGCCTGCAATTGCAAACGGATCCGTACCTCATGCCCATCGAGAACAATGCTGTGCTGTGGCCGGAGAAGCTTTCGCCTCGCATATCAGCGGCTACGCTGCGCATTCCGAGCCAACAATTCAACTCGCCAGCGCAAATCAACTTTGAGAAGCAGCTTTCCTACAATCCCTGGCACTGTATCGCCGAGCACCGTCCGTTGGGCAATCAGAGCCGCGCCCGGAAACGCATGTATTTCGTGCTTTCTACCCTGCGCCACAACATGAACGCGACCCCGCACTATGAACCGACCGGAGACGAAGTTTTCGACTGACGCTGTCCAACTCTGCGGCATTCCCGGTGGGCACTACCATGCCATTGACAAAACCTCGCTCTGCCGCCATAGTTGGCGAAAATTCCCCGGGCGCTTTTCAAATTAGAACGCTGGATCCGTCTGCACTCGCCGGCGGACATCGAGGAGATTGAATCCTATGGCGTACACTGCAGCGCAGTTGTTGGCGATGTCCCAACCACAACTTGACGATCTTTTCGGCGCCACTCCGGCCGGCGACATTCCGAACGGAGAGGCGAACGGCACCGCCATCATTGCTTCAGGCACTGTCTTCTCATCTGAGATTGCCGAGGTGATCAATATTTTCGACTGGAAGGGCAAAACCTTCGACGCTGCTCACGGAACACTGATGAATCGCATCACGGCCTTCGGGGTGAATGCCATTGTCGCGGAGGTTTACAAGGCGGCGAGTTGGTTCGATGGAAAGGAATGCATTGTGCTCGACTACTCGAAAACTTCCCTGGTCGCCGAACACGTTCGCGACGAAATTCGTGAGATCAGTCCGGGAATGTACCTCGGTTTGGTGTATTGGAAACAGACCAGAACCATCCATTTTGCGCTGCAATTTCCAAGTTCATGACGCCGCAGTCCAACTTCATGGTGCTGGCGCCGATCGTGGCTGATCGGATCGACGATCTTCGTCGGCTACTCGCATCCATGAATCGCGAACCAGGCGTCGTCGACCCGCAAAATGCTTTGGTTCCGTTCGGTCAGTTTGATACCTTGCACTTCGGACGGATCCTCATCCTCGAAGATCTGACTCTCGATGACATCACGGCATACGGATTGCCGCCGGTTAACTATCCCGTCTTCCTGGCGTTCTTAGGAGATTTCGACGGGCCGGCGGAAGTATTTCTGGCTGAACTGGTACGGCGGGCGAGTGCTGGATTGAAGCGCATTTTCTCTCACTGCGTCGACTTCAAGCCTGATGCCAACCTTCTGGAGTGGATGAAAGCTCGTAATGTCTCCCCAGCAACGATCTATGTGAACTGGATTGGACGAACGGTGCGACAGGTCGGGGAGGAAGCTGCGCTGCATGACGCCCTGGTGAGTTACGCGCAGCAAAATGCCGCGACCCTGGCTGCACTGCCTGCAGCAAAAGTACACGGCGCGTTGCAACAATACGTTCGCTCCCAACAGCAGGCCGGACGGCTGACGCTAACGCCTCCGCAGCCGACACCGATCGGTTGGTGGATTGGCAACCTGATTCATCTGCTGGGTGTGCCACTCCTGCTTCTGCTGCTGCTTCCCTTTCTGCTGATCTATTCGCCCATCTTCCTCATTCAACTTCGCCGTCATGAGCGCTCCGATCCGGAGATCGCGCCCCGCATCGATCCTGCGCACGCACACCAACTGGCGATGCTCGAAGATCACGACGTAACCAACCAATTCAGCGCCATGGGACAGATCAAGCCTGGCCCGTTTCGCCGCTGGCTTCTGACGTTTCTCCTGTGGGTAATCAACTACACCGCCCGGCATATTTACAACCGCGGGCGCCTGGCGCGCGTCAGTACCATTCATTTCGCGCGCTGGGTGTTTCTCGACGATAAGAAGCGGCTGCTCTTCGCCAGCAATTACGACGGCAGCCTGGAAAGCTACATGGATGACTTCATCAACAAAGTCGGCTTTGGACTGAACGTGGTTTTCGGCAACGGTGTTGGCTATCCCACAACCAGGTGGCTGATTCTCGACGGCGCCAAAGATGAGCAGAAATTCAAGTACGTCCTGCGGCGTCACGAACTGCCGACCGACGTCTGGTACAACGCATTCCCGGGGCTGACGGCGTACGATCGCCACCGGAATTTGCTGATCCGACAGGGACTGGAGAAGCCAGCGATGAGCAACGACGAGGCGCAGAAATGGCTGCAGCTGATTTAGGAGCAACCAAGACGTGAACGGTTACGCGGTGGACTATAGCGACGTGCAGGGATTGGTGCGCTTCGGTTATACCGCGCTCACCGAGGCCAGCTTTCTCTTGCTCCGTATTCGCGATGCGCGCCTCGCAGCGGAATGGCTTGCTTCCGCTCCAATTTCCAACGCCGTTGCTTTGGACAAAGCTCCGCAAACCGCGTTGCAGGTGGCGTTCACCCGGGAGGGTCTGGACGCGCTCCATCTTCCTGCCAATGTAATTGCCGGATTCTCGGATGAGTTTCTCTCCGGCATATGCGGTGAAGAAAACCGGTCACATCGGCTGGGAGACATCGGCTCGAACTCTCCGCAATACTGGCGTTGGGGCGGACCTGGAAAAGCTCCTCATGTCTTGTTGATGCTGTACGGGCAGAAAGGCTTGTTGGAAGGCTGGATCGGGACCGTCCAGGGCCAGGGCTGGGCTGCGGCATTCGAAGTTTTGGATTCGCTTACAACGTCGGACCTGCAAGGTGTCGAGCCCTTCGGGTTTACGGACGGAATCAGCGAACCTTCGCTGGATTGGGAACGCCGTCGCACCACGGACGATCAGATTGCGTATACCAACCTTTCATGTCTTGGAGAATTTCTACTGGGCTATCCCAATGAGTACGGCAAGTACACCGATCGGCCGCTGCTGGCCAGCGACAGCACCAGCGCAGTGTTGCCGGAGGCAGAAGACAAGCCGGGGATGCGCGATCTTGGCCGCAATGGCAGCTACCTGGTCTTACGGCAGTTGCAGCAGGATGTGCGCGGCTTCTGGCAGTTTGCCGATCGCCAGGCGAAGTCCGATCCGCAGGCGCGGGAGCAATTGGCGTCTTCGCTGGTGGGCCGCGACCGAAATGGCGATCCTCTCATGCCCTTGAGCAGCCAGCCCATCGAGGGAGTCAAGCCTGCCCATCCGTCCAATCAATTTACGTATGACTCCGATGTCAACGGCACGCGCTGTCCCTTCGGCGCGCACATTCGACGATCCAATCCGCGCAACTCCGATTTTCCGCCGGGTACAACGGGATTCTTTTCCCGCCTGATCCACAATCTCGGTTTCGCCGGAACCGGTCTCCGCCAGGACATCATGTCGTCGACGCGCTTTCACCGTTTGTTGCGACGCGGGCGTGAGTATGGTCCAGGCCTATCGCCTGAGCAGGCCGTCCAACCCGACTATCCCGACACCGCTGAACACGGAATCCAATTCATCTGCATCAACGCGAGCATCTCCCGCCAATTCGAGTTCGTGCAGGGCGCCTGGATCATGAATACCAAGTTCAACGGAATGACCGGAGAAAGCGATCCTCTGCTGGGCAACCGACAGCCGATTCCCGGATGCGCGGATACCGACAATTTCTCGCTGCCACAGGACAGCGGGCTTCCGCGGCGTCTCAACGGCCTGCCTCAATTCGTGACGGTGCGGGGTGGCGCGTACTTCTTTCTCCCCGGAATACGAGCGCTGCGTTACTTGATCACAGTAGCGCGCGACTAGAGTCTGGCTCGCCCAGATCATCTCGGGATGGCGTATTTTGCATGCACAATGGCGCGCTTTGCATATCGAACTCGCTGGCGCGAACAACAGCGTGCCCGGGAAGCATCTTAACCGGCCTCGAATTTAGAAGGAGAAGTAATGCAAAAGCGCAAACTTGGAAAGAGCAATCTGGAAGTGTCCGCGATCGGGCTCGGCTGTATGGGAATGAGCTTTTCCTACGGCCCTCCCAAAGACAAGCAGGAAATGACGTCCCTCCTCCGCGCCGCAGTGGAACGTGGCATCACATTCTTTGACACCGCCGAGGTATACGGCCCGTTCACAAACGAAGAACTCGTAGGCGAAGCTCTCGCCCCAATTCGCGAGCAAGTGGTAATCGCCACCAAGTTTGGGTTCGATCTCAGTGGCAGCGACAATCGGCCGGGGGCGGCAGGCGTAAACAGCCGGCCGGAACACATCAGGCAGGCGGTCGAAGGGTCGCTCAAGCGCTTGAAGACCGACGTGATCGACCTGTACTACCAGCACCGCGTCGATCCGAACGTGCCCATCGAAGATGTAGCGGGCGCGGTGAAAGAACTGATCCAAGCCGGCAAGGTCAAGCACTTCGGACTTTCCGAGGCAGGGGTAAAGACCATTCGCCGCGCCCACGCGGTGCAGCCCCTCACGGCAGTGCAGAGCGAATATTCGCTGTGGTGGAGGAAGCCGGAGCAGGAAGTATTACCCACACTCGAAGAACTCGGGATAGGTTTCGTGCCCTATAGCCCACTTGGGAAAGGCTTCCTGACTGGCAAGATTGACAAGAATGCAACGTTTGACAGTTCCGACTTCCGCAGCACTCTGCCTCGCTTTACGCCCCCGGCTCTCAAGGCGAACCAGGCGCTTATCGATCTGCTCGGAGGGATTGCGCAGCGGAAGAGCGCAACTCCAGCTCAGATCGCCTTGGCGTGGCTGCTCGCGCAAAAACCGTGGATCGCTCCGATTCCAGGCACGACAAAGCTAAACCGCCTGGAGGAGAACATGGGAGCAGTGTCAATCCACTTGACGCCCGAAGATCTGCGCAACATCGATGCCGCCGCGGCGCAGATCAAGGTGGAAGGAGATCGCTACCCGGAACGTCTGGAGAAAATGACCGGGCTGTAATCGATAACTGATTCAAGGGGTGGCGGCCGGGCTTAAACCAGCGACCCACGGATGTTGACGCTGCCGAGGAGTGTTCGGCCTCCTGCTCACCAAAGAAGTTTTAAGGCAAATTGCACCTGCCGAGCCGTCGTGGCCGTGCTGGTAATAGCGCCGGCAGTCCCGGAAACTCCCGAGGGCGTGAACACAATCAGATTCGGGGTGTTGAAGTTGGTGTGGTTCATCAGGTTGAAAATCTCGGCCCGAAACTGCAGGGTCGCCCGCTCATGAATCGGAGTGTCTTTGATGGCCGAGAAATCCCAGGTTTCCAGTCCTGGCCCAATCAGCGTGTCGCGTCCCAGGTTGCCGTAGAAGCCGCTGTTGGCCGGAGGCTGCAGGAACGCCGCGGGATTGAACCACTGCGCTGGATTGCCGGTAATCACGCTGCCGGTGAAGTCCGGATTGGTGAACGGCCGCACCGGATTGCGGGTGTCGCCATTGTTCGACGGGTTATAGCTGAGCTGCGGGGTGAACGGAAATCCGGATTGCAGTTCCACGATGCTGGTCACCGACCAGCCGCTCACAAATCCGTTGGCCACACCATTCAGTCCGTTGGCATAACGTTTGCCCATGCCGAACGGCAGTGCATACACCGTGCTGATCGAAGCCAGATTTCGCACGTCGTATGTCGCCAAGCCCCAGTCCGCGCGAATGTTGTAGGGATTCGCTACCAGCCCGGGAGCGTTTCCAGCAGTTGTCTGGTTGAGTGAATCGCCGTCGTCGAGCGCCTTCGACCAGGTATACGTCGCGCGGAACGACAGATTGTTGCTGAAGCGATGGTTCAGGTCGAGTTGCAGCGCATTATAGCTGCTGTCGCCTTCCGAAAACCACGTCCAGGTATTCGCCAGGCTGGGATTCGCTCTGGGCGTTCCTGCCGGGATGTAGTACGTTCCAGCCGGAACCGGCGAACCTGCCAGCGGCGCGGGGAAGTTTGCAGGATAGACCGCCGGGCACGGCGACGCGGGGCAGATCACCGGCACGGGCTCGTTGGCGTCAACTCCGATCAACTGGTGATAACCATGCGAACCAACGTAGGCCATGGTGAACGAAGTATTAGGGGTCAGCGCCTGCTCGATTCGCAAGGAGTAGGAAATCAGAGTTGGCATCTGCAAGTTCGGTTGCACGCCGCCGGGAACCAGCAGCGCTTTTGCCGGCACCGGGAGCGCGGGATTGATCGGCAGTTGCGACACCGGCAGCGACGCAATGCTGTACGTGGGATTGAAAGGCGCGTTCTGGTCCATGCGGTATCCGAGCGCGTCTTGCAGATCGTTGTAGATGCCGAAGCCGGCGCGCACTACGGTGCTGCCCTGGAAGGGACTCCACGCCAACCCGATGCGAGGCTGGGGCAGAAACTTGGCATTGTTTACGGTGAAGGAGCTGCTGGCGATGCGCGGCTCGCTGGAGATTACACCATCGCTGAACGTATAGTTCGCGGCCCGGCCGTGCGCCTCATTCCATCCTGTCGAAAATTCATCACGGAAGCCCAGCGTCAGTGTCAGCCGGGGACTCATGCGAATCGTATCCTGCGCGTACAACGCCCCAAACAACGAGCGCCAGTTCATCTCAGTCGGAGCCGGATCGTACAAGAAGCTGCTGGTGACGCCGGTCAGGAAAGTTGCCAGGCTGGTGAAGGTCGCCTGCCCGTACTGGCTGAGCGCCAGGGTTTCGTTCGACTGGAACTGCTGGAACCACGCACCGAAACTGAACTGATGCACGCCGTGCGTCCAGCTCACCTGATCCTCATAGGTATAAAGGTTGCGCGCGACCGTCAGATTGCTGCCGTTATTGCTGCCAGCCAAGCCGATCTGCGCTTGCGGATTCGAAGCTGCGCTGCCACCCACCACCACCGCGCCTACCGGATCTCCGAGCAGGAAGCCCGGAACGCTGGCGGCCGGTGTGCCCGGCGTAGGCTCGCCGGTGAAGAAATAGCCGGCGCGCGAGTACCCGAAGCGCGCGATGTTCAATAGCGTCGGCGAGAAGATGTGGGTCTCCTCCAGGCTGGCCACCTGCTCGCGCAAAGTCAGGATGTCGGTGCTGTAGGGATCGGCGATCGTCGGCGTGAAATCGTGACCGTCATCGATGGTGTAGATCGCCGAGAATGTGTCCTGGGAGGAGAAGTTGTGATCCAGGCGCGCCGTTCCATAGTTCTCGCGAATCGTTTGCAGGGGACTGCTGGAGTAAGCCGAGATCCCGTTGAAGGTTGGATCGCTGGCGGTGGGCGTGGGCCACAGGTTCAACAACGGCTGCACGTCCGGCGCGGCTTTAGCCCGGGAAGCCAGCGACGGCACGAACGCAACCGATGTCTGATGCAGGTTCTGGACGAATCCTTCATAGTTGACGAAGAAGAATGTCTTGTCTTTCTGGACAGGTCCGCCGAGCGCCGCGCCGAATTGATTTCGCTGGAACGGGGGTGTCGTCCCCGGAGGATCGAAATAGTTCCTGGCATTCAGTGCGCTGTTTCGCAAGAATTCGTAGACGGATCCGTGCCATTGGTTGCTGCCTGACTGCGTCACGATGTCGACCTGTCCGCCAGGGTGCTTGCCGTATTCTGCGCCGTAGGTGTCGCGCAACACGTTGAACTCGCGCACCGAATCCACGCCCAGCAACTCGCCGCTGGGACCACCCGGCGTCATGTTGTTCTCCGCTGCACCGGTGAACTCAATGCCATTCAACAGGAACAGGTTTTGCTGAGGGCGATTTCCGGAAACGGAGAAGTTGTTGCCCGTGCTGGAATTCGAAACGCCCACACCGCCTGTCTTCTGCGACGTGAAGTTGACAATACCCGGATTCAAAGTCAGCAGCAGATCATAGCTCCGCCCGTTGAGCGGAAGCGTCTTGATTTCCCGTTCGCCCACCAGTCCGGAAATGTCCTGGGTCGAAGTGTTCACGACGGGGACGTTCGATTCCACCTTCACCTGCTCGGTCACCTTGCCCACTTGCAGGCTCAGGTCGGCGGTGGCGTCCTGGCCAACTACCAGGGAAATGCCGGTGCGTATCTGTTCGGCAAAGCCGTCCTTGGTGGCGCGAATCTCATATCGTCCAACCGGCAACGCCGGCAGTTCGTAGCGCCCGGCCTTGTCCGTCACCGTACTGCGGGCAAGCGCTGTGTCCAGATTTGTTGCGGTTACACTGGCGCCGGAGATCGCCGCGCCGGTCTGGTCCAGTACTCGACCAGACAAACTGGCGGAAACCTGCGCGGCGACCGGCAGCGGGCTGAGGGTTAACAGGCAAACCAGCGCAATCCACGAAAGTCGGTAAAGGGCTGACATGATCTTTCCTCGTCGGACCGATTGACTTCGGCCTGGCTGCCCCTCCGTAGACAGGGCAGGCCAGACAAGCGCTCTCGATTTAATCGAATCGAATCGTTAATGTCAAACGAATCTAGCCTGATCCTCGGCGCCGTGAGGATACAACGGCTCAAGATGTAAGGAGAGGACGTCGGTGACAAGAAGAAATCGTCATTAAGCTGGCAGGTCGGCCATCTGGTCCGGGGTGATTCGAAGACACCTCAACTTGTTCACGATCAATTACCTTGCGCGATGAAACCTGGGACGCCGGTCTTCACCACTTCATTGAGTCGCTGCCTGGTCTGAATGCGACTGATTTCGTTGAACGCATCTGCCGGCAACCAGGAGATATCGAAATTCTCTCTCGCGCGGGCCGCAGTTTTAGGCGAGGTTAGCAAAGCCGTGCCGCGCTGCACCGCCCATGCCAGCAACACCTGTGCCGTCGTCTTACCCACTCGTGCGGCAACTGCTGAAATGACCGGATCTTCGAGCAGACCCGGCTTCATTCCGTGACCCAAGGGCGCGAAGGCCAAAAACACAATCCTATTCTCCTTGCAGAATTGCAGAAGTTCCGTCTCCGGCAGATACGGATGGGCTTCGACCTGGACCACGGCTGGCTTGATTCTTGCCGATTCGTAGATAGGCAACAATTCGTTCAAGCTGATGTCCGACAGTCCGATGGCCCGGCACCTGCCACGGTCCACGAGACTTTCCATTGCTCTCCAGGTATCGAGCAAAGTTACTCCGTTGTCATAGATAACATTGCCGTTTTGATCCCGCGGATCCTGCTCGTCTCCCGGTTGAAAGGCAAACGGAGTGTGCATGAGATAGAGATCCAGATAGTCGAGCCGGAGTCTGTTCAGACTCGCCTCGAATGCCGGTTCGACGCGTGCGGGCCGATGATTGGAATTCCACAACTTCGTGGTAACAAAGATGTCTGCGCGCGCAATACCTCCCGCGGCAAGTCCTGCCTGCAACGTTTCGCCCACCTCGCTCTCGTTTCGATATCGTTCCGCACAATCGAAGTGTCGAAATCCGGCGTCCAGCGCGTCTCTGGTCGCAGTGATCGTCACGGCTGGGTCGGGGATTAGGGTGCCAAAGCCGAGAGCGGGCATCTGGCCGTTCCCGTGATTGAGCGGCATTCTCATCATCCGAAGCTCGGGAGATTCAGTCATGATCACTCCTTAGCACTTATACATTTGTGATTAAGCCAGAAAAAGGGAGGGCAATCTATTAGACGTTAGTATGGATCAATACCTGGGTAGGAGTCGGCGAGGGAGAGTTTGCACGATTGGCGCGCCGCCACGATCGCAGCTTCGGCTCGATTGGCAGATCGATTCAACATCAAGGAGAATCCGTAGCTGCTTCCGCTCGGTGGCGCGCCGCCGCCGGGACACTTATGCGCGTATGTCCCGGGCAGCAACTTCCTGATCCGGATACAAGGGACGTGAAGAACACGAGCAACCAGTCCAGGGAGACTCTGATTAGATCGCCGCTCATTCCGGCGTGCATAGCGGTATTAAGACATGCTGCGGGGATCTGGACAGATGTCTCCCCGGATACCAAAGTATCGGTTGGACATTGCCTTCTGGATCGTGCATCCTTATATGCCATCGGGGCCGCCGCTCAATATTCAACCAGGGGATACACCATGAGGGCCACTGCTCCAATTCCTTTTGCCGGCTCGTCGCTTGACGAGACTCGTCACGTCTGCGCGTTCTTCCATAGCGACGAGGAAGAGTATCGGATCTTGCTCCCCTTCATAACGGATGGGCTACAGTGTGGCCATAAAGCGATTCACGTAGTTAATCCACATCAGCGTGCCGACCATCTGCAACGCTTGGCTGCCGTGGGAATCGACGCGGCTGCGGCGGAACAGAGCGGACAACTGGATGTTCGCATCAACACCGACGTCTATCTGCCGGATGGCCGCTTCGATCCAGATCGCATGATAGCGGCATTCGAGCAAGTGGCCAGCGACAACGCCAAGGGAGCGTTTCCGCTGAGTCGTATTTGTTGTCGTATGGACTGGGCCGTCGAGGATCGGTCGCATGTCGACGATGTCATTGAGTTCGAGTCGCGTGTAAACGAGGTATGGCGCCGCCATGACGATGCGGTCATCTGCACCTACCATCTCGGCAAATTCGGAGGCGACGCGGTGATTGAGATCATGCGGACCCATCCGATGGTCATCATTGGCGGCATCCTTCAACAGAATCCCTTCTTTGTCCCCCCGGACGAATTCCTGCGTGAGTTTCGTCAACGCCGGGCTCATCGGAGCAATTCACCCGCCGCAGCCTGACATGAACCAGCAAGTCGAAGATCCGGTTCAGGAGGTCAAGCGCCTTCAGCGCTGCATTAATGATCTGGTCAGTCTGCTGGCTCTGCCCGCCGTTTGGAGTGGCAACGAGCCCTCGCAGATTGTGCAAATCCTGCTCGACGCGCTGCTCCGCATGCTTAATCTGGACTTCATCGGTGCGCGATTGAAAAACCCGGTCGATGCCGGGTGGCTGGAGATCCTCCGAGTCTCTGACTCATGCAAACTGAGAATCACAGCGCCAGACCTCAGCCGGGCGCTCAATGGATGGTTCGGAGACGATGGCCAGAACTCGCTCCCAGCCATCCGGCATCGATTCGGCGACCAGGACATTTCAATCTTCGCGGTACCACTGGGAGTACAGGGTGAGAGCGGCATGGTGGTGGCAGGCTCGGACCGACTCGATTTTCCCGGGCAAACTGACAGCCTTCTTCTGACCGTGGCGGCGAATCAGGCGTCAATCGGGCTGCAAGAAGCAAGACTGCTAGCCGAACAGAGACGGATCACCTATGAACTCGATCGCCGGGTGGCTGAACGAACCGCGGAGCTTGCTGCCACCAACCAAGAATTGCGGAAAGAAATCGTTGAGCGAAACCTGGCTGAAGAAAGACTTCGTCATGAACAGAAGGAACTGAGGCGTAGCGAAGCGCATAAAGCAGCGATCCTGGACTCGTCGCCCGATTGCGTCGTAGCCATTGACGACGAAGGGCGGATTACTGAATTCAATCCTTCAGCGGAACAAACCTTCGGTCACCACCGGAGTGATGTGCTGGGCAGGCATCTTGCAGATGTCATCATCCCGCCCGCGCTGCGGGAAAAGCACCATACGGGGTTTGCCCGCTACCTGGCCACCGGCGACTCGACCGTGTTGGGCCGGCGACTTGAGATGACTGCCCTCTGCACCGACGGGCGAGAAATTCCTGTCGAGCTGACAATCACGCGCATCCCGCAAGATGGCCCACCGGCCTTCACCGGTCACCTTCGCGATATTACCGAACGCAAGAAAAGTGAAGAGGCCTTACGTGCGGCCCATGCGCAAGTGCTGCGCAGCGAGCAACGCTGGCGGTCTGTTTTCGAGAACTCCGCCGTGGGCGTAGCTCTCACAGATTTGAATGGCCGCTTTATCGCTACAAATCCCGTCTACCAGAAAATGCTGGGATACACCGAGCTGGAATTACAGTCGCTTACCTTTCTTGATATCACGCATGAGCAGGACCTCGACCCTAGTGCGATGTTGATCGCGGAGTTGCTGGCGGGAGAACGCGAAGAGTTTCAGATCGAAAAGCAGTACCGCCGTAAGGATGGGCAACCAGTTTGGGTACGTAACAACGTCTCCGTCGTGCCCGGTACCGAGCGAGTGCCGCAATTCCTGATGGCGATCTCCGAAGACGTAACGGGACGGAAACTGTCGGAGGAAGCTCTGGCGAGGGCAAGATCGGAACTCGCCAACGTGGCAAGAACCACCAGCCTCGGAGTGCTGACTGCGTCCATCGCACACGAAATCAACCAACCTCTCTCGGGGATAATCACCAATGCCAGCACCTGCTTGCGGATGCTTTCCGCTGATCGCCCCAATATCGATGGTGCCCTGGAAACGGTCCGCCGCACGCTTCGTGATGGCAACCGGGTGTCTGACGTAATCACACGATTGCGGACGCTTTATAGCAAGAAGGAACCGGCGCTTGAAGCGATGGACCTGAACGAGGCGGCTCGAGAGGTGACGACATTATCGTTGAGTGAGTTTCAGCGAAGCGGCGTAACGCTGCGGCACGAGCTGGCGGATGACCTCCCGCCAGTCGTCGGAGACCGTATCCAGCTTCAGCAAGTCATCCTGAATTTGCTTCGAAATGCAGAAGATGCAATGAGAACGGTTGACGATCGCCCTAGAGAGTTGCTCATCAGATCTGAACGGGATCCGGGAAATCAGGTCCGGCTAAGCGTGACCGATTCGGGAGTCGGTTTTACTCCTGAAACCGCCGATAAGATCTTCGAACCGTTTTATACAAACAAAGCCGACGGTATGGGAATCGGCCTCTTCATCAGCCGCTCCATCATTGAGGCTCACCAGGGACGTCTCTGGGCGACACCGAATAACGGTCCCGGAGCAACATTTTCGTTTGTTATCCCTTGTGCACCCGAGGGTTTGGCTGGCGCCGAAAGTCTTATCATCCGGAAGCAACCATCGACCGACGCCGCATAACCAGGGCCGCCGCTCATGTCCGGGACAGAAGCGATACCAAAGTACAATGGACGTCCCCCATGGAATGCCGCATTGTTTCGTTATGGAGTTCCCTAAGGGCAGGGGCGGGAAGGAACGCCCACTTCTATCCGTGGTTGATGACGATGAGTCGGTACGCGAGTCGTTGCCTGACCTGCTGGGGGAATTCGGGTTCGCCGCTCGAGTGTTTTCGTCAGGGGAAGAGTTTCTCTCCTCCGATTGTGTCCATGAAACCCGATGTCTGATTCTCGACGTCGCCATGCCGGGCATAAGTGGACCGGAGCTTTACCAGGAGCTAAAGCGTCGCGGATATGAGATCCCGGTCGTATTCATCACTGGTCAAAAAGATGAGTCTCTTCGAGTTCGAGTGATCAAGCAGGGCGCGGCGGGGTTTCTGCTGAAACCGTTCAGCGACGCGGCTCTGCTTGCCGCCATCGAGACGGCGATGCAAACCACTTGATGGTTTTACCGGTCCATCGCCAGGCGAATACAATAAATTCGGCGTGCAGAACCGGTTACGAAATGGGGGCAACATCAATGCCGGCCGACTTGCCCATCGTGTTCATTGTTGATGATGACATCTCTGTGCGCGAGTCTCTGGAACTGCTTATTCACACCCAAGGCTGGCGGCCAGAAACGTTCGCCTCCGCAGGGGAATTCCTGGATCGGCCCCCAGCGCTTGTTCCCAGCTGTCTCATACTCGACCTCTCACTTCCGGGACTCGACGGCCTCCAGTTGCAGAAGCGGATGGCGGCTGAACGGACAGCTCTGCCAATCATTTTCATCACAGGTTATGGTGATATACCAAAATCGGTCCAGGCCATGAAGGCGGGGGCTGTCGAATTCCTCACGAAACCGTTCCATGACGAAGTTTTGTTGACCGCCGTCCGGCAAGCCCTGGAACGCAGTCGCCTCGCGCTCTCTCATGACACGGAGGTGCAGGCCCTCCGGGACCGGTACGCCTCGCTTACTCCCCGCGAACAGCAGGTTATGGCGTTGGTCGTGTCCGGGCTCTTGAACAAACAGGTTGGTTGGGAGCTTGGCATTAGCGAGATCACCGTAAAAGCACATCGCGGGCAGGTGATGCAGAAGATGAAAGCCGACTCTCTCGCCGAACTGGTAAGAATGGCGGCCAAGCTTCCTATTGCCCAAGCCTCTGCCGCCTCGCCTGCTCCAGGCGAGTGAATATCCGCGTTCTATCAGCTTGCTCGCCAGTGTGCGACGATTTTGTGTCGAGCGGAAGCGGGATCAACAAAGCCGATACATCGTCATGTCGACCTAATTCGGTTGGCCGCCGTGGCTATTGCTGCCCTCGAAAGGGGCTTCGGTTTTGGCGCTTCGCTCCCGGACTCAGATCACCGACATAACGTTCATGAGAGTTGTGGAATTGGCAAAAGGGAAAGGTTTGAGATTGGTGGCGGCGGTAGGACTCGAACCTACGACCTACGGATTATGAGTCTCCCAATCGATGCTGATTCCAAAAGCGGATGTACTGCGGCAATCGCACTCCGTATTTCCCCGACCTCACGGCTACGCAACCGATCGCCCTGCCCCGCGCATGGAGGCCCAATACGTAGCCGAGAACAGCCGCGAGCTGGAGCTGACCAAGCACGTCTCCCTGGCGCTGACGAACCCCAACGCACTCGTGTTGCTGCGCGAAACAGGAACGCGCCAGATTTCGCTCGATGAAGTGCTCTTTGAATACGACCATCCAGGCCAGTACTTCCGTCGCCTGCGCTCGGTCGCGGTGACTATCCCGTGCGTGACTGGCCCCTACACCGGCGTGAATGCGACACTGACTTTAACCGGTGCCATGGTGCGCACGCAGTCGCCGAGCACAACCTGCCAACCTCAGAGCGCCACTGCAGCGCCAAACGATCCCACGGTGCTGGTGTCGCCGGTTGCCGCGGCGGGAACGCAGACCCATCTCCACCAGCAGCGGACAAAACGATTCCGGACCCTTCGACGTGAATCTACGCGACGAGCGATGGCTGCCGTTCGAGGGCCAGGGCGCCATCAGTACCTGGAATCTGGTGCTCGATCCGCGCGACAACAACTTCGACTTCACCACCATTACCGATGTGGTGCTGCACATGCGCTACACGGCGCGAGGCGGCGGCGACCTGACGGCGGCGGCCAATGCGCGCGCGCAGTTGAAGCACGCCATGCCGCGCATGATCGTGGTGAGTTCGCGCTACACGTTCCCCGATGCCTATGGCACTTTCTTCAACCCGGCTCCCGCGCTGACCTCGCAATCGCTCTCTCTGGCACTCGTGAATGCGGTCTTCCCCTACACCAACCTTGGCAACGGCGTGGCGGAAATTGCCAGCGTCACGTTTTATGTGGTTCTCTCGGTTCCCGCAGCGGACAACAGCATTCCTGCCACCCTCACCGGCACAGGGGGCTTGTCCGATTTGGTCTCACTGGCGCCCATGCCCGGAACTACGAGCGCCGGCGGCGCCATTGAGGCGCTCACAGCCACGATGAACTTCAGTCCCGCGCTTGCCGCTCCGCAGACGTTTTCTCTCGTGGTGGAAACGGCAAACATTCCCGCAGCGCTGGCGACGGTAGTGGCTGGGCAAACTGTCTTCGACCCCAGCAAGGGTTGAGGACATCCTGCTGGTCATCCAGTATTCGATAGGCTGAGCATGTTAACTGACAACGATATTGCACGCATCACCCTGCGCATCGTCCAAAACGTTTCTCCACTGGCAGTGAGAGCATTCGGCTCATACGGCATCGGCACAGCCCACGAGGGCAGCGATCTGGATTTGTTCGTGATCCGCGAAACCCGGGAATCGCGCAAGGCACGTGCGCGCGCCGTGCGGCGACTGCTCTTCGGCGTTCTGAATCCGCTGGACGTTCACGTCTTTACGCCGGCGGAGTTTGAAGAAGCTACCTACGAATTTCAGTCCTTCCCTTGGGTTATTGCGCTGCAGGCACGGATTTTTTATTGGACAGAAGAAGCCGCGCTAGTCGTTCCATCTGTGTTGCCGAGAGTCAGGGCGGCCAAAACTTTCACGGCAACCAGTGCATGAAATGGGCCATTCAGCTCAGTTGAATGGCTGGTACCAGCTGGGCTTGCCAGGTACCATACAAAAGATGTGCCAAAGTGGCAACGCAGAACGCGGAAGGGATTCTAGATCGCTCTCCCTGGCCGGCCCATATCTCTAGTTGCCAGCCTTCTCGTCGTTCTTCAGGAGCTGTGGTTATTCGAGAGCCAAAAAACCCGTGTTTGCATCGCACAAGAAATGAACATCTTCATTGCAAGTAATTAGAGTGTCGTGGCAGTATCAAACACTAGGGAAGGCACGCTCGGCCAGTAGAAAGCTCTTGGTTTTGGTTAATGGGAGTAGTTATGCCGCTCGGGATAGCTATGCCACTCGTGGTAATCTCAGTTCTCTTTAGCTTGAGTCTGCTGGCTGCCTGGGTCCTTTTCAACGTTCTGCAAAGCACAGCTACGGTGAGCAAACCGCAATATCAACTGGGAGGTGCTGTGGCGGGATTCGTAGTGATCCTCACACTTTTATCCCTCACCTACATAAGAGTTGACGACAAGGGGAAGCAGAACACTATAACCGCGCTCAACGATAGGCTCGAGGCGGCTAACGCCCAAGCAGCGGACGGAAGCAAGTGCCTCGCTGCCCAGTCCGGCCCTGATGTAATTTACTCTGGCACCGTAATACCGCCCGTGAAGGATGCCACTGTGGTGCTTGGTGTGAGCGAAGTGCAACTCCAGCAAAATGGAAAGTTTGCCATCAAAGTGCACGATGTGCACCCTTCAGATTTTCCTTATCTTTACGTGATCGGAGCAGACAGCAACGCTCCGTATATGCAAGTGTTCTCGGCAGATGATCCGGAGAAATTGACGATAAAGCATTAAATCCGCTGGCCGAGTGTATGGCTTACCAATTCCTTCATAGGATAATCCTGCAACAACCTGCGGGGAAAGAGGTCCGGATTGCCGATAAGGTTGCGGCCGCTTCGTATTCGATGGTAATACTGAGGTGCATCGTGGCCGCGGCGGTCCTGCTTCTGGCTGCAGATCTGCACGCGCAGACCTCGATGGTGATTGGAACGATTACGTACCACAATGGCAATCCGGCCGTGAACGTGTTTGTTTCGATAGGTGGCCGCTACCGATACACGGACGTCGGCGGGAGATACAAGATCGACGGCGTTCCCCAGGGACACCAGCACATGACGATCAAGAGTGGTCAAAGAATCTTGTGGCAAGGCGATGTCGACATCGGCGGCCCGCTAATTACCATAAATCAGATGCTTCCCTGACAGCTCGAGGTCCGGCACGTGACCCGGCCTCTAACCGCCGACCAAGCACCGGCTGGTTGGCTGCCGCTGGCCGGTAAAGCCATAGGGGCGGGGGCGCCTGCAAAGAATCTTCCCGTCTTTTTCTTCTTCTTCTACCTGGGCCTGGTTATGGAGATTCCACGAGGGTTTACATACCAAACTGGACCAAGGCTGGGCGTGTACGCAGGAGCCTGCCCGACCAGGGCTCCGAGAAGATAGCCAGGCGATACGAAGTTGAGGACCAGCTGGCCCTGGACCAGGCTCTTGCCGTTGGCCACGTCGTCGAATCGGGAAGGCCATCGCATTATGAAAACTTCTAAAGCTATCGTTAATGGTCTGCATTTGGTGTCTACAGAGGCCGCGCCGCCCACCATCGATCCCGTCCTCGACCACGAAATTGCCGAGGGTGTACGGGCATACCAGAGGCTACAGGAGCAAATTGACAAACAGTTATTTTCCGCCAACCCGGATCCTGAGGTTGTGAACTCCCTCTGGGGGCAACAGAGCCTGCGGAGCTCGGTAATTGCGCGTATCTGTCGCATCCGGCGGTGTCTGCTTGACCTATGCGGGTCGACGATAAAGCCCAGATATACTGAATTTAATGCCGAAGCGCATCTTATCGCATTCCGCAAATAAATCGCGAGACTGCCACCTATGGGCTATACCCTCAATATTGGCGATGGGCTACATTTTTACTCCGGTTGAAGAAAAGCTGGTGGTGGTCTAAATGACGTGCTCCCAAGGTCATGTCCCCGAAGTCGAAGTTGGGACAGGGTTCTAGTGTCGGTCCCGATACACGGCCAGTAATCCGCACAGCAGTCCTGAAACTTCGATCTAAGTAATCCACATTAGTTTCATTTTCTGGTGATGACATGGATTTGAAGAATCCACAGCAGCGTGGTACGGCATGGATCCTAAACGGGCCTCCGCAAGCAAAACCTGGAAATCCCAACGAAACGACCTTCCTGATTACCCATGGCGCGAGTGAGCGGTTTATCGAACAGATACAGACAGAACGAAAGGCGGGCTATGGCTTTGTTCCATTCATAGGAGCAGGGTTCTCGGCGCCGTCGGGCGCGCCGATCGTGAATGAACTGAAACAATACCTACAACGCTGCATCTGGCTGGCTCTCGCCTTGGGCAACGACGTAAACCGGTGGCATCCACTTACCGACCAATGGCCAGCCTTTATCGACCGCGATCCCCAAATGGCCGGCTATTGGTCCGGCCTCCTCTCCGGGCAGTTCAGCGCGTTGTTGTCCAAGTTGTCTAGCGGAGAAGATATTCTTCCGGAAATCAAGAAGGAATTACCCGTGATGGCCGAGGCGTACGGTGCCATGGTGGAGTGGCGCACGTCACTATTATTTCTATCAAGGCTAGGGCATCCTGCACGGGGCGATGGCTATGACTTGGCAACCTTAGGTGCGCCCCGTCACGAAATCGTCGATTCCTGCCTGCGCGAGTTGATGAAGGGGCGTTATCCGGCGCTCAATCACAAAATGCTGGGCGTTCTGGCTGGCGCCCTTCGGTTGAACCTCGTCTTGACCACAAACTTCGATGACCTTCTGGAGAGAGGGTTTGCCGAAGCGCGTAATCCGCTGGAGGCCTTCGAGGTTCACATCGGGGACGCTTTGCCTCACTGGTCTGCCTTTGCTGATACACGGGCTCTTGTCAAGCTTCATGGTAGCCGCCACTTATTACGGGCCGACTATTCGCTGGACGCTGAACCTAGTCAGGAAGACAAGGATAGGTTTGTCGAGTATCTGTTAGCCGATAAGGGTCGGAGAAGCAATATCTCCGATGAGTACAGCAACGGACTGCCGTTTCAAAACCATTTGCTCATCATGGGAGTTGCGGGAAAGGACCGGCGTACGAGGGAGTTGGTCAAATATGCGGGCAGCCGCCTGAACGATAACTTCCGAGTGTTTTGGCTATGTTATTCGGATGAGGATGTTCGCAGCCTTGAGGACTTTAGCAGCGAATATTGTTCTCAGCCAGCCGCCGAGCCTTGCCTTGAAGCCGACAGAGAGGGGTGCCGGTTGCATAGGGCGAAGTTTCGTCACGGCCCTATTGTCTTAAAGCAGACAAACTACGGGCTGCTACTCCTACAGCTATACCAGACCATTCGCAAGAATCTACCTCCATTCGGAACCGTGTTTCCTTCTGCTTCGCGTATTCCCTTGCCTCCGCTGCAAGGCTCGAGTCGTGTTGCTGGAGGCGCGGTCAGCCTATTCTGTAACCAGATCTTGAACCGGCTTAAGGAGTTTGGGCAAGACGGCTTTTCTAAACGCCGCTTGCTCATCGTTAGCTCCCCCGATACGGTCCATGGCGTAACTTCCGCCTGCAGCGACGTATTTGCCCAGCTTGAGCGGGACAATGTCTGCCTCTGGCTGGACATGAACGACATTTCCAGTACTGACAATCTGTTCGAGGTGCTGCTGGAATCTGCTTACTACCGGCTGGGACAAGACAATTGGGTGCCTACGTATCGAGAGGTCGGCAAGAAAAGACCTTTGGAAATTACGTACATAATGAGTTCGGTAAACCGGCCCTGGATAATCTTCCTCAATGCTCGGGAAACTCCAGGAGCAAATACGTCGTCTGAAACACTGAACCCGGATCATCCCCATGGATGGATCGACATGGCGAAACCCTCCTCCGAGGACCCGAGCAGCTGCATGGAGGAATTCGTCGAACTCGTCGATCAGCTATGCACACCGAGAACACCCAAGATTTCGGTTGTGCTCATGTGCCGCCATGAGACCCCGAACGGCGTTATACAGCACCTCAAGAAGGATAAGAAAACAAAACCTGAAATTTTACTCGAAGGTACACCGTTTTCCGAGTTGGCCAATGTTAGCGAAGCAATTACTAAGGCTGGACGAAACAAGGCAAAGCAACGATTTGTGCACGCGTTGATTCTGATGCAGCGGCCCCGATTGCTGGCCACGATTTGGAGCGACGCCGTCACAGCAGGCACGGGGATCTCCGAGATAAGCAGCGAGGATTCGTCGGCGAATGAAAAGGTAGGGTGGTTGAACGAGCTGGAAGCGACCGGTCTACTACGCAGAAAGGCGGGTGGATTTGTCTGGGTCCACTCACGCTGTCGCGGAGTATTTCGAAGTCTCTTGAGGAGAAATGGGGACCTGCTCGAGCGTCTGGAGAAGGAATCGCCGGCAGCGTTCGAGTTGCTGAAAGAATGGGACGTCATTGATGAAGAGCCACAGATTCATACCCGGTTGGCGCGTTGGTATGAAAGGGTCCTGAATGCCTCTGACTCGCCCGCGGCGGCATTCGAAGCGGTTTACCACCTCTGCCGCGCCGCTAATGGCTATCTCGATCAGCCGGATCGCAAGCGCTCCGGCAAAGAAGCACAGCAGCGACTCGAGGCTGGTGTGGCGCTGTTGCGGTCCAACCTGTTTTTGATCCAGACCAACGGCTATGCCCGCGGTAGCTGCCGGAGACTAAATCACCTCCGCCGGGACCTGTGCGGCGAATTGCTGCACAAGGTACGGTCGGGCGAGACGCAGTTGCAGACTTCAATTCGCGCTCTTCAAATGACATGCACCGAAGTCATGCGCGCGATCGCGCGGGAAGTTGGAGAACAGAGAAAAGCATATATACGGCACCAGCAGTTTGGGCTGTTAAGCGCCGGCCGGAGCCTGGACGAGATTCGAGAGGGCGATCACATACTCGGTAAGGACCAAATAACGCGCCTAATTTATGAGCATTTATTCGAAGAGAAGAAAGGTCCCGAAGGTCAAGGGAACGGGCAACAGCCGGATTCCGCGAACACAAAAGCTATCGTCCAATGGGTACGTTGGTGGCGCTGGAGCGGAATGTTGGGAGCAACTTCGCGATCCTATGAGGCCGCGTCATCATCCTTTCGGCAGGCTCTGCAGTATGCCGAACGCCCAGAAGACTATCGTGCGGATAAAGTCGATGACACTAAAAGGCCAGATTCCCCTCAAATGTCGGCAGAAGCTTACCTGCCCTATAGCACTGAGTTGCAAGTCGAAGTGTTGCGGGTGATCGAGCAGTATGCGGAGTTGTTGCTGCTCCGTTATAGCTTAGCGCGACGAGATAAGGAAAAAAGAGAGTGGAACAAACTCGACAAAAAGCTCAAAGTCATTGAGCGCGTGATCCTCAACGGTCGCGAGTTGGCCGCCACGATCCGCAGACAAGAGCGTTCCATTGAATCAGACCTGGCAAGTATCGCCAGTTGGTGTGATTGCCGCTTACTTGTTCACTACAGTGCTGCGACGTCGCGGCGTTTGCAGCTGGAATCGCAAAAAGACGAGACCTTTACCGAAGAGCGTATGCCAATTACGGCGATGGGCCTGCTAGGACAGGCAGAAGCCACTCTGGGTACCTTTGAGTCACGTCGGAACCGCTCCGAATTGGCGATGGTGGAGTTGCATAGAGCGCAAGCGAGACTATGGGCGGCTGAAGAAGTTCGAGTTCCGATCAAAAACGCGGACCATGATCGTAAGGTTGGCGAAACCATAACCTTCGCCGAAATGTGTACAAAATTACGGGAATTGGTCCACGCTGATGAGAGGCGCTTTCAGCGAGAGGTCAACTCCAGATTCGAAATGAAGGCTGTGGAGCCTAGTTTGCGAAGGGCAAAGTCTCTGGTCGCCGACGGTATTCACTTCCTGCGTCGGGCCGAGCCAATCCTGCGAGAGCGGCGCCGCAACGTGTGGTGGACCACATGGTACTTCGAACGCTATCTGCGCTGCATTGCGTTATCGGTATGGGCATCGGTGTTTGAGAATGACACGCCAATTCCATTTCTGGGTCTTGAGGCAGCGCCCCTGCACGTCGTTGACATGCCGCATGATGAGTTGTTGCCCGTCACTACGACTCTGGCGGATGAGATGTTGGTGAACGCGGTGCGCATGATCAGCGTCGATCCCTACCGCCTGGCGACAATCATTGACGCCTACGCTTCCTGTCTGAATGCCTTCACGAGCAGGCTCTCGCTTGATCCGGTTGGTAGAAGACTGCAACATCGGCAGCAGATCATGAAGGTTAATATTGGGCGAGCTCTGAAAGCTTTGGATAAAGTGAAGGAGCGGAGACGGCTGGAAGTTGCAGCGAAGGAGCCGGATGCCTATACCCAGATGGACGAGGACGCTATCGCCTATGTTGATTCTGTGCGGCAAAGAGTCGCCGACCTGGCCGCAAACTAAGCGTTGTTCCGACGGGGAAGTTCCACAACCCATGGCTTCTGGACCAGACCTCTTCGATCATCAAGACCGTGGGACGACGATTGGCGATCCGTACAGCGAAGCGCGCGTTAGAGCTGGACCCGATCGCTGTGCCCAAGAGCTGCCACTTCGGGGTCACATATCTGTACGCGCGTCGGTACACGGAAGCAATTGAACATTTAAAACAGACTCTTGAAATCGACGCTTCGTACCGGATGGTTCATGCAGTTTTGGCGCTTGCCTTTGCCCGAAACGGCAATCACCGTGAGGCATTAGCGGCTGCCGAAGGCTGTTCAGACGATGATGCTGGTAAGGCAATCCTGGGAATTGTAAGCGCCATAACGGGCAGTCAAGATATGGCACGCGTTGTTCTAAACGAACTTAGAAATCATGGAGCTCTTCTAACAAGAATGGCATATTTCATTGCAGCAATCCATGCCGAACTAGGAGAGCTCGATAATGCGTTCAGGTTCCTCGGGCAAGCACTGGACGGACGAACCGGTCAGATCGTCTATCTCGCAGCTGATCCAAGCTTTGACAACCTGCGCGGCGATCCGCGTTGGCTTGATCTATTGCGACGCATCGGTCTTATAACTAATTGAAAACCGCAATATTTGAGCGAACGACGTCGGACGCAAGTTCAGACGTGATAATGTATTTTATCGAGCTAGGAATTGATGCGACTTACTACCTAGACGCAACTCTGAAAAAGCGGCGGTACCTTTTGGGTATCAGGCCGCCTTTGCAGAGACTATCGGCGACTTGACTCTTGTTTACTTGTCGCCCAGAAGGACATTGACCGCTTGAACCATCGGCTGGGTGAAATGTGCCCACACTGGGCTCCATTCATTCGGTTGATCAGGATGAATTCCGCAAGGGCCCTGAATATCATTCGGTGAACCATATCCGTAAGTGATGGTTCCCGGCGGATTCACATTCGAAGTCCAGACGTCAATCAAACTAACGGTGCCCGCGGGGTACCCTGCGTTCCAATTGGTGGTTCCATAAGTGGCATTCCACGACTCGATGATTAAATGCGCGTCGAAGTATCCGGTACACCCCAGAATCTCGTACTGGCCATCAACCCAGGTTCCCTGCCGCCAAGGTAGCTGATTGGCGATAATGATGCTCACACTATTGTTTCGCTGCCACAGATAGGCAATCGTTTCCTGCATGCAGGTAACCTGCTGTTGAATCGTCATCCCAGTATGAATGCCGTTGCTGGTCTCATAGAGCACCACAACCTGGGCCGAAGCTGGAACCATAGCGAGAATGAGCGGTTCGCCGGTTGCGGGGTTGCTCTGCAGCAGATTCAGACAGGTTGCACCGTACTGTCCGAAAATGCTCACTTCATCGGCCGGCAAATTGGGCCACAAGTCAGATTGAAATCCACCCATGAACTGAACCGTGGAATCGCCAGCTAACGCGACAATCACATGATCAACACCCATCATAGGTACGCTGAGTGCTAAGACAGTAATAACAAGAAGAACAGATAGTTTTTCGTTCATACGGGCTCTCCTTTATTCGGTAGAGTGCGGAGGGAGCAACCGCTGGGTTTTTCGAATCGATTAAAGACAGCGCTGGCCGACAGTCGCCGCTATCAATAACTTGTTGTGCTTTTCACCCGCCGCGAAGTCTGAACATCCTGCCGAGAATGTCGCGACTTCACGGCTGAATTGCGAGCGAGTGTGCGTGAGCATGGCTTCGCTGACAAGGCACGCGAGGTAACCTTCGTCTAACTTTTCTGCGACCGTCGCGTAAGTTGTTGAAATGGGTGGGCAGGATCTGGGCTTCTCACTCCTCTTCATCCCGTAGTACACTCTTGCCAATTCCTCCCGGACACGCTGCCATGAAAGGAACGCTGCCCCAACGGGTGCGCCTCGGTGTCTTCGAAGTCGACCTTCGTGCGGGAGAACTGCGCCAGGATGAGGGAGCCGTCCTGATTCTCTCCGACCAGCCCCTGCAGATCCTGCGCATGCTCATCGAAGCCGACGGCGAGATCGTCACCCGCGAAGACATCCAGAAGAAGCTTTGGCCTTCCGACACGATTGTCGAGTTCGACCACAGCATCAATGCCGCTATAAGGAAGTTGCGCCGCGCACTAGTCGATTCCGGCGACGAGCCGCACTACATTGGGACCATCGCGAAACGGGGATACCGGCTGCTAGTGCCGGTGGAGCGGGTGGGGATTGCGGAGGACGACGCGGGTGACTCGCGGCGACCCGCAGATCCCTCGGCTCCGTCCGCGGCGGACTCCGCTCGGAATAACAGAGGAGGGGTACAAGCGGTTGCAGCGGATCTAGCCGCGGCGGCGCAGGCTGCGCCCGTCATCCCAGCGTCAGATGAGTCATCCATGCATCCGACATTTGCGCGGTCGGGGACGTACCTCCGCTGGAAGTGGCTGGCGATCGCAGTGATGGTTTGCACGGCAATTCTGGCCGGAGTGCTCTACTGGCGGTTCAAGAGCCAGCTGATCACTTCCCGCAAGACGCTGAGCGAACGGCTACTGACCCATAACCCTTCAGAAAACCCGGTTGCAAACGCAGCAATCTCGCCCGACGGCAAATACGTGGCGTACATAGACAACCAAGGGCTGCACCTGAGCGTAATCGAAACTGGAGAGATCCATGGCGTTCCGCTTCGTGAGGGTTTGCGAACTCATCTCGACAACGTTGCTTGGTTTCCAGATGGAGAAAACTTGATACTTACGGCGGGCTCCGACGCAGAAGGGAAAATGATCTGGGTAACTTCTGTTTTCGGTGGGGTCCCGCATGAGGTGGGGAGCGGTGGCAACTGGCCAACGCCGGTGGCTTCACCCCAAGGTTCATCGATCGCGTTTGTGGGGAGACACGACCGTGAGATATGGGTGATGGGGGCGAACGGAGAAAACCCACGTAAGATTCTGGCTGGCAACAACGAGCGATATGGGGCCCTGGCGTGGTCTCCCACCGGCCAGCGCCTTGCCTATATCAGAACGGCGGAAGGCCACGCTGGAGGCAGCATCGAAACTCTGTCCCTTGACGGAGGACCGCCGAGCGAAGTGATTTCGGATCCCCAATTGGTGAACGCGGCGCCGGGGCTCGTCTGGGCGCACGATGGACGCATGATCTTTGTCAAAGGAGAGGGATCGGACACGCGACGGTCAAGCCATCCTTTTTGATTCGCGTCGAAATGGGAGACGGGAGATCTTCAGACAGGCGCTGAATGAGAACGTTCAGTTGTTGATTTAATTGGTGGCGGCGGTAGGACTCGAACCTACGACCTACGGATTATGAGACCGTCGCTCTAACCACCTGAGCTACACCGCCAAGGGCCGGCGCGGCGACTAGTTTCACCGCCAGCAGACCGGCCGAAACCTGCTGCGCAGAGCAGGACAGGCTCACGCGCGTTACGAAAGGAAGGGCCGGACGTGACCGCGTCCAGCCCAGTCTCGATTCTAGAGTCGCGGTCGCGGGCTGTCAAACCTGCGTGGCTGAAGCCCCCGTCCCCAGACTATCTTCCTGCTACCCAGGCCGGTGCCAGCCTTGCATACCCTACCCCGGTATGATACAAAAACCATAAGCGTTCCGCGCGCCGGGCTTTTAATGTTCCTGTAACCCCAGCGTGGGAAACTTGCAGTTTTCCCTGGCGGAGATGGCAGTTGTCCGTCCTTCGAGGTTCATGCCGCGAGCACCCTCAGGCTGGCTGCCCGGGCAGGGGAAACCGGCGGTCTGGCCGGGGAGGGAAATTGCGCCCGGCCGATATCACCTCGTTTTGTGACGAGGGTCACGGCCAGGGCACGAAGACTCCCGTCATGTTGAAATTGAATTTCAACTTCAGCATGACGAATTCCTGGAACCACGGCATGCCCCGAAACGCCTTCTTAGCTCCGGCCTGTTTCCTCCTGCTGGCGGCCCTGACGATTACCGCTGGGGCGCAGGATGCCCCTGCCTCCGATACAGCGGCAGCTAGCGAGGCGCCCGCCGCCGACGAGACCGTACAGACCATGTTTCCCCACTTCAAGGAGGGCCGCTACTGGATCTCCGGTCAAGCTAATTTTATCTTCCAGACCAACCCTCCCTTCTACGCCAAATATTCGGGCCCGAACAGCTTTCAACCTTATTATCAGAAAGCCACTTCTCGCGTCCTGACCCTCTTCACCGGCTTCGAGATCAATCATTCGATCGAGGTTCTGGCGGACTTGGAAGAAGCCGGAGGGGCGGGATTGAGTGCGGCGCTGGGATTGGCCGGCTTCACCAATCTTGACGTCGTAAGAAACCCATCCTTGAGCAAGGTCCCTTATCTTGCGCGCTTGATGTATCACCAGGTGATCTCACTCAGTCCACAGAAAGTGGAGAACGCGCGCAGTCCGCTTTCGACTTTTGCAGAGCTGCCGGCCCGGCGCCTGGAATTCCGCCTGGGAAAGTTCGGGATGGCCGACTTCTTCGACGTGAACTCCGTCGGCAGCGACAGCCATTTGCAATTCATGAATTGGACCATTGACCAGAACGGTGCGTATGACTATGCGGCCGACACTCGCGGTTACACCTGGGGGGCGATGCTGGAGTACCAGAGTCCGCAGTGGGGATTACGCTTTGCCGAGGCGCTGCTGCCCACGGTGGCTAACGGACCCAACTTGGTTTGGAACTTACGGCGTGCCAACGCCGAAAATGTCGAGTTCGAACTGCACCGTGGCTTTCTGCGAAAGAAAGACGGGATTATCCGGCTGCTCTCGTATGTCAACAACGCCAACATGGGCATTTATCAGGTTGCCATCGACCAATACCTGGAGGGCAAGGTTCCGACGCCGTCAATCACCAATCATCCGCAACAGGTGACAACCAAGTATGGGTTTGGCATCAACTTCGAGCAGACGATCAGCAACGACATCGTAGTGTATGGACGTTTTGGATGGAATAACGGCAAGACGGAATCCTGGGCCTACACCGAAGACGACCAGACGTTTCAGGGCGGAGCAGGCTTGGCAGGCCGAATGTGGAAAAGAAACTATGATCGCGCCGGGATTGCCTTCGTCTCCAACAGCATCTCCAAAGAACACGCCCTGTATCTTGCCCTGGGTGGACTGGGATTCATTCTGGGCGATGGAGGGCTGACCTACGGACGAGAGAACATCGTGGAAGGCTACTACACGGCCCACGCCTGGCGCGGAATCTACGTCGGGCCGGACCTGCAGTACATTGTCAACCCGGGATATAACCAGGCTCGCGGCCCAATTACCGTGGCCTCGTTCCGCTTGCATGTGGAGTTCTGAATTAATTCCCGCGCAAGCTGAGACAAAAAGGGTGTAGTATCGGCGGCGAATCTTATGCCGATGGTTCAAACTCCAGGAGCTGCCGGGACCTCCGCGAAGGCGATTTTCCCGCTCTCAGAACATAAATTTTTCCTGCTTTTCCTCTACCTGCTCTTCGCGCTGATCTACTATCCCTACATCCACGAACATACCTACAGCTATAGCGTGTTCCGCGTGGTGGGTAGTGCGGGGATTCTGCTGACGGTTTACGCCATCAATCTGCGGCGCAGCCTGTTGATCTGCGCGGTTCTGCTGGCGGGACCTGCTCTTCTACAACGCATGGTACTTTTCCGGGCGGATGCCGGCATTTTTCCGGTTCTTACCATTGCTCTTAGTTTTGCTTTCGACGCCTTTGTAGTAGTCATCATTTTTCGCCATGTCTTTGCCGTACAGCAACCCGACTCGGAAACCATCTTCGGCGCCCTTTGTATTTATCTGCTGGTGGGCTTCAGCTTCGCCAGCGTGTATGGCATGATCGCCACCCTGCAACCCAAGGCGTTCTACCTGGATCCGCTGACCAATCTGCACACCCTGCCTGACCGTTTTGATTTCGTTTACTTCAGTTTCGCGACCATGACCTCGCTGGGCGCCAGCGGCATGACCGCGGTCTCGGGACAGGCGCGCTCCATGTCGATCATCGAAGCCACTCTGGGAGTACTTTATCTGGCTGTCTTAATCGCGCGCTTGATCGCGGCGTACCGGCATCCGTCGCTGGGCCCGTCCGGGCAACCTTGAGCAGGCCGCAGGCTGGTAAACTGAATAAGCAATGATCCTCCCATTCGTTCGCGAATTCTTCGCGGACGTAGAAAAGGTGCCTGCTTTTGCGCGCGCTATCACCCAGCTAAAGGGTGGCGCGGGACGGATACGTGTCTCTGGACTCACGCCAACCGGCAAAGCTCTCTTCTACTCCCTTCTGTCCAGAGCCCTATCTCGTCCGCTGGTGATAATCGTTAGCGACAATCGTGCCCTGGATGAGTTGTTACCACTGGTTCGCGCCCTGGCAGACGTGTCGGGGGCGGTGCCGCCCGACGCGGTTATCGGCCTGCCGGCCTACGATGTTCTGCCTTTCGAGAATCTGTCGCCGCATCCGGAGATTCAGGAAGCCCGGGCTACGGCACTGTGGAAGATCGCGACCGGCGGGGCGGCAATCGTCATCACTCCGCTGGCGGCAACCGCTATGCGTCTGCGGGACGCCGGCTTCTACGCTGACCTGGCGAAGGTCGTACGCCGCGGGGAGATGTTCGATCCTGATCGGCTGGTCGAACATCTGCGTATCGTCGGTTACAGTCAGGTGGACGTGGTCGAGATGCCGGGCGAGTTCGCCCATCGCGGTGGTCTGCTCGACGTATATCCTCCGGAAACGGAGCGGCCGGTGCGCGTCGAGTTCTTCGGCGACGAAGTGGAGTCCATTCGCAAATTCGATCCCGGTACGCAACGCTCTGCCGCCGTTACTGACGAGGTGGTACTGCTTCCGCTGACCGAGACACCCGTCGAAGAAGAAACTCTGGCTGTGATCAATGCGCGTCTGACCGGAGAACGGGTGACGGGGAACGACGATCTGGTTCGCGAGACAGTGCGCGCAGCCGGCATTACGGTATTTCCCGGATGGGAATTATATGCGCCGGTGGCTGGCGCGAAGGAAGACTTCTTCGATCTGCTGCGGGGCGCGACTGTGGTGCTCGACGAGCCTGACGCTCTGGCTGAAGCGCACGACGCCTGGTGGACGAAAATTTCCGATTCGCATGAGCGCAGCCTGATCGGCAACCTGGTTCGCCCCGGCGATCTCTACTTTTCACCGGAACAGTGGCGGGCACGGCTGGAGCAGATTCCCACTGTCGCCGTCGAACAGCTCGGTATCGAGAGTGCTGCCGACGAGGTACATCTCACCCTGCAAACTCAGCCGACTACCCGTTTTCATGGTTCGGTAGCCGCGATGACGGAAGAAGTCGGACGGCTGACGCGCGAAGGCAAGCGAGTGATGTTCGCGGTTTCGAGTACCGGCGAAGTCGAGCGCCTGGCCGATGTCTTCAACGAGTACAACCTGTCGTTTCGCATTGGCAGCCGCACTCCCCGGCCGGGCAGTGAAGTCTACGTCGATGAGTCGACCTACTTTGCGGAAGACATGGCTGCCACCACTATCGTGAAGGCCTACGTCCCGGAAGGAGTGGTGCTGCCCGAAGCTAATCTGGTGCTCTTCGGTGCGCGTGATCTGTTCGACGAGGCGGAGCTTTTGCCCGGCCGCCCGCAGCGGCAGAAATCCAAGATCTCGGCTTTCCTTTCCGACTTTCGCGATCTCGCCGTCGGCGATTACGTGGTTCACGTGGAACATGGCATTGGACAATATCAGGGGCTAAAGGAAATTCCGCAGGAAGACGGCGGCGTCGCCGAGTTCATGATTCTGGAATACGCCGAAGGCGCGCGTCTTTATGTGCCGCTCACCCGTCTGGATCTGGTGCAGAAATATCGCTCGTCCGAGGGCGTGAAGCCGGTATTGAATCGACTGGGGACGGCCCAGTGGCAGAAGACCAAAGCGCGCGTAAAAAAGGCCATGAAAGACATGGCCGAGGAGTTGCTGAAGCTTTATGCCACGCGCAAGACCGCCGAGGGCCACGGCTTCGCACCGGACACGGAATGGCAGCGCGAGTTTGAAGACAGCTTCGAATTTAACGAGACCGAAGACCAGGTTAGCGCCATCATCGACGTGAAACATGATATGGAGTCGCCCACGCCGATGGACCGGTTGCTGTGCGGCGATGTCGGCTATGGAAAGACCGAAGTCGCCATGCGCGCGGCGTTCAAGGCGGTCAGCGACAATCGCCAGGTAGTGGTGCTGGCCCCGACCACGGTGCTCGCGTTTCAGCACTACAACACGTTTCGCCAGCGCTTCGCGGCGTTTCCCATCAAGATTGACATGCTCAGCCGTTTTCGCACCTCCAAGCAGCAGAAGGAGGCCATCGCCAAGGTGGAGGCGGGGCAAGTGGACATCCTCATCGGCACCCATCGCGCGCTCTCCCAGGATGTGAAGTTCAGCGATCTGGGCCTGGTGATCGTCGACGAAGAGCAGCGCTTCGGAGTACGTCACAAGGAGCGCCTGAAGCAACTGCGCCGCGAAGTGGACGTACTTACCATGTCGGCCACGCCGATTCCGCGCACGCTGCACATGTCTCTGCTCGGGCTGCGCGACATGAGCGTCATCGAGACTCCGCCCAAAGATCGTATGGCGATCCAGACCGTGGTGGCGGCGTGGGATGAGAAGCTGCTGCGCTCGGCGATTGAAAAGGAACTGGAACGTGGTGGGCAGGTTTACTTCGTACATAACCGGGTAGAGAGCATCTACGACATCGCTTCCAAGTTGCGGGAGATGGCGCCGCAGGCTCGTATTCTTGTCGGGCATGGACAGATGCCGGAAAGCGAACTGGAGCGCATCATGCTCGCCTTCATGCGGCACGAGGCCGATATCCTGGTCGCAACCACCATCATCGAGAACGGGCTGGATATCCCACTCTGTAACACCATCATCATTAACCGCGCCGATCGCCACGGATTGTCGGAGCTTTATCAATTACGCGGACGCGTCGGCCGTTCGGATCGGCGCGCCTACGCTTATTTGTTGATTCCGCCCGATCGCGACCTCAGCGAACTGGCTCGACGGCGGCTGGCGGCGCTGAAGGAATTCAGCGATCTGGGGGCAGGATTCAAAATTGCCGCGCTCGACCTCGAACTGCGGGGCGCGGGAAATCTTCTGGGCGGCGAACAGAGCGGACACGTCGAAGCCGTGGGATTCGAACTCTACACCACCATGCTGGAGCGCACGGTCCGCGAACTAAAAGGCGAGGAGCCGCAGGAAGTGCCCGAGGCCCAGTTGAATTTGGGGCTGAACATTCGCATTCCGGCGGATTACATTGCGGAAGAGAACCAGCGTTTGCGAATGTACAAGCGCGTGGCCGGAGTCGAGTCGGAGTCGCAACTGGAAGATGTCGCGGGCGAGATGGGTGACCGCTATGGAGCTCCGCCTCCGCCGGTGCGCAACCTGCTGGAATATGCTGCGCTGAAGTTGTTGTCGCAACGCCTCGGGGTAGCCCAGATTGAGCGCCGGCGCGACGCAATAAGCATTCGCTTTACCGAGAAAGCTACCGTCGATCCGGAACGTCTGGCAAGTTTTGTCGCCAGCGCGCCTGGCAGCCAGTTCACGCCCGCCGGCGTGCTGAAATTTTCACTGAAAGAGAAGCAGCCGGAGCAGGTGCTAGTACGGCTGAAATCGCTGTTGGAACAGTTGGCGGGAGAGCAGCAGACGGTGGTCTGAGGTCGCTCCCTTTCACCCGGTCAAAATAATTCACCAAAGAATATTGGTCGCAGACACCCCAGTCTTGTAATTACAGTTCTCATTCTCAAACGCCAACTTTGGCAAGAGGCAATCATGGCAAGAAAAAAAGTTTGCAAGGCGGTGTTCCCGGCCGCCGGTCTGGGCACGCGTTTCCTGCCCGCTACGAAGGCGCAACCGAAAGAAATGATGCCGCTGGTCGACAAGCCCATCATTCAATATGGCGTGGAAGAGGCGATGGCGTCGGGCTGCGACCAGATCATCATCGTCACCGGACGGGGCAAAACCGCTATCGAAGACCACTTCGACGTCAGCTACGAACTGGAGAAGATGCTGGAGGAGCGCGGCAAGACCGATCTGCTGGCGGTGGTGCGCCAGATCTCGGACATGACCCACATCGCCTACGTCCGCCAGAAGGAGGCGATGGGATTGGGCCACGCGGTGTTGATGTCGCGCGAGCTGGTAGGCGATGAACCGTTCGCCGTCATCCTGGCCGACGACATCATTGATGCCGAGGTTCCTTGTCTGAAGCAGATGATCGAGGTGTACAACGAAACTGGCTGCTCGGTGCTGGCCACGCAAGTGGTCGAAGGCAAGGCCATCTCATCGTATGGCGTGCTGGATGCGAAGCCGGTGCCCGGCAAGTGGAACGGTCGCCTGTTCGAGGTGCAACACCTGGTGGAGAAGCCGAAGCTGGAAGACGCGCCGTCGAACCTGGCGATCATCGGACGCTACATTTTGACGCCCGCCGTTTTCGAGATGCTGGCTTCGACCGAGTTGGGAGCCGGCGGCGAACTGCAACTGACCGATGGCTTGAAGAACCTGCTCAAGAAGGAAAAGATTTACGGCTACCGGTTCGAAGGCAAGCGCCACGATACCGGCGACAAGATGGGATTCCTCAAGGCCACGGTGGAGTTCGCCCTGAAGCGCGAAGATCTCGGCCACGACTTTCGCGAGTATTTGAAGACGCTGGAGCTGTAAAGGCTAGAAGGCGAAGCCTCGCTCAATGGCCGGTTGCTTGTGTAATGGGGACGATTTCACAAAAGTTAATCGGGTTTGGACATTTCAAAGTCAGCAGCCGAAAGCGCTATGTTTCTTGTCTTCTCGAAGTCCGTGGTCACTGCAACTGTACCCGACACGGCAAACGGACTGTAGGTCGTATCCTTCTGAACCGTAATGCGCAGTTTGCGAAACTCGTCCGGATCAAGTGCCGCTGCACCTACCCTTATATTGCCTTCTATCGTTGTGTCCCACGATGGATCATTGTCCACTTCTACATACCATCCCATCGGTAAGTTCGACACAGCCTCCACCATGCCCGAGGTCAGTTTGATTTCAAAACTGACGATGCGTTCACCGGTAGAGGTCGCAACATGGGGAACGCGGAATGAAACCGTTTCGTTCGTTTTCTCTGTGTTCTGTGCAGCGACCATGACGCTGGCCGTAAGCAGCACTGCCATCACTGCGACTTCTCGTATCATGACGAGGAGTTTACGCCGGTCGGGTTGGGCCAGTCTGTGATAATTGGCGACAACAAGGCCTTAGCACAAGTTAGACGCGCCCCTCAGCCTTGTGGCTCTCCTGCAGCTTGCGCGACTTGGCTTCTACGCCTTTGGCCAGCTTCTCCTTGTGAGCTTCCAGCTTCTTCGCCACGGCATCGTCGTACAAGCCGATCATCTGCGCGGCGAGAATGCCGGCGTTGGTTGCGCCCGGCTTGCCGATCGCGACCGTCGCCACGGGAATTCCGGCCGGCATCTGCACCATCGCCAGCAGGGAATCGAGACCGAGCAGCGCCGTGGAAGGAATCGGCACGGCGATGACCGGCAACGTGGTCTCGGCGGCGATCACGCCGGCCAGGTGCGCGGCTCCGCCAGCGCCGGCGATAACCACTTTCACGCCGCGCGCCTTTAGCCCGCGCGAATATTCGCTGGTGCGGGCCGGCGAGCGATGCGCCGAGGTGATGTCGATTTCATAAGGAATGCCGAATTCGGAAAGCGCTTTCGCAGCCTCGTTCATGATCTCGAGGTCGGAGTCGCTGCCCATAACGATGGAGACAAGAGGATTGTTGTTCATAGTGTCTGTTTTTTTCTTTCAGTTCTGACCAACCGGAACGAATTGGATCTGTGCGCAGCGCCTATTTTCCCGTCCGCAAATGTTTCAGTCCTCGTGCTGCAATATCTTTGCGATAGTGCATGCCGTCGAAACGAATCTTCATTACCGCGTCATAAGCGCGTTCTACCGTGTCCGGTAAATCTTTTCCACGTGCGGTGACGCCCAAAACTCGCCCCCCCGCAGTGTAATAGGTATTATCGCGACGGCTGGTTCCGGCGTGAAAGACCTTCACGCCGAGCATGCGGTCGGCGTCTTCGATACCGGCAATGGCCTTGCCTGCTTCGAATCCACCGGGATATCCGCCTGATGCCATCACCACGCAGACGGCAGGTTCGGGCGACCAGCGAAAGTCGCCGTCGCTCACCCGGCCGGCTATCGACGCCTCAATGGCTTCCAGCAGGTCGCTCTCCATGCGCATCATGATCGGCTGAGTTTCGGGATCACCGAAGCGGCAGTTAAACTCCAGCACCATCGGACCGCGCGCGGTCATCATGATGCCGCAATAGAGTATGCCTTTGTACTCGGCGCCCTCGGCCCGCATACCTGCAATCACCGGCCGCGCAATATGCGTCACCAGCCAGTCGCGCATCTGCGTGTCGATCATCTGGTCCGTGGAATAGGCGCCCATGCCGCCGGTATTCGGGCCCTGGTCGTTGTCGAATGCCCGCTTATGATCTTGCGCGGCAACTAACGGCACCACCCGTTCTCCATCACTTATGACCAGGAAAGAAAACTCCTCGCCCTTCAGGCATTCTTCCAACACCACCCGGGAACCAGCTTCGCCCAGCATTTTTCCGGCGAGCATTTCCTCTGCCGTGCGCTGCGCATCGTCCTTCGAGGCGGCGATGACCACGCCTTTGCCGCCGGCGAGTCCGTCGGCCTTGACCACGATGGGCGCGTGAAAGAGTTTCAGCGCCTCTCGCACCTCTGCTTTTGTGGCGCAGACCGAATACTTGGCGGTAGGGATGTGGTGCCGCTGCATGAACTCCTTGGCGAAGCTCTTGCTCGATTCCAAACGGGCCGCAGCCCGCGTGGGACCGAAAATGGGCCAGCCGCGTTTCTGGAATTCGTCGACTGCACCCAGCGTGAGCGGTAGTTCGGGACCGACCACCGTGAGATCGGGATTCAACTTATTAGCCAGCTGTAGCAGCGAGTCGACGCTATTCAAGTCGGCAGCCACGCACTCTGCGTCGGCCGCAATGCCGCCATTGCCAGGCGCGCAATACAGCTTCGTGATCCGCGGTGACTGCCGCAGTTTCCACACCATGGCGTGCTCGCGACCGCCGCTGCCCAGGACAAGGACCTTCATAAGAGCAAGTTTCGCACCACTATTGAGTCGAAAACAATTAGACGTTAAGTGAAACAAAAGAGTAGGGGTGCAATGCGGCGAATGTCAAACGATGGTGCCGCAGCCCGTTCGGTTTCACGACGGGGAGCACGGAGCGCAGGATCGGTGGGAAAATCTTATGATCTGTGCGTGAGTATCTCCGTGGGCTACGCTCTCAGGGACGGGAGCCTGGCAAAAGTTCAAAGACCGGCTTGCATTTCCCTGTTAACCAGCGTTAACTAGCATGCGTAAGCGTCATGATCACGGTTTCCAAGGAAGACTACCTCAAGGCCATTCTCGAAGCCGAGGGCGAGGGTGAGCCGGTCATCGCAGCCCGACTGGCGCACTGGCTCTCGGTATCGGCGCCGGCGGTCACCATGGCCCTGCGCCGCCTGAAGCGTGATGGCCTGGTGTTGGTCCGTCAAGACGGACGAGTGCAACTCACCTCCGCCGGCCGGAAGATCGCCCAGCGTCTGGCGATGCGCCACCATCTGATTGAGCGGATGTTGCACGAAATATTTGGCATGGCCTGGTACAAGGTGCACGATGAAGCCGAGCGCCTGGAACATGCGGTTTCCAGCGATTTCGAGGCGCTGCTATCGCAAAAACTGGGTGGTGATGGACCCTGTCCGCACGGTAATCCGCCCACGCCGGAGCAGCCCAAGCTAAAGCGCAAGCGCGGCTTATTGCTGCTTTCCGAGACCGAGCCTGGCAGCACTTATAAAGTGCAGAGCGTCTATGAGCGCGATCGCCAGCTGGGAGAATTTCTGGAGAAGCTGGGTATACGCCCGGGCGCGGAGATCATAGTCCGCCGCCGGAATTATGACGATACTCTCAGCCTGGCAACGTCGTCTGGCAAGGTTTCATTGGGTCAAACTGCCGCCGCCAGAGTGTGGGTGGCTCCCGCCAGCCGCAGCAATTCCTAGCAAAAAAGATATTAACCACAGTTTATCTCCTGATATATACTTCAGCTAAGGATGTGGAAGGTGACGGCGAGTGCTGCGCCGCCCGTTTTCTGCCGGAACTGACTTGGATACGAAACCTCAATCCTGGCGTGACCCGGATGGTGCGACGCTGCCTGAGGGTAGTGGAGACGCCGGTCATCCCTCCCTGGAGGGCATGCACGGCTCCGTCGCGGTGCCGCATCATGAGGCGGGCTTCTGGCGGCAGTGGCGGGCATTTGTCGGCCCGGCGATTCTGATCAGCGTGGGTTACATGGATCCCGGCAACTGGGGAACCGACCTGCAAGGCGGCGCTCAATTCAAGTACGGCTTATTGTGGGTGGTCGGGCTCGCCAGCCTGATGGCCATTTTTATGCAGGTAATTTCCGCCCGGCTGGGCGTGGTCACCGGCAAAGACCTGGCGCAGTGCTGCCGCGACTGGTATCCGCGCTGGACCCGATGGCCTAACTGGGTGCTAAGCGAAGTAGCCATCGGGGCCTGCGACTTGGCCGAAGTGCTGGGCAGCGCGGTGGCGCTGAACCTGCTATTTCACATCCCGCTGCTTTGGGCAGTGATCATCACCGGACTGGACGTGCTTTTACTGCTGGCGCTGCAGCGCTTCGGGATGCGCACGATCGAGGCCGTGGTGGTGGTGCTGATCGCCACCATCGCAGTTTGCTACTTCATCGAGATTTTTGTTCTTCCGCAGACCCGGCCGAGTTTCCTGGAAATGGGACAGGCGCTGGTTTCACCACATCTTCGCCAGGCCGGAATGTTGTATGTCGCAATTGGCATCATTGGCGCCACGGTGATGCCCCACAACTTGTATCTGCACTCGGCTTTGGTACAGAGCCGGCAACTGCAAAAAGACGAACCCTCTATCCGGAGTGCGATCCGCTTTAACAACATCGACTCCGTGGTGGCTTTGACCATCGCCTTCTTCGTGAATGCAGCGATTCTGGTACTGGCAGCGATGGTGTTCTTCGGCAAAGAAAGCGCCACTCTAGCCGGGGGACAGGTAGTCAAGTTCGCTGCCGACAGCGACTGGATTCGCGTTGCCTATCTGACCCTGGCGCCCTTGCTGGGAGCAACTGTGGCCAGCACTCTGTTTGCCGTGGCCTTGCTGGCCAGCGGCCAGAGCAGCACCATCACCGGCACGCTCGCAGGGCAGGTCGTGATGGAAGGCTTCATGCGCTGGCGAATCCAACCCTGGGTGCGACGGCTTATTACCCGCACCATGGCGATTCTGCCGGCGGTCTTCGTGATCGGCCTGCGGGGTGACAACAGCGTTACCGATTTGTTGATCCTCAGCCAGGTAGTCCTGGCCTTGCAGCTTCCGTTCGCTATGTTTCCGCTGCTGCACTTCACCAGTTCCCGCCAGCGAATGGGGACCTGGAGGAACGGGTGGTTCCTGCTGATCGCCGGTTGGGGCAGTGCTATGCTGATCACCGCGATGGACGTTTTCGGACTGCCAGACTCGCTTAAAGCCGCGTGGCAAGTCATCCTCGGCAGATGACGGGGACAGAGAAAGAAATGGAACTACGATGTACGACACCATTCTGCTGACGCTGGACGGCACGCCGACCGATCGCGCGATCATCGAACACGTCAAACAACTGGCAAAACTCGCCCACAGCCGATTGGTATTGCTGCACGTGGCCGACGGATGGGCGGCCAGAACCTATGGCCGGGATGCGGTCAGTCCGGAAATCGCTGAAGACACGGCGTACCTGGAAAAAATCCGGGCCGAGTTTCAAGCGCTGGGCATTCCTGTACAGGCTGAATTAGCGTACGGCGAACCGGTCAAAGAAATCATTCAGTGGGTCGCGCAGAAGGGTTGTGACCTGGTCGCCATGAGCACGCACGGGCATCGCTTCCTCGCCGACTTATTTCTTGGCACTACTGCCACCCAGGTCCAGCATAGCGTCAGCGTGCCCGTACTGCTCCTGCGGGCGAAATGAGGCGGGGCCCGGGTGCCCGGCGGCGAAGCAATCCGGCCGGCGGGGTCTGCAACTCTATTTCTTCCTTAGGGGACGCCTAAGTTGTTGCGCTCTCTTCCGGGTGGGGTAAACTGTCGGCATGGCAAACAAGAACGCACCAAAACGCGAAGCCAAGAAACCCAAAAAGAAAACGAAGTGAAGTCCGCAGAGCGCAACCGAACCAGTGGCGGATCTCCGAGTACGCGTCGGGCCTGAAACGCCACTTCACCTTTACTCACGGCGATTCCTGTGCAAGACGGAGTTTAGAAAAATGTGCGGCACCGGTTGGTGAGTGTACAGACTCCTCTGCAAATCGAAGTTCAATCCGACCTTGAAAATCTGCCGATCCAGCCCAGGCCGCTATAAGTTTGCCGGCGCAAACCTTATTTAATTCGGGCCTATCCATTCAGGCCTGCGGGATTATAAGATAGTGGGTTCTGCATTTGCTGGTTCCGCGCCCTCATCCAGCTTCTCTAAACATACATAAGAAGGGACTCATCCATGAACAGTTTTGGTAGTCGTTCGGCCCTCCGTGTCGGCCAGCGCGAGTTTGAAATCTATCGCTTGGACGCTTTGGAAAAACAAGGTTGCGCCACGGAGCGCCTGCCCTACTCGCTTCGCATTTTGCTGGAGAACCTGCTGCGCCGCGAAGATGGCAAGTCGGTGAAGGCGGATGATGTACGGGGGTTGACGTCGTGGAGCGGCAAGACCGTTCCGGTGCAGGAAATCGCATTCATGCCCAGCCGGGTGCTGCTGCAGGATTTCACCGGCGTGCCTGCGGTGGTTGACCTTGCCGCCATGCGCGATGCCATGAAGGCGTTGGGCGGCGATCCTACGCTGATTAACCCGCTGCAACCGGCTGAGCTGGTCATTGACCACTCGGTACAGGTCGATGAGTTCGGTACCGCGCAGGCCTTCCAGCTCAATGCTGAGCTGGAATTCTCGCGCAACAAGGAGCGCTATGCCTTCCTGCGCTGGGGACAAACGGCGTTCAAGAACTTCGCCATTGTTCCGCCCGATACCGGCATCGTTCATCAGATCAATCTCGAGTACCTGGCGCGCGTGGTCTTCGTGGGAGCGAATGGAGAGTCGGGCAAGCCGCTGGCTTATCCCGACACTCTGGTGGGCACTGACTCGCATACCACGATGATCAACGGCCTGGGCGTGCTGGGCTGGGGCGTCGGTGGAATCGAAGCCGAAGCGGCCATGCTGGGCCAGCCGGTTTCGATGCTGATTCCGCAAGTTGTCGGCTTCCGCCTGAAGAACCATTTGCGCGAAGGCTCGACCGCGACCGACCTGGTACTTACCGTCACCGAGATGCTGCGCAAGAAAGGCGTGGTTGGCAAGTTCGTGGAGTTCTTCGGGCCCGGATTGCAGGATCTGCCGCTCGCCGATCGCGCCACCATCAGCAATATGGCGCCGGAATACGGCGCTACCTGCGGCATCTTCCCGGTGGATGAAGAGACATTACGTTACTTGCGCCTGAGCGGCCGCAGCGAAGAACTGATCCACCTGGTCGAGGTTTATTACAAGGAACAAGGTCTGTTTGCCACCGCCAGCACGCCGGAGGCGGAATACTCCGACACGCTGGAACTGGATCTCTCCACGGTCGAGCCGTGTATTGCCGGGCCGAAGCGTCCGCAGGATCGCGTGACTCTCTCCGCCGCGTCGAAGTCGTTCGGTGAGGCCTTACCCAGCTTGCTGAAGCCGGGACAGCATGTTCCGCCCAAGCAGGAAGCGCGCTGGGAAGGTGAGGGCGGCCATCCCGCGGGAATGGATTCGCAGCAGGACACGGTGGAAGAGCACGTCAAGCTGGACCAGGCTCTGAACCACGGCAGCGTGGTCATCGCAGCCATCACCAGTTGCACCAACACTTCGAATCCTTCCGTGCTGGTGGCGGCGGGACTGCTGGCGAAGAAGGCTGTCGAAAAAGGATTGACGGTTCCGGCCTGGGTGAAGACGTCGCTGGCCCCGGGATCGATGGTCGTCACTGAATACCTCACGCGCTCCGGCTTGATGCCTTACCTTGAGAAGCTGAAGTTCAACCTGGTTGGCTATGGCTGCACAACCTGCATTGGGAATTCCGGTCCGCTGCCGCAGGAGGTTTCGAGCGTCATCGTGGACAAAGACCTGGTCGTCGCGTCGGTGCTCAGCGGCAATCGCAACTTCGAGGGCCGCATCAATTCTGAAGTGCGGGCCAATTATTTGATGTCACCGCCGCTGGTCGTCGCCTACGCACTTGCCGGACGCATCGATCTCGACATGTACAAGGAACCTCTCGGCTACAGCAAGAATGGCAAGCGGACACCGGTGTTTCTGAAAGATATCTGGCCGACAGCGAAAGAGGTTCACGACGTGGTGCAGAAGTACGTGACCGCCGATCTGTTCCAGACAAGCTACAACGACGTCTTCAAAGGTGATGAGCGCTGGCGTGGCCTGGCTGTGCCTGAGGGCGAAACCTTTGCGTGGGACGGCAGTTCGACCTATGTGAAGAATCCGCCGTACTTCGAGAACATGCCGGCCAAACCGGCGGCGGTGAAAGACATCTCCGGGGCGCGCGTTCTCTGCTACCTGGGAAACAGCGTCACCACGGACCACATCTCGCCGGCGGGCTCCATCAAGCCGAATAGCCCGGCAGGACAATATCTGATTGCGCACGGGGTGAAGCCGGGGGACTTCAATTCCTATGGATCACGCCGGGGCAATCACGAAGTCATGATGCGCGGCACCTTCGCCAATGTGCGTTTGCGCAACAAGCTCACGCCGCATCGCGAGGGGGCTTACACGCGTCACTTGCCCGGCGGCGAAGAAATGTTCATCTTCGATGCGTCGGAAAAATATCGGGCAGCGGGAACGCCTCTGTTAATACTTGCGGGCAAGGAATACGGATCAGGCTCTTCTCGTGACTGGGCAGCCAAGGGTCCGAGACTACTTGGCGTACGCGCCGCAATAGCCGAAAGCTTCGAGCGTATTCATCGTTCGAACCTGGTGGGCATGGGTATTCTGCCGTTGCAATTCCTTGACGAGGAAAGCGCGGAGACCAACGGACTCAGCGGTGAAGAGGTGTTCGACATTCTCGGACTCACCGCTGTACTTGACCACTTCGCGCCCGGCAAGACCGTGCAGGTGCGAGCTACCAAGCCCGACGGAGCGGTGATTGAATTTCACGCAACCGTACGTATCGATACTCCGCAGGAGGTTCAGTACTACAAACACGGCGGCATCCTGCAGTACGTGTTGCGTCAGTTGATGAGTAATCCTAAAGCGGCGAAGGCGTAACCTCCGGCTAAGAGGATCCAGGGCGCGTTCGCGGTACCATCGGGATTCATGCTTTCGCTGCAGCCGAATGATCAGCGGTTAGAGCGCCCTGCCGGAGTCAGTGCGGTGGTCGTGATTTGCGGCCTGATAGCGGTGGTGGCGTTGCTCTATGCAGGATTACTGCTTGCCGGACGTATTCCGCTCTCGGCCGGGGCTTTTCTGTTGGGCGGAGGAATGGAGCAACTCGGGCCAGTTGCATTTCTTCTCTATGCCTTGATTCTGGCCGTCCTGGCCTGGGCTTTATGGCGGCGATGGAAAGGTGCCAGGCGAGTGGCCATTTTCCTGGCTGCCGTGGGAATTGCCCTGGCTGTTCCCGCGATTTCCAGCGCGGTTGGCGATGAGCGGGGATTGGCTATCGCACGCGAAGGCCTGCAAATCATGGTGCGCATGATCGCCATTTACTATCTCAGTCAGGAACCGGTAAAAGAGTGGTTCGCGCAGCGCTGAGATTCAAGTTGCGATTTTCTCCTGCCAGCGAAGATACTGCCCGGACGCGGATGGACTTGAAGTCCGTGGGTCGCGCAGTTAGGCTGATTGCAGGCGTCGAGGAGGAATCCCCATGTTCAAAGGCTTTCGCGATTTTGTTCTGCGTGGCAACGTAGTCGATCTGGCAGTCGGCGTAGTGATCGGCGCCGCCTTCGGCACCGTGGTAACCGCATTTGTAAAAGACCTGCTCACCCCTATCATTGCGGCGATCGTCAAGAAGCCCGACTTCTCCGGCTTCTCTTTCCAGTTGAATGGAGCCAAGTTTCTTTATGGGGATTTCGTCAACGCGATTATCTCGTTTCTCTTGATCGCGGCTGCGGTGTATTACTTTGTCGTGCTTCCCGTGAATCACCTGATGAAGAAATTCGAGAAACAAGCGCTGCCCGACAAGAAGAAATGTCCGGAATGCCAGAGCGACATTCCGGTCGAAGCGCGGCGCTGTGGCTTCTGCACCCAGGTAGTTGTCTAGCGCGCTAGGCGGCGCGGTGTTCCTCCAGATGGGAAGTGGTAAGACGAGGATCGTGCAGGCGCTGCTTCTGCCAGAGGGCGTAGCCGAACCAAGCTCCAAAAAACAGCGCCAATAATGCCACTGCCATGATTATGCCAGGCCATCTGCTGATTCCGGCTACGCGCGAAACGACATAGAAGTCACCACAAATCCCCAGCGCCAGGAAAACCATCGACCACAACAACGCTTGCGCCGTAATGTGGTGTAGCATCTCGCTGTCTTCGCCCTGTTCGACGATGCGATGGTAAGCTGCGGGCATGATCAACAGAATCGTACAGACGGCGACCGAGGTCAGACTGGCCAGGTGCAACCGCTTCCACACTGGCGGAATCTTGTAGAACGCTGTCATCCACATGATGATCAACTGGAATCCCAAGAGCGCTTGAGCGCCCGGCAGCACGACGCGGCACTCGATGAGAACCTGTTTCACGCGCGTCGAAAGGTGCGTTTCCTGTTCCTGGTTCATATCAATTTCTCTCAGCGGATCGAAGAGGGCGTAAAGGTGAAGACTGCCGAGCTTTCGACCTCGCGCCACCAGCTCTAATCCATACCAGCAGAAAAGCGTCACGGCCAAGACCAAGCCGGCCAGGATGCTGGAGGCCGTGTTGTTCAGCACCCAGCGAGCCCCGAGAAAGAAGCTCAGGCCCATGGCCAGCGCGAAGGGCAACAGGCCGGTCGTGACCGTCGCCGTGGCCAGGCGATGCAATCTCCCGGTGTTGCGTCCATGCAGTACGAACTGGTGATAGGCGACCGGTACCATCAGCACCGCCAAGCCAACCAGCATCAGCGCCAAACAGAGCAGTTGGAATTGTTGGAGGTAGGGCGCCATCTTGGCGAACCCAGCTTCGAAGAACGATCTGAAGTCGAAACCGATCAGAATCTGAATTCCGAGCACCAGAATACGGGTCTCATTCAGCACGTTTTCGATCTTGTCTTTGAGCTGAGCCATAGCCTGCGCGATTACGAAAATGTGACTAAGTTCCTTAGGATTCACACACTGCGGAGGGGAGTTGTGCGGGTATCCGTACGCAACGGTAGGCGCAGGGGGCAAGCCACTGTTTATAAAGCACTTAAGTGAAACAAACAGGATCGAAAATAAGGCCGTTCTGTGATAGAATCAACGCAGGTCGTTGCGCACTTAAGCCATTGAAATCTCTAGTAGATACGGAGGGCCGAGAGGCTGCTCCGGGCGGGTGTTCCGACCTCCGCAAGAAACGGGCAACTCACTCGCTATCGACGTTGCCAAACGAATGGAGCAGGATGGCCGCGAAAGATTCTCAAACCGCCGCTGCGGCGGCTTCTCAAAATAAACCGCTCGAATTAGAGAACGAAAAGCTTCCTGCAAACAGCGGGAAGAACGGCAACGGCACCTCGGATGGAGACTACACTGCGGATTCCATCAAAGTTCTGGGCGGCATGGAAGCAGTGCGCAAGCGTCCCGCCATGTACATCGGCTCGACCGGCGAGATGGGCCTGCATCACCTGGTCTATGAAGTAGTGGACAACTCGGTGGACGAGGCGCTGGCAGGCTTCGCCGACCGCGTCGATGTCACCATCCACATCGACAACTCCATCACCGTGGTCGACAACGGTCGCGGCATTCCTACCGACGAAATGGATGTTGACGGCGAACGGCTGCCCGCAGCGCAGGTGGTGATGACCGTGCTGCATGCCGGCGGAAAGTTCGATACCTCGACCTACAAAGTTTCTGGTGGATTGCACGGCGTGGGTGTTTCCTGCGTGAACGCGCTCAGTCATCTGCTGGAGCTGGAGATCTGGCGCGACGGTTCGGTGTGGGAGCAGACGTATTCCAAAGGCGAGCCGACTTCCAAACTGAAGAAGACCGGCACCACCAAGAAGCGCGGCACCAAAGTTCACTTCCTGCCTGATCAGGAGATCTTTACAGTCAGCGAGTACAACTACGACACCTTGGCCCAGCGCCTGCGCGAGATGGCATTCCTCAACAAGGGATTGCTGATCACCCTGACCGACGAACGCACCACCGATCAGAAGACGGGCGAGCCCAAGAAAGCTGAGTTCAAGTACAACGGCGGCATCGCCGAGTTCATCAAGCACCTGAATCGCGGCAAGAGCGTGTTGCACGACAAACCGATTTATATGGAAGCCGAGCGCGACGGCGTGGCCATGGAAATCGCGCTGCAATATAACGACGGCTACTCCGAAACCGTGTTCAGTTTCGCCAACAACATCAACACGGTTGATGGCGGTTCGCATCTGTCGGGCTTTCGTACCTCGCTTACCCGCACCATCAATTACGCCGGACAGCAACTTGGGCTCTTCAAGGATGTAAAGGAGAACCTGAGTGGCGACGATGTGCGAGAGGGTCTGGTCGCGGTGATCAGCGTGAAGTTGCCGCAGCCGCAGTTCGAAGGTCAGACCAAAGGCAAGCTCAACTCTGATATCGCGGGGACGGTGCAGGCGTTCGTCAACGAAAAGCTGGCAGCATTCTTCGATCAGAATCCTCCGGTCGCCAAGAAGATCATCAACAAAGCGATTGAAGCGGCGCGGGCTCGCGAAGCCGCCCGTAAAGCGCGCGATCTCACCCGCCGCAAAGGCGCGCTTGACGGTGGAGGCCTGCCGGGTAAGCTGGCGGATTGCTCCGAGCGTCAGCCCGAGCGCTGCGAAGTGTACCTGGTCGAAGGCGAAAGCGCCGGTGGCACTGCCAAGCAGGGACGCGATCGCCGCTTCCAGGCCATCCTGCCGCTGAAGGGCAAGATCCTCAACGTGGAGAAGGCGCGCTACGACAAGATGCTGGGCCACGAAGAAATCCGCGCCATGATTACGGCGCTGGGCACCGGCATTGGCAAAGACGATTTCGACGCTTCGAAGTTACGCTACGGAAAAATCATCCTGATGACCGATGCCGACGTGGACGGCTCGCATATCCGTACGCTGCTGCTCACATTCTTCTTCCGTCACATGCAGGAATTGATCAAGCGAGGCAACGTTTATATCGCGCAGCCGCCGCTCTATCGCATCAAGAAGGGTAAGTTCGAGCAGTACATCAAGAACGACGCAGAGTTCGTGAGGGTCATGGTGAAGCGCGCGGCGGATGGCATCGTGGTGCGCTACGGAGAAGGCGCAGCCGCGCTGGAAGGCGCGCCGCTCACCAAGTTCATGACCACGCTGAACGATTACATCGGCTTCTTCGACAAAGTGAACAAGCGCATTCGCGATGAGCAAATCACGGAACTTCTACCCCGGGCCGATCTCACCAAGCGCGCCGACTTCGAAGGCGACAGCAAGAATCCTGCGAAGAAGCTCACGGCTCTGGAGAAGGCGCTGAAAGCGATTGCCAAAGAGCGCGCCATCAAGTCGGTGCAGCTGCGTTTTGAAGAAGAGCACAGCCTGTGGGAATGTACCTTCGTCAACTCGCAAGGTGCCGAGCACGTTATCAACTGGGAGCTGGCATCGACCCCTGAGTATCGCCAGATGATGTCGAAGTACAAGCAGATCGAGCCGTACATGCAGCCGCCCTACTTCATTGAAACGGTGAAGAAAGATGCCGGCGCGAGCGGCAAAGAAGAACTGAGTGACGCCGAACGGGCCGACCAGGAGAAGCTGGAGCAGAAGGCTCCCAAGGCGTCGAAGCGCAAGAGCGAAGAGACGGTGGAGAAGTCCTCGCCGCGCGACCTCTTCGACTATGTGCTCAACGAAGGACGAAAGGATTACACCATCCAGCGCTACAAAGGTCTGGGCGAAATGAGCTCGCAGCAGCTCTGGGAAACCACCATGGATCCCGAACGCCGCACGCTGCTGTCGGTGAAGCTGGAAGATCTGACCGAGACGGAGACCATCTTCACCACGCTGATGGGCGAAGACGTCGAGGCCCGCCGCAAGTTCATCGAAGACAATGCGCTGGAAGTGAAGAACCTGGACATCTAGTTCGGGCAATAAAGAGCGCACCTTCTGCCTTGCCGAAATGCGGCATGGAGGTGCGCTTCTACTTTTTACGCAGGCATCGTCGACGTTGCCGAAAGTTGCTGAAGCGGCATCTATTGCGCGATCTCCTGATGCTCCGGCGCAGTCATCTCCAGCGAAGCTACGCTCCGCGCGTAGAGGTCAATACCGGGCACAGCGCTAAGCCCGTGGGCAAAGATGCTGACCAACACCGTCAGCATAACTGCAGCCCGTATCGTGGACTCCGCGGGAAAATGCATTTCCTGCTGTAGATAGACCAATCCCAAAACAATTGACGCCAGCCCGCGAGGGCCGAACCACCCCATAAACAGCACGCTGGAGCGGCTCAGGCCTGTGCCGATAAGGGAGATGGCCACGGGCAGCATCCGCGCCACCGTCAGGCTAAGAATTGCGTACACGGCTGCCGCCATCGTGAACAGCCTCCAGTCCCGCACCACAGCCATGCCAAAAAGAAAGAACACCGCAAGGTTAAAGACTTGCCCCCATTCTTCTGCAAACTCGACGCTATGCTTTCCGGCTTCTCTGAACTTAACTTGCACCGCGAGCCCGGCCACGAATGCCGCGATGAACATACTCGCGTCCACCATGTCGGAGACTACCAAGCAGAGCAGAGGCAACGCCACTAAAGCAATCTGCTGAAAGGATTCTGCAATCCATTCTTTGCGCCGTGCGATGCCCAGCAGCCACCCACCGGAAAGCCCAACGCCAACCCCGACTAGCGCCCCGAGACCAAGTTGTTCGCCGATGAATTGCATCAAGCTGGCCGCGCCGCCTTCGATTCGAGCGGCGGCGAGAGCAATTAAGAAAAGCAGAAATGGCACCGAAAGTCCGTCGTTCAGCCCGGCTTCTACATTGAGCGCCTGGCGGATGCGCATCGGCACTTGCGGACTGTTCACAATGATTTGTCCGAGACCCGCGTCAGTCGGTGCCAGGATTGCCGCCAGAATCCCTGCTTCCCAAATTGAGAAGTCTGGAAATACAAGCTTCGCGGCAATCGCTCCTATCAGAATTGTCAGCAGCATCCCCACGCTCAAAAGACGAGCCGGAAGGTTTCGTATCCCCCGCAGAACTTTCAGGTCCGTACGGCTGGCGTCCGTAAAAAGCAGCAGTACCAGGCCGATCTCCGCCAAGTGCAAGAATATTTTTGGAGTTCCTCCGGAAGCCAGTATTCCTGGCAGCGAAGAGAACATCAGCAAGCCAGCGACGGTGAATATGATAGGGGCGGTTACGACCGTGCGTTCCAAGTATCGGGACACGAGGCTGTAAGCGAAAAGAATAGCGAGAAAGACGACGAGAGGCGTCATCGCAAAGGATCCCCCTGATCGCCATCAACAGTACGAGGCCCATACCTGCGCCCGCCGACAGCAACCACTCGCTCGATATAGTTGGTATAACTCACGATTGTGCGACGTTGTTGTAGACAAAGCAACACCGGCAAGCCTCTTGGCTGTTCCTGTATAAAGGCTTCGTTCGGTTTGATTTTTGCTTCTCCGCTCGCCGTGTTACAACAAAAGGTTCATGTCCATCTCCGCTATCCGATCGCGTATTGGCACGCCACAGTTAGTCGCATTGCTTTTACTTCTGGCTTTCGCTTTGCAATGTGTCTGGTTCAGCTCCCATCAGTCGCTGACGGCGCTGGAAGGCGTGTATATCGAAGGCGGCTTACTGCATCTGGAAGGCTATGGCCATGCCGATTCGCGGCAATACACGGCCTTGGTGCCCTTGCTGGCCGGAGTTGCCGCGCGGCTGAGCGGAGCGGAACGCCATGTCTCGCAATTTAACGACTATCGCATTATCTTGCGGCTACCTTTCCTGCTGGCGGGCTTGCTGCTGGGCGCGTCGCTCTGGTACGTCGCCCGCCGTCTCTACGGAAACCTTGGCGGCTACGTGGCCCTTGGCCTTTACAGTTTTTCGCCCGTAGCGGTGGGTTCGGCCAGCCAGATTGGACCAGCTATCGTCGGCGCCTGGGGCGGCTTTGGCCTGATTTTTACCGCCATCGCGGTGGCGCACACGCTGTATGCTCCGCGCGAAGTCGTGCTGTGGAACTGGCGCCGCATCCTGCTGCTCGGACTCTCTATCGCGATTTGTGTCGGCGCGCAATTTTCCTTCTGGGTATTGTTGCTGCCGGCGCTTCTGTTCATGCTGTGGGTGGGACACGTGCGGCCCGGGGCCGCGCTCACGATTTTTGCCGCAGCCTGCGCCACCGGCCTGGTTTTGTTGTCGGGATTTTACGGATTCCGGCCGATCGTGTTTGCCCAGGCTCTGGCTCACGCGGAGTGGCTGGAGGTGGCATCGCCCAACTTCTTTCAGCCGGGCATGTCATCGTTGCTAAAGGATTTCTTCCTGCAGAATGGACTGGGCCTGGTAGTTTTGATGGCCGTCAGCTTAGTCACGTTTATTGTCTGGAAGCGAGCGCGTTTTTTCGGCACGGCTGCGCCGTTGCTCGTCGGCGTGCTGGTGTTCAGCTTCGCGCTTCGCATGCACTTCTCGGCCTTCACCTTCCTCTTTCTTGCGTTACCCTTTCTGCTGCTGTTTATGGCTGGCATCTCGGCCGACCTGCTGGAGAGCAAGTACGCGCTGGCTGCCAATGCGGTCATCTTTGGCGTGCTCATCGCCAATTCCATGATTGACGTTTACGGGCTAATGAATCTAACTTCTCGAAGCCGGTAAAAACTTTGCGGCATCTAAAGGGTTGGAATAAACTAAAGCTGCCATGCGGGGCGCCAGCCAATTCGTAAGGGCACGGCACAGCAGGAAAGCATTGCTAAGCTGGGGGGCTGTTCTCGCATTCGTGATTGCGATGGTGTTGTCGTCGGCAGCCCAGGTTCCGGGCGCGCCACCTTCCACCAATCAGGTTGGCGGCCATTTTCTGGCGCCGCCACCCAGCGTTACCTCCATCGGCGGACCGTCCCATTTGCCGCCGCCTCTGCCCAGCGTTACCTCCATCCCCAACTACGGCTATCGCTATCACAACGGATCTTTCAACGGCCACTACAGCAATCACGGCTACCGGAACGGAGGCTGGGCCTACGCCGTTCCGTATTACTACCCGATGGACGATCCCTCCGCCTACGGTTATGACTATGTGGGCGGAGGCAGCGGTCCTGATCTGTACTCCGGGCCGCCGCTGGGTCCCGATCAGAATCCTCACATCGTGGTCGAACAACCGCCGTCGCGGCCGTACAACGGGATGTACGATATGCCGGAACGCGAAGCTTATGCTGCTCCGCCTCCAGCGCGGGCGCCTGATCCCGTTGTGGATGCCAAGCCGGGCGAGCCCAGCATATTAGTTTTTCGCGATGGCCATCAGCAGGAAGTGACCAACTACGCCATCATGGGCGATAACGTCTACGTGTTCGACAAGGTGCATAAGAAAATTGCGCTGGCCGATCTCGATGTTCCCGCGACCATCAAGGCCAACGACGACCGCGGTTTGGAATTCAAGGTTCCGGCTTCACCGACCCCGAAGAAAAACCCAGCCCTGCCGCAAACGGCCGTTCCGGACGAGCACACTAGCGCTCCCGCCAGCGTCGCCTCGGCTATGCCGTAAGCTGTTTCCTGCCCATCTGAATCTTGCTGCCGCCAGCTCTCCCGGCGGGGTGCGTGACCTTTCAGGAAGTCCGAAATGGAGCCGGAAATAGGGTCTTCTTTTTGGCCCTCTCATGCTATAATCATATGTGCTCCTCAGCAGGATAATCTACTTAATTTGCAATGACTTGCACGCAATGCGGCGAGCCTTTTGCAGGCCGTCGTCCGGACTGAAATCCTCGCCTGAAGTTGAGCATGTAACGGTCCTCGTCACTCCCTAGACCGCGCCCGAAGTTCTTAGGAAGGAATCAACAGCTGAAGGCTAAGGCTGACGGCTGATAGCAAAACATGGCAGACGATCCAAACCAGCAATTACCACTCGATAATATCGGCCCCGGCGCCGCCAACGTGCAGCCCGTCAACATTGAAGACGAGATGAAGCGTTCCTATCTCGACTATTCAATGTCGGTCATCATCGGCCGCGCGCTGCCCGACATCCGCGACGGACTGAAGCCGGTGCATCGGCGCATTCTTTACGCCATGCACGACATGGGCGTGCTGCACAACCGCAAGCACATGAAGTGCGCCGGCGTCGTCGGCGAGTGTTTGAAGAAGTACCATCCGCACGGCGACAGCGCCGTGTATGACGCGATGGTGCGCCTGGCGCAGCCCTGGAGCCTGCGTTATCCCTTGATCGATGGGCAGGGTAATTTTGGATCCGTCGACGGCGATCCGCCCGCGGCGTACCGGTACACCGAGTCGCGCCTTACCGAAATTGCCGAAGAGTTGCTGGCCGATATCGACAAAGACACCGTCGACTTCGTAGCTAACTTCGACGACACCACGGTTGAGCCCGTGGTGTTTCCGACAAGAATTCCGAACCTGCTGGTAAATGGCTCAAACGGCATTGCGGTGGGCATGGCTACCAACATCCCGCCGCACAATCTCACTGAGATCGTCGACGCCTGCATTACGCTGGTGAACAATCCGCACGCCACCCTGGCCGACATGCTGAAGTTTGTGCAGGGACCCGACTTCCCCACCGGCGGCTTCATTCACGGCCGCAGCGGCATCACCGAGGCGTATCGCACCGGACGCGGCCGCTTCATGATGCGCGCCAAGGCCGCCATTGAGCATGTCACCAAGGACAAAGACGCAGTCGTGGTCACCGAAATTCCCTATCAGGTCAACAAGTCAAATCTGATCAAACATATTGCCGAGTTGGTGAACAACAAAGTCATCGACGAGATCAGCGACGTGCGCGATGAGAGCGACCGCGACGGCATGCGCATCGTCATCGAACTGAAACGGGGATGCGAACCGCAAATCGTGCTGAACCAGCTCTTCAAGCACACCTCAATGCAGGAAAGTTTCAGCATGATCTTTCTGGCCGTGGTCAACGGCCAGCCAAAAGAGATGGGCCTGGTGCAGGCTATCCAGCACTTTGTCGATCACCGCATCGACGTGGTGCGCCGCCGCACCGCCTACCTGCTGATGAAGGCGCGCGAGCGCGAAGAAATCCTGCTCGGATACAGGGTCGCGCTAGACCATATCGACACGGTAATCAGAATCATTCGTGGATCGGGGTCGCGGGCTGATGCGCGCGAAAACCTCTACAAGCATTTCAACGGAGGGTATGTCGTTGGCAACCCCATCCCGCCACCCGACCTTCCGCGAACTGTAAAAGGGTCTTGGGAAATTCCCCCCTATAACCTTGAAGCAGAGAGATACGGTGGCATCAAGGGGGACCGCTATGCTCTGAGCTACCGACAAGTAGATGCCATCCTCGATTTGCAGTTACACCGTCTTACGGGACTTTCTGTCGACGAAATCTTGAAAGAGTTGGCCGAAGTCCGCAGTCGCATCACCGAGTACGAAGCCATTCTGGGCAGCGAGAAGAAACTGCGCGGCGTCATCATCAAGGAACTGGAAGAGATCAAGAAGAAGTATGGAGACGAACGCCGCACCATCATTCAGGACGAAGCCGCGGAGATCAGCCTGGAAGACCTGATCGCCGATGAGCAGGTTGCCGTGACCGTCAGCCATTCCGGCTACCTGAAGCGCACTCCGATCTCGACCTATCGCCAGCAGCGCCGCGGAGGCACTGGCCGCAAAGGCATGAGTACGCGCGAGGAGGACTTTGTCGAGCAGCTGTTCGTGGCATCTACCCACGATTACATTCTGGTGTTCACCAACACCGGACGCGTGTATTGGCTGAAGGTGTATGAAGTTCCAGAGCTGAGCGCCGCCGGCAAAGGTAAGGCCATCGCTAACCTGGTGGCGCTGCAAGCCGGCGAAACGGTGCGTGCGTGGCTCACCATTCGCGATCTGGAAGAGGAGAACCGTTACGTTTTCTTCGCCACCCGCAATGGCACGGTCAAGAAGACGCCGCTGAAGGACTTCAGCAATGTTCGCTCCATCGGCATCAACGCCATCGGCATCGAGAAGGAAGATGAGCTGGTGGCAGCCAACTGTACCGACGGCAACCAGATCATCTTTCTGGCCACCCATGATGGTAAGGCCATCCGTTACGAAGAAGGCGACGTGCGGCCCATGGGCCGGCAGGCATACGGCGTGCGCGGCATGAATCTGGAACGGGGCGACTATATCGTGGGCATGGCGGTTACGCCGAAGGAACGCAAGCAGGGCAAGAACGGCGAAGATCAGGAAGCGAGTCTCATCCTCTCGGTCACCGAGCAAGGCTACGGCAAGCGCACCGATGTGGATGAATACCGTCTGCAATCGCGAGGTGGAAAGGGCGTGATCAACGTCAAGACCACGGCCCGCAACGGCAAGGTGGTGTCCATCATGCTGGTGAATGAGAAGTCGGAAGTCATGGTCATCAGCCAGTTCGGCAAGATCATCCGCATTGATACCAAGACGGTTCGTGAATCCGGACGATCCGCGCAAGGCGTTCGCCTGCTGCATCTGGAAGAAGGCGACCGGCTGGCAGCGGCATCAGTCATCCCGCCGGAAGAGGTCGTGGAGAACGGCAACGGCGAGAGCGGCGTGCTGGTGCAATAGAGGAAAACCCCATCCCAGCCAACCCGGCTTGGATGGGGCACCGTCTTCATCGAACGTAACAGCCGATCTCTCGCGGACTGAAGCCCACTCATGACGACAATCCAAGGTTGACGACGGCGGGCCTGAAGGCGCATGCGCCGACGCCCTTCCATTCCAATCACTTCGACTTCAGGCCTAAGCGCTTTTGGCTTGCCAGGCCTTCATCTCGTCGGCTGAGGGGCCGTACATGCCGGGAATTTCGATTTCGTTCAGCCGCAGGTAAACGCCCAGCTGGGCGCGATGGTGGATCATGTGGCTCATCACCATGCTGCGGTAGCAGACCGCGCGCGGCATCGAGAAAAGGGTGTCGCCCTTGGTGTTCTTCAGACTCCAGATCACAGCGAAGGCTTCGTCGTTTGCCGCTGCCAGCGCCGCGCGTCCGGCCTTGGTATTTTTGTCGAAGGCATCGAGCACCTCCTGCCGCGTCTTCGGCTCGAAGGGAACGAAGTGCTCCATATCGAGCTCCAGCACTTCCTTGGTGAAGGTCTCTTTAGCCCAGCCCGGCAGCTCGGCGACATGTCCGGCTAGACGGTTGAAGGGCATCGATTTCGCGTGCGGTTTGTAGTCAGAAAGGTTGGCGGGAAGACGTTCCAGCAGTTTGCGGGTATTGGCCATTTCCGAGTCAAACTCTGGGAGCAACATGTCACGAATAGCCATGGAAAACTCCTGCCGCAGTAGCGGCAATTGAGCTAGCATAACACGAAGATAAGGCGAAAGTCAGAACTCAATTTATCGTCGGCAAGAAAGGGAAAACGGGGGCTACCAGCATAGGCAGACGGCTTGCAAGAACACCTTCTGGAAGCAGAGGCCTCGGCGAGGGCTGCGGCGTAGTCGGGGAAGGCACGCCGCAATTGGACTCCGGCAGACGAAGAGTTTCGCTGTAGCTGATTGTTGTAACATCCCCTAGCGCAAGCGATGCTGCCCCGTTTTGTTTTCCGAATGACACGGAAGATTTGGCATACACTGTTCCGATGAACGACAAAGCACAAGACGTCAAGTGCCCGACCTGCGACGCTCTGCCGGGGAAGCCCTGCTGCCGCGAGAATGGCAGCGTGCTTTCCGAATCGCACTTGGCGCGAAAAACTCTCGCCAGCGTGGCCTTAGCCAAAGCTAAGAAGAAAGCTGGATAAGGCGCCACCTATGGTTTGCTGAAAAACCAGCCTAAGATGACTTTGAAGGGGCAAAGCTTTTAGCTGCGAGTGCTGCTCCTCCAGCACCTTCGCTCCAAACGAAACGTCGTTCGTACCCGGCATGCGTTATTGGGATTGTCAATTCGTTCGCGCCCTGTCGTGTTTCGTGCCGCAGTTCTTGACTAAACGTCGACTCCTGATTAAACCTTCCTCGCTCTTGATTAAAGTGTTGCGTTCTTCTTGACACGGCGTTGCAACTCAGTCAGAATTCCTCGCACTCGCAGCCTCTTACGCTATAGCTCTCGCTGATGAGCTATCACTGACCCCGGCCTGTAATCAAAATCTGAAGTTCTCCGGGAGGAATTATGCGACCCCTGCACCGCAACCACTCGACTCTCTTCTTTTGCCAACCTTGTGCCGTCGCATTTTTCGGCGCGCTGCTGATCGTTTTGACGATCGGCTTGTCTCTGCCCGTTCAGGCGCAAACCCTCACCCCCATCCATAACTTCACCGGAGGACTCGACGGAGACAGTCCCGAAGCAGGCCTGACCATCGACCGCGCAGGGAATCTGGAAGGAACAGCCTTCTCGGGAGGCTCGGCCGACCAGGGCACGGTGTTCAAGCTGGTGCACAGCGGTTCCGGCTGGACACTCGATCCTCTGTACGAGTTCCTAGGCGGCACCGACGGGTCGCACCCTCAGGCCCGAGTGATTGTCGGTCCGGACGGCAACCTATATGGAACGACCTATTCTGGAGGCAGGAGCAATTGCCAGGAATTTCCCGGGTGCGGCATTGTTTTCAAGCTTAGCCCTCCGCCTACGATCTGCCGGGCTGTCCAATGCCCTTGGAATGAAACCATCCTCTATCGTTTCGCCGGTGCCCCAGACGGAGGAAATCCTGGCATGGGTGACCTGCTGTTCGATAGCCGGGGAAACATCTATGGCACCACCGAGACCGGCGGCCGGATGGGTTTAGGCACAGTCTACAAACTGACGCCGATCAACGGAACGTGGGTCGAAACCGTCTTGCATAGCTTCACCGGTGGGACGGATGGAGTCGCTCCTACTGCGGGCGTCATCATGGACAACGCGGGTAATCTCTACGGCACGACTTACGGAGGCGGTGCTGGGTTGGGTGGCACCGTCTTTGAATTAAGTCCGTCCGGACCGGGCTGGACGGAGAAAATACTCTATGCGTTACAACTCCAAACAGATGGCGGCTATGTTAACGCCGGAGTGATCTTCGATGGTGCCGGCAACCTGTATGGTGCTTCCCAGAGCGGCGGGCCAACCGGAGGCGGTACAGCATTTGAGCTCACACCTTCGGGTGGCACTTGGAACTTTAATGTGATTTACGCCTTCGCCAACGCCGGGAATAACTCGGGCGGACCCTACTCCAGCTTCAGCATGGATCAGAGCGGAAGTCTTTATGACACTACCCCGGGATGGACCGATGGCAACAGTACGGGCACCATTTTCAAGCTGACGCCTTCCGGCGGCGGCTGGACTTACACCCTGCTGAGCCAGTTCGGTGACCCTAGTGGTGGAATTTTTCCGATAGGCGGCGTGACCATCGGTCCTGCCGGGAATCTCTACGGAACCACTTTTGAGGGAGTAACATCGCCGGGCATAGCCTGGGAGTACACGCCGTAGTCATACTGGCTGTCCATCAGGTATTGCATGCCTTGGGCAATACCGATGATGGACAGTCCCGGCATTAGGCCAGGTTTTTGATGCCTAGGGCAATCTTTATGGGATGACGAACCTTGGTAGTCTCCAAGGTAGTTGCCGAAGCGAAGGCTGCGGCACCGTGTACCAGTTGAAACGGCGCTTAGTTGTGACCTAGGCATTGATCGCCGCCAATCAGTAGTTAGCCCAGACTCCGGGTGTGGCCAGCTCCCGCAGATTTCCGTCGGGATCGCGAAAATAGAGACTGGTACCGCCCCGCTCCCATCGCACCGTGCTCTCGATGGCGACCGTGTTTTGCTTTAACCACCCGGTCCAGGATTCCACCTGTTCCGCCGGAATGGCAAAAGCCATGTGGCTGCGACCTTGGGCATCGATGCCTCCGGGTATAACTCCACCGGGAAAACGTATATCGTCGAGCGAACCTCCGCGCCGAAACAGAAGCAAGATTTGCGCCGGCTTCACATTCAACGAGCACAGTCTTTCGGACTGCGCCATCACTTCGAATCCAAACAGTTCCTGGTAGAAGTGGGTCGCACAAGCTACGTCTTCGACCATGAGCGCCGTTTCCATGACACCGCTGACGGCCGGCAGCTTCTGTCGATCATCTTGGGCGTCCGCTGGGTTCGGCATCGTTGCACTTTACTCCTGATGGTTAGTCGCCCGACTGAGCAAATATTTTCGCCAATCACAGCCACGCGCGCGCGCGAATCTTCCCAACTGCTGAGTACAACTACCCGGCAGACGAACCTGCGGCGTGCACGGTTACGTTTAGTCCGCAGCTACGATGACCGCGCCAGTGCCTGGATAGTTGTGCCCCAGGCCAGGGCCGCCCATGTCGAATGGAACGTTAACGTAATGCCCCGGTGCCGGGATGATGGGCGGGTCGGTATAGCCGCGATCGCCGTAATTCATTTGAAAAATCACATTACCTGCGCCGCCGGCCACGACGGCGAGAAACTCGAAGAAGATCAAACTGCCGGGTGGGTAATTGCTGGGCGGTGGCGAGAAGTTCGCCTGGATGCCGGGAAGGAAAGTATAGGGACCGTAACTGGTGATCGAAACGTTGGAGAGAGTGTTGGTTTGGGTGTCCCAAAGAAATGAGCCCAGGATCGTTTCATCGTTTGGCATCAGGCCAAAAGCTCCGGCCAGGAAAGACACTCGAAGTGTGCTCATGGTAAACCTCCCTGAGACAGGCAGCATACAACGGTTGGGCGCCGCACGCAGCCTGCGAAACCTTGTCACCCCACTGAACTTTTTCAGATCGAATGCGCCTGAATTGTAACTCCAGGTTGCCGGTTTTGCTGCCGCTAAAATCCCAGATTCCCGCTTCGGGAAAATTGGTGTCAAGACCACTAACGTGACATAAATCTGCGTAAGCTACACATTCAAAGCGAAATATAAAGTTGGCAATCTACCAGCGAAAAGTACATCAAATGTGCTATACTTGAAATATAGGATCAAGACAGGCGAGAGCACTAGGACGGGCGAGAGCATTTTTGCTCCCGCGCTCGCCCGCCAGCAAGCCCGGGTAAACAGCCGTTCCGCAGTGTTTAGGACGAGACCTGTTTCAATCTTTTCCCTTTGTCATCCTGAGCGCAGGCGGCGTCTCGCCGCTGGAGTCGAAGGACGCCTATCCCAGCCAGATACCGTCGTTCTCGCTCTCATCTCATTAATCACCGAACAACTTAGGAGCAATCATCATGGCAGTTTGCGTAAGCGAACCAGTCGAGGGCACGCGTGTGCCTTCCGTCGTCAACCTCACTCATTTCTACAGCCAGAGTTCGGAGCTGCAACAATCCGCGGCGCCAGCCACTCCGCAGTTGGAGATCAATCCCGCGTGGTCGTCCAGCCAGCGCGCTATCGCGGCAACTTTCAATCGGCTGGGCGATTTGTTTCGCCAGCTAACCAATTTGGTCAATGTGCCGATCTCGGCTGCTTTGGCCGTGTGGTTTGTGGAGAGCAGCGGCCTGCCTCTTGTTTCCGGCCGCGCGATTCTGCGCTTCGAGGTGGGAAAGTTTCTCGCCGCCTGGGGTCGAGCCAACCCCGCCGCCTTCGACGCGCACTTCCAATGCGGCGGCCACAACGGAAAGGCCGGCGAGCCCTGGCAGAATCACGCCTTTTGCCTCACCGAGACGCAATCTTTCGCGCCAGTGCATGCCGATTCCGCCAGCGAATATGCGGCATTGCGACTGGCGCAACAGCTTTCGTCGCCCGAAGTGGCGCTGCGCTGCGCCAGCATCGGCGGTTGCCAGATTTTGCTGTCGAACTTTGCCATGCTCGGCTACGCCTCGGCGCAGGAAATGTTTGAGGCCTTCCAGCGCAGTGAGAACGCTCATGTGCTGGGCTTCTTCGATTTCTGCGCGCGGCAGGCGGGAGGGTTGATCGGATATTTGCGGCAGCGGGATTTCGCGTCGTTCGCGCTGCACTACAACGGTTGCGGACAAGTACAGCTTTATGCTGGCAGGCTGCGCAGCGCGGCGGCCGATGCCGAAACCGTGCTGGCGGCGCGCTAGTTGCGCCTACCAGATGCGGCGCACACCATAGGCATCGAAAACCGGATCGGCACTGATGATGGGCCAGCCGGTAGCCTGGGCTTGAGCGGCTAGCATCCGATCGAACGGATCTCTGTGATGCAGCGGCAGCAAGCCGGCACGGATCGCATGGCCAGAATCGATTGGCAACTCGCTGAAGCCCTGCGCCTCCAGAATCTCCTGCCAGCGCGACAGCAAGAGTTCTGAATCGAACTTGCGAACATTGCTTTTGATAGCGAGCTCCCACGGCACGACTGCGGAAATTACCATCGAATTGGCCGTGTCATCGATGGCTTTTCGTGCAGTCAAAGACAGTCGAGCCGCCCCGTCTAGCCACCATCGGAGCGCATGGGTGTCGAGCAGGGCAATCATTCAAACCCAAGTTCCCGGAGTTCCTCATCAGTGAGCGGATCGAACGCATCCGGTGCTGACCAAATTTGGCCCTTCAACATGTCGGGCATGCGCTTTTTCGCTGTCTTGGAAATTGGCACCAGCTTCGCGACCGGCTGTTTTCCGCGCGTAATGATAACTTCTTTGCCGCTCTCCGCTTCCTTGATCAGGCGCGAGAGATTGGTCTTGGCTTCATGCACTGTATAACTCATCGGTGACTCCAGATCGAAGCGCTACTCCTTGGCCTACTCAATCATTCAGACCGAGATCCCGCAGTTCATTGTCTGTGAGCGGAGCGAAAGCATCCGGCTCCCAGGAGAATAGATCTTTCAATCGACCGGGAACCCGTTTTGTTTTCCGTTCAGCCACAGGCACCAACTTCGCGACCGGCTCTTTTCCGCGCGTGATGATGACTTCCTTGCCGCTCTCGGCTTCCTTGATCAGCCGCGACAAATTGGTCTTCGCCTCATGCACGGTGTAGCTCATTAGCTAATTTTACTTAGCTAATCGATAACTTGTCCAGAAACCGTGATTCTTCAGGCTTTGAGCCCTGCCGGGGCATCGCCGTCAGAACCGCGGCATCTGTTTCCACGTAACTACCAGCAGAGCGGCTATAATGCCGCTCACGGTTTCTATCAGCGCTCGTCTATGTAATTGCAGGCACAAGAATTGGCTTGCTAATTGCTAACTAGGTAGAAACCAGCATGCCGGCCGAAGCGGTTGCAGTTCCCCTCACGGTTGGCCCGGGGTCTTCACGACGCGCGGGTTTTGCGCGCGTTGCGGCGGCTGTCCCGGGGCTCCGTCCTCCCGAGGCGTGGCGGGAGACGGACAAAGCATCGATTCCCTCGAATCGGGGGATTTTGGTGGGGCAGTCCCAGAGCCGCATGAACGACACGGAGCTGATCCGCGAGGCACAGCGTGGCAATCATGCCGCGTTCGAAGAACTCGTGCGCCAATACGATGGCGCCGTGCTTCGCCTCGCCTATCACCTGACCCGCTCTGAGCAGGATGCTCAGGACATTTATCAGGAAGCCTTCCTGAAGGCCTACCGGAACATCGGCAACTTCCGCTTCGAGTGCTCGTTCTACACCTGGATCTATCGCATCGTCACCAATCTCTGCCTTGATCTGCTGCGCAAGCGCCAGGTGCGCAAAGAAGATTCGGCGATTGCGACCGATTCCGAAGGTGGCACCTACGACTTGCTCGATCAGGTGGCCGACGTGCGATCCGGCGCTAGTCCCGAGCGCGACCTGATGCGGCGCGAGTTGGGAGCGCGCATCGCCAAGGCCCTGACCAAGCTGACGCCGCGCGAGCGCATGGTATTCGAGATGAAGCATTATCAGGGACTGAAGTTGCGCACCATCGGCGAGATTTTGAATACCACGGAAGAGACGGCCAAGAACACGCTGTTCCGCGGCACTCAGAAGTTGCGGGCCGCGTTGAAGGACATAAAAGGGTGAGCATTTGGCAATTAGCACTTGGCCAAAAGCTATTCACCACGGAGACACGGAGAGCACGGAGAAATTGAAAAAAAGAAGCGCCTGTGGCTCCGTACCTTCCGTGAAAGAGGCGGTTCGGAAGCTTTGGCTAACTGCTAATTGCTAAGTCCAACTGCCGCTTTTGAGGTTTTCTTATGAATTGCGATTGGGTTCAACAAAACGTCAGCCTGTACCTGTACAACGAATTGGCCGACGACGCGCGCCACGAGTTGGAGCAGCACATTCAGCGCTGCAAAAACTGTGCTGCCGAGCTCGCCGAGCAGCGGGAATTTCAGGCCCAGATGAATGTTTTTCCGGTGGAAGAGCCGTCCGCCAGTTTTTTGGCGGGCGCCCGCATGCGGCTGCAGGAAGCGCTGGAACACACCGAGCAGCATCGCGCCTGGTATCACCGTTTCGTCTTCGACCCAACCGCCTGGCTACGGCAGATGCGCTTCTCGCCCGCACTTGCCGGACTGCTACTGATCGTCGGTTTCGGCGGAGGCATGGGCACCATGTACAAAACGCTTGGCGGTGTACATCCGACCCAGCCGCCTCTCGTTCAAACTGCTTCCATCGCCGGCATTACTTCCATCGACCGCCAGCCCAATTCCAACACTGTGAAGATTTCCTATGACCGCCTTCTTCCTGAGTCGACGGAAGGTTCCATCAGCGATAAAAACATCCAGGAGCTGTTGCAGTATGCGGCCAAGAGCAATTACAACTCCGGGGTACGTTTGAATTCCGTGGATGCGCTGGCCAGCAAGGCCGATGAGCCGGCGGCACGCGAGGCGCTTATTTATGCGTTGCGTTACGACAGCAATCCGGGCGTGCGTTTGAAAGCGCTCGCCGGCGTCGGCTCTTATGTGAAGCAGGACATCCGGGTGCGCAATGCCGTGCTTAGCGCGCTGCTCGACGACAGCAATCTGGGAGTGCGCAGCGACGCGTTGAAGGCTTTGGAGCCGGTGCGCGCTGACAGCAGCGTACGCATGGCCCTGCAACAGTTGGCTAAGGAAGATCCCAGCGATTACATTCGCAGTGAGGCCAGTCGCGAGCTGGACTCGATGCCCACAATCGATTAACCGCAGAGACACCAACGCAATGGCAGATCGCACCAGCTCGGAAGCAGAACAGAATCACCACCCACACACCAAGCCGCGGAGAGAACACGCTTATCAGTCCTCTCTGTGTCTTTGTGTCTCGGTGGTGATCATGGCGATCGCCATTCCGCTGTGGGCCCAGCAGTCTCGCATTTATCGCGACGGCAACTCCTGGGTAGAGGAGATTACCGGCACGCTGCCCCCGGCCCGTGATCTTCACATCTCCACCGACCTGGGTTCGGTACAGGTGCAGGGCAATTCCTCCCATATTTCCTACGTCATTCGCAAACGTTCTTACGCTGCCAACCCGGAAGTCGCTCATCGCCAGTTCGAACAGATGCGCATCGCTGCCGGCAAGAATATCGATGGCGATTCCATTGAAGGCCGCACCAGCAAGAACCTGCTGCACTTTGGCGTCGAGTTCATCGTGCAGGTGCCGCGCGACATGAACCTGGTGAAGGTGGACACGCGCAGCGGCTCGCTGACATTCGGTTCCATCGCCGGGAGCATCCTGGCCAATACCGGTGGCGGCTCGATTCGGCTCGATGATCTGGCCGGCCCAGTGAAGATCAGCAGCGGTGGCGGCGACGTGGAGGCTGGCAATCTGGGGGGAAATCTGTCGCTGACCAGCGGCGCAGCCGACGTGCACGTCAACAATGTCGCCGGTGAGATGCAGGTCAACCTGGGCGGAGGCCGCGTAAACGTCGGATCCACTCGCGCCTCAGTCATTCAAACCGGAGCCGGCAGCATTCAGGTGCAAAAGTGTTTTGGCGATCTGCGCGTTTCCAGCGGCGGCGGCAATCTCAATCTGGGTGAGGTGGATGGCGGCGTGGTAGCCGAAACCGACGGCGGCAGTGTTCGTCTGGCCAGCGCGCGCGGGCCGGTGACGGTCAAAACCGGTGGCGGCAGTGTTGAGCTCTACCACCTGGGCCGCGGTGCTCAAGTTGAAACCGGAGCTGGGCCGATCACGGTAGAATTTGTTGGAGCCCACGGTTTCGCCGACTCCTTTCTGCACACTGCGGCCGGAGACGTGACGGTTTGTTTCTCCGCCAGTTTGCCGGTGACGGTTCACGCCACCTCCGATATGGCCAGCGGACACGGCATCTTGTCAGACTTTCCCGGCCTGAATATCAGCCGGCAGGGCGGCAACATGGTGCCGACCTCGATGTCGGCGGAAGGCGCGCTCAACGGCGGTGGCCCCGCGTTGCGCATTCGCACCACCATCGGACAAATCGTTTTTCGCCGATGTCAATAATGGAATAGAAATACAGGGTTGGAACAGGTTATGTGTAAACGCAACATTTTTGGCGCCATATTTCTGACAGTCACAATTCTGCCGGTCGCTGCCTTGCCGCAATCCAGTTGGCCGGCCGCCCATTCCGGCGGATACCTGGGCGTACAAATCACCGGGGTCTCGCCGGAACGGGCGGCGGCGGCGAAACTGCCCGACGCCTCGGGCGCAGTCATCACCTACGTCGATCAGGACGGCCCCGCCTGCCGCGCGGGCTTAATGGAGAACGACGTCGTTGTCGCCTTCAATAGTTCCAAGATCGACAGCCCTGAACAACTCCAGGGCCTGATCCACGCCAGCCCGCCGCAAACGCCGGTGACGCTGACGGTGGTTCGCAATGCTCAACGCAAAGATGTGAAAGTAACTCTGGGAACGTGGTCTGTCGCCTCGCACGTGCGTGGCGCGCAGGCGTTCGCCATGTTGCCTCCGTTGCCGGCGCGTGCGGCCCCTCCCGATATCGAGCTGCCCTCGTTCGCCATTCTTTCTGCGCGCCATGGACTGCTGGTGGAAAGCCTCAGCCCGCAGCTGGCTGAGTTCTTCGGCGTTCCGCCCGGACACGGCGTGCTGATTCGCTCGGTCGAGGGAGGCAGTCCCGCCGCAGTCGCCGGACTGAAGGCGGGCGATGTGGTTCTGAAAGTCAACAACGAAGTGGTGCACGACATCGCCGACTGGCAACGCAGTATGCAGACCAACGCTACCAAAGTTTCCCTCGGAATCTTGCGCGAGAAGCACGAACAGACGCTGGTCATCAATCTTCCCGGCTCGGGCGATCGATCCAGTCTGGATGGACAGGACTGGCTGGACCTGGGCAGCCCGGCTCAGGCTCTGCGCCAGCAACTCGGACAGATGCGCCCGCAACTCGACCTCGAACCGCAAACGCTGGCGCAACTCGGACCCAGCGACCAGGAGTTGCAGCAGCTGCGCCGCGAACTCGAGAAGTCGATGAAGCAGCAGCAGAAAGACATCGACAAGCTGGCACGGCAGATGGCCAAGTCCGCCAAGCCGGCGAAAAAAGAAATGGAGCAGATGCAGCGCGATCTGCAGAAGTCAATTCCCAGCCAGCAGGACATCGACGAGATGACGCGCGAGATCCAGGCGTCGATTCCCAGCCAGAAAGAGCTTGCCGAGATGGAGCGTCAGGTCCGGGAGTCGGTGCCCAGCCAGAAAGAGCTGGACGACATGCGCCGCCAGATCGAGGATTCCATGAAGAACTGGACTCCCCAAATGCAGCAGCAGATGGAACAACTGCAAAAAGAAATGCAGCAGCACAAACTCGATCTACAGCAGATGATGCAAGAGTTCAACGACGACCATCAGATGTAACGAGCGGGTTGTTTTTTCCGTCCGGAGATTTCTCGACCCCCTAACGAAGTGTCATCCCGAAATAGAGGTGTCATCCCGACCGGAGCGAACCGGGGCCCCCGCCGAGCGCCGTAGTTGCGCTTGGTGGGGTGTGAGAGCGAAGTGGAGGGACCTGTTGTCCCGGACACCCGCGACGACGCTGCTGAGTAATATCCAACTCCACTTGTCATCCCGAGCGCAGCGAGGGATCTGCTTTCCCCGGGTTGCAGCAAACTGTTCAGGGGTGCCTTAACCGCGCCTGCCCCAAGAATCCTCTGTGTCCCCGCGTCTCTGTGGTGCTCATGCCTTTCGCCACTTGCGATCGATCAGCTCAATCACTCCATACAACGCCACGCACAACCAGAAATCCACGATCAGCCCCAGGTCCAAATGATCGGGACGATGCTGTCCCGCCGCCGGCAGGTGTGGCATCAGCACAAAATAGTAGAGGAGATTGCCCGCAATCACGGCAATCGTCTGTTTAAGCAGTCGTCGAAGCACGCATTATCTTAGACACTGTCCAGCTCTGCTTTGATGCCGGAATAGACGCTAAACGCTAAACGCTTTTCGCTCGAAACCAACCACGTTCACCATGAGCGGTGCTGCCCTTTATCAATACATTCGATAAATTCCTTCTGGTATGTCGTCGGCAGCACGCGTCTGGCGAAGAGCGAACAGCGAAAAGCGAATCGCGTTCTCCTGCTGCTACCATCTTTACCGTGCTTGATCTCGCGACCAACGTGCAATACGTCAAGGGCATCGGTCCCAAATTCGCCCAGATCCTGCTGGAGAAAGGAATCGGCACGGTCGAAGACCTGCTCTACTATCTCCCGTTCCGCTACGAAGATCGCCTCAATCCGCGCGGCATCGGTGAGTTGCGTCCGGGCGAGATGGCCAGCGTCATCGCCGAGGTCCGTACCTTCGGACTCTTTCGCACCCGCCGCATGCCGCTGTTCGAAATGACCGTCGGCCAGGGCCGCGATACGCTCAAATGCATCTGGTTCAATGCCACCTATCTGCAAGACAAATTCCGCGCCGGCATGCTGGTCGCTTTGTATGGCAAAGTCGAAGCCGGCGATCGCGGCGGCCATCGCTTCCAGATCATGCAGCCGCAATTCGAGATCCTGCACGATCCCTCCGAAAAGCCGGCCGGCGACGAAGAGCAAAAACTGCAATCGCTCGAAGTCGGCCGCATCGTTCCCATCTACGAGGCCGCCGGCAATGGCCGTCTCACTGCGCGCTGGTTCCGGCGCGTCATTCACGCCATGCTGGAGAACCTCGATCAGGATATTCCCGACGCCATCCCCGCAGCCGTTCGCGGCCGCATGGAACTGATCGACCGCCGCCGCGCCTTCTGGCAGGCGCACTGGCCCGAGGTCGGCGAGAGCCTGACCAAGTTGCAGGCCGCTCGCACTCCGGGACTCATCCGGCTCATCTTCGAAGAACTGTTCTTCCTCGAACTCGGACTCGAGCTCAAGCGCCGCAAGATGCGCGCTCAAACCGGAGTCGCGTTTGAGATCAACGATGGCGTGCGCGCCGCCGTCAAGCGCATCCTGCCGTTTCATCCCACCGCCGCGCAGAAGCGGGTCTTGAAAGAGATCGTCGCCGACATGGCCGAGCCCGCGCCCATGCGCCGTCTGCTGCAAGGCGATGTCGGCTCCGGCAAAACCATCGTCGCGCTGGAGGCCGCGGTCATCGCTATAGAGAACGGCTACCAGGTCGCGCTGATGGCGCCCACGGAAATTCTTGCCACCCAGCATTACCTGTCGGCCCGCCGCATCCTCGAAGCCGCCGGCTATCGCATCGTTCTCCTCACCGGCTCGCAGGAGTCGAGCCGCAAGAAGCAGGCGCGCCACCACATTGCGCAAGGCCACGCCCAACTGGTGATCGGCACGCACGCGCTCATTCAGGAGTCGGTTGCATTCGACAAACTCGGCCTGGTGATCGTCGACGAGCAGCATCGCTTCGGCGTACTCCAGCGCTTTCGCCTGATGAAGAAATCCGATTCCAGTAGTGATGCCAACGCCGAGCCCGATGTGCTGGTGATGACGGCAACGCCCATTCCGCGCACCCTGGCCCTCACACTTTACGGCGACCTCGACACCAGCGTGCTCGACGAACTTCCGCCCGGACGCACGCCTATCACCACGCGCCTGGTCGGCGATGAGCGCTCCAGCGAAGTATGGGGCTTCGTTCGCAAGCAGGTCGCCGCCGGACGTCAGGCTTACGTCGTCTATCCCGTCATCGAAGAGGGTGCAATCCAACCCCAACGCGCCAACAAAGGGCGCGCCGGGGGCCCCGGTGAAGGCGAATTGAAGGCCGCCATCAAAATGCACGACCGTCTGCGCAGTCACGAGTTCGCCAGCCTGCACGTTGGTTTGTTGCACGGCCGCATGAGCGCTGACGAGAAAGATGCGACTATGGCCAGCTTCCAGCGAGGCGAGATCGATGTGCTGGTCTCCACCACGGTCATCGAAGTCGGCGTCGACGTCGCCAATGCCAACATCATGGTCATCGAACACGCCGAACGTTTCGGTCTGTCGCAGCTGCATCAGTTGCGTGGACGCATCGGCCGCGGCTCGGCCAAGTCGTATTGCGTGCTGATGACCGGCGGCAAGATTTCCCTCGAAGCCCAGCAGCGCCTCGATGCCATGGTCCGCACTCAGAATGGATTCGAGATTGCCGAGTTGGATTTGCAGCAGCGCGGCCCGGGAGAATTCTTTGGCACGCGCCAGGCGGGCATGCCAAACTTCCGCGTGGCCAATCTGCTGCGCGATCGCGACCTGCTGGAGGCCGCGCGCAAAGAGGCGCGTTACCTTCTTGCCGGCCCCAATGCCGATCTCACCTCGGACGAGATCAATCGCGCCGTGCAGCATTTGCGCAGCCACTGGAACCGCCGCTACGGCTTAGTCGAAGTCGGATGATGCGGCATCAGATGCAGTAAGGAGCTTTCCATGATTAATCCCAAAGAAATGCTGGAGACGCTGGTGGACCGGTTCGCGGTCACCGCGCAAGTACAAAACCTGTTTGGCGAGCCGATCGAGAGCCACGGCAAGACCATCATTCCGGTCGCGCGCGTCAGCTATCGCCTGGGCGCCGGCGGCGGCGGAGGTGCGGACTCTGACTCGGAGAAAGTAAACGGCGGCGGTGGGGGTGGTGGCGTGGTTCAGGCAACGCCCGTCGGGGTCGTCGAAATTACCGAGGCCGGGGCGCGCTTCGTCCGTTTCTTCGATCCACAAATGGCTGCCGGCCTGGTTGCGGGCGGAGTAGTGCTCGGCCTGCTGCTGCGCCGCGTCTTCCGCCGGCGATGAATCGTCATCCTCCTCCGATTGGGAGAAATAGCGGGACGCTACTGGGCAGCTTCAACTTCAACTACGGAGCTGCCAGCTCATCCTTTATTTTTATTGCTGTCATCCTGAGCGCAGGCGGCCTGACTTTGGCCGCCGGAGTCGAAGGACCTCTATAGTTGCGGAAATTCAGTCCGGCGATACCTGCCGTCCGTTCAGTCCTTGCAACGTGCCCCGATAACCAGCAAACTAGTCGAACCGTGGATCCCACTATCAACTCCGACCTCTTTCGTCTGTTGCCTTCGGTTGACCAAGTGATGAACTCAGAGGCGATCCAGGAGATCATCCCCCAATACGGATACCGCCTGACGATCGAATATGTGCGGCTGGCATTGGACGAACTGCGCGACGTGATCAAGAAGGGGGAATTGCAGGAGGATCAGATCAGGGCAGATGTCTCCCGGATACCGAAAGACGTGCTTTTTTTCGTTCAGCGCTGGTTCGCCTATTCGCTGCGCCCAGTCATCAACGCCACCGGAGTCATTCTGCACACCAATCTGGGACGCGCGCCCCTCAGCGAAGCTGCGCTGCAGCACGTTGCCGAGATTTCGCGCGGTTACTCGAATCTGGAATTCGATCTTGCCAGCGGCGAGCGGGGCAAGCGCGACGCGCATGTCAGTCGCTTACTTGCGCAACTGTTGAACTCTGCGGGGCGCGAAGTCTCAACCATCGTGGTCAATAACAATGCTGCCGCTGTGCTGCTGGCCTTGAACGCGTTGGCTGAGGGCGGCGAAGTGATTGTCTCCCGCGGCGAGCTGGTCGAAATCGGCGGCTCGTTCCGCATTCCCGATGTCATGAGTAAGTCGGGCGCGCTGCTTCGCGAAGTCGGCACCACCAATCGCACCCGCATCGCCGACTACGAGACCGCCATCACCGACCGCACGAAACTGTTGCTCCGCGTGCATCGCTCCAACTTCCAGATTGTCGGATTCACCGAGCAGCCAGCGCTGGAAGAACTCGCCGAACTCGGCCGCAAACACAACGTCCCGGTATTGGAAGACCTGGGCAGTGGCGAGATCTTCGATCTGCGCCAAGTCGGCGTCCGCGGCGAGCCCATGATCGTCGACAGCCTTCGTGCCGGTGTCGACGTGGTGACGTATAGCGGCGACAAGCTGCTGGGCGGGCCACAAGCCGGACTGATCAGCGGCCGTCCTGAACTGGTGACGAAGATCCGTTCCAATCCGCTGTTCCGCGCCTTGCGCGTCGACAAGATGTTTTATGCCGCCCTGGAGGCGACGCTGCTGGCCTACCTTCGCCAGGATTACGATTCGATTCCGGTGCTGCGCATGATGCGTCTCTCCGAAATCGATATCGCACGTCGCGCCGAGCACATCGCGGAACAGCTACAGATCAGTTCACCGCGGCTGCGGGTCGAAATTGTCGAGTCGCGCTCGGTGCTAGGCGGCGGCTCGGCGCCGGGATCGACTTTGCCGACGCGAGTGCTGGCCATCAGCAGCGACAGCATGAACCCCGACGAACTGCTGCGCCGTCTGCGCCAGTGGGAAACGCCGATTATCGCGCGCGTAGAAGACGGCCGCGTGCTGCTCGATCTGCGCACGGTCGAGCCCGCGCAGCATGAGATCATTGTCGCGGCGTTGCAGGACATAGCAGGAGAATAACGAGATTTCGATGAATTGAGGGTGCAGCACCAGCGGTGCGCTTGCGGTTTTGAAGGGGCGCACCTTCAGGTGCGCCGTTACAGGCTCTTTGTTTATCCCTAGCCGGCTTTAGCCGGGGGCATCAATGGCCACGGTCTACACTATCGGGCATTCCACCCGCACGCTCGACGAACTGATCGCTGCGCTGCAGGCGCACAACATCACCACCCTGGTCGACATCCGCGCGTTTCCCATGTCGCGACGCCTGCCGCATTTCAACCGCGAATCGTTGGAGCTCGAATTACCGAAGCACGGCATCGCCTACATCTGGATGAAGGAGCTCGGTGGGCGTCGCAAGAAGATCCGCGACGACTCGCCCAACATTGGCCTGCGTAACGACTCGTTTCGCAACTACGCCGACTACATGCTGACGCCGGAATTCGCGAATGGCATCGAGCGGCTCTTGCAGCTGGCCGAAGAAACCGCAGGTCCCTCGGCTCCGGCAGCCAAAGGCGGGCCACCTACGCTCGGGATGACAAATGAAAAGGGAGTGCCACCTACGCTCGGCATGACAAATGAAAAAGGCGGGTCGCCTACGCTTGGGATGACAAGAGAAAAGGGACGGCCACCTACGCTTGGGATGACAAATGAAGACAGCGAGTCGACCGCAATCACATCCTCACAAGAGGGACGTAACGTCGCCATCCTGTGCGCCGAGCGCATGTACTTTCAATGTCACCGCATGCTGGTCAGCGACTACCTCACCGCGCACGGCCACACCGTCCTGCACATCGACGACGACAAGCGCCCGCTGCGTGCGCACAAGCTGATGGCCGAAGCGCATCTGGTCGATGGGCAGCTGCTCTACAACGCGCAAGAGCTTTTCTAGCCGTCAGCTCTCAGCTAAACCTGGCAGTCGGTGCCGTGAGACGACGAACCGCAGGTCTCTCCGCTCGGACTCAAGTCCTCGGTCGGGATGACACCCTTGTGTTTGGCTGAAGGCTAACAGCAGATGGCTGATAGCTGATAGCTGACAGCTGAATTCCGCGAGAAGCGAAGAGCGAAGAGCGTCTTCTAGCGAACCTCGGCCTTCCTGCGCTACCATCGATTACTCATGAAACAGGCCGTCTTCCGCGAACGCAACAAGCGCTACTATCGCGTTCTGCATACTCCTATCTGGATCTGGGTCTTCTGGGTCTTACCCGGCTGGCCGCTCACCTACGACCTTTACACCCGCGGGCCCGACCGCCGTCACTGGATCTGGCTGGCCATCGTGGTCGCCGGCGTGGTATGGCGCGGTCTCGCCGGCCGCTTGCCCGGATGCGAGCCGCGTCCTTACATCACCCACTACGGAGTGCATCAGCCGAACTTGTGGTATCGCGTGGTCTGTTACACCGCGGCGTGGATCGACATCCTCGTGCCTTACGCACTGAACCTCATCGGGCTGGTCCTCGCCTCCGTCACTGGCCGCTGGATGCTGAAAGATCTCTACCTGTATCTTTACTATCCGCTGGCGCTGGCGGTGGTGCTGGCGACGGTGCTGGACTGGACGCCGCGTGCCCGTCGCGACACCTTCGGCGAAGGCGCCGAGCGGGCCTGGTTCTACGTCGCCATCTGGACGGTCGTGCCCACGCAAGTCATCAACTGGGCCGCCTGGCGCTTCGGCAAGTTTATGGATCTGTCGCCGCTGCCGCTGGCCCGTCTCCGGCTGGCAATCTGCCTGATCTCGACCGCGCTGTTTTTCTTTCTGGGATACGCCGAGAAGCTGCCCCGCAGCCAGCGGCATTATGAGGGAGTCGCCGCGGCGGGAGTGTAGGATCGTGGATCGTGGATCGTGAATGGTGGATGGTGGATCGTGGATAGGTTGTGCTTCGAGGCGGCATTGTCATTTCAACCACTGTTGGATTCGGCCCAGGTTAACGTCCAAAAGCAGGACGCGAACCTGGGGCACACATGCTCCTGAACGGCCTTCAGTTTTGTGACCTGGACTACCACCAATTCCGTTAAGGACGTTGCTGCTTCTGCTGGAAGTTACTTCGGAACGGGTGTAGAGTAGCGCCGCTGAAAAGGCGATCGTCGCGTTTGCGCATGAAGGGAGCTACTCATGTCTAAGCCAGTCCAACCCTCCACAGTCAGATCTGATGCAAGCTTCCCAGCAACCAACGTTGCGCTTGCGCTGGGCTGTGCGCTCTTGATGTTGATGGCGCAGCCGGCGATCGCGCAAACCCTCACGGTGTTGCATACCTTCTCCGGGCCGGACGGGCTGTATCCCTACAGCGGCGTCACCCTGGATCGCGCGGGAAATCTTTACGGCACGACTTATGGCGGAGGAGCGAATCAGGACGGAACGGTGTATCAGCTCAAGCGAGCCGGGTCCGGCTACATCCATAACCAGCTGCACGCGTTTGCCGGCGGCAACGATGGCGAGCAACCCTGGGGCGGCGTTATCTTTGGTCCCGATGGCGCTCTTTACGGCACAACCACTGGCGGCGGATTCGAAGACGTGGGCACAGTGTTTAGCTTGCGACCCCCGGTCACCATTTGCCGTAGTGTTCTCTGTCCCTGGACGGAGACTGTGCTTTCTGGTGTGGGTCAATTCAGCGGAGTCGAGCCAGCCTATGGCCAGATCGCGTTCGATTCGGCTGGCAATATCTACGGGACGACGGCCTTCGGCGGCGCAGAGGGATATGGTGACGTTTACGAGTTGAGCCGGTCGGGCAACAGTTGGACGGGCACGGAAATTTACAGTTTTGGAGACCCGGACGCGCAGTACCCCGCCCACAACGTGATGCTGGACAGCGAGGGAAATCTGTACGGCACGACGGACGGGGGAGGGCTTGATAGTGAGGGCGCGGCGTTCCAACTGGTGCGCTCCGGGTCAGGGTGGTCGGAGAACATCCTCGCCAATTTCGGAGCATTCGGCACAGGCGGTTATGGCGCGACCGGGCTCATTATGGATGGGGCGGGGAATCTGTACGGTGGCACGTTAGGCGCACAAAATGCGGGGGCGTCGATGTTCGAGTTGTCGCCCTCCGGCAATAGTTGGCAGCTTACCGTGCTGCACTCGTTCACGAGGGGCCTGGCTTGCTGGGGCAATCTGGTCTTTGACAGCAGCGGAAACTTGTACGGAACCACCTACTCTTTAGGAACACACGGGATGGGCAACATTTTCAAGCTGAGTCCGTCGGGCGGCGGTTGGACCTATGCCGATCTGTACGACTTCAGCAACAACGGCGATGGGGAAAACCCAACCGGCGATCTGACGATCGATGCCAGCGGCAACATCTACGGCACGAACCTTGGCGAGAATGGGCATGGCGTGGTGTGGAAGCTGACGCCTTAGCTGCCGGGGCACAAGCTGCCATGAATTTGCCAGGCGCAACGTCTGGGATTGCGAGCACATCACGGTCAGCGGCCGAATGATAGCCGCCAACCCAGCGCCATGGTCAGCAGCCACCTGTTATTCTTGTCCTGCCGGTGCCGAATGAAAGAGAAAGTTGAAGAGAAACGAGAGCAGATCGCCGGGCTTTGTCGCCAGTACCGAGTACGCCGACTGGCGCTGTTTGGCTCGGCGCTGCGCGACGACTTTGATCCCCAACGCAGCGATCTCGATTTCCTGGTCGAGTTTGAGCAATTGTCACCAGGCACTTACGCCAACACTTACTTTGGGTTGATCGAGGCGTTAGAGCGTCTTTTCAATACTCCAGTCGACCTGGGTGGAGTCCGGTTCCGTCCGCAATCCCTACTTCCGGCAGGAAATCGAAGCGCATCAGGAAACGCTTTATGCCGCGTAGCCTACGGGCATATCTTTGGGATATCGAGCAGGCGGCCAGTGACATTATCACCTTTACCGGCGGTAAGCAATTAGGCGAGTACGAAAACGACACTATGCTGCGCGCCGCCGTGGAACGCAAGTTTGAAGTGATTGGTGAGGCCCTGCGGCCAAGCGCAGCGCTTCTTCCCCGATGTGGTGGTCGCGTGACAAACAGCCAGCAGATCATCGCTTTTCGCAACTGCCTTATTCACGGTTATGCCACGGTCAGGCACGCGTTGTTGTGGGACATTGTTCAGGCGAACCTTCCTCAGCTTCGACAAGAAATTTCGCAGTTGTTGCGTGAAGCCGACGAGCAAGAGAAATGAAATTTCCCCGAGCTGCTACTTCCGGCCTCTGCGCCTAGTTGGTCAAATGGGCTGGATGATTCAATCCTCACTGACAAAATAAAAAGGCGGCCTGGTGGGCCGCCCTCTCTGATCTTTCGAGCTCGAGACCTACAGAACCTGTACGTTTTCTGCCTGCCAGCCTTTAGGCCCTTTGACCACGTTGAACGAGACTGCCTGGCCTTCCTGCAAGCTGCGGAAGCCATTGGTCTGAATTGCAGAATAGTGCACAAATACGTCTTCGCCATTCTGCCGGCTGATGAAGCCGTAGCCCTTCGCGTCATTGAACCACTTAACTGTTCCTTGTTCCATGATGATGCATGTTCCTTAAGTTGATGTAGCTGCAATTCGATCGGGATGTGATGCAGGCAGGGAGTGCTGTAATGCAGGAACTGCTGCGTACAACGTCGATCAATCGAGCGCGCTTATCATAGCAAACCAGATTGCAATATCCCAAACAGTTTTGCCGCTATGTCCGCTACCGGACAAAGCAACACGTGTATTCTCAATGTGTTACCTTGAGGGATCGACGTTGTTCGCTGTTCGCTGTTCGCTCTTCGCTTTTCGCTTTTCGCCGGACGACACTTCCGGCAAGAGGCGATCTGGATTGTGGTCCTTTGAAGGCGTCGCCGGGAAACGGTTTGCCACTGCCAGAGACTTCTGCGGCGTAGTAGGGGTACTAAGCGAACAGCGAAAAGCGAGAAGCGAAAAGCGAACCTCGAAAAGCGAGGCCGCGACTTATGATTGTCGGTACCGGCATTGATATCGCAGAAGTTCCCCGCATCGCCGCTTGCATCCAGCGCTTTGGACGGCGCTTTCTGGAGCGCGTCTTTACGCGCGAGGAGATTCGCTATTGCGAGTCGAAGGCGAACAAGGCAGAGCGCTACGCCGGACGCTTTGCCGCCAAAGAAGCGGCCATGAAAGCCATCGGCACCGGCTGGAGCCGCGGCGTCACCTGGCAGGATGTTGAGGTGCGGCGAGTTCCGGGATCGCGCCCGACGATGGCTTTCCACGGCAAAGCCGCCGAGTTCTTCCGCCAGCTCGGAGCCGCGCGCGCCCACCTGTCCATCACGCACACGAAAGAATCGGCCATGGCGCAGGTCATTCTGGAGTCGGAGTAGGTTCTCGGGGAAAATCCGCCACCCGTCGTTCACCGGTGGTAATCGCGACGCGCCTTGGATTCGCGGAATCTCCCTTACGGCGTGATCTGCCAGACGACGCCAGATCCGAGAACGCCACCGACCGAGGCGGTGCCATAAAGATTGCCACCGCTATCAAGTGTCACATTGCTGATGGGGTTGAAGCCGTCGCTGTCGCCGGTGAAGTCGTAAAGATCCCTGTAGGACCAACCGCCGTTCGAAGAGACCAACTCGAAAACGTTACCACACCCGTAAGAACCGCATCGGTAAGCGCCGTCGCAACGGGTTGTGCCATAGAGATTGCCCGACGGGTCGATTACAAGAGCTCCCCAAGGTCCACAATAACCCCCAGTCCCTGATCCAATAAAGTTATAAAGCACGTGAAATACCCAACTCCCGCCGGAAGGCGATAGTTCGAAGACGGTACCTCCGTTGCCGGTGCCGCCGCTGGAGGTGGAACCGTACAGGTTCCCCGACGGGTCAAACACCAAACCGGTAAGGGGATAAGCTCCGTCGCTGGCTAGGTCAAAAGAGCTTTTGAGAAGAGTTTCTATCCAGCCTGATCCTACAATGTTTGTCAGCCGAAAAACTGTGCCGAAGCCGTTTGCTCCCCCCATGTATGTAGTTCCGTAAATGTTGCCGATGCTGTCAAGGATAACTCCGCTGGGGTAGGCTCCATCAGTGGCCCCTGCAAAGGAATAAAGAACGTTGTCCGTGCCCCAATTCCCCGGAGGCGTCAGCTCGTAGACCACACCAACACCGTAAGCTCCGCCCTGGTCCGCAGCTCCGTACATATTACCCGCCTGATCGAAGGTCGGGTCTCCATAAGCAGGACCACCTCCGTCAAGACCTCCGGAGAAGTTGTAAAGAACGGTTTCCGCCCATGGGCAAATTACGGCTTTACAGGTTGTCGGAGGAGGACCCAACTTAAAAGACACGCCCTTGCCGTATAGCCCACCTTGGAACGTCGTACCGTAGAGAAGACCTTGTGGGCCGAAGATTACTCCCGCATACGGATGGGCACCATTGCTCCCGTCAAAGCTAAATAAGGGATTCAGTATCCAGCTGGATCCTGAGCGCTTCAGTCGGTAGACGGTGCCGTAGTTGATGCCGCCTTCATAAGCCGTGCCGTAGAGATTTCCGTTTCCATCTATTGTCACGCCCGCCGTGGGGTCTGTCCCGTCCAGTCCTCCGGTGAAGGTGTGAATGACTTGAAAGCTTTGCGCCTGTGCTGGTTGGGTGAACACGAGTAGGAGCGCAAGCGCAAAGACTGTCGCAAGCGCGGCCCTTACCGCGCGCGAGATTGCAGGTGAGCGAAAATTCTGAGACTGCTGTTTGCCGTGCACGAGCTTACCTCCTGGCCAGGTGGCGGGAACGGAGTTGACCAAGGGACGGGCGCAAATGGTGTTCGGGAGAAGGTAGCTCGAAGCTCTTACGTTTTCGCCGTAGCGAAGGGAAGCGGTTGGAAAAAGCCCGGAATCTTCTCCCGAGACACCCACCAGAATCTCACGCCTGCGATGGGCGGTCTGTCAGTGACCGCTGCCGCACCGGAACGTGATAACCGCAGTTGAGAGGATCAGCCTCCAGAGATGAGCAACGCCCAGCCCTGAGTCACGACGCTGGCCGCCATCAATCCGCAGAATCTGGTTACGGCGTAATCTCCCAGACCACGCCGCACCCGCCGTCGCAAGCCGATCCGGTGCCCCCGGCCGAAGTTGTGCCGTAGAGATTGCCGCGCGCGTCCAGGCTCACGCTGCCGGTGGGATAGGCTCCATCACTGCCTCCGCTGAAGTCGTGCAGCGAGGTATAAGTCCAACCGTGGCCCGAGGGACTCAGTTTGAATACGTTGCCTCTTTCCGAGAACCCGTCAGCATAAGTGGTTCCATAGAGATTGCCCAACGCATCCATGGTCAGGCTGGCCAGAGACCCGCCGTTCCCCGAGAAGTTCCACAGCACAGCAGGCGTCCAGTTACCGTTGGAAGGCGACAACTCAAATACCGTGCCGCCATTTTGCGAACCACCGACCTCGGTGGAACCATAGAGATTGCCCTGGGAATCAAAAATCAGACCGCCAAAAACAATATTTCCATCCGGACCCTCGATAGGGAATGCATACAGCGTGGTTTCCTGCCAACCCGATCCGGAAGGCGTCAGCTCATAGGCCGTTCCATCCCATTGCACGGTGTTGCCGTGGGCAGCGGCGCCGTAGAGATTGCCGGTGTTATCGAAGATCACGCCCGCCTCCGGATATTCCCCATCCCCGGCGCCAAAAAATTCGTGCAGAACACTCTCGCTCCAGCTGGCTCCGGAACGCGTCAGCTCAAAAGCCACGCCGCACCCGCGATTCGTGGCCGGGCAGGAATCGCCGGTATAGCCTCCATACACGGTGGTGCCGTAAATATTTCCCGAACGATCGAAATTCAGGTCGCCGGTTCCCGGCTCACCGCCGTCGCTCAGTCCTGTGAACTCGTAAAGGACGGTTGCGGTCCAGGGACAGAGCGCGGTTTTACAAACCGTGGCTGAAGGTCTCAGGTTGAAGACAATTCCGCAGCCGCTGGCGAAAAATGCGCAATTCCCGTGTCCCCCGATCTGGGTTGTTCCATAGAGTGTGCCGTTGGCGCCAAACATCACCCGCGCCAGGGGATTGGCTCCGTCGTTGCCGTGAAATGAATAGAGCGGCGTCAAAACCCAGCCGGAGCCGGAACGCCTCATCTGATAGACGGTGCCGCATCCGCCGGAGTAGCACATCGGGGCGGTGATGGCGCCATATTCAGCTGTGCCGTAAAGATTCCCTTCCGCATCCAGAGTCACACCTGCGAGCGGAGCAGCTCCATCGTCTCCGGCACTGAAGCTGTGAATGACCTGGAACGTCTGTGCCTGTACCGGGGGCAGCCAAAAGATCGATGATACGAAAACAATTGCCATCGCCAAGGCGGCATTTGCCGCGCACGAGCGGGCTCCCAGAATCACACGATAAGTTTGCTGGCACCACATGGCTTCTGCTCCTTAAGCCTGGGTCAAGTGAAGTGGGCGCTAAGTATCCATACTTTAGTTAGCCCCGAGCCTGGGGAAATTTGAGCCCGAAGAAGGAAAGCCGGCAGTCTTGTTTCTGGCCGCCAGGCACAATCGCAGTAGGAGGGACAAAGGCCGGAAACTCTTCTCCCTGATAGCCCCAATTCTCCTGCCGGACGTTACCGCCTGTCAAATGAACCGGGCGGAGGCTGGCCATGACCAGAGCCCAGACAAAGACCTTAGTACTGCATTCACGGAGTTGGCGGTTTATTTTTAACTTGCAATCTGCAAGTAACTTTGACTATAGTGCCGGAAATGCGGGGAATGCCGGAAACAAAGCGCCGCTCGGGCTGCCCGGTAAGTATTTCGCTGGAACGCTTTGGCGATCGCTGGTCGCTGCTTATTATTCGCGATCTGATGATTCGCGGCTCCCACACCTTCAAGGACTTCCAGCAATCGGGGGAAGGTATTGCCAGCAACATTCTCGCTCATCGCCTGCGGAATCTGGAGGCGGCCGGCATCATCACTGCGGGCGCGGAAAAGACGGATGGGCGAAAAGTAAACTATCGCCTGACGAAGAAGGGCATTGATCTGGCGCCGCTGGTGTTCGAGTTGCTGGTGTGGGCGGCCCGGCACGAAGAGACCGGAGCCTCGTGCGCGGTGATGGAGAAGATGGAAAAGAATCGCGACGCCGTCCTGGCCGAAGTGCGGCGGCGCTGGCGGGAGCGGGATTCTACTCCGTTACAACTGAAATCGGGAGAATGGCGTTGGCCTTAGGGAGTGAGGTGAAGCTGTTGGGTACAAGATCGTTCGCCTCGGGAGTAGTCATAGTTACTTATCGGAAAACCTTACTTAATTGTGTACAGGATATAAGAAATATTGTCAGAGAATCGCACTTAAAGTACAAGCCCCCTTAAAGCCGTGCCTTGATACAAATCGCAACCCGATGCAATTAAGTAAGTGGCTCATAACCTGACTCAAGGAGCTTCAATGCAACTTATTACTCACCTTCATTTCAACGGAAACTGCGAGGCAGCATTCAAGTTCTATGAGCAGACACTAGGCGGCAAGATCGTAACCATGATGCCGCATGAAGGTACGCCGGCTGCCGAGCATGTACCGCCGGAATGGCGTAAGAAGATCCTGCATGCCGGCCTGACCGTAGGTGACCAGTGGTTGATGGGCGCCGACGCTCCGCCCGAGCACTATCAGCCCCCACGCGGCTTCTCCGTGGCGATGCAGATCAACGACCGGGCCGAAGCCGAGTGCATCTTCAAGGCGCTGTCAGAAGACGGTAAAGTAACGATGCCGCTCCAGGAAACTTTCTGGGCCACGCGTTTTGGCATGCTGGTCGATCAGTTCGGCATACCGTGGCTGATCAACTGCGGCAAAACCAGCTGACCGGTGATTACGTCGGGGCGTTGTCGAAGTCAAACAATTTTGAGGGGGGAACGAGTAATGCACTCTACGACGCAAAGTACGGCTTCGAAGAAGATGCTCTGGGCCGGGTGGATCGTCAGCGGATTGGTCATCGTCTTCATGCTTTTCGATGCCGGCATCAAAGTTCTGCGGCTGCCGGCTGCCGTGGCAGGAGCGGTCCAAGTCGGTTATCCCGCCAACGAGGTTCTGCCCATCGGGATTGTGCTGCTGGTCTGCGTCGTCCTTTATGCTATTCCGCGCACGTCGGTTCTGGGCGCCATCCTGCTGACCGGGTATCTGGGTGGCGCGGTCGCAACCAATGTGCGGATCAGCAGTCCGCTCCTAAGTTACGGATTGTTGCCGGCTTATATCGGAGTGTTGGTCTGGGGAGGATTGTTCCTGCGCGATGAGCGGCTGCGCCAACTGATCCCGCTGCGAAGTTCGGATCGCGGATGAACGGCGGAATCAAAATCGGAATGCAATCCATAGACAAGTTCGGAAAGGAGTGAGGATGAGCAAGGTACGAGTGTTGGTTGGCACAAAGAAAGGTGCGTTCGTGCTGACGTCGGACGGAAAGCGCGACAAGTGGGAAGTCAGCGGTCCGCATTTTGCCGGCTGGGAGATTTATCACATGAAGGGATCGCGGGTCGATCCTGATCGGCTGTATGCCTCGCAGACCAGCGGCTGGTTTGGGCAGCTTATCCAGCGCTCTGACGATGGCGGCAAGACCTGGCAAACGCCGGGCGGCGGCCTAGAGAAAACGCCGGAAGGTTTTCCCAAGGGCCAGAGCAACAAGTTTGCCTACGATAGTTCGCCCGAAACCGGCAAGCCGCTCACTACGCATCAGTGGTACGACGGGACGCAGCATCCCTGGGAGTTCAAGCGGGTGTGGCATCTGGAGCCGTCGCTCACCGAAGCCAACACGGTTTATGCGGGAGTGGAGGATGCGGCGCTGTTTCGCTCGACCGACGGCGGGACCAGCTGGCACGAACTTCCCGGCTTGCGCGGACACGGCACCGGTCCGCATTGGCAGCCGGGCGCCGGCGGAATGTGTCTGCACACCATCATTCTCGATCCCAGCGATCCGGGAAGGATCTACATTGCCATTTCGGCGGCGGGCGCGTTTCGCACCGACGACGGCGGCCAGACCTGGAAGCCGATCAACCGTGGACTGCGGTCGCAGTTCATTCCCGACCCGAATGCCGAGATCGGCCACTGCGTTCACCATATTGCGATGCATCCCTCGCGCCCGGGTGTGCTGTTCATGCAGAAGCATTGGGACGTGATGCGCAGCGACAACGCCGGCGACTCGTGGCAGGAAGTGAGCGGCAACTTGCCTACCGACTTCGGTTTCGCCATCGACGTTCACGCTCACGAGCCCGAGACCATCTACGTCGTGCCCATCAAGAGCGACGGCGAACACTTTCCGCCTGAGGGTAAGCTGCGCGTTTTTCGCAGCCGCTCCGGCGGAAACGAATGGGAGCCGCTGACCAAAGGTCTGCCGCAAAGCAATTGCTACGTCAACGTGCTGCGCGACGCCATGGCAATCGACACGCTCGATTCCTGCGGCATTTATTTCGGCACCACCGGCGGGCAAGTTTATTTGTCTGCCGACGCTGGGGATAACTGGGCGCCGATTGTGCGCGATTTTCCGGCGGTGCTTTCGGTCGAGGTGCAGACGCTGCCATGATCCGCGTCGAGTTGCCGCAACATCTGCGGACGCTGGCCCACGTCAGCGGCGAAGTGAAGCTGGAAGTCGAGGGCAGGGTTACGCAACGCTCGGTCCTCGACGCACTGGAAGCCGCGTATCCCATGCTGTGCGGGACGATTCGTGACCACGTCACGCAGCAGCGGCGGCCGTTCCTGCGCTTCTTTGCCTGCCAGGAAGATTTGTCGCACGAGCCGCCCGACGCGCCGCTGCCGGATGCAGTCGCTTGCGGAGCCGAGCCGCTCCTTATTATTGGGGCTATCGCGGGAGGGTAGGCTTGGGGCCGGTATATCCGCCGGGCTGGGTTGTTCAGCGCCAGCCGAATTTGTTTTGAATTGTCATCCTGAGCGGGGCGTCCGCCGGGCTTTCCGAACCGCCGTCTTTGCGGGTCGGGCGGACGCGCAGTCGAAGGACCTGCTTTCGGTTTCTGAGAATCAAAATGTGGAACTACGCGTTTTGAGTCTGTGATCCGACAATGCAGCCAGCAAGGTCTTTGTGAGAATCTCTGGCGTCCCCACGGGACTCGGGTTCAATTTTCTGCCTTACCCAGCATTCCGCCTGAGGCTCCATGCTGGGCTAATTACTTTCGCCCTGACGGGCTTGATTACTGGCTGGCATATTCCAATAGCAACTTCCAGAGTTTGATATTTAGGGACGCTCTGATCAAGTCATGGCGAAGTTGCGGCTAAAGCCGCAATGATTTTGCGGCCCTTACGGACGGCCTAAAGGCCGTCCCCTTCAAATAGCAGACCTAATCAGCTTCAAATAGCAGACCTAATCAGAGCTTCCTTAGAAAACCAAGGTCCTTCAGCCGAGCTACTCACCATCTCTTTCCCACGAATTGCATCCCCTTTCGTGTAATCTGAAATTCTGCATGATTGACACGACAGAGATACCTATCTCCGCTCCGCGCGCGATTGAAACTTCGGCGGGGAGCGTGACGCTGGCGGTCGCTCTCATGAGCTTTGCCGCCCTGCTATTGGAGCTCAGCCTCACCCGGTTATTTTCGGTGGTGCTCTTTTATCACTTCGCCTTCCTGGCTATTTCGATTGCGTTGCTCGGGCTGGGCGCAGGCGCCGTTTTCGCCTACCTGCGTCGCCATTGGCTGGCGCAATGGTCCGTCCGTGAGTTGGGCGCGACGCTTTGCGCCATCAACGCGCTGGTGATTTTTGCCGTGCTTGAGGTCGTGGTGCACACGGCGGTCTCGCTGCATCTGGACTGGCCCAACTTTTGGCGTCTGACTTTGCTCTACCTGGTTTCAGCGGTGCCGTTCTTCCTCACCGGCCTTCTGTTCTCCGTCATCTTCGCGCGCCATCCTGAACGCATTACCCAGCTTTATGGCGCCGATCTGCTGGGCGGCTCGCTGGCCTGCCTGGCGCTGATCCCGCTGTTGAACATTTTCGGAGGTCCCAACACTATCGTGTTCGCCGCGGTTGCAGTGGCGCTGGCCGCTGTGGTGTGGGCCGCTCCGGGCAAGCGTCTGGCGCCCGCATGTCTCACCGCGGCTCTGCTGCTGCTGATCGCCATGAACTTCCGCAACAAGCTGGTCGACATCGTTTATGCCAAGGGCATGAAGCGCATTATCCCGTTGTACCAGCGCTGGAATGCGATCTCGCGTATCGAGGTGGACGAGCAGGGTTGGGCGAAGGCGATCGTGATCGACGCCGATGCCAGCACTTATCTGATGAATACCGACCCGCATCATTGGAGCGACGATTACCGGCATAACTTGATGTCGGCGGGAGCGTCGCTGGCCAACGTGCTGCGTCCGCACGGCGACTACGCCATCATCGGACCGGGCGGTGGGGTTGACGTCTTGCGCGCCGTGGCTAACGGCAGTCCGAATGTTACCGGCATCGAAATCAATCCCATCATCGCCAACGACATCATGCGCGATCGCTTCGCCGACTACACCTATCACCTCTACCAGATTCCCGAGGTGCATATGCACGTCAGCGATGGCCGCTCGTTTGTGCGCGATAGCCACGACCGCTATGACGTGGTGCAGATGACGCTGGTCGATACCTGGGCATCGACAGCGGCGGGCGCGTTCGCACTCAGCGAAAACAATCTCTACACGGTCGAGGCCTTCCGCGAATATTTCGATCATCTGAAACCCGACGGCATGATCGCCATCACACGTTGGGAATTTGCCAAGCCGCGCGAGGCCTTGCGCGTGGTCTCGCAGGCCATGGAAGCGCTGCATGAAATGGGCGTGCAGAATACGCAGGATAATTTCATCGTGGTCAGCGATGGTCCGCTGGATAAAGATGGACGGCCGGTGGTGGTGCTGGCCAAGAAGTCGCCGTTCACGCTGGAAGAGCAGCAGGCGGTGCTGAATCACATTCAAGGCAAGAATGAAGATCGCGCGAACCTGAACCTGACGGTGCTTTATTTGCCGGTAACGGCAGACCGGCCGGGGATGGCGCATCCGGCGTTCGCGCAACTGATTCGCGGCCAGGACGCGCGCGCGTTTTCGGCAAGCTATCCCTACAACGTTTCTCCGGTCACCGATAACGCGCCGTTCTTCTTTTTCACCTTGAAGCCGGGACAGGTATTTCACGGCGCCGAACTGGGCGGCATCGACTGGAAAGTGAATCTCGGCATTGCGATTCTGGGGGTAGTGCTGCTGGTTTCGATTTTCGCCGTGCTGGCGTTTCTGGTGGTGCCGCTGGCACTCTCGCCGGAAACCCGCTCAGGGAGCAGCTTTCGCGTGCTCTACTTCATCGCCATCGGCCTGGGCTACATCATGGTCGAGATCGCGTTCATTCAGCGCTTCGTGTTGTTCCTGGGATATCCGACTTATGCGCTGACCGTAGTGGTCTTCCTTATGTTGCTTTCCAGCGGAGCCGGCAGCCTGCTCTCGCGGCGCTGGTTCAGCGAGCCGACGCGAGTTCTGATCGCGCTGGTGTTCATCGTTATCGCTTTGTCAGTTTACGTTCTCGTTTTGCCGCACTTGCTGGAAAGCCTGATTGGGCAGGCCTTCACGGGGAAGCTGCTGATCAGTGGGTTGCTGCTGATCCCGTTGGGCTTTGCCATGGGCATGCCGTTTCCAAGTGGACTGCGTGCGCTGTCGGCTGCGAAAGACGGAGATCGGGTGGGGCACGGCGCGGTGGAATGGGCCTGGGCGATGAATGCGGCGTCGAGTGTGCTGGGCTCGGTGCTGGCGATTGTGATCGCCATCCAGTTCGGGTTGACGGTCACACTGGGATGTGGCGTGGTGGCGTATGTGTTGGCGATGTTGTTGCTGCCGACGTTTGGGGAGAGAGCAGTCGGTAATTAGCGACTAGCAATCGAAAAGCAGATCCCTCACCGGCTAAAGCCGGTTCGTGATGACAAAAAATAAAACGGCTTGAACGCGACGCTGAAGCGTCGCTCTACCTGAACAAAAATCCCGGCCGCCCGCTGCCGCTGGGTTCTGTCTGCATTTTTCGCGGGCTCAACGAGCATCGGTCTGGTTCGCGACATTCGAATTTCATCTTGGGAAAAACTTTCTTCAGCAAATGCTCTTGCCCACTTGCATCAACACCAACCTGAGTTGTTATAATCACTCGCTTGGGTGATGAGCGTCACACAAGGCTGAGGCATCCGTCGCCGCAACCGCACGAACCTGGGGCCCGATGAGGTATTCGGAGCCCGAACCCGCAGAGTGGAAAGCTTCACATAAATGGCCCAGATCTTCCATCGTAGTGCGAATACAATTGCGCGCGCCTCGATCATCGGAGTGGTGGTGATCGTGTCGGTACTGCTGTGGGCGGCCTTGGAAATGCAGCGCTCGCCCTATGCCACCTATCAGGACGTGGCCCAAGCGCAGCCGGTGCCCTTCAGCCATCAGCACCATGCGGCGGGCGACGGCATCGATTGCCGCTACTGCCATACTTCGGTCGAGAGTTCCAGCTTCGCCGGCATTCCTCCCACCAAGACCTGCATGAATTGCCATTCGCAGATCTGGACCAACGCTCCCATGCTGGAGCCGGTACGGGAGAGCTATCGCACCGGCCAATCGCTGATCTGGACCCGGGTCGACGATCTGCCCGACTTCGTTTATTTCGATCACAGCATTCACGTTAACAAAGGCGTCGGCTGTTTCAGCTGTCATGGACAGGTGGACAAGATGCCGCTGATGTTTGCGGCCAATTCTCTGCAGATGGAATGGTGTTTGAACTGCCATCGCGCGCCGGAGAAATTCCTGCGGCCGCGCGATCAGGTATTCAACATGAGTTATCAGCAGCCCAGCGCCGATAACCCGGTCAAGCTTGCCGATGGCAGCGTGTTCACCGATCAGATTGCCCTGGGCAATGAGTTGAAGCATCGCTACAACATTCGCAGCGTGCAAGGCATTACCAGTTGTTCGACTTGTCATCGTTAATTGCGGGGGAGTGCAGGTCGTTTCGAGTTGGGGTTCGGAAACCTACGAGAAGATGGAAAAAGAGAGCTTGAATAAACCTGAGGCAGTCTGTCCTTCGAAGATGGAACTGGCCGAAGTGCAGCAGAAGTTGTCGCGCGCCAAGGGCGGCCGGCAATATTGGCGCAGCCTGGAAGAACTGGCGCAAAGCGATGGCTTTTACGAGATGCTGCACCGCGAGTTTCCGCGCCAGGCCTCGGTCTGGCCCGAAGGCACTTCGCGCCGCGACTTCCTCAAGCTGATGAGCGCTTCCATGGCGCTGGCTGGATTGTCGGCTTGCGTCAAGCAGCCGCTGGAGCCCATCGTCCCTTACGTGCGGCAGCCGGATGAGGTTGTTCTGGGCAAGCCGCTGTTTTTTGCCAGCGCCATGCCGTTCGGCGGTTACGCGACTCCGGTCATCGTCGAGAGCCACGAAGGCCGGCCCACCAAAATTGAAGGCAATCCCGAGCATCCCTCGGGCCTGGGAGGAAGCGATGTGTTCGCCCAAGCTTCCATCCTCGACATGTACGATCCCGATCGCGCGCAGATCGTCACCTACCTGGGAAATCTGAATACCTGGAGCGGTTACAACTCCGTGCTGAAAGGCGCGTTGAACGGGCAGCGAGCGCTGAAGGGCAGCGGCCTGCGCATTCTGAGTCACTCCACCAGTTCGCCCACCATGGCTGCGCTGATGGAGCAGGTGCAGACGGCGTTTCCGGAATCGAAGTGGGTGCAGTGGGAGCCGGTGAATCGCGATAACGTGCGTGCCGGATCGCAAATGGCGTTCGGGCAGTACGTCGAGACGCGCTACAACCTGGAGAAGGCTGACATCATTCTTTCGCTCGACGGCGATTTCCTTTCCAGCGGCTTTCCGGGATTTCTGTACTACGCCCGCGGCTTTGCGGCGCGGCGCGATCCTGACCTGAAGGAAAAGATGTCGCGCTTCTATTCCATTCAGAGCACGCCGTCGAACACCAGCGGCAAGGCCGATCATCGGCTGCCGGTGCGGGCTTCGGAAGTGGAGCAACTGGCGCGGGCCATCGCTGCCGGATTGGGCGCAGGCGGTGGAACGGGAGCAGGGAATCCGCAATACCAGGCTTTTGTAGCGGCGGTGGTGAAAGATCTGCAAGCGCACAAGGGAGCGGCGGTGGTGATTCCCGGCGACAATCAGCCGGCCGCGGTGCATGCCCTGGCGCACGCCATGAATCAGGCGCTGGGCGCGAGTGGCAACACCGTGATCTACACCGAACCGGTGCAAGTGAAGCCGCAAGACCAGACAGCGGCGATGAAAGAGCTGGTCGGCGATATGTATGCCGGCCAAGTCGATTTGCTGCTGATCATGGGCAGCAATCCGGTTTACGATGTGCCCGCCGATTTGAATTTTGCCGGCGCCATGGACAAGGTTCAGCTGCGAGTGCAGCACAGTCTTTATCAGGACGAAACCTACGATCACGTGCACTGGCACATCAACGCCACGCATTATCTGGAGCAGTGGGGCGACGCTCGCACCTTCGATGGAACTGTGTCGTTGATCCAGCCGCTGATCGCTCCGCTGTATGACGGCAAGAGCGAATACGAGTTCATCTCGGCACTGATCGACTCGCCGGATGCGACCAGCTACGAAACCGTGCGCCAGTATTGGCAGGGCCAGCAGAAGAGCGGCGACTTCGAAACCGCTTGGCGCAAGGCGCTTTACGACGGCTTCTTCGCCAACACTGCCGCCGCGGCGAAGACGGTTGCAGCCAAGGGCGGCGACATTCCCGCCAGCAACGCTATGGGCGGGGATGCGATGGAAGTGATCTTCCGCCGCGATCCGATGATTTACGACGGCAGCAAGGCCAATAATTCCTGGCTGCAGGAAACGCCCAAGCCCATCACCAATCTGTGCTGGGACAATGCTGTTCTGATAAGTCCCAACCAGGCGAAGAAGTCGGGACTGGTGACTGGCGACATTATCGAGATCGAGGTGAATGGGCGCAAAGTGAATGGGCCCATCTGGCCGCAGCCCGGACATCCCGACAATTCGATTACGGTTTTTCTGGGATACGGGCGCACCAAGGCGGGACGGGTCGGCACTGATGTCGGTTTCAGCGGCTACAAGATTCGCAGCAGCGACGCGCCCTGGATGGCCGCGGCCCAGATCAAGAAGGTGGGCTCCGGATTCGGCTTTGCCCATCCGCAAGGTTTCCAGTACATCGATCATTCGGATCTGCCCAGTTTTACCGAGCCGCTGAGCAACCGGCACATCATTCGTAAAGCTACGCTGGAAGATTTCATCAAGAACCCGAATTTCGCTCACGAGGGGATTGAGTCGCCCGGGCCGGAGATGACGCTCTACACCAACTATCAGTACACCGAGTTGAAGTGGGGCATGACTATCGACATGAACGCCTGCATCGGCTGCAAGACCTGCATCGTGGCGTGCCAGGCGGAGAACAACATTCCCGTGGTCGGCAAAGAGCAGACCATGCGCGGCCGGCAGATGCAGTGGTTGCGGGTCGATGTGTATTACGAGGGCGGCACCGAGAATCCCACCATGTATTACCAGCCGGTGCCGTGCCAGCAGTGCGAAAACGCGCCCTGCGAAGTGGTTTGCCCGGTGGGCGCGACGGTGCACAGCACCGAAGGCCTGAACGACATGATCTACAACCGCTGCGTGGGCACTCGTTACTGCTCGAACAATTGCCCGTACAAGGTGCGGCGCTTCAACTTCCTGCTGTTCCAGGATTTCACTACGCCGCAGTTCAAGATGATGCGCAATCCCGAGGTCAGCGTGCGCAGTCGCGGCGTTATGGAGAAGTGTACGTACTGCGTGCAGCGCATTACCCACGGGCGGCTGACGGCGGAAAAAGAGAATCGCAAGGTTAAGGACGGCGAGGTGATTACGGCCTGCCAGCAGGCTTGTCCGGCGGGGGCCATCGTGTTTGGCGACTTGAACGATCCCACCAGCCGGGTGTCAAAGATCAAGGCCCAGCAGCGGAATTACAACCTGCTGGAAGATTTGAATACGCGGCCTCGCACCTCGTATCTGGCGGTGGTGCAGAACCCGAATCCTGAACTTGAACAGTCGGAGCCCAGTTAGCGATGCAGCAGGGACCAGAAGAAAAAACGATTCTGCAGGACGTGCCCTGGCCGGATGAACCACCGGTACTGGCGCCGGGGCAATCGTTCGGCAGTGTAACCGACACCATCGCCGATGCCGTGTTGCAGCGGCCCATCGGGCTGGGCTGGATGTTCGGTCTATTTATCGCGATGAGTCTGGTGGCGCTGCTGATGATCGCCGTCACCTACCTGTTCATGGTGGGCGTCGGCATCTGGGGTATCGAGATCCCGGTGGCCTGGGGCTTTGCCATCATCAATTTCGTGTGGTGGATCGGTATCGGTCACGCGGGCACGCTGATTTCCGCGATTCTGTTGCTGCTGAAGCAGAGCTGGCGCAATTCCATCAACCGCTTCGCCGAAGCCATGACGCTGTTTGCCGTGGCCTGCGCCGGCATGTTTCCGCTGCTGCACATGGGCCGTCCCTGGCTGTTCTACTGGATGTTTCCTTATCCCAGCAGCATGGGAGTGTGGCCGCAGTTCCGTAGTCCGCTGGTGTGGGACGTGTTCGCGGTGTCGACCTACGCCACCATCTCGGCCGTGTTCTGGTATGTGGGTCTGGTGCCTGACCTGGCCACCATGCGCGAGAAGGCGCAGCACCCGCTGACCCGCAAGATCTATGGACTTCTGAGCATGGGCTGGCGCGGTTCGGCGCGTCACTGGAAGAACTACGAAGCGCTGTACATTTTGCTGGCCGGCCTGGCCACGCCGCTGGTGCTCTCCGTACACACCGTGGTCAGCTTCGATTTTGCGATCGCGATTCTTCCCGGCTGGCACACCACCATCTTCCCGCCCTATTTCGTGGCGGGCGCAATTTACTCCGGCTTTGCCATGGTGTTGGTGCTGGCGATTCCGATTCGCCACTACTATCACCTGGAAGGCATGATCACCATGCGCCATCTGCAGAATTCGGCGAAGATCATGCTGGCGACCGGGTTGATCGTGGCCTACGGTTACGCCTTCGAAGCTTTTATCGCGTTCTACAGCGGCTCGACCTACGAGCGCTTCATGATGCAGAACCGCTGGTTCGGCCAGTACTCTTTTCTGTACTGGATGCTGATCCTGTGCAACATCCTGATCCCGCAAGTGCTCTGGTTTCCCAAGGTGCGGGCTAACATTCGGGCGCTGTTCGGCATCTCGCTGGTGGTTCTGGTGGGCATGTGGCTGGAGCGCTTCGTGATCATTGTGACCAGCCTGCATCGCGACTTCCTGCCCTCGTCCTGGGGCCACTACACTCCCACGCGGTGGGACTATGCCGTGCTGGCGGGAACGGTGGGCTTCTTCTCGGCAGCCATGTTTATTTTCATTCGCACCATGCCTTCGATTTCGATCTTTGAAATACGGGCGTTGCTGCCGGAAGCGGAGGTGAAAGCCAAGTGAGTCACGCTCAGCTTTCCCCCGCAATTTACGGCTTGCTGGCCGAGTTTGATACTCCCGGCGAACTGGTGCATGCCGCCGAACAAGCTTATGCAGCGGGCTATCGCAAGTTCGACGCCTACAGCCCGTTTCCCATCGAGGAAGCCGGCGAAGCCGTCGGCTTTCACAAGAGCCACGTGCCCCTGATCGTGCTGGTGGGCGGATTGCTGGGCGGCGCTTCCGGCTTCGGCCTGCAGTACTGGATCAACGTTATTTCCTATCCCTTGAACATCGGCGGCAAGCCCTACGACTCGTGGCCGGCGTTTATTGTGCCCACGTTTGAGTTGACGATTTTGTTTGCCGGACTCTGCGGCGTCTTCGGAATGTTTGCCTTGAACGGCCTGCCTATGCCGCATCATCCGCTGTTCAGTGTTGACCGGTTTTCCCGGGTGACCCGCGACAAGTTTTTCCTGTGTCTGGAGGCTGCCGATCCCCAGTTCGATCTGGACGGCACCCTGCGGTTTATGGAAAGTCTGCGGCCAACCTCGATCTCGGAGGTGCCGCATTAATCGGCTAGCGCAAATTCATGCATGCCTGAACAGGCTGCGGCAAGGGTCCCAACAGCAGGTCCCTCACCGGCTAAACTCTGCCCCAACAAGCGCAAAAGAGGCGCTCGTCGGGGGCCCCGGTTCGCCGGTTCGGGATGACAAAAATAAAGGACTTGTGACGGCGCACCTGAAGGTGCGCCCCTTCAAAACATATCTAGCACAGCTTTTTCAGCAGCCTATGAGGGCGTGCTCCACCCAATTGAAGGCGTGCTTTAGCTTGCCGATGTCGTCGAAACTCTGGTGGCGAAGGTTTTCGCTTGGCTTGTTTACGGCGGTAACCTTGCTGTTGCTGGCAGGCTGTCGCGAAGACATGCAGAACCAGCCCTACTACCGTCCGCTGCGCGAAAACGATTTCTATGCCGACAAGCGTTCGGCGCGGCCCATCATCGCGGGCACGGTAGCTCGCGGACATCTGGATGCCGATACCTACTTCTATACCGGCAAGGTCGGCAGCAACGATGGCGACTATCTGCCGTTTCCGGTGACGCCTGAAGTGATGGCTCGCGGACAGCAGCGCTTCAACATCTACTGCTCGCCCTGCCACGGCGAAGTGGGCGATGGCAACGGCATGATCGTGCAGCGCGGCTACAAGCATCCGCCGTCGTATCACATTGACCGCCTGCGCAAGGCTCCCATCGGCTACTTCTTTGACGTCATGACCCACGGCTACGGCGCCATGCCCGACTATGCCGAGCAGGTTCCGGCAGCCGATCGCTGGGCCATCGCGGCCTACATTCGGGCGCTGCAATTGAGCCAGCATGCAACCGAGGCCGACGTTCCGCAGGGACAACAGATCGCCAGCGCGCCGCCGCCCGGAGTAACCATCTCGCCGGCTTACGACACGCAGGTCCCGGCAACCACGATGAAGGCAGCGGCGCAACCCGAAGCGCCTCCGGTTAAAGGAGGCGAGCAGAACAAATGAGTAACGAAACTTTGAACCTCCGGCAATCCGACTACGCCGTGCCCGCCCAGGCGGAACAGTGGCAGAAGCGCGCCATGATCGCCGGCGTGGTGGGCGTCATCATCTGCATTGCCGGCGCGGTGCTCTCGCTGGACCAATTCCTGCGCGGCTACCTCATCGCTTATATATTCTGGCTCGGTCTCAGCCTGGGCTGCCTGGCGCTGATCATGGTGCAGTATCTTTCCGGTGGCTTCTGGGGATTGTGTATCCGCCGGGTGCTGGAGGCTTCCAGCAAATGCCTGCCGCTGATGTTCGTGTTGTTCCTGCCCATCCTGTTTGGACGGCATCATCTTTACGAGTGGATGAACGATGCCTCGCTCACCGAGCGCAACGGTTGGTATCTGCATACCGGCGGCCTGGGTGGCTGGTACGCGCGCTGGATCATTTACTTCGTGATCTGGATTGGGCTGGCCACGGTGCTGAACCGGCGGGGCGACCGGCAAGACAGTCCGCTGCCGGGCGGAGTTCAGCCGCGCTTCCAGGGCATGAGCGGATTAGGCCTGGTGCTGTACTCGTTGTCGATCTCGTTTGCGGCCGTCGATTGGGTTATGTCGCTGGATCCGCATTGGGGCTCGACCATCTACGGACTCATCTTCATTGCCGGACAAGGTCTGTCGGCGCTGGCGTTTTGCGTGATCATGCTGACCGTGCTGACGCGCTATAGTCCGTACCGCGAAATCATCAAGCCCACGCAGTTCCACGACCTCGGCAAACTGATGCTGGCTTTCGTCATGCTGTTTGCCTATTTCTCTTTCTCGCAGTGGCTGATTATCTGGGCCGGCAACCTGCCGGAAGAGATTGGCTGGTTCCTGAACCGCATACGCGGCGGCTGGGGCGTGGTGGCGCTGATCATCATTCTGTTCCACTTCGCGCTGCCCTTCGCGCTGTTGCTGTCGCGCGAACGCAAACGCGCCGGCAGCCGGCTCATCGGGCTCGCGGTATTTCTGATGTTCATGCGGGTGGTCGACATCTACTGGTACGTGGTGCCCAACTTCGCTCACGAGCGCGGACATTTTTATCTCAGCCTCTGGTACATCCTGATACCGCTGGCGATGGGCGGTGTGTGGCTGACCTTGTTCTTCCATAACTTCCGGCAGCGGCCGCTGTTGCCGTTGTACGAGCCGCAGATTCCAAATTTCCTGCAGCAAGGATCGGGACATGGCCACTGATCACTCCAACTTCGATCCTTTGCGCAATCCGCAGGTCGACTACGAGCGCGCCGATCTCAGTCCGGCCGGCATTCTGTGGTTCCTGATCGGACTGTTCATTGCCGGCGTTTTTATTGAGCTGGTGATCTGGGGAATGTTCCGCTTCATGGCGCGCAGTGAAGCTCTGTTTCCGCAAGGCAAGCAGAATCCCATGGTGAACGCGCAAAAGGCCGGTCCGGCGGAGACCCCGCATTCGGTTTTGCAGAATACTCCGCCCGTCAACCTGTCGGTTTTTCCGGAGCCGCGCCTGCAAGTGAACGATGCCGGCGAAATGGGCGCGTTCGTGGAGTCGGAACAGAAACTGTTGAACCCGCCGCAACCGTTTACCGACGGGAGCGGGAATGTGCATCTGCCGATTTCGCTGGCGATGCAGTTGATTGAAGAGCGCGGATTGCCGGTGCGTCCGAATACGGCGCACGCTGTTGGCGAGCAGGCCCCGATGTCCGATGGAAACCCGATGGCCTCCGAGCCCGGTGCGTCGAATAAATCCGGCGCCGGGTCGCAGCAGCCCTAAGGCTGAAACGGCCGTTTGATGGCGCAGCCTGAGCGCGTTCGAGACGTGAGAGGTTCGGGTAGAGCGAAGTTCGGGTAGAGCGGGCCTTCAGGTCCGCTGTAAATGGAGCCCGTAAGGGCGGAATAATCTAGCCCAGCACGCAGCGATAGCGAAGTGCTGGGTAAGTCAGAAACGGAACGAGAGTCCCGTAGGGACGGCATAGAGAATTGGATTTTGCTGTGAAACGTTTCAACATCACGCTGGCTTTGGCAATCCTGGTGGCGACCACGGCGTTCGCCCAGGCGCCATCGTCATTTCAGGATAAGGCGACGGGACCGGCCTCGCAGGTCAATCCCGCCGACCTGTCGAACGTGGGCATCGATCAGCGCCTCAATCAACAGGTGCCGCTCGATCTCGAATTCAAAGACGAGACCGGAAAGACGGTGAAGCTGGGAGATTATTTTCAGTCAGGCCGTCCGGTCATCCTGAACCTGGTGTATTACACCTGCCCCATGCTGTGCGGCGAGGAACTGGCCGGCGAGGCCAGCGCGCTCAGCATGCTGAAGTTCACTCCCGGCAACGAGTACGAAGTGGTTTCCGTCAGCTTCAATCCGGATGAGACTCCGAAAGATGCGGCCGACAAGAAACAGCTTTACGTGGCCCGCATGAACGAACATCTCGACCACAAGACCAACGGCGACGGCTGGCATTTCCTTACCGGCGAGCAGTCGCAGATCAAGCAACTGGCCGATGCGGTTGGCTTTCGTTATCATCGCGATCCGCGCACCGGGCAGTTCATTCATGCGGCGGGCATCATGCTGGTAACGCCCAAGGGCAAGCTGGCACAGTATTACTACGGAGTTGAGTTTTCGCCGAAAGACCTTCGCCTGGGCTTAATCGAGGCGTCGCACGACAAGATTGGCAACCTGGTGGACGAGGTGGTGCTGTACTGCTACCACTATGATCCGAACACCGGGCGTTACGGCGCGGTCGTCGCCAACATTATGCGTTTGGCCGGAGCTGCCACCATGCTGATTCTCGGCGGATTTCTCATCGTGATGTTTCGCCGCGACTCGCATAAGGGCAGCGACAAGGGAACAGGACGGGCCTGATCGATATGTGGAAGAACTTCCCACTTTTTCCTGAACGTGCCTCGGCACTGGCATGGCAGGTGGACGGACTTTATTTCTTGCTGATCGCGGTGTCGGCGTTTTTCACGCTGCTCATCTTTGTGCTGATCTTCGTGTTCGCGGTGAAGTATCGCCGCTCGGTCCATCCGCATCCCGTGCAGATTGAAGGTTCGCTGCCGTTGGAGCTGACCTGGACCCTGATCCCGCTGGGCATCTGCATGATCTTTTTCGCCTGGGGCTCGCTGATTTATTTCCAGGAAGCGCGGCCGCCTAAAGGAGCGATGGAAGTTTACGTGGTCGGCAAGCAGTGGATGTGGAAGTTCGAGCATGAGAGCGGACAGCGCGAGATCAACCAGCTGCACGTGCCGCTGGGCGCCGACGTCAAGCTGGTAATGAGTTCCCAGGACGTGATTCACAGCTTCTTCGTGCCTGCCTTCCGGGTGAAGGCCGATGTGCTGCCGGGCCGCTTCACCTCGCTCTGGTTTCATACCACGAAGGTTGGGACGTATCACTTGTTCTGCTCGCAATATTGCGGCACCGATCATTCCGGCATGATCGGCCAGGTAATCGTGATGGAGCCCTATGCCTACCAGGCTTGGCTGGGCAGCGGCGGATCTACCGGCAATCTGGCGGAAAGTGGGCAGCAACTCTTCCAGCAACTGGGCTGCGGTACTTGTCACCGCTCCGATACGCAAGGTCGCGGTCCCAATCTGGTTGGACTCTATAACAAGCAGGTGTTGCTGGAGGATGGACGCACGGTGTCGGCCGACGAGAATTACATTCGCGAGTCCATCCTGAATCCCGGCGCAAAAATTGTTTCCGGTTTCAAGCCCATCATGCCGACATACCAGGGGCAGGTATCGGAAGAAAGCTTGATGGCGCTGGTGGCCTATATCAAGTCGTTATCGCAACCGGCAAATGGAGCAGCGAGCAATCAGGCGTCTGCGGCTCCCCTGCCGTCGAACGGGCAATAAGGTTTTAGAACCCTGAAGGTGTGACACATGGCAACTGCTGTACAAAGCGTCGAGCGCGAAAATTATCTGAATTCCAACTACGGCATCAAGTCGTGGCTGCTGACCTCAGACCACAAGCGTATCGCGATGCTGTACCTCATCTCGATCACCGCCATGTTCTGGATCGGCGGCTTCTTCGCCATGATGATCCGCCTGGAATTGCTGACGCCGGCTGGCGATCTGGTTTCGTCCGACACCTATAACAAGCTGTTTACTATGCACGGGATCATCATGGTGTTTTTCTTCCTGATCCCGTCGGTACCCGCCGTAATCGGCAACTTCGTGATTCCGCTGATGGTCGGCGCCAAGGACCTGGCCTTCCCGCGCATTAACCTGCTGAGCTGGTACATCTACATGGCGGGAGCCATCACCGCCCTCACCGCCATGGTTACCGGCGGCGTCGATACCGGCTGGACTTTCTACACCCCCTTCAGCACCACCTACTCCAACACGCACGTGATTGGCGCGGCTATCGGCATTTTCATTGCCGGCTTCTCCTCCATCTTTACCGGACTGAATTTCATTGTCACCATTCACCGCATGCGCGCGCCGGGCATGACCTGGCGCCGTCTGCCGCTGTTCTGCTGGTCCAACTACGCGGCCGCTCTGATCATGGTGTTGGGTACGCCGGTCATCGCTATCACGCTGCTGCTGGTGGCGCTGGAGCGCGCCTTCCACATCGGCGTATTCAATCCGCAACTGGGCGGCGACCCGCTTCTGTTCCAGCACCTGTTCTGGTTCTACTCCCACCCTGCGGTCTACATCATGATTCTGCCGGGCATGGGCGTGATCAGCGAGATCGTTACCTGCTTCTCGCGCAAGCGCGCCTTCGGCTACGAGTTCGTAGCCCTGGCCTCGATCGCCATCGCGGTGTTGGGATTTCTGGTGTGGGCGCACCATATGTTTGTCGCCGGCATCTCGGTTTACGCCGCGCTGGTGTTCTCGCTGCTCAGCTACCTGGTGGCGATTCCCTCGGCGGTCAAGGTCTTTAACTGGACTGCGACCATGTATAAGGGCTCGATACGTTACGAGACGCCGATGCTCTATGCCTTCGGGTTCATCGGACTGTTTACGGTTGGCGGCCTGACCGGCATCTTCCTGGCGTCGCTCGGCCTCGACGTACATGTGCACGACACCTACTTTGTGGTAGCCCACTTTCATTATGTGATGGTGGGTGGCATGGTGATGGCCTACATGGCGGGACTGCATTTCTGGTGGCCGAAAATCAGCGGCCGAATGTATCCCGAAGCCTGGGCCAAGCTGTCGGCGCTGCTGGTTTTTGTGGGATTCAATACCACGTTCTTCCCCCAGTTCATTCTGGGTTACATGGGATTGCCGCGCCGCTATCATGCTTATCCGCCGGAATTTCAGGTGCTGAATGTGTTGTCGACAGCGGGCGCGTCGATCCTGGCCGTGGGCTATGTGCTGCCCATGATTTACTTCCTGTGGTCGCTGCGTTACGGCGAGCTGGCGCCGCCGAATCCCTGGAACGCCGTCGGTCTGGAGTGGATGACGCCGTCGCCGCCGCCCACGCACAACTTCGATGAAACTCCCATCGTGACTTGGGAAGCCTACGATTACGAGCACCAGCCGCAGGAGGAGGTCAGCGTTGGCCACTAGCGATATCCAAGTCGCGGAACACAATCTGCAGCATCACTTCGCCGACATGGAGCAGCAACAGGAAACCTCCACCTTCGGCATGTGGATGTTCCTGCTGACGGAAATCATGTTCTTCGGCGGGCTGTTCTGCGCCTACCTGGTATACCGCGCGTCTTACTACCAGGCCTTCGTCGAAGGCAGCCAGAAGATGAACATCTGGCTGGGCGCGACCAACACCGCGGTGCTGATTTGCAGTTCGCTGAGTATGGCGCTGGGAGTACGCGCCGCCCAGACGGGCAAACCCAAACTCATGGCCGGCCTGCTGGTGATCACCATGCTTTTCGGTCTCGGCTTTCTGGGCATCAAGGGTGTCGAATATCACGAGCACTGGGTGAATCACGAATTTCCCGGCCCCAACTACCATTTTGAGACCGGCGATCCCGCGCATCCGGCCACCGACGCCAAGCACACCGAGATTTATTTTTCGCTCTATTGGGCCATGACCGGACTGCACGCGTTCCACATGATCATCGGCGTAGGCCTGGTGCTGTGGATCATGATTGTCGGCCTGCGCGGAGCCTTCAGTCCCGCCTATTACACCCCGGTGGAAAACGTCGGCTTGTATTGGCACTTCGTCGACCTGGTGTGGATCTATTTATTTCCACTGCTCTATTTGATCAGTAAAAAGCACGGCGGCTAACCATGAACAACATACAAGACCGTTTCCATCCCGGCTCGGCACAGGAACATTTTGACCCCATGTCCCACATTGTGCCTATGTGGATTTACTTTGCCATCTGGGGCAGCCTGATATTCTTTACCGGTCTGACGGTGTTCGCCGCGACCGTCGAGCTGGGTATCTTCAACATCGTGGTGGCGCTGGTGATTGCTACCATCAAAGGGACGCTGGTGGTCCTGTTCTTCATGCATCTGCGCTACAGTACCAAGCTAACCATGGTGACGGTGGTAGCCGCCTTGTTCTTCCTGTTTATTCTTTTCAGCCTGAGCATGACCGACTATCTGACACGGGCCTGGCTGACTCGCCCCTAGGGCATCGCTGCTTGCCCGAATGCGCTCCGCCACGGCGGGGCGCTTTCCATTGGCGTTTCTATTGCAGTCATCGAAATGGGTAGAGCGGCGCCTGAGCGCCGCGTCAAAGTCTCCTTCATTTTTGTCATCACGAACCGGCTTCAGCCGGTGAGGGAGCTGCTTTTCGAGGATTGTCATCTCGATGTCGGAGGGCCAGATTTGTGTCAGGGCACGCCTTCAGGCGGGCCGCAACGCCTCCTATGACTCCGGGCTTTCGCCCCTGCCTTCACGCTACCTGATACAAATCAGCCCGCGGAGGTAGTACGGCGACCATTTCAAACCTCCCACATTGTGGTATACGCGGACAATCGCCGCGGCCAATATCCCACTCTGTGGGATAAGTCTGCTTGCGACTTCAGGTTCCGGAGGCCAATTACTTTTCCCGGCTTTCATCATCCTTTAACAATGCTGCATGTAACCTTATCCCTGTGATCCCTGCATACGATAGTTCCACGCCTTCCGTCGGCTACAATACAGCCGTGAAACAAAACATCTTTACGGTGGAAGACGACGCCGACATTTCGCGCCTGGTTCGTCACCATCTGGAATCGGCCGGATATGGCGTGCGCACTTTCGCTGCTACCGCCGGGGTTATCGCCGAAGCCGAAAAACAGGCCCCGGCCCTTTTCCTGCTGGACATCATGGTTCCGGGGGGCGATGGGCTGGAGCTTTGCCGGCGTATTCGCCAGACCTCGTCGCTGGCCATGATTCCGGTCATCTTTCTGACCGCCAAAGTCAGCGAGTCAGACCGCGTCATCGGCCTGGAACTGGGCGCTGACGATTACATCCCCAAGCCCTTCAGCCCGCGCGAACTGGTGGCCCGGGTACGCGCCGTGCTGCGCCGCTTCGAACGTCCGCTGGCGCCCGCTATCGTCAAGGCCGGCGACATCGAGATCGACAGCGGCGGCATGACCTTGATGGTCCGCGGCCAGCTCACCCAGACCACGGCTACCGAGTTCCGCCTGCTGGAATATCTGGCGCGGCATCCCGGACGCGTTTTTACCCGCGATCAATTGCTCGATGCGGTCTGGCGCGATACGCACTACGTAACCCCGCGGTCGGTGGATGTCTATGTGCGCCGCATTCGTGAGAAAATCGAGGAGAATCCTGACGAGCCCCGTTATTTGAAGACGGTGCGCGGAGCAGGTTACCGCTTCGAAATTCCTAAGCCCTGAAGAGCTGCACACCGTGAAGAGTCGCATCTTCGTAAAGTTGTTACTCGCGGCCCTGGTGGTTATCGCGGCGTGTACCATTTCCTTCGATTTGCTCATCGGCCATGCCTGGGAAAGCATGCTGCGCAACGAGATTGAGACCTCGCTGCGCCAGAAGACGCAGATGTTCGCCACGCGCGTCGCCGATGCGCCTCCCGCAGCCCTGAATCAAATCACCAGCCAAGCCGCCGCCGCTGCCGGTACTCGTATCACCGTCATCGATAACAGCGGCAAGGTCCTGGATGACACCGGAGCCGCACCCGGCACCATGGAAAACCACGCCACCCGGCCAGAGTTTGCCGCCGCGTTGCATGGGCAGGTGGGAACGTCGACCCGGATCAGCAAAACCCTCGGAGTGGAATTGTTGTACGTCGCCGTCCCGATTCCCGGCGGGGCGGTGCGCATGGCGTATCCGCTCACCTCCATTCACGAAGCCAATCGGCAAATCCGCCGCGACCTGCTGGAAGGCTCGGCGCTGGCTGGACTGCTGGCCCTGCTGCTGGCTTTCATCGCGACTCAATCGATTGGCCGCCGCCTGGTGCGTATTACCGATTTCGCCGAGCGGGTGGCAGCCGGCGATCTGTCGGCGCGAATTCAGGAAGAGTCGACTGACGAGATTGCCCACGTGGCTTCGGCTCTGGACAAAACCGCGCGCAAGCTGGAAGAGGGTTTTAATGCGTTGGAAAACAGCCGCCAGACTTTGGAGACGCTGCTGAACTCGATGCAGGAGGCGGTGATCGCGGTCTCGCAGGATGAACTTGTGCTTTGGGCAAACGAACGCATGGAGCGCCTGTTGCCCAGCGGCATCCGGCTGGGAGCGCCTTTAGTACAGTCGGTGCGCGATCCGGAAATTCTGGCTTCGGTACAGAACGCCTTGTCCAGCCGCGAAGTGACCATGGCTCGCGCCGCCAAAATTTTCTCCGGCCGCATCTTCGATGTCACCGCCGCTCCCATGCCGGGTGGTGGCGCGGTTGCGGTGCTGCACGATCAGACCGACATTGAGCGCGTGGAAAAAACCCGGCGCGACTTCATTGCCAACGTCTCGCACGAGCTGCGCACTCCCCTGACCTCGGTCCAGGGATACTCGGAAACGCTGCTCGAAAGTTCCAGCCTGCCTGACAATCTGCGGGATTTTGTCGAGGTCATTCGCAAGAACGCTACTCGAATGTCGCGCCTTACCGAAGACTTGCTGGTGTTGGCCCGGGTGGAATCGGGCGAGCAGAAACTGAACTTCCAGTTGACCATGCCGCAGGAATTGCTCGATGACGCGTTGCAGACATTTCACGATATCGAGGCCAGCCGCGGCACCGAGATCTCGATGATGAACACGGCGGCCTCGGCCGTGCTGGTCGATCGCGACGCTATCCACCAGGTGTTCACCAACCTGATCGACAATGCGCTCAAGTACGGCGACCAGGGCAGAAAGATTCTGATCGGCGCCTGCGAGACCGAAGATGGCATACAGTTCTACGTTCGCGACTTTGGTTCCGGCATTCCCAGCGAACATCTGCCGCGCTTGTTTGAACGCTTCTACCGCGTCGACAAAGCGCGCTCCCGCGAGTCGGGAGGAACCGGCCTGGGCCTGGCTATTGCTAAACACGTGGTGCGGGCGCACTCCGGCACAATTCGGGCCGAGAGCGAACTGAATCACGGCTCCACGTTTTACTTCACTTTGCCGCGCCAGCCGGTGCCTGTTCCGGCATAGAAGATTCCTGAAATCGAATAAGACTGCCGGAATGCCCTTCGAAAGTGACTGCGGCTAAAAGCCGCATGATTTTGCCGGTACTTAATGAACGGCCTGCAGGCCATTCCCTTCAAAACAAGTCTCAATCGGAACTTCCCTCACCTCCAACAATTCCTGGGAGAGTTCTTCCGGGCTCCCGTCAGCAATTTCAGTTCACCACGCCTGTGAATTAAAGCGAACTTCATGCAGATTTCATCGACAATTCACAAGCCTCTTCTATCCTTCGCTTAGTAATCCGCCACACCGCCTGCAAGGCTGGCTCACGAACATCCGGGCCCAGACACACGCGCCGGTGTGTGCCGCGGACTCTTGAGAATTGAATGAGTACAGCCGAGACCACGCTCCCTACCCCTGACGCCATCTGTGCCCAGCTGCATGAGCAGACCCTGCAAGCCTGCCGGGTAGCGCGCATTGCAGCCGGAATCGTAGCCGAAGGAATTGCCACCGGCGTGCCTTCGCTTTTGGATGGCGTGCGCGAGCGCGAGAAGGAACTCGACACTCTCGACCGCGTCATCGATCAGGGAGTGACCGCAATCATTACCCAGGTGAGTGAAGCGCAGGCCCGCGATCTGCTGGCGTGCTTAAAGTTCATCATCGATCTGGAGCGCGTCGGCGACCTGCTGCTCAACTGCAGCAATCGGGCTGCGGCGGTGGGCAGCCGTATCGAGCTGCAAGATATTCGCGACCTCACCCTGATGGCCTCGCGGCTGGAGAAAATGCTGGCCGATGTGCACGACGCCTTCAGCCAGCGCGATCTCAATCGCGCGCTATCGGTGCTGCGTTCCGACGCTGAGCTGGACCGCCTGCGCAATCTTATTTTCCTGCGCCATCTGGAGAACCAGGAAAACGCAGCGCGCCAGGAAAGTTTCCACGTACTCTTTATGACCCAGTCGCTGGAGCGCGCCGGCGATCACGCCAAGAATCTGGCGGAAGAAGTTTGTCACCTGGTCAGCGGCCACAGCGTGCGCCACGTGCTGCGTGCCTACGATAAACCGGTCGAGCAGATGTTCATCGAAGACCTGAAGCGCCGGCAGAAAATGTGAACCGCAATGGGCGACCACACTCCGACGACCGGCCGCCCGTTGTCCCAGCAACGACTTTGTCATCCCGAGCGCAGCCGAGGGATCTGCTTTCTCCTTTTGAGCGCGTCGCGCCGGGCCTTCACCCTAAATTCATTCGCATGTAACAAATTTGTAACAATCGTGGCGTAGAACGACCATTGGCTTCTTTTCGCCCATAATCCAGGAGGATAACTACGTGATTCGCTCTCTCGGGGTGCTGTTCTGCATCGCTGTGTTTACCACGTGCGCCTTAGCGCAGACGGCTTTGAATGGCGCCGGTGCGACGTTTCCTTACCCGATCTATTCCAAATGGTTCAACGAATACCACAATCTGCATCCCAACATTCAGATCAATTACCAGTCGATCGGCAGCGGCGGCGGTATTCGTCAAGTACAGGCCGGGACGGTAGATTTCGGTGCCAGCGACGGTCCCATGACCGACGAGCAGATCGCGCAATCCAAGGTGAAGGTCATCCACTTGCCGACCGTGCTGGGAGCCGTCGTGCCGGCCTACAACATCCCCGGGGTGAACGCCGAGTTGAAGTTTACTCCCGATGTGTTGGCCGGAATCTACCTGGGCAAGATCACCAAGTGGAACGACGGCAGAATTGCCAAAGTTAATCCCGGCGTCAATTTTCCCGACCAGAACATCACCGTGGTCCACCGGTCTGACGGCAGCGGCACTACGTATATCTTCACCGACTATCTTTCCAAGGTAAGTGAGGACTGGAAAAACACCGTGGGCAAAGGCACCTCGGTCAAGTGGCCGGTAGGTATCGGCGGCAAGGGCAACGAAGGCGTGGCCGGATCAGTCCGGCAGCTGCCTGGCTCCATCGGATACATTGAACTGATTTACGCGCTGCAAAACAAGATTCCCTTTGGCTCGGTGCAGAATTCGTCGCACAACTTCATCAAGGCCAGTCTGGAAAGCACGACTGCCGCGTCCGAAGGCGTGAAAATGCCCAACGACTTCCGCGTGTCGATCACGAATCCTCCCGGCAAGAACGCCTATCCTATTGCCAGCTTCACCTGGTTGCTGATTCCCACCAACCCGGCAAATGCCGCCAAGGGAAAAATCCTGAAAGATTTTCTTGGCTGGATGCTCGACCAGGGGCAAACCATGGTAGAGGCTCTGTCCTACGCTCCCTTGCCAAAAGACGTGGTGACCAAGGAGAAGGCAGCCATTGCCTCACAGATTCATTGAAGTGAAGCGGGCAGTTGGCATTTAGCAGTTGGCACTTGGCAACTGCCGGGCTGCGTCCGCCGCGAGCTGGTGTTGGTCTCCCGATTCGCGATTAGTTTCGCAGCAACTGCACCAACTGTTGTCAGGCGGGACACGAAGAAGATGTCCCGCGCTTGAAAGTGGAGTGAGAGCCAAAGTTTGCGTCGCGACTGGATAGGCCAGCGACTTGTTAGTTTTGTCCTCGGCCAAGTGTCAATTGCTAAATGCTAAGTGCCAGCCGTTGCTGGTCGCTGCCTTTAACGCCTTTGTAACAAATGTCTGATAGCGTCGAACGAATGAACTCCCGCGAGCCTGATGCCCAGCTTCCGAAGCCGGTTACTTCCATGCCCTCGCTCGCCAGGATAGATGCCGGACAGCGGCCGCATACTGCCTCGGCGGTTCTGGAGAAAATCCGCACTTCGCGGCCCGGCAGCAGCCGCATCCCTGACCAGGTATTTGGCGTAATCATTCTGCTCAGCGCCATCTCAGTCTTTGCCATCGTGGTCCTGGTGGTCTGGGAACTGGTCACCAAGTCGCGGCTTTCTCTGCATCAGTTCGGACTGTCGTTCTTCTACGGACACGACTGGGATCCGGTGAACGGCAACTTTGGCGCCCTGCCCTTTATTTTCGGCACGCTGGTCTCGTCGTTGCTCGCCCTCATTCTCGCTGTCCCGCTCTCGGTTGGGGTCGCAGTATTCATTACTGAGATGTGTCCCCAGTCGCTGCGCGCCATCATCTCGTTTCTGGTGGAGCTGCTGGCGGCCATACCAAGCGTGGTCTACGGACTGTGGGCTATCTTCGTTCTGGCGCCGCTGCTGCGCGTCTATGTCGAACCCTTCCTGGCCAAAACTTTGGGCTGGACCGGACTGTTCACCGGCACGCCTTACGGTATCGGCATGCTGGCCGCGGGAATTATTCTGGCCATCATGGTGGTGCCGATCATTTCTTCCATCACCCGCGAAGTGCTGACGGCGGTTCCGCAAAACCAGCGCGAAGCCGTATTGGCCCTGGGCGCAACCCGCTGGGAGATGATCCGCGTCGGCGTCTTGCGCAACGCGCGCATCGGCATTGTCGGGGGCATCATTCTCGGACTGGGCCGCGCTCTGGGCGAAACCATGGCGGTCACCATGGTCATCGGCAACACCCCGCAGATTGCCAAATCGCTGTTCGCTCCCGGCTACACCATGGCCAGCGTCATCGCTAACGAATTCTCCGAGGCCACCGGCGATCTCTATCTCAGCGCGCTGGTCGAAATCGGGCTCGCCCTGTTCCTGGTTACCCTGGTCGTCAATGCGCTGGCTCGCTTGCTGGTATGGAGTATCACCGGCGGCACTGCGAGGGTCCGTGCCTAATCCTTCTTCCGACGCAACCCCTCAGGTCAACTTGTGGCGGCGTTTGGTCGATCACGGTGCGACCTTGTTCGCGATTACGGCTGCCGTTCTGGTTCTGGTACCGCTGCTGGCCATCTTCGCTTACCTGGTCATCAAGGGCATCGGCTCCGTCAACCTCGCTTTCCTCACCCAGACTCCCAAGCCGCCGGGTGAAGCCGGCGGAGGCATGGCGAACGCCATCGTCGGCACTGGCCTGATTCTGGCAGTAGCCAGCGTTATCGGCCTGCCGCTGGGTATCGGCTCCGGCATCTATCTCGCCGAATATGGCCAAAACCGCTTTGGCGACATGATCCGCTTTACCGCCGACGTGTTGAACGGCGTACCGTCCATCGTGATCGGCATCGCCGTCTACTCGCTAATCGTGATTCGGCAAAAACATTTCTCCGCCTTCTCCGGCGGTGTCGCGCTGGGCATCATGATGATTCCCACCATCGCCCGCGCCACCGAAGAAATGTTGCTGATGGTGCCCAACGTAATTCGCGAAGCGGCTTACGGGCTCGGCATTCCCAAGTGGAGGACGACGCTTTCCATCTCGCTGCGTACGGCTTCGGCCGGCGTTATCACCGGTTGCATGCTGGCTTTCGCGCGCGTCGCCGGAGAAACTGCTCCCCTGCTGTTTACCGCATTTGGCAATCAGTTCTGGAACTTGAAGCTCAATCAGCCCACCGCCGCGTTATCGCTTCAGGTTTACACCTACGCCATCTCCCCCTATGACGACTGGCACAAGCAGGCTTGGGCGGGCTCGCTGATTCTCATTGTCCTGATCGTCGGGGCGGTCGCGGCCGTCCGTATCACCACCAGCCGTGGAATGATGAAGGGAGCGTAAGAGGCTCTTATGGGTGTCGGAATCGAAGTGCGTGGACTGAACGCCTGGTATGGCAAAAACCTGGCGCTGAAGGCCATCGACATGACTATCCCCGCCAACCACGTGACTGCGGTCATCGGTCCCTCGGGATGCGGCAAGAGTACCTTCGTGCGCTGCCTCAATCGCATGCACGAGACTATTCCCGAGGCTCATGCCGATGGCTCCGTCAAGGTCGGCGAAATGGATGTCTACGGCGATGGCTCCGATCCGGTCGAAGTCCGCCGCCGCATCGGCATGGTGTTTCAGAAACCGAATCCATTTCCTACCATGTCGATTTACGGCAATGTGGCCGCCGGCTTAAAGCTCAATGGCTTCCGCCATCGCAAGCAAATGGACGAACTGGTCGAGCGCTCGCTCAAACTGGCTGCTTTGTGGGACGAAGTGAAAGACAACTTGCATAAGAAGTCGGGTGCCAGTCTTTCCGGCGGACAGCAGCAGCGTCTCTGCATTGCCCGCGCCCTGGCCGTCGAACCTGAAGTACTGCTCATGGACGAGCCCGCCTCCGCCCTTGATCCCATCTCCACCAGCAAAATCGAAGAACTCATTTTTCAATTGAAGCAGCACTATACCGTCGTTATTGTTACTCATAACATGCAGCAGGCCGCCCGCGTCGCTGAACTCACTGGCTTTTTTCTTATGGGCAGCCTCATCGAATACGACAAGACCGAAAAAATCTTTACCACCCCCGCCGACAAGCGGACGGAAGACTACGTTACAGGCAGGTTTGGATAATGCGCAGCCGTTTTCAGCAGGGATTGGATGAATTGAAGGAGAAGCTCTTGCGAATGGGCGGCCTCGCCGAACAGGCCATCGATCGCGCCACGGAAGCCTATCGCACCCGCGATCCCAAGTTCTGTCAGATGGTTCTCTCCGGCGAACCCGCCATCAATGCCGCCGAACGCGACATCGATGAACTGGCGCTCGACCTGCTCGCCATGCAGCAGCCCATGGCCATCGATCTCCGCTTCATCCTCGCGGTACTCAAGATCAATGCCGACCTGGAACGCGTCGGCGATCAGGCCGTCAACATCGCGCAACGTGTCCTCGACCTCATCAGCGAGCCCGAAGTCGAATTGCCCGTCGACATTCCCCGCATGGCCGACGGCGTCAGCACCATGGTGCAGCGCGCTCTCGAATCGTTCCTCGATGGCAAGGCCGAGGTGGCCGAAGCCGTTCTCCAGATGGACGGCATCGTCGATCGCCTGAAGGACGAAGCCTTCGTCATGCTGGTGCAGCGCATGCGCGACGATCCCTCGTGCACTCGCCAGGCGATTGATGTTCTTCTCATCGCGCGTAACCTGGAGCGCATCGCCGACCACGCCACCAACATCGCCGAAGACGTAATCTTCTGGGTGCGCGGCGCCGACGTCCGCCACGGCGGCGCTCACTACCGCGAGTAGCCCCGCCGGCCGCGACCAGCACCTCCGACCGCGACCAGCACCTCCGACCGCGAGTAGCACTTCCGAACCTCGAGTGACGCTTCCGATCGCGAGTAGCACTTCCGAACCGCGAGTACACTTCCGAACCGCGAGTACACTTCCGAAGGGGGCGCAGCTTTAGCTGCGCCGTCATGAGTCCTTTTATCTTTTATTTTTGTCATCCCGAGCGCAGCGAGGGATCCGCTTTTGTCTTCACTGGCAACTGACCACTGACCACTGTTCCTTAGGTGTCATCCTGAGCGCAGCGACCGCAACTCTCCTCTGATTTGTCATCCCGACCGGAGCGAAGCGCAGCGGAGGGACCTGCTTCTTGTTTTGTCATCCTGAGCGCAGCGACCGCAGGGAGCGCAGTCGAAGGCCCCCTATTGCAACCACGCTGCTCTATAACCCGATTTGTCATCACGAGCGCAGCGAGGGATCTGCTTTTGTCTCCACTGACCACTATTCCTTAGGTGTCATCCTGAGCGCAGCGACCGCAACTCTCCTCTGATTTGTCATCCCGACCGGAGCGAAGCGCAGCGGAGGGACCTGCTTCTTGTTTTGTCATCCTGAGCGCAGTCGAAGGCCCCCTATTGCAACCACGCTGCTCTCTATAACTTGTTTTCTCATCACGAGCGCAGCTTTTCTCCGCCAACCATCGACCACGTCACCCTGTTCCCAATTCGGTCTTATTTTTAAAAGTCGTACAACTACTTTCACTTATTGGCACGTAAAATCTACATGTCAATACTGAGAAACGCAACAGTTAGTTCTAAAGTGTTGAAATTGCTATGATTAAAAAGTGCCAAATTACTGACCAAAACCCCTCCCAATATGCTATAGTGGAATTAGAGTTGAAGAAACGGGAAGGCCGCTTGTACAGCCTATCCCCAAATCATCCCAGCCTAGGCGCTGGGATTTTGTTTTTGGGGCGTGCAATCGCACTTCTCAAAACGCTTCAACCCATTCCCAGCCTTGGCTGGGTTTTCCTGTTCTGGGGCCAACGCGAGTCGTGGCCCCAGGGGTTTCAGCCTGCGGAGCATCCTCGCGGAGTCGATTAACCACTTGGTTCGACTCGCCAGCCCATGCCCGCAGGTCTGGATCCACCAAGCTCATTTCTACCGATTCATTCTTTCATCTTCCTTCGAGGATAAATCCATGCCATTCACCAAGAGCGTAGCCGGCAAGAAGCAGGCCCCCATGCCTGGGCCCAAAAGTACCGCTTACAAGAAAATCATTGCCGCCAGCCAGCGGGCCATTGCCGGTAAGTCTGCCGGCGCCAAAAAGCGTCCCAAGACTTCGCTGTTCTCCACCCTGAAGTCGCGTCAGATGATCGTGGAGCGCATCAAACGCGAGATCTGGGCCTCGGTCCAGGAAATCAATCAAGCCATCATCAATCTCGCCCTGTGCGGCAACTACAACGCCGCCAAGGCCTTGTTCGATTTTGCCGGGGTTTACAACTTGCCCTCGCCCGAAGAAGCAGCCACTCCGCTTCCCGCGCCCTCGGCCGGATCGCCGGCCATCGCCGTCGCCCCTCCCAGTCCGGTCGACGCTTTCTTCAACAGCATCGGCATCAGACCGGTAGGCGATGAACTCGAGCCCGAAATGGCCGCTTGAACCGAACGGTCACCTGACGCCAGGCAGTCCTTGGCCTTGCTCTTGTTCCGAACCGGCTTAGCCGGTGAGGGATCTGCCTTTGCTTGAGCCTGCTCAGTCACCTTGTAGAATGGCTATGGGGCTCGGCCGCTCAAACCGCCGGGTGCAGCAACAGTTCGCCGGGCTGGGCGTAGGAGCATACTGGGCATGGACATGACGTGGGTGACCGACCGCATCGCGGTGGGCGGCGGCATCTGGAACGACGACAAGATGATCGAAGTGGTTCGCGCCGGAGTCACCCACATCATCGATATGCAGGTGGAATTCGACGACACCCGTCTGGCCGAACCCTACGGCATCCGCGTGCTCTGGAATCCTACCGACGACGACTTTCTGCCTAAGCCTGCGGACTTGTTTCGCCGCGGCGTTGACTTCGCCCTTGCTGCCCTGGATGACGCCGAGTCCAGAGTCTTCATCCATTGTGCTGCCGGCGTCCATCGCGCCCCCATGATGGCCCTGGCGCTTCTGCGGGCCCTGGGCTTCACCCTCGAAGACGCCACGGATATGATCCAGAAGCGCCGCGAGGTTGTCGATTTCGCCGACGTCTACGTTGGCAGCGTGGAAGACTTCATCCGCAGCTATCAGGATGCACCTGAACCGCGCAGCCTGCCCTAGTCCAGCGGGTTCGACACAGATAACGTGTCATCCCGACCGAGGACTTCAGCCCGAGCGGAGGAACCTGCTGTTTGCTTTTTTGTCCACAGCACAGCTTTCACGCCTAAAATTGTCTGTCATCTCGAGCGCAGCATTCGCTCCTGAAGTTTTTGTCATCACGAGCGTAGCGAGGGATCTGCTTTTACTGACAACTGGCAACTGACCACTGCCAACCGCTTTTCTGTCATCCTGAGCGCAGCAGCCGCGGGTTTTGCGGATGCGGAGTCGAAGGACCCCTCTGGCGCTAACACATTTTTCCGAATTTAGAACTCCCACAACATGGGACATCAATCCAATTTCAATTGCAGAGAGGCATACATCATGCCGAACCCCAGCCGCCTTGCAGGGCGGTTCTTTTCTGTCCTCATCTCGCTTGTCTTCGCCATTGCACTGCCGCGTATAGCCGTTGCGGGCGAAGCGGTTACCTCTCCGGCCGCTTCGCCCTTCCGGGGTATCGCCGCGCTGCCATCCGCGCATTTCGCCGCCTGGCCCCTCGATCGCCAATACACTCTGGCGGCGCTCGCTCCCTTGTCCCGGCTGCACGCCTTCGACGGCTCAGGTCCCACATTGTGTCAGATCATCGACACCGTATACCGTGCCGACGGCACCCCCGCGCAAGGCACCATCGTCATCGTCTGGCCGGCCTTCACCACCGCTGCCGGACAGCCCATCGCGCCCGGCCTGGTCACCGTCGAGTTAGGCACCCAGGGCCAGTTCAATGCCAGTCTTGCTCCCAACAGCGGTGCCACTCCCGCCGGCACCTATTACCGCGCTACTTACAAATTGAATGATGGCTCAACCAGCTCGGAATATTGGGTCGTCCCGGCCACGCAGACCACCACCATCGGAGCCATTCGCAGCACCCTGGTTCCGGTTTCGCAAGCCGCGCAGTTCCTTACTCGCGAGTTCGCCGACGCCAACTACATGAGCCTCACCGCCAGTCAAACGGCCGCCGGCGTCAAGACTTTCACCAGCTCGCCATCCGTGCCCACGCCGCAGAGTCCCAACGACGCCGCCAACAAGGCTTATGTCGATGCCAACGGCGGCAGCGGAAACCTGGGCGCGCCGCCTCCTATCGGCAATGTCACCCCTAACTCGGTGAACGCCACCCTCAGCACCGCGCAGGATCTGCGCACCGCCAACTTCCCGGTCATGGATCTCCGCAACTACGGACTGCAGGGCGACGGCCTTCTACTAAACGGCTGCAACATCACCGCCGGGCAGAGCGTGGTCACTTGTTCGGCATCGTCTTTCACCGCCGCCGACGTGGGCAAGGGCGCTTTCTTTCAGGGAGCAGGGGCTTCCGCCAATTTTCTCAATTCCACCATCGCCAGCTATCAATCGCCCACTCAGGTCACTTTGCAAGCGGCCGCTTCCACCACCGTCACCAGCGGCTCGCTCTGGTATGGCACCGATAACACCGCTGCGTGGTGCGCCGCCATGAATTGCACCAGCGCAACGTTTCCCAATCAGATTTATTCTTCCCAGCCCGGTCGTACCGTCCTGTTGCCGCGCGGAACTTATTTCATCAGCGGTACCGCCTACACTCGCAACAATGACAACTTGGTTGGCGCCGGCCAGGCTGCTACTCAAGTGCTTCTGTTCAACTCCACCAACAGTCTCAACGCCTTGTGCATGGGCTCCAACGCCAGTGCGGGCGCCAACACCTGCACGCTTGATGCCGGCACGCAGAACCTCGACGTCGAGGGCATTCTCTGGGGCACACCGGAAAATGGCAGCCAGGTTTGCGTTACTCCTTTGGCTTACTCCGGTTTCGAAGTCAAGAACAACTGGTTTGAGTGCGGCATCGGAGTTCAGGTCCAGGGAAACATCGGCAGCGTCATCGGCAATACCTTCGACTCCAGTACCTTCAATGGCATTGTGGTCAAAGGCGACGGTGAGGATTACGGTAACAATCCCTCCCACTCCGTCCTCATCTCCGACAATCAGTTTTTCGCCAACAAGTATTCGGCAATCCAGGTCGACGGCGCCAGCGGCGTGCAGATCCATCACAACAACATTCTCTACAGCAAGCAATTCAGCATCCTGATAGCCAGCCCCGAGTCCTACACCACCTATCGCACCCACGTAAGCGACAACAACTTCGCCACCTCTACCGGCTTCTGGAATCCCACCCAGACTCACATCTACGTCACCACTCCGCTGGTGCGCTCCACTATCTCCGGCAACACCTTCGGCATTGCCCGCAATTCCGATATCCTGCTCGACAGCAGCGGCATCGTCGGCCTCAACATCAGCAACAATAAATTCTTCGGAGGCCAGTTGAATTGCGGAGGCACCTGCACCGCTTCGTTGCAGGTGATGAATGCCGGCGCGGGCTTGACCGTACATGGCAACCAGTGGGACTCGCCCGGCTACTACGCCGCCGATTTCCAGACGCCCGCCTACCTCACCAACAATTACTGCACCAATCCCTTCGCCGTCAGTGGCCTTCCGCCGAACGACTACGACAAGGCCTGCTTCCGCTTTGCTGCCCCTACTGCGGCCAACCTCACGGCGAAAGATAACGTGACCGACTCGGCCAATGTCGCTGCCGTCGCCATTCGCGGCGGCGCGGTTCCCGCCTACAGCAGTGGGAACCGCTCAGCCTGGCCAACCGCCGATGTCTATGTCTTTTCCGGTACCGGCCCCATCGCTTCCGCCAACGAAAGACTCTACAACGGTACCGGCATCTACTCCATCTTTACCACAATGTCAGACCCGTCGACCGGCAACGCCAGCTTCGCCGGAACCGGATCGTTCAGCGGCAACCTCAGCACCGCGGGCGATCTCACCGCGCGCGACATTCCCGGCGTGCAGTATTACGTCAGCAAGTATGCCGGCATACAGGCCGCTATCAATGCTGCCTACAACAACGGCACCGTGCTGGGAGCGGTGGTCGACGATCGCGTCGCGCCCTACACCGGCCCCGGCTTCGTCCTCTACGACTCGGTTACCCTGCGACTCGCGCCCACCACCTATACCATCAACGGCACCGTGACCTACAACAACGGCAACAACAATGTCACCGCCGGAATCGTTGCCCTGCCCGGCGCGCGTCTCGTCGGAGCCAGCACCTCCACCAATCACGGCACCATCGTCACCGCCGCCAACGGCCTGAATGCTGATCTGATCGCGACTTCCACCGTTGGCACCGGCATCGGCTCTACCGCCCAGTGGTGGCACTGGGGAGGCTTCGAAAACCTGCGCGTCATCGGCAACGGCGCCAATCAGACCGCCGGCAACTGCTTCAACATCGAAAACATGGGCGAGACCGCCTTCCTGCGCACCGTCGAGGTCAGCGCCTGCTATCTGGATAACATCCTGTTCACCGGAGCAAGTGCCACACCGTCAGACATCGCTAACATAACCACCAACAGCGCCGGCCGCTACGGATTCAACTTCAATAATCTTTCCGGCGTGGTTGTCGTACACGGCCTCAGCGGCGACTCCAACACCACTTCCATCGTTCGTCTTAACGGCGGACAGTCCGGCACTCTTACCCTCCTCGGCCTCAAGACGGAAGAAGAAATCAGCGGCCAAGACCCGCTCATTACCATCGATCAAACCGGCCAGAATGGCGCTCAGCCCGGCCTGTTCATCCTTGGCGGCTACACTTTCGGCCGCGCCGGGGTCAACGATGTCATCAAGTACGTGAACGGCACCGCCGGCACCACGCCTTTCATCAGCGTCAATAATTTCTACCTGCAGAACTACGTCAACGCCGTGAACGACACCGTAAACAATCGCACCACCGCCGCAGCCAACATGAACAAGGTTCCGTTCTACTACGGTCCCACCGGCGCATTCTTTTCCGGCCAGGCTTACACGCTCGATCTCAACACCTTCGCGCAATCGCCGCACAGCGGCAACGGCATCCTCACGGAAATCTTCGGCACCACCAGTTCCAACGAGACGCTGCTGGCCGCCAGCGGCACCTCCACCAGCATCGGCACCGGCGGCATCGGGTTCCGGATGCCCAATCGCACCACCTACGGCCAGTCTCCGGAACTCTTCGCCAAGATGACCTACGCTTTCCCCGGCGGTGTCTCCAATAACCAGCAGTGGGAATTCATCCCCACCAAAGCAGCGGGCGACACCAGCACCCGCTGGCTCGGCGATCCCGCTTACCGCTGGGACGAGATCTACTCCACCGATGTGAACACCACCACGGCAACCGTCGGAACGCTGAATGTGACGAATTGCATCGGCTGTGGCACCGGCACTCGGCTGATCAGCGGAACCCTGCAGGGCGCGACTGCTGCCCTCACCGGCAATAGCGCCGATCAGACTGTCTACGCCGCTACTCTGCCCGCCGGGACCTTCACCACCGGATCTGGAGCGCATTGCTTCGCCAGGTGGACGCATCCCACAGCGTCAGGGGCGATCACCTATAAGTGGACACTGGGTACCACAACGTGGGCCTACGGCAGTTACACGTCATCCAGTCAGAACGTCGCCTCCGACATCGAGATTTTCACCATCTCCTCGCTGTCGGCGCAAGCGGTGAACCTCAGTCCGGTGATCGCAGGTACTGCCATCGGCATCGGCGGCAGCTATGGCAACGCCGGCAGCGAGAACCTCGCCAACGCCGACGCCATCAAGCTCACCTTCAACGGCGGCTCGTCCGACCAGATCAAAGGTGCAACCTTCTACTGCCAGACCATCCAGTAGTCGCCGGCAATCCTGTGCTTGTCATCCCTAGCGAGGAGCGAATGAGCTGCCTCGTCCTCGGTTGTCATCCCGAGCGCAGCGAGGGATCTGCTTTTGCTTTTACCGACAACTGACAACCGGCTACCGACAACTTCTTCCAGGAGCATCCAGTGGGTACGAAACGCACCACCAATTCGAAGAAACGTTCTAAACCCAAATCGCCATCCCCTTCCAAGCTGCACCTGTTACCGGCCAAGCCGCCGCAGGCCGCCGCACCCGCTTGTGCGCCTGACACGCCCATGACCGCCGAAGGCTTGAAGTGGTGCGGCAGCCATCTCGACGAGCGACCCCCAGACGTTCGCCGCATTGGCCGTTACAAAACGTCGCCCGCGGCTTCGACCTGGCGCGAGTACCTGATGTGGGCGCTGCTGAAGATTCGCGACAAGAACGGTCATTTGCGCCCCCTCATCCTGAATCGTGCCCAGCAGGATCTCAACGCTACCGGCACCTCACGCAATATCGTGCTCAAGGCGCGCCAGTTGGGCGTCACCACCTATGTTGCCGCGCGCTTCTTCATCAACTGCATCACTCGCGAAGGAACGCTCAGCGTGCAGGTCGCGCACGATCAGCGTTCCGCTGAAGAAATCTTCCGCATCGTGCACCGCCTCCTGGATAACCTGCCGGAGACGTTGCGCCAGGGCGCGCTGGTCACTTCGCGCGCCAACGTCCGCCAGATCGTGTTTCCCGTGCTCGACAGCGAGTACCGCGTGGAAACCGCGGCGGACCCCAACGCCGGCCGCGGGCTGACCATCCACAACTTGCATTGTTCGGAGGTCGCCCGCTGGCCGCGTGATGTTTCAGAGACGCTGGCTTCCTTGCGGGCTGCGGTTCCGCCCGACGGCGAAATCTTTCTTGAGTCCACGCCCTCCGGCGCCGGCGGTAAATTTTACGATGAGTGGCAGCGCGCTTCGCAAACCGGCTACACCCGCCACTTTTATCCTTGGTGGTGGGACGCCAACTACCGCCGCAAGCTCGAAATCGTGAACTTCAGCGAAGAAGAAGTCGAGCTCATGCGCGAGCATAAACTCGACCCCGGCCAAATCGCTTTTCGCCGCGAGATGCGCGCGAATTTTCGCAACCGCGCCCGAGAAGAGTACGCCGAGGATCCCGAAAGCTGCTTCCTGGCTTCCGGCGATTGCGTTTTCGATTCCGATCTCATCGGCCAGCGCCTGAAGCAGCCTGCCCCTATCGTCGAAGAAAACGATGCCGGCCGCCTCATCACTTTCTTCCCCGCCATCCCCGGCGGCACCGGCATCACCCCGAAACAGTACATTGTGGGAGTCGATCCGGCCGGTGGCGGCACCGACGGCGACTACGCTTGCGCTCAGATCATCGAGCAGAGCAGCGGAGTACAGTGCGCCGAGTTGCACGGTCATTTTTCTCCGCACGATCTGGCGGCGCGCGTCGCCGTCCTGGCGCACAAATACAATGATGCCCTGGTCGCCGTCGAGCGCAACAATCACGGCTACGCCGTCCTCGCCCATCTCATGATGGGCCAGGGCTACACCAACGTCTACAAGTCCGGCGAGCAGCCCGGCTGGCTCACCAACGTGGCTACTCGGCCCCGCATGCTGGAAAATTTCGCTGCTCTTCTGTCGGCGGCGTCGTTCATGTTTCTCAGCCCCCGGCTGCTGGAGGAGTGTCGCACCTTCGTTCGCCACACCGACGGAGGCTGTTCGGCCGCCGCCGGCGCTCACGACGACACCGTCATGGCCATGGCGATCGCCCAGGCGGTCCGCGCCGAGTTGCGTCTGGAACCGCCAAAGTCGCTGCAGGAGATGAAATTCACTATGCTGCAAGCCGCCTGAAACTGCTCCTGTCTGTGATTCGGAGCTTCCCTTTTTTGTATTTGTCATCCTGGGCGCAGTCGAAGGATCTGCTTCTGCTTTTACTGACAGCCGACAACCGGCTACTGCCTCCTTGCTTGTCATCACGAGCGCAGCGAGGGATCTGCTTCTCTCGTTTTGTCATCCTGAGCGCAGTCGAAGGATCTGCTTCTCTTGTTTTGTCATCCTGAGCGCAGTCGAAGGATCTGCTTCTCTCGTTTTGTCATCCTGAGCGCAGCGAGGAATCTGCTTCTCTCGTTTTGTCATCACGAGCGCAGCGAGGGATCTGCTTTTCATCCACCAGCACTGTTCGGCTATTCCGAACGAAACCCCAATCACAACCACCGAGGAGGATCTTTACTATGGCATTCAACCTACAAACATTTCAGAAGATGATGTCTGTCGTGCAGGCTGCTACCACCGAAGCCGCCACCGTCGCCGGCCAATGGGGATCGGGCGATCACTTGGGCGCAGTCACCGCCGCTGTGCAGACGGCCGGAGCAATCGCCCAGTCCGCTACCGTCAATCCCCAGCAACAGCAGGAGGCCACCGCGGCCACCCAGCTGGCAACCAGTCTGATGCCGGTGATCTTCGGTTTCGCCAGCCTGTTCGCCAAGAAGCTCTAACGAAACTCTGATTAAGTCCCGTTTTTGAAGGGGACGGCCTTCAGGCCGTCCGTTAAGTACTCGAAATCATGCGGCTTCAGCCGCTGCGGGACCTCGCTTTCACTTGATTAGAGTTTCCCTAACCATAACTGATAGCGAAGAGTGGCAGCCTCACCAATCGGCCTTTGGCTGAAAGGGGAAAATCCTCGACCCGCTCTTCTCACACTGCTCTGTGACCTATGCCGACGAAATCGCGGCAGCTTCCGCGTTAGCATCGACTCAGGAAGCTGCCGCATCAGGCGACGCGGACGTGATGGCCGTGATGTACGGCCGCGATGGCCGTTGCGGGCGGTTTCCTGAATGACCGCCCTGTCGCTTCTGCCGGGGTCCCCAACCAGTGCCGATTTTGCACTTGCTGGGGCAGTGCACCCTCCGCTCACAGGGACCATCGTGTAGTGAGTCGCCGATTCCCTACACAAACTTTGTCATCCCGAGCGCAGCCGAGGGATCTGCGGTCTTCGCCCTCGATGCGGCTCTTGGTTTTTAGGAATGCGGGTGCCCCATTCTTCGGCCGTTACTGGCGAAGGGTGGGAAACAAGACTTTGCTCATCAAGGCAGTCCAACACGTTCGCAGGATGCGGGGCGGCGCGCAGAGTCATCTTATGCGCTGCGCCGACGGCTTTTATTACGTCGTCAAGTTCCAGAACAATCCGCAGCACCTGCGCGTGCTGGTTAACGACTGGCTCGGCACCCGTTTGGCCGAGTTGATAGGGCTGCCCGTTCCGGTGGCCGCCATCGTCGACGTTCATCCCTGGTTGCTCGAACATACGCCCGAGCTCCGCATCGAGCTCTGCGGCATGCGCAGCATGTTTACCCCGGGCCTGTCGTTCGGCTCGCGCTACGTGGTTTCGCCGCTCGAAGGCCAGGTTTACGATTACCTGCCTGAGACCATGATCTCGCGCGTGCGCAACCTGCGCGATTTTGCCGGCATCCTCGCACTCGATAAGTGGACCTGCAACGCCAACGGCCGCCAGGCAGCCTTCTGGAAACTGGCCCGCGAACGCAAGCTTACCGCCGCCTTCATCGATCAGGGCTATTGCTTCAACGCCGGCGAATGGAACTTTCCCGATGCGCCCTTGCGCGGCGTCTTCGGCCGCAATGACGTTTACGAATGTGTCACATCGTGGGACAGCTTCGAGCCCTGGCTCAGCCGCATCGAAAGCTTTCCCGAAAGTTCGCTCTGGCCGCTGGCCGAAGAAATTCCGCCCGAATGGTATGGCGGGGCCAGCGACGAGCTGGAGCGTTTGCTCCAGCGCTTGTTGACGCGCCGCTCTCGCGTCCGTGAACTTATCCTGGACTTCCGTAACTCGTCTCGCAACCCCTTTCCGAACTGGCACGAGGCGGTGAATTGATCTGGGACCACGGAGACAAGGATGCACACGGAGGGGCGGACAATTGACCGGGAGGTATTACAGTGGAAGCATCGGCCCTCAGGCCGTGTCGAGGTTACTCTATATATGATTTGTCATCCTGAGCGCAGGCGGCGTTTCGCCGCTGGAGTCGAAGGATCTGCGGTCCGTCCCCGCCGCGAACCGGTTGATTGAGCCCCTGCAGGGGCGACGCAAAACAAGCGAATCCCGGCTTTTGGCCAAGTGCCAATTGCCAACTGCCAATGGCCGACGTTAAACAATGCGAGTTTTTCCTCGTCCGCTACCTCCCGGACCTGATCAAGGGAGAGTTCGTCAACATTGGCGTGGTGCTCTTGGAAAGCGGCGGCGACGGCTTCACCGGTGTCCGCTTCACTCGCGACTGGCGCCGGGCTCGCTGCGCCGATCCTGACCTCGACATCGACTTGCTGGAATCCTACGAGGAGGGCTTGCGCCTCCATCTGGAATCGCTCGTGCCCCAGATCATCAATTATCGCGGGCCCATGTCGCGGCGCGATTGGCTGTTGGACCAGCTGCAGCAATCGTTGTCAGGCGCGCTGCAACTGTCTCCCATGGCCGCCGTGTTGTCCGAGTCGCCCTCGATTGAATTAGGCAAGCTTGCGCAAACCTATCTCGAATCCGCGGCGCGCGGGCATCGAGTTCCATCCGGCCGTCGCGCTATCTACAACGCCATGCGCGATGCCTTCGAGCAGGCTGGCGTGTGGCAATCATCTGCCATGCGTAAAGATATCGCAGTCGCCCAGTACACCAATCCTGGCGACCCGCTTAAGATTGATTGTGGTTATCGCGCCGACGATGTCCTGCATCTTTTTCACGCGGTTTCGCTGGCTACCGATGTTAATTCGGCAAAGGTATTGGCCTATAGCTATTCCGATATGCGCGATCGTCTGACCGGCGACGAGCATGCCACAAGCACCCTGACCGCCATCACCGAAGACGGCTTAAATCTTCAGGACGAAGGCATCGCATTCGCCCTGGCCACTCTCAACAAAAGCGCCATCGAGTTCAAAACCCTTACGGCGCTGCCGCAAATCGCCCAGCGCGCTCGCCTCGAACTCAAACTCTAAGCAGGCCGCCAAGAAACTCCAGGCAGCGCGTTACTGGGGTAGAGCGATGCCTCAGCGTCGCGTTACCGACCTGCCTCTCTTTGCTTGTCATTCTGAGCGCCAGCGAAGGACCCCTATTGTCCGACGCCTCTGTGTGCTTTGTTTCCGTCATGACCACAGAACGTCCGCATCTGCTTTCACTGACAACTGACAACCGGCCACTGACAACTTTCTTATCACTTTCTTCAGGGGTTAACCCATGAACATGCAAGCCACTCTGCGCGGCGCTCTCGGCCGCATCGCTGGACCGTCGTTACTCAAACTGCTTCATCTTTCTCCCACCGCGCTGCTCGCCACCAGCGCCGAACCTGCCCGCAGAACGGTGCCGCTACCCACCATATTCGCTCCGGGGGCACCCACGCTCGTGCGTGCCGGAGTCATGCCTAAACCCACGCCTGCCAATCTGCGCCGCTTCGCCGAAATGCCCATCGCCCGCAAGGCCATCAACACCATCAAAGACCGCATTGCCGGCATGCAGTGGCGCATTCAGCCGCGCCACGGCCGCTCTCTCGACGATTTGCCTGACGTCGCCGAGCGCATCGCTACCCTCGTCCTCAATTTCGAGCAGCCCAATCCCGCCGACTCCTTCCGCTCATTCATCGAGCAGATTCTCGAAGACGTGCTGGTCGGCGGCTTCGGCGCCATCGAACTCGATCTCAGCGACGATCCCGGGCATCCACTCGTGCTCTGGCCGGTCGACGGCGCCAGCATCCGCATTCGCTCCGATTGGGACGGTAATCCTTCTTCCCCGCACTACGTCCAGGCCACCGCCGCATTCCTGCCCGATCAGGACATCTCGCTCACCGACGAAGAGCTCTCCTACATTCGCCTCAACCCGCGCACCCACACGCCTTTCGGGTTGGGCAAACTCGAGGTCGCCTTCGAAACCATTCACGAGTTCCTCTGCGCTCATCGCTTCGCTTCCCGCCTGGCCAGCAACAGCGTCGTGCAATACGCTCTCTGGCTGCAGGGCCTCAGCCCGCAGCATCACGAGCGCCTCATCCGTTGGTGGCAGGACGAAATCGAAGGTACCGGCAAAGTTCCCATCCTCTCGGTGGAGACCAAGCCTGAAGTGCTGCGCTTCAGCGGCGGTACCGACGCCGACCTGCGGCTGCAATGGCAGGAATTCCTCATTCGCATGATCGCCGACGCCTTCGATCTGCCACCCATGCTCCTCGGCCTGGAGCGAGACGTTAATCGCAACACAGCTACCACACAGTATGACGACGCCTTCCGCACCGCCGTCGTGCCCGTCGCCCGGCTCATTGCCGAACACCTCACCCGCGACGTCATCAGCAAGCGCCTCGGCTGGGATGACCTGGAGTTCGTCTTCACTGACGTCGACGCCCCCAACGAACTGGAGCAGGCTCAAATCCAGCAAACCCTGATTGGCTGCGGCGTCCTTACCATCAACGAGGTTCGCCGCATGCGAGGCCTGCCGCCACTACCCGAGCAGCACGCCGGTCTCGCCGACGCTCCGCCCATGCAGTAGACGCAGCTCATGATGATCCTGCGAATTTTGCGTCACTCGACGCTCTCCCTATGCGGAGCGAGGCGGGACCTGTTTTTCGCTTGTCATCCTGAGCAGAGACTGTTTGTCGCCATTACGAAGCTTCCCTACTCGATTTGTCATCACGAGCGCAGCGGATCGCAGGCTCTTCGATTTGTCATCCCGACCGTAGCGGAGGGATCTGCGGTCGCCTGCGGTGGAACGATCCTTTTAAACCCCGGGGGTCAACTCTTGTCATCACGAGCGCAGCGAGGGGCCTGCTTTCGCTGACAACTGGCCACTGGCAACTGCTTTTTCTTGCTTGTCATCCTGAGCGTAGTCGAAGGACCCCTATCGACGCGAAGCGTCGCACTCTGCCTGCATTGATCTCTCACATTGTGAGGCATCCGAGGAACTTATGAATCTCGAAGCTATGGCTTTATCCATGCCCGATGTCGCCGGACATCCCAACCGCCTGCCGTTCCGCGGCATTCTCACTCTAGTCGGCGTTGCCTCCCAACGATCACCCAGCGGGGCGCGCGGCCATCGGGTGATGTTGACCCGCACTGCCACCGAAGCCGCTCTGCCGTCCTTGTTGGGCATGGCGCTGGACTACGCGCCTGCGCTCGACACCCACGACGCCCGCCGCAAGATAGGCATCATTACCGAAGCCAACATCGTGCCCATGCCTGCCGGTAAACCTGCCAGCTCTACCGGACAGGTGGCCATCACCGGCTATCTGTTCGCGCACGACTTTCCCGACCTGGTCAACGACATCCGCGCCCAGCACGGCCAGCCCCTGGGCATGTCTTATGAAATAGCCAATGCCAGCGTGCCCAACCAGCAAGCCTCCATCTGGGCCGTCACCAGCTTCACCTTCACCGGAGCCGCTATTCTCCGTCGCGACAAAGCCGCCTATCCGCAAACCTGGATCAGGCTGGCAACTAGTGACTGGCAACCAGAAGCCGTCTCATAAGTCGCCGCACTCAGGTTTATGTCAGGGCACGGCTTCAGCCGTGCCAAAAGGAACTCCTCTAAGTCCCCGGCTTTGGCCCGGCGGAGCATCGGCGCTTCAGCGCCGCGTTCCACCTCCGCCTCTTTGTCATCGCCAGCGGGCGGCCTGCGACGTATCTCTGGCCGCCAGGTTAACCGCTGGCTTGGCCTCGCTATCCACAACCACGCTTTTAGCTAATCGCTAGTTGCTAGTCACTAGCCACTAGCCCCATCCCACAATGTAAGAGGACCTATATGGATCAGGAAAACAACTCGAATCCTATTCCCGACATGCCGGCGCTGGCCGGCCAAATGGCGCAGGCCACGCAATCTCTGGCCGATGCCCTCTCTAACCTGGATGGCCAGTTTGCCTCCCTGCACGCCAAGATCGATCGCATCGTCGCCGCCATCGATGAGGGTGACCTGCAGGCTGGCTCGCCTGGCGACGCCGCGCTGCGCAGCAAGCTGACTGCGCTGGAAAAGATCAATCACGATCTCAAGGCCCAGAGCGATACCGCCCGCCGCAAGACCCTGTCGCCCATGGTTAGCGCCTTGCTCGCCAAAGAGGGCGTCGAGGGTGACGCGCTCATCGAAGCTCCCATCGTCGAGAAAGCTTTAGCCGGCCTCAGCATCGAGCAGCGTATCGCCGTCAAGGCCGAACTCGCCCGCGCCGGCATCCTCGCCTAGCCAACTCGCGAACCCTTCGGGCTAGCGCTTGCCTTCTGCTGATCTTCTAGCCCTAACCCCTATCCCCCAGTAACTGCTTTTCGAAAGGACATCATGAAAGCGCAATTCGTTAACCTGCAAGCTGCCGCCGATTACATGGGCCCGGGCGCGATCGAAGTCGATCTCTACCAATCCGAAATCACCGACATCGTTCGCCGCCGTGGCCCCTTCGGCCAGCGCATCAAGCAAGTCCCTGCAACCGGCCACCCCTCGCGCTTCTTCGAGGAGACGGCCATCCCCTCGCCCACCGCGGCCAACGCCTTCGTCGATCCCCGTAACATCGTTCCTACGCTGGTCGCCCCCACTCGCCTGGAGCGCAGCGTGCCCCTGAAGTGTCTGGTCTCGCAGATCAACTACAACGTCTTCGACATCGAAGTCGGTTCCCAGCAAAGCCAGTTCGCCTATCTTCAGGCCAAGGACTTGGCCGATTCCGTCGAGGGCCTGTTGCGCACCCACGACGTGGCCCTGTGGAATGGCAATGACACCTCCTTGTCCAATCCCACCACCCCGCAGTATTTCGGGGTGTGCGGGCAGATCGTCGCCGGAGGCAACACCGCAAGCATCTCCACCACCAGCAGCATCGTCGATGGCTTGAAGTCAACCATCGCTCAGATGGCCGCCAATACCAACTACGAAGTCCGGCCCACCGCCATCTATTCCAACCCGGTGCTGCTCGACTTGATCGATCGCGAAATGAAGCAGGAGTTCAACGTCGTGCTTTCGACCACGCAGGTGGCCGGCGGCCTCACCGTGAAGACGCTCTCCACGCAGGCCGGCGACTTGCCCCTCATCCCCGACTGGTCGCTGCCTTACACCGGCACCCCCGGCAGCGGCAGTGCGCAATTGCCGGTCTACATCGTTACCGAAGACATGATCGAGTATCACTGGCTCACCAATCCCACCCCGCGCATCTTCCAGCTCGGTACCCCCAGTTCGCTGACCTCGCAGATGGTGGTGGTGAAGTTTGGCGCGGTCGTGGTCAAGGGTGCCAATTACGCGCACTACCAGGTAATCGTCGACCGTTAAGCGACTATCACGTTGTCAGACATAGCCGAGTTCTGGTCTCGTGTCGACAACTGCGAGTGCCCCACTCAAGCCGTCTTTGCCTGGCTGGGTCTTTTTCTCACCTGCTGAACAAGCCGTCTTGCGTACCAACGGCTGCCCCGCCCAAGCTGCCCTTGCTTGGGTGGGTCTTTTTCTTCCGACAACTACCGTCCCTCGCGACGGTGACTGGAATCCTCATGAATTACTTGGCTGATTCTGAATATCAAACTTATGGGCTTGAGCCCGATACGCCCGAATCCTGGGTGTCCGCCGCCTCCTCGCTCATCGACGCTCACTGCAACCGGCCGACTTTGTGGATCTCGCAATTCCTCGAACGCATCCGCCTGGTTCCCGGCCGCAACAATCTCCGGCTCACCTACTTGCCGCTGGCCGTCGCCAATGGCTCGCAATCGCCGCTGGTTTCCGGACGGGCGCGCTATGCCGCTCCCCGCCGGGGCGAAGATCTCACATTGTGGGATATGGCCTCCGAGTTCGCCATTACTTTTGGACTTCCCGGCGTCTGGATCGACTTGGATCTGACTACCTTCGATTATTTCCCCGATACCGGCGAGGTTTCCTGGCTGCCCAATCCTCTCGGCCTCTTCTTCGACGAGATGGAACTCACCTACACCGCCGGTTTCAGCACCGTTCCCGACCAGGTGAAGTTTGCCTGCGTTCAGCTGGTTCGTAATGCCCAGGCCACCCCGGCGCTCAATGTCAAGGAAGGCAGCTTGAACGAGATGCACTTTACCTACTTCGCCGACACGCTTCTCGATTCCACCGTGCAAGCCATGCTGGCGCCTTATGTGGCGCAGAAAGTAGGCTGACATGTCCGACCTTCAATTCGAAACCACTCCCGGCCGCGGCCATGCGGCTCGGCGTCTCGCTAACGCCTTCCTGCAGTCCTACGGGGCTGCCCAGGTCACGCTCCGGGTGGCCGATCCAGCGACCGGCGATACCTCAAGCCAGCTCGGGCTCGAGCCCCCGCCCGCCGAAGATCTGCAAGTCGCGCCTTGCTTTGTCAGCTCTCTGCCGCCCACGCCAGAAGGGAGCCCGCGCTTTGAGATCATGCTCAGCGCCACCGCACTTGCCCCCATCGCGAAAAGCCACAACGTTAACGACATCGCCACCTGGCTTCTTACCGCCGAGGGCGTCCTCCATCACGACCAGTTGCTCCACATCGATACCGTGATCGTCGACCGCTTCTTCGGAGCCGATTGCTTCTACCGCATCCAGGCCACGGAGTAACCGCACCATGCAACCAACCAAAGACAGCTTTTACATCACGCTGCGCGACCGGCTCGTCGCCGTCGATCCCAATCGAACCGTCATCCTCGATGGCGCTACTCGTCCGGCGATCGCCGTGCTTGAGAACGAACCGCCCAGCGGCGCTCCTCTCTTGAATGACACCTTTTATCTGCATTGGGGAAACGCCCGTCCCGCGCCCCTTCAGGCCGGTACGCTCATGGCCATGGATTGCACCATCACCTATTGCACCAAGGGCTCGGTTCCGAATGCCAGTCTCGATCGCGGGCGCGATCTGGCCAGCCTCGATTGCGATCTGCTGGCCATCTGCTCGCCTCCACAAACTCCCAAATGCGATTACAGCTCCAGCCTGCCGGTCGCCCTGGCCTCCACCATTTTCTGGACGCAGCCGGTGTTGACCGCCGCCAAAATCATATCCCCGTATGTGGGACGTGACGTCACCATCACCGTGTTCTTTTATCCCGAGGTGAACCAGACATGAGCTCCAATCCTTATGCCAAGCGCTCTCAGATGGCGCCGGCAGCGCGGGCCGTGCGGGCCTACGCCGCTCCCGTGAACCGGGCCACCGGACTCATCGCGGCTTTCGATCCCGCCGGCCAGGGACAGTTCGACCTCGATTCGCCTCCCGCTCCTTTCATCGATCTCGGATGGGTCGAGAACTTTCATCGCACTGCGCTCACCAAGTATGAAGCTCTGCGCACCGGGCCCGGCGCCAACATTTCCGTGCAATATCGCACCCAACCCGAAGCTCGCCTGGAATTCGATCTGCCTTCCTGGGGCAAACTGCAGCTGGCACTCTCCGGAGGTACGCAGCAGATGAACGTTCTGGCCGAAATCCCGACCACCCTGCCCGAACCTTCGGGTGGCTCGCCGCTTCCGGCCTCGCCGGTGCAGTCCGGATCCACTCAAACTCAGCTCATACTCACCGCCGACCAGCTCAGCGGCTTCAGCGTCGGCGACATCGTTGCGGTCGACCTCGACTACACCGGCACGACCGGCTATCTGGGTTCAGGCGCGCCCGGTACATACCTGCTGGCACCAGTCACCATGGGATCGATGATTGACTTCGTGCGCCGCATCACTTTCAACGTCTCGCGGGTCAGCGCCATCACCTCGTCCGCGTTGCTTTTGGCCGAGCCACTGCTCGCGCCGCCCACCACCGGCATGGGCGTGCAAAAAGTGGTCGCCTTCGTCGATCGGGAAGGCAGCAGCTTCTTTCAGGAATGGTCAGGGCTCTTCGTGGTTGCTCCCGACAGCGGCGGACGTTCTTGTTTCTTCTATCCGCGTCTCCAGCCCGCGGCCAGTGCGGCCGAGACCCGTCAGGAATTCGCCGCTCCGCTCTTCAGTCACATGTTGCATGTCAGCCTGCACGCCTTGCCGACTGCCGACAGCAATGACGGCGAGACCGTGCTCTGCTACCGCAGCTATTTCCCCGCCGCCAACGCCGCCGTGTAGAAAATCGCCTCCTGACGTTTGTCATCCTGAGCGTGGGGGCGCTTCGCCGCCCGAGTCGAAGGCCACCCTATTGCGATTTGTCATCACGAGCGCAGCGAGGGATCTGCTTCTGCTTTTACTGACAACCGACAATCGGCTACTGACAACCGCCTTTTCTTGCCGTCATCCTGAGCATAGGCGGCGCTTCGCCGCCGTAGTCGAAGGACGCCTATTCGCGACCACGCAGTTACCCAACTCGATTTGTCATCACGAGCGCAGCGAGGGATCTGCTTTTGCTTTTACTGACAACCGACAACGGGCTACTGACAACTGCTCCTCCGAGCGCAGTCGAAGGACCCCTATAACCGCGTCGCTCCCTCACAATGTCAGACTCCCACTAAGTCAGAGAACCATCGGAGATCCTAATGAATCTCTTAATCGACAACAACGCCGGCCTTGGCCAGCAGGACTACACTTCCTACCTCGATACCGGCCACCTGCCCCAAATCGCCCGCCGGCTGAATTACCCTGCCACCCTGACGGCAACGTTGGTCGCCAGCGACGGCAACTTCGATCCGCCCGTGAGCGGCGCACGCATCGTTCTGCAGCGCTGCGACGGCATCGCCCTCTTCACCGGATATCTCGCCACTGCTCCTGAGCAGCAATACCTGGGCTACGGCCAGCTGCCCGCGTGGCGCTATCTTCTGCAGGCGATCGACGATTCCTGCCTGCTCGATCACAATGCGCTGCCCGCGCGCACGCCTTTCGCCTGGCGCACCGCCGGCAATGGGTTGCAAACCCTCACCAACGATGTGCTGCCCGGTGGTCTCGACCTGTCCGGAGTGCAAGACGTCAGCCCCATCAACCAGTTCCTCATCGTCCCCCAGAAGACTTGGACCGAGCACGCTCAGGAACTGACCACCATGACCCGCGCCACCTACCGCGCTCACGATGGCAAGCTCATCTTCCAGCCCGTCGGGCAGCAGAGTTTCACTATCAGCGAGAGCGATCCCAACTTCGCTCCCGATGCGCTCACCCTGCTCCAGCCGGACGAGCTGCGCAACGACATCACCATCATTGGCGAACTCGAACCGGTCGACTACGTTCGCGACTACTTCCTGGGCGATGGCACAACGCTGGACTTCTATCTCTCAGAAACTCCATTCAGCAAGACCACCACTACGGTCTTTGAAGAGGACTACCTCACCTCGCCTCTTGAGCCCACGCTTTGGAGCGTGACCGATCCCAACGGCGTCGTTTCCGTCAACGCCGGGCAGCTTCAGATCAATGGTGGTCCCGCGACGGTCAGCTTTGTGGAACAATTGGAACTGGCTGGCGGCCTGATCATCCAGCATGGTCAATTCATCTTCAGCGCCGCCTCCAGCGCCACGATCGGCGGCATCTATAACGGCTCGCCCTCCGATCCCAACTGCATCGCCGCGTTCACAATCACGCCTGAGGGAAGCAACTCCAACATTCAAGGCTTGATCAACGGCGCTGCCGCCGGTCCCGTACTCAGCACCACGCCGGGACACTATTACGCTTTCACGACCCAGTTGTTCAGCAACGAGGGCCAGCGTGTTCACCAGACGTATCTGTCCTCCACTCATCCTGCCGGCGACGGCCGCGGCGGAGACTCCATCGCAGCCACCTTGCGAGTTGTGCTCACCGTGCACGACGTCGATCCCGGTAATCCTGCGACTCTTGCGGCTCCCGCAACCGTGCTTTACGACGACGTGCTGCCCGCGCCGCCCGGCTTCGCCACCTATGCCCTCATCGATGTGACCAGTCTGTACGCCGGCGTTTCCTTCACGCGTTTGCAGCACATTGTCGACGCCGAGATTCGCAGCATGATTCCCGGCGATCAATTCCGCACCCGGCTGGCGGGCGCGCTGGCTGACGGTGGCGAGTGCTACATCAGCTCGACCGGCGAGCTGCATTTCTATCCGCCGTATCCGCCGCAGCTCAACGAGCAGATTGTCGTCACCTACCGCACCAGCGCTCGCGCCATGGCCCGCGTCCAGGACCTCAACAGCATCGCTCAGCACGCATACGGCAGCGATAACGGGCGTCGCAGCTATGTTCGCCGTCTCCAGCTCCCGCTCGCCCCCACCTCCATCGATTGTGAGAATGCTTCGCTGGCTTTGCTGGATGACACCGTCCAGCCTGCCTGGGCCGGCGAGTACGTTGCCTTCAGCGATTATCTGCCAGTCGAAGATGTTGTTCCCAGCGACGCAGTGCGGGTCTCGGCTCCGTCCCGCGGAGCAGTCTTCACCGCTATCGTTCGCGAAGTAGGGTTCCAGGTCGTTTCGCTGGCCGCGGATCGGTCGCAGTATGTCATCAAGTTTGCCAACGATGCGGCGGCGCTTCTCGCCTTCAAATTCGAAAACATGACGCTGCCCGACCCGCTGACCATCATTTACACCACCGGCACTCCGTCATCGTCGCTCTACATTGCGTCCTTAACCGCCGCTCAGGTGACCAACGTCATCGCCACCGAGATCACGGTTGATGTCGGCTGGGCTCCGCCGCCCGGAGGCGGCATCGAAGTACGCCGCTCCGATGCGGGCTGGGGTCCCGGCAGCAGCGGCAACCTGGCCGGACGCTTCACCACCGAAACCTTTAACCTGCCGCGCTTGTCGCGCGTGCAGAGCTATTATTTGCGGCAGTACGACGCATCGTCGCCTGCGAAATACTCGCGCTATTCCGCACTGCTGCACGTGGACTACCCATTATGAGCAAATCATCCGTCATCACCATTTGCGGCATGAGCGAGTTCGAGCAAAAAGTCTTGTCCGATCTCGCCGAACTCAAAGCCCACATGCGCTGGGTCGTAGGTAACGGCAACGAAGGCAAAATTCAGGAAATCGAAGAGCGTGTTGACCGTCACGAAGCCTATCTGCAACGCTTCACCGGCATCGCCGCCGCCCTGGCCAGCTTTCTCACCTTGTTTCACATCGCCATCGACTACTTGCGCTACAAGCGCTGAAACGCTGTCGGGACTGTCTTTTTCTTGCTTGTCGTCCTGAGCAGACCTCACACGTTTTGCGACTACCGATTTTATTGCGTTGTCATCCTGAGCGGAGGTTTGCACGCATTTGTGCAAACCGTAGTCGAAGGATTTGCTGTTCGTTTGTCATCACGAGCGCAGCGAGGAATCTGCTTCTGCGCTTACTGACAACTGGCTACCGACAACTGCTTTTTTCTTGCTGTCATCCTGAGCGCAGCCGAAGGACCCCTATCTACCCAGAACTCACTACCCTCACCCAAACTCAAACGGAGCCACTCATGAACTTTCTACCCACACTCTTACAGGGCATCTCCCTGATTCCAGAGATTGTGCAAGCGCTCGAAGGCACCTTCGGAGCCAAATCCGGGGCCAGCAAAAAGGCCGCTGCTCTTTCGTTTATCCGAAACGCTGTCACCGCGACCGGCCCGGCCGCCGCCGGCTACATTGTCGACAACACCAGGTTTCAAGATGGCCTGAGCAAGGTAATCGACGGTGTGGTCGAATGCCTGAATGCCTCTGTCTGGGCCGAGAAACATTCGACCCTGCCGTAACTTTCGCCTCGCAGCCCGCCCCGAGCCCAGCAGAAGAAGCTGAACCTGACAACATCTCGCCGCTGCCCCGCGTCGTATTCTCAGATATCCTTATCTGGGGACAGCGCATGAGGCTGATTTACATTTTGATTTTGGCGGCCGGCTTCGTCGGGGCAGCCCTCGCTCAGAATTCTTCCGGCACGCCCGCCAGCCCGCCCTCGAGCAGTACTCCTGCCCAGCAGCAGAGCAATGCCGCCAGTGCGACTCAAGACAACAGCGGCACCAGCGGCGATCAGATCACCCAGCCCGCCGGAGCCAAGCAAGCCACAGTAATTGGCTGCCTGGAGGGCCCCGATAAGAACGGAAGATACAGCCTCCACAGCATGTCTCATCGCTTCGGGCTACAGGTTTTAGGTTCGGATGAGCTCAAGAAAGATTCCGGCAGCAAGGTGAGATTGACCGGGCTATGGCAGCCGCTGCCTCCTTCTGACATCGATAAGAAGTCGCCCGAGACCCATCGCTTCCAGGCGACGGATGTTGAAGTTTTGGCGGCAAAATGTAAGCCGCCCGGCGAAACCAATCCCGTCAGCAAGAGCAAGCCGCAGAAGCCCACTACCTACAACGCCCCCGGAACCGACGACTCCAGCCCCAAATAACTCCAAGCTGAAACTGTCATAAAGGGTCACAGCTTAGCTGGCCCATAAGATGTCTTTAATTCCTGTCATCACTTAGCCGGTGAGGGATCTGCTTTTCGGCCTTCCCGGCAAAACTCGTTCAGAAAGCCTTAGTCTCCAGTCAAAATCCCTTCTTCGAATCCAGCAGAATCGTCACCGGCCCCATATTCACCAACTCGACCTCCATCATCGCCTGGAACCGCCCCGTCTCACACCGCAATCCCAACCTGCGAAGGCTCTTCACGAAATATTCATACAGCTCTTTCGCCCGCTCCGGCCGCGCCGCTTCATCGAACGACGGCCGTTTCCCACGCCGAACATCCCCAAACAGCGTGAACTGCGACACTGCCAGCACCGCCCCGCCTGCGTCTGCCACGCTCCGATTCATCTTTCCGCCGTCATCCTCAAAGATCCGCAATCCCGCCACTTTTTCGGCCAGATAATCGGCATCCGCCTCTGCGTCGCCCTGGCCTACTCCCAACAAAACCAGCAGTCCTGTCCCGATATCTCCCGTCAACTCGCCCTTCACCTTCACCGACGCCCGGCTCACGCGTTGCACCACCGCTCGCATGCAAGCGTTGTATCACAGGCCTAGCTTTAAGCCATTGGCTCTTAGCATTTAGCAGGCGCTTTGCACGCCTCCGCCCTTCGTTCTTGGCGCTCGCATAGAAAAAATCAAACTGATCCTGGACCTCATTCGCGTTGACCATTGCAAACCTCACCGTTTAGGATGAAAAGGGACTCATGCACCTTAGCGGGCTCCGGGCTCATCCCATGCAGTGGTCGTCCGGAACGCGTTCTGGCATTCTTTACAGAGTTTCCTGCGGCAATTAGACTTACGGGTTTGCTCCCCCACCTGCCAAACGGCGGGTGCTGGAGAACCTTAAAGCGTTGCGCCACTGCACGCGACAGGAGAAAGCATCGATGGCTTCGGTTGAGGAACGGGTAAAGCAGATCATTGTGGAGCAGTTGGGCGTAGATGAAGCGGAAGTGACGCCCACGGCTTCGTTTGTGGACGACCTGGGCGCCGACTCGCTCGACACGGTCGAACTCGTCATGGCATTCGAAGAGGCCTTCGAAATCGAGATTCCTGACGAAGACGCCGAAAAAATTCGCACCGTGCAAGACGCCGTCTCGTATATCGATCAGCACGCCAAGGCGAAAAAGTAGCAGCCAGTCCGTCCCCTACTTCCGGCCGCGTCCGGGTCGCGGTCTGTGGAATTCGCTCAAAGGCATATAGGAGTGGTTTCGCCCTCCTCCACAGGTGGGTCGAAAGGAGATTGCCGACCTCATGGCATCCGTAGAGGAACGCGTAAAGCAGATTATTGTGGAGCAGTTGGGCGTCGATGAAGCCGAGGTTACGCCCAACGCCTCTTTTGTCGACGACCTCGGCGCCGACTCGCTGGATACGGTCGAACTCGTCATGGCCTTTGAAGAGGCCTTCGAAATCGAGATCCCTGATGAAGACGCGGAGAAAATCCGCACCGTCAAGGACGCCGTCGACTACATTAACTCGCACGCGAAAGGATCGAAGTAGTTTGGACCGTCGCGTCGTCGTAACCGGTATCGGACTCATCTGCGGTGTCGGCAATAACGTCGAAGAAGTATGGCCCGCTCTGTTGGCCGGCAAGAGCGGTACGGAACGCATTACCAGTTTCGATGCTTCCGCCTTCGCCTGCCAGATTGCCGCCGAAGTCAAGAACTTCGATCCCCTCACCTTCATCGAAAAGAAAGAGGCGCGCAAGATGGCGCGCTTTATTCATCTGGCCATCGCCGCCAGCGATGAAGCTCTGCGCATGGCCAACTACAAGGTCGAGGGCGAGGAGATGGCTGAGCGTACCGGGGTCAACATCGGCTCCGGCATTGGCGGATTCGACGTCATCGAGCGCGAACATAACAACCTGCTTAACGGCGGCCCGCGCAAGATCTCCCCGTTCTTCATTCCCGCAGCCATCGTCAATCTTGCCGCCGGCCAGGTCAGCATCCGCAACAATGCCAAAGGTCCCAACGAAGCGACCTGCACCGCTTGCACCACCAGCGCCCACTCCATCGGCGACGCTGCCCGGATCATCAAGTATGGCGATGCTGACGTGATGATTGCCGGCGGTACGGAAGCCGCCATCACGCCCATGGGCGTCGGTGGATTCGCCGCCATGCGCGCCCTCTCCACCCGCAACCACGATCCCCATCGCGCCAGCCGTCCCTGGGACAAGGACCGCGACGGCTTCGTCATCGGGGAAGGCGCGGGAATTCTGATTCTCGAAGAGCTGGAGTTCGCCCGCAAGCGTGGGGCAAATATTATTGCCGAGGTCGTTGGCTACGGCATGGGCGCCGACGCCAATCACATTACTCAGCCCGCGCCGGCCGGCGAAGGCGGCTATCGCGTGATGCGCAACGCCATCCGCGATGCCAAAATCTCGCCCGAGCAGGTCGGCTACGTGAATGCTCACGGCACTTCCACGCCGCTGGGAGATGAACTGGAAGCCACCGCGATCAAGCGCGCTTTCGGCGAGCACGCTTACAAGATGCTGGTCAGCTCCACCAAGTCCATGACCGGGCACCTGCTGGGCGGCGCCGGCGGTCTGGAAGCCGCCATCACCGTGCTGGCACTGCGCGACCAGATCGTGCCTCCCACCGTCAACCTCGACCATCCCGACGAAGGCTGCGATCTCGACTTCGTCCCTCACACCGCCCGCAAAGTAAGCATGGAGTATGCCATCTCCAATTCCTTCGGCTTCGGCGGAACGAACGGCTGCCTGGTGTTCAAGCGGTGGACGGAATAAATATCGATTAGTGTTGGCCTTCAGCCCAGCGTTTGATCCGTTCGCCAAATCGCAAGCAGGCTCCTACTTGCGGAACATCTGAAAGTTTGAAAACAGTTAGGGTCGCGCGAACATTTCCGCCAGCGTTGCCGAAACCGCGGCCGCGACCTTTGCCGATATCGTTCCCAGCTTACGCACCAGACGTTGCCGGTCAATGGCACGAAGCTGATCGAGAGCCACCTGTCCGTTCTTGCCTTGGAAGGTCAACGCTACACGCGAAGGGTAAGGCCGCAATGTCGTCGTCATGGGGGCGACGAGCGTAGTCCGCAAGTGCAGATTCATTTCGTTGGGTGAGATGATGACGCAAGGACGTGTCTTCTGAATCTCAGACCCCAGGCTGGGATCAAGTGTGATTAGCCACACTTCGTCCCGCCGAGGCGAGGCTCCTACCACTTCCATTCCTCGTGATCGAATTCGTTGGCAGGCACAAGGCCGAGCAAAAGCGGATCGCTCTCCGACGGCTGGGCTGCCCGGAATGCGTCGTCCCAGCCCTTGCGCGGAACGCGACCAGCGGAGATGACGATACGGTTTTCTTCGATTTGCAGCTCAACCTCATCGCCCAGCCCGCACTGCTCGATGATTGGCTTGGGGATGCGGACCCCACGCGAATTCCCGATTCGTACTAATTCTGTCTTCATAAGATTGCCAGCCCCAGTAATTACATTGTAAGCACGCAGTATTCTATCGTCAATCTGACTCGAGTTCGCGACTTACGATGATGGGTAGCGGCGGCGGCGTCCTCACCCGATTGCTGATAACGTCTGGGCACCTCCTTCGCTGCCCATAGGAATCGACATCTTCCGGAAGGGCTGCCTGCTCCAATACGTCAGCGATCTCCACAGCCATTCCAGCGGGCCAAACTGAAAATACTTCAGCCAGAGCGGCGAGATCACCAGCTGCACAATCCAGATCGCAAACACAATTTCAATCTGCTGCACCCGGCTCACCTTGCCAAACATGCCCAGCCCGAATCCGTAAAAAATCGATGTGCAGATCACCGTGTCCAGGATGTAATTGCTGAATGCCATCCTGCCCACTGCCGCCAGCGGACGGGTCAAGCGCTTCAGCGGCGACTGGCACACCAGCATGGTCGCGCCCACCCATCCCAGCGCGACCAGAATGCTCGCCCAGTAGTTGTACTGACTAGCCAGGAAGAAGGATTCGCGCATCTCCCAGCCCGACGCCACTTCGTGATACACCCCATAGAGAATCACTGGCACACCGGCGAAGCCCGCCACCGCTACGAAACTCCAATACACCCTGGCCGACGCGCGTGCGCTGAAAACTCCCAGCTTGAACAGGGCCATGCCAATCAGCATCAAGCCTTCCACTCGCCAGAACGCCAGAACCACGAAGCCCTGGAATTCAATGACCCATGCATCGCCGGCGCGCTGCCGCATTTCGCCCAGCCAGCCGCTGCGGTAGGCCGCCACCTCGCTGGCTGTCATGGCCGGCGTCGGCTGCCAAAGCTGCTGGGTGAACGACTCGCGCTGTTGCGCCGGCCAATGAGGCATCGTCCATGCCGTGTAGAAGAACAGCAGGCTGGCCACCGCAGTAAAAGCAATGCCGTAAATGATCAGTTTTCGCGGCGTCGCCTTGCGGTAGCCATACGCCAGCAATCCGCACAGTCCGTAATTCACCAGGATGTCGCCATACCACAGCAGATAAGCGTGCAGCAGGCCGAAGAGAATCAGCCAGCCCATGCGACGATAATGCAGCACTGCGGATTTTCTTCCCGCTGCCTCGATGTGGCTGGTCATCAGGAAAATTCCCGCGCCAAACAGCATCGAGAAGATAGTCATGAACTTCTCGTCAGCCAGCAGATGGCAGAGGAACCACACCCAATAATTTGCGCCATGAAAATCGCCGTACACCGTAGGGTTGATGTAGGCGGCGCTGATCATGGAGAAGGCCTGAATGTTCATCGGCAGAATGCCGAGCAACGCGACACCGCGCAGCACGTCGAGCGACGCGATGCGTTCCCTGGCGGTGATAGGACCGGCGGACTCGGCCGAGAGATGAATCGCTGCAGGCGTATCGGTGTTCGTTGCCGCTGAAGTGGGGACGCTCACGCGCATTGCTCCTCGCTCTCGTCGCTAGTCCCCAGATGGCCCGGATTCGACTCGCTTCGCTTCCAGCTATTTCTTTTTACGATCCACGAACCACAATCCACTATTCACTGCTTTTCGGCATTTCCCACAACTCTATCCGGTTGCCCTCCGGATCCATGATCCAGCCGAAGTTTCCATACTCGTGGCGCTCGACTTTCTCGTCCACCTGAACGCCTTCCTCGCGCAGCGCCGTCAGCAATCCGTCAAGATCGTCTACCCGGAAGTTGAACATGAAGGAGGAGCGGCTGGGATCAAAATACTTTGTGTCCTGCGGAAAGATCGACCATACGTTGAAGACAGGTATTTCAGGATTATCGGCGGCCTGCCACATCGCGCCCGTACCGGGCGAGCCTTCGATTCCCAGATGTTTGCGGTACCACTCGTACAGCGCCTTAGGGTCTTTCGCTTTGAAGAAGACGCCGCCCAGCCCAATCACACGTTTCATGCTCTGCTCTCCCGAACGCTGCATTAGAAAACGATGGTAAGACTACGCGAAGTCCCCGCCCGCTGTCATCAACCGCTTTGGGCAATTTTCCGTTGCCTGTCATCCAGGCGGAACAGCCTTCGTAATTTGGCATCCTGAGCGAAGTCGAAGGACCTGCTTTTCCTTGCCTGTCATCCTGAGCGCAGGTGGCGCTTCGCCACCGAAGTCGAAGGACCCCTATGCGCAGCCAGAAAATTCGCATTTCCGAAAGCGTTCTCGGCCAAGCCCCCAAAACAAAAGGCACAGAGAACTCGCATCCTCTGTGCCTCCGTATCTTGCGATGAGCCAGCCTTACGCCTTAGTAGCCTGCGTCTTCAGCACCTCGATCGCTTTATTCAACTGATCGTCGGGCTGATCCACCTTTTCCTTCTCCTGCTGGCCTTGGTCGTCAGCGTTTTCGTCCTCGTCCGGCGCAATAAAGTCATCGTTATTGTCGGCAACCAGAATATTAGGCGTGATGGCCGTGTCTTGCAGCGCTTTGCCGGAAGGTGAGTAGTACTTCGCCACCGACAGAATCAGCGCCGAGCCATCCGGCATATCGATGACCTTCTGAATCGATCCGGAACCGAAAGTCTTGTCGCCCACGACATCGCCGCGCGCGTTCTCCATCACTGCGGCCGCAACAATCTCCGCCGGACCGGCCGTGCCACGATTTACCAGCACCACCAGCGGCAAATTGGGCGCCACCGCTTTCTGGGGATCGGCATTGTACGTTTGCTTGGGATATTTCTGGCCTTGCAGATATGTGATGGTGCCGTGATTCAGGAACAGATTCGCGGTCGCAATGCCCTCATCTTCCTCGCCGTCGCCCGAGTTGCGCAGGTCGAGGATCACCTTCTTAGCGCCGTCTTTCTGCAGCGCCTTCAGCTTGTTGGCAATCTCCTGCGAGCGTCCCTTGGGAAAGTCATCAACCTTGATATAGCCAATGCCATCCTGCATCAGTTTGTCGGTAATCGGAGGATCGGCAACAATCGCCAGCGTAACCGCCGACTTCACCGGTAACGCCCGTCGCGGTCGCACCACCGAGACATTCACTACCGAGCCCGGCGGCCCGGTCAGACGGCCATCGATTTCCGCCAGCGACATGTCACGCGTGGACTTGCCTTCGATAGCCTCAATAATGTCGCCACTCTCGATCTCCGCTTTGTCGGCCGGACCTCCCGGAATCACCGAGATCACCGCGGCATAGCCGTAACGCTTCGACACCGCTGCTCCAATGCCGGCCTTGCCTTCCTTGCGCTGCTTGTATTCCTTGAATTCGGTTGGATCGAGATAGCTGGAATTGGCATCCAGCGATTCCAGCAGGCCGTGCAAGGCACCGTTGGTTACCAAAGAAATGTTAGGCTCTTCGACGTACTCGGTGCGGATGCGCGACAGCACTTCGCTGTAAACACCCAACTGGCGATAGGAGCCATCGTCATTGGTGTCGGCCTTGACGCCCAGTCCGCCCACGACAACAAATGACGCAATCAGAAAAGAAAGGCCGAGAACGATAAGCTTGGTAGTCTTTGACATGTGTAATTCACTGATGGGAGAGAAACTTCCCGCAGGATAACTCCTATTCTATCCCAGTTTCGATGCCGCGCCGCCGGGAAGGTTCCGGGAAAATCAGATCTAACTGTTCTTTGGACGCCCGCCGGATGCGGCGGTTAGCGTTTTAGAGGAAAGGGTTTTCGATCCGCAGATCGCCGAATCGCTGGCCGTGCTGCATGTCTTCACTATAGAGCACGCTACATTGGGCTTCCATGGCTCCGGCGACGATCAGACAGTCGTACCAGGCAAGACGATATCGGCTTCGCAAGTGCAGACCCTCCACGTAAAGAGCATGCGAGGAATGGATACTCAGGAGGGGACGGAACACGGTAGTCAGATACTGCTCCGCCTCAGGGACGGTCATGGGAGGAGTGAAGCGGCGAAATGCCACATGAAAGAATTCCTGCACCACCTGATAGCTAACAACTCCGGTACGCGTTGCTATAGCCTGTCGAATCAACTCCGTTGACCGCTGCGACTTCGAGGGCGCTCCGCTTTGATTCAGCGAGTAAACGAAGAGATTGGTGTCGAGAAAAAACTTAGCGCTCATTCATTTCGTCACGGCTGTAAGGGCCGCCAGCATTGATGTGACGCAGGCGCTCCATCAGTGCGTCAAACTCCCTCTCATCGCCCGACTGGGCTGTAAACGTCTGTAACCATTCACGGAAAGCCGCATTGAGTGTTTTATGTTGAGCGCGAGCGACTTGTCGAGCGCGCTCGATCAATTCCTCATCGGCGCTAAGGGTAACGTTTTTCATACTATGGCAGTGTACACTAAAACGGTGTGAAATGCGCCTGGAAATCTCGTGTTTGCCAGTGACCTTTCTCACAACTGCCCGTTCGCTCACCCTGATAAACTCCTCTTTTTTACGATCACAGGCCAAGAGCGAACCGCGAAAGGCGAATAGCGTAATCATGTCCCGCAATCTGGATCAATCCCGCAGCCTGCAAAAACGCGCGGAACAACTTATCCCCGGTGGCGTCAACTCGCCCGTTCGCGCCTTCGGTTCGGTCGGCGGCGATCCGCCCTTCCTGATTCGCGGCCTGGGCTCACACGTTTGGGACGCCGACGGCAATCGCTATATCGACTACGTCGGCTCCTGGGGCCCGCTCATCCTCGGGCATTCCCCGCCCGAAGTCATCGAGGCCATCGTTCAGGCGGCGCGCAACGGAACCAGCTTCGGCGCCTCAACTCCCACCGAGGCCGACCTTGCCGAGCTGGTCATCGAAGCCTTTCCGGCGATTGAGAAAGTGCGTTTCGTCAGCTCCGGAACCGAAGCGACGATGTCAGCCATCCGGCTGGCGCGGGCTGCGACTCAGCGCAAGATCATCGTTAAGTTTGAAGGCTGCTATCACGGCCACAGCGACGCGCTGTTGGTCAAAGCCGGCTCAGGAGTGGCCACGCTCGGCATTCCCGGCTCGGCAGGAGTTCCCGAGGAGTTCGTCGAGTTCACCCTGGCGCTGCCTTATAACGACGTCCCTGCCGTTGCCGCCGCCTTCGAGAAGTTCAAAGACCAGATTGCCTGTGTCATCGTCGAGCCCGTGGTCGGCAACATGGGCTGCGTGCTTCCCACGCCCGGCTTTCTGGGCGCTTTGCGAATGATCACGTCTGAAGCGGGTACGCTGCTGATCTTCGATGAAGTGATGACCGGATTTCGTGTGGCCTTTGGCGGAGCTTCTGAGCTTTACAACGTCAAGCCTGATCTCACCACGCTGGGCAAGATCATTGGCGGAGGCCTGCCCGTCGGCGCTTACGGAGGCCCCGCGAAGCTGATGAACATGATCGCGCCCCTCGGTCCGGTGTACCAGGCGGGCACGCTTAGCGGCAATCCATTGGCTATGGCGGCGGGGATCGCAACCCTGTGCCAACTGAAATCGAACCGCGAACGCTTCTACAGGCAGCTCGACGAAATGGCAGGGAAGCTGGTTGCCGGTGTCACTGCCGCTGCCAAAGAGGCGCGTGTCGCCATGACCGCCAATCGCGCAGGCTCGATGTTCACTTTTTTCTTCACCGACCGCCAGGTCACTGATTGGCAAAGCGCCTCGACTTGCGACACCGTGAAGTTCGGCCGCTTCCACGGTGCGCTGCTCGATGCCGGAGTCTGGCTGCCGCCCTCGCAGTTTGAAGCAGCCTTCCTCAGCATCGCCCACACGCAGGGCGATATCGATGACACGATTGCCGCCGCCAGCGAGGCGTTAGCGCTGCTCTAGTCTTCAGGCACCAGTTACTAGCTAATCTCACAACCGCAGCACGAATCGCGACACCCTGATTCGTAGGTAGCTTGTCTGTCTTTCTTTTCGCAGCACTTTCAAGCTGACCAGTATTGATTGGTATCGGGGCTGATTTTAGTCGTGCCGAAAAGGACAACTAAGTGCCCGGGCTGATGACTCCGCCGCACATTAGCTCTGCGATTTCCGGAACTCCAGAAACGATTGCAGGATAAGTACTGCGGCCAACTGGTCTACTACTTCGGCTCGCCTGCGAATGCTCATATCGGTTTCACGCAGCAGCCGATTGGCTTCGACCGAGGTGAGCCGCTCGTCGAACAGGTGGACCGGCAGCTTAAACCTGCGCCGCAGTTCCTCGGCAAAGACGTGCACTTTCTCCGACTGGATGCCTTCGTCGCCGCTCATACGCAGGGGCAGTCCCATCACCAGTTCGCCAATGGCATACTGCCTGATGAGGCGGCGCAGGTGGTCGAAGTCGTTGCGCTTGTTGCTGCGCCGATAGGTCGGCAAGCCCTGCGCGGTCACGCCGAGTTCGTCGCTGACCGCCACGCCGATGTTGCGGGCGCCAAAGTCCAGGGCCAGAATTCGGTGGCGTTGCGGCGAAGCTGTCGTAGAATCATTTTCCATTCTAGATACAGCAAAACTATCATGTTCGGAATCTTACGGTTGCGAGTACCATAGGCAAAATGCCAGATCAGTTAGTCGACAATCCGACGCCAGCGCACCAGCGCGCACAAGATCCTGACATTGCGGTGAATGCGGCGGGAGGGCCAGTCCCCGTTCCGGAGATTACCATCAACCGCTCTACCCTGGCCGAGCGGGAGCGGCGCCGTATTCATCACTTGCAGGCCACCGCGCTGCTGATCCTGGCAAGCGGGACCGTGCTGACACTTGTCTACGTCGCTAAGTTGTTGCTGGTTGTCATCCTGCTGTCGATACTGTTCTCGTTTGTTCTGGCGCCCGTTGTGGACCTGCTCACGCGACTTAACATACCGCGTGAGGTGGGCGCTCTGGTGTCGGTTTTACTGCTGGTCCTCGCCCTTGTAGGGGCCAGTTATCTTTCCTACAACCGTGCCCTGGAGTTCATGCACGAGGTCCCCAAATATAAAGCCAGAATCCAGGGAATGGGAGCGAAGTTCCGGGAGCAGGCCGAGCAGTTCCAGCGAACCACGGATACAGTTCTGCCGCCTTCCCCGCAGGATCGGAACACCGTTACAGTGAAGGAGTCGAGCAGTTGGACGGACATGGTGAGCAAGAATGCCAGCTCAGTATCTGAGCTGGTGCTGGCGATCACCTTTATTCCATTTCTGGTTTTCTTTATGCTCAGCTGGCAGGACCACGTGCGATCTTCGTCGGTCATGTTGTTCAGCATGGAGCATCGCAACACCGCCTATGTGATGCTGGGCTTGATCGCCCGAATGATCCGATCGTTCATCGTGGGAAATTTCATCATTGGCGTGTTTCTCAGTGCATGCAGCATCGCTCTGTTCGGCTTGATGGGCCTTCCCTATTTCTATTTTCTTGGCGTCATTAGCGGATTTCTCAGCCTGATTCCCTACCTGGGCGTGATTCTTGCCGTGATTCCGCCCCTGATCGCCGACCTCGGACATCTCACGACGGGAGTATTCCTGCTGGTGATCTGCTTGGTGATGGGCTTGCACCTGATCGCCATGAACGTGCTCTATCCCAAGATTTTGGGCAAGCGTCTGCAACTGAATCCGCTGGCGGTAACCTTGGCGCTGCTGTTCTGGGGATGGCTGTGGGGCGCGATGGGCCTGATTCTCGCCGTGCCCATTACCGGCGCCTGCAAGATCATCTGCGATCATATCGAGCGCCTGCGCCCCTATGGCGCGTGGCTGGGCGAGTGAGGCCGCTGTTCGCTGCGCGCTCTTAGCTTTTTGCTCTTAGCAAGCTATTGAGATGATGTCGTTCTTAATGGGCGAACCGTCGGCCCGGCAAGATCGCGTGCTAAGAGCTAAGGGCTGAACGCTAAGAGCCGTTTCCGTTAGAATCTAACGTTGGCATTCATTCCGCCTCTGGCGTGAGGAGCTCTTAATGGCACACATGGTCAAATGCATCAAGATGGGCCGCGAGATGGAAGGGCTGGACGAGCCGCCTTTCGACGGCGAACTGGGTCAGAAGATTTACAACAATGTGTCCAAGCTGGCCTGGGACCAATGGCAGGAGCACATGAAAATGCTGCTCAACGAATACCGCCTGCAACCCTGGAAAAAGGAACACCAGGAATTCATCGTGCAGCAGATGGACGCGTATTTCTTTGGCGAAGGCGCGGAGAAGCCGAAAGAATACGTTCCGCCGGCACAGTAGCCGCATCGGAACTCTGCCCGATGATCGTGGCCATCGAAGGACCAAGCGCTGCCGGAAAAACCACTTGGTGCCGAGCGCACTTTCCCCACAACTGCGTGCAGGAGGCGCCGGCCGACATCGCAGCGCCCGATCTCTTTGGCGATCCAACAGACGTCGCCCGATTCTGGGTTAACTACGCCGTGCAAAACTGGCAGCGGGCGTTGGAAATTGAACGAGAGCACGGCATCGCCGTCTGCGATGGAGATCCCTTTCATCTCTACTACTGCTGGGCTCTGTGGAAGTCGGGGGCTCTCGCCGAAACCTTGTTTGAAATTGAGTCGGAGCTTTATCGAAGCGCGTTCGAACAGAAGCAGATCGGATTTGTCGACCAGGTTCTGTGGCTGGAGGCGCCGGTCGATGTGCTTCGCCATCGCGCCCGAACCGATCCCGCGCGCCGCCGCAAGCGGCACGAGATGTACCTGGCGCTGGTGCCCTGGATGAAGGCGTGGTTTCAGGAGCGGGAGTGGATTCTGCCCGGCACCGTGCACGAATTGACGGATGGACTGGACGTGCGAGCCTTAGGCGATGACGTCTCTTGGCAGCGGTACGACACCCGCGCTATGCACCGCCTGGTTGAAGGGCTTCGGCAAAGGTAGCCGGGAGGTAAGGCAGGCTGGATTTATTACGCACGAACAACAGGTCCCTCCGCTCGGACTGAAGTCCTCGGTCGGGATGACAATGAAAAAATCTGAGCGACGACCTAGCCCAGAGTTGAGAACCTACCAGCGACACTCGCTCCCGACCGCTGACAACCGGTAACTGATCACTGACAACTGCTTTAGACCTGTGGAGCATAGACGGCCCAGCCTCGCGGGGCAGCCCAGAAGTCGGCGCGACCGTCGCTGGTAGTCCGCTTTGCGTCAGGCAGGTCCGGATCGTTGCCTCCATAGGCGACTGGCTCGAATTGCACATTCGGCCACTGAGTTTGCACCTCGATTCCGTTCCACATGTTGCCCAGGTTATTCAACACAAAAACCAGTCCCGGCTGACTGCGGGAACCGGTGCGCTGCATGATGTAAAGATTGTCGTCGGCGTACAGCACTTCGGTCGTTCCTCCAGCATAGCGTTCGTGCGCCGCCACCAGCGCGGCGATTCCGTTCATGCCGCCGGTCTGCGCCAGTCCGAAGTTGTACCAATCCATCCAGAAAACACTGGGATAGCCTTCGTGCGTCAAAATGAACGCGTAGGCCAGCATTTTGTCGTTGTTGATGGCGTTAGCCGGATCGCGAATGGTGTCATGGTTATCGACGAAGGTCACGGCCTGTTCCGGCTCGTCCTGCACCACTGTTCCGGGATCGGCCAGCGTCTGGAGGCTGAAGCCGTAGGTGTCGCACAAGTCCTTCAAGCGATAGTGCAGCGGAAAGTCGAAGGCGGACACCGGATTGTCGGTGTAGGCGTTCACCTCGCCAAGCCAGTCATCGACCGTCCGTTCGTTGTCCCAGCACTCGCCGACGCAGAAGGTATAGAAGTTGTCCGCCGATTTCTTCAGGTAGCGCAATTCGGCGAGCGACTGCACCATCCAGGGCGCGTAGCCTTTGACGAAGTCGAAGCGGTAGCCGTCGAAGCCGATGGTCTCAATCATCCACTGTCCGAGTTCAATGAGAGATTCGTAGACCTGCGGATTGCGGTGGCAGAGGTCGGGCATGTCACCGAAGGTCATCTCATCGAAGATCTCGAATGGCGAGGGATGGAAGCACTGCCAGTCGCGCGGAAACTTGCCGCTGGCAGGATTGAACTTTGTCCAGCGAGTCTGGCCATCGATAGGATTGACCTCTTGCGCGTCGCCGCCGCTGTTGTGGTCGAGCACCAGGTCAGCGTAGACCTGCATATTGGCCGTGTGCGCCGCATTGATCAGCGAGACCAGTTCTGCCTGATTGCCAAACCAAGTCTTGACGCGGCTCTTCTGGTTGAAGTCGCCCAGGTCAAAGTAGTCGTAGGGATCGTAGCCCATGGACGGGCCACCGAGGTTGGCAGCTTTGCATGCAGGCGGAAGCCACACGGCGGTGAAGCCGGCCTGTTGCAGCTCGGGAATTTTGCCGGCTACAAAGTTCCACCAGGTGCCGTCCTGGTTTTCTTCCGATGGGCAGTTCCAATAGAAAGCCTGAAATAAGACTCCCATGGCACGCTCCTTTGTGCGGATGCAAGGAGGATAGCTCAATTAAGGACGGACAGAAGTGATTTGGCGATGAAAAGTTGGTGACATGAAACTGGGAATGGCTTTCCAGACGCTCTAAACTCATGAATATGACTGCACTTGAGATCGACGATCTCTTCGCTCAAACGATGTTGGGTGATTATGAGGACGATGCGCCGTGGGAGGCAGTCCGCGCGTTACAGCATGAGGGGACACGGGAAGTCTTCGAAAGGGCTGCGGAATGGTGCGCGTCAGGTGACTCGGTAGCACGGGCGCGTGGCGCGGATGTGATCGCTCAGCTTGGCAAGACTGTCGAGCACCCGATCAACAGCTTCCCAGAAGAGTCCTACTTTGTGATCGCAGCTCTCGTACGGCGAGAAACAGAACCCAGGCCGCTCGCTTCTGCTATCGCTGCGCTGGGGCACTTAGACGATCCTCGTGGGGTTCCACTGATTGCAGGGTTCCATGCGCACCCTGATTCAGACGTTAGATTCAATGTTGCCTGCGCCTTGGGTTCCTTTCCCAACGAGCCACTCAGCGTTGCAACGCTGCTAAAGTTAATGCAGGATGCGAATAAAGACGTCCGCGACTGGGCGACATTTGGTCTCGGTGTTTTGGGCGATCGAGACTCGCCTGAGATTCGGGATGCTCTGGTATCACTTCTCAGCGACTCTGACGAAGACGTGCGCGAAGAAGCTATGGTTGGGTTAGGGAAGAGAAAAGATCGGCGCGTGCTCACAATTCTGCTGCCTGCATTGGAACAGCCAACGATGACGGTGAGGGTGATTGAAGCGGCGTACTTGTTGCTGGGGATGGAGGTCGAACGAGAGGATTGGAAGGGATTGGATTACGCCGCAGCTTTGCGCCATGCGTTTCCTGGCTAATGTCCGATGAACCGAGTGCCGTCCCTACAGGACTCGGATTCAATTTCCGCTCTACCCAGCACTCCGCCTGCAGCTCCGTGCTGGGCTAGAATATTCCTCCCCTTCGGGGATCGACCTTCGGTTCTCATTCAACTACCCTTTTACTTACGCCCTGGCCGCTTGCTCGTCTGGACCCAGCGGCAGGAAGTACTGGGTGCCACGTATGGGCTCGCTGACCCGCCGCAGCAGCGCCTGCAAGTCTTCGCTGCGCTCCACGAAGTCGATCTCGGAAGTATTGACGATCAGCAGGTCCGATGATGTGTAGTGGAAGAAAAAGTGTTCATAGGCTTTGATCACTTCTTCCAGATAGTCATCGCTGATGGCCTTCTCACCGGGAGCGCCTTTCTTCTTCAGCCGCTTCTTCAAAACTTCGGGCGTAGCTTGCAGGTAGATGACGAGGTCGGGCGAGGGCACATTCTGCCGAAACAACTCGTAGTAGCGGTTGTAAACGTCGAGCTCGGCGTCGCCGAGGTTGAGACAGGCAAACAGTTTGTCCTTTTCGAAGATGTAATCGGCGACGTAGGTTTTGTTGGGATTGCGCTTCACATCCAGGCTGCCCAGTTGCTCGTAGCGGGCGATCAGGAACGCGAACTGGGCCTGGAAAGCTGCTCCTGGCTCGCCCTGGTAGAAACCGCGCAGGAAGGGATTATTTTCCGGTTCGCTGATACGCTGGGCATGCAGGGTTTCAGCGATTACCCGGCAGAGCGTGCTCTTGCCGACTCGGATAGGCCCTTCGACTGCAATATACCGGGGTGGTTCGAAAAGGTTCGCCATGGTCGGAGAAAGGCTACGACTCGCAGAATATCTTGCTCGCGCTTCCGTGGCAATGGGTCGCTATTCGCCATTCGCTATTCGCGCTTCAGTTTCGCGTGGTCCTTCGAAAGGGCGGACCGCAGATCCCTCGGCTACGCTCGGGATGACAAGCAAGTGGGATGCGATCGCGCCCCCATTTCGGATGCATGGCGAGAAGCGAATAGCGAACAGCGGCCTTCCAGCTACAATCCTGACAATGCTTCCGGAACTCTTTAGCGGGATCGGCCTGGCCGGGGCGGCGACCTGGGCCGGATTCCAGACCATGTGGCCGACGTCGCAGGTGTACGGGCGAACTTTTATTGGACTGGAACCGCGTTCGCGTCAACTGGCGCTGACGTACGACGACGGTCCTAACGATCCTTATACCCAGCGGATGATGGAGGTGCTGGATCGTCACGGTGTGAAGGCGACGTTTTTCCTGATCGGACGATTCGTCCAGCAGCGGCCGGAGATCGCGCGGGCATTGGTTGAAGCCGGGCATGCGGTTGGCATCCACACCTGGGACCATCCCAACCTGATTTTCGCGTCCGCGACCGAAGTGCGCCGCCAGTTGCAACGGACCCAGCAGGCGATTCTCGACGCGACGCGCGTCGAGGCTAAACTCTTCCGTCCGCCGTTTGGCGGCAGGCGTCCGGCGTCTCTGCGCGCGGCCCGCGCCTGCGGACTGCAAACTGTGATGTGGAACGTGACTTGTTACGACTGGAAGGCCGAGTCGGCAGACGAAATCGTGAAGCATGCGGAGCGGCAGATTCGCGGCGGCGATGTGATCTTGCTGCACGACGGCGAATACCACCAGATCGGAGTGGATCGCAGCCGCAGCGTGGAGGCCAGCGATCGCATCCTGACGCGATACCGGAGCGAGGCTTACGACTTTGTCACGATTCCGGAGATGATGGAGGGGCGAAGCCCACAACTAGCCGCTAACTCTTAGCTTTAGCATTCAGCCCGCAAATTCGTCCGCGCTTTCGCTGGTCTTCCCGTGGGCCGGGGTGCAGCACCGGACCTCCGCTCTTCATCTAAACTGTTAATCTTCGTGCGAATTTTCTTTACTCTCGTAATTGTCGCCGTCCTGGTGTCGGCCCTCTGGTTTGCCTGGGCAGCGCTGTTGCCCATGCAGCCGGCCCAGACTTTCGTCTTGCTTCGCCCCGGCTGGAGCACCCGCCACATCGCCCGCGAGCTGCAGCGGCAAGGCGTGATTCGCAGTTCCTACGCGTTCCTGGCGCTGCATTACATCAAGGGACCTAGTACGCTCAAAGCCGGGGAGTACAAGTTTGACCAGCCGGCCAGCGCCCTGGAGGTGCGGGACCGCCTGATTCGAGGAGATGTTTACGCCCGCACCGTGGTCGTACCCGAGGGCTTCAACATCTACGACATAGCTGCCGCGGTTGAGCAGGCGGGGCTTGGTCCCGCAGCCGATTTCGTCACCGCAGCTCAAAGCGATCTCTTCCTCCTTCGCGATATCGATCCCAGCGCGAAATCGTTGGAAGGCTATCTTTTCCCCGATACTTACGAGTTCACCCGCATCGACAGCGCTCACGATATGGCGGCCGCCATGGTGCGCCGTTTCCGGCAAGAGGCGCAAAAGATCGGACTGCTGGGTAATTCCGACATGCATCGCATTGTGACCATGGCCTCCATTGTGGAGAAGGAAACCGCCGATCCCAACGAGCGTCCCCGCGTGGCCAGCGTTTATTACAACCGACTGGGACGGAACATGGTTTTGGCGGCCGATCCCAGCGTGATCTACGCCGCTTTGTTGGCGGGCCGCTATCGCGGGACGATTTACGCATCAGACCTGCAATTTGATTCTCCTTACAATACTTATAAGTACCCAGGTCTGCCCCCCGGCCCAATCGCGAATCCCGGGGTGGCATCACTGCAAGCCGCCATGCATCCGGCGCGTACTGATTTTCTGTTTTTCGTCAGCGATAATAACGGCCATCATCGGTTTGCCCGCGATTCTGAAGAGCATGCCCGCAACGTGGCCGCCTATCGTAAAGCGGTAGCGGCCAGTCAGTAGAACGCGGTACCGAAATGCGAGTCGAACCAGGGGCTTCGCGCATCTGCCGTATACTACGTGATTCAGCTTCACCACTATGCGTGGATCCCGACTATTTGCCGCCGTTCCCCTGATCGCCATGCTTTTGGGTGGAACCGGGTGCCTGTTTCGCACCCGTGTCGTGGAAGTGCGTACCAGCACAGCCAAGCTGCAAACTGCCACCAGGCAGGAACTGCTGGATCGCATCAACACTGAAGCGGCTAAGATCAAGACCCTGAACCTTACCGTCGACATCGCAACTTCTGTGGGGGGAGAGAAAAAAGGGAAGGTCACCGACTACGAGGAAATTCGCGGCTACGTCCTGGTTCGCAAGCCCAACATGATACGCATGATCGGCCTGTTTCCCATCGTGCGCAACAAAGCCTTTGACATGGTGAGCGATGGCAGCCAGTTCAAGTTATCGATCCCAGCCAAGAACAAGTTTTACGTGGGCCGTAACGACGTGACTAACCCCGCCGCCAATCCGCTGGAAAACCTGCGGCCCCAGGTTATCTACAACGCCTTGCTGCTCCCCGAGATCGACCCCGCCAACGACATCGCGGTGCTGGAGAAAAGTACCGAGGTGATCTACGACCCCAAGAAGAAAAAAGAGCTGGAGCAGCCGGACTACGTCATTGACGTGATTCATCGCTCGAGCAACGACTGGTACTTATTGCGCAAAATCGTGTTCGACCGCACCACGCTGGTGCCGCATCATCAGATTATCTATGACCAGCAAGGCAATATCGCTACGGACGCCACCTATCAGGTCTACAAGGACTATAACGGCGTGAGCTTTCCGAATGTAATCGAGATCAACCGTCCTCAGGAGGAATACTCTATCCGGCTGACGGTAGTGAAACTGGTGATCAACGAACCGCTTCACGATGATCAGTTCGTCCTGACGCAACCTCCCGGTACCGAACTGGTCAACCTCGACGAGCCCCATCCAAACGGGTCATCGAATGCGCCGTCAGGCCCAGCTGATTCCAACCAACCAGCTCCAAAGAAATAAGCTCCCGCCCGCCGTAGCAGACTGGAGCCTTGGGGTATTGCGTGGTGGTGGCAGCCGCGCGTTAGCGCTTCGACGTGCCCCGGGCCAGCTTCTTCACCTTACGTTTTTCTGCGCCGCGGGCGTAGGTGCGAGGCGGCTGGGGAGCGGCCTTCTTACGCGCCGTGCGTTTTACCTTCTTGCGTTCTGCCTTATCGGCAATGCTCTTGGTATTTGCCATGAAATCTGTGTTCCCTCGTAAACAGAATTACGCTTTTTCCAGTTGAGCGTATTTTTCGACCAGCTTTTTCAAACCGTATCTTGGAAATTGTACCGTAATCTTCGCATCTTCCCCATCGCCTTCGCGCTTGTACACCGTACCTTCGCCGTACTTCGGGTGCCGTACGCGCTGTCCCGGATGAAATCCCCTTCGTCCCGTCGTCGCTGGCACTTCGATTTTCGGACGTGAAAACTTCTTGCCGCGCGAGGCAAAAAACTCGGCGATGTTGTCGATGGAATTGTAGGCCGGCCCGCTGTACGAACTCCTCTGCGGCGCATCGCGACGCCGCGATTGTGGTCGCTGATCTTCGTCCTCGTAGGCGTAATGCCTGCTGCTTTCGTAATCGCTGCTTCCCACAGCGGCCGGCCGCCGGGGCGAGCCCAGGTCCTGCAGTAATTCCCGCGGAACCTCTTCCAGAAAGCGCGAAGGCACGCTGGCCTCCGGCATGTCCGTTCCATAGCGCCGGCGGTAGCGCGCGCGCGACAGAATGAGCGTGTCCATCGCCCGCGTCATTCCCACATAACACAAACGCCGCTCTTCCTCGATGTCGTCGGGCGCCAGCAACGTCCGGGAATGCGGGAACAATCCTTCCTCCAGTCCGATCAGGAACACCAGCGGAAACTCCAGTCCCTTCGCGGAGTGCAGCGTCATTAACGTAATGCGCGAATTTTCGTCGTACTGGTCGGCATCGCTCACCAGCGCCGCATGGTCCAGAAACTCGCTTAGCGTCTCACCCCGGTCGCGCGAGTCCATGGCGGCATTCACCAACTCCCGCAGGTTCTCGATGCGGGCCAGCGACTCGGGCGAATCTTCCTCTTCCAGTTGCTTGATGTAGCCGGTGCGATCAATCAGGAACTTCAACAATTCACCAGTCGATGCCGGGTCACCCGGTGCGCGGAAGCCTTCGACTCGCTCTTCGCTTCCCGCGCCGATAGCACCGTCATGTCCTGCTGAACCAGCGTCGCTCACGCCCTCTTCTGAAAACGACTCAGGAGCGAATCCCGTAGCATCGTCGGCTTCAAATTCGGCGGCCGAGAAGTCGATATCGTGCTGCAAGTCGTCCTCGGCTAACTCAAACACACTCTCTTCTGCCTGCGCCGCAGCGGTTTCATCCACCCGCTCCCGGAACGTTCCCCGGTGCATAGCCCGTGCGTCATCAATCAGCTCCTTGAAGCTCTTCAGCGACGACAGCGTGCGTAGTGGGAGCAGCCTGCGTTTCAACACCTCGCCAATCGCGCCCCACATCGAAGCCCCGGTCTCGAGCGCGATATTTTCAATGATCTCCATCGTGGTCTTGCCGATGCCCCGCGCCGGAGTATTGATAACCCGCTGTACCGCAATCGAGTCATCGGGATTGGCGATGACCTTCAGATACGAGATCATGTCTTTGATCTCAGCGCGTTCGTAAAAGCTGAACCCTCCCACCACGTGATAGTTCAGCTGATAGCGTCGCATGGCTTCTTCTACCAGCCGGGACTGCGAATTCGTGCGATATAACACGGCTGCACGCGGCGTCTCGCCCTTCTCTGCTTGCGCCTGACGCAGGTATTTGGCGATATAGTCTGCGGCAAAGAGTGCTTCGTTCTCGCCATCAGGAGCTTCGTAGTAGCCGATCTGCGCCCCGCCAGAGCGGTCGGTCCAAAGGTTCTTGCCCTTGCGCTTGATGTTTTTCGCCACCACCGCCGATGCTGCCTGCAGAATGTTCTGGGTCGAGCGGTAGTTCTGCTCCAGGCGGATGATGCGGGCCTCGGGGAAATCCTGCTCGAACTCGAGAATGTTGCGGATGTCGGCGCCGCGCCACGAATAGATGCTTTGGTCTTCATCGCCGACCGCGCAGACATTGTGTTCGCTGCCCGCGAGCATGCGCATCAGTTCGTATTGCGGGCGGTTCGTGTCCTGGTATTCGTCCACCTGGATGTAGCGGTAGCGCCGGTTGTAGCGCTCCCGCGTCTCACCAGACGCCTTCAATACCTTCACCGCGTACAGCAGCAGGTCGTCAAAATCGAGCGCGTTCGACTTCGCCAGTTCCTGCCTATAGACCTCGTAGATGTGGGCGACGCGTTCCGTCTTGGGATCACCCGATCGCAGATAAGCCTCCTGCGGATCAAGCATGTGGTTCTTCGCCCAGGAGATTTGCCCCAGCACGTTGCGCGAAGTCAGTTGCTTATCGTCGATTCCCAGTCGCCGCATCGCCGCTTTGACCACATTCTGCTGATCGGCCTCGTCGTAAATCACGAAATCTTTGCGGTAGCCCTTTCCGCCAATCTGCAACGTCTCAATATCGCGACGCAACAAGCGAACACAGAAAGAGTGAAACGTGGAAATCAGCGGCTTCGATACCGAGCGCGCTCCCACCAGCGACTCCACCCGGCTGGCCATCTCTGACGCCGCTTTATTGGTGAAGGTCACGGCCAGAATCGAGTCGGGCTGTACGCCGATGCCATCGATCAGATGGGCAATGCGATAGGTGATGACGCGGGTCTTCCCACTCCCGGCCCCGGCCAGGATGAGCACCGGCCCGTCCACCGCCTCGACGGCTTCACGCTGCTGCGGATTCAGTTTGCTCAGATACGACGACAAAGTTGAGGGCACTCGCGAATTAATTGGGTCTGCTACTGACGGACGGGGCGTCTATGGCGCGATGCGCCTTGCATTCGGTGCAAGGACAGTTCTCGCGCAAATACTGCCAGGAATAGATGCCATGCTGGTGGCCGTCGTTCCACGAGAAGCGAATAGCGTACTTGCCGACCGGCTCCACCTCCGTCGGCCGCGCTGCCGCTTTGAACATGGGCAACGAACCCGCGATCGGCTTCAGCGGATCACCCGGCTGACGGCCGTCTTTCTCGCGCTCCTCATTGCACAGGGCGCAGGGACAGGCATCGCGCAGGAAAGGGAAGCTGAACGCGCTGCGATGGCCGTCCTTCCACTCGATTTCCACGCCGGTACCGGTGGTGACATTTACTTTAACGGATTTGGGATCTGCGATTGAGTCCATGAGCTGCTGCGCCCGCCTCAGCGAGCCTACTCTCTAGTATCGCAGAAATCCGGAACGCAAGAAGGCCCGGGTTGCCCCGGGCCCCGCGCATCACTTCCGCAACGCTCTCAGGAGAAAGAGCGACGTCACTTTCCCTTTGTCTCTACGGATCGTTGGACGCATCTGGCTGCAATTTGTCACCGCCCTGCAAAACAAAAAGGCACGGCTGCTCTCCGTGCCTTCCTGCCGATCGGGACCATCACATCACGATCTCTTTCGCTCGCTGTGTAATCGGATGTTGCATCTCTTCCAGATCGCCTTTGACCAGGTTCAGTCCATAAACGCATGACTCGAAATCGCGGGCCAGTTTGGCGAAAAGGGGCGCCAGGCGAGCGTACTCAAACTGGTCGAACTTGGAGACGATGTAGTAGCTTTCCTTGCCGGCTTTGATGAAGTCGACCAGATTCTCCAGACGCTGCCGCCGCAGGCGATAGTGATTGATGCTCTCGGGAAACATGCCGGAGAAAAACAGGGTGTAATCGCCAATGTGCTTGCGCACCTGGCGCTCGCGGTCGAACGATGGCGCCGGACCGTAAATGGGGTCCGACTCCAGCAACATCTCGCCCACGTCTCCCAGCGGGCGGCCGCCGGCGTTGCATACCTTGAACAGTTGCTCGCACTCGCAGAATTCGGCCAGCATGTTGACAATGTAGTCCTGCACCTCGGAATCGCGCAGTCCGATGTCGCGGTCAAAATGCTGGTGGATCAGGTCGGTGAACAGCTCCTGCAGGGCATGGGATTCGGGAATCATGGAGTTTACTTATCTCCTTAGCTCGCAAACCTGCACAATCAACTTATGTGATGCGAGTACTTATCGCACTTTCTTCTTCGAGTGCAAGCGTTTCTTGCGCGTCCAGTTACTGAACGGGTTCACTCTTTGTAAACCTGGCCAGCCGCTATTAGCTTCGGCGTAATTATTCAGCAAGTCACACATGTTAGTTTGATGCGCTATACATGCGGGTTTGGTTGGCTGCAGCACTTGTGTTCGCGCGGTCTTCGAGGCCGTTATCAGCACACCGCGAGGTTGACTGCCAAAATTTGCAGGCAACCAAAAAAAAGGGGCGCTCGAGATATGACACAATTCGTTTCCGGGAGGCAGCATGGAACGCAAGAACATCTCAGGCAATTCCCCTTACGAACCCATTGTCGGATTCTCACGCGCTGTCAAAGTTGGCCCGTTTGTTTCGGTAGCTGGGACAGTCGCGACCGGCCCCGACGGCAAGATCGTTGGGCAGGGCGACGCCTACGCTCAGGCAGTGCAGACCCTGAAGAACATTGGCCGCGCCTTGGAACAGGCAGGAGCCAGTTTCCGCGACGTGGTGCGGACGCGTACCTTCATCACTGATATCAGCCAATGGGAAAAGGTCGGCAAGGCGCATGGGGAGGTCTTCGGCGACATACGTCCCGCCGCAAGCATGATCGGCATTTCCGCGCTAGTCGCGCCCGAGATGCTGGTGGAAATTGAAGCTGACGCGATTGTCGCGTCAGAGTTATAAGGACGTTCTTCGCCGTTCGCTCTCCCAACCTGCCGTATCGGGTGCAGCACCGCTTCAGCGGTGCAGTGAGGATCCGAAGCGATCCAAGAGCGAAGGGCGAAGAGCGAACCGCAGCCTTACTGCGTTACTTGGAGCCCGATACCCTGACCCTCATACACTCTCTCGCCCGCTGCCGGTGAGGTCCTCACGACCGTGCGGGTTCCTGACGGTGGAGTGTCGGCGGCATTCACTGGAGCGGCAGCGGTTGCCTGGCTGGAGATCCCTGCCACGTGCAGGCCGGCGCTCACTATCTCGTTGACGGCGTCGTCTTCGCTTCGCCCGATCAGGTCGGGCATTACAAAGGAGCTCCGGTCCTCGGGCGCTGCCATCAGCACACTAATTTTCGGTGCTGAGACATTCACCGCATTGGCCGGCGGGCTCTGCGCAACAATCTGATCGCCGGGAGCCCCGGGAATCGTGGCCGTCGCGATGCTCCCCAACTCAAGTCCCCGCCGCCGGATGTTGATCTCCGCCGCCCGCTCACTGCCGCCGAGAAGATCGGGGATAACTACCCGCTGCGGTCCCATGCTTTCCGCGACCCGGACGTGCCAGCCTCGCCGCACCTGCGCCCCCGGCGCCGGAGCCTGCGACATCACCCGGCCCGGCGGCACATCGGAGCTGAAGAAACGGTCGTTTTCTTCCAGCACCAGTCCATGGTCCGCCAGTGTTCGCTCGGCCTGACCCGAGGTCATGCCCACGATTTTAGGAATCGTGGTCTGACGTCCGTGTATCGCAAATCGCATCGCGGTCAGCAGTGACGCCATGAAGACCACGATCAGTACCAGCACTCGCACCAGATAGCGAAAGAAGCGTCGCATCAGTGCGCCTCACTATCACCCGCGCTGGCCTCGGGCGTATCCACCTTCTCGACGACCGCCCTGGGCGTACTCGGGGGAGGCGCAGCAAAATCTTCCGACTCGCGCCCTTCCAGCGCTACCCGCATGAAGTCCATCCAGATGGGCAGGGCCGCAGCGGCGCCGGTTTCTTTGTTGCCCAGAGTTTTCTTCTCGTCGAAGCCCACCCAGACGCCGCAGGTTATCGATGGGGAAAAGCCAACGAACCATGCATCCGTGAAATCGTTGGTGGTTCCCGTCTTACCGCCCAGTGGGTGATTCAGCTTGCTAGCGGCGTATCCGGTGCCGTGCAGCACCACTTCGCGCAACATGTAAGTCATGATCCGGGCCGTGCGGGCGCTGACCACGTCCTTTACTTCCGGATAGTTTTCTTCCAGCACGCGGCCTTCATAATCGGTCACTTTGCGGATGTAGCGTGGCATTACGCGCACGCCGTCATTAGGAAATGTGGTGAACGCCGCTGTCTGTTCGGCGAGTGTAATGTCAGCTGCGCCCAAAGCCACCGGCAGGTACGGCAGCAGAGGTGACGTGATGCCGAACTTGCGCGCGTATTCAATGACGGTCTTGATGCCCCCTACGCGCTCCGTGACTTTGAGTGCAGGAATATTGCGCGATTCAGCCAGCGCGTGGCGGAAGGTAATCACGCCTTCGAACTTGCCGTCGTAGTTGTGCGGAGTATAGGGGCCGGAGGCCGTGTTGAACGTCACTGGCGCATCCAGCACAGTGTCGTCCGGAGTAAGTCCCTGATCAATGGCAGCGGTGTAGATATAAGGCTTGAACGACGAGCCCACCTGGCGTAACGCCTGGGTAGCGCGGTTAAACTTCGACTGCTCAAAGTCGCGTCCGCCGACCATGGCCTTCACGTCGCCGGTGGAGTTATCGAGAGCCATCAGCGCGCCCTGCACTCCCGACTCTTGCTCCAGAGAAACCCGGCTGAATGTTCCATTCAGTTCGTCGACTTTGACGTAGACAATGTCGCCGACGGTCAGAAACTCGCGGGCCGAGGGATGCCGTGTCCACTTGATTTCTTCGGGGCCAAGTCGCGCTTCGTAGTTGCCAAACTTAATGGTTGCCACCAGCGGATCCACTTCAGTCACCAGTGCATGCACATAGCTGCCGGGCCCAATGTTCTCATCCCAATCTACGTGGCGATAAGTCGCGAGCGAATCGCCGTTAGCGACGATGTTCAGCAGGTTACCCTTCCAGCCGTGACGGCGTTCGTAGGCGGCCAGGCCGTCGCGCACCGCTTGTTGAGCGGCCCGCTGCATTTCCAGATTCAGCGAGGTGTAAACCCGCAGGCCCGCTTCGTGCACTTCCTCGGCGCCATACTTTTTCTCGAGGTACTGCCGGATTTCCTCCACAAAGTACGGCGCAATATCGTTCGGCTCAGCCTGCAGTTTGAGTTGCAGAGGGGCGTCCTTGGCCCGCAGCGCTTCCGCAGCCGTTATCTTTCCATCCTCCAGCATGTTGTTGATCACCAGGTTGCGACGGCGCAGAGCGCGTTCCGGATTGTTGATCGGCGAATAGTAGTTTGGCGCCTTGGGCAGGCCGGCCAGGACGGCGGCTTCTTCCAGCGTCAGATCTTTGGCCTTCTTGCTGAAGTAGAAATTCGCGCCCGCCTCGAATCCATAAACCCCGTGTCCCAGGTAGATCTGGTTGGCGTACAGAGTGAAAATCTGGGGTTTGGTGAAGCGCCGCTCGATCTGGATCGACAGCATCACCTCCTGCATCTTGCGCCGGAAGTTGCGGTCGGGCGAGAGAAACAGATTGCGGGCTAACTGCATGGTGAGCGTCGAAGCTCCCTGCGCCCGGCTATCCAGCACCACGTCGCGCCAGGCCGCGCCAAACACGCGCCACACGTCCACTCCCCAATGCTTTTCAAACTCCTTGTCCTCGGTGGAGATCAGCGCATCGCGCAGGACCTTGGGGAAGTCGTTGTAGGTGTCGATGACGCGCCTTTGCAGCGCGAACTGCCCGATAACCCGATCCTGGTCGTCATACAGTTGAGTGATGGTGCTGGGACGATAGTGTTCGAGCTCGGTAACCTGTGGGAGGTCGGTGGAATAGACCAGTACCAGACCGCAAATTGCGCCTGCGGCGGCGACAATGACAATCAGCAGAACGAAAAGCGCATTGCCGACAAGCTTAAGCCGGCGCGGGGTTGGCTCCCCTGCGGTATCAGCGGTAACGGCAGGTTCTTCGACAACGCGTTTCATGTCGTGACTATGTCAGCATAGCATTGAAGACGGCGGCCTGGAGGAAGCCTGTTACACCTGGAATAGCGCAGTCCCTGGCTCAGATTTGCCATCACGAGCGTGGCCCGGGATGTGGTTTTCTGCCTTTATCGCGGAGTGTAGAATCCTCGCCCCTAAAGCCGGGCACTCGTAATGACAATTCGTGAAGCAAACCTTAGCGGGCGCCCGACGCTCAGCCTTTGCTTCTTCCGGTGATTTACAATCATCTATTTGATTGTTGCCATTATTCCCAACTAAAGGGCTGTCCGCAGTTCCGGGCGCCGTTGCTTTGCGCCGTCGGACGGAAGAAGCTCGAAATCTTTACCCTAGAACTGGAGCACGAACTTGCCAGAGACAATCTATGATGTAGCCATCATCGGCAGCGGACCTGCCGGTTATACTGCCGCCATTCGCGCCGGACAATTAGGCCTGAAAACCGCTCTCATCGAGAAGCATGAAAAGCTGGGCGGAACTTGCCTGCACGTGGGATGCATTCCTACCAAGGCTCTGCTCTTTAACGCCGAAGTTTACGACCATGTGAAGGAAGGCACCGAACTCGGGCTGGAGAACACGGCCGGCGTCTCGCTGAACTGGGGCGCCATCCAGAAGCGTAAGCAGGGCATCGTCGACAAGCACGCCAAAGGCTTGCAGTTCCTGATGAAGAAGAACAAAGTCGACGTCATTCGCGGGTGCGGCAAATTGACCGGACCGGCGAAAGACGGAATTCTTAGCGTTGCCCTCGAGGGCAGCGAGCAGAAATCGATCAAGGCGAAGAACGTGATCCTCTCGACTGGTTCGGTAGCGCGAATGCTGCCCGGGATGGAACCCGACTCGCGAATTCTGACCAACATTGAAGTGCTGAGCCTGAACGATATTCCGAAGTCGCTGATCGTCATCGGGTCAGGTGCGGTCGGCGTCGAATTCGCCAGCATTTACAAGTCCTTCGGCGCGGACGTGACCATCTTGGAAATGCTGCCGCGTTACGTTCCGGTGGAAGACGAAGAGGTTTCCAAGGAACTTATGCGGGTTTACCGCAAGCGTGGCATTAACGGATTCGTGAACGCCAAAGTCGAGAAGATTGAGAAAACGCAGGAGGGCGTGGCGGTTACCTTCGCGGTCGATGGCAAGCAACAGAAGATCGAAGCCGAAAAGGTGCTGGTGGCCGTGGGCCGCGCGCCGCGTACCGACAACGTTGGCATTGAGAAGACCAAGATTCAGTTGGAGCGTGGGTTCGTCAAGATCGATAAATACATGCGCACCGATGAGCCAGGCATTTACGCGATCGGCGATATCGTAGTCGGCTATCCGCAGTTGGCGCACTCGGGCGCGATGGAAGGCATTGTCGCGGTGACTCACATCGCCGGCAAGCCAGTCAAGACGATCAAGCCCGAGCGGATTCCTAATGCCACCTACTGCCATCCGGAAATCGGGAGCGTCGGACTAACCGAAGCCAAAGCCAGAGAGAAGGGCTACGACGTCAAGATCGGCAAATTCCCGTTCACCGCAAATTCCCGTGCCAGCATTGTGGGTCAGCATGAGGGCTTCATCAAAATTGTGACCGACGCGAAGTATGGCGAGATTCTGGGTGTACACATCATCGGCCCGAACGCCACCGAGTTGATCGCCGAGTCGGTGCTGGCGCTGGAGATGGAATGCACGGCGGAAGAACTGGCGAATATCATCCACGCGCATCCTACACTGTCCGAGGCGATGCTGGACGCGGCGAACGCAGTGTTTGGCATGGCAATCAACGCATAAAGAGCTCTGCGCATAGGTACCTCTGTTTGAAGTCTGATCTTTGAAGGGGACGGCCTTCAGGCCGTCCGTACATATGCTTGGCACTGGGTTTAGCCCTGAGGCACATCCAACCAGCTCGAGAAGAAGGAATGGCCGAATCATTCAATGCGAAGGAACTCGCTGAACTCTTGCGAGGACTTGAAAAAAGAGACATTCCTTACGAACTGGAGCATCGCCCGGATCACTGATAATTGCGATGGCATCGTTGTCCGGATCAGCACAGCGTCCAGGATTCGGGAAGTCGGATTCTACGACAATGATCATATCGAAGTGTTGAAGTATGTCCTTTCCGGTGACGGGCAAACTGGCGTCACCGCAGCATCCGTTCTTTCCGAGTGGGATGCTCGCTAGCGAGGTTTCGTAACCGTAAGATTTCCACTTACCTCCGCGTTGGTGGCGCTACCTTTCCGTCCAGGCTTTACAATCGCAAGGTGTATTCGCTCTACAGTTTCCTCCTGTTTCTGGCGCTGATTCTCAGCACACCGTGGTGGCTGCTGCAGATGCTGCGTCACGGCAAATACCGCACCGGATGGAGCGAGCGATTAGGCAAGGTCCCCGATCGACTTTTCCACCAAGTCTCTCCTGACACGATTTGGATTCATGCTGTTTCCGTGGGCGAAGTGCTAGCCAGTTCGCGGGTTGCCGAAGAACTCAAAGCCCAGCTTCCGGGCTGGCGCGTCGTCGTTTCGACCACTACGGACACCGCACAGAAATTGGCGCGAGAACGCTTCGGCGCGGATAACGTTTTCTATTTTCCGCTGGACCTTCCATTCGCCGTGCGAGCGTACCTACAAGCCTTGCATCCGAAACTTCTGGTCCTGGCGGAAAGCGAGTTCTGGCCCAACCTCCTAAGCTGGGCCAAGTTCTCTGGGACCACTGTCGCGGTTGTGAACGCCCGCGTTTCCGACCGCTCGCTCCCTGGCTACTTGCGCTTTCACGGATTGTTGGCGCATGTGCTGACGAATGTCGATCTGTTTCTGGCTCAAAGCGACGAAGATGCACGCCGGCTGGTTCAGATTGGAGCGCCCGCCGACCGCGTTCACGTCAGCGGAAACCTGAAATTTGAAGTGAAGCTGCCGCCGGAACTGCCTATCGTCTCCTCATTTGCCGCAGCCTCGGAACGCGAAGAAATTGGCCCGCTGATCGTGGCTGGCAGCACGCTCGAAGGCGAAGAGACGATGTTGCTGGAGATGTTCCGGCAGGTGGTATCGCGATATCCGGGCGCATTGCTGGTGCTGGCGCCGCGTCATCCCGAACGCTTCGATGCAGTGGCGTCTCTTCTGGCTTCTTCTGGACTTAGGGCTCAGAGGCGTTCGCTGTGGGATGGAGGGAAACCGATCGCTGGCGGCATTTTTCTCCTCGACACTATTGGCGAGTTGGCCAGCCTGTACCAGTTTGCCGACATCGCCTTCATCGGGGGTAGCTTGGTGCCGCGTGGTGGACACAATGTACTGGAAGCCGCGCAGTTCGGAAGCGCCATTCTGGTGGGCCCGCACACCGAAAACTTCCGCGACATGGTGGAAGTTTTTAGCAAAACCAATGCGCTGCAAGTGGTCACTCCGCAATCCTTGACTCCGGCTGTCTTGCAGTTGCTGGAAAATGATGTTGAGCGGGAAGCTCTCGGCCGCCGCGCCTTCGAAGTTGTGCGCTCCCAACAGGGAGCGACGGAACGAACCGTGAACGCATTGCTCAGTTTGCTGCCTGCTGTCGTGTCGGTCGCCAAGGTCGAAGTGTCTGCGGAGAGGCGCGCGTGAATCCGCTTTCTGCGCTCTACAGCGCGGTGGTACGCTCGCGGAACCAACTCTACGACCGTGGCTCCTTGTCCATTCGCAGGCTGCAGGGACCGGTGGTCAGCGTCGGAAACCTGACCGTCGGCGGCTCCGGCAAAACGCCATTCTTGATTGCGCTGGGTGAATTGCTGAAAGAACGCGGCATCCGGTTCGATGTGCTCACCCGCGGCTACGGCCGGGCCACGAAAGGCGTGGCGCTGGTCGATCCGGAGGGGTCGCCGCGAGACTTTGGCGACGAGCCCTTGCTGATCGCGCGCAAGTTGCAAGTGCCCGTTGTCGTCGGGGAAGACCGTTACGCTGCCGGCCAATGCGCCGAAAAGAAGTTCGGTCCTCAATTACATTTATTGGATGACGGCTTCCAGCATCGTGGTCTGGCGCGCGACTTCGACATCGTCATGGTCACGCCGACTGATGTGAAGGATACCTTGCTGCCGGTTGGAAAACTACGCGAGCCGTTATCGTCCCTTGCGCGAGCGGATGCCATTGTATTGACCAACGAGACTTCCAGCGACGGCCTTTCGCTCGCAAAGCAGCCGGTGTGGAGAGTGCAGCGAAACATTGTTGCTTCCGACGTGAAGGAGCGGTGCTTCGCGTTCTGCGGAATCGCGCGACCCCAAGTCTTCTTCGATCAGTTGAGAGCGGAGGGCGTTACGCTGGCCGGTACTCGTAGCTTCCGCGATCATTACCCTTATTACCGGGATGACGAAGGCGTTCACGATCTGATGCAGTTCAGAGAACAGTCAGGCGCCGCAGCCTTCGTCACGACGGAAAAAGATGCGGTGAATTTAGGCCCTTACCTGTCGGCGATGTCACCAATCCACATCGTTCCCTTGACGATGCGGCTGGAAGATTCCGTCGCCGCAGTCGACGCACTCCTGGCCAGGATTCGCGAGCGCAATCCCCAGCCTGCGTGAGACAATTGAGGGTTACGCAGCGCCCGGTGGCTCCGTTCATGCACCGGGCATTCATTTGAGTTCATGAATAAGCATCCCAAAGACGCGGAACGCTGGAAGAAAATTGTCCAATCGTTTTCCGAGGTTTCGATTACGGCCCTCGTGGATCTGGTTGCCGATGAGTTCGTGTTTGGCGAAATCGCCCGGGTCTCTCGGGAAGCGCCGGTGTTGATCTTGAAACACCGGGAGCGCAGCATACTTCCCGGAGGCGGCGCCAATGCGGTGATGAACCTGGCGTCTCTGGGCGTAAATGTTCTGCCAGTCGGAGTGCTAGGGGATGACGAGGCCGGCAGCTTATTGCTGGACCTGTTGCGGGAGAAAAAGGTTTCCACCAGCGGCATTCAGCGGTTGAAGGGATACACAACCACGACCAAAACCCGTATTCTGGCCGGCATGTCGCACACCAGCCGCCAGCAGGTGGTACGCGTGGATCGCGAAGCCGAGCCGCTGGACGAGGTGCATCCCGCACTGCTCAACCTGGTGAACACAGCGCGGGAGTATGCCACCGCTTCCGATGCGTTCCTGATTTCCGACTACGGATACGGAGCGGCCACGCCGCGATTGCTGACCTTTGTAAAATCGAATGGGTGTCTGGAAAATAAGCCCATCACGGTCGATTCGCGTTATCGCATTCTGGAATATGAAGGCGCCACGGCTGCAACTCCCAATGAACCCGAAGTAGAAGAGGCGTTGGGAGTGAGGATCGGCCATGACGATAAGAAACTGTTTTCGGCGGCCGAGCGAATGATGACTGACATGGCGCTGGAGTCGCTGGTGATTACCCGCGGCCGCGATGGCATGGTGGCCTTCGAGAAGGACGCGTCGCCGCTGATGATTCCGATTTACGGCGCCGATCAGGTTGTGGACGTGACGGGCGCCGGCGATACGGTGATTGCAACCTTCACGGCTGCTTTGGCGGCGGGCGCGGATACGCCTTCGGCGGCCAGACTGGCAAATTTCGCCGGAGGCATTGTGGTAATGAAACGCGGTACTGCCACTGTTTCCGGCAAGGAGTTGCAGGCCGCCATCGATCAGTACGCTGCGGCGATGTCTGGGTGAACGATAGCGATCTCAAAATCGTGCCGCGCAACGTGTTGCGCGAACGCGTGGCGGAATGGCGCGGGGCCGGCCAGTCGATTGTGCTGGCAAACGGCTGTTTCGACCTGCTGCACGTCGGACATATCCGCTATCTCCGGGGAGCAAAGGCGCTGGGCGGAATGCTGGTGGTAGCCATGAATTCGGATCGAAGCGTTGAGCAACTTAAGGGGGAAGGACGTCCGTTCATGCCGGCCACGGAGCGTGCGGAGATTGTCGCGGCATTGTCTGATGTCGACGCAGTGGTAATTTTCGATGAGCCGGATGTACGTGTGCTAATTCGCGAAATTCACCCCGATGTCCAGGCCAAAGGCACCGACTACACTCGCGAGAACGTTCCCGAACGCGACGAAGTGCTGGCTTACGGTGGCCGTATTGAGATTGTGGGTGATCCCAAAGACCACTCCACAACCGCGCTGTTGTCGCAATTGCGGGCGGGAAGCGGAGGGCACACCGTACGGTGAGTGCTCCTGTATCGTCGCCGGGCCAGAGCCGATCTTCGCAAACGGCTGGGATCGACTCGCCGATTCCCCTGCCTGATCGTGTCCTGGTGGTCCGCTTGAGCGCCATGGGAGACATTATCCACGCGATGCCGGCAGTCGCGGCGTTGCGTCGAGCGAAGCCTGAAGTGAAAATCGGATGGCTGATCGAAGAGCGCTGGGCCGAATTGCTTTGTTCCCGCGCGAGCGAGTACGCGGAGCCACGCTCTCCGCTCAAGCCGCTGGCTGATTGGATCCACATCGCAAACTTTAAGACGTGGCGCAAAGCATTACTCGCGAAGGAAAGCTGGAGAGAAATGAGTTCTCTTCGGCGAGACGTTCGGCAGATGCGGTACGATCTGGCACTCGATCTTCAGGGGGCGATTCGCTCGGCACTGGCGGCCAGGGCATCAGGTGCAAAAATCCGCCTTGGCTCTTCCCATCCGCGCGAGGGTCCGGCCAGCATGTTCTACACACGGCAAGTTGATCCTCGCGGCGCTCACGTCGTGGACCAAGGGCTGGCAATTGCCTCAACTATCGCCGGCCACGAGTTGCAACATGTAGACCCTGCCTTTCCTTTGGAACCAGCGGCAGAAGTTTGGGCAGACCGTGTTTATGGAAAGGTCGGTGGCAAACCCCTGGCAATATTGAATCCAGGTGCTGGGTGGGGCGCGAAGTGCTGGCCGGCGGAATCGTTTGGTGTAGTCGCACGCGCGCTGGCAAATCGCGGGATAACGGTGGTGGTAAATCACGGGCCCGGCGAAGAAGCTCTCGCCAAAGAAGTTCGCACGGCGAGCGGCAACCTCGCACTTCCTCTTACCTGCAGTATCACGGAGTTAATTTCGCTTACCCGGCGTGCCAGTCTTTTCGTGGGCGGCGATACCGGCCCCATGCATCTGGCAGCCGGTCTACGCGTTCCTGTAGTCGCATTGTTTGGACCGACCCGGCCCGATCGCAACGGACCTTATGGCACGCGCAGCGTGGTTCTGCGCAATGCGGAGAGCATCGATAACACCACTCACACCAATCGTCCCGATGAGGGACTGGTGTCGATCGACGCCCAAGCCGTGATCGCCGCGGCTGAGCAATTGCTCGGAGAGCGGCGTGGCTGATCCTACGTCTAGCAAGCCGGCTGTGACCTGGAGCCGGATCGCTCGCCGCATCCGCGTGCCGCTGGGATTTCTTTTCGCGGTGTTCTATATCTGGCGAGCAAAACCAAGCTGGCGATCGTTGGCCATCGGCCTGGCGCTGGCGGCTTTCGGTTTAATGATCCGCGCATTCGCTTCCGGTCAAGTAAAGAAGGACCGCGAGCTAACCACGACGGGACCGTATGCCTACGTGCGCAATCCTCTCTATTTAGGATCGATACTTCTTGGTGTTGGATTTGTGGTCGCGGCTCGCGATGTCTGGATCGGTCTGATCTTGCTGGTTTACTTCGTTGTGATCTATGTGCCTGTCATTCGCGCCGAACAATCTTATCTGGGTGCTCAATTTCCTGCCTATGCGGAATACATGCAGCGAGTGCCGAGCCTGGTGCCGCGCACTCTGTGGTTGAGTGGAATCACGGCCGGGTTCTCGCCTGAGTTATACTTTCGTCATCGCGAGTACAATGCCCTGCTAGGCGCCGCAGCGATGCTAGCGGTCCTCGTTGCGAAAATTCTCTGGCTCACCGGGTGAAGGTGACTTCTATCACGCGTTTTTTTCTTGTACTCGTTCTCTTGCTGAGATCGACCACCGCGCCTTTGTACAGCGCCCCAGCAGACATACTTCCGCAAGCTGGACGTCCGTCTTCGCAAGGGCAAACAGAAACGAAAATTGGGTCGGCTTCGCATCTCCAGCCATTGCGGCCGGGGTTTCAGTTTCCCTACGGTCAAACGCTGCACTTCGAAGGGGAGTGGCGCTTTTGGACCGCTGGTATTGCGACGCTTCGTATCGAACGATCGGGATCGCAGGAACACATTGCAGCTACTGCCGATTCCAGCGGCGCAGTTGCCCTGCTGTATCGCGTGCAGGATCGCTTCGACGCCTATTTGGATAGCAAGACTCTGTGTTCCGCGAAGCTGACGAAGCACACGGAGGAAGGCTCGCATCGCCGCGATACCGTTATCACCTTCGACTATAGCCGCGGAAAATCTGTGTTGGAAGAACACAACCTGCAAACCAATCAGCAGAAGAGAACAGAAAATGACATTCCCGGATGTGTTACCGATGTTGTATCCGGGGTCCTCTACGTGGCCAGCCTCCCGCTGCAACAGGGCGCAACCTACACCTTTCCTCTCAACGATGGCAGCAAGACGGTGACCGTGCAGGCGCACGTGGAAGGTAAGGAGCAGGTCAAAACTCCAGCCGGAACTTTTCAGACGATACGGGTGGGGCCCGAGGGCGATTCGGGAACGCTGCTCAAGAACAAGGGCCGCATTTGGATTTGGTACACCGACGACGAACGGCACCTGCCGGTGCAGATGCGGGCCAAGCTTTTCTGGGGAACTTTGACGGTTTACTTAACCAGCATCAGCAAGTAAACGCCCTACTGCAGATGGAAGCGCTCGGCCATGAGCCGCTGCAAGCGTGGTTTGTAGAGAATGTCGTAGGCGAACTCCTTGTCGGGAAACATGGCCAGGGCGGCCCGCTTGGCGTTGGCCGCCAGTTCCGCTGCCTCCTCCACGGTGAGATCCTGGTCCTGGCCGATCACCGACATCACCATGTTCATCATGATCTGCAGGCGGCGCAGCTTGCGTCGCTCCTCTTCCTGCTCGCTATGCTCGGTCTGCGATCCCAGCACTTCCTTGCGTTCCGATAGCCCCATGAATCCCTCCGGCGGAACCAACCGCCTTGGCAGTCTGGTCGAGTCGTGCCGGTGACTTTTCGTTACAATTTGATGTGCGCGGTCGCCCTGCCGTTGCGCAGCCTTACGGTGGGCGAACCAGAATCCCGAAAAGCCCACTCTTGGACTTGTCAGGGTTGGGCGGCATCATACACCGAAACGGCGAGATTTCAGCCGCAAACCAGCAATATTGCAAACGGCGGTGAACCAGCCCTTTGCATCGAATCTCATGGAGGAGCTATGGCAGAGAAAGCAGAAGGGCACGAAGAACTGGTAAAGGTTTTTGACAGTGACGAAGAGTCTGAGGCGATGGTGGTTCGCGGTTTACTGGAATCGGCGGGCATCGAGGCCATGACCCAGAACCGTGAGGCTCCACAGGACATACTGCCGGGGGTTGGCGGGGTGGTGGTGATGGTGCGGCCGGACCAAGCGGAAGAAGCGCTACAGACTATCGAGGAATATCGTAATCATCCCACCACCGATGAGGACGAGGCGGTCAGCGAGGAACCGGCCTAGCGCTGACGTTCTGGCCATCCAGGTAAAACGAAACGGCCCCGGCGAGGTCGGTGCGGTAGGTCGGAACATGGGCTTCGGCGAAACGCTGCATCACCTCGGTCCGGGGGTGTCCAAACGAGTTGTAGAATCCCACCGATACCACGGAGAAGCGCGGCCTGACTGCGGCCAGGAATTCCGGCGAACTGGAAGTTGCGCTGCCGTGATGTCCTACCTTGAGGAGATCGGCTTGCGGAGACTCTTCTGCCATGATTTTCTCGATTCGTTTGTGCGCGTCTCCGACCAACAACGCCGACGTCGAGCCGTATTGCATGTGTAGAACAAGAGATTGGTCGTCTGGATTGCTGGACTGCCATCCCACCTGAGGATTCAACACCCGTACGTGAACCCCTCCAAAATCGAACGATTCGCCAGCCACCCATGACTTCAAGACCACCCGATGAGAGCGGGCCGCCTGCTCCACGTCAACGAATCCTGGAGCCGCCGATTCCACGCCGAACCAGAGTTCCTGCGGTTGAAAATTCGCAATGATGCTGCGCATCCCGCCCATGTGGTCGCTGTGGGCGTGCGAAATGGCGACCGCATCCAGCCGGCGAATTCCTCGTGACCAAAGGTAGGGGGACACGACCTCTTCGCCAACATCGAAGTCGGAGCGGAGGTTGCCAGTCAGGCCGCCTGAATCCAGCAGCAGAGTTTTGCCTTCCGGCGTGATCAGTAACAGCGAGTCTCCCTGTCCGACGTCAATTGCCGTCACTTCGAATACCCCCGGACGCCATTGTGGTTTGGGAGGCAAGAGGACAATCCAAAGTGCGGAAGCCAGCAGGCCCGCGATTCCGATTGCCGCCCAAATGCGTCTCTTGGCGAACAGAAGAGCCATTCCAAATGTGAGGGCTGCGCAAACTGAGACGGCCAAGGTCGGGGTGGGTACCCGTACGTCGGAAATTCGCAGGTGGCCGATGATCCGTATGGTGCCGGTAAGAGCATCCAGCGCGTATCCGGCGATCGCGGCAGGAATCAACGCCAGCCAGTGCGATACGTAGGAAAGCGCAACCGCCAAGACCCCACTGGGCAAAAGTATGCCGGCGATCGGAATCACCAGAGCGTTGGCCGGCAAAGCCATGACGGTAGCCCGATGGAAATACCACGCCATCGGCAAAGCCAGCGCAATCTGGATTACCGTCGACAAGAACAACAGTTCTGCGGCAGCCAATACAAAACCGGTAACGCGAACAGTCAAAAAATTCGCCGCTCCCCGGCCGATCAGGTCTCGCAACGCCCCACGTACCAGGCGCAACTCAACGCGGAATTCCGCTGCCCGGGTGGGTCCAGAAAAATCGTAGTCGGGCGAGTCGATGTTCCTGAGACCGTTCTGCATGGGATAGATGGTGCGACGCAATATCGGTACCGCGATACCGGCGACCGCGATCACGGAGAGAAATGTCAGCTGGAAGCTGGCTTCGAATAGAGTTCTGGGATTCACCAACAGAATCCCCAGGGCAGCGATTCCCAGGGCATTCAGCGCGGCCCGCTCGCGAAACAACAATCGCGTAATCAGATAAATATTTAAGGTGATGGTTGCACGCACAATGGGTGAGCCCAGGTCGGCGATGAAGGCGTATCCCCAGGAAAGCAGAATGGTGAGTATGGTGGCCCACGCCGGGCCGAACGGCAGCCTGCGCAATGCCCAGAATACCGCGAACGCCAGGATGCCGACGTTGATACCCGAGACCACAAGAATGTGATAGGTACCGGTGCGTTGAAAATCTGTTTTGATATCGCGACCGAAGAATGCGCGGCCTCCGATCAAGGCAGCCTGCATCAATGCTCCACGCTCACCTGGCCAGAGCTGCAGGATGCGAGCCAAAACGCTGCGTCGCACAGCATTGCGCAAGAGACCGATGCGAGTACCGACGAAACCGGGCAATACTTCTACGCCGCTGGCGCGCGCCGAGCCGGTCAGTCGAATTCCCTGCGAAGCGAAGTAGCCCACCATGTCCATGGCGCCGGGATTCCGGTAGTTGCGCGGCGCACGCAGCTTGGCGGTCAAATGCAGACGCTGTCCGTAGGTGTAAATACGGAGCGGCGATTCGCCTCCAGTATCGCGGGCTTCGTCTTCTTCCGTCTGCTTGCTGTAGATAGTTAGTCGGATGCCGAGCGCCGTGTTGAGCACCTGGTTGTCGAGCCGAAGCTGCTCGGTCTCCAGGTCAACCGATTCCTGCTTGCCGCCGTACGGGCTGTCGCGCAGCAAGCCTTCGCGGATGACATAGCCGGTCACATCGGCGGCGTTATCGCCGGTGGCAAAGGGCTGGAGGTTTGCGGCGACCGCGACTTGGCCGGCATCGCGGGCCTGAAGATAAAATCCACCAAGGGGGGTGATGGCCAGGATGCCGAAAGCGAAGGCCACGTGAGGCGATCGCCGCAGGAAGCACATCGTGCCAGCCACCGCTAGCAGGAAAGAGACCAGCCAGGCGTGAGGCGCGCGCCAGAAATAGTTGGCGGCGATGATCCCAGCTGAAAAGGCCAGCGCCGCCAGGAAGATGGGTTCCTGTCCTCCGCAATACAGTCTTGATTCCTTAGGGGTAGGAGTAGAAGCGTTGTTCGCCAAAGGCAAAGCTGTCGACACGGCCGCCACCGAGGCTCTCAACGCCTGCCCCGGATTGACGCAAGGGGCGGCGGGCTTGAGCGGTTATAAGCGGTCCAGGTCCTCCGCGCCGAAAGCAGGAGCCCAGGGCCACATTTCGTATTGCGCGAGTCCGAACCGGGTATAAGGATCGTTGTCGCGAATACTGTCCAGCGTCGCCTGCGCTTCGTCGTCGGGAACCCGCAGCAGCATCGCTCCACCATGGCGCGGCGCCAGAGGCCCCGAAGCAAGCAGAAGACCTTCCTGCTTCAGACCCTGGCAGTAAGCGCGATGAGCTTCGACGTGCTTTAACACGTCTTCCAGCGGTTTCCGATATCGCAAAATGGCGATCGCGTACATAGTGCCTCCGGGCGAGGGTTTTCGAGCTAGCGCGCCAGATGCAAGACGGTTTCCATGTGGTAAGTCTGGGGAAACATATCGGCCAGGTGCACTTGCTCGACCCGATAACCGAATTTTAACAGCACACGCAGGTCACGCGAGAGGGTTGCCGGATCACATGAGACATAGGTCACATGCGAGGCGGACATGCGGCCCAGGGCGGTGGCAGCTTTCTCTCCTAGTCCAGCGCGCGGCGGATCGACAATGATCCTGTCGGGTGCGAGTTTGGATCCGCGCTCGGCCAGGAAAGCTTCTGTGGTGCTGCGAATGCACTTAACATTGTGCGGAACATTGCGCCGCAAGTCGGCAAAGGAATGCGGAGAAGCTTCGATCGCCACCACCTGGTCGAAGTTGCGGGCCAGATGAGGAGTGAACAAACCCGCCCCGGCATAGAGATCAAGTGCTGCCCGTCCCGTCCGTGAGCCGACAACCACTTTCACAAGTTTGTCGATCAGGAAGCGGTTGGTTTGAAAGAAAGAACCGCCGCTCACCCGATAGTCATATCCCACAGCGTGGTACAGAAGGGAGTCGGCTCCGATGGCCTGCGAGGGTTCGGCATGGATCGACGCCAATGGGGCTCGCTGCCGGGTTTCATCTTCTGCCGAAGAGATAGCGAACACCACGACACCGGCTAGCGTCGGCAGCGCCTCATGCAAGGCGGTGGCAAACCACTGGCATTCCCTGGCAGCGCTACCGGGACGAACGTAGGCTTCCAGCAGAATCTTCGTGTCGTCATGGTTGGAGAAAAACTGCAAGCCGTGCACGGGCTCAGGCAGCGCACTGGCACGGCCAAGTTTCCAGACTTCAGCAATCGCCTGATTGATCAGCGGAGAGCTGATAGGACATGATTCCACCGGCAGCAGATCATGCGAGTTATGACGAAAGTAGCCCAGCGCGAACTGCGGGGGGTGACGTAAATGCATGCGGGTGCGATTACGATAGCCCCACGACTCGGCGGAATGCAGCTCGATCTCGTGTTGTAGCTCGAACTTCGCAGTTCGACGCAAAGTCTCGCGCAGAATCTCAGCCTTGTAGCGAAGTTGGGCCGCGTAGTTAATATGCTGATAGTGACAACCACCGCAATCGCCGAAGTACGAGCATGCGGGATCGACGCGCTCGGGCGCGGGCTTGATCACCTTGTCCAGGTAGGCACGAACAAAGCCAGGACGACTCTCGACGACGGAGGCCTCGATCTGTTCGCCCGGCAACACAAACGGCACAAAGACGGTTTTACCGCGGCCGTGTTCGTCCGCCGGAAGCCGGGCCAATCCCTCCCCGCCATAAATCAGCTTTTCAATTTCCAGTTGCAAAGGTTCTCCAATTTTCTGCGGCGTCGCCAGCTACATATAAAAGAGGCTCAAGCGCGGCAGCTGATACTGCTCCAGCAGACGCTTATGAATATATTGTTTCTGCAATTTCTCAATTTGGGGAGCAGTCATCTTCCGCCGATACGGCGCCAGATCGCGATCGGCTTCCGAGCGCACCTGGAAGAGCGCTTCGTCAGGGGTGGCAGCCAGAAGCGCAGCAAAAAGTTTATCCTCGGCAATGGTCAGCCGTCGCTCCAGATCTTCCATTTGGACCGGTGTCGTTTGCGACAGAGACTCCGCCAAGCTTCGCAGAGTTGAAGCCGTTTCGTACGCCAGCGTTTGCGCCGTAGTCGGCAACACAACCTGATCGAGTTGCTCAGCGTTGCGCTTGAGGAAATCGGCTACCGAAGCCTGTTCTAATCCTGTATCCCGCGGCTGGCTGGGCGCGGCGCCTACAGCAGTCTCCTTCAATTCCTCAGCGGAGGCCAACACCTCTTGTGCGCAAAACGCCAGTCCATTCACCTTGCGCGTCTTGCGCGGACGCCGCTCCCATTTATCGAATGTCGCATCGATACCGCGTAGCACGGCCTCCAGCGGAACACCGGCATCCTTCCAGGTTTCCATCAGCGCCCAGTCCAACGGCGACATGAGCAACAAGGTGCCGCGCCGGCGCTGAAAATGCTCCTCGATTTCGGTGAAGTAGTTGAAATAGGTTTCCACAATGTTAGGCGCGATGCGGGCGTTACGCGTCTGAAAGTCGAACCGCCGATCCCTCCGATCCCCTTCGCTACGGTCGGGATGACAAAAATCAAAGCTCAATGGCGCAGCCAAGGCTACGCCCCTCAAAATACCGGCCTGGTAAAGAGCCCTGTTTCAGTGTAGCGTCAATCGCGCTTCGGAGTAGTGCTGAGCGTGTTGCGAGGTGCGGTGGGCTCGGAATTCTCGGCAGCGGAATCGGCCCGGCGGCGAGCGTGGGGCAGGTTGCGTTCGAAGATGATGCGCAGACCCTCGAGAGTGAGCAGATCGTCAATCTCGCGAATGTACTTGGAGCCGCCGCCCATCAAAGACGCCAGCCCGCCGGTCGCGACCACGGTGACGTCATCGCCCAACTCCGCGATCAGCCTCTCCAGGATGCCATCGATCAACCCCAGGTATCCGTAATAGAGACCGGATTGAACGCTGTTGACGGTGTTGGTGGCGAGCACGCGGGGGGGCTTGCGAATGTCTACTCGGGGCAACCGAGCGGTTCGTTCGAACAGCGCGTCAGCCGAAACTCCGATGCCGGGCGTAATCACGCCGCCCATGTATTCGCCCTTACGCGAGACGACGTCAAAGGTAGTCGCCGTGCCGAAGTCGACGACAATGCACGGTCCACCAAACTTCTCGAACGCCGCCACGCTGTTGACGATGCGGTCTGCGCCGACTTCTGCTGGATTGTCATAATGCACCGGCATGCCGGTTTTCACGCCCGGCTCAATAAACAGTGGGCGAGAGTGAAAATAACGTTCGCAAACTTCGCGCAGGGTGGAATCGAGCGGAGGCACCACCGAGGAGACGACCGCTCCTTGCACCGAGCCGACATCGAGACCGCTCATCGCAAACAGATTGCGAAACAGAACGCCATACTCATCGACGGTCTGAGTTTTGGTAGTAGAGACGCGCCAGTTCGCAATGAGGCGGCCATAGTGCACGGCGCCATGCTCGGTGGGCGTGGGCTCGAACACTCCGAGCACGGTATTGGTATTGCCGACGTCGAGAACTAATAGCATGTTCTATTTCCCATCGAGCGCGCGAACCATTCCTGAAAGCACTGTGCGCAGGCCCGTTTTCGTTCGCACCAGCAGAAAGCCGCGATCGTCGAGCCCTTCGGTAACGCCCTCGTAGCCACCGGCCTCATCGACGTGCACGTGGCGCGAGCTGGCGAAAGAGGAGCGCTGCTGGAATTCTTGCAGGATGCCGGGCCGCGCCGCCGCACCAGCTTCTGCAATCCTGCGGTACTTGTCGCCGAGCGATTTTAGCAGAGCGGCCGTCAGTGCGACGCGCGACCAATCGCGCCCGCTTTCCATACGCAACGAAGTCGCGATGGGTCCGAGCTCGCTGGAGAACGAAGTGTGATTCACGTTGATTCCGATCCCCATCACAACGTAGCGAACACGGGTGGCTTCGGCGTTCATCTCGGTCAAAATGCCGCAGAACTTGCGGCCACCCAGCAGAACGTCGTTGGGCCAGCGCAGATCGGAACGTAATCCGGTGATCTGCTCGACCGCCTCCGCGACCGCGATACCGGCGATCAGGGAAAGCGGAAGGGCATCGCCGGGAGAACAGGCCGGCCGCAATACGACGGAGCAATAGATGCCGACCGATTGGGCCGACTCCCAGGAGTTTGCGCCCCGCCCGCGTCCGGCAGTTTGCTGCTCGGCCAGGAAGACTGCGCCTTCCGGCTCGCCCTGCGCGGCCGATTGCATGGCGGTCACGTTGGTCGATCCGATGCGAAAGTAATGATGAAGGTGCGAGGCGAAAATGGTCCCATTCAGCATGGGGCGGAGGATCTCGGGAAGCAGAAGATCAGGAACAGATTCCAGCTGATAACCGGTAGAAGGATGTCCGGTGATTTGCACCCCCAAGTCGCGGAGTTGTTGCACGGCCCGCCAGACCTCGGAGCGCGTGGTGCCAAGCTCTTCGGCGATGCGAGTGCCACTAATGACGACGGTCGCGTTGTCGCTGAGAAGGCGCACGATGCGGCCGAGGCGCTGATCGGTGGGACTCTCTGGCGGAACATCGGCGCGAGTTGGGGGAGTAAGAGCGATAAAGAGATTATGCGGGAGAGAGCCGAGAATGGCTAGATGCGATGCGGAGAGAAAAGATTGTGGGTGGTGTGGAGGTCCTTCGACTGCGCTCCTGGCGGTCGCTCCGCTCAGGATGACACGTAGATAGCGGCTGACGAGAGAATGCTGGTAGCTGACGGCTGATTGCTGCCTTACACCGGCCCGATGCGCATGCTCAGATCGACCGCTGCAACGGAATGCGTGAGGGCTCCAACGGAAATAAAATTCACGCCGGTTTCGGCGTAGGCGCGAATGTTCTCCAGCGTGATTCCGCCCGAGGCTTCCAGCGGCACGGGGAACTCGAGTTTGCGAACCCGCTCGACTGCCTGCCGAACCTGGTCGGGCGACATGTTGTCGAGCAGCACCGCCTCAGCGCCATGCTCCTGTACGGCATCGAGTTCGTCGAGCGAGCGGACCTCGATCTCCACCTGCTGCGAACCACGACGATTGTGCAGGGCCCGTTCCAGCGCTTCCACCGCGCCGCCCGCCAGGGCAATGTGGTTGTTCTTGATCAGCACGCCGTCGCTCAGGTCGAGACGATGATTATGGCCTCCACCACAAGTCACAGCGTACTTGTCGAGCATGCGAAGGCCGGGAACGGTCTTGCGGGTATCCAGGATGATCGCCCTGGTTCCTTCGACTGCGTCAACATAGCGCCGAGTCAGCGTGGCGATGCCACTCATGCGCTGCATGATGTTCAGGATCACGCGCTCGCAGGATAGAACTACGCGCGCATTGTGAACGATGACGGCAATCGACTGCCCCTTGCGCAAGCGCACGCCATCGAAGATTTCGGTGTGGCTGGTGACCTCAGGGTGCGAGGTCACGGTGCCGTCGAGCATGGCAAACACGTCCAGGATACGGTGGATGCAGCCCACTCCGGAGAGCACGCAGTCTTGCTTGGCAAGAATCGTAGCCGAAGCACGCTGGTTCACATCGATGCAGGCGTAGGAGGTCGCGTCGCGAGTGGCGCGATCTTCCAGCAACGCATTTTCCAAGATTGCTGTGATTCTTCGGCTTGTCCAGTCCACAATTGTCCTCGAGAGTTACCGGATCTCTAATGTCAAAATGAAGAACTGCAGGTGAAGCTGAGCCTCTCGTAATCGAACCCTAGACTGCTAAAAATTCCTACGCTCCCAACTCTCCCAGAGCTTCGTTCGTCTTCTGCACCAACATCTCGACTTCAGACTTCCGTTTCTTCAGCCCTTCCACGACGTGGGGCGGGGCCTTGGAAAGAAATGCTTCGTTGTTCAGCTGTCCAGTGGCGCGCGTCAGTTCGTGCGTGAGCTTCGTCAGTTCCTTGTTGAGGCGATCGCGTTCGGCAGCCGCATCGATCTTGCGTTCGTAAATCACACGAATGTCGAAACGCGCTGTGCTGCGTGCGCCTGCGGCCTTGGCTAACGACGACTCGACAAAAGTTATGCCCTCCACGCCGGCCAGCCGCTCGACCGCTCCGCGATTCTGCTCGATCAAGGAACGCACTTCGGGATCGGCAAAAACCTCGATCGCCAGTTTCTCCTTAGGCGACTCGACTTTGAGTTCTGCGCGGAGATTGCGGACTGCGGTGATGAGGTCCTGCACGATCGCCATGCCGGTTTCGGCGGCTGCGTCCACCTGGGCCGGATCGCATCGGGGATAGGGTGTCAGGGCGATCGACTTCGCCGGCGGCTTGCCATCGTATACCGCGTGCCAAAGTTCTTCGGTGATGAAGGGCATGAAGGGTGAGAGCATCCGCAATGCCCCTTCGAAGACGCTGATCAGGTTTCCGTAGGCGGTGCGGGTGAGCTCGCGATCTTCGGCCATCAGCCGCGGCTTGATCAGCTCCAGATACCAGGCACAGTACTCGCCCCAGAAGAAGTGATAGACCACGTGTGCGGCTTCATGGAAGCGAAAGCTTTCCAGAGCTTCGTGAATCTCTTGCGCCACTCGATTGAAGCGGGAAAGAATCCAGCGGTCTTCGAGGGTCTCGGCTTTGAAACCGTGAACACCCTTCGGCCCACCCTCCCCTTCGGGGAAGGACGGGGCACCCGAATTTTGGGAGGACCTAAACTCCTCCAGCGACCACAGCCCCGTCTCCGTCGCCTTATCAACATTCATGAACAGGAAGCGGGCGGCGTTCCAGATCTTGTTGGCGAAGTCGCGATAGCTTTCGGTGCGGCTTTCGGAGAATGCAATATCGGACCCCGGCGCAGCCATCGCAGCCACGGTGAACCGTACGGCATCGGTGCCGTACTTCTCGATGATCTCGATGGGATCCATGACGTTGCCCTTGGTCTTGGACATCTTCTGGCGCTCGGCATCGCGCACCAGTCCATGGATGTGGACGGTGCGAAAGGGCACGTCACCGTGCTGGTGGCCGCGCATGAAGTGGCAATTCATCATGATCATGCGCGCCACCCAGAAGAACAGGATGTCGAAGCCGGTGATGAGCTGCGTAGTCGGGTAGAACGCGTCCAGGTCAGGCGTGCGGTCAGGCCAACCCAGCGCTGAGGACGGCAATAGTCCCGACGAGAACCAGGTGTCAAGTACATCGCTGTCCTGCTCGACGGGGCCGCCGCACTTCGTACACGTTGACGGAGCCTCGCGGGCGACGATGATCTCACCGCAGGCTTTGCAATGCCACGCGGGAATGCGATGTCCCCACCACAACTGGCGCGAGATGCACCAGTCGTGAATGTTGCGCATCCACTCGAAGTAAGTCTTGGAGTAGTTCTCAGGAACGAACTTGATATCGCCGTTCTCGACCGCTTCGATAGCGCGGCCGGCCAGCGGCTGAATCTTGACGAACCACTGGGTGGACAGTCGGGGTTCGACAATGGTCTTGCAGCGATCGCACTTGCCGAGAGGAACGACGTAATCTTTCGCGCCGACAAGAAATCCGCCGGCTTCCAGATCCTCCAGCACCTTCTGCCGCGCTTCGAAACGGTCCAGTCCGCGGTAGGGGCCGGCGTTCTCGTTCATCTGCGCGACTTCGTTCATCACTTCGATTTGCGGTAGATGGTTGCGCAGTCCAGCCTCAAAGTCGTTGGGATCGTGCGAGGGCGTGACCTTGACCGCTCCGGTGCCGAACTCTGGATTGGCGAGGATGTCGTCGGTAATGATCGGAATCTCGCGATTCATCAGCGGCAGCAAAACGTTCTTGCCGTGCAGGTGGCGGTAACGTTCGTCGCCGGAGTTCACGGCTACCGCCGTATCCCCCAGCATGGTTTCGGGGCGAGTGGTCGCGACGATGATGTATTCGTCTTTCCCGCCCACAATCGGGTAACGAATCTCGTAGATCTTGCCCGGCGTCTCCTCGTGAACAACTTCGAGATCGGAAACTGCGGTGGCGCAGCGCGGACACCAGTTCACGATGTACTTGCCGCGGTAGATCAAACCTTCTTCATAAAGACGAACGAAAGCTTCGCGCACCGCTCGCGACATGCGCTCGTCCATGGTGAAGTATTCGCGCGACCAGTCGACCGACGCGCCCAGGCGCTTCATCTGTTTCAGAATGACGCCGCCATAGTGCTGTTTCCAATCCCAGACGCGGGCGACGAAGGCTTCGCGGCCGATGTCGCGGCGATTCTTGCCTTCGGCGGCAAGCTGGCGCTCCACCATCAACTGAGTAGCGATGCCGGCGTGATCGGTGCCGGGCAGCCACAGGGTCCGCAGCCCGAGCATGCGCTTCCAGCGGACAATGATGTCGATCTCGGTATGCTCCAGCATGTGTCCCATGTGGAGGTTGCCGGTGACGTTCGGAGGCGGCAGGGTGATGGTAAAGCTGTCTTCCGGGGAACCATGGGCGGGCGTTTCAACGTGGAACAATTTCTCGTGGACCCAGTACTCGGCCCAGCGCGGTTCGATGGCGCCCGGCTCATAAGCTTTAGGGAGATCGTGAGGCATTCTAATCCGTTCAGCGCACGAAGGTTAAGCTCGATAGTACAGGCGAGGGAAAAAGCAGGTCAAACGGGGGGATAGCTACATGCGCCAGAAGTCGGTGTAGGCATCCGCAAACGTTTTTTTCGGTTTACGCCGACTCCCGGTTGTTCGTCGAAATCGAAAAGAAAAAGATTGTGTTGTGCGTAGGAAGTAAGGAATTGAGACGATCAAATCGGCAGGGCAGTTGACGAGAGGCGCGGCCTTTCCCGTATGATCGAGTCTTCTTCCATGCGAAACCGCAGGAACCAGTTGTGGGTTGCCGTTGCCCTCGTCGTGATCGCGGGCGGCATTGTGACCGCCGTGCTGTTACGAAAACGCGCCGCTCCCGATGCGGTGCGCCTCTTACCCGAGTCCGACGCCGTGCTGTACATCAACCTCGAGCCGATCCGGCTGTTTACTGATCTCGGCAAGAAGCCACCCAAAGAGCGCGAGCCGCAGTACGAAGATTTTGTGCGGCAAACCGGCTTTGAATTTGAGCGCGACCTGGACAGGGCTGCTTTCGCCATTCACTACGGCGCGGTGAGCAATGGCAAGACTGCCGAGACCCGATACAGCGAAATCCTGCAGGGGCACTTCGACAGCAGCCGAGTGAGTGCCTACTTGCGCACCCTAGCAGCGAGTGTCGACAGGTATCAGGACTACGACATCTACAACATTCCGGTGGAAGGACGCACGGTGCGCGTCGCTCTGCTGGGTATCGATATTGCCGCGGTGTCGAATACCGAGAGTCCCGATACGATCCGGGGCATGATCGACCGTTATAAACAGGCCGCGCTGCCGTTTGCCGGACCATCGCTGGTGAGCGAGTACTACCGGCGCGTACCGCTGGGCAGTATTGTGTGGACGATCGCCAGGCCGCCGGCGGCCAACGCTTCCGAGCCGGACCATGGAGAGCTGCTGCTTCCCGGCGGTTGGAGCGGATTGCTGCCCGCCGACAGTCTGGTGATCGCCTCAGCCAGACCCTTGAACGATGTTCGGCTGCGAGCGGATGTCATCACCAACAGCGATGCCGAAGCGCAACACTTTACTCAGGCCGTGAATACCTATCTGATGTTGTTCAAGTCGCTGGAAATTTCGATCGAGACCGGCGGACCCGATAAGGATGTGAAGGCCGCCTTCGAAAGCCTGGAAATCCATGCGGATAAGAACGAAGCAATTTTGACCGCCAAGGTTCCTTACGCGTTCTTCAAGAAAGTACTGAGCGAGCCTCCAGTAGAACTTGGCCCTGAAACGCAGCCGCCGCCAGAGCAAAACGCTCCAGCGGCCAAGAAGAAACCAGGTAAAGGAAAGTAAATCGACTAAACGCCCGGCGTCCCACCTGCCAGTTGAGCGAAGGTTGTGCGCAGGAATTTGTGCGGATTTACCGGCGTGTCATGAATGCGGACTTCGTAATGCAGATGCGGCCCGGTGCTGCGGCCGGAAAGACCAACGTAGGCGATCACCTGTCCACGACGAACGCTTTCTCCGTCAGCTACCGCAAAGCCGGACAAATGACCATAGCGGGTCGATATTCCATTGCCGTGGTCGATCTGCAGCATGCGTCCATAGCCGTTGTAGAAGTCGGCATAGGTGACCGTGCCGTCGGCTGGAGCCAGTACCGGTTGTCCGTAATGACAGGAGATATCTACGCCCGAGTGGAATGCGCCTTCACCGTTGAACGGATCAATACGCTCACCGAATGCTCCTGTGATCGGCCCCATCACCGGCCATATCGTGGGAGCCGAGCTGGCGGTGACCCAGTCGGACAGGCTGGCGTCGTGAGTCAATCCGACCCCCAAGCCGGCCGTTGCGGCACCGGTCATGGCCGAGTTGCGCAAGGCATAAAGCTGGTTGATGGAGTAGGTAACTTCTTCGGGCTTAACCGGCCCTTCGACCGCGTTCATCAGCTTTCGGTTGGGTTTTAGTCCGTAGATGACCGAAACATCGTTGGCCAGAGAGCCAAGCGAAGCGACCTGAATGTCCTTCTCGCGATTAACCTGCTCCAGCTGCGCGTAACGGGTTTGCAGAGCTGTCTTTTCGGAACGCAACTGGTTGAAACTAGCCACCTTCCACAGCATGCGGGTGTAAGAGCCAGCCATGCCGGTAATGGTGAACATGCCGATCAGAGCGCCGGCAATGAAGACGTACAAATAATGAATGGGGATCGGTATCTTTCGTAGCTGGCCTTCCGCATCGCGGGCTACGAAAAGAATATAAAAGCGTTTTCGCAAACCTATAACCCTCGTTTAATAATGGTTCCGGGGAGCGACTGCACGAGCTATGAAGATCCGGAACGTAAAGCCTTGCTGGTCCGAACTACTTGATTCGGGGTCCGAGGATGGCCGTTGGGTTTACGACCTTCCTATCCCGGCAGCAAGCCTGTGGCCTCGCCGGGCGCTTGGCTGGTGTATAAGATGACACCAAACCGTAACAGAGTGGTCCAACGGTGTCAACCAATCTGGGATCAAGAACTACAACTAAAGTATCGTAAGGCCAATCGACACAATGACTTGCGTGGCACGTCGAGCTACACTTTGGTGATTAAGGCTGGCCCTTTCGGGCCGATTAAGGATGGTAGCTCAGATTTGCTGCCTGAGAAGGAGGCGTGGTGCCCCTGAAGGAAGGGTTACTGATCCAGCGCATTCGCCGTGCTGCCGGTCGGCGGGCCAATCAACCCGGCCGTGGCATCGGGGACGACTGTGCAGTGTGGCGGATTCCTCGCGGCCATGAAGCTCTCGTCACCACCGATTTCAGCTTGGAAGACGTTCACTTCCGGCGCGAGTGGCATCCGCCGGATTCGGCGGGCCATCGTTGTCTGGCCCGAGGCCTTAGCGACATCGCGGCCATGGGAGGAGTGCCACAGGCAGCGTTCTTGTCGCTGGCGCTTCCCGCCGAGCTGCCGCAGAAGTGGGTCGACGGCTTCCTGAAGGGACTGCTGAAGTTGGCGGGGCGATATTCCGTACAACTAGCTGGTGGAGATACGGCCCAGTCGCCTGACGGAATTCTGGCCGATATCGTGGTTCTGGGTTCCATCCCCGAAGGAAAAGCGATTTTGCGGTCTGGAGCGCGAGTGGGCGATTTGCTTTACGTTACGGGAATGCTGGGATCGTCGGCCGCGGCGCTCAACGACCTCCGTGACGGCAAGAAACTCCGGCCCAAGTCGAATTCCCGGCACTTTTTTCCGGAGCCAAGAATTGCGGTTGGTAAATTTCTGCGGGAAAAGAAGCTGGCTTCCGCCATGATCGACATCAGCGACGGCCTTTCGACGGATCTGGGGCACATCTGCCAGGAGAGCAAAACTGGAGCCGTGGTATATGCGGATCTCTTACCTGCCGTTCGAGGCGCCAACGGGTTGACCTTGGCCTTACACGGCGGCGAGGAATATGAGTTGCTGTTTGCTGCCCGTCCCGAACGTCGCATTCCGAAACAGATTGCCGGCGTGGCCGTCACAAAGATTGGCGAGATTGTACCTGGCAACCGGATGATGCTATCCGCAGCGGATGGAAAGACTGCCGTACTGAAACCGGCGGGCTGGGAACATTTCAGCTAGGAGCTGTCGTTAGGCCAGCGTGAACTGCGGCAAGTACCTATGTCACACAACTGAGTGAGCCTATAACCGCGATAGTCTGAGCGCCCATCCCGCAACGCTGTTTATAATCACGCCCATGAATCTGGAAGAAAAAATCGCCGAACTGAAGCGCCGCGACTCCCTCGCCGAGGCAGGCGGAGGCGAAGAGCGCCGGGCACGCGAACACAAGCAGGGCAAAATGTCGGCCCGCGAGCGCATCGAGTTTCTGCTCGACGAAGGCACGTTTGAAGAGACCGACAAACTCGTCACCCATCGCTGCAACGACTTCGGCATGAACGAGCAAAAGTATTTTGGCGACGGGTTCCTCACCGGCTATGGCCGCATCGAAGGCCGGCTGGTTTTTGTTTTTGCGCAGGACTTCACCGTGTTCGGAGGATCGCTGTCAGAAACCAACGCCGCCAAGATTGTGAAGATCATGGATATGGCGATGAAGGTGGGCGCGCCCGTGATCGGGCTGAACGATTCCGGCGGTGCTCGCATCCAGGAAGGCGTGATGTCGCTGGCGGGCTACGCTGACATCTTTCTGCGCAACGTGCTGGCCTCGGGAGTGGTGCCGCAAATCTCGGCCATCATGGGACCATGCGCCGGCGGCGCGGTGTATTCCCCCGCGATGACCGACTTCATCCTGATGGTGCAGAACACTTCGTACATGTTCATTACCGGGCCGGACGTGATCAAGTCGGTGACCCACGAGGAAGTCACCAAGGACGAGTTGGGCGGCGCTATGACGCATAACGAGCGGTCTGGGGTGGCGCACTTCATGGCGCACGATGACGCCGAGTGCCTCAGCATGATTCGCGAGATGCTCAGCTTCATGCCGTCGAATAACCTGGACGATCCGCCGCGCAAGCCCTGCACCGATCCCATCGATCGCGCCGACGAACATCTCGACACCATCGTCCCGACGGAATCGAACCAGCCTTACGACATTAAAGACGTCATCAACGCCGTGGTCGATGACAATTACTTCTTCGAAGTGCAGGAGCACTACGCCAAGAACATCGTCATCGGCTTCGCCCGGCTGAATGGCAAGCCCGTGGGCATCGTCGCCAATCAGCCAGCATTTCTAGCGGGCGTGCTCGACATCAGCGCCAGCATCAAGGGCGCACGCTTCGTGCGCTTCTGCGATTGCTTCAACATTCCGCTGATTACCTTCGAGGATGTCCCCGGATTCTTGCCGGGCACGCAACAGGAGTACGGCGGCATCATCACGCACGGAGCGAAGTTGCTGTTCGCATTCTCAGAGGCGACTGTGCCGAAGATCACGGTGATCACTCGCAAGGCTTACGGCGGAGCGTATTGCGTTATGGCGTCAAAGCACATTCGCACCGACGTGAACTACGCGTGGCCTACCGCCGAGATTGCCGTGATGGGCCCGGAAGGCGCAGTGAACATCGTGTATAAGCGTGAACTGGAGAAATCCGAGAATCCAGAAGCCGACCGCAAAGTCAAAATCGAGGAGTTTCGCGAGCGCTTCGCCAATCCCTATGTCGCTGCCGAGCGCGGATATCTGGACGCCGTGATTCGCCCGCGCGATACCCGTCGCAAGCTGATTCAGGCGCTGGATATGCTGGAAAACAAGCGCGACAAGAACCCGCCGAAGAAGCACGGGAACATACCGCTGTAAGCAAGCTGTCAGCCGTCAGCGATCAGTTCAAGACCGATGCCGTTCTGGATTTTGCCATAAGCCCTCCGCTTGGGAAAATCGTCATTACGAGCGCAGCGAGGAATCTGCTCCCCTGGGCCCAGGATCGTGCGCAGCGGCGAAAAGCAGATCCCTCACGGCCTGCAGGCCGCTCGTGATGACAATTCATAAGAAGAATGCGGCCCAAGAGAATGCGCCGTGAGGAATGCGTCTGGAGGAATTTGCCCGGAGGAATGCGCCGGGCAAAGATGAAAGTCAGGCTGGTTGATCTCACGCACAAAAAGAAATCCCGAGGTGTTGTTGAACTGTTGTTTTCGATTTGCGGGGCCGCGCTGAGTCTTTGCCTGACTGCCTTCACCGCGTACTTGCGTATGCGGCATGACTGTCTGGCTCAAACTCCGGGCTCACCACCAACCGGAATAACCGTTCAACGCCTCGGGATTCCATCTTGCCTCTGACTTGTCTCCTGTTCTCCTCAGCCAGCAAATTGGCCATCGACTCTTGCGATCTCAGTGTCGCGATGCGCCGTGGGCGCACTGCGTCGATACCGCATCAGTCCCCGGACTAGCCGGGTATTCCTACGCTTGCGCGTCGGGATAGCCTTTTGCCGACTCAGTCGAACCTTGAAAACTTGTCAAAGAACGAGTGTGTTTTTACTCCTACCGTTACGGAAGTCAACGAAAAAGTGGCAACTCTATCTGGCTTGTTTTCAATCGAGTGCAGCCCGTCCACAGGCGCCTGACAGGATTTGGTGCAAGGCTGAAATTGGTTTTCAATCGACCATAATTTCATACGCGATTTTCGCGGCCTAGATCCAAGCAAGATAACGACGTGCGCTGGACTCCAAGCCGAAAGGAATTGTGAGAATCTGGCAAGAATCCCGTCCAGCAAGGGTTTCGGGCGATCGCAGTTTTTTCGCGGGGAACGTTTGTTACCATCAGCGGCATGCCCTTGCTCGAGGCCCGACACCTGGTTAAGACATTCTCTGGAAGCCAATCGGTCTTTGGCGGCGGGGCATCAAGCCAGATTCGCGCAGTGCGCGACGTCTCTCTTTGGATTGAGGGTGGCGAGGCGCTCGGTCTGGTGGGCGAATCCGGTTCAGGCAAAAGCACCCTGGGACGTATGCTGCTTCGCCTCGTCGAGCCGGATACCGGTGAAATCTTCTTTGACGGCCAGGACGTCTTGCGCGCGCGTGGCTCAGGGCTGAGGCGCTTGCGCCGCGACATGCAGATCATCTTTCAGGATCCGTTCGGATCGCTCGATCCGCGACTGACCGTGGAACAGATCGTCAGCGAGCCGATTGCGATCCACGGCGGCGAGCCCAGCCGGAATCCCGGTCAGAGCGCTGCGGAAGTCCTGCGGGCAGTGGGACTGGATGACTCGGCGCTGCCGCGCTACCCGCATGAGTTCAGCGGCGGCCAGCGCCAGCGTATCGGCATCGCCCGCGCATTGATCCTGCGGCCGCGGTTCATCGTTGCCGACGAACCGGTTTCAGCATTGGATGTCAGCGTGGGAGCGCAGATCGTGAATCTGCTGAAACGGCTGCAGCGAGACTTCCATTTGACCTACCTCTTCATCTCGCATTCCATGCCGATTGTGCGCTATCTGGCCGACCGCATTGCGGTGATGCAACAGGGCGAGTTGGTCGAGGTAGGAACGACGGAGCAGATCACGACTGCGCCGGCACATCCCTACACGCGTACGCTGCTGGCGGCGACGCCGGAGATGGAAGCTAGTCCGCGGTGAGGGACAGTTGCTGCGAGGGTTCAATCTCTGAGGGTCGCTCGCGGAATGCAGCACCTTCCAGCCGCAGCAGAAACGCCTTCGTCGGAAGCCCGCCTCCATATCCACCCAGGTAGTGACCACCGGCCAGCACGCGATGGCAGGGAACAATGATCGCGACTGGATTGTAGTGGTTCGCCTGCCCTACCGCACGAAAGCCATTGGGATTGCCAACCGCGCGTGCGATCTCGGCGTAAGAACGGGTTTCGCCATAGGGGATTTTCAGCAATTCGCTCCAGCAGCGCTTGCGGAAGGAGGTCCCGCGGAGATCGAGATCCAGGTCGAAGATACGACGTTTTCCGGCAAAGTATTCTTCCAGTTGCCTGCGGACAGGCCGGGTGCGAGTTTCCGATTCTTCCCAGATGACTTGTTCGCCGCCAATCGTTTGCGGCAGTCCGCGATCGAATTCAAGTATGACCAGCGCCGATTTTGTAACACCGATCAGCAACGGACCAACCGGCGACGATACTCGCGAATAGTAAAGGGTTTCCATAATCAGCCTGCCAGCGCCAAGGTTAGCACCGCATAGAACCGAGGGATGGACGTATTCGGCTGTGCATCCTAACGCATTCTGTGTTTTGCCGGCAGTCGCAGTCGTGCAACGCGGATCAAGAAAAAGCCCCCTCGCCGGAGCGAGGGGGTCGGAGGAGGAGTCGGGTTAGCGGTTAGAGGGATTCCGATTAATGTTGCGGCTGACTGGCGCTGGCTGAAGTTGAGTTCATCGTGCCAGTGCTCCCGTAATTGCCCTGGTTGCTCATGCCTGCGTTCATGTCTCCATTGGGCTGGGACGCCGAGGCTAATTGATCGACATCGTTCTTCAGCAGACTGATTTCGACCCGGTTGCCATGGGCAGGTCTTGCTTCCCCATCAGGTGCAGGCACTTTCGCATTGCCCATCCCCATGACGAAGATGCGATATACCGGGACTTGATTTTTCTCAACCAGATAACGGACCACGGAATTCGCCATCGCCTGCGAGCTCTGGACTCCGGCCGGCGAGTAGCCCTGAACCTCAATGATGTAGCCCTTCTGGTCCTTCAGGTTTGAGGTCATGTCGTCAATCGCTTCCTTCGCCTTGGGACTCAAGGTGGTCTGGCCTGGACGGAACCGGATTTCGGTTTGAGTGGCTGGCTGATACTGATCGATATTACCTACGACATGCTCCACGGTGTTCAGCCGATTGTTCGCCTGGAGCGCAGTCTGATTGGCCTGCTGGGCGCGATTCCCGGCGTCGGTAGCGTGCTGGTCAGCCAGGGTCGCCTTGGCATCAGCCTGGCGAATTCCCTCCTGCGCGCGAGCATCAACGTCTTTGATCTGTTTCGCGTTCGCGGCGGTCAGATCGTCCAGCTCATTCACCCGGTTACGAATCGGACTGAGCTGGCGTTGCACATACTTCTTCCGGGCAAAGGGATTTACTTTTCCCCAGAAGCCTTGCCGCATATCGGGCTCTAGCGGCTGGCGGGCCGACATGTTCTGATCCGAACTCGCCTCCGATGCGGTAGCCGAGGTGGACGTGGCGGGTTGCGAACTGCTTTCAGAAGACGACGTTGCCGCAGGCTGCTGAGTTCCAGCAGATCCCTGTTGGGCAACTGCAGGCAGCATCAGCGCGGCTGCTACCGGCAACGCAAGCAGAATCGAACGTTTCATCACAAATTCCTCCAAACTCTCTGGCGCTTCGACAGTCGTGGGCGTGCAATCTTTCAGCGAGTGGCGGATTCGAAACGCATTCGCGCCGACGCCCGCGACAACCCTATCTGCACTACAAGTTGAGGGCCAAACACAGCCGCCTGCAAAACCCACATAAAGCCTTTGTTTTCTTCGCTAGCAGCAGGATGAACTCACTCAAGATGCGTAGGAAGGGAGGGTGCCGGGTAATTGTTACAGCGAGTATCGAAGTTCGACTTAGGTTACCTGCGCCGTATTCAGACGCGGTCCGGTCTGTTCTGGTGTCTTGGACAGGGCCAAAGCCAGCGCGGTTTCCACTTCGCGTTTCGCTTCGGGCAAAGGCAGAGGCGGAATGATGGTCATGTTGCCCAGTAGGTCCGCCAGGTCAAAGTAGGCCCGCCGGCAGGTGTGCAGAAACTCCAGCGGATATTCGGGCTTGCGATTTCGCGCCGCCTCGGGGTCAGCGTCGAGCAGGTAAGCCACATCCGGCTGGGGAACAAAAGCGCTCACCAGGCGAATGAATGCCCTGGTCAGGACCCTGGCGAGAGGCAGGTTTGCCAGCTCGTCGTAAATATAGCGATCCATGATGATGAGGTCAGCGCCCGAACGCCGCGCCGCCGACACGACCCGCACAAGATTGAGCGCGTCGAGCAGATACAGGCCATGCCGGATGATGCTCAGATACCACTTGCGAACATTCTTGTCCCGCCGATGGACCGGAAGACCGGGCGCGCCAACGCCCTTTTCGCTCCCGTAGAACTTGTGGACGAAGCCTTCACGATAGCGGGTCAGCACGACTACATCGTCCCAGAAGGTTAAGCGTCTGGTATGCAGGCCGCGGCTCAGGGCGAACTGCTGCAGGTTCTCGATCTGCGTGCTCTTGCCGGCGCCGTCCAAGCCTGAAAACGAAACCAGAATCGGACTGTGATCGCGCGCTGACGTACGGTCAAGCATTCCAGTTTCCTCTTGCCGGCGTGATCACGGCTTGCTGGGCGTTCCTTTGGATAACCCGTAAACCGTTCCGGCAGCGATCCCCGCAGCAGCGACCAGTCCGATCTTAATCAGCATCGACCGCCTCTGATTCTGCTTGGCGGGAGCGATTGCTTCTCCGGCGGGACGAGACGCTCCTCCGCCAACCGTCGGCACTCCTTCAGCGGTGGCTGCTCCCAAAGGCTGCTGCATCTGCTGTTCCGCTTTTGGCTGCGGAGCCGGAGTTGCAGGCGCCGGTTCGGGCGGTACCTCCGTGTTCTGAGAAGGTGCCGGTTCGTTTTGACTGGGCACCGGTTGAAGCGGACCCACGGAAGGGTCGATGCTGGTACCGCTCTGCTGCTGTGGATTCTGGGGAGGGTTCGCTTGCTGGGGCAGGGCTTCAGCAACTTCGGGCAATCCGCAGAGCACGAATCCCAACACCGGTATCATGAGTTTCGTCAGTAACTTTTGATGAGCCTTCATAACAGCTCTCCTGGCAACAAAATTCCCATCCTTATGGTCTAAATGGCCCGTTTCGAACCGGTGGCCGCTTTCGGCGCGCCGACCGGCGACAACATCGGTTCGTCGTCTGGAATCTCCAAGGCCGGGTCCGGTCGCATCAGGCGTTCGACGTCTGCGTCGCGGTCATAGAAAAGATTGCGAACCCGGTTGCGGCCGTAGCGCCACAAGTTAGGCATGTTGGTCTGATACCAGCACGACTCCGACATGTGCGTAGAGAAGCCGCAATACACATGAAAGCTGCGCTGCAAGACATCGAGCGAAGCCAGCAAGGCCGCAGTCAGCCGGTGATTGCCTTCCAAAACGGTTACCGAATTATGGTCATCGATACCGATCAGAAGCACCGCACTGTTGTCGGGGTGATTGCGCAATTGGTAGCTCAAGGCCTGTATCTTGACGATGAAATCCCGAGTCCGGCCGCGAAACGTCCTGGTTTTGATTCGTCGCACGATATCTTTCAGCAGAAAACTTCCGGCCGCCATCTTGCGCCACTGGGCCCGAGGAAAAACTCGCACTCGCTCCAGATCCTGCGGTTCGATCTGTACTTCCCACCATTCGGTATCGCGGGGCAACTCTCTCCACATGTGGCCACGACGGCGAAACAAAAGGGCCCGGCGCAATGCGTTACCGGATTGGTCCGCCACATCAGCGCCCAGCACGAGATGCTCGAACTGCTCCCGATCGTGTTGGAACTCTTCCTGATAGAACTCGTTCTTCAGGAATTCTGCTATGACTTCTGCTTCAGTAACCTGCCGTAGCCTCTTCATGTAGTCTCCCGCCAGCGGAGGCCCACGCTTTGACAAACGGGAAGGCGACCGCAAGCAACAGTAGAACTCTAAGAACCTGCTGGACGATGATGACCTCCAACAATGTCGAATGAAACCAGGTAATTCCGAGGATGATCAGCCCACTCACCACCAACTGCAGCCAGCCGGTGTTGGCAATGCGTCGCGACATTTCGTAGGTGATCAGGACTACGGCAATGGCGTAGACGCCGGTGGCTGCCGCATTCATGCTCAACAGCAAGTTCAGGCCTCCGACGCCGATGTGAAAGTGAGCACCGAACAGCGCTTCGAAAACAAATGTCGGGAAGGTAGCCAGAATCAGGACGAAAACGATCGACATTCCCGTGACCATGAGCAAGGGGAACGCCAGCAAAGACGCGGCCGGCCTTGCGGCGTCGCTCTCTGCCGATACCGGAAACATAGCGCTCACGATCGACCACGCGCCGAAATAGAGCAGCCTTCCGACCAGAGCGATGGCGGCATAAAGTCCAGCCTGGTCAGGGGGAAAGAAATGCTTCACCATCAATATGTCGATATTGCTGATGATGACCTGACCGACAAAGAAAACGATGGCTTGCCGGGCTTCGCCGACGGGCGCCGAATGCGCCGAGCGGACGACGGAAACACGAAGCTCCCGGGCGCTGTCGGGCAGGCAAAACGCGAAGATCACCGAGGTCGAGATTGCGGCTACGGCACCTAATACGCCGAAGCCAGATTCGATCAGAATGATGGCGCCGACAAACTTAACAATCGCTTCGGCTGCCATATTCCAGGCGAGCCCCTTAAAGCGACAGGTGCCTTGCAGTCCGCCTCGTTTGACGCCCAGCGGAACATAGATCGCCAAGCCCAGGGCGAGCAAGATGATAATCCAGGGTGTTGAAAACCGCAGGTACGCCGTCAACACGGAATTAGCCAGCAGCATGAAGGCACCGAGGGCGATCCCGATGGCCCAGGCCCGCTTCATCAGGTGCTGGAAGACGGCAGCCTTGCGCTCCAGCGAATTGGATTTTGCAACCAGCTTGGCGCAAACCAACTGAAACGCCAGAGTCAGCGCCGAAACCAACATCAGAATGGTGACCGCCGCGGCTGCATGACTGAAATCGGACGGGCCCAGAAGACGGGCCACCCCAATGTTGTAGCCAAAGTTTGCCAGGCTCACGAAGACCGAGCCAATGAGCAGCATGATGCTGCCATTCAGTATCTTGGCGTGAGTGGCGGACTCCGGGGTCCAGCAAAACAGTAAGTGACGCCAGCCGCTCTTGAGCGGCGGGCCCACTACTATCGTCTCTGGGGTAGGGCTCATGCTGCCAGTCCGGCTCCCTCGGGCTCCTCATCCTTCAGGGGCAAAACCAACGGATCCCGGACAGCCATCGAAACCGTTTCCAGCGGGGAATATGAATTCCGAATCGCATTCGGCAGGAAGCTGCTGAAGCTTTTTACCGCAGCCGTACAGTTCTCGTAGATTTCAAAAAGCCGGCCGGTACGGGTCAGCTCAAGCACAATTGCGGCGTGCGGCGAAACCGCGGCAAGCTTCAAATCGCCATCGCGCTTCATGGCATCGCGCATGCATTGCAACAGCACGTCGACGCCGGCGGCATCGATGTGACGCACCTGGGACAGGTCGAAAACGACTTGGGGCCGGTCCGAAGTTAAGAAGGGCTGAACTTCTTTCAGAAAATTTCGCGCATTTCTGAGATTCATTCTCTCCGGCATTCTTTTCACAACAACGGGCCTGCTACTGATCTCCATATCTCCTCGCGACTGCCAAAGGCAGATCGGAAGCCTCCGGGGTGGACCCTGAGGCTCCTGCTACTGACGCTTCCGGCAAAGCCTTTTTTTGCTCACCGGATTCGGTACCATGCGCACCGCTCTGCCGTTCCGACGACGCCAACAGCTGGCGATGGATCCGCTTAGGTAAGAGTGCAAAAAAGCCTGCGGTGCTGCCTGCAAGGCGAGAAACTGCCCGTAATGCCGACATGCCAATCAGTTTGCCGTCGCTAATTTCGACTTCCACGTTGCGCAGCAGGTGATTGAAGTGGCGAAGACCAACCACGGAGTGCATCACATCCAGTCCAGCCCCCACGTAGGTGAATGCCAGCACCGTAGAATTCTCCACTACCGTGCCGCAATCGACTTCGGCTCGTTGCTCTACGACGGCTCCGCGAGTGATCAGGGCGGCGGCGCGGATCTTCGTGTGCGCTCCTACGAAGGCGGGAGCGAGAATGCGGGCGCGACGATGAATGTGAGCTCCATCTCCCACCCAGATACCTGGCTTGATCTCTTTGCCGACGGGCTGTATCGAATTTTTCTTAAGCAGCGCATCCAGTGCCAGGCCCCGCAAATCGGCTGCATGCTTCAACCGGTTGATGTAGCCGGCGACGCGAAAGGGACGGCACTCGCGGCGCAACTGCTGGAGCTGGCTGCGAAATAGCGTTACCGCATCTTTGCGACTGCAAGCATTCAGCACGAATAGATCCAGCGCTGCACCGGCGGGATCGACGGCCATGGTTACCGCGCAGCGGTGGTCCAGGTGATGCTGAATCAACTCTTCGTAATCCACGTCGGTGTAGGGGCCGACACGAAGCGCGATCACCAGCTCCGCGCCCTCCTCCGCGTATTTCTGGAACGTGTCTTCCGCCGCTTGCCAGACTTGCTCTCCCCGGGCATTGACGCGGGCCATTGTGCTGCCGGAGACAGCCCGTTTCACGAATGGTTCAGCCTCGGTCGAAACATCAGCTATTAGTGTGGCGCCGGAGACACCACAACGCCGAAGCTGGTGTAGTACTCGCTGCAACACAGGCATGCCAAGAACATCCAGGCAAGCTACCGGAACGCCACCTATGGTTTCCGCGCGACGTCCGGCAACGGGTTCGGATTTGGTAGCCCCGACGAGCAGAATCGCTTTTACGTCCATGATTGCCACCTCGGTGCGGCGGCTCGGAAGATGGCCGAACGCGACGGCACCCAGGAAGGAATTCTGCGGAAGCGGAAGATAGGTTCCAGGGCACGAGTACGCTGCTGCAGATCAAACGAACGCAGATATTGCCGGATAATTTGGGGCATGGTCATACGCAAAGCGGCGGAAAAATTCTGCTCTGCCATTTCGCGCATGTGTTCAGGATCAGCCAGTAACCGGCTGAGCTGGCTTGCCAGGCTGGCGGCGCTTCCGGTCTCGTAGAAGTCAACTGCCAGACCTTCGTCCTGAGCCATTTCGCGGAAGTCGTCGATTCCCGCCGATATGATTGGGACGCCGAATTCACACGCCAGGTGGGCTACGCCGCTGGCTCCGGTAGCAGAAGAGTAAGGCAGCACCAGGACGCTGGCCTTGCGAAATAATCTGGGGATGTCATCTTCGGAAACATATCCCGTAAATTGATACAGCTCGTTACCCTCTTTGGTCTGGGCCACCGATTCGACGTAGCCGGGCGCCATGGGATGATTGCTTCCGGCGACGATGAGGCGGACATTCGACATCTCAGACGCCAGGCTGTCGAAGGCCTCAATCAGCAACTCCAGCCGCTTATAGGTTCCCCACTTACCGAACGCGAGAATGTTATGCAGCGGAGTTCCGCGCTGGCTGAAGTCGGGCGGCTCAGGCCGTCCACCCAATATGCCGTGGGCGCGGAAGTGTACGTTCGAGCCGCGATATTTGTCGATGAGGGTGCGGCGATAAGCCGGCAGCAACACAGAAATGGAGTTCGCCATCAGCAGCATGCGGGTAGCGGCGGAGCCGGCAACCTGATAGACGCGAGGAAATCGCACTCCTGAATCGGCCAGATTGATGTTGTCCATCAGGTGGTGCAAGGTAACGTGGGTGTAGCGGCCACTCAAGCGCGACAGCACCGGCTGCATCAATCCGAAGAACGCCGGAAGCGGACGATTGCCGAACGTAGAGAACAGCAGGTTGAACCACACCACGTCAGGTTTGATGTCGTTTAAGACCTTCAACAAACGAGTCGGATTGGACAGAGAGTCAAAGCGCCAGCAGCGGACCACATCGTAATCGGGAAGCTCTTCGCCGGGCGCGTCCAGCTCGTCGGCCAGGATGGTGAGGCTCAACAGAGGATCGCGCCGTAGCTCGCGCGCGATGTGAAACCCGTATTCATTCAGCCCTCGCCTGCTGGGTGGAAAAGCTGTGACCAAACAAATCTTCATGTACTCCCCTGGGCTAGAAAATCGACAGGCGAAAGACGGGACGAATCAGCGTCCCACTCTGGGCAGTTCCAGTGAACGATGGAAATTGCTCTGCCTGCAGACCCACGGAAAATTGCAGTGGATATGCGACCTTGAACTCTCCTGCGGAGTCGCTGTACGAGCGATGAACCGGCTTCGTATAAGTGATGAAGAAACTGCTGTAGGTGTTGTCATACTCCTGAAACGATTCGCCGCGGGTCCAAGCGAACTGACCATCGACCATCCACGATTGGTTGGCGACATAATGAATGGTTCCGGCCGGCCGCAGCGCCTGAGCCGTGGCCTGCAACGTGTCTTGCGTGCGCCAGGAGCGAATGTATTCGCCCATCAGGCTGGCCGTGAGTTTTTGCCCAAACTTGTGCTGTATTCCCGCGTACGTCGAGGTGGTGAAGAATTCACGCGGCAGCGGGCTGAAGGTCAAGTCTCGCCGGGTGTAGCCGGTGATGAAAGCCGTCCTGGCCCAGGGGCGTCCCACCGTAAAATTCAGCAGGTTTCCGATGTCGTTGGAGTTCTGCGGGTAGCTGGTCGCGGTGAACGGACCGGCTTCGTGATAGATGGCGCCATTAAACGACAGCCAGTTGCCGAACGAACTGCTGGTGACGTACAGAAACTCGCGAAATAAGTTCTGGTTCATGTACTGCGGGGCTTCGGTGTCGCGGCGAATTGTGAATTGGATTCCGGTGTTGAATGTCAGCGAAGCATTTCCGATATGGACGACCGGATTCAAGGCGCTGTTGAAGTTGTAGTCAAAGGTATTGCGATTGATGATCAGCGCTTCCTGCGGCAGCGACTCTTCGCCGTTGGCATTACGGATCTGGAAGAAGCCGCTCAGCATGGGGAAGCCATTATCAAAGTGGTAGCGATACGCCGTGGTCCATAACGATTCCTGTTGCGAACGCGGAGGAGGCAGATTGGCATTGTTGGTGATGCCGAAAATCTGCCGGTCAAGCATGTAGATGGTGGAATCATCGTAGAGTCCGCCGGTGGTGAAGTTGGTGAGCACGCTGAGGTGATCGGTCACCCGCAGGCCCTCCTCGCCGGCCACCTGCATTCCTTCCAACTCGGCAATCTCACCGCCGCCAAATTGATCGGCCTGGGACAGAGCCAGCATGGCGTTCCAACTCTGGTGGCGTTGCCGGTAGACCTCGCTCTGGGCCAGCAGATAGTCGTAGTTCTGATTCGCTGAGGGATCGTTGCCCAGCAAGGCAAGCGTCTGGTCGGCGTCCTTGGTTTTTCCCTGGGCCAGATAGGTGTAAGCCAAACCAATGGCCACGATGTCGGGCGAAGCTCCGGCCTGCTGGGCTTTATCGAAGTAGCGGGTGGCGAGGTCGAAGTCGTGCATGGCCAGCAGAAGATTTGCGGCCTCAATGAGGTTTGCGGCGGTCACCGGAGGCGCCTCGCCGATGCGGCTCTCGGCGAACGCCAGACTGATCTGCTGCTTGGCATCATCGTCTTGCCCATACTTGACCATCAGCCGCGCAATAGCCAGGCGAGCGTCAACCCGATTGGCGTCAGGTGCATCGAGAGCGCGCTCGAAGCGATCCATGGCGGCTTTCCGGTCGCCCAGGGTCAGCAGGGCGTCGCCGGTATCCAGCAGAATGTCTGACTGGTTGCCGCCTTCGCGCTCGGCGGCTTGCACGTAGCGCAGAGTTTCGTCGCGGCGTCCCAGGTGCGCGTAAGCGTGGGCCAACTGCGCATAGATCAGGGGATCGTCGGGAGACAGGCCCAACGCCGCATTCAACTCGTCGATGGATTGCTGATAGCGGCGCATGTCGTACAGCGTGTCTGCCAATGCCAGATGGAGCGGCAAATCGTTGGGCGCGTATTTCAGTGCAGCGCGATATTCCTGCTCGGCGCTGGCTAACAGACGCTGCTGCCGATAGGCGGTGGCCAGCGCCAGATGAGTCGCGCCCGACTCGCCCATCAGCTTCTGCGCGACAGTGGCCTGTTCCAGAGCTTCCTTGGAGCGGCGCAATTCCAAATCGCTAAACGCCAATCCCAGATGGGCGATGCCATTGTTGGGACTCAGCTTCAAGGCAACATGAAAGTCTTCGGAAGCCTGCTGAGCGTCCTGCAGATCATTCAGCACGTAGCCGCGGTTGACATAGGCTTCGACCATCCTGGGGTCGCGCTCAATGGCCTGGCTGTAATCGTCAATGGACTGATCCAGCAGTTGCGAGTGCTTGTGCACGTGCCCGGCGAGCAGGGGGAAGTTCGGCTCGTTCGGCAAAACGGTGCTGTACTTTTCGGCCAGAGCCAGGGCATCGTCATAGCGTCCAAGATTGTAGAGATCGTAGGCCAGGTAAACAGAAGCGTTGCGATCTTTGGGAAGTTGCGCAAGCACCTTATAGCCCAGCTTGGCAGAGGCGGCATAATCACCCTGGTGGAACAGATAGCGCTCGCGCTCGCGCATGACCCGCGGGTCATCGTTCACTTTACCCTGGGCGCGATTGACCCATTCGCCGGCCAGCTTGATCTGCTGAGCTTCAATGGCAGCATTGGCGGCGTTGGCGATGATCAGCGGGTTCTGCGGTGCTAACTGATAGGCCTTCTGGTAGTTGGCGTCAGCTCGCTCGAACTCTTTCGTCTGGGTATACAAGTCGCCCAAGGCGAGATAAGGAACATAGTCGTCGGGATAGGCTTTGGCCAGCCGGTCGAAGTATTCGGCCGCCATCCTGGTATTGTTGTCTTCGCGATACAGATATCCCATCGCCTCCAGCGCATGGCGATCGTTCGGATCTTTGGCGAGAACGTCCTGGTAAACCTTGATGGAATCCTCTTTGCGATCTTCTTTCCAGAGCAGGTTGCCGTACTGCAACTGAATGTTGGTGTTGTCGGGATCGAGCTTGCGGGCTTCCAGCAAGTCAGCTTCGGCTCCCGTCAGATCGTTATCCGACATCTTCAGGGAAGCGCGGACTCGCAAGAATTCGGCGCGGGCAGCTCCCTGGACATTCAGCTTGTCGATGTCCGCTTCCGCGGTGGCGATCTGCTTATGAGCCGCCTGGTCATCACCGTTTTCGCGATAGAGTTCGGCCAGGTTCAGCCGAAGTTGAACGGGATAAAGCTCGCCTTCGGGCACGCCTCCCGCCGGCAAGGCACGAATCGCCGCGTTGTATTCGGCGATAGCATCGGTCTGGCGGTTTTCTTCTTTCGCCAGCAGAGCACGAATCGCATGCAGGCGGTAGTGATTGGGATCGATGGCCGCGGCGCGGTTAAGATATTTGCGCGTCTGCTCTAAATCTCCCACCCGGAGTTGGGCCTGGGCAGCGCTCAGCTGATAGCCCAGTTCCTTCGGCTTTTCATGCGCGGCCCGGGTGTAAGCCTCGGCAGAGCGTTGCTTGTCGCCTTCCAGTTCATAGGTGTAGCCCAGGTCGGCGAGCACCGCCGGAGTCATGTGCGGCGCGCTCATCAGCGTGGTGATGGCAGCTTTGTAGTCGTGTTCTTCGCGATAGTAGTTAGCTGCTGCCTGAAAAATTTCGACGTTTCCCGGGGAACGTTTCTTCGCCTGGTCCAGCATTTGTTTGGCGCGATCGGGCTGCTTCAACTTCAAGTACGCCATGGCCAGCATTAATTCGGCATGCGCACTGGGCTGTTTGGATTCAGCCCGCTGCAGCAGGTTGATGCCTTCCTGGGTATCTCCGGTACGCATGTACAACTCGCCGGCGATCAGCAGATCGTTGGTGCGGTCAGGATTGGCGCGAATGACCTGCTGCAGCAACCGCTTGGCGTCATCGGTGCGACCCATGCGCTCGTAGGTCTGGGCCAGGCCGCTCATTCCGTCGGCGTTGCCCGGAGCGGTCTTCAGACCGTGCTCATAGGCGTCGACGGAGGTTTGATAATGGCCTGCCAGGCGCGAGGTATAACCCAGCAGGAACCAGAGCTTGTTGTCCTGCGGAGCGGCATTGACGGCACGCTGCGCGTAATCGGCAGCAGCGGCCGGATTGCCTCGACGGAGCGCATCTTCGGCCGCGCGCGCCAGGCGCCCGACTTCAATACTGCTTCCCCATCCCATGGCGTTTTCGCCGGACGCATTCGTCGGCGAGGATTGGCCGTTCTTCTGCCGTGGTGTTTGTGATGAAGAGGGAGCGGGCGGCTGACCGTTGATCTCGTATGTCTGTGCCACTGCCGCACCGGTGACGATCAGAAGACAGACAATGAGAAGCACTGATTTCATTTTCACGTGGACTACTCACTGACCATTCGAGAGGTACGGAACTCAGCGCTAAAGCAAAATTCCATCTGCGTGGGATGCGAAATGTTGCCCGAAGGCTGTTTTGCGTTGCGCCGCAAAAATGCCTTAGACAAGTTGCCCGGGCGCAGAAAACCCCAAGCGGAATTTCCGAATCGAAATACCTCTGGAACCACCGCCGCCGGAGGCAGTCCTTTGATCTCGAAGCCACCTACTTTGCCATCGCGAGCGATTCCCCTTTCCGCCATTCTGCTGATCGCCTTGGCAGTCCACGGTCCGCTGTTGCTGATGCAGTTGCCCGCCGGCTCGTATGACGCGAATACGCACATGTTCTTTGCCGCGCACTACGCCCATCACTGGTTTAATCCCTGGAATGAGAAGTGGTTTGGCGGATTTTCGCAAACCACCTATCCCCCGCTGACTCACCAGTGGATCGCTCTGTTTTCGCACCTCATGGGACTGACGATGGCGTATATGTTCGTGCAACTGCTGGCGATCCTGCTGTTGCCCATTGGCATGTATCGCTATGCGCGCTTGTGGGTCGATGAGGTGTCGGCAGGTTACGCCGCGCTGGCTTCGGTGTTTCTGGGTTCGCTGGCGATGCTGGTGTATCAGTCGGGCCAACTGCCGACGACCGCGTCAGCGGCGCTCATGCTCAACGCTTTGCCGTTCTTCTATGTCTGGCTGCGCAGCGGGCGATTCATCACTTTACTGAAGGGCGTTGCGCTGGCCTGGGCAGCGGCTGCAGCCCACCACGTCACCCTGATGTTCGGCTCAGTTCTGTTTGCTATTCCAGTACTGGTGCTGGCGATTATGGATCGCAATGCCAGTGACGTCAGCGAAGAAGAGCACGCCTCACTGGGCGGAGTATTGGGGCGCGCGGTGGTGTTTGCCGTAATCGCGATCGCCGGCGTGGCAATTGTGTTGTGGCCTTACTGGATTGCGCTGTTGAAGAATCCGATCAACCAGATGCCGATTCCGCATGCCTCGCGCGATAACTACATTTTGAATCCCATGAGCGGAATCAATTTCTGGATCATCCCGATGGGCGCGCTGATCCTGGCGATTCCGTTCATCGTGATGCGAGGTTCGGCGGAGCGGCGGCTGCGTCCCCTGCTGTTCGGCTGGTATCTGACCACCCTTCTGGGATTGGGAGGCACGACCCCCACGGGCAAGATTCTGCTGGGCCGCGCCTATCAGGTACTGACGTTTGAACGATTCACCTTCTGGGCCACGCTGATGGCATTGCCTTTCGTCGGCCTGCTGGCGATGGGATTGATCCAGCGCTTCCGAATGAAAGCAGCGGTGGCGCTGGCGGTAGCGGCGGTCGCAACCATGGCGTCTTCGGTAGCCTGGATCACGATTCACCCGATTGCCACTTCACCTTTTAACGTGGACCAGGTCATCGCCTTCCTGAATCGCGACGATCACTCCAAGTTCCGCTACATCACCCTGGGATTCGGCAGTAACTTTGCCAAGGTTTCGACTCAAGCCCATGCGGACAGCGTGGACGGTGACTATAACTCCGCCCGTCTGTTGCCGGAGATGACGGCGTATGGATCAGGCCAGTTGTACAACTCGAAGTACTACGGCCTGGCGGGAATGGAGTCGTTGCGAGCCGTGCTGAAGCATGCGAATCAATATGGCCTGAAATACATATTCGTTCGCGACCGCTTCTATGAGCCGCTGCTGGCCTTTGCGGGATGGCGGCAAGCGGAGACCTACGACAACGGAAATGTCACCTTGTGGACCAAGGAAGATGTTCCTCCGGCCAAGAGATTGGAGTTCGTGGGCTTCATGCCGACCGAGATGGAAGGGATCATGTGGGGAATTCTGCCCATCGCCAGCAGCTTGTTTGCACTGTTCCTGATCTTGCTGGTGCCGGACCGTCGCCGGGTCGGAGTACCGGTGCAATTTCCAGCGCCGCGGGCCAGTGAGCCCATGGTGTTACGGGAGGCGCGGTGATGAAGCGTATTTTACCCATCGCAATCATTGTCCTGACGGCCGTGTTGATTGCCATGGCGACCATCCAGCCTAACGAGTTGTCGCCGGCAAAGTCTCCGGAAGGCGCAGTGCAGTCTTTGTTCGCGCATGTCCGGTCGCACGATTACAAGGGCGCGTATTCTTACGTGGCCAAGTCAGGCGATAGCGACGAGCAGTCATTTGCCCGCGATCTTTCGGGACGCGACGGCAGCCTCCGGACGTATTCGTCACTGCAGCAGGCAGATACCAAGGTCTTGCACGCCAACGACAATGAAGCTCTGGTGCGCGCGACCCTGGAGTACGCGACGGCGGTGGGAGCGTTTTATGACACCCGCGATTTGAAAGTGGTGAAGGAAGGCGATAGCTGGAAAGTGGATTGGCCGGTGGTGAAAGAAGCCAAAGTTCCGCCCCAAGTCATCCAGGAAAACTATCTTCGCTGGGACGTGATTACTCGCGGTTCTGACGACGACTGGGGCGCGCAGAACGTGGAAGCTCCGCGGGTGCGCATCGTTTCGATGAACGCGATCCCGAAAGACAACAGCACGATTATCGTGGGCGAGATCGAAAACGAAGACACCGTCCCGGGCTTCGTGTCGGTGGGCGCCACGCTGGTGGGTAAAGATGGCAGCGTTCTGGGCGAGGAAACCAGCTTCGACAAGATTTCCCATACTCTGCTGCCCAAAGAGATTTCACCATTCCGCATCGACTTTCCCAACGTCCGGCTGGGAACCGTCAAGAGCGTACGCATGCAGCCCAACTCCATGCTGGTGCCGGCTTCTGCCGACCCAGTGATCGGCGTGATGCATCAGCGGGTTGAAACGGATGCGCGCGGACGACACATCCTGAAGGGCGACCTGGTCAACCAGAGCGGGAGCGTGGTCAACATTCCGCATGTGCTGGCTACGTACTACGACAACAGCGGTAAGGTGATCTGGGTATCGGACGGCTACGTGGATCAGGCGCTGCTGCCCCAGACTCCGGTTCCATTCGCAGTCGATCTGCGCGACGATCTGGCCGCCAACGTACACAACTATCGCGTGACCGTGAACGAGTACATGCTCGATCGGCAACAGTAAATCGGCAACAGTAAAAAGATGAGAATGAATCTGAGATTCGCGCTGAGTTTGCTGGTAGGTGGCTGGCTGAGTGTCGCGGTCAATGCTGCGGAGCTGAAGGTGCAGGCGACGGTGCAGGCCGGCGCCGGATTGAGCATTCCGACCGAAGGCAGCGGCGCGACCACCTTATATGTTGTCGGGCCGGGGATGGCGATCAAGCGCAAAGTGCAACTTGGACAAGACATCCAACTCAGCGGCGACGATCTGAAGAACGCTGGGCGGTATTTGATTTCGCTGGCCGGCGGCGATCACGCCACGCTGCTGGTCACCAGCGCGGGCGTAAGTTCCATCGCTTTTCTGGCGCGGCCTTCACGCGTGCCGGCCGACACTCCCAACGTCATCAGCGGCACAGCGTTTGTGTTCGACAAGTATCAGAACCTTGTCATGCAGCCGCAGCCGGTGAAGTTCGAACTTACCGCCAACGGACAAACCGTCAGTCGAGTTGTGACCACGAAATGGGGAATTGCGTCGGCGAAGCTGGACTCGTCAAAGAAGGAAGGCTCGGCACAGTTCGTAGCCTCCAGCGGACTGGCATCGACCCGGCGCGTGGTGCAGGAAGTAGCATCCGATCCGTGCAACATTCGCATGCATGCGGAGCGGGGCAAGAATGGAATCCTGGTGCAGACCGATCCCATTCACGATTGTGCGGGCAATCCGGTCCCCGACGGCACGATTGTCACCTTCAGCTTGAGTGACTCGACAGGCAAGAGCGCGGTGGATGCTCGCATCAAGCGTGGAATCGCGCAGGCTGAGTTGCCGGCTTCGGCGAATGGAACCATCTCGGTGGCGTCGGGAGTGGTGGTTGGCAACGAGATTCACTGGGGAGGTGGGGAGTGAAGCGGCTCTGGCAATGCTGTCTGACGCTGACGGTGCTGGCGAGCTTGCTGGTTCTGGCGCCAGGAAGTGGTGTGCTGGCAGCGAGCGCTCCCGAGGTGAGTTTGAGTGTAGCGAACACTGCTCCTCGCCAGATGGAAGATACCACGCAGAAAGCGGTGGCTCGCGACTACGCCGCAGCCTGGCAGGCGATGGCGGATGCGCTTGACCGCAATCAGGTCAGCCTTCTCCAGGCAAACTTTGCCGGAACCGCTCTGGAAAAGTTGACCGCAAGCATCGGCGACCAACGCCAGGCCGGACTGCACCAGCGTTTTGTAGACAAGGGTCACCGAGTCAACGCGGTTTTTTATTCTCCGGAAGGCTCAGCCATCGAGCTGCAAGACACGGTTCAGCTCGAAATCCAGTTGATGGACGGGGATAAGGTTATCCACTCGGAAGATGCTGCCGTTCACTACATCGCATTGCTGACGGCTGCGGAAAATTCGTGGAAGCTGCGGGTGCTGCAAGCCGTACCTGCTTTTTGACATTTCATTACCTTCCCTGAACTGCTACGTCCAACAATTTCCGAAGGTTATAGCGATTTCTGGAATGCCTGGGCGATTCTGGATGGGATTAATTACTCTTTTTTCCTTTTTGCGGCGCATAGCAGGCTAAAATAACTGAAGACTCCAGTGTGAGGCGCGGCATCCAATCGCTGTTGAGTGGCTGGTTCTGAATGATCCTAAATCGAATCCGTGTCTCTTTACTGGCAATGCTGTTTGCCGGCTCGATAGCTGGCGTTGCTCAAAACCCGCCTGCTTCCGGCGAACCTTCCCCTGCAACTTCTCCGGCGAATGGAGCTTCGGATGCGGCGCCCAGTGCGCCCGCAAGTGCGGCTGCCTCGCAACCTGCGACTCAGAAGCCGCCTGACCGCGCGGCAGCCTACTACCACTTCATGATGGCGCACATGTACGAGGAGATGGTCTCCACGTACGGCCGTGCCGATTACGCCAACAAGGCGATTGACGAATACCGGCTGGCCATCGACAACGATCCCAGTTCCGACTATCTGAACGCCGGGCTGGCTGAGCTCTACGCCAAGACGGGCCGCATTCGCGATGCGGTGCTGGAAGCGCAAGACATTCTCAAGCGCGATGGCAACAATCTGGAAGCACGCCGCCTGCTGGGACGGATCTATCTGCGTTCGCTGGGCGACATGCAGGCAGGAACCCAGTCGCAAGAAGTTTTGAAGCTTGCCATCGACCAGTATGAGCAGATCGTCAAACTCGATCCCAAGAGCGTGGAAGATCATCTGCTCCTGGGACGTTTGTACCGGCTGAACAACGAGCTGTTGAAATCGGAAAACGAATTTAAGGCGGCGGTTGCCATTCAACCTGACTCGGAGGAAGCGGTCACTACGCTGGCTTACCTCTACAACGAGGAAGGCGATTCGGCGCGGGCGTTGCAGGTGTTGAACGCGATTCCCGACAAGGCCCGCACAGCCAAACTGTATTCCGCTCTGGGTTACACCTACGAACAGCAGAAGGAGTACAAGCAGGCGGTCGAGGCCTATCGCCAGTCCACCGAACTGGATCGCGACAATCTGGATGCGGTTCGCGGCCTGGCCCAGAACCTGATGAACGATGGCGAGTCTGACGCCGCCCTCGAACAGTACAAAGTTATCGTCGAGGCTGATCCGTCGGACGCGCAGACTTACATGCGGATTGCCGAAATCGATCGCCGGAATGGCAAGTTCGATCAGGCTATGGACGCGCTGAAAAAGGCCGCGACCATTGTTCCCGATTCACTCGAAGTGCAGTACAACATTGCGGTCATCGATGAAGCGCAGGGTAAATATGATGACGCGATCCAGATTCTGACCCAGCTGCTGCAGAAGACCGAACACACCGAAGACGATTACTCCGTTGCCGACAAGAACAACCGGGCGGTATTTCTGGAGCGCCTGGGCACGCTGTATCGCGAAGCCAACAAGTACCAGTTGGCGGTTGAGACCTTCCATCGCATGCTCGACCTGGGTGATGAGAACGCCACCCGTGGCTATCAGCAAATCATCGATACCTACCGCGATAACAAACAGTGGCAGATGGCCACTAACGTCGCTGAGGAAGCTGCCAAGAAGTTTCCCAATGACCGCGATCTGCAGATGGTTGCCGCCGCCCAGGAAGCTGATATGGGCAACCCTGGCCCGGCCATCGAGCACGTGAAGTCTTTGCTGAAAGGCAATCCGGCCGACGATCAGCGGGTTTACGTCGCTCTGGCCCAGATGTATAGCCGGGTAAAGCAGTGGCCGCAGGCAGAAGAAAACATTAATAAGGCGATTGAGCTTTCCACCAAGCCGGACGATAAGGACTACGCTCTCTTCGTCGCCGGATCGATTTACGAGCGGCAGAAGAAGTATGAGAAAGCCGAAGAAGCCTTTCACAAGGTTCTGGCCGACGATCCCAAGAATGCCCAGGCCTTGAACTACCTCGGCTACATGCTGGCCGATCGTGATACCCGGCTGGAAGAAGCGCTGGGCTACATTCGCCGTGCGGTGGCGCTCGATCCCCAGAACGGTGCGTATCTCGACTCGCTGGGTTGGGCTTACTACAAGATGGGGAACTACGATCTGGCAGAAGAAAATCTGCGCCGGGCGTCGGAGCGGATCAACAACGATCCCACCGTTCACGATCATCTTGGCGAGCTTTATATGAAGACGGGACGCCTTAAGCTGGCGGCGGCCAATTGGGAACGGTCGCTCGAGGAGTGGAACAAGACGATTCCTGCCGAGATGGATACCGACGACATCGCCAAAGTACAGAAAGACCTGGAAACCGCTCGGGTCAAACTGGCCAAGCAAGGTATTGGCGCCACGCCGGCCAAGCAATAGAGACGGAAAGCTAAAACAAGATATGGAATCTTAAGGCGCTGGCCGGCAGCGCCTTTTTCTTTGCGTCTGTTGACCGGTGGCTACATACAACGGGTTCGGATTGATACGGTTCGTTTAGTAATGCGCCGCGATAAACTCCTCCGATCCTGTGCAACCTTTCCTGCGATGTTTTGTGCATGCCCGCAATGGGAATGCATAGTTCTCGCTCGTCACGAATTTTTCAGATAGTATCGGGCGTGCACCAGAGGTTAGAATCTGTCGGCCTCGGTTTTTCCGCACACCCACCCGAGCGAATCAGCACACAGGAGAAGGAATCGTGAAGAGAAGTAACTTGGTTGCACGTACGTTGGTGGTAGCTGCATCGCTGGCAGTCCTTTTATCGCTTGGCGGCGTCGCAGCCGCGCAGTCCGCTAAAGCTCAGGGACTGATTACGGGACGCAGCGGCGACACTATGACTTTGCAGACGGCCGATTCGTCCAAGGTAGTGGTTCTGCTCACCGACAGTACCCGGGTGGCTCAGGTGCAGGGCGTGTTGAAGGCGCGACGCAAGCAAATGTCGATGGCCGCGCTGATCCCCGGACTACAGGTGCAGGTCGAGGGTTCGTACAATCCGCAAAACCAACTGGTAGCCGAGTCGGTCAAGTTCAAAGGGAACGACTTGCAGGCTGCGCAAACCATTCAGGCAGGACTGCAACCATCCAAGGAGCAGATCCAGCAGAGCCAGGAGGAACTGGCGCAGCAGAAAGCCGCGCTGGAGCAGCAGCAGCAAGCCATGCAGCAGCAACAGCAGGCAATGGGCGAGGCGCAGGCCAAGATTGATGCGAACAAAGCAGCGATCGAGGCTGCCAACAAGCGCTTCGGACAATTGGACGACTACAACATAATGGACGAGGTGACGGTGTACTTCGCCAACGGCAAGGTCACGATCGATCCGAAGTACAAACCGCAGTTGCTGGCATTGGCTGAGAAGGCCAAGACGATCACGGCCTACACAATCCAGGTAAAAGGCTATGCGTCAGCGGTGGGCAGTGCTGCGCTGAATCAGAAACTGAGCGAAGACCGGGCCAACCAGGTGACTCAATTCTTGCAGCAGCAAGGCCATATTCCGCTCACCAACATGCTGGCGCCCGGAGCGATGGGCGAAAGCCGCCAACTTGGCACCGACAAGACAGCTGAGGGCCAGGCCCAAAACCGGCGCGTGGTGGTCCGAGTTCTACAGAATAAGGGTATCGCCGGTACGTAGTGAGAAGCCAGCCTGCCGCTGGTTCAGGCGCCGGCCAAAGCCAGCGGCATCAATGGGTTAGCGGTGATTCGTGGCACGATCTACCGCGCTTCCCTGCAGCAGGGGGTCAGCAGCACGTGGTACTCTGAGGACTCCGTTTGACAGGCATTTCAAACCTCCGGTATTGAGAGATGGCGTTGAGCCTATCTCTGATGAGGGCTATAAGGTATGCAGGCTGCGGAAAAAACTGTCGCGACGTTCGAAGCTCTGAAGAGCAAGATCGAAGCGAAGACCGCTCGGGTCGGTATCGTTGGGCTGGGGTATGTAGGTCTGCCTCTGGCAGTTGAGTTCGCGAAAGCCGGATTCGTGGTTACCGGCATCGACGTGCTGGAAAACAAGGTTGCGGGATTGAATCGCGGCGAGTCGCATGTCCAGGACGTACCTTCCTCTGAGATTGCCAGGCTGGTAGGCGAGAAGCGCTTCCACGCTACCACCGATTTTTCCGTAGTCCACGATCTGGATACCATCAATATCTGCGTTCCCACTCCGTTGCGGAAGACCAAAGATCCCGACATGAGCTACATCGTGTCTGCCGTGGAAGAAATTGCCAAGCACGCCCACCCGGGTCTGCTGGTGATTCTGGAGTCCACGACCTATCCTGGAACGACGGACGAATTGCTGCTGCCTACTTTCGAAAAACTGGGCTTCAAGGCCGGCGAAGACTTCTTTCTATGTTTCTCTCCTGAGCGCGTCGATCCCGGCAATCCGGTCTATCAAACCTTCAACACTCCCAAGGTGGTAGGAGGGATTACGCCGGCCTGCACCGAGATGGGAAGGCTCTTTTTCTCACAAGCACTGGAAACCGTGGTTCCGGTGGCCAACACGCGCGTCGCCGAGATGGTGAAGCTGCTGGAAAATACCTTCCGCATGATCAACATTGGCCTGGCCAACGAGATGGCGCTGATGTGCGATGGAATGGGGATCAACGTTTGGGAAGTGATTGATGCGGCCGCAACCAAACCGTTCGGGTTCATGCCGTTTTATCCCGGACCCGGGCTGGGCGGACACTGCATCCCGATCGATCCGTTCTATCTTTCGTGGAAGACGAAGCAGTCGGGTATTGAAGCGCGATTCATTGAACTGGCAGGCTACATCAACGGCAACATGCCGCACTTCGTAGTCGACAAAGTTCAGAAGGCACTCAACGACCATGCCAAGCCGGTAAAGGGATCGCAGGTCCACATTGCCGGAGTGGCTTACAAACGCAATATCGACGACATGCGGGAGTCGCCGGCGCTGGATATCATTCTGCTGCTGCAAAAGCGGGGCGCGGTGGTGTCTTTCAGCGATCCCTTTGTGCCGAGTTTGAAACTCGATGGCCGGACCCTGCTGTCGACTGGGCTGGTAGATTCGGCTAAGAACGCGGACTGTGTGGTGATCGTGACCGACCACTCCAACTTCGATTACAAGGCCTTGCTCAACTCCGCGAGGTTGATTGTCGATACTCGCAATGCGATGAAGGGGTTTGAATCGGATAAAATCGTCCGGCTGTGAGCGCTTCGCCGGACGGCTTCGGTGTGCCAGCGCAGGGTGGCTAGAGCTGCGCCTCATTAAGACATGGCAGCGACTTTGTCTAGAACCGCGATTAGGATATGCGGTTTCGGGAGTGTACTGAGCTGGAACGGATGTGCAAATAATTGCAGTACCTTCATTCAAAGTTTTGCGCTTAGCGCGACAGGAAATCATAAGCTATTTATTATCAGCATCTTATTTGGGGGCCTGTTTAGGTCTCTCGGCAAAATAATTGCACACACCACGGTGGCCCTAGGGCCGCAATCCAACATGGGGTTATAAACGAGTGGCGCTGGCGGGCACCAAGACAACAGGTACTGCGCTGACACAACTGGGGGAAGACGAAATCTTACCCGGTGGGAAACCGCCTTCGAAAGTCGCCGCCTTCTGGCTGACATTGAAGCCTTTCGGTTGGCAGGGACTGCTGCTGGTGATAGTTCTGGGGGTCCTGTATTCGTCGGTCGTCAGGCTTTTGGTTTACCAGTGGTACAACGATGCTGACTATTCCCATGGATTTCTGGTACCGTTTCTGTCGGCTTACTTAATTTGGCAACGGAGAGACAGGTTACGCCAGATTCCCCGGCAGCCGTCGTGGTGGGGATTGGTGATTGTTGCATTTTCATTGGGCTTGTTATTTCTGGGAAGCCTGGGGGCCGAACTTTCGCTGGCGCGGCTTTCGCTGCTGGGAACACTGTGCGGACTGATCGTATATTTCGCCGGTGGGGCGATCTTGCGGGCCATGGCCTTCCCCATGGCATTTTTACTTTTCGCCATTCCCATCCCCGTGGTGGTTTACAACGAAATTGTTTTTCCGCTGCAATTCATTGCCTCCAAGTTCGCGACCCGGGTATTGGAGATGCTGAATTTGTTCCCCGTGCTGCGCGAGGGGAACGTGCTGATTCTGCCCCATATGAGGCTGGAGGTAGTGGAGGCGTGCAGCGGCATACGGTCGCTGATGTCGCTTTTGGCCCTGGCCGCCGGTTATGGCTATCTGGTGGAGAAGAGCATTCCGGTACGGTGGTTTCTGGTGCTGGCGATGATTCCACTGGCGATCATCAGCAATGGAATGCGGATCATGATCACCGCGGTGATGGCAAACTATATTGGTCCGCAGGCGGCGGAAGGATTCATGCACGAGTTTTCGGGATGGGTAATTTTTGTGGTAGCCACGATCATGTTTCTAGCGCTGCATAGCCTGATCACGTTTTCCCGCAAGAAGCTGGGGTGGATTTCCGACGACCCGCAGCCCGCCAACTCCAAGGCGGGCCAATGAAGGCTGGGTTCCGCTACTGGCTCATGATCGCCATTCTGCTGGGAGCAACCACCGGAATGGCCTATCTTTCGCACGGCGAGGCCACGCCTCCGGCCCGACCGCTTTCGCAGTTTCCCGCCCACGTTGCCGGGTACACGCAAATCATCGAATGGCCGCTGGACAAGGAAACGCTGGATGTACTGAAGGTGACGGACTATATCGACCGCGGCTACTGGCAACCCGGCATGAACCGGGATCTGATGACGCTCTACATTGGATATTTCCGCAGCCAGCGGACGGGAGCGACCATTCACTCCCCAAAGAACTGTCTGCCGGGAGCGGGCTGGAACCCGGTGCGGTCGTCCATTTATCAGATGCACCTGGATGACGGCCGTACGGTTCCCATCAATTTGTACGTCTTGCGCAAAGGTTTGGATCAGCAACTGGTGCTTTACTGGTACCAGGCGCACGGACGCATTGTGGCCAGCGAATTTTGGGGCAAGTTTTATCTGGTAAAAGACGCGCTGCTGTTGAATCGTACCGACGCGGCTTTAGTTCGGGTTACGGTTCCGATCGAACAGGATGACGTAGCAGAGGCGCAGACGCGAGCCGTGGCTTTTGCCAAGCAGATCACAACCGATGTCGACCAAATTATTCCTCGGTGACCCAGGAGAAATCATGCGTAATCGTTACTTCGTTCCTATCGTGACAGCCATTCTGGCCGTCGTTGTCCTCGGCGGTTGCAGCCGTAATCCCGATGTCGCTAAGCGCAAATACCTGGAAAGCGGCATGAAGTATATGGACCAGGAGAAGTACGACTCAGCCGCGATTCAATTCAAGAAAGCTCTGCAGATCGACCCCAAGTATGCCGAGGCGCATTACCAGCTGGCCAACGCCGATCTGAAGCAGGCAAAAAATTCCGATGCCTTCAAGGAGATGAGCACCGCGGTGGAGCTGGACCCCACCCATATCAAGGCACGGTTGGCGCTGGGCGGCATGTATCTGGCATCCGGTTCGCACTTCTACAGCAACGCCGAGGAGCAGGCGCGCTACGTAAACGAACATGATCCCGACAACTCCGAAGGCTATGTGCTGCTGGGCAACGTTCTGTTGGGCGAGAAGCACCTGGACGAGGCTTTGGCGGCTTTCAGCAAGGCCATCTCTCTAAAACCGAATGACGCCAATGCTTATCTCAACCGGGGCGCGACCTATGCGTTTCTGAAGCAGGACGATGCGGCCGAGCAGGATTTCCGCAAGGCCATCAGCATCGATCCCCACGCCTTGCAGGCTTACGCCAATCTGGCCGGATTCTATCTGTACAAGAAAGATCCCAAGAAGGCGGAAGAGGTTTATCGTCAGGAAATTTCGAGCAATCCGGACTCGCCGGTACCTTATTTGCGCCTGGCTGGCTTATTGATGCGGGAAGGCCGCAAAGCCGATGCGGAAGACATGGTGCAGCAGTTGCGCGGCAAGCAGCCGACTTCGCCGGAGGTGGCCCTGGCCATTGGCGACTTTTACATCGCCGCACGTGATCCCGACGATGGGCTGAAAGAGTATCAGCGTGGTTTGAACTTCGATCCCAAGAATCAGCAACTGCAGGTCCGGGTGCTGGAGACCATGCTCAACACCGGCAAGATCGAAGATGCCCAGAAGTTGACCGACCGGTTATTGAAGGACAATCCCGGAGACATTACCGCCCGCATCACCAACGGCCGCCTGCTGGCGATCAAAGGCAACACCTCCGATGCGGTCATCGTGCTGCGGGAAGTAATCAAGGACGCGCCGGAAAATCCCCAGGCCCATTACATTCTTGGTCAGGTGCTGCGTGAGACCAGGGACGTACCGGGCGCAAAGAACGAATTGCAGGAAGCCAACCGGATTGACCCGAATAATCCCATGATCTTGCAGGGTCTGGCTGAGGTCTATCGCGACTCACGCGATTACGACACGGCCCGGGAGTATGCGGCGCGACTGCAGAAGCTGAATGACAATAATCCCACGGCGCACTTCCTGAACGCCACCATCGATATCGGCGCGCAGGAATACAGTGAGGCGGTCGACGAGTTGAAGGAAGCGCAGAAAGCCGCCCCCAATGACCCGCTCCTGTATGTCAATCTGGGAGTGGCCTACTCGGGCGAGAAGAAGTACGCCGAAGCGGAGCAGATGTACCAGACCGCTCTGAAGATTTATCCGACCTACGATAGCGCCGTGGCGCATTACATCGCGCTGCTGTTCGGCACCAACCAGGCGGCCAAAGCTGTCGCTCTGGGGCAGCAATATGCGGAGAAGAATCCCAATCACGCTCCCGCGCTTTACATTTACGCATCCGCTTTGGCCACCTCGAAAAAGTACGACCAGGCTCTGACGGAATATCAGAAAGCCTTGCAGATTGAGCCGAAGTCGGCTTCGGCTTATATGCATATAGGTCAGATCTACGAGGTGATGGGAAAACCAGACCAGGCGCTGGATAGCTATTTGAAGGCCTTGGCACTGCAACCGACCTCGGCCACGATCAACAATGCCCTGGGCAATGTTTATGTGCGCAAGGGCGACCTGAAAAGTGCGGGCAAATACTTCCAGGCCAGCCTGGCGCAGAATGCCCACGATCCTATAGCCGCCAACAACCTGGCATGGGTTTACGCCGAAGAAGGCGAAAATCTCGATATGGCGTTAAGCCTGGCTACCCAGGCCAAGCAGATTGCTCCGGAAATGGATTCGGTGAACGATACCCTGGCTTGGATCCAGTACAAGAAAGGAAACTACCGGGTTTCGGTTTCGCTGGCTGAAGACGCGGTCAAGAAAGCTCCGGATAATCCCGGCTTCCGTTACCACCTGGGAATGGCGCTCAGTGGAGTGGGCGATAAAGACCGCGCCCGTACCGAGTTGCAGAAGGCTTTGCAGTTGAACTTGAAGGGCCAGGACGCGCAAGACGCGCAAAAGACTTTGGCATCATTGCAGTAGTTTTCGGGTCGAGTCCCTCCAGGTAGTTTTGGCCTGACGGTCGTGAGACTGTCAGGCCGATTTTATCTTTGCGCGGCCCCCGTCCCGCCGCCCTGTCATTGGTTCCCCCAGACGCTCCGCGGACCGAAGGTAGTGTCTCAGTTTGATTGTCATCCTGAGCCAGCCTCTTTTGCTTTTGCGCAGCGAAGGATCTGGGCGTGCCGATTCGCGCCGGAGCGCGAAAGGCGCGCCTCCAAATTCAAAGCGAGACACTATCGACCCGAAGTTTGTCTTGAATCCGGGCTGGCTTCCTGTTAATCTAACTAACTAGTTAATTAAAATGAAAGTGCGCTCCAGCCAACTCCTAACTCCGCGCGGCAGCCGGCGGCAGCCCGATCTCAGCCGCAAGGCCATTCTGCGGGCCGCGCTGGTGGAGTTTGCGCAAGCAGGCTTGGCCGGCGCGCGGGTCGATTCCATTGCCGAAGCCGCCGGCGTCAATAAGGCGCTGCTTTATTACTACTTCCATGACAAAGAGTCGTTGTACGGCGCGGTGCTCGATCTTTTCTTTGAGCGGCTGCTGGATCGCGTGATGACAGTTTGCGATCGCCCGGGAACGGCCGGCCAACGCTTTCTCTCGTACGCCCGAGCGCACTTCGATTCCATCGCCGAGTCGCCTTACTACGCACACATCTTTATGAGCGAGCTGATGAGCGCCAGCCGCGGGCGGCCAACGCATCTGGAGCGCGTTTTCGGCCAGTACATTCAACCCGTCGGCCTGCGAATCGTCGGCCTGCTGCAGGAAGGCATCGACAGCGGAGAATTCCGCACGGTGGACCCTAACCAGTTCGCGCCCTCCGCTATCGGATCGATTGTTCATTATTTTCTGACTGCGCCGCTTCGGCGAAAATTCATGAAGGAAAATCCGTCTTCGGCGGAGGTCATACAAGAGCGCCGGGCGGCGGTGCTGGATTTCATCGCGGCTGCGCTGTTCAGCGATCGCGACGCGGGCGTGAAGCTGGCTGCCAGGATTGCCGCCCAGAACGCAAATCCAGAAGCAGGCTTGGTTCATAAAGAGGATGTGCGCCGCAAGAAAGGGAAGCGCAAGTGAAACCGCACAAATTTTTCGTATTCCTACTGGTTCTTCTGGGGATTGCCGCCGGGTACTACTTCTACTCCACCGACCGCACCAGCGACACGGTGCTGATTGGCATTGTGGACGCCAATCAGGTGATCGTGAGCTCGAAAATCATGGGGCGGGTTGAGAAGCTCTACGTCGACGAAGGATCAAAAGTAAAAGCCGGCGATCTGATCGCTGAGATCGATTCCGCCGAACTAGAGGCGGAGAAGAACGCGGCTGCGGCGACCATCAACGCTTATGGGTCGCAGGTGTCTTCGATGCAAGCCACCGAGGCACAAACCCTGGGCGAAACCAATAGCGGAGTGGTGAACGCGCAAGCCCGGCTGGCAGCGGCGAAGGCGACGCTGGTGCAGGCCAAGGCCGACCTGGCGCGCATCAAGAGCGATTCGCAGCGCATGATTGAGCTGGCCAAGGCGGGAGTTGAATCCGACCAGGACAGAGTGCGCGCCGAGGAGCAATTGAATGCTCAGCAGGCGGTGGTGCTGAGCGCGCAGAAAAATGTCGATGCGGCGCAGGCCGATTTGAATACGGCGCAGGCCCGTATACATCAGCAACGCGCCGCAGCCAGCAACGTTGCCGCCAATGAGGCGCAAGTGGCCAACGCACGCGCGCAACTGGCCGAAGCCGACACCCGGCTGGGCTATACCAAAATCTATGCGCCGGTCAGCGGGACCGTTTCCGTGCGCGCTACTCGCCAGGGAGAAGTGGTGAATCCCGGAGAGCCCATCGTGACCATCATCGACTTCGGCGACACCTGGGTGCGAGCCGAAGCTCCGGAGACGGAAGCACGCTTCATCGCCGACGGAGATAAGCTTCAAGTACGCTTGCCGGCGGGAAATCCGATGGAAGGCACGGTAATTTTCAAGGCAGTCGAAGGCGACTACGCTACCCAGCGCGACGTCAGCCGGCGCAAACGCGATATCAAGACTATCGGTCTGAAACTGAAGGTTGATAATCCCGACGGCTCACTGGTTCCCGGCATGACCGCCGAAGTTCTGCTGCCCAAGGATTTGGGGAAAGGCGCGCGATGAGCTGGTTCAGTCCAAAAACCGCGCCCAACACGGCCTGTGAGGCACCGGCCAGCGGCGACGCCATTGTGGTCGATCACATCAGCAAGAAGTATGGCGACTTCACGGCGGTGGACGACGTGTCGTTCAACGTGCAACAAGGTGAGATCTTCGGACTGCTGGGTCCCAATGGCGCGGGCAAGTCGACGCTGATTCGCATGATGACGACGCTGCTGCCGATTACCAGCGGGCGCGCGCTGATCAACGGCTTCGATGTTTCCAAGGATCCTGACGCCGCGCGGCATTGTATGGGTGTCATTCCGCAGGCGTTGACCAGCGACATCGATCTGACGGTGGAAGAAAACCTGAACATCTACGCCAAGCTCTACGGAGTTTCCGCCGAAGATCGCAAACATAACATTGACGATTTGCTGACCACGGTCGATCTGCAGAAGTGGCGTCATGCTCAGACCAAGACACTGTCGGGCGGTATGCGGCGCCGCCTGGAGATTGCCCGTGGCCTGGTGCACAGTCCCAAGATTTTCTTTCTCGACGAACCGACTACCGGACTTGATCCGGTTTCACGTGTGGCCGTGTGGGAGATGTTGACCGAAATCAAGAACCGCCGGGCGCTCACCATTCTGATTACGACGCACTACATGGACGAAGCGGATCGGCTGTGCGATCGCATTGCCATCGTCGATCACGGAAAGCTGGTGGCCCTGGATTCGCCCGCGGCTCTGAAAGCCAGCGTGCCGGGAACGAACGTCATCGAAGCGCAATTCCTGAACGCGCCTGCGAACTGGCAGGAGGAATTGCAGAAGCTCGACGATGTGACTTCGGTGCAGCCGGAGGCGGCGCATATGTACCGCATCTTAAGCGGCAACGGCTCCAAGACGACAACGGAACTGGTGGAGCTGGCGGTACGGAAAAATGTGCAGGTGAAGTCGCTCTCCGTACAGAACACCACACTGGACGACGTCTTCGTTCACTTCACGGGACGGCAGTTGCGCGACGAGCAGGTAAAAGCGTTCGGCTTCATCATGCCCGACCGTCCGGGGATGCGGCCATGAATCGCATGTGGGCGATCGTGGAGCGCGAGCTGCGCAAGTTTTTCCGTTCACCGGCGCTGATGCTGGTCGCCATGGTATTTCCGCTGGTGCAGCTGATGGTGCTGGGCAATGCCTTTGGCGGCAAGATCAAAGACGCCCGTCTGGGCGTGGTCGACCAGGACGGCGGAACGCAGGCAGTGAAAGTTCGCGAGGCGCTGGCAGCGGTGCAATCCAACGCGCGCACGTTCATTCCAGTCCCCTACGACAGCGATAAGCAGGCCATGGAAGATGTGCGCACCGGAGTCATCGACGGCGCCATTATCATTCCGCCGGAATATTCGCGCCGCGTCTACGAGCAGAACCATCCGCGCATCGCCCTTATTGTCGACAACACAGACAACTTCATGAGTTCCACCCTGGAGCAGGAATTCAGCGATCTGACGAAAGCGTTGAATAATCCTGACGTGGAGCCGTCGCGCATTCTGCAGCAGATCACGCTCGACACGGTCGAGCTCTATCCCTATATCGAATACATGAAGTACCTGCTGCCGGGCTCGATCGTGCTGGCCATGTTCGTGTCGGTCATGATCGGCGGCGGCATGTTGTATATCGACGACAAAGCTCGCGGCGTGCATGAAGGCTACCTGGTGACGCCGATTACGAAGTTCGAGCTGGTAGCCGGTCTGAACATTGCCGGCGCAATCAAGGCGATCATGGCCGGCATTGTGATCACGATCTTGGGATGCCTGCTCTCGGGCCTGGGCTCGGTCTTTGTGCCGCTAAACCTGTTCTATGTGCTGTTGTTGGTGGTGGCCACCTCGGTCGCATTTAACACCATGATGTTCCTGATGATGGTGCGGGTGGAAGATCCGCTGGTACCGCGCGCCACTTTCGGCATCCTGAACACGCTGTTATTTTTTCCCAGCGGCGCGATTTATCCCATCAAGGCATTTCCTCCGTGGTTGCGCTGGATCGCCTATATCGATCCCTTCACCTATGCGGTGCATGGCTTCAAAGCGATTCTGCTGAAGGATGCCGGATTCGTGGCCATCCGCGCGGACCTGGCCTATCTGACTATTGCGGCGGCGGTAATGATTACCATTGCGACGGCGCTGTTCAAACGCACGCTGTAAAAGCTTTCCGACGCCGGTATTCGGAACGAAAGAAAGTTTTGTGAATGCCGGCGGCCAAACCCCGGGTCTCACTCCCGCATCTACCCAGAGACATAGCGAGGCCGTGGCCATCGGGTGCGGCTTGCTAAGCAGCAACGATCATCTTAGGAGGAGTGGCATGAAAGGTTTTCTGTGTGGGCTGGGCGTTGGCGTTGGGATTGGACTATTGTTTGCACCGATGAGCGGCGAAGAGACGCGCACCAATCTCGCCGATCGCGCAAACGACCTGGCCAGTTCGGCGCGCGATACCTATGAAACCAATCGCGACCGGGTGCAGCGGGGAGTAGAAAGCATCCGCAACACCGCCGAACGAGCCATGGGCCAGGCTCGCTCAACCGTCAGCCAAGTCGCTGATGACGCCATGAGCGCCTAGATTCTTACAACGCATCTGTTGAGATATGGAGCAGACGACCGAAAACTCGTCTGCTTTTTTATTGACTGGCCAGGCGGCGGAAGTTCTGCTCAGACAAATCGCAGCGACCGTCATGCGGTTCTGTCCCAGCGCATAGGGACCGGCGTGTTAATGCCTGCCACTGAAAACCAAAAGCCCCGCTCTTGTCGGGGCTTCATGGCAAAAAGACAGGGGGCCCTTGATACCACTGGCTCATCGCTTGGCACCAATTGCACTCGGTACCACTGGCTCGTCGCTTGGTACCGGAAGATAAGATGCAACGGCGGCGAAGGGGTTGTCCAATTAAAGCCAAACTAGACCTGTGAATCGCACTGCACCACTGATGCGTTACCACCTTACAGCAAAAGTGAAACCGCAACCGCCCATTATCTGCCTGGCCTCGCCGAACACCGCGTTTTCTGTCCAAGGTTTATGCTATTGACTCGTTCAACTTTTGAGAGGGACTCATTATGCAGGTACTGGAGAACTGGAATCCGCAGGGCATCACAGTTTATATGGACGACAAGCGTTTTCTGAATTGCGTGCTCACGGAGTGCAAACTGGTGTATGGCGGCGGTGACGTGACCTGGGAAAATACGCAGTTTGTGAATTGCCAGCTCACTTTTGACGGGGCCGCGCAGCGCACTGTCGCCTACCTGCAGAACTTCGGCCTGATGCGGCCTCCGGAGAAAATGGCAGCTCCGATAGTTGCGAACTCGGGAGTCAATTAGCCGTCACCCACCAGCCATCAGCCACCAGCCGTCAGCTACACCTGGAACCTCGGCACGGTTATTTTCGATTAAACCTGCGAACGCCTGTTTCAGCCATCTTTCCCAATTCAGGGCTTGACATCTTCCCGCTATTTCTATATTTGTAGAAATATCGACAGATGGAGGCAGCGTGCCCAGGAAACAGGATCCCGAGAAAATCACCCGCTACGCCGACATGTTATCGGCCATGGGGACCGAGCCGCGGCTGCGCATCATGCAACTGCTGTTGTCGGCGCACCCTGAAGGCCTGGTCGTCGGCGATATTGGCGGCGAGTTGGAAATTCCCAGCTCCACCCTTTCGCACCACCTGGACAAATTGAAAAACGAGGATCTGGTAAAGGTGCGACGGGAAGGTACCTTCCTGTGGTACACGGCCAACACCGAGGCATTGCAGGAATTGCTTGGCTTTCTTTATGCCGAGTGCTGTACCCGCAACCAAGCAATCAAACCGGAGAACATTGTTACCCTCTGCAAATAGGAGAAAGCCATGAGTACCCAGAGCATTAAAGAAGTGGTCAAAGAGAAATATGGCGAGGCCGCGCTGCGGATGCACAGCGGAGGCAGTTCGTGCTGTGGCGCCTCGGCGGCGCGGGACGGCTGCTGCGATCCCATTACCAGCGATCTCTATGATGCTTCGCAGGCGCTGCAAATTCCCGAGGAGGCATTGAAAGCCTCGCTGGGCTGCGGCAACCCTACGGCGCTGGCGCAGTTGAACGCGGGCGAAACCGTGCTCGACCTGGGCTCCGGCGGAGGCATTGATGTGCTGCTCTCAGCCAAGCGGGTTGGTCCTACCGGCAAAGCTTACGGTCTAGACATGACTGACGAGATGCTGGCGCTGGCGCGCGAAAATCAGCGCAAGTCAGGATTGGAAAACGTTGAGTTTCTCAGGGGCGAGATCGAAAGTATCCCGCTGCCCGATGATTCCGTGGATGTCATCATCTCCAACTGCGTCATCAACCTTTCGGCTGACAAAGACCGGGTGCTGCGCGAAGCCTTTCGCGTGTTGAAGCCCGGAGGCCGATTTGCAGTATCTGACGTTGTGGTACATGGCGAAGTACCGCAGGCCATCCGGGACAGCATGCTGCTGTGGGTCGGCTGCATCGCCGGAGCGCTGCAAGACACGGAGTATGCCGACAAACTGGCGGCTGCTGGATTTGAGGCCATCGAGATCGAACCCACCCGCCTTTACAAAGCGGCGGACGCGCGCGCCTTTCTCCAGGAACAGGGAGTCGATCTGGACGCCCTTGCCACGGAACTCGACGGCAAATTCAGGAGCGCATTCATCCGGGCAAAGAAGCCGCTGACGACCGTGCCCGAGGTCTAGCGGTCATGGCCGAACGCTACAACGTTCTGTTTCTATGCACCGGCAACTCGGCGCGCTCGATCATGGCCGAGGCGATCCTGAACTTCAAGGGGCGCCCGGCATTTACCGCCTACAGTGCAGGCAGTCATCCCACGGGCTCGGTTCGTCCCGAGGCGCTGCGGCAATTAGAGTTCGCTCACCTGCCCATCCAGGGGCTGCGCAGCAAGAGCTGGGCCGAGTTCGCGCAATCGGACGCGCCCCGGATGAACTTTGTATTCACGGTATGCGACAACGCGGCGAAGGAAGTGTGTCCCATCTGGCCAGGCCAGCCGATGACCGCGCACTGGGGCATTCCCGATCCGGCGGCGGTGACTGGCCCGGCGGTCGAAATTGAGCGTGCCTACCGCGATGCCTTCATGATGCTGGATCGCAGGATCGCACTGTTTCTGTCGTTGCCTATGGCGAGCCTCGACCGGCTCGCGATCCAGAAAGAGATCGATCGCATCGGCGGGCAATGAAAAAGCCGCGGCGACTTCAGAAATCAAATGCAAAATCAAATAACTTCACGCCTCAGTTTTCTGGATCGCCACCTGACGTTGTGGATTTTTTCTGCCATGGCCGTGGGCGTATTTTCCGGGCGGCTGCTGCCCGGCATCGTTCCCTTCCTCAACCGTTTCAGCGTGGGCACGACGTCAATTCCTATTGCCTTGGGACTTATCCTGATGATGTATCCGCCGCTGGCGAAAGTGCGCTACGAGGAGCTGGGCGAAGTCTTCCGCAACAAGAAGATTCTCGCGTTGTCGCTGGTGCAGAACTGGTTGATCGGACCGGTATTGATGTTCGCATTGGCCGTTATTTTCCTGCGTGCCTATCCGGAATATATGGCAGGGCTGATCCTGATCGGACTGGCGCGCTGCATCGCCATGGTGATCGTGTGGAACGAACTGGCGAAAGGCGATACGCAATATGCCGCCGGGCTGGTGGCCTTTAACTCTGTCTTCCAGGTTCTCTTCTACTCGGTCTACGCGTGGATTTTCGTCACTAAGCTTCCGGAGTGGTTTGGCCTGCATGGTTCGGTGGTCAACGTCTCCATCGCCGAAATTGCGCGCAGCGTATTTATTTATCTCGGTATTCCGTTTCTGGCCGGAATGCTGACACGTTTCCTGCTGGTGAAGGCCAAGGGCCGGACATGGTATGAGCAGTGCTTCATTCCGCGTATCAGCCCGCTGACGCTCGTCGCGCTGCTGTTCACCATCGTAGTGATGTTCTCGCTGAAGGGCGAATATATCCTGCGCCTGCCCGTCGACGTAATCCGCATTGCCATCCCACTATTCATCTACTTCGTACTCATGTTTCTGGTGTCGTTTTATCTTGGCTATAAGCTCAAAGCCGACTATTCCCAATCGGCTACGCTGTCCTTTACTGCCGCCAGTAATAACTTCGAGTTGGCGATCGCCGTGGCCGTTTCCGTATTCGGCATCAATTCCGGAGTGGCTTTTACGGCCGTTATCGGACCACTGGTCGAGGTTCCGGTAATGATTGGCCTGGTGACAGTCGCGCTCTATTTTCAGCGGCGATACTACAGTCGAGAGACCTTAGCGGCGGCGGCCGGGCCGATCGGCGATCCGGTAAGGAAACAAGCGTCTCGAAGTTAGAAACAAGCCTTTCAACCCGCTTCCGGTTCGTTTTGCACTCGGATTTCTCTATACTCGCGCCAGCGCCAGGCTGGCTGGCTTTACATTTCTCCGGATTGTCGGTAAGAATAATGATCGATCCTGGTAACCCGCCTGGCTGAGGAATCGCGTGAAGCTTCGAGGATGGTTATTGCTGCTGGTGTTTGTGCATGTGTTGCTGCATCCCTGGGTGCATGCGATAGGCACAGCCGGGACGGCAAGCAGCCTCGCAGCCATATCCGCTAGCGCGACCCAATCAGGTGAGCTGGCTTCCAGCGATCAGTGCGAACTGTGCCGCGTGGGTCATAATGCCACCGTGACACCTCGTCTGCCCAAGACCGATCTACTGAATCCGCGCTGGATTCGGACCACGCTTCAAGCGGTAAATTACGCTTCGCTCCAGGCTGACCGCAGCCTGCCTTCCCGCGCACCTCCAAGCCTCTAATCCAATTTCTTGAAAAGGTCGCGTCTTTCGGCGCGCATGGATTGATGGCTCTTTCTGCCGGTCGATGCCTCGTGGTTTGCGCTTTCCACTAGCGCAACCAGCGTTGCCCTCGAGCCGGCGAAAATCGGAGGATCGATGTTCCGTAAGTCGCAGTTGCAGTCCCGGCCAACCACGCTGCAGTCCACAACACAATTCTCGATCACACAGCCGCGTCAATCTCGCTCTGAACGGCGGCGTTCGCTGGTTCCGTCCGCCTCGTGGGGATGGAGCAAAGGCTGCCCGCCTCCGCCCTCGGTGTTTCTAACGGCGGCATTTACTCTCGTGCTATTGGCGGCCTTCGCCAGCGCCCAGACCTCGGGAAGTTCATCGCTCAACGGCGTGGTAACCGACCCGACCGGCGCGGTGGTTCCGGGGGCGACGGTCGAGATTCAGAACCCGGTCAGCCAATTCACCCGAACAACAAAAACCGATGACGCGGGAAGATTCAGCTTCCCCAATGTGCCCCTGAATCCTTATCACCTGACTGTGAACCTCGCCGGATTCGCTCCCTACGTGCAGGACGTCGATGTTCGCTCTGCGGTCGCCGTGAGCCTGAATGTAGTCCTCCAGATTTCGGCCAATGCAGAGAATATTACGGTGCAGGGCGAAGCCGGGGACTTGGTGGAAAACGACCCGACGTTTCACACGGATATTGATCGTGGGATGTTCGCCAAGCTTCCCCTGGAAAGCTCAACCTCGGCGCTGAGTTCGCTGGTGACGCTGGCATCTCCGGGAATTGCCGCCGATTCCAATGGCCTGTTTCACGGTCTGGGCGACCATGCAGAAAACTCGTTTTCACTGGACGGTCAACCCATCACCGATCAGCAGAGCAAGGTGTTTTCCAACCAGATTCCGCTCGATGCCGTGCAGTCTATGACGGTCATTGCGGGAGCGCCGTCCGCTGAATATGGAGACAAGACCAGCCTGGTTATCGATGTGACCACGCGTTCGGGACTTGGTTCTACCACGCCGCACGGGGACTTTACCACCTCTTACGGCAGCTTCGGATCGTCGAATCTGGACGGCGATTTCTCCTACGGCGGCAAGAATTGGGGAAACTTTATCTCGGCTAACGGGCTTAATACGGGTCGCTTCCTCGATCCGCCGGAGTTTTCCGTGATGCACGACAAGGGCAACGAAGAGAACCTGTTCGACCGCTTTGACTACGTGCTTTCCAGCAACGACACGTTTCACCTGAACTTTGAATTCACCCGTTCCTGGTTTCAAACTCCCAACTCGTTCGACCAACAGTTTCACGATATCAATGGCACCGTCGACTTGAACCCGGTCACCGGTGTCCCGTTAGGTCCAACCGATCAACGCTCCCAGATCCTGACCTTTAACGTCGCGCCCACCTGGACCCACACTATCAGTCCCAATGCCGTCTTCAATCTCACCGGCTTCGTGCGCCGCGACGCGTATAACTACTTTCCCAGTGACGACCCCTTCAACGACCTTGGCGCTCCCGATCTACAGAGGCAAACCGTCGCCCAGCAGCGGACGCTTCTGAATTCCGGCGCTCTGGCAAACATCACCTATACCAAGGGCATTCACAACATCAAGGCTGGTATCACCTATACGCAGACATTCCTGAACGAGAACGACCAACTCGGGATTATCGATCCCACTTACAATGCCCCCTGCTTGAACAGCGGCGGCGTCCCGGTCAACGGATTTACCAATCCCTCCCAGTGTGCCGGGGCTGGATTTCAGCCCAATATCGTTTCCAATCCCAACGCGGCAGGCTCCGCCTACTATCCCTACTTCAACCCCACCCTGCTGCCTTATGACTTGACCCGTGGCGGAGCTCTGTTTCCGTTTGTAGGGCACACCGACGTGAAAGAGCTTTCGATGTATGTGATGGACACCATCACCAAGAAGAATTGGACTTTCAATCTCGGGATCCGCGGTGATCAGTACAACGGCCTCACCACCGCCAACCAGGCAGAGCCGCGCGTGGGCATCTCTTACAACATCCAGAAGACCAATACCGTCCTGCGCGTGTCGTATGCCCGCACCTTGGAGACTCCCTTCAATGAGAATCTGATACTGTCCAGCATCGGCTGTAACTCGCCAGTGCTGAATCCGCTATTGGCCTGCGCATCAAATTCGTTGACGCGCTTAGCTCCCGGTTTTCGCAATGAATTCCATGCCGGTTTGCAACAGGCCTTCGGCAAATATCTGGTGGTCGATGGCGAATACATCTGGAAATACACGCACAACGCGTATGACTTCAGCGTCCTGGGGGATACCCCAATCACGTTTCCGATCGAATGGCACAACTCCAAGATCCCGGGATTTGCCCTGCGCGCCAGCATGCCCGTCAACCACGGCTTCAGCGCGCTGGTGGTAATGTCGAGCGTCGCGGCCCGCTTCTTCACCCCGCAGGTCTCCGGCGCCGGGGCCAATCCCTTGGCGCCTACCGGAGTTTTCCGCATTGATCACGACGAAGCCTATAACATGACCGCACACCTGCAATACCAGATTCCCTGGACGAAGCGCGGGCCCTGGGCCGGCTTCAACTGGCGCTACGACAGCGGGCTGGTTGCGGGCAACGTGCCATGTTACGGCGTCGGTCCCGCCAACGATTGTCCGCAGTCGACGGTGCTTAACGGACAACCTGCCATCGCAATGACGGATGTATTGGGAATCCCCCTCACCGCCGATCAAGAGTTCCAGGCAGGATTCACCTGTAATGGCGTGCGCGCCACGCCTACAACTCCTTTGCCTTTTATCTGTCCCGCGTCGCAGTTCGGTTCTACGCTCACCCAGGTGCCGTCTCCTGGAACGGAGAACGATGACCACAATCCTCCCCGCATCGCTCACCGCAACCTGTTTGACCTGTCCCTGGGCTTCGACAACCTCTTCAAAGGAGATCGCTATAAATGGAGCCTGCAATTGACGGCGATTAACCTGACCAACAACTATGCGCTATATAACTTTTTGTCGACATTCAGCGGCACGCATTACGTGACGCCGCGAGCGTTAACGGCGCAAGTGGGATTTCACTTCTAGGGGTGACGGCAGGTTCGGTGGCGCGAGTCTTTAGGCTCGCGTCGATGATCGGGAAATCCCCGCCCTAACCCAAACCATGGGCTAGAACGGGGCATCCCGGCCCGCCAAACAGATCGCTCACCGGCTGAAGCCGGTTCGTGATGACAAAGTGGGGCCAGCCATGGCGCAGCTGAAAGCTGCGCCCCTTCAAAACACCGTCGACCGGCTGTTCACTCCAGCCGACAGAGAAGCCGCGCTCGTTACGCCGCGACCGAGGCCAGAAGCTTGTCGAGACGGACAAAGGTCAGCACCAAGCCGTCCTTCATTCCGCTCTTGAGCGCCTTGTCACGCGCTTCCAGCGACGGGTAAAGAATGGTCAGCGTCGCCGTGGTCTTGCCATTCTGCTCGGTGAGGACCAGCGTGTTGACCGTCTCGGGCCAGTCGCCGCCCCACGATTCAGTGGAAACCAGCCGGGTAGGCGGCGTGATCTCGCGATAGGTACCGCGCATTTCCATGTCCTGGCCGTTGGCGTGGCGCCAGACGAAGTGCCACGCCCCGCCGGGACGCAGATCGATTTCGCAGACCGGCATGGTCCAGCCTTCCGGGCCCAGCATCCAGTGCGGTACATGCTTGGGGTTCGTCCAGGCATCGAAAACGAGCCGGCTGGGGGCGTCGAATACGCGCGTGATCACGGTTTCGCGGTCCGTGGGCGTGTTGAATTGCAGGGTTTCAGCGGTGTTCATCAGTGATCTCCTTCAGGGCTGGGTGTGCCCAGTTTCTTTTCTTTGGTCTTCAGCTCTTCCAGCAGAGCGTCGAGGTGTTGGAAGCTGCTCTCCCAAAACTGGCGATAGCCTTCCAGCCATCCGCTGGCTTCGGCGAGCGGCTTGGCCTCGAGCCGGCGAGGCCGTCGCTGCGCGTCCTTGCCGCGCGTGATCAATCCGGCGCGCTCCAGAACCTTGAGGTGCTTGGAGATCGCAGGCTGAGTCATGGCGAACGGTTCTGCCAGCTCGTTTACCGACGCCTCACCCTGAGCCAAACGGGCCAGGATGGCGCGCCGGGTAGGATCGGCGAGGGCGGCAAAGGTGGCGTCGAGGTGATCGGGAGCCGAGATTACATTACCAGTTAGTTCCATAACTATATAGTAATATATAGTTACTTGACTTGCCTGTCAAGTGCAAGGTTGGCCGGGCGACCGACGGGGTCTTGACCTGCCCCCCATCTTTAGTCCAAGGATAATGAGACTTTCTCCGGTTTTTGTTCGCCCCCATGGCCGCTGTTCATAGCGGGGATGGAGGTGTGGGGGAAGGGGCCGGCGTTTGAGGTCCCTTCCCCCACTTCATCCACGTAGAAGCTTGCCGATTGCCTGGCAAACTCCATCGGGGTACGGTACTGCAAGCTGCTGTGCGGCCGAAGTTCGTTATAGTCTTGCTTCCACTGCGCGATTTTCTCCCGTGCGTCGGCCAAGCTACTAAACCAGTTCTCGTTCAGACATTCATCGCGGAAGCGGCCGTTGAAACTCTCCACGTAGCTATTCTCCATCGGTCGTCCGGGTTGAATCGTGTGCCACTGCAGACGCTGCTCATAGGCCCACTGATCAACCGCACGACTTACGAACTCGGGTCCGTTGTCGCTGCGGATCTGCCGCGGTAGTCCGCGGCTGCGCTTCAACTCCTCCAGTACACGCACCACCCGCACTCCTCCCAGCGAGGTATCGACCTCGATCGCCAGGCACTCCCGCGTGTAGTCATCCACGATGTTCAAGGTGCGAAACCTCCGTCCCGAGCTGAGCGTATCGCTCATGAAGTCGACCGACCACACCTGGTTGGCGGCCACGGCTGCCGGCAGCGGCTGACGTACTGTGCTGCGCTTCCGCCCACGCTTGCGCCGCAACGACAGCTTCTCCTCCACGTACAGCCGGTACACCCGCTTGTGGTTTATCTGCCAGCCTTCACGCTGCAACAGAATCTGCAGACGGCGGTAGCCGAACCGGCGTCTCGCCTCCGCCAACTCGCGCAACCGGACGCGCAGCGGGTGGTCCGCGCTCTTGCGTTTTCGATAGCGACACGTTGCACGATACAGTTCCATCAGCCCACAGGCCCGTCGCTGGCTCAGATCTACCTCCACCTGCATCACCAGCACCGCCTCTCGCCGCGCCTGCGGGCTCACCACTTTTTTGCGACTACCGCCTTCAACGCCCGGATGTCCACCGCCTGCTCGGCTACGATGTGTTTCAGCTGCCGGTTTTCTTCCTCCAGTTGCTTCAGCCGTCTCGCCTCGCTCAACTCCAACCCGCCGTACTTGCTCTTCCACCGGTAGAAACACGCCTTCGCGATCCCGTGGCGCCGGCACAGTTCTCCCGTTTCCATCCCACCCTCCGACTCCTTCAGGATGGCGATGATCTGATCTTCGCTGAATCGACTCTTTCTCACGACTCCTCCTCTGGCCCTGGCGGGCCATCCTAAATGGGAGAAGTCTCTTTTCCTATGGGCTATTTCTCGGGGAGCATGTCAGTCTCGCAAGAGAATGGCGCTGTTGTTTCTGCGTAGCCCTATGGAGCCACTACCCAAAGAAAAAAAGCCCCGCATGTCTTGCGGGGCAATCTGGTATCAGCGCAGATGGTTCTTATACTACGACTGCGCAGTCCTTCTGAATTGCTTTTGTATTATCTTGTTTCGACCCTCCAAATCTGGCAATTTCTTCAGGAGAGATTTCGTACCTCTCATTTCCTGCCCGCGAGGTAATTAGTTTGAGAGCACTCTGAACCTCTCCGTTGAGTTGCTCAACTGTAACGTTTTTGAGAATGGGGTTGAGTCCGGCCATCTCTCGCACAAGATTAGCCAAGACGAGCAGACGGACTATCCTCTCCGTTCCTTGTCCGTGTGTGCCATTTTCCCACCGTGACACTACGGACTTACTGGTTCCCAAAATCTCACTAAACTCATTTATCGAGTAGCCACAGAGTTTACGCAGAAAGCGCAATTCGTGGCCAGTAAGCATATTTTCCTTCCGCAAGAGTCGCAGTGCAATTACGCGATGCAGCACCCCTGGGGCGGGAATTTCAGGAACTACCGCGTTACACTTCGTGCAATGAAAAACAAGGATGTCTTTTAGCAGAACGGAGTTTAGGCCGCTTTCGACATACTTATATTCGCCCCTTCTGCCTTCCATCACTCCGCCACATCCGTGTTCGTAGCATCGTGCCTCCAGAATCACGTTGCTCATTTTCGTCCTGTCCCTTTCCTCCGTACTTCTGTTGAAAATCAATATCTGTTGCCGCGTTTGCCGGATTTGGTTTTCCAGCACCCTGTAATTAGTATTAGTGTCGGCTCGGAGATTAGATCATGCTCCGCCGACAATGCGAATACAGCATCGAAATCGATCCCGTCGATGTTTGCCCGAAAGGTATACTTGAAATTCTTGTGCTCATCGGAATAAGAGCCTCCGCCGGAACATTCCCCATTGCGGATCGCGTATTCCATATCGAAGATGTCGAATCCTCGGTCAGCCATTTGTTTCCGACAATGGACGGTTGGTCGATAGCCGCCTCTCGCCCCTCCGAGCACATTAAGAACGATAGTCTTAGCTAATGCCGTAGACGGTGGGGCTGGTTGCCCCTTAATTGGTTGTGTTAGCTTTTCTTGCCGAGGCCCGACATACACGCATTCGTGCTTGACTTCCTTATCATCTTTCGCCACGCGCCACTCCCGGAAACCATCAAGATGATAAATAGTAAACTGTTGATATTTGATTGTCAATGCATATAGTGCATTTACTGTCAATAGATTAGCTAGCCATTCCCGGCACCATTCTCCGCATCCGTCGCTCTTGGCTTCATAGGAGCGAAGGGATACTGTGGCTGCAGGAGTCAGAAGTTGATCTTCCACTGCGACGCCTCCCACTCCTTGACACTGCCGTTCCAGCACTTTATGCTTGTTCTTTGCCTTTAGCACGATCCCGCCCAGTCTGTACCTGCCAGCGTATCCAGTCAGGAGCTTGGCCTGCCAGACCCGGTTCTAGCCGGATGTCTGGACTTATTTTGGGCGTTTTCGTGTTTAGGCTGAGGCCGGTGCCGCTATGCTGATTCGTGTTCGGGATTTGGAACTCCAGCGAGTGGAGTTCGACGAGACTTATCAGCCGGGCGCCATTGAGTTTGGTCCCGACTTCCGCCAGGTCGGCCCGCTGCATAGCCAGGGCCATGCCGAACTGATTGTGGAGCATCGTGGACACCACCAGAATGTCGAAGACATCCGGATGGTGGGCAAAGTGGAAGCGCATCTGGAGTTCAGTTGCGCGCGCTGCCTCGATCCGGTAGGCCACGACGTGAACTGGGCGTTCGATCTGATCTACCGGCCGCTAGGTGTGGACCGCCGCGCCGACGAGGTGGCGATCAGCGAAGCCGAGACCGAAATCGGCTATTATCAGGGCGAGGGTCTTCTGCTGGAAGACGTCTTGCGTGAGCAGGTGCTGCTGGCCACGCCGGTCAGGGCATTATGCCGCGAAGATTGCAAAGGATTGTGTCCGCTGTGTGGCCGCAACCTGAATATCGAGCAATGTCATTGTGAGCAGCATGTCAGCGATCCGCGCTGGGATGCGCTGAACGAAATCAAGAAAAAGCTGCAAAGCTAAGTTCCGATCGCCGGCGGCAAGGTGCGGCGATCTTCATAAAAGTTGCGAGGTAAGCCATGCCTAATCCAAAACGGCGCCACTCCCAGGCGCGCACGTCCAAGCGACGTTCCCACGATCACCTGACAGCGGTGACCCTGTCTGAGTGTCCCAATTGCCACGAGCGGAAATTACCCCATCGTGCCTGCCCCAAATGCGGCTACTATAAGGGCCGGGAAGTAATCGCCATGAAAGAGGAAACCAGTTAGGCTGGTGGCCTCCCGACTCTGCTTTGCGAACTGTTTCTACGCTGCGCCAGTTCCGCCTTGCGCATGGGACGGCGAAATGGAATCGCTTCCTGGGTTTCACGGTTACGAAAGTTTGCAACTGACAGGCACGCATGCCGACCATCATCGCAGTTGACGCCATGGGCGCCGACCGCGCTCCCAAACCCGAAGTCGAAGGCGCTATTCTCGCCGCCCGCCACTTTGACGTGGAAGTGGTGCTGGTCGGCAAAGAGGATGTGATTCGCGCCGAACTCGGCCTGCACCGCTTCTGGCGCAGACTGCCCATCAGCATTGTGAATGCCGCGCAAGTGATCGGCATGCAGGAAAAGGCCGCGCAGGCGGTACGCAGCAAGCGCGAGTCGTCCATGCACGTTGGCCTTCGCCTGGTACGCGATGGCAAAGCCGAGGGCTTCGTGACCGCCGGCAATACCGGCGCAGCTATGGCCACCGCCAAAAGGGTTCTGGGCGCGATTGCGGGCGTCGATCGACCAGCCTTGGCTGCCGTTTTTCCTACCGCACAAGGGACTGCGACCATCCTCATCGACGTGGGCGCCAATGTCGATTCCAAGCCGCAAAATCTGCAACAGTTCGCCATCATGGGCGACGAGTATTTCAAATCCATTTTTGCCGGCCGCTTTCCCAGCGCCGATCGTCCTCGCGTCGGCCTGCTTTCCATTGGCGAAGAAGAGAGCAAGGGCAACGAGCTTACCCGCGAAGCGTACAAGCTGATCAAAGAGCTGCCGATGAATTTCGTCGGCAACGTGGAAGGCCGCGACCTTTACAACGGCAAAGCCGATGTGCTGGTGTGCGATGGATTCGTGGGCAACGTGGCGCTGAAGATTTCCGAAGGCATGGTGGAGACGGTACGCTTTCTGCTGAGGCAGTCGTTGCAAGCCACCATCAGCAGCCAGGTCGGAATGCTGCTGTCGCGCAAGGCGTTTGCCGATTTCAAGAAGCGGCTGGATTACTCCGAATATGGCGGCGCGCCGCTGCTGGGCATCAAAGGCGTATGCATCGTGAGCCACGGCTCGTCGAACGCCAATGCCCTGAAGAACGCGATTCGCGTGGCCATGGAATTTGCCAACAGCAAACTGAATCACACCATCGAAGAGCGGATTGCTGCGGCCAGTAAGAACTTGAATCACCATGCCGCCACTTCCGCCGAGGCCGGGCCGGTGGGTACGGGCGTGGTGTAGCGCTGGGCAGCTCTACAGGTTACGGAAAAAGGCGCGGGTTCGGAGCTGTTTTGAAGGGGCGCAGCTTTACAGGTTGCGGCGCAGCTTTACAGGTTGCGGCGCAGCTTTACAGGTTGCGAAGAAAGGCTGCTTCGAAACTGTTTTGAAGGGGCGCAGCTTTACAGGTTGCGAAGAAAGGCTGCTTCGAAACTGTTTTGAAGGGGCGCAGCTTTAGCTGCGCCGTCACGAGTCCCTCAGTTTTGTCGTCCCGAACCGGCTTCAGCCGGTGAGGGATCTGTTTTGGGGACTTTTTTGCAGCCTGTTCAGGCGTGCCTCTCCAGATCAGACTTGCAGAATTGCCGGCTCCGAGCTCTGCTTTTCATTCGATCTAATCTCATGACCTCACACTCTTCTCCCATCGCATTTCTTTTTCCCGGACAAGGTTCGCAGGCCGTCGGCATGGGCAAGGAACTGGCTGCCATGTATCCGGTGGCCCACGAAACCTTCGCAGAAGCCGACGCCGCCCTGGGGTACAAACTTTCAAAACTGTGTTTTGAAGGTCCGGAAGACCAGCTTCGCCTGACCGAAATCACCCAGCCGGCTATCCTGACCGTCTCGGTTGCCGCGTGGCGGGTGTTGCAGTCGAAGGCGATTACCCCGTCCTACGTCGCGGGACATAGCCTGGGAGAATATTCGGCGCACGTTGCGGCCGGCACGTTGTCGTTCAGCGACGCGGTTCGCACGGTTCGCAATCGCGGAAAGTACATGCAGGAGGGAGTGCCGGTGGGCGTGGGAGCCATGGCAGCGGTGCTCGCCCTGGCCAGCGATAAAGTTCAGCTGTTATGCGTCGAAGCTGCGCAAGGCGAGATCTGCCAGGCGGCGAACCTCAACTCGCCCGACCAGACCGTAATTTCCGGCAGCAAGGCCGCGGTCGAGCGCGCCGCCGAACTGGCCAAGCAACGCGGGGCCAAGCGCGCAATCATGCTTCCCGTCAGCGCTCCTTTCCACTGCGCCCTGATGCAGCCGGCGCAGGACCGTCTGGCCGCCGACCTGGCCGCGCTCACCTTCCATAACCCGTCCGTTCCAGTGATGTGCAACGTGGATGCCGCGCTGGTAAGCACCGCCGAGCAGGCTCGCGATGCGCTCATCCGGCAGGTCACCGGATCGGTGCGGTGGGACAAATCGATGCGCGAGTTGATTGCGCTGGGCGTCAAAAACTTTGTCGAGATTGGACCGGGCAAAGTGCTTTGCGGGCTGCTGCGGCAAATCGACCGGTCCGCCAGCTGCGTGAACGTAGAAGATGAAGCCTCGCTCCAGAAGGCCATGAATCACCTCAGCCCGGCATCGACCAAGCCCGACTGAGTCGCCTGCTTTTCAAGCCGAGCCGGACGACCTCTCCCATCCAAATCGCATGCGTTCCTGGCAGAGGCTCAACCCGGGCACGCCGTTCTCACTTCCGAGCCTGCTCGGTGGCTTTCTGTTCAGCCGGAACAATCACCTTCTCTTTCAGGTCCATAACCAGCGCGCTCTGGTTGTCGTAAGGCACCACCGGTAACACCCAGGGATATCGCCGGATGTGGTCATACATGTCCCAGGCTTCACCTCCGGTCTGCAGCAACGGCAGGACGGGTACCGACGGAAGATTCGGCACGATTGCCGCCAGTTCGCTCGGAATGCTCTTGGGGTCGGTAATGTCGGCAACGATGAATCGCGACATGCCGGCCAGCGTGGTGACGGTTTCCTGGGTATCGCGCGTGCTGGGCTTTTCGAAATCAAACAGGATCGGCAGATAGTCATGGCGCCGCAGGGCCTCGCGAAGTGCGTCCAGAATTATCTTCCGCTCCGGCGTAAAGCGGCCCAGGATCAGCACCGCCTTCTTGCCGATGGTGTCGATCACGCTGCGAATTTTCTCGTTGTTCAGCAGCAGGTAGATGAACTGAGCTACTTCCAGGTTGTCGACTTGAATCGCCGACTGATCGCTGGGCGTGATCACCAGATTCGACTGGATCGCGCCCGCCAGCTTCACGTCCCACACCGACACTCCATAGACAGAACAGCCCGTCAGATTCGCCTGTTCCAGATTGGTTCGAGTCAGGCTCGCCAAGTCCAGATGTGCGCCTGTGAGATTTGCTCCGCTGAGATTGGCGGAGAACAGGTCCGCATTGCCCATACTGCTGTTGCTGAGATTCGCTCCGCTGAAGTCAGCCATCTGCAAGTCGGCGTAAAGCAGACTCGCCCGGTGCAGATTCGCTCCGCAAAGATTCGCGCCCCGCACATAGGCCGCCAGCAGGTCGGCCTTGCTCAGATCCGCGTCGCGCAGGTTCGCCTGGGTGAGGAACGCGTTGCGCAGGCTCGCTCCGCTCAGGTTCGCTCCTTGCAGTTGAGCTCCCTGCAGGTCCGCGCCTCGCAAGTCTGCTCCCGCCAAGTCGACGCCTCTTAGTTCCGCATTCCTCAGCTCTGCCTTCAGTAGAGGGTTCTGCCGCATCCAGTCATTCCAAGCCTCGACGCCCTCGCTCAGCTTCGCCAGATGTTCAGCGTTCGCTACAGTTAGCACGATGTCTGATTTCCCATAACAGAACAGATTGTGAAAGTAGTGTAGCTACTGTCACTAATTGCCGTGTACCATTTACCTGTCAATACTGAGAAACACAACAGTTAGTCGTAACCCTCTGAGCCGTCGATAGATATAAACTCCCAAAACAGTGACCAAAACCACCCTGAATGTGCTATGATGGAAGTAGAGTCAGATAAGCGATCCCGCCTATCTGGCTCTTTTGCTTTGCTAGGCACTCTGCTTCCGGCTGCCACTTTCATAACCGTAACTCATTCATACGGCAGCGCCAATTCATAGAACAGTCGTCCGGAATCCGATCCCGATCCCGGCCCCGCTTCTACTTTTCAGGGCGGGTTACGCCGCGCCGTCTGATATAAACTCCATCGACATGCCCGGTGCTCGGAGAAAGTAGGCTCTTATGCCATCCAAGATCCGCAAGCCCAAACCATTCAGCGCCGCCTCGGCGGTAAAGGCTGCCGCACGTGAGGCGATCGGCACGCCGCCTCCGACCCGCACCGAACCGTCCACCAAAAAGCCCAAGACGAAATCTGAAAAGCACAAACCAACGCTGGGAAAACTTTTGCGCGACGCGGCCGAGTAAATACTCCCCGAGTCGTTGCCCATCCTAGAAGTTCGGCCGGTCGAGCGGCGGTTTCCAGGCGAAGAAATCCCGCCGCATGCGCTGGGCATAGTTCTGAAGCAACTGCTGGACGCGCGCCGGATCGGGCGACTTCACGATCAGTCCAACATGGTGTTTCTTTTCATTCATCCGCCAGACAATTTCCGGATCGTTGTAGGCCGAGGTGTCGGGCTGTTCCTGCCTGGCCAGCGAAATCAGCAGGCCGGCTGAATCGTTGCGCGGCGTCGGCGGCTTGTAGGGAGCTTTGCCACCGGCAATCTCAACCTTCGCCCATTCCGCCCACAGATTGATGCCGGTAGCCGCTTCGATCAGGTCGACGATGTGAGCCCCGCCGACCCGGGCTGAAGTTTCCAGGAAGTAGAGCTTGCCGTCGTCGCGGCCGCGGATGAATTCGCTGTGCGATACGCCGCGCACCAGTCCGAAAGTCTGCACCACTTTTTCATTCAGCGCGATCAGCGGAGCAGCTTCGGCCGATCCCAGCGGCAAAGTGCGGGTGGTGAAGATATCGCCTTCCTGCGAGACGTCCATGGGCGGCCGGCCATAACGGCTGGCGATGGAGAACAGCAACTGGCGCTCGTAGAAAATGGCATCCACGTGATAGATGTCTCCCGGGATGTACTGTTCCAGCAGATAGAACGACTGCTGATCGCCTAGAAGTTCCAGCGATGCCCACAGTTCGTCAGCCGAGCGGATCTTCTTGATTCCCATCGAGCCTGCCATCGACCGCGGCTTCAGCACCCAGGGCGAAGGCACGCGCTCCATAAATTCCCGCAGCCGGGCATAGTTCAGAACGTGAATAAAGTCGGGAACCTCGAGCCCCTCATCGCGCGCCTTGGTCCTCATGGCAAGTTTGTCGCGGAAGTAACGCGCCGTGCTGTCGCCCATGCCGGGGATGCGCAGATGTTCGCGTAGCGTAGCGGCCGTCTCCACGTCGAAGTCGTCGAGCGCAACCAGGCGATCGATGTTTTCATTGCGCGCCATGTAGCTGACGCCCAGCAGCGCATCTTCCAGCTTCCATTGCTTCTGCACGTCGGGCATGTAGAAAATTTCGTCGATGCTCTCGCGGGGCCAGTCTTCGTGCTCCAGACTATGGGAAGTCAGCAGCAGGGTGCGGCAGCCCTGGCGATGACACTCGCGGATGAACTCCGTGCCTTTGTAGTAGCTGGCCAGACAGAGCACGGTAAGCTGACGGTCGGACGATTCAGGCGGGGTAGCTGAGGACGACATGAGCCTCCGGCGGCAGCGGGCGTTTCGAACCTGATCGCGCTTCGCGGCAACACTATAGCAGGCGGCGCCGCTCCCACACATGAGATGCGCTGCGCAACGCATCTGCCAGTGCCAGGACGCACCCGGTTTTCTCGCGTGAGGAAAGCAAAAGCCGGAGGCATGGGCCTCCGGCTTTGCTGCACCTGCAGGGAGCAGATTGCTACATTCTCAGCTTGCGTCGAACGACACCCGCAATGGCAACCACACCCGTTCCGAACAGCGCCAGGCTGCCCGGCTCCGGAGTGGTACCGCCGCCGCCGGAGCTGAAGGTGAAGTTGTCCATAACGTAGTATCCCTCGTAGCCCACAATCCCGATCTCATTCACCTGTCCGGTATATCCGGAAGCAAGCCAGGTAGGGGTTGTGGGGTTGGGAGTCAGTTGGGCCGACGTCCATACTTTGGTGCCGTCGTCATAGAGGTTGAAGTAGATGGGACCGCCTTGCGTTGGGCCCGAGAAGTAGGCGCCCAGAAACTCGACTGTTCCACTCAGCGTGTAGACATCTTCCTCCCCATAGCCGAAAGCTCCGTTGTTGTTAAACAGCACGACGTTCGGGGGAGACACATAGGGATAATCTCCCTGGCCTTCCCAGACTCCCATGCTGTTCGACCACGAAAAGCCTCCATAGCCGGTCGGCAGATCGACCACACCGCCATTAGTTTGGATGTCATCGAAGCCCAAGACCGTTTGACCCCAAGCTGAAACCGCAAAAGTCAGCGAGCAGGCCACTAACAAACAGATCCAAGCGACGCGTCTTTTCACTAACGGACCTCCTTGCACCCCTAGGGGTTAAATACGGCTGACGCAATTTGAGTTCCAGTTTTTCCAGTTGCAACCCAAGCACTTATGTGGGAACGCACTCAACTCTCATGCAACGATTTGCAATTAAGTTCGCGCGATTTTCTACCCGTAGCGGCTTCAGCAGGCACGTTGGTGACGGTCGACGGCCTCAGCAGCCGCTAAAACCGGGCGAGCTGAGAAGTTTATGGACGGAGAGGCTGCCACGGAAATGGCCTCAGCTGCGGTCTGCGGCAATCGTGCCCCGCCGGATCAACCTGTCTGATGCCGTTCCTCTTCCACATCGATGGGCCGAAGCTGGTCGACCACGATAAACACCGCCAGCACGGCAACCGGAAGATAGAGGGCTCGCAACTCCCACCTCCGCTTGATCACGATGCCCAGCGCAGCGCCGGCGACATAGCAACTCCAGGTCGAAGCCAGCAGGGCGCCCTCCCGGGCGTCGCGTTGTTGCGGCAGTAGTCTGACAACGTGGGATAAGCGTTTCAGGGCGCGCAGCTGGTCGTAAGCCCAGAACAGCAGTCGCGTGAAAGACTCGGTCAGCTTGGTCAAAGTTCCGGTTACGAAGGTTGTATAGATGGTGAGCGCGCCGATGTGAGTAAGAGTTGCAGTCTGCACTCCCATGGCGAATGCCAGCAGGGCGACCAGGGTGAAGTAAGCAGGCGAATGCAGATCGACAAGCTGGCCCAGATGCATGGCCGGAGTGGCGTGGGCGAACAGAGCCAAGAGCACGGCTTCCGCCGCCAAAGTGAAAGACGCGATGCGCTTCAGTCCTCGGCGGCCGGCGATTTGAATCGCAATGCGGGTCAGCGCCATTCCCACAATGTAAGACACGACGGCGCAAAGCGGAGCCAGCAAGTTCGGCCAGTCCTGCCGGCCCAGGTAGATGCCGAGGTGCACGCTGTTGCCGCTCATGTTGGCGGTGAAAACTTCAAACAGCGCGACATAACCGACCGCGTCGACGTATCCGCCAACACAGGTGAGACAGAGCGCGATGGCAAGCTTTCCGCCCGCACCGAGTTCGGGATCGTTACTCACAATCGCTTGAGCGCCATTTTAGCGGCGTTGTAACCGCACATCCCGTGAACGCCGCCGCCGGGTGGAGTCGACGACGAGCAGAGGTAAACGTCGTTCGCCGAAGTCGCATAATACTTTCGCGTGGGACGAAACAGAAACTGCCGCAAATCGGAGGCGCCGCCGCCAATGTCTCCGCCGACCAGGTTAGCGTCCATGGCCTCCAGCGCGGCCGGAGAAAAAACTCGCTGCTCCAGAACGCAGTCGTGGAATCCCGGTGCAAAGCGCTCGATCTGGGCTTCGATGCGCGGCAGCATATCGACCTCACAGCCGTTGGGCACGTGACAATAAGCCCAGGCAACATGACGTCCCTCGGGCGCACGCGTGGGATCGAAGAGGCTGGGTTGGGCCAGCAAAACGAATGGCCGCTCGGCAATGCGCCCGTGCCGCATCGCATCTTCCGACACGGCGAATTCCTCGATCGTGCCGCCCAGGTGAGCCGTTGCGGCGCGCAGGCAATCCGCCGCTTTCCACGGAATGGGCTGCGACAACGCGTAGTCAACCTTGAACACGCCCGGGCCGTAACGGTATTTCTCCAGCTGGTGCTGGTAGCCGGTCGTCAGCTTGTCGCCAGCGATCTGCAGCAACTGCCGCGGCGTTACATCGCAGAGCGCGACGTCATACTCTCCCAGCGACGCCAGACTCTCGACCCGCGTCGACAGATGCACTTTTCCACCCAGGCTAGCGAGATATCCACACAGCGCCGTGGTGATCGACTTCGCGCCGCCACGTGGAATCGGCCATCCCACAGCGTGGGCCGTCGCCCCCAGCATGATGCCGAAAGCCGAACTCAGCGGCTCTTCCAGTGACAAGATGGAGTGCGCTGCCAGTCCGGCGAACAAGGCCTTGGTTCGGGCATTCTTAAACCAGAAGGCTGCCACCGCCGTTGCGGAAGGGAATCCCACCAGCCCGAGATGAGCGAGTAGCAAGGGATGGCGGGGAAACAGAGAAACGGGTCGCAGAACTTCCGGAGCCAGTTCGGTCCAGTGTTCGGCGAACGACCCGAAGAGCCTGCGCCACTGCTTGCCATCTTCTCCGAATGCCTTAACGGCTTGATCGATGTCGCGCTCCAGGATAACCGCGGTGCCGTCATCCAGAGGATGCGCCAGCGGCGCCGATGGCTGAATCCATTCCAGTCCATAGTCGCGCAACGGCAGCGTCGAGAAAAACGGCGAGGCCAGCGCCATGGGATGCACCGCCGAACCGAAGTCGTGCAGAAAGCCAGGCAGCGTGAGAGGAAGCGTGCGAGCCGCGCCGCCAGGTTCGGGCTCGGCCTCGTAGACGTCGACCTGCAATCCGGCTTGCGCCAAAACGATCGCCGCCGCCAAACCGTTCGGACCGGCTCCGATGACCACGGCTCGTCGCTGGGTTGCGGGCATAGGGACTAGTTTATAGGGGTTGTCGGGATTCTGGTATCGCAGGAGATGAGCGGGCAGCGCTCAACCAACATATATTCGCTGCCATTTGTAGGGCCGGAAGGAGTTGCAATGACTCATCGATACTCTCACATTTGGATTCTGCTTTTAGCAGTAGCTTCATCCGTCGGGTGCGGATTGCATCACGAGTCGGCTGACGATTCGGAGTCTCTCTCGCCGGAGCGCAAGGCAGCGGTCGAAGCCGGTGTGCGAAGTTTTGTTTCTAGCGTGGCTCATGATGTCACCCAGTACGGCCCGGCGGCGTGGAGCAAATATTTCGCTGACGAACCGGCCTTCTTCATGGCCGACGAGGGCCAGTTGGTGTTTCCATCCAGCGAGGCGGCCAAGCAGGCAATTCAGAACCTCGCGCGCGTCTTCAAGAGCATCGACCTGCAGTGGGGAAACGATCTGCGCATCGATCCGCTAACGCCCAGCCTGGCGATGGTGGCCGTCCCGTACACAGAAGTGCGAATCGATAACCAGGGACATCGCGTGACCGAGACCGGCTACTTTACCGGCCTGGCGGAATTTCGAAATTGCCGCTGGCAATTTCGAGACGCTCACTGGTCGGCTGTGCCTCCGGCTTCGAAGGCCCCATGAAGATCTCAAGGGGCGAGCCAGAGTTGCACGCCAATACCTCTGCAGCCGACGGCGCTGTTAGACAGTTTTGTTATTCCGCGTGAGGGTGACAAAGAAATCCCGGCTGATGGGTTCGATCTTCGCAGTGGCCTCGGGAAATTTCGCGAACAGCTGCTTCAACTGGTTCTCGGTATAAAGAAACAGGTCGCAACGTTTCTGGTAGCGCAGTTTGCGCTGCCAGCCCAGAATGCCGCCTGCCACCGGGAAGGAGAAGAAAGCTTTGTTCCGCGTCAGCGACAAAACTTTCGCCACTACTTTCTCCGGATCAGGCATGTAGTCCATGAAGCCCATGACGATGACGTAATCGAAGGGATCATTGGCCGGATATTCGTAAAAGTCGGCGACCTTGAAGTTGCAGCGGTCGGCAACGCCTACCTGCCGCGCATGTTCAGACGCCAGCTTCAACATGCCTTCGGCAAAGTCGATTCCTTCCACCCGCGCCGCGCCCCGCTGCGCCAGCGTAATGGAATAATGGCCGGGACCGCAGCCCACGTCGAGCACGCTCTTGCCCTGCACCGGTTCGCAGCCTTCAATTGACTTTTCATAGCGCAGTCGCATGCTCTTGCGGAAAAGACGATTGATAACGCTGTCGACTACTCCATTCTGATTGCCGTAAATGGCGTCGAAATCGTTGGCGTATTGATGGAAAAATGTTTGGGTGCGATCAAGCGACATGGGAATCTACCAATTCGGGATACTTGCTGATTACGTTCTGAAAAGTAGTCACGGGAAACTCGCGAAGAATCTGCTTCACCTTCGACTCCGTCGTTCCCAGATTAACGTACGACTTAAATTGCCGCTTGCGATTCATGGGCAGCCGGGGATGGCCGGGATCAATCTCGCGGGGATGAATATAAAACACCACCGGACGGCCTTCTGCCAGCACCTGGCGCGCCATTTTGCGAACCAGCCAGTAGGGAAACAGCCGCAAATAGCCGCCACCAAAAAAGCACATGGGCTTTCCCATGCAGTTCGCCACGGTGATCGGCACCTCGAGAATGCCGTCGCCATTGCCGATGCGATGAGGATCGCGCCGGCCATCACGCATTCCGCCATGCCCGCGCGCCGCCGGGAAGACCGAAGAATCGTAGCGATAGCCCGCTTCCGCCAGGGTATCGAAGAACCAGGGAGTGTCCTCGGTAGTCGAGAAGCCCGGAGCCCGGTATCCCGACACCGGCACGCCGGCGATATCTTCCAGCAGCAGCCGGGCATGGCGAACATCTTCGTAGAAATCGTTCCGGCCCTGCTCGTACACCAGCCGATGACCGTAGCCATGCGAGGCGATCTCGTGTCCCCGGGCCGCCGCCTCTTTCACCAGGTGCGGAAACCGCTCGCCAATCCACCCCAGGACGAAACATGTGACCTGAGCTTTTTCTTCGCTGAAGATATCCAGCAGCCGGGAGAAGTTTCTCTCGACGCGCGACGGCAGACTGCCCCATTCCGCCAGCGCAGGCGCGCTCGGAACGTCCAGGATATGGAACCAGTCTTCAACGTCGACGGAGAAGATAGAGGTCTGCATGGTAGCCCGCAGGTTATCTAGATATATAACGTCCCGCGTCGCCGCACAAGAGAGTCAAGGGTCTGGCATTGTCAGATCTTGCAACTCAGAATCAGGCTAATGTTGCAGTTCGGCGACAGCGTGACTTCTCCAGCGGACGGTCGCGGCAGAAGTTGACTGTCGCGAAGGCCGTAGACTAGCCTCAAGGTCTCGTGGCTTCTGACCGTAAACTATTGTTCCGAGGATATTTTGAGCGCTGTCCGCTCGCTGTCTCCCGGCTTTCGATTATGAAATTGCGCTTTCTAGTGCCGGTGCTCGCCGTGGCGTTGTCCATTCAGGCAGTCGCCGGCAATGCTGTCCGTCCGGTCCATGGATCCAAAGCCATGGTCGCGACTGTGCATCCCGAGGCGTCCAAGGTTGGCGTCGCCATCATGCTGCAGGGAGGCAATGCGGTGGATGCGGCCGTCGCCATCGGCTTCGCCCTGACAGTCGTCTATCCCGAAGCCGGTAACATCGGGGGCGGCGGATTCATGCTCTTCCGGCGGCCTGACGGCGAGGTCCATTTCCTTGACTACCGCGAGAAAGCGCCGGCCAAAGCTACCGCCGACATGTATCTCGACAGCCACGGCAACGTTGTTCCCGACATGAGTGTGATTGGCTACAAGGCGATCGGCGTGCCGGGTTCGGTTGCCGGACTGGTTTATGCGCAAAAGCATTGGGGCAAACTGACCCTGAAGCAGGTGATGGAGCCGGCCATCCGGCTGGCTCGCGAAGGCTTTGTGCTCGACTATGACGAGGCTCGCGCCTTTCGCGATTCTCAGCTGGCGCAGTTTCCCGAGTCGCATCGCATCTTTCAGCGCGACGGCAACTACTACCAGGCGGACGACGTGTTTAAGCAGCCGGAGTTGGCCAGAACTCTGCAGCGCATTGCCGACAATCCTGACGATTTTTATCACGGATCGATGGCTCGCGAACTTGCCGCCTCCATCCAGAAAGGTGGAGGCCTGATTACGGCCGACGATCTGGCGCAGTATGACGTTAAGGAGCGTCAGCCCATTCGCGGTACCTATCGCGGCTATGAAATCATCAGCGCGCCGCCGCCGTCGTCAGGTGGAATCGCCCTGGTCGAGAGCCTCAATATCCTGGAAGGTTACGACCTGGCCAAGCAAGGCGACCGATCTGCCCAGAGTATCCACCTGACTGCCGAGGCCTTTCAGCGAGCTTTCTTCGATCGCGCCGAGTTTCTGGGCGACCCCGACTTCGCCAAGATCCCAGTGGCGCAACTGATGGATAAACGCTACGGCAATGCCTGGCGCGAGACGATCCCTCTTCGCCGAGCCACGCCCAGCGCCGATTTGCGGCGACCGTCGGTCTTCTCGCAACTCGATAGCTACGCCAGTGCACACCCGCAACCGAACTCTATTCACGAGTCGAACCACACCACCCACTACTCGGTGGTCGATCCCGAGGGCAACGCGGTTTCGGTTACGACGACGCTGAACGATGGCTTCGGCTCGCGCGTCACCGCCGAAGGCCTGGGCTTTCTGCTCAACGACGAGATGGACGATTTTTCCTCCAAGCCAGGCGTGCCCAACATGTTCGGATTGCTGCAAGGTCCGGCGAATGCCATCGGTCCCGGCAAGCGGCCGCTCTCCGCCATGACTCCTACCATCGTGCTGAAGAATGGCAAACTGTTTCTGGTGCTCGGCTCGCCCGGAGGCCCCACGATCATCACCACGGTCGCCAACATCCTGATGGGCGTGGTCGATTACGGGCTGAACATCGAGCAGGCAGTGAACGCGCCGCGCTTTCACGATCAATGGATGCCTGATCAGATTGAGATGGAGTCGGTGGGCTTTTCGCCCGACACCCTCGGCATTCTCGAGCACATGGGACACAAGATCAACATGACCCACGGCTACTGGGGCGACGCTGAATGTATCGCCGTCGATGAGAAGACCGGCGAGCGGCTGGGCGCCAGCGATGGACGCAACAACGGAAAGGCGGTTGGCTTTTGATGAGACGGGCGATGTCGACTCTGATCTATGCCAGGCGTGAACGGCTGCATCCTGGCCTGCTCGACCAGATGGTCGCCGGCGGGGCCGAGGCGATTGAGATTTTCGCCGCTCGCGGTCACTTCAATTACACCGATCGCCAGCACATTCGCGAGGTCGCCAACTGGTTTCGCAGCACGGGAGTCGCATTCCACTCGATGCACTCGCCCTTGCACGGCGACGACGAGTGGGGCCGCAGCGGAACTCCGCCCATCAATATCGCGGCCGTGGAGAAGCGCGATCGCATTGCGGCTATGGACGAGATCAAGCGCGCTCTGGAAGTAGCCGAGCAGGTCCCATTTCAGTTTCTGGTGCAGCACGTCGGCGGCAGCAATGAAGATGCCAACGAACATAAACTGGAAGCAGCCATGAATTCCCTGGAACATCTGCATGCTTTCGCCAAGCCACTGGGCGTCCAATTGCTGGTGGAAAATATTCCCAACGACCTGTCGACACCGCAGGGCTTGCTGGAACTGCTGCACGCCGGCCGCTTCACCGATATCGGCGTGTGCTTCGATCTTGGCCACGCGCATCTGCTGTCCGGCGTGAAGCCGGGCTTCGAGGCGTTGAAGGACCGCATCCGCTCCACCCACGTACACGACAACCGCAAAGATCGCGATTCCCATCTCTGGCCCGGCGAAATTGCGGCAAGCGACGGCGGCATCGATTGGAACGAAGCCATGTCACTATTGCGCACCGCGCCGCATGTGCCGCCGCTGTTGCTGGAGATTGAAGGGGCCGAAGGCGAGAAGGTGAGCGAGAAAATGGCTGCGGCATTCAGGAAGCTGGAGACTGTGGGATAGGAAATCTTAGGGCCAGTTCTGTGCTCCGTGCAGGATGCGGTTGATCTCAACGATTTCACCTCGTATTCGATAGACAACCAAGAACGGTAGACGGCGGATTGGCAATTCGCGCGTGTTCGCCTTGCGGCCTGAACGTCCGAGATGCGGAAATTGGGCTAGCGAGTCAGCGCCCTCATAGATCGTAAGGGCAACTCATCGTGCCGACGTTGCGCTGTCGTGTTGCTCGACGTAGTCGCAAATCTCGGTAAGGTCACGAACGGCTGGAGCCGTCCAACGAATGATCCCTAGCCCGGATACCGTCGGTCGATGATCTTGCGAACTTTCTCGTGTTCGACGAACTCGCCCCGGTCCGCCGCCGCCAAACCCTTCTCTATCTCACGGATAAACCATTCGTCGTAACTGACGAAACGTTCTACCGCTTCTCGCACGAGTGCTTTCGTATCGCGCCCCTGTTCGGCCGCTATGCGAGCAAGTTTAGCTTGCACGTCAGGGGTAAAATCTAGTTCCATGCCTTCAAGGTAGGACTTGCGGGAGCCGGCGTCAAGGCGGAACTCAACCTAATGCGTGGCCGCCCCGCCTGACTTTTCCGCGCCCAACGTGCATACTAAATACCTAATCTCATGAACTCATCTGCCAAAATCGAAACTGGAATTCCCGTTACCACCATTCGCGAGATTGGTCAGCACGAAGGCCAGACCGTCACCGTTCGCGGCTGGCTCTACAACCTGCGCGAGAGCGGCAAATTGCTGTTCCCCATTTTCCGCGACGGCAGCGGTATCATCCAGGGCGTCGTCGCCAAGAATGCGGTCTCGCCCGAGCTGTTCGAGTCGATCAAGGGCCTGACGCAAGAGTCGAGCGTGATCGTCACCGGCAAGGTTCGCGCCGACAAGCGCGCGCCCGGCGGATACGAAATGGACGTCAGTGATGCGCAAGTCCTGCAGCGCGTCAATCCTGACGATCCGTATCCCATCAGTCCCAAGGAGCACGGTGTCGATTTCCTGATGGAGCATCGTCATCTCTGGCTGCGCTCGCCGCGGCAGGCCGCCATCCTGCGGGTTCGCGCCGAGATTATCAAAGCTGCGCGCGATTATTTCGACGACCGCGGATTCACGCTCACCGATCCGCCCATCCTTACTCCGGCCGCCTGCGAAGGCACCACCACGCTGTTTCCAGTCGACTACTTCGAGGAGCAGGCGTACCTGACGCAGTCGGGCCAGCTCTACATTGAAGCGACCGCGATGGCTTTGGGCAAGGTCTACAGCTTCGGGCCAACCTTTCGCGCCGAGAAATCGAAGACGCGCCGCCATCTTACCGAGTTCTGGATGGTCGAGCCGGAAGTGGCCTACGCCAACCTCGACGACCTGATGAAGCTGGCGGAAGAGTTCATCACTTTCATCGTCAAACGCTGCCTGGAGAAGCGGCGTCCCGAGTTGGAGACCATCGGCCGCGACCTTGCCAAGCTGGAGAAGATCGAAACGCCGTTTCCGCGCGTCACCTATGACGATGCGGTCAAGATGCTGCAGGACGGTCACGCCAAGGGGTTGGTCGAGAACAAGTTTGAGTGGGGCGGCGATTTTGGCTCACCCGACGAAACTTACATCTCGTCGCAATTCGATCGGCCGGTCATGATCCATCGCTATCCGGCGGCGGTGAAGGCGTTCTACATGGAGCCCGATCCCGACCGGCCCGACCTCGCGTTGTGCGTCGACGTGCTGGCGCCTGAGGGCTATGGCGAAATTATTGGCGGCTCGCAGCGCATGGCATCGCACGAACTGTTGCTGCAGCGTATTCATCAGCACGAATTGCCGGAAGAGGCGTTCAAGTGGTATCTGGATCTGCGCAAGTTCGGCGGCGTTCCGCACGCCGGCTTTGGCATGGGGATCGAACGCGCGGTAGCCTGGATTTGCGGACTGGAGCACGTGCGTGAGACCATCCCCTTCCCGCGCATGCTGCACCGGCTGTATCCGTAAAGTAGCTTTGGTCGGGCGCCGGGTTGGTATCGAATCTGTGAAGGGAAGGCGGGATTGTCATCACGAGTGTAGCGAGAGATCTGCTTTCCTGGGCGTCGACGAAAAGCAGATCAGATTCTCACTACGTTAGTGATGACAATTCGAACTTCGACGGCGCTTATTGCAAAGGAACGCACTACCACAATGTAAGACTTAGTTCAGGAACCTCTTATGGCGACCAGTCCCATCACCAAACCGCTGGAGAACATTGAAACCAAACACATCCGCATCATCGGCGTGCCACTGGATCTCGGCCAGTCGCGGCGCGGCGTCGACATGGGCCCTTCCGCCATGCGGGTTGCGGGGCTGGAGACCAAGCTTGAAGCTCTGGGCTACGATGTCGAGGACGGCGGCAATGTTCCGGTCGCCATGCTGGAAACCGAAGCCGAAGGCGATCCCCGCGCCAAATATCTGACCGAGATTACCGAGACCTGCTCGGCGCAGGCTGAACTGGTGATCCAGACGCTGGAGGCGGGAAAGATTCCTCTCACCCTGGGCGGCGACCACTCCATCGCCGCAGGCACCGTGTCGGGCGTGGCCGAGTTCTATCGCCGCAAGCATCAGCGTATCGGACTGCTCTGGATCGATGCCCACAGCGACATCAATACTCCCGAAACGTCTCCCAGCGGCAATGTTCATGGCATGCCTTTGGGTGCGATCATGGGACTCTTCCAGTCTCCGCTGAGCGAGCTGTACGGCTTCAGTCCCAAAGTGCGAGCAGAGAATTGCGTGCTGGTTGGTATCCGCGACGTCGATGAGCACGAGCGCCTGAACATCCGCAAAGCCGGCGTGCACGCCTTCACCATGCGCGACATCGACGAGCGCGGCATGCGCTCGGTGATGGAAGAGGCGCTGCGCCTGGTCGGCCGCGGCACGGTCGGCTATCATGTCTCCCTCGACCTGGACTGGATCGATCCCGAAGATGCGCCCGGCGTCGGCACCCCGGTATGGGGCGGCGCTACGTATCGTGAGGCCCACCTGGCTATGGAAATCATTGCCGATCACGGCCGCATGCTCAGTTTCGAACTGGTCGAAGTGAACCCGGTGCTCGACGAACGCAATCAGACGGCGGAGCTGGCAGTCGAACTGGCGCTCTCTGCATTCGGCAAGAAGATTCTGTGAGATGAACGTGCCACCTCAGCGAATCGAATTCGCAAGCGACAACATAATTCCATATGTCGAGATGTGCCGCCGTGAGGGCATCAGCTTACAGCGAGGGATGAATTTCGGTCTGGGTGGTAGCCATTCAGTTATCTTGATGTCCGTTCGGCGCAATGCTCCTTATCGCGACCGACTAGAAGATAATGGCACGACTCTGATTTATGAAGGTCACGACGAGCCGAAATCCGCGCCCGACCTAAACCCTAAGATTCTCGATCAGCCAGAACAATACGCTTCCGGGTCACTAACTCAGAACGGAAGGTTCCATCGCGCTGCACAAGACGCCAAGGCGGGTTTGCGTCCTCCGGAGAGAGTTAGAGTCTACGAAAAAATTCACACCGGCATTTGGTCTTATAACGGAATCTTTCACCTAGTTGACTCCTGGCAAGAAACTGACGAACACCGTCGTGTTTTCAAGTTTCGTCTTCGGGCGGTTGAAGGCGAAGAAGATTTTAGCGTTCCACCCACCGTCAATGCTGTGCGACGACGAATCATCCCTACCTCAGTAAAGCTCGCCGTTTGGAAGCGTGACGGGGGACGATGCGTTAAATGCGGGGCCGAAGACGAACTCCACTTTGATCACGATCTGCCATGGTCGAAGGGCGGAACATCTCTGACCGAGGACAACGTTCAGTTGCTATGTGCCAGGCATAACCTACAGAAGCGAGACAACATCGTCTGATTGCCCTTGTCGAGTGAGGACATATGCCAAAACGAATCATATTCTGCGCTGACGGAACTTGGAACGACGCCGCTGCCAGTACCAACGTCTACAAGATTTTCAAGGCTATGAACTTCACCGCCCAGCAATGTCCTATTTACGACGACGGTGTGGGTGCCGACGGCAACCCGCTATGGAAGCTGCTGGGGGGCGCCTTTGGCGATGGACTCGACAAGAAAATTCAGGACGGCTACACCCGCATCTCTCACCTTTATGAGAAGGGTGACGAGATCTTCCTGTTCGGCTTCAGTCGCGGAGCCTACACGGCTCGCAGTCTGGGCGGCATGATTGCAGTTTGCGGTTTGCCCACCCAGAACGTCGACGATCAGCAGACCGCAGTTGCTTTTGCGGCCTATCGCCAGCATAACCTGAACCTGCGAGCGCAGATGCTGGCTGACCTGAAACAGCAATATTCGCCCGACGATGCCCAGATCACCATGATCGGCGTGTGGGACACCGTTGGATCGCTGGGCGTTCCGGCAATCCTCGGAGGAATTGACCCTCTGGCTTACGGCTTCCTCGACACTACCCTGCATCCCGATGTGAAGAACGCTTACCAGGCGCTTGCCATCGACGAACGCCGCCGCGAATTTCCCGCCACGCTCTGGACTGGGGCGCCCGCCCCCGGGCAGGTGATCGAACAGGTTTATTTCACCGGCGTTCATTGCGATGTGGGCGGCGGCTATCCGGAAACAGGACTATCAGACATCACGCTGGGCTGGATGATGCGCAAGGCCCAGGCGTTGGGAGCCGACTTCGACCCGGCGGTCTACCAGCAATATGCGAACCTGGATCCCAAGCACGCCCTCGATCAGAAACATGAATCCTGGTCGCTGACCTGGGGCTTCCCCTGCGCGCGAATTATTCCCGGTAATGCATCCATCAGCAACAGCGTTCAGATTCGGCTGCAACACGATGCTTCTTATCAGCCAACCAACCTGAAGCAGAGTGCCGGAGCCCTGGATCCCGGCTACGCTACCGTTCCCCTGATTTCGGCGCCGGACGCGGCCACCGGAGCAGGAGCCGGTAATCCGTAGAGCCGCCGTCTGGCCAGATGGGATCTATCTCGATGAGCGCCCCCGATGAGCTTCCCTCCGCAAGTTCCGCAATTCGCTTTGCCGCCTCTGCCTGAGCTGCGCAGCGCTTCTGTGTTTGGACAGAAGATTTGTTATTACGACGTTGGCTCTGGTCCGGCTCTGGTTCTGTTGCATGGAATCGGTGGCGACGCCGATGATTGGGCTTTCTGCCTCGACCCGCTGAGCCAGTCGCATCGCGCTGTTGCTCTCGACCTGCTGGGCTTCGGCCGTTCCCACAAGCCGCACATTGACTACTCCATCGCTGGATTCGTCGAAGTGCTGCAGCGATTTCTGGCGGTCGTGGGCATCGAGCGCGCTTCGTTAATGGGAGGCTCGCTGGGCGGTTGGATTGCCGCATCCTTCGCTCTGCAGTTTCCTGCGACGGTCGACAAACTTGTGCTGGTCGATGCCGCGGGTTTGTGGGGAAATGCGGTTGAACTGCCAATCGACCTGCGCGTTTCCACCCGCCAGCACCTGCGCGAAGTCTTCCAGTTCCTGTTCCACGACAAGCGCCTGGCGACCGACGACTTGATCGATCTCGCCTACCAGCAGCATCTCGAACGCGGCGATGGATACACGATTCATAATCTCTTGCAGAACCTGCCGGACGGACGCGAGTGGCTCGACCAAAGCATCGCCGGTCTGAAAGTGCCAACCTTGATGGTGTGGGGAGAGCAGGATGCGCTGATCCCGGTGGAGACGGCGCGAAATTTCCAGAGACTCATCTCCGGCTCGCAACTGGAGATCATCCCCGAATGCGGGCATCTGCCGGCACTGGAAAAGCCCGCCGAGTTGATCAGGCACGTGCTGAATTTTCTCGGCCGATAGGACATGCCATCGCCGTGAGGTCTATCGCCGGTAACTACCCTTCCAACCTTCTGGCGTTAAGATCGAAGCATGAAAAAACTCCGGGTAGGCGTTCTGTTCGGCGGACGCAGCGGTGAGCATGAAGTATCGCTGCTGTCGGCGGCGTCGGTGCTGAATGCCATCGACAAGAAAAAATATGAAGTGGTTCCCATCGGCATCACCAAACAAGGCCGCTGGGTCACAGCCGCACATGCCGAGCGCCTGCTCCAAGGCAAGCCGCCGGAGCCCCCCGAGCCGCGCCACCTGCGCGCCGGTGATCCGGAAGCGACTGCCTCTGCTGCCGTGCTGGCGCGGGGCGAAGGTGTAGTGGTTCCACCTATGCCGGGAGAAAATCACGCTTCCCTTATGCCCTTCGAGACCGACGCGCATGAGCTTCCCGCTGCCGTTAATGCCGTGGATGTCGACATTATTTTCCCCGTGCTGCATGGGACCTTCGGCGAAGATGGCACCATCCAAGGCCTGCTGGAGTTGGCTGACATTGCCTACGTTGGGGCGGGCGTGCTGGGATCGGCCGCCGGTATGGACAAGGACGTGATGAAGCGGCTGTTCCGCGATGCCGGCCTGCCCATCGTCAAACATGTCACCGTGCTGCGCAGCGACTGGCGCGAACAGCCGAAGAAAGTCCGCAAGCAGATCGAGAGTGCGTTGAAGTATCCGGTGTTTGTGAAGCCCGCCAATCTGGGCTCGTCGGTCGGCATCAGCAAGGTTCATGATTCCGGCGAACTTCCAGCCGCCATGGACGAGGCCGCGCGCTTCGATCGCAAGCTGGTGATCGAGCAGGGCGTCGGCGGCGCGAAAGCAAAAGCGCGCGAGATTGAGTGCTCGGTGCTAGGCAATGACAAGCCGATCGCATCGCTGCCCGGCGAGATTGTGCCGGTCAAAGAGTTCTACGATTACGACGCGAAGTACCTGGTGGAAGGTTCGGAGTCGATCATCCCGGCAAAGGTTGGCAAAGCCAAGCAGAAGGAAGTGCAGAAACTGGCGGTGGCCGCGTTTCAAGCGGTGGACTGCGCCGGGCTGGCGCGCGTTGATTTCCTGATGGATCCGCGCACCGGCAAAATGTACGTGAACGAGATCAACACCATGCCGGGCTTCACCTCGATCAGCATGTATCCCAAGATGTGGGCGGCAACCGGCATCTCCTATCCCGAACTCATGGACCGACTGATCCAGCTAGGCATGGAGCGCCACGTGGAAAAGAAGCAGAATCAGTACAGCCGGTGACGTGCCGGACCATATCGACAGACGTAGATCGATGCTAATATGTCGCTATCGAGCTGGAGGGACCGTGGCTCAGAATCCTAACAAACCCGCCAAATACGAAAACAGGATCGTTCGCGACGCGAAAATTTGCGGCGGCGAAGCTGTGTTCCGTAATACTCGTGTTACTCTTCGCACCGTGCTTGCCAGCTTGGCTGAGGGAGACAGCGCTGAAGAAATCCTGGCTGATTTTCCTAGTTTGAAAGCTGAGGATGTTCAGGCGGCAATCGCGTTTGCCGCAGCTTCTGCCGAAGAAGACCTTCCCGTTTTGGCGGTCCCTCACATTCAATGAAGATCAAGCTGGATGAGAACCTTCCAGTCCGCCTGGCAAACCTGCTGACCTGTCTCGAACACGGTGTTCATTCGACGCATGAAGAGGGACTCGACGGTCATAACGATAACGAGATTTGGGAAAGCGCACAGAAAGAATCAAGGTTTCTGATTACGCAGGACCTGGATTTTTCCGACGCCCGACGATTCGCTCCGGGCTCCCATCACGGCATCCTGCTCCTGCGACTGCACTCCCCTGGCCGGCAGAGCCTGATAGACCGCGTGATAGAAATCTTTCACCATGAAAACGTTAGCCACTGGATGACATGTTTTGTGGTCGCCACCGAACGCAAGATTCGAGTTATCAAGCCCGCCAAACCGTGACGGTTCGATGTGTGCGAATGCCAGAGTTTTCAACTTCTTGCAAGATGCCTCAATAGGACAGCCTCAAAATTCGCTCGCTTCCGCTAACCCTTTTTCCTCACCCTCGTCTATCTCAACAAGCAGGGAGCGATGCTCAAAGGGGCATGCGGGACGTTCCACTCCGCTAGATCGCATGCCCCGGGCACCGCACAGTGCCCTCCTTATTCTCCTCATTCGCAACGGAACTTACAGGCGCTCCTTCTCGTATCAAAAACGAGGAGGGGCACTGTGAGCAAAAACTTCGTCATTCTCCTGTTGTGCCTTTCGGCCTTGAGCGTCTCGGCTTTCGCCGACCAATGGAACAAGTCTTACCAGGTCGGCAATAATCCCAGCCTGCGTGTCGACACCAATGACGCCTCCATTGAAATCACGCACGGCGTCAGCAACACCATCTCGGCCCGCGTCATCAGCGACGGATACAACATTGGCAGCACCGGGGTTCGCGTAACCGAGCGGCAGGATGCCGACAAGGTTGCCCTCCAGATCCATGTTCCCAACGACTGGGGAATCCACTTCGGGATGCACCGCGGCGTGCAGGTCGAAATTCAGGTTCCGCCCCAGGCAATGCTCGATTTGCACTCCGGCGATGGCCACATTTCCGTCAACGGCATCTCCGGACAGGCGCGAATCGATACCGGCGATGGCCACATTGATGTGCAGAACTTCAATGGCAACATGCGCGCTCACACCGGCGACGGACACATGACCATCGACGGAGTTTTTACCGACCTCGATTTGCGCAGCGGCGACGGTCATATCGACCTGACCGTGCGTCCGGGCTCAAAGATGAATGGCGGGTGGCTGATTCACACCAGCGACGGCGGAGTGGAAGCTCGCCTGCCGCAGGATATGACTGCCGAACTCTACGCCCATACCGGCGATGGCCACATCCAGCTTGATCTGCCAGTCACGGTGAACGGATCCATCGAGCGCTCCAGCGTTAGGGGCAAGCTCAACGGCGGCGGTCCGCTGCTGGAAATCACCACCGGAGATGGCAGCATCCGGGTCAGCAAGTTCTAAACAAGTTACGCCTGCCCCCACCCTGGAGTTGTTGAACAGCGAAGCCGCTTCGGCCAGAGACATTCGTTCCCCCGTTTTCCCCGCTAGCTCGCGCGGCATTCTTGAAGGTACCGTGACATTCACAGTCGATGTGGACGCTGACGAGATCTCCAAAATCTTCGCCTTGGTCAGCGGACGCCCGATGTTACGTTGATCGGTGCGGAAGGCAATCGCGCACTGGGAATTCCCTAACTCCACAAGTGGGCTCGGTCAAGCTTGCTGCTCAAGGTACAATGACTGCGGAAGGATGAGGCGAGGTTGTGTTCGGGCCAGCTTCAGACTACCGTCCTCCAGAGTGTGACCTGAGTGATTCGACGTCAGAGTCGTTTCTGCATCTGCCCGCCTCGCCAGACTACTGCAGATCTAAGAGCAGCTCGATCCCAACAATTAGCCAATAAGTCATTGCGGCTCAAGACTTTGCATGTAAGCCGCGCGGACTCAAGATTTTGCGAGCCACAGGGGGGAGGGGTTACCCCATTACGAATCTGTAAACCGGATCAAGGGATGGCCCATCCGCGTGAGTTCCGAGGCGCCAGTTGGCGAAATCGTTCCGAATCGGATGCGGTCGCGAGGTGTTACTCATGATTGCCACCCGCCAGCTTCCCGATTCCTCCCATCCCGAGCGCCTCTTCGAGGGCTTCGAGAACCTGATGCCGTTTCGCGTGAACGACATCCTTCTCGTCTCCAGCCTTTACGACTCATTCATCCTGCGCGAAGACGGGCGGCTCAACGAACTGCTCATCGGCGAATCGCTGGAGCTGAACCTGCACCACGTTCCCGGCATCACCCACGTCTCCACCGGTGCCGAGGCGATGCAACTGGTGCGATCGCAGCGGCGATTCAACCTGATCGTCACCAACCTTCATCTGGGCGACATGGACGCCGCGCAACTTGCCCACGAAATTAAGGCCGAACACCTCGACGTGCCGGTAGTGGTGCTGGCCTACGACTATCGCGAGATACAGAACTTTATCGCCCGCAATCCCCACACCGATATCGACCGCATATTTCTGTGGCAAGGCAATGGCCGCATTCTGCTTTCTATCGTCAACTACATCGAGGACAAGCGCAACGCCCTTCACGACACCAAGGCCATGAGTGTACCCATCCTGCTGGTGGTGGAAGACGACATCCGCTACTACTCTCTTTTCCTGCCGGTGATTTATACCGAGATCATCAGCCAGTCGCGTCGCCTGCTCAGCGAGGCGCTGAATGTCGCGCACAAGCTGGTGCGTATGCGGGCGCGCCCCAAAATCCTGCTGTGCTCCAACTATGAAGAGGCGGAGCGGCAGGTGCTGAAGTATCGCGATTATCTGCTAGGCGTAGTGTCAGACGTGGAATTCCCTCGCGGCGGCGAGCTCACGCCCGAGGCCGGCTTCGAACTGGCGCGCATGGTTCGCAACACCGTGGCTGACATCCCGATCGTGCTGCAGTCCAGCCGCACTGAGTTTATGGAGCCGGCCCACCGTGAAGGATTTTCCTTTCTGCAGAAGCGTTCGCCGACCCTGCTGGGAGACTTGCGCCAGATCATGATCGACGAGATGGGCTTCGGCGATTTCATCTTTCGCCTGCCCGATGGGAAAACAGAAGTAGGCCGCGCCGCCGATTTGAATGCGCTGGAAACCCAGCTGCATACCATTCCGGCGGAAAGCCTTGCCTATCACGGCGAACGCAATCACTTCTCGCACTGGTTGATGGCGCGAACCGAATTCGCTTTGGCGCAAAAGCTGCGGCCGCGGGCGGTCAGCGACTTTGGCACCCTAGAGACGCTGCGCCGCGACCTGATCGAGTCAATCACCGAATATCGCCGCGAGCAAAGTCAGACACTCATCGGCGAATTCAATCCTGCAACATTTCAGGCGGCTGATTTTTTCTTTCTACAAATCGGCGGCGGCTCGCTGGGCGGCAAAGCGCGAGGACTGGCATTTATTCGTCACTTGCTGCATCGCCGCCGAATGGAACGCAGGTTCACCGGCGTTCGCATCTCGGTGCCACCTACGCTGGTGCTGACTACCGAAGTCTTCGATCGGTTCCTCAGCGAAAATGATCTGCTCGACATCGCCATTCACGGTACCGACGATGCCGAGATAACCCGCCGATTTCTGGAAGCACAATTTCCCATTGCTTTGCTGGACAATTTGCTGGCCTTCCTGGAGGCTGTGCATTATCCGCTGGCGGTACGCTCTTCCAGCCTGCTGGAAGACTCGCAGTATCAGCCTTTCTCCGGCGTGTACGAGACGTTCATGCTGGCCAACCAGCACGCCGACATTCAAGTGCGTCTGGAGCAACTTCTGGATGCCATCAAACTGGTCTACGCCTCCACCTTCAGCCAGCATGCTAAAGCCTACGTTCGGGCTACGCCCTATCGCCTGGAAGAAGAGAAGATGGCGGTCCTGCTGCAGCAGGTTGTGGGAGCTGCCCATGGCAATCGCTTCTACCCGGATTTTTCGGGCGTAGTTCGCTCCCGAAACTTTTATCCGGTTGAGCCAGTGACCGTTGCCGACGGATTCGCCGCCGTAGCGTTAGGACTGGGACGAGCGGTGGTCAGCGGAGGAAAAGTGTTGACCTTCAGTCCTCGCCATCCCCGCCATCTGGTGCAGTTTTCGTCGGTGGAAGACATATTGGCGAATTCGCAAACGGAGTTTTGGGCGCTGGAACTTAGTCCTGCGGCGCAAGCCGAGAATCCGGAGAGCGACCTGCGGGAAGTTCTGTTCGGTCTTGATGTAGCCGAAGCAGACGGGACACTGCAGATGCTGGGCTCAACTTATTCCGTGGATAACCACGCCGTGTATGACGGACTCAGCCGGCGCGGCTCGCGAGTGGTCAGTTTTGCCGCAATACTCAAACACGGAGCCTTTCCTCTTCCGGAGATTCTCGATCAGCTGATGCGGATCGGCGAGGATGCGCTGGGAAGGCCGGTAGAGATTGAATTCGCGGTGCGGCTGCCACAGCATCCGGATGAGCCTGCCGATTTCGGATTTCTGCAACTGCGTCCGCTGGTCCTTTCCCGTGAAGGCGAAGAGATAAGGATGGAAGACGTCGAACCTCAGCGTCTCGTCTGCCAAAGCGCCCAGGTCCTGGGCCATGGCCGCTTGCAGGATCTGCGCGACGTGATCGTAGTCGATTCCCATCGCTTCGAGCGGGCTCGCAGTCACGAAGTGGCCCGGAGCGTCGCCCACTTCAACGCCAAGCTCAGCGAGCAGGGTTTACCGTACTTGCTGATCGGCGTTGGCCGCTGGGGATCGACTGATCCCTGGCTGGGAATCCCGGTGGCGTGGGACCAGATCTCCGGCGCTCGCGTCATCGTCGAATCAGGATTTCGTGATTTCCGGGTCATCCCCTCGCAGGGCAGCCACTTCTTTCAGAACCTTACTGCATTCCAGATTGGCTATTTCACGGTGAATCCTGATGCCGGCGAGGGCTTTGTAGATTGGCAGTGGCTGGCTGAACAGCCGGCGGTCGAAGAGCATGGATGTGTGCGGCATTTGCAATTCAACTCGCCGGCAGTCGTATTGATGAACGGAAAAACCAGTCGCGGAATGATCGTCAAACCGGTCGCAGAACCACCGCTATCGAAACATTGATTGAATCGACCGGCTTAGCGCGAAGGATTCGGCAAAACGAAATCGATACCCCGATCTTCATTGCTGCGCCTGGTGGCCGCCAAGTCGAGGTCCGACAGAGGAATTTTCTTGGCACGCGCTTCGTTGAATACCCAGACCGTCTTGCCAACAATGGCGTAATTCTGCACTTCCTCGGCGTGGCCGTCACGATAGATCAGCACGGTCTCAGCGTGAATCGCGGCGTTGCCCTGCGGCCGCGACCCCGGATTCTGCGACGGTCCCTGCGCTTGCAGGCGATCCACTTCGTTGTTCAGGCGGTCGATCTCGTCCTGTTGGATCTGGTAGGTCTGCGAGTCGTCGCTCGATTCGTTTGGGGTGACATACACGTAGGACGGAGATGTCTGCCCGTCGTAGCCGTAGTAGGGATACGAATTATCGGCATAGTAGGAAGAGTCGTACCAGCCCAGACCGCCGTACCAACCCCACCCCGGGTATCCGCCCCAACCGGCATAGCCGTAACCCCACCAGGGATAGCCGCGTCCCCACCCCCACGGACGATAAGGACCACGTCCGCCATTCCAGCCCGAACCGTTCCAGCCACGATACGAGCCGCCCCAGTACGCCCCAGCGCGGGGGGCGTAGGCATAGCTGGGAGCCCGGCTGTATCCACTCCCGCCGCGATAGGCATATCCTCCGCCACCGTGAGCAGCGTAACCGCCGGAGTATCCAGCATGTCCACCGCCGCCCATCCCACCACGCCCGCCGCCACCGCCTCTCTGCGCCCACACGGGAGTGGCCAGCAGCGCTGCGCCCAGGGCCGCAATGAATAACCAACGGGGCATGCGCATATTATCCACTTGTCTTGTGAGAGAAGAAAGCCGGTCTGCCGCGGACGATTTCATCGCTACTACCTGAACATTTAGATTACCGATGCTGGGTTTGAGTTTTACTTTGTTTTTTAGCTGTAGTCTTCGTGGTGGGAGCTTGTGACGGCGCCGGCGCGATCGCCTTCAACTTGCCCAGCCGGATGGCCCGCCGCAGCGCTTCCCAGTCTTTTACCGTCTGGTTAGCGTAGGCGATGCCGAAGCTGGCCAGGGCGCGGTCGCAACGGTCACTGTTGCCCAAATATCCCGAGATTGCGCAGGAATCGCCGGAACGCGCGTGGCCTTTGGAAAGGAGCTCGCCAACGATGCGAGCGTATTGCACTAACCCATCGCCTTTCAGATCATCATCCTCGATGCCCGCCTTGTGATCGCGCAACTGCCTGACGATATACTCGCGGTCTCCGATGGAAGTCCAGCCCAGAAAAATGTCGGACTGCATCTGCATCGCCCGGCCGCCGGCTGCGACTCGCTCGCCCTGATGCGCCGGGACGAGGCTGGCCGGCAGATACGGAGCGTAAGCGGATTTGGGCTCCTCCTTGATCTGGATGAAGATCGGATCCGAAATCGCGCAGGCAAACATGAGCACCACGTAGTCGCGCAGGCCAACGCTGCCTGTACCCACGACCCGGAAGATAACATCCTCGGGATGATACTGGGAGAAGAAGTGCTGCAGATGGGGCAACAGAGTCTTTGCATAAGGTTGCAGTGACGCAATCGCCGCATTGCACTCGACACGCGGAATGTGAAACTGCCGGGGCTTCACCTCGCGAAAGCGGTGCTTGCCGTCCTGGAAGACGGTCAGCTTTTGCAGGCTATTTTGCGGCGTCGCTCGTTCGGCCTTGCGCAGAACCGAGCGCACCGGCGATACCACGCGATAGATCTGGTAGCGCGCCAGATCGATGACTGCCATCTGCGAAAAGCGGCGCATCCACCCGCGATAGCTTTCGACGAACGCGGTAACCGCCGCTTTACACTGTTTGTCGGGGTTGCCCGCCTCGCGCCCTGCCAACACCAGACTGGCCGCCATGCGCTTCACGTCCCACTCCCAGGGACCTATCATGGTCTCGTCAAAGTCGTTGATGTCGAAGATGAGCCGTCCGTCGGGGGCTTCGAACGCTCCCAGATTTTGCACGTGCGCGTCGCCGCAGATTTGTGCCATCAAGCCAGTACGCGGCAGTACCGCCAGGTCAGCCGCCATCAGCGGAACCGAACCGCGAAAGAACCCAAACGGCGACACCGCCATGGCTCCATACTTCAGCGGCAAGAGCTTGGATAAGCGCCCACGATTCGCCTTCCGCAACAGGTCGACTACATCGAAGTTTCGTTGCTTGGCATTCCAATCGCCGTGGCTGAGCCGCCTGACCTCCTCGCGCAGCGAGCGGCCTAGTTGACGGCGCTCTTTGCGCGTCTTGCAGGCAGGTGAGTTGGCGGACGTAACAGACAAAGCAGCAGCATCATACCTGAACCAGGCGCTACGCCGGCAAATTTTCTTGGCGGCCCCTGACCGGGTGCTGAAGAAGGTCTCCGGCGCTTGTGGACGGCTGAAAACCGCGACGCGTTTTTCGCGGCTCCATGTCAAGTTACGCACCAAAGCTTGACCCTTCGACATCCATTAAATCGTCGATAATCTTTTGCATGAGGAAGTCCATGAAAATCGCATTTCTAGGGTTAGGCAACATGGGAACGTCCATGGCGCGGCATCTGATTCGCGCCGGGCACGATGTCACGGTCTGGAACCGCACCTTGTCCAAGGCCGAGCCCCTGCGCTCCGAGGGCGCCAAGGTCGGCCAGTCTCCCGCCGAAGCCGCCACCGACGCCGAATTCGCCATCACCATGCTGGCAGACGATGCCGCCGTCGAAGCGGCCGTCCTCTCGCCGAACGGCGTAATCGCAGCTCTGCCCGAAGGCGCCACGCACATTTCGATGAGCACCATCAGCGTTGCGCTCTCCCGGCGGCTTGCCGGCGAACATAGCCAGCGCGGCCATCACTATGTTGCCGCACCTGTGTTTGGGCGCCCCGACGCCGCCGCCGCAGGCAAGTTGTTCGTCGCGGCAGCGGGAGAAAAGGCTGCGGTTGAACGCTGCCTGCCACTGCTGGAGCTTTTGGGCCAGCGAGTGTTCGTGCTGGGAGAAAAACCGGACATGGCGAATGTCGTGAAACTGAGCGGTAACTTCCTGATTGCCTCGGTGATCGAGTCGTTGGGCGAGGCGATTGCCCTCACCCGGAAGTACGGTATCGAGCCGCACCAGTACGTGGATTTCCTGACTAATTCTTTGTTCGCGGCTCCGGTCTACAAAACGTACGGCGGCCTGATCGCCGATCAGAAGCATCAGATGGTCGGCTTCGGGCTGCGCCTGGCATTGAAGGATATCCGGCTGGCGCTTACCGCGGCGGAAAGCGTCGATGCGCCCCTGCCGGTTGCCAGTTTGATTCGCGATCACATGCTGACCGCCATCGCTCGCGGGCTCGACAAGCACGACTGGAGCGTTTTGGGCCAACTGGCGGCGGAAAACGCCGGCGTGAAATAAGGCCCGCAGCTGCCGGCAGGCACAATTGTTTTAATGTTGTAAGATTGTCCATAGAGGCAATTATTGTGGCCGGCAACCAATCACATCGATCTCAAGAGCGTCTCGCTCTTACTACCTACGTCAAACTGATGCGGGCCGCCAACACGGCCCGCAATGTCGCTGCCCGAAACCTGGGCGACAGTAGCCTGACTCTTACCCAGTTCGCCGTCCTGGAAGCCCTCTATCATCTTGGGCCGATGTCGCTTACCGACATCGCCCAGAAGGTCCTGACCACCGGCGGCAACCTGACCATGGTGGTGGGAAACCTGGAAAAACAAGGATTGGCGAAACGGCAGCGCTGCCCGGAAGATCGCCGCGTGCTGATCGTGGTGCTCACGGCCAAGGGGAAAACCTTGATTCGCGGCCTCTTTCCCGAACATGCCGCGGCCATCACCGGTTTCATGAATACCCTGAGTGAAGCCGAACAGAAATACCTGGGCGATCTTTGCCGCAAACTGGCGAAACAACTGGCAGGCTGACCTCCTCGGCCCGTTTCGGTTGGCGATTCAGCCCTGAATCTTTATTTAACGTTAAAGCATCTTATGAAGGGCAAACTAGATTCAGGAGCATTCACCATGATCACCATCAGGCCATCGGAAGAACGCGGCCATGCCAACCACGGCTGGCTCGATACGTATTACAGTTTTTCGTTTTCCGATTACTACGATCGCAAGCATATGGGATACCGCGATCTGCGGGTCATCAACGAAGACCGGGTCAGCGCCGGGCGCGGATTTGGCATGCATCCTCATCGCGACATGGAGATCCTCACCTACATCATCGACGGTGAATTGAGCCATCGCGATAGCATGGGACGCGGCGCCACCCTGAAGCGCAACGACGTGCAGCGCATGTCGGCGGGCACTGGCGTAATGCATAGCGAGGTCAATCAGTCCAAAGAACCGGTACACTTGCTGCAGATCTGGATTCTGCCCGAGGCCGAGGGGCTGAAGCCCAGCTATGAAGACCTCACCATCCCGACGGAAGAGAAGCGCAATCATCTACGCCTGATCGCCTCACACGATGGCCGCGACAACTCGGCGACCATCCATCAGGATGCCAGCGTTTACGCCTCTCTGCTCGACCATGGCAAGTCGCTGGAACTGGAGTTGAAGCCCGGCCGTCACCCCTGGGTGCAGTTGATCAGCGGGCAGCTCGAGGTCAATGGTACGAAGCTGGAACAGGGAGACGGCGCCGCGATCAGCGGCGAAACCTCGCTCCGGATAGCCAGCACGGGCGGCAACGGTGCTGCTGAATTCCTTACCTTCGATCTTGCCTGATGCCTGCTGCGGATGCGGCGGAATGCGAAGAACCTGTCGCCTTGCGGCGCCGCCGTTTAACATCTTGGTTGTGCCTGAACGCAAGAATTCCAACTCAGACGGGGCTCTTACCTGGCTGCGCGAGTCCTTTCGCCACCGCGGCATTGCCGGCAGCCTGCGCTACTACGTCCGCGAATTCGCCGATCTGTTGCGCGATCTCACCCCTGCCCGGCGCAAGTCCCGCTACGGCGACATCGACTATGACTTCGAACACGGGGTGGATACGACCTGGGCGACTGTCTCATTGCGTACGCGGCTGCGCGAGTGGCTCTCGGGCGGACAGTATCAACCTTCCGAACCGGCTCTCTTTGCCGAAATCCTGGCTGCGCTTCCAGTCGGGATCGATGGCTTCACATTCATCGATCTCGGCTCGGGTAAGGGACGAACCTTGCTGATGGCGTCCGATTATCCATTCGGGCGGATCATCGGTGTGGAACTGTTGCAGGAACTGAACGCAACCGCGATGCAGAACATTGCCCGTTACCGTAGCGATGAGCAACAGTGCTTCAATGTTGAAGCACAAGCGGCCGATGCCCGGTATTTTGACTTCCCCCTCGAACCTACCGTCCTCTATCTCTTCAACCCTTTTCCCCGGCACGTGTGGCGGGAAGTGCTGGCAAATCTGCATTGGTCCTGCCTTGCCGCGCCTCGCCCGGTTTATGTGATCTATCACAACCCGGTGCACGATGATATTTTGACCGCGCAGAGTTGGCTGCACGAGGTGACGCGAACTCATCAGTTCGCGATTTACCGTGCTGTGGTGAAAGAGTAGAGGTCGCAAAGGTCTCGGCGACTTACTGCGCAGTGGTGTTGAAGGCAGCCTCCGGCTCGGAAAAGCCAACCCCGTACGCATTCGTAGCGATAGGGGTCCTTCGACTCCGACGGCTTAGACCCTCGCCGCCTCCACTCAGGATGACAAAAGCGAGCGTACGCTGAACGGCCCGGCTGAAGCGTGCGCCCTTCAAAGGCCCCGCATCGATCAGTCGTTACTGTTTAAACACCACCATGGCCAGCGGCGGCAGATCAAGCAGCAGCGAATGATCGTAGCCATGCGTGGGAATCGGCTCGCTGTAACGGCCACCGAAATTCCCCTCGTCGGTACCGCCGTAGATGGCCGCATTGCTGTTCAGCATTTCGCGCCAGTGTCCTTCGTGAGGCACGCCGACGCGGTAGCCTCGCCGCGGCACGGGAGTAAAGTTACACGCCATCACCAACGGTTTCGATGTGTCCTTGCCCAGGCGCAGATAGGTCAGCACGCTATGGTCGGAATCGTCGGCGTCAATCCAGCGCCAGCCTTCAGGCACGAAATCGCTCTCATACAGAGCGGGCTCATTGCGATAGAACTTGTTCAGATCACGCACCCAGCTTTGCACGCCCTGATGCGGTGCAAATCCCAGCGAATGCCAGTCGACACTGCCGTCATGATTCCATTCACTCCATTGCGCGATCTCGTCGCCCATGAACAGCAGCTTCTTGCCCGGCTGGGTATACATGTAGCCGAACAGCAGCCGCAGATTGGCATACTTCTGCCAGTGGTCGCCGGCCATCTTGCCGAACAGCGAACCTTTGCCGTGCACCACTTCGTCGTGCGACAGCGGCAGCACAAAGTTTTCGGTAAACGCATACAGGCCGCGGAAGGTCAGCTTGTTGTGGTGATATTTGCGATGGATGGGATTCTTCGCAAAGTAAAGCAGAGTATCGTGCATCCAGCCCATATCCCACTTCATGCCGAAGCCCAGGCCGCCAATATAGGTTGGCCGCGACACCATGGGCCATGCGGTTGATTCCTCGGCGATGGTCTGAATGTCGGGGAACGCCTCGTAGGCCTCTTTGTTTACTTCCTTCAGGAACGACACCGCGCCCAGATTTTCGCGGCCGCCAAATTGGTTAGGCACCCACTCGCCCGCCTTGCGCGAGTAATCCAGATAGAGCATGGAAGCGATGGCGTCCATGCGCAGTCCGTCCACGTGATAGCGGTCGAGCCAGAAGAGGGCGTTGCTGATCAGGAAGCCGCGCACCTCGTTGCGATCGTAGTTGAAGATCGACGATTTCCAGTCAGGATGAAAGCCTTTGCGCGGGTCGGCATGCTCGTACAAATGCGTGCCATCAAAGTAGGCCAGCCCATGCTCGTCGTTGGGAAAGTGCGACGGCACCCAGTCCAGAATGACGCCGATATCGCGCTGGTGCAGATAATCCACCAGGTACATAAAATCTTGCGGCGTTCCGAAGCGGGCGCTGGGCGCGTAGTAACCGGTGATCTGGTATCCCCAGGAACCAAAGAAGGGATGCTCCATCACCGGCATCAGCTCCACGTGAGTGAATCCCATGTCGTTGACATAGTCTGCCAGCTTGACTGCGAGTTCGCGATAGCTCAGCGACCGGTTGCCTTCTTCCGGGACGCGCATCCACGAGCCCAAGTGGACTTCGTAGATCGACAAGGGAGCGTCGAACTTGTTGCGTTCGTGGCGCGTACGCATCCACTCGAAGTCGTTCCATTGATAGTCGAGGCTCCACACGATGGAAGCCGTGCGCGGCGGGACTTCGTTGTAATAGCCGTAAGGATCGGCCTTGTCGACCTCGTACATGTTATAGCGCGAGCGCAGGTGATACTTGTAGACCTCGCCGTGGCCGAGATCGGGAACGAAGGCCTCCCAAACCCCCGAGCTCTCCCGCGGGTTCATGGGATGAGAATCGGGATTCCAGCTATTGAAGCCGCCGACTACAGAAATGCGCTCCGCATTGGGAGCCCACACCGCGAAGTAGGTGCCGCGCTTGCCATTGAAGTCGATCACATGCGCGCCCAGCTTCTCGAACAGGCGGTTGTGGGTGCCTTCGTTGAAGAGATGCAGGTCGTAGGCGGTCAGCAAGGTGGAACTCTGTTCCTGGGAGGCCAAGGGTGCCATCAAATCTTTCTCCTCATGGCTTGGATGAGGCTTCGCCGGTTCGCGATGGGCAGAACGTGAAGCCTTATTAGTTTAGAGGAACAGGGGCGAAGTTCCTATAAAGGAGAGAATATCCTCCATCGCACACGGCCCGGTGACGGCGGTTACTGCTGCCTGGCCCGTCCGGTGCTCTCCTGTAGCTGGCGACGTGCGTTCCCAGGCCCCAACGCCGCACCTGGCGTTTCGCCGTCACGTCGATCGCATCGTAAGGAGAACAGCATGGCTGACAAGAAAGCAGATCTCGCTGGCCCCGGAATTGGCGACTACACCGAGCTGGAACATGTGCTTCCGGTGGATTACAGCTCGCTGCTGTCACCCAAAGACACCCAGAGGGCGATCTTCGAGGTGAAAAACTACATCGAGGAACACCTCTGCACGGAACTCAACCTGATGATGGTGACCGTGCCTCTGATCGTCGATGAGGAGTCGGGCGTCAACGACTACCTCGACCGCGACGGCTCGCGCACGCCCATCCAGTTCCACATCTCGAACGATCGCGAAAAGCATCCCATCAACGCGCAAGTGGTGCAGGCTGCCACCAAGTGGAAGAGGATGGCGCTGAAGCAATTCGGCATGAAGCCCGGCGAAGGCCTCTGCACCGACATGCGTGCGGTCCGCAAAGATTACTTCCTCGATCACGATCACAGCGCCTATGTCGATCAGTGGGACTGGGAGCGCGTCATTACTGCCGACCAGCGCAATCTGCAATTCCTGAAAGGAGTGGTCAGCAAGATCTGGAAGGTCATCGTCGGAGCCGAGCGTCATGCGCAGGAATTGTTCCCGCAGTTGAAGGATGCCCGCTATCCCAACTTGCCGGAGAACCTGACCTTCTTGCATGCGGAAGAGATTCTCGACATGTATCCCGAATTGCCGCGTAAGCAGCGCGAGACCGCGATCCTGCAAAAGTATCCCGCAGTCTTCATTATCGGTATCGGCTGGACGTTGAAAGACGGATATCCGCACGAAATGCGCGCTGCCGATTACGATGACTGGGTCACCGAAACCCGTTCCGATGACGGACATGTGCGCCACGGACTGAACGGCGACATCCTGGTCTGGAATCCCATTACCCAGCGCCGGCATGAGCTGACCTCGATGGGCGTCCGGGTGAATCCGCAATCTCTGCAGAAGCAATTGGAGCTGAGCCACCAGCTCGACTTCCTGAACTTCCCTTATCACCAGGCGATCGTCAATCACGAGATTCCGTTGAGCATCGGCGGAGGCATCGGGCAGTCGCGCACCTTGATGTTGCTGCTGCGCAAAGCCCATCTCGGCGAAGTAAGCGTTACGGTGTGGCCGAAAGTACTGAAGGAGATGTGCGAGAAGAAGAACATTCACATCCTGAATTAAGTCCCGCGCGGCAGACCTCTCTGCTGCGCGAAAGCGCCCGCCTGCCCGTTGCTCTGGCGGATTGGGCGGGCGCAAAGCCAAAGGAACCGCGACCATTCACTATCAAATCACTGCCCGGTTGAAAAATCATTTTCCAGATCGAAGGCAGCCGTCAGGCTTTCTGTCCTTCGGCTTGTTATGATGTTCTTCCAGAGGACCCATGAGCCCAGAAAACTCGACACCGAGTCCCAATCCGACGCCCGATCCCGATGCAACGAAACACGTGGCGGAGGCGCATCGCCTGTTGAACAGAATGAAGCTCCAACTGGAGAAACATCCCGACCTGGAAGAGGCCATCGCCAATCTGGAGATGGCGCTCAGCATCCTGACCACAAAAACTGCCGGGCTGTTGTAAGGAACCCCTGATTATCCTGACATTCGGATAGCGCCGGCGGCGTCGAACTGTTCCGCGAGCCTTTCGGCGCAGCAGACAGCGGGCCGTATTCCAAACCAGGCCACTCTTGACGTATAATCTGCAACCTTGTTGTCAGGTGGGGTTTGCATCGGGGCGCTGCAGAGACCACCGGGGTGGGGAATGCAGCTCGCGAAGCGAACCGGTCTAGCCATACTTGTCCTCACGCTGTTGCAATCGGGCAGCGCCGCCAATTCCTCCGAATCGATGGACGGCTACTCGCCGGCCCACGCCGCCGTCGAGCGCGATTGGGAAGTGAAGTTCCGCAACCTCCCTGATCCCAAGGTCATGCGCGATTCTATGCAGCACTTGAGCGCGCGGCCGCACAACGTGGGATCACCTTACGACAAGCAAAATGCCGAGTGGATCCTGTCGAAGTTCCAGGAGTACGGTTTCGACGCCCACGTCGAAACTTTCGAGGTGCTGTTTCCCACGCCGAAGGAGCGCCACGTCGAGCTGATTGCGCCCACGCATTTCGTCGCCAAGCTGCAAGAGCCTGCGCTCAGCATCGATCCCACATCACAACAGACTGCCGAACAGCTTCCTACCTACAACGCCTACTCCATCGATGGAGACGTGACCGCTCCCCTGGTTTACGTCAACTACGGCATGCGCGATGACTACGAGCAACTGGAACGGCTGGGGGTTTCAGTAAAGGGCGCCATCGTGATCGCGCGTTACGGCGGCGGCTGGCGCGGGATAAAGCCCAAACTTGCTGCCGAACATGGCGCCGTGGGATGCCTTATCTATTCCGATCCGCGTGATGATGGCTATTTCGAAGGACAAGGTTTTCCCGACGGGCCCTATCGTCCCGAAGGCGGCGTGCAGCGCGGCAGTGTGATGGATACGCAGTATCCGGGTGATCCGCTGACTCCGGGCGTGGGCGCAACCAAGGATGCCAAGCGGCTGGCGCTGAAGGACGCGAAGACGATCACCACGATCCCGGTATTGCCACTCTCTTACGGAGATGCGGAGCCTTTGCTGGCCGCCATCAACGGACCAACCGGGCCCGATTCCTGGCGCGGCGCTTTGCCCATCACCTACCGCGTCGGGCCGGGGCCGGCACGCGTGCATCTGGTGGTCAAATCGAACTGGGACCTGAAAACGATTTACGATGTCATCGCGAAAATTCCTGGCAGCGAAGTTCCCGATCAGTGGGTCATTCGCGGGAATCATCATGACGCCTGGGTCAACGGTGCCGACGATCCGGTCTCGGGTATGGTGGTGGTGCTGGAAGAAGCGCGCGGGCTGGGCGAGTTGATGAAGCAGGGCTGGCGGCCGAAGCGCACCCTGATCTACTGCGCCTGGGATGGCGAAGAGCCCGGGCTGCTGGGCTCGACCGAGTGGGTCGAGGAACACGACGCCGAACTGCGCGAGCATGCCGTGCTGTATCTGAATTCCGATTCCAGCGCTCGCGGCTATCTCGGTATTTCCGGTTCGCATAGCCTGGAGCATGTGGTGAATCAGGTCGAGCGTGACATTCAGGATCCAGAGAAACACATTTCGGTGTGGAAGCGCTCGTATTTGCGCCGGGTGGGGCGCGCAGTCAACGCAGACGACCGGGCCGAACTCCGCGACCGCAATGATCTTCGGATTGGCGCGCTGGGCGACGGCTCCGATTACACTGCATTCCTGGATCATGCCGGAGTAGCGGCGCTGAACATGGGATTTGGCGGCGAGAGTGATGGCGGGGTCTACCACTCCATCTACGACGATTTTTTCTGGTACACCCACTTCGGCGATCCCTCATTTGTGTATGAGCGGGCGCTGGCGCAGATGGCGGGCAGCACCGTCATGCGCTTTGCCGACGCCGACCTGCTGCCTTTTGATCCCTCAGGCTCAGCCGACGCCGTCAAACGCTATGTGACGGAGCTGAAGAAAGAGCTCAAACAGCAACAGGACGAAGTGCGGGAACGGAATCGCGAGATCGACGAGGGCGTCTTCACGGCGACCGCCGATCCCGATAAGCAATCGGTTCCTCCGGCAAAGCAGGCGGACCCGCCGTATCTGAACTTCGCTCCGCTGGAGAATGGAGCCGAGGCCTACAGCCAGGCCGCGCAACGCTATCATCAAGCAGTTGCGAAACTGAATGAGGATAGCGGAATAGCCTGGCAATCGCCGGATCTGAAAGCCATCAACGCCAGACTCCTGCTCCTGGAGCGCACGTTTACCACGGCTCAGGGACTGAAAGAGCGGCCTTGGTTCAAACACCAGATCTATGCTCCCGGCGCCTATACCGGTTATGCGGTGAAGACCATTCCCGCCGTACGCGAGGCTATCGAAGAGCGCAAATGGGCAGACGCCAATGAGAGCTCCGTCATTGTGGGACAAGTGCTGATGGACGAGGCCAGCCTGGTCGACTCCATTGCGTTGGAACTGGAGCAGGCCATAGGACAGCGCCCTGCAACCCAGCAAGCGCGCTCCCACAGCCACGACTCGCCGCAGAAAACGCAGGCGGGAAGATAGGGCCATTCCATTTTGCGAAGAGCAAACGGCGCCTTTCCTAGGCTGTCCCCAATCGCTTGAGCACGTTCTCGCGGAAGCCGCGGCTCAAGGTCAGCTTGGTACCGTCGCGCAACAGGATCGCGTAATCCCCATACAGAGACGGCCGCAGAGTCTTGATGCGGTCGACATTCACCAGCGTAGAGCGATGTACGCGCAGAAATTGCCGATGTCCCAGCCGGGTTTCCAGCGAGGTAATCGTCTCCCGCAGGATGTGAGTATTGCCGCCCACATGCAGGCAAACGTAATTCCCCGCCGACTCGGCCCAGTCGATCTCGCCAGGTTTCAGGCAGACAATCTCTCCGTCGGCCTTGATCACGATGCGTTGCGGAGCGCTTTGCCGGCTGTCGAGATCGCCCAGCATGTCGAGCACGCGCCGCTGGAACATCGCCTCAGAGGGATGCTGCAATTGCTTACGGGCGTGGTCCAGGGCCTCGGTCAGGCGCTCTTTCACCACCGGCTTCAGCAGGTAGTCGAGCGCGTGCACCTCGAAGGCCTTCATCGCATAACGATCGTAAGCCGTTACAAAGATCGTCATTGGCATGGGGCCGTCCCGCAAAGCCGAAACCACGCCGAAGCCGTCAATCTCCGGCATCTGAATATCGAGGAAGACCAGGTCAGGCTTCTCGCGTTTGATCAGCGAGATGGCCGACTTGCCATCGCCGCACTCGGCCACGACCTCAAGATCGGGCTCGCCTTCCAACATGCCGCGCAGACGTTCGCGCGCCAGGGCTTCGTCATCGCTAAGCAACACTCGAATGGGCATGGGGGGTAATCGCCTCCTCTGAGCTACTGCGGAAAGGTATATGGATTCTTACGATGCAGCCTCCGCCGGGCGCATCTTCCAAAATCAAAGTGTGATCGTGGTTATAAAGCTGTTGCAGGCGAGCGCGCGTGTTGCGCAGTCCAACGCCTTCCGCCGGGACAAGTCCCCGGTAACGAGTGAGCCCCTGGCCGTTGTCGCAGATTTCCATCCACAACTCATCGAAAACCTGGCGGGTCTTGATACGTATGTGTCCGGGCGCCAGGCGCGGACCGATGCCGTGACGGATAGCGTTCTCCACCAGCGGCTGCAGGATCAGGTTGGGCACCAGCGCCGATAACGTGTTGGCCGCGATATCCATTTCCACCCGCAGGCGATCTTGAAAACGCGTCTGCTGGATATCGATGTACTTCTGCAACACGGTCAACTCGCGGCTGAGCGCAACCTCGTGCACTCCCACCGCGTCGAGGGAGAAGCGCAGCAGGTCGGCCAGCAGCAGCGTCATGTTCTCAGCGGCGGGGCCGTCGTTGCGGGCCAGCGCCGCGATGGAATTCAGCGTATTGAAGAGGAAGTGCGGCTCCAGCTGGATCTTCAGCACCTCAAGCTGGGCGTAAGCCAATTGCGCTTCCAGTTGCGACGACTCCACTTCGCGCTCGCGATACTTGCCGTAATAGGCAATGGCTTGCGTGATCAGCAGGATGTACCAGTAACGTTGAACGTCCATGAAAGCGCGGGAAAGGGTGTGCGCCAGGAACGGCACGTGGGCTTGCGGAGTCCAGGTCACCCAGGGCTCGACCCAGACGATGAGCGAAGCGCCCAGGAACGCCAAGGTGATGCTGGCGATGAGGTGGAGCGGCAGCACCAGCTTCCAGTTGCTGCGGTCGAAGGTGAAGCGCCGCGCCAGGGCGTAAACCGGCGGCGTCAGCAGCGACCACACGAAGGAGATAGTGATATTCCAGGCGAGCAGCTGCGCCCAGCTTTCCGGGCTGCCCATCGACGCCGTATACACGTGCGCCCCAGCGGCACTCAGGAAAGCCAGTACGGTCCACAGCACAAAGCCGATGGCCCAGACGCGGCCCCACTGCTTCAACATGGTGAGCTACCTGTTCTGCGTTAAACCCCAGAGAAACGAAGACGAGCTGCACCTACGGGGTGATAGACGAAATTGGGCGAAAGATGTTTCCCAAAAAAATGACAAAGTTTCTGCGGAAGCACGAAAGAGCTATGATGACGTTGGTTGGCCGGTTACAAGGTGTCCGATTGCGGACGTTGAGCGCCGTTGCGGACGGTTTCGGATTAGTTATCAGACAAATATCCCTCTAGCTTTGTCATCCCGAGCGAAGCCGAGGGATCTGCTCTTCCCGGTGTCCTGCACATTGAATCGAGACCCCGGCTGATACACTTCCCCAAGCCGGCATCCCATAATCCCCATGCACGAATTGAGCATCGCAGCTTCCATCCTCGAATCGGTGCAGAAAACTGCCGAGCGGCATCCTAACGGCCGCATCACCAAGGTCGGAGTTAAGATTGGAGAACTGGCTGGCGTCGATCGCGACGCGCTGCAGTTCGGCTTTGAAGTTCTGGTGAAAGATACGGAGTGGGAGAAGCTGGTGCTGGATCTGGAATACATTCCCCGCACCCAGCGCTGTCCGAAATGCGCTTATGATTTCCGCATGACCGACTTCAACCCGCAGTGTCCTCTCTGCGGTGAGTTCGCCACCGAATGCATCAGCGGAGAAGAACTCGATATCGCCTACATGGAAGTGGATGAATGAATCGCATTGCCGTCGAAAAGAAAGTCCTGAACGAGAACCAGATTCTGGCCAATGAGCTTCGTGAGCGCTACCAGCAAAACGGCGTTCTATGCGTGAACCTGATCAGTTCTCCCGGCTCAGGTAAGACCGCGCTGCTGGAACGCACCCTGGAGCGCATGGACAAAAGCTCGCGGGTTGCAGTACTTACCGGCGATCTGCAAACCGAGAACGATGCCAAGCGCCTGGCCAAGTTCGGTTTTCCGGTCAAGCAGATTACCACCGGCGGGACTTGTCATCTCGACGCCAAGATGATTGGACGGCACCTGGAAGATTGGCCGCTGGAAAATCTCGACCTGCTGATCGTGGAAAATGTCGGCAACCTGGTCTGTCCTTCCAGCTACGATCTGGGAGAAGATGCGAAGATTGTTCTCCTCAGCACCACCGAAGGCGAAGACAAGCCGTTGAAGTATCCTTCAATCTTCTTCAAGTCAGAATTGATGTTGCTCACCAAGATCGACCTCTTGCCTTACGTCCCCTTCAAGGCCGACGACGCGAAGGAGAATGCCCGCCGAGTGCATCCCGGTATGGAGATCATCGATGTCTCCAGCACCTCCGGTGAAGGCCTGGACGTCTGGATGGAATGGCTGAAACTGCGCCAGCAGAAGGCCCGGCTACAGGGCGTGGCTGGCTAGCTCGATTTCGATTCATCAATCTGAAATGTAGCGAATACGCGACTGCGACAGAAAGCCTTGCTCTCCGGGGGTCGCGCGCCCGAATTTGCCTTCGCCGGGTGCGCCGCTTTTGGTCACGTCCGCCGGTAAATCCTCGCCAGCCAATGCATTAGCCGATCAGACGAAACTCATTTCCAAATCAGACCCCAACCATTGAGTCGCAGCCCCGAGCGCGCTATTTTGCGCCTCAAATGCGAACTGGTAGCGCATCTCTGGCCGGTTTCTATAAGGATGCGCTATCCGCCGGGGCGGCTCTTTGCGGTGCAGCCGCCCCATGCGCCACAACGTACCCAGCCGCCCCAACCACGACCGAAGGAGGTCACCATGAAATCCAGAATCTGGTCACTCATTGCTTCTGCAACCATTGCGTTGTTTGCTTTCGGATCCATCGCCCTTGCTCAGGACTGTGCGTCGCAGGGCGGAATTGTGGTCCATCCGGGTCAGGGCGTACAGCTCTCGCAAGTCAGCTACTCGTTCCAGCAGGTTCTGGCGAACGTCGGACTTCAGCCGTCGTCAACCGGCGAGATCGACATCAACGTGCCTGAGCTGACGACGATGATGAGCAGCGGATTCATCAATGTCGTAACCGACGCCGGATGGGTGGTGCCCAATCTACCGATCCTGCCTGGATTCTACGACCAGGACGGCTATGCAAACGTTTCCACCACGCTGAACCTGAATGTGAACATCGGAACCACGGTATCCAATTTGAATGCGACCGTGTGCTACACCCCGCAGCCTCTCACCCAGATTTCGAGCGACAACCTGGAAACCTTTGCAGTCGGTTCCACCCAGTACAACGGCGAAGGCTTGGGTGTCGGTTTGGGTATGGGAGAGATTCCGGCGCCTCCGCCAATCGGGTTTGCCTTCCCCGGAGGGCAGTTCAGGTTTTGGGTGCAATTCGGCCACCAGAACGTGCAGACTGCCGTTAATCAGTGCGCTCCGGCGTCAGTTGCCAACAACTTCACTTGGCTGAAGACCGTTTACGGAACTCCCATTCCGGATAAGAACATCCTCGGACTCCGTGGAAATCCTGCCAACTCTCTGGTCGCCAACCTGGATATGAGCATGCAGTCGGTCAAGAACAACAACAACTGCGATCTCAACGATGTAGGGCGTGAGGCCGAGAGTCGCGTGGACGGCGAAGCTGTGCCGGCGTTGTCTCAGCTGCAAGGGTCGATGCAGTATCTGAGCGGCAAGAATATCTTCAATCTGACGCTGAAGCATCAGGGGTTCTCACCCTTTGTTTGCGACGGGTTCACCGGTGGTGCGGCGTATGCCTGGGCCGGCCTGAATTCCGCGGGTCAGGGCGTGAGGGTTGATCCCAACTTCATCTTCAACGAACTTAGCTCCGGGAGTGCGGTCGAATACGATGGCGTTTGGTACAACCAGATCGGCGTGCCTGCCGGCGGTCATGCCATGGACATCATCGGCGCCGGCAACGTATTAGGCGTGCCATTCATCTTTTACGTTTCCGACCACGACCAGCTCCACGACAACAACGGGACGCAGTACATCGACTTCAGTTGGCTGCTCCCCCGTAACAACACTCCCAATCAACAACCTCTGATCTCATGGGGCCAAATGAATGGTGCAGTGGCGGTCGCGGTGATTACCCAACATCCGTAGTGACGACTCCCTGCGTGTCATTCCACCCGGGCGGGAGCTGTCAAGAGCGGCGTCCCGATTAACCTTGCCGGCCTTATCTCGCGGAACCCAGCGAGATGAGGCCGGCAAAATTACAGACTCCACAGGCAGGATTCCGGAGGGTGATCTGCTTCCTTGAGTCCTGCGCGGGTATGGCCTAACATGGGCCGCATCATGTCCGGGCGCAAGTCATCGTATCCCGCAGCCCCCCTTTGCGGAGGACCCTCCCTTGATTTGGGGCTGTCATCCCATTGCCAGTGGATCGCTGCACCCTTGCTGTATTTCGGCTTATTGCTGTTGCTGTCTTCCGCTGTGTCGGCGCAGCAGACGGCATCTTCAACCGATCAGGCCGGCGCCGGCTATCCCGTTACCATTGAAGGACACGAGATTTTTCGTATCTACGAAGCCATCGGCACGATGTCGGCGCAGGACCGCGCGCAAAATGCTTCTTCAAGATTCAGCAAACTGATTTACGCTCCCGCGGCAGACATTGCCGGCATCACCACCGTCAGCTCTCCGTATGGAACCGAGATTGTTCTCGGCAATCAAATTCTGCTGCTGGTAACCGACGCGGATGCCCAGCAGGCCCACGTATCGCGCGACCTGCTAGCCCGATATTTGGTCGGCGAGGTTCGCAGCGGGATCAACCTTGCCCGGCAGCAGCATGGCAAAAAATTTCTGATCGCGGCAGCAATCTATGCCGTGGTCACTCTGGCGATCTATCTGCTCGTTCTGTGGCTGCTCGTTATCGGTTCACGGCGCCTTCTCAAAGCGCTGGAGCCAACGGCCACGCACCTCAAGGGGATCAAGATTCAAAACTCCGAAATCCTGGCGGGCGCGCGCCTGGCAGGGTTGCTGGCCACCGCCGTTCGTCTGTCACGCGCGGTACTGATCCTCATTCTGACCTGGATATTCCTGGGGACTGAGTTCAACTACTTCCCCTGGACTCGCGAGCATGGGCAGCATTTACTGAACTACGTCATTACGCCGGTCAGGTTTGTAGGGCTCGCTGTCCTGAATTATCTGCCCAACCTTTTTTATATCGCAATAATCGTTGGGGCGATGTACTACGTGCTGAAGTTCGTGCGCGTCCTGGCGAATGAACTGGAGCGCGGCAACATCCGCATACCGGGCTTTTACCCGGAGTGGATTCAGCCCACCTATAAAATCGTCCGCTTCCTGTTGCTGTGCTTCACGGCCGTCGTTGTCTATCCCTATCTGCCGGGAGAGAATTCGCCCGCTTTCAAAGGCGTTGGGCTGTTTGTCGGCGTGCTGATTTCTTTGGGGTCGACATCTGCGGTAGCGAATATCGTTGCGGGAGTTATTCTGACTTACACTCGCGGCTTCCGGGTGGGCGACTGGGTCAAGATCGGCGACAACGTGGGAGAAGTCACCGCGCAAAGCACCTTGGCCACGCACATGCGGACCATCAAGAACGAGGAAGTGATTATCCCCAACTCTGTCATCCTGAGCAGCCATGTCATCAACTACAGCATGTTGGCCCAGACCGACGGCCTGATTCTGCACACTTCTGTCACCATCGGATATGACGTGCCCTGGCGCAAAGTACACGGGCTACTGATTGAAGCCGCGCTGAAAACGAATCGCATTCTGGATACACCGGCTCCCTTCGTTCTGCAGAATTCTCTGGAGAACTCCTATGTGGAGTACGAGATCAACGCCTATACCAGACAGCCGTTGCAGATGGTCTACATTTATGCTGACTTGCTGGCCAACATCCAGGACTGCTTCTACGCGGCCGGGGTGGAAATCATGTCGCCGGTGTACTCGGCGTTGCGTGACGGAAACCGCACGGCGATGCCTGCTGAATTCCTTCCCAAGGACTATCGCCCGCAAGGTTTTAGGATCGCCAAAGATGATGCTGCTGCTGCCGCAGCGTCGGGCAAAAGAGACTGAAGCCTCATGATTTTCTGGGCGGTTTACTTTCCACACTCTTACTAGCAGAACGACGCTCAGTGTGGTGAATTCCTCCTGATCCCCTCTTAGTGGCAGACGGAGAGAGCCCATGTCCTTGACAGCCCCGAACCGGCTCAGCTATGTTGTTTGTATGTTCTCCATGACTCAGCTAATGACCATGGCCATGTGCACCCTAGGCGGTGCCTTGTCCACGTTCGGAGTCTGACCAGCCCAAACAGATCATCTCCAATCGTGAACGGCCGCCTAGGAAAACGGGCGGTTTTCGTGTTTCTGGGCAATTTTCGATTGGAGAGTTCCATGAGTTTCTCAGCTGAGCTATTTGCCACAACCGCAGTGCGCGGCGGGGTTTCGCCCGATCCAGCCACCGGCGCCGTCCTTACTCCCATTTACCAATCCACCACTTACCATCAAGAGGCTGTCGGGGTTCACAAGGGTTTCACCTACTCCCGCGCCGCCAATCCCACGGTGTCGGCCCTTGAAGGCGCGCTGGGAGCGCTGGAAGATACACCTCCCGCCGTGTGTTTCGCTACCGGCATGGCTGCCATCGCGACCCTGTTTCTGGCAACCTTGAAGTCGGGCGATCATGTCGTCGTCTCCGACGTGGTTTACGGCGGCACCGTAAGACTGTTTCAGCAGGTGCTCTCGAACTTCCAGGTTGAAGCTTCGTTTGTCGACACCTCGGACCCGTCCGCGGTAGCCCAGGCGATTCAGGCCAACACTCGGCTGGTCTTCATCGAAACGCCGGCCAATCCCACGCTCAAGCTGACCGACATTGCCGCCATCGCGAAGATCGCACACGCGGCCGGGATCAAACTTGCCGTAGACAACACTTTCCTGACTCCAGTTCTGCAGCGGCCGCTCGAACTTGGCGCCGACATCACCCTGCTCTCTACCACCAAGTACATCGAAGGCCACAACTCCACGGTGGGTGGATCGATCGCCACTCGCGACCCGGCGTTGCTGGAGCGGCTGCGCCTCATTCGCAAAACGCTGGGCTGTATCCAATCGCCACAGGAGTCGTGGCTGACTTTGCGCGGACTGAAAACGCTTCCTCTCCGGTTGCAGCAGCACTGCTCCAGTGCTCAGAAGATTGCCGAATGGCTGGAACAGCATCCCAAGGTCGCCCGCGTACATTTTCCCGGCTTGGCCAGTTTCCCGCAGGCTGCCCTGGCGAAACAGCAGCAAGCGCTGCCCGGCGGAATCATCGCATTCGAATTGAAGGGTGGAGTTGACGCCGGAATTCAGCTGATGAACACAGTGCGGCTGTGCATCCTGGCCGAAAATCTGGGCGCCGCCGAGACGCTCATCACTCATCCCGTCTCCATGACCCATGGAGATGTTCCGCGAGACATTCGCGAGCGCACCGGCATTACCGATGGCCTGGTGCGGCTCTCGGTTGGCCTGGAAAATCCGGCTGACATCACTGCCGACCTGGAGAACGCGCTATCTGGGATTGCGGTGACCGAAGACAAGCAGGAGGTTGAGCCATGTCTCGCAAAGTAATCGTGCTCAAGTTCGGAAGCTCCGTCCTGCAGTCACGCGCCGACCTGCCTCATGCCGTTCACGAAATCTATCGCTGGATCCGGCGGCAATATAACGTGGTCGCCGTGGTTTCGGCGTTCGCTGGCGAAACCGATCGGCTGCTGGAAACGGTTGACGAGTATCGCGGCTCCAATCCCGAGGCTATCGCTCGCATTGTCGCCACCGGCGAAGAGACTGCCACCGCGTTTCTAACTCTCGAACTCGATCGCTTCGGCATTCCCGCCCAAGTACTCGATCCCAGCCAGATTCAGCTGATCGCAGAGAAGACTTCGAACGACACCGAGCCAGTGAGTGCGGAACTGTCTGCCATCGAGGATGCTTTCGATCAGGGCAAAGTGGCCGTTATTCCTGGCTTCGTGGCCCGCGATCGCTGCGGCCGGGTCGCCTTGTTCGGACGCGGCGGTTCCGATCTGTCAGCTTTATTCCTGGCGAAGCAATTGAATGCGCGCTGCCGCCTCATCAAGGATGTGGACGGCATCTACAATAACGATCCCGCAAAGTGTGCGGGCGCCGAGCGCTTCGATGAGATCAGGTTCGCTGATGCTCTGGCCATAGCCGGCAAAGTCGTACAGCAGAAGGCCATCGCGTTCGGCAAGAAGACCGGCATCCGCTTCGAGGTTGCCGCTCTGGGAAAGAACTACGCCACCACGGTCGGCAGTCACCGGTCAATCTTGTCGGCAAGAACCGACTCGCAGGCGCCTCTCAAGGTCGGACTGCTGGGCTTGGGAACGGTGGGTTTGGGAGTTTTCCAAGAGCTCTGGAAACATCCTGACCTGTTCGAAGTAACCGGCATCGCCGTACGTCGTCCAGAATTGCATCTGGATCACGCGCCGGCCAACCTGTTGACTCGCGACTGCTGGGACGTGATCGATGACGTCGACGTCGTGGTCGAGCTGATCGGCGGAAGCGATCCGGCCGGAGACTTGGTGCGGGCCGCACTGACCGCCGGCAAACCCGTAGTCACAGCCAACAAACTGCTCCTCGCCGAAGATGCGCAGCTGGAGACATTCGACGACCTTCGCTACTCGGCCGCCGTCGGGGGAGCCGTTCCTGCGCTGGAAGCGGTGCGGGCGCTGGCCGAAGACGGACAGATCGTCTCTTTCTCCGGCGTCTTGAACGGAACCTGCAATTACATTCTGGATCGCATTGCCGCCGGATGCTCCTGGGAGCAGGCGGTCGCCGAGGCCCAGGCCAACGGCTTTGCCGAGCAGGATCCTCGCGCCGATCTTTCCGGTTCCGACACTGTTTGCAAGTTGCGACTGCTGGCCCGCTGCGCTTTCCCGGAAATCGAAACACATTCCGTCAGCACGCGAGGCATCGACGCGATCGATCCCGAATGGGTGCAGGCCGCAACCCGCAACGGCAGTCGAGCTCGGTTGGTTGGCAGCGCTCGGCTGGCTGACGGCGAAGTCCATCTGGAAGTGAAACCCACATTGGTCGACGCCAGCCATCCTTTCGCGCAAATCAGGAACGAAGAGAACTGCCTGCTAATTGACACCGGGCCGCCGCACAAGTTGCCGCCACAGGTTTGGACGGGGCGAGGCGCCGGCCGATGGCCGACGACCGCTGCCGTGATGGCCGACTTGTTCGACCTGTCTCGTGATCGGCAAGCGGCCAAAGCGCCTGCCGCATATTCGCTGGTGGAAGCCCTGAAAGCCGGAGGTGCGGCGTGAAATTCTCAACCAGACTATTGACCTTTAACCCGGCCCCAGGCGATCGCCACACTCCCGCCAACACGCCGATCTATCAGACAGCAACGTTTCGCCAGTCGGATGCGACTGAGTTCGGCGAATACGATTATTCGCGCAGCGGCAATCCTACGCGCGCGGTGGTGGAGAAACAGATCGCGACGCTGGAAGGCGGCACGCGTGGCTTCTGCTTCAGCACCGGACTGGCAGCCATCACAGCGGTTACCCGGCTGCTGGTGCCGGGCGACGAAATCCTCGCTTGCAACGATTTGTACGGCGGCAGCTATCGGCTGTTCTCGCGCATTCTGCCCAAGCGTGGCATCCAGGTGCGCTATGTCGACTTCAGCGATCTGGACGCCGTGGCCGCGTCCATCAGCGACAACACCAAGCTGGTGTACCTGGAGACGCCCACTAATCCGCTGCTGCAGATCATCGACATTCGCGCCGTTGCCGACATCGCACACCGTTGGGGAGCTTGGCTCTGCGTGGATAACAGCACCATGTCGCCGTACCTGCAGCGTCCGCTGGAACTCGGCGCGGACATCGTTCTGCATTCAGCAACAAAGTTTCTTTGCGGTCACAGCGACGTGATGGCCGGCGCGGTGGTGGTGAACAATGAGGAATTAGGCCAGGAGCTGTACCTCGTCCAGAACGGCGAAGGCGCCGGACTGGCGCCGTTTGACAGCTACCTGTTGTTGCGCGGAATGAAGACGCTGGCGCTGCGGCTCGATCGCCAGCAGTCCAACGCGATACTCGTCGCCGAATTTCTCGATGCTCATCCGGCGGTCGATCGAGTTTACTTTCCCGGACTGGCCGATGGGGAACAACTTCGTATTCATCGTTCGCAAGCCTCGGGAGACGGCGCCGTCATCAGCTTCGTGACCGGCGATCCGGAGCTTTCGCGCGCCGTAGTGGAGGCGACCAAAGTGTTTGCCATCACGGTCAGCTTCGGCAGCGTGAATTCCACCATCAGCCTGCCCAACTACATGTCGCATGCCAGCATTCCGGCGAGCCTGCGGCAATTAAAAAGCATTCCTCCCGACCTGGTGAGAATTTCCGTAGGCGCGGAAGATGTTGAAGATCTGATCGACGATCTTGGCCAAGCCTTCGAGGTGGCCAGCCGTCTAAACGTTTCGGCCAAGGTCCTGGCTGCAGATTAGCGCAAGAAAAAAGGGAGCCGTTCAGGCTCCCTGGGTGTCTGCAAAATTTACAGTTGCGGCGGAGCTCCCGTCGTCGAACTGCCTTGAGGAGACGTGCCGGTCCCGCTTCCCGGGGGTGTTGTTCCGGCATCCGGCGCGCCGGTCGGAGTATTAGGCGCCGCACTCGGTGTGTTGGGTGCAGCCGTAGGCTCGTTAGGCGCAGCGTTCGGAGTTGTCGGTACCGTACTCGGGGTGCTGGTTGGCGAGTTCGGCGTGGCATTTGGGGTCGTACCAGGCTGCATCGCTCCCGGTGTATTCATCGTGCCATTCGTTGACGAGCCCGGCATTGTCGAGCCCGGAGTCGTGGTTTGCGGACGGGAACTCTGAGTCCCCGTCGTGCTGCCACCCGCGTGTCCGGCTCCGGCGCTGCCCGCCGCTCCGCCTGCCTGCGCCACCGCCCAGGCGCTACACATCAAAACCGTGCCTGCCAAAACCAACACTTTCTTCTTCATATTCTTGTCACCTCCAGGGTTCAAAGTGCCACACTCCATCTCGGATGGAGACCACACTACTGGAGATGCCCGACTGTCGCGGAAATCAGCCGACTGTTGCGCGGCAGCCTGTCACCATGCGTGCCGGCCCTTGTATTCATAGCGTCCATTTACAATGAAACTTCCTTCCGAGGTCATCATGTCTATCGTTCGTTTTCTCATGCTGTTATCACTGGTGGTGTGGATCGGCGGACTCGTTTTCTTCGCCTTCGTTCTAGCACCAACAGTATTCAATCCCAGTATTCTTCCCACTCGCCAACTGGCGGGAAACGTAGTCAGCCGTAGTCTGGGTATCCTGCACTGGATGGCGATTTCGTGCGGGGTGATCTTTGCCGTCACCTCGATGATCGACTCTCATGTCATCAATGGTGCCACCCAGCCCTTGGCTGCGCGCAACCTGCTGGTTTATCTCATGATCATTCTGACGCTTATTGGCATGTTCGCTATCGCTTCCAAAATGCAGATCTTGAAGCAGCAGATGGGCGCGATCGATGAGGTACCGCACGACGATGCGCGACGCGTCGACTTCAACCGTCTGCACGTGTGGTCAACGCGAATCGAAGGAACGGTTCTGCTGCTCGGACTGGCGCTGCTGTTCCTGACGGCAAAGCGGTTAACATAAAGCAGTTTCTACTTGTGAGTTCCAAGTTTCTGAGCTCACGGCTCCAGCCTAAGGGCCGTAACCCGTACACTTATTCTTACTAAAAGCTAACGGCTAGAAGCTAAGAGCCCGGCGTCGCATGCTGATGGGCTTGGCGAATAGCGAAAGGCGAAGAGCGGATTTATGAAAACCGGAATCATAGGCCTGCCGCAGGTAGGCAAAACCTCGTTGTTCGTGATGTTGACCAAGCAGCAAGTGACCCAGCGCAGCGGCAATCCGCGCGAGGCGCATCTGGGCGTCACCAAGGTTCCCGACGACCGGCTCGACCGCCTGGCCGCGCTCTACAATCCGAAAAAGCTGATCCATGCCAGTGTGGAGTATGCCGATGTGGCCGCCCTGAGCAAGGAGGCCCTAAACGAAACTGCCTTCGCTGCCAATCTTCGCAACGTGGATGCCCTGGCCCACGTGGTCCGCGTCTTCGAGAACGATGCCGTTCCTCACGTCGGAGCAATCGATCCGTTGCGCGACATCAAGAACATCGACCTCGATTTAATCGTCAACGATCTGGGGCAGGTGGAGAAGCGGCTGGAGCGCGTCGAGAAAGACATGAAGAAGATGAAGTCAGCTGAGGCCGAGCGCGAGTTCGAACTCTTGAAACGCGCCCAGGCCCATCTGGAGACGGAGCGTCCACTGCGCGAACTGGAGATGACGCCGGAAGACAAGAAACGCTTCCGCGGCTTCATGTTTCTCAGCGAGAAACCGATGCTCTACGTACTGAATATCGGCGAGAGCCAGACGCTGGGCAAGGGCCAGGAAGAAGCGGTTGCCAAGTACGGCATCGGTGAAGTCTCCTCGCGGCCCAATACCGCAGCTCTGGCGGTATGCGCCAAGGTCGAGGCCGAACTGGCCGAGATGAGCGACGAAGATGCCGCCGAATTTCTATCCAGCTATGGACTCACCGAGAGCGGTCTGGTGCGGCTCATTCGCAAGACTTACGAATTGCTGGGGCTGATTTCGTTCTTCACCGTGGGCGAGGATGAGTGCCGGGCCTGGACCGTCGAACGCGGCTCGAAAGCAGTCAACGCTGCCGGCGCAATTCACACTGATCTGGAACATCATTTCATCCGCGCCGAAACCATTCACTGGGACCAGTTGCTCGACGCCGGCTCCGAAGCGGAAGGACGCAACCGCGGTACGTTACGCCTGGAAGGCAAGGAGTACATTGTGAAGGACGGTGACGTCATGCACATCAGGCACAGTGGATAGTGATTAGTGAATGGTGGATAGTTTCGAGTTTCGAGTAGACTCGCAACAGGCACAACCCTACGACTGCTTGTCACCTGGTGGCACGGTCATGGATTCGATCATCCTGATGGCGCCGCCCAACTCGAAACTTGAAACTCGAAGCTCGGAACTGCTACTACTGACCACGGGCAACTGGCCACTGACAACTGCTCTTCCATGAATCCCATCCTGCTCAGCATTCTGCTTGGCCTGACCGCGTCGGCAGCCAACGTCTTCGGCGGCGCGGTGATCGTTCAGCATCACTGGGAGCGCAATTACCTGCGTTACTTCGTCGCGCTGGGCGCAGGTTTCATGCTGGCTACTGCGCTGGTGGAGATGGTTCCCGAAAGCCTGGCTCTATCGGGACGTAAAGGCGCGTTGTTGCTGCTGGGCGGATATTTGCTCGTACATTTTTTCGAGCACACCATCACGCCGCACTTCCATTACGGCGAAGAAACCCATTCCGACGAATATCTGCATTCGCATCGCCGCATGTCGATCCTCTTCGGCTTGATGATTCACACCTTCTTCGACGGCATCGCCATCACTGCCGGATTTTTGATTTCGCCATTCCTGGGTTGGATCATCTTCCTGGCCATCTTCCTCCATAAAATACCTGAGGGCTTCACCATTACCTCAGTCATGCTGGCCAGCGGCCTGAGTAAAGGCCGGTCGTGGTTCGCGTCCGTGTTGCTGGCGCTGTCCACCATGGCGGGTGTACTTACCATGGTGATCGGCAAACACGCGGTCAGCTATGGCCTGCCCATCGCCGCGGGAGTGACAATCTACGTGGCGGCGTCCGACTTGATCCCCGAAGTGAATCACGAGCCTGGAGTGAAGATGGCGCTGGTGGTGTTTATCGGTGTGGCGTGCATGTTCCTGCTCGACCTGCTGGTGCACCTAAGCTAAGAGAAGCGTGGCCTGCGCTACTATAAGCACCATGTCCTGCTGGAAAAGTTTCCCAGTATTTCTGTTGATCGTGGCTTGTCTGCTGCCGAATTGCGCTTCGGCTAAACATCGGCACAACTCCACTCACGATACTCCAGGCAACTTCGACTACTACCTGCTCACGCTGTCGTGGGCGCCGGAGTTTTGCGCTTCGCATGGCAGCAGCGCGTCTTCCAGCGAATGCGATCCGCGACGGCACTTTGGATTCGTGGTGCACGGCCTGTGGCCGGAGAACGAGGATGGCTCTTATCCGCAGCATTGCGCTGCGGCGCAGCCGGTCGCGCAGGCCACGGTGCAGCACATGTTGCCGATCATGCCGGACCGCGGATTGATCCAGCACGAATGGGCGACTCACGGAACCTGTGGCGGACTGGATACGCAAACGTATTTCGGCGATATCGACAAAGCGTTTCGTCAGGTGCAGGTGCCGCAGGACTATCGAGCAGTCGCTTCGATGGTCAACGCCAATCCGGCGGACATCGAGCAGAAGTTTGCCGATGCGAATCACGCTCCCCGCGGCGCGTTCCGGGTTTCGTGCAGCAATGCGGAGTTTGTTGCGATTGAGGCCTGCCTGACCAAGGACCTGCAATATCGCCAGTGTGGATCGACTTTGCGCGACTGTCGCGCGCCCCAGGTCACGGTGCGACCGACGAAGTAGCTACTTCAATCGCGGCGACAGGGCAGTCAAGCAGGCATCTCGCCGGAACTTGCCAGAAACGGGACAGCATCGTCGATGTTCTGAGAGGCATGCTTTAAGGAGGTGGTAGGCCCGGCTGGGATCGAACCAGCAACCCTCAGCTTAGAAGGCTGATGCTCTATCCAATTGAGCTACGGGCCCACGCGGTGCAGGCAACCGGAGATTGCCTGCACCATTATCGCAAATCCACCGTAGAGGCCGAGACCAGGGAATTATTCACCACGGAGAACACAGAGATCACAGAGGAAATCGGAGAAAGGGAACCCGACTCACTTCAGCAGAAAGGCATTTACCACAGCGGCAGGGACACAGTGAAGAAGAGGTTCAAACCCTCTGCGATCTCCATGTTCTCTGTGGTTAATAACTAAGAAAACTAGGTGTCCGCACACTGCCCGGTCAGGACAGGATGATGCGGCCAGTCGACTCTTCCGCCCCCTCGGGCGAGGGAGCTACCTCAGCAAATTGTGTGTTCAAAAAATCGATAAAACCGCGCGAGCGTGGCCGTCCCGAGGTATGAACCTCCGCCAGTCGCAGGGTGAAAACCAGCGTCTTGAGCACGTCGCTATCCCGCAAGGTGGTATGGCCCAGATGCTGGTGTTCCACCTCGCGAAATTCCTTTAGAAGCTGGCGAATGGTCTCGATGATGGTCTGTTGCGCAGGATTTGGCAACGCCTCTTGATACACCAGCCCAGAACCGACCAGGGTCTGATAGCTCTTCGCCAGGTTTGCCAGAGCGCTAATGATTTCGCGGTCGTGCAGGTTGCGGTCGGACCGTGAAAGTTTGCCCAGCGTCTGTAACACGCCGGCGATGAACTGCTCACGATCGTGCAGGAGTTGCTCGGGGATATCGATCTTAGGAAATACTTCATCCGCCGGCATGTCTTCGAAGGTGCGCGGCTTTTCGTGTTGACGCGCCTGCTGCAGGTAGGGGCAGTCGGACGGGCAATCTAAAGTGACCTCACGCTGCTCGCCGCAACATTGCGGACAAATGCGCCCGTGCAGGGCGGGGCAGAAGCGTTTTTCCTTGCGCTGATGGCAGATTTCACAAGTCAGATCGAGCACCTCGGTGGACGTCACGGCAGTCGCCAGCCTCTACCATTATGGCATCTTTGTGCGATGCTGGTCTGGCAAACCCGCATGGACAGTGGCTTTCCGGATGCAGCCTGTGGAAAAACCGCATGAAATATGGCGGAAAATGCTTTCCACCTGATCGAGGTTGGTATACGATACGCACAAGTTGAGCACTTATCCTGCTCAAAACTTCAAGGAGGATTTACGAATGGCAACAGGCATGACCAAGACCCAGCTCGTCCGCCTTATGGCCGAGAAGAATGAACTCAACAACAAACAGGCCGCAGCGTTTCTCGAGTCGCTGGCCGAAGTAGCGATCAAGGAAACCAAGAAGAATGGCCTATTCGTCGTTCCGGGTCTGGGCCGTCTGGTGAAGTCAAACCGCAAGGCGCGCATGGGCCGCAATCCACAGACCGGGGAAGCAATCAAAATCGCCGCCAAGACTGTGGTGAAGTTCCGCGTAGCCAAGGCCGCAAAGGATGCGATCGCACCCAAGAAGTAGCTGCATTCTTTTTTCGCAGTGGAGGCCGGCCGCGAGCCGGCCTTTTTACTTTGGAGTGACCAGTTGTCAGTCGCCAGTTGTCAGTTGTCGGTAGCAAAGTCTTAACGACCATGACCTCTAGCTGCGACTTCGGTGAAGAACATTTGCATCACACTCTTTCGAAGATTGCCGCGAAAAATCCGTCGCATGGATGCGTTCCGGGAAGCGTACGCAGGAATGGGCCGCTGATTAGCGAGTCGAGATCGCTCCATACCAGTTCGCCATCAGAACGCAATCGCTCCAGCTCTTGGCGACAATCGAGCAAGCGAAATTCTGACGTATCGCGCAGCACTTCCTCGACCACGGCCTCGTTCTCTTCCCGCTCCAGCGAGCAGGTTGAGTAGACTGCGCGCCCTCTTGGGGCAAGCTGCTGCAACGCAGCGCGAAGAATCACAACTTGTCGCTGGTGCAGATCGTCGAGATCTTCGGGCCGAAGCCGCCATTTGATTTCCGGGTTGCGCGCCAGGGTTCCGGTGCCTGAGCACGGCACGTCAGCCAGGACGCGATCGAATCCGCTGGAGACGGCAAGGCTCAGGGCGTCCGCCTGAATGACTTGCACGTTCGCCGCACGTACACGCTTGCGCAGCAACTCGACGCGATGCGCGTGCAGTTCTGCGGCGATAATTTCCGCTGTAGGATTTCGCGCGGCCAATGCCGCGGTCTTGCCTCCGGGCGCGGCGCAGCAGTCGAGTATCCGCGAGCCGGTGCCGACCAGCGCAGCCACCAATTGCGAGGCTTCATCCTGGATCATCACGCGTCCCTCGGTCAGCGCGCGAGTTCGGGTGACGTCTCCACCAACCACGATGCGAGCGCCGGCCATCAACAATCCCGGCGCGAGTTCGACGCCGTCGGCTAACAGTTCCGGTTCGATCTCCGCGCTGTCGAGGCGGATAGAGGTACAGGGAATTTGCTGGTCCTGGCGGCAGATCGCCGATGCTCGTTCAACACCGAACTCGGTGACCCAGCGTTCAACCAGCCACTGCGGATGTGCGAACTCCTGCGCCAGCAATGTCGCTGTCCATGGCGCCGATTGCGACGATGCTTCGGCTTCTGCCGCGCCGATCTTGCGCAACACCGCGTTGACGAACGGCGCGGCCGATCGCTTCTGCGCGCGCTTCACCAGGTCCACGCTGTCGTTGATGGCTGCGTGGGCGGGAATGCGATTGAGATATCGCAGCTGGTAAGCACCCAGCCGCAAGGCATTCAGCACTTCGGGATCAAGCTTGGCGAGAGGGCGTGACGATGCTGACGCGATAGCTTCATCCAGCCGCGAGCGCCAACGCAGCACGCCCATCACTAATTCGGTGGCAAGCGCACGATCGGCCGTGCTGAGCTGCTCCCACCGCCCGGAGTGCAGCAGCTCGCTGGCGTAGGCATCACGAAGTTCGACCCCCATCAGAATGTCGAAGGCAGCCGAGCGTGCGGGTGAGATGGGCATGGGGAAGAAGTAACTAGCAAGACTTAGTCATTGAACAAAAAGTTCCCAAACCTGAAGCTTTTCGCGAGATGATGAAAACCACCGATCCCTCCGCTCCGCTTCGCTCCGGTCGGGATGACAAAATTAAAGAGTGGCGGCCGAACACGACCTTTAACCGTTTGTAGTGTTGGCCTAATTGATCTAATTGCTAATTGCTAATTGCTAATTGCTAATTGCTAATTGCTAATTGCTAATTGCTAATTGCTAATTGCTAATTGCTAGTCGCCAGTTGCTAGTCGCTAGTTGCCAAGTGCTTCTTCACTTCGTGGCCGATAGCCATTCATAAAGTCGAGCGCGCTCATTCGCTTCTTGCCTTCCACTTGCAGCTCTTGCACGTCGAGCGCGGTTCTGCGGGCAAAGCCGAGCAGAAGCCGATCATTCTCAATAGCGAAATGTGCGGGCGAGACGCCACCAGAAGTTGCTGCAGGCATTGCTGCATGCAGGTGCAGCATTTTCCCGCGAAATCTAGTGAAGGCGCCGGGCCATGGTTGAAATCCGCGCAACCGATTCCAGGCATCGATGGCACTGCGTGAAAAATCGATAAGGCCGTCTTCCCGTTTCAAAATAGGGGCCAGAGTGGCTTTGGCGTTGTCCTGCGGTTGCGGGGTTATACTTCCGTTCTTCAAGCCTGCCAGGGTCGAGATCATTAACTCCGCGCCGGTCTGAGCCAAGCGGGGCGCAAGCGTCAGCGCAGTGTCCTCGGGCCTGACGGGTTCTTCCGACCGTAGCAGAATGTCGCCGGTATCCAGTCCAGCGTCGATGCGCATCGTGGTCACGCCAGTAGCTTTCTCACCCATCGCTATTGCCCATTGGATAGGCGCGGCGCCGCGATATTTCGGCAGTAGCGATCCATGCAGATTGATGTTTCCCAGACGGGGCAGATCGATCATCCACTGCGGGATGATGCGTCCGTATCCCACGACGATAACTGCCTCGGGCGCGATGCTCTCCAGTTGCGCGCGAAACTCGGGGTTGTTCTTGATCTTTTCGGGCTGCGTGATGGGCAGGTCGAGGTGGAGTGCGGTTCGCTTCACCGGTGAAGCTGCGACTTCCATGCCGCGACCGCTGGGGCGATCAGGTTGGGTCGCCACCAGCTTCACCCGAAAACCTGCGGCCACCAACTTCTCCAGGGTGGGGACGGCGAACAGCGGCGTTCCGCAAAACACCAAGTCCATCATGGCTGCGCTACCACTCGCCTTGCTTCATAAGCTTGCGGATCTTGCGCTTCATCAGGTCCCGCTTCAGGGCGCTGATATGGCTGATGTAAAGCTTGCCGTTGAGGTGGTCGGTTTCATGCAGCAATGCACGTCCCAGCAGATCTTCGCCGGTGACTTCGAAGACTTCGCCTTCTAAGTTCTGCGCCCGAGCCGTAACCTTGCCCGGACGGGTAACCTTCTCGCGGAATTCAGGCAGGCTGAGGCAGCCTTCGTTCGAGGTCAGCCGCCCTTCGGTATGAATAATCTCGGGATTGACGAGCACAATCTTGGCCTCAGGATCTTCCTTGAAGGTGACGTCGATGACCGCGATGCGCTTGCTAATACCGATCTGCGGAGCGGCCAGGCCCACACCATGCGCCGCATACATGCTTTCAAACATGTCGTCGGCGAGCTTGCGCAGATCGTCGTTAAATTCTGTGATAGGGGCGGACGGCTTCTCCAAAACCGGATCGCCGAATTTCACGATGGAATAGATCATTTAGAAATTTCGCAACTGTTGGCAGTAGCCTTCGAAATTACGCTGTAACTCCAGCAGAGAATCGCCGCCGAATTTTTCCAGCGCGGCACGCGCCAGGACGAGCGCCACCATGGCTTCGGCGGCTACTCCGGCTGCCGGAACCACGCACACATCCGAGCGCTCGTAAGCAGCTTTCACCGGCTCTCGGCTGGCGAAGTCTACCGAACCCAGCGGACGCCGCAGGGTCGAAATCGGTTTCAGATAGCCACGGACGCGGATATCCTCGCCGTTGGAGACGCCACCCTCGAGCCCGCCCGCATGATTCGACCGCCGGGTGAATCCGGTAAACGAGTTGGAACTTTCCCACTTGTATCCTATTTCATCGTGCACGGTGGAACCGAGCGAAGTTGCGGCCTGGACAGCGTCTCCAATCTCCACGCCCTTCACCGCTTGCAGCGACATCACGGCGCCTGAAAGTTGAGCGTCGAGGCGTTCGTCCCAGTTCGCATAAGTTCCCAGCCCGGGCGGGACATTATGCGCCACCACCTCAAAGATCCCACCAACGGAATCGCCCGTGCGCAGCGCAATATCCACTTGCTCTTTCATGCGCGACTCCGCTTCCGGATCGATGCAGGCGAGCAGCACTTCTTCTTTCGCGGCAAGACCGGCAACCGCTTCCCAGGTGACGGCTGCTTCCAGCCGCGCACTTCCCACGGCAATCACGTGACTCAGCACTTCGATGCCGAGATCGTGCAGCAGCAGTTTGGCAATCGCGCCCAACGCGACCCTAGCAGCCGACTCGCGCGCCGACGCCCGCTCCAAGACATACCGCGCTTCCGCAAAGTTGTACTTCACGGCGCCGGCTAGATCGGCGTGACCCGGCCGAGGCGACGCAACCCGCTTGTGTTTGGCCGGATCGCCTTCTTCCACAGGCAAAGCCTCAGTCCAGTTCTGCCAATCCTTGTTAGCCAGCATCATCGCGATGGGCGATCCTATGGTTTTGCCGTGCCGCACGCCGCTGAGAATGTGCGCTGTGTCGCGCTCAATCCGCATCCGTCCGCCCCGGCCATAACCTTGCTGACGGCGCCACAGTTCGCGATTAACGAATTCGAGGTCGACCGCAACTCCGGCAGGCATGCCCGAGAGCAATGCGACCAGAGCCTCTCCGTGGGACTCGCCGGCTGTGGAGAAACGCAACATAAATAGGAAACGCTGATTGTAGCTGATAAAAGCGGCTGTTAGCAGTTAGCCCAGGCGTCTGACATGCATTTCCTAAATTGCAGCAAGCTGAGACTTGTATCACGGTAAGCTGTGGCTGCGATCAGGAAGCCGCTTTTACGAGGCGGGGTTTTCCGGCAGTCCTTCGCGGTGCACGGATTGAGGTTGCGCGGGCGGAGCGGGAGTTTCCAACTGCGGGGGAGGCGAAGCGGCGGCTTTGGCCTTTTCTTCCAGCTCGATGTTTAGCAGTTCGCTCTCCAGCTGGCGTTTCAGGTCATCGCGCATCACGCGGAATTGTGCCAGATACTTAGCCACTTGTCTGGCAATTTCCGGCAGCCTCTTGGGCCCAAAGATAATCAGGGCCAATAACAGGATGAAGAGAATGTCAGGCATGGTGAAGAGCGACAACGCGGCCAGTGCGCGGCAGGGAAATCAAGGCGCAATTAAGGCTTCTTCTGTTCCTCAGGTTTGGGCGTCGTGTCGTCCTTGGCATTCATGGAGTCTTTGAAACTCCGGATGCCTTCGCCCAGTCCCTTGCCAAGCTCAGGCAGCTTCTTGGGTCCGAACACCAGCAAGGCGATAAACAGGATCACCAGCAGGTGCATGGGTTGAAATAGATTATCGAGCATCACAACTCCTGTTATCAGGATAGCGCATTCCGGCGGTTTCGTCTGCTACTTGGGTGGGATATCCTGCCCGAATTTGATGCCCAACCTTATCCCAGCGACTAACTTTATCGGATATGATCTTGCCGCCGGTTTGCAGGAGGACACTGTGAAATGTACCGCTCGGGCTGTCATTCTAGGTTTGATTCTGGTCGCCGGGCTGCCGGCGGTGGCGCAGCAGGGACGAGATTCCGAAGAACATCGCCGAGAGCGTTGGCGGAGCGCTGCAGTATGCGCAGGAACAGTTTCTCTCGGTGGCAGTGGCAATGCCAGCCGACAAGTATTCGTTTATTCCGACGGCCGGCAACTTCAAGGACACCCGTTCGTTCGCTGAACAGGTAAAGCGCGTGGCGTGTGCCAATTACGCATTCTTCGACGAGATTGAGGGCAAGACGGCGCCGGAGTTGTGCGAGAAGGGTGGGCCCCTCGAAAGCCAGGACCAAAGCCGACCTGCTGCAGTACCTGCGCGATTCCTTTGACTACAGCAATAAAATTTTGCCCACGATCACGTCTCAAAATGCGCTGGAGCGAGTGAATGGGCGCTATGCGGCGCCAAATACCAAGCTAGGAATCGCCGTGGCGGCGGTGTCGCATATTTCCGATCACTACGGCCAGGTTGTCGAATACTTACGAATGAATGGAATTGTTCCGCCTCCAACGCAAAAGAACGGACTGGCGGTGCGATAAGTGTTGGCTGGAGAAAAAGCTGAAAGCGCTGCTAAAATCCAAGCTTTGGAGGCTGGTAGTACATCCATATCGTGCAGTAAGTCAGGCGTTCCCTAAATTCGTTGGACGGGTACTTTAGTTTTTCGGCATGATGCGACCGAAACGGTGTACGGTCTGCGAGTCGGAGGAGATCACGGCGACTGCGGTGGAGATGCCGGATGAGCTGGGAAAGTGGAAATTCCTACTCGTGGACAAAGTCGTGTACTGCTGCAGTAACGGGCACAGATTCTTGATGCTCCCCGATGAGAGCAGGAGAAGCGAAACGCTTTTATAATCTGCTCTCACGCAAGAATCTATAGCAGGAACAATCAAACAAAGCAGCGGTTGCTGCTGTGAAGGCCGCCTTTCGGGGCGGTTATTTTTTGGCGCAATGAAACCGTGCGCCACCGAGTCTGGCCAGTCACTCGATGCGCAATGCCTGTACCGGTTCGATAGAGGCGGCGCGCCGCGCCGGAACCAGTCCCGCGATGAAGGCGCAGAACCCCAAAGCCAGAATCGCTCCCGCCAGCGTCACCGGATTGAACGTCCCTACTCCGTAGAGCTTACTGGCCATCAGCCGGCCGGCGATGATCACCAGCGGGACGCCGATCAGCAGTCCGATTCCGATCTGCCAGAAGGCGCCTCGCAATACCATCGCTACCACGTCGCCGCGATCTGCGCCCAGGGCCATGCGAATGCCGATTTCGCCCGTGCGGCGCGTGATGTTGTAGGCGGTCACACCGTAAAGTCCAATCGATGCCAGCACCAGGGCCAGCAGGCTGAAGATTTCCGTCAAGCGGGCGATCAGACGCTGCTGATTGAAAACGCGAATTACCTGCTCGCCGAAGCTGTGCATGTCAATTATGCCCAGGTTGGGATCGATGTCGGCGAGCACCCGGCGCACCTGCGGGCCAATCTCCTGCTGCGAGCCCTGGTAATGAATCTCAATCATGGTCGCGTACTCGGAATGCGTATCCATCAGGGTGTAATTTGCCAGGTCATAGTGGACGCTTTGAAAATAGGGGACGAAGAACATGGGATTTTGTTTGTAGTCGTCCATCGGGCTGCGATAGCGCGCGTCCTTCACTACCCCGACAATCTCGAAATCTCCGCTGTGTCCGGGCGGACTGAATCCAAAATGCTGGCCGACGGGATCTCCATTGGGGAAAAAGGTGCGCACGAAACTTTCATCCACCACGGCCACGCGCTGTGAGGTTGCCGTGTCCTGCTGCTCGATGGGCCGGCCACGCAGAAATCGGCGTGCCGATGGTCTTGAAGTAGTTGGGACTAACTCGCACCCAGCCGACGCTTTTTCCCTCGGTCGACTCAGGCGATCGCCCCTGGATAGCAATCCCGTCGTTCCAGCTGTCCCCGTCCTGCGGGCTGTACATGGAATAGCTGACGCTGCGCACGCCCGGAATCTGGCTCAGCCGCTCGCGCAATTGTTGATACAGACCGGGCAATCGCTGCACGGTATAGCCGTCGGTTAGCGGATAGAATTGCACCATCAACCGGCGTTCTGTCTGAAAGCCAAAGTCCATGTGCTCCAGGTTGCGCAGGCTCTGGGTCACCAGTCCGGCCATCGCCAGCAGAAGGAGTGATAATGCCGCCTGCGCGATGACCAGCGATTTCTGTGGCAGCGCGGAGTGGTCGCGGGTAGAACGGTTAGCGCCACGCAAGGCTTCCGCCGGATCGGAGTGCGATGAGATCCACGCCGGAGCTACACCAAAAACGACTCCGGTGATCAGCGAGAGCGCGAACGCGAAGGCCATAACCGGCAGCGAAGGCGATGTGCTGATGGGAATGAAGTTTGCGCCACGGAATGCGATCAGCAGAATGCCACGGGTCCCGAAATATGCCAGCACCAGTCCGGCTGCACCGCCCAGGCAGGCCAGCAACACGCTCTCGGTGAGCAGGGCTCGAATCAGGCGGCCTCGGGTCGCGCCCAATGCCAGTTGCACCGCGGTTTGTTGATGCCGCGCCATACCGCGGGCCAGCAGCAGATTGGCAAGGTTGGCACACGCAATCAACAGCACCAATGCCGACGCGGCAATCAGCATATAGAGACCAGACCGGTAGCGGGTCTTAAGACTGGTGATACCTTCGCCCCCCGGTCCAAGTTTAATGGTCTGCTGGCCAATCTTCTCGCGTTGCGATGCTTGGAGGGTGTTGGCGATAGTCGGCAGCCACTGCTGCAATTCGCCAGTGAGTTCCGCCTCGACCTGCGCCGGCTTCTCGCCGGGCTTCATGCGGCCAATCAGGTAGAGCCAATGCTGGTTGTCGATGTGCAGCGTCGAACTGGACTGATTCAGCCGGGGTTCGGCTGCAATAGGAACGTAAAAATCTGGTGGATCGTCGCGCAGCCGGTCACCGAAAAAGCCAGGAGGCGTAATGCCTGTTACGGTGAAGGGCTGGCCGTCGACCATGAAGGTCGCGCCCACGACCGACGGGTCGAGTCCGAAATGCTCCTGCCATGCTCGATAACTCATCACCACGGCTGGAGCTGCGCCCGCCGTGTCGTCGGCTGGAGCAAGCAGGCGCCCGGCAAAGGGCTGGATACCGAAAGTGGAAAAGTAATTTCCGGAGACGAATTCGCTAGGGAAGGTTTCCGCCGGAGCTTGCGAACCGCTGCGCCGCACGCTGACGTCGGGCTCGTTGCCCTGGAACGCGGCGATCTCTTCAAATTGCGGCGTGTTGTCGCGGATTTGCCGGTACAAGCCGTAGGAGAATAGTCCCCAGCCTCCGTCTTCCTGTTGCAAACCCCCATAAACGCAGCAAATATCGTTGTCGCCGATGCGATAGAGCTGCGCCGGATTGGCGACCGGCAGCGACTTCAACATCACTGCATGCACCAGGGTGAAGATGGCGGTGTTGGCCCCGATGCCGAGGGCAAGCGTCAGCACTGCGGTAATGGTGAAGCCCGGCGACTTTCTTAGCTGACGGAGAGCGAGACGAACGTCGTGCAGCAAGTTATTCATTTGTGACCCATGAAGGCAGTATGAGGTAGCCCGGTTGCGACGCTTTGCAGTCGAACAGCCAGCCGCGGATTTCTGGCGTTGGCCTACCCGGGTTAGGCGAGTTAGATGCACGTTGGCCGCCACTGTTTCGGCCGTAAAGCCTTGGCACCCAGGAGTTTCCGAGCGGCATCACCTGTCGTTTGAGGTGGTGGTGTCCGGGTTCGGCAGGCACTGTCCGAAATTGAACGGCTCTCCGCTGGAAGCACCGCTTGAGCGTGCGGAAGGACTCAGAAATGTGTTGGCTTTAGATTCGGAGGTCGGGCAGCATTTCCCTCACGTCCCTAAGGCGCTGCGTCGAAGTGGTCGCAGCAAACTGTTCAACCGGTGAGAGAGCTGCCTTTTGACACTTTTTTCAGCAGCCCGTGAAGGCTTACTTGCCAACCCGCTATTCCCCACACAAATCCATGTTAGCCATACTCATCACCTTGCGCCGGAAACGGGCCGCGAAAAACAACCAGCTTGTAATCGTCATCAAGGCAGCTTGTGATGCTACGTGGGCTTAGCCGGACGCGAATGTCCAGGTGGATGTTTTTGTTCAATATTGACTACCATCGCGCCCCGTCGATTAACCGATTAATTACACAGAACGTATTTACAAATGAGGGGAATAGCGGGACAATCTTGACTGCAGTTAGGCAGTTCTGGGGGAGGGCTGCCTTCTGGGCGCTCTGCGGTTTTCCGTAGGGCGCTCTTGAATTTTGGCCGGCTGATTTTCTGCGCCATCGTCGACCGAAGTCACTCTGGCACCATCCGTTACGGGGATAAGCCCGTTCTCCTTTCAGCCTTCTGCGTCCCGCAGCGCAGTACTGCATCTAATCTCACATCGGGATGGTACGATGAAAGGTTGGTGTGCCGCCGTAGTGCGGCGCGAACCGAGGCGACCCCGCAGGAGGAAGAATGGCGAGTAATGCAATTGTAGAAGTGACTGATGCGAACTTCGATCAACTGGTGCTGAAGTCGGACCAACCGGTGATGGTGGATTTCTGGGCAACGTGGTGTGGACCGTGCCGCGCTTTGGCGCCGATCGTGGATGAAGTGGCACAGGCCTATAGTGGCCGCGTAACCGTTGGGAAAATGGATGTCGACAAGAATGCTGCGACTCCGCAGCGTTACGCAGTCCGCGGAATCCCTACCTTGCTCGTCTTCAAAGACGGACAGGTGAAAGAGCAAATCGTGGGCTACGTCTCGCGCGAAGTAATTGAAAAAGCGCTCGATAAATGTCTCGGCAGTCCTGCAGAAGTCAAGAAGAATCAGGAAGCCCAAGTCTAAAGGCTAGCGCTTAATTCTACCCAGACCACTCTTAGAAAAGATAACGCCGGGGAGGGGCTGACTTTTCAGCCAGCCCACTCGCGGCGATCTCGCGGCTTCCCCCAGCCGCTCGATACCTGTGATATCGGCACGTTATCGTTCGGGGCCCACTCCTGTTACCGGGCTCATGGTGCCGGTGTCAGCCGGGATCACCCGGTCCGGAACGGTTTTTGGGTTGGTTGCGGCATTATCGGGTACCTTGCTGGTGGTCGCGTTTGGGGCAACTGTCTTGGAGTTACTCCCGATCGGAGCCGAGTTGGGCGCTACTCCGTTATGCCCTATACCCACTGCATTTGGGTGGACACCGACATTCGAGGGCATTGACCCGACATTTGGCATATGCGCAGCCGGACCCATACCTCCTACTGCCCGCCCGCGCTGGGCGAAAGCCACGCAGGGCAGCAACCCCAGCAACATTCCACAGATAAGCACTTTCTTCATAAATGAACCTCCGCTGTGTTTCAGGCAATACTCTGCGGTGTTCAGGTGGCTAGCGACTCAGGGCTGGAACCACCCAAGACCGCGTTTAGCGCACGAGCAGAAGGGTGCAAAGCAGGTGCCACGACCTTCAGAAAGAAAATGCTGGAGTTAGCCCCTTTCAGACAAGCTTCTGGCAGGGAACTTTTACGGGAAACGGGTAAAGCCTGCCGATCCGGACCTGGATTGGCCGGCCAGTTCAAACCCAGACACACTATTAAGTCCGGAACAGTCTCTGCTGACTCACAACCACGAGCGTCGTGCTACCCTGATCGTTGGCTCTGCGTCTAGATAACGTACCTGCAAATCGTACCCACTTTCGCCTTCTCGGAGTTCTCCACATGCGGTTCCTACTGAAATTATTGAATCTAGCCCTGAAACCTGCAGCCGTCGGAGTTTGCGCTTTCGGCCTCGGCATTGCGCTACTCGCCGCCTACGCACAGGACACGCCCAAGCAAACGACTCACGGCATTGCTGTCGCCAACATGGACAAGTCGGTCAAGCCGGGCGACAACTTCTACGAGTACGCCAATGGCGATTGGATCAAGCGCACCGAACTTCCTCCTGACCGTAGCCGCATCGGCGTCTTTTCGGCGCTGGCTGACCAGAGCGACAAGCGCACCCATGCACTGATTGAAGAAAGCGCTAAAACCGGCGGGCAGCCCGGATCAGGTCCACGCAAGATCGGCGATCTCTACACCTCCTACATGGATGAGGCAGGCATTGAAGCCAAGGGTCTCGCGCCGTTGCAGCCGCACCTGAAGGCCATCGCCGCGATCAGCAACAAGCAAGAGTTGGCCAGGGCTCTGGGAGAAACCTTGCGTGCCGATGTCGACGCGCTGAATAACACTAACTTCCACACCTCGCGCCTGTTTGGACTTTGGGTGGCTCCCGGCTTCAACGATTCCGAGCACTACGCCGCGTATATTCTGCAGGGCGGTCTGGAACTTCCGGACCGCGAATATTACGTTGCCGATAACCAGCACATGCGCGATATCCGCACCAAGTATCAGGCGCACGTCTCAGCCATGCTAAAGCTGGCTGGGTTCAACGATACCGACGCCCGGGCCGCGCGCATCCTGGAACTCGAGACTGCGATTGCGAAAGTGCATCTCAGCCTGGCCGACAACGAAAACATCCACAAGGCCAACAACACCTGGAAGCAGGCTGACTTCGCCGCTAAAGCGCCGGGCTTGGATTGGGCTGCCTACTTCAATGCCGCCGGACTGAACCAGCAGGCCAGCTTCATCGTGTGGCAGCCTACCTCTTTTGCCGGCGAGTCCGCGCTGGTGGCTTCTACTCCGCTGGATACCTGGAAGGACTGGCTGGCGTACCACATGATCGAAGACTACGCCGGGGTGCTGCCGAAAGCCTTAGCCGACGAGCGCTACGCTTTCTTCGGTGCGACACTGCAGGGCGCACCACAACAGCGGCCTCGCTGGCAGCGCGCGGTGGTGATCGTCAACCGATATCTGGGCGACGATGTGGGGCAGATCTACGCGCAACGCTATTTCTCTCCCCAGGCCAAGGCGGAAGCTCAGGCCATGGTGGCCAACATCATCGCCGCCTTCCGCAAGCGCATTGACGCGCTCACCTGGATGGCGGCTTCGACCAAGGCTGAAGCTCAGGCCAAACTGGACACGCTTTATGTGGGCGTCGGCTATCCCGAGGCCTGGATTGACTATTCGTCCTATGTTGTGAAGCCGGACGACGCCTTCGGTAACATCTGGCGCGGAAATCTGTTCAATTACCATCGCCAGGTCGGGCGCCTGGGCATGCCAGTCGATCGTAAGGAATGGTCGATGGATCCGCAGACGGTGAACGCGGTCAATCTGCCTTTGCAGAATGCGCTCAACTTCCCCGCCGCAGTCCTGCAGCCGCCGTTCTTCGATCCGCAAGCGGCGGCGGCGGTGAATTACGGTGCAATTGGTTCGGTCATCGGTCACGAAATCAGCCACACCTTCGACTCCGAAGGCTCAGCATTCGACTCCAAGGGAGCGGTGCGTAACTGGTGGACGCCTGCCGACTTCGAACACTTCGAGGCAGCGACCGCCAAACTTGCTGCGCAATATGATATCTACAAGCCGTTCCCGGATGTGTCGGTCAACGGTAAGCAGACCCTGTCGGAGAACATAGCCGATCTGGCCGGAGTAGCTGCCGCTTACGACGGCTACCACGCATCGCTGGCCGGCAAGACCGCTCCCACGCAGAACGGATTCAACGGCGATCAGCAGTTCTTCATCGCCTTCGGGCAGAACTGGGCGTCGAAGACTCGGGACGCCGCGTTGCGCCAGCAGGTGCTGGTCGATCCGCACGCTCCCGCGCAGTACCGTGCCGACACGGTTCGCAATATCGACGCCTGGTATAGCTCGTTCGATGTGAAGCCGGGCGAGACGCTGTATCTGTCGCCGGAAGAACGGGTGAAGATCTGGTAGGGAACGATGTCGCAGGCGGTCCACCGGAGGAAGTGGATTCGAGAGCTGTTTGTGCACGAATCACGGCGGACCAACTTTTTGTGTTCGTGATCGTCAGGCCAGCCATCCACTAGCCGCCAGTCTTTCAATACTTGCGCAACACTCCAATCACTCTGCCCTGGACCCGCACCGCGGCCGCGGGAACGATGATGGGCTGCATGGCTGCGTTCGAAGGTTGCAGGCGGATCTTGTCGCCCTCGACGTAGATGCGTTTCAGCGTGGCGTCGCTGCCGTTTACCAGAGCAACCACAATCTCGCCATCGCGCGCCACGTTGGCTTTCTCCACTAGCACGTAGTCGCCGTTCACAATGTGCTCGTCCTGCATGCTCTCACCCGTTACCTGCAGCACATACACGTCCTTGGAGCGGGTGAAGTCGGCTAGCGAAATGGACTCGGGATTCTCCATCGCTTCCAGCGGCTGGCCGGCGGCAATACGTCCCATCAGCGGCAGGCTCATGTCGCTCCCGGCTGCGGCCGCCGCGGCTACGGCCAAGGACTGCTTCATCAGGCCGCGGGGCTTCAACAGATCGATGGAGCGGCTGCGATTGTAGTCGCGGCGCAACAACTCTTTCTGCTCCAGGTTGGTGATGTGTTTGTGCACGGTCGCCAGCGAGCTGAGTCCGAGTCCTTCAGCAATTTCCTCGAACGAAGGCGAGTATCCATGCTTGTCCACAAAGCCGGAGATGAAGTCGTACACCTGTTTTTGACGCCGAGTGAGAGCCATAACCGTGCCCCGGACCTCCGCTGATATTGTCAGCGAATAAAAGGCGAAATGTCAACGAAAGTCTTGCCTAAGCATTCTTATGCCGTTCCTTTCTTGGTTCGGGCGGATAGGCTTGTACCAGAAACGGAACCGGCGTCATACTCTCCGAAACTTGAATTATTTTTCGCTGGTGCCTGTCGATTTCGCCCATGCCGAGCGTCGTACCGGTGCCTGACGAAATAGGGCAATTCAAACTTAGGAGACTGACCATGCGTTACATGCTGCTTATCTACTCATCCGAGCGGGGCGAAGCCCAAACTCCTCCCGAAGAAATGAAGGCCATCATGGAGGGACATCGGGCGGTGATGGAAGGCACCACCAAGGCCGGCATCCTGCGGGGAGCCGAGCCTCTGCATCCCACCAGCACTGCGACCACGGTCCGCATCCAGAATGGCAAGCCGGTCACCACCGACGGCCCCTTCGCCGAAACCAAGGAGCAACTGGGTGGCTACTACATTCTCGACTGCAAAGACCTGGACGAAGCCATCTCCTGGGCGGCCAAGATTCCTACAGCCTGCAAGGGCGGCTCGGGATGCGTCGAAATCCGGCCCATCATGGATATTCCGCAACAGCAGGACGCTGTGCGGCAGGTTGTGGCCCAGGCCGTCTAAGCCGAGCCGATCTCTTAGTGGCGGACCATAAGTTCTGGCTGGAAGATTAGCTCTTGGCTGGATCAGGTTTGTATCAGGGCACGGATTTTGAACGTTGTCATCCTGAGCGCAGGTGGCCGGCACTTGGCCGCCGGAGTCGAAGGACCTCTATACTCTCGCTGCGATAGTGGTTCTCTGACTGCGCCCGGGCCGCTTCGCGGCCTTCGCTTCGCTCAGAATGACAAACACTAGTAAAGAAGGACAACAAATGGGGGGGTTGAAAAATATGTGGGCGAAAATCCTGGTAATCGCACTCCTCGGCTTTCTCGCTTCTCCAGTGTCGCACGCCGACGTTACCGATTCGGCCGCCAACGGCTTCACCGTGAGAATTGAGGAGAACGTTCACGCCACCCCGGCCTACGCGTACAACCGCCTGGTACACAATGTTGGCGACTGATGGAGTTCCGATCACACCTTTTCCGGCGACGCCCACAATTTGTCCATCGACGAAAAGCCCATGGGTTGCTTCTGCGAGAAGCTGGCCAACGGGGGTGCAGTACGTCATGCGGAAGTGATATTTTATGCGCCGGCAAAGGCGCTGGTGTTGTCGGGCGTGTTTGGGCCGCTACAGAAGTTTGGCGCCGCCGGTACGCTGAGCTTTACGATCACTCCTGTAGCAGACGGTTCCAAACTCGAAGTCACCTTCGCCATCGGCGGCTACGCTCCCGGCGGACTGAACACGTGGGCTGTGTCCGTCGATTCGGTGCTGACCGAGCAGGTGACTCGGCTGAAGAGCTATATTGAGACGGGCAGTCCAGCATTTGCCGGAACCGCAAAGAAGCAGCCGTAAGACTAGCTTGAGAAATTTTCACGAGACGATAGTTTGGGTGAGCGGAGTTCGATTTCCGCCGATTTGATGGACCAATCCCACTGCGACATCCCGCGCACGGTCGAAGCCGTCTTCCGCGAAGAGTCGGGGCGCATCCTGGCTGCGCTGATCCGCATCTCGGGCTCCTTCGATCTGGCGGAGGAGGCCATGCAGGAGGCCTTCGCCGTCGCACTCGACGATTGGCCGCGCCAGGGTGTGCCCCGGAATCCCGCCGCGTGGATCACGGCCGTCGCTCACCGCAAACTCGTCGATCACATTCGGCGGCAGCGCATACGTTGCGACAAGGAGCCTGAGCTGGTGTATGAAGCCAGGCTGACTTCCGCCGGAGCTGAGGCCGCGCCGGACGAGAATGCGATGGAATATCCCGACGATCGCTTGCGCCTGATGTTTACCTGCTGTTATCCGGCGCTCAATCTGGAAGCGCAAGTCGCGCTCACGCTACGCACGCTCGGAGGTCTTACAACGTCAGAGATCGCGCGCGCCTTCCTTGTCCCCGAGCCGACGCTGGCGCAGCGGCTGGTCCGGGCCAAGGGCAAGATTCGCCACGCCCGCATTCCATACGAAGTGCCCACGCTGGACGCGCTACCGGGACGACTGGCGTCGGTGCAGGCTGTCATCTATCTCATCTTCAACGAAGGCTATTCAGCGACGGCGGGCGAGAATCTGATTCGCCGCGAGCTGTGCGCGGAGGCGATTCGGCTAGGGCGCATGTTGTGCGAGCTATCGCCTGACGATCCCGAGAACCTTGGCCTGCTGGCCTTGATGTTGTTGCAGGATTCGCGTCGCGATGCCCGCACCAATGCCGCGGGGGAGCTGGTGCCGCTGGAAGAACAGGATCGATCGCGGTGGTTTGCTGGCCAGATTATAGAGGGCATAATTCTGGTACAGCGCGCGCTGGGTCTGCATCGCGTGGGTCCTTATCAACTGCAGGCTGCGATTGCCGCGGTTCACGCCGAGGCCGAGGCCGCCGAGTATACGGACTGGGCACAGATTGCCGCCCTCTATGCCGAGCTGGCGCGCATCCATCCTTCCCCTGTAGTGGGGTTGAATCATGCGGTGGCTATTGCCATGAGCGAAGGACTGGAGCGAGGGTTGGCGCTGATGGATCAGTTGGGCGCTACCGGAGAGCTGGAGAATTATCACCTATACCACGCTGCCCGCGCCGACATTCTTCGCCGCCTCAAGCGTCGCGAAGAGGCCAGCGATGCTTATCGCAGAGCTGTCGATCTGGTCGCCAATCGCGTAGAAGAAGCCTACCTGCGGCGAAGAATCGCGGCGCTTGAGTAGCCTGATAAGCTGTGATTCATAAAGCGATTCTAAGTGCCTTCAGTGTTTCCGCTCCCTGTCACCGGCGTGGGGCAAGCTGCGCCAAAGGAACCATACCAATCCATGTGCCGTGTGAAGTACATGACGGCAGCGACGGCAGCGAAGCTGGCCAAAGCCCCGAGCAGCAGAGCTTGATCCTCTAATCGCAGCAAAAGATAGATCAGACCATAGAGCGCAGAGAAGGCAAGCAGCGCTCGCAGCCCATACCGTCGATGCTCGAAGACCCAGCCGGCGTAGGCCGAGATGAGGGCTACAGTTGCGACGGCAGCGATGGCAAAGGCGATATCGAAGCCAGTGCGTTCGGCAATCGACAACAGCAAGAGGTAGAAGACCAGCTGTGCCATCCCAATCAGAATGTATTGTGCGGGATGAACCCGTTTGCCGGTGGCGACTTCAAAAAGGAAATAGGAGAGGAAGACCGGTCCCACGAATAGCAACGCGTACTTCAAAGAACGGGTTACGGATTGATAAGGGTCGACAAGCTCAATGAAGGAGACGCCCAACGCAGTACGGCCGAGAGATCTGACAATGTCGGAGTCGCCTTCCGACTGCACTCCGCGCGCGATGCATGGTACTGACCATTTTGCTTCGAATCCTTGGTGATCTACCGCCTGAGTGACCGGCAGATAGCTACCATTAAAACTGGGGTGCGGCCAGTCTCCTTTGATGTCGACATTTGTGGCTTTTCCGAAGGCGAGAATCGCCAGCCGTTGCGCCCCGGTGACGCAGTCACCTCGAATTTCACGTTGGGCTGTGCAAGTTCCGCAGCTCTTGCCCCAAACAAAGTAAGCTGCGTCTCGCCGCCTGGTTGCAACTTCACGGTTACGCTCCGGAGGGCAGCAGCTGGCGCCAAGGTCTGCAGCTTCTCACCTGCCGTGATCGTAGCGTCAGCTTGCGCGCCGCGCGCAACGGTGGCGCCCACCAGAAACTCCGCCCGGTTCCAGTCGAGCACGGCGCCATCAGGCGCGAACGCGGGGACGCCGGCGAGATCGAACGATGCATTGAAGGCGATGTCCGATTTGTACACCGGAACCTTAAACAGCGAGCGGTGGCGTACTTAGGTCTTAGTCTGGGCCACGGCGTCAGCGCGAGCGGGAAAGACTATGTGGACTCCCCGTTCAGCGGCTTTGAGCGGGGTGGGCGGCAGTTCATAGGGAATGGCGAGCACCGGACCAAGGAAAGCCTGCGGCCCTCCAACTAACCCGCCGACCTCATTGACAACCTCGTCTGCGCGCTGGCTACGGTCGTCGATTAGGCCCCAGACGAAAAGTGCGGGGATGGTCATAACCAACGCAAGACCGCAGACCATAATCAGCTTTACACCCATCGAGCGATTGGACGGTATTACATTGCTGAGGAGTTGCGACATAGGTACCTCGGGGGTTCAGCAAGCAACAAGTACTTTACATAATCAAGCACATTGCGAAGCCTAGGCAAGTCGGGAAACTCACCCGTGGTACTCCTGGAACTGCTACGCTCCCACCTTCATCTCGCTCAGGATTTTCTCCACCGTCGAGATGGCGCTGGTGATTTCCTTGTCGCTGTTGTAGAAGTGCGGCGAGAAGCGCACGCCCGCCTTGGGACGGTAGTCGACTAGGATGTCGCGCCGCAGCAATTCATTGCAGACCTGCTGTGCGTTGGGCATGTCGATGGAGACGGTGCCGGCGCGGCGTTCGGGATCGCGCGGCGTGTTGAGCCGCCAGCCGGCTTGCGAGGCCAGGTCCATCAGCAGCGCCGTCTGGCACTTCGACTTCTTGCGAATGTTTTCGACGCCGACTTCGCGAATGATCTTCAGGCCGGGCTGCGCCACCTTGAGCGCGGGGATGTTGGGTGTGCCTTGGGTGAAGCGATAGATGGTCGGGGTGTAGCGGGTCGCGCCAATCTCGAAGCCAAACGGATTTTCGTGACCGATCCAGCCGGTGAAGGTGGGCTCCAACCTGGTCGCCAGATCGGGACGCACATAGAGATAGGCTGTTCCTGGCCCGCCGCACAGCCACTTCAGTACGCCTCCGGTGCAGAAATCTACATTGAGCTTTTGCACGTCGAAAGGCAGCGTGCCGGTGGCCTGGAAGGAATCGAGCAGGACGTAAGCGCCGACGCGATGCGCTTTCTCGACAATGGCCTCGACATCCTGAATGAACGCGCTGCGAAAGATGACGTGCGAAATCGGCACCAGCAGAGTCTCTTCGTCGATGGCGTCGAGCAGGCGCTGGGTGTTGACGTGGATGGTGTCGTCATTGGGCACCATCACCACGCGCGCGCCGCGCTTACGCTGCGCCTCCCAGAAGTACATAACCGAAGGAAAATTCAGATCGGTATACACCACTTTGTTGCGGCGTCCGCTGAAGTCGAAGCAGGAAGCCACCGTGGCCTGGCAGGTGGTGACATTCTGCAGGCACGCGACCGAACCTTGGGGAGCATTGAACAGAGCGCCAATCTCATCGCCGACCTGAGCTGCCAGCATCCACCACTCGTCTTCCCAGGCGCGAACCCCACGCGTGTTCCACAACTCAGTATATTGATGCAGCGAGTCTTCGACGCCGCGCGGCATGGCTCCCAACGAGTTGCTGATGAGGTAGGTGGTACGGTCGAGGATGGGAAACTCGGATCGATAGCGCAGAAGTTCGTCAGGCATGGAGGATATTGTAGCGGGAAGCGGATGCCGGGGGCGCAGGCGCTCGATTTCGACAAATTCGCTCCCGCCGCGGAACTCTACGGGTCCGGCGGGGTTTTTATGTGCTTGCCCAGGGCCTACTAGCGGTTACAATTGTCCGGCCCCAAAATTTATGCGAACTTTATCCTGCTTGCTTGCGCTTGTTCTGGTCGCAGTCCTTGCTGGTTGCGGCGGCTCTAATAACACTCCTACCAACATCGGACTGTACGGCAACTGGAATGTGGTGATGTATCCCACCGGCAGCGGAACCGCTTCTTATGTATTTGGCCTGGCCTTATCGCAGGAAGGAACCAACTACAGCGGCGGCTCGATTGTGTACGACGGCAGCGTACCGGCTCCCACCAACATGTGCATTGATCCGAACACGCTGCGGGCGACAGCCACCACCAGTGGCAGCAATTTCGATATGACCATCACCGATGCCACCACCAACACCGTGATCTCGGTTACCGGTACGCTGGCCAGCCAGACGGGGCAACTCTCCGGCACCTACAGCAATGGCGCCAGCACGGCTTGTACAGCAAGTCAGGGCACCGTGGTGATGTCGCCCCAGTAACCTGGTCGCGGGCGGTCTCACCCGGTTTCATTTTGTTACGGCAACGTCCCCCCCGGATCTCGAGTCCGCCGCCGCATCCTCATCTACAATGTTCACAGTGGGGTTGAGGAGTCCCACGCTCATGCGAACCACTTTTCTTGCTGCGGCTCTGCTGCTTTTTGCTGCAATTTTGCTGCAGGCCCAACAGATTCGCGGCGACTACATTGAGTCGCGTTCGACTGACGTTTACGTGGCGCAGTGTTTTGCCAACGGCGAGGTTGGACTCACAGGCAATCAAGCGTTGCTGGCCTGGCATGTGCGGGAAGGCTCGTGGAACGGCGTCAAGCTTGACGGCTTGACGGTGGCGGCAGCGGTGCTAGCGCGTGCCACGCTGGGCGATCCCTATGGCGATCCCTATCCCGCGCAAGCGGTGCTGATGGTCGACGACGCAGCCAATGCTGGGCAGCGGCAGGCCCTGATTGCACTGGCGCAACACCAGGGCGGCAAGCTGCTGGAAAACATTGCTCGCGTGGAATATGTTCCGGTAATTCTCGATGTGCCCACTGATTTGCACGACGGTCACGCTGTGCTGCGCGCCGGACACCTGGCGACCATCGTGACGCGTCCGCTCAATCATCACGACCACATCTGCGGCAACGAGAGTAACTACTATCCTCCCCTGACAAATGTGGAGCATTCTACCTCGGCGGTCGCGCTGACCGATGAGTTTCACGGCAATGGTTTGGACTCGCAATGGAGCGCGCATGGGCGGCGCAGCGCGTATATCGCCAGCTTCAGCGAGGGCGGATCGACCGTGGCGGCGGCGCGGGACGAGCAACCGATGCATCACGAGACGGAGTAGATGGTGGATAGTGATTAGTGGATAGGTTTTCAGATAGCTATGAATACCGCTGACATTCAAACTCTGTATGCCTACAACCGCTGGGCGAATGAGCGCATATTCTCGGCGCTAGACAAGCTGAGCGCAGCGCAGTTCACCGCGTCGGTACCAAGCAGTTTCCCGTCGATTCGAGAGACCGTGTTTCACATTCTCGGCGCGGAATGGATTTGGCTGCAGCGCTGGAAAGGCTTTTCGCCGCGAGCCACGGTGTCCGGTGCCAACGTAACTCCCACAATCTTGAGCCAGTTGACTCCGGTGAATATCGCCCATGCCGAGGAACTGACGACGGTGGCCACGCTGCGGTCGTTTGCCGAGGCCCTCGAGCGGGAGCGGCAGGAATTTCTCAGCACGCTGACAGACGACCGCCTGCAGGCTCCGCTTCCGTTCAACGACATGGCGGGGATCGCTTATTCGGAGCCGCTGGTGCAGTTGTTGCAGCACCTGGTCAATCATGGGACCTATCATCGCGGACAGGTTATTACCCTGCTGCGGCAGGCAGGCGCCGAGACGGTATCGCTCGATATGTTGTTCTTCTTTCGCGGCTGAGAAAGTTCAGAGCGCGGTCGAAAGCGACCAGACCAAAGCAGACCAGTCCTGAATTCGCGATAATGCTTTCCGGGCTAAGCTACTGGACCTGCTCTACGGTAGCGAACAGGCTATAGCTTCCGCCGTGACCTTCGTTGGTTACGGTGTAAGTTATGGGATGGCCGGCCAGACTCGCATTCCTGGTATGCCATAGTTCAAGTAGTTTCCCGGTTCTAGCTAGATCGGCACGGAGTTTTCCGGCTTTAAATCATCTGTCCAACTCCACGAAAAATCCCAATTACCCCCGATCCCCCGCGTGTCAGATTCCATGTAGTAGGTAATGCGAAAGAGTCCACTCGTCGCCGGAGTATAGATTGGCACTTGGGATACGGACGCGGTCTGGTTAATCAGGGATACTGAAGCCACGATGCAAGGAAATGACGAGCACGGCGAATTCCCGTTGCTGGCCTCCTGGCCGAATCCACTCGTGCTTATCGCGGTTAAAATTGCTACAACCAGCAGGCAGCGGTTCATAAGCCCTCCTCATGAGGAACTCATTGTAGCGTCATCGGATCGCTATTCGATGGGACGGGAATCGCCCGTGCTTGGATTGTGTCGATTTAAGTAATTCCCCACATTATTGCTTGACAATCCTTGCGGCTGTGATAGTTTGTCGGCACTCGCAAACTCGCGCTGCGTGGTGACTGGGCCTTCAGTTATCCCACGGCAATGCCGTCAGCAGAGTTTCTTCGTAGACAGACCAAGCTAGGGAAACTGCCGCTTGCGTCAGTTTTGTCCGGCCCCGCAACACCCAAGAACTTCAATGCGCCAATGGAGGATTGCATGTCGAACATCGATACCCTTACGAAAGCCGGTCTGATCGCCGCTGGTTCGGTATTTAGTCAGGCGGATCAAACTACGATCAACGATCTGTCGGCTGACGAGATCAATGCCCTGATCAGTGTTAGTCAGGCGGTCTCCGTCGACTTTCTGGTCCGTAACTGCGGCTCAAATTCGCCGGAGGCGTCGCCCGCCACCCACCCCATTGGGATTGTGTTCTAAGATTACGGGGCTGCTTTGACGACCCCGCTCTCCCTTACTTGCGGCATGAACAACCTAAGCCACAGCCGGCGACTGCGAAACAAGATTCTGCTGACCCGCGGCGAAATGGATGCGGCCGCTAAAGCTTTGTGGACGCATCCGCGTCTCCGCGAAATCTATCCAGAGTTCCTGTTTCGCAACCATGCTGTCATTCGCAGTAGCGTGCCGCTGATGCAGGCTGCTGCTGCCGCCTGCGAGAAGAGGCTCGGCTCCGACCCGCTAGCAGAAGGAATGCTCGCTTACTTCAAAAAACACATTCCGGAAGAGACTGGTCATGACGATTGGGTGCTCGACGATCTCCAGGCGCTGGGCTTCAGGCGCGAAGACGTGCTGAAGCGCATACCTCCGCCGTCTGCCGCAGCCTTGGCGGGTGCGCAATATTATTGGATTCGCCATTTTCACCCAGTAGCACTACTAGGATTTATCGCCGTACTGGAGGGAACTCCGCCCGACGTGGAGTTTTTCGAGAACCTCGCTGATCGCATCGGACTTCCGCGCCGTGCTTTCAGTAACCTGCTGCTCCATGGACGACTCGATCCTCAACACCGCAACGATCTTGATCACACTCTGGACGCGTTGCCGCTCGACGAGAACCACCATTCCATTATGGGAGTCAGCGCCTTCCAGACCATCAGCTTGTTGACCCGCGTAGTCGATGAAGCTGTACAATAGGCAGCCACAAGCAAACAGACCGTACGGAGTCCGAGGCCATTCGGATGATCGGCCGAGTTATTTCTCACTACCGCGTGGTGGCTCGCCTGGGCAAGGGATCCATGGGTGCTGTCTACAAGGCCCAGGATTTGAAGCTCGACCGGCCGGTGGCGATCAAGTTCACCTCTCCCGATGTAGCTTCCAATGCCGATCAGAGATCGCGATTTGTCCGCGAAGCTCGCACTGCCTCGTTGCTCGACCATCCCAACATCTGCACTATCCACGAATTCGGCGAGACGGATGAAGGCGAATTATTCATCGCCATGGCGTATTGCCCGGGCGAGAATTTGCGGTCCCGCCTGGAGCGCGGACCCTTTCCGCTGAAAGAGGGTGTGCAGGTTGCCGAGCAGGTGGCGCTCGGTCTGGCCAAGGCGCACAGTATCGGCATTGTGCATCGCGACATCAAGCCCGCCAACATCATGCTGATGCCCGATGGCGTAGTGAAGATTGTGGACTTCGGCTTGGCCAAGCTGCCTCGCGATATCTCTCTCACTAATCCCGGCGGCGTCGTCGGTACCGTGCCATACATGTCTCCGGAACAGTTGCACGGCGATCCGCTGGATGGACGTACGGACCTATGGTCGTGGGCGGTGATGCTGTATGAGATGCTGGCTGGCGAGCGTCCCTTTGAGGCGCGCAGCGAAGCGCTCATCATCCGCGCGATCATGGAAGCGGAACCGCCGTCGCTGACCTCGCGGCGTGCTGACGTCCCCCATGAGCTGGAGCAAATCATCAATCAAGCGCTGCAAAAGAACCGGGAGCAGCGGCAGAGAAATGCTGAGCAGATCATTCAGGGACTGCGTGGCCTGTCACTGCTGAGCGGCACGGTGCCGAAGTTTACCATAGCGCCCCGGCCGCAGGCTTCGGTGGCTGTTCTGCCATTCCTCAACCTCAGTCCCGAGCCCGACAGCGACTACTTCAGCGACGGGCTGACGGAGGAGTTGATCCATGCCTTCTCCCGCTTGCCCGGATTGCAGGTAGTGTCGCGGACCTCGGCCTTCGAGTTCAAGGGCAAGGCTCAGAGCGTTCGCAAGATCGGCGAGCAACTCAAGGTGTCGTCGGTGGTCGAAGGCAGCGTTCGCAAGGCCGGCGACCGGATACGCGTCAGCACGCAACTGGTGAATGTGAGCGATGGATACTGCCTCTGGTCGCAGCGTTTCGACTGCAAGATGACCGACATCTTCGCAGTGCAGGAAGAGATGGCGCAGTCCATCGCCGAACTACTGCGAGTAGAACTGGGCTCCAAAGCCGGCACCGGCCTGGTGAAACGCTACACCGATAACTTCGAAGCCTACGATCAGTATTTGCGCGGCCGTTTCCAGTGGAACAAACGGGGCGGCGAAGGATTTGATAAAGCACTGGAATACTTCGAGCGCGCGCTCACCCACGATCCCAACTATGCGCCAGCGTATTCCGGCATAGCCGACTATCACGTTGCGCTTGCGTCCTGGGGACTGGCGCGTCCCACCGAAGCGTGGCCGAAGGCCATGGAAGCGGTAGCGAAAGCGCTGGCTGCGGACGACACGCTGGCCGAAGCCCATTCTTCCCTGGGCATGATTCGTATGTGGTACGAATGGGACTGGAAAGAGGCGGAGCGCGAATACCTGCGCGCGATCGAACTGAAGCCCGGCCAGCCGCTTCCCCATGTGCAATATAACCTTCTGCTGGTGCAGGCGGGCAGATTCGAAGAAGCGGAAGAGCAGATTCGCACTGCTCTGGCTGTCGATCCGCTTTCCGTAACCAGCAACATGTACCTGGCGGGAGTGTTTCACTATCGCCGCGACTATGATCGTTCGCTGGAGATTTGCCGCCGTGTGCTCGACTTGGACAGCAATGACATCGAAGCCAATGTAGTGGTTGGTCTGAATTACGAACAGAAGCACATGTATCCTGAAGCCATCGCCGCCATGGAAAAAGCTCGCGAGCTGTCGGGAAACAATCCTTTGATCATGGGCCCGCTGGGGTCGTGCTATGGAGGTTCAGGTGATAAGGCGCGAGCCATGCAGGTGCTGGACGAGGTGAACGCGGCAGCCCAGCAGGTGTACGTTGCGCCCATCACCTGGGTCATGCTCTACTTGGGAATGGGAGAGATTGATCTGGCCTTCGAATGGCTGGACAAGGCTGCCGAAGCCCACGATCCTCTGCTGGGCTACTTGAAGGTTGGGCCGATTTACGACCCCATCCGGAACGATCTGCGATACAGCGCGCTGCTTAGCCATATCGGTCTGACGCAAGAAGAGCTTGACTCCCGACTGCCCACGGTGACCCAACATCAAAGCAGTTCCGTACGCATGTTGCCGTAGACATCAGTGATTCTGGTCACAAATCCTGGAACTCTGTTACCCGCGATTTTCGCGGGTTTCAGTACTGTCGCGGTGCTAAAATTTCAGTGTTATGGCATTCCCAACTGATCGTCCCCGCCGCCTGCGCCGCACCGAAGCAATGCGCTCATTTGTCCGCGAAACCCGTCTCAGCCCGGAGGGATTTGTCTATCCGCTGTTCGTCTGTCCCGGCGAAGGCATTCGCAAGGAAGTGCGATCCATGCCGGGCGTGTATAACCTGTCAATCGACGAGGCGGTGAAGGAGTGCGCCGAGGTGAAGTCGCTGGGCATCCCCAGTGTCATTCTGTTTGGCCTGCCCGAGTCGAAGGACGAAGTAGCGACTGGCGCCTGGTCCGATGATGGCATCGTGCAGAAAGCGACCCGCGCCATCAAGCGCGAAGTGCCCGGCCTGCTGCTGATGGGCGACGTTTGCCTGTGCGAGTACATGTCGCATGGCCACTGCGGGCTGGTCGATACTTCCGACCCCAATGCCAAGGCTCGGCGCGAGTTGCTTGCCTACACTCGCGAGTTGGAATTGCAGGGCAAGGCCGTAATCGTGCCGGGTGCGCAATCGCTGGGCGCGGCTATCGCGGCTGCCACTGGGCTAGCCGCAGTTTCTGCCGAGGAGTACGAAATCCTTAATGATCCCACGCTGGAATTGCTGGCCCGGACTGCGGTTTCGCAAGCTAAAGCGGGGATGGATATCATCGCGCCTTCGGACATGATGGACGGCCGCGTGGCTGCCATTCGCGCCGCGCTGGATGAAGCCGGCTATCAGAACATTCCTATTCTCTCTTACGCGGCGAAGTTTGCCAGCGGATTTTACGGCCCATTCCGCGAAGCTGCCGATTCAGCGCCGCACTTCGGCGATCGCCGCTCGTACCAGATGGATCCGGCTAACCTGCGCGAGGCCATGCGCGAGATCGAACTCGACCTGGAAGAAGGCGCCGACATGATCATGGTCAAGCCTGCGATGCCTTATCTCGATGTGCTGCATGAAGCGCGCCTGCGCTACGACGTTCCGCTCTCCGCCTACCAGGTCAGCGGCGAGTACGCCATGATCAAGGCCGCAGCGCTCAACGGCTGGATTGACTACGAACGCGTGATGCTGGAATCTCTGTTGTGCATCCAACGCGCGGGCGCGTCGATGACGCTGACCTACTTTGCGAAAGAAGCGGCCCGGTTGCTGGCGTAAAATTTGGTGATTGCGTCGAAGATGACGAGGCAAGCAGCCATGACACTTTCACACGAAACCAAGAAACTGCTCGACGGCGCTAACTTCGCTCACCTGGCTACCCTGATGCCTGATGGTTCGCCGCAAAGTGTGCCGGTGTGGGCCGGGCGCGAGGGCGATCGCATCGTCATCTGCACCGGGGAGAAATCGTTAAAGGCACGCAACACGGAGCGCGATCCTCGAGTGGCGATGTCGATGGTCGACTTTCACGATCCTTACAGCGAGTTGCAGATTCGCGGGCGAGTCGTCGAGCGCCGTCCGGATACCGACTTCAAGCTGATGGATCTGATCTCGCACAAGTATACCGGCAAGCCGTTTCCGATGCGGCAGCCCGAAGGACGGATTGCCCTGATTATCGAGGTCGACAAGGAGCGCTATAGCAAACTACCGTTTCAGCACACCCCTCCAGCGGACTCCTGAACGGCTGAAATCCTGCTCCGTCCCTCCGCTCGCCAGAAAACGCCAGCTTGGCGGGATCGATCTGCCGGTCCGGTCATTCCAACGTTCGTTTCAGTGTCCCTCAGAAAACAGGGCGGATAGCTCGTTTATCAATTTCGCAACACGTGTCTGTAGCGGGCGAAGTCTCTGACCTGCACAGCAATGCCAACCGGGGAGCGGCGAAGAAATTCGGCGTGCTTAGTTAATTTTTGGTGAATGCTGATGCCGGACCGTTGACCGTCCATAGTGGGTACTCTAGTATCCGACACCTATGGAAAAGCCGAACCTCGACCAACTACAGCAAGCCTACAAGCAGGCGGTGGATGCATGGGTAACCGCGATTCGGGCCGAAGAAGCCCTGGCCACCGCCGACCACTCTGAGACCGCGATGGAGCGCTGGGACAGCGCCGATTTCAAGGTGCAGGACGCCTGGAAGAAAGCTAAAGAAGCGCGCGATAACTATAAAGAAGGTTTGCGGTATCTGCATTACGGAATATGACTCCCACATTGTGGGATCAAGTTCGAAACCAGCTCTCTAATGATTCGCCTCGTTGAGCAATTGGGCTACTTTGGAATCAGGGTCGACCGGTTCGACCAAGATAATCTAGCTGGCATTCAGGTACAGTCGATCAGGTCCGTGTGGCTCCCTGCCGCCTTTCACCAGAACATTCGAGAACTGCTTGGTGTTGGGATCCGTATTGCTGACAATGTAGAAGATGTCCGTCAATGTGGGATTGCGGATGCGACAGCCCGTCCGTTTGTCGAAGTGGACGACGCCATTACTTAAATAACATTGCCTGATAAGGTGTGGAGAAGGTGGGATTACGGTCGCGATGCATGTGGTAACAGGTCACCATAGGCGAACAGGAGAATGTAGCGCGGGACTTGGTAGCAACGCAAGACTTCAGGGCAACCAGGAATTACCTTCCCTCGCCACGCGACGGAGAAAGAGTAGCATGGCGTTTTTTGCCATTGTGATCTCAATCCTGGTCGGTGCTTTCACCTGAATGCGACAGGTTCCACCCGGGGGAATACGGAACAGAAGCTCCGTTTGGTACTTCATGATCAAATCGAGCGTTTCGTCCAGTGCCGCTGACCGGAAGCTATTCCTGAAGAAAGCTCCCCGGCTGTAGTAGGTGTTCCAGTGCTCACACACCAGTTCCAAGTCTTCGGAGAGTGGCCGCCCATATCGTCAGGAACTCAACCCCTCCGTAGCGATCAACATGATATTCGACATGAATCGCTCTCAACGGCTTTTCCAATATCAGGTCGCTCCAGCCTAGTATCACGGCATGCATCAGCAGATCGTCTAAATAACTGCGGTTGGCTATCGACGGAGAAGCAAGGGCACTCACATACTTCCACTGGCAATACGGATATCGGTGTGGGTATCCTTAGGTGGCGGTCAGGAAAGCCATATTCCTTTTCAACGCACACACCTAATCCCAACGTCCGATTACTTTCGACTGCCGCCTCCGAAGAATCAGGAGAAAACGGCTGAGTTGCGATGCTCTGCAACTCAGCTTGCATGCTAGGTTGGTGGTTAAGGGTTGACGTCTGGGATGAGTTGGATCTGCGCGTCGCCGACGATAACATCCAGTCCAATCGGCAGACCGTAGATATTGGTCACGTTCACCACCAGTTCCAAACTACGCACCTCCACACTGTGGGGGTTGGGATAATTGTTGATGACACGTTTCAAATAAAGCGTTCCTAAGCCCGCGATTGGAACACTGGTATTGATCGGTACGTTGTCATTGATCGCCGGATAGCCCGCCACCGAAATTCCGGTGAACTGATCGGTGCCGTACAGAATATAGTTCTGCGTGTCATTGACCAGCGCATTCACCTGCGCCTTCATCACGGTTGCGGTCACCAATCCGTTCAAGAGGTTAAGCCCTTCCACAGTCGAGGTGTTCTGTCCGCTCGACAGCGACTGGGTCAGGTTCGACTCTACGGTGTTGGTCACGGTACCGGTGCTGAGAACGCCGGCCAGGTTGACTCCGGCGAGAGTATTGGTCTGGACCGCGCCGCTGGTGCCGAGGCAAGGAAGAACTTCGGGAGCGGTCGGACTCGATGACAGCAAGTTTCCGATGATCTGCGTTCCATAGGAGTCACCGGTAACGATACCCGGCGCGAACACGTTGATCATGCCGCTGGTGGCGCTGGACACGGTAATGTCTGTACCGATCTGCAGGCCCAGCAGATTAAATCCAGTGACGTGGATGTGAATCATGTTGACGGTCAGGTTGGCCTGTGCGTTGCTCAGGTTGGAAACCTGTTCGTTGAGGATTACGTATCCCAGCAAAGGCAGGACGACGCGGGTGTTGGCTGGAATCGACCCGTTGTAGACGTGGCCAAAAATTACCAGGTTGCTGACGGTAGAACCTGCCGAACTCACATGCAGTGCGCCGTTGTTGTCAATCGTGGTAGTGCTGACCGCCTTGATCTCCTGGGCGGTAACCAGTCCCGCCACCAGGCTGATGCTAGCGGTGTCGGCCACGGCCTGCGAAGTTTGCGGAGAGCTGGACACATCGGTATTGGTTGCGCCCCCACTTATGATCGGAGGCAGATTGACGCCCGCCGAACTTGCCGGCAGGTTGAGAGGTTGCTGCGAAGTGCCGCAGGTACCGCCCAGGCTGACCGGCGCAGTCTGTGCCAGCAGAAGCGTGTTTCCGACAAAGGCGTAGGCGCCGTAGGCAGTACCCAGATAACTTTGCGTATCAGGGTTGCTGGCGAAACTGTTAACCGGTGTGATGACCATGACCGCCAGGCTCAGGCTTAATGCCAACCCGGCCCGCAAAGCCAGCGAATACTTTACCGAGCGATTTCTTCCAGCGTACAACATAGATTTTTTCTCCTTTTTGTTTCATTACAAAAAAGGGGCCCCTTCGAACCCGTGACGCACCTTGGCAGACCCCAAAGGGGAAACGAACGGCTGACCACCGTGTCCCACAATGAGTCTGCCGCTCCTGATCAGCCGGCGTTAAGGCTGGACTTCCGCTGCCTATGCGCGTGCAGGGGAGACGGCAGTAACAGCGGATCTTATGTGGTAACCAGGCAGATTGTGTGGAGCGATTTCATTACAACCTGCAAAGCTGATACCCCAACCGACATTTGAATATGCAATCCGGCTGCCACCATGAGGATGTTGATAAACAAGAGAGGCATACTTTCGAATGTGCAGAGATATGCTATTTATTTCCTACTTCTGTAGTCCTACTATGTAGGATTTAGGCACCCCCAATCTGAGAAAGAAGAGGATGAAAAGTAGTTTCCCCGGTAGAGGGATCGGGGAATTAACACTTAACCGTTACTGGCATGATAGTAAAGGTACCCAAGATGGATGGCTTTGAGTTTTGGTTACTCTGGGTACATCTCCTCTGTAGACGAGCGGGGAATCCCTGTACCACATTGCGGGAGTAGCCAGCTGCTCTAAAGTTGGCGCCGTGGGAAGGTTGGGAAAGGAATGGATTAGTTGCCGGCAGTAGCCTTCAGGGAGCGGCTCATGCGTTTCGAGTCGTACATTGCCTTATCAGCGGCGGAGCAGAGAGTGATGGGATCGGTGCCGTTCTCCGGATATAAGGCGCAGCCAATGCTGACGCCGGTGCGTACCAGCCTGCCGTCGACCTTGAAGGGAAGAATCAGGGCCGACTCCAGAGCGGCGACCAGGGTTTCAGCTCCGTGAGGCGCCGTCACCTCGCTGACGATCGTGAATTCGTCGCCGCCGGTACGGGCCAAAGTGTCGGAAGCGCGCATACGGCTGGAGAGCCGGGTGACCACCTGCTGTAGAGCTGCATCTCCCACCCGGTGCCCGAAGGTATCGTTCACTTCCTTGAAATCGTCGAGATCGAGCAGGAGAACTGCGACCTTGTGCCCGACGCGGTCAGCATGCGCCAGGGCCTGTACCAGCCGGTCTTGCAGCAGCCGGCGATTGGGCAGTCCGGTCAGGGCGTCATGATAGGCCAGATGAACACTCTGCTGAATCTGTTCTTCCAGCAGGGTCACGATCATCCCGACCGCGACCAGGTACTTGGGAATATTCCACACCTCGGATTGGACATGGATGGCAGCGGCAAAGTGCTGCAGCAGAATTCCTGCGGGAAAGGTCAGACCCCAGGCAAAGAAACCAAAGACGGTGACCAATACTCCGGCCGAAGGACGGCGAAAGCGATACCAGAACAAGCCAGCGGTGAAGAAGTTAAAGGCAGCAAGAATGATATGTAAGCCATAGTCCTCTTTGCCGTGGGCCAAACCCCAAGCCAGGAAGCCGATCAGCACGAGACTCCCCGATACGATGCAAATCACGTAGGGCGTAATCGTCCGGTACCATCTCGAAAGCAGCACAAACTCAGCCACCAGGGCCATCGCCAGCAACGTGTAATAAAAACCGTGCGAGGTCACATCCCAGATCATTGCATTGGAGTAAATCAATGCGGGAACGCCCAGCACCGCGGTGACTACCAGTTGGCGGCGCAAGGTTGTGGCCTTGGGTGCAACCGAAACCAGGAAGGCAATGCTGGCCAGTATCAGGCTATTAAGAGAAATCGCAAGGTTGAAGTTGTCTAGATGAGGAGAACTGGCGTGGGCAAATTGCACCAGCGAGCGCAATAGCACCAGCGCCCATCCCACCAGCCAAAACTGGACACGCTGATTGGTCTGTTGGCGGCTTATGGCGGCAAACACCGCTACCAGAATCGCAATGGCGATCAGGCTAGGTAAGGCATTGAAATTCAGATGCATGGAGAAAAGCCCGGACATCGCTGACCAGCCGTCAGTAGGCGATAGCGTAATGGACTTTGCGGGTTATGGCAACGGTGAAATTCGCCGGCGCCGACGGAATCCAGCCGCACAGGTTCTTCTGGCGCAGCCATTTCGCGAAGCGATAGCTCGGGCAGCACCTCCTTCGCAGACACTTGCCGCTGATTTACTTCGGCCGATCTGAATGATAACTGGATTGGGAAAGACAGGCCCCGGCTTGCGCAGCAGATAGATTTCGCATTCCCAGAAGTTCAGGTGGCGACGGTTCCAGCCGAGGATCCGGCAGCCGCAAGATTTTTCGCGGGATCGCCGATAGACAGGATGAAGGCCCGTGTCCGATCGCTGGGCGAGGAGGCCTGGGGGAAGAGCACGACCGATTCGGGTTGTTGCGCCGCGAAGCGAGGTGTCGAAGGCGGACGCAGTCTTGATGCAAACAAGATCAGGGAAAGCGAAAAGGGAATGTTCGCTATCGTTGGAATACTGGTGGTTTTGGGAGCGGTGATAGGCGGGTTCCTGATGGAACATGGTCCTATCCGGGTGCTCATCCAGCCGTCGGAGGTGGTGATCATTTTGGGGGCAGCGATGGGCACCCTGCTGGCAGCCAATCCACTGCACACCTTGAAGGGCGTGATTGGCGGGGTTCTGCAGGTGCTGAAGGGATCGAAATTCAACAAGAAGCGTTATCTCGATGCTCTGAAGATGATGTACGACCTGTTCAACAAGATTCGCCGCGAGGGGCCGAACTCGGTGGAGAATGATATCGAGTCGCCGGACAAGAGCAAGTTCTTCGGCACCTATCCGGCCTTCGTCAAGGACCACGAGAGCCGGGACTTTGTTTGCGACACCATGCGCATGGTGCTGATGGGCGGAGTGGAGGCGTTCGACGTCGACCAGATGATGGAGGTCGACATGGATGTACACTCCAACGAGATGGAGCAGTCGGTGGGGGCGCTGAGCGCAGTGGCCGATTCGCTGCCGGGACTGGGCATTGTCGCCGCCGTGCTGGGGGTGGTGATGACCATGAGCGCGCTGGGTGGGCCACCGGAAGAAATCGGCAAGAAGGTGGCGGCCGCACTCGTAGGAACGTTTCTAGGCATCCTGATGTGCTACGGATTCATTGGACCCATTGCCGCCAATCTGGCAAAGCTTTCGCACGAGGAGCACGAATATCTGCATGTACTGCGGGTGACTATGATCGCCTACATGAAAGGCGTCTCGCCTCTGCTGGCGGCGGAGATGGGACGACGGGCGGTTCCTGCTCATCTGCGTCCCAGCTTTGTGGAATTCGAGAAGGCCTGCAAGCAGGCCGTGGGAGCCGCAGCGCCCACAGACGCGCCTGCTGGAGCGGCGCCGGAAGCTGCACCCGCTTCTTCCTAGAGGGCGAAATCCGATGGCTGCGACCGGAAACATTATCGTCATCAAGCGCAAGAGCGGACACGCTGGCCATCACGGGGGGGCGTGGAAGGTGGCTTATGCCGATTTTGTGACCGCGATGATGGCGCTGTTCATCGTGCTGTGGCTGATGAATACCAGCAAGCCCGTTCAGGAAGCGATCAGCGGTTACTTCAAAGACCCGGCAGGAAACGGTAAGCTGACGGGAAGTAATCAGGCAGGTCCCAAAGATGCGCTTGGCGTCAGTAAAGAGAATATGGCGAAGCTCAAAGAGTCGTTGGAAAAGGCGATTCAGCAAGTTGCCGATTTTGACAAGTTAAAAAATCATATCGAAATTACTGTGACTCCAGAGGGCTTGCGCATCGAGTTGATGGAATCGCAGAGAGACACTTTTTTTGACAGCGGCCGGCCTGATCCGAACGGCAGCGGTAGGGAACTGCTGATGACCATTGCGGAGGAACTGGGCAAACTCCCCAACAAACTTTCGATTGAGGGGCACACGGATTCGCAGCCTTACTCGGGTGACGCAAACTATACCAATTGGGAGTTGTCGTCTGACCGGGCCAACGCCAGCCGCAGATTGATGCAACTGCACGGACTGCGCAGCGACCAGGTCGCGCAGGTGCGGGGTTTTGCCGACCAGCAGCCGCGCACTGGCAAGGATCGGACCGATCCCTCGAATCGGAGGATCTCGGTCATCGTGCAATATCTGGTGAAGAAGGGCGCACCGGATGGAGCTTCGAACAATGCGAACAGCCTGCCAGGTGGTGGTCCCAGCGAAAAGAGTTCTCCACCGCAAAGCGAGAAGAAGCCGTGAACGCCTTCCGATTTATGCGATGGTCAGATGGCTCCCAGCTAGCTGGCCTGGCGATAAGGAAGCATGACTTTTACCAGGCAGCCACGGGTGTTCTGCCGGTTCGATAATTCGATGGAGCCACCATGCGCTTCGGCGATCTGCTGGGATAACACCAGGCCGATGCCCGAGCCTCCCGGCTTGGTGGTGTAGAAAGGCACGAAGGCATTGCTGGGATTGAGCAGGCCGATGCCGTTGTCCTCGACCATGAGCGCGACTTTGCGGTCGAACTGTTCCCAGCGCATGCTGACTTGAGGCGGAGCTGGTTCGGTTCCAGTCTGCGAGGATTGCGCCTGCTCCAGCGAAGCGTCGACCGCGTTACGCACCAGGTTGATCAGCATCTGTTCGATCAGGTCGGGATCCAGGTTCAGGATCAGATCGGGGCCGGGCGTGATGTCGACGTGCAGCCGGGTCTCCAGCGCAGCCACCCGCTCGATGAGTGGACGCAACTCGGTCGGCTTAAGGCTGGGCGAAGGCATCTGCGCCAGCCGGCGGTACGACTGCAAGAATCGGTGCAGCGAAGCCGTGCGCGATTCGATGATATTGAGGCCGCGCTGAAAGTCGGCGTTTTGCGCATCCGGCAATTCAGGCAACGGCAGACGCGATGACAAACTTCCGGAAATAGAAATGATCGGCGCCAGCGAATTGTTCAGCTCATGACCCAGGACGCGGATGAGTCGCTGCCAGGCGCTACGTTCTTCTTCGCGAAGGGCGCGGCTCACATCAGACAGGACGATGAGCGTGTGCGGCACGCCATTCTGGCGGAAAGAACGTTTGCGAACCATCCAGCGCGCACTAGGAGCTGAATAAGGAAGCGAGACCAGGGTTTCGTTTCTGGCTTCGAAGCAGGCATTGAGTTCGAGTTCCGTCGCAGTCTTGCCCAGCAGGCGCGCGGCGGGCTGCTGCAATAGGCGCTCGCCGGCGGCATTCATGAGCCGCAAGACGTGATGCGGATCGAAGGTGAACAGCGGCGTATCAATCTCTTCTACCACGCGGCGCAATAATGCAGTGGCCTCGATGGTCTGGATACGCTGCTCGGTCAGAATGTCGGCCAGGGAGTTGATTTCCAGAGCTAGCTCGCCGAGAGCGTCGTTAGGAGCAGCTCCGCGAGCGCGAAAAGAATAGTCTTCTTCGCGAAGCGCTCCTACCACGTTGGCCAGCGTCTGTAGCGGGCGGACAATCTGATCGAGCAGGGCCAGCGTCAGCACGAGCCACAAGAAGAATTCGAGGACAGTCAGGGAGATCTTGACGTCGCGACTCCAATCCCGAGTCCAGATGAGTGAAGTGCCGAAAGCGACTCCGGGCAAGGCGGCCAGGATCGCGAACAGGACGATGCGCCTTTCGTAGAGCAGCCTGAAGTGTCCGGTTCGCGTGGGCGTAGTACGTTCCGCGGGCCTGAGTACCCCATCGAGCGGCGAGCTTGTGCTCGATGGGCTGATAGGGTTGGAGTCGCCGCTCGAACTAGAGTCCATAACGCTCCATCCGGCGATAGAGCGCACCCCGGCTGAGGCCCAGCGCTTCGGCCGCTTGACTCACATTGCCATGAAAGCGCTGCAGCGCTTTGCGCACCAGAATGCCTTCGACCTCTTCGATGCTGAGCTCTTCCAGATTCTGTCCTTGTCCGCGCTGCTGCACATTCAAGCCGAGGTCCGACACTTGAATCTCGCCGCTCTGGCACATGAGCACGGCGCGCTCCAGCGTGTGCTCCAGCTCTCGAACATTTCCCGGCCACGCATATTGCATCATGGCCTGCAAGGCGGTCGCGGCAAATCCGGTTACCGGAGCACGATAGCGCGTGGCATAACGGGAGAGGAAATGCGCCGCCAGCGCGGGAATATCTTCGCGACGCTCGCGCAGAGCAGGCACATGGATCTCGACAGTATTCAAGCGGAACAGCAGATCTTCGCGGAAATTGCCGGCGGCAATAGCTTCCTGCAAGCTGGTATTGGTAGCGGAGATAACGCGAACGTTGATGCGCTTGGTGCGCGAGGAGCCCACGCGTTCGATCTCGCCGGTTTCAAGCACGCGCAGCAGCTTGGCTTGCTGGCGAATCGGAACATTGCCGATTTCGTCGAGGAAGATGGTGCCGTTGTCGGCCAGCTCGAAGCGGCCGATGCGATCGGTGCGCGCATCGGTAAAGGCGCCCTTCACGTGTCCGAATAGTTCGCTTTCGAAGGTTCCTTCGGGTAAGGCTCCGGTGTTGACCGCGACCAGCGGCATCGAAGCGCGAGCCGATAAAGCGTGAAGCGTTTGCGCGACTACTTCTTTACCGGTGCCATGCTCGCCGGTGACCAGGACGTTGGCGTCCGACGGTCCAATGCGCGCAATCGTTTGCAAAACAGGTTGCATGGCGGGTGCGGCAGCGATGAATTCGGGCCGGCCTTCGGCGCGCAGCAGGCGTGCTTCGGCTTCCAGTTGCTGGGTTCGCTGCAAGGCGCGATACAGTTCGACCTGTGTGCGCAGGATTGCCAGCAGGCGCTCGTTCTCCCATGGCTTCTGGATGAAGTCGCGAGCGCCGCGGCGCATAGCTTCAACCGCCAGTCCCACGTTGCCCCAGGCCGTCATGACGATGACCGGGATGCTGCTGTCGAGGGCAACGATTTCGGAGAGCAGGTCGAGACCCTCCTGGCCGGAGGTGGTGTCGCGAGTGTAATTCAGGTCGATGAGAACAGCGTCGTAAAACTCGCTGGCCAGAGCTTCGCGTGCGGCCGCGGGAGACTTTGCAGTATCGACCTCAAAGCCCGCGGGACGAAGCAACAGTTCGATGGCTTCGAGAATGTGCGGCTGGTCGTCGGCCGCGAGAATGCGGCCGGTGCGCCGGCGGTCATGGCCGTCACTGACCGAATCGCGCGCGGGACTCACGTTAGGTTGGCTTTGCGTTCGCGGCAAAATGTTCTCCCTCAACGAGCGACGCCGTCCACCGCAGCCTGGATTTGAATGCGATTTTCGTCCAGGGTGGTGCCGGTCGCTCGCTGCAATTCCAGCTTCGATTTCTGATACGCCGTGCTGGCGTTGACCAAATCCAACTGCGCCAGCGCCAGGTCACGCTGCGCGGTCAGGGTCTGGAAGTTCGATCCGGCACCCAGAGTCTGCTCCTGCTGCATGATGGCAAATGTCTTCTGGGCCAGATCGCGACCCTTACGGGCCGCACCCACGCGGGCTCGCCCTTGCTCCAGCGCGTACTCGGCGTTGCGCACTTCGATGCGAATCTGCTTCTTCAGTTGCTGCTCGCGCAACTCCGCCTGCCGGTATTCCAACTCGGAGCGGTACTGATCGGCCTTGGCCACGCGATTACGAACGGGGACATTCAAGTTGAGTCCGACCAGGTAGTCGGGCGAAGAACCGTTCCACGCGTCCTGAAAAGCGCCAAACCAATTGGTGGGAACCAGCGGCGGATTGGGTCCGGAGAAGAGCGGATTCAGGGGGCCGGCCAAACCGCTGCTGCCATAGAATCCGACCAGGGTAAGTGTGGGCAGCAGTGCGTTGCTGGCGGCTTTGCGAGTGATCTCGCGGTTTTGGAGATCGATGTCCGACTCCGACAGTTCCGGCCGGTCCAGCAGCGCCTGCTCAATCAGTTCCTGCGTGGGCTTTTCCGGAATTACCTGTAGGGTGTCGAGGGTATCGGTAGGAATCACCGGCATCGATTCCAGCGAGGGATCGTCGAGATTCTTGGTGAGCGCGTTCTTGATCAACGATTCCTGCAACTGAAGGTTCGTTTTTGCGACCGTAAGATCCTGATCGCGGCGCGAAACCTCGGCCTCGGCGCGCATAACGTCCATCGCCGGGATGGCTTCCAGCTGCAATTGCTTCTTGGCGTTGTCCAGGCTCTGCTGCGCGAAGTCGAAGGACTGCTCGGTCACCTTCTCAGCCTCGTAGGCGCTCACCAGGTCCCAGTAGATATCGGCGATCTGGGTCACGGTCGCAATCAACTGCGACTTGAAGGCGATGTCGGAGATCTTCTTGTTGTTCTTGGCGATTCGCAGATAACGCAGATTGGGGCCGGTTCCGAAGCCCGCCAGCAACTGCTGCTGAATCGTGATGCGATAGAACGAATTCAGGTTGGGATCCAGGCTATTGAAAATGCTGTTGCTGGTCTGCCGGTTGTTGTCGACTTCCACGCTGACGCTGGTTCCGGTGGGGAAGGCCTGGCTGTAGTTGAGGTTCACCAGTCCGGTATTGGTCTGCAACTCCGGGACGCCATAAATTTGAATATTCGACAGCGGCAGCGTTTGATGCTCGATGCTCATGATGCTGGTGATAATCGGATCGTAGGACGATACATTGGTGCCGATGCCGAGGGTCGACTGCACCAGGCCCGATGCTCCGGCTCCAGCGCCACCGGCGCCGCCAGTCGTGCCCCCGGCGCCCGCGCCCGGAGCGCCCGCCCCGTAGCCACCAACGCCTCCCCCGGCGGTTCCTTGGACTACACCCGTATTGACGCCGCGAAAGAAGCCGCCGGCCTTGGTGCGCTGAATGTCGGTGTCGGCGATGGGCAGGTTGTAGCGGGCAATGGCCAGGTCGAGGTTGTTCTCCAGCGCCAGATCGATCGCATCTTGCAGCGAGATGTATAGCTTGCCGTCGCGCATCAGTTGCTGAAGGCGAGCCGAGTTCGCCAGATCAGGTTTGGGGACCAGACTGGGGGTGTAGGCCTTGAAAGGATTGTCAGAATGCGGAATCGCCAGTTTCGACGGGGTCCGAATCGATAGCGGCGCAGGTGGCGTTGGCGACGATGCCGGAGCAGGCTGCGGCGTGGGCGCATTTGGGGTTTCCTGCTGCGCCTGAGCGCTGACTAGTCGGGTACACAGCAGCAAAGCCAACAGCGGAGATCGGTACAAGCGCGCCTTCATGAACGGACCGCCTCCCCACCTGCCGCGATGGCGGGATTTGCGGTGTCGCCGACCAGCCAACCGTCCCGCATCTGGATGGTGCGCGACCCGTAGGACGCGTTGACGTCGGAGTGAGTGACCTGCACGATGGTCGTGCCTTCGCGATTGAGCGCGGTGAACAGCTCCATGATTTCTTTGGCCTGGCTGGAATGCAGATTGCCGGTGGGCTCATCGGCCAACAGCAGCGCCGGCTTGTGAATGACCGCGCGGGCGATGCCGACGAGTTGTTGCTGTCCACCGGAAAGCTGATTGGGATACAAGTCTTTCTTGGCGACGATCTGGAAGTGATCGAGCGTCTCGGCCACCATGCCCTGTCTCTGACTACGTGGTATGTCTTTGTAGGACAAGGGCAGGTCAATATTTTCCTGCACGGTAAGGTCGTCGAGCAGGTGGTAGCTCTGGAAAACCATGCCAATTTTGCGCTTGGCCAGTTCGGCGCGGTCCTTGCGCTTCATCAGGTGGACCGGCTGTTCACCAAACCAATATTCGCCGGCCCACTGATCGTCGAGCAGCGCCAGCACGTTCAGCAGCGACGACTTGCCTGCGCCTGACGGGCCCATGATGGTGATGAACTCACCTTCTTGAATGGTGAGATCGATGCGGCGCAAGACCCAGGTCTGCCCGGCTCCGGTTTTGTAACTGCGTTCGACGTTCTTGAGAGTAATCATGTTAAGTAATTGCCACTCGCATTTGGCCCTTAGCACTTAGCATTTGACACTTAGCATTTGGTCAACGCAGAACGCTTCGTGTCAGGGCACGACTTGAGTCGTGCCGTAACCAGCCAACTATCTCGAGGGCTTCAGCCCCTGAAAAATCCGCAGGGGCTAAAGCCCGGGATTGTTCGATCTCTTGCGGCACGGCTGAAGCCGTGCCCTGACAAATCACAGCTCATGCAAGCGAGCAGTCGCGCCGCTGGGTCTGTAGCGACCCACATTTCCGTTTCGCGCTTGCGCGGCATTTGGCATTTAGCATTTGGCACTTGGCCAAGGCATTGCGCCCGATTTCGCTAACTGCCAAATGCCGCCGCCCTTCCTACTCCCAGCGCAGCGCCTTCATGGGCTCGATGCGCGAGGCGCGGCGGGCGGGAATGTAACTCGCCAACAGGCCGCAAGCCAACAGCAGTAGCGAGACGGCCACAATGGTCGGAGCGTCGTAGGGCACAACTCCATAGAGAAAGCTACGCAGCACGTTTCCGGCGGTGATCGCCGCTACCACGCCAATGACGACGCCGATCCCCAGCAGCAGAACTGCCTGCCGCAATATCATCCGAAGGACATTGAAACGAGTGGCGCCCAGGGCCATGCGGACTCCGATATCGCGCGTTCGCTGGCTGACGTTGTAGGCCAGCAGACCGTAGATCCCGGCGATGGAAATCAATAGCGCTGCGCCAGCGAAAATCCACAACAGGCGTACAGCCAGCGTCTGGCTTCCCAGCGACGTGTCCACCACGTCCTGCATAGTTCCAGCGCTGGTCACAACCAGCTCGGGATCGAACTCCCGTAATGTGGTACGCAGGCTGGGAATCACAGTCGCAGGATCATTATGGGTGCGCAGCACCAGACTGGTGAACGAGCCCAGAATGTAGGGCGTCAGTTCATCGTCCGGCGTCAGCTGCAAATAGGACACATCCATCTCCGGCTGCACCTCGTCGGACATCGCCGTCTGATGAGTATCTTCGACCACACCGAGGATGGTCACCGTGCCGTGCGGCCCCTTATCGCTAATCTTCAGTTGCTGGCCGAGGGGATTTTGTCCGCGAAGATACTTCTTTGCGAAAGCCTGGTTGACCACCGCACCGGCAGTGCTCTGCGGACCGTCGGATGTTGTGAATAGCCGCCCTTGCAGCAGCCGAATTCCAAGCGTGGGATAGAAGCTCGGACTTACCGCCCTGATTGCGGCGCTCGTTTTGTTGGCGGGATCTTTCGGCCGGCCGACGATATCAAACGAGCCGCCGGCGTTGAAGTTCGGTGACAGCGGAAGGATGCTGGTCATCGCCGCGCTGTCGACACCGGGCAGATGAGCGAGCCGATCAAGCAAAGGCGTGTAAAACACCTGCGAGATATTTTCCCCGGCATACTTGCCGGTCTGGCCCACGATGCCGGCATTCTGAGGCAAGAAGACGAAAGCCGTAACCACATGATGTGGAACGAATCCCAAAGGCACACTCCGCAAAATCAGCAAGCTGCGCAGCAGTAAACCGGCTGAGATCAGCAGGAGCAGAGACAAGGCAATCTCGCCTACGACCAGCGCATCGCGGAGGTATCGTTGGCGACCGCTGGTTCCGGCGCCTGCCGTTCCCTCACGCAGCGCTTCCTGCGCTGGAGCCCGCGACGCCTGTAGAGCTGGAACCAGTCCAAAGATGGCCGCCGAAAGAATCGAGAAAACCACCAGCATCGCAGCCACGCGAGCGTCAATATGAATGTGCTGGGACAGCGGCAGATAGAGATCAAGATAGAATTTCAACAGGCGAACGCAGCCAAAGGCGAGGGCTAATCCAAATGCAGCCCCTGTTAAGGCGAGGACTAGGCTTTCGGTGAGAAACTGGCGGATGATGCGCGTCCGGTCGGCACCGATGGCGCTGCGGATCGCGATCTCCCGACGGCGTCCGGTGGTGCGGGAAAGCAACAGGCTGGCCACATTGGCGCAAGCGATAAGCCAGACCGCGAGCACGGCAAATTGCAGCGCTAGCAATGCCGGGCGAACGTTACCGGTCAGCACTTCACGATAGCGCTTCACGATGACACGCTTGTCGAGTTCGAGCGTGGGATATGCCTTGGCAATACTTGTCTGGATGCCGGTAAGCTCGGCTTGTGCAGCCGTGGGTGAAACCCCGTCCTTCAGCCGGCCAACCGCGGTCAAGGTGCGCGAGTCACGCTCTTCATATTCCTTTTGCGAAACCAGTGGCTGCCACACTGTGGGAGTATCGCCAACGGAGGGAAATTCGAAACCGGCTGGCATGACCCCGATCACGGTGTAGAGCTTATCCCCCAGCTTCAAGGAGCTGCCAATCACGTTCGAGCGCTTGGCAAAGAACTTCTCCCAGGCCGTCGCGTTCAGCAGCACCACGTCGCCGTGTCCGGGCTGGTCGTCTTGCGGCAAGAAATCACGGCCCAACGCAGGCTGCACTTGTAAGGTCAACAGAAAGTTTGAACTGACCAGCACGGCCGGGATGAAATCGGAAAAACCAGGTACATCCACACTGCGAATACCGGTGGTGTACCAGGCAATATCCTGAAAGGAGTGAGACTGTGAGCGCCAATCGCGCATGTCCGGCAGGGCGGAAGCCCCGGGGGCCGGGTCCTGGGGAGCAGCTTCGCTCATCTGCACAATCTGGTCGGGCTTGGGAAAGGGAAACGGCCGCAGCAACACTGCGTCGATCACCGCAAACATGGCGGCGTTGACGCCGATGCCCAGAGCCAACGTCAGCACGGTCACGGCAGTGAAGCCGGGATTCTTGCGTAGCTGGCGGAAGGCATATCGCAGGTCTTGGAGAAGTCCGGTCATGTTTCGCTCTTCGCTACTCGCTCTTCGCTAAATCTAGAATGCCGTTCCGCTTTCGCCAGGGCATTTGCCCTTAGCGATTGGCCTGTAGCTCTCAGGAAACGAGAATCGCAGCCAGATGATCAACCATCATTAATAGCGTGGGCTAAGAGCTCAACAACTAAGAGCCAAAGCTAGTCCTTAGTTACTAATTGCTGCTTTCGCCTACTGCGCTTCTTGCATCAGCCGGCGCAGCTCTTCTTCGGCGACCACTTTGCCGTCGAACAAGTGGACTTCACGCTCGGCGTGAGCCGCAAAACGAGGATCGTGGGTCACCATGCAAATCGTGGCGCCTTCGCGATGCAGCTTTTGCAGCAACTCCATCACCGCTTCACCGTTGCGCGAGTCCAGGTTTCCGGTAGGCTCGTCGGCCAACAAGATGGAGGGCGATCCGGCCAACGCGCGCGCTACGGCGACACGCTGCTGCTGACCGCCGGAGAGTTGCGATGGATAATGACGCAGGCGATGCGCCATACCGACGCGCTCCAGCGAATCCAGCACGCGGCGCTTGCGCTCGGCGCTGGGCATGCCATCGCGATAGGTCAGCGGGAGCTCGACATTCTCGTACACCGTCAGATCGCCGATCAGATTGAAACTCTGGAAGATGAATCCGATTTCGCGGTTGCGAATGCGCGAGCGGTCGCTGAAATCCAGGTTGGCCACCGGCTGCCCGTTCAGGTTGTAGTTGCCGCCAGTGGGCGTGTCCAGCAGTCCAATAATGGAGAGCAAGGTGGACTTGCCGCAGCCCGAAGGCCCGGACATGGCAACGTACTCGCCCTTGCGGACCGTGAGATGAACGCCGGCGAGCGCGTGAGTCTCGACCTCGTCGGTGTAAAAGACCTTGGTCATGTTTTCAATTTCGATCAGCGGGATTCCTTCGGTCATGTTGTTGTCCATTCTTGAATCGCGGATCGCGGGAGCGCTTTTCGCTACTCGCTCTTCGCTTTTCGCCAGAGGCCTTTGGCTCTTAGCTCTTAGCTTCTGGCAAGCACTACGTAATCCCTGGTCTAGCTGTTCCGCGTCGCCGCGCAATTTCCGTTCGGAAGCTAAAAGCTAAGAGCTAAAAGCCTCTCGCGAACAGCGCCTTCTCTCCTACTCCAGCCGCACTCGATCGGTGTTATCCCAGCGCGACATGTCAGAAAGAATGACGGTGTCGCCTTCCTTTAATCCGGAATCGATCTGAATCTGGTTGACCGAAGCGCGGCCTGTCTTCACCTGCACGCGACTGGCGCCATTGCCCGTGGGATCAAGCTTGAACATGGAGATGGTGCTGTTCTCCTGTCCGAACGCCGGACGCCCCACGTAAAGCACATTCTCCAGTCGCTCCAGATCGATAGTTCCATCAACGCTCAAGTCGGGGCGCGCGCCCTTGGGCAACTCGCCGGTCAGCTTCACATCCACTGTGACGGTACCGTTCTGCACCGCCGGATCGACGCGGCTGACTTCTCCGGCGATCACGCCGTTATGCGTATCGATGGAAGCGGGCTCGCCAATCTGCACATCACGCGCCTGGGTCTCGGGAATCTTCAGCTCGGCCATCAGATGATTCGGCTGAACGATTTTGGCCAACTCGGTCCCGGGCAGAACGTGCTGCCCAACCTGGAGCGGAAGTTCGACCAGAACGCCATCGACGCCAGCCTCGACCTTCAGGCGCTGCAGTTGTGTTTGCTTCAACTGAGCCAGCGCCTTCAGTTCTTCGACCTTGGCTTGCTGCACCGCCAGTTGTGAGGCAATCGCCTGTTGATTGATCTTCAACCGCTGGTCTTCAATCTGGTCGCGGGTCACCATTTCCTGCGCCTTGCCGGCGGACGCCTTGGCCTGCAGTCCGGAAATGACGCCGAGATCGTAAAGCGATTTGTCGGTCTGGGCCTGGCGCTCGGCTTCGTTGTAGTCGGCGTTGACCGTGGCAGCTCCTGCCTTCTGGGTCATCAGGTCGCTGTCTAGCTTGACCTTCAGGCTCTGGTATTCAGCCTGGGCTGCTTTCACCTGCAATTGCGCGTCGAGCGCTTCCTGCTCCAGTTGGGGATTGACCATCTCGACCAGGACGGTGTTGGCGTCGACTTGAGAGCCGGGAAGTTTATCAATGCGAATGACGGTAGCTTCGGTCTCGGCCGGAATCTGGCGAACATCTTCATGGCTGGGGATCAGCGATCCCAAGCCGCGAACCTGACGCAACATGGAGCCGCGCTTCACCGTGTCAGTCCAAACCGTGCTGCGATCGACGGACGGCGCAGCCGGCTTGAGGCGCGAAATTCCCAAGCTGATTCCACCCAGCACCACCAGGCCGACGATGGTCCAAATGATCTGGCGGCGGCGCTTCTGACGTTTAATTTCGGGGCGGGCGATATCCATTGCGGTATTCCTTGGTGCAAGCAGGGCACCATTCCTGGACAAGCTTAACTCTCGCACAGTGAAGCAGTTAGGCGCGTCGCAGGATTCGTGGGACGAGCGGCTGGTGTCCCCTCACGGATTGAAGTGTCCGATATTGGACACGGTTTGTCCAGCGGTTTAAATCTGTGTGACAGGCCACGGGTTTTGGTCGATCTGTAAAATCAGGATGGCCCGTGCATGAGTGCTTCCCTCTCCGAGATCGCGATATCCGAGGTATCGTCCCGGCAAGCGCCCGGCCGGCTGGTTTCGCTCGATCTTTTTCGCGGGGCCACGATCGCGTTCATGATCGTGGTCAACAGCCAGACCAGCGAGGAAGCCTACTGGCCGCTACGCCACGCCGACTGGAATGGCTGGACGCCGACCGACCTGGTCTTTCCCTTCTTCCTCTTTATTGTAGGGGTATCGCTGGTGCTGTCGTTCGAGTCGCGATTGGCGCAGGGCTGCTCGAGGAGAACGCTCATGTTGCGCTCCGTGCGGCGCAGCGTGATCTTGTTTGCCATCGGACTGGCGCTGAATGGGCTGGGCTCGCTTTCGCTCGAGCATTGGCGAATTCCGGGAGTGCTGCAACGGATCGCCATCGCTTATTGCGCGGCGGTAGTAATCATGCTGTACTCGGGGACGCGCGCTCGCGTGGTCTGGATCGCGGGGCTGCTGGTGGGCTATTGGATGGTGATGCGATTTGTGCCGGTGCCCGGGTTCGGCCTACCGGGACGCGATATTCCGCTGCTGCATCCTGACGCGAACCTGGCCGCCTACCTCGACCGCAAATTGATGCTGGGACATTTGTGGGAACCCACGCGCGATCCGGAAGGCCTACTGAGCACCTTGCCGGCAATCGCGACCGCGCTGTGTGGAGTTCTGACCGGTGAGTGGTTGCGATCGGAACGCGCGCCTCGACAAAAGGCTGCCGGCATGTTGCTGGTTGGCGTAGCTGGCATCATTGCGGGTGAGCTGTGGGGAATCTGGTTTCCGATTAACAAGAAGTTGTGGACCAGCTCGTACGTCATCTTTACAGCGGGATGCGCGCTGGTTTGTCTGGCGATTTGCTACTGGCTGATCGACATTGAGCTGCATAGCGGCTGGTGGACCATGCCGTTCGTGATCCTGGGTAATAATGCGATCACCGCCTACGTAATGTCGGAACTGGTCGGTGGATGGCTGAGCTGGAAGGGATGGGTTTTCTTTCGCTCGGTCGGGTCGCCGCCCGTGGAATCGCTGCTGCACTCGCTGACGGTGCTGTGCTTATGTTTTCTGCCGGTGTGGTGGATGTACCGGAAGAGGATTCTGCTGAAGATTTGAAGCGCGGGCGCTGACCGGGCGCACTTGCTGAAAACTCGGGAAAGGAGATCCCTAACCGATTAGAGCCGCGTTCGTGATGACAAAAATAAAGGGCCTTTACGGCGTAGCTAAAGCTACGCCCCCTCAAAACCGCCCCAAGCGGGATTTGCAGCAACCTGTACAGCTGCAAGTTCAAACGTTCAGCGCTCGATGTGAATGCCGGTGCTGTAAATGCCGAATCCGCCGCCATAGTGCTTGATGCAGGATTGCCCGTTGTATTTGATGTCGTAGCTGAAGTAGCACTGGCTGGCATCGGCGCCAGCCTTACAGGCATCGACGCCGGAGGAGGCAACGGCGAATGGCCCCTTGCTGGTTCCGCTTTGTGTTCCCGATTTGTCGACCACGATGGGAGTTGTGACGGGATTGCCGGCGCTGTCGACCAGCGGATACGGCGAGAGTGGGAATACCACCTGATACGTGTTGGTGTCCGCGTCGCCCGCCCTCCAATCCACCGAACCGTTGCTGGCAACCGTGACCCAGCCAATATTGGCAAAACAGCTGGTGATTGGATTGTTGGCATCGGTTCCGATCCGTATGGTCGGATGCTGCAGGAAGGTCTTCGAACTCTTCTCCGCGTTCTGGCAGCCCAGCGCGAGGCACAGAACCGTAACCGGCAGAATGATAGGAGCTTTCTGAAGACGACACATGGGCGCACAATCCTCCGAGAGAGAACGTTATCACGCAGCGAGCGGCTGTCAAGTCAATCCAAGGCAGAAGCGACGGGCTGCCACCAGCGCTGCAGCCGTTGGTGAAGGCTTCTCCCGGCGCCGTTGCGGCTCGAGAGTGTGAAAGTCAGCTCAATTTTGCGGCCGGAAACACGGCTTGAGAGAAGACGCGAACCTTTCACATCGAGCTGGGTGGAATGATTCGTTGACGGGGCTCTCACCCAAGCCCTAATATCCGGTTCAATGGCAGCGCCAGCTCCCAGGGATGGTGACCTCATCGGGCACTACCGGCTGATCGAGCAGATCGGCGCGGGCGGCATGGGCGTGGTCTTTCGCGCGCATGACGAGCAGCTGCAGCGCGATGTTGCGGTCAAGATCCTGCCTCATGGCCTGTTCAGCGACGAGGCCAGCCGCCGCCAGTTCCGCAAAGAAGCCCTGGCGGTTGCCAAGCTAAACCATCCCAACATCGCCATGGCCTTCGATTTTGGCCAGCAGGACGGCATCGACTACCTGGTCACGGAATACATTCCCGGCCTGAATCTGGATGAGAAAATTGGCCACCAGCCGCTGCCCCTGAGAACGGTTCTGGAGCTTGGCGTTCAGCTGGCCAGCGGGCTGGAGACCGCACATCGCGAGAACGTTATCCATCGCGACCTGAAGCCGGGAAACCTCCGCCTCAATCCCGACGGCACGCTGAAGATCCTAGATTTTGGCCTGGCGCAGACCATCGAACCGCTGGACGAACTGGCTGAGACTGCCAATGTTGAGGAAGGTCTGGCGCTGAGCGGGACTTTGCCCTACATGGCGCCAGAGTTGTTGCGGACCGAAGTTGCCGATGCGCGCTCTGACATCTGGGCGGTGGGGGCAGTCCTCTACGAGATGGCGACCGGCAAGCGGGCGTTTCCCGATCGGCAACCTTCGCTACTGATCGACGCTATCCTGCACTACGATCCGGTGCGGCCGCCGCTGATTAATCCCAAGATCACGGCCCCACTGGAAGCGCTGATCCTGAAGGCGCTGGATCGCGATCCCGAACGGCGATATCAGTCCGCGCGCGAGTTGCGCGTGGACCTGACGCGGCTGCTGGCCGGCGACGCGATTGTTACCGATACCGTGCGCCGCACCGGGGTGGTGGATGTCACGAATAAGAAGCGGAATCGCAAGATCGTGCTGGGATTGTGCGCGGTATTGCTGGCGGGCATTGCGGCAGGATATTTCTGGTGGCCGCGACGGGCGATGCCGCAGAGAATTCTGGCGGTGCTGCCGATCGAGACCGTGGGGCAGGATCCAGCAACCAGCGCCTTAGGGCTGGGATTGACGGAAACGCTGACCGCCAAGCTGGTGCAGGCCAGCGATACGGACTCGATCCAGGTGGTGTCGCCGCGCGATCTGCGCGATCAGAACGTGAAGACGGCGGAAGACGCTCGCCGCGAGTTTGGTACGGACTTTGTTTTGGAGAGCAGCCTGCAGCGGTCGGGGTCGGCGATCCGGATTAATTGTTATCTGGTGGATTCGAAAACTCATAGGCAACTAGCCGCCAAGTCGATCGAAGTGAACGGTACGGATACGTTCAATCTGCAGGACCAGGTGGTGAATGCCGCGCTGGATATGTTGCCTGCGCGAATCCTGTCGGCGCAACGGAAAGCTCTGGCGGTGCGGCAGGATACGCGGCCGGCCGCCTATGAAGCTTACATACGAGGGCGAGGCTATCTGCAGGAGTATGAGAAGCCGGAAAACATCGACAATGCCATTGCGGAATTCAATCAGGCGCTGAAAGTCGATCCGAAGTACGCGCCGGCTTATGCAGGACTCGGCGAAGCGAACTGGGTTGGTTTTCAACAAGTCCTAAAAGGCAACGACTGGATAGGAAAAGCCTCTCGCGCCTGCGAAACAGCCTTATCGCTGAACCCGGAGCTGGTGGAAGGGCACATCTGCCTGGGAAATGTGCTCAACGGAACTGGTAGATATGCTGAAGCCGTCCAAGAATTCAATAGAGCGGTAGCGGCTGATGAGCAAAGCGAAGAAGCATTGCGTGGGTTGGCTGATGCGTACACCTCACTGAATAGCTTCGCCGCCGCTGAATCAACCTACAAGAAGGCAATAGCTTTGCGGCCCAACTATTGGGGCGTTTATCACTGGCTTGGGCTCTTTTACTTTGGCCGCGCACGATACGCCGATGCGGCAGCCATGTTCCTGAAAACTACCCAGCTCGCACCCGATAATTATCGAGGATTTCTCACACTCGGGGGAGCCTACGTTGCCGAAGGTCGGTATCCAGAGGCTATTGAGGCTTTTCAGCGTTCGATCAACCTCCGTCCCAATGAGGATGCCTACAATAATCTTGCTTATACGTACATTTTGATGCACCGGTATCCGGATGCAATTAATGTGCTAGATGAGGCTCTCAAGATTAATGACAGCAATTGGCAGATTTGGGGAAATCTTGGTGACGCACTCTATTGGAGTCCGCAACGGCGAAGTGAGGCGGCCGAGAATTATCGTAAGGCGGTTTCTATCGCGGACTCCGCCGTCACAGTGAATCCGCAGGATTGGGAGCCTCTTGCATATTTGGCTAATTACAGTGCGATGGTTGGCGATCAACAAGCGGCACTAGGCTACATGAAAAATGCCTTACAAATCGCCCCTTCCAATGGCGAAGTACTGTGCCGGGCAGCTGTCGTATACGTTCACTTCGGTCAAAAACAAGAAGCGTTAAGTTACCTGAAGAAGGCCGCTGCGGTCGGTTACTCCCGAGCAATCATCAGGGACACCCCAGACTTCGAAGTCCTGAAAGAGGAGCCGCAGTTCAGGGCGCTCATCGGCAGCAACCCATGAATCCTGGGTTTGCTTATTTCATGATCAGACCGTCATTATTGACGGTGCATTGTGTGCCCCCGATGGTGATCGATTGGTAGCCAGTAACTGTTCCGGAAGCAACTGATGAAGGCCCTGAAGGGATGGATGCACCGCTGGAACTGAAGTTGCTGCACCCGCCCGAGAATGGGCAACTCTTCAGCACGATGGAGAGGGAAGTAGCGGCGGTTGGGGGCACCCAAGTTACTCCACCGGTGTCCATCACTGCATTGCCGCCCTCAACCCCATTCTGAACGCAGGCGTTATTGGGGCCGAGTGAAAGGGAGATTTGCGTCGAAGTTGCTTGTCCTCCAAGGTGCCCATCATCAGATTTCTTGCTGTTACAGGCAGACAACGAGAACACAAGCAACAGAACGACAACCGCTCCGGTATTACGGTGGCGTATAGACATTCAATCCTCCTCGTGCAGCGTTGTTGAAGGCTCCGCTATTTCATAATCAAGCCCAGCGATTTGCCATTAAGACAATAATCATTCCCAATTTGAACGCTATTGTAGTAGATGGTTTCGCCCGGAGTTCCATCCTGCGGTAAGGGTCCCGCAGTTACGGTTTGTCCGGCTGCAGCATTGAAGTCATAAAATGGCGATGCGCTTTTCGCGAAGCGTACCCGCAACGTCTTGGTGTTATCGGCTGCCTGAAACTTGATACAATCCTTGTAGTTCACGAGAACGGGAGCTGACACCGCATTTGGAGATTGAGGGCTGATTTGGGTACACATCTTAGAGGCACTGATAGTAATCTGAATGGTCACCGAGGCGTCACAGGTGTCTGCAGCGGCCGCTTCTTGGCCTGAATTAAGAACTACAATTCCGAAAATCGACAGCAAGATGAATCCTAGTCGAGTCTGAAGCGGGGCCATTCGTGGTCCTCCAAACAGGAATCTCAAGCGGTGCAAACAATATCACGATCACATTCATTGTCAAGCAGTAATCTGGCGAAAGAGCTAAGCTAGTAGCTCCATGCATGACGAGGCAATAAGGAGGCGTCCCGCAGTCCTTTGTTTGTTACTCCCCGTTCTCCCGCTTTAAGTCGCCCTTGATATTCAGGTTACGGATCAATCTATGAAGGTAGTTAGGATGGACGCCTAGCGATTTGGCGGCTTCGGTGTAGTTGCCTTTGGACTGCTTGACGGCGTCGGCGATCATCTGCTTCTTCAGTTGATTCAGCTGGTCGTGGTAGCGGGCGCTACTGTGTTCGACCGGCTGCACTTCCAGTAAAGATTCCGGCAAGTCATCCGGAATAATCTCATCGCCCAGCCCCAATACGATAGCGTGTTCGATGGCATTCTCTAGTTCGCGGACATTGCCCGGCCAGATGTAGTCGAGAAGCAACTCGCGCGCCTCGGCGGAAATTCCTTTCAGCGCACGCTTACACTTTTCGGCATACTTGGCGGCAAAGTAAATCGCCAGCAGCGAAATGTCGTCACGCCGGTCGCGCAACGGAGGCACCACCACCGACACTACATTCAGACGGTAATAAAGGTCCTGGCGGAATTCGCCGTCCTTGATCGCCTCTTCCAGATTTTTATTCGTAGCCGCGATGACGCGGGCGTTCAGCTTGAGCGGACGCGTGCCGCCCACCCGATCGAACTCGTGTTCCTGCAAGGCGCGTAGCAGCTTGGCTTGTAGCATGGGAGCCATCTCTCCCACTTCGTCGAGGAAAACCGTGCCACCTTCGGCGACTTCCAGCTTGCCTTTCTTGAGGGCGATAGCTCCGGTAAACGAGCCGCGCTCGTGGCCGAACAATTCGCTTTCCAGCAGCGCCTCGGGAATAGCGGCGCAGTTGATGGCCACGAACGGCTTGTCGGCACGCGGGCTGTTGCGATGAATGGCGCGCGCCACCAGCTCTTTGCCAGTGCCGCTTTCGCCGCGGATCAGCACGGTGGAATCGCTCTTGGCCACCTTGGCGATGAAGTTCTGAACCTGGCGCATGCCTTTGCTTTCGCCAATCAGAACGTCGCCCATGTCGAGTTCGGCCTGCAGGCGGCGATTCTCGTTGCGCAGATTTTCCAGGGCGAGAGCGTTTTCCAGCGTGACCGCCGCAATTCCTGCAACCGAGCTGAGGAAGTGGACGTGATCGTCTTCAAACTTGGTCCGGGAGCCGGCAGCCAGGAGGTAAAGCACGCCGATCGTCCGTTCGACTGCAACCAGCGGAACGCAAAGCACACTTTCGGTTTCGGTGGAGTTGGGCGTAGGGCGGCTGAGTATGGCGGAACGCTCCCAAAGCGCGCGCTGGACGAGGTCGCGGCGCAGACGCAGCGGGGTAGCATCGGTCGATTGCCGGTGCCAGGTGGAGCTAGAACTGGGCTCGTCGTCAGCGTGACGCAGAATCACGATGGCGCCGTAGTCGGCGGGAATCACTTCGCCGATTAGTTGTAGCAGGCGCTGTTGCAATGGTTCCAGCTCGCGAATGGAATTGATGGTGTTGGCGATTTTGAAGAGCGCGTTTAAATCGCGAGCCATGCGGCCGACATCGGTGCCGGGACCGCTGGGCGCGGGATAGGCCTGGAGCTTGGTGGTCGACAGCAGGTCAATGGGCTCTTCTTTTTCGCTGAACTGCACGATGTGCGAAACCAGTTCTTCGTCTTCGGTGATGAGGAAGACCAGCTCGCAGCGGCCGGCGCGGATGGTGTCGCCGTGTCCCAGGAGTTTGCGGCGTACCGGAATACCATTGACGAAAGTACCGTTGTGACTTTCCAGGTCGACCAGGTGAAAGGCGGCATCGGTTTCGCTGATGGCGAAATGACGGCGCGACACGGCGCGATCATGCAAGCACAAGCCGTTAGCAGAATCTCTGCCTACCGATAGCTGAGCGCCAGCCAAACGGACGACGGTCCCCTTCGAAGGCCCCGAAACCACGACGATGCGCGAGTCCACGACCGGTATCCCCCAAGCCTGCTAGTGTAGCCGGACTAGCGGTAAATTCAAACGTCTACCTCCCGACAAACCGGAAGGATAGTCGCCTCTATCCGTTTGGATAGCCCGAACGCGACCAGTATGAATGTGAGATGAATGCGGTAGCCACAAAGAGGTGCTATCTCGTTGTAAATTCGTCGCCGGGTTATGCCGCGACCGCGGTACGAAGGTTGGCACAGCACTTGCAATGTAGAAAGGCAATCGCGGCCTTGGTTAGGCCGCCCGGGATTAGCAATAAGCTGATTTCGAGTTCCAGCGAGCGAGGAGTCGGCAAAACAAGTTCTCCGATGGCCCGGAGATCGTGATCGTAGCAGCTCAGGTTGCTTCGTCACGCAGGTAAAGACTTGGAGTGGGAGCGCTCCAGGTCTTTACCTTATTATGTTGCCGGTGGTTGGCAACATTGCAGCCAGCCGCCATTATTCCTTGTCCCTCCCAGACAATTTAGGTTGTGACCCAACTCACAGACGCGTGGCCGCGCGCCCGCCTATCGTTCTAACACGCCCAGGATTTTGCGATTTCGCGTCTGAAAGGTTCTGCGATGTCTTCCTCGCCTGTCACGGCCACCTCCCGAGTATTGAACTCCAGCCTAACGAATCGGATTATGAGCGCCGAAGAAGCGGCCGCGCTGATCCACTCCGGCCACCAAGTCGGCATGAGCGGATTTACCGGCTCGGGCTATCCCAAGGCAGTGCCGCTGGCGTTGGCACGCCGCATCTCCGACGCCAACCTGCGCGGGCAGAAGTTCCAGGTCAGCATCTTTACCGGCGCTTCCACCGGACCGGAGTTGGACGGCGCGCTCGCCATGGCGGGCGGCATTCACCTGCGGCTGCCGTATCAGTCGGACCCCGAGACCCGCAAGCGCATCAATGCCGGAGAAATGGAGTACATGGACATCCACCTGAGCCACGTGGCTCAGTTTGTGGAGTACGGATTCCTGGGCAAGCTCGATCTGGCGCTGATCGAAGTGACGGCCGTGCTGGAAGATGGCCGCGTGATCCCGAGTTCTTCCATCGGCAACAACAAGACATGGATCGACCAGGCTGATGGCGTGATTCTGGAAGTAAACTCTTGGCAGCCGTCGGCGCTCGAAGGCATGCACGACATTTATTACGGGCTGCAGCCGCCCCCGAATCGCGGACCGATTCCGTTGACTCATACCGGCCAGCGCATCGGCACTCCGTACCTGAAAGTGCCGCCGGAAAAAGTTGTTGCCGTGGTGCTCACTGACTCACCCGATCGCAACAGCCCCTTCAAGGCGCCGGATGCCGCCTCGAAGCGAATCGCCGGACACATTCTGGAATTTCTGGGATGGGAGGTGCAGAAGGGACGCATCCCGGCGAACCTGCTGCCGCTGCAGTCGGGCGTGGGCAACATCGCGAATGCGGTGCTCTTCGGTTTGGAGGAAGGCCAGTTCGAAGAGCTGACTTCTTATACCGAAGTGATTCAAGATGGCATGATTCGACTGCTGAAGTCGGGCAAGCTAACCTCGGCATCGGCCACCGCGTTTTCGCTCAGCCCGGAGATGCTGAACGAGGTCAATGCCGACATGGCCAGCTATCGCAAGCAGATTGTGTTGCGCCCGCAGGAAATTTCGAACCATCCGGAAATCATTCGGCGGCTGGGCGTGATTGCCATGAACGGGATGATCGAAGCCGACATCTACGGCAACGTCAACTCGACGCACGTGATGGGATCGCGGATTCAGAACGGCATTGGCGGCTCGGGAGACTTCGCGCGCAACGGTTATCTGTCGATCTTCATGGCGCCGTCACTGGCGCAGAAAGGAAGCATTTCGACCATTGTGCCGATGGTTTCGCACGTGGACCACACCGAGCACGATGTGTCGGTGATCGTGACCGAGCAAGGCTTGGCTGATCTGCGGGGATTGTCGCCGCGGCAGCGGGCGCATCTGATCATCGAAAAATGCGCCGCGCCGGATTACAAGCCGCTGCTGCTGGATTATCTGAACCGCGCCGAGCGGTTGTCGTATGGACGGCACACGCCGCACCTGCTGAGCGAATCGCTGGGCTGGCACAATCGGTATTTGCGCAGCGGGCAGATGAAGCCGCATAGCGAGGATTGAAGAGATTCTGTCGTCCCTACGGGACTCGGGTTTATTTCCGACGCTACCCAGCATTCCGCCTGCGGCGCTCGGTTCTCGCGGGTCAGACCCTTGCCGAAACGCACGGCTCGTTCTGACAGACTCTGGGGAGCTTGCAACTTTTATTTGTCATCCCGACCAAGGGCTTTACCGGGGTCCCCAGCAGGCGCCGCTTTTGCGCCTGGTGGGGTGGTTGAGCCCGAGCGGAGGGATCTGTGGTTCCTCGTGCGACGGCTCGCCGATCAAACGCGCATCGTCCGTTTCAATAGCATCGTTCTTTTCAATTCTGATACTGCGGGGGCTCGGGAATGCGGAAGCGCTGCACCATATTCTTCTGCCACTCGGTCTTGAACTCCGCCGGCGCCGTGCGCTTCAGGATTTTTCCGCTGGGTACTTCCACTTCATATCCCATTGACTGGCACATGATGCCGCCGAAGTTCGAGGTGCAGGGCACCTCAACCATCAGCACGAGCGCCGACGAGTCCTTCACCCAGTCGATGGCCGTGATGTTGTATTCCGGATCGCGCTCCATCTTGCGACAAGTTGCGAGGTCAAGATAAACCGCCTTGCACGGCGGATAAGTCTTCACCATGTCCTGCTCGGCTGGTTGAGTTACATCCAGCGCCCGCACCTGCGCTTCGTCGAGCAGGTACACCTGCACGAAGCCGGGCGAACTCATGCCTTCTCCGCCGTCGACGAAAAACGCCTTCGAGTCGGGAGCCCACAGCAGGTCGTTCGACGGACTGCTGCTGACGTCGCGAACCTCGCGCACCGGCTGGCCGGGAGCGGTGATGCGCAGGTAGGCGTTGCCGTCCTGGTAGAGCACTTCCACCGCGCTCTTCTTGTCGGGAGCAACGATTCGCAGCGGGCGGCAATTTCCCGAGCTGCAGACTCCGGCAAAGCCGGTGGCCTTTCTGGCCCACGTGGGTTTGTTGGCCGCAGCCGGCGCGGGCAACAGCGCCAGCAGCAGAATCAGGCAACAGTTTCGCCATCGACGCGTCACGCGAGTGTCCTCCAGGGCGCCGCGATGCGAATCATAAGCCGGGGATGAGTGCCGCGCAAGGTTTCAGGAATGCGGAATGCGGGTGCGGATACTGTCGCAGTTTGAAAATTCCTTCCTTACTTCGAGTCAGAGACAGGCTGAGTAGAGCATTCGCGGGCATTGGACCGAAACGGTGCTGAGGTTGGTAGAAATTGGGCCGACCAACACGCAGCCCATGGATGCTTCCGGCGATCTGTACGCAACCCTGGGCGGGCTTAACAGCCCAAGCTTCGGCGCCGTTCTTGAGCTAAGTCCTGGCGGCAATGGTTAGACTTTCAGGGACCTGTTCGACTTGACCGGCGCTGGAGTCGCCGATGGCTTCTCGCCGATTGCCGGCGTCGTACTCAACAGTGGCGGCAACGTCAACCGTACAACGTTTCTGGGCGGTGACACGAACTGCACCGGCTGAAGCCGGGCTCGGGATGAGATAAGGCCTAGCCAGCGGGGCGCAGCTTAGTCTGCGCCCTTCAAGACTGTTGGTTACTCCAAGTCACTTGCGTCAGTCAGCGCGGGCGCGGCTCACCCATGACTGCGCCTTCTCTGTGGCGCGATTCAGGCGGTCCGCGACACTAGGGAAGCGCATTGTCAGCTTGGAAAGAAGATTCCGCGCCCAGATGTACTCACCAGAGAGAACGGCGAGACCTATCGCAAGGAACAACAAGCCTGGCAAAACCGGGACGATGAAACCAGCGATTCCCAGCAAGGCGAATCCCCAGCCAATCCCGAGAATCAGCCATCGTTTGCCCGTCCGGTTCAATCGCCTCTCCTATTGGTTACCTATCGGCACAACCTGGTCAAGGCTGCGCTAGTTTCTTCGCCTGTCCCACGTTGCTGGGGAGGGATTGCAGCATTTCGCGAACCGTGCGCTTGAAGACGGGATGTCGCAGGTCGGGCGCGATTTCTGCTAATGGCTCCAAAACAAACCGTCGCAAATGCATGGCCGGATGTGGCACGTCCAGTTGGGGGGTACTGATCACCGAATTCCCAAATAAGAGAATGTCAACGTCGATGGTACGCGGTCCTTTGGGCTGCAGTCGGCGGCGTCCCATCTGCTGCTCGATGGCCAGCATCTTCGCCAGGAAGAGCTTCGGCATAAGGTGGGTGCGCATAGCCAGTGCACAGTTCAGGAACCAGGGCTGGGCTGTAAAATCCACCGGTTCGGTCTCGTAGAGCGATGAAACGGCGACTATTTCGCCCAAATCCGCCAGTTTCTCGATGGCGGCGCGGAGGTTGGTCTCGCGGTCGCCGACGTTCGATCCTAGCGACAGATAGACGATTTTCTCCACAAGTTCATGTTAGCGCGAGAAAAGCCGGCGGATAATGTCGCTGCAGGTACGCGGCAGAGCGCCGCAGGATAGTTTCGCTAGTCCGCCACTGCCAAGTGTTCCAGAGGCCAGTCGGCAACGGCAGCCTCGTCCAGCGTGATTTCTTCCGCGTAGCTCTGGTCCCGCAAAATACGGGAGACAATGGCGGTGTGCAGGGCATGGCCGGCACGGTCTGCTTTCACGTAGCCCAGAATCCGCTTGCCGAATAAAGCGAGGTCCCCGATAAGGTCGAGCACCTTGTGGCGAACGAATTCGTCCTGATAACGCAAGGGAGGATTGTCGATCCCATCGCGCGTCAGCACCACACAGTTCTCGCGGGAGGCGCCGCGAATGAGACCCATGTTCAGCATGGCCTGCTGCTGCTCGATAAAGCCGAAGGTGCGCGCCGAGGCAATGTCGGTGACATAGCTGCCATTGGAAAGCTCAACCTGGAAGCGCTCACTGCCGATCAGAGGATGCGGGAAATCAATGGCGTAACTGACCGAGTAACGTTCCGCGGGATAAACGCCGATAAATTTGTCGCCTTCCTGCAGTTCGTAGGGACGAAGGATCTTGAGGTAAACGCGTTTCCTTCGCTGTTGCCGCAGACCGGCGCTGGTCAGCATCTCAATAAACGGCATGGCGCTGCCGTCGAGAATGGGAACCTCGAGATTGTCGAGTTCCACGATGGCGTTATCGACGCCCATCCCAATGAAAGCTGACAGTAAGTGCTCAGTAGTAGAGATGAGCACGCCTTTTTTCATCAAGCTGGTAGCGTAGCTGACGCGGGCCACGTTGCGACTGATGGCTTCAACCTCAAAGCCGTCAAGGTCCGTCCGGCGAAAGACGATGCCCATGCCCGGTGCGGCCGGCAACATTCGCAAGTGAACCGGCGCACCGCTGTGCAGGCCTACTCCGCTACATTCGACGGGCTTCCGAATTGTTCGTTCGTAAATCAATAATTGGCAGCTAACGGCAATACATACAATAGATTACATGGTCGCCATCATCTCGAAATGTTGTATTTTAGCCACAATTAGTGCCAAACTGTCGGGCCCGGCATAAACAGTCTTGGCACTTCTCACCTTTAACACCTTTGCAAACATGGCTTTAGCTTGACTGTTTGTTGATTGGTACACATTTCGACGATAGTTACTCACTCGCTACCTGCAAAACTAGTTCCCGGCGCCCGACAAACGGCGCCGTCTGTGGCGTCTATCCGAATCTCGATCCGGCGCATTCGCCGCCAGACTCAGGGCCTTAGATGTCGATCGTTCAATCGATGCCGTGAGCAACCGGGGAAGACCTTTTCTTTCCTTCACGTCCGGCGGCCTTGTTGCCGAAGGCTCCACTCAATGAGACCTCTGGACTTTCGTCGCACTCTGCGTAGAATGCTCATTTCCGGCCGCTTTCTTATTTCGTCCTGTTGTTGGCTGGAAGTGTAACAAGCGAGTTCAGCAGGAGGCCTCATGATTGTCGGTGTTCCCCGCGAAAGCTTTCCGGGGGAGCGGCGTGTAGCACTAGTGCCAGCAGTGGTTCCGAATCTGGCGAAGGTTGGTCTCGAGGTCGTGATTGAGGCGGGAGCTGGTGTCGAAGCCGGCTATCCCGATGCGGAGTACGTTAACAAAGGCGCTACGCTCCTTGCCAGCCGGGCCGACGTGTTCAACACAGCCGACGCGATTTTGCAGGTGCTATGTTACGGCTCCAATGATCAAACCGGTAAGGCAGACATTCCACTGTTGCGCCGGGGTCAGGTGCTCATCGGTTTTCTGCGACCACTGGGGGACGTTCATACCCTGGAAGATATTGCCGCCACTGGCACGACGTCTTTCTCGGTGGAGCTGATGCCGCGCATCACCCGCGCCCAAAGTATGGACGCACTCTCCTCCATGGGGACGATCTGCGGCTACAAAGCGGTGCTGGTCGCTGCTGACCAACTACCCCGCATTTTTCCCATGTTGACGACTGCTGCCGGCACCATTACACCTTCGCGAGCTTTGGTGATCGGCGCCGGCGTCGCTGGACTGCAAGCCATCGCCACGGCGCGCAGATTAGGCGCAGTTGTGTCCGCATACGACCTGAGGCCCGCCGTGAAAGAACAGGTTCAGAGCCTGGGCGGGCGTTTCGTGGACCTTCCTATCGAGGCGGCGGACGCGCAAGACGCAGGCGGCTATGCTAAGGCCCAGGACGAAGCGTTCTATCAGAAGCAGCGCGAGTTATTGGGCAAGGTCGTCGCTGAGAGTGATGTCGTGATAACCACTGCGGTCGTGCCGGGCAAGAAGTCGCCGGTGCTGGTGACCAAGGAGATGGTCACAGGTATGGCGTCCGGCTCGGTGATCGTGGACCTCGCCGCCGAACGCGGAGGCAACTGCGAACTGACGCGAGCCGGGGAAACTATCGCGGTAAACGGCGTCAGTATTGTTGGAGTAGTTAATTTGGCCAGCACAGTTCCGTATCACGCCAGCCAGATGTACGCCAAGAATCTGACGAATTTCCTGGTGCACCTGGTGAAAGATGGCAAGCTACAACTCAACCTCGAAGATGAGATTACCCGCAGCACACTGGTCACACGGGATGGCGGGATCGTGAATGCGCGCATTCGCGAGTTCTTCTCGCTGCCGGCGCTGGCGGCGCAGTAATGGTGATGTTTGGCGGGCGAGCCGCCAAGAAAATACTGAGGAACAAAAATGCCACCAGATTTTATTTCTAATCTCTACGTGTTCATCCTCGCCGGGTTTGTGGGGTTTGGAGTGATCCGAAGCGTTTCGCCCTTGCTGCATACGCCCCTGATGTCGCTGACCAACGCTCTCGACGCGATCGTGGTGGTTGCCGCCATCATCATTGCCGGCCGGCATGAGACGCCGCTGACCACGGTGCTCGGTGCGATCGCGGTCGCGGCGTCGTTCAGCAACATGGTCGGCGGATTCCTGATCACCGACCGCATGCTGCGCATGTTCAAGTCTCGCGGATCGAAAAAATCATGAACCAGCTCGCGCTGCAGCAGTATCTCGATTCCGCCTACATTGTCGCGGTCGTTCTCTTCATTCTTTCGCTCAAGTTCCTGAGTTCGCCGGCGAGCGCGCGCTGGGGTGTACTGGCGGGAGAGATTGGCGCGGCTTTGGCGGTCGCCGTCACGCTTTTCAACCCCGAGGTGACCAGCTACAAGTGGATTCTCATTCCGCTGATCATCGGCGCGGGAGTCGGCATCCCTCTGGGTCTGGTGCACATGACGGCGGTGCCGCAACGAACCGCACTCAGTCACGCGTTTGGCGCGCTTTCGGCCGCCATGATCGGCATCGCCGAGTTCTACGTGGGCACGGCTCCGGTCACGCGCTTTGAAATGGGCGAGATCTCTCTGGAAGTCATTATCGGCTCGCTAACGTTTACGGGCAGCCTGATCGCCGCCGGCAAGTTGCAGGAGATCCTGCCGCAGCGGCCGATCGTCTATCGCGGCCAGAATATCGTGAGCCTCTCCGTTCTGGCGGGCGCGCTGGGGCTGGCAGTGGCACTGGTAGTGAATCCCGGCAACGCCATACTGTTCCCGATCATGGTGGTTGTGGCGCTGATTTTCGGAGTGTTGCTGGTCACTCCCATCGGCGGCGCGGACATGCCTACCGTCATCTCGCTGCTGAATTCCTACGCCGGCCTTTCCGCGGCGCTCCTGGGATTTGTTCTGAACAGTAAGGTGCTGGTGGTGGCCGGAGCGCTCGACGGATCTTCCGGTTTCATTCTTTCGGTGATCATGTGCAAGGCCATGAACCGCTCCTTCACCAACGTGATGTTCGGGGCGTTCGGCCAGGTGCAGATCTCCGCGGCGGCAGCCAAGGAAGAACGACCCGTGCGCAACGCCACGGCTGAAGATGCCGCCGCGATTCTTGCGTCGGCCAACAAAGTTGTAATCGCCCCGGGTTACGGCATGGCAGTTGCGCAAGCGCAGCATAAGGTTCGCGAATTATATGACCTGCTGACCAAGAAGGGAGTGGACGTCCGCTTTGCCATCCATCCGGTGGCCGGCCGCATGCCCGGCCACATGAACGTGCTGCTGGCCGAAGCCGACATTCCTTACGACCGCCTGATCGAAATGGACGAGATCAACGGCGACTTTCCGCAAACCGATGTTGCACTGGTGATCGGCGCTAATGATGTCACTAATCCGGCGGCCCGCACCGACGCCAGCAGCCCCATCTACGGCATGCCGATTCTCGACGTCGACAAGGCGCGCACGGTGATGGTGATCAAACGCAGCATGAGTCCAGGATTCGCGGGAATCGATAACCCTCTCTATTACCTGGACAACACGCTGATGCTGTTTGGCGATGCCAAGGCTTTCGTGAACTCAATTGTGCGCGAACTAAGCGGCGCCGGCAGCGGGCACGGATAGAGCCATAGCTGTATGGCTTTCACAATGAGTCCTTTGCGAAACGGAACTTTTCTCTTCCCGCCTTCGTAATTCTCTTCAGGGACGAGCTATGCTGACATTCCTACTGTGGTGCATCCTGCTGGTTTTCTGCTGGCCGTTGGCGCTTTTGTTCCTTTTCCTCTATCCCATCGTGTGGCTGATCCTGTTGCCGTTCCGTCTGTTGGGAATTGCGGTGGAAGGAGTGCTGGAACTGGTGACGGCGATCATTTTCCTGCCCGCACGGATCCTGCGTGGTCCGCGCCGGGCCTGGTAAAGAAGTACCAAAAAAAGTCCGGCTTCGCGGCTGAGGAAGTATGACTTCCTCAGTCACAAAGCCGGGCTGCTTTCTAACAGGACCGGATCAGCCAACCTTTACGGCCGCTTTCTCGTCTTGCGAGACCGGAAACTTGCGGTGGTCCACTCCGGTGTAGATCTGCCGCGGACGTGCGATCTTCTGTTCCGGATCCTGTACCATCTCGTTCCATTGCGCCAGCCAACCGGCCGCGCGTGGAATGGCAAACAGCACAGTAAACATATCCGGCTGAAAGCCCATGGCCTGGTAGATGATTCCAGAATAGAAATCGACGTTGGGATAGAGCTTGCGTGTGACAAAGTAGTCGTCCTGCAACGCGATGCGCTCCAGCTCCAGCGCGATGTCGAGGCGAGCATTACGGCCAGTCACCTCGAACACTTCATCGGCAACCTGTTTGATGATGCGGGCACGCGGATCGTAATTTTTATAAACCCGATGGCCGAATCCCATCAGCTTCAGCTCGCCTTCCTTCACCCGCTTGATGTAGGCAGGAATGTTCTTCACTGTGCCGATTTCATCCAGCATGCGCAACACTTCTTCATTTGCTCCGCCATGCAGCGGACCGGCAAGCGCCGCCGCCGCCCCTGCCATGGAAAGATAAGGATCGGTCTGTGCGCTGCCAATCACCCGCATGGTGGTCGAACTGCAATTCTGCTCGTGGTCGGCGTGCAGAATGAAGAGCACGTCGAGCGCGCGCGCAATGACTGGGCTGGCTACATACTTCGGCTCCGTCATCCTCCACAACATGTTCATAAAGTTTTCTGTGTAGCTGAGGTCGTTGTCGGGATACACGTAGGGATGCCCGCAGCGGTGGCGATAGGAATAAGCCGCCAGGGTCGCCATCTTTGCGACCAGACGGACGATTTGCTTCTCCCGGTTCGCAGGATCGTGAATGTTCTTCGCTTCGGGATAGACGGTGGAGAGGGCAGCCAGCGTACTTACCAGGATGCCCATGGGATGGGCGTCGTAGCGGAAGCCGTCGATAAAGTGCTTGGTGCTTTCATGCAGCATCGTGTGATGCGTGATCTCCCAAGTCCAGTCCTTGTCCTGTTGGGGAGTCGGCAACTCGCCGAAAAGCAGCAGGTAAGCTACCTGCAGATAGGTGCAATGCTCCGCCAAGGTTTCGATGTCGTAGCCACGATAGCGCAGGATGCCTTTGTCGCCGTCGATAAAGGTAATGGCGCTCTTGCATGAAACCGTGTTGGTAAAAGCGGGGTCATAGGTCATGAGACCGAAGTCTTCAGGACCGGTTTTAATTTTCCGCAGGTCCATCGCGCGGATGGCTCCGAGCTCGACCGGCGACTCATATGTCTTATCGGTGCGGTTGTCCGTAATGGTCAAAGCGTCTTTCGACATGACCTGTACCTCCTGTTAGAAAAGCAGAACCTGTTAGATTAGAGCGCGGCGCTGCGAACGAGTGTTCGTCCGAGACTTATTCTAAACCTCGACGGCCGAAACTTTTACGGTTAACACAGGAGTAGGCGACTGAGATCACATCGGTCTGTGACGGTCAACGTAACCCGGAAGGCACTACTTTTGGTCAGTCGATTTTGCTGGAAGCGGAACTGCTCTTTTCCGAACCTGCTTTTTCTGAGGTTGCCGAGCTCTCATTCTTCGAACTCTCCGCCTTGCCCTCACCGGAGGACGATGAGCTCGAGCCATTGCCGTTAGCTGAGGCGCCCTTCGATGACTTCTTGGCGTAATCCGTTTCGTACCAGCCTGAGCCTTTGAACCGTATCGCTGGCGCGGAAATCAACTGCTCCAATTCTCCACCGCAATGCGGGCAGACGGTAAGTGGACGATCGGAAAACTTCTGAATGCGTTCTGTCAGGCTATGACATTTCTTGCACTGGTATTCGTAGAGAGGCAATGCGGTGTCCCCACAATCTGTCTAAGCTATTGATTCTATTTTCCGCGATTGGTCGCGGTCAATCTAGCGAGAACTTGCGACCCGGAAACAACGGAGGACAAACCAACCAAGGCCGGCTCCCGCAAATCCGATCCGCCAAACGCGGCGTCTGACTCCCGCGCACTCGCCGCCACGATCGACCACCAGTGTGCAATTTTGCACACACAAAAAGGGTAGGTGTAGGTTATGATTTTTCAACCTCCGCGCCTATGCGCTAGACATCCTTCGCCGTCGCGGGTGACGACATTAGCCTACCGGCAAAGGCGGCATTCATGTTGAACGCGTATCTCAGACCAGTAGTTGCTTACACCCTCCTCGCGATGTTTGCGGTACCTGCTGTTTCAGCCCAGCAGAGTGGCGCGATTCCAGCCCGATTGGACATTCCGGATGGCACTCCCGTCGAGCTTCGTCTGGCCGAAAACGTTTCGTCCGCTCACGCCCGTGTGGGAGAACGCCTGCCTTTTGTGGTAGTGAAAGACGTGAGCTGTGGAGGGTTCACGGTTATTCCCGCTGGAACACCGGCCCTTGGGTCCATCAGCGGCGTGAAGCACAAACGGTTCCTCGGAATCGGCGGAAATGTAGCCTTGAAGGTCGATTCGCTGGAGTTGACCAATGGGGATACGGTGCAGTTGCGGGCAGCCCTGGCCGCGAAGGGACGGTCTCGCACCGCGCTTATGGTCACCGCTATGGTTGCGACGGGTATATTCTTCCTGCCTGCCGCTCCGATTTTCTTGCTCACCCGAGGCCGTGACATCACTGTGCTGAAAAGCACGGAGATTGTTGCGCAAACGAACGGGACCACTTCAATTCTATCGGCGGGATTACTGCATTCGCGCCAGGATTCTTCGCAGTTGACCGAGATGATGGACTATCTCCCGCCGCGCGTCTTTGATGGCGAAGGTCGCGAGGGCGATATGCTGAATTTGGTCTTTGTTGCCCGACCGCAAGACTTACAGGAAGCTTTTCGCCGGGCGGGCTGGGTCAAGACAGACAAATGGAGCCCGTTGTTCGCTTGGCACCTGTTGCGGCACGGAACCAACGATACTCGAGTGCCGATGGCTAGGTTTTACCTGTTCGGAAGGGTGCAGGATTACTCGTATGCTCTGCCGGATCCGGACGCGATTGTCTCGCGTCGTCACCATCTTCGCATCTGGAACACCGGATACACCATGGATGGCACGCCCATTTGGGCGGGTGCGGCCACGCATGACGTCGCAATTGAGATCGCGAAACGCGGACATTTGATCAATCACCGGATCGATCCCGCAGTCGATGCTGAACGCGATTTCGTCGGAGCCAACCTGACGGACACGTCGTCAGTCAGTGGTCAGGAATACGTGCATGGTGTGGATCCCGTCTTCCAGGCACAGACCGCTTCCGGCGAGGCCTATCACTCCGACAGCAGAATTCTGCTCCTCAATATCCATGAAATCGCTGCCGCGAAGGCGCCTGGACCTGAGCCGTCATCCGCTGTGGTTCGTATCTCCGCTATGCCTATCGCAGTTCCAGCACAGTCTTTCCAGAGCAATCTGCCTTCACCCCATTAAGCCGCCTAAGGAAGCTCCACTGGCGGACGGAGGACTGTCTCCCCTTCGCAAGGCCACGCGAAGGGGACAAGCTTCCGCTTGTTTCGCCGGCTGAGGATTGGAGTAGGGCCGGCCGTTAGAAAAGATTGGTCGGGGCGACTGGATTTGAACCAGCGACCCCCTGCGCCCAAGGCAGGTGCGCTACCAGGCTGCGCTACGCCCCGACTAGCCTCGATTATAGCAATCCCGGCGTGAGCTCCCGGAACAGCTGCGATGCAATCCACTTTGCTAAGCAGCGACCGTTATAATGAAAAGTTCATGGTTGGCCTCGTCTACGCCGCGGTTGCTTATGTGCGCAGCCCGGTTGGGATCTTCGTTGAAGAGCTGCGTCGCGACTTGCACCCCGCGCATACTCACGCCGATGCCCATCTGACGATCCTGCCTCCCCGCCCGCTGCGCGGGACGGAACCCCAGGCGATTGAGGTACTCAACGAAGCCTGCCGGTTGGCCAGCCCGTTCGACGTCAGGATGGGAGACGTGGAGACGTTCATTCCGCTGACCCCTACCGTTTTCCTTCGAGTGGCGCGCGGTGCTTATCGCATGCGCGAGTTACATGACAGACTCAATCGTGACGCTTTGTTTTTCGAAGAGCCTTGGCCTTATATGCCGCATCTCACGATTGCGAAAATGGACAAGGCGGATGAGGCCCTCAGAGCACTTGGTCCCGCGCGCCAGTATTGGCAGAAATATACCGGTCCGCGTGATGTGCGAATCAACTCCCTGACTTTCGTTAAGGGGACGGGAGAACGCTGGATCGACTTGGCTGAAGTGCCTCTTGGCGAGATAACTTCGAAATAAAGGGGCCGGAAACCGAGCCCGATTCGCTGATTGTCGTCCCGCATTCTTAGCGGCCCTAAAAAGCTTACACTCCCAACTTCCTCTCATAGCGGACTTGCTGAGGCCGGCTCCAGTCCGCGAGCGAATCCAGAACCCGCGATTCAGACTCATTGAACCGGTCTAAAAGCGAGAGCCCAAGAGCATCCGTCGTTTACCCGAGACAATCGCTAATGCAACCGGGCAAGTAATGAAACGGACGACCGACCAGATCGAAGTCGAGCCCAAACGTTTTGCCGTTCTTCGCCCCGTCCTCCTGGTGAGCACTGAGTGTCCGCAGCTGATAGCCGATTCCAAACGAGGAATAGGCTGAGGCCAGCAATTCTGCGATGGTCTGAAGATTGGTCTGCGCCAGCGCGACGATTGAGGGGCCTGAACCGCTGAGACAAACTCCCAGCAGGTCTTCGTGCTCAAGCTGTAGCGCTTGCGCCAGGCCAGGAATGATCATCTGCCTATAGGGCTGATGGAGACGATCGCTCAGCGCATGTTTCACCAGGCCAAAACTGCCAGTCTGAAGTGCGTAAAGCAACAACGAAAGCCTCTGCAAGTTGAAGACGACGTCCTGTCGCTGAACAAAACGTGGTAGAACTTTTCGCGAGTCAGCGGTGGTCAGCGGCAAGTCTGGAGTAAGCACCACAAACGAAATTGCCTCCGGCCAGCGAAAAGACGTAGCCTGAACCGAACCGTCGGAAAGCTGACAACTGGTGGTTAGCCCGCCCAAGGCAGCGGCTGACGCGTTGTCAGGATGAGATTCCAGGGCACAGGCTGCATTCACAATCGCCTGGATCGGCAACGGTCCGGTGAGCGCCTCGTACAAACGCAGCCCGGCTACCGTAGCGGCAGCGCTGCTGCCAAGTCCGGCACGCATGGGAATGTCGCTGCGAACCTCGATATATAGCGAGTTAAACGAAACTGCACTTTGCCTGGCCAGAAAACGGAAAGCGCGCTCTATGTGATTTTCGCCACAAAGTTCGTGGTCGATGAAGCGAAATTCCAGTCGGTCGTGGCCATCGATGGTCCACGCCCGCAAGCGGAGATAAAGTTGTACAGCTACCGCCAAGGTGTCGAAACCGGGGCCCAGATTCGCTATCGAGGCGGCCACTCTGATCTCGAAAGGCTGGTGGCTTGAGATTGACGACATCGTGGATTCAGGAACGGTAATCATGCGTGCAACTCGCTGACGCAGCCTTCAGCCAGCTGCTGGGATTTGATAATGAAGTCGGTGTCTTTCAGGGCGTGGCCGGTGAGGATGGCAATTATACTGGCGTCGCAATCGATCTGCCCCTGGACAGAAAGCTTGCGCAATGCCGCCAGCGTGGTTGCTGACGCCGGCTCACATCCGATGCCGTCGCGTCCGATCATGGCTTTGGCTTCGGCAATCTCATCGTCGCCCACATCCATAACCATTCCGTTGCTGTTTCGCACGGCGCGCAGTGCCTTCTTCCACGAGCACGGATTGCCAATTCGAATCGCGGTGGCAATCGTCTCAGGAGTCTCGACCGGTTCCATTTCTGCAGAGCCAGAGCGCCACAGTCGTACAAATGGGTTGGCGCCCTCGGCCTGCACCACCACGAAGCGTGGAATCTGCTCGATCAAGCCGGCGGCTCGCAACTCTATGAATGCCTTGCCGAAGGCCGCCGTGTTGCCCAGGTTACCCCCGGGGACAATCAAGTAATCGGGTGATCGCCATCCGAGTTGTTCCATCATTTCGAACATCGCCATCTTTTGTCCCTCAACCCGAAATGGATTGATGGAGTTTAAGAAATACAGATTGCCGTCGAGCGTGTGCAGAAGACGGTCCAGCGCAAGATCGAAGCTGCCGCCGACATGTACGACCTCCGCTCCGAAATCGAGCGCTTGGGCAAGCTTGTTCTGCGAGACTTGCCCTGCGGGAAGATAGACCTTTGCGGTCAAGCTGGCGCGCGCCGCATACGCGGCCAGGGACGCTGCGGTGTTCCCTGTCGAAGCGCAGCCGACTGCAGTCGCACCAACAAATCTCGCTTCGGTAACGCCGACAGTCATCCCCAGATCCTTGAAGCAGCCAGTTGGGCTCCAGCCAAGATGTTTGAAGCGGAGATTTCGCACGCCGGCCCATTCGGCTGTTCTCTGGCCTTGCACTAAAGGAGTGTTGCCTTCCGCCATGGTGACGATCTCGGAATAGCCGCCCGGCAGAAACTCTCGAAAGCGCCAGACGCCACTTGCGTCGAGCGGCCCGTACGAACTTCGCCGGTGCAACCATATTTGCTTCAGGTCGCTCGGAGCTTCTGTCACAGTGTCCACCACAACCTCCAACAAGTCAGCACAGGCAGGGCATTGCAGAGCGCGATCATGCAGGTCCAACGTCGAGCCACAGAGCGGATTACTACACCGCAAATGCATCACTGGGTCCTTCTTTCAGAATCGGCAGGTTCAGTGGAATCTCCTCCAGAAAATCGAAATCACCGATTTCGGCAAGCGCAGCCCTGAGCCGGTTCTTCCGGCATGACTCTAATGTCATCACGAACGGCAGCTTCGATTTGCTGTATCCAGGCTTTTGCAAGACAGCATCCACGTTGAGGTCATGGCGCGAAAACGCTGCGGCAAGTGACGCCAGAATTCCCGGCCGGTCTCGCACCACAAAACGTATGTACTGCTGCACTTCAGGATCGTCCAAAACCTCGCAGGAAGTGGCCACGGAATCGTAGTGTCCTTCGACTCCGGTCGCCCGGTGTCGTGCTGCCTGTAGCACATCAGAAACTACGGCGACGGCAGTTGGATTGCCTCCGGCTCCGTGGCCCGAAAACACTGTGTCTCCCCCGAACTCGCCCGAACTCACCACTATGTTCTGGTTTCCCGAGAGACGGGCCAGGGGCGAATCCTTCGTTACCAGCGCGGGTCCAACCTCTGCGTAGATTTGTCGCTGAATCCGTCTTGCCGTGGAAATCTGGCGGATCGTGCATCCCAGTTCGGCGGCATACTCGAAATCGATGGCAGCGACTTGCCGAATGGAATGACACATTACCTGCTGCGGCCGCAGTTCAGCGGTCAGCCCCACTCGCGCCAGGATAGCCAGTTTGGCTCCCGCGTCCAGGCCTTCAACGTCATCAGTAGGATCGCTTTCTGCGAATCCGGCCCGTTGTGCCTCGGCCAGCGCCTGCGCAAACGAAGCGCCTGCCTGCTCGATCCTGGTCAGAATGTAATTGCAGGTTCCGTTGAGAATGCCGCGAACCTGAATTAGCCGATCGCCGGCAAGGCCGTCTTGAAGGCCCGAGAGCACGGGAACGCCGCCGGCCACGCAAGCCCCAAACCCCAGAAACTGCTGCTCGGTTTGCGCCTGATGCAATAGCTCCGATCCGAAGTGAGCGATGAGCTGTTTGTTTGCGGTCACTACTGATTTGCGGTACCGCAGCGCGTACTTTACCCAATCGTGCGCAGGTTGCACCCCTCCGAGCAGCTCGACGACTACGTCAGCATCGGAGGACAACACCTCGTCGATGTCCGCGGTCCAGGTCACGTCGGGCGGCGTCCAATCCACTCTTTTGCGAGCTACTTCCCGGTTGTAGACATAAGTGAGTCGCAAACCCTGTTCGCCCCTGCGCGCTCCAAGCAGCCGAGCCACGGAACTACCGACCGTTCCAAAGCCCAGGAGGGCAACTTTGCAGGTTCTCCGGACCGCGTAGTCCGACGATCCAAACTGGGCCAACGTGGTGGTCATGATCAACCGACCTCCGGCTGGGCGTCGATGCGGATCGCCAAGGATGCAGCTTGCAGTTTTCTGGCAGCCTCTGCCGGTTGCTGCGAGCCTTCGTTCTCGAAAAAGCGCCGGTGCAACCGCCGGACTGCCTCGCCAACATCGCTATCTTCCACTACGAAGCTGATGTTGATCTCCGAAGCTCCCTGCGAAATCATGTGAACGTTGATTCCACCTTCGGCTACCGTGTCGAACACCTTCGCGGCGACTCCAGCCCGGCCACGGATGTGCTTTCCCACCAGGCAGATGATCGCTTTTCTGTCCTGAGCTTCAACTTCACCCAGCTTTCTCAAATCATTCACCAGTGCACCAACTTCGCGCGATGAATCCAGCGCAACAGAAACGCTCACCTCCGACGTCGAAACCAGATCGGCGGTGCAGTTGTGCCGTTCGAAGGCCTCGAAGAGAGCACGTAGAAAACCGTGAGCCATCAGCATCCGCGGAGATCTCACATTAATTATCTGGATTCCCTTCTTCGCCGCGATGGCGCGGAATACCGTTCGGCTGCGCGGAGCCTCCAAGGAGATGTGGGTTCCCTTGGTATTCGGCCTGCGGGAATTTAGTACTTGGACGGTTATGTTCTTCTCCATGGCAGGAAGCAGCGTGGCAGGATGCAGAACCTTGGCCCCGAAGTAGGCCAGCTCAGAGGCTTCGTCGAAGCCGATGGCCTCGATTCGTTGCGCTCGCGGGCACAGCCGGGGATCGGTCGTCATCATGCCTTCGACGTCAGTCCAGATTTCTATTCGACTGGCATTAAGGGCGGCGCCAATGATGGCTGCTGAGAAGTCAGAGCCTCCGCGACCGAGCGTGGTAGTAACGCCTTGCGCAGTTGCTGCGATGAAGCCGCCCATTACCGGAACGCGATTGGCTTGCAGCAGCGGCGTCACCTCCCGCTGCAAACGGTCAGTAGTCAGTTCGAATATCGGAACAGCGCGCGTGTGGGTGGAATCGGTCACGATGCACTGGCGCGAATCCACCAGCACAGAACGAATGCCGCGCGATTGCATGGCTGCACAAACAATGGGGCTCGAAAGCAACTCGCCCATGGAAAGGATCGTGTCAGTGGTGCGGGCCGAAAGTTCAACCAGAGTCGCAACGCCCCGCAGCAGGTCTTGCACGGCATCGGTCAGTTTGCAAATCTGCCCGCGAACAGCGAGTTCGTCCTCTCCGCTCACTAACGCGGACAAGACCTCTAAGTGCCGCCGGCGGATTTGCCTGAGCGATTCAAAGGCTTGGGATAACAACCCCGAAGCTGCCGCTTGCGACATCGCCAGCAGCGCGTCGGTGACCCCGGCCAGGGCGCTGACCACCACCACAGGCCGCTGTTCCAGGCGGCCGAGTACGATGTCCGCCACACGTTCGATCGCCGTGCTATCCTCCACCGACGTCCCGCCAAATTTCATTACGATCATGTGCGCTCCTTGCTTGCTACCGCTCATAAACACAAAACCCACCAGCCTTTCGGGCGGTGGGTTCATCGATCATGTCCTGGAAAATTGCTCTAGGAACTATTGCCGATCCCGCTCCCGCCCAATGAAGACACCGATGTGCTTGTTCGCACACTTGTACCTGTTGTTGTTGCCGTGAGTTTCTCGAATTTCAGGCGAAATACCGACATGAGAGTTGGACTACTCTAGCCAAGTCTTCAGCTGGAGTCAAGTTTCTTTTTGGTGCAAGGGCAAGCAGATCGGAGCCGAGAATTTGTATGTTAATCGAGTTGCAGGGCTTTGGGGTGGGTGGAGGGATTCGAACCCTCGACAGCCGGAGCCACAGTCCGGAGTTCTACCACTGAACTACACCCACCATAACTAAGAGAAAATTATAGCATTCGTTAGCGCCGCCAAATCCGAGACGTTTCAGTGGCACGTAAGATTGCAACCAGTACAAGCAAGAATCGGCTGCTTCTTTCGCGCTTAGTTTACTTCGCACCCACCGCCGTTCATCCTGCAGCAATTGCTCTGTCCGCAACCTGCGGCAGGCGAAGATGCGCCGCCTTTAGTTACGGCGAACGTCGAGAGCTGCTTTTCCAGCTTGTCGGTATGGCATTGAGGACATTCCGGCGTCTGTGCCCCGAAAAGGATAGCCTCAAACTTGTGTCCACAGGCTTCGCAGCGGTATTCAAAAATCGGCATGAACTACTCCCACTCCTGGTGCATCAATTCATAGTGCGGCTTCGAGTCGAGGAACGCGCCGGCATTGTCTGATTTCAGACAACGCCGAAGACTCAGCGATGATACAAATCTAATTATAGATGCAGGAGTACGATCCCATCCCGTGCGCGCCCGGTGAAGCTTTCCCCAGCCAGTCGCCGCCTGTCCCTCGCACGGCCGAAACCTGTCACGCATCCGATTTCTTTGGCGAACCATTCCGTCCGCGGCGGCCGTTTGTCGGGGGACACGCTCAGACCATCGCAGGCAACTTCCTGCCTCGCCAGAACCTGTTGCCTCCGGCGGAACAACGGTTGTTTCGAGTTGAGCCCGAGGTTCAGGTGCTCTGTCATTGTCACTGGCAGCCCGAGCGCGACGGTGCGATGACGCTGGTAGTGGTGCATGGCCTGGAGGGCTCCAGCGATTCGCAATACGTGATCGGGACAGGGAGCAAAGCCTGGGCGGCGGGGATGAACGTCGTCCGCATGAACATGCGCAACTGCGGCGGCACGGAACAGCTTGGACCCACTTTGTACAACTCCAGTATGTCAGCCGACGTGGGGATGGTTGCGCAGACGCTGATTGCGGACGATGGTTTGCAGAAGATGGCGGTGGTGGGATATTCCATGGGCGGCAATCTCGTCCTCAAGCTGCTGGGCGAGTGGGGCGAAGATATTCCGCCGCAGGTAAGAGCTGGGGTCGGCGTGTCACCAGCAATGGATCTCGCCCCCTCGGCAGATGCACTTCACAATCGCGCCAATCGTCTCTACGAATGGCGCTTCCTTCGGGGACTGCGCAGCCGCATGTTGCGCAAAGCCGCACTCTATCCCGAGCGTTACGATGTGCGATATCTGCGCGGCATGCGCAGCCTGCGCGACTTCGACGATCAGATCACCGCCCGCTACTCCGGATTTCGCGATGCTCAGGATTACTACACCCGTGCTGCCGCCGCCCGCGTGGTGGATCGCATTGCCGTTCCCACGCTCATTCTGCACGCCCAAGACGATCCCTTCATTCGCGTGCTGCCAGAGACGCGCGAGAAATTGTTACACAATCCGCAGATCACTTATGTTGAAACTGCGCATGGTGGGCATTGCGCATTCCTCGCCGAACCGGTTGGCTACGACGGCCGCTGGGCCGAGCGCCAAGCCATTGCCTTCATTCGACGCGTGGAGCGCGGCGAACCAGTCAACCTTCCTCGGTCCTGAAAGTACAGCCCTATCCGAGCGTTGTCCTGAGATCTGCCAGGACCCTCACTTCAAGTGCACCGCAGCTTCGGTCGGCTTCGCGCCTACGGATTCCGTCTTTCGCGGCTCTGCGACGACTGGTCCATACTTCGGCTTAATGTCGTGACAAGAAGGATCGCAATAGACGCCCTGGTGCGTCTTGTCGGTCTCAGGGTCGGGCATCGGCGAAGCCACAGCCGCATCGCGATCCGCTTCCAGCTCGCGCTCCACATCGTCGATGAGTTTCTGATTGTCATCTGCCGTCAACCAATGCTTTTGGGTGACAAGGTAGTGCTCGAAGCGCGCGATCGGATCGCGAGCGTGCCAATATTCGAATAGCGCCGCCGGGACATACTGGGCAGCGTCGTGGATGGCATGGCCCTTCATGCGCATCATCTTGGCTTCGATTAGCGTTGGACCTTCGCCACGATGGGCGCGTTCGCAAGCCTCATAGGTTGCGTCATACACCTGGCAAGGATCGGTCCCGTCGACGATCACACCGGGAATTCCGTAAGCAATAGCGCGCTCCGCCAGGTCCTTCACCAGAAACTGCATGTCGGCAGGAGTGGAATATCCCCATAAGTTGTTCTCGACCACTAGGACCAAGCCCAGCTTCTGCACTGCCGCAAAATTCAGACTCTCGTAGGTGACGCCAGTGGACTGACCGCCATCGCCGACGTAAGTCAACGCGGCGACATTCTTCCCTTGCAACCGCGCTCCCAGACAGACACCTGCCATCACGCCGATGAGCTCGCCCAGCATGGAAATTGGCGCGCATACATTGCGTTTCTGGAAATCTCCAAAGTGCGACGAGGCGTCCCGTCCCCAAGTGGGCGAGTCGCCTTTGGCCATGTACTGCCGCATAATGTCGCGCGCACTGAAACCTCGCACCAGCATCGCACCCTGGTTGCGGATCATTGGCCCCAGCCAATCGTCTGCCGCCAGCGCATAGGCCGAGGCACATGAGCAACCCTCTTGCCCGAGCCCGAAGTAAATACCACCGACAACTTTTCCCTGCTTGTAGAGATTTTCCAGGGCTACTTCCATACGGCGGTTGAGCAGCATCCAGCGATAGATCGCGACACATTGCTCACGCGAAAGATATTTCGACTCTCGAATAGGCGGCGCAGCAGCGCTCAAGTCGCCTTCGATGCGGTACTCGATGCTGGATCCTTCGCCCGACATGAAGATGCGAAACTCGGGACGCTCGAGGCGGTAGTCGGGAATGTTGTAGGAGCGCAGCGCGGAAGAAGCCGGGCCGTCGTGGTTGCCGGCGGTCTGGTTGCCCTTCGCGTCGGCTTTCACCGCATCAGTCTGGCGCGCGACTTTCGTGTCCGTTGGCTTGGGCGAGCCGTCGGCTTGTTCGGACGGCGCGGGTGATTTCGATGGCTTCGCCGGAGCCAGCGGAACGTAGCTCGACTTCTTTTGCGGAAGGTTGGCAGTTGAGCGCTTCTTGTGAGACATAGGTACAGAAGCAACGATAAACGCATGCTGCGGCCGAGGCAAGCTGGCGGCAAAAGCCAGCACGGGCAGAAATGGCGTGTTCGCTAATGGGAAAATGCTGGTGCGCTCCGCCGGCTTTAAGAATTCGACATGTATAAATCGTGCTACGCTGGGTCCGCTATGAATCTGACGAACCTACGTCACGTGGGCGGCAAGGCATTGCTACCTGCCTTGTTGTCTCTTTCATCAGTCGCTGGCGGCCAGAACAAAACGACCTTGCTTGCAGATGCTGCTGCTCGTGCTATCGAAATATCACAGCTTAACCTGCCGGGCAGTTCACCTTTCCATCTAAAGGCAACGATAATCGAAAGGTCTAATCCCGATTCAGGTTACCGGGCTGAGATAGAGGAATACTGGGTATCACCGGAGAAATGGCGACGGACCATCTCATCGCCAAAGTTCTCACAAGTCCTGGTGCAGTCAAGAAATGAACAATTCGAGCAAGACACGGGTGACTACTATCCTCTTTGGCTGAGTAAATTAGTGACCGCTGTATTTAACCCGATTCCTATGCTCGCCCAACTGACCCAGGTCAACGCCCAGCTGCAGGATGAAACCCAGCAATCGGAGCGATGTGCCGAACTTCAGACGAAGGTGGGCGAGCAGTCTGCACAAAATTCGGTATATCAGGTATTTTGCTTCGATGCCCACCGCGGTCTGTTGAAGTCGATTGTGACACCTTCGTATTCGGCATTCTTTGAAGACTATCAACCCTTCGAGAAGAAGCTTGTTGCACGCAGAATTACTGACGATCCGGAACCGGGAACCACGCTGGTCGCCAGGCTTACGGAACTTAGTGTCATGACTGACCCGGACGAAAAACTCTTTGCCAAAAATCAGTTAGTAGCAAATCAACCCATCCGCAGCCTGAAGATCGATCAAGCGGTTGCCGACACGCTTGCTTTGAATACTCCAGCGATTCAGTGGCCGAGTGTCCGCAGCGGAAAGGCCTCCGGCGTCGTCAGCATTTATGTTTCGACAGACAGGTCCGGACGAGTTCGCGAAGCATGGCCCCTAAACTCTGACAACGCTGGGTTGGACGATTCAGTACGCGATCAGGTCAAGAACTGGCGATTCAAAACGGTTGCGGTTGAGGGGCTACCTGTTCAACTAGAAACGGTCTTGACCTTTGCCTTCGATACAAAGGTGGCAAACCCAATACCGTTGTTGACCAACGAAGAAGCGCGCACGCTGGCAACAAACATAGTTGAAGCGCAGTGTCTGCCAACAGGAACTACGGTAACCATCAGCGTTAGCGTGGATGAGAGCGGCAAAATCATTGGTATCCCAAACCCCAATAATTTCGACAATGAGGTGTTTATGGCGGCCTACGCCGCAGTGGATCAATGGCACTTCCGGCCATATCTCAGAAACGATAAGCCTGCCCGCTTCGACGCTAATATTGCGTTCTCCGCCAGGTAACGGCTGCCTACTGACTAGGCGAGCTCGCTTCCATCCCCATGTAACTTGCGCAGCTCTCTCGGTGCGCGGGCGGGAGTGTCCTGATTCGCGGGAGGTTCCGACACTGGCGGCCGGACAATAGAAGTTTTCTCCGGTTCTGCGGCGTCCGCCAGCAGGTCGTCCAGCGACTCCAGCCACAGCATCTGGGACTGAAAAACGCGTCCGAAATTGCGCGAAGCCGCCGTCGCAACTTCATCCGTGGTCAAAGATTTCTGCAGCTCCCGTTCCATCGAAGTGACCGGCTTACCCGCGAGCCCGCAGGGAACAATCAGGGTAAAGAAATCCAGGTCGGTGCTGACATTCAAGGCAAACCCGTGGGTGGTGACGCCGCGCGAGATGTGTACTCCGATCGCCGCAATCTTGGCTTCCGGCTTATTGCGTAGCGCGTAGGTCCAAACTCCAGTCAAGCCTTTGATGCGCTGCGTGCCTATTCCGAAGTCGCCGCAGGTGCGAATCAGGACTTCTTCCAGCCGGCGGACGAACTCCACCGCACCAACCTTCGGCTCGAAGCTGCGCAGGTCGAAGATAGGATAGGCGACCAGTTGTCCCGGCCCGTGAAAGGTGACGTCGCCCCCGCGATCGATTTCAAACAGTTCGACTCCACGCTGCGCCAGGAATTCGGGTGACGCCAGAACGTTATCGAGTTGGGCGTTGCGGCCCAAGGTGATGACCGGCGGATGCTCCAGAAGGAGCAGTGTGTTGCCGATGCGGCCCGCCTTACGCATCTCCAGCAGGGTGCGCTGCAGATGCAGTGCGGTTTCGTACGAAACCAAGCCGAGATTGAGGACCTGGATGAACATAAGAAGCGACGAGCTGTTAGCTCTTAGCCTTTAGCTCTTAGCTTACGGCAATTCGCTTTCAGCTATCGGGCTCGGCGAACATCTAATCACGAAAGCTAAGAGCTAACGGCTAACAGCTAAGGGCGAAAAGCGACTCTGTGCTTTGGATGAGAGCAGGAGCGCCTGGGGATCAAGATATCCCCCGGGACCCTTGACCGCCGTCCCATGAGTCTTTTTCTCCCCCTGCCTCGTATATCCCGTTAGTATGGTCGCCACCGCTTTCAGTTTGCTGGTTCCGATGGAAACCGAAGAGGCCCAAATCGCACGTGGGCTCCGGCAGCGCGATCCGGATCTGCTCGATGCCTTGATCGCGCAGTATCAGCACCGGTTGCTGCGTTACCTGCTGCACCTGACCGGCAATCGCGCCGTCGCGGAGGATCTTTTCCAAGAAACTTGGCTGCGAGTGCTGGAAAAAGGTCATCTTTATGATGGGCGCAACCGTTTCGTGACTTGGCTGATGTCGATCGGACACAATGTTGCCATCGACCACTTGCGCAAACGGAATGTCAGCAGTCTGGACGAAATGAAAGATCCCGAGGAGGGCACGCCGTTTGAGCCGCCCGCAACCGGGCCTTCACCTTTTGACCTGGCGGTCGACCGGCAACAGCAGGAAAGGTTCCACGAAGCTTTGGCCCAGGTAGCTCCCATCTTTCGTGAAGTCCTGGTACTGCGCTTCCAGGAACAGATGAAGCTAGAGGAGATTGCACAGTTGATTCGCATTCCCGTATCCACCGTCAAAACCAGAATCTATCGCGGCGTGCAGGCATTGCGGCCCGCGCTCCATCCCGACTCGCGCAAAAACAACGCGAGTTGGGAACCCCAAAAGGGAGGCGCGCAATGACCAATCGCGAGCACGAGCGCGCTATCGACCTCATCACCCGGCGCGGAGTGGAAGGCGTTTCCTCCCCCGACGCAATCTGGCTGGATTCTCATTTGGCGGAGTGTACCGAATGCGCCGGCTACGCGAAGGCCTGCGATAGTACCGGTGAACTGCTACGCGCAGTCGCCATCACGGCCAGCCCGGCGCTGGTGTCGGCGACGCAAGCGAGGCTGCGGGCACACGCCCTCTTCATGGAAGAGCGGCGTTCGCGGATCGTTCTGATCGCAGTTTCGTTCTGCATCGGAGCTTTGTCGTCCACGCTATCGGCGTGGCTATGGTTGAAGTTTGGTGGCTGGGGGGCAGCGCGCCTGGGATGGTCGCCTGCCATTGTCGAACCAGGCATATTCGTCGCCTGGCTGGTGCCTGCCGTCATCGTTGCCATGGCTATGCTGGCCTCGTCGCATCCGGTGATTGATCGCTCGGTCACGCTGGCATGGCTGGGAGAAGAGCGGCAAGGAGGCCGCCCATGACGCAAGCTCGATCACGTTTCGCGCAGGAGTTGCGCATCATTCCGACCGGTTGGGGCATCGCCGCCGCCATCAGCTTCATCGCGGTGGAAGCGCTGTTCGAGAAGATCATTCCCCACTTCAGCGGGCACGATCTTCCGCCCGAGCCGTGGTGGACGCTGCTGGGCCTCCTGGCCGCAACCCTGATGGTGGCGACCATCCTGCTGATCGGCTACATCTACGCCGATGCCAAGCGCCGCGGCATGAACGCGGTGCTGTGGACGGTGCTTGTTATCCTGATTCCCAAGCCGATCGGCTTTATCGCGTACTTCCTGCTGCGCAAGCCGTTGGTGACGCCGTGTCCTCACTGCGGCACGGCCATTGGAACCGACTTTCGCTACTGCGCCAAGTGCGGCTATGCCGTTTCGCCCACTTGTTTGCATTGCGGACACGCCATCAGCCGCGATTATATTGTCTGCCCTTATTGCGGCAAGCCGGTGGGAGCACCGCCGCCGAGGCTGAACGATTCCCTCAGCCCGGGAGCTGTTTAGGCAGTTGCAGGAGAGGTTCTTTTGCAATCCAGGGTAACCGATCTGCGGCGCAGGCTCCTTCTGTGGGGCATGCCGATTGTCTTCGCACATTATGCCGTCGTGATCTGGCACGTGACGTTGCTGGTTAAAGTTCAGCTTGGCTTTCCTCGGCTCGCGATTTTGCTGCTGCTTCTGATTAATCTGTTTCCCATCGCCGGCCTGCTCGCCTTTGCTAAAGGATTTCCCAAACTGGCCGGAATTGTGATCATCCTTCCCCTCGGGACAGCGCTGGTCAGCGGCGGCTTCACTCATTTTCTCAGCGCCGGTTCCGACAATGTCTTTCGCATGGCGCCCAACGGGTTGCGCTTGCCTTTCCAAGTCAGCGCGGTGCTGCTCGCACTACTGGAAGCGCTCGGTTGCTGGATCGGCCTCCGAATCTTTGCATTTTCGTCGAGTCGCTAAGGCGAAGCCTGCGATTGATTTAAAATCTCCTTCCATGGCAGCAGTCACGTATCTGGAAGCAATTCGCCAGGGGATCTGGGAAGAGATGGAGCGCGATCCCGCGGTTTTCTGCATTGGCGAGGACATCGGCATTTATGGCGGAGCGTTCAAAGTCACCGACGGGCTGATCGATCGCTTCGGCCCGGAGCGCGTCGTTGACACGCCCATCTCGGAGATGGCCATCATCAACGCCAGCTTTGGCGCGGCGCTTACCGGCATGCGTCCGGTGGCGGAATTCCAGTTCATGGACTTCATCAGTTGTGCCTTCAACCAGATCAATAACATGCTGGCGAAAGCGCATTATCGCTGGGGCGCGCCGGTGCCGGTCGTCGTGCGCGGACCGTCGGGGGGGGGAGTACACGGTGGCCCGTTTCACTCGCAGAATCCCGAGACTTATTTTGCGCATACACCTGGATTGAAGGTGATCTGCCCGGCCAGCGCTTATGACGCCAAAGGTCTGATCAAGTCAGCGATCCGCGACAACAACCCGGTGCTGTTTTTCGAGCACAAGTTTCTCTATCGCCGTGTCAAGGAAGAGCTGCCCGCCGGGGATTACACCGTGCCGATCGGCAAGGCACGCGTGGTACGCGAAGGCACCGACGTCAGCGTTATCACCTATGCCGCGATGGTTTATGTCGCGCTGGAGGCGGCCGACATTCTGACGAAGGAAGGTATCGATCTCGAAGTTGTCGACTTGCGCACCGTGTTGCCGCTCGATCGCGATGCTATCCGCCAAACAGTGGAGAAGACGAACCGCGTAATCGTGCTGCACGAGGACACCAAAACCGGCGGTATTGCCGGCGAAGTTGCGGCCGTCATTAACGAAGAGTGCTTCGATTCCTTAGACGCACCAATCACGCGTATTGCCTCGGCTGACAGTCCCGTGCCGTTCTCGCCGCCGCTGGAGGAAGCGTTTCTGCCCAAGGTGGAAGACATAGTACGTGAAGCTCGCAGGCTGAAACGGTACTGAACCCGCCCGCTCCCAATCCGATTACGAGCAGGTTACGATTTGTAAAGCTCCCCGACCAGATTCGCTGGCTCGTAGTAGGATGATGAATTCTGCGGCCCGGCAACCCTTCCAGCCTTTAGAGGAGAGAAATGCGCGGATTCATCTTGGGATTGATTGTTGCCTTGTTGGTAGTTTTCGGCGGAGCCTACTATTACACCACCACGGGACACTTCGATACCCGAGCCGTCGGCAACACGGCCAGCACGTTTGAGCGCCGCACAGCCAACAGGTCGGTGGACGCCTGGGTCGACGATCATGCTCCCAAGCAGGCTAATCCGTTTCAGCCGACCATGGACAACATCATGGATGGCTCCATGACCTACGACAAGAACTGCGCTTTCTGCCATGGCAGCCTGAAACAGCCGATCTCGCCCATGCGCACCAAGTTTTATCCTTCGGTGCCGCAGCTGATGAACTTCACTCCCGACGATCCTGACGGCAATCTCTTTTACGTGATCAAGTACGGCGTTCGCTTTACTGCCATGCCCGGCTGGGAAGGTGTGTTGAGCGACGATGACATCTGGAAGACCGTTGTCTTCCTCAAGAACTCGGGACAAATGAAGGACAATTCTCAGCCGACGAATCCGCAGCACATGGACAATTCCAAACCTCCGCAATCCAAGTGACGCCTCCCGCGATTGCCGGGCAACTGGCCATCGACAATCGCTTTTGGGCCGTCTGAGCGTAAGCGGAGCTTCGACGCCGGAGTCGAAGAACCCTGTATTCCACCACGCGGCTCCAGCCGCGATTTGTCATCACGAGCGCAGCGAGGGATCTGTTTTTGCCGGCTGACCACTGCCTTTCCTATTCTGCCTTCACCACGATCAGCTCGAAGCTTCCCGGCACCATCGCCGGTCTCTGTCCCGTCGTAGGTGGGGTTGAGACCCGCTGTGCCGTCACCAGGTAAACCACATCATTCTCATTATCCAGCGCCATCGTCCGCGCGCCTTTGACCGTCGCCAGGTTCTGGCGAACGGTGTACTTGTCCGGACTGTCCTCGTGGATCACAGTCAGCACGCCTTCGCCGCACGACATGAAAATTTCCTGCGTCTTGGGATTGAACCGGCCAGCATCCACTCCTTCGCCGATGGGAACCGTGGTCACCACTTTGCCAGAGTCGGAATCGACCACGGCCATCATCTTGTTGCCACAACCCGCGAACAGCCGGTGATGTTCAACGTCGATGGCGAGCGCGCTCGGCTCCTGGCACAGTGCGACCAGCCACGTGTTCAGCACCACCAACTTGCTTACGTCCACTTGTGCAATCTGGCTCTTGTCTTCGATGTTGACGTACAGCTTGCCGTGGCCGTCGCTGGCGGGAAACTCAGGCTTGCCGCCCAACGGGATTGTGCCGACCAGCTTACCGCTGCCCGCATCGATCACTGTGGAATTCTGGCCGCGGGCGTTGAAGGTGAAAACGCGCTTGTTAAACGGTTCGTACAAAATCGCGTCGGGTCGCTCGCCCACTTTCACGCTGTCCAGCTTTTTCAGGGTTTTCAGGTCGAAGACCGTCACCGTGTTGTCGCCGCCATTGCTGACGAAGCCGCGGCCTAAGTCCTGAGCCAGGGCCACCCCATGGATGCCAGACAAATCCGGGATGTCGCCCGTAACCTTCAGCGTGACCGCGTCCACCACCATGACGTGGCTGCCCCGCGTAATGAATAGCCGATGTTCCACATTGTCATAGGTAAGATAGTCCCAGCCGCCTTCACCACCAAGTTTGACGCGATCCACTATCTTGAATTGTTTCTGCCCGAATGCAGGTACGGCCGCGAAAATGGCGGCCGTAAGGACAATAGCAAAAATCCGTTTCATTGCTGAGCTCCTGTTCCGATTGATCGGTTTGTAAGTGTCAACCTAACTGCAGGCGCCTCTCCCCCCGCAGTCGAACGACCTCTATATGAGACAACACAGCTCCGCCAATCCGTTCTGTCCTCACGAAGGAGCGTAGCGAGTCGAGAGACCTGCTTTGACGGACAGCTGACGACTGGCAGGGGACGCTATCTCACCCTTTCATAACTCAGGTAGTAGTGCAGCGCCGGCGTGATGATAAGCGACAACACCATCGAAATCGTGATGCCCCCAATAACCGCGATCGCCAGCGGATGCAGCATCTGCGAGCCTGCGCCCAGCGCCAACGCCAACGGCAACATGCCGGCCACCGCCGCCAGGGCCGTCATTACGATAGGACGCAAGCGCCGCCGTCCCGCCTGAATCATAGCCTCGGAAGCCGGCAATCCTTCCGCGCGAAATCGCTGGTCCGCGTCCAGCAGCAGGATGCCGTTCTTGGCCACGATCCCGATCACCATGATCAGACCCATAAACGATGCGATGTTGAAGGTCGTGCCCGTGATCAACAGCGCCAGAAATGCTCCCGAGGTCGAAAGCAGTGCGGAGGCCAGGATCGCAACCGGCGCAGCCAGCGTGCGAAATTCGAACAGCAGCACGGTGAACACCAGCAGGATCGCCAGCACCAGCACCAGCATCAGATCGCGAAATGATTGTTGTTGCTCAGCGTAGGTCCCGCCGTACACTACGCGAATCGACGGCGGAACGTGCAGAGCGTTCACCGCCTTCTGCACCGCCGCCACCCCGCTGCCGAGGTCGCGATTGTCGAGGCGGGCCGTGACCACGACGTTGCGCTGCAGATTCTCGCGGCGAATCTCCGTCTGTCCCGGCATTTGCGTCACCTTCGCCAGCGTGCCCAAGGTCGCGGTGCGCCCCGCCGCGCTGTTCAGCAGGGTGTTGCTCATCGCTTCCAGGGAACGGCGATTACTCTCGGGATAGCGCACGCGGATAGTGTAAGCGATGTCTTGCGCGATGACAGGTGTCGCCGCTGGCTCGCCTTCCAGAATTGCCGACGCATCTATGGCTACTTCTTCCGGCGTAAAACCGGCGCGCGCCGCCACGGCCGGATCAACTTGAAACACCGTAGCCGGACCGCTGATGGTGTTCTCGATTCCATTCAGCGTGTCCACCACACCGGGAATCTTGGCGATGGCGTCGCCGATGCGTGGCGCCCACTCGGCCAGCAGCGCCGGGTTCGGCGAGAACAGCTTAATCTGAATCGGCTGCGGCGAGTTCGACAGATCGCCAATCATGTCTTGCAGCACCTGGGTGAACTCGACGTCGACTGCGGGCTCCTGCTGCCGGATCTGGCTGCGCAGCTCTTCCATGATTTCGTCGACCCCGCGGCTGCGCTTGCTTTTCAGTTTTACCGCAATGTCGCCGGTGTTGGCTTCGGTCACCGCAGCCAGTCCCAGTTGCAACCCGGTGCGCCGCGAGTAACCTTCCACTTCGGGAGTGTCGCGCAGCATCTGTTCGATATGTGCGATCATGCGATTGGTTTCAGCAAGCGACGTTCCCGCGGGCGTAATGTAGTCGAGTACGAATCCGCCTTCGTCCATCGCGGGCAGCAGGTCCGTTCCCAGCGCCTTGTAGCAGAAGAACGAGGCCACGATCAGCAGCCCGGCGAACCCTGCCACCCACCGTGGACGTTGCAACGCGGAGCGCAGCCAGCGTTCATAGATCGTGATTACCTTGCGGAGGCGCGGCCCCACCCCGGCTTCTTCGGCTGCCCGCAAGCGATCTTCCTCGCTCACGTCACCGTCCGGCGGTACGTAGTTGCTTTGGCGGCTCAGGTATTGACTGAGCATCGGTGTCCAGGTCAGCGCCAGGCCAAGCGAAGTCAGCAGCGACACGGCAACCGTAACAGCCAGGGCGCGAAAGAAAATTCCAGTCACCCCGGTAACGGCGATCAGCGGCAGAAAAACGACGATGGGCGTGATGGTTGAGCCGATTAGCGGCGCGGTGATCTCGCTCAGCGCACTGCGAATGGCTTCGAAGCGCTTCTGTCCCGCATCGCGATGGACAGTGATATTTTCCACCACCACAATCGCATCATCGATGATCAGGCCCACCGCCGCCGCCAGTCCGCCCAGCGTCATCAGGTTGAAACTCTCGCCCAGCACCTTCAACACCACAAATGTCACCAGCACGGTGACTGGGATGACCAGCCCGGCCACGGACGAGGCCCGCCAATCGCGCAGGAAAAGCACCATGATGAGCGTTGCCAGGATCAGACCGATGAGAATGGCATCGCGGACGCTGTCGATCGATGCGGTCACAATCTGCGACTGATCGTAAAACGACCGGACCTGGATGCCCGGCGGCAGGTTCTGCCGAATGCGTTCGATTTCGGCGTGTACTTCGTAGGCCACGGCCACCGTGTTGCTGTCGGGCTGGCGATTGACATTGAGCAGAACCGCCGGTCTGCCGTTTGCGGTGACTACGGTGTAAACCGGCTTCACTCCCGCCGCCACCGTCGCTACATCGCCAACGCGCACCGGAATTCCGGTCGGCGTTGTCTTAATTACGATCTGCCCCAGTTGCTGCGGGTCCTTCACTTGCCCATCGATGAGGGTGAGGTAAAGCTGATGATTCTCCGGCAGCAGCCCGGGCGAGTCGATCAGGTTCGTGCGGCGCACCGCATCCAGAATGTCGCTGACCGTAACTCCGGCGGCCAGCAGCCTGGCCGGATCGGGGGTGATGGCGAACTCTGGTTCCTGGCCGCCTTGCACAACCACGCTCGCAACTCCGTCCACGCGATTGAGCCGTGGCTTCAGGTCGTAGGTCGCAATGGTCCATAAGTCGGTCTGTGCCACAGTGTCGGATGTCAGGCTGTAACCCATGATGGGAAAGCTGGCGAAGTTCAGGCGATGGGTTTGAATGGTCGCCGTTACGGGCAGTTGGGCGCGAACACTTGCCAGGGCCGCGTCCACCAGTTGCAAGGTAGTCACCATGTCCTCGTGCCAGTCGAAAAACAGGTCGACCTCGGCTGATCCCCGGCTGGTGACCGAGCGTACCTGTTGCAGTCCGGGCACGCTGTTGACCGACTCTTCGATGGGTCGCGTGATGGTCACCATCATCTGATCGATGGGCATCACGCCGTTGTCCACTCCAATCACTACGCGTGGGAAATCGGTGGTCGGAAACACCGAAATCGGAATGGTGAATGCCAGATACGCGCCTGCCATAGCCAGAATAAGGATGAGAAAGATGAGTGACTTCGCGTGGCGCGTGAACCAATAGCCCTCGTCGCCGGGGCCGGGCACGCGCCGGGGTTGCAGCCAGGCCTTCATCCCGGCGCGCACCTAATCCTTCCCCTTACTGTTGCCTGAGTTCGGCTTTTCAGATTCTGCGGGCGCCAGCTTCACCTGCGTGTTGTCAGGCAGGCCGTAAGCGCCGTTCACGATCACTGTCTCATTGCCGCCCAGGCCTTTGACTATTTGCACGCGCTCGCCCTGGCGAATGCCGGTCCCGACCGCAACCTGGTGGGCGCGGCCCTGGCTGACAATCATCACCGTGCTCGTGCCTTCTGCGCTCTTCAGCAATGCCGCTGCAGGAACCATCACTGCATCGTTAACAGTTTTGGCAAACATCACGGCCGTCACCGCAGTTCCCGGACGCAGATGTCCATCGGGATTGGCGGCCTCAATCCACACTTCTACCGTGGTGCTGTTGGGATCGAGTGCCGGACTGATCAGCGTCACTTTGCCGCTGACGTGAATACCGCCAGGAGCGTCAATGGTGGCGGCGTCGCCCGGCTTCAGTGTGGCAGTCTCACTCTGTGGGATATGGGCGCGCGCCGTTACCGATGAAGTGTCCATTACGGTAAGCAGCGGCGTCCCCGGCGGCGGCGTTTCGCCGGGATAGCCGGGCCGATCGGTAACTACGCCGTCGATGGGGCTGCGAATTTCTGTATACGCCAGCTGCGCGGCCGCGCCTTCATACTTGCCCTGGGCGGAGGTGAGCTGTCCTTTCGCCGATTTCAACTGCTGTTGTTTTCCCGCCGACTGTAGTGCGGCTAAGTGCTTCTCGGCGATCTCGTACTGTGCCTTGGCCTGCACCAGCGATACGCCCGAGGCGTCCAGCTCTTTACGCGGCATCGCGCCCTGCTGAAACAGAACTCGCCGGCTGTCGTAAACTTTCTGCTGCGCCTCGTAACTGTCCTTGGCAGTCTTTAGATCGAGTTCAGCTTTCTGCCATTCCTCGGGAAGCGCCGACGAAGTCTCCAGTCCGTAGGCCGCCTGCGCCTGCTCATAAATACCCTTGTCCTCCATTTCGGCGGCTGCCAGATCGCGATTCTCCAGCACCGCCAGCAATTCGCCGCGATACACCCGGCTACCGCGATGCACGTAAAAAGTCTCTACCGGCGCCACAATTTTTGGAGTGATGGCCGCCTGATCGCGCGGAAAGAGGATGGCTGGAGCTGTGATTATCTGCTGGATCGCGCCCCGCTCCACCGGCGCGGTCTGGACGGTGACAAGCGGCTGCGGCTCTTCTTCCTTCTTTGAGCACGAGGTGAGCAGCACAATAAAGCAGCAGAGAACCGCCAACAGTCCACCCGGAAAGTGACTTTTCTTGACTGTCATCCTCAGCAAGCTGCTGGTTTTGGCGCTACCTTCTTCCTGACTGTCATCCTGAGCCCCGGCGGCGCTTGACCGCCGAAGTCGAAGGGCGTCTATCGCCAGCCCCGCGGGCGCTGCCCACGATAGCGACGCTTCGACTTCGCAATCGCGAAACCGGCGATTGCTGCGCTCAGCATGACAACTTGCATGGATGGTAAGCATGATTAACTTTCTAACTGCATCGCGACTTGGCAATCCTCAGAAGCTCCCCGTCAGCGTCTGCAGATTCGCCAGCGCAACGTGATATCGCGCCTGCCCGTCGCCATAGTTGTTGCGCGCCTGAGTCAAGGTATTTTGCGCGTCCACCACTTCCAGCGCCGTAACCTCGCCAGCCTGATACCGCAGCGAGGTCAGCCGTAAACTGTCAGCAGCCAGATCGGCGGAGTTGCGCAACATGTCCAACTCGTCGCGAGCGGTCTCCGCCTCCGCATAAAAGGATTGCAGCTCGGCAACCGCTTGCCGTTGAGCCGCGCTCAATTCCACTTTCGCCTGATGCCGCTCTAATTCGGCCTGCTTCACCCTGCTTTCGATCGCGCCCCAATGCCACACCGGAATGTTCAAAGTCGCCATCGCCACATAGCCAAGATTGCGGAAGCCGTCACCGTTAACCGCGAAGCGGTTCGCATCGATGCCATAGAAATAGTCCAGCACCAGCGACGGAAGATGACCGGCACGCGCCACCGTAACTTCGTTGTTGGCAATCTCCAGCGCGGCAAACGCGGCGCTCAACTCGGGATTGTTCTTGCGCGCCATCTGGGCCACATCCGTGATGGGAGGAAGGGCCGGGGCGGCCGCCAGATCGTCTGCCAGCGTGAATTCCTGGAAGAAAGTGGGGAACAAGAGCACCGCCAGATTCAGACGCGCGTTTTCCATCGCCAGCTTCGCTTCTCGCGCCGCGCGCTGCTGATCGGTGGCTTGGATCTGGGCTTTGATCACATCGGAATGCGCCACTTCGCCGCCCCGCTCCAATTGCCGGCTCGTCTCCAGAAACTTCTGCGCTTCCTCGTTGGCGGCCTGCGCGGAAGCGGTTTTTTCTTGCGCCGCCTGCAATCCGAAGTAAGCCTGCACCACGGTGACTGTCAGCCCGCGAGCCGCAATCTCTGCCTTCGCCCGGGCCAATGCCTGTGCGGCAGCCGTGCGCCGGTAATCGGCAACCTGCCCCACGCCCAAGGTTTGCTGGACCGCTCCCTGGCTGATGTATTCGTGCACACCGTTGTTGGCGATGAAGCGTCCGGTGGTGGTGCCGTTTCCTTGCGTATAGATAAAGCCATTGTTGTAATCCACGCCCGGGAGCAGCGTGGCGCGAGCCTGCACCCGGTCCTCACGCGCCAGTCCCAGTTGCATGACCGCCGCTTGGAATTGCGGATTGTTGGTTTTGGCAAGGGACAGCGCATCCGCCAAAGTTAAGGAGATGACCGCGGAAGTCGATTGCGCGCTGGATGTACCCGTCTGTGGGAGTCCGGTTTGGGCACGCGAGATCAGCGTCGCAGCCAGCAAAACTCCCATAAGCACGATGGTCTTCGAGTACACCACTCCCTCACACGAACAAGGGATCAGAATGAAGGAGCGAACCTTAAGCCAGGCTGAATTTTTCTTGCCTGGAAATCTGGACCGTCGGTTTGAGGCGGCGTACCTTGCGGCTTCCGCCGGAGTATTGACTTTTAGTTCTGCTTAGCTATGGGCACCGGAGCAGACGGTCTCGCCCCGACCGCCGCGGGCTGTGGGCGCGTTGCCGGGGAACTTCAGCCGCCCGGCTGCGCATCCAGCAGTAAACAGCGCAAATTCTGCCGCAAGTCAGGTCGGCTATTTCCTGTCGGGTCGAATTTTGTCGCAGCCTACTTGCAACGCCTGTTGCACAGAGTTGCGAAGACAATGCACCGCCCCAGCCCAAAGTAGCAGGACTATGCCGTGTCACCACCATGGGAGTCGGAGTGAAACGGAACCTTGAATTTCTCAAATCGTATTGCGCGCAGCCGCTTGAAATGCGTGCATGATCTCCGTGACAACAAGCGTCAAGAATCTATACCGGGCGCAAATGAAATTGGAGCCAGAATACGCTGAATTACGACGTGAGTAGTAATTAGAAGACCAGATGCAAATCTGGCCAAAAACTGCACTCCTGCATTTTTGATTTTGAATAAGCAGCTAACACTGCAGCTTGAATTGGCAGCCTTTCCGTAATAGCATCCATTGCGCCGTTGCTTAGCCTTCCAGAGGAATCAAAAGACATGAAGTCCAGGTTGAGATTGTTTCTGACAGCCATCGTGCTGGCATCGCTGGTCGTGGTTTGTGCGGCCAAGGATAACCCATCCCCTGCTCCCTCCCAATCCACCTATGTAATGACCAATGACGATGGCCTACTGCACAGCTATGTAAGCTTCTTCCTGGCTGGAAATACCGCAAACGGCCCTACCCTGACCTTCCAAGCCGATATCAATACCGGCGGCAAAGGAATAGGCGGCGGCTTTTTCGGGACCCCGCGGGTGAACTTACTGCGAGACAGTTCTGCGCAATGCGTGTATGCCTCGAATGCCGGCAGCGGCGACATCGCAGCCATCAACATTCAGTCCCAGACGCGAGTGGGAAATTTTTTCGGCTCCTCGACTGACTCCGGCAACACCAACGGTATCGGGCTGGTGCTGAATCAAAACTACCTCTATGCCGGATATACAGCCTCCAACACCATTGGCACGTTTGCGATCGGAGCCGGCTGCCAACTCACGTTCCTGGGTGACGTGACCGCAGCCGGATTGAACGGTGGCTGGGTCGGTGGGATGGCGATCAATGGAAATATTCTGGTGGTCGCCTATGGAGACGGTTCGATTCAGTCCTTCAACATCTCCAATGGCGTGCCTATGTCGAACAATGATGAGCAGAACTCAACCGGTTTTGCGGCCGCCTACTTTCCCGAGGGCGTCGACATCACCCAGGACGGGCACTTTGCCATCTTTGGCGATGCCTCGATACCCACCACCATCGAGGTCTCGGACATTTCTTCCGGCAAGCTGACCACCACACGGCAGTACACGGTGGGCACGGCGCACAGTGCGGTAGGTCCCGGCTTTAATTCCGCCAGCGTCTGGCTTAGTCCCGATGAAAGCATTCTCTACATCGGCAACAGTCAGGGTAATACCGTTACTGCCGCCTTCTTCAACAAGAACACCGGCAAGATTACCGCGGGTTGCAGTTCCGCGCCGTTGAATAACTTTTACAATCCCTGGACCTATGTCGGATCGCTGGTAACCAGGGATAACAGCGGGACTGGTAGCGTACTGTACTTTGCTGAGTTCGCACCGCTGGGCTCCTCGATCGGGATTCTTCAGGTGGTTTCGAACGGCGTCACCTGCACTCTCACCGAGCCGTCCACTTCCCCCGTGATGGATTCGTTCAGTAACGGGCTTTTGTCGATACAGTCATTTCCGCCAAGACTATTTTGAACACGGTTGCGAGCGGGCGGCTTTAAGAAAGCGCAAAAGCCGCTCAGCAGTCAACCCAGTTACCGGGTGCAAACTTAATCACGTGGTTGGTGTACCAAAAGGACTTCAGGGAGTCAGGAATGCGTTCACTGTTTCGAGCTGTTCTACTTGCTGTGTTGTGTGGAGTTTCCCTCGTAGCCGCTTCGGCCCAGGCGCCGACTTGCCCCATGCGCCCGCTGCCGGGTAATCCGGTGCTGAATCCGCTGGATTTGTACAGTCAGAACGGGGTGTTGAACCTGAGTATGACTTTGCAAAACGCGCAGGGCTCTGACGGCTTCATGCACTATTGCTATGTCTACCTGTATCAGGGACGACAGGTCGAAGCGCCCACGTTGCGACTGAATCCCGGCGACACTCTCAACCTGGCCTTCACCGACAACATTCAAGCGCCGTACGACCCGCACGGTCCCGGTCCCAAGAAAGTGGCCACGGAACGCATGATGCATATGACGGTGCCCCCGCCGCAGCGTCCGGGCCCTCCAGATGACTGCAATGGCACCATGGTATTGCCGGGATCGACCAATATCCATTGGCATGGGATGAACATTCCGCCCGTCTGTCATCAGGACGACGTGATCAATACCATCATCCAGTCCGGCGATCAGCCGTTCACCTACAACTTCCAGGTGCCCGCGAACGATGCCCCCGGAATGTACTGGTACCATCCGCACGTGCACGGCAATACGACCACGCAGGTTGACGGCGGTGCAGCCGGAGCGTTCATCATTGAAGGTAACATTCAGGGCACCCAGGGCCTGCCGGAGCGCGTGCTCGTTATCCGCCAGCAGTTTAATAATCCCAACTCCTGGCTGCCCGGACCCAACCAACTGACGATCAACTTCCAGCCGGCCATCTATCCTTTCGCGCCGTCGCCCATCATTAACGTTAACTATGGCCAGGCAGAATTCTGGAGGGTGGCGAACGCTACCACCCAGGCATTTCTCACCTTGCAGGTACAGTTCGGGACCACGCCGCAGCCCTTGGAAGTCGTGGCTCTGGACGGCATTCCGCTGACTACCCCTATTTACGAAACTACCATTAACATTCCTCCGGCAGGGCGCGCGGAATTCATTATGCCCGGCCTTCCCGTGGGACAAACCGGTACCTTCGTGACCGAGGGTTTCGATACCGGTCCGGTTGGCAATCCGAATCCGCAACAGCCGATAGCCAACATTGTTGGCAGCGGCGACGGTAAGGTGCCGCATCCGGCCAATCATCCTCTCAAGCCGCCAGCTGATCCGCAGCGCTTCGCGGGCCTTGCGGCCCAGTTGCCGACTGCGACCCGCCTCCTTTACTTCTCCGAGCAGACCATTGGCAGCAACGGACCGACCCAGTACTTCATTACCGTCAATGGGCAAAAACCGAAGGTCTTCCACATGGACGATCCGCCGGCGATCGTGACCAACATCGGCGCAGTGGAGGATTGGACGATTGAGAACCGGGCCGGCGAGGCCCACGCTTTCCACATTCATCAGCTCCATTTCCTGGTGATGGCGATTAACGGAGTACCGGTGACCAACCCTGAACTCCAGGACACGTTCACAATCCCTAACTGGTCGGGCAGTGGCCCCTATCCCAGCATCACCGTGCGCATGGATTTCCGCGATCCGAATATCGCCGGAACATTCGTCTATCACTGTCACATTCTCGATCACGAGGACGGCGGCATGATGGCGAAGATCCAGGTAAATCCGTCGAACTAGCTCCCGCCATGGCAAGTTGTGGACTGGAGTCTCAGCCGCCGAGGGCCACCTTGGCGGCTTTTTCCTGCGCGCTAAAAACTCAGCCAAATGCGGGGATTGGCATTCTTACCCCGGCAGAACGCGCGCCGATGCCGGCCTATTCAGAACGGCAATTCGAAACGATCTCAGCCGTCCGCCGCCGGCTGACACTGTGGACACCAGAAGGTTGTGCGGGCATCAATTCCCTGTTTGCGAGATTGAATCAACGTGCCACACTGCCGGCAAGGACGGTTGCGCCGCCCGTAAACCCATAACCGCTCTTCTGCGCGGGCGCCGGTGGTTCTCCGGGTGCCGGTATGGGTTATGATCTGGTCGCGGGAAATCTCGGCGACACTGCCCAGCAGAAATTTCCTGGCGGTCTGCACCAGGCACGCTAATTCCTCGGCCTTTAGTTCGCTCACATGGCGCCATGGATGGACTCTGCACGCGAAACATACTTCGGATTTAAATACGTTACCTAATCCTGCAATGATGGACTGGTTCAGCAACGCCACGCCGACTTCCAACTCAGCAGAAGCGCGCAGACTGGCAACGGCCTGCGCGGGATCAAAATCCGCCGCCAACACATCCTGCCCTAAATTCCTGAACCCATGGCGACGTCGCAGCGTGTCAACAGTATGAAATTCTGCAATCGGCACACGAAACGCTACTGCCCAGATTTTTTCCGTCTTCACCAGGATCCGCATATCGACGGCGCGCTCTTGCCACTTCTCTCCTGGCCGGTAAATGTGCCAGCTGCCGCTCATGAGCATGTGGGTAAGCAGGATCAGGTCACCGGAAAAATGCATCAAGATCCATTTCCCGTGCGCCTCTACTTTTTCAACGGTTCGTCCGGTAACGCGGCAGTCGAAATCGACTCGCGCAAGTTTTGGCAGCTGGGTCTCGAATCTCGTAACCACCGCTCCCGCCAGCGCGCGGTTCAGCGTTCGCGCGGCCCTGAAGATGGTGTCACCCTCTGGCATCAGGCAGTCTCGGGAACGTCAGAATCAACTTCGTCGCCATCAAGCGCGGGATCTTTATCGACAAGGGCATCCTCATTGGCGGGCATGGCTAGCGGTGCGATCCTCCGCATCTGGAATCCTCCTGCTGTGTTCACGAAACCGGATTCTTCCAGAAAGCGCGACAGGAAATGGCGCCGTGCGGGCTCGCCGTTGATGGTGCCGATCAGCAATCCGGTTTTTCGGCCCTGCCGCTGAATCGCCAGCTCGGCCAACTTCTTTCCCAACTCGCGAGCAAAGCGGGTACGCTCGGGTTCAGCTTCCGGCAGGAAGATTTGAATCTCTTGATTTCTGCGCCAGAGAAATGCGGTCAAATGTCCGTTGATCAGAATCACGCCTGCGCCGCTGGCACGTGACATCCCATGGGAACCAGAGGGGCTGCTCCCGCTCGCAGCAACTTGCCCGTCAATCTGTTCTGCACGTTCATTCGCGGGCTTCGCCGCGCTGCTGTCATCGGTATCGGTCATTCCGCCGTTATCTTCCCGCCGCGGCCATGGTAACGACGCACCATAGGGATTGGCGGGATCGCTCGCCGAAAGAAATAGTGTTTCCAGCGTTTCCTGCTCGGAGCGCAGGCTTCGCAGCATGTCGACTGCGGGGGGCATGGCAAATTGCGCGGCGCCTAGTCCGGCAACAAACATTCCCCGCCGCACCCATCCGCCGTCTTCCATAATTTTCAGTGCGGGATAAATCGTCGGATATCCCCGCGGAACATTCTCGGCAATTGCCGTCTCCCGCAGCACGATGCCGTGCCGCACCAGCAATTGCTGCGCAATGTTGGCACTCCATTCCGTCACGCTGATGGGGGTCGCGACGCGCTGTGCGATCAGCGACCAGCGTCCCTGCGCCTGTCCTTCGTTGCGCGAGCGGAAGCGCCGCACAAAATCGGGCGACCCCGGTGGCGCGCCGGCAGTGCCTTCGCTCCGCTGACGCTGCGACTCGCTGGGTCGCAGCAAATCGCGCAGCGGATGAAACGTGTCGTTGGTGATTTGTGCAGCCCACACCAGTTCCCACAGAGCGTCGCGCGTCTCTCCGGTGTAACCGCCGCCCGAGCCGGCATGAATCGCCGCAAAGAAAGACGCGCCCTTATGCGCCAGAAAATCCTGAATCCCCGTCGCGCGGTCAGAGAGCGCGACCCCAGCACTTCGCAATTCCCGCGGAGGCAGCAGCGCCGGCAGCGATTCACTCAGATACAGCGCCACTCTTCCATCGCGAATGCCCACCTGCTCCACTCCCACCCACACCACCTGCCCTGATGCCATCACCATGTCCAGATCGGCCGGGCGATAGCCGGCAATGCGCGCCGGCAGAATCTCGCGCTCCAGTTCCGACACCAGCAGGCTTGCGCCCTGCAGATTTTCCACCGTGTCCAGCAACGATTCCAGGCCGCGACGCCGCACCGAAACTCCCTGCCAGCGTGCCGTAAATCGCGCAAACGTACTTTGTTCCACCGGCTCAATTTCGCGTCGCAGACGTGCCAGACTTTTGCGCCGTATCTGCTGCATCACCTCCGGGTCACACCATTCGTGATGCGCACCACCCGGCCGGAATTCTCCCTCCAGCAACTTGCCCAGCCCATGCAACACTCGCAATCCGGCTTCAACCGCGGCCGGCGGCAAGCCAAAACGGTCGCAAATGTCAGCCACCGTGAATGGTCCGTGAGTCCGTGCGTAACGCCGCAGGATTTCGCGCAGGGGATCACCGCTGCGCTCCAGGAAAACCTCGGCCAGTCCGGGCGGCAGCGGAGTGCCCAGGGCATCGCGATAGCGCGCCGCATACTCCGCTGGGATGTAACGCGACTCGCCCGCGATGCGAACCCGCACCGCCCGCCGCGAATTCGTGAGCTCAGTGATAGTCGACGTAATTTCGGCGCTCTCAGAACGCGCTGCTAACTCAGCGTCCGACAAGTCTCCCAGCTTGAGCAGCAAATCGTGAACACCGTCTTGGTGACGCGCGCGATATTCCGGCTCCAGCGATTGCAGACGGGCTTCCACTTCTTCGAGCGCAGCCGCATCCAGAAGCTCGCGCAGGTCGGTGTCGCCCAGCAGTTCTTGCAGCTGCGACTGGTCGATGGAGAGGGCCTGCGCGCGGCGCTCCGCCAGCGGCGCATCGCCGTCGTAGATATAGTTCGCCACATAAGAGAACAGCAGCGACGCCGCAAACGGTGACGGCCGATCCGACTCCACGCTGGTAACCCGAATCTCTCCGCGTTGTACTGCAGCCAAAATTGAAGCCACGGCCGGCAGATCGAAAACATCGCGGATGCACTCCCGATAGGCTTCCAGCAGAATCGGAAAAGTAGAAAACCGCGACGCCACCGCCAGCAGATCAGCCGACCGTTTGCGTTGTTGCCAAAGCGGCGCGCGTAGCCCCGGCCGCGGTCTCGGCAATAGCAGCGCGCGGCTCGCGGCCTCGCGAAACTTGGCGGCAAACAGTGATGTGCTACCCAACTGGCGAATCACCAGGTCTTTCACTTCTGCCGGCGAAGGCAACAGATCTTCCTCGCGCAGCCCATCGTCGCTATCGGGAATTCGCAGCACAAAGCCATCGTTGGACCACGTCGATTCAACTTCCAAGCCGCGCTCTGCTCGCAGCTTGGAAGTCACCGCCATGCACCAGGGCGCGTGAACTGCATTACCAAACGGCGTCAGCACACAAACTCGCCGGTCGCCCAACTCATCACGGCAGGTTTCGATCACGATATCTTCATCACTCGGGATGCGTCCCGTGGCTGCAACCTGGTCTTCCAGATATCGCAGAAGATTCTCGGCAGCGCTGGCGTCCAGGCTATGCTCTTCCACCAGCTTAGTGAACGCCACCGGCCGTGGCAGGCGCAACAGCTCGCGGCTCAAGGTTCCAATCTGTCTGCCGAATTCAACCGGGCGCGCAGCCGAATCACCGCGCCAGAAAGGCATCTTGCCTGGTTCCCCCGGCGCGGGAGAAACTACGACCTGGTTATGCGAGATCTCTTCGATGCGCCAGGTTGAAGCGCCCAGAACAATGGTGTCGCCGGTGCGGCTCTCGAAAACCATCTCCTCGTCCAGTTCGCCGACGCGCGCGCCCTTGGTGACACCCGCCAGAAAAACTCCGTAAAGCCCGCGGTCCGGAATCGTGCCGCCATTGACGATGGCGACGCGCTGCGAACCTTGCCGGCTGGTCAGTTTGTTGGCCACACGGTCCCAGGTGATGCGCGGCCGCAGTTCGGCAAACTCGTCCGACGGATAACGGCCGGCCAGCATGTCCAGCACGCTTTCAAAAATCGATCGCGTCAGCGCAGCATAGGGAGCTGCCGAACGCACCAGATCGAGCAGCTCATCCACCGTCCAATCTTCCAACGCGACTGCTGCCACAATTTGCTGCGCCAGTACGTCCAGTGCATTGCGTGGGTAATGGACCGATTCCACCTGACCTTGATACATGGCCCGCGTGATGGCCGCACACGCCACCAGGTCAGCACGATACTTGGGAAAAATGACGGCGTTGCTGACAGCGCCAACGTGATGACTGGCCCGGCCCACGCGTTGCATTCCGCTGGCCACCGACGGTGGAGACTCAATCTGGATCACCAGATCGACCGCGCCCATGTCGATGCCCAACTCCAGCGAAGACGTGGCGACGAGGCCGCGCAAAACTCCCAACTTGAGTTTGTCCTCGATATCTTTGCGCTGCGCGACGGCCACACTGCCGTGGTGAGCGCGAACCAGATCTTCACCTGCGAGTTCATTGATAGCGCCGGAAATGCGCTCTGCGAGCCGCCGGCTATTTACGAAAATTAGGGTAGAGCGATGCGCCCGAACCAGCTCAAGCAACTGGGGATGGATGGCGCTCCAGATCGAGCGACGTTCGGGACCTTGAGAAGCCGGGCCACTCGGCAACGTATCGAGTTCATCGAGGTTGGCCATGTCTTCGACCGGAACCTCAACCCGCAAGTCCAATCGCTTGGGTGAGCTGGCATCGACCATGGTTACCGGTCGATAGACGGGCGCAAAAGCTGTGGTCTCGAATTCCGAGATCGCCTCATCCGCTGCGACCACACTTGCGACCCCTTCTGCCGCCGCTGCTTGCGCCGTCGTGTCTGGCTTTGCCGCTTTGTGCCTCGCCTTCTCTTTTCGCTCGTCCTTGTGGGAAGTCTCAGCGCCGCCCAGATACCTCGCGACCTCTTCCAGCGGCCGCTGGGTGGCGGAAAGGCCGATGCGCTGAATCGGTCGTCCCACCAGGTGTTGCAGCCGCTCGAGCGAAAGTGCGAGATGCGAACCGCGTTTACCCGGCACCAGCGCATGAATTTCGTCGATCACCACGACTTCAATTGAGCGAAGCACCTCGCGAGCATTCGAAGTCAATAACAGATAAAGCGACTCGGGAGTAGTGATCAGAATGTCGGCTGGATGTCGCGCAAACCGGGCGCGCTCCGCCTGCGGTGTGTCGCCGGTACGAATCGACACCGAGGGTTCGTGATACGGAGAGCCGAGCCGCTGCGCCGCCTGCGCAATTCCAACCAGCGGCGCCCGAAGATTGCGCTCTACATCGACGGCCAAAGCTTTAATCGGGGAGATGTAAAGGACCCGGCAGCGCTGCGCATTCGCAGGGACCGAGGTGAACATGATGCGATTGATGCACCATAAGAATGCCGCCAACGTCTTGCCGGTTCCGGTGGGCGCGAGGATGAGCGTGGACTCGCCGCGTGCAATCGCCGGCCATCCCTCCAGTTGCGGGCTGGTAGGCGCAGGAAACACCGCTTCGAACCAATCGCGAACCGCGGGATGAAAGATGTCGAGAGCGTTCTTAGCCGACACAGCGGGCGCGCGTTTGTTCGTTTTCGCCAAGACTAACTTGAGAATATTCCTTCTAGGGAATTAGATGCCCGAGCGAGCAGGATCGAACCTTCCGGCAGCGGCGGCTGAACATCCGATGGCCTGCCCATACCCGGACCTGCAACCCTCGAATGCAATAATCCGAAAAACGTCTGAACCTATCAAGCTTGCAGCGAAAATCCTTCCGCAATGGCAAAGCCCCACTTCGCCAAAGCAAGGTGGGGCTTTCCTGGGGCTGTCGCTGATGGTTTATTGGCAGCCGTTGAACTTGAACGACACCAGGCGTGTCTGCCAGTTGTCGCCGGCGGCGGGAACGATGTAGTACTCCTGGGTATACCAGAACGTACACTGGTCGGAGCCGTCGATCTGCATGCTGGAGTAGTCGCCCCAGCGGTCGCCACTGCTTTGCGAGCCGGTGCCGGCGACCAGCGAGGTTTCGGTTTCCATCTGTCCGATGGGATCGGTGACCACCCTGCCGGTCGCGTTGATGGAGTCATACACTGAGGTACTCGACAAGCTGTAGCCGAGCGCGATGTCGCCCATTTTGTCCTGCGCGATCGACGCCATCCAGCGGTAGTTTGTGTCGGGAGCGAACGTGCCCGACTGGAACAACCTCACGCCACCGATATTCACGGTCTGCACGTTGGCCCGGAACTCGTACCAGCGGACGCCTGCCTGTCCGCCCGAGGCCGTCGTAACGTGGTTCACGTACCAGTGTTGCTGGTGCAGTTGGCCGGCGTTGGGTTTGACGTTGGCCAGCGGACCATCATCCCAGTAGGAGAAGCGATACATCACGCGATCGCCCAGGGCATCGACTTTGGTTGAGGTGCCCTGCTGGGGAACGCAAAATTCGCTGTTGTCGCAGAACGGAGTGTAGGTAGGCACGGTGACAGGATTGGCCAAGCCACTGCCCACGAATGTCGACTGGGTTGGATTCGAGAACACCGGGTGCATGGAATACAGATAGAGATGGTCGTTCTGGCCATCGGAATCGTAGGCTCCGATGAAAAATTCGTCCTGGTTGGCCGGGGGCGGCGTATTGGAATCGAGATCACCGGGCAACAAGCTGGAGTCACCGGGCGTCAACTGGAAGCAGATCTGCTCGGCCGTGTGGTCGCCCACCAGCAGCTTCGCGCTGTTGTAGCCGCAGACATAGGCGCCGTCGAAGTTCACGTTGCCGAAGTTATTGTTGGTTTGAAAATATCCGCTGGGCCAAATACCCCACTTGGGGTAGTCAGGAAAATCCTGGGCCAGAGGAAATTGATATTCATAGTAGGACCCGGTCGCATCGGCACTGGTTGAGACTGCGACGCAGGCATAGTACGGCGGACCGTTAAACACGTTTTGCGCCAGCAGCCAGCGATGGTTGGTTCTGTCCCACGACACAATGATGTCGCCATCGTTGTTTTCGAAGCAGGCTCCGCCCAGGCTCTGCCAGAGCTCATTGCCGAAGATGGGGCCGGCCTCGATCGCTCCGGTCGTCTTGTTAAAGATTTCGTAGGCGACGTTGACCCACTCCACAACCTGGGTATCGCCTACCGCGGCGTTGGTGTCGGGCGGCTGGCAATCGCAGGCCTGGGCGTTGTCCAGACCTAACAAGTTAAGCCCCGTAGTGATGCTGGCGGGCGCGCCGGGCGTGCTCTGCTCAACTGGATCGAATTCATAAGGATGATTGGGATGAACACTGGTGCGCCGCACCGAATGCGCCTGATGAAAACTGTAATAAGGTTGCGTCGGCATCTTTGCCAGCTCGCGCAGCGGCGGCGTAACGGCAAAGGCTATGGGACGATTGGAAGTCATTTGCGGTGCAGATTCGTCAGCCGCCCAGAGCGGCACGCTGGTCAGCAACAAACATCCTATGGCGAGTGAAAGAATGCTCAGTATTCCTTTGCGGGATTCCACGATAGTTCGCCTCCTCAAGTACTCCATGGCGCGGGCCAAATCATAGTCCAAAAAGTCTACTATCGCCAGCGTAATAGCGAAAATTGCGGCTTTTTAATAGGGATCTGAACGGCGCAGCGTTGCGGGAGATTTGCAGTTGTCCGGCGAACCATGCTCAGGGCAAATGCTGCTTTGCGCCTGATTGCGACGGTCCTATCTGCAGGCGGCAGCCATTTCAGAGTTCGCCGGAAAAGTGGAGTCGTGCCGCCCGCAACCCTTGTCATATACTTTTGCAGCGCAAAGTTCCCGGCAGGTTGGGGAAACTCCGCATAGCTAAGTAGAAAGAAGAGAGACTCTGCGCAGCAATAAATTGAAGAGAAGAGAGGCGATGAAGAAATCTGAACCTGCAAAGCGAACCACGGCCCGGCGCGGGCTCGACGTCGAGGAGATCAGGCTGGTAGCAGACCTGCGAATCATGCACTCCAAGGTCGCCGAACTATATCAGATCGTCGCTAACCTGAGGCGCCGGCACAGTGGCGCCGACATCCTCAAGTACGCCGACCAACCCATGCTCAACGAAGACATTGCCCGGGTGGACGATCTCTACGGCTGGTTCGTCAGCCTGAAAGAGGAAGGCAAGACCCGCAAATCTGCCAACGTCCGCTAATGGTCCATCTTCTGCTGTATGATCTGCTGGCGTTCTTCGGTTTGCATCTGCTGCAGTTTCTGATATTGCCCCGGAGAAAGGATGGGCTGCAACTTGGCGTCAGTGGCCTCGGTGATTTGCCGCATCTTCATGGCTTTCTGCAATGGCGGCAATGAGGTATCGCTTTTCAGGGCTTTCAACTTAGGCGCTTCCTCCGCCAGAATCGGCCGGATCTGCTGCTTCTGAGCGGGAGTCAGTTGCAGCGCCGCCGCCATCTTCTCCAGCTTGGCTGCTGCTTCGCTCATGTTGGCTTGGCCGCCCTGACCGCCCATATTGCCCTGGGCCGAAAGTAGAGGCGTGCCCAACCCGAGTGCAATCAGGATAGCCAATAGCGCCAGGGTATGTCTTGCAAAGTTTTTCTGCATGATTCTCCTCTGAATAAGTCGCTAGTGCCTGCTAATGTCGCATCTGCGAACTACAGCCTGCGGCCCAGCCAAGACGGCAATGATGACGGAGCGCTGGTCGCAGATGTCAGTGAGGGCTTGAGGTATACGTCAGACAGCATTCGGCGGTCAAGCGGAATTTTTCCCGGAGCTCCGCACCGCTGGACAGCTATCACATTGTGGGACTGCCCGGGCGCGACATATTGGGAGGCTGGGTAGGGCGGCCAGATGAGATGAGGTTGCAACTGCCACCGATTTTCCGCCACCAGGCAGGTAGGCATGGCGCGCATCGACGCTTCGGCGGTCACCGTTGTTGCCTGCGCTTTTTGCGACTTCGAGTTCAAAGTTGGGTTACAGTGTCCTATATTCCGCGCAGCAGCCCTCCCTGCCCAGGGTCAAGAAACAGCAGTAGCTAGATTCCGGCGACGGTAGGCCGGAAGACATATTCTCGTGGCGCCACTCGTCAGCCAGGAGGATTTATGTCTCTGAGAGCGAAGCCTGCTGTTAGCGGGAAGGCGCGAGGCAACCGCCGAGAGGATTATTTTCCCGCGCCGGCTGACGACCGGATTCGCAGTGTTCTGCAGGCTATCGAATCGAACCCCGGCCACAGCATTTCGGAGCTCGCGGGAATGGTAGGCCTCAGCATCTCCCGGCTCTCCCATCTCTTCAAAACGGCGACCGGCCTGAGCCTGCAGAGCTTTCTTACCACTTGCCGGCTGCGGAACGCACTGGATCTGCTGCACTGGACGGAAATGCCGATCAAGGAAATTTCCTATCATGCCGGTTATCGCCACGCGCCCAGTTTCGTGCGCGCCTTCCGGAACCTGTTCGGAGCCAGCCCCAGAGAATATCGCAATGGTCAACCTCCACGCTGAAATAGCGGATTTGACTAACCGGTTTTGGTTGACGTCCGCAGCCCGGGTGGTGCATCTTGTGTCAACGCTACAGCACGACCAATAACTGACGAGTTGGCGACGCCGCAGTGCAACGAAATCTGTTGCTCGCGGCACAGAATATGTTCGTGCGCTTCCTCGCCTGCGCCCTTTCCTGCCCGCGCCATCGTTGGTTCGTCTGACCGCTTTCTCGTCTGCGTCCTTCTTATTTCGTCGGATTGCACTCGCCGTATTCAGAAGCAAGTCAATCAGTGAACCTGCGCTGAGAAATCGGCGCCTAAACGGCTCGTTGCGAGTCCCAGGAGAAACCTATGTCTCAGAGGTCCCAAGCACTGTTATCGGCACGTCCATCGCATTTAGCCCGCTGCAAGAACTTCTTCAGGCCTCTTCTGCTGGCCGGAGCGATGTTTACCATGGTGCTGGCTTTACAAGCGGCGCCTGCGCCGCCCGGCAGAAATGGCGCTTCCGATCCCGGCGTGCGCGGTGGACCACCCGGAGCCGGTTCCCCGATCGCTGGACTGACGCAGAACCAGTTGGCTTTCTTCGGCGCCGGACAGACCAACTTCGTGCAGATCGATTCGGTGACGGGCTCCATTCAAAACACAGGCAACGGGCTGGGGCCCAGATTCAACGCCGAGAGCTGCGCCCAGTGCCATGCTCAGCCCGCGATCGGCGGTACCAGCCCGTCCGTTAATCCGCAGGTGGCCGATGCGACCGACCAGGGCGCAACCAACCAGGTGCCGACTTTCATCACGATCAATGGACCGGTGCGGGAAGTGCGCTTTCCTTACACTCTGAATCTGCAGCACGTGGACGGCGGCGTCCATGATCTGTTTACCATCACCGGGCGCAGCGATGCTCCGGGTTGCAACATCAGCCAGGACAACTTCGCCCAGGCGGCGCAAGAAAACGACCTGATCTTCCGCATTCCGACACCGGTGTTCGGCGGCGGACTGATCGAGTCCATCTCCGATGCCGCCATTCTGGCCAACATGAATGCCAACCTGAGCCAGAAGCGTCAACTGGGAATCGCCGGACGTCCCAACACCAGCGCCAACGATGGCACCATCACCCGCTTTGGCTGGAAGGCGCAAAACAAATCGCTGGGAGTATTTTCGGGCGAAGCCTACAACGTGGAAATGGGGGTGACCAACGAAATGTTCACCACCGAACGTGATCAGACTCTGGGCTGCCAGTTCAATGCCACTCCCGAGGACTACACGAACTACGATCTGTCGGGAACAGCGCAGCCCAGCGACATTCTCCGATTTCAGATATTCATGCGCTTCCTCGACCAGCCGCAGCCGGGACCAAGTTCGCCTTCGACGCAACATGGAGCTACGCTGTTTTCGCAGATAGGCTGTGTCTATTGCCACACTGCCTCGTTCACCACCGGACAATCGACGGTGGCGGCGCTCAGCAACATTTCGGCGAACCTCTACTCCGATATTCTGCTGCATCACATGGGACCGAACTTGGCCGACAATGTGGGACAAGGCATAGCGGGTGGGGACGAGTTCCGCACGGCGCCGCTGTGGGGATTGGGGCAGCGCATCTTCTTTCTGCACGATGGACGGACCTCGGACCTGGTGCTGGCAATCCAGCAGCACTCGAGCAATGGCAACCACACCTATCAGGCCTCCGAAGCCAACGGAGCGGTCAACAACTACAACCATCTGTCGTCATCAGACCAGCAGGATCTGCTGAACTTCCTGCGATCGCTGTAGCAGCAACAACAGGAGTCTGAGGCGGTGTGCGACGCCGCTTCAGACCATGTGGGACAGATCTTAGGGCACCATCATTCCGAATTGTGAAACAAGGAGAAAAGCATTTCGTAAGAAGTGGACCAAACCTTACTTGGTAAGTCCCAGTGCGGAAGGCGCGAAAGATCATGTCCAGCGCTTCAGCGCTGGATATGCGGCGTCAGGAACCGAGTCTCGTCGGGACGGCAGGGTTTCACTCGCGCGTCCGAATCTGCCGTGCCTACGGCACTGCTTTCACCCCCTTCCGTTACCCAGCGCTGAAGCGCTGGGGTAAGCTCTTCGGTCCCGCTGGGCAGGACTGCACCTCGGCCTCCATCAGTCCGCGGCAGCGCCATATTTTCTAACGGGCGAAAAAAGAGGGGTTCTCGACGGTTACCGCAGTGGGACACTCCCGAATAGATTGCTCTGTAGCGTTCTTCCCTCGCATGGCCCAACGTGCGACAATAGAACTTCCTTCCTGAACGCCATGAACCCAGTAGAAGACGCTCCCAGCCTCGCTCAAGACCCCACCATCACTCCAGAAGTGCTTCGCGACCACGGCATCTCGCCCGAAGAATATGAGCGCCTGCGTAAGTCGCTGCGGCGCGAGCCTAGCTTCACCGAGCTGGGCATTTTCAGCGTGATGTGGAGCGAGCACTGCTCCTACAAGTCGTCGCGCGTGCATCTGAAGCGCCTGCCCACGCACAGCCGACGGGTGCTGCAAGGGCCGGGCGAGAACGCCGGCATCATTGATATTGGCGACGGATGGGCCTGTGCCTTCAAGATCGAATCGCACAACCATCCCTCGTTCATCGAGCCGTTTCAGGGCGCAGCCACTGGCGTGGGCGGCATTTTGCGCGACATCTTTACCATGGGCGCCCGGCCGGTCGCAGTGATGGATTCGCTGCGCTTCGGGCCCATCACCCTGCCCACCCCTTCCCAACAGCAGGAAAAGGACGGGGCAACCGCAATCGATCAGGCGACATTGCACAAGAATCACTCTGTACTGGAAGGCGTGGTCAGCGGCATCGCCTCGTACGGCAACTGCTTTGGCGTGCCCAACCTTGGCGGCGAGGTGAAGTTCGAGAGCTGCTACTCCGGCAATCCTCTGGTCAACGCTTTCGCGCTCGGACTGGTCCGGCGCGATCAGATTTTCTACGCCAAGGCTGCGGGCGAAGGCAATCCCGTGATCTACGTCGGCTCAAAGACTGGGCGCGATGGCATTCACGGCGCGACCATGGCCAGCGAGGAGTTCAGCGAAGAGTCGGAAGCCAAGCGGCCGAATGTGCAGGTGGGCGATCCGTTTCTTGAGAAGCTGCTGCTGGAAGCCTGCCTGGAAGCCATGCAGACTGGCGCAGTAGTCGGTATTCAAGACATGGGCGCGGCAGGCTTGACTTGTTCGACCTGCGAGATGGGCGGTCGCGGTTCCGTGGGCCTGGAGATCGAACTGGACCTGGTGCCGCAGCGCGAGACCGGCATGACACCTTACGAGATCATGCTGAGCGAGTCGCAGGAACGCATGCTGCTGGTCGCCGAAAAGGGCCGCGAGGACGAAGTGTTCCGCGTCTTCCAGAAGTGGGGACTCGACGCCGTAACCATCGGCCACGTGATCGGCCAGCCTTTGATGCGAGTTCTGGAGCACGGGAAAGTTGTCGCGGAAATCCCCAATGCCGCACTGACCGACGACGCCCCGCTTTACCGCCGGCCGTTGGTGCGTTGGGAGCCGCCGGTTCCGCGAGAAGTTCCGGACAATATTTCGCTCGGCCAGAAGAACGAGTTCAGCGAGGAACTGAAACGCCTGCTGGCCAGTCCAAACATTTGCTCCAAGCGCTGGGTCTTCCAGCAATACGACTCGATGGTGCAGACCAACACGGTCGAGGGCCCGGGCGGCGAAGGCGGGGTGATTCGCGTGAAAGGCACGCCGCGTGGCCTGGCCATGGCGCTCGACGGCAACGGTCGCTGGTGTTATCTCGATCCCAAGCTCGGAGCCATGCACGCCGTCGCCGAGTCGGCGCGCAACGTGGCCTGCACGGGAGCGACGCCGATCGCAGCCACCAATTGTCTCAACTTCGGCAACCCCGAGAAGCCGCACATCATGTGGCAGTTTTCGCAGACCATCGACGGCATGACCAAGGCCTGCGAAGAGTTGGAGACGCCGATCACCGGTGGCAACGTCAGCTTCTATAACGAGACGCTGGGCGAAGGCATTTATCCGACGCCGGTTATGGGAGTGGTCGGCATTCTGGAAGACGTGCACACGGCTGTCGGCCCGCATTTCCGACAAACGGGGCGCGCGGTTATGGTGGTGCGCGGGTCGGAGCCGGGGGATGCGGCTGATGTCGAAGCGGAGTTCGGATCGTCCGAATATGCTAAGGAAATTCTGGGCGAGGTCTGGGGATTTCCACCTTCATTGGAACTGGCGCAGGAAGCGGCACTGCAAAAGGCGATCGTGCAGATCATTACTGCGGGCCTGGTTGATTCGGCAAAAGACTGCTCGGAAGGCGGCTTGGCGGTGACCCTGGCCGAGTGCGGATTTGCTCACGGCATCGGCGCGCAAGTCGACCTTAGCTCGTATGGGCTAGTTCCGGAGTTCGTGTTGTTTGGCGAGGATGCCAGTCGCATCCTTATTTCCTGCGACCCCGAAAATGTCGAGCGAATCCAACAAATAGCGATACAATTTGGCCTCTCAGCCGAGCGGATCGGCAATACGATCGCGGATCAACTGGAAGTTCAGGTGGACGGAAGCCCCGTTGCCGCGGCAGCCATTTGGGAGTTGCAGGAAGCATGGGCCGGTGCACTGGAGCGAGCCTTGCACGTCGAGACGGAAGACCGGCTGGTACCGGGGGTGGTGCAAAAGAGTTAGGGCTGGCCGTCAGGTCAGTGTCGGCGACACGACAGGTTAATGCGGCGCAAAGAACCGCAGATCCCTCCGCTCGGACTGAAGTCCTCGGTCGGGATGACAAGTTAGAACGACAACGACTTTTAAACGAGAACAATGCGAGTAGCGGTGGGTAGAGCTAGCCTTCCGGCTGGCGTCCCAGTACTTTTCGTTTTCTCCAGCCGGTTTTAGCCGGCGATATTTTCATCAGGTGAGCGATGCTGATTGAATCCGATAAGCTACGCGAAGAATGTGGCGTGGTGGCCATCTACGGCCATCCTGAAGCCTCCAAGCTCGCCTACCTGAGCCTGTATGCATTGCAACATCGCGGGCAGGAATCGGCGGGCATTGCGGCGTCCAACGGCGAACAGGTGCAGATGCACAAAGCCATGGGGCTGGTCTCTGACATCTTCAATGCCGATACGCTGGCTCGTATTCCCGGTTCGCTGGCCATCGGACACACGCGCTACTCCACCACCGGCGATTCAGCTCTGCTCAATGCGCAACCCATCATGGTGGAGTGCAACAAGGGCAAGATAGCACTGGCGCACAACGGCAACCTCACTAACGCGCTGGAAGTGCGCGCCGGGTTGGAGCAGGCAGGGTCTATCTTTCAGACCACGAGCGACACCGAAGTCATCGTGCACCTGATCGCCCGCTCGCGCGAACAGACGTTAGGCGACGCCATGGCCGATTCGTTGCGCCGGCTGGAAGGCGCATATTCGCTGGTGATGCTGACGCCCGACCGGATATTCGCGGCGCGCGATCCCCGGGGATTCCGCCCGCTGGTCATGGGCCGCATTTCCGGACAGGCAGCGCATCGGGCCGACACCATTGTCTTCGCCTCAGAAACCTGCGCCTTCGATCTGATCGGCGCTACCTACGAGCGCGAGGTCAAGCCGGGCGAACTGGTCATCGTCGGTCCCGAAGGCGTGCATTCCCGCTTCTACTCAGCGCAGCAGCCGCAGTCGAGTTGCATCTTCGAGCATGTGTATTTCTCGCGACCCGACAGCATGGTCTTTGGCCGTCCGGTACAAGCGTCGCGCGATGCCATGGGACGGCAACTGGCGCTGGAGTCGCCGGTCGATGCCGACATTGTGGTACCGGTCCCAGATTCCGGCGTGACCGCGGCCATGGGCTTTTCGCACGAGAGCGGTATTCCGCTGCAGTTCGGATTGATCCGCAATCACTATGTTGGCCGCACCTTCATTGAGCCGGAGCAGCGGGTACGCGATTTTGGCGTGAAGCTCAAGCTGAACCCGGTGCGTCACGTGCTGGCGGGCAAACGCGTGGTGCTGATTGACGATTCCATCGTACGCGGCACCACCAGCAAAAAGATCGTTCGCATGGTGCGCGACGCCGGCGCCAAGGAAGTGCACATTCGCATCTCCTGCCCGCCTACCATCTCGCCCTGCTACTACGGCGTGGACACGCCTTCCAAAAACCAGTTGATTGGGGCCAACAAGTCGGTCGACGAGATTCGCGAATACATCGGCGCCGACTCCCTGGCGTACTTGTCGCTGGAAGGACTGCGCAAGGCTGCCGGTGAAGGCGAAGAGCGCATCTATTGCACTGGTTGCTATACCGGCAAGTATCCGACCAACATTGTGGATGTGGAATCGATTGCACCGGCCATGGTCGCTAATGACTGAATCATAAAAGCTTTATTCATTTATCGGCGGAGTCATCGGGTTTCCGCACTTCGCTGTGCCGCCACTTTCTTACATCGCCTTGTGCCAAGAGACGGCCATCCTGCGTGAGGACCTCGATACGTTCAGCAATCAGGTCGAGTCTGGCGTCACCTTCCGGCAAGTTACGGCCCAATATTTTGTCGGCGTCGTAAATCACGCGGGCGACTTTCCTCCAAGACGTTACCGTGACGGACAGAACGGCTTGATCAATATGTGAACTGCTCAACGCAGTCATCGCCTTTCTCGCGCTTCGCGACCTCTGTTCGTATGACCCGCGGAGTCTCGCCAGCGTGGCCTATGATGCCATAGCGAGGAGCGCATTGCGAGGTCGGTCAAATCCAATGTAGCCCGAAAGGATTGACCTGACGAGCAGTACGCTCCGCTGCTACACTGCGCCTATGCTCGCCCCTTACGCCGTCCGCGCAGAAGACTCCCGCGGGCGCCGCTATCCCGAGCCGCCGCACCCCTATCGCAACCCGTTCCAGCGGGACCGCGACCGCATTATCCACGCCCGTGCTTTTCGCCGGCTGGAGAACAAGACGCAAGTCTTCACTCGCCGCTACTCCGACCACTTCCGCACCCGCCTGACGCATACCATGGAAGTGGCGCAGATCTCGCGCACCATCGCTGCTGAATTGAATTTGAATGTCGATCTGGTCGAAGCGCTGGCCCTGGTGCACGACATTGGGCATCCGCCCTTTGGCCACGCCGGCGAACGCGTCCTCGATCTGCTGATGCGCGAACGCGGCGAGTTCTTCGACCACAATCTGCAAGCCCTGCGCACGGTGGAAGATCTGGAACTGCGCTACGCCAAGTTTCGCGGGCTGAATCTTACCTTCGAAGTCCGCGAAGGCATCATCAAGCATTCGCACGACTACAGTGAGGCCCAACATCCGGAGCTGGCTGAGTACCTTCTCGATCTGCGTCCGCCGCTGGAAGCGCAGCTGATCGACCTTGCCGATGAGATTGCCTACAGTACCGCCGATATGGATGACGGATTCGAGGCCAGACTGCTGCGGCTGCCGCAAATCCGTAAGCGGGTGCGGGTATTCGAGCGATTTTACCGGGAGGCGGAAACGAAGTATCCCGACGCTCCCGACAAGCTGAAGTTCAATGAAGCGTTGAAGCGCGTGCTCAACCGCTTTGTGACCGACCTGATCGAAAATACTGCCCGCAGAGTTCAGGCAGCGGGCATCACGAGCCCCGAGGCGCTGCGCCATCATCCTGACCGGCTGGCAGGTTTCAGTCCTGAGGTGGAAGAGGAGCGGCGCGAGGCCAAGAGTTTTCTGTACGAAGCGCTCTATAACTCCAAGCCACTGGAGCCGGAAAAACGGAAAGCCGAGAATGTGGTGACCGAAGTGTTCCACTATTTTATGGATCACCCCGAGAAGCTTCCCCACGGCTTTCAGGACCGAGTGGAAAGCGGCAGGTTGGAACGAGTGGTGTGCGATTACATCGCGGGAATGACCGACCACTACGCCGAAGACTTGCGGAAAAAGCTTTCGACCGCAAAGAAAGTGAAATCGTGATACGCCCACGCCCGGCCTGATCGATCCAGGCAAACCATTCCTCGCAGATGCTGATCGGTGTGATCAACCGGCAGCGCGAGTCTTTACGATGGGAGCTGCCCAGCCAAAAGAGGCTGGCTGCCGCGCGCCGCTTTCTCTTCTTCCTCTGCGGCGATGTAAGGTCAGAATCAGGGTGAGGAACGGCCCCAGCACAATTCCGCCGTGATGAGTTTCAGGCAATTTCGCCTCAGACTCGGCCCCGTCGACGTACGGTTCGATCGGGGCGGTTTTCTCTGGGCTGAGCGGGCGGCGTGAGGGGTGGGTTCGGTGCGACCTGGTCAAAATCAGCAAGGTGAGGAACGGTCCCAAGGTGGTCGCGTGGCTGGAAGTGATGGTCGTCGTCATGGAACCTCCTTTTGCCTCTCGGCTTGACTTGCCGGCTATTCGCTACCCGGAGGCGGGATTACCGCCCGCCTTCGGGAGCGCCCCTGCGAGAACCGGCAGTAGCCCGTCTGGGTTGCTCCTGTTCTCAGGTCGCACAATGAACCGGTTGGCTTGCGGCTTCAATGGTCGGGGCCTGATTTCGGTATGAGTTCGAAATGATCGTCCAAACTCATCAGAAAGCAAGCGTTAACTCCACATCTGATCGCTGCCCGGGTTGGCTTTATACATCGCCGATGTATAATCCGGCGCAACTGTTGGCGGGGAGGGGATGTGAGCGGGACTTATGAGCTTCTGCGCTTCGGGGTTTTTGAGTTAAATCTTACGACCGAAGAATTGCGCAAGTCGGGAACGCTCATCAAGTTGTCGCCTCAGCCTTTCAAGCTGCTAGCTCTGCTGGCCAGCCGTTCGGGCCAGGTCGTGGCCCGCGAAGACATTCAACAACAGATCTGGGGAGAAGAAACCTACGTCGATTTTGAGCAGGGGATGAATCACTGCATCAAGCAGATCAGAAATGCCCTGAGCGATAGCGCCGACAATCCCCTGTACGTAGAAACCATTCCCCGCCGCGGATATCGATTTCTCGCTCCCGTCGTGTCGAAGACCGTGCTGGCGCCTGCCCCGCGAGTGGTGGAATCGCAGTCGGGCATCCAGAGCGGGATCGCGATGCCGGCAATCAAGCCGGTTGGCCAGGCTGGGGCAATCACTCCCTCAAAGCTCACGACCCCGGCGGCGCTCGCCCCGAATTCGAATGCGGCGGCTCCAGCCAAAGCGACGACGCCTTCGCCGCCAGCTGCCAAACCGCCAGAGGCGGAGATTCCCAACGTCCGCACTCCGAGCCTGCGGGTTTGGGCGGTTATTGCGATCGCTGCGGTGTTGCTCATCGCCGCCATCGCAGGCTACTTGCATTCAAGATCGCAAAAGACCTCCGCGTTGTCGGAACTAGACACCATCGTTTTGGCCGACTTCGATAACTCCACGGGAGAGCAGGTCTTCGACAGCGCTCTTAAGCAGGCCCTTAGCGTCGATCTGGAGCAGTCACCTTTTCTTAATGTTCTCTCGGACGAAAGGGTAGAAGAACAACTACGCTTCATGGGCCTTCCAGCTGACGCCCACCTGAGCGAAGATGTGGCGCGGCAGATTTGCCAGCGTGCGGGAAGCAAAGCGGTGCTGCAGGGATCGATCTCAGGAGTCGGCGGCAGGTACCAGATTGGCCTGAATGCCATCGATTGCCACAACGGAGACTCTTTAGGCAGCGAGCAGGCCGATGCTGCCGGCAAGGAGAAGGTGCTGAGCGCGTTGGGTAAGGCCACAACCAGAATGCGCGCCAAACTCGGCGAGTCGCTGGCCTCGGTGCAGAAGTACGATACTCCGGTCGAGCAGGCGACCACCCCGTCGCTGGATGCGCTGAAGGCCTACAGCCTGGGCATGAAAATGGGCAGCACTCAGGGATACGCCGCCGCGGTTCCGTATTTCAAGAGCGCTATCGATCTCGATCCGAATTTTGCCATGGCTTATGCGCGTCTGGCGGTCGAGTATTTCAATCTCAATCAGCCCACGCTGGCCGCCGAGTGCGCCACCAAGGCGTTCCAGCTTCGCGAACACACCAGCGAGCGGGAGAAGCTTTACATCACTTCTCACTATCACGATCTGGTCACCGGCGACGCCGACCAAACCATCGCGGCCTATCAACTGTTGCAGCAGGATTATCCCCACGAGCCATCGTCGTACATGAATTTGAATTCCTGGTATAACGCCATCGGCAACTATGATCAGGCGTTGATCGAAGCACAAAATGCGTTGCAGATGGATCCCAGCAATGTCATCAATTACCACAACCTGTTCGTGACCTACATCGACCTGGACCGTCTTGATGACGCGCAGGCGGTGCTGGAAAAAGCGCGCTCCCATAAACTGGAGAGTCCCGCACTGCTGGCGGACTGGTACGAACTGGCTTTTCTGCGGGGCGATACGGCTGCGATGGCGGAGCTGGTGACGGCTGCTGCCGGCAAACCTGGGGTTGAAGATCAATTGCTCGCCTTGCAGTCTGACACTGAAGCTTACTTGGGACGGTTGAGCAAGGCGCGCGAACTGACGCAGCAGGCCGAGAGTTCCGCGTTGCGCGCAAGCGCAAACGAAGCGGCAGCTTTGTGGCAATTGGCGGGGGCGTTACATGAAGCTGAGTTAGGTGATCCGCAGCGGGCGCATCAGCAGGCTACGGCCGCGCTGGCCGCCGGGCCGGGCAAGAGCGTCCGTATTCTGGGGGCGCTGGCGCTGGCTCGAAGTGGCGATCATAAGCGGGCCAACGCGCTGGCCGATGAACTGCTGAAACAGTATCCGGCTGACACGCTGGTGAATGCTTACTGGGTGCCTACGATACGAGCGGCGGGCTCAGTCGCCGAGAAAAATCCCGCAGCCGCGGTTGAGGCTTTGCGCCCGACGACGCCCTATGAGACGGGTTCACCGTCGACTGGAATCGCGTTCTATCCGGTGTATCTGCGAGGACTGGCTTTGCTGCAACAGGGGCAGGGCGGGCAGGCATCTGTCGAGTTCGAGAAGATGCTTAACCATCGCGGCGTGGTACTGAATCTTCCTACCGGAGCGCTGGCGCACCTGCAGTTGGCTCGTGCCGAGGCCATGAGCGGCAATCGCGCCGCCGCCCAGAAGTCTTACGACGATTTCCTGACGCTGTGGAAGGCTGCCGACCCTGATCTTCCTCTGCTGAAACAAGCGCAAAGCGAATCGGCAAAGGTGCGGTGAGAGGCCTGATGGTAGCGGCCTAGGCGCGCGAGAGGTAGGCGCCCTCGGAGGTGTCCACGCGAATCTTTTCGCCTTCGTTGATGAACGGCGGGACCTGCACTACCAGACCGGTTTCGGTTTTGGCCGGCTTGGTCACGCTGCTGGCGGTCGCCGACTTCAGCCCCGGCTCGGTCTCGACTACCAGAAGCTCGACGGTCTGCGGCAGCTCGATGCCGACCGCTTTGCCGTCGAAGAATTCCACTTTAATCGCCAGGTTTGCGATCAGGTAGTCGACTGCATCGCCCAGGATGTCGCGGCCCAGGTGTAGCTGTTCGTAGTTCTCGGTGTTCATGAAGTGGTAGTCGTCGCCATCGGCGTAGAGGAACTCCATCGACACTTCATCGACCGTGATCTTGTCAATGGCGTCACCGGAGCGGAAGCGGTGTTCGAACATGGCTCCGGTGCGCAGATTGCGCAGCTTGGCTTGAATGAAGGCTCGCAAGTTGCCCGGGGTGCGGTGCTCGACGCTGAACACCGAATGAAGATCGTTGTTGTGTTTGATGACCATGCCCGGACGTAATTGGGTGGCTGGAATCGCCATTCGTCTAAGACTCCTTGGTTAGCTGCATTTCCTGGGAGAGCCGTTTCGCCCCGCAAATCGGCCGAACCGAGATTTCCGGGACCGCGCTGCCGGGAGTGCATTCGCACGCCGTTGGCGTTGAATGTTCCACGTAGAACGTGCGGCTCGATGGCTAAACATCTGATTTTACACGTGAAGACAGGGAATTGGGAAATCCCGGGAGGCTATGCCGGAAGGAGGCAACGGAGGCCCTGCCGGCGTCTTCTAATCAGCTGAGACCAGCATTCCCAGGAAATGCCAGAAGCCGATTCGTCTGCTGTGACCTAACCTCTCTGGCCAGTATCGCTGTACTATTTGCAATACAAGGAAGGACGACCTCATGAATGATCGAACCGACGATTTCCAAAGCCAGGGAGAATACCGCTCCTCAGAAGGAAATGTCAGCGTTGGACTGACGTTGCTCTTCGTGGGACTCGCGCTGGGGGCGCTGACCGCGCTGTTGCTGGCTCCGCAGACGGGCAAGCAGATGCGTCGCACTCTGCGCCGCAAGTACGCAAACGCACGCGACGCAGTGGAAGATTTCAGCGATCAGGCGGGCGACTGGATCGACAAGAGCTCGGAATGGGCAGAGAAGGCCAAGACTCGCGTGGCCCCGCTGACCAAGCCATTCCAGCGCTAGCCGCTATCGAGAGCGTAAAGCAATCTCGCCATTGATAACAGCCGGGTGGGGAGCCGCAGTTGCCTGCCCGGCTTATGTCCGTCCTCAGGTGCTGGTTAAAATCCCGCGCAAACGACACCTTGCGCCTGCTCCAAAGTTCCGCTTGATATAGAATTCGTCCGACCCTGAACTTTCGTCACAGCCTAGTCATGGCCTGCAGTCAAACCGTGCGCCCGCGAATCAAACTCGCCGTCCTGATATTCCTGGTTGTCTCGTTCAACTGCGCGCGTGCGGAAAAAATTCCCGACATTCGCGCCCAAGGCTACGTAACCGATCTGGCAGGAGTTATCGATCCGGCGACCAAAGCGAAGATCGAGACCCTCTGCGCCGAGGTGCAACAAAAGACGGACGCGCAGATCGCCGTGGTAACCGTACGCTCGCTCGACGGTGAAACCAAGGAAGACTATGCGACCGATCTCTACAAGCATCTGGGCATAGGTTCGAAGAAGGAAAATCGCGGCGTCCTGCTGTTGATCGCGCCCACCGAGCGCCAATACCGCATCGAGGTGGGTTACGGATTGGAGCCAGTCATCAACGACGCGCGGGCCGGCGACATTGGCCGCGCCATGGTACCCAGCCTGCGCAGCGGCGACTATAGTGCGGCTGCTCTGGTCGGTGCCACGAGCGTGGCCCAGTTGATCGCTGCCGATAAAGGCGTGACCTTGAATGGCATACCTGCCCGCCGGCAAGCTGCGAAAAGTCCCTGGCCCTGGTGGCTGAAGCTGCTAGCCATTATCGGCGTTCTGTGGTTCATTCGCACCATAGCCCAGAGTGTCCGCAGAGGCGGCGGTGGTCCGCGATCGGGCTTGCGTGGTGGTGGCTTTGGTCCCGGCATGATCTTACTGCCGCCGATGGGCGGTGGTTGGGGCGGTGGTGGAGGATTCGGCGGCAGCTCGGGCGGATTTTCCGGCGGCGGAGGCGGCGGGGGATTTGGTGGCTTTGGCGGATTCGGGGGCGGCCTGAGTGGCGGCGGTGGCGCGGGAGGCAGTTGGTGAGCGTTAAGAGGGGGTCGCGATGAAGAAGCCTGAAGGCAAGCTCGAGGAACTCGTCAGCCGGCTGCAACAAGCCTGCGGCAATAATCTTGTTTCCGTGGTGCTGTACGGCTCGGCAGCTCGCGAAGACTTCCATGAGCAATACTCCGACGTTAACCTGCTGGCAGTCTTTAAGGATCTGGGAGCGAACGCCCTGACTGCGATCATGCCCGTCGTTCGCTGGTGGACCCAGGAAGAGCATTTCTCACCGCCGTTGACTATGACCGTCGAAGAGCTGCGCGAGTCGGCCGACGTGTTCGCTATCGAATTGCTCGATATCCAGCGCACCCATCGCACTTTGTTTGGCGAAGACATTATCAGCAAGGTCGAAGTTCCCCTGAACCTGCATCGGGTGGAAGTTGAGCACGAGTTGCGGACGACGCTGTTGCGCCTGCGCCAGCACTTGCTGCTGCGGCCCGATGATCCGGGTGAATTGCACGGTGTGCTGGCGAAATCCAGCAGCAGCGTGCTCACGCTTTTTCGCCACGCACTGATCGCACTGGGGGATGATCCGCCTCATCCCAAAGCTGAGTTGCTGAATTACGCGGGACAGGTTTTTGGCTTCGATGCCGCTCCGCTGCAAGGTATTCTGACGCTGCGGACCGATCCTCAGCATCCGCTGGATGGAATCGCGGTGTATCACAGCTACATGGGCGCGATTGCCCGGGTGGCCCATGAGCTGGATGCACGCGCGCCAAAGAAACATTGGCGCAAGATGTCTCAGCCGGGCTAGAGCGGATAGAGCGGCGCTTGAGCACCGCGTTAGAACGCCCTGTAATAGTGGACCAGGCTTACAGTTTGCTGAAAACTCGAAGCAGATCCCTCACCGGCTGAAGCCGGGTTCGGGATGACAAAAATGAAGGACTTATAGGGGCGTAGTTAAAGCTACGCCCCTTCAAAATCAAATTGGGCTGAGTTTATAAGCAAACTGTTCAGCCGGCGGCACCGGTTGAATAGTCATAAGGAAAGTGAGACAACGATGAAAACAGGATTGATCATTCTGGTCGTGATCGTGCTGCTGATCGTGTGGGTTGGCGGGACGTTTGTCGGCCATCGTAACGAGATGGTGCGCAAACGCGAAACCGTCAACGCCGCCTGGTCGCAAGTCGACGTGGTGCTGCAACGCCGTGCCGATCTGATTCCCAACCTGGTGGAGACGGTGAAAGGCTATGCCGCACAGGAAGTAAAAGTCTTTGGCGATATCGCTGCCGCCCGCGCCGCCTTGATCGGAGCCAAGACTCCCCAGGACAAGATCGCCGCCAACGGACAACTGGATTCGGCGCTCGGCCGACTGCTGGTCGTGGTGGAAAACTATCCGCAGCTGCGCTCGAATGAAAACTTCCTGCGCTTGCAGGACGAGTTGGCCGGCACCGAAAATCGCATCGCCGTCGAGCGCCGCCGCTACAATGAGACGGTGCAGGACTACAACACTTACATCAGCCTGTTCCCCAACAACATCGTTGCCAGCCTGTCGGGCTTCACTCGCAACGACGCCTACTTCAAGACCGACGAGGGCGCGCGGCAAGCTCCCAAGGTGAACTTCGGAACGCCGCAAACCCAGCAGCCGGCGCCTGCTCCGGCGCAGTAGGGAAACGCCGATTGACTACTGTGATCGAACGGGGGACAGCATCGAGGGGGCACAACTTTGAAGGGGCGTTGCTTTAGCTACGCCGCAAGACCTCCCTTATTTTGTCATCACGAGCGGGCTTCAGCCCGCGACGGATCTGCTTTTCAAGCTTTTAGCCACTGAGGAAATTCGAGACTGCTGAATCCCGCCGGCTAAACTTTAAAAGAAAAACGCGGCAAGCTGAGTAAGCCTTGCCGCGTTTACCATCTCTCGCGATGGTTAGCTTAGTAGAGCCGGAAGTTCACTTCCACGTTGATCATGACCGGCACGGGGTGTCCGTCTTTCTTGGCAGGCTCGAAGCGCCACTGCCGCACGGCTTCGATGGCTTTCTCATCCAGGCCCATGCCCAGCGATCGCTGCACCTGGATTTGCTGCGGCTTGCCCTCGGGGCTCACGACCAGCCACAAAATAACTGTCCCCTGATATTTGGCTTTGCGGGCTTCTTCGGAATATTCCGGATCGGGGTCATACACAACTTTCGGCGCGCTGACGCCGCCGCCTACGCGATAAGCGCCGCCACCGTAGCCGCCGCCATGTCCCGGACCAACGCCCGGCCCAGTTCCCGCGCCCACGCCGCCGCCACTGCCGCTGCCAATGCCGGCGCCTGAACCGGTACCATTCGACGGCGGTCCAATTACCTTCGACAACGGATCGCCCAGAGCCCCGACCGTCGGCAGCTTGATGGTCGGAGGAACCACGACCGAAGGATCCACCACCAGCTTGGGATGGTCGTTGCGAATGACGATCGCGGGAGGCACGATCTGATCTTTGGATAGCTTGGGCAAAGCCCCCTTGGGAGCCGCCAACTTGTCGCGGTCGCCACCGCCGCCACCGCCGCCTGCGCGCTTCTTGGAAATCTCCATCGGCATGTACGGGCTGATGTCCGTCACCACGCCGATTACCTGCTGCTTGATCTCGTCCTTATGCTCGAAGACCCAGTGCCCTGACCAGATGAGGATGCCAACGGCCAGCATGTGCAGAATGAATGAATAGACAAACGTATCCTTGCGCTGCGGATAGAGACCTTCCCCTTCGCCGAATAGCGCGGGGATTACCTGGTCCTGTGGCGCAACTTCCGGAATCGCTTCCTTCGCCGGTTTTGAGGCTGCGGGCGTGAACATCGGCTTTGTACAACAGTATAGACCCAGTCGGTTGCCAGAAGTTCCACAAAAAATTACCGGACCACGACTTACACGTCCTAAGCGACCATGGGACTCGGACCGAAGGGTAAACTGTCACATTTCCAGCGATTTCATGACGGCACAATCACCCGTAACGCTTCGCGCCGAACCCCCAGTTCGACCGGCGTAGGGCAGATGTATTCGCCGTCGGCAAAGACCTCGGAAATGGGATCGGTCACGATTCGCAAGCGGTTGGTCCGCAGATATTGCACTTCTTTCATGCCGATATGGCCGCCGCGATACACCACGCGAAACAGCCGCAGCAGCCGCAGCTTGCTCAGGCTGCGGACGAAGCAAACATCGAGCAGGCCATCGTCCATGCGAGCTTCGTGCGTCAGCCGCATGCCGTCCCCGTATTGCGGACCATTACCGGCGGCGATCAGAAATCCCGGCTCGTCCAGGCAGGTTTGCCATGTGCCGTCTACTTCCACCGAAATCGTAATGCGCGGCGGTTGAAAGCTTCCCAATACCTGTAGCAGCGCCACTACGTATCCTCCGTGGGCGCGCAGCCAACTCGATTGCCTCAAGGTCAGGCGGTTCACTGCGGCATCAAGCCCGGTTCCCGCAATGCAACCGAAGAAGGTCGTGGCGGCGATATGGCGCTCCGCGTCGGTCAGGCGTCGCAGTTGCGATTCGATAATGCTCGCTGCCAGCTTTGGCTGATCGGGGCGGGGTCCGTCGGGCACGAAATGCAGCGTCTCCAGCGCTTCGTTCTGCCAGGGTACGAAGCCGGAGGATGCGCGGGCGTTCTCGTCCAGCGGCTGAATTGTTCCCAGGTCGATGTTCCGGATGTTGTCGCCCACGATGCAGAAGCGGCGCCAGGCTGCCAGCGCCTGCTCCGCATTCGCGATGCCTATGGATTGCGCGAAGTCGTTGGCGCTGCCCACGGGAACAATGAGGGTCGAGATCTGCTTCAGCGCCAATCCGCCGAGATGCCGGTGAACAGTGCCGTCGCCGCCAAATATCAGCGCCGCGTCGGGTTGATCGGTGGGATCGAGTTCGTTGCCGGAAAAGAGATTGATGCCCGGCATCTCGAAGGGCCGGACGTGATGCTGTTTCGCGTGAGGTCCAAGCAGGGCGACGGCGCGCACCGCGCTACTTTCGCACAGCAGCGCGGAAAATCAAAATCGGCGTTTAAGCCAAGTTGTGAAGACATCCTCTCCAAGGGGCGTAGCTTGGGGTACGCCGTCACATGCACATTAACTTTGTCATCACCAGCGGCATTCTTGTCATCACGAGCGCAGCGAGGGATCTGCTTTCCTGTTTCCGCGCATACGTCTGGCAGCGCTCGGCGTTCGGCTATAGTATGGCTTCGAGAACATGATTGGAGAAGTCACTCGCGCAGCCGGTGCGGCCAGTGGTCCCAGCACCACGTTGATCTACGACGACTGGTACCCGGCGATTCGCTCGTCGGATATTCACGGCAGTCAAATGGCCAAAGCCATGCTGCTGGGCATCCCGCTGGTGTTGGGCCGCACCGCCAAGGGAAGCTACTTCGCGCTGCGCGATTCCTGTCCGCATCGCGGAATCCCGCTTTCTTATGGATGGTTCGACGGTCAGCAGGTCACCTGCAAATATCACGGATGGGGCTTCGAGCCGGTCTCGGGACAATGCCGCGAAATCCCTTCGCTTACCGAACGCGATGCGCTCGATCCTTGCCGCATCTACGCCACCGCCTTTCCCTGCGAAGAGCGCGATGGGCATGTCTGGGTCTATGTCCCACAAAGTGGGAGAGCAAGATTGCGGGCCGAAGATCTGTCGCGACTTCCGCCCGTGCCTGAGGTCCCCAAACTCAGCCAGCGATTTCGTGCGGCCTATCTGACGGCTAATCTGCCCTGCAACATCGACCACGGCATCATCGGGCTGATGGATCCGGCGCACGGGCCGTTTGTTCATCAGGCCTGGTGGTGGCGATCGCGCGCCAGCATCCACGAAAAGGAAAAGCATTTCGAGCCAATCGAAAACGGCTTTCGCATGAGCGCGCACCAGCCGTCAGCCAACAGCGCACCGTACAAACTGCTGGGAGTTTACGGCGAGCCGATCACCACTACCATCGATTTCGTTTTGCCCAACCGGCGCTATGAAATCATTCGTGCCGGCGAAAAGTGGTTTGCCAGCCTGACTACGGTAACGCCCACCATCGAAAACCATTGCCGCATCGACGTGTGCGCGGCCTGGAATGTGTTTCTCAACCTGCCATTTCTTACTCCTATCGCGAAATTCTTCGGCAACCGCTTCGTGCGTCAGGACCAGCTCACCATGATCCAGCAGTCCGAAGGGCTGAAGTACAATCCCAGCCTCATGCTGATCGACGACGCCGACCGTCCCGCAAAGTGGTACTTCGAGTTGAAGCAGGCGCGGTTGGAATCGCAAGCCACCGGCAAGCCGATGCGGCATCCCCTGGACGGACCGGTAACCCTGCATTGGAGAAGCTAGCAACCATGAGCCATCTGATGCAGATTTCGTGGAAGTTGCGCACCGGGCTGCGCATGTTCGGAATCGCATTACTTCTGGGCGCCGCCGTCGGAATCTTCGTGCTCTATCCCACCAACGAATTTGTTTATTACTACGAATACCGTCTGGGAAATTCCACCGCCGCCAACTTCGCGCTCGCCCAGTTGTATCGGTCCTTACGAGGTGAGACGCCGGAGAAAACCACGTTTTATGCCATCGTCGGCATGCTTTTGAGTGTCTCCGGCGCGCTACTGTACTCCAGCATGCAACGGCGCTCGCAGCAAATCGAACAGCTGAGCGCCGCGCTGCAAAGCGATTTGCAGACGTTGATCGCGCAAGGGGAAAGCGCCAATCTCGAATTCAAGTCGTCGTTTCGCTGGGACCTGCGCGAGAACAAAGTCAATCGCGCGCTGGAAGGCGCGATCCTCAAGACGCTGGCCGGTTACATGAATGGCACTGGCGGCACGCTGTTAATCGGCGTGGCCGACGATGGCTCCCTTGTCGGTCTCGACAACGACTACAAAACCTTGAAGAAGCAGGACCGCGACGGATTTGAGCAGTCGTTGATGACCGCTATCGCCAGCAAGATTGGTGCGGATGCCTGCCGCTCGGTGCAGGTGGTGTTTCATTCGCTGGACAACAAGGAAGTCTGCCGCGTCATGGTGGCTCCCGCCAGCCGGCCGATGTATGTGAAGGAAGGCGACGCTCCCAGGCTCTACGTCCGCACCGGCGTGAGCACGCGCGAGCTGAACGTTCAGGAAGCGATCAACTACACCTCGGATCGCTGGCCCAAGTAACCATTGCAAGCCGGCGACTCTTACGGCACCGGACTGGCCGGCGTTTCGGCATCGACGCATTTGGGACCGGCGGGCTGGTAGCTATCTTTGTTCTCGGCGAAGCACCAGTCCACTTGCTCGCGCGAGAATTCATTGACCACGCTGGCGGGAACGTCGGACTCCTTGATGTCTTTGAACTCGAAGGTGATGGTTCCGTCGGCGGCAACGGTCCCCAGCAGATAGCCATAAATGTCGGTGCGGGCGATGCGCGAAATTCCGGAGTCCGGCGGCAGGCGATAACGCACCGCGCCGGCGCTGCCCATGATCCATCCCGGCAAGATGTCGTCTTTGTGGCAGGCCGTGTCATAGATGTTGTTCATGACGAAGTGCGAATGGCTGGCCAGTACATAAACGTTCTTCCGGGTGCTCTTCCGAAACGCCGACAGCTGGTTGTAAACCTTGCGGCCGCTGGACTGCTCCTGGGCCGAGTCGTTCATGCTGTGTCCGGCGGAAGAGCTGTCGGGCAAGGCGGCATGCATGCCCAGGACGACGGTGCGGACGGCGGGATTTTTGGCATCGTTGGCCAGCACCATCGCGAACCACTTCATCTGCGGCGAATCGAACATGTCGCTGGAAGCATTGTCCATGCTGATGAAATCGATGCCACGATCAATCCAGTGATAGTAGGTCTTCAGCATGTGGTCTGCCGGATTATCGGCCAGCCGCTGGTTCTGTATTACAGGCTTGTTCAGCCAATCGGCGAACTGCGCCAGGTATTGTGGGCGATTCATGGGAGGAACCAGTTCATGATTTCCAATTTCCAGAAACACGGGCAGATCGCCGAAAGGCAGCAGTTGATGCTGAATGAAGTCGGGCCAGGCGGCGGCGAAATATTGGCTGATGGTCGCCTGGGGATGAGTGCGGCGATAGTCCTCGTCAAAAGTGTAAATGGCGCGATAGTCGCCGAGATGCCAGTAGAACGCAGCGCCGTCGCTGCGCACGCCTTGCGCAATGGCGGGCATCACGATGTCGCCACAATTGCGCGAATCGCCCGAAACTGCAAACTTCCAGGTTGCGCCGCCCTTGCTTTCCTGGGCGCATGCCGCTGCCGACAGCGATAAGACCAAGAGCGTTACCAGAGCGCAGAGCAGTAGCCAATCGCACGTTGTCGGCTTTGCGATCGCCATTTCGTCGCTAATCCCAAGCATGTTTGCCTCGAAGCGCACGATCATACTCGCCTCGGGCCACGGTCACAAATCAATTGGAGTTAGTTTGCTGAAACTCTAAAGCAGATCCCTCACCGGCTGAAGCCAGGTTCGGGATGACAAGAATGAAAGGCTTGCGACAGCGTAGCTAAAGCTTCGCCCCTTCAAAGTCATCTCAGGCCAGGTTTTTCAGCAGACCGTTGAGTCTTCCGCACGGATTGCCGGCTGCGTTGCTATTCCCCAGCTAAGTCGATAAGCTGCTTTCGTCGCAGTTGCTGCAGGAGGAACGTAATGCTCGCTGCTTCCCGCCGGGTTGCCTGGTGCTTACTTACGGTTGGTCTGCTGGCCGGCTTCGCGAGCCTGGCCTTCGCCAAGCAGGATGCAGCCAAACCCGACGAAGCGCGACTCAAGCCGGCCTATCGCTTCGCGCGCGGCGGCTGGATTTATATTCATCTCGAGGGCTCTCCCGCCGACATCGGCTACCAGCACGGCTACCTGCTAGCGCCGGAGATCGAGGACGGTTTCAAAACCGTGCAACTGAAGGACACGCACCGCACCCGCCGCGACTGGGATTTTTATCGCGCGACCGCGCAAAACATCCTGTGGCCGCACATCGATGTGGAATATCAGCAGGAACTGCAAGGCATTGCCGACGGCCTGAAGGCGCATGGCTCGACCCTGGATTTGTGGGATATCGTCGCGCTGAACGCGATGGAAGAAGTTCCTGACTACTATGTACCCTGGCTCAACAAGCAGGAGAAACAGGCACACGCTCCCGACCTGAAAGCCCCGGGAAATTGCAGCGCCTTCGTGGCCACCGGTTCATGGACGAAAGACCACAAGCCGGTGATCGCGCATAGCAATTGGACCGATATTGCTACCGGGACTCGCTGGACCATTATCTTCGACATCGTTCCCAGCAACGGCTATCACATGCTGATGGACGGCTTTCCGGGAATCATCGTCAGCGACGACGATTTCGGCATTAACTCCGCGGGACTGATGGTGACCGAGACCACCATTGCCGGCTTCGCGCTCTTCGATCCCAACGGCAAGCCGGAGTTCGTGCGCGCCCGCAAGGCGCTGCAGTACTCCAAGTCGATCGACGAATATGTACAGATCATGCTCGACGGCAACAATGGCGGCTACGCTAACGACTGGCTGCTGGCCGACAACAATACCGGCGAGGTGGCGCGCTTCGAAATCGGATTGAAGATGCATCGCGTCTGGCGCACCAGGAACGGCTACTTTGTGGGCGCCAACTTCCCCAGCGATCCGGCCTTCATCAAAGCTGAAACTGACTTTGACCCCACGATCATGTCCAGCTCTCCCAACGCCCGGCACAAGCGCTGGGACGAAATCATGCCGGCAAATAAAGGGCAGATCGATGTCGAGCTGGGCGAGAAATTCCTGGCTGACCACTACGACACTTACGAAGGCAAGGAGGACCGCAACTTTCGCGGTTTGTGCGGGCACGGAGACACGGCTCCGGCTCCCGAGTCTGCATGGGGAGAGCCTGCTTTCAGCCCCATGGGAGCGGTGACCGCGCAGGCGGCTGACAGCAGTATGACCCGGGCCATGACGCTGCAGGCGCGGGCGGGACGTCCTTGTGGCGAAGATTTTATCTCCGATACGTTTCTGAAAGAGCATCCCGAGTACGACTGGCAACGGCCCATCCTGAAGGACATGAAGGGCAATCCCTGGACCGAGTTCAAGGCGAGCGATAAGCAGTAAGACCGGCTTCGAAGGTCTGTGCAATATTCTGAAACTTGCGTGTTGCAACAAGCATCTTTACCAAACGTAGGTTTCTTATGCCGCCCAAGCTTAATCTCGCTGAGAAGATGACCGCGCCGGCTGTCTTCATCTCGCATGGCTCGCCGATGGTTGCGCTGGAGCGCGGACCTTTCCAGGATGCGCTGGCCAGCTTTGGCGCGCGGGTCCGCCCCAGGGCTATCGTTGCCATCTCGGCTCACTGGGGCAGCTCGACTTCGATTTCGATCAGCGCCGCCGAGCGCTATGAGACGATTCACGATTTCGGTGGTTTCCCACCTGCTTTGTATCAGCTGACCTATTCGCCTCCCGGGTCGCCGGAACTGGCGCAACGCATCGCCGGACTTCTCAAGTCAGACGGCTGGGAAACGGAAACAACTTCAACGCGCGGCCTGGATCACGGGGCGTGGATTCCGCTGCGATTGATGTATCCCGAAGCCAACATTCCGGTGGTCCAACTCTCGGTGCCGCTGGATTTGACTCCGCAGCAACTCTATGACGTGGGCAAAACTTTGCGGCCTCTGCGGGCTGAGAACATCATGATCTTTGGCAGCGGAGGCATTGTTCACAATCTGCGGCTGTTCCGCGGCGGGCCTGTCGATCAGCCGGTGGAACCATGGGTCCAAGAGTTCGATGACTGGTTCAAGCAGAAGCTGGAGGCACACCAGATAGACGATCTCATTGGCTATCGGGAAAGGGCGCCGCACGCGGAGCTGGCCGTACCCACGTTCGAACATTTTGCGCCGGTATTCATCGTGCTGGGAGCGGCGCCAGGTTTGGGGAAGATCGAATCGATCTTTGAAGGTTTTCAGTATGGGGCCCTGTCTATGCGGAGTTTCGCGATTGCCTGAGGGCGAGCGATTTTCGAGGAGGATATCTTGCGTAAGCTTCTCTCCACCCCTCACGATCTGACGCTGACGGTGGTGCGTCTGGTGCTTGGCATCGTATTTTTCGCGCACGGCGCGCAGAAGATGCTGGGCTGGTTTGGCGGCTACGGCTTCAGCGGCACCATGGGCTTCTTTGTCCATATGGGTATCCCGGCTCCACTGGCTTTTCTGGCCATTTGCGCCGAATTTTTCGGCGGGCTGGGATTGATCGTCGGCCTGCTCAGCCGCGTTGCAGCTTTCGGCATCATGGTGAACATGCTGGTTGCCATCGTCACGGTTCACCGCTTCAACGGCTTGTTCATGAACTGGTTCGGCAATCAGAAAGGCGAGGGCTACGAATACCACCTGCTGGCGATCGCGCTTTGCCTGGTAGTGATGGTAAAAGGAGCGGGGGCGTTATCGATTGATCGCGCGCTGGCGGGAGCCGAGAAGTAAATTGTCGCCCAGTCTGGGGCAAAGAAAAAGCCCCCGCCGTAGCGAGGGCTTCGGGAAGCTGGCAGAGTTATTGCTTGGCGGCTTCGGTTTTCGCGGTTTCGGCCGCTTTGGCCGCGTCCGCTTTGCCCGCATCGGACTTGGCGTACTTGCGGCGGAAGCGCTCCACGCGACCCGCGGTGTCGACCAGCTTTTGCTTGCCGGTAAAGAACGGGTGGCAGGCGGAACAAATTTCCACGTTGATATCGCCCTTGTGGGTCGAACGGGTCATGAAAGTATTGCCGCATGCACAATGCACGCGCACTTGATCATAAACCGGATGGATGGCAGCCTTCATAGGGACTCCTGACTCGCTTGTCGCAAAGTATTGATTTTACCGGAATAGCGCGGCCACGGCAAACGCGCAACAGGCGAAAGTGACCGCTCACCTTTGATTCCGCTCGGGGTCAAAAAGACTCAAGAGCGGATTTTCGGCGAACCACCTGCTGTCAAAAAACCCGTTGCTGGAGGTAACGATGCAGCGCTCTCACCCCGGCACCTTGGCCGCGTTTGTTCTGCTTGCACTTTCCGTGTCCGCTGCCTGGGCGGCAGAGCTTGCCCCCACTGCTCAATCCGCGAAGCCGGGAGCGGTCATTCCTACCGGCAAACTCAACGTGCGCCGCTTCTCCCAGGCGGCGACCTTGTTGCCGAATGGCAAAGTTCTAGTCGCTGGCGGCATGGAAGCCAATGGCAAGTACGACGCCTCGGCGGAACTTTACGATGCTCGATCCGGATCGTTCACGACCATCGCCAGTATGACGACGGCGCGATCCTGTCACACGGCAACGCTGCTGCCGAATGGCAAGGTCTTGATCGCCGGAGGATCGGATGGTTCGGGCGAGCACCTTGCTTCGGCGGAACTGTACGATCCCGCAACCGGCACTTTCCACGCGACCGGCAGCTTGACCGGACCGCGATGTGGGGCGGTTGCGGTCCTGCTGAAGACTGGCAAAGTCCTGGTGATTGGCGGCGATGGAGCGCACGAGGACGAGCGCGTCGCTACCGCCGAGTTATACGATCCGGCTACTGGCCGCTTCGCGGCAACGGGAAGCATGCATGTGCCGCGCAACACTCACTCCGCGGTGCTGCTGCGGGATGGCCGGGTGCTGGTGGTGGGAGGCTCAAGTTCTGGTCGATATCCCAACGCGCACATCGAGGCCAGCGCCGAAATGTACGATCCGGCGACCGGACGGTTTTCCATGACAGGCAGCATGAATACCGCGCGTCACAAAGAAGCTGCTGTGCTGTTGTCTGACGGCCGAGTGCTGGTAGTGGGAGGTTCCGACAATCGAGACTGGCGCGGCAAGTACGCCAGCGCGGAGCTTTTCAATCCTGCCGACGGACGCTTTTCTCCGGCAGGTGAGATGACGTCGCAACGCTTCAAGTTGAGGCAGGGGGGGTGCGACTAGCAAACGGGCGCGTGCTTATCGCCGGGGGAGCGGAACGGCCTGAGCTTTACGATCCGGCAACCAAGACTTTCCAGCCAGTCAGCGGCAGCGTGGGCAACTCCCGCTACTTCTCCTCGGCGACTCTGCTGGCCGACGGCCGGGTGCTCATCGCCGGCGGCTACGGTGACGACGCCATGGCCGGCGCCGTCGCAAATGCCTGGATTTATCAGCCGTGAGTGGCGGCCGAGCATTACTGAAGATGCTGCGACCCTAAGCGGCGGCAAAGCTTATTGTCCCCCGGCCGGCGGCAAATGCTGTGCGAAAGAGAGTCTCTCACTTCCGGTTGACGGCCTTCTTCAACTCAATTCCCGGGGTGAATTTGGCGACCTTGCGGGCCGCAATTTTGATGACGCCGCCGGTCTGCGGATTGCGTCCATTACGCGCTTTCCGCTGCGAAACGGAAAAGGTACCGAAGCCAACCAGAGTTACGCGATCACCTTTTTTCAGGGCGCTGGTGATCGAGTCAATCAGGGTGTCGATGGCGCCTCCGGAGGCAGTTTTACTGATTCCGTGGGCGGCTGCAATCTTCTCAATCAGGTCTCCTTTGTTCATGCTCGCTCCTCGCCAGGTGGCTACATGTGGCGGGAGTATTTACTTGCGAATCTGGCCAGAAGTCAAGCAAGAAAGTGATAAAGGGATGATGAGCCGCGGATCAGACTTGCCGTTTCGGACCATTCCCGCCGCCCATCTGCCCGCGACTTTTGGCTCGGGGTTGCCGGAAACATCTCTGGAGGCGGCGCGGACTCCGCGTATTGCACAGGCATTCGGTGATTTCCACTGGCAATCAACACCTGAGAGCAATCCTTGGTATCAGGACGGTTGCGCGCCCTATTCGCCGGCAGTAGATTTGATGTCAGACATTCCTAAGGACCTTGTTGGTGACAACGATCTCGACTGAGACATGCCCGATCTGCGGCGGCACCGGATGGCAGACCATCCAGCGCGGCACGGAGCGCGAAGTTGTGCGCTGTGAGTGTCGCGTGCACAGCCGCGGCGAGCGCCTGCTGACGGCGGCTCACATCCCGGCGCGTTACGAGCACTGCGAGCTGAGCAACTTCCAATACGACACGGACGCCGCGAACCAGAAGAGCATTCGCGACGCGCGCTTCCTGGCAGGCCGATTCGTCGAGGAATATCCGACCGACAAGACCGGGCTGCTGTTCGTGGGCACGGTGGGAGTCGGCAAGACACATCTTTCGGTGGGAATCATCAAGGATCTGATCCGCGAGAAGGGCATCCATTGCCTGTTTTGCGATTATCGCGAACTGCTGAAGTCGATCCAGAATTCCTATAACCCATCGGTGCAGGCCACCGAGATGGAGATTCTGCGTCCCGTCTTCGAGGCCGAAGTTTTGGTGCTGGACGAACTGGGCGCGGTGCGCAGCACGGAGTGGGTCTTCGACACCGTCAATTACGTTCTTAACAGCCGCTACAACGACAACCGGACAACCATCATCACCACCAACTTTCCCGATGGGGAAGAAACGAATGCAGAGATTAACAATCTGCGAAGCCCATCGGACGCGGAGAAAGCGGCGCGGCGCGAGACCCTGGGCGATCGCATCGGCGAACGCATGCGTTCACGGCTGCATGAGATGTGCAAGAAGGTCGAGATCGAAGGCCGCGATTTTCGCCAGCATTCCAAGCAAGCGCAGTTTCAGCGGATGTCGGCGCCGAGCCGGCTGTCGCTGCGCAACAGCAAACGCAGCCAGCCGTGACCGCTAATCCTTTGCCGCCCGACGAATAAGTTGTTGAAAGTGGGTAAAGAAGCAAGGTGGAATCTTTTGCCGTCTCAAATAATCGAACTTCGTAAAGGCAAGAAATCCTGGATCACCTTGGAGGTTCTCGATGCCCGATCCTGTCGCCGACTATCCCTACGAAACTCGTCTCAACATTCTGCATCAGCCGCTGGAGGTCATCGACGAGAAGGCACTGGCGGATGCGTGCGAATACAAGTGGTTCAATCAGACACTGTGCAAGGTCAATGAGTCGGTGGTGCGGGTGGGCATTATCGAAGGCGAATATCACTGGCACAAGCACGACGATGATGACGAATTCTTCTATGTGGTCGAAGGCAAATTGCTGATCGACCTGGAAGATCGCGCCGTGGAACTGGCTCCGCGACAGGGCATGGTCGTTCCCAAGGGAATCGTCCACCGCACCCGCGCGCCGCAGCGGACCGTGATCCTGATGGTCGAAAATGCGGGGATTATTCCGACGGGTAATTGAAGACCTGACCCGAGCCGTGAATTAGGAGATGACATGTCGAAGCTGATCGGATCGGTTTTCGCGGCGACACTCCTGCTGCTTTCCGCAAACCCTAGCCACGAGAGGTTTGCGAAGTACAAGACGGTTGAAGCTTACGAAGTTCGACCAGGCATCCTCATGCTGCCCCAATATTCTAGTAATGGGCAAGTCTGTGAGATCGGAGTCGAAAAACTACATTATGCCCCTAAGAAAATTACCCTGGACTCTACCTTGTCTCGCAAGGTGATCGAGCAAATTACTGACGAACTGGTGCCCGCCAGCGAACGTGGCCCAGGGTAGAGGAACCAGGAGCCAGGAATCTTATTGACGAGGTTGGTAACAACATCACAATGAGCACAGAATACGAAAACGTCTCAATACAGATCTATGGTGATGCGACACCTTCTTCCGCTCAGGGCGGAATTACTGTCGATGATGTTGTGGCAACGATCAAATGGAAGAATCGAAAATGCCAATAACCGGCTCCCAGGACCACCGCCATCCCGCGTCCTACACATTTTCCAAATGACGGAGAATGTATGGGGCACTCGGGAAATCACACGAGGCTTGCTTCTCAGTGCCCAGGTGCCTCTGAAGATAAAATAAGTGGGTGCCTGCGCAGCGCATCGAATTCTTTCCCGATCGCGACTCTGAGTTGTTTGCCGCCGCCCCGGCGAGCGCGGCAGTGTTTGTGCTGCGTGGCGACGAGGGCAGCGAGCCGTATGTGGGCAAGAGCTCGAACTTGCGCCGCCGACTGCAGCGATTGCTGGGCATCATCGACGGACAATCGCGCAAGTTGAACCTTCGCGACCGCGTGCGCTCGGTCGAGTGGACGCCCATCGGCTCCGACTTCGAAGCCGGATTCCTGCTGTACCAGACGCTGCGGCGTGAGTTCCCCAAGACCTACGACAAGCGCCTGCGCTTGCGTTTTGCGCCGCTGGTCAAGCTGATTCTCGACAATCCATATCCGCGGGCGACCGTCACTACGCGCATCAGCGGGACTAAAACTAACGCGCAGTATTTTGGACTGTTCGCCACGCGCGTGGCCGCGGAAAAGTTTGCCAACGACTCGCTCGATCTTTTCAAGATGCGGCGCTGTGTTGACGATCTGCATCCCGATCCTGCTTTCCCCGGCTGTATTTATTCCGAGATGAAGATGTGCCTGGCGCCGTGCTTCAAAGGCTGCAGCGATGAAGAATATGCAGCGGAAGTCGGCCGGGTGCAGCAATACTTCGAGAGTGGTGGGCAGTCGCTGGTCCGCGAGATCGGGCGGCAGCGGGACGAGGCATCCGTCAATCTCGACTTCGAAGGCGCTGCGGCCCTGCATGCCCGACTGGAAAAGGTGAAGTCCGCAACCGCACAGTTGCCGGAGATCGTGCGGCGGCTCGACGAGCTGAACGGCTTGATGGTGCAGCCCTCGGCCGAGCGCGAATCGGTAACGCTGTTCAAGATTGCCGCAGGACGCATCAGCGATCCAGTGAACTTGAATGTCGGCAAGCAGGCTGAAGCCTCGCACCTGGCGACCCGGCCGCAATCGATGGAGGCGCGTATTACCGAGGCGTTGGCGACGGCGGAGCCGCACAAGCTACGCGGCGCGCTGGAGTGGATGGAACATCTGGCGCTACTGAAGCGCTGGTATTACCGCACTTCCAAGGTGGGAGAATTATTCCTGCCCGACAGCAGTGGCGAGCTGCCCATGCGGCGGGTGGTGCGGGGAGTGTCGCGGGTTTTTCGCGGGGAGAAGCCGTCGGGCGACCTGAGCGAGACGGCCGGCGACTACTGGAAATTTCGCGCTCGGGAAGCTGGGATCACAGAAAACTGATGCGGTGCCTGATTACAATCGCGCCATGAGCTCCAAACCCGATTCCTGGAATTCCGATCTCTACCAATCGAGCCACTCGTTCGTGTGGCAGTATGGACGCGACCTGCTGGTGCTGTTGAACGCCAAGCCGGGCGAGCGCATTCTCGACGTGGGTTGTGGTACCGGCCAGCTCACCGCCGAGATCGCGCAGTTCGGAGCTGAGGTGGTGGGCATCGACTTTTCGCCCGAGATGATTCGCACCGCGCGAGAGAATTTTCCGCAGGTACGGTTTGAAGTGGCCGATGCGGCGGCGTTGCCCTATTCGCAGGAGTTCGATGTCGTGATTTCAAATGCCGCGCTGCATTGGGTGCGCGACCAGCAAGGCGCGATTGCCTCGATCGCCCGCGCGCTGAAATCCGGTGGAAGGCTGGTTTTGGAAATGGGTGGCCGGGGAAATCTTCGCCACCTGCTGAAGGCGATGTACAAGGCATTGCGAGCGCTCGGCGTTGCAAATCCCGAGCAGCTGTCGCCCTGGTCGTTCCCATCGATTGGCGAATATGCACCGCTGCTCGAGTCGCAGGGACTGGAAGTTGATTTCGCAGTGCTGTTCGATCGAGCCACGATTCTGGAGGGCGGAGAGCGCGGACTGAAACGATGGCTGGAAATGTTTGGCCGGTTTGCGATCGACACAGTTGCGCCGGAGCAGCACAAAGAATTCTTCAGCCTGACTGACAAGTTTGCCGCAGCGGCGCTGCTTCACAATGGGACGTGGACTATCGATTACAGGCGGCTGCGCATGGTAGCGGTGAAATTGTGAACGTGGCTCGCGCTTCGAACCGGATCACGGCGGCGAGGTTGCGCCAGGCGCCGATTCTTTCGCGCGCGTTCTTCGGTCGCGATCCAGTGACCTTGGGGCGCGAGATGCTGGGCAAGCTGCTGATCCGGCGGGAAGGCCGCAAATTGCTGGCCGGACGCATTGTCGAAGATGAAGCTTATTTGGGCAAGCAGGATCCGGCGGCGCATGCGTTTGCCGGAGAGACTCCTCGCAACGCTGTGCTGTTTGGGCCGCCGGGTCACGCCTATGTGTACTTCATTTACGGAAATCATTATTGCCTGAATGTTTCGTGCCTGCCTGCGGGAGAAGGCGTGCTGTTCCGCGCGATGGAGCCGGTCTTCGGTTTGGAGGCCATGGCTCTGGCGCGGGACATCGAGTTAGCGCCGTCTCCGCGTGCTTCGCAATTGCGTCTTATATCGAGTGGTCCCGGACGGATGTCGGAAGCGATGGGAATCACTCGCCTGCGGGACAATGACAAGGACCTGACTTCACGCGATTCGGACTTGTGGTTCGCCGATGACGGCTTTCGTCCGGAGCGTATCGTGGCTACGCCGCGCATCGGCATTACTAAGGCAGTGGAACGGCCGTTGCGATTCGTGATCGCGGGAAATCCGTTTGTGTCGGGGAAGAGAGTGGGATGAGGAGCCGGGTGAGCCGCACATTCGCGAGGTTTGACTTATGGGAATGAAGAATCTGCCGTCTACGTCTTCGCTCTCTATGTTCCGGGTATCGCAGTTCCCACTCATTCCAACAGCGGGAATGAATGGGGCACCCGACGTCATCGTAAACCGTCCAGGGGCTGAAGCCCGAATCTGGTTGGGCGCGTTGCGGCACGTCTGAAGACGTGCCCTGACACAAACCGGCTTCATTCGGAAGATCGGATGGAATTGCGGCGGAGGCTCCAGACATTCGCGATGTTCGAATTGTGGGAATGAAGAGCGCTGCCGTCTAAGCCTTCGCTGCCCGTGGTCGGATGTTGCAGTTCCCACTCATTCCAACAGCGGGAATGAGTGGGGCACCCGACGTCATCGTAAACTGTTCTGGGGCTGAAGCCCGAATCTGGTTGGGCGTTGCGGCACGTCTGAAGACGTGCCCTGACACAAACCGGCTTCGTCCGAGAGGGCGGATGGAATCGCCGGCACAGCCGGCGGAGCGAGCCTTACTGGAGCGCCGTACTCCCAATGCGGCGAGCCCTAGACCGGATCGCGGTACTTTCGGCGCCGCGAGCCTAAACCGGATCGTGCCAGCCACCGATGTCGGCGGCCAGTTCGCGCGCGTCCGGCGGACCCCAGGTTCCCGGTTCGTACGACTCTGTGGGACAACAGTCGCCGAGTATCGGATCGACGATGGCCCAGGCCGCTTCCACCGCATCCTGCCGCACGAAGAGCAACTGATCGCCCTTCATGGCGTCCGTGAGCAGGCGTTCGTAAGCGTCCATCTCGTCGTTGGCGGTGTACTTAACGGCCGAAAGCTCCACGGGCATCGGCACCATCAGCGGGCCCGGACGCTTGACGCGGCCACCCAGGCTCAACTCGATGTCGGGTCCCAGGCGGAAGCGGAAGTAGTTGCGACCATCGCCGCCCATCTTGCTGAGCGGAGGCTTGCGCAGCTTCACGTAAACTTCCGTCGCCGTGACCGGCAAGCATTTTCCGGCGCGGATGAGGAACGGGACGCCGGCCCAGCGCCAGGAGTCAATTTCGAGCCGCAGGGCAGCAAAGGTTTCAACGTCGGAATTGGGCGAAACGCCGGGCTCTTTGCGATAGCCGTCGAACTGGCCGCGCACGATGTTCGCGGGATTGAGCGGTGGAATGGTGCGAAAGATCTTTACCTGCTCGTCGCGCACCGAATCCACATACATTCTCGTGGGCGGCTCCATCGCGAGAAACGCAACTACCTGGAGCATGTGGTTCTGCACCACATCGCGAATGGCGCCGGCTTCTTCGTAAAACTTTCCGCGGCCCTTGACCCCGAAGGCTTCGGCCATGGTGATCTGCACGCTGTGAACATAGTTGCGATTCCAGATGGGCTCCAGAAAACTGTTGGCGAAGCGGAAGATGAGCAGGTTTTCGACCGCTTCCTTGCCCAGATAGTGATCGATGCGAAAGATGTTTTCCTCGGGAAATGCCTGGTGCAGGGTGTCGTTCAGCTTGCGCGCCGAAAGCAGGTCGCGGCCAAAAGGCTTCTCCAGGATGACGCGGGCATCCTTCGCGGAGCCGGATTTCGCCAGTCCCTGCACGACCACGGGAAAGGTGCTGGGAGGGATGGCGAGATAATGCGTGGGACATTGGGAATCGCCCAGCTTGGCGCGCAAGGTGGAATAGGTTGCGTCGTCTTTGTAATCGCCGTCGAGGTAGCTGAGCAGTTCGCACAGCCGGGCGAAGGCCTCCTCATCAACGCCTCCGCCGAACTTAATCAGGCTGTCGCGAGCGCGGTCGCGCAGTTGCTCGACGGTCCAGCCGGACTTGGCCACGCCGATAACCGGCACGTTCAGAGTGCCGTGTTTCACCATGCTCTGTAGAGCAGGAAAGATTTTCTTGTAGGCCAGATCGCCGGTAGCGCCAAAAAAAACGAATGCATCCGAATGCTGTAGCATGAACCCTCTTTACGCGGAATCGTCCGCAACAGTCTATCTGCCGAGAGGCTGGAAGGGATAGTCGGTCGGCGATGAATAGGTTGTGAATACGGCGTTAGGCGGGGAACAGATTTTTGTGACTATCAGGAAGACCCGGAAAAGCAGATCCCTCACCGGCTGAAGCCGGGTTCGGGATGACAGAATAAAAGAGCTGTTCGGCACGAGTAAACTCGTGCCCTGACACAAACCCCTGCAAACTCGACTTTGTCGGCGGCCTGTGCAGCCGGAAGCGTTCGATCCTTCCGGGCACTGCGGTAACATACAAGCACAGCAATGAGTTCTCCCGGCTCCATACAAAACTCCAGCGAGCGCGTCCTTGAGTTCGATCAGCTGCGCCAGTTGCTGGCCATTTATACGGCTTCGCCGCTGGGACACGAGCAGGTAATGCACTTGACGCCGTCGCGCGACCGGCAGTGGATTGAACGCCAGCAGCAGCTGACCGAAGAGTTGCGAGGCTATCTGCGCACGGGCGGCCACTTTGATTTTCATGGACTGCTCGACCCCACGCCGCTGGTGAACAAGTCGCGGATCGGCGGGGCGGCGCTGGAGATCATCGAGATTCGCGATTTGCTGCTGGTTGCGGATCGGGCCGCGGAGTGGCGCGAGATCGCGCTGCATCCCCCTGTCGCCATCCAGGACAAATGGAAAGCCGTAAGCGAGCTTTCGCAAGACGTCGCCGATTTCACTCTGCTGCTGCGTCATTTCCGCAACAAGATTCTGCCCGACGGCACGCTGGACGACCGGGCGTCGCCGGAGCTGGCGCGCATTCGCCGCGACATCGAAAAGCAGAAGCGCTCCATCCAGGAATCGTTGCGGTCGTACTTGCGGCGGCTTTCTGAAGGAGGCGCGGTACAGGAAGAGCTGGTCACGATTCGGGGCGAGCGCTTTGTGATTCCGGTGAAAGTGGAGCAACGGCGGCGGGTGCAGGGCGTGGCCCACGGCGCTTCGTCGAGCGGGCAGACGGTGTTTATCGAGCCCCTGGAAACCATCGAGCAAAACAACGATCTGGTCCGATTGCTGGAAGACGAGCAGGCCGAAATTCATCGCATTCTGCTGGACATGACGGCGCGGCTGGGCGAGCATGCCGACGCGCTGATCCAAGCGGTAGCAGTGCTGGCGGAACTGGAACTGCAATTCGCCAAGGCGAGGTTTGCTCAGGATTACGATTGCGTCCGGGTAAAGTTGCGGGCCGATGGGGAAACGGCGGAGCAGGAGATACCGGCGGTCAGCGATGCAGCGGTTGGTGAGTCAGCCAACGCGGGAGCAGGTGACGCGCTGGTGCTGCGCAACGCGCGGCATCCGTTGCTGGAGCGCACGCTCAAGCCACGGGGCATTGCCGTGATTCCGCTCAGCGTCGAGCTGGATGGGCGGCATCGTCAGCTCATCATCAGCGGTCCGAATACCGGTGGCAAGACGGTGGCGCTGAAGACCGTGGGCTTGCTGGCGCTGATGGCGCAGTCGGGTATTCCGATACCGGCCGAGCGCGCCGAGTTGCCGATCTTCGACTCGGTGTTTGCCGATATTGGCGATTACCAGTCGATCGAACAGAGCCTGTCGACGTTTTCGGCACACGTCACCAACATCGATTTCATCTCGCACCGCACCACGGCGCATTCGCTGGTGCTGCTGGACGAGTTGGGTTCGGCGACCGATCCGGAAGAAGGTGCGGCGCTGGCCGTGGCTATTGCCGACTTCTTTCGGCGGGCCGACTGCATCAGCATTATTTCCACGCATCACACGGCGCTGAAAGTGTATGCGGCGAATACGCCGGGGGTGTTGAATGCGGCGGTCGGCTTCGACGAGAACACCTTCGCGCCGACCTATGAGCTGCGCATCGGCGTGCCGGGTGCGTCGGCGGGAATCAAGATCGCGCACAAGCTGGGCCTGAATCCGGAAATCGTCGGCGATGCCCGCCAGCGCATGACTTCGCAGGCCCAGGATATTGCGCGCTTCCTGGATCGTCTGCACGGCGATTTGCGGCAGGTCGACACGGAGCGGGCGGCCTTGCAGGCGCAAGCGCAGGCAGTGGCGCGCGAGCGTGATCGTCTGAATCTGGAAGGCCGCAAGGAACAGCGCGAGAAAATTCGCGAGCTGGAAAAGAAGCTGGAGAGCGTGCTGCGCGATTTCGAATATCGCATTCGCGAGACCGTGAATGCGGTGCAGGACCGCGCGCAGGCCTTGAAGCTGACGAAAGATGCGGAGCGCCGCATTGCCAAGATGCGCCGCGAATTTCGCGAGCAATTCGATTCCACCGTGGTGGCGCACAGCACCGGAGCCGACACTGGCGATCCTCACGCCCAGCAGCACGTGGTGAAGTTGGTGTCGGTGGGCGATACCGTGCGGCTGAAGTCGCTGGGACGCGATGGCCGCGTGCTGCGGCATTTTGACGACGACACGTTTGAAGTTGCGGTCGGTCCGATGAAGATGAAAGTTGCGCGCGACGATTTTGCCAGCGTAGTGGCCAGTGCGGCTAATAATCCGGTCGAGGCGGCACGGTCGCGCGGCATCAATGTGTCACTGGCGAATGAGGATGAAAGCGTAGCCACGGAGATCAACGTGATCGGCCAAACTGTGGACGAAGCTACGCGCGCGGTAGAGAAGTTTGTTGATCGGGCGTTTCTGGCAGGCGCGGTCCGGCTGCGCGTGGTGCACGGCAGCGGTATGGGCATCTTGCGCAAGGCGCTGCGGCAATTTCTGCAAAGCCACCCACATGTAGCCAAGGTGATGGAGCCGCCGCAGAACGAAGGCGGAGGCGGAGCGACGGTGGTGGAGTTGAGGAGTTAGTGGATAGTGGATAGTGGGTGGTGGATAGGCGTTCGTGGATCGTGAATGGTTAAGCGAAGGGCGAATGGGCAGAGCAGCAGCCTTGCACTTCATCGGGCGGCTCTCTAGACTTAATAGCAATGAGTAAGTTTGGACAGACCGTCAAAGGCTACTTCTGGTGGACCTATCCCCGGGGCAGCGTTCCTTACGACGTGATGGTTTCGGTAATTCTCGCCTTCATCTTTCTGACTCCCATCTGGGTAAACTTCCGGGACAAACCGCAAGAGCGGCCGCCGCATCAAACCGAAGTCATCGTGCAGCCTGAAGGCGATGGGTTTGTCTATAAGGTGGACGCGTCGGCGGTAAAAATGGGAAGTGACGCTGAGATTCGGGAGTCGCTGCTGCGCATTATCGACCCGGTGGCAGGCGAAGTGACGATTGATCGTTACCAGCAGGTGCGCGACGGCAAGCACAACCTGATCGCCTACAAAGTTTGGGGACATCGCTAGCGCGCCAGCCGGACTTGGCCGCGAATAGCTGCAAACTTCGGCAAGAAAAATCATGAAAAACGCAATCGTAGCGGTAGCGGGATGGATTCTTTTTTGCAGCGTCGCGGTCGCGCACGCGCAGAACCTGCAGGCTGTGCTGGATGCGATGGACCGGGCGGCGGCCAACTTTCACAGCGCGCAGTGCGACTTTATTTCCGATCAGTATCAGAAAGTAGTGGACGATCACGACCTGCAGAAAGGCACCATGTATTTTCGCCGCCAGGGCGCCGAGGTGGAGATGGCCGCCGATTTCGCCGCTCCCGACAAGCGATATGTTTTGTTTACCGGCGATCTGCTAAGCGTCTATCAACCATCCATCGACCAGGTTACGGAATACAATCCGGGCAAGAACAAAGCCGACTTCGAGAGCTTCCTGGTGTTGGGATTCGGCGGGAGCGGCCGCGACCTGGCAAAGTCGTTCGACGTGAAGTATGCCGGCAGCGAGCAGGTGCAAGGCGTGAACGCTGCCAAGCTGGAGCTGACACCCAAGTCGCAGCGGGTGCGCAACATGTTTTCCATGATCACGCTGTGGATCGATCCGGCGCGCGGGGTGAGCGTACAGCAGCGTTACGACGAGCCTTCAGGCGACTACAAACTTACGAAGTTCAACAACATTGAAATCAACCACAAGATTTCGAACGACGCTTTCAAGCTGAAGACCACGGGGCATACGAAGGTTGTGAAGCCTAACGGGTAGTAAAAGCAGATCCCTCGCTGCGCTCGGGAAGCTGCGTCGCGAGGTGTAGGGGTCCTTCGACTCGCTGTGCTCGCTCAGGATGACAAAGCAAGAAAAGCCGGTCCTTCGGCTCGCTGCGCTCGCTCAGGATGACAAAGCAAGAAAAGCCGGTCCTTCGGCTTCGGCGGCGAAGCGCCGCCTGCGCTCAGGATGACAAATCTTGAAACCTTAGGGCTCAGCATGACAAATCTTGAAACCCTAGGAGAGCTCCTTACTTGGCTGCCGGCTTCTTGGCGCTGGGCGGCAGCAGATCGTTCAGCCGCAGATACATGGCGGCGGCGCCGTAATGGTCGGACCAACTGGAGGCGAGAATAACCAGGGCTGCGCCGCGCGTACTGCTGTGACCTCCGAAGAGGGTGACGGGCTGGCCGAGGGTGCTGTCGTCAGCCTTGGCCAACACCTGCTCGCAGTAGGTAAAGGAATCTTGCAGGGCCTTGGTCAGGACATCCTTGGAATCGGTTTCGCTCAACTTGGTTTCAGGCGCAGCGGTGCCGGCGATGGCCGAGCATAGGCCGTTATTCGTCGAGGCAGTGTGGACTATGAGATGCCCAAAGGTGATCTGGTCGGGGGTGGGCTTGTAGCTGTATTTGGCGGCTGGCATTTCTTCGGCCGCGCCGGTCAGGTTCTTGGAGAAACGCTGTTCCATCTGACGCACGGTGACGACGATGGGATTGGCGGTGGCGGACTCCGCTTTATCTTTATCTTGAGCGATGGCGGCAGGGGCCCAGGCGAGCAGCAACAGAATGGCGATAGCGATTGGTTTCATAATCCTCTCCCACGGATACGTAGAGCATACCGCAAGAGAGAATGCGGTGTCGTGCCGGGGGGATAGGGGTCCTTCGACTCCGGCGGCGAAGCGCCGCCTACGCTCAGGATGACACCGAAGAACAGTTGTCAGGTGTCAGAAAAGCAAGAGCGGATCCCTCGCTGCGCTCGTGATGACAAACCTTCCCGAGTGATGGCAGTCCTTCCGAGTGATGACGAACCTTTCGAGTGATGACAGGCCTGGCGGGCTACTTGCTGCCCAGGACTTCGAGGATGCGGTCGAAGTCCTCGAGCGAGGAATATTCCAGCAGGATTTTGCCTTTGCCTTTGCGATCGTTGATGGTGACGCGCACGCCCAGAGCGCGTTGCAACAGGCTTTCGGCTTCTTTGACGTTGGGATCGACGAGGCGCACTTTCTCTGGCGCGGGAGGGCGAGGCTGGATGAGGTGAGTGACGGCGTCCTCGGTCTGGCGGACCGAGAGCGACTGCTCGGCGATGCGGCGGGCCAGCCGTTCGATCTCTTCCGGCGACTCCAGAGCGACCAGCACCTTGCCGTGACCAAAGCTGAGCTGATTTTTTTCCACCATGGTTTGCACCGCAGCGGGCAGCTTGAGCAGACGCAGAAAGTTGGCGATGGATGAACGGTCCTTGCCGGTGCGCAGGGCCATCTGCTCCTGAGTGAGTCCGAATTCGCGGCTGAGGCGCTCGAAGGCGCGGGCCTGCTCCATGGCGTTGAGGTCTTCGCGCTGGAGGTTTTCGACGATGGTCATCTCCATGGCCTGCTCGTTGGAGACCTGACGCACGATGGCGGGGACGGTGGGCAGATCGGACATGCGGGAGGCTTCCCAACGGCGCTCGCCGGCGATGACCTGGTAGCGGCCGCCGGCGACGGGGCGGACCACGATGGGCTGGACAACGCCGATGGCCTTAATGGAAGCAGCCAGTTCGCTGAGTGCGGCGGGATCGAGCGACAAGGTGCGCGTCTGATAAGGATTGCGGTCCAGCTGGTTGAGCGGGATGTGATGGATCTCGTCGGCAGTGGGCTGGGGCGCGGCAGACGCAGAGACGGGAGCGTGCGGCACATGGCGGGCGGGAAGCAACGTCTCTAATCCGCGGCCGAGAACTTTGCGTTTGTCGGTGGTGGTCATGGGGAGTTCTGAGCGTCCGGTGATCAGCCGGGAGCCTGGGAGAGAACTTGCTCATTATAGGCTGAGGCGTCGCAGGGCGGGCCGACAAATTGGTTGTGGAAAACGTGGTGGTTTTATTGCGAGGGCGAATCGGGCGAATTCGGAACGGGTTTTCAATTAACCAGGAACAGCAGATCCCTCACCGGCTGAAGCCGGGTTCGGGATGACAAAAAAATAAACGGCTTGTTACGGCGCAGCTAAAGGCTACGCCTCTTCAAAGTCATTTTGGGCCGAGTTTTTCGGGCGGCTGGGGAAGCAGGGTCGAAAAGCATTTCAGCGGTGCGAATTCGCTTCTCGAGTTCGGAGAGCAGCCGAGGTTCCTGCTGGGCGGCAGCTTCGAGCAGGCAGGCCAATAGCAGTTCGCGTGAGGTTTGAGGCCCGGCGAGCAGCTTGGCCACGACCGAGCGGGCGATCTGATGTTTCCATTCCTGACAGGTGACGCGAGGAGAGTACCAAAAGGCGCGGTCCAGGATCCGGCGCCGCACCATGTTTTTCCGGTAGAGACGGTCGAGGGTAGTCATGACCGTGGTGTAGGCCAGAGGACGATCGAGGCGGTTCATCACATCACGGACCCGGGCTGGGCCGTGGTTCCAGAGATCTTCCATCACTTGAATTTCGAGCCTGCCGGGGATAAGCCGGAGGACGGCTTGAGTAGCAGGGACTGAATTGGATTGAGTCGCCATGTTTGAGCCTCAAGCCCGATTCCAGTGCCTGGTTTCGGGCGGGAATTTGTGACGGAAAACTGGGGCGGGGAGTCAGCCGCCCCGGGGGTGAGATCACGCCGCCAATCGCTGGCCGAACGAAGGAGGCCGTGTGGGGCTGAAAACGGTCAGCCACCGAAGGTGTACGCGGTCAGGTCGTAGATCACCAGGTCTCCGGCTCCGGACGTCTGGAAGGTGAGCTGGGTAATGCTTCCCCAGGAAGCGGGGAAATTCACGGTCTGCATTTCGCTGGTCAGGGAATAGAACAGAGTGCCTACGTACTGACCGTTGTTGTAGGCGGTGATGGTGATGTTGGTGGAACCAAAGCCTCCAGCCAGGATGGCGCTGACCGGCTGGAAAGCCGTGCGGCCACCCAGTGAGGTGACCATCCCGAAGCAGGTGTTCTGTAGGGGAAGGCAATCTTCTCCGCTGACGAAGGCCACGTCTTTATTTACCGGACCCTGTCGGAAGCCGGAACCGCCGCCCGACCATTCATAAGGGTCGACGTAGAAGACGTTGGTCCAATTGAGCTGGCCGTAACCGTTGGGCGTCGGCATGGGGGTGTTGATCAGGGGGAAGGTGCTGAAGTTAAGGTTTTCCTGAGCGGCTGCGCCCAGCGCCAGAACGACGATACATGCGAGCAAAAGGAGGGACTTTTTCACGGTATTTCCTCTCTCTTCGAAGTTTGGATTTTCGGGGCCCATGATGCCGTTAAGAACGTTGAGTGCGATGTCTCCATGGAGCCGGGCCTACGAGGTCTGGCCGGCTGCGATGGCTTTGCCGGGGACGGTTTCGTAAGCGAAGCCGGATAAGAGCGTCATCGTCTGAAGGTTGCCGTGCTGATCCAGGTATCCGGCGACCGTGACCTTGGCCCAGCCGTAATGGGTTTCGGGGCCATTGCTACCCTGGGTCTGGAACTGGAATCCGAGAAAGCGATCGGGGAGGTTCAACCAACTGCCCAGAACCATGTCTCCGCAACTTCCGTGGGCGAATTCGGTCATGAGCTCGGACCCGCTGTCGTAACTCTGTCCGGAACTAACGGAGGCGCCGATCTTGAGGGCTAAGGGGTTCTGGCCGAGCGAAAGGACGCGTCCATTGCTTTGGCCGGGCTGAACCGTGACGTACCAGACAATCCCATCGCCGAATTGGCAGTACACCTGAAGGAGGTGGCTCTGCAGCACGAAGTCCGTGGTCCCGTCGCGGGTGAGATCGAGGTTGTAGCTACCGTTAATGGGAAGCTCAACATTGACCGGGGTGTAGACCACTTCCGCTGCGAGCGGCAGGACCAGGGCAGCGAACAAGGCGACGACAAGGGAGGCCGATCGTGCGAATTTCATCCCCTACTCCTCTTTCCGGTGTGTCTTCGGACCTTCGAATCTCGTATCCACCCGGTGCCTTTCGTTGCACCTGTCCGAAGTGAGGCGAGTTTGCCCGCGATGGGCGGTGCAGACAATGCACTGGAGGTGATTTGGGGGTGAACTGTGAGTGAACTCAGTAAGCTATTGAAAATAAATACATTTCGGCGAAGCAAACGCCGAATTCCGCCAGCTCAGAGCAATGGCAGAACGCCCGAGCGGCAGATTTTCGGGCCAAGTTCATTCTTGCCGGCTGGATTAATTTTCGACTAGCTCGGAACTTTGGCTAGGAATTCAACGTAGCGGGTAGTAGACTTCGGCCAACGCTCTAATCGCTCGCGAACGCTCCCATAGAAATCCAGGTGCCATGAAAGACACGCTACCAGTTCGCGTGCGCCTCGGAGTGTTTGAGCTTGACGTGCGGGCGGGAGAGTTACGCCACGACGACGAGCGCATCGTGCTGCTGCAAGAACAACCCTTCCAAGTCCTGCTGATGCTGGTCGAGCGCGAGGGCGATATCGTCACGCGGGATGAGATCCGCAACCAGCTTTGGCCGAACGATACGGTGGTGGAGTTCGATCACAGTATCAATACCGCCATCAAGAAGCTGCGGCAGGCGCTGGACGATTCGGCCGATGAACCCAGGTACATCGAAACCATACCTCGCCGCGGCTATCGGCTGGTGATTGCGGTGGAGTGGGTGAGCAGCGGCGCCGACGCTATAAATTCGACACCGCTGAGAAACCCGATCCGTCGGCAAACTCAGAACAAGCCTCCTGCAAGAGAAGCTTGGATGGGGCACCCGCAACCCACGCAGCCGCAACGAACCACGCACCCACAACCCACCGACCAGCCGCAACGCAGGGAACGACCGCCCGAGCCGGGAGCGTTGATTGGCCGGAAAGTTTCTCATTACCGGGTATTGGAGGTGATCGGCGGAGGCGGCATGGGCGTCGTCTATCGCGCTGAGGACCTGAAGCTGGGACGCCGGGTCGCGCTGAAGTTTCTGCCGGAAGACCTGGCCTGGGACCCGGTAGCGTTGCAGCGGTTTGAACGCGAGGCGCGGACGGCCTCGTCGTTTAATCATCCCAACATCTGCACGGTTTACGAAGTGGAAGAGCACGACGGCCAGCCTTTCCTGGTAATGGAATATATGGAAGGCGAAACGTTGCGCGATTGGCTGACGGCGGTGGGCGCCGGCCAGGGGCTGCCGCTGGATCAGCTGCTGGATATTGCGCTGCAAATCTGCGCTGGATTGCAAGCCGCACACGCCAAGGGCATCATTCATCGCGACATCAAGCCAGCCAACATTTTTGTCACCAGCGCCGGCCAGGTGAAGATTCTGGACTTTGGCCTGGCCAAGCTGGTGGACGCTGCCAAGCAGTGGGGAAGCGATGGTCCGCAAGCCGGGCAGCAAGCGACTGGCGATAAAACTTTGCGGAGCCGCGAGCTGCAGCAGGATGATGCCGCCATAACCCGGCTGGGAAGCGCAGTGGGCACGGCGGGCTACATGTCGCCAGAGCAGGTGCGGGGCGAGAAGCTGGACGCCCGCAGCGACGTTTTTTCCTTTGGGCTGGTTTTGTATGAGATGGCCAGCGGGCAGCGGGCTTTCAGCGGAGACACCGGCGAGATGATTCGCGATGCCATCATGAGCAGCGCTCCGGTTCCTCTGCGAGAGCTTAACTCGAAGTTGCCGGCCAGGCTGCTGAGCACGATTACCAAGGCGCTGGAGAAAGATCGCGAGCGGCGGTATCAGAATGCCGGGGAAATGCGGGCGGAGCTGGAACGATTGCCTCGCGGCGGCAACCCTGCTAAGCACCAGTCGCGCCGGTACGGTCGGATACTGCTGTTTGGGCTGGCCCTCCTACTGACTGCTTTTCTAGCGTTTGGATTCGGACGTCTCTGGTGGTCTAAAACTCATCCGATCGCTCCCCGCAAGGTACTAAGCGAACGGCAAGTGACTCATAACCCTGCCGAGAACCGCCTTATCGGCGCAGCCATCTCTCCGGACGGCAAATATTTGGCTTACACGGATCCGGTAGGCCTTCACTTAAGCGTAATTGAGACCGGAGAAATCCATGACGTCCCGCTTCCAGATGTGTTGCGAACCCACCTCTGGGCCGTCACATGGTTTCCGGACGGAGAGAAGCTGCTATTTACGGCCGGCTCAGATACCGATGGCTCCGCGATCTGGGCGACTTCAATTCTGGGCGGAGTTCCACGCAAGCTGCGAGGGAATGGCGGGCTCTGGACGGCGGTCTCGCCTGGAGGTTCCTTGATTGCCTTCGTGAGCAGCGACGGCCACGAGCTGCAGGTTATGGGAGCCAACGGAGAAAATCCCCATAAACTCTTGAGTAGTGAAAATGACACGTACCAAGGCCCAGCCTGGTCTCCCACCGGTCAGCGTTTGGCTTATATAAGAAGAACAGGAACCCAGACGGGGGGCAGCATCGAAACCGTGTCCCTGGAGGGAGGGCCCTCCAGCGTTGTCTTTTCAGATCCTGTATTAGGGAACAGTGGCGGACCGAACCTGCTTTGGGCAGCAGATGGGCGCGTTATCTTTGCCTCGGAAGAAGCGCTTGGCCGGAATAGCTCAAATCTCTGGAGCATCGCCGCCGACCCGCGAAGTGGCAAGCCTTCTGGACCCGCGACCAAAATAACAAACTGGGACGGGGTGCGTGCCTACTCGGCAAGTATCAGCAGTGCTGCAAGGCTTCTTGCTGTCGTTAAGGCACATAGCCGGAACGACGTGTACGTTGGCGAACTTCAGGACGGAGGTAGGCGACTCGTTTCTCCCAAGCGCCTTACTGTGAGCGAAAGCGACGACTATGCCACCGGATGGCTGGGCGACAGCAAGACTGTGCTGTTTCAAACTAATCGGACAGGAAGAAATCAGGTCTTTGCACAGACGGAAAATGGCACTGCCGCGCCCATACATAGGAGTGCGGAGGAACAGGACGGCGCTGAGACCAACCCGGATGGCCGATGGATTCTCTACTGGTCGGTTGCACGTCTTGGAGACACGCCGGCGACAATCAAAAGGCTGATGCGGCTTCCTGCATTGGGCGGATTTGCTGAGCCGGTTCCCGAATCTCCAGCAGATAACTCCACAGACTTCGATTGTCCGGTTCGCCCGGATAGTTCTTGCGTACTGGGCAATTGGAAGCAGGGCGAGCTGATCTTTCACTCGTTGGATCCGGCCCAGGGCCAGGGACATGAGGTCGCCAGAACGAAGTTAGCACTGCCGACGGATCTCAACTGGAGAGTCTCGCCCGACGGACGACGCATTGCGTTGGCGAGTACGGATCAGCTTCACGAAAAGGTCCGTATTCTTGATTTGGCAAACGGCGCTCAGCGCGATCTTCAACTACCCCAGGGGTGGTTGATCTGGTCTTTAAGCTGGACGGCCGACGGTAACGCTCTGATCGCGGCTGCCCAGTCAGCACCAGGATATTTCATAGCCCGCATTGAGTTGAACGGAAAAACCAGCGTACTCCTCGACCGAGGTAGAAATCACTGGCTCGGTCGTGCTTATCCGTCTGCCGATGGCCGTCACTTGGCCTTTACCCAGATGACTTGGGAGAACAATGTCTGGCTGCTGGAAAACTTCTGATCGCAAGAGTTGCTCCGAGCTCGGTAAAGCGCAGGCAATGATGGGCGATAAGACCGCCGCTCGCAAGTCGTATCAGGATTTTGTTGCGCTCTGGAAGGATTGCCGATCCTGATATCCCTATCTATCAGCAAGCCAAGTTGGAGTATGCGAAGTTGCAGTGAGGGTTATCGTCGCTGCTGACGGCGGTAGGGGTCCTGCGACTCGCTGCGCTCGCTCAGGATGACAAAGCAAGAAAAGCAGGTCCTGCCTGCCAAAGGTGAGCTGCACGTACCGGCCGCCGAGTGCTGATTGCCAAATGCTGATTGCAAAGTGCCGACCGGGAGTGCTGATTGCCAAATGCTGATTGCCCAGTGCCAACTGCTTGTTCGGCACGTCGACTGTTGCTATCGGTTGAGTATTCTTCACGTCAACTGATCGGGCGTCCCGCGGAACTGCCAGGGGACGACGGGTTGGTATCCGTGGAACGGTATCCCGGGGCCGACCGCTTGGTATTAGAAAACGAATTATGTAGTCCCAGGAGAAATCGATGATGGGGAAGGCTGTGAGGACGATCGCAATATCGAGCCTGTGGCTGGTGGGGTTGATGCTGGCTGCGGCGTGGCCGGCGCCGGCGGACGAGACCAAAACGGCTTACCCGAACATGGCGCCGCTGGATCAATATCAGATGGAGCCGAGCGCCGAGATAGCGCTGGCGCGAACGGCCGCTCCGCAATCGATTTCGCAGGACGCCGAAATCATGGTGATGGGCCGGCATGGCTACGAAAGCGCGGTCAAGGGCAAAAACGGTTTCGTGTGCGTGGTGCAGCGCTCGTGGACGGCGGGCATCGACGATCCTGATTTTTGGAATCCCAAACTGCGCGCCCCGATCTGCTTCAATGCGCCGGCCGCGCGCAGCTACCTGCAACAACAGATCAAGAAAACCGAGTGGATCCTGGGGGGACGAACCAAAGCCCAGATGTTCGAGGACCTGAAATCCGCTCTTGAGCGGAAAGAGTTGCCGCCGCCGGAGGTGGGTGCGATGTGCTACATGATGTCGAAACAACAATACCTGGGCGACCAGGCCGGGCACTGGCATCCGCACCTGATGTTTTTCCTGCCGCTAAGCGAGCCCAGCGTCTGGGGCGCCGACCTGGCGGGCTCGCCGGTGCTGGGAGATAAGGACGTTCAGGGCCAGGTGACGGTGTATGTGGTTCCGGTCGGGCAGTGGTCGGACGGGACGGCGGCGCAGCAAGAGTGGCTGGGGGAGAACGATAACGCCGCTTGCATCCCACTGTGTGGGATATACCACATTGTGGGATAACGTTAGTATCGATCGTCCCATGGGGAGCCGTGAGGTGGACGCTTTTCGCGGCTTTGTGATGCGACGGCGGTAGGGGTCCTTCGACTCGCTTCGCTCAGGATGACGGGCAAGAAAAACACGGCCTTCGACTCGCTGCGCTCGCTCAGGATGACAAGTAAGAAAAACCGGTCATGCGACTCCGACCAGCGGCTAGCTGCCGGCTTCCTTCGCCGCCTCCTGCGGCTGGGGATTGTTCACCCGCTCGATGATTTCTTCTGCCAGCTTCAGGTAAGCCTCGGCGCCGCGCGAGTGCGGGTCGTAGGTGAGGGCCGCCTGGCCGTGGCTGGGCGCTTCCGCCAGACGAATGTTGCGAGGGATGGCGGTCTCGCACATCAGGTCGCCGAAGAAGCCGCGTAGCTCGGAAGCCACCGACTGCGCCAGGTTAGTGCGCTCGTCGTACATGGTAAGCACCACGCCTTCGACCGCCAAGCCGCGATTGAGTTCGACCCGGATGCGATCGATGGTATCGAGGAGCTCGGTGACGCCTTCGAGGGCGAAGTACTCGGCCTGCATGGGGATGAGAACGGTGTCGGCAGCGACCAGAGCATTGAGGGTGAGCAGGTCGAGGGCGGGCGGGCAGTCGAGCACAATGAACTGGAAGCTGTCGCGCAGGGGCTCGAGCGCGTGGCGCAGACGATATTCGCGGAACTCCAGGGTGACCAGCTCGATGTTGGCGCCCAGCAGATTCTTGTGCGCCGGGATCACGCTGAGGTTGTCGATGGCGGTGGGCTGGGCCGCGACTGCGGCCGTGAGCTCGCCCATGATGAGCTTGTAAGTGCTGGGGCGATCGGGATCGCGCAGGAAGCCGAGACCGCTGGAGGCGTTGGATTGAGGGTCGCAGTCGATGAGCAGCGTCTTGCATCCGAGGTGAGCGAACGACGCCGCGAGGTTGATGGCGGTAGTAGTTTTGCCCACGCCGCCCTTCTGATTGGTGACCGCGATGACTCGTCCCATGATGCGCTCTGGCGTCGGCCCCGGCTGCGCGGGACCGTGTTGCCGCATGTTAGAAGCTTAGACCGCGCGGGCGGCCGGAGCAATGATGGAGTCGCGGAACGGGAAAGTTTTCCGAGGAAAAGCTGTGCAATTCGCGCAGGAAGAGACGGAAGGCGCTGATTCGGCAGCAAGTAGGTGACGGGTTAGGTTGTGGGTAACTCGGACAAAGCGATGTCGGGTGGGTGAAGACAGCAAGCTCCCGCTGCGAAGGGTGATCGCGCGGGACGAAGGGTGAAGGTTGGAGTGTGTTGCCGAGGATGTGGTGCGAGGATGCAGTGCGCCGAATGTTCCACGTAGAACAATTGGCAATTCGGACTCCCGGCGGGTTCGCAAGCAACTGGCGGCTGTCGCGTTCCTACCGGCTCTTCGGCTCGCATTGCCCCAAGGTGATCGCGCGGGACGAAGGTGAAGGTTGGAGTGTGGTGCGAGGATGTGGTGCGAGGATGCAGTGCGCCGAATGTTCCACGTGGAACAATTAGCAATTCGGACTCACGGCGGTTCGCAAGCAACTGACCCGGTGCCGCGTTCCTACCGGCTCTTCGGCTCGCATTGCCCTAAGGATGAGGCGCTCAACCATCGTGGGCTCTCGTCTCAACATTCGGAGATCCGGCGGAGACGGGGTGATGACATTGAGCCACACTCGAAGCGGTCGGCTGATCGCGAAGCCTTGCGTGGTTGGCCTTTGGTCAATAAGACGGCTTACCGGCTTGCTGCCCGTCGAGCGCATCCGCGTGAGGTACAAGGCGCTAGAACTGCGCCCGGCCTGGAGGTTTCCGCAGCTTGCAGAGAAGTCGGCGCCAGGTCAGTAAAGGCGAAGTCGGCGATGAGACGGTCGGCATCGTCTCGCACCTGACCATTCCGGGTTAATGCTCTAGCCACGGCGGCGTCTGGTGCGTGACGGCAGCGAGCAATCCCATCGAAGATCACGCAGTGCATAACCTCGAGACCTCGCACGATGACTTGCGTTCCAAGCCGAAGTCTGACAGACAGCAGAGCCAGAAATGTTCCACGTGGAACATTCGAAAAACTGTCGGAGTGGTCTAAGTAACTTTTCCCACTTTAACCCGTACGTGCCCAGACAAATTGCTGGTACATTGCATGGCGCTTCTAAAAATTGCTGGCCAATTGAATCCTTCATCCCACTTTTGTAATTTTCGCCACGATTCTACGAAGCTCAGCTTGGGCTGCGATCCGGACGCTCTCCTCGCCGGGATCGATCCCCGCAACGCGCCAACCTTCCGTGAAGCCACCAACTTGATCTGCAGCCTCAAGGCACTTCCTTGAGCCCAGGACTTTCTCGTAACTCTTCCGTAAATCATTGTATCGGAGCATCTTAACTAAAAAGTACACAAAAGTTTGTCGTTGACAGGCCCCTATTGGCCGTAGCAAACTAGCTCCCCAGAGCCGAGGCTCCTCGAGTCGCCGCCCAGTCGCGCTCTCCCATCGCAAGCACGCAGACCTGACGCCGCATCCTCGAGCCGGGCCCAGCCGTTAAGCCACTATCTTCATAGTTCCGCATGTTCGGAGGACCTTGCGCCATGACTCCTCACCCTGCATCGATTTCCACTGGCCGCTCGCAATCCGGCCTCGCCGATGACCACCGGTCGACTACTCTCCGCAGCCCTGCGCCCTCCGCCAAAGGTTCCGCGCGGTCCGCCGAGCACGCTACCAGTAACGATATAAGGACGATGGCCGCCGCTGGGCAATCCCATCCCGGCGATCGCACCCGCCCTCACAACATCCGCCCGATCGCCATGCCCCACGCCACACCCTCCACACTTGCTCACCCCGGGAACCTGCTCCCGCTCTTCCTGCTCATCCTGATCACCGGCCTGCTCTTCCCCTCCATCGCCTTTGCTCAGATGGTGATGGACAACGACAACGAGATGGAAGCCGCGCAGCAGCGCAAGGCCGACCACCTGCCGCCCTATACTATCGTTTACTGCGGCAAGAACGTTACCGATCCGAACAAACCGGAATCGCTGCCCGCCGGCGACTACGACTCCGATCTGCACGTGGTAGGACCGTGCGTGGCTGACGGGGTGAACGGCGGCGGCGTTTACAAGTATCACTGGGTCTTCATCCACCAGGGCGATTCGTCCGATTCAACCTTGCACGGAACTCTGACGTTCAATGATGCCCAGCTCGACCTTTACGCCAACTCGATTCTGGTGCTCAACGGAGGCACGCTCCAGGCCGGAGGCGCCTCTGCCGCCAGCGCTATCGCCAAGGGCCCGGTGACCATTCACTTGTGGGGCGCTGATACCAATCCCGCTATCCCCTGCGAAGACGAGAACGGCAACGAGGATTCCACCTGCGGCATCGACCCCGCCATCTGGACCTCCAACAAGATCGACCTGACTAAGATCTATCCCACCACCTGCACCAAAACGTCACAGCTCGTGCCCCCGAAAATGCTTCCCGGCGGCGTCGACGATTGCTTCTATCAATATGACGACCCTTTGGTCAGCACTCTTTATTTCGGACGCAAGGTGCTGGCCGTCTCTTATGGCGGTACCTTGCGCCTGTTCGGCAAGAAGGGTTCCACCTTTGATGGCCTAACCCCCAAACCGCAAAACACTGGTACAAGCTGGGCCAGGCTGCTCACCAATTTGAAGCCCACCGGCGCCAAGTTCGACATCAGCGCCCTGGTCGACTGGGCTATCGGCGATCACATCGTCATCACGCCAACCGACTATCTGGCCGGCCACGCTGAAGAAGCCATCATCTCCGCTGTCACTCAAAACGAAAACGCCGGTACCACCACCATCGAGATCAGCGGTATCGTGCTCGACAACGGAATGGTGCAGAACGGCGGAGTCCAGTATCCCCACTACGGCACTCAGTACCCGATTCCCGCCGCTATCCAAACCAAGCTGAATCTCGATCGCAGCACAGTTGAGACCCGCGCTGCCGTGGCATTATTGTCGCGCAACATCCGCATCGTCTCCGAGGGCGCTACTGCTCCCACCAATCCGGTGCTGGGTGCCGATCCAGATTTCCCGCCCGATCCCGGCAACTTCTTTGGCGGTCATGTGATCTTCCGCCAGGGATTCCAGCAGGTCGAAATTCAGGGCGTAGAGTTTCGCCAGCTCGGCCAGGGCGGACTCAAAGGCCGTTATGCCGTGCATTTTCATATGGATCGCACGGTACCGCCGGACACCTTCGTCAAAGACAGCACGGCGAATGAATCCATGACGCGTTGGATCACGGTGCACGGAACCCAGGGCTTATTGCTGGCGCGCAACGTAGGCTGGAAGTCAATCGGCCACGGCTTCTATATAGAAGATGGCACCGAAACCGACAACAAGTTTTACGCCAACATCGGCATCCTGGCTCGCGCTGGAGTGAAGAACAGCGAAAATCCTCGCCAGGTGCCGGGCATTCTTTCCCATCCTGACCTGACCAACAACACCGACCCCTATGCCACGGACTGGCAACATCCCAGCGCCTTCTGGATCATGAACGGCTGGAACGATTTCGAGTACAACCTGGCGACCGGCGTGGGATCGTGCGGAGTTTGCTACTGGCTACCCTCAGCTGCCAACAGCGGGCCGTCGCGCTACGAGGCCTGGTTCGGATACGCCTCCCGCCAGCGCGGATTGCAGGATCTGCCTGGCCTTCGCGACTACAACTCCGGTACCTCGCCGCTGCAAACCTTTGTCGGCAACGCCTGCTCCACCGCCATGTTTTCCTACATGGAGATTGGTCAGCTCAACAGCGGCTGTGATGGCTTTGGTCCCGACACGCCCACCACCGTGGCCGCCATTCCCGGGCGCGGCCCCGATCCGCCAACCGGGCTCCCCGACCAGGCCACGCTCGATTACTATCCCATCGTCTCGGGATTGCGCGATCCCACCAAGTGCAACAATCTTACCGGCGACTGCGGCAGCAACACTGATCCGTCTAACTTGAAGTGCAACGGCACCAACTCGATCGACGAAAAGAACTGCATGCCCACGGTGCTGGATCACTACACCACCGCCTTCAACTTCGCCCAGAAGAATTTCTCCGCCATCTGGCTTCGTCCCTGGTGGAAGCTGGTGACCGACAGTGCCATCACCGACCAGCTTGGCCCCGGCCTCACCTTCGTTACCGGCGGCGGCTACACCCGCTCTGATAGTTCGCTGGGCAATTGGAACGTCGGCCTGCGCGACGTTTATGTCGGCCAAACCCAGCCCGATCCCACCGATAAGAACCAGACCTTCTTTGCTTCCGACCTCGGCCCATTCACCCCCAGCGGAATTCCTCAGTGTGACAATGGTGAGATTCCCGGCGGCTATTGCCTGTCGAAGAATAACGGCATCAGCATCCCCATCACCAACTTCAATGCCGGCCAGCGCATGTTCAATATTTACGATGGTCCGTCCTTCCAGGACTCCAGCGCCTATCTCAACATCAAGGCCCGCATTATCGGCGATTGCAATTCCAATAACCGTGATGGGTCATCCGGAGGAACCGGAGTCTGCAACAGCAGCCAGTACATGTATGGTCATGCCCAGGGTTTGCTGCAGGGCCCTATCATCAATCCCAACGATCCTGATAAGGTCCGCTCCTGCTACATACCCAATGCCGCCATCGCCTGGAAACAGGAAAACGGTTTTTACTATCCTCCCGCTTTTCACTCCCGGAACCTGGTCTTCAATAACGTCGATATCCGTCACTTCGTAGTTGAGCCGCTGTTCAATCTCAACTCCTTCCAGCCAAACTTAACCGAGATCGCCGCCCGCTACTGCACCTGGAAGAGCGACCTCTTCCAGCCTTTCAACGATATCGATCGCCAGACTGTGTTGAATGACAATGACGGCTCGCTGACCGGATTGCTGGCCGATACCACGCCGCCTCGTGAAACCCTGTCCATCAACCTCGACGAGTTCTTCCGCGCCCCCACCATCACCGACGAATGCTCCTCCGACAAACACGAGGGCACTGATCATACCGGGCCGCCCGCCACGGCCATCACCAGTCCGTACGAATATGTCAGCACCGCGATCATTGCCGACTGCGCTTTGCGTTCGGTGCTCGATAAGTGTCTCAAGTACGACAATGCGAACAATTGCATTGAATGGGATTACCTCGCCGAGTGCGGCAAGGGCAGTGACGGAGGTAGAAACTGGACCTGGTCTTGCACCCACTGCTATGGCGCGCCGCTATTCCGGCAAAACTGGACCGCCCAGGACAACACCGACTGCGGTACCGAAATGCAGTGCCTCAACGATCCGCTGAAGCGGCCCGGCCGCATCACCATGATGGGCCAGAGCACCGGCCAGCGCAGTACTCTCACCGCCAATCAAGGCTGGTACTACATCGACACCACCGTCCCTTATGAACAGCAAATCGGTATCCCGCTGCAGGATGGGAAGACCACGTTTCTATCCGGCCACACCTACTATGTCTACCTGATTTACGGCGCACCCGATACTCAGATGACCTACTGGATGTATGTTGGCGCCGGCGTCAACGACGACGACATGCACGTCGAAAAACAGGTTGGCCGCTATCGCGTAAATGTAAATAGTCAGGTGTACGGCTTCTGCCCGCTGACCGGAGGCATGATCACTCCCCAGTGCCAGTACAACCTGAATAACGATCCCGACTTTCTCACTTCGGTTAAGTACGATTCCGTGAGTGGATGGTTGAAAGTCTCGGTCAACTTACAGGCTTATCAAACCGAGTTCACCACCGACCAGCCCAACTTCTGCAAGCCCGTCAACTATTGTTCCTGGAACGGCAAGGGCTGTGGCTGCGCCCCCGGTACGAGCTGCAAGGATAGTTCAGTTTGCAGCTGGGGACCCAGCGACGTGGACTGCCCCAGCAAGGGCTGCTTCGGATTCAGCTTCCAGATTCAACCTGAATTCGATATGGGCACCAAGCCCGGCCCGCCGCCTCCGGCAGCCTTTCCCGATGATACCTATTGGAACGTAGCTTTCAAGCCGGTCGACAAAACCATCTCCGGCCCCGAATGTTACTACGGCAAGAAGTGAAAATCAGTTGTCGGGAATCGGTTGTCAGTTGTCAGTTGTCGGTTGTCGGTTGTCGGTTGTCGGTTGTCAGTTGTCAGTCGTCGGGATTTCAAGATTTGTCATCACGAGCGCAGCGAGGGATCTGCTCTTACTAACAACTGACGACCGGCCACTGACAACTGGTTCTTGTCATCACGAACAGCTTTGTGCCCCAGGTTCGCCCCTCAGTTGGGCTAACCTGGGAACCGCGTCCTCTCGCGCGAACGCCGCTGCAAATGTGTGTCGCCCTGACGCACCGCGTTCTTGGGTGTCATCCTGAGTGAGCGTAGCGAGTCGAAGGACCCGCTTTTTCGTCTGTCATCCTGATCGAGCGTAGCGAGTCGAAGGACCTGCTTTTCGTCTGTCATCCTGAGCGAGCGTAGCGAGTCGAAGGACCCCTACATCCCGCAACTCATTTCCCATCTGCCATCGTCATCCCGAGCTACCGACAACTCCCGCTTGCATCCCACCGCCGAAACCCGGAAACTGTAACCACGGCTCAAATGAACATCGCATTCTTCGGCGGTACCTTCGATCCTATTCATCGCGGACACGTAGTCGTGGCCCGCGCCGCCGCCGCCCGTTTCGCACTCAAGCAGATCTGGTTCGTCCCCGCCGACATTCCGCCGCACAAACAGAAATCCCCGGTCACCTCGTTTTATCATCGTTATGCCATGGTCTCTTTGGCGCTGGCGGGTGAGAAAGACTTTGTGCCCTCGTTGCTAGAGGCGGCCGATCCCGCCATCGCCGCCGGCAAACATCAGCCCAGCTACTCCATCGATACCGTGCGCCGGGTAAAGAAGACGCTGGGCAAAAGTGACCGCCTGTTCTTCCTCATCGGCATGGACGCCTTCCAGGACATTGCCAAATGGCATCAGGCCGAGGAGTTGCTCGGCGAATGTGATTTCATCGTGGCCGCGCGCCCCGGATTTTCGCTGGCCGATGTGGCCTCGTCGCTGCCCGGCAAGTTGCGCCCGCCGCCCGCCGTGACAAAATTGTTTCGTAAGCAGAAGATGGATGGACCGTTGGTGTTGCCGGGCGTAACCCTGCACATGCTGCCGGAGACGCACGAGAACATTTCGGCTACGCAGATTCGCGCGGCGGTCGATCGCGGCGGCGCTCTTAAGCGCCTGCTCCCCGACTCCGTCGCCGACTACATCCATAAAGAACATCTGTATCGCAACTCTGCAACTAAGAAGAAGTGAAGGTATTGTTGGAAGAAGCACAGGATCACAGCTTGCGGCACAAGGGCGATCGTTGGTCGGACCGAGCGGCCTTCCAACGTCTGTCATCACGAACTTCTGCTTGTGCCCCAGGCTCGCCCCTCAGTTGGGCTAACCTGGGAACCACGTCGTCTCGCGCAAGCGCCGCTGGAAATGTGTGTCATCCTGAGCGCAGGCTCACGCGGGTTTTGCGCGAGACGGAGTCGAAGGACCTCTACCGGAGAAGGGTCGGACTTCGCTCCGAACGGGTAGAGCGGCCACATTATTATTCCCAGCCGGCTTCAGCCGGCGCCACAATCGAGGTACTCACTGGAAAATCGAGTCGATCGCATGAAGAAAAATGAAACCCGGGCCGAGGTCGCCATCGCCGTCCGCGCCTGCGAAGAAAAGAAGGCCACCGACATCAGCGTCCTGCAACTCGACGCCCAGGCCAGCGGCTTCACCGACTATTTCGTTCTCTGCTCGGGCGCCAACCCGCGCCAGGTCCAGGCCATCGCCGACGAAGTCGACCAGAAGCTCAGCGCCACCGGGGTCGAGCCCAAGCATATCGAAGGCAAGACCCAGGCCGAGTGGGTGCTGATGGACTACGTCGATTTCGTGGTCCACATTTTCTCCGAGAGCGCCCGCAAGTTCTACGACCTGGAGCGCCTGTGGAAGACCGCGACTCGCATCCCGCTTGCCGACCTGGAAAAACCTGCGCGCAAGCCCGCCGCAAAAAAGACGACCAAGCCGGCCGCGCCTTCCAAGTCCGCCAAATCCGCGGCCAAGAAGTCTGCAACCAAACGCGCTCCCGCCAAAACCCGGCGCAAGAGTTCTTAGCCCGTGAAGCTTCGCATCGCCTGGATCGGCCGCACCAAGAGCGCGCCCATTCAATCGCTGACTGCCGAATATCTCAAGCGGCTCGCGCGCTTCAGTGCCTGCGACCCGCACGAACTAATTTCCGAGAGCGCCCTGCTCAAGCTGGTGGAGAAGAGTTCCGCGCGCACCCAGCCGGTGCTGGTGCTGCTCGACTCGCGCGGCCGCCAGCTCGACTCGCAGGAGATCGCTAACTTCCTCGAGTATCACCAGTCTCACGATACGCAGGAATTGCTATTCGCCGTCGGCCCCGCCGATGGCTGGAGCGACTCGACCCGCGCCGTCGCCGGCGCCATCCTCTCGTTCGGCAAAATCACTCTGCCCCACGAGCTGGCGCGCGTGGTCTTGCTGGAACAACTCTATCGCGGCTTCACCATTCTGAAAGGCCATCCCTATCACGGGGGACATTAGAGCATCCGTATATTCACTGTGCCGGCCGGGTCCCTCATCCGAAGCGAATGGCCTTACCTCTTGTCATCCCGAGTGCTTTCTTTTTGTCATCCCCAGCGCTTTATTTTTGTCATCCCGAGCGCTTTATTCTTGTCATCCCGAGCGCAGCCGAGGGATCTGCGGTCCTCGGCGCCGCGCCGATCTTCGCGGGGGAAGGGACCACAGATCCCTCGACTTCGCTGGGGATGACAAACGAAAAACGGCGAGCCCACTCGCGACATCTTCCCCGCCGCCGCGTCATAATACCTATCGTTCTTTCCTGGAGCCGTCCTTCATGAAATTTCGCTTGCTTTATCTCGTCTTCTTACTCGCCATCCTTCCTTCCTACCTTGTGGGACAATGGGCCACCCCTGCCGCTTTTCCTCCGCTCGACCAGTGGAAGGCCGCGGTCATGGCCGGCAATCCCGCCACCTTGCAAGCGCTCTACAGCACCAATCCTCCCGCTCAAATCATCACCGCCAAGGGCGAGTCCAATACTGACGCGGCGGTCGCCTTCTGGACCGGATTCAAGGCACGCCGCATCAAGCTCGACATCATTCAATCAGAATCTCCGCAGGCGGGCGTCCAGCAGGTCGTCTTCCAGGCCGAAATCCTTTCCGCTGCCTCCTCCCCGGCGCGCACCGTCTATGTCACCGAAGGCCAGCTCTGGCGCCAGCAGGCGGGCCAGTGGCGGCTGGCGGCAACCAAGCGCAGCGAGCCCACGCGCCTGCAGCAGCCCACTTCCACCAGCAAGGTAATTTACACTCCCGGCCTCGACGCTCACGCCGAGATCAAGCAGGCTTTAGCCGAGGCGGCCAAAGAGCACAAGCGCGTCATCCTGGTCTTCGGCGCTAACTGGTGTTACGACTGCCACGTCCTCGACTTGGCGTTTCATCGTCCCGAGGTTGCTGGCGTGCTCCAGCACTCCTACGTTGTGGTACATGTCGATGTAGGCGAAGGCGACAAGAATCAGGACATCATGCAGCAGTATCAGGTGCCGATGAAGAAGGGCATTCCCGCCTTGGCCGTGCTCGACAGCAGGGGCAAGCTGCTCTACAGCCAGCAGGGCGGCGAGTTCGAGAAGGCGCGCTCCCTGGCCCCCGAAGACGTGCTGGCCTTCCTCAACAAGTGGAAGCCAACTTCTTAGATTTTTCTTGTCATCACGAAGCGGCTTCAGCCGCCGAGGGATCTGCTCTTACCGACCACCGACAGCTGGCGCGCTGTTTTAGGGTGTCATCCTGAGCGAGCGTAGCGAGTCGCAGGACCCCTACCTCCCGCGACTCATCTTCCACCAGCGTTCCTCACGCGATGTGCTTATTGCTGACTGCTTCACTGCTTCTGCGCCGCCGCCGCGTGCACCATCGCGCGATTAGCATCGGTCATCCGCCCTTCCCGCTGATACAAACTCGCCAGTTGCCGCCACGGCTCAGCACTGTCAGGCCTCAAATTCGCCGCTTGCTCCTGGAACGCCGTCGCTTTTTCCAGATCGTTCAGCGCAGCCCACGCACTCGCCCGTCCTTCCGCCATCCTGAAATCGAATTGCCCGTTGTCCGCCGGCTTCATGTTCCAGGTCGCGCTTCGCGCCGCCTTGTCAAACGCCGCCAGCGCGTTTTCCGGCTGCTTCATATCCAGGTAGATGTACCCCACATTCATCTGCCTCAGCCACGGCGACATCGAGTAGTAGGCAGCGTGCTCCTCCGCGTCAATCGACGAAGCCATTCGCCCACGTTTTGCATACGCCTGCGCCAACGAGTCCCAGGTCGCTTCACTCGGACTCAGCGCGATCGCAGCCAGATATTCCTGCTCCGACTCATCGAAGCGGCCTTCGGTCAACAGCAGCTTCGCCCGCGTCCAATGCAGAAACGCGCTATCCGGGAAGACCGCGAGTCCCTTATCGGTTGCGGCCAGCGCCTCTGCGTTGCGCCCCAACGCTTCCAGCACCGAAGCCGCATTCGCCCAGGCATTAAACGCCTCAGCCTGATGGTTGCCCGGCGGACGCGCCGGCAGCGGAGCGGTCGCACAGTTCAGCGGAAAGCGCTCGATCAGCGCCTCGTTCTCCGGCGTGCGGCGCACGAATACCGCCGACACTTCATCCATATAAACCAGCGCCCAGATTTTGCTGCTGCAAAAATCCGGCAGCCGGATGAACTGATTGCCCTGATAGCGCCCAATCGGCAGGATCACCGTATTAATGTTGTAACGGCTCACTTCCTGCTGCCACAGGTCCGAATCCGGCGCACTTTGCCGCAACTGGATTTCCCGCTCAATCCCTTCCAGCCCAAACGGAATACCGCGGCCATCAATGTAGTCGCGCCGCTGCGGGCCCAGCCGCCAGCTGATGTATCCGCCCAGCGTGTAGGTGTTGAATACCTCGCCGGGAAGCTGCTCGCGCTCGATGAAGTCAGCCGCGCGTTGCGGAAACCACCAGCCCAATCCGGCGCCGAATGTGCTCTCTTCCACGGTGCGCAGGTAGTAACGATTGGTCACCAGATCGAAGCAGCGCACCAGCGCCAGCGCTATCAGCAATCCCGCCAAACCAGCCGCCACTGCCGAACGCGCTTTCGGCTGCTTGATCCACGACGCCACGTGCGGCAACACTTGCGCGAGCACATATCCGCCCACCACCACCACCACGCACGAAAACACTCCGTCCATGCGGACGTAGCGCACCGCCGGCACCGTGGCTCCTAGCAACAGCAGTCCCGCTCCCGGACGATCGCGCAGCAATGCAATTGCTCCCGCAACCACGGCGATCAGCAGCAGCACATAAACCATGGCTGCCGGATCGCGCAGCGGAAGCGAATGCAGCACGTTCCAGCCCAGCGGCAGACTTTGCCACTCGCGAAACCAAATCTGGTGCTGCGGTATGACGCGTTGTTGCCGTATCAGCGCCCGATAAACATCCCAGCCCCAGGGATTCAACAGCGTTGCCGCTCCTGTCGCCAGCAACCAGGGAAACGCCCGCCGCAACCGCTCAAACGCGGCCTCACGGCGCTCGGCTCCGAACAGCGATTCCAGCAGCTCCGTCACTACATACATCCCCACCAGAGCCAGTCCCGCCGAAAAACCTAAATGCAGATTGACCCACGCCACCATCAACAGCGGCAACAACCACAGGCGGGCGCGGCCGGTTTCATAGTTTTCCCACAGCAGCGAAAGGAACGCCGCAAACAGCACCACCGTGAACATGTCGGCGCGAGGAGCGGTGCGCCAGGCAATCAGCGGGACCGCCAGGATGGCAATCGCGGCGGTCACTGCGTTGCCGCGACGCAGCAGCAACGCCACGCTACCGCAACATGCCGCCGCCCCCAGCCACGAGATCAGCGCAAAACCTCCCAGCAGATAGGCGAGGTAAAAAACCACGCCTGCGCCCACCGGATAAATCCAGTTGCCTTGCGCAATGTAAGAGAACGCCTCCACCGGCGGAGCATGATGATGCTGCAGCACCCAGCGTCCGGTAGCCATCTGCCAGCCCAGGTCGTAATCCTTAATAGTTCGCAGGCCCGCCAGAAATGCGTAGATCAGTGCCGCGGCGGCGAGAAGATAGAACAATCGCCGTTCCAGGGACGAATGTCGCGGCGTTGCCGGCTGCGCCGTGGTCGCGCCTGACAACCCGCTCACCGAATCGGCCGGCACAATAAACGATAGCGCTGAGGATCGCACGAAACGGCCGAACACGGATGGCATGCAGAAAATATACTAGAACCTGTCGCGCAAACGTTGCGGCGGCGACTGACAACCGGCTACTGACAACTGTTTTTGCTTGTCATCCTGAGCGAGCGCAGCGAGTCGAAGGACCCCTATATCCCACGACCCAGCTTCCCCGTAGCGTCAACTATCGCTACTTGTCATCCCGAGCGTAGCGATCTGCTTTTACTGGCGACTGACAACCGGCTACTGACAACTGTTTTTGCTTTGTCATCCTGAGCGAGCGCGTCGAGTCGAAGGACCCCTGTTCCTGCCAGCACTTCAACGCCCCGCTAAACCATAATTATCAAAAAATTGCTCTCATACCCCAATCCTCTTGAACCACTTTTTCTTAGGGTTGCGCAGCGTACTGATGTATAGTGGTCAGACTTTTCGGGTCCGCTGTTCCGCCTCACTTCGTTCAAAAATTCAGGAAGGAATTTCACCTTATATGCAGCTGATGTATGTCGTACGTAGAGGTGTGTATTTCAGCCTCTTGCTCTTGTTGGCACTAAGCTTGCTGCCCAAGACCGCAGCCGCAGCTACCCGGCCTTCGGTATCGATCACCTTAAGTCCCAGCTTGCCCAGTCCTGAGTTACTCGGCACCAGCATCCTCTGGACCGCTACCGTCAATGGCGGCGCGCAGGGCCACACTTATGACTATCAATTCAGCGCGGCATTGCAAGGTCAGAACCAGATTGTCCGCGACTTCGATCTGCCCAACACTTTTACCTGGGTGCCCTGGTCGGTGGAAGGAACCTATGTCGTCTCGGTAATCGTGCGCGACATCACCCAGCAGCCCTACATCGTCTATCCGCCCGTTCCCGTCCAATATGTTTTGAATCCCATCGTCACCGCCCCCGGCGGCTCAGCTGTAAACATCACCAACCATCCGCTGGTCGCGCTGTTTAGCGCCGGACGCTGTACTGTCGGCCACTCCATCCGGGTTCGCTTCCAGCAGAATGGCTCGCCCAACTCGATGACCACCAACGCCGTGCCCTGCTCCAGTTCCAGTGCCAACTTCCTGGTCGCGGGAATGTTGCCTTCCACTCAGTACGAGATGCACTGGGAAGAGTTTGCCACCAACTACGAAAACAGCGGTCCCAACCTCTCGTTCACCACCGGACATCTGCCTAATAATTTTCCCAGTGACGAGCACTTCACGGTAAAAATTCCTGCGACCCAGCATGATCAGGCTTTCCCGCTGAACCTGTTCCAGCTGGTTCCCGGCACCGGTCAACCCTTCGTTCTGTGGCCCACCGCCACCGACCTGCAGGGAAATGTAGTCTGGTACTATCCGGGCGAGACCCTCATCACCCGCATGCAGGCGGGCGGAAACTTCTTCACGCTTTCGAATCTGCAAATGAACGAGTTTGACCTCGCCGGAAACAAAATCCTCTCCACCAACCTGGAAATCCTGAACGAGCAACTGGCCGCCAAGGGCTATCCTCCCATGACCTCGTTCAACGCTCATGAAACCCGGGTGCTGCCCAACGGCAATATCCTGTTAATCGCTGCCCGGGACGAGGTTTCCACCATCTACCAGGGTGGCACCCTGCAGAATCCGGTCGACATTCTGGGCGACATGGTTCTCATCCTCGATCACAACATGCAACTGGTCTGGGCCTGGGATGCCTTCGCTCACGAGGACCTCAGCCGCGAAGCTACCCTGGGCGAAATCTGCACCAACAACACCCAGGGCTGTCCGCTCTTCAACCCGGCGTTTGCCCAGGCTAACGACTGGCTGCACTCTAATGCCGTGCAGATGACGCCCGATGGAAACATCGTTCTCTCCCAGCGCGATCAGGACTGGATCCTCAAAATCAACTATAAAAACGGTCAGGGCGATGGCAGCATTCTGTGGCGCATGGGACCTTACGGCGATTTCACCATCCTGAATCCCCCTCAGACCCAGTGCGGCAATCCCGCCGTTTATCCCTGGTTCACCCACCAGCACGATCCCACCTTCCAGACCCAGACCGGTGTGATGGAAACTATGACCGTCTTCGACGACGGTAATCTGCGCTACACGCAATGCGGCAACACTGGCGACAGCCGCGGCATGGTCTTGCAGGTATCGGAGGCCGCCCGCACCGTCTACATTCAAACCCTGGCTGACCTGGGCGACTATTCCTTTGCTCTGGGCAGTGCGCAACTACTGTTCTCCACCGGCAATCCCACCTATGCCAGCTTCGGTAATGGATTGCTGCTGCTTCCCGCTCACGCCGCGCAGTCGACTGAAACCGACTTGAGCGGCAACATCGTCTACCAGCTGCAAGCCAGTTGGTGGTCGTACCGCACCTTCCGCATGCGCGATCTCTATACTCCGCCGGAACCGTAAACCTTACTGGCTGCCTGACCGTTATAGGTTGGGCAGCCAGATAATCCCACAATGTGGTAGTTACAATTTGCCGATTTGTCCCGCTGTCTGACAACCAGGTGTTATCAGGGGCGCAGCTTCCGCCGCGTGGCTTCAGGTGCGCGGTTTCAGCCGCGCAGCAAACGCCATCCCCAATCTTGTCATCCCGAGCGAGGACTTCAGTCCGACCCGAGGGATCTGCTTTTCACCCCCCGCTTCTCAGCTCCCGCGGTAGCTCCTTCATTTTTGTCATCACGAACCGGCGAACCGGGGTCCCCGACAAGCGCCGATTTTGCGCTTGTTGGGGTAGTCTAGCCGGTGAGGGATCTGCTTTTCACCCCCGCTGTAAACTCTCCTGCAATCGTATCCAAATACCGGGATTACAAATTATTCATGTCCCAACCGCGGCTAATTAAGGCATAATGTTCGCCGCCGTAGAGGTGCTTCCGTGAAGCTTCCTATCGCGTCGCTCACCCTTTTCTGCCTGACACTTACCGCGGTTCCCGCCCTGGCTCAGGGAAATGCCTACGACAACGGACCACTCAACGGAGAGGCTGAGGCCTTTACCATCAACTTCGGGCTTTCCGTTAGCAACTCGTTCACCGTGTCCAACAACAACGGCAACATCGGGGGCATGGACTTCGTCGCGTGGGTGATCCGGGGGACGTCGATACCTCAGTCGAGATTCAGATCGGCAGCCAGGCATTCGAGAACAACCTGATGGACATGACGGTCGCGCTGACCCAATCCGGCTGCTTCGTTAACACATTCGGTTTTAACGTTTGCCACGAGTCCAGTACCTTCAATGGCCCCGACTTGAGCAATGGAACCTACTTCGTAACTCTCAGCAACGCCGAGGTCCCCGATGGCGATCCGACGTACTGGGATCAGAATGCCGGCGTTGGCTGCACTTCGCCAGGCTGTCCGTCTCAAGCCCAGGACAGCTTGCTGGGAACGATTCCTTCAGAAACTTTTACCCTCACCGCGCAGGGCACGACCACACCCACCGGTTCGGCTCCTGAACCCGGCAGCCTGCGCCTGTTCGCTTCCGGTTTTCTGGGCGCGGCTGGTATCCTGCGCCGCAAGTTGTTCTAGGAGGTCGCAAAAAGCTAGCGGCTATCTCCTAAATCGGGTCGGAAAGGGCACGGCTTCAGCCCTGCCGTACGAGTCGTTTGAAGGCCAGGCTTTCGCCACTGAGGTTACTCGGGTTGGAAGCGTTTCGGATTATGAGATGGCTTCTGGTATCGCTGGAGCGCTATCCGTATTTCAAAATTGAAGGAGGGTTAACTTGAAATTACAAATCGCTTCGCTAGCAGTTCTAGGCTTGGCATTGGCCGCTGTTCCCGCCGCAGCTCAGGGGAATGTCTATGACAACGGACCGCTCAACGGAGAAGTCGACTCCTTCACTATCAACTTCGGCTTCTCCGTTAGCAACTCCTTCACTGTGTCCAACGGCAACGGCAACATCGGCGGGATGGACTTCGTCGCCTGGTTGGACCCGGGAGACGTTAACACCTCAGTCGAGATTCAGATCGGCAATCAGGCATTTGGCAACAACCTGATGGACATGACCGTCGCTCTGACCCAATCCGGCTGCTTCCCGAACGATTTCGGTTTTATGGTTTGCCACGAGTCCAGTACCTTCAACGGCCCCGATTTGAGCAACGGAACCTACTGGGTGACCCTCAGCAACGCCGTCAACGACGCCGGCGATCCGACATACTGGGACCAGAACTCCGGTGAAGGCTGCATGTCGCAAGGCTGTCCGTCTCAGGCCCAGAACGACACCGGATCGATTCCTTCGGAAACCTTTACCCTGACCGCGCAGGGCACCACCACAACCACAGGCACAACGCCGGAACCGGACAGCCTGCTGCTGTTCGCTTCAGGTTTTCTGGGCGTGGCCGGAATACTGCGACACAGGCTGTTTTAGCTGGCAGCGGAAGACGCTTTCCAGGTCCCGGTTAACCGCCTTTGAACTTTGCCGGAGGGTTCCCACATGAAACCGCAAGTCGCTTGGCTCGCTCTCGTGTGTCTGACCCTGGCCGCCGTTCCCGCCATGGCTCAGGACAATGTCTATGACAACGGTCCAGTCAACGGAGAAGTCGATGCCTGGACCCTCAACTTCGGCTTCGTCGTCACCGATACATTCACTGTCTCCAACGGCAACGGCCACATCGGTGGCATGGATTTCTGGGCGTGGCTCGTTCCGGGCGACACTTTCGACTCGGTCGAGATCCAGATCGGCATCGAGGCATTTGGGAACGCTCTGATGGACCTGACCGTCGGCGTCACCCAATCCAATTGCTTCGTCAACCAATATGGCTATGACGTTTGCCTGGAGACCGGCACCTTCAACGGTCCGAACCTGGGCAACAGCGGAAACTACTGGGTAACCTTGAGCAATGCCGTCACCGCCGGGGGCAACCCGGTCTACTGGGATGAGAACTCCGGCGTAGGCTGTCAGTCGCCCGGTTGCCCATCACTGGCTGAGAATAATGGTCTGGGCAGCCTTCCTTCGGAAGCCTTCACCCTGACTGCGCAGAGCACGACAACATCCACCGGCACAACGCCGGAACCGGACAGCCTGCTGCTGTTCGCTTCAGGTTTTCTGGGCGTGGCCGGCATCCTGCGGCGAAGATTCTTCTAGCCGTTTTCCGCAGAGTCATACTATGATGGGCCGCTTTATCCGACAACGAAGGAGGGTTCCCGCGTGAAACTGCACATCGCTTCTTTCACAGTCCTATGTCTGATATTGGCCGCTGTCCCCGCCACGGCCCAGAATTTCATCTATGACAACGGGCCGGTCAACGGTCAAGTCGACGCCTGGACCATCAACTTCGGTTTTGCGGTTAGTGACACATTCCACACCACCACCACCACCGGCTTGAGCAATATCTCGTTCTGGGCGTGGGTTGAGCCGGGCGACACCGCCACCAGTGTGGAACTAGCCATTGGCAGCACCGGCTATTTCTCCAATAACATATTTGACCAAACCGTCGGCCTCACTCAGTCCAACTGCTTCACCAACAACTTCGGCTTCGATGTCTGCCAGGAATCCGGCACCTTCAGCTCTGAAGTAAACTCCGGCAACTACTACCTCACCCTGGAAAACGCCGTCACCGTTGAAGGCAATCCGCTGTACTGGGACGAAAACTCCGGCGTAGGCTGCCAGTCGGACGGCTGCCCCTCTTCGGCTCAGGAAAACACCTTGGGAACGAATCCGTCGGAAGCCTTTACGGTGAGCTTCCCAGAAACCACCACAACCACCACCACCGGCACTACTCCTGAGCCCGGCAGCATCCTGCTGCTCGGCGCGGGCCTGCTCGCGGTGGTGGGCAGCCTGCGCAGTAAGTTGTTCTGATCGCGCTGCGAAAGACGTCGTAAGTCGGGCCCTTGATCTGACCTTACAAGGAGGGTTCTCTCGCGTGAAACTACCCATCGCTGCTCTCACACTCCTCTGCCTGACATTGGCCGCTGTTCCCGCCAAGGCTCAGTTCTTTGTCTATGACAACGGTCCAGTCAACGGTCAGGTCGACGCCTGGACCATCAACTTCGGCTTTGCGGTTAGCGACACATTCCACACCAACGGCACCCCCCTCACCAATATCTCGTTCTGGGCTTGGCTTGAGCCGGGCGACACCGCGACCTCCGTGGAAGTAGCCATTGGCACCACTGGCTATTTCTCCAACAACCTGTTTGACCAATCCATCAGCCTCACCCAGTCGAACTGCTTCACCAACAACTTCGGCTTCGATGTTTGCCAGGAGTCCGGTAGCTTCCTCCTTTCTAGCGTAACCGGTAACGCCTATCTCACCCTGGAAAACGCCGTAACTGCGGAAGGCAACCCGCTGTACTGGGATGAGAATTCCGGCGTAGGCTGCATGTCGAACGGCTGCCCGTCTTCGGCTCAGGAAAACACCCTGGGAACGGTTCCTTCGGAAGCCTTCACGCTGAGCTACATAGAAACCACCACGACCACCAGCTCCGGCACCACTCCCGAGCCCGGCAGCATCCTGCTCCTCGGTGCGGGCTTGCTCGCCGTAGCCGGCAGCCTGCGCGGCAAGTTGTTCTGATCGGTTCCTGGCGTCAAGGAAGTTGATTTTGAAGACTTTTGTTTTGAAGGGGACGGCCTTCAGGCCGTCCTTCAACTTAACCCATTCATTCCGGCTTTAGCCGCTGCGGGACCTCGCCCTTAATGTCCCTTGCCAAATCCCTTGTGCCGCTGCCGGCTGTAACGGGCCAGCGCGTCTTCAATCACCGGCAGCGCATCCCGGCTGGGTAGAATATCGTCCACCTCAACCGCTTTGCCTTCCAGCTGTTTGTAGTCCAGAAAAAAACGCCGCAGCATGGCCAGCCGATGTTCCGGCATCTCGGCTGCTTCGTGGTAGGCGTTGAACTCCGGATCTTGCGTGGCTACCGCGATGATCTTGTGGTCGCGCTTGCCGGAATCGATCATGGTCATCAGCCCGATGGCACGCGCGTGAATCAGGGTCAACGGAACCACTGCTTCCTGGCACAGCACCAGCACATCCAGCGGATCGTCATCCTCGGCCAGCGTCTGCGGAATGAAGCCGTAGTTGGCCGGATAGTACACCGCCGAATACAGCACCCGATCCAGTTTGATCAGGCCGCTGGTCTTGTCCAGCTCATACTTCACGCTGGAACCGAAAGGAATCTCGACCACGGAAAAGAATTCCAGCGGCAGCTTGTCGCCGGGAGAAATGTCGTGCCAGGCATGAGTCATAGGGCGCTCGCGAGCAATATCAAGATGCAATGTCTCGGACCAGAGACCTATCGCGACTCGCACACTATAGCCGCACTCCTCCGATTTGTCATCCCGAGCACAGCAACTCAAAGGGCCTGCTTTGTTTCCCTCTGTCATCCCGAGCGCAGCGGCCGCAGGAAGCACAGTCGAGGGACCCGCTTTTCATCTGTCATCCTGAGCGGAGCGCAGCGAGTCGAAGGACCCCTATATTTGCGACGCTACTCACCACCCGCCTCTGTCATCCTGAGCGCAGGCACGCCGGGGTTCAGCTGCCGGCAATCGCGGGTTCACTTGCAGGTTATGCTTGCAGTAAGCCTAGGGGCATGACACTTTCTGCTCGCAACCAGCTCAAAGGTACCGTTGAGGAAATTCATCTCGGCGGAGTAATGGCTCACGTCGGCGTAAAAGTCGGCGACAACCTGATCGAAAGCGTAATTACTCGCCGCAGCGCGGAAGAGATGGCGCTCAAAAAAGGCGACGTCGTCAAGGTCGTGATCAAGTCGACCGAGGTAATGCTCCAGAAAGACTAAGAACTTCAAATCGGTTCCTGGCCTTTGCTGTTGCACCACTTCTGGCGCAGCGCAAGCCTATAAGGCTCCATCAGTTTCACTACTTCAGATTTCTGTACGAACCGGCGAACGGGTGTGCCGTCTTTCGCGCTCTCAATAGCGATTTAAGTCGCTTGCTCTGTTCGCCCTCGGATCTTTGCAGGATTGCGCCGCCGGGAATAGCGCTACCATGATGTGCCGGCAGTTCCCCTCGCGCAGCCTCGGAGAGCTCAATGACTAAGAAGAGGTATCCGCTCCTTTGTGCAGCCTTTTGTTTGCTGCTCTTCCTCCCCGCAATGTCTGCGCAAACTCTGCAGGTCATCGATACCGCAGGCCACTCCTCCAGCCTGACCGCAGCCCAGATTGCCGCCTTGCCGCACGTGTCGGTCAGTGTTCCAGACCACGACGCGGTGGCCCACTATGACGGCGTCTCTCTGGCCGCCCTGCTGACCAGCGCGGGCGTTCAACTCGGCGATAAGCTTCGCGGACCACGAATGACCGAGGTCCTCCTGGTCGAAGCCGCCGACGGCTACAAAGTCGTATTCGCGCTGGCCGAGCTTGATCCGGCATTCGCTACCCGCGAAATAATTCTGGCCGACAAGCGGGACGGGAAGCCGCTCGATGCCAAAGAGGGTCCATGGCGCATCGTTGTTCCGGGCGATAAGCGGCCAGCACGCTGGGTAAGGCAAGTCACTGCCTTCAAAATTATTGCTGTCAAATAGATATTGCGGGATGAGCTTCGATCGGGAAAACGCCGGTCTAGGATTGCCGCCATCGAATCCGTTTGGTGCAGCGAATTCAGTTCTCCTGAAAATCAAGTTTTACTGGGGACTAGCCACAATGTCTTAGGGTCAGACTTTTCGGCATAACAAAGCGAAGAGGCGCGGAAAAATCCAAAGGGGACTCTTCCGCGCCTCTCAGAATTCTTGCTCTGCTTCTAGTAGCGGTGGGGCAGCTTCTGTTCCGTCTCCACCGAACTGGTCAACGTTCCTACCAGATAACTAATAACGATCACTCCTACCACGGCAATGGTAACCAGATTCATGTCGCGCCTCCCCCACTCCGGCCGCTGTCGCCGAAGCCATGTTCGTTCTCAGCCCGTCCGCTCCACTGCAATCTATAAACGCACTGGCGCACCGGATGTTGTGCATTGTTTGTAACACGATTTTGCAACGCGCAGCGCACAAATCGCACCTGCCGACACTTGTTTTTCTTGTCACCTGAGCGGAGCGACCGCAGGGAGCGCAGTCGAAGGACCTCTATCGCAACTTCCCCCCACGCCTGCCTGTCATCCTGAGCGAGCGCAGCGAGTCGAAGCACCCCTATCGCAACTTCCCACCGCGCTGGCCAACCGACAACTACGCGGCTTGCGGACCGGTCTCGCCCACCACCCGCACCAGCGCATCCGGCCCGTCAGCGCCCACCACATAGCGATCCGCTTCCACTTCCGGCCATTCGCCGTAGATGTGCACCACGTAAACGATTTTGCCTTCACGCTTGGTCTCGCGGAACATGCGGATGATTTTGCGCGCCGTCGCGTCCGGCAGCCGGTGACACATCAGTGCCACGTCGAACGGCACCTGTTTCGCCGCCGCTTCCAGCGCTTCCTTCTCGGTGCTCAGCGCCAGCACTTGGTGACCGGCAGTCTCCAGAATGCGCTGGCGCAACAGTGCCAGCTCCGGGTCGGTAGTGAGGATAAGTATCTTCATCTGAGGATGTCCCGCTAACGCTAAGAGGTGAAACTTGCCGGAATAGCCTTCCGGAAAATTGCTCTTGCGGAGCATATCAAATCGCCCGACACCCGCGCGCGGAAAAGGGACGGGCGTGACTTCAGCCGCGCCGAAAAGCCTTCTTTAATTCTTGTCATCCCGACCTAGGACTTCAGTCCGAGCGGAAGGATCTGCGGTCCTCGGCGCCCCTCATCTGCCAAGCTTCCGGATATCTCGATGAACTATGCAGCCGCGCGAGATGCTCAACAGCCGCTTTGGTGAACTGAAGAGTGGCCAGGTGAAAGCCATTGACGGCGAAGAAGCTTTTCCCGGCGGAAAGCGAAAATCGAAACCCAGCCCCATCGCATAGCGCCAGCCAGGACTCTATCTCCTTCATAAACCAGCTCCATAGCTCTCCAAAGCCGAATTCATCATCCTTCAACCACCCGCTGAATCTAATCAACTGATAATCAATTCATCTTTCTGAGGAGCTGTGTGTGCCTTTACACCAGCCTGACCATCAACCTGAATCCGAAATTATGTTAGAGAAGACGCCCTACATACCGAAGAAGCGTTACATTTTCGCCAGCGATTTCGACCAGACCCTGAGCTTCAACGACTCGGGTTACGTGCTGGCCGAGCTGCTGGGAATTTCCACCAGCGAATTCGAGCGCAAGGCCACCGGGATGGCCAAGCTGAACCTGGTCCAGCAAGGGGGAGAACTCGCCTACCTGTTGCTGCACGATCCCGAGTTCCGCTCGCGGGTCCGCCGCGAACATTTATATGAAGCCGGCAAGGCCGTCCGGCTCAAACCCAACATCGACGCGCTCTACAGCTTTCTCTCGGACGAGGTCGACGGATACCACTTCGATTTCTATGTGATCTCGGCTGGCCCGGTGGAAGTGATCCGCTCAGCGCTGGAGGGAATCATTCCGCCCGAGCACATCTACGGCACCGAATTTGAGTACAACGCCGACGGCGAGATCGAGCGCATCAAGCAGGTCACCGCCGGCTACGGCAAAGTCGCCGTCATCGATCAGTTACTGGAAAAGCTGCGCACCGGCCCCGACCGCATCGTGTACGTGGGTGACGGCAGCTCCGACATTCACGTCATGCTGCACGTCAACCGGCGCGACGGCTTCACCATTGCCGTGTCGGAGAACAAATACCTGGCGCCCATCGCCCAGCGCTCGGTCATCAGCGACAGCGCGCTGGCCATCCTGGTGCCGATTCTCGAGGAAGTTGTGGGCTGGGATTCAACCTCGATTCGCGAGCTGTTTGAAGCCAAGGGTCTGCTGATCCAGCAGTGGGATAAGGTGCAGACCGACATGCTGACCATCGTCCCCGTCGCGGTGCCGCAGGACGAGCCGGTCGAAGAGCAGGCCCGCATCGCCATCGCCGATTAGTCGAAAGCTGACCTGGGTGGAAGCTGACTTAAGTGGAAGAGCGGCCCTTCATTGAGCTGGAAGGTGTCATCCTGAGCGCAGGCGGCGCTTCGCCGCCGGAGTCGAAGGACCTGCTTTTTTCCTTTGTCATCCTGAGCGAGCGCAGCGAGTCGAAGGACCCCTATACCCCTCTCACCCGGCACTCGCGGCCGCCCGCACCGCCGGATCCGTTTGCTTGAAAATCTTCGGAGCAATCACCATCAACACCGCGACGACGATGGCATAACAAGCCACCGTCGGCAGCGCGTAACGGTTGTGCATATATTGTCCCGACAACAACAGCGCCAACCCCACATGACGATTCGCATTGCTGACCGCCAGGGTGCGCACCTCAACACGGCCGGTGCGCATCAGCAACTGCATCGCCCCAACGCATGCGATCAACAACAGCAACACCGCCAGCACCGTCCATGGCGTCACTTTGGTCAACTCCGGGCCCATTTTCCATAGCAAAATCGCAAACACCAGGATGAGCACACTATTGCCCAGGCGGTTCATCGCCGGCTGCGCCCTCTTGGAGAACACCGGCGCGAAGTACGCCAGCGCCATGCCCACCAGCAGCGGCACAAATTCCTTCTCCAATATCTGGAGCGCCACCACCCTCGGCGGAATCCAGATGTCGCGCTCGTACAGCTTGGCCGCCCCATAAACCAGCAGGGGAATCATGATCGGCGTCATGACCGCACCCCACACCTGATAGCTGGCCGCCAGGTGCATGTCGAAACCGCGGCGGGCGAGGTTGCGCGTCAGCAGCGGCGCTCCCGGTGTTGCTGCCACGAGGAATAGCCCGGCAGTTTCCGAAAGATTCAGCGGCAGAATTCGCGCCAGCAGCAGCGCCACCACCGGAGGCACGATAAATGTCGCCAGCAGCAGCCGCAACCACCCACCCCAAGTCAACCCGCGCCAGTTGGACACCAGTTCGCGCCACTGCAGACTCATCCCGACGGACACCATCAGCACGAAGATCGAGGCGGGCAGAAGAAGTTTCATGATTAACGTTTGAGGTTGCAGCGGCTGCCGTTCTGCTCCAGGCCATCATCCCAATTCGCGGGCTTGAGACTGGGATTTGCGTCGTAGAGAGGCTCCATCACATCCATGACAATTCCGCAGCCGATATTTCGCGTTGCCTTGATGAACGCGGCATATTCCTCAGGCGAACAGTGCTCCTTTACGAGTTCGCAGCAGCCGCAAAGCTCATTCCACATCTGCTGCATCGCTTCGCTGATCTGTTTTGCTACTTCTGGATTCTTAATCATTGTCTGTGTTCCTACAGGATACGGCGCATGTCAATTTGTAGTGCTGTCTCTTAGCCGGTAAGAATACATCCAACGTTTTGTCATCACGAGGAGGCCTCCAGGCCGACGAGGGATCTGCTGTTCCAAGTGAAGCGAGAACGAAACCGCCGCACGCTAATGAATCAGCCCGGCAGGGCGAAACTAGTTAGCCCCGGGCGAAGCCCGTGGGACGCTAGGTTCAATAGATCCGAGTCCCTTCAGGGACGACACAAGAACGAAAGCAGATCCCTCGTCGGCCTGAAGGCCTCCTCGTGATGACAACTCAACCTTGCCCTCGAAAGCCGAAACTCGAACCTCCTATAATCAATTCTTATGCCTTCTTTCCCCGAGGTTGACGAACAGCTCGCGTACCTGCGCAAGGGTGCGGCTGAGATCATTCGCGAGAGCGACCTGCGCGAGCGGCTGGAGAAATCCCGTGCGTCGGGCACGCCCCTGCGGATCAAGGCCGGCTTCGATCCCACCGCGCCCGACCTCCATCTCGGACACACCGTGCTCATGCGCAAGCTGAAACATTTTCAAGACATGGGCCACACCGTCATCTTCCTCATCGGCGACTTCACCGGGCTCATCGGCGATCCCACGGGCCGTTCGGTCACCCGTCCGCCACTGTCGCGCGAGCAGATCGACCAGAACGCCGAGACCTACAAGGCGCAAGTCTTCAAAATCCTCGATCGCGACAAAACGGAGGTTCGCTTCAACAGCGAGTGGCTCGACAAGCTGGGCTACGAAGGCATCATTCGCCTGGCCGCCAAGTTCACCGTCTCGCAGATGCTGGAGCGCGAAGACTTTCACAAACGCTTCATGGAAGAGAAGCCGATCGCGCTGCACGAGCTGCTGTATCCGCTGGCGCAGGGCTACGATTCGGTGGCGCTCGAGGCCGATGTCGAGCTCGGCGGCACCGACCAGAAATTCAACCTGCTCGTGGGCCGCGAACTGCAGCGCCATTACGGACAGCCGCCGCAGATCGTGCTCACTACGCCGCTGCTGGAAGGCACCGACGGCGTGCAGAAGATGTCGAAGTCGTACGGCAATTACATCGGCATCACCGAACCGCCAACGGAGATGTTCGGCAAAGTCATGTCGATTTCCGACGAGCTGATGTGGCGCTATTACGAGTTGGTCACCGACGTCAGCATGGCCGACATCGAACGCATGAAGCAGGACGTGGCCAGCGGCGCGGCCCATCCCATGAAGCTGAAGCAGGAACTGGGCAAACGTATCGTCGCCGACTTCCACTCGCCCGAGCAGGCGGAGCAAGCAGCGCAAGACTGGTCACGCATGTTCCAGAAAGACGAGACGCCGGAAGACCTGCCTTTGATCAGCGTGCAGTTCGAAGAAGTGGCCGCGCCTCACGCCTCTACCTCCGACGGGAATCTTCAGGTCAAGCTCGACAAGCTGTTGGCCCGCACCGGACTGGCAACGTCGGTGACCGACGGCCTGCGCAAAGTAAAGCAGAACGCGGTAAAGGTCGACGGCGAACTCAAGACCGAACTGGTGGTCGCCGTGAAGTTGGGAACGGAGTTCACCCTGCGCGCAGGAAAGAAGATGGTGCGCGTAGCCATCAGCAACTAACGTGGTGACGGTAACGCCACATTGTTGTCATCGCGACCTCGCGCAGTGTAACACACATGTGTCGTCTCGCTGTTTCTGTCTGTCATCCTGAGCGTAGGCTCGCGCGGGTTTTGCGCGAGCCGGAGTCGAAGGACCCGCTTTTCCCTCTGTCATCCTGAGCCAGCGCAGCGAGTCGAAGGACCCCTATCCCCAGGAAGATCCCTCGCGGCGAAAGAAGTTCCTGGCCTCAGAATGACCAACTAAAGACGTACATCCGATCCGCCTTTTCCCACACGATACCCTCATAACACGGTAAAATAACTCAACAGTAACTGAATCGGAATCCAGGTGATCCTCCCGCAGATAAGCGGGCCTGGCTTAGGTATTTGATGAAAAGACTCTCCGCCTTGCTGTTTTTCGTAGTCCTCGGCTCTTCCCTGCTGATTGCTCAAGCCGCCTCTAGCGACACCGTCGTTGAGGAGATCATTGCCCGGGTCAATAACAGCATCATCACCCGGGCCGACGTGCGGCGCGCGCGCGAGCAATTGCTCAACGAACTCCATCAGCAGGATCCGGCCACCGCCGACCAGGAAGCTAGAGATCACGAAAAAGACGTGCTCCGCGATTTGATTGATCAGCAACTGCTGCTGCAGAAAGGGTCGGACCTGGGCATTACCGCCGACACCGAACTGGTCAAGCGCCTCGATGAACTGCGCAAGCAAATGCACGCCGACTCCATGGAAGACATGGAAAAAGCGGCCCAGGCGCAGGGCATTTCATTCGAAGATTTCAAGCAGAACCTGAAAAATAACATCATCACCCAGCGCGTGATCAGCCAGGAAGTGGGCGGCCACATCACGGTATCGAACCAGGAAATCCAGCAATATTACGATCAGCACAAGAACGACATGGATCGTCCCGAACAGGTGCGCCTGAGCGAGATCCTGATTTCCACCCAGAAGACGGCGCCGGTTAAGACTGACAAGGGCGAAACCGCGTTGCCCGAAACCCCCAGCCCCGAAGTTGTAGCTGAGGCCCAGGCCAAGGCCAACCAAGTCTATGCCTTGTTGCAGAAGGGCGCAAAGTTCGACGACCTGGCCAAGCAGTACTCCAACGGTCCGACCTCTGCCTTGGGAGGCGACCTGGAATATTTCAAGCGGGGCACGCTGTCGAAAGAGCTGGAGACCACCGTCTTTGGCCTGCAGGCTGGCCAGTATACCGAACCGATCCGCACCAACCAGGGATTCGTCATCTTGAAAGTCACAGAGCACCAGACCCCTGGCGTACCTGCTCTGAAAGACGTGGAAACCCAGATTCAGGAGCAGGTATACATGACCAAGATGCAGCCGGCTCTGCGCGATTACCTCACCAAGCTGCGCGAAGAAGCCTACATCGATATCAAGCCCGGCTACATGGATACCGGCGCCAGTCCCAACGAGACCAAGCCGATCTATACCACGGCCAGCTCCGACGCCGACTCGTCGAAGGTGAAGAAAAAGAAGAAGCTGGGATTGTTCTAAGAACGGTTGCCAGTAGCCAGTTGTTAGCCCGACGAGGCTCGAGACGTAATTGCTCTGCTGGCGCGACCATAGCCAACCGCGTTCCGGTTCAAAAAAATGTTATCGGGTGAAGCCTCTCGCGGATCCGCTAGCGAACTCTCCTAGCCTAAACTCCAGCCCGTACGGCGGCCCAGTCTAGCCCAGGACGCAGCGTTAGCGGAGTCCTGGGTAGGGCGGCAAATATTTCCGAGTCCCGTGGGGACGACAGAGGTTCTTGCCCATATCTGCACAGACCTTTAACCACCGAGTACCGGCCACTGACAACCGGTGTCGGTTTCCGATACCATAAGTCCTCGGCCCGCATTGGCGCCGTCCCATAAACAAGATAAGGCCCTGATGAAGGAATTTTACATATCCGATTGCTCGCGCCAGGAGAACCAGACCATCACCTCGCTATTTGTGGTCGCGGTAAAACAGGTGAAGTCGAAGAAGAATGGCGAACTCTACCTGTCGGTCATCCTGGCCGATCGCAGCGGCCAGTTGCAGGCCAACATGTGGGACAACGTGCAAGACACCATCTCGGCTTTCGAGCAAGACGACTTCGTCAAGGTGAAGGGCGTCATCCACAAGTACAACGGCCGCTGGCAGCTCACCATCCACAAAATGCGCAAGCTGGGAGAATCGGAGATCGACTACTCCGACTACCTGCCCAAGACTTCCAAAGATGTTGATCAGCTGTGGAGCAAGCTCTGCGACTACGTGGCCGGATTCGAGAATCCCTGGCTCAAAGCGCTGCTCAATGAGTTCATCTCTGACGAGACAATTGTCGCCGCCTACAAGACCGCGCCGGCAGCCAAGACGCTGCATCATGCCTTCGTCGGCGGCCTGCTCGATCACGTGGTCTCGCTGTTTACAGTATGCGATCTGGCCTCGCGCAACTATCCCCAGGTCAATCGTGATCTGCTGCTGAGCGGCGCTTTCCTGCACGACATCGGCAAGCTGCACGAGCTTACTTATCAGCGTTCCATCTCCTACACTACCGAGGGCCAGCTCCTGGGACACATGATTATCGAGCTGGAAATGCTGCACGAAAAGATTGCCCGTGTCCCCGGCTTTCCCGCCGAGCTGAAGATCCTGCTGGAACACATGATCATCAGCCATCACGGCCAATATGAATTCGGGTCGCCCAAACTGCCCATGTTTCCCGAGGCGCTGATGCTGCACTACATGGATGACCTGGACTCCAAAATGGAAAGCATGCGCGCGCAATTCGAGCGCGAGGCCGAGTTCGACAGTCCGTGGGCCAGCTACAATCCGTCTCTGGCTCGACCGCTGCTGAATACCAAAAAGTTCCTGGCCAAGGGTCTGGCCGCATCTCGCCTCGTGGAAACCCCGAAGTCGGCGGCAGCCGAAAACGTTGCCCCGGTCGTGGCTCTGGAAGAAGTCAGTCCCGCCGCAGAGGTGAACAGCAACGGTGCAAAGGCTGATGCTCCAGATGCGCCTCCGGTGACCGCGGCGGTCGCTGACGAAAAGCCCGCGCTATCGCCGCTGGAAGCTCTGGAAAAGAAATTTGCAGCTCACAAAGTGACTTCCAAGCCCAGTTAGATCAGAAGCGACTTTGGCGACACAGATCGCAACGCCGGCGGCGCCTCGCTACTCATTATGGTTTGTCATCCTGAGAGGAGCGACCGCAACTCTCCTCTGATTTGTCATCCCGACCGGAGCGAAGCGCAGCGGAGGGACCTGCTTCTTGTTTTGTAATCCTGAGCGCAGCGACCGCAGGAAGCGCATTCGAAGGACCCCTATTCCCCGGAACGGCCTCCCGTAAAATTGCGTATCTTGCTCACAGAGGCGGGTGCTCATCCCCGGAGGCAAATGCACATTTCCCGTGACCATATTCCCCCCCGGAACGCTACCGGCATTCTTCTATCACTAGCGCTGTGCCTGATCGTCCTGCATACGCTGACCAATGGCCAGTACGGGTTCCATCGCGACGAACTGGCCACGCTCAACGATGCTCACTACCTCAGCTGGGGCTATGTGGCTTACCCGCCGGTCACGCCATTTTTCGGACGCATCTCGCTCGACCTCTTCGGCACATCACTGCGCGGATTCCGTTTCTTCGCCGCAGTAGCGCAGGCGATATCGGTTGTGCTCTCCGGCTTGATGGCCCGCGAACTGGGCGGCAAAGGGCTTGCACAGGTCGTAACTGCGTTGGCCGTGGCGATCTCGCCGGTCTCGCTGGCTTCGGGAGCGTTGCTGCAATACGTTGCCTTCGACTACTTCTCCTGGGTCCTGACCGCTTACTTCATCCTCCGCCTGCTGCGTACGGAAGATCCGCGACTGTGGCTGGCTATCGGCGCCGCCATCGGTCTGGGCATGATGACGAAATACACCATGATCTTCCTGGTGGTGGGCATTGTCGCCGGACTGCTGTTGACCGATGCGCGCCGCTATCTGAAATCGCGCTGGCTCTGGTACGGAGTTGCGCTCTCGCTGCTGATCTTCCTGCCCAACCTGATCTGGCAAATCCAGCACCACTTCATCTCACTCGATTTCCTGAAGCACATTCACGCCCGCGACATTCGCTGGGGACGCACCCAGGGATTTCTTCCCGACCAGCTCAAGATCGCCGCCAATCCCTTGACCATTCCGCTGTGGCTGGCCGGCCTGTTCTTCTATTTCCGGGTGCCCGACGGCAAACGCTTTCGCATGGCGGGCTGGATGTTCGTGGTCGTTTTTATTCTGTTCGTGGTTGCCAAGGGCCGCGGCTATTACCTGGCGCCCGCGTATCCCATGCTGTTGGCCGCGGGAGCGGTGCTGGAAGAGCGCTGGGTCACGTCTTTGTCGGCGGGTTGGTCGCGTCTGGTGCGCGTGGGCACGTTCGCCGTCCTGGCCATCGGAGGCGTGATGGTTGCCGCTGTAGTTTTGCCTGTGGCTCCGGTGAACTCCGCCTGGTGGAATGTGGCCAGCAAAATGAATAGCGACTTTCGCGAAGAAATTGGTTGGCCCGAGCTGGTTGCTGAAGTGGCGCGCATCCGCGATACGCTATCGCCCGAGGATCGCGGCAAACTGGGCATTATCGGTACCAACTACGGCGAAGCCGGCGCCATCGATCTCTACGGCCCGGCTTATGGTTTGCCCAAACCGATCAGCGGTATCAATTCTTTCTGGGCGCGCGGCTACGGCAATCCTCCTCCGCAGGTCCTGATTGTGCTTGGCTTGTCGAAGAACTATATGAACGAGGAATTTGGATCTTGCGAGTTGGCCGGACATATCACCAATCCCTATGGCGTGAAGAATGAAGAGACCGAGGACCATCCCGACATCTACGTCTGCCGCCAGCTTAAGCAGTCGTGGCCTGACTTCTGGAACGACTTCCGCTATTACGGATAGCTCAAGTGCTAAGCCGGTTGTCGTCAGATCCGCATCGGCATCACGACGTAGCGGTACTTAAATCCATCGTCGCCCGCGTCGTCGGGACGCATCTGGCCGGCCGACTGGGCGTCTTTGAACTCCAGCCGCACTTCACCGCCGTTCGAAGCTTTGAGGAAGTCGAGCAGATACTCGGAGTTGAAGCCGATGGTCATGGGATCGGAAGTGTAGGCGGTCTCGATGGAGTCTTCCGACTCCCCGGCGTCGGTGGAAGAGGACGAAATCTTCAGCTCGTTCTTGTCCAGCTTCATGCGGATGGCCCGCGAACGCTCGTCGGCAAACTGCGCCACGCGCTGGATGGAGGTGTTCAGGTCGGCGCCATGAACCACGACCGACTTGGTAGTCTCACGCGGCAACACCGCTTCGTAGTTGGGGAATTGCCCGGTCAACTGGCGCGAGGTCAGCAACCGCTCACCGATGCGGAAGAAGAGCGTCGAATCGTCCTTGGCAAAATCGATGAATTCAGCTTCGCTGTTCTGCAGCAGCGAGTAAATCTCGCTCATGGCTTTCTTGGGGATCAGCGTCTTGTTCTCTCCGCTGACCTCAAATTGCTCACCCTGCTTTTCGATATGCGCCAAGCGGTGCCCGTCGGTCGCTACCATGGTGATCGACTCCGGCTTCAGCACCATCAGGCCGCCGTTCAAGGTGTATCGCGACTCTTCGCTGGAGATGGCAAAGATTGTTCTGCCGATCATGCTGCGCAATGTTTGTGCGGGAATCTTTACCACGCCGGCGGACGGGAAGGTGGGCAATCCGGGAAAGTTGGCGCGCGCCATGCCAACCATCTTGGTGTTGGAGCGGCCGCAGCGAATGTTGACCCAGTGGTTCTCCAGCAACTTGATGGAGATGTCGCCATCAGGAAGCAATTTGACGTAGTCGTACAGCTTGCGTGCCGGGATGGTACAAGCACCTTCGCGCTTTACCTTGGCGGCGCACGAGGTGCGCAGGCTGAGGTCCAGATCGGTGGCCGTGATGGTCAGCCGGTCGTTACCCGCCTCAAATAAAAAGTTGGAAAGGATGGGGATCGTGGTCTTACGCTCGACCACTCCCTGTGTGGCAGTGAGTTCGCGCAGCAATTCGAACTTGCTGACACTGATTTCCATCGCTGTACCCTGGATCGCTCCCGTTGCTTCGGCAGCCATAAAGTCCCACCTCGGCAGGCGTAGTGCCTGGCCCGTGTATTACTGTTACTTCTTATATCAAATCAAAAACATATAAAACCAGTAGTAACAGTAGGCGCTCTGGAAAAGTGGAAATTTAGAGGAAAACTGCGGGACCAGCGGTCCTAAGGTCATTGGCACTTGTCCAAAACCGCCGTTCCAGCTGGCGGGCAGTTGTGCTGAATCGGACGGGCGTCACGGTTTCGTTCCCATCTTCCACCTGATCCACATCCTGTCCACAGGCAGGCCTGAGAAAACTTCGCACCGTAGTGAAAAACCGCGCTGGAAGCGCGGTTCATAGGCCTAAACTCTCACTGAGCTTATTCAATACCCTGTTTAAATCCTTGTCGGTCTTGCGGGCCGTTTCGATTTTCTCCACCGAGTGCAGAACCGTGGTGTGGTGTTTGCCGCCAAATTGCCGGCCAATCTCGGGCAGCGAGGCGTCCGTCAGATGCTTGGCCAGATACATCGCAATCTGGCGGGGAAACACGATGACCCGCGAGTTGTTCTTGGCCTTGATTTCGGCCATCCGCAGGCCAAACTGCTCGGACACGGCCTTCTGGATGGACTCGATGGTAATTTTGCGTACCTGCGAGTCGATGAGGTTCTTTAGCACTTCCTGCGCCACTTGCAGGTTCATCTCCGCTCCGGTAAGCGAGGCATAAGCCGTAAGGCGGATCAGCGCTCCTTCCAATTCGCGCACATTGCTGCGAATGTTCGAAGCAATGTACAGGGCCACGTCCGTGGGCAGCACCACCTGCTCCGATTCTGCTTTCTTCTGCAGGATGGCGACCTTGGTCTCCAGGTCAGGCGGTTGGATATCGGCGATCAGCCCCCATTCAAAGCGGCTCCGCAGGCGGTCCTCGATCTCGGCCAACTCCTTGGGCGGGCGATCGCTGGCAATCACGATCTGGCGCATGCACTCGTGCAAGGCGTTGAAGGTGTGGAAGAATTCCTCCTGCGTGCGCTCCTTGTTGACCAGGAACTGGATGTCGTCCACCAGCAGCACGTCCATGTTGCGATACTTGTCGCGGAAAGCGGTCATCTTGCTGTAGCGCAGCGCGTTAATCATGTCGTTGGTAAAACGCTCGCTGGAGACATAGCAGATGGATTTTTCCGGCTGGCGCAACTTGATCTCGTGCCCGATAGCCTGCATCAGATGGGTCTTGCCCATTCCGACTCCGCCGTACAGGAACAGCGGGTTGTACGCCTTGGAGGGCCGCTCACCTACGGCCCGCGCCGCGGCATGGGCAAATTGATTGCCCGCTCCGATGACGAAGTCGTCGAACGTGTACTTGGGGTTCAATTGCGCCGCTCCATCCCAATCGAAACGCTGTTGAGTAATGGGACCCGGTCCGGGCTTGTCGGAGATGGGCAAAGGATCATGCCGCGGTTCGGCGGCGCGCGGAGACCGGGAATTGTTCCGCTGCTCTTCGTCGGTTACGAATTCCACGTCCTGAAACTCGAGGCCGAGGTTTTCGATGGCCTCGCTGATCAGGTCACCATAACGTTCGCCAATCTGGCAGAACTCAGGATTGGGCACTCGGACGAACAGAATCGCGCCTTGCGCGTGATCGTAGCGGGTAGGCTTGAGCCAGGTTTCGTAGGAACTGCGGTTGACTTTTTTCTCCAGTGCGTCGAGAACCCGCACCCACGGATTGGCGGAGGCAGTACCAAAGGAAGACATCAAATAGTAGTCCCGAGGCGAACCAGCCTCTTAGAAAGCAGTCGTTAAATTAGAGGGAAACAGAGCCGAGCACAGAGCCACAACCGCGGCCCAGTTCAACTGGAAATCGTATGCTGCAAACCTGAATCGTACGTCATTCCGAAGCGTTGCACAGGCCTTCGTGCAGTCGGTTTTCTTCTTGGCTGCAGGCGATACTAGCACGAAAAAAAATTCGCGCCAGACAAATATTGCGCTCGCGTTTCAATTTTTTCGCGACTGATTGATTCGCTGAAAGTTAAGCGGAAAAATTTTTTTCGGCGTGCAGCACGCATTGTGCAACCGCTGGCAGCTTACGTCCGGCAGCAGACCGAAAAGCATCAACTGCCGGATGGAAGCCATCCCATTCCTCCGCTGCGCATGGATTCTCCCGACACCACGGTGCGCTTGGACCGAGCCGGGAGGTGCGGGCTCACTGCCCCTGCCGAACACAAAACGGCGACACTCCAGCCCGCCGGTTGCGCGCTACCTACGCTGACCGATATACTTTGAGTTTGCTCTAATTCAAATTTTAGTGCTAGTGAGGAGCGCAGTCTTCGCATGCCCAAGCGCACATTCCAACCCAACCGTCGCCGTCGCTCAAAGACGCACGGATTTCGTTCTCGCATGAAGACCAAGAGCGGCCGCGCGGTACTGTCGCGCCGTCGCGCCAAGGGACGCAAGCGCGTCTCGGTCAGTCCTGGCTTCCGCGATTAAACCAACTACGGATTCTGCGTTCATCGCAGCCTTTCCCATGGATTTGCAGAGGTCGTCGCAGGACCGGCCGCAATTTCGATACCTGCCGGTCCAGCGAACGCTGAATGTCTGGTAACGTCTCCGCCAGCAGCAAGTTTCCGAAGTCGAAGCATCTGCTGAAGCATGCGGATTTCCAACGGGTTTATCAGGATGGCCGCCGGCAGTTTACCGGCCATATGACCGTCTTTTTTCTGCGGCGTAACGTAGTGCAGGAAGGCGTAACCACCGCCGGTGGTCCCCGGGTGGGATTCACCGTCGGCAAAGTGCTGGGTGGATCGGTGGAGCGCAATCGTATCCGGCGGCGTATGCGGGAAGCAGTACGGCTTTCACCCCAGGCCTGCGACGCGCCCGTGGATGTGGTTTTCAATCCGCGAAAGAGTGTTTTGACGGTGCCGTTTGCCGAACTGAAGGACGAAGTAGCCCGCGGCTTGCGGCTGGCCGCACAGCGGGCCCGGGTAGCGGAAGCGAAATGAAGCGAGTGCTGCAATTCGGCTTGGAACTGTATAAGCGATTTCTGTCGCCCCTGCTGCCGCATTCCTGCCGCTTCGTGCCGACCTGTTCGGAATATGCCATGGACGCCATCGAGCGTCATGGCGCGCTGCGGGGAAGCTGGCTGGCCGTAGGCCGGTTGCTGCGCTGCCATCCCTTCGCGCGGGCGGGATACGATCCGGTGCCGCCGAAGGCCGTCGCCACCAGCCTCTTCCGTGGGGAGGTTTTTGGGGCCGCTAAACGAACTGGCTCGGACGCATTTTGAAGGGGCGCAACTTTAGCGGCGCCGTAGCGGAACAGTATTTTGTCATCACGAGCCGGCTTCAGCCGGCGAGGGATCTGCTTTTTGAGTTTCAGCAGGCCTGTTCGGGTGACGCGTAGCCGTTTCCTGAAACCCTGAAACTCACTGCTGAACGGAACCTAAATTTGGCTGAATATCGCAATCCACAACAAGAGGGCGGCGGCGGCGGCGACAAGCGCATGCTGATGGTCTTCGCCGTCACCTTTGCGCTGATCGTCATCAGCCAGATCTTCCTGTTCAAGAAAAATCCTGCCCAGCCTGCGAAACCGGCTTCGCCTGAGACCACGCAAAGTAGCCCGGCTCCGTCGTCAGCGAGCGCCAGCCCCGCGGCGCCAGCTCCGGCCCAGGTCTCGAGCCAGGGCAGCAAGGGTGCGACGCCGACCCCGGTGATATCCAAGGCTGCCAGTAGCGAAACCGAAACGGTGATCGAAAACTCGCTTTACAAGATCACCTTCACCAATCGCGGCGCGCAGGTTAAGTCCTGGGTACTGAAGAAGTTCAAGAACGAGAATGGTGGCCCGCTCGACCTGGTCAACAAAGATGCTGCCAGGCATGGTCTTCCGCTCAGCCTGTACACCTACGATGAGAACCTGCGGAACCAGATCAATTCGGCGTTATATGTCCCGAGCGCCAGCGGAATCATCACCGCTCCCGGCGAGCTGACCTTCGAATTCTCCAGCGGCGACACCACGGTCCGCAAGACTTTCCAGTTCGGCGACACCTACGTGGTCTCGATTGAAACGGCGGTGACGCAGAACGGCAAAGTTGTCCCGGCATTTCCTATGTGGCCGGCAGCCCTGGGCGACGAAACCACGGCCCCGGCCTATGCTGCCGAAAAAATCGAGTATCTGGCCGACGGCAAGGTGGAGCGGCTGGCGGCCAAGAAAGTCAGCAGCGGCAATACTCTGCGAGGACCGTTCAACTGGGCGGGCGCGCAAGATCAGTTCTTTGCCGCAATCTTTCTGCCCGACAATCCTGACACTGCGGTAATGGTCACGTTGCACAACGTGATCACGGTTCCCAAAGAACCGAAGAAACCAGATCCGAACAACGTAAACAAGTACGAGGTGCTGGGCGCGGCCGTAGGCGACAGCAGCGGCATTACCCGCGAGCGGTTGTTCGTCGGCCCCAAGGCGCTCGAGGTACTGGAGACGGTGCGTTCCAATACCGCGCCCGGCCAGATGGATGGTCCCGACCTGCGCGGTACGGTGGATTTCGGCTTCTTCAGCATCATCGCCCGGCCGCTGTTCCTGTGGCTGAAGTGGACGCACGAACACATTGCCAGCAATTGGGGCGTGTCGATCATTATCCTGACCGTCATCATCAACCTGGCGCTGCTGCCGCTGCGCATCTTCAGCATGAGGTCGGCGCTGAAAATGCAGAAGTTGCAGCCGCAGATGAAGGCCATCCAGGAGAAATATAAGAAGTACCCGATGCGCGATCCCAAGCGCCAGGAGATGAACGCCGAGATTGGCGAACTGTACAAGCGTGAAGGTGTGAACCCCGCCGGCGGCTGCCTGCCGCTGGTGATCCAGATGCCGTTTCTGTGGGCGTTTTACACCATGCTGGGCAACGCCATCGAGCTGCGCCAGGCGCCATTCCTGTGGCTGCACGATCTTTCCTCGCCCGACAAGCTGTTCGTTATGCCGGTAGTGATCGTCATCAGCACCTACCTGCTGCAGAAGATGACACCCACCTCAGGCATGGATCCCAAGCAGCAGCAGATAATGACGCTCATGATGCCGCTGATGATCGGCTGGTTCAGCTTCAACCTGCCTTCAGGACTGAGTGTCTACTGGACGGTCGGTAACGCCATCGGTATCGCGCAGCAATGGATCATGAACCGCACCGGATTGGGCCGGGAGATGCGCGAGGAAGCGGAAAAACGCGCCCGCAAGAAGGCCAAATAGGAGTGATTCACCACAGAGACACAGAGGCACAAAGGGTTGTCGCTGAATGAGGCTGTTGGCAGGGGCCAAAGAGTTGGGTATGACTAAAGATCGCGCCCTGGTATAAAGCAAACCGAACTTCGGAGTTGAGCAGATGAGCTCCAGCGAGAAATCGAGTCGGGACGTACTTTCTAATGAACTCTGTGCCCTCCGTGCCTCTGTGGTGAAACGGTTCTAACCATGCCCATACACGACAAAATCGCCACTGCCAAGAAGATCAGCGAACTGCTGAACTCAATTCTCACCGCCGGAGATTTCCGCCTGCGCTACAAGATCACGGTAGATCCGCAGGTGGGCGCCGACCGCGAGTGGGAACGGCCGGAAATCCTGGTTGAGATCTCGGGCTCCGACAGTCCGCTGGTTCTGGAAAATGGCGGCGAACTGCTGCGCGCCTTCGAACACGTCGCTCTGGAAATGCTGCGGCTGGCCCCGGACGAACACGAGAAAATCAACTTCGACTGCCAGAATTTTCGCTCGGCCCGTTTGCAGGAACTGCGTCTGGCCGCCGACGTCGCTGCCGAACGTGTCCGTAAAACCGGTATGCCGTATGCTTTTGCACCCATGTCGTCGCGCGAGCGCCGCATTCTTCACCTGGCTATGCGCGATGTCGACGACCTTCGCACAGAGAGCGACGGCGAGGCCGCCCAACGCCACGTTGTGGTTTATCCCAGGGATTACAAAGGTAAGCCGCCCGCGCCCGCCCCATCGCGGCGGAGATAAGGGCGTTCACCACAGAGGCGCAGAGAGCACGGAGGAAGAATGAAGCGAACTCGCCTGACTGCTCTCGCGATCCTCTTGGCGACAACATTCGCTCTTGCCGCCGACAGCCCAGAACGTTCCAAAGGGATTTCCCTGCATATGCTGCCTAAACGCGTTGCCGAGTTGGGCACTATGAAATGGGGGTTAACGGTGACTGCGACCAGGTATCTCGCCCCGGACGCCAAGTCCACAACTCTGCAAACCGCGAGCGAATTTCTTGCATTCGTACAGAAGCAGAGTGCCTCCGTGAAGGAGAACGGCGTTTGGATTGTCACGACCCACCCGGACGCCTACTCGCAACAGGAGAAGAGTTTCCTGAATGAGGTCATACAGGTCTGCACAAAACAAAGGATCCCATTGTTCATCGTGCGCGCCTCGAAATTGCCGGACGGCTGGAAACGTTACGACCAGACGAACTCTGATTCCGGCGCTCCTCCGTGTCCGCTGTGTCTTCTTCCTGATGAGTAGCCCTAACCTGCACCTCGACGGCACCATACTCACCATCATAGGCCGGGTTTTTCGCAGTGCTCTCCGTGTCTCCGTGGTGAAATGTCTTTCCCCTGTGTCTCCGTGCCTCTGTGGTGAATAATCACCTTCATGCATCTTGACGACACCATCGTCGCTATCGCCACTCCTCCGGGACGGGGTGGCATTGGCGTAGTGCGACTGTCGGGCTCCGAGGCGCGCAACATTGCTCGTCCCATGTTGCGTCTGGCGCGCGGCCATGACTTCGAGACTGGACACGCCCACTTCGGCGAGCTGATCGATACTGCTACCGGCGAACGCATCGACGAAGTTGTGGTTACCTTCTTCGCCAAGCCTCACTCCTACACCACCGATGACGTGGTGGAAATCTCTTGTCATGGCTCGCCGGTGGTGCTGCGCCATGCGGTCGAGATGGCGATTGCTGCCGGCGCGCGACTGGCCGAGCCCGGCGAGTTCACCATGCGCGCCTTCCTCAACGGACGCATCGATTTGACCCAGGCCGAAGCAGTCCGCGACCTGATCGATTCGCAGACGCTGTACCAGGCGCAAGTAGCCGCACAGCAACTGGGCGGAGCGCTCTCCAAGCGCCTGGCGCCCACTAAGCAGAAGCTGGTCGAGCTGATTGCCACCATGGAAGCCGGAGTCGACTTCGCCGAAGACGATGTTTCCGTTATCTCCGACGAGCAAATCCTGGCCCGCATTGCCGCCGTTCGCGAGCCGCTGCAGGAACTGCTGGCCAGCTTCGCCTACGGCAAGGTTGTGCAGGAGGGCCTGACCCTGGCGATTGTGGGCGCTCCCAATGTCGGCAAATCGAGCCTGTTCAACCGGCTGGTGGAGCGCGAGCGCGCAATCGTCACCGCTACGCCCGGCACTACACGCGATCTGGTGACGGAAACCGTGGCGATCGAGGGCATTCCGGTGCGGCTGATCGATACCGCCGGCCTTCGCGCCACGACGGATGAAGCCGAGAGCATCGGGGTGCAGAAATCGCTGGAGGCGCTGGCCGAGGCCGACGTGGTGCTGATCGTGCGCGATGCATCGACGCCGGCGCAGTTTGGCGGCCCGATGCTGGAGGATTGGGTTCTTGAAGGCGACCTGGTCGCCAGGAGGAAAGATCGCGCGCAGCTCCTGGTGGTCAACAAGATTGATCTTGCGCCGAACCGTCCCAGGTCTTCAGGAAAATCGCTTGCTAGCCCTGCTTTTCCGGACTGCCTTCCTAAGGGGCCCGAATGGGTAAGCACTTCGGCTCTGACTGGCGAAGGCATTCCGGAACTGCGAAAGAAAATTCTGGAGTTGGTGATCGGCAGTGGTTCCCAGCGGGAGAGCGGCTTCCTCACCAATGTCCGCCAGCAGAAGCTGGTGGAACAGGCATTGGCTGCACTTGACGAAGCCCGCGCCGCCGTCCCGCTGAAGATCCCACACGAGATGGTTCTGCTCGACCTCTACAGCGCGCTCCGTCCGCTGGACGATATCACCGGCGCCACCACCGGCGACGACATCCTGAACCTCATCTTCAGCTCCTTCTGCATCGGAAAATAGGGCGCCATGGTCCAAACCCAAATCGCGAATCCCAATCTCTTTGTGATCACGGGCGGCCCGGGCGCCGGGAAAACCACTTTGCTGCGCGAACTTGAGCGCCGGGGATTTTGCTGCGTGCCTGAGATCGCGCGGGAAATCATTCGCCAACAAGTTGCCGCTCAGGGTGGCGCCCTGCCCTGGGCAGACGCGTTCCGATACACACAGCTGATGCTGGCTCGCTCGGTGGCCTGCTATCAGCAATACGCTTCTGCCAGCCGGGTTACCTTTATCGATCGCGGCATTCCCGACGTGCTGTGCTATGCCCAGCTTATCAACCTGGAGGCGAGGGCCGCGATCCAGTCGGCGTGCGAGAGCTATCGTTACAACTCGAGGGTATTCATCGCGCCTCCGTGGAAGGAGATTTACTCGACTGACGAAGAACGCAAGGAAACGTTCGCCGACGCGGTGAAAGTTTATGCGCGGATGGTAGAGGTCTATCGGCAGTGCAGCTATAACTTAATCGAGATGCCACGCCTCAGCGCGATCGCGCGCGCCGATTTTGTGCTGGCTAGTCTGGAGTAATTCGCTCGCCTGAGAAACGACCGAGGCCAAATCAGCTTGCGGCAAACTTCAGTCCTAGAATGCGCAGGGCTTCGGCGAGTGCAGGATGATCCACGCCCACGCGTTTGGATTTCATGTCGCGAATGCGGCAGGGCTCAAACAACGCCCAGTTTTCCAGATTATGTCCGTAGCGGGAGCGGAAAAAAATTCCGGGCAAACCCATGTCATAAACCACGCGCGACACCAGTTGTGTCAGGTTTCGAGGCGAAGCGCTTTGCAGCGCTGCGGCGTCCAAGTCCTGGAAGCCCAGGCGCAAACATTCCGAAACCAGCTTGCGACGCAGAATCGCCAGCCACTCCGCGCCCAGAATGTCGGCGTAGTTTCCCTCCGCCGACGCGGACCCGATCACGCGATTGGAACACCAGTTGAGCGGCACCTCGCCGACGGGCAGAAAGTCGTCGTCGCCCGCGATCTCCTGCAATTCTTCCAGCAGCGAGAGATCCGGACGGAAGCGGGCCAGGGTTTCGACAAAGCAGGAGACTTGCTGGCTGGAAGCGTAAAGCACGCGATACTCGCTCTCCGGATCGTCGAAGCGATTGCCAAAAGTGCCGTCCTTGGCTCGCGACCAGTCGGGCAGCTGCCACGCATCGGGATAGCGGGCCACGCGATAAATCGATTGGGTGGGAGTCCTCGTCTCCAGGGGCAAATTGTTAGCCCCCAGCTATGAAGGCGCGCGCCGCCGCCAGCACTTCGGGCGCGACCACGGCAAGGTCTCCCTCGCGCAGCAGGCGAAGCGGAACCCGATCGCCCAGCTCGGGATTCACGCCCATGAGCCAGGCCTGAACCACTTCCCGCGAGTCGTGTTCCAGCAAGGTGCGAACCACTTGGAAAGTGAGGCGCAGGCGCGGCTCGACTTCGCCATAGGGCTGGCTGCCGGCGATCCAGCGTTCGACCGCGCGCACGTCTTTCACCCCGGCGACATAGGCAATCAGCTTGCGGCCGATCGCGTCCGCCAGACGCGACACCAGTTCGGCGAAGCTCAGGCTCAACGACTCCCGGTGAGCTTGCAAGCCGGGACGCGGCAGCGCCTTGGTAACCAAAATCGCTCCTCGTACAGCGCGTTTTACAGCACGCTTATGCGGAATGGGATGCAGATATCACCTCAAAAAGCAACAAAATCACTAATAATACACATACAATTTACAAGACAGTTCTATATTCGCATAGATATCCCTGCCCGCGGCAGCGAAGAAAAGGAGAATCACATAACTAACTTTCGATGGAAGGCCAAGCTTCTGGCGCCCGCTGCGTGATGCCCAGCTTTGCACGCGGAGATTACTGCTAGCGTACGAATCCACGCGAATCGCAAGCTAGCCGGCGAAAGGTGAAACGTGAGCATTAGGCCGAATACTGGGGCGAGGGCGGGACACCCGGCACGCGGCAATTCCCGCTCATCTGGCAGCAGAAGCAGCCGGGCGGACGTAGGGTGGAGTCAACTCAAAGGCTATGCCAGCGTAGTAAATGCCTCCGTATCCCGTCGTGCCATAGAGATCTCCTGCTCTGTCCATGACAACATTCGCGGACGGGTCACCTCCGTCATTGCCATCGCCGAAGCCGTAAAGCAAGCTTTCCCTCCAGCCTCCGCCCACCATAGGCGATAACTCGAATACTGTCCCCCCAGACGCGCCGTAGACGGTTGTGCCGTAGAGGTTTCCGACGGCGTCCAGAATCAAGCTGCCTTCAGGCAGGCCTCCGTCGTCGGGTGGGCCGCTGAAACTATACAGGACCGCTTCTGTCCAACCGCCGCCGGCGTTGGGGGACAATTCAAATACCGTTCCGCAACCGAAAGATCCGGCTGGGAGGCAATAAGGGCCACCAAAGACAGTCGTGCCGTACAGGTGCCCGGCAGAGTCCATAATCAGGCTCCCCCAAGGTTGCCATCCGTCGCTGTCATTAGAGTCGCTGTAAAAGCTGTACAGCACAGATTCCGTCCAGCCGTCCGCGCTGGGCGACAATTCGAAAACTGTTCCGCAGCCGAAAATCTGACAATAACCGCCGTCCGGGTGCCCGCCCTCTTCCGTAGTGCCATAGAGGTTACCGGCAGAGTCCAAGATGACACCCGCATACGGGAATGAACCGTCATAGCCCTCGCCAAAGCTGTGCAACACCGTTTTCGTCCAATCACCGCCCTCGCCGGGAGAGAGTTCGAAAACAGTTCCTTCCCCAAGAGATCCGCCGTCAAATGTCGTTCCATAAAGGTTTCCGGCATTATCCATGACCAGGGTGCCGAATGCCTGGCTGCCGTCATTGCCGCCGGCGAAGCTGTACAGCACGGTTTCCGCCCAACGGCCGCCCGGCACGGGCGACAACTCGAAAACTGTCCCTGCGTTGTGAACACCGCCTAATTGAGTTGTGCCGTAGAGATTACCTGCAGCGTCCATGGTTATGGAAAGGGGCTCGTAGCCGTCGATGCCGTCGTAGACGAAGTTGTGCAATACGGATTCCGTCCAACCGCCGCCTGGCACGGGCGACAACTCGAACACTGTTCCGCAGTTACACCCGCCTCCAACCCGCGTCGTGCCGTAGAGATTACCTGCAGCGTCCATGATCAGGTTGGTAGGTTCGATGCCGTCATCGAGGCCGTCGCCGAAGTTGTGCAACACGGTCTCGTGGTCGGCCGCCCAGGCGCTGGTCAGAAACAGCACGATGGCGAAACTGACAGCGAAAGCACGCAACCAAGAGGAGAGGCTTTTGGGTTGCATGAGGGTCCTCCTGTTCACAAGATTGGAGACAAGCCCGACGTGGGGTGCCATCCTACACCGAATTCAGGCAGGATCGCCCAACTTTTGGGATGGATTATGAACATCGCATCGGATGACGCTCTTGGCTACATCATAGACGGCGACCTGGCTATGGTCTTGTGTCCGGCACGGTGATGGCTCGAAACATGTAGGGCAGCGCCTCGGCGACGATCATGGCGATGATGATGAGCGCGCCTCCGATGGCCTGCCGCGCCGTCATCGGCTCCTTCAGCCAGATTACGCTGAGCACTGCGGCAACCACCGGTTCCAGGCTGAACAGCACCGCCGACTCTGTCGGACCCAGCCGCGTTTGCGCGGTCGCCTGTCCCCAAAACGCGAACACTGTTGACCCGAGCGCGAGGTAGAGAGCCGAGGCCGCGACCGGCCAGTGCGACAGCGCGGCGAAAGCCTTCTGAAAGCCGTAGGGCGAGGGCAGAAACGCGGTGACCGTGACCGACACTACGCCGCAGATCAGAACTTGCGCGCCCGCCAGCAGCCAGGCTTCAGAGCGGCGGGTGAACGCGCCCATCATCACGATGTGTACGCCGCACAATAAAGCGCACAACAAGATCTCAATGTCACCGCGGTTCCAGCCCGTCCACCAGGCGCCATGCAAGTGGACCAGCAGGTACATTCCGCAAACCGCGATCACCGCGCCCACCGCCGAGGCCAGCTTCACCCGCTGGCCGATGACCACGGCCACCAGCGGCGTAAACAGCACATACAGACCGGTGATGAATCCGGCCTTGGCCGTCGTGGTGAAGCGCATGCCGTCAGTCTGCAACCAGAAAACGAGAACCAGCACCAGGCCAAGCCAGATGCCATCCAACACGCCGCGCCGGGAAATGGGAATTCGCTTGCTGCGGATGATGATGAACATCACCAGTCCGGCCAGCGGAAAGCGCAGTCCCATGAGCGCTCCCACAGAAAGCCCGCCATCCAGCACAATGCGCGTAGTAGGAAAGCCGAATCCCCAGATCGTCGCCACCAGGGCGATGATGAGGACCGCGGTGCCGTGGGAGATGGGGGCGGGCTGAGAGCGGGGAGACGGCATGGTCACTCGACGGGCAAACCTTCATCCTATCGTGATCCGAGGCGGCGGGCCGTTCCGAGTAATGAGATGGACGACTGACGGCTTGGCAGCCGGCTACGTACTTTGCCGATATCTTCACATTCCAGTAAGCCAACCTGTAATGGGCATTAAGTCGAAGGGTCGGAGGGTCACGTCAACAGCAGGATAAGACCAGTCGCCTCAGCGAAGGCTCGGAAATCACGGTTGCGCGTGACGAGCGGAATGTTTCGGTCGATGCAGCTTTGCGCGATCAGCGCATCTCCCAGCCGGGCCTTACGGCGCTTTGCAAGTGCTTTCGCTCGCAGCACCCCGGCACGCTCCCAGTAGCCGGCTTCGATCTCCACCACGGGCATTTGTCCAAGTCTCGCGGCGGTATCGGAAGGGAGCTTCGGGTCGCTGAGCAACTCGGTCAGCACTACCGGAACCATCAGTACCTGGCCATCCATCAGGGCCTGGTCGAGCAGGAGAACGTCGTCGCCCGAGCCGGCGCCGAGGAACGCGATCCAGGTGCTGGTGTCGGCGGCAATCATCGGTCAGCTTTCAATTGCGCCAATGTCCGGCTGAAACGGATTTTCCCTCGCATCTGCCGCAAGGCAGCGTAGGTTTCGGATGCGGCAACCAGTTGCAGCCCGGTACGGATGGTTTGAGTGACGCCTGCACCGGTGGCTTTTTGAGCTTTCTCCAGCAAGTCGGCGGGAAGTTCGACGGTTATCTTGCGGGCGGTTGCCATGGCTGATGGTACCATAGTCGATACCAGTATGGAGTATGGTACACAGGGGTTTCCTCGTGGTGAAGTGAGCTGAAATCCGGGACCAATCCCTCTCCGCCAGGTCTCGAACACCACGAGGTCCGGAGCACCCGGCTAGCAACTGAGGACAGCCTCTCTAAGGAAGTCGGGACCTATGTCAGCAAACCATCGGGCGGCTCCACCCAAGCAGCAAGATCCTCCTCTTCGATAGTCCACCGTCCGGTCCTGCCATCGTATGTGAACAACCACCTTGAAAGAATATCCCTGCCTATTAGGCACTGGATTGGTTGTTCAGGTAACGCGCAGCAAAGCACTTGGATGACCTCTATAGGAGCGATCTTTCTTGTTGAGAAGCTGATCGAGGCGACATGGGCCGTGACTCTGTCGGAGCCACCAGCTCGAGATAGGGGCACGTAGTCTACAACCGGTAGACCGACCTTTTGGACAGCCTCAGGTGTTAGCACAGTTCGGCTTGCACCGGTGTCGACCAGTGCAGGCATTCGAGAAAATCTTCCTGAAGCAGAATAGGACAACGGTGGAGAAAGAGGGTCGTTCTTATGCCGGAGAATAGGGCATCCGACTTCAATTTCAAGCCGAGGCCCGAACTTCTCGAGATCCCTGCGATTCGGGCCACGGGGCGGAAACGAATGTTTAGCCACGGTCAGAACACAAAGAACACTGGTTCTTGTGGTACAACGCGCTTCACAAGGAAATCAGTATCGATGCCGTACTTCTCGACGCCAGCGTAATAGGCGTCGCGAAAGTCGTGGAAGAATCCGAGCAGGTCATTCCCCCCAACAACGACGAATTCGTCGCGATGGTTTTGAAGCCATTCAGCCTTATGGGTTTCGTAGAGCGCGGTTTCTACAGCAAGGCGGATTAGAGGCTCTGTGCTCACGATTCCTCCTCTATTTGATGCTGGTGGACCATAAGGTGCCGCTCGGGACTTGCTTTACCTCACAATCAAATATATTATAAAACAATAGTTAAATATATTTTAAAAGTCAAATACATTTGAATGCCTCGCCGCCCTTCAGATCCGGAACTAAAAGCCGAGTTCTCATCTCGAGTCAGAGAGTTGATGACTAAGCTCACAACCCGAGAGATTGCTACTGCTCTTAACGTGAAGCCGCAGATGGTTTATTACTACAGGGATGGGAAAAACGCTCCCTCACCAGAAGTGATTCGAAGAGCGATGGAAGCGTGGCCCGAATTTGCGCTCAGCTACCGAGGAAAGACGTTCACTTTACAAGACTTCCAACGGAAGCCAGCCCTTACAGCAAGAAGGGCTCTTCAGTATGGGCTTTGGGACGCTATCAAGAAACTCGATTCTGAATCCGTGCAGATTGAGATTCTCAAGAAGGAAACCACCTCAGTGCATCTGGGAGTACGAATCTACTTTCGTAGTAGATAACAAACCAACCCCAACCCGCAGTCACACAAGCCACGTTTGGTGGGGTTTTGCCTACAGCGTAGAACTCTTAGTCTGTATCAGCCCCTTCACCCGCTCCACGAACTCATCCACTTTCATCGATCCTTTGGCTTGTATGTGGCCCCGGGCGCCTTCCTCACCCAAAAAGACGGCCCTGCCTGACAGACTCGGACCGGATTCTGCCTTTTCTTGCCCGCGGACCCGCACGTTGACCTCACCGGCTTCCATTTCGCGATCACCCAACACTAGCTGGAAGGGCACCTTCTGCATGGCGTGCTCGCGGATTTTGGCGTTCATCTTTTCGTTGCGCGTGTCGACATGCACGCGGACGCCGGCGGCCTTTAGCTTGTCGCCGACTTCGTTGGCGTAGGCGTGGTGCTTCTCGCCGATCGGAATCACGACGACCTGCACCGGTGAGAGCCACACCGGAAACGCTCCCGCGTAGTGCTCGATGAGCACGCCGAAGAAGCGTTCGATGGAGCCATAGAGCGCGCGATGCACCATCAGCGGCTGATGCCGTTTGCCATCCTCGCCGACGTACTCCAGTCCAAAGCGCTCGGGCAGGGTGAAGTCGAACTGCACGGTCGACAACTGCCACAGGCGGCCGATCGCGTCCACCAGCTTGATATCGATCTTGGGCCCGTAAAATGCCGCTTCGCCGGGAATGGTTTTGTACTCGATGTTGCGCCGCTTCAATGCCTGTTCGAGTGAGCGCTGCGCTAGTTCCCACTGATCATCGCGGCCCGCATAGGTCTTGCGATCGTTCGGGTCCCACGTCGACAGCTCGACCTGAAACTGCTCGAAGCCGTAGGTGTGCAGGGTGGCCAGCGCAAAGTCGATGCAGCCGACCACCTCATCTTCGATTTGCTCCGGGGTGCAGAAGATGTGAGCATCGTCCTGGGTAAAGCCGCGCACGCGCAGCAGGCCGTGCATCACGCCTGAGCGCTCGTAGCGATAGACCGTGCCCATCTCGCCGAGCCGCACCGGCAAATCGCGATACGATTTGAGGCTGTCGCGATAAATCAAAATGTGGAACGGACAATTCATCGGCTTCATGCGATAGTCGGCATCGTCCAGTTCCATTGGGGTAAACATGTTCTGCGCGTAATAGCCTTCGTGGCCGCTGGTCTTCCACAGATCGACGCGGGCGACGTGCGGGGTGTGCACCAGCGAGTAGCCGCGCTTCAGGTACTCTTCGCGCATCCAGTCTTCCATTTCCTTGCGCATGATGCCGCCCTTGGGATGCCAGAAGATCAGTCCGGGCCCCGCCAGCTCCTGGATGGAGAACAGGTCGAGCTGCTTGCCCAGCACACGATGGTCGCGCTTCTTCGCCTCCTCCAGATTCTTCAGGTACTCGTCGAGGTCCTTCTTGCTGAAGAACGAGGTGCCGTAGATGCGCTGCAGCTGCGGATTCTTTTCGTCGCCCAGCCAGTACGCGCCTGCGATGCTGAGCACCTTGAACGCCTTGATGCGGCCGGTCGATGGGAGGTGCGGACCGCGGCAGAAGTCGGTAAACTTGCCGGTCTTGTAGATGGAAATCTTCTCGTCGGGCGCGGTGAACTGCTCGATGAAGTGGCACTTCATAAAGTCGCCTTCCGACTTGAAGCGCTCCAGTCCTTCCTGGCGCGGCAAGAATTCGCGGGCGTAAGGCAGGTCTTGCTTCACCAGCTCCTGCATCTTCTTCTCGATGGCTTCCAGGTCCTCGGGAGAAAACGGCTTCTCGCGATAGAAGTCGTAGAAGAATCCGGACTCGGTCGCCGGACCGTGGCCCAGCTTGGTCTCGGGAAAAAGTTCGAGCACAGCTGCGGCCATCAGGTGCGCTGAAGAATGGCGATAAACTTCCAGCGCTTCGGGATCGCGATCGGTCAGCAGACGCAGCTCGACATCCTGCTCCAGCGGACGCGCGAGGTCGATGAGTTGCGAGCCATCCTTGGCGGGGGCGTGCGAACTGGCGGGAGCGGAAGCTGGCTCAGCCGCCGCGACCGCTGCTTCGCCCGATGGCTGATGTCCATTGCCGCCAGCGCCGTTCCCGTTCGAAGCCAGCGGTTTGATTTGAGCAGCCAGGGCGGCATCGGCCAGGCGCGGGCTGATGCCTTTCGCGATGTCGAGGGCGGAGGTCCCGCGCGGCACGTGTTTGACGCTGCCGTCGGGCAATTTCACATGAATATTTTCTGCCATGATTTCAAACCTGTATAAGCAGCTTTGCGCTGCCGGTCTTGAAAGGGCCCGGCTTTAGCCGTGCCGTTAAAATGCGATGAATACGCCGGGCTTTAGCCCCTGAGAGATCTTCGCTCTAACGAACCAGATCGCATCAGCAGGAATTCTGAGTGTATCGGAGGTAAGAAGCCAAGGGCAATGACGAGCCCCGTCGCAGCCTCAGCGAATGCGAGGCTTAGCGGGATGTTCGTGTTCGGCGGGCGCGAACTTCCAGCACCGCCGAGCCGATCAGCGCGACCGAGCCGCTGAGGATGGCTACGGGAATTGCAACGTGTTTGTAGGCATTGGCCATATCGATCTGGTTACCGCTTATCATGCCATAAATCACCGTGCCAAGGATACCCAGAAACAGCCCTGCGCCCATGCCCGCGGCGGTGAACAGCAGCGTCGTGAACAGCACCCGCACCGTCGAGGTGAAAGCGATGGACAACTTGCTGCGGCGCTTGACAGGGCTGGCGATGGAGTACGACACGGTTAATGAATATTGTAAAGCAGAATGAGCCGCCCGGTCTTGGATGCGAACCGCCGATCCATTCGTCCACGCCTCCCCACCAGCCGCAGCGGCCCGTCACATCTGCGCGGATGCTCGGCTCAGGATGACAAAGCGTACAGGCCGCGACCCACGACCAAACGATAAAACGACCCACGACAAAACGACTTAACGACAAAATTAGACCCGGTCCAATCTCATAATCGTTTTGTATCAGGATCGTTTCGTGTCAGGGCACGGCTTCAGCCGTGCCGTAACGCACCTGACTATGACTAGGGCTTTAGCCCCTGAGGGCGCCGCGGGTTTCTTGCAGAGGCTAAAAGCCCGACCTTTTTGTTGCACAGGTTCGGCACGACTAAAAGTCGTGCCCTGATACAACCCATAATGATTTGTGAGATGGCTTCTAACCATTAGCATTTCTCGCCGGTTGCACAAACCGCGGCTGAATACCTGCTCCATCGGTGAGAGTTAATATAGCCATACAGTAGTTTCCCCGGGGAGCAGCTTGCATGCAGAGATGTGGGTCATGCGGTTCAGAAAGCGCGCAGGCAACGCCGTTCTGCGCTAATTGCGGAAAGCCATTCGACGGGAAGACATCGGCTTCCTCGGGCGCCGAAGCGCCCACCCTGGTCGCCACCTCGCCTGACGCTCCTACCTATCCGCCGCGCCGCCGGATTCCATCATCGCGGCCGTCATCGCATCCTTCTCGTGACGAAGGTCGTTTCGTCCCCGGCATGCTGGTGGCCGGACGCTATCGCGTGATCGCGCTGCTGGGCCGCGGCGGCATGGGCGAAGTCTATCGCGCCGACGATTTGAGCCTGGGCCAGCAAGTAGCGCTCAAGTTTTTGCCGCAGGCGGTCACCGACGAGGAGACGCTCGAACGCTTCCGCAACGAAGTCCGCATTGCACGGCGCATCTCGCATCCTAACGTCTGCCGGGTTTACGACATAGGCCAGGCTGACGATCAGATATTTCTGTCGATGGAGTACGTCGACGGCGAAGATCTGTCGTCGTTGCTGCGCCGCATCGGCCGTCTGCCACCCGACAAAGCGGTCGAAATCGCGCGCAAAATTTGCGCCGGCCTGGCGGCGGCGCACGACAAGGGTGTGCTGCATCGCGATCTGAAGCCGGCCAACATCATGCTCGACGGTCGCGGCGAAATTTTGGTCATGGATTTTGGTTTGGCCGGACTGGCACATGAGATCGAAGACGTCCGCAGCGGCACGCCCGCCTACATGGCTCCGGAGCAGCTGGCAGGCAAAGAAGTCACTGTCCGCAGCGACATCTACTCGCTCGGCCTGGTGCTGTTCGAGTTGTTCACCGGCAAAGCCGCGTTCGATGGTAAGTCGCTGGAAGACGTTGTGCGGGTGCGTCGCGACAGCACGCCCGCTCGGCCCTCGACCTTCGTCCGCGATCTCGATCCCGTAGTGGAGCGAGTCATTCTGCATTGTCTCGAGGCCGAGCCGGAAGACCGGCCGGCAACGGCGCTGATGGTATCGGCAGCGCTGCCCGGTGGAGATCCGCTGGCCGCCGCGCTGGCTGCTGGGGAAACGCCCTCGCCGCAATTGGTCGCTGCCGCCGGCGAGACCACCGGCCTGCCCGTTCGCACCGCGCTGCTGTCGCTGACCTTTGCTCTGCTGGGACTGATTGCCGTTTACTGGATTTCGTCGCGCACCAGCGGGCTGTCGCAAATGGATCTTCCGTACAGTCCCGAAGTGCTGGCGCAACGGGCGCGCGATTTTGTGCGCCAGGCCGGATACCCCTCTGCTCCGGCAGACTCGGCAAGCGGCTTCAGTTTCGAGGATGATTACCTGGAGCACCTCGACCACGCTGGGGGCCAGCATCCCGATTGGGATAAGGTCTTGAGGAACCGTCCGTCGGTCCTGCACTATTGGCAACGCCAAAGCCCGGATTATCTTGTTCCCGCCAACCTTCTGAAAAGCAGTTTGCTGATTGCCGGGGTAGCGACGCTCGACGATCCGCCTCCCACATTGTCAGGCATGGTCGCAGTATCGCTGGATCCGCAGGGACGCCTGGCTCGCTTCGCTGCCGTGCCGCCCCAGAAAGACACCGCTCCGGTTCCCTCGCAACCTTACGACTGGAGCGCTATGTTCAACATGGCCGGTTTGGACATGACGCAATTTCATTCCACCCAGCCCATCTGGAATTCGTTGGGTGCCTCCGACCAGCAGGCCGCCTGGACCGGAGTGTGGCCCGGAACTACGCTGCCGCTGCGCGTGGAAGCCGGAAGCTGGCGCGGCAAGCCGGTTTTCTTCCGCCTCATCAGCGACTGGAGCAAGCCTGATCGCATGCCTTCGTCCGATAGCTCGCAGTCCAAGGCGTTCGAAATCCTGCTCACGTTTTTTCTGCTGCTTCTGCTGGGTACCGCGGTGTGGCTGGCGCGCCGCAACTATCTACAGGACAAGAGCGATCAGCGGGGGGCCTTGCGCTTAGGCTTGCTCATCTTCGTTTTGCAAATGCTGGTGTGGATCTTCATCGGCCATTTCGTACCTGGCGTCGGTTCGTTCGCCATGTTTGTGCTGGCCGCCTGTGGCGCAGTATTTCTAGCCGCAATTTTCTATACCGTATATCTGGCGCTCGAGCCTTATGTGCGCCGCCATTGGCCCCGCGCCATCATCTCCTGGAGTCGCCTTATGGCCGGCCGCATTCGCGACCCGCTGATCGGGCGCGATGTTCTTTTTGGCGTCATGCTGGGCGTGAGCTGGAGTCTTATCTTCTCCATCTTGTTTCTGGCTTTGAGAAAGATCAGCGCCGAACCGCAATTTGGCTCCCTCGATGTACTGATGGGAGCGCGACACGGTATCGGCAGTTGCCTGGCGCAGGTTACAGGCTCTGTGCAGGGAACCTTGGCGTTCTTTTTTCTGATGTTCGTGTTTCGAGTCGTCTTCCGCAAACCCTGGCTGGCGGCTCTGGTTTTCGTTGCTTTCTGGACCTCAATCAAGGCGGTCGGAGATCATCATCTTATGCTCACCGTCCCAGCCTATATTCTGGTTTACGGCATCGCCGCCTTTGTCATCCTGCGCTTCGGTTTTATCGCCTTGGCGGTCGGAATTCTTACCGTCGACCTGCTGGCCAACACTCCCTTTACCGCCGATTTCTCCAGTTGGTATTTCGGAGGTTCGCTTTTCGTCGCGCTGCTGGTCGCTGCCATGGCCGTCTGGGGATGCTATACCGCGCTGGCCGGACAAAAGCTGCTGAAAGAACATCTCTTCGAATGAAGCCGAATTATTCGAACTGACGGAGCATTCAAGAAAGAATCACCCTTCTTCGGCCCCGACTTTCTGAGCTTTCTGCTACTACTCACTGGTAGTAGTTAGCAAAATCGGGTTAGGTTCTCGTTGCAGTAACTACGTCATGCTACGTCTGCGTTGGGCCTTAAACGCGGTGGAGGAGATTCCATGCTCGCCCGCGGACTTTATGGTGGTCCCAACTTCGCCTCTGTTCCTTGCCCGGTTTGCGGCGAGCTGTTCTCCAAGTGTGGACTGCCGAATCATATTCGCCGCCACCAGAAAGCCTCCGACAACAAGGCTCGCGGTGCCCGCGTCAATAAGAGATCTCCGGCATGGTGGGATGGTTGGAAAGAAGGCTACAAACTGGGCGTGCGTGATGGGCGTTTGGAGCGAAAGAGATCGAACTCCGCTAAGTCACGAACCTAGGACTGAAAACTATTTCCTTCCGTATTACAACTGCCGCAAGGTTGTGCACAGAAGCACGATTTGGATAGCACTTGCTGGGTCAGTAGTAGTCCGTAACCCTCTGCGAAACTTACTTAGTGGGAAGGGTTAGAGGTGGTGCCGACGGTTTTGCCTGACGTCCGAATAGCTGGTTTTCGATTGGTCTTGAATCTGCTATATTTGTTGCAACATCGTCCTGCCTCCTTCTGTACGTTCGTTTGTTAGCCTGATCTGCAACCTTGGCTACAGCCGCGAGTATAGGACAGCTTTGCCGATGGGGTGACTCTGCTGATGGGGCGTCTCTGCTAGGGACGAGTTCGGCTCATAAATCCAACAAAAGAACATTCTTTGAGGAGAAACAAAACTAATGAAGAACCGTTTTGCAAGCTTGTGTCAGGTGATGGCACTGACACTCTTGGCATGTTTCTGTCTGTCCGCCTTCGTTTTCGCGGCTGACACCGACACCAACGTAAGACCACGGTTTGTGGTAATTCCCGGCAAGCCTCTGCCTCCGGGCGTACACCAGCCTGCCGGAACCTTGCAGGAATGGAATGGAACGTTCAACTACAATGGCACGAACTATCCGTTCGTTATGGTAGGTCAGGATCCCTCTACCGGTCAGGGCAGCATCATTACGACCTTCATCATTCCGGTCAAGCTGATCCTCTCCAATGGCGACGTCTATGATCCCTTGTCCGGCGGCCCGTTTAGCCCGGTGGCGATGACGCAGCTGTCTCCGATCTTCGATCAGACCACCACCTACACCCAGGGCGGAGTAGACGTGGGCACGACCCAGTACGTAGACGCCTTCCAGCGCGCCAACTTCTGGAGCACGGTGCAGAACGAACCCGGATATCACGTTCTCCTGGGTGGCCCCACCTCGCGCCCCCAGCTCCTGCCTGAGCTGACCCTCAACGTACCGGCAGGCAGCGGTCACGAAGGATCGCCCTTCGGTCACGTGGTTGCTGAAGTCGACATCAATTACTTCGACGCTCAGCTCAACACCTACATGAGCCAGAACAATCTCATTAACCCCACCAACTTGCCCATTTTCATGACCAGCAACACCTACCTCACCAGCGGTGGCTGCTGCATCGGCGGCTATCACAGCGCCACCGGCGCGCAGACCTACTCTAACTTCGAGTACATCACCTACGCCGGTGATTTCTCGCAGGATGTGTCGGCTCTGTCGCACGAAATAGGCGAGTGGATGGACGATCCTCTGACCAACAATGGCGGCAACGGCAACAACACGCCTTGTGGCATTCTGGAAGTCGGCGATCCGCTGGAGAACACCACCAACTACGGTGACTATCCTTATCCGTTGCACAACTTCACTTATCACCTGCAGGACCTGACCTTCCTGCGGTATTTTGGCGGACCGGCGAGCGGTTCCGTCAACAGCTGGTGGACCTTCCAGAACTATCCGTTCACCCGCATCTGCCAGAACGGCTCCTAGTCCTGGCTTAGCCTCACCAGCCCGCCTCTCAAAAGGGGCGGGCTTTTTTCATGCCCCAAACTTTTTTCGGAATGAGTTAGCTCTGTCGATATCTTCGCGGAGATGCCGAACCTGGCATTGCAATAGTACGCATGCTGATCGAGTCCCGCGCCAGGATAGCCCAGCCCTGGAGCGTCTGTGTGAGAGCTAAGTTTTGGATTTCTGGGTGGAATCGATTGCTCGAAAATCCCGCCCGTCAGGGCGACTCAGGTTAGCCCAGGACGGAGCCGCAAGAGTCCTGGGTTAAGTGGAAAATTGACCTGAGTCCCGTCTCCTAGTGTCCGATCGCCTGCGCGCCCTTTTGCTTCACCGTCTTCTTCAACAAAAAAACAATCGGTATGCAGGCAAAGCAGACCAGCGCCATGTAACGAAAATCGTCGACGTAAGACCACAGGCGAGCCTGCGCCGAGAGTTGGCCGCCGATCAAGGCATAAGCCCGTATCATCGCATCAGCCGCGCTATAGCCTTGGATTTGTAAATACTGCTGCAGCGCGTGCAATTGATTTTGCAAAATAACGCTGCTGGGCGCAAGCGAGTGCAACAGCTCGTTTTGATGCAGCTGTTCGTGCCGTGCCACGATGGTATTCACCACTGAAATACCGATGCTGCCGCCTATATTACGGAAAAGGTTATAAAGTCCGCTGGCGTTTCCAATCTCCTCATTGGGCAGTCCTGCAACTGCGGTGGTCGAGAGCGGCACGAAAATCGATCCCGAACCAAATCCGCTGAGCACGATGGCCCACAGAAACGACCACTGCGAAATTTCCAATGTCGCCTGGCCGAATCCCAGAGCGCTGATGGCGAACATCAGAAAGCCGGCGGCAATCAGCCAGCGGTTGTCGATTTTGGCTGTCAGGATCCCAATGATGGGCAACGCCATAATGGCGCCTATGCCGCGCGGACTCACCGCCCAGCCCGCCGCGTAGGCGGTGTATCCCAGCAGCTCCTGGTAAAACAGCGGCAACAAGGTGATCAGCCCATAAAGGGCGCCTCCAAAGATTCCGATAAGAATGCAGCCGAACAGAAAGTTTCGGTGTCGAAACACACGTAGGTCGACCAACGGTTTGTCGTGGGTCATCTCGCGAATCAAGAAGGCGACAAAGGTGATCACCAGCAGAGCCGTGGTCCAGCGGATCCAGGTCGCGCCAAACCAATCGTCTTCCTGGCCCTTGTCCAGAATGATCTGCAGCGAGCCCAGCCATACCGCCAGCAACCCCAGTCCGACGCCGTCGATCTTGCCCGGCTTGGCGTTCTTAATGTAAGGCGGGTCCGTAACGAAACGCAAGATCATGAAGATAGCGAAGATGCCGATCGGAATATTGATGTAGAAGGCCCAGCGCCAGGAATAGGTATCGGTCAGGTAACCTCCCAGGGTCGGACCCAGCACCGGCGCTACCACCACGCCCAGCGCGAATACCGCCAGCGCCATGCCGCGTTTGTCGGGCGGGAAACTCTCCAGCAGGATCGATTGCGACAACGGCTGTAGCGCGCCGCCGCCCGCGCCTTGTATTGCCCGAGCCAGCAGAATCATCCACAAGCTGGTCGCCGCTCCGCAGGCGAACGACGATACCGTAAATATTGCGATGCAGGTAACCAGGAAGCGCTTGCGGCCGAATTTCAGCGAGAACCAGGTGCTGGCGGGCAGAACCACGGCGTTGGCCACCAGGTAGCTGGTCAGCACCCAGGTGGCTTCATCGTTGGTGGCGGAAAGGCTGCCGGCAATATAGGGCAGCGCGACGGACGCGATCGAAGTGTCCAGCACCTCCATGAACGTCGCCAGCATGACCGAGACTGCGATCAGCCAAGGACTCGGGGCAGGCCGACTTATGCTAAAGCCCTGCGCGCCAGCCACTGTCGTGCTTGCCATCGACCTTCCTTGAAGGAGAATTGAAATCGAGAGACCGGCTGCAGGCGGCAGCAGCCCGCCGTGAAAAAGATAGAGATGCTAAGGGAGCGAGGAACGATTCCCTGTGACGCAACGGTCAATCAGCCAGCAGTCTGAACCACGAGCGGCCCGCAGGGCCGTCCCCGTTCGAGAAGTGGCCGTTATCGGGCGCCAGGTTTTCCACGCTCGGCTTGTTCACTGGCCAGGACCCGTTCCGCCTGCGGCGTGGTGATCAGCCGGTCTGGAACGCGGATCGCGCCATAAATTCCCGCGGCCACCGCCGCGACTATCAGCGGTGCGACAATGAATATATGCCGGGGGCCGGCCTCTGAATGTGAAAAGGGCGTGATTTGAGTACCGGTCGAGAGAGCCGTAGAGCCTTGCCGGACTTGAGGTTTCGGGAAAGTGCGTTATGATGCGCAGAGGCCAGTTTGCATGAATTGTCATCTCCCTGCCTATGCCCCGTCTCGGGCCGAAGTTGTGGTATCGGCGGCCATCCCTATGCAGCCTCAGGTCATACAAAGTTCGTCAGGTGAAACGAGGCCGGCAGCAGTCGACTCATGGGAACTCTAGGCCAGGATTTTCGTTACGGGCTACGGATGTTGCGCAAGAGCCCCGGCTTTACCGTGGTGGCAGTCCTTACCCTGGCCCTCGCCATCGGTGCCGTTACCGCGATTTTTTCCGCTCTTTATCCCGTGCTATTGCGGTCGTTGCCCTTTCACGATCCCGATCGCCTGGTTACGCTCGGCGAAAGCCGGCACCGCATCGTGTGCTGTTCCTACAATTCTTCCTACCCCGACTATCTCGACTGGCTCCGTACCGCGAAGAGCTTCAGGGCGCTGGCCGGATCGGCTTCCGATGCCTTTACCCTGACTGGAAACGGCGATCCCAAGGCGGTGTTCAGCGCCATGGTCACTCCCAATTTCTTTTCGACCCTGGGAGTCGCGCCGGTGTTGGGCCGCGATTTCATCGCCGGCGAAGATTTACCCGAAGGGCAAGGCCCGACGGTGGCTATTCTCAGCAACGATTTCTGGCGAAGCGACTTTGCCGCCGATCCCAAAATCATTGGCCGGGTCATAACGCTCGACAAGAAGCCGGTCACGGTGGTCGGCGTCCTTCCTAAAGATTTCGAGTATCCGCCGGCCGGCATTGTGCCCATCTGGGTTCCGCTGCATACCAATCCCTACACGGCCACGACCCGAAATGCCCGTTGGCTGAATGTGATTGGGCGGCTGGCTCCCGGCACCAGCCTGGCGCAGGCCCGGGCCGAGATGACCGGCATCACAGCACAGCTGGATACCGAATATCCCCGGCAAAACAAGGGGATTGCGGTTACGGTCGGCCCGCTCCGGGAAGAAGTTGTCGGCGATGTTCGGCCCTTTCTGCTGGTGCTGTTTGCCGCGGTCAGCTTCCTGTTGCTGATTGCCTGCGCCAACGTAGCCAGCCTGCTGCTGGCCCGCTCCGTCGATCGGCGAAAAGAGTTTGCCATCCGGACGGCTCTGGGCGCCAGCCGTCTGCATCTGCTTCTGCAGTTGCTGATCGAGAGCCTGATGCTTTCGCTGGGCGGCGCAATCCTCGGCTTTCTCGGCGCTGCGGCAGGATTGTGGGTGTTGCTGCGCAATATTCCCGAAGCCCAGCTCGATGCCATGCCTTACCTGCGCGATATCGGCATCAGCCTGCCGGTGCTGGCCTTCGCCTGCGGAATCACGCTGCTGACCGCCCTCCTCTTCGGTATTGGCCCGGGAATGTCGGTCCCGCAAACGCCGCTCGCACCGATGCTGAACGATGAGTCGCGTGGCGGCACCAGCGGCACCCAATCACGGGTGCGCAACATCCTGGTGATCGGAGAAATCGCAATTTCGCTGGTGTTGCTCGCTGGCGGCGGCCTGATGTTACGCAGCCTGCTCTCTCTGCTGCGGCAGAATCCGGGTTTCGAACCCGCACATCTGCTGACGTTCGGAGTCAATCTTCCCGGTGCTTCTTACCCTGTCTCCAAAACCTGGCCTTATGTCAGCCCTAACGGAATTCGCTTCGAACATGAATTCACCGAGCGGCTGCGTAATCTGCCGGGCGTACAGGGCGTGACCGCGACCACTTCGCTTCCCGTCGCCGAAAATACCGGCCTGAACCGCTTTCTGATTGAAGGACGGGCGAGTGCCGAAGGTCAGGAAGCTGCAGCTCTGGCCCGGCGCGTGGATCCGCACTATCTCGAAGTCATGAAGATTCCGCTGATCAAGGGCCGCTTCCTGGCTTCGTCGGATGTAGCGGATTCCCCGAAAGTTTTGGTGGTCAACCAGGCGTGGGCCAAACGCGAGTTTCCCAACGGAGAAGATCCGCTGGGCAAGCGGGTGCGGCTGACGTTCTCTCCCGAGGAACCTTACCGCGAGATTGTCGGCGTCATCGGCGATGTTGCGGAAGATAGCCTGGCAGTTCCGCCGCCGCCGACCATGTATTTCCCTATCGACCAGGATTCCGGCTACACGGCCTATCTGAATTATCTGGTTCGCACCACGGGCGATCCAGCGGCGATGCTGCCTTCCGCCCGTTCGGTACTGCTCGCACTCGATCCGCAACTGGCCGCCATCCAGCCGCAAACCATGGATGATTTCGTTAATCGCTCACCGGCAGTTTTCCTGCGCCGCTTCCCCTTTTACCTGATCGGCAGCTTTGCCGGCCTGGCGCTGGTTCTGGCGATGATTGGCTTGTATGGCCTGATTTCTTACTCGGTATTGCAGCGCACCCGCGAGATCGGCATTCGCATGGCGCTGGGAGCACAGCCCGGCGACATCCTGAAACTGATGCTTCGGCAGGGAGTGATTGCCACCGTGATCGGGGTCGTCGCCGGACTGATTTTGAGCGTCGTGTTCGCCAGGGTGATGGCCAGCCTCCTCTATGGGGCCGGCTCCGGCAATTGGCTGGTCTTCGCTGCCGTCGCTCTCCTGTTGTTGCTGATTGCACTCACCGCGTCTTACATTCCCGCGCGCAAAGCGGCCGGACTGGATCCCATGACAGCCTTGCGCAATGAATGAAGCCACCTCCGCTGATCGGTACTGCTGGAGCTCAGAACTGACGAATGGTTACCCTGGGTCATACCATTCGTTTTGTCATCCGGACCCGAGCGCAGCGACGCGGAGGGATCTGCGGTTCGTCGCCACCAGACAGACCGGTCCGCAAGGGCCAATGCGGTACACTGCCTTCACTTCATCATGGACAGCGATCTCGGCTTCACTCCCGCGGAACTGCGCCAGCTGCGCAGCCTGAAAGATCCTTATGGCATTCAACGTTATCTCGACGCCATGCCTTATCACCTGGGCGATACCGCCTGGTCGCCGCGCCGCGTGTTGCGCGAGAACACCGCCCATTGCTTTGAAGGAGCCATCTTCGCCGCCGCAGCTTTGCGCGCTAACGGCTACCCGCCGCTCATTCTGGATTTTGAAGCCGAGAACGATACCGACCATGTGATCGCCGTCTATCGCGTAAAGGGACATTGGGGCTCGATCGCCAAATCGAATTACACCAGCTGCCGCTCTCGCGAACCGGTGTATCGCACTCTGCGCGAACTGGCCATGAGCTACTTCGATACCTACTTCAACCTGCGGCGTCAGCGGACCATGCGAACCTTTTCCCGCCCGGTGAACTTGAAACGCTTCGACCATCAGCAGTGGATGACGACCGAGAAGACCATCTGGTTTATCGTTTATTATCTGCTGGAAATTCACCACACCAAGCTGCTGCCGCGAGGCATGGCCAAGCGGCTGCATCGCGTGGACGAACGAACGTTTAAAGCCGAGACCCTCGGCAAGGCCTACAAGGTCCCGAAGACTTCACTGTTCGGCTAAAGGTCAGCTCTTGAGGATCGACATATACTGGTGCCACGGTCCCACAGCGTGGGAGTACTGTTTGGCGGTGACCCGCGCGATCTGCGAAATGTGCGCCAGGTCGTGCACCGCCCACGACGAGATTAGCTGGCCCAGCGTAACGGTTCCCAGCTCCGGATGCGTGCCCTTACGCGCCAGGTCGTCGCCGCTCAGGCGCAGGCCTTGCAGGATGGTCAGATTTTCTGCTCGCATAAAGGCAAACTGATCGAGCAGCGCGCTGATGGGTCGCGTCTGGTCTTCGCGAAACTGCGCGCAGCGGTCGAAGGGCTCAAAGGCTTTGGCCTCGCCGTGTTCCAGAATGATGTGCACGCGCGGAATCCAGTCGGTCAGCTCGCCGTGAATCAGATGTCCCACAATGTCGTAGCAGCTCCAGGTGCCCACGCCTTCGGTGGCCTTAATCCAGCCCTCGGGAATGCCTTTCACCATCTCGTTGAGCGTGGCCGGCGTGCGCTGCAGAATTTGGGTGGCTTCGGGAAGCTTGAACGGCATAAACATCCTCGGCGGTGAAGGGACATCGCCCCGGACCGTGGCCCGATTCGCTTCAGCCACTCGCGATGCCGTACACCTGTGGTTTCGTCCAGCCTGATATACGGCAGCGGCCGAATGAAAGTTCCGGGAGTTCCGCGAATCGGCAAGAAGATAGGCCGTAACCGCAGGCGCGATCCGACCGTTTCCTGTAAGGGATCTGGCTTAGCAAAAACTGACCGATGAAAAGCTGAAGGGTGAGCTTTACGTCCCCGGCCTCGACCAGGCTTCATCGATGACGACGGTCACCTTGACCGGAAGTTCCCCGTCGTGGAGGGGCTGCAGATACACTCCTCCGGGATGAGATATCGGGAAAGCCCCAGCCTCGTACGGATCCACACGCCCCACCGGTTTCAGGGTGACGGTACCCGTTCCGTTCCTCTTCACGTAACGAAAGTGAAAGCCGTCATTCTGAGAACCGGAGATTTCTGTCACTTGGGCTCCCTCGTGCTCGAGTTTCAATAGGATGTCCGCGCTAAGCAATGCCATCAGGCCACGGCGATCAAGGCCTTGCAGACCGAAGGCCTTATTGATCTCCCGATGGAGCGTGGCGGCTTTTTCTCCGGCGCTCGCTGTCGCTTGCTCTGACCCGTTACCGAAATGAACGATGCTGACGATAGACTTCAGGGCAGTGTCCAGATCATAGGTCTGGTAGAAAGCGCTCTGATTTTCAGGCGTGGGATAAACCAGCGAGTAATAATTTGCAATCGTCAGGCCGGTAACTACCACACAACCTACGAAGAAAACGACGACGACTGCTACGGCGATCTTGGAGAGCTCGCCCATTGCGCTGCTCCACGAACTGAGGCGGGGTCAAGTTTAGCCTAATCACGGCGGAAGTCACGGGAATTATGCAACCGAAGCGTTCGGCACGAATTCCAGTCCAACTGAAAGCTGACGGCCCAAAGGGTAATACTTAATTGGTCGGGACGGGCAGATTTGAACTGCCGACCCCTCGCACCCCAAGCGAGTGCTCTATAATTTCCACGGTTTACCATTCCCTACCCCGAAGTACGCTTTGTTCCGTGTTTATAGGGGTTCCCGTGCACCCTAGCCAAAACGGGCTTTCCCACCGATTACCCCTATTTTCGATCACGGGTCCCCACAAAAATCCCCACAGGTCCCACCCGTATTTTGCCGGTAAGTATCGAAGGGGTTTCCTTCCAGGGCCGCCAATCGCCTCAGCGGGCCCCGTCCAAGGACTCACTCACTGCATCGTGAGCACGACATCGATCATCGACGATCCTCACTCCCAGTGTGTCGGCGATGAATCGTGACGTTGCTTTCCCCACGCTCGATCTCTCCGACGTGGGCGCGATGCAATCCTGATCGTTCCGCGAAGACATCCTGGGACAGATTCTGTTTTAGACGCAGCTTTCTGACAGTCGCTCCGAGCTGCTTTTGAATGTCTTGCACGCCAAGCAGTTTCGGATTAGGCTGGCTAAAACCATACTGGTTATACCCAGAGGCTGTGCGAGGGCCTCGCGCTACAGGGGTTTCGTGCATCCCCCGGGCACTGGTGTTCTAGGAGTTCCGGTCTTTTGCCACAACTGCGGAAACTGCCGCCTCCGCCTCCGCCTCAGCCGATCATCACAACCGCGGATTTGAATCCATTGAACGACCGAGCTCCGCTTGCTTTCCAGGGGTTTGTAAACCTTTTCCTGAACGGACAAATTACACGAGGAGGAACACAACTGGTCCTGGGGCTCGGTGCCGCGGCCGTGCTAAACGCATTCTCACTTGCGAAGGACAGCGGCGAAATCATCATTACAGGCAACGCACTGAAGCACGTAACGGACCTCCATACGATTGCCAGGTTCGGCCCAGGCGGAAAGAGCGCTTTTGCCATCGGCGAGGACATCGTGGGCCTCATCAAAGGAGCAGAGTCCACTGCTCCAGTGGCCCAAGCAGGCGGAAATTTTGAGAGGATAGTTGATGCGGGGCGGGTTATTGGTGTGACGCGCGAGGGCAACCCCACGACCGTATACACCGTTATCACAAACTCTCAAAACGAACTCGTCACCGCGTTTCCGGGGACGCCAAAGTAGGAGGCGCAATGGGCTGGACAGTTAGGATACAGCACGAGGATGGCTCCCTGGCAGGCGCAGCCGATTTCGATGTTCCGTTTGAGGCACTGCCGCAGGGGGCATCGTTTCCCATCTCTAGCTCGGTGGCCCGATATTACTTGACGCTACTGAACCCACAACAACTTCGGACGCTCGTAGACGAATGGGATGAGGCTGCAAAGCGGGAGGAGTTCAGGGCATTGCTTCAATGGAAACATTTACGCGATGTGGCAGCAGACTGCGCTGCGAAACAGCTTTATCTACGATTCACTGGTGACTGACTTGGGTGGCTTCATGACCTTCTGCGGGCGGTTGTTTACGTTCCTGGGCGGCCACGCGAGCCAATCCGGGAGCGGTCTTCAGCAATACAGGTTTGCGCAATGCCGAACTGCGCCTTGCCCGCTGGTGTCAAATGGATTTTCTGAAGGCTGCATTTCAGGTGGGCAAGTCGAAGACGGCGGCCGGGGAAGGTCGCATAGTCCCGCTTAACCAGGCAGCGCTTGCGGCCCTCAGGGAGTGGCGAGCCCGTTGGCCGGACGCCAAACCGGAAGAGTACATCTTTCCCAGCGAGAAACTGGCATACGCCAACCCCGAGGCGTTTGCGCAAGGAGTAATGACGCCTTACGCAGTGGACCAGCGCAAGCCGCTTGGTTCATGGAAGCGGGCATGGCGCACAGCGAAAAAACAGGCTGGAGTGCAATGCAGGATGCACGATCTTCGGCACAGCTTTATTTCCAAGCTTGCCGAGACGCAGACGCCTGACGCGACCATTCAGGCGATCAGCGGCCATCTCAGCCGCAAGATGCTGGATCACTATAGCCACGTCCGAGCGGAAGCGACACGCCGCGCCGTTGCTCTATTGGACGCGCGGCCCGTTCAGTAGGGCCTTTGCTCAAGGTCCTGCGGCCGCAGACTGAGGGCGCCCACCCTCACAGACCCACAATGAAAGGAAATTGCATTAGGGTCCCCACAATATTCCCCACAGGTCAAGGCTAGTGAAAGATGGGCGGCTCTGTAACGTCTAGATTCATTTGGTCGGGACGGGCAGATTTGAACTGCCGACCCCTCGCACCCCAAGCGAGTGCTCTACCAGGCTGAGCCACGTCCCGACTGGGCGGTAAGGCCGATCCCAGCGGACCGGCGGGGTTTCGAGGTCATCGCTAGTCTAACACTTCCGCGCACTTCAGCGAGTGCCGCCCGACTCGTATCTTTCCCAACGATTGCCCTTGGGTTTCCGGCCTCATGGCGTGATCTCCCAGACAACTCCATAACCATCCATGCCGAAATAAGCCGCCGTGCCGTAGAGATTGCCGTTCGCGTCCACAGCGACGACGCCGTAGGGATATCCTCCATCGTTGCCGCCGGTGAAGTCATAAAGATCGGTATAGGTCCAGCTACCATTCGAGTGTGTCAGCTTGAAGACTGAACCGAACCGGTGAGCGCCGTCGGAGTAGGCCGTGCCGTAAAGATTGCCTGCCGCATCCATGGTCAGGCCGCCATACGGACCGAAACCTCCAACGAAGTTATAAAGCACGTTCAAGGTCCAGGTTCCGCCCGAGGGCGACAGCTCGAATACGGTCCCGGAACCGTTTGCCCCCAAGACGCTGGTGGTTCCATACAGATTTCCGGCCTGATCAAAGATCACGCCACCATACGGGTTGGCGCCGTCGGGCATCTGGAAAATGTGGAGCGTATTATCCGTCCAGCCCGATCCCGAGGAGGTCAACTGGAAAACTGTGCCATAGATGTTGCCCCCTTCATAGGTCGTGCCATAAAGGTTGCCGGCATTATCGAAAATGACGCCATTGTAGGGATACTCACCCGTATCTCCCACGAAGTTATAGAGAATGGATTGTGTCCCCGAGGGGGTCAGCTCAAAAGCGACGCCAGCACTGTGTGCGCCTCCGTTGATAGTGGTGCCGTAGAGGTTGCCGGCTTGGTCAAAAACCAGGTCACCGTATCCGGGAACCAATCCGTTGTCGCCGCTTTCCGGAAAGCGATAAAGCACGGTCTCGGTCCAGGGGCAAAGTACGGATTTGCAGATCGTCGCGGGTGGCTTCAGATTGAAGACCGTGCCTCCAATACCTTGTTGTTCACCTTGATCGGAGGTGGTGCCGTAAAGACTGCCGTTCGGACCAAAGACTACTCTGTCGAGGGGAACGGCCCCGTCATTGCCTCCGGCAAAGCTGTAGAGTGGACTGAAGGTCCAGCCTCCGCCTTTGTTGGTTAGCTTGTAGACCGTACCGTAGCCGTGGGCGCCGTATGCGGCTGTTCCGTAGAGATTGCCTGCTCGGTCAAATGTCAGACCAGCCTCGGGAATCGCCCCATCGGTACCGCCAGTGAAGGTGTGAATCACGTTGAATGTCTGCGCCTGCGCAGGGTGGGCTGTGACGATCATGAGCATGATCACCACGGCCATCGCGGTATCCCGCGCGCTGATGCGCAAAGCCCCATTTGAATGTTTTCCAAGGCTCGGCATAATCAGTCTCCTTTTCTAAGCGAGGATCGCCGTCGGACGCCGTCCGGTTTGAATGCCGGGAGCCGAGAGATCACACCTCGATCGGTGATCAGTCGCAGGCTCATAGAAGTCAGCCGGTTCAGAACCCGGACATATCCATTTGTACGAAAAGTGGGTCGGATTATCCGCTCATTGGGCGCGGGAAGGCAAGACTATTGCGCCACCTGCACCAAATTTGACCGGGAATTTACATGGTGGGATAGCGTTCAAAGGACCCTGGCGACGATAGAGATGGAGCATCAATAATTGACATGGCCAGGCTTCAATACTCAGCAGCATCGGGACACAGGCAAGCCTTGATCCTGATGCATCTTCTCGTAATAGACCAGGATTTGATGGCCGAGGAGCGGAGCAAATGCGTCGCGTTCGGCATGGCTGTCAGCATCGACAAACTCCAACGGGTCCAGAACGACGTTCAGATTATTGCAGGGAGCATCGCCGGCGAAGCCAGTGGGATAGGCTGGCAGCAGAACGTAGGAACGCTTCCTCTGGCCCGAAAGAACATAGTCTCCGCGGATGGAGACCCGATCACGCTGCACTTTGTGAATGGTGAAGGTGCAATCGCGCGTGCTGATTTCCTCCAGCTGGCTGCGCAGGGTATTTACCGTCATAACGAGGACGTTCTCGAATCTTCGGGTCAGCAAATGCATGGCATCCCCACATCGTCGTGGCTCTTTGAGCCTCAATAATATCTGATGCTCGCGCTCGACCGAAGTATATAGTTTTCGGGGACCCGGCTTACATTAGGATATCTGCGAATAGAAGGTTGTGCGCGATGCAGCCACTCCTGCCGAGTGGGCGCCCCGGGTGGAAAGAAGTGAGCTTCGACGCGGGCAAGTCCTCACCATGACGGGGTAAACTTCTCTCGAGGTTTGACGAATGAGCGCTCCCGGCAACCCAAATCGCTATGCCTGCGATCAGGTGGTCGAGATCGAGCAGGAGCCGCGCCATCATCTGGTGATCGAGAATGAATTCGTGCGGGCGTTCGCGGTTGAGATCGCGCCACATGATCGCACGCTTTGCCATCATCACCCGCATGATTACCTGGTGTACGTTGCCGGGATTGCCGAGATCGTCAGCGCGGCTCGCGATGAGGAACCGAAACAGCTCAGCTACCGCGATGGAGAGTGTGAGTTATTGCCGGCGGGAATGGTGCATGTGGTGGAGAATCTCGGGGAAAAACCCTTTCGAAATGTCGTGGTTGAATTGCTGCCG
>CAWJLM010000001.1:1600000-1935019 GCA_963843725.1 uncultured Acidobacteriaceae bacterium
TTTCAGTTAAGTGGGAAAGGATGTCGGAACGCCCAGACAGCCAGGAGGTTGGCTTAGAAGCAGCCATCCTTTAAAGAAAGCGTAATAGCTCACTGGTCAAGCGGTCCGGTGCCGACAATTCAACGGGGCTTAAACTGAGCACCGAAGCAGCGGATGCATGGCGTCAAGCCATGCGTGGTAGGAGAGCATTCTCAACGGATTGAAGCGGGATCGTAAGGACCCGTCGACAGTCGAGAAGAGACCCTGCCGGCATAAGTAGCGATAACGGAGGTGAGAACCCTCCGCGCCGAAAGTCTAAGGTTTCCTGAGGAAGGTTAATCCGCTCAGGGTTAGTCGGTCCCTAAGGCGAGGCCGAAAGGCGTAGTCGATGGACATCCGGTTAATATTCCGGAACTCCCTTTGATTCGTTATTACGATGGGGTGACGCAGAAGGATACGTGCAGCCTGTTATGGCTATCAGGTTCAATGCGTGTAAGCCGGTTTCTCTAGGCAAATCCGGAGAGACATTAACGGTGAGACGCAAAGGAGTAGTCCGTATGGACGAAACGCACCGATTTCACACTGCCAAGAAAAACCTCTAAGGAGAAATGAAGGGAACCGTACCTCAAACCGACACAGGTAGACGAGGAGAATATCCAAAGGCGCTCGAGAGAACGCTCGTTCAGGAACTCGGCAAATTAACCCCGTAACTTCGGGAGAAGGGGTGCCCCGGTAGCGTGCAAGCGCGAGGGGGCCGCAGTGAAACGCGCACGGCGACTGTTTAACAAAAACACAGGTCTCTGCAAAGTCGAAAACGACGTATAGGGGCTGACACCTGCCCGGTGCCGGAAGGTTAAAGGGAGAGGTCAACCGCAAGGTGAAGCTTCGAACTGAAGCCCCGGTGAACGGCGGCCGTAACTATAACGGTCCTAAGGTAGCGAAATTCCTTGTCGGGTAAGTTCCGACCTGCACGAATGGTGTAACGATCGTGCGACTGTCTTAACGAGCGACTCGGCGAACTTGTAGTACCGGTGAAGATGCCGGTTACCCGCATCTAGACGGAAAGACCCCGTGCACCTTTACTATACCTTCACTATGAACTATGGCACTTGCTGCGCAGGATAGGTGGGAGGCTTTGAACTCAGGCTCTTGGGCTTGAGGGAGCCAACGGTGAGATACCACCCTGCGAGTTCTGTGGTTCTAACCTATTCCCGTTACCCGGGAAAGGGACATAGTGAGGCGGGTAGTTTGACTGGGGCGGTCGCCTCCTAAATTGTAACGGAGGCGCGCGAAGCTACGCTCAGGCTGTTTGGAAATCAGCCGTCGAGTGCAAAGGCATAAGCGTGGTTGACTGCGAGTCCAACAAGACGAGCAGGTGCGAAAGCAGGCCTTAGTGATCCGGTGGTTCTGTATGGAAGGGCCATCGCTCAACGGATAAAAGGTACGCCGGGGATAACAGGCTGATCGGAGCCAAGAGTTCATATCGACGCTCCGGTTTGGCACCTCGATGTCGGCTCATCGCATCCTGGAGCTGTAGAAGGTTCCAAGGGTTAGGCTGTTCGCCTATTAAAGCGGTACGTGAGCTGGGTTCAGAACGTCGCGAGACAGTTCGGTCCCTATCTGATGTGGGCGTAGGAGATTTGCGAGGACCTGTCCTTAGTACGAGAGGACCGGGATGGACGAACCTCTTGTGTTCCAGCTGTCATGCCAATGGCACGGCTGGGTAGCGAAGTTCGGTTGTGATAAACGCTGAATGCATATAAGCGTGAAGCACTCCTCAAGATGAGATCTCCCAACCCAAAAGGGAAATGAAGGGCACACGAAGACTACGTGTTTGATAGGCTGGATGTGAAAGTGCAGTGATGCATGAAGCTTACCAGTACTAATCGCCCGTTCGGCTTGACCATAAAATTTACTTGGCTACACGTGTTACCCCAGGCTCGGCAGAAATTGGCCCCGCTTGGTGAAACCCCGTGCACGCTGGAGAACTAGCCAGCGCGCGGACCTCGACGGAGGTCCAGCCTTAAATTACAAGCCTTCCTAGTATTAAATCCTGATGCTATTCAGTTGTGAGAGATCGTGAAGCGGTGCGCCTTTAGCCGCGCCGCCAACACCCTCCCGCATGATGAGTTGTTTTGAAGGGCCACGGCTTCAGCCGCGCCATCAATCGACTCTCTTGATGTTGTCATCCTGAGGAGGGCTTCAGCCCGACGAAGGATCTGCGGTTCCCAGGAGCCGCGAAACAAGTTCTTTCAAGATCGACGTGCGAGGTTTTGCGTGTAACCCACGCCTGGAACCGAGTGGCGCGACCAGCGCCCACGTCAACGAAGCCGGTGATCTTACCGCGGGGGAAACACCCGTTCCCATCCCGAACACGGAAGTTAAGCCCCGCAGGGCCGATTGTACTGCACGCGAAAGTGTGTGGGAGAGTAGGTCGTCGCCGACATAAATAAAGGCTCCATGTGAAAACATGGGGCCTTTTCCTTTTAGCGTGGTGATTTAGTAAAAGTGTGAGCACATCCTAAGCGATAATGCGTTCGAGGGTACCTGCATGAATGCGCCAGAGGAAATTGCGGAAGACAGCAACGAGGGTGGCGAAGCCGAACTGGCGCCACCGGACATTGCGACCCAAATTGAAGCCTTCGTAAAAGGAATGGACAGTCTTGTTATGACCTTCCCTTTAACCATGTGGATCGTGGACGCAGCGAACCGTGGTGCCAGCGACGAAATGCGTCGGTTTATCGAAACCAAGTGCCAACATGTTGTCATAGAGGCTGGCCGAATGAAGGGCGAATTGACGCCCGACATATACCCTGAATACCGAGGCATCCGGCGCAAGATCGAGCGAGCGGAAACTGCAGGCAAGAAGATTGCAGGCAGTTTTGTGGTTTCCCTTGTTAGCCAATACGACGCATTTCTGGGTGCGCTTATGCGGGTCTTATTTTATCTAAGACCGGAGATGATGAATTCCTCTGAGCGATCGATGACTTTGAAGGAGCTAAGTGAGTTCCCGTCAATTGACGCCGCTAGGGAATTCATTATCGACAAAGAAGTAGAGTCAGTCATAAGGAAGAGCCACACTGAACAGTTCGACTGGATGGAGAAGAAGTTTGGCATCGAGTTGCGGAAAGGCTTGGAATCATGGCCGAAATTCATCGAAGTCACAGAGCGCAGAAACCTCATCGTCCATTGTGATTGCAGAGTTTCGTCCCAGTACTTGGCAGTGTGTCGGGTAAATGGCATGCGTTGCGAGGGAATTGAAGTTGGTGTCGAACTTCCAGTTAACAGGAAGTATTTTACAGATGCTTACGAGTGCATTCTTGAGATCGGCGTCAAGCTAGCACAAGTGCTTTGGCGTAAGCTATTTCCCGCTGAGCTAGCCGCGGCGGACGCAAATCTAAATCAGGTCACTCTAGAGCTGCTAAATCTGCACAGATATCGATTGGCGAAAGAACTACTTGATTTTGCGGCGTCCGTTTTGACGAAGTGGGGATCTGACGCAGACCGTAGGATCCACATTATGAATCGCGCCCAGGCACATAAATGGCTGGGAGAAGAAGAAGCCTGTCGGAAGATCTTAGACTCGGAGGATTGGAGTGCCGTGGAGAATAAGTTCTCACTGGGTCTCGCTGTGCTAAGAGACGACTTCGATGGCGCTGCACAATGGATGAGGAAGATTGGCCCGAATGACTCGCAGGTTGCAGAAGGATACCGCGAGTGGCCTATTTACAAGACTTTCAGGAAGTCGGTCCAATTCAAAACCACTTATCAAGAGCTTTTTGGTAGAGAGTTCAGCGGACTCCCGGAGAACCAGCATGACATCACTTTGACGCTGCCTGTGCCCACCACCAAGCAAGAGCCACCGCTGTTACCAGAAGAAAACGCAGATTGATTCTTTTGGCTAACCTGGGTAGTCAATTGTTGCGGGTGCGAAGTGTGCCGTCCCTGAAGGGATTCGGGTGTATCTAACTATCCTACCCAGTGCTGAAGCACTGGGCTATGATCTTCCGTCCCGCTGTGCGGGACTGGATCCTCGCTGTTGAGGCGCGCGGCCGGCTGGAAACTACTTTTGTTGAGTGCGCTTGGGAGCGGGCGCTCCGCGCAGCAGGCCTTCGGTGCATTGCCCCCCCGTTATAATCGCAGCCATGGAGAGTTGGTACAAAGTACACTTCGTGTTTTCCGAGCCGGGCGTCCGGGGGAAAGCCATCAGGTTGCAGAACGATTACTCCAGAATATTTGTGAAGAATCGCGGCCCCAACGATGCCCTCGTCTTCACCGATCAGGAGCACAACCAGCAGCATTATGACTATTACTTTTCTCCGGGCGCCATGCGCATCGCCGGGCCTCTGGTGCTGGCCTCCGGCGGCATTCCCTGTTCGCGGCCTGACCGGAAACAGGTGACTCTCGCCGTCGGAAAGATACACTCCGTCGAGCGGGTGCTTCCCCAGAAAGATTGAGCGGTCTCAGCAGCGTGCGTGGGCTTTCGGCCCGGTTTGTCGCTCGAGATGGCGTGGCAAGTATGCTGCAAGAATTCCAAAATTAGTTTCGCTCGGCGCCCCGGTGTGAGACCTCCGCGCGCAATAGTATGATGGACTTCGTGCGCAGGCGCGCCGAGATGGAAAATGTTTCCGAAAGCCCGGAGGGACGTTTCATGTCGTGGGGAAATCTCAGTAAAGACAAGCTTCGCAGATACCTGGTCGCAGGCCTGACGCTGGCTGCGCTCGCGGTTCTCGTACCCAGCGGTTCGCAGCTTAGCTCGGCGCAGGAGGCGAAGAAGATGGCGCCCGCGCAAGTGGCAGGCGGCGGCGATCTGGTGGCTCGCGGCAAATACATCGTGGAAGACGTCGCCATGTGCGGGACCTGTCACACACCGCGGCTTGCGAACGGCCAACTGGACCGAAGCCGTTGGCTGGCGGGCGCGCCCGTTCCCTACTTGCCGGCTCAACCCACTTCGGATTGGCCGATCCTGGCGCCTCGCCTCGCTGGCGCACCTCCGGCCACCGATGCCGGAATGATCACGTTATTGACCACCGCCGTCTGGACCAGCGGCCAGCCTCTCAAGGATCCCATGCCCAAGTTTCACATGACACGCGCTGACGCGGAGGCGGTTTTGGCTTATCTGAAGGCGCTCAGGTAGCGGAAGAACGGGCCGGGCACCTTCCGTCTCAAGGCGGTTGTCGCCAGGAAGTTGTCTTACGTCGAGCACTCGTAGCCAGAGGTGCGGCGATGATTTCACGGGCGGCTCGGACTGCGGTCGTTTTCCTGATTTGCGTTTTCAAGTGGGATGGCGCAGCCGACCAGCGATGCCGGAAGCCATCGACGCACAAGGCGTTGAACCTCGATCTGCCGGCCCAAGGACAACACTTCTTAACCCTTGCCATGTTGACGGCCAGGGTAGGTAGGAGAACAATTGAGCGGTGCAGAGTTTGAGGTGTAATAAGGAGAGATTATGAATCGATTCCTGCTGGCCGCCGCATGTCTTCTGGTCGCAAGTTCGCCCTGTAATGCCCAGGCTGGAAGCTCGTCAACAGATTCTACTCCGGCAGCGTCGTCGCTTTCGCAAGCTGATCAGCCCACCGCCGACGAAGGCGCGATTCGTGGCGCGTTTCCGACCGTGCTGGTCAAACCTCTCGACTCGAAGAAGCTGAAGGCAGGCGATGCCGTGGTTTGCCAAACTACTGCCGCCCTTCACGCACGCAGTGGCATGGTAATTCCAAACAAGTCCAAAGTCATTGGTCAGGTTACCGAATCCAAGGCTCGCTCTAGAGGCGATTCTGAATCGTCGCTGACCATCGTTTTCGATAAGATTCAGATGCCGAACGGAAAGGATGTAGCGTTCAAGGGTGTTCTACAGGCGTTAGCGCCGAGTTTGGGAGACAATTCGGGACCTGATACCGGAGCCGCTGCGCCGGGGACAATACCGAACGGTCGTGGCGCCGACATGTCGACAATGCCTCCTCCCAGCAATGGGCCGGCCCTGGGCAATACAGGAATGCATCCGCAGAACGGCACCGGAACGCATCCCTTGATAACTTCGCAGTCTTCGGGGGTGTTGGGAATTCCCAACCTGGAAATGAACAAGGACTCGGTGATCACCTCCACTGGGAAAGAAGTGAAGCTAGACAGCGGAACGCAAATGCTGATTCGCGCCGAAATGCAGGTGCCCGCTGAGTGAGTCTTGACTAAGGCGTCTAGCCGAATGTATGCGAGGCAAAACGCCTTATTCTGCAAGTGCTGTATGTTTCGGGCGGCCGGCTGAGTATCTACACGGACGGACGCTGGAACTCTAACTCCAACCTCGAATAAATCCCCGCCTCGATATCGCTATCCTCTTAGATAGAGTCCCTCCTTTGAGATAGTGGCGAACCCGAGCACTTTGGCTCGTCTGCCGCGCACAAGGACCGCGCCCAGCCTGGCAGATGCTGCCAAGTCGGCTGCCGGCAATCAGTTGCCTCGGTCAACTAATTTGAGCGATCGCTCCTTCGTCAAAGCCACCTTGGCAGCGCACTTGCAATTACCTCGATATCGACGAATTGCATGGAGGTTTTTATGAACTCGCTCAGATCCCTGGTTCTCATGCTGGTTGTCAGTACTTTTCCCGCGTTCCTGGTACCGGCCTACGCGCAGCAGGAAGTTGACCCAGACCATTTTGATCAAGTACAGGCGAAAGCTCCTGTTTCGAAGTCGCAAGCTGATCACAAGATGGCGTCTTCGCATCACCATGCCAGCCACGTTCGACTGGCCAGCAAACACTCAAGCAATCGAAGCCACCATCACCAGGCGCACGCCTCCGCATAGTTGACCTCTATTCGCGGGGCACAAAGTGAACGCGAGATCAACTGAGCTCAACCGCAATCACCACCTGTTTGCGTCCACGCAGCTGGCTGAAGAAGTCGCCAGTGATCTTCAGCCAGCCATATTTGTGGCGCAATAACTCTTGTCCGCGCGCCGCTTCATCGCCCTCACATATCCGGGCACGCGCGTCGACCCAGGCCCCCCGCAGTTGGCCGCGCAACCCACATGGAGCGACGCGCACCTTGGGATTATTTCGAACTCGCTTTACCTTGCCTGCGTCCGGAGCCGAATAGATATAGAACACATGCGATTCCTGCTCTTCCGCGAACCACACCGGTGTGCGCACTCCGACCCCAGTTTTGCGAAAGCTTTCCAGGTTCAGGTATTTCGCGTTGGCGAATTGCGCGATTGCATCCGGCATCGGGTCACCTCAGGCATGAGCTTATCGCAAATCGCCCGGCCGGGTTCGGCGAACAGGGTTCTCTTCGCGATATAATCGCCGCGAACTTCGGCCTCCGCAACCACGAGACGCTCAACCATCGATAGTTCGAAAGGAACAATCATGCGTTTGCTGCTGAACTGGGTTTTGAGTGCAATCAGCCTGCTGATTGTTTCGCGCCTGGTACCGGGATTTTACCTGCACGGTTTCACCGCAGCCTTGATTGCAGCTCTGGTGATCGGTCTGGTGAACGCCACGATCGGGTTGCTTCTCAAAATCATTACTCTGCCGCTGACCTTCCTCACCTTGGGTCTTTTCTGGTGGGTCATCAATGCCCTGATGTTGATGTTCGCTTCGAAGCTGTTGTCGCCAGACTTCATGGTGCGGGGTTTCTGGCCGGCGTTCTGGGGAGCGATTGTGCTTTCGCTGATCAACATGGTGTTGAAGTCGGTAGCGCGCGAAGCGGAGAAGAATTAACCAGCGCACCGGTTTCTATGGCACGGAGTCTGCCAGTTCGCGCAGTCGCCGAACTGTTTCGCATAGGTCGCCCAGTTGAAACAACCGGATACCAGCTACTCCGGCGGCGCCCGCTTGCAGACACGAGCGCGCATTGCTCAGATTCACGCCTCCCAGCGCTAAGACGGTGAAGCGATTCTGAGACTGCTCGCTGGCATCATTCAGAGTTTGCGATTCGACGGACGCCATACGCAATTCCTCAAGCCCGAGGCTTTTTGCGTTGGTGCCAATTTTCTCGAAGATCGGCGCCAGCACTGCAAAACTTGCCCCCTGTGATTCGGCCTCGCGTACTTCGTCGGCGGAGTGAGCTGAAACTCCAATCAAGGGTTCGCGGTCGCTGCCCTTCGTCCAGAGAGCGCGGATCTCGGACGCCGGAAGCTCGTCGCCCGGCAAATGGACGCCGTCCGCACCGCAAGCTAACGCGATATCAGCCCGGCTATTGATCAGCAATTTGGTGGCGCCGGAAGTCTCCCGTATCGCATGCACTGCATCCTGGCCAAGGCGCTCCAGATCGCGAGATGTGAGGTCCTTTTCGCGAAGCTGAATATAGTCAACGTCGGCGCGCGCCGCTTCCTCAATCTTCCGCAGCATCGCTTCACGCTGCTGAGCTTCGTCTCCCGCGAAGCCTTTGCGGTCTGTGATGTAGTAAAGCAGCATCGCCGGATTCGATTGTATCCGGCGGAATACGGCAACCCGAATCTGCTCTAGAATAGAGCGATGCCCGCAGCGTCCCACCGGAATACAAAGTCTTCGTCCCGCCGCGCAGCTACTGCGGCAATCAAGCCGCTTGAGATCTTGCGTGCCCCAAGTTTCGAGGGACTATCGTGGCTCGTGCACGGCTTCAGCACTCGGCAAGGCGGGATCTCGACCAACTACGGCGGACGAACCCTGAATCTCGGTCTCACTCAACACGACACCCAGGCCAATGTCGAACGTAATCGCGCACTGCTGCTTAACGCGCTGGGAGCAACGGCGGGAGATCGAAAAGTTTGGCCGCTGATTCAGGTGAAGCAGATCCACTCCGCGATCGTGCATGCGGTGAGCAACCCCGTAGCTGAGCCGCTAACTGGCGATGGCTTCGTCACGAATCTTTCGGGGCTACTGCTGGGGATCAAGACGGCCGATTGCGTTCCGGTGCTAGTGGCCGATGTGAAGCGCCGCGTAGTCGGCGCGTTTCATGCTGGTTGGCGCGGAACGGTCGCGCGGATCGTCGAGAAGGGAGTGGGCGAGATGCGCCGGCAGTTTGGCAGCGTGCCTCGCGACCTGCGCGCCGCGATCGGGCCATGCATTCGGCGCTGCTGCTACTCGGTTGGCTCCGAGGTGCGCGCCGAGTTCGAGTCACAGTTCTCTTACGCTGACCAACTCTTCGAAGAGGTTTTTGATTCCAACGCGATTCACATTCGTTACCCACTGCTCTTCCTGAATCAGCGTGCCCCCGGACATGGCGATCTGGGACCGGAAATTCATCTTGATCTGGTCGCAGCCAATCAACGGCAACTTGAGGAGGCCGGAATCAGCGGCGGGCACATCAGCGTGATCGACGGCTGTACCGCGTGTGACACCACTCGCTTCTTCTCGCATCGCGCCGAGTTCGGCAAGACCGGAAGGATGATGGCGGTCATCGGAATTCGTCCAGAGTGAAAAGGCGATTCACCACAGAGGCACGGAGACACAGAGGGAATCAGGCGGGGATCAAGAAAACGGTTTCACGCGGTTTGGATATCTCGTAACAAGGTCAAGCAATGTTCTTCTGGTTCGCATTCAGTATTCCGCTTGTCACGGCAGCCTTCTCATGGGTGTTTGTCTTGAGCCATTGGTCATCGGAGACCCACAGACACGTCGTGCTCACCGCAATGTTGGCTATCACGGCCATGGCGCTGTATCCGCTTGGAGCCTTCGGTTACGTCAGCCGGTTTGGACCGATGCCCGCTTTTGACGTGAGGCTTGAAGGCTCGGGTATGTTGATTTCCCTGTGCGCCATTCTGTGCACAGTCATTTGGCTTCGTCGAGTTCGCAGCTTTGTTGGGCTTTTTCTTCTAGCAATTTCGGCATGGTCGTTGCTGGTCTGGTTCTTTATGGCTAGCATTGCCTTCTAAAAGACTCCTCTCTCTGTCTCTGTGGTGAATCACGTCCAAAAACAAACCCAGCCGTCTGGGCTGGGCTCATCTGCAAGACTCTTGAAACCCTTCTACCCGTTCCCCACTCCGTTTCCATCGGAGGCCGGGGTGGCGGCCGGTGCCTGCGGATGCTGCTCGGCGTAGGTGTTAACCATGTCCTTCAATTCCTTGCTGGGCTTGAAGAAGGGAATCTTCTTGGCTGGGACTTCAACCTTCTCGCCGGTCTTGGGATTGCGCCCCAGGCGCGGTTTACGCTGACGGGTGCGGAAGCTGCCAAAGCCGCGGATCTCGATTTTGTCGCCGGCGCGCAATGAGCGCACCACGCTCTCGAAGATGGTTTCGACAATGACCTCACTGTCTTTCCGGGTAAGTTCGGTCAACCGGGAAACTTCATCGATTAAGTCTGCCTTGGTCATCTCGCACGCCCCTTGTCGCGATACCCATCACAGCTTATCCGCACACCGGATACTCTCAAATTGCCACAACGTTGGCAAGTATAAGTTTTGTATGAGGTTCCAGAGGTTCTCGCAGCTTACCCCGCGACTATTTCCACAGATAATAAAACCCAACATTCGTCTCCATCAGCTTCGCCCGGCTGGGAAGATAGTCGGAGATGTCGCCAAAAAGCAGATCGAGCATGCTCTTGCGTTCCTTCTCGGGATGAACCAGCGTCGGTTCGCCCTTGATGCCGACGGACTTAGCTGTGTCGTCGACCGCTGCCCGAAAGTCGCCAATCTGGTCGATCAGTTTCAAGGGCATGGCTTGTTCGCCAGTCCACACTTTTCCGTTAGCCAGCGTGCGCACATCCTCGTCTTTCATCTTGCGGCCAACCGCAACCGAATGAATAAATTGCGAGTGCATGTTGTCGATCAGCCCCTGCATGTAAGCGCGTTCTTCGGGAGTCATCGGCCGGGTCGGCGAACCGGTGTCTTTAAACTCTCCAGCCTTTAGCGTGATCTGTTGCAGCTTGGCCCACTTCATCAGCTCTTCGTAGTTGTACCACTCTGCGATGACGCCGATCGATCCCACGATGCTGGCATTGTCGGCGAAGATCTTGCTCGTAGCGGAGGAAACAAAATAGGCTCCGCTCGCTCCCACGGTTTCGATGGAAGCTACGATGCGCTTCTTCTTCTCATCGCGAATGCGTAGCACCTCACGATAGATTTCTTCTGAAGCCGCGGCTCCTCCGCCCGGTGAATCTACATGAATGATGATGGCCTTGATGGAACTGTCGTCGCCGTATTTCCGAAGCTGCTCGACCACATCTTTAGGAGTGGTGATCACGCCTTCCAGATCGACCACGCCAATCTTGTCGCCGAAGCCGCCGAAAGTGTCTTTCTGCTGCGACCGGACGCTGAAGTAAACCAGCGCAAAGATAGCGACCAGGAAGAGGAAAAAAGCTCCTCCGCCAAGCAGGACCCAGAGAAGCAGGCGGGAACGCGGCTGATCGCTCATAAGGGAAGAGCCAGTTTAGCAGAAGAAGCTGTCAGCTATCAGCCTCGGGCTGTGGAGCACGGTTCAAGCCATTGCGCCTAACACGCTCCGGGCTTTCCTTCGCTGATGGCTGACAGCTGGCGCTGAAAGCGTCCCTAGTGAAAGATCCCGGCGAAGAATGCTCCGATCTTGCTGAAGAAGCCATGTGACTGTTTCTGGGCGGTCTGCGCTCCACTGCTCTGGCCTTTCCCCGGAGGCGGTAACACCGTAGGATCCAGCTGCACTGCCTTGGTGTTCTCCAGTTTCAACATGGCGACATTGGCGCTGAGGTCGGGCGCTGGATCGTTGGCGCGAAACACGAAAGGCGCGGCGACCGCCAAGTGCTGTTCCGGAGGAGCCGGTGGCGGCGCGCTGGCCAGGGGCTCTCCGGGTTTGGGTTGGATGGGCGGCGGCGGGGCGACCTTCGCTACCTGCGTCGCCGGTGATGTGGGACATCCGCAGTTCTGTTTTGACCGGCTGGCGTCACTTAGATGTCCGCCCTTGAATAAGACAGCCTCGTCCGACTTCACTTGATACGTTGCGTCGCCCATGGTCTCCGAAACCACAATCGCTGAAGCATTCCAAGGCAACGATTGCACGCAAGTGTCGCCCTGGGGCGTGACTCGAACCGCGACGTGCACGATTCCCGGACCAGGCAGCAGCAAGCGCAGGTCGGGCGTAAGTAAAGTGTCGGCTTCGGCTCCCAGAGGATAATTCAACTCGACGTTGCCACTGTTCAAGCTGAACAGCAGCTCCCGCCCTGTCTGCGACGAACTGAGGGAAAGCTTCGTGCCTTCGCAGACCAGCAGACTACCTCCGCGATCAAGCTTGAGGGTTGCTGCTTGCGCGCCAGCCTGGATCGACGAGCCGCTTAACACGCTTGTGCCCGAGCCCGCCAGTACCACCGATCCCTTTACGCTGGCGTCGGTGGCGTAAAGCTCACCCAGGGTTTGCTGTGCCGTGGCCGATCCGGACACGACGAAGACGAGCACAGCCATGGGGAGCCAAGAACGAAGGCGATGGAAAGGAGACAACATGGGTTACGAGTGCCTGAAAATGCGGTACTAAGCGACGATACCACCGAATCCTGCCCCTCAACAATGCAAGCGCAAACGATTCGTCTGCCCGGGCGGCTGATGCTCGATGATGGATTTCGGTGTCTTCCGTTGAAGCCTCCCGCTCGAACGACTACTCTAAAGCCTAGGGATGGCTATCAACCCCAATAAATCCCGCCGCTACCCCCGATTCGTTTTTGGCGAAACGATGAGCGTGGCGCTGCAGACCTTTCGCATCGGCAAGGTAAGGTTCATCCTCACCTCATTAGGCATGGTCATCGGGACCGCGTCTCTCATCCTGGTGGTCACCATTGGCCTGACGGGCAAGCAATATCTGTTGCAGCAGATTCAGAATATCGGCTCCAACATGATGATTGCGGAATATTCCGGAGGTGGTATCTACGGCCGCGACGTCAACAGCGACTTCCTCAGCCTCGACGACTTGAACGCTGTGCGCGAGCAGGTTCCCGGCATCAGCAACGCCTCGCCCATGATCGAGTATCACGATCGCATCACGGTTCCGGGCGGAACGGAGCGCGACATTATGGTGCTGGGCGTTTCCTGGCAATATTTAAACATTCGCAATCTGGAAGTATTGTCGGGCCGCTTCTTCGACGACGCTGATACCCAGGCCCGGAACAAGGTCGCACTTATTACCCAAACGTTGGCTGTCACTCTGTATGGCTCACCAGACTTGGCAGTCGGCCAGGAAATCAAGCTCAGCGGACTGCCCTTCACCGTTATTGGAACCTTTCGCGAGCGCGTCGATACCTTCGGGCAGACAGAAATCTCCAACGACACCATTCTCATTCCGTATACTGTCGCACGCTACTTCACCAATAGCGACCAGGTGAAACAACTCTTCTTCTCGGTATCCGACTCAGCCGAAGTACCCCGGGCCACGCAGCAGATTCACGATGTTTTGCAATCGCGTCATCGCCCCGAATCAATTTACCGGGTCGACAATTTGAGCCAGCTTCTGCAGGTCGCGTCCCAAACCGCCAACACCCTGACTACGGTGTTGCTGCTGATCTCCATACTTACGCTGATTGTGAGCGGAGTAGGCATCATGAACATCATGCTGGCCACGGTGAATTCCAGGGTGCGAGAAATCGGCGTGCGCAAGGCCGTAGGCGCTACCAACGCCGAGATTCGCGCACAATTCCTGACGGAAGCCGTGCTCATTTCTTTGGCTGGTGGAACGGTTGGAATTCTGATTGGGCTGGCGCTGCCTTTCTCGGTGCGGTTCATCACCAACTATCGCGTTCCGGTTTCGGGGTGGTCAGTGATCATTGCGGTGCTGGTCTCCAGTCTGGTGGGCGTACTTTTTGGCACCGCGCCGGCAGCCCGGGCGGCGCACTTCGAGCCGATCGAAAGTTTGCGTTATGAGTAAGGCAGGTCCACCGATTTCGGCAAAACAACGGCCTTAGCGATCGCCCCAACCAGATCTAGCGACCGTCCGGAAGCCCATATCTGACAGTGCTCTGCTCACCTTCCTGACCTCACCTCGTCCAATATCATGTCGTAGCTCCCCAGCAAAAAGCATGGGATCGCCGCCGGTCAGACATATTTTTCCCACCGATGGTGGTTCGTAACAAGCGCCCTAAGGTAGCAGGCTCGACGGCCTCGGCTTGGGCAGCGCGCGGCAGATCCGTGCACGCAATACTTAACCTAGGTAGGAGAAACAGAGAACTATGAAAGCCTGGATCGTTCGTGGATGGAAAGCCTGTGCTAAACAGCGCGTAGCTATTGCGCTCACACTGGTATTAACAGCTTCCTTCTTTGCCTATACCTCGTTCGCCCCGGTACGAGCTGCGGTTTCCTCCAATACCGCTCCGCTCGATGACAGTAAAATCGGAGCTCTGCTTTCGCTGGATCAGGCAATGGAGGCTGTGGCCGCTCGCGTCACTCCTGCCATTGTGAATGTGGCCGTCACCTCGCGCACCAAGCCTCAACCGGTAGCCGAGGGCGTTCCCGATGAGATGCAGCGATTCTTTGGCCAGCAGTTTGGCCAAGGCATGCAGCCTGAGCAACCGCGGATCGAGCACGGCATCGGCAGCGGTGTCATCATCTCGCCCGACGGCTACATCGTTACCAACAATCACGTGGTCGATGGCGCTACCGACATCAAAGTCACGCTCAGCGATCGCCGAATCATGACCGCCAAGCTGGTCGGCACCGACCCGCTTACCGATCTGGCCGTGATCAAGATCGACGGCACCAATCTTCCCAACATTCCGATTGGCGATTCCTCCGCTCTACGTCCCGGACAAACCGTGCTGGCTTTCGGCAATCCTTTCGGGTTCCGCTTTACCGTGACTCGCGGTATTGTGAGCGCGCTGAACCGTCCCAATCCGTATTCCGATGATCCGCACAAGCCCGGACAATTCATTCAGACGGACGCGGCTATCAATCCCGGCAACTCGGGTGGTCCGCTGGTGAATGCTCACGGCGAAGTAGTCGGAATCAATACCTTCCTGATCTCTCCCTCCGGTTCGTTCTCCGGCATGGGCTTTGCTATCCCCACCCAAATCGTCACTCCTGTGGTTGATTCCCTGGTCCGCTACGGCAAGGTAAGCCATGCTCATATGGGTGTAGGCATTACCGATGTGACGCCGGAAAATGCGAAGTTCTTCGATGTGAAGAACAATAACGGGGCTGTCATCACGCAGGTTGAGCCGGATTCTCCGGGCGCTAAGGCCGGTCTGAAAATTGGTGACGTCATCACCGAACTGGACGGCAAGAAAGTTACCGATGCTGGCCAGTTACAGATGGAAGTAGGCGAGAAAACTCCGGGAACCAAGATTGCTCTCGAAGTCATGCGCGATGGCAAGAGCATGTCGGTGCCACTGACTCTGGAGGGACTGGATGCCGACCACAGCGAGAAGCTGAGCGCCGATAACCACGGCGACAAACCGCGCTGGGGATTAGGCATCGCCGATATCACTCCAGATGTTCGCCAGCAGCTGCAGGCGCCCGACGATCTGCACGGTGCGGTGATTCAGCGCGTGCTGCCGGGTAGTCCGTCCGATGATGCCGGATTACAGCCGGGGGAAGTAATCATGGGCGTAAATCGTCACGAGACTAAGAGTGCCTTCGAGGTGCAAAAGGCCTTGGCGAGTGTACCCCAGGGACAGGATGCGCTGGTGCTGATCTGGGCTAATGGAGGAAGCACCTTCCGCGTACTGCACTCGACTCAGGGAGCCTAACTCCTTTGCTCGAACCGCGCTGTACTTCATCGTCAGTAACCTGGCGATCGAAGTACAGCGGGGAACGGCACAATTTAGCTCCCAACCAGCACACCGCTCCCGGGAAGAACCGGATAGTCTTCTCTCCCGGCTGCCAATCACGATGCGATAATTGCCCTTGCAACTGGACTCAATCCGGTGATGCCCAAGTCTCTTCCTCGCGTGCGCCAGCTCATTAGCCGCCAAGTCTTTGCCTTCGTCAATGACCAAAAAAAGGCGGCCCGTAAGGACCGCCGAAGAGAAGCAGTTTTGAGGGGAGATGGTTAGAACACCAGCTTGCCCTGGAACTGAATGATGCGTCCCGAAGGCAGCCCGGTAAAGAAGGAACCGTAAGGTCCGGTCGGCGGGGCTGTGGTTTGCAGCACCTGACCAAAATTGCCGGCTCCAAACGTGTCAACTGGAGAAGCAAAGTTTGGGTGATTGAACACGTTGTAGAAATTCGCGCCCACCCCGAATGCCATTCTCTCAGTCAGCTTGAAGTTCTTGTTGATCGTGAAGTCCGAGTCGAAGAACCCGGGGCCACGGAACTGATTGCGAATCTGGTTGGGGAACACGGTCGCACCGTTGGCCGTCGCAAATCCCGACGAAACCAGGCATCCAGTTCCGTACTGGTTGCAAACTCCCTGTCCGTTGCCAACCACTTCAGCCGGAAAGTAGGGAGAGCCGGAATAATTGTTCAGGCCCGCACTGCTGTCGAGTACCGTCAAAGGCAGTCCCGAACGGGCGAAGAAGTTCTGCGAGATCGTCCAGCCACCAAACGCACCGTTCGCGAACTTGTTGCTGAACTTGAACGGTGTGTTCCAGACGTATGACGCGTTAAACGAGTTGCGGATGTCATAGTCTGCGTTGCCGTAGTTGCTACACTGCAAGCAGAACGGATTGATCTGGTATTGCAGGCTGGTAAGGCCGTTGTACGGGGTTCCCTGAACTCCATTGTTGGAGACTTCATCCAGAGAATGGCTCCAGGTATAGCTGGCCATTACCGTGAATCCATAGGTCAGACGGCGCTGGTAGGTAGCCGTCAACCCATTGAAGTTGGAGACCGCACCAGAGTAGACCTCGGCAACGGTCGAAAAGTTGCCGCTCAGTGGAGCACCCGGGATTCCGCCATTAACCAATCCGGAAGCAGTGAAGGCATTCGGATAGTTGGTTATTGGAATGTGGATTCCGTGGTTGCCGACGTAGCCCAGGGTAAACGAGCTCTTATCGTCTAACTGCTGCTCGATTTGGAAGCTGTATTCCTGGTAACGAGGGGTATGGAATGTCCCGATAAAGCTGTCAACGCTGGGAGACGAGAATCCACCAGGAAGACTCGCATTTAACGAGTTAAACGAAGCGCCGCTAGCGAAGCCGCTCCGGATAGCTGCTGCCGAACCCGAGGCTTGAGCCCAAGCGCCGGCAGGAGTGGTGTTATCTGCCCAAGGCACTCCAAACAGAACCTCGGGAACCAGGTTGGGCAAATTGGTCATGGAGTTATCGGCATAGATGGACGGGAAGGCATCATAGAAGATGCCGAAGCCGCCGCGAACAACGGTTTTGTCGTTGCCGCCGGGTGACCAGGCAAAGCCAAAGCGCGGTGCCAGGTTGATAGCATCCGTCCCCCGGAAGACCCCAGCCTGGTTCGACGTGATCATCTGGTTGTACGCAGTGTTAGGATCCGTACTTGTCAATGTGAATGGACTAGTCAAGTACGAAGCGCAATTCAGATTGCAGTTGGGATTGGAATTGTGTTCGGCACGGAGAGCCAGAGTGAGTTTCAGGCTCTTGCTTACCCGCCACTCGTCCTGGGCATATACTCCGAGGCCCCAAAGAGCAACCGGCTCGGTGGCCCGGCTGGGGAAGTTCTGTGCGAACACCGAACCCACGCCATCAAAGAAGCTGGGAACATCGCTGATGATGGTTTCCGGATTGTTAAGGATGCTGAAGGTGTAATCCGTAAGGTCGTACCTGCGAAAGTTGCCACCGAATTTCAGGCTGTGGGAACCTTTTGTCCACGAGAAATCGTCGACAAACTGGTACTGGGTTACGTTACGTCCTTGCGGGAATAGGAACAGATTGCCGCCCATGTTGGTGACGCCGATACCGGACAGATCGACGGTTGTTGGGAATACCGAATTTGCGCCGTCGGTCTGGGTAAAAATGGCCCGGTAGTAGCTGCCGGCATAAACAAAGTTATTGGTGGCATTGGGACTGAATACATGGGTCCACTGTCCCTGGCCATCGTAAGCCGGCTGGTAGCTGGCCGCATCGAACGCACTGTTGATGGGGTCAGCGTACGTCGCCTGCGTGCCGTGGTCCATGCGTACCCGCCAGAACAGGTGATCCCTGTCCGACAGGTTATAGTCCACCCGGCCGCTGATGATGTACTCCGTACCCGGCAGAGCAGGCGTTGCTCCATACTGCTCGAAGCAGTTGCCGGTGAAAGTGGTCAGCGTTCCGCAGCCCGTGCTGCCGGGGATGGGCGATTGATTGGCATAGCCCGGAGCAGATTGATAGAGGCTGAACATCTTTGAATACAGTGGAACTTCAGCCGGATCGATTGCGGCCAGGTTCGACAACGTTGCCGCTGCAAATCCCGGAGTGGGAGAAACGACGGTCGTGGAGGAAGGAACGATATAGCGAATTCCTTCGGTATCCGCAAAGAAAAACAGCTTGTCCTTCTTGATCGGTCCGCCGAAAGAAGCGGCCCACTCGTTGTTGTTGGCAAAGGGACGCGGAGTTCCGCTCAGGTTATTGAAATAGTCGTTGGCGTCCATCGCGCGGCCCGTCCACCAGTACTCGGCGTTGCCATGGAATTGGTTGGTGCCCGACTTGGTCACATAGGAAACCTGCACGCCTGCCTGCTGACCATACTGGCCTGAATAGGCGTTGGTAATGACCGTCGCCTCTTGCAAATCATTCCTGCCAAGGGTCAGGTTGGTGGCGCCAGAGTTGTTCAGGTTCAGGAACGGATCCATATCGTTTTCCCCGTTGACCGTGAACACATTGGAAGTAGCCGGAAGACCGGAGGTCTGGAAGTTGCCGTATCCCATGCCGGTATTCATGGTTACGCCAGGCGCGGTCTGCGCTACGTAGGTAATGTCATTGCCGCCATTCGGTTGGTTGGCAATCATGTTCTGGTCGAAGTTGGTGGACAGGTCGGCATTGTCCGCATTTACCAGTGGTGCCGCGCCTGTGACTTCCACGGTCTGCGAGCTGCTGCCTATCGCCATCTTTACATCGGCGATCGACGCCTGGCCGACGTTGACCTGGGCCGTGCTCTGCGCCTTGCTGAAGCCCGAAGCCGTCACGGTTACCGTATAGCTGCCTGGCCCCAGCAATGAGAAGCGGTAGCTCCCGTTGGAGCCGGTTGTCGCAGTACGCGTTGAGCCATTGGCATCGCTCTTCAGGGCTACCGTGGCCCCAGACACGACTGCGCCGCTGGGATCTGTAACCGTACCGGTAAGGTCGCCCGTCACCAGTGACTGCGCCATCAACGACGGCGCCATCAAAGCGGCGATCACCATTACAGTCAGAATTCCGGTGATCAATCTTTTCGCTGTCATATCTCCTCTTAAGTTCATCAACCTTTTTGACTTGTCAGAACCTGTCGCAATTATCAGAGCTTCACAGAACTTGCCGATCCGAAATCCTGTAAGCGCCTTGTGTCTTTGAGGCAGATCCACGACATACTTCACTGTTGCTCGTGCAAGAGCGTGGCCATAGATAACATGCAGTATTTGCAGGTAGTTACGATAGATGGATGTGGAGCGGATATGAATTATCAAAGGCGCGGTAACATGGTCCATCGCTCCCGGAGTGAAATTGGAAATATTTCTTTGTTCGTCAGTCACAAATATCTGTGTGCTCGCAACAATATAGGCGGCAAATAGCGAGATATGAAATTCTGAAGTTTGGAATTACTCAGCAGAGTCGGGCTATTGAGGGCACAATGTTTCTCTCCTAGTGCAGTCACTACTATGCATATCGTCTATGTAGACTGTCACGACGTCGGCGCAGACCGTCACAATATGGTCGCTGCCAATCACTATCTCAGGCAATTGGTCACAACTTGTGGATGGGTAGCTATTTCCGCAGTGTAAAACATTGGTGTTTCTAGGGGAGGGTCGAGAGAAACATCAACACCATTAGTTAACCTAGCCCTGCAGGCCTAAGGTCCCTCAGCGATTTCTCATTCTATGCCAGAGATTATGGGTCGTTGGGCCGCTAAGGGACGAGTTGACATGGAAAACGCGTAAACCTCCTGCACTTTGATCCAGTCTCCAATTAGGTACTTATGTAGTGTTGATAACTAGAAGGACCAGTGGAAATTAGGCGATCTATTTATTGCTTCTTATCGTTTCGGTAATTGGAAGTGTGAGCGTTTAAGCCCGTGTTTATTGTGATGGCAGACAAGGAGCTGAAGTTGGTCACAATTTTCGACCAACCTTGAATTGTTTGCGCTACAGTACAAAAAGGGACCATTCGAATGAATCGGAGTATCGGAATTCCGCGGATGGTAAGACGACCGAGAATTCAAACCCTCATCACGCTCGTGGTACTCTGCCTGGTAGCTATAGCTTCGGCTCAGGTAGATCTCAAGATTCATCCCGCCCCGGACTTCGGAGCTGGTGACGTATGGCTTGACCAGGGCGCCCCCGTCCCGCATCACATCTCCGACTACCGCGGCCGCGTGCTGTTGATTGATTTTTGGGAGTATACCTGTATTAACTGCATCCGCGACTTCGGCGTGGTCAAGCGCTGGTACACGAAGTATCACCCCTACGGTTTTGATGTCATCGGCGTCCATTTTGGTGAATTCAACATCGGCTTCAATGTAGACAACGTGCGCACCGCGGCCCAGCGTTATCGCCTCCCGTGGCCAATTGTCGCGGACCAGGAGGGAACGACGTGGAAGGCATATGCTGCCGATGGCTGGCCCGATCGTTATCTCGTCGACCCGCAAGGCAACATCGTCATGAAGATTTTCGGCGAAGGCCATGACCGCGAGATGGAAACCAAGATTCGCGAGTTGCTGGCGGTAAGCCATCCCGAGGTGCTGACGATTCCGCTGGATCCCGAGGAAGATGAAACCTCGCTAAAATGCGGAATTACAACGCAGGAAACGTACGTTGGAGAACTCTATGGGCGGGGCTCCTTGGATGACATGGGAGATCATCACGCCGGAGAGACTGTCGATTTCCTGCCACCACATTCACCCCCCGACGGCGGTGTGATGCTGGTCGGCCGCTGGCGTATCGAGAAGGACGGCGTGACTTCGCAAGGTCATGGAGCTGCCGCCGAGGTGCGCTACCATGCGCGGTCCCTTTACAGCGTCCTCAGTCTTAGCGGAGCGAAGCAGGTCCGCGTCTACCTTTTTCAGGACGGAAATCCCATGCCCAAGGAGAGCGCTGGAGCGGATGTGAAGTTCGATAGCAAGGGAGCCTACGTAGAGGTCACCGAAGGTAGGATGTATTACCTGGTACGCACTCCAAACTTTACCGCCCACCTGATTTCACTGCAACCGGAGGGCTCCGGTTTGACCCTGCACTCTTTCACCTATGGCAACAACTGCCAGCTCGCCGACCAACCATAAACTGGTGTGCCGGGTTCGCACCGGCGAACAATCGCCACCGTTCAGGCTTCATATTGCACCAGAGCTGCCATACCTGCTTCCAGATGCCAAAGAACGTGACAATGTACAAACCATAGGCCGGGATTGTTGGCATCGAATTCCACTGTAACGCTGCTTCGCCCCGGTACGAGTACGGTATCCCTAAGAGCGCCACTGAAGCGGCGATCATTGATGGCGACGACCTGAAAAGAATGCCCGTGAAGGTGCATAGGGTGCGACATCGGCGTTTCATTGACGAACTTCAACCCCACCCGCTGTCCGGGCTTAACTCGCACTTGCGGCCGCTGGCTGCCCGGATTATTTACGTCAAATGCCTGGCCATTGATAAGCCATTCGTAGCGGTTCATATTGCCTTGCAAGCGCAAGACGGCGAGCTGATCGGCAACTTTGTCCTTCAGCGGTTTCGCGGCGGCAAGTTGGCTCTCCAGTGCCAAGGTTAGCAGTCCCGTGGAAGAGGAGTTTCTGACAGGCAGGCGTTGAATTTGGGCACCCGATGTTGCCAAAACAATTCCAGTTTGCTCCATCGAAAACTCCCGCAAAGCCACTACTGGAAAAGCTCCTCCAGCCCGTGGAACTTGCACTCTCACATCGATGCGCTGCGCGATGGCCAGCGGAAAACGGCTGCCCTGGATAGATTTCACACTCATTCCATCCGTGGCAATCAGTTCCCCGGTAAGCTCTCCCAAATCGATAAAAAAATTCGTGCCGCTACTGCCGTTGATGATTCTCAACCGCAGGCGGCCACCCTTCTCAATTCTTACTACTTCTGGATCGTTGAGGGTACGGTCGTTGGCCAAGTAAGCATCGTAGTTCACATCGTTGGCGTCGGGTGCCATCCTCATGCTTTGCGAATTCTGCGCCGGTGTCGGACCGCCAGTCCCCGACATGGTCAAGGGCTCTCCTTCGCCAATGACAGCCAGGCCCTTCGTGTTCTGCCGCAGCTTGGCGTAGATTTCCTTGGGCGGGGTGAAGCTGAAATCTGAAAGAAACAACACTACTTCCTGCTCGTCACGGGCCTGCTCGGCCGGGTCGTGAACGATCAACGGAGCTGCCAGCAAAAAAGCTTCCTGCAATCCCTGATGAGAGTGCATCCAATGCGTACCGGCAGGCCGCAACGGAAAGTTATAAAAGTTGCTGGCATCGGGTCGGACCACAGGTTGGGTAACCCCCGGCACGCCGTCCTCATTATTGGGCGGATGCAACCCGTGCCAGTGAATTGCAGTCGGCACGGACAGTTTGTTTTCCAAGCTCACCCGAAATGGCTCATTCACGAACGAACTCATACCCTGCGCGCCATTCGGCTGGAGCAGTCCCATGACGTTCGCCGCTTTACCGTTGATTTCCAGCGTACGCCGGGTGGCTTGGATGGTGGTGGCCAGCGAAACTGACGGCGTCCGCGAGGCTTGCTGTAGCGGGTTGAGCGGGCGGGCAAAGATCTGGTCTGGCAGAAGCGTGCATCCAACCAAAGCGCCGAACGAACTAGCCAGAAACTTCCGGCGCGAGACTTCTTGACTCATCGCAGTTACCTCTTGCAGCTGAGCGTTCGAATAGTTTCCATTCTATGAGACCACTGACGCGGAAGGAATACTCAATTTGCACACACTTCAGCGGGTTAATTCGTCGTCTAGTAAACTAGAGACGATCGCTTCCAATTGCGGAAGTCGGCCGTGCTTGGACGGGTTTCTCCGGCTAAAGCCAACGGAGGCCAAAAGACTTCTATGATCGACTTTTTCAGCTGCCCAACTAAGCGCGCACTCGCCGTCGTCGGAATAATCTTCCTGTGTGCGGCTCCCTCCTGGGCCCAGGCCGGCACCGGCCGACCTGCCACCACTCCAGCTTCGCAGGACGAATTGGCGCCCGGTAGCCCTCAACTGATCATGCCAGAGAACCTGGTCAAGCTTCTGCAACCGGCCAATGCCAGCAAACCTCTAATCTTCAGCGTCGGCCCTCGCATGCTTTATCTACAGGCACACATTCCCGGTGCCGAGTACATCGGCCCCGGCTCAGATGCGCACGGCATCGAGCAGTTGCGGATCCGGATAAAATCGGTGCCGCGGAATCAATTCATTGTTCTCTATTGCGGATGCTGCCCCTGGAGCCATTGTCCTAATGTGCGTCCTGCTTATAGAGAGTTACAAAGTATGGGATTCACAAAGGTGAAAGTGCTTTATATCGCCGACAACTTCGGCACAGACTGGGTATACAAAGGCTATCCTACCGATAAAGACAAACAGTAGGTGCAAGATTCTTTCCAGAGAAGCCAAAGCGATGTGCAACTCGACCCGATGGAGTATCGATGAAGAAATTAATCCTGATAGCCGTAGTAATTGTGTTGGCGATGGTCTTTTACAAAGCGGCTCGCCGCCATACTGCCCAGACCGCTCCCGTTTCAGCCACCAGTCATTCTCTAGCTCCCGATTTCTCGCTTACCGACCTTGATGGGAAGCCGCTGGATCTTTCAGCCTACCGGGGTAAAGTAGTTCTTCTCGACTTCTGGGCAACCTGGTGTACTCCTTGCCGTGCCGAGATACCTCATTTTGTTGAATTTCAAAATAACTATCGGGATCAGGGGCTCCAGGTTATCGGCGTTTCCATGGACGACGATCTCAAGCCAGTAGGACCATTCTATAAAGAATACAAGATGAACTATCCGGTCGCCCTGGGAAATGACAAACTCGCACAAGCCTACGGAGGCATCCTCGGACTGCCGGTGACATTCTTAGTCGGCCGCGATGGCCATATTCAGGCAAAGTATGTCGGCGCGGTAGAGATTTCATCAATCGAGCAAGGCATCAAGTCGCTGTTACAGGCAAAGTAAACAGCTCGCCCGGCGATGCAACAACATCGGTGCGACGTTAGAATCGTCGTTGCATGTCTCTTATCCTGGCTTCAGCTTCGCCGCGACGTTCCGAACTTCTGCGCAATGTCCAAATCGCCTTCGAGGTGGAACCGGCAGACGTGCGTGAGGAACCGCTTCCGCACGAGCGGCCGCTGGATTATGCCCAACGTCTGGCCTGCGATAAAGCTCGCGCCGTCTTTGCGCGTCATCCGGCCGATGTCGTGCTGGGTGCCGACACCGTGGTTGTGGTTGATGAGCACCTGCTGGAAAAGCCGACCGGTGAGCGCGATGCTCAGCGTATGTTGCGCCTGCTGTCGGGCCGTACGCACCAAGTGATTACGGGCATCTGCCTGCTGGCTACAGAATTTGAGCAGAGCGCAGCTGAGGTTACGCAAGTCCGCTTCAGCCCGCTCTCGGAAGTTGAAATTGCAGGATATGTGCGCACGGCTGAACCGCTGGACAAAGCTGGAGCCTACGCGATTCAGGGCATCGCCTCGCGATGGGTGGAGCGCATCGAAGGTTGTTACTTTAATGTGGTGGGATTACCGGTGCCGCGAGTCTATCGGATGTTGCGGGCTGCAGAAGCGGCCACGGGAAAAGCACTCCTGTGAAGTCAGATGAGCGCCGACCTCAGATTATTTCTTGTCCTCAGGGGTCGTGGGGGAGCTGGTCGGGTTCGGCGGGTTAGGATTGTTGGAGGCGTTGTGGTCGCCCAGCGACGACTTGAAGTTGCGGATGCCTTCGCCCAGACCCTTACCCAGATCGCCCAGCTTTTTGGGACCGAAAATCAGCAGGACAATCACTAGTATCACCAGCAAGTGCATCGGCTGGAACAGACCTTCCATACTAGCGCCTCCCAAAGCTCGGATAACCAGCTTTAGCCGTAATTCTAGGCCTGGCCGCCACGGGCCGTCAAAAGGAACACTCCAAGGATTCAGCGACGATATGCTGCCCCCCAACCATCGGTGCAGGAAGATCACTGCCTGTTGCTACACTGATCATTGGCGGCTTCCATGTCGATTGCGATACGCTCGTTTGCCAAAATCAATCTCGGATTGAAGATCGGCCCAGCTCGTCCGGACGGCTTCCACGAGCTGCGCACGATTTACCAGACGCTGGCGCTGCACGATATGGTTCGGGTGGAAGTAAAGCCTGGATCAGGCATCGAGATTCACTGCAATGATTCGCGGGTTCCGCTGGATGCGACAAACACTTGCTACAAGATGGCAGAGCGGGTGTTGGCGGTTGTGGCGGGCGCTGGGACGGCTGCATCGCGGGGGATCGCAGATCCCTCGGCTCCGCTTCGCTCCGCTCGGGATGAGAAAAGTATTCGCTCCGCTTGGGATGACAAAAGTAATAGGGAGGCTGGTAACGGCGCACCTCAAGGTGCGCCCCTCCAAACCCGAATCTCGGACACAGCCTTACAACGCAAGATCATGATCGACATCGACAAGCGGTTGCCGGTGCAGGGAGGATTAGGCGCCGCGTCGTCCAATGCAGTCGCAACTATGTTGGGAATGGAGCGGGCTCTGGGTGTAAGTCTTGCCGTCGCCGACAAGCTGCGAATCGCGGCAGAAGTAGGCAGCGATGTGCCCCTGTTCCTGGTCGGCGGAACTGTGCTCGGCATCGGACGCGGCGAAGAAGTGTATCCCGTGCTGGATTTGCCGACGCAACACCTAGTAATTGTTACGCCACCGATAGGCGTCTCGACCCCCAAGGCCTTTGCGCAATGGGATCAGTTGACGGCACAGTCAGGGCTCGAATCCAATACCGCGTTGACCGGCGTTGGCGCCACAGGTACAATAAACGAGTCCAGTCACGCAGCTGTTCCGTGGCTGAGTCCGAGTTTTTTCCAACAGTCTGGATCCTCGCTGAGTCCGGCTTTCGGACTTGGTGGGGTAGAGACTGAGCCTGCATCCGGTGTTCCCGCAAAGGGCGGGGACCGGGCCGAGACACTGCTTCTCGACCTCGTCCGAACCGGGATCGAGAACGACTTCGAGCGCGTTGTCTTTCCTGAGTATCCCGAGTTGCGTGACGTAAAACGTGTATTACAGCGCGAAGGCGCGCTCTACGTATCGTTGTCTGGGTCCGGCTCGACGTTGTACGGGATTTTCGCTTCCGCAGAAGAAGCGCAAGCCGCTGCCGGACACATGAATGCCGCGGGGCACCCGGCTTTAGCGACGACTACGCTGACGCGGGATGAGTATTGGAAGGCAGTGGTTAGTGGCTAGTTCCACTTTCAAGTGTTAGTGGCGCGGCGCTTATAGCCTTATGGGGGTCCTTCGACTCCGGCGGCCAAAGGCGGCCCGGCTGCGCTCAGGATGACTGGTAAGTTTGAGCGAACGCGAACGGTAGATAGCGAGAAATGAGCTGAAGGCTGACGGCTGAGAGCTGACGGCTCCGAACACTGGGCGGTCGACTAATGGTAGGTCAAGTGCCTTTGGAGCACTTTGTCTAGGTTCGAATCCTAGCCGCCCAGCCAGAGTTCAAGTTACGAGTGGTCGGTTGTCAGTTGTTAGTCAAGAAGCGGTAAGTGAAGAGTGAAGAGTGGTAGTTTCAAGACCCAGCGTGTAACTCAACCAGGTTAGGCGGGGGTATTTGACGCGATGGATACAGCAGCGAAGACGAGCGTAGTTCCTCCGGCGCTAGCGCCGGGCGATGGCGCAAGCGCGGTCGCGCAGTCGGACAAGAAAGTCGATCCTAAGGTTGCACCCAAGCCAGTGCGGGCGCGCCAGGATGACAAATGGAAGATTTTTTCGGGCACGGCCAACGACGCGCTGGCCAAAGACGTTTGCGAGTTCCTCGGTTTGCCGTTGGGACAGGCATGTATCACCAAGTTCTCCGATGGCGAGACCTATGTGCAGATCGAGGAGAACGTTCGCGGGGCCGATGTCTTCATGGTGCAGCCCACTTGCGATCCGGTGGACGTGCATCTGATGCAGTTGCTACTGCTGATCGATGCATTGAAACGCGCCTCGGCGCGCCGCATCACAGTGGTGATTCCGTATTTCGGTTACGCCCGGCAGGACCGCAAAGACAAGCCGCGGGTTCCGATTTCGTCGAAGCTGGTGGCGGATTTGTTGACCACGGCAGGAGCCGATCGCGCCTTAGTCGTCGATCTGCACGCGCCGCAGATTCAGGGGTTCTTCAACATTCCGGTTGACCATTTGTTCGCGTCGCCGGTGCTGGTGGATTACTTTCGCAAGAAGCAGTTTCCGGACTTGACTGTGGTTTCGCCGGATGCTGGGGGCGTGGAGCGAGCACGCTTCTTCGCCAAGAAAATGGATTCGGCGCTGGCTATCGTCGACAAGCGCCGTGTGGAAATGGATGTGACCGAAGTGATGCACGTTATCGGCGATGTGCACAACCGGACATGTCTCATTCTCGACGACATTATCGATACCGCTGGCACGCTGGTGAAAACCTGCAAGGCGCTGATCGATGCGGGCGCTCGTGAAGTGTATGCCTGCGCCACTCATGCCGTGCTCTCGGGTCCGGCCATTGAACGGATTTCCAGCTCGGGGTTGGTCGAAGTGGTTGTGACCGACACCATCCCGCTGACCGAAGCGGGGCGCAATGAACCGAAGATCACCGTGCGGTCGATTGCCGGCCTCATCGGACGCGCTATTCAATCGATTCACGAAGAGACTTCAGTCAGCAGACTGTTTTTGTAAAGGAACGAAATTATGGCTACAGCAACTGCAGAGAAAACCGTAGAAGCCAAGCAGCGGCAGGGCGGCGGCAAGAATGATGCGCGCCGGCTGCGCAAGAGCGGCCTGATTCCGGCCGTGGTGTACGGCGCGGGGCAGGACTCGAAGCCCGTTGCCGTCGATCCTAAACAGATGCGGCGGATTCTGAACTCGGAGTCTGGACACAACTCAATTTTCGATCTCACGCTGGACGGTCAGACCGCCAAGGTGATGATTGTCGACTGGCAGTTTGAGCCCATCAAGAGCGCACTGCTGCACGTGGACCTCAAACGCATCGCCATGGACAAGGTGTTGCAGGTGAGCGTGCCCATTGTAATGAGGGGCGAGGCGCCCGGCGTCAAGCTGCAGGGCGGCATCCTGGAGCAGATGTTGCGCGAGGTCGAAATTGAGTGTTTGCCGGGCGACATACCAGGTCATTTGGTTGCCGACGTCAGTAAGCTGGAGTTCGGTCAGACGATTCGCGTTTCGGACTTGGCGCATGATGCCAAGTTGAAGTTCATTACGGACGAGAACCAGGCGGTTGCACACGTTACGGCCGTGAAGGAAGTGGTGGAAGCCGCACCTGCCGAAGCTGCGGTCGAAGCGGGCGCCACACCTGCCGAGCCCGAAGTTATCAAGAAGGGCAAGCAGGAAGCCGAAGGCGAAGCAGCCGAGGGCGGCGATAAGGCCGCCAAAGCGGAGAAGTCCGAGAAGAAGAAGTAACGGTTGTGAAGCTGATCGTCGGGCTCGGCAATCCGGGCATCGAATACCAGTTCACGCCGCACAACATGGGTTTCCTGGCGGTGGATCGCATTGCCGAGCAGTGCGGCGTGCGGGTGAACAACCGGCATTGCCGGGCGCAAACTGCGCGGACGCGTTTGGCTGGACACGAGGTCGTGCTGGCTAAGCCGGAAACCTATATGAACCTGAGCGGCTCGTCGGTAACTGAGTTAGTGCGCGAGTATCAGGTGCAGCCGGAGCAGGATCTGGTGCTGCTCTACGACGAGCTGGATTTGCCCTTCGGCACGCTGCGAGTGCGACCGCGGGGCCGCTCAGCGGGACACAACGGAGTGGAATCGGTGATTGCCGCGCTGGGTACGCAGGAGATTACGCGTATCCGCATGGGAGTCGGGCCGGATTATCCCGTGGGCGATGGCGCTCGGTATGTGCTGTCGCAGTTCAAGAAGCCGCAGCTGGCGGTCGTGGACGAAGTGCTGGACCAGGCTGCGGAAGCAGTGAAAGTGATCCTCGCCGACGGTGTGCAGGCCGCGATGAACCGCTTCAACCGCAAGGAAGCAACAAGCGACTAGCAATTGGACGCAGACGATTCGTCATTGAACATTAAGGATATGCAATGAAACTTAGAAACTTACGCTTTCCCAAATTGCGTAGAGCAAACTGAAAAATGGGATAGCCAAAGCCACTAGTTGCTAATTGCTAGCTGCTAGTCGCCAGGAGAGAAAACAGAATGCAACGTACTTACGAATTAATGTTCATCGTTCGTCCCGACATGCCGGAAGAGGACCAGGACAAACTGATCTCGAACCTGGAAACCCAGGTCGGCACGGCGGGGGGCACGGTGAAGAGCATGGAGCGTATGGGCAAGCGCCGGCTGGCCTATACCGTCCGCAAATTTCAGGACGGCATTTACATGTTGATGGTGCTGGAAGGCGAAGGCGGCATGGTGAAGGAAGTAGAGCGCCGCTTGCGCGTGGCTGAACCGGTAATCAAGTTCATCACCGTGCGGGTCGACGAGGAGCAGAAGCGGCTGGCCAAGATCAAGGCGATTCGCGACACCAAGGTTCGTGGCAAGGGCACGCGGGCTGCGGCGGCAGCGGAAGCTGCAGCGGCGGCTGAGGCGGCGGCCGTGCCGGCACCGTTGACGCCTGAAGCTGCGCCCGCCGAGAGCGCCGAGTCGACGCCCGCCAGCGCATAGGCGTTAGGCCAGCGCGTTACGTTTTGAGATGGCGCGGCTTCGGCTGTGCTGAATCGACCAAGTTTGGCCCGGGGCTATGGCCTCAGCAAAGATCGGGGCTGATTGCAGCCCGAAGGAGAATCATGGCAGACGAACCCATCAAGACAGGCAGCGACGCTCCGGCGCCGCGTTCCGACAGCGGTCCTCGCGAAGGTGGTGGAGGTCCCCGCGGGCCACGTCCCGCAGGACGTCCCGGTGGCGGCCCTGGCGGTCCGCGCGAAGGCGGACGCAAATTCTTCCGCCGCAAGAAGGTTTGTAAGTTCTGCGTCGAGAAGATCGACGGTATCAACTACAAGGACGTGCGCCTGCTCTCCGGCTTTGTGGCCGAAAGCGGCAAGATCGTTCCCCGGCGTTTGACCGGCGTGTGCACGCCGCACCAGCGGCGCCTGGCCGACGCCATTAAGCAGGCGCGCAACATCGCTCTGCTGCCGTTTGGCGGACGGTAAGACAGTTGTCAGTTGCCGGTAGTCAGTTGTCAGCACGCAGGCAGCAGCGGGTGCCGACAAATTAGATTGCCGAGAGCAGGCAGAATGCCAGCGTGTCGTGGCTGGAGTCCCACAGAGTGGGACGGAAGAGCTTAGCCCAGCGCTTCAGCGCTGGGTGGGCAAGAGATTTAGATTCTAGTCCCGTAGGGACGACAGATCGGAGACGAAGGGCTTTAGCCCTGAGCTCCAATAAGATCGAACGGAGTTCTACTCATGGAAGTCATTCTGAAAGAAGACGTATCCAAACTTGGCTCTCGCGGGGACTTGGTGAAGGTGGCCGAGGGTTATGGCCGCAACTATCTTCTCCCTAAGAAACTGGCGATCGAAGCTACCCCCGCCAACCGCGCCGTCATCGAGCAGATGAAGGCCGCTGCGGTGCGCCGTCTGGCTCGCGAGAAGGGCGACGCCGAAGTAATCGGCAAACAATTGGTGGGCGTCGAACTGCTCTTTGTCCGCAAGTCTGGCGAGCGCGACCAGCTTTTCGGTTCGGTGACTTCGGCCGACATCGCGCGCGAACTGGAACACAAGGGTCTCAACATCGACCGCCGCAAGATCCAGCTCGACGAGCCGCTGAAAGCGGTCGGCGACTTCATGGTGCCGGTGAAGCTGCACCGCGACGTCATTGTGCCGGTGAAGGTGACCATCCAGAAGGAAGCCGGGGCCGAACCAACCGCTCCCGCCGTCGCGGCCGAAGAAGAAGCCAGCGCCGAAGCATAAGGCAACGCGCGGGGAACACGCTCATCTCAGCCTCTTGCAAGAGGAGCGTGTTCAGCGCCCACGATTCATCGCCGCACCCGATCAGCTTGATCCTGGCATTCCTATCCGCCGTTCGCATCCGTCCAAGCTTGGCGCAAGGGGCCCTATCACACGCGAAGCTGGTGGCAGCTAAGGTGAGGCAGGTAAAAGCTGCCGGGACAACAGCGGTAAATGGACGATTGCTGCGCGCGGGTCAGTGTCGCCACCAGAAAAGAATCCTATCCGGCCATGGCAGCTAGTTGACCGCCGATCTTTACTGCTTCTGTAATGACCTTAATCACGCTTGCGATGTCGTTTAAGTTGGACAACGATTTTTCGAGATTCTGCTGCGCCGTCTTGACTTGCTGAACTGCCGCGATAACCTTGGGGTCGTCATCATGGAACCCCTTGTCAATGCAATTCCAGTAGTTTCTACGGGAGTTAACATAGTTACTGGTAATCGTGTCCCTATCGCTGTCCTTGGTGCAACTTCCTAGATAAGTATCCAGGTTATTGGTAAGGAAAATGTACTGATCTTCGAGGCTGCTGAGTGCATCACCCACTATTTCTACCTCCATTCGGAGCATCCTATTGTCGATGAGCGTTAATGGCTCTTGACAGTATCCAGCTGCTTATCCAGTCACGACTTTGTTAACTGCGGTTCGTACATTATGCAGCGAGGCGGAGAGATTATCCGTCAAACTGACATACTGTTGTTCCCGGTCGGCAACTTGATAGTCGATTTCCCTCTTCATGAGTTGGGCGTAGTCTGCATTTCCACTCAGATCTTTATCCTTGGGTGTTAACGAGAACGGCTTAGTGGCTGGCGACATGAGAGCGGGGAAATTCATCTCGATTTCGTGGCTGTCGACGAGCTTTGCGGCGATCTGTCTGGCGAGCGCCAGACGTTGATTTTCGATGCTCTCATAGGCTTTCTTTTCGCCGTCAAAAAGATCGCTGACCGCAGTGACGGCTTTACTCACTGCATGGGACCCCTTCTTCAGGTCGCGGGATTGCATGAAGGTGACCAGGAGTTGCGCGGCGTCCCCTACCGCAGCGGGGATGGCAGAGCCTTGAGGGATGGCTTTCGTCGAAGCCAACTGGGTGGCTAGTGCGGACGCAGCGGTGGAGGCGTCGGCGCTGGCTTTCGATCCCGCCAGGTTCCCATAAGCTGTAGCCAGATCAGCCAGACAATGGGCCATGGTCGCTCGTTTCAAGATTTCATTCTTGACGTCGATGATTTGCGCGCGGTCAGCATCATTGAACGGAATCTTGTAGATCACAGACTGAAGTTCGTTCAGCTCGACCGTGTCATCCAGCTGCGTTGATAGCTCCGTGTAATAGGCTGCAAGATTGGTGGCGACAGTGTTTAGCTGCTTGGCCGCCGCCGCGGCATCGGTGGTTGTCTTGCAGGCGCTCAGGAATACGAAGCTGAGCACCAAGCCCAAGTAAATAGACGATGCGCGGAGGTTGCGCAGAAGCGGGCTGTTCCGACCGATTGTTCCTTGCTTTCGAAGCATCGAGAGTCGCCGCTCTTTTGTGGCAGCCGAAGCGGACTTCGCCCATCGAAGCGGCCTCATAGGTTCATCCACTCTGGGTGGTAGTCCTTCCAGATTCCCGTTCCAGCTGAGATTTGGCGGACGGGCATGTTCTCGGCGTGCTTGGCGGTGCGCACCCACTCCCATGCCTGCAGCATCTCGGACCTATCGAAGTAGCGTGTCTCGGCTTCCAGAACGGAGGCACCGGCGGTGACAATCGCCACGATTTCTTCCCACTTGTCGGCCCCCACCACGGCCATGCGCGCAATGTGGGTTGTATGCTTTTGCAGAAAGCGCATCTCGTCCCAACGGGCTTTCCAGTCTGCGCCGGTCATCTCGGAAAGATCGGCCAATATACCGATCGGCTTATGCTTTCTCTCCCTGATGAGAACTTCGATCTGCGGCTCGAACTCCTTGATATCCTCGGCGGTCATCCTTCCCACGACTTTGAAGCCTAATACGCCCCCAGAACTTTCCCTGAGTCGTTCAATCATGCCCGTGTCTGCTCCTTATTGATTAGGTTGATATGAGGTTTGAACTCGTCAGTAATGATGCACGGGATTGGCGGCGATGGCTAGGGAAATCAGAAAGCGGTGGCTAGGGGCCAAAGGCCAGAAAACCAAACAGCTTTCACCACGGAGGCACAGAAATCACCAAGAAGATTAGCGGGAAAAGAACCCGCCGCGTCTCCAAGGCGAGTTTTTCACCTCCCTAAAAGGATGAGAGAGCCAGCGAGGTCGGACGGACTGCCACGAATTTATAGCGCTGTGGCGCCTGGCAGGTCGGCGAAGCTACGCTGCTACGAGCTCGCTACGCGGCCACGTTCAGGCCGGAAGTGATCGACGGTGATATGCCGCAGTTAGCTCCCGCCGCGCTATCCGACTCCAGCTGTTGCCAGTTCTGCTGCATGGCCGAAAACGCCTGCTGCGCCACGGTCAGATTACCAGCCTGCAAAGCTCCTCCCATCTGGCTCAAAGCTTGCGAGAAGGCGCTCTGCTGCGCAGACGAAGACCCGGCATGGACAGAATGAGGTACGGCGCAAGGCCCGACAACATGCGACGTGAGGGACGCAAATGCCTGCTGCGCGCCCGCAAGATTTCCCGATTGCAGCGCTTGTCCCAGGGAACTGAGTGCCTTGGCTACCGGGCTGTTGCCTGAAAAGCGGCTGGCTGCCGATTGCGACAGGGTGACGAAATCCGTCTGAGCCTGAGTCAGGTTGCCGGCCTGCAGATCCTGGCCTAACTGTTTGAACTCACCTTTCACCTGCTGATAATTACGTTGCAGGCTGGCCAGTTGCGACAAGCCAGCGGCAGCGATTCCGGCTACGGACATGTTGGCCTCCACGCGATAGCGCCTGGCCCCAATGTCTATGAGCGGCAAATCGACATTGCGTCGGGCCAGACGCTAGCGCATCCGTGACTGATGCAACTCAAGTGCCGGAAAAAGTAAGAAATCCTAATATTGACGGGGCTGTCAAATTACTTCTTGTCCTCCACCAACCGGACCACAATCTGATCGATGGTGTCGAGTGCTTTCTTGGTGGGCATGGTGTTGTTATTGGTCATGACAGAGAAAACGATAGGTTCACCCGATTGCGTCGTGGCATATCCTGCCAGCGAATAGACATGCGAGAGCGATCCGGTCTTGGCGTGGACCACCTTTGCGGCCGGGGTATTCCGGAAGCGGTCGGCCAGAGAGCCATCCACCGCCGCTACCGGGAGCGTGTCGGCGTAGGCTGGTCCCCAAGGTTGCTGGTGACAGTACCGCAGAATGGCAACGATAGCTTGGGGAGTTACCAGGTCCTCGCGCGATAATCCCGAACCGTCGTAGAAAACAAACTGGTCGGCTTTGAGGCCGGCGTTTACCAGAAATCCGCGCAACACTTCCAGTCCGCCTTCAATGGAGCCCGATGTGCCTTTCTCTTTGCCCAGCAAACGCAGCATCAATTCGGCATGCAGGTTCTGGCTGACCTTGTTAATGACGCGAAGATCTTGAGTTACCGGCTGCGACTGATAACTAGCCAGCACCATGGGTGCGGGATTGGGGGGCCGAGTTGTGTCGCCTCCGCCGGAAGCCATGGATGTCACGCTGAATGTTTGCGTCGACGCCAGTTCGGTGTGATGGGTCCGGGCCCGGCCATAGATGGTGACGCCGCGCTCCTCCAGCAACTGACGAAACAATCTTGCGGTGAAATCGGCTGGATCTTCAATGGCGAGGGCTTCGCCAAAACCAGGATCGTCTTGCGGGATGTTGCCCCAAAAGGTCAATTGATTCGAGCCGGGTTCGCGGTTGATGGACACCGTTCGCGGGCCGGTGCCTTGCGGCGTGGTCATCACCCGGTTGTCGATCTTGTAGTACTCGGGAAACGGTGTAATGCTGAGAAAAGCGCGCTCCCCGGGACGGTCTGCCGGCATGATGTTGATGAAGATCACATTGTCGTTGATAGTCAGAGCCGATACCGGCGCGCCCCATTCGCGTGCCAGATCATCCTGCGACCAGCCTTCGCCATAACGCTCGAAAACAAAGTAGGAATCATCTGCTATGACGTCGCCGTCAATGTACTTCAAGCCGTGCTGCACCAGTTGATCTGCCAGGTTTTGCAGTACCTGAATGGGTGGCGCCTTGCGTTCGGTGTGCAGGTTGTAAGGCAAGGTGCGGCCGGATAAATTGGGATCGCCACGACCAACCACCACCAGATCGGAGTTCAAACGGCCATATTTGTCGACCGTGCCCATGGTCTCGACCGTGGTCTTAAAGCGATATTCGGGACCAATCAGTCCGAACACTGCGGCGGTGGTGAAAAGCTTGGTGTTGGATGCCGGGGTGAACAGCTTGTCCTGATTGAGCGCGAAGATTGGCCGGCCGGTATCAAGCGAGACGGCATAGACTCCCCAGAAGCCCCGCGCGGTGTCGGGATCACCGAGAATCTCGGCAATGTCGTGATTTAGCTTGCGCCGATTTTCCGGCTTACCATCGGCTTTCGGGTTTCCCGCGTAAGCATAAGTTAGCAGCGCAACCCAGACGGCAACGACAGCGAAATAGCGGACCCGGGACATAAGAACTACTTTCCCCGATTCTAGCATTGCCATGCAAAAGGCTTAGCTGCGGCCATCTCACCAATCGGCCAAGAGCGAAGGTGCCTTTAACGCAAGGTTGTTCTACCGTTCTACTGCGTGGCCATTACAATCGCAACATGCGGCCCCGCTATCGCTGGCAACTTCGTTCCCGGGCTATGGAGTTGGGAGAGCGGACCCTTATTATGGGAGTGGTTAACGTTACTCCCGACTCTTTTTCTGACGGCGGAAATTTTCTGACTCCGGAAAAGGCAGTGGGCCACGCTCTGCGATTGCTCGAGGAAGGCGCGGATTTGCTCGACATCGGGGGCGAATCCACCAGGCCGGGCGCACGCATCGTTTCCGGCGAGGCAACTGCAAGCGCCAAGCCAGTGGTTACCGCAGACGAAGAACTGCGGCGAATCATGCCGGTGCTGGAAGGAATTTTGGGTGCGCGTCCGGACGCGATACTATCCGTCGACACCTACAAGTCGGCAGTAGCCCGGGCCGCCGTCGCCGCCGGTGCGGAGATCGTCAATGATGTCAGCGCCTTTCAATGGGACTCGCAGATGGGTCGCACCTGCGCGGAATTGGAGTGCGGCGTGGTGCTCATGCACACGCTCGGCCGGCCCGAAGAGTGGCGCACTCTTCCGCCACAAGGCAAGGTAACGTCGGGGGTCGCGCATGACCTGGCGAACCGGGTTCAGGTTGCGATCGAGCGCGGTGTGCAACGTTTGCGGATTGTGCTTGATCCCGGCTTCGGCTTCGGTAAAAACTTCGAGGAGAACTATCCCCTGCTAGCGCATCTCGATCAGCTGCATCAACTGGGATTTCCCTTGCTGGCAGGAACCTCACGTAAATCTTTTGTCGGCCGCACGGTAAGTAAGCGGGCGGGGCGAGAATCGCCGGCCTCCGACCGCCTCTACGGATCCCTCGCGGCCATGGTGGCCAGCATCTTAGGCGGCGTCCACATGGTGCGCGTTCATGATGTGAAGCCTGCCGTACAAGCCGCAGCGGTTGCCGATGAAGTGCTGGCGGCCCGCGATGCTGATTCAGGCTAGGCTTCCGCGTACCTGAGCCACTTCAGGCTATGCCCTTGGCGCCGACCTTGTTTGTGCTCGCTTGCTTTTCTCCGCTGGGGTTCGAAGAGTCAGGGAAATATTCTACAAATCGGATGTCGTCCCTTCTTGATGATTGCATCGGAATAGTATTGCCGTCAGGAATAGGTTTGCTCTTGAGTGCTATAAGCGAGCTGGAACATCTAACCTCGGATCCCCGCATCACGATCCGCCGCGCCGGAATGCCTGATCCCGGCGGTCGATGTGTCGTGTACTGGATGCAGCGGGCACAACGCGCGCTCGACAATCCAGCACTCGATGTTGCCGTAGCGGTAGCTAACGCGCTTTATCAGCCGGTGGTGATCTTTTTCGCGCCGGTTCCCTTTTATCCCAACGCCAATCTGCGGCACTACGCGTTCCTGGCGCAGGGAGTTCCAGGCATTGCGGAAGGCGCGCACAAGCGTTGCATCGGCTTTGTCCTGCGGCGCTATCCCGATCACTCACTGGCGAAATTTTGCCATGAGGTGAAGGCGTCACTGGTGGTCGGCGATGAAAATCCCATGCGCGAGCCCCGCCACTGGCGAGAGCTAGCCGCGAAGAAGCTCAGCGTACCTCTGTGGACGGTGGATGCCGACGTCCTCGTCCCGTCGAGGCTGCTGGAGAAGGAACAGTATGCGGCGCGCAGCATTCGCCCTCGATTGAAAAAGCAGTTGGAACAATTCCTTGTGCCGGCAGCGAATGCCAAGGCCAAAATCGAGTGGCAGAAGCCCCGCGGTTTACCCGCTTTGCCTGACGACGGCTCGTTCGACATCACGGAAGATTGGAAAGGTCTGGATCGGTCGGTGAAACCTGTGACCTCGTTTGGGGGAGGCACAGGCGAAGCGTTGAAGTTGTTGGACGACTTCGTTACCCACAAGCTGGCCCACTATCCCGAACGTCACGGTAAGCCGGAACTCGACGGAACCAGCCGGCTCTCGCCTTACCTTCATTTCGGACACATCGGTCCGCACACCATCGTGCGAGCGGTAGATCAGGCCAAGGCGTCGCGCGCGGCCAAGGACGACTTTCTGGATCAGCTCATCACCTGGCGTGAGCTGTCGGTCAATTTCGTACACTTCAATCCACTGTACGACTCCATCGAGAGTGCGCCCGACTGGGCGCATCGGACCCTGAGCAAGCACGCACTGGACGGGCGACCCATCGTCTATTCCCGCCAGCAAATGGAGCAGGCCGACACTCAGGATGACTTGTGGAATGCCGCCCAAAACCAGATGCTCCACGCCGGATGGATGCACAACTACATGCGCATGTACTGGGCGAAGAAAATTCTGGAGTGGAGCCCGTCGCCTGCGGTGGCCTATCAGACTGCGGTCTATCTCAACGACAAGTATTTTCTCGACGGCCGCGACCCTGATGGGTACGCCGGGATCGCCTGGTCGATCGCCGGCAAGTTCGACCGCCCCTGGTTCGACCGACCGATCTTCGGCACGATTCGCTATATGTCGGGCAACGCGGCCCGGAAGAAATTCGATGCAGACAAATACATCGCGCAGATCAGCGAACTGGCTGGCGGTGACGGCAGTGGACCGGCACAGTCAACGTTGTTCTAGATTCTGATCTTCCTAAGGATTTAACGATTGACCGGCATCAGCCCAAGACTATTGGGCGCCACTCGCACTCGGGGGAACCAGCGGAACGTCGAAATACATTAACTCATTCCCGTCGGTGTCACGTACTCCGGTCAAGTAGACATGCGCGCCATCGACCGGCTGTTTCACGTCCCGTATATCGAAGAATAGAAACCCAGACTTGGTAGTGTGCGGCTCGACTGCAGCAGCCATAAAGATGGAGTTCATAATTTCTGCGTACTGCTTTTGCGCCTTCTTGTTCTTGTTGCCGCTGAGCGGAATCGGTCCTACGCGAGCCGGTGGGCTTGTACTGTTGCCACTGACATGCGCCACGCGCCGAAAAACGTCGTCGGCAGTAAGCGACTCCAGCTTTGAGCGCCTGACGGTGACCAGTTCCGCCTGCATGTTTTTCACCGTGATCGGTTGGTCGCCGTCGTTGGTGATGATCAGGAACACCGGCAGAATGCCTTCCTGAGGGTATGGCGTTATAAAGATGTCGGCCTTGGGAGGGGCATTGTAGACATCGACCGCCATGGTCACCTTTTCGGTGGGATGAGCGTCCTTGCACGGATAAGTGCTGGCATTCTCCGCGTGCGGCGGTACGAAGTCCTTAAAGGCCCACAGAGCGCTGGAAGAAATAATCACCGTCAGGGCGACAGTCCATGGCTGCACAAAACGTCGCGAAAGCATAATCGGATTATCCGCTTTTGGCGGGTGCCAGCTCAACTCCGGGAGTGCAAGTCGCCACGGTTTCGCGCAGTCCGACGCTTATTTTGTGTCGCATGACCTTGACTCTGCCGGCTGGGAAACATAACCTCGCACTTGCTTTTTGAAAGGAATCTTAGATTATGAGTCTTCTTAAATGGTGCGATGAGGGCCCGGCGACCGTATCACTGCTGGCAACGGTGGAAGAAGCTGTGCAAACCATGATCGATCGGACCGTAGGCGCGGTTGCGGTCATTGACGAACAGGGAGTAGTGGCGGGCATGTTTACCGAGCGCGACGTGCTGGCCAAGTTCGCTCTCAGCGGTCGCGATCCTAAGAGTACTCCGGTGCGCGAGTTGATGAGCTCCATCGTGGAGATGGCCACGGAAGAGACCACTCCCAGTGAAGCGCTGGCGGTCATGCTGGAACGGCATTATCGCCACATGCCGATTGTCGACGAGCGCGGCAAGGTGCTGGGAATCTGTTCCATCCGCAATATTCTGGAGGCAAGGGTCGACGATCTATTGGAGCAACTGGATGGAAGCCCACAGGAATCCGTAGCGAAGGGATAGCCGCCAAAATCGGCACTGATATCTTTGGCTGATTAGCCAATATATTCATGCCCCAAAATCTTAGTCACTTCGACTCAACTTCCGGCGAACTCGCCCCAAACGCTGTTATAATCGGGCCTATTCATGACTCGTAAGCGTTTGATCCGCTCTACTACAGTTCTTTGCGTTCGCCGGGATGGGAAAGTGGTGATGGCAGGAGACGGCCAGGTCACCCTCGGAGAAGGCGTCATCAAGCATACCGCTCGCAAGATTCGCCGGCTTTATCAGGACAAGATTCTCGCCGGCTTCGCCGGATCCACCGCCGACGCGTTCTCTCTGTTCGCCCGCTTCGAATCCAAGCTGGAGCAGTATCACGGCAACTTGGGTCGCGCCGCGGTCGAGCTAGCCAAGGACTGGCGCACCGACAAAATGCTGCGCTCGCTGGAAGCGCTGTTGCTGGTCGCAGACCAGGGTCAGACGTTTCTGATCAGCGGACAGGGCGATGTGATCGAGCCGGATACTGGCATCGCGGCTATCGGCAGCGGAGGCCCGTACGCCACTGCCGCTGCCACCGCACTCTTCGAACATACGTCCCTGGCGCCGCGCGCCATCGCCGAAGAGGCGATGAAGATCGCCGGCAAGATTTGCATTTATACCAACGATCACATCACGATTGAGGAGCTGTAAAAGGCAGTTGTCAGTGGCCGGTTGTCAGTTGTCAGTACATGCACGAACCGCAAACCGACAGCTGAAACTGAGAACCGACAACTGAGAACTGACAACTGATTATGGCTATTTATCTTCCCGCAACTACCGATGACGAACACGTCGCACTTGACGAGCTCACGCCGCGCGAAATCGTGCGCGAGCTCGACAAATATGTCGTAGGCCAGGATCAGGCGAAGCGCGCCGTGGCCATTGCGCTGCGCAATCGTATGCGGCGTCAGAAGCTTTCCGCCGAACTGGCCGAAGAGGTCATTCCCAAGAACATCATCATGATGGGCCCCACCGGCGTAGGCAAGACTGAGATCGCCCGCCGCCTGGCCAAGCTGGCAAACTCTCCGTTCATGAAGGTTGAGGCTTCGAAGTTCACCGAGGTCGGCTATGTGGGACGCGACGTGGAGTCGATGATCCGCGACCTGGTCGAGATCGCTATCGACATGGTGCGCGAGGAGAAGCTGGAAGACGTCGCCGACAAAGCCGAGATGAATGCCGAAGAGCGGCTGCTGGACCTGTTGCTGCCGTCGATGCCGGCGCAGGTTCCGCCGCGTCCCGCCGCATCCGACCAGAAGCAGATTGGATTCGACGTTAACAGCGAGCCTCTGTTGGCCGGTGAGCCCGGGTCGCGCACGCGCGAGAAATTGCGCCAGCAGTTGCGCGAGGGCAAGCTCGACGAGCGCATTGTTGAACTGGACGTACGCGAAAAATCGATGCCCGCGTTCGAGATCATTACCAACCAGGGCGTGGAGGAGATGGACGTCAACATGAAAGACATGTTGCCTAACATCTTCGGCCAGCGCACCAAGAAGCGGAAGATGAAGGTTAGCGAGGCCTTCGAATACCTCATTCAGGAAGAGGAGCAGCGCCTGGTCGATATGGACCAGGTCACGCGCATCGCGGTCGAGCGCGTGGAAAATTCCGGCATCATCTTTCTCGACGAGATCGACAAGATTGCCGGCCGCGAGGGCGGACACGGTCCCGACATTTCGCGCGAAGGCGTGCAGCGCGATATTCTGCCCATCGTTGAAGGCACCACCGTGAACACGCGATACGGAATGGTGCGCACCGACCACATCCTGTTCATCGCCGCCGGCGCGTTTCATGTTTCCAAGCCCAGCGACCTGATCCCTGAGTTGCAAGGCCGTTTCCCCATTCGCGTGGAGTTGCAATCTCTGACCGTGGAGGACTTCATCAAGATCCTCACCGAGCCAAAGTCCTCGCTGACCAAGCAGTACATTGCTTTGCTTGACACCGAAGGGCTGAGGCTGGAGTTCACTCCCGAAGCGCTGGCCGAAATGGCCAACTTTGCCTTCCGGGTGAATGAAGGCACAGAGAACATCGGCGCGCGCCGCCTACACACCATCATGGAAAAGGTGTTGGACGAGATCAGCTTTGAGGCGCCCGACATGAAGGAAAAACAGGTGACCATCGATGCCGACTACGTGCGCAAGACGCTGACCGATATCGTGAAAGATCAGGATCTGTCGCGGTACATTCTGTAAGGTAGGTTGCGAAATTCTGTAACCAAGGTACGGACACCGGTCCGTCCCTTTCCTTATTGGAGTGCCGATCCCATGGGTTGCGGCGGAATTATTTGCGGTCGGTTAAGACGGTGACGGGAAACGCCTTGAGGTGATCATTGTTCTTCAAGAAGCCGGTTATCTGGCGGTCCTGTGCGACGTAGCGTGCTTGCTCAGGTGCAGCACCATCAGTTCTTCATCAAGGTAATGATCGCCAATCTTTAACGCGCGGGGCTCGCGGCCGTAGGGTGTGAATCCAAAGGAGTGATAAAGCGCGATAGCGGCGGTTTGAGGAGCGGCAACAGCCAGCAGGATCTGCTCGACGCCTTCGATTCTGGTGGCGCGCTGCAGGATTTCAGTGAGCATGCCGCGGCCTATGCCCTGGCCACGTAGGTTCGCCTTCACATAAACGCCCCAAATTCGCGCCTTGTGGCGTTCCTTCAAGTTGGGTTCACGGACCAGGCCCGCCGTTCCGATCAGTTGTCCCCCGAGAAAAGCGCCCACGACAAACTTGTTTGCCGGATCGGGAGAGATGCGTGCTCGAATCGTTTCGATGGCGAGGCGGCGGTGCTCGACGTCCGACGAACCAAATGCTTGAGGTTCTGACTCGAGCGCTTCCAACCGCAGCCTCGAATAGGCTAGGGCGTCGTCAGCTGTGAGTACGCGGATCTCGGCGGGAGTCATTTGGATAAGGCGATCAAGAGCCCAACTCTGGCTAGTCTTCTCCGACCCTCAGTACTGCCAGAAAAGCTTCTTGCGGAATGTCGACGCGGCCGACACGTTTCATTCGGCGCTTGCCTGCTTTCTGCTTCTCCAGCAGTTTGCGCTTGCGGCTGATGTCTCCGCCGTAGCACTTGGCGATGACGTTCTTGCGCATGGCGGCGACGGTCTCGCGGGCGATCACTTTGGCTCCAATCGCGGCCTGGATCGCGACTTCGAACATCTGCCGCGGAATCAACTCCCGCATCTTCGACACCAGTGCCCGCCCGCGATCGTAGGCAAAATCGCGATGCACGATGATAGAGAGCGCATCCACCGGCTCGCCCGAAATCAGGATGTCCAGCTTCACCATGGGCGACTGCCACGCTCCGGCGAGGTGATAGTCCAGCGAAGCGTAGCCGCGCGAAACGGTTTTCAACCGGTCGTAGAAGTCGAGTACGATTTCGTTCAGCGGCAATTCGTAACTCAGCATGACCCGTGTCGAACTGACGTATTCGAAGCCTTTCTGCTTGCCGCGCTTGTCTTCCACCAGCTTCAGGATGCCGCCGACGTACTCTTCGTTGGTAAGAATGGTCGCCAGAATTACCGGCTCTTCGATCTTGGCAATCTCGCTGGGATCGGGCCAGCGCGAAGGATTGTCGACCTCGACGACAGTGCCGTCGGTCAGCGTGATTTTGTAACGCACGCCGGGCGCGGTCGTGATCAGGTCAAGATCGTATTCGCGCTCCAGCCGCTCCTGGATGATTTCCATGTGCAGCAGGCCGAGAAACCCGCAGCGGAATCCGAAGCCCAGTGCCACCGAACTCTCCGGCTCGAAGAAGAAGGACGAATCGTTGAGCCGTAATTTCTCCAGAGCTTCGCGCAAAAGCGTGTGCTCGTGTGCGTCCACGGTGTAGAGCCCGGCGAACACCATCGGCTTCAGCTCTTCGAATCCCGGCAGCGCCTCAATTGCCGGATGATGATCGTCGGTAATGGTGTCGCCGATCTTGGTGTCGGCAACATTCTTGATGTTGGCGATCAGGAAGCCCACTTCGCCGGCGGAAAGTTGGTCGACTTCCACTGGTTTGGGCGTCAGTATGCCGAGCGTTTCCACGTCAAAAGTGCGGCCATTCGACATCAGGCGAATACGCTGGCCCTTGCTGAGCACGCCTTGGATCACGCGCGCCAGCACCACCACGCCGCGATAGGAGTCGAACCAGGAATCGAAGATCAGCGCCTGCAGTTGATTGGCGGCGCGACCCTTCGGCGGAGGAACGTGCTTGACGATCGCTTCCAGCACGTCCGGAACGCCCTGGCCTGTCTTGGCGCTGATGGCCAGCGCATGCGAAGCGTCCAGGCCCACCGCGCTCTCGATCATCTCTTTGGTGCGCTCAATGTCGGCGCTGGGCAAATCAATTTTGTTGATGACGGGAATAATTTCCAGGCCATTGTTGATGGCGATATAAGCGTTGGCAAGCGTCTGCGCTTCCACGCCCTGCGATGCATCAACGACCAGCAGCGCGCCTTCGCAAGAAGCCAGTGAGCGCGAAACTTCGTAGCTGAAATCCACGTGGCCGGGTGTGTCGATCAGGTTGAGCTGGTAAATGGTGCCATCGGCCGCGGGATACATCATGCGAACGGAATGCGCTTTGATGGTGATGCCCCGTTCGCGCTCCAGATCCATCGTGTCCAACACCTGAGCCTCCATCTCGCGCGCCGTCAGCGAGCCCGTGAGCTCCAGCAAACGGTCGGCGAGCGTGCTCTTCCCATGATCGATATGGGCGATGATGGCGAAGTTTCGTATGAGTGATGGATCCATGCGAGGTAGCTTGCTGAGTGCTACTTTGATTCTACAGGCAAAACGGCCTGTTCGGAGTTATGCGGGCGCAGCGGCACGATGTGAGTTCGGTGCTTTTTTCTTTATTTATTGATGAGTGACGCAGAGTTCCATTCCGAACTTCAATGGTGAAACCAGGGTCGCATGCTATCTGACGGAGGAAGCTTGCCGTCCTCACGATTTGATCAAAACTCTTACGTTGTGGCCACCCTCCTGCGAATGTAGCAGCTCGCGCCAGCCGCCCTCGACCACGGGCAATTTCGCACTTGGAAGCAAAGCCGCCTGCAGCAATACTTTCGGATCGCGGGCTGGCACGTGCATCGTCAGCACACCATCGGAGTATTGCGTGTCGGCGGTGCGCTCTCCGGGAGTTACGTACAGCTTGCGTACCTGCAGAAGCTGCCGATACCACTCCAGCATGTCCCGGTTGTTTGGGCCGTCCGCCCAGGTCAGCTTCGAGCGCTCGAAGGTTGCTGGATCTTCGGGGTCGGGCACATCGGCGAAATCGAAATCTTTGAACTCGCTGCGCCGTCCGTCGCTGACTGCTTTCTTCAGGGCAGGATCTTGAAAGTCGGCGAAGAACTGGAACGGCGCCGTCTCGTCGTATTCCTGCCCCATGAACAGCAAAGGTGTGTGCGGCGCAAGCAACAGGAGCGCCGCCGACAATTTGCGTGCGCCACGCGAAATCAGAACGCTCAGCCTTTCTCCCTGGGCGCGGTTGCCTACCTGGTCATGATTTTGTGTGCAGATGACATTGGCCGGCAACGGAACATCGTTTGCGCTTGTTCCTCGCGCGGCATGCCAGAAGCGAAAATATTCTCCCTGAAAAACGTAGCCATCGCTGAGGGCACGGCCAATGTCATTGGGATCGCCGAAGTCCAGGTAATAGCCCTGGCGCTCGCCGGTGAAGAAGGCATGCACGGCGTGATGGAAGTCGTCGCTCCACATTGCGTTCAATCCGTAACCGCCAGCAGCCGGAGTCTGGATGTAGCGCGAATCGTTTTCGTCCGTCTCGGTGATCACGCACAGCGTGCGATTCAACTCGCCCGCTAACCTCTGCACCTGCTCCTGAATTTCCGCCACGATGTGTTTGGGCGAATCGTCTTTGATGGTCTGCACTGCGTCCAGCCGCAAGCCGTCGAGGTGATACTCGCGAATCCAATACAGCGCGTTCTCGACCACGTAACGGCGCACACGCTCGCAGCCCTCGCTGTCGTAGTTCACCGCGTCGCCCCACGGCGTCCGATGATGTGCCGTGAAGTACGGGCCAAACTTTGGCAGGTAATTGCCTTCCGGACCGAGATGGTTGTAGACCACGTCGAGCATCACTGCCAATCCGGTGCGATGAGCGGCATCGACAAATTGCTTGAACCCGTCCGGGGCGCCGTAGTTGGCCTGCACCGCATAAGGAGAAACGCCGTCGTATCCCCAATCGCGCCTGCCAGGGAAGGCTGAGACCGGCATGATCTCGATCACGGTGATGCCAAGCTGCTTCAGATATTCCAGCTTGTCGATGGCAGCGTCGAAAGTTCCTTCCGGTGTGAAGGTGCCGATGTGCAGTTCGTAAATGACGTAGTCGGGAAGCTCACGGCCGCGCCAGTTCTGATCGCTCCAGGGGAATGCCGAGGGATCAACGATCTGGGTGGGGCCATGCACGCCTGCGGGCAGAAATCGTGATACGGGATCAGGGAGGGGCGGGCCGCCATCGAGAACGTACGCGTAGCGATCGCCGGCCGCAGCCTGAGCGGTTGCAACGAAGTCCTCGCCGTCACGACGCATCGCGATGTCTTGCGGCTCGGCGCCAGCGCGCATTAGTCGCAGAGTGATGTCGTGAGGGATAGGCGCCCAGACACGAAACTCGGCTTGGTCGCCGTTCAGAGATGCGCCATAAGACAAAGGTCGAGCTGCAGCTTTCACGTCACATCAGACGTGCGCGAGCGGCGTGAGGATGCTTTGATCTTCGATCGATCGATGGGCCGCATTCAGATCACGACCGTCTCGTGGTATTCGCCGTATATATGGCGCATGGCATCGGAGATTTCGCCGACAGTGGCGTGGGCCTCCACGGCTTCCAGAATCACGGGCATTAGATTGCCGGTGCCGCGCGCTGTGTCTTCCACTGCTTTCACCGCAGCTTGCCACTTGGCCTGATCGCGTTTCGCGCGGACAGCTCGCAAGCGCTCGACCTGCTTGCGTTCCAGCGACTCGTCGATATGTTGCAATGGAATCGGCTTCTCCTGCTCCAAGGTAAAGCCATTTACGCCGACCACGACGGCTTGCTTTTTATCGACCGCCTTCTGATATTCGTAAGCCGCGTTCTGGATTTCCTGCTGCACAAAGCCGCGCTCGATCGCCTTTAACATGCCGCCCATGGCGTCGATCTTTTCCAGATAGGCGAGGGCGTTTGCCTCGATCTGATTGGTGAGCGACTCCATGTAGTAAGAGCCGGCGAGGGGATCGATGGTCTGCGCTGCTCCAGATTCGTAGGCAATGATCTGTTGTGTGCGCAGCGCGATGCGCGCCGATTGTTCGGTAGGCAACGCTAGCGCCTCGTCAAACGAATTGGTATGCAGCGACTGCGTTCCGCCAAGCACCGCAGCCATAGCCTGCAGCGCCGTGCGCACGATGTTGTTCTCCGGTTGCTGCGCTGTCAGGGTTGAGCCTGCTGTTTGAGTGTGGAAGCGCAGCATCTGCGATTTTGCGTTCTTGGCGCCGAAATGATCGCGCATAATATGCGCCCACATGCGCCGGGCAGCGCGGAACTTGGCCACTTCTTCCAGAAAATTGCTGTGCGCATTGAAGAAGAAGGACAGGCGCGGTGCAAACTTGTCCACATCGAGTCCGGCGTCAATGGCGGCCTGCACATATGTCATGCCATTGGCCAGGGTGAAGGCCACTTCCTGGACGGCCGTGGAGCCGGCTTCGCGCATGTGATATCCGGAGATGGAGATGGTGTTCCACTCGGGCACGTTTTCGTTCGCATAAGAAAAGATGTCGGTAATGATGCGCATGGCCTGGGCCGGCGGGTAAATATACGTTCCGCGGGCAATGTATTCCTTCAGCACATCGTTCTGGATTGTCCCAGCAAGTTTGCGAACGTCGCGGCCGGTGCGGCGGGCGGTCACGATGTAGAGCGCCAGCAGTATTGCAGCGCTGGCATTGATGGTCATCGAGGTGGATATCTTCTCCAGGTCGATGCCATCGAACAGCCGCATCATGTCGTCGATGGAGTCGATGGCCACGCCCACCTTGCCAACTTCGCCAATGGCAAGCTCGTTGTCGGAATCAAGGCCGATCTGGGTGGGCAGATCGAAAGCTACGCTTAGCCCGGTCGTTCCCTGGCTGAGCAGGTATTTGTAACGGCGGTTGGACTCGTCGGCGTCGCCCATACCGGCGTATTGCCGCATGGTCCAGAGCCGTCCCCGGTACATGGTGGCCTGCACCCCGCGGGTGTAGGGAAACTGTCCGGGATAGCCAACTTCGCTGGCGTAGTCCCAGCCTTCCAGATCGGACGGCGTGTAAAGCGGATGAACGCTGATGTGAGAAGAAGTTTCCTGGGTGTCGCCAGGCTTGGTGGCTACGGCGGTCTTTTGTTTTGTTTCGGCCATGGGAGTAGGGCCTCGAGGTTAAGAGATGATTTTATTATCGGGCCTCGACCCGAACTCAGCTATGACACGTATCACAAAGTGGCTGGTTTGCCGAAAGCAGTTTCAAGTCTCGAGTTTGCAACATGGCCAGTCTGACTTCGGTTCGCGATGACAAAAAACAAGAGACTTGTTACGGCGAGTTGAAGCACGACCTGCAGGATCAGGCTGCGCGAATTTTTTGGCAAACTGTCGAGACTTACCGTGATACGAAACAATTTTCGAGATAGATTAAGTTCGAGCCACGTCGACTGCTCGCAGCCTGAAAACTCGCGACCTGCAACTATTTCTTTCGTGATCGCCAGAACGAACTCACGCCGAAGTATGCAAACACCAGCGCAAATGCGGCCGCCAGCAACATTTTCGCGGTCGATCCGTTTCCGGCGGTGTGGCGATGGTATTCGCGTACGGCAGCGCCGCCGCCAACCAGCGCGAGCACCAGAAAAAACAGGCCTGTGACCTCGAGCCATAGAACATGAAGAACCCGTCCAAGGCTCTGGAGGGTCACGCTGCCGGCGTGATAAAAAGCTCGAACCCAGCGATTTTCGCCAGTCTTTCGCCCTGCAACCCGCAAGAAGGCGCGTCCGTGGGTACCAAAATCGCGGGATGGCAAGCTTGACCTCTGGTGCAAAGTGTTTTGTGGAATCTCATTTTAGCAGTGAGCAGGAGGGGCTCGCATGCCAATTGCGGCCAAACTCCGCTTCCCGGCGCAGCATCTAAACTATTAACGCCGGATTGGCGAACCAGTGGCAGGTTTTCGGGCTCGGGGCTAGTATGAGTTCCAAGGACTTCCCGTCCGCTATCCCGTAGAGGGCGCAGGTGCAATGATGGATAAGCGACTCAACAGCATGATGAAGGAATTAGGGGACGCCATCAACAATTCGCTTTCCGACTCGGATCAGATTGCGGAAGTAATCTCGCGCATCAAAGCGGGGGGGTACGATGTTTTTGTTGTGTTGGAGGCGACCATCGGATTCAACCAGTCCGATGAGGATGGCGCCGAAACCGCCTCGGTCAATCGCCAGCATTCCAGCTCGGATTTCGAGATGACCTCGCAGGACGTGAAGTTCCTGAAGTCTCTGCGCATCAGCCTGGACGATGCCGGCTGATGCGCGTGCAGAGCTTTTCAACTTCACTTCGGGCGGCAACGCAATGTGCTAAGATGCGCTTTCGCCTGCCGGGTCGGCAAGCTCCCATCTGGGCGTTACGCCTTCCCAGACAATCTCCATAGGCTCCAAGTTCGGTACATTCGCAGTCAGGACATCATCAGATGAGAGACACTCTTGGAGTCTTGCTGGCGGGAGGAGCAGGCGAGCGACTTTATCCCCTGACGCGCGATCGCGCCAAGCCGGCCGTTACCTTCGGCGGCATCTATCGCATCATCGACATCACGCTTTCCAACTGCATTAACTCCGATCTCCGTCGGGTTTACATCCTGACGCAGTACAAAGCCTTATCGTTGAACCGGCACATTCGCGAAGGCTGGGGCAACATTGTGGGCCGCGAGCTGGGGGAGTTTATCGAGATCCTGCCGCCGATGAAGCGGGTCAGCGAGAACTGGTACATGGGGACCGCCGATGCGGTGTACCAGAACATTTACTCCATCGGATCGGAACAGCCGCGCTACGTGCTCATTCTGTCGGGCGATCATATTTACAAGATGAATTACGATCTGATGCTGCGGCAGCATAAAGATTCCGGGGCAGATGTGACGCTAGCCACCATTCTGATCGATCCGGCGGAGACGCGGCACTTCGGCGTGGTGGAAATCGATCGCACCGGCCGGGTCGTCGGTTTCCAGGAAAAGCCGGAGACCACCGACTTGCGTTCGCCCTACAACCCGCGCATGGTTTCCGCCTCCATGGGCGTGTATCTGTTCAACACCGACGTGCTGATCCCGGTGCTGCTGAAGGATGCGGAAGATCCAGCTTCGCGCCACGATTTCGGGCATAACATTCTGCCGCGGATGGTGGACGACTACAAGGTTTACTCGTTCAACTTTATTGATGAAAACCGAAAGGAAGCGCTGTATTGGCGCGATGTAGGAACACTGGAAGCGTATTACGAGGCCAACCTGGATCTGGTGTCGGTGGCTCCAGTTTTTAACTTATACGATAGTGCGTGGCCGATCCGCACCCACATGCGTCAATACCCGCCGGCCAAGTTCGTCTTCAACGATCCGGGCCGCACCGGCGAGGCGCACGATTCCATCGTGTCCATGGGTTGCATTATCTCCGGCAGCTCGGTGAGCAGCAGTGTTCTGTCGCCCGACGTTCGGGTCAACTCTTATTCGCATGTCGACACCAGCATTCTGTGTTCGCATGTGAACATTGGCCGACATTGCCGCATCCGCAAGGCCATCATCGACCGCGACGTCCAAGTTCCGGAAGGCACGGTCATCGGTTACGACACCGAAGCTGACCGTCAGAAATACCACGTCACCGATAGCGGCATCACCGTCGTGACCCGCGACTACTCGCTGTTCGAAAATCCGATCACAGTGGACTACTTCACTTCTGAATAATTTACGGTTGCGATCGGGCAGGCTTCAGGGGGATTCTCGCTGAGCACGGCGTAGATATTTACCGGAATTGCCGGCCGTACATCACGAACATAGCCGCCGAACCCGGTCCAGTCAGTTTTCACGTAGGGCTTGGCGTTCCGTAGAGCAGGCTGTTCTCCGCCGACCGCTGCCAGACCGGTGATCACACCATTTACGGTAGCGATCACTCGGAGCGGGGGCCGGTGATGTTGATAGTCCCAAGCCCAACCGCTGATCCCAAGAGCGGGAGTTCCGAGACTTGCCAGTGAGGTTGTGGATTCCAATGCTCCGCGACATTCGCCGGCAGCAACCACACGGAACGTGGAGCTCAGAGGCGTGTCTAGTTGCAGGTAAGCATCGCTGGAGAACACCGACAGCCGGTGCGTCCGAAGATACTTTATTTCGGCGATGAGTTGTTGAGGTTGCTGGCCGAGAGCCAACTCGAAGTTCTGCTGGTCGGATACATTGGTGAGCAACGACATGGCGGTCCGATCCAGGCGAAATCCGTGCATTCTGGCATCGGCGATTGGACCCTGAACGCGGACGGCGCCGCTGGCCATTACAGCAAGCAGGCAAATCTGGACGGCGATCAGGCGAAGTCCTGTTCCTTCGGTTGCGGTCGCCAGAAGCAATACCATTAGACCAAGACAGCACCAGAACAGAAGAGCGATGGTCTGATATCGCGAGGCGAAGGATTGGCCAATGCCGAAGTTCAATCTGCCTAAAGCCGTAATGAAAGCAGTGCCTCCACAAAACAGCAAGGTCAGCACCAGCTGAATGGCAAAAGCCCGGCGGCTACGAGCATAAGACCAGAAACCGAGAGTGACGGCGGCTGCGGCAGCCAGACCCGCCAATCCGAGAAATCCGCCCAGATGGAAGTGCCAGCGGAGCCATGAGCTTCCGAAATATCCCGCCAGGTATTTCACCAGTCCAATGGGCTGGCCAAGGGACGATAGCGGGTCGGCATGCCAGGGGGGTCGAAGGTAGTGGAAGAAGTACAGCGCAGTACTGACCGTACCGGCGACGACAAAACTCAGCGTGGCGGGAAGTTTCAGGCGAAGCAGGATCGCGGCCGCGATCAGGATCGGCCAAAGCAGGGTGCCATTGGCCAGGGAGTAGGTGGCGCCCAGCGCTGCCAGATTAGAAGCCGCAAGCCAGAGCCACGAGCGCTGCCTGTCAGGGTGCCGCGAATCCATCCAGTACATCAGCAATCCGACGAACGACAATGTGGCGAAGAGGCCCGGGAGTACGAAGCAGACCTGAAATCCCCAAGTGAAGTTCTCCCATTGCGTAGGACAGAACAAGCAGAATGCCGCGAGTCCTGCACCAGTACGCCACACGGCTCCGCGCCAACCGCCAAGCACACGCATGCTCCAGGCCAACAAAATCAGGTGAAGCAACTGAATGGCAAGAATGCTTGCCAATAGAAATTCTTGGTTAGCGCGAAACAGACTGAGATCTATCGCCAGAAAAATCTTCGGAATGATCAGCCGGTGTTCGCTGTGTTGTACCCACAGCCACGCCGGATTGAGTTGACTGGTTCCGTAGGCAGCGGCACCCACTTCATCCCAGCCATCGGCGTAAGGAAGGCTCGAGTAGCTGACGATCACCAGGTAGACAGCGACGCCTAGGGTGATGATTCCGCCCAGCAGAATTGCGTAGGAAAAAGGGGCTGCGATGCGCGCTTGGAACCTGTCGCGACTTTTCGCGGTCAAACTGAAAGGGTCACGGGCTGCAGCAATTTCCAACGGGCCTACCTCTGCGTTTCGCAGTCAGGTCTTACGATAGCGCTCTTGCGAATTACGGTACACCCGCCGGCAAGTCCGCGATAGAGCACGCTTCGGGAGGTTTCCTGTCGAGTACGGCGTAAATAGTTAGGGGAGCCGAAGGCTGCACGTTCTTCACGTATCCGGTAAATCCAACGAAACTGGTTCTCAAGAAACGATGAGCCGCGCGGAGGTTGGGACGCCAATCGCCCACCGCTCCCAGACCAACAATCACTCCGTCGCGTGTGGCTATGATCTGGGAGGGAGTCCGCTGGCGCCGGCGATCCCACGCCCAGCCGGTGATTTTCAGAGTTTGCGAAGGGTCTCCGCCAACCACGGCGACAGATTGAACAGCGCCAATACATTCGTCTTCGCCCGGAGCAACCACACGAAATAAAGTGTCCAATCGCTCTCCGAGTTCCGGACCGGCATTGTCGGCAAAGATGGACAATCGTTTTTCCCGCATATAAGGCGCTACTTGAAGTACAAAATTCGGGTCCGGATAGATGAGCTTCAGCTGCGCCCGGTCGGGTGTATTGGTCAACAAGGCCGCCGCCGCGACGTTGAGGTCGAAGCCATGCAATCTGGCCTGTCTGACTGAATCCCCCGCCAGGCGGATTCCGCCCAGCATGAGCGCCAGCAGGCACGCCTGCGCCATCACAATGGGAAGTTGCGAATGGTTATTGCGAAACAGCAGCAGCAGCAGGAGCATCAACAAAGCCCACCAGAACAACAAAGCGAAGGTCTGATATCGGGAGGAAAACGCCTGCGCGATGCCGGAACTTGATCTCCCCAAGGCAGTGATGATTGCCGTTGCCAGACAGAACATCAAGATCAGCAGCAGTTGAATGGAGAACACCTGGGAGACTTCGACTGGCAAGCGAAACCGGGAGACGACATAGATGGCCAGCGCCAGTCCGGCGAACCCAAAGAACATTGCCGAATGCCCGTAGGCGGTTGTCCAGGAAGCTCCAAGATAGGTTGCGAGATGGTCCAAGACGCGGTGTGGGTGTTGCACCGACAGCAAGGGGCTATCGCTTTCCGGCGGACGAACATAGCCGTGAAAGTAGCCCAGAATGCTGATCGCTCCACCGGATAGAAGGGTCGCGACGGCGGAGCGGCGCAACCGTAAGACCAGCGCAGCCGCCAGCAGCAACACCCAGACGAGGCTCCCGTTTGCCAGCGAGAAAGTTGCTCCCAGCGCTGCCAACATGGAAAGCAGCAGGAACTTCCAGGGCTCGCGGAACTCCGGTTGTGGCCGAGACTTGATCCAGTAGAGCAAGAGTGCGATGAACGACAGGCTGGCGAACAGGGCTGAAAGGACAAAGTTAACTTCGAAGCTGAATACAAAGGTCTCCCATTGACTGGGAAAGAAGAGGCAGAATGCTGCCAGGCCAAAGCCGGTGCGCCAGCGGGCTCCGCGCCAGCCGCCCAGGGCGCGGATGCTCCAGCCTAACAGCGCCAGGTGCAGCAGTTGAATTGTGAAAATACTAGCCAGTAGAAATTGCTGGCTGGCGTGAAACAGCCAGAGGTCAACCGCGAGAAATAATTTTGGAATGGGAAATCTATGTTCCAGATGCTGCTGCCACAACCAGTGTGGAGAAACAGGGCTGATTCCTTTCGCCGCAACCCATATCTGGAGCCACGACTCAGCAAATGGGAGGCGCGAATAGCTGATGACCACCACGTAGCCGGTCACTACCACCGTGATGAGTCCACCCAGCAGAATCAGATAGGAGAGAACGGCGGAGAGCGGCGAATCCGACATGCCGGCGGTTTGCAACCGCGATTTCCAATGAGCCATCAAACCTCGCCCAGTTCGATCACTCGCTGATCATCCGCGCCTTCACGGTGATTGCGCCGACGCACCATAACAGCGCGTCTTCTACATGTTCCCGAAGGGAGGGGTTGGTGAAGATATCGCGCAACAGCTTGCGTTCGGTCAGCCGGGCCGCCAACTCCGTCAACAACCCCTGATAACGATCAGGCATGTGCAGCCTGGTGGCCCGCACCAGATCGTCAAAGATCAACAGGCAGTCGAGCACGATGCCATCGAGGTCGGCGTTTTGGGAATTCACCAGATAGAAAGCTTCCGCTACGTCGCAAAAAGTTTCGAGCTCCTGTGGAGGCGGACCGAGCTTGGCCATGCTACCGTCGAGCGCCAGGGCTTTCGCGGCCAGTTCCACACGAGTGAAGAACACCAGCCGGCCGTCAGCCGTGATGGGCCGCTCGTTCTCGCCGCCTACCGCAAGCAAAGTGTAGAATTGCGGGCCATCGTGGTGGCCGTCTACACGAAAGCCGATGAGGATAAGCTCCTCGTGCGGCTGATGAGATTGCGAGTGAAGAATGGGTAGCTTGGCCATTGCGCAATAGTACATCTGTCCTTTATTCGGAACACTCGCTTTTCTCAACGGGAGAGCGCGGCTTGCGTAACTTCCGATTTCCCGCAACCGGGACCAACCGTTATCATCTACTTGGTAGATATGGGAAACACTTTTAAGACAGCGTTACTCTTGACTGCGCTAACGCTTTTCCTGCTGTTGATGGGGCAAGTATTTGGCGGCGAGCGGGGAATGGTAATGGCCTTTGGACTGGCCATTGTCATGAACTTCGCTTCGTATTTTTTCAGCGACAAGATTGCTTTGGCCATGTACCGGGCTCAGCCGGTGACGCGAGAGCAACTGCCGCGCGCGTATCAGGTGGTAGAAAAGCTGACGCAGAAGATGGGCATCCCGATGCCCAAGATTTACGTGATTCCAACCGATTCGCCGAATGCTTTCGCGACCGGGCGCAATCCAAAGCACGCTTCGGTTGCGGTAACGCAAGGCATTCTGGATCTGCTGAACGACGAGGAACTCGAAGGCGTGCTGGCGCATGAGCTGGGCCACGTCAGGAACCGGGACATCCTGATCAGCTCGGTGGCGGCAACGCTGGCCGGCGCAATCACCTTGCTGGCTCGAATGGGCTATTGGGCTTCGCTCTTTGGCGGCATGGGTGATCGCGACGATCGTGATCGGGGAGGCGGTTTCGTAGGGCTCCTGATGCTCATTCTGGCCCCGATCGCCGCCACGCTCATTCAACTCGCGGTATCACGTTCGCGGGAATATCAAGCCGACGCCACGGGCGCCCAACTCACGGGCAATCCGTACGCCTTGGCCAGCGCTCTGAAGAAGCTGGATGCCTATTCCAAGCGCATTCCAATGCAGGCATCCCCCTCGACCGCACATCTGTTTATCGTCGCGCCGCTGCTGAGCGGCGTCACCTTCGCGAATTTGTTTTCTACTCATCCCCCAATTGCCAAGCGCATTGAGCGGCTGACCGGACGTCCGGCTGAGCTTGACTACTGAGAGGATTCAGGCCAACTGGCACGGACGGGGCGATAGCGGGCGGCAAACAGCCAAGCCATGGCCCACCATTAGGTGGCAGGCGACGAAACTCTCTCCAGAAGCGAATTTCGGGATGGCAAATCCGCGAAAATACTGAGGTTCCTAAGGCCGTTGGATCCTGTTCAGCCGATGATTTACTGGCGCTTCATCCGGGCGCAGCCGCGGACGGTAAAACGTCACTAAAGTGCTTCCAATGAGGGAATTACGTTTCTCCGTTTATTGCAAAAGTCTTCACACACGGCGTCCTGAGAACAGAGATGCCCTGTCGGCTCTTACACTTAGAGAACAGATATTTGGTAGCCGGCTTGCTTAGTACCAGTACGGAGAACCCGACGCACTCTCCTAGGAGGCCACTTCCCTTGATCGCAAGACTGGTTCGCATTTCGCTCGCACTGGCAGTTATTACGTTCGGGACAGCATTGCTGGCGCAGGTCCAGAACGGAGGCTTTGAAACGGGTGATTTCACCGATTGGACAGTGAGTGGAGATACCTCATTTGTCGGCGTGTGCAGTGTAAGCACGTGCCCCGGAGGCTTTGCTCCCTACCAGGGAAATTACGCAGCTTACTTTGGTCCAGTGGGCGACACAGCCACGATTTCGCAGGAAATTCCGACGGTAGCCGGAGTACAGTACACGCTGGATTTCTTCCTGGCTAACCCGGTGGGCGGCACGCCAAACTACTTTTCCGTACAGTTCGGGAACGCGTCGCTGAGTGTGACGAACTTTGGAGCAGCGTTTGGCTGGCAGGAATTCGATTTGACGAACGTAGCCACCGGTAACGAAACGAGCCTGTCGTTCACGTTCCGCAACGATCCAGCCTACTGGTTCCTGGACAATGTGTCGGTAAGTTCTGGGTCGGGAGGAACGACGCCGGAGCCGGGAACGTTCTTGCTGTTCGGCAGCGGACTGGTCGGGATAGCCGGCCTGGTTCGTCGCAAACTGCGCCCCTAAGAGCGTCGGCAAATCGGGCCTTGGTGAACCAAGTAAGTCCGGTGGCCATTTAGTGGGGCTCGGAGTTTAAGTCAGGGCAATCCCGTCATCTCGCAAGATGGCGGGATTTTTTCGTGATCGTGCGTCCCCCGGCATTCGGCGATATGCCAGCCATTTGTGCCATTGCACAAGGCTCCTTTGATGGTCAGATCGCTACTTCAAAGGAAGTCAACTTCCCGCTAACTGCAATCTTCTGCACATAGCCATAAAGTCGCGGCCTTCTAAGGTGTTCTCTCGATTATCCTTTCGATGCCTTAGGTGTGGTTCCAGAATTGCGTGTTCATTTCAAGCCCCTTTAACGGAATTCAAAGGAGGGCTCTTCCCTTGATTAACAAACTGGTTCGCATTTCGCTCGCACTGGCAGTTATTACGTTCGGGACAGCATTGCTGGCGCAGGTCCAGAACGGAGGCTTTGAAACGGGTGATTTCACCGATTGGACAGTGAGTGGAGATACCTCATTTGTCGGCGTGTGCAGTGTAAGCACGTGCCCCGGAGGCTTTGCTCCCTACCAGGGAAATTACGCAGCTTACTTTGGTCCAGTGGGCGACACAGCCACGATTTCGCAGGAAATCCCGACGGTAGCCGGAGTACAGTACACGCTGGATTTCTTCCTGGCTAACCCGGTGGGCGGCACGCCAAACTACTTTTCCGTACAGTTCGGGAACGCGTCGCTGAGCGTGACGAACTTTGGAGCAGCGTTTGGCTGGCAGGAATTCGATTTGACGAACGTAGCCACCGGTAACGAAACGAGCCTGTCGTTCACGTTCCGCAACGATCCAGCCTACTGGTTCCTGGACAATGTGTCGGTAAGTTCTGGGTCGGGAGGAACGACGCCGGAGCCGGGAACGTTCTTGCTGTTCGGCAGCGGACTGGTCGGGATAGCCGGCCTGGTTCGTCGCAAACTGCGCCCCTAAGAGCGTTTGTTCTTCGCCTGGAGCATCTCGAGCGAGCCAGAACTTAGACCTTTATGGCCACGACGTCCTGTGCGGGTGTCGTGGCTATTTTGCGTCTGGCGGTTGGCTAACAGCGTCGCGCGCGCTTACAACTGGTTTCGCGCCTCAGTGTCCCCTCAGTTAGAACAAGTGGCGCTTCCAAAGAGATAGACCAATGCCTGCCGGCGATGAATCGTTCTCCACCTCGGCCATGGTGGCGAAGCCATACAAATCGTCGGCCGGTTTCGGGTCCGCCGAGCAGGTCCGGATAAAACGAAACACTGCCGCCAACCATCGTGTGAGTACGACTGTGTGTGACGTTCGATATTGGAATGTCAGTACACGGTGTCTTTGAAATCTCTGGAACAGCCAGGCCCTGTGTGTGTCCCCGCCGCCGCATGCAATCCGAGCCGGACTTCTCAGCCTCGCTTCCGTCGTTGGAATCATTTGAAACCGTCGGCCGGCTCAGGATTATGAGGTGCCTTAGTACGACCGACTCGAGTTATGCCGGAAGAGCAGACTTACTGGCTTGAGATTGAGCCAGGCAGCATGGGAGCTCGATCGCCCAGCACGCCAGCGCCATCTGATCTACAGAGAAGTATTGTTCTTGCTCTGAACTGGGGACATCCTGATCTAAGTCCGAAGTTGGTAAGAGCGGATTATCGCGGGGCTCATGACGATATCTGCGGGTCCGCTTTCTGCAACGATATCGCTCAAGAAGGATCTTGCTACGACGTAGGGCAACGGGGGCAAGGCGATCGTCCTCCGGACTCTCTTGCACGTCCGGGAGCAAGGAAATTGTCTCGCGCGCTGCTGTGGTGTGGGTGCCTGAAGTGACGGTTGGGACATCGAGCCGAAGCCAGCCGCCATAAATCGCCTATCCCACATTGTGAGATATGGCCACAACGAGTGCCGACAGGTACGCCGTTACCGAGCCTGCAGTTTCTGCACAGCAGCCTCAAAACGATGGTTAACTCCCGGCCGAAGTCACCACGGTAGAGCTAATTCTGTCGCCGGGCGGAACTCCCGGCCAAAAAATCTTCGCCTTGTACTTTCTTACACTTGGGTCGGACATCTGGACTCGTGCAAGAACAGTTTTGGGAAATGTGGAGGGGCCGGATTGTCAGACTTGTTTACAAGCCGGGTGGGGCGGTTCATAATAAGAGCTGGTATAAATCTTCGAACAACAGGCCCTCATTTAAGCACAAACCAATCAATTCCCAGCGTGTCTCACAGTGTGGGAGGAGTTGCATGGAGTCCATTGCCGACAGTATGACCGAAGTTGATCAGCGCAAGCGCATTTGGTTTTTTCCTGACAAATTCTGGCAAGCTACCAAGAATATGCCCAAAGACGAGGCCTCTAATCTGATGGCCGAAGTGGAAGGGTACGCCGCCGCCGGAGACGTTAAGGCATTGAGCAAGTATCCATTCGTTTTTGTCGGTGATCCCTACAAGAAGAGAAATAAGAGCAATAATCCGGCCGCTTAAGCCACGGATCAGGAAGCGCCGGCTCTGAGTTGTTTGCGTTCCGCCATTCGCGAGCGAGTCGCCGCCTTCGCCGGCAAAGTGCGGACCATGACCGGCACGCGACAGGTGGTTTCCAGAAGATATCGGGCCCGAGCGATGCGTTCCGCGCTCGGGCTTATTTCTTGCAGTCCCTGGGCGTATAGAATCACTGCCCCGTTTCCCTGCTCGACTGACACGCGAGTGATACTTCGATCATGGTCGAAATCGAAGGCATTCGCCAGCCGCAAGATTCCTATAAGCCGCAACAGCTCCGATCGTCGCTTTGCGCTGAGTCCCACAAAGTAAGAGTCGCCCATCTGAGGCAAAGCGCCTTGATGATAGCGAGCGATAGCGGCGACGCAACGCAATTCCTCGTCCGTCCAGCCCAGCGGAGGTTTGAGCCGGCAGATCAGGCGATAGCTTCGTTTCTGGTGTCCCGTCGCGCTCCTGCTTCGTCCCACTTCATGCAGCATGGCGGCCGCCTCAAGAAGGCGACGGTATTCAGGCTTAAGGGTGAGTGCGTGGAATTCGGAAAGCCGATCGTAGAGTTGAAGCGCGATGCGGGTGACGAGAGCCGAGTGGGGCGGATCAGGATCGAGAAAGGCAGCCCAACTCTTCAACTTCTCGGCCGCTGCCTGCTCGAGAGCTATACCGCTGGGCAGTTGGGAACGCCATACCTGCCACAGCGAGTTCTTGCCCAGCATCTTCTCGCGATAGAAATCCAGCCGTTTTTTTCGTTCGTCGAGGATGCGGTTTTCCCAACGTCCTCGTTCATCGGCCTGGATTTCGGAGTGGGAGCGGATCATCGCGCGCAAGACATCGAAGTCGTGGACCTCACCCAGAACATCTTGTAAATCGCGCAGATCCCGGGACCACTTTTCATGGCGCTCCGGCAGGAAGTTCTCCACCGTGTAGCGAAAGCGTTTGATTCCAATGCGCAGCTGGTGATAGCCGACCTGGCTGCGGTTTCGCATTGCCTGCCGGTGCAGTTCCTGTGCTTCGTGCCAACGCTCAAGGGCGAGATGCTGAAACACGGGACCTTCCAGCGGAACCCGATGAGTGCGCTTGGCCAGGTGATCATTCAACGACTCCCAACGTTTGCGATCGAATTGCGCCAGAGCATCCTGGGCCGCGGCTTTCAGGTCGATTTCCTTGTGGGCCAACGAGTCCAGCAAACTCTGGCGAGCCTCGTCAGCCGGCTGCAGAAGCTGGTTGATCCATTCCGTCATCACCTGGTTGTCGCGGAGATCGCCCAGGCTGCTGAACAGCGGCTTGGCCAGCCGCTTCATCTGTTTCCAGGCGGGATCAGGATCGACGGAGAGGAAGCCGTCTGCCATGGACCGGCAACGCCGAATTGCCACCCGTAAGTCGTGCACGGGATCGGCAGCAAAGCCTTGGCTGGCTTTATCACATTCTTCCAGAACGCGGCTCGCCCAGTGAGCGAGCCCCGCCTTCTTCTCTTGGAGTTGGGAGCCAGGCAGCATGGAAAGGAGTCCTACTGAGTTTATACAGCGATTAGACAGAGCTGAAACAACAGAAATAACTCAGAACGGATCGGGCTTGTCTAGAGATAAACGCGCTCATTGCTTCGGATACCTCGATAGCGCTCGAAAACCTTGCGATCGTTCTCCAATCCAAGTACCGACTTGATACTACTGCCGCGGAAGGTGTGCGACAGCATCTTCCACCAGTGACGTAGAACAAACAGTGGCTCCTGGGCGATCACCGCCGGAATATGGCGGGTCTTCATCCAGCGTTCGGCGCGCCACCTTTCATATTCGATCTCTTCCGGTTGCAGGTGCTGGGTGGCGACCACGGCGGTGGTGCCGTCGTATTCCTCCAGGCGATCAATCATGATGAGATTCCGGGCGCGAAAATCCTTGGTCATCGGAGTTCCGGGATACGGCGTCGGATGCTGGATGTAAGGCCAGTCCACATACTTGCTGGCGAAATCCAGGTTGGCTTTAATCGACTCGCGAGTATCGTCAGGATTGCCTACGATCAACCCTCCCACGACATACATTTTGTTCTGGTGCAGAAATTCAATGGCCCGCAGCGAGGCGTTTCCTGTGGTGTGGCCGTCTTCGCGGAACTCGTTCTTGGCGGCGGCCTTCAGGAAGTGCAGGTCATCTTGCAGAATGTTTTCGATCCCAAGGAACACGTAGCGAAAGCCCGCTTCCCGCATCAGCGGCGCCAGGGTATCGCCGTGCATGGCGATAGGAGATGTCATCGCCTGCACGGTGTAAGCGATGTCGTTCAGACCGGCGTCGATAATGGCGCGGCACAGCGCTTCGAAGCGCTTGATGTTGAGGCTGATGTTGTCGTCGACGATGAAAATGGCGCGTGCGCCGTGATCGCGAGCATCACGAATGTCGGCCAGAACCCGGTCGAAGGTGTAGGTGTGAAAGTTGCGGCCGCGCATCTCGATGATCGAGCAAAAGCCGCAGTCGAAGGTGCAGCCGCGGGAAGTCTCCACTACATCCACCTGGCGTCCCATCATGGTGTAGCCGCTTAAGACGCGGGCATCTCGTTTTGGCAGGCGTATCTCATCGCCCTCCAAGCTGTGCACCGGTCGCGATGGATTCTCATGCCAGCCGTCTTCGGTGCGATAGGAAAGTCCTACGATCTTGCCGAAGGTCTGGCTACTTTCCATCGCACGGAGCAGCTCGCGGAAGGTGACTTCTCCCTCGCCACGCACGATGAAGTCCACACCGCTGCCCTGCGCCATGTAGGCCTCAGGCGCAAGACTCGGATCGTAGCCGCCTACCACAATGCGCACGCCGGGACGCAAGGAGTGCACGAGTTCGATGATCCGCAACGCTGTCCTACGCTGGAATGTCATCACCGACAAGCCCACGACATCGGGAGCATGTTCGAGCACCAGCCGCTCGACGGTTGCGCGCACCGATCGCTGGACGAGGATCAGGTCCGCAACCGCGACCTGGTGATGAGAATCGAGATTCGCCGCCAGAGAACACAATGCTCCATTTGGCATCCGTACCGCGACTGTCGGCATATGCTCAAACGAATCGGGCATGGACAGAAGGAGTACATTCATAGCGTCCGCTCCTGAAGATATGGCGATGGTCCCCACGTACCGGAACAACTGTTGGCAACCATGCTACCACCGAATCGGCCGGAAAATGTGGGCGTCCGCGAGGCATTAAGGAACGCCCGGGGCAACACCGGTGCCAGAGTCAGCCAGGATCTGCCGAGCCCAAAAGGGAAGGCCGACCGATCCAAAGCCTATTGCTCAAACATACGGCCAAACTCGGCCGCAATCTTCCGTGCAGTCTGGACTGGACCTCGTTATAGGGTCCGACAAAGCGCAGGCTTGCGGGCAGGTGAGAGTAGATTTGCCGAAGCCAATGCCGGGCTCGTTCAGCCGAGCGTTGTTCGCGATCTCCATAGGGAAGTTGGAATTCGTTGCGTAATCGCGCGGGCAGCAGATATGCAGTCATCGCGCCATACCAGAATGGCGGTCGTATCAACAGGCCCGCGCCGGCCTGCAGCCGGCAGGCAAGGTCACGAGCGCCTGAGCTTACTCCCACAATGTCAGACTTAACGGTTGCCGCGAAATATTGTTGGAACGCCGTCCAATCTTTAGGCAGGCAGTCGCGAGGAATCCCGAAGAGAGCGGCTGTCTTCTGGCTTTCCAGGTAATACCGCTCGCGCTCAACCTGAGTGAGTTCAGGCAAGACGAGTTCGTAGGCAAGCAGCGCGCTGTCGACCAGGGTTGCGTGCACCCATCGAAGCGCCGCAACGTCATTTGCCTGGTACGAACTGCCTTTGACCAACTGGCCCGTCGTTTCCGGCAGTTTGCCGCGAATAGGGTCGTGTCTGCGATATAAACGCCGAGCCGCACTGACAGCTGTTTCTGCCGGGGCAAAAACGACAGTAAACATTGTGCGGAACGTCTGATGAAAGCGGCCAATAGGATCGTGCAAAGTTCTGGAGTGTTCTGCAATGGCAGCGGCAACCCAGGGATGGGCAAGCTGCAACATCGCGGCCCGGCCGGCTGCCAGGAACAGCGCAGACTCCCGATTGACCTTCCAAGTGACGGAGTGCGGTCCAAAAATACCTTCGGCAACGCTGGGCGCGGCATTCTCCGTCTCCTGCAGCAGTCGCTCCAGATCTGCAAACGATACGGGGGAAGCAGTGTCGTCCAGCATGGTTCTATCGTATCAACCGGCGTCGCGGGTTGGAGGGAAGCGCTTCTCCAGAAGAAAAATCCCAGCCGGACGAATAGGCCCTGGCTGGGAAAGCGCGAGGAGGATGTGCTCAGAAGGAGATCGTCTCTGTCCCCAGATTCATCGGCAGTCGACCAGCAAACTTTAGGGGCATTCCACCCCGTCTGCCTCCGAGGCGAGAACGGCCATGCCGATTTTACGTTTGAACGTGAGCAGCTAGTTTGTTCCACGGATTCCCCATTTACTCGAAAGTTAGCCCCCGTTTTGTGGGATAGGTTCTCTGGGCCGGTGGTGATACCTTCTCTGTTCAGCGACCTCAAACTTTCTGGCCATTGCCCTAATTTTCCTTTGCCCGTAACGCGCCTTACGATCAAAGGAAGGCTGCCAGCTATTTTGGCTGAACGAGAGCGGCTGCGGTTCTCGTGCATCCGGAGGGCAGGCTGATGAAGAAGAGTTCGAATTCTGGCCACGACCGCTACCAGCAGCAAGCGAATCTCTGCAAGGCCTTCGCCAATCCAACCCGTCTGCAGATGATCGATCTGCTCGGCCGCAAGCAACGCTGGGTCTCGGAGTTGCAAGCTGGACTGGGTATTTCCAAGGCTAATCTCTCGCAACACCTTTCCATCCTGCGAACAGCCGGAGTGGTTTTGACCCGGCGGCAAGGCAAGGAGCTGTACTGTGGCATCTCCATGCCGGAAGTGAAGCAAGCCAGTGTACTTTTTCGCACCCTGACGAAAGCAGCCTCGCGCACCAAGCGCTGATCTGCGTACCCGGCACTTTCCTCTGATCCCGACGTTCACGCTGCCCTCGCGCGACTGGTCCGAAAGCTGGAGTCGCACTGCGCCATGACTGGCCAAAGGCGCGACCGCCCGCAACGGGTAAACTGAAACGGATGGCGCGCACCACGATCCTGGATTACCTCGACAACTTCCGCCGGCATGCGCGTGAAGTCGCCTATGTCCATCGTCGTGGTTACCGGACGCAACGCTGGACCTATGGCGAAGTTCTAGCCGACGCCAATCGCTTCGCTCGCGAGCTCGACCGTCGCGCCATCGGCAAAGGCGACAAGGTCCTGATCTGGGGCGAGAACTGTGCCGAATGGGTTGTCGCCTTCTTCGGATGCCTGCTGCGTGGTGTCGTCGTCGTTCCAATCGATAAGATTGCTGCTCCCGACTTCGCCGAGCGCGTTGCCCAGCAGGTAGATGCCAAGCTTTGCGTCGGCTCGCCGCAGAATCAGATTCCCGGCCTGGCTTCGCTTTCTCTCGATTCACTGCGCGATCACCTCGCTTTGCATTCCGATTCGCCAATCGTTCCGCCTCCGCTCACGCGCGCCGACATCGTCGAAATCGTGTTCACCTCAGGCACAACTGCCGAGCCTCGCGGAGTGGTCATCTCGCATGGCAACGTCCTGGCGAACCTGGAGCCGCTGGAGCGCGAAATCGCCAAGTACCTGCGCTACGAGCGCATCTTCCATCCGCTGCGTTTCCTGAACCTGTTGCCGCTCAGCCATGTCTTCGGACAATTCCTCGGCATCTTCCTTCCTCAACTTCTGGCGGCAACCGTCATCTTTCAAGAGACGCTGAACCCGTCCGAGGTTCTGCAAGTCATCAAGAAAGAGCGCGTTTCGGTAGTTGTCGCCGTTCCGCGCCTGATGGAATCGCTGAAAGACAAAATCCAACGTGATATGGAAGTGGGCGGAAAGCAGTCGTGGTTTCAGCGGCAATTTCAAGCTGCCAGGGACGAGCACTTCGTAAAGCGTTGGTGGCGATTCCGCCGAATCCATAATCAGTTCGGCTGGAAGTTCTGGGCTTTCATCTCGGGCGGCGCGGCGCTCGATGCCGAGACCGAAGAATTCTGGCAGCGCCTGAGCTTCGTCGTGATCCAAGGCTACGGCCTCACCGAAACCACTTCGCTCATCTCGCTGAACCATCCTTTCCGCACCGGCAAACGCTCCATCGGCAAAGTGCTGGAGGGCCGCGAAATCAAGCTCGACGAGAACGGCGAAATCCTGGTGCGAGGCGCCAACGTCGCGGCCGGTTATTGGCAGGCAAAGCAGCTTCAGCCCGTGCTGACCGACGAAGGCTGGTTTCGCACCGGCGATGTGGGCGAGCTCGATGCGGAGGGCAATCTCTACTTCAAAGGCCGTCGCAAGAATGTCATCGTTACCCGCGAAGGGATGAACATTTATCCCGACGACCTGGAAGCTGCGTTGCGGCAACAGCCCGAAGTTCGCGATTGCGTTGTCGTCGCCCTGGAACAGGGAGGCAAGGCCGAGCCTTGTGCCGTGCTCATCCTGCGCGACAATCCTTCGCCTCGACCGGGCGGAACGCCAGCTCCGCCGGCCACCCCGGATCCGCCGGCGATCGTGCAACGCGCCAATCGCCATCTCGCCGACTACCAGCAGATCCGGCGCTGGCTGATCTGGCCGGAGCAGGATTTCCCGCGCACGCCCACGCAGAAGCCTAAGACTGCAATCATCCAGCAAGCCGTGCAGCAGCATTTCGCTTCCGGCAATGTCGCAGCCGCTGCTCCACAAGGCGCGCTCGCCGACATGATCGCTCGTATTACTGGCCGCAACTTCAGTCCAGCCTCACTCGCGCCCGATGCCAGGCTCGAAGGCGATCTGAATCTGAACTCGATGGATCGCGTCGAGCTGATGAGCGCTCTGGAAGACCGTTACCAGGTCGATCTGAACCAGGCCGATTTCACCAAGGTCAGCACGGTGGGCGATCTGGAGCGTCTGCTGCACGAGCCGCACAAATCGCCGCAGAGTGGATACCGCTATCCTCGCTGGGCCCAGCGCTGGCCCATCACCTGGATTCGCACTTTCATCTACTACCTCCTCACCTGGCCGGCGACCCTGATCATGGCGCATCCCCGGCTCGTCGGCCGCGAGAACCTGCGCGATGTCGAAGGCCCGTTGCTCATCAGCTGCAATCACGTCACCTACATCGACCTGGGTTTTGCGCTGCTCGCTCTGCCGCCGCGCCTGCGCCGCAAGCTGGCGGTCGGCATGTGGGGAGAGCTGCTATGGGAAATGTGGCGGCCGCCGCAGGCTTGGAACCCGTTCCTGCGTCTGTCCTACAAAGTGGGATACTACCTGGTCGTGGCGCTGTTCAACGTTTTTCCCTTGCCCCAGCAATCAGGGGTGCGCGAGAGCTTCGCTTATGCCGGTGAATCGGTTGATCGCGGCTACAGCATCCTGGTCTATCCCGAAGGCGTCCGCACGCCCGATGGCAAGCCGTCACCCTTCCGCTCGGGCGTCGGCATGCTGGCTGCCAGGCTTGACATTCCGGTGCTTCCTCTGCGAATCGACGGCCTGTACGAGATGAAGACGGCTGGCCACAAGATCGCGCGGCCGGGCCAACTGAAGGTCGTGATCGGCAAGCCTCTGCGCTTCCCGCCCGAAACCCCGCCGGAAGAAATCACCAACCAGCTCGAACACGTCACCTGGACAATGTGAAGCGAAATCGTTCCGCTCGAGGCTGAGACTTGGAGGAAAAATGCTATTTCCGGAACGGGAATTCCGCCACGAATCGACCATTAACGGACCCGTACCCCCTCCCCCCGTTTTCCTCTCAAAGTATTGAAAACACAGGAGGGCCTCCGCCAAAGTATTGATTCTTAACCAAAGTATTCATTCGCAATGACTTAGGCGGCATCGGTCGGTCGCGATGTCCCATTCAGGGAAGGTCGGAACTGACGACGCCCCGCGGCTCGCCCCCAACTCCACGCGCTCTTGACCCGAAACTGACAACTGGCTACTGACTGCTGACAACTGACAACTGATTGTCAAAGATCCCCGGCTCCCGCACCGTTACGGGAGTCCATTGGGCACACCTGGCCCAAACTAACAGTGTCCCGCGCCGGCAACAGAGGCGCCAAGAAAATCAGCAATCCCTCGCACGAAGGTAACCGCGTCCTCCCAAATTGGGATCGGCCTCCACTTCGGAGAACAGCCATGTACCTCGTACCCCAGTTTCGCTCTCCGGTTGGTCTAAACTGGAGTCCTTTACGCTTTGTGCCCCAGGTTCGCCCTTCTGTTGGGCTAACCTGGGATCGTTCCACTCTCCTCATTACGGCCGAGCTTCGTACACGATGTTGAACGGCGTTTCCGTAGCCCGCCGGAACCGGCTGAATCCCGCCGACTTTATCACCTCTCGCATGCCACTTTCTCCGGATTGCGCGCCTAAACACAATCCAACTTCCTGCGATCGAGAGCAGGGCGTGCATAGCAGGGTGGAGAACGAGTAGTAGACCCGGCCTACCGGATTCAGGTTCTCCTTCAAGGTGTCGTTCGCGAACGGCTCGACGATCATCCAGGTACCATCGTTTCGCAGAGAGCTGCGAACGTGAGCCGCGGCCCCGATCGGGTCGCCCATATCGTGCAGGCAGTCGAATACTGCGACAAAGTCATAGTCCTTTCCCGGATACTCTTTCGCTTTGGCCACTTCAAACTTCACCCGATCGCCAATGCCTTCCCGCTCAGCAATTTCCCGCGCTGCTTCAATCGATTTGTCGTGGTAATCGAAACCGAAGAATTGGGACTTGGTAAACGCCTTCGCCATCAGGATGGTCGAAGCGCCTTTGCCGCAGCCTACATCGGCCACCCGCGCGCCGGCTTCCAGTTTCGACTTGACGTCGTGCAGCGCGGGAATCCAGGTGCTCACCAGGTTGGCGGCATATCCCGGCCGGAAAAACTTTTCGCAGCCGTGAAACACCCCGTCATCATGTTCGTGCCAGCCCATCCCCGCCCCGGTGCGAAAGGAATCGGCGATTCTGGGAACCGCCGCCAGCGACCCCAGCGCCAGTTGGAAAGCCCCTGGCAGATACGCCGGGCTATCTTCGTTAGCCAAAGTAAAGGCCTGCTCCTCCGTGAGGCTGAACTTGTTGGTTTTCTCGTCATAGGTGATGTAGCCGCCTGCCGCTTGTGAGGCCAGCCACTCGCGCACGTAACGTTCATCCGTATTGGTCTTGGCGGCAAGTTCCGCAGACGTCATGGGATGAGCCGCGAGAGCTTTGTACAGTCCAAGCCTCTCGCCGATCACCACCATCCCAGCATGTACAGCCGCGCCCAGGTCGCCCACGAACTGGCCGATGAACGCATTTAGCTTGTCCATGTCGATCGCCATAGTTGCACTCCTCCTCGAAGCGGCTAGGATTCTACCCCAGTTCTGCTGCAGAAATCTGGCAAAATGTAGGGATTTTGCCTCCGGTTACGCCTTCGGCGATCCATCTGGCGAGACGGGAAATGACCATCCAAAGCTTGTGCCCCAGGTTCGCCCCTCCGTTGGGCTAACCTGGGATCGTTACATTCTTCCGCCTGCGATCCGATCTGGCGAAGCGAAAAATGGCCGTCCGAAGCTGAGCCTGGTTCCTGTGACGCACGTCATAGCCCCGCTCCAGCCCAAAATGATACGAATGACTGTTTGGCTCTTGAGCGGGATTTCGCCTGCTGATCATGGGCATAGTTCCGCTCGCCCGGAGAAGAACCACCCATGCGCGATGCAGTCCTCAAGCTCTGGCCCGAGATCGAATGGATCAACTCGGCCGAACTGCGCGAGCAGGTCACTCAAACCTGGCAGAGAGCGCTCGACTTGAGTCCGCTCACTCCCGACGACTTGAACCGCATCCCGTTTACGTTGCTGGTGCCGAACTGTCCCACGACCTTTATGGAGCACAAGCGCTGCGTGGTTCACATCGCCCGTCAGGCCGCCGAGAGCATGATCGAATTCATGGGCCGCGCCCTGCCCATCGACCTGGATACCGTGATCGCCGGCGCCATCCTGGCCGACGTGGGCAAGCTGCTGGAATACGAGAACGCGGATGGCAAAACGCGGCAGAGCAAGCGCGGGGAGTTGTTGCGCCATCCCTTTACCGGCGTGGCCTTAGCCATGGAGTGTGGCGTGCCCGATGCGGTCTGCCACATCATCGCGGCGCACGCGGCCGAAGGCGACTTGGTGAAGCGCACCACCGAGGCTTACATCGTGCATCACTCCGACTTCATGGCGTTCTTGCCGTTCAAGAACCTGGATAGGTAGCAGGGGAGCGGTGGCGCAAGACGAGGACTGGGTTCAGGTAGAGCTGGCCTTCAGGCCAGCGTCTAGGTTGTGAATGTCGGGCTTCAGCCCCAGCATAGGGCGGCTTTTCAGGACGTTCGAAGGAGAACATTCCATGGCGGCTATCACAGCCCCGGCGAAAACCGCGAAAAACGCCACCGTCACCACGACCATGTCGCAATGGGCCGCCAATCTGTGCTTCCAGCAGCTCTCACCCGACGCCGTCTACCAGGCCAAGCGCTTCCTGCTCGACAGCATCGGCTGTGCCCTCGGCGGATATCAGCAGCATGACGTCAACCTCGCCCTCGAGGTGCTTGACGAGATTGCCGGTCCCGGCAGGGCGACGCTAATCGGCAGTGGCAAGCAGATGGATCCCGTCTCCGCGTCACTGGCCAACGCGCTGATGATCCGCTGCATGGATTACAACGATATCTATTGGAAGCAGGATCCCTCGCACCCGTCCGACATTTTCCCCGCCGCGATTGCTGCCTGCGAGCGCGCTGAGAACGATGGTCGCGAACTGATCGTCGGCCTGGTTCTCGGCCACGAATTCGAAATGCGGATGTGCGAGGCTGCTTTTCCCGGAATTCGCGAGCGCGGCTGGCATCATGCCACGCTGACCGCCTTCGTTTCCCCCATCGTTGCCGGGCGCATGCTGCACCTTACCGCAAGCCAGATTCAGCACGCCATCGGCATCAGCGCCAGCGCCCGCGCCACCCTGGGCGCGGTCACTGCCGGCAAGCTGACCATGATGAAGAACACCGTAGATCCCCTGGCCACGCAGAGTGGGATGCTGGCTGCTCTTCTGGCGGAAAAGGGATATACCGGTCCCGAACACGTCATCGACGGCAAAGAAGGCCTGGTGCATTCTTTCGGGCCGGAGTGGAACCTAAATATTCTGACCGACGGGCTGGGCGATTCCTGGCGTATCACACAATGTGGGATGAAGGCATTTCCCACCGAAGCGCTGACGCACACTCCCATCTCAGCCGTACTGGCCCTGGTCAAAGATCACGACCTGAAGCCGCACGATATCGCGAAAGTGCACATCCGCACTACTGCGCGCGGCGCCGACATCCTTAGCGATCCCAGCAAATACGATCCCCATACCAAGGAGACCGCCGATCACTCGCTGCCGTTTGTCGTTGCCGCAGCCATCGCTGAGCGTCAGGTCACGCCGCTGCAATTCACGCCCGCTAAGATCACGGACCCGCTGATCCGTGAGCAGCTCAGCAAGATCGTGGTATCGGCCGACCCTGAGATCGAAAGGCTTTTCCCCGATTTGCAGCGCGTGATCGTCAGGATTCATACCATCGACGGCCGCGAATTTACCGAGCAACTTGACTATCCCAAAGGCGATCCACGCAATCCGCTGACCGATAAGGAAGTCGAAGAGAAATTCGAGGCGTTGGCTGGGCCGGTGATGTTACCCGAAGCGCGCCGCCGCGCCATGGACGCGATCTGGAATCTGGAGAAGCAGGCGAGCGTGAGTGAGCTGATGAGAAAGTTTTGCGTGAAATAGGGTTATCGCGAGGCAGGCCTGGACAACGCTCCGGGCTTCTGAAGGGGGCGTGCTTTCGAGCGAGGCTATGCCAGGCCCGGAAGGGCGTAGCTTTAGCTGCGCCGTAACCGGCCCTTAATTTTTGTCATCACGAACCGACTTCAGTCGGTGAGGGATCTGCTTTTCGAGTTTGCCCGCGAATATTTCATTCGCGAGATGGACAGGCATATGCCACAGACCATCGTTGAGAAAATCGCGCAGTCTCACATGTCGCAAGGGCCGAGCCGCCCGTGGCGCGCCGGCGACTTCGTGTCCATTCGTCCCAGCCATGTCATGACCCACGACAATACTTCCGCGGTCATAAAGAAGTTCAAGGCCATCGGCGCTCAGGAAGTACACGATTCCGCGCAGCCCGTCTTCACTGCCGACCACGACATTCAGAACACGGAAGAGTCGAACCTGGCCAAGTACCGCAGCATGGAAAGTTTTGCGCGCCAGCATGGCATCGACTTCTATCCCCCGGGCACCGGCATCGGTCACCAGATCATGGTGGAGAATGGCTACGTGCTGCCGGGAACGTTTGTGGTCGCTTCCGATTCGCACTCCAACATGTATGGCGCCCTGGGCGCAATCGGCACGCCGGTCGTTCGCACCGATGCTGCCGCCATCTGGGCAACCGGCGAATTCTGGTGGCAGATTCCCCCGACGGTGCAGGTGATTCTGCAAGGCAAGCTGGTGCCAGGCGTTACCGGCAAAGATGTCATCGTCACCCTCTGCGGTCTGTATAACCGGGAAGAAGTCTTGAATGCCGCGGTTGAATTCACCGGTCCGGGCGTGGCTTCGCTCAGCATGGATGCCCGCTTGACCATCGCGAACATGTCTACGGAGTGGGGCGCGTTAGTGGGCTGGTTCCCCGTAGACGAGATCACTCTCGCTTATTTGGATGCACGCAATCGCGAACTGCGAGCCGGCGGAGTCACCCGCATCCCCGAAGAAAGGTTTGCGGAGTGGCGCGAAAATCCTCCTGCTCCCGACCACGACGCGGCCTACGCCGCCCGTATCGTTCTCGACCTTGCGCAAGTCACGCCGCACGTCTCCGGGCCAGACACCGTGCAGGTGATGCAATCGGTCGCCGAGATCGCAAAGAAGAAGGTTGCCATCCAGAAGGCGTACCTCGTCTCCTGCGTAAACTCGCGGCTGGAAGATCTGGAGGCAGCCGCTCAAGTCCTACAGGGTAAGACTGTGGCAAAAGGCGTGAACTTCTATCTCGCCGCTGCCAGCCGCTCGGTACAAGAGGAAGCCGAGAAACGCGGTATCTGGCACATCTTTCTTGCAGCTGGTGCGCAACCTTTGCCTTCCGGGTGCGGCCCCTGTATCGGCTTAGGCACAGGATTGCTCGAGGCTGGCGAGGTCGGCATCTCCGCCACCAATCGCAATTTCAAGGGACGCATGGGCTCGCGCGACGCGCAGTGCTATCTCGGCAGTCCGGAAGTAGTCGCAGCGTCGGCCGTCGCTGGCTATATCCGCGGGCCGGGTGAATCACAAGATCGCGCGCTGACCAGGCGCTTCGACAAATTTGCAGCGCCGCTGGCGTGCGCTGCAAAAGTCGAGATTCTCCCCGGATTTCCCGCCAGCGTGCATGGCCGGCTGGTCTTTCTTCCCCAGGACAACCTGAACACCGACGGCATCTATGGCAAGGACTACACCTATCGCGACGACATGACGCCCGAGAGGATGGCGCGCGTCGTGCTGGAAAACTACGATCCGCAGTTCGCCGCGCGCACTCGGGCAGGCGACGTCCTGGTTGGTGGCTTCAACTTCGGTACCGGCTCCAGTCGCGAGCAGGCCGTCACGGCGCTGAAGTGCAAAGGCATTCCTCTGCTGATTGCCGGTAGCTTCTCACAGACGTATCTGCGTAACGCCTTCAACAACGGATTCTTGTGCATTGAGACGCCGGAGTTCATCAAACGTCTGCGCCAGAAGTTTGCTGCAGAGATCACGCGCGAGGAGAAGACCATTATCCCTGGCGATGTCGTCGAGGTTGATTTTGCCGCCAGCGTCCTGCGTTATGCAGGCGAACAATTCTCTTTTCCGCCGCTGGGCAGCGTACCCCAGTCACTGGTGATCGCCGGCGGGGTTGAGAATCTGGTCAGCCGCAAGCTGGGCCTTGCGAAGGAGCCGAAAGCAGCGACGCCGTGACCAGGGCGCTGCACAACAGCAGATTAATGCCCACAATGTGGGAGAGCAATTCATAAAGGATTATGCACATATGGCAAAACACACAATTGTAACCATGCCCGGAGACGGCATCGGAAACCAGGTTCTGCCCGAGGCTATGCGCGTGCTCGACGCCGTCGGCTTTGCAGCGAACTATGTTCACGCCGACATCGGCTGGGAATGCTGGACCAAGGAAGGCAACGCTCTCCCCGAGCGTACCGTCGACTTGCTTCGGCAGCACAAAGTCGGCCTGTTCGGCGCAATTACATCGAAGCCCAAGCGCGCAGCCGAGGCCGAGCTGACTCCCACATTGAGGGGTAAAGGTCATCAGTACTTCAGTCCCATTGTTTCCCTGCGGCAACAGTTCAATCTCGACATCTGTATGCGGCCTTGCCTCTCGTTTCCCGGCAATCCATTGAACTTCATTCGCAAGAAACCAGCCGGTGGCTTGGAAGAGCCCAAGGTCGATGTCGTGGTTTTCCGCCAGAACACCGAAGGCCTTTATGCGGGCGTGGAATGGACCAATCCTCCGCAGCAGGTGCGAGATGCCTTGAGCACCAACCCGAAGTTCAAACCGTTCGCGAAAGTAGCCGGCGAAGATCTGGCGATTTCCGTGCGCATCATCACTCGTCCGGCGGCGCGGCGCATCTGCGAGGCTGCATTTCAACACGCCCGCAAGTTCGGCTACAAGTCGGTGACCATCTGCGAGAAACCCAACGTGCTGCGCGAAACCTCTGGAATGATGGAAGAGGCCGCCAGGGAAGTGCAGAAACAGTACAGCGACATTCCTCTGTGGTCCACCAACATTGATGCGCAAACCATGTGGCTCACCAAGAATCCGGAAGACTATGGCGTGATGGTGGCCAGCAACCTGTTCGGCGACGTGATCAGCGACGCCTTCGCCGGACTGGTCGGCGGGCTCGGCTTCGCGGCTTCCGGCAACATTGGCGACGAAGTCGCCGTCTTCGAACCCACTCACGGTTCGGCTCCGAAATATGCCGAGCTGCGTCCGCCCATCGTGAATCCCATCGCCATGATTCTTTCGGCGGCGATGATGCTGGACCATATCGGCGAGAACGCCAAGGCAGAGAAGATCAGGTCGGCCATCGCCGTCGTCGTGGCCGAAGGCAGGGTCCGCAGTTATGACATGCTGCGCCTCGCGGGTGGGGCAAAGTCGCTGGCCCAGGGCGCGGCCTCAACGACGCAGATGACCGACGCAATCCTGGCCAAACTCGGCGCTGAAGTGGAGTCGGCTTATGCCGGCAGCAGCAGAAACTAGCCGATTGCGCCGGGGCGAGGCCGGCCGCGCCGGTAGCGAGGTTCGCTCTGACCTGCATGTAACCTTCGAAGCGCGTACCGGCGGCGGCATCGAGATCAGCTTGCGCTCGCGCGTCGAGCTTTACTATGGCGAGGTCATCCGGCAACAGGTGCGCGTTTTGTTGCAGACGCTTGGGGTCGAAAACGCGCAGCTTAACATCGTCGATGAGGGAGCGCTGCCATTCGTCATTGCGGCCCGCGTCGAAGCTGCGGTTCGCCGCGCCGGAATAGGCGAAGGCAAGTCCGCGTTGCCGGAAGCGGCTGCACTCCCTGAGCCGTCGTCGCGTGACCGCTTGCGGCGCTCGCGTCTCTACCTTCCCGGCAATGAGCCCAAATATTTCATCAACGCCGGCTTGCACGCGCCCGACGCTATCATTCTCGACCTGGAAGATTCGGTTCACTTCGCGGAAAAGGACACGGCCCGGCTGCTGGTGCGCAACGCGCTCCGCGCCGTGGATTTCGGCGCGGCCGAGCGCATGGTCCGCATCAATCAGCTGCCGCTGGGGCTGGCGGATCTGGAGCAGATCGTTCCGCAATCGCCCGACGTTATCTTGATACCCAAAGTCGAAACACCGGAGCAGATATCCGACGTTGTCAGAGCTATAGAATCAATCGCCGAACAGGCGAACCTGACCCGCCCGATCTGGCTGATGCCGATTCTGGAGTCGGCGCTCGGCATCGAGAATGCATTCTCCATCGCGACAGCTTCCGATCGGGTTGCCGCCATCACCATCGGACTGGAAGACTACACCGCCGACCTTGGGGTAGCGAAGACTCCAGAGGGAACCGAGTCGCTCTACGCACGCCAGCGGGTCACTAACGCGGCCCATGCCGCACACGTGCAAGCCATCGACTCGGTATACGGCGACGTCGGGGATAGCGACGGACTGTTGCGCTGGGGCGAAGCTTCCCGCGCCCTCGGCTTCGAAGGTATGGGCTGCCTCCATCCCCTTCAGATTGAGATCATCCACCGCGCTTTTACTCCCACAGCGTCAGAGTTGGAGAGAGCGTTCGCCATCGTTGCCGCCTACGACGACGCTCAGGCGCGCGGGCTCGGAGTTGTTAGTCTGGGCTCGAAAATGATCGATGCGCCGGTGGTGCAACGCGCCCTGAAGCTGGTGGCGCGAGCCCGGCAAATGGGGATTATCGGCGATCAGCCTGGAGGACAATCATGAGCGCTGGCGTAGCGACAGGGCTGGTCACCAATGCCGCGGGCCGGCGGGTACCGTCCGCAGTCAACGGCCGCGAACAGGCGCCGTACACAGGTGTCGACGGACATCGTCCAGCAGGTCACAAAGCCGGGCCGCCGATCCGCAGCAACAGCGATTATCCGCGGAACGGCGACAAACGTGTGCCCAACCTCGAAACCGCGCTACGGCTCTGCGGACTCCGGGACGGTATGACCATCAGCAGTCATCATCATTTGCGCAACGGCGATCGCGTCGCCTTGACCGCATTGCAAACCGCTGCCCGCATGGGCACGAAAGACCTGGTGTGGTTTCCCAGCGCGTCATTTCCCTGCCACCAGCCGGTGATTGACCTGATGAAGTCGGGCGCGGTGCATCACATCGAAGGCAGCATGAATGGCCCCTTGGGCGACTACTGCTCGCACGGCCAGATGCGCGGGCTGGGCGTTTTGCGGTCGCACGGTGGACGCTGGCAGGCAGTGCAGGACGGAGAAGTTCATATCGACATCGCGGTCATCGCCGCGCCCACTGCCGACTTCTTCGGCAATGCCGACGGATCGCATGGCAAGTCGGCCTGCGGATCGCTGGGTTTCGCGCTGGCCGATTCCGTCTACGCCGACCGCGTCATCGTAGTCACCGACAATCTCGTACCGTTCCCCTGCATTCCCTGGCAGATTCAAGGCAACAATGTTGACTACGTGGTGGAAGTGGATTCCATCGGCGATCCTTCGCAGATCGTCAGTGGCACCACCCAGATCACGCGCAGTCCCGACCGGCTGCGGATTTCCGAGCTGGTTGCCCGCTTCCTGCGTGACAGCGGCATCATGCGTGACGGCTTCTCCTTCCAGGCCGGAGCCGGCGGCATCGCCCTGGCCTTCGTCGACCATCTTGCCCGCATGATGAAAGCGGCGAATGTGAAAGCCAGTTTCGTGCGCGGCGGCTCGACCAGGTATCTGGTTGATCTGCTGCACGAGGGCCTCATCGGATATATCCTCGACGGCCAGACCTTCGACCTGGACGCGGTGCGTTCCATCGCCAGCGATCCGCGGCATGTGCCGACCAGCCCGTTTACGTCATACAACTTCCACGGCAAAGGCAACTTCGCCTCCATGGTCGACGCCGCTGTGCTGGGCGCGACCGAGGTCGACATTAACTTCAATGGGAATGTGGTCACCCATTCCGACGGGCGGCTGCTGCACGGCATCGGCGGCTGGCAGAATTGCCTGTTTGCGGGATGTACCATCCTCGCGGTGCCGTCGTTCCGCGACCGCATTCCGGTGATTGTTGACGAGGTCACCACCCTCACCGGCCCGGGGGAATTGATCGATGTCATCGCTACAGAGCGCGGGATCGCCATCAACCCGAAACGGCAGGACCTGTTCGACGCGGTGAAGGGAAAGGGCCTGCCGATTCGCCCTATCGAAGAAATCAAGGCTGAAGTAGAAAAGATCTGCGGCGGCAAGCCGGCCAAGCCGCGCCTGCTCGATTGTCCGGTCGCCGTGGTGAAGTGGGTCGATGGAACGGTTCTCGATACCATCTGGCAGGTGATGGACGACAATCCCTACGCCCCGAAAGTCAGCGGCGGCGAATAAAAGCGCTCAAGGCTACGATGGCCCTGCGCCACAGCACCGATCTTGAAGGGGCGTAGCTTCAACTACGCCGGCAGCATTTCCTTATCGTTGTCATCCCGAGCCGACTTTAGTCGGCGAGGGATCTGCTTTTCGTTCGCAGCGACTGCCAGCCAATAGTTATCGCCGCAGACGAAATTCTGCAACTTCCCGAACCTCCTGCCGTTTCCGAACCAACACTAGCCGCACACGCGTCATCACACGAGAACAAGTCTCACCTCGGAGGAAATATGGCACTGTTCTCAATGAAGCTGGAAAACCTGCAGCAACTGTTTGTGAAGGAATTACGCGACCTGTACGACGCGGAAAACCAGATCACCGACGCGCTGCCCAAGCTGATCGACGCGGCGCAGCATAGCGACCTGAAAAACGCTTTGCAGCAGCACCTCAACGTCACTCAGCAGCAGATCTCGCGGCTCGACCGCATCTTCCAGATGCTGAACGAGAAGCCCAGCGGAGAAACCTGCAAAGGCATGAAGGGCGTAATCAAAGAGGGTGACGAGATCGTCTCCCAGGGCGGCGATCCCAGTACGGTGGACGCGGGCATCATCAGCGCGGCCCAGCGTGTGGAGCACTATGAGATGGCCGGCTACGGTACGGTCCGCACTTATGCCGAGCTGCTGGGGCAGAACGAAATGGCCCGGCTGCTGGAGCAGACCTTGAAGGAGGAGCAGGAAGCGGACAAGACCTTGACCCAGATCGCAAAAGCGGTCAATGTCGAAGCCAAAGCAGCTTGATTCGCGATGTCGAAAATGCCTCAGGGGTCAGTGCGGCCCCTGAGGTAAGTCTCTTTCTCCGTGTCCAGACAAGCCGATCCCCCGACTTTCATCGGCGCAGACAATTTTGTCGCTTCATTCCGCCGGGACCACCCTTGCCTTCGGCCAGACGGCGTCTTGGGTATGAGGTTTGGCCGGTCCGCAGGTGGTGCTCCGCACGAACTCCGGGGCGTGATCGTCATCCCGCTTGAAGATATAGGCGCGAATCTTGTAGCACACATCGTTCGACGGAGCTATCGCACCCTCATCCGCCGGGGTGGACGGAGTCAGTTGAAAGGATTGAGCGGGCGTTACCCCGTTATCGCTGGAAAGATAGCTGCTTTGCCCCGTTCCTGTTGGCTGGGCAGGCCCGATAAGGTCGGCAGGCGCCGACAGCACCATGGAAAACAAGAGAAGACCGGCTAGAGGCATGGTAAGCCCTCCTGGCGCGCATCATAGCACCGTTTCCAGCCGTCCGACCGTTGCATTGGGACGAAACGCACTGCACCCGGCCAGCGACTTTCTGCAACCCAATCTTCTGCCACCAAAGAGGCAGCCTGCTACGCCTAACAGGGGATTGTGACTGCGCACCCGGCAATGGCATTCTGCATTCACGCAATAGCAGAGAGACCAACCGCCTTTAGCAAAGTTATACAGGCGGGGCGAAGCACGCAGGGCATATCTCCTCATACCCACTCACCTGCGAGCCACGGTTTCTAGCAGACGGACAGGGCCCAGTGATCTCCTCGCTGGGCCCCTGGTTTATCAGGTGCGCTTTCAGCTTGCCAACCCGAAGCCCCCGAAATAGCTACCTTCGCCACTACCTCCGATTTCCCGACTGCGCCGGGTTATCACATCGCAAGGGCCGCGACTGTGTTCTAATGCTGCAGACGGGACCAGTGCTGAACCGGGCTGCCGGTTGCCGGAATGGAGGCGGGAATGGAAGAGCGCGACCTGTACGACGAACGGCAAGAGACAAGGAAAGCAACCCTGAACTGCCCGCACTGCCATCAGGCCGCCGAGTACGATCTGGGCTGGTTCGTGCGAACCAAGAAGCGGCAACTCCCTCCCCGGGCCGACGAGCGCGATCGCGCTAAATTCGCCAAGGCTCGCTCCTACATGGTGCGGCGCGACGATCTGGTGGCCTGCAAGAATATTCGCTGCCGCAAACGCTTCGAAGTGTCGGGCGTTCAGTCAGTGGCCTTCCTCGACGAGCAGGTAAAGCCGGAACGGCATCAGTAAAGATCTCGCCAGGCATGCGGAACACTGCGGGGATTGAAGGGGCATAGCTTTAGCTACGCCGTAACCAGGTTCATTTTTGTCAGCAGGAACTGACTTTAGTCGGCGAGGGATCTGCTTTTCCAGGTTTTTCAGCTTACAGGCAAGCCGCTGCCGTACGACGCCTTGCAATACCCGCGAAAACCGCGAGTGTCGGCCCGACCAGCGAACCGCGTTTTGCCCGCGGATTCGACTCTATAATCCAAGTTGACCCGCACTCATGGCCAGAAAGAATCAACCCGCAGCACGGTCACCGCGAAACGCCGAACTCGGCCCTCATGTCGAGACCTTCATGGGTCGGGTCGACCGCTTCTGGCAGCGCGTCACTGAGGGAATGCGCCTCAACCAGCTTTGGTCCCAGTTCCAGACCGACGCCCGTTCCAGCTACCGTCTGTATTCGCACGAGGTAGATTCCAGCCGGGTCGCCGGAGTGCCCCGAGGGAAACATTTCTTCAACCTGGCCAGCCAGTTCTTCTGGGCAATCCTGCTGAAACTGACCCCGGCGCGGCGCGTCCTGCTGCTGATTGCTCTGGTCTTGCTCTGTTTTCCCAGCGGTGAGGCCGCCTGGCAAAGCAGCGATGGCCAGATGAAGGTCATTGTTTTGGATAACCACTTCTGGGGCGGCCTGCTGATGCTGGTGCTGCTGATCCTGGAGGTCGCCGATCGCGTGGTGATGAAGCGCGATCTGCAAATCGCCAAGGAAATTCAGGCGTGGCTGTTGCCGGCAAACCCTCCCCAGGTGCCAGGCCTGGAAATCGCCTTTGCCACGCGTCCGGCCAACACCGTGGCGGGAGATTATTACGACGTGTTCGCGCGCCCGGGCTCTGGCTCGCAAGCCGAGACCTTTCTGATGGCGGTGGCCGATGTCGCCGGCAAGAGCGTTCCCGCAGCCATGCTGATGGCGACCTTTCAGGCAAGTCTGAAGACGCTTTCCTCAACTCCCGGCACACTGACTGAGCTGGTCGGTCGCATGAATCGCTACGCCTGCAGCAACAGCCAGAATGGCCGCCGCTTTACCACTGCGTTTATCGCTGAGTTCGATCCCGCCTCCCGCGCCCTGACCTTCGTTAATGCAGGACACAATAATCCCATGCTGCGCCGGCAAAACGGCGTCATTGAGCGTCTGGAAGTGGGAGGAATGCCGCTGGGCATCATGGAAAATGTTGCTTACGAATCCGGCACGGTCGCCCTGCAAAGCGGCGACTGGCTGGTGATTTTTACCGATGGCGTGGTCGAGGCCGAGAATACCCAGCAGCTTGAATATGGGGAAGACCGCCTGATCACGATGCTGAATTGGGGAGCAACCCTGACGCCTGCTGTACTGCTGAACAGTATTCTGGCTGATCTCGATCGCTTCGTGGGCACCGCTCCCCAACATGACGATGTGACCTGCTTGCTGGTTAAAGTGGCGTAAGAGGTTAGGAAAATCTTGGGAGCTGAACGTCGAAGCTCGGGTGGCGCTGGCCTTCAGGCCAGCTTTAAACTCGTTATTCTTGATTCCGAGCCGGCTTCAGCCGACGACAGCAACTGTATCGGACCCTCTTAAATCTCGCCGGCCTTATTCCACGGCTTTGGCGAATAACCCGCTCACTCCCGCGATATTCCCCAGCAACTCCGGCGGGACGTTGTGCCTGTGCTGCAGATAAGCCGGGTCGTTGTAAGTGAGCCACACTTTCCCGTCAGCGTCTTGCCAGAACAGCGCTTTCAGCGGCAGGTCGATCGCAATGGTCGGAGCGGCCTGCATCAACGGAGTTCCACCTTTCGGGCTGCCAAAGATGAGGAGTTTGGTGGGACGCATGGTCAGGCCTACCTTGGCCGCCTCTCCGCTGTGATCGATGCGCGCGAACATGGTTATGCCGCGTTCCTGCAGCAGCGCTTCCAGTCGCTCCATAGTTTGCTCGACCGAATGCTTACTGGCCAGGTGAATGAGGCCGTTTTCCGCGCTTGTGCTCATCCTTCCTCCTCAACTACAAAACACCACAGCATAACGCCGAACCTCGCGCACTTTGTGAAAATGATAGGAATGCACTGGCCGATTGCCTACAGGGTCGCGCCAGAAACCTCGGTGTGCGTCCCCTCAGCTCTCTTTCGCTGGCGCGGCGTTTCGGTATCTCTCGGCAAATTTTCCTTTGCTCACGATCGCCCGCCCGATGGTTCCATGCCCGATGACTTCGCTGCCGTTGTGCGCGCTCACCTTGAAGCTATAGAACCGGCCATTCATCGACTCCAGCACCGCTTCGCACTTCACGGTCGTTCCGATGCCCGTCGGAGCGCGATGGACGATGTTGATTGCGGTGCCCACACTGACCTCGTCGCCTTCGCAGAACGGCAGCAACGCCTCGAAGCCGGCTGCTTCCATCCAGCCAATCATGTTTGGAGTAGACAGCACCGGGGGAAGTTCCGGCTTCCACGCACTCAAAGTATGTTGAAACTCGACGCGCCTCTCCACTTCACCGCGCGTATCGATAGGAACGTTTCTTGCCATCTCTTGAGAGTAATGTCCCGGCGGTTACCCTGTCATCCAGTCAATACGCCCTGCATACTTTGCAAATTCGTGCTTGTGGCCCGGTTAACGTGCCAGTCTGGCCGGTCTTCGCCCAGGGTCTTCGTCCATTCCGCCGCAAAAAAGCGGCTGCATCCGGGCAAAGTCGGTGTACCATATCGCTGTTTCAATTTCAGGCGCCACGTCCGGACACGCTCCGTCCTGCCACGGGCCCTTCTGTATTCTCTATTTCAATCCAGGAGACTGCACATGCATCGGGTCCTGTTTTCCATCCTAGTTGTAGTGGCATCCTTACTTGCCGTGCCCGCTGGCGCTCAGACGTCTGCAGCTACCGCTCCGGCGGCGTCCTCGGCGCCCGCAATGGCCACTGTGCCTACGGCGCGAAAGAAGCGCATCGCCGTTTTTGATTTCGACTACGCCACCGTAATGAGCGCCTCCCAGGCTTACTTTGGCCAGAATATCGACTTGGGCAAAGGCATCTCCGATCTGCTGGTACGCGACCTGGTGAAGGACGGCACGTATTCCGTCATCGAGCGCCAGGCCATGGCCAAAATCCTGGCGGAACAGAATTTCTCCAACAGTGATCGCGCCGATCCGAACTCCGCGGCGAAAATCGGCAAGCTCCTGGGCGTAGATGCGATCGTGGTGGGCAGCATCACGCAATTCGGCAATGACAACAAGAACCAGGGCTATAACGGTGGGGGTGGAGGCTGGGCCGGGGCCGCACTGGGTAGTTTTCACCAAAAGGAGAGTAAGGCGGTGGTGGTTGTGGACGCTCGTCTGGTCAATATCGATACCGCCGAAATTATGGGCGTGGCTACAGGCAAAGGCGAATCTTCGCGCAAGAGCACCAGCGTCGGCGGCGGCGGGGGTAACTGGCACGGCTTCGGCGGCGGGGCTGTTGACTTTGGCGCCAGCGATTTCCAGCAGACCATCATCGGTGAAGCCGTGAACTCTGCCGTCATTCAGATGACGGGCGAGCTGGTGGCCGATGCTCCGAAACTGGTAGCTCGCACCATCAGCGTCGAAGGAGTAGTCGCAGCCGTCGACTCCGGACAGATCGTTCTGAACGTCGGCTCCAAGGCTGGCCTGAAGGTTGGCGATCAACTAACCGTCAAACGCATCACCAAAGAGATTAAAGATCCCACCACTGGCGCCGTGATCCGCAAGATGACCACCGACGTGGGCGTGATTCGCCTTACCGACGTGGATGAAGTTTCGGCCGTAGGTTTGCCGGTTTCCGGCGCTGGATTCAAAGTAGGAGACACGGTCAAGACCATCACGCAATAGCTGGTGCGACTCCGCCTTCCCGGGGCTGCTAAAAAGTCGAATTCGATGTGCTTTGAAAGGGCGCAGCTTCAGCTGCGCCGTCACCGTCTTTATTTTTGTCATCCCGAACCGGCTTCAGCGGGTGAGGGATCTGCGGTTGAGACTTTTCAGCCGAGAAAACCCGCGAGCGCATGGCCAGCATTGTAGCCGGAAGGCAGAAACCTTCCCCAAGCCAACTGTGCATAAATGTCTAATTTTTGTATTTCATAAAGTCGGCAGGTTAACGAAGAGCCACGCCCTCAGTAAATCCCGCTGCGATAGATGACCCACCAGCTTAGGAAAAGGGCGGCAAATGTTTCCGCAATGCCCCACCCCAGCGGCAGGAAGAACGCTCCCAGGCTAAGCAGAGTGAACAGCAGCCAGAAGGATTTTTTCTGGGTATCCAATACAGTGAAGTTTAACAGTCCGAATCATCCGCCGTTTCTCGCATGGGTCGCGAACGAACATCCCCGCTCTTTCCGTTCGAGAAACATCGGCTTATCGAAATTCCCACCGCATTGTCTATAACTGTCCTTCGCTACTTCCCCGCACCCTCCGGTTGTAATCTAGACAAGCATGGGAACTCGCATCTTCTTTCTCGCGATCGCTTTCGGGCTCGCGTTGGCGGGCTTCTGGGCCTATCACCATGATCAGGGCTTGCGCACCAACTCCGCTCAGGTCACCATTGGCGATCCTAACGAAGTTGTCAGGCAGTTGCTGGGCGATCCCAGCAGCGAAGGCCCCTGCGGCTCGCTCACTCCCGTTCCCAAAGCCTGTGTGACCGAGTACGTTTACCGCTACTGGTACTCGATCTTCCAGCCGCAGTTCGAAGTAGTCTGGTTCGATCAATCGGGCAAGGTGCTGGGCGAGCAACACGTGCAGTCGCCGTTCTAGCGCGATAAATCACTTGATAAAGCCGCTTGCATCACGCGCGCTCCTGTATTTGTCATCCTGAGTGGAGGCAGCGCTCCGCCGCCGGAGTCGAAGGGACTCTAGGGCCACTCGAATCCGGCTTGTCGCGGGGTATGAAAGAACTCGGCTGCGCTGGGGATGGGAAATCAGCGGAGCGACCCGCGGTTCCTCTACTCCTTGGTCTTGCCGGCCAGCAGGTCCAGCTTCTCAATCACTGGAGGCTTGGCGAATAGTTCCGATGCTTTCGCCATTAGCGCTGCGGCAATCTTGCCCGACAGATGCGCCTGCCGTCCGGCTTCATCGTTAAATGTATCGAAGATACCGAAGGTTGATGAGCCGATCCGAAACGCGAACCAGCTGATGGTTCCGGGCTCAGCTTCAGCCAGGGGCAGGGCGCTGCGGAGAAATTCCGCGACTTCCTCTTCTTTTCCAGGTTTCGCTTCCACTCTTGCCAATAGGGCTAGTTTCACCATGGCGATCTCCTTACTGGACTTGCGCTGTTCGATCGCGCACCTCAGCCAATCCGATGCCAACCCCTTACGGCTGGATGCAACCTGGAAGCGGATTCACCGGGAGTGGACCTTCGGCAGTCAGCCGGTCTCCAAACAAAAACGGCACAGCTCGTCGCTGTACCACATTGTCGTAGTCGTATGTGCTGTTATCGGAAATCGCGGCTAGTGGGAAGTTAGCGGGCCGCCGGTTGCAGGGCTTCGTCGGTCACGGCCTGCAGATGATCCAGCGTTTCCTTTACCGTCAAGGCATACATCTCGCGCCCATTGTCTTCGCCCGATTCGATCGCCCATTTCAAGTAATGACCTGCAACCTGCACCGCCATCGGATCGCTAATGACCTTGCCCGTCCGCGCGTGGTATTCCACCCACGCCACATGGGGCAGGGCAATCCACACCGGCCGCTGGCCCACCAGAAACTTTATGTCGACCGCGTCGGCATGCCGCGTGGCAATGGCAACAATCAGCGCCTGATAACGGCAGTGCACGGGCTGCCCCGTCCAACGGTCAATAGCCTGGAAGTCATCGTACATATTCAAGAATCATAGCTGACGGTCAAGCGCAGGGGCAACGTCCAGCCTTACTTGCATTCGAACGCCGCCGGCGACAGTCAATCGCGAACGCGGGCGCGGCACGCTAGGCCCGGTCGCGCGCCTCGACCAGCACGGCCTGCACCGTCATCTTCTTTCTTCCGCGATAAATCGTCACGGTTACGCTATCGCCGGCGCGATGCTTGTTCATGACGTTGGCCAGGTCCTGCTGGTCGCCGACGGGATCTTTATCAATGGCTACGATCAGGTCACCGCCAACCAGGATGGGAGTCGCTCCCAGATAGGCGCGCTCGTTGCCACCATGCAAGCCGGCGCGATCCGCGGCGCCGCCCTGGACGACTCGCACGATCAGGATGCCGTAATCGGCCGGCAGGCCAAGTTCCTGCGCCAGCTCAGGCCCAATCGGCAATGAAACGATGCCCAGCGACGGCCGCCGCACCGTGCCCAGGGTTATCAAATCGTTCAGCACTGCCTTGGCGGTATTGATCGGGATGGCGAAACCGATGCCGGCGCTCTGATTGGAGCCGCCGGTGGCAATCATGCTGTTGATACCGATCACTTCTCCATGCGAGTTCAGCAGCGGCCCGCCGGAGTTGCCAGGGTTAATCGCTGCGTCAGTCTGGATGGCCTCTTCGATGTAGGCGCCTTCGGGGCTGCGGATGGGCCGCAGCGAACTGATGATGCCGCGGGTCATAGTTCCTGCCAGGCCAAAGGGATTGCCAATCGCAAACACTTTCTGGCCGACCTGCAGGTTGCGGGATTCGCCCAGCACGACCGGAACGACTTCCGGCGCTTTGATCTGGATCACGGCGAGATCATGCGCGCGATCGCGTCCAATCACGGTCGCCTTGTAGGTCTTCTTGTTATGTAACGTGACTTCCAGTTGAGCCGAATCTCCCACTACGTGATAGTTAGTGAGGATATGGCCCTCTTTGTCGAAGATGAACCCGGAACCTTGACCCTCCTCAGGCACCGGCCCATAAAAGAAGTCGTAGCCCATGGTTTTGGAAGTGATATTGACCACCGACGGGATCACGCGCCGGTAGACATCAATATTGTTTTGCTCTTCGGGATCGAGTTTTTCCGGACCAGCGGCTTCGCTCAGCTCAACCTGCGTGGGACGTGAAATCACGTCCGCTGCCGGGTTCGTTCCCTGATGATGCGTGGTGAACCAATAAAATGCGCCCGCCAGCAGCGCGCCAAGGATAAGTGGTCGTACAAGTTTCATGCCGTTATGAAATTCCAATCCGTTCGGACTTGCCGGACAGCCAATAGACGTCGCCTATAAGAAAGTGTAACGAACAGGCGGGATTCGCGCATCTCCAGCGCGCAGATGACATTGGTCAGTAGCCGGCTGCTTGCAACTCTTTCCAAATCTTCTCCACCTGCCGCTGGGTGTCCTCAATCGTCCCGGAATTCTCGATTACATAATCAGCATGACGAATTTTCTCTTCATCACTGAACTGCGCCGCGCTGCGCCGCTCGACCTCGGCCCGCGCCACCGCCGGCGAAAGTCCAGCGCGATGAGCGTAGTGCTCGACTTTATGCTCGAAGTCGCAAGTTACGACGATGACCTTATCGAAGTCCTTGTGCGCGCCGGCCTCGATCAGTAACGCCGCCTCCACTACGGCCACGCCCTTCGGATCCTGGCGTTCGATGCCGGTCATCCAGCCTGTCTGCGCTTCAATCACCGCCGGATGCACGATCGCATTCAACTCAGCGATGCGATCAGGAAAGACCAGGTTCGCCAGACGTGAGCGATTGATGGCGCCATCGTCATTCAGGATTTCGCGGCCAAAGCGACGCAAAACTTTCTCATAGGTAGGCTCACCCGGTGCGTAGAGGTCGTGGGCCAAACTATCAGCCGACAGGAAATGCGCGCCGCGCTGGACCAGCATCTGGGCCACGGTAGACTTGCCGCAAGCCACGCCGCCGGTCAGCCCTACCCGCAGCATGATTCCCCGCAGGCGATAACGTGTGTGCGACGCACCGTCGGCATTTAGCGCTTCGCGGGCCGCACGCTGGCATCGCCGTGAGCATGGCGTTCCGGCATTCCCAGATTGCGCACCGTATCGTTTTCGAAATCAAACTCGATCAGCACGGCCGGCTCGCTCCCCACCACCCAGCCATCATGCCCAGGCTCGATCGACACCACCTGCGGGGCCATAAACTCCACTACGCAGCCGTCGGCGAATTCCATGTGAATTTGCCCCTGCGCCAGAAAGCCAACGTGGGCGTGCATGCAGAGATCGGTGCCGCTGACCGGCTTCATGTGCGTCGACCAGCGGAAGTCGGGCGGGTAAATCACCCGCTTAACCCTCGCCGCGCCCACGCGAACGATATCAAGCTTCACGCCTCCTACTTCGGAGTGCTCAGCCCCTTTCATCGTGCCGAGAAGAGCATCGCTGGAACTCATGTCAGTCACCTCCACCAGGGCATCACCGAATCTCATCCTCCGCCTGGACCTGCCCGCAGCGAACGATGAGACTCCGTGCGTCCTTGAGGATACAGCACCCCTGCAAGCCGAGCCTGGGCGGTTCACGATTGGGGTAGTGGGAAGCTAAACAGCGAACGCTCAGTGGACCATAGTTACCAGTCCGGAAACAGCGTTCGCATTTACCAGCGCAGATGGGCTAATTAACCCTGCAGCATCGTCAGAAAGACACTGCTGCTCATTGGTTGACCGGTATCTTGATGATCTTTTTCTGGATCGCGTAGGTCACCAGTTGGGCTTTGTTGTGGATGTCGAGCTTACGCATCAAATTGAATTTGTGCGCCTCCACGGTCTTCACGCTCAGCCCCAGCAGAACTGCAATTTCTTTTACCGAGTTTCCTTCCGCCAGTAACTTCAATATTTCGCGCTCACGTGGCGTGAGCGTGGACATGCGCGGGCGCATCTTGGTATCTCGCACCCGGGCGCGGAAATCCTCTACCAGCTTGCCCAGGACCTGCGAGCTCAGGTATTTCCCTCCGCGATAAACGTCCCGAACGGCGCTTACCAACTGCTGCGAGGGAGTGTCTTTCAGCACGTATCCCGCGGCTCCTACCTCCAGGCACTGCACCAGGTAGTCTTCGTCTTCGTACATGGTCAGGAACAGGACCTTGGTTTCGGGACGCAGTTTCTTGATGTGCCGGGTAGCTTCGAATGAAGAGAGGCCGGCCATCCCGATATCCATCAGAACGACGTCCGGGCGCAACTCTCGCGCCTTCTCCACTGCATCGCCGCCATCCGGCGACTCGCCCACAATCTCGAAATCGCTCTCACTCTCCAGCAGCCGCCTCACGCCCTGCCGGAACAACGTGTGATCATCTACTAACAAACATCTGATTTTCGCCATCTTCCACCTGAACTTCGAGATTCCTTGGTGCGCTTCCTAATAGCTCGCCCTGCTTAAGCCCTTACCTGCCTCGGCGTCTACTGAACCATCACTTCATGCACCGCGCGCCAGGCTGTCGACCTCATCCGTCCGCGGCAAGCTATCGGTCCGGCTGTTTATCACCGGCGCACTTATTTCGATGCGTGTTCCCTGACCTCGCGACGAGATCACCTTCATCTTTCCTCCCAGGTTTCCGATGCGCTCGTGCATCCCAGCCATGCCAAAGGTCTGCCGAGCCGCATTTGCCTTGCGAGGAATTCCCACGCCATCGTCTTCAATCAGCAGCTTCACGGCATCACCCGCCCGGAGTAACTCAATATTCACCGCGGTGGCGTTCGCATGCTTGGCCACGTTGTGCAAGGCTTCCTGCACCACCCGGTAAATGGCGGTTTCCAGCGCCGCGGGCAGCCGGCCAAAGTCGTCGGAAACCGTGACTCGAGCTTTCACTCCCGTGCTCTTGGCCAGGTCTTTCGCCTCTTTGCGGACCGCCGCAATCAGCCCCAGCTCCTGCAATACCAGCGGCGATAGTCGTCCTATGATTCGCCGGATGCCTTCAATCGTGCGATCCACAACCTCCAGGGTCTCGCGAATTTTCGTTCGCGACGACCGCGCCGCAACGCTGCTCTCCAGCATGCCCAGATACAGCCGGATCACCATCAGCGCCTGCCCGGTTTCGTCGTGCAGTTCGCGGCTGATGCGCTTGCGCTCTTCTTCCTGGACATACAAAAGGTGCCCGGAGAGCTCGGCAATTTGCATTTCACGTTCGCGCAGAGCATCGTTCATTCCCGCACGATCGATGGCCAGTGCGGAGCGGTCGGCGATCGCCCGCAATAACTCACCTTCGGTCGGCAGACAGTCATAAGGCCGCGAAAAACCAATCAGCAGCACTCCGATCACCGCCTCTTTGGACCTCAAGGGCACTCCCCATACGGCTTTCGCCTTAGCCTGCAGCACCGGATTCAGTTCGCCATCCGAAGTGCGCAGATCAGGCATGTATGCAGGTTCGCCGCTCGCCGCTATCCCGCCCACGAATCCTTCGCCGATCGGGGTCGCGGAATTCAGCTCATCATCCAGCCGGTCGCCGAATCCAACATGCGCTTGTATTCGGAGCACCGGCTGGTCCGACTCCCGCAGCAGAATTAATCCCAGGGTCGCGTTGAAGGTATGAGTCGCGATCTTCAGCACCTGCTTCAGCAAGGCATCGAGGTTTCCCGCCGAAAGCTCGGCATCCAGCACCGACAGCAGGGTCTCGGCCTCGATTTTCTGGGCGTCGGAGTACGCAGCTGAAACCGCGACGTACGAGGCCCACGACAGAGTCTCCATGGCAGCCCGGACCTCAGCCAGCCTATGGGGCGGGAAAATCTTCTCCAGGTAGGGATCGATCAGTTGCTGATAGATCTCCAGGGAACGAGCCACCGCGAGCGCGCTTACCTTCAGTTTCGCCAGCCGCTTGCCAAAGTGCTGTAAGCTCTCATAAAAAGCCGCGAAGTCGGTCTGCGAGAAAATCGAAAAACCGGTTCCGATAGTCAGCCGTTCCAGCGCCGCCATGGCACGGCCGTCGAAGTCGAACTCGGTAAACATCTTCTGCCGCCATGTCGCAGTAATCTCCGGGAAGCAGGGCTGCAGGCTGCGCACCACTTCGACAACCACCTCACGCGACGTTTCCTTCATAGGCAAGAGGGGGGACATGCGTCTCCTTGAAGACAACTTGGTTGATGCGGTGGAACACTCGGCAGGATGGCATTACTACCTGATAAACTCGCGACCACCGCGATTGTCCGTTACCTTGAGTAATCCTTAATAGTAAAGTAGTAAATATTATCTAAAGTATACACAAGGGCGCTTTTGCTCGTGAGCGGTTTCGAGCATCCCGCTGAGCGCGGCGCGCCAGATCACAGGGCGCTTGAATCTGGGTTCTGCTGCTTGGCATCTTTAAGACCGGACGCCGGTAGCCGGGCTCAGTTTTCTGCGATACTTGGCCGACCGGCCGGCGGTGGAGTCATCCAAGCTGTCACCGGCCGTGACGCCCTTCGATCTCGATAAGCAAGTTCCGGGAGTGGTAACGATCTTGGCGGGCAAAACTGAAACGGCGGTTTCGGCGCTTAACAACGACGAGGTCTTGCGCTATTCGCGGCACCTCATCCTGCCCGAAGTCGGCATGGAGGGACAGCTCAAGCTGAAGCAGGCCAGGGTGCTGTGTATTGGCGCCGGTGGCCTGGGCTCGCCACTTGCGCTCTATCTGGCGGCTGCCGGAATCGGGACGCTGGGCATTGTCGATTTCGACATTGTCGACATGACTAATTTGCAGCGCCAGGTAATTCATGGCACCGGAGACGTCGGCCGCAAGAAGCTTGACTCCGCCGCCGACCGCATTACGGCCATCAATCCTTATGTCGACGTCCACAAGTTCGAAACCCGCCTTACCAGCGCCAACGCGCTGCAATTGTTCCGCGACTTCGACGTTATCGTGGACGGTACCGACAACTTTCCCACCCGCTATCTGGTGAATGATGCCTGTGTGCTCACCGGCAAGCCCAATGTTTACGGGTCGATCTTCCGCTTCGAAGGACAGGCCAGCGTATTCGCCACGCAAAATGGTCCTTGCTATCGCTGCCTCTATCCCGAGCCGCCGCCGCCCGGCGTGGTGCCTTCGTGTGCCGAGGGCGGCGTGCTGGGAATTCTGCCCGGCCTGATCGGAATTATCCAGGCGACGGAAACCATCAAGCTGATCCTGGAATCGGGTGAGTCGCTTATCGGCCGTTTGTTGATGGTCGACGCGCTTGCCATGCGCTTTCGCGAACTTAAGCTCCGCAAGAATCCTGATTGCCCGGTTTGTGGCGACCATCCAACCGTTACGCAACTCATCGACTACGAGCGGTTTTGTGGCATTCGGGGAGAGGAAAAAACAGTGGCTGCTACCATGCAAGACATGACACCAGAGGAATTGAAGCGGCGGCTCGATGCCGGCGAAGACCTTTTCGTCCTGGATGTGCGCGAGCCTAGCGAATACCAGATTTGCAACCTGGGCGGACACCTCATACCGCTGAACGATCTGCCTCAGCGGCTGCGCGAGCTCGACTCCAACCGCGAAATCGTGGTTCACTGCAAGATGGGTGGCCGCAGCGCCAAGGCTGTCGATTTCCTGCGACAGTCGGGCTTTGGCAAGGTGCACAACCTGGATGGCGGCATCAATGCCTGGGCTGAACGCGTCGATCCCAAGATGCCGAAATACTAGCCGGTACTGGGCGATACACTACTCCAGCTAACGCGCGTTCTCTGGGACGATTCCAATCTCGCCTCGAACTATCGCCAAGCTAATGAAGAAGGGCGAAGCTGATCGCTTCGCCCTTACCTTCATGCGGCTGAACGCCGCAGGTCGCAGCTTACTGCTACTGCTTCTTCTCTTCCGGCTTCTTTTCTTCCGGCTTCTGTTCCTGATGCTGCTGAGGAGCAGGTCTGGCTTGCTGTTGAGGTCGCTGCTGAGGAGCTGGCTTGGCTTCCTGCGGAGGCCGCTGCTGAGGGGCCGGCTTGGCTTGCTGCGGAGGCCGCTGTTGTGGCGCCGGCTTGGCTTCCTGCGGAGGTCGCTGTGGCGCCGGCTTGGCTTCCTGCGGAGGTCGCTGTTGCGGCGCCGGCTTGGCTTCCTGCGGAGGTCGCTGCTGTGGCGCCGGCTTGGCTTGCTGCGGAGGTCGCCGCTGCGGGGCCGGCTTGGCTTCCTGCGGAGGCCGCTGTTGCGGGGCTGGCTTGGCTTCCTGCGGAGGCCGCTGTTGTGGCGCCGGCCTGGCTTCCTGCGGAGGCCGCTGCTGCGGAGTAGGTCTGGCTTCCTGTGGTGGCCGCTGCTGGGTCCCGGGACGGGTCTCGTTTGGTGGACGGTTGGATGGCGCCGGGCGCGTGCTCACCACCGGACGGGCTGGAATCACCGGAGCGATCGGCCGGCTTTCCCGGATAGGCTGGGACGCGGCTGCAATGGCCGGACGTCCGTGATTGACGGCGGCATATTGCTGGCGGTTCTGGGCCGCCTGCTGCTGATGCTGCAACTGCGTCGTCATGGGAGGTATCCGCCGTTCGCGCATGCCAGCCAGTTCCGCTTTCGTCGGCCTGCGGTTAATGCCTCCAGGACCCCCGTTATAGCTGACCCGGTTTATCGTGGTGTTGTTGATCACTGTGCGGTTGTACACGTTGGTAATGTTGGTGACGTTCACATTGTTGACGGCTCGGTTGTAGTAGAACCGGTTGTTATTCCAGTAGCCGCCCTGATAACCGAGCCCGGTGTAGCCATTTCCATAATTGACGCCACCGTAATAGCCGATATGCGGTCCCCAGAATCCGTAGCTGAAGCGGAAGATGCCGGCAACAAATCCCCAATACCCCGGAGTCCACAGATAGCCCGGTTGAGGCGGCTGGGTCCATGCTCCGGGAACCCAGTAGTAGCCCTGAGGAGCGTAGCTCCAGTAGCCAGGCGTCCAGATATATCCCTGCCCCGGACAAGGCGGCTGGGAATATTCCGGCAGCGGAGGCGGCGGTTGTTGCGCCTGCAGCACTGGCTGGCCGTAAGTCGTGTCCTCGTTCTCGTAGCCCCCGTTGTCTGAATAGTTCTGCTCCTGGGCAGGGGCCTGCTGCTGATAATTCTGGTCCGTCGCGGCCGGCTGCTGGGCTGCCTGCTGCTGTTGAGCCGGTTGCTGGTACGTCTGCGGCGCCGGTTGCTGATAATTCTGCTGTTGCTGCTGCGCCGGCTGCTGATAATTCTGCTGCTGCGACTGGTCGCCGTTGGTGGGCGCCAGATTCGCATCGGCACCGTTCTGCCCCTGATCGGTCTGCGCCGCTTGACCCTGCGTGCTGGTTTCCTGGTTATTGTTGCTCTTGCATCCGGCAAGACTAACCAGCAGTGCCAGGGATGCAATCGCCAGAGTGATAAAGGGAGATACTTTGCCGAGCTTGCTCATAAACTTTGTTCTCCGCGAAGAGTTTGGATGCAGCATTTCTGAAAGAGGTCACCCGATACCGTCCCGTCAGCCGCAAATCGCATGTCTTCTGAGCAACTGCCGCTCAAAGTCGCGGAACATCCACGGAGTCTAACCCGTCGGGCAAGCCTGCAAAAGACTTTGCACCCGGAAGAGCGCTCTCCGACTTATGTTCCCGCTTCTAAGGCTACTCCTTTGCTCCGCTTCAAACCAGATTTGTTATGGGATGTCGACCGCATAGCCGGTCGCGCTTTCCCCAATTGATATCTCGCAACTTCGATATTTCAGACCGCAGGTACCGTGCCTGCCGAACCGCTGCTCTCCAGCTTTAGTTCGCGCAGGTAGAGGAATAGCGGCAATCCGAGAGAGACTCCAACCAGTGCGACGACGCCGGGTTCTGGATGATAGAGTTTCTCCCAAGGTCAAGCGATGTTCCAACTCTTTTTCGTCGCACTCGCCGTCGTTGCCGCCTCGATTCACTTGGCGGTCTCCCGCAACCGGCGTAGCAGCGGAAGTGCAATCGCCGGAACTTATCTGGTCTACTTGTTCGTTATTTACGTTGGTTTGATGGGCCTGCTCACCGCCTACGCTCACGTCTTCCGTCCCGTGCAAACGTCGGCGAGCATTGGCTGGTCGACCAGTCCCTACGAATATGAAGTTGGCATGGCCGATCTGACGGTCGGCGTACTGGGAATCCTCTGTGCCTGGTTTCGCGGAAACTTCTGGCTGGCCACCGCGATTGCCAATGCGGTCTGGCTATTGGGAGACGCGGCGGGGCATGTCCGGCAGGAATTCCTGTACAACAATCATGCCGCCAACAACTCGGGCGTTTTTCTCTACGCCGAGATCATGACTCCCTTGCTGATTCTGTTTCTCACTCTTTATCACCGGTCGAAAACCGGGACGACCCCACGCTAGGGGTGTTACGTTGAACCACTTAGCGGCGATACGAGCCATCTTCCAGGCGTGTTAAAATCCCTTCAGAAGTACTCGCGAGAGAAGTCTGTCTTGATCGAGATAGCGCCGTCAATTCTGTCGGCCGATTTCGCCCGCCTGGCGGAAGATGCCAATGCCGCGGTGCGAGGTGGCGCCACCCTCCTCCATGTTGATGTGATGGATGGCCACTTTGTGCCCAATATTACGATCGGACCGCCGGTAGTCGCCTCTCTGCGTAAAGCGGTAGACGTTCCCCTCGATTGCCACCTGATGATCGAAAATGCCGATGAGTATATCCCAGCGTTTGCCGATGCCGGCGCGAACTGGGTTACGGTCCATCAGGAAGCCTGTATTCACTTGAATCGTACCCTGGAGCTGATTCGCAGTCTGGGTATGAAGCCAGGCGTCGCTCTCAATCCGGCCACGCCGGTTCAGACGCTGGGCGAGGTGCTCGATATTGTAGACCGCGTACTGGTGATGTCGGTCAATCCCGGTTTTGGCGGGCAGAAGTTCATCTATTCGGCGCTGGAGAAAGTTCGCAAGCTGGCGACGATGCGCAGTGCCAAAGGCGTGGATTTTCGCATTGAGATTGACGGCGGCATCGATCTGGAAACCATTGGCGGGGCCGCCCGCGCGGGCGTGGAGCTGTTCGTTGCCGGCAGTCACGTGTTCGGCAAAGGCGATCCGGCGCGCAACGTGGAAGCTCTGCTGAAAACGGCCCAGGAAGCCATACTGCAGCGCGCCTGATGGGCAGGACAGAAATAATTGATCCCGGACAGTGACGATCCTGTGTTAACCGGGTTATTACCAGAAGTTCCCAAAGGTGGTTAGGATGTTTCGTCGCGTATTCATATTGTTTCTGGGCGTTGGACTGACGTCGCTGTACTCGGTGTCCCAGGACAACCCCACAAGTCAGGCTCAGAGCACTGTTGCGACCCAGTCGCAGAGCAGCACCGCTACCCCGGCAGCCAGCCAGACTCCCAGCAGCAGCACCACCAGCCAGACCACGCCACCCAGCACTCATAAGCAAAAGCAGAAGAAGAGCAAGAAGAAGGCAGTCAACCCCATTGCCAACATTGACTCCAAGCAGCCTGACAAGGTGTTATTCGATCGCGCCGAGGATGCGATCAAGCATGGCAAGTACGACGTCGCGCGTCTCAGCCTGCAAACTCTGATCAACACCTATCCTGATTCCGAGTACGTGGCCCGCGCCAAGCTGGCGATCGGCGATTCCTGGTATCAGGAAGGCGGCACGGCCGCGATGGCCCAGGCGGAGAGCGAGTACAAGGACTTCATCACCTTTTTCCCCAACATGCCGGAAGCCGCCGAAGCGCAGATGAAGATCGCCAACATCCATTTCAGCGAAATGGAAAAAGCAGATCGCGATCCTACCCACGCCCGCCGCGCCGAGGAAGAGTACCGCCAGCTGATCATGCAGTTTCCCGACAGTCCGCTGGTTCCGGAAGCGAAGCAGCGACTCCTGGAGGTGCAGGAAGTTCTGGCCGACCGGGAGTACATCATCGGGCATTTCTATTTCATGCGCGAAAGTTATCCGGCCGCCATCGCCCGCCTGAAATCTGTCGCCGATACTTATCCGCTCTACAGCGGAGCCGATGTTGCCCTGTTCGAACTGGGCACCGCTTACGAAAGAGAGATCGAAGTCATTCGCCGGTCAAGGCTACCGGAGACCGCGAAGGGCAACCTGATCAAGCAATATAATCAGGGCGCGATTGAAGCTTACGACCGCATTCTCACTCGCTATCCCCTGGAGAGCGATGCGCGTGAGGCCAAGAAACGGCTGATAGCACTGAAACAGCCGGTGCCGCAAGCGACCCCGGAAGCGATTGCCCAGGACAAGGCTGAAATCGCCAGTCGAGGTTCGCTGGGAACGGTCGGGAAGGTCATGGAGAACTTCCATAAGGGGCCGGATGTGTCGGAAGCGGCTAAGGTCGGCGAGCCTACGTTGGTCGATCCCAAACAGGCCAGCGCTCCAGACATGATTCGCGCTGCCAATGCCAGCGTTACCGGCGTCCTGCAAGGAGCAGGCGTGGGAAACAAAGTTTCGGTTGAGCAAGTGCACGACGGCACTGCGCCTGCGGACAATGCAGCCGTCCCGCGCTCCGATGCCGCGCCGGGCACGGCGACTACGGCGGCGGACTCGGCCAATGGCGCAGCACCTGCTGCTGGCAACGCGCCTGCCGGAACGGATATGAAAAACGACCTGGCTGCCCCGGCCGGCAGCGGTGCAGCGCCGGTTCCGCCTCCAACCCAGGTGAACGAAGTGGCGGGAGCAAACACCAGCAGCAGTAGTTCTTCATCGGCATCAAGCAGCAGCTCTACTCAGGCGCCGGCAGCCGATAACAACACCGAGAGCTCGTCCAAGAAGAAAAAGAAGAAGCATCTTCTCCTGTTCTGATTCGGAAGCGGTACGGCCTTTTGGCCGCGATCAAGCTGTGGTCTCATTGCCCGTTCGCCGGCATTTGAGCTAAAATAAGTTGACCGCATTTCAGCGTTCACTTGGCGTGACGCTCTCTGCAGAATCCCCCGCCGAAAGGCGCGCGGGAGTGGCGAGTTAGGGTCTCCAGGCATCGGGAACTTGTTGGGAATCCAGCGGACGGGCTGTTTGCACGCGGGTTGCCGTCGTGGTAAGCTTAGAGTTTGTCCCGGCTGGCAGGAAGAAACATGCTTGGCGCGGCGCGTACGTGCGTGTCGCGGCCAGCAGGCTGGCGTAGCTCAGCTGGTAGAGCATCTGATTTGTAATCAGAGGGTCGGGGGTTCAAATCCCTTCGCCAGCTCCAGAATCGTAACCATGAGCGCGCCGGAAGGCGTGGCAGGAGCAAGCCAAACGAGACGCGCAGCTCTCCTAGAGAACTGATTCCAGCAGCAGCTTCCTTAATCGCAAAGCGCGCGCGCAATTCCAGTCGCGCGGATGATGCGGAGTTTTGCCGGGGTTGCAGCGCATTTGGCGCATGGTGTTCTTTGACAGCCGGATCGGGTCCCCATTTAGGCGCGGGCTTTGCGCGTCATGGGGTGGAGAGACTGGCGATTCCGGCCTCGGCGAAGCGGGCTCTCAGGCGGCGATTGAGAGCGGAATGCTCGGTCCAACTGGGGTCCCCCGACAAGTGCCGTTGTAGCCTGCCCTGAGCGAAGCCGAAGGGCGCTTGGTTAGGGTGGTCGAACGTGCACAGGTGGCCGAGCGGTTAATGGCAGCAGACTGTAAATCTGCCGCTCCTTGCGAGCTACGGAGGTTCGAATCCTCCCCTGTGCACCAGCTTTTCAGGCCTTCTTTTGCTGTTGCGAGGCCAGGCTGCTGGGTAATTGGAGTTGGATGAAGCGGCTGTGGGTGGCTTTGAGTGTCTACGTGGTGCTGGCTGGTCTGGCCTGGACCACGATCAGCGATCAGAAGTTCAAGCTGGCCACCTTGGCGATTTTGGCGATGTTCGCGGTTCGCACCTGGTCGTGGAGCAGGAAACAGGAGCGCGAACGGCACGACGAAGATTAGCGCCGCGCGGACCGTAGTCGCGATTGCGCATTTAGCAGCCTCCCCCCGGCGATTGTTTGTAAGTTGGTTGTCGAGGGATTGGCTGATTGCCTGGTTCGCGGTTGTCGCGGGATCGGGAAGACACAAGCCCCGCAGGGGCGAAATTGAAGTTAGCCCAGGGCGTAAGCCCTGGGAAAGAGCAGAAGATAGGGTCGAGTCCCGTAGGGACGGCAGGCTTTTCTCGATTCGAGAGCGGTAGCAGGGCGGGAGTAACTCAGTGGTAGAGTCACAGCCTTCCAAGCTGTTGGTCGCGGGTTCGATTCCCGTCTCCCGCTCCATGGGTTTCAAGGTGGTGAAGCGGAGGGCGCAGCGCAAAGCGTTGCAGAGCCCTTTTAACAAGGTGCTGATGTAGCTCAGTTGGTAGAGCACTCCCTTGGTAAGGGAGAGGTCATCGGTTCAATCCCGATCATCAGCTCCATGAATTTGAGCAAGGCCCGCGGGCAGGATGGTTTTCTGAACACTTCGATGGAACAGCCAATATCGCGGACGCCGTTCCAGCAGGCTGGCCTGGCGATCGAAAAGCTGGCCGAATTCGAGCAACTGCGATCGGCGGTGACCAGAGTCTTCGCTCCAGGAACTGAGGAACGCTTTTTGCGGTTGTTACAGCGCAAGGGAGTTCCGATCCGCGATTTTGAACGGGTTCGTCGCGAACAATTGCTGGAGCAGGCCGACCCGAGGCTGGCGCAGAGTGGAGCCACGGCGCAACAGTTGTACGGTGCGCTGACGGTGAGCGATCAGGCGCAGATGCGCGAATTTTATTTGACTACGCTGGAGGCGCTGGATCTGTCTCTGCGTGAAAAGTACAACAAACTTTACCGGTATTACTAGGGCACAAGGAAAATGGCGAAAGAGAAATTTGACCGCAGCAAGCCGCACGTAAACGTAGGCACGATCGGGCACATCGATCATGGCAAGACCACGTTGACGGCGGCCATCACCAAGGTACTGCAGAAGCACAATCCCAAGATCGTGTTTCGCTCCTTCGACTCGATCGACAACGCGCCGGAAGAGCGCGAGCGCGGTATTACCATCGCGACCGCTCACGTGGAGTATGAGACCGCCAACCGGCACTACGCTCACGTGGATTGTCCCGGTCACGCCGACTACATCAAGAACATGATTACCGGCGCGGCGCAGATGGACGGCGCGATTCTGGTAGTCGCGGCCACCGACGGCCCGATGCCGCAGACCAAGGAACACGTGCTGCTGGCCCGCCAGGTAGGTGTGCCGTATGTGGTGGTTTTCCTGAACAAGTGCGATGCGGTGGAAGATCCCGAGCTGATCGACCTGGTGGAGATGGAAGTTCGCGAACTGCTCAGCAAGTACAACTTCCCGGGCGACGATCTGCCAGTAATCCGCGGCTCGGCGCTGGGCGCGCTGAACGGCGAAGCCCAGTGGGAAGCCAAGATTGATGAGCTGATGGAGGCGGTGGACAAGAGCGTGCCGCTGCCGGCGCGCGATATCGACAAGCCGTTCCTGATGCCGATCGAAGACATCTTCTCGATTCAGGGACGCGGCACGGTGGTTACGGGCCGTATCGAGCGTGGCAAGGTGAAGGTGGGCGAGGAAGTAGAAATCGTGGGCTTCCGCGAGACCCGCAAGACGGTGGTGACGGGCGTGGAAATGTTCAAGAAGCAGTTGGACGAAGGCATGGCGGGCGACAATGCCGGGCTGCTGCTGCGCGGCACAGCCAAGGAAGATGTGGAGCGCGGCATGGTGCTGGCCAAGCCGGGCTCGATTACGCCGCACACCAAGTTCAAAGGCGAAGTCTACGTGTTGTCGAAGGATGAAGGCGGACGGCACACGCCGTTCTTCAAGGGCTACCGGCCGCAGTTCTACTTCCGCACCACGGATGTGACGGGCGTAGCGACCTTGCCGGCGGGCACCGAGATGGTGATGCCGGGCGACAACGTGAGCCTGGAGATTGAGCTGATCACGCCGGTGGCGATGGAAAAGGGCTTGCGGTTTGCCATTCGCGAAGGCGGACGCACCGTGGGCGCCGGCACCATCAGCGAAATTATTGCGTAGATAGCTTTCAGCCGTCAGCTCTCGGCTGTGAGGGAATGCGCTGGATGGTTGCCGTTGGTGGGTTTGAAACGATGGCGCTCGGTAGAGATACGGGAATGCCGATGCTCAAGCCCGAAGGGCGGAACTGAAATTAGCCCAGGGCGCAAGCCCTGGGTAAGCTTGAATAAATGGCACTGAGTCCCGTCAGGGACGACACATTTTCGGTGGAATGGACTTCACTGATTTCCGCGCTTCGACGCGGACAAGGCTTCGCGGCAGGGAGTCGCGAAGTAAACGAAAAGGAATCGATCAATGCCTCGAGAGATTGTTACGTTGCAGTGCGGTGATTGCAAGAATCGCAATTACTCCACCACCAAGAACAAGAAGACTACGACGGCCCGGCTGGAATTCAGCAAGTTCTGCCGCAAGTGCCGCAAGCACACGTCGCATAAAGAAGTGAAATAAGCTGTCAGCCGTCAGCTTTCAGCTGTCAGTTCAAGAAGCACTTCTGACGGCGAACGGTGAGGCGTGGTTAGGATTCAAAGGCGCCGGCAGAGGTTTTCAGGTAAGGGCTGAAGGCTGATAGCTGACGGCTGACAGCTAAAACAGGGGCGTAAGCTCAACGGTTAAACTGTCGGTCTCCAAAACCGAACTTGGGGGTTCGAATCCCTCCGCCCCTGCCAGTTATTGGGATGCGCCGGAGGAAGGCGCGAAGGACGAATGCAGTTGGCGCAGCGAGCGCCGGAAAAAAGGTAGCAGATGGCGAAGTCAGCAGCGATCGAGAGCGTCGGTGAGAGCAAGCTGGGCGCAATGAAAGCGTGGCCGCAGCGCGCAAAGAGCTTTTACAACGATGTGCGCGCGGAGATGCGGAAGGTCACCACCCCGTCGCGCAAGGAAGTGCAAGGCACGACCACCGTGGTCATCATTACGGTGTTTCTGTTCGGCCTGTACTTTTATGTTGTGGACACGGTCCTGGGCCAGACCCTGGATCATGTGCTGAAGAGCCTGGCGCACCGCTAAATGCGCGGAAAAATGACAGAAGAAGAAATCAAATCGGAGAGCAACGGCGCCGAGCCGGCCAAAGGCCCTGACCAGACGGGCGAGTCGGGCGCGGTCACGGCTGAATCCACGGCTGCAAACCCGCAGAATCCGAATATGAAGTGGTACATCATCCACACTTATTCGGGATTCGAGCGCAAGGTCAAGGAATCGATCGAATCGCGGGTGCGCGCCTATCCCGAGCTGGAGAACCGGATCGGCCGGGTGCTGATTCCGACTGAATCGGTCACCGAGGTTCGGGGTGGCAAGAAGTACACCAGCGAGCGCATGTTCTATCCCGGCTATGTGCTGGTGGAGATGGACATGGACGACAACGTCTGGCACGTGGTAAAGGGAACGCCGCGCGTGACCGGCTTTGTCGGTACCGGCCAGCAGCCCACTCCGCTGTCGGAAGAAGAAGTTCAGCAAATCGTGTATCGCGTGGCCGACAGTAAGGAAAAGCCGAAGCTCAAGGTCAAGTTCGAGAAGAACGAATCGGTCCGGATCAGCGAAGGTCCTTTCGCCAGCTTTACCGGCGTAGTGGATGAAGTGAACGAAGATCGCGAAACCCTGAAAGTCATGGTCACCATCTTCGGGCGGTCCACTCCGGTGGAACTGGGATTCGGGCAGGTCGAGAAAGTTATAACGTAAAGCCGCTCTTCGTTTTTCGCCACGCGCGATGGAACTCTGGCGAACAGCGAAAGGCGAGTAGCGAAAAGCGTAGGAAATCAAATGGCAAAAAAGGTTACCGGTTCGGTGAAGTTGCAGATTGCGGCGGGCAAGGCTACGCCGGCTCCTCCGGTTGGTCCGGCGCTTGGTCAGGCGCAGATCAACATCATGGAGTTTTGTAAGCAGTTCAACGCCAGAACCAGCGCTAAGGAGCTGGACGGCCTGATCATTCCGGTCGTGGTTTCGGTCTACAGCGATCGCACCTTCAGCTTCATCACCAAGACTCCGCCGGCCGCGATTTTGTTGAAGCGCGCCGCGGGCGTGGCCAAAGGCTCCGGCGTCCCTAACAAGGACAAGGTCGGCAAAGTCACCGAGAAGCAGGTGCTGGAGATCGCCAAGCAGAAAATGCCTGACCTGAACGCGGCTTCGGTGGAAGCAGCGGTTAAGAGCGTGAAAGGTACGGCGCGCTCGATGGGCATTGAAGTAACAGCCTAGGTTAGTCCCACATTGTGGGATATTGTCGCGGTCGCAAGACCGCAGTCGTAAACACCACGGCTGTTCGGCAGCAGGGAACAGCGGTGGGAGATGAGGAGCAGGATGAAGAAATCAGGCAAGAATATCGAGAAGGCGCGCGCCGGCGTTGAAGCCAAGTCGTATCCGCTTCAGGACGCGGTGCCCCTCTTGCAAAAAGTGAAGTACGCCAAGTTCGACGAAACCGTCGACTTGACGATGCGCCTGGGCGTCGATCCCAAGCATGCCGACCAGATGGTCCGCGGCACCGTAGTTTTGCCGCACGGGCTGGGCAAGTCGAAGAAAGTGCTGGTCATAGCCAGCGGCGAGAAGGTTCGTGAGGCTGAAGCCGCGGGCGCTGATTTTGTCGGCGGCGAAGACATGGTGGAGAAGATCCAGAAGGAAAACTGGACTGACTACGATGCCGTTATCGCCACGCCGGACATGATGAAATCGGTGGGCCGTCTGGGTAAGGTACTGGGCCCGCGTGGTCTGATGCCTAATCCGAAGACGGGAACCGTTACCTTCGATGTCGCCTCCGCCGTGAAAGAGACCAAAGCCGGCAAGGTGGAATTCCGTACCGACAAGACTGCCCTGGTACACGTTCCGGTAGGCAAGATTTCGTTCCCGCCCGAGAAGTTGGTGGAGAACGCGGCCACGGTGATCACCAGCGTGATAAAGGCGAAGCCTTCGGTGGCGAAGGGCAAATACATCAAGGGTTGCTATCTCAGCTCGACCATGGGGCCAGGTGTCTCGATTGACACCTCGGCGGTGGAAGCTGCCGCGCGAGCCTAAGTCGCGCATTGTGACCCAACAAATTTGCTGGCGCCACTGAGCGCAGCGGAAACAAGGGATTCGAACATGGCCGTTACCAAAGCGAAGAAAATCGAGCAAGTAGGGAAGCTGGCGGAAGAGTTCAAAGGCGCCAGCCACGCCATCGTTGGCACATTTGCCAAGCTGACGGTGGAGAAGGATTTCGAACTCCGCAAAGCGGTACGCGGCGTAGGCGGCCGCTATCGCGTGGTCAAGAACACGCTGGCCGAACGGGCTGCCAAGGGTACAGCTGTCGAGGAGGCGATGAAAGACCTCGCCGGAGTCACCTCGATCGCCTACACCAGCGCTGATCCGGTCGCGCTGGCCAAGGCCTTGAGCAAGTACGCCAAAGACAATCCGGAGTACACCTTCAAGGCAGGCATCGTTGACGGCCGTGTCATTCCTATCAAGGACATTGACGCGCTGGCCAGCATGCCTTCCAAGGAAGAGATTTACTCCAAGCTGCTGTTCCTGATGAACGCTCCGGCGCAGCGGTTGGTGACGGTGATGAACGCGATTGGCCGCGATCTCGCCGTGGTCATCAACCAGGGCGTGGAGAAGAACAAGTTTGGCGGCGCGCCGGAACCGACGCCCGCAGCCGAAGCGGCCCCGGTCGAAGCCGCCCCAGCCGAAGCTGCGGCAGCGGAAGCTCCGGCCGAAGCGCAGGCTTAAAGTTTGGTCTCTACCCTCTCCGAGAAATCGGCGGAGCAAGGATGGGGCCGCCCACGACGACGTGGGGACACAAGTTTGGGGGCGTGAAAGCGCTTCCATAGAGATTGAGTTATCCGTTGTGAGGGGTGCTCCCTGGGCGGGTCTGGCGCACGGGAAGGCACACTGGAAACCTCAAAGACCGATAACGAAATCAACACACGAATAACGAAACGAATAGGTGGATAAACACATGGCGGATCTACAGCAGTTGGAAGAGTCAATCGTAGGCCTGTCGCTTCTGGATGCGGCGGCTTTGGTAAAGAAGTTGGAAGAGCGTCTCGGCGTCTCGGCAGCGGCTGCGGCCCCTGTCATGATGGCGGGCGCAGGTGGCGGCGCAGCAGCGGCTGCGGCTCCGGCAGAAGAGAAGACCGAATTTGCGGTCGTCCTGACCGGTGTAGGCGCCAATAAGATCAACGTGATTAAGGCCGTTCGCGAAGTCACCAGCCTGGGCTTGAAAGAAGCCAAGGACCTGGTCGATGGCGCGCCCAAGACCATCAAAGAGGGCGTAAGCAAGGACGAAGCCGAGACCATCAAGAAGAAGTTTACCGAGGCGGGAGCGACCGTCGAGGTGAAGTAAGCGATCCCGCCCTGTTTCCGGCATCCGCAGTTGGCGCTGGCCAGCGGAAATGACGGAACAGGGCACTTCACTCCGGGCGCGCTGACCGGAGTTCTGGCTGCTACGGCCTTCGGGGCCCTAGGCAAGTGTCGGTTTTTGCACTGGTCAGGGCCTGAGTACGGGGCAGTGGCTACGTTCCTTTTCACGTCGGAGCGGTCGTGGAGAGGCGCGATGAAGCCGAGGAAGTAAAGCAGTTCTCTCAGCAGGGACTGCGGAATTCCCGGGCATCGTTGAGTGCCGGATTCTTTTTCGGAATTCGGACATCAAACAGGTAGTGGCACGCGGCTAGCTTGGCTGTATCGCGTCAGCTCAGACGCGACGGCAGGCTGGACGAGGACAAGGCCTGAAAATACTGGCGCGGGAAGCGAAAAACATGGCGGCACGGAATGTGCCGATTTCCCAGGCCAAGTGGTCATGGGATTGCACGACGCCTCAAACGGCGCTCACGGGGACTTTTGTCTCTGCGGGCGCAATCGTCTTTTTACTGCGTGCAACTGAATTTTTGACGTCTTCCAGGATATTGGATGCGGGCTGTGGCCGCTCTGTTTCCGGGAAACGCGTCGAGCGCTGGGAATTCCAGTCTTATCACCGCAAATTGTCTTTACCTGGCATCGTGAGACGGCTGTCCTCTCCGTCACACATCCGCATTATGGTTTGCACCGCCAACGTGAGCGACGTTGGACGGTACTGATTAGGAGCTTTATACATGGCGCAACAGAAAACTGCCAACCGAAATCGGTTTGACTTTTCCAAAATTCCCGCGACCATTCAGATTCCCAACCTCATCGAGGTGCAGAAGCGTTCGTATGATCGCTTCCTGCAAATGGACGCGCTGCCGAGCGAACGGGACGACGCCGGCTTGCAAGCGGTATTTCAGTCGGTCTTCCCTATCAGCGACTTTCGCAATGTTTCCCAGCTCGACTTTGTCGAGTTTGCTATCGGCAACTGGGAATGCAAGTGCGGACACCTCAAGGGCCTGAATCACTTGCGCACCACCTGCCGCAACTGCGGCTCTACGGTGAAGACCGACCCGTTCCATCTGGGCGATGTGCTGTGCACCAAGTGCGGCACCTACAACGCCAATACGCCTGATTTCTGTAACAAGTGCGGCGATCCGGTTGGACTGCAGTTGAAATATGACGTGGCCGAGTGCGAAGAGCGCGGTATGACGTATTCCGCTCCGCTCAAGGTCACCATGCGGCTCACCATCTACGACAAGGATCCGGAGACCGGCAACCGCTCCATCCGCGACATGAAGGAGCAGGAAGTCTTCTTCGGCGACATCCCGTTGATGACGGCCAATGGTACTTTCATCATCAACGGCACCGAGCGCGTGATTGTCAGCCAGTTGCACCGTTCGCCCGGCGTCTTCTTCGAGACGGCGAACAATCGCACCTACTTCCTGGGCAAGATCATCCCCTATCGCGGTTCGTGGGTCGAGTTCGAATACGACCAGAAGAACGTGCTGTACGTTCGCATCGACCGTAAGCGCAAGTTCCTGGGAACCATCTTCCTGCGCGCGCTCGGTCTGCGTTCGGATGAGGAAATCCTGCGCACCTTCTACACCGTCGATCGCATCGCCATTCGCGATAAGAAGCTGTACTGGACGCTGGAACCGGGCGCGGAAAAGCCGACCAACCTGCTGGGCATGAAGCTGACGCATCGCATCGCCACCAAGAGCGGCGAAGAGATTGCTCACTCCGGCCGCAAGGTGACGCCGGCGGTGATGAAGGAGATCCAAAAGCAGCGCATCGCCGAGATTGAAGCTGACCTTACCGATCTGGAAGGGGCGTTCGTAGCTGCCGACGTGATCGACGTCAACACCGGCGAAATCCTGCTGGAAGCTAATAGCGAGCTTACCGCCGAGAAATTGTCGAAAATGATCGAGGCCGGCGTGACCGAAGTTCACGTCTTCTTCCCGGAGCGCGACGATGTGGGTACCGTGATCAGTGCCACCTTGCGCCGCGATTCGGTCAAGACGCCGCAGGAAGCTCTGATCGAGATCTACCGCAAGCTGCGTCCCGGCGATCCGCCAACGCTCGACACCGCGACCTCGCTTTTCCACGGCATGTTTTTCGATCCGCGGAAATATGATTTCTCCCGCGTGGGCCGCTTGAAGTTCAACATCAAGCTGTTTGAGAGTGAAGACGCCACCAAACTCGACAACCGCACGCTGGAACCGGAAGATTTCTACGGCACCATCCGTTACCTGTTGAAGCTGCGCAAGAACATTGGCTCGGTGGACGACATCGATCACTTGGGCAACCGTCGCGTGCGCGCGGTCGGTGAGTTGCTGGAAAACCAGTTCCGTATCGGCCTGGTCCGCATGGAACGCGCCATCAAGGAAAAGATGAGCGTGTACCAGGAAATGTCGACGGCCATGCCGCACGACCTGGTGAATGCCAAGCCGGTAATGGCTGCCATCCGCGAGTTCTTCGGTTCGTCGCAGTTGTCGCAGTTCATGGACCAGACGAATCCGCTCTCGGAAATTACTCACAAGCGGCGTCTGTCCGCACTTGGCCCGGGCGGCCTGTCGCGCGAACGCGCCGGATTTGAAGTCCGCGACGTTCATCCGACGCACTACGGACGTATCTGCCCGATTGAAACGCCGGAAGGTCCGAACATCGGTCTGATCTCGTCGCTGAGCTGCTACGCGCGAATCAATGACTACGGTTTCATCGAATCGCCGTATCGCAAGGTGAAGAGCGGACGCGTGCTCGACTTCATCAGCGTGGTAAATGCCGGCGACAGCGAGTATCGCGTGGGCGATCACTTGGAGAAAGCTGAGGTCATCAAGGCCAACAACGATCTCAAGGAGCGCCGCAAGAAGCTGATCGACTACGAGCCCTTCTCGTTCTACCTGTCGGCGTGGGAAGAAGATCGCCACGTCATCGCGCAGGCAAACGCGGAAATCGATGACAAGGGCCGCATCGTTGCGGAACTGGTCAACGCTCGCAAGGCCGGCAACTTCGTGCTGGTGAACCGCGACGAAGTCGACTACATCGACGTCAGCCCGAAACAACTGGTGTCAGTGGCAGCTTCGCTGGTGCCCTTCCTGGAACACGACGACGCTAACCGCGCACTGATGGGCGCGAACATGCAGCGTCAGTCGGTGCCGTTGTTGCGCGCGCAGGCGCCCATCGTCGGCACGGGAATGGAAGGGGTCACGGCGCGCGATTCCGGCGCGGTGGTTCTGGCTCGCCGCAGTGGCATCATCGATTCGGTTGACTCCGAGCGCATCATCGTGCGCGTCGAAGGCGAACATCATCCCATGCAGCTGTCGCGCGAGGTGGGCAGCGATATTTACCAGCTCACCAAGTTCAAGCGTTCGAACCAGAACACTTGTATCAACCAACGCCCCATCGTGAAGAAAGGGCAGCGCGTTGCCAAGGGAGCGGTCATTGCCGACGGTCCTTGTACCGACATGGGCGAGCTGGCACTGGGACGTAACGTCCTGGTCGCCTTCATGCCCTGGCGGGGTTACAACTTCGAGGACGCGATCCTGGTCTCGGAAAAGATGGTGAAGGAGGACTATTACACCTCCGTCCACATCGAGGAGTTCGAGATCGAGTCGCGCGATACCAAACTGGGTCCGGAAGAGGTGACGCGCGACATTCCCAACGTCAGCGAGTCGGCGCTGCGCGATCTCGACGAGAGCGGCATCATCCGCATCGGCGCGACCGTGAAGGCCGGCGACATTCTGGTAGGCAAGGTTACGCCCAAGGGCGAAACCCAGCTCACTCCGGAAGAGAAGCTGCTGCGCGCTATCTTCGGCGAAAAGGCCGGCGACGTTCGCGATGCTTCGCTCACCTGTCCTCCGGGTATCGAGGGCACGGTGGTTGACGTGAAGATCTTCTCCCGCAAGGGTCAGGAGAAGGACGAGCGCGCCAAGATGATTGAAGGCGATCAGGTTGCCAAGCTGGAGAAGAACCTGGCCGACGAAATCCGAATCCTTACCGACGAGCGTTTGAAGCGGCTGGAATCGTTGCTGGGCAGCAAGGAAGTTCTTGCCGACCTGCACGACGAGCGCACCAACAAGCGCCTGTTGACCAAGGGCGTAATTCTGGATCGCGACACCATCGAGCGCATCTCGACGCGCAACCTCAAGCGCATCAAGTTCGCCGACAAGGACCCGCGCATCAACGAGCAGATCGACGAAATCGAGGAGATGACTTCGCGGCAGATCGATGTGCTGCGCAAGATTGTCCGCGAGAAAGTCGAGAAGTTGCAGAAGGGCGATGAACTTCCTCCCGGCGTAATCAAGCTGGTGAAGATCTACGTTGCCATGAAGCGCAAGTTGAGCGTGGGCGACAAGATGGCCGGACGCCACGGAAACAAGGGCGTCATCGCCCGCATTCTGCCGGAAGAGGACATGCCGTACCTCGAAGACGGAACGCCGGTGGAAATCGTGCTGAATCCCTTGGGTGTACCCAGTCGTATGAACGTGGGCCAGATCCTGGAAACGCACTTGGGCTGGGCTGGCTACGAGCTCGGACAGAAGATCGGCGAGTTGCTGAAGGAGAACTCCAAAGCTGAATACATGCGCAAGGAACTGAAGTCCATGTTCAAGGGCACTCCTTTTGTAGAGAGCCTTATCAACCTCGACGACGAATTGCTGGAGCGCGCAGCCGACGGCATGAAAGAGAGTGTCTACTTCGCTTCGCCGGTGTTCGACGGATCGAAAGAAGAAGAAATCAAGTCGTTGCTGGCAGAAGCCGGGCTGCCGACTTCAGGCAAGGCTTATCTCTACGACGGTATGACGGGTGACAAGTTCGAGCAGCCGGTAACAGTTGGTTATATCTACATGCTCAAACTTTCTCACCTGGTCGACGACAAGATCCACGCGCGTTCCATCGGACCATACTCGCTGATTACCCAGCAACCGCTGGGCGGCAAGGCGCAGTTCGGCGGGCAGCGCTTCGGCGAAATGGAAGTGTGGGCGCTGGAAGCTTACGGCGCCGCTTACATCCTGCAGGAACTGCTCACCGCGAAGTCCGATGACGTGTATGGCCGCACTAAGATTTACGAGGCCATCGTCAAAGGCGAAGCGGCCATTGAGCCAGGCGTACCTGAATCGTTCAACGTGCTCATTCGCGAATTGCAGTCGCTGTGCCTCGACGTGGAGCTGATCAAGACCAACGAGCGCAAGTTGCCCGTGGCCCCGGCGCCTCCACTCGCGGCTGACTAGGAAGCATTGGCGCTTGAAGGGGCGCGGCTTTAGCCGTGCGAAACCGGGTTCTTTGAACGAGCATGGCCGATACGAGACTTGAAAGGGCACGGCTTCAGCCGTGCCGGACAGGACTCAAGAAGTTCGGCCTTTAGCCCTGAGGGACATTTCCTCAGCGGCTGAAGCCGGTAGTCAAAGGAAGAGTAACGGCACGCCTGAAGGCGCGCCCCTTCAAAGCGAGAAAGAATCGAGCCTTATGAAGGCAAATGGGGAAAGCTGCCTAGATCGCAGCAGAAACAATTAACGGTCGCGTTGCTGAACTGACAACCGACAACAGACAAACTGAGGACTAAACATGTATCGCTCGAGTCCATTTGATCTCGGAAACGCCATCGCCGACTTCGACGCCATCCGCATCAGCCTGGCATCGCCGGAAAAGATTCGCAGCTGGTCTCACGGTGAAGTAACCAAGCCGGAGACAATTAACTACCGCACGTTTAAGCCGGAACGTGACGGCTTGTTCTGCGCCCGCATTTTTGGTCCGGTCACCGACTGGGAGTGTCTCTGCGGCAAGTACAAACGCATGAAGCACCGCGGCGTGATTTGCGACAAGTGCGGCGTGGAAGTAACCCTGTCCAAAGTTCGCCGCGAACGGCTGGGCCACATTGAGCTGGCTTCGCCCTGCTCGCACGTCTGGTTTTTCAAAGGATTGCCCAGCCGCATTGGACACATTCTCGATATCTCGCTGCGCGACCTGGAGTCGGTGCTCTACTTCGAAGCCTACGTGGTGATCGAACCCGGTGAGGCTCCGGTTAAAGAACGCGAAGTCATCAAGGACGAAGCCAAGTACCGCGAACTCGATCAGGAGCATCGCGCCAGCGGCTTCAAGGCCATGATGGGCGCTGAGGCCATCAAGGAACTGCTCAAGCGCGTCGAAGTCGAGTCGCTTTCCGGCGAACTGCGCGAGAAGATGCGCACCGAAACTTCGGTGCAGAAGCGCTTGAAGTATGCCAAGCGCCTGAAAGTTACCGAGGCCTTCCGCAAGAGCGGCAACAAGCCGCAGTGGATGATCCTCGACGTCATCCCGGTAATTCCCCCGGAACTGCGTCCCCTGGTTCCACTTGATGGCGGCCGTTTTGCTACGTCGGATTTAAACGATCTGTACCGTCGCGTCATCAACCGCAATAACCGGTTGAAGAAGCTGATGGACCTGCACGCGCCTGAAGTCATCGTACGTAACGAAAAGCGGATGTTGCAGGAAGCGGTGGACGCGCTGTTCGACAACGGACGTCGGGGCCGCGTGCTGCGTGGCGCCAACAATCGCCCGCTCAAGTCGCTGTCTGACACGCTGAAGGGCAAGCAGGGCCGCTTCCGCCAGAACCTGCTGGGCAAGCGCGTGGATTACTCGGGCCGTTCGGTGATCGTGGTTGGTCCCGACCTCAAGCTGCATCAGTGTGGCTTGCCCAAGAAGATGGCGCTGGAACTGTTCAAGCCGTTCATCTATCACCGGCTGGAACAGACCGGACACTGCACTACCATCAAGCAAGCCAAGGAAATGGTGGAGCAGCAGGAGCCCATCGTATGGGACATCCTGGAAGAGGTGATTAAAGATCACCCGGTGTTGTTAAACCGCGCTCCTACGCTTCACCGCCTCGGCATTCAGGCCTTCGAGCCGGTGCTGGTGGAAGGCAAGGCCATCAAGATTCACCCCCTGGTCTGTACCGCCTTTAACGCAGACTTCGACGGCGATCAGATGGCAGTGCACATTCCGTTGTCGCCGGAAGCTCAGGTTGAGGCCAGTGTGCTGATGCTGGCGTCGCACAACATTCTGTCGCCGGCGTCAGGACAGCCGATCACGGTGCCTACGCAGGACATGGTACTGGGAATCTATTACCTGACCAAAGCCAAGCCTGGCGCCAAGGGTGAAGGACGCGCTTTCGCCAACATCGACGAAGTGATTCTCGCCAAGGAAGCCGGCGAAGTCGAAACGCTGACTCCGATTCGTCTGCGCTATAGCGGCGAGGTCATCGACCTCACCACCGCGTACGACGATCAGGACGTAAGCCACACCGAGCCGACCAACTTCGAACGGCAGTACATCTCGACCACCGTGGGCCGCGCCATCATGAACGATCATCTGAAGCGTGGCGCTCCGGAAATGCCGTACATCAATGGCCTGCTCAAGAAGAAGGGCAGCGGCAACCTGGTGAACTATTGCTACCTGCGCTTCGGACTCGAAACGACGGTGCGGTTGCTCGACGGCATCAAGCAGCTCGGCTTCCACTACGCCACCAAGGCGGGCTTGTCCATCGGCATCGACGACATGGTCATCCCGGCCGGCAAGGCGGGACTGGTGAAGGACGCCGAAAAGCAGGCTATCGCGGTCCAGCAGCAGTATCTGGACGGCGCTATTACCAACGGTGAGCGCTACAACAAGGTCGTGGAAATCTGGTCGGCGATTACCGAAAAAGTGGCCGACGAGATGTTCCTGGGCATGCAGCAGGAAGACAAGGCCGGCGACCTGAATCCGATTTACGTCATGGCCGATTCCGGCGCTCGCGGATCGAAACAGCAGATCCGTCAGCTCTCCGGCATGCGCGGCTTGATGGCCAAGCCTTCGGGCGAAATCATCGAGACGCCAATCACGGCGAACTTCCGCGAAGGCCTGACTGTGTTGGAGTACTTCATCTCCACCCACGGCGCCCGCAAGGGACTGGCCGATACCGCTCTCAAGACCGCGGATTCGGGCTACCTGACGCGTCGTCTCGTGGACGTGGCGCAGGACGTGATCATCAGCGAATACGATTGCGGCACGGTCGATGGCATCTACGTGACTTCCATCGTGGAGTCGGGCGAAATCATCGAGCCGTTGCGTGACCGTATCGTCGGCCGCGTGTCACTGGAGAAGATCAAGGACTACGAAGGCAACATCATCGTCGACATCAACCAGGAGATCACGGAAGACCTGGCGGGCGCGGTGCAGGCTGCCGGTATCGAGCGAGTGAAGATTCGTTCGGTGCTGACCTGCGAATCGAAGCGCGGTGTCTGTGTGATGTGCTACGGCCGCAACCTGGCGTCAGGCCGTCTGGTCGAGCTTGGTGAAGCCACCGGCGTCATCGCGGCCCAGTCCATCGGCGAACCGGGAACACAGCTCACGATGCGTACCTTCCACATCGGCGGCACGGCTTCGCGAGTTAGCGAGCAGTCGCGCCTCGATGCCAAGAACAACGGTGCGGTACGCTTCATCAACCTGATCACGGTACGCGCCAAAGAAGGTCACCTGGTGGTGATGAACCGCAACGGGTCCATCGCTATCGTTGACGAGAAGGGCCGCGAAAAAGAGCGTTATGCGGTAGTCTACGGCGCCAAGGTGAAGGTCGAAGACGGCACGCAGGTTTCGCTCGGCGATGTGCTGGTCGAGTGGGATCCGTACACCTTCGCGATCCTTACCGAAATCGGCGGCACGGTGCAGTTCAAGGACCTGCAGGAAGGCATGACGCTGCACGAGGAAGTCGACGAAGTGACCGGCTTGTCCCGCCACGTGGTCGTCGACTCGCCCGACGAGAAGCGCCAGCCGACCATCGTCATCAAAGGCACGAAAACCAGCAAGCGCTACCTGATGCCTTCCCGCGCTCACTTGATGGTGCAGGATGGCGATACGGTGACGCCTGGCGATGTGCTGGCGAAGATCCCGCGCGAGACTACCAAGACTAAGGACATCACCGGTGGTCTGCCTCGCGTGCAGGAGCTGTTCGAGGCGCGCAAGCCGCATGAAACCGCGGTCATCAGCGAGATCGATGGCGTGGTGAAGTTCGGCGATGTGGCCAAAGGCCAGCGCAAAATCTACGTGGTCGCTGACAACGGTACCGAGAAGGAATACCAGGTGCCGCGCGGCGTTCACATCAACGTTCAGGAGGGCGAGCGCATTCGCGCCGGCGAGCCGCTGATGGATGGTCCGCTCAACCCGCACGACATTCTGGCCGTGCTGGGCGAGAAGGAGCTGCAGTCTTACCTGGTAAACGAAATCCAGGAAGTCTACCGGCTCCAAGGCGTGAACATCAGCGACAAGCACATCGAAGTGATCGTTCGCCAGATGATGCGTTGGGTGAAAGTGGAAGACGTTGGCGATACGCCGTTCCTGCTGGAACAGCAGATCGACAAGTTCCGCTTCCGCGAAGAGAACGAGAAGGCGATTGCCAACGGCGGCAAGCCGGCTACCGGCCGTCCGCTGCTGTTGGGCATCACCAAGGCCTCGCTCTCGACCGACTCGTTCATCTCAGCCGCGTCGTTCCAGGAGACCACGCGTGTGTTGACGGAAGCCTCCATCCAGGGCGCCGTCGATCACCTGCGCGGACTGAAGGAAAACGTCATCGTGGGCCGTCTGATTCCCGCGGGCACCGGCATGGAGTATTACCGCAATGTCCGGCTCTCGCAGGAGATGGAAGAGGCAGCCGCCAAGGTGCAGGAGGAGGTCACGGCCGCATACGAAGAAGCCGAACGCGCGCTGGAACTGCTCCGCCACGAAGGCGAAAACGAAGCCGAGGAACTGGCCGCGGAGTAAGAGAAACCTGGTGGAAGGGCGCGGCTTTGGCCGCCCCGCCAGCGGTTAGCAAGCAAGAAGCTCGGGGCGCAAAGCCCCGGGCTATTTTTTGATCACCTACGAATAATTGGTCGGGGCGAGAGCATTTGAACCTCCGACCCCCTGCGCCCAAGGCCAGCAGGTGAAAGCCTACCTTGTTGGCCCGTACAGCTTTTCTCTGCGTCATAGAGAACGGTTTTATACGGTATTTGTCAGCATTTGAACCCAAATTCCTTATGATTCTAGAAAACAATTGCACGTAAAGCTCCAGGCTTATCCATCGGGCCAGCATGAACAGCGACTGTGCTAGTCTGCCAATCTATTGGCACCTTGAAAGAGGGATATCATGTCGCTTTCCGAAGTCGCATCTATCGCCACGGCGATCAGCGGCTTAGCGGTTACTGTATCGCTGATCTATCTCGCAATCCAGACCCGGCAAAACGTGCGCCACACGACAGCTCTGATCCATCAAGGAACCGCTGCTCGAACCACAACGATCCTGCTGGGATGGATGAACGCCGATACGGTTGCAGCATGGATCGAGGGCAATGGCGGTACACCCACGCCCGAGTTAATACGAAAGCGTCAGTTCCAATGCCATTGCGGCGTCGCGATGATTGCGATGGAGGATTACTTCAGCCAGCACGAGCTAGGTCTCCTGAGTGAGGAACAGTACTCTAGGGGCATCGCGACTTTCCGCAACGCACTGAAGGAGCCCGGACTGCGGGCCTACTGGCTGCGACAGAGGGAAATCATGGCCAAAGCAGCGCCCAAGTACTGCGCATTCATAGACAGCCTTTGTACTGAGGACACGACACCGCTTCACTAACACAAGCCAACTGCGTTAACTCTGACCCCGAAAGGAAATGCTATGTCTTACCAATCTTCGCCGGATGCGCAACAATGCGTCCGCTGGCGTTGTCTGCGGTTAACGTCACCAGGACGTCGAACTAAAACGACGGACTGTACTGTTTTGACATACGGTACCAAATTCGGACTAGAGCGAAAAAATCTTGGACGCCGAGAGTTGAGTCCGCGGCAATGACAACTTCTCCAAATCATCGGCCAGTATCCCCGGGTCTCGAAAATCGCGAGCCCCCGGGCTGTGACCCTTGAAAATCGGCTACTCCGGCCCGCGATCCGTTCGGAAATCGCGATTGGGTGGGGCACCCGTGTAAACTTCCTCTTACCCGACATGTCGCGATTCTTTGAGCATTTCCGGATGGCGCTGTGGCGTGCTTTTCAGCACGACGCATTTGCCGTGGCCAAGGCGGCGGCATTCTCCGCCATCCTGACCCTGTTTCCGGCAATCCTCGTAGTAGCCTCCATACTCTCCTCATCGCACACTACGGAAAGTTTCTTTCGCGAGGTCAGTCACGCCCTGGGCCGGGTTCTGCCCGAAGGCACCAGCGCCGCCGTACTGCAGTTTTTTAGCGGCACCAAGCCAGTCACCTTCAAGTTCGTCGTCACCACGGTTCTCATCGTACTGTGGACCGGCTCTGGCGTCATGATCTCGTGGATGGAAGGCTTCCGCAACGCCTATCAGATGCCGAAAATCTGGGGCCTGGTCAAGGAGCGCATGGTTGCATTTTTCTTGGTTGTCCTGGCCGGCATTCCCCTGGTGTTCGCTTCTTTTCTGCTGGTGTTCGGCAATCAAATCGAAGGCTGGATCATGTACCGCGTCGGCCACGAGCTGGGACCGTACATCCTGGGTCTGTGGACTGCGTTGCGCTGGATCATCGCGACCCTTACCAGCATTGCCGTCATCGGGCTGATCTATCATCACGGCGTGCCGCGTACTCAGCCTTGGCATCGCGTGCTGCCGGGATCGGTGCTGGCGACCGTATTGTGGTTCGTGTCGACCGTGGTGTTTGGAGCGTACCTGCGAACCTTCGGCAACTATGACGTGATTTATGGTTCGGTGGCGACCGCCATTGCGTTACTGATCTGGCTTTATCTGGTTTCGATGGTGGTGTTGATCGGCGCCGAGTTCAATGCCGTGCGCTATCCGCGCTTCCTTTTCGGAGCGCATTCGGAGATCGGTCCCGAGCAGAAGCGGGCGCAGGCACGTTGACGGAAAGGCAGTCGACGGAGCGTCGGAAATCAAGATGGAAAGGCGAAGACCGTAATGGCTGACGAAATCCTATCCATGGCTGTTCTGGAAGCACTGCCCGGCAAGGAAGAGGAATTGCTTAGCAGGTTACGCGAACTCTACACCATGATGCATGCCAAGGGCTATTGCCGGGATACGCTGCATCGAGACGCCGCGCGCCCTGATCGCTTCCTGCACCTGCGTCTATGGACTTCGCCCGAGATGCGCACCGAAGCCCAGACCGACCCGGAAGTGCATCGCTATTGGCAACTTCTGCCCGAATTATGCACCATTCCTATCGTCTATGAGAGTTTGGAGAAAGTGTTTGAGAGCTAGGAAAACAGTTGCCAATCGTCAGTAGTCGGTAGCCAGTGGCCGCCTCCTAGTCGCAGTTAGTTATCCGTGATTAAGATTTTAGTTTGTCATCCTGAGCGGAGCACAAGTCGCTTTTGCTCGTGCGAAGTCGAAGGACCGCTACGTCTGCAAGCTGTTCTAACTCACTGGGCTACTGGCCGCTGATTACTGACTACTGCCTACTGGCAACTGCTTCAATTCACCCATGGCGGCCTGCTGTCGCCGTTTTTCTTGCGGGGCTCGCGCGCGCTGGGGTCACGGAAGTTGCCCAGCTCGTCAAAATAATCATCGTGCTTGTAGTCGCCGCGATCGTCGTGCTTCCGCATGTACACTTCGAACTTGCGAGCGGCGCGTTTGCGCTTCCAGCGATAATACGAGTTGCGAAGCCCGAAGGCGCGTTCTGAAGCCGCGTAGCCAAAGCCGCGGCGCGGAACAAACTTCAGCCAGATATAGGCAAAGACCAGGCCGCCAAGATGAGCCATGTAGGCGATGGACTGGCCGCCGCCGTGTGCTGACGACAAGGCGCCATAGAGCGCGAGAAAGATGATGCCGATAACAAAATATTTCGCCTTGATCAGAAACGGCAGCGGAAACAGCATGACTTCCGAATCGCCATGTAACATGCCGAAGGCCAGCAGCAGTCCGTAGATACCGCCGGAAGCTCCGACGGTCAGAGTACGGGAAGAAACGCCTAGAATGCCGGTGAAGGAAATCGCCACCGTAATCAACGCCGCCCCGATTACGCAGAAGAAGTAAAACTGCAGGAACAGGTTGTAGCCCCAGTCCACCTCCAACGTTGCACCGAACATCCAGAGCGCCAGCATGTTGAACAGCAAGTGCAGCAGTCCGTAATGCAGAAAGGAATAAGTGATCAGCTGCCAGAGCTCGCCGTGAACGACCGCATAGCCTTCCAGCCCAAGAAGGTGGTAAATCCAACCAGCGAAGGGCGCGGTTGCGTCAAAAGCTCCGAATAGATAAAACAGTAGGAAAATGACACCGTTGGCGATGAGCAGTTGTTTGACTGCCCGGGTGAACGGCGGAAAACTCAATCCCATGCCGGTAGTGCGTCGCATGACTTGCTCTTTTCTAGTTGTACCGAAAACGTGAAAACCCGTGCCGCCGGTTAAAGCCGGCTACAAATAAAACTTTCGCAGGTCGACGCGGCGCTAAAGCGCCGCTCTGCCATCTATCTCTTCTTCCTGCAATTTAGCGGCTATTCAACGTTCCGGCTGCGGAACGACCGCCAGACTGCGGTGCCCTTTGGCATCCCGTGCGCGTACAGCAAAGATTACATTGTCTTTCGACAGCGGCAAAGTGGCCTGAGTTACGTTTCCGACCGCCTTCACGTGCTGCCAGTCGGCAGCCGTAGTGTCGCGCCAGAGAACTTCATATCCAGTTGCCAGGCCACCCGGCGAAGGCTCCCACTGTAGAGTGGAATCGTTTTGCAGCTCTTTCGTCAACAACCGTACATTCCCCGGAGGCGCTGGCGCCGAAGCCAATTCAGCCAGCGTCGCCGCGTTCAGCCGCGCAACGTTGGCGGCATATTCGTAATCCACAAATTTCGGCAGATCACCGTATTCGATGCCGTTCTCGGTGCGCACGTTCTGGTGCTGATGATTGTAGTTCTCGCGATACTCGGTGAAACGCACCGCTGCATATCCCTGCTGGTTAAACGAGAAATGATCGCCGCCGCGCAGATAGCGGTCGTGACGGAACACCAGCATGGGGCGGAAGTCGGCGGCAGAAAGATACGCCTGCGCGACCTCTGCGATGTAACGCGCCAGTTGTCGCGACGGGCTATCGCTCTCGCCCCCCAGTGATCGTATCCGGCGTAATTCTTCTTCGCTGGCGTTCGACGCAATCCCTTCCGAAAACACGCGTACGACGTGCGGATTCTGCTGGGTGTCGCCGGGAGTGCGGTCGCCGCCCACGATGTCGTTGTTCAACACGGCTTCCAGATTCCAGCCCACCGCTTTGGACATGACGGCAAAATGCGCGCTGCCATACAGGCCTTGCTCTTCCCCGGCCACAGTTAGAAAGATGATGGTGGCGGGAAAACGGTGCTTGCTGAGAACCCGGGCGCACTCCAGAGTGACGGCGGTGCCACTGGCGTCGTCATTGGCTCCGGGAGCCGCTCCCTTGGCGTCGTTGATGTCGCTGTTGCGGGAATCGTAGTGCCCGGTCACGACATAAATTCGCCCGCTGTTTGCCGGATCAGTACCCTTCAGGATAGCGTAAACGTTGGTAATGGTTGTAGGCTGCGGGACGCGCGAGGCCGGCGGTTGAATGAACTGATCGGTTCGAACCTCCAGACAGTCGCCACACTGGCTGGAATAACGGTGGAACTCGTCTTCGATCCAGTTGGCGGCAGCATTGATGCCCTCGGCGCTGATCGCGGGCATATCGGACGAGAGGGTTTGCCGGGTTTGAAAGCTGACTAGTTTCTCAATGGTCTGCTGAATTCGCGCCGGCGACACCTCGCGCAAGGCCAGGGCAATCTGTGGATCGGGAGGGGCCGCGAAGCGGCTGTCGGTTTGTTGAGAAAACATTGTAACCGGGAGCGAGACGGCGATCATCACAAACGCGGCTGCGATTCTAAGCGATTTCAAAATGGGCATCAACTTTGCGAAACCTCTAACATTCGATGGCGTCTATCACTTGACGCTGCTGCCGGGAGAATCTAAATATAAATGACGGGCCTAGTGTGATCCGGAGGCCGCGCCCGAACCAAGAGTAAGGGAGACAATAATGGTTATCTGTCCTGAATGCGAGAGCGACCTGGATATTGAAGAAGACGAGGTTGACGAAGGCGAAATTGTGTCCTGTCCGGAGTGCGGCAGCGATTTCGAAGTGGTGGCTATCGAGCCGCTCGAACTGACGCGCGTGGAAGACGAGGACGAAGAAGAAGACGAAGACGAAAAAGAGGAAGAAGAAGAAGGTGAATACTGAGTTGCGACAGTTAGGACAGATCGCAGCCCTTGCCGCTTCGCTTCTACTTTCGCTTTTTGCGTTAGCGGGAGCAGGCAGCGATTCAGTCGCGCAATCTGCGCAAGCAGCGAAGAAGGACTATGCTCTGATTTATGGCACGGTGTGGGGACCAGATGATCGGCCGGTAGCCGGCATCCCGATCAAGATTCGAAGAGCCGGGGACAAGAAGGCAAAATGGGACCTCATGTCGGACCGCAGCGGCGAGTTTGCGCAACGGGTTCCTGTGGGAGCACAGGATTACATTATCGAGGCTGAGGTGAAGACCACCAAGGGCCAAGCGAAGCCGCAAGCGACAGTCCACATCGACGATAATGAACGCAAGGATGTTGGCATACATCTAGCCCAGGACATGCTCTCCACCAAGTAGTGCGCTGAAGGGATCTCATGAAAACGTTTTTCGGATGGTTGGTTCTGCTGATAATCTCAGCGAGTTGCAGCGCGCAAGTGAGCATCCCCATGGGAGGCACGTCGCCTTCCAGCGACAACGGACACAAGACTACCCACTTCACTTCCCGCATCCTGACGGGAAACGTACTCGATAAAAGCGACAAGGCAATTGGCGGTGCCGTGGTTTATTTGAAGAATACGAAGACGCTGGCCATGAAGACTTACATAGCGCAGGACGATGGTACCTATCGTTTTCCCGAGCTGTCGTTGAACGTCGACTACGAAGTCTACGCCGAGAAGGATGGCAAGAAGAGCAAGACCAAAACCCTCAGCCAATTCGATGATCGCGAAAAACCAAACATCAATCTGCAGATCGACAACGGCAAGTAGCAATCGAGGAAGTTCACGGCGGTAGAGGTTCTTCGACTGCGCTCTGCCGCTACGCAGCTTTCGCTGCGCTCAGAATGACAAACATCGGCGTCGCGGACTTAACCGGCCAATTCACTTCACGGTCGCAACAACAAGAAAGCCGCCATTGCTGGCGGCTTGTTTCTGATGCGTCAAACGAACGCTAGTTGTTTTCGTTGCTGGCGCGCTTCCACGACATGAACTCGCCGATCGTAGAACCGCTGCCCGAAGAGGAAGAACTGGCCGCCGGAGCCTTGTAGGATTCGACATCGGCGCGCGTGGCTTCTTCGCCAACCGCCCGAATACTGAGTCCCACTTTCTTCTCCGCCGGGTTCATCTTGATGATCTTGAACTCGTGCTCCATGCCTGCTTCCAGCTTGATAGGAGCACCATGCGAGTCGACCGCTTCGGAGTTGTGGCACAGGCCTTCCACGCCGTCGGCAATCTCGACAAATGCTCCAAAGCTCGCCAGGCGCAAAACCTTGCCGTGGATGACGTCGCCTACGCGATGCTGCTCGAAGAAAGTGTCCCACACGTCAGGCTGAAGCTGCTTCACACCCAGTGACAGGCGGCGCTGCTCGGGCTCGATCGCCAGAACGATGGCTTTCACCTTGTCACCCTTCTTGAGCACTTCCGAAGGATGCTTTACGCGCTTGGTCCAGCTCAGGTTGCTGACGTGGACCAGGCCGTCAATCCCGTCTTCGATTTCGATGAAGGCACCGAAGTCGGTCAGATTGCGAACCTTGCCCTCCACGATGGCTCCGACCGGGAACTTCTCGTGCAGGCTCTCCCAGGGATTCGACTCCAGTTGCTTCAATCCAAGACTGATGCGCCGCTCGGTGGGATTGACGTTCAGCACCACCGCTTCCACCTGGTCGCCGACATTGACCAGTTTGGAAGGATGCTTCATGCGCTTGGACCAGGTCATTTCGCTGACGTGCACCAAGCCTTCAATACCCTGCTCCAGCTCGATGAATGCACCGTAGTCGGTCACGCTGATCACCCGTCCGCTGACATGTGCGCCGACCGGATAGCGTTCTGAGGCGTCGAGCCACGGGTCCGGCGTGAGCTGCTTAAAGCCCAGCGAAACGCGCTGCTTGTCCCGGTCAAATTTCAGGACCTTGACCTGGATCTGATCGCCCACCTGGACCAGGTCGCGCGGGTGCGTCAGGCGTCCCCACGACATGTCGGTAATGTGCAGCAGGCCGTCGATGCCGCCCAAGTCGACAAACGCGCCGTAGTCGGTGAGGTTCTTGACCGTACCGGTCAGGATGGCGTCTTCATGCAACTGCTCCAACGTCTTGGTACGCTTCTCCGACTGGTCCTCTTCCAGCAATTGCTTGCGCGAGGCCACAATGTTGCCGCGCTTCTTGTTCAGCTTGATGATGCGAACATCGATCTCGTGGCCCTTCAGACCATCGAGGTTGCGGACCGGCCGTAGATCGACCTGCGAACCAGGCAGGAAGGCGCGGGCGCCGAGAATGTCGACGGTCAGGCCTCCCTTGATGCGATCGATTACTCGCGCCTTTACCGAAGCTTTATCGTTGAAGGCCTTCTCAATTTCGTCCCACGCTTTCAGGCGCTGCGCCTTCTCATGCGAGAGGTGGATGTAGCCTTCCTCGGTGTGGCCGGGCTCGCGCATGACGGCGATCTCATCGCCGCGCTGCACGGTCACGTTGCCTTCATGGTCTTGAAACTCCGCGACCGGCACTACGCCCTCGGACTTGTACCCGATGTCGACCACCACATACTGGGCCGTGACTTTGAGCACGGTACCGGTGACGATCTGCTCCTCGTTGAGCGCAGCTTCGGTTTGAGCCTGTTCCTGCTCAAATGTCTCAAGAGCGGTTGCGAAATCTTCCATGGACGGTTCTTTTTCAGACTTGGGAGCGGGAACCGGAGCGGAGGCGGCAGCAGGAGGACCGGATTCGGTAACTGGTCTGGAAGGCGTCTCAGCGGTCTGCGGGTTGGGCTGCTCAGCTGCTTGAACTTCGGGCTGCTCGGCGGCTGGGGTTTCGCGCTGCTCAGCAGCGCCGGATTCCTGGGTCTGGGTGGTCGGAGCGTTGTGGGTTTCTTCGAAAGACATGTTGGTTGTTTACGCACACTCGCGCGATTTGAAAACCGCGCAGAGAGCCTGAAATAAAACGGACTGCTGGCTTGAGTCTACAGGTATGATTGTCCCGCTTAAAGCGGGTTTGGACAAACCCAGCGGCCGGATCCAATGAAGCGGGCTGCGCTTCCAGGGAACACTTCGACTATAGCAACCGAGGGGGTCAGTGTCAAACCCGTAAGTGTAAGATCAGCCCGGATTTTGCTGTGTTTTCTCTGACTTTTAATACGGAAGTCAAGCCGCCGGATCACCGCCCCGTGTGACACAAAATGCCTCGCATTGGAGGCGGCTCCGAAGGATGGTACTCTGCCGGATATATGGATTATCTGTGGACTCCATGGCGCTATTCCTACCTCACCAATGCTGACGTCTCGGCCCAGGCTCTTTCCTGCATCTTTTGCGAATTGCTGCGGCTGGGCGACGACCAAAAAGCACTGATCGTTCACCGCGGCGAGTATAACTTCGTCATCCTCAATGCGTTCCCTTATACCTCGGGACACAGCATGATTGTCCCCTATGAGCACCTCGATCGCCTGCACAAACTTGCTCCGGTAGCGGCCGACGAGATGATGACCCTGGCCCGCAAGCTGGAAGTCGCGCTCATCGATCTGTATCGTCCCGACGGCGTGAATCTGGGAATGAACGTGGGCAAGGCGGCGGGCGCTGGAATCGCCGGCCACATCCACATGCATGTGCTGCCCCGCTGGGTCGCCGACGCCAACTTCATGACTGTAATCGGCGAGACCCGGGTGCTTCCGGAATTGCTGGGGACCACGTATCAGCGGCTGAAGGCAAAGTTTTGAGAAGCTCTCAGCTATCAGCCGTCAGTCAAGGCAACGGGCTCTTAGCCATTAGCTCTTAGCTTTAAGGAAAGCCTCATTGGCGGGCACGGAACGTGCAGGCTACTGAGTGCTGGCTACTGGCTACTGGCTACTGACAACTGCCTTCAAGGCGGCAGCGCTTTCGTCCTCTGCATCTCACGTGGGGATCGACTAATTCAGAATTGCGAGGAGGTTTTATGGCCCACTATGGAATGCTTGGGGATTACCGGCTTAGTGGCGACGTCGACGATATCCGGGGAGCAACTCTTTACGGCGCGAACCACGACAAACTTGGCAAGATTGAAGACGTGATTTTCGATCATGCGACCGGCACGATCCAGTATCTGGTGGTGGAAACCGGCGGCTGGTTGAGCGATAAGAAGTTTCTGGTGCCCGCCGAGCGAATTCGTCCCTCAGCTCAAGACGAAAAGGATTTTGCGACGAATGCCACCAAAGAACAGATCGAGTCGTTGCCCAAGTACGACAAAGAAACGATGAAGGCCGATGCCGACTGGAGCAGCTACGACCGGAGTTATCGTGAGGCGTGGGGAAGCGGACCGGTCCTGCACAAGGAGGGAAGCACGCATACCATAACGCCGGAAGCGAGCCAGATGCCTGCGGCCATCGGCTCGGGCGCGAACGACGCGGCTTACACGCCGGATCGTCTGGCGGGAAAGTTTCCTCAGGCCAGCGCCGATCCCAGCAAGATACGCATGCGCCCCACTTCCGCAGCCAAGGCCGAAGACTCACGGCTGCCGGGCGAGTTCGAGCCCGGCGAGATTCCGACCCGAATGAGCGAGGAAGCCGAGCGTCCGGACTCGACCCCGATGCAGGCGCAGCGGGACCACTTGACCGATCCGGATGAGATTTATGTTTCCGAACAAGCGCGCGCTGCCCGGCTGTCCGCGTTTGAGGATCACCTTCGCAGGAATCGCGCCGACATCATCGCCAGCTGCGTTACTTGTGGAACGGCGCGCGATAAAGTCGCCTAGGGCTAACCACGCAGCAACTCGCGCAGAAAGCTTCCCTCCAGGCGGCTTTCTCCGCGATTTCTGCTTGTGCGTGTGTGTTACTTGGCCAGCGCTTCCATCTCGTCCTCGCCGATGATGGCTACGCCCAGCTCGCGTGCTTTGTCGAGCTTCGATCCGGCTTCGGCACCGGCGACCACGTAGTCGGTCTTCTTGCTGACCGATCCGGCAACCTTGCCGCCAGCATCTTCGATCAGCTTCTTGGCTTCGTCGCGCGTATGACGCTCCAAGGTTCCAGTGAGAACGAAGGTCTTGCCAGCCAGGGTCGTCGCGCGCTGTTTCTTCTGGCCTTTGAGGGTGAGACCTTTTTCCTGCAGCCGCTCAACCAGCGCCACGTTCTTGGGCTCGTCGAAAAATTCGCGGATCGCCGCCGAAACGCGCGGGCCAATCTCGTTTACTTCCTGTAGCTCTTCTTCGCTGGCCTTCATCAGCGCATCCATCGAACCGAAAGCCTCAGCCAGGAATTGCGCGGTGCGCTCGCCCACGAAACGAATGCCCAGTCCGTAGATCACCCGTTCCAGCGGCAGCTTCTTTGATCGTTCAATCTCGCCGAGAATGTTCTCCGCCGACTTCTTGCCCATGCGTTCCAGCGCCAGCAGTTTTTCTTCGGTCAGGTCGTAGAGATCGGCTACGTTTTTCACCAGCCCGGTTTCGACCAGTTGGTTGACTAGCGAGTCGCCCATGCCATCGATGTTCATCACGCCGCGCGAGGCAAAGTGGCGAATGCTTTCGCGCAGCTTGGCCGGGCAATTCGCGTTGACGCAGCGATGATCGGCTTCACCTTCGGCGCGAACCACGTGGCCTCCGCACACCGGACAGCGTTCCGGCATGTGGAAGTGGCGATGACCGCGCGGCTTGTCTTCCAGCACCTTCACGACTTTGGGAATCACGTCGCCGCCGCGCTCCACCTGAACCCAGTCGCCAATGCGCACCCCCAGGCGATCGATCTCGTCCATGTTATGCAGCGTGGCGCGGCTGACCGTAGTGCCGCCTATCGGCACAGGCTTGAGCCATGCCACCGGCGTCAGTTTACCAGTGCGGCCCACTTGCACCTGAATGTCTTCAATCTGCGTTTCACCCGAGTGCGCGGCGTACTTGTACGCGATGGCCCAGCGCGGGGCTTTGCCGGTGAAGCCCAGCTCCTGTTGCAGCCCAATGCGGTCGACCTTTACGACAATGCCGTCAGTTTCGTAGGGCAGGCTGTCGCGCTTGCTTTCCCACTGCATGATGAAATCCCAAACGCTATCGATGTTATGCACCAGCCGGTGGTTGGGATTCACCTTAAAGGCTGCAGCCTGCAAGGCGGTCAGAGCTTCGGAATGTCGCTCAAAAATCGTGCGGCCGTCGACCAGCAGCCCATAAGCGAAGAAGTCCAGGCGGCGTCGCGCGGTGATCCGCGGATCCAGTTGCCGCACCGTACCCGCGGTCGCATTGCGCGGATTGGCGAACTTGGGCAGCCCTTTTTCTTCCTGCTCTTCATTCATGCGCACGAACGATGTGGTCGGCATCAGCAGTTCCCCACGCACTTCGAAAGCCTCCGGCAGACCGGCTTTCTTCAGTTGCTGCGCCGGGATGTTGAGGGGGATGCTGCGGATGGTTCGCACATTTGCGGTGACGTCCTCGCCCGCCGTCCCATTGCCGCGGGTGATGCCCAGCGCCAGTCTTCCTGCTTCGAAACGTAGCGCCATCGACATGCCGTCGAGCTTCAACTCGCAGACATAGTCAACCTTGGTAACGCCGGTCAGATCGTGGATGCGGCGCTCCCAGTCACGGAGTTCGGCCTCGCTGGTGGTCTTGGCCAGCGAGAGCATCGGCGTGGAGTGCTGCACGCTGGCGAACTGGCCGCTTACCTGCCCGCCAACGCGCTGGGTCGGCGAGTCGGGCGTGACCAACTCGGGATGCTTTGACTCCAGCTCGATCAGCTGGTCCATCAGGCGATCGAATTCGGCGTCGCTGATCTCAGGATCGTCGAGCACGTGATAGCGATGCTCGTGGTAGCGGATCTTGTCGCGCAGGGCCTCGACCTTTTGCAGCATGTCCTTGTTGCCGGAAGGCATCCAGCAATTATGCCAGTTGTCAGAAGACAGTTGTCAGTTGTCGGTGGCCAGTTGTCAGAAGGCAGTTGTCAGCTGGCAGTGGCCAATGCGATCCAGGCCGGGCGTCCCCTACGGCAAGCTCTCGCGTAGAATCAAGAAGACCAGCGCCGCTGTTGGACAATCGACAACTGGGCACGGGCAACTGGAAACTGACAACTGCCTTTGAAACACCTTCTCAACAAATGGAGCCTGTTGATCCTGGCGTTATTGAAGCCGCTGGGAATATGGGGCGTGCTGGGATTTGCGGCGGTGGACGCGGCGTTTCTCGGGATGCCGCTGGACGCAATCGTGGCGGGATACGCCTATGCCGATCCCCGGCGCTTCCTGCTTTACGCGGCTATGGGCGCCACCGGCTCGGCGCTGGGCAGCATTGTGATTTACTTGATCGGATACAAAGGCGGCGAGCTTCTGCTGGTCAAGCGCATCGGCGAGCAGCGGTTCGACAAGATCAAAGCTTCCTTCGAGCGGCACGAATTCCTGGCGGTGATGCTGCCTTCCATGCTGCCGCCGCCGACGCCCTTCAAGCTGTTCGTTTTGTCAGCCGGAGTGGCGGAGATGAATTTCGGCCACTTCCTGGCTGCCATCTTCTTTGGCCGGCTGATGCGCTTCTCGCTGGTGTCGCTGATTGTGATCCGCTATGGCCCGCAGATTCTGGGCTTTGTGGGCGGCATGGTGCATCACCATCTGCGCCTGGCAATCGCGCTGCTTGCAGGCTGCAGCGCTGATCGGGTGGTGGATTTGGCGGCTGCGCAAGCGGCGCTCGCGACGCAAAGCGGAACGACTCACGGCGTCCTAGGGCGCGGGCGTCAGCGTCTTGCGAATAACAAGAATTAAGGCCAACGAAAGTTTGTTATTCGCGGCTGGGCGCCTGCTGCCCTCTGTCTTCCGACGGAGACCGGCTGGAATTCATCCCTTCCTCGAGTACTCGCCGATCGGGACTCAACAAGACGAAGCCGCCCAGCGGTGCCCGGCGCGGGACAGTAAGAGAAGGATAGGTGTAGCGCAAATCCTGAAACTCCACCAGATAGCCGGCGTTGCCTTCGAGTTTTCGTTGCGTAAGGTAAGGAAAGACCGCCCAATCGAGATAGACGCGCCCCAGATACGACGACTTGGCTGCCAGTGTCACGTCGGTTTCCGGCGGCTTGTAAAACAGCTCTCCGTTTTGCGAGTCGACTTCGGGCCCCAGCGAATTCACTGGGACGGTTTCGAAGAAGTCGGCAGTCTCGACGACGCCGTGCCAATGAAAGGGATTGATCATGTAAGGGTATGCCGCCAGTCGAATGGGCTGGGCATCGTGATACAGGAACGAACCCATCGCGCTGACTGCGCGGCGATGCTGATAATCGCGGTAGCCCCAGATCACGACCAGCAGCAGGAGGGCGGCAATGGCCCCACCGCGACCGTGAGGACCTTTGCTGCGCGCCCCGATTTCCTGATTGATCAGGCTGAACAGTGCCGGCACGGCCAAGCCGGCAATCAGCAAAATCCAGATCACCGGATCGAGAATGTAAACAATGTCCCAGGAGTACCAGCGGTAGTTAAACGGCTCGAACAAACGAATACCGTAGGCAGTGGTGTAGTCGAGCAGCAAGTGGCTCAGCGCAGCCAGCACGGCGCAGAAATAGAGATAGCCCCAGCGCGCGGGAAGCCTGGCCGAAGACCCAGAAGAACTGGCAGCGGCGAGCCGTTTGCGAGACCGAAAACGGTGCAGCAGAAACACGATGCCAAGCACGGCTGCCGCGACGAATGGCACGCCCACGAAACTGTGCGTGATCCCGCGATGATGCTGCAATCCGGCGATCGATCCGCGAAACTCCCACAGCACATCGGCGTCGGCGGCTTCAGCGGCCAGCACCATGGTTACCGTAGCCAGGGCGGTCTTCCGATTGAAGCCGGAGCGTCCCATACAGGCGCCGGTCAGCATGTGAGTCAGCGGATCCAAGTTTCCCTCAGATACGATCAATTACCGCAAGAGAGCTATTGTACGCAGAGCGCGAAAAGTGCTGGGGCAACGGGTCACGAAGAAGGTTCGTGATGGTGTTCGGTCTTTCCAGATAGCAGATCCACCGCATGCGGCAGAATATCAACGACAGCTTGCAGCGATTGCACGGCGCCTTTCGGACTGCCGGGCAGATTCAGGATCAGCGTTTGTCCCCGAATACCGCAGATTCCGCGGCTCAAAATGGCGAAGGGCGTTTGCGCCAATCCGGCAGAGCGCATTTTTTCCGGGATGCCATCGACGAGCTTCGAACATACCATCCGCGTCGCTTCGGGCGTGACATCGCGCGCCGCGATACCGGTTCCACCGGTGGTGACCACTAACTGCACTTGCTCGCTCAACCGGACCAAGGCTGCTTCAATCGCCGGTTGATCGTCAGGCACGATCTCCTGATGCGTAACCTCGAGGCCTTGTTGCCGCAACACATCAGCGGTCAGCGGTCCGGAAATGTCGGCGCGCTCGCCTCGCCAGCAGGAGTCGCTAACGGTAAGGACGGCGGCAGTTCGCATGCTAGCTATGGCCTGGTCCTCTTCGTCTGCGAGCGCTTGTAATCGCCGCTCTTGCCGCCCGATTTTCGCAGCAGCGCGACCTCACGGATGACGATCCCTTTATCCAGTGCCTTGCACATGTCATACACTGTCAGAGCTGCAATGGAGGCTGCCACCAAGGCCTCCATTTCGACACCCGTGAGGGCAGTCGTACGGGCCAGAGCACGAATGGCAATACCGTCGTTCCGCACTTCAACCTCGACCTCGATTTTGGTCAGCGGAATAGGATGGCACATCGGGATGAGTTCAGAAGTGCGCTTGGCCGCCAGGATTCCCGCTACCCGCGCCACTTCCAGCGGATCGCCTTTGGGATTTCGCGGCAGCGCCTGCAGAACCTCGCGACTCATCGCCACAAAGGCCGTCGCCACGGCTTCTCGCGTGCTTGGCTGCTTGGCCGAAACGTCCACCATCGAAGCCCGGCCCGCTTCGTTGTAATGCGACAGTTTCTTCGTTTGTTCGCTGCCCGACTTTTTCATGCGCAGAAAGCCTGATGAAAAACGACAACGTGATTATAGAGGAGCTTCGACTCCGGCGGCGAGCCGCCTCCGCTCAGGATGACAAACCAGCGCGAAAAGCGTTTGGGCGCCGGTTCCAGCCTTCGTTTGGCCAAAGCGGGGTTGTTCCATCAAAAGGGCAATATCGTGATAGCCTCGCCCGCAGCTAACTTCTCGCGATCCGGAGGTACCACAATGTAACAGTTGGAGCGCGCGACCGCCATCAGGTCGCCCGAACCCTGCCATCGCACCAGCTCGACCTCCGGCTGGCTACTCGTGCCACTCAACTTCGCAGGCAGAAAGCGCGTAAGCCCGGTTTTAGTGGTGAGCTCCGACTTCAACCTGGCTTGCGCGAAGGCCAGCGGCTGCGGTTTCGAACCGGCCAGCGCGTCGACCAATGGCCCGGCAAATAGCTGGAACGTGACCATGGTCGAAACCGGATTCCCGGGCAAGCCGAAGAATGGTGTGGTTCTCTCGCCCGACTTGACCTCGCCAAAGACCACAGGTTTCCCGGGCTGAATCCGCACTCCGGTAAAAAAGATGCGAGCCTCGAAAGACGCGAGCACCTGTTCGACCAGGTCATACTTGCCCATGGAAACGCCGCCGGTAACGAGCAGCAGATCCGCGTCCAGGCCCTTACGAAGCAGCAGTGCAAGCTCGCCGGCGTCATCGCGCGCTACCGGAAGAATCACCGCCTCTCCGCCCGCCGCAGAAACCTGGGCCGCCAGCGAGTAGCTGTTCGAGTTGCGAATCTCGTTCGGCCCCGGCGGCAAATTGATGTCGACCACTTCATCGCCCGTGGCCAGGATGGCGACTCGCGGCCGCTTGTATACGGCAACCTCAGGCCGTCCAATGGCCGCCGCAATGGCAACTGTCGCATAAGTCACGCGCGTGCCCCGCGTAACCAGAACGGAACCTTTGCGAGCCTCCGATCCCAGCGGAACAATGTTTTCGCCAGTCGCTGCGGAACGCTGCACCACCACGGCGTCGCGGCTGCGCTCCGTATATTCCACCATGACAACAGCGTCTGCTCCCTGCGGAACCGGCGCGCCGGTCATGATCTCAGCGGCCTCACCCGGGGCGATGTTGATGGCGCTTTGCTCGATGGTTGCGCCCGCCTTGATTTCTCCCACCCAACGCAACCGCGCAGGCAAGGTTTTCAAATCGCTGGAGCGCAGGGCAAAACCATCGCGAGTCGATCGCGCAAAGGGTGGGAAGTCCCGATCGGCAAGCAGATCCTCGGCTAGCACTAACCCCGCCGCATCCAGTAACGACAGCATTTCGGGAGCAGTTGGAGAGAGCTTGCCGGCATGCTCTTCGACCAGGTTGCGAGCCTGGGTGAAGGTCGGCAGTTGGGGTTGGGCGACACTGGGCATGATGACAGCTACCAACCCGGATTCTACTGGAGTCGGCGCGGATGAAGAAATTGGCGGGTAATCTGAGAGGAGGAAAAAGGGCGGCACGCGGCCGCCCTGCGCTGCGATTAGTTGTTAGGTTTCTTTTTCGACTTGCCGTAGCTGGTATCGACGGTGGCGCCGATGGAGGCCAGCATCTGCTTGGCGGCGTCCGCGAATTTGCCGGTGGGCGCCAACTCCAGATACTTATTGAAGGCTTCCGCGGTTCCGGGCGGAGCCACCATCTTGTTGTCTTTCATGGTGGCCTTGCCGATCAGATCGACACCCTTCCAGTAATAGGAGTCGGCGCGTTTGGGATCCAGTGCGATCGCCTTGTCAAAGGCCGCAACTGCCTCGTCTACCTTTCCGATGTTAGTGAAGATTGCGCCTTCGTTGAAGTAGTAAGTGCCGGCATTCGTGGGATCGGCTTGAGCGGCGGCGGCGTATTCCTGTACCGCCTTGTCCGTCTGTCCGGACTTGGCGTAGGCATCGGCCAGGCCGCTGTGGTAAGCACCAGAAGTTGGCTTAATGGCAATCGCCTTCTGGTAGGACTCGATGGCATCGGTATATTTCTTTGCTCCCCGCTGCGCGTCGCCCAAATAGGCCCACAGCAAGTCTTGAGTAGGTTCAGCCTCGGTCGTCTGCTGCAGTAACGTGATGGCCTGATCGTAATTGCCGGCAGCTTCCAGTTCCTTGGCCTGCGCCAGCTTGGCGTTCAGTTCCTTGACCTTCATGTTCTGCTTCTGAACCGCCTCAACCTTCTTCTGCTGGTCAGCCGAGACCGGATTGTCCTTGGCAATGTCGAAATCGACAGTCATGTCTCCGCCGGCAGTTACCGGAACATTGGGATGCGAATCCAGGGTGTTGCCGTTTTGTATTAACGTTGCCGAATAGTTTCCAATGGGAAGTTCTGCCGCCACGTATTGGCCCTTGGCATTGGTCTTCGCCTGATACTTTCTACCCGTCGAGCCATCGTAGAGCTCAACCGTTGCGCCGCTGATAGGCTTACCCTCGCGATCGGTGGCAACTCCCCGGATATCTCCATTCACTTGCGCCCACAAAGGCACCGCACACACCGTCATCGCCAACAGCAAGCCGGCAAGATAAATGTATTTCTTCATGGTTCCTCCAGCGCGTAGAGCCGAGTCACAACCGTCTTTCATCGCGGTCTCTAGCGTCAATGCTGAGATTTAAATTCATGAAAAGTCCGAAACCGCAGCCTGCGACACGTAAGGAATGGGATCGAGCGCCTGGGCCGCGGCAAAGGCCCGCAAACGCAAGACGCAACTGTCGCAACTGCCACAAGCCTGATCGTCGAGGCTGTAGCATGACCACGTTAAATCGAAGGGTGTGCTCAATTCAAGGCCAAGTGTCACAATTCCAGATTTCCGCAGCGCAATCAGCGGCGTCTCGATCCGGATGCGCCCTTCTTTGGTTCCCGCCTTGATCACTTCGTTGAACGCTTTATAGAACTCGGGCCTGCAGTCGGGATAGCCCGAGCTGTCTTGCTGGACCGCGCCAATATAGATGCGTTCCGCGCCCAGCACCTCGGCCCAACTCACCGCGGCCGACAGGAAATGCGCATTGCGGAAGGGAACGTAAGTCACTGGTATTTGCGCTCCGATCTCCGGCCCGGCCTCGGGAACGGCAATCTGCTCGTCGGTCAGCGCCGACCCGCCAATGGCACGAAAGAACGGAGTGCGCACGATCAGGCGCTTAGCGATGCCGAGCCGCTCGCAAATTCCCCCGAACGCCCTCTGCTCGCGAGTCTCAGTCCGTTGCCCATAGCTGATGTGCAGCGCCGCGACAGCCTCGGCGCCAAAATCGCGGACCGCCAGAGCAGCGCAGACGGAAGAATCCATGCCTCCGCTGAGACAGACAACTACGCGGCTTCGTTGGCTCAATTCCATTTCAGCTTCAAATTGCGACGGCGATGTCGAGTGGTCGCGACCGGTTATGATTATGACCGCACGCTTTTGCGATTTGTCATCGCGAGCGCAGCGAGGGATCTGCTCTCCTGTTCAATACGGAAAAGCAAATCCGTCGGGACGACAAGCCTTTTAACTGGGTGCCCCGTTCCAGCCTTCTCTTGGCCAGGGCGGGGTTGTTCTAAACGCCCTTCAACGAAGGCTCCCAGATGAACTTGTGGATCTGCAATCCCAACCGCGCATTCAATCCGTCAGCCAGCATCCATTCTGCCAGCGCCTGTGGATCGAGCAAGCAGTGCGAAACGTCGCGACTTCCCGTTGCGTCTTTGCGAAACGCCGGCGACAGAATCACCGAAGCCACTCGCGAATCGAGCGCATGCTCGCGAATAAACTCACGCGCGAATTCGTAATCCCGCCGGCTGGCCACCACGAACTTCACCTCATCCCGCACCGTGATCCACTGCAAGTTCTCCAGTCGAAACGTATCTTCCTCGCCTGAATCAGGACACTTCACATCGACAATCTTCACCACCGGCGGCGGAACCTTGTCCAGTGGCCGCTCTCCGCTGGTTTCCAGCAGAACGCCAAATCCGCTGCTGAGCAAGCGCTCCATCAGAGCAACTGCTTCGCGCTCCTGCAAAAGCGGCTCGCCGCCGGTAATCTCAACCAGCCCACGATCGGGCGACAGCCGATCGACTTCGCGCTCGACCTCTTCGATCGTCATACGCTTTCCGCCCTTGAAGGTGTATTCGCTATCGCACCAAGTGCATCGCAGATTGCAACCGGCCAGACGCACGAAGACGCAAGGCAATCCCGCGTATGACGATTCTCCTTGCAGCGACTTGTAGATTTCGATGATCTGCACAATCTTTGCTGACGCAATCCCGTCTAATTCTCGACCTAATGGATCACTCGCTATAACGCGCGGTCGTGGTGTCGGTCTCCCAGATAGTGACGTCCTTCACTCGCACCCGGCCGTTGGTGCTTTGCTTCAGCCGCGAGCTGGTCTCATCGTAGAAATACTTAGCCAGATTTTCCGCCGAGGGATTCACCGTGGTAAACGGCTCCAGTTCGTTGATCATCTCGTGGTCCAGGTAGTTCATCACCGGACGCAGGACGTCTTTCAGTTCCTTAAAGTCCAGCAGCAGGCCGGCCTTGTCCAGCTCGGCGCCGCTCAAAGTGACGCGCACACGGTAGTTGTGCCCGTGCGGCTTTTCGCACTTGCCGCGATAGTTGCGCAGGTAGTGGCCTGCCGAAAATGTGTCTTCTACGGTAACTTCGTACATGCTCTCTCACCCCAGCGAACGCCGCGTGGCACTCGTTGAGCACGTTGGATTCTGACTGTAAGCCTCAAACCGGCGGATTACAGATAAGTAACCATTTTACAGTTTCCGGCAGAGCCATGCCGGATCGCTGAATGCTGACGGCTGATAGCTGTCAGCGGATGCCTCCTGGCTCCCTGCTATATTCGGCACGTGCGCGCACCCCAGGGCAACTCGCTTGTGAGCACGGAGCCGCGAACCTTCCGGCTCCTGCTCCGCGAGTCCCGACAATATTTTCTGCTGATCACCCTGGCCGCCTTTGCGGTGCGGCTGATGTTCTATTTCAAGTTTCCCCACGTCACCGGCGACACGCTGGTTTACGGAGACATCGCCCGGAACTGGCTCAACCACGGCATTTTCGGCCTCACCCACAGTGATGGCGTTCACCCTACGCTGATTCGACTGCCCGGCTATCCGGCTTTCCTGGCTGCCTGTTTTGTGCTGTTCGGCCGCGAGCACTATCACGCGGTGCTGCTGGTCCAGATCGTCATCGATGTCGTGACCTGCTTCTTCATCGCTGACCTGGCGCGGCGAAGCGTATCCGAACGCGCCGCCCGCTGGGCTTTCCTGCTGGCAGCGCTGTGTCCTTTCACGGCCAACTACGCGGTAGCTCCGTTGGCGGAGACTCTCAGCATTTTCTTTGTTGCGCTGGCACTCGACGCGGCTGTGGCCGGATTTCTGGCCTCGGAAGAGGGACGAGAGGCATGGTCTGCCTGGACATGGTGCGGCGTCGCTGTTTCGGCGGGAATCTTGTTGCGGCCCGACGGCGGCATTCTGCTGGTCGCGCTTGGGCTGTTCTTGCTATGGCAAATGTGGCGGCATCCGGCGCATCGCCTGCGCTTGTTTTGGGCGGGAGCGCTGGTGCTGGCGATTTCGCTTGCGCCTCTGGTTCCCTGGACCGTTCGTAACTGGCGCGACTTTCATCGTTTTCAGCCGCTGGTTCCCCAATCAGCCAGCGATCCCGACGAGTTTGTTCCCGACGGTTTCGATAAGTGGGTGCGAACCTGGGCAGCCGATTATGCTTCCACCGAGGAAGTCTACTGGCAGGTTTCGGGAGACAAGGTCGATATCGATCTGCTCCCTTCGCGCGCCTTCGACAGCGAGCAGCAACGGGAAGAAACGCGTTCCCTCCTGGCCGACTACAACAAAGTGCTGGTGGTCAATCCGCAACTGAATGCGCGCTTCATGGAACTGGCGCGCAAGCGTATCCGGGCCAATCCCCTTCGCTATTATGTTTGGCTGCCGGTGTTGCGCATTGCTGACATGTGGCTGCGTCCGCGTACCGAGATGCTGCCGCTCAACTCGCGCTGGTGGGAGTACGGTGACGACACCAAAGCGTGCGTGCTGGCTACGCTGTGGGGCGTGCTGAATCTGTTGTTCATCGGGGCGGCGGTGATGGGCATTGTCCGCGGTCCGCGTCCGCGCTATCTCGGCATGATGCTGCTGTTCGTTGCGCTGCGCTCGGCCTTCCTGGGCACGCTATCCAATCCCGAGCCGCGCTATACCCTGGAGTGCTATCCCGTCGTGCTGCTGTTGGGGGGCGCTTGGGTTTCGGGTTGGAAGAGCAAAGCTACTTTGACGCGGCAGTGATCAGAATGTTGTCGATCAGCCTGGTCGTCCCGAAATACGCCGCGACAGCCACCAGCGCGCCTTGTGAAGCATCTGCGACCGGATCAAGCGTCTCGGGATCGACGATGGCGAAGTAATCCAGCCGTGCGCCACGTTCCTCCCCGATCACTTGTTGGGCAATTTCACCCAGCCTGGCGGCGTCGCGCTCACCCTGCTCGGCCGCCGTCTGCACTCGCATCAGTGCCCGGTGCAATACGAGTGCCTGCTGCCGCTGCTCGGGCGTGAGATAGATGTTGCGCGAACTCATCGCCAGCCCGTCTTGCTCGCGCACGATGGGACAGACCACCATCTCAACATCCATATCGAGGTCTTTTACCAGTTTGCGCAGCACCGCTACCTGCGCTGCATCTTTCTGTCCGAAGAACGCGCAATCCGGACGCACAATCTCAAACAGCTTGGTGACGACGGTAGCGACACCGCGAAAATGGCCGGGCCGCGACGCTCCATCGAGCTTGTCGCTCAACCCTTCCACCAGAACATGAGTCTTCGCCCCGGCGGGATACATTTCCTCAACCGTCGGAAGGAACAGCAGGTCCACGCCCAATTGCTCCAACAATTCTGCGTCGCGCTCCAGCGGGCGTGGATATTTGCTTAGATCCTCCGTCGGGCCAAACTGGAGGGGGTTCACAAAGATGGAAACCGCGGTTACATCGCAGCGCGCCTTCGCCGCTCGCACCAGCGAGAAGTGTCCTTCGTGCAGCGCGCCCATGGTAGGCACGAATCCCAGGGTCTTGCCGCTGTGCATCACCTGGCGGCAGGCGGCCTTCATTTCGGCGATGGTCTGGATACGTTTCAAGGGAATCAGTGCGGCGTATTCGCCGGAGGAGTCTTAGGGGAAGGAGCAGGCTCGTCGTTGGCAGCGTCTGCTGGAGGCGCAAGTTCGGGTAAAGTCCAGCTGGCCAGGACGCCGCTCAGCACCGGCTCCCGGCGCGCTAGATTTTCCGACGTGCACTTTAGAGCTACCGAATAGATTTCATTGTCCGGCCCCTCGATGAAAACCAGTTCCTCGATCCAGGTGTGCCCGTTGGACTTGTCCTGATACTGAACTTTCAGCATCTGTGCCGGCTTGTTGTCTACGGTGCGCTGCTGCCGTTGCAGAGTCTGGAAAGTTTGTCCGCTCTCGCGCAGCCCGCTGGTGGCTTGCTGGATAACGCCATCCAAACCCAGTCCTTCCTCGTCGCCTTCCGGAGCCGGTGCCACCAGCGCAACCGTGATCTCGTCCCAGAGTGCACGGTCCTGCCTCTGCGTGGGCGCAATCACCACTCCGTGCCCGCCAAAAATGTCGCCCAGCATTTCCCAGGAACCGGGATACTGAAAGCAGAATCCACCATCGGCTTGGCAATAATGTTTACGAGGAATTGGCTTGTGGGCTGGCGCAGTTTGGCACACCGAGGCCGAGGTCGCCAGGAGCCCAACCACAACCGACATCAAACCGCGAAAGTGGAACCGCATCACTCTTACAGTCGCACAGTTCGCTTGCGTTCGGCAATTTCCTGCAGGCTGGCCAACGTCTCCTTGGGCAGATGATACGACTCGGCGTCGGAGGGATAGCTACCCGACTTCACATCGTCTTTGAACGTGGTCAAAGCATTGCTGATGACGGCTCCAACGTCGGCGTAGCGGCGAACAAACTTCGCCGGCGGCGCAAAAGTCAATCCCAGCAGGTCGTGGAAGACCAGCACCTGGCCGTCGCATTCCGGCCCGGCGCCGATGCCGATGGTCGGAATGACCAGCTCATGTGTGATCATGGCCGCCACTTCGCGCGGAATGCCCTCCAGCACCACGCAGCAGGCGCCTGCGCGCTCCAGGGCCAGGGCATCGTGCATCAGTTGCTCGACCGCCTGCAGAGTTTTGCCCTGCACTTTGTAGCCACCCATGGCATGTACCGATTGCGGGGTCAGGCCGATGTGCCCGACGACCGGGATTTCTGCTTCGACCATGCGCTCAACCAGTTGCGCGCGCTTTTCACCGCCTTCGATTTTGACTGCCTCGGCGCCCGCTTCCTTGATGAATCGCGCCGCGTTGCGCAGCGATTCCCGCAGGCTGACGTGGTAGGAGGCGAACGGCATGTCGGCCACCAGGAAGGCCCGTTTCACCCCGCGCTTCACCGCGCGAGTGTGGTGCAACATCTCCTGCATGGTGACTGGCAGAGTGGTCTCGTAGCCCAGCATCACCATAGCCAGCGAGTCGCCTACCAGCACCATGTCGATGCCGGCATCGTCAACCAGGCGCGCGCTGGCGTAGTCATATGCAGTAAGGCAAGTGATGATTTCCTGACGTTGTTTTTTTTCCAGAAGTGTGGAAGCTGTGATCTTGGCGCGAAAGTCGCCGGTGGTAATACTCATGATGTCCTCCAGTGCAGTTCCGCATCTGCGGATACCGCCTGTTACTGCCTTGTCATCCGGATGTGTGACATCCAGGACTGAGACAACTGAATTCTACACCCAGGGAATGCACCCTGGTAAACACAATCCTGCCGGTAAAGCCCCCTTATCAGCTAGGCCTCCCGAAGCAGCTCGGTGCGGTACTTGGGTACAATCGCTCTTACCTTCTGCAGGAACGCGGCCTGTTCTTTTTCGTCCAGGGTCGGCGGGACGGTAGTGCGCGTGGCGACCGGTACTCCAACCTCCAGGAAGAATTTTTCCTGTCCTGCGGGAGAGCAGATACAGATCATGCGGACAGCCGTGGTGGAAGCGTTGTGAAACTGATGCGGAGCATTGGCCGGAATGTTCAATGTGTCGCCGGCGCGCACCATCGACTTCTGGCCGCGGAACGTGGCTTCCATCTCACCTTCGAGCAGGATGAAGGTTTCCTCGAAGTCATGCCTATGCGGCGGTGGTCCGCCGCCCGGCGGGATAAACATATCGATTACGCAGAAGCGTCCCGCAGTGTCTTCGCCCGTCACCGTGATGGTGTAGGTATCGCCGACCATGCCGATGTGAGGGAGGTTGTCCGATTGCGCCTGCCTCAGATTGCGTTTGGGGTCATCTGGCGGCATAGTTGGGGGAGCGGTTGCCATTGGGCTTTTCCTTTGTGATAGCGGTCAATAGTCGTTTCGATGTCGGACGCTGGATGCACGATGCGGACTGGCAGCGATTTGCGACTTGCCAGTGATCTCATTCCGCGCAGGTGTGGTCGTGGATAATCCGCCAGCCCTCGGGAAACTTGCGGAAGATCAGAGTAAACACGCCGTGAGGCTGCTTGCCGTCGGGCATCACCAAATGAAAACGGCCGCGAACGAATGCGGCATCGTCGCTGAGCATTTGCACGTTTAGATCGCTAAAGCTGAGTGTGCCCATGGATTGGCCTTTTGACTGATACCTGCTCTGATATCGCTCCAGCGTGGGCTGCCAGCCTTTGGTCTCGGTGGCACCTGAGAAGAAGGTCAGTTCCGGCGAGTTCCAATATCCGCTCATGAAGCGCCCCAGGTCATGATGGTTCCACGCCTCTACCTGCGACTGCAGCACCGCACGGATCGCGGCTTCCCGGTCGGAAGGGCCCTGAGCTTGAATTTGTCCGGACCCGCACCCTGCCAGCAACACCAGCAACAGCAAAATCGCACGCCGCATTTTCGCCTCCGGCAGCAGTGTAGCGGAGAACAAGAAAAAGCGGTGAGCCTCAGCCCACCGCTTGTCACCGTCCAAAGTTTGAATGTGTTGCAGGTTGCTAGTGCGCCTCAGCGGTCGCTTCGGCCTTGCTGCGGCGAACCGTAGCCAGGAAGTTATCCGCCGCTGCCGGCGGCTGCACCTGACCGGTAAGGCTGGGACGGAATCCAACCATGCGGCCGTAGAGGGCGCGGGTCGAGTCGTCATCCTGCTTAATCACGGCTCCGCTCAAAGTCAGTCCGGCGAACAGGCCTCGCGCACGCGAATAAGTCAGAACTTCAGCATGCATCTTCCAGTCAGTAGAGGCCGCCGCTTCGCGACCCACGGGTCCGGCCGCCACACTACCGTTGGCGCCCAGCTTGAATTTCGAGCTGAGCAGATCTTTCATGCCTTGATCGTTCATGATCAACAGCACCAGATCAGCCTCCTGCACGCCAATCTGCGCACCCCAGCTGCCGCCAGTAATTACAAAGAAGGCCGGAGCGCTCCAGTTCCCATTAGCGGTGCGGCAGGTGGCTACGCCCCGTCCATGTTCTGCGCCAAACACAAAGCCGCCTTTAACCATCGACGGAACTACGGCCACGCATTTGGCGCTCTTGAATACGTCGTCCGGAATGCCCTTGTCTGGCGCGCCTAGCAATTCATTCAAAATCTTGGAGGAGTCATCGAGACGGGCCAGAACCTTGTCGCGCTCTTCACCCGATTTTGTTCCCGCGTCCTTGGCGTCCGAGTTTTCCTGGTCGGCTGCGTTCGCATCCTGCTGCGCGGCCGCCTTATTCTGGTTTGTAGTGGTTGTGCTTTGAGTAGTGCTGTCCTGGGCCCACATCCCGGCCGCGAAAAACATCGTCAGTGCGAGCAAAATTCCAATCCGTTTCATAAGCCTTCGCTCCTCCAATAACCCGCGTCGTACGTCTGTACGTCTGCTTGGTTGGATAGCAAATGCCGCCGGATGGTTTACAGCGAACAAACTCTATTTGTGTGGTGCGCTTTACAACCTGAAGAGCCCGGAACACATCGGCCTGCGCCGGCCTTAGGCGGGACGCTTTCTGGCTACCGCCGGCTTCTGCCAGGGACGCGTAGGGCGTTCCGCTTCCGGCAGGTCGCGATCGCGAACGCGGTCATACACGTAAGCCTCGCTCACCGTTCCCAGACTCTCGTTGTACAGGCTGATCATTCCGAGGCCTTTCTTCAGTTCCTCGGAAAAATCATGCAGCGCCTTCAGATGTTCCGCGGTGGCGGGGTATTCGGCTTTGCTGGTCTTCAAGACTTTCTGGTATCCGTGATCGATGAGTTTGGAAATCTCGCCGCTCATCAGATAGCCGGGATAGGCAAAAATCTTCACGCCGCCATCCGCCGTCTTCTCAATTGCGGCGGAACAATGATATTTCTTTAAAAAAACGCGAGTGGTCGCGCCCGGTGCTTCCAGCACATCGAATCCGTGGTCCCGGAACCAGGTTACTGCCTCGTCGAAAGATCGAGTCTTTAGTTTCTTTGCCATTTCCAGTAGCCGGCCTCACCGGCGAAATCGACTGCCCCTGACAGCCAGTGCGATATCTGACATCGATGCCAAGGCTGCCCTGATAGGTTCAACTCGTGTCGCTTCCTTTGTCAGGAATTCACACTTTCGCACACCCGGCGGCCAAACAGCAACTTGGGAGCGCGATCGAAAGACCATGATTGGACTGCCAGGCTTCCAAAAAGGAAAGCGCCGCAAGCAAATTGGATGCGAGGCCGTCGCGTTGGTTGAGGGTTATTTGCGCTGGGCGGGTGACGAAAAGCAGGGCCCGGTTGTAGTCTGCATTTCAGGCGTGCGCTTAAAAACAAGGTTGACGAAGCGTGACCTTAGAATTCAGTGCCCTCAGTTCCGGCAAGAGAAGCATGCTGAAATTCAAGCGATCGGACTACGACGAAATTCGCCGCCACGGCGAACAGACTTATCCCCAGGAGTGCTGCGGCATTCTGCTGGGCGTCGCGGAGGGAGACGTCCGCAGCGTACAAGGCACAATTCGCTGCACCAACATGCGCCTCGACTCGCCGCGCAATCGCTATAGCATCGATCTTCGCGAGCTGATCCTAGCCCAGCACCAGGCCCGTGATGGCGGCCTCGATATTGTTGGCTTTTATCATTCCCATCCTGATCATCCCGCGCTGTGGTCGCAGACCGACTTCGCCGAAGCCCATTGGATTGGCTGCTCCTACGTGATCACGGGCGTCGATCAGGGGCGCGCCGCAGTCACCAAGTCTTTTGCGCTGACCGGAAGCCGCGAAGAAGACAAGGCGCTGGTGGAGGAAGAAGTGGTGATTCAGGATTGAGCAGCGCGGTTTGAACCAGGTCGGGAGTGGCCAGGGACGGCTGCGTCTACTCGTCGGCTTCCCGCCACCGATATCCGCAGGCCAGGCATTTCCAGTGATGCGTGACCTGCGTGGGCGGCTCGGGAAAGGGAATGGCCGCCGACCACAGAGTGATCTGGCGCGGTTTAGGGCTGGCTATTTCACGTATTTCCAGGGATTCGCATTCCGGGCAGCAGGCTACTTCTTCGAAGTCCTCATCGTCGTCCAGCGCCTCTTCATCCAGCACTTCCGGTTCAAAGTCGTCGAGCACTTCCAGCGCCCGCACCACCTGGCTGTCAGGCACTTGCAGCCGGATGCCGCCCAACGCCATACCCATATGCCAGTTCATGGCATGCATGTTCTCGTCACACACAAAGGCCGCAATGCCGGCGGAGACCAGCTTGCCCTGGGCCAGCTTGGCTTCGCCCAGGCTAAGGAACTTTGTGATGGTGACCAGTTCTTCCAGCATGACTATTTTGAGAAGCGTAGGCTAGCTTTCCGCCCGAGTCAATTCCATTAAACGCGCCCGCTTACTGTGTTCGGCGATGGCTTCCACGATCTGCATGGCCAGGGCCAGAGCCCGCCGGCCATCTGCCAGCGTGACCTCCGGCGTCGAGCGCTGGCGGACCGCGCGCAGAAAGCTCGTTAACTCTGTCCGCAAGGGCTCCTGCGGTTCGACCTTCGGCTTGAACGGCGCGATGCCGGGAAACGCGCTGGCCGCCACACTCGATGGGTTGAACGGATCAAACTCTGCCGCCTGCGGACCCGAGTCCTCCACCGTCAGCACCAGGACATCCTGCCGCGAATAGTCGAGCGAAATATATTGATGCGGCTGGAAGAAGCGAAGCTTCCGGATTCGCTCGGTGCTGACCCGGCTGGCCGTGAAGTTGGCCACGCAGCCCGATTCAAACTCCAGGCGAACATTCGCGATATCCACTTTTTTCGATAGGATCGGCAAGCCGACCGCCCGGATCTCCCTTACGGGCGACTTGGCGAAGGTCAGCACTACATCGAGATCGTGGATCATCAGGTCGAGGATCACGTCCACGTCGAGCGAACGCGGCGTAAAGACGCTGAGCCGGTGTACCTCGAAAAACATTGGCTGGGTCAACAAAGGCAACGTCGCCCGCACTGCCGGATTAAAGCGCTCGAGGTGACCAGCTTGAGCGACGCGGCCGTGCTGTCGGGCCAAAGCGATCAGCTCATCGGCTTCGGCGACGCTCGTCGCCAGCGGCTTCTCGATCAAAACGTCAACTCCGACTCGCATCAGCTTAGCGGCGACTTCCAGATGCGCGACCGTTGGCACCGCGACCGACGCTGCCTGCGCGCCAGCCGAGATCATCTCGTCGAGCGAACGGAAGGCCTGCGTACCGAACTCCCCGGCAACGGCTTGAGCTCGGGCATAGTCAACATCGGCGATCCCGAGGAATTGGATATTTTGCGCCGGATCGGCTTGCAAGTCGCGATAGACGCGCGCGTGATTGCGGCCAAAGGCCCCGGCGCCGGCAACTCCCACACGCAGAGCATCGCTGCTGTTAGGCATGTTGTGATTGTCGCCCATGGCCGCGTCAGGAGGCAAAGAGGCGTTGGCGATGCGCCGGCCACTCATCGCTCAGAATGGCCCACCGATCATGATCGCGCCAGACGCCGTCAATCAGCAGGTAGCGCGGCGAAAAGCCCTCTTTGCGGAAGCCCAATCGCGATACCAGGGCGCTGGATGCCAGATTGGCGGGTTGAATATTGGCTTCCAGGCGATGAAAGCCGAGCTGGTTGAAGGCTGCGTCCAGCACGAGCGCCAGGCCTTCGGTCATCAGTCCTTGCCGTTCCATCCCGGCGAAAGCGTAGAGGCCGAGATAGGCGCTCTGAAACGCACGCATTACCGGCTCACTTATATTGATGACGCCGGCGAGTTGTTGGTCTGACAGGCGCCGGACGAAAAAGCCGATGGTGTTCCTGGTGCGGACGCGTTCGAGATAGGATTCGTATTCTTCGCGAGTGCATGGCGGGAATACCCACGGTCGATGCAAGGCTTGGCTGCAGCGGACGGCGGTCAGGAACTCCTGCTCGCAATCCGGTGTCGGCCCGGAGAGAAGAATTCGCATAGCGCACCGGCGAGCCATTCTAAGGGTTGTGATGCGGAATGTGGCTGACCGGCGTTTCCGCGACAATGCAAATACCCGCCTCATTCGCTGCCGCCAGCACAGCCTCTTTGTCCAGCACTAGGCATCGTCCGGCATCCAGCGCCAGACAGCTGGCGCCTGCCTGCTTCATGGTCTCGATAGTGTGCACGCCAACCACCGGCACGTCGAACCGCATATCCTGATTCGGCTTGGCAACTTTGACCACGGTCAGCGCGCGGCTCAAAGTCGAAGGCGCCTCGCCGAGCGACGGAGACTTCATGATCTCCCCGGCGCGCAGGATGGTGGCATCGGTGCCTTCCATGGCTTCCACCGCGACGCATGCCGTCTCGGCGACCACGACCGTCTGTCCAATATCGAAGCGCGACAGGTGGTTCGCCACGGCCCGGCCATAGGTGATGTTGGTCTGCTCAGAAGCGCTTGGTCCGCGCTGAGTAAGCACGCCTTCACTGGCGAGCATGGGCTCGAGCAAGGCAGTGGAGCTGATGAGGGTGATGCCCTCGTCGCTGAGCACCTTACCCACCGCCCCGATCAGCGAATCGGTGTTGCGGGTGGTGAGTGAAAGTAGCAGTTTGGCCAGCCGCCAGTCAGGCTTGATGCTGCTGAAAATCTGTTTGTGCTTTACCTGGCCGGCCATGACTGCGTGGCTGATTCCTGCGCTCTTGAAAGTCTCGATCAGCTTGGACAACTCGCCCAGCGAAAGCCAATGGACGGCACTGGCGCCGTGATGCTCGATTTCAGGCGAGGTCTCTTCCTTGATCGCGGCAACCACCACCTGCATGCCCTTGGACCGCGCAGCATCCAGCACCAGCAGCGGAAACTTTCCGTTGCCCGCGATGAGACCTAAGCGTTCTTGGGATGAGGTCGGCATGGTGGAACAGTTGTCAGAAATCACTGTTGTCAGTTGTCAGTGGCCAGCCATCAGTCCAGCCCAGTATGGTCGCGGCGCTTATCGTTGGTCAGCCGCCTGCGGGTTTCGATTCCACCAACCCATGAGTTCGCCGATGCGACGCCCGTACCTCTAGCCACACGAACCAGCGCCATAGGTGCGGTAGAGGTTAGCCCAGCGCTTCAGCGCTGGGTCGGCTTCACTCATAAATGTGAGTGCCGTAGGCACGACAGAAAGCCTGCCGTCCCTACGGGACTCGGGTCAATTGTCCACTTGACCCAGCATTCCGCCTCCGGCTCCATGCCGGGCTAAGCTCTTCCGCGCCTGCGGCGCTCGTTTCTCGCACTTCGCATTCTAGTGCCAAAACGCAAAAGATCACCGGCTTCTCTCCACTGATAACTGGCAACTGGCAACCGACAACTACTTAATGATTCCCCGCTGCGACGACTCGATAAACTTCACCAGCAACTCGACATCGTTACCTTGTGCGCCTTCCGCTCGCAGCTTCTCCACCGCTTGCGAGGTATTGAGTTTCGACGCCAGCAGGATTTTGAAGGCGTGATGCAACCGGGCGATTCGCTCCGGCGAAAATCCCCGGCGCTGCAAGCCAACTTTATTGAGCATGTAAGCGTGGGTATCGCGCTCGGCGCTGGTCATCGAGTAGGGCAGCACATCCTGGGTAATGGTCGTGCCTCCGCCAATGTAGGAGTGTGCTCCAATTCGTACAAACTGGTGCACCGGACACAGCGCGCCCACCACGGCCCACTCTTCCACCGTAACGTGTCCCGCCAAAGTGGCCGCGTTGACCAGCATGGCATGATCGCCGATGGAGCAGTCGTGTCCGATGTGCGTATAAGCCATGATGAGGGTATGGCTGCCAACCCGCGTCACTCCGCCGCCCTTCAGGGTGCCGCGGGTGATGGTGACGTATTCGCGAATTTCGTTGTGGCTGCCAACTTCCAGCCGGGTCGGTTCGCCCGCGTAGGTTATGTCCTGCGGTCCCATAGCCAGCGCCGCGAAAGGATAAATTTTGTTAGCGCTGCCCAAGCGGCTGGGACCACCTATCACAACGTGGGATATCAGCTCGCAGTTCTCCCCCAGCTCGACCCCGGCATGGATTACGCAGTAGGGCCCGATGCTGCACGAGGCCGGAATTTTTGCGGATGGATCGACGACAGCCGTCGGATGAATGCTCATTCTCGGTCTTAAGCCGGCTCGCCTGCCGACTCGGGCTGCGGCACGTCAGAATTTTGTTTAGGCATGCGATTCAGCAAACGGCAGGTAACGACCGCCTCGCAGGCCAGCTTGCCGTCAACGTAAGCCTTACCCTGGAGCCGGCCGGCGGTGCCGCGATAGGCCAGCACGTCCACCTCGATGCGCAGCTGGTCGCCGGGAGTGACTGGGCGGCGGAAGCGGGCGCGCTCAATGCCGGTAAACACCAGCAGCTTGTCGTCGCGCTCAGCAATTTCGTTGAACAGCAGGACTGCGCCGGCTTGCGCCATCGCCTCCACGATCAGCACTCCGGGCATAATGGGATAGCCGGGAAAATGGCCGTTAAAAAAGGGCTCGTTGATCGTAACGTTTTTCAGCGCGACAATCCGTTTGGTGCGCGTGATATGAATGATGCGGTCGATCAGCAGCATCGGGTAGCGATGCGGCAGAAGTTTGAGAATCCCGGCAATATTGAGCTGTAGATTCTCGCCGCTTTCCGGCGCGGGATTAGCTGGATCGCTCATGTCAGTAAACGAGTCTATGCGTATCGTGAAAACCCCGATTATACATTCCGGCAGTGCGTATTCTAAGCGGTCAGCTTTTGAGCGCTGCCGTCAAGGTGGAAATTATGTCGAAGTCTAAACCGCGACCGCCTGAGTCCAGGCTGGGCGAGATTTTGCAGTGGCTGACCGCACGCGAAAACGAAATGATCGCCAGCGTGCGGGAGATGGTGATCCGGGAATCGCCCACTCACGACAAGGCGGCTTGCGACAAACTGTGTTCGCACCTGGCCGCCGAATTTGAGTGCCTGGGTGGCAGGATCCAGATCCACCGCCAACTGACCGCGGGAAATCATTTGCAGGCGAACTTTCCCGGCGCGTCGAACCGCGAGCCGGTGCTGCTGCTCGGGCATTTTGACACCGTATATGACTTGGGCACACTACGGAACATGCCGTGGCGCCAGCAGCAAGGGAAGCTCTACGGGCCCGGAGTTTTCGACATGAAGGCCGGGATCGTGCAAATGATGTTTGCCTTGTGGGCGCTGCGCGAAATTGCTGGAAGCCTGCCGCGGCCCGTGACCGTGCTTCTGGTTTCGGACGAAGAGGAAGGCAGCAGCAGCTCGCGCCGCATTACCGAGAGACTTGCTGGGCGGTGTGCAGCCGTGTTGGTGGGTGAGCCGTCCGGCCCCAAGGGCGCGTTGAAGACTGCGCGCAAAGGCGTCGGCGGCTTCACGCTGAAGGTAACCGGACACGCGGCGCATTCCGGACTCGACTTTGAGAAGGGCCACAGCGCCATACTTGAGCTGGCGCATCAAGTCCACGCCCTGGCTGGCCTGACTGATCTGAAACGCGGCATCACCCTGAACGTCGGCGTCATTCACGGCGGCACGCGCACCAATGTCGTTGCCGGCGAGGCGATGGCGGAAGTCGATCTTCGGGTGGTCCGCAAGAGCGATGGAGCGCGGATGGAGCGCAAGGTGCGGCAGCTTCGCGCGGTCAATCCAAAGTGCACGCTGCATATCGAAGGCGGCATGAATCGTCCTCCGCTGGAGCGAACCAAGCAGGTCGCTGCTTTGTATGACCTGGCCCGCGAGGTCGGGAGAGAGCTGGGCTTGAAAATGAGCGAGATCGCGGTTGGCGGCGGTTCGGACGGCAACTTCACCGCGGGCATGGGCATTCCTACACTGGATGGATTGGGAGCGGTCGGCGACGGAGCCCACGCTCCTCACGAGCATATTGTCGCCAGCGAACTTCCGCGCCGGGCAGCGCTGCTGGCGGGGTTAATACAGACGATTTCATGACCGCGGCTAAGGTGGGGACGGCGACTTTCTGGCGGCCACCACTCGGGGAATGCCCTGCAGATCCGGCACGACGCGGACTTCCTCCCACATTGTATGACATAGCAGATTCACCACGGTGTCGCGCATGGAATAGCCGATCTCCATGGCCAGCCAGCCGTTGGCCTTCAAGGCGCGGTGCGCTTGTTCAATCAATGGTTCGATCACATTGAGTCCTCGTTCGCCCGCGAAGACCGCGACCTGCGGTTCGAAATCCCGCACCGACCTCTGTACTTTGTCGGCTTCGCCAAAACCGACATACGGCGGATTGCTGACCACGAAATCGAAATCGCTTATCCTGGCCAGCGCGTCCAGAACATTACTCTGCTGGAGCCGCACTCGGCCGGCGAGTTGCAGTCGCGCGGCATTAGCCCGGGCAATCTCCAGGGCTTCAGAGGAAACATCGACGGCGTAGATGGCGGCATCCTTCAACTCGTGAGCCAGAGCTATTGCGATGCATCCTGAACCGGTGCCCACGTCAACCAATTTTGGATGGGTGATGCCGCGCGCCAACTCTAAAACCGTTTCGACCAAGTGTTCGGTCTCAGGCCGCGGAATCAGCACTGCCGGCGATACTACAAAATCGAGCCCCCAGAATTCCTGATGTCCGGTGATGTACTGCGATGGCATGCCGGTGGCGCGTTGAGCCAGCACGCCGTCATAGCGAGTTTGTTCGTCGGAGCTGAGTTCGCGCTCGGGATGCGCGTAGAGATAGGCGCGATTGGCGCCCAGGACAAACATCAACAGAACCTCGGCATTCATGCGCGGCGAGCCCACGTCAGCTGCTTCCAGACGATCGATCGCTGAGGCGAGCGCTTGCTTCAGTTGCATGGTTAGAAACTTCACGATCCGCAATTTTGGCTCAGAGGTCCGCAACCTGAAACCAGGACGATTCCCGCCGGACTGGATCAGGGCATGACTTTAGTCGTGCCGAATAACGAGCTATAAAGATCGGGCTTCAGCGCCTGGTTTTCAGGGGCTGAAGCCCACATCGCCGCTGAGCTAATACGGCACGGCTCAAGCCGTGCCCTGATACAACGCACTCTGCACGACAGCCACCCGCGAACCCTGCTTAGAACACGACACGATGTCTTCTGTCTAACTCGCGAATGTCTTTTTAAAACATTGCAGGGGCGCCCAAAGGTTACGCCGAGACCGCTGCTTCGCCCTTCAGCTTCTCCGACTGGAAGTGCGTGATCAGCGCGTCGATCATGGGCTGGATGCGGCCGTCCATGAATTCGGGCAACTGGTGCGCGGTGAATCCGATGCGATGATCGGTAACCCGATTCTGCGGAAAGTTATAGGTGCGGATCTTCTCGCTGCGGTCGCCGCTGCCCACCATGGCCTTGCGTTCCTTGGCCAGGGCATCCGCCTGCTTTTGCTGCTCCATCTCATAGAGGCGGGCACGCAGCACGCGCATCCCCTTTTCGCGGTTCTTGATTTGCGATTTCTCGTCCTGGCAGCTGACCACCGTGTTGGTCGGCAAGTGGGTAATGCGCACGGCGGAGTACGTTGTGTTTACCGACTGCCCGCCGGGTCCTGAAGAACAGAACGTATCGATGCGAATATCTTTGGCTTCGATCTTGATATCGACATCCTCGGCTTCCGGCAGCACCGCGACCGTTACCGCAGAAGTGTGCACACGGCCTTGAGTCTCAGTCTGCGGCACGCGCTGCACGCGATGCACACCGCTCTCGTACTTCATTCGCGAGAACACGCGCTGGCCTTCGATGATGGCTATCACTTCCTTCAGCCCGCCCACGCTCGACTCCGACGTCGACAGCACTTCCACTTTCCAGCGCTGGGTTTCGGCGTAGCGGGTATACATGCGGAAAATCTCGGCCGCGAACAGCGTAGCCTCGTCGCCGCCGGTGCCGGCGCGGATTTCCAGGATAACGTTCTTTTCGTCGTTGGGGTCTTTGGGCAGCAGGAGGACCTTGAGCTCTTCCTCGACTTCGGCAACGCGCTGCTCCAGCTTGTGCAACTCGTCTTTGGCGTAGGCCAGCATCTCGGGATCGGTCTCATCCTCGGCGAGCGCTTTGCTCTCCTCGATGCCGCGGGTCAAGTCTTTGTACTCGCGATATTTCTCGACCATGGGCTGTAATTCGCTGTGCGCCTTGGCGGTCTTCTGGTAACGCTGCGAGTCGGAGACAATGTCGGGCGATGCCAGCGCTTGATTCAGCTCTTCGTATTTCGATTCGATTTGCTCTAAGCGTTCAAACATGGGATACCAAGCCTTATTGTACGGAACTCCGGGTGGAAGAGCCGGCTTCAGCCCGCGGACCGTGCTCTTTTTGTCATCACGAGGAGGCCTTCAGGCCGAGCGAGGGATCTGCTCTTACGGCGCGTGACGGAAAGCAGATCCCTCGCTCCCCAAAAGCGGGTCCGCTCGTGATGACAATTCTTATTGGGCCTAAAATTCGCTGAAAGTGAGAGGACAAACTTCTTAGCGGCGGGCGCCGCTAGGCAATCACCAGCTCGCCGCCGCGCTGTTTCTCCAGTTCCATGGCTTCGTTGAGAGCGGCGATAGCGGTTTCGACCTGGTCGTCCGCCGGAGGCTGCGTAGTGATTCGTTGCAGCCACAGTCCCGGCTTGGTCAGGATGGCAAACATCGACGAGCCATGCTTGGCGGCAAAGCGAATCAGCTCATACGAAACGCCGGCAATCACCGGCAGCAGCGCGATGCGGAAGCCGAAACGCGCCCAGAAGGTGGTCGCCGGGATCAGCATATAAGTGAACATCGCGATCAGCATCACTGTCATCAGGAAGCTGGTGCCGCAGCGGGGATGGAAAGTCGTATAGGCCTGAGCGTTCTTCACGGTCAGCGGATCGCTGTTCTCGAAGGCAAACACCGTCTTGTGTTCGGCGCCGTGATACTGGTACACCCGCTTGATGTCGGGCATCAGCGAGATGCCCCAGATAAACAGCAGGAACAGCCCAATGCGGATTCCGCCGTCGACCACGTTGAACAGGATCTGGTTGCCGAACGCGGGATAGTGGTTCTTCAGCTTGGTGGCCGCCAGCAGCGGCAAAAACTTGTACATGAAGATGAAGAAGCCCAGCGAGAGTACGAGGTTCACGCCGATCACCCAGCCGCTGATTTCGGTCTTCTTCTCTTCTTCGACCGGCAACTGATCGATGGCCACGTTGGCCGAGTAGCGCAGGGCGCGGAAGCCCAGGGTCATCGCCTGTCCCAGCGTCATGACGCCGCGGAGCAGGGGCCAGCCCATCCACCTGTGCTTTTCCGACATCCGTTCCAGCGGTTCGGAATGCGTTGCCAGGGTGCCGTCGGGCTTGCGGACGCAGATGCCCCAGGCGTGCGGCGAGCGCATCATTACGCCTTCCAGCACGGCCTGGCCGCCGACCAGGGTGGTTTCTTCCCCACTCTCCAAAGCCGGCAGAAGTTGGATGGCCGCTAAAAATCGCAGATGACGAAGCAATGAACGCATGCTGATTGGATGTTCCTCGAAGGGGTACGACGCACAATGGCGCTAGCTTAGGGTAAGCAGCCAGCACCGCATATGTCAATGTACGACTGCGGCAGCCTGCTCGCGCCCGGGTTCAACGATCGGCGGCGATTTCCGGCCGCTCTGCGGCTGCTTCCTCACGGCAGACAAGTATTCGTCTGCGAGTTAGCCTTGGTCACTCGCCTCGAAACGGGTCGGGTCAAGGCCGCCAAGTCCGATCCTTACTCCCGTTAGGCCCCAATGTTTTCATCTACTTACCCGCCGACTTACAAACTACTCCCAAATTACCTCGCGAACATTGATCGCGGAAACGAACAGGCGCATTGTGCGTTCACGAAAGCGGGAATGCGAGCACAACTGGCCCGGCCGCCTTCGTAAGGAAACGCTTCCGGGAGGCCGGATAAACAGCCCACCTCCTGGAAGCCGCAGTGCTAACGAAAGGAGAACGAAGATGCTAGGGAAACTGTTCGACATCCAGAATTTACTCGCGGCGAGCGCGCTGCTGGTCGCCGTCCAGGTCATGTTGCTTTCGACGAGCCCTGCTGCCGCCGAGATGGGATCGGCACAGGTAGCCCGCCCCCTGGAAACCGCCAGATCAAATCGCCGCCGGCGGACCCCGTAGCTCCGCGACCAAGAAGAAGAGGAGTTCATTGCTTCTGCAAAAATTAATGCCGCCTGCACCCATGACCATAGGGAGGTCATCATGAACATGCAGACTATCGATCCAAACGTAATAGCAAGCGGATTCTCGAGCACGAACAACAACCATGACGTTAACATGATTGGTGGTTGAGCCCTGCTCCTGAGCGTGCGCATCCAACTCCCCTGCAATCTTTATGCAACATCTTGCCGAGTTGTGCGAGCGCATCGCCGCCACCACCAAAAAGACGGGGAAGATCGCGATGGTCGCCGAGTACCTCCGCTCGCGCGATCTGACTGACGCCGCGATTTCGGCGGTCTTCCTGTCAGGACGGGCGTTTCCGGCGTTCGACGAGCGCACGTTGCAAATCGGGGGGGCGCTGTTGTGGAAGGTCGTGGTCGAGCTGAGCGGCGGGCGCGAGGCAGCCTTGAGCGCCGCTTATCGCAAGCGCGGCGATCTGGGCGCGGCTGCCTGCGATGTCCTGCTTGGGAAAGCGCCGGCATCTTCGACTGTCACACTTCAGGAGGTTCGCGGCGCGTTCGATCAGATTGCTGAAACTCGCACTGCTACCGCTAAGGCGGCTGTGTTGAAGAGCCTGCTGGAGCGAGCGACCGCGCTCGAAGCCAAGTACATCCTGAAAATCATTACCGGCGAGCTGCGCATTGGGCTGAAAGAAAGCCTGGTTGAGGAGGCAATCGCTAAAGCCTACGACGATCCCTTAAGCCGGGTGCAGCGCGCCAACATGCTGCTGGGCGATATCGGCGGCACGCTCGAGCTCGCGGCAGAGCATAGACTCGATGACGCCCGCATGCGATTGTTTCACCCCATCGGGTTCATGCTGGCCAGTCCGGCGGCCGATGCTGACGAAGCCTTTCAGTATTTCGAGCACGCCCTGGTCGAGGACAAGTACGACGGCATTCGCGCTCAGGCACATTGCGGTGGCGGACAGGTAAGGCTGTTCTCGCGCACGCTCGACGAAGTGACACCGTCGTTTCCCGAGCTGACGGCTCCGCTGGGCGAGTTCACAGACGACGTGATCCTCGACGGCGAGATTGTCGCCTGGCGCGACAACGAAGACGGTGGACATGCGATGCCGTTTTCCGAAATTCAGAAGCGGCTAGGCCGCAAGCAGGTCAGTCAGCAACTGATTTCTGAAGTGCCGGTCGCCTATGTCGTCTTCGACGTGATCTACGCCGGCGGTGAACTCACGCTCGATCAGCCGCTCTCGCACCGCGTGCAGATCCTTGACCGAGTCTTTGCCGGAGCGAATCGCGTGGTGGCGCGTCCTGTGGCAACTGCCCAGGGAAGCCTGCGGTTCGAGCCGGAAATCGAGGAAGATGCTGCCACGGCGGGATGGGTGCTGCGCGCTCCAACGATGCGCGCGGATTCAGCCGAGCAACTCGAACTTTATTTCGAGCAAGCCATGGCACGGGGTAACGAAGGTCTGATGATCAAGGACCTGGAATCGCCCTACATGCCGGGACGCCGCGGACGCTGGTGGCTCAAGCTGAAGCGCGAACTGGCGACGCTCGACGTGGTAGTGACGGCAGCGGAGTTCGGCCACGGCAAACGCATTCACGTGCTCAGCGATTACACCTTCGCGGTGCGCAACGGAGAAGAACTGGTGAACATCGGCAAGGCGTACTCCGGGCTGACCGATAAAGAAATTGCCGAGCTAACGGAGTGGTTTCTGGCGCACACCATTGCCGATCACGGACATCTGCGCGAAGTCGAGCCGAAGATGGTGCTGGAAGTAGCGTTCAACGCCATCATGCGCTCCGCTCGTCACGACAGCGGCTATGCGCTGCGCTTCCCGAGAATCATGCGCGTCCGCCAGGACAAACTGCCGCAGGAGATCGATACCGTCGAGGAAGTGGAGCGCATCTACAAACGGCAGCACGGCCGTTAAAGCTGGCTGGCGTCGAGAAGGGAAAGCGCCATCCTTCCTGAGTGTCCCGACTTAGCCCGACTCCGGCTGTCACGGTTTACACTACTATGTGCGCGTCGCTATCGATATCCGCCGTATTACCGAGTTCGGCGTCGGGACCTACACCCGTAACGCCATCCGTACGCTGGCGCGTCTGGATCACGATAACGAATATTTCCTCATCGGCATTCCCGGCAAGCTGGGAGACATTGAGCCGCTGCCGCCGAACTTCATCACCGTTCCGGCACAGCCCAACGAACTGTCCGTCGCCAGTTACATGGAACTGCACCGCATTCTGAAGCAGAACCGTTGCGACCTGCTGCACGTGCCGCATCTGTTCTGGAAGCCGCAAGGGATCCCGTGCCCCTACGTGGTGACGGTGCACGATCTGCTGGACCATCTGTATCGCATCAACAGCGATTCCAGCGTGAAACGCAATCTGCATTTTCAGTTCACCAAGCGGGTATTGCAGCGGGCGGCGCGGATCTTCGCGGTCTCCAACTTTTCCAAGATCGATACCGAGCGCATCTTTGGAGTGCCGGCGGGGAAAATCGAAGTCATTTACAACGCCATCGACGACAGCTTCCGTCTAGGCCACAGCAGCGAAGCCGAACGCCAGTTCATCGCCGAGCGCTACCAGGTGAATCCTCCTTTTCTGCTCTACGCCGGCCGCATCAGTCCGCACAAGAATGTGGTGCGCATCATCGAGGCCTTCGCCGCGCTGAAGGGCGAACTCACGAAAGAAGGCCGCTTCGACGACCTGAAGCTCATCATCATTGGCGATGAGGTTTCCAAGCATCCCGATCTGCGCCGGGCCGCAGTAAAAGCCGGCGTGCAAAACGATGTGCGTTTCCTCGGCTTCGTTCCCATCGACGTGCTGCGCATTTTTTACGATCAGGCAAAAATATTCGTCTTCCCATCGTTGTACGAAGGTTTCGGCTTGCCGCCGCTGGAAGCCATGGCTCATGCGACACCAGTGGTGACAAGCAACACGTCATCGGTCCCGGAGGTTGTGGGCAACGCTGCCATCATGGTGAATCCGGAGAATGTCTTCGAGATCATGCGCGCGCTCCATCGCGTACTAACCGATCAGCCTTTGCGTGAGAAGTTGAAGGCGCGTGGGCTCGAGCAGGCGGGAAAATTCTCCTGGGACGCCAGCGTGCGCCGCATGCTGCAGGTCTATCGCGAAGTCGCGGCGCAAAATTGAGGGCGCGACTCCGCCGGATAACCTTGATCGGCTTCATCGCACCCACATTGGGCATCAGCGTTCCACTTCGGAATGCTGATGGGAAAAATTTTGCCGGATTGCGCCTGATTTGCCACAACTCTGGTACTCGCTCCGCGTTATCGCCCGTGCAAGCTGTTGAATCCCATCAGTCGAAACTGGGTTTCTTTCCCCTGGCATCAATTGGCGACTGACTTGCTTCTAACTAGACTGACCGCGATCAAGACAAGACAAGCGGTCAGCCAACAAATGCGGGCCCCCTACTCAAAGCGGATGATGATGCTCTTGCTGGCTGGTTGTGCGGCCGCTCCGCTGCTGGCGTGGGGACAAGTCCAGACGCTTCCTCTGGCCGATATTGTCAGCCGCATGGCGCAAGCCCAGGCCGATTCCCGAAGTCACGACATTGCTTACGCCGTTACTCGTGAGTATCAGCTGGCTCCGCTGGGAACATCGACCCCAACTTCCAGCGTGGTCGCGCAAGTTGACTTTGTACCGCCGGCGGCGAAGGACTACACCATTCTGAAGTCAGAGGGCAACAGCCGGGGCGAGAACATTGTGCGCAAGGTGTTGGATCATGAAGCAGAGATGGCATCGCATGCCGAAGAGCACGAGGTCACGACCCGGAATTATGACTTTGCGCTGCTAGGCCGTGAAACCATCGATGGCCGCGACTGCTATGTTTTGCAGTTGACCCCCAAACGCCAGGTGGCTGAGCTGTTGCGCGGCAAAGCCTGGATCGATGCCCACGACTTTACCGTGCGACGGATGGAAGGCGCTGCGGCCAAGAGCCCGTCGATGTGGATCAAGAACCTCAGGGTCACCATCAATTACGGCGAGGTAAGCGGCATTCGCGTGGCCACGTCGACCAAGGCGGTTGCCGATGTTCGCTTTGCCGGAACTCACGTACTGACCTCCAAAGAAATCGATCTGCGCCCGTCTTCAGTCAACGCGCGCAACCAGGCCCCGGTGATCCAATCAAGCCGCACTTCGCAGCGGGCGGCGCCAGACGCCGCGGCAGTTTGGGTGTCGCGGTAGTCCTGCTTCCTTTTGATCCTCTGTTACTTGTCGTCCTGACTCTTGTTTGTCATCCCGAGCGCAGTCGAGGGGACTGCGGTTCGCCGGCAGCGGCAGGGGCGGCGAGCGTCGCGAATGGCGAATAGCAAAGAGCGGTTTTTCTTAGCTGCCGGGCCTGTAAGCCGAATTCTGTGTGCCGCTCTTTCCCATCATTGAGCGCCCTATACATTCGCGTGGTTCGAATGTGTAGGGCCGCCCCACGAGGAGAAAGAGCGGCACGACGGTCATTCCTCTGGGCCGCGCATTACTGAGCGGCTCTAGCGACCTACCCGGAAGTTGTGACGCACCGAGCCGGCACGTGCGTTAGAGTTCCGATTCCAGCCAGGGCGGAAATCAGATTTCCAGACGCTCCTCCCCTATTTGGTCTTGCTCCGTGTGGGGTTTGCCCTGCCACCGCCATTGCTGGCGGCGCGGTGCGCTCTTACCGCACCTTTTCACCCTTACCGCGCCCTTGCGAGCACGGCGGTATGTTCTCTGTGGCACTAGCCGTCAACGGCCCTTTGAGGGCCGCCGCCCGGACGTTATCCGGCACCCCGCTCTGTGGAGTTCGGACTTTCCTCTGCCCGCCTGCGCAACCTGATCGAAACCAGTGTCCACAAGCCGACAGCGACCGTCCGGCCCAGCAGCTAACTGGATGATTATAGATGCCGGGTCTGCCCAGAGATATCCAGGCACTCTATGAGCGGGCCGTGTACCGTTACAATCATCGGTGAAGCGAGCGCGAGATTTGGCCTAGCCGCGTTGGGCTGTGGACCTGCTAGCCGCCAACAAGCGCGTTCCGCCCCATATTTTAATGACCGCAAATGACAACAGGATGCGTTGGATAAGGAACGTGGAGAGTCTTGCCCAAGGATCCCAGCGATACACAGTTGAGTATGAAATTGGATCGGAATGCTATATCCCGGGCCTACTCGATTATGCGGACGGCGGGATAATCTGTGCTCCGATGTACCGTCCGGAATCCTCCGACGGTTTGCGTCTCTATAATTTGGTTCTTCAATTCCCGTCCGGACCGCCTCAACAAAACCTCAAAGCAGACGACAAGGGCTACTATTTCAAGGACGGGATAGTTGGCGAGTTGCTCGCGCTGATGTCGCTATTCTACAGATGCCGCTTTTATCTGATCTCGAGCAGAGTTCCGCCAGACAATCCGAGGCGAGCGGCAACTATCAAAATCGAACACCACTTTGTCCGTGTGAGGTCCAATCCAGCCGTACACCCGCCACTTTTCGATAGTGAGAACAAGAATTTCGCCATCGGGTTCGAGGCATTCTTAAACTCGGTGAGGGCTTTGACTGGCACTCTACATCAGAAGTTCATTCTTGCCTCCCATCACTATGCTCGTGCGATCAAGGAGGTGGGAGTCGATCCTGAAATGGTTTTCATTAGGCTGGTTTCCGCCATCGAGGTGTTGTCTAAGGATTTTCAGCTCGCTACCACCGACGATATTTTGGAAGAGGAGCGAGTTGCTGAACTCATTGTGCAATCGACCCTTTCTAATAGCGAAAAGAACGAGCTAAGAAACATTTTCGAGGTCAGGAAATCAAGAAGAAGGTTTGTTCGGTTTGTGGAAAAATACTGCGCCGGATTCTTTAGGGGCGGCAATTTCAAGGCTCAGCACCTCAAGATTAAGAAAGACGATCTCCCCAAAATACTGGACACGATTTACAGGGCGAGGTCCAAATATCTTCACGCGGGCGAGCCTATGTTTTTGAGCAGGGCGCTGACAAAACGGAATTGGGATATTGACCCGATAGCCGAGATGATCGTTGACAATCGTTCGTTTTCCGCATCCCAGAAGTTGCCACATGGTCACTTCTTTGAAGGATTGGTTCGGCAATGCCTGCTCAACTACCTCAAGGTCAACTCGACTAACCCTGCCAGTCCCCCAAGTTCGCGTCCTGTCTTCGGACGCTAACCAATATCCGCTCCGGGCGCCAAACATTTTCAACTCACGATCATTGGTCGTCCATTCCGATTCGATCTCCACACTCGCTTCTCGCCGCACTTATCGAAGTGTCGCCGGCTAAAGCCGGCTCGGATTTTCTTCTAGTCACCGTACCCAGGACTTACGTCCTGGGCTAGGTTCACTTCCGCCCTGGCGGGCTCGGTCCTTCGATTGCCCGAGGTGTTCGCGCCGGAGGAACAAATCTCCGGTCCTTCGATTGCCCGAGGTGTTCGCACCGGGAAAAAAGTCTCTGTCCGTCGACTGTTGCGCCGTTCGCGGGAGAAAACCAGTCTCGGTCCTTCAACTGCTGCGCTGTTCGCACCGGGAAAAACAAATTCTGAAAAATACTTCCACCTCTCGGTTCCTTTAGGGAGATACACTTTAACGGCTTCTCCCTCGTCACATCCGCGTGTGCGCGGGGTCACTGCATATGTGTGACTACGGCGGTACAAACACTTCAGGGCCGCTCTTGCGGTTGCGGGTGTTTTATGTTGACGTTTGCTATCTTTCCTATCCTGCTGTTCTTCGCCGGCGCGTTTATCATTGTGGGTCCGCCGGTCGCTCTGAGCTTGCAAGACTACTACAAGAATCGCGGGCCCCAGTCCCTGGTTTGTCCCGACTCGGGTGAGCCCGTCGAGGTTGAGGTCGACAGCAAATTTGCGTTCTGGACGGCGCTGCGCGGGCAGCAACATTCGCGCTTGCAGTCGTGCACGCGCTGGCCCGGGAAGAGCGATTGCGGTCAGGAATGCCTGCAGCAAATCGATCCCTCGCCGGAGAACATCGAGCGCCTGCTGACCAAGTGGTACGAAGGCAAGAGCTGCGCGATCTGCACCCGCGCACTTTCGCCCTCCGATTGGCGGCGCAGCCGTCTGGCGCTGCTCAACGAACAGCACAAGCTGTTCGAGTTGCGCGACATGTATCTGGAAGAGTTGCAGCAGAGCCTGCAGCAGATGCGTCCGCTGTGCTGGAATTGTCATCAGGAAGAACGGGCCCGGCAGGCGACTCCTGCGCGCTTGCTTAAGGGCGATCGCCAGGGGCTCAGCCCGGCGACTGAATAGCTGATCAGATTTTTCGGCGATAGTGATCAAGTGCCGTCCCTACAGGACTCGAATCCATTTTCCAGCCTACCCAGGACTTCGCTTTGGGTGCGTCCGGGGCTAACAGCAGCACCGCCCTTCCGGGCTCGATTTCCGGCAGGGCACATATCGCTCGCGAATCAGGCATTTCTCTTCCGCAGTGGCCATCGCTGCTGAGCCCCGGTAACCTTCTGCGGTGCTTGCTGTTCAATGTTGGCAACCGTTTTCTTTCCCCAACTTTCATAAACCAGACGGTCACAGGCTATGCCGGGCGGGAGTACAATTCTAGGCGAACGAAAATGGGGGAGAAGGATATGAAACGGGTCCTAGCAATCGCAATGTTAGTGATCGCGGCGTCGTTCGTGGGATACGCGCAAACATCGATGACGCCGGCGATGCAGAACGCTCCGGCGCGCAAGTCTCCGCTGGCCGAATACGCGGGCGCGTGGGTGGGGACCTTTCAGGGTCACACCTGGATGGCCATTCGACTGTCGCTGCAGGGAAATGAAATTTTGGGCACAATTCAGCGTCCACAGGACCTGCAGTTCGCCGACAGCGGTGATCTGAAGAGTGTAGGCGAGCAGCAGTTGACCTGGACAGTGGAAAAAAGCCAACTGACGGGCGATGGTCTTCTGTTAACGGTAAAGAATGCCGACAACCCGCACACCGATCGCTATGTGCTGCGGCTGACCACGGCAAATACGGCCGAGGTCAAGATGGTGGCGATGAATATGCCCCCGGGAATGCCGAAGCCGAAACCGTGGACGCTGAGCCGGGTGGGCCCCAGCGCGGTTGCACCGGTGCGCTGACCGCGTTTAGCGCGAAATCTCGATGCCAACTCCAGCCAGCAATAGCAGCACACCGCTGAGTATCATGGTGCGCGCCAGCAGAGGCATGGGACTTTTGGGAAACAGCCGGCGATGTTGCAGCAACAAAGCGTGTCCGTAGAGAACGCGCCCCTGGGAGCGGCTGGCGTCGCCGGCCCGCATCATGGCGATGGTACGCAGCACGAACCCCAGCACCAGCAAGATAAATCCAAGAAGGGTGAACCAAGTCGCAGTCGCGGCCATTTTGCTTTACTCCACGATGCCGTCTCTTATGAAAATGATAGTCCCTGTCGTCAAGGGATGACCAGCGCGGCCGCAATCGTTTCTGGGGACGAGGTGCGGCTGGTACACTGCTAAGCGACCACGATGACATCACCAATTCTCCGCCTGCTCGGCGCGCTGGCCGGGCTGGGCAGCGCCATACTTTACTGGTTTCTGGGGAGCACGCTGGGCGCGCCGTTGCGCCAAGGGACGTTGTTTTCTCTGGATGGTTCCCGCTACGCGCTGATGGCATTTCTGATCGTGCCGGCGCTGATTCTGGCGGTGGTGGCGCTGTTCTGGGTTCCACCCAGGGTGTCGGGCGGCGGTCCTTTGCCGGAAGGCAGACGCTGGCGCGCGGCCTTGGTTCTATTGTTTCTGGCGGCTTTCGTGGTGGGAGTGTTTCGCTAGAACGGCTTCGCGACAGCTAACATTCGGCCCGGGGAGAAAACCCTGCCCAGAAAAGTCGGGAAAGCAGATCCCTCACCGGCTAAAGTCAGGTCGTGATGACAAACTATAGCCGGTTTGCCACGGCAACTTAAGCTGCGCCTCTCATGTCGACGGAAGCTTTAGAAAAAATGAGTGGTGTAGCTCCGCCTGACATCGTTCGGCTTCGGTCGGAGCTCAAGCGGGGAAACGATAAAAACCCGCGCCACCACTCATGCCAACGTCTGGAGTATATAGCTGCTGTTGCGGTTTGCGAACCGAGGAGAATGGGATCGCACTCCAGACCTGATAAGTACGATACCTGCCGCGGCAGACAGGATGCTTGGGATCAGGCAGGAATTTGGGGCAGAGTTTTCGGGGGTAAATCCCTCTTTTTATTGCACTTGAATCTTGATTTGCAACTTGCCTGAGGCCGCTACCTGTACCGCTTCTCCCTGTTTCAAATAAGGTTGCAAAACCGCCGGATTCGCCCATTCCAGGTCCCAGCCGTTGGCCAGCGCGATGGCGGTGTAGGCTCCGGGCACAACATTGGAAAGCGTAAAGGTGCCGTCGCTGTCGCTTTGATCGCGGCGAAACAATGGCAAGTTGTTGGCCGGATCTTGCGGCACCAACACGATCATGGCTCCAGCGAAGGGCTGGTTATCGTGGATCGCGGTGCCTTCCACACGCGCTGTTCCCCGGGTTGCGACTGCGGTGATGCGAACCGCGGTTCTGCCGCTGATTTCAATGACCCGACCCTGCACTCTGGCTCCAGTGGCGGACAATTGTTTCAGGAAGAATCCGTTCGCGTTATCGAGCGCTACGAGATAGCGGCCCGGACGTATATCGTCGGACTTGAAGTCGAAGTTTCCCTTGTTGGACATGTCGCTTCTGAAACTCTCGCCAGTCTCAGGATTGGAGAGTTGGATGGAAGCTTCGGTGGGGACACGCGAAACGTTGTCGAACACGACGGTTCCTCCCACCGAGGCAAACTTGGGACCGTCGGAGGCATTCACCTCGGCATCGCTCACCAAATCAATTTCCCGGTACCAGCCCAGGCCGGTCGATTTTTCGCCAAGCCCGCTGGGCAGCGGCATTTCGATGACGTAATGCCCCGGCGCCAGTCCGGAAATCTCTACCACCCCCGGCCCCACCCACGAAACCGGTGCATTGGTGATGGAATCCAGATAGCCCTCGAAGATACGCTCCGAAATGCGTGGAAACACCATTCTGCCGAGCATGGGATTGTCGGCAGAGCCGCCGGTGTGGATTCGCAGATGCAGTGAGGGCATAGCATGCATGGCGACGTCAGCAGTTGCCTTTTCGCCGGGGCTGAGCAGCAGCGGACTGGCGCCGGCTGAATCCGGCGAGTCGGGATAGAAGGTAAGAGGATAGGTGACGTCGAGCGCGGCCGAGTCCTGCGCAGCTTGAGGATCGGGATCGGCGTTCACCGATCTGCCGCTAGGCCGGACACTCTGCGCATACCATGGCCTGGCCGAAACTGCGAGGTAGTATTTGCCCGGCGCCAGATGTCCGATTCGATAATGACCCTGGTCATCCGTCTGCGCCTGGTTCATGGGAACCGTTTTCTGCTGGCCCTCTTCTGTGCTGGTTTGAAAAAGCCGCACCATCGCGTTCTGGACGGGATCGTTATTCTCGTCGCGCACTTCGCCGTCGACCGAAGCGTCAGGCTGCAAACGGAATACCAGGGTTTCGGCATCCAGGTCGGGCCCCACGGCGATGGCAGTGGCATAGGGATCGTGATGCTCGAAGTATTGCAAGCTGAAACCGCGAGCCGTGGCCATCAGGGAATACTTGCCGCGAGTGAGGCCGGAGAAAAAGAAGCGTCCATCGGAACCAGTGCTAGTGGACATGGATATTTCGCGATCCATGCCCTGGCTGGTGGCAGCAATGGCAACCGACGCCGAGGACACCGGCTGTCCGGTCAGCGCATTCACCACCGTCCCCGCTATGCGATAGTGCTGCGGCCCAGTGCCGGCGGGCGACGCCTGCCGTTGCTGGGCAGATAAGCTGAGCGCGAACAGCACCAGCCATGTCAATGGGACGGACACGGTAGTCAGTCTCCTTTTCCTGTGTGTATCAGGTCGACGGCCACTTGCGCGTTCTGGTTCGGGGACAACGTAACCTGCGCGGCTTGCGAGGCGTAGCCCTGCAACACGTCGGGATTGCCGTATTCCATTCCCTCAATATGATCGAAGGCGAAGACCAGGTATTCGCCGGGAGCCAGTCCGCTTACGTTGAAGGTACCCGAACCTGCCTGCACCATCTTGGGAGTGATTCGTGAAGCGGGCTGCGGGACCACAATCACTGTGGATGGGGCGGGACTGCCATCGGAGGTCTTTACCGTGCCTGACATGCTCGCACTATCGTTACGCAGAACGATTTCCAGGGGATAGCTGGGGCCGCTGGCAGCTACCGAGAGGTCGTCGTAGAGAACATTAGTTTGTCCGTAGGTCGCCGATTGCACATACCATGGCGACTGAGGGGTCACATCGGCGACATAGGTACCTGAATCGACGTTTTGCAACATGTAGGAACCGTGTCCCGCGCCTTGTTGTACGAGGGTAGCGTACGATTCGGGAGCAGTCGTGTCGTTTGAAATCAGCCCCACGGATACCGGTGGCCTGTCCTGGCTGATCACCGAACTGCTCGACGACGAAGAACTGCGCGACTCCAGGCGCACGGCAACGGGGATAGAAACCGCCGGCGCCAGAGCCAGCCGCAGGTTGTCGAGGTTGGAAGAAACGTTGACTCGGGTTTCGGCGCGCAAGATCTGGGTCGGCGTCTGCGAGAACACCTTTATGACATAAGAGCCGGCAGGGACGTTGTCTGCATGAATTACCCCGCTTTCCATATTGACGCTGGTGGACAACATAACCTCGTCGCCGGAGGGATTGAACACCTGGACCCCGACTCCCTGCTCGGGCAAATATCCGGTGACTATGCCGGAGAGCTGATAGACGGGCACTGCGGTCAGCGAGAAGTCGGCCTCGGCTTGCTGGCCCGCGCTGAGCTGAATCGGCGACGCGGACGCAACGTCGGGAATACCGGGATAATATGCGAGAGGAAAGCCGGTCTTTGGTTTCTCGTTCGCGGCTAAAAGCTCGGTGCCCTCGTTACTCGGCCCGGCTGCCAGATAGTATGTGCCGGCCTGCAGATTGGGAAAGCGGAAATGGCCGTCCTCATCCGTCTCGGTCATGCCTCTCTGCTCCCAATGCTTGCGGCCTTCGTGCACAGTGCGGTTGCTCAAGCGCAACGGAACATGTTCGACCGGTTGTCCAGAGCCGTCAATCACCCGGCCATAAATGGCGCCGTTGGGAATCAGCTTCAGCACCATCGCCCCAGTATCAGGGCCAAGGCGAACCCAGGTTGGCGAATGGGCAGAGCCATCCTGCTCACTTTCGTAGCCGGGTTTCTGGACTATGACGTTGACGCGGCCGGCGACCAAGCCATCAATCTCGAAATGACCTTCGCTGTCGGTGAAGGAAGTTCGTATCTGCGGCGGAAAGCTGTTGACCCGGACCAGAGCGCGATTAATAGGTTCTCCGGTTACGGAGTTCACAACCGTACCGCTCAACACGAAGGTCTCGCCGCTCTTCGCTGTCGAGGTAGAAGAGGTTTGGCCGGATGAGATGCCCGCCAGCAACGTAGCCAACAGACACGGCAGGAGAAGGAAGCAGCAATTCGACGGAAGTCGAGCGCTGAATCGCGGCCGGCGTTGCTCAGCACGCTGCAGGTTTCGATACCCGATAAGTTGCCGAGAGCTCATGCGAATCCGAGGAAGCCGGATCATCCCTTTTGGTCAAACCCGAATCAATTAATGTTAACTCGTGCCCGGCAGAGGTATAGACGCGTAAACGGAAGCAAAGTTTTCACTGGCGATTCTTGGCGGTTTGACGCTGAGGGTATAACAGAACGGGGAGCCGCCTGCTCAGGCCGCTGAAAAAGGTGAACTCGATGTGTTTTGAAGGCTTCAGCTGCGCCGTCACGGTCCTTAATTTCTGTCTGCTCTTTCGAGTTTTTACAGCAGCCTGTTCAGGCGCGCAGGAAGGCGACATATCGTGACCACGAAGCAGGGCCCAGCGTGATGCCGTCTGCCGCCCTGAACGCCGCGGAAGATCACGGCTTGCGGGTTGCCATCGACGCTGCAGCTTGACGCTTGGCGGCACGCGCCAGAAAAGTTTCCTGGCTGTTCAAGGCGTTCTTCTTGTCGAAGTCGGGATCCCGTACATATTTACCGTCAGCGTGCATGTGCCGGGCCTTGGCCTGCTCCTTCAGGTAGGTGCCCAGGATCTCGTCGCGAATCACCCGAATCAGATTCTTGTCCTGCACCGGGAAATCGACTTCCACCCGGCGATTCAGATTGCGCGGCATCAGGTCAGCGCTGCCCAGGTAGACTTCTTCGTTGCCGCCATTGTGGAAATAGAAAATCCGGCTGTGCTCCAGGAACCGTCCGACAATGCTGGTGACAGTAATATTTTCGCTCACGCCGGGAACCCCCGGCAGCAGACAACAAATGCCCCGCACCAGCAGCTGCACCTTCACCCCGGCTTGAGACGCCTGATACAGCAACTGAATCATCTTCTTGTCTACCAGGGCATTCATCTTGAGGATGAGGTGACCGCCGCGGCCGCTCTTCTGGTGTTCGATCTCGCGCTCGATCAATTTCTCAAAACGATCGCGCATGGTGACCGGGGCCACCAGTAACTTGCGGTACGAACTCTTGGCCGAATATCCGGTGAGGAAGTTGAACAGGTCGGTGCAGTCGGCGCCGATGTCGGGATCGCAGGTCATCATCCCGATGTCGGTATAAAGCTGAGCCGTAACGCTGTTGTAGTTGCCGGTGGAAAGATGGGCGTAGCGGCGAATGACATCGCCTTCCTTGCGCACGATCAGCAGCGCCTTGCAATGCACTTTAAGGCCGAGCAGTCCATAGACTACATGGACGCCATATTCTTCCAGCTTGCGCGCCCACTCGATGTTGCTCTCTTCGTCGAAACGCGCCTTCAATTCCAGCAGCACCGCGACTTGCTTGCCGTTCTCCACCGCGTCGAGCAAGGCGTCGACCACCGGCGCATTGTGGCCCACGCGATAGAGCGTGATTTTGATGGCCAAAACATTAGGATCGCGCGCCGCCTTCTGCAAAAGGCCGACAACCGGCTGAAAAGAGTCGAAAGGATGTTGCAGCAGGAAATCGCCCCGGCGGATGGCGGCAAAGATATCGTCATCCTCATCCTTCATCAGCGCCGCAGGCGTGGCTGGAACAAACGGCGGATACTTCAGGTCGGGACGGTCGATCTTGGTCAGGTTGCGCACCCGCACCAGCGAAAGCGGTCCGCCACTGATCTTGTAAATGTCTTCGCGATCCAGTTCCAGGTTTTCGGTGAGGATATCGAGCACCTGAGCGGGCATGGCTTCATCAATCTCGACGCGCACCACATCGGCGAAACGGCGTTGCCACACACCTTCCTCGACCGACTCCAGCAAGTCGCCGGCCTCCAGATCCTGAATTTCGCTTTCGGCATCGCGGGTCACGTGAAAAGGATGTGCCTCCACGATCTGCATGCCAGGGAAAAGTGCCTCGAGGTTGGCCGTGACCAGTTGCTCCAGCCAGACAAACGACTGTTCTTTGACCGGGGTTTTGCTGCGACTCCGGGCCTTCGAAGGCAAAGTCAACGGCACCAGCTGCGGCAGCGTGTCAGGAATCTTTACCCGGGCGAAATGCTGATCGCCTTCACCCGCCCGCAACAGGATGGCAAGATTCAGGCTCAGGTTCGAGATGTGCGGGAAGGGACGGCCGGGATCGAACGCCAGCGGAGTCAGCGTGGGAAAGACGGCTTCCTGAAAATACGAGTTGGCAATGGAACGCTGTTCTTCCGTCAGATCGGAGTAGTTCAGAATGTGAATGCCTTCGCTCTCCAGAGCAGGCACAAGTTCCCTGGTCCAGCAATCGTGAGCATTGCGAAACAGGCGTATCACCGATGCCCGGATGGCCCGCATCTGTTCGATGGGCGACATGCCGTCGGGGCCGGTTTCAGTAACGCCCTTCTCGATTTGCCGCTTCAGGCCGGCCACCCGCACCATGAAGAACTCGTCGAGGTTGGAGCCCACGAACGACAGGAACATCAAGCGATCGAGCAGGGGATTGCGCTTGTCCTGCGCTTCTTCCAATACCCGCCGCTGAAAATCGAGCAGGCTCAACTCGCGATTCACAAACAATGCCGGATCGTCGAGTTGAGGCGGCTGAACGGCGGCGTGATTGCGCCTCTCGGAAGCTGGGGCTACACGCGTTGCCGCGCGTTTCGCCTTGGCAGGCGAAGGCTTGGCGGAACCAGGGGCGGATTTGGCGGGAGTGCTCATAGAATGTTTAGCCACGAAAGGCAGCGTTCATTGTAATGCGGCGGGATTGGCTTGAACACTGGCAGCGGATGAGGAGAACCGGGATTTCGCCGATTCTTCACCGAATATTGATCTTTCGCTGGATTTTGAGCGCTCGCGGCAGTTCTTCCAAAATGTCGCAGCGCAAATTTCGATCGCCGGGAATTGCCCGCCGGCAATAAAGGGCTACTTTTCCATTGCCCGGGGAAAATTCTGAGCGTATCCTCCTGTTAATTTTTTTGGGTGGGGCCCTACCGAAACTTCTGCTCTGAGGTGGCTTATGTTACGGCTCCTTCTGGTCTTCGCCTTTTGTGTTGCTGTTGTTCCTCTCGCATTTGCACAGCAATGTCCACAGGGTCAATTTAATATGCTCTGTAATGGAACAGCACAGTGTGTTCTCAATGGGTCAACTTGTTGCCCAAACTTTGGAGTCTGTGGTCCGAGCACTCAATGTTCACTCTGCAATTCCAAGTATGTTTGCGCTTTAAGAGGTTCGACATGCTGTTTCACGGCGGGATTTTGCGGTCCGGGGTACACGTGCAAAATCTGTAGCTCGAACTATACGTGTCTTCCGAATGGTAGGAACTGCGTCAGTTCGGGTTTTGACTTATCCATTCCACTCGACAAACGGGATCCTGAGTTGGTGCGATTCCAGAGATAGATCACCTTGGTTCACATCCATGCGATCCACTCTGCTCGGGCAGGGCTCACGAATGGGCACGAAACGAGCCAAACGCCTGCTCCGGTTGCAAACCCAGAACGGCTAAACTAAGCTGTAGCAGAGCCTCTCAAAATCAGGCCGGGATGGCGGAACTGGCAGACGCAGCGGACTCAAAATCCGCCGACCTTCGGGTCATGGGGGTTCGACCCCCCCTCCCGGCACCAAGATTAACTCTAGCCGTTCCTGTCACTTCACTGCACCTTCACGTTGCCTGCGGGCGTGGGCTGTTGTGTCGGTTTATTGGAATAGGGGCCGAAATAGGGGCTGTTCTCCGCCCGTGCCCGTTCGAGCATCTCTACCGCTGCTCTCTGGTCGGCGCTGCTTACAATCGCGTAGCGCCGAAACATCGCAGGGGTCTTCCAACCGCCAGCGGCCATAATCACCGACTCCGGCACTCCAGATGCACGCATCGCTTTTGCAGCGGACCGGCGGAGGTCATGCACGATCAGCCCCCGGTAAATTGGATCCGAAGACTTACAATCGGGGCATTTGCCGCCACCAGCGACGGGCTTGTCGCAGGCTCGGCAGGTGAATGATCCCAAGCCAGCCCGTTCACACAGGCGTCGCCAAGCGTCACGAAAGTCCCTTACCCGCTTGCCGCTTGGCCAGGTCAAAACAAAGTCATCGGGTTTCTTGCCGACAATCGCCTGTTTTAACAGCTCGGCCACGATTGTCGTCATCGCGACTTCTCGACCTTCGTTGTTCTTTGTGGTGCCGGGGTCGAGGCGGATCGTTCGGGACGACCAACTGAGCTGTCTCACTTTCAACCCAAGCAACTCACCTCGCCTCCACCCATACGTGAACGCCAGCTCAATAAAGAGGCGCAGCCAGAGCTCCGATGCCTCAGCAGTAAGCCTGCTGAAGGCTTCGTTTTCGACAAAGCCTGTACGAACGTTGTTTTCCTTCAACATTGGAATATACAGGACGGTCCGGACCTTTGGCGGTGTGCTCTGACGGCCAAAGTTCAGCATGCGTTTGAGGCTTGCCAGTTCCCGATTGATGGTTGCATTCGCAGCCCCTTCCTCCTGTCGCGTCGAAATGTAGTGGCGGACGGCATCAGTTGTAAGGTTGTTTGCCACCAACGATCCAAACGGCGCTGAGAGATGGCCCCAGTGCACGCGCAAATCGCGCGCGCGCCCCTTGCGGTTGGTGCGATTATGCTCCTGTAAGTCGCTGAACAGCTCCTCAATCCGAACCGGCTTCCGATCGCGTGCGGCGAACTCATTCTTGTCTACCTGGTACAAGCGTGTCGTCAGCCGTCGCTGCGCGGCCCCCCGATCGGTTAGTCCTGTGGCCTCGCGAATGCGTCGGCCGTCTTTGTAGAATTGAATGACCCACGTCGCACAACCGGGCTTGCGGAAGATGCTACCGGTGCCTCTGCGTCGGCTCATTTCGCGCCTCCCTTCTTCGCTGCTTTCCTGGCTTTCGCTTGCCTTGCTAGGCCGCCTTACGCGCCCGCTCGGTACGCTCTTGCGGTGTCAGTTTCTTGGCGCTTGCCTTACCTCCCAGCCGCCCCAGTTCACTCAAGGCGTGCCCGAGGAGCCCACCTTTCTTTTTCATTACCGTTCTCCTTTCAGTTTCCGGTTGAACTCACCGGTTAGCTCGTACCATAGCTTAGGTGTCTCCTAGTAAAGACTTACTTCGGAACCGAAACCCCTGTCGAATATCTCTCGCTCTCTGAGCTTGATTCCCAGCCAGTAGCGGCTTTGGTGCGCCCGCTGCTGCCGATAACCCAACTGTTCCAGCCGGTCCTTCAAGCTGACGCCACGGTATGTAATGCCCTGCTCGATGCACCAGTCCTTGAAGGCTGCCTGTAATGCGTCCGGAGTCGACCACATCTCGGGCCCCTTGCTGCAGGGCCGTGCCGTACGGTCCGTCTTGCATTCGGCCTCCAGGAACCGCTGCACGACATTCTCTTCTTCGCGATATTCTTGCGTCGCAGCTCGAACTTCTTTCGGGGCCGCCAAGCCTCTCGCCAAGTATTGGCGTAGGCCCTGCAGCGCCCAATTCAATATTCCACTGCCTTCGGGCTTTAGCTTGTTCTCAAAATAATCTGTGATACGTTCCGATTCGGGAATGAATACCGTGAAAGGCACCATCCTTACGCGCGACCAAATGCCTTCGTCGGTTCCTTCAATGTGAGGCTTTTCGTTTGAGATCAGAATCAGTTTGTGACAAGGCTTCCATTCTGTTTGTTGGCCATAGAGAGCCCGCGTAGTAACCGTATCCCCGCCGGTATGCTCTTTGACCGCGGCTTCGTCCAAATGTGCGCTTTTTCCCGTTTCTACGGCTTTGACCAGCCGTGCTCCGCGCAAAGCATGCAGATCGTCGCGCACAGTGCCTACGCGTCGGCCAAAGGAATGAGTCGGCATTCGCGGAGCGGGCATAGTGGCCCCACACATACATCAGCACTTCCACGAATGTGGATTTGCCGTTGCGCCCCGAGCCGTGAAAGATGAAGAAGCAGTGCTCGTCCGTCCTTCCCGTCAGCGCGTAGCCCGCCACCCGCTTTAGGAATTCGCGCACCTGGACAGTTGGAATAATCTTTTGCAGAAACCGTTCGAACTCCGGGCAGCGCGCCGTCGGCTCATAGGAAACGGGACTGATTCGTCCCAGCATCAGACTAGGGTCGTGTGGTAGCAGGCGAAACGGAAATTTCCGAAGATCAAGAACGCCGTTCTGACAGTTGAACAGGAACGGGGCCGTATCTAAGCAATCCACATCTTGCACTAATTCCGCCGCAGCCAGGTCCAGCATGGTTTTTCGCCAGCTTCCGTTCCCGCTTTGAATCGCCCAGCCGCAAGCCTGTTTGCGCGCTTCCTTGTCGGTCAACGTCGCGGCTTCCCTCAGCAGTTGGGCGCTGACGTCCACAGTCCGTGCAAGGGCTTCGTGGGTCCGATTGGGCACCGATGATTTTCCGTCCCAAAGCCGCCATTTGCCTTCGTCGCGCGAGTAAAACAAGTGTTCGTGGTTCATTGCGACGAAGCGCATAGCGTTGCCGGAGTCGTTCATCGTCCCGTCTACCCAAGGCCGTATGAAACTGCGCAGTGGCTCCAAGGCTTCCTTGGGTTTGGTCGCCCCATGCTTCAGAAAGTCGTCCAGCCCTACCTTCATCTCCGGAAGCGACGGTACCGTCAGTATGTGGACGCCTGCGCCCAAACTCACGAGTTCACGAGCCAAGCTGTCGCAGGCGTAGCGCACGTTATCATTTGTCACGTAATCTGAATCACAGACGATGACGACCGGGCGGCCTCGATAGTCAAACTCGTAAAACAGATCTGCCAGCGGCCGCTCACGTCCTTTGAAGTTCCAAATGCCGCCCAACCCGATCGTGGGCCGCCCGAATTTCGTCGCTGCGATGGCCTTAAGCTCCCCCTCCGTTATCCACAGCTCTCTCTCTGGATCGGAGGCCAACGCAACCCAGTCAACCAAAATTGGCAGGTAAGGTCGGCGGATCCGACGCGCAAAGGCTGAGTATATTTCTGCTCGCTGCGGGCGCCTTTCGTTAACGCAGCGAAACCCCGGGCTCTCAGGGCAGGAAGTTATCGGACGCGATACATCAGGATATCCTGGTTTGTTTCGCGATCTTTTACCGCAAGCGGCTCTCCGCGCGAATCGAAATATGCAATGAAAAGGCCGGGATTATGTGGACCGTCAGGTATGTTCGGCAGTTTGCAAATAGCATCCGCATCTATGGGTCGTAGTCCTAGCCCAAGTGCTTCAGCCATGGTAATCAGACTCTCGGCAAGTTTGTCCTTGACAAGGCGAGCTATGTTGCTCAGCGATCGTTTCTTGGTCATTGGATTTCGTTCCCCTCCACAAGCCGCAGGAGCTCATCTTGCCGGACAACGACCTTGCGCCCTATTCGGAACGCCCGCAAACAGCAGGTGCGAATAAATTTGTCAATGGTCTGTGGCGATACATCGAGAAGCTCGGCAGCCCGAATCCTGCCGAGAAATTGACATTTTTGGGCCGGGTTACCCGACTTCACGACTGGGTACCCGTGGAGCAGTATTGGAGTTTTCCCAACGGTTCTCATCATGTTGCTGCTATTAAGCAGCAGCGATGGGCGGATACGCGAGTACGTGAACGAGGGTATTTTGAGGGCGTTCGCGTTCGGTTCAGGCCCGTTTAAATGTTACGCAATGCGGCCAGAAAAGCCTCGATCTCGGCCGTGATCGCCGCCGGAGAATCGGGCGGGGTGCTGGCTGGTTCGAGGAGAGATGATCTGCGGTCGCTTTCCCGCGCCGGTGGTTGTCGTTCGTCTTCTTTTCAGTTAGGGAGGGTTCCGCGTGGGGGGCCGCTCAGTTGAAGGTGTGCGGTCGGGAGTCGGGCAGGAAGCCGCGTGCGCGTCATACAGCTTCAGTAGCTTGTAGCGAACCGGCCGTCTGAGGGCGCTTTAGACGACAAACCTGCATTCTGACACGATCCTCAGTAACTCTCTCGTCGACGCCGCTTGCTTCCCAACGGGCCTTAGTTATTTCGGCGAGATTCTTATAAGTGGCCTTGCCCCGAGTGGCCTTACGACAGTAAAGATACAGAAGCAGTACATACCATGCGGCGGAGCGATGTCTCATCGACCAAGCTTCTGCAATCGCCCGTTCGAGTCCCTTCAGGCGTAGGGCTTGTTCTCGAAGTTCTGCCGAGAGCTCAGCAAACAACCCGGCGGGAGGAACGAGCCCGATTCCCAGCCCTAAACTCACGGGCAGGGACAGAACAGTCGAGAGTGCCTCTCCATTCATGTGCTTTAGCCGCAGCTTACCGAGGTTTTCGCTGTCATGTGCAATATCTTCGAGCCTTCTGACCAGACGCTCACAGCAGGTTTTTATCTCGTTAAGATCCTTCTTCCTAAGTTCGGATTCCCACTTGCCATAAATACATGGTCCGAGCAATGCAATGAGCGGCTGAGGTTGGCACCCACCATCGATAAGTTGCTTCCAACTCTCCTGTAGTTGAAAACTCTTCCCAAACCTGGCAGTCCAACCGGTTGGATCGATAATCATTGCTGGTTCAGCGGCCCGCGTCCTGGTCCGCTTCGTTCTTTTGGCACCCTTTGCCGGCATATTTGTACTTTACATCAACGACTTTTGAATAGAACTGATGCAGAGATCACTTTGTGGTAAAGCTCGTTTGCCACCCCAGAACAATGTCAACTGAGTGGAGCGCACACGGATATGCGGCTGTTCTTATATCGTCATTAATGGTGCATGATCTGATCCAGCCGATATGGCGGGAAGCCCGCGTCGGCGCGTCGGCACTCCGTCCTTAGTTACTATAATACTCAGCTCTAGTCCTGCCCTTAAGCTAAACTCCGTCGGTATGCCGACGCGCCGACGCGCTGCGCACGAGCTACCTCATAGACGAATAATCGGCAATGTACTTCACGGGGGGGAGGGGATCCAACACTATAAGTGAGAGATAGCTCTGGCATTCCCATAATTGGCTGGCACGTATTTTTGTATAGTATCTAAGTTATTACGCACGCTATACTAGGAGGTATAGTTATCTTACTCTATTGTGCGGTAGGCGCGATGTAGGCGCGCCGAGCCAAGAGGAGTTATTTATGGCACGACCTCGTAAACAAATCGACGAGAGGAAAGTCGAACAGTTTGCAGCTATCGGGTGCAGTGAAAAGGAAATTGGACTTCTGCTGGGCTGCTCCGACGATCTCTTAGAGCGCCGTTTCGCGGGTGCCTTAAAAAGGGGCCGGGCGAGTCGAAATAGTAATCTGCGCAAGCTTCAGTACGAAGCGGCCAAGGCCGGAAACGTCACAATGCAGATTTGGCTAAGAACCGGCACCGTCCAAACAAAAGAGGATGTCAGTACCGAGACTGTGGTTGACGCCAGCGCCGTTGCTGATCTCGCGGGAAAGCCCAGCTTGTCGGTAAAGGGAGGATACAGCAAACGTAGTGATCACAGTGGTGGCGAGCAGCACGACTTCGGAGAGGTTCTCCTGCGCTCGCTCGATGTAAAGGGCTTGATCGAGCGGCTCAAAACCCTTCTGGACACTCTCGGAATTCGTAACTTGTACGTGCTGATTGATGATTTTTCCGAACTTCCGCACGAAGCGATGCAGGTTGTGGTGGATGTACTATTAGCACCATTGAATAACTGGTCTGACGAATTCATCAAGTTCAAGGTGGCTGCGTATCCTGGCCGAATCTATTTTGGCGCCATTGACAAGACAAAGATCGATGAGGTTTACCTTGATCTTTACACGCTCTACGGCAGCGGCGATGTAGCTCGAATGGAAGAGAGCGCGATAGACTTCACCCAACGACTGGTTACAACGAGAATTCGTCACTTCTGTTCTGTAAGTCCCGAAGAGTTTTTTGAGAGCGATTCAGGTGAGGTCTGGCGGCAGCTTTTCTTTGCCTCCATGGCGAATCCCCGAACCCTTGGATATCTTTTGCACTTCGTACACGAGTCACACCTGATCCGAGGCAAGAAGATTGGAACAAGAGCGATCCAGCAGGCGGCAGAACGCTATTACGAAGAGAAGGTGGAGTCTTATTTTCAACTTGGAAAATTCTTGCACGAGAGCTTCGCTGAGCGATCCTCGATTTACAGTCTGAAGGAACTACTGGAATCTGTTGTGGAGCGCGCGCGTGAACTCAGGTCGCACGACTCGGAGATGATTCGCAAGGTTCGCGGGCGGCATCCGACAAGCCATTTCCACGTACCGGTAGCTTACGAGAGTCTCTTCTCCACTCTCGAATTAAATTTTTTCATGACGAAGTACTTCGAAATGGCCGATCGCTCCGGTCGCAAGGTGTCTGTCTTCGCACTGAGCTACGGACTTTGTTCCAAGTACGACATTCCCTTCGGGAGGCCAACGGGCGAGCGCGAGTTTCGCCTCTACTTTGTAGAACGCTTTTTCGACTACTCGCCTCTGGTCCTTGCATATCTAACGAAGAACCAAGAGATCGTCTGTGATAATGCAGCGTGCGGTACACGTTTCAGCTACGATCAACTGCAGGCCCTCCAATTGTTTGGTATGCTCTGTCCAAAGTGCAAGAACGGTACCGTACGTGTAAACAACCTGTCGCGCAAATATGCTGCTGAAATCGAGTCGGTGAACCAAGATCTCCTGCTCCCGCCAACAGAACTGGGAATTCTTCAGACACTTCACGTTGAACGCAAACCAATGCGCCCCGCATCTATCGCTGGCGAACTCGATTGTTCATACCAACTGGTTGGCTGGCGCGGGAAAAGTTTGTCTGAACGGGGTTTAGTTAAGCGTTATCGGAATGACTTGGGTCAGCGGCTGCTCGAAATCTCCGGTCCAGCAGAGGCAGCATATTTCCCCGATACAAACACCGACAGTTTAGGCCTCAGTGACGGGGCGGATCCTACAGAAAAGGGGCCAAGGGTGGTCTAGTTTGAGTTCCACCGCTTAAACAATATGTCGAACGCGCCCGCACCGTTCCGTTATCCCCGCCCTGTTCCGCACACCGAACGCTTCCGATCCCCGCTTCGCACGCCCGCGCGATGTACGCACGCTAACGGGTAACAATCCGGCGGTGCGGTTGCCATGGATAATCGCGAACTGGCGGCCAAACTGATAGAGCTTGCCGCGAATACGTTGGAGCGGAAGGGTTGTTCACTTGAAATGAATGCCACTGTCCCAATACTTGGTCGCCATTGTCCAAGGTTGCGTGCCGGGCCTCACAGACGACCAGCACGGGATAGCTCCAAATTCTACTCGGCACTTGCAGTGCAAGGAGGATATGCTCGCACCATGCCTGTCAGTGAGCTAAGACTTGTCCAGCGTTGCGCGGAATTTTGTCCGCAAGACGAAATCAACTCGGTGCCACCTAATACACGTGGAATTTACGTTCTCTTTAACAAAAGGAGGCTGAAAAAGGGCGCGCAGAAGAACAAGTACGACGTCGTCTACATCGGCATGGCTCGTGGTCTGAAAACCGGGATTCGTGGTCGCTTAGCCTCCCACAAGAAGCGGGTTGGAGATTCCTGGACGCATTTCTCTGTCTTTGAAGTGTGGCCAAATATCGGCCAGGCCGAGATTGAAGAGCTCGAAGGTCTCTTCCGCCACATCTATAGAAGAGACACCAAAGCGAATCGACTGAATGCCCAACGCGGTTTTAAGAAGGTCGCGAGGGTGCGTTGCGGCTTACCATGGTAATCCAAACCGCAACGCGCCGTTAAGCCGCCTCCGCTTCGACGCCTGTTAACGTTAGAGAAGCCAAACATGGCCATCATCATTTCCAAGAAGGGATCCCTTTCCACGCAAGTCGTGAATAAATCCGACTTCGCACTTGAGCGGAATCTGCAGGATTACATCTGCGACCACCCGGAAGCCATTCCCGTGGAGGACAAACGGCTGCTCGTCGCCGCTCGCGAGCTCCAGACCGAGTCGGGTCCGATAGATGCCTTTGCCGTAGACAGGGACGGCGACCTCTACATCGTCGAGACCAAACTCTACCGTAATCCCGACAAACGGACCGTGGTGGCGCAAGCCTTGGATTACGGAGCGTCGCTTTGGCGCCACGCTGATTTCAACCAGCTTCTATCTACACTCGACGGAGCTGCAGAAAAGCAATGGAAAATGCCGTTTCGCGACAAACTCGCGGAATTCTTCTCTCTCGAAGACGAAGGCGTTGAGTCGCTCATCGAATCCATGCGCCAAAATCTCTCTGGCGGCGCTCTCAAGTTCGTGGTCCTTATGGACAGGCTGGAGGACCGGCTCAAGGATCTCATCAGCTATGTGAACGAAAAGAGCCAGTTCGACATCTATGCCGTGCAGATAGAGCTCTACAGGCATGAGGACTACGAGATCGTGATTCCGAAGCTGTACGGAGCGGAGGTCAAGAAAGATATTGCCCCACGACGTCCCCAAAGTAAGGTATGGGACTGGGATCTTCTTAAGGAACGGCTAAGGGAACTCGGAGACGAAGAAGTTACGGCCGCACAGCAGATCATCGATTGGGCTGAGAAGAACGGTATTAAGATCAGTTGGAGCACGAGCCAGCGCGGAGGATTTATCCCCTGCTTCTACACCGATAGCAGCAAGGGTTTTTACCCGTTTGGGATAACGGGCACCGGCAAAGTCGAATGGAACGCGCCTCATCAAGAAAACAAAGCCCCGAGTCCGTTCGATAAACGGGAAAATAGGATCGAAATATTGAAACGGTTGCAATCCATCAAGGGCGCTACCGTTGATTTGAACAACCCTGATGGATACGCAGGATTAAGATTGTCGCTCCGAATTCTGGCAGACAGGGAAGCACGCGAGATATTCTTTTCAGTTTGCTCGTGGATAAAAGAGGCGGTGAGAGTTGGGCGGGTTGATCCGGTAGTAAGGTGCTCTACGCCCGGTGATTAGCGCACAAGCCTTTCCCCCATGAAGCAGTTGATGATAGTCGACAGCCTGCAGTTGAATCTCTGCCCAAAACTTCACCTCGACGGCGGAATCGGGGGGATGTTCCGTCGAAAACTTGGATGTTGGAGTCGATACCGTAGTCCTCTTGCACGTCGTTTACGACCCAACGGACTCTCTCCAGCACCTCTCGGAGAAGACGCTTACCTGCACGGTCAATCCCGGCACTGGCAGACGCTGGCGGAGGCTGCGGGTGGATCGGAATGCGTTAGTAAACGGTAGTTAGGAAAATGCGGGAGTCGCGTTCGGAATGCAAAGAGGATAAAGCCAATAACTACATTCTCAGACGCGCCGCTTCAAGCGCAGTCAATTCTCCAGGCTCGGGGGTGTGGCGAGAATGGGCGAGCCTATCGCACCGCTTGATCAAGTTTGAATGTCAGTTGCAGAGCCTCAGGCCAGCCCGCCCGAACGAATATGTCAAGAATCTCCCCAAGTGCTGTGGCGACAGAGGCGTCCTTCAGTTCCTCTTTGTGATCTGCGAGGCTGTGTTCCACGAGTTTTACGACTTCGCTTATCGCCAACGAGTCGAACTGATAACTTAGGGCTGAGGCCGCTTTGCAGGCGTGGCTGGCAAACTTGATTACCTCGCCTGGGTCATATGGCAGTACGCCATTGAGAGTCTGCAACACATAATGCGCGGTTCGAGGAAGGAGATGATGTTCTGATGATTCGTGACCTCGTGAGAGTGCGGCAATCAACGGCTTCAATTCGAAATAGAGGCCTCTCCTTTGGTCCTCTTCCAAAGAATTTTCGCCCGAGCGCAGACTGGTCTCAATATCAAGAGAAAAGTAGATTCTCGATGCAACTTCATCGATGTGAACCATCAATGCCTTGAATGCCCGCTCTCTTTCTTTTGCATCTGCTATATTCGGCGCTCTTCGTAAACCTTCATATGAAGTGTCCAATACTGCCGCGAATAGTTCTCGGGCCCTGCTCCTCACAGGTGCATCGCCATTCTTCGGTGTGAGGTAATACGAAGCGGTAAAAACCTCGTCTCCCACAGCTCTTGCATAATGTACTGGATCGGCTTCAAATCGAGCGAGTTGCGCTCTCGCATTTGGGTCCTCCCGAACGACATACAGACCAGTCAGTATCTGGACGAGCGCGCGCGTCAGTTCCGAGCGATCACTTTCGGGAAGGCCGCGTTCGAGAGTTCGTCTTAACTGTTCGACGACGAGTTCAGGTTCGTTACCAGCCACCCGTCCCAAAGTTCCTACTAACCCGAGCATCACACCTGGCGTTGTCTCGGCACTCATCATTTTGGCTGCGAGTTTCCAAAATCGCTTTTTATCCTGATGCTTGTAGAATCCGATCAGTCCAACAGCTACTTGGTAGCGAACCGCCGGAACAGCATCTTCTGTAAGTTTGACGAATGCCTGCACAATATCGTCTTCGGGCCCGTAGTTCCAAAGAAGATGCGACACTCCCTGCGCAGCCTCGATCCGCGGGACAGGACTGCCCCACGATGGGCTATCAAATTTTGAGTGATACTTAGGATCAAATACTGGTGATGAATCACTGGCACCCTCGATTAGTAGTGCGCGGCAGAACTGCGTGATTCTGCTCTCTTTCGGCAGCTGCTGATTTTTTACAACCGATTCCGCTGCCGCGCATAACGTGCCTCTAGCGTGTTCGGAGATGTGCTCATCGATACCCTGTTGCCTAAGTAGCTCCTGCAGGCGTCGCAGATAAGGCTCTATGGCGAGACATTCTTCCATCGATGGAGCAGCATTCAGAAACTTGTGCTCAAATTCGGTCACAGGTTCCACCGCTGCGATTACATCGGCATTTTCCTTCTTTTCAATATCTGCGCCTTCGTCGCGAAGCCAGTCAGTCGGTGAATACCTCATTGCGCCGCCGGTAAACTTCACATATGGTTCATTTGCACGTTCGTGCTGCTGTTGTGACAGTTGCTCGGTTCGAAGGCGCAACTTCGCAGATTGAAGCCGATCAGCTCCAATGCACAAGAGCAGACGATCTTGTATTGACTCGGCCTTCTCGTATCGCCTGATGAAGCGGGAGCGGGGTATCCGGGTAATTGCATTCTCGACTCGACGTCTGTCAGAGTCACTGAGCACGGCTTCCGCATATGCACTTTTGAGCACATTGCCCACTGCAATCGTCACTTCAGGAGCCGCAAGGAATCGCGGAACCGTCAGCAAGCCGCGAATACATGGAAAAGCCTGTCGAATATTGCCTGCGGAGGCCTCAAGCAGCCTTTTCCAGCACACTGCAACCTCGGCATCTCGCGCCACAGCCCGTACAAGATTGCGAAGCTGCGATTCACGCATAGTGAAGGCACGTCTTAATGCCATATCGAGCAGACTGAACGCTCAGATATTCGCGCGTGCCGTGATGATCCCAAATCTCACTGTAGTCTGACATATATCTCGCCACTGCATTCATGAATCTAAAAGTGAACTCTTGAAGTTTGCCGGAGGCGCATGGGCGCTCGCCGGACTGTATAGTCGCGCCACGTCGCCGCAACTAGCGAAGTGGATGATTTTATTTGGGCGCATCGTTATAGGGATTGCCGCGATCTTTTTTGCTGTACAAATTTTCCTTCATCCAAAGTTTGCCCCCGGCGTTCCTTTGGCCAAAGTAACGCCAGCATGGGTTCCATTTCCCAGCCTATGGGGATATCTCACCGGAGCGATCTTGCTGGTTGCCGGAATCGGCTTGGCCTTGAACAAGAAATCACGGATGGCCGCAACCTCAATTGGAGCAGTGATGACCGTGCTCACGCTATTGCTATACGTGCCTATCTGGATCGTCGGCCGCGGCGGAACAACGCCAGAGATTATGGAAGCGATCAATTACGTCTTTGACACATTGCTCTACGCCGGAACAGCGCTCGTCCTGGCATCGGCATTGCCGGGCGATCCGGATGGCGTGGAGAGAAGCTAGCGCGTAGCTCTGCAAGATCGCAACGCACGTCATTTCCAGCGGGCGAGTCAACCTAGAGAAGCAGTGAGCGACTCATAACCTGTGAGGTCCGGCAGAAGGGGCTTCCTGATCCGGAGAAAGAGAAGAGCGCCCCTGAACTAGTTTGTGGAGTCGTGAGTGTTATGGACTTTGTGCTGTTTGGGCAGGCCGCAAAGTCCACAGGTACGGAAGCCTGTGGTTGGTTTGAACGAATGGGGATTGTCTGAACCGCGCCGAGCTGGTTCCTCTCGTACGACCTTTTCGTCTTTGTTCGACACTTAGACCCTTTCTTTCATCGCGACCCGCGCGTCAGAAGTGAGCCGCTCAATTCTTCACCTATGTCGGTTAGAGAGGTTGAAGATAAATTCGCGGCTCGTCGAGTTTAAATTAGCTGCTCAAGAGTGGTAAGCAAAAGTGAGTATTCTCCTACCTTCGATTCCCATTTTAGAAACACAACTCTTCAAGTCCTCAAAGGGTCGTTTCGTTGTTCAGGTAACGGGAAGAACCACTGCACTCTACTACGAAGTTCATATGCCACCAATACCACGGATGTGGTGCAGACGTTTGACTGATGCCCGCAACGATGGCAAGGCTTCTTGCCTGATCAAATTCGCCGCGGCTATAGTATTGAGGTGACGACACCTTCTTCCGGATACGATGACGAGTTACTAAAGTTCCATTTAGAGCAGGCTTCCGCGTTACTGCCCGGACCTGATTACTACAGCGTGTTGCGCTGGATTCACGAAATCGTTAAGCCGGCCAATTACGTGGAGATTGGAGTTCGCCAGGGAGACTCGCTGCGCGCCGCGCTACCGGATACGACCTGCGTAGCCGTCGATCCGCTGCCCGCACTGGCCGGACCGCTGCCCCCGCGCACTCAGGTATTTCCGATTACCAGCGATGCCTTCTTCCAGTCTTATGATCTCTCCAGCCTGATCGGCGCGCCTCGTTTTTCCCTGGCGTTCATCGACGGCCTCCATCTGTTTGAGCAGGTTCTGCTGGATTTCATCAACCTGGAAAAGCTTGCGGGCAGCGAGTCGATCATCATTCTGCACGACTGCCTGCCACTCGACCGGGTAACTTCTGAACGCATCCGGACTACTCACTTTTATAGTGGCGACGTGTGGAAGCTACCTATGTGCCTCAAGGTCCATCGGCCGGACTTGCGGCTGGTCACGATAAGAACGGCTCCCACGGGACTATGCCTGGTAGGCCGTATGGATCCTCGCTCCGATCTGCTAAGCCGGAATTATGCCCAATATGTGGCGGAATATGGGCCGCGAAATTTCAATTACTATGAAGGCCATCCAGAACAAATGCCGGAAAATATTCCTAATACCTTCGAGGCTGTCAGCGGCTGGATCGATAGCCTGATCAGGGAGCGGGATCGGGAGGCGGGCCCGAGCCATAAATCGAGCGCCAGTTAAAGACAGGCGAGGGATCGAGGTCGGCGCGTCGATCGTCATAGTGAAGCTGATCGGGATTGATGGTAAGCCGGTCGAGATTGAGCTTCATGTTGTCGTAGTGATAATTGTCGCCGCCGCGGCGAAGATTGGATCGGTCCTTCAGCACACGAGCTAACATCTGCTGGTGCGAGCGCATGGAATAATGGCGCAGATTAAAGCGAGCCGGCCAGGGATCACCCTGCGGTGGATTGTGATTAAAAACGCGGATATTGGTAGCGGACGCCCGCCAGGCGCGAATCCTGGGAGCGCAATCAGGAAAAAGAGAGTAATGCCGGATGCGAGCCACCGGCGACTGGATAGTCATGTCGTCGGAAGCTGTAAACCAGTAGTTATAGTTATTAAATTGTATCCAATTGCAGGACGAAGTGTGTACTTCCTCAAGCCATTGACGGTACGGCTTGGAGCGCGACGGCCCTTCCAGAATTTCATCCTGATCAGGCCATGAAATCCAATCGTAAGTGGAAATATAGTTTTCGATTAAATGGCGGGACATCGCGGGATAGAGTTGGTAGAAATCGAACTCCCGGGGAATATAACGCGATTCCAGCAAGTCACTTTTATATTGCTGGATGATGTCGGCGGTCTGGTCAGTCGATCCGTGATCCCATACTACTAAGTCGTGGTTTTGGTCGAGTAGATAGCGAATGGAGTCGTCCAGAAAGTCGCCATCGTTATAGCAAAGCAAAACGCCAAGCAATCGCATCAGGACTGGTGATCAGGCTCCCTCGACAGATTCAATACAGCAGGGCCGAACATCCGCAATCAGCTCTGCAAATTCTCGATAAGCAAATAAATCCTACACCAATCATCGCGCTGGGATCGCAGAAGCAAAAAGCCCGCCGTTCGCGGCGGGCCGGTGCGACTGGGACGAAGCCAGGTTAGGGATGATGCGGCGCCGACGACGTTGTCTCGATCAACACCAAAGGATTGGTTGCCGAAACCAGAGCGACCCTGGTCGGGGAGACGATAAATCCGTAGTAGGCAGGAACACCCGCCTCGGCGATTGTGATTGCGCCGTTTGCGCTAACGCCATATTCCTCGCTGAGCATCAAGTTCTGATTGGTGCCGCCGGGTCCACTCTGCGAATAGGTCGAATAAAACAAGCCAGCGCCACTGGCAAAGTCCGAATCAACCTGGTTGAAGGTATTGGAAGTGTACTGCGGCAGCGAGCCTCCCAGATATTCACCCGAGAAGGAAGTATTGCTGAACGACCCACCCGGCGGCGCCGACTGGGGTTCGAAATAGATTACCTCCGCGCCTTTCACGGTGTCGCCTGTACCGGCGATCGCATTGATGCAGAAGCCTTCATTGCTGGTGATGAGGTAGCAGACAATCTCCGCTCCGCCCGTAAAGCTAAGGACGGCGCGGCTGTTGGAGGCAACCGTGTAGGTGCCGATCTCCTGGCCGCTCGAAAAGCTTCCACCAGTGTTTACATCTTCGGTGACGCTGATATTGCCCTGACCATCGGCGTCGAGAAGCAGGGCGAGGGCCTGGCTGGCTGCGTTGTCTTGCCCGGCGTTGTGAATCCTGCTGCCTCGTCCGACCGATGCGCCGTTCAAGCTGCCAATGTTCGTGGCTCCGCTTTGACGGAAGCCGTTGGTTACGAACAGCGAGCCTGCAGTATCGGTTTCAATGCCCAAGACTTCGCTTCCGGAGACAACGTAAACCGCCAGGTTCATGGTGCCGATGCCAGCAATCTGGTACTGCACCGTGGTGCGGCCATTGGAATCGATGCTGGTGGTGGAATGACCGGTGAACGTGGTTTGGGTGTGTACGCCGAAGTCGTTGATATCCTCGAGGCCGTTGCTGAGATTTCCGCTGGCATCTTCCTGGTAGGCGCCATCGCCCGCGGTTGGATCACCCGAGGGATCGGAGCCTTGAAAGCCAAATGCCCAACTTCCCGCCAAAACAGCGGGGTTGAAATCGACCGGGTTCTGTTGGTGAAGCTCTCCCGCTCCCCAGGATCCGGCGGAGCCGTTCTGGTTGAAGCCGATGACTCGCATATTCTCAGCGGCTGCGGTGGTCACCAGAAGTTGCACGCTTCCTCCGGCGCTATCGGTGAAGCTGATCTGACCCAGGCCATTGGAACCGACCGAATACGTTCCGCCGGTGACCGTGGCATGCTTGGCGCCCGAGGATGAGTTGTTAACGTCGTCTTCGCCGCCCGTGACGTGTCCATTGCCGTCAAAGGTCAGGCTGGCGGCAGCGACAAAGGCATGGCCGCTATCGAAACCGCTGAAGGCGAGAGCGTAGCTGCCATTGAGAACTCCGTTTGCGGTGCCGGTGTTGATCTCGATGGTGGCGTCGCCCCCCCCGCTGTTGTGCTGGGAGTCGGTCACCCCCAGAGAGACGTAGGTTACACCCGCCGCGGATGGTGTGCCGGAGATGAGTCCGGTATTGGTGTTGACAACCAGTCCGGCGGGCAGGGGAGCCACGATCCAGGTGTACGGCGGGACCCCACCGTTGGCGGTCAACACAGCGTTATAAGGTGTGCTGACTGCGCCTCCGGGCAGCGAAGTGGTGGTCACTGTCAACGCTCCAGGCGTGGAGTCGACGGTCATCGACAAATGCGCCGTGGCGATTCCCGGCGGAGTGTTCGAGTCGGTAGCCTGCACCGTGAAAGTGTAGTTTCCGGTAGACGACGGCGTGCCGGAAATTATCCCACCGGAACTGAGCGGGTTCATTCCCGGAGGCAGTGCGCCGGAGGTAACTCGCCAGGTGTAGGGCGGAACGCCGCCGAAGGCCAGCAGCGTGTAGCTGTACGGCAAGCTCAACACTCCGTCGGGCACAGCCGTAGTGGCGACATTGACCGTGGTGATGGGAGCAAAGTAGCTGGAGATGTCGAGTATGAGCTGAGTGCCGGTATCGGCGTAGGCGTTGATGGACTCGTTTCCGGCTCCGGCGGGAACAATCGCCATGTTCGAAGTGATGGCCGCATCGAGAGCGTTAAGCGTCGAAACCACGGGCCGGTTTTCTCCCTCAGGCCACAAGGTGAGATATCCCAGACTACCCGCCGGTACGACGGTGGCATTCAGCACAAATGCCTGCGCCAGGTTCGGTATTCCGCACTGGCTGCCCACGATACCGACCGGAAGAGTTCCATTGAATAAGCCAACGGTTTTGCGCGTGTCGAGGATGCGGCACGGCGTGAGGGGATAGAGCGACAAGGGATTGGAAGCGGAACTGGCGGGCGCGAAGTAACCGTTGACGTCGACCAGCAGATTCGTGGTGCCCCCGGTGCTGGCGTAAGCGGCAATCTCTCCGCTGGTGCCGGCCGGCACAACCGCTGCGTTGGCGACGATGGTCCCAGTCAGATCATTCAAGGTAGAAACAACCGGGCGCCCGCTGCCGAACGGCCAGGTCGTCAGATAGGACACCGGGGCATCGTTGACCGGAACCACGGTAAGGTTCAAGGAATAGGCTTTGGCAGTGGCCGGAATGTTACAGGTACCCTGCATGGGGAAATCGCGCTCCACGCCTCCCTGCAACGGTCCTCCATTACCGGTGCGGGTATCGACCACGCGGCAGGGCGTCAGCGGAAAGAAGGCGAGAGCCGCATCGTCGCTGGCCGAGTCGAAGTAGGCATTGATGTCGAGCAGTACGTTGGTCGTGTTGGTGACGTAAACGCTGACCTGGCCACTGGCTCCCGCAGGCACGATCGCGGCATTAGCCTTGATGCGACCATCGAGCGAGTTCATCAGCGACACCACCGGCTGCGTCTCGCCGGTGGGCCAGATAGTGAGATAGGCCACCGGGCCGCCATTCACCGGGACCAGGGTGACGTTGAGCGAATAAGCCGCGGCTGCCGAAAGGCTGAAAGCCGGACAGAACTTGCCCAGTTCAGCCAGTTGCGGAAGATTGAAATTCTGCGTGAATCCAGCGCCAATGGGCCCGGAACCGCCGTTCTGCGGGCGCGTGTCGACCAGACGGCACGGCGACACCGGTTCCAGCCGGAGAGGCGTCTGCGCCTGGATTAATTCAGCCAGGGCCAGAAAAAGGAAACTCAGGACAGAGATCAGACGTAGGCGGCGCGTGTGCATGTTGCTTCTCCGTGGATTGAACAGATTCAGTCGAGGAACTCCGCAAGAGGGACTCCGTGGCGAGGGCCAACCGCAGGGGTTCACAAATAGGGCTGACAGCGTACACCGAATAGCTCGTGGTGAAAAGGGCTTTTTCATGGTGATCCACTCTCCATTTAGGTGACACCGCAAAGCAGGAATTTCGAGGTAGAGGGAAACAGCGTGGCAGTGATGAAGGTCACCCTTGCGTGTAACAAGAGATTTGAGCAGCAAAAGATGAGCGTCACGGGCACTAGAATCGAAGTGATCTCAGCCGCCGGCAGCGCTATTCTTCCGGTCCTGCGTTCAGCAATCGCAGGCTGATCCGGGGAAGGCGTTTTCGGGGAGGAATCCATGCACACCGCGCCGCGTCGTCTGTTGTTAGTCCTTACGTTTACGCTGGCCATGACATCGCTGCCGGCTGGGGCACAAGTAGCCGTCTCCACCGTGCAGGTAGGCGTAACTCCCTACACTGAGGCGGTCAACCCGGTTACCAACACGCTGTTCGTGGCCAACTATTGCGGGAACGACCCCAATTGCGCCAGCCCGGGCACGATGACGATTATGAACGGGAGCACGCTGGCCACCCAGACGATCCCGGTTGGCGATCTTCCGTACAGTGTTGCGGTCAACAGCGTTACCAACAAGGCTTATGTCACGACCTGTGGAAACGATCTGACCTGCAGCAGTAATAACGGAACGCTGACGGCGATCGACGGAGTCACGCTCTCCGCGCGCAGCGTGAACATCGGAGTTAACCCTGTTTTTGTCGCGCTGAATTCGGTTACCAACAAAATCTACGTCGTGGTTCTGCCCTGCTCCGGGTCCGCTCCGTGCTCCACCAACGGAACCGTGGCCATAGTCGACGGAAACACGTTTGTCACCCAAATTGTCAATGTAGGGTATGAACCGTACAGCCTGGCAGTAAATTCCGTCACTAACAAGATCTATGTGGTAAACGAGTGCGGCGCCGATCCGAGTTGCAATAGTGCCGGAAGCGTGACAGTAATCGACGGCGCCACCCTGGCCGCTCAGACCGTCAACGTTGGATATTACCCGCTTTACGCAGCGGTGAATCCTGTCACCAACACAATTTACGTGGCGAACAATGGCGGAAACGATGACTCAGACAACGGCACGGTGACTGTGATTGACGGAAGCACTCTATCAACTCAAACGGTTCCAGTCGGGATCTTTCCGGCTGCCGTAGCCGTGAATGCAACAACCAATAAGATTTATATAGGCAATCGCTGTGGCAGCGATCCTAATTGCATCGACAAACCATCGGCCAGCGTTATCGATGGCAATAATCTTTCGAATGTGAGTACAGTCACGATTTGCAGCGTCGACACCTATCCAGCCGACTCGATAGACCTCAACCCGACTACCAATATGGTTTACCTGCCATGTCTGGGACGCCAGGAAGCGACCGGACTTACTGTCACTGCTATTGACGGCGCAACCAACACGACAACTCCCATCGCAGTAGGTGACTATCCTTATGCGGCCGTGGTCAATCCGGCAACCAATACCATCTTTGTCCCCAATACGGGTGATAACACAGTCTCGGTAATTGGCGGAGCCACCAAGTTGGAATTGGTGAATGTAACTCCCTGCCGGCTGGTGGACACGCGAAAGACCGGTAACACGCTTCAGGGCGGCATCTCCCAGAACTTTGCTATTCCGCAGCTGGGGGGCTGCAATATTCCGGCAAGTGCAGTGGCCTATTCGCTGAATGTCACGGTAGTTCCGCCCGGACCTTTGGGTTACTTGACGATCTGGCCCGCGGCTGAATACCAGCCGGTAGTTTCAACCATGAACTCGCTGGACGGACGCATCAAGGCCAATGCCGCCATCGTTCCGGCGGGAGTGAATGGCACCGTCAGCGTCTATGCCAGTAACCCTACCGATCTGGTGCTCGACATCGACGGCTATTTCGCGCCGGCCAATGGTTCCAGCTTGCAGTTCTATCCCCTCGCGCCCTGCCGGGTGGTCGACACGCGCAATAGCAACGGTCCCCTGGATGGACCATTCCTGCCGGCACGCCAGGAGCGCGACTTTCCGGTTCTGCAAAGCAGCTGCATTCCACCCGGCGTAACTCCGCTGGCGTACTCCTTTAACATCACGGCTGCGCCACTTCAGTTGGGACAATTGCTGGGCTACCTGACGGTGTGGCCTTACGGCGAATCGCAGCCGGTCGTCTCTACTCTCAACAACCTGACCGGAACCTATGTGGCCAATGCAGCCATTGTGCCCGCCGGTAATAGTGGAGAGATTTCGGTGTATCCCGACGCCAACACCAACCTGGTGATTGACATCAACGGCTACTTTGCTGCGCCGGGAACGGGCGGGCTGTCGCTGTATCCGACCGCGCCTTGCCGGGTAATCGACACGCGTAATGGTAACGGGGCCTTCAGCGGAACGTTGAGTCCGCCGGTGGATGTGGTGGATAGCCTGTGCTCGACAGCCGGCGCCGCCCAAGCCTATGTGTTGAATGCGACCGCGGTTCCTGTGGGCATCCTGGGCTATTTGACCTTGTGGTCTGACGGCTTGTCCCAGCCCGTGGCCTCGGCGCTGAACGCTATCGATGGCGCGATTACCTCGAACATGGCGATCGTGCCCAATAGGAACGGCAATACCGACGCGTTTGCTTCCGGCACCACGCAACTGATTCTTGATATATCGAGCTACTTTGCGCCGTGAGTGCCGGTTGCGAAGTTCGCAAAGCAGGGGAGTGCCGGTATCAGCGCGCCTTTTTTGAAATTTCTAGAACCTCGGGCAAAGTTTTCGATCTACCTCATCTCCTCATCTAAGGCGCGAAGTAACTGGAGATGTCCAGGATCAGTTGCGTAGTGCCGGAGGCAAAGGCATCGGTGTTGCCGTTGATATTGGGCACGATTGCCATGTTGGAAGTAATCGCGCCGTCGATGGCATTCAGCGTGGAGACGACTGGCTGATTTTCGCTGTCGGGCCACAAGGTCAAATAGCCGAGCGGACCGACCGGCACTACGGTCGCGTTGAAGACGTAGGCTTGCGCGGTAGCGGGCGGGGCGCAAACGCTATCCACCACGTCGACCGGTGGTTCGAGTTCTCCGCTGAACGCCCCGTTACCATTACGCGTGTCGATTACGCGGCAGGGAGCCGTGGGATAAAGTGACAGTCCACCTTGTCCTGCAGGAGCGAAGTAGCCATCGATGTCGGCCACGAGTTGGGTGTTTCCTGAGGGATAAACAGCGATTCCGCCGCCCGTTCCGGCGGGCACGATGGCAGCGTTGGCAACGATGGTCGCGGTCAGATTGTTCAAGGTCGAAACCGCCGGCTTGGGACCGCCTTGCCCCCACACTGTCAGATAGCCGAGCGGTCCGCCGTTGTAGGGGACGACGGTGAAGTTCAGCGAGTAAGCCTGCGCCGTATTCGGGATCTGACAGTTACTCTCGAGTACAGGGAAATCGCGCTCCACGCCGCTTCGCAGATACGGCCCCCCCAAATCTCCATTCGAGTTGCGAGTGTCGAGCACACGGCAGGGCGTCAAAGGATAGAACTGCAATGTCTGGCCCGAAGCGGGCGCGAAGTAGCCGTCGATATCGAGCACCAGGTTGGTGGTGTTGCTGGCGAAAACGCTGATGTTGCTATTAGCTCCGGCGGGGACGATGGCGGCGTTAGCTTTGATGCGCCCGTCGAGTGAGTTCATGGTGGAGACTACCGGCTGGTTCTGGCCGGTTGGCCAAATGGTCAGGTATCCCAGAGAGGCTTGTGGCACGACCGTGACATTCAATGAGTACGCGGCAGCGGTCGCTGGAATATTGCAGTTACCAAGTTGAGGAATCGCGAAGGCTTGCCAGGTGCCGCCTTGGATTGGCTGGCCAGTTTGCCGGGTGTCGACCAGACGGCACGGTGTAAAGGGAACGAGTTGCAACGGGTTGGGATTGGGACCAGTCAGGCTGAACACCGTGCCACCTTCCCCGTTAGCGCCGCCGTCTTGAGTTGTCCCGTAAAAGTTCCCGTTCGTGGCTTGCACTAACCCGCTGTGTGGATAATCGCCGTCAGCATCGTTCGGCAGAGAGCCAAAGCTGTAAAGTGTGGTCAGCACGCCGCCAGAAGTGATTTTGAAAACGGTGCCGCAGCCAAGTACACAGTAGGTGTTGTTCCCTCCTTCGAAGGTTGTCCCATAGAACTTTCCGTCGGTGCCTTGCACCAGTCCGGCGTAAGGATAAGAGCCATCGGGGCAAACAAGCTGAGAGCAAAAGCTGTACAGGGTCGTCAGCATGCCGCTTGGAGTAATTTTGAAGATTGTGCCCGCAGTGGTATCAAGGCCGGTCCCTCCGGAGGAGGTTGTCCCGTAGAAGTTCCCGTCGGTGCCTTGTACCACCCCACCAGAAGGAAGGTAGCCGTCAGCGCCGTCTGGTAAAGAGCCAAAGCTGTAAAGTGTCGTCAGGGCGCCGCGTGGAGTAATTTTGAATACCGTGCCGGAGTTTCCATTGGCTCCGCCTACATAGGTTGTGCCGTAGAAGTTGCCATCAGTCCCTTCCATCAGTCCGTTGGGGCCCGCACCGTCTGAGCACGTGCCCTGACTGCAAAAGCTGTAAAGCGTGGTGACCGTGCCAGTCGGCGTCATTTTGAATACGGTGCCCGCGCCGGAAAGGTAGAGGGAATCGGAGCCGCCTGCTGAGGTCGTGCCGTAGAAGTTGCCGTCGCTGCCTAGCACCAAGCTTGCCTCAGGGTAAGCGCCGTCAGTACAGTTCGGTTGAGAGCAGAATTTGTAAAGCGTGGTCAGAATGCCGGTGGGGGTAATTTTGAAAACCGTGCCACAGCCGAACTCGCACTGCCCATTCTCGATTCCTCCGCTTGCGGTTGTCCCGTAAAAGTTGCCATCGGGAGCTTGCACTAGCGAGGCCCCAGGGGCATCTCCGTCGGCGCAGTTTGGTTGAGAGCAAAAATTGTAAAGCGAAGTTAACGTGCCGCTTCCGCTAATCTTGAAAACAATTCCACAGCCGGTAGGAGGACAGTTAGTCCCGCCGCCGGCTGTTCCATAGAAGTTGCCATCGGTAGCTTGCACCAGCGAGGTCATGGGGGCACCGCCGTCGGCGCAGTTCATCTGCGAGCAAAAGCTATAAAGCGTGGTAAGAGTTTGTGCAGTCGAAGGAATTGCTGCTGCGGCACAAAATATAAAGACGAAATAGAACAATTTCGATAAGCTAATCCGCTTCACACTTACTCCATCCTGGCCCGGCAGGAGTAACAAGATAAACGGCGCGGTGGGCCTAAGTCTGGATTGCGAACTTGGGGAAGACGGTTACGCTGGGATTCCCATTGCGGATATAGGATGACGCAAGGCGCGTATCGACTTCCTCCTGACAGAAAACTGCAATATGTCCCGGGTAAAGTTTCTCATCCGATCCAGCCTCTCGCAATCTCAAACTAGTTAAGCGCGGTCGAGTGGTGACCGATTCGGAACCACCGCCGCCGCCGCTCAAGATAGAAGATGAACAAGATGTCATGTCGCCGCCTGTGAAGTTCGGCCATCCGCCGCCTAGAATGGCATGAGTATCTCTCTCTCTCACGATTTTCGTAGTTCAGGTCCGAGGAGTCTCGGCGATCGTTTCGTAAGCCGGCTGCGCGAAGTCGCGGCAGTTCGGCGGGCGGCGAAATCGGCGTGAAAGGGGATGGCTGTATCTTTAACATTCCATGAAATGTGTTGCACGAGGCACGCGGTGCGACTACTGGTAGTAGAGGATGACCTGGCAATTCGAGAGTTTCTCAACCGGGGCCTGAGCGAAGCCGGCTATCAGGTCGACACCGCCGTGGATGCCACCTCTGCCCTGGCGCTTACGGGCGAGGAACTTTACGATGGCTTTATCATTGATCTGGGCCTGCCCGACATGGACGGCCTGGACCTGATTGGACGTTGCCGGGCCCAGGGCCATAGCGCTCCGGTGCTGATCTTGTCGGCACGGCGTTCGGTGGATGAACGCGTCCGGGGTCTGGAGCAAGGTGGGGACGATTACCTGACCAAGCCGTTCGCGCTGGCGGAATTGCTGGCGCGAGTGCGCAACCTGCTGCGGCGCAGCACGCCGGGACAGCCGGAAGCGGTGCGGTTGCGGGTGGCCGATCTGGAACTCGACCTGGTGAGGCGAGAGGCGCGCAGGGGTGCTGAGGTTTTACAGCTGACAACCCAGGAGTTTGCTCTCCTGGAATATCTGGTGCGCAATGCCGGACGGGTGGTGACGCGCACCATGATTCTCGATCGGGTATGGCGCATGCGCATCGATCCGGCAACGAATGTGGTTGACGTGCAGATTTATCGTCTGCGCAACAAGGTGGATGCGGACGACAAGAAGCCGTTGATCCACACCATTCGCGGCGTTGGTTATGTTCTCAAGGAAAACTAGCTCGCCGGGACATTCCGCGGCATGGCGCATCGCCATCTGGCCGACGGTGGTGTTTGCCCTGGGAAGCGCGGTGGCCTTTGCCATCATGTACCTGCTGATTGCGCGCGACGTGCGGCAGCGCAGCGATGCCTGGCTGAGCGGAGAAGCAGAGACCCTGGCGGATGTCTCGGCGAATACACCGCAAGACGCTCTTTATGACCGGCTGGTGGCCGAGGTAGCCGAACTGGCGTCGCGAGAAGTTTCCGATGACGAGGATTCCAGCGGCAAGCATCAATCCGTCTTCTTTCTGCAAACCGTTCCCCGGGGCGCCCCAATCTGGGTAGGTCCCAATCCTAAAGAGACGTTCATCCCGGCGATTGAGAAGGCTCGACTGGTGCCGGGTGAGCCCGGAGCGGTTCATGTGCCGGGCTGGGAGAAACCGTTTCGGGTGGTCTTCAAAGATCGCGGATCGGCGGGCGGCCTGTATCTGGGCTTTGACGACGTCAGCGGAGCAGAGATGCTCGACCGCCTGACCGAGCGCTGCCTGCTGGTGTGGGCAGTGACCGTAGCCTTGGGCTTCCTCATTACCTGGCTGGCCGCGCATCGCACCCTGGCGCGGGTGCAAAGAATCAGCGACGCGGTTGCAGATATGGGCAGCGACGATTTGAGCCGCCGCCTGCCGGAAGGTCCGCATCCGGACGAGATAACGCGCCTGTCGTGCACCTTTAACCACATGCTGGAACGCATCCAGTCTTCTGTGCACCAAATGCGTATCCTGACCGATTCGGTGGCGCATGACCTGAAGAGCCCGGTGACTTCGATTCGCGGCAGCCTGGAAGTGGCGCTCTCCGGCGGAGAACGAGGCCAGTGGCATGAGCGGGTGGCCGAAGCCATCGAAGGTCTGGATCGGCTGGCGCAGTTGCTGAACACTACGCTGGATGTGGCGGAGGCCGACGCGGGAGCTTTGCAGCTGCGCAAGGAACACGTCGAGCTATCCGGGATGGTGAAACAGCTGGTCGATTTGTATCAGCCGGCCATGGCCGAGCACCGGCACGAAGTTGTCACAGATTTGCAAACCGTATATATCGAGGCGGACGCATCGCTATTGCATCGCACCATCGCCAACCTGCTGGATAATGAGATAGCGCATCTTCCGCCGGGCTGCACGATTCACATAGAGGTGAAGGTGTGTGGGCCTGAGGCTGAGCTGGTAGTTGCCGACGATGGCCCTGGTTTTCCTGCCAGCCTGCGCAGCCGCGTGTTCGAGCGATTTGTAAAAGGGCAGCATTCCACCGGACACGGTTTGGGGCTGGCATTTGTGGGAGCCGCGATTCAGGCCCACGGCGGTCATGCCGAGATTGGCGATCGCGAAGGCGGGGGCGCAAAGATTGTGTTGCGGTTGCCGCTGGCCGAAGTTCTTACCGAGAAGGCGTAACGCTTGAAGGTACTGCAAGAAATCGGCAGGAAAACTCTGCTGGCCCATGCGGTGCTGGCGCTGGGCTGCGTGAGCTTTGCTTCGGCGGCCGATAACAACTGCAGGTTATGAAGTGCAGGTCGTGCCCACCATACCAGCGCTCCAAACCTCTCGTCATGCCCCGAACGTATCGAGGGGCGGATCATTCCCGTCTGTGATGGGACGTACCGAAGACTGTGACTCCCGAAACCCACTCATTCGAACCCCGCGAATGAGTGGGGCACCCGGCGCCTGCAAAAAGTCGTCGGGGGCTAAAGCCCAAGTCATGGTGACGCGTTTCGGCACGTCTAAAGACGTGCCCTGACACCAACCGGCCCTGACACCAACCGGCCTTGACACAAATCGCCCCGATACAAACCAGAACCGCGATGATTTATGAGATGGCAATGGAATTATGGCCAAATAGGTTCGATATAATTTTCAGCCATGGACTGGACCCCTGGTTCCGTCATCCGCCGGTGGTTCGATCCCCAAGTTGGTGCGTCGGACCGGCTGATTCCGCGCTGGATCTTTTTGCGGGCGCTGGGGCTCATTTACTTCTCCGCATTTTTCTCGCTCATCTTCCAGATTCGCGGGCTGATCGGCCCGGAAGGAATCCTTCCTGCCGGCGCTTATCTGGAAGCGGTAGAACAACACTTCGGGCCGGCGCGCTTCTGGTTTGCGCCCACGCTGCTGTGGTTGTCGAGCGGCAATCACATGCTGATGGCCATCTGCTGGATCGGCATACTGGCTTCTGTACTGCTGATCTTGAACGTGTGGCCGCGGGGAATGCTGTTTGTCTGCTTCGTGTGCTTTCTGTCGTTCGTGGCCGCGGCCCAGGATTTTTCCGGCTATCAGTCGGACGGCATGTTGCTGGAAGCCGGATTCCTCTCGCTGTTCTTCGCTCCGGCGGGATTCTGGCCGGGCCTGGGAAGGTCGAGTCCGCCGTCGCGTGCCAGCCTGTTCCTGCTGCAATGGGAATGGTTTCGCATCTACTTCGAATCCGGCATGGTGAAGCTGGCCAGCGGAGATCCGGAATGGCGAAACTTCACCGCCATGGACGAGTATTACCAGAACGGCCCGCTGCCCACCTGGGTTGGCTGGTACGTGCAACACCTGCCGCACTGGTTTCATGCGTTCTCAACCGGCGCCACGCTGGTATTGGAACTCGGGCTGGTGTTCATGTTGTTTCTGCCCCGGCGCTGGCGCATTGCCTGCTTCTTCATCGTGACCGCGTGGCAGATTCCGGTGATTCTGACGGCGAACTATACCTTCCTGAACTACCTGGTTCTGGTACTGGGATTTCTGCTGCTCGACGATCGCTTTGTCGCGCACTTCTTGCCGGATGACTGGAAGCAGAGATTCTTTCCAGTCGCGGCGACGCTGCCCGCGGTCGAGGAGAAATCGCAGCACGCCGATCCGGAATACGTACGCACTCCCGCGCCCCACCCTTTCGCCGCACTCAAGCTGGCACTTACCAGCGTGATGCTGCTCTGGATCTTTTATACGACGACGGTGCAGCTGGCGTGGATATTGTTGCCGCGGCTGCCGCTGCCCACTTCTCCGGTGGCCGCGCTGGAACCGTTTCGTATCGCCAACCGCTACGGGCTGTTTGCGGTGATGACACGCGGGCGCTACGAGATCGAGTTCCAAGGCTCGAATGACGGGCAGAACTGGACCGCGTATCCGTTTCTCTACAAGCCGCAAGCCCTCGACAAGCCGCCGCGAATTTACGCGCCTTATCAGCCGCGCTTCGACTGGAATTTGTGGTTTGCATCGCTGGGCTCGTGGCGGGAAAACCTGATTGTGCCCAGCACTGAGGAGCGCCTGCTGGCAGGTTCTCCGGATGTGCTGGCGCTGTTTGCCGGAAATCCGTTTCCGCAAGCGCCACCCAAACAAGTACGGGCCGTGTTGTGGCAGTACTGGTTCACCACGATGGCGGAGAAACGCGCCACCGGAATGTGGTGGCGGCGCAAACTGCTAGGTATGTACGCGCCGGTGCTGGAGATCGGGCCGGACGGCAAGGTGGTGGCCGTGGACGTGCCGGAACCGCTGCCGCCGCACGAGTGATTGTATTTGAGTTCGGTTTTGAAGCGGCGCACCTTTAGGTGCGCCATAGGCGCCTCTACTTTCTTAAGCCGAGTGGGCTTTAGCCCACGAGGAGTTCGCCATCACCCTGCGAAGGCCTTGGCCAGGAAGCGCGAAATGTGCCAGGCGTCCATGTACTTGTAGGGCGTCTCGCCGAGAGAATAATGTCCGCAGGGCAGAGCCTTGATGGTGGTATCGAGTCCGCGGCGCAGGAATTCGGCCGCGGTTTGCGCGGAGAATTCGGGCAGAAACGTGAGGTCGTAACGCCCATAAATCATCAGCGACTTCTTGGGCCAGCGCTTGAATTTGTCGAAATAAACGATGGGGCTGATGCACATCCAGACGCGGCTCAGCTCTGCCTGCGTCAGCACCGGCTCAATTCCCTGCCGGATGTGCTGCGTCGATTGCCCGGTCCAGGCCACGTCGCCGAACGAGGTGGAGGCGTGATTGAACACGTTCACCCGGATACGGGGATCGTGGGCGCTGGCCAAAAATGCATAGCACGAGCCCAGACTGGTTCCGACAATACCTAATCGCGAATATCCGCGCTGCTCCAGCCAATCCAGGCAGGAGCGAATGTCGGCGATGCCCTGGCGGGTGGCGTCGATCGTACGTCCCACATTGGCGGATACCGCATAATCGGCGCGGGTGATGCCCGCGGGGCGGCGGATATCGTGATACGGCATGCTGAGGCGCAAGGCCGCAATCCCCAGCAGATTGAAGATGCGGCACAGCGCATTTTGACTGACACCATCGGCGTTCCACTGCGGCAGCAGCACCACCGCGCGATGACCCTGCGCCGGGAACCAGCGCGCGTTGACGCAATTGTTTTCCGGATAGGGCGACTCGACCGGCGAAGTGAAGCGCAGAAACTTGCCCCACTGATCTTTCAGCTGCTTCTTGGGAGGCTCGCTGCCGGTGTGGAAGAGCTCGACCTTGCGATGCTCAATGCGAAAATCCGTGGGCGTGGTGTAACCGAAGAAGTCGTCGCTGTTCTCGACCAGGTGATCGTTGACGGCGGACATGTACCGCAGCATCGGGTCCTTATCGGTCGCGTCCCGAGGGACGGTGAAGCGCTCGATGCCGGGCCAGCGGGTGGTCCAATCCAGACCCCACTCGAACGGGCGCACCACGCGGTTATTGTCGCGCGAGGTCATGCGCGCTTCCCAGTCATGAATCCAGCGGCGGTAGTGTTCCTTCATCTGTAAGGATGCTATCGCAGATGTCTGTTTAGCTTGCAGCGGAAGCCGTCGAATCCGGTAGCTTATGCAGTGAGCGGCGGCATCGGTGGGTTGATCGGGACAAGGCTAGCACGAGGAACTCCCACTTCACAGTCGTTCTGGTCCGTGTCAGACCCACAGCACTCAACTTACGGCTTCACGAGCTGTGTAATCCCATGCCCCTCAACTTCAACCTTGCCGTCCTTAGTCTTGCCACCACCATTGAGGTAGACGTGCGCCGTGCTGTTCCCGTTCTTGAAGGCATCGCCAATGTCAACTTTTCCATTAACGGCATCGAACCAATATGTCGGGCCGTTGTAACCTGAGTGCTGGAGCTTGCTGTCGAAGTTGGTTGCAATGATCGTCTCAAGCGCAGTTACCTTATTTGTAAGCCACGTACACTGATAGGCGACTGTACTTTCGTCCGCCACTCGCCCAACGATAATGGCTCCATGCCAGGTTTGAGAATCTTTGTAATCCAGCTTCTCAGATATTAGTTGGCCTACTTGCGCCTGCCACTCCTTGGATTGATCTCTCATCCATGCCGGTTCTGGCGATGCACCGACCAATCCCTCACATTCGCTTCGGATGTTGTACCCCTTAACCAATAATTCCTTGAATGCCTTGCCCCTCTGGGGTTTCACCACTATGCGCCAATCGAACAATACGAACACAAACATCACGAGAAGCGTCACAACGGCGGCGCCAGACTTGCGCAGTTCTAGAGCACGACATGCTGCCAACGCCATAGCTAGAAAACTGCCGAGGAGCAGCGTCGAACCAAGCCAGTAGTTTGGTTCTGGGGAGATCACCGAGTATCCCCAAGAGCCCAAGGCCAAGCACAGCCCGACCAAATTGAGAACTTCGCTCCATCGTCCTTGCTTTTCCTTCGCCTGGCGTCTTTGCTCTGTGGCGCGTGACATGCTAAGACTCTGTAGAACCTTGCGTCAGATGCACAACCCGTGGTCTAAAGACATGCGCTGACAAAAAGCAACTCGAGGAAGTCTTCATCCGCTGTATCCGCTCTCTGCCGCCAGATTCTCGAACCGCGTATACCGCTTGATGAAGGCCATTTTGATGGTGTCGGTGGGACCGTTGCGCTGTTTGGCGATGATGAGTTCGGCCATGCCGTCGAGGTCGGGATCGTCTTTCTTGTAAACCTCTTCGCGGAAGATGAAGGCGACCACGTCGGCGTCCTGCTCGATGGAGCCAGACTCGCGCAGATCGGAAAGCTGCGGGCGATGATCGCCGCCGCGGCTCTCGGGAGCACGGCTCAACTGCGACAGCGCAACCACGGGAACTTTCAACTCTTTGGCCAGCGCCTTCAGGCCGCGCGAGATCGCCGAGACTTCCTGGGTACGATTCTCGAAGCGCTTGCCGCCGATGGGCACCGCCGACATCAGTTGCAGATAATCGACGATCAGCAGATCGAGGCCTTCGGTCTGGCGCAGGCGGCGAGCCTTGGCGCGCATCTCGCTGACGGAAATTCCCGGCGTGTCGTCGATGTACAGCTTCGATTGCATTAATTCTTCAACCGCACGAACGAGCTTGCGTTTATCGTCCTTGCTAAGAAATCCTTGATTCAATTCTTTCGAATCGACCTGCGCGTGCGAGGCCAACATGCGCTTGAGCAGCGCCTCGCGCGACATTTCCAGCGAAAAAACGCCTACCACTTTGCCGTCGAGCACCGCGGCGTTCTCGGCGATGTTCATGGCAAACGCCGTCTTGCCCATGGAAGGACGGGCGGCAATGATGACCAGGTCGGAGGGCTGCAATCCGCTGGTCAGCTTGTCGAGCAGCGTGTAGTGCGTTGCCAGGCCGGTGATTTCCTGGCCGCGGTCGATCAGTTCTTCCAGCGAGCCAAAAGAATTCTTGATGATGGCAGGGATGTTCAGGAATCCCTGGGCGATGCGGTTTTCAGAGAGCTGGAAGATGGCCTGTTCGGCGCGTCCCAGGACTTCTTCGGCTTCGTCGGCGTGCTCGATGGCTTCGGCGATGGCGTTCTGGGCGACGTTGATCAGTCCGCGCAAAAGAGCCTTATTGCGAACAATGCGAACGTAGTGCTCGATGCTGGGCCGCTCGGGAACTCCGTCGATGAGCGAGGAGAGATAGGCGACGCCGCCGATGGCCTCCACTTCCTTGCGGCGGTCGAGCTCCTCGACCAGCGTGATCATGTCGACCGGGCGTCCGGTTTCCTGCAGATCGCGCATGCGGGAATAAATGCGGCGGTGCGCGTCGAGCGAGAAATCGTCGGAGGTGAGGTGTTCGGCGGCCTGATCGTAGAGCGAGTTGTCGAGCAGGATCGCGGCCAGGATCGAGCGCTCGGCTTCCATGCTGACCGGAAGTCCACGCTCCAGACTGTAGTCGGTGGTTGCCATCGGGTTACTACGAGAGAGTAACGCTTTGCGTTGCTACTAGCATAATGTGGATTATGCGGAAATCTTGGTCGAAATAGGGAAGAACCAAACTGGTTCACTGCCCTTGAGTTTTGTAGCAGGGCCCGGCTTCAGCCGGGCCGCCGGGATGGGGGTCAGCATAGCCTAATGTTTAGGGAGGCTGGTTACGGCACAACTAAAGTTGTGCCCTGACACAAATCAAGAACTCAAGACAAGCAGAGGAATCGCTCAGGATGACAGAGGGTTCAGTTGTCAGTAGCCAGTTGTCAGTAAGAGCAGAAGCAGATCCCTCGCTGCGCTCGTGATGACAACAAGAAGAAGCAGGTCCTTCGACTGCGTTCGGCTTCGCCTGACTGCGCTCAGGATGACAAGTAGTTTTTCGGCGCTGCGCTCTTCGCTCAGGATGACAACGGTCGTTGTCCGGCTGGATTTCGATTAAGCACGACGGTCCTTGCCAGTGCCGAGTAAACTGGAGTCGCGAACCCATGCCACTTCCAACGGTCGGCCGCCGCTTCCGAACGCTTGCTCTCTTCGTCCTGTGCGTCGTCATCGCCATTCCGGCGGCGGCGGGCGATTGGCACATTTCGCGCTTCGCCACCACCATGACCGTTTCAAAGGATGGCACGGCGCAGGTGCTGGAGCATCTCGATGTGGTATTTGATGGCGAATACCACGGCATCTATCGCGATATTCCCATCCAGTATCCCGGGCCGAATGGCTCCAACTACACGCTCTTTCTGAAGGTCACCGGCGTCACCGACGGACATGGCCACAACTTGAAGTACGACTCCAGCGTGCGCAACGGCAGCCGGCACTTGAAGATTTATATTCCCGACGCGGTCGACGCCACCCGCACGGTCGATATCCGCTACAACCTGACCAACGCGGTGCGCTGGTTCGACGGTTACGACGAACTCTACTGGAACGTGACCGGCAATGACTGGCCGGTGCCGATCGACAGCGCCATGGCCGTCATCATTTTTCCCCAAGGCACCCAGGGCAACTTGCGCGCGCAGGCCTACACCGGCGCGTACGGTTCGCGCGACCAGAACGCGACCGTGGTGGTGGGCGGCGACATGGTGCGGGTGACGGCCAACGACACGTTGGCCATGCGCGAGGGCCTGACCGCCGACGTCTACATCAGCAAAGGCGTGCTGACCCAGCCCAGCCAGCTGACGGTGGCGATGTGGTTTCTGCGCAGCAATCCGATTGTGCTGCTGCCGTTGTGGGCGTTGATCGTGATGTTCTTTTTCTGGTGGACCAAGGGCCGCGATCCCCGGCCCGACATTTCGGTAGCGCCCATGTATGAGCCGCCGAAAGACATGACGCCGGCCGAGGTCGGCACGCTAATGGACGACGCGGTGCATCCGCGCGACATTACTTCGACGCTGGTCGACCTGGCGGTGAAGGGCTTTATCAAGATTGAGGAGACGGAATCGAAGGTCCTGCTGTTCTCGCATCGCGATTACACTTTTCACCTGGTGGATCCGCAGCCGAATTGGAGCACGCTGGCGGGGCACGAGCAGGTCATGCTGAACCACATGTTCCAGGGCGGGGCGACACAGATACGGTTGTCGGATTTGCGCAACCAGTTCTACGTGGCGATTCCCACGCTCAAGTCAGATATTCTGGCGGAGCTGAAGAGCAAGGGAATGTACTCGGTCGATCCGGATTCGGCGCACGCCTATGTGGTGGCGGGCGTGGTGATCACCGCGCTGCCGTTTGTGATCGTGCAGCTACTGGGCCTGGGGTCGATGGTGGATGCTCCGGGACTGCTGGTTGCAGCGGCGCTGATTGCGGTGGTGATTGTGTTCCTGTTCGCGCGCATTATGCCGGCGAAATCGCTGAAGGGTGTGCACACCAAGGTTGAGATCCTGGGCTTCCAGGAATTCGTCAATCGCGTGGATGCGGACCGTCTGAGGCGTATGCCGCCCGATACCTTCGAAAAGTTTCTGCCCTTTGCCATGGCGCTGGGCATCGAGAATCGCTGGGCCAAGGCGTTTGAAGGCATCGTGCAGAATCAGCCGAACTGGTACGTCGGGCCGACGCCGTATATAGGATTCAATCCCATCTTCTTTGCCACCTCGATGCACGCCATGGCGGCGGACGCGCATCAGGCATTCGTAGCGGCTCCGCGATCGAGCAGCACCGGCTCGGGATGGGGCGGCGGAGGTGGAGGCGGTTTCAGCGGCGGGGGGTTCGGTGGAGGAGGGGGCGGAGCGTTCTAAAATTGTGCGAGCTGCCGATGGATAGTGGCTCAGCTCGAAAAATCTGATCAAGTAGAAGCGAGATCCCGCAGCGGCTAAAGCCGCATGATTTTCTGGTACTAGACGGACGGCCTGAAGGCCGTCCCCTTCAAAACAAGACCTAATCAGAACAAGGCCCAAGCAGAACAAGGCCTAATCAGAACAAGGCCTAATCGCCGTCCCCTTCAAAACCAGACCTGATCAGAGTTTCCCTAGCCGCCGATCCGTCAGCGCGACAACTCCGCATCCCGTCGGCTACACTGACTTACTACCTCCATGGCATGGTTTAAGCGAGAGCACGGCCAACTCGACACTTCGGGCGAGAAGAAGGTTAAGACTGAGGGCCTCTGGGTCAAGTGCGACCAGTGTCGCCAGATCATCTGGAAGAAGGACCTCGACCAGAATTTCAACGTGTGTCCCAAGTGCGAGCGGCATTTCCGTATCGACGCCCGCACCCGGCTGACCTACCTGCTCGACGATGGCAAGTACGAAGCCGAAGACAACAACCTGGTATCGACCAATCCGCTGCAATTTACCGATCTGAAGCCCTATGCCGACCGGCTAAAACGTTCGCAGCAAGAGACCGGGCTGAATGATGCGGTCATCAATGCGCGCGGCAAGCTGGATGGCAAGCCTGTGATTGTCAGCGCGATGGAATACTCGTTCATCGGCGGCTCGATGGGCGCGGTGGTGGGCGAGATGATTACCCGCGCCGTGGAAAAGGCGACTGCCGAGAAGTTGCCGCTCATTGTTGTTTCGGCTTCGGGCGGAGCGCGCATGATGGAAGGTGTCGTCAGCCTGATGCAGCTGGCAAAAATCTCGGCCGCGCTGGCTCGCATGGACACCGCCAGGGTGCCTTACATTTCGGTGATGACCGATCCCACCACCGGCGGCACCACGGCGTCGTTCGCCATGCTGGGCGACCTGAATATTGCCGAGCCGGGAGCGCTGATCGGATTTGCCGGGCCGCGCGTGATCGAGCAGACCATTCGCCAGAAGCTGCCCGAAGGCTTCCAGCGCAGCGAGTTTCTGCTGGAGCATGGCATGCTGGATGCGGTGGTGCATCGCCGGGAATTGAAGGCGTATATTTCGCGCTCGCTGGATTTCATGAAGACGCCGGGCAGCAACGGCGCTTCAGCGTAAAGGGCCGTTTTACGGGAGGCCCTGCGACATCAGTCTGTCGAAAGCCACGCCAGTTCGAACCGCAGATCCTTCGACTCCGGTGGCCAAAGACAGGCCAGCACCGCTCAGGATGACAGTATCAATTTTCATTCCAGGGGCGACTGCAATGTCCCAACCGAATCCAAATGCTGAACCGGTTCTCACCTCGGTGGCCGCACACCTGTACGTTCGCGCCCTCAAAACATCCACCGACTTCTACACCACGAAACTCGGCTTCACGATCGATTTTGTCTATGGCGATCCGCCGTTCTACGGACAGGTCAGCCGGGACAATGCCCGACTTGCGCTGCGCCATATCGATGAACCTGTCTTTGCGGGAGACATCCGCGAACGGGAAGACTTAGTCTCGGCCTCGATCACGCTGGACAGCGCCGCCAAGATCGAGCAGCTCTTCCTCGCCTATCAAGCTGCGGACGTGCCTTTCCACCAGCTCCTGAGAAAAGAACCATGGGGAGCCAAAACGTTTATCGTGAAAGATCCGGACGGCAACCTTATTCTGTTTGCCGCACCCGCAAATTAAGCAGGCGGCATACCGCTGGTGCCCGCCGAGTCGTAGAATCGGACTCTATGAAAGCTGTCGTTATCGCCCGATATGGTGGCCCTGAAGTTCTGGAGGTCCATGACGTACCCGAGCCGCAGCCCAAGCCTGGAGAAGTGGTGGTGCGGGTAGAAGCTGTGGGAGTCAACTTCGCCGACACCATGACCACGCGCGGCATTTATCAGGGCATGCCGGAAACCCCGTTCATCATGGGACGCGAATTTGCCGGTGTGGTGGAAAAAACCGGCGAGCGCGTGATGGGCTACATGCAGTGGGGCGCGGCGGCGCAAAAGATCGTGATGAAGCCGCATCTGCTGTGGCCGCAGCCCAAGGGCTGGACAGCGGAACAATCGGCGGCGTTTCCGGTCACGTTTCTGACGGCCTATCTGGCGTACTGGAAGGCGGGACTGACGGCCGATGCGATGGAGCCCATCCTGTGGACTGACAATCACACCCGCAGGGTTCTGATTCATGCCGCCGCCGGAGGAGTCGGAACGGCCGCGGTCGAGCTTGGCAAGTTGCTGGGCATTGAGACCTACGGCACTTCGTCGTCGGAAGAAAAGCTGCAGCGGGTGGCCAAGCTGGGACTGAACTATGGGATCAACTATCGCGAAGTGGATTACGAACAGCGCATCAAGGAGCTGACCAACGGCGAAGGCGTGGACGCGGTCTTCGAGATGCTGGGCGGCGAGCACACCGCCAAGAGCCTGCGCTGCTGCCGTCCGTTCGGGCGGGTAATCATTTACGGTACGGCCACCGGTCAGCGGCAACAGTTCGATGCAGGCGTCATGATGGCGAAAAGCCTGAGCGCTCACGGATTATGGCTCAGCGTGCTGGCCAAAGATCGCGAACTGATGGCGCGCTGCCTCAGCGCCATGCAGCCCGGGATCGAGCAGGGCAAACTGCATCCTGAGATTGGGCACGTGTTGCCGATGGAGGAGGCCGGGGAAGCGCATCGCCTGCTGCTGTCGCGCGGCAACTACGGCAAGATCGTGCTGCGGATCGGATAAGTGGGGTGATGGGTAACTCCGGTGGCGAATCCTGGCATCCAATTTCGGGTGACTGCAAAGCAGCCATCGCCTTAGCTGAAGGATGAGAGCTGAGAGCTGTTTCACCTCGATACAATGTCTCCGTGGATGCGAAACCCTGGTTAGTCCTGATTATCTTTTTCGCGATCTGCCTGGGTGCGGGCGGCCTGGGATCGTTCTTCACCGGGAGTAGCGTTCGCGACTGGTATCCGAGTTTGCGCAAACCTCCGGGAACTCCGCCCAGCTGGGTGTTCGGACCGGTGTGGACCACGCTCTACGTACTGATGGCAATTTCGGCCTGGCTGGTGTGGCGCGAATACCGCTGGGGGGCGGAATCCGCACTGTTGATCTTTTTCGCCCAACTGGCGCTGAACGTGGCCTGGTCGGGAATCTTCTTTGGCTCGCGAATGCCGGGCGTCGCGCTGGCCGAAATCGTGATTCTGTGGCTGGCGATTGCTTTCAACATCGTCATCTTCTTAGGGCTGCAGACGACAGCGGCGCTGTTGCTTCTGCCTTATCTTTTATGGGTGACCTACGCGACGTATTTGAACTTTGAGATCTGGCGGTTGAACCGGCAGTGAGGATTCCCAGCTCATTTCAAAAGTCGCGGCGGGATTTTGAAGGGGCGCACCTTCAGGTGCGCCGAACGAACCTTACTTTTACGATAGGAGCCGGGCTTCAGCCCGGCGATGCCTCGTGGGCTGAAGCCCACTCGGAGTAACAAGAAAATCAGCTTACCGGCGCGCCTCAAGGCGCGCCCCTTCCAACCCGCCTCGAGGCGCGCCCCTTCCAACCCGCCTGCCTTCAAGACGGGCCCAGGCAACAGTTCTTTGCACAGCCTCTGAAGCGCGTAAAAGCAGATCCCTCGCCGACTAAAGTCGACTCGTGATGACAAAGATAGAGGATTCGATATTCGTGATGGCAAAGATAAAAGGACTCACTAAGGCGTCGCTGCTTATCCCACCATCTCTTCAAACTTCAGCGGGTCGGGGGGAACCGGAATGGGCGGAGGTTCAATCTCGCGCAGCACCTGATAAGTATGGGTGATGCGGTGAACGACCGTGATCGTGCTGAGGATGGCGATGACCCACAGCACCGGTCCCATGCGGTTGAACAGCGCTCCGATGATGACCAGCACAATCCGCTCCGGCCGCTCCATGAATCCCACCTTGCAGCTGGGAATGAGCGATTCGGCGCGGGCACGCGCATAGCTCACCATCACCGAGCTGATCATGACGAAGGCCACCATCACCACGTAGAAGAAGCGATTGGCTCGCGCGTAATAGACCAGCAATCCGAAGAACAGCGCCACATCACTGTAGCGATCGATGATGGAATCGAAGAAGCCGCCGAATTGCGTGACCTGGTTGGTAGCCCGGGCCACGCGGCCGTCGACCATGTCGAAGATGCCGGCGCCGATAATCACCAGCCCGGCGTAGAGAAACATGCGGCGCTGGTTATCGGCATGGGCGTAGCCGAACAAAATGCCGGCCACAATATTGATCAGGAGTCCGATGAAGGTAAGCGCGTTGGGCGAGATGCGGGTGAGGGCCAGGCCATGCACAATTTTGTACAACAGCCACTTGCAGGACCGCCCTACTGCGCTCGTCCAGGTCATTCCGCTTCGTTATGCCTCGTCGTGAATGTCGTGGATGGTGGTCAGCTCCAACACCTCCAGCTCGCGTTTGCCGGTGGGTGTCACCACCTCGCTCACGTCTCCCACTTTCTTGCCCATCAGGGCGCGCCCAATGGGCGAACTGGTGGAAATTAATCCCTTGGTTACATCCGATTCTTCGCTGGTCACCAACTTGTATTCGATCTTCTCATCCTTGGTGGAGTCGTAGACCACCACGGTCGAGCCGATCGCGGCCCGGTCCCGCGGAATATTGGCCATGTTGATCATCGACAGATCGGCCATGCGCTGTTTGAGTTGACCCAGGCGGGCGCGCACGAACTCCTGGCGCTGCTTGGCCATGTGGTATTCCGCGTTTTCGCTGAGGTCGCCCATGGCTACGGCTTTCTTCAGCTCTTTGGGCAATTCGTGATTGAGTTCGTGCTCCAGGAGCGCGATCTCCTCAGACAGCTTTTTCTTAATGTGCTCTGGCATACTTCGGAGTTGATCTTTTTTCGGGCCGCCGGAGGTTACCCGAAGGCATCTAAGGAATTATACGCGCCCGGCAGTTCCAGGCGTGCCTTTCGGTGGCCCGGGGAGTGCTGGCCGACCGGGCGGCGAGCCGCAATCCGGTGCGAAAACGGTATTTGCCGGAAAACCGCGCCAATTGACTCGTTTCGCGGAAGGGGCGTATAATCGGCACATTAAGTTGTTGTCCTCCTCATAACCCGGAGTCAACTCTGGGTGCAGCACCTCCGGCCCTCATGAATACTCAGAGCTTCAGCATCGGAGACAAGGTCGTTTACCCCAATCATGGGGTGGGCGTTATCGAGCAGATCAGCAGTCGCACGATCGGCACACAAATCGAACGATTCTACCTTCTCAAGATAAAAGCCAGCAGCCTGAAGGTCATGGTCCCATTTCACAATGTGGACACGGTGGGACTGCGGCGCGTGGTGCGCAACGGCGAGGTGCAGCGCATTCTGGATTTTCTCACCGACGGCAAATGCGAAAACCATGCCGACTGGAAATACCGCTTCAAAGAGAATTCGGACAAGATGCGGACCGGGTCGCTGCTGGACGTGGCTGAAGTTTTGAAAGGCCTGCTGCTGCTGGCCCAGGGCAAGGCCCTCAGTTTCCGCGAAAAGAAAATGCTGGAGCGGGCCCGCTATCTGCTGGTAAGCGAGCTGGCCATGTCGAGAAATTGCGAGGAGACCGACGTCGAAGATCTGCTGAATAAAGCTTTAGGGAAGTGCAAGCTGCGTTTCCCGGAAGCGTCGAGCATGGAATCCTGAGTTCGTAGACGAGCGGATGGTTCCGGCGGGGCTGACCCTCGCCGTTTTTTTTGGCTTTCGGCGACCTTCCTTGCCTAACCCTCCGTAGAAATCATAAAATGCAACCGCCTCGTCGCGGCCGTCGAAACCCTATTGCCGCCGCCGGGCATCGGAACGCTTATGTCAGGAACTTTGCACATCTTCCGTCTCAAAGCCGATCCGCTGCAATATCAGGTCAACTACAATCTCGGCGTTCACTCCTGGGTCAAGGTCTTAGACGCCGGCGGACTCGATGAGTTTCTGCGCCACAGTTGGGGGCTGCCCGAGAGCGAGCTTGACGCGATGCTTTCGGAACTGCGCAGCGTCGGCCGCACTACCGAGGCCTTTGTCGACATGCACGAGTCGCACCTGGCCGAGATGGGATTCGCCGAGTCGTCCAGCGAAGAATAGCCATGCCTGCCTGGCCGGCGCCGGTCGTTCCGTTTTTCCCGCCCAGGCTATTCGCAGAAGACGCGAATGCGTTTGCCTGACTTGGTCTCCATATCGACGTGAAGCTCGTCGAGCATCTCGGCGCTTTGCTGGGCGAAGAATTTGGGATCGATGCCTTCCTCGCGCAGCTTCTCCACCACGTTGGGCGGCAGAATGCCCGCCAGCTTTACTCCCGAGCGCACGAAGCTCAGGGGCACGCGCACGTTAACATCGTCGCCGCCGGGGCGCTCCATCTGCACGCGCAGAAATTTCTTCGCCGCCGCTTCCGGCGTCCCGGCGATTCGCCTTTCCTCATTGCCGCCGCCGTCCGGCGTGGCCGCCAGCTTTTCCAGCAACCGCTCCGCATCGGCGGTTGAGATTTTGCCCTCCGCCAGCATTTCCAGCACTTTTCTGGTTTCCGTCGACATGATGACTTTTCTCCTCTTTGATATCAACCAGGGAACATCAACCGAGCTTCTCCAGGGCTTCCTCCACCGTGATCTGTCCGCGTGAGAGCTGCTCCAGCACATAGGCCCGCGGCGACGGCGCTTGTATCGACTTGTCGAGCGCGGCGGCAATCGCATTCAAACGGTTCTTCACCGTCGGATAGCTGATGCCGAACACGCTCTCCATCTTCTTGATCGAGCCGTGATGACGCACAAACGCCATTACGAACGCCTGATCTTCCAGCGAGAGCTGGGCCAGGGTCGGCAACTCGATTTGTCCCTCCAGAGAAACCTGACAAGTGGAACAGGCCAGCCGGGTGACTTTGAAGGGCTGATTGCACTCGGGGCAGATGGTTTTGGAAGCCATAAGAGTCTCAGTTCGGAAGCCATAATGCAATAACAAAATTACAAATGTCAATATTATAATTAATTTAATCAAGTAATAGATAGCTTATATTTGTGTTTGTAAAATAAAATTCCAAGTTGAGAAGACGAAGCTACGAAGGTGGACTTGACCCAAGTCGCTGATAAATAAAGGTTTACTATATTTTCCCATATTGGCACTTAGATGTTGTTATTTTAGACCACTATTTTGCCGGTTGCTGCCAGCCGTAGAGTGGTGGTTCCTGCGCATTGCAGCCCCTCTGTGCGACTTTGACCCTAGGGAAGGTACTCAGGGCCACCCGAAGAGCTGAGGGCGCTCCAGCGTCGTCTAAACGCGAAATTCCAAATTTTGGACACTATGGGGGTCGTTTTGGAAAGGACAGGTTTCTACGATCACTGGATAGAAGGATTTGCGCGTGAACCAGCTTCGCCGGGGAAACCCTTTGAAATCCTTGGGTGGAGCAGGCCTTTTAGGCCTGCATTAATGCTGCAATGTCTGACTCAGGCTTCAGCCGCTGAGGTATCTCGTCCCGGCCGTACGTCGAGTTAATCGATGAATGGACATAGTCCGAACCTTGTGCGACCAATCCCGCTCGCACCGGATTCTGCAAAATGTAGTTGCGAAACCGGGCATACTCGGTGGCGTCCCGCACGCGACGATCGAGAAAACTTGTTTGCCAGATTGCGCACCTAAGTCCGAGCCGACTGCGCGCTTCATGCGAGAACCCACCCTTGATGCATTGCAGAGCGTGCTCCCAGCGTTGCCCCCGAAGGAATCGTGAGCAGCAGATGAAAGTGATTGGGCATCACAACAAATTCGTGCAGCAAGTATCTCTTCTGCTCGCGATAGAGGAGCAGCGTTTCGCAGAATAAATTGGCCATCTCATAAGACTGGAGGAGGTTCCGCTTGGAGTCGGTATTAGCAGTAACAAAGTAGGTGGAGTTGCTTGTGTTTCCGCGATGAGGAATGGTCACAACGGACCTCAGTGGCTAAAGCCAACCTTGAGAGATCGACTTGACGCAGGCCTTAAAGGCCTGCTCCACCCATCCTGGTCGGACATCGGATGGTTGTCTGTGATCTGGAACACCCTTGAAAGCGGTTGCAAGAAAGCCCGATGTACACCCCGAGCCCTAACCCGCCAGCACCGCACCGCCGTTCACGTTGAAAACTTCGCCGGTGATGAAGCCGGCGTGCCGGGTACACAGAAACAGGATGGGCGCGGCGATTTCGTCGGGCGTGCCCACGCGGCCCAGCGGGATGGCGGCGAAGATACCGCGGCGGCGTTCGGCGTCGCTGAGCGTGCCCGAGGTCATGTCGGTGGCGACCCAGCCGGGCGCGACGCAGTTGACATAAATGCCGTGCGGAGCCAGCTCGGTCGAGAGCCCCTTGGTCATGCTGATGATCGCTCCCTTGGTGGCTGCGTAGTCGCAATGGCCGGCCTCGCCACGCTGCCCGGCGGTGGAGCTGACCAGCACGATATGTCCGCCGCGCGCCTGGCGTTTCATCTGCGCCACTGCGTGCTTCACCAGAGCGAACGTGCTGTCCAGATTAGTGGCGATGGTGCGCTGCCACTGCGCGTCGTTCATCTGGTCGATGCCGACGTCGGCGGATTCCCAGACGCCGTGATTCACCACGAGTATGTCGAGTGCCCCGAAGCGTTCAACAGCGGCTCGCACCAGCGGCTCGGCTCCGGCCGTGCCGGTGAGGTCGGCCTGCACCGCGTGGCAGACTGCGGCCCCGCATTCGGCGACGAGGCGCTCGGCTTCTTGCTTGGCATGCTGATAGTTGAAGACCACGCGCGCGCCGGCCGCGACAAACAGCCGCACCGTGGCTGCGCCAATGCCGCGCGAGCCTCCGGTGATGAGGGCGACTTTTCCGTCAAGCGATAGTTTCGGTTCAGAAGACATGATGCAGAAAAGCTAGCACAACCTCATCGAGGGTTCAGCTTTGTATCAGATCGAAGATCCAGGTTCTGTGTGAGGACTAGGGTTTGTGTGACGGCGAGGGTTGAGGTTTGTATCAGGGCACGACTTCAGTCGTGCCGCAAACGTTCAAGAAAGTTGGGCTTCAGCCCCTGCACGCTGATAGCAGGGCCTAAAGGCCACACTCGTCGGCCGGGGTACGGCACGACTCGAAGTCGCGCCCTGACACAGACCTGATCTCGGCTATCAAGAGCGACAGCTGCCGGGCCACTTGACGATCCCCGACCGAATTCGAAACGGTATGTACAATTTCCGCGCCGTGGCGTTAAACTCCTAACCGAGCTGCCTGTGACCATCGCCGTCCGATAACCGAAACTCCTTCTGATGCTGCGCCCTTTCGCGGTGCAAATCCCCAACTCTGTCTGCACTTTCATAGGAGTTTCCAATGTCTGAAATGCAAGTTGCTGTCGCGCAGCAACTACCCGATTTTGTTGACCTGGAATTTGCCCGCCGCCTGGAGATGGCGGAAACCATTCTGCCCAATTGCCTCGAGGCTTTGCAACGCCACAATCCGGCGACGCCCTGCGAGGCCGAGGAAGTTGCCGGAGGCGTAGCCTTCTTCGGCGGCAAGGACTATCCCTCCAACCAGATGGTTGGCATGGGTCTCTACGGAGAGGTGACGGCGCTGGACATGGATCGCGTCGAGCACTTCTTCCGCAGCCGGGGCGTGCCGTCGACCGTCGTGGTCTCGCCGCTTTCCGACATGTCGCTGCCGGCGTTGCTTGGCGAACGCGGCTACCGTATCGCTGAGTTCAACTCTGTTTTGATTCGGAGGATCAACGCGGAGGAGCCATTCGAGCCGCCTGCGGGAATCGTCATCGAACGCGTCACGCGCCAGAACGTGTCGTCCTGGACCCACACGCTTGCCAAGGGCTTTTCGCAGGAAGTTACAGTTGGTGAAGATGTTTTTGGCGGTTTCGCCACGCTGCCCGGAGCGCTGGCTTTTCTGGCGCGAATCGACGGCGAGGCGGCGGGCGGTTGCGCCGGCCGCATCATTCCCGAAGCGCGGATCGCCGCCCTGTTCGGCGCGTCGACCCTGCCGGAGTTTCGCGGCCGCGGGGTGCAGAGCGCGCTGATTGCCCTCCGGCTGCACGAGGCGGCCAAGGCGGCCTGTGAATATGCCGTGGTCAGCGCCAATCCGGGCAGCGGATCGCAACGTAACATGGAGCGCCGCGGATTTCGGGTGGCTTACACCAAGCTGGTGATGAGGCGCGAGTGGCCGGAGATGCCGGCGGGTGTGATGCCGTAGCATCGCAGGTTCACGTTGGGCAAATAGGGTGGAGCACAGCTTCAGCGGTGCGGGTAAGTCGGGGATGAATTGGCTAAAGCTCGACCCTTTTATTCGCTGGGGTGTGTGCACGCCTGAAGGCGTGCTCCACCCATAACCTCTACACTGGGCCCCGACGGCCACGGGCGGTCACTTCTGCCTTACGTGCATCAACCGCCGTTCTTACTGCATCATTGAGAGACTGCGATGGATATCGACTCAATTCGCCGGTACTGCCTGCGGTTTCCTCACACCACGGAAAACGTTCAGTGGGACTACGTCCTGTGCTTCAAGGTCGATGGCAAACTCTTCGTGGTGACGCGACTGGAACCGGCGCCGGTCCGGCTGTCGCTCAAGGTCTCGTCTGAAAATTTCGTCGAGTTATGCGAACGCCCGGGGGTCCGTCCAGCTCCTTACATGGCGCGAGCGGAGTGGGTCGGGCTGGAACAGCTCAATACACTGCCTGACTTCGAGTTGCGGGAGCTGATGGCAGAATCCTATCGGCTGGTGTGGGAACGATTGCCCAAGAAGCGGCGGGAAGAACTGCAGAGCGGAGCGAAGACCGGCGGGCGAAAAGCCGCTCCGCGCAAGCCGGCGGCAAAACGAAAGCCTGCAACAACCAGAAAGCCTGCCGCGAAAGCCAAGCCCTTAGGGAAAACCAAGGCTCCGGTAAAAATCAGGAGCGCGAAGGCGGCCCGCAAGAAATGAATCGCAATCACGCCGTCGATCGCAGATTGTGCAGCGCTTTGCTGTTCCTGCTGGCACTGGCATCAGCGGCGGGACCGGCGGCCGCCCAGTCCGGCGTCGACTCCGGAAAGTCCAACTCATCCGCAGCGACGGCTGCGCTGGAGAAAGAATTCTTCGCAGCCATTCGCGACGGCGACACGAAGAAATTTCTGTCCTACGTTCCGCAGGGCGGCGTCAACTTTGGATCGCAACCCGAACATCTGACTCGTGGCGACGTCGAGCAGCAACTGTTGTCGCATCATGGTCTCTACTGCAAGCTGTTTGATTCCGCCTGCATCGATGCGCCCATCGATCTGGAGAACAGCGGCCGTGCCTGTTCCTACCGGGAGCTGCTGACGCGCTCGGCGAAGGTGAATACCGCGGCCAGCGAGATCACCCGCAGCGGCGTGCGCCAGGCAGTGCTGGTGGCGAGGATCAAGAACGACCAGTGCACCAACCCCGGGCTGATTGATTTTATTTTCAATTTCGAAGCGGGCGGGTGGAAGCTGTTTTCGATTCCGTAACGGATTTCGCAACCCCAGCCTCAATTGTATGTCTGACAATAAGGTACCTGTGTGTGGTATAAAAATGTTTTCAGGACTTGGCTCGGTCGCGACCCATATGCGCCGCCCCTGAAGGGGCTCAATCATAAAATTGATGTCTACCCAGCGCTGAAGCGCTGGGCTATCTTGTTCCGTTCCGTGTTGCGGGACTCGATCGTGGTCCTGTCCTAGTCGACCGCCGACCATACGGCCTGTCGAAGAACCTGGGAAAAGCAGATCCCTCGGCGGCTGAAGCCGCCTCGGGATGACAACAATTAAGGCTGGAACTAAGGCTGAAACGGCGCAGCTAAAGCTGCGCCCCTTCAAAACCAAGAAAATGCCTGCCGCACTGTCCTTTCAAAACCAACAAAGATGGCCTGCCGCATCGTGCACGGCAGGCCGAATACTGCTTCGCAAAATCAACCAGGCTTACTTGTGCTTCAGGTTTCCTCCGCAATTGCCGCCCTGCACCGAGGTAATGATTCCCGCGGCGGCGGTAAGAGTCTGGTTCCAGCAAGCGCCATTGGAGTTGGAGTACTGGTAGGTTTCCGAGTTGGCCTGCCCCTGGGTCGTCGCATTGCCCGAGCCATCGACAAACAGCGTGTCCGTCGGCGTCACCGCGTCCGAGTAGTTGGCGGAGTACGTCGGATTGCCGTTCAGTTCCACCAGGTCGCTCAGGGTAAATCCCTGCGAAAGTTTGCTGTACTGCTCATACCCTCCTGCCGGGTTTGCGGTGTAGCCGTACGACAGCGTCAACGGCCAGGAATACTGTTTGGTATTGGTGGTGACGTTACCGCTGTCCTGCGTGGTCGTAGAGGACGAGATCGATGTGGTCTGGCCAACGTACTGATCGTCAACCGAACCATCCTCATGGACGTAATACTTCTGCCAGTTGGTGAAGTCGATGCTCTGGACGACCTTTGTATCGACCAGGCCATGCGAAGTATTGGCGATGCCTTCGATGGTGAATCCCCGGTTTGAGGTCACCGACAGTGTGCCGAAAGCAATGGTGCCGTTGCTGCTGATGTTTTCCATCACCACCGGATCGGGCGTGCCGATGGTGTTCGTGGTCACGCTTCCCGTGACTTGCGAGGAGCCATGGTCCTCATACAACAGCAGCGATGCCGTGGCCGAGAAATACTGGTCGGCGTTATAGACGCTGACCGCAACCGTGTGTGGCTGACCGTTGTCTAACAGGCCGACGAACGGGGTCAGATCAACGCGATAGGGTTCGAAGTTGAGGGTATGCACGCCGGGAATCGGTTGCCACAGGAAGGGATCGATGCCGCCGGTAAAGATCCAGGGATAGATCGGGGCAACGCCCGCGGCCTGGCCATCGATGCTGACTTCGGCCTCGCGGAACGACGTCGAACCGCAGCTAAACAGCTCGCCGGCAACATCGTTAGGCGCGCAGGTATACCAGAATTCGTCATCCTGCTGGCCTTGCGCGAAGACGTCGAGATAAGCGCGCTCGACATTGAGCGGCAGACTGAAGGTACCGGCCAGTTGATCGGTGGGCGAGTTCAGAGTTACGGTGCCACCGGTCGGGCCGGCCGACATCGGCAACACCACGTCAGCGGTAACCGGCGGCTGCTGGCCCTGCGCCAGCGGATAGAACTGCAGATAGGCGCTGCCATGATAGTGGCTGGTGTACTGATTGTTGACCAGGTTAAACAGAATCGCCGAGCCCGTCTGCGCGGTGGTAAACAGCGGGCTGTAGTCGGTCAGATTGCTTTCGGTATGCCAGGTGCGGGTAAAGGTTCCCGAGGGTTCGGCCGTGGTGCCGAAGAAAATATTGGTGCCGCCAATCCAGATATTGGTGGTGCGATCGTATTGCACGCCGGGATCGACCGACCAATCCGCCTCAAACACGACGGCAGCCCAGGGCCCCGGACAGTTTGCCGGAGGCGTGTAGTTGAAGGGACGCGGGTTGAAATCGTCGAAGTCGAAATTCTGGAACAAGGTCACGGTACAGGGCGTGGTAGTCGGCCGCGGCACCGGTGCATTGGCGGTTACGGTATTGGGCGAACCGACCATGGGACTGCTGGGAGCGACATAATTTTGTGCAATCGCCGCGCCGCTCAGCAGCAAGGTCGCAGCAATGCAGACGAGGATCCAACCTGGCAGAAACGAGCAAGTTTTGTGCATGTCAGTACCACTCCTTGGATTTGGGCGCTGGTGAGGAGCGCGCGACGGATTGTCATAGGATAGTGCCTCGGCTGCGCTTATCACAAGCTGGACGAGAGACTTATCCGCGTCGAAAAAACCACAACACGTTTTGAAAAAGATTCAATCGCGCAGCCAGTCCCGTGATACCGTTGGAAACCACTTCCCCTGAGGACAACTTAGTCATGATGCTGGAGTTTGAACTCTTCCAATTCGAGCCCGACATTACCGGTATCTCCTGTGCCGGCCGGTTTACGCTGGGCACCCGATTAAGCGAAATCGAAGCCATGATTCAATCGCTGATCGAGCAAGGCTCGCGCAAACTGGTGCTCGACCTGAAGCATGTGGAGTTCGTCGACAGCGCCGGGCTGGGCATTATCATGCGGATTTCCGGGGAAATGGGGCAGCATGGCGGGCAGCTCCGCATCGCCGGCGCCGGCGATCAAGTACAGCGGCTCTTCAATATCACCCACACCGGGCCGCTGCTGGCCCTCGATCTCGACCTGGTGACCAGCATCCGGAAGCTGCAAGAGAAGCAGGCTGCCAGCGCGGGTTGAAGGGTTAGGATTGCGAAATGCGTCCCCGAACTTCGATCCATCGGATAGCGCAGTAGCAAGGCGCCGCATTAAACTGTTTCTTTGAGCGTCGAAATCAAGCAACGACAGTTGTACGGTCCGTGGACCGAAGGATATGCTCTGCATGTTCACATGCTCAGCAGCTCGTTCGTCGGCTATGACGGAAACGGGCATCCTCGCTTCGACAGTCATCGATCACCAGTCGGAGAATTGCTTTTCCAATTGAAATATCGGAACGATCAAACGGCGATTGACCAGCTCGCTAAAAGCGCCGCCGAATTTTTAAAACAATGGAACCCCCCTGTGCAGGGTGTTGTGCCTGTCCCTCCTTCCCTCAGCCGCAAGAATCAACCAGTAATCGAAGTGGCAACCGCCCTTGCGGCCTTGACTGGAATTCCACTTCTCGCCTCCGCTTTGTCGAAAGTGAAACAAACCCCACAATTGAAGGACATTGTTGAGTACGAGAAAAGAACCGAGGCCTTGAAGGGTGCGTTCGCCGTTGCATCCAACGAGGTGACAGGCAAAAAGCTTTTATTGTTTGATGATCTTTTCGGCTCAGGTGCGACCGTCGGCCACATCACGGAAGCACTCAAGACGGGCGGCGCAGAGGCGGTCTATCTGCTCACCCTAACGACAAAGTAGGCGCAGCTATGAATGTTTTCATCGGCGGCTCACGGGCCGTTTCAAAGTTGAATAAATCCCTCCGCGAACGCTTCGACGATCTTATGCGACGCGGCGACACTATCTTGGTCGGTGATGCCAACGGTGCGGACAAAGCTGTGCAGCAGTATTTTGCGACGAACGATTACCGCAAAGTTGTTGTGTTTTGCATGGAAGAATGTCGCAACAACATCGGCTCATGGCCCACCCGCAGCGTTACACCGCCGAGCCAGCGGCGTGATTTTAGCTACTATTCAGCCAAAGACTTTGTGATGGCCCAGGAAGCGAAATGTGCCGTGATGCTATGGGACGCAAAAAGCAAAGGGACGTTGCAGAACATCCTCAACTTGATTGAGTCCGGTAAGCGTACGTTGGTTTACTTCGCGCCTGAGAAAGATTTTTACGTCATCGCGAATGAACAGGACTTGCAGAAACTACTTGCGCGATGTGAGAGAAACGACATAGAGGTGGCGATTCGTGGGCTTGGCCTAAAATCATCAATCGCTCAGCCGCGTTTACCGTTGCCCCTTCCCCGTTCCTGAATTCCTTCCTCTTGCCAAAGAGCTTCGCTTCTCGCGCGGCCAAAAGGGGTCGCCAGAAAAGTCCTTATACGTCCAGCTTACCGATCAGGTCGCTGATCTTTTCGATGCGATGTTCCAGGCACCACTTCTCCAGCGAATCGACCAGCGTCTCGCAGGCACAAGGATCCCAGAAGTTGACGGTGCCCACTTCAATCGCGCTGGCTCCGGCCAGCAGAAACTCGATCACATCTTCGGCGGTGCTGATGCCGCCCAGTCCGATCACCGGGATCTTGACAGTTTTCGCCGCTTCCCACACCATGCGCAGCGCAATCGGCTTGATCGCCGGACCCGACAGGCCGGCCGTAACATTCGAAATGCGCGGCTTGCGAGTTTCGGCGTCAATCGCCATCGCGACAAAAGTATTGACCAGCGAGATGGCGTCCGCACCTGCCTCTTCCGCCGCCCGGGCAACCTCGGGAATGCTGGTTACGTTGGGTGACAGCTTCACGATCAGCGGACGCGTCGAGATTTTCTTCACCGCGCTGACCACCTCGAACAACATCTTGGGATCGCTGCCAAAACTCATCCCGCCGCACTTGGTGTTGGGACAGGAGACATTCAACTCATAGCCGGCGATGCCTTCGCCGTCGTTGAGAATCCGCACTACATCTTCGTACTCTTCCTGCGAATGGCCGAAAACATTACACAGGAAAACGATGTTGTCGATTTTGCGCAGCAGCGGCAATTTCTCTTCCAGAAACGCCCTGGCGCCGATGTTCTGCAGGCCGATAGCGTTCAGCATTCCTGCCGCCGTTTCAAACAGGCGCGGCGGAGGATTGCCTGCCATGGGCTCGCGCGAAAGGCCTTTGGTTACGAAACCGCCCAACCGGCTCAAGGTGACCACGTCTTCAAATTCCACGCCGTAGCCAAAACTTCCGCTGGCCGCGAGGACGGGATTCTTGAAGGTGATGCCGGCAACCTGCACGCTCATATCAAGCGCCGGCTTGGGGGCTGGACTCATCGGCAGACCTCGCTCATTGCGCCTCCCGCTCGCGCGGAACGATGACCGGCTGGCGTACGTTTGCGGCACGCTCCAGCTTGTCCCAGGCAAAGCCGCCGCCTTCCATGGCGCGCTTGAGCGTCTTGATCAGCACCAGCGAGAACAGCTGGCGATAAGCGAAGCGTTGCAGCCACACGTGACCCAGCAGCAGGAAGTCGCGTTTGCCGCCGGGCTGCTGCCGCTCCAGGGTGAAGGCGATGGCGGAGGCGATGAAGTCGATCAACATGAACAGCGCGAAGTAGACCACCAGCTTGTGGAAGTCAGCCGGATTGGCCGACTCGGGATGCCGGTATTTGTCGACGAAGTAGGTGATCATGCCCACGACGAACATGATATCGATGAAGGGCGACACCAGCGGAAGCAGGATCTGGAAGATCACCATGTTAGGGATCGCAACCCAGCCCAACGCGCCTTTCTGCTTCACCGCCTGGCGATGTTTCCACACCGCCTGCATGATGCCGAATGACCAGCGGAAGCGTTGCCGCATCAATCCGTTCGCCGTGCTGGGAGCTTCGGTGTAAGCCAGAGCGCGATCTTCGTAGTTCACCCAGTAGCCGTTTTGCAGGAGCGCCATCGTAAGATCGGCATCTTCGGCGACGGTGTCATGATGATATCCGCCGGCCGCGCGGACCGCGTCGGTGCGCCAGGCTCCAATTGCGCCGGGAACTACACTGACTGCATTCAAAGTATTCAAAGCGCGACGCTCAAAGTTCTGGCTGGTGATGTATTCCAGCGCCTGCCAGCGCGTCCACAGATTGACCCGGTTGCCCACCTTGGCATTGCCGGCCATGGCCGCAACTTTGGGATTGCTGAAGTGCGGCACCAGTTTCGAGATGGCATCGGGCGCGATCAGCGTGTCGGCATCGATGCCAACAAAGATTTCTTCCGTCACCTGCTCCAGCCCGTAGTCCAGGGCATCGGCTTTGCCCGAGTTTGCCTTGGTCAGCACGGTGACGCGTCCGGCCGCAATCTCCCGGGAGAAAGCGGCGCGAGACACTTCAAGGGTTGCGTCATTCGAGCCGTCGTCAATCACGATAACGCGCAGATTTTTGTAGTCGGAGTCGAGCACGGAACGCACCGTCCGCTCGATTACTTTCTCCTCGTTGTAGGCTGGGATCAGCACCGCAACCGCCGGCCGGTAGTCGGGATCGAAGCTGGCCTTGCGCCGGTGGAAGCGATCGTAAATCGCCAGCGCGCCGATCAGGATCAGGCGCCCGGTCATCAGCACGTCGCCTACAAAAAAGACGAAGATGATGAATACCTGCACGAAGCCGAAGAGCGAGAAGTTGAGGCTGTCGACCCAGGCCGCCCAACGCTCATTGGTAGTGATGGGAGGCATTACCTCGGCCCGGGTCTTGCCCATCAATTCAGAGACCGGAACCACCTGGTAGCCGCGGTCGTGCAGCCCGTCCAGAATCATGCCCAGCGCTTCCACCGTCTGGCTGCGGTTGCCTCCGCCATCGTGCAGCAGAATGATGTTGCCGCAACGCAAATTTCCCGGAGCACAAGGAGGCAGGTTCGCCAGTACATCGCTGGCAATCTCGTCTGCTGTGCGCCGCGGATTGTCGCGCCAGTCGTTGGGATCGATTTTTTCGCCCACCGTGATGTAGCCCAAATCCTGCGCCAATTCCAGAGGACGGACCTGATCCGCAGTGTCGGGAGCTTCGTCGATGGCGTAGGGCGGCCGCATCAGCACAGGTTTGACGCCGAACTTGCTTTCAAACAGCCGCTCCGTCAGGTTCAGCTCCACTTCAAAGTAGCGCTTCGAAATGTTGCTGATGTCGGGATGCGTGAACGTATGGTTCCCGATCTCGTGGCCTTCGTCGTAAATACGTTTGGCTACGCCGGGAAATTTTTCCACCTGTGCGCCGATCAGGAAAAATGTGGCCTTGGCGCCGTGTTCCTTCAGCACATCCAGAATCTTGGGCGTCCACTGCGGGTCGGGACCGTCATCGAAGGTAATCGCAACTTCCTTCCGCTGCGTGCCGCCGTACATGTCGACGACGTAGGGCAACGGCAAGGTCTTAAACACTTCGTCGCTCACCAGGTTGGTATCGGAATCGATGCTGATGCGGCGCTCGCCGGCCGACGGTCGCGACTGAATCCGCAGAATTTCGCCCTGGCCTTCGATGTCCACATCCTGGCCCGGCGGCACGACGTCGAGCTTGTCCGGCGCACCGGCCTCGAAAGGCTTGTCCCACACCGCCCATAGCGAGCGATCTTCCGAGCCCAGCCGCCACAAGGCGAAGGTATCGATGCCCAGCGCGTGCGCTGCCCGCATCTGGTTCAGCGCGGTTACGCCGTCCAGAAACCACACATCGTGACGAATATTGTTTTCGTCGGAATAGGCGAAGTGCGGATTCATCATGTCGTCGTCGAAATTGATGTCGGTCTCGGCATCGGAAGCTTCCAGCCAGGCTTCCTGGGCGGTGACGTTGTGAATGTCTTCGGGCGGCGTTCCTTTCTTCTGATCTTTCTTCATCGCCCAGTCGTATCCGTAGTTGGCGACCGCGCAGATGATCTTGTCCTTGGGGATGACCTTTAACGCGTCCTGCAGGTTCTTGACGAACCAGTCCTGGCCGGCCACCGCGCCCGGATCGCCGCCGGGATAGTGCTGGTCATAGTTCATCAGGATCAGGCCGTCGGAGATCTTCGAGATGCCCGCGTAGTCAAAAGTCTTGTCGTTTACCGGAACGGCGATGTAGAGCTTCATCCCCTTGGCATGCAGTTCGTCGTAAAGCTCCTGCACCAGCTTGCCGTAATCGTCGCGCGAGGTTTCGGGGAAGGCTTCAATGTCGAGCGTGATGCCCTTGTACTGATCGCTGGCCAGAAACGTCATCAGCTCATTCCGGAAACGCTGCCGCGCCGCCGGGTCGGCCATGAACTTGGCGGTCAGGTCCGGATTCCATTTGTTGTCGACGGGATCGAAGTTATTAACCAGCGGGAAAACTTCGGTCTGTGCTTTCTCGCCCTCGCCCTTGAGGAAGGCCATCACCTTGTCGTCTACCGGACGGGGCTTGCCTTTCTCGTCGATGACGTCGTAGAGGATGTTGAACTCGGTTACCGATTGCAGGCGCCCGTCCGCAGTGAGCACGTGCATCCACTCGGGGAAGAGCAAGTCGATCTGGGGGTAGTACTCCTTCAGCGAGGCAAAGCTGGCCGCATCCCATTGCACGTAAAACGCTCCGCGGATGCCTTCGTCGGAATTCAGTACCACCTGCGAAGCGGGCTGCTTGGTTTTGCGGTGCGTGTTCAGGCGGCGAGGCGGCTTGCGCTTCTGATTATCTTTGAGCGCGTGGTAAGTCCGCTTGACCTCAGGCAGCGCGACCCCCGGAGCGTTGGATCCTCGCATCACCGACAGGACAAACAGCACCACCAGCAGGGTGACAGCAATTACGCTGGAATCGAGAATTAACCGTAAACGGCGCCACCGCTTGCGGTCGGGATCAAAGAAGATCTGTTTGGATTGCGGCATTTATCAAAAGGTCAACTTATCGTAAACGCGGGCAGCGCGCAGAGCAACCGGGCCGGTTTTGGGGTAGGGTCGCAGTTTGATGGTCATCCTGAGCAAGCATCTTTTGCGCAGCGAAGGATCTAGGCGTGCCGATTCGCGCCGACGCGCGAAAGGCACGCATCCAAATTCAAACTGAGACGCTACCCGATCTTGGTCTTCGGCCGTCAGTCTCCGGTGCCGGAAACGGGGAGTTCTTCCTGATTCCAATAACACGAGTTTGACACGATTGACTCGGTGCAGAGCCGATTTCCGAGATTTTGCCGGGTTCAGTTCAGTCGGCTGCTCGACGGTCCCTTAGGGTATCAAGCCGAGGGATACTGCTGACCGATCGGATCGCCCATGTCTCCCACGCTTCAGTCTCGCATACTCGATGCCCAAGCCTCGCAGAGGCGAAACTGATTAGCCCACCGCGGAAGCGGTGGGAAACGAAAATGAAAGAACCCGAGCCCCTTCAGGGGCGGCACCGTACTTAATCGGCCGTCCCAAAGAATCTTTCCACAACCTTCAAATCCGTCGTCCGGCTGTACTTCGGCAGGCTGTCGAGAAATACCCGCCCGTACTGCTTCTTCAAGATTCGATTATCCAGCAGGCACAGCAGCCCCCGATCGTGCAGCGAACGGATCAACCGGCCAAAGCCCTGTTTCAGCGAGATCACCGCGCTGGGCACCTGATAATCGTAAAATGCGTTGCCGCCGTCCTCGTCGATCGCCTTGACGCGCGCCGCCACCACCGGATCGTTGGGCACGGCAAACGGCAGCTTGTCGATGATGACGCAGCTCAGTTGCTCGCCCTGCACATCCACTCCTTGCCAGAACGATGCCGTGGCAAACAGCACGGCATTCGGCGTCAGGCGAAACTCTTCCAGCAACGCATTCTTGGGCGCGGTTCCCTGCAACAGCAGGGGAAATTCCAGTTCGCCCAGTAGCCGCTCGTACAGCTGGTTCATCAACGCATAGCTGGTGAACAGGCAGAACGCTCGCCCACGCGTGATCTCCAGCAACTGGCGTACCCGTTGCGACGCCCGTTCCACGAATTGCGGGTCACGCGGATCAGGCAGGTCCGGCGGGACGTACAGCAGTGCCTGACTCTCATAATCGAAATGGGATTGCACTATCAACTCGCGAGCATGCTGGATGCCCAGCCGGTTGCGGATATATTCAAAGCCCCCAGCCACAGCCAGCGTCGCCGAGGTCAGCACCGCCGACTCCAGATGCTCGAACAGCGTGTCGCGCAGGATGTCGGCTACGGCAATCGGCGTGGCTTGCAGAAAAACGTTGTGCTGACCGCCGTGGCCGCGCCGGTCGGCCCGGCGCTCGATCCAGAACACCGTGTTGCGCTCCTGCGCTTCCAGGATGAAGCCCAGTTGCACGCGCAGTTCTTCTACCCGGCGCGCCATGGCGTGAACTTCGTCGGGTTTCTTGGGGATGCCCTGCAACTCGGTATACAAATGCACCAACGCATTCTGCAGCCCAAGATACTCATCGCCATTTTCTTCCAGAAAATCCGCGCGATTCTCGAAAGCAAAGCGCCCCTCGCCCGGCGGAATTGTCGAGAAGAAAAATTGCGAATGCTCGCGCACGCGGGCTGAGGCCTGCAACACATCGGCGACAGGAATATCGGCGCGCCGCAACGTATTTTCCACGTCGCGCAGCAACTCATCGACCCGCAGGTTGGATACGGTCACGCCAAAATAGTCGGCAGCGACATCTTCCAGTTCGTGCGCCTCATCGAAAATCACCACCCCGGCATCGGGCAGAACTCCTGCGTCGGGAGCGCGATCGGCCGCAGCCTTGATCGCCAGATCGGCGCAGAACAAATGATGGTTGACGATGATGATGTCGCTCTCCGCCGCGCGTCGCCGCATCTCGGTGATGAAGCAACGATCGAACTGCTGGCACTCGGCGCCCACACAGCGGTCAGTGCGCGCGTCCAGCTTGGGCCACAGATGGCTGTTCTCCGGCAGCTCGGCCAGCTCGGCGCGGTCGCCGGTCTCGGTGGTCTTCTCCCAGTCGCTGATAATGCGGAACTGGTTGATCTCTTCCAGCCCATTCAGGATCGGCTGGCTGGTGAGATCGTAAAGCTTCTGCCGGCAAAGATAATTGCCACGCCCCTTCATGTAGCAGACGCGCAGCTCGCCCAGATGCTGTTGCAGGAACGGCACGTCCTTGAAGAACAGTTGCTCCTGCAGAGTTTTGGTTCCGGTTGAGATGATGACGCGCTTGCCCGAGCGAATGACGGGCAGCAGATAAGCCAGCGTCTTGCCGGTACCAGTGCCTGCTTCGACAATCAGATGCCGCCGCTCCTGTAGAGCCAACTCAACGGCCTCGGCCATCTGCAATTGTCCGCGGCGAAACTCGTAAGCCGGATGCGTCCGCGCCAGCACGCCATTGGGTCCGAAGAACTGGTAGAGCGACGGCAAACGCGCGGCCAGCGTGGCGGATTGTGGAGTGGAAGACACGGCGTGGGGATCGTGTACCTATAATAGCTGTTTAGGCCACCGCCGCCGAAAGAGTCTGATTGAGCCGTCGACCGCAATTCGAATCCAGCCGCACCGCCGAACAGGGTGAACCCGTTACCGTCGGCACGCTGGCCATCGTGGGCCGTCCCAACGTTGGCAAGTCCACGCTGTTTAACCGTCTGGTGGGATCGCGCCGCGCCATCGTGGGCGACGAGCCTGGCATCACCCGTGACCGCCTCTACGGCGACGTGGAATGGCTGGGCAAAAAGTTTCGCGTGGTCGATACCGGAGGCATTGTTCCCGACGACCTCGCATTGATTCCCTCGGAAATCTTCCGCCAGGCGCGAGTCGCACTCGAACAGGCGGACGTGATCGTGCTGGTGGTCGACGGCCGCACCGAACTCGCCTCACCCGACATCGATCTGGCGCGCCTGCTGTTGCGCACCGGCAAGCCGCTGCTGCTGGCGGTGAACAAGGCCGACACTCCGCAGCTTGAGCCCTATGCCGAAGAGTTTCGCCGTCTCGGAATTAAAGAGCTGTTTCCCATCTCCGCCGAGAACGGCAACGGCGTCGCTGAACTGCTGGAACACGTTCTGAGCGTGATGCCCCAGCATGAAACTGAGGCGAAAGAGGCCGGCTTTTTACCGCGTCCCGTCAGCAAACGCTCGGCCCGTCGACTCCATGCGGCGGCTCTCGCGGACGCCGCTTCCGTCGACAGTGCAGATGTCGATAGTGCAGACGCAGACACGCCGGACGAAGAAGATGTCGAGATTGCCCGCGAAACCAAGGTCGCCATCATCGGCCGGCCCAACGTCGGCAAGTCAACGCTGTTGAACGCGCTGACGGGAACCTCGCGCGCGATTGTCTCGCCGGTGGCCGGAACCACGCGCGATGCCGTGGACGAGCTCCTCGAACGCGACGGCCACACCTATCGCTTCATCGACACGGCCGGCATTCGCCGCAAGGGCAAGACCGAGTTGATGGCCGAGAAGCTTTCCGTGGTTATGGCGCGCAAGCATCTGGAAGCCGCCGATGTTGCCCTGATGATCATCGACGCGGTGGAAGGCGTGACTGCCAGCGATGCAACCATCGCCGGTTATGCTCACGAGAGCGGACGATCGATAATCGTGGTCATTAACAAATGGGATTTAGTTACGACCGCTCGCAGTGATGGCAAGCCTCCTGCCGAACGCAGCGTGTACGAAGAGCAGGTCCGGCGCCATCTTAAGTTTCTCTCGTATGCGCCGGTGGTGTTTGTCTCGGCGACCTTGGGAAAGAATCTGGACAAGCTTTTTTCTACGCTGGAACTGGTGGCGCGTGAGCGGCGCAAACGCATTGGCACCGGCGAGATGAACCGCTTCCTGGCGCACATCGATTTCGAGCGCGCCTCGGTGCCCATCGCCAAGCGGGTAAAGATTTTCTACATGACGCAGGCTGGAGTTTCGCCGCCGACCTTCATTCTCTTCACCGACCGCCCGGTGAAGCTGCACTTTTCCTATCAGCGATTCCTGGAGAACCAGATACGCGCGGCCTTCGGCTTCGTCGGCACACCCATCTGGATCAAGAACCGGGCACGGAACGAGGGGCGGTAGATAAACGCCTAGACTGCACGTCCCCAAAATTTGTATTAGCGTTGCGGCGCAGAAACAAGCTAATCTTTAATCAAATGATCGTTAGGCAAATCGCTCTTAAGAACTGGCGCAACTTTAGGCACGTAGACGTGCCATTACGCGACCGGGTCTTTCTTGCCGGTCCTAATGCCGCTGGCAAATCGAACTTTTTGGATGTCTTTAGATTTCTCCGGGACATTGCAAAACCCGGAGGCGGACTGCAAAAAGCCGTCAGCGATCGAGGAGGAATTTCGAAAATTCGGTGTCTAGCCGCGCGCCAAAATCCGGATGTTGAAATCGGAGTTGAATTGGCCGAAAGCTTGGAATCTCACAACGGTGGAAAGGCGGCCGGTGAATGGCGTTATGAGATTGGAATCAAGCAGGAAACTCGGGGTTATCGTCAGCCGTATGTGGCGTACGAAAGAGTTTGGCATCAAGGTCGTCCATTACTTAACCGTCCAAATGCGGACGATACCTCCGATCCTTTACGACGGACGCAGACTCATCTAGAGCAAATCAATGCCAATCAGCCGTTTCGTGAAGTCGCGAAGTTCTTCGAAGCAATACTCTATTTACATCTTGTTCCACAGCTACTGAAGCATCCAGAGTCCTTCTCTGGTCCGGGTATTCCGGGTGATCCGTTCGGTAGGAGTTTTCTGGAACGGGTCGTGCGAACTCCGGAGAAGACGCGCAGATCACGACTGAAAAAGATTGAATCGGCGTTGCTATTGGCCGTTCCGCAAATCAAAGGGCTCACCGACGTGACAGACGAGTCGGGAATCCCCCACCTAGAAGCCGTATACACCCACTGGCGTCCGACCGGTGCAAAACAACGCGAGGACCAGTTCTCCGATGGGACACTGCGCCTTATAGGGCTGTTATGGTCCCTGCTCGAGGGCGATTCCTTGCTATTGTTGGAAGAACCGGAATTGTCTCTAAATTCAGGGATTATCAGGAAAATTCCGGCATTGATACATAGAATTCAGCGGCAGCGCAAACGGCAAGTATTCATAAGCACACACAGCGCAGATCTGTTATCGGACATGGGCATCGGAGGTGAAGAAGTCCTTTTACTCACACCGAGCGTCGAGGGGACGAAAGTGGAGCTTGCATCCTCGATAAAAGAAGTTCGTCTGATGCTGGAACACGGCGTGAGCATCGCGGACGCGGCTTTGCCCAGAACCGTTCCGCCTGAAGTCAGTCAACTCGATCTCTTCGAATGAACCCGATCCCAATAAACCTCGCTGTCGAAGATGCTTTGAGTGAGGCCGTATTGCGTAAAGTTCTCGAGAACTCAACTCGTGAATTTGCAATTGGAAGCGCATACGGTCAGCGCGGCATTGGATATCTGCGCAAAATGATACAACCCTTTAACAATGCGGCGAAGGGAGCGCCCTTTCTAGTGTTGGTTGACCTGGATCAAAGCCAGTGCGCACCCGCACTGATAGGTGAGTGGCTGACCGACCGCCGACATCAAAACTTGATCTTTCGCGTTGCGGTTCGGGAGGTGGAATCGTGGATTATGGCCGATACCGCTGGATTCGCGGCTTTCTTAGGTGTGAGTAGACGCTCGATCCCGCTAGATACCGACGGACTAACCGACCCGAAGCAAATTCTAATTAAGCTCGCAAAGGCCTCACCAAGACGCGATCTTAGAAGGGACATTGTCCCGCCGCCAAAAAGCACCCGCACCATTGGGCCGAATTACAATGGCCGGCTAATTCGTTTCATCAACTCTTCTTGGGATTGCAATTTGGCCAAACAGCAGTCTCGGAGCTTGTATGGTCTCGTTCGCTCAATCGAGACTTTTGTCCCTCATTGGGAGGATGAAGATGATTCGGATCTGTAGTAGGTGGCGACGCGCTCTGAAGCCAAGTCTCTAACTCCCCCAACGCCCTCTCACACACCATCGCATGCCGCTTCTTCTTATCGCGGATGCGGCGGCGAGTTTCCTCGTCGAGCGGCTGGAGCAGATCGAACGTAATATTAGCGGGCTGGAAGTTCTTCGCATCGGCATGACAGATGTAGTTCACCAGCGCGCCAAATGCGGTTGCCCGCGGCGGTGGAACCGGCTCGTCATCGCCAGCCAGCGCCGCGGCGTGCATTCCCGCCAGCAGGCCGGTGGCAATCGACTCCACATAGCCCTCCACGCCGGAAATCTGTCCCGCGAACAGCACATTCGGGTGCTGCTTCATCTGCAAAGTCTCGCCCAGCAGGGTCGGCCCGTTGATGTAGGTATTGCGATGGATCTGGCCGTAACGCAGGAACTTGGCGTTCTCCAGGCCGGGGATAAGTCGCAGAATGCGGGCCTGCTCGCCAAATTTCAGATGGTTTTGGAAACCTACCACATTGTAGGAGTCAGCCCGCAGGTTCTCCTGCCGCAGCTGTACCACAGCGTAGGGCATTTGTCCGGTGCGCGGATCGCGCAAGCCCACCGGCTTCATGGGGCCGAAGCGCAAAGTATCGCGGCCGCGCCGGGCAATCTCTTCGATAGGCAGGCAGCTTTCGAAATAGTTCAGGTTTTCCCAGTCCCTGGCGTCGACCGCGTGCGCCTCAATCAGCGCGTCCAGAAAGCGATCGTACTCCTCTTTGGTCATCGGGCAATTGATGTAGTCGGCGCTGCCCTTGTCGTAACGCGCCGCCATGTACACCCGCGACATGTCGATGGAGTCGGCTTCCACGATGGGGCTGATCGAATCGTAGAAGTAAAGCTGCGCGCTGCCGCTGAGGCGTAGGATTTCGCCCGTCAGCGCATCCGAGGTCAGCGGACCGGTCGCGATAATCGTGATCGCATCGTTCTCGTCGATCCGGGTGACTTCTTCGCGCACGACTGCGATGAGAGGCTCGGCTTCGATTGCCGCGGTCACGGCTTCAGCGAACTTTTCGCGATCGACGGCCAGCGCATGCCCGGCGGGAACGGCTGTCTGCCGCGCGATCTCCATCAGCAGAGAGCCGGCGCGGCGCATCTCTTCTTTCAGCAGCCAGGGCGCGGTGTTCTCGCTGTCGGACTTGAGCGAATTGGAGCACACCAGCTCGGCAAAGTTCGCGGTCTGATGCGCGGGCGTGGAACGCGCCGGACGCATCTCGCACAGTTGCACGGCGACGCCGCGGCGGGCGCATTGCCAGGCCGCTTCCGAGCCGGCCAGTCCGGCGCCGATAATGCGAACAGGTTTGTGCATGAATATCGTCAGGCGCTCAACCCGGTCTTGTTGTCATCCCGAGCGACCTCTGTGCCCGAAGAATTCCCGCTGCGAACGCTTTACTAAGTATAGGGGGCCTTCGACTCCGGCGCGCCAAGGAAGCGCGCCTGCGCTCAGGATGACAGACATTGATTGGATATAATTTCCCGGCGCGTCGGAGGAACTCATCCGAAGCTATCATACAAAAGAAAAACTGGAGGATTCCCATGGCAAGAGTGTCGTATGTCGAAATGGAGCAGGCCTCGCCTGAAGTGCGCGAGATTTACGAGAAAACGCTGAAAGGCAATGTCCCTAGCGTACATAAGCTGCTGGCGCACCGGCCGGAGGTAATGAAAAACTTCCTGCCTTTTTACACCAGCGTGGGCCGCTCGCTGGAACGCCGTTTGTACGAGGCAGTTTACATTCGTGTCTCGATGATCAACGGCTGCCACTACTGCCTGCAGCATCATCTGGCGGCGTCGAAGAGAGTTGGGCTCAAGCCCCAGGAGTGGCAGGCGCTCAAGGACGGAAACTACAGCAGCTTCAGCCCCAAGGAGCAGGCGGCGCTGAAGTTTTCCGAGAAGCTTACCCGCGATCCCCACGCCATCGGCGACGCCGACATTGCCGACTTGAAACCGCACTTTTCCGAATCAGAGATTGTGGACCTCGATCTGTTAGTCGGCCTGGTCAACCTGACCAACCGCTTCACCGATCCCTTGGGCGCAGAGGTGGAATTTCCCGACGAGAAGATTTGAGCTGCCGGGTGTCAGCTCTTGATGGGAAGGCAAAGGTGTCGCTATTGCTATCGAGCTAGAGGAGGCTAGCCGGGCAGGAATTGTGAATCTGTTCTAGGTTGTAACCTTCTGCCCGTTGCGCACCCGGATCAACATGCAGGTGGAGTTATCTTCTCCGCCGCCTTCGTTGGCGGCGTCGACCAGGGTGTCGCAGGCGGCCTGCAGCGAAGGCAGTTGCTGCAGAATGCCGCGAATCTCCGCATCGTCCACGTGGCGCAGCACGCCGTCGGTGGTCAGCAGCAAGGTGTCGCCATCCTGCGCCGGAAATTCGCCCAGGTCGGGCAAGGTGCTCTCATCGGTTCCCAAAGCCCGGGTAATGATGTTCTGCGCCGACGAGCGCTTGGCCTGCTCCAGGGTAATCATGCCGCGGCGCACCTGCTCCATCACCAGTGAATGGTCTTCGGTCAGTTGCAGCAACTGGCCTTCACGAAACAGGTAGATACGGCTGTCGCCGACGTTGGCGATGCTGAACATGCCATCGGAAAAACGGGCGGCTACCAGGGTGGTGCCCATTCCAGAAGTGTTTTTGTTTTGCTCGGCATAGGCCAGGATGGCGTCATTGGCCCGTTTGACCGCGTCGGCCAGCAGCCGCGCTCCCAGCGGAGCGTCGTCCAGGTAGGCGTCGTCTTCTAGGGCCGGCTTGCGGTCACGAAAATAAGCCAGCACGGTCTCCACAGCGATTTGACTGGCGACCTCGCCCGCGGCGTGTCCACCCATCCCATCGCATACCACGAATATGCCCAGCCCTTCGTCGTAGCCGAAATGGTCTTCATTTGACGGACGGACACGCCCCACATCGCTGCGGCCGGCCACCTCAAGTCCACGTGACATTCGGCCAACAGTTTACGCTGTTAGTCAAAACCGTGCGAGTGCCGAAAGTGGGGGGAACTTCCTCCCGCGCCAGGGTGGCACAAAAGTAGCGCACCGGGCAAACCTCTGCATCGCACTCGCTTCCAAGCAACATGCCGCTTTTCCAGCAGGTCTTATGGCTGTTGCTGTTGGCTTTGCCCATCGCCAGCATCACCTGGACCGTCACTCATGAAGAAGTTCTGCGCGAGCCGCGGGAACTTTGCGCACGCAAGAGCGAAACCTCCCGCTCCCTCCTCTGCCGAAAGTTCTTCTACCTCTTCACCTGCGAATACTGCTTCAGCCATTGGGTGGCCGCAGCCTTCCTCCTCATCACCCGTTACCAGTTGCTGTACTCTGACTGGCGGGGATACCTGATCGCGCTTTTTGCCCTGGTCTACGTGGCCAACTTTTACATCGGCCTGTTCGGACATGTGAAGCTGGAAGTAAGGAAGGACCGCGCCGAAATCAAGGCCATCGAAGCCAAGGTGGGGACCAGGAAAGCCGCCTGAGCGCTCGCCGCCCATTACCCGTTAGCAGATATATCTTCCGACGCGGACTCCCACGCGGCATTATTTCGGAAAAGACTGCGCCACGCTTAGGAGGTTTTGTGGAACCACATGGATAAAGCCACCGCGCGGGCTGTCAATGTCGGCGATCAGAAGGAACGCGATGGAGACAACTACGGGCAGAACCAAAAGCAGGGCAGTTGCTTTCTTAGCGCTGCGCGCCCCATAGCCGACCAGCAGATTGCAGCAGACGGCGATGGCAATCATCATGGTCCAGGTCGAGTCTGGAATACGGTTCCACCATGCCGCCTGAGTGTATCCCTGCGAGTTCAAGACGTCGTTCATGCCTGAAACCACCAGAGCGATCACCGGCGTCGGTTGCGCCAAGGCGGGAGCTTGCACCGTTGACCACATCTTCGTCTGCAATTGAGTGGTATCGGCATCGATCTGCTGCAGCTCGGCATGGTTGCGGGTTTGGTAGAACCGGATTCGCAAATCGGTGTAGTTTCGAAGCTGAGCCTGCACCGCCGCGGCATCGGCGCCCGGCAGCAGCCCTGCCCGGACATATTCCGTGCCAATTGCGTTAGCTTCCGCTTCTTCGTAGGTTTTGCGCAGATCGTAACGGCTGACCGCCATCGAGAAACTGAATCCGATGATGAGGCCCAATAGCGTGAGAGTTGCAGCCTGCACCACCCCGAAATCATCCCGCTCGTCGTCCTGTAAGGGATTCCGCTTGCGGAAAAACGCGCCGATCTTCGCCGCGGCCCACAAGATGAGAAACGAGATAAAGAAGAAGATGCGGGGATAATTCAACATGGGTTGTGCTCCTCGGATAACTCCGGCTCAGCCAGCCAAGCAACCCTCAGTCCGGCTGTCACTGCAGCGACTCACCTTGCTCAACCACAAGTTTGTAGGCGATGTAGTACTTGTAGATATTGCTGACATACTGCACCGTAACCGGCCCCACATTCTGCGCCACCATCAGTTCCACATTCTCAAACCACTTATTCGGATCCAGGCCTTGGGCCGCCGCGCGCTTGCGCAAGTCCGCAATGCGATTCGGTCCCGCGTTGTAAGCTGCGAAGGTAAACAGCAGGCGGTTGACCGGATCAATGTGGGGATCGCTAAAGTACTCGTCCGCTATGTTACGCAGCACTTTGACTCCGGCGTGAATATTATTTTCCGCGGTCAATACGTCGGGAATGCTGATGGGCGGAGCTGACGCGGTTGACGGCTTGATTTGCATGATTCCAACCGCACCTCCCGGGCTCCTGGCAGATTGTTCCAGCATCGACTCCTGATAGCCCTGAGCCACCACCATCAGATAGTCAAAGCCGTACTCCGCGGCATACTTCTTAAAGAAACCAACCGTGGCTTCGAACTTCTTGATTTCCTCCGCCGTGGTCGGATTCTTTACCCACTCATTGCTTTGTAAGTATCGCCGCACCAGGGTGTTGCCGAATGACGTTCCCGCGGCGCGCGTCTTAACGAACTCGTCCACCAGTTCCCTGAGCTTGGGATTGCTTTTGCGCATGGCGAACGCCAGATCTGCATTGCGGGCGACCACCAGTTTCGGCTGGGGAGTAATGTTGTGAAAAACACCGGCCCACAGATCGGCGCGCTCGCTCAGCGTAACGGTGGCGGGCAGAATTCCGGCGTTTACCATTTCCAGCAGGTCTTCATCCATCAGGTTGGGGTCGGCTTTCTCGATCAGGATGGTCGGCTTGCCCTGTTTCCTGAGCGAGTCATTTACCTTTTCCAGGTTCGCGTAGTAAGTGGTGAGCGGATTTACGAAGACTTTTTTCCCACCCAGATCTTCCAGCGATGAAACCGGGCCAAAATCTTTTCCCGTTACCACAATCTGCTTCACACCCGTTTGTATGGGGATGGAGAAAGCAATCTGTTGCTGGCGCGCTGAGGTCTCCACCAGCCCATATGCAATCAGATCGCCTACACCCTCGGTCAGGGCAGCCTCAAGCTTATCGGGGCGTACGGGAATAAACGTAACCTGCACCTGCTGCCTCCGCGGCAGCTTCTGATTCACAAACTGCTGGAAGTATTGCAGGGCCTCGTAATAGATGCCTTCGGGACGGCCATTCACGTAGAAGAAGCCGGAGCGGCTATACAAAACCAGGGCGCGAATCTTACCGCGCTTTACCATAGCGTCCAGGTCGCCGGTATGGCGCTGGAAGGCCAGAGGCAAACTGGATCCGGCGGATGGAGCAGGGGTTTGGCCTCCCGAATTGCCGGGCCCCTGCGGAGATTGAACCTGACCGCAGGCCAACGATGCCAGCATGCCTAACCACAGAGCGAGGCTAATCTTGACTGGCCGCATTGCCGTCCGCCTCCACTATGGTGGGTGGTCGAGGGAACTGTCAAATGATTCCCGGCAGGCGGGCTGAATAGAGCCGGTCGCAGGACGCGATTGCCAGGACGCAAGATCCTGCATCAACCGCGGTTCGATTTTTCACCGGACGCCGCTTCGTCCAACCTAAGCCTAACTCGCCGGCAGTCCTGCCGCCTTGCGTCGAAGTTGCCGCTGCTCCAACGCCAGCTTGTAGGCGACATAGTACTTGTAGATATTGGAAACATAGGTGACCGTTTCCTGCCCGATATCTTTGGCTGCCACCAACTCCACATTGCCGAACCAGACGTTGGGATTCAGGCCCATGGCGGTGGCCTCTTTGCGCAGCCGGGCGATCCGATTCGGCCCGGCATTGTAGCTGGCGAACACCATCAACGTTTTGTTCATCGGATCGATCTTCGGATCGTTGAAATAGGTATCAGCGATGTTGCGCAGCATCTTGACCCCGGCATGAATGTTGCCATCAGCCGTCGCCACGTTCGGAATGCTGATGGGAGAGGCTGCCGCATTTTTAGGAATCACCTGCATGATGCCCACCGCGCCGCTGGGATTCCTTTTGCTCTGGTCCAGCAGGGATTCCTGATAACCCTGGGCCGCGATCATCAGATAATCGAAGCTATACTCTCCCGAGTACCTCTGAAAAAGCTCCAGGTTGGTTTGCAACTTCTTCATCTCCTCCGCCGAGGTCGAATCCTTCACCCACTTCGTGTTTTGCAGATAGCGGCGAAGCAGGGTACTGCCAAACGATGTTCCCACTGCATGCGACGAGACAAATTCGTCGACCAGTTGCTTGAATTGCGGGTTGTCTTTGCGCATGACCCACGCCAGTTGTCCTTCGCTGGCGATTACCAGGTCAGGATGCGGCTGAATATTAGTGAGCACTTTCGACCAAAGTGCGGCGCGTTGTTTGGTCGTGACCGTCGCCGGAAGCAAGCCGGCGTTCACCATCTGCACCAGGTCGTCGTCCAGCAGGTTCTTGTCCGCGGCTTTGATCGCGATCGGGGTCTTGCCGGCTTTTTGGAGGTCCTCGTTCACTTTCTGCAGATTGGTGTAATAGGTAGTCAGCGGATTGACGTAGACCTCTTTTCCGCCGAGATCCGCCAGCGTGGAGACCGCGCCAAACTTTGGTCCCGTTACGATGATCTGGGTAACGTCAGTCTGGATCGGAGTCGAGAAGGCCACGCGCTTTTCACGTTCCGGCGTGACTACAACGCCGTAGGCGATCAGGTCTCCCAGTCCCTCCGTCAGAGCAGCCTCAATCTGGTCGACTCGCATGGGAAGGAACGTGACTTTCAGCGGCAGCTTGCCGGTCTTCAGCTTCTGGTTGGCAAACTTCTGGAACTCTTCCAGCGCTTCATAGCTCACCCCTCTCGGCAGACCGTTATCGTAGAAAAAACTGATGGGGCTGATTATGACCAGGGCGCGAATATTGCGGCTCTTCACCATCTGATCCAGATCGCCGGTGCGACGCCCGAAACCTAGCGGCAAGGCGACGTCGGTGGCCGGAGCAGGCGGATTGTCTGGTGACGAAACTGGTGCAAGCGGCGCAGCCTGCGGCTTAGGCTGAGCCTGCTCACTAGCGGCCGGAGGCGCAGCCGGCTTGCTACAGCCAAGCAGAGACATCAGGCCAAGGAACAGTAGAGCCAACATCAGACGTTGGCGAAACGAAGTCCGGCTAGTGGGCATCGATCTTCTCCCTACCCATCTTAGTCAGGGTGTGCGATGGATTGCACACCCTTTTCGTTTTGGCTGGATTCAGTCAGCCGCCGGCATCGCCGTCGTTCCTGACTAGTTGCTGGGACCTTTTGCCGCGGCCTCCGCCTCGGCCATCTTTTTCCCCATCTCCGCTTTGACGGCGTCAAGGTTGAAGCTCGCGCCTCGCTGCATCGGTGGATAATCCAGGAAGGTTTGGATCTCCTTGCCTATGAGCTGCTGAACAAAGACGAAGCGCCAGAATTCGTACTTAAACCAGTCGAAGTACTGTTGCCCGCCTTCTTTCGTCCCATCGTTGGGCCAGCCCGTGCGCTCGAACGGATCGAGACGCAGGTTGGTGATGTAAGGCACATCAGGATGGGCCTTGACACCCAGCCAGCCCTCGGGCTGATCGATAAAGCGGAACTTGTAGTCGTCGATACGCACCGCGCCGACCGTGCTCTCTCCGAGGTAGAAGATTTCGTGGCGCGCGGAGGGTCCTTTACCGGTAATTGCGGCCGTCTGGTCATAGCCATCCAGATGGTTCTTGTAGGTCCGGTCGCCGATCGTTTTGCCTTTCAGCAACTCTTGGGTGACGTTTGGATTACCGGCTAACGATACGAAGGTGGGCAACCAATCCAGACCGGAGAAGATGCCGTTCTGCACCGAGTCGGCGGGCACATGACCGGGCCAGCGCAGGATCGCGGGCACGCGGAAGCCACCTTCCATGACCGTTCCCTTGGATTGCGCGAACGGAGTCTGACCGCCATCGGGCCAGGTGAAGACTTCGGTGCCGTTGTCCGTGGTCATCACGACGATGGTATTGTCGTCCACCCCCATGTCCTTGAGTTTCTGCATCACCGAACCCACGATGTCATCGAATTGCGCCATGCCGGCTTCTTCTTCCGACCAGCCATTCTCGGAGTTGCGCATCGCTTCGTACTTCGGGGAAAGGTGGGTGACGATGTGCATGCGGGTCGGGTTGATCCAGACGAAGAAGGGCTTGTTGTCGGCCTTCGACTTATCCATGAACTTGAGAGACAGGTCGAGAATTTCATCGTCCACGGTCTCCATGCGCTTGGGGTAGAGCGTGCCGGCATCCTCAATTTTCTGTTTGCCGACTACGCCCCAGCGGGGCATGTCCGTGGTGTCAACCTTGTCCGTGGCCCAGCAATGCACCATGTTGCGCGGCCCCACTACATTCAACAGGTTCTGCGGATAGTTGGGATGCGCCGGGTCTTCCATCGCATCCAGGTGATACAGGTAGCCGAAGAACTCGTCGAAGCCGTGGACGCAGGGCAGAAACTCATTCCGGTCGCCCAGATGGTTCTTGCCGAACTGGCCGGTGGCATAACCCATCGACTTCAAAATGGTGGCTGTGGTCACGGCTTCGGCGGGAATCCCGATTTTTGCGCCCGCCTGCCCAACCGTGGTCATGCCGGTACGAATCGGCAATTCCCCGGTGATGAAATTCGCCCGGCCCGCCGTGCAACTGGCCTCAGCGTAATAGTCGGTAAACAGCATGCCTTCCTTGGCCAGCTTGTCGATGTTCGGCGTCCTGCCGGCCATCATGCCGCGATGGTAAGCACCGATGTTCCACATGCCAATGTCGTCGCCCATAATGACGACGATGTTAGGTTTCGCACTGGCCGCCTGTGCCTGTAAGGTCGCACTTCCGCCTGCTAACACAGTCGAGACGGCCAGTGCTCCCATGGCAAATCTTCGAATACCTGCACCAAAGTCCATACAACTTTCTCCTTAGCTACAAAGTCACCGGTTAGTCTCCGCAAGCGGAGGGCAGAAAAATAAAGGAGGGTTTCTGGAAACCCGCTGAGAAGAGCCAGCAGCTTATGACTTGCAGCCAGCCAGGAGATCTTGTGATAGGTGCTAAATCGTAGACATTGGGCGGTGATCAAGCTACTGGCAAAACTACTAACTATTGCCAGTCTTATTGCGAGGCAGGACGGACCTCAAATAGTCGCAGACCGGGAGCCGCGAACGGCATAACGAATCGCAGACCGGGTTTGTAGTACTCAAGCGGGAGACCGACTTCTTACGGCCGCGTCTTGGCGATGTCCGGCTCTTTGTCGCGGGTCGACATCGGCTGCAGATGATGTTGCGTCAGATCCTTACGCACGCATTCAAACGCTTCCTCGGGCGTGTTGGCCCAGTGGAACAGGTCAAGGTCTTTCGGCGAAATCGTGCCCGCATCCACCAGCGCCTGAAAGTTGACCACCCGGTCCCAGTAATCCTTCCCGTAAACCACGACACAAATGCGTTTGGCCAGCTTCTCCGTCTGCGCCAGGGTCAGCAGCTCGAACATTTCGTCCAGGGTGCCAAAGCCGCCGGGGAAGACGATGAGCGCCTTGGCCAGGTAGGCGAACCACAGCTTGCGCATGAAGAAGTAATGGAACTCAAAGTTCAGCTCGGGCGTGATGTAGGGGTTGGGCATCTGCTCGAACGGCAGATTGATGTTCATGCCGATGGTCTTGCCACCGGCTTCCGACGCGCCCAGGTTCGCAGCTTCCATTATTCCCGGTCCGCCGCCGGTGCAGATCACAAAGCGATGCCGCGGCTGGTTGATGGTCTTGGTCCACGAGGTGATGAGAAACGCCAACTGGCGCGCATCTTCGTAATAGCGCGCCATCTCGACATCGGCCTTGGCCAGCCGAATCCGCTCCTGCTCTTCCGGCGGAGCCAGCGTCGCCGAGCCCGGTTTGTCCAGCAAATGCAATCCTTCTTCTGCCTGCGAGCGGCTATGGAAGCGGGCCGAACCAAAGAACACGATGGTGTCCTGGATGCGTTCCCGGCGGATGCGCGCCAGCGGCTCCTGATATTCGGCCAGAATGCGCAGGATGCGGCCGTCAGGACCGTTGAGAAACTTCTTGTTCTCGTAGGCCAGTGGCGCCCGATTGTGACGCAAGCGCTCGTCGTTGTTATCTGTCATGGGACCTTAGTGAGTTTGCGAAAAAGTGATGAGTCTTGTGGGAAGGCAACCAGCTTCAGCCGGGTTGCTCGATCAGTCCACCGATTCGCGATAGCGGACCGCTTCGGCCACTCCCATCCAGATGTCGACCAGGCCGAGGCCGCTCACCAGGCCGCGAACAAAGTCATATCCCACGAAATCTCGCAGCTGGGGGAAAGCTGTCAGCAGTGAGTTTCCCGTCCAGATCCGCGTCCAGGGAAGAACGGTTAGAACAATGCCGATCTCCAGACAAAACAGTACGAATATGACCAGAAAGATCCGGTTCTTCCAGATCAGCCACTTGCTCGGCCGTCGCGGCGGCGGCATCACCAGAATGGGGCCAGCGTGTTCCGGCCCGACGCCATCCTGTGGCCCCTGATCAAAAGAACTCATAGCGTGTTTGCGTTCCGGCGTTTGCCCCGGCAATGGGTTTGGCAGTGGCAAATTGGCTCCCATGGAGAAACCCGGATCGCACCGTGTCCGTCGTCCCAACCATATAGCAGGATACTACGACAGGCGTGCCCGGAAACCGATCGCCGAATTCGTCAAAGCGAAAACCGAGTTCCTGCCGAAGAAATCCTGCGCAGGCCGCTTTGAAGGGGCACAGCTTTAGCTGCGCCGAAAGACTCCTTTTTCTTTGTCATCACGAACCGGCTTTAGCCGGTGCGGGATCTGCTCTTAAGCCTTCCGGCAAGCTTATCAAGTTGAGACGCGCTTCTAGAACCTGCCTCATAAACCGACGCTGCATTGATTTGTGGCAGGGCCTGGCTTTAGCCGGGCCGACAAGCACGCTATTCATCCGGGCTTTCGCCCCTGCAAAAACGGCTCTCAGGGGCTAAAGGCCAAGTCGTAGCGGCCGCTTTGCGGCACGTCCGAAGGCGTGCCCTGACACAATCCCGACTTGGTACGATTTATGAGATAGCCTCACACTTCGGTCTCGGTCGGCACCTTCGACTCTGGCGAATCGGCCTGCCGGGGAGTGGGCTCTGCAATGGCCGAGCGGTACGATGCTTTGATTGATGCAGCATGCCTAAAATGCTCAAGCTATCCTACGTTCTGTCTGACTTGCTGAGGCGGCATATGCCTTTTGCTCCTCCGATCGAACCTGTTGAATCTGCCGCAGGCGTTCCAATATAGAAGGGTCCCGTTCGAGTAAACGAAGTATGTTGTCGTGACCGCCGCTCTGAATTACCTTACCGCTTTCCCAGCGAACGAAAACCTTGGGCCCCGTGTTTAGTAGCTCTTCCATTTCTTCCTGGGTTAATCCCAGCTTCGTTCTGATCTGAAGGATCCGCTCCGGAGAAAGCAGCCCGTACCTTTTGCGCACCTCGTTCTTAACGGCCCGCACATAAGCGCGTGCTTGCCCCGGCGTCACAAATTCTTCCTGGCACAACTCGCAACGAAAAATGTCACGAGGAACCTCTACCACCTCGCCACGATAGCGAGCTTGCTTGTTTTGGGTTACGGTGATGGCGTTACCCCCACAAATAACGCAATTCATTTCTTCCCGCCTCTCTACGCTTCTTTAAACGAAACCACGACCACTTGAACATTGACCTGAAGCTTCACATAAAGGCGTTGATCCTGATACGTGATGTAGTAGACATCTTGCATCAGACCGCGCTTCTTCTCTGACTCCATCGTCTTATAAAAATGTGTTGCCTCGATATGCTTGACGATACAGTCAAACACATCGTCCTCATCGAAGCCGAGCGCTAGGGCCGCATCCAGCGCAGAGGTTGTCAAGACCCAACTTCCATCCGCCATGAGCCCCTTTATGAGGGCTAACGAATAGCTCGGCTTCTGCACCTTTAAAAGGTAGCACCGTGCTACTAAGCTGTCAATGGGAGTAAGGGGATATTGATGCTTTGGCACCAGGAGCAATTACAAGTCATCTAATTGTTATCAATTAGTTAGGGGAGCTCACACTTCGGTCTCGGTCGGCACCTTCGACTCTGGCGAATCGGCCTGCCGGGGAGTGGGCTCTGCAATGGCCGACCGGTACGATGCTTCTTTCCACAGACTGGTAGGCTGCACGAAATACACCCGCACCGCCGCCAGCGACGCCGCCATCAGCACAACGAAAGTGCGGATAGGCGAAGTCACTTTCTTCAGCGAAACTCCATCGGGAATCGCCGGATCAAGCAGCGCCAGCCCATAGAACAGCGCTTGTCCCCAGGCCGCTATGGCTCGCCAATATGGGGGCAATCCGATGGTTGCCAGCGCGACCGCGATCATGCAGTACGGTATGACGATGCGTCCGTACTTGGCCGACAGAAAATGCAGCCGCATGCGATTCCTCGAGCTCAACAGCTCGGGCATGATTTTGAGCATCTGGTACAGACCCGCCTGCAGCCGCACCTTGCGCCGGAATTCCGAATGCAACACTGTGGGGTAGTCATACATTGTGGCAGTCGGTTCCATCAGGATGCGATAGCCCTTAAAGAAGGCCACCAGCGGCTCGTAAACGTCGTCGAGCAGTGTGCCCGGCGGCAGCGGCGTCCACAGCGAGCGGCGGATGGCGGCGAAGGCGCCACTATATCCAAACGTCGAATCCAGGCGGGTCAGGCGCAGCCGGATCCAGTGCTCGTAGCGCCAGTAAAGACTGGTAGTCGTCTCTTCATGCGTCTCGCCTTGCACGATGATGGTCTGCGGGCTCACCGCGCCGACTTTAGGATCGCCAAAGCAGGCAATGATGTTGCGCAGGCAGTCAGGATCGAGCGTCTGGCGAACGTCATTGAGCACCAGGATTTCCCCTGACACCAGCGGCACGCCGGCATTCAGGGCCGCCGCCTTGCCGCCGTGAGCAACCCGCAAAAAGCGCACACCCTGATTGGCGAAGCTGCGGGCAATGTCGTCGGTGCGATCCGTCGAGCCGTCGGAAATCACCAGCACATCCATCAACTCGCGGGGATAGTTCTGCGCGAAAATCGCCTTCAGCTTGCGCTCCAGAAACTTTTCTCCGTTGTAAACCGCGATCACAAATGAGACGGCGCGCAGCCTGTCATCTTTCTGCACCGGATTGTGCGAGCGGTCGGCCATCCAGTTCAGCAGCAGAGGATAGCCGAACAGGGCATAGAACATCACCACGCAAGCCAGCGTGAACACGGCGATACAGATGATTTGCAGGGGAGCCAGCATGGTCGCAGCTAACAAGAATCCTGATCCTATTCGATCATAAGTGGCAGCGCCCATGGTTCCCGATCGGACGTTGGCGGGAGGATCCGGCGAGTTCCTTCGATGCGCGCCGGGCAAAAGGGCTCGCGTTCTGGGGTTGAGAGTAGCCCAGAGCCGCAGACGAGTCAATCGCCCGGCCGGGGTTATAGCCGTTACCTCCGCTTGCAGAAATTCCTCCGCAGGTCTAGCCTGTGGGCAAGAAATGGGGTGTGCTGTGTTCAGCCTCAGTTATGTGCTCATCATGGCGGGCTTGGCCTTTGGCGGATCGATGACCCTGATCGGATTTGGGGGGCTGCTGGTGACCTCGTTTCACCGCTCGCTGGGCTCTCCTCTGCCGCTGCCGACTTTGCACAATGCAGCGGAACGCCGGTTGTACTTGCTGGTGGGTGCGGCCGGATTCGTGGTGTGGGGTAGCGCGTTTGTCTGCAGCTTGAAGGTCACGCCGTGGTAGCGCGTTCAGGATCGCTATAATCGAGCATTATGGCCGCCACTCCTCCACCCCAGCAAACGCAAGAGCGGCGCTTGCCGGGGACCCCGAGCCCCGAAGCTCCCGCTGCCACACGTTCCAAGTATGAGCCCGTCATCGGTTTGGAAGTCCACGTCCAGCTCCTGACCAAGACCAAGATTTTTTGCGGCTGCTCGACCCACTTCGGCGATCCGCCCAACACCAATGTTTGCCCGGTATGTCTCGGATTGCCCGGGCCGCTGCCCGTGCTGAACAAGCGCGCAGTCGAGTTCGCCGTGCTGGCGGCGACTGCCCTCAACTGCCGGATCAACGAAACTTCAATCTTCGCCCGCAAGAACTACTTTTATCCTGACCTGCCCAAGGGCTATCAGATCTCGCAGTACGACAAGCCGCTGGCCGAGTTTGGCTTCATCGAGATCAAGACCCCCAACGGTCCCAAGCGCATCGGCATCACCCGCGTGCATCTGGAAGAAGATGCGGGCAAGAGCCTGCACGACGGCCTGCCCGACAGCCACGAGTGGACCTCAATCGACTTGAACCGCTCGGGCGTGCCGCTGATCGAGATTGTCAGCGAGCCCGATATCAGCTCGCCTGACGAAGCCCACGAATACTTGACGCGCCTGAAGGAGATCATCCTTTACACCGGCGTAAGCGATTGCAACATGGAGGAAGGCTCGCTGCGTTGCGATGCCAACATTAGCATCCGGCCGCGTGGGCAGAAGGAACTCGGTACGAAGACGGAAGTGAAGAACGTCAATTCGTTCCGCTTCATTCGCCAGGCGCTGGAGTACGAAATCGAGCGCCACGAAGAGGTCATCGAGTCGGGGGGTAAGGTCCAGCAGGAGACGCGCCTGTACAACTCCGGCGAGGGTAAGACTTATGGCATGCGCAGCAAGGAACAGGCGCACGATTATCGCTATTTCCCCGAGCCGGATTTGCTGCCGCTGGTGGTCGATGAGAAGTGGCGTCAGCAGATCATCTCCGAGCTTCCGGAATTGCCCGAGGCTCGGCGTGCGCGCCTGGTAACGCAGTACGGCATCACCGAATATGACGCGTCCACGCTGACCAGCAGCCGCACGCTGGCCGATCAGTTTGAGGAAGCAGCCGGCGCGGCGAAGAATCCCAAGCGAGTTGCCAACCTGGTGCAGGGCGAATTGATGGGCCGGCTGAAGGCCAAAGGTTTGGAGATTGAGCAGTCGCCAATTTCCATGAAAGGCGTGGCCTTATCCGCTGATCTAGTCGAAACCGGCGCCATCAGTGGCAAGATGCTCAAAGACCTTTATGACCTGGCCTTCGAGCGCGGTGAAGACTTTCCCGCCGTCTACGAAAAAGAGAAGCCGCAGCAGATTACCGACACCGCTGCTATTGAAAAGATCATCGACGAGGTGATGACTGGCAATCCCAAGCAGTTGGAGCAGTATCGCGGCGGCAAGAAGACGGTCATCGCCTTCTTCGTCGGCCAGGTGATGAAGGCGTCAAAGGGGCAGGCCAATCCCACGCTGGTAAATGAACTGCTCGCGAAAAAGCTTGACGGATAGGGTCGCAGGCTGGCGCATAGTGGCAAGGCGTACGTCTCGACTTTACGACCTGTCATCCTGAGCGGAGGCGCGCTTCGTTTGCGCGCCGGAGTCGAAGGACCCCTATCCCCACGGCGATCTTCCCGGCACAGAGTCCTTCGACTGCGTTCGGTCGCGCTGCGACCTCGCTCCGCTCAGGACGACAGCATTCAACATCGAGATGGCCGCGGCGGCTACTGTTGCGGCGCCTCGGCCGGAACCGACACGTGTTCGTGCTGAATCAGCCAGCGGCCATCCGGCTGGCGCTCCAGAATTGCCGTCCAGCGCAGCGTCAGAGTTTGCTTCTGTCCTTGCGGCGACGCGCCTTCCATATTCAACGTTCCGTCCACCCAGGTGATTTTTCCTTCGGGATGAATTTGCAGGTCGTCGTTCAAAGTGAATGTCACCTTGGGAGAATCCTTGAGCGACGGAGCCACTCCCGCCTTGTACTCGTCCCAACTGTTGTATTTGAGCGGCGCCACATCGAAGAACAGGTGGCCCGGACCCTGCGCATAAAATCGGCCCTGTTTTTCAACGTCATTCGAGGCCCAGCCGTCCCAGATGCTCTGCAAGTACGCCTTGTCCACCTGCGCCGGGGCCGCCGAGCCGGGAGTCTTGCCGGATGGGGCCGCCGCTTTCTGCGCAGCACCAGTGACGGCGAATGCCATCAGAACCATTGCGGATACAACCAGCCTCGAAGGCATGATGAGTTCTCCTGCTGAATAGGATACTTGCGAACCGTGGGCTTCCGGTAATCAGCGCGAACTCTTCAACCCGGCGCCGATATCGAGGTTGCACCTGGGCTGTGTTTCTCGCGATTTGGTACCCTGTTAGTTTCATGCGACTTCGGCTCGGTGGCTTGATAGGAAGTCTGTTGATTCTGGCGGCGTTACCCGGATGCGGTACTCCCGGTGCGCCTGCTTTGCCATCGCTGAATCTGTCGCTGCCGGTCGACGATCTAACCGCCTCACGCCGGGGCAATCGGGTGGATTTAGAGTGGACCCTGCCGCGCAAGAACACCGATCATACGCTGGTCAAACATAATCCGGTTTCCCGTATCTGCCGCCGCCCCGGAATCACTCTTATGGCGACCTGCACTGTAGTGGCCGAAGTTGCGCCGCCCACCCCGCGCCCCCAGCAGAAACAGAAAGGCGAAGCGCCGCCGGGCGCAGTTCGAATCCATTATGTCGACCTGCTTCCGCCGCAGCTGGGTATGGAGGATCCGGCAGGCTTCGTAACCTATGCGGTCGAGGAAGTGAATTCGCATGGCCGTAGTTCCGGACTGTCCAACCAGGTGGCGATTCCGGTTGTGCCCACCATTCCGGCTCCCGAGGAGTTGTCAGCGTCCGTCAGCGAGACCGCAGTGCGCATCTCCTGGATCGGTCCAACTCCGCCCGTGCCCCCGGCGGGAGTTACCTATCGCTATCGCATCATGCGCAGGCCGGTCGGCGCGCCCGCTTACGTCGTGCTCGAAGACATAGCGCCCTCAGCCACCGGATCGTATCTGGACAAGACTTTCGGCTGGGAGCAGAAATATGAATATCGCATCACCACGCTCAGCGAAGTTCATTCCGGCGGAATGAATGGCTCGGTGGAAGGCGACGATTCCAAGCCAGTCGAGATCTCAACCCACGACATTTATCCTCCAGCCCAGCCTGCCGGACTGCAGGCAGTTTTCTCGGGCGTGGGACAAAAGCCGTTTATCGACCTGACTTGGGCGCCAAACATCGAAGGTGACCTGGCCGGATACAACGTGTTCCGCTGGCTCGAGGGCGGAACACCGCAGAAGCTGAATCCGCAGCTGATCCAGGTTCCGTCGTACCGCGACGAAGCTATCGCGCGCGGAAAGAAATATTATTATGCCGTTTCAGCCGTCGACCTGCGCGGCAACGAAAGTCCACGTTCGGCGCCGGCCAGCGAGACGGTGCCGGTTAAATAATTCATCGACTATTCGCAAAAGGATTCTTGTCATGCCCTACAGCCGTTTCGAACATCAGAATGCCAGGCACTATGGCCTCATCGAAAGCGTGGGCGGTAAGCCCACCATTACCCGCACTCTGGCGGCCGCTCCAGCTTCGCTCGACGATTTCAGCCGGGGCGAGCCCAGCAACCTGCCCTTGAACTCGGTTCGTTTGCTGGCCCCGGTCGAGTCGTCCAAGATTGTCTGCATCGGCCGCAACTACCGCGAGCACGCCAAAGAACTGAACCATCCTGTTCCCACCGAACCACTGATCTTCTTGAAACCGCCGTCGTCGCTCATCGGTCCGGGTGATGAGATTCGCCGTCCCGTGGCGCTCTCGCAGCGGGTGGATTACGAAGGCGAGTTGGGAGTCGTGATCGGCCGGCGCTGCTACCGTTTGCGCGCTGACGACGACGTGCGGCCCTACATTCTGGGCTACACGGGCGTCAACGACGTGACCGCCCGCGATCTGCAGAATAAGGACGGCCAATGGACCCGTGCCAAGAGCTTCGACACCTTCTGCCCGGTCGGCCCGGTGGTGACTGAAAACCTCGATCCCTGGAGAGGCCTGCGCGTGCAAACCCGCGTCAATGGCGATCTTCGCCAGAATGGCACCACCACCGATTTTCTGTTTCCGCTCGATCAGGTGATTCGCTTCATCAGTCAGGTGATGACTCTGCTGCCCGGCGACCTGATTGCCACCGGAACCCCAGTAGGTGTCGGTCCCGTGCTGGCCGGTGACACCGTCGAGGTGACGGTGGAAGGCGTAGGCCAGCTGTCGAACCCGGTGGTGGATCTGGTCTGACCATATCCGAAGGGAAGTCGCCGGCTATCTGAGGTGATTTCGAAGGGGCGCACCGTCAGGTGCGCCGCCACAAACCCTTTACTCTTGTCATCCCGACCGGAGCGAAGCGGAGCGGAGGGATCTGCGGTCCCGATCATTGCCACAGCCCTCGAAAATCGCGCCCGGGCCTCATATCCCCAGCAAATTGCCGCGATAACAATTTTCCTGTTCCCTTGCGCATCCGATCCCGTTATCTTGTTGTCAAACGTTTACGACCCTCGCAGCGATCTCACATGAACTCGTACCGGCTCTACCCCATCCTCGCCTTTGGCGCCACGGCAGCCATCATTGGCTACGCCCTGCTTTCGCGCAAGAATAAGAAATCGGCCAAGCAGTTGGAGTGGGAGCGCCGCACCGATCTCAGCCGCGGTGGCCGCATCATTGACGGCAACGTCATCGACGTTCTGGAACTGGAGGAAGACAGTTCAGGACAGCAGATGCTGCTGCTGGTTTACACCTACGACGTCGCCGGCGTCACCTACGAGGCCTCGCAGGACGTGACCTATCTGCGGCAATTTATCGACCTGTACTCTTGCCGGCTGGGGCTGCCCGCTTCGGTCAAGTACGATCCGCACAATCCCGGGGATTCCATTGTTATCTCAGAAACCTGGTCAGGTCTGCGCAAGCCGGCCATCGCCATGCCCCAGCGGCCAGTCGAAAAATCGGGTACTTTAGTGTAACTTTTACCCAAATTGCACGTCTGTCACGGCAGAGGATCGGCGGCCAAAGAACCGCCTTCCGCTTGAGTTACGTTGTTACAATGAGTTATGCATAACCTGCCCCTACCGCTGGCGGCCTTCCTGGCGGGCATTTTGTCGTTTCTTTCTCCCTGCGTGCTTCCGCTGGTGCCAGGGTATGTATCTTTGATTTCAGGGGCTAGCGTCGAGGATCTGCAATCTCCCGAGCGCCGCATGTTACGCACCGTGATGTTGCACTCGGTCACCTTCGTTCTGGGCTTTAGCGTGGTTTTCATTGCCTTGGGTGCGGTTGCCACCAGCATCGGCCAGGTGGTCAACGAATATCACTCGCTGCTGTCGAAGATTGCCGGCATCATCGTCATCATCTTCGGTCTGCATTTGACCGGCATTTGGAAGATCAAGGCGCTCTACGCCGACAAGCGGCTGCACGACGTGAAGGGCGGCTCCAGTGCCGTGGGCTCCTTCGCCGTGGGCTTTGCTTTCGCATTTGGCTGGACCCCGTGCATCGGCCCCATCCTGGCGACGATTCTGGTTTTGGCCGGAGCCCAGCAAACCGTACTCAAGGGAATCGTGCTGCTCGCCGTCTATTCCCTCGGCTTGGCCGTCCCCTTCCTTCTGACTTCCCTGGGAGTGGATCGCTTCCTGTCCTTTTATGGCCGTTTCCGCCGCCATTTGCATACCGTGGAAGTTATCAGCGGTGTACTCCTGATCGCCGTGGGCGTGCTGATCTTCTTAAACAATTTGCGATTGCTTTCAGGCTACTTGTCGTTCCTGAACCGGTTCTCGCTGTAGAGGTGCTTTCGCCGTGAAACGCAATGCGTTGGTCTTTGTGGCGCTATTTGTTGCCGTGCTGGCGATGCTGGCCAGCGGCAAGTATCTGGACCGCAATCGCAAACACGGTCCTTTGAAATTGGTGGGGAATGTTCAGGGCCTCCCGGCTCCCGATTTCCAGTTGCCCTCTTTGGACGGAAGCAAGATCAAGCTGTCTGACTTTCGCGGCAAAGCGGTCTTGCTGAATTTCTGGGCTACCTGGTGCCCGCCGTGCAAAGTCGAGATGCCCTGGTTCGCTGATCTGCAAAAGCAATATGGTAAGGATGGCCTGGTCATTCTGGGCGTCGCCATGGACGACTCCGCCCCCGATAAGATTGCCGAGTTTGCCAGCGACATGGGGGTGAACTATCCCATCGTGCTGGGCACCGACAAGGTGTCTGACGATTACGGCAACATCGATTCTCTGCCCACCAGCTTCTACATCGCTCGCGACGGGACCATCGTCGACAAGATGGTCGGCCTGTTCGACCGGAAAGACATTGAGGACGCGGTAAGGAAGAGCTTGAACACGACCGCTCAACCCGCCCTCGGCCCACAGCAAAGCCAGGCCGCCGCAGCGGTCAAGACCCCCGTGAAAGACGCTGCTCAATGAAGAAAAGTTTCGCTTTTATCTTGCTTGCGCTACTGTGTGCCGGCTTTGCCTGGGCACAAGGGCCTGGCGAAACGGTGCCTTCGGTGATTATGGCTCCTGTCGGCAAGGTTCAGGTTCGCGCCGGGGCCAGCACCGAAGTCAACCTCGATTTCAGGATCGGCTCCGAGTTTCACATCAACTCGCACACCCCCAAGTCAGAATTGTTGATCCCCACCGTCCTGAAGCTCACTACGCCCGATCAGGTGACGGTTGCCGACGTGAAATATCCTGCCGGCCAGGATGTGAGCTTCCCCTTCTCGCCGGATGAAAAGCTCAGCGTCTATAGCGGCGATTTCAGCATCGACGCCGTAGTGAAAGCGCCTGCCAATGCGGCTGCGGGCACCTATCCTGTTACCGGCACGCTGCGATTCCAAGCCTGCGATCACAGCGCCTGCTACCCGCCGAAAAGCATCCCCGTGCAGTTCCAGGTTACGGTGGTTAAGAAATAAGTGGCCTGTTTCTTGAATTTTCCGCCGCTCTGCTGGCCTGCGGGTTTTGAAAGGGGCGCAGCTTTAGCTGCGCCGAACTAAGCTTTCTGTTTTATATTGTCATTCCGAGCGAGCGAGCAGAGAGCCGAGGGACCTGCGGTTCTTCGACGCTCCTACAATGTGGTACTCCGCTTCAACCTCACCACACTGCGCTCCTGCCCCAGGTTTGCCATCACGGCAAATAAACTTGGCGCAACTCCTTGTCCGGTTAGCGCCACCCGTGCGCCATTGATCAGTGCGCCGGCTTTCACGCCCTTCTCTTCGGCAAAGGCGCGCAGGACTTGCTCGCTACTCGCCTCGGAAAATTCGAGAGCTTGCTCATACCGCGACCCCAGTTCGACCAGCAGCACTCGGACCGCGTCGTCCTGGAGAAACTTCTGCGCCGCCGCAGGATCGATTGCAAATTCGTCGCTGAAGTAACCGCGAAACAGAGTCGCGAAGTCTTTGAGGTTGCGCGCCCGCGGCTTTACCAGCTCAACGGTCGACTCCATCGCTTCACGGCTGATCTGGAATGGAACCAGGTCGACCTTCTTCCACTCGTCTTCGATCAGCGGCAACAGCAGCGCGGCAGGCGTCGCGCGCAGGTACTCGGAATTGAACCAGTCGAGTTTGCCGCGATCGAAAATTGCATTCGATTTCTGAATGCCGCTCAAATCGAAACGATCGATCAACTCGCGATCGTGCAGGATCTCCTGCGAAGAATTCGGCGGAGTCCAGCCCAGCAGCGCCAGAAAATTGCGGAAGGCCTCGGGAACGATACCCTCGTCTTTATACGCGATAACGCTGGTCGCGCCGTGCCGTTTGCTGAGCCGCGTCTTGTCGGGCCCCAGGATCAGCGGCACATGCGCAAACACCGGCAACGGATGACCCAGCGCTTCGTACAGCATGACCTGCTTCGGAGTGTTGGAAAGATGGTCGGCGCCTCGCAGGATGTGCGTCATGCGCATATCGATGTCGTCGACCACCACGCTGAGGTGATAGGTGGGCACGCCATCGGAACGCAGCAGAACGAAGTCCTCGATTTCGGAGTTGGCAAACTCCACGCGGCCGAACACGGCGTCATCGAAAGCCGTGCTACCGCCTTCGGGCACGGCGAAGCGAATGGCAGTGCCTTCACCCGCACCACGACGCCGATGCGCTTCCTCCGCCACTAGACCACGGCACACGATATCGCGCGGAACGCGGCCTTCGGCGACGGCCTGCGCGCGCTGCTGCTCCAGTTCTTCCTTGCTGCAGAAGCAGTAATAAGCGTGGCCGCTGTTGATCAGGTGTCCCGCGGCGGCGCGGTAGAGTTCCATGCGATTGGTCTGGAAGAACGGCCCTTCGTCCCAATCGATCCCCAACCAGCGCAGCCCGACCAGAATGCCTTCCACCATCTCGGGAGTGGAACGCTCCAGATCGGTGTCTTCAATGCGGAGGATAAGCGTGCCGCCGCTGTGCCGTGCGAACAGCCAGTTGAATAACGCGGTGCGCGCTCCGCCGACGTGAAGGTAGCCCGTAGGCGAAGGCGCGAAACGAAGGCGAGGGGAACTAGACGTTTGTGGATTGGAAGTCATTATGGCTGTATCCATCAATCGCGACGGGTTTATGAATCAATCGCGGAGGAATCTTTAATGGTGTCATCCCGAGCGAGCGAAACGAGTCGAGGGACCTGTTGTCTGCCTGGCGTGGATTCACAGCGGGGCCAACAGCAGGGCCCTCCGCTCGGACTAAAGTCCTCGGTCGGGATGACAATTCTATAGGGGCATAGGGTCGTCAGGCTTTACTCGCAATGTAGAGGCCAAGAAAGACTCCGCCGATCAGGGCAATCACCACCGCACAAAGAACGTAGTGATGTCCAAACCAAGTGACTGCGACAGCAATCATTAAAGGAACGATGATCCCTAATGCCCACACGTTACGTTTGTGAACAGAAGCAAGGAATTCCTCAGAAGGATCGTCGATTCCATGGCTTTTCGCCCAATACTTCTCGCTGAAGTATTTCTCACGCCTCGCTCGCATTGCTTTGCTCCAGGTGCGAACGCATTCGTTCACCCTTTTCCCGCTTCTCAATCTTGGCCCAGGTATCTCTCAGCGGCACCGTACGATTGAACACGAGTGCCCCGGGTTTCGAATCGAGATCGGCGCAGAAATATCCCAGCCGCTCAAACTGATAGCGATCGCCCGGCTTCGCTCCGGCCAGCGACGGCTCCAGCTTCGCGCTAGTCAAAATTTCCAGCGAGTTAGGATTCAGATTCACTGTGAAATCCTGACCATCGGGCACGTCACCGGGATTTTCCGTCGCGAACAGGTTCTCGTACAACCGAACCTCCGCATCGATAGCATGTTGCGCCGACACCCAGTGAATCGTCGACTTCACCTTGCGGCCGTCAGGCGCGTTGCCGCTCTGCGTCGCCGGATCGTAGGTGCAATGAACTTCGATCACCTCGCCTTTATCGTCCTTTACCACGCTGGTGCAGGTGATGAAGTATCCGCCTCGCAAGCGGACTTCCTGTCCCGGAAATAGCCGAAAGAACTTTTTCGGCGGTACTTCACGAAAGTCGTCCTGCTCGATGTAGAGCACGCGCGCAAACGGCACCTTCCTTGTCCCGGCGGCGGGATTCTCGGGGTTGTTGACCACCTCCAACTCTTCGACCTTGCCCTCAGGATAGTTGTCGATAACGACCCGCAGCGGATGCAGAACGGCCATCACTCGCGGAGCGCGCGTGTTCAGGTCGTCGCGCACAAAATGCTCCAGCATGGCGAGGTCAATGATGCCATTGGTCTTTGACACGCCAATGGCGGCGCAGAAATTGCGAATCGCCTCGGGCGTGTAGCCGCGGCGGCGAATGCCAGACAGCGTCGGCATGCGAGGGTCGTCCCAGCCGCGCACCCGTCCCTCTTGCACCAGTTGCAGCAGTTTGCGCTTGCTTAGCAGGGTGTAGGTCAGGTTCAGGCGATCGAACTCGATTTGCTGCGACGGAAAAATGCCCAGCTGCTGGATAAACCAGTTGTACAGCGGGCGATGGTCCTCAAATTCCAGGGTGCAGACCGAATGCGTGATCTGCTCGAGCGAATCCGACTGGCCATGCGCGAAGTCGTACATCGGATAGATGCACCACTTATCGCCAGTACGATGATGCGAGGCGTGCAGGATACGGTACATCACCGGATCGCGCATGTTCAAGTTCGGCGAAGCCATGTCGATCTTGGCGCGCAGGGTGCGCGAGCCGTCGGGAAATTCGCCCAGCCGCATGCGCTCGAACAGATCGAGATTCTCTTCCACCGGCCGGTTGCGATAAGGGCTCTCTTTGCCCGGCTCAGTCAACGATCCGCGATACTTTCTGACTTCTTCGGCGCCCAGATCGTCGACATACGCCTTGCCCGCCTTGATCAGCTGCACCGCCCAGGCATGCAACTGGTCGAAGTAGTCGGAGGCGTAGAACACCCGGTCGCCCCAATCGGCCCCAAGCCAGCGCGCGTCGGTAATGATGGAGTCGACGTACTCCTGCTCTTCCTTCTCGGGATTGGTGTCGTCGAAACGCAGGTTGGTCTCGCCCCCAAACTCCGCCGCCAAGCCAAAATTCAGGCAAATCGACTTGGCGTGTCCAATGTGCAGATAGCCATTGGGCTCGGGAGGAAAGCGGGTATGCACCCGGCCCTCATACTTATTGGTCTTCAGGTCTTCCAGGATGATGTCGCGGACGAAGTTCGAAGGCCGATCGTTAGACGGAGCTGCGTTGGCGGGAGCAGCTTCCTGATCGCGGGTTGATGTCGACATGATGGGGGTGCCTCAATTCAGTTCGGCGAAGTGGCGTGGTAGCGCGCAATTCGCCCAAAACTTTATTTTACGCGGTGAGACACGAACTTGCGGCCGCTGCGGGACAGGTTTCGTTCTGGGACTGGGCCTCTGTGTTTCAAGCAGTCAGGCATTGACGGCCGCAATCGGCGCGCTTAGTGTCAGCTTATATCCGCCAGGCTCGTAGGCGAGCAGGTTTCTTGAAGGCCCTCGAAATGTCGAGGGCTTTTTGTCTATGGCGAAGAGAATTGTCGTTCTGATCGACGGCGCGTTCCTGCGGGCGAGGGCTGCCCAAGCCGGCAAGAAATATGATCCCACTTTCATCGAGGCATTCGCGCTCGGCTGTAAAACGGGAGATGAAGAAATTCTTCGGGTGCTGTACTACGACTGCGCGCCGTATTCCGGTACCGTTCAACTGCCAGTTTCGGGTGAGCCTTTCGTCTACGCCGCCTCCGACAAGTGGCTGGAAGAACTGGCTTGCAAAGACCTGTTCGCGGTACGGCTGGGAGTGTTGAAGTTTCGCGGCTACAAACCAAAACGAATCCCGGTCAGCCAGTCGGCCCCGCTTACCGACGACGACTTCGATCTTGATTTTGAGCAAAAAGGTGTCGACCTGAAGATTGGTCTCGATATCGCCAGCTATTGCGAGCATCGCCACGCTGATCGCATTATTCTGGTGTCCAACGATACCGACTGTATACCGGCAATCAAGTACGGCAGGAAATCTGGAATGCAGGTAGTGGTGGCAGAACTTCCCAATGGCGAAGTTGCCCGGGAGTTGCTGATGCATTCCGATTTCAAACGCAGCGTCCCCTGGCCTTCGCATCTGACCTGGAGCTAGGCGACGATTGGATGGCAACGCTAGGGCCAACTGATCTCAGCCAGCAGCACGGCCACGTGGGCGATGGCGGCATTGTCGGTGCCCATGCCCTCGGGAGTCTTGGCCTTGATCCCCACGCGCGAGGGCTCGATGCCCAAAAGCTCGGCGACTTTCTGCTGCATGGCCGTCGCGTGAGGGCTGATCTTGGGCGCGGCCAGAATCAGCGTGCTATCGACATTGCCCACCGCATAGCCGGCTTCGTCGACCAATCGCAATGCTTCGCGGACAAACATTGTTGAGTCCGCGCCCTTCCATTTCGGATCGGTAGGCGGGAAGTAGGTCCCGATATCGCCGGCGGCAATCGCACCCAGCAAAGCATCAGTCAGTGCGTGCAGCAGGACATCGCCATCGGAGTGCCCGGACAGCCCCCTGTGGTGCGGCAGCAGCACGCCACCGATTTTCAGCGGGATGCCAGGCTTGAACTCGTGCGAGTCCCAGCCGAAACCAATGCGCGGAATGTGGGATACCTGTGAGTTCGACAAATTGACTCCCAAACGGCTTCAGCCCTCATTCGTGGGCGTTGCGCCCGGCAAGGGATGATCCCGACAATCTCCGCTGTCCGGTCTTTTGGATGATCCCGCACTTAAGCAGTTAGGGCTTGTCGGATGGGTGGAGCACCGCTTTAGCGGTGCGGACTGGCATTCAGGAATCCACCGGCTTTAGCCGCCGAGGAAAATATTAGAGTTCCCTCAGGCGCTAAAGCGCTTTTCGAAGTGACGCTCAGCCAGCACGCCTTAAGGGGTGCTCCACCCATTTCCTTCACGAGCGGCGGCGATTCTCAGGCCGTGTTTTCCGACCATAGGTCTCACCCGCTCAGGCTGGCCTCGCGATTTTCCTGCGCCAGAAAAAATTCTGCCAGCTCCAGATCGCCGGGCGTAGTGATCTTCAGGTTACGCGGCGATCCCATCACCACATGCACCGTCCCACCGCTGCGTTCAATCAACGACGCTTCGTCCGTTCCCATAAATCCGTCTGCTATCGCCTCGTCGAACGCCTTCTTGAGCAGACCAAAGCGAAAGCCCTGCGGAGTCTGCGCCAACACCATGCGCTCGCGCGGAACCGTGGCAATAACCACCGCACCGTCGGCAGTCCGGTCGACCTGCTTGACCGTATCGATCGCGGGCACTCCAGCAATCGCGGCTTCGTATTTCTTCACCGCTTCGATGACGCCGGCAATCGTGTCCTGATCGACGAAGGGACGCACCGCATCGTGCACCAGCACAATATCGTCCGGTGACGCGTCGATCGCGGCCAGGGCGTTGGCGACGGAATCCTGCCGGTGTTCGCCGCCTTCCACAATTTGCACCGGCTTCTTGAATTTTTCCTTCTCGATCTGCTTCTGGAAGGTTGCCGCCTCATTCTTGCGCAGCGCCACGACGATTTCGCTCACTGCATCACACTGGGCGAACTTCCGCACCGTATGCACCAGAATAGGCGTGCCCTGCAGCTCAACAAATTGTTTGCTAGTACTCTTCGGACCGCCGGAAGCGGAAGACATTCGCGTACCCAGTCCGGCAGCGGGAATGATGACAATGACCTTCATGATGGGGAGCAGAGTATAAACGCAGGGACACCGTCAATACAAATTGAGGCACTCCGCCCCGCGGGCTCACACCTGTTCGGGCTTGATGGTCTCGGGCACTCCGGCGGCCGCGGCCGGGACAGGTTTGCGAATTTCCGGCCTCGCTTCAACCGGGCGTGGCGCCATGTTGCCGCGCTCGTCATACTTGCCAAAGATCATCTTGCCGGCAGTCGTTTGCAATACCGAGGTGACCGAGATATCGATGTTTTTGCCAATCATCTTGCGGGCATTGTCCACGACCACCATGGTTCCATCATCCAGATAGGCCACGCCCTGGTTGTATTCCTTGCCTTCCTTCAGAATGAACACCTTCATGATCTCGCCGGGCAGCACGATCGGTTTCAACGAATTGGCCAGTTCGTTGATATTGAGCACCTCGACGCCTTGCAGTTGGGCCACTTTATTCAGGTTGAAATCGTTAGTAACGATTTTGCCTTCATACACTTTGGCCAGTTCGATCAGCTTGAGGTCCACTTCGCGCACGGCCGGAAAATCATCTTCCACGATCTGAATGGTCAAGGTGGCAATCTTCTGAATACGCTGCAGGATGTCTAGTCCGCGACGGCCGCGGTTGCGCTTCATCGAGTCGGCAGAGTCGGCGACAAGTTGCAGTTCCCGCAGCACGAATTGCGGGATCACGATCACACCGTCGAGGAAGCCGGTCTCGGCGATATCGGCGATGCGCCCGTCGATGATGACGCTGGTATCCAGAATCTTGTAACTGCGCTTGGATTGTTTCTCGCCGCCAAAAATACCGCCCAGTGCGGCCAGATTCAGCAGCTCGCCCTTGCCGGCTCCCACTACCAGGCCGACGTAAGCCATCAGCAGCATGACAAAGATTTGCAGGAAGCTCTGGGTGGCGCCCGGAGTAATACTGTTACGAATTACGAGGCTGAAGAGGTAGGCTCCGATGATGCCCAGAATGCTGCCGATCACCGCGCCGATGAGCCGTTTCAGGCTAACCTGGCGTAAGCGGTACTCGAACAGGATGACGGCAGCGCCAATCAGCGCTCCCAAACCGGCAGCTGCCCAGCGGCTTAAACCCAGTGGCTGCAATTCGTAGGATGCCAGAGCCGTAATCAGAACAAATAAGACGCGTATAAGTACCAGATCCACGCGACACCTCCCATGGCCAGTCCTGGGGGTCTGCGGTCAGATTAATGTGCGCCGGGAATTATGAGAGCAAAGATCAATGCCGGCGACTCACTCCTGTTCCTAGACACGACAAGCGGCCTCGACTCGATCACTTCCAATGCTATTAAGTTTCGGGGTGTATGAGAGAGTGCTCTCCCCGATCCGCCCAACCACGCGGAAAATATCCAAAAGTTAGAGCAAACGAAGTATATATCAGTTTGCTGCTCCTGCTGCCTCCTGAAGTTCCATGCTTGGTTGGCGTTCCCGATTAGGGCGAAGCGCCCGACAGCTTGGCGCAACTTTGCTGCCCTTCTGAGATGCAGATTTCCGATTCGGCGGCCACCCTACGAGAAAGCAGCTCCGATTGCCGCTCCTGCCAGCACCACCACGGCCCACCATCCGAAGACGACCCCTAGGCAGGTGCCGCGCTTTACCTTGGTCAAGCAGGAGAAGCCGATCCCGGTCAGCACCAGCGTCCAGATGGTGATGATGTCGAGAGAAGTCGCAATCGCATAGAGAAAATGGGAGCTGGGATCGACCAGCGCGCCCAGGTTGCTGGCCACCGGATTCTGGAAGGTGAAAGCTTCGCCGCCACCCATGCCGACAACCAGCATCGCAATCAGCGCTTTCAATATGCCGGGCAGCGAGGCGTACATGGAGACGGCCAGGCATTGATTGAAGGTGAGTTCCGTGCCAAAGCCGAAATTGAATGTCGCCATCAGAACCGCCGCGATGATGGCAAGAATGATCAACAGGATTACCGGGTAAACATAGGAGATGATTCGATTGAACTTCACCACAGTTTGGATCTGGGCAGCGCGCTGTTCCGGAGCCATCTGATCCAGCCGGGCCGCGGCTTTGGGCTGCAGGGCCATTTGATTTTCGACCACCTTTTCCATGCCGAGCTTCTTGTCGACCTCGACCACCAGGGCGACGCTGGCGATCGAAAGCAGCAGAAACGGTACCAGCCAGTTAGCGCTGCGGCGGAGGTCGGTGAAGGCCTTGCTGGGAGCGACAAAGGTGTCAACTACCCGTTCGACTTCGGAAAGCGGCTTTGGCTCGTTCGGGGAGTCAGGGATGGCGGGGACGGTAGAACTCATGGGTTCTCCTTCGCACCTGCAACTCGCCCTTGCAGCACGTTCGGAACCTCGCACTGGGGCGAGAGACGCGGCCAGATTGTAACACCGGGAAGGCAAACGCCAAATGACCAGGGATCGCCAAAGGAACTGTTTTGAAAGGGTGCACCTTCAGTTGCGCCGCAGAATCCCTGCCAGGAGCGCCGCAGAAACCTGCCAATCGCCGTAGAAACCCCTCAGTGTTGTGATCACGAACCGGCTTTAGTCGGTGAGGGATCTGCTTTTTTGGTTTTCCCCCGGACCAGCCTGTGCCTTGCTTGTCTCAGCAAAATTTCCTGCACTAAGACTAATTCTTCGGCGGCGTGCTGGAGGAATTATTCATAGCCGGATTCGGCGCGTTGCCCGTACCACCATTGTTCATCGCCGAATGGTCGGGAGCCATATCCGAGTGCCCGTGTCCGGTCACCACCAGCTTGTCGTTCAGCTTGCGGTTGCCGTCGAAGGACTCGGCAATCCGTTCCGCGGTCTGTTTGTCCTTGGTCGAGCCGACAGTTCCAGACAAATCGATGGCATCCTCATTCACGTTGACCGAGATATGGCTGTCGCTCAGTGTGGGCTGGTTACGCATTGCATCCTCAATTCGCGACTGAAGCACACCATTGCTCTGCGGCGTCGCCGCAGGGTTGGCGCTCGAATATCCCGCATTGGCAGAATTGTTGGGTACCGCCTGAGGATCAGGCGCAGTCGCCGAGTGCCCCGCCGAACTCCCGCTGGGGGTCTGCGCCATCGCGACTGCGGAAGCCAGGGTCAGCATCAGCACTAACCGCATCGTCATAATCTTCATGGTGGTCTCCTGCGAGTTTTAGATGTAGGTTTGCCCGGCTGGGGGTTTCCTGACGGTGGCGACAAAGCGAAGCGAGTTGATGGGACCGTGACCCGGCTTTTACACTTAAGGTATGCACGTACACGCCGCCGACCTGCCCAACGCGAAAACCTCGCGCGTGTTGCGACTTTCTCTGGGAGTCACAGCGGCCTACATCGTGTTGTTGGTGGTCGCGGGATTTCGATCACACAGCCTGGCCCTGCTCTCCGAAGCGGGACATAATCTTACCGATTTTCTGGCCCTGCTGATGTCGTGGGGTGCGGTTTACCTGCAAGGCCGGCCGCCCAGCGCGCGCAAAACTTTTGGCTACAACCGCGCCGGCGTTCTGGCGGCATTCGTTAACGGCCTCACCCTGGTCCTGATCTCGTTCTACATCTGGTACGAGGCCTTCAGGCGATTGCAGACTCCGGTCAACGTGAACGCCGGAATCATGATCTGGGTTGCGGCCGCAGGTGTGCTGATGAATGGCGGGATCGCGCTGCTGTTGATGCGCGGCCATCGCGACATCAATTTGCGCAGCGCTTTGCTGCACGAGATCGGCGACACTTTATCGACCGCCGCGGTGATCGCCGGTGGCGTGGCCATCGCGTTTACTGGCCAGCACTGGATCGATCCCGCACTCTCGGTCGGCATCGGCGTGATGATTCTTTGGTCGTCGATCGGCATCATTCGCGAGAGCCTGAACATCCTGCTGGAAGGCACGCCCAGCGGCATGGAACTGGACCGAATCCGGGGAGCGATCTCCGAGATTCCGGGAGTGGACGCCGTGCACGACTTGCACGTGTGGAGCATCGGCAGCGACACGCATTCGCTCTCCTGCCACGTGAGCGTGGGGGACATGCCGGCTTCGCAGAGTGCGAGCATTCTGCGCGCCATCCGCGAACAACTGGAGCAGCGCTTTCACATCCATCACACCACCATTCAGTTTGAGCTCACAGTCTGCGAAACGGCCGACGGTTGCGTCATTCCCGTCAGTTCCGGCCATAGTCACGAACATCGTAGCCATTCGCACTGAAGAGGAGGCCAACCGCATGCGTAGTTGTCACCGAAGAATGCTTTGTGCCGCCCTGGCCGCCAGTCTGGTGTGGATGCTGGGCTGTGGCAGGAAAACCGACCATCAGCCGCCGGAACAATCAGCAGCATCGGCGCATGGCCCAGCGGATTCCACCAGCCCCTGGCGCATGCAGCTGAAAATCTCTCCCGATCATCCCAGCATGACTAAGCCCATAAGCTTTCAGCTTCATCTTGCGGACCAGAACGGACAGCCCCTCAATGACGCGCAAGTGAACGGCTCGCTGACCATGAAGGTGATGGATATGGGAACGACGCAGTTGAAGTTTTCGCCCCAAGGCAACGGGGATTATGAAGCGTCGATCAAGAGCATCGAGATGTCGGGCCCCTGGAATCTGGCAGTCGACGTTGGAAGCGGCGCCGTCCACGCGCAGAAGAATTTCGATGTCAACGTGTTCGAGTGAGGCTCAAAGCCGACAGCCGGCAGCTCTCAGCCGTCTCTTGTCAGCCATCTTGAAGGCGTCATTCCGACCGAGCGGCTTTAGCCCGAGTGGAGGAACCTGCTGTCCCCACAGTAGAAGCCGATCTCCCCACTGGAACTAAGAGTTTGTGGAGAATTCCTACGGCTCTACGCTTTCACTGCCTCCGCATGTTTCGCCCGTCGCGAAGCGTATAACGGAAACGCTTCGGCCAACTCCAGCACTTCGCCGCGAATGCGCGCCAGCACGGTTTTGTCGCTACGATTGTGCAGCGCCTCAGAGATCCACTTGCCCACCTGCCGCATTTCGTTTTCTTTCATGCCGCGCGTGGTAAGCGCCGGAGTCCCAATGCGAATGCCGCTGGGCTTCATCGGCGGATTGGTGTCGAACGGAATCGCGTTCTTGTTCACCGTGATGCCGGCCTCGTGCAGCGCGTTCTCGGCTTCGCTGCCCAGCATGCCCTTGGCGAAAACGTTGACCAGCATCAGGTGCGTGTCGGTGCCGCCGGAGACGATGTGGTAGCCCTCGTCGGCCAGCGTCTTGGCCAGCACGGCCGCGTTCGCCACAATCTGCCGCGCGTAGTCTTTGAAGTTGGGCTGCATGGCTTCGCGAAAGCAGACTGCCTTGGCCGCGATGATGTGGACCAGCGGTCCGCCCTGCATTCCAGGAAAAACCACTTTGTCGATGGCCGCAGCGTGCTCGGCTTTGGAGAGGATCAGACCGGCGCGCGGGCCCCGCAGGGTTTTGTGCGTGGTGGTGGTCACAATCTGCGCGTGCGGTACCGGCGAAGGATGCGCGCCGCCGGCGACGAGTCCGGCGAAGTGCGCCATGTCGACCAGGAAGAGCGCGCCAACTTTGTCCGCGATCTGCCGCATGCGCGCGAAGTCAATAATCCGCGGATAAGCACTGCCGCCGCCGATGATTAGCTTGGGCCGTTCGCGCTCCGCGATCTGCTCCAGATCGTCGTAATCGATGGTCTCGGTTTCCTTGGTTACGCCGTAAGGAACAATCTTGTAGGTCTTGCCCGAGAAGTTCAGCGGATGTCCGTGAGTGAGATGTCCGCCGTGCGCCAGGTTCAGGCCTAGAATGGTGTCGCCGGGCTGAATCACCGCGGCGTATGCCGCCATGTTGGCGGTCGAGCCGGAGTGCGGCTGCACATTAGCGTGCTCGGCGCCGAAGAGCTGCTTGGCGCGGTCGCGTGCCAGATTCTCCACCACGTCGGTGAATTCGCATCCGCCGTAATAGCGCTTGCCCGGATAACCTTCAGCGTACTTGTTGGTGAATACCGAGCCTGCCGCTTCCAGCACGGCTTCGCTCACAAAGTTTTCCGAGGCGATCAGCTCCAGGCCTTCATGCTGCCGCCGCTCTTCGTTCTCGATAGCCAGCGCGATCTCCGGATCGTCTTCGGCCAGCGACCATTCCATAGGATTGCTTGTCATGATTCCGTCCTTCGCAATGAATTCCTAAAAATTGAGTACTGCCGGGGTGGTCCGCTCCATATGACGTTCAGGCTTGCTGATGGATCGGAATCCCACTTTTTCATAGAGTGTGTGCGCGTCGCGAGTAATCAGCTGGCAGCGGCGCAATCCCTGCATTTCGGGATGCTGCATGACGCACTCCATCAACCAGGTTCCCAAGCCCTTGCCCTGATGAGACTCCAGCACGAAGACATCGCAAACGTAAGCGAACGTGGTGGAGTCGGTCACCGCTCGCGCAAAGCCGATCTGCGTCTCGTCCTCGAACAGCCCGAAGCACAACGAATGCTGCACGGCCCGCTCCACGATTTCGCGCGGGATTCCGCTCGACCAATAGGCTCGCGCCAGGTACCCATGGATTACGTCGATGTCCAGGCGCGAGACGTCCGTGCTGACCGTGAACTCGCCGCGCTGCTGCTCAAACATCGTGCATTTCGACACCGGCTTCATCGCTTTCATTGTAGCGCGTGGAGTTGGGCGACAAAGATTGCCCCCAGCCCGGTTGCAGTCCGTACGCGCCGATCGGGGAATTGGGTTAAAGTTGATGACGCCCGCAAGGCGCATCTTTCATGCGACTATTCGTCATCGTTGCCATCGTTGTGCTTCTCATTGGAGCAATATTTTTCTTCCAGACGGGCAGCTACCTGATCGTCAATGATCCTGAAAAATCAGATGCCATCGTGATGCTCAACGGCGATCAGGCAGATAACCGGTATTGGCGGGGATTGGAACTTCTGCGCGCCGGCTACGGGCAGCACCTGGTCGTGGATGTGGGGGAAGGCGAGGTCTACGGTCATCCCATTGCCGAGCTGGCGCAGGATTACATCGCCCGTACGGCAGGACCCGATCTCCCACAGGTAAGCATCTGCCACATTAATGGCGACTCCACCAAGGATGAGGCCCCGCAGGCGGGAAGGTGCCTGCGGCAATTGAACCCTCCACCCCGTTCCGTGATCCTGGTCTCCGACGACTATCACATGCGACGCGCGCTTTCCATCTTTCGCGATCGGCAACCCCAATATCGGTGGACAGCCGCCGGCGCCAGAAACGATTTTCTCTTCGGACTACCCTGGTGGAAAAACCGCGAGTGGGCCAAAACCTATCTCACCGAAGTGCAGAAACTCCTGTGGTGGGAATTGTGGGACCGTTGGCGAAAATGATTTAAGGCGCATATGTGCCGATCTATCCGTACACATCCTTTATGACCCCTTCCGAGGCGGCAGACGAGCATGGCAACCCATCTCATAAACCTGAGGCGTAATGTTTTTATATCCAGAACGGCTTTAGTTGGACCGCTTTGGCAGATAAGACAGGTTCCTGCAGGAGGATAAAATGCCCGCCGCAAAAAAAACTATAAAGAGAAAAATCGCTGCCAAGAAGAAAACGAATCGTTGGGTCGCGAAGGTCACCACCGACTCAACTCACCCGCCCCAGGGACTATTCAATCAGAGCGCAGCTACGATCGCCAAAAGCCTGGCCTCCAAAAAGGTGTCGCCCAAGGGACCGGGTTCTGGAATGCGCATGCTGACCTACTACATCAATCGCGCCGGACACAACCTGAGTCCGACCCGGCGAGCCGAGCTGGGGAAGGCGAAATCCTTGCTGTCGAAGCGAGTGGCACGCGAGAAGGAATCGAAGCAGCAGCGCGCCGCTTAAGCGCTAGCCTGACTTCCCGTGTGACGCGACTCTTGACGATTGCCCAGGCCACCCTCCCCGGCGCAGAGGCGATCACGTCCTTCGATTTTCGTTCCTGATTTCTTTCGCTATCCGCATCGGCTGACTTCGGCGCGGGCGCAAACCAAGGAATCAGTCCTTCCACCAGCGTGCCGCCCCGGCGGAAAAGATGCGACGGACTCTTGTGGGGTCTCGTCAAAAACAGCGGCATTGAATCGACATTCCGACCTTGGGGTCACAACATCCTAGCTCGGGAAGCCGCGACATCGCCGGCCGGCCAGCGGAGGCCGGTGAATCGACTAAAGAGAGGAGTCTTTATGACAACTTATCAGCACGCCAATGTAAGGGGGCGAAAGCTCTTCTATCGTGAGGCCGGATCCAAGAACTCGCCGGCGATTGTGCTTTTGCATGGCTTTCCCAGCTCGTCCCACATGTTCCGTGACCTGATACCGCAATTATCAGACAAGCTTCACGTCCTTGCTCCCGACTATCCCGGCTTTGGGTATAGCGACGCGCCTGCCGCCAACGAATTTCAGTACACCTTCGACAATCTTGCCGAGCACGTTGAGGAATTGCTATTCAACAACCTGGGCCTGAAGCAGTTCAGCATCTACGTGCAGGATTATGGCGCGCCCGTCGGCTATCGGATCGCCTCAAAACATCCGGATGCGATCCAAAGCATTGTCGTTCAGAACGGCAACGCATATGTAGAAGGCATTGGCGCTGCCTTCGACCCGATGAAGCCATTCTGGGCCAATCGTAATTCCGAGACCGAGAAGCCCGTGCGGGCGCTGCTGACGAAAGATATGACGATCTTCCAGTACACCCACGGTGTTCAAGACCCGGCAAGAATCAGCCCAGATTCCTATACGTTGGATCAGCTCTTCCTCGATCGCCCCGGCAACGACTCAATTCAACTCGATCTTCTTTACAACTATCAGTCGAATGTCGCTCTGTACGACCGCTGGCATGAGTACTTCCGCCAGAGCCAGCCGAAAATGTTGATTGTCTGGGGCAAAAACGACCCGTTCTTCACCGTTGCAGGAGCCAAGGCCTACCAAACAGATCTGCCGAAGGCGGAGCTGCACTTCATTGACACCGGTCACTTCGCGCTGGAAGACTCGGGCGATTTCATTGCCGAGCGCATGCGCCAATTTTTCAGTTAAGTCGCTCGACGGAAGCGGCAGCTCTTCTTACTTGGACCAAGGGAAAGGATTCCAGACGTGATAACTCCTGGAAGTATTACGGTAGTTGCAGTTCACGGAGCGTGGGCGGATGGTTCGAGCTGGAAAGACGTGATTTTCGGCCTTGAACGGGAAGGCGTGCGAGTCATCGCCGCTCCCATCCCGCTGACCTCACTCGACGATGACGCTGCTGCGTTGAAGCGTGCAATCGCTCGTACTGAGGGCCCAGTCATTCTAGCCGCTCACGCTTATGCGGGTGCGGTTATCGCTGCGGTGAATGACGAGCGGGTCAAGGCGCTGGTCTATATCGCGGCGCTGGCTCCGGACGAGGGCGAGACCGTTGCTCAGGTCTTCTATCGTGATGAACCACACCCTCAGGCGCCGAAACTCGCCCCGGATGCTGACGGTTTTATCTGGATGCCCGAGGAAGGCTTTGGAAACGCCTTCGCACAGAATGCGACGGCCGATCAAATTGCATTATCGGCGGCTGTGCAGCGGCCACTCGCACTGAAGTGCATCCAGGAACCTGTTCCAACGCCTGCGTGGAGGTCGAAGCCTTCCTGGTTTCTGATCGCCGAAGAAGACCGCATGATCAATCCTAAAACACAACACTTCATGGCAGAACGCATGAAGGCTACGACACGGTCGCTTGCCGTAGATCACACACCATCGCTCACTGCGCCGGAGGAGGTTGTGAACGTCATTTTGGAAGCCAAGCAGGCAGTGTCCTAGACACGATTCGAAGGTTTATTTGCACACCCGAACGTAGCGGGGAAGAAGGAGACGGTATGAATTCTGTCGCAATCGTTACCGGAGCCAGCCAAGGTATCGGTCGCTCTACCGCGATTCGATTGGCGCGTGATTTTTCGGCAATTGTATTGGCTGCGCGAAACGCGGGTGCACTGCAGGAGGTTGCCGATAGCGTAAAGGCTGCGGGAGCCGAGGCTCTGGTTCTCGATCTTGATTTGAGCCAGGTTGAGTCTGCGGCAACCCTCGTTAAGACCACGCTAGATCGTTTCGGCAGGATTGATGCTCTGCTGAACATCGCGGGAGCAGTGGCGCAAATCGATTTGTTCGAAATGACGGAAGAGCAGTGGCGAGCGGGCATGGAATTGAAGCTGCACGGCGCGCGCCGGGTGACCATCTCAGCCTGGGAGGCACTTAAGAAATCGAAGGGCTCCGTCGTATTTATGTCGGGCAGCGCTTCCCTTGATCCGAAGCCTGCTTTCGCGGCGGTTGCGGCGACGAATGCAGCCATCACCGCGCTGGCTAAGGCCTTCGCTGAACAAGGTATCAAGGATGGCGTGCAGGTGAACAGCATTGTGCCGGGTCCGGTGATGACCGGACGGCGTCGCTCCTTTCTGGAGAAGTGGGCGCCCGCACACAACATGAGCGTGGAGGAGGCGACCAGGGAATTTCCACAAGAGGCGGGGATCAGTCGCTACGGACAACCAGAAGAAATCGCCGATCTGCTCGCCTTCATGGTGTCGCCCGCGGCGAAATGGATGACCGGTACCTCGGTCCGAATGGACGGAGGTGAAATCAAGGGTATTTAGCCGGGAACGGCTTGTTCAGCTATGGTTGCTTCTGATGTTCGGTTCTTCCCGGGCACTGGGGAGCCTCGGGTTGCGAGGAGAAGGAGGGAACTGATGGCCAAGCTGCTGTCAGTGAATGTCGGTGTTCCACGCGAAGTGACCTGGAACGGCAAGACTGTCCGAACCGCGGTCTGGAAATTCCCAGTCCAAGATCGGCGAATGGTGCGCCAGCTCAATATTGAGGGCGACGCGCAGGGGGATCTCGCCGGTCACGGTGGGGAGCAGCGCGCGGTATTTGTTTATCAGATGGACTCCTACCACCACTGGGAGGAGTTTCTCGGCCGCAACGATTTTAGCTTCGGCCAGTTTGGAGAAAACTTCACCGTTGACGGACTTCTTGACGGCGAGGTTTGCGTCGGGGATCAATACCGCATTGGCGAGGCAATACTTGAAGTGACCCAGCCGCGCGTAACCTGCTATCGAGTTGGGATTCGCATGAGCGAGCCTCGCATGCCGTTCCTGCTTGTGGCCCACCGAAGGCCGGGATTCTACTTTCGCGTATTGCAGGAAGGAAAGGTTGGTGCGGGCGATGACATCCTAAAAGTCGCCGATGGTCCGGAACGGATCACGGTTGCGGACTTGGATGCTCTGCTGTATTTGCCCGGGCATTCTCGCGAACAAATTGAACGGGCAATGCGGATCCCGGCTCTCAGCAAGGGATGGCAAGCCTCTTTTCAAGCGATACTCAACCAGGAGCCGAACCCAAAAACTATCGCAGGGAATCCGGGTCTCGCAAACGAGGAGCCGGCGCCGGCATGGTCCGGATTCAAGCCGATGCGAATCGAGCATATCCGTAAGGAAAGCAACAGCGTGACCTCCTTCATTCTGGTGCCGATCGAAGGAAAACTGCCTGCTGTCGCTCAGCCCGGTCAATTTATTGTTGTGCGGTTGCAGGTGGATCCGGGTAAGCCGCCGGTTCTGCGCAGCTATTCCTTGTCCGATCTGCCAGGAACCGATCACTTTCGCATCAGCGTCAAGAGCGAGTTGAATGGGATTGGAAGTTCGTTCCTGTGCAACCACGTGCGCGAAGGTGAGGTGTTGGCTGTGAGCGCGCCGCGCGGAAACTTTACTTTGCGATCTGGCCAGAATCCGGTGGTTCTGCTAAGTGCCGGGGTGGGTGCAACCCCAGTGTTGTCGATGCTGCACACACTCGCCGCGGAAAAATCACCACGGCAGGTTTGGTGGATCTATGGAGCGCGCAGTCGCGACGATCATCCATTCGCGGACGAATCGCGCTCTCTGTTAAAACAGCTCTCCGGCGAACGAAGTTGCATTGTATACAGCAGGCCAACTGCGACCGACCAGGTTGGCGTGGATTTCGATGCTTCAGGACACATTGAAGTAGCTCTGCTGGAAAAGCTGGGCGTCCCCCGGAATGGCGATTACTATCTATGCGGACCATCTTCTTTCTTACGGAACATGGGCGACGGACTTCGGAGTTGGGGCGTGCTGGCCGAGAACGTACACATGGAAATCTTTGGCGCCCTGGAGCCTATTACCCCAGGTATGGCGCGGGTTGATCACACGCCGCACCTTCCCCCGGGCCCTCCCGGTCCCGGCCCCTCAGTATCGTTTGCGCGCAGCGGCATCACCGTGCCCTGGGACCCTAAATTCGCAAGCTTGCTCGAATTGGCTGAAGCCTGTGATGTTCCGGCCAGATGGTCGTGCCGGAGCGGCGTGTGCCACACCTGCATGACTGGCCTGATTAACGGTTCGATTACTTATGCCACCGAACCACTCGAGCAACCCGCTCCGGGAAATGTGCTGGTGTGCTGCTCGCAGCCGAACGCAAATGTCGTTGTTGATCTTTGACAGAAACCAAGCTGTGACGTCCGCATGACGAATTTTAAGTCGGCGCCAACCCGAGCCTTCCCTTAGCCGGGCAAGTTGAAACGCTGCGGGAGACAAAGCAGCATGACCTTTACAGAAATCCTGACCGATCGCCTGGTGCTCCGTAAGCTCGAAGCCAGCGATGCCGGCAAAATCTTCGAATATCGATCTCTTCCTGAAGTTTCTCGTTTCCAGTCATGGGGAACGCAAGCAAGAGACGAGGTCGACTTGTACATTCGCAATCTCCCGAACATTGAGCCGGGCACGCCCGGATGTTGGTATCAGATTGGAATCACCTTGGGATCTAGCGGCGAACTGATCGGCGATTGTGGTTTTCGTGCGCTTGCAGCCGATCCACGGCAGGCTGAACTTGGAATTGCTCTGGCGCCCGGGCACCAGGGTAAAGGCCACGCTACCGAAGTGATGCGAGCACTGCTGGACTATCTCCTCATCACCAACGGCAAACATCGCGCGTTCGGCTCCGTCGATCCGCGTAATGCTCGATCCATCAGCTTGATGAAGAGGGTCGGGATGCGAAAAGAGGCGCATTTTGTGAAAAGTCTCTGGCTTAAGGATGAGTGGGTCGATGACATGATCTACGCAATGCTCGCCACCGATTGGAAATCCGCGAACAACGGGAATGCCGGCTCGCCAGGTTAATCCGCAAATTGTCGATGGCCGGGACAAGACCGTCTACATAGGCTCAGCCAGTAGCTGTTGTTAGCAGTCTAACGACTGTGCGCCAATTCCGTCGTTTCGCCCAATTCGGGAACAGTTTTTGCTACATAGATGAGGGAAGCTTGGTGTAGAGTGTAGACGTTTTCGACCCTGGCCAGTCGGTTGTGAGGTTTCTCCGCTCCCTGTCGCAAGAGGGTCGTCTCGGCAACTCTCGAGAGACCCAATCAGCGAATTGCCGAATTAGTAAGGGAGTCTTGCCATGCCGCTTCTTCCCTCGAGGAAACGTCTCACATCGATCCTGCTGGGCCTTCTGGCCATCGCCGCTTTTGCCCCGCATGACGCTCAGGCCGGTACCACCTTTCAACCCGTTTCCGCTGAGGAACTGAGCATGACGAGCGAGCCCGCCGCGCCCGGCGCCTCGGCCATCATCCTCTTTCGCGACGTCTACAGGGACGATAACGGGCGCACTTCACACCAGGACAATTACCTTCGCATCAAGATCCTGACCGAAGCCGGACGCAAGTACGCCGATGTCGAGATACCCTTTGTGAAGGACACGCTGGAGGTTAGTAATATTCGTGCCAGGTCCATCGCGCCGAACGGCACCATTACGAATTTCGATGGGAAGGTCTTCGAGAAAACTATTGTCAAAGCAAGAAACGTGAAATATCTTGCCAAGGTTTTTACGCTACCCAATGTTCAACCAGGTAGCATCATCGAGTATTACTACACCTATGACGTTGGTGAACACTATATTTATAACTCGCAATGGATTCTTAGTGAGGACCTATTTACCAAGCACGCTAAGTTCGCGTTGAAAAGTTTCAATCCTTCTCACGGCACTGTCACTCTGCACTGGAGTTGGAACGGGTTACCGACGGGAACCAACCCTCCCGCTGAAGGGCCCGATCATATTATTCGGCTTGAGGCCCACAATATCCCCGCTTTCCGAACGGAAGACTTCATGCCCCCAGCGAATGAGCTGAAGTCCAGGGTTAATTTCGTATATAGCTACGAGACTCCAGAGCAGGACAAAGATAAATTCTGGATGAAAGTAGGCAAGAAACGTTACGAGCTATTGGCTTCGTTTCTTGGAAAACAGGGATCACTACGGTCGGCCGTGGCTCAAATTGTTTCTCCGTCCGACGATCCGGAGGTAAAGCTGCGGGAGATTTACGCTCGCGTGCAGCAGCTGCGCAACACCTCATACGAGTATCGTAAGACTGATCAGGAAGAGAAGCGCGAATCGTCCAAAGCCAACAGCAACATTGAAGATGTCTGGAAGCATGGCTACGGAAATGGCCAACAGCTAACCTGGCTTTACCTGGGATTGGTTCGGGATGCTGGGTTCGAAGCCTATGGGCTATGGGTTTCCGATCGCAGAAACTACTTCTTCGACCCCAGCCAAATGGATGCGTCAAGGTTGGACGCCAACGCCGTGCTGGTCAAATTGAACGGAAAAGAATTCTACTGCGATCCGGGAGCAGCTTTCGCGCCGTTTGGATTCCTGGAGTGGACTGAGACCGGGGTACAAGGTTTACGGCTCGACAAAGATGGCGGTACGTGGATTCGCACTCCTTTGCCGCAGAGTTCGTCGTCTCAGATTGTGCGTAAGGCCAACTTGAAACTCGCCGATGACGGCGACTTGGAAGGCAACCTTACGCTTACCTATTCGGGTTTCGAGGCTATGACGAGGCGGGTCGAGCAGAGGCATGGTGACGACCAGGAGCATAAGAAATATCTGGAGGCTCAGGTGCAGGATTACATTTCTGCGACGACGGAAGTCGAACTTCAGAATCAGCCGGACTGGGCGGGTTCGTCGCCGGAAATGACCGCAGAATTCAAAATCAAGGTTCCCGGATGGGCCTCGAGCGCTGGCAAACGGATGCTGGTTCCAGTGGGGATTTTTGCTTCCACCGAAAAAGGAATATTTGAGCATGCCGACCGGGTTCATCCGGTCTACTTCCAGTTTCCCTTCCAGAAGACCGATGACATTCGAATCGAGCTACCTGCGGGATGGAGTGTCAGCAATCTCCCGGCTCCTCATACCCAGGGAGGGCCATCGATTTCGTACAGCCTAAAGGCGGAAGCTGACAAAAACACGGTGCACATCAGGCGCACGCTGCAACTGAATGTGCTAATAATGCCGACTGACCAGTATCCGGCATTGCGTTCGTTTTTCCAATCGGTGAGGACCGGCGATGACTTACAGGTCATGGTACAGCCACAGGTGGCGGCGGCCAGCAATTGACGGAGCGATTTTCTTCGTCGCGATAGCGGCATTTACATGCTGGCTGACGAGCGCAACGAAAGCTTGGGCGAGCGATGAGGCGCCCCAGTGGATGCATGCGCTCGCTGCTGTTCCCTTGCCGGCTCATGACGAAGAAACAGATGCAATTCTTCTTTACGACGAAAAAAATGTCAGCCTCCAATCTGCAAGCAGTCTGAAGATCTCGGTGCGGAGGGCCTATAAGATTTTGAGACCAGCTGGCCGCGACTATGGCTATGTCGTGATTTCCGTCGAGCCGCACAAAAAGGTTTTAGGAATGCGGGCATGGTGCATTCCCGCCAGCGGTAAGGACTATCAGGTAAAGGATAAGGATGCGCAGGTGGTATCGCTGGAAGGCTTTGAGGGTAGCGAACTGATCAGCGACGTAAAGGAACGCTTCATCCGCATACCGGCGGCCGATCCCGGCAGCATTGTCGGATACGAATACGAGACAGAGGAGCAACCGCTGATCTTGCAGGACGTCTGGAATTTCCAAAGCGTAACTCCGGTGCGGGAGTCCCGCTATTCCCTTGAGCTTCCTTCGGGCTGGACCTACGTGTCCCAATGGGCTAACTATCCGGAGAGCAAACCATCCCCATCCGCTAACAATCGGTGGCAATGGACGATCTCCGACGTAAACCAGATCCGCCACGAAGAAGACATGCCGGCTATGCGCGGCATTGCTGGACAAATGGTCATCTATTTCGTCCCTCCGGGCGAGACTGCAGCTAATGCATTTACCAGCTGGAAGCAGATGGGCGACTGGTATCGCGGCCTGACGGCGGGCCGCGCTGATGCATCAGTCGAAATCAAGCAGTCCGTAACCAACTTAACCGAGCCCGCGACCGGTAGCCTGGCCAAGATGCAGGCGATTGCCAAGTTCGTCCAGCATGACTTAAGGTACGTCGCAATCGAGTTAGGGATTGGCGGGTGGCAGCCGCATTCGGCCGCGGAGATATTTGCCCATCGTTATGGCGATTGCAAGGACAAGGCAACTTTGACGATTGCAATGCTGCACGAAATCAAGGTTGAGTCTTACTATGTAGTTGTCAATGCTCGGCGTGGGGCAGTAACTCCGCAAACCCCGGCCAACGTGTATGCGTTCAATCACGCGATTGTTGCCATACGATTGCCCGAGACGGTTACGGATCCCTCGTTAGCTGCCATCTTGCGGCATCCCATTTACGGACGGCTGCTGCTGTTCGATCCCACCGACGAGCTAACGCCTTTTGGGCAGATTGGAAGTTACCTGCAGGCCGGATTTGGCTTGCTGGTTACTCCGGACGGAGGGGAGTTGCTTCAGCTGCCTACACAATCTCCCGCAACGAACAGCATCCAGCGCACAGCAAAGCTGACTCTCGATAGTGCGGGTACGCTGAAAGGGGATGTGACCGAGGTTCGAGTGGGCGACAGAGCCAGAAGAGAGCGTGAGGCACTGCGGGAGGTAACCACTCGTACCGATCAGATAAAGCCCATCGAGAGCATGCTGTCGGCGTCGCTTACCAGTTACCGCATTACCCATGCCTCCGTAGTAAACCTCAATAAGACCGATCTTCCTTTTGGCTTCAATTACTCTTTTGAATCTCCCAACTATGCCAAGACCGCGGGGAGTTTAGTCCTGGTACGCCCGCGAGTGATCGGGGTGAAAGCCGTCAGCCTCGCTAAGACCAACAAGCCCCGACAATACGCCTTCGAGTTTAGCGGTGCCGCGCTCGAAACAGACAGCTTCGACATTGCTATACCTAGCGGATATGAAATCGACGATCTGCCAGCGCCGGCCAATGCAGACTACAGCTTCGCCAGTTACCATTCCACAACAGATGTCCAGGGCGGAACCATCCATTACCGTCGCCGCTACGAGATAAAACAGTTAAGTGTGCCCGTCGATCAGGCGGGGCAGGTCAAAAGCTTCTACCAGGTGATAGCGGGCGACGAACGTAACATGGTGGTCCTAAAGCCCGCGTCAAAGTAACTTCAAATGTCTTCAGACGAGCCTTGCCATCGGTGGCCGACATGATCTGGTGTCACTCGCCGTACGCAGGCGTGCCACACCTCAGCCGGACGCGATTCAGTAAATCAGATCATCTGCGCAGGCGGGCTTCCCCTCCAACAGATCGTCGAAATTGCCGGTGCGCTGGCGGAGGCTCTGGCGGCGGCGTAGGAGAAAGGCATCGTCCACCGGGATGCGAAGCCGGCCGTCATGGTTAGCAGCGGGTCGTACATGGCGGATTTCGGGCTGGCTGAAGATGTTCGTGGGGCATCCTCGGAAACGGCTTTCTTTAGGGCTGCATCAAAAGATAGTGGGGCCGGTGGCCTTGAATTTTTTCGAGGCAAGAAGCGGGAAATTCGGCCTACAATAATGGGTGTTGCTGCCGTCGCATGCAACTGTGGAGGGAGAACATGAATCGGCCTGGTGTCTTGCGGGTTCTTTTCCTTAGCTTGGTATTGCTAGTGTTCGGAGGTTCGGCTGAGCTTGCTTTTGCTGGTGTCCATGGCGGCGGTGGTGGAGGCGGATTCCACGGCGGCGGTGGAGGCGGATTCCACGGTGGCGGTGGAGGATTCCACGGTGGCGGCGGCTATGGCGGCTGGCATGGTGGCGGCTACCGCGGCGGTTACGGCGGCTACCACGGCGGTTATGGTGGCTATCGCGGCGGTTACGGCGGCTACCGCGGCTACTACGGCGGATGGCGCGGCGGCTATGGCGGCTACTACGGTGGCTGGGGCGGAGGTTGGGGATGGCCTTGGGGCTTCGGCGTCAGCTTCAATTTTGGCTGGCCCTATTATGGATATTACGGATACCCCTACGGCTATTCCTATCCGTACTATTATCCCTACTATCCGTACTCTTACTACGCTCCGGGCTACTATGTTCCGAGTAGCGGTTCGACAGTCTATTCGGCTCCCGCTCCTCCGGCGCAGGCTAGCGGCAACTATCAGAACAGCGCTCCTCCTCGTCAACTGAGCGCTCCCGCGAACGGCGCGACTCTGCATGAAGCGGTGTATCGCCATCCGGCTGCAAACTACAGTGCGGCAGCCGCTATGAGCGGGGCGAGCTACCGTCCAGCTTCGGCTGAGCGCCAGCTTGCGTCCCTGCGTCCGGAAGTGCAGAACGTCATCCGCGCTCTACGCGCCATGCCGCCGCAGGCCCGGCTGCAGCAAATCGATTCAGGCCGATACGGCAATCTCTCGCCACGAGAAATGAAGCTGGTGAGGAATGCTGCGGGCGTCCCGTCCGGAGATTTCTAGCCCGACTTTGACGGTGGGCTGCGATGTTTATGGGATAGGGTCTAAGGCCACCCGTGTGTCTTCCAGAGTGCCGACCAGCAGGCGCTTCCGGCTGCCCAAAGACACTGTACCAGCAGGCCCATACTTACTCACGAGCGAACCAGCAGTGAATTGGCTGGCTTGGCGGCAAGTCACGTGCGAACCAGGTTCTCTTGGCTGCGCGGCATGGACTGGAGGGCTCCGGAGGTGGCCAAAATGTGAACGGACCGCGGGATTATCCCATACAATTCCGCGCCTGACTTCGATCAAGAAGGAACAACCATGCGCATGCGCGTTACACGGTTCATTGCGGCGATTGCGCTCCTGGCTCCGAACGCGGGTCACGCGCAGGCTGACTATCGCCACACTTCGCCTGAGACTCTGGGCAGTGTAACGTTCATTACTTCCTGCAGTGGTGCTGTTCAACCTCAGTTCAATCGCGCCGTCGCTCTGATGCATTCGTTCCAATTTTCGAGCGCCATTGAAGCATTTGATGCGATTCTAGTAAGCGACTCGTCCTGTTCAATCGCCTACTGGGGTGTCGCGCTGAGCAATTGGGGTAACCCGTTTGCCGCAGGGCTCAAGTCTCCAGCGCAACTGGAGCAGGGCCTCAAAGCCGTCAAGCGGGCGCGAGCTGCCCCTCCGAAGACTGAGCGTGAGCGAGCCTATGTCGAGGCGGTCGCGCACCTCTTCACCGATCCCGCGCACACCGATCAGCAATCACGGAAGCTGGCATATGAAGAGGCGATGGCCGCTCTCAGTGCCGCTTACCCCGACGACACCGAAGCGGCCATTTTCTATGCGCTGGCTCTGGGCTCCGATGCCGATCCGGCCGATAAGACGTACGCCAAGCAACTCAAGGCCGGTGCAATCCTGGAAAATCTGTTCGCTCAGTATCCCAATCATCCGGGGCTGGCTCACTACATCATTCACGTTTACGACGTTCCACCGCTGGCTGCGCGGGCGATCGGAGCTGCACAACGCTATAGCGAGATTGCACCTTCCACGCCGCACGCATTGCACATGCCCTCCCATACGTTTACCCGAGTCGGTGACTGGCAGCGCTCCATCGACGCCAACCTAGCCGCTGCCGCCGCCGCACGAAGCGCTGGTCAGACGCCCGAAGAGTTGCACGCCACCGACTACATGGTCTACGCCTATCTGCAGACCGCGCAGGACAACGCCGCGAAGCATCTGGTGGAATCGGCCGCTCAGAGTTTCGCCCATTTCGACCCGGTAGCTCCGAACGTCGCAGCGGCCAGTCCTGCTGCGGCATACTTTGCGCACGCGGCGATTCCTGCCCGATATTGCCTGGAACGGCAAGCGTGGTCCGATACAGCCAGGCTGGAGCCGCTCCCCAGCCCATTTCCCTATACCGATGCGATCACGTACTTTGCCCGGGGTCTGGGAGCCGCGCATCTTAAGGATCGTGCAGCCGCACTCTCAGCCATCGACTCTTTAGGGCAGATGAGCAACAAACTGACCCAGAGGAAAGAAGCTTATTGGGCTAACCAGGTAGAAATTCAGCGACAGGAAGTATCCGCATGGCTCGCCTTTGCTGAAGGCGATAGCCAGGGCGCTCTTACTGAAATGCACGCGGCAGCGGAAAAGGAAGACAAGACCGAAAAAAGCGTGATCACACCGGGCCCTCTTGCTCCGGCGCGCGAACTGTTGGCGGAGATGCTGCTTGCTTTGAACCGTCCTTCGGAAGCACTCAAGGAATTTGAAGCGACCTTGGCTAAGGAGCCAAACCGCTTTCGCTCCCTGTACGGAGCAGCGGAAGCGGCCAAGCTGGCCGGCGATAAACTGACGGCGCAGACATATTTCCGAAGGTTGCTCAAGGTTGCGGAGCGCGCCGATAGGCCTGTGCGCCAGGAATTGGCCGAGGCGCGTAGCGGAGCGCAAGCAGAGTAGCTAATGTCCAAAGTAACGCTATGCCGGCTTATCGGAAGAGCGGATCGGCGATTTAGCATCAATCCAGAATAGATCCTGTGACAGGCGTGTTTAGGGATTCCTGGAGTGCCTTTGAAGTTAATGAGCGCTTCGCCTCCTCAGCGGTTCCGACCAACCTAATCTCTTCCCGCTCTGCTACAAAAGCAGAATGCGCGCTATCCTCTCCTGCCTGTTACTGCTTTTATTCTGCTGCCCCAAACTCACCCTGGCTCAGGTAGCCCGTTCGTGGACGACTCCAGTTGTTCCGTTTCGAATTGCTGACAACCTCTACTACGTGGGAAGCCAGGACCTTGCGAGCTACCTCGTAGTCACGCCAAAGGGAAATATCCTCATCAATGCGAATCTGGCCACTTCTCCATCGCAACTACGGGAGAGTGTGGAGGCGCTAGGTTTTCGTTGGAATGGCACCAAAATTCTGCTCAACAGCCAGGCGCATGCCGATCACATGGCGGGTGCCGCGGAAGTGATTCGCGAGACAAATGCGAAGAACATGGTGATGGACGGCGACGTGAGCGTCGTTGAAACTGGCGGACGGGCAGACTTCTTATCGCCTTCGCCTAACATCCCCACATACGCTCCCGTACACGTGGATCGCGTTCTGCATGACGGAGACACGGTAAGCCTGGGGGGCGTGACGCTGACAGCCCACAAAACCGCCGGCCATACGCGCGGGTGTACCACCTGGACGATGCGCTCTCACCTTCCAGGAGAGCCAGCGGAGACGATGCGGGATATCGTGATCGTCGGGGGAGTGAGTTTTTGGTCGGAATACCACTTCGTGGCTACGCCCGGTCATCCCGTAAGCTACCCCGGCATCGCGCAGGATTTTCAGCATACTTTCCGGGTGTTGCGTGCTTTGCCCTGCGACGTGTTTCTGGGAGCCCATGGTGGGTACTTCGACATGCTCACCAAACTGAAGCGCTATCCGCAAGATGGTCCCCTTGTTTTTATCGACCCTGATGGCTACAAGGCGTTCGTGGCTGACGCTCAGGAGACCTTCGAGAAGGCACTAAGCAAACAGGAAGCCGCCGCGGCTCATTGACGTTCCGCTCCAGCGCTTCTGATGATTTGCCTGGGGTGGGCCCTCCACCGGAATGCACATTCGAGCACCATTCGCTCCTGGATCGCATTCGGTTCGCTTCGGAGCTTGAGAAGATCGCGTGTAACACTACTCATTTAGCAGCCATGGTGGGGAACCGTATGGGGAGTGGTGCGGAAGCTGTCATCCTGCCAGGGAGCACCGCGATGGAATCCGATGACACACCTGACACCCGGTCATTTCCGAGCGATCACGGGTCTTTGGAACGGGCTGGCGATGACCGTCGCCTTCCTCGCCGGAGCGGTTCGGCTGCACCGCTCTCAAGGACCAATCTGAGTCGAAGCTTGCTACTGATCGCGAGCTTGCACTCAGCTGGGGAAATTCATGCGTTGCAGTAGACTCTGAAATGGGGCATCAATTCGGAGAGGATCGAGCTCCGGCTCAACTTTGAGCATGACCAACCGGCGTTCGCGTTCTTCATAAGCCTTCTCCAACCATGCCAGAGCCTGCTGTCTATCGCCTAAGCCTAAAAAGATTTCTGCGATGCAGTAGGAGGGAACGTAAGATCTCGCGGCCTGTTCCTTCAGTTCATCCACAATCTTGTGAGCTTCAGAGGAATTGCCGGATGCGGCGAAGGCGTGCCCGAGCATCCCACGATACGGAGGGCTGGCCCCTGACAGTTCGGAAGCCGCCTGCAACTCTGCGACGGCTTCTTGGCAACGGCCAAGCTGTAAATAGGCTTGACCCAGCACTGCATGCGCATACACAAAATGGGAGTCGATCTCCAGCGGATTTCGCAACCATCTCACTGCTTCTTCATATTGCCGTGCAAAGTAAAATGTCCAGCCCGGACCGGTGTTGATGATGAGGGATAGCGGGTCTAGCTCGCGGGCTTTCGCCCATTGTGCTATGGCTTCGCTGAACTTTCCCAAAACACAAAGACAATTTGCGTAGTATAGGTGTCCCGTCGCGTACCCTGGATTCTGTTCGATGACGTCTTCGAACGCTTTCTCGGCGCCTGCCCAATCCCATTCGTAGTAAAGCCGCACATAGGCGAGAGAGGCGCGGGCTTCCGTGAGCGTGCCGTCAATCTCGAGAGCTCTTAAAGCAGCTGCTTTGGCTTTCGGAAAAACGTCCACGGGAGGGGCGTAGGCATAGTAACCGAGAATATTGTAGGAGTCGGCGAGCCCCACCTGCGGTAACGGATAGCTCGGGTCCTTGTCGATGGCTCGCTGAAAGTACTCGATGCTTTTCTTCGCTCCATCGGCGGTCCTTTTGTTCCAGTAGAATCGGCCGCGAAGATAATCCTGATAGGCGTCTGGGTCCACCATCGGCCTTTTACTCAGACGCTTCTTTTCGTCCCCCGTAATGCTGAGCCGCAGCCGGCTGGAGATTTCATTTGCAATCTCCTCCTGGATTGCCATCACGTCCGCAAGTTTTCGGTTGTACTGCTCGCCCCAGAGCCGCCATCCATTTGCGACGTCGACCAGTTCGGTTCCAATTGTCAACAAGTCGCCGCGTTGAACGACTCTACCCGTTAGCACAGCGCGAACGTTGAGCTCATTACCCACCTTCTGCGGGTCAAGAGCTTGGCCTTTGTAGCGAAACACCGTGCTGCGTGCCATGACCCGGAGTTTAGGCAACCGAGAGAGGCTGCTGATAATACTTTCAGTAATGCCGTCACTCAGATACTCCGTGCTAGGATCGGCGACCGCGTTTTCGAAAGGGAGCACAGCAATAGAATCGAACGCCTTGCGAGAACGCGGCGTGCGCGGAGTGGCTTTCCCGGACTCCAGGCTCCGTTTGAGCCGCAGAAGATCGGCATGCAGCTCCGCAGCCGTCTGACAGCGCATATCCCGATCCTTCTCCAACGCCTTATGGATGACCTCTTCCAACTTAGGCGGGAGATCGGGATTCAACCGCGCGGGCGGAATCGGTGTGGTCTGCAGAATGGCATGAAATATGACCGCGGAGGTCTCTCCACGAAAAGGTAACGTCCCCGTCGCCATCTCGTAGAGGACGGCTCCGAACGAAAACAGATCGGAGCGGGCATCCAACTCCTTCGCTCGGGCCTGCTCCGGCGACATATAGGCGACGGTGCCGAGCGTCGAGCCGGGGCTGGTTAGGTGCCTTGCGTCGACTTCCAGCACCGTTTCGGCTGCCGCAACCTTGCTCGACGAGGCAATCTTGCTCGCGACCTTCGCCAAACCGAAATCAAGGATCTTCGCGTGCCCACGTTTCGTAACGAAGATGTTTGCCGGCTTGATATCGCGATGGACGATGCCTTCCGTATGGGCGGCGTCCAATGCGTCGGCAATCTCAATGGCCAGACTGAGTAGAACGTCGGTTTCGACCGGCTTGCCGCCGATGCGATGTTTCAGCGTCACGCCATCCAGGAATTCCATGGCGAGAAACGCTTTGCCATCGTGCTCTCCAATGTCGTAAATAGTGCAAATGTTCGGGTGGTTCAGCGCTGATGCAGCTTGCGCTTCGCGCTGGAAGCGCGCAAGTGCCTGCGGGTCGCGGGCAACTTCCTCTGGCAGAAACTTGAGTGCCACGAAACGATGGAGGCGCGTGTCCTCCGCCTTGTAGACGACGCCCATCCCGCCGCCGCCGAGCTTTTCGATGACTCGATAATGCGAGATCGTCGTATCGATCATATTCGGGCCGGATGAAAAAAGACCGCCTGATGATATGGCGGTTGTTTACCGACAGTCAATTCGGTCTGCATGCGGCCAATCGCAACCCGCTTGTTATTCTGGAACGGCGCGGAATTCCGCAGCTATCGTGGTGTAGGCGAAGCAAAGGCGGCGGTTCGCTGACTTCCTGCCCGGGAGAGAGTCGAATCGCGAGCTCTCCGCTACAGATTGGCGCGCGAACCTGTACCCGGATTTCCGCCTTCAGAAAAAATTCTGGTATTTATGCTGTGGTAAACCGAAGTGGATTTTCTCTCGTACAGGTCGAAGCTGGGATATCGGCGTTCGCGAGCCATTCGCTCCCAGATCGCATTCCGTTCGCCAGCGACAGGCGCAGACCTGTACTCCGATTATGGGGTCCAGAGAAATTTAGAGGGTTTGCGCTCTGGTAAACCAGAAGCGAATTTCTCTGCTACAGGTCGAGGGCTGAGATGGGGCAAAAGGCCGCCAAATACGAGAAAACAGGCGCCTCGCTAGTAAAGAAGCCCGACGTTACTGGAGTGGCACGAAAAGGGACGCGACAGCCGTTCGAAGACGGCTGGCAGTGTAACCATCCTGGCATTAACCAAAATTTGCTTGCCAATTAACTGGTGAAGCTGCGACCCCACGATTGGGGGGTGCTTTCAACCGCGGGTCTTGGGTTTATGAAGCCTAAGTCTCTGGAAAATCTGGTGCCGCTCGCCGGCCACGAGAGACCACCACTTTCTCGCCTAATACAATCAGTCACAACTACTTACCGGATTTCCACGAAACGTGCCGAAGGTCGGTGGAGCACGTTAACTGATTTCAGAAATAAGTTCGTTTCAGCCAATCGCTTTGATTGAATCGGCGGTTACCGGTACATTCCAATCCTGCGCTCACAGCTGCTCGACTGCGTCGGGAATCCCAGGTCAGGGACAAATTGGACAGGTCTTACGGCAGAATTCGCCTCCGCAGCAAGACTGGGTGCCGAGTGGACAGCCGCTGCAGTGTCCTCCAACGCAGTTAGACTTAGGAGTTCTGCAAATGTTTCCGCACCCGCCACAGTTCAAGGGATCCGACGCGGTGTCAACACACTCACCCGAGCAGAAGGTGAGGCCGGCAGAGCAGGTGGGGTTGGGAAGGGTCAAGCTGGTGGAGAATATGCTAATACCCGTCACGCCGGCGATGCCCGGGGGAGAAGTGGCGGAAGCCCACGCCGCAAAGAGTCGGCCCGATATGCAGGCGACTCCGTTGTAGTCTCCGTACTTGGGGCAGCCGCCTCCGGTCTTGCAGGTGCCTCCATTGAGGCAATTCGGATGGGCGAAGTCGCAGGCGTTATTGGGTGGAGTGCTGCACGTGCCGGCCAGCTGCGGTTGCACCGAGCATGAAGTGGCGTCTGTCGAAGTTCGGGTAGAACAAGGCCAACCCGAGGCGCACTGCGGGTCTGAACTGCCGGAGACGTTGACGTCTGCACTTACCTGAAGACCGCCGGAACCGCTCGTAACCATGCCGGCAAAGTATGCAGTGAGATCGTTGTTGGCTGTAGTCGCAGTTCTTCGATCGTACCAGCCAACCAGAGCGTTACCCTGACTGGAGCACACCCATGGCATGAAGCGCCGCGCCGTAACCGCGCTATTGACCCGGGCGGAGCGTGGGAACGTCAGACCTCCATCCCTGGATTCGGCAACACGAATGTCTTCGTTGCCCGTCTCGGTGGCTGTAGCCCAAGCAACGTAAACATGGGTTGCATCGAGCGGGTCGACCGAGGCGGTCGGGCTGCTCAGGACGTTTCCATCGTTGCAGCGGTCCAGTCCGGGCACCGGACAGGCAACGTTGGCGAAGGTTGAAACGACCACATTGGGCTGTGGGTTGAAGCCTGCGTCACAGGCGCTGTACTTGCGCAGCATGATGTTGCCGCCGCTGACATACGCGACAAATACGGAACCGTCGGGGCCGACCGTCACGCGCGGAAAATCGCCCGACACGTCAATCGAGGCTTGCTCAGGCCAGGTCAGGCCGCCGTCGATGGAACAGACGATTCTCGGCGTCAAGCCGAGACCGGAGAAGTTGCGCCACACTAGGTATACGCGATCCTGCCCCGCGAAGGAGAGCGAGAAGCGGTCCGCCGCAATGTGCGGCTGATCGGGGGCGCTGCACACCAACGGGGTTGTGTTCGGACATAGGACTGCATTGCCGGCAAACTTGAAGGTGTGACCATTGTCTGAGGAGACCGAGATGGTGTTAGTCGCGCCATTGGGTGGTGCGAACGGTCCAGGCTCATTGACGGTATTTCCGACCCATGAGAAATAAATCGCCCCACTCTTTCCGACAGCCAGGGAGATGTCGCCGAAACAAAGAGCGAATATGCACGGGATGCTTCCCCCGGACTGGAATGTTTGGCCGCCGTCGTCGGAGAAGGAAAAACCGCTGTTCGCAGCGACGACCACATGCATGCCATCGTCAGACACCGCCACTTCCAATTCCCCAAGGCCGTTCTGGACCAAAGCCGTCCCTGGTTGCTGAGTTCCTTGCGGAGGCGCTGCCGGCGGCGGAGGTGGAGAAGGCGTGGGGCCACGGGGCTTTGTCGCCGGGAGAGTGGTTCGCGGCTGAGCAATGGATTTGGAGAGGGTCTCGAGGTCGGCGCGTGCGGTCTGGGCGTCTCCCGGGCGGACACGAATGTTACGGGCAATGGACTCTGCGGCATCGGCCAGCTTCGGATCAGCACCCGGTGCAACGACTGCCTCAAAGCGGATGAGATAAGTATCAGCGGCGATCGCAGTGGTTACAAAAGTCGCGTTTCCTTCGACTGTATTTTGCGCCTGTCCTGGGCTGGGTAGTCCAGGGCTGGGTAAAGGCGCCGTTCGACGCCGCTCGAGGGCGGGCCAGCCCGCGATTACCAACAAGGACGGTGATTCTGACGCTTCAGAAGCGATCAAGGCCAGCCGTTTGACTGCATCCGCATGACTGGCCAAGGAATCGACTTCGATCGCAATTGTGGCATTCGCAGTGACCAGAGGTTTGCCAGAATGCAGGACCTCCCCTGGATTCAAGACCCTCTTCGCTCGCTCCCCCGAGAAAGGATAGGCGAGCTCGATGGTGCTCCGAGTGCGACTGGTAACCACCCACGGATCCGGAAACACCACGGTTACATAGGGCACAATCTCGACGGTTTTCTCCGTGGGTGCTGTTGGCGGTGAGGATTGGGCTGCTGCAGTGGGGAGACTGCAAAGCAGTAAGACCATGAGCCCGGCTGCGCACGCCATAGGAGAGTCCTCCTTCCAAACAAAACACCCGACGGGTCGCGTTTTTCGCTTTGGTTCGACCTGTATGCCACTCCTGACAATTGATAGTTGGCGACCGCCCGGTGCTCATCAGCCCGGTGGTGCTGGATCACGCGCCTTCAAGGCTCCGCGGCAAGATTTTGGCGGCGGCCAGCCCGCAAGCTACCATTGGTCGCGCGTCTGAAATATATCACTGAAAGTACGCATGTATGGATGCTTACATCGGCTTCGATTCGGCCTGGACGGATAACGCGAAATCTCCAGGAGCCATTTGCGCCGTCGGCATCGAGAACGGCCATCCATCGCAGTTCCATGCTCCGCAGTTGGTGTCTTTCGATCAGGCACTCACGTTCATCCGGAACGTCCGGTCCGACAATGGCAATACGCTCATCGCGCTGGATCAGCCGACCGTAGTTCCGAACTTGACAGGAATGCGGCCCGTGGAACGAACGGCCGCTTCGCTCCTTAGCTGGCTCGGCGGCGGGGTGCAGCCCTCCAACCGTGGAAGGCTGGGCATGTTCTGTAACGCCTCGCCAATCTGGCGTTTCCTTAGGGAATTGAGGGCCGTGGAGGACCCAGAGAAGGCTCGAGTGGCGACCGGCGGCCTCTATCTGATGGAGGTGTTTCCTGCACTCGCTCTCGCGTCACTGGGCGTCGAGTTTTTCGGAAGGCTGCGTGGGCCGAGGTATAACCCCGATCGCTGGAAAACCTTCCGGGCGGACGACTGGGTTCGTGTTGCAGAGGCCGCAGCGCAGGAGTCCCAAGCGCTGGGTTGCGAGGAATTGGCGAGATGGTGCCGCGATACTGGGAGGATTGCCCGGCTGCGAAAAGCACACCAGGATATGATGGACTCCGCATTGTGCGTGTTGATCGCACTCCGTTGGCGGCTACGCCCACGGGGCGAGTCCTTGCTTCTCGGCGACTTGACCACCGGATACATGGTCATGCCAGCCAGCCCGGCGGTTCGCGAACGCCTGACTGTTGCAGGTCGAAGATTTTCAGTGGCGATCGACGGCGTATGCCCGCTTTAGGCCCCCCAGCTCTCCCGGCTAAACCGGCGCTCCCAAACAGCATCATCGCAGATTCATTAATGGCGTTTGGGTTATGAGCCCAAGGGGTCATCATCAAGTCCCGTTGATTTCATTGCTCTTCCCCGCACCAGCCCAGCGAAAAACCAGCATGAGTACGGCAGTTCTGCACGCTAGTTGCACGTAGCCTTTCCGTCTCTCTGGCCTCTGACATGAAACTAGCGATTCTCCCGATACCAATCGGGAGCAATTCTTGCCCAACGTTGCCAACAGCGATCACGCCGTATGAAGAACCTGTTGTAACGCGCCTGCGGGTGATAGGTGTGCAGCCAAAGAACTGCCTTCCCGCCGATTTCGAGGATTCCATACCCACAAGTCGTACCGACGGACTTGAGCAGCGAAATATCGCCGCGCTTAATCGCGAGTAACACCGCACTTCGCGCGTGATCTCCCTGGGTCACGAGAATATCGGGCGCGAGCACTTTCAGTTCGCCTCCGAGATATGACCGACAGTTGCGGAAGAGTTGCCCGTCTGCTTGCTCATTCTTGTGTTTGTTCTGAGAGCACTTCGCACAGTTGGTGTGCGCGAAGAAAGGCTTGACGGTCTCCAACGTTAACGACGGCTCAAACCGCTTGAGTATCGTCAACGCGAACACATGAGTTTGGTACCAGTGCTGGCGCTTGCCGGTATCTGCCGACGGGCGGTAGTCGTGCTCTGCCCAAACACGGTGATGCTCAGCCGTTCTGTACCTAGCGTACTTGTTTCCGCCACCCGAATCGAGTGAGACAAACAGAATTCGTGGCAGCGTGCCTTTCTCGTATTCGCTCCCAATAAAAGGCTCCCTAGCCTTCGTGAAGCCGAGGCATTTTCGCTTGCAGTCGCGGAAGTGGAGGCACTTGAAGCTATGGGCACCGATCTTATTAGCTTCGTAGTAGCGTTTCGTTTCTCCTCAGGATTGCACCCATCGTCGAATACTCCTCGTGGCAGTGTCGCGGACCTGTGTCAGAGTATGGGTTCCTGTCCTCCACGCTCCGTGACAACGGGCACAGCTGTGTGTGCGGGCGTCTCGCCCTGTTTCCTAGAGAGCCTAGCTACTGAGTTCAGCCAGCCCCTGTCATAACGACCTTCGGCGGTGAACCGGATTTCATGCGACAGCCGTTCGAAGACGGCTGGCAGTGTAACTATCACTGTCTGTGAAAGCATAGACGAATCATTATTCGCGTCGACACCTGCCTTCACTGACTTGTATCTTAAACGATAGCCTATAATGACGCGATCCAATGACCCTTAACCATGGCACAAAGCTGGGCGCCTACCAAATTCAATCTGCCATTGGCGCGGGCGGCATGGGTGAGGTGTATCGCGCCGTCGACATGCGGCTCAACCGCACGGTAGCCATCAAGGTCCTGCCCGGTCATCTCTCCGAAAGCCCAGAAGCGAAGGAACGCTTCGATCGTGAAGCGCAGGCCATCTCAGCGCTGAATCATGCGCGCATTTGCACACTCTACGACGTCGGCCACCAGGACGGCGTCGATTTCCTGATCATGGAATTTCTGGAGGGCGAGTCGCTGGCCGACCGCTTGCGCAAGGGCGCGCTGCCGGTGAAGGAGACGCTGAAGATCGGCATCGACGTTTGCGAGGCGCTGGAAGCCGCGCATCGACACGGAATTGTTCATCGCGATCTAAAGCCTGGGAATATCATGCTGACGCCGTGCGGCGCCAAGCTGATGGACTTCGGTCTGGCGAAGCCGCTGGGCGTGGCTGCGGCGAGCTCGCGTGCGGGATCGGCTCCGTCGTTCACTGCGGTAGCTACGGCACTCGGATCGAGTCCGATCAGTCCGCTGACTTCTGCCGGCACCGTCGTCGGCACGATTCAATACATGTCACCGGAGCAGATCGAAGGTAAGGAGGCCGATGCGCGCTCCGATATCTTTGCGCTGGGCTCGGTGCTGTACGAGATGGCGGCGGGCAAGCGACCCTTCGAGGGTAAGAGCCAGATCTCGCTGGCATCGGCGATTCTGGAGAAGGATCCCGAACCGATCAGCACCATCAAGCCGATGACGCCGCCGGCGCTCGACTACACGGTGAATACTTGTCTGCAGAAGAATCCTGACGATCGCTTTCAGACGGCGCACGACGTCAAGCTGCAGTTGCAGTGGATTGTGACCAGCAGCTCCTCGACGGGAATGAAGGCAATGCCAGCCACGGCTCCGGCTAAGCGCGTGAGTTATGCCTGGATGATTGCGGCTGCGCTTGCGGTGCTGGTGGCGGTGATTGCGGCATTCCTGCTGACTCGTCCAACTCCGTGGACGCAGGTCACGCGTACCATGATCAATCCGCCGGAGAAGACGGTACTGAATCTGGCGGGCGACTCGGCCGGACCTCCGGTGCTGTCGCCGGATGGAAAGATGCTGGCCTTTACCGCAACCAAGGTCGACGGCTCGACTGCCATCTGGGTGCGTCCTTTGGATTCTCTGGAGGCGCAGCCGTTGCAGGGCAGCGAGCATGCGGTGTTTCCCTTCTGGTCGCCGGACAGCCGCGCGCTGGGATTTTTTGCCGACGGCAAGTTGAAGACCATCGATCTGAACGGCAACTCGCCGCAGGTGATTGCCGACGCCCCGTTTGGACGCGGCGGCACGTGGGGACCGGATGGGGTGATTCTGTTCTCACCAGCGACGCTGAATCCGCTAATGCGTCTGAATGCAACGGGTGGAACGCCGGTCGAGGTGACCAAGGTCGATCGCTCGCAGCATTCGTCGCATCGCTGGCCGTTCTTTCTGCCCGATGGCAAACATTTTCTTTATCTGGCCATCAATCACGAGCCCTCGAAGTGGAACAACGACATGCTGTACTTCGCGTCGCTGGATGGGAAGGAGAATCGGCCGCTCTTCCACTCGCTGTCGAATGCGATCTACGCGGATGGATTCCTGCTGTTCGCGCGCGGCGATCAGCTGATGGCGCAGTCCTTCGATCCGAGTAATGGAAAGCTGAGCGGCGAGACGGTGACGATTGCCAAAGGGGTGTTGAGCGACCTCACCACCTGGCACATGGATGCTTCGGTTTTCAGCGACAAGTTGCTGGTGTTGGGCAACGGCGGCGCCGCGAACTGGCAGTTGGTGTGGGCGGACCGCGGCGGAAAGCAGGTCACCACCATCGCCGAAAACCTTCCCAACCTGCAACGATCGACGTTATCTCCGCAAGGAGACCGCATCGCGCTGGAGATTGACGATGGCCAGAGCGACATCTGGGTGCTGGATTTGGCGCGCGGCGTTCGTACCCGGCTAACCTTCGGGCCGATTTCCAACGAGGGCCCGGCGTGGTCACCGGATGGCAAGTGGATCGCTTACGTCACCGATAGCGGCGGGCACGCCGTGATCAGCCGCAAACCTTCTGATGGCAGCGGGCCGGAAGAGCAGCTGTATGTCGAGAACCAGCTCGTCTTCGTCGAGCAATGGACCCCTGATGGCAAGTACCTGATCTACGCGCGGGGACCAATTGGCGCTGAGGACCTGTGGGCCTTGCCGCTAGAAGGAGGGCGTAAGCCCTGGTTGGTGGTTCCGCATGCAACGGACGGAGAGGTTTCGCCCGATGGACGCTGGCTTTCGTATGTGTCGTACGAATCCGGCGCCAGCGAAGTCTATGTGGCGGCGTTCCGCAGTCAAGGGAAGTGGCAGGTTTCTACACACGGCGGCGTGTGGGTTAAGTGGAGCAGCGACGGCAAGCAGCTCTACTACATGGATCCGAGGCTGAATCTTTACAGCGTGCCGGTAACGGAAGCCGGCGGCGCGCTGCAATTCGGCTCCCCGCAGGTGCTGATCACGAACTGGTCGTCGCCGCAGTTTTTCTTCGATGTCTCACCCGACGGCAAGAAAATCCTTCTCGACCGCATCTCGCAGCAGGTCGGTCAATCGGTGACCGTGGTGACCAACTACGGCGCGGAGTTGAAGAAGAAGTAGTTCGCGATCAACTTCTCGCGGCGCCGCTTTGTCGCTGTTCCCGGTAAAAAACAATAGATCCAGCCAGGAAGTGGGCACCACCGTCGCTCCAGAACGCGTTTCGTGAGAAGCAGGATTTTCGGGAACAATTCATAGTTAGCGGCGATCTGACCGCGGTTGATCCAACTCTAAGAGCTAACTTTGGAAACTGCTCTCGCTCACGCAGGACTCGAATTGACCTGAAAACGTAAACGCAAGGACTTACAGAGCACGGACGGCACTGAAAGTACATGAAAAGCAATCGAAAGATCCGTTAACTGATTTCGGAAATCAGTTCGCATCCCGACAGGATGGCCGTTACTACCAACACCAGCACCAATAACGCCTTCCGTCCGGTGCGAACCGATGAGCCTGAATTGAACATGGTGATCCTATTTCGCGGGTGCTCTCAAGGTTTCACCCAAACCTAGGTTAGTGTTCGAACCTAAGTTCATCTGAGCAGAACTGCTCAGGGGGAAAATGATGGATTCGGCAAGCTGCGCTGCCCTTACTGCTCTAGAAAGATGTTGAGGACGGGGTTATGAAGCCGAACCAGAGCCTTGGCGTAGCTGTTTTAGATGGCAGGAGGCTATCGCCCCGCATCGGAAACAGAAGTATACTGCTGTTTAGGCACTGCGAAAGAAGTCGAGGTTTTTATGGCAGAGAATATATTAGAAAAAGCGGACGCCCAGGTCGCGGAATCAATCCACAAACTTTCACGCGCAACATCTGCGATGGCAGAGGCGATCGACGACGGCGTAGACGTTATGAAACGTGCCGTAAAACGAAGCAGTGATGCCGCCGAAGAACTCGTGGATGATACGACTCAGCGGATAAAGCGCCACCCCATCGAAGCAACCGTGGTGACGTTCACACTGGGTGTCATCGTCGGAGGGTTCGTTAGCTGGATGATCAGCCGACGGTAGACACAAACGTGCGATAAAGAAAGATGCGTGTCTTTGCGGAATGGAGGATGCCCACTCTAAACACCGATGTGGAGCGTCATCCCTCTGGGTAACCGTCATCGCCCGCTTCCGCTTCCTCTTCTGCGGCAAAGCGGAGCTGAACCACTCACGGGCTGACCGCGAATATAAGCGGGACGGTCGTATTCCCGAGTGGCACGGATGGCACGCGGCACGGCGTGGTCTGGGGAGCAACCTCTATCACTTGGGCGTACCGGAGATGGTGATTCAGCGGATACTGCGTCATGCGAACGTCAGCACCACGGCAACGTACTACATAAAGACGGCTGCCGATGACGTGCGCGACGCGATGGCGAAGCTGGAGAGCAATATCCCTGCCCCGAAACCCTTAACGGACACCTTCGGGACACTAAGTGAGCGAGCGACACCTCGGCCGCGCGCCCTTCAATAACTGCTTTGTGCTGCTAAGTGATTGGGATTGCAAGTTCTGGCGGAGAGGGGGGGATTCGAACCCCCGATACAGCTTTTGACCGTATAACGGTTTAGCAATTCTCTACTTCGATGTGCCTCCACGCGATCCCAAACACTTACAGTTGCATACCACGACGTGAATGCACGCAAAGTGACCTCAGTAGTCAGTTATAGGACACTGCTCAGGACACCTGCATCGGGGATGCCAATCGCCGGTTTTGAAGATATGTAGTCCCATACACTTTGCCAAACAGGTACCCTCTGGCACGTGGTGTAGAGCAGAATTTCTTACTGCTGCTTGTCCAGTGGCGTTAGAACAAGGCAACGGCCTGTTGATTCCTCCGTTTGGTCTATACCGTTGGATTTTGGCCAGGTATATCGCTCAGTGAACCGCCCCGTGCTCAGTTGCACGATTACCTCGTGTGTAGTTCTGGTACCTGCCTTGTTGTTGTAGGGTTCGGTAAGAAGGGCCTGATCGTTGTTAATCCGAATGCTTCCCCCGATGTCGTTGTGGCCCTCGTACTTTGAGTTACCACTGGTAGCTTCCTTCCGACACTTGGCATCGCAGACCGGCCCAGCCGGAAAGTACCTCCACTTTCCATACACTCCCACTGACAGATTAAAACTCCACACCCCTTGTTTGTACCAGTCGAAAGCCGCATAGCCATAGTGGGTAAGTGTCCGATCTTTCGGGTTTTCTTGCTCCCACACCTCCGGTTCATCGGGTTCCGTAAACCACAAGTTAAAAAACATATCCTCGTTCTTGCGGAAGCAGGTAAACGCGTGCTCCTTCTCGGCAAAATCTCCCATGAAGTCCCCCCCTGCGAGTAGCTCCTGAAATGAACGACAGGCTAGTGTGGCATCAGCATCGGGACAGCTATCCCTGCGAGCTTCCTCTCTTCTGTTAAGCCACTTGGCACAACGTACCTCGTCGGGGAAATCTTGCTTAGCTTTACATGCAGCGATTAGCCGCTGAACCTCGCTGCTAGGGGTGATGGGCACGTGTGCCTCTAGCCGATACATGCCAATAAAGCCTCCTTGGCCCTTTAGAAATGCGTCCTCTTCATCGGGGTGTCCCCCGTATAAATCCTTGGCAGAAGCCTGCCACTTCTCACCCTTGTAAATAAACTCGTAGGGTGCATTTAGTGTTGGCGTCGTGCAGTATTGATCCCACGGGCCACACCTCAGCAGGTAGGTGCCTTGACTGTTGGAGACCATGATGTTTTTAATCATGGGGGCTTTGAGGCCCAATCTCTTCTCTGCTTGGGAATCGTAGTAGGAGACAGCATCTATGTGAACGAAAATGCAAGGCGGCTTGCCGCAGATCGGATGGGTATCGTTCGTATGGGGCTGTTGCCCCAGAGCGACAAACGTGGTTAGCATCGAAGAGAGAACACAAAGCTTCGTGATTCGTTCTGAGTTGCGCATCTTGCTTTTATTCGACTAGGCGAACTGAATTCATTTCCCTTTGACTGTTTACACTCCCCCTCGACTCAAAAGCTTGACGGCTTGCCGCCACAGAGTTCCACCGCACGCTTGAGGGCTTGCGCAAATCGTGGAGCAAACCGATCATTCGTGAAAAAGTCATACCGTGATATAAGTTCGTCGGAGGAGTGCGCACTAGAAGTATCGGTTATTTTCTCAATGTAGTTTCTTGTATGAAACGTAACTGCGGCAGATTGCCCCCGAATAATAGTGTGAATCTGAATATCGGCAGGGTCTATATCAGTTAGGGAGAACGATACTCTGATCCAGAAACCTGGGCTTGCATTCATTCGGGTTTCTTTGATGGTCACAGAGCAGCTATCATCCCCGCCGTTGGTTTGAAACTCGTGGTGATTTAAGGGATCCCACGATTCCTTATCTGTAGCGCCTCGAAGCCACTGCAATGTCTCGCTCAGTGTCGGTGCTTGTGTCTTAGACTGACCGAGAACTGATAGCGAGCAGAAAACCAAAAATACAAGTAAGCGTTTGATGTGCTGGCTATTTGCCATCCTCTTGGGCTTTGAGGATGCGATACAAGGAATTCGCATACGACTTCTAGCCAGCACGCGGCTTAACTCCTTCAGCGTTTAGTGTCTCGGCTATTTTATCCACGGCTGCTCCCACTTGCCGCATTTTTTTCATGCGTTCTATAGTCGCCTTCACCGGGACGAGTGCCATAAGGTACGCGTTGAGGTGACGCCTGTTTTGCCTGTTATTATTCGCCGGTCTTCGGCAATGAATGACCCAAATTCGACACACGTTTCGTTTTCGGCGCTTGGGTTATGAGCCCAAGGGGTCATCATCAAGTCCCGTTGATTTCATTGCTCTTCCCCACAACAAACCGGCAGGAAACTAGCAGGAGCAGGCCGATTCTGCACGCTAGTTGCACGTTGAAAGATCACCGAGATTTCCATCCGAAGCGCCTCTGAAAATCGGAGAATAACGCGGCTGCTTCACGATCTCCTCCTCCTTTGACTTCGAGCACTCGCTCGGCCACAAACTGCCCGATCGAAAGAAACGTCTTGTCCAGCGTCAGGGCGAGCGGGCTGATCGCTATCGGAATCATCGAACCTGTGCACAACCCAAGGGTGATTGAGCCGACCAGGAATGCGTATCGCGAGACCGTACGGATTTTCTGTGTCTTGATCGCACGGTTTTGCTCCTGGATTAGTTCTTGCATCTCTTCGGCAGCGCCTTTAAGCGCCTTCTCGTCACTAAAAACTTCGTAGTTCAAAAATTCGCGCTGCCATCTCCAGTAATCCGCTCTCTTCCGTCGGTACGTGCTGTCCGATGACAAGGCGACAGCCTCTTTCAATGCTTGTTTGTCCGATAATTTCGGTTCGTCGATCACTAGAAACTCGCGCCCAAGCACCGCCGTGACTGCTCCCGGTTGAAGCTGTATTCCCTGCTCAGTGTCCTTGATCTTTAGACCATCCTTTATCTCGTCGTATGACTGATAAGCAGACACTGATTCCACCGCGGTTACCGTGGGTGGCAGTCCGGTGGTCAGCTCCATCCGAGTCATACGGAACGCATCCGGTGCGGTTTCACCTGCCGCCGCCTTTGCTGCTTCGAATCTGGTTTCCCACGATTGTCTGCGCCGCTCGTCCCACTTGACCCGACGTGCGCGATCACCGAGAACCTCGAGCAACTCCATTTGACGCTCGACGTCCCATGTAGCCCATAACTTTTTGTCGTCCTCGTCAGGGTTATCAGGCGGGACAGGTATCACCAGCCGGTCGTATAACATCACATCAGCGACAAATGCACGAGGAATGCAATGGTCATTGACCGCAAAAGTCCCCCATACCTCACGGCTCATCTCGCTCCTCCTTTGCCTCATTCTATTCCGTCTAGCAAGCGCCGTTATCCATTACAACCTACAGAGACTCGGCCAATAGTGTCTTTTGACGACCGCAACCATCCCAGCAGAATTGAGGCTAAGAGGGCGCGAGAAGATGAGACAGAAGCGGTTAGTTATGCGCCGCGCAGTTTTATCTGCGGAAGCGATTGTCGCTTGTGTTCATGCAGGTACGGGTAGATCGTGTGCAGCTAAAGTGGCAACGGAGTAGATTTGCAATCCAGTCCGTCGCACAGTCATTGATGACCGAAACCCGCATTCCACTACAACCCAGCAAAAAAGAGCCGAATCATGGCAGAGACATCCGCACCGCACACAGGGACTTCGCCAAGTGTGGCGCAACCCTTAGGGCTAGGGAGGCTTGCTCGTACAAGCCATACAGGCCGACTACGGGGGCCTTCGGTGGCATGCATAACCGCCTCAGCGTAGTCATGCCTGACACCAAGCGGAGAGTCGTAAACAGGAGCCCGAGTCGCGACCAGCCGACCTGCTCACCCGCCCGGTAGTACTTCTACCGAACGAAAGTCAGCCGAGAAGTGGCACGTCCGCAACTGAAACCACCGACGATGATGCGCGCAGGCTGCGACACGCTAAGAAAAAACAGGGTGCAACAGGAGCATCCTCCCGATGGAAGGCCTCAGGAGCAGGAGACGCCACGCGATTGTGCTGTATCCGAGGGCAACGCGGAACCGGGTCGGAGGCGGCAGTCGTTAACCGCTTTTCGAGCCGACAAAATATGTCAGCGATTTCTTGTACAGCCTTGCCAGCGCTTGCAGTTCCACGACGTCCACTCGCCTCTCTCCTGATTCACATTTGGAGATGAACGACTGTGGAACTGCCAGTTGTTTCGCGACTTCCACCTGGGTCAGACCTGCGCTTGTTCGAGCAGCGCGGAGCCGCACCAATAACTGCTGATATTCCCGGCGATATTGGCTGCGCTTCAGGGCTGACCCTCAAAATGCAAAGGAACACCCTTCTGTGTAATCCGCCCATAACAGTTATCCCAAAATCGGATATTGACAGCGGTCAGTTAGGGCCTAGAATCCTCCTGAACAGAACCCCTTCGAAAGTTTGCGTCAGGACGTTGGCATTTGGAGCGAGATGATGACACGCAGCGACTGGGGGCGATGCGACTAGAAAGCGCGGGACGTCAATGACCATGACCAACGAGGGCAATACTGATGACGCCGTGAGATGTCCGAGGTGTGGTTCGACCCAAGTGCACGCCGAAAAACGGGGATGGCGCGTGACAACCGGCTTCTTCGGCAGCAGCAAGATCTACATAACCTGCCTGAAGTGTGGAAAGAGGTTCAGGCCAGGGGACGCTTCTAGGTATGTGCGAGCGGAACCGCAAAGCGCTGCCGTTGCTCTGAACGCAACGCGAGTGAAGTCCGGCGCTGCCCAGAATCGCGCTAGCACTCCAGTCTCTATGGGCGAGATTGCGGTAGTCGCAGCGATGGTGATTTTTCTCGTTGGTTATCTGCTGCTGAAATCGTAGTGCGGTATCTTCCCACGCAAAATTTAGGTGGTACGTGGGCGCTGGCAATCACCGACACCACGTGCCCAATCCTCGAAAGCGGTTGTGCTTCCACGGCCTAGGGGTTAAGGAAAAACTGTCCCAAGTGGCGGGCGGCTGGTCAGCCGAGCCGACCTGAAACGCGAAGTTGTGGCCGCATTTGCGATATAACCGCTTCGAAATCAACCGGTTGGGGGTAGATGCCCACCTGGGGCAACGGGCGCGACACAGGGCACGTGTGCGCAAACGCGGGCTGTTTTACGCGCCTACCGGACGGCGAAATGACGAGGATGGGCTGAAAAGTGGGAATTCTGCTGCGAAAGTGGTGCAGTTTTCGCTGTACAGGGGGGCGGTTCTCAGCTGCCTGGAGCAAGCTGCCCGCCGCAAGCGCAATTGGGGCTTTGCGGCTATTTAAGTGCTTCGTCAATTGCAGGATATTTCTGTCGCACTTCACCGTCGGCATGAGCCCATATCTTTGCCACCGCCGCGTAGTAAGGTTTCGCGGTACTCGCATCTCCTAACCGGTCGTAGCACTCGCCGATTCGATACAGACTCAAGGGCCACAACAAGGGCACGTTGTCCATCAGAACGGCCCCTTTCAGGTTTTCGACAGCCTGGAACATCTGAAGTGCAGTCTTGTAGTCGCCAGCATGTAGGTAGGCCATCCCCAGCTGGTACGCCGCTTCTTCATCGCGGGGGTTAAAGTCGTACGCAAGCTTGATCTCCTCGATGCCTCTAGTAGTGTCACCCGTCGATGCAGCGAGCACGCCGCGAATCAAGTGCTTGTTATTCTGAGTCATACTTGCGTCTTGCTTCAACACCTGCTCCGTTCTGCTGGCATTGCCCACACTAGCAAGTACGAGCGCAGGTTGCGTTAGATTTTCCGGGTCGTGATGAATGGCTTCGTTTGCGTAATGCTCGGCCTTTGCCGAGTCACCAAGAACCGCATAAATCTGGGCCACATAGGAATTGTAACCACCGAGATCCGACTCATTGTCGGTAGTTTCCATGAGTTGCTTGATGCGATCGGTAGCGTCTTGCACTCGACCTTCATACAACCAGACGTCAGCAATCCACTCTTTCCCGGCAATGAAGTGCTGTGTTCCATGCAGCTTCCCTTGCCGTGCGCTCAGATGCTCGAATGTCTGAACCGCCTCATCAAGTCGATCATCGCCGAGCTGCGCCACACCCACCAACTCGTCAAACCAAGGATATTCCCGGATACGAGCGGGTAATACCTTGTACTCAGCCAAAACATCATCAAACTTATTCTGTTTAACCTTCACATACATCGACTGGAATCGGCAGTACGGGTCTTCGGGCGCGATGCTCAGACATGCGCGCACTGCCGTCTCTGCTTCCTCGAGGCGGTCAAGGTCCGCAGTCAGTTCGGCAAATCTGTAGAGTCCGTCGGCGTCACCGGGATATTTGTCTGTCAACAGCTTATAAACCTGAATTGCGCGACTCGGATCACCTTTCAGAACCTGAGTGAGTGCCTGTGCTTTGAGGCGCAACTCTTCATCTCGAGATTCAACTGCCCTGCAGCGTTCAAGGTACTTTGTGGCCTTCTGCTCGTCGTCGAGTTCGTAGGCGATATAAGCTGCTCGAACGCACGCAGGTTGGTAAGCGGAATCCTGAGCAATCGCTTGATCAAGCGTGGTCAACGCTTGTTCATCGTCGCCAATTCTCTCGTAGTCAAGGGCACGCTGGTACAAAGCAACTGCGGGCCCACCACCCTGCAATCCAGGTCTAGTCTTAAATCGGACGACAAGATAGAGAATTGCGACGGCGGCAATGACCAACAGAGGCGCAATGAGCCAAAGTTTGGAACTCCTTCTCACTGAGCGGGCTTCTTCAGTAATGTCCTCCCATCGTTCGTTCACTTTAGCGGTGAATCGGTAGCCCAGCTTCGGCTCGGCTAGGATATAGTCCTGTCCCAGTGCTTTCCTGATGGTGGTGATCTGGACATTCAGGCTCCCTTCACCGACATGGGTGTCTGGCCATATCTCCAATATGATTTGGTCTCTCCGAACGAGGCGGCCGTGATGCTTCACCAGCAAAAGAAGGACATCGAACGCTTTGCCGGTGAGGGGCAGACGCTTCCCATCTTGGAAAAGTGCGTGTTCTTCCGCCTCCAGCCGAAAGTCATTGAACTCGTAGAAGTGCCTTTGTTTCTGCAGCTTTATCGTCCCATCAAATAGAAATTTAATATCTCTGGAACGAATTCTAAGGCTTATTTAACTGCGCTGCTGAAGACTTTTTAAGCCTATGCCAGACAAAGTGCCTCCTGTACGGCCCCAGAAGGGCCTGAATTCAAAAAGGAGGTGCGCTTATGTCGCACACTGTAACCATCAATTCGATCGACGGGTCAGTAACCATTAACCAGCTAACGGTCAAGAATGCCGATTTTTTCAGCGTAGTGTCATCGGAACCACCCGGATCCCAAGAACAAGTGATATTGGACGTCGTCACCGTCGGAAGCGCCGCAATGCAGCGCGTTCGAACCACTATCGATGTCGACTTTGTCGAAAAGCGTTTCGGCACCCTCAGTGGCGTTTTTGAGAAGGCTCTGACACACCTTGAGCAACGCGCAACTGATGCCTTGTCCCAACGTTTCTCTCCTACGGAAAGCGGCTCCTATACCCGGCAAATCGACGAGCTAATTGCCGATGCTAAGCGCGACGTGCAGTCGTGGCATAAGGAACTGGAAACCAGCGCCCGGGCCCTCCTGGACCCAGACAAGAAGACGAGCGGTATAGGAAAGCTGGGCGAGCTGATCCAGCATGCTGGCTCACAGTTCCAGCAAATGTTTGATCCCGATCTCAGAACGTCGTATGCGTATCGCCTTAACGAAAGACTTTCACAGCTTTTTGGGACGGACGGGCGCTCCGGCATTCTCCAAGGCACGCTTCAAGAGGCATTGAAGCCGGTCCTCGTGGAGTTACATGATGTTAAGGAGAGGATCGAGGCGAGGAAAGCTGCTGAATTGGTGATCGAGTCTTCGACGCTGAAAGGCAAGCCGTTTGAAGAGTGGGTCCACAGCGAACTGTCGCGACTGGCGATGCCGTATGGCGATGACGTAGTGGTTGTAGCGTCGGGCAGCAATGGCTCGCGAGCAGGCGATTTCATCGTCTCGTTCACGGGTCTGGGCAAAACTGCTGTTGTGGAGGCCCGCAACAGAAAGCAGCTGAGTCTGCCTTCAATCAAGGCCGACCTTGATCGTGAAATAAACGAGCGCGCAGCCGATCTTGCAATTTACGTCTCCAGTGGATCAGAAATGCTGCCGCAGCACGTTGGGGACTTCCAGATCTATGGCAACAAGCTCGTGACGACCGCGGAGAACATACATATCGCCTATCGTCTGGCTAGAGTGCTGGCTGCAGTCGAAGCACCCGACGGCTCGATGGATGTCAGTGGTCTCCGGTCGGTTCTGCTCAAAATCAAGGATGCCGCGCGCTCGATGCGCGACATCAAGGGCAAGGCAAGTCAGGTGAAGAAATTTGCGGAAGGAATTAACTCGGACGCGAACGGCACCGAGGAAATCATTCTCGGCCTCATTGATGAAGCCGAGAAACTGCTGGAACCTACTGTTTTGGCTGAGTCGGCGTGAGATTGCAAAAGGCGGCCCTTTGGCAAGTTTCCATTGGGCCGCCGCTCTTAATGTCGAGAGATTTTGCGTCGAAGGTGAAGTTCCCGAGAAAGGTGCAGAGATGCGCCGGGCAATTCTGCTGCACCAGTGGTGCACTCAACGCTATAACATAAGGCAAGACAAGAGGCTCGTGATGAATAGCAACCTTCCGCCACAAGAATTCGGGCGCTCACTCAGAAGAGCGCATCCGCATCCGAAAGCAACTCCGCAAGGGCAAGAGTCTTCGCAAGCTGGCCGCATCGTACGGCGCAATACTCTGGACGGCACATTCCGCCCGCCGCAGAGGAGCCAGCTATTCAATGTGAGGCAGGAAGCTCGACTTCATGATCGCGTTCGACCGGACCTGGTATCGGTGATATTCTGCCAAAGATTTTCAACCGAAAGACAATGCTACAAGCAGAATTGAGAGGGCATGGAATACATGAGGCGATTGCCTCAGAGGACTATCTTACCTCTACTGTATTTGGTCTCCTCAAGTACATAGACTCCACCGTTTTTTGGGGCCAGTTATTGCTGCGCGCGATATCGGTAGGGAAGGATGGGAGGCACATTGTCGGTGTCTTGAACTTGGAAGCCTTGGGCGGCGTCCACTTGTCGGAGATTCGATTCTGGCAGAGGTATGGAACCGATATTCCGGACCTGACCATTCGGTTCTTCGGGCAGCGAGATGCTGCCTTGCAACTCCTGGTCGAAGTGAAGCTAAACGCCGAGAAAGGCGCTGGTGGTGACCCCCATCTGGACCAGTTGGTGAGATATGCTCGGCTGGCGCAAAAGCTCTCTGACGGAGGGTTGCAAACCCTGATTCTCTTCCTGACAGTGGGCGATCCAATGCCCGACATGTTTGAGAGTGTTCGGTTGCTGTCGAGTGAGCCCGGACCCGCCGAGCGGATTTTCGGCCTGCAATGGGCAGACGTGCACGCCACCTGCATAAACGCACGCGACTCAATGGTCCCGTCTGAAGTTGAGGGGTGCATCTTGGCAGATCTGGCGCAGTACCTAAGCAAACGGAATCTCGACTACTTCAATGGCTTCCGCCGTTGTGAGTTAGATGAAATCAGTTCCGTGGCGCTATCCCTGACTGAAGCCGACAGCCTATTAACGAAAACGCAGCTTCCGCGGTTCGATGGACTTAAGGAGATGTTCAGCGATGCCTAGCAATGATGACTACGGCATGAAAGTTGAGAAGGCGTTGTACGCGGTTCAACAAATGCACCAGGATGTGGCCAAGCTCATCCTGCTCTTGGACAAGAAGCTCGACCGAAAGCCGGTGCTTTCCAGAATCACGGATGAGTGGAAATTTGGTGTTAATGCCGGACTCTGGATGCCAGAGGGTATGCATCGGTTATATGCCGTCCCGAATGCGCCGGGCCGCGTGGAAGGGATCACGGTGGCATTCATTAATCTCTACGGTGAGCCAATCGACCAGCCGCTTTTGCTGGTGGGGCAGGCCGAGTTCGGCTGTGGGGCGGAGCTGAAGAGCACGCTGACGGACGCTGACAATTTGTGGTGTTTATGGAATGCATATTTGGTCTGGCGCGAAGAGCGCACATTGAACCAGCTTCAAAGGGTTCAGCCACCCGCTGATCGGGACAAGTCCCGAGGCGCGCTAAAGTGGGTGCGGGTAATTGCCATTCCGTTGTACTCGGTGAACGCGATCGAGGACGTATTGAAACTGTTGGAGCGCACACGGGAAAACACCTCGACTGTGCCGAGTGCGAGGGGATAGCGCCGTGTGGCTGGTTGAATGGCGGGCTATCAGCGCGAGAATTGCGGCTCTCCTCGAAGCCGGCGTGTTCTTCCTCAGGAACACATAGAAAAGCTGAGCACGGGTCAAGGTTCGTGCCGCCCTGTCCCCGCATCATACAGGACTGATTGCGCGACACGGCTTCTTCAGCCGCCAGCCAGAGGGCGGCTGGATTGGGCGCAACGGTTTCCGACTACCAAAAGTTCCGCATCAACGTGTTTGATCGTACCAATGATCCCGCGAAGCAGTTCGACGGCGTTGAGGATCAGACTGAAGCGGTCGCCCAACGGCTCTTACAGTTACCCAGCTATGCGGAAGTTGCCCGGAGCCGGGGCGACGGAGGATGTGGCGCTGCAATGCTGGCTGGAATCAGCGTAGCTGTGCCATTCGTCAGCTCTGTCGTCGGAGCCCTTGCCGCTGCACAGGCGATTCGTCTTGCTTCCCATCGACTCCACTACGTTTCGATTGAGACTGCCAGAGCAAAGCTACCGACGAAACGGGACTAGCCGGTCAGCCCGATAAAAACCCGCTTACCCGGTCTCTTGAGATTCCGAGCTTCACTGCGATGGCGTTCATATTGAGCCCTTGTTCCCGCTGGTTTCGCGCCTCTCCGCGCGAGTGTTCTTCTTCCTTCGGTTTGATGTCGAATTGATAAATTGAATCGGCCCTTCCCCCGCCGTCACTTGCTAGCTTTCGCCTTCAAATCATTCACCAGCCGCTGAAAAGCCGTCTGATACGAATCTTGATCCTTCCAATTGCTGAAGTCGGGGATGAAGTACCCGCGAATCTCTGCTGCCGTGTCCGTGCCTATATCTGCGTCGAAGCATTCCCACTCGCTAATTGTCTCGAATGGAGCCAAGCTGATAGGAAAGAGGACCTGACGCCGTTCGGTCAGCTCTCGCTGGCGGGCATTAGCAATCTCCGTCTTCACCCATCCACTGTTTATGCTGTGCTCAGAAAGAACTAACAATAGCCGGTCATAAAGGCGAATAGCCTCCCCAATCTGCTCGCTGAGCTTCACGCCACTCTTGGCATCGTGCGGCGCGAACCAGCAACCCACTCCTTTACGCTTTAGGTCGGAGTACAGTCGCTCAGCAAAGGCTCGATCTTTTGTTGAGTAGCTGATGAAACATGAGTAGAACTGAATCTCGTGGGACTGCGAATCGTTTTGGATGGCGGAAGGTTCTTTAACGTGCTTTCCTTCGGATGACACTTTCGCTCTCGTTATTGCCTCCGCTCTGGCTATAAGCTGGGGAGTAGATTGAATTTCGTACCAATGCACGTCCCCGTCTTCTTTTTCATAAAAATTCGTCCAACCCAATTTGTCTCTTACCGCAGAGTAGTTGCAGCCGCTTTCCCACCAGCGGACACGGAAGGGGTAATACGGCAATTCGTCACTCATAATCTCGGGGCCATTGTATTCAATTCCGTCGCGCCTAGCTCATCCTGGAGCCCAAACGATTGAGGCAAATTCATCACAACGACAGTGCTGTTGGCGAATAGGCTCATCTGCCATGTCTCTGTCAGCGCTTAGAACTGTGCCCTGCATTGTAAGCGGCCTTTGGCCACTGTGCCTAGCAATTACCGCGCACGAGGGTATGAGGGTCAGTCGTTGTTCCTCCCCTTAATTCCCAGCCGTCCGGCAGGCGTTGCTCCGTGGCGACCGTTCTCGCGAAGCCGAGGCGCCGAAGGGTGAAGAGGGCTCCAGAGTTGCAAGGCGTCCAACCCAGAGCGAAGCTTGTGAGACTGCCAATCCGGGCAGCGGATAAATATGAAGCAAACCCGAGTAGCGATCTACACACGTGTGTCCACCGATGACCAATCGACTAAGACGCAAGAGCACGAACTCAGGCAGTACGCGAAGCACCGGGGCTGGACGGTGCAGCAGGCCTACACTGACCACGGTTTTTCTGGCGCATCGGAGAAATGGCCTGCGCTCGATGAACTGCTGCGCGACACGCGGAAGCGGAAATTCGATGTTGTGCTCGTGCGGAAGTTCGACCGGTTCGCTAGGTCATTGCGGCAACTCGTGTCGGCGCTCGAACTGTTCCGGAAGTTCGGCATCGACTTCGTGTCCGCCACAGAAGCGATAGACACATCCCTTCCGTCCGGCGAGTTGGTGTTCCAGATATTTGGTGCAATCGCTCAGTTCGAGCGAGCATTGATTGGGGAACGGGTGAAAGCCGGACTTGGGGAAGCACGACGCAACGGAAAGCGGATCGGTCGGCCGCCGCTTCGGACGCTGACCCAGGAAGAGCGCATCCGCATCCGAAAGGAGCACCGCAAGGGCCAGAGTCTCCGCAAACTGGCCGAGTCGTACGGCATATCACTTTGGGCGGCGCATTCTGCCTGCCTGGCAGACCGCTCCGTTAGCTAAGAACAACCTGACCCCCGCGGATTCAGTCTTGGTTTTTTGCGGTGAACGTGCGACATCGCAAATGCGGCGGCATCTCCAGTCACTCTAAGCTCAAGTTCTGCTCGTGGAGCGACTCACATGTTTGGGATTCACTGAATGCGAACGCTCGCTGTAAACTCCTTCTATCGAGTCCAGATCCAATCGATGAAGGCGTGAGTTCGGCTAAGCAGTCCTATTCTGGCCATGTCATCTGCTCCATTTGCGACAGTGTTGACGCAACAAGCCTGCGATGCCGCGACCTCGAGTATTACCGCGGCTGTCTCGATAACATCTGTATCTCCGACGACGCACAACGTTGCGATTGTCTCCGGCCTGGAAGACGCAAGTATTCGAGACGCACTGGCTACATACCTACTGAACTGCGCCGTTCAGTCTGTGCGGGTGAACCTCGCAATTCTGAACGACTTGCTCGGTGACTCCGAAGACGCCGCTACTGCGTTGGCTGGGGAACTCACGCGTCTCCTCGGCAACAATAACGACCTTACTGACGACTTCCGCCAAGACCAGCGGGATCCCTGGATGGCGGAAGCACTTGCGCATCTGTTGCTCAAAATTGCAGGGAACCTGCCTCCACTCCCACCGCCCGGGTCTCTCCATGCGTTAACGCCGGTCCATGACGATGTGAAGGAACACGGGTTGGATTTGGTCGGCATATACACCAACTCTGCATCGGGAAACCTTGGACTAGCTGTTTCAGAAACTAAGGCATCGGCAAATAATCCAACGGCCCATGTCGCATCCGCTGCTGATCTATTTACATCAGTGATGACCGGCAGGCGCGATCCGCACATTAGAAGCAAGATTCAATCACTGCGGCATGCGTTGCCATCACAAACGCAGACCTTAATCACGCCATCATTCTGGAAGAATGAATGTTGTTTCAGTGCATACGTTGCGATGTCAGACTCATGCGATTTTGACGCAAACGCCGCCAGGCCCACGTACTTGCAGATACAGCCGCGGGCAACGATCGTTATTGTGCCACTTTCGAACTACCAAGCGTTTTTTGACTCGATAGCTGACCGGATGCGGTCTCTCATAAGCACCGATGGGGGCGTGAATGTTTAGTCCAGGTACACGTGTTCTGTTCGAGCAACTTCCCTCATTGCAAGGCATGAGTCCTGAACGTTCTCGGCGTGTTCTGTCAACTGCGTATCTCGACCTTATTTCCACTCGGGCACACCTGGAGCGAACAACTGGGGAAGGCCGGCCCGAAGCCTTCGACTACATTCGCCGACTTGCAAATGCGCTGGAATCATTCAGCGTATTCGATCGCGAAGGCACTGAAGAAGTGCGAAGAGGCGCAGCCTTTGTTGCCGGGGAAGCATTGTCTCTGTTGGTAGAGAGTTTCGGAGACGGTGACGGCAGTATAGATTTGGCAAATGACGTTTGCTACGCAGCTATCGAAGCTGCACTGCTCTTTACAATCGCGGGGTTTGATGCGAATGCGGCTACAGTTATCTCACATCTGAAACACTCTGATGGAGCGTCTGGTACTGCGCAGATTACCACGTGGGCAGCGGAAATGGTCATAGGCTTGTGCGCTGGGGATCCAAATACTCGTAATATAACGCCGCTCGCTTTACCGGCCGCACCCATTTCGAGTCGAGCACTCTCTGCGATCTGGTTGGAGGTCGGTCGCGCAATCCAAGACTATTTCCGTTGGTTGTGTCTGGAATCTGAGGAGGGGTTGGAACGCGCAAGGCAAGTGCTCCGAAAGATTCGCATGTTACTGAATGGCGAGAACGCGTCAGTTCATCCTGAGGTGTTCCATCTTGCCCAACTCATCGACGAGTGCATAGCGGCGACATCGAAGCGAGCTTTAAGAGGAGTTGGACCGATTTCTGATCCGTGGTATCGGACGTATGTTAGCAACCGGGCTCGTGGAGTCTTTGGGACTCGCGCTCGGCCTTTCTTCTGGCCGTCCACCCAGGCGTACGCAGTCAAGTGCTTACCGGGGCCTGAGTGCCATGCTGTGATACGAGTTCCCACCGGTGCAGGAAAGAGCTTCGTCGCCGAACTTGCGAGTGCAAACGCGATGATTGAGGGTTGGGTACTCTACCTCGTTCCGACCAACGCACTGGCTGCACAAGTGCGCAATGATCTAAAGAAGGCGTTTGCAGGGACAGGTGAGATTGACATTCGTGCATTTCTCGGCGGCGATGAATATACAACGCTGGCAGAGGAGCGTGTAACGACGGTGCCGAGGCACACGATTGCTGTCATGACGCCGGAGAAGTGTGCGCTTGGACTACGGCTGTCGAGCGAGGCCTTCCAGAACTGCCGCCTATGCGTCTTCGACGAGTGCCATTTGATTGCCGAAGGCTCCCGTGGGGCACTAGCAGAACTTGTTATCAGCCACTTGTTGACTGTCGCACCTGAGTGCCGATTTCTGCTGATGTCAGCAATGATTTCTAATCCGGATGAGCTTGCAAAGTGGTTACAGGACGTGAGTGCGAGACGAGCAGAATCCATTGACGAGGATTGGCGTCCCACAAGGAGTCTTCGAGCGATTGTCGGAGTTGATCTGCTGGGGGCAAGAGAAAACAGCACCGTTGCGTATGCCGCCTTGCAAGAGATGCCAAAACGGCGGAAGAACCAGAAGTTTTTTGCACCACATGTCTTCGTAGCCAGTTTGCAGGGTGCTTGGAATTCTAGCAACAGCGCTGACTACGCGCTGTTAAAAATGTCGACGACAACAGTCCTTGAGGTAAATCGACAAGGGAACGTCTCTGGTGTGAGCTGGGTAAACGAAACGGCTGCGACGCTCACCGAGCATTTCGCAACCTCGGGTTCGACCGTGCTTACGTTTCTTCCGGCGAGCAAGCACTATCCTTTTAGTGTCGGCGGCAAAATTACTCTCGGCCAGGCGCCATCGCTGAATGGTGAGGTTAACGCATTGCTGAGAATAGCGGAAGACGAGCTCGGCTTGGAGAGCAAAGTAAAGGAATTGCTTGAGAAGGGGGTTGCGGTACATACAGCGGCATTGCTAGAGGCTGAGAAATCCGCCAGTGAAGCCGCCTTTTCAAAACGCCTTGTTCCGGTCATGCTTGCCACCGGTACTCTTGCGCAGGGGTTGAATTTGCCAGCCTCTGTCGTATTGATCGCCGGAACTACGGTCGGTGACCGCCGCAATAACTCGCAAGCGGACGTAGATCGTGCGAAGGCTCAAGTTCTAAATGCTCTGGGTAGGGCTGGCCGCGCCGGAGTCTCAAATCATGGGTTGGGCCTCGTCATCCCCGATGATCCTTTGTACATAGCCACTCCTGTAGATCCTTCTAGGTGCAAAGAAGAGGCTCCCGTTATCGCTGCAGAAGAAAATTCGACCCAAGTTAGCAGCAGTCTTGAACGTTTCCTCAGGTTGGCGGTTCAGGGGGTTCTGAACGTCAGCTATGCCACAGCAGAGGAGCTTGTCGCAATGGCATACCTGTCAATCGACCAAAGCAGCGGCAGTTCTCCCGACGCAATCCTCCGAAAATCGTATGGGATGCATCGGCTGTACCCAGCAGCATCGGAAAACGTGAGTAGTGCTGCAACAGAGTACCTAGGCAGGCTACGAACACGGTTTGTTGAAACTGAACACGCACCTGATTGGTTGCCGGTCGTGACTTATCGAACTGGACTGGACTACGTTACTGTTCTCCAGATATGGCGTGCTATGGAACGCGCAGGCCGAGTGTCACCGGAGGATACGATTGACGCTGCAATTAGTGCAGTGCTTGCGGTCCTCTCAATGTCGCCTCCCGGCTTGACAATTAAAGTGCTGGAGACTCGATTCAAAACCGAACCGTTGGCAATTCTGTGGTCCGCTACTGCAACGAATGAAAACATCTGGTCTCCGAGCGCGGCGTGGTTAGCTGCTTGGGGCAAAATAGCAACGGCTATTGAGCAGTTTGCCAGCGGAGAAACACTCGCCAATATAGGCCAGGCACTGTTGGACGAGCCAGTAATCGAAACAGCAAGGAGCGACGGCGCCAAGCCCATTCCGCGGATGATTTCGTTCACTCGTACCGATATTTCCAACGTTGCGCAAGTTGCCGGTGCAATGGCGGCGATATTCGAGGCAAACGGCCAACTGAACGCAGAAATCCAATCAGCACCGATGATAGCGCCACTTGCGATAAAGTATGGCTGTCGAACGGTTGAATCGCTTGCATGGTATCGGTTCGCTATCCGGTTCCGTAGGCCTGCACACGTTCTCGGTCGATCGTATGGGATTCCACCGGGCGCTTCCGATACTGAGGTTCGGTCTTTCGTGAGCGACAGATTTCAGGAGTTCCTGAATGGTTCGCCCTTGCCGGGGGAACTGAATGCGGAGGACATGGCGTTGCTAGAGTCTGTCCGGATAGTAGTCTCGAGTGCGTAGAACACAACCGATTGTGAAGTAGCACCTCATTGTTCCAAGCAGCAAAAGGTTTCGCTCGCGTGAATTGTGCGGCATCTGGCCGACGACCCAGTCGGGAAGCTTGGGTACGTGATGACTGCTGATATCCTGCTCGCAATCAAGTGGAGCGCCGCTTGATCTCGATACTGCTACGAAAGTTGGACAATGCCTAAGCTCTCACTTGCTAAGCTCGAGCGACATCTTTATTCAGCGGCTGATCGCTTGCGTCAGGAAGGCCTGGATGCGGCGACATACAAAGACTACATATTCGGGATGCTCTTCCTGAAGCGCTGCTCCGACGTGTGGCAGGCCGAGCATGACGCGCTTATCGCCCGCAAGGTGGCGCAGGATGCGACGCCTGCAGAGGCCGAAGCCCAGTATGGCGAGAACCCTGACTTTTATGACTCGTTTTTTGTCCCTGAAACCGCACGATGGCCTTACCTTCAGGAGAAGTTGAACGACGCCACTGTGTCCTATGGCAGCGTTCTCGACAAAGCTCTCGCTGCGCTTACTGAACACAACGAATCGCTGGAGCATGTGCTGGATCACATCCAGTTCATGCGGGTCCAGAGCAATAAGAGAATCGTCTCCGATGATGCCTGCAAAGATCTCGTACGTTTGTTCAGCCGCTATCGCCTCCGCAACGAGGACTTCCAGTTCTCCGATCTGCTGGGCTCTGCCTACGAGTTCCTAATTAACCTGTTCGCTGAGTCAGCGGGGAAAAAGGGCGGTGACTTCTACACTCCTCGCGATGTGATCCGCCTGATGGTGCGACTCCTCCACCCGACGCCTGGCATGAGCATCTACGACCCGACATGTGGCTCGGGGGGCATGCTGATCATCAGCCGCGAATACATCGAACAGTCTGGGGGTGACCCATCAAATCTCAGGCTTGCCGGCCAAGTGAACGACGCATCGGCGTGGTCCATCTGTAAGCTGAACATGCTCCTCCACGGTGTTCCGGACGCGGACATTCGCCTCGAAGATACCATTCTGCACCCACAACATCTCGAAGCCGGAGAGCTGGAGCGCTTTGATCGGGTCATCGCAAATCCGCCCTTCAGCCAGAACTACACCACTACCAACATGGAATACAAACACCGGTTCTCCTGGGGCTGGGCTCCAACGACTGGGAAGAAGGGTGATCTCATGTTCGCCCAGCACATGCTCTCTGTCTGCCGTTCCGGGGGCATGGTGGCCACTGTGATGCCTCACGGAGTGCTGTTCCGCGGAGGCGAAGAGGGAAAGATCCGCAAGAACTTCCTCGATCAGGACCTCATCGAGGCTGTTATCAGCCTGCCACCTAACTTGTTCTACGGCGCCGGGATTCCGGCATGCATCCTTGTAATGCGGCCAAACCTCATCGGTAGGTCCCCAAACCTAAACAAACCTGAGGCACGTCGCGAAAAGGTGCTTTTCATCAACGCCGATGCGGAGTTCCACGCCGGTCGGGCGCAGAATTACCTGCGGCCTGAGCACGTCGAGAAGATTGTCTCTACTTTTGAGCGATTCGAAGATGTACGTGGTTATGCTCGGGGCGTGCCTCTGACAGAAATCAAAGGTGAAGCCAATGATTACAATCTGAACATTCGCCGGTATGTCGACAACTCACCCCCGCCCGAACTGCATGACGTTCGTGCCCATTTGATGGGCGGGGTACCTCGCGCGGAAGTGACATCGCAGCGCCCGCTCCTAGATGCACTGGGCTTCGATCCAGCTAGTGTCTTCATGGCGAGCGCTAATGGGCCGATGTACTTTGACTTTAATAGGTCCATCGTAGAGCGAGATGCCTTGCGGCCCATTGTGGACAATGATCTAGGTGTAAGGGCACATCTCGACTCTCTGCGCGAAGCGTTGCTGACTTGGTGGAACAGGCACTCCCAGCGTCTGGCCGACCTCCCTAGGGGGCGTAACCTTAACGCGGTTCGCACGGAGTTCTTGGAGACGTTTGTTGAGGCACTTCTGCCGCACGGTCTCCTGGATCGCTTCAAGCTCGCGGGGGTTGTTGCAAGTTGGTGGACGGATACTCTGCCTGATTTCAAGACCCTTCTCGAAAACGGCTTCGCGGGCGTCATTGACGGCTGGGTCGACGCGATCGCCGACGCGCTGGGGGACGATGAACTCGCTGGTCCAACATTCGATCCATTCGCTCATAAGCTAGTCGTCCAAGTGATGCCCGATTACTTAAATCGGATTGCGGAAGCTCACACTGATATCGCGCGCCTCAAGGGAGAAAAAGAGGCCTTTGAACAAAGCAATCCACCTGAGGATGCGGATGTGGAAGAGCTTGAGAACTGGAATTATGCCAAAGATCTGGAGCGACAGATTCGCCAGATTAAGATCGAGCACAGAGATGAATTGAAGGAACTAGGTAAACTGGAGAGGTTGGCCTCCAAAGTCCGCGCCACCGATGGAAATCGGAATGCTGCGATAGAGGCTCGTGCCAGGATGCAAGCAGTCCTTGATGATCTCGCGTACCTTGATGTCGCTCTTCGACCATACCAGCAGATCAAGCAAGACCTTAGTGAAGCCCGCGGCCGGTATCGTGACCTGACAAACATGTTTGCGAACGAACTGCGGAACCGGTGTACACGATTTGATCCCGATCAAGCTCGGTCCTTGGTGCTCCAACTTTTCGCTGGGGACCTGCAATTGAGCCTTGGAGCTGCTGTTGCCGAAACTAGGCACGAACTAATCCAGTTCATTGAAAAGCTATGGGATAAATACGCGATCTCAGTGCGTTTGTTGACTGAGATGCGCGATTCCGTGGCGTTACGGTTCTCAATAGTACTCGAGGAATTGGGTTATGGCCGCTGATTCGGTCGACAATGGCATGTGGTCCTCGCAGGCTCCAGCTGGCTGGAGCATCAATGCACTTAATGAGCTGTGTGAAAGGCTCACGGACGGCTCCCACTTCAGTCCGATCCCACGAGCGCAAGGTCTACCTATCGTGAACGTTAAGGACCTGAAGGATGGCCGCGTTGACGTAGACTCCTGCACTAAGATTGCAAAGGTTGACTTCGATGCGTTGATAAAGAACGGATGCGGGGTCAACAAAGACGATGTTCTGTTATCGAAAGATGGGACGATTGGTAAGGTCGTCGTATACCGAGAAGATGAACCCCTCGTCGCGTTGTCGTCAATAGCATTGCTGAAGCCAGGGGAACGGGTCACTTCTGCTTTTGTCGGACACGCCCTTCAGTCCGCCGATGCGATTCGGCAATATGGTGTTTTTGCTGGTGGAAGCGCACTCAAGCGGCTCGTTTTGCGCGACATTGGGCGACTTACTCTGCTGATCCCTCCGCGCCCAGAACAAGAAACTATCACAACGGTGCTCGATCTAGCCGACGAGATGATCGAGCGAACCCGTATCAGAATTGATAAGCTCAGATTCGCGTTCTCCGGGATGCTCCAAGACATTCTCACGCGCGGGGTTGATCAGCACGGGACACTACGCAATCCTCTGTCAAGTCCGAATCAGTTCAAGACGTCCGCACTCGGAGTGATACCTGCTCATTGGGACATCGTAACGCTTGATCGTCTGGCAGACGTGATCGATCCACAGCCAAGTCATAGAGCCCCTCCGGAAGTTGAAAATGGTATTCCATATGTGGGGGTTGGTGACTTTCTTCCCGACGGTACAATCAACTTTGCTTCGTGCCGGAAAGTATCGCCGGAAGCCCTTCTCCGTCAGTCAATGCGGTTCCGGGTTCAAACGGGGGATATTCTGTTCGGAAAGATCGGAACGATTGGGTCTCCGAGGCTTCTGCCCGGAGGATCTTACGCCCTTAATGCAAACACGGTATTGATCAAACCGTTCGATCCCTGTTCCTTTGTGTTCTGGGTACTAAATTCAAATCCGGTTGAGGCCGCGATATTAGCGGACATTCACTCGACCTCCCAGCCGGCGTTCGGGATACAGAAGATTCGGTCATTGGAAGTTCCTTGCCCAAAGGACGAAGTGGAGCGGGAGAGAATCGCGGCAATCCTCGACCAGTGGATAGCCGCGATACGAATAGAGGGCCAGCTTCTCGCAAAACTCGGCAAACTAAAGGCGGGACTTATGTCAGACCTACTCACCGGTGATGTCCGCCTTCCGGAATCCGGCTTCATAGAGGTCTCCACGTGAGCAAGATTCAGTGGGAGTATGACCTCGTCGAGAAGCCGTTCTGTGAACAACTTCAGGCCATGGGCTGGCAGTGGATTGAAGGGGATCCTGACCTGCCAGAGTCCACTGAGCGGGCGAGTTCCCGCGACGTCCTGCTCAAGGGAAGGCTTGCTGCGGCGCTGAGGAGGCTCAACCTCCGTGACGGGCAGCCTTGGCTCGACGATGCTCGAATTGCGCGTGCCATTCGCGATCTGGAGCAGGCTGCCGGTCATCGGCTGATGGAGGTGAACCAATCTACAACGGAACTCCTGCTCAAGGGCACAGTAGCCGATGGACTGCCCGACTGGGAGTATGGTCGTTCTCAGCCGGTCAAGTTCATTGACTTCGATAATCCGGCAGACAACAACTTTCTGGTAATCAACCAGTTCAAGGTAGCGCTAACAAGTGGACGCGGGCACGTCATCCCGGATGCGGTCCTATTCGTCAACGGCATCCCTTTGGTTATCGCGGAGTTCAAGAGTCCCGGAATTGATAGCCCTATGCGCGAGGCGGTCAACCAGCTTCTGCGCTACTCGAACCAGAGACGAGAGATTTTCCCGACGCTGTTTTCCGAGAACGAGGGGGTAGAGCGTCTCTTTCACACCAACCAGCTTCTAATAGCGAGCGACTTCTTCGAAGCCCGTAGCGCGACAGTCGGCGCGCCACCAGAGGCGTTCCTGGAGTGGGCGGATACCAGTCCGGTGCCCATGACGCAAGTAGCCCAGGAACTCGGATTGCTGGAGACGTCACCCGAGCAGGGGGAGGCCGCACACGAACTGGCCGCCGTGGGACGCGAACAGGCCGACCGCGCCGGCACGCCGCTGTTCTTTCGAACGTCTGAACAGAGGCCCGCAGCGATGCGCGACAGTGCATCGAACAAAGCCCCCGCCCGCGGTCCCGTCTTGCAGAGCCAGCATCTCCTGGTCGCAGGTATGCTACGCCCAGCCCACTTGCTCGATCTAGTCCGCAACTTCACTGTGTTCCAGGAAGTGGACGGAAAGAAGCGAAAGGTAGTGGCGCGTTACCAGCAGTTCCGTGCCGTCCACAAGGCGACGGTGCGACTTCAGGAAGGCGCCACCCGGGCGAGCGGGGCGCCTCGCGACGAACGCGGCGGGATCATCTGGCACACGCAAGGCTCCGGCAAGAGCCTTAGCATGGTCTTTCTAGTCCGCAAGATGCGAATGATGCGGAGGCTGAACCGGTTTAAGGTTGTGGTCGTCACGGACAGAACCGATCTTGAAGGGCAAATGCGAGAGACGGCGCGGCTTTCCGGCGAGACGCTGCGTCCAAACGACCAAGATGTCACGCAGCGGGAATCGCCAACGCGGCGCACCCAACGAATCTTGTCAGAAGCTACGCCGGACATTGTCTTCGCGATGCTGCAGAAATACCAGGACGTGACCAAACGCAACTCCGTCGAAAAAGTGGCGATGACGATTGTGCGCAAGGAGAAGAAGCCCGGCGTGCACGAGCCGGTAGTGGAGAAGGAGGTCACCTTCGAGGAGAGCATTCACTTCGAAGAGTTTCCTGAGCTCAACCGCTCGGATGAGATTCTGATACTTGTTGACGAGGCCCACCGCTCCCACTCCCGCGACTTGCACCGCAATCTTCGAAAGGCCCTGCCCAACGCTGCGATCATTGGCTTCACGGGCACGCCAATCCTGAGCCACGAGAAGAAACAGACGCGTGAGGTATTCGGCGACTTCATCGACAAGTACTTGCTGCAAGATGCTGAACTGGACGGAGCGACGGTGCCAATCCTCTACGAAGGGCGAACCGCCGACGGTCTGGTACAGGACAAACCTGGCTTAGACCAGCTCTTCGAGGACATGTTCCGCGATTACGCGCCCGGCGAGCTGGCCGTGATCAAGGCAAAGTACGCTACCGAAGGAGATGTGCTCACGGCCCCGATGCTTATCGAGCAAAAGGCCCGGGACATGATCCGGCATTATGCCAGTGTGGTGCTGCCCGAAGGCTTCAAGGCGCAGGTTGTAGCCACCAGTCGGGAAGCCGTGATGACCTACTTGGACAAGCTGCAGAACGCCCGCGTCGAACTGGTTGCAGAGCTGGAGGCGTTACCTGTCGGCACGCTCGCTCTTCCCGAGGACGAGATTCACAGACTCGACGTGAAAACCCAGTTTCTTGTCGACACCCACAGCCAATTGGGAAGACTCCGATCCCTGGAGATCGCCGCTATCTTCTCTGGCGATCACAACGACCCTGAAGAGTGGTGGGATTGGTCCGATAAGTCCAAGCAGGAGGAACGAATCAAGCGATTCAAACGAAAGTTGTCGCTGGACAAGACTGACAAGACGGATCCCCTGTCGATCCTGATCGTCAACAACATGCTACTGACTGGCTTTGACGCTCCCTTGGAACAGGTTCTGTACCTCGACCGAAAAATCGTTGCCCATGATCTGCTCCAAGCAGTCGCCCGGGTAAACCGCACGTCCGGAACCAAGAGGTGCGGCTACGTCGTCGACTATATCGGCGTCGCCCGCCATCTCAACGAAGCGCTGAAAGACTATGACGGACAGGAGATCCAAGGCACACTGACCGAAATCGCTGCTGAACTGCCGAAGCTACTCGACCGACGGGCTCGGGCGGTAGCAATCTTTACCGAACGCGGCATTACGGATCTTCAGCAACAGGTGACGGAGTGCGTTGATCTGCTTGCAGACCTGAAGATTCGGGCTGATTTCATCAATAAGCTGAGGATGTTCTACGAGACGCTGAACACTTTGGAGCACCGCCCGGAGGTGCTGGCAGAGGTGTTTCGCGATGCGAAGTTGCTCGGTTTCATCAACAAAGTCGCGGGTAACCTTTACCGCGATCCTGCCCTTGATCTGCTGGGTGTCGCCGAGAAGGTGAAGGCACTCATCAACGGCTACGTTTCTGCGCGTGGCGTAGACCCCAAGATTCCTCCGACTGCGATTACAGATGCTGAGTTCGAGAAGGTCCTGCTGGCCCAGACCACGAACCGCGCCAGAGCAGCCCAGATGCAACATGCAGCCCGATATCACATCATTGGGTTCTCCAACCAGAATCCTGCCTACGCCAAGAAGATGAGCGAGAAGTTGGAGGAGATCCTTCAGCGGTTTAAGGACGATTGGGATGCTCTGGAACGTGAACTTCGAAAGCTCATCGATGAGCTCAAACAAGGCGATCGGAACGACTTTCCTGATCTCGACCCGAAAGTACAAGTGCCGTTTGTACGGCTTGTGCTGGAAGAGTGCGGCAAGGGCCGGGAGCTAACAGAAGCGCAACGCGCTCAAGTCATCACAACCACCCTCGAAATGGTCGAGCGAATCCGCCAAGAGGTTGCCGCCGTTGGGTTCTGGAAGAATCCTCACGCACGCGAGATGCTGACGCGTCGCCTAGTTAGAGACCTCGACCAGTCCGGAATTTGCGATCGTGGCACCGAACGAGCACTGGCACAGCAGCTCGTTGCATTGGCCAAGGAGAATCATGAGAACTTAATACGGCCATGACTGAGTGTTTCCAACTTGCGGGACTTATTTTCGAAGTTCGGCGAAGCCAACGCCGGAAAACTCTGGGATTGACGGTCGACCGCAGAGGTGAATTGGTCGTTCATGCGCCTGACAGCACGCGGCACGAGGAGCTTGAGCGGTGGACCCGAAAGAAACTTTTATGGCTCCACAGGAAGCTCGCGCTCAAGGAAGACCTAAGGCCGAAGACCCAGGAGCCAGAATATGTGTCCGGCGAAACGTACTACTACCTTGGGCGTGGCTACCGTCTGATGGTCGTCGCTCGACAAGAACAATCTTTGATTTTCGACGGCCGCCGCTTTACCCTGCACCGCGACGCCCGCGCAAGGGCGGAAGAAGAATTCCGGAAGTGGTACATTGCTGCCGGCACCAAGTGGGTCACAAAACGTGTAAAGTTGCTCACCCGGAGGATCGCAACGTCACCCTCCCGAATCGAGGTGCGCGATCTTGGATTTCGCTGGGGGTCCTGCGGGAAACGAGACGTTATCTTCTTCAACTGGCGACTGCTACAGTTGCCCGTGCGGCTAGCCGATTACGTGATTTGCCACGAGTTAGTCCATCTTCGCGTTCCGAATCACGGTCCAGCTTTCTGGGCCTTGCTCGATGGCGTCCAGCCAGATTGGCGCGAAAGACGGGATGAACTCGCCGCCCAAGCACAAACAATTCACTGGTGCGCCGGCACAGAGAGTTGCAGGGTCGTTCTAGTTAGTGGAGTTAGAAACCATTAGGTTTCGAACGATGGAAATCGACGATTTCAGCCCTTTTGTTGATAGCAGCTTACAGTAGGCATCCTGGGTAGGGTTTCAAACACCGCTGTCACATGTGATTATTCCGATGAAGGCGAACACCAATTTCGCTCCTGATCCGAACGGCATTTCGGAGCAAAGGTGGCCGCAAGGTAGCGCAGGCGGCCAGCGGCGGAGCGATTCATTGCTGATAACCTGCTGTCTCAAACGCAACGTCTGACACCTGTTTCAACGCGCAGAGATTCAGGAAGATAGCCAGGCTATCCAATCGACGATCCCTGGATTTCTCGTACATGCGAAAGAAGAGGAGTTGCTTGACCAGCTCGGCATGTGGAGCCTTTATGGTGACAATCTTGTCGAGAGGGTCTTTCTTTCCTTGCGCCCGCCAGACCCGTCCCTCACGGTAATAGCAGAACTTCGTGCCTAGATTTGACGCGAATAATCCGTTGACTCGAGGCCACTCCTTCGGGATACGCTTTACCAGAGCCTTTTCGTCGTCCCTTAATTTCGTTTCAAGCTCAGATATAATCCCCGCGTCCTCATCCTTCTCTCTTCGTAGCTTTTCTCTCTCCTGAACTGCCCTCTCGATAAAGGGAACGAGATAACTTTCGGCAACCCTCTCGCCCAGAACTCTGCCACAGAGTCCGATGAGGAACTTAATCAGCAAGTCTTTGCGGTGATCGTGCGCGACCTCGGCCTCCACTTCCGCATCGAGGAGAGCGCATATCGCGTTTGCGACTACGTACGTTCGGGTAGCGCTGTCTTCGCTTTGCCCCCACCTCTTCAGGATATTTTTGGCAAGCAGAAGTTTTCTGAGGATGACCGGATTCGGTTGACGTTCAATGAGTTGACTGAGAAGAAGTTTCGCGGCAATGAGTATGAGGGAGCTGCTAAAGGTTACGGCGAACGCCTTCCCCGCGGTTTCGGTCGCCCTGGCGAATTTCGAAGCCAATGTTTCTTCAGCCGAACAATCTGCTACTTCTCCGAGACCTCCCCTAATTCCGTCGAAAAACGAATCGTTGAAGATATCGAAAATTGTGAGTGTAAGCTCGTCCGACATAGCCTTATCCTCCCATGAGTCGGATGCTCGGCGATGTGACCTGGGATATCTCTTACGAATCTCTCATGAGTAGCAACCCTCAACATGCTAGCCCGTTAGCCTGTAGAACGACGGTTGTTCTGAAGGTAAAGGCGATACGACAAAGCCGCTGCCAAATCGGCAGGCCCCAAGCAAAGGCGCGACTTTCGGGCTATTCTCATCTCATGCCATTGATGAGCAAGAATCATCGATGAGAACCTGAGCCCGGCTCTCAAACCGTATCTGCCGGCTGACTCACGAACAACGGTCGAGCGCGGAATGCGGAAGGGAACCCTTGGCGGGCTCGCGGACGAACTTAGACTTGATTTCTATAGGCGACTCGGAACCTCCGAGTATTCTGCACATGCGGAGTTGCTTTGGTGATGCATCGCCAGTTTACGGGGTGTCAGATTGACGTATGCCCCAACTTGGCGTCAACCGTGGGAGCGGAAGTGCGTCAGAATAGAGCCGATTCTTAGTTTCTTGACACATGTCTTGAGGCGGTCTAGAGTCCATTCTGACACTTCGTTGGGAGGGCAAGATGACCGCTGCAGCCCCAGCACGAAAGCACAGCAAGCGAATCGCATACATTCGCGTTTCCTCGGTCGACCAGCATACAGATCGGCAGCTTGAGGGCATCAAGAGCGTATCGCCAGATAAGGTCTTCGCCGACAAGTGCAGCGGCAAGGACACGAAGCGCCCGCAGCTTGAAGCGATGCTTTCTTACATCCGAGAGGGTGACACGCTGGTGGTTCATTCGCTGGACAGGCTGGGACGCAGCCTGGACGATCTGCGCAAGGTTGTCACTGACCTAAACAGCCGTGGGGTTGTGGTGCAGTTCCTCAAAGAGAATTTGACGTTCGCTGGTGATGACAGCGACACCTCGCTCAGCAAGCTGATGTTCAACATGCTGGGTGCGTTTGCTGAGTTCGAGCGGTCGCTGATAAGGGAACGTCAGCGCGAAGGAATCGCCCTCGCTAAGAAGGCTGGCGTATATCGGGGACGCAAGCCGTCCCTGACTGCTGAACAGGCCAGCGATCTACGCAAGCGGGTAGCATCTGGCGCAAAGAAGGCCGCCCTGGCAAGGGAGTTTGGCATCAGCCGGGAGACGCTGTATCAGTACCTACGTGCGTAACCTGCGCCCTGCAAGCTTGCCGGGCAGCTTGGCGTTTCGCGACAATTGCAGTCACGCGGCAAGCCAAGTCCGTTGAGTTTCGACGAGCCGATCAAACTGTAGATGGCCGCAGTGCGCGTCGCCCTCGTGCAGCCGGCTTACCTGGCAAACTCAATGCGAGCAGAGTTGCTCCTCCAGTGTCGATTGTCAGCGCTCGGCGCGATATCTTCCGTGCGTTAGTTTTCTAAGGGGTTTAGGGATTGATATCGCCAGCCCCTTAAGGGCTTGTCAAGAGCTTGCGAGAAGGGCGAAAATGAAGCTGTTTGTTGACTGTGACATCGAAATCGCACAAAGCTTCTGTTATGGACAAAGAGCAAATCATTTCTAGGTTACGCGCCCACGAACAGGAGCTAAAGGCTGCAGGGGTCATGCATTTGCTCATCTTTGGCTCTGTGGCGCGCGGGGAGGCTTCCCCACACTCGGATGTCGATCTTATGGGCGAATTCGACACCTCAAAGGAACTGACTTTGCTCGACCTCAGCGGTTTGGAAGTGTTCCTTTCGGAAATTCTGAGAGCACGCGTTGACCTTTCAGACAGGAAGATGTTGAAAGACCCTATAAGGACAAGGGCTGAGCGCGAGGCTGTTCTTGCCTTTTAAAGATCCAACACAATCCCTAAAGGACATTCTCGAAGGTATCGAAATGATCGAGGAATTCACCTCTGGCCTCGACGAGGAGGCGTTCCTCAAGGACAAGAAGACGATTGCTGCCGTAGAGCGTAAATTGCTCCAGATCTCGGAGGCTGCGTTCAGGATCAAAGATGAAGGCCCTCGGTTGTGCCCCGAGATTCCATGGGGGAATATCAGGGGAATGGGAAACTGGCTGCGACATGCTTACGATAACGTTAATCTTGAAACGGTTTGGAACACCGTCACAAAGAGCTTGCCGCCTTTGAAGGCTTGCGTGCTTCGCGCCTTAAATCCTCCCCCAGCCCCGAATCCTCCCGCTCCAACATTGGGGTAACAGGTTTGTTTGCAGACGGGTCTCTGCAACATGGTGAATATCCCCCTCAGTCCGATCCGAAGAATCTTGCAGAAAAACTGGCGGCGGTGGGCAGCGAGTGTCCTGTTCCCGCGACTCACGACAGGCTCGCCGAAGTTCATCACTGGTGGCACGAGATGGCTTACTGGTACCACGAGCCGCAGCCATGCGCTTGCAAGCCGAGCTAAGCCTGTAACTGATGTCCCAATCTGTCAGATAGGTCGATGCTATATAAAGCTCTTCCGCTTCAGCTAATGCGCGATTATAGACATCACGAACGTCAGTTAGCTTTGCGGCGTTTGGACTAAGAAAAATCTGCATTGAAGCCCCATTAAAGTGTACCTATCCGCACTATTGGGACGGTTTCCGAATTCAGCGGAGACCGCCCAGGGGCGTAGCAAACTTCCTAAGCAAGCCTGCCTTCAACCCATTCACCCAAGCCCAATCGCACAACAAGGTGCGCCACGCGTTCACCGGTCCATAACTGCACGGCTGGAAGATCGGCAGGCAGCGTGAGTCTACCTATTGGAGTATGGACTGCAAAGATCATCCGCGCGTAGAAGTCACGCCGCGCCTTGAAGCGCTTTACATAATCGTCCAGCACATCCTGATTTGCAGAGCTTTTTACCTGCACGAAGGCAATTTCTCCGGCCGTGACGTTCTCGGCCTCCACGTCAATCCCTTCGCGTGTTTTATCTAAAGTAGAGATTCGTGCCCAGCCTGTCCGAGCCAGAACGAGCTCGATCAGTTGCTCGAAATCCCGCCACGGGAGGCGCGCCACCATTTTGTGAATCGCGCGCTCGTAGTCACGGCGGGCTTCCGCAGCCTTTGTCGCATCAGGGTCCTTCTCGTCTTGAATGATACGAATCATCGTTTCCCAATGCTTAGGTGTGCAGGCGGTGCCCTTGAATCCGCCCGTTGTAGTAACCGTGCCAGGCAGATCTGAGAAGGCGAGCAGCTTTCCCTTAATCGAGCGATTCGACCAGGAGCGGTCACAATCAAGCCAGAAGTTGCCCTTTTCGATGTCTTGGCCTTTGGGATTCACCGTGATGCCGTCGCGTACTGTGCACCACCACATGTAACCGTCTTCAAAGGTCACCCACAAATGCTTACTCGGGGCATCCAGTAGACTTCGCAGTGCATTGAAATCCTGTGTCGCACCCGCACGTGGTCCGTACTCAGTTTTAATAATTGCCTGAATCTTGGGAAAGTCCGGCCGCAGAAGAAGCTCCTTAGGAACATTCCTCCATCCGAGATGCATCTGCCCAGCCGCGCGGGCTGCTGGCCACCATTGTCCGCCTGCACCGTTCTTAACGTACCGCACCGAAATCGGGAGTTTGATAACCATAATGTAAATTCGAGTCTGGATTGTTTGTGTTATCCGCGCTATCTGAGTCGGCGAAGCCTACAGTTTGCCCGCCAAGAGAGCATTGGCACATTCATAATGCCAGTTGGTCCTTTGTCGTCGTTGGAAAACGCCTCAGCATACACCCAGGTACGTCGGGAGGAAGCACCGAATTGTAAAAGACCGTTTTTGGGCTGCTAACGGCAGAGGTTTTAGGTATACGACATCAAAATTCACACGTTGGAAGTCGTCAACCCGAATCTCACGGCCAGGTATGGACTGCCTCTGGGCTTTTTACTGTTGGACGTCAGGCTTTTCGAAGCCCTCGGGCGGATTCAATGGCCGGGGCGGTGTTGGGTCGCCGCACCAATGCGGCTACCGGTCGGCGGGCGTCAAGGCGTGGTATCCAGGACGACAATCAGCCTTCCCTTGCTGCTCCCGCTTCGCCTGAGCCTTCTTGGAAGGAGGTGTTGGAGGCTCCCAACCTAGGTAATGTCTAACGATGTGTTGCTTTACATGCTCTTGAACATGAAATTCGGACCCTCTGAATCCGCATGTATCACACATATAGAGCTGAAATTTGCGCACGCTGGAGCTTCCGCGTTGTGGCCTATGATAAGCGGCAAGATGGTCTCGTAGCTCTGTGGCAGTGCCATGAAAATCGCACTTAGGGCAGTCGATTTCAGACGGGGAATGCTGTGCTAATTGATGAGCACCCAACTCTGCAGGGGTTCCGCGAAAGCTGCACTTGTCACACGTCTCGATATTGGCCAGTGCATCGTGTTTAGACTCGCTTTTCTCGCCTAACGTGTCGGGTGGCAACCAGGATGGGGCGGTCTCGCGACGTACTGGGAGAATCCCCGTTCCTCCGCACCACCTGCAGTTATCATTCGATCCTTCGCAGGAACAGCTGCGCAGGCCGGATCGCTGTGCAGTTTTCTTAAGCTCGGAAAGGCTGGAGCTGCGTCGCCTCTTCATTGCCAGTTTCCACTCGACATCGTCCAAGAATGATACTCAAGCCTTACTCAACGTGCTATGTCTTCTTCTTGTTTCGTGGACGAAAATGCCCGGCCAAATTCGTTTAGCCGTGCTCGCCTGAGGTTGAGATCAACAGCTTGTACGCGAATTGTTACACGCTCTTTTTCCTCTGAGCGCACGGTTTTGATTTGTCTTTGCTGGGCCGGCCCGGGTGCGTATTCGGCCAGTCCGGAAGCAATGTAGAAGAGCACAACCAATCTGCTGATTGTCTGAAAGGAAATGTCGCGTGTCTCTTCAATGTGACCTCTGAGATGAAAGTTAAACAGAAACCCAAGCATTCCCTGAAAACGCGCATCGAGATCGTAGTACCGAGCTGGAGCCTTAAGGGGCAGTTGCTTTAGTGCGGTGGATCGATGCACGTGATCGAGAGGCTTAGTGCAGCCCAGATTCAACTCCGCGCTCCGCCTTTTTCGTGCGAGTGGGCTGCATGAAACCACAGCTCCAACCACGATCCACCCGCGTACTTCGACCCGCACCCGACTTCTGTGCCTCGCGGGCATCGTCTCCAGTCTTTTCGCTCGCCGCAAGCGCCGTTCCCAGGCGGTTCCTCCCACAACAACCCGATGCCATCCCTAATCCAACCACTCTTTCGCACTACAACACCTGCTTGCTACCCTCCTCATCTCAACCCAGCACCATTGAAATCCCATAGCCAGGGGCTTCCTTCAAGTCGCTGTATCGAAAGCGCCCCCATCCTGCAATGTGATTCATGATTCCTCGCAGGGGCGCTTCCGATACAGCCCTAGGACTTCCCGTGAAGTTGGAAACAATGAGAACCTTGGAGTCTTACTCCGCGTTGTTCCACTTCATCCGATAAATCTGGGTCACGCTGGTATCGCTCATCGTCGCGACGTGTCCCTCCGGCGTGACCGACAGGAAATCCTGCGCTCCATTCGCAAATGGGTTCAAGCCCGTGAATTTCGCGAATAGTTCCCACTTGCCCTCCGGCACCGTTAGCCGGTAGATCCCGGTTTGCTCGCCGGTTGCCACTTCGGCAGGGCCCCGCATTACGTAAACTGACTTGGAATCCGGCGCCCACACAAAGAACCCCCAATCATGGTCAAAGACCTTCAAGCGCTTCCATTGCTTTGTCTGCACGAAATAAACAGCCAGACTCTTCGGTGGGTTCTGAATTGCTGCCAGGTACCGCCCGTCCGGCGACCACGACGGCGCATAGTAACCATCCGATCCTGGCATAGCCGACACTTTACCGGTCGCCAGATCCAGAATACGGATGCGAAAATGTCCTGCGATAGGGTAATCGTTAAAGTAGATAGACTTCCCGTCCGGCGACCAGCTCGGTAGTACCTCCTGGAAACCCTCAGAAGTCAGCTTGTCCGGAATGCCGCCATCGACGCTGACTCGATAAAGCTCATGCCAGTCGCTATATGCAACCCAACGGCTGTCAGGGGACCAGGTGGGCATTTGCGCGAGAGTGTTGGTGAGTTGCAGCTTCTCGCTACCATCGACTTTGCATCGCCATAGATACCCCCTCGGATAATCTGCGTAAACCATCCATTTGCGGTCCGGTGAGATTACGACCTGCGACGCAGGTAGTCCTGCCAGATAAGGTACAAATCGCTTTTCCGTTTCGTCGTAGAAATGCATGGCTCCCTGAGCCATGCGCCCCACAACTAACATTCCGTTGCCGTCCCGGCTCGGGGTCATCGCGATCACTTCGGGTTGGTCCGGCGTCAGGCGCACCGCGTACGGCTTGCGCCAGAGGTGCGGCCATGGCTCCATATATTCGTAAAGATTGTTGGACCCATCTTTGGACGAGTTAAGAACAAAATGCTTCCCACCCGGTGTCCACATTCCGTCCCATGTGTCCGAGTCCTGTGGCCAATGCTGAGGAAGCGAGAGTACATGCGGATTGCTCCCGTCTGCATTCAGCTCCCAGATCCTCGTGAGGTCGTCCTCCAGGGTACTTCGCGACATCGTCAACCGAATCTTCTTAGAGTCAGGCGAAAAAGAAGGATTGCCGGACACCATATGGTGAGTGTCCCAGATCTTCTTTACGTTTTGTCCGTCAGCATCACAAACATAAACTGACTCTTTTTCGTTGAACGCAATCAACTTTCCATCCGGGGAGTAGCTTGCTCCGCGCCCCGTGACATTTCCCAACCGCTTCGCCGCACCTCCCAACACCGGCATAGTCCAGATGGTTCCTCGCTGTGTTTCATCGTTCAGATCGCTCTGCAAGAGCAAGAACTCAGAACCGTCCGGCGAAATATCGAGGATGGTCATGCTGCCGATCGCGGCGCGCAGCGGTACCGCCTCGCCGCCGTTCACGGACATTTCGACCGGGTCGTGTCCGCTGACGAAATAAATGCGAGACCCGTCCGTAAAGATCGAGGGGCCCTTGCTCTCGTTAGAGAAGGTGAGCTGTTCCATCGGCAGTGGCGCAAAACCTGAGGGTTCGCTGCGCCTGGTGAGCGCCATCCACACCATCGTGGCGCAAATCACTGCCGCAGCGACGATCCCAATCCACTTCCTCGACCGGTTTTGCTTTGACGGCTCTACCGGCGGTCGTTCGGTCTCTTTCTTCATCAGGCGGCGCAAATCCACCATCAAATCTCGCGTTGTCTGATAGCGGTCCTCCCGATCCTTCTCCAGAGTCTTCGCAACAATTCTCTCAAGTTCCTCACTAGCCTGAACATTCAACTCGCGAATCGGTTTTGGTTCTTTGTGCAGAATCGCGGCAATGATTGTGACGGCAGATTCCCCAGGGAATGCTCGCTTCCCGGTGGCCATCTCGTAGAGCACAACACCAAACGAAAAAATGTCGCTCCGCGCGTCGACGTCCCTATCCTGAGCCTGTTCCGGGGACATGTAGGCAACGGTTCCGACAATGGCGCCACGTTTGGTGATCAAGCCTGAAATTGTTTGCGCCTCGCCGTTTGGCGCGCCATTTAGCATCACGCGTTTCGCCAAGCCGAAGTCGGCCAGCTTCACCTCACCGCGGCTGGTTATAAAGATGTTGGACGGCTTGACGTCCCGGTGGACGATCCCGTGTTCATGCGCAACCTCGAGGGCTGCGACGGCCTGCGTCGCATAGTCGAGCAGCGCCGGCAATGGCACCGGACGCGATCCAATCTTCTCCTGGAGCGTTACACCTTCTAGCAGCTCCATGGCGATGAATGTCTGGCCGTCCTGCTCGCCGATGTCATAGACCGTGCAGATATTGTGGTGATTTAACGCTGATGCCGCCTGTGCTTCGCGCTCAAAACGCGCTTGCGCATGGGCATCCTGCCGTCCTTCAGGTGGAAGAAACTTGAGGGCCACCAAACGTCCCAGCCGGGTGTCCTCGGCCTTATACACGACCCCCATTCCTCCGGCGCCGAGCTTCTCGATAATGCGGTATCGAGATGTCGTTATCGGGCTGTGGGCGGCGTCCGTGGGCCCTCCAATCTCGGCGTATCTTAGGGTTATCGATCGGTGCAAGTCAATCGAGAGAATTCACGGTTTGCCCAGCACCTCGGAAGTTGGCCAATCTTCGGAACTGCTTTCGTTTTCTCAGGCCGAATAACCCCCAATATCGGCCAATTGACCCATAAAGATGCCGCCTAGATGCCAATCGACGTATGAATGATAAAGGACGTTATCACCCGCCTGCTCTAACGATTATGAAATCGACTCCCCACTCGCAGCTTAGAATTGTCGGCCAGTGTTTACGAATGATTTCCTTTCATCTTGCCGTATAACGCCCAAACCTCCCAACTGGATTCCTCATCGCTGATTTTCGCGGATTAGGAACGGGAAAACGCGCATGTGGAAGGAGAAATCGAAGCCGCAGGGAACGGGATGTTCGGTTTCCCAGAAGCCGCGCCCTTCTTCTCATTGCCGCGCTCTTGAACGCCGGGGCACTAATACTCGTCACCAATTCGTCACCAAAACTGGCCGGTTGTCGCGTGCTTTTTGGGATTGGGATTTGCGGAAAAGCAAGGCGAGCAAAAGGTTTCTACGCCTGAAGGCAAGTTTCACACGTTGGAAGTCGTAAGCCGAATGCACTGGAGACCGGCCTACGACCGTTGGCACCTTGTCTCGCGCCATGAGATGGAACTCTTTGGGCTAATCTAACTTGCCGTTCACGCGTTCAATTCCGGCTTAAGAGCCCGGGCAGCCTCTGGGACTTTCGCCCACAAATCAACACGAAATGGCCTGGGTTCCGATCCAACATTCTTCGCACAACTTAGATGAACTGCCCATTTCAGCATGACTGTTGACGGCTACCGAGGGAGGAGTGCAAACGTAAAGCGGAGGAGTATTCCAGTGAAGGCGACACGCCATCTGCGGGAACTGCGCGGTACAATTCTGCCGTGAAACGGAACTTCCTCGCTGAGTTGAAGGAGTTGGTGGCTAGCGGCCTACCAGACGCCCGACTGGAGCGTCCAAATCCGTTATGGCTGAGGATTCGTAGCTCGGTTCCCACATTAGATCAAATCAAGGATCGATTCGAGCAAGCACTCAAGACAATTCCTTATCCGTATCCCGATAGCCGACAGCCGCGGAGCACTTATGACGTTTTGTTCAGGCGCAACCTTTTGAAGCCGATTCTTGCTCCGGAAGTGTTCAGAAAGCTCTTCATCGAACAAAGAGCTGATGCCTTGCTCCGAGGATTGGTTGATCTACGCAAACCACCGGAGCAGGCTTACGGCTTGAGATTTCACGAGGACATGATCAAGTTGATGATGCGGCACGTGGAAGAGATCAAGACCGTGCTGTCAAAAGCAGGTGTTCGTGAGGAATGGGCAAAAGAGTCACTCACTGGCGCCCTGACGCAATTGGGGAAGGACGTGCGCCTACTATATCCCTATTATCCCGACACAGGTTTTCCTCCATCATCGATTGGTCGACAGATAGTCGGCGAATTGATCGTTGATGTGCATAAGATTTTTGCGGCAGTGCTTAACCAGCATAGAGCTCGAGGAGCACGGACGCTGGCCGCGCATCTCACGGCAATATTCTGTACTCGACCCGAGCAACTGCGCGCCCGCGAACTGAAGCCGACGCCGGAAGCCATTAAAAAGTTGCTTGCAAGGCGCAGCAAGCGCAAAGAAAGTAAGGACAATTCGTAGAAATTAAGCCCACGAAAACAACAGCAAACGTCCCTCGAATCTTCCGAGCTTCCGTCCGACAATCCTAGCAGTGAGCAAGAAACTCAGAGACAGACGTCGGCGTCTTCTGTGTGCGCCAGATGTTTGTTGTCAGTTAGAAGGAGATATTGATGCGGACTAAAGCCAACAGCGATAACGCTCTCAGGGGATCAATCCAGTCGATCGAAAATCGAGATCATCGCGAAACCTCTATGGCAATGCACGTCCTAGTGGTGGCCAATGAAGTTGGGCCGGATGTGTGGCGCCTGAGCGATCAAACGGGATATAAGGTCGCCGATATACGCAAGTTTGAATACAACTTACGTGCGGCGGGACTTTGGAGAGGGGGATTTGTCGACAGCATCGAGTGGCTAACGGAGGAAGAAGACGAGCGCAAAATGTTCGTTCTCTACGTCCAGGCGCAGGTGGCCCGCGGTCTCCTCCAAAGGCGAGTAGAAGGGAACTTCGCGATCTACCTCGACCATGCGGGTCACGAAACAACGCGCATTCCAATACCAGGAGGGTCGGTCTCCGCCTGAGTTACACCGCCTTTCTTCTGCAACCGAAGAATGCTTGCCTGCTGCGGATGCCACGGCTGGGCCCAGAAGGAGAACAATGAACGCAAGCGTCTTGATAAGGAAGTGTGAAACCGGACTTCCTTTTTATCCAACACCGAGTTGAGCCGGCGACCTGCCGGATACCGCACGATGAGATGTGATGCTCGATGAAGACAAAGAGACATTCGTCCGGATTAAAGTGGGCGCTGTGGTACGCCGAGCATGGTTTCCCGGTGTTCCCATGCCGACCTGTCGGCAAGGAACCGCTTACGCCAAACGGGTTCAAAGACGCCACCACCGATCCAGCTCAAATCCGCCGTTGGTGGAAGCGATGGCCAGATGCCAACATCGGCATCTCCACCGGCAAGGCATCCGGGCTTCTGGTTCTCGATGTCGACCCGCGAAATGGAGGCTTCGAATCGTTGGTGGCCCTCTGTGCGGACCGCAAGAGGCCCAAGACCGCTATGCAGACTACCGGTGGCGGCGGATTGCACATCTTCTTCCAAGATCCCGGCAGTATGAGGTGCATAAAGCTGGATGACGGCATAGACGTGAAGGCTGACGGCGGGTACATCATTGCGTCGCCGTCGGTTCACCCCAGCGGCGAACGTTATCGGTGGGCGGAGGGCAGAAGCCTAGCGGATCTGCAGCCTGCTAAGGCACCTGACTGGCTGCTGAGTGAAATAGCCTTGGTGGGCAAAAAACGTTCACCACTCGCGGTAACCGACTCTGCGAGCTGGGCTGTGGGCGAGCGAAACACGCGGCTTACATCAATTGCCGGCGGCCTGCGTCGGCAGGGTTGTGGCGGGAACGAGATCGCCACCGCGCTGCAAGAACTAAACGTGTCTCGTTGTAAACCGCCGCTGCCGGAATCTGAAGTCACTCGCATCGCAACCGGCATGGAACGTTACCAGCCGGCCGAAGATCAGGAAGAGAACCTAACGCAGGTAAAGCGCTTGCTGTTGTTGGGACAGGAAGCAGAATTCTTTCATACACCTGATGGGGAGCCTTACGCCACGGTGCCAGTTGAGGAACATTTCGAGAACTGGCCTTTGAAAAGTAGGCGATTTCGCCAGTGGCTGCTTCGGCGCTACCACGATGCGACCAAAGGTGCCCCCAAGAACCAAGCTGTGCTGGAGGCCGTTGGGATATTTGAGAGTAAGGCCAACTTTGAGGGGCCTGAGCGTCCAGTTTTTGTGCGCGTTGCTGAAAAAGACGGCAGCATCTATCTCGACCTCGCAAATGAGCGGTGGGAGGCGGTTGAGATTGATGCCAACGGATGGCGTGTAGTTTCTGCGGTTCCGGTTCGGTTCCGCAGAGCGCGGGGCATGTCCCCGCTGCCAGAGCCAGTCCATGGCGGCGAAATTGACGAACTTCGGCGATTCGTGAACGTTGCGAACCAGCAAGATTGGATGTTGCTGGTGGGGTGGCTAGTGGCTTCGGTTCGTCCACGTGGACCTTATCCCATTCTGGTTCTGCATGGCGAGCAGGGCAGTGCTAAGAGCACTACATCGCGCGTGTTGCGGTCGCTAGTCGATCCAAACACTGCTTCGCTACGTGGTGAGCCCCGTGACTTGCGAGACGTGATGATAGCAGCCTCAAACGGGTGGGTCATTTCCCTGGACAATCTTTCTCGCATTCCGCCGTGGTTGTCTGATGCGCTCTGTCGGTTGGCGACGGGTGGGGGATTCTCGACCCGCGAATTGTATACAGATTCCGAAGAAGCACTTTTTGACGCTCAGCGCCCTTCAATTCTGAACGGGATTGAGGAGTTGGCCACTCGCGGGGACTTGCTCGACCGCGCACTGATTCTCTATCTGCCATCAATACCACAAAAGAAACGCGAGTCGGAAACCAAATTGTGGTCTGACTTTAACCTGGCACGCCCAGGGTTTCTGGGTGCGTTGTTGAACGTGGTATCCGCGGCTTTGCGCAGATCGCCGAGCGTTAAGCTTGCAAGAAAGCCAAGACTGGCCGATTTTGCCGTCTGGGTGACGGCTGCAGAACGATACCTGGAATGGCCTGTCGGTGCATTTCTCAACGCCTATGCCCAGAACCAGTCCTCGGCGAACGCTCTAGCCCTAGAGGCGTCGTCAATATCGGATGCGGTTCAGACGCTGGCACGTAGCGGCGAGTTTGAAGGTACTGCCAGTGAGCTGCTAAGAGCATTGAAAGCTCATGCTGACGTGGAAGACACGTCACAAAAATCTTGGCCAGCAAACGGACAAGTCTTAGCCAATAAGCTAAGACGGATATCGCCGAATTTGCGTGCCAACGGAGTGGACGTCTCATTCTCACGAGAGCCAAATCGAAACCGTCGCCGATTGATTACGATCCACGGTTGCGCGTCCACATCGTCCAACGCGTCCGAGAACACCCAGCGTGCTGCTGAAAACTGTAACAAGACTCGAAGACCAGAAAAACGGTTGGACAGTGTGGACGCAGCGGACGCAATAATTCAGCCCTTAACACCTCAGCAGAACATGACTGAGGAAGCGAGAGGGCGAGCACGCGCACTACTCAGTAAATGGCAGAGGAGGAGGCGGTAATTTCCAGTTTTCCAGCATAAGGATGTGCAGTCTCTGGCTAGTCAGGTTTGGTTTGACGCTGGACGAAGTAACCAGGAGTAGCCTAATCGCGAGTTCAGGGACCAGCAAACCAACAACGAGTGAGCAACGGTTACGGCAACCGCCAACAGATCTAAGTGACCGAAAATATGGCAGCAGAAATAGCAAATGTCCCCACGGTATCCCGAACAGGCGGCGACAGCGGTCCCGAGCTAATCGACTCGGCGCAGTTGGCGGCTCGCTTGCGAGTCCCAGAATCCTGGATTCGCAATCATACTCGTGCCCGTACCCCCAGGGCGGAACGCATCCCCTGTCTGCGATTGGGTAGATATGTCCGCTTTGAGTGGGGGTCGCCTCGGCTGACGGAATGGCTAGAAAAGAAGCGCCAATAGCTAGTCTTTCTCCTTTACTTACTTGGCTGTAGGCAACGTAATCCTGAACATGAGGAAACAGGGGAAGAAAGTAATGCGCCGCCGAAACCAGCACGGACTCATCGTCCGCATAGGGAATCGCTGGTATGTGCGGTATTGGGAACGCAGAACCGTCAGCGGCAATATTGAGCGTAAGCGCGTCAGCCATCAGCTTGGTCCAGTCACGACCCGAGGCAAGCGCCCCCCCGCCGACATCGTGACTGAAGCTGAGCAGCACATGGCAACGGTCAACAGTGGCACGATGACTGCCGAACGAATTGTTACCATTGCAGATTTTGCGGAGCGTGTCTTTCTTCCGTGGATTGAGCAACACAAGCGGCCTTCAACAGCCAAGGGTTATTGCGATATCTGGGAAGATCACCTTGAACCGCTTTGCGGGCAGGTTTGGCTCAAGGATGCTCGAACCTACCACGTCCAAGGATGGCTAGATCAAATTGCTGGCGCTGGCAAGTTGAGTAGGAACACGCTCAAGCACATCAAGAGCGTAATTAGCGGCATATTCAAATTGGCGAAGCAGCAAGATTACTTCTGTGGCGAGAATCCAGCTCGCGATACGGCTGTTGACCCTGGGGCCGCTGAGCCTCAGGAAACGTGTGCTTATAGCTTGGAGGAATTGCAGACCATCATCAGCCTGCTTCCCGAGCCCGCCGCGACAGCCTTCGCGGTGGCCGCATACATGGGGCTACGGCATGGCGAGATCCAGGGTCTATTGTGGCCGGACTATCGAGACGGCGAGATGCATGTGTCCCGCTCAATTTGGAATGGCCGGACTAGCGAGCCAAAGACTCGCAAAGGACGCGCACCCGTCCCGGTTATTCGGCAATTAGCAGAACGACTTGAAATACATCGGCTCCGCTGCGGTAGCCCTCAGACCGGCCCGATATTCGCCAACGCAGTTGGGAAACCGCTCGCTCTTACCAGTGTAGTCAATCGAGCGATTCTTCCAGCCCTGAACCGGTGTGAGCAATGCGGCAAAGCGGAGCTGAACCACCCACGAGCCGATCACGAATATAAGCGGGACGGTCGTATCCCCGAGTGGCACGGATGGCACGCGGCACGGCGTGGCTTGGGGAGCAACCTCTATCGCTTAGGCGTACCGGAGATGGTGATTCAGCGGATACTGCGTCACGCGAACGTGAGCACGACAGCAACGTACTACATCAAAACCGCTGCGGACGACGTTCGGGGCGCGATGGCAAGACTCGAAAAGCAAATCTCGGAGTCTCGGGAAGCTGCTGTGATTCAGTTGGGTTCTGCAGGTCGAGTTGTGCAGTAGAGGGCCTCACAGCGGAAATGTTCAACTCAAGAATGCCAGGGCGGAGAGTTGTTTACCTACTCCCTTACTGCTTCCAGGATCGCGATGTGCGAAACTTGTTAACAGGTGTGGAAAAAGTGGTTATTCAGCTTCCTCAGACTGAACTATACTCAACGTTCCGAAATGTTGGTCACACGAGGTTGCGCCACGACAAACATGATGAATGCAACGTTGATCGCCGTTCCTGAATCTGGGAAGCAGGGAAGTGACAAAACGGTCGAGACGATGAAGACTTGTCAGGACGTTTATTTTTCTGCAGATGTCGAGACCGACGGCCCAATCCCCGGGGTCTTTTCGATGTTGTCATTTGCTCTCGTCGCCGCTGGCGTGTTTGATGGTCACGAGTTCAAATCGTCGAATCTAAAAACGACCTTCTACCGTGAGCTTCGCCCGATTTCAGAAGATTTCCAACCGAAGGCTCTTGAGGTCAACGGCTTGGATCGTGTGCGCTTGTTAACCGAGGGCGGAGATCCTGGCGTGGTAATGACCGAAGCGGCTGAGTGGATCAGGAACGAGAGCGGTGAAGGAAAACCGATCCTTGTCGCCTTTCCGCTCAGCTTCGACTGGTCATGGCTGTATTGGTATTTCATCAAATTCGCTCGCGGTGGTTCTCCGTTCAATCACTCGCTTTGTTACGACCTTAAGACCGCTTACGCTGTTAAAGCTGGTGTCCCAATCTCCGAAGCCAGTAAATCCAGACTCCTTCCTGCCCTTCGACCGCAGAGGACACATACACATCACGCGCTCGAAGATGCCGTCGAACAGGCTGAGATTTTTGCTAAGGTGTTTCTGTGGGAGGGAAATCGTGCCAGAACTGTTGAACCAAAGACGTGATCAGGCCACTGAACGGATCAACAAACTACTGGCCGAATTGGGGACCGCTGAGAGCCTATGCAGAGACAAGGCATGCGCCTACATCACCGGTTCAGTCGCCAGAGGCGAGGCGAGTTCCCACAGCGATTTGGACGTATTCATCGTCAGCAAAGGAACCAGACAAGACCCGCTTCTCAAGAGACTAGATGAAATTCTAATCAAAGCGGATTTGATCCAGGCAACAAAAAAGCTTGGTTTTCCTCCATTCTCCGGTGACGGTGAGTACTTGACTAGCCACGTCGTCTCTGAGCTGACCGGTGCACTTGGGAAACCGCATGATGATTCTAGCAATACGTTTACTGCAAGGCTGCTCCTGCTCTTAGAAAGCAAGCCCCTTCTCGGAAAAAGCATTTATGAGCAAGTCATTGATGACGTCATAGCGGCGTATTGGAAAGACTATCCAGATCACAAAGGGCAGTTCCAACCGGCTTTTCTTGCTAATGACATCCTCCGAATGTGGCGAACATTCTGCGTGAACTACGAGGCGAGAACCAGCAGCATTCCGCCGGAAAAGAAGGCGAAGCGAAAACTCAAGAATTTCAAATTGAAGCACAGCCGATTGCTGACCTGTTACTCTGCTCTCCTTTATCTATTGGCCGCCTACGTCGAATCCACGACTGTAAGCCCAGAGGGGGTGCGGCACATGGTCTCCCTTACGCCGACTGAACGCCTGGAGTGGCTTCTCAGAAACAGCCGCTGGGCAGCCGCGCATGCCGCGTTGAAAGAACTTTTGTCCCGCTACGAAGATTTTCTGAAGAAGACCGATGCTCCTGAAGAGGAAATTCTACAGAAGTTCCTTGACGGTACTTACGGTACCGAATATCTCAAGTTTGACACTCGTCTTGGCGATTTGGTCTGGCATGCACTCGATGCGATCGGTCATGGCAATCCTTTCTTCCGCATGCTAGTGGTTTAATCCACGCGCCAAAATCCTCAATCGGCAATCAAGGCAAGTGCGCTATCCGCATGGAGCGGAATCGTGCATGCATAAGACTCGAGAGTTTCGGGACACCTTCGGGACAGTAAGTGATAGGGTCGCTCGAAGCGGACCTTCACGATGCCGAACGTAAGCAATTGATTCAATGCGATCTGGCGGAGAGGGGGGGATTCGAACCCCCGATACAGCTTTTGACCGTATAACGGTTTAGCAAACCGCCGCCTTCAGCCACTCGGCCACCTCTCCGCGGCGTGATATCAATAGCTTACTACATGCCCGTCAATTCGTCTGCTGGCCAACTGCTGGCCAAGCCTGCAGCGAATTCACTACCACCTGCATTCGCTGCATTGCTTCCATGACCGCCGGATCAAACGCCTTGATGTACCTTTCCCTGGTCACATGCGGCTTGGCGTGACGCAACACGCGCTGAACGATTTTGTCATTGGCGCCCAACTCGTACAGGTTGGACGCAATGCCACGTCGGAAACCGTGCCAGCCATACCACGGCAAGCCGCAGGCCTCGACTGCCGGACGAATGACGCGCTGGGCAAGTTTGTCCATATCCATGTGCTCCCCGTTGCCCGAGTGAAAAATCACTCCGGTTCCCGGGTTGTGCATGGACGCGCGATGCTCGTCCAGGATCTTGGCCAAGGTTGGAATCACCGGAACGGACTGGCGGCTGGCGCGAGTCTTGGGCTCGTTGACTACAGCCTTCCAAATCGAGCGCTTGACGGTAAGCGTGTCGCCGGCAAAATCCGGCCACTCCACGCCGCGCAGTTCCCCCTCGCGCAGTCCCGCAAATGAAGCCGTGGCTACAGCTGCTTTGGGCAGCAACGGCAGCACCTCGAGAATGCGCAGAATCTGGACCAGGTTGTAAGCGTAAGTCTCTCCCGGTTCGCGAGCGTTCCGGGGAATTCTTGCGCCTTCGACCGGGTTCTCACCGTCGTACGCGCCTTCGTTTTTCGCATGCGTGAAGATGCCGCTGAGCACGGACTTGATGTGCTGCAGCGTGGTCTTCGTCAGATCGCAGTCGTCCGCAATAGCGCGAAGCATTTTGCTCGCGTCCACGGTTCTGAATCTGCGCAGGCGGATCTGGCCGACGCGTTCGGACAGGTAAAGGTTCCAGATATCCCGGTAACCCTTGTACGTGCTCGCGCGAAGCTCCCTCTCGACCCACGGCAGGTAGAACTGTTCGGAGAACTCAGACAACGTCATGCTTGGGTGGGGGCTTGTTTGAGCTCCATTCACCTTCTGCATGAACGCCATTCGGACAGCTTCAACATCCGCCTTGGTAGCGAAGTCTTCAACGCTTCCCAGGCGCTCGGCTTTCCGCTGCATCTTCACCGAACCGTTCGCTTGCCGAATGCCAAGCCGAAACCGCACAAACCACGCTCCGTGATCTTCGTACAAATGACCTATTTGGTATCGAACAGATTGGATCATTCATTTCTCCTTGAATGACCTGCCCTGTCCGTGCTCACCAATTGACGATTGAGCCAAACCCGCAGCACATCGCTGCCCCAAGGAAACTGCACATACCGTCCGAATTTGTAATGAGGGATCGGGTCGGCAGTACGATTGGGGTTGCTGCGGGAGCGCACCCAACTTTCGGGCACGCCCAGCCTCCTCGCCAACTCTGCGGAGTTTATCATTTCGACTCCGCCGGATGTTGCACCAATTTGTGTCACGAATGGCGGCACCGTGCCTTGATCGGGGATGGAGTGGACCGCTGATTCGCCTGCTGGAGCAACCTGATGCAGGACTGGACTCGCAGCGTCGTTGCCATTGGCTCGAATGCCGGTCGACATCTGGTCGCGTCTGCTGAAACTCGTGCTTGCCATGGTTGTTGCCTTTCGTACTAGCCCAGCCAACTTCGCCGGCGATGGACGTCCTTAACATGCAGTCGTAACCGCCCCAAGACGCTGCAAGAACGTTTAACGGATCGCCGGACAGGTTCCGCTCGAGACTCCACGGCCGGACATGGTCGCGCCATTTATGTGCTGTTGTTAGCTTCAAATCGACTCTTCGTCAAACGGCCTCATCATGTGAGCAGACCGGGCGCCGCGTGTTGTGGAGGGATTTGGTGGTGAGTATTCAAGACGCGGGAAGAAGACCTTGGCCAAGCTGTCCCGCTACAACGTCCCTAGTGGCCTGTCGGTCGAAGCACCGACCGCGCGACGAGCAGCAATTCTGCGCTAGCAATATTTCACCGATCACACTTTGACTGGTCACAGCATCGCATGCGCACGAAGCAGCCGGCCCAAGCGAATGCCCAGGAAAATGTGTTGGAACCAGTCCGTGATTCACTCGACTGCAGCCGCGAAATCGATCTTCTCACCGATGCGTTGTCTGACTTCCTTGAGCCACGCCTTGGGATTGGTGCCGTGAATCACGCGCCCCAGAAAGCCCAGCCGCTCGGCGGCATTGTTGCGGTTTCGCCGGATGTCATCCTTCGTGATTTTTGTATACAGAGCAAGAAAACTATCCATGCTCCGGGGTTTGGCGAAGACGTACGTCGCGTGACCAAGTTGAGGGGTTTCGACGACCACGGCTCTCTCAACGTCGAAAATGTATTCCTCCCGAAACAGATAGATGAGGCGGGACCGGCGTGAGAGTTGGCGATAAAAGAACGGATCGTAATCGGCGCGCCAGCTGATCTGGGCGACATCAAAGTCACTCGGAATACGCATCTCGGAACACATTCGCTGCAGCTCCGCTCGCTCGACCGCCCGATGTTCCAGGCGCAGCCGGATCTGATCCAATGCTTGCGAGTACTGTCCGAAGCGATGATAGGTAGATTTGGCAGACTCCATTTGCTGCTGGAAATCGGGCGGCAGCTTGACCTCCAGCCGGCTCGGCAACGCAGTTTCACAGGTAACGAGCTCCCATTGCTCACGACGTTTGCGGTATTTGCCGCTCTGTACGAACGTGCCCTCGACCTCGATCTTGGTTCCCAACAGATGCTTCCACTGATTCCAGGTGCGGTCCCAGAGTGTATGTAGGGCGGCTGGATCGAGCCAAAACTCCAGCTTGCGACGCACGTCGCGGCACAGTGCCCGGTCGTCATAGAAATCACATTTGCGCAGTGGCACATGGAACCGCCGGCGGCGGAGATCTGGTGAAAACGCGAGGATGCGGCGGGCAAAGAACGTTTGTCCGTCACGGGAAGGCTCGCCGGCGACGAGAAGAGAACCGAACCCACCATACGGAAATATGGCCGGTGCTTCGGGATCAGCCAGCAGCGCGTCATAGCAAGCGCGCAGTTCCGGCTGACCGACGATGTTGAATGCCCGCTCCAGTGCTACTCGCTCTCTGTGCAGCACGCCCGCCGTTCTTAGCTCCAGATCACGCAGCTTGAAAGCCACGCGAAGCTCAGAGGGCGAAGCGCTGGCCGGGATACGCAACACTTCGTACAGGGTGGGATGATCGACTCTGTCGGACGTACGCGGCAGGCGATAGAAGTACTCGCGCAGGACCTCGCAAGGCAGGAAAATCGAGCCGATGCCAAGGCTTCCTCGGTGAACCTCGGCAGAGACAAAGTGCTGATTTCGTTTGTCCAGTTTGGGCTGGCTGACGTATCCGATCGGCGCTTGGTAGATATAACGGCTCGGTTCGGAGACGGCATTCTTGGTGACGAGGATTTCCGGGCCCACTGCATCTGGTGCTGGAATCGGAAACGTGACTTCGTCGCCGACAGCGACAGACTTCGCGAGAAAACGGGGCAACAGAAGCTTGGTTTGATTGGCGAAGACACAGGCAGCAGGCTCCTCCTGCCGCTGGACGCTAACCACGCGCTCCCGGCACACCGGAATGGACGGGCTGAAGGACGCAAGAGCCATGCTGTCGCGGGCAGTATAGGACTGCCTTGCGGAACAGCAAAACGCCGCTTCGAACCTGAATTCGATCGTTCAAATGGATTAGCTGGTTGCAGAAGGCGTGCGACGGTC
>CAWJLM010000002.1:0-21833 GCA_963843725.1 uncultured Acidobacteriaceae bacterium
GCCCTGAAAAGGCTGGCGTCGGCGGTTCAACTCCGTCCCTGGCCACCATTCAAATTCAACAGCTTAAGCGCCTGAGGTACAATTCCCGTTCCGTCGAAGGCAGACAAATGGCACAACCTCAAATCGCCCTTTCCGCAACAGCAAATCTCCGTAGCAAGTTTGCCGGCACCGTTCTCCAACCAGGTGACCAGGACTACGACAACGTCCGCGCTCTGCACAACGGCTTGATCGACAAGCACCCGGCGCTGATTGCGCGATGCCTGAACGATGCCGACATAGCCGTCAGCATCGCATTTGCTCGCGAGCACAAGTTGGAGATCGCGGTGCGTGGCGGCGGCCACAACGTCAGCGGACGTGCCAGCGTCGAGGGCGGGATGATGATCGATCTTTCCCTGATGAAGGCGATAACGGTGAATGCCACGGCTAAGCGCGCGGTGGCCCAGGGCGGCGTGACCTGGGGCGAGTTCAATCTCGCAACCCAGCAGCACGGCCTGGCGACCACCGGCGGAGTAATCTCCAGCACCGGCATCGCCGGACTGACCCTCGGCGGAGGCTATGGCTATTTAGCCGGGAAACATGGGTTGGCTGTCGATAACCTGGTGGGCGCAACCCTGGTTACCGCTGCTGGAAAGACTGTGCGTGCCAGCGAGTCGGAGAATCCCGATCTCTACTGGGCGCTGCGCGGCGGAGGCGGCAACTTCGGTGTGGTCTCATCACTCGAGTACCGCCTGCATGAGGTCGGACCCACGCTCATGGCGGGCGTGATGGCGTGGCCGATTTCTCAGGCGCGCGACGTGCTGCGCTTCTACCGGAAGTTCACTGAGTCGGCGCCCGATGAACTCGCCTGCCTGGCGGGAGTGGGCCATGCCCCGGATGGTTCCGGCGTCAAGGTAGCCATCGTCGCGGCCGCTTATTGCGGACCAATGGCGGATGGGGAAGCAATACTGCGCCCCATGAAGGAATTCGGATCGCCGCTGTTCGGTACGATCCAGCCTACGGAGTACGCCACCTTGAACGGCATGTTCGATACTGCTTATCCGAAAGGCATGCTGAACTACTGGAAATCAAGTTTCCTGACTACCCTGGACGACAGCTCTTTAAACACGATCGTCGACCTGGTGGAACAATGTCCTTCGAAATACAGCGGCATCTTCCTGGAGCACTGGCACGGCGCCGTCGCTCGCGTCCCGCAGGACCACACAGCTTTTCATCACCGTCATGAAGGCCACAATTTGCTGGTTCTTTCGCAATGGCAGGACGCAGCGGTCGCGGAAGAGAACATCGCGTGGGCACGCCAGGGTTTTGCCCGGCTGGAGCCCGCCTTCGCAAAAGCCCGCTACGTGAATTACATGGACCAGGATGACGCAGCCGACGTAGCAGGGCCCTTCGGTGGAAACTACGCCAGGCTGGCCCAGGTCAAAGCCAAATGGGATCCGGAAAATGTTTTCCATCTCAACCAGAATATCCGGCCTGCGAACTCCTGACTCGTTACTCACGTAACTGGCGCGCCGAAAAACTTGCGTACGGCCGGGCGCCTCCTGTGTTGAAATGCCGGATAGCTGATCTTCATCTCGAACCAGGATCGGAGCCGACAGCCTATGCGCGTTGCGCTTCTCACCAGCTTCGCTGCCAGCAGGAAAGAGCCGCTGGTCGCCATGATGGATCGAGTGCATCAGGGTTTCCTCGATTCCGGCCTGCCTGAACCTTTTGTCCGTTTCAACTTTGCCGATGGCGGGGTCGTCAGATTCTCATGCGTCGACCGCGTGCTGAAGCGTCACCCTGAACTAGCGCGATTTGTAACCGACGCTCCGCCGATGCCTGGTCTCCCCAGTGCGCGACGCATCACCAATGGGCCAATGTCGCCGGCTGCGAACGAAGCGGTGCCGTATGGCACGTTGCAAGCTATTGCCGCGGGCGTGCCCCGATCGTTCCCGTTTCATGGCGTCGCGATTCACTTTCATTCGCCGGAATTTGGCGAGACGACAGGCACTCCGGCGCACCCGGCCAGCACGATGGCGGGAATCATGATTACCGATAGCTGGTGGATCAACGGCCGCAACCGTTCGCTATCCTCGCGTACCATCGTTGAGGCCGAGCCCGGCGATAAGAAGCTGCCATCGCCGTCAGGGCCAATCGCCATCGTACTGGCCGCCTGCGGCAAGGCGCGCAAAACCATCCAGGCGCCCATAGCCGAGAACCTTCCGGCCGGCCCGGTGCCTGCGGTCCGTCTGCCCACGGGAATCCCGGTCGCCAGCTCCAATCCGGAAGCAGCCCGCGCGGTTCATGAGGTCGTGGTCAAATACCGCGCTCGGCTGCCGGAGATCATCCAGCAAGCTGGTCTTCCCCACGACCTTCCCGGCCGGGCTGAGATGACGGACGCCGAACTTCGCCTGAGGGCCGGGCCGAAAAAACCTGCGCTCGAGCGCGTCTTCAAGCCCATGGGATACAGCATTCGCGGCGGAAGCGGAACCTTCAGCCTGCGCCGGCGAACTGCGGCAAACTTGACGATAGAGATTAGCTTGGACGTCGGCACCTGGAGTCATAACGTAACCGCGATCCTTCTGGTGTGGGGATTGGGATTTAAGGGCACACTGATTCTCCCGCCCACCGCGAAGGCTGTGCAGGGCGGCCAGTATCCCATCGGCGATGCCGAGCAGTGGCAGAAGATCGTGGAGAACCTGGGCGCGCTGGTCGCGGAACTGGAACGTACTTTCGTTCCCGACATCGAAGCGGCGGCCGGCGCATCACCGGAGTGGTACCACCCCGAAAGCTGATTCTCCGGAATTGTTCAACGGACGATTCCGCTCATAATTCCACCTAAATGATCACGAGACGGCGCCGGCTAGCGCTTTTAACGCAAACTTTTTGGCGAAGAAAATCGTAATCCTACCAGACTAGAATGACGGACTCAGAAGTCCCGAAAGTCGGAGCTGTGGACTTATAAGTTCAGTTCCCACTGGAGGCATCGAATGGCACAACGTTCTGTGAATTCCCGGCTCGCTTCGAAGATTCTCCTGGCCGTGCTGGTCTGTGTGACCATAGGTCAACTCGCCAGACCAGCGTCCTCATCGGCGGGAAATGTTTTGCAGGGAAGCCAGCAGAATCCTGCGGCCGACGGGATGTCTAACGGAAAAATGGCGCACATGTATATGACCTCGCTCCGGCCGCTAAAGCCTGGCGATTTACAGAATGCCAATGCAGTCGTAGCAGCGGCTAAGTCGGCTATGGCTCCCTACCAGGATTATCGCAAGGCCCTGGCCGACGGCTATGAAATCTTTCTGCCGAATATTCCGCAGCCTCAATATCACTTTACGAAGCGCGTAAACGGGCTCGAGGCCTGGTGGCACTTCGATCCGCTGAAGCCGACTTCGCTGCTCTACAAGAAAACCGCCGACGGCGGATATAAGCTGGTGGGAGTGATGTACACGGACCGGGTTAGCGCCAGTGAGGACGAGTTAAACGAGCGAATTCCGCTCAGCGTCGCGCGCTGGCATCAACACGTCAATTTTTGCAGAGCCCCGGTGGGGAAGAGGGCCGGATATTTTGGCCCGCATGCAAAATTTGGCCTGCTGGGTTCCATCAATACCAGGGAAGCTTGTGAGGCCGAGGGTGGACAATTTTATCCTCACGTGCTGGGATGGATGGTCCATATTTATCCGTATGAAACGGATCCCAGGAAAGTCTGGGCCACGGATGACAACGACGAGGGCCACGACAATATGGATCACTCAGCTATGCCCGGGATGAAGATGAATTAAGCGCGGCGCGTAGTCGAAATCGGTGCGAATCTATGCAGCGGAAATCGACACGCTCACGACGTTCGGTGAGCAACCTTGCCGGGATGCGACCGCGCGCTCAAGCCCAAGGAGTGAGAAATTCATGAGCTTCTCCCGCCGCAATTTCCTCAAGATGACGGGCGCGTTTGCCGGCAGCGCTCTGCTTCCCGCGAGTGCGGCACAATCGCGCAGTTCCGGACAAACCAGCGCCGCACCTCAAACTAAAGATGGCGCCGATTACACCATCCAGATCGCTGCCAGCCCGGTCGAAATTGCGCCCAACCGCATCCTCTCGACCACGACCTACAACGGTCAATTTCCCGGACCGCTGCTGCGATTCAAGGAAGGCCAGCCAGTCACCATCGACATCGTCAACCAAACCGATACGCCGGAGCAGTTGCATTGGCATGGACAGAAAGTTCCCGTCGATGTCGACGGAGCCGCCGAAGAAGGCACGCCTTTTGTTCCCGCACATGGCCAGCGCCGAATCACTTTCACGCCCGGGCCGGCAGGCCTGCGTTTCTATCACACGCACAATCGGGCGGGAGCAGACCTGGCTGCCGGACAATACAGTGGACAGGTTGGCCCAGTTTACATTGAGCCTGAGCACGAGCCAGGAAACTATGACCGCGAAGTTTTTCTTACGCTGAAAGAGTTTGAGCCTACGTTCAGCCGCGGCGGAGACATGGCGATGGATTTTCTGTCGCCCGCCGCCAGAGTGAAAGCTCTGGAAGTGCAGGGTGAATCGGCGATGAAGGCGTCTCTGGCCAAGGGTATGCCGAAGGGATACGAGGTCGGCTACGGCTCATTCACCATCAATGGCCGCATGCTGGGACACGGCGAGCCCGTGCGAGTGAAGCCGGGCGAGCGCGTCCTATTTCATGTGTTGAACGGGAGTGCAACCGAGATTCGTAGTCTGGCGCTGCCCGGCCATTCGTTCCAAGTGATCGCATTAGACGGCAACCCCGTACCGAATCCCGCGAAGGTTCCCGTGCTCTGGCTGGGAACAGCCGAGCGAATATCGGCCGTGGTGGAAATGAATCACCCGGGAAGCTGGATTCTGGGGGACGTGGCAGACGATGACCGTCGCCACGGCATGGGCGTTGTAGTGGAATACGCCGGACGGAGCGGCAAACCGCAATGGCTTGCTCCTCCGCCGTTCCGCTGGAATTATGCGCTGTTTGCGAAGCCGGGCGCGAGCGCGGCTGCCCCAGACCAGACGCTCGAAATGACTTTCGTCAAAGACAACGCGGCGGAGGAAGGTTTCAATCGCTGGACGATCAACGGAGTCGCCTACCCCATGTCCAACGAGATGGTTCCGGCGTCCTTTCACTTAAAACAAGGCAAGCGCTACCGAATCCACATGCGGAATGAAAGCGATGACATTCACCCGATTCATCTGCACCGGCACAGTTTTGAGCTGACCAGCCTAGCGGGAAAGACGACGGCCGGAATCTTGAAAGATGTGGTCATGCTTGGAGGCTACCAGGCAACTTCCGTGGACTTCATTGCCGATAATCCCGGACTGACCTTGTTCCACTGCCACCAGCAATTGCATATGGATTTTGGCTTTATGACGCTGTTTGATTACGTCTAGTGAGTAGGAGTAATTACATGCTGTCAGTAGGAGTCTGGCGGCAACCCCGGCTTTCCCGGGCAGCGTTTTGACGCGTGTATAGCAGCATAGTCTGCGAGCGACTTCCCGGGAACGCGCGATATGTCTGTGACCGCGCGGACAGGCGAGTCGGGCAATCGCCGGATTGAACGAGCAATGTTACTTCGTCAGTAATCTTGCGGCAGCGCTGCCAGTTCTTCCATGGTGAAGACTGGTCCTTCTTTGCAGACATAGACCGGACCGCAGTTGCAGCGGCCGCACTTGCCGACGCCACACTTCATGCGGTTTTCCAGGCTGGTGTAAACCGAGGCGCGAGGCAGCCCCATGCGATCAAGAACGGGCATGGTGTTCTTGATCATGATTGGGGGTCCGATGACCAGGGCAACGGAATCGGCGGCCGGAACTTGCGCGCGCTCGAAGACCGTAGGCACGAATCCGATTTCGCCGGTCCAATCGGGAGTTTCACCGCCGGGATCGACGCAACGGATCACGCGCACCCGCTCACGCTTCGACCACTCGTCCAACTCGTCAACATACACCAGGTCGGCCACGGTACGCGCGCCGTACACGATGGTGATGTCGCCGTAGTCGGCGCGGTTTTCCAGAGCGTACCAAATGGCGCAGCGGATCGGCGGCATGGCGATTCCGCCGCCCAGGAAGATCAAGTTCTTGCCCTTCCAGGCCTCCACCGGATAGCCGTTGCCGTAAGGGCCGCGGAAACCTATGGTGTCGCCCTCTTCAACTTCCCAAAGAGCTTCGGTGACCCGGCCGGTCTTGCGGAAGCAGAACTCCAGACCGTCGCTCCAGGTGGAACTGGAACAGATGTTGAACACCGACTCGCCATAGCCGAAGGCAGAGAAGATGCCGAACTGTCCCACGCGGAATTGGAAATGCTCCGCGCAATCGGCGTCGCGGAAGCGCACCTTCACCGATTTCACGTCGGCGGTGTGGCGCTGTACGGCGGCCACTTCCATCAGATCAGGCTGGTAGATGGTCTTCATGTTCAATCGCAATCAATAGAGGTAAAACGCCCAGACCGGCGGGGCAGTTCCGGGTGCAGTTCCCGCAGCCGGTGCAAAGGATTTCTCCGAACTTGTCGGGATAAATCGAGAACTTGTGCAAGATGCGCTGGCGCTGGCGCGAACCCTGGTCAGGACGAGGGTTGTGCCCGCTGGCGTGCAGCGTAAACAGGCTGAATTGACACGAATCCCAGTTGCGAACGCGCTCGCTGTGTTCGTCGACAATGTCGAAGCAGTGACAGGTGGGACAGGTATGAGCACAGGCGCCGCATCCCACGCAGGCCAGAGCATGTTCGGCCCACAGCGGATGCTGGAAGTTAGCGGCGGAAAACTTTCGCACCGCCTCGGCGGCGAAGCGCGGCTCGGGACCGGCTGCTGCCATGGCCGCGACATTGTTGGTTGTAGTCTTGCCTGCGAACAGCGCCCGACCCTTGTCAGTCAGGCAGCGGACTTCCAAACTATCGCTGGTCAGCGGAACCAGCAGTACGTCTGCGCCTCGATCCGAGGCCGGGCCAAGTCCTACGGAAGTGCAAAAACAATTGGCGTCGTGAGTGGAACAGGCCAGCGCGACAATCGTTGTGTTACTGCGACGGCGGTTGTACAAGTCGTCAGCGCAATCCCAGTTGAAGATGTGATCGAGAATAGGGAACGCCGCCGCGTCGCACGGCCGAACCGCCAGTAATACCTGGGGAGCATCTGTCGCGGGCTCTTCCACCAGCTTCACATCGTGTCCTTCGACGCGATAGGAATAAAGCGTTTCCGTCTTAGGGAAGAGGAATTCCTTGGCCGAGTTCGCGGGATGGATGAAACCGTCGAGCAGCAAGTCGGCTGAATTCTTGAGCGGCAGATACAGGACGCGACCACCTGCGCGCTGCGGACCGGCTACGCGAATTCCTTGTTGAATCCATTCCGCGGCGAGCTGGCGCAATTTGTCGGAAGAGATGATTTCGCTCACCGGATGAACTCCTCATGATCGGCCGGAGCCCAGGAACCGATGGGCGATTCAGCCTTGGGATCGCCAACAACGTTGAAGCCAAACTGCTGATCGACAGCCCGATGGACCGCCATATTCAACAACCGCAGATCGATGCCGACAGGACAGGCATGATTACAAGCGCCGCAGCCTACGCAACGGCCCGCCAGGTGGAAGGCGCGCGTGACGTGCCAGGCGAAGTTGCCCATCGGCGCGGGCGAGGTATCGATGATCACGGGGCGATTCTTATCGGCCACACAACGTTCGCAGTAACACATGGGGCAGACTTGCCGGCAAGCGTAGCAGCGGGTGCAGCGGGCGAACTCGGCTGCCCACCAGGCCATGCGCTCCTCGGGAGGCAGTGCCAGTAACGCGTCGAGATCGGCGAAGCTGCCCGTACCAGGCTCCCCGATGGGGATAGTCTTGACCGCGCCGCTTTCGATTTGCGACTCACGTTCCAGCACGACCAGAGCGCCCGCGTCCATCGGCTTGGTCAGAATGGCGACTCGTCCCATAGCGCGGACTTCTTTTTTCGCCAGATAGGTTGCCAGATTGAGCCGGGTATCTTCGCAGGTGATTTGATTTACGTCTTCCGGGCGTCTGACGAATACCGGACCAGATGAGCCGTAGCCGATGACAACGTCGACTTCTTTCGCTTCCAGCAGTTCGCGCGCACGCCGCCGCGCAGGTTCAGGATCGAAATGATGTCTTCTGAGACTTCGCGTCCTGGGCCCGACGATGGAGCCGGCGACGCGGGATATTGATACGGACCCAGTTGCCGGGTTTCCTCGACGACTTGCTTGACCGTCTGCTGAAACTTGCGCGACTCGGCGGCTGAGATCCAGGCAAAGTGCAGACGCCGCATGTCGAAACCCAGCACTTCGAGCAGCGGCCGAAACAGCATCCAGCGGCGGCGAGCGTGATAGTTGCCGGTGTTGTAGTGGCAGTCGCCGGGATGACATCCCGAAACCAGTATCGCGTCCGCGCCAATTTCGAAAGCCTTGATCAGCAGGTTGAAATCGATGCGTCCCGAGCAAGGCAGCCGCACGATCCGCACGTTGGCGGGATATTCCAGGCGGGTGGTGCCGGCCAAGTCCGCACCCAGGTAGGTACACCAGTTGCAGACGAAGGCGACAATCCGCGGTTCGAAGACCTCGCTCATGCCAGCGCCTCCACCATCGAGTAGATTTCCTGTTCAGTGAAGCCCGCCAGGTCCATGCTCTTCGACGGACACACCGCAACACAGGTTCCGCAGCCCATACACAGTCCTTGATTGACCCGAGCCGTGCGTTTGATGAGATCGCCGTTGCGAGCGCGAATCTCTGCGCGTTCGATGGCGTGGTACGGGCAAGCTCCCATACAGCGGAAGCAGGCTGCACACATGCGCTCGTTCACGCCGGCAATTTCGGGCTCGCGGGTCAGCGCTTCATTGGCGAAGGTCAACTGAACTTTGGAAGCCGCCGCCGAAGCCTGCGCCACCGACTCGGGAATATCTTTGGGACTATGACAGGCGCCGGCAATGAAGACGCCGCCGGTATTGGTTTCGACGGGCCGCAGCTTGGGATGGGATTCCATCAGGAATCCGAACTCGTCGTAGCCAACATTGAGCTTGCGCGCCAGGTCCTGTACGCCGTCGGCCGGACGCATGGCCGAGGCCAGTACCACCAGATCGGCTTCCACGGTTACCGGCAGAGCGGAAAGCGTGTCGGCGCCACGCACAATCAGCTTGCCGTTTTCTTCGGTGATCTTCGATACCCGGCTGCGGTAGTAACGCGCACCGTCCTGCTCGATGGCGCGCCGCACAAACTCGTCATAGCCCTTGCCGCCGGAGCGGATGTCCATGTAGAAGACGTGGGCTTGGCCTTCATGCACTTTGTGCTTGTAAAGCATGGCGTGCTTGGCGGTGTACATGCAGCAGATCTTGGAGCAGTAGGAAAGTCCCTTGGCATTGTCGCGCGAGCCTACACACGCGATGAACACCACGTTCTTGGGGACGGCGCCGTCGGAGGGCCGCCGGACTTCGCCGCCGGTAGGACCGGAGGCGGACAGCAGGCGCTCAAACTGCAACGAGTCGATGACGTCTTTGTACTTGCCGTAACCGTACTCGCCATAACCGTGCAGCTTGTCGGAAGGCTGATCCTTGCCGATGCTGTAAAGCTTGTAGCCGGTGGCCACGACTATCGCGCCAACCTTCTCCTCGATCAGCCGGTCTTCGTCTTTGAAGCTGATAGCGCCGGTGGGACACTTTTTCTCGCACAAGCCGCAGCCGTTTCGAACCAGCTTGGCGCAAACCTTGTTGTCGATCACCGGACGCGCCGGGACAGCCTGCGGGAACGGTACGTAGATAGCGCGGCGGTTGCCCATGCCGTATTCGAATTCGCTGGGGATCTTTTTCAGCGGACAGACGTTCCAGCACTCGCCGCAGCCGGTACATTTGGCGATGTCGACATAGCGCGCCTTGTTGCGAATGGTGATGGTGAAGTTGCCGATGAAGCCGTCGACCGCTTCCACTTCGGAGTAGGTATAGAGCTTGATGCGCGGATGCTGGCCCACTTCAACCATGCGCGGGGTCAGGATGCACTGCGAGCAGTCGAGAGTGGGAAACGTTTCAGACAGGCCGGCCATCTTGCCGCCGATGGAAGGCTCGCGCTCCACCAGCACAACATCGTAACCGCCATCGGCGATATCCAGTGCAGCCTGAATGCCGGCAACGCCTGCTCCAATTACCAGCGCCCGCCGGGTGACAGGAACCTTGATGGGATTCAGCGGATCGTTGTGCCGCACCTTCTCCACCGACATGCGCACCAGTTCGGCGGCTTTCAGCGTGGCCTGTTCGCGATCGGGATGCACCCAGGAACAGTGCTCGCGAATGTTGGCCATCTCGACTAAATAGGGATTGATGCCGGCCCGTTCCGCAGCTTTGCGAAAAGTCTTCAGGTGCATGTGCGGCGAACACGAGGCCACCACGATGCGATCAAGCCGTTCGCTGGCAATCTTTTCGCGCAACAGCGACTGGCCGGGATCGGAGCACATGTACTTGTAGTCAAGCGCCACGCGCACGCCGGGAATCTGGGCAGAGAGTTCCGCCACTCGGGCCACATCGACCGTGCGGGCGATGTTCTCGCCGCACCAGCAGAGGAACACGCCTATGCGGGCCATTTCGCCTCCATGAAATGACGGTGGATGCCGAGCTTTTCGGGAGCCAGACCCAGCGCCAGTCCGGCCAAGTCGGAGAGGTAATAGACAGGCATGGCTGCTGTTCCGTAACGCCGGAAGACCGCGGATTGCTTCATGTCGAGATTGACATGGCACATGGGACAAGCCACCACCAGGCAATTAGCCCCGTGAGCGTGGGCGTTCTCCAGGATGCGATGGCAAAGTTCCAGCACGGTGTCTTCATCCGCCATGGTCAGGCCTGCGCCGCAGCATTCGGTTTTGAAGTTCCAGTCGACCGTCTTGACGCCCAGCGCCTTCAGCACGGCCTCCATGGATTGCGGGTGTTCCGGATCATCGAAGGTGACGACCTTGGGAGGCCGGGTGAGCAGGCATCCGTAGTAACAGGCGGCCTGCAGATGATCCTGCTTGTTGGTGACCGCGGAGGCCAGAGTATCGAGGCCCACCTTCTGAAAAATCTCGATCAGGTTGAGCACGCGAGTACGGCCTTCCAGCGGCAGTTCCACGATGGCGCTGAGTTCGGCGCGGGTGTCGGCGTCTTTGATGTCGGCCGTAACCTTCAGCAACTGCATGGAACACAGCGGGCAAGGCGCCAGCAGTTCGTTCATGGATTGCTGCTCGGCCAGCGCCAGATTGCGGGCCGGCAGAGCTTGCGACAGCTTGTGATTGAGCGAATGGGCAGCGGTTGCGCCGCAGCACATCCAATCCTTAATTTCAGTTAAGTCGACATCCAGGCGCGACAGGCAGGCTCGCAGAGATTGCTCGTAGTCGTTGGAAGAGCCATGCAGGGCGCAGCCAGGATAGTAGCCAATCTTCATGCCGCGCCTCCATTGCCCTTGTCTTTACATTTGTCGAAGATCCGCGCTACCACGGCACGGTCTTTTACGCGTTCGCCTTTGAGGTGCAGCTTGCCGCGCTTACGCAGTTGCGGCGCCAGAGATGCGTCTTGAAATAACGGCTCGATGGCGTGGTCGTGACGGAAGGCGCGCAGTTTGAATGAGGCGGTCAACTCCAGCTCGTTCAGCCGGCCATTGCGCCGGATGTTGTCCAGAAAAGCTTGCTGGAACGCCACCACACGCCGCCGTGCGGGTGCTACGGTGTCACGCGTGAAGGACAACTGGCGAAGCGCATCCATAATGGAAGCGCAGTCGACGCTTTGCGGACATCGCGCCGAACAGGTCTGGCAGGTGACACAATCCCAAATAGCTTGCGCCTCCAGAGCCCGGGCCTCCTCGCCAATTTGCAGCCAGCGTATAAGACGCGTGGGAGGCGCATCCATGCGTTCGCTCCGCGGGCATCCTGCCGTGCACTTTCCACACTGGTAGCACGATGCCAGCTGGCTCCCAACTTCACTTTCTATCAAGGAACGGACAGAATCGGTCGGTGCTGCGGAAGTGCCCAAGCTGAGATCTCCTCAAATCCGAGAAACTCTCACATTGAGCATATGATATTCCCACATCTGGGAGATGCCGAGAGCTGTTATCACAAAACCGTGTGATAAGGCTCGCCGGCATTTCCTTTGCGGCCTGAGGCCTGCGCGGCACTGTCTTCTGGTGATCGGCTCAAGAGCAGCAGCACCTTGAACCGTGGGCCGGGAAGATTGCAGTACAATTCGGAAAATTGTTTTGGCCGGGTGCCGATTCCGGGAGCGCGTCGCGGTTTTCGTCATCCAAAGGTTGTGGGGAGTATGGCTTTTCCGGGCCCATTGCAGCGGACGTTCTGGAGCTGCCAGTCGATCGTCTGGCTGGCCAGTTGGATTGTGCCCCTCCAGCGCCGAACCGAGTGGCGCCGCACCTGGACGCAGCAGGTCTGGCACTGGTGTCACTTCCTGGCCGAATCAGGCCAACTCAATCGCACCCGCAAACTGGAACTGGCGCGCTTCTGCTGGAGCGCTTTTCCCGCCGCCTTCTGGGAGCGCTTCGACCGCGAAGAATTCCTGCGGCGCGCCGCCCGGCTTGGGCGCTCTCCCCTGGTTTGCCTCGGCCTCATCGCAGTGGTGCTGCCCATCCTGATCCTGGCTGGCGGCATTATCCCCACCGTCCGATCCTTCATTTCTTCGCCCATCCCGCATCCCGATCGCGTTTGCGTGATCAGCCTCAACGGAAAGTTCAGGCGGCTGCGCTCGGAGACATTACTGGACTTGGCCACGGCGTGGAAAGGCAGCAAGCTGCTCGACGCCGTCGCGCCCTATTCCTGGGGACCGGGTCGCTTGTCGGGACCGCGCCGCGATGTATCCGTACTGGCGGCCCGGGTCGCTCCCAGCTTCTTCCAGGTCCTGGGACTGAAAGCTACGCTGGGCCGTACGTTCCAGGATGGCGATGAGCAGCACTGCGAAAACTGTCTGATCCTGAGCCACGAAATCTGGCAGCTCCAATTTCGCGGCGATCCGAAAATTATCGGGCGCGACATCCTCTTGGATGGCAGCCACCGTACGGTCATCGGAGTTTTGCCTCGCAACTTCCATCTCCTGTCCGCCGATATTGCCGCCTGGACTTTGCTGGATTCCGCTTCGCCGCCTTTTACCAACTTCGTGGAGCGGATCGGTGCGGTGGCTCGCACCAAAGACGGAGCTACGGAGCGACGCCTGGAAAGCGATTTAGCCGACCTGAGCGAGAATGCCGGCTACGTTTTTCCCGCCTCGCTGCTGGTGGTCACCTCCGAACCGGCACAGATGCACCGCTATTTAGGCTCCTACCTCTTGTTCGTATTCCTGGCGGTAGGCTGCGCTGTACTGATCGTGTACGCGCGGTCGGGAGCCGGACTGAGCCGCGCTCCACTGAGTTGGCGCGATCGCAGCCGCTGGTGGTCATTCTTTGTCGCTAAGTCGATGCTGCTGCTGATCGGCACCGGTCTGCTGGCCTGGACCGGGGTGCGCTGGCTTTCGGTCTATCTGTTTGGATCGGTGCATCCCATGGCGAACGGAATGGTGCTCTGGATTTTTCTCATCCTCTCCATCGGGCCGCTTTCCTGGGCCATCCACGATCAGCAAAAGCGCTGCCGCGTGTGTCTGCGCCGTCTCGGAACTCCCATCCAGATCGGCGCTCCCGGCTATGTTTTGCTGAACTGGTCAGGGACGGAAATGGTGTGTTCGGAAGGCCACGGCGTCTTATATCTGCCTGACTCGGAGGCGAACTGGCTGGAACGAGATCGCTGGGACAATCTGGACGACTCCTGGGCCGGCCTGTTCCGAGACAAGTAGCCGCGGATGGCGCGATGCAGTTCACTGGCGGAGCGAGTTTTGTGCCAACGCGTGATGCACTGCGGTCGACAGGTCAGCAACGCTGAACGGCTTCTGCAGGAACAAACTGCCCTTCAGCAGGATCTCGCGCCGCGCCGCGCTGTCCTCGGTATATCCCGACATAAAGAGCACCTGGATTCGCGGATAGCGTTCGGCCAGATCGCGAGCCAGTTCGTGTCCGCCCATACCCGACATGACCAGGTCAGTCAGAACCAGATCAACCTTCCCCTCCAGGTCTTCGCAGGTCTGCAGTGCTGCAGCACCGCAGTCAGCCTCGTAGACGCGATATCCCAGCTGTTGCAGGCATTCCCGCACTTTGCTTCGGATGCTGGATTCGTCCTCTACGATCAGCACGACTTGCCCTGAGGGCCGGGAGATGGTCGCGTTGCGTGTTACCGGTTGCTCCACGGCAGCGCTGGTGGCCGGAAAATAAAGTTTGAAGGTGGTGCCGTGACCGGGCTCGCTGTAGACCCAGATATAGCCGCCGCTCTGCTTCACGATGCCGTACACGATCGACAATCCCAGCCCCGTGCCCTTGCCCACTTCTTTAGTGGTGAAGAATGGATCGAAGATGCGGGGCAGGATGGACTTGTCGATACCAGTTCCGGTGTCGCTGACCGCCAGCATCGCATAACGTCCGGGGCGCACCGGCGGGTGTTCTTTGGTGTAAGTCTCGTCCAAATCCGCGACGGCGGTTTCCAGATGAAAAATGCCCCCTTTGGGCATGGCATCCCGAGCATTCACCGCCAGGTTCAAAATCACCTGCGTCATCTGGTCAGGATCGAGCCGCGAATTCTCCAGGTCAGCGGACAAATTGGTCACCAGCTCGATGTCCTCGCCGATGACCTGGCGGAGCATATGCGCCGTCTCGGTCACCACGGTGTTTAGGTTGATGACCCGCGCCTGCATGATCTGCTGCCGCCCAAATGCCAGCATCTGCCGGGTCAGGGCCGCGGCCCGGTCAGCCGCATTCAAGATCTGTAATAACGGTTTGCTGAACGCACTGTCGGGCGTGATCTCAGCCAGCATAAGTTCCGTCGACAGCTTGATGACCACCAGGACATTGTTGAAATCGTGGGCCATCCCTCCCGCCAGCCGGCCCACCGCTTCCAGCTTTTGCACCTGGCGCACTTGCCGCTCCAGGGTATTCTGTCGGGTCATGTCTTCTACGTAGGGCGAGAAAATTTCCGGCTTTCCGTTGCCTCCCCTCAGCCAGCCGGAAATACGTACCGGGACTGTGCTGCCGTCACGTTTTCGCAGAGTGGTCTCCCAGCCCTCGACCTTGCCGTTCCGGCGCAGTACATCCAGCAACCGCTCTCGCTCCTTCGGAACCGCATAGATCTGTTCGGCAATCCTGAGCCGCAATGCTTCTTCCAGGCTGTATCCACCCAGCAGCTCTCTCATGGCGGGATTCATGGTTATCAGGCGGTTTTCATCGAGCGTGGCCTGGGCAATGCCAAACGGTGCGTTATCGAATAATGCCTGCAGCGTTGCCTGCGATTCCCGCAACCCCTCTTCCGCACGCTGCCGTTCGGTTACGTCAACCGCCAGAATCAACTCCTGCCGACGGTCTTCCTTCTGGAACTCGAAAGCCATGATCTCGACGAACAGAGTGCTGCCATCCTTACGGCGATGCCGCCAGACTCCTGCCGTGTTATATCCCTTATGCCGCTCGCTGGCAGCCTCCAGGAATGCTTTGGTATCGCCGGGCGGGCGGATGTCGACCAGCGTCATGGCTAGAAATTCGTCGTGCGAGTATCCGTACATTTGCACTGCGGCGTCATTCACTTCCATGAATCGCAGCGTCTCGCAGTCGTAGATCCACATCGGATAAGGGTTGTCGAAGAACATCACCTTCCGGCGCCGTTCCGAGTGTTCCAGATCTTTGGTTGTCCGGGTGAGTTGTTCAGCCAGCCGGGTTTTCTGCCGGCGTTGACGCAGAAAATTTCCCAATAGCACCGTGAACGCTGTCCCAAGAATAATGAGCCCAACGATAGCTATGAACAGCATCCGGCCAGACCCCGCATAATCGGTTGGTAATTCTTCACCGGATTTCCCGGCGGCTCTTGCTCAACAACTGTCTCCGGCAAACCGCATGACGTGGCGGAAACGCGGAATTCCGGGAGGCGCTGCTCTTGCGCTTCTAAACAAACCGATAAATTGCGCTTGAAATTCTAGGGTGATCGACGCAATCAATCGTGCAGAGCGTTCGAGTCTGTTCTGCATCTGATAAATCTTGTTGCCCCGCGCTGGAACCAACGCGGTATTAAGTAATAACAGGTCGCGATGGGCATGGATGTGACGCAGAACACACGAGCAAGTACAGCCGGTTATAATGTGCAACATTTGTGGTATGCCGGGTCTATAGCCGCTGCCGGTGCGAGTTTTCTTGTAGGTTACACCCAATCCAAATTGCTGAAATCACTATAGAGTTTCGAACGGCATGACCAGTCCGACTACTTCTGGGGAACTATGAAAATTGCAGGATTGAAGCTAGCGTGTAATTCCCTGGTGGGGCCGCAACACCTGGGTGGGCGGGATGCTCGCCAGTATAGTTTCCCGAAACTCAGGTCGCGATAGGTATTTTCGGCAGCAGACTTCGCAGTGGGCAGGCTTTACAGTCAGGTTCCTGCTTATAGCAATAGTGTTTGCCCACTTGCACCAGCAGGCCATGCATTTCGTTATAGAGTTGGCCGCGAGCACTACGCTTTGCCTGGCTCATGGTTGAGGCTGCATGGACCAGCGGCTCTTTGCAGCCAGCGCTATCGAATGTAGCCGCCGGCGGCCGCTCATCCTGCAGTGCACGCTCGACCAGATCGCGAATCGCGTCGTACTTCGTTGCCTTGGCAATAACCCCGTGGCGTTCCAGGATGCGGCGCGTGTAGGCGTCTACCACAAAGATTTCGTGGTTGCCGGCGTAGAGAAGAATCGCGTCGGCAGTCTCTGGTCCAATTCCTTTTATTTCCAGCAGTTCCGACCGCGATTGTGCTGTAGGAGTAGTCAGCATCCTATGCAACGAGCCCCCGTACTTAGCATCCAGGAACGCCACAAAGCTCTTCAGTCGCTCGGCTTTCTGCCGGTAATACCCGGACGAACGCACGAGTTGTTGCAGCTTTGCCGGCGGCGCGTCACGAATCCCCGCCAGGTTAAGGATTCCGGCGGACCGCAGACGGGCCAGCGCGCGCTCGACATTGATCCAGGAAGTGTTTTGCACCAGGATGGCCCCGACGATCACCTCAAAGGGCGTTTCCGCCGGCCACCAGTGCTGCCGTCCCCAGGTGCGCGCCAGCTTGCGATAGATTGCCTCTACCACGGCTTCCGGCTTCCTTTTTCTGTCGCGTTCACTGCGAAGACTGCTTGCCTTGCTTCAGTTGCTGCTTCCAGCCGAGTATGCGCGCCTTGTTGGCTTCAGCTTCAGCCTCAGGGACCATTCCTTTGCGCTGGTAAAGGATCGACAGGCTGGTATGGGCAAGAACATCATCAGGATCGAGTTCGACAATCCGGTTGGCCACTGAGATGGCTTTCTCCAGCTGCTCGGTATCCTGATACACCCTGGCCAAACCGTGCATGGCATCGACGAAAGACGGGTCGGCGGCAATGGCGGATTCATACTCGCTGATGGCTTCCTCGTGATGGCCCTCAGCGTACAAATCGAGCGCGGAGTAGTAATGATTTTCGGCAGCCTGACGTGAAGCTTCGTCGGTCATAGATTTTGCGGGAGAACTCTGCGCTGAGTTTATCAGGGCTTTTCGTCGCGCGCCTCACCCTCGATATACTGACTACAGCCATGCGCAACATTCTGCGATTCCTGTGGAATTCGGGCCGGGGACATCGCCTCGCTCCCTGGCGCAGCCCGTATTTGCGCTGGCGAATCGAAACCTATACCGGCATCAAGATGCAAAGCATCGGCTTCCTGGAGTTCTCTGGATTTGTATGGCGCGAACGCAAAGAGCTGCATCGCTTCCTGAAGTGGACCGCCGAGATGGAGCGCTACGCGCGCGCCAAGCCCAAAAATCCGTGATTGCTCGCTCCAGCTAGGGCCGGAGCAGAACCACCCACGAGCCTCTAGCTTCCCACAACAACGCCCACCGGCGTCCCCACTCCCGCCGCCAGCTTTTCCGCTGCCGATGCTTGCCGGGCAGCGATCTCCAGATATCCCGAGCTTCCCACGATGGCGAAGAATTCTTCTTCTCCGGCTTCCGCATACGATCGAGAAACTCGCGTGATGGTCTGCCCTGAAACCAGAATGCTCACCGTCGCGCTTACGTTGCTAAACAACGCCGGTGCTTCCTGCTGGCTGATGTTAGTGATCAGGTTTCCAAATTTGTCGACCTTCAACACGACACCCCGCAGGCTGTTTTCAGCGATGCGCTCCACCTGCGGCAGGGGCAGCCTCACATAGTCGGAAATCTCGGGGCCAAACTCGGAAGGAGCGACGCCCTTGCTCAGCCAGGCTGCCACGGGAGCGAAAATGTCACGGCCATGAAAGGTCTGGCTCACCGGCTGGAGGAAATACCGTTCGGCTGTAATCTGCCGCACCGTGAGCTTCGACTCTCGCGCTTCAATCAGCGACAGGACGCCGTTGTCGGGCGCCACAAAAATGTAGTCGTCGGTTTCTACGATGAGGGGACGCCGCGTACTGCCCACGCCGGGATCGACCACCACCACGTGCACGGTTCGCGGCGGAAAGAAACGATAGCTCTGGGCAATCGTCCAGGCGCCATCGAAGACATCGTACGAAGCCACCGCATGGCAAATGTCGACGATGGTCGTTTCGCGGTGAAGGTTCAGCACCACGCCGTGCATTATGCCGACGAAAGGATCGTTCAGGCCGAAGTCGGTGGTGAAGGTGACAATGCGGCTCTCAGACATGTATCCGCAAAGTAGTCGCGGGCTTGGCGCAAGTCAAGGCGTCCCCGCCTGCCAGAGTAATCGGCCCTTATCCCTAGCGAATGTCAACATCCCCGGAACTGGTGGAAACTTCTACCGTCGGACCTCCGCCGCGCACCGCACCTTTCAACTCGTGACCTCCCAGCGAGCCCTGCACCGTAATCGGCAGGTCCGAATGAATCGAGCCCGAGCTCGTGTGCACATCCAGGTTGAAGCGGCTGCCCGAGCCTAATGCCATGCGCACTGTGCCGGATCCGGTATGCAATCGCCATGGACCGGTGACGTCGCCATCCGCTTCGATGTCACCACTGCCGGTCTGCGCCTGCATTCCACCCTTAATGCCCTTTACGCGAATGGTTCCCGAGCCGGTGTGGACATCCACATCGCCCGCCCCGGTCAGGCTTGCCTCGATATCTCCGCTACCCGTCTGGGCGGAGAACGGCGCCGTCACGTTTTGCGCCTTGATGTTGCCGCTGCCCGTCTGCCCATTCACGTGGCCGCCCAGATCGCGCAGCCTTATTTCGCCCGATCCGCTATGCGCCTGGACATCGGATCGCACGCCGGTGACTTCCACGTCGCCCGAGCCGCTCTGAGCTTGCACCACGGTGTTCGCAGGAAGGGTTATTTCGTAGTCGATCGACACGTGGCGTTTCGCGTCTTCCGGCAGGTTGTAGCCAATGCGAATGCTGTTGCCGTTCTGCTGGATCGGCGGATTCGATTCCACCGCATGCACGGCAGAGTCGGAGCCGGAGAACCATTCATTGTTGCCGCGTACTTTTCCGTGCACCACCACCTGATTTGTGCCCCCGGCCTTGATGATGACGTTGCCGGAACCGGTGGTCAGATCGAGATTGGCCGCGCCCGATACCGACAGCGTGCGATCAAAATGCCCTTCCGCGCGGGCATGCAATAGAACGGGAGCCAACAGGATGCAGAATAAAACGGCTGTGCAATGCTTCTTCATAGCGCCCCTCGCCGATTTGAACTGACTACATTGCCAAGAAAACGGGCTGCCGTGATGGGGCAGCCCAAGAGAGAATCTCCGCCGATTATTGCTGCAAGACCACCTGATCGCCTTCTTTGAGGCCTGACAATACTTCCGTCTTCACGCCGTTGGAGATCCCGATGTTGACCGCGATCTTGCGCATGCCATCTTTGCCCTTAGGATCAGGAATGTCCACCGACGCCTTCTTGTCTTTGTCGTAGAGAAGAGCGCTCTCGGGAATCATCAGTACGTTCTTATGTTCATCCAGCAGGATCTCGGCATTGGCGGTCATCTCGGCCTTCAGCTCGCCGCCGGGATTGTTGATCGAGACCCGCACCTCAAACGTGGTTACATTGTCTTTCTCCACGCCCATGGGAGAAATCTTGGTTACGTGTCCGGTGAAGATTTTGTCCTTGAAAGTCTCCACTCGAATCCGCGCCGGCTGTCCCAGATAAACCTTGCCGATATCGCTCTCGTCGACTTTGCCCTTCACATAAACTTCGCTGGTGTCACCCAGGGTCATGACCAGAGTCGCGCCCGAGCCCAACACTAAAATCGAGCTCACCGCATCGCCCATTTCCACATCGCGCGACAGGACCACGCCGTCGATCGGCGCCGTGATCGTGGTATAGCTGAGCTGCTCTTCAAACTGCTGCAAGCTGGCTTGGTCTTTCTTTACCTCGGCCTGCGCCTGCGCCACTTTGGCTTTGTTCACCGTCAGCTGAGCCCGCGCTACGTCGCGCTTGTTGACCGCCATGATGTAGCCTCGCTGTGCGTCGTCCAACGTCGCCTGCGACACTACGCCGTCCTTCGACATCTCCTTGGCCCGCTCATAAGCCCGCTGCAACGTGGGAATATCGACGCCTTCCGCGTCAACCTCGGCACGCTTTTCATCCGCCTGGGCGCTTTTCAGGTTCGCATCCGACGACAGCAATTGCGCCTGTGCGGAATTCACCTGCGCCTGGATCTCAACTTTATCCAGCTCGGCCAAAACCTGGCCCTGCTTCACCCGATCGCCAGTATCCACGTACAGCTTTTTCACGATGCCGCTGGCCTTCGACTTGATCTCGACTTTGGTGATGGGTGTGACCTTTCCGGTCGCGACCACGCTCTTGGTGAGGTCGCCTTTTTCCACCTTGGCCAGCTTGGTGGGATCGATCTTGGTGCCGCCGCGGGTCGCAGCGACTGCAACCAGCACCAGCACGACGACCGCAGCCGTGACGCTCGCGATGATGATCCAGCGCTTTTTCTTGTTCTTGCCGTTCGTCACTACGCCCTCCGCAATCGCGCAGGATTGGGTTCTGTTATGTGATACGTGCGAAAGTTGAAATTTGTTCCGTTCCGAAAGGGAAAATGGGCAAGCCTCGCCTCTGCCATCGACCTAACATGATTAGACTGGCCTGCAGCCCGCTTCGGTAGCAGGATTACGATCCGACCCGGCGGCCGCCGTCGCCTACAACTAATGTGTCCAATCTCGCACAAAACTCATCCCATCTTTGACGAAAACTGCTAGCATTAACACAAGTGCCTGTATCTGTTGGTGCCGGAACGGGACACGGAGAGGAAGTACGAGAACAATGCGATGGATGCTGCGGTCAAAAATTCACAAAGCCACAGTTACTGAAGCCGATCTGCGATATGTAGGCAGTATCACGATCGACGAAGAATTGATGGAGATGGTTGAACTCCTTCCCGGCGAGCGGGTGCTGGTAGTCAGCAATACCAGCGGCGCCCGGCTTGAAACCTACACCATTCCCGGCCCGCGCGGGTCTGGCGCCATGTGCATGAACGGCGCAGCCGCCCACCTCATCAAAAAGGGCGACGAGATCATCATCATGGGTTTCGAGCTCACCGATAAGCCCGTGGACTCGAAGCAGATCGTGTTGGGACCACACAACGAGTTTGTACGCTGGCTGGCAACCGAAACCGCCAACACATATCTGCCTGAAACTGTGGACGCGCTGTAGAACGTGGCTTCGAAAGCCACAATCCTTTTTTGTTATTCCGACCGGACCGGAGCGGAGCGGAGGAACCTGCGGTTTGTCTCTCCCGCGAAGAATCGCCGCCGCAGGCAAGGATGTTCATTCGTCAACAGCAATTCAAGGCAGCAATAACGGCGAGGCAGATCCGTTGCCCGGCCGAACCGCAGATCCCTCGGCTCGG
>CAWJLM010000003.1:0-1599260 GCA_963843725.1 uncultured Acidobacteriaceae bacterium
AGCCGAAACTGCGAACAATGGCGGCGGTGGTTTCCAGTATCAAAGGTTCGTCGTCTACGATAAGCACACGACACTTGAATGGCCCGGCTGAATTCATAAATATCAGGTCCGATCTTCAGGTTAGCACGCACCACCGATGACGCCGTAACGCAGAGCCACGACTGGGGTCGTGGATGGCGGGCAACGACCCCAAAGATTTCGGATTGAGTTCGGCTTCTTGTAATGGCGGTTGATGGCGATAGATTTTCCGTGAGGGACAGAATGCTCTCGCCCCGCGGAGGCCTCCCCTGTTAGTTTCGTTCGCGTCCGTCCCCGCCATTCGCCCTGGGGCTGACCATTCGCGGTAAGTTCGTAGCGGACAGCGGCTTGCAACCCGTTCTTTCCATCTGCCCTCTAAATTTGAAAGTGCTCCGAACCCTTGAAAATCCATCGGAGTGGCTCGAAAGAGTTCAAAGATGGAAGGTCCCAAGCAGCGCACTCCCGAGCCCCGTCGCACTCCCGGCAGGTCCCTGACTTCCGCGCTCCACGAAATCAACAATCCCCTGGAGTCGCTGTTGAACCTTCTTTATCTCGTAGAGACAGACCCGGCAATTTCCCAAGCATCCCGCGATCACTTGAAGATGGCGCAGGCGGAGGTGATGCGCGTCTCAAAGATCGCTCAAGCGGCGATGAAACGAGTTCCGCGTCGCGAAACCGCAGAGGCAACGGACGTAGCAGCGCTGCTCGCCTCCGTTCTGGAATTGCACAAACCCAAGCTCGACCGACATAACGTCTCTGCATCCACTCGGAACGATGACCATGCGACAGCCGTCATCTATCCGGAGCAAATGCGGCAGGTCTTCAGCAATCTACTTCTGAATGCCATTGACGCAATGCCAAAGGGCGGCAAGGTCTTGGCGAAGATCTCAAGAACTCAAGAATGGATCGGACAGGAGCGCTCCGGGGTGCGAATCACCATTGCAGATACCGGAACCGGAATAGCTGCGGATATACTTTCGCGCGTACGCGAGCCGTTCTTCACGACGAAGGGCGCCTACGGCAACGGCATGGGATTGGCCATCGTACAGGAAATCATCGCCCATCATCAGGGAAGGTTGAAAATCAAGAGCAGCACCAAGTCAGGAAAGAGCGGAAGCGTATTCTCTATTTTTATTCCAGTCAAGGGGCGCACATAAGCCGCCCAGGATTTCAACTCCTCCCGAGCATCTGAAAGACAAATCACTCGACGGGCAACGCCATTTTGCTCGGCTTGCGTTCTTGCTATAACGTCACTTGGCGATTAGCCGCAAATCCCAAGGGTATTCACGGTGCGAGACGATTTTCAGCCGCCGAGCTCCTTCATGTGCAGAGTTTAGGAGGACATTCAGCGTCTCGGGAGCGATCGCGGAAGGGACTTGGAGCAAAGCTGAGCGCTTGGAAGCGAGCCATTGATCGCCGACGGTTCTCGTTAGAGTCTCATCGTTGACCCAGGCTTCGCTGAGATCGGTTGCTGAGAGCGCCTCGATCGCAAGGTCGTCCGGTACTTCGACTTTTAGTAATCGGTACGATTTCGGAAGGCGCACTGGACTGAGTTCCAAGTGAACAAGGACCTCCAGAAGTGCACCCGCGGCACTTTCTGCCAGGTACACGATCGGCCGGCCTTGCGTATGCCACCGCGCCGATGTCTCCAGACCGCCCCTGCCGTCGATGGCTCGGTGGTTGCTGATTCGCCACAGGAACATCAGGCAAACATGCCTTGATCAATCTGGATGAGCATCTGCTCGACTAAACGTCCGCCAGCCTCGGTAGAGAGCATTTGAATCGGCGTCCGGCCCTCGAATCTACGCTTGGCCGAACGGAGCCAGTCCAATGCCGACTGCTGATCGCCCATAACCGACTGCGCCCGCGCAAGAATTTTGGCAGTGCGAATCGCTCGCTCCGACTCTTCTTTGGATAGCGACTGACCGCGGCTCTTGCGATGTTTCCAGGTTCGCAGCGGTATGATGATGTCGAAGACTTCGTTGCGGGTGAGGCCGCGGTCGATCAGGTGATTGACAACTCTGGTCGGAAGCCCACTCTCAATCAGACGAACGACATTCTGTTCTGATCCAGGGGCGGTACCCAACCAGTCTTCGAAGTATTGATTCAGAGTCTTTGCTGTCGATGTCGCCATCTCGGGGACTGCCTCTAGTACATGATGCCACAGAATTGGCGGCAGGATGTACCATAATCGCGGTACAAGAACGGTACAAGTTCCGGGTGTTACTCAGCGTTCTTTCCGGTTCCTTACAGGGTATTGCGGTGCGACCGCTGCCTTGTAAGTACTGCGTTTTAAGATATCTAAGCGCCCTTTCACGGCGGTACCCCCAACCTCACTCTTGAGCTTGGCGAATGGGTTATGACTCCCAGGAATAACTGCGAACAAAAAAGTGATTGGACAGTTCGGCTCTGAGGACTCAGATTGGTAAACACCTCGCCTTTCCGCGAATCGATCTGCAAAAGAAACGCCCGTAACGGAGGCAGAGGATAAACAGCAACCTGGGGTTCCGACCGATGTCTACATATCCGCGCAAGCCAGTGGAGTCAGCGAGAATTTTCGGGGATATGGCCAGCGCGTCCGGACTTGCTCCCATTGACCTGGCTAGCGAGAAGCACTATTCGATCATAGAGATTTCAAAGCTCTGGGCGCTCAGTCAGAAGACCGTGCGCAAGATCTTCGAGAATGAGCCGGGCGTAATCCAGTGGGGTACTGAAGAGACCCGGCACAAGCGCGGATACCGCACGTTAAGAGTTCCTGAGACGGTACTGCTGCGCGTGCACCGCAAGCTGCGCCACGCAAGCTGACTCCTGATACGTGCCTACTTCGAAATTGTGAGCCGAAGAGAATTGCTGCGTAGCTCACGCACTGCGCTGCGTGGCCTTCGGGGGCTTCCGCCTCGCTGCCTTGGCCGTGTTCGTAATAACGCCCCACGCCATGCGAACATTCGCGGCGAGTTGATCCTGGCGCGCTTTGACCCATGGCGCATAATGCTTCTCCGTGATCTTCACACTCTTATGGCCAAGCAACATCGAGACCTGCTCTAGGGGTACGCCGGCGAGGAGCATCTCGACTGCAAACGTGTCCCGGAACATGTGAGGGTGGCAACGTTTTGGCGAACCGTCATCACGCCGAATATTTGCGATGGTGAAGAGCCGACGAAAGCTTCGTTGCCAGTTGCCGACCACCGACTTTGGAGATCCGTTTCCCGACCAGAAAAAGTAACGTGGATTGGGTGATGGTCCGGGCGGGATATTTCTCAGTGCCTCTGCAACATCGTGGGGCAGTGGAACGTAAACGGGATTGCCCGTTTTCGCACGATAGAGGAAAAGTTCGTCCTTATCGTTTAGCCTGCGACGTTCCAGGGTCACGGCATCCCTGATGGCGAGGCCACTCCAACGCATCAACAATATGAGAACGCGAAGTCGGGTGGCTTGATTTCGGCATTCCAGCCATCCCTTTGGCTGATAAATGTAAGTTGAATCGACGATCAGATCGAACTCAGATTTTGGAAAGTAATCCGTGGGTGGGCCTTCCGCCCGTATTCGACCCAACAGAGCCGCGGGATTGGATTTGATCCAGCCGAGGCGCATGCCGTAGTAGAAGAAACCGATCAAGCGTTCCTGCTTCTTCTTTTTGGCGAGAGGGCCATCCGTCCAGGTGTCGCGGAACGCCTCAAGATCGGCCGTAGTGATCTCAGCCAAGTGCTCGAATCCAGCCGAGGTCGCCCAGCCTAAGAACTGTTTTTCGAAGATCGTCGTCAGCTTGTCGAGGGTCGAGTCGGCGAGATTCTCATTGCGCTTGCTGGCAAGGAATCGTTTCACCGCATCTTTGATGCTAAGGGGCTCGGAAGTCCGGCTTGGCGCTTCGCCGGCACGGATAGCGGCAGCGCGCTGTTCAGTCTCCTCTTCAAGCTGTCTGCGTTTGTCTTCTGCCTTCTCCCAGCTGCGGGTATCGGCTGTCTGGCGAATCGTGGACCCGTCCAGAACTCCACGAATCCACTTGGGACAGCGGCAGCGCTTCCAGAAGCGGTCAGATTTCTTGGGGCAATCAGATGTGTGGCGGGCGTAAACGAATAGAGCCAAATCGTACCTCTTTGTACCGCCTGCCGAACCGGCGGTACAAAAACGGTACAATATTTTGGTCTAGTTTGTAAACACCTTATAATCAGTAGATTAAGATGGTGGAGGCGGCGGGAGTTGAACCCGCGTCCGAAAATGCTGTCAGCAAAGAGCCTACATACTTAGTCACGTTCATGCGCCGGTGTTAGACGGCACTCTCGCCGGCCACGCTCAGAGCGGACAAGAAACGAGGCCTGCCAACCTGATGATCTCGCCGCCGACTCACAGGTGGAGAGTTGGCAGCCAGCTCACTGTGCGACGCCCTTTCTCAGCCCATGAGCAAAGCCGAGGAGGACGGCAACTTAATTAATTAAGCTGCGTATGCCAGGTTTTGATTGGCAATTGTGTTTTTGCACACGATTACGGATGCATGCACTCCGGTATGCCTCTTTACCGCAATCACTTCCGTCGAAGCCGTGACGCCCCCGTTAGTGAAGTATGATCCTCTTCCATTCTACCAGCCGGATTGGCCAGTCGGGGCAGGGAAGTCACACGTAGTTCTATAGATGCGCCCGGAAAGTGGGAGGACTCGCGTCGCTTTGGACTTTGTTTTGCGACGTTCTCGTCGCGCTGGGCCCTCATTCTTGAGCGACCCTTAAGCCGGTAAGCCGTGCGGCAAGTGTATCTGCGATTAGGTCTTGCGGGGTGGCTTTTCCCAAAATCGGCGTTATAACAACCGATTTGTGACGGCTGTGCTTGCGCGTGGCTTCGGCGAGACTACGTTGAGCCTCAACAAGGGTACCTGACCGCAAGGAGGTAGCCTGCATGATGGAACCTTTCCCGAACGCTGTATGCGATCCTATCGTGGCACCCCGCCAACCAACAGCCGTCACAGTGCCCTTGTTGCTGATCATTTTGTGCGGGACGGATAGGGTGTGAGATGCCCTGTTCACGCCAGTAATGGCCAGCTTGGGATGGTCAACGCAGATTCTTTGTTCCGTCATTTTTATTACCGCTTCAACGCAGCGTTTGAGCGCGGGGAATGAGGCAATGTTGTCCAAGCGATGGTTTCGGGGAAAAGCGCCGCAACTGATACCACTCGAATCGTGATGCGTTAACTGACAAATCGACAACGCCCTTACAAATCTGGAACAATCGAGAACTATGAAAGCTGCATGGTACGAGAAGCAAGGCGCTGCCCGGGATGTTTTGCACGTCGGGGAAATGGACGATCCGCAGCCCGCTGAAGGTGAAGTACGAATTCGCGTCGCCGCGTCGGGGGTGAGTCCAGGCGACGTCAAGAAGCGCGAAGATGCTTTCGGTGTCGGAATGCCGTACCCGCGCGTCATTCCGCACAGCGATGGTGCAGGCGCAGTGGATCGCGTGGGTCCGGGAGTATCGCAGGAGTGGGTCGGCCGGCGCGTCTGGTGTTATGGCGCTCAATCGTATCGCCCGTTTGGTACTGCCGCGGAATACGTTGTGGTGCCATTGCGGCAAGCGGTACTGCTTCCCGACCGCGTCGCAATGGAACAGGGTGCCTGTCTCGGCATTCCTGGCATAACCGCGCATCGGGCCGTTCACGTCGGCGGTTCGGTCGCGGGACGCACTGTGCTGGTTCAGGGCGGTGCAGGTGCGGTTGGAGCTTGTGCAGTGCAGCTCGCGCACCGGGCGGGAGCACGAGTAATCGCCACCTGCCGCTCGGAAGACGATCGCCAAGTCGCGGTCCGTGCAGGCGCGGATGAAGTCCTGCTGACGGGTAACAGCCTGGCGGAACGCATCCGCGCATCGGCTCCCGACGGCATCGACCACATTGTCGAAGTGGCGTTTGCCGCCAACATCAACGCCGACGTGAAGGCGCTGGCGCAAGGCGGTTCTATTGCAACGTACGCCACCAACGCACCCAGCTCGGAGATTCCGGTCTGGCAACTTGTCTTTCTGAACGCGCGGATGTTTTTCGTCGGTAGCGATGACGTTCCGGCTGAGGCAAAGCTCGAAGCGACCCGTGCCATCGACCAGGCGCTGGAGGCGGGGTGGCAGGGCCTTGATATCGTGGAACGCTTCTCGTTGAACGATATCGCCGAGGCCCACGAGTTCGTGGAGCATCCGGAGAAGTCCGGGCGAGTTGTTGTCGTGATCTGATCACGGAGTCGCGGGTGCCGTGCGCAATGCGCGACGCGGAGAAGCGGGTGCCTACCCAGACCGCATGGAATCGCACCCCTATGATCCCGCCCGATAAATTTGCCATCCTTCGCAATAACTGCGCCCGACGTTTCGCTTCTGAATCACCCAGTAACTCCCGCATCGTCGGTCACTCGGAAGTTGTCGTGCGGAAAGGTTGGCGCAGATAGGTGTTGGTAAATCCCCAAACTCGTGCGCGATCCCAGGTGAACCTCTCCCACCGGGATGGGGAGTGAGTTGCCCTGTTATCAACGGCTACGAATTCACGCTCGGCTGGCGAATCTGTAGTTGGTTCTTTACGGCAACTTGGCATACTCGGCTTTGGCTTGCTTCAGGATAGGAATGTCGAGGTCGGCGTCTTTCCACAGGGTGAAGAAATCCTGGTAGGCGGCCCGGGCTTTGGCCGTGTCGCCTTCCAGGTTGTAGGCGCGGGCGAGTCCAAGGCGAGCCAACGCTCCCGTCCAGCAGTTCCACACGATGCCGCCATGGTCGAGAATCTTCTGGAATTCGGCGGCAGCCTGCGCGCCTCGTCGAGCGGCTAAGTGCGCCTCGCCGCGAATATAGGTCGGATAGAGGCAGGAAATATTAGCGACGAAGGAAATTGAACCGAACTCAATGGGTGGTGCTGTACCCTGCAAATCCGCCAAGGCGTGGCTTGGGTTTCCCCCCTCAAGCGCCAGTTGCGCACGAATCGCTGGCAGCCAAAGTGACTGCATCTGAGTGTCCAACGGGAATCGTTTGTTCAGGTCCTGTGCCAGCGACTCGGCTTGTCCCACATCACCCGCCAAGGCAAATGCGAGCGCCGCCTCAGCCTCGACGCCTTGACTGTCCGGATAAAGTTTCAAACCCTGCGCCGCTTCTTGCTTTCCCTGCGATGGGTTGCCAAAAACCGCTTCCCTCTGAGCGGCAATCTCGTGCCACATGGCTCCCGTCTCCTTGCTGTCGGCACGAATTGCGGAATCTACGGATCGCTTCGTCAACTCTCGCGCTTTGCCGAGATGACCAGCATATGCTTCGGTGTCGGATGCGAGCGCAAGCCCAACGTTCTCTTCGGGCTTGCCCGCAAACCACTGCTGCTGTTCCCTCATGGCTTGAGGATCTGTCCTCAGAAAAGCGACAGCATAGAGAGCATTATGAAGCGGGAGATCATCCAGCCTTCGCGCTTGCGCCTCCTGGGCTGTTTGCAGCGCTTCGTCGAACCGCTGCACGGCGAGCAGGCTGTTGAGGAGGTTTCCGTATGGGGCGCTATCGTCCGGATAGAACCGGAGGTATTGGCGATACGACTCTATCGCTTTCTCAAATAGGCCTTGATTTTCGTAAACACTACCGAGAAGGAGGTATGGCCCGGAGCTCGGATAGCTCTGGATTGTCTCCTGCACCGTCTGTGCTGTTTTGTCCAGCTCCCCGGTTACATTGAAATAGTAGTCAGCGGTGATTGCGAGCCTTTCCCGTTCACTGGCGTGATCGCGCAACTGGAAAGCCTTGGTGAAATATTCTCTGGCGCGTCCTGTCTGCCCCATGGTGTCGTAATCCCAACCGACAGCCGCGTAGGCAAACGCAAAATTCGGATCGAGTTCTATCGCGCGCTGATGGTAAGGCACGGCGGCGGATGCACTTGACAGCCGGAAGACTTTGTTTCCTAGGCTGTAGGCTTTCAGAGCCTCTAAAGAAGGGGTAGTGGCTTCGGACAGCGGAACGTCGAACTTCTGCACTGTCACTAGCGACTCGCCCAATTGGCTGCGCAACTTGGATGCAGCCTTGCCCAACGCGTCCAGCACCTTTTCTTTGGCTGCTGCGGTTGCCTGCTGTTCCGCCAGCACGTCTCCGTTCTGGCAGTTCACGGCTTTCAACCCCAGCACGTACTGACTGCCCAGATTGGCAATTGATCCGGCCAGGTAAGCCTTGCTGGCCGCCCGCTGGCAAAGATCGCGGGCCACGTCGGGCGTGAGCTTGGTGTCGGGCGGGCGCGTCATCAGCTTTAGCGTGGCGGCGATCTTATCATCAGAAAGCACGTTCAAGAAAGGAGACTGGTGCAAAGCGACCGTGAGAGCGGTTTTCAGGGTGTCGTCGAAAACCGGGTCGCCTGTACTGTTGGCAAAGTCTGCGATGACGATGCTATCCGTTTCCGTCAGCCGGGCGCGTTGATGGGAGCGGTAGTAAAACCCGCCTGCCACCAGCGCCGCGATCAACAGGGCGGTGCCGGGAACCAGAATCTGCCACTTTCCCCTTCGCTGAATGGCAAGCACGCCCGGCAGCGTGGCCAACGCGCCGGAACTCGCCTCCACATCCGATCCACTTTCGATATCGCGCTTCAGTTGCTGCAGGTCACTACGAATTTCGGACGCATGCTGGTAGCGCCGGTCGCGATCCTTCTCCAGCGACCTGTGAATGATCTCGTCCAGCTTCGGTGGTAGAGAGGGAATTAGCTGAATGGGTGCGAGTGGCGCCTGGTCAACAATTGCCTGCAATGTGGCGATAACCGTATTGCCTTGAAATGGCAAGGTAGCGGTGGTCATTTCGTACAATACAGCCCCAAAGGAGAACAGATCGCTGCGAGCGTCCAGTGCTTCACTCCTGGCTTGCTCTGGCGACATGTAAGCCACCGTTCCTGCAATCGTCCCAGAACGAGTCACAGGCTGAGTTGCCGTTTGCGTTGAGTCCTCAGCGTCGATAGTTGCCGCCCGCTCGGCCTGCGCCATCTGTGCCAGACCGAAATCCAGGACCTTGACATGTCCATGCTTCGTCACGAAGATATTCGCTGGCTTAATGTCTCCATGAACGATGCCTTTGGCGTGGGCTGCTTCCAGTCCGTCGGCTACTTCAATCCCGATTTTGAGAACGGTTTCGATGGGCATCGGTCCGCCGGCGATGATCGGCTGCAGGCTCGTGCCTTCCAGGTATTCCATCGCGATGAAGGACTGACCATTCTCTTCGCCGATGTCGTAAATCGTGCAGATGTTGGGATGATTCAGGGCCGAAGCAGCACGCGCTTCGTGTTGCAGCAATTTCAGAGTCGGCCTATGGCCCCAGGTGTCGTCTAGAAACTTGAGCGCCACGAAGCGATGCAGCCGGATGTCCTCTGCCTTATAGACGAGGCCCATGCCGCCGCTCCCGATCCGCTCGAGCACGCGGTAATGGGAAACACTGAGTTCGATGACAAACTCCGCCCATTAAGGATGCTCGGCTGAACACTTCGGGTGCACGAAGCCGGGCAAATTTAGCGCATAACTAGAGGGGCTGAAGCGCCGAGTGGGACCACTGAGAGTCTGGTAGCGTTATTCGAGCAGCACGTCTGCGACGAGGATTTCAGCCAATCCGCTCCGCGGGTCGTCGGGGGAAGCTACTGACCGCTAAGGCAACATCGGAGCTTCCGAGTCCTGGGCATCATCGAGCAATTCCGGTTCGTCCGGGTAAGCCCGTGTGTGGCTTCATTAAGCCCACAACCACCCACATGAAGCAGCAATTCCGGCTTTTCCCGGTTCATCGCTCGTCCACGAATGTAGCTTGTTGCTTCACTCTGCATGTCCGCGCCGATGATGCACCGCTCCGCCAGTCAGATTTGCAAGGAAGGTTTCGCGTCCGAAGATGATGTGGGCGTCTGGGTAATAAGCGAGGCTGGTCGCATGTCGTCCCATCCAGGACGCCAGCGATTTGCGGACTGGCGAGGAACCTTTGTATTCATACGTGAGCTTGCGGACGGCAGCCCGTGATCGGGACTTCCGTGAATCTCGATCCGCCGTCTGACCTGGTGTCGGACGGGATTGCCACAGGGGCGAGGGCCGCGTCTGCGCCACATTCCCGCTCCAACGCTTTCAACGGATTATCCATGGTGGCGGACAAGATCGTTCCGTCGCTTCGCTCAGGATGACAACTGCTTTGCAAGGGAAAAGCCCGTCGAAACGGGCTTTGAGCTCGCGCGTGTTAAGGAAGCACGACGTTATCGGCTGCTGGCGGGGACCTCACTCTGCTGAGCGGTCAAGCGAGCGCTGTTGCGCTGCGCGATCACCTTTTTGGCGTTGTCGGCCAGTTGCTTGGCCTGGGGCAGCAGTTCGAGTGCCTTCTCCACTTCCGGATCCTGCTCGGCATGAACCTTCATGCCTTCCTGCTGACCGAATTCGTTGATGAACAGCTCAGCCTTGATGTTGGAACGAATCCAATCGCCATTCTGGGCCAAGTCAGCTTCGGTGAAAGGGATCTTCTGTTCATCGAGGAATTTGCGGAATTCCTGCATCACGGCTTCGTCGACTTCAAAATCTTTGCCAACCTTGTGATTGATGACGTAGTGCTTGGCGAAGTTGAAGAACGCGTATTTTTCCAGCAGCGTGTCTTCAAACTTGTTGGTCTTGGGATTGGGAATCTTGACGTCGGGGGTGATGCCGCCGCCGCCATATACGGTGCGGCCGCTGTCGGTCATCTTGACTTCGTGATTGCCCACCGCCGCGTCGCCGTTCTCGCGATCGTTGTAGTAATAGTCGTACAGCGAGACTCCGTTATAGTCGCGCTGAATCAGGCGGCCGCTGGGGGTGTAGTACTTGGCGGTAGTCAGCGCCAGCCCGGTATTTTCCGAGAGAGGATAGACGGTCTGCACCAGTCCCTTGCCGAATGTAGTTTCGCCGGCAATCAGGCCGCGGTCATGATCCTGGATGGCGCCGGCCACAATTTCAGCCGCCGAGGCCGTGCCGCGATTGACCAGTACCACAATGGGGTAGTCCTTGCCGCCGTTGCCGCGACTTGCCTTATAAACTTTCTCGGCAGAAGCGCGCCCATGATGCGAGACGATGACCTGGCCCTTCTTCAGGAACTGGTCGGCCACGCCCACGCCTTCGCTGAGCAGGCCGCCGGGATTCTGGCGGAGATCGAGGACAAGGCCGTGAATGTCGCCGAACTCATCCAGCGCGTCACGTACTTCCTTCTCGGTCGTCTCCTGGAAGCCGGAAACGTGGATGTAGCCAATGCCGGGACGAATCAGGAAATGCACATCGACGCTGTAGCGGGGAATTTCGTCGCGGATCACGGTGAAGTCCAGCGGCTTGTCGGAACCTTCGCGCAACATGGTGATCTTGACGCTGGTACCCTTGGGGCCTTTGAGCAATTCAGCCACGTCGCTGGTGCTCATGTTGTCTGTGGGCTTGCCATCCACGGCGATAATGATGTCGCCCGGTCGGATGCCGGCGCGGTACGCGGGAGCCCCGGCAAAGGGCGCGATCACGATGACCTTGTTGTTACGAGGGCCAACCTGCATGCCCACACCGTAATATTTGCCGCGCTGCTCTTCGCGCAGGGCCGCGTAGGACTTGGGATCGAAAAAGTTGGAGTGGGGATCGAGCACCCGCAGCATGCCGGGAATAGCGCCGTTGTAAATGGCTTTGTCGGGATCGACCGGCTCGGCGTAGTTTTGCTGCACCACTTTGTACACGTCACTGAAGCTGCGCAGGCTATCGCGAATGTCGGTATCACTGTCGCCACTGCTGGCCGTAGCGGTGAGGTGCTGGCCAAACAGCATGCCGATACAACCGCACACGAGAATGATGGTAACAACGAGAAGTGCAGAGCGACGCGTACTACGTGCCATGTAAGTGTCCTTCGGCGGGGCGGGGATGCATCTTTAAGACTGGCGCACCTTTACGAAAACTACTCGCAGTATACCACGGGGGCGCGACCCTTCCTGCCCGGCAATGGAGCCGTTTAGTTCGATGATCCGCCGGAAATGAAGGGTGCGAAATCTGCTTTGTCCCCGCCTGCGTAACAGACGGTAGAGGAGGCGGATGGTAAGCAGGGAGGGGCGGCAGCTGGAACGTGGTACTTAGCAGTTGGCACTTAGCATTTGGCATTTGGCAACGACCGCGGATGGCAAAAACAGGGCTGACAAAACCCTCAGGATGACAAATCGTGAAGGCGTGGGCATGTTTCGGCCGGGGGCAGCGGTCCTTCGCGCTGCCCGCCGACTGCAGATCCCCTCGACTGCGCTGGGGATGACAAACTGATGGGGGTTGGTTGAAGTGCCAACGGCCAAGTGCCAATGGCCACTCGCCTAGCGGCCACCGCCTCTGTGGTGAAAACAGGCCTTGCGCATTATGATGAAGCCATGAACCTCGGCATGCCAGAAATGATCTTCATTTTCCTGCTGGCACTGGTGGTGGTCGGACCCAAGAAGCTGCCCGAGCTAGGCCGCCAGCTGGGAAAGTACCTAGCCGAGTTCAAGCGCGCCAGCAATGAATTCAAGAACCAGCTCGAGACCGAGATGCTGAATATCGAATTGCAAGAACGCGCCAAGAAGCAGGAGGATGGCAAGATATTGCCGCCGGCCGCGGCCACTCAACGCGCTACGGAGGAACCCTGGGAGCGGCTGATGCAGCCGATCAGCGAGTCGGCGAGGCGGGGTAAGCAGGAACTGGTCTCGATCTCGGGGTCAAAAGTTGAGCCGTCGCAGCCGACTGTCGAGCCGCCGGCGGCGGCCAGATCCGTGGGTGGCGAGTAGCCCATGCCCAGTCCCGTCGTTGAAACCGCCCAGAAACGCGCCTCGGAAGAAATGACTGGCATGAGCTTCCTCGAGCATTTGGAGGAGCTGCGGCGGCGCATCATTTACAGCGCACTCTACGTAGTGGCCGGGTTTGGGGTGTGCTGGTGGTTTCATGAGCAGATTTTCGCCATCATGCAGAAGCCCATCATGGCGGCGCTGGCCAGTCATCACCTTGACCAGAAGCTGGTTTACCTGAATCCTACCGATCCCTTCAACATGTATCTGAAGATCTCGTTTCTGGCGGGAATCTTCGTGGCGTCGCCGTTCGTGCTGTATCAGGTGTGGGCGTTCATCGCGCCCGGACTGTATCGCAACGAGCGCCGCTACGTGCTGCCCTTCATGTTCAGCACGGTAGGACTGTTTCTGGCGGGCGGCTTCTTCGGCTACAAGATGGTCTATCCGGCGGCACTGGATTTCCTGATCACTTTCAGCGGCCAGTTCACGCCGATGATTACGGTCGGCGAATATACCGACCTGTTTCTGACCATCATCGCTGGACTGGGTATTGTGTTCGAGATGCCGATCCTGGTTTTCTTTCTGGCGCTGATGGGAATCTTAAGTGCCGGCTGGATGTGGCGAAACTTTCGCTATTCGATCCTGGTGATCTTCATCATCGCAGCGATCATTACTCCCACGACCGACATCATGAACATGTGCATTTTTGCCGCGCCCATGATTGTGTTGTACCTGTTGAGTATCGGCATTGCATGGTTCGTGCATCCCACGCAGAGAAAGAAACGCGCGGCGCAGAGCTAGCTAGCAGTAGCTAGCGACTAGGAATTATCAACTAGCAATCAGCGTCGTTCACGTGGAGTCAACCCGACCGACACTGCCTGGTCCAATCATGCATGATGGCCATCCGAAGGGTGGATAGCTCATTCGAGCTATCCACCGGTCTTACTATTCCCAAATGTAGTAGTTGACCCAGCCTAAAGATGACTGTGGCAGCGGGCTAGTACCTCCATCCATGTAATAAATCGCAAAGTTGTATTGGCGTGCTATGAATTTCCGCATTTGTGCGAAAAGTCCTCTTGACATTGCCAGTAATCCGAGGGACCATGCACCTACTATTGCGATAGTACTGCCAGCCGGCAGTTGGCATCTCCCCTTCGGAACCCGCTCCCGTCCGGGGTTGGGACAACCATAACGCCAGATCAAATTATTAGAAGACGTTGGGATCCCCTTGTCCGAAATCCGCTTTGCTGGCCAACGGCGGATTCATCCTCGAAGTGCTCGTAACTTTTGCGGGAGGGCCTCAATGGCTGCGGCGAGGGAAATTCCGATAAAAGGAGATAGCAGGATGACCCGTATAGCGACCGTCACTTTACTGGGCCCGATTCTCGGGCTTGCGCTAACTGTCAATGCTCAACAGGGGAGAAATTATCCAGCTGCCGAAGGTATGGAACGGCCCCCCAGCCATCTGGCGCCATACGTCCCCGTCACCCGGCACACGCGCTACACCCCGGGCGATGTATTTGTGGCTATAGGAAACGGTATGGTGCAGGAGTTCACCCCGGCTGGAGTGCTGGTTCAGACTCTGGACGATACCAGCGGCAGCACCTACACGGCAGGTATGGCTTTCGATACCCATGGCAACCTGTACGTCACCAACTTCAGCAACGGTACGATCTCGGAATTCGATATCAACGGCAACCTGGTCAACGCCAACTTTATTGCCAACACCGGACAGGTGCATCCCGAATCGATTTCGATGCCCGGCGGCCAGTTCCCGGCGATCGTGGGTGATGCTGACCTGCATGCTGAAAACGGCGACGGGATTATCAGCCAGTACTCCTCAACCGGCGCGCTGCTGAACTCCTGGCAAGTAGCAGTCGAGAACCGCGGCACAGACTGGTCAGACTTGCAGCCTGACGGCCATACCGTGCTCTATACCTCGGAAGGCGTCAGTATCCTCAGCTACGACATTGCCACCAACACGCAGAATCCCGATTACTTCACCGGGCTGCCCGGCTCTAACGCCTATGCTCATCGCAGCCTGAGCAGCGGCCAGTTTGCCGGTGACGATCTGGTTGGCGACAGTCAACTGGCTGCGCTGGTGGCCATGAACGGCCCCATTTTGCAGATGTATACCAACCTTCCCGGTAACACAGGATTGGATTTCGCGCTTAACCTGGATCAGACCGGTACCGCCTTCTGGACGGCCGATTTGGCTTCAGGAGAAGTATGGGAAGTCGACATCGCCACCGGAACCATCCTGCAGCAATGGAACAGCGGATTCCCGGACACCACCGGAGGCCTGGCCGTATTCCAGGAACAGGGTCACGGCGTAGGTCCGTGCACGAATCCTAACGATCCAAATTGTCTGTAGGCTGCCAGAACGCGATCCGCTTTAGCCCTCCCCGGCACGCTCCCATTCGACGCGTGCCGGGAGTCCTGATCGCTGCCGAGCTTGGCCGGGATCGCGGCGACGTTGTGAGAACGCGACTGCTTGCCTGGCGAGGACGCCATTCCGAACGCCGGCACTAACCTACATCGAATTTGATCGCCCGTGACACCCTCCCACTGCGGCTTTTCATTACAATGTCTCTATGGACTCATTCACGATTGCAGGCAGGCAGTTTCGTTCGCGGCTGATTGTAGGCACGGGCAAATACAAGTCAGGGGCGGAGACGGCGCGCGCCATCGCCGCCAGCGGCGCAGAGATGGTTACGGTCGCGGTGCGCCGGGTGAACCTGGATCGCAGCAAAGAATCGCTGCTTGACTTCATCGATCCGCAGCAATACTTTCTGCTGCCGAATACCGCCGGCTGCTATACCGCCGACGATGCCATACGCACCGCGCGGCTGGGGCGCGAGGTCGGCTTGTCGGATTGGGTGAAGGTCGAGGTGATCGGCGATCAGGCCACCTTGTTTCCCGATGTGATGGCGACTATCGAAGCCACGCGCGTGCTGGTCAAGGAAGGTTTCACGGTGCTGCCCTACACGTCTGACGATGTGGTAGTAGCCAAGCGGCTGATCGATGCGGGCGCGTCGGCGGTGATGCCGTTGGGTGCGCCGATCGGCAGCGGCATGGGTATTCAGAACCAGCCCAACATCCGCATTCTGCGCGAGATGATTACGGACGTGCCGCTGATTGTCGATGCCGGCGTGGGCACGGCGTCGGATGCGGCGATTGCGCTGGAGTTGGGTGTCGATGGCGTGTTGATGAATACCGGTATCGCGGGAGCGCAAGATCCCGTACTAATGGCCGAAGCTATGAAGAACGCGGTGATTGCGGGACGCCAGGCGTATCTGGCCGGACGTATGCCGAAGAAGCTCTACGCCACTTCAAGTTCGCCGCTAGAAGGCGTAGTGCGCGAATAGTCGCGGCGGGGAAGCAGGTTCTATCGAGTTTTTTCACCGGTTGGCAGCAGGCTTTCCCTTTGCGACAAGGCTTGGATCGTTGTGCAACGCACTGTTTGCAGTAGTTATACAACGACCATCGCTCTAATGCCCTTTGTTTAAGAATGATAGGTGGCTTCGGCTTCCCACCGAGACCTTCGCAACATCCGATTCTGCACTTGCAGCCCTTGCTTTATCTCCAAAACCAGCTAAGCTTATGTCAGGTACCAGACATATGTCTGCGCGGTAGCGATTACAAAAAATCCGCCCTGCGTAGCGAGTGAGAAAAACCAGAAGTGCGTGCGGTCTCCGGCATTCTTGCGGCCGGCCCGTGAATCAACCAAGCTTCGCGTCCTCCGGTGGAGGTTTTCCTTGAAAACGAAAAACTCCCGGAAATTCGATCTCAAGAAGTTTCTCGCATCCATTGGCGAAGGACGCGACATTAGCGCCTTCGAAAAGGGAGAAACCATCTATGCGCAAGGTGATGTTACGGACGCCGTGTTCTACGCACAGAAGGGAAAAATCAAGCTGACGGTGGTTTCGCAGGCCGGCAAAGAAGCGACGGTGGCGATCCTGGGAGAAGGCAGCTTTTTTGGCGAAGGCGGTCTTGCGGGCCAGTCTCGCCGGATGGGCTCGGCATTAGCCATGACCGATTGTACGGTTCTGCGAATCGACCAGACATCCATGATTGAGGCTCTCCACCGGGAGCAGTCCCTTTCCGATCTATTTGTTTCGCACCTGCTAGCGCGTAATATCCGCTATGAAGAGGATCTGGTGGATCAACTCTTCAACTCCAGCGAGAAAAGGTTAGCCAGAATACTCCTCTTACTAGCGCATTTCGGTAAAGAAGGTAAACCGGAGATCGTAGTTCCCAAGATCAGCCAGGAGACGCTGGCCGAGATGATCGGCACGACTCGTTCGCGCGTCAGCTTCTTCATGAACCGGTTCCGCAAGCTAGGATTCGTCGAATACGATGGCACTAGCATGAAAGTACATAGCTCGCTGCTGAACATAGTGCTGCACGACTAACCTTGCTCGCCAGTGCATAGTTGTTTATTCCCCGATAAGTGTGGAAGGTACCCCAAAAAGCGCCCATGATATACATCGTTCAGTCCTGAAGCTACCCTGCTTTTTTCAAGAATGAGCAATTTTGCACAGACATGTTTCTGTCGACCTCGCTATTCTGCCGAAATAATACCGCAAGTCAGTGGCAGTCGGCCTCTACAGAGCGAGGTTTTCCCCCTTATCTCCACTGCCACTGACTCTGCGCTCAATCGGGGTCCGACCCGGAGGGATGGCGATGCACTCACCATACGGGATGGCACTCGTTGAAGACTGTCTCTCCTGCACGATGTGTACGGAAGGCTTTTTCTGCTGTCTACCTAAGCCGGTAATGGAAGCGTTTCAACCTCTGAAGTTCACGCTGGCATATCCAGAGGGCGCAACTCTATTTGTGGAAGGGCAAGTATGCCGCGGTATTTATATTCTTTGCCGAGGCCGGGTGAAATTATCTTCCAATTCGAGTCAAGGTCAGACCCTCATATTGAAGGTTTCTCAGCCCGGAGAAGTCTTGGGATTAAACGCAGCACTGTCCAGAATCCCACACGATACGACGGCGGAAACTGGTCAGCCATGCCAGGTCAACTTTGTTAAGCGGAACGATTTTCTGAACTTCCTGACGCAACACGGCGATGCCTGTATGCACGCAGCGTTACAGGTGAGCCGCGAATGCCAGCATGCCTACCAGCAGCTTCGCTCCTTCACCATGAGTTCAGCATCGCAGCGAGTCGCCCGCTTGATGCTGGATTGGTCGCACGAGGATTCTGGCATGGTCACAGCGCACGGAATCAAGGTGGCCTTGACCCATGATGAGATTGCGCAAATTATCGGCATGTCGCGGGAAACGGTCACACGTACTCTGGCCACTCTGCGCAAGCAGCATATTGCGCAGCTTCAGGGGGCCACTCTGTTGATCAAGAATATGGCGGCTATTCACCATCTGGCCGGAGAATAGTCCGGCATCCGATAGGCCCTCTGCTTTTACGAGGAGGCAAGAAATGAACTCGGGTCCGTCCATTCCGGCGGCACAACCTCCACTCATACTGCGCATTGACGATGCCGACATCGCGCTGCGGGTGCGAAAGCTCCTGCTCGACAGCGAAGGCTATAGCGTGTTGACCGCCAACTCCGGTGAAGACGGTCTGGAACTGTTCAAGCAGAATCCCGTCCAACTGGTGATCTCCGACCATTTTCTGAGTGGGAAGTCGGGGGCAGAGATCGCCAGGGAAATGAAAGAGCTGAAGCCGGTGGTTCCCATTCTCATCATGTCGGCGGCAATGGAGAAACCCGACGGGCTGGAGTTTGCGGATGGTTTCCTGGAAAAAGGCGAAGCTACGACCGTCCTGCTCGACACCATCGCCCGTCTCCTGGCTGGTCACAGTTCTGACTGAGAAAGGACGGTCCCGCGATGAGTGAATCTCTTAGTCTTCTGTTCGTCTGTGAATGCTCCGGAGCTTGTTCTTTTTTTCAGAAATGTCTAGAGCGCGAAGATTGTCGTCTGACCGTGGCCAGGAAGGCAGAGACTGCGGCTCGGACGCTGCTATTTCCAGGGGCTGTTAGCGCTGTCCTCATTCACGATGACGGTGTCGTCCGCGTAAACATGATGGCTTCTGGGCTGAAGCTGCTTTCTCCGGGCACCCCTGTGGTGGTGATTTCCGATCGCTGGCCAAGCGAAGGGTGGATAACTCCAGAAATTGATGCGCTTTACTGCACCACGTCGATGACTCACTCCGCAGCCCGTGATGTTGCGGACTTCCTCCGCTGCCTCCTGGTCGAAAGAAAAACGCACGTCGCTGCACACCACACTACAGCTGCAGTCCGGTTCGTACCGGGCCGGCCAATATACCTGAACTAGGGAAATCCCCCGACAGTTTCAAGGTTGCCCCAAACTCGTGCGGGTAGGGCGCGTGGCGGACTGATCGTTTCAGATGGCAAAGCCGGAGCGGATACTCCCGGCGACCGTTAAGCACCAACCAATCGCTTCCGCCAACCGATAACCGGCAACTTAAATGGCGAAGGACGGGACGGATCCCAGAATCTTTGGTTGCGGTAAACTACTGCAGGGACAGCTTATTGCCACGCACGGCCCTGTAGCTCAGATGGATAGAGCAGCGGTTTCCTAAACCGTTGGTCGGCAGTTCGACTCTGCCCAGGGCCTCCATCCCATCTCATTGAAAGAGCGCTAGTTGACGGCGGGAGATGCCGTGGCCTTCCAATCGTTTGTTGCCACTTCGTTGCCAGATAACGATTCGTAATGCCTTCTCCAATTTCTCCATCGCGTCGGTCACTTGAGTTGCGACTGTCTTGATGTAGTACGTGCTGGTGTTGCTTACATTTGCATGACGCAGTATTCGCTGAATCGCTTTCTCCTGAATGCCCGGCGTTTACAGATTGCTTCCAAGTCCGCGCCGAGCATCCCAAGGTTCAAGCAGGCCAGAAGTCTGATCTCTTCAGACAGCAAGAAGCATTCCAGAAAGATCTGTCCAGTACCTTCACGGGCCCGTGCCTATCAAGATCTACGACCCGTGCGACCGTAACGGCAACCATGCCGACTAGGATTGGAGCCACGCAGAGACCGAGCTCATGGAATTAGTGCACAGGAAGTAGCCGCGTCGGATCCGGTGAAAATGTGAGGAGTAAGAAGACGGTCAGGGTGCCCCATCCAAGCTGGCGTTGCTTGGGTGGGGTTTCCTTCCGATTGCGCCCGCAATTATTTGGGCGTGGTTGTGGTTGTCGTTGTGCTGTTCTGCGTCTGCTGGGGCGCGGGCGTAGTTGTCGTAGTGGTTGAGTCGGTCCGGTTCATCTGCTGGTCCGGCGGGGTGGTCGTGGTGGTGGTGGTGTCGGTCTGCTTCACCTTGTGATGTTTGTACTTGGTCGTGGTATCGGTAGTCTGCGTTGTCGGGGACGCTTCCGTGTCGTGCGAAGTGGTTGTCGTGCTCTGCGTCTGCGCCGGTGACGGATCCTGCGAGGTCGTCGTGGTGCTGGATTGCGTGGTGCTCTGTGCCAGAAGTGGCAGCGACAGCACGAAAACGACGAGCGAGCCCAGGATGACAGCAAGTAGTGTCTTAAGTTTCATTCAATTCTCCTCATTACCTTGGTCAGACACCATGCTATGTCCCCCGTCGCCACCGAGTCTGATCACAATTGCTCGCTCGCCCCCGTTCGCCATGATTCTGTGCCTAATAGGTTTTTTCCTGTCAAGAGCGAAACCGGACGGTTGCCGATCCAGGCGCGAGTGCAACCAGAGATTCTTCCAAATCGTTATTCTCGGGAATCCAGAAGTTGCCTGCGTCGCCAAGCTCAGTTGTTGGATGCAGGAGTCAAGTCGGTTTTCGCGTTGTCTTCAGATTGCGATCGCCAAGCATTCGACTATGAGGGATGCAGAAGAGGGGAGGGGTTGGCCATCTTCGGTTCCCCTCTTTTCCTATTTTGTTCGCTTCATGGTTGTCCGTTACTTATCCGTCTGCCCAGGGCCTCCACCCAATCTCAATTGTGCAAACCGATAGACCGGAGATTTTCCTTGGTGGAACCCGTGTCTTTCTGGGAACATTGACCACAAAACTTGAGATCAAGTCTTGTGTCAGACCGCTGGCAGGTGTATGGTCATCGGCACTCAGATCAGAACTGCATCCGAGGTTGGGCGGACCAATCCAGTCAAGGCCGAAGCTAAGGCAGCGAGCGCTCCCCCCGTCTTGTGCCAATTAGCACCCGAAATCGCGGAACTGCGGAGGGACCAATATGCGGACCAGCCATCGTATCTTCCTGTCATCCTTTTTGGCATTTTTCCTGAGTGCTGCGGCGATTGGCGCTTATGCCCAGACGCCCTTGCAATTCGTTCCGGTCACTCCCTGCCGGGTAGCGGACACGCGACTGCCGGACGGCCCATTTGGCGGCCCCGCTCTGCAAGGGGGAACGGCGCGCAATTTTGCCATCCCGCAGAGTACCTGCAATATTCCCGCCACCGCAGCCGCCTATTCGCTGAATGTCACCGTCGTTCCGCATGGGATTCTGGGCTACTTGACGATCTGGCCCACGGGGCAGACGCAGCCCCAGATTTCCACCATGAACTCGCTGGACGGCCGTATCAAAGCCAACGCGGCCACGGTGTCGGCGGGAACGCCCAACGAGTCGGTCAGTGTCTACGTCACCAACACAACCGACTTCGTGCTCGACATCGATGGCTATTACGTTGCAGCTACCGACTCGGTACTCGTCTATTATCCGCTGACGCCGTGCCGGGTGGTCGACACGCGCAATTCCGATGGCCCCCTGGGTGGACCTTTTCTGGATGGAAATTCGGAGCGCGATTTCCCGGTGCTGGACAGTTCCTGTATTCCGCAGGGTGCCACCCCCTCTGCGTACTCCTTCAACGTCACCGCGGTGCCGCATCCATCTGGATCGGATCTGGGCTATCTGACGATCTGGCCGCAGGGTGAAACGCGGCCAGTCGTTTCCACGTTGAACAATCCGACCGGAACCATCGTGGCCAATGCCGCTATCGTAGCTGCGGGCACCGGGGGTGGGGTCGCGGTCTATCCTAACGCGAACACCGATCTGGTCATCGACATCGATGGATACTTCGCTGCGCCGACGCAGAGTGGAATGTCACTGTTTTCGGTCACGCCCTGCCGGGTCCTGGATACCCGCCAGGGTGGCGGCCTGTTCAGCGGGCCGCTGACGGTGAACGTTCTGGGTAGTCCTTGTGGCCTTCCCTCGACCGCGGAGGCCTACGTGTTCAACGCCACCGTAGTGCCTGAAGGTCCGCTGTATTACTTGACCTTATGGCCGGATGGCACCCTACGGCCGCTGGCCTCGACCTTGAATGCAATCGATGCAGCGATTACGTCGAATATGGCGATCATTCCCACCGACAACGGAAAGATCGACGCTTATGCCGACGGCAGCACACAACTGGTACTGGATATCTCCAGCTACTTCGCCCCTACCTTGATCGTCACCACAAGCTCACTGCCGCAAGGCATGGCGGGCCAGCCATATCCGGATACTCAACTCATGGCGGCGAACGGAGAACCGCCCTACAGCTGGACCATCATCAGTGGCAGCTTACCTCCGGGCCTGACTCTCAGCGATACCGGAGTGATTTCCGGAACCCCCAGCCCGGCGGCGGTCGGAGTGTATGCTTTCACGGTCCAGGTGACCGATGCCCTGATGAATATGGCGACTAAGCCCCTGGGCATTTCCATTCTCGGCGGCGGTGGTGGGTAGCCCGACATCCTTGCCGGGTGGAACCGCTATGGTTGCAGGTTCTTGTTTTTTCTGGGTGTTGTCACTCGCGGCTGTGGCCGGCTTCGATACCGGGTCATAGAGGCTGCTTGAGCCTGCTGAAGCTCGCTCTGCCCGTGCCGAGCGCTTCTCACTTGTATTCGCCAACCGGATCGCTATCGCAACAATTCAATTCACAGACTTGCCTGGTGCGTCACTGCAAGTAAGCGAGGATTGACCCAGGGAAAAAAGCGGTCCGCTGAATAGGTCTGGTTAATATCTCCTAAGTGAGCCCTGCCCTACCAATTCAATAGCAGCGCATGTAATTGAGATACAAGAATCTGCATGACAAACTCCTGGAGCGCCAATTCGAGCACATCTCCGCCTCTTGACACACCCGCCACTACATCGGCAAATGGGTAAGCGCACTTTTTCAACCCACACTATCGGCGGCTGCAAGACCGCTACAGCATTCCAATCCTTAACTACTTCAACCTCCTCTTCAGCGCCAACAAGCTGTCAGTGTGGGAGTCGGTTGGCGCCGATTGCTTACCTCAAATTATGGTCGGCACGTAACGAGTTCCCTTTCAAGAACATCTAAGAACACCAAGGCTAAGCTGACTCGGTCTAACAAATGCTGTGATGTGTGCTGCGATCCGGCACGAATGAGGATCAGGAGTTTGACGTGTTGACCTTCCCCTTTCTCACCCTAGTGAGCCAGCGCCGCAGCCGGCTTTTCCCCCGGAAGCTCCGCCGCACGAAAGCCATGCCGCTGCGAAGGCTATGTCCAGGTGGAAGAACTACGGATCCCCCTCGGTGGTTCTTTACAATCTACAAAGTGTCGCTGGGTGCTTTTGCTTTCCTGGCAACGCTCATCGGAGACTGTTTCTTCGGAGGTGCAGTTTCATGTTTGCCGTAAGCAGGACTGCGATCACTCTGATGTACGCGTTTCTGATTGCTCTGCCAGCAAATGCAGCAAGTGGCGGCTCCGACCATTCCTCGGGATCATCGACCGTCCCGCCATCGCACCAGGCTGCCTCCCAGGTTATCGTCATCGGCTTTCTCGGAGGCTTCGTACCTCATGATGAGCCGCGCCATCCCGAAGTTCAGATGATTCGGAATCTACGCCAGGAGTATCACAACGATGTTTACTTCGATATTTTCGAAAACCGCAAGGTCGGCGAAGCCTACAAGGCGATACTCGAGCGCCTGGGCGCCGGCGGCCGTGGCGCATCCTCAGCTGAGCGCAAGCGCCGAGCTAGTATCGTGCTGTTCGGACACAGTTGGGGTGCTTCGGCGGTGGTTGCGCTGTCCCGAAAATTAGAACGCGCAAACATCCCGGTCGCACTGACGATACAGATTGATAGCGTCGCCAAGCCCTTTCAGAATGATTGGCTGATTCCGCCCAATGTTGTCCAGGCAGTGAACTACTACCAGACACACGGCCTCATTCACGGTCGCCGGAGAATCCAGCCTGCCGATCCTGCGCACACGACAATTCTTGGTAATTTTCTCTGGGAATACAAAGGGGACCCCGTAGAATGTCATGGGTTTTCCTGGCGCGGCCGTCTTTTGAGCAGAGGCCACACTCAGATCGAATGTGATAGCGACATGTGGTCGCAAGTAGAGACATTGGTACGGGCTCACTTGCCTAATCCGGTGCGAGGCGAACCTTTGCCCGCGGCCCGACCAGCGATATTTTCATCGGCGACATTCCGTGAGCGAGCGTCCGCAGGGCATGATCAGGAATGACGAGATGGGCAACCTTCCTGTTATTGCAACATCTATGGCGGTGGTCCTGCAGCGTGACAGTCGCACAGATCGGTTCGCGTTGCCGGCAGGGTCTTCTAGAATTGCTCAAGCCGCGCCAAACCAAATATCGCATGGAATCGCTCGCAGTAAATGACAACTGCGTTATATTTCTGTAAGTCGACTGCTGCGGGAAGATCATAATTCTGATCTCCCTGATTTCCCTTCAGGGGACCTAGTTCAATGCTCTCGAGTTGACCTTTCACAATCTCCTGTGTGAGATTCGCGTCATCACTGCGGGCCAGGACAACATGCACATCCGGTCCATTGGAGGTCGTGAAATCCGTCAGACGCAGATACTGCCTACCATCGGAGTTCTTATAGATCGTTCCTCGACCGCTGGTTTGGTGAGCCTTGCCTTCCAGTCGGCCGGTGTAAAGCGGCTGAGGGTCTGTGCTCGCGGCGAAGGGCGCAGGCTCATTGACCTTGGCGTTGATCCAAAGCTTCTCTGGGCGGAAAGCCCACCAAGCCAGGACGAGAACAGGAAAACCGACGCTGACCAAGACCCACTTCTTACGCGAGAGCCAGGAATTTACTTGCTTACTCATAGTTTTATCCTTCGACATGTCAATCGGGCAGCTCTGCCTGCCCGATTCGGTTGAGAAAATGTAGAGGTCTCAGAATTTCTCGAGAGGCGCAGCGCCGAAGTTGGCGTTGAATCGCTCGCAATAGATCGAGACTGTTTGGAATTTGCTCAAGTCTGTGCCACTGGGTATTTCATAGTTCTGATCACCCTCGTTCCCCTTCAGATTGCCAAGCTCAACTCGCTCGGTGCTACTCTTGAGGAAATTGGCGTTGTCATCCGCATCCTTGGCTGCGATCAGAATCACATGTACATCAGGCCCGTTGGAGGTCTTGAAGTTTGTGAGACGCAGGATCAGTTTTCCGTCTTGCTCCTGATAAATCGTGGCCCGGCCCGAAGTGCTGTGCACCTGGCCGTGGAAGCTGCCGGTTTCCAGAGCCTTCGCCTGCGCGCTGTCTTGCGCATACCCTGACCCCAGTAACCCGAATGTGAATACCACTGCAGCAGCTGCCAACACTGTCTTAACGTTGTGAATCATGATGATGTCTCCTTCACGCTTAGTCTTCGATGAGCACCGTGAAGTGCTCAACTCTCACGGGCGATAGGACTCAATCGCAGTACGAAGGTTACAAAGACGCCCAAGAAAATCGCCGTAACGGAGTTGCTGCAGGCGTTGATTCGAAATCCATCTTCCGGGGGCACGGGATCTCGTGCAAGGACTCAAAGAGTATGCACAACTCTGGTGGGATGAATGCTATGGAGACTCAACTCGACGTGCTTGCAAAAGCGGGGCTTGAACCAGTGAATTAGTTGCACTAATAGTAATTAAGGATGGGACCTTGTGTCTTTGCTAGTCCCGGTCTGTACGCAACTTCGCCATGACGCGGTCTATGATCGGATCGCAAATGCTTTGCGGCAACTCGAAGGATGCGCTTTCTGTAACAATCTTCACGGTCTTGCGAGCGGAATCGTACAGCACATGGCAGGCGCGGCACTGCGCCAAATGTAACTCGAGTTCGGTGCGGACTTCCGGCGACACTTGATTTTCAAGGTAGTCCGCGAATTCAACAAAAAATTCCTCGCAGGTAATCATTGACCTACTCTCTTGATGCTGGTTGTGAAGTAAGGCGAGAGCCACTCTCGCAACATGAGTCGCCCCCTCAGGAGCCGCACCTTTACTGCGGGGACACTCAGCCCCAACTGTCGCGCAACTTCATCCGTCGAAAGCTGCTCAACATCCCGCAGCATAACCACGACCCTGTACTTCGCGGGCAGCCCCAAGATTCCTCTTTCGACCAGCTGCCGGATTTCGGCGTTAGAATAGCACTGCTCGGGATTGTCCTGCCAAGCCCTCACCTGACGAGGACGAAAATCCCGGTCCTCTCCGTACTCATCTTGATCCAGGCTCTCAACGTTTTTCCGGTCTCGCAACCGTTGCAGCGCCTTATTACGGGCAATACTCACCAGCCAAGTTGAAAACTTCGAACGGCCCTGGAATCCGCCGATGTGCTTGAACGCGCTTAGCAGGGTGTCCTGCATGGCATCCTGCGCATCGGCCTGGTTCCCAAGGATTGCCGCCAGAGCGCGATAAATCAATTGGCTGTGGCGACGAGCCAATTCTTCGAAGGCCTCAAGCCTCCCACTCTGCGCCTCAGCGACCAGCCCGGCGTCTGGGTCCTGCGCTGTGCCGGGACCGGTAATAGTTCTCCCGATCTGAGTGGGACGGTTGGCAGCGACGGGAAGATGCGCTTTATTTTGAAAGGCGACTGGTGGCTCAAAATCCGGTTCAATCCCAAGTCCCATTTGCAGAGTATTCGCAAAATTATTGAGGGCGGTGACCGCCACGCACTCCAAAATCTGCTGCTCAGCGAAGCCAAGCGTTTTGAGGTTGACAAGGTCCTCGCGAGAAAATTCCGAAACACGCCTTCCCAATTTGACAGCGAAGTCCAATAGGGCTCTATCGGTCTCCGATAGATTGGACTGATGATGGTCCACGGCGATCTGATCGCCTTCCTCCGCGGGCATACCCAACCCGCGCAAGAGGTTGCAATGCATTGCGACGCAATAAGAGTTGAGGTTAGCCGCAGACACCGCCAGCAGAATGCATTCCTTCTGCACTCTGGTCAGGACATCTTCAGGTAACAAAATCCTGGCCACAGCCTCCGCTTCCGCTTCGAGCAGGTCGGGCCGCAACGTCTGAGCACGGAAGAAGTTCGGTATGAATCCGTGACTCTTCTCCAGGATGGCAAGAGGTGCGAAGCTCTTGGGACTCAGATAGGGAGCGGGCACATACGGGCCTTTTCTTTGTGTCACCTCACGAGCGTCAGAGAATAAGCCTCGGAGGGCCACTGGGGGCGGCGGATCCACTCTCATCGAAGCGAGCTTCGACGGGCCGAAATCTGGCTCCGGCCCCAGGCCCATGGATAGCGTGCAGCGGTAGACGGCCAAGGCGGTGACGATGACGGTTTCAAGGATCGACTCGTCCTCGAATCCACATTCCCGCAACGCTTTGATGTCTTCCACGCATACCGAGGGAGCATTGCGGCTTAGCTTAAGACAAAATTCCAGGGAAATTGCGTCAGCAGCGGAGAGACCCTCAGGGCGTTGGCCGTTCAAGAGAGCTTGGACTTGACACTCCGATACCCCGAGCGAAGACAGCACTTTGCTATCCATTCCCACGCAGTACGCATCTTTTCGGTCGGCTGAAACTCTCAGAAGAATGCGTTCCTTCTGGACTCGGGAAATCGCTCCTTGGTGTATGCGCACCGCAGTCTCAAGCTTCGCCTGGGCCTCGACCAGACGCGGTAACAAGGTCTGCGCCCGAAGGAGATTGGGAACAAACCCTAGCGCCTCTTGAAACCCGGAAACGGGACCGAATTGTTCCTCAAGTTGAACTTCGCTGAGAAAGCTCATTCCCCCACCGCCGGCTGGGCCGTATCAATAATACGGCGAGTGTACTTCTCCGACTTCGCCAGGTGCAACCTTGGGCTGGTTCTCGTACGACAACGCAGATTCTCCGTAACTTTTTCCTGTGTTCAGTGTCTCATCTCACGAAGCCGGCTTAGAGGCCACCGGAGCCACCGGATAAGGGTTGCTGGCCGTCCGCTGCGGCGCAGACCAATGTGATTCAGATACTCCTCGTGCTTGGGAATCGTTGTTGAGCATACAGTCATGGAAAATAAACCAGGTAAACGGATACTCATTCTTGGGGGAGGGTTTGCCGGGCTTACCGTCGCCATGGAATTGGAAAAGAAGCTCGCTCCAGACCCATCTCTCGAAGTGACGCTGGTCAATCGTGAGAACTTCTTCCTGTTCACGCCCATGCTTCACGAGGTCGCGGCCAGCGACCTCGATCTCACAACAATTGTGAATCCCGTCCGCAAAATGTTGCGCCATGTTCATTTCTTCTCAGGAGAAGTCGATCAAGTCGACATCGAGAACAGAGTCGTCGTGGTTTCACATGGTTTCGATCATCATCAGCACGCGCTGGAGTTCGATTTCCTGGTTTTGGGGCTGGGCTCGGTCACCAACCTCTACGGCATCGAAGGGTTACGAGAAAACGCGCTCACAATCAAATCGCTGGGAGATGCCATGCGGCTTCGCAACCATCTGATCGCTCACTTGGAGGAGGCGAACAGCGAGTGCTGCAAGGAGAAAGGGCCGCTGTTGACCTTTGCGGTCGCAGGCGGTGGCTTTGCCGGAGTTGAGACAGTTGCCGGCATTAACGATTTCGTGCGGGGAGCACTGCGCTCGTATTCCCAACTAATGGAAGATAGAGTGCGGGTTATGCTTATCCACTCGGGACCGGTTATCTTGCCGGAGCTAGACCAGAAGCTAGGTGAATATGCTCAGCGAAAACTCGCGGGCCGTAAAGTAGAAATTCTCCTGAACACCAAGGTCGAAGCCTTTTCGGGCCGCGCCTTGCGACTTAGCGACGGAACCACGATTCCTACGAACACGCTGGTTTGGACCGCCGGAACCTCCCCGAATCCGTTAATCGAAACGATCCCTTGTGCAAAGGAGAAAGGCCGTCTGCTGGTCACCGAATCCCTCGAGCTTCAAGCTTGGCCGGGCGTTTGGGCTTTGGGCGACTGTGCGGCCATACCTGATCGGCGGACGGGGCGATTCCATCCGCCCACTGCGCAACATGCGCTTCGCGAAGCTAAAGTTGTGGCGCACAACGTCATCGCGAGCGTTCGTGGGAAAGAAAAAAAGTGTTTCGATTTCATGACCATCGCACAACTCGCCGCGATCGGTCGACGAACTGGCGTGGCTAACATCTTAGGGATCAACTTTTCGGGGTTCATCGCCTGGTGGCTCTGGCGAACAATTTACCTGAGCAAGCTTCCCCGGCTGGAGAAGAAACTGCGGGTGGCTTTCGACTGGACGCTTGACCTGATCTTCTCAAAGGACCTAGTTCAGTTTCAGGACGTCCGCGCGCCGATGATCTCGCGCCCGGAGGCAGCTCCGTCTGAGGACTCCAAGCCAGTGGCAGCCCGGATCGCATGAACCCAAGGGCCGACGACCCACGTCGATACTGAGCATTCCGGAGGTTCACCCAGAGACCCGCCTTCATCGGGGCCCGCCTCCCGCCCCGAGCTCGCCGGTCCATTCTCTGGTAACCGGGGAGCGCTGATCCTGTCTACGGAAATGGCGGCTACCAGCAGCCCGCGTGGGCGCCACCATCCACGTGCAGCACTTCTCCGGTGATTTGGCCTGCCTGTGCAAGGTAGAGAACAGCGTCGACAATATCTTTTACGGTCGCAATCTTTCCCATCGGCTGCCTGGTCTTAAGTGGTTCCCCGGTACGATCCTGGTGCAGTGTTGTGTCCACAGCGCCAGGGGCTACGGCGTTGAAGCGGATACCTTCTTTTGCATACTCGATTGCGAGGCTGGGGGTAACTGTATTCAGGCCGCCCTTCGTCATCATCGAAGCCGAGGCATTTACGCCAGCAACTGGCTGGTCTGCAAGCGATGCAGAGATGGTCACAACGTTTCCTGATTTCTGTTTCAGCATCTGCTTCACAGTGAGCTGAGTGATGTAAAGAAATCCCAGTAGATTCGTTGAAACCAGGGCGTTGAAGTCCTCAGTAGTGAAGTCTGTAAAGGGCTTGGTGCGGTAGATGCCGGCGTTATTCACCAGAATACCGACGGTTCCGAAATGCTGGATCGCGGTTTCCACGACTTTGGCAGCGGTTTCCTGCTTGCTTATATCGCCGTCGAAGAGAAGCAGGACAGGGGTGGCAGTCAACGATTGAGTTACATTGAGAGCGGTCGCGACGACGTTATAGCCCCCCTTCAAAAAGGCCTCGACCAATCCCGCGCCGATACCGCGCGATGCTCCTGTGACGATCGCCGTCTTCTTCTCAGACATACATGACTCTTTGTTCGCCAGCTCGGAATCCAAGGCCGGCGTGTACAAGAAACCTAGAGACCCAAGTCGCTCAGTCCGGGATGGTCGTCGGGACGGCGCCCGAGCGGCCAATGATATTTGCGATCCGGCTCCGCGATGGGGAGATCGTTGATTGAGGCAAAGCGAAAAGCCATGAGTCCATCATCGTTGAACTCCCAGTTCTCGTTGCCATAGGAGCGATACCAATGGCCCGAGTCGTCGTGCCACTCGTAAGCGAAGCGCACTGCGATGCGGTTGCCGGTGAACGCCCACAGCTCTTTGATGAGCCGGTAGTCCAATTCCTTGACCCACTTGCGTGTGAGGAATGCAATGATGTCGTTTCGTCCGTTGACGAACTCCGAGCGGTTTCTCCACCGTGAATCGACGGCATACCCCAGGGCGACTTTCGCCGGGTCGCGAGAGTTCCAGGCATCTTCGGCCAGGCGGACTTTTTGAATCGCGCTCTCGGGTGTGAACGGTGGCAAAGGGGGACGGGTAGTGATCGTTGCAGTTGCCATGACTCCTTCTCCTTGAGCCCTCCGGCTCTATCGGTCAAAGATATTCTCATCGTTGTTTGAGGTTTCGAGCAAGAATCCAAGTTCGTCCTGCGTATCTGATTAGTTCGGATTTACTGCACAGTTGCCATTGAGCCACAAGCGCGAAGACGAAACGTACTGCACTTCTCCGAGAACGGCGTTCATTAGGATTTAGCCTCAGCCCTGCAGCTGAGAAATTCTAGTAATGGCCATCAAGCTCTTGTCTAGCAACCAGCCGCTTCGTCGATCGATCACCCCAGTAACTTGCCCCCGAGCCAGTAATCGACACTGAACTTTCCCGGACCAGAACAGATCAGCCAGATAAAGAAGAGCACGTACAAGACTTCCGGAAGGTAGAGGAAATCGTCGAGCCAGTTAAGAGGCGAAAGTCCTTTGGGCAGGGTGGAAATCGCTTCGGTCAGGGTGGCGACAACCATATCGATCAATAAAGCTACGCAGGCCGGACTCGAAAGAAACCCCACGGTCGCCAGGGATCCGCAAACGAACTCGACACCCGCCACGAAGTAAGCCGTCTGCTGGGGAAACGGGACTTTGGCCTTTACCAGCGTGTCGTAAACCGGTTTCGTGCCGCCGGCGACAAACAATTTGTTTGCCCCGGAGATGGCGAAGAACAGCCCGATCGAAACGCGTGCCAGCAGAATGGCGTATTGCTCCACATCACTGCTACCCAGCAATGCAAACTGGACCAACTGTTTCCAATCCATCTCTTGTCCTCCATTGAACGGAAGCGCTGTAACGATACCCGATGTCACGCCGACTTGTCCGGCACCCGCCCAATCGCTCGCCGACCGGTGTCGGCCAGAGTCGAAAGGGCGAAGCTATTCTGTATTCGTAGCCGTCTCACCGCTGTCCACAAGAGCAGCGGGAGATTGGCAATCAAAGTGACAATCGACAGATCTAAAGAACCGCGGCGATACAGTCCACTCGATGTCGAAGCCGCCATTCCAAGCAGGAACGTTGATAAAGATTCGAGCAGGTGGATTCTCCGGGAAATCACGCCTGTAGACCTCGTTAACAGCGGGAAACATATCTACTGAAGTCACGTAGACATTCAGTTTCAGGATGTTTTCCAAGCGCGAGACCTGGGCCACCCGTCCGCGACCGTTCAAATGCGCATCCCATCCGGGCCGAGCGCTAACCGTACTTGAGCTCGGTGCTCTGTCCGACCTCGATAATGTAACCGTCAGGATCGCGGATGTAGCAGCGCGTCTCGCCGTACTTGGGAATCGGCGGTGTGATGAACTCGGCTCCTCGACTTTTCCATAATTCATAGCACGCTTGAATATCCGCAACCCGGAAATTCATAAAGCTGTTGATGTGATTCGGGTCGGGGACGCTGAGCGTTACCGACGGCTTATCCGGGGTCGGCCCGCCACCAACGTTCAGGATCATCCAGATATTCGCAAGCTGAAGGTACCCAGGCGCGTTGCCGTCGCCCAGGCTCAGAATGCGAGCGCCGAAGACCTTTTCGTAGTAATGAGCCGATCGCTTGATGTCGGCGACGGTGAGAAAGTGCGCGATGCTGATCCCCTCTCGCGGGGGCATCTCATAGCTCTTCTGTTCGACTTGTACTGCGTTCATGGATGACTCCTTTTGTACGCTGTTCATTGCTAGCTCCTTTCGATACAGTGCCGGGTCCCCGAGGTCTCGCGTTTTTCGAGACCTGGGAAGATTGCCGAAGCTCCCAGAGACGACAACTTTCCCGCACAGACACGTCGCGCATACCCAGGTCTCGAAAGGCGCGAGACCTGGGCCACCCGTCATCCGCAACCTCCGGAGTTCGGGACCGCGTCAACCGCCGGCCTAGCGCGCGATTTGGCCCAGATAGTATCCCAGCCGATTTTCGACATCTCCTGGCTTCTGGAAGCCGCGCGCCATGAGCTGTTTGATTCCATCCTGGGCGGCGGGCCGGCCGAGCGACGCGATGCACGCATCCCACCCGGCGCCGAGTTCGATATCCGGCGGCAGGCTGGTGTCGACCAGTCGCTTGGTCTGGGCGATCGCCCATTTGTCGAACTTGGCGATCCGGGTGGCGAGCGCCTCGACGAAAGCATCCAGCTCGGCGTCGGGCAACGCGCGATTCACGTAGCCGTAGGCTTCGGCCTGGTCTCCCCGGATGTCCTCCGAGCTCAAGAGCACCTCGAGGGCGCGATTGCGGCCGATGAGTCGGGGCAGCCGAGCCATGGGGCCGCCGCCGGCAACCATCCCCACGCCCACCTCCCATTGCGAGATGATGGTCTTTTCGCGACTGGCAAAACTCATGTCGCAGGCCAGCGTGATCTCGCTGCCGTTGCCGGTCGCGCGGCCGCGGATGAGAGCAATGGAGGCGACCGGCAAGCGGGTCAGACGCACCAGAAAGTCTGGCCAAGGCGGCAAGCCTGTGGGACCGTTCGGCAGTGAGGTCAGATCTTCAAGCTTGGCCAGGAAATCGGAGTGATTCAGGAAGTAGTCGTCGACCGCGCTGTCGAAGACCACCACTCTGACCTGCTCGTCGGCCTCGAGAGCGTTGATGACTTCCTGGAACTGCTTGACCATTTCCGGGCCCATCACGTTGATCGGCGGATTGTCGATCGTGACCCGCCAATAGGCTGGCGACCTCCGCGCAACGCGAATCTGTGCGAGTTTCGTGGGAGCGTCTACGGTTGTTATGGGATTCTCTTTCGTAGCTGTATGTACAGTCGTCATTGCATCCTCTTCCGGGTCTGTTGAGCTTGGGCACCAGTTGAGCGAAGCCGACAATAACGGTCGACCATTTGTAGTTCATTCGTCGTGCCAAATGCACCCGCGGCCATTTCCGTAGTTGTTCCCGCCATGATGCGTATTCGCATCTGCGCATTGTCCGATGCGGTTGGGAACGTGACTCAATTTGCATCCATTGAGCCAGAACGCAATGAGCTGCGCAATTGGACGAAGGTATCGCCCATACTTTCGTATCAACTGCGTTGGACACGAGGGAATTCCGCGAGAGTGGGTGCAGGCTTACTTGTTCACGTTTGGGACGCTCCTGACTCCCAGCGAACGACGGTTACGGCGTTGGTCGTCCTCCGGCTGCTTAAACAAAAAGGTTGGTGGGGAACTCGGCATTAGCGAGACCACGGTAAAGGCGCACCGTGGGCAGGGGGGAGCAGAAGATGAAAGCCGGTTCTCTCGCCGAACTGACAAGAATGGCAGCCAAGCTTGATATTGTAGAGGCATCTGCAGTGCTCACTGCGCCCGGATTAGGGCCGGCGGTTTCCAGCTTCTGTCCAGACTCACGACCTATATTTCGACTGGCATGGGGTTTTGGGGCCATGTTTCTGCGGCTACTTATGGCTAATCGATTGAAAACAAAAAAGAGTGATGGATTCCTAAACTATATGGTCGGCAGTTCGACTCAGCCCCGGGACTCCAGCAGGGACTCTGGCACACAAGGTGCTGTCCTTGCCGAGCCAAAGCTAACAAAAGGCCGGCAATCCTTACGCGCCGCGGTTCCGCGGCATCCAACCAAATCGAACGGCCATGGTTCTCTTCCTGCCTGCGCGTACACCCTGTCCCTGCGGCAACCTGTCGGAAGAGGAAGCCACGAAGTGGGTACGTCGAAATACGAACATTGGTCTTTCGCCTGGGCCTCAGCAACTGTGGCGGGTCATGTCGGGTTCTAGAAACATTAGTTCTGGGGAATGACGCCCCGGTAGGTTACAGAAACCAGGAGTTGAATTCCGAGCCTCAATAGCTGCATCATGCCAGACGCAATGCAAGAGAACAGCACTACCTCAAAGCAAAACGACGTTCACGTTCCATCGGATCACCTGCTGCCTTCTTCCATCTCCGGCTCACCCCCGAAGCGGCGCCACCGCTGGGTCTGGATCGTGGTTCTTCTGTTGTTCGCTGCTTTGTTTTACATAGTCTTGCGGCACGGATCGGGAGCTCCAGCGACCGCGCAATCCGGCGGACCTCGCGCCGGTATGTCTGGCCCAGTACCGGTGACCACGGCGACGGCCAAGCTGGGCAGCATCGGAGTGTATCTGGAAGCGATCGGTACCGTTACCCCGGTCTACACCGATTCGATTACAGCGCAAGTGACTGGCGTCATCACCGCAGTGCATTATCGCGAAGGACAACTGGTTCATAAGGGTGACTCGCTGATCGATCTCGACGCCCGACCCTATGAGGCGCAACTGCTGCAGGCGGAGGGTGCGTTGGAGCGCGATCAGAATCTGCTGGCTGAAGCGCAGATGGACCTGGAGCGCTATCAGCAGGCCTGGAAGCGCAACGCGATCCCGCGGCAGACGCTCGAGGATCAGGAAAAGCTGGTCCTGCAATACCAGGGAACCGTTAAGAACGACGAAGGCACAGTGCAGTATGACAAGGTGCAGGTGGCGTATTGCCATATCACTTCGCCGATCAATGGCCGGGTTGGGCTTCGCCTGGTCGATCCCGGAAATCTGGTCACCGCGAATGGAACAACCGCCCTGCTGGTGATCACGCAGATCCAGCCGATTACTGTGGTTTTCACTCTGGCCGAAGACAATCTGGACGAAGTTGTCACCCAGATGCAGCATGGCAACAAGCTGCCGGTGGAAGCCTGGGACCGGCAAATGACGAAACAAATTGCTGCCGGCCAGCTCACCACTACGGACAACCAGATCGATACGGCTACCGGCACTCTTAAGCTTCGCGCCGCCTTTCAGAACCAGGACGGTGCCCTGTTTCCAAACTTGTTTGTGAACACCCGGCTGAAGGTGAAGACGCTGGACAACCAGGTGCTCGTACCCTCTTCGGCGGTGCAGCACAATGGCGACGTTGCCTTTGTTTATCTGATCCAGAACGACCAGGCAAAGATTACTAACGTGAAAACCGGCGTGTCCGATTCGGGCATGATTGCGGTGCAAGGCATCAAGGCCGGAGACGTGGTTGCCGACAGCAGCTTCGAGAAGCTGCAAAACGGTTCCAAGATCACCATCTCGAAGGTGAAGTTGCCTTCCACTTCCAGCGATGAGAGTACGGCTCCATGAGTCTGAGCCCATCGCGCCCCTTCATTTTGCGGCCCGTGGCCACGTCGCTTTTGATGGCTGCGATTCTGCTGGTCGGAGTGGTCGCCTACACGCAGCTACCGGTTTCGGCGCTGCCGGAAGTGGACTATCCCACCATTCAGGTGCTCACGCTCTATCCCGGGGCCAGCCCGGACGTGATGGCCAGCACGGTCACGGCTCCGCTGGAACGGCAGTTCGGCGAGATGCAGGGGCTCAGCCAGATGACCTCGACCAGTTCCGGAGGGGTCTCGGTGATCGTTCTGCAATTCAATCTCTCGCTGGGCATTGACGTTGCCGAAGAGGAAGTGCAGTCGGCGATCAATTCCTCACAGAGCTTTCTTCCCGCTGACTTGCCGACCCCGCCGATCTACAACAAGACCAATCCTGCTGACGCTCCGGTTCTAACTTTGGCGATCACCTCCGCGACCATGCCGTTGTCGGAAGTCGAAGACCTGGTCGACACCCGTCTTGCGCCGAAGATCTCGCAGCTCAACGGAGTCGGCCTGGTCAGCATCAGCGGCGGCCAGAAACCTGCGATTCGCATTCAGGTCAATCCGGTCGCGCTTTCTTCTTACGGAATCAACATGGAAGATGTGCGGACGGCGCTGATCAATACCAGCGTCAACGCCGCCAAGGGTAACTTCGACGGGCCCCGGCAGGATTACCAGATCGACGCCAACGATCAAATCACCGTTGCCAAAGACTACAAGAACGTATTGATTGCCTTCCGCAACAGCGCCCCGGTTTTCGTACGAGATGTCGCCAACGTCATCAACGGCGTGGAGAACGACCGTCAAGCGGCCTGGATGAACAAAACGCCGGCCATCATTCTCAACATCCAGAGACAGCCCGGCGCGAACACGATCGCGGTGGTCAAGGCCATCAAGCAAATCCTGCCGCAGCTGGAGACGAACCTTCCGGCATCGATCAGCGTGACCACGCTCACCGATCTCACCACCAGTATTCAAGCCTCCATCGACGATGTCGAGTTCGAGTTGATGGTAACCGTAGGGCTGGTGGTGCTGGTCATTTTCATATTTCTGCGCAGCATTTACGCCACCATCATTCCCAGTGTGGCCGTACCGCTCTCGCTGATCGGCACCTTTGCCGTGATGTACCTGCTGGGCTACAGCCTGGACAATCTGTCGCTGATGGCGCTCACCATCTCGACCGGCTTCGTGGTCGACGACGCCATCGTGATGATCGAAAACATCTCGCGCTTCATCGAGGAGGGAGACCGCCCGCTGGAAGCCGCCCTCAAAGGCGCAGAGCAGATCGGCTTCACCATCGTCTCGCTGACAGTTTCGCTGATTGCTGTGCTGATCCCGCTTCTGTTCATGGGCGACGTGGTCGGGAGGCTGTTCCGCGAGTTTGCCGTGACCCTGGCAGTCACGATCATCATATCCGCCATCGTGTCCTTGACCCTGACCCCGATGATGTCGTCACGCATCCTGCGTTACCAGCCGGAGCAGCAGACGCGCTTCTATCGCTGGTCGGAGCATGCCTTTGAACGCATGATCGCGTTCTACGGCCGCACCCTCAAGGTGGTTCTCGATCATCAGCCGCTCACACTTCTGATTGCGGTAGCCACGCTGGTACTGACCGTGCTCCTCTACATCATCATCCCGAAAGGATTCTTCCCGGTGCAGGATACGGGCGTGATTCAGGGAATTTCCCAGGCGCCGGAATCGACCTCGTTTGCGGCGATGTCCCAGAAGCAGCAGGCGCTGGCCAAAGTCATCCTGCAAGATCCCGCGGTGGAAAGCCTCTCCTCGTTCATCGGCGCCGATGGCACCAACACCACCCTTAACAGCGGACGCATGTCCATCAATTTGAAGCCGCTGAATGTGCGCCACATGAGCGCATCGGATGTGATCCGCCGGCTGTCCAACAGCCTGCAGCAGGTGCAGGGAATCACGCTCTACATGCAGCCCGTGCAGAACATCACGGTGGATGACCGCGTCAGCCGCACCCAGTATCAGTACACGCTGGAGGATCCCGATAGCAACGAGCTGAACGAATGGACCGACAAGTTCGTCGGCAAGTTGAAACAGCTCAAGGAAATTGAGGACGTCGCCACCGACCAGCAGACCAACGCGCGCGCCCTCTACCTCTCCATCGATCGCGTAACGGCGTCGCGGCTGGGCATTGCGCCCTACACCATCGACAACACGCTCTACGACTCCTACGGCCAGCGGCAGATCAACACGCTCTACACGCAGCTCAACCAATACCACGTGATTCTGGAGACGCAGCAGAACTGGCAGCAGACGCCCTCCAATCTCGGCTACCTTTACATCCAGTCGAATGCATCCTCGGGGTCGTCGGGTGCCAGCGCGGTATCGTCTTTTTCAGCTTCGGCCTCGGCTTCGGCCGGATCCAATGCCACCACGACCTCGGTGCTGTACACGCCCTCCACGGCGACGCTGACTCCGCCGGCCACCGCGCTCTATCCCTCGCCGCTGGCGCCGGCCCCGAACACCGCTTCGACTTCAACGCCCGCGAATGCGGTACCGCTGAATGCCTTCACCCATCTGCAAACGACCACGGAAGCGCTCACCATCAATCATCAGGGACAGTTTCCCGCGGTCACCGTCTCCTTCAACCTGGGGCCGAATGCCGCGCTCGGAGATGCCATCACCGCCATCGACAAGGTTGCCGGCGAGACCCACTTCCCTGCCAGCCTGCAGTCGGATTTTCAGGGAACCGCAGCCGCCTTCAAGAATTCGCTGACCAATGAGCCACTGCTGATTCTGGCTGCGCTAGTCACCGTCTACATCGTGCTGGGCGTGTTGTATGAGAGCTTCATTCACCCCATCACCATTCTTTCCACTCTGCCTTCGGCCGGTGTGGGAGCTCTGCTGGCGCTCCTTCTTTTTCGTCAGAGTCTCAGCGTCGTCGCCATTATCGGCATCATCTTGCTGATCGGCATTGTGAAGAAGAACGGAATTCTGATTGTCGACTTCGCCCTGGAAGCCGAGCGCGAGGAGGGCAAGGACGCGACCGAGGCGATCTACGAAGCCAGCCTGCTGCGTTTCCGCCCGATCATGATGACCACGATGGCCGCGCTGCTGGGCGGACTTCCGCTGGCCTTGGGCCGAGGTCTGGGGTCTGAGCTGCGCCGCCCGCTGGGCATCGCCATCGTCGGCGGATTGTTGGTCAGCCAGGTTCTCACGCTCTATACCACGCCGGTCATCTACATCTTCTTCGACAAGTTGGGGCGGCGGGTCACCGGACGCAAGCCTCGCAGCCTGAATGGCAAGCCAGCGCCCTCGCCTAAGCCGGAGCAGGCATGAACATCTCTGCTCCCTTCATCCATCGGCCGGTAGCCACCACGCTGCTCACTGTCGCCGTGGCGATTGCGGGAGCAGTGGCGTTCGTCCAGCTGCCGGTAGCTCCGCTCCCGCAAGTAGATTTTCCCACCATTTCGGTCAACGCCAGCCTGCCCGGCGCCAGCGCGCAAATCATGGCATCCTCTGTAGCCACTCCGCTGGAGCGGCAACTGGGCCACATCGCCGACGTCAGCGAGATGACGTCGTCCAGCTCGCTGGGAAGCACGTCCGTCACCCTGCAGTTCGATCTTAGCCGCGACATCGACGGCGCAGCGCGTGATGTTGAAGCCGCCATCAACGCGGCCCGAACCTATCTGCCCACCAACCTGCCGCAGAATCCCTCGTACCGCAAGGTGAATCCCGCCGATTCGCCCATCATGGTCCTGAACCTCACATCCGACAAGTACGACGTAACCAAGCTCTACGATGAAGCATCGACCGTGCTGGAGCAGAAGCTGTCACAGATTCAGGGGGTGGGCCAGGTCTTCGTCGGCGGCGGCGCCACGCCCTCGGTGCGGGTGGAGGCCAATCCCACCAAGCTGGCCAGCTTCGGTCTTACCCTGGCCAACGTGCAATCGGTTCTGAGCTTGCAGAACACGCTACAGCCGCGCGGCCAGATCTCCAACAACCGCGAAACCCTGGACATCATTACCAACGATCAGATCTCGCATGCCGACGATTACAAGCCCCTGATCGTGGGCTATCACAACGGCAATGCGGTTCGTCTCTCCGATGTCGCCGACGTGGTCGACTCCACGCAAAACATCCGCACCGCCGGCTACATGGACGGAATGAAGTCGGTGGTCGTCATCGTCTTTCGCCAGCCAGGCGCCAACATTATCCAGACGGTCGAGCGCATTTACGCCCAACTGCCGTTTCTGGAGGCGGTGCTGCCGCAAGGCATCCACTTCACCATCACTTTCGATCGCACCACCACCATCCGGGCTTCGGTGCATGACGTCGAGATGACGCTGCTGATCTCCATCTGCCTGGTGGTAGTCATCGTCTTCGTTTTTCTGCGCAGCCCGCGCGCCACCTTTATTCCCGCCGTCGCCGTGCCGGTGTCGCTGATTGGCACCTTCGCCGGAATGTATTTGTTTGGCTTCAGCCTGGACAACCTGTCGCTAATGGCGCTCACCATTTCGACCGGTTTTGTGGTCGACGACGCCATCGTGGTCATGGAAGACATCTCCCGTCATCTGGAAAACGGTATGGACCCACTCGCCGCCGCCCTCAAAGGCGCGCGGGAAATCGGCTTCACCGTCTTTTCCATCAGCATTTCGCTGATTGCCGTATTCATCCCCATCCTGATGATGGGCGGCATCGTCGGGCGACTCTTCCGCGAGTTCGCCATCACCCTTTCGACCGCGATTCTGGTCTCGATGGTGATTTCGCTGACCACAACTCCCACCATGTGCGCCCATCTGCTTAAAGCTCATAAACCGGAAGAGAAGCACAATCGCCTGTACCGCTGGAGCGAACAATTCTTTGGTGGAATGCTCTCGGTCTATCGCCACTCGCTATCCTGGGCGCTGGAAAATTCCGCGCTGATGCTGATCGTCCTGGCGCTGACCATCGCCTTAAACGTGATCGTCATCATTAAAATTCCCAAGGGATTTTTCCCCACCCAGGACACCGGAGGATTGGTCGGCGGCGTACAAGGGCCGCAGGACGCGTCGTTTCCGTTCATGAATTATTCGATTCTGCAGTTGGTGAAAATCATCAAGGCCGATCCGGCGGTGGCCCATGTCAACGCCTACACCGGCGGCAATGGCGCCAGCAATGGCGGCTTTCTTTACATTGCCCTGAAACCTCTGAGCCAGCGAAACGCCAGCGCCATGCAGGTGATCAACCGGCTTCGGCCCCAGATGAACCGGCTCCCCATCGCTTCAGCGTTTCTTCAGCCCATCCAGGATGTGCGCATCGGCGGCCGCTCCAGCAACGCCCTGTACCAGTACACAGTTCAATCCGACAACATCCCCGACCTGGCACACTGGGGTCCAATCCTGTTCGCAAATATCAAGAAGCTGCCCGGCCTGCAGGATGTCAATACCGATCAGCAGAACGGCGGATTGCAGGAATATCTCAACTACGATCGCGTGGCCGCGGCTCGTTTCGGCCAGACGGCCAGCTCGCTCGACAGCCTGCTGTATTCGGCGTTCGGCCAGTCCGAAGTCTCGGTAATTTATACCCCGCTCAACCAGTATTACGTGGTGCTGGAAGCGGCGCCGCAGTACTGGCAGTCGCCGGCAGGATTGGACAGCATCTACCTCAACCCAGGCGGTCCGGCATCGGCCAGCGGGAGGGCGGGGATCAACAACATTGCATCCCTGGCGACGGTGAGCACGAATCAAACCGGCACCACGCCGCTGCAAGTCAATCACACCGGCCTGTTCCCCTCGGTAACAGTCTCCTTCAACCTAGCGCCGAACGTCTCCCTGAGCCAGGCTACGCAAGAAGTGCAGCAGATGGAGCAGCGCCTGGGGCTGCCGTCCACCGTGCGCGGCTTCTTCGCCGGAACCTTGCAGGCCTATCAGCAATCGCTGTCCAGCGAGCCGCTGCTGATCCTGACCGCAGTGCTCGCGGTCTACATCGTGCTCGGCATTTTGTATGAGAGCCTGGTGCATCCCCTGACGATTATTTCGACCCTGCCATCGGCCAGCGTAGGCGCCATGCTGGCGCTGATGCTGTTTCACATGGACCTGAACGTCATCTCCATCATCGGCATCGTGCTGCTGATCGGCATTGTGAAGAAGAATGCCATCATGATGATTGATTTTGCGCTGATGGCCGAGCGCAACGAAGGCAAACGTCCCGCGGATGCGATCTTCGAGGCCTGCATCCTGCGCTTCCGGCCCATTCTGATGACGACCATGGCCGCCATCTTCGGCGCGCTGCCGCTGGCTCTGGGTACAGGCACAGGTTCGGAAATGCGGCGGCCGCTCGGCATCACCATCGTGGGTGGTTTACTGCTCAGCCAACTGATCACGCTTTATACGACGCCGGTGGTTTATCTGACGCTCGATCGTTTGCGTCTGCGGGTCCGGGGCAAGCAGCGCGACAGCTTCCACCCGTCAGCCGAGCCAATTACACCGTAGTCAGAATAGGGGAGAAGGCGAGTGACGAAAGAGAGATCGATATGACGAACTGCAAGCTACGAGCGATCCTTCCGGTGACGACTGCCTTGGGATTACTGATGCTCAGCGGATGTGTCGTCGGACCCAAGTATCATGCGCCGACTCCGCCCGCGGCGACCGCGCCCAACTACCAGGAGTCGTCTGTCGATTTCCAGGCCGCCGAAGGCTGGAAGGTCGCCAGCCCGCAGGAGGGCATGCTGCGCGGCAAATGGTGGGAAGTGTTTAAGGATCCGGACCTGAATGCGCTGGAAGACCAGCTGGAAATCAACAATCAAAATATCAAGGAGTATTTCCAGAATTTCATGGAATCTCGGGCTCTGGTAGCCGAGGCGCGCGCTTTATATTGGCCCACGGTCACAGCCGGGCCGTCCTGGACTCGCCAGAAGTCCTCGGGCACGCTGACCAATTCCACCTTGGCAAACACCGGACAGACCAGCACCCTCATCTCTTTCCCGGTGGATGTTTCCTGGACGCCCGACTTCTGGGGCAAGATCCGCAATCAGGTACGGGAAGGGCAATATGCCGCGCAGGTCAGCGCCGCCGATCTGGAAGTCGAGCGGCTTACTGAGGAAGCCAGCCTGGCGCAATACTATTTCGAAATCCGCGGCCAGGATGCGCTGGAAAAAATTCTGCAGGACACCGTAATTGCCGATCAGAAGCTGCTGGATCTGACCCAGGCACTCTACGATACCGGCATTGATGACTACTCTGCGGTGGTGGCTGCCCAGACTACGCTGCAAAGCGCGCAGGCCGCAGCCATCAACGTAGGCGTGGCGCGGGCGCAATATGAACATGCCATCGCGGTGCTGTTGGGCCGCGTAGCCACGGACTTCTCCATCGCCAAGCAGCCTCTGCTCACCACCCCGCCGGCGATTCCAGTGGGCGTGCCGGCACAATTGCTGGAGCGCCGGCCCGATGTTGCCGCCGCCGAGCGCACGCTAGCCGAGGCCAACGCGGTCATCGGCATCGGCTATGGAGCGTTTTTCCCCGACGTGACGCTGTCGGCTTCGGGCGGATTCGAAAGCTCGAATTTCTCGCACTGGTTCACTTGGCCCAGTCGCTTCTGGTCCATCGGTCCGGCCATCTCGCAAACCCTCTTTAACGGCGGACTCTACCGCGCCGAACTCCACCAGTACACGGCCATCTACAATGCCGACGTCGCCACTTATCGCCAAACCGTCCTGACCGCCTTCCAGCAAGTCGAGGACTATTTGTCGGGCACGCGCATCTACTCGCAGCAGTTGTTGAGCCAGCAGGCGGCGGTGAATTCCGCGCAGCAACTGCTCGATCTTGAGGTGGGCCGCTACGAGACCGGCATTGATCCCTACATCGACGTGGTCACGGCACAAACCACGCTGCTCACCGATCAGGAATCTTTGGCGACGGTGCACATTGACCTCATGGTATCGGCCGTCGACCTGATCGAGGCACTGGGCGGCGGATGGGACACCTCGCAACTGCCTACGCCGTCGCAAGTCTCGCAGAAGACCTCTTCGGGCGATTACAAACTGCAGCACTGACCGCCAAGGTTCGCATTGAAACCATGCCGCGCAATGACTAAAGATACCCTCAAAGCTTCTCGGGAATTCTGGGAGAAGGTCTGGTGGAACCGGCAACGGAACTGGCTCCATGAAGTCGGGATCGGCAACAGTCCACTTCCTGAAGGACAGAAGACTGTCCTGGAAACTGCAGTAAGCCGCACGGAAAATTGAACGTAAGTGCCGCAAGAAGAATCTTGAACGGTGATTTTGAGTGGGGGCGCTTGAGCGGGCGTTTGTCGGCACTGTCTTGGGTTATGGGCTGCGCTTGACTTCGACATTCCCACCAGCATTTAATCAGGCGATCAGGCGTGCGTTTCGACTGTCTGTCAGGCGGTCCAGAAGAGGCTCCAATCATCGAGACGCAAGCCAACGGGCGCCACAATCGCCATGCTCGTGGTTGCACAGTTGGGCTCAGCCGCTAGCACATCCAAGTCACAACGGAGCATCCATGTTCACGTCTGGCCAGACCGCTTTGTCTGCTGGTGGTGAGAGTCCTGAAAGACAGCAAGCTCTTCAGATCAAGTATTTTATTGCCGGACTGGTTCTTCTGGCGACGAGCGCGTTGATATGGCCTGTCCTGGGTCGGGGGGTTGAGGGGCTGCAGTTCATGCCTCACGTTTTTTGTTATCTCGGCAATTCGACCCTGATTAGCGTCAATCTCCTTTCCGACCTTCTGATCGGCACTTCCTACGTCGTGATTTCCCTGACTCTGGTGTATCTGGTTCGGGCCAGTAAAGGAGCGATTCCGTTCCACTGGATGTTTCTGGCATTCGGAACGTTCATCATCGCCTGTGGCGGCACGCACTTCATGGAGGCGGTCACCCTCTGGCACCCGGTGTATTGGTCCGCGGCCTACGTAAAAGTCATTACGGCGTTGGCTTCGGTGGCGACGGCCGTGGCACTTCCGCTGGTACTGCCGAAAATTCTCAAGAACATTGAGGGCATCCGTCTGTCTGAGACGCGTGCGCTTGACCTTGCACGAGCCAACCACCAGTTGAGTGCCGCGAATGAAAAGCTCCAGGAGTTAGACCGGCTGCGACGGCGTTTTGTGGCTCAGGCATCTGCCAACATGGGCGACTGGGACTGGGATATTCGAACCGGCGAAGTGCGCTGGTCCCCGGAGGTGGAAGATATGCACGGCGTAGCCCGTGGTGGATTCGGCGGGAAGCTGGAAGATTGGCTGCAAACCATTCATCCCGACGACCAGGAACGAGCCTTGGCGACAGTACAAGATGCGGTTCAAAACCGCAAAGAATACGAGCTTGAGTATCGTACCAGTCGGCCGGATGGACGCTACTGCTGGACAACATCCCGCGGCTCCGTCGAGTACAACCCCGCTGGCGAGCCGCTGCGCATGGCTGGAATGTCCATGGACATCAGCACCCGAAAACATACCGAAGAAGCCTTGCGCAAAACCGAGAAGCTTGCCGCTGCCGGAAGACTGGCGGCAACTATTGCCCACGAGATCAATAACCCGCTCGAGGCCGTAACTAACCTGATTTACCTCGCCCGGTCGGAGCAGTCGCTCGATGTCAGCAAGCGTCTACTGGATGCTGCGGACGATGAACTGCGGAGAGTAGGTCATATCACGCGACAGACTCTCGGGTTTTATCGTGAGACGACTTCTCCGGTGGAGATTGACGCCTCCGAAATACTGAGAGGAGTGGTTGACGTCTTCCGCCGGAAACTGGCCTCTCGCAATGTCACCGCGACAGTTGAGACGGACGACGCAGTCTTTCTATACGGCGTGCCAGGGGAGTTGCGACAGGTTTTTTCCAACCTGCTAAGTAACGCGATTGACGCATCCCCCGCGGGCTCTCAGGTGAGGATTCGGATCAAAAAAGCTGGCGACAAAGTCCAAATCGCCATAGCCGATCAAGGCTCCGGAATCCCGGAAGCAGCCCGGGCTCAGATTTTCGAACCGTTCTTTACGACCAAGAAAGATGTTGGCACCGGGCTGGGACTTTGGATCAGCCGGGAAATTATCCAGAACCACGGGGGAAGGATTCACTTCCGCAGCCGGGCGGGCGCGCAAAAAAGCGGAACAGTTTTTGTGGTCTACCTCAGCAAGAGCCAAGGCGCGCGCAGCACGGCCGCATGAGCATTTGGCGTCGCCGCTCGTAGTGTTGTTTCGTCTCGGCAGCTACGGTCCCGCAGCCGGCCTGGTTTTAAGGGATGGGCAATCTTTTTCAGCACGAACGTAATCGGCGGCATGGTTTTCGAACTGATACTGAAAATGTGCGGCTTTTGCCAGGGAGCGTCCAGCACCACTTTTACGCTCGTTTTCGACACCCCGTTGGTCGTAACCTCTTGACACCTTCGTCTCACACGACATAATATTCCGGAAATTTTCGGGGTCTCAGGCGTTTTCTGAGCCTCGCTGACAATCCTGAGTCGCCGCTACTTCGCTGGCCTATCACTAATCAGGTTGTCAGCTCTGACCAGCGTACCGAACGCGTGTATTTCTGACGCGCCCGGCACACAAAACCGCGCCACAATATGCGCCGGGCAATGCTGCCCGGCTTTCCTTCCACGCTCCTTTCACCTGGGGGCCGGCGCGGTACCCGATCGATCGGCGTCGGTCACATATTAAGGAGAGCAAGATGAAGCTTACGCGGTTCACTTACATGGGAGCTATCGTCTTAGCGCTGATGGTTGGGCTCGGACTATGGCACCCTGCGAAAGTAAAAGCCGATCACGGTGGTTCGCCGAGGTTCGCGGTCGATCCATCGTGGCCGCAACCCTTACCTGCTCCAGTTGGGTCAGACGGAGTGGCCCATCAGTGGGTTACCGGTGAAATTGCCGGGAGCTGCATTGATGGCAACGATAATGTTTACACGTTCAATCGGGGATGGGAAGTTGGAGTCACCCTCGACGGGGTGCTTCAGGGCAACGAATCCGGCGCGATCGTCGCGCAGGACGCAAGCGCTTCCGCAATTCCGTCGCCGCCAGTCGTGGCTTATACTCCCAGCGGTCACGTTTACACATCGTGGGGTAATCCGTCGCTCATCCAAAGCGGCGAATCTTACGGAGGTGCGGCAGTGATGCCGCAGGGTGCCCACGGCTGCTATGTCGACTACCAGGGAAATATTTGGGTTGGCGGCAATGGCGACGGTGTGGTTCAGAAGTACACTCCGAATGGCACGATGCTCATGCAGATCGGCGAGAAGGGTGTATGCGACGGACCTCCCAACAACAGCCAGATCGGCGGCGCTAACGTATTTCCCACCTGCGGGGAAGCGCACGACTACAACAGTAGTCACACGCTTTTGAATGAGCCTGCCGACATCACCATCGATCCGGAGCCCGATCCAGTCACCCACCGCAGGGGTGATGTCTACGTTGCGGACGGCTATGGCAATCACCGCATCGTGGTCTTCGATTCGGCCGGCAACTACCTGCGCCAGTGGGGATCCAATTGCGGAATGAACAGTCCGAATTGCCCCAATGGTACGTTTGGAGCTACCGGCGGCGGACATCCGCATTGTGTCGTCCTGGGCAATGACAATTACGTCTACGTCTGCGACCGACCCGATAGCCGCATCCAGGTGTTCGACAAAATGGGCAATTGGGTGCGCAACATTATCATCACTCCGCCTTCGAGCGCGCCGCAGCCCGAGCAGGCTGCCATTCTGGCAGCCGGCACTCGCGCCTGCGATTTGGATTTGTATCCCAATATCGACGTGCTCGGCGACGAGAGTCCAACCAGCCAGCGCTACATCATCAACGCTGATCTGGGAAACGACAACGAGTGGATTCTGGACAAGCAGTCAGGCGAGATGCTGGGCGCGTTTGGCCGTTGTGGTATTGCGCCGTGCCCGGGACATAATGCGGCAGAATTTGCCTTCGCGCACACTACCGCAAGTGACTCCCAGGGCAACGTGTATATCGCTGAAACGATTACTGGCCGGCGTATTCAGAAGTTCACACCAACTTACTAACAGGCGATGTTTCTGCTCCGGTGGCCGGCACTCCCGGTCACCGGATTTCTGGCGAGCGCAATTTTATGCGTCTTCTTAAGTGCTGCTTTCTTGCTTTTACCCTGGCACTCGTGTTGTGCCTGCCCGAGGTATCGGCGCACGATCTGCCCCTGCAAACCATCGTCAATGCATTCGTGAAAATCGACCAAGACCAGGCACACCTAGTGGTTCGCGTCCCGTTGGATCTGTTGCAGTCGGTTCCTTTTCCGCTGAAGGGGAATGTCTATGATCTTCCAAGATCGAGCGCTGCCATGCAGGAGGCACTCTCGCAAATAGCCCGCGGCGTTGCTATCTGGGAGAATGGCGTGCGCCTGCGTCCGCAAAGCGCGGCTGGACAACTGACCTTGCCCGTGGACCGGTCCTTCGAGAACTATGACTCGGCAGTGAAAGCGATTGCTGAGCCGACCCCGCCGGATGAGGCGATTTATTACAACCAGGGCTACCTGGATGCGCATTTTGTTTACCCCATCCATGCTCCGCAGTCGGTGTTTACGATTCGCATGCTGATTGCGGCCGACCTGGGAGATATCAGCAAGCTGATCGTGCGCTACATGCCGCTCAACGAAACCAGCCGCGCGTTCGTGATTACGGCGGCGAGCGGACGGGTTGCGCTCAGCCCCCGCTGGTATCAGGCGGCCAGTGGCTTCGTCCTGCTGGGGATTGAGCACATTCTCAGCGGCATGGATCATCTGCTGTTCCTGTTCTGCCTGATCATTCCTTATCGCAGCTTCCGCGGATTGATTGCCGTGATAACGGCTTTCACGATTGCGCACTCGATTACGCTGATCGGCACCGCGTACGGTATGGCGCCGGTGGGACGTTGGTTTCCGCCTTTTGTGGAAACGGCGATTGCGATGTCCATCGTTTATATGGCGCTGGAAAACATCGTAGGCAGCGATCTTCGGCGTCGCTGGGTCATTACCGGAGTCTTTGGACTGGTGCACGGGTTCGGATTCTCTTATGCGATGAAAGACAGTTTGCAATTTGCCGGCAATCACCTGCTGCTGTCGCTCCTGTCGTTCAATATCGGAATCGAAATCGGACAGCTCGCGGTCCTGTCGGTGATGCTGGCAGCGCTGTGGTTGCTGCGCCGGGTGAAGGCGCTTTCCGACCGTACCGGAGTGGTCGTTCTGTCGGCGATTGTTGCCCATACCGCGTGGCACTGGATGCTCGACCGTTATCAGGCCCTCCGGCTAGTGGGCCTCCCAAAAATCGACGCCGATTCGCTGGTGATACTGGCTCGCTGGGTGCTCGCCGGATTAATCGTAGTGGGCGCTGCTACCGCTTTTAGCAAGTGGCGCGAGAAGAGAGCCTCTGCCAAAGATCAAACTCGACCCGTGTCGGTTGCTCCGCCAGAGGAGGGCGCAGCAACCATCACATCCGGATAAATTTTCGTTTTGCCAGGTGGCAACCCAAGTTCCTGCATCGGCGCCGGCGATGAGCTGCTGAACATCCAGTGCGCGACAGTCTTGAGACTGCCAGACATAAAACTTGGATTAGCTCCAGTTGTGTGCTGTAATTCCCGAATATTTCCATGCGATTCTTATGCGGGCAAGCTATTCGTCCGCGAACTCGCTTGTTATACTTTCACGCCGCAATGGCCGGGGGGCCGGCAATGCTGATCTTCCTCATGGGGGAGTAGACCTATGCCATCTACGGTAGCACTGGGTTCTACCGGCGACGACGTAAAGCGTGTGCAGAGAGTTTTGGCTCGCATGCTCGACTACAATCTGTTCGGACCTATCACCGGCGTTTTCGACGCCGGCGTCGACGCTGCGGTGAAGTTGTTCCAGCAAAGTAGCGGTTTGGTAGTAGACGGCGTAGTCGGTCCGGCTACCTGGGCGGCGCTTCCCAGCTACCGCGAAGCCTCGCCTACGCTGCAGTCGGGATCGACGGGGCCGGCGGTGGCTTGGTTGCAGCAAGCGTTGGCAGGCAAAGACATTGTCGTAGAGTTTGCGCCCTACACCGGCCCGATAGATGGCATCTTCGGCCCGCAGACCGATGCGGCCGTTCGCGCGCTGCAGACGTGGTCCGCGGCAACTGTCGACGGCGTTGTATCGGACAATACCTGGTTTATCTGGATGACGCCCGGCTCGGCACAGCAGCTCACCCTGGAAGCGGCTTGCGGGCTGTTGCGAAATCTGCCGTGATGAATGGCAATCGGCTGTAAGCTTCCAGAATTGTATGGCAACGATAGACATCAAGATACAGCGATTCAGCGTGACTTCTTCCAGAAACTTCCACGATGTCGTGGCTGCGTTCGAGAAGGCCATCGGGCATCCCGACATGAGCTCGTTCAGCCGGAGTATAGGCGCGGCAAAAACGTTTGCAGAAGTGGAAGCGCTGGTTCAAGCAGCCCTCGGTCCTTCAGGGTTGATGGAGTTCACCCGCCTGGACCTGGGTGCAGTGCTGCAAAAGCGAAATGGAGTGACAGCCCGGCCCGCCCTGCGTTTCGTCGTAGGCAATCCCGTCATCATGAGCGCCATGCTTGAGCATGTGCCCGACGCCGGCTCGTACGCGCCGGTGACTGTTCTCATCGACGAGCGTGCCGATGGAGTTCATCTCTCCTACGATAGAATGGCCAGCTTTCTTGCTCCGTACAAAAGCCCCGAGGCTCTCAAAGTCGCGCAAGACTTGGATGCGAAAGTCGAGGCCCTGCTGACATCTGTTGCCCGATGAACGTTTCGCTTGAAACCGCGCACGGCGGCACAACGCAACCGCGTTTTCCTTCCGAAATTCAGCGCAGGTTCGCAATCAAACCACAGGAATGGGACAGAAACATAATGCAGAACCGCTCAGGAAATGGCTTAATTCAGCTTTTCTTCCTTCGACGAAGGTTTGTCACGGAAAATTAATGCTGCCGGACAGCAGCTAGATGTTAGCCTGCGCAACGTGTCTGTAATAAACGTATCCGCGACAGAGGAGGTTGCACAGCTATGACATCCGAGGCTCCTTTTCACTGTGAAGTTGAAAAGTCGGGCGATCCCACCACAGGAAGAGTGACGACCATCAAGTGTCATGGCCGACTGGTGAGCGACACCGCAGCTCAAATCAAGGATGTGGTCAAGCCGGTGATCAAAAGCGGCGGACGGATTGTCCTCGATCTTACCGATGTAAGCTACCTGGATAGTTCGGGGCTGGGAACTTTGGTCGGCTTAAAGGTTTCCGCGATCAACGAAGGCTATTGCACGCTGGAACTGGTCAACCTGACGCCCAGGGTGCAGGAACTGCTGCGCATCACCAATCTGAAGCAGTTGTTTGCCTCCTAGGTCCGCCTGATCCTCTCGCTCGGGCGATCCGTGGTAGCACGCTATCGCAGCGTCGTGAGGTGTTCCAGCAACGGCCCCCGGCGCCCATATCCCAAGACAGCGACGATCGGCAGGGTTTCTGCGTGAAACGTACACTCATGACCGTCAAGTCCGAAGCCCAGGGCGGTTAAATCGTATCGATCAGCGGAATTTCGTGATCTTGTGCCGCCTTCGGTATAAGCTCGATTCTCTATGCTGCAGGTCGAGCCGCAATCATCGCTACTGGACGACTTCACCTCCGCAGCCACTCGGGCGGTTGCCACCGTGCAGGTCGTCGATCGCACTTCTGCGGCTTTGGGCGACGCCATCTTGCACGCTGCAGGTCACGCCAACCGCATCCTCTTCGCTCCTCCACAGCAGTTGCCGGCGAGTTTGTTTGCTGATTTCGCAGCCGATCCCCGGGTGCGGGTGAATCCCACTTCAGAGGAGATGGTCAACTCTGCCGCCGGTGTGACGGAGGCCTTCGCGGCCGTGGCCAGCACCGGGTCGGTCTGCATCGATGTCAGCTACGAACGCACCGGCATGGTGAGCTTGTTGGCCCCGCTGCAAATCGCCGTGGTTGCGGCCGAGATGATTGTCCCGCAGCCGCGCGATCTATTTCGTGCCGACGTGCTCGACGGCAAAGGTCTAGAGCGCGACTTTGTCTTCGTGACCGGTCCCAGCGCCACGGCCGACATGGGTCCTCTGGTGCGCGGCGTGCACGGGCCGCACAAGCTGTACATCATTGTGTTGAGGTGAGTAATGTCGAGTCCGGCGAATCCAGCCGATATCAGTCCCCGTCAGGTGGCCAACAAGAGTGAGAAGCGAGCTCTGCTGGATGCCATCCGCATGACTCTGAGCGTGCAGAGCCCTGCCGTACGCCGCAATACTCAAACCTTCAATCGCAACCGCTACGCCGCTACCGCGCTGCTTGCCGATTACAACGAACTGAAGGACCGCGCGCGCCAGATCAAGGAAAACGCCATCGCCAATTTGCCGGCGTTGCTGAGGCAGCTTGAGGCCAGTGTGCGTGCCAACGGTGGCCATTTCTATCTGGCGAAGACCGCAGCCGATGCCGGCCAACATATTCGCGACCTGCTACTGCGCCACCAAGCCCGGCTGGTAGTGAAAGGGAAGAGCATCACTTCGGAAGAGATCAAGCTGAACCATACGCTGGAAGAGGCGGGCATAACTGTCGCCGAAACCGACCTGGCGGAATTCATTCTGCAGGTGGCCGACGAACAGCCATCCCACATTGTGGCACCGGCACTGCACTACTCGCGTGAGCGCATTACCGCATTGTTCAAGCGCAAGTTCAGTACCGACTTGCCACTCGACACCGGGGAGGAACTGACCAAATTCGCGCGCGAGAAGCTGCGCGAGCAGTTTATCGCTGCCGATGCCGGCATCTCGGGAGCAAACCTCATCGCCGCCGACAGCGGTTCGCTGATGCTGGTGGAGAGCGAAGGCAATATCCGCATGACCACCACGCTGCCGCCGCTGCATATCGCCATAGCCGGAATCGAGAAGGTCGTGCCCTCGCGTACCGACTTCGGAACATTCATCGAGCTACTGCCCCGCAGCGGTACCGGACAACCCCTTACGTCGTACGTCAGCATCCTGCATCCGCCGCTCAAGGCGCTGTCGTTCGCAGCCCCGGGGAAAGTAGCGAAGCCCCGCGAATTCCACATGGTGCTGATCGATAATGGCCGCGGCAGCATGCGCGAAGATCCGGTGTTATCGGAAGCGCTGTACTGTATCCGTTGCAGTGCCTGCCTGAACTCCTGCGCCAACTTCGAGACTGTCGGCGGCCACGCTTTCGGCGGAGAAACCTACTCGGGCGGCATCGGCGGATCCTGGGAGGCTGGCACCGGCAAGCTGTTGAACGCGCGCTTTAGTGAACTGTGCACCGGATGTTCGCGTTGCGTGACCCAGTGTCCGGTGCGGATCGATATTCCGTGGCTTAATGAAAACCTGCGGCAACGCATGAACTTCGAGCAGCCGGCTTCGCCTGCGAAATCAGCCTTCGGCGCCATGACCGGCAGCGCCCCCGAAGACCGCGTGGCTCCACTGCAGAAGCAATTCTTCGCGAACTACCACGTCCTGGCCAAAGCAGCTACCCGGTTTTCATCGCTGGCCAATGCCTCCACGCGGCTGCCGTTTGCCCGCAGCTTGCTGGAGAGCGTAGTCGGGCTCGATCGCCGCCGCAAGCTGCCGGCTTTCCCACCCAAGACCTGGGTGCAGTTGCACGACGAGCAGCGGCGTAAGAAGGTTCATGCGAGCAAGTCCGGCCTGCCCGAAGTGCTCATGCTCGCCGATGTGTTCACCAACTATGGTTCGCCCGAACGCGGCGTGGCTGCGATGCGCATGTTGCGCCAAGTCGGCCTGCAAGTCGAGCTCAGTCCTTCGCTGCCTGACGGTCGCGCCGCCATTTCGCAAGGCATGATCGCCACCGCCCGGCAGCAGGCGAAGGCCATGGCAGAGATGCTGCGGCCCTATCTGGACAAAGGAACAACCATCTGCGTGCTTGAGCCCAGCGTGCTGGCCATGCTGCGCTCTGATTACGCACACCTGCTCGACGATCCTGCCGTTGTGGCCAGCTTTGCCCACGGCAAATTTCTCGAGCCTCTACAACTGGTCGGGTCCATCGCCAAAGATCAGCATTTAGATCTGGGGCAGCTCTTTTCTGCCTCCAGATCTCATCACAGCACCCGGGTCTTCTACCATTCTCATTGCCAGCAGCGAAGCTGTGACGCTGCCTGGCAGACGGTCGAGATTCTGAAGCTTTGCGGCTTCGACGTCGTAACCTCGTCGGTCGAGTGTTGTGGTATGGCGGGCAGCTTCGGCTACAAACGCGACTATTACGAATTAAGCATGGCAGTCGGCGAAGATCTGTTCGTGCAGGTGCGCGCGGCCGAGGTGGAAGGCGGTCTGCGCACCCTGGTCGCCAGCGGCACCTCGTGCCATGAACAACTGTGGGCCGGCATGGGACGCAAGGTTATGCATCCCGCAGAGTTGCTGGTCGGCACCCTCGCCTAACTACATTCTCACCATCACGGGGTAGGCAGCGGCGTCTCCGGAATCTGCTCAGGTCCAACCGCCGGATAGCTGAGAACCTTTTGTGCGATGTCATCAATCGAGCTGGAGGAGTTCGAGAGCACCACGACGCCAACCTTCCGGCGGCGTGAGTAGCCCAGGAACGAGTGATAGCCTCCAGTCCCGCCGTTGTGCCACACAACTTCGTCGGGCCTCAGAAAAATATGCCAGCCCAGCGCTATATCTACGCCCGGCGACGCAGTCTTGCGGACGCTTAACATCTTTTTCATAGCCGGCTGCAGCGGAGATTTGATGAACCCAAGATTGGCGGCAAGAAAGATCAGCAGGTCGTCGGCGGTCGAGCGGATGCCGCCTGCTCCAGCAAATGTAGGCATGTCCCAGTTGGAAGTTTTCATCAACCCGTTGTGGCCGGGCGCAAGATTCGCTTTCATTTCCGGCGTTAACTGCACCGCCGTATGGCTCATTCCCAGAGGCCCGGTGATGCGCGTCCGCAAGAGAGTCTCGTAATCCGTTCCCGCGCGCAAGGCCAGCACATGGCCCAGTAGAGCACCGCCCAGATTAGAGTATTCGTACTTGGAGCCGGGATCGCGAGGCAAGGTGTAGTGCGAAAGAAAGTCATACATCTGCTGCACGCTATAGTCCGCGTAAGGATTCCACCCATCCTTCGGGTGAAAGTTCGATGGCATGCGCGGCAGGCCGGAGTGGTGCATCGCTAGTTCCAACAGCGTGATCGGCTTACCGTTGCGACTAGGTACTGCGACCGACGCGGGAAGATATTTCGACACCGGATCGGACAGGCTCACTTCGCCATGCAAAACCATTTCGCACAGCAGCAGCGAGGTAAACACTTTGCTGATGGAGCCAATCTCGTAAACCGTCTTGCCATCGGGAATGCGGAGATCACCGCTATCGAACTTGCCGTAGCTGATGATGCGACTGCCATGTTTAGTGATCACACCGACGACGATGGCGTCGCTACCATGTTCAACGTCGATCCGCTGCACCAGCATCCCACGAATTTCGGCTTCCGTAGCCAGCCTCGGCGGGAGGGTTTGAGCTTGGCTGACAAAGGGCGTCAGGGAAAATAAAGCGAGCACGGCCATTCTCTTCAAGCGGTCTCCCCATCTCCAAGTCGGTCTTTACCGCCGCGAGTCGGATAGAAATTATAGCGTCAGACGCTATGCATTAAGGGGGATGAGATTGCTCATTTGCGCGGAGTCAACGCCGGGTGGGGAACCTGCTTAAAGGCCTCGCGAACCGGGAATTCGAGTTCTTCAAAGCGACCATCAATTCGCTGCTAGGCCTTAACCTCCAGAATATTTCGGGCTTGGGCGATGGCCTCGTCGAATGCCTGCTCGAGCTTGGGATTGACGTCGCGGCAGCCTGCGACTACCTGCTCGCTCCAGGACAGATAATCCAGACGGCGCTCTAGCGGCCAATCCGCTGGAGGGCTGGCCGTCATATCGCGAACATTGCAGATCTTGTCGGCGATTTTCACCTTCTTGGCGCGAACCGAAGAACCCGGAGCATGTTCAATCTGCAAGCGCTTGCGCTCACTTTTTGCCAGCGACTTGTCATCAGTTAACTCGCGCACCAGAGCGGCCACCTCCGGTCCGAAATTTTCCTCCAGTTCCGGGAAGCTGGTTTGCGTGTCCTCGACCGTGTCGTGTAAGACGGCGGCTAGCAGCGTAGCTTCATCCAATACATCCCCCTCGGCCGCCAGGACAGCCGCGACTGCGATGGGATGATTGATGTATGGAGATGCTTCCGCGTCTTTCCGCCGTTGCCGTCGATGCTTGTCGGCCGCAAACGCAATAGCGTTCAAAAGCTGGGTGGGATTCAACATTCGCAGGGCCTCTGCTTAAAAAATATCATAGTGCCTGCTGAACTTCGTCATTCCGGCAAGGGAACTACTTCGCCAATCAGAATATCCGGAATGCCATCGTAGAAATTCTGCACGTCGCTCAATACCCGGCCCATTTGCGGGTCCTGCAGCGCGTTCTGCAAGCTTGCGGGCGATCCAAAATATCCTGAGAAAATGAGCTGGTAAGCGGGCTTCGATCCGTCGGCCGTCGTCGTGACCTTTACCACCTCGGCATTCTTGACGCCGAGTGGACCCATGACGCTTCCCGCCAGCGGAAGGTGTTTGGAGAAGTAGTAACCCTCATCGAACCGGACACCGTATTTGTAGCAAACTCTTAGTACCGTCATCCCCAGTACCTCCGCGTCGATTTCGACAGCCGTCGAAGAGCCAGTCTGCGCGCAAACGCCGGCGTACGCAAGTAACTTCAATGCCCCGCTTCTATGATATGGTTCACGGCTGAGGTGACGCGATGCCCGATCCCGCAGTGGGTGTACTTGTGCTGGTACGACGCGGCAGCCGCCGAGCATCGCCGCCTGTTCCTGAATTCGAAGGGCACTGCTGTGCGGCCGCCGGCAATTGTGTCCAGCCCGTGAAACGCTACACGATGATTCGCACACATCGCCACAATATCCCTATCCTGTAAGGAGGTTCCGAGTTATTGTGCCTCAGATGCCTACGCCTGTGCCGGCTTCGACCAATGCAACTCTGGCGACCTATCTCCCGCTTCTGCAATTGCGGCTGCTGGGTATGGGCCGCTCGCAACCAGCACCGGCCTCTGCTCTCAGCTTCCCCGGAGCCGTGCTCTTCGTAGATCTGTCTGGTTTTACCGAGCTCACGCAACAATTTGAACGACGCGGTAATGCGGGCGCAGAGGAACTCTCCGACATCCTGCGCAACTATTTTGGATGGCTCGCAGACATCATCCTGCGCGATGGTGGCGACGTCATCAGCTTTGCTGGAGACGCGGCCCTGGCGGTATGGCCTGCCGCCCAGCGCGAGGAGCTGAATAAGGCAACGCATCTGGCTCTTCAGGCAGCGGTCACCATCCAACATGAAATTGCCAGCCATTCGCCGGTTCGTGGCGTCACTCTACAGCAGCGTTCGGCCCTGTCTGCCGGGGAACTGCACGCGATACATTTGGGCGGGGCCGGCGGCCAATGGCAGTTCCTGCTGACCGGCACAGCTTTGCACGAGGCTGGCGCGGCCATCCCCCATACTGACTCAGGCAACGTCGCTCTCACCCCGTCGGCGCACCAGTTGATTAGCGGACATGTTGTCGGCAACAGGAACGCATCGGGACTCGTCCTGGTGCAATCTGCGGACCCCTGTGCCGCAGCCCAGCCGCCCCAGCCCATCCCGGCTCTCGACCCCGCTCTTCCGCTTGGCGATTACGTGCCGGGATTCGTTGCACAACGCGTGAGCGCAGGTCTCGGCGGCTGGCTGCCGGAGTTTCGCAACATAACCGTGCTCTTCGTCGCTTTTGCCGGGTTTGACGGCAGCGATCCCGGCGCTCTGTTGCAATTGCAACCGGCAGTACGCAAAGTTCAAGAGCTGTTGCAGACTTATGAAGGCACGATCTATCAGTTCCTGATGGACGACAAGGGGCTGGTTCTGATTGGAGCCTTCGGCCTTCCACCCCGCTCTCACGAAGACGACGCACTGCGGGGAGTTCACGCCGCGGTGGAAATCCGCGCCGCGCTGCAAGCCTACGGCATTCGGAGTTCCATGGGCGTTGCTACCGGCAACTCGTTTTGCGGTATCTACGGCTCTGAGCAAAGGCGGCAGTACACTGCTTTAGGTACTGCGATGAATGTGGCTGCGCGTCTGATGCAGGCGGCAAAAGGAGAAATCCTTTGCGACTCATCGACCGTAACTCTCGCCCAGAAGCGGCGCGCGTATTATTTCGAGCAGCTCGATCCGCTGGTGGTGAAAGGCAACAACACTCCGCTCAAGATCTATCGCCCAGCCGCCATAGAACCTGAAACACCGGAGACCGACAGCTCATCCCGCCGCGGCGAACCGCTGCAAACCGGACTGGTGGGCCGAACCCAGGAGAGGGAAGCAATTGCCCTGGCCCTGGCGGAACTGCGGGAATCCAAAACGAACTCGCTGATCGTGCTGGAAGGCGAAGCAGGTATAGGAAAGTCGCGTCTGGTGGATGAACTTTTGCGCGCAACGCGGCGCTTGCAAGTGACGTCTCTGGTTGGCTCCGGACAGGCCATTGAGCAATCCATTCCATATCACGCCTGGCGCCCGATTTTCGCCACCATCCTCGCTCTGAGCCACACGGCGGAAAGTCTTGAGAAGCGCCGGCAGCGGGTGCTGTCTTACTTGCGCGCAGAAGACGATTTGCCGCCCTTGGCGTCCCTGCTCAATGTCGTGTTGCCGCTGGAGTTCGCCGAAACGGATGCGACACGTGAACTACAGGGCGAGGCGCGCGCCGAAACTACACGACGCTTTTTACTGCGGCTGCTTGCGCTTTATGTGGGCGACGATCCCGTCGTTCTGGTTCTGGACGACGCCCACTGGTTCGACTCCGCATCGTGGGGTCTGGCGCGCATGGCGGCACAGCAGCTCAGGCCGGCCTTCTGCCTGGTGGCGACTCGGTCATCCTTGGAAGCGGCGGCCGGAGACTACGACGATCTGTTGAAAATCAATGGCACCCGGCGATTCCAGCTGAGCCCACTCACTCCGCAAGAGGTGCTACAACTCGTCTGCCAGCGACTTGGCGTCAAGGCGATGTTGGAACCGATTTCTGACTACGTGTTGCAGCAAACCGCCGGCAATCCACTTTTCATCGAAGAGCTGATTTATGCCTTGCGCGATTCGGGAGCAATTGAAGTCCGGGGTGCAGAATGCCGGCTCGGGCCGCGGCTGGCGGATTCGTCTAAGAGCTTCGAACAGCTTCTACATGAATTGCGGTTGCCAGGCACGGTGCAGGGAATCATCACCACCCGCGTGGACCGCTTCTCGCAGCGGCAGCAGTTGCTGATCAAGGTTGCCAGCGTAATTGGGCGCAGCTTCTCACTTACCGCGCTGCGCGATATCTGCCCGGTCGCCTTTGAACAGTTCACGCCCGAGCAGATTGCCGAAGAACTGGCCGGTCAGGATGCCATTCAACATTTGGGAGCCGGAGAATACGAGTTCCGCCATCCCTTGGTCCAGGAAGTTGTGTACGAGGCAATCCCGTTCGCCACTCGCCGCGAATTACACAAGGCCACAGCGGAGTGGTACGAGCAAACCTACGGAGTCGCCGCCAGTTACTCGCCTCTCCTGGCTCATCATTGGACTTGCGCCGATGTGCCTCCGAAAGCCATTGAGTATTGCGCCCAAGCGGGCTCGCAGTCGTTGGATACTTTCGCCGTTCTGGAAGCGGTGCGTTTCTTCAGCTACGCCATTTCGCTTGATCAGGAACACCCCGACTGGGCGCAGGAAGACTTTCCCAAGACGCAAGCTCGGCGAGCTCACTGGGAATTTCAGCTGGGAAGCGCTTACATCAGCTGGTCGAAATATGACGAGGGCCGCGAACATCTGGAACGCGGGCTGACACTGGCAAATCGATCGATGCCGGACTCGACGATGAAAGGGATTTTCGGATTGCTGGCACAGGTGATGCGTCAAGTCATGCTGCGCCTGCGAGAGCAGCCTGCCCTGACTCTCGAACCTGATCAACGAAATAAACTGCTGGAACTAACCCGGGCCTACGAAGGTCTGATGGAAGCCTATTACATCACCGACAAGCCTGTCCCTTGTCTCTACTCGGTATTTTGCGGTCTGAATCTGGCTGACGCTGCCGGAGCTTCGCCTGAACTGGCTCGCTGTTACTCCTCGACCGCTGCGCTTTTGGGCTTCATGGGAATGCGCAAGTGGACCGATGGGTATTTTCGCCGCGCTGCCGAGACCGCCCGGCAGGCGGACGATGCCTCTGCCCAGGCGTGGGTCTGCATGACGCAAGGCGTATACGCATCCGGCCTCGGCAAGTGGGACCTGGCACACCAGCAATATCTGAGTTCTATCGAAACTTACGATCGGCTGGGAGATTCGCGGCACGGCGACGATGCGCGCGCCAACCTGGCGGCATCCTGCTATCTGCAGGGCGATTTTGCACAGAGCCTGCGGCTGGCAGAGCGCATCTATGCCTCGGCACTGGTGCGTCGTGACTCGCGCGTGCAGGCGGAAGCAGTGCGTTGGCGGGCCTATAACCTGGTTGCCATCGGCCGCTTCAGGGAATTGGAAAACGTGATTGCTGAACTCGACACTCTACGCTCTTCCACCCTGAAGCTTGGAGGCTTCCATCGCAAGCAAGATGTTTCGACCCTGACCGCGTTGTTGCACTTGAGCCGGGGCGATAAGTCCGCTGCCTTCGAAACCGCACGCATCGCCTTGAATGATATGAAGGGGGTGTCGGATAGTTTCGAATTCCTGCTGGAGCGTGCTGGAATTGCCGAAGTCTGTTTGCAGGTGTGGGAATGGGATGCGCCGGCTTCGCGAGTCGTTCGCCAGGCGGCTGCGGATGCCGTTAAGGGCGTCGCCAAGCACGCCCGCGTCTTCCCGATCGGCAAGCCCGCTCACCTTCTCTATCAGGCTTGGCTTCTCTCGCTCAGCGGGAAGGGAGCGAAAGCTCAGGAGCTTTGGCGCCAGGGCCTGAACGCAGCGCAGATGCTGGCCATGCCATTTTATGGGGCGCTGGCGCATTATCAGATCGCCCGCCAACTGCCCACGCAAGATCCTGACCGCGAGAGCCACTTGCGCTCTGCATGCGAAACGTTCGAGCGTCTCGGATCAATGGCGTGGCTGAGTGCCGCGAAACAGGCAGCCGACGCCTCCTGACGCCGATCTGGAAGCCAGAGTCGGTGCGGCTCGCTTTTACATTGATTTTCGTTGCTTCTGTTGTTAGCATCATCGGCCATCACTTGAGCATAAGAACACATCGTCCGTCTCGGCTGAGGAAACGATCGACGATGGATAATCCCGGGAAAAGCTGTCCGTGAACGCACGTCCGTAGGAGCGGACTTTGGTTCCCATGACGAAAGACTTCCCGCACGGTGAAGTTTGTGCCGCCATCACCTCTATCGACCGAAAGTTGCGCGCTGTCTGTCGCCCGCAAGTGGCCGATCAGATGGAAAGCTGGATGTCCAGCCTCTCGCCCACTGACCAGCCAGCCGGCTACTTTACCCAACAGGCGATGTTTCCCATGCTCTTGCTGCCGGCTTGGATGGCAAAGAGTTGCAATGCGTGGGACCAGCAGTTTCAGTTGGACCTGGTGTATTCGACGGTCAACGGCTACTACTTCATCCGGCTGCTGGACAACGTGATGGACCAGCATTGCACGGTAGAACGAGAATTGTTGCCGATGTCGGCGTTCTTTCATTCCGAGTTCCAGGGCGTCTACCGGCGGTATTTTGAAAGTGCGCATCCATTCTGGCATTCTTTCGACTCACTGTGGATCGGTTCGGCCGAAGCCGTTGCGTGCGAGGCTACCTTGCGCGACCTGGATTTCGCAGGCTTCCGTGAGGTTATCGTGGGCAAGCTATCCGCTGCCAAAGTACCCATGGTTGCGGCCCACTACTATTATGGTGAACGATCGGCGCTGGAGCCTTGGCTACAATTCAGCGATAGCCTGGCTCAGTGGTGGCAGTCTCTGGACGATTTAATGGATTGGCACGCGGATTATCAGCGTGGAATAACCACCTATTTTCTGTGCGAAGCGCAACGTCGCAAGCGTGGCGATGAATCCGTACACCGCTGGGTGGCCCGCGAAGGTTTTCAATGGGGTCTCGAAACATTAACCGAGTGGATGGTTGAGCTTCACGCCATGGCGTCATATCTCCGGAGCCCTGATATTGAAAGCTTCCTGGAAGATCGCACTGCCATGCTGCAAGCGATTGCAGCGGAGATGATGCCGGGTATGCAGGGTCTGGAGCATTTGGCCCTGGCAATGGATGGCAACTTGGGACGTTAAGTACTGGTACCTGGACTTTAACTTTCACAGCAAGGAGCAAGAATATGGCCGCACCTTTTCAGCAACTCGTCGACAAACTTATCACTGACCCTACCTTCCGCAAGCAGTTTAAAGCCAACCGCATCGCCGCGGTCGAAAGTCTCGGAGTCAATATGACACCGCAGCTCCAGCAAGCTCTGGACAACCTTCCCATACAGCAAATCACTGCTGTAGCCGTCGCCATGGAAGGCCCTGCCGATTTTACCTAGAGGCAACTTTCGAGCAGCGGGAATTATCAACCCGGATCCTGTGCGGATCTAATTCACCTGGAGAAGGTACTAGCTCGTGAATTCGCAACTCTCGAAGAGCGCATGGAACGCCAGCACTCCATTTGGTAATACCTGCGGCATCATCGGCGATGTGCTGTGGATGCTGGCGTACATCTGCACTATCCGGGTGGGATTCCTTGACCACAGTTACGGAATCCCGCTGGTGGCTCTCTGCCTCAACTTCAGCTGGGAGTTTGTATTCTCGCTGGTAATCCGTCCTGCCAGTAAGCTTCGCCTGGGATTGACCTTGCTATGGCTCGGGCTGGATTGCATCATCCTTTACCAACTGCTGCGCTGGGGTCGTAGCGACCAGGTTCCGCAACTTCAGCCGTACTTTATCCTCATTGTTGTGGGAACGTTGATTCTCGCCACCATTGGCCACATCACCTTCCATCGCACCTATCATGATCCCGGTGGACAGGAAGCAGCATTTCTCATCAATCTGGTCATGAGCATCCTGTTTATTTTTCTCTTCTTCGACCGGCCCGGCATGCACGGGCTGTCTTACGCGGCGGCGTGGCTGAAGATGTTTGGCACCCTGATTCTCTCAATTGCCAATTGTTCGGTGATGTACAAGCAACCCAAGAAATACGGTTTTTTCTTATTCTTATTTGCCGCCATTTTTCTGTTTGATGTTGTCTATGTCTGCTTAATGGTGCAGGCGCGACGCTAGAGTTCTCCTAGGCTAGGCCTATTGACTCTACGATAGCCTGAAAGCGCGGTTCCGTCTTGAGCGGCTCGAAGATGGGACGGACTCCAATCCACAGTAGATCCGTAGCCTTAACTTTATAGGCGTCCTCCAGCGACTTTAGCGCTTCTTCGTTGGCTTCTAATCCGAGCTGGACCTGGGCCAGCAAAACCGGTGAAACATAATGCGTCGAAGCTCGGTGCTTCAGTTCTTGCAGGATGACGAGGGCTTCACTTCTCCTGCCCGCAGCAGCATAGGTATAGCCAAGCGTCGCCACCGTTTCAGCACTCCGGCCAGACAGTTCAACTGAGCGCTCCAGAGCAGCGATGGCATCCGATATTGCTCCTCGCCTTTCCAGGGCCTGGCCCAGGAAGAAATATCCCATGGCGAAGCTAGGTTCCATCTCCAGTACGCGTCGGTATTCACGAACCGCGTCTTCGTAACGCCGTTCGAAAAACTTTTCCAAGCCGATGGTGGTGTTGATCACCAGGGAAAGCGGGTCAGTTTCGCGTGCCAATTGCAAGTGCCGCTGTGCCTCTTCCAGACGCTGCATTGGTACCAGAAAATTGATGGCAAACCAATGATGGCCGGTAGCGTAATTCGGACCCAGTTCAAGGCATTTGCGAAAACTCTGCTCGGCAGCGCCCCAATCCCAATCGAAGACAGCGCGAATGCAACCGGCAGTACAATGCGCTTGCGGCAGCTTGGCATCCAGGATCAATGCCTGCTCAATTGCCTGCTTGGCCTGAGGGAAGGCATTCAAGGGGGGTAAAGCGCCATACATGGCCAGGGTCACGTAAGAGTCGGCAAGTCCGGCGAGGGCCGGCGCGAAGTTGGGATCAAGCTGGGTGGCCTGATCGAAGTGTTCGATGGCCTTCTGCAAATCTGTCTCAGTGCGTTTATTCCAGAAGTAACGCCCTTTCAAATAGAGGTTGTAGGCTTCGATATCGCGTGTACGATGGCGGCGAAAATACGATTCCGCGGAGTTTGTCAGATGCAGTTTGAGTTGCCCAGCGACGGCATTGGCTATCTCTTCCTGAACCTCGAATACATCCTCTAACTGCCGGTCATACATCTCCGACCACAACTGATATCCTTCAGCCGTATCCACCAGTTGAACCGCAACCCGCAGACGATTTCCGGCGCGTCGCACGCTGCCTTCCAGGACCGCATCTACACTGAGCTGACGGCCTACATCCCGGACATCGTATTCTCCGCCGCGAAAACGGAAACTGGAAGCTCGCGCCGCCAGTCGCAACCCTGCCACCTTGCCTAGCGCAGCCATCAGCTCCTCACCCAGACCATCGCTAAAATATTCGTTCTCGGTACCGGGTCCCAGATTTGTGAACGGTAAAACTGCTATCGGAATCTGCAGTGCCGAAGTGGGGGACGAGGACTCAAGTGCAATTCCTCTGCGCACTTCCGGGACGGCCGGCAGCCAGTTCGTCGAACTGCTGGATAAATTCACCGATGCGCTCGCGAGCGAACTCTTTTCCAGTTGCCGCAGAGTTTCCGCCAACTCATAAGCGCTCTGGAAGCGGTTTGCCGGATCCACTTCCAAACACCGCATGATCGCTGCTGCCAACCGAGGATCAAGCTGCGGGACAATCGATCGTATAGCCGGAGGCGGTCCCTCCAGGCGTTTGAAGATCGTAGCCAGGGAACTGAATTCCTCGTAAGGCCTGCGTCCCGAAAACATCTGATAGAGCATCAGGCCGAGCGCGTAAATATCAGTAGCAGCCGTAATGCTTTGCCCCCGAATCTGCTCCGGTGCCATGTACACCAGAGTGCCCAGAATTTCGCCCGAGCCGGTCAGGTAGGTAGGGGCAGCGTTATTCGCCCATTCGGCCCCATCCAGTACGCGCGCCAATCCAAAATCAGTGATCACGGAACGGTCCGGAGCAGCGGGGTCGTCTTTCTGACGAACCAGGATTACGTTGGCAGGTTTCAGATCGCGGTGGATAACCCCGGCACGATGGGCCGCAGCCAGCGCCTCGGCCATCTGTTCAGCAATGGGAAGCGCTTCTGCCGGAGCCATCCTTCGCCGCCGCTGAATACGGTGCGCCAGAGTGTCTCCTTCAAGCAATTCCATGGTCAGGTAGGCGACTTCTTCTGCCGTAACCCTGTCCACATGCTGACCAAGATCAAAAATGCGGCAGACGTTGGGATGAGTAACCTGGCGCGCCAGCACTACCTCGTGCCGCAAGCGTGCAATCATCGCCTTGGAATTGGCGCCGCCGCGAATTGTCTTCAACGCGATGCGGTGATTCAGTTCCAGATCGAACGCTTCATACACTTCTCCCATGCCGCCCCGGCCGATTAAGCGGCCAATACGGAAACGCTTCGACAGGACTTCATCGGGAGGAAATCTGGGAGGTTCGTATACCGGCGGGCGGTCGAGCACAGTAACCGCCGATGCTTCCGGCGGGCCCTTCGCATTCAGTTGGGCCACCTCAAGCAACGACTCGACTTCCGACCGCAGTTCCTGGTCGCCGCCGCAGGCCAATCCAAGATAAGCCGGACGCTCGCTCTCAGGGCGGGTCAGGGCCGCTTCAAAGATCTTGCGGACAGTCGCTGAACGTTCCGATCCCATTGATTTGTAGATCAACAACACGGTGCCCGGTCCACACAGCCCGCCGGATACCCGCATCGTGGCCAGATTGGGCGTATGTCAGTTTACGCTACTCAGAAACATTCCCAACACGGAAGCTGCAGGTTCTTCCCCAAACGATCCACACATGGCGTTCGGCCAGCCTTTCGTCCATCGTTGGTGAACCGCATTACACATTTTGCTACTGGAAGATTTCTTGCATAAGTAGTAGATATGGACACTGCGCAAGATGGCTGCGGCGGACTAAGACTCCAGACCAACTCAGTTGCCCTGTGAGGGGCGTTCCTTCGGCGATGGGTGTCATGTTCTGGCATGGACTGGACAATAAACTTTCGCTTCGCAGCCTGACTACGTTGGAGGACCCAGTGTCAAAGCACCACAACAAAGACAACGGCATAGACAAGAAATATCTGAAAACAAAAAAAGAGAAGCAATCCAAGCCGGAAAAGCTTGCTGCCGTGGGCGGAATACTGGGCGATGCGGTTGAGACCTCGGGCGCGACTTACAGCGACGGCCACCCCCAAGACAGGGTTCAATACCTGGAGGCCAAGCTCATTCTGAAACCCGAGCGCTTCGTTTGTGTCGACAGTTTCCGCGACTTCGGCAAACTGGTACAGCGGACAGCGAAGGATCTGAAGGTCGGTTTCGTTACCGATCCTAAAATCGGCCGGAGACCCGATATCCGGGAAATCGTGTTTATGGATACACCCGACTTCCGTCTCTACAACAACGCCTTTATCCTGCGCCGGCGAATCATTTATATCGACGGTTTTCCAGTAGGTGATCCGGAGATCGTCTTCAAGTTTCGCCATCCCGACGAAAAGACGGCAGCGGCTATGGATGTGCGTCCAAATATCGCAGGCTCCTACCAGATCAAGTTCAAGGCCGAGGCCCTTCCGCTGAAGGATCAGTACGGTGGTTTTCGCATTTTGTACTCGCACAACTGCGGCTTCGGTCTGAGCCAGATGCACGAAGGCGACCGCTTTGGCATGTGGGCGCTGGCCAAGGTCTTTCCGGCACTGGGAGTTCTGAAAAAATCAGAAGATGAACAAGTCTCGCTGGTAAACGAGGCCATTGTCGAGGAAGTGCTGCTGGAACTGGGGAATCTCGATTTCGGCAAGGGAGTTACGGCTCACTGCAATGTCGCCTTATGGCGCACCCGCGGCGAACACACTCCGCTGGTGGGAGAATTTGCCTACCAGGTTAAGTTCAATCGCGGAGATGAGTTGCATATCAAGCCCAGAAAGCTATGTGAGCAGTTCTTCATCAGCCTCCAGCAGGATGTTAAAGAATGGATCTCGCTGGGTACCACCAAGACGGGAATGGTGTACCGTCTGAAGGGTAATCCTCCGCAAAGCCATGAGTGACGCCAGGGCGAAATCAGCCGTCGAATCATTGTTACCGCCCGTTTCTAGAGCCGGGAACACTTCCATCGTCACCATCTTTCTCGAATTCCTGTTCATTGGAGCCACTAGTTTCGGCGGCGGTGTCGTGGCCTATTTGAGGAACGGATTAGTCGCCAAACGGGGATGGGTGGACGATCAGAAATTTGTCGAGTACCTTGCGATCAGCCAGACTTTACCCGGCCTGAACGCCACCAATATGGCCGTTCTGGTAGGCGACCGGCTGCGCGGATTTTTCGGAGCGTTGGTCGCCATCGTTGGTATCTGCTTGCCGGGTGGCGTTCTGATGCTGATCGCTGGAGCTTTGTACCACGCACACGGTGACAATCGGCTGGTGACTGCCATGCTCAAAGGCGTTGCCGCAGCGGCCGTAGGACTTATTCTGGCTACCACTATTCAGCTGGGAAAGAAATCGCTGTCCCACGTTTATGACCTCATTTTCGTGGGTCTCACCGTCTTCGGTGTCGATCGTCTGCATCAGTCTGTGCCGCGCGTGCTGATTGCCGTGGGTGTCCTGGCAATCCTCTGGTACCATCCCCGCAAACCCAGTGAGATGAGCCAATGAATCAGATTATCCCGCTCATTCGCGTGTTCTCCTATCTCTCGATATTGACGGTCGGCGGTGGTCTGGCAGCCTTTCCGGAAATGAAGGTGCTCACCGTCAATGTCCACCAATGGCTCACCTTTACTCAATTGATACACCTGTACAGCATGGGTCAGATTGCTCCCGGGCCCAACATGATGATGATTGTCAGTATCGGAGATTGGGCGGCGGGCCTTCCGGGAGCTGTAGTTGTCGTGATCGCATTCTTCGGTCCCACGGCGCTGCTCGCTTTTTATGTCGGACGCCTGTGGATGAAGCTGGAAAAATGGCCGTGGAGAAATTCGATTCAGCGCGGACTCTCTCCGGTCTCCATCGGCTTACTTCTGGCGGGCTGCTTGAGTCTGGCCAGGGGAGTGGTGAACGGCTGGGTGACCCTGGCCATCGCGGGCACAGTGCTTTTGATCCTGCTGCGCTCCAGAATCAACCCTGCTTTTCTGGTTCTGGCTGGAGCTGTGGCGGGTGGCGTGGTATTTTACCGTCCGTAATTGCGGCATGTGACTAAACTGGCCGACGTCGACAAGTGGAACGCCCGCGGCCCGCAGTCTAAGATTGGCACAACCGGGACTTGAAACCAAGAAGGGGAAACGATGAGCAACGATCCGGAAAGTACCAGGCTGGAGGAATCTCGCACTGGAGAAGCCGCCTGGAAAAAGTGGGGGCCGTATCTCAGCGAACGTCAGTGGGGCACGGTGCGCGAGGACTACAGCAAGGATGGCAACGCCTGGGATTATTTCAGTCACGACCAGGCGCGGTCGCGCGCCTATCACTGGGGTGAGGACGGGCTCGCCGGTTTCAGCGATGACAAGCAGTTACTCTGCTTCAGCCTGGCCCTATGGAACGGCAAAGATCCGATCGTGAAAGAACGCCTCTTTGGCCTGACCAACAGCGAAGGCAATCATGGCGAGGATGTTAAGGAATACTACTTTTATCTCGACAGCACGCCCACGCATTCGTACATGAAGTACCTGTACAAGTACCCGCAAGCCGCCTTCCCTTACGACAACCTGGTCAGTACCAATAAGCAACGCAGCCGCACCGACATGGAATACGAGTTGCTGGACACCGGCGTCTTTAACGATGATCGCTATTGGGATGTCTTCGTGGAATATGCGAAGCCGAGCGCGGAAGACATCCTGATCGAGATCAGTTTGTGTAATCGTGGCTCAGAGCCGGCGGCTCTCCACGTGCTGCCGACTTTGCTGTTCCGTAACACCTGGACCTGGTGGGAAGGCACGCCAAAGCCCCGCATGACCCAAGTAACAGGCAAGAAGGGAAGTACCGCAGTTCTTGCCTCCCACGAGAAATTAGGCGACCGCTACTTGTACTGCGCAGGGAATGTTCCGCTGCTCTTTACTGAAAACGAGACCAACACCGAGCGAATCTTTGGCACACCTAACGCCACCCCTTACGTCAAAGACGCAATCGACAACTACGTGGTTCATGGCAAGCAAGATGCTGTGAATCCAAAACACACTGGAACCAAAGCGGCAGCTCACTATCAGATCGCCGTGGGCGCCGGTCAGACGGCGACCATTCGTTTGCGGCTGAGCGACGTTGCTCCTGCTGTCGTCGGCGATCCGTTCAAGGACTTTGCCAAGACCATGGAGACGCGCAAACGCGAGGCCGATGCGTTCTACCAGTGCGTCATTCCGCCACGGCTCAGCGAAGACGAAGGCCGGGTGATGCGCCAAGCCCTTTCTGGAATGCTGTGGACCAAACAGTATTTCGGCTTTGATGTCGACAAATGGCTGGGCGAGCACGGTGTAGATCCGCTACAGGCCACCAACAAGGAGATTCGTAATCGCGAGTGGTTCCACATGGTGAATGAGCACGTGATTTCCATGCCCGACAAATGGGAGTATCCCTGGTACGCCGCCTGGGACCTGGCTTTTCACACCATGGCACTGAGCGCCGTCGATGTGGACTTCGCCCAGGAACAGCTTGACCTGATGCTGCAGGAATTTTTTCTGCATCCCACCGGACAAATCCCCGCCTACGAGTGGAACTTTGGCGACGTTAATCCGCCGGTACACGCCTGGGCAACGATCTTTCTCTACCGCTCGGAGATGGCTCTTAGAGGAAAGGGCGATATCGATTTTCTTAAGCGTTCCTTCGCCAAGCTGATGCTGAACTTCAGCTGGTGGGTCAATCGCAAAGACCGCTTTGGCAAGAATGTTTTTGAAGGTGGGTTCCTTGGGTTGGACAATATCGGGGTCTTCGATCGCAGCGCTCCCCTGCCCACCGGAGGATCTCTGGAGCAGGCCGACGGTACCGCGTGGATGTTGCTGTTCGGCCAGAACATGGCAGAAATCGCCATCGAACTGGCGGCACAAGATCCGTTCTACGAAGACATGGTCATCAAGTTTTCTGACCACCTGCTGTGGATCGCGCGCGGCATGAATCAAACCGGCCCCGACGGCATGTGGGACGAAGAAGACGGGTTCTACTACGACGTGCTGCGGCTTCCCGATGGCACGGCGCGCCGCCTTAAAGTGCGCTCGATGGTAGGACTGTTGCCGATCTGCGCAACTACAGTGATCGAGCCGTGGCAGCGTGAACGGGTGCCTAGAGCCAATGCCTTGATGTACGAACGCCTGCAGCGTATGCCCGAATTGCGAGACAGCATCCATCCCACCGGAAAAGACCATCTCGGGCACGGCGGGCGGGGCATTGCTGCGGTGGTGAACCCGCAACGTCTGCGCCGAATCCTCACTCGCATGCTCGACGAAAAGGAATTTCTCAGTCCTTACGGCATTCGGTCGCTCTCCCGCTACCATGAAGACCATCCTTACGTGATCAACGTGGGAGGTCAGGAATACCGGGTCAATTATCTACCGGCAGAATCCGACTCGGGGATGTTTGGCGGCAACTCCAACTGGCGCGGTCCCATCTGGATGCCGGTGAACGCCCTTATCATCCGGGCCCTGATGACGTATTACCTGTATTACGGCGACAGCTTCAAAATCGAATGCCCAACTGGATCGGGACGCATGATGAACTTGTTCGAAGTTGGCCGGGAGATCGTCGGTCGCCTGACCAAGATCTTTCTGCGAAACGAGTCTGGCCGCCGGCCCGTATTCGGAGGCACCGAGAAGTTTCAGACTGATCCTTACTGGAGAGACGATATTCTGTTTTACGAGTACTTCCATGGCGACAACGGCGCCGGCTTGGGAGCCAGCCATCAGACAGGTTGGACTGGCATAATCGCGAAACTGCTGGAGATCTTCGGCCGCCTCGATGAAACCCAGTTACTGGAGGGAGGCAAGCGGGTGTCATTTGAGGTGGCGCCCTCCAAGAAGTGAACCTCGCTGCGGGATTTGCGTGCCGAATTTTCAGCCATTCGTGGTGCGGTCAAACTGCTCTAGCTTGAGGCCGCCCGCGAATTCGCAGTTCGTCGTACCGCGTCAGGCAATGACACTGGCGGCTGCCAGCCGGTTTTGTTCCGGATGAGGCTGGTGTCGTACCAGCGATTCTGCAATGACCTGCGAATTTGCCGCTCCGAGAGTCGCAGATCTCCCATGGGCAGAACCGGTCGCAGGAACTCCGTCAGGGGGCCGGCGACGCGGATGGGCCACGCCGAGGAAAAATAAGTCTCGGTGCCGTCGACCCCTCGTTTTGTCTGGTGATATTGGCGCAGGGTCAACTCGTCGTCATCCACTACATTGAAGTGCCGGAAGCCACTCCCACAGGCGACCGCTGTTTGCATCACATCAGTCAGATTCTCGACATAGTTTAGCGGGATGCGGTTATCAGGATCGCCGAACACCACGTTTGTCTTCCGCAGCCGAAATGCCAGGATGCCGAGCGGGAGCGGTCTTCCCGGCCCAAATATGATTCCCGGGCGAATGATGACGGTCGGTATTCCCGTTCGCTGCGCGAACGAAGTCACCAGACGATCGGCGGCAATCCGCGATTCAGAGTAGGGATCGCGCTGCTCGGGACGCTCGTCGAGCGGAGTGCCTTCGGCGATGCGCTCGCCTTCGCGAACCGGGCCATAAACCGAGAGCGAACCGACGTAAAGAATCTGGCCGACGCCCTGCTGTTCGCACGCAGCCAGGACGCGCTCAGTCCCTGCAACATTGGTTTCAAGGTAATCCGCTCGTGTGCCCGGCGAACCAACCTTGGCCGCGAGATGGTAGACAACGTCGGCATCCTTGACCGAACGCGCGATGGATACGGGATCGGCGAGATCGCCGGCGATGATTTCGACCCCGGCGCGCCGCAACTCCACAGCCCGATGCGAGGGCCGTGCCAGCACTTGTACGGTATGTTCCCGGGCGAGGAGATCCCGCACCAGAGATCCACCTAGAAATCCCGTACCGCCGGTTACGCATACCCTCATGCCATGATGTTCCACTGATGTTACGCAAGGCAGCCCGCAGGCGCGATCCGAGTCCTCGACCGGGCTTTTGCTCGTATGTTAGATTACACTTTTGCCTTTCAATCGTTCGTGGCGCCGACAGGACGCGTCAGTCCGGTTCCGGCGCATCCGTAATTCGCTCCCGTGAAGCAGTTAACCCACACACTTCGAGAGACAGTACGTTGACCATCGCAGGCTACATCGTCCTGATGGTCGCCGCCATTCCCGGCATTTATTACCTGTTGGCGATCTACAGTTCGCTTCGTTATCGCCGGGTCTCGCGCGCAGAGAACCCGGCCAACAATGATTTTTTCCCGCCTATCAGTTGCCTGAAGCCGATTCGCGGCCTGGATGAGGACGCGTACGAAAATTATGCCAGCTTCTGTCGCCAGGACTATCCCGAATACGAAATCGTTTTCTGCGTCGACGCTGACGACCCGGCGCTGCCGGTGCTGGAAAAGCTGATCGCCGATTTTCCCGAGCGCAAGATTCGTCTGCTGTTTGGCTCCGGGCGTAGCGCCATCAACGACAAGATTGCCCGTCTGGTGCGGCTGGTGCACGAGGCGCAATACGATCTCCTGGTCATCACCGATGGCGACATTCGGGTTGGGTCGGATTATCTGCGGGCCGTGGCACATCCCTTTCGCGATCCCAAAGTAGGCGGTGCGACCACGCTATATGTCTCTACCGAAGAGACGACCTTCGTGCAGGAGCTGCAGTCGATTGGCATGATCTCAGATTTCTTCGCCGGCATCCTGGTGGCCTGGCAACTGGACGGCGTGAAGTTCATGTTCGGGCAATCGATTGTCACCACCAAGCAGCGCATTGCCGGCTTCGGTGGCTACGAGACCATTGAAAATCGGCCGGCCGACGACCTCAACGTGGGGCGGTTGGTAGCCGCGCAGGCCGAGGTCAAGTTGCTGCCGTATGTCGTGAAATCCGTCGCTGATTTCGCGTCGCTGAAAGACCTGTTCTACAAACGCGTGCGCTGGATGACGGTGATGCGCCTGGTGCGCCGGCAAGGACATCGCGGGCTGGTCTTCACCTGGGGGCTGGTCTGGGCGCTGATCGCCGTGGCCACCCATCCGACGTGGCCGGTGGCTTTGGGCTATCTGGGCAGCTACGTTGTGATGCGCGTGATTATAACTTGGCTGATTGGAGTGCGCGTGATGGGCCAGAAAGGCCTGTGGCCGAAGATGCTGCTGATCCCGCTGTGGGACCTGGTGGCGTTCGCCATCTGGGTGGCCAGCTTCGGGCGAAACACCATTCGCTGGCGCGGTTTCGATTACCACATACGCGATGGAATTCTCGTCCCCGTTAATCCGGGAAACGTGCCGCATGGAAAGAAATAATAAGTTTCGAGCGTCACTTCGTTGGTACTTATCGGAAAGTCGAATCTTCGACCAAACATACTCATAATGCATAAATCAAAAGTTGCCATTGCCGGCGCCGGAGTTTACGGCGCCACCACCGCAATCCGCCTGGCCGAACAAGGCCACGATGTCCACCTCTTCGATCCCATCGGCGTGCTCAACGCAGCGTCAGGCATCAATCAGTTCCGCATCCATTCCGGATATCATTATCCTCGCAGTCCCGAGACCATTGAGGAAACCATGGGCGCCCGGCAGGAGTTCCTGGAGACCTTCGCGCCTGCCATCGTTCGCAACAGCCGGCATTATTACGCTATCCCGCACGAAGGTTCGCAAACGCCGCCCAAGCTGTTCGAGCAGGTGATGCACAAATACAAATTCCGCTTGGATCCGTGCCGTCCCGATTGGATGAACTTCGACTTTATCGACAAGTGTTACGAGGTCGAAGAGCAGATCTACGATCCCGAAATCCTGCGTGATTTGTTGACCGACCAGATCCGAGCACAGGGAATTAACTTCCATCAACAGGCGTTTCTGCCATCGATGCGTCCGGAATATGACTATGTCGTATGGGCGACCTATGGATTGGGACCTTCACGCGGCCTGTTCAAGTCGGTGAAATATCAGGTAGCGGAGAAAATTCTCATCCGGTTGCCGAAACAACTGCAAGGCGTGTCACTGGTGATCGTCGACGGCCCGTTTACCGCGTTCGATCCCTATGGCAGCTCGGAACGATCGATGTGGGGATCGGCCAAGCACAGTAATCACTGGACTACCACCGATCCCAGCGAACCGATTCCTGAGCAATATGTGCCGCTGCTGAACGGGCCAGGCTTCGTGCCGATTTCCTGGGGCCGGTTCGAAGCCATGCGGCAGGACGCAGCGCTCGGTGTTCCCGCGGCAGCCGAGGCAGTTTACCTGGGATCGCGTTTTACCATGCGCGTGGTAGAGAACAGTCCCCAGCAGGACCGGCGGACACTGTATGTGCAGGAAACAGCCCCCGGGGAGATCCACATCTTCTCCGGCAAAGTGGTGAGCGCGGTGAAGGCGGCGCGGTTGGTCAGCGAGAAGATTGCGCACGGGTAGATTGAACGGTTGGCGAGTATCCGGCGAATGGAATCCGCAGATCCCTCCGCGCGGAATGAAGTCCTCGGTCGGGATGACAAGGAATGAGTATTCAAAGCGCAGCTGAAGCCGCGCCCCCTCAATGCTTAAATCTCCGAGGTCACCAACGTCACTCCAGAAGGCGTCCGCACTGTTCCATTGCGACTGTTGCTGGCGTTTCTCCAGTTCACCTGCGGGAGGAACACCGTGGTGTCGATGCGATCGCTATATTTCAGCGCAATATTGATCATCGAATCGATCAGCGAATCCGAAAGCATGTGCGGCTGCAGACCAAGATCGATCAGCTTGGAATTCTTCGCGTTGTAATAGTGTGCTTCTGACTCCACGCGCGGATCGGGCAGGTGATCGATTTCCACCTTCAAGCCGAACTTCGTTCCAGCCGACTGCACCATGTGGGCCAGTTCCAGCACTGAGAATTGTTCCGTGAACTGGTTGAACACGCGGAACTCACCGGGGTTGGCGGGATGGTGGCAGGCAATTTCGACGCAGCGAATGGTGTCGCGGATATCGAGGAATCCGCGCGTTTGTCCGCCCTTGCCATAAACCGTGATCGGATGGCCGGCGGCCGCTTCAATGCAGAAGCGGTTCAGAGCAGTACCGAAAATCTCGTCGTAGTCGAAGCGGTTGATCAGGCCTTCGTCCAAGGCGGTCTCATCGGTCGTGGTGCCGTAAACCACACCTTGATTCAGGTCTGTGGCCCGCAGTCCCCAGGCCCGGCAGCAGAACATGATGTTGTGGCTGTCATGGACCTTGGAAAGGTGATAGAACGAGCCGGGCTGCTTGGGATAGGGAAGCACGTCGCTCCGGCCGTTGTGCTCGATTTTGATGTAGCCTTCTTCGATATCGATGTTGGGCGTGCCGTATTCGCCCATCGTCCCCAATTTCACCAAGTGGCAGTCGGGCTTAAACTCGCGTAATGCGAATAGCAAGTTCAGGGTGCCGACGATGTTGTTTACCTGGGTGAAGGCAGCGTGCTCGCGGTCGATCATGGAGTACGGCGCGGACCGCTGCTCGGCAAAATGGATCACCGTATCGGGTTTGAAGTCGCTGATATGGGCCGACAGGAACGTGTAGTCGCGCATGTCGCCCTCGAACATGTGAATGACATTGCCGGTGAGGTCTTTCCACAGTTGCACTCGGTTGCGCAGGGAGAGGATCGGGGTCAAAGTCGAAACGCCAAGATCGATATCCCATTTTCTGCGAATGTAGTTGTCAACGATCGCAACTTCATGTCCCTGTTTGGACAAATACAAAGCGGTTGCCCATCCACAATAACCATCCCCACCCAATACGGCAATTCTCATGCAATCTCCTTACGACTTATAAAGTCTAGCGAACCTACTGGAATATTACGGCCCTGGTTCTGAAATACGATTGACTGGACGGCGGACGCTATCTGGTCGATCGCAGGGCCATCTTTACGACGATGCTTCAATGTAAACACACTTGTGCTTATACAAATATACCGGGTTTGCTGCGTATTTGCGGGGGATTGTGGAGGCCAGCCCTCGTGAATCGAGATGAATACGGTATGTCGCGGCATGAACCGGCAACCTCGCTAGCGTCGATTCATGGGCTGGATTCTGGCGAGAGTTATCCGGCGGCGAGATCCTGGCGCTCGGGCCATCCGGCTTGGGAAGCGGAATATTGGTGAGCACAAACTTGCCTCCGCTTTCTGCCACCACGTTCAACTTTTCCGGTCCAACAAGATTCTGCAAGCGCGGCAGAGCCGATTCGCTGGCGACCAGGTAATACCGGGTTTGCGTGAGCCACAGGTTTTTCAGTTGAGCATCGTCGATGAAAACATCGGGCGCGCCCGGAGCGTAAGAACCGTAGGACAGATTGAGCTTTCGTCCATTCAACAGCAACGCTGGCCGATTGGTATAGAAAGCCACCGACGAGAACGCGTAGTAGTGACGGTCGAGGATGAGTTGCCCGTCGGGCGAATGCAAGATCGCCTCCGCCAAAGGCCGCGACGACAGAAAAGGATCGAACACCACCAGCGCCACCTGAGCGGCTCCGTAGAACAACACCATCATTAACGCTGCACTCAGGAACGCGCGATTTCCCACCGCGCGAAACGTCCCGACCGCGCCAACCAGAAAAGCTACGCCAGCCAATGCAAGTGGCAGTCGCAAATAAGCGAAGCTCGTCAGGGTGAGATCCTCGAAGTGCCCCAGCGACAAGGTATAGACGCCGGGATGCGCGCTGAGGGCGCTGAAGATGTCGCCCGGAGTCGACACATGCCGCACCAGAACAAGAATCGTAACCACCGCCGCCCCACAGCAAGCTGCCAGCGCCGTAAGCACCTGGGTTCCACGCCGAATCCAGTTGCCGCCCATCGCCATCGCCGAGCCCAGCAGCAAGGCGAACGCGGGATAGCAGGGCATCGAATAATATTCCTGCGTGGTGGAGAAGGTAAAGAACACCAGCACGAACCCGATCCAGCATAAGGCCAGCAGCCGTGTGCGTCCTGCCCGGTCCAACGGACGGAACGACAACTTCGCGACGGCCGGCAGGTAAACACTCCAGGGGAACAGCCAGATCAGGTGGAAGAGCCAGAACCATAACCGCGGCACGGTGTTGTAGTCGCGCGGATAGCGCAGGTTCAGGAAACGCAACAACTGCTCATTGATGAAGAAGAACCAGAGGAAGCCGTGATATTCGCCCGGCCCGCTATGCATGGATAAGGAAAAGTATGGAGGATTTCGCAGCGTGGCCAGCACATGCCAGGGAACCGCGATCAATAGGATGATTGCCAGACTGCTGAAGGGATGTAGCCGCTTCCATGTTTTCGCCAGAAATAATTGCTTCGTCAGGAAGAGGTAGATCAGGCTGGCAGCGATCGGAAACAGCACTCCAATCAGGCTCTTCAGCAACAGCCCGGTTCCCAAACTTGCCGCCAGGGCGAAAGCCCAGGCGCGGGGATGGGGCTCATCCTCGTCGGTAACGCGCAGCAGCGCCCACATCGCCAGCGTGATGGTGAACGCCAGAATGACATCGGGAATCAGGACGCGGGTAAACAGAAAAAGTCCCACGCACGTGGCCATACACAGTCCGGCATAAAAACCGGCTTTCCTGCCGAAGGCCCAAACTCCGAAAGCGGCGGTCAGCAAGGCGAGCGCAACGCAAAACAACGCGATGGGAATTCGTGCCGCCCAGTCATGGACGCCAAATACTTTGTAGGACAGCGCCATCAACCAGTAAACCAGCGGCGCCTTTTCCAGGTAAGCAATACCGTCGAGCCGGGCCGTAACCCAGTCTCCCGTGGTCAGCATGTTCCGGCCAATTTGCGCCTGAACGGCGTCTACATCGTCAGCTAGCGAAGGGGGGGAGATGATCCCGACCAGGTACACCAAACCCGCAATCAGCAGCAGCGCTAGATATAGGCTCCCACGCCACCGGCGGAAACCACTTGGCTGCTGACCGAGGGCTTCGGCGCCCTGATGCTCCACTTTTTCATCCACAAAAACAGAATCATTAATCCCCATAAGTGATAGCCAATATTTACGCGCCTTTCTAAGTGGTCCTGTAGATGGCTCTCGATTACTTGCTGATTAAAGATGTCAGCGTGTTCGGCGGCTCCAGCTCGCAAGGTTTCGATCAACAGGGAACGCAGCGGTCCGCGAAGCCAGTCGTGCGCTGGAATGTCGAACCCGACCTTGGGCCTTTGCAATATTGATTTCGGAAGCTTGTCTTTCATCAGGTGTTGCAGCACGATTTTTTGCCGCGATCCCGAAATCTTCAACGATGCCGGAATCCGGCTGGCAAACTCAACGATGCGGTGATCCAAAAACGGCGGCCGCACTTCGACCGAGTGCGCCATGCTGATACGATCCGATTTCACCAGGATATCGTCGGCAAGGTAGTACTTCTGATCGAACCAAAGATAGGGATCGAGGTTGCCGTTGGCGGACGCGAGTTTGGATCCCTGGTCACTCAGAATCTGATCGAGCGTGCGCGGAAGTCGCTCGGTGACCAGGCGCCTCTTCTCCTGATCGGAAAATGTTCCATTCCAGTAAACGTGGCCGCGCGCGGGAGACATCAGGCTGCCCGCCAGCAGACGCTTGACTTTATACTCCAGACCGATCTTGTCATCAGACACCGGCCAGGCTTGCATCATCCACTGCCCCAATCGCAGCGAACTTTTGGGTAGCAGCCGAAGATACGAAGCCACACGGCTGGCGCGATAGGTAAGATATCCGCCGAACAGTTCGTCGGCACCCTCGCCACTCAGTGCGACTTCGGTTCGCGTCCGGCTCAGCTTGGCCAGGAACCACAGCGGCAACGCTCCAGCGTCGGCGCTGGGCTCGTCCGAATAGTAAGCGAACTCCTGGATTGCGCCTTCAAGGTCCTGCTCCGGATTCAGGTCCAGCTCTTCGTGCTGGGTGCCGTATTCCGACACCATCTGCTGGATGTAGCTGCTCTCGTCGAAACTGCGGCCCCGAAATGAGATCGAGAAAGTTTGCAGTTTGGCAGATGTGGCGCGCGAAGCATAGTGCAGGATGGTCGACGAATCCAAGCCACCGCTAAGCCAGACGCTCAGGGGAACGTCAGAAATAAGGTGCTCGCTGAGCGATTGTTGCAGCAGCCCATCGAGTTCTTCGCTTGCCGAATCCAACGATCGATGACTGATTTGCGGATCGGGCAGCGTCCAATATGTCTCAGACCGGGTCGTCCCATTTTTCCACTCGACCCACGTTCCCGGCAGCACCTTGCAGACGCCTTCTACCATGGTCCAGGGAGCCGGTATGTAATTGAGCGCAAGGTAACAATCCAGCGCTTGCAGGCTCAGACAGCGGTCGATCTCAGGATGAATGAGGATCGCTTTCAGCTCAGAGCCGAAGTAGAGTTCTTCGCCGCGATGAGCGATGTAGAGCGGCTTGATGCCGACCCGGTCGCGCGCCAACACCAGGCGACGAGCGGAGTCGGTCCAAAGAGCTACCGCGAACATCCCGCGCAGTTTTTGAAAACAATTTGTATCCCACTCCAGAAAAGCATGAAGCACGGTTTCCGTGTCGCAGTGGGTATAAAAACGGTGACCAGATTTCTCCAGTTCGGCCCGGATTTCGAGATGGTTGTAAATTTCGCCGTTGAAGACGATTACGGCGTCGCCATCGTCGCTGCGAATGGGCTGATCGCCGGACTCCAAGTCCAGAATTTTCAACCGAGTAGCGCCTAGGGAACAAACGGCGGACTGGTAGACACCTTGCTGGTCGGGTCCGCGGTGGACCAAGGTAGCCGTCGCGGCGGCAATGCGTTCTGGCCGCGGAAAACCGCCTTTATGAGTGAATCCGGCTATGCCGCACACAATGATTAAACTTTCGTTACTAACCTACTAAACTAACACAAATACTGCCGTTTCCCGCGGAACAGGAGTCGCATGAGCTACCCCTTTTGGGGCAATCCGTCAACTGAGGCCAAGTCGTTAATCAGCCTGCTGCTGTTTTTCCAGAAGCCAAAGAGGCCCTTTCCGCTGCCACGGTTATGCACGCCAATCCCCACTCTGAATGTGATGCCAATGTCGTCCCTAAAGCTTCGTGTACCATAAGTCGAGGCTCTTCGAACGAGAGCCGTTCGCAAACGCATGCATACTCGACTTCATGCAAAAACTTACCTTCTCATCGCCGTGATGATGTTTGCCGGGCCGGTCGGAAATCTGTTACTCGCGAAAGGTATGAAGCAGGTTGGCGAAGTCAGGATCTGGCCGCCGTCAGCACTGGCGCCAGTTTTCCTTCGTGTTTTCGGTTCCATCACGATTTGGACGGGAATTGCCTTTCTCATCACCTTTATCGCCGCCTACATGCTGGCGCTATCTCTGGCCGATTACAGTTATGTGCAACCAGCCGCCGCATTAAGCTACGCGGTGATCGCGGTTCTAGGAGCGATTTTCCTGCGCGAAACAGTTTCCCCGCTCCGCTGGGCAGGAATTGCGTTGATTTGCGCGGGTGTCTCCTTTATTCGAGGCACCAATCCTCGAACCACGGAAACCGCCGGCTAATGTTGGAATTTGTATTATTTGTGCTGATTATCGTAGTCGGAACCTGGGGTGAGCTTTGCCTCGGCCGGGCGATGCAACAAACCGGCGAGCTGGAGAAATTTCATCCTGGCGCAATGGCCAGCCTGCTTTATCGTGCCTTGCAGCTGAAGTGGATCTGGATTGGCGTCGCCATGATGGCGCTGGCTTTTTTTTCTTTGCTGCTGCTGCTTTCGTTTGAACAGGTCAGTTTCGTCGTGCCGGTAACGGCGCTCAGTTATCTGGTGGGCGCAATAGGAGGCACTTTCTTTCTCGGCGAACGGGTCAGCCCCCAACGCTGGATCGGGATCGCGCTTGTTTGCGTCGGAGTGACCCTGGTGCTCATCGGTAGTAAGTAGCAGCTTATGCCTGAAGTAGCCACGCCGCCTTCGAGGTTGTCGCGCTTCGATGTTTCCGGAGCGCTGGTCCTGCGGGAACTTCTCTCGATGGGAATAGACTCGCTGCGCGCCGACAAGCTACGGGCCGCGATGACTGCTCTGGGTATGGCCGTCGGTACCACTGCTCTCATTCTGGTGGTTACGGTTGCGCTCACCGGCAAAAGCTATGTGCTGACTCAGATCGAAAACGTCGGTACGAACGTGATTTGGGCCGAATACTCCGGCGTCTCCAGCGCGGCCGCAAGCGTCGGCGCGGCCGATTATCTTACGGTCAAAGACATGACTGCGGCCCGGCAGCAGGTTCCCGGCATTCAAGCCGCATCGCCGGTGCTCAACCTGCATGAGCGAATGGTGGTGGGAGGGGGCAAAGAACGCGACGTCCTGATTCTGGGAGTCGATCCTGCCTATCAAAGCGTACGGCGGATTATCGTCAGTGCCGGCAGATTTTTCGATCAGCAGGATTCGCAGTCCGGCAACAAGGTAGCGCTCATTAGCGAGAGTTTGGCGAAGCAGCAATTTGGCTCGCTCGATCTGGCGCTGGGACAGACCATCAAGATCCAGGAGGTGCCGTTCGTCATCATCGGCACTTTCCGCGAGAGCGTGGACACGTTTGGACGATCGGAGATCGAGGACGACACGCTTCTGATTCCGTATTCGGTTGCCCAGGCGTTTACCGGCACAACCGCTGTGAATCAGATTTACTTCTCCATGTCTGACTCCTCCCTCATACCCCAGGCTACCGACAGCATTCACTCGGTGATCGCCGCACGACACCGCCGCGAATCGGTATACAACGTCAGCAACCTTACGGACGTGTTGCGGCTGGCCAACAAGACCGCCAACGCTTTTACCTCTGTCCTGCTCCTGTTTACGGCGGTCACTCTGATTGCGGCCGGGGTGGGAATCATGAATATCATGCTGGCGACCGTCCACTCGCGCATTCACGAAATCGGCGTTCGTAAAGCGGTAGGAGCCACTCGCCGGGCGATCCTTCTGCAATTCCTTTTCGAAGCCGTACTGATCGCTCTGCTAGGTGGCACCGTAGGGTTGATAGTTGGTCTGGGAATTCCGATTGCAATCCAGATCTTCACCAATCACTATGTTCCATTCAGTCTGCTTTCTGCTTTCATTGCGCTGCTGGTTTCCTGTGCGGTGGGAGTTGCCTTCGGTATCACGCCGGCCAGCAACGCGGCCAAGCTTGATCCAGTAGAGTGTTTGCGGCACGAATGAGTCAGTTAGGACGGCCCACGATCCCCTGGCGGCGATTCAATGCAATCCTCTAAGAAGCTAACAATTGAAACTAATGCACACTTACCGGTATCAGTAACTGGGGTTACATTCCTTCGCAGAAATAACGGGCAATGCCTAGACGTTTCCAGGAGGGTCGCAAGGAAATGGAATGGGGCCGCTTATTTCGGTTTGTGTTGCAAGGCAGTAACCGGCTGGAGTCGCTTGCGATCCTGGTGGTGCGAGTCTCACTCGGTCTATTCTTCGCTATCTCCGGGGCAAATAAGCTTTTCGTTGCCAGCCAGACTCAATCCATGTACGAAACGCTTGTAGCCGCCAAGGTCCCTCTTCCGCGCCTGATGACGTATTTCGTATCCGGAGTAGAATTTGCCGGTGGTTGCCTGCTGTGCGTGGGGCTACTGTCGAGCGTGGCCAGCCTTGCTCTGCTGGTGGACATGTTCGTCGCCATCCTGACTGCGAAGCTTGGCGGTATGCCTAAAGGACTCACACCATTGAACTGGCTGGACGAGTTTCTTTATCTTCCCGAAGTTCTGTACGCGATCTTCTTTGTGTGGCTGATCTGTTCCGGCCCGGGGAGATACAGCATCGATTATTGGATTGCCACTAGATTGCGGCAATGAGGTTTTGTCAGCCCCCGCAACGACAACCGGACGTGACCGGGAAACTTCAAATGAGTAGGAGTTAGTTTGGATCAGAAGGGAAGATGGCGGGGTGGACGGGACTCGAACCCGCGGCCTTCGCCGTGACAGGGCGACGTGATAACCAACTTCACCACCACCCCCGCAGTGTTCATCTTACTTGTTCCTGCTCTCTGGGGTCAACGTCATGGAACCTGCCTGCTCTTTCTCCAGTGCGCTGCCGAAGGCCTGACCCAGTTGCCACACTGTCATACCAGGCGAGCCCACGTGACCTCCGTCCGAATCGTCAAACCAGCTCTTACTGGGCCGGGAGATGACTGTCGTCGTAATCCTCCGTCAAGGATTGCAGGAACGCGGCGAGAGCACTCACGTCACTTTGGTCGATGGACATACTCTGAAACTGTGCGGGGGCGTTCCGCAGGTTCCCCTGCCGGGCAAGTTGCGAATTAGAGATATAAAAGTTGATTACGTCTTGCAAGGTAAGCTTGCTGCCGTTGTGAAAATATGGACTGGAGTCGGCCAGATCGCGCAGGTTGGGCGTCTTGAACTGCGCGATGGTGTTGGCCAGACCCTGATCGACCGAGCAGTCGTTGCCCGCCGCACACACCACGCTGGCCAGATCCGATTGCGGGTTGAGCATATCCGGATTCAAGTAGACGTTCCACAACCCAAGATCGGCGAATTGCGGTTGTCCTTGTACTGCGATGTGCCGGAAGGCCTCGCTTGCCGAAGGATGATTAAGCGTCATGGGAAGATATTGGTTGTAGTTGGCATTGCGCTGGGCAAGAGAGGGAACGGCCAGAGTCATGAATGCCCCGCTCCCGTTGGCCGCGTCATATTCCTCCTGCGAAACTCCGGTACAGTGAAACACCATGTCGGTAAAAATGGGCGCAGCGTGGCATGAGGCACAATTGCCGGCGTGCTGCGAGCCATCCGTGGGGTTTACCGCGCTGCTGAGGAAAATCTTCAGGCCGGCCAATTCATTGCTGCCAAATACATAGGGCTGCGAGTGATATCGGAACGTCCCGGTCGTGCCAGACACAAATTTGGGATTCTTCAGAGCGCTAACGGCTTGCAGTAAACGCTGGTTGTAAGCCGCCACGGTTTCGCCCGGGTTCGGTTGCCGGGGCAACAGGTTCAGTCCGAGAAACGAGTCGTAGGGCGATCCACTTTGCAAACCAGTGCTGCTTTGCTTGAACAACAGCGCCGCCATATAGGCCTGGATGAGTTTGGCGACCGCGTCGAGTACCTGCTGGTCGGTCGCATTTTGCACATCGAGCCGATAGGCAGCCGGAATCACCAATTGCGCGGGAATCGTGCCAGATGTTCCCAGCAACAGGGTGCTGTAAGAAATACCGCTGGAGCGCTGCGCAGCCAGGTTCCCACCCCCATCGTCTTCACGGATGACACGCGCAATGTGGGCGATGGCCTGGCTTTGCTGATCGGGCGACCAGCCCAGATTGCGTCCCGTCAGCGTGCTTTCTACCAGGTCGATCGGGTCATTGAACTCGCCGTCGGAATGAAGGAAGGTCGGCCCGGAACGTGTCATCAACGAGCCTACCATCTGCTCGGCATTTCGCGGCGTGTGATCAAAGCCGTTGATCGTCCGGGGCAGCGGACTGCGGGAGGTAAAGTCGGCATAGGTACGGTTTCCCGCTCCTGAAACGCCTTCGAACTCCACCACAAAGTGACAGGATCGGCAGTTCATCGACTGCCCGGCAAAAGGTCCGGGCAACGTGCCCGATGTAGTTTGCACATTTGCCACCGCCGGATCTCCCGCGCTCAGCGGCTGATTGATGCCGGTCATATTCACGGCAAAGTACTCGGCGAAACGTGTCTCCAGAAACAGCCGCTCTCCCAGCGCAACCTCAGGATTGGGATAGATCTGTGCCGGTTGCGTGGTCTGACTCTGGCCGTTGGACGAGAAACCGGAACTTCCGGAGCCGCAAGCTCCGGACAACAATAGTCCCCAACAAGCTAAGGCTCCCAACAGCAACCAGATAGCGATCGGGATTCGCGATTCCGGCATGACCCCTCGACGTGCCTCCTGAATAACATCTAGCCGATTGTTGGAAAACATATGAACGGAAGAAAGCAGTTGTGAAATGACAATACATGCTGCCCGTGGTGGCTGACCAGTATCACTTAGGGAAACTCATCGGGAATCGATAGCGACGTTGAAAACTGCAAGCGACGATGACAGTAGTACATTGACTGCTGGCGTTCCGCAAAAGCGGGCGCCATAGCGACTTCTGTCTGCTGACCCTGATCCAAATTCCCAAGAAATTTTCGGAATGACGCTGTTATTGGGCAACCTCGTTTTTTAGGGCTGCATCAACGGGTTGGGCTGATCCAGGTTTTCGCATCTGAGTAGTTGTTCGAATTTGTTCGTCTCTTGCCGTCCGCCTCGATGGCTCCGCCCTGCAGTCTTAATTCGGAAGTGCTAAGTAATTGTCAGAACAGACTTTGTCCTCAGGATTTGCTACTTTCAGGTACTCAGAATGCTGACCCGCTATAGCAAAGTTCTCAAGGAGAAGCTCAGCACCTTGTACCGCGCTCAGGAGAAAACCATGGATTCCGCCGCACAAGCATCTATGGACCCGAATTCCTCACCCGACGTTTCAACCTTTCCCAGCAATGGCAATACGGTCGTCGCCTCACCGCCCGAAGCTGCTGACTTGGCGGTTATTCTGGCGTCGTTGCAGACCGTGCGCGACGGCGATTTTTCCGTGCGCTTGCCTGTAGCCTGGACCGGTCTGCCCGGCAAGATCGCCGACACCTTTAACGAGATTGTGGCGGCTAACGAGCAGATGGCTCAGGAATTGAAGCGCGTGGGGCAGGCTATCGGCAAAGAGGGCAAGACGCGTGAGCGTGCTCGCTTCCATCAGTTACGCGGCTCCTGGGGCGAAATGGAGGTATCGGTCAACACTCTGGCCGAAGATCTTCTGCGGCCTACCACGGAAGTTACCCGCGCCATCGCCGCCGTCGCTCAGGGAAACCTGACACAGACGGTTCGTCTTGATGTAGATGGCCGTCCGCTGGAAGGCGAATTTCTGCGCTCGGCGAACATCGTGAACACTATGATTCAGCAGCTCGGCGTGTTCACCGCCGAGGTGACCCGCGTGGCCCGCGAGGTCGGCACCGACGGCAAGCTGGGTGGCCAGGCGCTGGTTCCCGGCGTCGCCGGAACCTGGAAGGACTTAACCGACTCAGTGAACTCGATGGCCAGCAACCTTACCGGCCAAGTGCGTAACATTGCTGAAGTAGCGACGGCTGTGGCCAGCGGCGATTTGTCGCGCAAGATTACGGTCGATGTGCGTGGCGAAATTCTGCAGCTCAAAGAAGCTATCAACACCATGGTCGATCAGTTGCGCTCGTTCGCCTCAGAAGTGACCCGCGTGGCTCGCGAAGTCGGCACCGACGGCAAGCTTGGCGGGCAGGCTGTTGTGCCTGGTGTGGCTGGTACCTGGAAAGATCTGACGGATTCCGTCAACGCTATGGCCGGAAACCTGACCGCACAAGTCAGAAACATTGCCGAGGTGACGACCGCCGTGGCTCGCGGCGACCTGTCGCGCAAAATCACTGTCGACGTCAAAGGCGAAATTCTCGAACTCAAAGACACCATCAACACCATGGTGGATCAGTTGAACGCCTTCGCCGGCGAAGTCACGCGCGTGGCCCGCGAAGTAGGAACCGAGGGCAAACTGGGCGGACAGGCGCAGGTGCCCGGTGTCGGTGGGACCTGGAAGGATCTCACGGACAACGTCAACTTCATGGCCAGTAACTTGACTGGCCAGGTGCGCAACATCGCAGAAGTAGCAACTGCGATCGCGAACGGCGATCTGTCGCGCAAGATCACGGTCGACGTGCGCGGCGAAATTCTCCAGCTCAAAGAAACTCTGAACACGATGGTCGATCAGCTCAACCGCTTTGCCGGAGAGGTCACTCGTGTGGCACGCGAAGTGGGAACCGAAGGCCGCTTGGGCGGACAGGCGAACGTTCCCGGCGTGGCCGGCACCTGGAAGGATTTGACCGACTCGGTGAATTCGATGGCTGGCAACCTGACCGGCCAGGTAAGAAATATCGCCGAGGTGACGACGGCTGTGGCTCGCGGCGATTTGTCGCGCAAAATCACGGTCGATGTGAAGGGCGAGATTCTCGAACTGAAGAACACGATCAATACGATGGTGGATCAGCTCAACGCCTTCGCCGGAGAAGTCACGCGTGTGGCTCGCGAGGTGGGAACCGAAGGCAAGCTGGGTGGTCAGGCCGAAGTGCCCGGCGTGGCCGGTACCTGGAAGGATTTGACCGACAACGTCAATTTCATGGCCGGAAATCTGACGGCGCAGGTGCGCAATATCGCCGAAGTGGCTACCGCTGTGGCTCGCGGCGATTTGTCGCGCAAGATTACGGTCGACGTGCGCGGCGAAATTCTCGAGCTGAAAGACACCATCAACACCATGGTCGATCAGCTGCGCTCGTTCGCCTCTGAAGTCACGCGCGTAGCCCGCGAAGTGGGTACGGACGGAAAACTCGGCGGCCAGGCGCAGGTACCCGGCGTTGCCGGTACGTGGAAAGATTTGACCGATTCGGTGAACTCGATGGCCAGCAACCTAACCGGCCAGGTGAGAAACATTGCCGAGGTGGCGACGGCTATCGCTAGCGGTGATCTGTCGAAGAAGATCACGGTCAACGTCAGCGGCGAAATCCTGCTGCTGAAAGAGACCATCAACACCATGGTGGATCAACTCAACGCCTTCGCCGGAGAAGTCACGCGTGTAGCCCGCGAAGTTGGTACCGAAGGCCGGCTTGGCGGACAGGCAAACGTGCCCGGCGTGGCCGGAACCTGGAAAGATTTAACCGACTCGGTGAACTCGATGGCCGGCAATCTCACCGGCCAGGTAAGAAACATTGCCGAAGTGACCACGGCCGTGGCTCGCGGCGACTTATCACGCAAGATTACGGTCGATGTGAAAGGCGAAATTCTCGAGCTCAAGAACACCATCAACACGATGGTGGATCAGCTCAACGCTTTTGCCGGAGAAGTCACGCGCGTGGCTCGCGAAGTCGGTACCGACGGTAAATTGGGTGGCCAGGCGCAGGTGCCCGGCGTGGCCGGAACCTGGAAAGATCTCACTGACAACGTGAACTTCATGGCCAGCAATTTGACTGGCCAGGTGCGCAACATCGCCGAGGTCGCTACCGCCATTGCCAACGGCGATTTGTCGAAGAAGATCACAGTAGACGTGCGCGGCGAAATTCTGCAACTCAAAGAAACGCTGAACACCATGGTCGAACAGTTGCGTTCCTTCGCTGCCGAAGTCACGCGCGTGGCCCGCGAAGTGGGTAGTGAAGGCCGACTTGGTGGACAGGCCAACGTGCCGGGTGTTGCCGGAACCTGGAAAGATCTTACCGATTCGGTGAACGCCATGGCCGGCAACCTGACCGGTCAAGTGCGCAACATTGCCGAAGTTACGACTGCGGTGGCTCGCGGCGATCTTTCGCGCAAGATCACGGTCGACGTGAAGGGCGAAATCCTGGAGCTGAAGAACACCATCAACACCATGGTCGATCAGCTCAATGCATTCGCAGGCGAGGTGACGCGCGTGGCCCGCGAAGTCGGCACCGAAGGACGTCTCGGCGGGCAGGCGAACGTGCCGGGTGTCGCCGGTACCTGGAAGGACCTTACCGACAACGTAAACTTCATGGCCAGCAACTTAACCGGCCAGGTTCGCAACATCGCCGAGGTGGCGACGGCCATCGCCAACGGCGATTTGTCGAAGAAGATCACGGTCGACGTGCGCGGGGAGATTCTGCAACTGAAAGAAACGCTCAACACCATGGTCGAGCAGTTGCGCTCGTTTGCTGCCGAAGTGACTCGCGTGGCCCGCGAGGTGGGTAGCGAAGGCAGGCTGGGTGGACAGGCAAACGTCCCCGGCGTCGGCGGTACGTGGAAGGATCTTACCGACTCGGTAAACGCGATGGCCGGCAACCTCACGGCGCAGGTGCGCAATATCGCCGAGGTCACGACAGCCGTGGCTCGTGGCGACCTGTCGCGCAAGATCACGGTGGATGTAAAAGGCGAAATTTTGGAGCTGAAGAACACCATCAACACGATGGTCGATCAACTCAATGCCTTCGCCGCCGAAGTGACGCGCGTCGCACGCGAAGTGGGCACCGAAGGAAAACTCGGTGGCCAGGCCCAGGTGGCCGGCGTTGCCGGAACCTGGAAGGATCTGACCGACAACGTCAACGTGATGGCCGCCAACCTCACAGAACAGGTTCGCGGAATCGTGAAGGTGGTGACGGCCGTCGCAAACGGCGAGCTTACTCAGAAGCTGACTGTGAACGCTAAGGGAGAAGTTGCTGCACTCGCCGAAACCATCAACAACATGACCGACACACTGGCGACGTTCGCTGACCAGGTCACCACGGTTGCCCGCGAAGTTGGTGTGGAAGGCCGTCTGGGTGGACAGGCAAACGTACCTGGTGCTGCGGGCACGTGGAAGGATCTTACCGGCAACGTCAATCTGCTCGCCGATAACCTGACCAACCAGGTGCGCGCCATCGCCGAAGTCGCAACCGCGGTTACCAAGGGGGACCTGACTCGCTCGATCCAGGTGGAAGCCAGCGGAGAAGTTGCCGAACTGAAAGACAATATCAACACCATGATCGACAACCTGAGGTTGACCACCGACCGCAACACGGAGCAGGACTGGCTCAAGACTAACCTGGCCAGGTTCACGGGAATGTTGCAGGGCCAGCGCGATCTGACCACGGTGGGACGCATGCTTCTGTCGGAGTTAGCGCCGCTGGTCAATGCGCAACAGGGCGTCATCTACCAGACCGAGAGCGAGGATTCGGGCAGCATGGTGCTGCTCTCGGCTTTTGCCAACAGCGACGATGGATATCTCAAGCAGATCAATATTGGAGAAGGTCTGGTTGGGCAGTGCGCGGCAGAAAAGCGCAGAACGTTGATTACCGAGCTTCCGGAGCATACGGTGCCGATTCGCTCAGGATTGTTCGAAGCGATTCCGCGGAATGTCATCGTGCTGCCAGTGCTGTTCGAAGATCGCGTTAAGGCTGTGATCGAGCTGGCCAGTCTGAGCGCATTCACCGCGTCGCATCTGGCTTTCCTGGAGCAACTGACAGCCAGCATCGGTATCGTGCTTAACAGTATCGAAGCTACGATGCAGACCGAAGGCTTGCTGAAGCAGTCGCAGCAGTTGGCGATCGAGCTGCAAACCCAGCAGAAAGAATTGCAGCAGACCAACGAACAGCTGGCCCAGAAGGCCCAGCAATTGGCCGAGCAGAACGCCGAAGTGGAGCGCAAGAACCAGGAAATCGAACAAGCTCGCCGCGCTCTTGAAGAGAAGGCCAAGGAACTGGCGCTCACGTCCAAGTACAAGTCCGAATTCCTGGCCAACATGTCGCACGAGCTGCGTACCCCGCTGAACAGCATTCTGGTGCTGGGGCAGCAACTCACCGATAATCCAGACGGCAACCTGACGTCGAAGCAAGTCGAATTTGCCCGCACGATTCACGGTGCCGGCACGGATCTGTTGAACTTGATCAGCGACATTCTCGATCTGTCGAAGATCGAGTCGGGTACGGTTTCGGTCGAGGCCGAGGAGGTATTCTTCTCGACCCTGCTCGAAATGGTGGGTCGTCCCTTCAGCCACGAAGCCGAGAACAGGAAGCTTCTGTTTGAAGTCCAAACGGATACTCGGCTCGCACGCAGCCTGGTCACCGACTCCAAACGCCTACAGCAGGTTTTGAAGAACCTGCTCTCCAATGCGTTCAAGTTCACCGAACAAGGAGGAGTTCGACTGGCGGTTACGGCGGCTACCAGCGGATGGAGCGAAGACCATCCCATTCTGAGCGGCGCCGCTTCAGTGGTCGCGTTCGAGGTGAGCGACACGGGAATCGGTATTCCGCTGGACAAGCAGCGAATTATCTTCGAGGCCTTCCAGCAGGCAGATGCCGGCACCAGCCGGAAGTACGGCGGAACCGGACTGGGACTGGCGATCAGCCGCGAACTCGCCAGCCTGCTGGGCGGAGAAATTCAGTTGCGCAGCGCTCCCGGCAAAGGCAGCACGTTCACCCTCTATCTTCCGCAGACGTACGTTGGTCCGTCGCCCTCAGCTCTAGGTGTCGCCGACCGCAGCGCTGCACCTACGATGGCGACTTTGTCTCTGCCCAGCGTTTCTGCGGCGGTCGAACATCACGTGGAGCAGATCGAAGACGACCGGAACGACATTCAGCCGGGCGACGCCGTACTGCTGATCGTGGAAGACGATCCGCACTATGCGCGCGTCCTTTGTGATTTGTCGCGCGACAAGGGATTCAAGGTTCTGGTCGCCCTCCGCGGCTCTGACGCGCTGGCTCTGGCCAGGGAATTCCGGCCGACCGCGGTTTCCCTCGACGTGTTCCTGCCCGACATGCTGGGCTGGACCATCCTGAACCACTTGAAGCAGGATCCGTCGACCCGGCACATTCCTATTCAAATGTTGACCATGGACGAAGACTGGCATCACGGATTGTCGCGAGGTGCATTTGCTTTCGTTACCAAGCCCACGACGCCGGAAGGTCTGGAAGCAGCACTGTCCCGCATCAAGGACTACACGGCGCCACGCCGTAAGCGATTGCTGGTGATTGAAGATAATCCGGCGGAGCAGTTGAGCATTCGCGAACTGCTCGGATATGACGACATTGACGTGTCGGTCGTTTCGACCGGAGCCGAGGCGCTCGAAACTGTGAACGAGGAATCCTATGACTGTCTGGTACTGGATTTGAGGCTGCCGGACATGTCTGGATTCGAGGTCCTGGAGAAATTGCGCGACACACCATCGCTGAGTGATCTGCCAGTCGTAGTGTTTACCGGGAAAGAGTTGACGCCGGAAGAAGATGCCCGGCTGCACACCTTGGCTCGCAGCGTAGTGGTCAAGGATGTGGAATCGCCGGAGCGTCTGCTCGACGAGACCGCATTGTTCCTGCATCGGGTGGTCACCGATCTTCCGCTCGAGAAGCAGAGAATGCTGGACCGGCTGCATCGTTCAGACGAAGCTCTGGTGGGGAAGAAAGTGCTGGTGGTCGACGACGATGTCCGCAACATCTTTGCATTGAGCAGCGTGCTCGAGCGCCGCGGCATGTCAGTATTAACGGCGGGTACGGGGCGCGAGGCGATTAAGACCATTGAGTCCACTCCCGATCTGGCGATCGTGCTGATGGACATCATGATGCCTGAAATGGATGGCTACGAGACGATGCAGGTGATTCGCCAGGATCCGTCGTTCCGGCGCTTGCCGATAATCGCGCTCACCGCCAAGGCCATGAAAGGTGATCGGGAAAAGTGCCTGGAAGCGGGGGCATCGGAATACCTGGCCAAGCCCGTCAATACCGAGCAGTTGTTGTCGGCGTTGCGGATGTGGCTGCACCGGTAAGAGGACGATGAAGATATCCTTGTGCGCCCAGGATCGACCATGAACCCTGACGAGAAGGTCAACATCCTGATGGTGGACGACCAGCCCGCCAAGTTGCTGAGCTATGAAGTCGTGCTCAACGATCTTGGCGAGAACCTGATCAAAGCCACCTCGGGTAGGGATGCTCTCCAGCAATTGTTGAAAAATGATATCGCGGTCGTGCTCATGGATGTGAGCATGCCGGAAATCGACGGCTTCGAGTTGGCGGACATGATCCGCCAGCATCCGAGGTTTCACAAAACAGCGATCATCTTCATCTCCGGGATTCACCTCAGCGACCTGGACCGCATTAAGGGCTACCAGCGGGGAGCGGTCGACTACATTTCTGTTCCGGTGGTGCCCGACGTTCTGCGGGCCAAAGTGAGCGTGTTCGCTGAGCTGCACCGCAAGACGCGGCAGTTGGAGCAGCTCAATCGCGTTCTCGAACAGAGAGTGGAAGAGCGAACCGAGGAGTTGCGGGAAAGCGAATCGCAATTCCGGACGCTGGCCAATTCCATTCCGCAGCTGGCCTGGATGGCCGACGCGGATGGATCGGTCATCTGGTACAACCAGCGCTGGTACGAATACACCGGGCTAAGCGACGAACAGATGAAAGGTTCGGGTTGGCAGAGCCTGCACCATCCTGACCATGCGGCTCGCGTGGTCAGCGGGCTGCAACGCTGCTGGGACACGGGTGAACCTTGGGAAGACACATTTCCGCTGAAAGGGCTTGACGGTCAGTATCGCTGGTTCTTGTCGCGCGCCGTACCGATCCGCGATTCCCACGGCAATATCGTGCGTTGGTTTGGGACCAATACAGATGTCAGTCGGCAAATTGCCGCGGAAGAGCAGATCAGAAACCTTAACGCTCAACTGGAGCAGCGCCTGACCGAGTTGGAGACGATCATGCAGGTTCTGCCGGTCGGTGTCGCTGTTGCACAAGACCCTGCCTGCCGCAGTATCACTGCCAATGCCAACCTTAGTGAGGTGTTGGGACTGACTCAAGAAGACAACGAATCCCTCCCGGCTCCTTTTGAAGAGCCGCTTGCCTACAAGGTATACCGCAACGGCAGGCCTGTACCGGCCACCGACCTGCCCGTCCAAAAGGCGGCGATGACGGGAAGACCCGTTAAAAGTACGGAACTGGAAATTCGCCGGCAAGATGGGACAGTAACCCACCTGATGGGTAGCGCCAGCCCTCTTTTCGACGGCGCCGGGCATGTTCGCGGAGCGGTGGGCGCCTTCTTCGACGTAACCAGTCGCAAGAAGATGGAAGACATGTTGCGCGAACGGGCTGACCTCTTGGAACTCGCATCCGAAGCCATCATCGTACGCGATCTGAATGGCGTGCTTCAGTATTGGAATTGCGGTGCCGAGATTCTGTATGGTTGGAAGCGGGAAGAAGTTCTGGGAGCTAACATTCATGAGGTACTGCAGACCAAGTTCCCGGTATCTGATTTTGAAATAGGAGCCACCATAGAAGAAGCGGGCCGGTGGGACGGTCGCCTGGTGCAGCGCACGAAAGACGGGCACGAAGTGATCGTTGCCAGCCGCCAGGCGTTGAAGGCAGAGGGACAAGCCATTCTGGAAATCAACCGCGACATCACCGCCCAGTTAAAGGCGGAAGATGCGCTGCGAAATGCCGAAAGACTGGCAGCCATGGGTCGAATGGCGGGCATCATCGCCCATGAAATCAACAATCCTCTCGAGGCCATTACCAACGCTTTTTACTTGCTCCGCGATCATCCATCGCTCGACGACCAGGCCCGGTACTACGCCCAACTCGGTGAACAGGAGTTGTTGCGCGTGGCTCACATCACCAAGCAGACTTTGAGCTTCTACCGTGAGTCGCAGAAGCCCATACCACTCTCTGTCGCTGAACTTCTGGACAATGTGCTGGAGTTGCAAACTCGCCGCCTGCAACTGGCAAGAATCAAAGTCGACAAGCGATACCGCAGCACTGGCAGCATCCAGGGATTTCCCGCAGAACTGAAACAAGTGTTCCTGAATCTGATCGGAAATGCTATCCAGGCCATGCCGAACGGTGGACGTATGCGAGTGAGCGTCTTCGAGCGCGGCGACTGGAAGACGCAGGGAAGAGTTGTCTGTGTCGCCATCTGCGATACCGGATCGGGCGTGAAAGTGGAAGACGGAAAGCGTTTGTTTGAACCCTTCTTTACCACCAAGTTCAGCAAGGGAACCGGGTTGGGTCTGTGGATCAGCAAGGGCATCATTCAGAAATATGACGGTGATATTCGCTTCCGAACCGTCTTCCATCCCCAGGGAAACGTAACCAGTTTCCGGGTTCTCATACCCGTGGTGCGGGCCGAGAGTGAACCCGACATACCGGGAGAGCACATCGAGAACTCTCGACGAGAGGCTGCCCGTGGCTCAGCATAAAAGAACCATTCTTTGTGTCGATGACGAGGAGACCTCGCTGATCCTGCGCAAGCTCGTGCTGGAGAAGTCTGGATACGCGGTGATGACAGCGGCATCGGCCAACCAGGCGATGGAAATTCTCGGCTCGCAGTCCATCGATCTGGTTCTCTCCGATCAGCTCATGCCGGGTGAAACCGGGACCGAACTGGCCAGGAGAATCAAAGCGATCAGGCCCACTCTTCCGGTCGTGTTGGTCTCGGGCGTGAACGAGGTTCCGACCGACGCACATTTCGCAGATCTCTTCATCAGCAAGCTGGAGGGGCCGGAAAACTTGTGCCAGAAACTACGGGAAGTGCTCACAGGCCAAAGCGCGCCTGTCCTTGACAGTCCGCAATAGCCACTAACGGAGCCGATAGGAATTTTCAGCGGGCAGGAAAAAAGCCGCTCGGCAGCGGCTTGATTCAGATTCCAATTTCAGCCAGTGATCATCGATTACAGGTGTGCTTCGCTTAGCGCGAGTGTGTTCTGCCTCGCACAAATTCGGCCGTCCCCCGAACTACATTTTTGCAGGAGCACTTCCACTAGCAATGCACTGCCATTTGCCGCTGGGCATCTTCATCCAGGTGTCCAGCCACTGCTCATGAGTGTCGACTGACTTGCCGCTTCCGCTGGTGCCTTTGCCGTACCATCCACCCGTAGCGATCGCGGTGTTCCCAAACACAGTTACTTTTATGTTGGAGAGCTCGTTGATCTCCCATTTACCGCCCTTGAGCGTGGCCAAGGTTTGGGCTTTGTTCTGCATTGTCCCGTCGCTGTTGAGATTGACGAAATTGTCGGCAAGCAGGGGAGCGACCGAGTCGGGGTTGGCCATCTTAGCCGCTGCCGCCCACTGCTGCTCCATGCTGGCAACAGCCTTCTCGACCCCGGTTTGGGCTTGAGCCGCCACGGCCATCAGAACCAGGACGACACACATCAGTGTTCTCTTCATTCAGTTGTCCTTTCCAAATTGTTTTGTGAATTCAAGAGAGTGTAGCCGCCTGACCGCTCTGCTTCCACTCGCGAATCAATGTCCGGCAGTACGATCTGGCCATCAGCCCTTGGGGACAGACGTCAGACTCATGAAATTATGTCTTGAGGGAATGTTGCTAAGTAATTGAATTTACAATATTTAAATGGTGGGCAGTGCAGGGCTCGAACCTGCGACCTCCTGCTTGTAAGGCAGGCGCTCTAACCAACTGAGCTAACCGCCCCTCGGGTGGCTTTGCGACTGCGGCGCCGGCGGGACAACTGTCTGAATGTACATGAGCCTTCCCAGCATGGTCAAACGCCTCAGTCAGCCAGTGGAGCTGGCTTTGCGGCGGTGGCAAGACCCCAGTTAACCACAGGCTTGTCCAGATCTTCGGGTGCCTGGACTGCCGGTGTCAGAGGACGGTACACCGAAACTTTTGAACCCCGGGGCATCTATTTGGGCCGAACGTGAAACCAACAATAAGTAGGTACCGCGCGGGATTGTGTTCCGAAAGCAAAGAACAGGTGTGGCATGAAGGCAGTCTTATTCGTAGACGACCATGAGGTGCTGGCGAGGCTGAGCTGCGAGATCCTCGAAACGCAAGGCTACCGCGCGGTCAGCGCTTACAACGCCCAGGATGCCCTGGACAAATTCAAGCGCGAAAAGTTCGACATCCTGGTCACTGACTTTCGTATGGATGGGATGAACGGGCTCGATCTTGCCAGGCAGTTGCACGCCACCAACCCAGAACTTCCGGTGATCATGATTACGGGATACGGTTGTATTGACGGCGGCAAGGACGTGAATGCTTGTCTGCCCAAAGAGCAGATGTTTCCGCTGTTGTTGGAAAAGATCAAGACATACCTTGGCGAAGGCGAGGGGCCAGCCAGTCGAAACCTTAAAACCGCCTAGCCGGCGGACGCAGCACCCTTTTCTCGTACCCTCCGAAAACAGCTCCTTTCTGCAACGTCCGCCTTGCTAAACTGAAGCGGTGCGCCGGCTCATCATTAACGCCGATGACTTTGGACTGACCTCGGGCGTAAATCGCGCCATCGTCGAAGCCCAGGGGCAGGGCATTGTCACCTCAGCGACCCTGATGGCTGGCGCCAACGCCTTTGGCGAGGCCGCTGCAATAGCTCGTTCGATTACTGCGCAGGAAAAGGCCTTCAGTGTTGGGTGCCACGTGGTGCTGCTCGACGGTGAGCCTCTTCTGCCACCGAATCGCGTACCGAGCCTCATGCAATCGGGTGTTAACCCTGACAGCCGGCTACGCGACAGCCTGAATCAGTTTGTGATTGCGTCTTTCCGCCACAAACTTAATCCGGAAGAAATCGAAGCTGAGACGATCGCCCAGATGAAGCGCATTCAGGAGGCGGGCGTGGTTGTTTCGCACTTCGATACCCACAAGCACGCGCACATGTTCCCCGCCGTTCTGCGTCCCCTGTTGCGGGCGGCGCGAGCGCGAAACGTGGGGGCAGTACGCAACCCCTTTGGCCAGGTGTGGCCGATCCCCTTGGCTAACCTGGTGCGCACGCGCCAGGCTTGGAAACGGCTGGCGCAGTTGAATGTGCTGCGCAGCTTTGCTGCTCGATTCCGGCGGCAAGTGGCTGCTCACGGATTGCGGACGACCGATGGATCGCTGGGAGTGTCTGTGACCGGCGTCCTCGACTTGAAGCTGTTCACTGCGATTGTGGAGAGCATCCCTGAAGGCACTTGGGAGTTTGTCACGCATCCCGGCTACAACGACGCTGCACTCGAAAAAGTCCACACTCGCTTGCGCGCCTCCCGCGAACAGGAATTGCAGTTGCTGACGTCGCCGGAGGCGAAGGCGTTGCTGAAGCGAGAGGGAATCGAGTTGATGAGCTATCGTCAGCTGTAGGGGCGCTGGTTCATTGGGTCGCGCTACAATAAATTTCCCGCCCAACCTGAACCTGGTGCTGGACGCATTCCCACATGAACCCGCTCATACTTTCAGACGAGGAATACAAAGCGGTCTTCGAGCGCATCACTCAGCTTTCGCTCGACTACCTCGCCACCGTCAATGGGCGGTCAACGTTCCCGCGGGTGACTGGAAGTGAAACTCAAAGTGCACTCTCTAAGCCATTGCCTGAAAAAGGGATAGGTAGCTCTGTTTTGGATGAACTACCAAACATAATCGACGGCGTCCGTCCCAATAGTCCGCGCTTCTTCGGCTATGTTTTCGGATCCGGCGAGCCTGTCGCCGCCGCCGCGGACTTGCTGGCCAGCGTTCTCAACCAGAATGTAACTGCGTGGCGATCATCGCCCTCCGCTGTGACCATGGAGCGGGTAGTCGTGGGCTGGCTGGCCCAGGCCATCGGATGCGCAAGCTTCAGCGGCAGTCTCACAGGAGGTGGATCGGCGGCCAATCTCATGGGACTGGCGATGGCGCGCGAGTCCCGACTGCCAGCCAACGAACGCGGTGCGAAGCCAGGGACCGTCTATGCGTCCGAACAAGTACACATGTCGATTCCGAAAGCGATCGCGCTTCTGGGCATCGGACGCGACAATTTGCGCCTTGTCCCCTGCGATGACGATTTCCGCATACGTACCGATCTCCTGCGAGCCGAAATTACCCGTGATGTCGAAGCTGGACTCGCTCCCATTGCGATCGTCGGCTCGGCCGGCACAGTAGCCACGGGCGCCATTGATCCTTTGCCGGAGATGGCCGAGATTGCCACTGAGTCCGGCGCATGGTTTCACATTGACGGAGCTTACGGTGCTCTGGCGGCGATGGCGGAGCCGGCGTTTTTCGCCGGACTGAACCGGGCCGACTCTCTCTCGCTTGATCCGCACAAATGGCTGTATCAGCCGCTGGATTGCGGATGTCTGCTGTATCGCAATCCGGCCGACGCCCGCCGTGCGTTCTCCTATACCGGAGACTACGCTAAGTCGCTGCTCGAAGACCCCATTGAAAGCTTCGCCTATTTCGAGGAATCGATGGAGCTGTCGCGACGCTTTCGCGCCCTAAAACTGTGGCTGTCGCTTCGTTATCACGGGCTGGAGAAGTTTCGTGAGGCAATCCGAAGTGACTTGCAGCATGCGCAGTTGTTGTCGCGCCTGATTGCCGCTGAGTCCGAACTGGAGTTGCTGGCGCCGGTCAAGCTCAGCGCCGTATGTTTTCGCTTTCTTCCGCAACAGCGATCTAAACTTGCGGCTGACGAACTCAATCAGAAGGTTTTGCAACGCGTGGTCCGGCGTGGGAAAGTATTTCTGTCGAACGCGACCGTTCACGGCAAGTTTTCATTGCGCGCCTGCTTCGTGAATCACCGCACTACGCCAGATGACGTCGCGCAGATTATCGAGGAAGTGCTGGTCGTGGGCAGAGAGTTGTCGGCGGGGGCCGAATCGTAGGATGCAATCCCTCACACAATTCCTATCAGAAGCCAGTGCGGAGGCAATTGTCGCCACCGCGCCCTGTCGCGTCGACTTGGCTGGCGGCACCCTCGACATCTGGCCACTCTATCTGTTTCATCCCGGAGCGGTCAGCGTTAACGTCGCACTCAACATAACGACTGCCTGCAAAATTACGCCGCAGGCTGGGCGGCGCATTCATCTTCGCTCGCACGATACGTCACGGGAAGAGAGCTTCGCCAGCCTCGATGAACTACTGGCGACCGGAGCTTACCGGCATCCACTGGCGGCTTATCTGGTCCGTTTCTTCCGGCCGGAAAACGGATTCGTGCTCGAAACGTTCTCAGAGTCGCCGGCAGGGGCGGGGATTTCGGGCTCGTCGGCATTGATGATTGCGACCGCGGCGGCACTGACTCGTTTCGCAGGCAAGGAAATCGATATCGAGCAGATTCGCGTCATCGCACAAAATGTTGAGGCCCAGATCATCCGCGTTCCCACGGGCTGTCAGGACTACTATCCCGCGATGTATGGAGGGGTGAATGCGATTCATCTCGAAGCTGACGGCGTTCGGCGGGAGAACATTCAGGTTCCAGTCGATGAGTTGGACCAGCGCCTGTGCTTGTTCTACACCGGCGTCCCACGGCAATCAGGCATTAACAATTGGGAGGTTTTCAAACAGCATATTGATGGCGATGAGCGTGTAATCCACAATTTCGCGGAGATTGCACGCATCGCCCAAGGAATGCGTCGGTCGCTGGCCAACCAACAGTGGGAGCAGGTTGCGGCGCTCATGCAAGATGAGTGGAGGCTGCGGCGCACAAATGCTCCCGGCATTGCGACGCCGCTGATTGATAAGCTGATGGGCGTGGCCATGCAAAATGGAGGACGCGCCGGCAAAGTCTGCGGGGCAGGCGGTGGCGGTTGCTTTGTCGTTCTGGTGGAACCTGGATCCCGGGCGCGTGCGGAAGACGCGGTCAGCGAACGGGGCGGGCAAACGCTCGACTTCCGCGTATCAAATCGGGGATTGACTTTCCATTCAATCGCCAAGCCGCAAGCGGCCAAGGTGTAAAGAATGTTCACGACGGACGATGGAAGACTACAGCCCGTTTGGGCGTTCATCTTTTCCGCGATTCTATCGGCAGTCGCATTTAAAGTATCGGGCAACATTGCCGCCCAGATCGTCGGTCAGCGCGCCTTCCTTTTTGAACTGGTTTTTCGTTCTCTGTTGTCGTTATTGCTGTTGGGCATTTTTGTGTGGATGCTGACCGTCGGCGACCACATCGATGACCATCGCATCGCCGCGCAGGGTCTGCCGCACACCAGGGGCTGGTTGAAGCAGTTTGCGGTTGGAACGGTGGTAGGATTTCTGCTCACCGTACTGACGGTTGCGCCAATCTATTTTTGGGGACACACGAAGATCGCATACGATCACGGTCTGACGATCGTTCCCAAAGTTGCTGCCGTGATCGTGGTTTTGCTTTGCGGAGCCCTGGCGGAAGAACTGATGTTTCGCGGCTATCCCTTCCAGCACTTGGAGAAGGGAATCGGCGCGGTGGGGGCGATAGCGGTCTTCTCGGCACTGTACGGCCTGTTGCATCTCTTGAATCCCGGCGCTGGCCGGTGGGGCGTGATCAATACTATTCTCATCGGAATTCTGCTTTCGATTGCCTACCTGCGCACCCGGGCACTGTGGTTGCCCTGGGGTATTCACTTCGGATGGAATGCGACTCTTGGATCTATCTTTGGTCTGCCGGTCAGCGGTTTCCGGTTTTTCAATGTGTACGCTCGAACCACAGCCACCGGACCAATGTGGGTCACCGGGGGCAATTATGGAGTGGAAGCCAGCGCGGCTTGCGCCATCGCCATTCTGCTCGGCATTTTGATCGTGTGGAAATTGCCCGTGGAAAAACTGTCCCAGCCACTTGCCCTGCCTTTGCCGAAAGCGGCGCCTCGAAGTGGCCTCTCCCATAACAACCGGTAGCCTGCAACGGCCCTTCCAATAGGCATATAATTCAAGAAAATCCGGGGTTTCCCATGAACCGCCTCTGGCTTTCGCTCATAGCGATAACAGCTTTGCTGTTGGCATTACCCGTTTCCGCCGACGACACGAAATCGCAAGCCAACTCGCCATCCGACAAGATGACACCGCGAACCCGTCTGGAAGTGATGCGCGATCTGACGGCTGAACGGGTTTATGTTCGTCGTCCATTTCCCATGGGCGACAAGGGACTCCAGATTAAGAACGGAAAGGTTACCCCAACCGACCAGCAGATCGCGTCGTTAATCGCTGAGCACGGACTAGCGGCCAAACCGGGAGACCGCGTCGTCATCACCAACGTTCTGGTGAAAGAGAAGTCGATTGTCCTGGAAATCAATGGCGGCCCCAAGAAGCATGAGAAGTGGTATCAGCACGTCTCGGTTGGAGCCGGTGGTTCGACAACGCCATTGGGTGGCGCTCCCCAGAGCCTGGAGGCCAAAGGTTCGCTGCTCACTCTGGAATTCGACAAGTACGTGCCCGAGATGACCGGAGAACAGGTTCGCGATTTGCTGGGCCTGGTTTTCGACTTCAAGGCACTCACCGAAGCCGAGGCTTACGAGAAGACGTTGCCGCCGAAGGTGCAGGACGCGATCAAGAACCACCAAGTTCTGGTGGGAATGGACCGCGAGATGGTGACGTACGCCAAAGGCCGGCCACCCAAGAAAATACGCGACCGGGATGATAGCGGCGCTGACTACGAAGAGTGGATCTACGGTACTCCGCCGGAAGAAGTACAGTTCGTGCGCTTCCAGGGTCAGCTGGTTACGAGGCTGGAAATCATGACCGTGGATGGGCAGAAGATTGTTCGCACCGAGAAGGAAGTTGACTTGAAGTCAGCAGAAACCGAGGTAGCTGACAAGAAGCCTGAAGACAAGCCGCCAGCTAACGCCCCCACCCTGCGCCGGCCGGGCGAGCAACCCGAATATCCGCAGGGTACCAATAACAATCCGCCCAGCGCATATCCGCCTCCCGGCACTACGACGCCTACAGACCCTTCCGGGGGAATGCCGCCTCACATGAGAGACGCAGGCCTCTAAGAGCGTAGTAGTAGGGAGTTGATCTCATTCATGTTGATCAAGAAGGATTCCGGCATTTCCTCATCGGAAATCACGCCGAAAATCTGGTATCTGAATCGGAGGACTTTTCTCGCCGGTGCTGCAACCCTGGCGGGAGCAGCTCTTGCCGGCGAGAAGCTGTTCGACAGTTACTCGCCCCGGGAGAAAGCGCTGGCCGCGGCCAAACTGAACTACTCGCCAGGATCTTTCGGGACGGGCGAGAAGCAGACTCCGCTGCAAGACATTACGCACTACAACAACTATTACGAATTAAGTACCGACAAGTACGAGCCGGCTGACCTGGCAAGGAGCTTTCAGACGCGGCCCTGGAGTGTGCGCGTTGAAGGGCTGGTCAATAAGCCGCAAACGTTCGACATAGATACATTGTTGAAGATGCCTCTGCGGGAGCGTGTCTATCGCATGCGATGTGTGGAAGGCTGGTCGATGGTAATCCCGTGGATCGGCTTTCCGCTGAAGTCGGTACTCGACCAGGTGCAACCGCAATCCCAAGCGAAGTTTGTGGAATTTACTTCATTAGAAGACCCCAAGCGATTTCCCGGACAGCAGCGCAACGTGTTGGATTGGCCCTACGTGGAAGGCTTGCGGCTGGATGAAGCGAGGCATCCGCTTACCATCCTGGCGGTCGGCCTTTACGGCGATGTGCTGCCAAATCAAGATGGTGCGCCGATCCGGTTGGTCGTGCCGTGGAAGTACGGGTTCAAGGGAATCAAAGCAATCGTGAAGGTTCGTCTGGTGGAGCAGCAGCCGGTTTCGACCTGGACCAGATCGGCTCCGAACGAGTATGGCTTTTATTCCAACGTGAATCCCAATGTCGACCATCCTCGCTGGAGCCAGGCCAAGGAGAGAAGAATTGGCGACTTCTTCAAACGGCCGACGTTGATGTTCAACGGTTATGGTGAGCAGGTGGCATCGCTTTACACTGGGATGGACCTGAAGAAGAACTTCTAAGCATTGCAAATCATGAAACCTGGAAATCTCAAGCCGGCACTGTTTCTGGCTTGCTTGTTACCACTGGCGCGTCTGGCGTGGAAGGCGCTGAACCATGGATTGGGAGCCAATCCCATCCAGGTGATTACGTTTTCCACAGGAACCTGGACGCTAGTCTTCCTGCTGTTGACACTGACCATTACGCCGCTGCGAAAGTTGTCGAAGCTTTACGGACTGATCCAGTACCGGCGGATGCTGGGGCTGTTCGCGTTTTCCTACGGCTGTTTGCATTTTCTGACTTACATCTGGCTGGACCAATTTTTTGACATCCATAGCATCTACAAAGATCTTTTCAAGCGCCCCTTCATCACTGCGGGATTCACGGCATTTGTCCTGATGATTCCTCTGGCCCTGACCTCGACCCGGAAGGCGATCGGCCGCCTGGGCAAACGCTGGCAGGTGTTGCATCGATTGGTTTACGTCAGCGCGATTGCCGGAGTTGTTCACTACATCTGGCTGGTCAAGAAAGATCTGCGGACGCCGCTGATCTACACTTCCATCCTCGTCATTTTGCTGCTGTATCGAATTCTGGCTAAGGCGCTTCCAGCCTTCTCGGCTCATCCCGTGCCGTTGGAAATGGCTGCTCGGATTGAACGGAGCCCTACCTCCGGCGACTAATTCGCCATCGCGGACAAGGCGGAAGGTTGCTGTATCATCTAACCTTCGCCTGAGGGTCGAACGGGAACACCATGGATCAGCGTCGTTTCCAGAGACTGCTACGCCGCACGGTCGCCATTCCCGTGATCATGCTGATGTCGCTAGCGGCCATTCTGGTCGCCGAGATACTCCTGCTCAACGTTTCGCTGCACTGGGTCGACCACTCCGATCAAGTGATTGCCAATGCGCGGCAGTTGATGCGCACAATTATTGAAATGGATACTGGTCTTCGCGGATATCATCTGACCAACGATCGAACTTTCCTGGAACCCTATGACGACGCGAAAACCAAGGTAGCGGAACAATTCGACTTCCTGCAACAGCTGACCAGCGACAATCCCAGCCAGCAACAGCGCCTTGCCGAGTTGCGTAGCCTGGCCTTGGCTTGGATGGAGTGGGCCGACCAGCAAGTAGCTCAATCTCCAGGTGTATCGGCACCTCAGACCCTGCTCGTCGGCCAACAACTCATAGAGGCCATTCGAATCAAGCAGCGGGAATTCATAAGTGCCGAAGAGGTTCTGCGACAACGCCGCTCGCGGCGCGCCACCGTTCTGAATGCGACGGTGATTGGCTCCGCGGTGGGACTATCACTGTTGATCGCTGTGCTGCTGTTTACCCTCACCCGCCGTGAATTGATGGCCCTCTCTGCCACCTACGAAAGTCATTTGCAAGCCGAAGAGCAACAGCAACAGCAACTGAGAGAAAGCCGGGAGTGGTTTCAGATAACCCTGAAGAGCTTGGGCGAGGCGGTTGTCTCGACGGATCGCGAAGGAAACATCTCGTTCATTAACCCGGTAGCCCAGAAACTGACGGAGTGGGACTACGAACTGGCACGAGGCCGGCCGTTGCGCGAGGTGCTCCGCATCTGCGATGAAAAGACCCGGGCTGAATCGGAAGATCCGGTGGACGCAGTTCGGCGGGCACAAAACGTAGTTGGGTTTTCCAACAGCCTGATTCTCACCAGCCGGTCGGGCAACGAGTATCCCATCGAATTGACCGGGGCGCCGATACTTAATGAGGCCCGCGAGATTGTTGGCGTGGTGGTAGTGTTTCGTGACGTGACCCATCGCCGCCAGACCGAACAGACTCTGCGAGCCAGCGAACGCCTGACTCTGGCGGGACGGTTGTCGGCGACCATCGCGCATGAGATACGTAATCCGCTTGATACCGTAACCAATGTCATTTATTTGTTGCAGCACGAGCAGGGCTCACACGTGGCTACGGCGCAATATTTGGAGATGGCCAGCGATGAACTGGCTCGCATCGCGCAGATTACCAGTCAATTGCTGACCTTCCATCGCGAAGCCCGCAACCCGGTAGATGTCAGCCTGACCGAAGTTCTGGAAAGCGTTCTCGTGCTGTTTGCTCCGCGGGTAAAGCAAAACCACCTCGTCATAGAAACGCGTTTTGAGACGGACCGTTGCGTTCGCGGATTTCCAGGCGAGCTGCGTCAGGTTTTCTCTAACCTCATCGGCAATGCTCTCGACGCCATGCCGGCCAACGGCAAGCTGATTCTGCGTGTTCGAGAGTCTAGTCTCGCCTCCGACCCATCGCGCAAAGGCGTCCGCATTACCCTGATCGACAATGGATCCGGCATTCCGGCTGGGGTTCGCAAGAACCTGTTCGCTCCGTTCTATACGACCAAAGGTGAAAAGGGAACTGGGCTTGGACTATGGGTGAGCCGAGGCATTATTGAAAAGCACGAAGGGACGATCCACGTGATCAGCCGTACTCGCGAAGGAAAAAGTGGCACTGCGTTCTCGGTATTTTTGCCCTTCGCGCAGGAGTTGGGGATGCTGGATGTGCCGAATATTCCTCCCGTGTTATAGGTGCGATTGGCGTTCGGTCTGCGGGTTGTGGGTTCAACCTTTTAGAAAAAAGGCCCGCAATAGCGGGCCTCAGGATGAGGAAAATCCATGGATCGCTTACTGGTGGGCTGCGGGAGCCTGCTCGGAAGGCGGAGGCAGCGCTGGAATGCCGGGCTCCTCGTCCACTATCTCGGGCAGAGGACGCTCCAATGCGTAGGCCAACACTTCGTCCATGGTGTTGACAAAGCGTAGCTTCATTACGTTGCGCAGGTTTTCCGGCACGTCGGCCAGATCTTTCTCATTGTCGGCCGGGAGCAGTACTTCCATGATGCCCGCACGATGTGCAGCCAGCAGCTTCTCTTTCAGTCCACCGATAGGCAGCACTTTGCCGCGCAGCGTGATCTCGCCGGTCATGGCGATATCGCGCCGCACCGGAATATGGCTCAGCGCACTGGCGATCGCCGTCGCCATGGTAATGCCGGCCGACGGACCGTCTTTGGGGATGGCGCCCTCGGGCACGTGCACATGGATATCGAGACTGCGATAGAAGTCGCGCTGCAGGCCTAGCTTTTTCCACCGCGATCGCACGTAGGTCATCGCTGCTTGAGCCGACTCCTGCATTACGTCGCCCAATTTTCCGGTGAGAATCGGTTTTCCACCCTTGCCGTCCACGGTGGCAACTTCGGTGGTCAAGATCGATCCGCCCACCTCGGTCCAGGCCAACCCCGTGACCAGGCCAACCTCGCTGCTCTCATGGACTTCGCTGTCGCGGAACTTCATCACGCCCAGGTAATCGTTAACGTTGTCAGCAGTAAGGTTAACAGCGTATTTGTCGCCCTCTTTTACCACTTTGCGCGCGACCTTGCGGCAGATATTGCCGATCTCGCGCTCCAGGTTTCGGACGCCCGCTTCGCGCGTGTAATTGCGAATCACGGTGGTCAGAGCTTCGTCCGAAAAACTGATGTTCTGATCCGTCAGGCCGGTCTGCTGGCGCTGCTTTCGAACCAGATACTGCTTGGCAATTTCCACCTTCTCCGGCTCGGTGTAGCCATGCAGGCGTAAAACCTCCATGCGATCTTGCAGGGCAGGCGGGATGGTGTGGAGCACGTTCGCAGTGGCGATAAAGAAAACCTGCGACAGATCGTACTCGACGTCGAGGTAGTGATCGACAAACATGAAGTTCTGTTCGGGATCGAGCACCTCAAGCAGCGCGGCGGAGGGATCGCCCCGGAAGTCCATCGACATCTTGTCGACCTCGTCGAGCATGAAGACGGGATTCTTGGTGCCGGCTTTCTTCATCATCTGGATGATCTGGCCGGGCAGCGCCCCGATGTAAGTGCGGCGATGGCCCCGCACTTCAGCTTCATCGCGTACACCGCCGAGCGACATGCGGACGAACTTGCGGCCGGTAGCTTTGGCGATGCTCATGCCCAGCGAGGTCTTGCCCACGCCGGGAGGTCCGACGAAACACAAAATTGAGCCTTTAGGATTCTTCACCAATTGCCGGACAGCCAGGAATTCGAGGATGCGCTCCTTGATCTTCTCCAGCCCGTAGTGATCTTCGTTGAGCGTCTTCTCGGCAATGTCGATGTCGCGAATTTCCTTCGAGCGTTTCTTCCAGGGCACGGCCAGCAGCCAGTCGAGGTAATTTCGCGAGACGGTGGATTCGGCCGACATGGGTGGCATGGCCTCCAGCTTCTTCAGTTCCTGGAGCGCTTTCTCGTGAACTTCGCGAGGCATGCCGGCGGTGTCGATCTTCTTTTTCAGTTCGTCGAATTCGCTCTTTTCACCGCGCCCGAGTTCTTTCTGGATGGCCTTGATCTTTTCGTTGAGGTAGTACTCCTTCTGAGCCCGCTCCATCTGCCGCTTCACGCGTGACTGGATGGTGCGATCCATGTTGAGCTTTTCAATCTCAACATCCAGCACGTCGCCGATGCGGTTCAGGCGTTCGGCAGGATCGAAGATTTCCAGCAACTCCTGTTTTTCTTCGATGGACAGCTGCAGGTTGGCGGCGATAGTGTCGGTGAGCTTCGCCGGGTCATCGTTGCGCACCGCAGCGATCATGGTCTCGTAATTGAGCGACTGGCAGAGCTTGACATACTGCTCGAAAAGGCCGGTCACCCGCTGCATGCTGGCTTCGATTTGCGGGGTCGGTTCGGCAGAATACTTGGCGGTCCGGACCGTCGATTCGAAATAGCCGTCGGTATCCACCACCTGGAGAATCTTGCCACGCTCCAGGCCCTCCACGAGAACCTTAATGTTGCCGTCAGGCAGCTTCAAACTCTGGACGATGTTGACGATCGTCCCCACCTGGAAAATCTCGTTGGGCTTGGGCTCATCGATGCTGGCGTCATGCTGGGTCGCCAGGAAAATCTTTTTGTCGCCCGCCAACGCCTCTTCTAAAGCGCGAACGCTGGACTCCCGTCCCACAACGAACGGCGTCATCATGTAGGGAAAGATGACGACGTCACGAATTGGCATCATAGGGAGTTTCTTGGTCTCGAATTTCTCGCGCTGGGTCACTCAAACCGCCTTGTCATGCAGAGCAATGACCTCTGCAAAGGGAAAAGAAAATACCGTTTGCGCCACTTCCTGGCGCCGGACCGACGTTACCGCACTTTAGTCGACTCAAGAATATCACGCATGGGAAGGGGGTAGAAGCGAACAAAATCCCGTGACATGAGCAATTTCCACGATCAGAAAGCCTGAGGCTGCTGATCTTGGGAGGAGACTGCGATACGGCTAGGGGAGTTACTACCGTTTGATGCCTTGCTATCGAATTCGATTCGCCCGAATTTCCTCGCCGAGGTCTGCCCTAAAGTCGAGAAGCGCGACCGAAGGCGTGCTCCCCAGAACCCGAATCGACAACAGGACCGACAGTTAGCCGGCCTTTTCCATCAAGGGGAGGCTGACGTTGCGTTTTTCGACCATCTCGCGGGTGACTTCGAATTCCTTGATCCGCTTTTGGCCAGGAAGGTTGTACATCAAGTCCAGCATCAACTCTTCCAGGATCATGCGCAGTCCGCGGGCACCCACCTTGCGCAACATGGCCTCGCGCGAGATGCAGCGCAGAGCATCATCGGTGAAGCGCAGCTTGACGTTCTCGAATTCGAACAGCCGCTGATACTGCTTGACGATGGCGTTCTTGGGTTTGGTCAGGATCTCCACCAGGGCATCTTCGTCGAGGTCGCTCAACACGCCAACCACAGGCAGCCGGCCAACGAACTCCGGAATCAAGCCAAACTTAATGAGATCTTGCGGCTCGACCTGGGCCAGCAACTCGGTGTCGCGCTTGTTGCTTTCGGTGAAAGCAGCTTCCTTGGCTTCGTCGGTACGGAAACCCATGGAACGCTTGCCCAGGCGCCGGCCGATGATTCGTTCCAGGCCGACGAACGCTCCTCCGCAAATGAACAGGATATTGGTGGTGTCGACGGGAGTAAATTCCTGGTGTGGATGCTTGCGTCCGCCCTGCGGAGGCACATTGGCTACCGTGCCTTCCAGAATCTTCAGCAGCGCCTGTTGCACGCCTTCGCCCGAGACATCGCGGGTGATGGAAGGGTTTTCGTCCTTACGGCCGATCTTGTCGACTTCGTCGATGTAGATGATGCCGGTCTGCGCGCGGCCCACATCACCATCGGCGGACTGGAGCAGCTTTAGGATAATGTTTTCCACGTCCTCGCCCACATAGCCCGCCTCGGTAAGGGTAGTGGCGTCGACGATGGCAAAAGGAACATCAAGCATTTTGGCCAGGGTCTGCGCCAGCAGCGTCTTGCCGGTGCCGGTGGGGCCGATCAGCATGATGTTCGACTTAGCAAGCTCGACTTCGCCCCCGCGCTGCCGGTTCATGTAAACGCGTTTGTAGTGGTTATAAACGGCGACCGCCAATTTTTTCTTGGTTTGCTGCTGGCCAATGACGTACTCATCCAGAAACGTCTTGACCTCGGCCGGCTTGGGAAGCTGATTTGGGGTGGCTGCCGGCTGGGCCTCGGAGCGGTCATCCTCCAGAATGGAGTTGCAGACTGCAACGCATTCGTCACAAATGTAGGCGCGCGGGTAGTCGGTAGGCGACGAGATCAGCTTGGCGACGGCATCTTGCGACTTGTGGCAAAATGAACAACGAAGTACTTCATCGGAACCGGTTCTGGTTCTCACAGAAAAAACTCCTTATGCCGCACGCTTGGGCAGGGATTCGCTCCCCAGCCGTTTTTTCCCGTCCGCTCATATCCGGGAGGAGCCGTGCCGCCCCTTTTGGAAAGCTGCCTCTATCGGCCATCGGCAACTTCCCGCGAACCCTTTAGCGCTGCTCACTGAGAAGCTATTGAACCATAATTCCGCAATTTACAACGCACCGTTAGTGCAATATTCGGTACAACTTTGGAAGCAGCCCGCGAAAAATTTTCCGCCTTAGCAATGACTAAGCTGCCCACCTTATTTGTGCTTAAAAATAATGTCATCAATGATGCCGTATTCTTTGCCTTGCTGGGCATTCATGATGAAGTCGCGCTCCACGTCCCGTTCCACTTTCTCCAGGCGTTGGCCGCTGTGTTTGGACAGCAATTGGCTGGTGATCTCGCGCATGCGCAAAATCTCGCGGGCGTGAATGTCGATGTCGGTTGCCTGTCCCGACAACCCGGACATAAGCGGCTGGTGAATCAGGATGCGCGACGTGGGCAGAGCAAAACGTTTCTTGGGGGCGCCCGACGCCAGCAACAAAGCAGCCATGCTGGCCGCCTGGCCGATGCAGATAGTGGTGACATCCGGGCGGATGAACTGCATGGTGTCGTAGATGGCCATGCCCGCGGTAATGGAACCGCCGGGCGAATTGATATAGAGCGAAATGTCTTTCTCAGGATCTTCGGCTTCGAGGAAAAGCATTTGGGCGATGATTAAGTTGGCGACATTATCATCAATAGGAGTGCCAAGAAAAACGATATTGTCCCGCAACAGCCGGGAATAAATGTCGTAGGCCCGCTCGCCCCTGCTGGTCTGCTCAACTACCATGGGCACAAGCATTATGCACTGCTCCTTTGCAGTTGTAATTCCCGCTCCCGGGGGCCGAACCTTCGCGGTGCGCAGGATTTCGGCAGCAGTGCGGTTGCTCGCGACAACGGCTCACTCACGCCTGCCAAGCGCTTAAGCCTGCCCGCACTTCTTCTGGAAGTACGAAGCAGGCAGGTTGGAATGCCGGCCCGCCCTATGCGGACCTGCGATACAAAGAATCCAAAGCCTTTTCGTTGCGGATGCGATGCCGAATTCTATCCAGCCCTCCATCCTGCGTCAAACGGGCACGAATCTGCTCCACGGGTTGTTTCGACTGAGCCGCCAGACCTTCGATCTCTTGCTCAATCTGCTCGTCGCTGACTTCAATCTTTTCCTCGTCGGCGATCTTCTCCAGGATCAGCGACGCCTTCACTTCGCGTAGCGCAGCTTCCCGCTGTCCGGCCCGCAGACGAGGCAGATCCATCCGCTTCATGTCCTCCGTCTTCATACCTTGGGCGGCGAGGGCTCGCAAGCCTCGTTCCAGGCGAAGGTCGATCTGGTCGTTCAACATGGCTTCCGGAACCGGAAAGTCGTTGCGCTTGACCAGTTCCTCCACCAGTTTGTCTTTGCCTTGGTGTTCGGCCTCGTGTTCTTTCTCCGCCTTCATGTTTTCGCGCAAGCGGTTGCGAAGCTCGTCGAGGGTGTTGAAATCGGTACTGAGCTCTTTGGCGAAGCTGTCGTTCAACTCCGGGACGCTCCGGGATTTGATCCCCTTAACATTCACATCGTAGGTCATCGACTTGCCGGCCAGTCGCTTGTCGGCGAAGTCGTCCGCGTATTTGACGTCGAAGGTGCGCTGATCGCCAGGCCTGGCGCCGCGCAGGTTTTCGGAGAATTCAGGAATCGTGTTCTGGCCGCCGATCTCGACCATGATCTCGTCCACCTCGACCGGCTTGGAGTCGGCGTCTTGTTCCGCTTCTTTTGGTGTACCTTTGAAGCCCGCCACCGCAAAATCGCCGTCCGCCAAGGGACGGTCCTCTTCGACCGCGTTATAAGTCGCTTGCTGCTCGCGCAAATTATTCAGCGCCGTCTCCACGTCCTGGTCGCTGACGCTGGTGTCCAGGGTGGTCACCCGAATGTCGTCGTAAGGCGCCACCTTGAACTCAGGAAGGATTTCAAACGACGCCTTGAATTTCAGGGGCTCACCTTCGTGGATATGCAGATCGGTAACCCTGGGCTGCGAGACGGGAGCCAGGTTTTGTTTCTTGGTTTCATCGCGAAAGTAACGGGGAACCAGCGCCTCGACGATCTCACTCTTGATGTCCTCGGCAAAGCGTTGGCGCACCATGGATGCCGGGACTTTGCCTTTACGGAAGCCAGGAACCCGCGCCAGCTTCTGATACTTGTTCACGATGCTGTCGGTTTCGGCCTTCACGACGTCAGCTGGAATCTCGATAATGAGTTCGCGCTGACAAGGATTGGATTGTTCTGTTGAAGTCGTTTCGTTCGTAGTTGTATCGGTAGTCAATGAATTGCCTTTAGAACTGGAGGTGGCCCAAGTTCGGCTCGAATACAGCCGGTGATGAGCGCACTGACGGAAAACGGACACCCGGGGAGCGAGGGCTCCGGCTGAGCGGCCCACGAAAGCCGCAGTTACCGTCATCTTTAAGTTTATGAGAGTGTTGCTGAGCGGTCAAACGGGACTGGGCTCTTTTGTAGATCTTCGCGGAGAAATATTGTGGCGTGGAAATGCTCCAGGCCGGATGGAGCCGAGTCTAAGGCTTGCGAATGCGCCTTGAGGTCGTCCGTTTTTTGACGACGCCTTTGAGCGCGCTCTTCTTCGCAATGACGATGCGGCGTCGGCTCGCAGGGTCGATCCCGGCACTCTGAATTTCGAGACGCGATGCCGGCCTGTCGAACAATTTTGCCAAGTAATTGTCTTTGCAGTCGATGCAACAGAAATGGATTGCGAAGGGCAAGACTGAACGCTCGTAACGCCACGCCGGATCGATCACGGCCTCCCGCCGAGCGGCTTGAGTCCCGACGTTCTCGGCCGCCATCCCGGTAATCCAAGTCTCGGCTGGCTGTTTAATGTTTCCGCAGTGGTCGCATACAAATTGCAGCATACAGAAGTTGGAGGGCTAAAAATGCCTCCGAGTTGGTCCTGTCACAGACTTTTGAGGACGGCATAGATCGGACGATATTCCCGCTGGTTTGCCTCGAGCTAGGCCGCTGAAAGCGGGTTCAAGAAAAGGTCATCCGGTGCAGGATGTTTCCGGGAAGGCAAGTGCATTTTGAGTTGGGGCGGCCGGGGAAGGCTGGTCGAATGGATCGAGCACTTCCGTGACCCGTACTTGATTGACTTCGATCCAGGTCTTGCGCCAACGCTCAACTACACACTTGTCCAGACGGGTTTCAGGCGTGGGGAATCCAAAACCCTCGTAGAACCAGACGATATTGTCGCGCAGCGCCTTGTCCATGTGGTTGAAGTTGTCGTAGGCCAATTCGTCCAGCAATCCACGATAGGTTGCGTCGGCCAGAGGATACTCGCCGCGTTTTGTCGGCTTGCCAGTGTCAAGATTGATCTCCGGCGTCTGCAGATCGTTGTTCTTCACCTCCCGCAGGGCTTTGCCGTATTGATCGATGGTCTGGTCGACACTCTTGAAATAGAGGTTCTCGGTCTTCGGCGTCGGCTCTTTGAAATCGATGTCACGCAGTGGGCCCACCTTGGGCACCACCTTGAACATGACTGCCATGACGCGCGCTCCCGGACCGGGCTCCTTGTAGCCTGCCCCCCAGGACTTTTGATAATCGGCCTTCGACAAGCGATACAGAAAGCGTTGCCGGTTGAAGTTCGGAATTTCCTTCTGTAGCTGATCTCCCTTCGCCACCAGAGCCACCTTGGTCATTTCAGGGATGATTTGGCTGACGCTGCGGCGATAAGTGTTGATGGCCAACTGCTCATGCGGCATCACGTCCGTCAGTTTCAGACCATAGGTGTCATAGAATGCGCGCTCCAGCAAGGAATCTGCGACCTGGAAGCCGATGAAGTTGTGATAGTCCTCAGGCGCGTAGCGTCCTTTAGCCACCTGCAACACGTCGAATCCGAACTCGGTGCGGATGTGAGCCTTGTGGTCCACGTCATAGGGAACCGCAGGTCCATACCATCGGGCAAGTTCGGGGTATTCAATACCAACCGACAGATTGATGTAGGGATGGCCGTTAATATCTGCCACATAGTGAGATAGCGCTCCCAGGGCGAAAGCGTACTCATCCAGATCCTGCGAGTCATTGATCAGCGCCTGCACGAAGTCGCCGGTGCGAACGTAATGAGCCAGGTCGCTGAAGACATGGTTGCCGAAAGGGTAGTAGCCAATGTCCTGGATGACGCTGCCGCCATAGGCGTAGGCATGGGCCTGCAGCAGATCGTCGGGAGTAGCATGGGGAAAACGCGCCAGCAGCAAAGGCTTGATCTGCTGCTTCCAGAGCAAGTCAATGATTTCTTCATGCGTCAGTACGGAATAGCCGAAGCACGCCGGTGCGATCGCGATCACGTAAACCAGAAGCAACGCGCAACATCTCACCGCAAACGGTCGCGGAGTCTTGAATGTCATTGAGCTTTCTTGGAGCGTCTTTCAGATGCGGCCGAGCAACAACAGAATAACCAGAATCACCAGCACCAGACCCAGCCCGCCCGACGGATAATAACCCCAACCGCGGCTGTAAGGCCATGAGGGGAACGATCCCACGGACAGTAGCAGCAGGATGACCAGCAGAATAATCAGCATTTGTGTTATCTCCCTTGTGTTTTCGTCAGCGAATTTCTTTGCACTAAACGGGTACTAACCCATAACTAAGAAGCATTCGCTGACGGTAAGGATGTATGCGGGAGATTGCGTCCGGATTTTTCAGGAAGCGCCAAGCCTGGCGCGTAATGCCTTGAAATATTCGTCGACGGTTGCGCTGTAGCCCTGCACATAGCGTGAGACGAAGCGGAAGACGGGATTGTAGATTTCGCCGTCCTCCGTGATCGTCAGTCCGGACCCGGTGCCTTCGGGCGTTATCTCGTAGGTCCAGGTGCCTCCAAAAGGCAGGTGGGGATCGGCGATTCGGATGATAAGCGTTTGGGGCGGATCTTCCTCTACCACGGCATACGTCATTTTCTGGCCGTGAGTGCCGTACTCCCGCCATTTGCGATGACCATTTTCCGGCGAGAGCACTTCATAGCGCTGCACCTCGGGGCGCCAGATTGGGGGGCCAGTGATGATATCCCAGAGCTGCTGAGGCGGTTGCCGAAACTGCTCCGTGCGGGCAACCTGGTGTTTCACAGGTAACTGCGAACCGAGGAGCGCAACCAGTGCAATCGCGCCTAGCAATATCAGCACCACCAGCATGACCGATTTCAGCATTTCGCAGGAGTTCCTCCACAATCTGTGAGCGTTGCAGTTTAGGCTGCGGCACGTGCTTTGGGCAAGCCTAGCGGGCTGCAGTTGCGCCGCCGCTACAATGGAGGAATGCCGTCGGCGCTCACAGTGCTCAATCATGAAGTGGTGAATTGCACCCGCTGCCCGCGCCTGGTGGCCTATCGCGAACAGGTGGGCCGCGAAAAGCGGCGTGCGTATCGTGATTGCGAATACTGGGCCAAGCCGGTTCCGGGCTTTGGCGATCCTAAAGCGCGTGTTCTGGTGCTCGGGCTGGCGCCGGGGGCGCACGGCTCCAATCGCACAGGCCGGCCTTTCACGGGAGACGCGTCTGGGAAGTTCATGTATCCGATTTTGTACAACGTTGGATTTGCCTCCCAGCCCAACGCCGATCACTGCGACGATGGCCTCAAGTTGCTCGACTGTTACATCACCGCAGCAGTTCGCTGTGCTCCACCCGACAACAAGCCGCTGCCATCGGAATTGGCGAACTGTGCGTCGTATCTGGATCGCGAGCTGGCGATTTTGAAGAAGGTAACAGTGGTAGTCGCGTTGGGCAAGATCGGTTTCGACGCTTACCTCAACTACCTGAAGAGTAACGGCGTGATTCAGAGCAGGGCTGAATATCGTTTTGGTCACGCCGCGCGCTATGAGATGCCTAATGGTGTAGCGCTCCTAGCGTCGTACCATCCCTCGAATCAAAACACAGCCACGGGAAAATTGACGGCAACAATGTTCGAAGGCATCTTTCAAGAGGCCAAGCGCATTGCGGCTAAGGGATAAGGCGAGAAAGCTGCGGTTGACAATGAGCAGCCGGGGTGTCACGATTCGCACGCGCCGAGATTTCACATCAGGGAGGAACCCAATGCGCAGCAAGATTAGCCTTGCAATGCTGGTCGGGGCAACCGTCGTCGTTTTTGCTGGATCGATGGTCTGGGCTGCGGAACGCTCGATCCAATCGGCCGTGGGAACCTGGCAGTTGGACGTGACAAAGTCGTCGTCGGGAAAAATGATGCCGGCGCCCAGTTTCGAGCAGTTGGTGATCACAACCGACGATGTAGATACCTACAAGTGGAGCCTGATCGGCACCGAGGGGCATGGAGTGACCTTTTCGAAGTCCTACGACGGTCCCGTCGACGGACAGGACCACCCCATGACGAGCAGCGAGGGGGGCAGCGTGATCGCTTATACCAGGACGCCCGCAGGTGGCTTGCGCTGGGTGGTCAAAGACAGTGGGGGTACCGTGATCGAGCAGGGAGCACGTTGGCTGTCGCCTGACGGCAAGACGATGACGATCAAGGGAAAGGCAAATTTCTCCGGCGGCGCGGCCTACATTTCGGTGTTCAACAAAGTGAAGTAAGGCTCGACCAGCCCGCAACAGGTCTAGCTAACCAGGGTGACAGAACCCGAGCCCAAATCGTAGTAACCAGCTACGACCTTCAGCTTATTTTCCTTCACCAGGCCTGAAATCACCGTTGACGCCTCGCTCAACAAGGTCGCTTGGATTTTGGCATTCGCCTTGGTTGCCGCTTCGAGATTGGATCCTGCTTGATCGATGGCGGGTTGGATGTGCGGAAACAGCGCGCTGATCTGTCCGGGCACCTCCTTGCCTTGTATGGCTGCTTTCACCGCTCCGCAACCGGAGTGACCCAGCACCAGAATTACCTTTGTCCCCAGCACGGCTGCTCCGTATTCAAGGCTGGCGATGATTTCGGGCGTGATCACATTGCCTGCCACTCTGGTGACAAAAATATGCCCAATCGTCTGATCGAAAACCAGTTCGACAGGGACTCGCGAATCTGCGCACGACAAGACGGCGGCGAATGGTTCCTGCTTCTCAACCGTATGTTGCTTCAGGATGTCCAGGTCATGCTCGTGACTGGTGAGACGATTCGAAATAAACCGCTTGTTGCCATCCAACAATTCGGTAAGCGCGGCATCCGGGCTGAGCGCGCTCTGCGCCCAGGCTGTCGGCGGAGTTACCAGACCGAGACCGCCCGTCAAGCCCACGACGGTTCCCGCCAAGCCCATCCCCAGGAATTTTCTCCGGGACGGCAAGTGATTCTTGAAAGTTTCGATATTCATATTGAATGTCCTTGAAGCACTGTCAGCACGGCGCAGTATACACCGCAGTTGAAATTTCTTGAACATCTTGGTTTGCGTGCGGAGCGCAGGCAGTGCGCTAGTGCGAATGCCCACAGTAACCATGGTCCCGGATTTGTAGTCCGAGCTCAAGCGCAAAGCGAAGCTGTGTCATTACTACAGGCCCTGCAACAAGCTACACAAGACAATATGCAATAATGTCGGCGCTATGAAGTCGCAACCCCATTTTTCCTGTCTTGTACTGTTAGGGTTTGAGCTTCTGCTTTCAAGTGTGGCAGGCGCGGCTCAAACGCCGGCCGCAGCAGCGAACTCGCCTTCATCGAATCCCGCGCAGACGTCCGTTCCGAAGACGGATGAAGCCATGAATCTCGTGAAGCAGGGCGAAGAGCTCAATAAGGATGGAAAGTTCGAAGAGGCGCTTGCGCTCTATCAGAAAGCGCTGCAATTATCGCCAAAACTGTATCTAGCTGAGTTGTATGCAGGTGTCGCCCTGGATTTGGAGGGGAAGTATCAGGAGGCGAGACAACATCTGGCAAAGGCCATCGAACTCGCTTCAGATGAGCAAACCACGCAGGCCTTACGAGTGATGGCAGTTTCTTATGCCTTCGAACATAACACCGATAAGGCCTCGGAGTACGAGAGGCGAGCTTTCGACTTGCAATATAACTGGCAGAAATACGAAGACGCGGCGGCCACAGCCAACGAACTGGCGCGGATTTATCTGGAGTCAGGCGATCTTGACAACGCCTTTCAGTGGTATCAGACAGGAAGGCTGACCGGACTCCGCAAGCCCAAGATCACTCAGTCCGAAAAGGATCTGTGGACCTTTCGCTGGGAGGCCGCGGAGGCGCGCATTGCGGCCAGACGCGGCCAGCGAGAAGAAGCGCTGAAGCACCTGGCAGCGGCCAAGACTATTCTCGACGCAGGCGATAATCCCGATCAATTTCACTTTTATCCCTACCTGGCAGGATATGTCGCTTTATACACCGGCGACTACAACACCGCGATTAAACAACTGCAACAGGCAGACCAGAAGGACCCATTTGTGCTGAGCCTGGAGGCCCAGACCTACGAGAAGCTTGGCGACAAAGCACAAGAGAAGGCATTTTACGAACAGGTCATGGCCATCAACCTGCACAATACTTCGAATGCATTCGCCCGGCCACTGGCCAGGAAGAAGCTTGCGGAACTCAGTGCGGGTGCCCCGGCGTCGCAAGAGAAGTGAGAAAGTCGTCCGGTATTTACTTCAGCTGGTCGGCGAGACGCTGCACTGTGTGCTCGACCTTGATGTCAGCGCCGTCTTTATCGAGTCCGCCGCGAATTTGCATGACGCAGCCGGGACAATCCATTAGCACCAGAGGCGCGCAGGTCTGCTTGATGTTGTTGAGTTTGCGTTCAAGGATAGGCGCGGAGATTTCGGGCAGCTTGAGCGAGTACGACCCACCCATACCGCAGCACATGTCGGCTTCATACATCTCGGATATTTCGTAACCGGCTCTGGTCAGCAGTTCACGCGGTTGGGCGGAGACGTGAAGCGTACGTTTCAAGTGACAGGAGTCGTGATAGGTCACCTTGCCCAGTTGCTGGCCTTCCTTGAAGGCCAGTCTGCCTTCGTCGACCAGCTTCTTAACCAAAGTGGACAAGTCAGTGACTTTAGCGGCGAGTTCTCGCGCTCGCGGTAGGGCCTCGCTCTGGCCCAGGCTTTCAAACGTACTGATGAAATCCTCCTTGAGAGCCACCGTGCAAGTAGGGCAGGCGGAGACTACGTAGTCGACATCCTGCTCAAGTAAAGCATTGATGTTATCGGTTGCGTTTTGAGCGGCTACTTCGTAGGCCCCGCTGTAACGGGCCGGAGCTCCACAACAGGTCTGGCCCTCGGGGAAGATGACTTCGATTCCAGCTTTGTTCAGAATCTTGATCAGGGCTTCCCCCATCTCGGGGTAGGCGAAATCGATGAGGCAGCCGGAGTAAAACGCAGCCTTCTCTTTATGCGCCGTTTGCGGGATAGCCTTGAATTTGTCGCGAAAGGGCTCGTCGGCGATCGCCGGCAGGCTGCGGAACTCCGTCATATCCGAGAGAAAGAACGGCAGATGCCGGATGAATCCGTCCTTCTGCATCGGCTTCTGCACTAGAGACGCAGTGCGCAGCATGGAGTGAAAAAGCTTGCGCTTGTTGACTACCGAGAAGATGGCTTTCTGCGTTAGCGTCTGCCCTTGCTCGACCGCCAGCCGGCGCCGTAGCTCGAGGATCAGGCCGGGGATATCGATCTTGCCGGGACAAACCTGCGTGCAGTTGCCGCACTGAATGCAGAGGCTCTGAATCTCGTCAGACGATTTCAGGGCGTCGAACCAGGCAGTAAGAATTGTTCCGATGCCGCCGGTGTAGACCTTCCCAAAGACATGACCGCCGACTAGCCGAAATACCGGACACACGTTGAGGCAGGAGGCGCAACGAATGCATTGCAACGCCTGCTTGAACTTGGGATCCTGCGACATTTCGGTGCGCCGGTTGTCCATCAGGATGATGTGCAGCTGCTTGGGCGAGCCGTCAGTATTCGGGACGGGACCGCTGATGATGGAGACGTAGCTGGTCAGCAGTTGCGCCGTCGCGCTCCGCGGCAGTGCGGTCAGCACCGGGATGACGTCGGCGAACTCGGCCATCAGCTTCTCGATGCCTACGATGGCTACGTGGATCTTGGGCAGAGTGGTTACCAGGCGCGCGTTGCCTTCGTTGGTGATGATGACCAGGCTGCCGGTTTCAGCCACTGCGATGTTGGCTCCAGTGATGCCCATCCCGGCGTGGAGGAACTTGGTGCGCAGCTGGCCGCGAGCGAACTTCACCAGCCTGGGGATGTCGGGGGTCTGGCCCTGCTCCACTTGTTCGTTGAAGACCTCAGTCACTTCTTCCTTGGTCATGTGGATGGCGGGCATGACCATGTGCGATGGAGTTTGCCCGGCCAGTTGAATAATCCACTCGCCAAGATCGGTTTCGTGAACTTCGATGCCGGCTTTTTCCAAATGTGGATTGAGGTGAATTTCCTCCGATGCCATCGACTTCGATTTAACGACGCTCTTGACGCCATTCTGCTGCGCCAGATTGAGAATGTAATCGCGAACCTTCGCAGGATCGTCAGTGCGAAAAACTTTGGTTCCCCGGGCCTCGGCTTGCTGCGTAAAGCGCTCCGCTAATTCATCCAAATGCGATGCGGCATAGCCTTTGCGCTCGGCAATCTGGCTGCGGACCGCTTCGAAATCGATGCCTTCGTAAGCTTTCTCGCGGCTGATGCGATAGGCCTCGGAGAAGCGGCCGAGCGCTCCGGTAAGGTTGGGATTGTGCAGGGCGGTATTGATCGAATCGCGAAATTCTTTGCGCATCAGTTCACCCTTGCCGCTTCGTCGACGAACGCCTGGTCCACAAAGACGATGACGAGCTTCTCCGGCCCATGTACGCCGATGGTCAGCACGCGTTCGATGTCGGCGGTGCGGCTGGGTCCGGTAATGAAAGAGATGTAGTTGGTTTGTTCTGGCCGGATTTTACTCAGGACAGATTGCAGATCGGGCAAAAGACAATTCGTCTGAACCAGAGCGATGTGAATGGCGGGAAGGGTTGAGACCAGCCGGCGTTCGACTGCCGTCGCATCCTGGACCAGCGAGCCGGTGTTCGCCAGGGCCCAGTCCAACTGGCTGATGCCGACCTTGGAAGCGGCGGCCTTCTCGCGGTTCACCTCGAAGGTCAGCCCGGGAACCTGCTCCGAGATTCGTTGTTTATCGATTCCGCTGAGGAAGGCGCAGTCAGCCCAAACCGCATAGGACTGCGGGGAGTCGGCAACAGCAGCTGCTTGCAGATATTGAACGATGAAATCGAGGGCTTCGGTTTTGTGAGGAAAGCGATGAACTTCGGCACTCACTGCCTCTGCGCGAACTCTGAAGGTATCGAAGATGGCAGGCATAGCGGAAATCCTCATGTTCTCATTTTGGAGGCGCGCAGGATGAGGGTGCGCGCCTCCCGGTGACGGCTCCGTTAATGCACCACAAAATGAGTAAACGGTGCGACATACGCCATCAGGAACACGAAAATTCCGACCAGCGCAGCCAGCGCCAGGCTATGGAAGAAGACGAAGCGCAAGATGTCTCCTTCATGTCCGTACCACTGCGTCGCCGTGCTGGCCACCACGATGCTTTGCGCATCAATCATCTTGCCCATCACTCCGCCCGTGGTGTTGGCCGCGGACATCAGTATGGGTGAGACGTTGACCTGCTGTGCGGTGATCTTTTGTAAGCTGCCGAAGAGCACGTTGGAGGAAGTATCGGACCCGGTAAGGGCGACGCCCAGCCAGCCGAGCAGGGTGCCGAAGAACGGGTAAAGATGTCCGGTACGCGCGAAGGTGAGACCCAGCGTGGCATCCAGTCCCGAGTAGCGAGTCATGAAACCGATGGCGAGCATGGCCGCGATGGTCAACAGCGAGAAACGGACTTTCATGATCGTTCGTCCGTAGATAGAGAAGATCTTCGGGATACTAAGCCCCATCAGCAAGCCCGAGATGATGGCGGCCAGCAGAATGCCACTGCCGGTGGCGCTTATCCAGTTCAGACCGAATACCGCAGGCTCTTTCGCGGGCTTGGTCACGACCGGGGGAACGCGGAACACCAGGTTATTAAGACCGGTGACCGGGAACTGCGGATTGGTGATCTTGCTGGGCGGGGTGTGCCAGCTGGCCATCGAAGTGAAGGTCTTCTCCGGAGTGTTCATCATCTTCTTTACGGTCTGTGTACCCCACATGAAAACGATCACGCTGAGAATGACCCAGGGGACCCAGGCGCGGCTAACTTCGGAGCGGCTGAAGCCGTGCGCAGCCCGATGCTCGGTTTTGGCTTCTTCGCCTTCGAAGGTCCAAACCCGCTTGGGGTGCCAGACAAACAGGAATCCAACCAGGCATATCATCGAAATCACAGACGAGATGATGTTAGCCAGCCAGGGACCGTGCAGGTTCGATACCAGGAGCTGCGGTATCGCATAGGAGACGCCGGCCACCAGGATAGCTGGCCAGACCTCCAGCATAGCCGACCAACCGACGAAGGCGCAGATCAGCCAGAATGGCACCAGGACGCAAAACGGGGTAAGAATGCGCCCCGCCATCGCCCCCAATGTAACTTCGCTGAAGCCCGTCACTTTGGACAGCGCGACAATCGGTATGCCAAGAGCACCAAAGGCTACCGGCGCAGTGTTGGCGATCAATGACAGGCCTGAGGCTTGCAAGGGTTTAAAACCAAGACCGATCAAAATCGCCGCAGTCACGGCCACGGGGGTTCCGAAACCAGCGGCTCCTTCAAAGAACGCGCCGAAGCAGAAGGCGATCAGCAGCAGTTGCAGACGGCGATCCTGGGTAATGCCGGTCATGCTGTGCTGCAGCACGTTGAAGCATCCGGACTCGACGGTGAGCTGATACATGAAGATCACGTTCAGCACAATCCAGCCAATAGGAAACAGTCCGTATCCTGCGCCATAAACGGCGGTGGTGGCTGCCAGACGGCCCGGCATATGGAAGCCAAAGATGGCCACGAGCAGGGCCGTAGCCAAGCCGAGTAAGGCCGCGTAGTGTGCCTTCACATGTCCCAGCGCCAGGCTGCCGAGCAGCACCACCACCGGCAACGCCGCGATCAAAGTCGAAAGCCACCAATGTCCGGTGGGATCATATCCCTGGGACCAGGGAGAGGTTAGCGCGGGAATTCTGAGAATGATTACGGCGGCAATTGCCGCGATAATGACAGCGACCGCCGCTGCCAGCGGGTTGGTGGATGGCGGACCAGCTTTCGGTGGTGTTTTCACTGGTGCTGGGAGAGATATGGTACTCATGAAGTTCTCACCGACGTCTGCCACGATTTGGCAGGCCTTTCGTGAAATTTTGTCGTTCCGGGGACCCGTGATGTGGTTCGCTGCGGGGGGTGCGTAGTATTGCGATGGCTGATCCAACTCGGCGACAGCCATAACGTTCCCGGCACAATCGGAAAGGTGCTCACAAAAACCTCTCGCCATGAATCCCGCGTTACCGGTGGCTAACTGGGCGGATAATCTGGGGGCCCAAACCCGGAACGTCATCGAGGGCAAACATTCAGGCCAACGACCGCGTAATCCGATGCCAAATAGAACGTTAGACGGAAAGCCGCTGTCTGCGAGTGATTCATGTCACTCTGCTTTGTGATTCTTATCGCTTACGGCAGGCCGCGGTGATCTCGCAGCCGCCGGGACTTTGGGTCGGGCGGCTGGAATTTTGCAGCAGCGGATTATGGTGGCAGCTTACTTTTCAGCAGCTCCGGTCAGCATGGTCAGAAGCATGATCACATTGGTGCGGGCGTAGACGGCGTGCGGAAGATTGGCCTCCATGAAAGCCCAGGAACCCGCCGAGAACTCTTTCTCTTCTCCGTCGAGGGTGACACGCGCGTCGCCTTGGAGTATCTCCAGGATGGCGGGAACCGCGGCAGTGTGCTGCGACAATTCCTGGCCACCGGCAAATCCGAACAGAACAACCTTGACGCGTTCGTCGCGGTGAATGGTCCGGCTCAGGGTCCCGTCCTGCGGGATTTCGATTGCATTCAGCAGGTTCTCAACGGCGACGTAGTTGGCCATCGGTACCTCCAGCTGGGGAAAGCGTAGTTCCTCATCATAATCTCGCACGAAGAATCGCCCGGCCGAGGCGTTGAACAATTCATGGATTGTTCGCAAACGGGGACTCGGTGGCAGGCTTGTGGTGAAGGCTCCTCCAGATTAGAGGAACAAATTCGCTGACCGCGTTAGAGACGGCGCGGGCCCCAAAGCCTTCAGCAGTGCGGATCATGGCGTGCTGCCAATCGGCCTCACTCTGAGCTCGCCAGGTGTTGGAGAGGAAGTTATTTCCGAAGGTAGCCACGAATCTGGCATAAGCTAAATGGCGCTCGCCATCCGGCTGATAGGCGCGAAACGTGAGATCGGCGACGTTCTTAACCCGACCTCCGAAGGACGCGTTCACGGTGTGAAAGTAGCGCGGATCTTCACCCCAGGCCGCTCCTAACGTTGCCTCGAGGGCATTGCCGGTTGACACTCCGGTTAAGCGCATGCCATAGCGTTTGGCAAAGCCGTCCCAATGAGGGCCGTACTCATGGGGACTGTTGGTGGCCGTTCCGATGCCGGCGGAAAACACGCCTGCCAACAAGCTGCGAGGCCCTATCGTCGATCGTGTAAACCACCCCAAGCGTCCGTCTGCCGTAATAGGTTGGTAATCGGCTGGCGTCTGCGGGACCGCGTGAATGTAATGCCGGAAGTCGTAGTGGTGGGTTAAGGCAGGCGGTGCTGGCGGATCCTGCGTACTTTGGGCGGCAGCGCCGCAGGAGAGCAGAATCGCAACGCTTAAACAATACGCAACCAGTTGTAAAGGTGCAGAGAAAAGTCCGATGTAGTTTTCTGCGAGAATCTTGCGCAGCAAGGGTTTCTGTTCGACCTGCATAAGGCAATGAGATGCACTTTCGACCGTCGATGAGGGTATGTGGAGAACAGAATCGCCTTGTTAGTGGTACGGATAGAAGACGAAAAACAACAGCGACAGCGCAGTAAGCACCCACAAGCCAGGCTTCAAATGGCCCGGTTTTCCAGCTACCAGTTTGCCAATAGGGTACAGAACAAATCCGGCGCAGATTCCGATGGCAATGTTGAAGGTGAACGCCATGAGCGAGACTACGGCGAACGCCGGAATCGATTCGGTAAAGTCGTCGAAGTCGATGCGCCTGATGGGTGCCAGCATGAAAAGTCCGACGATGATGAGTGCCGGTCCGTAGGCCTGAGCCGGAATCGCAGAAACGAACGGCGAGAAGAACAGGGTCAGCAGGAAACAGGTTCCGGTCACCAGCACGGTGAAGCCGGTGCGGCCGCCAGCCTCGATTCCAGTCGCCGACTCGACGAAAGCGCCGGCGGTGGTCGTCCCCAGTGCCGGGGCAACGCATGTGCTAATGGCATCGACCAGCATCGGACGTTCGATTTGTGGCAATTGTCCCTGTTCGTCGAGGAATCCGGCGCGCGCCGAGACGCCGATCAACGTGCCCATGGTATCGACGAACGCCATAATGAAAATGGTAAGCACCACCGGAAAAGCTCGCCAGGTGAGGGCTCCGCGAAAGTCGAGCTGCCAGAAAATCGGCATGAGGCTGGGCGGTATGCTGAGCAGGCTGTGGGGCGGCTGAGCCACCCTGGCTGCGAAGGCGACAATTGCGGTAATCACAATGCCGATCAGAATGGCCCCGGGAACTTTGCGGATGATGAGCACCGCCAGCAGCACGAAGCCGAACATCGCAACCAGAGCGGGATGCCCGGTGAGTTGCCCAGCCCGCACCGGCGCCCCCGGAACTCCGAGCGTGACCAATCCTGACTGATTCAGACCAATGAAGGTTAGGAACAGTCCGATGCCCACCGCGAAGCTGTAGCGCAGCGAAGTCGGCACGCCGTCCACCACCCATTGCCGCAGGTGAAGCACCGTCATCAAAACGAATGACGCCCCGGCAACGAAAATTGCGGCCAGCGCGGTCTGCCAGCGAAACCCCAGTAGCCTGCACACCGTGAAGGCGATGAAAGCGTTCTCGCCCATATAGGGTGCGATGGCGAATGGCCGATTGGCGTACAACCCCATGAAGTAACAGCCGAACGCCGCTGTCAATGCAGTCGCCACGAACGACGGCCCGGTCGGAATTCCCGCCGCTGCCAGGATCGCGGGGTTCACAATCACGATATAAGACATGGTGGTGAAGGTGGTCAGTCCAGCGATCAGCTCGCGCGAAAGTGTAGTCCGATGGCCGTCGAAATCGAAAAGTCTGTCCAGCCAATTCAAGGGGTGCTCCGGCAACGCATACCGAAACGAAAGCTGATGATAGCAAGCGACCGGTTCGGGCCGACTTGAGGGCAGTTCGCAGGCGGGCGCTCCGGCGATTCTGCAGCCGACAGCCTCTTCTGCGGATACGGAGCCCGACTTTAGCAGAACCTCACTGGCAGCAAGCGTGTTCCCAATATCCGCAAGTTCTTGCAGTTCCGCGACATTGTCAACGCTAACTGTATGAAGGCCTTTGGATAAGTTTGGCAGCAAAAGTGCGTTTCCACCATGGGAAGTAGGCCTAAACCTATGTCTGGAGGGATTATGCGGACCAAGACCCTGCTGGTCGTCGCTGCTCTGGCAATTTGTTTGACTGTTAGCGCGCCGAAGACCTTCGCTCAGAACCTTGTAACCAACGGCAGCTTTGAGACTGGAGATTTTACCGGCTGGACTACAGGCGGCAATTTCGAAGATACCGAAGTAGTAAGTGGCGCCTTTTACGTATACACCGGTGCTGAAGACGGCAGCTTCTACGCCGTGCTCGGCCCGGTTGGTAGTGACGGCACCATCGGCCAGTCGTTTACCGACCATGCGGGCACTCAGTACACGTTTAGTTTCTGGCTAAATGCGGTAGGGGACAATCCCAGCGACTTTAGCGCTTACTGGGATGGCACTGCAGTGCTAAGCCTGACGAATCCAAGCACAAACGGCAATTGGACGCAGTTTGCGTTCACCGAGACCGGAACCGGCAGCGATAACATCTCGTTTGCTTTCCGTGACGACCCTGCGTATATCGCTTTAGATAATATTTCCGTATCGTCTTCGTCATCCACGGGAACCACTCCTGAGCCCAGCAGTTGGATTCTCTTGGGCAGCGGACTCGTGGCGGTAGGCGGATACGTGCGCCGCAAAATACGTAGCTAGGTTCGCAAACTGGTCGAATTCTGCTGCGTCAATGAAGTTCCGATGAGGCACCCATCGCCGGGTGCCTCTGATTTTTTGCCACGAAACCAACTGGCATGGCCATCCTCTCGATCGTGCAACCCGAGCCCACTGCACTGCCTGTCCTGATCCCTGATGGGAAATAGAAACTCCAGCAAGATAGAATTCGGAGGCAGTGTCGGAAGCCATCCACAGCGAATCCGTTTCCAGACCGCAGCAGCCGGAGTTTCGCGATGCCGAAGCGGCCTCGCGCAATTTGGCGCGGATACAGCAACTTGTGCCGCCGGGCGTCTACGAATCGCTGGCACCGCTGCTGGCGAGTTCGCCGAATCCCGACGCGGCTGCTAATCAGTTTGAGCGACTGGCCGAGACTACTTCACCTGAAGTGATGCGCTTGCTCGATAAGCACCTTTCTCTGGTGCACTACGCAATCGTGGTCTTCGGCTACAGCCCCTGGCTCGGCGACACGCTCATTCACAATCCCGACCTGTTCCACGGTTTCGTGCGGGAGCGGACTCTGGATCGCACCCACTCGCGTGAAGAATTTCAGGAAAGCTTTGCGCGCATGCGCTCGCGCTCGTTTGAAACCGATGCAGCCGCGCTGCTGGCTCGTTTCAAGCGGCGCGAATACATTCGCATCATGTTGCGCGATGTGCTTGGGATTGCCACTCTGGCGGAGACGACTGCTGAAATCTCCGCGTTATCCGATGTGCTGATCGAAGAGGCATTGCGGGAAGCCGACACTCAACTGCAGCATCGTTTTGGCACGCCGCAGTGGCTGGACGCAGAGGGCCGGGTGGCCGATTCGCGTTTCGCGGTGCTCTCGCTGGGAAAACTGGGGGGCAACGAGCTGAATTACAGCTCCGACATCGATCTGCTGTACCTCTATGACGGCGGCATGGAGGCGCCCGGCGCGGAAATTTCCAATCGCGAATACTTTATCCGGCTGGCCCAGCAAACCACCGAGCTATTGTCGCGGCACACCCGCGAGGGACCAGTATTTCGCATTGATTTACGTTTGCGGCCGCAGGGCAGCGAAGGCGAGCCGGCAGTTCCTCTGCCCCATGCCATTCACTACTACTCGCACATCGCGCACGATTGGGAGCTGCAGGCCATGATCAAGGCCCGCCACTCAGCAGGAGATTTGGGGTTGGCACGCGAACTGGTGCGCGCGGTGCAGCCCTATGTCTATCGTCCAGAGGTAAATTTCGTCGCCATCAAGACCGCCCTGGAAACGCGCGAGAAGATCGGCAGCCACCGCCGACGTAGTCTGCTGAAACAGCCGGCTCAAAGAGGCATCGATGTGAAGATCGATCGCGGCGGCATCCGCGATATCGAGTTTCTGGTGCAATGTCTGCAGCGCATCTACGGAGGCGGTGAGTCGTGGCTGCGATCGCGGGGCACGCTGTTCGCTTTACAGAAGCTGCATGACAAGGAACACATCAGCGGCAAGGACTTCCACAACCTCACCAATGCATACGAGTTTCTGCGAAATCTGGAACACCGCCTCCAACTGCGTCAGGGGCAGCAAACCCACCGCCTCCCCGAGGCTCCAGCTGAGTTGCAGTCTTTGGCGCGCAGCCTTACCCGCGAAGGCACAGCTGCTCCCACCACAGAAGAATTTCTGGCGCACCTGGAGCGGCGTATGTCCGCGGTCGCGGAAATCTATCAGCGGGTCATTTATCACGAGCAGAGGCAGGACCAGAGCGCACCGGAATTCCAGTTGCGGCCCGAGATCACGGCCACCCAGGAGAACTCTTATAGCCAGATGATGCAGCGCCTGGCGGTGGATTCTCCTCGACTACGTGAGGTCGCCGTCCGCAGTGATCTCTCCCAGCATGCCCGCCGCAACCTCGACCGCTTTCTCAGTTCGGCCGGAACTACCTCAGAGCGCTATGGCGCTGTCCTGCGTTCGCCCGAAGCAGTTGAGCGGGCCCTCACGATCTTCGAATTCAGCGAGTACCTGACCGATATTCTGGTTCGTCATCCTGCGGAAGTCTCGCTGCTGGAGAATATCGAGCATCGCCGGGATTCTGCCGAAAACGATTTGTTCCCCAACCAGGAGGGCGAAGCCGGTGCGAACGAAGATCCAGTGTTTGCTTACCTGGCGCAGAAGAAGGTCGATCGCTCGGAGGCGATGTCGATCCTGCGGCGACACTACCGGCGGCGTGCCTTCCTGGCCGGCGCCCTCGATTTGTTTCAACGGCGCAAAGTCTCTGATTCTCTGAGCGACAATACGGCCGCCGCTGAAACCGCGATCCAGGCGGCCTTGGCCCTGGCTGCGCCCGACGCCGGATTCAGCGTCATGGGCTTGGGCAGACTGGGAGCCAGGGAGTTCGATTTATTGTCGGACGCGGACGTGCTGTTTGTCTGCGACGTGGGTTGCAGACAGGAAGAGGTACGGCGGGTGGCCGAACGCCTGATGGAGGCGCTGACAGCCTACACTCGTGATGGCACGGTTTTTCCGGTCGACCCGCGCTTGCGTCCGCATGGCCGTGAAGGCGAACTTATCGTGACTCCCGCGCAACTGGCTGCATACTTCAAGGACGAAGCCCAGCCTTGGGAGGCGCTGACCTATCTGAAGCTCCGCCATGTTGCCGGCGATCGCGAAGTGGCCCAGCGCGCATTACAAGCAGTGCGAGAGGGAATTGTGGACGTGGCCAGGCGGCCCGGCTTCGAGTCGAATCTTACCGATGTTCGAACCCGCCTTGAACACAGCGAGACTGGGCCGAACTTCAAGACCGGTCCAGGCGGTATCTATGACGTGGATTACCTGGCGGGCGTGCTGCAGATCCGGCACCAGCTTTGGCTTGCTGGCCCTTTAAGCGCGCGCCTGCAGTTATTGCGCGACCACGATGTATTGAGCGCAGAGGACTACGCGCGCCTGGCGGAAAGTCTGCTGTTTCTGCGCACGCTGGAACATGTGATTCGTCTGGTGAGCGGCCGGGCGCGCAAGTGGCTTCCAGTCGCCGAACACCCTCGTCGTGCCGTTCACAAACTGTTGTGGGGAGTGCTTGGCGCCGATGACAGCTTCGATCCCGAGATGCGGCTGGCCGAAGTCTTGCGGCAAACCCGGGACGTTTATCTGAAGCACGCTACCGTGAACGGCGAGCACCGCACTTCTGGTCGGCGTAGCGGTTTTGCGCAGGGACGGTCGTGATTTTGAGGAGTTGCTGGCTCCCACAGAAGTGGGACGACGAACCCTGGGTTTCCATTGAACCCTGCAACGGCGGGTGATAACGTTAATGGGTTCGGGAACAAGGGGCAAGCATTTCTGATCCGGATGCGCGGCAGATGTCGCTAGAGGATGGGCCGCAAGCAAGTCGCTGTTATCATAGACGATTCAAACTTCGGCATATCGCCGGTTCTAACTGCTTCCCGATCCCAACAGATGGCTGTATACAGCCCGAATTCCTTTTCTACTTTAACTTCTTCGAGGTGCCTCGTGGCGGCTTCTTACAACGGTATTCCTTTGCCCTCTTCTGGGACCAAAATTACGTACAACGGTAAGCTGGTGATCCCAGACAATCCCATCATTCCTTTCATCGAAGGTGACGGCACCGGACGGGACATTTGGAAGGCGTCAGTGCGCGTATTCGATGCAGCGGTCGAGATCGCTTACGGCGGCAAGCGGCGCGTGGCCTGGTATGAGGTTTTTGCCGGGGAGAAAGCCATGGACCGCTTCAAAACCTGGCTGCCCGATGACACGGTCGCTGCCTTTCGCGAACTGCGGGTCGGCATCAAGGGCCCGCTTACGACCCCCGTCGGCGGAGGTATCCGCTCGCTGAACGTTGCTTTGCGTCAGATCCTCGATCTCTACGCTTGTGTGCGGCCGGTGAAGTATTACCAGGGAATCCCCTCGCCGGTAAAGAATCCTCAGCGCATGGATATGGTCATCTATCGTGAGAACACGGAAGACGTCTACGCCGGTATCGAGTGGAAGCAGGGAACAGCACAAGCGAAAGAGCTGATCGATTTCATCAATAACAAGATGTTGGCCGGAACCAACAAGCGAGTGCGCGAAGACTCCGGCATCGGCATCAAGCCGATCTCAATTACGGCAACCAAACGCTTGGTACGAATGGCCGTTCAGTATGCGCTGGACAATCACCGCAAGTCGGTAACTCTGGTGCATAAAGGCAACATTCAGAAGTTCACCGAAGGCGCATTCCGGGAGTGGGGTTACGAGCTGGCGACCCAGGAGTTCCGCGATCAGGTCATTACCGAACGCGAGAGCTGGATCGTCGACAACCTCGATAACAATCCGGGTCTGTCGGTAGAAGACAACGCGAAGATGGTGGAACCCGGCCTGGAATTTGCGCCGCAGGATTTCCGCGACGCACTGTACAAGGAAGTAAAGGGCGTACTCGACAGCATCTACGGCACGCACGGCCACGGCGCGTGGAAGTCGAAGCTGATGATCAACGACCGCATCGCCGACAGCATCTTCCAGCAAATCGTTACTCGGCCAGACGAGTATGCGGTGCTGGCAACCCCCAATCTGAACGGCGATTACATCTCCGATGCAGCGGCGGCGCAGGTAGGCGGATTGGGGATCGCGCCGGGAGGCAACATTGGTGATGAACACGCGATCTTCGAGGCCACCCACGGCACTGCTCCCAAATACGCCGACAAGGACGTGATCAATCCGGGATCGGTCATCCTGTCGGGCGTGATGATGTTCAATTTCATGGGCTGGCATGAAGCGGCGCGGCTGATCGAGGATTCTCTGGAACATACCATCCGGCAGAAGACGGTGACCTATGACTTCGCCCGCATGCTGGAGGGCGCAACCCAGGTGAAAAGCAGCGAATTTGCTACCCACATGATTCAAAACATGGCGCCCGCCGAAGTGTTGGCGAAGTAGGGGATCGCCAGCGTTGTCGCAGACGCACCCGGCAACCTGGTGGTCTTTCCGTCCCTTAGCTTTCAGCTACCAGCTTTCAGCCGTCAGCTAAAGCCATGGCACGCGTCTGCAATACCCGCACCCGGCGTTCTGCGGGCTGGGTGCGGTAACCTGATCTTGACTGACAGCTTCTTCATACTGCGAGGACTCATCATGCGCAAGAAAGTAACGGTAGTTGGTTCGGGCAATGTGGGCGCAACGGCGGCCCACTGGCTGGCGTCGAAGGAACACGCCGACGTCGTATTGATCGACATCATCGAGGGAGTACCACAGGGTAAGAGTCTCGATCTGCTGCAGGCGATGCCGATCGAGAAGCGTGACTCGTACATTCTTGGCACGAACGACTATGCTGACACCGCAAACTCTGACATTGTCGTGATTACCGCCGGCATCCCGCGCAAGCCGGGAATGAGCCGCGATGATCTGCTCAATACCAACTTCAAAATCATGAGCGATGTGGTCGGCAAGGCAGTGCAATACTCGCCGAATTGCATCCTGATCATCGTCTCCAATCCGCTGGACGCCATGGCGCAAGCGGCCTACAAGTTGAGTGGTTTCTCTCGCAATCGGGTCATCGGCATGGCAGGCATTCTCGACTCGGCGCGTTTCCGCACTTTCATCGCACGGGAGTTGGATGTCTCGGTAGAGAACGTGACCGCGTTCGTGCTGGGCGGACATGGCGACACCATGGTTCCGCTGCCGCGCTATTCGACGGTGGCCGGCATTCCGATCACGGAATTGATGGACCAGGCCACGATTGATCGCCTGGTACAGCGCACCCGCGACGGCGGCGCCGAAATCGTCAAGTATCTCAAGACCGGAAGCGCTTACTATGCTCCATCTGCCGCCGTGACGGAGATGGTGGAGGCGATCCTTAAGGACAAGAAAAAGATTGTGCCCTGCGCCGCTTACCTCGAAGGCGAGTACGGCATTAAGGGGCTTTTCGTGGGAGTGCCGTGCAAGCTGGGCTCCAACGGCATCGAGAAGATTATCGAGATCAAGTTAACGTCCGAGGAACAGGCTGCCCTGCAGAAGAGCGCCGACTCGGTGAAAGAATTGGTGGGGGTCATCGGAGTTTAGGCCTGCTCCGGGAGCCGAATATTAGAACTCCCGCCTGAAATGGCGGGATTTTCAGTTTGCGATCGAGCATCGAAGGCTAGGGCAACTTCATCCCAGCGCTTCGTATTACCGCCCCGTACGCCGACAGTGTCTCGCCGAGCGGAGCTTGCCTTTTGCCAAACAATGCAGCCAGCGAACGCAAAAGCATTCCTGTGATAATCGCCAGGCGAAGAACCAGGACCTGCATGCTGGAAAGATGTTTGCCAGCGTAACGCAGCATGTTGGTGTACCAGAAGACCTGTTTATCGCGAAATGACAGCTGTCCTACGCTGTGGGCACCGCGGTGACGAAAGCGCGCTCCCGGGCAATAGAAGATCTTGCCGCCGCCGGCAAGCAAACGTTCGCAAAGATCGACATCCTCGAACCAGACAGGAAAGAATTGTTCGTCGAACCCGCCAACCGCGCCCCATGCTGCACGGGTGATAGCCAGACACGCGCCGGCTGGCTGTTCGACTTCCTGTTGCTGCGAAAAGTCAACTTCGAGGCAACGATAACGCCGGTTAACCAGATTGCCCGGCCAAAGATGGTTTATCAACAGGACTTCGTAAAGCAAGGGCGCAAGCGTCGGGATTCGCCGAAAGGCGAAGCCGCGGGCAGGCTGGTTGTCGGCTTCAAGTAAGGCCCCAGCCGCGGCGCGAGCGTGAGTAGTCTCAAGGCACTGGAGCAAGGCCGCGACGGCTCCCGGTTCGGCGATCGCATCAGGATTGAGGATCAAGAGAACGCTGCCCTCCGCTTCCCGCACTCCCTGGTTCACGCCGGCGCCAAAGCCTCGATTTTGCTCATTGGCAATCAGCCGGACTGGGTTCCACGCCACGAACTCTTCGATTCGCCGTAACGTGTCATCCTGGGAAGCATTGTCGACTACGATAATGTCGCAGTCTTGGCGGGCCAGGGCCTCGAGGCAGGGGACAATCGCCTCAGCCGAGTTGTAGGTTACGACAATGGCGGAGCAACGGGGCATAGTTGAAGGAAGCACGAATTATAATCGTCGCTTCACGTCATAAGAGCAAAGTGCAGCCCCTCGGGGCGGGAGAAAGCTTGGAAATCAGAGAGACGTCACTTCCTGGTGTATTCCTTATCAAGCCTCGCGCGTTCGAAGACCCGCGCGGCTTCTTCATGGAAACCTATCGGCAAAATGTGCTTGCGGGGGCAGGCATTCATGAAACCTTCGTGCAAGACAACCATTCACGTTCCTCGCGCGGCGTGCTGCGCGGATTGCATTATCAACTGCGCAATCCGCAGGCGAAGCTCTGCCGGGTAACTCAGGGCGAGGTATTGGACGTAGCCGTGGATGTGCGCACCGGATCACCCCACTTCGGCAAGTGGGTTAGTGTTGTGTTATCGGGCGAAAACCACGCCCAGCTTTACATTCCTAAGGGATTCGCGCATGGGTTTGCAGTGCGCTCCGAGACCGCAGATTTCCTCTACAAATGCAGTGACTACTTCGACGCCACCGACGATCGGGGCGTGCTGTGGAACGATCCGCAAATCGGCATCGATTGGGAGACGCCGGATCCAGTTCTGTCGGACAAAGACAAACGCTACTCGCCGCTGGCGCAGATCGCTCCCAACCAACTGCCGCGGTATCAGCCATGAGATTGCGACTGCTAATCACCGGTGCCAATGGCCAGGTGGGTTGGCACCTGCAGCGTACGCTCGCGCCTTTGGGCGACGTGACCGCGCTCACCCGCGACCAGTTAGATCTCTCCAGCCTGGAGGGGGTGACCAACACTATCCGGGACCTCCAACCTACCGTCCTGGTGAACGCCGCGGCCTATACTGCGGTCGACAAGGCGGAAAGCGAGCCGGATCTGGCGCGTATCATCAACGCGGATGCTCCCACGCGAATGGCACGGGAATTGGCCCGCCATCGCGGATTGCTGATTCACTATTCAACCGATTACGTTTTTGACGGAAGCAAGCCCGCGGACGCTGCCTATGAGGAGCAGGACGCGACCGGGCCGCTGAATGTTTACGGTGCGACCAAACTGGAAGGCGAGCGGCTGATCGCCGAAAGTAAGTGTCCGTACATCATTCTGCGGACCAGTTGGGTGTATGACATTCGTGGCAAGAATTTTCTACGAACCGTGCTGCGCCTGGCGGGCGAACGGCCGGAACTGCGCATGGTCGCCGATCAATACGGCGCGCCCACTTGGGCCAGAAGCATTGCCGAGGCGACAGCCATCATCCTCGCCCGATCGCTGGAGCAGAGCAGTCAAACCGCCGGCTGGCCCACCGGCCTGTTTCATCTCACCGCAGGCGGGCAGACTTCCTGGGCGGGATTCGCGCAAGCGATTCTGGAAGAGTATGACTTCGTGCGCTTATCGCGTGGTAATCCCGCGGAGTTTGGTCCACCGCTAAGGGCGAATCGCGTGATTTCTATTCCAACGGAGGAATTTCCCACCCCGGCCCGGCGGCCACGAAATTCCGTTCTTTCCAATTCGCTACTCGAAGCCCAATTTGGCATCTCTATGCCGCACTGGAGAAGTCAGTTGCGGCTTGCCATGCAGGATGCGATTCGCTGATAATCTTGTTACTAGCAAGAGTTATCGCTTTATCTGGATTGCGCGCTTCGGCAAGGCGCTTTCGCACCCCAGGCGGAAGCGGCGGCAAATTCTGTAGTTCGCGCTGTTCCGGCAAATGAACGGAGACCTATGAAGGGTATAGTCCTCGCGGGTGGTATCGGCTCGCGTCTGTCGCCTCTGACTCGTGTAACCAACAAGCATCTGCTCCCGGTGTATGACAAGCCCATGATTTTTTATCCACTGCAGATTCTGGTCGACGCCGGCATTCGCGACATCCTGATCGTCACCGGTGGCCACAATGCGGGCGACTTCTTGCGCCTGCTGCAGAATGGGAAAGAGTTTGGACTGCAGCAGCTGAGCTTCGCTTATCAGGAAGGGGAAGCGGGCATTGCCGATGCCTTGCGGCTGGCCGAACCGTGGGCCAAGGGCGACAGTATCTGCGTCGTGCTGGGCGACAACATCATTGAAGGAGACATTAAAGACGCCGCCACGAAGTTTGAAAAGCTGGACAAGGGCGCGATGGTCATGCTGAAAGAGGTGACCGATCCGGAACGCTTTGGCGTGCCGGTATTCCAGAACGAGCGCATCGTCCGCATCGAGGAGAAGCCGAAGAAGCCGCAATCGTCCTATGCAGTGATCGGAGTTTATTTTTACGATGTCAGCGTCTTCGATCGCATCCGCCGGCTGAAGCCCTCGGGCCGCGGCGAGTACGAGATCACCGACGTCAACAATAGCTACATCGAAGAAGGAACGCTTCACCACAGTCTGCTGGATGGTTGGTGGACCGATGCAGGCACCTTCGAATCGTTGTGGCACGCCAGCAATATGGTCCGCGAAAAAGTATTGCGCAGCGCGCAAGAAACTGCGACGGTGCGTGGCGCATGAAACTACTAATCACGGGCGGCGCGGGTTTCATTGGTTCCAACTTCGTTCATCGCGTGCGGGCGAAGCATCCGGATTGGACGCTGGTAGTGCTCGACAAGCTCACTTATGCGGGCAACCTCAAGAATCTGGAACCGGAGTTAAGCGAGGGACGTTGCGCGTTTGTGCAGTTGGATATCTGCGATCGCGGCGTACTCGAACAGGTGCGCGGCTGCGATGCGGTGATCCACTTTGCCGCTGAAAGTCATGTCGACCGCAGCATCGAAGACGCGTCAGCGTTCGTGCGCACCAACGTCGATGGCACCCACAACCTGCTGCAGGCGTGCCGCGAAGCCGGCGTTCCGCGATTCGTGCACGTCAGTACCGACGAGGTGTACGGCAGTCTGGGCGAGGAAGGCTTGTTCTCGGAAGAGTCTCCGCTGCAGCCGAATAGTCCGTATGCCGCGACCAAGGCATCTTCCGACCTGCTGGTGCTGGCCTACGTGCGCACCCACAAGTTTCCCGGGCTGGTCACGCGCTGCTCGAATAATTATGGCCCGTACCAGTTTCCGGAGAAGTTTATCCCGCTGATGATCGCGCAGGCGATGGCAGGTGAAAAGCTGCCGGTGTACGGCAAGGGCAGTAATGTTCGCGACTGGGTTCATGTGGACGATCATTGCGCCGCCTTGGATATCGTGTTGCAGCAGGGCCGCGAGGGCGAGGTCTATAACATCGGCGGCGGCTGCGAGATGCGTAATCTCGAAGTTGCCAAGCTAATCCTGAAAGCGCTGGGCAAATCCGAGAGCCTGATCCAGTTCGTGACTGATCGGCCGGGCCACGACCTGCGCTACGCCATCAACTGCGAAAAGCTGGGCCGCGAGTTCGGATGGCAGCCGCAGGTGCAGTTCGATCAAGGACTGGCGGACACGATCACCTGGTATCGCGACAATCAGCAATGGTTGAACGACGTGCGCAGCGGCCAGTATCGCGACTACTTCCAGAAGCACTATGTGCACCGCGAGAAGACCTTCGCCCAGTAAGTACACCGAGCTAAAAATCGCAACTGAATTTGGAAAATTTTGCCCTGTGTCGAATTCCGGTCCTTAAGCCCCGGCAAACCCTGGCCTTGAAATCGCCGTCTCAATACCTAGCACGCGCGACGAACAGACCTCGCAGCGCAGGCGAAGGAGCGAGATATGAATAAGTTAACGACGGCGTTCTTGGCAATCGTTTTATCCGTGCCAGCCATAGCATTGGCCCAGGACAGCGCACAGACTGACAAGAAGTTGCAGAACGACGCCGCCATGACTAGTACCATGGGCGAACCCAGTCCGGCCAGACATACCATGATGGGCACGGTCAGTAACGCCGGAAAGAATTTGACCAGTGACAACACCACCTACACGGTTAACAATCCCAAAGCGCTCAAGAATTTTGATGGCCAATCCGTAAAAGTGTCATTTCAGTTCAATCCTGACACCAACACCATTCACATTATTACAGCGTCTCCGGGTCAATGACACGCGAACCTGACTCCGCTCTGAATGCTGTACCTCGTTGATTGACCGTTCAGGAACTCCTGCCTCTGCCAGCCCGCGGCAGGAGTTTTTATTTCAGCTTAATCGTGATCGCAAGCGAATCCGAGGCGCTCAGAAATCCTTCCTCCAACTGACAATAAGAAAGTGCGCCGCCTCTTTTAACCCGTCCGCTTTACTGCTCACGTACAATTTGCGGTATGGAGCAAGTTGAGCCGAGAACCGCGACCGGCACGACCACCAGCTCGGAGTGCGGCATCATGAAAGGCGCGGTCCTGGGGCTGATCCTGCACGATGTGTGCGAGGAGATCCGGCTGGAGGAGTTGCGCCAGATCCTAGGCGCCAAGCGCGTCGAGCCCACCTTCAAACACGCCACTCCGGAATACGTGCGCTTCGAAAAACCGCCGGTTGTCGAACAGCTTGACCCCGTGGTCTTGAGCAATGGCGACAGGCTTAAACTGCAGGTGAAGTATTACGACTATGGCGTGATCAGTGTGCTGATGGAGCGGGAGTTCGAAGGCGACTGGAGCCAGTTGGTGCGTTTGGCTGCGCGCTGGGTTCCGAATCCCGAACTGGAGAAGCAGGCGCAGCAGATTATTCGTGGTCGATTAGACAGGATTCTCCCAGCAATCGTGCGTCCTTACTCCGAGTGGCTGAGCGAGGACTACTACATTTTCCTGCTAACCGAGGTGCCGGGGAATCCGCAAGGTTTCGACTTGTCGAGCAGGCACGGACCTGAGATTGCGCAGCTGTTGCGTGGCGAGCAATCTCCTCTGGCCGGTAGTATCAACGACGATGTTGTGCAATCCAGTCTCTTCTACTATCCCAATGATCTGGTGGTCGTGGGATGGAACGCCGCGCTGTTGTATGACACGCCGGCCGGAGCAGAAACCTCCATACAGATTCTGGAGTATGCCAATTCCCAGTTACTGGAGTTTCGTCACTATGACGAATGGCTCACGCGCGAGTTGGCAGCTGTCTACGCGTCACTGAAGCAACGAGCAGGAATTTTGCGACGTTGGAAGATGCGGGCGGAAGCACTGCGCCTGAACAGCATTACGGTGGAAGTGACCGAACTGGTCGAACGCTCAGATAATGCTATCAAGTTCGTGAGCGACATGTATTCGGCGCGTCTTTACCGGCTGGCAGCTACCAAGGTTGGCGTCCCCGAGTATAAGAACCTGGTCAACGAAAAGCTTCGAATCGCCGAAGGACTCTATCGGTCGCTCATCGACGAATTTCATCAGAGCCGCGGCTTTGTGCTGGAAGTGATGGTGGTAATCATCCTGGTCATCGAACTGGTGTATCTTTTCCGAGGGAAGTATTAATTGCCGGCGATTGGCTTTTAAGCTTTTAGCAATCCAAGTTTGCGCCCGGACTGGCGGGTCGACCTTCGCGGGAATTTGCGACGATTAGGACGGTTACCGTCCAAAGTCCGATTAACGGTAGCCCTCTCTGGGCGCACAATCTCAGCGAAGTTCGATTCCGTTCCCCTCGCCAATTCATCTTCTCAATCTTCTGTACGGAGGAAGCGCGATGGCAAGTTCGAAGGATAGTCTTAAGGATCGCTTGAGCCATTACCGCCAGATCATCATTAGTGTGACCGGAAGGAAGTCGGGCCGCACGATTTCAATTCCCGTCTGGTTTGTGCTGGAAGACGACACGCTTTTCCTGCTGCCCGTGCAAGGTTCGGATACCCAGTGGTATAAAAACGTCTTGCACGATCCGACAATCCGCATCTCGGCACGAGGTGAAGAAGGGAAGTTCCAGGCTGTTTCTATTACCGATTCCAAAGCCGTCAAGCCGGTAGTCGAGAAATTCAAGGCGAAGTATGGGCCCGAGGACGTGAAGAAATACTATTCGAAGTTCGATGTAGCAGTCCGCGCTGACCTCTAAGGGTGTGTCGTTGGGGAATGCTCGACATTCAAGCTATGGTGTGCACCAGCGGCGGCATCTTGGCCGCCGCTATCAGGTTGAGATTTATTTGACGACCTGCAAGTTGTTGGTGACCTGAAACACATTCGGAACTTCTTTGGCTGCTATGTTGGCCAGATTCTTGTCGCTTTCCTTGGTTACATAGCCCGTCAAAGTAACGCGCTGGTTATCCACCAGGATATGGATACTGGGCGATGCCTGCCAAAAATACTGGGAAAGCCCGGCCGTCCGCATAAGAGAGCGGTAGACGCGCGCGCGTGCTTGCTCGTCGAACGGCGATGGCGGCAAAACCTGGACGTTGTTGACGACGCGGTCGACGCCTTCGATGCGCTTCACTGCGCTTTCTGCGTCCCGCTTGGTTTGCGAGTGACCATTGGTGACGGCTCCGCTTAGAGTTACGGTGCGGCCCTGTACGCTGTATTCGAGATCGTCGAATAGAGAATAGTAAGGGAGCTTGAGCATGGCGCGACGCACCTGTTGTGCGATGTTTACCTCGACCGGATCGCTCGATGTGTAGCGCGCCCCATAGTCAAGCACCACCGGGCCATTGCTGCTCAACGCCGTCTCGGCAGCCTGAGGCTGGGTGGCCAGCGCGCTTTGTGACGATGGAGACGTCTGCGCCACCGCCCCCACGCTGCATGCCAGTAACAGGCTGGATAGTAGTAGTCGTTGCATTGTGTTGTACCCCCATCCTACTTAGTTCGTTGGATGTAGGTGCAAACCCGGCGGACTCCCCGATGATGGCAACGGTTACAAGACTTAACAAAATGTAACCCAGGGTCTTACGTTCGTTCTCAAGCCAGGTCGGTTCAAAGACACGCCGCTTCACAAGGATGTCGCTTGCCGACGCTCCGCGTGAGGTGATGAATCTCGCTAGCGGAGGAACTGGTTTCGCTGCTCAGGCGAAATGTAGTAAAGACGAAGCGGACCTACGCGCTCGGTGGGAGCAATCTGGTCATACCAGGGATGGGCCACCGTTGGACGATCGTTGAGCTGAAAGCGGAACGACTTGTCGAAACTGGGGCTGATCACATTCCAACCTGGTGACGGGACGGCATCGTTAACCATCCTGACCGTCGGCAGTCCGTACCAAGCCTGGAGATAATCAGAACGCATAACGCCATCGAGCGATGCTAATGAAACCTCCGTGGCTCCCAACTCATGCAGGCGTTTAGCCAGAAACTTCAGATCCTGTCCCCAGTCATAGTTCGAATCTACCATGATATTTTCGGGATGCTTGCCTGCGAACTCGTTGAAATATGCGATGTAGTCAGGGTGATGGAGAGCGACGGAAACAACCATCCATAACACCAGAACGCCGGCGGTAAGTGCAGAATCAATTCCATTGCGGGCCCATTGCAGTACCTGGACTAACCCCAGTGCGGCGATTATCGATAGGCCGACATAGATTGGCTCGATATGACGAATGCCGATATCGATTCGGCCAAACATGGCGGGCCCGAGAATGCCGATGCTGAATGCCACAGGCAAAAGATATTCCAGCCGGGCACGCTTCCTGACACAAACTAAAATGCCAAGTCCCAGCATAATCAGAAAGGCAATCGGAGTCTTTAAGGCCAATGCGACTGGAAAGTAATACCACCAGCCGGTCCTTCGGAACTCACCGAAGAGATAGGCCCCGTGCCCACTCTTATCGTGTGCGAGAGCTTCGACAATTCCATGAAAGTACTCTGGTGCGGGTAGGCTAATATTGGTTGCGGGAAGAACTCCGAAGGAGAACCAGTAAGCTGCCCACATAACGATCGCCGTGGTGAAGGCTGCGATAACAAAAGTGCACGCGCGTTGACGCGCTAGGCGCAATAATTCACTCCAGCTTGGCCGGTAGATCGCCAAATAACAAACTAAAGCCAGAGAAACGGTGATGGGAACATACCCCACCGCAGTTGCCTTCGATAGGAACGCCAGAGCGGCGCACAATCCCAAAAGCAGCGCCCTCCGCCAGGTGGGCTTCTCCGCCCAGTAAACGGTAGCGAAGAAGGCCGCTCCAACATTTACGCCTAACGCCATATCGGTGGTGGCAATACCAGCGTCTGCCAGGTTGGTAGGCAAAAGGGTGAATAGGGCAGTCGCCAGGACCGCTATAGGTTTGCCGAATGAGTGCCACGACCACCAGCACACGACGGTACAGCCGATCAGGAAAAACGGAAGATTCCCCAGACGCAAAAGGAACACCGTGCGATTGAAGTTGCCGGAGTGGGCAATAATGGACAGTCCTTCTTCGCGCATTACCGGCAAGCCTGTTGGCCGTGCTCCCGCCAGGTAAGGTCCAAGTGCCTGCATGGCGCGCGACAAGGGTGGCAACTGAGTTTCCAGGGTGTAAGTGTGCTCCGCAACATACTCCATGCCACAGGCCAGGTGAGTAGGTTCGTCGGCAGTAAGGCTTAGAGCGTTGTAGGTAGAAATAATCCGGACGCAGGCAATTCCTACTAATAACAAGCACAGCGCCAAGCAGTACTTATCGAGAAAAGGAGCCAAGCGGGCGTCCCAGAAGCCAGGCTGCGACGAAGCTGTTGATTTTGCCACTAGCAACACCCCGGGCTGCCCTTGCCTGGCAGCGCTTGCAACGAAGAGCTATTCATTTCTTTCACTGTGATTGAGTAAGAGTTCGTAAGCATACGGAATTCTGGGACTGGCGACGGCGTCGGGAAATGGCCCTTCACTCGGTTCGCCAAGTCAATCGTTTCAAGATCCAGGGACTCGGGTGGGTGATGTATTGTGCCAAATCCTGAGTGGGAATCATAGCCAGGAAAACGGGCTGTAAGCCTTGCTGGTAGCGGCGTTGCCTGGGACCGGCAAATCGCACGATCCAGCCATCATTAGTGGCTGTGATCGACGTTTGCTGCAGAGACTCCAGACCTATCTTGGCACGAAGGGCTGTCAGAGGAGCTTGAGCGATATCGCTGCCAGGGTAAGCTTTTAGTTCGAGCTCCAGAAATTCCGGATCGTGCACAAAGAAACCAACGCAGAGTCGGGTTGAGCCGCTTGTCGAATCCCATCCAGCCCCGTTGTATTGGATATTCTGGCTGGTAGAACTTAGAGAGCCTCCTACCCGATACTCGACCGGCACATATTGATCTGATTCCGATGATAGAAATGGTCGGTCAGACATAGCCTCTTTTATCAGGGGCGCAGGCGAAGAGTTGGCTCGCTGGGCCAAAACAACTTCCGAACCCTGCCACAAAAGAAGTGCAAGAAACAGGAGGCCGACAGTCTGCTGTGGATTTCGTACCCGTTGCTGTACTTCTTCGACCGCCCAGATCCACAGTCCCGCTAGAGCAGCTACAAATGCCGGACCGAAGTCCAGCATATAGCGGGACGACAGTACAGGAACTTTCATGTAGAAGATGATCAGCGGGAGAGAAACCAGAACTGACCATAGAATCATGAGCATTGGTAAAGGCAGGTGCGGGCGTCGTTCGGCGGAGTGCACCCATTTCCAAATAATCCAGGCTCCAATGACCCAGGACAGGGCAATCAGCAATGCATAGGAGAAGTCGTACGTAGTGAAAGAAAATTCTCGCCAGCGAATAATAGAACTTTGCCCCGGAAAAATATTGGGAGCATACCAGTACAAATCACTGAAATTCTTCTCTTGAAACAAAGCCCCAAGTAGTTCACGAAATGATTCCGTCAATGGCGCCTGGGCGTAGGGATAGCCGAAACGCGTGAAGTAAACTGATGGCAAGAGGCTTCCACCTTGAAGGTTAAGTCTATGGCCAAATTCCCAGCCGCTCCCAAAACGCAGATAATTTGTAACAAAAAGTAGGCCGCCGCCTGACAAGAACAGCATCAGGCCAAACAACAGCCGCGGGTTATAGATGGATTTGAGGGATCGCGCGGGCTTTGGAGCGGATGCGAGATCGTTGCATGCGAAACGGACCATGACCAGGCCCGCCACGATGATCGACGCAAAGCCGCAAAATACGAGGGTCGGCCGAATGAAACCCCCAAGGCCAGCCAAGCAGCAGAGCAGCCAAAAGCCTGGCCATTGCGGTTTGCGAGCCAAATAAGTTACGCCGCACAGCAACAGGATGCTCCAGAAGTAGACGTATACCATTACTTCTTCATAAACCAGCATCCGGTAGCGCATGAGGTTTATCAAAGGAGGGAAAAAAAGGAACAAGACTACTATGCCCAAGGCCCCAAACCGCCGGCAGCGATTGTTGCCTGGTTGTGCTGCTGGATTAGATTCCGTATCCGGCTCCAACGGCGGCCCCAACCATGTCCTCAACACTGCGTAAGCGACCAAGGCAACGAACAAACCCAACGCAAGCCGGTCAGGAAAACTCGGCAAGCCGAACAGTTTGGCCAGTGCCGCGAACGGCAACTGCCAGAGGGGAATGCCGAGGCCCCAGACTTGATGGACGCCTCGTTCGGACCAGCACAGATCGTGAGTCAGATCCAATGGATTGTGGCTGAGGGCAAGACTGCCCCGGAGGAAGGCGTCTGTCTGGAAGCGAAACCATGGGCTGCCGGATTGCCACGAGTGCCAGGAGACGACCCCGCATGCAGCCAGCAACAAGAATGCATAGAGGATGGCAGCACAGCAGAAACATAGGGTCAATCTGGCGCGGAAAGGCATGAGTGAACTGGATCGGCCTGTGGCTGAAACCGGAACAACTATCTTACCTTGTGACCCTTCCCGGCGATACACCCTCCGAAGTATTCCGCAGCGCTATTGTCCCCCTGCGGCCTGGCAATCACTTTGTTGGGCAACGGGTACATCTGATCCATCATCAGGTATGGACAAACGCGTTATTATGCTGGAAAGGGCGATATGTGGGGAGGTGGGCGATGTTCAGGATCATCACCGTGGAACGCGAGTATGGCGCCGGAGGCAGCCTGGTGGCGGCGGAATTGGCGCGTCATAAAGGCTGGCAGCTTCTGGACCAGCAATTGACGTGCGAGATCGCCAAGCTGGCCGCCGTGGATGAACACGCGGTCGCACGCCGGGAAGAGAAGTGCGATCCGCTGCTGCATCGGCTGGCAAAAGTGTTTTGGCGGGGAAGCTATGAACGATCTCTTCCCGTCTCAGACGACAAGATTTTCGACGCCGACGAACTGGTGGCCCACGCGCAACGGGTGATCGAGAAGAAAGCTGAGGAAGGCAGCTGCGTCATCGTAGGGCGCGGTGCGCCGTACATCCTGAGGGAGCGTCGCGATACGTTTCACGTCTTCGTCTATGGGTCGCGCGATGCAAAAATCCAGCGGCTGATCAAGCTTAGAATGAGCGAAAAAGATGCCAGCGAGATGGTCGACACCATCGATCGGGAACGGTCGGCTTTCGTGCGCAAATACTTCAACGCCGAGTGGCCCTGCAGGCGGCTTTACCATCTGATGCTGAACTCTGACAACGGAATCGAGCACGTCACCAACACCATCCTCTCCACCATGGAATCACTGGAGCGGCAAGGCAAGATGGACCCTCCGGGCCAGAACGCAAAATTGGAGCCGGTACGCCAGCCAGCTGGCTAGAGGAATCACCCGATATCGAAGGCCGGTTATGGATTCGTGCATCCCGACGCCTGCCGAATCATCCAAACCTTTTGCTTGCCTGTTAGTCTCATAGCAGTGACCCGAACGGCAGAATTCATGAACCGATTGGCTGCATCCGATTGCACAAGCTGTTTCGAAGCTGACCTGATGTGCCGGGCTAGCCGGCGCTGTTGTCGGGAGATGCTTTCGTGATTCCCGACTGCATCTCCTTTAACGCGATTCCGCACACCACGCGCATCTTCAGCGATTTCCTTTCCTACTCCCCCGAAATACGCAAGTTTTACCCTACGCAGCCGGATGCCGCGCACATTGCTGCATTTGCGAAATCGGTTTCGCGGGACATGGCTCGGCAGGTTCGGGTAGCTGATGTGTTGGAAAAGCAGAACCGCACTTGGGGAGCCTCAGCGGCGACGCTGCGGAACATCCAGCGGCTTCGCAATGGCGCGTTCGCTGTGGTTACAGGTCAGCAGGTAGGTTTGTTTGGCGGCCCTTTGCTGTCGTTGCTGAAAGCCGCATCGGTGCTTGCGTTAGCTAAGCAGGTGGAAGAACTGGGTGTCGAGTGCGTGCCCGTGTTCTGGCTGGCCAGTGAAGATCATGATCTCGCCGAAATTAACCAGTCGCTGTTGCTGACCCATGATTTCCAGCTTGCTCCGTTCACAGCCGAGACCAGCGGCGTCGCAGGCGCACCGGTAGCGACCATCCGATTTGCTCCGGGCACAAACGATTTGGTTGCGCAGGCAGCGCAATTGCTCGGAGAATCGCGGGCTGCCGACTATCTGCGCGAAAGCTATGTTGAGGGCGAAACATTTTCCAATGCTTACGCGAAACTTTACGCCCGCATTTTCAGTAGCCCTGACCACGGACTCATTTTTCTCGACCCGGCTGACCCAGAGCTGCACCGTATTGCGGCGCCGCTGTTTGCCGATGCCATTGCTCATGCCGGTGAATTGGATGACGCTCTGCTGGCGCGCAATAAAAAATTGCAGGCGGCGCAGTATCACGAGCAGGTAAAGGTGACTGCGGAATCGACTCCGCTGTTCGCGCTGGTGGAAGGAATGCGGGTTCCCATTCATCGAGCCAATGGCCAATTCGCGATCGGCCGCGAGCGGTTGTCGAGCGACGAGCTGCAACGTCAGCTCGAGGAGGCTCCAGAAAAATTCAGTGCCAATGTGCTACTACGCCCGGTATTGCAGGATTACTGGCTTCCTACGCTGGGCTACATCGGCGGCCCCGCTGAAATCGCCTATTTCGCACAGGTTGGGGTGGTTTACGAAAAGCTGCTCGGACGGATTACCCCGATTCTTCCGCGGTTGAGTGCGACCCTGATCGAGCCGCGAATTGAACGACTGCTTACGAAGTACGAGATCGAGCTGCCGGAACTTTTCCACGGTGAATGCCAGTTGCGTGATTGCCTGGCTACGCGTTCGCTTCCGGCCGAACTGAAAGAAAAGTTCGAAGCGGCTAGACACAGCGTAAACGAGGCCATGCGGGGGGTGAGCGGTTCGCTGCCCAAGCTCGACCCCACGCTGGTGGAAGCCGCCGGCCGCGCCGCCAGCAAGATGCAATATCAGATCAACCGCTTGGAGAAGCGCGCTGCCCAGGCCGAGCTTCGTCGTACCGAGATTCTGACCCGGCACGCTACGCAGATTGAGAATGTCCTGTATCCGAAGAAGTCGCTGCAGGAGCGGGAAATCGCGGGACTCTATTTCTATGCCAAGTATGGTCCGGAGTTGATCGATCGCCTGATCGAACTGGCCCTGGCGCGTTGCCCGGAACACAAAGTGATGTTGCTTGAAACTTAGACGGGGCTGCCATTCTTCGCCAGGAATTTTCAGCGTGGTTTCGCGGTGGCGTTACAGGAGCTCAGACTTGCAAAACTGCAGTTGAAGCTCGAGGAAGGATGCCCCTTTTCGATTCAGAGGCTGCGCGAAGTGTAGAACAAGTAAGCGCTCAGAATGACACCGAATAGGGCTGTCACGGTTCCTAGAATTGTAATGATTCTGCCGGCGGGTTCAAAACCTCCACTCTCCAGGCGCCTGCGAGTATTGTGATAACGGACCAGCGCTGCAAAAGACAGGAATATCCCGAAGAGCATAAAAGCCACACCAATGGCCAGGGATACCCCGCTTTCCTGGGCAGCTTTATTTTGCAGGGTCAGCAGTTGACGAAGCGTAATCCCAAATTTGGCGACTACAAATCCAAATACGATGACGCTAATGCTGGTTCGGATCCAGGCTAGAAACGTGCGTTCGTTGGCGAGATGATCGCTGGTTTCTGAAGGCATGTCCAGTTCCTCAACCTCATCTTACAACGCGTTGCGAAGCGCTGAAAAAGGCCCGTCTCGCCGGGAAGCTTGTCGGCGAGGTTGTACGCAGACTCCTTCCCCAGCGTTCTTCTTGGCAGCGCTCCCGCCTCCTGAGCATGCTAACGCCACTGGAGTCCCGCGAACTCTGCGATCTTCTTGCCACTAGTCTGACCAATCTTCTGCTGTACTTGCAGGATTTTTGAGTCCAAATACATGTATATACATCTTTATTGCCATGAGAGAAGTGATTGCTGGTCTGCCTGGTCTGCCCTGCATGTGCGCAAGTCTTCGGCGAGCGTCGAGAGTGCTTACTCAGATCTACGAGGAAGAGCTTCGCCCGACCGGGCTCCGGGCAACGCAATTCACGCTCTTGCAGGCCCTCTCGCTTGCCGGGGAAGTGACGCAGGGCGATTTGGGCCGAATGCTGGCGATCGACAGCACGACTCTGACGCGGACTCTGGAGATAATGAGCGGGCATGGCTGGATCGCAGAACGGCGGGGAGACGATCGGCGAGAACGCCGGCTGCGGCTCTCCCGAGAAGGACACAATCAACTTAACCGCGCGCTACCCGTATGGGAAAAGGCCCAAGCGCGTGTTGCGCGCCAGTTGGGGAGCAAGCGCTGGCGCGAACTTCGGAACGCGGCAGATGCGGTAGCCGATCTGCTCACGAGCGAGTCAGGAGAATTATCATGAAGACCCAAAAGTACGGAAAACTTACGGCTGGAATTGTTTTTGCGTGGTTCGCGCTCGCACTGACTGCGTCAGCCTCGCACCTGTTTCGAGCGAATCCAAACGCTCCACCGCTGGCACTTGGCGTGGGAGCGCTCATCCCGCTTGTGCTGTTCGTTTTGTGGTTTGCGATCTCAAACGGATTCCGCCAATTTGTTTTGTCCTTGAATCCATCCGCCGTGACCAACGTGCACTCGTGGAGAGTGGTGGGTTTCGTTTTCCTGGTGTTGTATAGCTACGGCATTCTGCCAGGTATTTTCGCATTGCCGGCTGGATGGGGCGACATCGCCATCGGAGCAACAGCGCCATTGGTCGCCCTGAAGCTAGCCAATCCCGAACATCGCAAAAGCTTCATGCTTTGGCAGATCCTTGGAATCTCCGATCTCGTCATGGCAATGATTCTGGCTGCAACCGCCAGCCTGATCGATCCCCACGGAGTGCCAACGAACGCCATGACGGTCCTTCCCTTAAGCCTGATCCCAACCTTTGGCATGCCGTTGCTGCTTTGTCTTCACATCGTTTGTATCGCGCAAGCCAGGCGGTGGAAGGAGCCACAGCAGTTGCAGGCCAGCGAGCCTTTGCCCGCTCGTGCCTAGTCCGATTTGTGAGCGGGGGTGGCTTTTCGCACCGCCGCCGCGTCACCACGCCACCGCAGCGCCAGATTTCCCCCGAAGCCAGGACCCTGCGGCAACGTCTCCAAGGGAGGTGCCTTAATCCATTGATTACTCGCGAGTTATCAATGGCTTGGCTGGCAGACCTCTCCGCTGAATCAGTTTTGGCAATTATTTCGGCGCTGCCGGGTCTGCCGTGCCTGGGGCAGTATCATGGCGCACGCCGTCTTTGAAGGCACGAATGCCATCTCCCAGGCCCTTGCCTAACTCCGGCAGCTTCTTTGGACCGAAGACCAGCAGCGCAATGAAGAGGATGACCAGCAAGTGCATCGGCTGAAAAATACCTTCGAACATCGAATATCCTCCCATGGGCTACATCGGCGATGTAGCCCCGGTTGTTGAGTGAGAACTAGTAGAGTGTGCTGTCGGGCAATGTATCCTGGATCGGCGTGTTATAGATCACGCTTCCCTGATTGGCCAATGCCTGCTGCAGCGAATAGGCAGGACCGGTTGCTGGATTCAGAAACGGAGCCAGTGCGTCTACCGCCGAGTTCGATCCGTGAGCCAGGCTGGTCAAACCATCGGTCTGTTCGTAGGCCTTCTGGTTGGCTGGATTCATGTTGCCGATGACCCGTCCCAGTACCCGATGCTCGGATTCCACGGCACAAATGGAAGCCGCCACCTTGGCAAAGTATTCCAGTTGGTCCGAAGTGTAACCATTAGCTCCATTCACGGCCAGTACGGCGAACTCCTGCACCGCAACCAGGTAGGCGCCGATGAAAGCGTTCTCCAAGGCATCGAGCAGGGCCAGGAATGGCGACAAAGTGTTAAAGGTGCCGGCAGGGAAGTAGAAGGTCTGATAAGGATCCTGTTGCGAGGATCCAATGCCCAGCAGGCTCCGCATCAGGTCGGCGTGGTCGATCTCTTCGGTGAAAGCAGCCTGCAGATAGGCTACGTTCCCCGGATTGGAGTCAGTCGGGTTGGGGTGGTGTGGAGTGCCTCCCGGGCCGGCGAGGCTGGGATCTTGAATCACCGGCCCGACCAGAGCGTTGTAGTAGAAAGTTGTCGCCAGATCTTCAGCCACTAAGGCCGCAGTGAAAATATCGGTCGGTGTGTCGTGAATGGTAGTGGGATTCTTAGCAAGTCCAGCTATCGGATTCTTGTTCTGGGTAAGGGTCTGGGCAAGCAGCGGACTCAAGCTGCCTCCGATGAAGCTGGCCGAGGCAACTCCTAAACCTGCCATGCCTGTGCCTTTGAGGAACTTTCGCCGGTTGAGCGCTTTGCCTGCAAGGGTGGTGATTTCCGCTAAATCCATGGGCTCTGATCTCCTGTGAGCTGGGATAGGAAGGCTTACGGCGTTTCCCCCGCGGCCAGCCATGCTGAAAACCACCTTCACCTTCCGCACGGTTTACGTGACGAAGACAGAGTTGGATTGCTGCCGGGAAGAATTATTTGGAGCTCTGGGAGAAGGTGCGAAGACTGGGGGCAAACTAGCGGCGACGCAGTCGGGAATAACCAGCCGAAAGGGCGAGGGTCGCGGCCGGAAACGCTGCTCGGCAATCCGGCATGCATCATGGCGGAGAAGCGGACATCAGGGGAGCAGGCTTCGAGCGGGACAGCGTGGCTTAAGACTCGTGACTAAAACTGAAGATGGCGGCCCAAGCGACAGGTTCGCACGGCCTTGCGGCTTCGATCGCGCTCCAATGGGATGCCACGCAGCCAGCAATAATGTAACCTTATTGCGACGCAGATTCTTCTGCTTCCGGGCCTGTAGCTCAGCGGTAGAGCAGGGGACTCATAATCCCTTGGTCGGGGGTTCGAATCCCTCCGGGCCCACCAATTAATTGGATGTCCCACATTGTCCGGCTCTATATCAGGGCGCGATCTTTAGGCGTGCCGGAGGAAGCCCGGCAAACACCAGGGCTTGAGCCCAGCAAGAACGCGGATATGACAGCGGGCTGAAGTCCAATCCTGAGGGAGTGGCTCCGGCCCTGGTTAAGTAGAGGCTACGAGTTCCGCGCCGGCTCTTCTTCTGCGGCGTCTTGTTCGTCGCGCTCCGGCGTGCGGCTTGCGGGATACGCATACATCTTGCTGGCAACCGTGGCCGCAGCGTGACGGCGCTCGGCAATCATCTCGGCGAGGATGGCCACCGCAATTTCTTCCGGAGTGACTGCTCCGATTTCCAAACCGACCGGAGCGTGAACATGGGCAAACTTCTCGGCGGGAATCCCTTCCTTCTCCAGCTCTTTGTAGATAGAGATGGTCTTGCGCCGCGAGCCGATCATCCCCAGGTAGCGCGCGCCCGCATTCACTGCCCAGCGCAGTACTCGCATGTCGTCGCGATGTCCGCGAGTAACGATCACGATGTAAGCTCCTTCGCACAAACCCAGCCGCGCGGTTACCGCATCGAAGTCGTCGGCGATCACCTCGCGAGCATCCGGAAAGCGCTGGCGATTGGCGTAGGACTCGCGATCGTCAACCACCACTACTTCGAAACCGGCGATGGTGGCCACTTTATATAAGTTGTAGGCGACGTGTCCGGCCCCGAAAATGTAGAGCAGCGCTGGCGGAAGCACCGGCTCGATGAAGATCTCCAGCGTGCCGCCGCACACCAGCCCGGTATCATATTTGGGATTGTTATTGAGGTTGAAGGTTAGCGAACGCGGTTTTTCTTCTTCCATCACCTCGCGTGCTGCCTGCCACACCTCGGCTTCGACGCAGCCACCGCCGATGGTGCCGGCGATGGAGCCGTCGTCGCGCACCAGCATCTTCGCGGTCTGGAAAGAGGGAATCGAGCCGTGCACGTTGGTGATGGTGGCGACGGCCCCGCGCCGTCCTTCCCGACGCAATTGCACAATCTGTTCGTAAATATCCATAAGGCAGCAATTAACAACTAGCCATTCGGGTTCAGCCAAACCTGTCTACGATTGCTTAGATGTTAGCAGCGACGACTGAGGAGCATCCCCTTAGACGCTGGTCAATTTAGACAGAGCCCATCCACTTCTGCAGAACAGTCTCGCTGGTCCATCCGGATGTGCTTTGCTTCACTTTGCCGTCTTTGCCGATCAGCACCAGCCGGGGAACGCCGTACACGTGATAGGCGCGGGCCGCTGTGCCATTGGCATCATACAGCGATTTGAGCCCGATACCGTTGGCGCTGAGATATTCTCGGGCCTCGTCCTCCCCGCCCACACAGATGGTCAAGACCGAAATCCCCTTGTCGCGGAACTGCCACTCCATGCGATTCAGCATGGGAAGCTCGCGTTGGCAGATGGGGCAGGACGTCGTCCAGAAGACCAGCAGGACTGGTCGACCGGCATAGGAAGCGAGATCGACCTGCCCGCCGTCGGTCTCCGGCAACGAGAACGCGGGAGCCGGTTTGCTGAAGCCGCCGTTCAGCAGGAGATACAAGCCCAGACCGATGGCTATGACAAGTACTGTGGTGCCGACTCTGGTTTGCCGCACACGCGTCCTCGATTCTTGGATGCCTTCCCCTATTGTAGGCAATTCGAAAACGCGCTCCAAGCGAATAGTCACAAGCGAATAGTCAAACGTTATAGCCGGGGGATGGTGTAGCGTCACCGCGCCGCAGAGTAATATTCTTTTGAAGAAGGATTTATAGCTTACCGAGGAGTCGCAATGAAAGCGGTTCGCATTCATGAGTTTGGCGGTCCCGAAGTACTCAAGTACGAAGATGCACCCGATCCGGTGCTGCGCAAAGACCACGTGCTGGTGCGGGTTCGCGCTTGCGCTCTCAATCATCTCGACCTGTTTGTGCGCGGCGGTTTGCGCGGCGTTAGCTTGCCGCACATTCTGGGCAGCGACATTGCCGGAGAAGTGGTCGAGGCAGGCGAGTACATCACCGACGTTAAGGCAGGCACGCGCGTGCTGCTGGCGCCCATGGTCTTCTGCAATCATTGCGAGCAGTGCATGAGCGGGCATCACAATTTCTGTCCGCAATTTGCCGTGTTGGGCAACGCCGTCGACGGCGGCAATTGCGAGCTGATTGCCATCCCTCGCGTGAACGTCATTCCCATCCCGGACTCGCTCGATTTCGTGCACGCTGCCAGCGTTCCCCTGGTATTCCTGACCGCGTGGCACATGCTTCTGGGACGCGCGCATCTGCGCGCCGGACAGACGGTGCTGGTGCTGGGAGCAGGCTCGGGCGTGGGATCGGCCGCAATCCAGATTTCGAAGATGCTGGGGGCGGAAGTGATCACCACGGCGGGCGACGAGCGCAAGCTGGCCAAGGCCCGCGAGTTGGGCGCCGACCACACCATCGATCACTACAAGCAGAAGATTGCCGACGAAGTAAAGCGCATCACCAACAAGCGCGGCGTCGACATCGTGTTCGAACACGTGGGCGTGGCCACCTGGCCCGACAGTCTGCGCTCGCTCAAACCGGGTGGCACGCTGGTCACTTGCGGCGCCACCACTGGTTACGACGCGAGTCTGGATTTACGCGTGTTATTTGCCAAGCAATTCTCGCTGCTGGGATCGTATATGGGCGAGATGGGCGAGCTGCACGAAGTGTTGAAGCACGTCTTCGCCGGCAAGCTGAAGCCCGTGGTCGATCGCACGTTTCCGTTGAGCGAGACCCGCGCCGCGCACGAGTATCTGGCCAAGGGCGAGATGTTCGGCAAGGTTGTGCTGACCGTGTGAGGGCGATTGCAGGGCTCTACACGCACGACGGCGGCCCAGCTTTGCTTCCCGCGCCCGGTCCGAGACATCTAATCCGATAGGTATAATAGAGGCGACATGACCACCGAATATCAGCCACCGCATTTCGAGAATCCCGAGTCAGGCCACGAGCGTTTTGACAATCTGGTGGGCTCCGAACAGAGTCGCCGGGCCGTTCTCCGTGCCACCTTTGGTGAGCAACAACACGAAGGCGTGGTCTTGGCTTCGCTGGACGCGGTGGTCAACTGGGTGCGCAGGAACTCCATCTGGCCCATGACTTTCGGCTTGGCCTGCTGTGCCATCGAGATGATGTCGATGGGAGCGTCGCGGTTTGATATTGCGCGTTTTGGCGCCGAAGTGTTTCGTCCCTCGCCGCGGCAATCCGATCTCATGATCATTGCCGGCCGCGTTTCGCAGAAGATGGCGCCCGTCATCCGCGAACTCTACATGCAGATGCCCGAACCCAAGTGGGTCATCTCGATGGGCGCGTGCGCGACATCGGGCGGAGTGTTCAATAATTATGCGCTGGTGCAGGGCGTCAATCAGTGGATTCCGGTGGACGTGTATGTCCCGGGCTGTCCGCCGCGCCCGGAGCAGTTGATCTACGCGATCATGCTGCTGCAGGAAAAGATCAAGAACGATCACGGCTCCTTCCGCCGCGCGCTCAACCTCGAAAAAGCCTAGAAAAAGCTGTTGCTCTGCGAACCGCTTGCACAACTTACGATTCCCGCCTCAGCAGACAGCCATGGCCCACTTTCCTGACCATGGCTAAAACAAAAGTTTCCATCGCCTAATTGGTTGCGCCGGCAAAGTAGCTGCTCAGAACTGGATTGTTGCCCGAAGGGAGGAGAACCACTTTCTTCGCCGAGACTACATACATGATGCCTGCCGGAGTTCCCGTCAACACGGCCCGGCCGGTAGAGTCAACCTGATACGTTGCCGACACGTTCTGCGTGCTGGTACCCGACGGCCCGCTCAGGTCTTCGATTCCGTTGACGTTGCCATTTCCGTCGGCGAACAAGTAACTCACCGAATCCACCAGAGCAGACAGCACCGGGGTAGAAGTGCCGCCCAGGTACGTGCCGAAAATTGACAGGTTGTTATATGGGGGAACGGCGGTCTGCGGTTCCAGGATGCCGGAGGTAACAGAATTGTCCTGTCCCACGATGAAGGCCTGGTCCAGCGTGCTGAGATAGAGGATGGGTGGAGTTCCTCCAAAGCCAGTGAGCGTTACCCTGCCGTTGGAAGCAACACTATACGTGCCCTGGGAGACCTGCTGTTGAGTCAGGGTTCCTCCCTGGTTTTCATCGATACTGGTGGTGGCATTTCCATTGCCGTCGGCGGTGAAGAACCCAAGAACGGCATCCGCCTCCGGACTTCCGCCGTTCGGGGCAACGCTGTCAGCTTCCAGAACGCTGACCCCATTGAGCGAGCCATTGCTGAACCCGCTGGTGTTTTGCGAGAGGATCGAGCCCAGCGTCATCGGGTCTGTGGTGGTGAGCAGATCGATTCCGACCAGGATGTATTGGCTCTTGGATACGACGTAATAAGCGTAGCTGTTGGTGACGCCGTTGGGGAAATTCAGAGATGCCTGACCGCGACCGGTAGATGGACTTGGCGCCAGAAATTGTCCGGTGAACGGGCGATTGCTCAGCACGCCATTATCGTTAACATCTTCCACACCTCCCGTCACGTTGCCGGTGTTACTCACCTGGAAGGAACCGGCTTTCGCATAGCGGTTGAAGGCTTGGTCTGCCCCAAAGGCTCCGCCGGCATAACCACCGTTTGGTGGAACAAAGTCCGCCGGGGTTTGAACATAGAAGGCACCCGAGCCACGCGTATTCGGGTCGGTGTTGTCTTGAATGAAAGTCCCATTCCCCAACTTGGAGACGGAAACGTGGAAGTTCAGGGTCCCGAAGGCTACGGTGGTGAACGACATGGTTCCTAAGCCGTTGGCCGTAATGGTGTAAGTTCCGGTGAACGGATAGCCTCCGGTCTGGCTGCTCATACCGCTGTTAAGATCAAACACGCCGCTCATGATGTTTCCATTACCGTCGGCAATGAAACTACCCGCCATAAACAGCGGATTGCCGTGGTTGAAGCCGTTGAACGAGAAAGCATAAGGACCATTCAATGCGCTGTTGTTGGTGGCCGCGTCGATGACGATCTCAAGCGCGGCCTGGGCGGTGTTCTGGGCTGAATCCGTTACTTCTACCGTGAAGTTCGAAACTCCCGCCGTCATGGGTGTCCCGGAGATCAGGCCGCTGCGGGCGGTCAGGCTCAGGCCAGCAGGAAGTGAGCCGGATAGGATGCTCCAGGTGTAGGGAGGACTGCCTCCGCCGGCCGCCAGAGTCGCACTGTAGCCAGCCCCCACTGTGCCATCGGGCAACGATGTCGTGATCACCACCAGGGCCCCGTTCTGAATCGTAATGCTCAGGTTGGCAGACGCCGTATTCATCAGGGCATCCGTCACCTTCACCGTGAAGGAATAAACTCCGGCTGTGGTCGGAGTTCCAGAGATCACTCCGGTATCGCTGAGACTCAGGCCGGTGGGGAGGCTGCCATTGGTAATGATCCAACTGTAGGGCGGTTCTCCGCCCGCGGCCATCAGTTGCGTTTGGGGATACGGCTGGCCCGCCGTGCCTTGCGGCAGTGTGGTTGTGGTGACACTCAAGAGCGGCGCAGGAGCGAAGTAGCTGGAGATATCCAGTACCAGTTGTGTGCTGCCGTCGGCATAAGCGTCGATCTTTCCGTTGTCGGTAGGAATGATCGCCATATTCGACGTAATCGCTGCATCGATTGCATTCAAGGTCGAGGCCAGCGGCCGTAGGGTGCCATCCGGCCATAAGGTCAAGTAATACAGCGGACCTTCAGGCACTACGGTGGCGTTGAACACGTAGGCCTCCGCGGTCGAGGGAAGGCCACAAGGACTACCCAGAACGTTCACCGTCAGCGGCCCGCTGAACAGGCCGCCACCCTGGCGGGTATCCAGGACCCGGCAGGGCGTGACCGAAAACAGTGACATTCCACTCTGCGTCGGCGCAGCGAAGTATCCATCGATGTCGATGACCAGATCGGTGTTCGCGTTAGGATAGACCGCGACCCCACCCCCGGTGCCCGCAGCTACGATAGCGGCATTGGCCACGATGGTTCCGGTCGGATTGTTCAACGTGGAAACGACTGGCCGCGTTTCACCCTGCGGCCAGATCGTCAGATAGCCCAGATCCGATCCAGATGGATGCGGCACCGCGGTGACGTTGAAGGAATATGCGGCAGCAGTTATACCTTGAAGGCATGGGCTGTCCAGCACGGGGAAATCGCGCTCCGAATTTCCATCCAGAAAGGGTCCACCCAGGGGGCCATTGGAATTGCGCGTGTCGACCACCCGGCACGGCGTCAGCGGATAATAGGCGAGCGCCGAGTCGGTAGCTGCAACGTAATAGCCATCGATGTCGAGCACGAAGTCGGTTGTGTTGGTGACGTAGACACTGACCGACTCGTTGGGCGTTCCCGCCGACACTGTGGCCGCGTTGGCTTTGATACGGCCGTCCAGCGAGTTCATGGTGGAAATCTGGGGCTGCGTCTGCCCCGTGGGCCAGATCGTCAAGTAGCCCAGAATCCCATGCGGAACGACGGTGACATTCAGCGAATAGGCGGCTGCGGTGGCGGGAATATTGCAGGTACTCTGCGGGATGGCAAAACTGCGCGCCGTTCCCCCTTGCAGAGCAGGGCCGCCAAATGGGCCGTCCGGCAGTCGCGTGTCCGCTACCCGGCAGGGAGTGACCGGAACGAATTGCAAGGGCGTCTGGGCATAAGCGCCAATCGCCGCAGCACTCAGGAAAAATGCCAAAAAGGATGACAGGAAGATACGATGGCTGGTCCGCATATTGGTCCCTCCGCAGTTCCGCGATTTCGGGTGCTAATTGGCACAAGACGGGGGGAGCGCTCGCTGCCTTAGCTTCGGCCTTGACTGGATTGGTCCGCCCAACCTCGGATGCAGTTCTGATCTGAGTGCCGATGACCATACACCTGCCAGCGGTCTGACACAAGACTTGATCTCAAGTTTTGTGGTCAATGTTCCCAGAAAGACACGGTTCGGTTGGGGGACAGCGCGCCGCGATGCGGCCGCTCTTGCACAAGTTTCCCATCCCTGACCGCAATGACAAGAACAGTGAGAAGCACCGAAAGATTGCGGCCCCGCAAGCAGAAGAGTGGTTTCGATCTTGCCGTAAACGGGGGCGGGGTGATCGCCAATGTCGACGGCGCGCTGCTACAATAAAGGTTCCTGACGCTGGCGGAGTCGCCGACGGAAGCACCTGCACCCGTCGAATTGGGATTCGCTTTCAGCCCGATCTGCACCGAAGACTTGAATGAATTACGTCTGGGACGGCCAGCTTAACCTCTTTCAACGCTTGGATCACGGTCCCTTCGCCTATTCCGATGGCGTCGAAGTAGAAGGCCGTTTGTTTGACATTGTTTCGCAGGGCACGGACCGCAGCACGTTTTCCTCTGAACTGATAGCCTCCATTACCGACTGGCCCAGCGAGTACCACCTGAGCCGCGCGCGTCACTGCCTGTTACGGCCGCTTGCTATACCGCCGGGAAGCAAAGTTTTGGAATTGGGTTGCGGTTGCGGCGCGATCACCCGCTACCTGGGCGAAATCGGAGCCGAGGTCGTTGCGGTTGAGGGCAGCTTGTCCCGGGCTCGCGTCGCCGCCGAACGTTGCCGCGACCTTCCCAACGTCCGTATCTTTGTCGATGATCTGCTTCGCTTCGAAACCGAGGAGCGCTTCGATTACGTGCTCTTGATCGGCGTTTTGGAATATGCGGCTGTCTTTTCGACTCAAGAGAATCCTTTTGCCCACTACCTGCATTCGGTCACTCGTTTTCTCGCGCCGGGCGGGCGGGTCGTGGTCGCCATCGAAAACAAACTTGGTTTGAAATATTTCAACGGCTGCGCAGAAGACCACGTCGGCATCCCGTTCTTCGGCATTCAAGATCTGTATGGAAGTCAATCGGCCCGCACCTTCGGACGAGTCGATCTGAAAGCGCAACTTGCCGCCGCCGGCCTACCGAATACCTACTTTTACTATCCCTTTCCGGACTATAAGCTGCCCACCGTGGTCTTGGCAGAAGAAGCACTGTCCGATCCTGCATTCGATGCGATCGACTTGTTGGCTCGGTCGCACGCGCGAGATTACAACGGCTCGCCCTTTCGCAGCTTTGACGATGCCCTCGCCTTCTCGGTGTTGCACGATAACCGTCTGCTCGCCGATCTCAGCAATTCCTTTTTGGTGGTTGCGACAGCCGAGCCGGTAACCGAGAACGCTCCCGCCCAACTGGCCGCCGCTTATTCCGTGTATCGCGCTCCGGAATTCTGTGTGCAAACCAGATTCATGCGACGCGCAACCGGTATTCAGGTTGTAAAGGAACTCCTCACTTCGATTCCCGTACACCCTGTGCTTGTTCCCGACGGGACAACCATCACTCACAGGATGGACGGATCGACCTATCGGCCGGGGCGGCAGTTGCTGTGGAGGTTGCTGAAAGCGCGAGCTCGTTCCGGCGATTTGACTGCGGTGGTCGAAGCGCTTCGCCCCTGGATGGACTTCCTGCTGCAACATGCTCGCGTACCCGGCGCATATTCGGCCGATGTCTCAGGTGGATCCGACAATCTTGCCGCCTACAAACTTCCGGGCAATTTTCTGGACTGCACTCCGTTTAACGTCCTCGACGCGGGCAATGAACTCTTTCCTATCGACCTTGAGTGGCAGAGCGATCGTGAGGTGTCGTTGGGATGGGTTTTGGTGCGGGGCGTTCTGTATGCGCTCTTGAGCGGAATACCCTCGGTCAGTAAGTTGCAGTCGAACGCAGAGGTAATTCAATCCCTGGCTCGGCAGTATGGAATGCTGGTTTCAGACGACGAAATACAGGCCTGGATGAAGCAGGAGGAGTGCTTTCAGAGAGAAGTGTCTGACGGCCCGATTGGGTTACCTACGATCGAGCTCACGTCAAGAGGATTGCAGCTTTGGGTTAGCGAGATTCCGCGGCTGAACCAGATGGTAAATCAGCGAGAGGAAGAGCTAGCCAGCCTGCATCAGATGGTCGCCGCTCGCGATGAGCGCATCAGGTTTCTAAATGAGGCGGTAGGAGTACGGGATACGAAAATTGCCGAGCTAGACCAATTGTTGGCGGGTACTCGGCAAGAGCTCGCAAGTGTTCAAGCGGCGAACCAGGTTGCAGCAGGTAACATCGACCAATTGCAGCGTCAACTGTCAAACGCCAGACAGCAGTTGGCGATGCTAGAGGGTAGCATCAGCTGGAAGGCGACTAGGATTTTTCGCGATGCGCTGTCGCCATTCCCTGGACTGCGCCGTAATATCAAGCGCGCGCTTCGCCTGATGTGGTGGACCGTTACTCTGCAATTAGCGCAGAGACTTCGCGCTCGCCGCGGGCTGCTAAGGGATCGCGACCTGATTGCTAACTCTGCCTTGTTCGACGCTGGATGGTATACCCGCTGTTATTCCGACGTAGCGGCCGCAAAGTGGGATCCGGCCCTGCATTACGCGTTGTTTGGGGCAAGCGAGCGTAGAAATCCGGGTCCCCAGTTCGATGCCGCTTCCTATCTGGAGCGATACTCTGATGTAGCCAATGCCGGTTGGAATCCTCTAGTTCACTACCTGCAAGTTGGTGTTGGCGAGGGACGCAAACTCACCGCAGTGCTTTCTCAGGAATTACCCGACGCGCAAGAAAATTGGGACAGCGTCGGCCGTGAGCGTCTGCAGCAGCTCTTGCATGGCAACAGCCGTATAGCTTTTCCAGTCAGCGAGAAACCGGCGTTTTCCTTTATTCTGGTTTTCTATAATAAGGCGCACCTTTCGCTGCTCTGTCTTGAGTCCATCCTTCAAAATGCCGACGTTCCTTACGAAGTCATCATCGTAAATAATTGCTCCCAAGACGAAACTAGTGAATTATTGCAGCGCATCGATGGAGCTAGCATCATCAATAATGATTCCAATGCTGGCTTTGGGGAGGCGAGTGTTGGTGGTGCGAAACAGGCTCGCGGTGAATATCTCTGCTTTCTAAATAATGATACCTTGTTGCAGCCGGACGCCCTTTCAGTAGTTGTGGGTAACTTTTATCGTGACCCTGCGATAGGAGCAGTGGGTGGGAAAATTCTGCTGGCCAACGGCAAGCTGCAGGAAGCCGGCAGTATCCTCTGGTCTGACGGCAGCGCGTTAGGATATGGGAGAGGCGATAGTCCCCATCTGATGCAATACGAATTCCGTCGCCCTGTAGATTATTGCTCAGGAGCCTTCTTATTCACTCGCCGCAGTCTCTTTCATGAATTAGGCGGCTTCGACAAGCTGTTTGGCCGGGCCTACTATGAAGACGCCGACTACTGCATGCAGGTATGGAAGGCCGGATTCCGGGTAATCTACGAACCGCGAGCTGTGATTCGCCACTATGAATCGGCGTCCTCGGGCGGGAACGAGGCGGCAAAGCCGGCGATGGCTGCCAACCAGCAGAAATTCACTATAAAGTGGAAGCAGCAACTGCTTCAGCATTTACCTAATTCTGCGGCAAATATCGTATCGGCGCGGCTGTCGTCGCATTCGGATGGGCTCAAGATTCTTTATATCGATGATCGGATTCCTCATCGAGCTTTGGGAGCAGGCTTCCCACGCAGCATTGAAATAATAAAGTCTCTGGTTAAACAGGGACACCACGTCACCTGTTCCACTTTTACATTTCCGCTGCTTGACAATGAATACACTGACATCCCACGGGATGTGGAGTTAATAGATGGGGTTGCTCAGCGAGACAGGCTATTTCGGGAGTATCTACCCAGTAGCGACATTATCTGGATAAGCCGTCCGCACAACATGAAAGCCTTTCGGCAGGAGTTGGATGCCAGGTCATGTAATAAAAAACTGCGCCTGATTTATGACGCCGAGTCGGTCTTTGCGGAGCGAGAGTGGCTTCAGGGAATAGCGCTCGGTCGCCGCCTGCCCGAAGCTGCGCGGGAAACGTTGCTGCGTGAAGAGGCTGCCCTGGCGGACATAGCTGATGCGGTTGCGGCCGTATCGAAGCGGGATTGCGACACATTTATGCGGTCAGGCTTGAAAAATGTACAGGTTGTGGGAGATCGGCTCGATGCCAAGCCGACCCCAGCTGGGTTCGACAGCCGGCGGACATTCTTGTTCGTTGGAGCTATGCATGGCAACGACAACCCCAACGCTGATTCCATGCGACATTTCTGCGAGGTCATCTGGCCAAGGATTTACCGTGCGACTAATGCCGAACTAATCATTGCGGGATACGGAACAGATAAGGAACTGGCAAATCTAAGAGCTGACGGCGTAAGCGTCGTGGGGCCCCAAGAAGATCTGAACACACTCTATAACCAGGCTCGCGTTTTTGTGGTGCCAACTCGCTATGCTGCAGGAATACCCCATAAGGCGCTGGAAGCTGTCGCCTATGGCGTGCCACTGGTTGTGTCTAACTTAATAGGATCGCAGCTGGGCTGGGTGCATGGAAGGGACGTACTCATCGGCCCAAATGATTCAGCATTCGGCGACGAATGTTGCAACTTATATCAGAACAAGACGCTTTGGGAATGCGTCCGTTCCAATGCTCTTGAACGCATTGCCGCTGAATTAAGCGAAGAAGCATTTGACGAAGCGATTGCGAACCTGATAGCTGCAGCGGGCCACAAAGGTGAATCTGTTTGATCGATGAAAATCTTAGGGCGGCTCCAACTGCGGGCAGACGTGACCTGAGTTGGCTGGCATGTGCTTCCATCCTCTGCGCGGTAGTGCTTATAGGCAACGCCGATTTGCTTATGGGAAGGGCCGCGCCCATCTGGGATGCAGCGGACTTTTATAGTCCGTTATTTTCCTTAATAGCTGATCACGCCAAAGCCGGAAAACTACTCCTGTGGAACCCGTGGATGAATGCGGGATCGCCCGATTGTGCCGATCCTCAATCCGGGGCGAGTTCTCCGGTGATATTGCTTTTCGGCCTTTTGTTCAAAAGTCCGCTTGATGGTTTCGTGGCCTACTGGCTGGCCTTCTGGATGTTCGGCGGCCTTGGCATGCTGTTGTTGTGCCGCCATCTTAAGTCTCCACCGTGGGGCGGCCTGATTGCTTCTCTAGGTTTCATCTCGTGCGGTTTCTACACAGGTCATGGCGAGCACACCAGTATTCTCTATTCGTTTTCGTTCCTGCCTTGGATTATCTGGAGATTCGACTTGGCACTATCCCGCCGGTCGTATTGGATCATGGTCCAAGCGGGAGCTCTTTGGGGATTGTCGGCAGCTGGAGGATACCCGGCACTCGTTATTCTGGACTCCATATTCTTAACTCTATGGGCCATGGGTCGAGTGTGGTTCGCCGGTAGCGAATTTCCAATTGCTGAGCCTGGGCAGAAAAAAAAGGTAGTCCTGTTTGCAGTTCTTGGCTTATGTCTGGTGGCCGTGACAGGCACCGCCATAATGAGTCCCGGATATATCGGGTTTCGTGAATACGCGCGAGGCTATACCACTCGGGTTAACGCTTTGGACCGGCAGAGAGTCTTAATCGAACATCCCTTGCCGCCGCAGGCGTTGAGTACGTTCGCCAGTCCTTTTCTTTACCTGTTGAATTGGCCCCCGTACAAGATCTGGCCTGAAACAGATATTTCGATGGGAAACGCGTACGTGGGGGCGTTAACCAGCTGTTTGGCTATAATTGCATTATTCCGGTATTCGAAGTGGCGATGGTGGCTTGCTTTTATCATTATTATTTTTATGTCAGCTGCGGCCGGAGGGCATCTTCCGGTGCGTGGCTGGTTTTATGATCTGGTCCCGCCAACGCGGTATTTTCGGTTTCCGTCCCTATTCAGCGCTTATGGACTCTTTGGCTTATGTATTCTTGCCGCCTTGGCCACGCAGGATCTGAATGAACTGGCTTCCAGTAATCCTCGGCAGCGGCGAATGTTTTTGATTATTGCAAGCGCTGTAGCCATAATGGCGTGCTGGGGATATTTCGTTGACTTACGAACTGTCCACCTCCAGCCGTTCGGCGCCAAACTTGTGACAACAATTCAGGTCGGCACCGAAGTATCGACCATCCTATTGCTGTTGGTGTGGACATCCATCGTGGCTGTCTTCCTTTTGTGGTGGCGAGGTCTGATTTCGCGCAGGTTGCTTGCGATCCTACTTGTTTCGATCGCAGTCGTAGATGCAGGGTCGACGCTAAAGATTTCCGAACCTACGCTCTATTCCGCCGCTTCTCTTTCGTGGTGGAAGGTAGAAAAAGCCCGGCATAATGCGAGCCTGGATTTAACTCCCAATGGCTTGACTCGGCATCTTTATCCTTCTGGAGACTTAGGAAGCTACCAGAATGATCGGAGTGTCACTCTTAGAGAGGCGGTATTTGCCAACGATACGGGGATGGTAAATCAGTTTTTTCAACCCTATGTTAACGATCCGACCCTGAATCAACTTGCCATCGGGTCCGATAGGATCTGGTTCTCCGCAGATGCGGTCCGCTTGCCGGTAAACCAGGAAGCTTTCGCCGAGTACACTCAGGTGAGCCACACGCTCGGAGTTCCGCCGCTGGTTCTGCATTCGCGTGAGCAGATGATGAAACCGCTGGCAGCCGGATCAACTCACTCCGGGGACTCGCAGGGTGAGTGGAGCCGATCGGCTGTTCCGGTATCGCCAGCCAGCATTGATCTGCTGGCCTATTTTCCGAACACACTCTTGTTTCGTTATTACGCCAGCCAGGATGGCTGGTTGTTGGTAACAGATCGCTGGGCACGGGATTGGCACTCTGAGGTGAACGGTAAACCAGTAGAGATTCTGGGCGCAAATTTCCTTTTTCGCGCGGTTCCAGTCACGCGCGGCGAAAATACAGTTCGATTTCACTACGCGCCTAAGGGATATGTAGGTTTGTTAATCGTGAGCTGGGGAACCCTCCTGCTGATCGCAGCTTCCCAGACCCTGCTGTTTGCCCGCGATTTGCGTGCCAAGAGATAGAGATAGGAAAAGGCGATACCAGCCCACCAATTCTGTTACTGGCGAATAGGCAACCCTGGTGTATTGGGCAATCACGGCCTCTCCTCGCTTCAGTAGATCACCATGTCGCCCCCGTTCCCGTATCCGTAGGGAGAACCGGGAAGAGGAGTCAACTGGCCATTCTGGAAGTCATATCCGTCTATATTGGTTCCACCAGGGCAGGTAGCAGAACACAAAACCATTCCATAAACAAACGAACCTGTCTGCTGAAGACGTCCCTCGGGTTCTCCCGTCGGTGGGGCAGTTTCGGTCAGATCGCTTCCGGAAAACTGAAGGACGGCCGTGCCACCGAGAACTTGTGATGGAAAGAGATAATAGGTGGCCACTAGCAGGTAGGAGCCTGACGAATCCCACGCCAGGTCGGAAACCGAGAGCGTCTTTCCATCCTGAGTAAAGGTAAAAGGTTGCGGCAAGACAGCTGTGAGAGTGCCATCGCTGGCTATGCGGTAAATCTGTACTTCCGAATCCGCCAAATACATGCCATCTGGCGAAACTGTTAGGGCGGCAGCGCAAACCTGCGGCGGCAGGGTGTAAACAGGGCCGGCTGTGAGCGTGCCGTCGGAACCGCGCGAGAAGGACGAAATGCTGCCCCCATTGCTTGGGGGACTCGAACAGGTCGCGATGAACGCTAAGGTTGCGTGCGGCGTAAATACCATCCGGGATGATTGGTTGTTGGGTATGGCAATGGTGCCTATGGGCTGTAGTGAGCCATTACCGGGGAAAATGGTTACCCCGGTCGTGCCGCTGCTGTCGATGGACCCGGGCAAGTATACGTTTGATCCCGTAGGATCGACAGATGGCGGTCCGGATGGTACCAAGTTATATCCTGGAAGGAAGCCGCTAGTGCTATAGGAGGCGAGTGAATAGTCCGGGTTAACCAGAAGCGATTCGATGCTGCCATTCGTCTTTCCCCCGGAGATGAACAGCAACGGTAAGGTCGGCGAAGGAGCAAAGTAGTATCCGGTAATTTCAGATTCCGGCGACGATGGCAAGAGTGTCAGCGAGCCGTTGGTTTGGATCTGCAGACCCGTTTGATCCGTCGCATGCTCTTGTGAGTCCGAGACGTAGAGCGCCGCATTTCTGAAGGGCGGGAGATTGATCACGATGCTGAGGGGTGCAGTGGAAGTTGCGGCCGGGGTCTCGCTGTCCGACGCCTGCACGGTGAAACTTGAAGTGCCGGGAACGGTCGGCGTGCCCGAAATTACTCCACTCGTCGCGTTCAAGGTGATGCCACTTGGCAGATTGCCTTGCGTGATCGTCCATGAGTAGGGAGCGATTCCACCCGAAGCAGCTAAAGTAGAACTGTAGAAGACGTTGGGACTACCACCGGGCAGCGAGGTAGTCGTGACCTGCAGTGCGGCGTTAACGGAGATGCTAAATTGCGCATTCGCCACACTCGGCGGCTGCTCGGAGTCAGAGACCGCGACAGTAAAACCAGAGCTACCGGTCGCGGTAGGCGTCCCCGATATTACGCCCGCCCGGCTAAGGCTGATGCCGGGGTTCAACGTTCCTGATGCAACGTTCCAGGCGTAGGGTGGAGTTCCGCCCGTCGCGCTTAAGGTTACGTTATAGGGAACATTGATGACCGCCTGCGGAAGGGTTGATGTCGAGACTGACAGGGGCGAGGACGGCGGAGTAGGAGTGGACGAACCGCCGCATCCCGAGAGCAGGGCAGCCAGAAAGACGCCGCAGGCAAGAAACAGTGCTTTGGAATGCCTCATGTTCGACCCTCCGCCTCGCGCCCCATGGTACATCTGGGGGGCGACGCTAGCCAGAAAGTTTTGCCAACGACGGTTGCCATTTGTGCAGCTCGTCAAGTCAGTCGTATGACTCTTAGCAGGCTCTAAAAAGTAGAAAAGCAGATCCCTCACCGGCTGAAGCCAGGGTTCGGGATGACAAAAAATAAGGGACTTTCGGCGCAGCCAAAGCTACGCTCCCTCAAGACCATCCTGGGCGGAGTTTCCTGGCAAACTTCCAGGCTGCAACCGTTGCGCTTAACGGCGACATACGTGAACCAGAGGATTTCTTAGGGAATTATCTTAGGATGCAAAGTTCCAGGATAGATTACTCGTAATCAGCTTCGGCTAAAGACTTAGCTCTTTCGACGCTATTTGATGCTCCAATATTGAAGGTACGCGACACCAGGTATATGGGGCGGTCTTTAGTCTGCTCATATAACTTACCGACATACTCACCTACGATCCCGATACTTATCAGAATTGTGCCGCCAATCACGCTGACGGCGACCATCAACGAGCTCCAACCAGGGACTGAGTACCAATGGAATAGTTTAGCCAGGACAGCTCGGACCGCTTCCTCTATGCCGAATACAATTACGATGGAACCGAAGCCTATGGTTATTTTGAGGGGAAGAGTTGAGAAGGAAGTAGCGGCGGTCCAGGCGAAAGTCAGCATTTTACCTAGAGAATATTTAGTTTCACCGGCCACGCGTTCCGCTCGTTCGAAAGGAACTCCAACTTGCGGATAGCCTACCCAGGCTACCATGCCACGCAGGAAGCGGTGGGTTTCGCGCATCTGCTGAAGACCGCTGAGACAGGAGCGGGAAATCAAACGAAAATCGCCGGCATCGACCGGCAAATCTTTGTAAACCAGGCGGCGCATCAATCGATAGAACACCCAGGCGCTGGCGCGTTTGAAGAAGGTTTCGCCCTTGCGCGCTTGCCGCTGGCCATATACCACATCGTATCCTTCACAATAGCGTTCGATCATGGTATGAACCACGGCCAACGGATCTTGCAGATCTGCGTCCAGAATGACGACGGCGTCGCCGGTGGCGAAATCAAGCCCGGCAGTACAAGCGCTCTGGTGACCGAAGTTTCTCGAGAGATGCACGACCTTTACTCGCTGATCGGCGGCTGCCCATTCGGCTATCTGTTCGAGGGTAGAATCGGAGCTGCCGTCATTGACCAGAATGATCTCACTATCCGTGTTCAGTTCCGTCATAAAGCGCTTGAGGGCGGAGCGCAGGTACGGAACAACTTTCTCCTCGTTGTACATCGGGATGACCAGGGAGAGTAAGGCCGGATAGGGTCGCCGCTGCAACAAGTGTCGGCTTGGCCGATGACTTTTCATAACAGATGATGCCGAGAGATTTGGCTCCAAGGCATATTTCTCGCTGATTCTAGCATATGCAGGAGGGGCTAAGCGCCGTTCTGTCGTGCCGATCCTGAAGCTCGATTGCGTTTGCCGCGGGTTCTATAACTATTGCCGTACACTGGCTATCCGGCAGGATTCAGGAGAACAACGGTGACAAGCCTTGCGTCGCTCGCTACTGGCTGTAAGACTAGATCGCGGGTCGTAACTAGCCATTCTGCAAGACATGGTTCAGCGAAAGGTCGAGTCATACGCAAAAACAGGAGCTATTGTGCGAAGGTAGTAAGGTTTTGGCATGAATCAATTTTGATATGACGCCGACAGACGACAACACGTCTCGTGAGCGCGACGAAGCCAATCGAGCGGCAAAGTTGCGCGCGCTGGGCAGAGAGCAATATCTGCGGAGTCAACTGGGCTCGATGGCCAGTTCGCGGTCGTGGAAGCTTACCAGGCCATTGCGTGATGCCACAAAGTGGGTGCGGAAGTTTCTGACTCCAGAAAGAAAACCAGGCGCGCAAGAGGGACCGCCATCTCAGACTGCCGGCAATGTTAGTGACCACCAAGAACCAGGCGAAATCAGCAACGACAATTTCAGTACGCGAGGCAAGGAAGCCTGGAATTCAGTTGGGACTGCTCGTCTGGCTGCACTCTTGGAAGGGAAGACGCGGATAGCGTTTCCTCATGCGGCGGAGTGCCGCATCTCGATCGTTGTAGTGCTTTACGGCAAGTCTCATCTTGGATTGCTGTGCATTGAGTCGATACTGCGGAATGCAGATGTCCCTTACGAACTCATCCTGATTGAGAACAAATCTAGCGATCGCACCGATGAATTGCTGGAGCGTCTGGACGGCGTAGAGATTATTCGCAACGCCGAGAACCGGGGTTTCGGGTATGCCTGTGGACAAGGTGCGGAGCGGGCCCGGGGCGAGTTTCTTTGCTTCCTCAATAATGATGCGCTGTTGCAACCCGGAAGCCTGGGCTCCGTTGTCGCCGATTTTCGCGAGGACCAAAGTATCGGCGCGATAGGCGGGAAGATTCTGCTGGCGGATGGGCGCCTGCAAGAGGCGGGTTCGATGGTTTGGAATGATGGTTCGGCCTGGGGATACGGCCGCGGCGACGATCCGGATCTGCCGCGATACAGATTTCGACGGCCAGTCGATTATTCGTCGGGAGCCTTTTTGTTTACACCTCGATCGCTCTTTTTTGAGTTGGGCGGTTTCGATGCGGCATTCTCTCCCGCCTATTACGAAGATAGCGATTACTGTTTCAAAGTCTGGGACAGGGGATTGAAGGTCGTGTATGAGCCGCGAGCGGTGATTCGTCATTATGAATCGGCGTCTTTAGAGGTTGAGCAGACTGTAAAAGATTCCATCGCCAGGCATCAGGCAAAGTTTTTTGACAGGTGGAAGGAACGGCTGCAGCATCATCTAGCACGCGCTGGCGAGCATATTCCTTATGCGCGATTTGCGCAGTGGAGTGGCAGAGCCCGAATCCTTTATTTGGTCGAGCTCGACGCGAAAGGCGCGAATGATTCTGGGTCGGCCGATTCCGTGATAGCGCAGCTTATCGGGCAACGCCACCATGTGACCGTCGCAGCAACAGGGCAGACGATCCGCGAATTCAGGAATGCGAATCCTTCAAATGATATCGAGTATGCCGACTGGACGGACTCGGCTCACTATGTTTTTCGCGAGCTGCTGTCTCAGTATGACGCTGTCTGGATCGGCGGGCAGCAAAGCATGAGGAATTTCCTTCTGCACATCCGCGACATGGAAGAGACAATCCCGACGATCATCTATAACGCCGGTGACATCGCTAGAGGGCAGGAAGCCATCGAGAGTCGAGCGGCCGACGTGACTTATGATCCAGCCGATCATCATGATCGAGACCTGATAGTTTGCAGCGCAGCGGACACGGTCTTGGTGGCTTCGGAGGCCGACAGGCAATTCTTGCTTGGGAAGGGGATTCGTGATGTCCGGGTGCTGTCAGCCCAGGCCGTCACAGAGCTGGCTGCCGAACTGAGGAAAACTCAGGCATCCGTCACGACCGCGCTGAAAGTGGAGGGCAGGTGACAAATCGGAGCGCTTGCGAGCCCAGGTTTCGTTGCAACCCGGTGTGCCCTGTGCTACTTTCAAGATGATTAGAGGTAGGCTTTGCGCGCACAAGTGCCCGCTGGGCTAAACCGCAAAGAGGCCGAGATTTACGCCCGCCTCGATCCGGAGCGGCTGCCCCACCACATCGCTATTATCATGGACGGAAACGGCCGCTGGGCCAAACGCCGCCATCTGCCCCGCATCGCGGGACACCGCTCAGGTGTGGCCTCGGTACGCTCGACCGTGGAAACTGCCGCTCGCTTGAAAATTTCCGCGCTCACTCTTTATTCCTTCTCGGCAGAAAACTGGAAGCGCCCCAAAGGCGAAGTAGAGTTTCTGATGAATCTGCTGCGGCGCTATCTGAAGATGGAGCTGCCCACGCTGATGGAGAACAACATCCGGCTGCAATACATTGGCCGGCAGCAGGAGCTTCCGCAGGAAGTGCAGGAGCGCATGGCCTGGGCGCGCGAGATGACCGAGCGCAATACCGGCATGGTGCTGACCCTGGCGCTCAACTACGGATCGCGGACAGAGCTGGTCGACTGCTTCAACGCGCTGATGCGCGAGGCGTCGCGCAATGGCGGCATCGAGCACCTGAAGGTCGACGAGCGCTCCATCGCACGGCATCTTTACACCAACGGCTTGCCCGACCTCGATCTCGTCATCCGGACCAGCGGCGAAATGCGGCTCAGCAATTTTCTGCTGTGGCAGGTGGCTTACTCCGAGATCTACGTAACCGAGACGCTTTGGCCCGACTTTCGCGGCACCCAGTTGCTGGAAGCCATCGAAGCATTCCAGAAGCGCGAGCGCCGTTTCGGAGGCTTGGGCAGCGATAACGGAAGCGTTTCGTGAAGCGCGTTCTAACCGCAGTCATCCTGATTCCCATTGTTGTGCTGGCGCTGTTCAAGGCGCCGCTGTGGCTGTTCAGCCTGCTGGTGCTGGGGGTAGCGCTGCTGGCGGCGCGGGAGTATTTCGATATCGTCGAGGCGACGGGGTTCAGGCCATTTCGCAAGCTGAGCTATCTGCTCTTGGTTTGTATTTTTTTGGTGAGCTTCGTTGGTGGCGAGATGTTAGCGGATGTGCACCAGCCTCGACTGTCGGTACCGCTAAACTCGACCTCAAGTATCGCTTTGCTGCTGGTGGTGTTTTCGCCGTTCATTCTGCTGGTCGCAGGAATGACGCGCGACAGCTTGTCGCAGGCGTTGCCGGACAGTGCTTCCTCATTTCTAGCGCTCCCCTATGTTGGCGCATCCCTCGCTTCGATGGTGCTGATTCGGTCAGCCAGCAATGGAGCGCTCTTTCTCCTCGTTCTCATGATCCTTATATGGTCCGGAGATATTGCGGCTTTCTATGTGGGCCGCGCGATTGGTCGACACAAGCTGGCACCGGCGATCAGTCCGGGAAAAAGTTGGGAGGGGGCTGTCGCGTCGGGAGTGGGGGCGATTGTTCTTAGCGTAGTAGCTCTTCGTTATTTAGAACCCATCTACAATCTGCTGAATGGGATTCACCTGATCTCTCGCGTAGGCGAGACGGTTTTGAACGCGGGTCCGACCCCCTTGTTAAGGCCTGTGCCTATCGCGTTGGCAATCGTTTTTGCCGTTTGTACAAACGTCTCGGCGCAACTCGGAGATTTGGCGGAGTCTATGCTCAAGCGCGGCGGCGGCGTAAAGGATTCGGGTACATTGCTGCCCGGCCATGGTGGAGTTCTCGATAGGATCGACGCCTTGTTGTTTGCGGCGCCGGTTGGATGGTTGTTCTACTTCACGATTCTGGGCGGCTACTTTCGGGTTACGACAGGCGGTTGAGAACTTCGCCCTTTTCAGCAGAACTGCCTTGGGCAAAAGACAAGCTCTCTGCCGTCCCTCCGGGATTCGGAGTTAAGAACTGACTTTCCCAGCATTCCGCCTGCGGCTCCATGCTGGGCTAGATTATTCCGCCTTTGCGGGCTGGATTGCCGTCCGATGCGCCTTGTTAGCGCGCATGGGATACGATAGTTTCAGCGGGCGAACAGCAGGTCCCTCCGCTCGGGCTGAAGCCCTCGGTCGGGATGACAGAATATGTAGGGATTCGGGACGGCGCAGCTAAAGCTGCGCCCCTTCAAGCTGCTGATCTGGAGCCAGCCGATCCCGCTAATGAGACAGCTCTCTTAAACCTATTCATGAAAAGTATCGCCATTCTCGGTTCCACTGGTTCTATCGGCAAGAGCACGCTCAGCATTGTTGAGAGCTTTCCTGATCGCTTCTCGGTCATTAGCATGGCGGCGGGGAACAATGTCGAACTGGCCTTCGAGCAGGCGCGGCGCTGGCGTCCGCAGATTTTGTCGATGGCCACTGTGGACGGCGCCGACCAACTCCAAGACAAGCTGAAGAAAGCCGGTCTGAACAATGCTATCGAAGTAACGCACGGCTCGGCGGGGACGGTGAAAGTTTCGACTCATGCGGACGCCGACTTCGTGGTGAGCGCCATCGTCGGTGTCGCCGGACTGGAAGCCACGTACGAAGCGGTTAAAGCCGGAAAATCCGTCGGGCTGGCCAACAAGGAGTGCATGGTGGCGGCTGGCGATTTAATTACGGCCGAGGCCCGCAAACAAGGTAAGCCGCTGTTGCCTATCGACAGCGAGCACAATGCTATTCACCAATGCATGCGCGGAGGCCGGCGCAATGAAGTACAGCGCGTCTGGCTGACGGCCTCGGGTGGTCCGTTTTTTCATACCCCGGCCAGCGATTTCTCCAAGATTACGGTGGAGCAGGCGCTGAATCACCCGACCTGGAAGATGGGCAGGCGCATAACCATTGATTCGGCGACACTGATGAATAAAGGTTTCGAGGTGATTGAAGCTTGCCGTCTCTTCGATATGCCGCCCAGCCAGATCAGCGTGCTGGTTCATCCCCAAAGCACGGTTCACTCCATGGTGGAGTTCGTCGATGGCAGTTTGCTTGCTCAGATTTCAGTGACCGATATGAGGTTGCCGATCCTGTACGCGCTGACTCATCCCGATCGCATCGAGTCGGACCTGCGATTTCCGGTGCAGGAACTGCGGCAACTGGACTTCAGTTTGCCCGACATGGATAAATTTCCCTGCTTACGTTTAGCTTACGAAGCAGTCGAAGCGGGAGGCGCCAAAACGATTGCCTTGAATGCGGCGGATGAGGTAGCGGTGGCGGCATTCCTCGAAGGTAGTATTGGGTTTGTAGACATTCCGGCTACAATAGAAGCGGTTGTTTTGGAAACTTCGGCCCGAACGCCAGAATCTATTGAGCAGGTGTTGAGCGTAGATGCGGACGCTCGTCGCCGGGGGCGACTTAAGATTCAAGCTCTGGCCGACGGGAAGACAGTTATCCCGGCAACTCGACATTAGCAACTCCCCAAGTTAGAAGAGGTATATGGAATCGTTTTTGATTGCGGTGGTCGCGATGGCCGTCGTGCTCGGCATCATGATTTTGGTGCACGAGTTCGGCCACTATGCTGCCGCTAAGTATTTTGGCGTCCGGGTGGACGTGTTCTCGATCGGATTTGGAAAGCGGCTGGCCGGCTTTAAGCGCGGCGATACCGACTACCGCATCAGCGCGCTTCCGCTGGGTGGCTATGTAAAGATGGCGGGCGAGAATCCGCTGGAATCGCGCAGCGGAGCGCCTGACGAATTCATGTCGCATCCGCGCTGGCAGCGTTTCGTAATCGCAGTCGCCGGGCCAGCGATGAATATCCTGCTGGCCATCGCTCTGCTGACCGGCGTGTTCATGGTGCATTACGAGCATCCTCTGTACCTGGATGAGCCTGCCGTGATCGGCTGGGTGATGGACGACTCGCCTGCGGCCAAGTCGGGCATCGAGCAGGGCGATCGCATTGTGCGCATCGATGGCGAGCAAAATCCGACCTGGGAAGACGTGACGTTGAAGGTCATGATCAGCCCGAAGCAGCCCATCGATGTAGCGGTACAACGTGGCAGCGACATACTGGAAAAGAAGATTCGGCCCGAGCCTGAAGGTTCGGATCAATACGGCACGGTGGGTTGGTTGCCCGAACAGCCAGTGATCGTAACCGAGTTGGAACCGGATATGCCGGCAGCGAAGGCAGGCATCCAGTTGGGCGACGATCTGGTTTCGGTCGATGGCACGCAGGTGCGGTCCGTCTATTCGATGATCCATTTCCTGCAGCAAAACGGTGACAAGCCGGTAGAGGTTGCGGCCGTCCGCAAGGGTCAGAACCTTACCTTCACCATGACGCCGGTGCAGACGGATGAGGGCGGAACGAAAGCGTATCGTCTGGGATTTCGCGCAGAGCCGGTTCATGTGGATAAATTGCCGTTCACGACCGCTCTGAGCCGCTCGTTGGAAGAGAACAAAAAGTATTCGCTCCTGATGGTTGACCTTATCCACAAAATGGTGGAGAAGAAGGTTTCCATCAAGCAACTGGATGGACCGATCGGGATTGCGCGGGCCTCGGGTGAGGCGGCGCGTCAACCGGGCTGGACCCCGCTGCTGGGCCTGATGGCGATGATCAGTCTGAACCTGGGCATCCTGAATCTTCTGCCGATTCCGATTCTGGATGGCGGCATCATCATGCTGCTTATCGTGGAGTCGATCATGCGGCGTGATATCAGCTTGCGCATCAAAGAGCGGATTTACCAAACCGCGTTTGTGTTCCTGGTGCTGTTCTTTGTGGTCGTGATCTACAACGATCTGATGAAAGCGTTGCCGGGGCTGGCGCAGCGGCTGCCGTAGGTGGGGGAAAGCTTCGCTTTAAGAAGGAAGGGACGCGCGTAGCGTCCCTTGTTGTTTGCGCTTTATAAAGTGCCTCGGGGAAAGCAGATCCCTCACCGACTAAAGTCGGTTCGGGATGACATAATAAGAGGACTTGTGACGGCGCACCTGAAGGTGCGCCCCTTCAAAGCAGGTCGGCGCCCGTCCAAAAGTAGCTCTACGCTGGTCCAGAACCAGCTCTACACCCGTCCAAACCAGCTCTTCGCCCGTCCAAAACCAGCTCTACACCCGTTCCAAAAGCAGCTCTACACCCGTTCCAAAACCAGCTCTACGCCCGTTCCAAAACCAGCTCTACACCCGTTCCAAAACCAGCTCTGCGCCGGCCCAAAACCAGCTTTCAGGTCGCAGGCCCTTCTAACCTTTTTATCTGCGATCTAATCAGTCGAAGGTTAGTTGAACGACTGGGAACTGGAGCCGTCGCTGCGCTTCAGAGTTGGACGATCGTCATCGGGCTGGCTGCTGCCGCTTCCCGTGCTGCTACCGCTGTCAGAAGGATTGTCGGCCGTCGCACGCCGCAAGGTCGGGCGATCCTTGTTGTCTTTGTCGTTCTGCAGCTTATGATGATTTTCCAGCGAGGCCAGACGGCCTTTCACCTGATCGAATTCTGAAGTGTTCACGATGTACTCGTCGCGCGCCGGCAGCACCGTGCGCATTTCATTTTGCGCAGCTGCGACGCGGTCGGGCGTCATAGGGTGCGAAGCGAAGGCCTTGGCGAGCGTGCCCGGCTTCTTCTTTTCCTGGGCTTCAATCTTCTCGAAGAAGGAAATGAAGGATTGTGGATCGTATCCCGCCTTGTACATGTATTCCATGCCGAGGAAGTCGGCTTCTGCCTCAAAATTGCGCGAGAACTTCATGAAGGTGAGCGGCACGCCAATGCCCAACGCGGCCTGGGTTCCTTCGTAAACTGCCCAACCGCCAGGCACGAAGATCAACGGAATGCTGGCCAGGTTGACGATGTTGCCGCGGGTCTGCTCGCGCGCTACATGGCAGGCTGCGACGTGGCCGATCTCGTGGGCCATGACGCCGGCCAATTCGGCTTCGTTGTCAGCGGCCAGAATCAAGCCGGAATTCACATAGAAGAATCCGCCGGGCAGCGCGAAAGCGTTGACCTCGTCGGTGTCGATTACCTTGATGGTGAAGGGAACTTTGGCGTCGGAGTTGCGCACCAGATTCTGGCCGATGCGGTTCACGTACTCGGTGATGACCGGATCAGTCACGAGCTTGGCGCCGTGCTCGACCTGTTGCGAGTAGGCGCGGCCCATGGCCACTTGCTTATCCAGCGAATACCAGTTGCCCAAGCCCTTGTTGCAACCGACGTTACGGTTGCCGATGGCGTCGATGTTATCGAGCGTGTTTTTCGGGGGAGCATTTTTCTCTGGCTTATCAGGCAGGTATTGGCCGTCGGAGCCGGATGACGAAGCTGCAGGAGTCGAAGTCTGATCTGAGGTGCTGGGCGAACTGGATCCCTGTGAAGGCGTGCTCTGGCTCTGGGCGACGGCCATTGGAGCCAGCATTAGAGCAAGAGTGCCAAGCGAGAGAAAACTTAATGCGGAACGCATGATGTACACCTTCAATGGGATCGGTCCGGCGCGAAAGACACGCCACCCTCACGAGCCATGGCCCTGTTTCCATAAACCCGAGCTGGGCGGTCTTGTTGCCCGGTCTATTGGTTCTATTCTCGTCCCCTTCGGGGGCAAAGTCCACCTGATATGGACATAAAGACGGTCTTTGGTGTCAGATGTGAGCTTTCCTGTTAAGGGTTCCCGAATTTGAGGGTCGGAGTTTCAAATTATTGCGGATACGAGGTCCGGCTCCCGATTCGCTGCCTTGTGATGCAGACAAAAAGCAGATCCCTCACCGACTGAAGTCGGTTCGTGATGACAAGAATAGAGGGTATTCGACGGCGCGGCTGAAGCCGTGCCCCTTCAAAGGCATCTCGATCCCCACTTTTCCAGCAGCTTGTAAAGTCGGCTGGTGATGACAAGAATAAAGGGCATCTTACGGCGTAGCTGAAGCTACACCCCTTCAAAATCGCACCCGTGTTACACTTTTCTATAGTCCTGTATGGCTCAAATTCAGCGCAGAAAAACGTATACAGCGGTTGTGGGTGGGGTTCGCGTCGGCTCTGATGCACCAATTGTGGTGCAGTCGATGACGAACACTGACACTGCCGACATTGATGGCACCATCCGCCAGTGCATGGCCCTGGCCCGCGCCGGCTCCGAACTGGTGCGCGTCACCGTCAACAACGATGCCGCGGCCGAAGCCGTACCGCACATCGTCGACGGGCTCGATCGCCTGGGCGTGCCGGTGCCGATCATCGGCGACTTTCATTACAACGGTCACATCCTGCTGAAGAAGTATCCGGCGTGCGCGCGGACACTGGCCAAGTACCGCATTAATCCGGGCAACGTTTCGATTGGCAAGAAGGACGACAACAATTTCCGCGCCATGATCGACGTCGCCATCGAGAACGATAAGCCGGTGCGCATTGGTGTCAACTGGGGCTCGCTGGATCAGTCACTGCTGACCCGGCTGATGGACGCCAACTCGAAGCTCGACGAGCCGAAAGACGCGCGCGACGTGACCATGGAAGCCATGGTGCAAAGCGCTCTGCGTTCCGCAGATCTGGCCGTCAGCTACGGCATGCGTCCGGAGCAGATTATCCTGAGCGCCAAAGTCAGCGGCGTGCAGGACCTGATCGACGTTTATCGCGAGCTGGCGCGACGCTGCCAGTATCCGCTGCATCTTGGATTGACCGAAGCGGGCATGGGCGCGAAAGGCATCGTCAGCAGCACGGCGGCGCTGGGCGTTGTCATGCAGGAAGGCATTGGCGATACCATTCGGGTTTCGCTGACGCCGGCGCCAAATGGCGATCGCACCGAAGAAGTCACGGTCGCGCAGCAGATTCTGCAGTCAATGGGAATTCGCAGTTTCACGCCGCAAGTGACGGCGTGTCCTGGTTGCGGCCGCACCACCAGCACCTTCTTTCAGGAGATGGCCGAACAGATTCAGGGCTACCTGCGCGACCAGATGCCAATCTGGAAGACGCGCTATTCCGGCGTGGAGGAGATGAAGGTCGCGGTGATGGGCTGCATCGTGAACGGGCCGGGTGAGTCGAAGCATTCCAACATCGGCATCTCGCTGCCGGGCACGTTCGAGGACCCGAAAGCGCCGGTGTATGTCGATGGCCGCCTGATGTTAACGCTCAAGGGCGATCACATCGTTGCCGAGTTCATCAAGATTGTGGATGAGTATGTGGACTCGCACTACGCGTCGAAAGACAAGCAGCTGGTGAGCATCAGCTAAGGGCTGCGGCTGAAGAGTTTGCCGCGAAGGTCCAAAGCAGATCCCTCGCTACGCTCGTGATGACAAATCGCACGAGCGATGATAAACGCATAGGCAGGCTTGTGGTGGAATATAGGGGTCCTTCGACTCGCTGCGCTCGCTCAGGATGACAGGAAACAGTTGTCAGTGGCCAGTTGCCGGTTGTCAGTAAAGGCAAGAGCAGGACCCTCGCCGGCGAACCGCAGATCCCTCCGCTTCGCTTCGCTGCGGTCGGGATGACAAATCGATAAGCGGATTCTCGCGGCGTAAACAAAGAGCAGATCCCTCGCATCGCTCGTGATGACAAGCATGTGCGCATCGTGATGACAAAATATAACGGCCTGGTTACGGCGTAGCTGAAGCTACGCCCCTTCAAAATCAGCTCAGGGCCATCGCGCACAAAATCAGCTCAGGGCCAGCACGCACAAAATCAGCTCAAACCTATTTTTCTTTGCGCAAAGAAGAATGCCGAAGCTTTAGGCCTCGGCATCTTCCGGTCGGTGTTAGGTTCACGCGGCTTCCATCCTCTACGCACGCGGGATTGCGCACGTCGAGACGGAATCGGGCCACGCAGGATGAAGCTCTTCTACAAACCAATCGCAAACGTAACCAACATCTGCGTCAAAACTAAGCCCGCTGCGTCAAAACTAAGCCCGCAACTAGGCCCCGCGACGCGGATGCGTGACCATGTCGCGCACCTGGGTCAGCACGCTGGAGAGCTGCATCGCATCCAGCTGCGAGGTGAACTCCACCAGCTCGGCGATGAATGGGTCAGCCAGCAACTCGTTGATCTCATCATCGCGCGACGGGCCGCAAGCACACAGCAGGTCAGGCACACTCACCTCCAGCGCCTGGGCCAGGCGGGCCAACGAAGACAAGGTAGGCGTGGCTTTCTCGTTCTCAATCTTGGAAACGTAGGTACGAGGAACGCCCATGCGCAACGCCAACTGACGCTGACTGAGACCTCCGCGCAGACGCAGACTGCGAATGGCTTTGGCCACCTGTACTTCAGAGCGGCTGACGGGCTCGGCTATGGCCAGCGGCAGGGATGGGGTAAAAATCGGCTCCGGCTCGTCCTCATCAAGAGACGTGCGGCATCGACGGCAAAGATTGTTGACGGTTCTGAACTGGACGAGATGGCATTGGTCGCATCTCACCACGTCCCGGGAATCGACCGGTGCGAGAGTCGTAGCCATTCAGGTTGCGGGAGTGCCAGAGCGGGCACTTCAATAACGTATCGCTACTTTGCGGCATGGGCTCTGCTAGAGTCAAGTACATTGTCGGGTGAAAACCGAAAAAGCTGTGCAAAATCCGCAGCTGTGACCCAACAGAGCGGAAGAAAACCGGAAGAATTCAGGAGAAACAGGGAAATGGATCGCAACGATGCGTGGTGTTTACTAACTGAGTTCACCCAGTCAGAAAGTTTGCGGAAACATGCGCTGGCGGTCGAGGCATGCTTGCGGGCCTATGCTCGGAAGCTGGGCGGCGAGGAGGATTTGTGGGGCGTGGTGGGGTTGATCCACGACTTTGATTACGAGAAGTATCCCAGCGCGGAAGAACATCCCTTCAAGGGCAGCGAGATCCTCAAGGATCGGGGATACTCGGACGAGATCCGGCGGGCGATTTTGTCGCACGCCAATTATTCCGGGGTAGCGCGCCAGTCGCCACTGGAAAAGACGCTGTTTGCCTGCGACGAACTGGCCGGCCTGATTACCGCGACCGCACTGGTGAAACCCAGCAAGTCGCTGGCCGAGGTGGATGCGAAGTCGGTGCGAAAGCGGATGAAGGACAAAGCCTTCGCCCGCTCGGTCAGCCGCGAAGACATTATTAACGGCGCCGCGGACCTGGGGGTAGACCTGGATGAGCACATTGCGTTTTGCATCGAGGCGATGAAGGGGATTTCGGGGGAGCTGGGGCTGTGAGCGAGGATGAACGTTGTCAGTGGCCAGTTGCCGGTTGTCAGTAAAGGCAAGAGCAGATCCCTCGCGGACGAACCGCAGATCCCTCCGCTCCGCTTCGCTGCGGTCGGGATGACAAATCGAGAAGCGGATTCTCGCGGCGCAAACAAACAGCAGATCCCTCGCTGCGCTCGTGATGACAAGCATGCGCGCATCGGGATGACAAATCGCGCGAGCGAGGATGAACGCGAAGGGAAGCTGGGTAGTGGAATATAGGGGTCCTTCGACTCGCTGCGCTCGCTCAGGATGACAAAGCAAGAGAAAGCAGATTCCTGGCTGCGCTCGGGATGACAAACGAAGAATGAAGACGAATAAAAAAGCGGCCCGTGATGGCGGACCGCTGGGGTCGAGGGCTCCCGACCCTTGAGAGAAGCCCTCGAACTTGGTTGATGGTTTCGGCTTACTGAGCTGCGGGCTCCGAGCTTGCCTGCGACAGTTTCTGTATGTGCTCGTTGATGTGAGTGAGCTGATTCTGGCGCAACTGGTCGGCCTTTGCCTTCTGGTCTGCGGTCAGCACGGTGTTGTAGATCTGGCTGTGCAGAGAAGCCTTCTGCACCATCATCTGGGCCATCAGCTGGGACTGCTGAGCCGCCAGGGCCTGTACTTTGGCCTGATCGAAAGCGCCGCCTGCGGTTGCGGTCAGCATGGCCGCGCGATTCTGCGCCATCTGCAGCATCAGCGGACGGTTCGTCGCGCGCTGGGCCTGCATGATGGTCTTGATCTGCGCCTTCTGCGCATCAGTCAAATTAAGTTGCTTGGCCAGGAAACCCATTTGTCCGTGCCTGTGGCCGCCCCACGCGGAGGCGCCGCCTTCATCACTCTGCTGGGCATAGGCCAGCATGGCCGTGCCGCAAAGCACTACTGCGAGCAATGCAACTGCAACGCTCCAAAACTTCGTTCTCATCTGTTTCTCCTTGTCGACAGTTCGTCTGTCAAATGTTGAAACCCTACCAGCACGAATTTGACGGTAAAGTCTGGTAACGCACCCGTAAAGATTTGTGACGGCTGGCGTGAGCCGTCTGGTGGACGACGGCCACGTCTGATCCGTTCTATAAGCTACTTCCGGTGGGAGCGGCGAAAAGTTCCGGCAAAGTGGGGGGGCTTCGGCTTTGGTTTCTGGACAGAGCAGGCAAGGAAAACGCCACGGTTTGAAGCGTGGCGTGTAGTGGAAATAATTCCGAATTGTTAATGTTAGCGGTCGCTACCGTGCAAGTACTGCTTCGGCAGCAGCCACCTTGGCCGCATCGGAGGCGCGTTCTTTTTCGCCCACTTCGTCCAGCTGAAGATGCTTGGTCTCGGGAGAGAACAGCAGGCTGACGAAGGTCATGATGGCGCCGACGGTCAGGATGACGGCAGGTGACAGCCACATATCCTGTTTCTCGATCGCGGAGATGAACGGGATTTTATGGGCCCACCATACATAAACGCTGAACCAGGCTCCCAACAACGCTCCGGAGGAATATCCGAAGCCTACGCCGGCAGCCCGCCGCTTGGTGGGGAAGCGTTCGCATAAATAAGCCGGAACGACGCCCCAGGCCAGCTTGAGCATGGCCGCCATTACGCAACCCGCAATTGCCAGCCAGAGATTGTGCTGAATGGCTGCATGATACAGAACGTAGAAGACCGGAATACCGAAGACCACGAGGAATACGCAATACCACTGGGTGAGGATCTTTCTACCCGTCTTGTCCGACAGCCAGCCGTAGAAGTTGTAGCCCAGGAACGCCATAAACAGGGCGAAGCCGTAAATAAGGCTGTAGGTCGTAGTGTTGAACCCGCGGCCTTTCAAGGTAAGGATGTTGGGCAAGAATCCGTAGACCGAATAATCGGTGAGGAACAGGCCGGTCATGAAGAAGAACACCTGCAGGAATTCGAACAGTTGCGGAGGCTTGAACAGATTCAGGAATGGAGATTTTTCGATGCTTCCCCGCGCCTTGGCTTTTTCGAACTCCGGCGATTCATGCAGGTTCTTCCGAATATAGAGCGCCAGGAAAACCGGGATGACACCGGTCATGAAAACGATACGCCAGCCGTAGGCCAGCATGGTTTCCTTGGTGGTCAGGAAGGAAACCAGGGCGAAAACCAGCGAGCCGAAGACATATCCGAGCGGAAAGCCGGATTGAATGAAGCCGCCGATGGCGCCGCGTTTTTTCTGGGGAGCATATTCAATGGCGAAGGTGTGACCGACGGCATACTCGCCGCCGAAGAAGATTCCCATAAACAGGCGCAGAATACAGAAGATGACGTAAGACCAGACGCCGATCTGGGCGTAGGTGGGCAGGAAGCCTCCCAGCAGAGACATCACGCCGACGCCTCCGATGGTGAAGATCAGGAGGTTTTTGCGGCCAATCTTGTCGGCGAAACGGCCGAAGATCGCCGAACCAATCGGGCGGGCCGCCATGGTGATGGAATAAGTAAAGACGATAACGATGTACTGCCAGGCGGCGCTACCTTTAGGGGAAACGAAAACTTTGACGAGGATGGGAGCCATGACAAGGACCAAGGCCATGTCGTAGGCATCCAGCATGAATCCCAGAAACTGGGAACTCATGGCCATTTTTGTATCTTTGGATAGTGTTTGTTGCTCGGGCATAAGTACTCCTGGAAGAGAGATGGGAGCCGCGATGGAAGCCCAGATTTAGCACATTGCGCCAGAGTTGTTCGCGGCACACATCACGGATGGTTGTGATGTTTAACCGCGGGGAGCCCTATGTTTGAGGTTTTAGCACGTGGAATAGCACAAATACAGCGTTTTCGTAGGGAGAACGTCGATCAGTCGGACGCCGTCGCCTACCACCAAAGTTGCACGGTGTCGCCACGTGTTAAAGAGGTTACAACCAACCACAGGCGAAGTCGGGTGGGTGACCGCGAGGCAGGTCGCCGCGCGCCTCAGGTTTCATGTGTCCTGGGAGGCGCAGCTCGCATCTAGACTGCTGGAAGGCTGGCTATGCGATGCAAAATTCTCAGCTGCGTTGTGGTTCTGGTCGTGCTGGTATCGCCCGCGGTCATGGGACAAACGATCCCGGCAGGAACCGTGCTTCCAGTGGAGTTGAATTCGTCACTGAATGCCGGCAAAGACAAGCCCGGTAACCGCATCACAGGCACCATCAAGCAGGACGTACCGCTGCCTGATGGCGCACGCATTCCGCAGGGCTCGCGGATCGTCGGGCATGTCATAAGCGCAGCTTCGGCCACCGCAGGATCGCCATCGCGCCTCAGCCTGCGATTCGATCAGGTCGAGGTTAAAGGGCAACAAATTTCCGTCGTCACGCACTTGCGGGCGCTGGCTTCTATGACTGAAGTGTTCGAAGCGAGAATGCCCACCAATGCCTGGGACGACTATGGGACTTCGACCAGCGATTGGAACACGATTCAGGTTGGCGGCGCGGGAGTCTATCGGGGTAATGGGCAGGTGGTTTCGGGCGATCAAATTGTGGGCAGGTCCACCGACTACGGGGCAGTGACGGCGAAGCTGATTGCGGCTCCAGCCCGCGGCTGCCACGGCGGCGGGGAAGTCGAAGCCCGCGAGCAGGCGCTCTGGATATTTTCGCCATGGGCGTGCGGAGTCTACGGGTTGTACGACGTAAGGATTGCGCATGCCGGGCGCAGCAGTCCGGTCGGTCAGATCGAGTTGGAATCGAGCCGCGATGTGCGGGTGAGCGGGGGAAGCGGATGGCTGTTGCGAGTGGAATCGGCGGCAGCCAAAACGCCGGACGCGAACTGAGAAGGAGATCTGCGCTCGGGATGACAAATCGCGCGAGCGAGGATAAACGCGGAGGGAAGCTACGCAGTGGAATATAGGGGTCCTTCGACTCGCTGCGATCGCTCAGGATGACAAGTCAAGAGAAAGCAGATCACTCGCTTCGCTCAGGATGACAAGCAAAAAGCAGATCCCTCACTGCGCTCGGGATGACAAATCTTGTCGGAACAAGCAAACGGGGTCAGTTGTGCCCTCTGTCACAACCCGTTGTGACCTGCTTCCGCGTGTTCCCTAACCGACTGCTTTAGATTCAAAACAGGCGTATCTCCGGATAAGTTATAGTTTGCCGCCGTGCGCTCAGCTTGCTGGCCCCGGGTCAACAGGCGAAGGGAACAATCATGGCTGCAACCCTCCTGGCTCCGGCGGAAATCTCGTCGAAAGAAATTCAGTTAGCGTTAAACGGCTTCATTCCCAGCGAACGCATTCTGGTGCGTCCCATTGACCTGATCGCATGGGCCTCGGATGCCAGCTTCTATCGCCTGATCCCCAAGGCGGTAGTGCAGGCGCAGAGCCTGGACGAGATTCGTGCGCTGTTCGAATTCAGCCAGCAGACGCGGATTCCCATGACCTTTCGCGCCGCCGGCACCAGTCTGTCGGGACAGTCGATTTCCGATGGACTGCTGGTGGAAGTGGCGCGCAACTGGCGCGATGTGAGAGTGGAAGAGAGCGGGAAAAAGATTCGCGTGCAGCCGGGAGTAATTGGTGCCAGCGCCAACCGGGCGCTTATCCCGTATCGCACCAAGATTGGGCCGGACCCGGCTTCCATCGCCACCTGCACGCTGGGCGGAATCCTGTCGAACAATTCCAGCGGCATGTGTTGCGGGGTGGAGCAGAACGCCTATCACACGCTGCACTCCATGAAGTTCATGCTGCCCTCGGGAACGGTGATCGACACCTCGCTGCCCGATGCCGATGACCAGTTCCACGCTCGCGAGCCTGAGCTGGCGCGCGGCGTTCTGGAGTTGAAGGCGAAGCTGGAGCGGGATCCGGCGTTGCGCGAGCGTGTCCGCAACAAGTACCGGATGAAGAATACAACCGGCTACTCGCTGAACGCGTTTCTCGACTTCGACCGCGCCGTCGACATCTTCCAGCATGTGATGGTTGGCTCGGAAGGCACGCTGGCTTTCATTGCCGAAGCCGTGCTGAATACGGTTCCCGATTTGCCGGTGAAATATACCGGGCTGTTGTTGTTCCCCGATCTGTATGCGGCGGCCGATTCGATTGTGCCGTTACGCCAGGCGGGAGCCAAGGCGCTGGAGATTATGGATCGCGCGTCACTGCGGTCGGTGGAAGGCAAGACCGGTGTTCCCGCTTCGATTCGTTCGCTGTCGGAAGATGCTGCCGGACTGCTGGTGGAGTTTCAGTCGGCCGATGAAGCGGAGCGCAGCGAGCTGGAGAAACTAGCCGCGGAATCCGTGGGAGGTCTCAAGCTGAGCGAGCCGGCACGATTCACGCACGTCGCGGCCGAGCAAGCGCTGCTGTGGCAGATTCGGGCGGGAATGTTTCCGTCAGTCGGTTCGGTGCGCAAGACGGGAACCACGGTCATCATCGAGGACGTTGCGTTTCCCATCGAGGCGCTGGCTGATGCGGCTCACGGGCTGACCAGTCTTTTCCGCCAGCATGCTTACGACAACGCTATCATCTTCGGTCACGCCAAAGACGGAAACCTGCACTTTGTTATCACCCAGAGTTTCAACAACCAGGCCGTTATCGATCAGTACGCCCACTTTATCGACGATGTGGTTGAGCTGGTGGTCGAGCGCTTTGACGGCGCGTTGAAGGCTGAACACGGCACCGGCCGCAACATGGCGCCCTTCGTCCAGACCGAGTGGGGGCGCGAGGGATATGAGATCATGCGGCGGCTGAAAGAGCTGGCCGATCCCGACGGCTTGCTCAACCCCGGCGTCATCATCAATCCCGATCGCAACGCCCATCTGGCGAACCTGAAGCAACTGCCGTCGGTGGAGCCGGAAATCGACAAGTGCATCGAGTGCGGTTATTGCGAGCCCAAATGTCCCAGCCGCGACCTGACGCTGACTCCCCGGCAGCGCATTGTCGTACGGCGGGAGATGGCGCGGCTGAACGAACGCGGCAATGACTCCGACCCTGAGACATTCCCCTTAGTGCCCGCTTCCAGCAATGGGGCCGATGGAGCCAGAGATCTCTACCAGGCTCTGGATCGCGAATTTCCCTACATGGCGCTCGATACCTGCGCCACCGACGGCCTTTGTGCCACCGCTTGTCCGGTCAGCATTGATACAGGACAGCTGGTCAAGCGCTTCCGCAACATTCGCGCCTCTCTCAACGCACACGAATGGGCAGTTCGCATCGCGAAAAACTTCAGCCTTAGCGAGCGGCTGTTGCGCACGGCGTTGCGGCTGGGGCACTTCACCCAGAGATTGATTGGGGCCGATAGCATGAAATCGCTGACCCGGGCGATGAAGCGTTTCACGGGCGACAATCTGAGCGAATGGATGCCGGATACTCCTTATGCCGCTGGACAGGTACCGAAAACCCGGAAGGTGCGCGCCGAGGCAGTTTACTTTCCAGCTTGCATCTCGCGGGTGATGGGACGGCTGCCGGGAGAGCCGGAAGATCGCTCGCTGATGGAGGTGACGGTCGATCTGGCCAGCCGTGCGGGCATTCCGGTTTATATACCGCACGACGTCGCTGGAGTTTGTTGCGGCACACCATTTTCATCGAAGGGCTTTACCCGGGCGCACGCCATCATCATCAACGCTGCCATAGAAAAATTCTGGAGCTGGTCGGAGCAGGGAAAATTGCCCATCGTGATCGACACCAGTCCGTGCACCTATGGATTCAGGACCGCGCGCTCTTACTTGACCGAAGAGAACCAGGAGCGCTTTGATCGGTTGCAGATCGTTGACTCCATCGAGTTTGTCCACGACACACTGCTGCCCAAGCTGCAGATCAAGACGAAGTCGCCTTCGGTCACGCTGCATCCCGTGTGCTCGGTGACCAAGATGGGTATCACGGCCAAGCTGGAAGGGATTGCGCGCGCCTGCAGCGACGAGGCTGCGATTCCCGCCAGCGCGGGTTGCTGTGCCTTTGCCGGCGATCGCGGATTTCTGTTTCCTGAACTCACCCGCTCGGCAACGAAATACGAAGCGGCAGAGGTGAAGGCGAAGCATCCTGAGGAGTGCTATTCCAGCAGCCGTACCTGCGAGATCGGCATGACTCGCGCCACCGGACAGACCTATCGCTCCTATATGTACCTGCTGGAGAAGGCGACGCGATAGGGTTGCGCATCGGAAATTGTCGGGAGATCCGGGCGGCGAAAACGCCTTTTACCGAGGAACCGGGATCGAGGCGGCCGGCGAGCTTATCGCGCGGGATCGGTTCAACCGAGACCTAATAGCTGACTTAACTTGGTAATGTGCAGCAGCTCCTTGACCTGGGGTGAGAAGTTGATGAACTCCAGACTGCAATAAGCGGCCGAACCGGCCGACACTTTCAATCCCACCAGTGTGCCCAGACCTGAACTGTCGACAAAGTCCACGTCGGTGAGGTCGAGCACCAGGCGACGGCATTTGGGAATCATCGGCCTGACCAACTCCTTCAGTTCGCCGGCCGTTTCGCTGACTATCCTGCCGTGGCACTTGATTATCGTTTTATCGCCCGACAGTTCTACCTCGTAGCTGAAGGGAAGGGATGAGGGAGTTGCCACAGTTTGCCTCCGCATGCTGCGAATGGGCGCTATCGTATCATAAGTTTATCGATCAGGAGATCGGCGGACGGCGGGCTTATTGTCGCGACCCGATTGCGAATTCCTTCAGCAAGAAACCAGCATTCCACGAGCACTTTCTTCGCGGGCTGTCGCTTATTAACTAAACAGTAACCATATTGCAACCTATTTGCAACAGCCAGTTGTCAGCATGGATGCAGGACCCAGGATGGCCATTTGGGTTCGACTCCACTTCAATTTTCGAAGGAGATTTCTGTGACAGCTGACATGCTGAGAAAACGGAATTACCTGCGCTCCATCCTTCAACCTCTCGTGCTGGTTGCGGCGACCGTCGTGGCCGGCGCCATCGTTGCTCCGGCGCAAACCTACTTCTCACCGGGCAACATCGTGGTGAGTCGCAGCGTTTACGACAACAATCCGAACAACGTAACCGTGGGGCAGATCCTGCCGCCCAATTGCCAGATCACGACAGGCGGTTGCAGTGGGCCCGCAACCTATAACGGCACCTATCCGCTGGTGTGGAACAACGATCTGGTCGACGGCAGTTTCGGCATTACCTCGGCCATCTATCTGGACCAGTTCACGCCGACCGGCACGCTGGTTAATACACTGCCGGTGCCCAGCGCCCGCCGCATTGGACAGCCGCTGCTGGCCGACAATCTGGTCACCAGTTTTTCCTCGAAGTCCGAAGTAGCTCTGAATCTGTCGACCGACGGCCAGTACCTGACCTTCATGGGCTATGTTTCGTCGGTAGACAACCTGGACGTTTCCAACTCCAATACGCCACTCGTCGTCGATCCAACCAATCCGGTGGGAACGAATTATTACCGCGCAGTGGCACTGGTTAATAACCAGGGACAGTTCAACTTTACGGAGACGCAGGCCTATAGCGGCAACAATGGGCGGGCGGCGATTTTCAACAATACGAATGGCTCCAGCATCTTCTATTCGGCGGGCAACGCCGGTAACGGTTCGAATCCTCAGCCCGACGGCATCATCATCGGAGCGGGCGCGCAGTTCATCACTCCGGTGTTCCAGAGTGAAATTTCGCAGCGGCCGGGAATGCCCACGCCATTGTCCAGCTTCAACGTGACCCAACTCGGCGATCCGCAGGACAAGATCGGCAAGGACGACAATTTCCGCGGCCTGACGATTTTCAACAACGTGGTTTACTTCACCAAGGGAAGCGGCAGCAACGGAGTCAACTCGGTATTCTGGGTCGATCCCACGGTCACTATCTGCAATGACAGTAATGGTGTCGGTCTGCCTCCGGCGAACGCCAGCCTGCCCACGGCGCCACTGGACTACAATCCGGCGCTGCTGCAAACCGTAGGACTTGATCCCAACAACATGTGCGTGCTGAACGGGCTGCCTACGACGCTGTCGAAGCACGCGACGTATTTTCCCTTCGGCATCTGGTTTGCCGACGCCAACACGCTTTATGTTGCTGACGAAGGCAACGGCGACAACACCTATTCCAACGGACTGTACACGGTAGCCGCGGGGCAGACCACGGCCGGATTGCAGAAGTGGATCTTCGATTCGACTTCGGGTCAGTGGAACTTGGCTTACGTGTTGCAGTCGGGATTGCAGCTGGGCGTGCCCTACACGGTTGCGGGCTATCCGAACGGGAATAACCCGGCCACGAACTTGCCGTGGTCTCCCGGAACCGACGGTCTGCGGAACATCACCGGTATCGTGAACGGCGACGGCACGGCAACGATTTATGCCGTAACTTCGACCGTAAGCGGCAACGGCGACCAGGGTGCCGATCCCAACCAGGTCATGGTCATCAGCGACCAGATCAGCGCAAACTCGCTGCCTCCCAATGAGAGCTTTGCGACCTTCCAGGCAGCGGGCTTTGGAGAAGTGCTGCGCGGCGTTTCGTTTACTCCGGGAACGATGGGAACGATGGGTAAGCGGTAGTCGGTCTGTTGAATAGTAAGAACGACGGCGGAGGCCTGCGGGCGGCCGCCGTTTTTTGCTAGCAGGCCATCTGGCTCTGTTGACATCGTTTCAAGCAGATTGGTGGGCGATGGATTCGATACTTCCGACAGACCAGTCCCGCACGCGGGACGGCGACAAGATAGCCCAGCGCTTCAGCGCTGGGTAAGCTGCAATTTTGAGTTCGAGTCCCTTCAGGGGCGACACCTGAGGATGTCGACAGACCTAAGCCATCTTAAATAAGTCGCATTAGCTTGCGGCTTGTGTCAGGGGCTGGCTTCAGCCGGGCCACAAGCGCGACAACTCAATCGGACTTTAGCCCCGGTGGGATTTTTGCAGGGGCTGAAGCCCGGGCAGTCGCTCGTCTTTTCGGCACGACTAAAGTCGTGCCCTGACACAAACCGAAGGCATTTCGGTAAAGTTTGTGGTTCGGGGAGCAGCCAGGGTGGTTCTCGAAAAGGCGGCAGCACAATTCAAATTGAGCCACTACGCGGAAAGTAGTCCACTTACCGAGAAGCACCCTTACTTTGCGGTTCTTTCGCCCCCATGTTATCCTTGACAACGTAACAACATACGATAAAAGAGTAGGAGCGCAGCTGATTCAGTGTTAGCCCGAGAGAAAAAAGCCGCTTTGATTGAACAGAACCGGAGAGACGATCACGATACCGGCTCCCCGGAAGTTCAGATTGCCATCCTGAGTACGCGGATTGGCGAGTTGACCGAGCATTTCAAGACGCATAAGAAGGACCATGCCTCCCGGCGCGGTCTCCTTATGATGGTAAGCCGGCGTCGCGGCTTGCTCGATTACCTGAGAAAGTCTGATACCGAACGCTACAAAGCCGTCATTCAGAAACATGGCATCCGCAAGTAACCTGTTTGCCAGCCACTGAACAACCTCGCTGCGGGCGTGTTTGTGCATCGACCTTTTCCCGACAGGCTTGCATGCGGCGCCTATTGGGAGAACCGGAACTGTGATTCCGGGAATGAAAGACATCTGGGCGCGGGGTGCGCCCACAACATTCGTCCAGCTTCTCTCGGCTGACGTTACTTCACTCCATCTCCCCTATCGTTCACATGAGGCACGCGTGTTCGTCATGGCGAGCGGAAGCCACATCACGACGGCGCAAGAGGAGGCGTATTCGTTCTCGAAGGATGAGCTGCCGAGATTTCTCAGCTATCCATTGAAACGCTCCTTGCTCGACGCCGCCCTTCGAAAGTGGTCTGTGTACGACAGCATTGCGTCTGTCTTCTATAGGGGCCGACAGTACGAAAACGTCGTTCTGAGTGCGCATTACACGCCCGAAGGGCTCGGCAACTGGGGTGGCAAAGCATGGCTGACTTGCTACGCCGTGCATCCGAAGGAGCGCAAGCAGAATGAGGAGCTTTTGCTCAGTACAGGCCTGCCAAAACTTTGCGAGTGGTTGGCGAAGGTAGGATCAGAAGGGGATGGTTGGCGCGCCTTGCATCACAGTCTGACGCTCAGGCGGGTAGGCGAAACGCTGTCCTCACATGAGGACTAACTCAAGAGATCAACAAATCGGTTGCGTTCGGAATGGAAGGAATTCAGGAAATGAATGATGAAATGAGCGCCTCATTGCATGGCGTGAACAAACAAGAAGTAACGGTCGAGTTGGCCGGTGGCAAGTCCATTCACTTTGAAACCGGAAAGCTGGCTAAGCAGGCGCATGGCTCCTGCATTGTGCGCATTGGCGACAATGTGGTTCTGGCCACGGCTTGCGCCAACGCCGATCCCCGCGAGGGCATCGACTTTTTCCCGCTCACGGTCGATTACCGTGAGTACACCTACGCCGCGGGACGCATCCCGGGCGGGTTCATCAAGCGCGAAGGGCGGCCCAGCGAGCGCGAGATTCTTACTAGCCGCCAGATCGATCGGCCCATCCGGCCGCTGTTCCCCGAGGGCTTCCGCTGCGAGACGCAAGTCATCGCCATGGTGCTGTCGGCCGACACGACCAACGATCCGGATGTCGCCGGCATTAACGGCGCGTCAGTGGCGCTGAGCGTATCCGACATCCCATTCCACGGGCCGATTGGCGCGGTTCGCGTCGGGCAGGTCGATGGCAACTTCGTTATCAATCCCACTTATGACGAGCAGCGCGCCGGAAACCTGAACTTGATGGTCGTAGGCACCGCCGACGGCATCGTCATGATCGAGTCGGGCGCCAAGGAAGTTTCAGAAGAGACGGTTGTTCAAGGCATCGAGTTCGGCCACCAGGAGATCAAGAAGATTTGCGCTGCCATCAGCGATCTGGCGAAAAAGGTGGGTAAGGCGAAGCGCAAGGTCGAGCCGGTGGTGACGGATGAAGCTTATCTGGGCGAGCTGCGCTCGAAGTTTGGCGAGCGCCTGGCCGATGCGGCCAATACCGAGAAGCATCCCAAGAACGAAAGCTACGCGCTGATCAAGCAGCTGAAGGACGAAATCAAGTCTGCGATCCCGGAAGAAGACGAAGCCGGACGCAAGAAGGCCAGCAAGTATTTCGATCTGCTGCGCGAGGAGATTTTCCGCCAGCAGGTGATCAAGGAGAAGCGCCGTCCCGATGGCCGCAAGTTCGACCAGATCCGCGATATCTGGATTGAGGTTGGCGTGCTGCCGCGGACTCACGGATCGGCGATCTTCACCCGCGGTGAAACCCAGGCACTGGTCACCACGACCTTGGGCACGGGCGACGATATGCAGCGGCTAGAGGCCTTCGAGGGCGAAGCCAAGAAGCGCTTCATGCTGCATTACAACTTCCCGCCGTTCTCGGTGGGCGAAGTCGCGTTCCTGCGGGGAGCGGGCCGTCGCGAAATTGGCCACGGCGCACTGGCTGAGCGCGCTATCTCGGCAGTGCTTCCCAGCGATACGGATTGGCCTTACGCCATGCGCGTCGTCTCCGACATTCTGGAGTCGAACGGATCGTCGTCGATGGCCACGGTTTGCGGAGCGTCACTCAGTTTGATGGACGCGGGCGTTCCGCTGAAGGCCTCGGTTGCCGGCGTCGCCATGGGACTGGTGAAGGAAGGCAACGATTACGCGGTCCTCACCGACATTGCGGGCGCGGAAGATCATTACGGCGACATGGACTTCAAGGTTGCCGGAACGCGCGAGGGCATTACTGCGTTGCAGATGGACATCAAGGTGATGGGCATCACCTCGCAGATCATGCGTGAAGCGCTGGAACAGGCACGTGCGGGACGGCTCTACATTCTCGACAAGATGAACCAGGTGATTGGTAGCTCGCGTACCACGCTGAGCGACTTCGCACCGCGGTTCTATACTCTGCAGATTCCGACCGACAAGATCCGCGATCTGATCGGACCGGGCGGCAAGGTGATTCGCGGAATCATCGAGGCGACCGGAGTCAAGATCGACGTGGAAGACAGCGGCAAGGTCAACGTGTCGTCGAGCGATCAGGAGGCGGCTGCCAAGGCGCTGCAGATGATTGGCGACATTACGGCGACCGCCGAAGTTGGCAAGACTTATCTCGGCAAGGTGACGCGGCTGGCGGATTTTGGCGCGTTCGTCGAAATCATTCCCGGCACCGATGGACTGCTGCACATCAGCGAAGTGGCCGAGCATCGCATCAACGATGTTCGCGATGAGCTGAAAGAAGGCGATCAGGTGCTGGTGAAAGTGCTGGCGGTTGACGGCAATCGCATTAAGCTGTCGCGCAAAGCTATCTTGAAGGAGCAGCGCGCCAAGATGGGCGGCGGCGAAGCGCCTCCGGAAGGCGGCGGTGGTGAAGGCGGCGATGGCGGTGGTGCGGTGACCTTCGAGGGTGGACACGAACGCGCTGACGAGCCCAGCGGCGAACCTAACTACAATCGCGATGGCGAACGGCGTGAGCACGCGGGCAGTCATCAGGGTGGCCGCGGCGGGCCGGGCGGTGGTCGTGGCGGACGGCCCGGTGGTGGACGCGGTGGACGCCCCGGCGGCGGACGCGGCGGACCACGACGGTAGAGGGTTTGCATGCTTCGGTAGAGCCAGCCTTCAGACTGGCGTCTTAGGATGAACGGTGAATAGTCTCGGCCTCTGCGATCATTTCGTGATCGCAGAGGCCGAGCAGTTTATAAAGGAATGCGCGACGCCGGCCTCAAGGCCGGCTCTACCTGGTCACGGATGTTCACCTTCTTCATCGGCAAGGGCGGCGTGGGCAAGACGACAATCTCGTCGGGCTATGCGCTGCACCGGGCCACGAAGCAGCCGAAACGGCGCATCCTGTTGCTGTCCACCGATCCCGCACACTCGCTGAGCGATGTGCTGCAGGTCAAGCTCTCCGACATCCCAAAACGTTTGCGCACGCCCGGGCAGTTGTGGGCGCGGCAGATCGATCCTGAAAAGCAAATCAAGAAATTCCTGCGGGCGGAGCGCGACGATATTCTCGCTCTGCTGAATAAAGGCAGCCTGTTTACGCGCGACGAACTGGAGCCGTTGCTCGACACCAGCCTGCCGGGCATGGCTGAAGTTGCGGCGCTGCTGGCGATTTATGAACTGCTGGGCAGCAAGTACGACGAGGTTGTGATCGACACGGCGCCCATGGGACATGCCATCCGGCTGTTCCAGATGCCAAAACATTTCGCGCGCTTTCTGGATGTGCTGGAGACTGCGGCATCGCGCGACGTCGTGCTGGCCCGGCATTTTGGCGGGCAGGTGCGGCGCGAGCCGGTGCTGGATCGCTGGACGCGCATGGTGGATGGAGTGGAGCAGGCGTTGTCGGCCAACGGCTCGAAGCTGGTGATGGTGACGACCGCGGAGCCATTCTCGTTGCATGAAGCGACGCGATCGGCTGCATCCTTTCAAGACGGCGAAGCCGGGGAGCGAATCGAGGAGATCGTTCTGAATCGCGTGGTAAGAACGAAGGCAAACTGCGCGCGATGCCGGCAGCGGATGAAGCAAAGCCGGGACGCGCGCAAGTTTCTAAAGCAACACTTCGCGCAGGCGAAGATCCTGACCGCGGAAGATCCCGGCTGCCCGATTCTGGGAATCGACGCATTGCAAAAATTTGGCGCGCACGTTTTTGCGGGAAAGAATCTGCCGGCCTCGGTTATCGCCAAGCCGCCCGGCTCGATTATGCGTAAGCCGGCAGAAAACGCGAATGAAAAAGTCGGAACCGCCGATCCCTTCGCTCCGCTTCGCTCCGGTCGGGATGACAAAATAAAGAGCGGCGTCGTGCTTGCGGCCGCGAGTTGGCCGGAGCTGATCACGCCGCTGACCTTGACGCTGGGTAAAGGTGGAGTAGGGAAGACCACGATTTCGGCAGGGCTGGCGTATCGCCATCGCAAAGTGAAGAAGAGCGACGGCGTGGTGGTGTGCTCGATTGATCCGGCGCCTTCGCTGGGCGATGTGTTCGCGGCGAAGATTGGCGACAAGCTGCAGCCGGTGCTGCGAGATCGCAAACTGCAAGCCGTGGAAGTGGACGCCATGGCCGATTTTCAGCGCTGGACGGGCGAGCTGCGCGCGCGGCTGAACGAAGCTATGACCGGCGAGCAGAGCGGCATCCATCTGGATGTCAGCCTGGACCGGGAATTTCTGCTGGCGCTGCTCGACGTGGTGCCTCCGGGGGTGGACGAGATCTTTGCGATCTTTCGCATTCTCGAATTGCTGCGGACGGGCGATCGGGTGGTGATCGACATGGCGCCGACCGGGCACGCGCTGGAAGTGCTGCGAACTCCGGCGCGGCTGCTGGCCTGGACGCGCGTGTTGTTGAAAACCCTGGCCGCACACCGTACACTACCCATCGCTCGCGACGCGGCGGTAGAAGTTGCGACGCTATCGCAGAACGTGCGGCAACTGGCGGAGATTTTGCGGGACAGCAAGAGCTGCCGCGTAGCCGTGGTCACCTTGCCCGAACCGCTGCCGGACTATGAGACGCGACGGCTGATGATTGAGCTGCGCGAGCTGAAGGTGCCGTTAGGCGCGGTGTTTGTGAATCGTGTGATGAGCGATGGCGGCGGCTGTTCGCGATGCAAGTTGGCGAAGGAGTGGCAGGCCTCGTCGCTGGCGAGCTTGCGACGGCAATTGCGCGGGAACGAGGTTTTTGTCGTGCCGGAATTTGATGAGGTGATATCGGGTGCTGAAGGTTTGCGACAATTGACGCGGAAATTATGGCGACTGGTTTGAAGGCAATTCCGAAAGCGAAGAAGATAACGCCGGACGCCGAGCGGGCGCTCTATCTCTACGCAATTTCGCAAATGCCTGGAGGGACGGTTGCGCCGATCGCGGCCGAAGGTATCGACGGAAAGTCGAAGGTTGAGGCGCTGCGCTGCGATGAGTATGTGTGCTGGATCAGTCGTGTATCCAAGGATGAGTTTGCCGATCGCCTGACGGAAAATATGCAAGACCTGGAATGGCTGGCCGCGGCAGGCTTGCGGCATCAACGCGCGGTGGCCGAGATCTCGCAGCAGTCGGCAACCCTGCCGGCTAGATTTGGCACCGTGTTCCTGAGCGAAGATTCGCTACAGCAGCATGTGAAGGAGCGCCAACGAGGATTAGGCGCCGCATTCAAGCGGGTCGCTAATGCCGATGAGTGGGGAATCAAGCTATTTGAAATCGCCCGGCCGAAGCGGGCTGCGACCGTGACGGCGGCCAGCGGTGCGGACTACCTTAAAAAGAAGGCGGAGATGTTGCAGCCGCGTGCGGGCAAGCAGCTCGATCAGGCGGGGCGGGCGTTGGTTGCGGCGCTGACGAAGCTGGCAGTTGCGGCGTGTCCGGGTGGCAAGGCCAGCGCCGGTCAGCCGGGACTGATGTGGCACGGCTCGTTTCTCATCCGCAGAAAAGATCGAAAAAAGCTGGAGGCGGTGCTGAAGCAGTACGCGAGCCAATGGCACGACATGCGGCGCATCGACTGCAGCGGCCCGTGGCCTCCGTATTCGTTTGTGGGGGAGCATGTCAGCTGATCTGGATTCGGTATCGGCGCTGACGCAGGAGGGCGACGGCGAAACTTCGCTGCTCGAGATCCTGGACCACGTGCTGAATGCGGGAGTGGTGATCCACGGCAGCCTGGTAATTTCGCTGGCCGGAGTCGATCTGGTTTATGTTGGACTGAACGTGGTGCTCACCTCGGTAGAGACCGCGCTGCGCAATATGAAAAAATCTGCTGATTCGTTGCCCCGGGTGCCGTGAGCTCCATGCCCTGTCTGCTTTATTGCGTGACCCAGCAAAATCAAACCATGAAAGTTGCAGCCGGAGTCGGCGAGGCCGCGGTGCAGTCGCGCGAGATGCTGGGCGTGCGCCTGTACTGGAGCAATATCGACAGTCCTGAAGTCGTGATGGGCGAAGCGGAATCCGTGAAGAAAGCTGCACTGCAATTTCATCAGGTGCTGCGCGAGATTCTGGCGGCGACCACTCCGATCCCGTTTCGTTTTCCCACGCTGCTGGAAAGTGAAGACGTTCTGGAGCAGCATCTGGCGCCGGAGCAGGAACTCTATCGCGCGGCTTTGGAGAGAACGGCCGACGCGGTGCAGTACGAAGTGGTGGGGACATGGACAGCGGAAGAGCAGGCTGACCTGGCGACTCCGGTGAGCGGACGGGAATATCTGAAGCGGCGTCAGGCAGCGGGCGGGCGGATTGCGGCGGTGGAGAATAAGCTGAAGAGCGTGACGGCCGGCTCGGTGCGGGAGTGGCGCGGCCGGCAAGAGCGCAAGACGCATCGCTGGTTTGCCCTGGTGCCGCGCGCCAGCCGCGAGCGTTTTATCGCGTCGCTGCGTACTGCCGGATCGTCTGAAGGAATCAAGTTGCGACTGAGCGGACCGTGGCCGCCCAGCGAGTTTGTCGCACAGCGAGGCGAAAATGGATAGGCCCAAACCGCTGACCCCCGGCGAAGTGGATGCTGCCGTCAGTGATTTGCGACGTCAACTGGAAGGCCTAACGCAGAACGCGATTGAGCGGATCGATTGCTCGCAGGAGACGATCGAACAGGGCCTGGCAAAACTGGTGCTCGGTCTTATTGAGTTACTGCGGCAGCTTCTGGAGCGGCAGGCGATTCGCCGCATGGAAGGCGGCTCGCTCAGCGACGCGCAAGTCGAAGAGATGGGACTGGCGCTGATGAAATTGGAAGAGAAGATCAAAGAACTGGCGCAGCAATTCAACCTGAAACCCGAAGACCTGAATCTGAGACTGGGTCCCCTTGGCAACCTGCTGGAGTAGAACGGCGTCTGTTGAGGTAACAAAAGGCAAGTTACCTTCGGTTAGGACAGTCAGGGCAACCAGCCGGAAGGGACAAAGCTCAAAGGGATTAATCTCAGGTGGGGCGAGGGGGAACGATGACCGATGGGATTTTTCAACCAGCCAGCGAGATTCCGGAGTCAGGGATTTATCAAGTACTACATTATCGTCACCGTTTGTATCACGACGTTGTCATTCTTCGGGGGCAGAACTTTCCGGTTTGTTCCGAGTGCGGGAGCAACGTTCGATTTCGCCTGGTGAGAGCGGCGCCGCACATTGAATTGGATCGGAACTTCCAGAACAAGCAGGGTGTGGGGCCGGATTAGAGTTTGTTTGCTGACGTCGACAGCATTGGCGCATCAAAAGCAGATCCCTCGCGGGCTGAACTTTGCCCTACCAAGCGCAAAAAACGGCGCTTGTCGGGGACCCCGGTTCGCCCTCTCGTGATGACAAAAATATAAAGGGTCCCTCGGTACTTTGCTTCCGCTCAGGCAACCCGGCTGCATCTAACAAAACGAGGGTGCTGGGTTTCAACAAGCGCGCGCCGCGGCTTCGTCGCATTTGGTTTGGTTCAAATTGACACCGGATTCCGTGTCCGCTAGGATACGCCTCTGTGTCGAAGCGAAACTGGGGAGCTTCGGCAGTTCCACACTCTCTCCATCTAGAAGACGACAGCATGGAACGTGTACCTACCGTGTCAGGAACGGCGAATCTCCTCGACATCCTTGACCGGGTGTTGGACAAGGGATTGGTCATTGCGGGCGACGTGCGGATTTCGCTGGCCAACGTGGAGTTGCTGACCATCCGCATCCGGCTGCTGGTCTGCTCGGTGGATAAGGCAGAACAGATTGGATTGAACTGGTGGAAGTTTGATCCCAATCTTACCCATCCGGCCGGGATCAGCGGGAGGACACGCACCCAGTTGCCGCGTCCGGGACCGGGAACCGAGTTGAGATCGCCGGCAGTTCCGGCGAAGCGGGTAGCGGTGAAGAAAGCCGCGAAGAAAAAGAAGAAAGCGTAAAGGTCTCACAAGAAGGCCGGCAGGAGGGTTTGCATGGCAGTTGAACGAGTTTCAGGCGGTTCCAGCCTGATCGACGTATTGGATCGGGTATTGGACAAGGGCATCGTGATCGACGCCTGGGTCCGCATTTCGCTGGTGGGCATCGACTTGATCACGGTAGAAGCGCGCGTGGTGGTGGCTTCTATCGATACCTATCTCAAGTATGCCGACGCGGTGGGATTGACCGGGCTGGTTTCGCGTCCGCAACTTTCAGCGGGAGAAGAGGAAATCACGACTGTCGAAACCACGCGACGCCCAGCCCGCACCCGGCGCGCAGCGGGCCGTTAGAACTGGTTGGCGCCCGGGAGTAGTTTTTGATGGCTTCACCCCAGATGCGTGTGCGTTCTGAGCTGCCTGAATCTGGCGGAAACCGCCGGCGATCAGCGCTTCGCCTGCTTGGCGCCGAGCGCAGCGAAGAAATCTTTCCCGTACTGGTGGAAGAGATTGTTGCCCTGGGACATCCCCGCGCTCTCATCGCCAAAGTAGACTTCGAGACCTCCGAAATTCTGCCTGTGGCCTCGCTGAACTGCTCCAAAACCTTGTTGCAGAAGTTTCGAACCACGCTGTACTCCATCGAAAATCCGCTGGTGCGGGTGCTTCATGGCCAGGAGCCGGAACTGGTTCCGGGCCGAAGCAAGCGCGATTCCAGTTATCACTATCATCCCCTGGTATACCGCAATAAGACGGCGTGCTGGGAAGCCGATCGCGTGCGGCGCAACGGGTGCGTCGCGGTAGAAAACTTTCATTCGCGATTGAAGCTTCAGCTGCAGGACCAGGTGTGCGGCATTTGCGATATGCGCGCCTACGCGGGCATGGTGGTCACCGAGGTTCGGCGCTCAGCCAGCAGTGCCGATATCGCTGAGTTGCAGGCTCTCATCCATCTGGCGAATCGCTATCTGGGCCGCCTGTTCAAAGTGGAGCATTATTACAACCGCATGATGGACATGGAGACCGTCATCGGGCAGATGCAGACGGTAATGGAAAGCATGACCGACCCGGTGATTCTTACCGATCCGCAACATCGGGTGATCACGCAGAACAAGGCGGCGGCGCGGTTCTTCAGGGTTCCGGAAGACGTGAGCGAAGGCCGGGTGCGGGCGGTCGAGCTGAACAATCTTTTGTTCTCAGCGGCGTTGTCTTCCATGGCGGTGTCAGGCGACGAATCTTCGCGCGACATGACGCTGGTGGATGCCATCGAAGGCGAGGAAGTTCTGTTCGAAGCGGTATCGGCGCCCAGCTACAGTTCCGACGAGCGGCGTACCGGCATGGTGACCGTGCTGCGCGATGTGACCGACCTGCGCCGCGCCGACGAGGAGCTGCGTTTTAACTACGATAAATTGCGGCAGGCTGAAGAAGTGGTACGCCAGGACCGCGACCGGCTGAACCTGATCATCGAGAATGTAGGCGATCCGATTATGGTGTGCGACCGCGACGCGAAAGTGGTGTTGCTGGATCCCCTGGCGCAAGATCTGCTGGGCTCTGAGAACAGCCGCAGCGTGCTGCAAATGCGCAACCAGACGAAGCTGGATGCCTACGTCGCCAAGTTCACCTATTCGTTTACCGACCGGGAGAGCAATCTGATCCAGCTGACGAATCCCACTACGCATCAAGAGGTGGAATACGATGCGCGTTCGGGAAAGATTTATGACGAGCGTGGCATGGTGGCTTACACGGTTACGGTGCTGCGCGATTTGACCGCGGTTCGCCGGCTGGAGCAGCTCAAGATGGAGCGGCGCATGCTGGAGATGGAAAAGTTCGCTGTGGCCGGACGGCTGGCGGGCACCATCGCCCATGAGGTAAACAATCCGCTGGAGGCGATCAAGAATTGCATCTTCATGTTGAGCGACCAGATGAAGCCGGAGGCGGCTCCGGTTTACGAAATTCTGAAAGCCGAAACCGAGCGCGTGGCCCGCATCGTGCGGCAGATGCTGGGGCTTTATCGCAACACCGAGCAGGCAGGCAACGTTGATGTAAACAACGTGGTCGAAGATACGCTGCTGCTGTTTGCCCGGCAGCTGGAACGCGCCGGGGTTCGGGTGGAAAAGGAGCTGGATGAGATTCCGCCGGCGTTCGGGTCGGCCGATCAGATTCGGCAGGTGCTGTCGAACCTGGTGGTCAATGCCAAAGACAGCATGAGCCACGGCGGAGTGTTGCGGGTGCGAACCCATCTGTTTCACAAGGATGAAGTGCGGGAGATGATACGGATCGTGGTGGCTGACACCGGCAGCGGCATCTCAGAACTTATGCTGAACAGCATGTTCGAGCCGTTCGTGACCACCAAGGGCGAGCGCGGGACGGGACTGGGCTTGTGGATCGTGAAGGGAATTGTGGAGAATCACGGCGGGAGACTGCGCGTCCGCAGCCGGGTCAATCGCGGGACGGTCTTCATGATCGAACTTCCGGCGGTGCGGTGAGAAAAGGTTTTCGATGAAGCGCAAATCTCACATTCTGGTGGTCGACGACGAGCCTAACGTTCTGCTGACCTACCGCCTGATCCTGCAACAGCAAGGCTACGCCGTCAGCGCGGCGTTGTCGTCGGAGGAGGCGCGCAAGGCGCTGAGGGAAGACGGCATCGATCTCCTGCTGTGCGATTTGTCGCTGGAGAAACAGGAAAACGGCTTCGATGTAATCGAGTTTGCGCGGCAGAAGAATCCGGATATCCCGACCGTGCTGCTGACCGGCTATGCCACTCCCGAAGCCACGGACCGCGCCGAGGAACTTGGGATACCCATGCTGTTCAAGCCCATCGACATTCAGGAATTGCTGCAAACTATTTCGCAAATGTTGAGGAACGAATATGGCCAACGGAAGGCGACCGGCTAAGAGATCACCGGCGGCGGTGAAGCCGGCGAAGTCTGCCAAGAAGAAGGTGTCGAAGCCGCAGCCCATTGCGATCGTACCCATGTCGGTAAGCGTCCCGAATCTGCGGCCGGCGGCGGACGAGGGATTTGCGCACGGACCGGTGCCCGTGCCGGATATGCGGCAGGAGGGTCGCTACGTCTACGGCATCATTCCGTCGCGAGCCGATGCTTCCTTCGGCAAGCTGGGCATCGGCGGAGCCGGGGAATTGGTGTATGCGGTGACCCATGGAGACATCGCGGCGGTCGTCAGCCGCACCGCAGTTTTCATTTTCGATCCCACCCGCGAGAACGCCCTGGCCCATGAACACGTGATCGAGACGGTGATGAAGACGCACACCATCATCCCGATGAGTTTCGGCACAGTGTTTCGCACCGACGACGATATTCGCGAAGTGCTGCGCAGCATTTATGGGTCAGTGAAAGATGTGCTGCAGCAGATGGCCGGAAAGGTGGAATTCGGATTGAAGGTCACCTGGGACCGGGAGCACATCATCGAGCAGTTGCAGCGCGAGCACGATGAGATTCATCGCTTTCATCTGGAGATCACGCGCAAGCATCTGCAGTCCACCTACTTCGCCCGCATGCAACTGGGCCGCATGATCGACAAGGCACTGTCGGAACGCTCGGCCGAATATGTGCGGGAGATCTACGAAGCGCTGCGTGCCATCTGCGTGGCCTCGCGCGACAACAAGCCGATTGGCGACAAGATGATCATGAACGCCGCGTTTCTGCTGGAGCGCGAACGCGAAGCCGAGTTCGATGCCGCGGTCAATCGCATTGCCAAAAAATTCGGCGACCGGCTGAATTTTAAATACACCGGACCCTGGCCGCCGTATAACTTTGTGAACATCCGTTTGAAACTGGAACCCAGCAGCGGTAGCTGACGAGGCGATCTATGTTGCTGATCGACGATTTGTTGCTGTCACCCATCTCGGGCTTCCAATTCATTTTGCGGACGCTGGCGCGGGCCGCCGAAGAGCAATACACCGACGACGCTCCCATCAAGGAGCGCCTGCTGGAATTGCAGACCGAGCTGGAAGAAGGTGCGATCAGCGAGGAAGAATATGTCGAGCAGGAGCGCGCAGTGCTGGTGGAGCTACGGGAGATCCAGAATCGCAGAATGCAGATGGCGGGAATCACTCCTGAAGAAGCCGAACGCCTGGGCCGGCCGATGATCGAGATCGCGGTGGAGCTTCCCAAGAAGGCCGGGCAGAGGTAGCTTTCCTTTGTCATCCTGAGCGGAGGCGAGGGATCGCCGCCGGAGTCGAAGGAGCTGCTTTCGGTTGTCAACCTGAGCGGAGCATTCGCGTCGTTTTGCGAATGCGGAGTCGAAGGACCTGCTTTCCGTTTGTCAACCTGAGCGGAGCATTCGCGTCGTTTTGCGAATGCGGAGTCGAAGGAGCTGCTTTCGACGGCAGAGTTTTTCGCGGCGGTAGCGGTTCTTCGCTTGGCTTAGAATGACCATCTCAACCGCGGCTGGCTGTCTTCCGTTGTGCGGAAATAGTCCCGATTTGGAACTTCGCGTTTAAACGCGATTTAAGGGTAATAATTGACATGGCTAACCCAACTGTTGTAGAAAGGACACACCGTGACAGGGCAAGGAAAAGCGGCAAGTCTAGCATCTGAGGCGATTAAGGGTTGGGATTTGAACTCGACGACCTTTCACGTCATTGTGTCAAAGGGTAAAAACGGTTTCGCGGTGGAATCGTTCCCCTCTGGCCCGGAGACCGATTCACTTCTTCTTAAAGAAGTCGTGGTTGCGAATATGGACAGCCTGCACGGCTAATCGGAATCTAGGGTGTTGGCCGCAGTGATTGCATGGCGGGAATGTCTCACCTGCCACGCACGTTACCTGGTGCCTTGTGTTGTGCTGCACGTCGTGAATCACATCGTAAATTCCAGAGTTGGGAACCTTATCCCCCGGCTTATATTCAGTAGGCATGTGGCGCGTTTCTTTCTGGGAGCGGTTAGGGGTTAGTGTGTTGGCCCGTACAGTGACAAGAGAAATAGCCTCACAGAGGAAACTTATTGCGGCACTCGAATCGTGTGCCCAGCAGCGCACTTCAGGCTTTCCCACGTCCACGTGGAAACGAATTGCTGCCACTCTGCGGAAGACATGGGGCCGCTCACTGGCGCGAATAATGGCAGGCGAAGTTCGCAGGCTCTGTCTTCGCATTCGAGCCATCCTGCGTAATCCCACGCTGAGTTACATGGTAAGACTACCAGCGGACCCCATGGCGGATTCTGACTCTTTACTGCTAAATCAAGATTTTGCACTCGCGTGCAATGCCCACATACAACAGCTATCGGCTCAGTATCCTTGGTGCGGACCGCTAGAGGCCCAAACGCTTGGCTTATCTTTTCAAGCGGGAGTTCGATGGAGTGCCCACAGGGGCACTGAAGCATGTAATGAAGCACGCCAGTCATAGAGTCTCCTTTGGTTAGTCAACAAGCGTTATCCGACGTTTCTCTGGATGTCATCCACCACAAACCGCACTTCATCAATGAGCAAAGACAACAGTCCGTACAGCGCGGTACGCTCCAGCATTGGGGGAGTAGAAGCGCTTCTAGGGCCGTGATAAACAGCGAAATGAAACCCGATCTCATGTCTATCGAATTGCATGTTGGGCGTAGAACTGTTGAGAACAACCTCCACTATTTCTGCGCCGTCTTTGAGTTCCCCATAATTAGGGAAAACGGTAGCGATATTGTCGGGCGGCCCATCTGGCCCACAAAAGCCTATGTCGGCCCCTATGACTGCGCCGAATGCTGGCCGCAACAGCCTGTGCTTGTCCGTGTTGTCGAAATTGCGAATGATGGAAAGCAGGGGCGGAATTACTGGGTGAAATCGCTTGTAAGGCTGCAATCTCTCGAAAACTGCAACCGTTTCACGCCTGATTTCCCCGAGCTTGCTTCTTTTCCCGGTGGTGTCCTTCTCGAAAGCAGCGAAGGTATCGCAAATTGGGAATTGGAGAAAGTCGCAGCAGGGAGGGGGATTCTTCTTACTCTGGCGAATGGCTACGGCGTAAACAAGGTGGTCAAGAGCAGAGCGGAGATTATGCACGCAGTCTCCACTCATGAGGCTCCAGCGTTCGAGAGGCGGCCCGTCTCCCTTAATATGGAAGATAAGACGATACCGGGTGAAATCAGCGTTAGCCTCTTGGGTGATACCGTACAGATCGGGATTCAACCAGGGGGTGGTCTGCTCCTTGATGGCATTCGCGTGATACTCGGCCCGTCCCAGCTTGGCCGTTACGCTAGACAAGTCCAGCACGATTCTCCTCGTTGTTCTGTAGGCGTAGAATTGACCGCATGAGCCAACCTAAGACTGCCGATATGCGAAGGTTTGAGGGTGCGCTGAGAAGTGTACTCTCAGTGTCCAAGTCTGACATGCAGAAAATGCTTGAAGATGAACGGCAGAGCAAGATCGGGAAAGTGAAACCGGGCCCAAAGCCTAAGACTTCGGCTTCGGGCCACGTGGTTTCCGATAAGGGTTAGAAATTCGCTTCACTGCCAGTCTTACCAGTGAGTTCTTTGAAGGTCAGGCGCTTTCCCGCAACCTGAGCGAGCGCGGCAACAAAGCGGTCTGAATCAGTCAGCCGATTTTCCTTGGTAGCTCGATTCTCGAAGCGGAATATCTGTTCGTCGAGGTATCGGTCAAGATGGAATGGCTCGACTGCGATATAGGTGCCCTTTAGGGTTCGCTTGAAGCAGCTCCAGAAATTCTCTAAACCGTTCACATGCACCTGTCCGTTGACATAGGTTTCGACTTTGTTCACGACTTCATGCACATACTCAGCTCCGATGCGGTCGTAAGTACGCGCCTCGTCGGTATAGATTTTTGAGCCGCGCTGAATCTCGTTCAATATCTCATTCTGCAAAGTCTCGCGCTTGATGTTGGGAATTACTTTCGCACGGACGCGGCGCAATTCGCGGTCGAGGAATCCCATCACCGCAGTCTTGTTATCAACCTTCGCGGTTTTAGAGAAGCGCCGCTTCTTGCTGGCGTGCATGAACCGCTTTGCTCCGCCTACAAAGGTTTCGTCTATCTCGACAGGTCCGCCCTCCGTTCCGCCGAGTGGCCCGACAAGATTAGACTTCATTACCATGCGGAGCCGATGAAGCATGAACCATGCGGTCTTTTGTGAGACCTCAAGTGCGCGATGCAGCTCCCAAGACGAGATGCCGTTCTTATCGTTTACCAGCATCCAGAGTGCGGGAAGCCACTTTTGAAGCGGGATTGCCGAATCCTCAAATATCGTCCCGACCTTGACGGAGAACTGCTTACGGCAGGCGCGGCACTTCCAACGCTTTTGAGTCGCCAGATAGTAGGGTTCTTTCGCTTGGCAGTGCGGGCACTCGGCTCCGTTCGGCCAGCGCATCGAGGCAACGGCGTCAATGCAAACCTGCTCGTCTGTAAACAGTTGAATCGCTTTCTGTAATGACCTTGGCGCGTCCATGGATCGAACTATACCGAAAGAATGTGGGTTAGTCAAGTCAATTATTGCCATTTAAGGCCCGTCCAGGTTCCGAGTGATCCAAAAGTACGTCCACTGCCCGGATCGACTCTCAGAACCGCTGCAATGCGCAGGAATGGCCACTTCAGCGTAGCGTCAATATGGTCAAATAGTGGTTACTAACTAACCATCTAAGTGCCAAATCGGGAAAAGTCGAGATTGGGTCGGGGTAGAAACGCAGAATCAAAGGCCCCCGTGCAGCCGTCCGAAGGTGCGGGCCAGCATGAGCGACATGATGAGGATGCCCGCCCCCAGGACGATCGCGTGCTGGGTCTTGCGCAGACTGAAGCTGCCCACACGACAGACCAGCAGGTAGCCGACGGCAAGGTTGAAGAAGCCCCATAGGACATTGACCATCGAGGAGGACAAGCCTACTCCGGGCGGTGAGGCAAAGGGGCTCTGGAAGGCGTGCCCCGAGATCCCGTTGCCCAGATGGGGCAGCGCGTTCGCCAGAAATGCTCCTCCGAAAAAGTAGGCCACGTAGTGGTACCAGCGCATCGTAGCTCCCTTCTGACTGCGAACGGATGTAGGGCCGACGGGTCAAAAACTAAAACGCTGTGAATTAACAACGATTCGCCTTGGTTGATCCGAAGGCGGCTCGTGCGTGTCAGCATTGTAAGCTGGTTGGAATGATTGATGTAAAACTGCCAGAGCACAAGTAATCCCTGCAACCGGCTTCTTCACGGATTACTTGTGAAATGAGGACTGCACAGCATTTTATCCTTCAGCCGGAAAACGCTTGCCCACAGCCAGCCACGGCGCGTCGCGGTAAGATTCCGCCACTACCCAGGCCGCGGCGGTCAGCGCTACCGAGACAACGGTCTCGCTCCATTGGAAGGCGTCTTTGGTACCGGCCGCCACGATGGGTACCCACACCAGCAGCGTGAACATTCCGATCTCGAACGCGGCCAGCGCCGCAGCCAGCCGTGCGTACACCCCGATGAGCACCGCGATGCCCGCTGCGATGAAGGCGCCGCCGGTGAAATATACCCAGGCCACATGCCAGGGCAGCCAGCCAGGCACCCAGTGCGGCGGTCGGTTGCAGATAGAGGAAATGAGCCACGCCGAAGGGGATCAAGGCCACGCCGTAGAGCATCCTGGCGATGCGCAGACCGCGGTCGCCGCTGGCGAAGCCGAACCGCCGCTTGTCCCAGCCAGCGGCAAACCAGACATACAGTACCCAGGTGGCCGCGGCCATCACCGCGATCTTGCAGGCTGCCCACCAATAGTCCACCGTGGGCGAGAGGACGATGCCCGGCAATCGCAACACCAGCAACCAGAGCAGAAGCCAGGCGAGCAGCAGGCGGGCAGCGGCGGCGGCTGTCCGTTGCCAGAGCAGGCCCAGGCCACATATCAGGGAGATGACGGCGCACAGGTAAGACAGCGCGGAGAGACTCTGCGGTATCGGCTGCCACACCGAGACGTAATCGCCTTTTGTCAGGCCGAGGACTCCCAGAGCGATCATGGTCGCCGCAAAGACCGCATGACCCACACTTGCGATGCGCATCGCGCTATCCTCTTCCGCTCATCGACCACTCCTCGCATTCAGCAGGCCAGGAAACTTCAGTGCTGGTGGGAATCGCCATCCCAGTTGTCCGGCGCCGGGATCACGATCATCTTCCTGCTGCCTGCGGGCATTTGCACGGTTTGACCTCCAGGTTTGCAGAGTTGCTGCCATGGTTCAGCGGTTCGCCATTTGGACGGATTGACGTGGGAAAGGTTTCCGGCTCGAGGCAAAAGTCGGCATCTGCGCCCAACCAAATGAAGGTCGGATGGGACAGCCGGCACGGCGGAATATGAAGTTCCAACTGGATTTGACACGCCTCATCCCGCGCCCCACATAAATCAACTGCGCCACGAATGAAATCAAATGACAAACGTTCCCGGGCAGTTGTAAAATCCCGCCCAAGTATTGGCGAGAGGACTCAGGCGTTTTTCCCTGCGCGTTCCGATCCGCTTCCAGGCGCCTTAGAAATAAACCTCTCTTTTTCTCTCGCGTGTTCTCATCGCGCACGTTCTTACCGGGCCCTCGAAGGTTTACCGCCATTGCGAGGAGCACAGGCTGATGCAAAGCCAGGCGCAACGTCTCATCTCTTTCTTTCGCGCAATCGTTCTGGCAGCGGCCACTGCGTGCTTGATGATGTTTGCGGCGCTGCCCGTCCCCGCACAGAATTCCGTTCCCGCATCGGCGTCGCAGGCAGCCAGAATGCCGCAGTTCGCGAAGCGGCTGGCACCGCCGGCAACCCGGCAGATGCCTGGTCAACACCCGCCGCAAGGTCCGGTCGTCTACGACAACGGACCGGTCAACGGACAGGTGGATGCCTGGACCATCAACTTCGGTTTTTTGGTTAGCGACACCATCCAGGTCAACAACCAGGTCGTAGGTATTCAGTTCTGGGCTTGGCTGGAGCCGGGCGACAGCCTCAACTACGTCGAAGTACAGATAGGCAGCACCGGCTACTTTTCCAACAACCTCTATGACGAAGTGGTCAACCTAACCCAGTCGAACTGCTTCACCAACAATTTCGGGTTCGACGTTTGTCTCATGTCGGGGGACTTCTCGGGACCCAACTTGAACGGCAACGATTGGATAACCCTCGCTAACGCCAGGACCGCGGACGGCAACCCAGTTTACTGGGACGAGAACAGCGGAGTCGGATGCATGTCTCCCGGCTGTCCGTCGCAGGCCCAGGAAAACACCATAGGCACAATTCCTTCGGAAGCGTTTAGCCTTGAGGGCACCTGCTTCCCAGCGGAGGAGAAGCCGGCAAGCGAGGCGAAGGCTGTCAGCGTTCCCCGCTCTCCCACCCAAACCTACCGCGTGATCTACAACTTTACCGGCGGCGTAGACGGAGCTGCTCCCAGTACCGGTCTGGTAATCGATGCCGCGGGTAATCTTTATGGGACGACCAGCTCCGGCGGTCCGTCTGGAGATGGTACGGCGTTCAAACTTGCTCCCGGCGGATCCGGCTGGCGGTTTTACCGGTTGTATGCGTTCTCTGGTGCCAATGGCAACTCGCCCGACAGCACTCTGGTTATCGACGCCGAGGGCAGGCTTTACGGCACCACCTCGGGCGGAGGCCTGGGCGATGGCGTGCTCTTCGGCCTGACTCCTGCGGGAAATATCCTTCCCAGTGTTTTCAGCAACTGGATGGAAAACCTGCTGTACAGTTTCACCGGCGGCAGCGATGGTGCAGATCCCGGTGGGAGCCTGGTGCTCGACAGCTCAGACAATATCTATGGAACCGCCGCTATGGGAGGCACGCACAACAACGGCACGCTCTATGAGTTCACCAATGGCAGCCTACAGGTCCTGCACACTTTTCCCGGCATGGCCAACGACGGCTTGAATCCAGGAGGAGTCGTCAGTGGGTCTGGTGGCTTGTACGGCTTCACCGCCTTGGGTGGCACCAACGGCTCCGGTACGTTATATACGACAGCTGGAGGCTACCAGGTCCTTCACAACTTCATGTCTGGAGAAGGCAATCCGACAGGTCTGGCGACAGACCAGGCCGGCAATCTGTACGGCACCGACACCTACACTTACTTTGAGTGCACGGCGGGTGGCTACAATGAGTTCTTTGGCACGTCGGTCTTCCAGGCGTCTCCACCAGACTGGAACCCTTCCATTCTGCAAACTATCTCGCAAATTGGCGTGCCGCTGTCGTACAAGGTATCGACCGACGCCTTAGGAAATGTCTACGGCACCACCAATACCTCTCCTGGGAACTTGTATCGCACTAACGTATTCGAGTTGACCTGCTGCTGGAACTACACCGATCTGCACGACTTCACAGGCCCGCCCAATGATGGAGCCAACCCGGAGGCCGCCCCCGTAGTCGATGTCCAAGGCAACATCTATGGCACCACTTCGTCTGGCGGAACTTACGGGTACGGCGTGGTCTGGCAGATTTCACCGTAGCGGAAAGCTGGTGTTCTAGTGGCGCGCGGAGTTGATGCGCATCCACTGCACACGTTCTTACCCGGGCCCCGAACGTTTACAACCATTGCGAGGAGCACAAGCTGATGCAAAGCCAAGCGCAACGCCTCATCTCTCTGTTTCGCACCATCGTTCTGGCAGCAGTCATCGCGTTCCTGATTACGTCGGCGGCGCTGCCCGTGTCCGCACAGAGTTCCGTTCCCGCATCGGCGGCGCAGGCAGCCAGAATGCCGCAGTTCGCGTCGCGACTGGCCCATCCGGCCGCGCGACCGGCATCACGGCCGAACCCAGCGCAGACCCGCCGAGGGTCTCGTGGTGTGCCGCCGCAAGACGACCCTGTCTACGACAACGGCCCCGTCAACGGAGAGGTGGATGCCTGGACCATCAACTTCGGCTTTGCGGCTAGCGAGACCATCCGGGTCAATGCTCCGGTCACAGGTATCCAGTTCTGGGCATGGCTGTTCCCGGGCGACACCATCACGAGTGTCGAAGTACAGATCGGCAGCAACGGCTACTTCTCGAACAACCTGTTTGACGAAACCATCGGTGTGAATCAGACGAACTGCTTCCCCAATGAATTCGGGTTTAACGTTTGCCTCGTTTCCGCCAACTTTAATAATGGGCCCACGCTGGCCGGCAATGATTGGGTAACTCTACAGAATGCAACTGTCACCACCGGCGATCCGGTGTACTGGGACGAGAACAGCGGAGTCGGCTGCATGTCTCCCGGCTGTCCCTCGCAGGCCCAGGAAAATAGCATAGGCACAATCCCTTCGGAAGCGTTCACCCTGCTGGGCAATCCCTGTGAGGAGAGGCCGGCAACCGAGGCGAAAGCTGTCACGGTTCCCCGCTCTCCCACCCAAACCTACCGCGTGATCTACAACTTCACCGGGGGCGTAGACGGAGCTGCTCCCAGTACCGGTCTGGTAATCGATGCCGCGGGTAATCTTTATGGGACGACCAGCTCCGGCGGTCCGTCTGGAGATGGTACGGCGTTCAAACTTGCTCCCGGCGGATCCGGCTGGCGGTTTTACCGGTTGTATGCGTTCTCTGGTGCCAATGGCAACTCGCCCGACAGCACTCTGATTATCGACGCCAATGGCAGGCTTTACGGCACAACCTCGGGCGGAGGCCTGGGCAACGGCGTGCTCTTCGGGCTGACTCCCGCGGGAAACATCTTGCCCAGTGTTTTCAGCAACTGGATGGAAAACCTGCTGTACAGTTTCACCGGCGGCAGCGATGGTGCAAAGCCAGGTGGGAGCCTGGTGCTCGACAACTCAGGCAATATCTATGGAACTGCCGCTATGGGAGGCACGCACAACAACGGCACGCTCTATGAGTTCACCAATGGCAGCCTGCAGGTCTTGCACACGTTTCCCGGCATGGCCAACGACGGCTTGAATCCGGGAGGAGTCGTCAGTGGGTCTGGTGGCTTGTACGGCTTCACCGCCTTGGGTGGCACCAACGGCTCCGGTACGTTATACACCACAGCCGGAGGCTACCAGGTTCTGCACAACTTCATGCCTGGCGGTCCGGAAGGCAATCCGACAAGCCTGGCCGCGGACCAGGCGGGCAATCTGTATGGCACCGACACCTACGACTACTTTGCGTGCACGGCGGGTGGCTACAATGAGATCTTTGGCACGTCGGTCTTCCAGGCGTCTCCACCGGACTGGAACCCTTCCATCCTGAAAGACATCTCACAAATTTTCTCGCCGCTGTCGTACCAGGTATCGACCGACTCCCTGGGGAATGTCTACGGTACAACCAATACCTCCTACGGGAGCTACTATCCCAACAACGTATTTGAGCTGACCTGCTGTTGGACCTACACCGATCTGCACGACTTCGCCGGCCCGCCTAACGATGGAACCAACCCTGAGGCCGCGCCCGTGGTCGATGCCCAAGGCAACATCTATGGCACCGCTTCGTCTGGCGGAACTTACGGGTACGGCGTGGTCTGGGAGATTTCACCGTAGGGGAAAGCGGCCCGGTAACGCCGGGTGACCCACAACAATCTCGAGGGTGCCCCATCCAAGCCGAAGTTGCTTGGGTGGGGATTTTCGTGAGCCGTGCCCATGCTCGCTTACCAGCCAGCCACACTCTGGCCGGGATCTGAAAGTCAAAACGCCCACCCAACCACGAAGGTTGGATGAGGCATCCTGCTTGCGGCGCAAACTCCCACACAATCAAAGGTTGCCCTGGGGGACGCCCGCAAACGATTCAACCGTCGCAATACGGCACTCGGCGTTATTCGGAGTTTTGCCAACGCCGGCGACCCGCTGCCTCAGGCGGATTTGCCCCTGGCCGACTCAGCCTGCTTCCACTCCCAGGCTTTCGAGGTGGTGTTGCCGGCTGCGTCAACTTCATACTCAAATGCGGCCGAGGCGTTATTCAGCCGCGCCAGTTTCTGCGATGTGGTGCGGTAATACAGCATGCCCCGGTAGCTGACCACCCCGCCGGCTCCCAGGCTGCCCATGCCGGTTCCGGTCCAGGTGATGCCCTCGCCGTCGTGGGTGATAATGAGACCCATGCCCTCGCCATAGAGGGAGCCATCGGCCCGGATGACGGATGTGTAAGTTCCGGTTCCAGTCGTAGGGACACCCAGTATCTGCCCGCTGTCTTCGAAGGTCACTTCAACCGTGGGGGGATCCACGGCTAGCACGCGCCGCACAATTCTTTTGCCCTGGCTTTCGCCGAGAAGGTCTCCAAGCATGGTCGTCTCCATTCGCGCGGAAATTTGGATTCAGTTCCGCGGGGTGCAAGTGTATCGAATTCCCGCGACCTTACACGAATATTTTGTTGCGCGAAATGGACCAACTCGCAGTTGACAGGCCTGACCAGAACCGGGGCCGATGGCGAGTACTTGCGCTATGGCAATTTATCGCATGTTAGCCCCAAGAGTGTGATACTGTCAGTCACCCCGGGCGACGGGGCGAATTTGTCGACCTCGATGCTCGAGAGTTTTGGGATTGGTTTCAGCGGGATCTCGGCCCTGACCTTGTCCCGCCCGTTCCGATCCGCGCCCAGGTAGCTAGGAGTAGACCCCTCTTCCAATACCGCGCCCAAGCGCACGCACTTGTTCCAGGCCCTCGAACGTCTACCGTCAGTGCAAGGAGGCAAGCCGATGCCACGTCAAGCGCAAGGTCCCATCTCTGTATACGGCACAATGGTTTTGGCAGGACTCACCACGTTACTGATAATGTCGGCCGCGCCTCCCACGTCCGCACAAAACTCCGTTCCAGCGGCGGCGAGTCAGGCAGAAAGGCTGCCGAAGTTTGCGTCCCGCCCCGCCCTTCCATCCGATCGACCCGCATTACCGCCCTACGTGTCGTCTGCGCGTCAACCGTCTAGGGTCCCAGGTGGGGGTGGCGGCGGGATTGTCTACGATAACGGCCCCATCGACGGCAATACCTATGCCTGGGAAATTACCCCTTCTAACGGCCTTTATAATGTCGTGAGCGATACATTCACGCTAACCGGCAGTGCCACTATCACCGGGATAAGCTTTGGGGCTTGGCTCTTCCCGGGCGACACGCTGTCTTCGGCGCAGGTTATTATCAGTCCGGAACCTAACAATGGCGGTACCTGGTACTACAGCGGGACTTTAAATTTCGCGCAGACCGGCTGTGCGTTGAATCAGGGGGGCTTCAACGTCTGTACCGAAACCGTCGCCGGCAATCTCACCATTCCTGAGCTGTCGCCGGGAACCTACTGGATAAATCTACAGAATGCCTACGCCTATAATCTCGACCCGGTATTCTGGGATCAGAACAGCGGGGTCGGATGCACGTCCCCGGGCTGTCCGTCGCAGGCCGAGAGTACTTACTATGGCGCAATTCCCTCGGAATCGTTCACGTTGGTTGGAACTAGTAGTCCTCCACCCCAGTGCGTCCAGCCACAAGGAAACTTGCAGGTACTCTATAACTTTACCCAGCAACAAACTGGGACCAGCGGACAAGATGGTGTAGTTATTGACCGCGGCGGAAATCTGTACGGAGCATTCCCCAACGGAGGCGACCACGACGCCGGTTTCGTCTTCAGGCTGAAACACTCTGCTGACTGGGTGTTCAATCCCCTGTTCAGCTTTTCGGGAGGCAGCAACGGAGGCCAGCCCACCGGCCTGATAGTTGGTCCGAATGGAAGTCTGTACGGCGGAGCCCAGGGAGGCATCCAGGATTGCGGAACCGATGGCACCCAGTATTGTGGTCTCGTCTTCAACCTGGCACCGCCGCCGACATTTTGCCGCACGGCCCTATGTAGTTGGAATGAAACCGTCCCCTATCGTTTCAGCAGCGACCTTGACGGCTCGGGGGCAATCAACCTCACCGCATTCGACAGCCAAGGCGATCTGTACGGCACGACTTCGACCGGCGGAGCCTTGGGCGGGGGTACGGTATTTGAGCTCACACCGTCAGCAGATGGCTGGACCAAAACTACCCTGTTCAGCTTCGACCCTCGGAACGTCGACAGTGGTCCAGCAAAGGTATTGGTAGGCACAGACGGAAACTTGTACGGAATTTCGAACGGCTTAGACAATGGCACCTATGGAGTGGTTTTCCAATTGTCGCCTTCGAATGGGCAATGGACGGAGACGATCCTTCATGATTTCCAACCCGGCGCTCCACCTCTTGATTTGGGGCAAGATAGCTATGGCAACCTCTACGGCAGCATTTTTTACGAAGTTTTTACCGGCATAAAGAGTGGTTCCGGGTTCGACTTCTTTTTCTTTGGTTATCCCATCGGCACTCTGGATAATATCCTGGTCGATGCCGAAGGCAATATATACGGCACGGCATTGATGACTGGTTCGGGATACTACAATCCTTTCATCTACAAAGCCTGGTTCAAGAATCCTCTCTGGTCTCTCGAAAATCTTGATTATTTCAACTATCAGTCCTTCCCAGCGGGCGGTACCTTAGCGCTCGATACAATGAATGGCAACTTGTACGGGACCACCAACGCGTGTGGAACCAACAACGCTGGAACGGTGTGGCAGCTTTCGCCGTAGTTGGCACCTGGGTTATGCCCGAGAGTCCTATCTAGCGGGCCAGAGTCTACTCGCGTCGAACACATTTTCCCCAATGTGTTTAACGGAACTCCGGAGAGAATATGCGACTGAAACTCCTGCCTGGCGTCGTTGCTCTGACGGTCATGCTTGTAAGCCCGTCCGCTTTCGCTCAGAATCTCGTAGCCAACGGTAGTTTTGAAACCGGGTACTGGACTGGCTGGACCACAGGCGGCAACTTCGCGGACACCGAAGTTGTGAGCTCGCCGTTCGATGGCTTCGAATCGGAAGACGGAAGCTACTTCGCGCTGTTGGGCCCGGTTGGAAGTCCGGGGACACTCAGCCAAACGTTTTCCGATCAGGCCGGTGCCCAGTACACCTTCAGCTTCTATCTGGCCGGCGAGGGTGACCATCCGAGCTTTTTCTCGGCAATGTGGGACGGAACTACGCTGCTGAGCTTGACCGACCCCGGCTTCAACCACGACTGGCAGCAGTACTCTTTCACGGAGATCGGAACGGGCCGCGACAGCATCAGCTTCAGTTTTCAAGATGATCCGGGCTATATGGCTTTGGATAATATCGTGGTGTCGTCGAGCGGCGGCGGCACTGGCACCGCCCCCGAACCGAGTAGCTTCATCCTGTTGGGATCAGGTGTGCTGGCGCTAGCAGGAATAGCGCGTCGCAAGTTCCGCCCTTAATCGGGTTGCTGTGGCCGGTTGTGGAACCAAGGGCGATGGACTAGTGTCGCAGGTTCTTCCCGCGCGAGCGGGCGGTAGCGTCGTAGCCTAGGCGCCTGGTGTTTTCGATGAATCAACGGACGACTTGGTCTGTAAGACGGTGCCGCGTGATCCCGTTGAGGCATGTTGGGCTGTAGATGACGAAATCAGGCCATATCGCAAGTAACCCTGAACCGGACCACCCAACCCGGATCACTGGCGTAATGGGGATTTATCGTCAAGTGCTGTCCCAAGCTACAATTTTCTGCGTGACTAAGGAACGTTGGGCTCAGATAGGAATCACTATCGAATTTCTTATCGTCGTTAGGACTCTAGGTGAGTTCTTCCGGCTCAGGCACCTCCTGGGCACGAACTTCTCGATCGCAGTGGCTGCGCTCTACGTCGGCGGTGCTTTGATCGCGGCTTGCTCCTGCTGGGCGGGCGTGTCCTTCTATTTCCTGCGACGCTATACGCTGTCCGCTTGGATCACGCTGGCAATCGTACCCGTTCTGGTGGTGTACAAAATTGCCGTGATCGGCTGGTAGGTGGATCATTCAATATGTCAACGGAGATTCCTGCGACACCGGGTTGATGGGCTGGCTGACGCTGGGAGTGTGTTGCTCCTGGCTGGTCACCGTCGCATGAACCCCAACCGCGGGTGCGACCTTTTGCGCCTCTTGCAGAGCGCTTTCCAGCGTGGGCAGCATCTGGCTCGCCCAATTTTTCATTGCCTGGCTACTCCCTTTCGTCGCTTCCTGCTTGAACCTTGACACGTCCGTGTGAGGGCCGTTCAGCATCGCCTTCATATAGGCCTTGTCGAACGCCGCGCCCTGCAGCTGGGAGAGCGCTTCGAAAGCCTCCTGCTGTTTCGGATCGAGCGTGATGGTCAGAAACACAAACTGCTGGTTGGCAATGTAAACTAAATCGTTTTGCACCTTGCCATAGTCGCTCAGCATTTGCACGGCGAACGATTTCACCTGCTCGTTTTGCGCGTTTTGCAGCGCCAGGTAGGCCAGTTGCATTTTCGCCGCGCCGTCCTGCGCAGCCTCTCTCAAGAATTGCGGGTCGGCCGTGCTAAAACCGCCCCAGCTATATTGGTCGCGCTGGGCCTGGCTGCTTTGCGCCAAGCCAAGTGCCGTCAACAGCAGCGCTGCCGTGGCGACCAACAGACCCCGTCCCAGGAATTTCATTGCCGTCACTCCTTTCAGAGAAACGTCAGGATATGACTTTCCATACCCTGCCCAAAGCCGTTGGGATAGCATAAATCTTCTACTGCCGCGCTGTCGCGTTCATCTTGATAACAGACCGGCACCTTGGCGACTTTCGAATGTGTGGGACAGTGCGGTTGATCAAAGTCCAGAGCTCGCGGGTCGATCCTGATTCGGTTCCCACTCATTCCAACCCCAGGAATCAGCGGGGCACCCGGGGTTTCTGCGCTCGTTCACGCAACTCCCGGCGCGACTACCTCTCGTTTTGCTGGCAGAAGCGCTAACAGGACAACTCCGATCGCAAGCATTACGAACACATCGGCAAAGTTCCGGTGGACGCCGTGATTCCACGCTTCCACGGTTTGAATAGCCATCACCCCGCCATGGGAGATGTTCCACCAAGCTACTAGAGCAATCATCGAGCGATGCTCCGAGGGTCTCCTTGCGGCTATGAGTAGAAAGACCCCGACCGGAAGAAAAAAGCTTAGAAACATCGGCCCGCACTCGCACTTCCCCTCCAAAATCCAGCTGGAATGCCACAGATCCTTATATAGAGGATAAATTTGGGGCAGATTCAACAGTCCCACGATCACCAGGACGATCTGTGTCAGGCGTTCTCTTTTCACATGGACCTCATTGGACCGAATCTTGTTGCGAGCGCGGCAGCGGCTCACGCAGAGGATTCACAAACTAGCACGCAGGACAGGAAAGCAAAAACAAAATCTGTAATGGCGCGGGTGCCCTAGGTCTCGCGATTTTCGAGACCTGGGATTGTCATGGAGCTTGTCAGCCGAAGCCGTTTTCACACGTACATGTCGTACTCCCCCGGGTTTCGAACACCGCGAAGCCCGGGGCACCTGCAATGGCGCTGCTGATCCATCGCGTGGAGATACTCAAACCACAATCAACCTGTCGTGATCAGGCGATAGCGTAACCGATCCGAGCCGGGCCGATCACTTACGAAATGGCGATGTTGCGCCAACTGAAATCGGTTGGGCTTTGAACGCCAACGCTATAAGTTATCTACCTCGATGTGAAGAGTCAGTCTGTCGAGTTGGTAGCCGCCGATCGTTGGATTCGGGCTGACCGTCGCATCTGTCACAACAACCCGCAGCAGCAGTCGCAACTTAGTAAGCGACATCGTCCGCTTTTCTCCGTATACGGAATCCTTTACGCCGTGAGCGAGATCATTCGCCGCGAAGTCGGTAGGCTGTAATCCATGCAGGTTTCCGCGAAGCAGATCGGGCGCGTCATCTTTAGCCGCTGCACGTCGCAGCACTAACTCGACTGTGACAACATGACCACCAACATCGAAGTCCGGCTCTAACGAGAGAATGTACGCAACATGCCCGTCGCTGGCACGAATGGGAACAGACCATCTCTGTTCGGGCTGCCGCGCCGTGAATGTCGCGCTCGTCCTCAAAGGAACGACAGGCGTCGCAGCCGCCCAACAGCTCGCCGCAGAGAGCACAAGCGTTAGAAATAAACCGACGCGCCGCGTATGACCCATATTGTTGTCTCTAAACAACCGGAAGCTGATGAGCGCACAAGCTTACCGCCAATGTGTTGTTATTGTCAGTGATAGTTGGCGAGAACAGGCCTCATCGTGACCGATCCGAGGCGGGCAGATCGCTTACGAAATGGCACTGTTACGTCAGCTATCAGACTGTGGCATCTGTGGCGCTGCGAGAATCGCTCTTCGAAAGAAAATGCCAAAGAGAATTGCTGTCGTACAACCGACCACCAGCGAACAGAACCAGAACTCCGGAGGGACAGGGGTGGGACGGGAATCCCGCGGTTCGAGCAGCGACTCTAGCGGAGGCACAACGAGACCGAAATGCGATTCCTACCGTTGCCGCCTCAGCTAGCAGCAGAGTCGTTGACCTGATTCGTCCTCTGCGAGTGCTGAACCAAGCGCCGCCAACCAAACCTGCCGCGCAGCCGAAAAAACCTGCTGGAATGAACGCAGTCAGCCAGAAACCACCAAACATTTGAACGGCAAGTACCAGACTATGGGGACGGAAGTAGACGAGCCAAAACAAACTGGACAGCGTGACAGAGATCAGAGCGCAAAATCCAGATGCGCCGACGATGAATTTCCAGCGTGGAATCCCCCTTGGGTTGGAACCGTTGTCGCTCATGCGACTCCTCTATGCAGGACAACCGAAACCAGAGTGATAGTTGTGGAAATCGGGCCTTATCGCAACCGATCCGGCCCGAATGGGTCACTTGTGATATGGGATGTTACGCCAACTACTCGCCAGGCAGCCTAATTTCGGATTGGCGATAACCCCGCTCCGCACTAACTGCCGCTTCAACTCCTGACCAATGCCAAGCCTGCCAGACGATGATCGAGGTGCACACAGTTTCAATCGTGGCGAAGAACAAGTACGCAGGAAGAGCGGGCGTCCGGGCACCGACAAGGGGTGGAATGTAGGTCAGGCCGGCGTTTATGAGGGTCACAATTGTACCCGCGATGATATTCGCCAGCCGGTTCGCTCTAAACGGAAGTAGTCGACACGCCACAATCATGGCGATGGGTATTTCCATGAAGACCGAGGAAGCCAGCAGAACCCAGGGTGGGAAATGTGGGGCGTCGGATAGATTTGGCGAGCCGACAATAGCAAACAGGGCAGTACAGTCCGCATACAGGTAGTTCAATAACGCGAACAGCCAGAATAGAGACAACCGCTCCTTTATGTCGTGCATGCCAACCTCCCGCGGAATGGTTACGGTCCAGCGGGGGAAAAAGTTTCAGATGCCGCAAAGAGAGGGTGGCGTCAGCTGGCGCTATCAGGCCATATCGCAAGTTACACCCAAAACGGTACACCCGCTCCCGTGACTTGTGCTATGGCGATATTACAGCAGTTATCATTAGTCGATAGCGGAGGAGCACACGGTGAGCAGTACTTTCGAGCGATGGCTCCAGGCGTCCTTCGACCATGTACCACCAACAACCATGAAAGAGCTGGAGTGGTACTGGGACGAAGGGTTCGATTCGTTATGGGACCCGCTCGGTCTGTCCGACGTAATAACCGTAAAGTACCTGACCCGTCTTTTCGTGGAGCCGGAACACCTAAAGCCCTACTCTCTTCCGCAGGTTGCGCAAGGTATTTGGTTTCTGGTGGGCGGGTCATCTCCGAGCAAGTCAAGCCACGCTCTCATGAATCCGGCGATAGCGCTCGTGGAGCGAGTCACGTGTATCAAAGCGATTGCGGGCTTCTTCCGCAGCTATGTTGTGCCCGCAACTAACGGTCCGGCCGATACCGACTCCGATCCTTTCCATATCGCCTGTTATATGTGGTGGCAAATTTTCCCTCTTTCCCCTACTCATTTTGATGTCGCGCGGCTTGAACCTGAGATTCACAGCACATGCCTGAAAGTAATGGCAGAAGTCCTAGACCTGCCATCCGAGGTGTGCCAGCTGAGCGCCCTTCACGGACTCAATCATTGGCACGACCTTTGTGCCGAACAGGTGGAACGAGTAATAGACGCCTTTCTCGGAAAGGCGAGGGATATCGCGCCAAGCATTCGTGAATATGCTACGAATGCACGCGCAGGTCGCTGCCTGTGAAGGTGAGTTTGTACCACTGCATCAGCGGTGGGCATCGTTGGCGCAACAGCCGTGATGGCGGAGGATTGCTTGTCTATTGGCGATTTATCGCCAGTCATGCACGGCTAGACAAGGACCGGCCTTTACGGCGTGATCTCATAGGCGACACCCCCGCCATTTAAGCCACCGTTTCCCACTGTGCCGTAAAGATTACCGGCTCCATCGATCGCCAGCGGGCTGTCTGGATTGAATCCGTCCAAACCACCCATGAAGAAGTGGAGGATGCTCTCGGTCCACTGACCACCGGCAGACGGGGTCAGCTTAAACACCGTGCCGCAGCCGTATCGAGAATAAGGGTAGCAGGAACTGGTGGAACTGCCGTTACCGCTGTTCCCTCCAGCGGCTGTCGTGCCATATATGTTTCCGGCTTGATCGAAGGTGACGCTCGTCGTGGGGATAGCTCCGTCCCGGCGCCCGCCGCGGAATACGTACAGCGTCGACTTCGTCCAAGTGCCATCGGAATCAGGCGTGAGTTTGAAGACGGTGCCGCACCCGAGAAAGCAAAATACATTCTCCGTGCTGCCGCCAACCTGGGTAATACCATAAAGGCTGCCATCGGGACCAAAAACTACACCCCACGGCGCATTGCCATCGGATCCACCGGCAAAGTTATACAATACGGTTTGCTGCCAGGCGTTGCCCTGCTTGGTCAGTTTGTAGATAACCCCGGAATCATAAGTGCCGCCGCCAAGGGTCGTGCCATAGAGACTGCCAGCGGAGTCAAACGCGATCGCACCAAACGCGCCCCCGCCGCTCTGGTTGTTGGGAAACCCGTCGAAGGTGAAGAGAAGCGATTCCTGCCACCCAGACAATCGATCCAGATTGAACACAGTCCCACTCTCATTCACTCCTCCAAATCTGGTTGTTCCGAAAACATTGCCGGCTGCGTCGAAGGTCAATTGCCCCGGGTTGCTGCCCTCCGGAGAGCCTGGAGGGAATTGGTAGAGCGCCGATTCTGTCCAAGTGCCATTGGAATTTGGCGTCAACTGGTAAATGGCATCGGGATAATGCCCCTGACCAGAAGCCGAACCGTATAGGTTGCCCTGAGAGTCGAGGATTAAAGAGGAAGAAGGATACGTACCGCCGCTATCGCTGAAGGCGTGAATCACCGTCTCCGTCCAGGTGCCGTCAGAATTCGGTTTCAGTTGGTACGCGGTGCCGTATCCATCGCCCCCATAGACAGTCACCCCATAAAGATTGCCCTGCCCATCGAATACCAGGCCGTATTGCGAGTACGCCTCGTCGCCGAAGGCATGCAATACCTTAAATGTCTGCCCCCAGGCGGCCGAGCCAACCAAGGCAGTTGCGAAGATTGTTAGTAGCATGCCGCGAACGGCCGTGTATTTCTTGTTCGACATTGTGGTCCTCCAATAGAAGCAAGGCAAACGCAAGCCTCGCCTGAGCTGATTCGTGGGACCGGTGAGCGAAATGGCAGCAATTTTAACACGGGTTTGAGCTTTCATTGATGATGACTGGTTGGCGTTATCAGGCCATAGCGCAAGTAAACCCAAGCGGATCACTTGTCTAATGGCGACTTCACATCAACTACCAGGAGGGGTTTACTTCCGGATTGCCGGCCACTCGGGAGCTGGTCCGCCAATCCCCGAGAGTGAAGCTGTGACGGGAAATTTCCGCCTCTACTTCTGCCGGCCGAAGACCTCGCGAAACACCACATTGAGGTCATCGAGTGCTCGGGCGCAGTCACCGGTAAAGCTGGAGCCATGCATGATGGCCAGCGTTTTGGGCTTCAGGTCGGCGAGCTTTTTCAAGTTCTGCGCGGTGAGCGGTGTGTAGGGCACATACTCGGCCAGAATGCCCGCCTGAAATTCCTGCAGCGCCTGACGCGCCCGGCCCACGACATCGGCAGAGGTGAGCGGTTCGACGTCGCCCAACTGATGGAACAGGTCCGAACAGAGCAGGGTTCCCTGGGTTTCTTCGAACAGGACGCCGGCGTCCCAGCCGTGGGGCAGATGCGGAGTCTGGCAGTAGCGAAAGCGGTACTTTCCGGTCGCCAAGGTCCCGCCGTCAGGCAGACCGCGGGCCTCCCGGCCAATGAAGTCGTTCACGTTCACCAGGGCGCCAACCTGGCTGCAGACCACGTCGGCCTTGGGCGCTGCCGCCAGCCATTCATTGAGCGACCCGCATTCGTCTGACTCAAAATGGCTGAAGCTGATATGGCGCAACTCGGAAAGGTTGATGAGCTTGCCGACGGCCTCGCGAATTTCCGCGTGCATGCCGCGCAGCCCGGTGTGGAACAGCAGCGGCTCATCGTCTTTCACCAGAAAATGGTTGAACTGAAAATTGCCCCATGGAGCGAAGATCGAGATGCGATAGACGTTCGGCGCGATTTCCGTGGTGATCGCCATGCTAGTCTCCTCAATCGGATTTTCTTAGGGTCTTTCTATTCCACCGGGTGCCCCACACATTCGCGGTTTTCGAATGTGTGGGAGGTAATGCCGGGCCGGGTACCCCGGTCTCGCGTTTTTCGAGACCTGGGAAGGTTGGTCTACCACCCGCCCCAGGAGACGGGGCCAGTCCAACGGAACCAACGGAATGCTCACCAGCCGAAGGTCCCAGAGACGACAACTTTCCCGCAGTGACGCGTCGTGCTTACCCCGGTCTCGAAAGGCGCGAGACCTCGGTCACCCGCGAAAGGCGCGAGACCTCGGTCTTCCGCCTGGGCCAACCGATCCTGGGCGCTTGGCGGACGCCTAAGGTTGAAACCCGTCCGCCATCCATTTAGCGAAGAGTTCAATGCGCGCTTGCGGCCAGGGACCTTCGCCTCTGGGCGGCGGGGGCGGCATCACCGCGCCGCCGATTCCCCGAATGCGATCGTAGATGGCGGCAGCGTGCTTTTTGACCTCATCGTAACTTGCCAGGTTGAACCCTTTGCGCATGCCTTCTATGTCCCGTTCCGTAAAGAGCGGGCGAATGTCCGTTTGAAAGCTTGTCGGTTTCGTCATTGTGCCTCCTACCCGATGTATATGCGTCATCACATCATGAACCCGAAAAGAAATCTATTGGACGAAGGTATCGAGCGATACGTCATCCCGAGTTCTTCACTTGTCATCCCGAGCGAAGCCGAAGGATCTGCGGTTTCGTTCGTATCGCGAAAGGCCCATTCGGCGGAGACGGCCGGGCAGGTTGGCCTAGGTGCGGTCCGCTCAATCCACTCGATCAAAGACCGGATAAGTAAGGAACAACCGACAACCCGGAACTAACCGCCGAAATCAGGGCATTGCAAAACCTGGCCCGACTGCGCCGTCGTAACTAGACAGAAACCATTGTTCCCCGAGCCCTGGTTAACTCGCCGAGTCGAGGTGGAAGGACTCCAGGTAGGGCTCGACCGGATAACCCTGCGCTTTCCAGGCCGCCAGTCCGCCCTTCAGGAATTTGACCCGGTCGAAATGCAGAGCCCGGGCCCGGCGAATAATGATTCGAGCGGTTTTATCGCCGGGACAGGTACAGTAAGCGACCGCATCCTTCTCTCTTGGAATGAGCGAGGGATTCTCCATTATTTCTTTGGGCGGAATCCGCTTTGCGCCCGGAATGATTTCCGCATCGGCTAACAAATCGAGCGGCTGGCGAACATCCAACACAAGTATCTCTTGCTTTGCGGCCAACAGGGCGTGGAGCGCTTCCGGAGTGATGCTATGCTGCTCCAAGGCCTGCTCGCCCCGGGTGCGTTGAATCCAAATTCCGATCGCCAGACACAGCACCGCGATCCCAATAGCAATCAGCGCAAGCGACACGTCTGCTCCTCCTCATGTTCTCTGAAAGCTGTTCTCTGAAAAGCAGATTCCACAGGTCAGGAGAAAGATTCTTCGAATGCCGTGGTGAACCGCGTACTCCCCTGCAAGTGCGTAGCGTCTCGCCTGCTATTTTCGTGATTACGGAGTGCGAATCGGGGCTGGCGGAACTACGATTTCAATCCGTCCGGTCGCCACGTCGTAGACCAGGCCGGAGATAAGCCACGCGTCCGGCAATGCTGGAATGGTGCGCAGCAAAGCTACGTCGATGGCGACGGCAGCGCGAGGATCGGTAACCGCTTTCGTCTTGAGATCGGTTTCCGGTACTTGAAAATACTGCGACAGCATGGCCGGCTCGTTTGCAAGGCGAGTGATGCCGCAATCGGTGTGCTGAAGAACGATGAGGTGAAACTCTCCGCCGCCTCCAGGAACCCTGCCGGCTACTTCGCCGATTCGCCCAAGTAACCCCAACTCCTGCAGCAATCCCGGCGTGATTCGACCGCCGATATTCCGCATCACAACCGCCTCGCCCGGTCGGATTCCCAGCACATGAGCGGGATCCACGCGCATATCCGCGCAGCCGATGATGGTTGCCTTTACCTTCGGTAACGCGTTCGGAAGCGAAGGCATCAAGGTGTCCGCAGCAGACTGCTGAGCGGCAAATTCCTGGTTGCGTTTCAACCAGCTATCGAGAGTATTCATGTCCGCCCTCCTGGAGTGAAGTTGCCCGCTCTTCTGCGAATCGCTGGACTCTGCCACCGCCTCTATAGGTTCTCCTGGATGAAGCGGGGACTAAGGTGAACGTCAAGTTGTACGAGTGGCGAATCGCCAACCGCCTGGAAGCTGTGGATCTCGCCAGCCTTGATGACAAAGATGTCGCCAGCGGTACCCTCGAAGGTCTTGCCGTTAACCGTCCAAACTCCGCGGCCTTCACGGATGAACTGAATTTCGTCATAGGGATGGCGGTGCGGACCGGGCCCCGAACCAGGCTTGCCGTGGAACAGGAAAACCGAAACACCGGTGTCGCCTTGCTGGGATCCGACAAACTCATGCGAACTACCCACGAAAGGCAGCTCCTCCTGACGCACGTGATGCATCTTCGCTCTCCTGCCACGGTTGGATGACGCTGGTCGCGGTTTTGATCCTCAACTGCCTTTGAGAGTGATGGGGATTCTGCGACGCTCATAGTCTTTGGACGTTGCGGAAGCCTCCCGGTTTAGGCGATGATCGAGGCCGGTGGGGGGGTGGTCCCATGGCGGCTCAGGTATTCGACATTGTCTGGTATCGACCTAACGAAAACCGATGGCGCGACTTAAACCTCCTGGCGTATTGGGATATCGGCAAGCTCACGGTCGGCGGGAACTCGATTCAGTTCAACGGCGGCAAAGAAAATGTCGTCATCAATAACATCCAACGCGTGACGTTCGGCAAACAAGGCCGAGACTTCATTAGCAATTGGGTAAAGATTGAATACGGAGACAGCAGCAACCCCTCGGTTGCGTTCTTTGCCGACGGACGTATGCTCGGCTGGGGTGGAATCTTCGGAGGAACGAAGAGGATTCTGGAGGCAGTGACCCAGTACGTCCAGAACAGCAACAAGCGAGACGGGTGAGGTCAACTGTCGAAATCAGGCGATTACACTCAAAACCGGCGCTGCCTTTGCTTGAGTGGTTTTTTTCGCGATGCAGGTGACCGCATTTGTGAGACGTCGAATCCTGCACTCGCACTGCAACGTTCCGAGGCCGCCACTCATGCGAAAACCGCGAAAGTAGTTAGGTAGCCGGAGTATTGCTCTCTCGACCGCCCCACGCCGCCGGTACTCCACTCCAGCGCCCTTGGCTTGAGCGAGTATCCTCGGATGATGTGGCGCAACCATGCCGCTGCCGGCTTACTGCTTGGTATTGACCATGGGAATCTCCGAGGACAATTGCAGATTGATCAGCAGGTCGATGCGGCGATCGATCTGGTACCACAGGGCAGTCTTCTTTGCCGAGATGACCTTCTCGAATACCGGCACATACTTCATGCGCAAGGCGAGCAACTGCTCATCCACCGCGTTCGCCCGGTTCATGTAATCCTGCGCCTGCGCATCGGTCATGGTGTTGTAATTCGCGGCATATTCCTTGATCACCTGCCAGCGCGTGTCGTTGGGTTTGATGGCTTCCTTCCGGTACTGATCGAAGATAGGCCAGAACTTGGTGGCCTCGTCGGCGGTGAGGGTCATATTTTCAGCCATGATCTGCTTGCGTTGCGCGCGCAGGTTCGACCGCAGCATCTCGACGTCCTGGTCCTTGATGCCATTGGCCGGCGCACTTTGCGTCGCGCCCTGCTGGCCGGCCAGGGATAGGCTGCCCACAAGTAACATGCTGACCACAATCAGAACTGATACCAGACTCTTCTTCATGGTTTGTTCTCCGCTTCTTAGTTCACAGGAATTGGTTGGATGGCAGCAGTTTATAGCGAATCGCAGCGCTATCCTAGGATTGTTTACGTGAACAGAAGATGAAACTCAAAACCCGTTCACGGGGTCAATGAGCGTAACCGCGATTGGCCGTAAATTGCGTATATGGTTGCGGCCGCCTTGCAGAAAAAATTCAGATCCGGGGTCAGGATATGAAAACTACGGCCAACTGCCTTTTGCTGAACCCCGGTTGAATTGTTATGGCAACGGCAATAGCCGCGCCGAGCGCAAACGGCCATCCTATGAGCGCCCGCCCTGCCCGGCGCTTTCTTTCCCGCCGGGAAATCACCGCAGGTCAGGCGGCGCAACTCTGAAGCTCGCTTCCGATATAATCCTGCTGCATTACCTACAGCGGAGTCGGCTTCCCATCTGCCTGCGTCCGGGATGGGTATCTGGCACGGGCCAGCTGTCGCCAGCGCGAATCCGCGTTCCACCAATTCAACTGAACCAGGAGACAAAAATGCCGAAGAAGAATCTTGCAGTTCTCTTAATCGTGGTCAGCGCTATGTTGCTTGCGGCCGTGCCGGTCTGTGCCCAGGATTCTGCGCAGAAGGTTCCTGGCGCCAGCGCTCAGCAGCCCAGCTCCGCCAGCGATCAGGACATCCAACTGCTGCGCGAGAACATTCAAGGGCAACGCAAGCAGATTACCGCCGCCAACATGCCGCTCACCCCCGACGAGGCCACCAAGTTCTGGCCGCTCTATGACCAGTACCGCAAAGAAGCCAGCAAGAACGGCGACGAGCGCTGGGCCCTGATCCAGGACTACGCCCAGAACTACTCGACCATGACCGACGCCCAGGCCCAGGACTATATCAAGCGCGAAGCGGCCAACGAGCAGAAGGTGATCGCGCTGCGCATGAGATATGTTCCCATGTTCGAGAAGGTCATCTCGGCGAAGAAGACGGCGCTGTTCTGCCAGATCGACCACCGCGTCGACCTCATGATCCAGCTTCAGCTGGCATCGCAGATCCCCATGGTCAACGCCAAGTAAACTAAGAACCAGTTTTGCGGATGAGCAGCGCATCACCCGATGCGTTGCTTTCAGCAGTTCCCGCGCAATCGGACTGAGCCTGGCCGGTCTGTGCGGCCGCTGGGGAACAGGAGCCGCACCATGTTACTTTCCCTTAAGGCTGCCGCGGCGGGCCAACCAGCGGCGTCTTCACCGGCTTCGCCATTCCGTAGAAGACCACCACGCCCTGCCCTGCGCCCTGGGTTTGTAAGGCTTCATCAACCTTGCCCATCGCATCCTGGTAGTGCTGCCAATTGTTAGTGACCCAGACATCGCCTGCCGGACCGATGCCAATGTCAACCTGCAACTGCAATCCGCCGCCGATATAGCCCCCCGGTGGCGAAATAGCGTCTCCCGTCTTCACTCCCGGTGGACAATGCTCAGGGCGGAAGCCACACAACTCAACGATTCCGGCCGACGCCGTGCTGAAGTTAGAGATCCAGATGTTATCGTTGCCATCCACGGAAGCCGCCCACGGGCCGACGATGCCCTTGCCATAGACCGGCGAAAACGGAGCTTCACTGCCGTCGGGGCGCAAGACCGTTATGCTCCCGCCTTCATATCCCGATTTCAACTCGGTCATGGCGGGTATCAGCACTTTGGTCGCGCGTTGTCCGGCGTCGGGGTCGTGGTCGAAGTTGAATTTAAATGCGGCCAGCACCTCCGCAAACTTCAACGCTCCCTTGGGAGAACTACCCAGTTTGTTCGTGACCCAGACGTTACCTAAGCTGTCGATGGCCAGACCGCTGGCGGAGTATCCCACTTTGAAAGTTTCAAATTTCGTGGGATCAGAAGCAGGGAAGCGAACCACGTGGTCCGCGACCGCGTTGGTAACCCAGATACGGTCTTGCTGGTCGATGGCGAGAGCGAACGGCCCCATAAGTTTGCATGGGTTCTTCAGTGGATCGCCCGTCTTGTTCTGACAGAAGAACTGCACCTTGGACGGATCGCCCTGGGGAAGCTTCACGACCTGGCCCTTGATCAGGTCGAGGGTCCAGATGTCTCCGCTCGGCGTGGCGATGATGCCCTGCATCTGGCTGATCTGCCGATTGAAGTTCCATCCCTCGGGGGGCGACAAAGCTTGGCCGCTCTGGTCGAACTTCGTGATGTTCTGGCCGGTGAAGCTGGTGGCCCACGCATTGTCTTGGGCGTCGAGAGTCAAGCCGAAACCGGGGCCTGCGATGCCTCCGCCCCTGAAGCCCAAAGGGCTGGGCGAAAGCGGTTTGCCGTTGGGGGCAAACTTGGTGAGTCCGCCGGTCCACGAGGCATCCTGGTTTTCCGCCCCGACCGTGAAGTTGTCGGCGACCCAGGCATTGCCTTCGCTGTCGATCATCAGCTTCCCACCTCCGCTGTAGCCACCGCCGGTGAACTTGAGCGGGAAAATCCAGGCGCTGGGCGCGAAGGTCAAGTAGGGCAGGAAGGGCGTAGGCCTCAGCAGCTTGCCGGGCTCGAACTTAGGTTGCGGATAGAAGTAGTTCAGCAATTCAAAAACTTTGTCAGCATGGTAGGAAGGATAGCGAACGATAGCCTCGATTGCCGCCAGCGTATCCTTCGGGTAGACGCCCGTCGGAGACGTCGCCACGTAGAAGAGACTGCTGCACGCATCGGACCTGACCCGGGTCACGCAGCCCGCGACAATGCTGGAGAGCGTCGCGAAATTGGCCATGGTGGGCGTTTGCGCGCTATTGAGCGCGTCCAGAATAGTGTCACCATAGCCGCCGGTTTCCAGATTGACGAAGTTAGGCACATTGCCGGCGGCAATCCTCAGTTCCAGCGCAGAACCCTTTATCGCGGAGCCGTCAATGAACTGGTTGTGGGTGACCACCGCTGCCAGCGTGGTCATCTCGTCGATGACTATGCGGGCCGGGGGCTTGCTGCCCACAACCGCCAGCAGCGCGATCGCCGGATTGTCGCCGCCCTTGCCTTCGGGTTCGCCCCCGGTGGCAACCAGATAGAGACTGGCGTCGGCGGGCGCGCCATTGCTGCTGAGTTCAAACCGGCCATCCTTATCGGTCTTGGTCTCAGCCAGATGTTTGGGCGCGTCGGCACTGGCTGCCCACAGCGTTACGGTTGATTGGGCGATAGGCGCGCCTCCGCCCAGCACCTGACCTTGGATACGGTCAGCAGCAAAAGCTGTTCCCACTAGCGAGATGCAAAGACTCAGCACACCTGGCAGCAGCTTTAAGGCACGCTTTCTGAAGTCCACGCTGGCTTCTCCTTTAACTTGGCTTCGCTGCAATCGTCGTCGGATTTTAAGTCACGAACCGCGGCCAGGGCCCGAGTATCCGTAGCGCCGGCCAAGCGTCTGTGGCGCCCTCGACTATCGACACGAAAACAATCTGCGGCGATCCGTGTCACATTGTCGCATGGGAATTCAAGGTAAGGCTTGTCGTTTTCAGCCGACTCGGCGAATCTTCCTCGCGGAGGGCTGGCGTGGTCGCTTCCGTAAACAGACGATTACAAAGTGAGCACAAGGAATTGATCGACTCCGGTTGAGTGGCGATCTTTTCCGACAAACCCTGGGCATTCTTTGCAGCCCACCAGTTTTCCAGGCTCCGCCAGCCGTTCGAAAAACCGAAACTCAAAATCCTTACCCAACCAGACAAAGGTTGGATGGGGTCCTCGGTTCTCGCTCATCAAAATGCCTGGCGGACCACCCGGCCAGCGGTTTGGTTTCTATAGCCTGCTCGCGTACCATGGATAAGCCCTGCCAATCACAATCATGAAATCAGCTTTCGCCGGATTTTTCTTCCTCCTTCTTACGCTCACTGCTACTACCGCGCAGCAGACTCCCGCTTCCGCGCCCACACCTCCAGCCAAAGACTCGCCTCAGGCATTGCCTTCCCCAGGCGCTACGCCCGCGGGAAAAGACACGGCGCAAACCGGTCCGGTGCACGCTCCCACGCCTCCTGATTATTCGCAGGAAGCCTATGTGGTCCAGCACTTCCGGCAGACCATGCGTTTTGAAAACGATGGCACCGGACGCGACGAGAGCGATGCCGAAATCAAAATTGTGAGCGAGAGCGGCGTGCAGGCGCTGGGTCAGCTCAAGGTCGGCTACAGCGCGCTGAGCGACAAGCTGGAAATCGCCTACGTCCGCGTGCGCAAGCCCGACGGCACGGTAGTCAACGCTCAGGAATCGGGGATACAGGACCTCACCTTTCCCGATGCCCCGGTCTATACCGACTATCACGAGAAGCACATCAGCGTGCCCTCGTTGCGTCCGGGCGATGTGCTGGAATACAAATTCGTCCGCACCACGGCAAGTCCGCTGACCCCGGGCCAGTTCTGGACCAGCTACAACTTCGCCGAAAAGGGAATTGTGCTGGATGAGGAACTGGAGATCAATGTTCCCAAAGATCGCCAGATCAAGCTGAAGACCAAACCGGGATACGACGCGAAAATTACGGAAGAGGGCGACCGCCGCATCTATCACTGGACGCATTCCCGCCTGACCGACGACGATGACGCCAAGAAAAAGAAGAAGAAAACTGCCAAGTCCGACGACCAGACTCCTTCAGTCGAGCTGACTACCTACAAAAGCTGGGAAGAGTTGGGTGCCTGGTATGCCGGGTTGGAGAAGGACCGGCGAATCCCCAACGACGCGGTGAAAGCCGAGGCAGCCGAGCTGGTCAAAGGCAAGACCGACGACATGGCCAAGGTGAAGGCGCTGTACGACTACGTATCGCGCAACATTCGCTACGTGAGCCTGTCGTTCGGATTGGGACGCATGCAGCCGCACGCTGCCAGCGAAGTGCTGGCCAACGGCTACGGCGATTGCAAAGACAAGAACACGCTGCTGGCCGCCTTACTCGACGCCGAAGGATTTCACTCGACCTCCGTGCTCATCGGATCGAAGCTCAAGCTCGATCCCGAGATTCCGTCGCCTATGCAATTTGATCATGTGATCACGCGGGTTCCGGTCGACGGCAAGGAGATCTGGCTCGACAGCACGCCCGGAGTCGCCCCGTTTCGCATGTTGAGCCTGCCTTTGCGCGACAAGCAGGCGCTGGCCATTCCTCCCACCGGCAATGCTTCGCTGGTGTGGACTCCCTCCGAACTTCCCTTCGAAGCTTTTGATCGCACCAGTGTTGTGGGCAGTGTGGATGAAACCGGAAAGCTTACCGCGCATGTCAGCACGGCCGCTCGCGGCGATACCGAGATGATCCTGCGCTACACCATGCGCCAGATGCCCAGCAGCCACTGGAAAGACATCTTCGAGTACATGCTGAAACGCGCCAGCTTGTCGGGAGCCGAGGTCACGAACCTGAAAGCCGGCGATCCCAGCGCCACCGACGATCCCCTGGCCGTCGACTTCGATATCACGGTCAACAATTACTTCGACTGGTCGGCCGCCGAGTCCAAGTTCCCCTTACCGCTGGCTTCCATTCGTGCGCCGAAAGATGACGAGGACGACGAGGACGACAGTGCTTCCACCGAGCCCATCAAGTTAGGAGCGCTGCAGAACGATCAAGCCGAGGTGAAGCTCAGCTTTCCCGCCAAGTACAAGCTGCGCTTGCCGCTGGCCGTCGACGTGAAACGCGATTACGCCGAATATCACGCGACCTACGCTTTCGATGCCGGAACCTTCACCAGCAATCGGACCCTGAAGATACTGGCGCTGGAAATTCCTCACGACCGCAGCGAAGACTTTGCCGCCTTCCGGCGAGTCATCAAGGCCGACGAAGCGCAAGAGATTTCCCTCGACAACCAGTCGCCCGGAGCAAGCAGCGTGGGCGCTGCCGATAAACGGTCGGCGGATGATCTGTTTGACGCCGGATTGCAGGCCCTCCAGAACCAGCATTATGAGTCGGCCGTCGAGTTGCTCCAGCAGGTGGTAAAGCTGGAACCCAAGCACAAGGATGCCTGGAACGATCTGGGCAACGCCTACATGGGATTGGGGAAGTACGATGACGCGGTCACGGCGTTCAAGACCGCGATTGCCAACAACCCTTACGATGGCTACGCCTACAACAATCTGGGGCGGGCTTATCAGCGCCAACAGCGTTACGACGAAGCTGTCAAGCAGTATCAGAAGCAAATCGAAATCAATCCTCTCGATCAGTATGCGCACGCCAACCTGGGAGCGATGTATGTAAGTCAGAAGAAATTTGCCGAGGCTATTCCAGAGCTGGAAAAAGCGGTCGAGATTCAGCCCAAGAATCCGTTGCTGGAAGTCGATCTGGGCCAGTCGTACATCGCCACCAATCAAACCGACAAAGGCATGGCGGCGTATGAGAAGGCCATCAGCCTGGCGCCGAATCCGCTGATCTGGAACAACATCGCTTACTCGCTGGCGCAGCAGAAAGTTCAGCTGGATCGGGCCACGCAATATGCCGACACCGCCATCAATGCGTTGGAAACGCAATTGCGCGACGTGACTCTGGACAATTTGCGCATGCAGGACCTGGGCACCACGCAGTTGCTGTTCGCCGTCTGGGACACCAAAGGCTGGGTCGAATTCAACCGCGGCAATCTGGATCTGGCCGAGCAGTATATCCAGCCTGCATGGCAAGCCGGTGGCACCGGTGATGAGGCTGAGCATCTGGGCGAGATCTATGAGAAGCGCGGCAAGCGCGACCAGGCCATTCACTACTACGTTCTCTCGCTGGCCGTCGAAGATCCCAGCCCCGATGCGCGTGGCCGGCTGACCGCACTCGGCGTGAAAGATGTCGATCACCGCCTGGCCGACGCCCGGTCTGAGCTGGAGAAGCAGCGCACCCTGTCGCTCAACAAGCAAGACAAAGGCACCGCGGAATTTTATCTGCTGCTATCGCCGGCCAAGGTTGAGCAGGTGAAGTTCATCAAGGGCGATGACAACCTCAAGAGCTTCACGGAGATTCTGCAGAAGACCGACCTGGGCATGAAGTTTCCGCCAGCAGCGCAGGCGCATGTGGTGCGGCGCGCCGTCATCCACTGCGGTACGACCAGCCCGGGACCATGCACGGTGGAGTTGCTGCCGTCGTCCCTGGTGCGCTCGCTGGAGTAGCGGAAGGCACAAGTCTGGTTGCCGACAACTCGGAGTAAGTTTCGTTGCGAAGGGGACGGCCTTCAGGCCGTCCGGTACAGTGTCCGAAAATGATGCGGCTTTAGCCGCTGCGGGACCTCGTTTCACTTGATCAGAGTTTTCCTAACTGTCGTGATTCGGAGTTGCAGTGCGAGGAGCAAGAAACTAGCGCCGCAGGCGCGGAAGAGCTTAGCCCAGCATGGAGCCAAAGGCGAAATGCTGGGTGGGGGAAGAAATTGATCTGAGTCCCGTAGGGACGGCAGAGGTTCTCACCCAAGCGCCCAGCGCTGGGTCCGGCGTAATTTATGATTGAGCCCCTTCAGGGGCGGCACAAAGCCTTTTCAACCCGCGAACTCGCAGCGGATCAAAATGCTTATGACCTTACACGCCTTCATGCACTGCTCGCCCGCTCTATTGAGCTCCGCAATCCTGCTGGCCTCGACCGCATTGGCGCAGAACAACACCACTTCATCGACCATGAATATTCCCCAGCCGCCCGCAACCAAACAGCAGCCTGTCACCGACGACTATTTTGGACACAAGATTGTCGACCCCTATCGCTGGCTGGAAGACGGCAGCACTCCCCAGACGCAGCAGTGGGTTGCCGAACAACTGGGCTACACCCGCGCCATTCTCGATAAGCTTCCCGGCCGCGATCAGTTGCACGCTCGCATGGAGCAGTTGCTCGAGATCGGCAACCTGGGCGAGACCGAGGTCGGCGGGGATTCTTACTTCCACACCCGGCGCGATGGCAAGCAGAATCAGCCCGTGCTCTACGTCCGCAAGGGCATCGACGGTCACGACGAAGTGCTGGTCGATGCCAACCAGCTTTCCAAAGACGGCACGGTTGCGCTCGACTGGTGGTACGCCTCGCATGATGGCAAGTACGTTGCCTACGGCACGTCGGAGAGCGGCTCGGAGATGAGCACGCTGCACGTGATCGAGACCTCGACGCGCAAGGTGCTGCCCGATACGATTGCGCGCACCCGCGCCGCCAGCCTGGCCTGGAAGCCCGACGACAGCGGTTTCTACTACACGCGCTATCCCAAACCCGGCGACGTTGCGGCCGGTCAGGAGATGTATAACCGGCACGTCTTCTATCACGCGCTAGGCAGCGATCCCGCCGGCGACAAGCTCATCTTCGGCGAAGGCCGCGATCCGCAGGACTGGCCCAACGTTGCGCTTTCCGAAGATGGCCGCTGGCTCAGCATCATGGTCGAGCAAGGCTGGACCAAGAACGAGGTTTATCTCAAGGAAGTGACGACCAACTCGGCACCGCTGCGCATCACTACCGGCAAGGAATTCCTCTACTACGTCCAGCCTTACCACGGCGATCTCTACATCCTGACCAACGAAGATAGCCCGCGCTATCGCGTCTTCAAGACTCCGGCGAAAACGCCTTCACGCGAACACTGGCGCGAAATCGTTCCGCAATCCGACGCCGTGCTTACCTCGCTGCAAATCATCGGCGGACAACTCTTTGCCGGCTACGAGCTGAACGCGCACTCGTTGCTGAAGCGTTTCACCCTCGACGGCATGCCTCTGCGCGAAGTGGCACTGCCAACCCTGGGCACTATCTCCTCCATCGGTGGCGAATACGACAGCCGCAGCGCGTTCTATCTCTTCTCCTCGTTCACCGTGCCGACTACCATCTATCGCTTCGACATCGCCTCCGCAAAGAGCACGGTGTGGGCTTCGGTCGAGACTGGCATCGACACCAGCAAGTACGAGACGAAGCAGGTCTGGTACGCCTCGAAAGACGGTACCCGCGTTCCCATGTTTCTGGTCATGCGCAAAGGCCTGAAGCTCACCGGACACAGCCCGGCGCTCCTCACCGCTTACGGCGGCTTCAACGTCAGCCTGACGCCCGAGTTCAACAAGACGCTGTTTCCCTGGCTCGATCGCGACGGCATCTTTGCCGTGGCCAATCTGCGCGGCGGTAGCGAGTTTGGCGAAGACTGGCATCGCGCCGGCATGCTGGACAAGAAGCAGAATGTCTTCGACGACTTTCTTGCGGCTGCCGAATATCTGGAGAAGGAAGGCTATACCGACAAAGACCACCTCGCCATTCGCGGCGGCAGCAACGGCGGCTTGCTGATGGGAGCGGCTCTGACGCAACGTCCTGACCTGTTTCGCGCCGTGGTCTGCCAGGTCCCGCTGCTCGATATGCTGCGCTATCAGAACTTTCAGATCGCCAAGCTCTGGATTCCCGAGTACGGCTCCTCCGCCGATCCCAAGCAGTTCGAGTGGCTCTACGCCTACTCGCCCTATCACCACGTGAAACCGGGAACCGCCTATCCCGCTGTGCTCTTCATGACCGCCGACACCGACACCCGCGTCGATCCCATGCACGCCAAAAAGATGACCGCCGAGTTGCAGGCAGCCAACGGCGGTCCCAATCCGATTCTGCTGCGCATCGAGCCCAAAGCCGGACACGGGGCAGGGAAGCCAATCTCCAAGCTGGTGGAAGAATGGACCGACATCTATTCGTTCCTCTTCTGGCAATTGCGCATGGACTAGCAGAGAACGGCGGGCGGGACGGGTCAGAGGCTGGATAAAAGCTTCTGGCTTCAGTGCACTCAACCTTCGTCCGGGAAAGTCCTGAAAACACGGCGGAGTCTTCACAGACGTTATGATCGAAAAGTTGCAGTTGTGTTCAATAGCAGACAGACAGCCTGAGTTCGCCTGTGTAAACCTATGCAGCAACGGTAAAGTCGCACGAATATCCCGTGGAGGTCTCTCGGCCAGAAAGCCCCCACGGGTTCCCGAGTCCTTCTAGTACTGCAACTGTCGCCCGCAGCCTGAATTACTACCATACCTCGTGGATTCCGACCGAGCCTCTTTTACGTCCTGTTGGCCTTGTTTCGAGGTGGTCACTAACCTCTCAAAATACTGATCAGTAATGAGTTATATCAAGTAAAGCTTCCGCGACACCATGCCTGGATCCGCCTGCGCGCAGATGAAACCACGCCCGGCCACAGCCTCCTGCCGTGTCGACGGCGGTCCTCCCCCGGGCAACCTGAGCCGAATTATGCCCTTTTTGGGCCGCAAAGTGAGACAATAGCCTCATGACTTACTATCAGGTTGAGTTTCCAGCGGGAACTGCCCAGGGCCGCGAGCCCAAGCGCTTCCGCACCGAAGAGAAGGCGAAGAAACATGCCATGAAAGTGTTGGGCATCGCCGACGATAGCGGACTTCAGTCGCGAGCCATCATTCTTCCGGTCAGCAGCAGCCGATCGCCCCTGCCATGACCTGTCCGAATTGCAAGAGTGAACTGTCTCGAGTCTGGCAACCGCAGCGCGCCTCCGGCGAACTGTCCATCGCCCATGTGCAATGGAGCTGTAGCACTTGCGGTGACTCCTTCAGCAGCAAGCAGTTGCGGCCCGGCCCTAAGCGGCAGCCCAAAGCTGCGCCGCTCCAGCCCGAGATCCTCTAAGCACCAGTTCCGCTCAAAAAGTCGGCCCGATTTGCTGGAAGGGCGCGCCCTCGGATGCGCCGTTGCAAGTCCCTTAAATTTGTCATCACGAGCCGGCGAATCGGGGCCCCAAAAAGCGTCGCCTTTGCGCTGGTTAGCGTGAAGTTCAGCCGGCAAGGGATCTGCTGTTGGGACCTTTTCCGCAGCATCTTAACGCCGTGCCCTTCACCAGTTCTTGCGGTTCCATTTCCTTTGCAACTGTTAATTAATGATCGACTTTCCGCAGGCCGCAGCCGCCCAGGTTCAGCCCCATAATCCTCCCAATCGCGCTCAGATTACTTGATCGCCGACCCAACATTGGCGATGACTGCCTGCATTTGCGGCGTCAGCTGTATCACCAGCTCGGCATTGTAGGCGTGCGAAGTGGTGTCGGCGATGATTGCCGGGGTGGCGCCAAAGATCCGGAAAGCCCCCAGCGCATAGCCTCGCGACTTGGCCGCCGGCGATCCCGCACTCACCGCCGGATCGACGTTGGTGATGATGATGGAAATTGTATTGTCGCTGTTGCGCCGGATGTCCCAGGTGCGGAACTGTTGCGGATGGTCCCGCAGCGATGCGGTCTCGACTTCCCAGAAGCCGAGCGTAGGATCGCTGGCCGGCCCAGCCTGCAGGGTAACCACGTTCACGTGCCGGTGCCCGGCCATCCACAAAATCAGGTTGGGATACTGGTGCAGCATGACGAGCATGGATTCGTCGGTGTATTGCGGCCCCGACCACATGGGATAGGGTGTGGTGTCGGTAAGGCTGCTCTGGGGCATCACCGGAACATGCGCCGCGACAATCATGAGCTGGTTGGCGTTCTGCCCGTCCTGAAGCTCGCCGGTGAGCCAGTCATACCGCTGTCGATCCAGGCCGCCGGCCGCGTAGTTTTCCTGGTCAGGTCCGGTAACGGTGTCGTCGAGAACGATGATCTTGATCGGTATGTCGGACTTGGGTGCGAAGCTGTAACAGGCGAAGTCCTGCTGGATATTGCTCTGGCTGAAACCGTGGCCGGCCGGGTTGGAAGTGGTGGTAAAGAATTCGTTCATCCAATTCTGCCGGCACGACAGCGGGGTCGTCAGCGAATGGCGATTGGAGTCGGCAACCACGGTTGGAGGAGTCGGAAAATTCGCCTCCGGCCCGGCTTCGATCAGCTCGCCATAAACCGTCGTGCCGTCGAGCACGCCCATATAGGCGCCGGTCTGGTCGACCGCATCGGCCGACGGATTCGTAGTGTCTTCCATGTTCAGGACGACGTTGGCCACATGGGCATTTCTGGTCTTGGTGTCCTCGCAGGCCGAGCCCATCCAGGACTGATCATGATTGCCGATGGCCGCATACCAGGGAATCGCCGGGTTGAGTCCGGCGGCCTGGAACGGCTTCTGATAATCGATGGTGTAAGCGCCCACATGAGCGCCGGAACTGGGCGTAATGACTTTGCCGTCGATGACGTCCATAAACCAGCGCAGCTCGTTGTACTGCGTGTTGTTGGCGGCATCGCCCAGTGACATGCCGAAGTCGAACGGGGTAATTTTATGCAGCGCATTGATGGTCTGCACCGCGGCATCCAGAACGTGCGGCGTTGATAGCAGGATCGGCGAATAGGCCGACGACAATCCCGCCGAGTCGGGCCCATAGGGCGCGCTCCAGCCGATATAGAGCGGCTGGGCTGGAGATTCCTTGTCGGCAACATGCGCGTCGGAGATAGAGAAGAACGACAACAGCCGGGCCACGCCGGGCGCGCCTTTATAGCCGGGAGCAAGCTCGGCCCGCAGCGTGTGCGCTAACGGTCCGCCGATGGTCCAGGCGCTGTAGCCATAGGGCTCATAGAGCGCTACGTCTCCCGGACCAATTTGCGGCGCGGAGGGGGCCACCGCCACCGGCAAGACCTGCTGCTGGGCTGTGGTGTAAACGTTCTTGGCGATGGGCCATGACACCACCTGCGGAGCCGGCGGATTGGGAGGTTGCGGCGAGTTGCTGCTGCCGCACGCGGCCAGTTGTATTGCTCCAATTCCAATGCCTACGCTCTTTACGAAGTCCCTTCTGCTTACTCCTGGTTTCTTTGCTTTGTCCGACATACACTCTCCGCTTTCTGGATTTCGTCTCACAAATGTTGATGGGCTGCTGTCAGGCCACCCTTCGGCTGCTCTCAGGCAGACTGTTTTGTCGGCCCGCATAGCACGCAGAGACATGGAGCTTCAGCCTCTGCAAGGAACGGCCCAATGGGCTGAAGGGTCGGCGTAAGAACCTCTGTCGTCCCTACGGGACTCAGCTTCATTTCTCACCTTACCCAGCACTCCGCCTTCGGCTGCGTGCTGGGCTAAGCTGTCTCGTGCCTACGGCGCTGGTTTTCCGCGCTTTGTCTTCCACCGCCGAAACACAAAGTTAGTTTTCACACACACACTGAGGTCCAGATGATTTACGCTCTTGCGGCACGTCTAAAGACCCTGCCCTGATCGCAGTCGAAGGACGCCCTGATACAAGACGATTTGTGAGATCAGGACGGGTTCTCGCCAACTTTCTGATTTCGATTTCCAAATCCCGAACGACTCGAAGGCGAAACCTTTCAGAGCGGAAACCGCTCGCCCAGATTTGACTACAGCCTTCCCGTCGTCATGAAATGCACGTACCTTTCCCTGCCGGTAGCCTGAATTCTTAAGATTTGCTTAGAGAGCGGCTGCTTCCATGGCTCGGGAGATCGCAGACTGGGACTTCGTAGCAACTGAGGCGGCAGCGCAGAGACTTACCGTTGCCATTACCAGGCGACTTCAGTCGGCGCGGAATCTGCTTTTGGGATTCAACATACGATCAGTCGCTGCGGTTGCCTGAAGTTTACAGTTGAGTGCTTCAGCCACGATGCAATAGAGTCGATATTCCCATGGATGACACGCCCAAGGGGTTGCTTGGTGAATTTCGATCCACCGTCCTCAAAAAGAGAGTCGGCCAGATCGCGCTTGCTGTAGTGCTGGCGGAAGCAATCTGGAGACTGGTAAGTGCGATTACCTGGTACCTGATAATCCCCATTATCGGAAAGTTCCTTCACGGCCAGACTGAATCAGTGATGTTCGAGGCGGCCAGCAGCAGTCCCATCCGCTGGGATACGTTGTTTGGTTCCTTGCTCGAATTTGTCCTGCTCGTGATCGTGGTTCTGTTTCTGAACCGCTGGATTCGACGCAAGCCTTCGCCTTCCTGTGACGAGGAGCCAGCCCAACCCGACCCAATGAGGGGATCGATAATATAGAAACCGCACCCCGACTCAGCCTGAACCGACTGTCATTCGACTCCCCGATCTGAAGTGTCATTGACCCTGCTTGCCCGAAAATGTTATAAAAACTCGCCCTTTGTGCTGCGCCAATCGTGTGCTTTTATGCACACAAAATGGTGCAAGTGTTCCCGACGCGGCCAAGCCTCATGCACTTCTGTCTGAAGTGGAAGCGCGTTTCCGGGATTCCAGCAGGTCTATCAGCCCCAACAAGTCCAAAGTCGGAACTTGTCGGGGGCCCCGATTGCCCAGGAAGTTCGAAGTGGAACTTGTGGACGATCGGTCTGTGCGCGCCCCGCCTGCTGGGTGGTCAACGATCTTAGGAAACGATGTCCGCGGAAAATCGCGGCAGAGTGAAACAACCGTACTGTCATTTCATGGGTGCTGTTCGCCTGAACGGCGCGGCCCCTCGGAGGAATCATATGCACACCTGGCTCGCCGTCCTGCGGCGGCTGTCGTTCCTACCACGCAATAACCCGGCGAAATTTCTAATCGCCGGTCTCAGCATTCTTATGCTGCATGCTTCCCGCGCTTTCGCTCAGCCCAGCGAGGCTGCCGGCGGCGAAGCCAACTTGCAGCTGCCCGATCTGTCTTCCGTCAGCTTCCTCGGTATGGACGGACACAAGCTGCTGACCATCGGCCTTATCTTCTGCGCCTTCGGATTGCTATTCGGCCTGGCGATCTGTCTTCAGCTCAAGAAAATGCCGGTCCATAAATCCATGGGCGACATTTCCGACCTGATCTACGAAACCTGCAAGACCTACCTGGTGACCCAGGGCAAGTTCCTGATGATCTTGTGGGCCTTCATCGCGGTGGTCATCCTGGCCTACTTCGGATGGCTGGCTCCGGTGCCCGGCAAGCCGGTTGCGGTTACTCTGCCCGTCATTCTTCTGTTCAGTGTCATCGGCATCATCGGCAGCTACGGCGTGGCCTGGTTCGGCATCCGTGTGAACACCTATGCCAACTCGCGCACGGCGTTTGCCGGATTGCGCGGCAAGCCCTATCCCATTTACGCCATCCCGCTGAAGGCCGGCATGAGCATCGGCATGATGCTGATCTCGGTTGAGCTGCTCATCATGCTCTGCATTCTGCTGTTCATTCCGGCTGATTACGCCGGCCAGTGCTTCATCGGCTTCGCTATCGGCGAGTCGCTGGGCGCGGCTGCGCTGCGTATCGCCGGCGGCATCTTCACCAAGATTGCCGACATCGGCGCCGACCTGATGAAGATCGTCTTCAAGATCAAGGAAGACGACGCGCGCAACCCGGGGGTCATTGCCGACTGTACCGGCGACAACGCGGGCGACTCGGTTGGCCCTAGCGCTGACGGCTTCGAAACTTACGGCGTCACCGGCGTGGCTCTGATCACCTTCATCCTGCTGGGCGTGAAAGATCCTCACGTGCAGGTACAACTGCTGGTCTGGATCTTCGTCATGCGCATCATGATGCTGGTTTCCAGCACCGTGGCTTATTTCCTGAACGAAGCCGTTGCCAAGGCCCGCTTCGGCAACGCCGACCAGATGAATTTCGAAACTCCGCTCACCTCACTGGTCTGGCTGACTTCGATCATCTCCATCGTCCTCACCTACCTAGTGTCGGCCGTGATCGTCCCGATCCTCGGCGGCGACAGTACGCAATGGTGGAAGCTGGCGACCATCATCTCCTGCGGAACGTTGGCAGGCGCCATTATTCCTGAGCTGGTCAAAGTGTTCACCTCGACCGAGTCTCGCCACGTTCGCGAAGTCGTAACTTCGGCCGACGAGGGCGGCGCGTCGCTGGGAATTCTGTCGGGCTTCGTGGCCGGAAACTTCTCCTGCTACTACCTCGGCTTCACCATGGTCGCGCTCATGTCCATCGGCTACTACGTCAGCAACTTCGGCTTAGGTAATCTGATGCTGGCTCCGGCCGTCTTTGCTTTCGGACTGGTGGCGTTTGGCTTCCTGGGCATGGGCCCGGTAACCATTGCCGTCGACTCCTACGGTCCGGTGACCGACAATGCGCAATCCGTCTACGAACTCTCGCTGATCGAACAGGTGCCGAACATCGAGAGCGAACTGAAACGCGACTACAACTACGACGTCAACTTCGAGCGCGCCAAGCATCTGCTGGAAGAGAACGACGGCGCAGGCAACACCTTCAAGGCGACGGCTAAGCCGGTACTGATCGGTACTGCCGTAGTCGGCGCAACGACCATGATTTTCTCCATCATCATGGCGCTTACTCACGGCCTCACCGAGAACGTCGGCAATCTGTCGCTACTGCACGCGCCATTCGTCCTCGGCCTGATCAGCGGCGGCGCCATCATCTACTGGTTCACTGGCGCTTCCACCCAGGCCGTGACCACGGGCGCTTATCGTGCAGTCGAGTTCATCAAGGCAAACATCAAGCTCGACGGCGTGGTGAAGGCCTCGGTCAGCGACAGCAAGAAGGTGGTTGAAATCTGCACCAAGTACGCGCAGAAAGGCATGTTCAACATCTTCCTGGCGGTCTTCTTCGTGACTCTGTCGTTCGCGTTCATCGAGCCATTCTTCTTCATCGGCTACCTGATCTCGATCGCAGCGTTCGGCTTGTATCAGGCAATGTTCATGGCTAACGCCGGCGGCGCCTGGGACAATGCCAAGAAGATTGTCGAGGTCGATCTGAAGCAGAAGGGAACTCCGCTTCACGATGCCACCGTCATCGGCGACACCGTGGGCGATCCCTTCAAAGACACCTCATCGGTGGCCATGAATCCGATCATCAAGTTCACTACGCTGTTTGGCTTGCTGGCCGTGGAGTTGGCGGTGCAGTTGACGGCTTCGCAGGGCACGGCGTTCGCTCACATCCTGGCCGTCATCTTCTTCGCGATTTCGTTTGTCTTCGTGTACCGCTCGTTCTACGGCATGCGAATCGTGAAGGCCGCGGCGTAGTTGGTGATCGCGGCTTAGTTAGTCACATAGTCCGGAGCATTCCAGCCAGGCGCCCTTGTCGCACGACACGACAAGGGCGTCGGCTTGTTTGATTTATTGTCATCCGGTCGATTCGATTCGTGCCCCAGGTTCGCCCCTCACTTGGGCTAACCTGGGAACCGCGTCATCCCACGCAAACTGAAAATGAGTGTCATCCCGACCGAAACAAAATTTTCGAGGTGTCATCCCGACCGGAGCGAAGCGAAGTGGAGGGACCTGCTTTCTCCTGACAACCGGCAACTGACCACTGACGACTGGTCCTTGTCATCCCGACCGGAGTGAGGCAAAGCCAAACGCAGTCGAAGGACCCCTACTGATTCAGTTTTTGTGCCCCAGGTTCGCCCCGCTAGCCTGCGATCCGTCATCTCGCGCAGCCACTGGAAATGGGTGTTATCCGATCTTCTGCCACCCCCCTATCGAAATGCAAAATTCCTTTTCTTGCCCCCGAAACTTCATCCGGAGCCCTGTGTTTAGTCCAGTACAACCCTGAGAATGGTCGTTTAACAACGGCTACCCCTCCGATGTGCAACTCGCCCCTGTCCATCGGAGGGGCTCTTTTTTCGCTGGAGCCAGCCCGAATCGGACCGACCTCCAAACCGGACCGCGCTTTGCCCGGAACCAGCCTTGCTACGGTCATATCCCTGCCGAAGTGTGATAAGTAATCAGTTGTAGCCGGGAAACAGGTTACTTCCGGTCACAGAGCCAGCGTAATGATCTGGCCCTGCTGGTCGCGTTATTTGAAAATGAATCCTTAGGTGGTGCGGTCAGACCGGCGCGACATTCGCTGAAGTTTGCAGCATTAGTACCGCAGGATTACGACGGCAGATGCCAGACGACAGCCACAACTAAGTTTCGACTTTGAACATCAACTTATACTGGCCTGCCGGAGAGTTTGTTGCTTGCAAAGCGGTTTCGGGGTTGAATTTAAACCTTGAACTCCCTAGTATAAATTTCACGTTCCTGATGCAGGGAGCGTCGGCAAAAACTCGGAGGGGCAAGAGTTCTCCGGCTAACGCGAGTCGACAAGTTCAGAGAATTCCAGGATCCTTAATGTTAAGACGCTCCTCCGCTGCCGCAATGCTTTCACTATTGGCGCTGCTTACTTGTCTCAGCTCCTCTGCCGCCACCATCTCCAGCCATCCCACGGCAACGCACAAGGCACACAGCAAGTCGGCTCATCACATCACCGAGACGGCTGCCACGCAAAAGAAGATGGCTCGCATGCGGCACAGCAGCGCGACCGTTGCCCGGCGCAATCGCTCTACCCACGCCGTCGCAGCTTCCGTTACCCCGGTTAGCTACACCGTCCCATCCAAACGGCACCACTACTACGGCGAGCGTTTCTATGCCAGCTCGTTTGCCAACGATCAGGTGGAAGGCGATATCACCGCCGGTGAAGATCCGGTGGTTCGCGCCGCTGCCGTGGAAGCGCTGGGCGGCATGAACGGCACCATCGTCGCCATCGATCCCGACAGTGGACGCATTCTGGCCATGGTCAATCAAAAGCTGGCGCTGTCGGCTGGCGCGCAGCCCTGTTCGACCACCAAGGTTGCGGTGGCATTGGCTGCACTGAGCGAAAACATCATTACCAAAGATACCCAGGTGCCGCTGGGCAAGTACTGGAAGGTTGACCTGACCACCGCGCTGGCCAAGTCGAATAACGCCTACTTTGAGGCCGTGGGACGCAAGCTGGGTTTCGAGAAGCTTAGCTATTACGAGCGACAGTTTGGACTGGGTGAATTGGCTGGAGTGAATATCCCCGGTGAATCTCCGGGAATCTATCCCTCGACCGAGTTGGATGAACGGCTGGGCGGCGTCGGCAAGATGTGTTCCTTTGGCGAAAGCATTTCCATGACGCCTCTGCAACTGGGCGCTTTAATGGCGGCGATCGCCAACGGCGGCAATCTGTATTATCTCCAGCACCCCGTCACTCCCGAGCAAGTAACCAGCTTCACCCCCAAGCTCAAGCGTAAGCTCGACATCGGCCCCCTCATTCCTGAAATTTCTGATGGCATGTCCGGCGCGGTCGAGTACGGCACCGCTCGCCTGTTGCGAACCAATTTCATCGAGGAACCGATCCTGGGTAAAACCGGGACCTGCTCCAAGGATGGCACTCGCTTTGGCTGGTTTGGTTCCTTCGCCAACACCCAGTACGGCCGGATTGTGACGGTGGTTTTCCTGGAGGGCGGTCGTCCCACCTTCGGGCCCAAGGCCGCCGAACTTGCCGGCGTGATGTATCGCAATCTGTATGACCACAATTTCTTTGCGGTAAAGGCTCCGGCCACTTCTGCCGACAAAATTGGAATGCCCCTAGCCGGCGCTCAGCAATAGCCGCCAGCACAGCCGCTAAATCAAAAGCCTCCTGATGGGAGGCTTTTCTAGTCTTCAGGACGTGCACAGCGCCTCTTCGATGCGGTGAGTTAGGGAACTCTCCCACGTTTGTCATCCCGACCGGAGCGGAGGGATCTGCTTTTAGGTTTGTCATCCTGAGCGGAGTGAGGCGAAGCCGAACGCAGTCGAAGGACCTCTATATAGCTACGGGGTTGGACAATGAACTTTGACGGGGAAGGAGTCGACAGCCAACAAGCTACTTTGCGAACGGCGACGCCGATTGCGCCTGCAGCTGCGTCAGTGCGCTTTGATAGCGAGTCTTCACGGTCTCGTCCTGCGTGCCGGCGATCTTGTCATTCAGCCACTTCAACATGGCCGCTCGCGAGGGATGCGGAAATGTGTTTTCCGCATCGGCAATCCGCCACTCCGTATTCTCGTTCGTAACCAGGAACGACACATCCTGCGTCGTACCTTCCGGTTCGGGCACATAACCCGTGGCAAGATCGTAAACTCCCAGCAGACGATAGTGCACGGCCACGATGTATTTGCCGTGATTCGATTCCGGCTCGCTGTCTACGGTGTAACGCGAGACCACGTCGATCTGGGTGTAGTCAGGATTGCTCTTCCACCAGACAATCGGCTGAATCTTGGGCCACGACTGCTGCTCCAGGCTGGCGCCTTCATAGTCCAAACGGCAGTATTTCGAGACCAGCTCGCGCATCTGCGCGGGCACCGCGTCGGCGGAATGATTGATGGACACAGGGAATTGTGCCTGGACGATACCGGCATTGATCAGGAAAGCGACGGCTAACAGAACGCGGCGACACGGCGACACGGCATTAGTCCTCGGAACAGGATAACTACTCAATGTTCAGGGTACACCCGCTTCGCCGTCAAGAGTCAGGTGTGGCCTGTTGCGGTTGACGACAACTCGCAAGCAAAGGGGAACCTGTCAGTGTGATCCTATTAAGAATCGCCGTAGGTCGGGTTTGTATCAGGGCACGACTTTTAGTCGTGCCGCAGATGCGCTTCATTAGGGACGGCTTTAGCCGCTGAGGACGGGAGCTAAAGAGTCCGAGTGAGAACCTGTGCCGTCCCGACGGGACTCGGATCAGTTTGCCACTTACCCAGGCTTCGGCTCCATGCTGGGCCAAGCGCTTCCGCGCCGGAGGCGCTCGTTTCTTGCCGTTCGCATTCCACTGCCGAATCGCAAAGTAAATTCTCACACAGACCGCAAAGTCCTGTGGAGGAACAAACTTTTCGCTAGGCTGCAGCGGATACTGATACAAACTGCACCGATATTTGCCCTTTACCCCCGCGCCGTCTTCTGATCGCTGAACACTTGTCCGTCGCGGATGTGGATGACGCGGTGAGCGTATTCCGCGATGTCGTGCTCGTGTGTGACCAGCACGATGGTATTGCCCTGTTCATGCAGGTTATCGAACAGCGCCATGATTTCCACGCCCGTCTGCGAGTCCAGGTTGCCAGTCGGCTCGTCGGCCAGGATGATCGACGGATTGTTCACCAGGGCGCGCGCGATGGCCACGCGCTGCCGCTGGCCGCCTGATAATTCGTTGGGCTTGTGATTCATGCGCTTCTCCATGCCCACCGAGGCAAGAGTGGCTTTGGCTCGTTCCAGGCGCTCTTCCGCCGCCAGTCCGGCATAGATCAGCGGCAACTCAACATTGTGCAGCGACGAGGCTCGCGCCAGCAGGTTAAAAGTCTGGAAGACAAAGCCAATCTCTTTGTTGCGAATGCGGGCCAGTTCATCATCGTCCAGCGAGCTCACCAGCTGTCCATTGAGCCAGTAGTTGCCTTTACTGGGCGTATCCAGACAGCCGATCAGGTTCATCAACGTCGATTTGCCCGAACCCGACGGCCCCATGATGGCCACATATTCGTTGCGCTGGATGCGGATGCTCACGCCGCGTAATGCCTGCACCTGCTGCTCCGACCCCATGTCGTAGGTCTTCCAAAGGTCTTCGGTACAAATGATGCAGTCGGGTGCGACTACCGTCGCCGGCTCCGCCAGGCTTGCCACTTCCGTTGCCATCCTCTTCACCTCAGTTGGTTGCTGGTCCGGGTTGCTCATGGATTCGGACTGTCTGCCTTCCCGCCCTGCGGCCATCGATCATCCCACAGTATGCCGTATCCCCGGAAAGGCGAGCCGGCAGATCGGTAGCCTACGACGATTCATCTTCCTTCGGCTTCGTGGTGTTATCCACCTTCACGCTGGCGCCGTTGCGCAGCGTGCGCAGCACTTTGTAACTGCCGGTAACGATCTCGTCGCCTTCCTGCAATCCGTTGGTCACTTCGATATCGGTGGGGCCGCTGATGCCCGTCACTACTGGTACGAACACGGCATCCTTTTTGTTCTTGAGGACGAATACCCCTTGCAACTCTTCTTTGGGATTTCCGCCGCCGGGAGCCGCCGCCTGTACGGAACTCTTGCTCTTATTGACCGGATTCAGCTCGCCCTTTTCCCGAATGGTCAACGCCTGGATCGGAATGGCCAGAGCGCTGCTCCGTTTCGCGGTCGTAATGCGTGCCGTGGTCGACAATCCCGGCAGCAAATCAGCCGGCGGATTCTCCAGAGCCACGACTACCTTGAAGTCTTTCGCTTCCTGCCCGCTGGAAATAGTTTGCGCAGTCGATACTCCGGTGGAGCGCAGCAAAGCATTCCTGCCAATCTCGGTCACCACGCCCTTGAACTTCTGCTTGGGGATGGCGTCGATGCTTACTTCCGCAGGCTGTCCCACCTTCACGTTCACGATATCGCTTTCATCCACCTTGACCTCAGCCGTGATGATGGACATGTCCGCGATAGTCATTAGAGTACTTCCAGGCGAGTTCTGGATGCCGGGCACAACCGTTTCGCCTTCGCGCACCGGGACGTTGGTAATGACTCCGTCGAAGGGCGCCTCATACTCAGTTTTGCTCAGCACGTCGGCGGCGTGCCGCAACATGGCGGCGTTCTGGCTGATGTGGCCCTGCGCGGAATTCAGACTGGCTTTGGCCTGCGCCAGTTTCGCCTTTGCCATGCCTACCTGCGCGCTCGCCGTGTCGTACGCTGCCTGCTTGGTATCAAAGTCAGCCTTGGCGATCAGCTGCGCGTCATACAAAGCTTTGTTGCGATCGTAGTCGAGCTTGGCATGTTCCAACTCGGCTTCGGCCGATTTCACGTCAGCCGCTTCGGTGTTGACCGTTGCCTGGGCCGCCAACGCGTCGGTGCGAGCCGCATTCAAGGCGGAATCGTTGGCCGAAACATCCGCCGACGGCTGCACGTTGTCCAGCACGGCCAGCATCTGCCCCTTCTTCACCCGATCGCCTTCCTTCACGTACAAGTGTGTGATCTTGGCGAATGCGTTGGAGCCAATGTTTACCTGCACCTTAGGCTTGATTTCACCCGAGGCGGTGACCGTCGCCGTGAGATCTTCGCGCACTACCTTGCCGGTCTGGACCGTCACCACTCCCTTGCGGCTTTGCTGCACCGTGAAGCCGACGATCGCCAGCAACACCACGACGACGCCCGCGATCAGCGCAATTTTTTTTCCGTTCTTCATCAACCCTCAATCCGGAAGCTTGTCGTCACGCACTTGAGCCCGCCATCTAATACGAATTGAGACGGCCTAAGGTTCCTTTGGAGAGCAGTATCTTCGATGTTCGTGATGTAGCCGACTCGATGGAAAAACGGGACGACCGCCGGGCTGTGCGGTCCGTATTCCCTGGGGCTCTCCTGATGTCACGATTATAGCCGTTACCGGCGACTTTCTTTGAGCGCAACTTCGGCCCCGCACTTGCTTTGTGACCACCCCCAATGTGCCGGGCAGCTACGCTACCTTCGCGCACTTTGTTCTTAGCAACTTACAACTGAAATTCGGGTTGTCACGAACAGCACATCAAGAGGATTTTGGAGGCGCGTTTCGTCCCACAATTCTTGCTTTCACCGTTGCGAAAACTTACAATCTAATAGCGGCAGTGTTTCTCCCAGGAGTCCGTTTTTTCAAATGAAGTTACGTCTGTTGACTTGGTCTATTTTGTTCTTGCTGGCGTTGAATGTTTCTGCCGTTTCGGCGGCGGCTCAGAATCCTGCGGCTACACCCTCGACCACCGCCCAGTCGGGCGCCAGCGGTACCGCGGCTGCTCCGGCGCAAAACGGCGACCAGTCCACCGATCCCCTCAAGCGTCCTCTGACCGAACAGCAGAAAAAGACCAGCTCCAAGGCTCTGAAGCAGGAGTTGAGCTCGACCTACAAGAAGTGGCTTAAGGAAGACGTAAAGTACATCATCACGCCGGAAGAAGAAGCGGCCTTCAAACAGCTCTCCAATGACGAGGAGCGCGACCAGTTTATCGAACAGTTCTGGTTGCGTCGCGATCCCACTCCCGATACGCCGGAGAACGAGTTCAAGGAAGAGCACTATCGCCGCATCGCCTATGCCAACGAGCATTTCGCTGCCGGCATTCCCGGCTGGAAGACCGATCGCGGCCGCATCTACATCATTTGGGGTCCACCCGATCAGATCGAATCGCATCCCACCGGCGGTACTTATGATCGTCCCCAGGAAGAAGGCGGCGGCACCACCACCACCTACCCTTACGAGGATTGGCGCTACCGTTACTTAGAAGGTGTGGGTCAGAACATCAATCTCGAGTTCGTCGATCCCTGTTCGTGTGGCGACTATCACCTGACCACCGACACCAACGAGAAAGACGCTTTGCTGCATACCCCCGGCGGCTCGACCATGTACGAGCAGATGGGCATGGGGACCAAGACCGATCGCATGGATCCGTTTGCCTCCAACGCCTCGCCCGTGCAGGGACTGGAGAACAGCAAAGAGTTCGACAAACTGGAAATGATGGCCAAGGTGCAGGCTCCTCCGCAGGTCAAATTTAAGGATCTGGAAGAGGTGGTGAGCCACAAGATCAACGTCAACCTGATGCCTTTCGAGGTCCGCACCGACTACGTGAAGGTGACCGGCGACACCGTGCTGGTTCCCGTGACCTTGCAGGTGAAGAACAAGGACATCACCTTCGTTTCCAAGGATGGCATTCAGCGCGGTACCGTCAACATTTTCGGCCGGGTCACCGGCATTACCGGACGCGTAGCTCAGACGTTTGAAGATACCGTGCAGGTGGATGTGCCCACCGAGTTGCTGGAGAAGACTCAGGAGCACTCCTCGCTGTATTGGAAGGCGGTTCCGCTTCGGCCCGGCCGCTACCGCATCGACATTGTGGTCAAGGACGTGAACGGCGACCGCGTCGGTACCTGGAGCCACGGCATCATGGTCCCCGAATACAACGAAGACAAGCTGGCAGCTTCGTCGCTGATTCTGACCGACACCATGGAAAAAGTGGCCAGCAAGAATGTGGGCTCCGGCAGCTTTGTCATCGGCGAAACCAAGCTCACCTATCCCCATCTGGATGGAGCCGACGGCAAGCCGGCAAGTTTCAAACGCGATCAGCGCATGAGCCTGTGGATGCAGGTTTATAATCTTCAGGCAGACGAGAAAACCAAAAAGGCATCGGCCAATATTGAGTACGAGATCGTAAATATCGCCAATAATCAGGCGGTCTTGCACTCGTCGGAATCCACCGACGGCATGGGGAACGTGGGCGATCAGGTCACGCTGGAAAAAAGTTTGTCGCTCAATTCGTTTCAACCAGGGGTTTACAAGCTGACGGTGAAAGTAGGCGACAACGTTTCCAAGCAGCAGATCGCGCCTTCCGTGCGCTTTGCCGTTGAGTAGTTTGGCGATTTGGGAAAACCTGCGGGCAGGCTTTTCGGCCGCAGTAATTTTGATCCCGGGAACCTCTGACAGGAGGGTTGAACAGTGACCCGAATACTGACATGGTTTGTGGTGGTGGCCTCGCTGTGCGCTACGGCGCCGGCTGCGGTCAATCCGGGCTCAATATCGGGATACGTCAGAAACTCTGCCGGCGTGCCCCAGATGGGCGCTTCCGTTGAGGTGGTCAGCGCCGCCGGCCACACCCAACAGGCCTACTCTGACGCTAAAGGCTTCTTCAGCCTGAAAGGTTTGAATCCCGGCAACTACGATGTCCACGTTTCCGCGCCATCCTTTCTTCCCACTCTGCGCGAAGATGTCGTACTCGCTTCCGGAGCCAGCAAAGTACTCAACATCACGCTGAACACCCTGCTCGAAGCCGTTCGCATGCTGCCGCCGCTTAAGAAGGGCGACGACGAAGACGACAGCTGGAAGTGGACGCTGCGTTCCACCGCGAACCGTCCTGTCCTGCGCTTCGATGGAGATTCTGCCATCGTCGTCGAAACCGAAAAACAAGATCAATCCCTCAAAGGCTCGCTGGCTATGCTGGCCGGTGGTGGTAGTGAAGGATTTGGCAGCGCCACCGATCTTGGCACCGCCTTCAGTGTTGAGCAGTCACTGTTTCACACCGGCACGTTAGGATTCACCGGCGATCTGGGATACGCCACCGGAACTCCCGACGGCGTCATGCGCGCCTCTTACGTGCGCAATTCCGACGATGGATATAGCCAGTCGCTGGCCGTAATCGTGCGCCGCTTCTCCGCTCCCGATACCGCGCCTCACGGCGGAGCCTTGCAGGCCATCGGCATGTCGTATGCCAACGGATTTTCGGTCGGCGATCTTCTCGATATCAAAGTCGGTGGCGACGCCCAGGCCATTCAATTCCTGGGCAAGGAAGTCAACGCTTTCCGGCCGGGTGCGACCGCCGACTTCCACCTGACCGCCAACACCATTCTGGAATACAGCTACGCAACCTCCGAGCCCAATACCCGCGCCAGCAAGGGTTTCGATTCGGCTCCCGCGGACCTGAGCGAGAGCGGTCCCCGCATGACCATGGTCGACGGCCAGCCGCTGTTGGAGAACGCTCACCATCACGAGATCTCGATCTCTCAGCGCCTCGGCGCCAACAAGTTGCAGGTGGCTTACTTTAACGACCGCATCAAAGATCCTGCGTTGCTCGGCGTGGGTGATGTGGAAACCGGCGATGTGCTGCCCGATGTCTATTCGGGTACCTTCAGCTATAACGGCGGCGAGTTGCGGGCGCAAGGCGTGCGCTTTGTCTTCCAGCGCAAACTGTCCAACGATTTGGTGGCTACCATCGATTACGCCTACGGCGGCGTTCTGGAACTGGCGCAGCCTGCTATCAATTGGAATCAGGTGAGCGGTAGCCTCCAACCCGGTTGGAGACACACTGCGGCGTTGAAGCTGAACGGAATTGTCCCTCGCACCAAGACACGCTGGATCGCCTCCTATCGCTGGACCAGCGGCCAGACCCTGACTCCAGTCGATCTGTTCGACGCCTCCGCCGGCCAGACCGATCCTTTCTTCAACCTGTTCGTTCGCCAGCCTCTGCCGCATTTCCACGGCATGCCCGGCAACATGGAAGCCCTGATCGATCTGCGCAATCTGCTGGCGCAGGGATATGTTCCGGTAGTCGGCCCCGACGGCCAGACCGTCTACCTGGTCCAGTCCGCCCGCACCGTCCGCGGAGGTTTGGCATTCACGTTCTGACGGATTCGTTCACTTAGGAAGCCCGCCGCATGTCGGCGGGTTTTTTGTTGTGTGGCCACAGTTGGCGGTTGGCACGTAGCAGTTGGCCAAAGCAAGATTTCCTGGCTGTTGGGTATTCAAGGAGCGCTCCAGCCAAGCCCCGAGCTTGCCGAATGGGGCGCTGTTGCAAGTCTTTGAGGTTTGTCATCACGACACGTTTTGTGTTTGTCATCACGACACATTTTATGTTTGTCATCACGACACATTTTATGTTTGTCATCCCGAGCGAGCGCAGCGAGCCGAGGGACCTGCGGTTTCGCCGTCGGCCGATGAAATATCCCGCCGCACCAACGCCGCCCAGGCTTTGCTTGCCATTTCAGTTTCGAGTATCGTAAGCGCTTACCAGCCGATTCCGCGTGGCCGATCCAACCCATTCCGAACAACTGCAGCACCTGCGCCAGCAGCTTGCCCAACTTACCGCTCGAGTCTACCGGCTGGAAGGTTTGCTGGGCGCTCGTCCCGAAGCGGCTGCTCCGACGCAGTCTCCGGTCGAACCCAAGCCTGAATCGATTGCGGCAACTCTACCGTCGACGCCCATCCAGCAGCCTGCGGTTTCTTCCGCCAGTGAACGCACAGAGCCCGTGCCGCTTGCCGGGCCGCCAAGGTCAGTTCATCCCGGCCTCGATGCTTCTCTGGAATCGCGCATTGGTGGACAGTGGTTGAACCGCGTCGGCATCGTGGCTGTGCTGGTCGGGCTTTCGTATTTCCTGAAGTTGGCTTTCGACAACAACTGGATTGGACCGGCAACCCAGGTGATGATCGGAATTGTCGCTGGCATCGCACTCCTTTTCTGGAGCGAGCGTTTCCGTCGTAAAGGCTTCTCGGGATTTGCCTTCTCCCTTAAGGCCATCAGTATCGGCGCTCTCTACCTATCGCTGTGGGCGGCGTGCCAGTTTTATCATCTCATCGCTGCACCGGTTGCGTTCGGAGCAATGGTCCTGGTCACCATCACTTCAGCGGCGCTTTCGTTGCGGCAGAATTCGGAGTTGCTGGCAGCGCTGGCGTTGCTCGGTGGTTTTCTCACTCCGGTGTTGCTTTCCACCAACCAGAATCACGAAGTGGTGTTGTTTTCTTATCTGGCGCTGCTCGATCTGGGGACCGTCTGGGTGGTGGCAGTCAAAGGCTGGAGGCGTCTCTTACTCGGCAGCCTGATCGGGACAACCGCACTCTTTGCGGCCTGGGCGTCCACGTACTATAACGAGTCTCAACTGCCCACCACTCTGGCCTTCGCGACTTTCTTCTTTCTGCTCTATGCCGCGACGCCCTTTCTGGGCCGGCGGCCGGATAAGGCGAACGCATTTCCCAACCTCACGGTCGCCTTGACCCTGCTGAATGCGGCTTTCTATTTTGCCACCAGCTACCTGATTCTCATCGACCACTATCGCTTTGAGCTGGCCTGGCTGGCGGTCGGCATCGCGGCTTTCTTCTTCGTGCTCACTCGCCTGCTGCAACGGCGTGGTGGCGATGAGGTTGGAATCGACGGCGCACTTTATCTGTCATTAGGAGTCGGATTTCTAACCATCGCCATTCCTCTGAAACTGGGTGGCCATTGGAATACTCTGGGCTGGATCATGGAAAGCGGCGCTCTGTTCTGGGCCGCGCATCGCAGCCACAGCTTGTTGCTGCGCGTGCTGGGAGAGTGCGCGTTCGTACTGGGAGTCGCGCGCCTGATCGTGGTCGACTCCTTCGAATCTGCTCCGTTGCTCGTTAATGCTCGATTCGGTCTGTATCTGGCGGCGATCGCTGCGCTCGCTCTGCTGACCTACTACGCCAGCGCAGAAGGCGGAGCTGCCAACCGGCAATGGGCCGGAATGGCTATCATCGGCATGAATCTGCTGGCACTGCTTGCCTTGCACTTTGAAATCGTCGCCTATTTTCAACCACAATTTAGTGCCGCCTATTCCCAGACGGAGCGGCTCAGCATCGCCACCTTGCGCGCCTTCACCTACTCCGCGGTATGGATGCTCTATGGCAGCGCCTTAATGCTGATTGGCTTCTGGAAGCGCTCTGCATTCCTGCGCTGGCAGGCTATCGTGCTGCTCGCGCTGACGGTCATCAAAGTCTTCTTGTTCGACATTGGTACGCTGCAGCGCGGCTATCGCATCGTTGCGTTTATCGTTCTGGGAGCAATTCTGCTGGCGGTTTCTTTCTTCTATCAGCGCAGCCGGCTAAAGAACCTAGCCTAGGCTTCTGATCTGCACTTATCCCATCCCATCGTTTCTCTGCCTGCCTGAAATCCGGTTGCAAATCATACCCGCCGCTCTACAATGGCAGCGGCCGGAGACTATACGCCTTACTCCCACAGAAGTTGTACTAGAAGAAAGTCGGCAGGCAACTTCGCGACTGGTACTCTAAAGTTGTAATAATTTTGCAAGTAAGGAGATTTTCTTCCATGAAGCGTTACATCATGACTTTAGCCGCTCTCATAGTGCTCTCAAGTTTGGCATGGGCACAGGATGGAGCTGCTCTCTACAAAACGAAGTGTGCCGGATGCCACGGAGCGATGGGCGAAGGCAAGATTGGTCCCTCATTGCAGAAGACGTCTTTGAACCAGCAGCAGATTGCCGCCCTGCTTACCAACGGTGCTGCCGGCAAGAAAGCGCCACACAGCAAGGGCCTCGCCAGTTTGACTCCCGATCAGGTTACCCAGATTTCCACTTACGTTGTCAGCCTCAAGAAATAGTTCCCAGGCGAGAGAACAGGAAGCCGGCCTTTGCGGGCCGGCTTTTTGTCGCGCTGCGCAACGCTCCACACTTAGGGAAGCGCTGATTAAGTTCCGGCTTTGAAAGGGCACGGCCTTACAGGCTGCGAAAAAAGCCGGGCTAGACGTGTTTTGCAGGGCGCAGCGTTAGCTGCGCCGTTACAGGTCATTTACTTTTGGCATCCCGAACCAGCTTCAGCCGGTGAGGGATCTTGCTTTTCGAGTTTTTCAGCAAACTCTTTAGCCCCGCGGCAAGTTCTTCAGAGCTCCCTCAGAAGGTCACACGTACACCCAGCTGGGCTGCGAAGGGAATACCCACGGTTGTTCCCGGACCGAAGAAATCGCCCAGTGCGCCCTCGGGTATCTCCAGCTGCTTCAGACTGGTGATAGGTGTGGTGGTAGTGCAGCTCGGGTTCGTGCAAACACTGGTGACATTGGTGATACCCGTCACCGGATTTGGGATCATCTGATCTGCTGGAACCGGAAGCTGGACCACATTGACCGCGTAATTCGCCCCGGGATTGTTACGGTTGAAGAGATTGAAGAACTCGACAAATGGCAGGATCGTCCAACGCTCGTTAGGTTTGAAAGGACGCGTCACTCGCAGGTCTGACTGGATGTAAGGCGTGCCGCGGAATTCGTCCAGGCTTGTATACACGCCGTTCACATAAATGCGGCCGGTATTGTCTGCATTCGTGATGGTGATGGGACGGGCGCTCTCGAACTGATTGATACTGCTCAGTTCGAATCCACCAGGTATATGCGCCGTGAAGGCCAGCACGAAGCGGCTGGTAACGTTTTCGCCAGATGGTCCGTAGTCTCCGGGTCCGAAAGCATTCAGCTGGCCGTTCGGCAGCTGGCAAACACCGTCGACATAGTCAAACAGTTCGCCCAGCAGGCAACCCCAGGTATCCGCCCGGGAAAGCGTGTAGTTTGCGACCACGTTGAAGCGGCGCATATTCCCTGCCAGATGCAGCATCAGCGCGTTGTACTTGGAACGGTTATCAGACTCGAACACATTGACATTCGGCACCACATTCGTCTGGTCCGTAGCGTAGTTCGGGTCTGACGTGGGAATCAGTGGAGTGGTTAAGTTGGTGCCGCTGGTATAGGGGAAGGCGCGGTATCCATGAACGCCGTCCTCGTATACATAGTCGGCGCTCGCCAGCCATTGATCGTTGAAAGCGTGCTGCACGCCGCCGGTAATATGAATGGCGTAGGGCGTTTTGTAAGGCGATCCAATCACATTTCCCGTCGCGCCGCTGCCCCCGGTCAGGCAGCCGGAGCCGACCAGCGCATACGTACCCGGGCCCCCCGTAAGGCTGCACGATCCGACCGTGTAGTTCGAGCCGTTGACCCCCTGGAATGCAGTCGCCCATCCGTTCTGTGCCAGATCGTCATAGTACATGCCGAAGCCGGCGCGGATTACCGTGGTCCCGCTGCTGCCGACAGAGTAAGCGAAACCCAGGCGTGGTGCGAACTGGTGGTGGTCATCCTGCGGCAGGCTGGGCACAATCGGAATCTGCAATGCCTGCATGGTGATGTACGCGGCATTGTCCGCCTGGCTTCGCCCTGAAGCGGTGAATAGCCCCCAGGTCGACTGCCAACGCAAGCCGTAGTTGACCGTGAGCTTGGGTGTGACTCGCCAGGAGTCCTCAGCGTACAACGCCATACGCTGAACATTCTGCGAAAAGCTGCCGTCGCCGGCCGGAGTGTACGTGCAAGTTGAGCCGTCCGAAGTGGTGAAGTTCACACACTGCGGGTTGAAGGTTCCAAACACGCCAGGGTTCTGTATGTAATAGGTTGGGTTATTAACGTAGCTGGCAAGAGTTTCGGCGGTTCCAGGAAACGCCCCGCTCAGCACCGGTTCATGAATAAAGTCGACTCCGAACTTGAGCGCGTGGGTGCCCATAATGTGGCTCAGGTCGTAGCGGATCTGATATTTCTGCTGATTGCGCAAGTCGGGGAAAAAAGTAATAGGAGTAGCGAACTGGTTGTCGCCATAGGTTTCGAATCCGGAGATGGTCAGCGCTGTGGAACTGAAAGGGAAGGCCAGCGCATAGCCTAGATTGGAGTTCCGAGTCTGCGTGAGATGCAACAAGCTGGCATCCAGAACCAGGGTGCCCACCGTGTTTGAATTGAAAGTATAGGTATTGCTGAGCGCCACATTCCAGTAGTTGTCGTGGGTAAGCAAACCGGTTGACGGCAATGTGCCCTGCTCCACCAGGTTGTTGTTGGTGACGTAGCTGTCTTCCGATGCCCGCAGGAACCAACTCGATTTCGGCGATTGCGACCAGTCAAAGCGCACCGTACCCATATAGTCGCGAAAGGGAATCGGAACAAAATTGGGGGTCGCGATAGAAGGAGAGCCGGTGATCAATCCCTGTGCGGCCAATTGCGAGAGCGCGTTAAACTGCGTCGTGCTGGCGGGACTATAGGCGACGCTGGCATCCTCCTGCACGGTCTCGAACGAGGTGAAGAACCACACCTTGTTCTTTACGATGGGACCGCCAATGGTGGCAACATAGTTCTGGCGTGAGAAGGGTTGCTTGGGATTGTTCACGCAAACACCATTCGTGCAGGTTTGTGCCGGATTCTCAATGGGAAAACGGGCGTTAAGCGCTGCCGCGCGCTCATAGACAGCAAAGTCGCCGTGCCAATCGTTAGTGCCGTGCTTGGTGGTGATCACGACCGACCCGGCAGTCGTCCATCCGGTGTCCGCGTCTTCATTCGAGGTGCGCACGGCAAATTCCTGCAGGCCATCGGGCGAGAAATTTTGCAGAAATCCGCCGATCCAGTCGTCGGAGTTATCGGCGCCGTCAACCGACAGTTCGTTGTTCAAGCCCGAGCTTCCGCCGGTGGAAACCGCGGTGATGCGCGCCTTGGTCGGATCGGAAGGCTCGACCGGCTCAGTTCCGGGTACGAGATAAGCGATGTTGGCAAAGCTGCGGGCCGGCAGCGGAAAGGTTTCCAGGTCCTTGCTGTCCACTACGCCGCCACGCACCGCGCTCGACGTATCCAGCGTTTCGGTTGTAATCCCGGAAGACTTTGCCTGCACATTCACCGTTTCCGGCGCGGCTGCAGGCTTGAGCGTGATGGTGACATCGCGCACCACACTGACTGCGGTGTCTACATCGGCCTTTGCCTCAGCGAAACCTTTGGCCGTAACGGCTACCTCATAGGGACCGGGCAGAAGGCCATCAATGCGAAATTCTCCGCGATCATTTGCTGTTGCCTCGCGCGCGATGGAAGATCCTGACCCGGTTAACCGGACGACGACCTGGGCGCCCACCACTCGCCTGCCGCTTTGGTCTTCGACCACACCTCGCAACGTGCTGGTAGAATTCTGCGCCCGCATCATGGTCGGGAAAATGAAAAGTAGAACAGTACCCAGAGTGAAAAGAACGCTGTGATTTTGACGTAAATATCTGATAAGGGCGGACTGCATTGCTGACTTCCTCCAGGCCTGCTGCGAAGTACTCCTAACAGCTAAAGTTGCGAAGAGATAGCGTTCCCAAAAACCTTCCAAGGCTATTCCTCCGTTACAGCTACTACCATTGGTAGTACTAGGTGCCCTGCAATTAATTCGTGCCCTCACGCCGCAAATTGCGATTCGCCGGCAGCAATTAATCTCCAGGTCCAGCGAAAGACACGAGGCCAATCCGGTCAGGGCAGATTCGCGCAGGTTGGTATTTCTCGCGGACTGCGTTGTCGCACGACTGGATGCGGGACCTGTTCGGGGACTGGGCCACCGCATAGCCTCTCCAGCGCTTCGAGTTGTGAAGCAATAAGAATGATGCCGGACTGTTAGCATATTGATATTTCAAAGTCTGCCCAGCGGCGAACTTGAGTTCAGAGACAGGAATAATCAATGCCCCTCATACATTTGAAGATTTCAAGAATCATCGATCTCGCATATCGCAAGCGGCACCGATGGATGCGCTTGCAGACTTTGATCGCGGCACTGGGTGTTGCCTTGATGCCCTTGGCGCACGCAACGCAGCAGGCTTCTCCGCAGAGCGAAGCGGCCGGGGTCGAATCGTTGATGACCCGCGTCGGGCCACCCTCCCAGATGGCTGTCGACGAGTTCACGAAAGCGGGGATGGAAGATGTCAAACCACACCTGCTGACCGCTTCCGAAAGAGCGAGGGTGGAGGATGCGCTGGCTTCGCTTCCGGCTCCGAACCGCTACGTGCTCGAGAAGAAGCTGCACTACCTCGCCTTCGTCGACGGCATTCCGGGTGAAGGCACAGGGCTTACTTCTCCAGCTGCGAATACCGGGCTTTATGACATCACGCTGCGCGCCAGCATTTTGGACGAGTCGCTCTCGACGTTTCTAACGGCCAAAGAGCACCGGGTGTTTACTGAGGATGGTTCCGGAATCACCGTCACGATCAAAGCGACAGGCACCGATGCTCTGACTTATGTCCTGCTACATGAGTCCACGCATGTAATGGATAAAAGCTGCGGCATCACGACGGAACCGCACAGCCCGTTTACCGTCGGCATCTGGACGAGTCAAAAGGAGATGGTGCCGGCGCTGGCGTCATCGGTCGCGGCGACGACGTACTTTCGCGGAGGCCGCCCGCTTGGCGCAGGCCACGCTGTAACCGTGTACGACGCGCTGGCTCAGACTCCGTTTGTGAGCTTGTATGCCACGGCGACCGACCAGGAGGATTTCGCCGAGCTGGTTACATGGCGCGACATACTGAAGCAACATCACGGGAATCTGATCATCGCAGTGAACGATGCTCGCGGAAAGACTTTGAGGCGCTTGCAACCGTTGACCTTCCCTGAAGTGCAGAAACGCTTTGCGGATGTGGACAAACTGCTTGCATCGCCGGAGCCTTGCGGTTTGTCGTAATTGAAGAACGAAACCCGGCGATGAGCAAGGGGCTGCCCAAGCGGGATCCGGATGGCGCTGGTTCTAGTGGGCCGAAGTCGAGGCGCTGTTTGCCAGCGCCTGCAGCATGTCGAAGATTTCAGCTCCACGCTCCTCAGGCGAGAGCGATTGCAACTGCGCGCAGGCTACGAATTGCGGCGCTCGCTTGCGGAATACGACGTACAAGAACTCGCTGGAGCGCGCCGCCAGTAATGGGTCGAGCACATTTCCAAACTTGCTCTGACATTCCGGTTGAGAGCTCAGCATCATGGGGTCGAGCGCGTGCAGGCTCCAGCCGTCCAGCGACTTGGGGCAGACCCGGCGAGTTCGGCCGCGCCACCAGTGCTTCTGAACGTACAGGCTGAGACCGCGATGGGCGTCGAGTTCGGCTTCGAAAGTTACGGTCTCTTTCCATCGCTGCATCCGATTGGCCAGCCAGCGCAGCGGCATTTCGCGTGGCTCCATGCGCACTGCCAGCGATGCTCGTCGAAAGATTGAAGGGCACAACCGCAATTCCACGTGAAAGCACGAGGCGCTGTCCCAGCGCACCGAGCCAACCGATCCGCGCCCCGAAAAAGCTCGCTGAATCCAGCCCAGAATATGCCGGGAGCGGCGGCGATTCAGTCTGTCGAAAGCACAAATACCATCCGGCAGCCAGTAGCGCTCCAAAAGCCGAGCCGATAATGAAATTCTCCAGCATCTTCACGGTGAGATGCGGACAGGAAACGCAGGAGATGCTACCCCCGCCACCTGTTCGTAAGCGAACGGAACGCACTGGCCCGGGCCAGTCGCCTGGAATAGGGACCTTGCAAGGAAATCGCACGCCGCCGGCCCTGCCAGTCCGCGGAATATAATCACGTTGGTCCCATGACAACCAATACTCACTACCCGCGTCGATGCTGCAAACTATTGCTGATGGCAACACTGTTTTGTTGGCTCGGATTGTATTGCGCCGCGCAAGCCAGTCAGCCGGTCCCGGTTCCTGGCGCGCCCCCGCCGCCCGGTCCCACGGAAGACTCCTGGGAGATCCAGCAGCGCAAAGCCGCGCTCAAAAAGTTCAATCTCCAGCGTCAGCAGGAAATCAAAAAGGACGCGGACAAGATTCTGCAGTTGGCGACGGAGCTGAAACAATCCGTCGACAAGAGTAACGAGAATACTTTATCGCTGGACGTCATCAAGCAAGCCGACCAGATCGAGAAGCTGGCCAAAAGCGTGAAGGACAAGATGAAGGGGCCATGATCGGTTGCATCGGTCGAAAGCCCGGACGGCTCACTATAAATGGGGATGAAAGGCAGTCAGGGCCGGCTCCGCTAGACGGCCGGCCCTGATGTCATGGGGGAGAAAACAATTTCTAGAACGTCGTTAATGCCGTACCTGGTTCACGCCAGCTGTAGGAGCCGAGCATCTTGAGGTAATTGCCGCGCAGAAATGCTGCCGGATTTTCCACGTTTACCATGCTCATGCTGCCGCGCATCTGCCGGACCGAAACATACTCGTGCTCTTCCATCCAGCTTTCCATTCCTGCCAGTACCACTCCGATGTGTTCGATGCCATACTTCAGCAGGGCCGAGGTCATCATGGCCACATGCGCCCCCGCCATCATGCACTTCAGGACATCGGAAGAATCGTGAACTCCGCCGGTAATGGCAATGTAGGTTTCGACCTGATGATAAAGAATGGCGGCCCAATGCAGTCGCAGCCGCAATTCGTGCGGGCTGCTCAGAACCAGGTTCGATACCACTTCCAGCTCTTCCAGATCGAAGTCAGGTTGATAGAAGCGATTGAAGATGACCACTCCGTCGGCGCCCGCTTCCGACAGCCGTTTGACAAAGTTGGCGCACGAAGTGAAATAGGGTCCCAGCTTCACTGCAATGGGGATGTGGACACTCTTGCGAATGGCGCGCACCAGATCGCAGTAGCGCGTCTCCAGATCGGCTGCCGTCAAGGACGGATCGGTGGGAATGTCGAAAATGTTCAGCTCCAGCGCGTCCGCGCCGGCCTGTTCCATGTATTCCGAGTAACGTACCCAGCCTCCGGGAGAGCGCCCGTTCAGGCTGCCGATGACCGGAATGGTCACCGAAGCTTTTCCTTTGTGCAGCAGCTCCAGATAGCGATCAGGGCCGACGTGATACTTCTGCATGTCGGGCAGGTAAGAAGTAGACTCGGCATAGCTGTTGATCCCCTGCTCCAGCGCATTGTCGATGTTTTCGCTCTCCGCCTCGATCTGCTCCTCCATCAGCGAGTACATCACGATGGCCGAGGCGCCGGCATCTTCCAGGCGGGCGAAGTTCTCCGGTTTCTCCGTCAGCGGCGAGGCCGATACCACGACCGGGTTCCTCAGCTTCAGTCCAAGATAGTTAGTAGAAAGGTCGATCATCATTTCTCCTCGCAGGTTCTTATACCTTTTCAAAATTCATCGCGGCCATGTGCTGATACAGCTTCCAGCGCTCGTTGACGCCTTCCTGCGCTTCCTGCAACAGCTTCTTGGCTTCCTCAGGATTGCTGTTGACCAGCATGGTGTAGCGCGTCTCGTTGTAAATGTACTTCTCCAGCGGGATGCTGGGCGCGCGCGAATCCAGCAGGAACGGGTTCTTGCCTTCCTTGGCGAGCGTCGGATTGTAGCGGAACAGTGGCCAGTGCCCGGAATTGACCGCGGCCTTCTGCTGGTCGAGCCCGTAGACCATGTCATAGCCGTGCGCGATGCAGTGGCTGTAGGCGATGATCAGCGAGGGCCCGTCATAGGCTTCGGCTTCCTGGAAGGCCTTCATCGTCTGCCCATCGTTGCCGCCCATGGCGATGTGTGCCACATAGGCGCGGCCGTAATTGATGGCCATCATGGCGATGTCCTTCTTGGGAGTACGTTTGCCGCCGGCCGCGAATTTGGCTACCGCGCCCAACGGCGTCGACTTCGACATCTGGCCGCCGGTGTTGGAATAAACCTCGGTGTCGAGCAGCAGGATGTTGACGTTGGCGGTGGAGGCCAGTACGTGATCGAGGCCGCCGTAACCAATGTCGTATCCCCAGCCATCGCCGCCGATGATCCACACACTCTTCTTCACCAGCTCGTCGGCAACCGCCAGCAAATCGCGCGCCGCCGATGCTTTGTTTCCGCTCAGCTTTTCTTTCAGCGCCTTCACCCGATCGCGCTGGGCGAAAATGCCGTCTTCGGTTGATTGGTCGGCGCTCAGCAGGCCGACAGCGAGTTCATCGCCGATAGTCGACGCCAACCGCTCCACCAGTTCCTTCGCGTATTGGTTCTGCTTGTCGACAGCCAGCCGCATTCCCATGCCGAACTCCGCATTGTCTTCGAACAGTGAGTTCGACCAGGCCGGCCCGCGGCCTTCGGAGTTCGTCGTGTACGGTGTCGTCGGCAGATTGCCACCGTAAATCGACGAGCAGCCGGTGGCGTTGGCAATCAGTGCCCGGTCGCCGAACAACCGCGTCATGGTGGAAATGTAAGGAGTTTCGCCGCAGCCCGAGCAGGCGCCGGAGAATTCGAAGAGCGGCTCCAGCAGTTGCGCGTCTTTCACCTGTCCGTGCGACACCTTGTCGCGCGACAGCTCGGGGATCGACAGGAAGTAATCCCAGTATTGGTTGTATTTCTCCCGTAGCGCAGGCTGGGGTTGCATGTTGATGGCACGATGCTTGACTTCACTCTTGCTCTTGGCAGGGCAGATGGCGACGCATAGCCCGCAACCGGTGCAATCCTCCGGAGCAACTTGCAGCGTGTACTTCAGGTCCGAGAATTCACGCCACTTGGGAACCGCAGTCTGGAAGCCTTCGGGCGTATGGTTGATCGCTTTCGGATCGTAGACCTTGGCCCGGATGACCGCATGTGGACAAACCATGACGCACTTGCCGCATTGGATACAAAGCCCTTCATCCCACACCGGAATTTCCAGCGCGATATTACGCTTCTCCCACTTTGTGGTACCCGTGGGAAAAGTGCCGTCGATCGGCATCGCACTGACCGGGATCTGATCGCCATCCCCGGTGATCATCAGCGCCTCCACGTTGCGTACGAATTCGGGAGCGTTGACCGGAACCGCCGGCCGAACCTCGAACTTCGAGGTGATCGTCTGCGGAACCTTCACTTCATGCAGGTTCTCCAGCGCCGAATCGACCGCGGCGAAGTTCTTGCGGACCACCGACTCGCCGCGCTTACCATAGGTCTTCTCGATGGAGTGCTTGATGGCGGCGATGGCGTCTTCACGCGGCAGCACCCCGCTGATGGCGAAGAAACAGGTCTGCATCACGGTGTTGATGCGGCCGCCCATGCCCGCCGCCCGGGCCACGTTGACTCCATCAATCACGTAGAAGCGCAGTTTCTTCTTGATGATGGTTTCCTGCGCCGAGCGCGGCAGATTGTCCCAGACCTCATCCGGTCCGAAAGGACTGTTGAGCAGGAACACCGCGCCGTCATCGGCAGGCTTCAGAACGTCAAGCCGCTCCATGAAACTGAACTGATGGCAGGCCACAAAATTGGCGCGCGAGATCAGGTAGGTCGAGCGGATCGGCTGCTTGCTGAAGCGCAAATGCGAGGTGGTCACCGCACCCGACTTCTTCGAGTCATAGACAAAGTAGCCTTGCACATGCAGCTCGGTCTCTTCGCCGATGATCTTGATCGTGTTCTTGTTTGCACCTACGGTCCCGTCAGCGCCTAGGCCGTAGAACATGGCGCGAACCGTCTCCGGCGCTTCAGTCGAAAATGCCGGGTCGTAGTTAAGACTGGTGTGGGTGATGTCGTCATTGATGCCGATGGTGAAGTGGTTGTGCGGCGTGCTCTTGGTCAACTCTTCATAAATCCGATTGACCATCGCCGGGGTGAATTCTTTGGACGACAGACCGTAGCGCCCGCCAATCACCTTGGGGAAGGTCGCCATGGGAACTTTGCCTGCCGTGAATCCCTCGGTCAGCGCCGTGATCACATCCTGATAAAGCGGTTCGCCTATCGCTCCGGGCTCCTTCGTGCGGTCAAGAACCGCAATGCTCTTCACCGTGGCAGGCAGTGCTTGCAGAAAGTGGTCGATCGAGAACGGACGCATTAGGCGAACCTTCAGCATGCCGATTTTCTTGCCCCGCGCTGTAAGGTAATCAACCGTCTCATGAACCGCTTCCGCGCCCGATCCCATCACAATGATCACAGTTTCAGCATCGGGAGCGCCTTCATATTGGAACAACCGATATTGCCGTCCGACGATCTGCGCAAACTTGTCCATCGCATTCTGCACGATGGTGGGACAAGCCAGGTAATAGGGATTCACCGATTCCCGGCCCTGGAAGTAAACGTCCGGATTCTGGGCTGAGCCGCGCAGTACCGGATGGTCGGGTGAGAGCGCTCGCTCGCGATGTGCCCGCACCAGATCGTCGTCTATCATGGCCCGCAAGTCGTCCAGGCCGAGTTGCTCAATTTTCGAAACTTCGTGCGAAGTGCGGAAGCCGTCAAAGAAATGCAGGAAGGGAATGCGCGACTCCAGGGTGGCCGCGTGCGCGACCAGCGCCAGATCCATCGCCTCTTGCACCGAGTTCGATGACAGCAGCGCAAAACCGGTAGCCCGGACCGACATCGCGTCCTGATGATCGCCGAAGATGGATAGCGCCTGGGCTGCGAGGGCGCGCGCCGCGACGTGAATGACGCACGGCGTCAGCTCACCCGCGATCTTGTACATGTTGGGAATCATCAGCAGCAGGCCTTGCGACGAAGTAAAGGTGGTGCCCAGAGCTCCAGCTTGCAGCGCTCCATGCAGTGCGCCGGCCGCTCCCGCCTCGCTCTGCATCTCGATAACGTTGGGAACGGTCCCCCAGATGTTCTTATGCCCGAGCGACGACCAGGCATCCGACGACTCCCCCATGGGCGACGAAGGAGTAATGGGATAAATGGCGGCGACTTCGCTGACGTTGTAGGCCACATAAGCTACCGCTTCATTGCCGTCAAGAGTCACTTTCTCTCTCGGCATCTTGCCTCCAGTGCTTTGCTCGTCTTTCGGTGAGGCCTCGACGGCTGTCGATGAATCGTTATGAAGGGTGGCAGCCGGCGAAGCAGAGTATTGACTTGTTTTCACGTCTTATTCCCCCGGGACCGCATCAGGTGCACGGTCGTTATGAACTTAGGAATCAGTACTGTCCACGATAGGTGGTGGATGTCTGGATGGGCTGTGATGCGAGCACTTACAACTCTGTGACGGGGGTCACATACAGGGGGTTACGGGTGTGAACGGCCACGCCGCAGGCACGTGGTCCCCAGCCGATATAAGCCGAAGCCGCCGGATTCAAGGGGCACGTAATCAAAAGAAATAATGCTGGAATTGCTTGTGGCTGCCTTAGTAGCTCAGACGACCATGGCCCGCGGCTGAAAGATTACGCGAGGATGGCGGGTGCGAATCATGCCAATGCTGCGAACTCGCTCGTAGGCGCTGTGCAGGTCCTGGCTCAACATGCGCACCACCTGCATACAGAGTTCGCGGTGCTCCCGCAGGAACTTCAATAAGTCCTTGCGGCGTATGAAGACTACCTGAGAGTTATCCAACAACTCCGCCGTGAGCTCGTAGGGGCTATTGGAGAGCGTGGCGCCCAGTCCCAGGACCTCTCCCGGGCCGGCTACCCGCAGGGTCAGCCGCTTTCCGGTGTCGGAACAGATAGAAAGCTTGGCGCGTCCATCGCAGAGAATGTAGATGCCGCGAACTGGCCGCCCCTCGGCGAACAGAATCGTACTTCGGGGGTAGGAACCGTGCGATTTGATCTCGTCGAAGGCCTTCAACGACTCCGCGGGCATGTCGCAAAAGACGCGATCGGGACGGAAATCGCAAGTCAAGCAACTCGACTGAATCGTGCTTTCCATACTGCAGGAATACTGCTTCCACTCCACTAACGCAGTGACTGCAGTCACCGGTTTTCGTGACCTTATTCACACTAGGGACCGAAATGGTTCACTGGGAAGGCGCTAACAAGCATGTCCGTAGTGCAAAGAAACACAGTCCCACGGAGTAGTATTCGACGGTTTGACTATCGGGCAATCTATTGCGTGATCGCCATCGCTTTCAGTGCCGCCTTGTTGCGGATCAGCAACGTTGAGCCCTTGGCTTGCACGATCTGCCGTTTCTTCAGGTCCGCAAACAGGCGGGTTACCGTTTCTCGCGACGTGCCGATCATCTGCGCGATCTCTTCGTGCGTCAAGGCCAGCTTCAGGCGCGGTTCAACCTTGGCGCCTTCACCGTTCTTGGCACTCCATTCCAGCAGTAACTTCGCCAGCTTCTCGCCCGCAGAGTGCGACAGTCCCAGCGAACGGATTTCCCGGCACGCCGTGTTGTACTTGTCGCTCAGTTGCTCGGCCACCCGCAGGCAAGCCTCGGCGTGCTCTTTCAGAAAGCGCAGAAACTCTTCCCGTTTTACAAAATTCACCTGGCACGGATCGACCGTCTCTGCCGTCAACTCGTAGGGCTTGCCGCTCACGGTAGCGCTCAGACCCAAGACTTCTCCCGGCTCGGCTATCTTCAGGATCAGGGTCTTGCCATCGGTCGAGCAGATCGAAAGTTTTACCCGGCCTTTGCACAATACAAAGATTCCCCGCGGCGCTTGTCCTTCGACGAAAAGCACGGCGCCTTTAGGATAGGCGGTAGCGTATTTAATGTTTTCGAATGATTGCAAGGCTGCCGGTGGAAGGTCGCAGAAAATATGTTCTGCACGCATCTTGCATGCCAGACAGCTTTCGATAATATCCAACCCGTATGGTGTCAACACAACGACCCCCTGTACTCCACATCGTATCTCCGTGATTTACGGCCGGAGCCTATAGGAGCGCTCCGAGGGGCCAAGATCAACCGGGTCGTGCTTACCTTTTCGGTCGGCGCACCCTGCCGCGTGCCGGCGGTCACCTGCGCGGGTGATACGCAAAATTCGCGGCGCCCGCCTTAAATGCGGCTGTGCTCGCTATATTGGCCACTTGCGGCATTTCCGGTCTGCTCCAGATACACTCCAGCGGAACATTCCGAGCGCACATCCAACAAGTACACGCGTCACAACCACTTGTGATTTATGATGATTGCAGGCGAACGCGCGGCAGCCCGAGTGCCCCATTCCAACGGTTAGCCGCGCCTGAAAGCAACGCGCCGGACAACTGTGGAGTCTAATTTCTGATTTGAGCGAGAACCCCATCGAAATCCGGCAACAGCAGAACCCGGCTTCGGCCTCGGTTCCTGATCTCAGCATCGTAATTTCCGCGATCGATCAACGCGAAAACCTCGAACTCCTGCTGCCCTCCCTCTGGGAAGTGCTCGCCTCGATTGAGGTTCGGGGCGAGATCATCGTGGTTGATGGGGGATCTCACGATGGCACCCGTGAATCTGCCGAGAGCCGCGGCGCCCGCGTCGTTCAACCGGGCGAGCCGGGCTACGGAGGCGCGCTGCTGGCGGGTTTTGCTGCCGCCCGGGCGCCCTTCGTCCTTACCATGGACGCCGACCTGTCTCATCGTCCCTCGTTCATTGCTGAGATGTGGCGTGCACGTTTCAAGGCCCACGTGCTGATTGCTTCCCGTTATGTTCCGGGCGGACGGGCCGAGATGTCCGCATTTCGTCGAGTGCTCAGTAAGATTTTGAATGCCACCTTCGCTCGCGTGCTCTCCCTTCCTTACAAGGATTTGTCGAGTGGGTTCCGTATGTATCAGCTGGCTGCGGTCAAGAGCCTGCCGCTCCAGGCCCGTGATTTTGATGTGTTGGAAGAAATTTTGCTGCGCGTTTACGCCGAAGGCTGGAGTATCGCTGAACTGCCTTTCCATTACCGAGGCCGTCCCTCCAGGCAGGAGAATGCAAAGCTTCTTAAGGTCGCTATTGCCTATCTGAAGACTCTGGTGCGGATGTGGCGCCTGCGTAATTCCGTCGATTCCGCGGACTACGATTATCGCGCGTTCGACAGCCCCATCTGGCTGCAGCGTTACTGGCAACGCAAACGGCACCAGATCATTCTGGATTTTACTGGCGATTCGACCGCCGTTCTCGACATCGGCTGTGGTTCCAGCAGAATTATCCTGGACCTTAAAGAAGCCGTAGGCGTGGATATTCTTTTTCGCAAGCTTCGTTTTCTGAAGCCCAATCATTCCAAGCTCGTCCAGGCCTCTACCTTTGCTCTACCTTTCCTGTCCGATAGCTTCAACGTGGTAATCAATTCGCAGGTAATCGAGCACATACCGCAAGATCCGGAAATCATGAACGAAATGTGGCGTGTCCTGCGGCCCGGGGGTACGCTCATCTTAGGAACACCCGACTATGGACGTTGGTCGTGGGTTGCGCTGGAATGGATGTATGGCAAGGTTCTGGAGGGTGGTTATGCGCACGAACATATTACTCACTACACTCGCCGCAGCTTGGCCGAATTAATTCGGGCCAATGGATTTGAAGTCCTGGACTGCCAATACGTGGGATTTTCGGAGATGATTTTCAAGGCGCGAAAACCCGTGAACGGCGTGCGAACAGGTAATCCGGTCCCGGCCACAGTGGCAGTATCACGATAACTGCCCACAGAAACTCACTAAACGATGGCATCAAGCGTAAGCTCGACCAGCACAATTCCGGCGGACGACTCCACTTGGGACCGCTTCCCGGCGTACTTGCGAGCGGTAGACCGTTCGCACTCCGATGTTGCGTTGAGTTCGCTCGGCCTTAGCGTAATGCTGCTGCTGGCCATGGCCGCGGCTGCCTACGGGGCCCAAGCGGTTCTGGCCATCGTGACCGGCCGGCATCTCTACGGCGATGGATCCTGGTTTCTGGTGAAAATGCTCAGTGAGAATCACGTCGCAGTCTGGAATGTTCACGGCTGGCGCGATTTCTTTGTGGGCCGATTCGGTGCGTTTGCTTATCAGGAATACCCCACTCTCTTAGCGGCTCGACTGCACGTGCACAACCCCAAACTTCTCAGTCTGATTTACGGTGTCACGCTATTTTCGTTTAAGCCGCTTGGCATTCTGCTTTGTTATCGCTTTGCCCGCGACAAGCGATTGGTGATCTTTCCTTTCCTCACGCTGTTTGCCATCACCATGAACAGCGAAGTCTATCTGATCTCTGAAACCCACCTGATGAGCGCGCTGTTTTGGCCCGCGCTGTTCGGCCTGATGTATCGCCACGAGTTTCGGCCGCTGGATTTGGCCGCCATGGTTCTGGTCTCCGCGCCACTCCTGGTCTGTTACGAGAGCATGGCGCTCTATGGTCTGATCCTGTGCGGCGCCTGTGTTTATCGGTATCTTGCCATCGTGGACAGCAAGCGTGAGCGATGGTTGAGCTGGGTGTTTCTCTCGTGGTATGCGCTTGGAGCGCTGTTCGCCATGCTCGCGATTATTTTTCCCCGTGACGTGGCCAATCGCCAGGGCTTCCTGAAGAGCATGCTGTTTGTCCTGCACAATGACCACATCGCGGCGCGTGTCTCGTGCGTCGTTCTGGTGTTGTGCGCCTTCGTCGTGCTGGTTCCGGAGCGCTACCGCATCGTTCTCAACAGCTTTGTGGGAATTGCCGTTGTCTGCTCACTTGCCATCCCTCTGCGTATCATCCTGCATCCGGAAACAACTCATTTCGGCACGCACGTGATCGCTCGCACCATGAATGCCAGCGCGCCACTGGCTCTGGCCGCCGCCTTCCTGGCGCTGCATTTCCATCTCTTGCGAGTCGGAACGGCCAAGTATCAGCGACTCTTCGTCATGGCGGCTGTACTGGGGATCTGTCAGTCCGGCTGGAGCATGGTCGCCAGTACGCAGTGGTCGAACATGCTGACTCTGCTACGCGTCGAGTTGCGGACTCATTCCGGGCCAGTGCCCTTCGACGACACGCTGCTATCCCAAGTCGTCGTAAACGGACAGCCCATACGCAACCTGCATGCCGATTGGCCGTTGATGTCGCTGAGCATCCTGTATTCCGACCGGCGCACCGTGCAGACCATTCTGCTGCCTCCGGCCGGGGGCTTCGAGCCCTTCAATCCGAATAGCGCAGCGAGCTTGCCAAACCTAAAGCGGTTTGGTTTCTCCTATGAGCCGTATCTTGCCGCGTTGAGCACAGATCAGGATCGATAGCCGTGCGTTCCGATCGTTTAGCTTCTAAATCCTGACGGCGCGGCTAGACGGTTGCAAGTTGAGGTGCGGTGACGGCCTCGGTATCCAGCACCACTGCGATAGCATGAACTACGGATGCAATGCGCACGGCCGCCAGAATTGTCTCTTCACTGACACCTTTTTCGCGTAGCGTCTTTTCGTGGGAATCCACACAACTTCCGCAGCCATTGATCGCCGATACCGCCGTCGACCACAGCTCGAAGTCGAGGAGATCAATGCCATGTGTCCGCATCACGTTCATCCGCAGCCCAGCCCGCATGGTGCCGTACTTCTCATTCGAGGTAAGGTGCAGGAAGCGATAGAAGATGTTGTTCATTCCCATGATGGCGGCCGCGGCCTTGCTGGCCTCCAGAGCCTCGGGACTCAGGTGATGCGCGGCTTCTTCCAGTGCCGCCAGAATGAACTGCTGATTACGCGACGCGATCGCCGAGGCAACCACGGTTCCCCAAGCCTGCTGTTCATTTAATTCTGTTTGCTGGCGCACTACGCTCGAGAAGTTGAGTCTCAAGTCTTTTGCGTACGCGGGAACAGTGTCCATTAAAGTATCGAAATTCATAGCTTGATCGACCTTTCATCATGAAAAAGGCTTTGCATGGAGTAGGAAGCAAGCCACGCAAAACCAGAGTCGTTTTCACGATTTCGCTTTGTATCAGGGCACCTTTCGGCGGAGTCGAAGGGCGCCCTGATACGAACTAAAGAACAAGGGAGAGGATTCCCTTCAGACCTGCAGAGTCTCCTGACCCTTCTGCCAATTGCACGGGCAGAGTTCGTCAGTCTGCAGCGCATCCAGCACCCGCAAAACCTCCTGCGGATTGCGGCCCACCGACAGGTCGGTAACGTAGGCAAAGCGAATAACATTGTCTGGATCGACAATGAACGTCGCCCGCTGGGCCACGCCTTCTTTTTCGTCGATGATGCCCAGCTGTCCGGTCAAGTCGCGCTTGATGTCGGCCAGCATGGGGAAGGGAAGGTCTTTCAGATCGGGATGATGGTTGCGCCATGCCAGATGAACAAACTCCGAATCCGTGCTGCCGCCCAGCAACTGCGCGTCGCGCTCCTGGAATTCTTTGTTCAACTTGCCGAAGGCGGCAATTTCGGTTGGGCACACGAAAGTAAAATCCTTCGGCCAGAAGAAGAAAATCTTCCACTTGCCGCTGTAGTCTTCATTGGTAATAGTTTTAAATGCGTTATCTTTGTTAGTGCTGACCGTGGCAGTCACACTGAAGTCAGGGAACTTCTCGCCTATTCCTAGCATCTTGTTTTCTCCCTTTTAAATATAAGAATTAATGATGAGTTCTTGATGACGCTGCGCATGCCTTGCAAACCCCTTGTATTTCGATACTGAACTTCTCCAGTTTGAAGCCCGAGGGCAGCTTGCCTCGCAGCTTAACGGGAGCGAGCACATGCTCGTCCAGATCAGTGATGGAGCGGCAACGCGTGCAAACCAGATGATGATGGGGATGAAGATTGGCCTCGATGCGCCAAGTACCGTGATGCAGGCTCACTTCGCGCAAGATGCCCGCCTCAAGAAAGGTTTTAAGGTTTTTATAGACGGTCGCAAGCGAGATCGACGGCAAGTCTTGTTTTACCTGCTCGTAGATCTCTTCAGGCGAATAATGCCCGGGACGCGAGACCACAGCTTCAAAGATTCTCTGCCGCTGATGGGTCGCTGCCAGATTGCGCGCGCGGCACAAGTGGCGAAACTCGTTATAAGTCTCTGGGCGCATACCTATCAGATGATAAAAGTTATCAAACGATGCAGTTTCTCCGCTGCATTCTGCTCCCCACATATGCGTCGCGCCTTGCATTACCAGCGACTACTCCTTCTCCATTACACTCGTAATCTTACTGGTGGTTAGAGCTTGTCTATGCGTTTCCAGAGAATCTGTGTCTTTTGTGGTTCCAATTTGGGAAACCGGCCCGCTTACCAGACGGCCGCCGAACGTCTCGGCACTTTGTTGGTCGAGCGCGACATTGAGCTGGTCTACGGCGGCGGCAATATCGGGCTGATGGGCGTGCTCGCAGACACCGTGCTGCGGCTCGGAGGTCGCGTAACCGGCGTGATTCCTGAATCACTGATGGCAAGAGAAGTGGGTCATCGCGGCTTAACGGATCTGCGCGTGGTGAACTCCATGCACGAGCGTAAAGCCTTGATGTCCGATCTGTCCGACGGCTTCATTGCGTTGCCCGGCGGGTTTGGCACACTGGAAGAGTTCTGCGAAGTCGTGACCTGGTCGCAACTGGGCTTGCAATCCAAGCCCTGCGGTCTGCTGAATATCGAGAACTACTATGCGCCGCTGCTCGAGTTATTTGATCGCGCCGTGCGCCAGGGATTTCTAAGCCCGCTTAATCGGCAGCTGGTGTTAGACGACGAAGGTCCCGGACGGTTGCTGGAGAAGATGTCGGAGTTTCGATCTGAGACGTCAACAAAATGGATTGGCAGGGAAGAGCGGTAGGGCTGAGGTGTCACCCGACCGAGCTTACTCCGTGACTCTGTGCTTAAGCTTTCCTTCAGCCCACGCCCTGCGTTTTCCAGCTTCAGCTTGCGTGAACACTCCCGCAATCCTAGTCCCACAGCTGGCGCAGCAGCCGTTCTTCAGCCGGTTCGACCTCACCGAATGCCACGAGCGTGTAATCACCACTTGCTTGCAGCCGGGGCAGATCGTGTTGCCACCATCGGAAAAGATGTTGCCTTCGTAAACGTACTTCAAGCCCGTCTGCTGGGCAATGCGACGGGCGCGATGCAAGGTCTCTGGTGGAGTTGGCGGCTTGTCCTGCAGCTTGAAATCAGGATGGAACGCGGTGAAATGCAGTGGAACATCGTCGCCCAGATTTTCCAATATCCAGTCGCACAGCTCTTTGAATTCCGAGTTGCCATCGTTCAGCGTGGGAATGATCAAATTGGTAATCTCGAACCACACCCCAGTCTCGTGCCGCAGCCACTTCAGCGTGTCGAGCACGGGCTGCAAATGGGTCAGCGTGACCTTGCCGTAGAAATCTTCAGTGAATGCCTTCAGGTCGATGTTAGCGGCGTCGATGTAGCGATAGATGTCGAAGAATGCCTCGCGCGTGATGTAGCCATTCGACACCATCACGGTGTTTAGGCCGGCGTCGTGCGCCTCGCGTGCAATGTCGATGACGTACTCGCCCCAGATGGTCGGTTCGTTATACGTGAAGGCCAGGTGCGGAGCGTGATGCTCGAGCGCGAGCTCGGCCACGCTCTCGGGAGTGAGCGTAAGAGAATTTACCTGGTCGGATTTCGCCTTGGAAATGTCCCAGTTCTGGCAGAACGAGCAGCCCATATTGCAGCCCGCGGTTCCCATGGAAAGGATTTTGCTGCCTGGAAAAAAATGATTAAGTGGTTTCTTCTCGACCGGATCCATGGCGATTGCCGCCGGCCGTCCGTAGCCGAGTTGGATCAGCCGTCCGCCTTCGTTCTTGCGGATGAAGCAGAAGCCGTGCTGGTCTTCTCCGATGTGGCAATGGCGCGGGCAAAGGTAGCAGTGCAGACGCCCATCGGCCATGGTCTCCCACCACCGCGCCTCGGGAACTTGGGGCTGTAAGACTGTTAACTGCATGGTAACTACTCAAGATTTATTGTAACGCCGAACGGAGCCGTCAGCACTCAGCAATTAGCCTTCGGCCCGATGGCGAAGCGCCGCGAAAACAACCGCGCGCGGCTGGGTGCACACCAATTCGCCCGGCGATTGGATTGGTAGCCGGCTGAGTTGAGTGCTGAATGCTGACCGCTAATCAAAAGGGCGGTGGGCGCCTGTTTACGTCTGTTGGGGTTCGGCGCCCACCTTGGATTTGGGTTACTCATATAGACGTGAACTGGAAGAAAAAGTTCGCGGCAAACGCGAAATGGTCCCAACTATTTACAATTCTTCACATCAGGCGTGAGGCGCGCTTTCTTCCCCACATGTGATACAGCACCGTCAGAAACAACAGCCACGGAATACCCGCTTCCAGCGTCACCCGCATGCCTTCCACCCACCAGGTTGAAAGAATGATCGCCAGCACTGCCGCCCCTCCGGCAATCGTGGTCCAGGGGAACAAGGGCATTTTCACCGGTAGTTGCCGGCCCCCGTGGACACGCCGGTATCTGCGAAAGCCGAGATGGGTAACGAAAATCATGAGCCAAACGAATAACCCGCCGAACAGGGCGATTCCGAACATGTAGACGTAGGCCGATCCGGGCAACCAGATGGCGAACATGGTAGCAATGCCGAGTCCCGCGGCCGAGAAAATTAGGGCAGGAATCGGTGTGCCCTTTTTCGAGACTCGTCCCAGTACCTGGGGAGCATAACCTCCCCGTGACAGCGAGAAGACCATCCTGGTCGCCAGATAGAGATTGCAATTCATCCCCGACAGCGCGGCAGTCAGCACAACGAAGTTGATGATGTGGGCTGCCGCTGGAATGTGCATCAGGTCGAAGACGCGCACAAATGGGCTGACTGTGATGCTTCTTCCAGGCTGGATCTGCGTCCAGGGAATGACGCCGACCAGGATGGTGATTGCTCCCAGATAAAAAACCACCAGCCGCACCAGCATGGTTCGCATGGCGCGGGGCACGGCCTTTTCCGGATTCTTCGCCTCGCCGGCGGTGACCGCGACAATCTCAGTACCAATAAAGCTGAAGATGACGAAGGCCAGCGCCAGCCAGACTCCGGTCCATCCTTTGGGGAGAAAGCCTCCATTTGCTCGAAAATTTTCCAGTCCGATCGGACGCTGCTGATGAATGCCGAACAGAATACCCGCCCCAAGAACGATGAACACCACGATGGCGCTCACCTTGATCATGGAGAACCAGTACTCGAATTCTCCAAACGCTCCTACGCTGCGCGCATTCACAAAGATCAGCACAGCCGAATAAAAGAGTACCCACATCCATGCCGGCGTGTTTGGAAACCACCATTGCGTATAAATAGATGCCGCGACGGCTTCGCCGCCGATGGCAACCGATTGCGCCGCCCAGTAGGTGTAGCGGACCACGAAGCCTGCCCAGGGCGAGATATACAGGTCGGCGTAGACGCCGAACGATCCCGCCGTAGGATGGGCGACCGCCATTTCCGAGAGGCAATACATCAGCAGGAGCGCAATGCCGGATGCGAAAAGGTAACTCAAGATCACACCGGGTCCGGCTGCGCGAACCGCCAGAGCGCTGCCCAGGAATAGTCCCGTGCCAATCGCGCCGCCGATGGCGATCATGCTCAACTGGCGTTCACTTAGCTGCCGCGCCAGGCCTTGCTCATTGTCAATCAGTTGCTCGTGGCGATCAGGAAGTGGAACGGGGTTGGCTGCCATCAAGTGGTCGCCTTGGCATGCCGGCGCAGGAATGTGCCGGTCAGTTCGAGCAGTCGGTCAAGATCTTCGCTGAGGTTGAACAGGTGACACGAGACGCGTATTCCGCCAACGTCTGAGGTGTAACGCACCGAGACCAGAACCTTGTGTTCCTGGAGAAAGTTGGTGAGTGCGATGTTATCTTCCACATCCCCCACAGTGAACGTCACGATGCCCGAGCGGTAGCGCCGATCTTCTGGCGTAACCACCTGGACGTCTTGTTGCTTCAGGCCCGCAATCAGATAGTCAGTGAGCGATAGAATGTGCTCGCCAACATTTTCAATGCCGATGTCGTTGATCAGTCCAACCGACTCGGCCAAACCGATGGCGCCGGGATAATTCGCTGTACCGCCAGTCTCCCAACGACGGGCATCGTCCACGAAACCGTAGTCGCGCACCGCAGTGATCGACGGAGTACGAAAATAGCTTCCCCAGCCGTCTGCCGGTTCACTGACCGAAAGATATCCTGCCAGCGGCGGCTTCACCTTGGAGCGAAACTGCTTGCTGAGGTACAGAAAGCCACAGCCAAACGGAGCCATCAGCCACTTATGCCCGCCACAGGAGATGGCGTCCACGGGAGTTTTTTGTACGTCGAGCGGAACAGCGCCGATCTGCTGCACGGCGTCGACGATCAGAAATATTTCACGTTCGCGGCAAAGGTGCGACAGCCTGTCAAGGTCACAACGAAAGCCGTTGCTCCACTGCACCGAGCTGATGGCGACAACCTTGGTGCGCGGTGCGATTGCCGCTGCTACATCTTCGATCAGGATCTGCCCGGCACGGTTCGGCACGGTGTCGATCGCAATGCCGATTTCATCGCGCTGCTGCACCCACGGGATTGCGACCTCCAGGAACTCCAGATCGCTGATCACGACCCGATCGCCGCGTTCCAGCGGGATGGCATTTGCGATCAGGTTCAAGCCGTGAGTCGTGCTCTCTACCAGGGCGATGTCATCTTCGCCGGCGTTGATCAGCCGCGCCACCTGCGGCCGCGCCGCACTGCGCATCGCGTCCATATCAAGATGATGCTGGGTAGAAGATCCCGACGGGCAATAGGCAGCCATAGCGAGGAAGGCACGCAGCTTCTCGACTGCGCGCTTTGGAGCCAGGCTGACGCAGGCAGAATCGAGGAAGACCTGCTGTTGCAGCGCGGGAAATTCCTGGCGAACATCCTGAATTTTCATGAGTCGAACCTAAAGGGTTCGCTCATTGTACTGCGGAGCGGCAAAAGAACATCAGCTAACCCGCAACAATTTCGTAGGGCCGCATCATTTCGTTGTCTTCATGTTCCAGGATGTGGCAGTGCCAGACGTAGCGTCCGGTGAAGCCTTCAAAGCGCACAATGATTCGCGTCACCATCTTGGAGTCGGAGCGTACTGTGTCTTTCCATCCCGCCTCGCCAGGCTCGGGAGGCATCCGCGGTCCCAGGAAACGAAACTCCTGTTTTGTCTGGTAGGTCCACGGTTCGTAATGCTGGCGGTCGAGAATCTGGAAGCGCACCGCGTGCAGATGGATCGGGTGGGTGTCGTCGGTAGGATTGACGAAGCTCCAGATCTCCGTACTGTTGAGGGCCGGCTTCTCGCTGATGGGCTGATGCCAATAGGTTCCATTCAAGAGCAGGAGGATCGGTTCGGCGACCAGGTTTTGATATTCATCCAGCGTAAGTAAACGCGTTCTTACCGCCTCAGACTCGGGAATCTTGGGCACCGGGCGCAGTTGTGCGGGCAGGGAACTGTCGTCACTCACTTTGTTAGCCGAGACCCGGAATTGCATGACGCTGAAAGAATCGTTCTTTAACACGATCTGCTCGCCCCGGCTGTTGCTGAAATCGACGACCACATCGATACGTTCTGCGGGAGCCAGCATCACGCTCTTCACCGCAACCGGAGCAGGCAGCAAGCCCTGGTCAGTTCCGATCTGATGAAACGCCAAACCGTTCTGGAACGAGAGATGATAGAAGCGGCCGTTCGAGGCGTTGAGTACGCGTAGCCGATACTTGCGCGGCTCAACCTCCAAGTAAGGGAAAAGCTTGCCATTCACCAGAATGGCGTCGCCGAAAACTTCGGGAACCCAGGGCGCTTTGGGCTTCTCTGAAATCGGATAGTAGAGTTGGCCCTCCGGAGTGATGAGGCGGTCGAAAATTGCCAGAGGCACTTCATACTTGCCACTGGGAAGATGCAGCCCGTCCTCAACTTTGTCCCTCACGAACATCGAACCAAACAACCCGGCGTAAATATTGAGACGATTAATTCCCATGGCGTGGTCGTGATACCAAAGCATTGCCGCGTCCTGCTGATTGGTGTAGTGATAGAGCGCTGATTTACCGGGAACGATCCAGTCTTCGGGATAACCGTCGCTTTCCGGACGCACGAACGCCCCGTGCATATGCGCCACGGTTCGCACTTGCGGCTTGTCGGCCTCGGCTCCGTGCAGGCGGTAATCGATGGGCAGAAAATGTTGTTGCGGCAACTGGTTTGCCCATTCGACCAGGAAAGCTTCTCCGCTGCGAGTTTCCAGCGTCGGGCCCGGTACGGCGCCCCCGAACGACCAGAAGCGGGTTGGCTTAAGGTCGCGGTGAATCTTCATTTCGGTGGGCTGCGCTGCCAAACGGTAGCAGGGCAGCTTGATTTTCGGAGCAGAGGGCAGCGAGCGCAGTCCGTTCGGCTTGGCGATCGGGGGCAGCGGTAGCGGGTCCACAAAGGCCGGCAGCGTGCTGACGTTGAGCGTGTTCGGCTGCGGCCCCACTGAGTGGAACATCGCGCGCCGTCCCTGCGACGGGCCCAGGAGCATTCCGCCAGCCAGCATGGAAGACTGCTGCAAGAACTTTCGGCGTGAGGTCACTCGTTCACCTTGGATTCGACCCAGTAGAGCACAAAACAGCAATGGATGCAGACGATCAAGCCGCTGCATCCATTGCCGGAGTTCGATAGTTGTTAGAAGCTGCGGACGCCGATCAACTAGCGAGCGCAGCCAGTTTGAGTTACCAGACCCGTCATGTCGTTCAGCAGCACATATCGCGAGCAGGTACTGGGTTGAACGAACTGAAGCATCGAGGCAATGGAATTAGCCACGCCATCGAAAGACCCATTGCCAATGCGCTGGCCGCCCAGCCAATTATCTTCGACGAAACGGATGATCGAAGACTGATCCGTCATCGTGTGATCGACGAAGTTCTGCTTGGCATAGGGCGAAACTACCAGCATGGGCAGCCGCGGCCCGTAGCCGCAACGTCCCTGAGCATGCGGGGCGCTGATGCCCGCCAGTTGCGGAGCAACGGTGCCGCATAGGCCAGTGCCGGTCAGGCCGTCCGCACTGGTTTGCGAGGTGTTCAGGATCTGACCCAACTGGTGATCGTACCAGCCGTCGGAGTCGTCATAGTTGATCACGACCGCGGTGGACGCCCAGTAGGGGGTCTGCATCAGGAAGTTGATGGTATCGACGATGAACGTCTGGCCATCCAGAGGATCGGAATAGCCGGCGTGTTCGTCCTGATAGCCCGGCGCCTTCAGGAAGCTGACGGCCGGGAAGTTGCCGGCGTTGATAGCATCGAAGAAGTCGTGGGTGTCGTACTGGTGGTTGCCGGCGTCGCCCTGCTGTCCAATGGTCTGGAGCGAAGTTGGGCGGGTGTGCTGAAGGTTCTGCGTGGAAACGTAATACTGGAACGGCTGATGATGCGGGATGTAGTCAGCCTTATTGGTTCCAGTGATGGTGGAGGTGTGGCTGCGGTGGCAGCCGGTGGTGCCGTTGGGGTTCGTGATGGTTAAGTCGAAGCCGCCTTCGAAGAATCCCCAACTCACGCCCGCCGTATTGAGCAGGTCACCGATATTCTGACCGCCCATCTGTAATACTTCGCCCGAAGTCGTGGAGCACGCGTCGCCCAGCGGGTCAGCATCGCTGATCAGCGTATACCCGCCATTGCCATCCCCGATGATGGCGCCGGTTCCGTTTTCGTTCTGGGTAACGCCATTGGTCTGGCCGGAGATCAGATTCAACGCCCCGTCAGTAGACGGGCCGAAGTTGGTGTCGTAAGAATTGTCACTCATCGCGAAATACTGAGCGTAATTCCACAGCGCGGTGACGGTGTTGCCGTCATAGTACCCCATTGTCAGACCGGTGGTCAGCACTTGTTCCGGGGGAGCGCTGGGAGGCGGACCAGCAGTACCGGTATTGGCCGGGAACAGATCCATCAAGCCTTTGTCGAAAGCCAGCTGCTCAGGGGTGTAATCGTGGTCCTGGTCGGCGGTGGCGGCCTGCGAGCGATCCAGGCGAAACGGATTGGTCGCGCCCGCGCCATTGGCGGGATTCAAGTTCGGATTGTTGGTGCTGAGGCCGCCCTGCAGGCCGTTGACCGTGGGCGTATTAACAAACGCCGTGAAGGGCGGCTCGCCCTGAGGGTTGGTCGCGTTGGGATAGGTAGCGAAATAGTGATCGAAGGAGACGTTCTCCTGAAAGATCACAACCAGATGTGTAATGGGAGTTGCTGGTGTGCCGGCTACCGATCTTGCAGGCGGCCCTGCCGGAGCGGCGTTCGCATTCACAAGCGGTCCGAAGGTTATGACCGCCATTAACGTAGTTGCCAGAAACTGACGCATAGGTCTCCTCACCCTTTCCGATCCTCAAGCGTGGATTCTGAGGCTGTACCTTGATACTCGATACAGGTAAACCGAGGTTGAACCTGAAGTTAAAAGAGCATTAACATCGGAATAATTTTGTGCAATTGAACATTTCTGCGCCGGAATTAAACACGCCAAAGCAGGGCCCAACCCTGGGAAATGATCAAGTCTCGGCTGACGGTTACCATGTGAGCCATGGATCGACAGGCTTCTGCGGTGAAGGCAGCGACTATCTGGGCTTTGATTCTCGCCGCCTTGACCGTGATTGCACCGTTCAGCGTTCGCGGAATCGCCTGCGGGCACGATCTCACCTTCCACATGAATAGCTGGATGGAAGTGACCCAGCAGTGGCGCGAAGGCGTCGTCTATCCGCGCTGGGCAGCTTATGCCAACTATGGCAGCGGTGAGCCGCGCTTCCTCTTCTATCCTCCGCTCTCCTGGATGCTGGGAGGCGCGCTCGGAACCTTGGTCCCTTGGCTATTTGTGCCGGTCGCGGTCGATTTCTGCGCAGTCTTTCTGGCCGGGCTGGCCATGCACGCGCTTTCGCGGGAATGGTTCACCGAACCGGAAGCTACGCTGATTGCAATCGCCTACGCCGTGAATCCCTATATGCTGCTGACGCTCTACGCTCGCAGCGCTTTCGCCGAGATGTTGGCCGCATCGCTGTTGCCTCTGCTCATTCTGTGGATCATCCGCGATCGCCCCGCACGCGAGATGTTTGTTCCCCTGACCTTGACCCTGGCGGCTGCCTGGCTGACGAATGTTCCGGCCGCAATCCTCTTGTCCTACACTGTCGTACTTCTGCTGGCGGCGATGACAGTCTTCCGCCGCAATTCACGGGTTTTCCTTTACGGAGGAAGTGCGCTGCTGCTGGGCATGGTGCTGGCAGCCTTTTACATGGTTCCAGTGCTGTACGAAAAAAATTGGATCACGTGGGGACAACTGCTTTCGGCTGGAGTGCGGCCGAACGAGAACTTTCTGTTCGCACGTACCGGCGATATGGCGCACGATCGCTTCCTGACCCGGCTGTCATGGCTCGCCGCCGGAGAACTGGCGGTTACGGCTCTAGCGACCTGGGCGGCGCGATCGCGGCGCAGAATCCTGCCAAAGCTGTGGTGGTCGCTGATGATTCTGGCGGCGATGTCATTCTTGCTGATGCTACCGGTGATGGGCTGGGCTTACCGTCTGATGCCGGAGCTGCAGTTTGTGCAGTTTCCCTGGCGTTGGTTGCTCATCACGGGTGCGGCGTACGCCGTGTTCGTGGTCATCGCCTTGCCGGGGTTTCGTGGCAAATCGTGGGTATACGCGGTCGCTTTCGCAGCCCTGATTGCAGCCGCCAATCTGGCATTGCAGCCGCGCTGCGAGCCGGCAGACACCCCGTTCATGATTTCCAACATTTATCACACGGGCTACGGTTACATCGGGACGGATGAGTACGTTCCGGCCGGCGGTGACAATTACGAGATCAAGCCTGACTTCCCAGAATTCCGCCTGCGCGACGAACACGGGGGCGTGGTTCCATCGAGCGCGCATGGGACGGCCTTGCGCTGGAGCACATATGACAAGCAGTTGGCCGTCGATTCGCCGCAACCGGTGCAGGCTGTGCTCCGGCTGATGAACTATCCAGCGTGGCGAGTGACGGTCAACGGCATTCAAATGAGGCCACAATCCGATGACCCTACCGGCCGCATGCTGATTGCTCTTCCTGCCGGTCACAGTGAGGTCGAGGTTCAATTCGTCCGCACGCCGGATCGGTGGCTGGGCGACGGAATCAGCTTCGCTGCGCTCATTTTTCTCTGCGGATTCTGGTACGTTGGTCGGAGGAGATCGCAATGAAGCGGGTGCTGGTGGCTACATCCAATCCTGGCAAAATTCGTGATCTGGTAGGAGCTGCTCGCGCTCACCAGGTTCAGATTGATACGCTGCCCGGCTTTACGTTGCTGCCGTCGGTTGTCGAAGACGGCGCCACCTTCGAGGCCAACGCTCGCAAGAAGGCCGAATACTACAGCCAGTATGCTGAAGGCGAGTTGGTCATCGCCGACGATTCAGGGCTGGAAGTGGATGCGTTGGACGGCGCGCCGGGAGTGCGTTCCGCCCGCTACGCCGCTGACGAAGCGCAGGCCGCGGAAGACTCCGGCAACTCTGACGACCAGGCCAACAACGCCCGGCTGCTGCGCGAATTGCACGATGTGCCGGACGAATTCCGAACTGGACGTTTCGTCTGCGTCATTGCCGCCGCCCGCAACGGTCATGCGCTGGCGACATTTCACGGCCAAGCAGAAGGTGTCATCTTGCATGCCCCGCGGGGATCCAACGGTTTTGGCTACGATCCCCTGTTTTATTTTGCGGAGATCGGTAAGACCTTCGCCGAACTGACCGCCGAACAGAAAGCTGGCTACAGCCATCGCGGCGCTGCCTTTCGCGCCTTTCTCGAGTGGGAGGATGACAGCCAGGACCGGCATCCCCATAAGGAGGTCTGAGCGATCTCTCTTGCCGTGCCGCTGCCGCTGGCTGGTCTGCGCCTTTCGAATGGACATCAGCAACTCCGGGTTCTCGACCCGAATCTGCGGTACGATGGGCAAGCGCTTTGCACGTGGACATGATATGAATGGCGGCCAGGAGATTCTTCGCGTTGCGCTGGGCGACCGAGCTTTGGTCATTGCCGGGCCCGGCGACATTACGCGTGAGCAGACGGATGCCATCGTCAATGCCGCCAACTCTTCGCTGCTGGGAGGAGGCGGCGTGGATGGCGCCATTCATCGTGCCGGGGGCCCCGCAATCCTTGAAGCCTGCAAGCAGGTCGTCGAGCGTATTGGCCACCTCCCTGCCGGGCAAGCCGTTGCGACCTCGGCCGGACGTCTGGCAGCGCGCTACGTGATCCATACCGTGGGTCCCTTTTGGAGCGGAGGCAAACGCGGCGAGCCCGAGACCCTGGCGGCCTGCCATCGCGAGTCGATTCGCATTGCCGACGAGTTGCAGCTGGCCTCCATTGCCTTTCCGGCGATTTCGACCGGCGCCTATCGCTATCCAGTTGATCAGGCGTCACAAATTGCAGTCAGCGCTGCTGCGGCTGCTCTGGAAAAGGCGGCCCACGTTCGTGAGGTGCACTTCGTACTCTTCGATACGCGGACGCTCGATCATTATGCGCAGGCGGCGCGCGCCCTCGATAAACCTCTGATGTGAGCTGAAGCGCAGTATTCTAGAAGCATCTGTTAATCCGGAGTGATGATCCGTTGACCGACCGGCTTTATTACCACAACTCGTTTCTGCACGAATTTGAAGCCCGCGTGCTGTCTGTCGGCGGCGAAACAGGCCGCGTGGCAGTGACGCTGGACCGCTCCGCTTTCTATCCCGCCAGCGGTGGCCAGGTTTTCGATACCGGATGGTTGGAAGCCACCCCAGCCGACGGCGGTGCGTCTCGTCTGCGCGTCAGCGAAGTTGCTGAAGACGAGAAGACAGGCCAAGTGCTTCACATCGTCGAGGGCGACGGAACATTATTCCAGATTGGCATGCAGGTTCGGGGTGTGATCGATGCCGAGCGCCGTCGCGACCATATGCAGCAGCACTCGGGACAGCATGTGTTGTCTGCTGCTTTTGAAAAGCTGTATGGCTTCGCTACGGTCTCGTTTCACATGGGCGACCAGAGCTGCACCATTGACCTGGCGGCGGATTCCGTTAGCGCCACCCATCTGCGGGCTGCCGAGAAACTGGCCAATGAAGTAATCGCCGAGGACCTCCAGGTTGAGATCCGCTTTGCCACCCCTGACGAGGCCCGGTCGATGGGCATCCGCAAAATTCCGAACGCCGGGCGCGAGAAGTTGCGCCTCATCGAAATTAGCGCTTTCCATCTGAATGCTTGCGGCGGTACGCACGTGCGCAGTACCGGACAGATCGGCGCGATTCTTGTCCGAAAAACCGAGAAGGTGCGGCAGGGAATTCGAGTGGAATTTGTGTGCGGGCTGCGCGCGGTAGCCACCGGCCGCCGCGATTTCGAGACTCTGACTGACGCGGCAGTGCTGTTTTCAACGCATATCTGGGAAGTTCCGCACCAGATTCAAAAGTGGCAGGATGAGATCAAGGCGGCGCAAAAGGCGCAGCACCGCCTGCTGGAAGAAGTCGCGGAGCTAAAGGCGGAGCAAATGCTGCGAAAGGCCGAGCTGCGTGGCTCCGCGAAGCTGGTGGTGCAATATTTCGCCGACCGCGATCTAAGCTTCATCAAGATGCTGGCCCAGAAGCTCACGAAGAATGAGCCAGCCGTGGCGCTTCTGGCTTGCGGAGGAACGCAGCCATCGCTGGTCTTCGCCCAGACATCGGGCTTGGCGAACGACATGGGCGCGCTGATGAAACAGACGGTGCAGGCGCTGGGCTCGCGGGGAGGTGGCAATCGCGATATGGCGCAAGGTGGAGCGCCCGACCCTGACAGGGCGGAACGGGCGCTGAGCGAAGCCGCTCGCGCCATCGCATGATGAAAGGCAGCTGTCAGTGCTCGGTTATCCGTTGCCATCTCATGAACTGCGTCGTATCAGGGCACGGTTTCGCCGTGCTGCTACTGGATAACCATGACTTGATACACAGTCTCACGGTTTTGTGAGATGAGTGTTAGCAACCGAGAACTGACAACCGGCAACTGACAACTGACTAGCGATTGATTTTGGACCAAAAGCTCATTCTCGTAACTTTGCTGATTCGCCTGGGCGTAGCCGCGGCCATCAGCAGCGTGCTGGTTAGGGCGCGTCGCTTTCGCGTGCTGCTGTTTCGCGAAGAACGTAACCTTCCTGAAAAGCTTGAGATCGTCCTCATTGTGGGCACGCCCATCGCGTTAGGTGTGCTGGTGCGCGGCTGGGTACATAATTTTCAGGCAGCCGACATCGCTTTCGCAGGCGCAATCCTCATCGGTGTCATCGCCGGGCCATTAGCCGGAACCTTGGGTGGCGTCCTGGTTTCGCTGCCGGCGCTGCTGCTGGGCGAGTGGCTCACCATGCCGATGTATGTTCTCGCCGGTTTCTCGGCAGGTATGCTTCGTCACATCGCGCCCGAGCGCGAAGCTATCTGGTCGTTCTCCCCGCTGTTTGATCTCAGCATCTATCACTGGATTCGCCGCAGCATTCGCAAGTCATTCATCGACTGGCAAACTTCATTCTTCTTTTTGATCATTGTTCTCGAGTTCATTCACATCCAGCTCCACCGTGCTTTTCCCCGGCGTATCTTCGCACTGGATTCCTCCAACTGGTGGGTCAAGCTCGCCATTTATGCCGGCACAGTAATGGCGGTGGCGATCGCGCTCAAGGTGCTGAACAACGTCCGCATCGAAATGAAGCTGGAACAGCAGGAACGTCTGCTGCTGCAGGCGCGCATGGAAGCGTTGCAGAGTCAGATCAACCCGCACTTTCTCTTCAACACCCTGAACTCGATTTCTTCCCTGGTACGTCGCGATCCTGATTCGGCCCGCGAGATGATCGTGAAACTGGGCAATATTCTGAGGCGCTTGCTCCGCAAAGGAGATTCGTTCGTCCCGTTGCGCGAAGAATTCGAGTTCCTTGACGATTATCTTGACATCGAAGTGGCGCGCTTCGGTCGCGACAAACTGAAAGTGGTGAAAGAACTGGAGCCGGCCTCGCTCGAGCATCTTGTCCCCAGCATGATCCTGCAACCGCTGGTAGAGAATGCGGTGAAGCATGGCTTCGCGGCCAAGGTGGAAGGCGGCAGTATCTACCTGCGCAGCCGCAATGCCGATCATCGCCTGGTGATCGAAGTAGAGGATGACGGGGTTGGCATGCCGCAGGACGGAGCCAGCGTTTCATCAGGAACAGGTATTGGAATGCCGAATGTTACCGAGCGGCTGCAGGTGGTGTACGGCGACGCGGCAGAAATCACATTCGAGAGTCAACCCAATCGCGGCACTCTGGTGCGACTGGTGCTGCCGGTGCTGCAAGCCGAGGAAATGGGCGGCTCGGTGGTGGGAGCAATCTACGAAGAGCGATCCAGTACTTCGCGATAGTACTTTTCATACATCGGAATAATCTTGCTGGCACAGAATCGCGCCTGCGCGCTGGCGCGGGCCTGCTCGCCCATTTGCTTAAGCTTGGCATCGTCCGTCAAGATGTCCAGCGCGTAATTCGCCATCGTATCCACATCTCCCACATCCGCCAGGAAACCGGTCTTCCCATGATCAATCACTTCCGGTACTCCGCCGACGTTGGTTGCGATGGGCACCACTTCGCAAGCCATCGCTTCGAGCGCCGCTAATCCGAACGATTCCAATTCGCTGGGAAGCAGCATCACGTCCGCGATCGGAAGTTTCTCGTGAATGCGGTCTTGTTTGCCCAGGAAATCAACTTTATTATGAATCCCTTTTTTCACCGCCAGCCATTCGGCCGGAGAGCGTTCCGGCCCATCGCCAATCATCAACAGCCGCGCCGGAATTTGCTTCTGCACGCGATCGAAAATTTCAATCACGTCGGGGATTCGCTTCACTGGACGAAAATTCGACAGGTGCACCAGAATCTTCTCGTCGCTTCTGGCATACTCCGAACGCCGCTGCATGGCTTCCGGGGTACGGTGGTAAAGATCGCAATTGACGAAATTGGGAATGACGGCAATCGGTGTCTTGACGTCAAAGACCTCAACCGTTTGCTTCTTCAGATACTCGGAAATCGAGGTGACACCGTCGCTCTGATCGATGGAAAAGCGTGTGATCGGTAGATACGACGGATCGGCTCCGACCAGCGTGATGTCGGTGCCATGCAGCGTGGTGACGTAAGGAAGGCGCCGGGTATTGCGGGCATGATCGCAACACAACATCTGCCGGGCCAGCATCGCGCTCACCGAATGTGGAATGGCGTAATGCACGTGCAGCAGGTCCAGTTCGTAAATCTCCGCAACTTCTGCCATGCGCGTGGCCAGCGCCAAATCGTACGGCGGATATTCGAACAGCGGATAGCGCGACACTTCCACTTCGTGATAGTGAATGTTGGGCTGTGGCTCGGTCAGCCGAATGGGCTGCGAGTAAGAGATGAAGTGCACCTGATGGCCGCGCTGGGCTAATTCCAGGCCCAACTCGGTCGCAACTACACCGCTACCGCCGTATGTGGGATAACAGGTTATTCCGATTTTCATTCCCGATGGCTCACGGATTGGATGGATTTGCAGCGGCGGAGATTCAGCCGTGCATCTCGCACTAGTAGCAGCTTACGGGACAATTTCAGGTAGCGTTCAATTTCGTGAGTTGCGGGCTCAGCGAACGTCGGCCTGTGAACTCCCGAAAGCTGATTGCTGGCTCGAGTCCATTGGGCGAAGAAGTAACACTTTCGACTTACCTTCACGCCCTCCAGGCAACAATACCAGCTTTTTCGCGGAGTCATAAGCCACCGTGTGGCCCTTGACCTCGGTCGTGATCTCATCGGCAATACTGAGGCGCCCGTTGGCATGAATCATCAGCAACGATCCATCACTCGCCGCATAAAGCATGCGCGATTCGGGATCGAGCCACAGCGCGTCAACGCCGCCTGCGGCGGGCACGCGATTCACTTCCGCACCAGTTCCAGCGTTAAGAGCCAGAACCGCAAAGCGCACCGCAACGTACAGTTCCTGGGACTGGGGGTCGTAAACCAGGCCGGTGGGTTGCGAGGCATCCAGCGTATAGCGGTTCGTGATCTTCAATTGCGGATCGATAGCCACAACCTGATGCAGGTCCTGCACAGTGGCGAAGACCAAATTACGATCGCTATCGAATGCCAAATCGCGTGGCGTTCCATCCACGTTCGCTGATGCAACGTTTTGCTTGGTTGCAAGATCGATCATCGAAACGGTGCCGCTATCGGCATCAGTCCAATAGAGCTTGCCGCCGTTCAATAACAACGTGTCAGGCGAGCCCTGCAGAGGAATCGTATCGATCACTTTCCAGCCGTCCATCGAAACCACAACGATGGATTTGTTGCCATGATCGGCGACATAGATTTTGCCGGCGCTCTCATCCACCGCAACCCCTCGTGGCGATTGGAGACCGCCAACCTGTGCCACCACGCGACGTCGCACCGGATCAAAAATATCGACGGTCGAAGCACTGGCGTGGGTCATTACCAGCAAACCGTTGGCGAAGGCCAATTCGCCGAATCCCGGATCCCCGGAAATGTTCACCATGCCAACCTGGCGCAGTTCGGATGCGATCATCGCCGGCGTACCGGAGAGTAAAACCGCGATCACGCATGAAATCAGAATCGAAGATTGGCACATCATAGCTTACGCAAGCTTTGATGCGTGCGCGAGTCGCCAGCGCTGCCCGGAGCGGCAAGAGATTTGTCTCGCGACTTTTCGAGCTGGGAGTCCGAGAAACACGGCGCCTTTACTATTTCCGCCTAACGCCATACACCCGCAGGAACTCGCACTGGCCATTCACTTCGCATTGCAGCATGTCTTGGGCCAGCAGATTCCAACCCACAAATCCTGCGAACACATGGTTGGGCGATTCCTCGGGGGTGGGCGCCAGTCCTTCTCCGGTCTCGGCGTTGTAGTTCTCATGCATCGATCCCCACTTCTGAATGTCGGCGACCACCATGCGTCCCAGAATGCCCGATAGCTGCGCCGCCTCCTTGTCGAAACCGTAGCGCTTCAGTGCGATGTAGTTGAGGTAGTTGGCGTTGATCCAGATGGGACCCTGCCAGTTGGAGTAGGGAACGATCATGGCGACGTTGTTATAGTCGGCGTCCTGCCGGGAGAGGCTGCGCACGCCGTACGGCGCCAGCATGTAGTTCTTGTTCCATAGATAGCGGCGAATCATTTCTTTCGCGCTTTTCTCCGGCAGTACGTCGTCGATGAGCGGAACGAAGTTGGAATAGCTGATTCGCTTGACTGGCTTGCCGGTGTCACGGCGGATGTTATAAAACATCGCTTCCCGCGCGAACCACATGTGCCGCAGCATCGCCGCTTTTAGATCGGCAGCCTTCTTGCGATACTCAGCGGCTTCGGCTGGCTGGCCCATTTTGTCAGCCAATTGCGCCATGGCTTTGTACTCACGCAGCTGGAAGGTGCACAGATCGGTGGCGAGGATGGCGCTCTTGTCGTGGGGATCGTTGGTCAGTGCAACGTTGTTGTCTGCGCCTGACGAAATTGCATTCTCCCAGAAAAACAGCCCCCACTTGGGGTCGTACTGCGTCTGTTCGCGATAGAGGATGACCTTGCGCAGGCTCTCCCACACCGGCCGCACCCACTCGTAGTCCCCCATGCGTTCGGAGGCGATCACCGCACCTTGGGCAAGGAACGGCTTCATGGCGAACTTACCCATCAGCGGACGTGGTCCCTTGGTGGTAATGCAGCCGGCTACGTAGCCGTCCTGATCGATCGCTCCGGCAAAATCCAGGACCCACCACTTTAGGTATTTCGCTTGCTCGGGACTTTGCTGCGCCAGATGACAGCCGATAAAGAAGCCGTCCCAATCCCACATCTGTTTGTAGTAGCCAGCAGGGATCAGATAATCGTACTTGATGAAGCCTTCAGCCGGACGGATCGATTGCGGCTCGAGCTTGGCGTAGGCGGCCGATACTTCGTCCAGTGTCTGCGCTAGATCAGGCGACTTATCGCCGGCGAAAACTGGCAGTGCGAATAAGAGAGCAAGAATGATGGTGGAGAGCCAAGTCATGGATTGCATTCTAATGTCGACTCATGCCAATCGCATCTCCTTGAGGGCACATCAGGTGAGCCAGGCAATTACTCCACTTCGGATTGTCATTACGCCAGACAGCACTTCACCTCAGATTGTCATCACGAGCGTAGCGAGGCATCTGCTTGTTGCCCGGTTCACGAAAAGCAGATTCCTCGCTTCGCTCGTAATGACAATTCATGACTGAGAACTGATAACCGACAACTGACTACCGACCACTGACCACTGTCTGGTGACAGCAGATTTTCAGTCTTGCGGCGAGAAGCTGTACAGGTTGGTCTCCAGTTCCTCTTCCGGCAGCGCGTGCAGATCGATCCAGCCTTCCAGCGGCATTGAGTCAACCGGCAGGTGTTCCCGCCAGATAGCGAAGCGCAGCCGGATGCGGCTGCCCTCCTGGGCTCCAATCAGGTCTAAGGGCACGCGCATTTCGAAAATCTGTTCCAGCGCAACTTCAACCCCGTTGGCATTTGCCTCTTCATCTTCGGCAGAGAAGCTTGCCAATCGATGCCGTTCCTCACCGTTGGCGAGTACCCATTTCCCGACCTTTTTCCCTTGGACATCGACGGTGAGGCGGTAAGACCTGGGAGAAGCCTTGTGTTCGCCGTCCTGTCGCCAAACCTCAAGGTTCACCACCAGCCGGTAAGCTCCTTCAGGCATCGCATGATGAAAATCGAGCCGGCCTGAGATTGAGTCGGCGTCCAGTCCGGCATAAACGGCGTCCAGCAGAAACTGTTTGCCGTGCATGGCGCTGGTGCGTTGATCCGAAGTATAGCTGGCTGCGCCCATCCACTCGAAGTAGCCGCTTACCAGGCCGTCGACGCGGGCGCGCACGTAGGCGCTCTGCGGAATGTAAGTGGGCCGGGTGGGGCCGCTCATGATGGGAGTGCTCAGCTCCTCCGGTGGAAGGCCCTCCAGCGCGTGATAAACATTGGACAGATGCTTGCGATACAACTCGTCGAAATCGCGATCATTGGCGGAGTGATGTTCCGGGCCATACCACCAATTCCAGTCACTGCCTTCGGCGATCAGCAACTCCTCCCACGCGATCTGCCGCTGCGCCTCGGAAACCCGATTGCAATGACGGTCATAGTAATCACGCGCTTCCGCCAGTAGGTCCCAGGAGCGATTATCTTCCGGAGCGCCGATCCAGACGTTGAAGTTGGCGTCGATCCACGAACCCGGAACCAGCCGGTTCAACTGGCCGAAGTCCGGCTCACGATGCCGCGTGATGGCTTCGCTGATGGTGACCGGCTCAATCTGATCGTCCCGCTGCAAAGCTTCATAGAAGCGGCGCAGAAATTCTCGTCCCGATTGCGGATAGTACTCCCAGGCGTTTTCGCCGTCCAGAATGATCGACACCACAGCATCCTTGCCTCGATCAATTACCGGCTGCGCGGAATCCTTGATGTTCTTGATCAAATGATGGGCAGCATCCTGTGCGGGCATCCCGGAATAGACGAATCCGATCAGGTCCGACAGGTGATGATCGCGAAACACCAGGTGCATTCGCGTGTCGTCTCTCTCATAGCGATAGATGTTATACAGACGCTCGGCTCCGTCGGCTGGCAGATGATCGCTGTTGTGACGGGCAAAGTTGTAATCCAGCGACCGCCCCAGCACTCCTTCATCGGTGGCCATCCACTCGATACCTTGCCGGGCTGCCAGCTTCAGAGCTTCTTGCGAAACGCTGCCCTCCGACGGCCACATACCTTTGGGCCGCACGCCAAACAATGTTTGGTGAGAGTCGAGCGCCCGCTGAATCTGCAGGCTGGCATCATCGGGATGGCGAAAACGCCGGGTGGGAAGACTCAGGCCTGGCGAAGACTCCGCCCCAGCATTGGTGTCGCACAGCAGCGGCAAAATGGGGTGGTAGTAGGGCGTCGCGGACAGCTCGATGGAGCCGCGCTGCGCAGCATCAGCATATGCCGGCAACACCTTCGCCAGGATTTCGCGCTGCCTGGCGATCACCAGTTGCTGATCGTCGCGATTGAAGTCTTCGCCCTTCTCCGCCAGGGCTGCAATGTCAGGCTCGGCCAGGAAGAACTCGTCGAACCACGCCAACTGCGACAGCACTTGCAGGTCAGCATAATCGCGCGAGACGAAGTAGGAGTCAGGCCCTTCAGGGCGGTCCGCGGTCGTGCGGTATTTTTCCCACAGCTCGCGAAACCGAGGATATCGCCCGATCATGTTGACTGGATTGGCCTGAAATAAATACTGCAGAGCGAAGCGCCGATCCGCCGATGTCAGGTCTCCTGCTGGTTTGGCCACCAAATCGAGAAATGGATCATGAGTCCGACCAGAGGCGTAATCCTGGATCTGCGCCACCAGCGAGGGAACCAGGTTGAAGTTTTGATGGACCCCAGGGAACTCGTCGAGCAGCTTGACCATTCCGTAATAATCTTTCAGCGCGTGCAGCCGAACCCACGGCAGGCGATACTCGCCTGTAACCATGTCTTTGTAAAAGGGCTGATGCATGTGCCAAAGCAACACAAAACGAATCTTGGGGGAACCGGAAGCACTCATGGGAGGGTTTGGGGCGCAGCAAGTGTATCAGGCTCGACGCCTGCGTGGGAATCGCCCAGGCCATCTGGTCTCCAGCCCGACCGCAGTTTCTCAAGTCAGTTTCTTTTTCCGATATTCGAATCGCGGCGCCCGGCGAATTGCAATCTTGTGTACAGCAGTTGTGGTTCTTCAATCTTCATATAACCCACCAACTGAGCGACTTTTTCCGGCGTGGAACGGAGTTCAAACAGGACTTCTATGGCACTTAAGAGCTATAAGAATCATGCCAGCGTTTTGCACAGGGTAAACTTTACTGGCCTCGGGAAACTTCTACTTGGTGGGATTTACGGCCCCGACGCTAACCCCTTTATTTGGTTGGCAGCTGAATTGGCACGGCGGATGCAATCTACAATGCCAGACGAAGTGGCGCATAGGGTCACTCGGATGTGAATTTCGGCCAGAGTTCACTTCCTCGAGTGACCCTTAATTTTTCCTTCCAAATTCTGCCGCAGCATTCTGTAATGATGCCCGAACCACGCCGACCCTTTCAGACGTGCGCTCAAAGTCAGCAGCCTGAAGCTTACTGATCCAACTGTGGTTTGAAGACTACACTTCGAAGATGCGGTAAACGCTGCCGCCGGGCTGGCTTTGATTGATAGCCATGGCGACGTTGTACACCGGGCAGCCGGCGGTGGTCTTGCCTTCAGGACTACCGGCATGAGCATGGCCGTGGAGCACCAGATCGGCTCCGTGACGATCGACGACTTCGGCCAGCCGAGAACTGCCCAGGTAGGGAAAGATTTCCAAAGGCTCGCCCTTGACCGTGTCGGCAATGGGAGCATAGTGCAGCACCACGACGCGCTTGCCGGTTCGGAGCTGGGAAAGGGCGCGTTCCAACTTCAGCGCCTCATCGATGGCGGCTTGCACGAAGGCCTTTACCTCAGGCTCGCCGAAGGCGGTCAGCGCCCCCCGGCCGAACCCTCCGGGAAATCCCTTGGTCCCGGCAAAGCCCACGCCATCGCGCTCGTAGGCCGTGCCGTCGAGTACCTTTACGCCTTCTCCCGACATCATCTTCATCAGCTCGGCGGCATGGCCGCTCTCATAGTCGTGATTGCCCAGCACGGCAATCGTCGGGATTCGGAGCCGCACCAGCACGTTCAGGAGCGATTCCATTTCTTCGGGCCGGCCGAAATTGGTGAGATCGCCGGCCAGGACCAGCACGTCAGCCTCATTGCGCACCTGGTTCAGGTTGTCGCGCACACGATCGTGGATCTGTGGGCTGAAATGAAAGTCGGCGATGGCGGCGATTCTCATTTTGTGGGAGTCATCGGTTCGGAGATTTTGGGTTCGCGCTGTTTGCGTTGCTCCTGTAAAAGGTTCTCCATGCCCCACTCCTGCACGTCAATGGAAAACATTTTTTCGTCGATCAGGCTGCCACGGAATGCCGGCTCGGCGGCTGGAGAATTCAGTCCTCGATGCAGGCGGCCAAGTAGATCGTCCCAAACCTCGCCCGGCACGTACCCCTGCTTCGCCGGATAGACATAGCGAAAAAGGATTAACTCCCACAACAACAATTCCCAATGGTCGCCCACCAGTCGTCGCAGGCGTTTCCAATCGAGCCTGCCTCCGGTGCCGTAGATAATGTGCACGATATCGGCGCCGTCGAAGCGCTCGCGAAAATTGACGAACAGCTTGGACGCAATCAGCTCTTCGGCGGCCAGCACCCGAGCCGGAACGCCAAGTACCACCGCGTCAGAGCCGCGATCGATCCACGACTGATCCACGACAATGATGGCATTGCTCATGCCGGTGATCAGGTCGACATAGTATCCGTCGCGATGCGCCTTGGCCAGCCATACCGGATCCCGAACCTCGGTTTCGAAGCCTTCTGCCTGCAGCAGCCGTAAGGCTTCTGGCACTGCGGACGAACAAAGGAAGAGATCGAGGTCCTTGGTATCGCGCCAGATACCGGTGTGCTGCTGCAAAGCAAAGGCCCCGGAGACAACATAGGGCACCTTGGCCCGATTCAAATGCTGCAGCACTTCGCAGAATAGGGCGCGCTGCTCCGGGGGGAAATCGGGAGCTACGGAACTGCTGACCGGCAATTCTTTTTCAGTCGCCACGGCCTAACGTTGGATGGCGACAGGGTTAGTTGGCGTTGTTACTCTAAGGGAAAAAGATCGATGCCGCGGAGCTACGCTAAATACTGATTTTGACTTCCTGGGCGATTTTCTCTGTGATCTCCGTGTTCTCCGTGGTGGATGCTCAAGCCCAGGCATCGGGGGGATCGCGCATCCGCCTTGCATACTTGGCGACGCTCATTGCATTATTCCGAGGAGACGCGAGGAAACGATGGCCAAAGATACCGTGGTCGATGTCGAGGGCAGGCACCTGAAGCTGTCGAACCTGGACAAGGTTTTGTATCCTGAGGCCGGATTTACCAAAGGGCAGGTGATCGACTATTACGTGCGCATCGCGCCGGTCTTGCTGCCGCACCTGCACGGTCGGCCGCTGACCATGAAACGCTATCCCAACGGCGTGAGTGGTCCGTATTTCTACGAGAAGAATTGTCCCGAACATCGTCCCGATTGGGTGCACACCGCGCGCGTCTGGAGCGAAGGCAACAACCGGTGGATGGACTACTGCGTGGTTGAGGACGTGGCAACACTGGTGTGGGCAGCCAACCTGGCCGACCTGGAACTGCATACCAGCTTATCGCTGGGCAAAGAGATCTTGCGGCCAACTTTTCTGGTTTTTGATCTTGATCCCGGGCCGCCCGCCGACATTGTGCAATGTTGTCAGGTGGGCCTGTGGGTGCGCGAGATCTTCGCGAAGTTGGGGCTACAAAGTTTCGCCAAGACTTCAGGATCGAAGGGTCTGCAGGTTTATATTCCGCTGAATACCACGGTCACCTACGACCAGACCAAGCCGTTCGCCCATGAGCTGGCGCGAATGCTGGAGCGCGGCCATCCCGACAAAGTTGTGTCGGACATGAAGAAGTCGTTGCGCACCGGCAAGGTGTTGGTCGATTGGAGCCAGAACGACGATCACAAGACGACGGTGTGCGTTTATTCGCTGCGTGCCAAGGAGCGGCCGACGGTTTCTACTCCGGTGACGTGGGACGAGGTGGAGGCGTGCCTGAAGAAAGGCGATCCCAATCTGCTGGTATTTGACGCCGAGCAAGTGTTGACTCGCGCCAAGAAACATGGCGACTTGTTCGAGCCGGTTCTGAAGCTGAAGCAGAAGCTGCCGGCGATGGAAGTCTTGCAAGGGGGCGAAGGGAAAGCGGGTTCGTCGAAGGTAGTAGCGGGGACCAAGAGCGTAGAGACGATGCCGAAAAAGAAGGTATCTGCGAAGCCCTCAAGAAATGTAAGAGCTACCGCCAAGGATGCGGGTACTCGCCCGAAACCAGCCGGCTCACGCAAGGCGGCGAAAAAGTAATGGATGTTCGGTAACCCGAACCAAAGCAGATCCTCCCGTCGGCAAATCGTGTTGAAGGGTGAGAGGAAAATAAGACCGAGTTCCGTTGGGACGGCAGCGTCTGTCCTCCAACTTCGCCAATGAGGAAATTTTGTGCCGAGTGATTCAGAAACGACGAAAGCTGCAGCCGCTTCGTCGCCCGGAGCCTCCAACCTTCCGCTCTATGTCGGCACGTCGGGCTGGGCGTACACGATCTGGAAGCCTGACTTCTATCCCCAGAAAGTCTCGTCGAAGAACTTTCTGAAGTACTACGCAACGCAGCTAACGGCCGTCGAAGTGAACTACACCTTTCGCCGATCGTTGTCGGAGAAGGCGGCGATGGGATGGATGGCGGATGTCGGTGCGAACTTCCGCTTTGCCCTGAAGGCCAATCAGTACATCACGCACATTCGCCGGCTGCAGAATGTCGAAGAAGCTATGCAGCGATTCCTGCCCACATTGCAGCCGCTGGCCGCGCAGCTCGGGCCGGTGCTTTTCCAGATGCCTCCGACTGCCAAGGCCGACGTCGCCGTATTGCGCGATTTTCTTGCCCTGCTGCCGAGAAATTTCAAGGCGGCATTCGAGTTTCGCCACGAGTCATGGTTCAGCGACGAAGTGTACAAAGCGCTGCAGGAGCGCAACGCGACCTTGTGCGTGGCGGAGACTGAAAAGCTCAGCACTCCCGAGGTGCGCACCGCCAACTACATTTACTTCCGCTTCCGCCAGCCCAGCTACTCGCCCGAGGACTTGAAGAAGCTGATCGAGCGCGTGGGTCGCTGCGTGGCCGATGGTCTGGAGACCTATGCGTTCTTCAAGCACGAGGAAGATCCGCACAGCCCGCACAATGCGGTCGAAGTATTGCGAAGCGTGCAGAGAGAGCTAGGTACGACGTCGTGATGTTCGGTTCCGTGCCGTAAGTTCATTTACCACGGAGGACACGGAGAGGACGGAGTTTTGATTTATTTTGCAAGGCGTTCCCGTGCGCTCCGTGTTCTCCGTGGTGAAGCTTCACTGCCCGACATAGAGGTCCTTCGACTACGCATTCGCAAAACACCGCGAATGCTCCGCTCAGGATGACAGATCTCGGCGATGCCTGTACCTCGCTGGCTATTCCCAATGCCCCGACAGTACCCACATACTCATCTCGTGCAGAGTGCCGAGCCCAATCTACGCCTGCTGAATGCTTTCCTCGATTACTTGAAGATCGAAAAGGGGTTGGCGCCGTTGAGCGTGGCCGCTTATGAGTCGGACCTGCAGCAATATTCTGAATTTCTGCTGAAGCGCAAGCGCGCGCCACGAGAGGCGCGACGTCAGGACGTGCGTGACTTTCTCAATGCGCTGCTCTCAAATGACGTCGATGGACGAAGTGTGGCGCGCAAACTGTCGGCGCTACGACACTTCTACAAGTATCTGCTGCTTGACCGATACATCACTATCGATCCCACGTTGAACATCGACTCGCCACGGCAGTGGAAAGTGCTGCCGAAATCGCTGGCGATGGACGAAGTGGAGAGCGTGCTGCAAGGTCCGCCGAGGGCCAAAGACGATCGTGCGACCCAGGCTCTCGTCCGTCGTGATCGCGCCATGCTGGAAGTTTTTTATGCCGGCGCGCTGCGGGTGTCCGAGGTTGTCAACCTGAAACTGGAGGACCTGAAACTGGAGTTGGGTTACGTGTTGGTGCGTGGCAAAGGCGACAAGGAACGCATCGTGCCGTTGGGCCGTGCGGCGCAAGAGGTCGTGCAGCAATACTTGCAGAGCGCCCGCCCGGTGCTGGCGGCAGGGAAGTCGTCGCCGGTACTGTTCATCGCGCGTGGAGCGCGCGGCATTACCCGCCAGCGGGTCTGGCAGATGGTGAGTGCCGCGTCGGCGGGAACGGCGCGACATGCCAGCCCCCACATGCTTCGGCACAGTTGCGCTACTCACATGGTGGAGAACGGTGCCGACCTGCGCACGGTGCAAACGATTCTTGGTCACGCTGATATTTCGACCACGCAGGTTTACACACATCTCGCCCTCGACCGGCTGAATCGCGTTTATCAGAAGCATCATCCCCGCAGCAAGCGAGCAGGGAAGAGCGAATGACGAAGCACGGCGCCACCATCGTGGAGAAGGCCATCGCGAAATTTCTGCGTACGCTCGAAGACCGCAACGCTTCGCCGCACACCATCAAGGCTTACCGCACTGACCTGGCCCAGTTCGCCGAATATGTTGGCCCGCAGACTTGGAGCGACATCGACCATGTTCTGATTCGCGGCTATCTATCGAACCTCTACGATCGCGGGCTCAGCAAGACTTCGGTCGCTCGAGCGCTGGCCGCGTTGCGATCCCTATACAAGTGGCTGGCGCAGGAAGGCGAGGTCGAGCAAAACCCCGCCGCCCTGGTAGCGACGCCGAAGTTGCCCAAGAAACTCCCAAGAGTGCCGACCATCGAAGAGGTTAATACGGTTTTGGATACGGAGATGCCAGAATGTTCGGCGTTCACCGAACGCGATCAGGCCGTACTCGAGTTGCTGTACGGCTGTGGCATCCGCAATTCCGAACTGGTTGGCATCAATCTCGACGACGTCCACTGGTCGCAGCAGGTGGTGCTGGTCTGTGGCAAAGGGAAGAAGGAACGCTACGTTCCTTTCGGGGAGTCGGCCGCCGTCGCGGTCAAGGCTTACTTGTCCGCACGGCAACGAGTGCTGGGAGAAACCAAACACACCACCGAACGAGCGCTGCTTATCAATCTGCGCGGTTCGCGGCTGAGCACTCGTAGTGTCGGGCGCATCGTCAAGCAGATTGCCGTGGCACGTGGATTGTCTCCAGATGTTCATCCTCACACGCTGCGCCACGCCTTCGGCACACACATGCTGGAAGAGGGCGCGGACCTGCGGGCGATCCAGGAGATGCTCGGCCACGAACGGCTCTCCACCACGCAACGCTACACCCAGCTGACCGTCAAGCATCTGATGGAGGTGTATGACAAGACCCATCCGCATGCGACCAAGAACACACAGTAACATTCGAGTCCGGACGAATCGCTACGACGACTGGCCGTTTCTGTTCGTCAGCGATGCCGCAGAGCCGGTGTAAAATAGAAAATCGGCTCGCTCTGAAAGGCGACGCCGGCCGAAAACGGCAGCCACTTTAGCTACTTTACCGTCCGAGACCAACTGAGAAACTGCCAACAATGCAAACCAATCGAGTTCATCACTCTGAACCCAAGATTCGCCTGGGCATCATGGGTTGCGGAGCCATCACCAAGCTGAAGCACGTTCCCATGGCGCTATCGCATCCCGAAATTGCCATCGCGGCGCTGGTGGACAGTGATCAGGAACGAGCCGACCTGCTGAAGCGCAGCTTCGGATTGAATTGCCGAGTGAGCAACGACTACCGTGCAGTGCTGGGCGATGTGGATGCAGTCCTGGTCGCAGTCCCAAACCATTTACATGTTGCGGTCACCACTGAGCTGTTGCGCTCCCAGGTACACGTCATGTGCGAGAAGCCGCTGGCGATGGAAACCGATGGCGCGCGACAGTGCTGCGCGGCCGCCGAAGAAAGCGGACGGCTCTTGGCCGTTGTTGCTCCGCGGCGGTTTTACGACAGCACGGTTCTTCTGCGCACCCTTCTGGACGCAAAAGTTCTCGGCGCTTTCACCAGCTATGACTGGGAAAACGGCGCGCCTTTCGGCTGGCAAAACGCTACTGGCTTTCTTTTCCAGAAAAAGCTTGCGGGCGGCGGAGTGTTGCTGGATGAAGGAGTTCACTTCCTCGATACGCTGCAAAGCTTGTTCGGTCCAGCTACCTGCTTGCGATATCAGGATGACAACTGGGGCAGCGGCATCGAAGCCAACGCCCTGCTGGAAATGGAACACGAAGGGGCGTACGGGAAAATCCGGGGAAGCCTTCGCTTGAGCCGCACTTACGAGCTGAAAAATCGTTTGCTGGTGCGCGGCGATCACGCTACAGCCGAGATTCACCGCAGTGACGTTGACAAGGTATATGTGAGTTCTGAGCTTCAAGGTAAACCGATGCTCGCGGCTTATCAGCAACCTGCGCCTCCCCAGGATGCGTTTTACATTCAGTTGGACAATTTCGTTAAGGCGATTCGCGGGGATGAGAAACTTGTCGTCGACGGCGTCGCCGCATTGCAAACGATCCAGCTCATTGAAAGCTCCTATCAGCGTGCGGAAAGATTTCCCGAACCTTGGCTCGAGGTAGATCCGGTTGCAGTGGAGGCAGCACGGTGACCAAAGAAACTGGCATTCTGGTGACCGGCGCGACCGGATTCATAGGCGGGCGAGTCTGCGAGCGTCTGGTGCAGGCTGGCTTCAGGAATATTCGTGGCTTGGTACACGACTTCAGTCATGCTCCACGAGTGGCGCGTCTGCCTGTCGAATTGCGCCAGGGCGATCTGATGAATCCCAAGTCCGTAAAGGACGCACTGGCCGATTGCAAGATTGTATTTCATCTGGGACTGGGGCCGGGCCCGGGTATTGCCAGTGGCACGCGAAACCTTTTGAAGGCGGCTGGTGACGCACAGGTCGAGCGCTTGGTTCACATCAGCACGACCTCGGTGTACGGGCTGAAGCCGGCAGCGAACGCCGCCACCGAAGACGCCCGCCCGCGCCCCACCGGCAACGAGTATTCCGACTACAAACTGGCAGCCGAGCGCACCGTGCAGTACTTCATTACGCGTGGTCTGCCCGCGGTCATTCTGCGTCCGTCCATTGTCATCGGTCCTTATTCCCACTGGTCGATCGGCGTTATCAATCAACTTCGGCAGGGTAATTACCAACTGATCGACCAGGGCAACGGCCTGTGCAACACAACCTACGTCGATAATTTAGTGGATGCCATGCTGCTGGCTGCGCAGAAGTCCGAGGCAGTGGGACAGATTTTCACCATCACGGATGGTGAGCATATTACCTGGGGCGATTTCGTTCGCGCCCACGCGCGCATGCTGAAGACCGAGCTGTCGTTTGCCAGTGTCTCCTCGGCAGAAGTCGAAAGGCACTATAAGAAGCAGCCGGGGCTGATGAAGGCTTCAATGAAGGCGAGCCGGAAGGTTCTGACCGGGCCCCAACTTCGCATCCTGCTTAAGGAGATCCCGGTCGCTGACCGGATCATTACCTGGGCCTGGTATCGCACCCAGACCATGAGCGAAGTTGAGAAAGATAAATTGAGGAGGCGCCTGTCGGGCGGCGCCCCTGCTTTGAATTCGGACGGGACGAACGCAATGCCTGACGCTGCTAAGGTGGCTATTCAAAGTAGCGACGTGTTCTTCAGCATCGATAAGGCCCGGCGGCTACTGGGGTACTCGCCGCGCATACAATTCGCCGAGGCCATGCGGCGAACCGAGCAATGGTTGCGATTTGCTAATTTCCTGGACGCCTGAGTCAAGGTGCGACTCCTGCCGCTCCAGGGCGCTCAGTCGCGGGCGACGATGCTGGGCAGGCGAACTTGAAACCGGGTATCGCCGGGAACCGAGTTTACGGTGATCGATCCGTGGTGCTTTTTCACAATTCGCATCGTCGTATCCAGTCCCAGCCCGGTTCCTTCGCCAACCCCCTTGGTGGTGAAGAACGGCTCGAAGATGCGTGACTGAATTTCCGGAGGGATGCCCGGTCCGGAGTCGCCAATTTCAACTACCACGCAGTCAGTTTCTGGAAAAGTGCGCAGGCGCAGTTCGCCTTCGCCATGCATGGCATCGATGGCGTTGTCGATGATGTTGGTCCAGACCTGATTCAGTTCGCTGCCATAAGAGTTCACCAAGAGTGGTGTCGGATGATAGTCGCGCTTGATGGTCACGCCTTTCTTCAACTTGTGTCCCAGGATAGTCAATGTGTTTTCCAGGCCCTTGGTCACTTCGACGTCCTGCACTGGAGCCTGGTCCATGTACGAATACTCTTTGATGGCCCGGACCAGGTCTGAAATTTTGGAGGTACTATTCTCCAGCTCGCTCAAAAGATCATTGATCTCGACCATGGCCGACACGCGCTTCAGGGCCGGCTCGGCAGCGGTCCGGCGCACCGTGTCGAGCATGCCTTTGAGCGGAGCAGGCAGGGCGCCGCACTCAACCAATGATGATGCATACTGCCAGCCGTCCTGAATTCCATGCTGATGCAGGATGGTCTCAATCTCATCCTGAACTGCGCTGGCTTTCAGAACATCGTGCTCCGGCTCGGCTGTGCAGCATGACGACTCGAAGGTTTCGATGGCCGCTCGCTCATCCGCAGTAAGTTGGATTTCCTCCAGGCTACCCACGGACGCGCGAAACTCGCTGAGTGCACCACGCAGGCGTTCGGCGGTTCGGCGCGCCGCCGCCGCCGGATTGTTCAGTTCGTGCGCCAAGCCAGCAGAAAGCTTGCCCAATGCGGCCAGACGATCACGCTGTTGTTCGGCTCTGGTTACCTCTCGAGTGCGATCAACCATCGTAGCTACCAGACGGCGGCCCAGTTCCGGCATGTGGCTTAGCAGATCGTCGAACAGCGCTTTCGGGAAGGTCAGAACTAGCGAAGCCTGGATTGCGCGACCCGTGGCGGGAAAAATGGTCATGCGCGAGTACGGCAATACGCCCGACACCGAGCCTGCTGCCACGGTGAACACGGCTTCGTCGGGGCCGGTGATCCTCAACTGCAGTTCGCCTTCGACGACGACCAGCATCCGGTCAGCAGGCTCGCCCGAGCGGACGTAAATGTCGCCGGGTGCAAGGCGGAGTGCGGTCGCGCGTTCCAGAAACCAGTCGAGCTGGTCGTCCGGAAGATCGTGGAAGACCGAAACAGTGCGAAGTTCATCTTTCGAGACGCTGGGCATCGGTTATACCTTCGCCATGTAGCGATGAACGAATTGCACAGAGATGGCTCCCTCGCCGACCGCCGAAGCCACGCGCTTGATGGAACCGTGACGCACATCGCCCACGACGAAGACGCCGGGAACGCTGCTCTCCAGCAGGAATGGGTCGCGATCGAGGTTCCAACCCGGCGGATGTTTTGCATCTTTCAACAGATCCGGGCCGGCCATCACGAATCCGCGATCGTCGCGGACCACGGTTCCCCCCAGCCAGTCCGTGCGCGGCAGCGCACCGATATAAATGAACATAGCACTGGCTGGCACGCGCTCGACCGTATTGGTGTCGGAGCACTGCACCGAGATTTCCTCCAGGTGGCTGTCGCCATGAACTTCTGTTACCTCGGCGTGACTCCACAGTTGAATGTTGGGCGTTTTCTCGATCTGGTCGATCAGGTAGCGCGACATGGTTGCCGCCAGCGAGTCGCCGCGTATCAGCATCACCACTTTCTCTGCGAATTGCGCGAAGTTCAGTGACGCTTGACCGGCCGAGTTTGCCCCCCCGACGACATAAACGGTTTCACCTTTGTACGACATCGCCTCCTGGCTGCCCCCGCCGTAGTACACACCCGCTCCCTGTAAGCGATCGATCTCCGGAACCTCGAGCCGTCGCCACTGCACTCCGGTAGCAATAAGAGCGGCGTGACAGGAAATCTCGCTGCCATTGCCCAACTTCAGGATGCGATACGGTCCTTCCACGCGAAGCTCGACCACCTCCTGCGGCGCAATAATCTCGACGCCGAAGCGCTGCGCCTGCATCACCGCCCGACGCGCTAAGTCCCCACCACTCAGTCCGGCGGGGAAGCCAAGGTAATTCTCGATACGCGAACTCAAGCCCGCCTGTCCGCCCGGAGCCTCGCGGTCGATCATCACCGTTTTCAATCCTTCCGACGCGCCATACACCGCGGCCGCCAAACCGCCGGGCCCTCCGCCGATAATGGCGAAGTCATAGAACTGAGTTTCGGCGCGAGTTCTGAGGCCGACTTTCTCAGCTAGCTCCGAGGGGGTCGATTGAAACATGCGCGTGCCGTCAGGAAACAAGGTCAATGGCAGGTGGGCTGCATCCTCGCCAATGGACGCGACCAGTTGCTTCACCTCAGGATCTTCCGAGGCCAGCTCAACATCGATCCATTGATAGGGCACATGATTTCTGGCCAGGAAATCCCGCACCTCGTAAGCGCGTGACGACCATCGTGTGCCCAGTACGCGAATACCTTCATAAGGCGGACGGTAGGACGCAGCCCAGTCTTCCAGAAGGTCGTCGATGACCGGATACAGGTGCTGGCTGGGCGGGTCCCAGGGCTTCAGAAAAAAGTAATTAATGTTGACTTCATTGATGGCGTTGATAGCGGCACTGGTGTCGGCGTAGGCAGTAAGCAGCGCGCGCTTCGCGTCAGGATAAATTTGTTTGGCTTCAGTCAGGAAGCCGATGCCATCCATATGCGGCATCCGCTGATCGGCGAGCAGCAGCGCCACCGCATCGTTTCGCAACCGCAGCTCGCGAAGGATTTTCAGCCCGGCGTCACCCGAGTCTGCGCGCAGCACCCGGTAATTCTCTCCATAATGAGAGCGCAGGTCTCGCTCGATCGCCTTAAGAACGTTGGGATCGTCGTCGACGGTCAACAGTGTCGGTTTGGCCATGCGCAATACACCTTCCTTCGATCAGCAATACTTGCGGAAAATTGTTTAGATGGGCAAACCGGCTCACTGGACTCGCGCCCGGTTTCCACTTGAGACGAGGGTCGCATTTCGCGCGCCGGAAGTCACGGCTGGCCGGACGCTGCCTGGAATCATTCGCCAGGTCACGGCAGCGCTGGCCAGGGCCAGGGCAGCGCAAATCCACATCATCAATCTGAAACCAAACAAGAATGACGCAACGATGGCCGACTCGATTACTGCAGCCGTCGGAGAACCGACTCCAGCCGGAGCCCGCAGCGCAGCCAGCCTGGTTGCATTCGATTGTAACTCGCTTCGGACATTTTCCGGGACGGCGGCGAGGGCCAGATTATGATTCAGATGGGCGCTGAATTCCGAGACCATGACGACGCCCAGGATCGCAATCGCCAGTAGTGCGGCCACGCGAGCCACGGCGTTGTTGATCCCCGAAGCCGTTCCTACCCGGTCCTGTGCAATCGATCCCATCACCACTGTGGTCAGGGGAGGGACACTGACCGCCATGCCGAGCCCGAGCACGATGATCGCGGGGAAAAACGTCGTCCAGTAACTGCCTCTGGTCGACGGCAGAGAGAACAGCAAGAATCCGAGTGCCACGATTGACGGGCCGACGATCAGGGGTAAGCGTGGCCCGTACCGATCGACCAATCCGCCCGACCAGCGCGACAGCAGAAACATGAGCAGGATCAGCGGTAAGATGGCGCCGCCGGCAGCGGTCGCCGAGTAGTGCTGAACCTGGATGAGATTCAGCGGCAGCACGAAGAAAAAGATGCCGGTTGCAGCGTACAGAAAAAAGGTAAGCAGATTCGCTCCCGCGAAGGCGCGCGAACGAAACAAACTAAGCGGGACCATGGGCGACTGGGACCTGGCCTCGATAAACAAGAATGCAATGAGGCAAACCACGCCGCCCGAGAGGCTGCCCGCGACAAACGGATGCCGCCAGCCCAAGGTCGCGGATTCGATGAATCCGTAGACCAACCCGGCCAGGCTCAGGGTCGCCGTCGCCGTGCCCCACCAGTCGATCTTCTGCCGGCTGCTGCTTCTGCTCTCAGGAACACGCCACAGCGCAATCACAACGACCGCGATTGCCAACGGCACATTAAGGAAGAACGCCCACCGCCACGACCAATGCTGAATCAGCCAGCCACCGATCACCGGACCAATCGCCGTGGTGATGGCGGTCGATCCCGACCATGTACCGATGGCGCGGCCACGCTCGTTTTCGCCGAACGATGTGCTGATCAGCGCCAGGCTTTGCGGCACCAGGAAGGCCGCGCCAATTCCCTGAACGGCGCGCGCAGCAATCAGTTGCTCAATATTTGCGGCGAGGCCGCACAACGCCGACGCCGTGGCAAAAAGTCCGACGCCCCACAGAAATATTCGCCGTCGGCCGAACAGGTCACCCATCGACCCGCCCACCAGGATCAACGCGGCCAATGTCAGACCGTAAGCTTCAACCACCCATTGCACATCGACTACGCTGGCGCCGAAACTGGCCTGCAGCGCAGGCAGGGCCACGTTGACTACGGTGCTGTCGATGAAAGCCAAGCTCGAAGCCAGAATGGTGGCTGCCAGCACCCACCGTCCCGTTGCCTGCGAGCAGGGCGATGTAGCGACTCGCGAACTGATCGCAGCTTCGTCGCACGGCGGCTTCATCAGAGCCTTGGATGTGCGGCGAAGCCTGCAGGCTCCGTCAATTGCGAAAATCCCTCAGGGCGGCATCTCTAGCGACTGCCAGGACCCGACGGATTCCATCCTCGTCGTTCAGCAAAAAGCGGCTTGACAATCGTGCTGCAGCCGAACATACTTGCGCCGTTCTGCCGTCGGCCCGACCGCGTCATGAAGAAAAAAGCAGCCAAGAAGAAAGGTTCGACGAAGAAGACCGCCGCTCCCCGAGCGGCCAAGCGTGCAGCTGGCAAGCCCGTTAAGGGTACGGCTAAGAAGCGGGCGAACCAGGTAAAGCTCAGCCCGACCGCGTCAGCCAAGGCGATCGCGCCTCCACCCGACGAAGGCAAGCTCACCTTCAATCACGCCATGATTTACGTCAAAGACGTGTCCCGCGGAATGGCGTTTTATCGCGACCTGATGGGATTCCGGCTGATCGAAGATTTCCGCTTCGAGGGAATTCCGGTGTACGCGCGTCTGCGGGCACCTGGCGGTGATGGAACGATTGCACTGCACCAGGCCGGGCCCGGAGCTTCTCTGGCCAGCGATGGCGTACGTCTGTACTTTGAGGTCCGCGACCTCGACGACTTTTGCCGCAAGCTGCAGAAGAAAGGCTTTTACATCACCCAACTGCCGCGCATGATGCCCTGGGGCTGGCGGCACGCGTACCTCAACGATCCCGATGGCCATGAAATCAGTCTGTACTGGGCGGGCGAAAACCGCATGGCCAAAACCGTTATGAAGGCCGCAAAAGAAGCGGCCAGGAATTCCACTCCTGCGACGGACTGAACGCCCGAACCCACTTGCACAACATCAAGTTGGTGATCGCTACCAGCGCCAGCGATTTTCTGGCTTACAGTTTCTTGCAAGGCAGCTAGAATCACCCCATGCGAATGTCCAACTGGCGAAAGTCAAGCAGCCATGGCGGTCACGTCCAGCCATGAACGTTTTCGACCGTTTTGTTAAGGGTGACATGCACGGCATCCATTACGCCGTAAGCATCTTCATCGCAACCGCGATCCTCTGGGTTTGCGTGCATGAGCTAGCCGCATCGGATCCGATCTGGGCCATCAGCTCCATGGTTGCAACCAGCGATCCGCTCATGAAGCAGGCGCTCTTGACCTTCCGAGCCCGTATCATCAATACCCTGGTGGGCTGTGCTGTCGGCCTCTTGTTTATCGCTGTGGGGGGCACCCGAATCATTATGCTGCCGGTGGCGTTGGCTGTGACGGTGTTGATTTCGTCCTACGTGGTACGCATTCAGACCATGTGGCGGCAGGCGCCGATCAGCGCCGCCTTCGTGATTGCCGCCGGACTGGAATACCACTCGCGGCGTCACGGCTTGCAGGCGGGAGTCCGCCGCATGAGCGAGGTGCTCTTTGGCTGCATCATTGGACTGGTGGTCGCGTGGTTCGTGTCCGTCGTCTGGCCTTTGCCAGATCCCGTGCCTGCTAACAAGTGACCCTGACAATGTGATGTCGAGATCAGATCGCGTGTGAGCCTGGCCGCCTGGTGAGTCGGAATGAAGTGACGCCCGATCAAGCCACGCGCCAGCTGAGCAGGGAAGCCCGGGCCGGCCCTCCGCTTATGTCAGGCACAATCGTCAATTCGAGGGCCGCGACGTCGGAGAGCTCTACTGCGTAGTCCTCGACCTCGCGGATGGCGTCGGGTGCAGCGAAATTCCACTGTTGGCGAACAATGTCGCGGTAGGAATCTGCTGCGTCCGAACAATAGCGCAGAACGAACTCCTGGGTGCGCACTGTCTCCTTCTCCTCGAAGGACAGCCAGATACGAGTGACTCGCTGAGCCCGATCGAAACGCAGCCGTATGGTTTGAACTCCGGGTGTTGCCGCCCGCCAGCCGGGTTGCTGCCCGGGCAGCAAAGCCGATTCGACGGGAAATTCCTTGTCTTCAGATGTGACCTCGACCGTGGCCATACTCTCGAGATCAAGCCAGCTTTGATTTTCGGTCTTGACCGGGGAATCCTCGGGCATTGAAGCAATGATTCGCTTACGCACGCTAGTCCTTCCATACCATTTCTGGAGATCCAGCCAATCGCCTTGCCAAGCATAACCACGACGATCATGGTTTACGTAACCGTACGGGTAGCAAGGTTGATGGTCACTTCGTCGTCTGGCGTCTTGGTCGTTCCGCCATCAGATTGCGGGTGAAATTCGATCGTCATGGTTTGCGCATTCACGATGATCCGCATGTACCCGTAGTCGGTGTCATCGTAGCTTTCCAGCGTCAAGGTGCTGTCGATCTGGTACGGTGTGCGATAGGTTGCCCGCATCTTGCTTAGTGGCGAGTGCCCGCCGCAACCGGCAACCAGATATGGGATCTGATAGTTGTTAACTGCGCGGGTGTAGCGCTGATAGTTGTGCGCGTGGCCCGAAACGACGGCGTGTGGCCATGCCCCGGCTGCCTGGCAGGCATTATCGATGTCCTGCAGCATAAGTGGGCTGCCGCCGTGGTCCGTACCTCCCGTGAAGGGTGGGTGATGAGTGGCGATGATTACCGCTCCGGTGAAGTTCTCGCTCTTCACGCGTTTTAGCGCCGCAGTCAGGAACGCGATCTGCCGTTCATCCAGGCTAGAATAAGTTCCGTTCTGATCGGAAATGACACCCGGATCTTCCAGAACATTGCTGTACAAACCCAGGACGCGCACAAAAGGAGCTTCGAAGGTAAAGTAAACGGCAGGCTCGGTCATTGTGGTACGCGATAGACCTCCCTCATCGGGCGAGGGAGCAGGCGCCGCGGTGCAGAAGTTTCGGAGAAAAGCGTCCAGGGTAGGAGCGGGGTCGCTGGGATACACAATGCCGTCGTGATTTCCTGGAATCGCAATAATCGGCGCCGGATAGAGCCGGTAGGGCTCATAGAACTGATCGTAATAGTAGGTTGCCTCTCCGAAGTAATACACCACATCTCCCAGATGAAAGAAGAATGAGGGCACGTCGGCAGGGTTCGCTTCCGTGAAATCGGAAACCATCTTATCGGCAACCAGAGACTGGGTTACGGGGCCGGTTGCGCTGCCGGTGTCTCCCACGCAGTGAAACACAATCTGGCCCGACTGCTGAATGGTCTGAGTAAGACTGGCACCTTGGGCTCCATAGACTTGGGCAAGGGTAAGGATCGGCTCTTCCGCCGAAGCTGCCGCCTGGGGGACAGGTTGCACCCCGGCGACATCCGGGTCGTTTGCATCGGTTACGGGATCTTTGAATCCTGAAGGATCGGGCGAAGGTGTTGGCTCGGCGAAGACCGGCTGCCCGCTCACAGTAGAGTAAGACTTGCTCTTCCTGCTCGAACTGCTCTTGCTGCGGGAGGCGGTCGCGTGTGAGCTGGCTCCAACATGATCGGTAGTATGTTTCTTGCCCGGGTGGTGCGGCTGAGGTGGATTGCGTTTAGCCATGACGGCCTCCTCCGGTTAGCGAAGCATACCCTTTTTCGATGATTGCCAGATGAAAATTTATTGACTAGCGTGGCGAATGCGCACCCCGGCAACAGGGCGACGCCATCGCCGGCGTTCACCCTCAGCTATTCGATTCCGCGCAGGTGTTTCAGGTAGCTTTGTGCGGCTTCAGTTTTGAGAATCTTTGCCAAATTCGAGGGAGCGCCGGGTTGCGATCAGGGCGGCAAGTTCGGCAAGAAATTTGGGAGGAGCGATCCCCTTCGTAAGATGCAGGTCGGCCTGTTGATATGCCGATGACTTATCTACTACATCGCAGAATAGAACAATCGGCACCTCAGGTTTGACCCGTTTCATGCGGGAGACTATTTCGGCCGGGTTCGGATCGGAGAGCAGGGGCCCAGTGATGATCACAAGATCCACGTGGTTATTGCGGAGCAGTTTCAGGGCACGATCTCTGCCGGGAGCGGTCAGGACCTCGTAACCGGCGACCGACAGAAGAACGTGACGTGCAGCTAGCCCTATGGGCTCGTCATCCACACATAAAATCACAGGTGCTTTACTCAAGCTAGTTCTCTTTCCAGTTTTTCGCGGGAAGGCGGTCTGGCCATCCCACACGATTGGAACTGCGGGGCGCGGGCCTACTCGTTCACGACTTCAGGAAACTGGGAACTTGCGAATCTGCTGCCAATGAAACGCCGGTTCTGCAGGACCACGTCGAGAGCGGGCAAGAGGTCATGCACGGCATCCGATTTCACCACATAACCGCGGCCGCCCGCCCGGAATGCTTCGCGCACTATTTCTGGACAACAATTCTCACTACAGAACAGAATTCTTGAACAAGGGGCGAGCTGGCGGATCTGACGCGCGACCTCAATGCCGTTGAGTTTGGGCAGATTGATATCGAGCAAGATCAAGTCCGGTTGCAGTTCCCGACTCTTCTCGATCGCCTGCAATCCATCGGAAGCTTCGCAGATGACCTGACAACCCGGACATTCTTGCAGGAACCGGCAAAGAAAACGCCGCCACGGCTCAAAATCGTCGACGACGAGAATGCGCATAGCTGTTGCCAATACAAAAGTCCTCCACCCAGTGATAGTTCGCGACCAACGCCCGCCGGGTGGAGGTGCTGAACAACTAATCACAAGAATGACGGAAAAGCGCAGGCAGGTCGTTGCCCTAGGGCATCCTCGTAGTTGCTCCAGGGCAATTAAGGATTTCGAGTGGAAGCGACATAGAAGATCGAGGGTCAGACTTCTTGCAGGAAGAGGCGCTCGGGGGAACGCAGGAGTACCTTGCCTCGACTTTTTCGCAAAATGCCCTGGTGGTGCCACTCCCTCATGAGCCGGCTGGCAGTAAAAGGTGTGACGTTCGCCTCGTTAGCCAACTCCTCGTTACGCACATCAAGTTCAATGCCCCCTGACACTTTGTGGCCGATGCCAGTGCCCAGGTTAGCCAGCACCTGGGCCAGTCGCTGTCGTGCCGAGTGGCAGGTCATGGAGACATGAATAGCGCGATAGGCCACAAAGTAATCAAACATAATCAACAGCGCATTATCGGCCAGGCGGGGATACCGGGTCACGAGGGAGCGAATGGTGGCGCGATCCCACACCAGCACAGTGCTGGGTTTCACGGATTCCGTACTCACCAAGTATTCCTCCGGGCGGGATAAGAGCGCCGCCGCACCGAAGATTTCGCCGGGCGGAAGCCAAATCAGAATCACTTTACGGCCGTCGGGAGTGATATAGAAATAACGCGCACGACCGCTGGTAAGTAGAAAAATGTGGTCTGCCGGGTTTCCCTGATTGATCATCACGGAGTTGGCGAGGTATCGGCGCTGCTTGGCTGCCGACAGAACCGCTTTGCGCTCAAGCAGAGACAGTCCTTCCAGGAAGCGAGGTTCGAGATTTCGGAATGCAGCAAGTACCGGGGCAGCCATGTCGATCCTCCGCTCCTAAAATCGTTAACATCCTACTCCGGATCGGTTGGCCTGTACCGGAGATTCGTCCTCAGGCAGCCGTGCTCTTCTGAGTACAACCAGCGACGGACTCGTTCCGGTACTCTCATGTTCCGAGCGCCCCACTTTGGAAGTGGGCGATCCGACCCCCATTCTGCATACGAACGAGGCCAGAATCAGGGGTGGTTATCTTGACGTAGGACGCTGAAAGAAGGCGGCACTGTTAAGATGGCCGCACAACCGGTAACGTCACAAGAAACGCTGATGCAATCCGACACCGCCCGACGATCGGCGATAGCACTTTCGACTCCACCGAATTAGAGCCGGTGATTTTTCTGAGGCCGTTCTGACCAGAGCCGCTGAAATAGATCGACCTCAAGACTGGGAATGCCATGAATGCTACGAATGTTGACACTCGACCTGCGGCACCGACAGCCATGTTCAGAGGGCTGCGGATTATTGGCCTTGCGATCATGTGGTTCATTCTCGCTGTGCTCACCTTATGGGCGATTGCGGCACTCTACGTTGATTTCAGGATACAAGCGCTGCGCATTCCGCTGGCGGTGATTTACGTGGTTGCGATCATCGCGATTCTGTTGAAGGTTAAGCCCCGGCTTTGGGCCGCCGCTCTCTGCTTTGCGGGCTTCTGCATTGTGCTGACCTGGTGGCTAAGTCTGAAGCCGTCGAATGAGGGCAATTGGCAACCTGACGCGGACCGGACCGCCTGGGCCGAAATCAATGGAGATCAGGTTACGATCCACAACCTGCGCAACTGCGACTACGTTACGAAGACTGAGTATTCAAATTGCTGGAGCGACCGGACAGTTTATCTGTCGCAACTCCGCTACGCCGACCTTTTCTTCACCACCTGGGGACCGAAGTACATTGGCCACCCAATTGTCAGCTTTCAGTTTGGCGACCACGATCACATCGCCTTTTCGATTGAGGCGCGCTACAAAGTGGGTCAGGGGTATTCGGCGATTCTGGGATTTTTTCGGCAATACGAGCTAATCTTTATCACTGCCGATGAGCGCGACGTCATTCGACTGCGCACCAATTACCGCAAAGACGAAGAGGTGTTTCTATATCGCACCACGGTGTCGGCGGACCGGGGGCGCGAGATATTCCTGGTGTACGCCGATTACCTGAACAAGTTGCGAGATCATCCTGAGTGGTACAACGCGGTAACGCGAAACTGCACCACCACGCTCGACACCAAGATTGCCGCCGACATGCAGCATCCCCATCCCTGGAACTACCAGCTTCTGCTGAACGGCACCCTGGATAAGTTACTGTACGAGCGGGGACGTCTGGTCACGGGCGGCCTTCCTTTCCCGGAATTGAAAGAACGTGAGCACATCAATGCGGCTGGCCGGGCAGCGGATAACTCTCCGGATTGGTCTGCCCTGATTCGAGTGGGTCGAGTTGGATTTTGAGGATCAAGTGCCGTCAGCGCAGCCGCTCGCCAAAGTTTGAACTAGCTCGCTTGATCTTGCGTATCTCTAGTTTCTGGAAGTAGAGCCGGCTAAGAGAATTCGGCCCACAAAGCGTATAAAGTATGGTGAAGTTTTGGAGAAGCTTGTGACATTTACGTCCTTCCCTCGCCTGAGCGCTGCGGCGCTGCTTGCATCTATCTGCCTTGCTCTTACCACTGCGATGTACGCGCAGGATTCAGCCGGGCCACAGCCCGTGCCACTGCCTCCGGCGATTGCCGCGCCGGCAGACACGCCGTACTCCGGAACGATTTCTCTGCTGGTTGACATTACGAACATCAATGATCGCGTGATTAATGTGCATGAGACGATTCCGGTAAATGGGCGGGAGATCACGCTGCTTTATCCCGAGTGGCTGCCCGGCACGCACTCCCCGTCGAACCCGCTAGTGAACCTGGCGGGGTTGGTCGTGACGGCGGAGGGCAAACGCGTCAGCTGGGTGCGGGACCGCGTGAATGTTTATGCTTTCCACGTCGACCTGCCGCAGGATGCGAAGACGCTGGAGGTGAACTTTCAATATCTAGCGCCGCAGAAGCCACAGCAAGGCCGTATCTCGTCGAACTTCGCCGATCTTTGCTGGAATAACACGCTGCTTTATCCGGCAGGATACTTCTCGCGGCGTATCGAATTTGCTCCCACCCTTAAGCTGCCGGAGGGCTGGAAGTTCGCGACCGCCCTGGAAGTGAAGTCGCAGAATGGGACTCAGGTCGAGTTCAAAGACACGACCTTGAACACGCTGGTCGACTCACCCCTCTACGCCGGGGTTAATTTCAAGCGCGTCGACCTGTCGAGTGGTCCCGACAACCAGGTGTTCCTCGATGTCTTCGCTGACAAGCCTGCTGACCTGCAGATCACTCCGGAAGAATTGCAATATCACAAGAATCTGGTGATCGAGGCGCAGAAGCTTTTCAATTCGCATCACTATAGTCACTATGATTTTCTGTTTTCGCTGAGCGATACGGTTAGCGGCAAGGGTCTGGAACATCACCAGTCCAGCGAGGATGGCACCCGCGCCAACTACTTCACCGACTGGATGGCAGGCGTTCCCGGCCGTGCGCTTTTGCCCCATGAATACACGCATTCGTGGAACGGCAAGTTTCGCCGGCCTGCTGATCTGTGGACGCCGAACTTCAACGTGCCGATGCAGAACGATCTGCTTTGGGTTTATGAGGGCCTGACGGACTATTACGGCAATGTGCTGACGGCGCGTTCCGGATTGCGTACGCCCGAGCAGGAACGCGACCTGATCGCGCAGACCGCGGCGAACTTCGAGATCAGCCCGGGACGCACCTGGCGTCCGCTGGTGGATACCACCAATCAGCCCATCATCTCCTCACACGGCGCTTCGCCGGAGACCTGGCCAAGCTGGCAGCGTTCGTACGACTACTACCCGGAGTCAGACCTCATCTGGCTGGAGGCTGACACGAAAATCCGGGAGTTGAGCAGCGGCAAGAAGTCGCTCGACGATTTCGCCAAACTCTTTTACGGGATGGATAATGGCAGCTACATCACCAAGACTTATACCCTTGACGACATCGTTGCGGCGCTGAATACCGTACAAGCCTATGACTGGGCCGGATTCCTGCGCGCCCGGGTTTACGATCTCGCCCCGCAGGTTCCGGAGAACGGGATCACCGACGGCGGTTATCATCTGGTCTACAACGACACTCCGCCGGACTGGATGAAGCACGGAGACAACCCCCGCGGAACCAGCTTTGCTACCTCATTGGGATTCGCTGTCAGCCCAGATGGCAACCTTGATAGCGTGTACTGGGACAGCGTGGCTTTCAAGGGCGGCATCACGCCGGATATGCAGCTGCAAGCGGTGAACGATCAGAAGTTCAGCGTGGCGACTTTGCGCGAAGCCATCCTTTCGGCGGAGAAGAGTAAAGAGCCAATCAAGCTGCTGCTGAAGCGCGAAGACCAGTTTGTCACTGTTACGGTGGATTATCACGGAGGATTGCGGTATCCGCATCTGGAGCGAGTAGCAGCAACGCCTGATCGTCTTGATGCGATCCTTGCGCCCTCGAAATAGACAATAAGCGAGTCAGAATAGATCGGCTCCGTTAAAGGGCATCTCAGCCCAATTGCGGAGCTTGCACTTTCCGCCGTCCAGCGAAGCTACCGGGTTCGGCGGGCGCTGCCCATCAATCGCGAGGGCGCGCAATTCTCCCCATGACGAGCGGTCGCAAATGGCCGAGGTTTCAGACTTCTGCCTGCGGCCCGCAAAAAGGATCAGACCGGACATGACTGTCCAATAACGCACACTAGACCTACAGAGCGGCATGTCTTCTGGCAGGCAAAGGCAAGCTTTTCAATCGCATATCTGACTGACACGTTGGCCTGAGAATTGCGACACTTAGGCTGACAGGGGCTTCACGGCTGGCAAGAAAGACCAGGAGTTTCTCAACATGGGGACCTTATTACAGGACTTGCGCTACGCCCTCCGCGTGTTGCGGAAGTCTCCCGGCTTCACCATCGCTGCGGTATTGACGCTGGCCCTGGCAATCGGCGCAAACGCCGTGGTCTTCAGCGTGATGAATGCTCTGATCCTGCGTCCGCTGAATGTGCCTCAGCCGCAAAGCCTCTACGCACTCTGGCGACCCGATCCGGGTGACGCCCATCAGTCCTATCCAGACTACCTTGATCTGCGCGACCGCAATCGCAGCTTTGACGATCTGGCGGCCTTTAACATTTCTGCGGCAGGAATCGACACCGGCAAAGATTCGTCCGTCAGTTGGCTCTACGAAGCCAGCGGGAACTACTTCGACGCATTACGCCTGCGGCCGTATCTGGGTCGCTTCTTCCACGGCTCTGACGAGCGTGGTCCCAACAGCGCGCCCTATATCGTGCTTTCCTACGGATATTGGCACAACCATTTTCAGGATGATCGCGATGTGGTGGGCCGGGTGGTGCAGCTGAACAAACATCCCTTTACGATTCTGGGTGTAGCCCCGCCGGATTTTCACGGAACGATGTTGTTTTTCTTCCCTGACTTTTATGTTCCGCTGGTCAACGAGGAGCAAGTCGAGGGACAAAATCTGCTGAATGCGCGCAACAACCATTTTGTCTTTATGGTGCTGGGACACCTGAAGGCAGGAGTTACTCCGGCACAGGCGAGTGCCGATCTGAATGCGCTTGGCTCCTATCTGGAAAAAACCTATCCCAAAGACGACGGCAAGAAGATTTTTACCCTAGCGCGTCCCGGACTTTATGGCGACTACCTTGGCCGTCCGGTACGGGCATTCATGACCGCCTTGATGCTGTTGTCGGGATTGATTCTGCTGGCCGCCTGCGCCAACCTGGGCAGCCTGTTTGCCGCGCGCGCCGCCGACCGCTCCCGCGAAGTTGCTCTACGGCTCGCACTGGGATCGACGCGCGGCCGCATTCTGCGTCAACTCTTTACGGAAGCGGTGCTGATTTCGATGGTCGGAGGCGCAGTCGGACTCTTCGGCAGCATCATGCTGTTGCACGGGCTGAGTGCCTGGCAGCCCATGCCTCGATATCCGATCCATCTGGCGGTGAATCCCGACGGAAAAGTGTATGCAGTAGCTTTGCTGTTGACGTTAGTCAGCGGGTTTCTGTTTGGCGCAGTTCCGGTACGGCAGGTACTTGGCACCAATCCCTATGAGCTGATCAAGTCGGGATCGATCAGCAGAGTTGGGCGGCGAATTACGGTGCGGGACGTGCTGCTGGTGATGCAAATTGCTATCTGCGCCGTGCTGATCACGTCTTCGATGGTTGCGGTTCGCGGGTTGGCGCGGTCGCTGCACAACGATTTCGGTTTCGTGGCAAAAGACACGTTGCTGGTAGACACCGACCTGGCTATGGCAGGTTACACCGGCGATCGAGTGCCTCAAATTCAAAGGCGCATGATCGACGCTGTGGCTGCGATTCCGGGCGTCGAGTCCGTGGGCTTGGCCGATGGGCTGCCCCTGGTGGAGGGCGGAGGCGATTCCGTCGTGTTTACCGACAAGACGACAGATCTGAGGCCGTCGAACGCCGCCGCTGATGCCAATATGTTCAAGATCTCTCCCGAATATCTCCGGGCGGCCGGCACAATCCTGTTGTCGGGGAGGACTTTCACCTGGCAAGACGACAAAAACTCGCCCCGCGTAGCGATGGTTAACCAAGAGTTTGCCCGCCGAATTCTTGGCTCCGTGGCCGACGCAATCGGCAGATACTTCAAGATGCCGGATGGAACGCGCATCCAGGTGGTGGGCATGGTGGAGGACGGAAAATATGCCAGCCTTACCGAAGATCCACAGCCGGCAATGTTTCTTCCCATCCTGCAATCGCCATCGAGCGGGATGTGGATGGTAGTGCGCTCCGGCCGCGATCCCCAACAACTGTCAGCGGCCATCAGGGATGCGTTGCGGAACGTTGACCGGGCGCTGCCGATTTCGGTCCAAACACGATACAAGGCCATGGACATCATCCTGTTTGGTCCGCGTATGGCCACGATTTCGCTGGGTGTGATGGGCGTCATGGGCGCGATGCTGGCTATAACCGGCACCTTCGGAATGGCTGCGTATTCGGTCAGCAAGCGGCTGAAGGAATTGGGAATTCGTATCGCCCTGGGCGCCCAGCGTCCGGAACTGTTGCAGGCGGCGTTGGGGAGAGCTTTCAAGTTGCTGGCTTTCGGATCGGCGGCGGGATTGCTTCTGGGAATTCTGGCGAGCCGGGTGCTGGCTTTCGTGGTCTATCAGGCAACGCCTCGCGATCCGCTGGTGCTGGCTGGAGTGGTTCTGGCGATGGCGTTGCTGGGACTGCTGGCCACGTGGATTCCGGCGCAACGTGCGCTGAAGGTCGATCCTTTGATTCTGCTGCGCGAGGAGTAACGCGACCCCGCTGTCACGGGTTGGTTCAGGTCACCGGTGCGAGACTCTACTCGTTGTATCGTCAGAGAGGATCGTGGGTAGCATCTTCGGATAGGGAGGCCGATCACTCGGTTTCCCGCAACTCCTCGTATAGTCTTTGGGCATAAAGCAACCAGCCAGGATGGCCGCAGGGCGTCGCGAATTCCGCGTCAACGCCAAAATTTGCTGCGTGTTCGACATGCGGCCGGACGCAGACCCTGACTTATTTGAGCGATTCAGCTTTGCCTGCTTGAAATTTCCCAAAATTTTTCTGAAATCTGTCGAACTGGCCGCGTCTCATCCGTCAGATATTCAAGAGCTATTGTTCTCACAATTGCTCCCAAGGAGAAAGCTGATGCAATTTGCCCTGCTGATCTTCGAATCACCAGAAGCTTTTGCGGCACGGAAGGCTGACGAAAACGATCCCTACCTCGGTGCGTGGCGGGCTTACTACAAAGCGCTCGTCGAGGCCGGCGTCTACGTCGGCGGCAATCCCCTGCAACCCCCGGAGACCGGTACCACGGTGCGACTGAAGGATGGAAAGCGGCGTGTCCAGGATGGCCCGTTCGCGGATACCAAGGAACAACTGGGCGGATTCACCATCCTGGAGCTTCGTTCGCTTGACGAGGCTCTCGAATGGGCAGCGCGTTGCCCGGCCGCCGCGATCGGTGCGGTTGAGGTGCGGCCGGTTGCGCCTGAATACCTGTGCCGAGTCACTGGATGAGTGGCAGCGAACAAGAGAGCACTCACCGAATGATCGAACGTGTGGCTCGCGAGTCTTACGGTCGGCTGGTGGCATACCTTTCCGCTCATACGCACGACGTGGGGAGTGCCGAGGATGCTCTCAGTACTGCGCTGATAGCGGCATTGGAAACTTGGCCGCGAGACGGCGTGCCCCAAAATCCGGAGGCGTGGCTGCTGACGACGGCGCGCCGGTCTTTTATCGATCTGGTGCGCCATCGCCAAGTTGCCCAGGCCCGCGAGCCTACGCTCGCGCTTCTCCGAGAGGAATCCCAGCAGATGACTTTGTCGCCGGAATTTTCCGATGAACGATTGAAGCTGCTGTTTGTGTGCGCCCATCCGGCAATTGATCCGGCGATGCACACGCCGCTTATGCTGCAAGCGGTTCTCGGCCTGGATGCGACGCGCATTGCCCATGCATTCCTGATTTCGCCCACCACGATGGGACAGCGCCTGGTGCGTGCCAAGACGAAGATCCGCGACGGTGGTATTCGGTTTGACATCCCGCAGGAACGTGAATTGCCGCAGCGGCTTGAGGCGGTTCTGGAAGCGATTTATGCCGCCTTCGGACTTGGCTGGGATGACATGGCTGGCGTCGACCAACGCGGACGCGATCTGGCCGAGGAGGCGATCTGGCTAGCACGAGTGCTTCTGCAGTCGATGCCGGCGGAAGCCGAGGTTCACGGTCTGCTGGCTCTGATGCTCCATTGCGAAGCCCGTCGGGCGGCGCGGCGGGGAACTGAAGGACCGTTCATCCCTCTCTCGGACCAGGATTGCCAGAAGTGGTCGCAACCCTTAATCGCAGAGGCGGAACAGCATCTCCTCGAAGCCTCGAGTCGCGGTCGCACTGGCCGGTTTCAACTCGAAGCTGCCATTCAATCGGTACATGCCGAGCGAGCGCGGAGCGGCGCGGTCCAGTGGGACGCGATCACAATGTTCTACGAACAGCTGATCCGCATTTCGCCAACGCTGGGCACCCAAACTGGATACGCTGCGGCCGTAGCCGAAGTGAAAGGAGCCGAAGCAGGACTGGTGGCGTTAGATGCGATCGCCCCGAACGATATCTCGGCCTATCAACCGTACTGGGCGGTTCGCGCTCACCTGTTGCAAAGGGTAGGAAAAACATCTGAGGCGGTGAATGCCTTCGACCGGGCGATTGGTCTGACCGAGGACCCGGCGGTGAGACAGTTCCTGCTTCAAAAGCGCGGCTAATGTTTTTATTTTCCCTGTCGAAATGGCCGTACCTTGCTCGTCATCCCAATAGAGGCGGCTTAATAGTCAAGTTGGCCGCTGAGGAGTTGAACGATGTGTCCATTCTGTTTGGCAAGCATGGGACTAGTCATCGCCGGCGCGGTTTCTACCGGCGGTCTGGCAGCCTTGGCTGTGAAAGTTTCTCGTAAAAAGAACGGAGCGGAAGAAAGCCTCCCGAACCTGAGTAACAAGGAGAAATGAAAATGTCGACGAACAAAGAGACAGACAAAGCGCACCTCGCGATGAAAACACCCCCGATCGTGTCACAGCAAGACTGGGAGGCTGCGCGCCAGCAGCTCCTGGTGAAGGAGAAGGCCTTCACGCGCTCCCGTGACGCGCTGGCCGCCGAACGCCGGCGGATGCCTTGGCTGGAGGTGGAGAAGAAGTATGAGTTCCTTGGACCAGAGGGCAAGGTAAGCCTGCTCGATTTGTTCGAAGGCCGTCGTCAGTTGATTCTCTATCGCGCTTTCTTTGAGCCCGGAGTGTTTGGCTGGCCCGAGCACGCCTGTCGCGGCTGCTCCCTGGGCGCCGATCAGGTCAGTCACCTGGCTCATCTGAACGCCCGCGATACCACCCTCGCCTACGCCTCACGCGCGCCGCAGGTTGACATCGCGCGCCTGAAAGCGAGGATGGGCTGGGAGATGCCCTGGTACACCATCAGCCATGGCTTCGACAAGGACTTCGGCGTCGATCAATGGCACGGCCACAACGTGTTCTTCCGCGATGGCGAGCGAGTATTCCGCACCTACTTCATCAACGCCCGCGGGGACGAGGCGATGGGAACCATCTGGAACTACCTCGACATCACGCCGCTCGGCCGGCAGGAGACTTGGGAAGACTCGCCAGCCGGTTACCCGCAGACTCCGCCGTACAAGTGGTGGAACTGGCACGACAACTACGGCGCCGAGACCTCGCCTCACCCGCAGTGGGTCGATATCATCACCGACCCTGAAGGAGCCGCCGCCCGAAGGCGCGACCAAGAGGCGAAGGCCAGCTTGGTTAGCGGCCTGTCTGGTCGGTGACGAAAACACACGGAGACCCGTGACCTCCGAATCCCACTCATTCGAAAATCGCGAATGAGTGGGGCACCTCGGCATTCCGTGCTGCGCACATTGAGTTGCACCGCTTTCTTGAATGGCTGCTCCCGGTCAAACTCGCGCCGCCCTTTCGCCAGCAATGCCGTCGAGCGCGGCAACCACTTCAGGGGGAATTTGCAGCGTCGAAGACTGAAGATTCTCGCGAAGATGCTCGATGGAAGATGTTCCCGGAATCACCAGCATATTGGGCGACCGCTGAAGCAGCCACGCAAGTGCGACCTGCATGGGCGTGGCGCCCAGGCGCGTGGCGACCTCAGACAAGGTATCCGACTGGAGTGGAGTGAACCCGCCGAGCGGGAAAAATGGTACGTAAGCGATGCCTTCGCGGGCCAGATCGCCGATGAGAGCATCGTCGGCCCGTTGCGCGAGGTTGTAGTGGTTCTGGATGCAGACGATTGGAGCGATTCGCCGGGCCTCTGCGATTTGCGTGGGTGTGACGTTGCTTAGCCCGATATGACGCACCAAACCCTTTTGCTGCAGTTCGGCCAAAGCTGTGAGCGGTGCCTCGATCGACCCCTCGGCAGGTTCATTGACGCTGAACATGCCGCGCAGGTTAACCACATCGAGCACATCCAATCCCAGATTGCGAAGGTTGTCGTGAATCGCTGCCGTCAGCTCCTCGCGTGAGTAAGCCGGAATCCATGATCCATCCTCACCGCGCCGGGCGCTGACTTTGGTGACGATCACCAGACCGTCGGGATAAGGGGACAGCGCTTTTCGTATGATCTGATTCGTGATGTGCGGACCATAAAAGTCGGATGTATCGATGTGGTTCACGCCGCTGGCGACGGCCTCTTGCAGCAGAGCGATCGCCGCATCGACATCGCGGGGAGGCCCCCATACCAACTTGTTGCCATCTCGCCCGGCCAACTGCATCGCCCCGTAGCCCATGCGGTTTACTGTCATCGACGTGCCCGGCAGAGTGAAGCTGCCGGCCAGTTCAGTCTGTTCGATCATTCTGTTTCTCCTGAAACCGTTCCTTGTTTGTGACGAGGAAAGTTAAAAAGCCTCTCCCACCAGTTCTTCGCTTTTCTTCCAGAGCGCCTCGGCGTTGTTTGGATCCAGCGCATATCCGCGTACGCCTTCGCTGATGGCGCTGATGGTCACGTGGTCCGGCACGACATGGCCGACATGACAGTTCTCGCAATATTGGCCACCAACCTTTTCTGCGGGAGCGACCACCGCGGCCCACACTGAGGTTGCAGCTCCCTGCGGAACGGTCTTGAACTGGAACGGCGGCTTCCCCTCCGTGGCGAGTTGCTGATTCATCTGTTCGACCATCGTTTGCATCTGGCTGGAATCGATATAGCGGCCTAGTTCGGTTTGAATGCCTCCCGGATGCACCGCCGCGGCGCGTACGCCTCGTTCCCGGTGCCGCTTGTCGAAGGCGACCGCGAAAAGGATGTTCGCCGTCTTCGATCGGCCATAGGCAACGAAGGGCTCGTAAGGTGTCCGCTCGAAGTTGGGATCTTCCAACTCGACGTTGGAGAAGCGGTGCCCCGACGAGGAAAGATTGATCAGCCGCCCGCCAGAACGAATGAGCGACCCAATCCGGTTGATCAGGACAAAGTGCCCCAGGTGATTCGTGCCAAACTGGGTTTCAAAGCCATCGGCGGTGTGGCCGAACGGTGTGGCCATCACTCCGGCATTGGCAATCACCGCGTCAAATTTTTCTCCCTTGGCTACCAGCCCGTCGGCACAGGCACGCACGCTCTTCAGGTTACCCAGGTCGAGTTCCACCAATTCAAAGCTTCCGCCGTTGGCTGCGGCTTCCTTTTGCACATGCCCGGTGGCAGTCTTGGCCTTTTTCAAATCCCGCGCCGCGCCTACAACCTGAGCGCCGTGGGCGGCCAGGGATCGCGCTGTTTCCACGCCCAGGCCGGCCGAAACACCGGTTACCAGAATCCGTTTGCCCTTCAGATTCACGCCAGACAGAACATCATCTGTAGTCGAAGTTGCTCCAAATACTTCTACCATCGCCTCCTCCTTGCTACATCAGTCTATAAAATCAGGTCTTGTTGCCGCTCCTGGGAGAGCACAACCGGCCCCAGTTGGCGCGAGACTAATCACCACGGGATGGTTACGTTTTCCCAGCGCGTGAACGTACCTGTTGGGCCGTCTGGGCCGAGCAGCGCAACCCGCACCACCTCGCGGGAGCCCTCCTCGACAGAAGCGGTGCCCTCATATCCATTGAGGTTTGTCTTGGTGAAGCCCGGGGATACTAAGTTGACCTTGATCCCGGTGGACTCCAATTCGATCATCATGGCCAGCGTTATAGAGTTAAGAGCCGTCTTGGACGCAGAGTACACGGGGCTGAAGAACGCGTGGTAGGGGTGGGCGCGATTCGCGTTATCCGTCAGCGAGCCAACGCCGCTTGACACGTTTACGATGCGGGCATCCGACGACTCGCGGAGGAGCGGCAGCATTGCCTGGTAAACGGCAAGCGCGCCGAACACGTTGGTCTCCCATACCGCGCGTATTTCGTCGAGGGACGCGTTGCTTGCCAGGGTCATCTTCGCGTACTCCTGGAGGGACAAGTTGCCCTTCCTTGTATTCGAGATAGCCGCGTTATTGACGAGCAGGTCGAGGCGGCCAAATTCTTTGCGAATGCGCTCCGCCGCGGCGGCGATCGAAGCCCGATCCGTTACGTCAAGCTGGACCGCGATGGCGCCAGGCCCGATATCCTTGGTTGCGGCTTCGCCACGCTCAAAATTGCGCGACCCGACCAGTACTGCGAGGCCGTTCGCCACGAGTTCCTTTGCAACCTCAAGTCCGACTCCTTGATTGGCCCCGGTGATCAGCGCGACGCGTTTGCTCTGCATAGTCAGCTCCTTGTTCTTTTCGAAGTATGGTCAACGCCGCCGCGCCGGGCTGGTTCGGCAAACCTGAACCAAAATCCGTGTCTAGTCAGAACGCTATTTATGATCGCCCACGTGTTAGCGGTGCGAAGCGACGGCGTCCGCAGTGGGTTCGAATTTCATCGCCTTCAGATCGGCAAGCAGCTCCGGACCGGTTGGTCGCCACCCCAGTCGTTGCTGCGTCAGCGCACTGGAAGCCGGGGCGTCGACACCTGCGAAGAACCCAAGCCAACCGAAATGCTCGCCTGCCTCCTCAGGAGACTTGGAGACTACCGGTATCTTCAGTCCCCGGCCGATTGCTTCAGCGATCTCTCGCAGCGGCACGCCTTCTTCGGCGATTGCGTGATACCTGGCGCCGGCTGAACCCTTCTCCAACGCCAGCCGGTAGAGACGAGCAGCATCGAGCACGTGCACCGCCGGCCAGCGGTTGAGCCCCTCGCCGACATACGCCGACACACCCTTGTCGCGGGCCACAGCGATCATGTAGGTGATGAGTCCTTGCTTGACTGGGTCGTGGACCTGCGGAAGGCGCATCACCGAAGCGCGCACACCATGCTTTGCCACGGCAGCCGCCGTCTCTTCCGAAACCCGGGGAAACAAAGGGTTGGCTGGGGCGACGTCGTCTTCGGTCGCGACCCGTCCCGGCGCAACGAGCGCGGCTCCTGCAGTGACGATGAAGGGCCGGTCGGAGCCTGAGAGCGCCGATCCTAGAACCTCGATTGCTCGCCTGTCCATCTCACAGTTATCTACGAATTTCGAGAAGTCGTGGTTAAAGGCCAGGTGAATTACGCCATCTGACGTTGCCGCTCCACCGCGCAGGCTCTCCAGATCCTGCAGATCACCTCGCTGCGCCTGAGCACCAGCATCGACAAGCGATTTGGCGCCCGCATCGGAGCGCGCCAGACCGAGCACCCGATGACCAGCGTCGATCAATTCGCGGACGACTGCCGTTCCAATGAAGCCTGTAGCACCAGTAACAAAAACACGCATATGTTTTCTCCTAGACAATTTGTGGTTCAGTGGATAAAGACGAAGCGCTCATTCGATTTGCCAGCCGAGTCAAAACCTTCGCCGTGATCGATCGCCAGTCGCGGGCCGACGTGGGCAGACCATCGATCTCGCTCAGCTCTTGTAACCAGGCTTCAGCGGAATGCCTCGCCTGCTCTGAGCCAAACAACCGCGTGACGGCGTTGAAGAATGCGGACAACTCCCGCTCCGCCATTAGCAGGAGTTCGGCGCAAAGAAGGTTGGAATTTGTTGACGGTTTGTAACGGGCAGGTAGGTTCATGTTCCTCACCTCTGGGCGCCTGGGGAACCGGGAACCGCTATTGACAGGCCGCCCGCTTCCGGCTAAAACGGAGAGTGTCTCCGAATCTATAGACTAAGATAACCGGAGACTATCTCCGGTTGCAAATTTTTTTCGATGCCGACAAAGATCCGAAAAAGCGCTGCCCGAAAACCGCGTACCGACGCGCAGCGGAACCGCGAGCGCATACTGGAAGTCGCCAAGCAGGCGTTTACCCGCTCCGGCGCGAACGCCAGCCTCGATGACATCGCCAGAGACGCCGGAGTTGGACCGGGAACTCTCTATCGCCACTTTCCTACCCGGGACGCACTGATCGAGGCGGTCTATCGGACTGAAGTAGAAAAGCTAGCCGCCGCGGAGCGGAAATTCTCCGCTGCCATGCCTGCGGTGGAAGCGTTGCGAGCCTGGATGCTTTTGTTCGTGGATTACATGGGAACGAAGCAGATCATCGCTCCGGCACTCAACTCGATTGTCGGTGGCCCCTCGAAGCTGTTTGAAGGTTCACGCAGTCAAATCCAGGGAGCGATTGATTCGTTGGTGAAGCGCGCAATCAAGAGCGGCCACATTCGTAAAGATCTGGAGCCATTCGATCTGCTGCGGGCGCTGATTGGTGTCTCCTACGTCGCGTCCGGTCCTGACTGGCAGCAAAGCGCCAGGCGACTGGTGGACATTCTCATCACGGGTTCGCGGCCAATCAAATAGAGGTGGGACCTGGAGTTCATACGCCCTCGCAGGTGACTTAGGTACTGGATCGACTCAAGTACGACGTTGCACCATTGTAAGTTTCCAAAAATAGCCTCAGCTGCTACTCGTTCGCAGGCAGCCGTGGTCGGCCTAGGTTAGCTTCGCATACTCGGCTTGGGATTGCTCGTAGATGAGCATGTCGGGGTCGGCGTCTTTCCAGAGGGTAAGGAAGTGCTGGTACGATTCGCGTGCGGCGGCTTTGTCGCACATCATTACCTGCGCGCGAGCCAGCTGAAGATGAGCAAGAGCTCCAATCGAATGTATCCACACGATTCCGGGATGTTCGATGACTCTGCGGAATTCAGCCGACGCTGGATGGCCGTTGCCTGCCGCGAGATGGGCAAGTCCCCGCAGATAACTCGGAAATAGTCTCGGTACATTCCCTTCGGCCAATTCATAGCGGTAACCCGGCTCGAGAATCCCAATGGCGTCAGTCTGGTTTTCCCTGCCTAATCGCGATCGCAGCTCGAATACAGGGCAGGTCGAAATTCTGCACGATTGTGAACTGCGGCATCTGTGTGCTCACCTGTTCTGCCAATTTCCCTGCACTTATGAACTCTGTCGAAAATGCAAGGGCAAGTGCCGCGTTCAGTATGATTGCAACCTCGGAGCTCAACGCCAGAGCCCGGGTGGCAGCTTCCCGCGCGAAATCTATATTGCCGATGAGGCTTTCAGCGACTGCTGCCTGCGATTCATACTTAGCTGCCAGCTCCGAAAGCCCGGAACTCTGAGCCACCGCTATGGCGTGGTCGACTAATTCTCTGGCACTCTTCATTCGACCGAAATACCTGGCGGCCGAAGCCTCTCCGTTCAGCAGGTCGGCAGAAAGCGCCAATTTGGGGTGTTCGGCTGCCCACCTCAACTGTTCTTCCATCGAGGCGGTGTCTCTTTGCAAGAATGCCAGGCAATAGCGGAGAAAACGTGCAGGTTGCTCCAGCCCGAGGGCGCGCGCGGCCTCAAAAGCAGCGTGTGCTTCTCCGTACCGTCCCATTGCCATCTCGCAGAACATCAGGTTGGCATGGATCCAATACGAGTCCGGATCCAATCGGATGGCTTCCCGAAGCTCGCGTACCGCTTCCTCAAATCGGCCCAACAATCGCAATACGTGGGCAAGAAGATGGTGCGGATCGGCCCAGTTCGGATAAATACGAACCGCCTCGGCAAGCCGGCTCACCGCTTCCTCCAAATCGCCGGTTGCGGTGATGAAATACCGCGTCTCAGCCAACAACTGGTCAGGCTTACTTAACCGGGTCGACAACTCGTAGGTCTTCTTGACCTCATGGATGGCTTGGACCCGGTGACCACCAGGCCAGAGCGACTGAGACAGCTCGCGGTGGGCTAAGGCGAAATCGGGGTCGATTTCAATTGCCCGCCGGTATTGTTCAACCGCATTGGTCTCGTCTCCCGCGGAGCGGTACTCTTCGGCCCGGGCATACGCCTTTAAAGCGTCTACGGAGGATGTTGTCGCTACTTCCAAGGGCTGGTTGAACTCCTGCAAGCTTCTCCGGGATTCACCCAACCGCCTTCTCAGCATGGCCGTCGCCAAGCCCAATTGCCTGACGATCAGATTGCGCTGGTCCGCCACTGACTCAGCTCTGGCGATCACCATACCCGTGTCGCAGCGCACGACGTGAAGCTCGAGTTTGTATTGATTACCGGCGTCCGCAATCGTGCCGGTCACAACCGCTGCGCTGTTGGTCTTGAGACAGATCTCTTTGGCCCGTTCTTCCGTCAATGGAACAGGCTTCGAGTGTCCCAGCTTTTTCAGAACTCTCCTCACCTTGTCGGGAGCGAGGGGATTCAGAAATGGCGTCTGCTGCAAGCCAACCCGCAGAGCATGAGTCAGGCTCGCGTCGAAGACGGGATCGCCTGTCTTGTTCTGAAAATCGGCAATCACGACGGTGTCCTTATTGGCAAGCTTGGACCCTGGAAGAATGCGGCGAAGGAGAGCCGAAGCAGTTGCCAAGCGATTGATCCCTGCTACCGATATGGGAGGAGCAGCCCGGCCAAGCGATGCGGTTTTTTGCTCGTGCCCTGCCAGCTGGGGAGTGAGCGATAGCTCATGCTGCAACTCCGACAGCTCGTGGCGTATTTCCGTCACCGACTGAAAACGCTGGTCCCGGCTTTTTTGCAGACACTTGCTGATAACAGCTTCCAGTCGCAGCGGAATCTCTGGCGCAAGTTCACGCGCGGGTGTGGGTTCGCGGTGCTGAATGGCATCCTGCTGAATGGCTGCGGTTTCGCCAGCGAAGGCCCTTTGCCCGGTCGCCATCTCGTACAGAACCAGTCCGAAGGAGAAAATGTCGGTGCGCGCATCAAGCTTCTCGCCTCGGATCTGCTCCGGCGACATATAGCCAGCGGTGCCGAGCGCGACACCGAATCGGGTGAGGGTAGCATCGGGCTTGTCAATTGTCTTCCCATGCGCTTGGGCCTGTCCTTGGTGCGGGAGTTCAGGTACCTGTACACCCCGGTCGAGAGCTCTCGACTGCCCGGTCGCGACCGCAGCCGCGGCGTCGGCGATGGGGGGGACGACGGCATTGTTGAATTCCTGTTGCTCGCTAACCAGTTCCTTGGCCAGCCCGAAGTCGACGATTTTCACCTGACCGCTGCCGGTGAGAAAAATGTTTGCCGGCTTGACATCGCGATGGATGATCCCCTTCGCGTGGGCGGCCTCCAGGCCCGAACAGACCTGCACGGCAAAATCCAGCAGCTTTTCCAGCGGGAGCCTTTCCTTGGCAGCCGCGAGTTCGGCCAGCCTGTCGCGGAGCGTTTCGCCCCGCAGCAGTTGCATCACGATGAAGGGCTCGCCGGCATGCTCCTCGACTTCGTAGATGGTACAGACGTTCGGGTGGTCGAGTGAGGAGGCGGTACGAGCCTCGCGCTCGAAGCGTTGTAGCGCGACCGGATCCGACGCCAGCTCTTCCGGCAGAAACTTCAGCGCGACCTGCCGGCCGAGCTTGAGGTCTTCGGCCTTATAAACCAGCCCCATGCCGCCGCCGCCGATGATCTCGAGTACACGATAATGGGAGACCTTCTTGCCCAGGAGGCCGCCGTCAGGCTGCAGCCGGACGGCAGCTCCACGACCGTCTGCGGATACGCCGCCGACCGACTCATCTGCGCTTATCCATTTCACCGGAACTAGCAACCGATAGCCACGTCGGACGACGGTTTCGACGTACTTGGGTTTTTCGGCGGAGTCGCCCAGGGCCCGCCGCAGGCTCATAATGGCGGCATTGATGCTGTGGTCGAATTCCACAATGGTGTCGTTCGGCCAGAGCTTCTTCCGGATCTCCTCGCGCGTGACGAGTTCGCCCCCGGCTTCGGCCAGTAGTCGCAGGACTTGCAAAGGTTGCTCTTGCAGGACCGTCTTCCGGTCGCCAGCGCACAGGTCTCCGCTCCTCAAATCAAGTTCGAAGGGACCGATATTGAGGCGCGATTGGTGGCTCTGCTTCATCTAGCAGGGAGTTTGGTAGGGTGCTAGTCTAACCGGATTTGCCTTTGAGCACCAGCGAACTGCCTCCGCAATTGCCTACCCTGGCCCATGCCACTGCAATGCAAGCGCACCCAGTACCGGCAACCAGTTTGCATTCAGCAGATTGGCCCATTTGCATTCATTTGACACCCATTTGATCGCCAGTGCATTGGCACAGTACGCCAACTCGCGCACACTCGCCAAACCTTCAGTGGCTAGCTACCAACAGCTCACAGTCACATTGGGGAAATCACATTAGGGAGCAGGCGAAAATGCGAAAAGGAACCGGTGTCCTTGTTGTGGTACTCGCGGTTGCTGCTGGGACGTACTTCCTGCTCGGAGGGATATACCACCAGTCGCCCTTGGTTGAAGTGGCCAGTGCTGCGCCTGGTAACTCAGGAGCGTGCACCTTTCCAACCGCTCCTGCCGCAACCCCGGAACAGACAGCGTGGGAGATCTTCGTGGCCGCGAACTGCCCAACCGGTAACAACAAGCTGGTATGGGAGACATGGGTTGAGCAACTCCAACTGTACCCGCAGAACGGCCAAGCTGGGGCAGGCCTGGTGCAAGGGGTCAGGCGGTTGCACGGCAGCCCCTTAGCGCTCGCGCGGAGGGGCAAGGTGGGTGGCCCCGCCGAGCTCACACCGAACAACGAATGTAACTCCATGGGCCGGAAGCCGCCGACTCCTCCCATGATAGCAACGCCGACAATTTGCGAAGAGGTCCACCTGAATCCGGCGGCAGCGCAGTTCATCACCAATGCCGGATACCAGACACGGCCGCCACAGACTCAGGCTGCCAAGCAGGGAACAAATATTCAATTTCCCCCGGATGCGATCGAAGTAAAAGTGGACTGGATTCCGGCGACAGACCTCCAAACTCCATTCACCTGCACCAATCCTCCCACTGGCGTTCACACCGAGGTGATTGATGGCACCTGTTACGCCATCGCGGGCATGCACATTGAGTCCAAGCTACTGCCGAACTGGCTATGGGCGACCTTCGAACCCCAGAGCATGACCACCAATCCATGGCGCTGCGAGATCTTTGGGCCTTGCAACGACCCCTGGGGATCGAACCCTGCCATGAGTAACGGTGGGGCAAGCGGCTTTACCCAACCAACCGCCGCACTCGCCGCTTTGATGCAGCAGGCTGGACTTCCGCCCGAGTTTCTCAATTACCGCCTGGATGGGGTCCAAACCGATTTCGCCAATCCGAATGGGAAACCTACCCTACTGGGTAACTCAATTATCGAAGGCGAAAATGTCGGCATGCCCAACGACAGCGCTTCCTGCATCACATGCCACTCAGTGTCTTCAACTAAGAATAACGGCATGGATGGGATTTACTTGTTGGCGCACACGCTAGGCAATCCAGTTGGACCAGAATACAAGATACCGACGGACTGGATCCGGCGTGATTTTGTCTGGTCGATGGGACTGGCCTGTCCCGATATAAAGGGCCCGCCCCCGGAAGGTCTGCAGACTTGCACTAACTCCCCGTCAAGCCAGGTAAAGAACAAGCAGGTAAAGAACAAGTAGGACAACGGTCCCGGGGCGCGCCATTCAGGGTGTGCCCGGTCGAGGACTTTCAGGAATATACCGAATCAGAGGCAGCTCTGGAGAAAGGAGCGGAGTATCGGGCCGGATGACTTAAGTGCGCTCGAGCACGCTCAACAGCTCGTTGTGCTTCTTGTATGTCAATTCAGCGATTGAAAACTTCACAAACAAAGGAGATGCTACTCATGTCAGAAAATCTCGGGACCCCAGTCGGAACAATCGGCAAGGCGTGTTTGACAAGCACAGCTTGGTTCAACTGCAAGATTTATTTTAAGTATTGGAACCCAATTGGCAAGAACTGGGTCAATACCAACACAGGATCCACTGTCAGTAGGAGTACGACGGACTGCGAGTTTCCCGGAGTCCTGGGGGCTCCCAACAATTCGCAAATCAGATTATGCATTAACGTTGAAGCCGGTCCCGACTACTTCGGGACAGACCAGTTCATTTACCAGCAAGGTAATAGCAACAACGCGAACTACGTCGTACAGGGAACGACGCAGGACGCCAATCTCAACTTCACCGGCATCACTGGCGGACACACCGGTAATGCACAGGACCCCACCACGACTGCCGCACAAGCTGGAGGTGCCGGAGATTAGCGTTAAGCGTCCGCAGTTTTTCCGTGACCGGCTGGCCGTGTGCCCCACTCATTCGCGTGGTTCGAATGAGTGGGACTCGGCCAGGGGGCGGGTGGACCAAATCTACATTCGAGCGTTATCGATCACAGAATAAGAAAACTCCGGACATACCGTCGGCGGTTCGGACTACTTGATCCGGAAACACTCAAGAGCTACGGAGTAAAGTATGAGGACTATTTTCTGGTGCCGGGTGCCCCACCCAAGCTGCGTTTGCTTGGGTGGGATTTCATCGCGACTGGCCGAGATCTGAGAATTTGATCCCGATTTATAAGTCCTCCTCAGTACCGCCGCTTGCCAGCGATGGTTCCGTACAGGCCGCGCCCCGGAAACCGCAAGACTGCGATTGGACAATTTGGTCGTGCCCGAATCAGAAAAACATTCGAGCGGTGAGTTGAATCTCGCGGGGATTGTTAGCCTGGCTTGTAATCTTGCCGAACAGAGGACTACCAAACGAAGTATCCGGCGGGGCGAACTGTACCTGGTTGAATAGGTTGAAGAACTCTGCTCCGAAATGCAGGCTCAGGTTCTCTTTCATCTTCGTAGTCTTACTCAAGGAGAAATCCCAATCCTTGATTCCTTCAGCGCGCAGGGTTGGGTCCAGACGCGATTCATCTCCAAGGCTGAATTCGCCCGGAGCCGAAAAACATCCGGCATTGATTACAGAAACGCCCGCGGCCACATTGTCAACAATCGAGCCGCCGACTGATTTGTTACATCCGGAAAGTACATTGGGCCTGATGGTGCCGGCGCCGAAATAGGTTGATAGTGCGTTGGGCGCTGCGCTAACAATACCGAGAGGCATACCACTTGCATACGTAGTTATTCCGCTCACCGTCCATCCCGAAATCAGCTGATCAATCAGATGGGATTGCGAATAGAAACGCCGGCCTTGGCCGAACGGTAGATCCAGAACGTAGCTTATGACAAGTCTATTTGGCACATCCTCGCTCGAAAGCGAGCGTTCAGCTCGGAGGTTCGTATAGTCCTGAATTGCACCCACTCCACTGGTATTCAGTTCAAAGAAAGGGAAGTCGCCTTCTGTATCCGTGATCAGTTTTGACCAGGTGTAAGCGGCCAGAATTGACCCGCCAAAGCGCAGCCTCTGCTGGAATGTCGCCTCAAAAGAATTGTAGTAGGAATCGCCGGCAAAATCGGAGTCTGCCGCCACCGTTTGATATTCAGGGTAAGGTCGCAAGGTCTGGCCTAGAGATTGTCCACTCGCCGTTGGCTGCAGCAGAGCCGCCCCGAGATAGTAATAGCTAGGGGAAAGCTGGTTCAAGTCAGCTCCTACGGTGCCAATTTCCGCTGCGGGAGCGCCGAGCGGCAGATGCTCGCCTCGCGAGCCGGCGTACGCAAGCTTGAGCAACGCGTCACTGCCAATGCCTCTCTGGATATTCAGGTTCCATTGCTGGACATAGGGGAAAGGCTGGTTTGGAACCCTGCTCTGAATGCTTTGTCCAAGGTATGCGGTGTCCACGTCGGGGCTCCGCCCAATCGGTTGGAGCACTGGGCCGCCGAGCAGAGGGTTGCTCACCGTTCCTCCCAGTGGAATGTCAGTAGTCGCATTATTGACCGGCGAGTACCATGGACCAGCAACTCCAACCCCCTGAGGCAAGAAATTAATGCCGTATCCGGCGCTGACAACAGTTTGATCCGTGAGCCGATAGGCAAATCCCACGCGGGGGGCAAAAAGATGATAGTGATTTTCGAGATCGGCCCCGCTGGGATACTGGGGAGTATTGACGAGAACGAGAGGTTTTTGCAGGTTTGGAAAAAGGACGGTATCGCGGTTGTCTTCTTCTGTATAAGACCCCGGTATCTCCCATCGAACTCCTGCATTGATCGTGAGACGATGACTCAGTTGATAGGTATCGTTGAAGTAGTATCCCTGATAATATTGCCGCGCGTGCGCGTTGATAGCGGTTTGGAAGACGGAGGCTCCGGGACTGGGAGTGATGTCTCCAAGGAGGAAATCGGCGATAGGGGTTGCACCAGAACCAGGAGGAGACAGAGGTCCGCTGGTAAAGACCCCGGCGAATAAAAGCTCACCCGCGCCTGCGGTGAGAAGTGACCGTCGAAAATCATACTGCCGAAGGTCAGCGCCGAACTGCAAGGCATGGGCTCCCATCACCTTGCTGAGAGAAGCCGAGATGGCGTAGTCATTGGCTGCATCGGTATCGGTTACGTTCAACCCTGCATATGGAAATTCCAGAGTTCCTAGGATAATCGGATCGGGAAACTGCTGCTGGGTCAGGCTGCCGGAAAGCGCAGCCCACGCCGGACCAAACTGCGACAAGTTCACATTGTTATTAGCTGGAGTGAAGGGAGTCAGCGCCCGCAAGTACGACACGCGGAGGTCAGCTACGGTGTTTGCATTGAAGGAATAGGTATCCCCAATCACAAACTGCTGGTCCGTTACCGTGCTGTTTGGCAGGCTGGTCGGTCCGCCAGTGGAGTCCAATATGTACTGCGTTGGCAGAGTATTTATATCCCAGTAAGTGTAGCGGGCAAAGACACTCTGTTTTTCACTGACGATGTAATCGATTCGCTGGTTGAACTGGTTGGTGTCGGCGCCAGCTTTGGCATTAGCGATGTAGTTGATTGCTCCTCCCGCCAGGTTCGCGTTGGGTGTGGGCCAATAGTGAAGAACGTTCGCCATTATGTTGGAGGTGGAATCGATCCGGTTGGGACAAATCACGTTCAGCACGCCGTTACATTCAAACTGGGCTCTCGTTAGAGGATCGTAGATGGGGGGATCTGCACGGAAGTCACCGCTCAATTCCGCCGGCGTCGGCGTGCGACCCGTGAAGGGAATGCCATTTCTGCGGGTGAACCGTTCATAGTTGGAAAAGAAAAAAAGCTTGTCTTTCTTTATCGGGCCGCTGAAAGTACCGCCAAATTGGTTTTGGTTGAGTTGGGGACGGGCGATACCACTCAGGTTATTAAAGAAATTATTGCCATCAAGAACTGTATTGCGGAAATATTCGTAGGCGGAACCATGGAGGGCATTCGATCCCGACCGAGAATAAAAGGAAACTACCCCACCCGAGAAAGCGCCGAATTCGGGACCTGGGACACTGGTTGTGACCCGAAACTCCTGAACGTCGTCCTGCGTAGGTATTAGCACCGTGGCATTGCTGGAAGACCGGGTTAGAGGCGCGCCATCGAAAAAAACTGCTTCTTGGCCACCCAAGCCTCCTCCAATCTGGTAATTTCCGAACCCTACAACATTCGTGACTTGTCCCTCCTCGGTATAGTTACCGGCGGCGTTTCCCTGAGTGCCACCGAGAGGCACCACGCCAGGCACAAGCGCCAGCAGATTCATCGTATTCCGACCATTCAGCGGCATTTGCTGTACTTGCCGGCCTGCGATCACCTGCCCGAGGGATACCGTGCTCGCCTCCAGCAGCGGGCCACTTCCCTGGACTACAACGTCCTCTTGTACATCGCCCAGCGCAAGACTGGTCGCAAGAAACAGGGTGGTGTTGACGGTGATATCCACGGGTGCCTGCGAGAAGGACTTGAAACCTTTCTGCTCGACTTGCAAGTGATAACGACCCGGAGCGAGCTTTACGAAGCGGTACATCCCGGCGGGGTCGGTGCTTGCCCTCCGGGTGTCACCCATATTCAGGTTTGTGAGTGTGACGCTCGCCCCGCCTATGGCGGCACCGGTCTGATCTGAGACTTGTCCGACGAGTCCGCCGTAAGGGGCTTGCGCCAATGCTGTGCTCCAGGGAAATCCTACCGAGAAACCCAGTAGCAACCCCGTCACGATGGACGAGACGCGCAGGAAACGGGCAAAGGGATTGGAACCGGAAGCTACCGTGGCACCGTTGTTCGCGAATGCGCAGCCAGCCATGATCGCTCCACTCCGAGTAGCGATATACCATACATCCAGGGTCTTTGGAGAGCAAGCTTTCTGGAAGGAGTATTGACCAGGGATCTTTATAAGGCGACATCTGAAATTGCCAGCGCGCAGCCAAGTTGACGAGAAACGCCCTACGTGCGGATGTGGCCAGGGAAAGCTCCGGTCCGTCACACTTCCACGCATAGCCGACTGACCGTCCAAGTGGATTCCCGGACTCGGGTGCGTTTACCAGTATTGATCCAGTTAGATCTCGCAGAAGGGGCATTCTGGGGGAATGACCCGATGACTATAGCTTCCCGTACTCTGCTTTGGCATCTTTCAGGATAGGGACATCCGGATCGGCATCTTTCCATAGGCTGAGAAACTCCTGATAGGCGGCCCGCGCTTTGTTCGTGTCGCCGGACAGCGTATAGGCTCGGCCAAGTTGCAAACGGGCCAGCGCACCCCAGGGAAAATTGGCCACCAGTCCCCGGTGGTCAATGAACTTCTGAAATTCCGCAGCTGCTGCCTTGCCGTCGTGCAGCATGAGATAGGCTTCACCGCGCAAATAAACTGGAAGCAGATAGCCCAGGTCTCCCAACTCTATCGGGCTAGTCACCTGCAATAGTTCGATCGCCTGGTTCGGGTCTTGGCGCTGCAAAGCGATCGCCGCTCGGATGGTAGGCAGCCGATACTTCTGGATGATTGTGTCCTCGGGGAAGGATTTGTCGAGTTCGTCGGCCAGTTTTCCCGCCGCCACCGCATCGCCTGCGCGCGCCAGCGCCAGTGCCGCCGCTGTCCGCACGTCGCGGTTTGGGGCCAGCTTCACTGCCGCGTTGGCATCGGCACGTGCCTGCTCCCGATTGCCCGCTTCGACCTCGCTTAGCGCCGCCTCCGCTTGGTACGCCGCGGCCGCCTCCTTGGCGTCGTTGTGCTCGGCGGAATCCATCGCCCGGCGTGTCAGGGTGCGCGCACTTTTCAGCTTTCCGAACCACCCTTGGGTGTCTGCTTGCGCAGCCAACAACCGTTGTTCGGCCCCCGGCTGGCCTATGGCAGCCGCGGACAGCCTGCGCCATCTTCGCCGTATCTCCCCGCAGAAAGGCCAACTGATAACGGAACCCAAGGAGCAACTCGCCCTCCAGAGCGCGTTCCTCGGCTTGCTTGTATACCGACTCTGCTTCATCGAGCTGATTAAGGCTCATGAAGTCGAAGCCCAGGTCCTCGTAGTTTTCTACCGCGTTTGGTTCCAACCGCAGCGCTTCCCGGGCCTCTTCCAATGACTTTTCCAGATTCCCGAGGCTGGCGTAGATAGCTTGCAGATGCACATGCAGCGCGAAGTCTCTGGGATAGGTCTGCTCCCACAGTTCGTATGCTGCTACTGCCTTATCCAGATCGCCGGTCACCACCCAGTGGTAGTTCGCCTCGATATAGAGCCGCTCGCGCTCGCTCACCTTCTCGCGCAGCTCATAAGCCTTGCGAACATTCTCGGCCTGCCGTTCCGGCTGGTGGAGGTTGCCGTACACTGCCGACATGGCGCGGTAAGCGATAGCAAAGTTAGGATCAAGTTCCACGGCTTGCTTGTAGAAAGGCAGAGCTGCCGTATTCCCCTTAGCAAAAAACATCTTGCGTCCCAGACTGTAGGCTTTCAGCGCTTCAAGCGACGGCGTGGTAGCTTCTTCAACGGGGGTGGCGTACTTTTGCACCGAGCTGAGCGATTCGCCCAACTTACCGCGCAAGCTGACGGCCGCTCTGTCCAATGCCTTCAGCACCGCTTCTTTACCGGATGCCTGCTCTTGCGCTTCTGCCAGCAGGTCGCCGGTGCTGCAGTTCAGCGCCTTCAGGCCGATCACGTACTGGCTGCCCAGCCCGGCAATGGAACCGGCAAGCATGGCCTGGCTGCCGGTGCGCAGGCAAACCTCGCGTGCGATCTCCGGGGTCAAGCGATCTCCAGCCGGACGTCCCATCCGCTTCAAGGTCTCGTTTACCTTACGATCGGAAACCAAGTCGAGAAAGGGTGACTGTTCAAGCTGGACCGCAAGTCCCTGTTTCAGCGTGTCATCGAATACCGGGTCGCCGGTTTTGTTGTCGAAATCGGAGAGAACGATGGAATCTTTGTCGGTCCGGGGCTTGTTCTGATGGAGCCGATAATAAATTCCGCCAGCCCCTGCCAAGACGACGAATAAGGCGACCAGCAGGAAGGACCATGCCAGTTTGGAGAATTTTCGCCGCTGCGCAGGAGCTTCCTGCACCGCATTCGCACCCCGGGTTGCGCCTGCCGTGGCTGCGCTTTCCAGATCCCGCTTCAATCGTTGCAGATCAGTGCGCAAATCCGACGCATGCTGGTACCGCAGGTTTCGCTCCTTCTCCAGACATTTAGAAACAATCCGTTCCAGTTCAGCGGGTATGTCCGGATTCAAGCGAATCGGCGCGATCGGAATCCGACTCAGTATGGCCTCGAAGACTACGCCCGTGCTTTCCCCGCGAAACGGCAACGTCCCGGTTGACATCTCATACATGACCGCGCCGAAGGAGAACAGATCGGTACGGGCGTCCAACTCCTTGGCCCGAACTTGTTCCGGCGACATATAGGTCACCGTGCCCATCGCCATTCCCTCATCGGTAAGAGCCGTCTCTACGGTCGACGCAGGAGTGTCAATGCCAGCGGACTTAAGAACTTTGGCCAGGCCGAAATCGAGAACTTTCGCGTGGCCGCGCTGGGTGACGAAGATGTTCGGCGGTTTGATGTCACGATGCACGATGCCTGCGCTATGCGCGGCATCCAGCGCGTCGGCAATCTCGATGGACAGCGCCACAAGCATCTCCACTTCCAGCGGACGCCCCCCGATGCGGTGTTTCAAAGTCATCCCGTCCAGAAATTCCATGACGATGAACAGCTGGCCATCGTGATTGCCGATTTCGTAGACCGTGCAGATGTTGGGGTGATTAAGCGCCGATGCCGCCCGCGCCTCGCGGCGGAAACGCTCCAGCGATTGTGGGTCTTGGCATAAATCCTCGGGGAGAAATTTCAGGGCAACGAACCGACCAAGGTCGGTATCCTCCGCCTTGTACACCACCCCCATTCCGCCGCCACCCAGCTTTTCGATTACCTGGTAGTGCGAGACTCTCTGGCCGATAAAGGAGCGGGAACTCTCGTCCCCGACTTTGTTCTCGTTGCCGGCGAAAGCTCGCGCGGCCACTTCGATAGCCGGACGATCGAGAAATCCTTCAGCCTCTTGTTGCACGGCCAGCAGAGACCGTACTTCGCGCTCCAGCGCTTGGTCGTCGCCGCAGGATTGACGTAGAAACGCAGCGCGCTCATTGGGAGGACGCTCCAGCGCGGCCTGCAATAGGCCATCGACTTGTTTCCAGCGCTCGCTATCCATCGGGGTTCCCGCGGTTAAGTTCGCGATAGAGCCAGGCTTTGGCCGTGCTCCAGTCGCGCATCACAGTCACGGCCGATACCTGGAGGACGTCAGCGGTCTCTTCCACGCTGAGTCCACCGAAAAACCGCATTTCGACCACCTGAACTTTACGCGGATCGAGTTGTGCCAGGGCGGTCATCGCATCGTCGAGCGCCACCAGATCGGCATCCCGCTCGCCGCCTACTATCGCGGTATCGTCCAAAGAAACATGATGCACGCCACCTCCGCGTTTCAGGTTATGGCGCCTCGCATGGTCAACCAGAATGCGCCGCATCAACTGGGCAGAAACCGCGAAAAAATGGGCGCGATTCTGCCACTTCATGCTCTTGTAATCCACCAGCCGCATGTACGCTTCATTGACCAGAGCGGTGGTTTGCAGGCTGTGACCGGGACGTTCACCTTTCATGTATCGCCCCGCGAGCCGATGGAGTTCGCCATAAACAATCGGAATCAGGTGGTCGAGAGCAACTCGATCTCCAGCACCCCAGGCCCGGAGCAACTTACTCACCTCGCCAACAGGTGGCCCTCCAGTCCCGTCGTCCGGTGGTTGTGACGAATTCCCCATGAGGAAAACCCCGGAATTCTTAGTCGCTGCCTGACTCTGCAAGAAAGATATGCCTGCATGATAGTTCGACACCACCGTTTGCGCCTACCTATATGAGAGCGAAAAACCCAGCAGGACATTTGCCGGGACGCACGACGGAGGAGACTATGAAATCGAGAATGTTAGCGTGGATCGCGGTTATAAACGTATTCACTTTGCTGGCAATGCCGGTCCGGGTGCTGGCGCAGGAGCCACAGCAACAAGCGCAACACCTTTCCCGTTATGTTGTTACCGACCTGGGCACGTTGCAGGGCGGAAACTTTAGCCAACCATTCTTCATTAACAGCTATGGTCTGGTGAGTGGCTCGTCGAGCCTCCCGGAAGGCAATCAGCACGCAGTCCTTTGGCTGGGGAAACTGAAGCTCGACATCGGCTCGCCTGGACTCGGGGGACCGAACAGCATCGCGTTTGGCGACAACGACGGATTGCAGTCCGCTGGTGAAGCTGAAACCTCCGCTCCGGATCCCAATGGGGAAGATTTTTGCGGATTCGGTACCCACCTCACCTGTTTACCTTTCCTATGGCGCGAGGGGAGGATGACTCAGCTTCCGACTCTGGGTGGCAACAACGGCGTGGCCTGGGCGATCAACAGTGGAGGCGAAGTTGCCGGATTTGCGGAGAACTCGATACCGGATGCAGGCTGCCCAGCTCCCCAAGTTCTCCACTTTGAGCCTGTCGTCTGGGAAAAAGGTGTGATCCACGAACTGCCTACAGTTGGGGGAGACCCAGACGGCATCGCCCAGCAGATCAACGGCAATGGAGACGTTGTCGGCGGGTCGGGTATTTGTGCTCCTTTCAACCTGAATTTCCTCTACAGCCTGGTGCCGGTTCACGCCTTGCTCTGGGAACAAGGACGAGCAATTGACCTCGGCAATCTCGGTGGCCAAACGGGACAAGCGGGCGGCAACATCGCCTACGGCATCAATAATCAAGACGAGGTGGTCGGCAACTCGGACCTGCCGGGTGACACAACTTTTCACGCTTTTCTCTGGACCAGGAGAACGCGGATGCAGGATTTGGGCACACTCTCAGGTGACGTAGCGAGCGTCAGCATCAGCATTAACGATGCCGGCACGGTAGTTGGCGCGTCCCTTGACGCTAGCTTCAACCCGCGGGCGTTTCTGTGGGAGAACGGGGTGATGACTGACCTCAACACACTGATTGCGGGTGATTCTCCCCTGTATCTACTAACTGGTTGCTCCATCGATTCCCGCGGGGAGATCACTGGCTTGGGTATGACCAGCACCGGCGAGATCCACACCTATCTGGCGAGCCCGATAGGCAGTATTGGGGCCAGCGATAGCAGGAACTGACGTTGCGCTACCCGTACGATGTTCGAAAGCTCATCCTCGTCGGCACGGGCCCGAGAGGTGGCGCGGATGGCCGATGCTAAAACAAAACATCGGTTGACACCTCGCGCCACTATAAACGGCCGTCTCAATGGCGGTTCGGGAATCGGGGTAGGCGCGCCCGGCTTTCGAGTTCGCATAACCTAAAATCATTCTCCAAACGACGAAAAACGGCTGTTGCGGGTCGTTCCTCGTAGAGAGTATGTCGCTTCTTGAAGATTAGCGATTATGTTTTACAAATCCGCCGGGACTTCGCCCTGCGCAAGAAGGAAGCGGAAGTAGCAGGTCTTAGGCTTCAAGTTGCCATTTGGGCGACATGGGCTACAAACCGACTCTGTGAAGGCTACGTCGAAAGCTGCTTAAATAATTGACTACAGGTGGGTTAAGATGGTGCGCCCTGAGAGATTCGAACTCCCGACCTTCTGGTTCGTAGCCAGACGCTCTATCCAGCTGAGCTAAGGGCGCCTTGAACAGCAGCCAACCGATTATAGCAAAGCATGATGGCGACATGTAAGCCTCGCTGCATCCACTTCGACCGGCCGGCCCATTGTAAACGGTAGCTTGCTATTCCACATAGGTTGGCGATTCGGCAACTGTCAACTCGAATTCAATCCAAAATCGCGAAATTCCTGCTGCGACGTACCTCCGCGGAAATACGGCAGCGAGTCAGGCGTCTTCTATTTTTCCACTCGGAAGGCTTTGATCACGATGTCGTTCGGCTGATTGCCTACGGGGATCAACGTCACCAGCGCACGGTCAGCGCTGATCTTGGAGTTGTCGCTCGTCTTTACGGTGCGAACCACGGCCACGTCGCCGGACTGGGAACCCAGCACCAGCAGGTGCGCCTCGTCAGGCGTAAGCGCCAGTGCGTCCGGATGGCTGCCCACCTGCACCGAGCCAATCACGCGGCCTTCGTCGATGGCGTAGACGCTGACCGAATCCGCTCCAAAATTGCTCATGTACAGCAGAGTATTGTCAGCGGTGACGATGCCGTGCGTCGGGTGGTTGCCGATCAGGTAGCTGCCTCCGACTTCGTTGGTCCCAGTCTCAACGATCGAGAAGCTATTGCTGTCGAAGTTGCTCGCGAACAATTCGCCTCCGTCCGGCTTGAGTGTGAGTTGTACCGGCAACTGTCCGACGTCGAGGTAAGCCAGCAGGCGGTCGGTCTTCAAATCGACGGCGGCAACCTGGTTGGAGCCGGGACAGGCCACAAACACTTTGCTGTTATCGGGCAGGATAACCATGTCCTGAGGCTGCTGGCACACAGACACTGTGCTGCGCACCACGAGCCGCTGAGCGTCGATGATGGAGAGCGTGTTGTCGGCGCGATTGCTGGCGACCACAACCCTGCCGTCTGGCGAGACCTTCGCCATACCGGGCGCCCCGCCGACGTGAACGGTTGCGATCACGGCACGCTTCGCAAGATCGATCACCGAAACATTCGCGGAACCGGCGTTGGCGATGTAGGCGCGTTTCCCATCGGACGACACCGAGACGTAATATGGCGCGCGATGAACGCCGATAACCGAGACCACCGAATTGCTCTCGGCATCGATGACGCTGATGTTGTTGGAGTCGGCGTTGGCAACGTAGATCTCGTTGCGGGTTGGACTGGCGGCGATGCCCGTCGGACCGCCGCCCACCGCGATGGTCTTCACGTTGCGCAGCTGCAGCAGATCGAGCACGCTGACGGAATTGCTCTTGCCGTTAGTGACGTAGGCGTACTCGTGGTACCCCGGCTCAACCGTCTGGCGTTGATGGCAAGCCGTGGCGCTCAGCGTAATGATGAGAAGCAGTAGCTGCGACGATTTGAATCGCTTGCTCCTGCCATGCAGCGATGGTGTCGCCATCAGCGAGCGGCAGCCGTTCCGGAAGTTAGGCCAGCCGGGCTGGCGCGCCGTACTTCGGGATCGGGAACGGTGTTGGCAACCGAGCGGCCCAGTACCTGCGCAATCTGGCGTATCTCGGCCATCAGGTGGTCGAACTGATCGGGATAGAGCGATTGCTTGCCGTCACTGAGGGCGCGATCGGGATCGGGATGAACCTCGATAATCAGGCCATCGGCTCCCACCGCAACTGCCGCGCGCGACAGCGGCGTAACCTTGTTGCGTTTGCCGGTACCGTGGCTGGGATCGACAATGATGGGCAGGTGGCTCAGACGTTGCACTGCCGGCACCACGCTGAGGTCGAGTGTGTTGCGGGTGTGATCGGCGAACGTACGCACGCCGCGCTCGCAAAGTACAACGTTGTAGTTGCCTTCGCTCATCACGTATTCGGCGGCCATCAAGAATTCTTCCAGCGTAGCCGACATGCCCCGCTTCAGCAGAACTGGCTTATGCGCCCGTCCCGCACGCTTCAGCAACGAGAAATTCTGCATGTTGCGCGCGCCAATCTGGATCATGTCCGCGTATTTCTCGACTAGTTCAAGAGACTCGTTATCCACGGCCTCGGTGACGATGAGCAGGCCGAAGCGCTCGCGAATTTCCGCCAGGATCTTCAGGCCGTCTTCGGCCATGCCCTGAAACGAATACGGCGAGGTGCGCGGCTTGTAGGCGCCGCCACGGAAGAAACGCGCACCGGCGCGGGCCACCACTTCGGCGGTCTTCAAGGCCTGCTCGCGGCTCTCGACCGCGCAGGGCCCGGCCATGACGGCAACCTCAAGGCCGCCCACGGTGGCATCCGAATTGGGGAAGCGCACCACCGTGTTCTCTTCCTTCAGATCGCGGCTTACCAGCTTATACGGCTTGCTGACCCGGATAACCTCCTGCACGCCCGCCATTTCGTCGAATGTGCCGGGATCGAGCTCCATCTCGTTGCCCGTGATGCCAATGGCAGTACGTTGCGCTCCGGGAATGGAGTGGGCGCGAAAGCCGAAGCTCTCGATCTTCTCGCAGACGCCCCGAACCTGCTCTTCGGTGGCGTGCGCCTTCATGACGATAAGCATGGGAAACCCCTTGTAACGGCTTAGTGTACCGTTCCAGAAGCACGGCGGCAATCGCGCACAGGCTGCCGGATAGAATGTCGGGAGTCCGTGTCAGAGTTTGAAGCAGGAGAAGCTCGCGATGCCTCTTATCAAGCGTGTAAGCGTAATCATGCCCTTCGACCAATCCCTGGCTGCCAACCAGAACGCGTTGAAATGGGGCATTGTCGATGAGATCGAAGCGCTGGGATATCACGCGGAGATTTTCTTCGATCCCCGGGGTAAACCAGGGCTGGCCGCCGGTAAGGCGTGGAGCGCCTCGGAAGCCGACCGGGTGACGCGCCACTGCGTGGGAGCGGTGCTGATCGGCATGCCTCGCTGGACGTTTGCGACGCCGGAGGGAGATGTTCATTTGCCAACGGAGTTCTGCTACTACGAGGGCGCGATCGCCTATACGCTGCGTTTACCCATGCTCATACTGGTGCAGAACGACGTGGTCCGCCGCGTAGTCTTCGACAACAGCTATGGCAGTTACGTTGGCGAGTTTCCCGCGACTGCCGATCGCACCTGGCTGGACAGCTCCGCGTTTCGGGTTCCGTTTGGACTGTGGCAGCAACAATTGGAGCAGCGGCGGGATATCTTTATCGGCTATTGCGGTTCTTCCACGGCGACCGCCAAGTCACTAAAGCGGTTTCTGGAGGATGATCTCAAGCTGGCCGTGCTTGATTGGCAGACCGACTTCGCACCCGGCAGCAGCATTCTGGAGCAGATCGCGGAAGCGGCAGCTCGCTGCAGCGCTGGTATTTTCCTGTTTACCCAGGATGACGAGCTGACCGATCGCGCGCACAAGGACAAAGCGGTGCCGCGCGATAACGTCGTCTTCGAGGCGGGGTACTTCACCAACTCGAAAGGTAAAGACCACGTCTTGATCGTCCGCGAGGCGGGAGCGAAGATGCCCGCCGATCTAGGCGGCGACATCTACGCTTCGCTGGAGGACAAGTCGAAGATCGCTCCCATCAAAGAAACCATCCGGCGATTCATCGACGGATTGTGACCTGGCGGGACTTGGCCCCAGTTCCCGTCATGTCATGAAATCGAGGCGTCAGGTCAAGGTTATTTCTTACTGTCGCACGAACTCAATCACCGCTGCCCACCATTGCTCGCTGGGATTCCTGTACGCGGCGTTGTGAGGAAAACCATGCAAGACGGCCAACTGTTTGGGCTGAGGCGCGGCTTCGAAAATCCGCTGACCCATCCAGAGCGGATTGACCTGGTCCGCATCGCTTTGCAGTACAAGCAAAGAAGAATGGACTTGAGAAACACTGCGCACATTGTCCCAGGCGTCGGGAACCAGTTTTAGCAGCAGGCGCGGAATTCTCCAATGGTATTCGGCAGAGTCGCGTCCGGAAGAGAAAGCGCTGGCAATCACGACACACGATGGCGCCGGTTGAAATTTGTCTATCGAATCCAGCAGAGGAGCGTTTCCCATCGAAAAGCCCAGAACACAGAGCCGCTCCTGACCGCTGAATCGCGCTCTGAATACGGTGTAAGCTGCAGGCGCATCCTGATCGAGATTTTCCACCGATCCGTGGCCCGTACTGTCTCCGTCGCCGGAGTAATCGAAGACTAAGGAAGAAATGCAGTGATCGAACAGTAGGCGCTGCACGCCAACCCATTGTGAGATCGTCTCTCCAACGCCGTGAAAGATGAGCAGTGCGAAGCGAGGATGGCAGTCTGCAGCGGCGCGTACCAGGTAGGCGTCCAACCGTCGTTGGCCGCTGGGAATCTTTAGATGCTCGTAGGACAGGCCGACATTCGCCGGTGTTTCCTGACCATTTGGCCCGGTAGCGATCATTTTCTCACTGGCCCACTTGAGCAGGGCGGGGCCGATAAGGACGACGATTAGAATCGTCACCGCAACCGCAATCGCCAGCCTTTTGTGCCAGGATCTCATGGGCTGCCGCCAGCAACCTTCATCCTAACAAGTAGTTTTCGGGGGGGCTGGATCGGAAGACAATCATCCTGCGCCTTTGGTTCCTACCAGCACTGGTTGATAAAACACTTCATCAAGTTTCGCAAGCTGTTGAAATCCCGCTTCTCGCATCAGCGCGAGCAGTTGGTCAGTGCTGATTGCGTAATATCGTGAGCGCATCGCGTGGGTCTCGATTGCCTTGGAAGACAGGTCTTCCTCGATGACGAACAAGGTGAAGTCGTAGAGGTCGCCTGCGAAATCCCAAACCTGAAAACCCAGATACCGCTTGCCATTCTCTTCGTTTATCCCGTATGGCTTCAGAATGTTCCTGCCCCGTGGCTCCCGGTCGTAGTCGCGAACCGTAAGCAAGCAGCCACCTCGCGGACGCAGGCAGGCGTGCATTGCTTTGAGCGCAGCCAGAATATCGCCGTCACTCAGCAGATGTGGCAACGAGTTGTCGCAGGAGATAACGACGTCGAAGCCGCCAGCGTGATGGGCATAGGAATCGCGCATATCGCAGACGGAAAAACTGATGTCCTGGCCGCGCTGTTTCGCCTCGCGCTCTGCTCTTTCCACCGCCTTCGCCGACAGGTCGGAGGCCGTGACTTGGAAACCCTTCATAGCCAGAGCGATCGCCTGCGTGCCGATTCCGCAGGAAACGTCGAGCACCGTCTGGTGCTGGGGCCACCGAGATCGAATGATAGATCGCAGTTGCTCACCTTGGCGCGCCATGCTGGCATCCCAGTCCTGAAAGATGAGGTGGTAGAACGGCGCAAATTCATCGTACACGTTGGCCATTGACGCAGAGCCTCTTAGCCATCGCGATCACAATCGGCAACTTACAAGGTAACGAACGAAACTGGGCGATGGTCAGGCTAGAGCGCGTCTCATCCCTGCATCATTTCCAACAGCGTGGTTACGGTTGCCCAGTTTCTGGCGGTACTGACCGTGGACAGTTTGGAATCGAAATAGGCGTTAGTCAGTTTCGTGCGGCCCATGCCGTTGGGAACATGCAAATACACTTGGCGGTCTACGACCCGAAAGGCATCGGGCGCTGAGCGAGCGGGATCGAGGCCCTCGATGGCGCTGGCGTCCGGCAGGTCTGCAAGGAAATACACATGCAGAGTTTTTTCTGGCACGCCGGCGCGCAGAAACGGATTGTTGCGTGCGGTCTGGACCATCTGGTCCTTACTGCGCAGGATAACAGGGCAGCCGAATCCGAAGCGTTGTTCAATCTTGCCGGCAAGGCAGCCTGCAAGCTCTGCCGCGTCCGAGGGTCTCGCCGAGAAGATAACGTTGCCACTCTGGATGTAAGTGCGTATGGAGGCGCACTTGGCGTCGGCGAATATCTCTACGAGTTGCTGCATGGGCACGCGGTGCTTACCACTAACATTGATTCCCCTGAGCAGGGCTACATAGGTCGCGGGCAGGTTTGGGCTTTTCTTTGGACTCATGGTGGCTGCTCCCAGAGAGGCCATTCAGACGGGAAACATTTCGGCCTCGACGATCGGGAAGTTGTTCTACAACGCAATCCGCCTGGGTTGGCTAAGCGACTCTGCCGGCGTCGGCAGTTCACGCCCTTCGCCGAAGCCAAGCACCCAAAACTCGGAATGTCCCAACTGGGTTTGCGACAATACGTCTCGCAGCATCTGCACTGGTTCATCTTGTCCATCGTCGGCCAAACGGAACGTCCCGAAGTGGCCGGCCACGCTCACCTTTGCTCTCAGCGCCAGGTGCGCCTCCACGGCTTCGCGCGGCGACATGTGTACCTCGCCCATGAACCACTCCGGGCGAAAGGCTCCGATGGGAAGAATGGCGAGATCGATTTCAGGGAAGCGCCGTGCAATCTGCCCGATATGTGGGCCGGTTCCAGTGTCGCCGGCAAAGTAAACAGTCGAGTCATTGGTCTGCACCACAAAACCACACCACAGCGTCCTGTCGTTCTGCAATGGCAAGCGGCCGGAAAAGTGTTGCGCCGGGACAGCCGTGATCCACATGTCGCTGCGGGCCGCCGCTTCCTGCCACCAGTCAAGTTCCACGACGTTGGCAATCCCATGCTTGGAGAGCAGATGCGCATTTTTCAGGCCGGTATAGATGGTCGGATGATGTTCGTGAGCCAGGCGCTGAAGCGTAGGAATATCCATGTGATCGTAGTGATCGTGGCTGAGCAAAACCAGATCGATGGGTGGCAGATCTTCCAGACGCACTCCCGGGGAACGATGCCGGCGGGGTCCGGCCCAGGAAACTGGGCTGGCCCGTTCCGACCAGATCGGGTCGGTCAGAATGTTAATTCCATCAACCTGCAGCAGAAAGGTCGCGTGATTCACAAACGTGATTCGCAGGAGTTGAGAGCTTTTCGGAGGCGGAGGCCCCGGCTGCGCAGCGGTCCACTGCAGCCACGGACCAGGCCGGCGCGACAGCAGCCAGCGGAACAGCGCACCATAGCTGTTGCGGCGCGGACTGGGATTACAAAACCGATTACCGTCAAAATGAGATGGGAGCGTCTGCATTTTGCACGTCATCGCGGTACAGCTTCAGAACCCGGATTATACAGATGACGCTACCTTCAGGGAAGCTTCTGATTTCGTTGAATCGCTTCCCAGGCATTGCCAGCCGGTAACAAACCCGTCACAATCGGATGGGCGCTAAGAAAACTCGCTGTGGCTGCCATACGCCGGCAATACTTGTTTGTGGCTAAGAAGATCATGCCAACACTTCAGGGTATAAGGGTTAAGAACCAATTCTGGACAGCGCCAAACCAGATCACCCTGCTGCGCCTGATCTTCATCCCCTTCGTCATCATCGCGGTGTTCGACGGAAACTGGCGCTGGGCGCTGGGCTTGCTCCTGGCTGCCGCCCTCAGCGATGCCCTCGACGGACTGCTGGCGCGCACCTTGCATCAACAAACCTTGCTGGGTCAATATCTGGATCCCCTGGCCGATAAGCTGCTCCTGAGCTCTTTATTTGTGGTGCTATCATTCATCAAGAAAATTCCCTGGAAATACACGGTTGTGGTTTTCAGCCGCGATGCCTGCCTGGTCACCACTTCAATCGTTCTGTACGCAGCCGTCGGGTTCCGTGACTTTCGGCCCAGCATTTACGGCAAGGTGAATACGGCATGCCAGATCGCCGCTGTTTTCTTCGTGGTGCTGGCACAAGTCGTGCAGGCGCCGTGGGTGTTCGTGCTGGTCAAATTTTTTCTGTACGCGACCTTCACGTTCACCACCATCTCGGGCGTGCATTATGTGCTGATCACCGGACATCGCCTGCGGGAGCAAAACAAACCAGCCGCCTAGATTTCCGTTGCCTCTCTTGTGAATACCGACCGCCATCATCGCCTGCAAGTTCTGCTTGCGTTTGCGCTGGTCTACGTCTTCTGGGGGTCGACTTACCTGGCGATCGGCATTGCCGACCAGGAACGTCTTCCTCCCGCCGTGATGTGCGCCATCCGCTTCGCCATTGCGGGATCTCTGATGCTGGCAGCTTGCGCGGCGATGGGGCGCGTCGTCCGCATCACGGCCGCCCAGGCAGTACGTCTGGCGATCATCGGTTGTCTCTTGCTGGTCGGAGGCAACTTCGGCTTGGCGTGGGCCGAACAGTGGGTGCCGACCGGCTTCGCCGCGCTCATCGTTGCCGTGACTCCGATCTGGTTTCTGCTTCTCGAGACATTTGTCTTTCGGGGCGACCGCCTGTCGCGAAACGGGTTGTTCGGCGTCGCCCTGGGAATCGCGGGGGTAGCCGTGCTGTTCTGGCCTCGCTTCGAGCATCGTGCCGTGCTTGGCATCATGCCGCTGCTGGCAGCTTGTACGTTATTGTTCTCATCGATGAGCTGGGCTATAGGGTCGGTGCTATCACGCAAATGGCAGATGAAGGTCGACCCATTCACGGCTACCGCCTGGGAAATGTTGTTTGCCGCGGTCGGTAACTCTATCGTCGCGATAGCTACCGGCGAGTACCATCACATCGTCCTGACTCGCCGGGGAATGCTGGCCGTGCTCTATCTAGTGGTCTTCGGATCGTGGGTGGGCTACACCGCTTACATCTGGCTGCTGAAGCATGTACCGACGCCCAAGGTTGCAACCTACGCTTACGTGAATCCCCTGGTCGCGGTTTTCCTGGGGTGGCTGGTGCTGAACGAGCGCCTGGACACGTACATGTTTGCGGGAACCGTTATCATCATCGCCGGCGTCGTGCTGGTGACAACCGCCAAGGTTCACGATGGCAGTGCGACCACCCGGGCAGCTGACGTTTTGCCCGAAGTCGAATCGGAGGCCTAGCTGTGGGCGAAACTCTGATTACATCTTGTTTTGAAGGGGCCTTCAGGCCCTCCGTTAAGTTCCACGATGAGCGAAATAAATGCGTATAGAATCACTGTCCCGATCCCGATTTTACCGAGGTGCGTCAATGTGCAAGGCTGAAGTACCTCAGCGGCTGAAGCCAAATCTCAAGTGATTTGTACGGCCCACCTGAAGCCGAACCTCAAGTGATTCGTACGGCACACCTGAAGGTGTGCCCCTTCAAAGCGAGAGATGGGCAACGCGATGGGTGAACGCACACCGCCTCCCTTCTTACTTCCGTTTCCACCTCACCCCGTCTTTCGTGTTCTCCAGGATGATGCCGTTTTCGGCCAGTTCTGCGCGGATGAAATCGGACCGGGCGAAGTCGCGCGCCTTGCGCGCCTGCGAGTGCTCCGCGACTAACCTCTCCACCTCCGTATCCGACAGCGACGCTGCTTTCGCCAGTTCCAATGTCTCCGGACTGATCTTGTCCGCCAGCCCCTCGGCCGTCGCCCATTCGACGGTAGCTCGTACTTTCGCGGCATCATCGTCTTTCAGCACCGCAAAGATCTCTTCGAACAGTTGCATCACCTTGAGCAGCGCCGGCACATCGCCTTTTCGTACCTCGCCGGCATCGGCAGCGGCGTTCACGTCGCGCACCATATCGAAGATTGCACCCAGTGCGCGTGCGGTATTCAAGTCGTCGCTCAATCCGGCGCGCATCTCGTCTGAAGTTTTCTTCGCGATTTCGGCAATCGCAGCATTCGTGCCTTCGGGAAACTGCTCGCTCTCCAGCCGCAGCTTGAAGTTGCGCAGCCGTTCGACTGAATTCGCCGCCTGGGTCAACCCATCGAAGGTGAAGTTGAGTTGCTTGCGATAGGGAACTGACATCAGCAGAAAGCGTATCGACGACGGCTTGTGACCCAGCAAAATCAGGTCTCGGACGGTATAGAAGTTGCCCAGGCTCTTGGCCATCTTCTCGCCCTCGACCAGCAGGAACCGCGAGTGTACCCAGACATTCACGAAGCGTTTGTGGGTCATCGCCTCCGACTGCGCAATCTCGTTCTCATGATGCGGGAAGATTAAATCCTCGCCGCCGCAGTGGATGTCGAAGCTCTCGCCCAGATACTTCATCGACATGGTGGAGCACTCGATATGCCAGCCCGGCCGTCCGGGCCCGATCTCCGTCTCCCACATGGCTTCGCCGGGTTTGGGCGCTTTCCACAACGCGAAGTCGCGGGCATTATCTTTGTCGTACTCATCGACATCGACTCGCGCTCCGTCGCTCATCCCGGCAAAATCCTTCTTCGACAGCTTGCCGTACTCGGGAAACTTGGCGATGCGAAAGTAATACGAGCCATCGTCCGTGCGATAGGCGTAGCCTTTGTCCACCAGCCCGGCGATGAAGTGCGCCATCTCCTGGATGTGATCGGTCGCATTCACCAGCAGCTCGGGATGCTCGATGTTCAGCGCGTCAGCATCCTCCAGAAACGCCTGGCGATACTTTTTCGTATATTCCTGCACCGTAACGCCGTCGCGCGCCGCGTTGCGGATGATCTTGTCGTCCACGTCGGTGATGTTCATGACATGCTTCAACTGGTAGCCGCTCTGCTTCAGAAAACGCCGCAGCGTGTCGACCACGATGAACGTGCGGAAGTTGCCGATGTGGCCGTAGTCGTAAACCGTTGGCCCGCAAGCGTACATGCGGACCAGGTTGTCTTCCAGCGGACGAAACTCCTCAACCTTCGCGGATAGGGTATTAAAAAGCTCAAGTGGCATGAGTCTTCCTGTGATGAGCACGGAATCCTCGATTGTAGGGGTCGGCAAGAAACAGGGTCAAACGCGGCAGCAATCAGCAGGTTCGCGATTCGCTTTTCGCCAGAACTTCCTTCATCTTTTGCTGAAGATGGAACTGTCGTCCAGAGCGCAATCGAAGGACCCGTGTCCCGGTTGAGTTCCGTTCCGATCGTTGATCTCGACCTGGGCGGGTGGCCCAGCCTACCATGTTAGGGGGCCCCGTACATTCGCGTCCTTGCGAATCTGTGCGAGTGCCGCAAAACAGCACGAGCACAGCCCCATCAGGAACCGTGCTCGTGGGTGGATTCACTCGATTCTCTGCCGGCTTAAAGCGCCTTCATTGACAGCTTTCGCTAACCATCTTCATATTGTGGACCTTCATGTCTACAACCGAACTGGCTCCGGCTTCCTTCTTTTCGCTGGCTTCCTTCTTCTCTTCCTGCGCCGGCGGCAGCGTCACCTGCATGCCGGTCACGGTTACGGTGTGTCCGACGTGCGCGCTTAGGCCCTTGCCCATCAGTTCGTACATTTTGTTGTCCTGTCCCATGATGTAATAACCGCCGGTGTCGGTACCTTGCTTCAGACAGCCAGTGACCGACATGGCTTGTTTACCACCGCCCATGCCCATGTTGTCCTGGGCACTCAGCAGGCCGGAAAAGAAAACAAGAAACGCGACTGGAGCCAGGCACAGAAATATTTTTTTCAACATCGTTATTGCTCCTTTCAGCTCTACAACCCCCGGGGAGGGAGTTGCTGATTGGTTGAGATGCGTGCTTCCGCTGGAGAAAACGCCCGATGTTCAGCCCTACGCTATTATCGACGATGGCAGGCAAGCAAGAGTTGCCCTTCTCGTTCAGAATGAAGGGCGGAATACCACTTTCCCTAAGTCCCGGCAGCGCGGATTTTAGGGGGTTACGCGGCGGTTCCAAGCCGACTATAATGACTTTCGGGGTGTATTTTGACCAGCCGCTCAAGTCAGCCGACCGCCTTTGCCGCAGCCATTCCGGGGCATGGGCTAGGGCTGCGTGCGACCTGGTCACGAGCCATCTCCACCCGCGCTGATTCCAAGTTGGCGCCCTGCATGGCCCGTCCTAACCTTTTCTCCGGCGACTAATTTCCGTTTTCCCGGGTCGACTTCCCGCGCCGTCTCAGCTCAAACAAGCTGTACCCGTGCGGGCCGACACCAGCTCCGGCGCACAACTGGCGCCGCAAGCCTTTCGGAGGAAAACATCATGTCCGCTAACACTCTTGTGCCGGTTGCCGGTCCGCATATCAAAACCGCTTTGCCCGGACCCAATGCCCGCCGCATTCTCGATGGCGATCAGCGCTACATATCGCCGTCTTATACCCGTTCTTATCCCATGGTAGCCAAGCGCGGCCGCGGCGTCATTGTCGAAGACGTCGATGGCAACGAGTTTCTCGACTTCTCCGCCGGCATCGCCGTGACCTCGACCGGCCACTGTCATCCCGAGGTGGTGGCCGCCATCCAGAAGCAGGCTGCCGAGCTGATTCACATGTCGGGCACCGACTTCTATTACGAGAGCATGGTGACGCTCGCCGAGGGCCTGTCGAAGATCGCGCCCATGAAAGGACCGCACAAGGTCTATTACGGCAACTCGGGCGCCGAGGCCATCGAGGCTGCATTAAAGCTGGCGCGCTATCACACCAAGCGCCAGAACATTATTGCGTTCTATGGCGCGTTCCACGGACGCACCATGGGCGCGCTCTCGCTGACTGCGTCCAAGCCGCAGCAACGCCGGCGCTTTGCCCCACTGGTTCCCGGAGTTACCCACGTGCCCTATCCTGATGTTTATCGCGGCTCCGTTGGCGGCGGCCAGGAAGCCGAAGCTTTCGCGCTGGGCTGCGCCCGCTTCATCGAAGAGAAGCTGTTCAAGACCACGCTGCCGCCAGAGGAAGTTGCGGCTATTTTCGTCGAGCCCATCCAGGGTGAGGGCGGCTACGTGGTCGCGCCCACGGTTTTCATGCAGGAGCTGCGGCGCATCTGTGATCGTCACGGCATTCTGTTAGTCGCTGACGAGGTGCAATCAGGCGCCGGCCGCACCGGCAAGTGGTGGGCTATCCAGCACACCGGGGTCGAGCCCGACATCGTCTGTAGCGCCAAGGGAATCGCCAGCGGCATGCCGCTGGGCATCATGATGTCGAAAGCCGAGATCATGGATTGGGTGCCGGGCTCGCACGCCTCCACTTTTGGCGGCAATCCTGTGTGCATCGCGGCGGCATTGGCCACCATGGATGTCCTCGAACGCCAAGCCATCAAGAACGCCGAGGTGGTTGGCCGCCACATCATGGAACGGATTGCAGATTGGCCGCAACGACTTGATTTGGTGGGAGATGTTCGTGGGCGCGGCCTGATGATCGGTATCGAGATTGTTACCGACAAACAGACGAAAGCCCAGGGCGGCGCGGAACGCGACCGCATTGTAGAACTGGCTTTCGAGCGCGGACTGTTGCTCCTGGGATGCGGTCCCAGCACCATTCGGATCGCGCCGCCGCTGATCGTCACCAGGGAGCAGGCCGACATCGCGGTGGACATTCTGGAAGAGTGCATCAGCATCACCGCCAGCAAGCCGCGTGGCAAGTCAGCGACGGTGGGAGAGCAAGTCGGCGCATAAACAGGCAACAGAGAGCAGGGAAGCAAAGCCCGGGCCGTTAAGGTCCGGGCTCTTTTGCGTGGGTGTGAGTTTGTTGGCTGGCAAAGGAACCGCAGATCCCTCGGCTGCGCTCGGGATGACAAAGAAGAAATAAGAATAACGGGCAAGAAAATGTACAGCGACTTAGAACGTTAATAATCGGGCCACCCTCAGTCTTGCCGTCCCGAGCGGAGCGGAGGGATCTGAGGTCCGTCCCGCGACAAAGATTTGTCATCCTGAGCGGAGGGGCACGTTCTTTGTGCGCCGCAGTCGAAGGACCTCTATAGTGCTAAGTCCTGCCGGCTCCGGAGGCGGTAAAGTAGTCGCCCCACTTGCCGATCTTCAGAAGCGGTAATATAGAGGTTCGAGTTTCCAGGAAGGTCGACTGTGCCAGAGCTACGTAAAGATCCAATTGTTGGGCGATGGGTCATTATTTCCACTGATCGCGCCAAGCGGCCCACAGATTTCACTCGTGAGCCCGTCAAGATGAAAGGTGGCTTCTGCCCCTTCTGTACTGGAAACGAAAGCAAGACCCCGGGCGAAGTGTTAGCTTACCGGCCCAACGGCGGGTCGCGTGACGGGGGCGGGTGGACCGTGCGAGTGGTGCCCAACAAATTCCCTGCTCTCGGGATCGAAGGCAACCTGAACCGTCAGGCCGAAGGCATGTTCGACCGCATGAATGGCATCGGGGCTCACGAAGTTATCGTAGAAACTCCAGATCACGATTTGACCCTGGGGAACCTTCCCGAGAAGCGTATTGAAGATGTGTTCTGGGCCTTTCGCGATCGCATTCTCGATCTGAAAAAAGATCGCCGCTTCAAATACATCCTCATCTTCAAGAATCATGGACAGCTGGCCGGCGCCACGCTGGAACATTCCCACGGCCAGTTGATCGCTTTACCCATCCTGCCGAAACACGTGGTGGAAGAAATCGAGGGATCGAAGCAATACTACATTTATAAGGAACGCTGCGTTTTCTGCGACATCATCCGGCAGGAGACCGAGGCCGGCGTCCGGGTGGTGGCCGAAAACGATGGGTTTCTTACCCTGGCTCCTTACGCGCCGAGGTTTCCCTTCGAGACCTGGATCCTGCCCAAGCGGCACGAGTCGGCCTTCGAAAACTCATCGTCTCAGGTGTATGAGAGTCTGGCCAAAGCGGTGAAGAATTTGCTGATGCGTGCCGACCAGGTCCTCGACAATCCAGCCTACAATCTGGTGATCCACACCGCCCCGGCGCAAGAAGGACCGATGGATCATTATCACTGGCACATCGAGTTCATGCCGCGGCTGACCAAGATCGCAGGTTTCGAGTGGGGTACCGGCTTCTATCAGAACCCTACGCCGCCGGAAGATGCCGCGAAATATCTGCGCGAGGCCAAGATTGAAACCTCACAGCCGCTCGCGGTCGGCTAAGCCGCACCTGGCCGCCGACCTGGCGGGAAAGCCTGTGCGGTCACGACGCGAACGTGTTCCAAGGAAAGCCTCGTAGCTCTTCTCCAGCGATCACTGCGCGTTCGCCTTGGGCGAAGGCTCCTTGATGTTGGCCACGGCGCGCTTCATCTGCCGGAATTGGCCCGTCTCGTAGCCATAGGTCCGTTGGGGCAAACGGGCAGCCTCGTGCCTGATGGCGCGCGAGCGGTTGTCGGGATTGGGATGGTCGGCGAGAAATTGCAGGGCGCCGACGTTGTCTTCGTCGTTGAGCTTGCCAAAGAACTTGGCCAGTTGAACCGGGTTGTAGCCGGCTTCGGCCATCAAGTGCGTGCCCATCAAGTCGGCCTGGCTTTCATGTGTGCGCGAAAATTTCAGCAACACGCTGTTGGCGCCCAGGTCGATACCCATCTGCGTCAGTTGACCCATCAGAGTGCTGTTGTCAGTCATTTGCCCCGCAAGCGCCAGCGGCAACTGAATAAGGTCGACTTTCGAAGCCTGATTGGTGCCGTGACGCAAAATCACATGAGACATTTCGTGGGCCATGGCGCCGGCGAGCTGAGCTTCATTGTCCACAGCTTTCAGCAACCCCGTATTGATGAACATAGGACCGCCAGGTAATGCATGAGCATTGATGGCTGGATTGGCGACTACTTCGAAGGTGAAAGTGAATCCACTCTCCCGCGCTTCTGGGGTTGCCGCCAGACGCTTGCCGATCGCATTCACGTAGGCGGTCAGAGTTGGGTCGTTGACGATGGTCGAATTCTTGCGAATCTCGGCAGCGAGTTTCCGGCCGAGTTGTACGTCCTGTTGCCTGGTGAAAAGGTTAAAGCCGGGCTTAAGTTCCGTGGGACCGACGGCGGCAACGGCACGGGCCAGCAGCAGGATTGAAACCAACGCGGGCCTGCTCCAGCGGATCCCGACCTTCGCCCGGTTGCGCTGTATCAGTCGCAGCAGCATGTTCGTTTGGAATGGCTGATCACGGTGTCTACAGCAGATTCTAACCCGAATCCGTAGCCGGAGTTCTTTCGCACCCAGGCCATAGGCACAATCCAGTCGCATTGATTTGGCGTGCGCAAGGGTGCGCCTTTACACTGGTAACGTGAGGATCGCACTGGGTCAGATCAATACCGTCGTCGGGGATTTTTCGGGCAATTCCGCAAAAATAATCGAATATGCGCGGCGCGCCCGGGGCGGCGGCGTCGACCTCGTCCTTTTCCCCGAGCTGTCGGTGTGCGGCTATCCGCCGCGCGACCTGGTCGAGCGCCCATGGTTCGTAGAACGCAATCGCGAAACTGCCGAAACCATTGCGCAGGAAACGCGGGGGATCGCGGTTATCTGCGGCCTGGTGACTCAAGCCAATTCCTCCACCGGAAAGTCAGTGCTGAATTCGGCGGCGCTGCTGCGTGAGGGAAAAATCTCTTTCGTCCAGTCCAAGCGCCTGCTGCCTTCCTACGATGTGTTCGACGAAATGCGGAACTTCGCTCCCGCCGATCATCAGCAGCTTATAGCGCTGGAAAGCAATTCGATAGCGCTCACCATTTGCGAAGATGCCTGGAACGACAAACACTTCTGGGATCGCAGACTTTATGGTGTCGATCCGGTGGAAGACCTGATTCGTGCGGGCGGGAAAATTCTGCTGAACATCTCGGCATCGCCCTTTTACCTGCACAAACGGGAATTGCGGCGCGACATGCTGGCCGCTATCGCAAGAAATTATCGCGTGCCCGTCGCCATGGTCAACCAGATTGGCGGCAATGACAGCCTGGTGTTCGATGGGTCCAGCCTGGTCATCGGGCCCGAGGGCAATGTGATCGCACAGGCCAAATCATTTGAAGAAGACCTGATTTGTTTTGACACCGAGTCGTTGACCGGCGACCTGCGAGCCCGCGATGAAGGGATAGAATCCAGCGCCTATGCAGCGCTGGTGCTGGGCACGCGCGATTACGTTCATAAGTGCGGATTCCATAAAGTGGTGCTGGGCTTGAGTGGTGGGGTCGACTCTGCTCTGACGGCCTGTATCGCGGTCGATGCCCTGGGCCGGGAGAACGTAATCGGGGTGGGAATGCCTGGGCCGTACTCTTCGCAGGGAAGCATCGATGACGCAGCGGAGTTGGCCCATAATCTGGGAATTCAATTTGAGATGGTGCCCATCGGCGGCATTTTTGATGCCTACTTGCATGGACTCGAGCCGGTCTTTGCCGGACGCGGCCCCGATGTGACCGAAGAGAATGTTCAGGCTCGTATTCGCGGCTCGCTGATGATGGCCATGTCGAACAAGTTCGGCGCGATGTTGCTGACCACCGGAAACAAGTCGGAAATCGCGGTGGGATATTGCACTCTCTACGGAGACATGTGCGGTGGCTGGGGAGTCATTTCAGATGTGCCCAAGACTTTGGTGTATCGGTTGTCTGACTATGTAAACTCGCGAGCACCCTTGATTCCGCGATCTACGATCGAGAAGCCACCATCGGCGGAGTTGCGGCCCGGCCAGAAAGACAGCGACTCGCTGCCGCCCTACGATGTTCTGGACGCAATTCTTGAGGATTACATCGAAGACAACAAAGCTCCCGACACAATTGCGGCAGCCCACGGCTATGATGTCAATCTGGTTCGCAAAGTCGCGTGCATGGTGGACCGGAGCGAATACAAACGCCAGCAAGCCGCGCCCGGACCCAAGATTTCGGAGAAAGCGTTTGGATTTGGCCGCCGCTATCCCATCGCGGCAAAGTTAGAAATGTAGTTAAGACAGCATTTGGCAATTAGCATTTAGCATTTAGCCACATCGATCTGAGGATGAACCGTCGACCTTGATATCTCGAGCCAGGACTCGTTCCAAATGCTAACGCTCTAGCTAGCAGCCAGATGCTAAGTGCAAAGTGCTAAATGCTAATTGCTGGTGGCCGCCGGCCGCCAAACTCAAGAAAGGAACCATGAATCGTCGCACACTGATCACCTTGATCGCCGGGCTGGCTTTTGCGGGCGTATGTTCTGCCGCGCAGGACGCCAAGTCGACCGCCTCGGCCAAGAATGCCCCTGCTTCTGCCAACGCTTCCTCTGCCGGACAACCTACGGAGGCTACCTTCAACGAATTTCTCAAGAAAATGTTTGGCTGGGATACCGAGTTGAGCTGGAAGATCGCTGAAATCAAACCTTCCGAGGCTCCCGGCATCTCCGAAGGGACGGTGGTCTTCAGCACGCCCAAAGGGCAGCAAGTGACCCGGATTTATGTCACCCCCGATCAGAAGTTTGCCTTTACCGGAGAGCTTATCCCGTTCGGAGCCGATCCTTTTGCCGGCGCGCGTCAGGAGTTGAAAGGGGCTACGGGGCCTTCGCATGGACCTCAGGACGCGACGGTTACCATCGTGGAATTTGGCGATCTGGAATGTCCGGCATGCAAGGCCGCGCAACCTAACATTACCAAGCTGTTGCAAGAGGAGCCCAAGGCCAGGCTGGTGTTTCAGAACTATCCGCTGGAGCAAATTCACAAGTGGGCGCTTACCGGCGCAAAATATCTGGATTGCCTGGGCCGTCAAAATAACGATGCGGTGTGGAAGTTTATCGCCACGGTCTACGACCATCAATCGGAGATCAACGAGCAGAACGTCGAGCAAATGCTGAAGGGATATGTGAAGGATTCCGGCGGCGATCCCGATGCCGTAGCTGCCTGCGCAGCCAAACCCGAAACCGAAAAGCGAGTTCGCGATTCGATTGCCTTGGCGGAGAAGCTGGATGTAACCAGCACGCCGACGTTCTTCATCAACGGTCGCAGGCTGGTCGGATTCTCGAACAACAGCGCACCTTACGACGCCGTCAAATCAATGGTGGATTTTGAAGTCGCCAATCCCGCAAAATAGTACGACGACCAAACAAGCAAGAGTCCCACCCGAGGAACTCCCTCAAAATGGCTCGCCAAACATCCGCCGAGTGATCCCAGGTTAGCCCAAGCGACGGGCAAACCTGGGGTACACCGGACCTTTGCTAATGGTTGGGAGGCAACCGCACGGCGAAAGAGTTCTGGTCGGGCAAACGCAACACGTGAGGGGTAATTACGATCAGCAGTTCGTCATCCTCGACGTTTTTATTGTGCACTGAACTTGCATAAGTGAGACTAGGGACGCGGCCCAAAAATGGGTAGCCATTGATGCTGCGGGTGTCGTCAATCGAGATCATCCCGGTCACCACGCTGGACTCCCCATTCTTCGCGGTAATTATGCCGCTGTATTCACGATTGTTGATGATCGGAATACCGTTATTGGTCGTGGTTCCCAGCGAGCGCATCTGCAACTCCAGCTTCAGGGTTACATCCCGGTTGGCATGGATGAACGGCGTAGCTTTCAGCACGAGTCCCAGATCCTCAAAGTTGAACGAAGGGAATGGCGCGATGTAGCTCTGGTTGCCCAGCACCTGCGAAATCGCAGCCGAATTGTAAATAGGAGCAAAGGTCGCGTTGACGATGGGATAGCGTTCTCCAATCTTCATCACGGCAGCATCGTTCTGGGCGGCGCGCAACGTCACGTGTTCCAGATCGCGGATGTCGGATTCGTTCAAGCTCAATGTCGGGGTAAGTCCCACTCCGCCGGCATTCAGTCCGAACTGAGTAAGTCCACCGCCGAAACTCACGAAAGGAGTAGTGAGCAGCGAGCCGGTGGCCGAATTCTGCAATTGCCCCAGCAGCGCACTGATGGCTTGGGAATTCGCCTGGTTGATGCCTCCGGAAGAAATTAACTGATTGATAAGGTTCTGGGCGCCGGCGCCCAGACCGGCGAGCAGGGCCGGGCTGATATTGAACAGCGTGAACTGAGTGGGCAGGGCTGTCCCAATCTCGTGTTGCAGGCTGCTGCTGATGGCGTAGACCCGCATGTCGAGAAGCACTTCTGGACGTCCGGTGGTGAGGCTTTTGATGAGCAGGTCCGCGGCTTCCAGCACCGGCAGTTCCGCCCGAATGGCAATTGCGGACTCCGTTTTATCGGAGGAGATGAAGCGGAGATTGAGCAGAACACGCAGCGAGTTCGTCATCTCAGTCAGCTGCTGCTCCGTCAACTCGGGCAGAAAAAAGGTACGCAAGCCCATGCGTTCGAAGGTGCGATGGTTCTCTACGGTGTCGCTGGCCAGGAATATTTGCTTGGCGGAAAGCGGCACCCAGAATGTTTTGGTAACCGCATTCGCCGCTTCCATGGCGGTGGCGAAGTTCACGTCTTGAATGTCGAAGTGCACTCGCCGTTGCTGCACAGAATCGTCAAACTGCGCCGAGATGCCATAAGCCTGGGCCACCTGCGTAAGCAGAGTGCGGGCGTCTCCGCGGAAGTGGAAGTCGCGGTGAGGCGCGCTGGGCTGCAGCTGCACCGGTACGGACTGTTCGACCACGCTCGCCTTTTGGGTAGGCTGTTGATCCTCGGGGATGGAATCGCGCAGGCGTTGCAGCGCATAGTCGTTGGTCGGGTCATACTCCAGCGCGCGCCGGAACGCCGCCATGGCGACGATCTCGTTGCCATCCAGCATTGCCTTATTGCCCTGCTTGAGCGCCTTCATCGCCAGTTCTTCGCGAGAGAACTCGCGGGCGGTGACGTAACTGACATTCCGCGGGTCAAGCTCGGAAGCGCTGGAAAACTTATCAAAAGCCACCTCGAGATTGCCCTTGGACTTCAGCTTTAAGCCCGCCTGGAACTGCCGCCTGGCCTCGGCGATCTCTCTGCGAGTCGGAGCCGGAATTGCCGGTGACACGGTTGCGCCGTTTGCGGAGGTGGCAGTAGTTGGCTGAGGCGCCGGAGATTGCGAACCCGGGACGGCAGGCGCCGGCGCGGCTTGATTTTGTGGTGCAGGACTAGCCGGCTGTGAGGAGGTTTGAGTGGCAGGCGCTTGTGGGACGACCGCGGTAGTCGGGCCGGCAGCCTGTTGCGCCATCAGCAAACTTGTCAGCGCGAGAGCAAGCCAAATTCCAGCGAGAAAACGCATGCCTAAGTGGAATTGTAAGCCAGCACAAGCCGGCTTGTCGCGGGTCAGGCCAGGGAGAACAACTCCGTACAACTGTTTACACAGGCGGTCGGAGATTGCTGTTGCAAGTCTTGCAGAGAGAAGACGCCAGTGGCCACGGCAACTACCGGCATTCCCAGATGGGCGGCGGCGCGGACATCATTCGGTGTGTCCCCGATAAAGCAGGCGCTGGTTTGCGGACCTCGCAGTTGGCGAGCCAGTTCGAGGCCCTGGCGAAAGATGTCCTCGCGCTTTTCCCGGCGGTCGCTGAAGGAACCGAAGTCGAAGAAGTGACGCAGACCGGCGCGCTCCAACTTACGCCAGCCGATGCGCTCCAGGTTCCCGGTAACGATTCCGATCAGCTTGCCCCGCTCGTGGAGAGTTTGCAGCAACTCGCGAATCGACGGGCAGACCTCGACGTTCATTCGGTTGGCATGGCGCTCCACATCGGCGCACATAACTTCAAAAGCAGCTGGCAGGCTGGCTTCAAAGTTGGCAGGCATCTGGCCGTGATATTCCAGCGCTGCCCGCAAAATCCCGATGTCGGTATTGCCGTGGACGGGAACGTGATCGATACGCCCCTCGCATCCGTACACCTGGCGCAGAGCGGTATGGAAGGAGTCGTAATGTACCCGGCCGTGAGCATTTACCAGCGTACCGTCGATGTCGAACAAATAGGCATCGAAACTCCACCAATCAAAAACCGGAATTGTCATCGCATCCAGTTTATCGGACAGGCGGTCCGCACGAGTGGAGGTATTAAGTTCTGATCAGGGCGGGTTCGCGGAAAACCTGTAACGCTCAGTCGAGTTCTAACTATGTGGTGGACGACGTCGCGTGGGTAGGTTACAGCCGCGGAGCTTGGCAGATCCGCGCTGGGGCCGCCGGCAGTTAGTCTCGAAATCGGGGAAAGAACCTGGGGAGGGAAGCGAGAAATGAACAAGAATCAACTGTTTGTGCTGACATCATCGTTGTTGCTGGCCGGAGCTATGGCCGTCGCCCAGGATACGCTGGGTAGCCCAGCTGAGCCTGAGGCGCAAAACCCGAACCCGCCGTCGACCAGCCAATCTTCGAACCCGCAAAATAGTGTGATTCGAGGATGCCTTAGCGGCTCAACCGGCAACTTCACTCTGACCGATCAGAATGGCATGCAGTACAGACTGCTGGGAAATGAGGCTGCACTTCAGTCGAAAGTAGGGCATGAAATCGAGGTTACCGCTACCCAGAATCAATCGTCGGCAAGCAGTGGTGACGACCATGCGTCGGCCGCTCAAACTTCGAATGGACTCGAGGTTTCGGACGTGCGCGACATCTCCGGCAGTTGCCGGCTGGGACGCGACCGAAATGCACCGCTCCCGAACCAATAACCTCAGCCCGACCCTAATTTCAGGAAGTGCCCTGCGGCAGGACTTTTTCTCGCGATTTTGGCTTGTGCTACACTGCAGCCAAATCGAGGGTCGAGGATGATTACCGTTCTCAGGAAGATGTTGTTTTTAGATCTGATTAAGGGACTGAAAGTCACGTTCCGTAATCAGGATCCGAAGAACGTGTATACGGAACAATATCCGCTGCAGCGGCCGCAGATTGCGGAGCGTTATCGCGGCGCACCCCGGCTGAACAACAATCCCGAGACCAACGAGACGTTGTGCATTGCGTGCGACCTGTGCGCGCTGGCTTGTCCCGAACATCTGATTATTGTGGGCAGCGAACGCAACGAAAAAACCCGTCGCAAGGAACTTACGTTCTTCACCTATGATCTGAGCCGCTGCATGTTCTGCGGTCTATGCGAAGATGCTTGTCCCGTAGATGCGCTTGAGCTGACACAGGACTTTGAGATGGCGAACTACACTCGGGAAGGCCTCACCTGGGATCGCGAAACGCTGGAAAAAGGACCTGAGCCTAAAGTGTATCGGCGATAGATCTAGGATCGAAAAGTTGCCGTCGAAACATAATTTTCGGTCGCTGCCTCCGGCTCCGGTTCAGGCCCGGCAAGGTCTAAACTCCGGAGCCGGCGCAGGCTTCCGCGCGGAACTTCTATCCGGGGCTAAAGCCCCTCACTCTGTTGCCCTTCATTCGGCACGGCTGAAAGTCGTGCCCTGATACAAACAAACTGATTCGCGAAATTAGTGCTGCTATTCACCACATACTGTCCACGAATCGCTAGCCTCGAGCCCCTGTTTTCCTGCACTCGCGGAATGTCATGTTCTTGGCGTTACTTTTAGTTTTACGTTTCCAATCAAAGAAAAGTTCAGCATACGATTTCGTGATGTAGTACTGGCCATCGATTCCCAGCGCTCGGGCCGTGCGATCGATCCAGCGTGACTTGCCTTCGATCTCGGCGATGTTGCCAATCGGAGTGTGATCGAGAACAACCTGGCCCTCACCGTCGCTCCACTCCGAGCGGAACTTCTCATACACGAACGAAGGCGAGAAGCCCAGGGCCCGCAGGATCGCGTCCATCTTATGTCCGTCGGAAACACCTGTTTCCAGTTCGCCGCGCGATTTGTGCCGGCCACCTTGCACCTTGGCCTTATGCGTTAGCTTCCACTTGCCGCCGTAATGGCGCAGGCGCAGCAGTTCGCCCTTGCGGCGCAGTTTCTGTCCCGGCAGATCGTACAAAGTGTTCATCTCGTGGGTGGACGGCGTCTCTTCGCAAAAGCTGAGATCGCGTAGCTTTTTCTCCAGCGCTTTCAGATCAGGAACGAGGAATTTGATTTCTATTTCTTGCGGGGCGGCCATGGATAGAGTGTAGAACAGTGGCCAGGTAGGAGATTGCTATTCGCTTTTCGCCGTCCTTCGAAAGACAGTGCAGTCAGGCGGAGCTTATCGCGAGGGCTATGCAGACCAGCCACTATCCACTAGCTCCTGACCACTGATTTTCAGTTCTCCCGCTGTACCACGAACTCCGGCACCCAGAGCAGCACGCGCTTGATTTCGGAGTCAGGGAAGGTGCAGATGGATTCGCGGGCTTTGTTGGAAAAATCGACGGCGAGGGAATAGGCAGCATCAATCGAGCCGTTGCGATTCAAAATTGCGACAATGTTTGCCGGAGTAATGCCGTTGAATCCGCCATTGCTGAGGACGGACAGGATCGTCGCACGCTCTTGCGGAGTACAGCGCTCCAGCGCGTGCAACACAGCCATGGTGGCTTTGCCTTCGCGCAGATCGCTGGCTACAGGTTTGCCCAGTACTTCTTCCGATGCGGTCAGGTCGAGCACATCGTCGACAATCTGAAAAGCCATACCGAGATTGCGGCCGTACTCTGCCAAGCGGTGCTGGTCGGCGTCGCTGGCTCCGGCAAGAATTCCGCCCAGCTTCATGCACACCGAGAACAAGCAGGCCGTCTTGCGGAAGATCAGCTCGAAGTGCTCGTCCAAAGAGATAGCTTTTCCGAGCCGCTCGATCTGGAGGAGTTCGCCTTCGACCATCGCTTGCGTCAAATCGATCAGAGCATCAAGGATATGAAAGTTACGTTCCTGGACGGCGATCTTGAAGGCCTGCATGTAGAGCCAATCGCCGGCGAGCACGCACTTCGAATTACCCCATTGCGTGTTGGCCGCGGGGCGGCCGCGGCGGGTTTCGGCTTCGTCGATAATGTCGTCGTGAACCAGAGTCGCGGTGTGAATGATCTCGACCACTGCGCCCAGCTTGATCGCGCCCTGGCCGGTGTAATTCATCAGCTTGCAGGAAAGCAGGAGCAATGCCGGTCGCAGTCGCTTGCCTCCGCCGGCGCGAAGATATTCGCCAATCTCGGTAATGGCCCGCACGCCGGAAACCGTGTCGCGCCCAAACTCGCGTTCGATGGCCGCGAGGTCGTCGTGCAACAGGTCAAAAACTTCCTTGGCATTGCGGGTTACAGTATTCAAATGTGTTCGCCCCGTCAGTTGGATCGGTAGTTGGTGAACTGCATGTCGATGCCGAAATCGCTCTGTTTGAGAAGCGCGATAATTTCCTGCAGTGTATCGCGATCTTTGCCGCTGACGCGAACCAGGTCGCCCTGGATCGCAGCCTGCACCTTCTTCTTCGAGTTCTTGATGAGCTTGACGATCTCCCGCGCCTTCTCGATGGGGATCCCCTGTTGCATGGTGATGCGCTGGCGCACAGTCGAGCCCGCAGCCGGTTCGATGGCGCCGTAGGTGAAGGCCTTCAGCGGCACGCTGCGCTTCACCAGCTTGCTTTGCAGCACATCGTTTACTGCCTTCAACTTGAACTCGTCGGCGGAAGTGAGCACCAGCGCTTCCTTCTCGTCCATATGGATGTCGGACTTTGAGTCCTTCAAGTCGTAGCGGGTATGGATTTCCTTCAGCGCCTGTTGAATGGCATTGGAAACCTCTTGCATGTCCACCTTACTGACCACGTCGAATGATTCAGCCATAAATCTCAGTGTAACAAGAGAGATGTGAAATCTGCTGCAAAACGCTTGGGAACCGCAACTAGTCGGCCGGCGAGGGCAGCACCTCAGTAGAGTTTGGCAGTCCGAAAAAGTTGTAGAAGTTGCGTGAGGTTTGGAGGCCGACTTCCTCGGCGGAAAGGCCGCGCAAGGTGCCGATCTGGCGAGCGACTTCGACCACGAAGGCCGGTTCATTACGCTTGCCGCGATGCGGAGTGGGAGCCAGGTAAGGAGAATCAGTCTCAATGAAGATGCGATCCAGCGGCGCCATGCCGGCTGCGTCGCGAATGTTTTGTGCTTTGGGGTAGGTGATATTGCCGGCAAAGGAGAGATTAAAGCCGAGATCGAGCGCGGCGCGGGCATGATCGAGCGAGCCGGTAAAACAGTGCAAGACCCCTTTGAGGCCGCTCGAGGCCCAATGCTCAAGAATCAGCCGCAGCAGATCATCCCAGGCGTCCTCGCTGTTGTCAGATGGGCGACAGTGAATGATGATCGGCAACTTGGCGGCTCCCGCCATCTCCATCTGCTGCACAAAGACGCGCTGCTGCACGTCGCGCGGCGAGTGATCGTAAAAGTAGTCGAGCCCGATTTCGCCCCAGGCGATGACCTTGGAATCGCGCGCCAGGCGCTGCAGTTCGTCGAAATCGGCCGGCTTGGCGAGTTCGGCTTCGTGAGGATGAATGCCGACGGTCGCGTAGACCCCCTCGTTCTGCTGGGCAAGTTTGATGGCGCAGTCGAGCGTGCCGGTACCCGGGCCATCGCCATTGCCGATGGCCAGCATGGTGGTGACGCCGGCTTGCCGGGCGCGGGTGAACACGTCGCCGCGGTCGGCATCGAAGCGCTTGTTCTCGAGATGGCAGTGAGAGTCGGTAAACATGAAAGCAGTTGTCAGTTATCGGTTGTCAGCGCAATGAGGGGGCGCTTGCAATCCTTGTCGGAGGCCTCAACACTCGCACACTATCTGACCTCAAACCGTTTCCAATTCTTCTTCCAGCAACTGCTTGTTGTACAGCCCGGTGTAGTAGCCGTCGCGCTCGATCAGTTCTTCATGCGTACCGTACTCGACGATCTGGCCGTCGTGCAGGACGGCAATACGATCGGCATTCCGCACGGTCGACACCCGGTGCGAGATAAAGATGGTGGTACGTCCCCGCATGATCTCCCGCAGATGATTCAGGATGCGGTCTTCGGTCTGGGTGTCGACGCTGGCCAGCGCGTCATCCAGAATCAGGATGCGCGGGCTGCGAATCACAGCGCGGGCAATCGCCGCCCGTTGTTTTTGTCCGCCGGAGAGAGTCAGGCCACGTTCTCCCACCAGCGTGTTGTAGCCATCGGGAAAGCTTTCGATTTCGTCCGCGATGTTGGCGGCCTCCGCGGCCCGCCGGATGTCGTCGTCGGTAGCGTTCTCCGCGCCGAAAGCGATGTTCTCGCGAATGGTGTCGCTGAACAGAAAAGTCTCCTGCGGTACGAAGCCAATGTTCCGCCGTAAGACGGCCAGCGGAAACTCGCGGATGGGACGGCCATCGATCAGAACCATTCCGGGCTCGGCATCATAAATGCGCGGGATCAAGGACACCAGCGTGGACTTTCCCGATCCCGTCGGGCCCACGATTGCCAGGCTGGTTCCGGCAGGTACGTGGAGGTTCACGCCTTTCAGCACTTCTTCGTCGCCGTGCGATCGGCCATTACCACGCTCGGCCGCGAGGATTGTGTTGCCGTAGTGGAAGCTAAGGTTCCGAAACTCGATATCGCCCTGAACATCGCTGGGAATTGTAGCCCCCACCCTGTCGCCAACTGCGGGCGACGAGGATGGGGCAGCCACGGCTGCATCCGTAATTTCGGATTGCTCCGACAAAATGTTGTGGATGCGCAACACCGACGCCGTGCCGCGCTGGAAAATGTTGATCACCCAGCCCAACGCGATGATCGGCCACGTCAACTGCATCATGTAAGTATTGAAAGCTACAAAGCTGCCAACCGAAATGCGATGCTGCAGCACTTCGCGCCCGCCCACCCAGAGCACGATCACGACGGCCACGCCCAGCAGCGTCTCCAGGGTCGGCCACAACATTCCCATCAGGCGAACCAGCTTCAGGCTGCGCCCGATGTACTCGGTGTTGTCGCGTTCGAAGTTCTCAATCTCCGCTTCCTCCTGCACGTAGGCACGAATCAGGCGTGCGCCGGAAAAGTTTTCCTGCGCGCGCGCCGAAATGTCGGAGAACATGGCCTGAATGCGTTCGAAGCGCTCGTGAATCCTGGCGCCGAAGTACTGCACCACGATGCTGAAAATCGGCAAAGGCGCGAAGGCGAAGAGGGTCAGCTTGGGACTGATGCTCAGCATGAAGATCAGCGCGCCGGCGGTGAACACGATGGTATTGGCGGTGTACATGATGCCGGGACCGACCAGCATGCGTACCGCATTCAAATCGTTGGTGGCGCGGGCCATGATGTCGCCAGTCCGCGTGCGCTGATAGAAGCTGTAGGAGAGCCGTTCCAGATGGGCGAACAGATCGTTGCGCAGATCGAATTCGATTTCGCGGGAAATCCCGATCAGTATCCAGCGAGTCAAAAACTGGAAGATCGCTTTGATTCCAGCCACCGCCAGCAACAAGAGGGAATAGGTCAGCAGCTTGTGCCTGTTTACTCCCAGATTGAGATCGTCAATCGCACGGCGAATGATCAGCGGGAAGAGAATCCAGATTCCGTTGTTACACAGCACACACAAGCCGCCGATGAGGAAGGTCGAGCGGTACTTGCGCAGATACGGAAACAACGGGCTCAGGTTCTTGAACATAGTTTTAAGCTGTCAGCCATCAGCCATCAGCGAGAGAAATCCGTTAGATGATCCCGAATGACAAGCGATTCCGAACGACAACGAGTGAGCCTGCCCCTTTCCCCGCCGACATGAGCCAACAACTGACGGCTGAAGGTTGACGGCTTCCTACGTCGGCACGCGCAACAACAAGTATCCGCCGGCCAAAGCAAAAATGAAATCCGGCGCCCAGGCTGCCATCATCGCCGGAAGCTGGTTGGCCGCGCCCATGGCTTCGAACAAACCCGAGGTTACCCAATAGACGACGGCAATCGCCAGGGCGACTGCGACCCCGACCAGCGCGCCACCGCGACGTCCGTTGGCTGCAAAAGGAATCGCCAAAACGGCCATCACCAGCGTGATCAGTGGAAACGCGATCTTCTTCTGTAACTGCACCTTGAGCCGCACCGTATCGAATCCACTCTGCTGCAAGTCGTCGATGTACTTGCGCAGCTCGTCGTAGTTCATCTCCGACGACTGCTTCACTTCCTTTTTGAAGTAGCTGGGATCTTCATGAAGCTCGTTGAAGGTCGCCACATCAAAGGTCCGGAAATCCTGGATTGACGCGCCATGCAGGGTCCGCACCCAACCTTGTTCGAACACCCATTTTTGCAGATGGGGCTCCCAGTGCGCATGTTCGGCATGAATGCGGCGGGTGAGCTGAAACGTGTTCGGATCGAATTCGAAAATCGAGACTCCTCCGAAAGAGTTGAGGTCGGGATCGAACAGCCGGTAGTAATAAATCTCGTGGCTTTGCCCGAAAATCCATTTGCGATCGGCCTGAAGGTAAGTTTGCGGCGGCTTGCCTTTGATTTCGTTGCGCAGAATTTCCTGCTGGCGATTGGTGTGCGGAATGTAAAGCTGATCGAAGGTAAATAATCCGACTGCGAACAAGGCACTGACCACGATGACCGGCAGGGTCGCGCGGTAAATGCTGAACCCCGACGCCTTCATCGCGATCAACTCGCTGGATTTGTCCATCAGGCCGAAAGTGATGAGAACGGCCAGCAGAACAGCCATGGGAGCCATCAGGTAGATAAGCGATGGACTCAGGTTCCACAAGTACTCCGCCAGCATCACTACGGGCACTTTATTGCGCACGATGTCAGTGAGCAACTCGAAGAAGGTAAAGACCAGCGCCAGAACCAGGAACGTAGCCATGATCAAGGTCAGATATAACGCGAAATCGCGCAGGATCATGTCATCGAGAATCAAGGGAAAACGCGCGCTGAAGCGGCGGCGGTGTTGCGAGGATTCGGCCGAAATAGCGGCACTGGCGAAGCGTCTACGCCGGGCCCCCAGGGACTGTAGTTTCTGCAGCAGTAATTTCCATCCGGCCGTCAGATTGGCAATCTCGATCGGCATGCGATCCACCCGCCACAGCAGGATCAGACCGCAAACGAAGAAGAAAATATTCCCCATCCAGGCGCCGAACCAGGGAGACATTTTCCCCTGGCGCGCCATCTGCACTCCGATCATGGAGAAGAAGTAATAAACGACGACCAGCAGGATGGTCAGCACGAAGCCGGTGCTCTTACCGCCTTTACGCGCCGACAATCCCAGCGGAATACCCACCATGGCCAGTACCAGGCAAGCCGTAGGCAAGGCGAAGCGGCGATGAAACTCAATCTCGTAATACCGCGCTTTGATGAGGTCGTAGTTGTAGGTGCCGGTATCGGATTGCTTGACGGTTTCCGCCGCCTGCCGCTCGCGCGCGGCATTGGCCAGCAGGCCGTGCAGACTTAATTCCGGCACGGGAAGAAGATCGTGAGGGCGCTCGTCGTTGGTCGGTACGTCGATTGGAATCTCAGTATTGTCGAACGTGGTGATGGAATACTGATCGACGGTCTTGGGTACGATTTCCTGCTGCGTGCCGTCTTCCAGGTGGAAGCGAAGCTTATCGGGCGAATCGCTGATCAGGGCACCGCGCTGGGCCAGGGTGATCTTGGGAGAAGCCGGATCGCTCACATCGGCCAGAAATATTCCCCGCCACAGCGCCTTGCCATTGGAGGGAATGGCGTCCTGCACGTACAGCACGATGTTCTTGAAGTCCTCGTAGAAGACCCGCGGCTGTACTTCGAATGAGGCTTGCGACGATTTCAAGTGGTCCTGCAGATGATCGAGCGCAATCGCCGACTTGGGCGCCACGATGATGCTGTTGAACAGGCCCAGCAGCAGCGCTCCGATGGCGAAGATGGAAATCGACCGGACGAACATGCCCACGCCCATGCCACTGGCGCGTATCGCGGTAACTTCGCTGTCAGCAGCCAGGCGGCTAAGGCCAACCAGGATGCCTACCAGCACACCCATGGGCAAAGTAATGGTGAATGTTGCCGGCAGCGTGTAGAAAAAGATCTCTGCAACACTGGGCAGAGGAGCACTATTGCGGACAATCAGCTCCAGCAGGCGCCCCAGATCGCGCATGAAGATAATGAAAGTGAAGAGCGCCACGCCCAGCAGAGCGTGCGAGCTGACCTCCTTCAGAATGTAGCGGGTGAGAATGCGCACAACATTCTAGTTTACCGGAAGACCAGACCTGTGGCGTCTGCGATGCGTTCTGAGATGCGACTCTGCGGGCCGGTGGGACATCCAATGTGGTAGCCTTCTAATGGGGCAAAGTGTAGCTGCCGGGGCGAGTTTCCGTTCCGGCGACAGTCCTAACTGACCGCCCTGCAAGGGATACAGCATTGTTCAACAAAGTTGCAGCCAAGCTTTTCGGCACCAGTAACGAACGCGAGATCAAGCGCATAATGCCGCTGGTAGAGAGCATCAATGCGCTGGAGGCGGGAATTAAGCCGCTTACCGACGAGCAGCTGCGGGCCAAGACCGACGAGTTCCGCCAGATCATTCGCCAGCGCCTAGACGCCATCGAAGATGCCGACGAAAAAGACCAGGCGCTGAAGGCCGTTCTCGACGAGATTCTGCCGGAAGCCTTTGCGGTGGTTCGCGAAGCGGGCTGGCGCGTGCTGCAGATGCGCCACTTCGACATGCAAATGGTGGGCGGCATCGTGCTGCATCAAGGCAAGATTGCCGAAATGAAGACCGGCGAAGGTAAGACGCTGGTGGCGACGTTGCCGGTATACCTGAACGCGCTGTCGGGCCGCGGGGTCCACGTGATTACCGTGAACGACTACCTGGCCAAGCGCGACTCTGAGTGGATGGGCAAGCTCTACACCTTCCTGGGACTCAGCGTGGGAGTGATCGTTCACGATCTGGATGATGTGCAGCGGCGCGAAGCCTACGCCGCCGACGTAACCTACGGAACCAACAACGAATTCGGCTTCGACTACCTGCGCGACAACATGAAGTTCGACCTGAATGACTGCGTGCAGCGCGGGCACAACTTCTCCATCGTCGATGAAGTTGACTCGATCCTGATCGACGAAGCGCGTACGCCGCTCATTATCAGTGGACAGAGCGAGGAATCGACCGACAAGTATTACAAGGTCAATCGCATTATCCCGCAATTGGAGCAGGGCGAAGAGATCGAGAAGGGGCTGGGCGAGGACAAGGTCCTCACCGGCGACTTCGTGGTCGACGAAAAACATCGCACCATAACCGTTACCGACGTGGGATGGGAGAAGGTCGAACGTTTGCTGGGCATCGGCAATATTGCCGATCCGGAAAACTGGGATCTGAAGCACCACGTAGAAACCGGCATCAAGGCGCACACTCTCTATCGGCGCGATGTCGAATACGTGGTGAAGGACGGCGAAGTTCTGATCGTGGACGAGTTCACCGGACGCCTGATGCCGGGACGCCGCTGGTCCGACGGTCTGCATCAGGCGGTGGAAGCCAAAGAGAACGTGAAGATCGAGCGCGAGAACCAGACGCTGGCTACCGTTACCTTCCAGAATTATTTCCGCATGTACAAGAAGCTGGCCGGCATGACCGGTACGGCCGAGACCGAAGCCGCCGAGTTCGACAATATCTACAAGCTGGAAGTGGTGGTCATTCCCACCAACAAGCCCCTGCTGCGTGTTGAGAATCCCGATGTGGTTTACCGCACCGAAAAGGAGAAGTACTTCGCAGCTGCAGACGAGATCATGCGACTGGCCGAGAGCGGCCAGCCCGTTCTGGTGGGCACGACCTCAGTGGAAAAGTCGGAACGCCTGGACGCCCTGTTGAAGAAAAAAGGCTTGAAGCGACACGTAGTCCTGAACGCCAAGTATCACGAGAAGGAAGCCGAGATTGTGGCGCAGGCGGGCCGCAAGGGTGCAATCACTATCGCCACCAATATGGCTGGCCGCGGTACCGATATTTTGCTGGGCGGCAATCCCGAGTTCATGGCTAAGCAGGAGTGCCTGAAGAAAGGTTTGGCGCAGGCCTTGAAAGCGGTCGCCGGTGAAGTTTTGGCCAAGCCCGACGATCCCACCATTTCCTACTTTTATTACGGCGGCACGGAATACAAAGTCGACACGGCGCAGTGGAACGAAATCTATCAGCGCTACAAGCAGTCCACCGACGTCGAGCACGGTGAAGTTACTCAACTCGGGGGCCTGTTCATCTTCGGCACGGAACGTCACGAGGCGCGCCGCATCGACAACCAGTTGCGTGGCCGCGCCGGCCGTCAGGGCGATCCGGGAGCGTCGCGCTTCTACCTGTCGCTGGAAGACGACCTGATGCGCATCTTCGCCAAGGAGTGGATCTCAAATCTGCTGCAGCGGTTGGGCATGGACGAAGGCGTGCCGATCGAGTCGAAGATGATCACCAAGCGTATCGAGGGAGCGCAGAAAGCGGTGGAAGGACAGAACTTTGAGGCCCGCAAACATCTCCTCGAATACGACGACGTGATGAACAAGCAACGCCAGGCGGTCTACGGATTGCGCCGGCAACTGCTTGAAGGCATCGACCAGAAAGAACTGATTCTTGAGGATTATGTCCGCGACATTCTGGGCGGCCTGCTCGACAAGTATGCAGGTAAAGAAACGCGCGCCGAGGATTGGGACATCAAGAGTCTGAAAAACCAGATCTTCACGCGGTTTGGTGTGGACATCGCGGCGGAAGGCGTCGAGGTGGAAACACTCAACCGCGGAGAACTCGGCGACGCCATCTTCGACAAGCTCAAAGAACGCTACGACGCCAAAGAGGCGCTGATCGGCCCTGAGGCCATGCGCCATCACGAGCGCATCATCATGCTGAGCGTCCTCGACCAGCAATGGAAAGACCATCTGCTCAGCATGGACCATCTGCGGGAAGGTATCGGGCTACGCGGCTACGGCCAGCACGATCCGCTGGTGGAGTACAAGCGCGAGTCGTTCGACATGTTCGAAGCCATGATGGAGCGCTTCGAGGAAGAGACCGTGCGCTACCTGTATCTCATGCAGGTGATCGAAGGGCCGGGTCGCGGGTACAGCAGCGGCGGACCGGTGGATGGAGGTACGGGCGGCGACTTGGCTAGTGGACCGGGCGTTCCCGTTCCGGCGGGCGGCAATGGTCAATCGCCGCGGCGGTCGACCCATGCGGTCACTTCCATGGACGACATGGAAGAAGCCTTCCAGCGCCGCAAGCGCCGTGAACTGGAGCAGGCGCGCATGGCCGGATCCGGCGATGCCGGCCCGGTGCAACAAGTCGTTCGCGGAGACAAAGTGGGACGCAACGATCCTTGTCCCTGCGGCAGCGGCAAGAAGTACAAGAAGTGCTGCGGAGCGTAGAGAGGCCGCTGCTCGCTCTTCGCCATTCGCTCTTCGCTTGTAGCCAGCCGAGCGCAATTCCCGCCGGCTCAGAAGCTCTTCACGTACTCGTGAAGCGGCATGCCAAAAAAATCAACGATCCTGCCGGAACGGCGATAGCCGTGGCTTTCATAGAATCGCATGGCGCGATCTAGTGGCTCTGTCGTGTCCAGGGTGATACGTGAGCAACCTTGATTGACGAGGTGGGCTTCGGCAGCGCGCAACAGCTGCTCGGCTAATCCTCGGCGTTGCCATTCCGGCTGGACGGCCATGCCGCGCAGATGACCCTCGCCAATCTCAGACAGGGAACACGCAATCGTGCCGACGATCTGGTCGTCCGCTGTTATCGCGACGAATACCTGCATGGATTCCAGCCGCTGCGCGATTGTTTCTGAAGTAAGAACAGTATCGAGGTAAGCGCCTGGGGTGTAGCGGGCTCGATAAGGTTCAAAAGCCGAAGCCAGACACTCCAGAATTCCGCGAGAGTCGTCCGCGGTCGCTGGTCGAATTACGATTCTGTGGCCTAACATCATCGGATCGCCTGTGCCATGAGGATGTTACGCCAGTCATCAGTAGGCCGGGCCATCCCGGAGTCCCGACTCGCGCTGCTCGATGCGTGCAGCGAGCGAAGTTTGCCTTTGTAGCCGGACAGGGAGAACGGCGTCCAGCGCTGTTCGTCAGTCGAAGGGCGCAACGCGTTAGCAACTTCCTTCGGAGTAAGAGTGGAATAAAGGACGAAGAGGTTGCGACCCATCACCGAACAGTCTATCGAACGTGGCGCTCAGAGTCCCTTTTTGACGAAATCGGGCGATATTGCAGGGCATAGCAGACTCCCTCTTCCGACGGCTTCCAAAGCAAAAGCCCAGCCTGGCGACTGGGCTTGCTTGAATCAGGTGAGAAAGGTTTACTGGACCCGGGTCACGTTGCCGGCCTGCGGTCCTTTCTGGCCGTCGACGATCTCGAATTCAACTTGATCGCCTTCCTGCAAACTTTTATATCCCTCAATGTTGATCGCGCTGTAGTGTACGAAAACGTCTGCGTTGCCATCCTCGCGGCCGATAAAGCCAAACCCTTTTGCGTTATTGAACCACTTGACGGTTCCTTTCATTCTCACGTTCTTTCTTCCTCCGGGCAAAGCCCATCAGCACCCCCACCCCGAGGATGCCGGTCTTAAATTGAGTCAATCAGGTTGAGCCAGAAGCCAGAGTCCTGAGAGGACTTTTTCCCAGAATGGCACGGTGGAACGGAGCCTGTTTGAACTGCTTATCACAAGTTTGCCGCCGTTTCGTGGTGTTGTCAAGAGAGTATACAGCCCGGTCCTGCATCTTTCTTGGGTTTTTCGACAGCCGTTGTCATCAACCGTGCCGCAACCATTCCGCCAGCCACAGCACTCCTGCAATGGTCTTGCCGTCGCGAATCTTGCCGGAGTGAATCATTTCGAGGGCGCGGGACAAAGGCGTCATCATGCACTCCAGGACTTCGTCCTCTTCGGGATGAGCTTCGCCCGCCGTCAACCCCTGAGCAAGGAAAACAGACATGGTTTCACTAAGAAATCCTGGGCTGGGATAAAAATACAAGGCGCGACGCCACTTTCTTGCCCGATAGCCGGACTCTTCGCACAGTTCGCGCTTAGCGCCGGCCAGGGCTTTCTCGTGTGGATCGAGGCTGCCCGCCGGCAACTCCCATAGAAAATCGCGGGCCGCATAGCGGTACTGCCGCTCCAGCAGGACGAGAGGGTCGGTGTGGCTGTGATCGACGGCGAGGATGACCACGGACCCGGGATGCTGCACGACATCGCGGCGAGCAGTGACGCCATTCGGTTCGGTTACGCGGTCAGAGGTAACTTTGAAGACGGGCCCTTTGTAAACCACTTTCGACGCGAGGACCTTCAACCGGCCTTTGCGCCTGGTAGCAGGTTGCTTTGCCTGTGGGATTGTCTTGGCGACGTTGGCGAATTTCTTTTTTGCGGGCATATCAACAATAGTAAGGCAGCGGCGGTTGCGATTCAGCAGCGCGTTCAAGTCCCGTTGCCTGAACGAGCCGAAGCCTGAGGTGCATACCGCAGAGCAAGCGACTCCCGTGATCTGCTATTCTGCCCGCCGTGCCACATCCAACGCATTCTGATGAATTGCCGGGGATCAGCATCATCGGGCCGGGTAATCTCGGCACGGCGCTGGCTTCTACGCTGTCGTCGGCCGGATACGGGGTGAAGGCTGTTGTCGTGCGCAAGCAGAGCTTCAAATCCAAAGCGACCAAGGCCGGGGCAGGGGAGCTGAAAGCGCGGCTGTTGGAACTGGGGAAGGATGCGCTCGATACCGGGGTGGTCTGGATCACCGTTCCGGACGACGCGATCGCGGAGGTAGCGCGAACCCTGGCGCGATCGCAGAGTTGGAAGGGTAAAGTTGTATTCCATTCCAGCGGTGCCTTGACCAGTGATGAGCTTGCGCCGTTGCGCGAGCAGGGCGCGCGGGTGGCATCGGTGCATCCGATGATGACGTTCGTTCGCGGAGCAGTGCCGCAGATGGCTGGCGTAGCCTTCGCGATGGAGGGTGATTCTGTCGCGGTGAGAACGGCAAAGTCGATTGTCGAGCGCTTGGGCGGAAACGCGTTCTCCATCAGGAAAGAGAACAAGGTGCTGTATCACGTTTTCGGCAGCTTTGCTTCGCCGCTGGTTATCGCACTGTTGGCTTCGCTGGAAGAGGTGGCCCTGGCCGCAGGTGTCCGCAGGCAGGACATCAAGCCCATCATGGCGCCTCTGCTGTGGCAGACGCTACAGAACTACTTGAAGCAGGACACAGCAGCAGCGTTCAGCGGACCGTTGGTTCGAGGAGATGCGGCGACCGTACGCAAGCATCTGGCTGAACTGAAGAAGCTGCCGCAGGCGAGAGAGATTTACCTGGCCTTAGCCAGAGCTGCGACCAAGAACTTACCGGTGAAGAACCGCCAGCAACTGGAGAAGGAACTGAGGAGGTAACCAGCCAAAGTCACATAGGCCACAAAGCAATTGAATTGGGAACCCAGCTGCTCCACAATGGCTTACCGAGGTGGCTTATGGCTGAACCTTCTGCCGTTCCTGCGAGCGACGTTGGAGCAGACAATCAGGAAATCAGCCTGGACTTCGCTGCCCTCACCAAGTACGGCGCGGTTTCGGCGGCGCTGGCCTACGCCACCGGAATGCTCACGATCAATACCTATCTTCATAAGCTTGGAATCACAGATTTTTCTTTCGCCAAACCAAAGTTGATTCTCACCGGTGTGTTGGTTCTGCTGACGTTTCTGCTACTCGCGCTACTTCCTGTTTCTGTTGCCATACGGATGGCGGACGATGTCCGACCGGCTCGCCCGCACTCCTGGAAAATGTTGTTCTGGCTGCTTCTTCCCCTGGCGGCCTTATTTGGCGCGTCAGCTGCCTTGTGCTTTGGAAAGACCATTGGCCTGGGACAGATCATGGTGTGGGGTATCTGGGACCTGATTAAGAAACGGAATCCTCTTACGGAAAGCCTGGCCAGCCTCATCATCGCCGCCGAAGTGTACGTTCCAATTTGCGTTGCCGCGGTTTCGACGTTCGTGGCGGCCCGGTTTTTGAAGCGGGCCAAAGCCAAAGCAAAGAAGCAGCAGGCAATTCCCGAGCGGATTTACTATCCCATCGCACTGTCTGTGGCCATAGTCGCGGTGGTTGGCTATGTATGTATTTTCTCGCTGACTTTCTACCCGGCAATTCCGCAGGCATTCGGAGGCGGCAAGCCATATTTCGAAAGTCTCGCGGTTTCCGATGATGGAAGATGCTCGCTACTGCAGCTGGGAATTCCATTCGCGGAAAAACAGCCGGCGGTCACCAAACCTCTTCCTGTCTTGCATGAGTCCGACAATCTGGTAGCGGTTTGGCTGGAAAAGAAGGTGTCGACTACGGCTCAGACGAGCGAAAGAGGTAATCGCGAGGCGAGTTGGAATGCAATTGTGGTTCAGGTGGACAAGAAACTGATCAATGCCATCATGGCGGAGCCCAGGACATCCGGGACGCCGCGACTCACCTCGCCTCCAATCTCTTGTCCCGCCAGCTCCGCAACGGGTGCGGCGCAAAGCGCGGGTGCGATGTAGCGGCACTTCGGTGTAGCGTCATGGAATGCAGGCGCTGCCCACTGGTGCGGTCAAAAAGCCACGGCTACCAGCTGGTAAATAAATGCCCCATCTTCTCTTTTTTGGTTCGCAGATAAGCTTCGGAGTGCTCGTAGGCTTCGACTTCGGCCGAGACGCGCTCTACGACCTTGATTCCGGCATTTTCCAGGGCGGCGACTTTGTCAGGATTATTCGAGATGAGGCGAACTTCCTTGACGCCTAGCTGGCGCAGCATCTCGGCGGGAAGTTTGTACTGGCGATAATCGTTGTCATAGCCAAGCTCATTGTTGGCTTCGACCGTGTCCAGTCCCTTGTCCTGCAACTCGTAGGCTTGCAGCTTGGCCATCAGCCCGATGCCTCGACCCTCTTGCTGCTCGTAGATGAGGATCCCGGCCCCAGCCTCGGTGATCATCGACAGCGCCAGCTCAAGCTGCTGCCGGCAGTCACAGCGCATGGAGTGGAAGACATCTCCGGTAAGGCATTGCGAGTGAATGCGGACCAGCGGAGCGGACGTATGAATATCGCCCATGACGAGGGCGATTGCGGCTTCCTGGCCAGGCTGAGACTTGCTCCGGCCATTGGCGCCGGCTCTGGTCCCGCTGGAAGATCCGCCATTAGGAGGGGTTCCCAGCTCTTCTTCAAACCCGTAGATCCGGAACTGTCCCCAGCGGGTGGGGAAGTTGGCCTCGGCTACCTTCTTGACTACGGAATGGGTCACACTTCGATTATAAGCTGCAGTCATGTCCGGCAATGTTCAAGCGTCACAATCCATGCGTGCGGACGGCACAGACGGTGCCTGGTTGAGGGAGAAAAAACGGGCGGCCATTGCGGGCCGCCCAAGTTTACAAGTTGATTCGCTGCTAATCCTTAGCGACCATGGCCTCCGCCGGAATGGCCTCCGCCTCCGCCACCGTGCGAGCCCCCACCGCCGCTGCTGTGGTAGCCACCGCCCGCGGGCGCGTGATATCCGCCGCCATAGCTTCCCGAGGAGCGTGGCGCCGAGTAGGAGCGGCCCGAATACATTGGACTGGAGCCGTAGCTGCGGCTGGCCGAATAAGTCGACGACGAGCCATAAGAGCGGCTGGAGCCGTAGCTCGAGCTCGGATAAGAACTGCGGCTTCCGGCCCCGTAGCCTGAGTAAGACCGGCTGCTGGCGCCGGAGTAGCTGCTACCGCCGTGGCTCCCATAGGACGACGACGCGGAGTAGGCCGGCGCTGCGTGATACGAATATCCCGAGGGCGGCCGCGGTACCGACATGGCCGACCGTTGGCCCGACGAACTGCTGCTGTGCGATCCGCTGTTTGAAGGCGCCGACTGGTGCGACGGTTGAGACGACTGAGGCCGCGATGCCGAGCCGTTAGCTCCGTAGCGTTGATTGTTGCCGGCGGCAGCATGGTTGTTCTGGGGAACGCTGCCGGTCGAACGATTACTCGCAGTGCTGCCATTCGAGCGCGCAAAGCTGTCATTGCTCGCCGGAGGGCGGGGCACGTTGTGGGCTGTCGACCCTTGGGCGTTCGTCGCCGAAGAGCTCAGACCATGGTTAGTCGTGGCAGCTCCTCCTGCCGAAGGCGGACGAGGCACATAGTGGCCGCTGCCGCTGGCCGGATTACTCGGAGCGGTCGCGCGAGCGATCTGATTGTTGCCGGTTGAGGACGAGTGCGAGGCAGTTTGTGACCCACCAGCACTAGCCGTCGTACCGCGAGAAGCTCCGGTAGCGCCGCGGTTTGCCGAAGGTGTGCTGCTAGAGCGAGCTGAAGCCATCTCAGCGTTCGAGAACTTCGCCGGGCCTGCGGGAGGCTGGGCCCGGGTGACTACGCTGCGGCTGCTCGCCGCTGCCGACGGAACACCGCTGGTGCGCGGCGTCTGTCCACCCAGAACCGAAGACCTGGTCGGGTTAACATTAGCCGAACTCATCAGCTGACCTTTTCCAATAGCGGAGGCGGGTACTGCGCCTCCAACTTTGTTGACGGCTGCTCCCGAGGTAAAGGCCGATCTGGACGCTGAAGTCACTCCATTTCTCATGACCGCGTCCGTGTTTCGAGCGTTGCCCAGATTGTTGTGGTAGTAGTTGTTCGTAATGTTGTTGATGTTGGTGATGTGCGTATTCGTAATGTTGACATTGCGGAAGTACGCACTGGTGACATAGCCGCCGCCACGATACCAGCCACCGTATCCCCATCCACAGTAGCGGGGATAGAACGGCGCACCCCAGCCTAGCGGGTACCAACCAAATCCGACGCCGATGCCAAAGCCCCAGCCTCCACCGAATCCAAAGCCGATACCGAATCCCGGTCCGCCAATCCAGCCCACGAGCGCGGGGGCGTAATAAGGATTCCAGTAGCCGCCATAAGGACCAGGCGCCCAGCCCCATCCGCCGCCGTAAGAAACCCAGCGACCGTAGTGGAACGGAGCAAATCCCCAGGGAGCATCATCGACCCAGGTCCAGCCCCAGGGAGCGATCCACGCCCAGTGGCCGAACCGGTAAGGCGCCCATCCCGCAGGTACCGAGTTAGGAACCCAGACCGCACCGTAAGTCGGCGCCTGGACCCAGTGGCCATAGGCGTCGAGATCCTGGTAACCGATCACGCCGGGTGAAACGTAGCGGGCCGAGACGGAGTCGTCAAGGCGCTTGTCGCGCACCTGCGCCCAGTCTTCGAAGCCATCACGAGCGGGTGCGGCATAAGCCGTATGCTGCAGCGAATTGTCGGCACGGAAACGAATCTGCATGCCGGAGTTGACGCGAACCGCCTGCCCTTTGCCAGTCGCTTCGCCGTAACCGCTGCGGACCGTTACCCAGCTTTCATCCTGATTGGGATAGACATCGAAGCGATAAACGCCCGTTTTCATGACGGTAAAGGCATAGTTCGGAGTATCGACTTCGTAGACTTCGCCCTTCTCCAGATGCCGAACGGTCAGGCTCACGGTGCCCTGGTCGAGTTCGATCTGGACGGTTTGATCGCTGACGTTGGTCAAGGTCACGCTGGTCTCTGAATTCATGCGCAGGAAACCATCGCCGACGTTCAACTCGGCGCGGGAATCCTTGTCGGTCCAGACGCGGTCAGCGGTGGTGAGCGGACGATTCATGTCGGCCGCAACCCAGTCATTCACGCCGCCGGGTTGCATTGAAACCTGGCCCGACATAAACTGCACGCGCGCCACGCGACCCGGAGGGTCCTGCTGCTGTGGCTGTTGCGCATCTTGTCCGGGATAGCCCTGTTGTCCGGGATAGCCTGGTTGAGCCTGGGGTACGCCCTGCCCGGGGTAGCCTTGCTGAACGGGAACATTAGCCGGTGGCGGAGCAGCGTCTTGATCCTGAGCAAAGGCCGATCCCACCAGCATGACAGTTAACAGCAGCGCTACAAAAATACTTCCCAACCGCCGCCGTGATTTCATTTTGAATCTCCTGTCGCCCCCAGCCTACCGCTTAACGAGGCGAACTTCTTGCTAACGCAGCACGCGACAACCCTTCGTGTCTGTCATATCTGTAAACCCAAGATTTGTCGAGGTGTTTCGCGCGTTCTTTTTATATAGATGCAGGTCAAATCTACACGGACCCTGAAGCGAAACTTAATTGCGGACGCCAAATGGTGGGTATTGCCACGGCCCCTTTGGGTGTCAAGTTCTACGATCCGCTGGAACCTGCATTCTGTGCTAACCGTTTGGTCCGATCAGGGGATAACGGCTTCGGGGAACCATGTGTTCCGAAGCGAGAAACCGTTGCGGGATATAATCCTTGGCCGCACCCTTATGTCAACCCAGAAAGGCGCTCCATGACGCTTCGATCCTCCGCGTGTCGTTCAGCCTTCGCCTGTACATTCATTTTGCTGGCGGCTTTCGCCTTCGCCCAGACGCCGAGTATTCCCGCGCCACCGCCCACGCCACGGCATCCGGTGACAGACACCTATCAAGGTGTCAAGGTCGTTGACGATTATCGTTGGCTGGAGGACTGGAGCGATCCGGCCGTCAAGAAATGGAGCGCGGCGGAGAACGCCCGCACTCGCGCCTACCTCGATCATCTGCCGGCGCGAGCAGCTATCGAACAGCGACTGCGACAGCTGATCACGGCCGGTTCGGGACGGTATTTCGACGTGCGGGAGCGCGGCGGAGTTTTGTTTGCCATGAAAGTGCAGCCGCCACAGCAGCAAGCCTTCCTGGTAATGCTACCTTCGCCAGACAAGCCTGCTGCCGAGAAGATTGTGGTTGATCCTAACGCTATGGGCAAGGGCGGCTCGGTCGCGCTTGATTTCTACGTTCCATCTCTGGATGGCAAGCTGGTCGCGGTTTCGCTCTCGGAAGGTGGGTCTGAAGATGGCACGGCCCATGTATTCGAAGTCGCCACCGGAAAGGAACTGACGGATTCGGTTCCGCGGGTGAACTTCGCCACGGGCGGGGGCAGTATCGACTGGAACAAAGAGGGTACCGGCTTCTATTACACCCGCTATCCGCAAGGAAACGAGCGCCCGGCAGACGACGCCAACTTCTACCAGCAGGTTTACTTTCACAAACTGGGCACCAACAGCGGCCAGGACACCTATGTCATCGGCAAGGATTTCCCCCGCATCGCGGAGGTTAAGTTGCAATCCAGCGATGACGGGATGTGGCTGCTGGCATCGGTAGCCAACGGCGACGGTGGTGAGTTCGCGCACTACCTGATGAATTCGTCGGGCCAGTGGATCCAGGTCACGCATTTTGAAGATGCCATCGTCTCGGCCAAGCTGGGCACCAACGGTGACGCCGCGCTGTATCTGCTTTCGCGCAAAGATGCGCCTCGGGGCAAGGTGTTACGCTTGCCGCTCGGCGATCTTGCCCTGTCGAAAGCCCAACTCATCGTGCCGCAAAGTTCGGGCATCGGGACAAGCGACAACGCCCGAGCTTCGATAGACGATATCCTGCCGGCGGCTGATCGGCTTTACGTACGCGAAATGGTCGGGGGACCTTCGCGGGTGCGCATCTTCGATCACCGGGGTCAGCAGACGGGCATGCTGCCCACGCCCGCCGTCTCCGGAGTGAGCGAGATTGCCCACACCGAGAGCGACAATGTGTTGTATGAAGTCTCCACTTATCTGGAACCTGCGGCGTGGTACAGCTACGATGCCTCGAAAGGGAAGTCGGAGCGAACGGCGATCTCCGCCAGCTCACCGATCAAGTTTGACGACACCGAAGTCGTGCGCGAGTTTGCCGTTTCCAAAGACGGCACCCGCGTACCCGTCAACATCATTCGGCGTAAGAACGCGAAGCTCGACGGCAAGAATCCTACGCTGCTGGAGGGCTACGGGGGCTACGCCATCAGCATGACGCCCGGCTTTCTGGGGTCATTCGGACGCATGTGGCTGGACCAGGGCGGGGTGTATGCAATCGCGAACCTGCGCGGCGGCGGCGAATACGGGGAAGAGTGGCACCGGGCAGGGAACCTCACGAACAAGCAAAATGTCTTCGACGACTTTATTGGTTGTGCCGAATACCTGATTCAGCACAACTACACATCCCCGGCGCATCTGGCAATCATAGGCGGAAGTAACGGGGGATTGCTGATGGGCGCTGTGCTCACGCAACGGCCGGACTTGTTTCGCGTGGTAGTTTCCTATGTTGGCATCTACGATATGCTGCGCGTGGAACTGGATCCTAACGGCGCTTTCAACACTACGGAATTTGGCACGGTCAAGGATCCGGATCAGTTCAAGGCTCTGTATGCCTATTCGCCGTATCACCACGTACAAGATGGCGCCAGCTATCCGGCTGTTTTGTTTTTGACTGGCGAGAACGATCATCGGGTGAATCCCATGAATTCCCGCAAGATGACAGCGCGGCTGCAGGCCGCCACCGGCTCAGCCCACCCGATTCTGTTGCGGACGTCGTCGAACGCCGGACATGGGATCGGTACCGCCTTAGATGAGGAGATCGAGGAGTCTGCCGGTGTGTTCTGCTTCCTCTTCGATCAGTTGGGAATTAAGTACGTTCCGCCGCCGGCGAAGTGAGGAATGAGACTCGTCCCATCAATAGGCCTGATTTGGTTGGGTGCGGCTTTGTTGCAGCTTCGGGAGAAAAGCAGATCCCTCACCGACTGAAGTCGGTTCGTGATGACAAGAATAGGGGTTTGCGGTGACGCAGATGAAGCCGTCCGCTTCATAAACAAGTATTCTGCGGGCCATAAAGATTTCCGATAGGGAAAACTGTGTCGGCTGGGGCAGGATAGCGATCTATTGAGCATGGCGGGCAATTTGCAATCGCCCGCACGGAGCCTGCGATGGATCTCGCCAATCGCCCATCCACCTGGAAGGTTCTGCTGGCCTTCGGCATAATCTACTTTGTTTGGGGTTCAACGTTTCTTGCCATTCGAGTGGGAGTGCGCGAAGTCCCTCCGTTTCTTCTGGCCGCGATGCGCTTCCTGCTGGCGGGCGGTGCCCTTTACGCCTGGATGCGCGCCAGGGGAACCAGTTCACCATCGGCACGCGAGTGGCTTTCCGCCTCGATTCTGGCGGTGCTGATCTTTGTGCTCGACTACGGTCTTCTGTTCTGGGCTGAGCAGCGCGTGCCTTCGGGAATTGCCGCGGTCATGCTGGCAACTATCCCGTTGTTCATGGCGCTGTCTGAAATTCTTTTCCTCCGCACGCAGAAGTTGACGGCACGGCTGGGCTTTGCGTTGCTGATCGGCATCGCTGGTGTGGCTGTCCTCATGAGTCACTCGCTGACCTTTGGCGATGTGCCCATCGATACTTCCGGAGCGCTTGCACTGATCGTGGGTGCAATGAGCTGGTCGATAGCTTCGGCGCTTTCCCGCAAGTTGCCACTGCCCGAGTCCAAGCCCATGAGCTCCGGGGCGCAGATGCTTTGCGGAGGCGTGTTTCTGCTGATCACTGCGGGTGCTCTGGGAGAGTTTCGCGGATTTCATCCGCAAGCGGTTTCACGGGAAGCATGGATGGCTCTCGCCTACCTGGTCATCGCCGGCTCTATCATCGCCTTCACGGCGTATGTCTGGCTTATCCACCACGAGTCGCCGACTAAGGTGGGTACGTATGCCTACGTGAATCCCGTGGTGGCCGTCGCGCTGGGATATTTCCTGGGTGGCGAGACGGTAGGTCCGCGAACTTTATTGGGGACAATCCTGGTGCTGGTGAGCGTAGTTGTAATCACGACGACCCGGGCGCGAAAGCCGGTTGCAAAGCTGGCCGAAGAAGCGTCCTAGGAACCGAATAAGGTTCGTCAGCCCATCCGGGATTCAACCAGGCGCCGATCGCAAACGCGGTCGGCGTTTTTCGTTAAGGCAAACGACCAGATACGGACTCCCCAATACCAGTATGGAAAATCGAGTAAAGTAATTAGCCAACAGGGAGGTGAGGAATGGCGTTGGATCCCGGGCACGGGCATTCCAGAGATGAAGGCCGTGACTTGCCGGCGTTGCCTTTCGAGTCGTGGAAGGACACGCAGGCGACGTTGCACATGTGGACCCAGATTGTCGGCAAGGTTCGGCTGGAGCTTTGTCCGCTGGTCAATCACTGGTGGAATGTGCCGCTGTACGTTACCGCCCGGGGCCTGACAACTTCTCCGATGCCCTATGGTGATCGCACGGTAGAAGTCGGCTTTGATTTCATCGATCACCAATTGCTGATCGATACCTGCGAAGGGCAGCATCGTGTTTTGCCGTTGAAGCCGCAGAGTGTCGCCGAGTTCTATCGAGAATTCATGACCGCACTTTCTGATCTTGGCGTAGCAGTGAAAATCTGGACTACCCCATGCGAAGTCCCGGATCCGATTCCGTTTGAGAAAGACAACGTACATGTCTCGTACGATGCGGCGAGCGCACATCAATTTTGGCGCATCCTGGTTTGGGTTGACAGCGTCTTTAAGGAATTCCGGGCGCCGTTCCTGGGCAAGGCCAGTCCGACACACTTCTTCTGGGGAAGCTTCGATCTGGCAGTGACTCGTTTTTCGGGAAGGCGGGCGCCGGAAAGGCCGGGCGCCGATCACGTCACACAAGAGGCCTACTCGCATGAAGTCAGCAGTGCGGGATTCTGGGCCGGCGGTGGCGATATCAAGGGTCCGGCATTTTATTCCTACGCGGCGCCGGAGCCGGTGGGTTTTGCGGCTGGACCAGTGCGACCGCGGGCGGCCTTCTACCATCCAGATATGAAGGAATTTTTGCTGATGTATGACGACATACGCAGTGCCGATTCTCCCAAGGCCGCCGTGATGGAGTTTTTGCGGAGTACCTATAACGCGGCGGCGGATTTGGGAAAGTGGGACCGCAAGAATCTAGAGCGCCAAAATACTGGAGGAGCAAATGGCAGCAGCCTGTAGTCATCTCAATGAGGTCAAGATTACTCGCACCGACGTTCATGTTTGTCCGGAATGCGTCAAGATGGGCGACACCTGGGTTCATCTTCGATTGTGCCTGGAATGCGGGCATGTGGGTTGTTGCGACTCATCCAAGAACAAGCATGCGACCAAACACTTCCATAAGGTAAAGCATCCTTTAATTCGTTCGATCGAGCCCGGTGAGACCTGGATGTGGTGCTATGTGGATGAGCTGTCTCCGGGGGATTTGCCGGCTGAATAGCTTAATCAGGCGCGCCCCAACCTGTCTGCTCTTCGTCCTGATGGCGATTTCTGCCAGTGTTGCCGACCCGTCGTCGAACGCCGACGGCCTGGCAGGTCACGGGCAACCGAGTTGATCCTCCAATGCGATGAGGCAAAATCAGGACACTACCCGCGAAAGGCATGAGTTGCTTTATCCTGATGCTTATGCCTGCACTCGTCGAATGTGTACCGAACTTTTCTGAAGGGCGCGACCAGGCCAAAGTCGACGCCATCATCGAAGCCATGAAGGTGGAAGGTGTCTACTTGCTGGACCGCGAGATGGACGCCGACCATAACCGCTGCGTCATTACCCTGGTGGGCGATCCCGTCAACGTTGCCGAGGCGGCGATTCGCGGGGTTGGAAAGGCCGCCGAACTCATCGACTTGACCAAACATACGGGGGCTCATCCGCGCCTGGGTGCGGCCGATGTTATTCCGTTCATCCCCATCGATGGGGTCACGCTGGAGGACTGCGTGGCCATCGCCCGGCGGGTGGGCGAAGAAATCTGGAAGCGCTGGAAAGTGCCGGTGTATCTGTACGAAGCTGCGGCGCAGACGCCGGAGCGGCAGAACCTGGAGAATGTGCGTCGCGGCCAGTTCGAGGGCATTCGCGAGGAGGTGAAAACCAACCCGGCGCGCAAGCCCGATTTTGGCGAAGCCGCCGTGCACTCGACGGCGGGCGCAACCGTGGTGGGAGCGCGCAAGTTTCTGGTCGCCTACAACGTCTATCTCAACACACCGGATGTGGAGATCGCCAAGAAGATCGGCAAAGCGGTACGCTTCTCTAACGGCGGCCTGCGCTACGTGAAGGGGATGGGCGTGGGCGTCCGCGGGCTGGCGCAGGTTTCCATGAACCTGACCGACACGGATCAGACGCCGATCGCGCGGGTGTATGAATACGTTAAGCGCGAGGCGGCGCGCTATGGCGTGATGCCGCTATCGAGCGAGATTGTCGGTCTGATTCCGAAGAAGGCGTTGGAAGATGCCGCCGAGTGGTTTCTGCAAATCGAGAACTTCGATTCGTCGCTGATACTGGAGAACCGGCTGGTTGCAGTGATGACCGGCAAGACGGCAGTAGGTGGAATTCGCGCCGGCGTGGAACCGTTCATCGAACAACTGGCTGCGCCCACGGCCGCGCCGGGAGGCGGTTCGGCATCCGCGGCAACGGCGGGGATGGCGGCTGCGTTGGGCAGCATGGTGGCGGGCATGTCTCGCGGCAAGAAGGCCTACGCCCAATATGAGCGACCGTTGAGCGATGCGCTGGCGCGCCTGGCCGAGTTGCGCGAGCAGTTCAAAGCTGCGATTGATGCCGATGCGGAATCGTTCAATGAAGTGATGGCAGCCTTCAAGAAGGCGAAGAATCATCCCGAGGCGCAGCCCGAGGTTGAGGCGGCGACGAAGAAAGCGACGCTGATCCCTCTGGTGGTTGCCGAGCGGGCAAGGGAGGCGCGCCAGATTATCGAGGCGTTGCGTCCAATGACCAATCCGCGCATGGCGTCTGACTTGACTGTAGCAGTAGCACTGGCGCGGGCCGCCTCCGAAGGTGCTCTGGCAAATGTGGAGATTAACCTGAATGACATCAAGGACGAGGCGTTTCTCGCCGATGTTCGCCAGCGGGTGACGGCGGTCCGAACCTGATAACCCGGGGGAGTGGGTTATTCTCAGGAACTTTTCATAACCAGCAGCGGGAATTCTGTTTTGTATCGCGATAGGCGATGGGAGCCAGCGGCTGTCACGGCTCATCTTTGCCGGCCGGGATCGTCTAAAGTAATACCCGGCGCTAGCCGCCGAGTCCCAAGCAACAATGGGATAATTTCCGGCATCCTTGCATGGTTGAGTAGAATGACAAACATGAAGCAATTCGTTACCGGCATTTTCCTGAGCGGTGTGCTATGCCTGCCGGCATGGGCCGCGCCCTTGAGCAGCAATGCGCGCACCGTGGTGCCGTCGGCGCTCCAGCAAATCATCTCCGTGGACTATCGCCAGCTGCGAGACTCGCAGTCGGCGCGAGCTTTGCGAGATCGGGTGCTGCCGGACAACATCAAGCAATTTGAAACTGCGTTGAAGGGCGCCGGAGTCGATCCCGAGAAAGACATGGAGCAGCTCACCTTCGTCAGCTACCGTGGCGCTAAGGGAGTCTTATACGGAGTCGGCATCGCGCAGGGGCCGTTCAAGCAGAGAGAATTTCTGCAGAAGATGAAGCTGCGGAAGATCAAGCCGGAAAAGTATCTTTTGTCGTACATCTATCCCATGGGTTCGGGAATGCAAATGGTCTTCCTCGATCCGACGACTATTCTGTTCGGGGAGAATGCGTCCATCAAAGGCGCCATCGACGTACGCGACAATGGCGCTGAGTCGGTTGAGTCGAATACCACGATGAACGATTTGATAACGAGCGTGGAAAATTCACCGGTATGGAGCGTACTAGACCAGGCGGGAACTCAGAATATGATGAGGTCGGCGCTGGGCCAGGCGGCCTCGATGGCCGATTATGACGTGGTGAGGAAGCGGCTGCTGGCGTCGGATTACGTGATGAACTTCACCAACGGCGTTACCTTTGACCTGAGCGTCAAGACCTCCGATACGGTAACCGCTGCCACCCTGTCGGGCTTGTTGAAGGCTGGTGTGCTGTACCGCAAAATGAGCGGTTCACCCACAGAGAAGCTGGCCCTGGAAAGCACCACGGTCGACAGTTCCAACGATTTGCTGCAGATGCACTTCAAGACCGACGATCAGCGCTTCGAAGCGTTGTTGAAGTCGGATTTGTTTGCCGCAGTCTCCAAGTAAGCGCTATCGAAGTTTCTGACCAAGTCGAATTCTTTGAAGCGGACGGCGTTCAAGGCCGTCCGCAAAGGTCAAAAGGATTGGGCTTTAGCCTGGGCGACATCCCATCCCCGCCAACGCCTTCCATTATCATTCCTTGATGCGAACCTTCTTCGCCCGGCGTACTTCGTGGAATCTCGCCCGGAATCGCTACACGGAGGCGCTGGAGGCACATCGCCAAGCGGGCAGGGAACTGCTCGACCTTACCGCTTCCAATCCCACGACCATTGGATTGCAGTATCGCGAAGAAGCATTGTTGCGGGCGCTGGCTCGACCGGAGGCGCTGCGCTACGATCCGCAGCCCAAGGGCCTGCCGGCGGCTCGCGAAGCCATTGCGGATTATTACGCGGAGCGGGGAACGGATGTCTCTGCCGAGGATCTGATTCTCACGACCAGCACCAGCGAAGCCTACTCGTTTGTCTTTCGCCTGCTGTGCGATCCCGGAGATGCGGTGTTGGTGCCGACGCCGAGTTATCCGTTGTTCGACTTCCTGGCCGAGATCCAGGATGTAAAGCTTTTTCCTTACGAACTGGTTTACGACCACGGCTGGCAGATGGATTTTCCTTCGCTTCAGGCCGGCAGCGAACGTGCTCAGGCTTTAGGAGCGAAATGCCGGGCCGTACTGGTCGTGCATCCCAACAACCCCACCGGTTCCTATGTGAAGCGGCATGAGGCAGAGGAGTTGAAGCGTATTTGCGCGGCCAACGATCTGGCAATCATCGCGGATGAAGTTTTTCTCGATTACGCGCTTGGGGACGAACCTGCCCTGACGTTCGCTGCAGATCGCGAAGCGCTTAGTTTTACTCTCAGTGGACTATCTAAGATTTCCGGCTTGCCCCAGATGAAAGCCGCCTGGATCGCCGTGAGTGGTCCCGACACGCTGAAGGCAGATGCGCTGGCGCGGCTGGAAGTCATCGCCGACACTTATCTCTCGATGAATGCGCCGGTGCAATGGGCGTTGCCCACGATGCTGGAGGAGCGCCGCAGCGTTCAGCTGCAGCTGATGCAACGCATCCGGGAAAACCTTAGGCAGTTGGACGCGGAACTGGCGGCACAGAAACTTTGTCAGCGGCTCGTCGTCGAGGGCGGTTGGTACGCCGTGTTGGGAGTTCCAGTGACGGCCTCGGACGAGGATCTCGCTATTGCTCTGCTGCAGGCCAAGGGAGTGCTGGTACAGCCGGGACATTTCTACGACTTCGCGGCCGACGGTCATCTGGTGGTTAGCCTGATTACGCCACCCAAAGTTTTTCAGACAGGAATAACCCGAATTTTGAAACATATTGCAACCGCCGGCAACTGACACTCGTCCACATAAAACAGCAGGCGTTGTGTGGGGAGTAATTACGCGCGCTGCGTTGTTCCGGTACAAAATTCGTCGATAATCCTGTGCCCAATTGCCGGTATAGAACGGTATAATCAAAAGCCTGTGCTCAAGTACTCCATCGTCGTCCCATTTCATAACGAAGAAGAGAACGTTACCGAACTGTACGATCGGCTGAAGGTTGTAATGGAAGCAGCCGGCGAGCCGTTCGAGTTGGTCTTCGTGGACGACGGCAGCCAGGACAACACATTCTGGTTGCTGCAGCAGATCGCGGCCGTGGACCGGCGGGTCGTAGTGGTAAAGCTGCGCCGGAATTTCGGACAGACATCGGCGCTGGCGGCGGGTTTCGATCATGCCGAGGGCGAGTACGTCATCGCCATGGACGGCGACCTGCAGCACGATCCCCACGACATTCCCATGTTCCTGCAGAAACTGCGGGAGGGATATGACATCGTCAGCGGCTGGCGGAAACAGCGGATCGATAATTTCGTGCTGCGGCGGATTCCGTCGAAAGTCGCCAACTGGCTGATGGCCAAGTTGAGCGGAGTGGAACTGCACGACTTCGGTACCACCTTCAAAGCCTATCGCCGCGAAGTGGTGCAGGAAGTTCCGCTTTATGGAGAGCTGCACCGCTTTATTCCGGCCTTGGCGTCGGCGTATGGCGCTACCATTTGCGAGATTCCCATCCGCAATGTAAATCGGGAACGCGGCGAATCGCACTACGGTATCTCGCGCACTTTCCGCGTCTTCTTCGACCTGATCACGATTCGATTTCTGCTGAAGTATATGTCGCGGCCGCTGCACTTCTTCGGCAGCGTCGGCGCCTTAAGCGCGATGACAGGCTCACTGATCGCGCTGTGGATGGTGGTGGAGAAGTTCGTCCGCGGCAAAAACGTGATGGACGAACACGGTCCGCTGCTGGTCTTTGCCGCCGTGCTGATCGTGGCTGGCGTGCAATTGATCGCGCTCGGATTGCTGGGCGAGTTGCAGGTCCGGCACTTCCACGAACCGTCGAAGCGGGCGCCCTATACCGTCGATCGCGTGCTGCGTTCTTCGCACAGCCAGGGCGCACTGGCCGACTGAAAAAGTTAATAGTGGCTAGTGGATAGTGGATAGAAACCACCAGCAAGACTCCTCCTCACCTGTCTCAAAACACTATTCCCATCCCACCCGGGGCTATCTATTTATCGCTGCTGCAACGTTTTTCTGGGGGCTAGCTGCCGCCTTGGGACGAGGCATGTTTACCGGCAGGTTCACCGGCGGAACACACGTCCTGGCTCCGATTGATCCTCTGGTTCTGGCGCAGAGCCGCAGCACCATCGCACTGCTGATCCTGGTCCCAATTCTGCTTTTGAAGAGACGGCCGGCGCTGGGCGTGCGCGGAAGTCATCTGGCGCAATTCTTTCTGCTGGGAATTCTGGGGCTGGCTGCTTCGAATTATTTCTATTACTTCGCCATTGAGAAGACCACGGTGGCTACCGCGATCGTGTTGCAATACGTGGCTCCGGTCTGGGTATTGCTCTACATGCTGGCTCGAGGATTGCAGCGCGCGACCGGGCTGCGCATCAGTGGAGTCTTGCTGGCCGTGATGGGATGCGCCCTGGCAGTAGGCGAGGTGGCCGTGCAGCGCGGATTTCCGTGGCTGGCTCTGTCGGGTGCGCGCTTCAACGTGATTGGGGTCGTGGCCGCGGAACTGGCGGCAATTTCGTTTGCGTTCTACAACGTCTATGGACAGCATCTGCTCCAGATCTACGACCGTTGGACAGTCCTGCTGTATTCGCTGCTGGGGGCCAGCGTTTTCTGGCAACTGCTGAACCCGCCGTGGAAGATCGTCGCTCAACATTACAGTAGCGGCCAGTGGCTGTTCATGCTGGTTTTTTCGATTGCGTCGATGCTGATCCCGTTCTCGTTGTACTTCACCGGGCTGCAGTATCTGGATCCCACGCGCGCCATCGTGACCGCTTGCCTGGAACCGGTGTGGGCCATCCTGCTGACGGCGATCATTCTGGGAGAGTTGGTATCGGCCATGCAGGTGGTTGGCATCGCGGTGGTGCTTTCGGCGACCATCCTGGTGCAGCGGCCCGACAGCAAAGCTCCGGCCGAACCCAGAATCGCGGTCGAACCGATCGAGTGAGTATCGACGGGGCGCTAACGAATCCCGAGCAATACCGCGAGGTATTGACGAACCTGGTAGACCAGTGCGGGATCAGCTTGAGAGTGGAATGTGGTTTTGCGGCCCGCCCATTCCATGCTTTTTAGTTGGTCGACCAGAACAGCGCCTTCCACCTTGCCAACGGTGACGGGCAGCGCGAAAGGGTAAGGTTTCCGCTTACTGGTCAGCGGACAAACGATCACCAACCCACTGGCTCGGTTGTAACGCTGATCGGTAAGCACCAGGGCGGGCCGGCGCTTCGCTTGCTCGCGACCTATCTGGGGATCGAAGTTCATCATCACAATTTCGCCGGTGTCGGGCACGTGCGAAATCACCATTTAACAATCTCCCTGCCCATTTCTTTCCCTGTCGGGATCTCCGCATAACGGAACTCCGGAGTAATCTGCGCTACCAACTGAGCCAGAGTCGGCATCTTGCGGGCGCGGCGCAGTTCCAAGCGGCCCTCGGCGGCCGCCTCAATCTCCAGGGAATCGCCTTCCTTCAGCTTGGCCTGTTCGACCACGGGCTTGGGAATACGGATAGCGAGACTGTTTCCCCATTTGACCATTCGGGTTTTCATGACGCCAATCCTCGGTGACGATACACAGTATTGGCAGACGTATCTACGATGTAGATATGCTGGGAATGCTGACTGGCGCCTAGTCTCGGCGTTGGAAGTCGAGCGATGAGGGGCGCGTCCGCAGAGTTCAGGAGCCCTGCGTAAGTTTGAATTTTGCTTCGTTCAATTTCCGCAGGAGGGAGGCTTTCCAATCGGGACTGTCGATCGCGTCGAAGACGACGCCTGCCAGATCCGAAGGCGGCTCGAAGTTCGGGTAAACCCTGTCGGGTTGAGCTGAAATGACGAAGACGTTTTCCCATCCCAGATAGCCATAAAAAAATCCGAGTTCGAGGATCACGTTTTGGCGCGCGCGAAATTGAAGCGCTCTGTCGCCCACGCCGTCCGCTTGATATTGCGTCCTGGATGCACCAAGATCGTCGGCTGTGAGTAACACGACAGCGAAACGGATGTCCTTGGAAAACTGAAGGAATTTCTGAAAGAGGGACTGCGATTGACCGGCGATCCTCGATAGGACGACTGCCTTCACCCCGAGTTCAGCCAGATAGGCGTGTACTTCTTCCAATCGCTGATTGTCGTGACCGTGGACCAGGAATACGGTGTCAGGCGGTTGGGTGGCGGGGCTGGATTCGGGTCTGAGCCCGCGCACCCCACCGGCAATGATAGACGCCGCAATCGGTGCTGCTTCCGGCGAAATAGGCGAAGGATCCCCGTGTGACTTTAAGTATTCTTCCGTGGCATCGGCAATCAGACGGATTGAGCGGTCAATATTCCGGGGATCGCTCAAATCCACGATGTGATATCGGGCAAGGGAGGAAGGAAGCGAGAGGTCGGCAGAAAGAACAACTGGAAAAACCAGCCGGTCGGAGGTCTCCGACGTAAAGAGGTCTATCTCCTTGGCCGCGAAAGGGGATTCCAGCGCTTGCAGCGAGAGGAACGCTAGAAGTCCGATAGAGTCACGGAGGGCCTTCTCGATTTGGGTCTCCCATTGTTCGCCGGGAACGAGTTCCTGATTGGTTAGCCAGACATCGATATTGAGATCGCGGGTAAGAAATTCATTGCGCAGCGCTTCTACGATGGACGTAACCGCCGCGCTGTCGCGGTGTGCGAAGGAAGCGAAAAGGTACTTCTTGCCTTCTGCCATGGAGACGTGGCCTCACCAAGAGATTCGGCTGGATGTGATTTTTTCGAGACGAGCGTATCACAGAGCAGGCTAAAGGCAAGCCTGGTTTGGTCCCGAAGTTTGCTCAATGGCGAGCGGGAGCCGAAGTGCTCTGGTGCGATTCCGACTCCGTGTACAGCGCGTCAATCTCTTTCTTGTAGCGGTCGACAAGGCTGCGGCGGCGCAGCTTCATGCTGGGAGTCAGGGTGCCTTCGGCGATGCTGAGTTCGTCGGGGACAACCAGCACGCGCTTCAGCTTCTCGAATTGCGCGAGATTCTGATTCATCTCGTCAACGATGCCCTGGTAGAGCGATTGCACCTGGTGAGATTTGACCAATTCTTTACGCGAGGAAAATTTCACTCCATGCTGGCGCGCCCACTCCTCCAGGTCGGCGAAGCTGGGGATAATGAGCACGGCGGGGAAGCGCCGCCGGTCTCCCAGCAGAGCGGCCTCGCCGACGAACTGATTGACCTTGAGCGAACTTTCAATGGGCTGGGGCGCGATGAATTTGCCGCCCGACGTCTTGATCAGATCCTTCTTGCGATCGGTAATGGAGAGATAACCCTCCTCGTCGAGAGTTGCGATATCGCCGGTCTTAAACCAGCCATCTTCAAATACTGCAGCGGTTTCCTCAGGCATCTTCCAGTAACCCTTGAAGACTGAAGGGCCGCGCACCAACAACTCCCCATCCTCGGCGATGCGCACGTCGACATTGGGCAGCGGCTTGCCCACCGTGCCCAGGCGATGGTTGATGGGGTTGTTGACGGCGATCACCGGAGAGGTCTCGGTGAGGCCGTAGCCTTCGTGGATGCGGATGCCGATATCGGCATACCAGGTGGCAATCTCGCGGCCTAGAGGAGCGCCGCCGGAGACGAAGATGCGGGCCTTGCCGCCAAGCCCGGCTCGTACTTTGGAAAACACCAGAGCGTTGGCCAGCTTCCAGGAAAGGGATTTTGGAGTTTCTCCGCGAAGAATGGTTTCACGGTTCGCGGCTCCCACCGACAGAGCCCACCTTATAAGAGCGTGCTTGATGCCATGCGCCGCGTACTGCACCTTGTTGTAAATCTTCTCGTAGACCCGGGGCACAGCCACGATAATTGTGGGATGTACCTCGGTCATGGTGCGAGGTAGATCGTCGACGTTAGAACAGTAGGCCAGAGGGGTGCCGATGTTGAACAGAGCATAGTCGAGATGCCGGGCGGTGACGTGCGAGAGCGGCAGGAAGGACACGCAGAGATCGTCTTTATCGATCTCGTACATATCGAGCGAGACATTCAGATTCGACGCCAGGTTGCCGTGGGTGAGCATCACTCCCTTGGGTGTGCCGGTGGTGCCGGAGGTGTAAATCAGGGTCGCAAGATCGTCCGGCTCGACCAGGCGGCCAATAGATTCGAGTTCCGAATCGTTGTCCAGCGGGGCGTCACGCAGGAAGGACTGCATCGGTACAGCACTGGTCAGGTCCGGCGCATCGTCCATGATGATGACGTACTGGAGGCTGGTCCGCGGGCGGATGGCGGCGATCTTCTCGTACTGCTGGCGGGTGGAAACGAAGGCGACGCGCGCTTCTGAATTCTGTGCCACAAACAAACATTGATCGCTGGTCTGGGTAGCGTAGATGGGAACGTCGACAGCACCCAACAGGAGCGTGGCGAAGTCGGCGACGGCCCACTCAGGCCGGTTCTCGCTGAGGATAATGACGCGATCGCCCTTCCTGATGCCCCAGGCTTGCAGTTGACGCGCGGTGGCATAAACACATGCGCGTAATTGAACAGCGGAGATGGTCTGCCATCTCTCACCTTCACGAGTGAGCATCACCCGATCGCTGTTACGCTCGACCAGCGTAAAGAAAACGTCGTTGAGGGTCCGAAGATTACTTGCTCCCAAACTCTTATCCCCTGATCGGTCAATCCCTATCGATCTGTAATGGCGCAAAAGTGGCTACGGTTCGGCTTATACCGGCTGCTTATCGCGGCGCATTCCGTTCAGAAAAATGTCGACCACTACATCGGCAACATTGCCCAGTGGGTAGTCATGCTCGCTCAGCACCCAGGAGGTGACCATCTCATCCAAGGCCCCGAAAAAACAATTGGCCGCGTACTTGTCCGACATTTCCCGGCGAAAGGTTCCGTCGGCTTGCCCATCGGTAATGGCTTCGCGCACCAGGCTGAGGTATTCAATCATGTGATGATGCGAGAACTCGGAGAGAAAGCGGGTGCTTTGCCGCAATTCCATCTGGAAGACCACAGCCAGGTTGCGATTGGAGCCGAGAGCGTCGAGATGTAGAAATGCCAGCCGGCGCAAGCGCTCGGCCGGACTCGCCTGCTTCTTCAACTCGGTGCGTGCCAGGCTCATGAAGGCATCGAAGGCTGTGTTGATGGCGGTCATCAGGATCTCTTCTTTGCTCTTGAAGTAGAGATAGACGGTACCGTCGGCAACGGCGGCGCGGTCGGCAATGTCGGCGATGCGTGAGGTGAAGAATCCCTTTTCGGCGAAGACGGCCACCGCCGCGTCGAGAATGCGCTGATACTTATCGGCACTGCGATTGACGCCGGAGGCCGAGCCGTCCGGTGGAGTGAAGGCAGATTGGGAATCACGTTTTGCCACGGGCCCGATCGTTGAAAACCTGAGAGTTGCACTCGCCCACAGTTAAGTTGTGCAGTCGCTGGGAGATGAATCGGCGCTGCACACCGAATGAGTACTCATTCACTTTATCGCCTGGCGGGGCCTTCCGCAATTGGGAAGGTGTGAATCCCGCCGGATGCGTTCCGAAACGGAAACGTAGAGTCTCGTGGCAAATAAAAGAAAACGACAGCAGGTGCAAGTGGTCGAATGCTTGCTCCGGATGGGACAATGACACACACGCCAAACCGATCCAGAGTTTTGAGAGGAGAAAGCTGATGAGGACGTTCTTAGTGACGCTGATGCTTGCCGGAGTATTGTTGCCCGCAAGCTACGCTGCCGATAAAGGAAACGCGATGCCGCCGCCGAAGATCAAGGTAGGTGACATGGCTCCGGACTTCACTTTAGAAGATCAGAACGGCAAGCAGGTTTCGCTGCACGATTTCCGCGGTAAGAAGAACGTCGCGCTGGCTTTCTATATCTTCGCCTTCACCGGGGGTTGAGCTAAGCAAATGCAGGCGTTCCAGCAGAACCTGGCGAAGCTGGAAGCCACCGACACCCAGGTGCTGGGTGTGAGTATGGATTCTCCCTTCTCGAATAAGGCGTGGGCGCAACAAATCGGAGTCACCTTCCCGCTATTAAGCGACTGGGGCGGTGACATCACCAAACAGTACGGACTCTACGATCCGGAATACAAGGCGGCGCGGCGGGTCAATTACGTGATCGACAAGAATGGCAAGGTGATCGAGATGCAGTTGGACGACGACGCTATCGATCCGACCAAGGTCGTGGTGGCTTGTCAGGCGAAGAAACTGGGACGGTAGATGTACGAGCGCTCTTCTTGTCGGAGCTGGCGGGTCAAGATCATAGATTATCTGGTGTGTGCTTCACGCCGCGCCGGTTTAATATTTGTCATTCTGAGCGAAGCGAGAGCCGCGACGCGGCCGAGCACGGTCGAAGAACCCCTCTCGTCTCGAAGGATTCTGCTGTGAAATAGAGGTCCTTCGACACCGGCGGTGAAACGCCGCCTCCGCTCAGGATGACAAACGTTTGAGATCGAAGGATTGATTGTGAGTGATCACGAAGTAAAGCGGTTTGTCGACGATACGCCGGGTGAAGCTCCGGTTCGCGGAGTTCTTCATCGCGCAGAATCGGGTGCTGGATTTCTGGTGCTGACGCATGGCGCGGGCGGCAACTGCGAGGGACCGTTGCTGATTGCATTAGCAGACAAGTTTGCAGCGGCCGGCATCAGCGTACTGCGTTGCGATTTGCCGTTTCGCCAGCGACGCCCGCACGGGCCGCCGTCACCGTCCGACGCCAAACACGATCAGGCTGGCCTGCGGCGAGCGGTTGAGTTGATGAAGCAGAAGTTTGCGGGGCGAGCTTTTCTGGCCGGCGTGTCTTATGGCGGACGGCAGGCGAGCATGCTGGTTGCGGAAGAGCCGAAGCTGGTCGAAGGGTTGATGCTGCTGTCGTATCCGCTACATCCACCGGGACGTCCGGCGCAATTGAGGACCGCACATCTTCCCAGCGTGCGAACACCGGTTCTCTTTGTGAGTGGGACGCGTGATGCCTTCGGTTCAGTCGAGGAGTTGGAAGGCGCGATCAAGCTGATTCCGGCGCCGACTAAGTTGGTTCCCATCGAGGGCGCGGGCCACGGCTTAATGCAGAAATCGAATCGCGAGAAATTGCCGACGCAGATAGTGCAGGAGTTTCGCGCTTTCTTCCATCAGTTGTCTGCCGTGGACCTATAATCGCGCGTCAGATCAAGTGCCTCAAGGCCGGGAGGCCGACCCGGTATTAAGGGCCAGGGCGTGTCAGACCTGCGCCATGCCTCCGTCGACAAACAATTCGATGCCGGTAATGAAGCTGGCATCGTCCGATGCGAGGAATGACGCGACTTTTGCGACTTCATCCGGGCTGCCAAACCGTCCCATCGGCGTCATGGAGATGAGCGCTTGGCGGAAGGCATCGTTTTCCTGTTTGTTCTTGCCCAATCCGTCAAAGCCCGGAGTCTCGATGGGGCCAGGACTGATAGCATTGATGTGGATCTTGCGATCTTTCAGTTCGACGGTCCAGGAGCGCACGAAAGAGCGCAACGCCGCTTTGGTTGCGCCATAAACGCTGAACGACGGCTGGGCTTTCGAGCCGGCGATCGACGCGTTGAGCATGATGGATCCGCCGTCGCGAAATAGCGGAAGCGCCTTCTGCACGGTGAACAGTACGCCCTTCACGTTAACCCCGAACGTCTTGTCGAAGTGCTCTTCGGTGATCGCGGTCAAGGGAGCGAACTCGCCCAGCCCGGCATTGGCAAAGAGAATGTCGATGTGGCCTTTCTCCTTCTTGACGGTTTCGTAAAGGCGATCAATGTCTTTGAGATTGGAGACGTCTCCCTGCACGGCGGTAACGTTTTTACCGATCTGTTTCACGGCGGCATCCAACTCAGCTTGACGCCGGCCAGTAATGAAGACGTATGCGCCGTCGGCGACAAAGCGCTTGGCTGTGGCCAACCCGATGCCGCTGTTACCTCCGGTTACGACAGCGACTTTTCCATCCAGCTTTCCCATGATTTCTCTCCCGCGAAAAATGATTTCCGTACTGCGAGATAGAGATGTGGTTGGATCGCGATAAGTTTCGAGTGGCGGAGAAGCGCTCTAATCAATCATTTGCAGGAGCGCTTGACGATCACTGTCCGGAAACGGCGGCACGCAGGCATCGCCGGGCCGCACCAACTGCATCGGACTAGGTGTGTTTGCACATTCCGGTTTTCTGAACGTGCTGTCCGATGCGAAAAGGAGAAAACAAAACAAATGGTTTCCAAAAAAGTATGGGCAGTTTTAGCGGGAGCGATTCTGGCGCTGGCCTTGTCGTTGTCAGTTTTGGCTCAGACGCAGAGCACCACGACCACGACCACGCAGCAAAATCCGCCGGCCGCGCAGCAGTCGCAGAGCACCACCACGACGACCACGACGCCGGACACAACTCAGCCTCAAACCCAGACGACCGAGCAGACCCATACTACGACGAAGTCGAAACATCACCATCAGAAGACGACCCAGCAGACCGACACTACAACCACAACTACTCAGCCTGCCCCGCAGAGCAATTCGACTTCGAGCACCACCACCACGACCACCACGCCTCCTCCGCAACAGTAGCGATAGATTGGCCGACGTCAATCCCACCCTGTTGACAATGCGAACGGACAGGGTGGGACCACGCTCAATAAATCGAGACCTGGCGTTAGGCTAGCTGTGGCGGCCGCGGAATTGAATGATTCTGCGGCGATCGCGTTTGGAGGGCCGGCCTTCTGGCGCCGGAGTAAAGTTCATGGTCGCTTTACGCTCCGCTGCCAGCTTCAGTCGTAATTCACGGCCCGACTCTGTTTCCTCATACAATGTGTGAGCGACTGGCGCAGGTCCGCGCACTTCGCTGAGCAGCAAAACCTTTACTTCGAAGTCTCCGCTGTCGGTCTTGATATGGAGCAGGTCGCCTACCTTGACGTCGCGAGCCGGCTTGGCTGGCTGGTGATTGGATTGAACTCTACCGAGTTCGCAGGCTTTGGCAGCCAGCGCGCGTGACTTGAAAAACCGCGCCGCCCACAACCATTTATCGATGCGCACAGTGAGCATGCCTAATTCTCCTACGACGGGCAGCGGGTTGTCAGTCGACAAGCAACGGTGTTGGCAACCTGCAGAAAAGTCGAAAGAGATCCCTCACCGCTAAAGCCGGTTCGGGATGACAAGAAATAAAGGGCCGCCACGGCGCAGCTAAAGATACGCCCTTTCAAAACCAGTTCAGGCCGTGCGGCGCTCGGCAGCCACTAGGGATTCAGAATCCCGACCAGGTAATTCGTTGAGGCAATGCCGTTCACAACCACTTGCAGGTTGTAGGCGCCCTGAGGAATGTTGGGAATGTCAACATGAGTATAGGTAGGCCCGACGTAGCCCACCGCCATGGTGCTATGGTCGTGAGTTTTGGCGTAATAAACGCTTCCGTTTGAAGTTGAAGTGAAGCGCATCAGCGGATAGTTGGTGGCGTCCTGAAAATCGTCGCCGTAGGCATTATCTTGCGATACGCCATTGAATTTGAATCCGCTGAATTTATATGTGGTGTTGGCGTGCATGGTGAGATTTGTTATCAGCAAGGTCGGAGTCCAGCTGGTGTACTGGCTGCCGGCTGAAGTAAAGAGTTCGACATCGTTGCTGAAGTCGGTGAACAGGATCTGCCCGGTGGGCAGCATCAGCATGTGTCCGTAGTAAGAACTGTCAAGCGGGGCGTTGGGTGGACCGGGGACTTGATTCAAAGGCGGTGCGCCAGTCCACTCGAAGAAGACGCTGCCGGTTTGGTAAATGCCCGGGCTGGTCATCATCAGCACGTTGCCGTTGACTTCCAACGCCGCGGGACCGTCGGCGATATCGAGGTCGTTGGGGAAATCCAGCCCGGCAAGCCATGTACCGGTGCTCACGGTATAAATCGCAGTGTGACCTGCGGCGCAACTATTAGCGCCGGTAGCGAAAAGAGTGCCGTTGGCCATTAACACCTCGGGCCCCAATTCGTGGGAGCCGTTGCCTCCGCAGCCTGCCCCTGAATCCCAGAGCTGAACGGGCGTGCTGCCCTGGACGGTCCAAGTACCGGTGCCGGGATTGTAGGTTTCCCAGTTCTTGCCCGTGGGATCGTCAACACCGGCATAGGCGTCGACATCCAGCACGGTGCCGCCGGGCAGCAAGGTCATACCTTCTTCGTCGTACAGGTCGAACTTGCCCGCACCGGTCTCAGTCCAAGCCAGAGTGGCGGCATTCAACAAGGCTGCCTGCTTCTGACTGTCGCAGCAACTGCTCTGCATGAAAGTTCCGTTCGCCAGAATGACACTGGGGCTATCACCGATCGAGGTCCATCCGCTGGGCGGAGTGACCGATGTCCAGGTGTTGGAGACCGGATCGTAGATCGCTCCTCTGTCTGTCCAAGCGTCCGCGCCGTTGTTGTACTCTCCACCTTCGACGATATAGCGGCCATCAGGCAAGACCGCGGACCCGAAATACAGCGGACCATAGCCTGACGGCATGGACGCTACCTGGGTCCAAGTGCCAGTTGCGTAGTCGCCATTCACGATGTTCGGAGTCAGCGTCCACCAGTTTCCCCAGGTACCGGGGTTGCCGCTTTCATCGTGAACCAACACTCTGCCGTCGGTGAGCAGAGCTACCGCTCCAGCTCCGATGTTAGGAACGCCCTGTACAGGTGTCCAGGTTTGCGCGCTGATAACGTTCACCGTCATCAGAAGGGCCAGAGTGATTAGAAAGAGTCGAGACGCTCTCATGGGTTGTCCTCGATAAGCCAGGATCGTTCGCGGCAGAGTAGTCGGCGAAACACTATACACCGGATCACAAGCCGACTTGCTACTTTGTGCTTGATTGTGTGCTGAAATAGCAATCCAGATTTAGGACAGAACGCAGGTTGCGCTTAAGTGATCTGCATCCCGAAACGTGAGAGGTTGTGAGCTGCTTACGCGCTGTGGGTGACGTCCATCTCACTTAGCCGCAGGGCTAAACACTTGGCCGCGCCGCCGGCTTTCAGAAACTCGCTCAACACTACTTCGACCACACGAAAGCCACGCGCCTGTAACTGTTCCTGCAATTCGTCGCTAATCTGGTTGAGCACGATCGTCCTGCCGACATTCACCGCATTGCAGGCAAAGCGCAACGCGTCGGCTTCACTTACGCGTATACGCTTCTCCTCGGGATAGTGCTGCTCGATTCTGGCGAGAGATTCGGTGTCGAAGGCTTCCGGAAAATACATGACATAGCCGCCAAACAGGCAGCAAAAACAGGTATCCAGATGGTAGAAACGCGGATCGATGAGGCGCAGCGAGATTACTCGTACCGTCCACGTCTCGCTCAGGCGCTGATGGCTGGATTTGCGGGTGCGAATTCCATGTCCCGCCCACAGGCATGAGCCATCCACATCAAACAGCGCGTCGCCTTCTCCTTCGAAAGGTGTGGAACGCGGTATGGGGCATACGCAGAAGCCCGAATCGTCAAACCACTTGCGGAAGTGCGGCTCTTCGCCCTGCCGTTCAGGATGAAGAAAACTGCTGAGCGCGACTACACCCTGATGGACCAAGCCGGCATTGGCGGTAAATACCATGTCGGGCGAACCCGCCTGTGGCGTCACCAACTCCACGTGCGCGACCCGGGTCAACGCGCGATGCAGTTGTTCCCACTGCGCCATCGCCTGCTCCCGAGAAGAGCGGTGTACGTTGCCCTCCATCCAGGGATTGATGACGTAGTTCACGTCATACAGCTCGGGAGAACACATCAAGAAAGTGGGTTGATTGAGCGCGCGCCGCTGCGCGCCGGAAGGAAGTGAAACATTACTGAGGCCCATGGGTAGCTCCGTTGGATCACTAGTGTCGTCTGGGCATGGGGGGAGGCGTCCAATCAATAATTTCTATGGAACTCATTGGCTAACTAGAGATGATGAATGAGGGATGAATGCCGGCGACATTAGTTGGGATCAGGGAATTTTCGCTGCCCGGGGACAACTTTCATCCGGCAATAAAAAGCTTGGGTGCGACGCCCGGAATGATTGGGTGGGCAGTGTGCCCATTATTCTCGGTTAGCGTTCGTATACCGCGCTACGATGACGGATTCGCATCACTTCTCTACCAGCAAGTTTGGATCGTCGATCGTATAGACCACGCGGTCATCGCCCGCGCGGATACGCCACGCGTAATCACCGCTCTGTAGCTTTTTGCAGCCACCGGCCGGGGGTTGGTGGCCAGATTTTCCATGCGAGGAACGATAGGCGCGATCGATTGCGAAGATGCCGGTAAGCGCTCTTGAAATTGCAAAAACTTCCACGAGTTACGAAAGTACAATCGCGCCACTAGTCCTTTCGTAATCTTGACGGATTTCGTATGTGAGCTACGCTGGTAAGTTGGGCTTAGTGTGCCCGATGCCTGGCGGGAGCAGAAGAGTCGCTCCGGCTGAGCGGAGATCTTTGAAAAACAGTTGTCAGTTGTCAGTGGCCAGTTGTCGGAATTGGAACGTGGGTCGACTTGCGGTTTCGCGATTGCGCACCAAATCTTCCACACTAAGGAACTCAAAGGCTTCGCCCGAGAAGGGCTGCGTCTTCTACCGGCGGAAAATCAAAGACTTAACCCGTTGTGAGTGAATACTTTGCGTCTAAGTCGTATGGATTGAATACTTTGCGGTAGCCAGTTCATTGTTTTCAATACTTTACGAGAATTATGGGGAGGGGGAGTAGCCAATCAGTAAACGCCTGATCTTAATCGATAATGTCCACCCAAAATCGCTGGACCAGGGGTTAGAAGAGCCATTGGCAGTCAAGTACGTTCAATCGCGGAACCGATCAGGGTCGGTTTGAATCAAACATGTGCTAATCCCAGACCCGACCCGCGCTCATGCGAAGATGGACTCTGGCCGACAGCGACTTCCGGAGCCCATGAACACTTCAACCCTGCGCAGGATCTTCAAAGCATTTCATTATCGCGATTTCAGGCTGATGTGGATCGGCGCCTGCACGTCGAGCATTGGCACCTGGATGCAGATTGTGGCGCAAGGCTGGCTGATCTATCGCCTGAGCCATTCGGCGTTTCTGCTGGCGCTGGACCAGTTTCTTGGCGGCATTCCCATCTTCCTGTTCTCGCTGATCGGCGGCGTAGTGGCCGACCGCATCGAGCGCCGCAAAGTCCTGCTGGCGTCGCAGTATGTGCAGATGGCGAGCGCGGCGATCCTGACCGTTCTGGTGGCCAATGGACTGACCCATGTATGGCCCATCTTGTGTCTCTCGTTTATGTCGGGCCTGGCGCAAGCTTTTGGCGGTCCGGCGTACTCGGCGCTTATTCCGACGCTAGTCGATCGGGACGACATGCCCAACGCCATCGCGTTGAACTCGATCCAGTTCAACCTGGCGGTCACGATTGGACCGGCACTGGCGGGACAGGCGTTGGCGAAACTGGGCGAGAAGTGGTGCTTCGGATTGAATGCGCTTTCCTTCCTTGCGCCCGTCATTTCGCTGCTGATGATCCGGACACGATTCCTGCCGGCAAGTACCGGCGACTCGATGTTCACCAGCCTGAAGCAGGGAATCAAGTTCGTCCGCAAACAGGGATCGATGGAAGCGCTGATCGTGCTGGCGTTCTGCATGACCGCGCTGGCCATGCCGATGCGAACCTATATTCCGGTATTCGTCAAAGACATTTTCCATCGCGGTCCGGAGACCTACGGCAATTTGCTTTCTGTGATGGGCATCGGCTCGATTGGCGGCTCGCTGCTGGTGGCGGGCATGGGCAACATTCGCCACAAGGGACGCTTTGCGGTCAGCATGCTGATCTGCCTGGGGGCAGCGATTGCAACCTTTTCGCTGTCGAAAAAGTTGCTGCTGAGTTACGGCATGCTGGTGATTGTGGGCACGTCCATGATGGCCGTTTTTGCCACGGTGACTTCGCTGGTGCAGTTAATTACCACCAACGAAATGCGTGGACGGGTGATGAGCGTCTACAACTGCGCCTTTCGCGGAGGAATGCCGATGGGAAACCTGCTGTCGGGATGGCTGGTTCCGATGTTCACCGCGCCTCTGGTGCTCAGCGTGAATGGCCTGCTGCTGATTCTGATGGCGCTGTATTTTCTGCTGGTGCAACGGCGCGTGGCCACGCTGTGACCGGCGGTAGAGATTATTCGCACGGGTCGAGTGTACGCAAACAGATCGGTGGCTGGGCTGCCGGTGTAAGATGTCGGCTTCGCTGGAGGAGATAACCTTGCTGGATCGTCGCCGCTTTCTTACCGCTGGTGCTGGATTCGCCGCCGCTCTCGCCTTCCGCAACGACCTGTTTGCTCAATTGCAAAATGTTCCGTCGTCGCTGCCCCAGCCCTCGCAGTTCGTCAACGATGAAGAAGGTTACTGGACGGAGTTGCGCAAGCAGTTCCTCATTCCCGAAGACGAGATTTACCTTAACAACGGTACGGTGGGATCGAGTCCCGCGCCGGTTTTGCGGGCCGTGTTTGACGGCTACACCTCGACCGAGAAGCTGGACGAGACCGATCCCGAGGATTATCCGATTTGGGGATATGGGCCATGGAACGAGTTTCGCGATCCGCTGGCGGCGTTCGTGGGCTGCACGCGCGATGAGATTGCGCTGTTGCGCAATGCCACCGAGGCCAACAGCTACATCGCCAACGGCGTCGAGATGAAGCCGGGCGACGAAGTGTTGATGACCGATCAGGAGCATCCCGGAGGCGAACAACCATGGCAGTTGAAGGCCAAGCGCTACGGCATTGTGGTGAAGAAAGTCAAACTGCCGGAGCCGGTGCAGGATACGCCGCAAGTGCTGAACCTGTTCAGCGACGCCATCACGCCGCGCACGCGAGTCATTTTCTTCAGCCACATCACTACCGTGACCGGTGTGGTGCTGCCCGCCAAAGAAATCTGTGCGCTGGCGCGCTCGAAGGGAATTCTCTCCGCCGTCGATGGCGCGCACGTAACCGGCATGATGCAGCTCAACCTGCACGATCTTGGCTGCGACATGTACAGCTCCAGCCCGCACAAATGGCTGCAAGCGCCGAAGGGATCGGGCTATCTCTATGTCCGCAACGACTCTATCGATTTTCTCTGGAACACCATTGCAACCGCGGGCTGGGACGACAAGACGATTCGTGCGGAGCGCTTCCAGCGTATCGGCTCGTCGAATGTGCCGTCACTGTGTGGGCTGCGCGCGGCGATTCAGCTGGCCAACGAGATTGGTATGGAGCGCATCGAGAAGCGGCATCGCGAACTGGGCGATTACATGCTGGCGGCGATGGTGAAGCGCGGCGCCGTGTCGTGGACTTCGCCCGATCCCAAGTTGCGTTGCGCGATTGCGACGGTGAATGTTCCGCCGATTCAACGGATGCAACTGGAAGACTGGATGTGGAAGACGAAGAAGATCAGGATTCGCGGCGGAGATCCGTCGAAGCTGAGGTTGTCGACACCGTATTACCTGCGGAAGAAGGATATCGATCGATATCTGGATGCGTTCGATGAGTACAAGCAGAAGAAGACCTAGGGCTCAGGAGGTTCCGAAATGCCCTTTATTGCTCCGAATGCCCCGGTTGCTCTTGAATGGGTAAAAGCCCTAAGTACACCGGTTGTCGCTGGGGCTGTCTTTTTTGTGACGTGGTCCTTTAATAGGTGGCAGATACGTCTTGCAAAGGAGAAGTTGCGCCATGATTTATATGATCGCCGGTTCGCTATTTATATCGTCTTTCGGGACCTCCTGTTGGCTCTCCGCGCAAGCAGCGTTAGCGAGATCGGGGCTGCGCTCCGGAAAGCGAACATTGCGTGTCTCGAGGCAGTGTTCTTGCTCGATCCTGGAATCCATGAATACCTGGATCAATTATGCGAGCAGGTACAGGCTGGAGTCCTCGACAACATGGCCGCTTGCGACAGTATGAAGAGGGACCCCGGCCCGATGAATGATCCCCAAGTTCGGAGAGAGCTTACGGAGCGAGAGTTAAGACTGAATTCGGCTAGACGTAGCATTCTGGATCGTTTCAAAGAACTACCTCTCCAGTTTGCGCGGTTTCTGAAGCTCACTGATTTTTCAGACTAGACGGCCGATTTCCACGGAGTCCAAGCTTCGAAACATGCGCTAGCCCGAAAGGCTCAGGGATCCATCGAGGTGCTCCAACGCTACTTATTGCTGAGCGCTTCCACTCCCGGAAGTTTCTTGCCTTCCAGGAACTCCAGCGACGCGCCGCCGCCAGTCGAGATATGGGTGATCTTGTCGGCGAATCCGGCCGCCTTCACCGCAGCCACACTGTCACCGCCGCCAATGATCGAAACCGCCGCGCCATTGTCGGCAACCGCATGAGCGATCTTCTTCGTGCCCTTGGCGAATGCTTCGATTTCGAAGACACCCATCGGACCATTCCAAACGATGGTGCGCGCGCCGCCGATTTCGTCGGAGAACAGTTCGACCGTCGCCGGCCCGATATCGAGCGCCATCATGTCGGGCGGGATCGGCTGGCCTTCGCCGATGTTCTGGATACGTGCGCCGGCCTCGGGCTTGTCGGCAACTACGTGATCGACAGGCAGCAGGAATTTTATGCCGTGCGCTTTGGCGTCGGCCAGAATTTGTTTCGCCAACTCGACCTTGTCGGCCTCCAGCAGCGACTTGCCGATCTCCTGTCCCTGCGCCTTGAGAAAGGTATAAGCCATTCCACCGCCGATGATCAGCGTGTCCACTTTGCTCATCAGGTTCTTGATGACGCCAATCTTATCGCCGACTTTGGCGCCGCCAAGAATAGCGACAAACGGCTTTTGCGGATGCGACAGCGCCTTGCCCAAATATTCCAGCTCTTTCTCCATCAGCAGGCCGGCTGCGTTTTTCTCCACAAAGTGCGTGATGCCTTCAGTGGAAGCGTGCGCGCGGTGCGCCGAGCCGAACGCATCATTCACGTAATAGTCGCAGAGCTTACCCAGCTTCTTGGCAAAGTTTGGATCGTTGGCTTCCTCCTCAGGATGGAAGCGCAGATTCTCCAGCAGCAATGACTGTCCGCGCTCCAGCTTCTCGGCCATCTCCTCGGCCTGAACGCCGATGCAGTCAGGCGAAAAACCTACGTTCTCGCCGCGGCGCAGCACGTCATCGATAAGAATACGAAGTCGCTCAGCGACCGGCTTCAGGCTCATCTTGGGATTGGGCTTGCCTTTGGGACGGCCGAGATGAGACGCCAGGATGAGTCGCGCTCCGTGGCGCAGCGCGTATTCAATCGTGGGCAGCGTTTCGCGGATGCGCGTGTCATCCATCACCCGGCCGTCGTCGAGCGGGACATTGAAATCGACCCGCATGAAAACTCGCTTGTTGTTCAGCTGTAGATCACGAATCGATAACTTCGACATGGCAATCAAACCCTTGCTGTTTAGCTCTCAGCCATCAGACGTCAGCTACAACCCAATAAGTGATGCGAACTGGAAATCGCTGCTTCGGATCCAGATCACGGAAGCTGCCAGGAACGCTTGCAACCGGCAAAGGCGAACCGGTTTCTTAGCTGATGGCTGACGGCCGACAGCTGCTAGCCGGCTCTCGCCTTACAGCCCCTTCTTGGCAACATAATGAATAAGGTCGCGGATGCGGCAAGAATATCCCCACTCATTGTCGTACCACGAGATCACCTTCACGCAATTACCGGCCACCACCCGCGTCATCCCAGCGTCCACGATGGAAGAGCGAGCATCACCACGGAAATCAATGGAGACCAACTCCTCCGTCTCATATCCCAGATAGCCCTTGAGCGGACCTGCCTCCGACGCAGCCTTCAGAGCGGCATTAACTTCTTCGGCAGTCGTCTTCTTTTCGACAAACACCACCAGATCGACGACCGAGACATTCGGCGTCGGCACGCGCATGGCGAAGCCGTCGAGTTTTCCTTTCAGGTCGGGAATCGCCAGATAAATCGCTTTTGCCGCACCCGTGGAAGTAGGAATCATAGAGAGCGCTGCCGCTCGGGCGCGGCGCAAGTCTTTATGCGGGAAATCCAGAATGACCTGATCGTTGGTGTAAGAGTGGATCGTGGTCATGGTTCCGCAAACGATCTTGAAGTTATCGTTAATTACTTTCGCGATCGGTCCCAGGCAGTTGGTGGTACAGGAAGCGTTGGAAATGATGTTGTGCTTGGCCGGATCGTACTTGTCTTCGTTGACCCCCATCACGATGGTGATGTCTTCGTTGGTGGCCGGCGCTGTGATGATGACCTTCTTCACCGGCCCGCGCAAATGCTGTTTGGCCAGTTCCGCTTTGGTGAACTTGCCGGTCGCCTCGATCACCACTTGCGCGCCGACGGACTCCCAATCCAACTTGGATGGATCTTTCTCGGCGAAAACCTTAATGTTCTTTCCATCGACAGTAATGAAATCCGCGCCGGCGGAAATCTGGTTCGGCAGATTGCCGAGAATGGAATCGTACTTCAGCAGATGGGCTAGCGTCTTCGGGTCGGTAAGATCGTTGACCGCGACGAATTCCAGGCTAGGGTCCTTGAGGGCGGTGCGGAGAATATTGCGGCCAATACGTCCGAAGCCGTTAATACCTACTTTAATTGCCATAGTACCTCGTCAGAAGAAAAGTGCCAGTTTGCGATGCAGCAACTTGATACTACGCCGCACAACCGCAAGCAGGATAGTGAATGAAACAGAGAATCCTAGCATTCAGCATGGGGCGAGGCAATGCTGCAAATCACAATCGCAGACTGCCTGCGGCCAGAAAGGGAACACCCGAGATTGCTCCCGCCTAGGGAAGCGTGTTAAAAGTGCAACATGCGGAGATGGATGCGTGACCGCGGCAAACGCCGCAAACCGCCGGCTGAAAATCAGGGGCAGGACAGTCCAGCTCCTTTGCAACCCAAGTTTCCCGACCCTGTTTCTGACGACCCTGGAAGCGAGAACCGGCAGCCTGACTTCGAGGCTCAGCCGGAAGCTCACGAGATTCCCGACTCGCAGCCTATGGCCGCAGGCGGAGATGAGCCGCCCCAACAACGGCGTGACCGCAATCGCCGGCGCGGTCGTCGGGGCCGCGGCAATCGCCCGCAAGGACCTGCACAGCCATCCATTCAACCTGCGACTCATCCTCCCGCGCTTCCTCATCCCGGTGGCCCAACCGGCGAAGGCGCCGAGGCCGAAGCCCTGGGCGAAGCGCCCGAGCACATAACTCAGCCATCCCAATCTGCACAGTCTTCCCGCAAGCCAAAGGGTGCGGTGGTCCTCTCTATCGGACTTCCGGGCTCAGGCAAAAGTACCTGGTTCAAGCGTCATAACATTCTGCCTTTGTCGAGCGACATGGTGCGGATTCTGTTGTTCGACGACGTAACTGAGCAGCGTTATCAGGACCTGGTGTTTTCCACGCTGCGCACCATGCTGCGCGCGCGGCTATTGGCGAAACGTCCATGGAACTACTTGGACGCGACTAATCTTTCCGCGCACGAGCGCCGCAGCTGGATCAAACTCGCCCACGACTTCGGCTATGAAGCGCATGCTGTCTTTTTCGACGTGCCGCCGGAAGTCTGCATGGAGCGCAACAACCGCCGCGATCGCAACGTCCCGGAAGACGTTATGCATCGCATGGCGGGTAAGCTGCGTCCCCCCAAGTTCGAAGAAGGCTTTGCCAAGATCACCGTTGTTCGCCTTAAGAAGAAAGATGGAGAGCCTACCACTGTCGAAGAGCCACGCCAGGAATTCGCCATTGAGCCCGACGAGGGTGAACCGCCCGAAGTCGTAGATTCCGAATGACTGCGTAATCTTGAATCTGCGGTCACGTGGTGACGAAGCCAAGACGAGCGACGATCGCCTTTCCGCAATCGTCTGGAATTGCGCGGTACACGAAAAAAGTACACGAAAAAAGATACGGCTTGGTTCTAGCTGTTGAATATTTAGGTCCATCCTCCTCCTCAATCAGCGGGCAGGTGCGGTATAGTTACATAGCTGTCTGACCCGGCAGAGAACGTTTCGATTTCAAAGACGGGCTCAGCGAGGGGTATTATGCGACTCCGAAATATTTCCCTGGGATTATTGCTGCTATCGCTGTTGGGTACCTTAAACGCGCAGATTATTGGAGCTTCACCCAGCGGCCCTCTTCCTCCGAATGTTCCAGTCATACCCACGCCCATCAGGAATGCACCCTTTTCGGCGGTCGTGATCACCCAATATGACCGCACGTTGGGCAATGGTAATCACATCCATCGCGAGACCCGCGGCAAAGTCTATCGCGACGATCAGGGACGTGTTCGCACCGAGACTGAATCGCCCAGCAGCGGTGGCGAGCAGCTTCTGCGGGTCACCATTATGGATCCGGTGCAGCATACCGTGATTCACCTCGATTCCAGGACCAAGGTTGCGACCGTAACCCACACCGGACAGGCGGTTGCTGTCAGCGATTCCGTGGCGCCGCCCAGGCATGGAATCACCCTGGGTGGAACTCCGATCACGGATTCCGGCCAGCCCGCGGGTCCGCCGATCAAGATCCAGACAGACCACTCTGCGGCTAATGCCGGAGCCGCAGTGAAAACGCAGACGCTGGGCAACAAATCCGTCGAAGGCGTGGAGACAGTGGGAACCAGGACGACTCGCACGATCGAAGCGGGTGTGATGGGAAATGAACAGCCCATCGTTTCCGTCAGCGATTCCTGGTATTCGCGCGATCTGCAGATTGTGGTGTTGAACGAGACGGATGACGGTCAGTCCGGTCATAATAGTATGAAGCTGGTCGATATCGTGCGCGCGCAGCCTAATTCGCAGTTGTTCCTGATCCCCCAGGACTACACGGTGAAGGAGCATAATCCCGCGACTGCAAGCGCCAGACCTTAAGGAGCAAGCGTAAACCGGATGTCCGATCTTGATTTTTCTCCGCCCGAAGGACTGGAAATTTCTCTCTGGCGCTCGTTGTTGATCAACTTCGCCGATCGCTTTGCACCGGAGCGTCTGGCCCCGTTGCAGTTGACGTCCAAGCCGGTCGACGTCGGCATTCTGGAAGGCGATCTCCTCAATCTCCCCTGGTACCGCACCGTGTTCACCAATTTGGGCGATGTAATTTCGCCGGAAACCCTGCCTCCGCTGGTGCTCGAGTCGCACCCGGTAGACGTAGGTGAATTGTTGGTCGACGAATTAAGTCACGGCTGGTGGGACTCGCTGTTGCAAAATGTGCGCGACCGCCTTTCTCCTGAGCGACCTGCACCACTCGATTTGACGTCACAGCCCGTCGCCGGATTTGGGGCTGAGTCCAGCATGCAGATTCTGGATTGGTCCAGCTTGATTACCGGGCCGAAAGTCTTCCGGGCCGATGCACCGCAACCAGCGCCGGTCTTCGCAACGTATCAGACACAGGCCGCGCCGCCCGAACCTGAAGCCCCTCCCGCGCACCCTGGACTGCTGGTGGCCCGCATGCAATTGACTCGGGATATCGTTCGAACTCGGTTCCGCCGGAAAATCTGGATCTCGCTGGCCACCGCCGAAGCAGTGTTTCTGCTGGTGGCGCTGTTCAGGATGAAATAAGGTCGGCAGGGAAGGCGCAGCGTCGCCTTTTTGTTTCCCTGGTATTAGTCGGAGTTGTACTATAGGGCGCTCGGCCGGGTTGGGCAAAGTCAGACAATTTCGCAACGCCAGGGGCGGACATCCGTGACCATCAAAACCAGCACGCGAAAAGTGGATGATGTCATCATCGTAGATATTATTGGCGAGCTGCGGCTCGGCGAAGGTACCGACGTGGCTCGCAATGTGGTGCGCGAGCTGATCGATCAGGGGTACAAAAACATCCTGCTCAATTTGCGCGATGTTCGGCACATCGACAGCGCCGGAGTCGGCGAACTGATGAGTTGCTACACCTCGGTTCGCAACCACGGTGGAACTCTCAAGCTCATGAACCTCAGCAAGAATGTCCATAATCTTCTGCAGATCACCAAGCTCTATACCATCTTCGAGGTTGAAGATGACGAGCCCACTGCCGTCGCTTCTTTTCGCTAGGTACTGGCGTCCTTACGCGACTACAATTAGGTGGCAATCTCAATACATTCTTTTCCGCAGGTCGCCGTGGTGCGATCCTGCGTTTAAATCTGCAAGCCAGTGAGGCGACATGAAGGGTGATCCTAAAGTTATTGCATTTCTTAATCAGGTTTTGAAGGCGGAATTGACGGCTGTCAATCAGTATTTCCTGCACGCCGAAATGTGCGAGAACTGGGGCTACGAACGACTGGGTAAGAAGGTCAAGAAAGAGTCGATCGAAGAGATGGTGCATGCCGAAAAATGTATCGAACGCATCCTGTTTCTCGACGGTACTCCTAATATGACCGACTACTTCAAAATTAATATCGGGGCGACGGTCGAAGAACAGTTCAAGAACGACCTGCAGGTCGAATATGACGCCGTCAAACGTTTGAATGACGGCATCAAGTTATGCGTGGCTCAAGGCGACAACGCTTCGCGTGATCTGGCCGAGAAGATTCTTACCGACGAAGAAGAGCACATCGACTGGCTGGAAGCTCAACTGCACGCCATCGGCGAGATGGGCATCGGCAATTACCTGGCAGAGCAACTGAAAGAAGACAAGTAAGCCGTCGGGGATTTGGCCCTGCGGCGTGCGCTCCCTTTTTCTTCGCGCGACGGCTGCCTCCGCTCCGTCGCGCCATCCACATACGCTACAATAGACGAGCGCCGTTTTCCGGCGCTTCTGCAAGACGCCCGTCCCGACGGAGAGATGGCCGAGTGGCTGAAGGCGCACGCTTGGAAAGCGTGTGTACTCGAAAGGGTACCCAGGGTTCGAATCCCTGTCTCTCCGCCAACTAAATTCAATCGCTTAAACGAATCGTTTGCTCCCGACAAAATACTAAAGCGTGTGCCCTTTCACTGCAACAGAATCCTAGGGCGAATCCACGCTCCCGCGCCCACTTCGGAATCTAGGCACGTTTGGCGGGTGCGCGAGCAAAGACTCAAGCATGTTTCAGGAGGATGCCGCTGCCGCTGCTGCAACCTTAATGCCTATTCCATAGCGGCAATTCGGGTTTCGTTTAAGGTGTTCAAAGTGAGCTTTGTACTTGGTGCCGTCTTTATCTTTGCCTTTGCTGATGGGCTGCACCGTTTGATTGCACTCCGCATTCGGACAGCGAAACTCTAGGCCGACGCCTAAATCTCGGAGCGCTAGAGCTTGCTTGACATTCAGCCGGACCACGCAAGCTAACATTTGTTCGGAGTCGTGTTTCGGCACTCTTTCACCCTTCCTGCGCCCGGTTCCTTGGCACCTTCCGCATTTTACTCACCCCGAGCATGGGCGAACTCTAGAACAGCGCAAGAAGAGTGTTTGAGGATCTAATAGATTCCTGGAATACCCGTCTCAGCCAAGCACGCTAATCCTTCTTAGCAGCCAGGATGGAAACGTGTCGAAGCTCTCGGCATCGCAGATTGAACACGGCTGGATGAGCTAGTGAGGGCCAAGTGGAAGAGGTGATGGCGGCAGAGGTAATGAATCATTTAGGTTCACGAGTCGACCTAAGAATGACCGCCTAGCTCGAAAGAATAGCTCTTGACATTTCGCCGGATTCGAACGATTATCCTTCGATTCTCACGGATGCTTGGGTTCGCTTTTTGCCGGCGAAAACCGACTCTTCGTTAATTCCGAAGTGCGGTTGTCGATAAGTAAATCCAAGCCCGCAGAGTCAAACTGCGAAATTCTTAGTTCGACTTGATTAGAATCCCTCACGGTAACCGCGGCTGGGGTCGGCCCGTTTAACGCATCGGTTCAATCCAAAGGAGCAAAAAGATGGCAACTCCGCTGACTTTACTTATGCCGGTCGTCTCCGGCACGTCGGTAGGTACGCTGGCAACATTGATCCAGCAGAATCTGCCCGCGATCGATCAAGCCCTGACCAATATCGGTACCGTGCATTACGCGCGATTCCTGGTTCTTGACACTACTTCGGCCAACCTTCAGCCGACGGGACCCACAGACACGAACAACCTGGTACTGGCTGTCATCACGGAATACGACGGCAGCTTCAGCGGTTACATATCAGACTTCGTGAAACAGCTCGGCAACGTTTTCAATGCCCTTCTCCAATATGTTCAGGGAGGTAGCGCGGTGATTCCTGTGCAAAGCAACCTGGCTGGGTTCATGGCGTTCGTGGCAAAGAACGATTATTCGCAGATGCCGGGCGCCCCCGCCATGTACCAGGCTTACCCGTACACGGTGCAGCAGATCCTTGCGTGGGGCCAGGAGAACTCCGGCGCTACTACCGCTGCCGCTGGCTAGGGGAATCGTCGAGGCGGGAAGCCAACTGGGCTTCCCACCCGAGGAAACGTACATGGACAAATCGAGCATCGACTACGCCGACGTGCAGGGTACCATTCTTCGCGGCTACCGCGTCGACTTGGTCCGCCACTTCATTCTCCATATCATCAACGCGGTGGCTGCGCAGAAATTGATCGGCTCGATGGTCAATGGCGGTTCGGGTGTACCGCAGATCACCACTGCGGCGCGATGGGCGTCCAAGCCAGATTGCTTCATAAACATCGGCTTTACCTGCGTTGGGCTTAGTACGCTGGGACTTACCGCGGACCAACTGCAAACCTTCGACTCGTCCTTCCAGCTCGGGGCTACGAACCCGACCACGGCGAACAACATAGGCGACATAGGAGAGAGTGCACCCCAGAATTGGATTGGCGGTCTCTCCGACGCTAAGGCAGTGCATGTGGTGCTTAGTCTTTGGGTGACGAAGGATCCGGCGATCCTGGAACAGCTGAGCTCCCAGTTGCGTGGCCTCTTCAACGGGGCATTCAAAGAATTGTCCGCGCACGACGGCCGGGCGTTGAAGGACAATAAAGTGCACTTCGGATATCGCGACAGCATTGCGCAGCCCACGATAGTAGGGGCGCCGGCGCGCAAGGACGAGATACCCGATGACCAGCCAGCCGTGGCCACCGGCGAGTTTCTGCTCGGTTATCTCAACGAGATCGGTGGGACGTACTCGGTACAACCCTCCGGACTTAGCCGGAACAGCAGCTACTCTTCGTTCCGTATCCTCGAGCAAGACGTGCAGGGGTTCGAGGAATTCCTGCAGGTATACGCAAAGCAGGCGGGCATCGATCCTGAGATGTTGGCCGCGAAAGTCTGCGGGCGCTGGCGAAACGGCAACCCGCTCGAACTGGCGCCCGAGGATCCAGGCAAGCCGCTTCCCTTGAGCGAGATCAACGCCTTTCAATATGTCCCCAGCGGGACACAGAGTAACGCACCCTACCCGGACACCTTGGGACTGCGATGCCCGATCGGATCACATATCCGCCGCAACAATCCTCGCAATGAAGCCGTAGTGGGGGGCGGCAGCTCGGTCAATCACCGTATCATCCGGCGCGCTATGCCGTATGGGCCGGACGACGAGCCGAAAGCTGACGCGCCGCGCGGGCTGATCGGCCACTTTATTAACGGCAGCATCACGAATCAATTCGAATTCCTGCTGAGCCAGTGGAATCAAACCTCGCAGTTTGTGAAGTCAGTCAGCGGGACAAACTGCACTGGTAACCCGGTGTTCAACATCAGCGGCGAAGACATCTTCCTGGGTATCAATGACGCCTCGACTAGCTCCTTTACGCTGTCCGCCTGCGTGAACGGCAAGGTGACGAACACCACCCTTACCGGCTTCGAGCGGCTGATTACCACGCGAGGTGGCGCCTATTTGTTCTTGCCTAGCATCACGGGCCTCAAGTACCTGGCCACGCTTGGGGCTCCGTCGACCTGAAGTTCCTGGTGCGGCCTGTTGCGCTCCTTAGCAATAGCAATGGGCGCGTCGCCGGACCTGATGCAAACCCGGGAGTGACCTACCAAGCTGACCATCCCAGTAACCCACATCCGGTTTTTCGGATTGGAGGATTTATGCCAACTGGAACTTTCAACGCAAACTTGACCCCAACCCCGCCACTCTCAGTAGAGCAGTTTTATCGCGCCGGTCAGGCGCCTCCCGGATCGATCGGGGTTTGCCTTTCGGGTGGAGGATCGCGCGCTCTGACCGCCGGAATGGGCCAGTTGCAAGCGCTCAGCTATCTCACCTATAGCGGCAGCAGCTTGCTGTCTCAGGTCAAAGCTGTGTCTACCGTCTCGGGCGGGTCGTGGTTGGGAGTGCCGTTTGAGTTCCTTCCTGCGGGAGGCCCCGCCGACAGTGCGTTTCTCGGCACCTACAACAACAGCATCGGCTCTGCCACTCTGACGCAACTGGGACAGCTTTCGGCAGAAAATGCTGCCTTTCCCATCACCGCCCCGATATTCGCACCCGTTCTGCTGGCGGTGCAAGCGGTGGTTCTCTACGAAGTCTTAGATGTGCCCCCCGACATGATCTGGCAGACCATTGTTGGCCTGAACATCTTGATGCCGCCCGGCTTGTACGTGCCGGGATCGGAACTGGCGCCTACCGATTTCTTCTCCGACGATTCGCAAACCCTGAGTGCCATAACCAGTTCAAATTCCTCACTGAGCAGCGAGACGGCTTATCTGATTGCCAGTGGAAACAGCCGGACTCCCCGGCCATATCTCGTCTGCAACATGGCCATGCTGATTAACGAGGCAGGCACTCAGCTTCTGTCGCTTGCACCAGTGCAGGCGACACCATTCATGACCGGCGTTGTGGGCTCACCCACCGGCACCGATGCCAACGGCCAAACCCCGGGTGGCGGAGGCGTCACCTCGTTTGCCTTCAACTCCAGTCTTTCCAGCGTAAGCGGGAGCGGCGTCACCGTCACTCAGTCGCGGCAATGGTCGCTGACCGATATTGCAGGCGCCAGCAGCGCTTTTTTTGCCGCGCTACTGCAAAACCAGATCACTGCCTGGAAGCAAGACCCGCTGGAGTTTGCGAAGGTCTTGTTCGAGTACTTTGAAGAAATACTTAAATGGATAGAGAGTCACCTGACCGGTGACATGCAAGTCAGAGCGGCGGAGTTCGTGCGTAGGAATACCACGCTGTCCGCGACTGACGCGGCATCCATCTCTCTACCCGATCCAGAAGTCCTGATCCCGGAATATGACTACTGGCCGGTGGCAAATCCCAAGGTTGTCACCAACCCACAAGACACTGGGTTTGCCGACGGCGGCAGCCTGGAGAATACGGGAATCAACGCTCTGCTGGCGTATTCCGATATCACGGCGCTGATTGCCTTTGTGAATTCAGAGCAGCCGCTGGTGCAGGGTTCATACGGGATTTCCGATGGCCAGGGTGGTTTTATACCTAACACCAACATTATTGTCGATGACGCCATTCCGCCACTGTTTGGCTATCAGCCCTACGGAACGGGCGAGCAAGAAGTCGGATATAAGCCGCCCTTCGGCACCGGCCAGCCAACGAATTTCAGCAACCAGGGCTATGTACCATACGCCGGGGCATCGTACTGCAATCTGGAGGCGCTCGGTTATGCGAACAACCAGGTCTTCAACTCAAGCGATTTCCCTGCACTCCTGCAGGGACTATGGGCCGCCGCCAACAATGGTGGATCCAACGCGAGCCCGGCCATTTTCACTCAAACCATTGAGGTGCTGGCTAACGGGTGGTTCGGTATCGCGAGCCGAAACACGATCACCATCGTCTGGTGCTATCTCAACATCATTCAACCCTGGATCCAGCAGTTCGCCAATAACCCCACAGTGGCGTCGTACATCCAGAACGATATCAAGGTTTACGGCTTCCCAAACTATCAGACCGTGAACACTAACCTGACTGCCACCCAAGTCAATCTCATGTCCAACCTGGCAGCTTACTCGGTCGTACAAGAGGATGCCGCCAATAAGACGTTTACGAATCTCTTTCAACAGTTTGGGATTTCGTCATCGCAGCAGGCCAAGTTTAAGGCCCGGGCTTCCGGGCAGTCAGGAAAATAGTTCAGGCGCTTAAGTATGTCAGCGTCGCAAGGACTTGAAGCGACGAAGCAGGAATAAGCCATAAAGTCCGTTGCTGAGCATGTTCGCGAAGGCATCCACTCGCTTGCCGACCTGAAAGATGCATCGCAGAACGCCATGCGACTTGAGTTCTCCCCACCCGAAGACCTTTGGCGCCGCAGAACAAACTGTTCAATTCGGTCAACCGGCATCTCGATAAACAGGCCCGCGAGTGAAGTCCTGGGACGTGGACGCGGTCCTATGCGCCTTGGGAACGACGAAGGCTCCGAGAAAGCGAAAGAAAGGCAAATTCAACATTATCCCTACTGAGCGGGAAAATGATTGCCGCTGAGCGGAAAGAAAGTTGACGCCGAACAACCCGGCTGCGCATCTGACATCGTGCGCGCGTGGAAGCGCCAAACCGCAATCTCCACTACCCCGAACTTATGGTCAAATCACGCCGATCCTTCCCGCAAACTTGTTCGAACAGATTCTGGAGGCGAATCGATGACCCGCGTTGCTCAATTGGTGCTGACTCGGTTTCAGTCGAAGGCTGCTGTGCTGGCCGTTGCATTGGTTCTCTGCTGGGCAATTCCCGCAGCGGCGCAATATAGCGCCGGCGCTGGCGGGCCAGCGACAACGGCAAGCTCCGCCGTGGGGCAGACGACGCAACTTACCGGAAGTGTTCCCAGCGGTCCCGCCACCAATGAAGTTTTGCGTTTAACTCTGCGCGACGCGGTTACGCAAGCCCTGAAGTACAACCTGGGGTCGATTGAGAGCGGAGAGAACACTCAGCTAGCACGTGGGGAGCGACTGCTTGCCCTTAGTCAGTTGTTGCCGCAGATCAGCGCCGGAGTTTCAGAGACCGCCCAGCAACTGGCCCTTGCGACTTTAGGTATCAAGAAGGAGCTGGCAACTCTTCCCGCTGTGATTGGGCCTTTCGCGTATAGCTCCGTGCAGGCGAACATAAGCGCAACGCTGTTCAGCTATGCATCCATCCAGCATTTCCGTTCCGCACAAACGGCCGAGCAAGCGGCAAAACTCAGCTATCAAGATGTTCTTGATGTGGTCACGCTGATCGTCGGAAACGCCTATCTGGAGGTTATTGCCGACAGTTCCCACCTGGAAGCGCAAGAGGCCCAGGTGCGAATTGCTAAGGCGCTTTACGACCAGGCGGTGGATCAACTCCAGGCGGGGACGGCTCCCAAGATCGATGTCACGCGGACGGAAGTTCAATGGCACACTGAGCAGTACAATCTCAGCGTCGCACGTAACAATTTCGCCATTGCCAAGCTCGTTCTCGGCCGTGCCATAGGGCTGCCGCTAGGGCAGCAATTTGAAATAGCTGACGAGCTTCCCTATTTCAATATCAACCCGCCCAGTGTCGATGATGCGCTGAGAATGGCGTATCAGTCGCGCAGCGACTTCCGAGCGGCCCTCGACTCGCAGAAAGCTGCGGTGCAGGCGCTTGCGGCTGCCAAAGGCGAACGCTATCCTGTGGTCGCCATGAACGGCTTCTACGGTGACGTGGGTGCGACCTTTGGCCACTCGAATGGAAATTTCGAGTTCCAGGGCGGGGTCAGCGTTCCTGTCTTCACCGGCGGTCGCATCAAAGGCGATATTACCCAGGCGGAAGCCACGCTGCGGCAGCGCAAAGCTGAAAGTGAGAACCTTCGCGGGCAGGTGGACTACGACGTTCGCAGCGCCTACCTCAATCTCATGGCCGCAAAAGAGCAGGTTGATGTTGCGACTCGGAATGTGGCTTTAGCGAATGAGAACCTGGCTCGGTCGAAAGACCGCTTCACCTCGGGTGTAACCGATAGCGTCGAGGTGGTGCAGGCCGAGCAGTCCCTCGCCAGCGCCAATGATCAATACATCACGAGCCTCTACAGCGACAACTTCGCCAAGCTCTCGCTGGCTCGTGCCCTTGGGGTCGCACGCACGAATTACCAGCAGTATCTCGGGGGAAAGTGATGTCGAACCATTGAGGGGGACGTGCAAAATGTAGTTCTGAGCCGCGTTGTTTCAACCGGCATGCAGTAAATCCTAATAGGGAGGTAATGCCGTGGCCGCACCGGAAATAACCCAGCCCGCTGTGGTCGACAAAGCCGATGAGGCGCCGCCGACCCAGGCCCCACAGACGGGACGTGAACGCCCTCGAGTGCCGGCTTCTCGCCGACTTACGAAACAGGGGCGCTTGTGGCTGTTCCTTGGAATCGCTGTAGTTCTGCTCGTCGGCGGTTTCTTCTTGTGGCGCTACTTCACCAGCTATGAGTCCACTGATGACGCGCAAGTGGACGTCCACATCTATCCCGTCAGCGCGCGCATCTCCGGCTACGTAATTGCCGTGAATGTCGGCGATAACCAGTATGTCGACAAAGGTTACATGCTGGTCGAAATCGACCCGAGAGACTACCAGGTTGCGCTTGACAAGGCGAAGGCCGATCTGGCCAGCGCAGAAGCGACCGCCCGCTCGCTCAACATCAATGTCCCGATCACCTCGGTGAATACCGCGAGTCAGTTAACTTTCTCCGGATCCGGCGTCGAAGATGCAACCGCCGGGCTCGCTGCCGCCGAAAAACAGCTTGCCGCCGCGCACGATCAGGTGCAGCAAGCCCAGGCCAATGATGTCAAGGCGCAGGACGACGTTAAACGATACAAGCAGCTGGTAGAGAAGCAGGACGTATCCGCGCAGATTTACGATTACGCCGTGGCCGCGGCCAAGGCCAGCACCGCCGCCGTCGCTGCGGCTCAAGCGAATGAAGCTGCAGCAGGCCAGGCCGTCAAGCAGGCGAGGAGCCGGATCGCTCAAGCCCAAGCGAACCTGCAGGCTGCGCAGACTCGGCCTCAGCAAATCGCGACGACGCAAGCTCGCGCTCTGGCAGCCGTCGCCGACGTCGAGCAGAAGCGTGCCGCTCTGGCTCAAGCTGAGCTGAATCTGGGATACACAAAGATCCTGGCGCCCGTCAGCGGGGAAGTGACCAAGACGGTTGTCGTCGGTCTGAACGTCCAACCCGGCCAGCAGATGTTGACCGTTGTGCCGCTGCAGGATGTCTGGATCACCGCCAACTTCAAAGAGACCCAGATGAAGAAAATGCGACCCGGACAACCGGTCACGATTCACGTGGATTCCAGCGGCCGCGATTATAAGGGTCACGTGGACAGCATCGCCGGAGCGACTGGCCCGATTTTCAGTGTGCTTCCGCCGGAAAACGCCACCGGCAACTACGTGAAAATCGTGCAGCGCATTCCAGTCAAGATCGTGCTCGATCAAGGCGAAAACCGCGACCTGCAGCTTCGGCCCGGCATGAGCGTCGAGGCGACGGTGCATTTCCGATGAGCGATGCGGCCCAGGCACTTCCTGCAGAACAGGCGCCCTGGGCGCCCAAGCACAACATCTGGCTGATTGGCGTGGTGGTGGCGCTGGCGGCTTTCATGGAGGTCCTCGACACCAGCATCGCTAACGTTGCGCTGCCCTACATCGGCGGGGGCCTCGGCGTCAGCAATGACGACAGCACTTGGGTGCTCACCTCTTATCTGGTTTCCAATGCCATCGTCCTCCCCATCAGTGGCTGGCTTGCGGTCCGCTTCGGCCGCAAGCGGTTTTTCATGACATGCCTGACAATTTTCACTGTGAGTTCCTTGCTTTGCGGGATGGCTACGACCTTTCCGCTCCTGCTGCTATTTCGCGGTTTGCAAGGCGCCGGCGGTGGAGGACTCCAGCCGATGGCGCAAGCGATTCTGGCCGACACCTTCCCGCCGGAAAAGCGCGGCATGGCCTTCGCGTTGTACGGCATCACGGCGGTGTTTGCCCCGACCGTCGGTCCCACTCTGGGCGGGTGGATCACCTTCAATTATTCCTGGCGCTGGATTTTCTTTATCAACTTCCCGGTCGGCGCGCTCACGCTGCTGCTGGTCTATCGCCTGATTGAAGACCCGCCTTACCTGGCCAGGCTGAAAGCCGCCGGCGTAAAGCTCGACTATATCGGCATTGGATTGCTGGCACTGGGCATCGGCGCCTTGCAGGTGATCCTCGATCGCGGTGAGGAGGATGACTGGTTCGGTTCCCACATCATTCTGACTCTGGCGATTGTGTCGGCTGTATGCCTGATCTCGCTGGTGATCTGGGAGTGGTTCAACCAGCACCCGATCATCGAGGTCCGGCTGTTCAAGAATTTCAATTACCTGAGTTCGAATGTGATGATGTTCAGCTTCGGTGTCCTGCTGTTCAGCAGTCTGGTCATGATGCCTCTGTACCTTCAGACGCTGCTGGGGTATACGGCCGAGCTGGCGGGATTCGTCCTCTCGGGCGGCGGTTTAGTCGTAGTGCTCGCCATGCCAATCGTCGGACAACTCACAACCAAAGTACAGGTGCGCTACATCATCGCTTTTGGCTGGCTCAGCCTGGCCATCGCGATGTACTACTCCACCCAGCGCATTGACCTCACGATCAGTTTCGTTTCCGCTTCGTGGCTGCGTGTCGCGCAGGTGATCGGCATCGGCTTCCTTTTCGTGCCGGTGACGATGGCGGCCTACATCGGCATGCCGGCGGAAAAGAGCAATGCCATTGCCGGCATGGTCAACTTCATGCGCAACATGGGGAGCAGCGTGGGAACTTCCATCGTCACCACGCTGATCGACCGTCGCTCCGAATATCATCAGTCGGTTTTAGTCAGCCACGCCACGCCAGGCAGTCAGAATTTTCAGAACCTGATCGAGGGTGCCAAGCAGCTCTACATTCATTCGGGAATGAGTCCACCTGACGCGCTGCATAAAGCCTATGCCAGCGTTTACCGGATGGTGCTCGCACAGTCCGCGACTCTGGCATATATCGATACGTTCATGGTGCTGGCGGTGATCTCCGCCATCATGTTCGTGCTGTCTTTTGTCCTGAAGAAGAATGATCCGGGAGGGGGCGGCGAAATGGCGGTTGGTTAACGCAAATGTCGCTTTTACGCGTGGCAAAGCCGCCCAAGCGGCCGCCGGTCCGTAAGCGGCCAGCAGAGCATCAGAACAAATACAGTAAGAGCATCACTGTAAGGGAACATCGTGATCAACATCATCGCTATCGAACGGGAATACGGCTGCGGTGGCGCCGAGATCGCGCGAAAAACAGCCGAGCGCCTGGGATGGAAACTGTGGGACGAGTTGCTGACCTGCGAGATTGCCCGGCTAAGCAACTGCAAGCAATCCGAGGTCTCGTCTCGCGAGGAGCGGGTCGACCCACTTTACTATCGGCTCTTCAAGTCGATCCTGCGAGGCAGCTTCGAAGGCAGCCTGAATGCCCACCGTTTGAAACTGCTGGATGCTGACAGCATTCTGCGGATCACGCAGCAGGTAATTCAGCAGGCGGCGACCGAAGGAAACTGCGTCATCGTCGGTAGAGGATCACAGCATTTTCTTCGTCACCGAAACGATACCTTGCGGATTTTCCTTTATGCGCCGAGGGAGGCGAAGATTCGCCGCCTGACCGCGGAGGGCGTGACCGAAAAGGATGCTGAAGAGGCGGTGGACGTCGTCGATGGCGAGCGCGCGGCTTTCGTCGAGAAGTATTTCCACATGCAATGGCCCAATCGATCTGTGTATCACGCCATGCTCAATACCGCGATTGGAGTCGAGAAAGTAATCGACGAGATTCTGAGTCTCAAGAAAGGTGTGGACAAGTAAGAAAACTTGGGCGTCCCAGGACGCCGGGCACCGTATTCAATAAGCTTCATTCAAAAAGCTTCCGACGCTGTTAGAAAGCGCCAAAGCCGATTTCTCGCCCGCCGCGCTTCATGATCACTGTATCCCTCGTTAGCTGATTCCAGGAGGTTCGATCTCGCCTATTCAGAATAAGGTTTTAGATAGACGACAGCAGGAGCCGCTGAGCATGGCCACGCGCCCCTACGACTTGGCAGGCGGAGCCATCGCGATAGCTGCCTCAGCTGTGAGCATCAGGAAGGTAAATGTTTCCTGCAGGTAGAGATCGACCGTGGCTTCGCTATGGCTGGAATAGCCAATAGAGACGTCCTGGCCAATGTGCAGATCGAAATCGCCGCCGCGCGTGGTCACCACAAAGGCCCCGCGGATTGCGGGTGCCCAGATGATCTTGTCGTCGACCAACCGCTTGACGTGCTCCAGTACCGGATATCCGTGGTCGCTGGTCTCAGCCAGTGCGGTATAAACGTCGGCATCCAGGAGCACTGCGTAGGGACCATTGACGCCGACCAGCCGCAAGCGGCTCAGGGCCTGGGCAATCGCTTGCGGATACTCTCGCACGTCGCTGGGCAGCGTCATCTTCGGATTGCTGGTCCCCTGCCGGATGCCGCCGATTCCGGCGGCAGCATAGCCTTCGAATATCGCGCTGTCCTCGGCATAGGCAAGTTTGCGCGCGGCATCCTTCGCCGGTTGCCAGTCCGAGTCGTTGGCTCCCCGATCGACGTCGTCAATAGTCTGGCGCCCCAACTGGAAGGGAACCCGCAGCTCGACCAGCGCCTTCACTTCGCGTTGACTGGCGACGACCCCGTCGCATGGCGCCGAAATCGTCTGTAGATGTCCGGTGCCGACGGCTGAGAAGCTCGTGCCGCCCGGCCCATGCAAATCGACCACGCGCCGTCCGGCCAGGTGGCGCTTGAGCGTGCGGGATGTTTCCTCTTCGATCTGGGCCCACGCGGCATCGGAAATGGGGGCAAGCTCTCGATGCAGATTATTCATGTGGGATGTCTCCTTTAAGGGAACCAATACCTAGCGAGCCATCGTTCTCGGGCCGGGGAGGAGAAGCTTCCATCGGGGATCCGGTTGAAGCCCCGGCCTCCGTATCCTGATCTTCGGCTACATTTTCCAGGAACGTCACGGAGGGCGCGAAAAACAAGCTTCCAGTGACGGCTCGGCTGAAATCGAGCAGCCGATCATAATTGCCGGGCGGACGGCCAAGGAACATATTCTCCAGCATTTGCTCAATCGTACTGGGAGAGCGGCTGTAGCCTATGAAATATGTGCCAAATTCACCCTGCCCTACGCGCCCGAAGGGCATGTTGTCGCGCAAAATCTTGATCTCTTTTCCATCCTCCACGATGGTAGTCAGTGCGTTGTGCGCTGAACTTGGCTTGACGGAATCGTCTAATTCAATGTCAGACAGCTTCTTGCGTCCGATGATTCCTTCCTGCACTTCAGTGGACAGCGCATTCCATCCCGCAAGATCATGAAGATATTTTTGCACCAGGACATAGCTGCCGCCAGTAAACTCAGGATCCTCGTCACCGACAATCACGGCGTCGATCGCCGCCTGGCCCGTCGGATTCTCCGTTCCATCGACAAACCCTATGAGATCGCGGTCGTCGAAGTAACGGAATCCATGCACCTCGTCTGCCGGCGAAACGGCATCGCCGATGCGTGCCATGATTTGGGTCGCCAGCTCAAAGCACAAATCCAGGCGTTTTGCGCGAATGTGAAACAGCAAATCGCCCGGCGTAGAAACAGCATGTCGAGCTGCGGCGTGAAACTCACGGAAGGGATGTAGCTTCGCTGGCCGCGGCGTCCCCAAGAGGCGGTCCCAGGCTTCTGAGCCAAACCCCAGGACACACGATAGCCCGCTCTCAATGTCGCGAAATCCGACCGCGCGCAGCAATGCGGCCAGGTCTCCGCACAACGATCGAACGGTAGCGCGATTTTCAGGGCCGGGGTTTACGGTGACAACGAGAAAGATTGCAGCGCGTGCAAGCGGCGCGGCGACCGGTTGCGCGATGCCTCGCGTAACGCCTGCCGTTACGGGGGCTGTGGTCGGATCAGACGCCATCGATTGCCATCCTCCCGGGGCTGGAAGAATTGTTCGAAATATCGCCCCCTGCGCTTGTCGCAAACAATCGGACCGAAAGCTTACCATCGCCGGTTGACGGCTGTCCACGCAGGGAGCGAGGTCGCTGGCAAAGGCCTCGCTTTGCGGAGAATGACCCGCGACCATCGTGACCAAGTGCGTGTTAGCCGCTGCCCTCGCCAGCCCGTCGGCCGCGAGCTGAGGAGTCAAAGCGCTTGCTTTAGAAGTTGTTTAATCTCAGACCTCGGGGGATAATCGTAGGCCACTTTCTACAATACATTGTTAAGACGCTTCGAAAGAGTAGCGCTGGCCATCGCCGCGCGAACGGTTACTGACCGGGTCGAGTGGCTTACGCTGGTGAAACCAATGGCGAGGCGGGATTATCGCTACGGTCTTAAGTTCGTCGGCACGCGGTGGCTTACCGCGCGCGGGTTGGCGTTTTGTACTCTGGTCTGCCTCCTCTCCGCTCAGCTTTCTTATGCCGCCGATTTGACGAAACCCAAGAACGTCCTCGTTCTGTATAGCTTTTCCGACCACAGTCTTTTCGATCCTTTGCAGAACCTGGAGTCGACAGTGCGCTCCCATGTCGACGCGCCGGTAGATTTCTATGTGCAATATATGGAGTCGCAAGGGTTCGAAGATCCGGGTTATGAACAGAACCTCAGCCAAGCTTTCCGCCGCACCTATCGCGACGTGAAGTTCGATCTAGTCATCGTCGTAGCCTATCCGGCGCTTCAATTCGCGGTGAGATATCGCGATTACATCTTTCCCGATGTTCCCATCCTTTTTTCTTATGTCCACGAGAGTAGATTGGTGGGCAAACAGCTATGGCCAGGAGTCACCGGAATCGCGCTGACCGGGGACGCTCCCGGCAAGACGTTGGATCTGGTCTTCAAACTTCATCCCGATACCGAAAACCTTGCCATCGTCGCGGGCACATCGGAATTCGAAAAGTATTGGCACAAGGCGGTCCTCAACGGGTTTCGTTCGTACGCGGATAAGGTGAAGCTGATCGAACTCGTGGGACTGCGGAATGACCAGATTCTCAGCCAGGTGGCTGCTTTTCCCCCACACACTGTCGTGTTGTTTCAAGTTGCCCCACGAGATTCAATCCAGCCACCGGTTGGCACGTATGACACGATCGCTGCGATCAGCCAGCGGTTTCCAACGTATTGCATTTTTCAAAATTACTGCATCAATCATGGCGGCATCGGCGGATCGTATTACGACTATGCCGAGCAGAGCTCGCTTACCGGCGAACTGGCAGCCCGCATCCTCTCAGGTGAGAAGCCGTCGAATATTCCTGTAGTTCAGGCTTCTGGCCCTCGCGTTCACCTTGACTGGCGCCAGCTTCGCCGCTGGAACATCTCGGAAGCATCCCTTCCAGCCGGCAGCCTGATTCTTTACCGGCCCCCCACAGTGTGGGAACGCTACGAAAAGTACATGTCTGCAGGCATCGTGCTCATCGTTATCCAAGCCCTGTTGATCACGGGCTTGCTGTGGCAGCGAGCTCGGAAACGAAAGAGCGAGGCCAGTCTTCGTGAGAGCGAGAAGCGCTTTCGGGTGATGGCAAACACTACCCCGTCGCTGGTCTGGATGTGCGACCAGGACGGGAAAGTTACTTACTTGAACGACAGACGGATCAACTTTACAGGACGTAATCCGGAAGCCGGATTTGACGACGCCTGGAGGACGTTTATTCATCCCGATGATCGGCGGAATGTCGCAACCGCAAACGCGCGCGCTCTTGCACAACGCGAAGGGTATTCCCGGGAATATCGATTACGTCGCCGGGATGGAGCCTATCGCTGGATGTTGGATGTGGCTGCACCTCGAATCGACGGCGACGGCCAGTTTGCAGGATTTATCGGTTCTGCCATCGATATTACGGATCAGAAACTGGCGCAGGAATCGCTCGAAAGAGTGGGCGGCAGGTTGATCGAGGTCCAGGAAAAGGAACGCAGCCGAATTGCCAGAGAGCTTCACGACGACATCTGCCAGCGGCTTGCCATGCTTTCGCTGGAGCTGCAGCAAGCGAACACCCAGGGTTCAAATGGAACGTCGCTGCCGGCCAATGCGCAGCTTGAGGAAATCCGCCAACACTGCTCCGAGATTGCCAGCGATGTTCAGGCATTGTCGCACCAGCTGCATTCGTCGAAGCTGGATTACCTGGGCATTGAGGCGGCGCTCAGAAGCTTCTGCAAAGAGTTTTCCCAGCAACAGAACGTTACGATCGATTTCTCGTGCGCAAATATTCCAAGCTCGCTGCCCAGGAACCTTTCGCTCTGCCTGTTTCGCGTCGCGCAGGAGGCGCTAAGCAACGCAGTGAAATACAGCGGCGTGAACCGGTTCTCGGTGGACTTGCATGGTAGCGCAGACAACGTTCAGTTGGCGGTCAGAGATGCCGGGGTGGGATTTGACGTGCAGGAAATAAGAAGAGGCGCCGGTTTGGGACTCGTCAGTATGCAGGAGCGAGTTCACCTGGTAAACGGCGTCTTCTCGATTGAGTCACAGCTGAACTGTGGAACCAGCATTTTAGTCGCGGTGCCTCTCGCTGCTGAGATGCAACCTTCGGAATTGGCTCCGGAAGTCGGCAGGCTGGAGAAGACCGTATGAGCCGGATACGTATCCTGCTGGCTGACGATCATACGATGATTCGTGCCGGTTTTCAGAAGTTGCTGGAACCTCACTATGAAGTGGTGGGCAGCGTGGAAGACGGTCTTGCCTTGTTGAAGGCAGCCGGCGAACTGAGCCCCGATATTGTGCTTCTGGACGTAGGAATGCCTTTGCTGAATGGGCTGGATGCGGCAATCGAGCTAAAGAAGAAAATGCCTCAGGTGAAGATCATTTTTCTGACGATGAATCCCGATGCCGACATCGCCAGGGAGGCGTTGCGGGCGGGAGCTTCCGCCTACTTGCTGAAAAATTCCCATCCCTCGGAGCTGTTGCAGGCAGTGCAGGACGTAGTGAAAGGCGTCTCCTACGTGACTCCGCAAATCAGCCAGGCGATGGAGGCGCGTTTCATTCGCGATCCCCAAACTCTAAATCGTCGTAAGGAGTTGTCCGAACGCCAACGTCAAGTGCTGCAGATGCTTGCCGAGGGTCGCTCCATGAAGGAAATCGCCCGTGTGTTACAGATCACTCACCGCACGGTGCGCTTTCACAAGTCCAGAATCATGGAAGAGCTAGCCATTACCACCAACTCGGAACTGGTGCAGTATGCCATCAAGCACGGAATCATCTCCTCTTCCTGAGTGTCCGCCTGAACGCGATCCCATGCGGCGGCGATCTTTCCAGCCCCTGTCGCAAGTGACAGTAGCCAGACGATGCCATCACGAGATAGTTTCGAAGTGAGGCATTTATGCATTGGTAGCCGAACTCCATGACCCGGTTCTCGCACCCAAGATTCGAGTGGTGCTGGCTGACGATCATCCGGCGGTATTAGCGAATATTCGCAGCACGCTAGGTTCGGATTTTGAAGTTGTTGCGGCCGTGAACAATGGCAACAAGGCCATCGATGCCGTGCGCCTCTGGGAGCCGGATGTATTGGTGATCGATATCTCGATGCCGATCCTGGATGGACTTCAGGCTGCGAAATCGCTGCGGAACGCGAATTGTCGCGCCAAAATCGTATTCCTGACCATTCATGAAGATCCGGATTTTGTTGCGGCGGCGCTTTCGGCAGGAGCCTGCGGCTATGTCCTCAAACCCCGCCTTGCGACCGATCTGGTCCTGGCAATCCGCGAGGCGATGCTGGGTCACACCTTCGTGTCCCGACACTGAGCAGCTAAGATCGTTCTCTTCTGATCGATAAATCCGGCAGAGTAAATTCTGGTTCCACCTGTCGCAAGTGACAGTAGACGGGAACCGAACCAACATCGATACTCACGGTTGGGTAACCCCAAGTCACTTTGAAGATGGTGAACGATTGCATCGTGCGGTCAGGCGATGCCATGACTTCCGCCAACTTCGCCTTGATGGTTCCCGGCTGATATGACGGTGCAGTCGCTATGAGAGCACTTGCCAAGTTCAAGCACGTTCACGGTCGTAACGGCAAAGTTGAATCAATCTGCATGAACTGTTTGCTAGCGGTTGCTATTTGCTCGTCGGACGAGGAACTGCTGGCTAAGGAAAGCGCCCACCAGTGCCCGAGCACCGCGCCGGAGGTAAAACCTCGCAAGCTCGAGCAGACAGACCGGACAGAGTCGTTACTGGCTTGTTTGCGGAACGGGCTGGCAGCAATACTTCCTCGAAAGATACCGGGACGGCAATACCGGCCAGAGACATTGGATGAATAGCGTGGCCAGTAGCGGCCCGGCAGGCCAACTTTAAGTACGTACCTGGCGTGAACTTCGTATTGGGCGGAAATAGGCCCACATCCCAAGGTGCTGTCGACCGCAAGCCGGCAGCGATTTTCGCGGAGTCATGCGTCACTCGTCCCAGGGTATCTGGAATTAGCCGCAAGGCTCTGCAAGAAAGTCAGCATTGCGCTAGTAGTTTTGCCAATAGACCCGAGGAGGTCGCGCAACTAGCATTCGTTGCATCTGAAACAAGCTCACCCTGAGTCCGCCTTCGATTCATCGTGGATGGAACTTATCCGTGAGTTGGTAGTGGGAGTCCCGTCAGCCGCATCCTCCCGCCGGGGGAGGCCAACCCAGACCTACTTACGAGGAGATAAGAAATGGACCTAGGAGCGGGTATCCGGAAGCTCACGCTTGGTGCGCTTGCGGTCTCGAGCTTGTTTGCAGCTGTAAGCCTTAGCGATGCCCAACAAGTGACGGGAACGTTAGGTCAAGCCGACGCCACGACCAGCATCAACGGAAAGCAACTGCCGCCGCCGCCTCCGAAATTCGGCGGCGTGATCAAGGACACCGCCAAGGATTCCACGCCCTGGTGGCCGCCGCGCGTAGTTCCGCCCAAGGGCGCCCCGAACGTGCTGCTCATCATGACCGACGATCAGGGCTATGGCGTGCCGGGGACATTTGGCGGCGTCATTCCCACCCCGAATCTCGACCGCATCGCCAACGCGGGGTTGCGTTACATTCAGTTTCACTCCACCGCGCTTTGCTCGCCCACGCGCGCCGCGCTGATCACCGGACGGAATCACCACTCGGTCGGCTTCGGTGTCATCGGTGAATTGTCCACCGGCTACCCCGGTTATGACTCCGTCATCGGGCCGGATAACGCCACCATCGGCGAGATCCTGAAGGAGAACGGCTACGCCACCTCGTGGTTCGGCAAAGACCACAACACGCCGGGGTTCACCTATAGCACCACCGCCGGGCCTTTCGACCAATGGCCCATTGGCATGGGCTTCCAGTATTTTTATGGCTTCCTGGGCGGCGAAACCGATCAGTGGACGCCCTACCTTTTCCGCAACACCACGGCCGTGTATCCCTGGATTGGCCATCCCGGCTACAACCTCACCACAGACCTGGCCGACGATGCCATCAAGTACTTGCGTGACCTGAATGCAGCGGCGCCCGACAAGCCTTTCTTCCTCTATTACGTGCCCGGAGGCTCGCATTCTCCCCACCAGCCCACGCAGGAGTGGATCGACAAGTTCAAAGGCAAGTTCGACATGGGCTGGGAAAAGCTGCGCGAGCAGATCTTCGAAAACCAGAAGCGGCTGGGCGTGATTCCGGCAAATACGCAGCTTACTCCCTGGCCAGACGGACAGGCAGAGTTGGGAGGCGCCAAGCTGCCGCGCTGGGACTCACTTGGCCCCCTGGAAAAAAAGATGTATGCCCACCAGGCAGAAGTCTTTGCCGCCTACACCGCTTACACCGACTATGAAATTGGCCGGGTGATTGACGAAGTCCAGAAGATGGGCAAGCTCGACAATACGCTGATTATCTACATCGACGGCGACAACGGCACCAGCGCGGAAGGCAGCATCTACGGCACGTTCAATCAGTACACCGCTTACAACGGCATCATCAATGAGCCGGCGGTCAAGCCCGTCCTGGCGATGAACGCTTTGCACTATAACGACTGGGGCTCCGACAAAACTTATCCGCATATGTCGGTGGCATGGTCCTGGGCCTTTGATACCCCGTTTAAATGGACCAAGCAGGTGGCCTCGCACTTTGGTGGAACGCGCCAGGGGCTGGCGATTTCCTGGCCCGGCCATATCAAGGACGTCGGCGGGATTCGCACTCAGTTCCACCATGTGATTGATATCGTTCCCACCATCCTGGAAGCCACCGGCATTCAGGCGCCGGACGAGGTGAACGGCATCAAGCAGAAACCGATCGAAGGCGTGAGTATGCTCTACACCTTCGACGCGGCGAATGCCAAAGCGCCGTCGAAACGCGACACCCAATATTTCGAGATGGTTGGAAACCGCGCTATCTACCATGATGGCTGGGTTGCGGCCACCACGCCGCCTGCCCCGCCCTGGGAGCTGGGAACCACGGCCATGCCGCCCCTGGACCAATACGAGTGGGAGCTTTATAACATCGCCGACGACTATTCGGAATCCAACGACCTCGCCGCAAAAATGCCTGACAAGCTGAAAGAAATGCAGGCTCTGTTTATGAAAGAAGCGGCGGACCACCAGGTCTTTCCGCTGGATAACTCCGGCTTTGTGCGCGCGCTTACGGCCCGTCCGAGTGCCATCGCCGGGAAAACGGTGTTCACCTACACCGGAGTGAACGCCAACATCCCCGACGGCAATGCTCCCAACATCCTGGGCAAGAACTACACCATCACCGCCGAAGTGACGATTCCCAGTGGCGGCGCGGAGGGAATGATTACAACCCTGGGTGGACGCTTCGGCGGCTACGGCCTCTACCTGACCCACAGCTTCAATTGGTGGCTCAAGAGCCGGCTGTTTAAGCGCATAGGGCTGGTGTTGCTAATTCTGGGATTGTTCCTGGTCTGGCGGAGTAAGCCAGGCTGGAGCCGGCGATTCGGCTATGCCTTCCTGCTGATTGCCGCCCTGGGACTGCTGTTGGTGTTCGCCACCGGAATCTTCGGACTCGGCAAAGGGCGACCGGTATTTGTTTACAACATGCTCGATCTGGAGCGGTACCGTTGGGAAGGGCTCTCTTCGCTGGACGAAGGCAAGCACATCATCGTGTTTGATTTCAAATACGATGGCCCCGGCCTGGCCAAGGGCGGTACTGGTGTGCTCAGCGTGGATGGCAAAGAAGTCGCGCGCAAAACCATCGAGCACACGATTCCGTTTATCATGCCCGCCGATGAGAGCTTCGACATCGGGCTGGATACTCGTACGCCGGTGGACTTCACTTACGACTGTCCGTTTGAGTTCACCGGAACCATCGACAAGTTGACGTACAACCTCGGGCCGTCGCAGTTGTCGGCCGACGACCAGAAGAAAGTGGACGATGCCGTGGCCAGAGTCAATAACTAGAACTGACCATGAATGCTGGGAAGGCTCGATTTGTATCAGGGCACGTCTTCGGCTGCGCTCAGGGCAGGCTATTTCAGACGTGCCCTGACGCAGTTCACTAACAGTCGGGCTTGAGCTCTGAGGCCATTTTTGCGGGAGCTAAAGAGTCTGTGTGAGAACTAACTTTTGCGCTTCGGAAGTGAACCGCGAACCCGAGAGAACGAGCGCCGCATGCGCGGAACAGCTTAGCCCAGTATGGAGCCGCAGGCGGAATGCTGGGTTACGTGGGAAATTGATCTGAGTCCCGTAGGGACGGCACAGGTTCTCACACCGGGGCTAAAGCCCGGATAGAAAGTGAGCGTATCGGCCCGGCTAAAGCCAGGCCCTGCTACAAATCGACGCGACATCGACTTAGATTTAAGAGATAGGCTCTACCAAGAGCGGGGCCTAGGATACAGAACTAGGACAGTAACCGCAGCCCCGAGCCACGTCTTCGACCGGGATGTGGTTGCGAAACAAGAAAGGACGAAGATCATGAAAACCAGATTTGCATTGTGCGCGATGCTGCTGTGCATTGCTTCCACGATTGCCGCCGCGCAGCAGGTTTCCGTCAATTACAACCACAGTGCGAGCTTCGGGCAATATCACACGTATGCCTGGGGTTCCAATAACGCCAACGAAATTAAGAACTCCATCCTGGCGCAGGTTGCGCAGCAGGACATCAATACCGCCATGCAGGGCAAAGGTCTGCAGATGGTGCAGGAGAATCAGAATCCCGACATCATCCTCACCGCCAACGGCGGCCTGCGGCAGCAGACTTCTTACAGCGCGTGGGGCATGCGCGGTATCGGCGGAGGCATGGGCGGCATCACTCCGGAACAGAATGTCGAAGGAACCATGGTGGTCGACCTCTACGACGCCAAGACGCAAGCGCTCATCTGGCGCGGGATCGCACAGAACACCCTGAACAACAATGGCAACAAGAATCAGCAGATGGTAGAGAAGGCCGTGCAGAAGATGTTCAAGCAGTGGCCGAAGAGCTAATTTCAGCTTGCGAATGCAACCCGGAGTTGCAACTCAACCGCTGTCTGAGGCTACAAGCTGCGAACGCTTGACGAAGGAGATCACGCGATGAGCCAGAGTCACTTTACCCTCAGCTTTCCCCTGAAATCTCCCGCTGACGCAAAGGCAGTAGCCGACGAGCTCCCACCTCTGATGCCGGGTCTGTTCCAGGCGGAAGACGCGATCGGCACGATCCACTACTCACGCTTCGCCGTTCTCAGCGACAAGACGCTGCTGTTTCTTGGTGACTTCGACGGCGAATTCAGCCAGCTGATGACGGATCTGGCCAAGCAAGCCGGGCCGGTCTTCGATGCCATCTTTCAGCATGTAAACGGGCCGCCGCCCACTCCAGTCGCCGATCATGCCGACGCTTTCGCCGAATGGGCCGCGTCGCATCTTCTGCATGCGATCAATCTCTACACCGCGTATCCAGACGTCACCGCGAAGGAGATCAAGGCCATGGCCGCCGCCGCGGATGTCACTGGCGCCGGCGAGCTGAATCTTTTCCTGGTCATCCTTCCCATGAAATCGAAACTTGCCTACGTCGAGGTGGAACTGATCCTGAAAGCGCGAGGGCATGGCACCACCAAAGACCTGGACAAAGTCGGCACGCCGCACTTCGCGCAATTCGTGCCGCTGGAGGACAACCAGATCGGTTTCTTTACCGTATACGACGGCGACTTCGACAAGTACATCGCCGATTTCACCAAGAACATCGGAGAGGTTTTCGATCTCCTGTTCAAGTTCACTAAGGGTGCGCCACCGTCGCCTTGCAGAAAACATCTGCAGGAGTTTATTGATTTTGCTACGGGTGCAAACCGCGCTCCCATCGGCTTCTACCAGGCCTATCCGGGGCTCAGTGTTCAGGACATTCACGCCCTGATCGCCGATAACAAGCCGCAATCGGCCTCGGCCGGATAGAGAAGTCATCGCGCTGTTGAGCGATGTAAAGGCACGGACTGCTCTTTAGGGAAACTCTGATCGAGTGAAAGCGAGCTCCCCGCAGCGGCTAAAGCCGGATGATTTTCGGGTACTTAACGGAAAACCTGAAGGCCGTCCCCTTCAGAACAAGGCTTAATCAGAGTCTCCTTAGCTTTGGCATCAGCAGGAATCGCGAAATGAGTCACGACACCGAGAACGAGTCATTAGCAAAGAAAAGCGGCGGACTGTTTCACCGCCTGTTTGACCATACCGAGCATGCCAGCGCGCAGGGCGACGCGTCCCGCTCGAGTGCGAAGTCCACCCTCGACCTCGCCGATATTCAGGGGTTCATCCTGCGTGGTTATCGCATGCCGATGGTGCGGCACTTTTTGCTGAGCGTAGGTGTCCCGGCGGAGGCTCGCAAGTTGCTTGGGCGACTGGTCAGCGGTGACGAGTCTGACGCGCCGCAGATCACCACTGCCGAGGACTGGCACATAGGCTTCGAGCCAGGACCTGGCGACAATCCCACCGATGCACCGCGTCATAAACCTGACTATTGCCTCAATGTGGGCATTACCTGGCCCGGAATGGTCGCGTTGGAGATTAAAGATCGCATCCCTGCGTTGTCGTTTAAATCATTTGGCGCATTCATCGCGGGTGCTGCCGACCGCGCAAAATTGGTCGGCGATACCGGCGCCAGCGGACCCGAGCATTGGATTGGCGGCTTTGGCAAGGGCAACGATCACGTTCTGGTGACCCTGCACACGATCAGTCCGGAAGCGATGTCGGCCTACAGCGACCGCCTGACAAGTTTATTTGCCGAAGGCGATGCTTTTCGCGCGATCTGGCGCGGCGACGGCATGGCATTGATGGAGATGGTAGACGGTAAGCCCGTGCCGACGTTCAAGGTTCATTTCGGGTACACCGACGGCATCAGCATGACCACTATCTGCGGCGGTCCCGAGCGATATCCGGCGGACCATCAGCAGCCGTGTGAGCCCTGGCTCTTCGTTTTGCAGGATGAGGCGGAGAATTATTTCGTGCCCGAACCGAAAGAGCTCGGCCTGAACGGCAGCTTTGCCGTGTTCAAAATGGCCGAGACCGACGTTGTGGGATTCGAAAATTTTCTGCAATCGAACAAGGATAAGATCGATCCGGAACTGCTGGCCGCCAAGATGTGCGGACGCTGGCGCAACGGCGTTCCGCTGGCGTTATCGCCCGACACGGACAGACCGCCAGGCGGCATGACCCACGAGCAGCTGAACAATTTCGAATACGTCAATGCCGATGGTTCAGGAGATCCCAGGGGATTGCGCTGTCCGGTTGGGTCGCACATGCGCCGTATTAATCCCAGAGGCCAGCCCATTACTGGCCAGGGACAGCCCGGTGGCAGCAACAACACGCACCGGTTGATTCGCCGTGGCATGCCTTACGGGCCGGTCTATGATCCAACCCAGCCCTATGACGGGACTGAGCGCGGACTGATGGGCTACTTCATCAATTCAAGCATCGAGAATCAGTATGAGTTCGTGCTCAGCCAATGGGTGAACGGAAGCGAATTCGCTGGCTCGGTCAGGTTGCACCCTAAATCGAAAGACCCGATGATCGGCACGCAAAACCAGGCGGAAAGTATTTTCGTGATTCCGCAAGCGAATGGCGCGCCCCCGATCAAAATTACCGGGCTTGGGAGCTTCGTTACGACCCGAGCTGCGGCCTACTGTTTTCTGCCCAGTATCACAGCAATTAAATTTATCTCGAGGCTGGGATGAGGAACCATGCGCGACATCAATCCTTAGGCTGTCCGATAGCCAGTAAGCATACGCAATCTTCTTTGCCATGGCTGGGCATCACTACTGCGGGGAAGGACTCATTCTTATGATGTTCGTGACCAAATGGTTTGGAGTGACGGGCAGCGAAGTCGAGCGGGACTTCGACCGGGAAAAGTTTGTCATTGAAGAGATCGTCAAGAAAGTTCTATTACTACAGTCGAACGCAGCCGCCCAACAAAACCGCCCTCTCGGTCGCGGAACTCACGCCAAGGGTGTGTGCGTGCGGGCGCAATTCGAGGTACTTGATGTCAAGCTAGGAAATGATCCTGCTTTGACCGTGCGGCTCGCCCAGGGAATCTTTGCGAAGCCGGGAATTTATCCTGCAGTGGTGCGGTTCGGAAATTCAGATCCTAAAATAAATTCCGACTTCAAGCCTGACGTCCGCTCGCTATCTTATTCAGTCGACCTCACGTCGGGCGGCGAGGCCGCTTCCGACGCAAACACTGGCCGCCAGGATTTCTCCCTCCAGAACGCGACCACCCTCCCCATCAACGATGCCCGCGCATTTCTGGCGACCATGAATCTGCTTACGGCTCCGAGCCCGCCCGCAGCCCTGTGGTCCCTGCCGTTTGCCGACAAATTGAAAGTGGTTCGTACCCTCGTGCTGGCGCAAGTGCAGTCACGACAGGCCATCAAGCCTTATCAGCAGCTGCGCTATTGGAGCACCGTGCCGTTTCGTCACGGGCCGAATGAGGCCGTGAAGCATTCCCTTACGCCGTCTCCTAAAAACCCTGCCCAGGCTCTGCAAAGAAGTAATCCCGACGGACTCAAAGACGAGTTGCTTCGGCATGTAAGAGAAGATAGCCAGATGAGCAGTTTCGACTTTGGAATACAGTTCCTCGACCCCGACAAGATGACGTATTGGGGCAAGCGTCAGGATGCGAACTTCTGGATCGAAAATGCAAGTGTGAACTGGAACGAGGCGGAGGCGCCTTTCCATACAGTTGGCCGGCTAACTCTCCAGTCGAAATCGCAACTCGACCCGGTCGAGGCGGAAGCAGTATATTTCGACGTCACCGGACACTCCACACCCGACAGTGCGCCCCTCGGCAGCATCAATCGCGCCCGATGCTTGGGCGAGGTTGCCAGTAGAAAAGCCAGAATGCCCGCTGCGCAAGTCAGTCGGGTGGGATCAAATTGAAATGACATTAGGGAATTCGGCTGCGGAAAAGTCGCAGCGCTCGCAGAGCTGGGTAACTTAAAGGCCACCAATTAGTGTTGCTCAACCCTTGGTGACATCGATCATGTTATCGTCAGCGCCCGGGTCCACTAATTCGTTATAGGGATCAAACGAACGGCGAAGCCGAGTAAGATGATGGTTACGTAAAATCGGTAAGCGGCAGTTAGCCTGATTGGTCACGACGAGAAACATGGATGTGAGTAAAGCAGTGAAGAGAAAATGTAACAGGCAACAGAATATCGACTACGCCGCGACGGCAAGACAAGGCCGACGCAATCTTATCCTTATCCTGCTGATTGTCCTGATGGCTTCGGCATGGATACTCTATTGGCCCGGTCACGGTGAGGCCCGAGTAACCGCCTCATCAACCTCTTCCGCATTTCAGCCCACCATTACCAATCGTTCTCCTGCTCCAGCCCGAGCCCCGGCGGGCATGGCCTGGATTCCAGGTGGCGAGTTCTCCATGGGAGCAGCCGATCCGCCGGACATGGACGACGTCGGCATGAAGGCGACCAAAGATGCGCGTCCCATCCATCGGGTGTATGTGGATGGCTTCTTCATGGACAAAGCCGACGTTACTAATGCTGAGTTTGCCAAGTTCGTTAAGGCCACCGGATACATTACCGTCGCTGAACGGAAACCGCGCGCCGAAGATTTTCCCGGCGCCCCTCCAGAGAATCTGGTCGCGGGATCGGTGGTCTTTTCGCCGCCCAATCATCCCGTGCCTCTCGACAACCATTTTCAATGGTGGAGCTACGTCAAGGGAGCCAACTGGCGACATCCGACCGGTCCAGCCAGCAACATTAAGGGGAAAGACAACTATCCGGTGGTGCAGGTTGCCTATGAAGACGCCGCGGCCTACGCCAAGTGGGCGGGACAGCGCTTGCCGACCGAAGCCGAATGGGAGTTCGCGGCTCGCGGTGGCCTGGCTGGCAAGCCTTTCGTGTGGGGCGAAAAATTCCGTCCTCAAGGCAAGTGGATGGCGAACACCCATCAGGGACATTTCCCTGACACCGATACTGGCGAGGATGGCTATGCGGGGATTGCCCCGGTCGCGCGATACGCTGCGAACGGATACGGATTGTATGACATGGCGGGGAATGTCTGGCAATGGACCAGCGATTGGTATCGTCCCGACTATTATCAACAGCTCGTGGCCGCCGGTGGTGTGGCCCGCAACCCGCAAGGACCCCCATCGGCGTTCGATCCCGATGAGCCTAACGAACCCAAGAAAGTTCATCGCGGGGGCTCGTTCCTCTGTACCGATCAGTACTGTTCACGCTACATCGTGGGCACGCGAGGCAAGGGCGAGATCAGCACCGGCACAAACCATCTCGGATTTCGCTGCGTTATCAGCGGCGCGAAGTGGGAGCGTGATCACCCCTCAACGAACGCGGCAAAAGGACACTCATCACCGTCAAGTTGATCTGGTGTTCCTAAGGTACGCCGGCAAAGAGAGGGATTGAATTTGCGAACCAGCGATTGCGCTCAATTGTAAGTAGAGCCTGCCGTTGCTTGATCCGGTTCAAATCCAATTTGAGTAGCGGGAGGCGGGCGAAGGTTCCAGGCTGTAACTTCATCTAGCCGGACCTCCCGCGTACTTATACAGCAGTAGTTGCTTCGCCTAAGCTGCCTTCTTCTTCGCTGCCCAGCGAGCCTTCATCATCCGCGACAATTTCTTGCGGGCCGCGGCACTCATTGGACCACGACCAGCGGCCTTCTTGGGGGTCGCATGTCCCTTTTGCTTTGCCCACCGCGCCCGCTGGGCAGCCGCGATTTTGGCCCGCGCCGCAGCGCTCATTGTGCGGCGCTTCCGGCTGCCGGCTGGCGCTCCCCGGCCGGCCTTAGGCGGACGGCCGCGCCGCGGAGTTGACGACTCTAACCCCACGAGAGCTGCGATTGCATCTTCTATACGACTAGCTTCTTGTCTCAGTTGTGTCAGTACGCTTTGGATGTCCATTCATATCCTTCGGAAATTTAATCTTAATAGTGTAGCAGGAGCTCTGGTGTAAGTGGGGGTAGGATTAGTAAACAGCAGGGCCAATTGAGTTGGGTACCTGGAGTTATGACCTTCAGCCTGATAGACGCAGGCCGATACTAGAGCACCCCGTTTCGTACTCTAGAAACAGGCAATCTCACGAACCCGCGGCCGATGGAAATCGGCGATTCTGTCTTACTTATTCCCTGGCCGGAGCCCTTCCTGAGGCTGGCTGTTTTTCGATAATGCTAACCGTCAGGGCTCCGCATTCGTGCAAAAATGACGAAGTTTGGACAACGGTACCCTGCGATAGGCTGAACTCGTAGTCCCGGCCAGTGACCACTGTGGGTAGAGATAATCCGCAACTGGGTGCACACAGAGTCTTGACGCTGCCGCCCGTCATGTTGGCCAGTTCGCCTGCCGCATCGCGGATATCCTGCGGCGAGAGATCGTCGGCGTCGACCCCCATCAGATTGGCACACACGCGACGGGCTAACTCCAGGTCTATATCCAGCTGCACAGCTCCTTGCCAGTCACCAACAATCTGCACTGCCGAAGTTATATAGCCGGTCGCACGGTCCGGTGCAATCAGCCCCGCAGACGGTGCCATCTGAATGCCGGCCATAGAGCCGAATATCTCCTCTACCACACCCGCCAGTTCTTCATCACCAATTTTGGTAATCATGCTTCTCTAGCCCTTTAGTTTGTAGCAAACATACTTGTCTGTTTGAACCCGCTGGAATCCGGCGTCCAGGTTCAAGGTGGTCTCGGCACAGCCCAGGAAAAGATATCCATCCGGACACAGCAGCCGGCGCACCCGGCCCAGAATCTGTTTGCGCGTCTCTACGTCGAAATAGATCAGCACATTGCGTAGGAATATGATGTCGGCCGGCGGAATCGTGCTTGCCCACGGTTCAGCCAGATTCAAAAACTGGAACGTGACTGCAGCCAGAATTTCCGGCTTTAATTGCCAGCACAGTCCCTGCTGCACAAAATACTTGGCCAGCAATTTGGCGGGCAATCCGCGATTCACTTCCATTTGGCGGTACAGGCCCGTTCGGGCGCGTTCCAGGATGGTGTTACAGAAGTCCGTGCCCAGGATGGAAAATTTCCAGCCCGGCAGGTTGAAGTTCTCACGAACCAGCATGGCGATGCTGTAGGGCTCCTGTCCACTGGAACATGCAGCACTCCAAATCGCGATGTTCCGCTCTCTCTCCCGGCGCTTCAAGAGGTCGGGAATCACCAATCCCGCCAGCGCCGTGAAGGGATTACAATCGCGAAAAAACCAGGTCTCATTGTTGGTCATCGCGTCCAGCACCTTGCGATGCAGCCCACTAAAAGCCTGGCGACGAAGTACTCCCAGAAACTCTTGCAATGACGCGCAACCCTGTTCGCTGACCAGGGTAGCCAAACGGGTTTCCGCCAGATATTCCTTGCCGGGATCGATCACTATGGCACTGTGGGTCCGAACCAGATGCCGCAGATATTCAAAGTCAAGCGGGGCCAGACTCATCGCGCCACCAGCCGAGAAATACTTTGCGCCATCGAGGCTGGCCGGAAGGCCGTTACCCGCCTGACGATGGCATCGCCGATCTCGGTGAGCGGGAGAATCGTGTCGGCTAAACCCGCCTTGGCAACAAAACCGGGCATGCCCCAGACCACGGAACTGGCTTCGTCTTGAACTATGATGGAAGCCCCCAGATCCGCCAGCGCTTCACAACCCCGCAAGCCGTCTTGCCCCATACCGGTAAGGACCACCGCCAGAACCCGGTTGCAGAAAACTTGAGCCGCGGAGCGAAACAAAACATCGGCCGATGGCCGGCAGGAATTTTCGGCTGGACCCTGATTGACCTGCATCCGAATTGTTCCCCGATCGCGGGTGACTGCCAGATGGTAATCGCCAGGGGCCACCCTGATTGTTCCTGGCCCAACCGGACCTGCTTGCGATGCCTCTTCCACCGGTAGCGGACACAGCGCAGTCAGCCGCTGCGCCAGAAAGCGGGTGAAGGCCGGCGGCATGTGTTGCACGATGAGCACGGGCACCGGAAAGCCGGCGGGGATTCTGGGCAGTACCGTGGCCAGTGCATTAGGACCGCCAGTGGAGCTGCCAATAACTACAACTTCAATGCGCGCCAGTGAATCCATCCGGCGCAGCAGAGGTTTCGCCGCTGCCGCAGCCCAGCGCGGCCTTTCTGCCCGGGCAGCAACGGGACACAAGGCTTTGATCTTGGGAATCAGAGCCTGGCGTATTCGTTCCCGGGCGGCGTCCAGGCTGCCGGCATGGATAGGCTTGGCGACATAATCGCTGGCTCCCAGCGCCAGCGAATCCAGAGTCGCCTCAGCTCCTCTTTCGGTCAAGGTGCTGAACATGATGACAGGTTGCCGACGTCGCGACTGGCGCATAGCTCTCAGCGTCGCCAAGCCGTCCATCACCGGCATCTCCACGTCGAGAGTCACAATATCGGGAGAAACCTGGTCGAACATCGCCATGGCGATCTGGCCGTTGGCGGCGTAGCCGGCCACTTCCAGTCCGGGATCGGACGAGATTGCGTCGGACAGGATGCGGCGCATCGTCACCGAGTCGTCCACTACCAGCACTCTGATCTTGCGATGCATATTCACAGACCCATCAAGCGCAGCTTGTCCTCTATCACGGCGGCGGTGAAGGGCTTCATGATGTATTCGTCGGCGCCAGCCGCCAAGGCATTAGACATCTCCGCCAGCGCCGTTTCCGTAGTCACCATTACGACTTTGGTTGGCCCATATTTGCCTTCGCCCCGGATGCGCTGCAGCAGGTCGAAACCATTCATCACCGGCATGTTCCAGTCAATCAGAATCAGGTCGACCGGCGCGATGCGCTGTAACACTTGCAATGCGTCCAGCCCGTCCTTGGCTTCTGCCACTTCAAACTGTTGCTTCCTGAGTAGCATTCGAAGCACCGCTCTCATCGCAGAAGAATCATCGACGACAAGTGCACGCATTCGAATCTCCTTTCCGCGCTCCGGCCGTTAGGATCACCCGGGTGCCCGCCAGGAGTTCACGGCGGACACCCAAGGTTGCGATTCAGTACTTGAACTGCGCGATCAGACCTTGCAACTCGGCCGACATGCGCTCCAGCGACTGCGCCGACTTCTGGGTGTCGGTAGCGCCGGCCGTGGTGGTACGCGCCGCCTCCGCTACGCCGCCAATGTTGCGCGTGATCTCGGTGCTGCCGTGGGCCGCTTCCGCCAGATTGCGGCTGATCTCGTTGGTAGTAGCGCTTTGCTCCTCTACTGCGCTGGCAATCGTGTTCTGAATGTCGTTGATCTGCACGATGACGCTGCTGATCTGGCCGATGGCTGCCACCGCGCCTTTGGTGTCGCCCTGGATGGCCTCGATTTTGCGACTGATGTCCTCCGTGGCTTTGGCCGTCTCCTTGGCCAATTCTTTGACTTCGTTGGCTACTACCGCAAACCCCTTGCCGGCTTCGCCGGCACGCGCCGCCTCGATGGTGGCGTTCAACGCCAGCAGATTGGTCTGCTGGGCGATCGAAGTGATGACTTTGATCACCTGCCCGATCTCGGCGCTGCTCTGGCCCAGCTTGCCGATGGTTTCGTTGGTGGTCTCAGCCGACTTCACCGCCGCCGTCGCCACCCGGGTGGCATCGGCCGTGTTCTTGGCAATCTCCTTGATGCTGGCCCCCATCTCGTCGGCGCCGGTGGCCACGGTCTGCACGTTGGCGGCAACCTGTTCGGAGGCAGCCGAGACTACATTGGCCTGGGTAGCCGTCTCGTCCGCACTGGCACTCATCTGCTGGCTGACTTTGTTGAGTTCCTCGGCCGCCGAAACCAGAGCATTGGCGTTGGTCCCGATCTGCTGCATGGCGCTGCGCACCTGCGTGCCCAGCGTATTGACCGTGGTTTTCAAGCGGTCGAAATCCCCGGCATAGTCCCTGGCAATCTGGACGGTGAGGTCGCCACCGGCCATCTTGTCGAGCACCTGGCCAACTTCGGTCAGCGGTCCGATCACCGCGTCCAGAGTGGCATTCACTCCCGCGACGATCTTGCCGAAGTCGCCGCCATGCTTGCTGGCATCGGCGCGCGTCTCCAGTTTGCCCTCAACCGCCGCTTTGGCCAGCATGTTGGCGTCAGCGACCAGAGCGCCGACTGCATCGATACAGGTATTCAGGTTGTTCTTGATGATGTTGAAATCACCGTTGTAGTTATCGGTGATCTTGGCTGGGATATTGCCCTTGCTGATCTTGTCTACATAGTCGGCCGAGACATTCAGCGGCCCGATCACCGCGTCCAGAGTGGCATTCACCCCTTCGACGATCTTGCGGAAGTCGCCACCGTGTTTGCCGGCGTCGGCGCGGGTAGCCAGCTGACCTTTGACCGCGGCTTGCACCAGCAGGTCCGTGTCCACGATCAATGCTTGCAACTTGCTGCGCACCTCTTCGATGGTGTCATTGATAAAGGCCTTCTTGCCGGGAAACTTTTCCAGCGGAGCTTCGAAGTTGCCCTTGCCAAATTCAGCGATGCAGGCCATTGCTTTCTTTTTCACCGTAATGTGGCCCTGCACCATTTCATTGACGCCCCTAGCCATCGTCCGGTAAGCGTTTTCGAATTTTTCCACGGGAATGACCGCGTCGATGTCGCCCGCGTTATGTGCCTCCGATATCCGGGCCATCTCGTCCGTCAGGCCATTTAGAGCATCGATGCACTGGTTCAGATTGTTCTTGATGACGTTGAAGTCGCCGTTGTAGTTATCAGTGATCTTAGGCGGAATGTTGCCTTTGCTGATTTTGTCGACATAGTCGGCCGAGACATTCAGCGGTCCGATTACGGCATCCAGCGTAGCGTTCACGCCTTCGACGATCTTGCGGAAGTCCCCACTGTGTTTGCTGGCGTCGGCCCGGGTGGCCAGTCTACCCTCAACCGCCGCCTTAGCCAGCATCTCGGCATCGATCATCAGGCCAGTCACCGACCGCATCATGGTGATAAAAGCGGGCACGAACTCGTCTTTTTCCGAACGCTTGCCGACTTTTTCCAGCCCTTCCAGTTCCTGGGTGAAGCTTCCCGCGGCAATCAGTTTCAGGATGCGGACAGCATTCCGAAGCCGCCCTTGGGCCTGATTGGTGGAGTGGCACAGCTCACCGAAAATTCCGGGGTAACTTTCCCCGACGGGCGCTGAAACATCGTTGACTGCCATGCGGTCATGTGCCTGATTGACTTCCGACAACCCTCCGAGGGCGTCGACACAGTTATTAAGGTTGGTCTTTGTAGCGTTGAGGTCGCCGGCAAAGTTGGCCGTGATCTTCTCTGGAATCTTGCCCTGGCTGAGGCTGCCAAGGCATTCCGTAGCCATCGTCAGTGGAGTGGTGAGCGAGTCCAGCGCCTGGTTGACCGCCCGCAGCAGGTCGCACTCCTCCGGCTCAAAGCCCTGAAGGCTGGCCCGCTCATGGATCTGACCAAAGTGAATCGCCTTCATGACCCGGGCAATTTCGCCGGCCAGGTGCGGTTGCGCCACCATAGTCATAGACCCGTCTGCCGCTTCACCATTCGGCTGGCTCTTGTGGACTCCGTTCCCTTTACTGTGCGCGTGTAGCATGCAAGCTCCTTTTCTCGTGTGGGGTTGATACTGCTGTGCTTTCTAAGCCGGACGCGTGCCCACCACCGAAATCGCTTTGTCGGTGTCCAGCAACAGCAGCAACTGCTGCTTGAGTTTGTAAACGCCGCGAATAAATTCCCGCCCTTGGCCGTCCAGGGTGTCCGGGGGATGTTCAAACCACTGCTCGTCCACCTCGACTACGTCGCCAATTTCGTCCACCAGCAGGCTGATGGGACCGTCGTCGCGGCGAATCACCACGTTCATGGGAAGCTCCTGGCTGGTCCGGGCAGATAATCCCAACTGGTGACGAAGATCGATGGCGGTGACGATCTGGCCGCGCAGATTGATCAACCCGGCAATCACCGCCGGCGCCAGCGGGACCCGAGTCATCTCCTGGTAGCGAATGACTTCCTGAACTTTTTCGACCTCCACGCCGAAGAACAGTCCCTGGAGAAAAAAGGTACAGAGTTGCCGTTCGATGTTCATGCCGCTACTCCCGTGCTGCTCAAGTGCTGTTCGGCCAGCAGTGCCGGTACATCCAGCAGATCGGTCACGTGCTGCTGAATGACCGCGGTGCCCTGCAGCGCTCCGGCGCCGTGCACGCGCTGGACGGCTACCTGTTGGTCGACGATGTCCAGGATTTCATTGACCACCAGCCCCACGCTGCGGCCCTGGTTGGAATACACTATGACCTGCAGCAGTTCGCTGTCGGCGATGGGGGCGTGCCCGAAAGCCTGCGCCAGACGGATCAAGGGCATGATCTGCTGGCGGTATTGAATGACCTCGCGACCGGTGGAACGCTCCACCTGCGCCGCGGGAAACTCCTCCAGCCGCGACACCAGCGAAAGAGGCATCGCCATCCGGCCGCCGCTTCCTATGCGGAACAGCAACCAGGATTGGCGAGCATCTTGATTGTCCGTGGACTTGGCGCCGTGTTCCGCCAGGCTCTTTTCGCGCAGCTCGGAGACCACCCTGGCCATCTGCGCCAGCCCCAGCACGTCCAGGATGAGAGCCACATGACCGTCTCCCATGATGGTCGCTCCGGCAAAACAGGACACCCCTTTCAGCTGCTTGGACAGCGGCTTTACCACAATCTCCTCGGTATCGTTGATGTCGTCAACCACCAGCCCGAATTGCCGGTCGCCGGCCTGCAAGACCACGATATTGACCGACTGGGCCCCGGCCTGCCCGGCGGAAATATGCAGTTCGCGGTTGAGATAAACCAGCGGCAATAAGTTGCCGCGCAGGCGATAGACGCTGGCCCCGTGAACGTTCTCGATATTGTGTCCGGCCTGCTCGCCTTCGCAGCGGACCAGTTCAACCAGACTGACCTGCGGAATGGCAAAGCGCTCGCCGCCGCTGGTCACCACCAGGGCCGGGATGATGGCCAGGGTCAGGGGAATCTTGATCTTCAGCAGAGTGCCCCGGCCGCTGCTGCTTTGCACGTCCACGGTGCCGCCGATTTTCTCGATGTTGGTTTTCACCACATCCATGCCCACCCCGCGCCCCGAGATGTTGCTGACCTGTTCTACGGTTGAAAGCCCAGGGGCGAATACCAGGTTCAGAATTTCGCGCTCCGACATCCGGGCAGCCTGTTCGGCGGAGATAAGTCCTTTGGCAATGGCCTTGGCCTTGAGCTTTTCGGTGGCAATACCGTCGCCGTCGTCTGAAATCTCGATATTGACCTGGCCGCCCTCGTGGAAGGCGCGCAACAGGAGATGGCCGTCGACGGATTTGCCCCGCGCCACCCGCACTTCAGGCATTTCGATGCCATGGTCCACGGCGTTACGAATGATGTGAGTGAGCGGGTCCTTGATGGCTTCGATAATCGTTTTGTCCAGCTCCGTCCCGGATCCTTCCATCTGGACCTCGACCCGTTTTCCGCATCCCACCGACAGGTCGCGCACAATGCGCGGCAGCTTGCTCCACACATTGCCGATGGGCTGCATGCGGGTCTTCATCACCCCTTCCTGCAGCTCGGTGGTTATCAGGTTCAGCCTTTGCGCGGTACTGAGAAAACCGCTGTCCTCCTGGGTTCCGGTGAACTGCAGAACCTGGTTGCGGGCCAGCACCAGCTCGCCCACCAGGTTCATCACTTTGTCCAACAGAGCGACGTCGACCCGGATGGTGTTGCTGGTCACGTCATGGTGCTCGATTTGCGCCTTGAGTGCTTCAGCAATCGCCGTAGGCGCCACGACCCGCTGGCTCACCAGAATCTCGCCCACCGGCCGGGGGTCGCCTTCTTTCTGCAGTTGCACCGCGGTTTGCACATCGTCCGGCTCACACTGTTCCGCGCTGACCAGAATTTCGCCCAATCGCGGGGCAGAGTCGGGATGCGGCCCCGGCTCTTGGGAATCGTTGACCTTCACCTCGACCGGCTTCCCGGGGGGCCGCTGAACCTGCTCGAGCACTTCCGACAACTGCCGGACGAGGCCGGAGTAATCGGCGTCGCCTTCTGTACCATTCAGTGCAATCTGTTCCAGCGCGCGCCGCAGGGAGTCAGCCATGGCCAGCAGCACGGTTGCGATCTCGGGTGACAACAGCAGCAAGCCGTCCCGCATCTTGCTGAGCACGCTTTCGCCCACGTGTGAAATCGAGACCAGCTTTTCATAGCCGAGCACTCCGCCGGTCCCCTTGATCGTGTGGACCGCGCGAAAAATGCTATCCAGCAGTTCCCGCGAAGTCCGGTCCTTTTCCAGGGCGAGCAAATCGCGATCGAAACGGTCCAAACCCTCATTGCTCTCGACCAGAAACTCCTTGATCACCTCGTCCATTCCATCCATCGGGTCAGACAACTGATTTGTCGGCGAGTTCAGATCCATGCGGTCTCCTGTCCAGATGGGGTCGAAAGCAGAGCGTGCCCATGGATTTCATCGGCACGAAACGATTCTTCTTCAAGCAAATCGCAGACCAAAAGAAAGCCGCGGGTTGATCTAGGTCTTGGCATCATTGCGGCCCAGGGAAAAACCACGCTAGCCGCATATTGGGCTGCATCCAGAACGTGTTTGGTTGGGGAAGCGAGGCTACTTCCGAGGAAAGTCAAGTTAAGAAATCGCTAATCTGAGAGGTGAAGAAACGCAACGAAGAACTGCTGGGAGCTTTGCCCGGATCAGGCTTGCCGGACAGAATTAAGAATTTGCGTTCAAGGCAGGCTTTAGGGTCCGACTCGAGGCCGCCACCTAAGCTCTGCTCCCTTACGTTGGTCCGCTGTATCCAACCGCATTGCGGATGAACTGATAGGATCCTGAAAGCGCGCCCAGGATGGGCAAATCGAAGGCCGGAAGGTCGCCGAAGCGCAAAATTGCTCCGGATTACGAACACATCATGAACGTACTCATACTCAACTCGGGAAGTTCCAGCTTGAAGTTTCAGATAATTGCGACCGATCTGGACCGCATCAGGCAACACAAGGATGAGCGCCTGTGCAAGGGTGAAGTCGAGCGCATCGGTGGCGAGGCCATCGTTACGTTTCAGGCCGGTCAGCAACCCAGACGGAAATTCACGGCCCCCTTGCGCAACATCTCAGGGGCACTGGATTATCTGGTGCGTTATATAGCCTCCGACGAGTCAGGAGTCACCGCGATTCAGAGTTCGGCCGACATAAATGCGGTGGGCCATCGCGTGGTGCATGGCGGCGAACGATTTACGGAATCGGCCATCATTACCGACGATGTGTTACAGGGCATCGAGGATTGCATCGATCTGGCGCCGTTGCACAATCCCAACAACATCAAGGGCATTCAGGCGGCGCGCGAGCTGTTCGGCAAGAAGTTGCCCCAGGTAGCCGTGTTCGACACCGCCTTCCATCATTCGCTGCCCGAGGTGGCCTACCTTTATGCGGTGCCCTATCATCTCTACCGGCAACATCGCATCCGGCGCTACGGCTTCCATGGAACGTCGCACCGTTATGTCGCTTATCGTTATCGCGCTCTGCGTGGCTTGACTCGCGAGCAGACGCACGTCATCACTCTGCATCTGGGCAACGGCTGTTCAGCGGCGGCGATTCGCGCTGGCTACCCGGTGGATACGTCGATGGGCATGACTCCGCTGGAAGGTCTGGTCATGGGAACGCGCTCCGGTGATATTGATCCCGCGATCGTGAACCTGATTGCGATCAAGGAAGGCTTGTCGACGCAGGAAGTGGAGACCCTGCTGAACACGCAGTCGGGGTTGCTGGGCATTTCGGGACTGAGCAACGACATGCGCATCCTGCAGTCGGAACTGAAAGAGCACGACGACCGGCGAGTGCGGCTGGCAATCGACATGTTCTGCTATCGCGCCCGCAAGTATATTGGCGCGTTTCTGGCGTGCATGGGCGGAGCGGACGCGGTGGTTTTTGCCGGCGGCATCGGCGAGAACTCGCCGCAAATCCGGGCCGGCATCTGCGAAGGTTTGCAGTGGGCCGGCCTTGGGCTGGACGACGCACGCAATCAGGAGATGATTGGTAAAGAGGGCATGATCAGCACGGATGACTCGCGCCTGCAGGCCTATGTGATCCCGACTGACGAAGAGTTGCTGATTGCCCGTGACACGGTACGCTGTATTCTGGGCGAGCCGCATCCGTCATAAGGGCCAAGCGGAGACACGACCCTCCCACGCGACATTCTATTGGTGCCTTAGTACGGCCATCTCCAATCGGCGGCCTCGGGTTGGTCGATGCCGTGCTCGTGCGCATAGTTGCGGCATTCCAACTGCATATTACGGAAGCTCTCCTTCACGTGGCCTCCAATTCGCTGCAGCCGGGGTACGCGATCGATGGCATCCATGGCCAGGCTGAAGCGGTCGATGTTGTTGTTGATCGCCAGTTCCAGCGGCGTGTTGATGTTGCCTTTCTCCTTGTAGCCGCGCACGTGGATGTTGTTATGGTTGGTGCGGCGATAGGCGAGCCGATGGATCAGCCAGGGATAACCATGAAAGTTGAAGATGACCGGCTTGTCGACGGTGAACAGCGAGTCGAAATCCCAGTCTGACAATCCGTGAGGATGTTCGTTGTGTGGTTGCAGCTTGAATAGGTCAACCACATTGATGAAGCGGATTTTGATGTCGGAGAAAGCTTCGCGCAGCAGCGCGGTAGCAGCCAGGGCTTCCTGGGTTGGAATGTCGCCCGCCGAAGCCATCACCAGATCAGGTTCACCTCCCTGATCATTGCTGGCCCAGTCCCAAATGCCGATGCCTTTGGTGCAGTGGTTGATGGCCGCCTGCATGTCCATGAATTGCAGGTGCGACTGCTTGTCGCTGACGATTACGTTGACGTAGTTCACGCTGCGCAGACAATGATCGGCGACCGAGAGCAGGGAATTGACGTCGGGCGGAAGGTAGATGCGGGTGATGGCGGCGCTCTTGTTGAGCACCACGTCGAGGAATCCGGGATCCTGATGGGTGAAGCCGTTGTGGTCCTGCCGCCAGACGGTGGAGGTGATGAGCAGGTTAAGGGAAGCGATATCGGCGCGCCACGACAGGTTGCGGGAGATCTCCAGCCATTTGGCATGCTGGTTGAACATGGAGTCGATGACGTGGACGAAGGCTTCGTAGGTCGAAAGGAAGCCGTGACGACCGGTAAGCAGGTAGCCTTCCAGCATGCCTTCCATGGTGTGCTCGCTCAGCATTTCCATGACCCGGCCATCGGGCGCCAGTTCGCCGCCATCGCTGTCTTCGGGGAAGTACTCCTCGATCCAGAACTTCTTGCTGACGTCGTAAATCGCATCGAGCTTGTTGGACGTGGTTTCGTCGGGACCGAAGACGCGGAACGTACGCATATTGCGCTTCATCACGTCCCGCAGGAACCTGCCCAACGGACGGGTGTTTTCCGCCAGGGTGGTTCCCGGCTTGTCGACGTCAAAAGAGTATTCGCGAAATTCGGGCAACCGCAATGCCTTTTTCAAGACGCCGCCATTCGCGTGAGGATTGGCGCTCATGCGGCGCGGGCCGGTCGGCGCCAGCGCTTTCAGTTCGGCGATCAAGGTGCCGTTGGCGTCGAACAGCTCTTCCGGTTTCTGCGATCGCATCCAGTTTTCCAGAGTACGAAGCTGCTCAGGATCTTTCTTCACATCCGGCAGCGGAACCTGATGAGCGCGCCAGAATCCTTCCAGCCGATGACCTTCGACCTCTTTGGGAGCCGACCAGCCTTTGGGCGAACGTAACACGATCATCGGCCAGCGCGGCCGGCTGGGCGGCTTGGCGGAAGCCGAGCGGCGGGCATCGCTCTTATACTGATTGATTTCCAGCAGGCAATGTTCGGCGGTCGCAGCCATTGCCTGATGCATGCTCTCAGGATCGGAGCCCTCGACAAAATACGGCGTCCAGCCATAGCCGCGGAGCAGGTTTTCCAGTTCGTCGTGGCTGATGCGCGCCAGCAGAGTGGGATTGTTGATCTTGTAGCCGTTCAGGTGAAGGATGGGCAGCACGGCGCCGTCGCGCGCCGGATTCAGGAACTTGTTTACGTGCCACGAAGTCGCCAGAGGCCCGGTTTCGGATTCGCCGTCGCCGATCACGGCGGCCACGATCAAACCAGAATTGTCGAGAGCTGCGCCGCAGGCATGCGACAGCACATAGCCCAGCTCGCCGCCTTCGTGGATCGAGCCCGGCGTCTCCGGCGTGCAATGGCTGCCGATGCCGCCGGGAAAAGAGAACTGCTTGAAGAACTCACGCAAGCCCTCGTAATCCTCGCCTTTCTCGGGATAGATCTCGGAATAAGTTCCTTCCAAATAAGCCGGACCCAGCACGCCGGGAGCACCATGTCCCGGGCCCGCCAGGAAGATCATGTCCTGATCGTATTTCTTGATCAGGCGGCTCAGATGGATGTAGAGAAAAGACAATCCCGGACTCGATCCCCAATGTCCTAGCAGGCGATTCTTGATGTGCTCCACGCGTAAAGGCTCGCGCAGCAGAGGATTGTCGTAGAGGTAGATCATCCCCAGACTGAGGTAATTGCAGGCGCGCCAATAGGCGATGGTCTTGCGCAGTTCGTCGGCGCTGAGCGGAGCACCGTCTACGGTAGAGCGGGCCTTTCCGTATGCGCTCAGAGAAAGATCTTCGGCGTCGGCGGTTGCAGTCGTGGTTGCCATGAAAGGAACTCCTTGCATCGTTAGGATGGCTGTTCTTCTTAGGAAACTATTCGCTTTGTGTCAGGGCATGGCTTTAGCCGTGCCGCAAAGACTCACCGATAACCTCGGGCTTTCAGCTCAAAGCACCTGGCTTGCAGGGCTGAATCCCGGAAACTTTAAGCCTTCCTTCGGCACGACCAAAAGTCGAGCCTGACACAAATCTGATCTCTCCTGAGACCGGCTCTTACTAGAATAAGCCGCTGGCGAGACGTTTGCGAGCGCACCTCAAGGAAATTCGCGGGTTGTAATGCAGCTTTAATACGGAGGGCCTGGTTCGCGAAGACAAAGTTTGCTAGCCCCGCCGCGGAATTCATGACTGCAGTGTCGAAACAGGTTGCTCAACGTGAGCAGACTTTTCCGTTCGGTGGCGTCGAAGGTAGACGAACAACAAGATCGCGGTAAACGTCAACAGGATTAGATACGACCACGGAATCGCGAAACCGCTGGCGGGTTTTATAACATGGACTGGCAGCGCGAAGGCGGCGCTGGCTGGGTTTCGCTGGACGGCAACATGCACCGTCCAGTCACCTGCCGCAGGAAGGTTTATCTCTGCCGACTGCAGCAACTTGTTCTCCGACTCCGCTGGACTGGCTTTGACGGAAGCCGGGCTCGACAAGTCGCCGGTTTGTTGTGCGCTGAGATGGACATGGGCATCGAGCAACGTTTCCTGCGTTTCAGAATCTTGAACCAGCACTGCGAAAGTTGACAGGCCAACTTCCAGGTCCCCGGGCTGAGCGAAGACGGCTACGGCGAACGGTCCCGATTGCTGTTGCAGCCGCAGAGCCTGATCATCGTCATCGTCATGGGACGATCCGGAAGTCATCCCCGCCAAACCCAGGCCGGCAATCGCAAATAAGATCAGAAACGATGCTGCCTCGATAGCTCGGACACTCAGCCGTGGCCGCGGGAAGCGCTTGGCAAGCGAAAGTCTCCGGGAAATCGTGTGCAGCGTATCGAGAGCCGAAGCCTCAGGCTTGCGAGGCGGCACGATCTCGGCGGGTAACGGCCGGCGTTGCAAGCAGTGGACCGCAATAACCATGGCGGGCACCACGTAAGCCAGCGATCCCAGCACCCACATGATGGCTCCCGATGCTGCCTGGTCGTGCAGGGCCGGGAAGCCGAACAGTCGGGGCTCGGTAGCGTAAGAGGGATAGAGCAGACGATCGGAGAAAACCAGAATCGCCGACAAAGCCGTGTTCTGCAGGTCGGCCACCAACAGATACGGAACCATCGCCCAGCGTGGCCACCGCGAGCGACTGGGCCAGGGTTGAATCACCGGCCACCAGAACAGCAGCGAAGTCAGGAAGAAACAGGCATGTTCGACTTCGTGCCACGAACTTGAAGCCAGCGCCAACTCGTAAAGTCTGGGCGTGTGCCAGGCAAACATTGCCGCGCCCATCAGAAGCATGGCAACGATGGGATTGGTCAGCGTGTTTCCTACCTGCTGTGCCGGTCGCCAGTTGAGGAACGGTCCCGCAAATTCGCGTGCTGCAAAGATGGGAAGTCCACGCACCAGAGGAATCAGGGGTGCGCCCAGCAAGATCAGCGGAGGCGCCACCATCATCAGGATCATGTGCTGCACCATGTGAGCGGTGAGCACGAATCCGGAAAAGGTGTCTAAAGGCGAAGCCAGTGCTGTCCAAAGAGAAAGCAGCCCGGCCAGAAAGCTGATAGCACGCCACAAGGGCAGAAAGGGAAGTCCCGCGCGGCGTAGAAGAAACCAGCCTCGCAGATACACAACTGCCGTGAGTGCCAGGGCAAAGCTCGCGGCCGGAGGGATTGACCAGGACAGCAGTACGGCTTGATAGAGAGGCTGCATGGCTCGTTTGCGTAACGGGCCAATCAGGAGTCTGACTTAGCGGAAGTGCCCTTCGCAGATGGCCCGCTCGCATCTTCTCCGCTATCGTTCCAGTCTATGTCTGCCTGGCTGAAGCGGTCGAGCACCTGATCACCTTTCACTTCGCTGAAGTAGTCCCAAGCCCATTCCACAAAGGCTTCGATCTTGGCCTGCATAGTCGACAGCAAGGCCGCATGCACGCCGATCCATGCGCTGAAGGCGATTGGGCCCTCGAGTTCATGACGATGCGGACCGATCTCGGCGATCGCCGCACTGCGTCCGATCATTGCCATGATGCCCTTGTCGAAGTAGTCGAACGGCTTTCTAGGCTTCCCCTCGATATCGGCTGCTATGTTCTTCGCGCACCACTTGCCGACTTGTTCGGCGACGGAGGCGAGCTGCGGTAACGGCTTGCCGTCTTTCCCGGAGAGGTTGGCAAAGTCTCCCAGTGCGTACACGCCAGGGAATCCGGATACGGTGAGATCGGGCTGCACGTCGATCCTTCCACCATGACCTGGCCGGAGACCGAGGTTGGTCGACAGATTGGATGCGCGCAGACCTCCTGCCCAGACGACGGTATGGGTGGGAATATTGGTGCCGTCGGACAGAACCACGTGACCCGATGCCACCTCCTTGACGGCTGTACCCAGGCGGATTTTCACTCCGCGCTGCTCCAGCATTTTTGCGGCGTACGCCTGGCCCTTCGGCGAGAACGCGCCCAGGACACAATGTCCCATGTCGACCACGTAAATGTTCGCCTGGTTAAATGGCAGATTGGGATATTCCTCTTTAAAGGCGCGGTGGATCATATCGCCCAATGCCCCGGACATTTCCGTGCCGGTGGGGCCGGCGCCTACCAGCACGAAGTTCAACGCTCCTTTGGTGATGAGTGTAGGATCGCGATCTGCCGCCTCCAGCACGGCCAGGATGCGAGAGCGCAGCAATTCCGCGTCGTGCAGGGAATATAAAGGATAGCAGTACTTCTCGGCTCCGGGCGTGCCGAAGAAGTTGGCCTGCGATCCCGCGGCCAGGACCAGGAAATCGCCATGGTAGGTCTGGCCATCCGAGATCGTCACCGTCCGCGTCGCCAGATCGGCGGAAACGACCTCCGCCATCTTCACCTCGACGTTGGCATGCTTCACCAGCATGTTCCGCAAACTGAAGGCGACGTTGCTGGGCGCCAGAAATCCCGCCGCCACCTGATACAGCAGCGGTTGAAATTGCTGATAGTTATTCTTGTCGATCAGGGTGATACGAATCTCGGGATGCGCGGCCAACTTACGGGCGCAGTTCAGTCCGGCAAAACCACCGCCAACGATGACCACATGCTTCACTGGTTGGGCTCACTTTCGCAGAGTATGAATCCCGTCCGGGTGGAGATACACGCGTCTTAGCACTGTACAAGCGATGGGCGGTGGTAAACAACTGCGAAAAATACTAGTAGTAATCCGCACCAGATTCGTCTAGAAAGGCACTTAAACCTTGCAACAGAAGCCGGTTGTAAATGTAATCTCGCTGGACCCTGAGCAGGAGTGTGTCAATGCAAACCCGACCGAACCGCTGCCCACGCGGAATCGAAGCGGCAACCGCAACCAGGTGTCAATCCGCGGTCCTATCGTTGTGTCGTCCATGGCGGAATTCAGCCATCGCAGCCTTAGTCGCCATCACTCTGCTGCTGACCGCCTGCGAAAAGAAAGAAGAAGCCGCGAAGCCGGGACCTCCTGAAGTCGGCGTCGTCGAGCCTTTGCAGCAGGATGTGCCGCTCTACGAGGAATGGGTGGCGCAACTGCAGGGGCCGGTCAACGCCGAGATCACGCCCAAGGTGCAAGGCTACCTGCTCCGGCAGGATTATCAGAACGGCTACTTCGTCAAGAAGGGACAACTGCTGTTCGAGTTAGATCCTCGCCAATACCAGGCTGACGTCGATCAAGCCAAGGCCGATGTAGCCGTGGCCGAAGCGAACCTGACCAGAACCCAGGCTGATGTCGCCCGTGATACGCCGCTGGCGGCACAAAGTGCCATCCCGCAAAAGCAATTGGATAACGACGTGGCCTATCAACAATCCTGGGAGGCCCAGCTCAAAGCCAAGCAAGCGGCTTTGCAGAATGCCGAATTAAATTTGGGCTGGACCAAGGTCTATTCCCCCATCGATGGCATCGCGGGTGTGTCGAACGCGCAGATCGGCGACCTGGTGGGCACAGCGACCAAGATGACCACGGTGTCGCAGGTGAATCCCATCTGGGCCTACTTCAATATCAGCGAACGGAACTTCCTGGAAATCGCCCCCAACATCACCCAGATCATCACCGGCAAAGCTAACGTGTCGACGTTGAACTCCAAGCCCATTGAATATATCCAGGCCAACGACATTACTTACCCGGCAAAAGGCCAGTTCGTTTATGTGAACCGCCAGGTTGGCACTCAGACCGGGACGATTCAGGTAGCGGCACAGTTCTCCAATCCCGATGCCTTGCTGCGTCCCGGTGGTTTTGGCCGGATTCGCATCGAGACCGGGGTCGACAAAGGGGCGCTCCTGGTTCCCCAAGCCGCGGTTACCCAGGTGCAATCGATGTACTTGCTGGCCGTCGTCACTCCGGACAACAAAGCCGTATTCCGCCCGGTGAAACCGGGCGAGCGGGTTGGTACCAACTGGATTATCAGCGAAGGCTTACGGCCCGGGGAGCGAGTGGTGGTGGATGGGCTGCTGAAGTTGCAGATGGTTGCGGCCCAAGCGCCGGAGCTGGCCAAGACCGGCATTCCCGTGGTTGCGAAACCTTACGTTCCTCCCACCACCCCGGCGGCAGGGGGCAACTAACCATGCCCAAATTTTTCATTAATCGGCCGATCGTGGCCATGTGTATTTCCATCCTGATGGTTCTGGTCGGGGTGGTGGCCATGCTCAGTCTGCCGACGGCGCAATTCCCCAATATCGCCGATCCGCAGATTCAGGTGCTGGCGACCTATCCAGGCGCCGACGCGCAAACCGTTTCCGAGTCGGTGGCGACGCCGATCGAGCAGCAGATGTCGGGCGTCTCCGGCATGAACTATATGTACTCCACCAGCGCCAGCAACGGCCTGATGACGCTCACCGTTGACTTTGCCCTGGGAACCAATGCCAACACCGACCAGATTCTGGCCCAGATGCGGCAGGGGCAGGCCAACTCCCAACTACCCAGCGCGGTGACTAACTACGGCGTGACGGTGCAGCAGTCGACATCGTCGCCGCTGATGCTGCTCGCCCTCTCTTCGCCCAACGGGAGTTATGACAACATTTTTCTGGCCAATTACGCGTACATCAATCTGAACTACGCGCTGACGCGCTTGCCGGGCATCGCTTCTGTATCGGTCTTCGGCGCCGGCCAGTACTCCATGCGGATCTGGGTGAATCCGGACACCCTGGCCAACCTCGGGGTCACCGTTCCCGAGATCATCAGCGCCGTGCAGGCGCAGAACGCGGTAAATCCGGCGGGCCAGATCGGCGGATCCCCTGTCCCGCCAGGGCAGACGTTCACCTATAACGTGCGCGCACCGGGCCGCCTGACCACGCCGGAAGAGTTCGGCCAGATTATTATTCGCGCCACACCGGAGGGCGGCGTGCTGCGTCTGAAGGACGTCGCGCGGGTGGAATTGGGAGCCCAGAACTACAACCTGGAAGGGCGGTTCAACGGCAAGCCTGCCGCTCTACTGGGCATTTACCTCACGCCCGGCGCCAACGCTCTGCAAACCTCCGCCGAAGTTCGCAAGTTTATGGAGGAAGCCAAAGGCAGGTTTCCGCAGGACCTGTCGTATTCCATTCCTCTCGACACCACTTTAGCCATCACCGCCGGAATCGAGGAGATCAGGAAGACCTTGTTCGAAGCCTTGGCCCTGGTCATTCTGGTGGTCTACATCTTCCTGCAGGGCTGGCGAGCCACCTTGATCCCCTTGCTGGCGGTTCCAGTCTCGCTGATCGGCGCGTTCATCGTATTTCCAATTCTCGGATTTTCCATCAATACGCTTTCGCTTTTCGGCCTGGTGCTGGCCATCGGATTGGTGGTAGACGATGCCATTGTCGTCGTGGAGGCGGTCGAACACCATATCGAGGAGGGAATGACCCCGCACGACGCTGCTCAGAAGGCCATGGAGGAGGTGTCGGGTCCGGTCGTTGCCATCGCCCTGATTCTTGCGGCCGTCTTTATCCCCACGGCATTCGTTCCCGGCATTACCGGCCAGCTCTATCAGCAGTTCGCGGTCACCATTGCGGTTTCCGTTCTCTTCTCTGCCTTCAACGCGTTGTCGCTGAGTCCTGCGCTGTCCGCCATGTTGTTGCGTCCGAAAAAAGAGGCTCGCGGACCGCTGGGCGCATTCTTCCGCTGGTTCAATCGGGTGTTCGGACGAGCCACTGACGGATACGTCGGCGCCTGTCGTCACTTGATCCACAAAGCCGGGTTCGCCTTTATCCTGCTGGGCATTCTGTGCGTGGGCGCCGGCTTCTTCGGCTCGAAAGTTCCCGGCAGCTTCCTGCCTGATGAAGATCAGGGATACGTTTTCGCGGCCCTTCAGCTGCCGGACGCGTCCTCGCTGCAGCGTTCTTCGGAGGCGGCCCGGCAGGTCGAGAAAATCATCATGGACACGCCCGGCGTCGAGAACGTGAGTTCGGTCCTGGGATACAGCCTGCTTAGCGGTGTACAGACTACCTACAGCTCGTTCTTCTTCATATCGTTCAAACCCTGGCACGACCGCAAGACGCCGGAAACCAGTTATGACGGAATCAAACTCCACCTGGCGCGGGCGCTTTCTCAGGTTAACTCTGGACTTGCCTTCTCGTTTCCCCCACCGGCGATTCTGGGCGTAGGCACCTCGGGCGGATTCACCTTCATTCTGGAAGACCGATCAGGCTCTGGCACCGACTTCCTGGCCAAAAACACCCAGGCATTCATGGAAGAAGCTCGTAAACGCCCGGAACTGGCCGGCGTGATGACCACCGCGCTGTTCGGCGTGCCCCAGGTCGGGGTCAACGTCGACAAAGCCAAGGTCCTCACGCAGCAGATCAATCTAACCAACGTATATCAGACGCTGCAAGCCTTCATGGGCGGAGCCTTGGTGAACTACTACAACCAGTTTGGGTTGCAGTGGCAAGTGTGGGTACAGGCCGAGGGCAAGTTTCGAACCAATGTGGACAATCTGGGTAAGTTCTACGTGAGGAATACGGCCGGAGAGATGGTCCCGCTCAGCACCCTGACCAGCACGTATTCGCGCAGTGGCACCGAGTTTGTCATGCGCCAGAACTTATACCAGTGCGTGCAAATCAACGGATCGGCCGCCCCGGGCTACAGCTCCGGCCAGGCGATGGCCGCGTTGGAAGACGTCTTCAAGAAAACGATGCCGACCCAGATGGGCTATGACTGGAGCGGCATGTCGTATCAGCAGCAAAAAGCCGCGCAGGGCGTCAGTCCCGCCACCATCTTCAGCCTGTCGTTTCTGGTGGTCTTCCTGATCATGGCGGCGCAGTACGAGAGCTGGACGTTGCCGTTCTCCGTACTGCTGGGCGTTCCCATCGCGGTCTTTGGAGCGTTTGTCGCTCTCTACTTCCGCAAGCTCGACAACGACGTTTACGCGCAGATCGGTCTGGTCATGCTGATCGGCTTGTCGGCCAAGAACGCGATTCTGATCGTCGAGTTCGCCAAGATGGAATACGACAAAGGTGCAACCCTGATCGACGCATCGCTGACCGGAGCCAAGTTACGTCTGCGACCAATTCTGATGACGGCGTTTGCCTTCATCCTGGGTTGCGTGCCGTTGTGGGTAGCCACCGGCGCCGGTGGCATTTCCCGGCAAGTGCTAGGGTCGGTGGTGATCGGCGGAATGCTGGCTTCCACAATTCTGGCGATCTTCTTCATTCCAGTTTCATTCGACGTGGTCGAGCGTTTTGGTTTGTTCTTGTCGGGAGGCAAGAAAAAAGAGGGGCCGCCCAAGACAGATGGGCCGGCGGTCGACCCTAAAGGAGTTGGACATGACTAAGGTGAGAACCTTCACTGTCGTCGCGTTGCTACTCTCCCTCAGCGCTTGCAAGCTTGGTCCCAACTACCAGCGGCCGCCGCTGAGCGTTCCGGACCAGTATCGCGGACTGGCTCCGGATGCCTCCACTCAGCAGACGCCGGATGCGGACCAGTTTGCGGAAATGAAATGGTGGACTGTCTTTCAGGATGAAACCCTGCAGGCCCTGATCAAGGAATCGCTGGCCAACAATTACGACATGCGGATTGCGGCGACCCGCATTCTGCAAGCCAGCGCCAACTTGGGGATCACTCGCGCCAACCAATTTCCCCAGGTAGCAGGCACCTTCGGAGTCACCAACCAACAGTCGACGCCGTTATTCACCGGCTCGCCAACCATCGACACCGCGGCATTGCAGCTGAACTATATCGTCGACTTCTGGGGGCAATATCGGCGCGCCACCGAAGCCGCCCGCGCCGTTTTGCTCTCCACTGTCTACGGACGCGACGTCGTACAAACCACTTTAATCTCGCTGGTGGCCAGCGACTATTTCCAGCTCCGCCAATTCGATGCTCAGCTGAAGTACTCCCAGGACTCGGTGGAGGCCTACACCGGAATTCTTAAGCTGAATACGATCAAGTACAAAGGTGGCGACTCGGCGATTACGGATGTCTATCAGGCCGAGGTGCTGGTGCAACAGGCCCAGGCTGAAGTGATCACCCTGCAGCAATCCATCGAACAGACTGAGAACAACATCAGCATCCTGCTGGGCAGAAATCCGGGACAAATCATACGGGGGTTGCCGCTAATCGACCAGCCGCACTTGCCGGAAGTTCCCGCAGGATTGCCTTCTGCATTATTGCAACGCAGGCCAGACGTGCGTCGCGATGAGGAAAGCCTGGTAGCAGCTAATGCTAACGTTGGTGTAGCCAAAGCAGCGTTTTTCCCGCAGATCTCGCTGACTGGCCAGTTTGGCGCGCAAAGCGTATCCATCGCTAGTTTCCTGAGCGGCCCCGCAACCTTCTGGGCGGTGGGCGGCCAGATCGCGCAGCCGATCTTCGAAGGCGGGCGCATTCGGAGTAACTATCGTCTGGCCTGGGCCCAGCGCGATCAGGCGGAACTGGTCTACAAGCAGACTGTTTTGCAGGCATTTGGCGATGTCTCGAACAGCCTGGTTGGCTACAGCGATTCGCGCAAGTATCGCATGAAGCTGGAGGAGCAGGCCGCCACCTATAAGGAGACGGCGCGTCTGGCCAATGTGCGCTTCCAGGGTGGAGTTACCAGCTTCCTGGAAGTGCTGGTGACCGAGCAGGATTACTTTGCCGCCGAGCTAAACGTCTCCCAAGCCTGGTACTTTGAGTTGCAGAATTATGTGCAGCTGTATCAGGCATTAGGCGGTGGGTGGGACCAGCACTAACAAATTCTATTTCACCCAGCACGCGTAGAATGGGCTGACCGTTGCGGTCGGGAGCCCGACCTTCATGACGCTGTTGAATTCGCGCGTGATCCGCATCTTGAGCGCCAGTGTCCTCGGGGGCCTGTTGATCGGCCTGGTAGGCGGCGGCTTCCGCTATCTCCTGATCACATCCGATGTTCTGCGGGGCGAGTTGATCGGCTGGGCCCACCGATGGCCACATTTCGGCTGGCTGGTGCCAGTCGCTGTCGGGGCAGCCGGCGCTTGGCTGGCGCGTCTGCTCGTGCTTAAGGTTGCCCCCACGGCAGAGGGCAGCGGCGTGCAGCGTGTCGAAGCCGTCTTCAGCGGCGAGATCGAACCGGCTTCCGCGCGGGTGGTTCCGGTGAAGTTCTTTGGTGGCCTGCTGGCCATGGGCTCCGGACTGGCCCTGGGGCGCGAAGGACCGACGGTGCAGATGGGCGCGTCCTTCGGCCAGTGGTTTTCCCGCTTCCTGATTAAAGATGACGAAGATCGCAGGGTGGTCGACGCCGCTAGCGCAGGCGCCGGTCTGGCAGTTGCATTCAATGCGCCCATTGGCGGGTCTATATTCGTGTTTGAAGAACTCACCAGCAGCTTCACCCCCTGGTTGCTGATCGCCACCCTCGCCGCCGCTTCTGTGGCTGTATGGCTGATGCGATTGATGCTGGGCAATGTTCTCGACTTCACCGTGCCGCAAGTCAGTCCGACTGAGAATTGGGACAAGTGGCCTTTTCTCGCGCTGGGCGCGCTGCTGGGGGCAGCCGGCGCGCTCTACAACGCTGTGATCATGGGTCTGTTGCGCGTCAGCGACAAGATGCGAAAGCTCTCCTCACTGCAACGCGCCGCCATCATCGGAGGCGCAGTGGGAGCAGTAGCGTGGTTCCTGCCGGCCATGGTCGGAGGCGGCGACTCGCTGACCCAGTCCATCCTGTCCAACCAGTTTGCCGTGGGAAGCCTGACGACGATTTTTCTGGTGCGTTTCGCACTCGGTCCCTGGTCCTATGCCGCGGGCGCGCCGGGGGGTCTGTTTGCGCCGACATTATTGCTGGGAGCCTCTTCCGGAGCCCTCTTCGCAGGATTGATCAATCAATTCTTTCCACATCAGGGGGTTTCCGCGGTGGCCTGTGCCATCGTCGGTATGGGCGCACTATTTTCAGCTACGGTGCGCGCTCCGCTTACCGGCATCGTGCTGACGGTGGAGATGACGGGCCGCGCCGATTTGACTTTGGGCTTGCTGGGAGCATCGCTGGTAGCCATGGTGGTGGCTATGTTACTGCAGAGCGAGCCGATCTATGACAGCCTGAAACGGCGCATGCTGTCGCAGCGAACGGTTACTCCCGGCCGGGTCGATGCTGGAGTTGCACGCTCTGGACCGCAGTCGAACTCCTAGAAATGACCGAGGGTGACTACGGCCTTCATGATGTGTTGCCGGCCGGGCGCCAGCTCAACCGCAAAGTTGCCGACATTACTGGTCTCAATACACAGCATCTGCTTCCATTGGTCTGCACCCAGATCGGACAAGGCGCTGGCTTTTTCCGCCCACGGATTCCATACCACGGTCGACAGCGAATTTACTTTCGCTATCTGTATCCTACGATGTAGGACAGAATCCTGCAGATCGAGCGCCTGCGGAGTATTCAGATAGACGCGATCGGTTTCCGACTCGATCACGACGTCGCCCCACTGGGTCTTTTCCCGATAGGAATCGGTTTTGTCTAAATACGACACGCCGTCCAGACCCGACACCCGCGCCTTGGTGACTTCTCCCACTCTGTGGTAGGCATGCATCGCTTCCTCGAAGCGCCACCCTGTCGAGCCGGGGTTGGTCACTACCAGTTCAAGGACCAGCTCCGGGCCGAAGGTGGCGCGATGCGCCAGGCGAAAGTCAGCCGGCCACCATTTCTTCGTAGCCTCCTCATGTTCCGTGAACATGCTGACGGTCACCGCATCGCCAGAGTGCTCAATCGAGTGCAACTGCCAGGACTTGGTACGCACAAATCCATGAGCCGGAGCGTGAGGGTCGCCCGCCTTGTCGCCAAACCAAGGGAAGCAGATGGGGATGCCTCCGCGAATCGCGTGGCCGTCGGCCCAAAGCGAATGCGGGCTGACGAAGAGAGCATCCTGTTGTTCAGCCGGCTTCCACGAGGTTACATGGCCGCCGTGAAGATACATCTCGCCGGTGGCCACCGGAGTGGTAACTTTTACGCAAGGAAGCCCGCCCTTACCTTCAGCGACTTCAGCAATCCCTGGTATGCCAAATCTGCGGTCGAGTTCGGCGATGATAGATCCTGCGGCCATGTAGTCTCCTTCTGCGGTGCCCTAATGCGAAAGTATTTGTTCTTCAGTTGACTCGAATGTATTGCACCGACCTGGAGTTGTCGAGCAAGTCTCCGCTCTTGTTCCGGGCATCTAATCATATAAACCGCTCATTGTTAAACTGGGGTGAATTACACTGGAGCGCCAACGTTGTATAGTGACGCGGTACTCTTTTCGTCCAGAATCGCAACCATATTTATGAAACCTGCCAATCGGCTGGTTTTGCCAGTTGAAGACTGCCGGGCTGGCTGTTAATTTCAAACCTATCGATTTTGAGGTGACGTAATGAAAGCTACGCAAATCTTACATGATATGGGCCAGAGTCTTTGGCTGGACAACATCACGCGCGACTTACTGGATACCGGTACGCTCAAGCGCTATATCGAAGAATTGTCGGTGACGGGACTGACGTCGAATCCCACGATTTTCGATCAAGCCATCAGCAAGAGTGCCTGCTACGATGCCTCTATCCAACAGAAAGCCAGTCAGGACAAAACCCCCGAGGATCTATTCTTCGACTTGGCTCTGGAGGACCTTACGCGCGCTGCCGATCTTTTCCGTCCCACTCACGAGCAGACCAAAGGAGTCGACGGCTGGGTTTCGCTGGAGGTTTCTCCGGCGCTGGCTTATGACGCCGAGAAGAGTCTGGCCGTGGCCAAGAGCCTTCATGCCCGGGCAGCGCGTCCCAATTTGTTTATCAAGATTCCCGGCACGCCACCAGGGCTAACCGCGATTGAAGAAGCGATCTTTGCCGGAGTTTCCGTCAACGTCACCCTGCTATTCTCACGCGAGCAATATCTGGCGGCGGCCGAGGCCTACGCGCGCGGCATTGAGCGCCGGATTGCAGCCGGCCTGAAGACCAGCGTTGGCTCAGTAGCGTCGGTGTTTATCAGCCGCTGGGATGTTGCGGTGTCCAGCAAGGTGCCGGATCAGTTGCGGGACAAGTTGGGTATTGCCATTGCTCAGCGCACTTATAAGGCCTACGTCGATCTGCTGGCGACCCCGCGCTGGAAGGCCATCGCGGCTGCCGGTTACAATCCTCAGCGGCTGCTGCTGGCAAGTACCGGCACCAAGGATCCGCGCGCTTCCGACATCCTGTATATCAAAGCATTGGCTGCTCCGAATACCGTAAACACGATGCCCGAAGGGACGCTGAAGGCGTTCGCCGATCATGGTGAGGTAGCCGGAGCGATGGCCACGGACGGTGGTGACTGCGAGCAGGTGCTGGCTCAATTCGGCGACGCGGGGATTGACGTGGTTGCGCTCGCGGCTCAACTTCAGGATGAAGGCGCAAAGGCGTTTGTTAAATCCTGGGATGATCTGTTGCGCGTGATTGAGTCCAAGAGCGCGGTGTTGACCAAGGTCGTCTAGTAGTGACTCGATTGCGAGTCGACTTGTCATTGGACTATCCGAAGAGCTGGCTTTAGCCTCTGAAAACAGGGGCTAAAGCCCCAGCGGTCTCGGGAAGGTTTCGGCGCGGCTGAAGCCGCGCCCTGATACAAAGCCGAATTCTTCAGCACAACAAGGAGTAACGCAATGCAGCTCGGAATGGTGGGATTGGGGCGGATGGGCGCCAACATGGTGCGACGGCTAATGAAAGCGGGGCACGAAGGCGTGGTCTTCGACAGGTCTCCCAAGGCGGTCGAAGAACTGGTCAAAGATAAGGCGGTCGGCGCTTCCTCCTTACAGGACTTCGTCAAGAAGCTCAAAAAGCCGCGCGCCATCTGGCTGATGGTTCCCGCTGCCGCCGTAGATGAGACCATCGCTGGCATCGTGCCGTATCTCGAGGCCGGCGACATCCTGATCGACGGCGGAAATTCCTATTACATTGACGACATCCGACGCGCCAAAGAGCTGGCGCCCAAAAAGATCCACTACGTCGATGTCGGTACCAGCGGCGGCGTCTGGGGCTTAGAGCGCGGCTACTGCATGATGATCGGGGGAGAGCAAGACGTAGTGCAACACCTTGATCCTATTTTCAAAACCCTGGCGCCAGGGAAGGGCACGATCGATCGCACGCCTGGTCGCGAGAAGATGGGTGGCACCGCTGAAGACGGATATCTCCATTGCGGTCCCAACGGCGGCGGACATTTCGTCAAGATGGTGCACAACGGCATCGAGTACGGCATCATGGCGGCGTATGCCGAAGGGCTGAATGTCTTGAACTCTGCGAATGTCGGCAAACAGAAACACGAGATCGATGCCGAGACCACTCCGCTGCGCGATCCTGAGCATTATCAGTACGATTTCAATTTGCCCGATGTAGCCGAGGTTTGGCGCCGAGGCAGCGTCATCGCCTCCTGGCTGCTGGACTTGACCGCGTCTGCTCTGGCTACGGATCCTCAGTTGGCAAAGTTTGCTGGACGAGTTTCCGATTCGGGCGAAGGACGCTGGACGATCAAGGCGGGCATTGACGAAGCGGTGCCAACGCCGGTCTTGACCACCGCGCTTTATGAGCGCTTCAGCTCGCGCGGATTGGCGGACTTTGCCGACAAGCTTTTGTCAGCCATGCGCTACGAATTTGGCGGACATCTGGAGAAGCCGGCAGGGAAGTAAGGCGTACTTGAAGGGCGCGCAGCTTTAGCTATGCCGCCCAGATTCCCTTATATTTGTCATCCCGAGGCGGCTTCAGCCGCCCAGGGATCTGCTGTACGTTCTGGCTCACCTGCAATACCGGAGGGTGCAATGCAGATTGAAATACTTGCCGATCCTAATGCGGTGGCGAAGCGGGCGGCTGCCACTATCGCCGCCGACGCCCGGGCTGCGGTGGCGGCGCGCGGACGCTTCATCATGGCCGTCAGCGGAGGCCACACGCCGTGGGTGATGCTTCGTGAACTGGCCAACGAGGAAGTCCCTTGGATGAACGTGCACGTCTTCCAGGTCGATGAGCGTATCGCGCCCGCGGGAGACCCGGATCGCAATCTCACCCATCTGCGCGCCAGCCTGCTGGAACATGTTCCGTTGCCGCCGGAACAGATTTATGCCATGCCGGTGGAGTCACCAGATATCGAGGCCGGCGCGAAGCAATATGCGAAGACTTTGGAACAAATCGCCGGTAAGCCGCCGGTGCTCGATCTGGCTCATCTCGGTCTCGGACCCGATGGCCACACGGCTTCGTTAGTACCGAACGACCCGGTTCTCAAGGTTACCGACGCCGACGTCGCGCTTACCGGTGTTTACATGGGACGCCGCCGGATGACGTTGACCTATCCTGTGCTCAACCGCTCGCGGCGCATACTCTGGCTGATCACCGGAGCAGAGAAGGTAGCTATGCTGCCGCGATTGCGTGCTGCCGATCCTGCAATCCCCGCCGGTCGTATCAGCCAGACGCAGGCGCTGCTGCTGGCCGATAAGGCGGCTGCGGGGCAGTAGATGCATCCTCCCGCATAGGGAATCTACCTTATTCGAGAATTGTCGCTGGCTATCATTCCTCGATACGGCAGTTGTCACTGCTTCACAACCAGCTGCGGCATGAAATGGTCGTGAGAGAAAACTCATGACCTCAGCGAACAAATCTAAATTTCTGCCGGCATTGTTCCTGCTGGTTGCCTTGCCGATGCTGACGGGATGCGGCGACGCCATCCACTCTGATCCGCCAACGCCCTCTCCGTTGAGCGCGGGTAACGTCAACCTTATTTTCGTGGTCAGTGAAGATCTGGCTTACCAGGCTCCCGGCGATATCAATCCAGATACGGCGAATCTCACCAATCGTGGTTTACAGCGCTCACTTCTCATGGCTACGTTCCTGAAGCAGCAGGTGCTGGGGACGAAGAACGTAACCGGCATCTACGCGCTGCAACCGATGACTCACTTGCAGACCGTGCATCAGCTTCCCGATATGGTGGCTCTGGAGACCGTGCAGCAGTTCGCCATGCTTAACCAGATCACGTTGTCCGCGAACAGCCAGGGCGTGAGCCCTTATATGGGGAATAGCTTTCCGCTGAACGCATCGTATTCGTCGGGGCCGGTGCCTGGCGGAGTTGCCCCGCCGGCGATCCCTTGCGCGGAATGCCAGGGCCTGGATTTCCAGGATCAGGAAGGTCGTAATGCAACTCTCGTGAGCGGTATTGTCACGACAAAAGCAGCAGGGTTTTATGTTTTCTCGGCGCCCTGGGAGACCACTAGCAGCCTGCTGGAAAATATCAACCAGCAGGAAAAATTTGGCCTGACTCTGCCGGCAAGCTATGCTGGTCCAAATTATGTATACGCGGTCTCGATCACACCGGCAGGCAGCGCCAGCCTGGTTACCTACAACACCAATGTGAATCCGATTTCCACATACCCGACGCTGCCCGCGCCGTCCATCGTCCCGGCCCCTTGCAACGCGCAGACGCATTTCAATATTCAGGTGACCGGCGGCCAGGATGGCGCTGTGATTCCGGCGGGCTCCAATGTCAACGAAACGGTCCATCTGATTCGACACGCGGAAGCCCATCCTGAAAATTGGTGGGAAGAAGGCAACTATGTCGCTGCTGGACAGTGGCGGGCGCTGGATATGCCCAATGCGCTGCAGGGGAAAATCAAGCCTGACCAGATTTATTCGATCGATCCAGCACAGGTTATCCCAAGCAAAGACAGCGCGGCAGGTAATTTCGCCTGGTCGTACGTCAGACCTTCCTTGACCGTCGAACCCTACGCTATCGCCAGCGGCTTGCCTTTTAACCTGGCAGCGAGCTTTGAGATGATCGCTCAGAACCCGCCCCAACTGTCCACGGTTGCCAGCAATTTCTTCTTTAACGGCGGCCAATTTTCCAACCAGACGCTGCTGGTGGCCTGGGAGCACGATCACATTCCACCGACGGTAAATGCGCTGCTCGCCGCCTACCATAGCAAGGTCCAAGCGGCGCCAAATTGGCCGGACGACGATTACGACACCATTTGGACGGTGCGGCTCGACGCTTACGGCAACTTAACCGTTAATAACGCGATGTGCGAAGGCATCGATTCGGCGGCGCTGCCAGCCACCCCGCCCCAATTTTGAGCGTGGCCACGAAGGACGCCTTAGCAAATGTAAATTCCCGATGAATTTTGCTTGAAGTTTGCGGTCAATTAATTTGCATAGCGGCCAGGCGGCTTCCGTTCATCGCTGTTTGGTGATAGCTTGATTTGCGCCGACTCAAATTTACGATCATCGGCGCTTAACACCGTCAGGAGATCACTGTCTTGCCCACGACCGAAGCCGGCAATAACATTTACGATTTGATCGTCATTGGCAGCGGTCCCGCCGGACAGAAAGCGGCAATCTGCGCTGCCAAGATGCGCAAGAAAGTCGCAGTCGTGGAACGCAAGCGGACTATCGGCGGCGTCTGTGTCCACACCGGCACGATTCCGAGCAAAACCTTTCGCGAAGCCATTCTTTACTTAAGCGGCCTGCGGCAGCGCACGTTCTACGGGCGCGGCTATGCTTTGAAGGAAAACATTTCCATGCAGGACCTGGTCTTCCGCGCCGACTCGGTGATGGCCCGCGAGATTGAGGTGATCAAGGCGCAGCTGCGGCGCAACCGGGTTACGGTTTACGAGGGGAACGCGCGCTTCCTCGAGGCTCACAGCATGGAGGTTGCCAGCGACGAAGGTTACACCTTACTGCGGGGCAATAACTTCGTGATTGCTTGCGGCACGCGTCCGGCCCACAGCGCCGACATTCCCATAGACGGCAAACGCATCTTCGACTCCGATCAGGTCCACGAACTGGAGGAGTTGCCGCGCGAGTTGATTGTGGTGGGAGCGGGAATTATCGGGCTGGAGTATGCCTCGATGTTCGCCGCTTTGGGAGTGAAGGTTACACTGCTTGACCAGCGGTCCAACCTGCTGGATTTTGTGGATCGCGAGATCGTTGAGAGCCTTTGTTTTCAGCTTCGCCAGCTGGGCACGGTGTTTCGTCTCGGCGAAAAAGTAGTGCAAGTCGGGTTTGACGACGATCGTGATCGCGTTTTTGCCAAACTGGAGAGCGGGAAAAAGATCCAGGGCGCGGCGTTGCTCTACGCCGTGGGGCGTCAAGCCAACAGCGATCAGCTCAACCTGGAAGCGATTGGCCTGGTGCCCGACGGCCGCGGCAAGATAGTTGTCGACGAGAATTTCAAGACCTCGATTCCGCATATCTACGCCGCCGGCGATGTCATCGGATTTCCCGCCCTGGCCAGCACTTCGATGGAGCAGGGAAGACTCGCCAGTTGCCATATCTTCGGCGTGCCCGGAGTCATCCCCCCGAACCTGATTCCTTATGGGGTCTATACCATTCCCGAGATTTCCATGGTAGGCGCTACGGAAGAGCAACTTACCCGCGACAAGATTCCCTACGAGAGCGGCATTGCGCGTTATGCGGAACTGGCCAAGGGCCAGATGCTGGGCGATGATCAGGGATTTCTGAAACTGCTCTTCGATCCCAGCGACCTGAAGTTGCTGGGAGTGCACATCATCGGCGAGCGTGCCGCCGAAATCGTTCACATCGGGCAAGCCGTGCTAACGATGGGCGGCACGATCGAGTACTTCCGCGACACGGTATTCAACTATCCCACATTGGCGGAGGCCTACAAAGTGGCAGCCCTTGACGGGCTGAACAAACTGTAGGAACCGGCTCTACGCAGCTTTCTTGTGCCTCATCGTCCGGATGCGATCGAGCATGCCGACAATCGCCTGTGCCTGATTGCGAATAATTCCCAGAACATCGTCGGGCAGTTTGTTGTCACGAATGCACTTGTCGTATTGGTCTTTGGCATAGCTGTCGCCGGTTTCCATGGACGACAATATGGCATCGTCGCCACCGCCGAGATTGGCTTTCAGATCGGTCCAACCGCGATGAATTGCACCCAGCGTGCTGCCGGAACGGTCCACGTCAGGTTTGCCCCAACGTACCGCTTCGGCCTCCAAATCTCCAGCAAACTTGGCCCGCTCCAGACTTACTTCGTTCAGGAACTTCTTCAGTTGCGGATCCTTGGCGTGTTCGGCGCCGTCGCGATATCCGTTTTGGCCGTCTCGACAAACTTCGATCAGCTTTTGCAGTGCGTCCACAACGTGTTTCTGGTCTGACATGGCTCGCCCTCCTGGTTCTGGCTTATTTTTCAAACGCTTATTGGATGGTAGGGGAGTTGCGCGGGTTGGCAGCGTCCATCCGAGCCTGACCGAGGGCCTCTCGAAGAAAATCTTGACTCGCCCATAGCTACGCGGTACTCTTATGAGGCGAAGAAAAAGCGAATATTGGCGCTGATCCTTATGAACTCCTCACTCCTCCAGATCGATGACCAACATTCTTCCCCGGGGCTGGTCGGAATCGCCAGGCTGGCGGCGCACGGAGAATCGATTCGGCAGGGCCATCTGATTGAGTACTTCACGCTTCCGGCGCGTTCGTTGCTCAATCGCTGCACCTCGGCGCGCGTCCCCTTCAACTGGACGATCAACCCTTATCGCGGATGTGAATTCGCCTGCAAATACTGTTACGCGCGCTACACCCATGAATTCATGGAAATGCGCGACGGCTTGGACTTTGAGCGCAAAATCTACGTGAAACAGCAGGCTGCCTGGCTGCTGCGCCAGGATTTGCGAAAAGTGAAACGCGGCGAAGAGATCGCCATCGGCACTGCGACCGATCCTTATCAGCCGGCAGAAAAGCGCTTCGAAGTGACCCGCGGCATTCTGGAGGAGATGGCGCAACATCATGGTCTGAGAATTGGCATCGTCACCAAGTCGGACTTGGTCCGGCGCGACATCGAGTTGCTGCAACAGGTTTCCAAACAAAATTCTTTATTCGTTAATCTGACTGTAACCACTCTGAACACCAAGCTGGCGCGCATTCTGGAACCGCGAGCGCCGCGTCCTGACCTGCGCCTGCAGGCAGTGCGTGAATTATGCGCCGCGGGACTGAACGCCGGGGTAATCTGCGCGCCTGTGTTGCCTGGAATCACGGACTCGCCCAGCGGGCTCGATGCTCTGGTGAGCGCGACGAAGGAGGCAGGCGGAAAATATATTTATGCCAATCCGCTCTTCCTCAAGCCGTGCTCGGCAAACGTGTTTTTACCATTTCTGGAAAAAGAGTTTCCGCAATTAGTGGAGGACTATCGCAAGCGATATGCGGGTCGGGCGTTTGTGACCCGGGCGTACAGCAAGCGGATTTCAGAGCTGATGGCCCGCTTGCGCAAGAAGCATGGCATAAGCCGCGAATTCAGCTCGCGCAGCGAAAGCGCTCATCCGCCGCTCGCTGAGGAACAGTTGGGGCTGTTTGTCTAACGAAGGCGCGAATGCGAAGGGCTGAATCAGATGCCGAGAATGCGTCGTGCCGCGCGTCCTATCAGCGGATAGGAGGCCCATGCTCCGCTGTTCGCCTGAATTGCGAAATAGATCGCAATTACCAGGTTGGCCAGAGAGAACAGGCCGAAGAGAGCATAAAAACTCAGCATGAACACGACAGGTAGACCGGACAGATGGGCGCCCGCTTTCGGCGCGGCAACCGCGATGGCGATAACCACGACAAAGAATACGACGGAGAACATCATCATCACGAGCTGCCAGAGGATCGCTTGCAATGCGTGAAAACGGACGAACAGCGAATCTCGCTTCACCAAAAAGATGATCGCCGGCCCAATAATCCACGAGAAGAGCTGCAATAATTCGGCAAGCATGGCTAGCGTGCGATCGTCGGGTGTGGGAGCGGCTTCGCCGGGAGCCAAAGCAGGCGGCGCAAAAGCGTTTGCAGGCGCTCCCTGATTGGGCAACTCGCCTGATCCTGGCGGTGTTTCAAAGGAGGACACAGCGGTTCACTCACAATCTGCGGTAACGCACGATTGTAGCGGCTCTCTTGGGATGGCGAAAGAACTATCGTTTCTGAAGCGGGCCGAATCGGCCGCCCGCTCCGATCATGAGCCGCAAGCGCAGTCTCTACTTTAGAACGAGAACAGCATCTGCAGGTCGATACGCCGGTTGGCCGAACCCGAGGAAAATGGAGCGCCGGCCAACGCGTTCGAGGTGCCAAATAGTGGCGACTCGAGGTTCCCGATGGGCGGCGCATAGTTTACGTTATTCAGCAAATTTCGCGCGCTGACGCTGAACGTCAGGTTGTATTTGCGGCTGGTTTCTCCGCTGAAAATAAACGGGCCGCCACCGGATCCGCCGAGCCCGCGGCCTCCAAGTCCGCCTCCACCGCCATGACCGCCACCGCCCCCGCCGCCAGATCCGCCTGTCCTGCCATGACCCTGGACTTTGGGACCCAGGCCGATCGTCTTACTCAGCCGCAGATTCAAGCTAAACAAAGCTTGGCCAGTGCCAGAGTTTATGGGAACGATGGCCTGACCGGGGAGAGGCGCGGTGTTGAAGGTGCCGTACGAAGTTACGTAGACTTTGCCACCCGGACCGGCAGTAGCGCCCAGTGCGGGGCGATCGTTGAAAATCGAGTCGCCGTTTAAATCCTGACCAACGATGATGTCGAATGGCGAACCCGAATCGGCGATAATGAATGGGCTGAGGCGCAGGGCGTAGGGCAGAGAAATTGTGCCCCCGATGAACATACGATTGCGGACATCGAAGGCCGCCCGGCCATAATCTTCCATGGGATCATAAGAGTTCATCACGAACTGCGGCGAGGTTGTGCCGCCACCGAAGGCCGCTCCGAATCCGCCGCCACCTCCTCCAGACGAAATTGAGACCGCGCCGCCGGAGCCAAGATCGCTGTTGGCAAAATTCAGCGAGTAGAAACCAAACAGCGACAACTTGGATCCAACGCTAACTCGAAAATTCGCGATCAACTGGTTTTGCTCGAAGACGCCGCCGGAGTTGTATTGATAGATATTGGTGTTCCCGCCAAAGGGACGAATATCGCTGGGCGGATAAGTGCCGGGTAGCGGGGCGTTAGCGTTACGCAGGAAGAGTTGATGCACTCCCCGGGAGTTGAGATAGGTAACGGAAACGGTCGCATTTTTGGTTACCTGGCGCTCGACGCTGAAAGCTGCTTCCATGGTGTAAGGCACGCGCAGGTTCGACTGAATCTGATACATCGACGGCGAGGTCACAGACAGTTGTGCCAGCTCAGCCGGCGTCGGGATCAGGGGATAGAAATTGGGATTGGCGACTACATACTGCTGTTGCGTCGTGCCGTTGTAACGCTCGGCCTGCAACAGATAGTCGTAGGAGAAGCGATCGTAGAAGATGCCATATCCTCCGCGCAGCACGGTCTTTGGCTGGGCCTTGTTGTGTCCCAGGCCCCAGGCCAGGCTGATGCGCGGCGCCCAGTCGCCCTGGTAGGGAATGCCGGTTTGCGTCTCATAACGCAAGCCCCCGCTTAGCGTGATGTTGGGGCGGAGTCTCCATTCGTCTTCTACATACAGGCCGACGTCGACCATGGAAACGTCGGAAAGCGGTTGTCCGGCGACCAGCACGAACTGGCTGGCGCCCCCACCCATGGCTCGAATCTGGGCCGGTGTCAGACCAGCCGCGAGTCCGGCCTCGGTGATTTGGTAGGCGTTGATCGACGCGAAATTGTAAGACCCGTTGAAGCCGGAATCCTGGTTGCTGGAATATAGCGTTCCCCGCAACCTTCCGCCGAACTTGATGAAGTGCTTACCGTGGGCGATCGAAGTGTAATTCTGCAGTTCGTAGTGGTCTTGATTGCTGACCACCGTGCCGCTCGAACTTCCTCCGCCGGTAAACGCGCCCTGCACGATGAGCGTGGGATCCAGACTCAGTGGCACCTGGTTATCGCTGTCGCGAATGTACTGAAAGCGCGTCTCGTTGATCATCGTTGGACTAATCGTCTGCGTGTCGCTGATCTGTACGGTTTGTTCGGTGCTGTGGGAATTAGCGCCCGTCGAAGCCAGAGCGAATTGGCCGATGCCTATGTTGTCTTGAGTGTTGCGCACGTATTGATAGCGCACAGTCAGGGTGTTCTTCGGTGTCAGCTGGAAATCGGCGCGTGGACTGATGTTGAGTCGGGTTGAGGGACTAGGCACCGTGGCGTTGTAGTTGGTGATGGAGTTGCCTGGACCGAGTACCTGGGCAACGATCACGCTCACATTGTCGATATCACGCTGCTGGACAGTAAAGAAGAACGAGGCTTTTTTGTCGATCGGTCCGCTGACGTTCCCATTGAAGATTTCCGAGGAATAGCCGGGCGTCGACGTGATAAAGGGATTCAGCGAGTTAAAGTACGAAGAATTTCCATTCACCATGAGCTGACCATGAAACTGGTCGGTTCCCGGTTTGGTGAAGACCTCGATACGTCCATAGCCGAGCTTGTCGTACTCGGCGGAGAAGGGATTCTGGTTGATGCGAATTTCACGGATCGCCGATTTCGGCGGGAGTTGTCCGGCGGTAAATCCGTCAACGTAGATTTGGCCGCCGTTTGGTCCAGCCGAGGGGCCGGCCAGGGCTTGCAGCTCTGAGCTTAGCTCGTCGGGATCGTCTGAGAGCGCATCCAGATCCTTGCCTTTAATCACCAAGGTTCCGGCGCTGTTCTCGGGAGCCACGCCTACGGTCGGCGACTCCTCCTGCACTTCGACATTTTGTTTCTCGACTTCAATTTGCAGCCCGATGTCGAGTTGTTGCGGCTGTCCGGCAACAACCCGCACGTCTGCTTCCTGGTCGACAGCAAAGCCCTTGGCCGTGGCCGTGACGTTGTAGGAACCGGGGGCAAGGCCTTTGAGTTCGTAGGTGCCCTGGTGAGTGGTTGTGGTGCTTACAGGCTTGCCATCAGCCCCGGTGGCCGTAACGGTAGCACCTGAAATAACGGCGCCGGAAGGATCGGTAATCCGGCCACGTAACGTTCCCGATGTTTGCGCCGAGGCAGTCGTGACAAGGATCGAAATTAAGCAAAAGACGAGGGCACACAAACGCATTTGGAGTAGTTGAACTTTCATGAAGCCGATAAGTCTGATCGCTGTATGTATTCCGCTAAGGAGTGTCTCCCGTTCCAGCATTTGCCCCGGTGGAAAGATTCCAGGGTGACAAAATCGTGCTGGCCTGAACGGGTGATGCTGCCGCCAGAATCGGCTCAACCCCACCGAGCAGGATAATCACCGTCGAAGGTGAATCGGCGGAGCCTTCGGTCGCAACGATCATCAGGGCGTCGCCCTTCTGCAGTTCACCAAGACTGACCGCAGGCATGCGGTTAAGCATTTGCTGGAAATCCGGCGAGCCGCCTTGGCGCGAACCTGCTTGACCACCGCCCGGGGCAGGCGAGCTGCCACCTTGGGCGCGCTGGGCAGGGCCACCCGGGGGGCCACTGGTCGAGCTGCCCGCACCCGGAGTCGCACCGCCTTTCAATCGCATGGCAATGCGTTGCGCGAACATGGCAGGCAGCTTGTGCATTTGCGAATCGGAGCCGACTTTCAGTGTTACCGGCCGCTTATTCGCCAGGTCGGTCACTGTGATCGTGTTGTTCGCTGCGTCGGCCGATACCATCACCCCGGCAATGCTGCGGAAGCTTCCGGAGACGATTTCTGCCGCAGCCATTTCTTTGCCATCGTCGCTCTTGGTACCGCGCACGCGCAGCTGATCGCCGGGCTTGATCTGTTCCAGTGTGCCAGGCTTGGCATCATCGAACTTTACCGAGTCAGGAGCGTAACGGCGGATGATCGTGTCCTTCGAAACGTGAACCGCAAGCGTGTTGGGCGCACCCAGCGTTCCAGTAGAAAGGGTGATAGTTCCGGTGGCAACGTCGACCGATTTCACCACACCGCCGGTGCCATGCTTCTGCCATTCCTGGCGGTCGTGCTCCTGCTTCTCAGCAACGTCCGATTTCTTCATGACGACCGCTGAGGTGGCCAAGACAGACTTGCCATCATCCGAAGGCGTACCTCCAGCCAACAGGCGATCGCCCACCTGGATATCGCTTGACTGGATCGCTGGAGCGCTTTTCAGATCGGTCTGCCCCGGCGCCATACGCACCAGGCGAGTGGTCGATCCAATCACCACGTTGACTTCGGAACCAGAGTCGGTGGTGAGCGTGATCGTGTTGCCGTTTACCACTTTGACAGTTCCGACCGCTCGCACCCTCTTCTGCGCGCTCGATTGCTGCGAGGTTGCCGGTTGTTGCGCTGCACAACTGCACGGCGCAAACGTTATCAGCATGCCGAGAACAAGAGCGGCGACGCTCACAGCGACACTTCGGTTTGCAATTATGGCTCGCATTTCGCCTAACTACTACGTAAACACACCACAATATCCGCAACTGTTAAGAAAACATAAGTTTTGTAAACACGCGAAAGAACTTAGACCGCCTCTCAACAATAGAATATTGTTTGCCTTAGCGATAGTCGGGCTCCGTCAGCTGGGCGCCCGTGCTGCTGCAGGCTGTGTCCCGACGCCATAAAGTCGACGAGAAACGGGAACTACTGGGCCCACACTTTCGTAGTAAAGTGCAGTCATCGAGGAGCAATGCAACTACAAATCGAAAACCTCTCCAAGCGCTATCCCAACGGCACGCAGGCGTTACAAGACGTTTCGCTGGCCATCCCGCTCGGCATGTTCGGATTACTGGGCCCTAACGGGGCAGGGAAGTCGACGCTCATGCGCACCCTGGCCACGCTGCAGGAAGCCGACACTGGCGCCGCCCAACTTGGCGGCATTGACGTGTTGCGGCAGAAGGATGAAGTTCGCAAGTTACTGGGATACTTGCCGCAGGAGTTTGGGTTATATCCCAAGGTCACGGCCGAAAAGCTGCTCTCGCACTTCGCGTCGCTGAAGGGAATCGAGAATTCCAGGGAGCGGACCGAGGTGGTTCACGCGCTCTTGCGGCAGACCAACCTGTGGGACCATCGCAACAAGCCATTGGGCAGTTTCTCGGGAGGCATGAAACAGCGTTTTGGAATTGCGCAGGCGCTGCTAGGCAATCCGCGGCTGATCATTGTCGATGAACCCACCGCCGGCCTCGATCCGGAAGAGCGCGTGCGCTTTCACAACCTGCTGAGCGCTATCGGGGAGAACGTTATCGTGATTCTGTCGACCCACATCGTCTCCGACGTGAGCGATCTGTGCAGCAACATGGCAATCATTCACCAGGGGCGCGTGCGGGTGGTCGGCGATCCTACGGCGCTAGTCACGGAACTCAATGGCCGGGTATGGCGAAAAGCGATCTCGCGCGCAGAGTTGCCAGACTATCAGCAGCGCTTTCGCGTGATTTCCATGCACCTGTTCGCCGGGCGGACGATGCTGCGCGTGTTGCAGGACGAGCAGCCCGAGACCGGCTTCGAGTCGATGACTCCCGACCTGGAAGACCTTTACTTCGCGACCATTAAAGGCTTCGTTCACCCTGCGGCCAACTGATCTCATGCTGACCAACATCTTTCTCTTCGACCTCGATCAGCGCCTGCACCGACTCTCAACGTATATTTACTTCCTCGTATTCTTTGCGCTCGGCTGCCTGTTTACTCTGATTTCCGGAGGAGCAATTGGAGGTTCCAGTGTTGAGTTCGGCACCGGCGGCAAGGTGCTGGTCAATTCGCCCTACGCGCTGAATGTCATCATTACCTACATCAGCTTCTTTGGCATCATCATTACTGCAGCCATCGCCGGACAGGCGACCTACCAGGACATCGACAACAACTCCGCCGTATTTTTCTATACCGCTCCGATCACCAAGTTCGACTACTTAGGGGGACGCTTTCTGGCGGCGTTCGTTCTGCAGATCTTCATTTTCTCCAGCGTTGGACTGGGAGCGTGGATCGGAACTCTGATGCCCTGGTTGGATAAAACCCGGCTCGGGCCGCAGATTGTCGGCGGATATTTTCAACCCTACTTCATCACGGTTCTGCCTAACCTTCTATTTACCACTGCCACCTTCTTCGCCTTAGCCGCGCTTACGCGAAAGATGCTGCCGGTATACATTGCCGCGGTGCTGGTGCTGATTGGCTATTTCACGGTTAACCAGCTTTCGACCAATCTGAATATCAGCGTGACGGCGGCTTTGGCTGATCCCCTGGGCGGAAACGCGATTGATCGCATCACGCGCTACTGGACGCCGTTCCAGCGCAATACCCAACTCATTTCGTTGCAGGGAATCCTGCTGGCGAACCGCGCCTTGTGGCTTGGAGTGGGAGCACTCTTCCTTATCCTCACTTACTTTAAGTTTTGCTTTGCGTATTCGGCAGAACGCAGCAAGCGCCGGGTGGCGGTTGAAGAAACCGAGCCTGTTGCAGCCGCAGAATCGCTGCCCATCGCTCACCCCGTTTTTTCGGCAGGCGCGTCATTCCGCCAGTTGCTGTCGCTGACCCGGATTCAGTTCACGGAGGTCACCAGAAATGTTTTCTTCCTGGTGCTGATGGTGGCCGGAGGCTTGTTCGCGATTATTTCGGCAATCGGAGCCAACGATCCGTTCGCCACGGCTGTCCACCCGGTCACCTACCTGATGCTGCAGAACGCCGGCGGCGGCTTCCTTATCTTCGCCCTGGCCATCATCATTTTCTATTCCGGCGAGCTGGTGTGGCGGGAGCGCGATGCCAAGCTCAATCAGGTGATGGATGCATTCCCGCTGCAGCGCTGGGTATTATTCAGCTCCAAACTCCTCGCGTTAATGGCCGTGCAGGTGCTGGTGGTGCTACTGATCCTGGCATCGGGCTTGATCGTCCAGGTCGCGCAGGGTTACTACCACTTCCAACTGGGGCTTTACTTTCGCGAACTGTTTCTCAATCGCCTGACAGAGCTGTGGATCCTCTGCGTTCTGGCGATCTTTGTGCAGACCCTGGTGAATAACAAGTACCTGGGCCACTTCGTAATGGTGCTGTACATCATTGCCACCATTGCGTTGCCGCCGGCCGGATTCCAGCATTATCTCTATCGCTTCGGACAAACGCCGCCCATTACCTATTCCGACATGAACGGCTACGGGCCGTTCGCGCAGCCAGTTTTCTGGTTCCGGCTTTACTGGACGATCGCTGCTGTTTTGCTTGCGATGGTCACCAACCTGTTTTGGATTCGAGGCACGGAGAGCAGTGGCCGCATCCGGCTGAATCTTGCGGCCGCCAGGCTTTCACGGACTACGCGGGCAGGCGCAACCGTTTGTCTGGTCCTCTTGCTCGGGGTTGGCGGATACATTTTTTACAACACCAACATCGTGAATCCGTATCGAACCGCGTTCAAGATTGACGAAGGCCGCGCTCAGTACGAAAAGAAGTATCGCCAATACTGGTCGTTGCCGCAGCCACGTATTACCGACGTTAGCACTCAGGTGGATACCTATCCCAATAAGCGGTCGGCGTCGGTGCATGGCACGATGTGGCTGGAGAACAAGACGTCGTCGGACATTGATCGCATTGCAGTGACAGTGTGGCCAGCCGACCTGATTCCGCTGCCGCTGCCCCACATCCGCGTTGACCGTCTCAGCTTTGCCGGCGGACAGACGGCGTTGATCGAAGACCCGACGTTAGGCTTCTATCTGTATCGTTTGCCGGCGCCGCTGCCACCGCACGGACGAATTCAGCTGAGTTACGCGTTGCAATACGATAATCCGGGGTTTGAGAACTCGAAGCCAAACACCGATATTGTGCGCAACGGAACGTTCATTAACGATAGTTATGGTCCTTACATCGGATACTCGCCCAACGTCGAGTTGACCGACGACAGCGCGCGCCATCGCCATGGACTGGAGAAGGCAAGACGGCTGCCCACGCTGGATGACGTGGCGGCTCGCCAGTACAACAGCGGATCCTTCGACGCCGACTGGATCAACTTTGAGGCCACCGTCAGCACCAGCCCTGACCAGATCGCCATCGCGCCGGGCTATCTGCAAAAAGAGTGGGAACAAGATGGACGCCGCTATTTCCATTACAAGATGGATGCGCCCATCATGAATATCTACTCGATTCAATCGGCGCGCTACGCGGTGCGCCGCGACCGCTGGCAGAACGTGAATCTGGAGATCTATTACCAGCCGGGACACGAGTTCAACCTGGACACGATGATGGAGAGCATGAAGGAGACGCTCGCCTATTGCAGCGCCAACTTCAGCCCATTCCAGTTCCATCAGCTGCGCATCATTGAGTTTCCGCGGTATGGCCAGTTTGCCGAGTCGTTCGCCAACACGATTCCGTTCTCCGAATCGATTGGCTTCATCACCAAAGTGAGCAATAAGCCCGACGCCTTGAACATGCCTTTTTATGTGACCGCGCACGAGACCGGCCATCAATGGTGGGGTCACCAGGTGATGTCGGCCTACGTGCAAGGTGCGACTTCTATCGACGAAACCATGGCGCAATACACGGCGCTCATGGTGATGAAGCATCACTTCGGCCCGGAGTCGATGAAGAAATTCCTGCGTTACGAGCTCGATGGATACCTGCGGGGCCGCGGAGCGGAGCGTAACGAAGAGAATCCGCTGTACAAAGTTGATCCGAATCAGGGCTACATTCACTACAACAAGGGCGCGTTGGTCATGTATGAGCTGCAGGACTACATTGGCGAGGACAAAGTCAATGCAGCCATTCGCGAATTCCTCCAGGCCCACGCCTTCAAGGACGGCCCATATCCTACGTCGCTTGAACTGGAGAGTTACTTCAAGAAGGTGACGCCGCCCGAGTATCAATATTTATTCGACGACCTGTTCCAGAACATCACCCTGTACGACGATCGTGCGCTCTCGGCTGATTATGTTCGGCGTCCTGACGGCAAGTACGATGTCCACCTGATAGTCGAGGCCAAGAAGGTCCGAGCCGACGGTCGCGGGCAGGAGCATTCTGTACCGCTGCATGACCTGATCGACATTGGCGTGCTGGATGCCAACGGAAAGTTTCTTTACCTCCAGAAGCACGAAATCGAGCAGGAGAAAACTGATATCACGGTGACCGTCGACCAGGTTCCGGCACAGGCTGGCATCGATCCGGTGGACAAACTGATCGACCGTAATCCTGACGATAATGTGATTGCGGTGAAGAAGCGATAGCTCGTCGTCCGTTCCGCCCATGCGGTAATGGTGGATTCGTCACCACCGCTGCCAACGAATATTTAGCGCTCGTTATTCTTCGCGACGGGCGGAACTCCACTTCTATTAAGCTCGCACATTTACGCGTGCGCTCGCACATTTACGCGCCAACAAAAATCCTGGCAGGGACAACACGGCTTCCGACCGTGTCCTCTAACTGAAGGAACGATTCAGTATCACGGTTGGAGGAGACCTGCATGCATGTAGATCCCAAAATAGTCGGTCTCATACTGGTGGTTGTTCTGGTGCTCGTTGCTGTCGTTGCAGTAATGCTGCAACGGCGCAAAGCCGCTCTCCGTCAGCGTTTTGGGCCGGAGTACGATCGAACGGTTCGGGAGCGCGGGTCAGAACGGGAAGCCCAAGCCCTGCTCCAGCAGCGTGAACAACGAGTTGAAAAGTTTCATATTCGCCAACTCGACGCTACCCAGCGACAACAATATGCAGAACGCTGGCGCACGGTGCAGTCGCGTTTCGTAGATGACCCCAGAGGAGCCGTCATTGATGCTGATGACGCCGTGGTCTCCCTGATGGGAGCCCGCGGATACCCCATGGCGGATTTTGAGCAGCGCGCGGCTGATCTGTCAGTTGACCATCCTCACGTCGTCGAGAACTATCGCGCAGCTCACGAGATTGCGCTACGACATCGGCAAGGACGGGCTAGTACGGAAGACCTGCGACAGGCAATGATCTATTACCGGTCGCTCTTTGAAGACCTTTTGGACGGGCGCAGACCCGAAGCAATTAGAAGAGAGGTTGCATAAATGGCGGAATTTCTAAGAAGAGAACGAGAAGAAGAACTTACAACCGCAGATCTGGCGGGGCGTAGTGAAAAGCTGCACGAGAGGGGAGTTCGTCCCCAGTTGGTTCATGGTCAACGAGTGACGGAACCAGAAGCCGTTCTGGATAGCTCAGCCCGAACCCCGATCGCGTTGCCCGAAGAGAGCACAAGTACAGTCCACGATTCCGTCGCCAGCGTACCGCACCCACCCGCTGCCCTTTTTTCCGACTCGGAGGTTGGTGACTTCCGATCGCGGTGGAGCAGCATACAGACCGGGTTCGTCGACGAACCTCGCCGGGCCGTGGAGGATGCTGATAATTTAGTCGCGTCTCTCATGAAGAAACTGGCCGAGAGTTTTGCCAATGAACGGGCGGGTTTGGAAAAGCAGTGGGACCGGGGCGATAACGTCTCGACTGAAGACTTGCGCGTGGCTCTCCAGCGTTACCGCTCTTTCTTTGATCGCCTGTTGAAGGTGTAATTCGCCGACCTCATCATGGGGGCTGCGGCCGAATGGTTGCAGCCCCAAAGATTCTCAATCACTTAGCTGGCCAGCAGTTGCTTCACTTTCTCCGCGTGGGATCCCTTGGGCGATTTGGGGGGGCTTAGCTCTCAACTCCTCAATTGTTGTGCCAGGTATGGGCCGATTCCCATTTCCTGGATGGCATGGAGTTGCGCCTCCAGAAAGTCGGCATGACCTTCCTCGTCGTGGAGTAAGCGATCGAACAGGTCCTTACTGCCCGCGTCACCGGCTTCGCGACAGATCGCGGAAGCGTCGTTATATTCCTTGATCGCGCCCGCTTCCGAGGCCAGATCGGCTTCCAGTTGCTGCTGCACATTGGCGCCGATCTCGGGAGTCAGGGGAACGGACACGTTGGGTGTGCCGTCGAGAAAAATAACGCGCTCGATCAGGCTTTCTGCATGCTTCATCTCCTGGATGGCACGGGCCTTGGTGGCCCCGGCCAGGAGGCCGTAGCCCCAGTTCTCGCAGATTTCCGCCTGCACCATGTATTGCGCGATGGCCGTCAATTCCGCACACAGCGCCATATTCAGCTGCTCGATCACTTTCTCATTACCACGCATCAAGAGCTCCTTAGTCTTGATAAAACGCGATACGAGCGCGGAACTCTGCGAGATGCATCACAGAGGAGCGTGACAAGGCAAACCCCAGGTGCGACTGCTCAACTAGCCACGGCTGGAGCAGTCATGCGGCGGGGAAGCAGTTCGCCGATGCGGCGGATCTGAGCGCCGACGGCGCGCAGCTTCTCCTCGATGTGCTCGTAGCCGCGATCGATGTGGTATACGCGGTCGATGATGGTTTCGCCGTCGGCAACGAGAGCGGCGAGTACCAGTGACGCGGAGGCGCGCAGATCGCTGGCTTGCACCGCCGCTCCGCTGAGCGTGGTGCGGCCGCGGACCACGGCGCGGCTGCCTTCGATTTTGACGTTTGCTCCCATGCGCACTAATTCCTGCGCGTGCATGAAACGGTTTTCGAAGATATTTTCAGTGACGATGCTGGTGCCGTCCGCCTGGGTAGCCAGCGCCATATATTGCGCCTGCATGTCGGTGGGGAATCCGGGGTACTCTTCGGTCACAACATCGGCGCTTTTCAGCGGACCATTACCAATGACGCGGATAGAATCACCATTGCACCGCACCGTCACGCCGCATTCTTCCAGTTTTTGCAACAGCGCATTCAGGTGCATGGGCTCGCAACTGGAGACCATCAGATCACCTCCGGTCAGCGCGCCCGCGACCAGAAATGTACCGGCTTCGATGCGATCGGGAATGATTCGGTGACGCGCGCCGTGTAGCTTGGCCACGCCCTGAATGCGGACGGTATGCGTACCGGCGCCATCGATCTGCGCTCCCATTTTGTTGAGCAGAGCTGCCAGGTCGACCACTTCGGGCTCGCGCGCGCAGTTCTCCAAAACAGTCTCGCCCTCGGCGAGCGTTGCGGCCATCAGCAAGTCTTCGGTGCCCGTGACTGTGATTTTCTCGAAAACGATACGAGCGCCTTTGAGCCGCTCAGCGCGCGCTTCGATGTAGCCATGCTCCTGCGAAATCTTTGCTCCCAGCTTTTCCAGGCCTTTCAGATGCTGATCGATGGGCCGCGCTCCGATGGCGCAGCCGCCGGGGAGTGAAACTCGCGCCGTCCCCATGCGCGCGACCAGCGGTCCCAGAACAAGGGTCGAAGCACGCATGGTTTTGACCAGGTCATAAGAGGCTTCGGGGCTGGAAAGATCACGGCAGCAGATCGTGGTTCGATGCTGGGCGCGGCCGTAGCCGAGCTCAACCTCGGCGCCCATGGCAGCCAGCAGCTTGCGCTCGGTCTCGATGTCGCGAACTTGCGGAACATTTTCCAGAATGACCGGCTCTTCGGTCAGCAGAGCCGCGGCCATGGCGGGCAGGGCGGCATTCTTGGCGCCGCTGATGCGCACGGTCCCCAGCAGGGGATTGCCGCCGCGAACGACAAACTTGTCCATGAGAGAAAGTCCTAACCTCGTACTGCGCACGCCGAACCTGGGAATCACGGCGCTATCTCCATTTTACGAGTAATCTTGGCCAGGAGTCGTTGCGGTTACTGCTTAGTTCCGAGATACGGGGCACATGACTAGGGTTCGTCCGGATGTGAATGACCCGCGGAGTATAGCGCACCCCTGCCTGTGGAAAAGTCAAAATCATCGTGGAAGCTGGTTTTTCGCCGACTGCAGCAGGGATGTGCGCCCCGTCAAAGCGGCATGGGCTCGGGACTTGCCAAGACCTTGAACCTCATCGTTGCTCCAGTGCTTCGACGATGGCGTCGTGAACTTGCGGCCGAATTTGACGGATGGCCTGCTCGGCGCGGTCGGGCCAGGTGCGATTGGTGAGCAGGGTCACCGAAAGCTTGCGCGCGGGATCGATCCACAGCGAAGTACCGGTGAATCCGAGATGACCGAACGAAAGCGGCGAGAAATGCCTGCCGGACGACGATCCTGTAGGCGAGGGCGTGTCCCATCCCAGGGTTCGGGACGTACCTGGAGGCGCTGGCTCACGGTGAGCGAAAAGCTTCACTGTCTCCGGCTTGAGGATTGGCGCGCCATGTTGCAACATGCATTCAGCAAAGATCGCCAGGTCGGTTGCTGATGCGAACAGGCCGGCATGTCCGGCAATGCCACCCATCACGTAAGCGTTCTCGTCGTTCACTTCGCCCTGAATAATTCGCTTACGAAATTTCTGATCGTCTTCAGTCGGCGGGATCGCCGCCTTCCATTCTGGAGGAGGAAGAAAGCGTGTGCGAGTCATACCCAGGGGGGTGAAGATTTCCTGGCGAGCGAACAGGTTGAGCGACAAGCCGGATTGTTTGGCCAACACTTCCCCGAGCAGGATGAATCCCAGGTCACTGTAATCGGCGCGCGTACCCGGAGGAGTAACTAATCGGGCGGTGAGCGCTGCATGAATCAGGTCGTCCCGAGTCTGGGCAAATTCAAACAACTTCTCATAAGCCGGCAGTCCGCTGGAGTGGGCCAGCAGCATGCGGATGGTGACCGCCGCACGCGTGGACTGCTGATGTTTCGGCGCAAGAGAAACGAACTCGGGCAGAAATGTCGCAAGCGGTGCGTCGAGCGAAAGCTGGCCGCGCTCGTACAACAGCATCGCGATGGCCGTGGTCGCCGCGACCTTGGTCAGAGAGGCGAGATCGAAGACGGTATCGGGCTTGACCAGTAGCGCAGCGGTATCGTAGGTGAAATGGCCGAATCCCTGCGAGGTGACCAACGAACCGTGATGGGTAACGGCAAGGGCTGCACCGGGGAACGCGTGGTCGGCGACCGCCCGGCGCAGAATCGCGAACGCGCGCGCAAATTGAGACTCCTGGTTTTCGAAGGCAAGAAGCAGAGGCGCGGGCTTTTGGGAAGTTGGGCTCATTTCTATTGCAGTAATTGTGACGCTATCCGAAAAAAGCAAATCCCTCACCGGCTGAAGCCGGTTCCTGATGACCAGAAACAAACGCTACCAACGCCGACCACACGCTCGCGATGACAAAAAACGAGGGCTTGCGTCTCACACCTTCGTGACGACTAAAATAAAGGCTGACCGCAACCGCTCAGTTCCGCGACGTCGTGCAGCCTAATGCGCGGCAACTTATAATAGCTTGCCTGCCAAAACTGCGGGCACAAACTGTAACCAGAAGGGTCCCGGTTCACTTGAGCCTGCGTTTTCGCTGGCCAGCCTCTGCGCTGGCATGTGTTAGTCTGCTGATCATCGTCGCTGCGCCCGTTGTTGCGCAAAAGCCTGCGCCCTCCAAGAGCGCATCCGTTCCCGTCCCTACTGGGCAAAATCCGGCTGCCGTCAACCCCTCTCCGCCTCCCGCAGGCTCCGCGCCGGCAACCTCCATGGCTCCGAAAGAGGTGCAAAACCGCTTCGCGCCGCTGGACGATCTGCTGCACGACGCGGTAAAGAACGGCAACGCGCCGGGAGGGGTGCTGCTGGTCGGGCACGACGGAATGTTCGTCTATCGCAAGGCCTTCGGCAATCGCGTGGTCGAGCCCAAAGCGGAGCCGATGACGCCGGATACGATTTTCGATCTGGCATCGTTGACCAAGGTGATAGCTACCACGACTTGCGTCATGCGACTGGAGCAACTCGGACAAATCAAGCTGAACGATCCGGTAGCCAAGTACATTCCCGACTTCGCACAGAATGGCAAGCAGGACGTCACCATCCGGATGTTGCTTACGCATTATTCAGGGCTTCCTGCCGATCTCGACCTAAAGCAGCCGTGGAACGGACTGGAGGAAGGCTATAACCGGGCCAATGCGGCAGCGTTGGAAAGCCCTCCTGGTTCTACATTTCGATACAGCGACGTGGGCTTCATCGTACTGGGTGAACTGGTGCAAAAAGTCAGTGGCATGCCGCTGGATCAGTATGCCCAGACCTATGTCTTCGGTCCGCTGGGCATGACCTCGACGCGATTTAATCCGCCGCCAACCTGGGTGCCGCGCATCGCTCCCACACAAAGAGACGAACATACGGGGCAGGTATTGCGCGGTACGGTACACGATCCAACCGCCCGTCAGATGGGCGGAGTGGCTGGGGATGCCGGACTTTTCTCCAATGCCGATGACGTGGCGAAATTCGCCCAGGCGCTGTTGAACGGCGGAGCGCCGATCCTATCGCCCCTGATCGTGGAGAAAATGACGACGCCGCAGCAGCCGGCGAATTATGCCAGCGTGCGCGGCTTGGGATGGGACATCGATTCTCCTTTTTCCTCCACTCGCGGAGAGCTGTTGCCGGTGGGCTCGTTCGGCCATACCGGATTCACCGGTACGTCGCTGTGGATCGATCCCACCACCAGCACCTACGTCATCCTGTTGACCAATGCGGTGAATCTGAAGGAAGGTAATGTGATCTCGCTGCGCACGGAAGTTGCGACGGCGGTGGCAGCGGCGCTGCAACTCAATCCCAGCGAACAGCAGAAGATGCGCCTGGCGCGTATCACCGGATATAACGAGGCCGCCATGGCGGCGCGGAGAATTGTGGTTCGCAACGGCAAAGTGCTGACCGGCATCGATGTGCTGGAGGAGCGGCAGTTTGAGCAGATCAGGATTCCCAGCGTAACCACCGCTCACGTGGGGCTGCTGACGAATCAGACCGGCGTCGACAGCAGAGGCAGGCGCACCATCGACGTGCTGGAACGAGTGCCAGGAGCGCAACTGACGGCCATCTTCAGCCCCGAACACGGGGTGCAAGGCACGGCGGAGAGCACCGAGATCGCCAACTCAAAGGACGCCGCCTCGGGCGTGCCCATCTATAGCGTTTACGGCGATACCGATGCCAAGCGCCGTCCGTCGCCCAACGTGATCAAGAGCCTGGACATTCTGGTGGTGGATCTTCAAGACGTCGGTGCTCGTTTCTATACCTACGCAACCACCATGGGATATTTTCTGGAAGCCGCTGCCAAGGCCCACAAGCCGATTATCGTGCTCGATCGTCCCGACCCAATTACGGGGGCGTACGTGCAGGGGCCGGTTTCCGATGCGGGGCAGGAGAGTTTCGTTAACTACTATTCGCTGCCGGTGCGGCACGGCATGACGATGGGGGAATTGGCGAAGTTGTTCAACGAAGAAAAGCATATTGACGCCGATCTGACCGTGATCCCGATGCGCGGCTGGATGCGAGGCGACTGGTTCGACTCAACCGGACAGTTCTGGGTGAGCCCGTCGCCCAATCTTCGCGACCTGGAGCAGGCCGCACTGTATCCCGGAGTCGCGCTGATCGAAGGGTCCAACGTTTCGGTGGGACGCGGCACCGACAGCCCGTTCCGGCTGGTAGGCGCGCCCTGGGTTGATGCGAAAGAGCTGGCTGGCTACCTGAATGGACGCGACATCGCTGGAGTGCGTTTCGTCCCCACCACGTTCACCCCAACCGCGGGTCCGCACGCTCGCCAGCTATGTTCCGGGGTAAGCATTATCGTTACTAATCGCGATATGCTGGATGCTCCGGAGCTGGGGATGGAGTTGGCGGCGGCGCTGCACAGGTTTTTCCCCATGGGATTCGACATGAGCCACATTAACCAGCTGTTAGCGAACCAGGCAGCATTTAAAGCCTTGCAGGACGGCGAAGATCCGCATCGCATTGCCGCCGACTGGCAAGACAAGCTGGATCAGTTTATGGAGACAAGAGCGAAGTATCTGATCTACTGAGCGTTGGCGGGACGATGCATCTTCGCTGGATCGAGAGCCAAAGTGCTTTCCAGGACCATCTCGATCGAAGATCCAGTGCCAAGCTGAATTTCAGGGCCGCGGCTCAGCAACACCGTGGCCAGCCCGATGACTCCGCCGACGCCGGCGCCAATCGCCGCACCCTTTCCGCCGTCCGCGAGCGCCCCAATCCCGGCCCCTGGAATGGTGGCCTCCGCGATGGTCGCCGCATCTTTACCCTTGCCGCCGTTGCCCTCGATGGTTCCTTCCTTGCCTTTCATGCTGGTATCTTGCGAACCAGGCGTGCCTTGCACCGCACCCGGCAACAGGATGGTATATCCGTTGGGGAAGATCATGGAGGTGAAGCTCATCTGCAATTCCGCCCGACCCTTCACCCGTCCCGGACGCAACACGCGACGCACTTCGCCTTGCACGAAGGTTCCGGCGGGAATGACGATCTGATCATTCTGAGTAATGGGAAACGCAGTCTCGGCATAAACCGGATCGCCGGGGCGCGCATTCTTGCTGGTAACGCCTTGTTTCAGGGTAAGTGGAATTTTCGTTCCGGCAGGCACCTTGATTGGCGTCGGGGTGGCCGCCGGGGGATCGGTGTTGGCTTGGGAGGAAGTGGCCGTAGCGCGCGGCGTGAGATGCGGCACGTCTGCGCTAGTCTGAGCTGTGCCCGAAAGCGACGACAGGCTGAAACTCAAAGCCGCAGCCAGTGACGCAACCAATGCTCTCATTCTTCCCTCCAGCCGAACCGGCCTATCCCGCATTGAGATGAACGCGGCAGCCGCGCAAAAGTCGCGGCCGAAGACTACTTCAGGTTATACAACGCGTTAATGTGTGCCGTGACGGTAATTTTCTCGGCGCTAAACTCAGCCGTGGGAGGCGCCGGCGCAGCAGCCGCACCCGCCGACATCCCAACCGCTTTCGCCATCATGGGACGGACCGGAGCCTGTTCATAGGTATCAACCGATGCATACGACAGTTCGCCTAGAGTCCGGCCACTGGAATGGGCGACAGCATTGGCCTCGTCATGGGCGCGACGCAAGGCGTCTTCGACCGCCTTGATTTTCGCGGCATCGATGTCGTCCAGCATATAACTGATCGAGGTGTCAGTTACCTCCATGTTCGACAAGCCCTCGGTGATCGGCCCTATTTTGGAAAAATCCTTAATCTTGATACTGATATTGGCGTCGACGCGATACCCGACCAGCTTGCGCTTAGGATTCTTGTAGTCATAGACAGGCTGGGTGGTAAAGCGGCTGATCTGTGCGTCCTTGGGATCGAGTCCATTGCTGCGCAGGAGCTGGCGAATCTGCTCAGCTGCCTGCGTGGCTTTCTGGTTGGCATCCTGCAATTTGTCTTCCTGGGCCGAAATATTGAACTGCACCACAGCAGTGTCGGGATCGGAATCGAACTTGCCATCGGCCCCGACCCAGATCGTGTTGGGCACAGGATTGGCCGTACGTTCCTGAGCCACCAGAGGTGTCGCAACAACGAGCAACAAGGCTGCGATGAAAAAGCTGGTTGATTTTCGCATCATAGTTTTCAGACGCCTCGTACAGGTAAGAGTAAGCCGGGCGCGCCAAAACAGCCAATTCGAGGCTTCCAGCGCCGAATGATAATTCGGGATAGGCGAGTTTGGCCATCGACTATTCTCGCGCCGGCCATGGTTTCGTTAACCCTTCCAGTCTGCAAACTTGCGATTGCCTCCCGTTACGGGAAGCAACATTCCCGAGGCCAATTACGGCTTTGGAATCTGTGGTCTGGAGCATGCGGGAATCAAGCTTACTATGTACTTTCCAGGGCACGGAATCATCGAATCGTTGTCAACCTGAATTTAAGCAGGTAAGTTTCTGCTAGACGCCACTTCATGTGCGGGCGTCGGAAATCGGGAGGGCTCCGATGCGCCGATGGTATGTGCCACTCACGGTACTGGGCCTGGGAGGAGTGGGCGCGTTTCTGCTCAGCGAGCGTGGCCGAAGCGCGATGCGCGGGATGGTCCAGAGCTTCCGCGAGGCGCCCGACCGTTTACTGGAATGGAATGACAACCTCGACAGCGAACTGGAGCGCATTCAGACGGCCTTAAACCAGATTGCCGAGTCGCTGGATTCGAACCGGGGATTGAGCCAGGAGTAGCCGTTCACCCTGCTCTGCGAAATGTTTTTAGGAATTCACTCGGGCGCCAGCTCGTTAATTTTTCCTGCCATCTTGATGTCGCGCTGGGTAATCCCTCCAGAATCGTGCGAGACCAGCTTGAGCGTCACCTTGTTGTAGTTGATCAAAATGTCAGGATGATGATTTACAGCTTCGGCCGCTTCGGCGATGTGATTCACGAATTCCATGGCTTGCACGAAATTGTCAAACTGAAAGACGCGCTCGATTGCGCCCGCGTTTTTGGTCCAGCCCGGAAGTCGTTGCAGGGCCTGCTGAATCTCGATGTCGGACAAGACAGTGCTCATAGCTGAACTCGATTTCCTGCAGCTCTGCTAACCAGCCGAACGGCCCACTCTTGAAGCTTCAATTTGATCCCCGGACTGCCCTGACACCGTAGCGCCGGTGCGATTTCTGATTCTCGATTTCATTCCTCAGCTCCGCCCAGATGTGTTCGGGGATGGAAAGGAAAACCTTCACCACTTCAGGGTCGAACTGTTTGCCCGAGTTGCGTTCAATCTCGCGCCGGCCGGAGGAAATCGACTGAGCCGCGCGGTAGGGACGGTCGGAGGTCATCGCGTCGAAAGTATCGGCGAGAGCAAATATGCGGGCGCCCAGCGGAATCTGATCGCCCTTCAACCCGCGCGGGTAGCCGCTCCCATCGTAGCGTTCCTGGTGCGAATAAACGATGTCGGAAGCTTCCTGCAGAAAAGGTATTTTACGCAACATCTGGTAGCCCAGGAGGGCATGCTCGCGCATGATCGCCTGTTCCTCGGGGCTGAGGCGTCCGGGTTTGCGCAGGATGGCATCCGGGATCGCCATTTTGCCGACATCGTGCAGAAAAGCGCCGCGGGCGATGATGCGCACCCGATCCTGCGGCAGTTCCATGGCGCGAGCGATAGCGATGGTGAATGCGGTCACCCGCTTGGAATGGCCTTCGGTCTCGGCGTCTTTGAGATCGAGAGCGTCGCCCAGCGCCTCCAGGGTTATGTCGTAGGAGCGTTCCAGGTCGGCCAGAGCCTTGCGAAGCATTTCGGTGCGCGCGGAAACCAGCGCTTCCAGCTTGGTCTGATAAGCAAGATTCTCCAGCTTCAGGCGGCGCGTTTCCAGGGCACGGCGCACCATGGCCAGCAACTGTTCCTTCTCGAAAGGCTTCAACAGGTAATCGTAAGCGCCATTGCGGATAGCGGCGAGCGCGACCGAAATATCGTGCACCGCTGTGACCATCACCACCGGAATATCGGGATGCTCCTGCTGCATGCGCGAGAGCAGGGTGAGGCCGTCCATGCCTTCCATAATCAAATCGGAGAGCACGATGGAAATACCGTTGTCGGTTCGCAGTATTTCCAGAGCTTCTTGTCCGGAGGTGATGGGCTGACAGTTAAAGCCGGATTGCGTCAAGATGGAGCACATCACATCCCGAATCGAATCTTCATCGTCAACCACTAATATGCGCTGGTCAGTCATAGCAAATGACAAGAACCGAGGCGATCACGGAATGCCCCACCGCCAATGGCTCGATTGTAGCTACGCAATCCACAATCTATGCCTAAATTCTGCGCTAGGCCAGAATTCTCGCTTCGGTCCTCACTCCTTGCGTTTGGGCAATCAGGGAGAAATTACATATTCTCATGGCAGGGTTGGTATCTCGATACCAACTCAGAGCAGTTGAGCACCAATCTGTCCCCGCCTGACCTGGCCCAATCGGCTGTTTATATCTCGCTTGCAACCCAGTCCTTCGCTGTTGCCATCTTCTAAAGACTTATTTTTCAATTTCTTAGGAGAAAGACACCAGCTTTCGCAACCACCGTGGATGGTTGGGCACACCGATTGCTTAATCCTAAGGTGTCGCACACACAAGGAACGACTAGACGAGCGAGCGACAACGAAGCAATTTCGAAAGGGAGCCATCCATGAACCTCAGTACTCAGGAAGTTAAGATGTCCGGCGTTGCCGCATACCTGCCAGCTATTCTGCAACCGAACGTAGAAAGCTCAAAAGCGATATACGAGCAGAACCGCCATCGGGTTTACTCACTGGCGTTCTGGATGACCGATCATGAATTGGCGGCGGAAGAACTGATGACCCACGCCTTCTGCCGCGCCTTTGGCGGCTCTGCTGCACCGAGCGCCGAGGAAATCGACCAGGCTTTGGTTAACGAGCTTCGTGAATATATCTCGCTGGGCACGCTGACTCTGAATTGCGCCCCCTGCGACAAAGTAATGTCAGTGCGGACCAACACTCTGCGCGTCGACTTGGAGCGCGCCGTGATCGAGCTGCCCAACACGGAGAAAATGATTTTCCTGATGCACGACGTGGAAGGCTACGATCATGCCCGCATTGCGCGGTTGCTCAGCATTACCGAAGACGGTTCGCGCAATGGACTACACCAGGCCCGGCTCCGCATGCGCGAGTTGCTGGCGAAATAAGTTTTCCTCTCTGCCTTATCTCAACCCTCTCCTCAACTACTCTCCAGCCCCTCGCGTGAGGGGCTTTTTTGTTGCAAGAAGGATGCAGCCCGAGGCCGGGCATTATTCGGGTGCAGCCTCTTGCTCGGCCTGCTCAATTTCCTCTTCTTCCCCGCGTTTGAGCGGGCGCAGTAGCGGGAACAGGATCACATCGCGAATGGAGCGCGAGTCGGTCAGCAACATGGTCAGGCGATCGATGCCCACACCTTCACCGGCGGCCGGGGGCAGACCGTACGACAGGGCACGAATATAGTCTTCGTCCATCTGGTGGGCCTCTTCGTCGCCGCGGGCGCGTTCGCCCAGTTGCTGCTCGAAGCGGCGGCGCTGCTCTTCGGGATCATTGAGTTCGCTGAAGGCATTGCCAATCTCCAAACCGCCGGCAAAGATTTCGAAGCGCTCAACCCACTCGGCGTTTTCTTCCGGCTCACGCTTGTTCTTCGACAGGGGCGAAATAGCGAGCGGGAAGTCATAGATAAAGGTCGGCTGGATGAGGTGCGGTTCAGCCACGAACTCGAAGATCTCGGCAATGGTTTTGCCATCAGGCGCGACCAGATCATAGGGAATGTGCGAGTTGGTCTGGTTGTAGCGACGGACCATGGCGGCGATCTGTTCGGAACTGGAGAAGTCGCTCATGTTCGGAGCCTCGCCGGCATTCTCTGGCCAGAACTTAATGATGGCCTCGCGCATCGACAGCCGCTGAATGTTGCCGAAATCGACTTCGTGCCCGTTGAAATGCGTGACCGTGGCGCCATTTACGTCACGCGCTACCTGCGCCAGCATGTCGGCGGTGAAATCCATCATATCGTGATAATCCGCGTAGGCCATGTAGAACTCCAGCATGGTGAATTCGGGATTGTGCTGGGTCGAGATGCCTTCATTGCGGAAGTTGCGATTGATTTCGTAGACGCGGTCCATGCCGCCGACTACCAGCCGCTTCAGGTACAACTCGGGCGCGATGCGCAGGTAGAGATCGATGTCGAGCGCATTGTGATGCGTGGTGAACGGCTTAGCCACGGCACCGCCGGCGATGGCGTGCATCATTGGGGTCTCCACCTCCACGAAGCCGCGCTGGTCGAGGAAACGCCGCATGGATTGCACAACCTTGGCGCGCTTGGTGAAGACCTCGCGCACTTCGGGATTCATGAAGAGGTCGACGTAGCGGCGGCGATAGCGCGTCTCCACGTCTTGCAGGCCGTGCCACTTCTCAGGCAAAGGAAGCAGGTCTTTCACCAGGAAAGTTATTTCCTCGACGTGGACCGTGAGCTCGTTGGTGCGGGTGCGGAACAGATATCCCTTAACCCCGATGTAGTCGCCAAGGTCGAGGAGTTTGTAGAGTTGGAAAGCTTTCTCACCGACCGCGTCAAGGCGGACATAGATCTGCAGCCGCTGCCCGGCTTGTTGCAAATGCGCGAAGCCCGCCTTGCCCTGCACGCGAATGGACATCAGGCGTCCGGCGACGCTGACATTGACGCGAGGCGATTCCAGCTCCGGGCCCGTCTTGGCAGAATACTGCTCGACCACCTGCGGAATGATGTGGGTGGTTTCGTAGCGATAGGGATAAGCCGTCTGTCCCAGCGCCTCAATCTGCTTCAGCTTTTCCTTGCGTAACTCGTAAATCTTCTGATCAAGTGCCACAGTGATTCCTGACGCCCGGCATCGAGCAGGGAGAATGATGGAGAAGATTGATTATAGAGGGTGCGGCGGATGTCCTCAGAAATAGCTCAGCCAGGGATCGTTGCGCCGCTGCTTCAGGGCGGCGTACCAGTGGCAGAGCGGATACAGCATCACGACTACCAAAATCCAAATCAGGTAAATCACCGGCAGCGAGTAGCCCCATCCCGGTGGCGGGGTGATTGGGAACTGAGCTGGGCTCGGAGATTCGAACATCCAGTACACATGTCCGTAGCGGGCGTAACAGACGAGCAACGCCAGGAGGTGAATCAGCGGAATGTGCAGAACGTAGTAGAACATGGGCACCTTGCCGTAGGTCAGCGCAGGACGCAGGAATTCAGGAGTGCCGCGATCCACCGCCCACAGGAAGAGCATGGCCGGCCCCAGCGTCATCAGCAGAAACAGCAGCGACGGCGGATACTTGGTGGTGTTGAGGAACGAAAGCAAGATGAAGGCCGCCGACTTCTGCACGCTCCAGCGTTGCGGATCGCCATAAAGATTGATGCCGCGAAGCACGAAGAAATCCAAGGTAAGCGCGATACCCAGCAGTACCAGGAAACGTCTGCGGCGTTCCGACGGCCAGCTATAAATTTGACCCAGGCCATAGCCCGCGGCGGTCACCCCAACCCACGGGATAAGCGGATACGCAGTGAAGACGGCGTGCTGTGGTGTCGCGAAGACCACGCCCGGCGAGTGCAGGATCGTCCATAGCGGATTGGACCAGTTGACCGTGTCGAACAAGTTATGGCCGACGATCAGCAGGACGCCGAAAGCTGTGACGATGCTCGTGGGCAGATAAACCAGGGCGGAAAGCACGATCATCGCCCAGCCCAGTCCCCACAAGATGAAGAGCATGGTGAGGTGATAGTCGAAGTTGAACTGGAAACCGAGAATGCGCAGCGGCACCAGTTCCAGAAAGATGAGCCACAGTCCGCGCGTGAACAGAAATCGCGAAAGCTCGCGTTTGGATTTGCTGCGCAGCGAAAGATAAGCCCCGGTACCGGTGAGCAGGAAGAAAACCGGGGCGCAGAAATGTGTGATCCAGCGGGTGAAGAAGAGCGGAACGGTGGTGACTGCGAGGTCGGTGGGATTCACTCCGGTGCCGAAGAAGTCGCGCACATGATCGAGCGCCATGATGATCATGATCACGCCGCGCAAAACGTCGACCGATTCTATGCGGGGACGTTGGAGCGAAACGGCTTCAGCGGTCGGGGACATTGGATGGCGTAGTGTAGCAAAGCGGACTGCTGGAGTTAGCGAGTTTCGGACTTGGTTCGTGACAGAATAGCGTCATGCCCGAACCATTCGCGCCCGTCCCTGATTTTTTGTATGGCACAGCCTGGAAGGAAGAACGTACTGCGGCGCTGACCGAACTGGCGTTGCGCGCCGGCTTTCGCGGCATCGACACTGCCAATCAGCGGCGGCACTACTTTGAAGCCGGAGTAGGCGAGGCGCTGGCTGCCGCTTATCGCGAAGGCATGGTAACGCGCGCCGATCTTTTTCTGCAGACAAAATTCACCTATCGGCCGGGACAGGATCACCGGCTGCCCTACGATCCAGCTGCCCGTCTTGCGGTACAAGTCGCGCAATCCATGGCAAGTTCGCTGGAGCATCTAGGGACGGAGTACGTCGACAGCTATGTGCTGCACGGGCCGGCCTCGGGCAACGGATGGACCGAGTTCGATGCCGAGGTCTGGGAAGCGATGCGCAAGGAGCGCGACGCCGGACGTACGCGTTTTCTCGGCGTCAGCAACGTGTCGCTGCATCATTTGCAGCGCATGATTGCCGGCCATGCGGAGGGTCCTGCGTTCGTGCAGAATCGCTGCTTCGCCCATTTGGGCTGGGACCGCGAAGTGCGCCGTTTCTGTGGCGAGCGGAAGATCGTGTATCAAGGCTTTTCGCTGCTTACCGCGAACGTCGAGGTGTTGCAGCATCCGCTGATCGCGGGACTGGCAGCGAAAGGCGGCGTGACTCCGGCACAGCTGATTTTCGCCTTCGCGCGGACTGTTGGAATGCTGCCGCTGACGGGCACGTCGAGCGCGGAGCACATGAAGCAGGACTTAGACAGCAGGGAAGTGACGCTCTCGCCGGAAGTAGTGGTGACGATAGAAAAGGTAGCTGGATAGTTGCCGAGTGATTTCTCCAAGCCAGGACTTGCTCCGTCCGTTCGCAAAAGAACTCAAAGAGTGCGCATCGGATGATTGCGCTTAACCACCGGCCCCAAAACCAATGACTAGGGGGAACTCTGATCAAGTGAAAGCGAGGTCCCGCAGCGGCTAAAGCCGGACGATTCGCCTGCAGTTAACGGACGACCTAAAGGCCGTCCCCTTCAGAACAAGACTTAATCTGAGTTTCCCTGGGTCTTCAGGGCGGCGGACGCGCTCCGCAGCCGGACGTTTTCTTCCTCCAGGGCAGCCAGACGGCGGCGCATTGGAGCGAGAATTTCTTCCAGCTCCTGCTGGCTATAGCGCGGTGTGATGTGCTGGGGACAGTTCCAATCGAAAGCTTCAACGTGAATCGTCAGCGCACGCTCGGGGATTGACTTCTCGCCGGGCACGCGCAGTTTTTCGATCAAGTCGTTGGCGGTTGTGTCGCCCTCATGTATGGTGACGCGACCCAGGATCTTCAGCCGGCTCCGCCTGGGGTAGTCCATGAGAAACAAGGCAACGCGGTTGTCATGCTGAAAGTTTCCGGTGCTGATGTATTGTCTGTTACCGCGCAGGTCGGCAAAGCCGAGAGTGCGATCGTCGAGCACGTGCAGAAAACCCTTCGCTCCGCCGCGGAACTGGATGTAAGGCCAGCCGGTCTCGCTGACCGACGCCATATAGAAGCCGTCTCGTTCCTGGATAAACTGGCGCTCATAAGGGCCGAGTTGCTCATCGATCTCGCCCATTTGCTCCATCCGGGCGTACTGGCGGCGGCTGCCATGCTGCTCTTGTTGCTGCTTTACCAGTGGAGTAAAGGCGAGTTCTGCAAAGCGACGACCCATGCTGTGCTCCAAACCGTGGCTGCCTGCGTATCAGCTGTGGCGCCATTGGTAGCGTATCCACCTCATCGTAGGAAGAGAAGGCTGCAGTTTCGATGATGCGCGCAGTGCAGACGATGCGAAGTCCCGCAGAGGCAGCTGATTACTGTGGCGGCGTCTGGTTCGCCTTCTCCTTGGAGTCTTTCTCGGCTGCCTCGGCTCCGGGCATCAGGTTCTTCAGCGGCGCTTTCAGTTGTTCCTCCAATTCTGGATGAGGGAACGGCTTGCGTGGCAGCATCTGATCGCGCATGGAGGTGTTGTAGACGAAGATAGCTTCCACCACTGCGGCCTGCGCCAAGTCTTCCGGCGACAGACGCTCGTAGGTGTCCATGTTCGAGTGATGGCTGCGCGATCCGTAATCCAGCGGGTCCTGAATGAACTGGAATCCGGGAATGCCGATGCTGTCGAAGGCTTCGTGATCGGTGCCGCCGGTATTGCGTAGCGTTATCGTGGTGACGCCGAGATCCTTGAGCGGCTCCATCCACTGGGCGAAGATCGGTGCCATTGCAGCATTCTCCTGCAGATAGATACCGCGAATCTTGCCGCTGCCGTTGTCGAGGTTGAAGTAGCCGGAAATCTTCTGATACTCGGGCTTGAGCTGGATCGGGCCGCCGGGTTTGCGGACCCACTCGGGCAGCTTGAGCTGATCAGGAGCAGTAGACAGCGGTACGTGTCCGAAGTGCTGCTTCACATAACCGTAAGAGCCGAATTCGCCTTCTTCCTCGCCGGTCCACAGCGCGACGCGGATGGTACGGCGCGGCTTCACTTGCAGCGTGGTGAGAATGCGCATCACTTCCATGGCGACCACCGTGCCGGCGCCGTTATCGGTCGCGCCAGTAGCGGACGCCCAGGAATCCAGATGCCCTCCGACCATTACGACTTCGTCTTTCAGCTTGGGATCGGTGCCTGGAATTTCGGCGATGGTGTCATAGCCGTGCTCATGATCCCCAGTGAACTTGGTGTCGACGTTCATTTCAATCGTGACCGGCACGTGCGCCTTGAACAGGCGATAGACCCGACCGTAGTTCTCGATGGCCATCACGACCACGGGCAGAGGATTGGCGGTTTCGCGCTTGTAGACTTCCCATCCAAAGCCGGCATTGCTGTCGTCGAAGATGGTGCCGCCTGAGCCTCCACCATCGCGGCCGTCGCGGCTGGGAGTGATGACTGCGAGGGCGTGCTCATCGGCCAGAAACTTTCCGGTCTTCTGGCGCAGTTCCAACCGCTTCATGAACGTCTGCAGGAAGTCCTGATTGCGCGGCTTGAGGGGGTAGTCAGTAAGCTTCTTGAGTTCCGCGTCATCCAGCCGCACCCAGAGCGGCTTTTCGACGGGAGGGACGTCGCGCATGGGGCCAAAGAGAACAACCTTTCCTGCCAGCTTGCCTTTGTACTGGTCGAGGTCCTTGGGATCGTTGACATCAATCCAGACCGCCGGCGCATTGATGGCGCCATTCGTCGCCGGAGACCAGGGCGCGGCTTGCGCGATGAAGACCGCCGGGTCGGGCGAGGTCATGCGAACCCAGGTGTTGAGTTGTTGCCAGCCCATGCCGAACTCGCCCCAATCTTCCAGATGCGCGTTGCTGCAGCCCATCGCAGTGAACTGATCGCGGGTCCACTCGTTGGCATGCTTCAGATTGGCCGAGCCGGTAAGGCGCGGGCCGATGTCGTCATCGAGAGCGGAGGCGTACTCCATCACATGCGAGTGGTTAAGGCCTTCAATCCGGATACGCTGATACATGTTGAGGTCCAGCGTTTCCTGCTGCGGTTGCGGCTGATCATAGGAGGGCTGATTCGCAGTGCTGGAATTGGTTTTGGATTTGTCGGCGGCGATTACAGAAATGGGAAGAGCCAGGCTGACGAAGAGAAGAACGAGCGAACGCAAATTGTGAGAGAACATCTGTCGAGGCAACTCCAGTCGAAGAGAAAAGCTAATCCTGCAGGGTATCAGAAAGTGGAATGCCGAATAGGTTAGCAAAGCGATTTGAAATTCGTTGAGCGGGTGCCCGTTGTCCGCTTTCGAACAGGGCGTCCGAGGTTGAACAGGAGGTGGTTCTGCGGACCGAAGGGACCAGGCGCAAATCGATATGATGTAACGAGTTAGCGGAGTCGAATTGGAGCCTGGATTGCATACCAATCTCATAGGGTTACCCAGGGAGTGCTGATGCGGACCTTGCTCCAGGATCTGCAGTATGCCGGCCGGCAGATGATGAAGTCGCCGGGCTTTGCCATCATTGCGATACTGACGCTGGCGATCGGAATCGGCGCCAACACCACGATCTTTTCTGTCGTTAACGGCGTGCTGCTCAATCCGCTGCCCTATCCCGCTGCCGATCGACTGGTGGTTCTGTTCCACAACAAACCGCATTTCACCAGAGGCTCGATCTCTTATCTGAACTTTCTCGACTGGCAGCGCGACAACCGCAGCTTCGACGCGATGGCGGCCTATCGCTTTGGTAATGCCAAGCTCACCGGAGCAGGCGAGCCCGAGAATCTCAGCGGACGGATGGTGTCGGCCGGCTTCTTTGAAATTCTTGGGGTGAAACCGCTGCTGGGGCGCACGTTTACGGCGGATGAGGACCGGCTGGGCGCCAATCCTACGGTAATGATTTCGGAAGGACTGTGGAAGCGCAAGTTCGCCTCGAACCCTCACGTTGTGGGACAAGTGATCGTTCTGGATGGAGTGCCGCGCGTCATCATCGGCGTCATTCCCGCCAGCTTTCAGTTGCGTCAGTGGAACTTCCATCCGGGCGAAATCTATACGCCGGTGGGCGAATACGCTGACCCGCACTTTCGCGAGCGCCAGGCCGCCTGGGGCATGGACGCCATTGCGCGACTGAAACCCGGGGTGACCCTGGCGCAGGCTGCGCAGGACATGGAGCGCGTGAATCACGGGCTGGAAGCCGCTTATCCCGACGTCGATGCCGGGATCAAGACCACCATCGTTACCATGAAGGACGAGATTGTTGGCGATGTGCGGCCAGTGCTCTGGGTGCTGATGGGTGCGGTCCTGTTCGTGTTGCTCATCTCGTGCGTGAACGTAGCCAACCTGCAAATGGCGCGAGCCACCGCGCGGCAACGTGAGTTCGCGGTGCGAGTGGCGCTGGGCGCGCGCCAGAGCCGGCTCATCCGTCAGATGCTGACCGAGAGTCTGGCGCTTTCGGCGGCAGGTGGCGCGCTGGGCTTGCTGCTCGCCTACTGGGGAGCCAAGGCTGCGGTAGCGGCAATTCCTGACATGCTGCCGCGCGCCGAAAACGTCGGTCTGGATGGCCGCGTCTTGTTGTTCACGCTCGTAATCTCGGCACTCGCCGGAGTCATCTTTGGTTTAGCTCCGGCGCTGAGAACTTCGCGTACCGACGTGAACTCGACCCTGAATCAAAGCGGGCGTTCGTTGGTGGGCTCGCGCCATCGCGTGCAAGCCACCTTTGTCACGCTGGAGATGGCGATGGCGCTGGTGCTGCTGGTGGGAGCGGGACTGATGATCCGCACGCTGGTACGGCTGTGGAATGTGAATCCCGGCTTCGAAGCGCGCGGCGTGATCATCTTCAACATCGCGCCTTCGATCTCGCTGTCGCGCCAGCCGCCTGACACGGTTCGGGCAACCTACCGGCAGATGGAAACGACTTTGCGAGCGGTGCCGGGTGTCGGGAGCGCCTCGCCCGACTGGGGGGCCGTTCCCATGGAGACCGACGACGAGGAGCCATTCTGGGTTGATGGCATGAGCCGGCCAGAACGTGAGGCCGATGCCCCTTCGGCTCTGCGCTACGCAGTCGACCCGGATTATCTCAAGCTGATGCACATTCCGTTGCTTGGAGGGCGCTTCTTTACAGACGCTGACAACGAACATAATGCGCGGGTGATCGTCGTCGACGAAAGCTTCGCCAAGCGTTATTTTGGCGAGCAGAATCCGATCGGAAAGCATGTGTATTTCCTGCCCGAGAGCACCGACGGCGAGCGTACCGACGAGGTAGTGGGCGTGGTCGGGCATGTTAAGCAGTTTGGATTGGCGCCGGACCAGTCCAACAATGTCGAAGCCGAATACTATGAGCCCTTCCAACAGCTTCCAGACCGGATGATGCCCATGGTCGGCCAGGGCGTCACTGCCTTCGTCCGGGTGCGCGAGGGGGTAGATCCCGAATCGGTGTTTCCCAGCATTCGGCGTGCGCTCATGCAGCTCGACAGCAACATGGTGGTGGACGATATGCACCCCATGCAGCAGCTTGTCGCCGACACCATTCCGCGGCAGCGCTTTGCCATGATGCTGTTTTCAATCTTCGCGGCCGGTGCGCTGCTGCTGGCCGGCATCGGCATCTACGGCGTGCTATCTTACATTGTGGGACAAAGAACCAGGGAAGTCGGCATTCGCATGGCGCTGGGAGCGCAACGAGGCGATGTAGTGCGTGCGGTGCTGCGCGACGGCGCCGGGATGACGTTGCCTGGGGTTGGTATTGGCGTTGTCTTAGCCCTGGGGCTGACGCGCCTCATGTCGAGCATGCTGTTCGGAGTGAAACCCACGGATGTTGTGACCTTCGCGTCTGTAGCTGGAATATTGTGCGCGATTGCGTTGCTGGCCTGCTATGTCCCGGCCAGACGGGCCGCGAAGCTGGATCCGATGCAGGCGTTGCGATCGGAATAGGCCGGTCTGAGACAGATCCCGTCACTTCCTCTTCCTCACAGCACGTTGACGGCGCGGGCGGCCAGCAGGGCGATGATCAAAAGGGAAATCAGGGATTGCATCATGGTCATCACCTTGGCCCAGCGCGCCAGCACTGCCGTGTCGGTGGGAGAAAATGCGGTGCTGGTGTTGAAGGCCAGAAACAGATAGTCCAGAAAATCGGGCGACCACGAGTTGTCGGTTTGCGACGGGCGCATCATCTGGGGAAAAAGAAACGAGCTTTTTGCGATGCCACCCGGTTCATCGCGACCCAGCGGGCCGCCGGCGTCTACCTTCCAGTACCACAGAGCAAACACTAAAACATTCGTCAGCCAGAGTAGCGTCGCCGAAATCAGCAGGGTTCGCGGCGGGTCCTTATGGTGAGGCAGGCCTTCGATCAGCAAGGCCAGCGATCCGATGAGTGCCAGCGTGATCGCGCCAATGGCGACGAAGGTGAGGTTGTGCGTGATGTCGTAGCGGCCTCTGCGATACGAAAAGATGATGGGAATCAGGAGGGCAAAAATAACAGCAAACAACAGCCAGCGCGGACCAACGGAAAGACGGTCGGGCAAGGCGAAATGAATGAGCCCATCGGCCGCCATGGCAACAAAGGCGGGCCAGCGCGGTTCGCGGATTTTATGGATCTTCATAGACGCGGCAGGGAAACTGCTCCCGGGTCGTGGAGCAGTGTCGCCATCAGCCTATCATCGAATCAGAAAAATCGTGGCGCGGTACGGCTTGCCGACCGATCAGGTGAGAGGGAGCCGCAACGTTAGAATGTTGAAGTGGGGTCACTGGCGCAAAGCATCCTCCATGGGTTGGTGGCTGGAGGACTGAATGGCACGACACTGTACGTGTTGCTGGTTGTCTTTGTGGCGACGCTGATTCGGTCTGCCCTCGGGTTCGGCGAAGCATTGCTGGCGGTTCCGCTGCTGGTGCTGCGGCTTCCGCTGGAGATTGCCGCTCCGCTGGCGGTGCTGGTGTCGATCACCATCGCGTTTCTGGTGGTCGCTCAGGATTGGCGCAAGGTCCATGTGCGCAGCACGGGCTGGCTGATATTTGCCACACTGTTCGGCATCCCGCTGGGTCTGTTGCTGCTGACCAGCGCTCATCAACGGGTGGTCAAGGCTGCGTTGGCTGTTGTGATCCTCGCCTTCTCGGCCTATTCGTTGATTGGCGACAAACCTCCGGAACTGAAAAACGACAGCGTGCCCTGGCTTCTGGGCTGCGGATTTGCCGCCGGAGTGCTGGGGGGCGCGTATGGGATGAATGGCCCTCCGCTGGCGATTTATGGAGCGATGCGGCGCTGGTCGGCACAGCAGTTTCGGGCCACACTGCAAGGATATTTTCTGCCTGCCAGCGTCGCCGGAATGGTCGGCTACTGGCTGAAAGGACTGTGGGTTCCGGCGGTGACGCACTATTTTCTGCTGTCGCTGTCGGTCGCGGTGCCTGCCATCCTGCTGGGCAAGTTGGTGAATCATCGCCTGCGCGGCGAAATCTTTCTGAAATATGTTTACGCGGGACTGGCGGTGATTGGAGTCGTTTTGCTACTGCAGGCTGGCGGATGGCTGAGAGCTGATGGCTGAGGACTGGGGAACAGCGAAGAGCGATTTGTGACGCATGTCATTGAATCGCGCCGTCAACGGCGGTATATTGGCGCGGACTTTATAACTACGTCGCAACCCGTCGCGACTTACGAGACGCTTATTTTATGCCGCAGAATTACGTACCTATCTTCATTTTCGCCCTGGTAGCTTTTCTGGTAGCCGCCGGAACCGTGGCGATTTGCGCGTTGATCCGGCCGAAGAACCCGTTTAAAACCAAGCTGATGCCCTACGAGTGCGGCATCACGCCCTTCGATAACGCACGCGGCCGCTATACCGTGCGCTTCTATATTGTCGCCATCCTGTTTGTCGTCTTCGACGTGGAAACCATCTTCCTGTTTCCCTGGGCAGTGCAGTTCAAGCTGTTGGGACTGTTCGGATTGCTGGAGATGATGATCTTCCTCGGCATCCTGATCGTGGGATACATCTGGATATGGAAAAAAGGCGCGCTGGAATGGGTGTAGTGGCAGTGCCTGGCGCGCACAACGAATCGACCCCATCTGCGTCCGGCGACGAGGATGGGGATTTTTGTTGGCGCCGGATGGTTGCGGAATTCGACGACGCCCGCCTTGACGCGGCACTGAAGCCGAGCGCCGTCACCTGGTGATGATCAGATGTGACCATCATCACAGCGCGGCGTGACTATCACCCCAGAACTTGGCCCGCTCAAGCTGCTACAAGTAAAGGGTCCCATTGAGAGCGGGATCTGAAAGAGAAGAGAGGCATGGCAATGCCCGAAGAGACCAAAGATCCGAATCCAGTCTTGCCTGAATCGAAGCCCCCGACCACCCCGCCGGGGCAGGCTGGGGACGCCGGCGCGCCCGCGTCGGCAAGCGCGACACAGGGGCCGGCAGCGAAGTCAGAAGCATCAACGCTGCCATCCGCGGCGGCAAATTCAGAAGCTGCGGCTAAGCCTGCGAATTCGGCCAAGCCAGCCACCGCCGTTCCGGCTGAAAAGCCTGCAACTCCGGCAGCCGCTGCCAGCAGCGAAAAGCCAGCAGCTCCTGGGACCGAAAAAGCCGCAACTCCGGCAGCCGCCAAGCCTGCCACTCCCGTTGCGAAACCTGCGCCCAAGCCCGAAGGTCCAAAGCCGGAGCCTTGGGATTCCGACCTGGTCAGGCGGCTACGCAACCAGTACGGTTCGGGAATCCGCGAAGCCAGCACTTATCTGGGCCAGAAATATCTGGTGATAGACAGCACCATCCTTTACGAAATTCTACTGCGCATGCGCGACGAGCAACTCTTCAACTACTGCGTCGACATTACTGCAGTGCACTATCCCAAACGCGAAGCTCAGTTCGACATCCTCTACGTTCTCTACTCGTTCCACAGCAACGAGCGAGTGCGGGTCAAGGCCTACATCAAAGACGGCGACCATGTTTCCACCGTCTCCGGTATCTGGGAGACAGCGAACTGGCTGGAGCGCGAGGTCTATGACATGTTTGGCATCGTCTTTGACGGGCATCCGGACCTGAAGCGCATTCTGCTGCCCGATGGCTGGAAGGGCCATCCGCTGCGCAAGGATTACCCGATTCTTCAGCAGGACCAGGAATGGGTGCAGATCAACCTGGGCATCGAGAGTGGACAATGAGCGATTCCACGCGCACCGATTACCTCTCAACCGAAGCGCAAGAGCGGCGTGACTCGGGGACTATGGATTACCTCGACCTCGATACCAAGGACGAAACTTTTCTTGATGCCAACGAACTGGTCCTCAACATGGGGCCGCAGCATCCGTCCACGCACGGCGTGTTGCGCGTCATCCTGAAACTGGATGGCGAGAAGGTTCTGGGCACCGAATGCGTTATTGGCTACCTGCATCGCGGCGTAGAAAAGATCGGCGAGAATCGCACCTACGCGATGTTCAACCCTTATGTCGATCGCATGGACTACGTCGCCGCAGTCTCCAACGGGCTAGGCTACTGCGAGGCGGTTGAGAAGCTGCTGAACGCCGAAGCGCCGCCACGCGCGCAATACATCCGGGTGATCCTTACCGAACTGTGCCGCATCGCCAGTCACCAGGTTTGGCTGGGCACGCATGCTCTCGATATCGGCGCGCTGACCCCGCTGTTCTATTGTTTCCGCGATCGCGAAGAGATCCTGAAGATCTTTGAGAAATATTGTGGCGCTCGCCTGACCACGCATGCGTTCCGCATCGGAGGCTGCATCTACGAGGCCTATGACGGCTTCGAGCAGGACTGCAACAAGTTCTGCGACGCGTTTGTCCCCAAGCTGGACGAATACGAAGAGCTGCTGACCACCAATCGCATCTGGGTGCGGCGCACCAAGGGCGTCGGCATTCTGAATCCGGAAGACTGCATCGCGCTGGGCGTGACCGGACCGGTGCTGCGGGCCAGCGGCGTGAAGTGGGACCTGCGCAAGGCGCAGCCGTACGAGGCGTACAAGAATTTCGATTTCGATATCCCGACCGGGCTGAACGGCGACACGTATGACCGGTATCTGGTGCGCATCGAGGAGATGCGCCAGTCGGTACGCATCATTCGCCAGGCGGTGGAAGGCTTGCCGCAAGGGCCGATCATGGCCAAGGTGCCGAAGGTGATCAAGCCGCCGGTGGGCGAGATTTATCACTCCATCGAAGCGCCGAAAGGCGAGCTGGGATATTTCCTGGTGAGCGACGGTTCCACGCAGCCTTATCGGGTGCGGGTGCGGCCGCCCTCGTTCGTCAATTTGCAAGCCCTCGACAAGATGGTGCGCGGCCTGCTGGTGGCCGATGTAGTCGCGGTCATCGGCACGTTGGATATCGTGCTGGGGGAAGTGGATAGATGAATCTGAAGAGGAAATTTCTTGTTTGCGGTTTGCTACTGATGTCAATCGCTGCTTGTTCCAATGGCCAGTCCGCCGGACCGACGCAGCCTCAAAAGCCAGCGGACCAACCGGGAACCAAGTTGGAAGCGTTTCTGGGGAAACGCGGTCGGCTCGTGGTAAAGGATTCGTACTCACTTGGCAAGATAGGCAACATGGGAAGTGCAGAGCTAGAGGGACTTGTCATTTACGAGCCAGGTAGCTCGCAGAAGACAAAGGGCCTACGTGTCGAGGTTACCGAAAGTGGAAGACTGGAAAGATCGAACATCTCGTTCATAGACCTAGATGAACTCCAGAGTCTTTCGGAAGCTCTCTCGTATATGTCTAACCTTGCCGGGAAGTGGAGTGGTCAGTCCCACGACCCATACACAGAGGTAACGTATATCTCAAAGGGCGAATTCAAAGTCGGCTTCTTTCAGCAAGGCACAAGGGCGAGCGCGTTCGTCAGCAGTGGGCTCATCGGCCCCGCTACCGCCTTCCTTAAGGTTTCTGATCTCGACCAATTTAAGACAATGGTGGACCTAGCTAGCACGCTATTAAACGGTAAATGACAACAAGGGTGGCCGGAATATGGATTTTAAGGACTTCACAGCAATGGATTTCCCACCCAAGAGCGGTCCGGGGTTCGTGTACGTTTTGTTCTGGGTTGATGACAGCAAGGAGATTCCGTTTTACGTTGGTCAAACACAAGCGGTGTTCGGCAGATTGAACGATTACTATTGGGCCGACTTTTACGCCCCCACGGACTTCAATGTCGGTGAGGCTGTTAAACGTTTTTCGGACCACCGCATCCGCGATTGGGAAGATTTCGAGATTCACGTTGGGCACATCTTCCGGAATCCGGTGGGAAGAAAGTTGGTTGAGAGGGCGACGGATTACCCGTATTGCTCCGCTTTTCCGGGGAGCGAAAAGGACGAGGTACCTCAGTGGCTAAAGCCAGGGGAAGAGCCGGTCTTCATCGGCACGGCTGAAGCCGTGCCCTTTCAAAACAGATAGGAAATTTGCGCGACCACGGCTGAGGCCGTGTTTTTCTTAAGACAGTTGACGGAAGGGGAAACGCGAAAACGACAATGTTTGATGCCATCACAAAATACCTAAGTTCGAGCGCGACCCCGGGCGAAGCTGGCAGCATTTTCTGGGCGACCATTTACATCCTGCTGATCACGGTTGGAATTTCGCTGTCGGTGATCGCCATGAACTGGCTGGAGCGCAAAATTCTGGCTCACATGCAGATTCGCCTCGGCCCCATGCGTGTAGGTCCGCACGGATTGCTGCAGCCTTTCGCCGACGCACTGAAGCTGCTGATCAAAGAAGACATCATTCCGCAGGACGCCGACAAGCTGGTGTTCTGGAGCGCGCCGGTGGTCGTAACCATGACCGCCTTCACTACGTTCCTGGTTGTGCCCTTCGGACGCACCCACGCCGTGACCGATATGAACATCGGCATTCTGTTCATGCTGGGCGTTTCGTCGCTGGGCGTGCTGGGCATCATCATGGCGGGCTGGTCGTCGAATTCGCACTATCCGCTGATGGGGTCTTTACGTTCCAGCGCGCAAATGGTTTCTTACGAAATAGCCATGGGCCTGGCCATTATTTGCGCCGTGCTCATGACCAGCCTGCAGACGGGCACCGGCACGCTGAGCATGATCGGCATTGTCGAGGCGCAGGCGTCGCAGCATACCTGGTTCATCTTCAAGTTCTTCCCGTTGGGATTTCTGGCGTTCGGCGTCTTCGCTATCGCCATGGTCGCGGAAACCAATCGCGCTCCCTTCGATCTGCCGGAGGCCGAGTCTGAGTTGGTCGCCGGCTTCCATACCGAGTACAGCGGATTTCGCTGGTCGCTTTTCTTCCTGGCGGAATACGCCGCCATGCTGGCAGTTTCATCGATCGCAGTCACGCTGTGGCTGGGCGGATGGATGCGGCCATTCCCAAATTGGCTGAGCGGTGGGACCTGGAACACGGCGTTCTCGTTGTTTCCGGCGCTGACGCTGTTCGTGCTCGCCTTCCTTTGCCTGCTGGGAACGGTACGGATGCCCAAGATTCCGCAGATGAAGATTCAGACTGTCGGCCTGGGGATTTTTGGATTGCTGCTGGGCTTCATCGGACTGGTGCTGCTGATTACGCCGGTGCGCGAGCGGGTGCAGGACATTTACTGGTTCGTCGTGAAGGTCGCCTTCTTTATGTACATGTACATCTGGTATCGGGGAACGTTTCCACGTTACCGCTTTGACCAGCTCATGAAAGTGGGTTGGAAGGTACTGCTGCCGACCGGTTTGGCCGTCCTGATCGCCACTGCGCTCTGGGGACTGATGCCGCAAATCACGTCGGCGATTGTGGGGCTACTGCCATGAGTCTGAAGCCGCTGCTGCAAAAACTCTTTCTGGTCGACCTGATCAAAGGTCTCAAGGTGACGTTTAACTATCAGGCGCCAAGTGAGGCAATCACGGAACAATATCCGCTGGAACGTCCGGTGATATTTGAGCGCTACCGGGGCCAGCCGAGGCTGAATTCAAACCCCGATACGGGCGAGTCGCTGTGCATCGTGTGCAATTTGTGCGCGCTGGCTTGTCCCGAGAAGTTGATTGTCGTCAAGGGTGAGCGCAACCCGGTGACCAAGCGCAAGGAGCCAGTCTCGTGGAGTTATGACCTGAGCCGCTGCATGTTCTGCGGCCTGTGCGCCGAGGCCTGCTCAACAGATGCGCTGGAGCTTACCCAGGATTACGAGATGGCGCTCTACAGCCGCGAAGGCATGGTGCTGGATCAGGCTGCGCTGGAGCGCGGGCAGGAACCGGAGAAATACGAAAAATAGTTTTGAAAGGGCACGGCTTTAGCCGTGCCGCAGGCACAACAAACGGGGCTTTAGCCCCTGAGGGAATGCACGAAGCGATGAAAGGCGAGGCACCACAGCGGCTAAAGCCGACAAACAAGAGAGCCTCGACGGCAGCTGAAGCTTTGCCCCTTCAAAGCAGGATTGATACGGGGTTGCTTTCGCTAATTTATCAACGGCCAAGAGCTAATTGCTAAATGCTAACAGCCATGAACACATCACCAACGAGAGTGAAATAGGAAAATGATTCCTGTAGCAACAACGTTCTTCTTTTACTTTCTGGCGACGCTGGCCATCGTGTCGGCGATCGCGGTGATCACCCAGCGCAACCCGGTACACGCGGCGCTGGCGCTGATCGTGACCCTGCTGTCGCTGGCGGGCTTTTACCTGATGCTGTATGCGCCGTTCGTGGCTGGCGTGCAGATCGTTCTCTACGCCGGCGGCATCATGGTGCTGTTCCTGTTCGTGATCATGCTGGTGAACCTGGAGCAGAACATTCGCGAGTATCAGTTCAATAAGCAATGGCTGGTAGGAACGATCGCTGCGCTGGCGCTGGGCGGCTTGCTGCTGTTTGTGTATCGCGCCGGACGGGGGACATTTCCCTCTGCGTTCTATCAGGGCTATCGCGGGCTTGAGGCCGACAACACGCAGCAGATCGGTCTGGCGTTATATGGGCAGTACATGTTCCCGTTTGAGATTGCTTCGCTGCTGCTGCTGGTGGCCATCGTAGGCGCGGTGGTCATGGCGAAGAAGAGGATTTGAAAAGGCAGTTGTCAGTTGCCGGTTGTCAGTTTGGCGAATGAAAGGTTTTGATTTAGCTAATTGCCAATTGCTAATTGCTAAATGCCGAGTTCTTTATGACTGAAATCACCACAGTGCATTACCTGGTTGTAGCGGCGGCGCTGTTCATGATTGGCACCATTGGCGTGCTGACTCGCCGGAACGTAGTCATCATCCTGATGTCGATTGAGCTGATCCTGAACGCAGTGAACCTGAACCTGGTGGCGTTCTCGCGGCTCTACGGATTGCATGGGCAAGTGTTCGCCATCTTCGTGATCACCGACGCTGCGGCCGAAGCTGCGGTCGGGCTGGGCATCATCATCGCCTTCTTCCGCAATAAGGAGACGGTGAACGTGGACGAAGTGGACCTCTTGAAGTGGTAAGGCGCGGGGCTTGGTAACGATAGGGGTCCTTCGACTTCGGATCGCAAAAGCAGCGATCCTGCGCTCAGGATGAGACCTGAGCAGGGGATGTCGGTCGACGCGGCATGAATGCCGCGGGTTGAACTGATCTTTGTAGTGAGGAGTGTTCCAGTCCCGCGAAGTGGGACGAAAGAGCTTAGCCCAGCGCTTCAGCGCTGGGTGGGCGTGAAGAGGAGATCTGAGTCCCTCGGGGACGGCAGAAAAGCAGGTCCCTCCGCTCGGACTGAAGTCCTCGGTCGGGATGACAACCGTTGAGTTGGACTGAAGTCCTCGGTCGGGATGACAACCGTTGAGTTGGACTGAAGTCCTCGGGTCGGGATGACAACCGTTGAGTTGGACTGAAGTCCTCGGTCGGGATGACAACCGTTGAGTTGGACTGAAGTCCTCGGGTTGGGATGACAACCGTTGAGTTGGACTGAAGTCCTCGGGTCGGGATGACACGAGGTAGAAGTAGGAACGATAGGGGTCCTTCGACTTCGGATCGCAAAAGCAGCGATCCTGAGCTCAGGATGACAGACGAGATTCTGGAATGCAAAGCAAGTGGTCCTGCGCTCTGGATGACAAGAGGTTGTTGTATCTGGCGAAGAGCAAAGGGCGAAAAGCGAATTGCGACTTTTGCTGACGGCCGATAGCTGATGGCTGACAGCTTTTGAGGCGAAGGCTGAGAGCTACGAAATGTTCTTTCTAGACCACATCTGGTTAATACCGCTGTTTCCCGCCTTCGGCGCGGCTTGCATGTTCTTCTTCGGACGCAAGCTGTCGAAGCAGGCGGTGAACGGCGTCTGCGTCGGTGTCATTGTGCTGGCGTTTCTGTGGGCCTGCTGCGCGGTCTGGCAGTACACGGGCTACTCCGCTGATCATCCCGGCAAGCCCTTCGAGAAGGTGCTGTACACGTGGCTGGGAACCGGCGCCACCAGCCCGGCCGACTCCGCAGGCAACACCTCGATCGGCTACATCACGCGCGGCGGCCGCGTCGCCCAGTTCCGTGCCGATGCCGGCTTCCTGCTCGATCCACTGTCGGCGATCTGGCTGCTGTTTGTTACCGGCGTAGGCATGCTCATCCACATTTATTCGATGGGCTACATGGCGCATGAGGGCGGCTATTACCGCTTCTTCGGCTACCTGAACCTGTTCATGTTTTCCATGCTGACGCTGATCCTGGCCAACAATTATGCAGTGATGTTTGTGGGCTGGGAGGGCGTGGGCCTGTGCTCGTATCTGCTGATTGGCTTCTATTTTCAGCGACACTCCGCCTCGACCGCCGCGAACAAGGCATTCATCGTCAACCGCATCGGTGATGCGGGATTTCTGCTGGGCATGTTCACCATCGCCTGGTACTTCGGTTCGGTGCAATACACCGCAATCAATCATCTGGCACACAGCGGTCAGTTTCTGATCGGCGATAAGGTGATTACCGCGGCCTGCCTGCTGCTGTTCGTGGGCGCCTGCGGCAAGTCGGCACAATTTCCGCTGTATGTCTGGCTGCCCGACGCCATGGAAGGTCCCACGCCGGTTTCGGCTCTGATCCACGCGGCGACCATGGTGACCGCGGGCGTGTACATGGTGGCGCGATCGAACGCACTGTTCGTGCTGGCGCCCAACGCAATGAAGACGGTCGCCATCATCGGCGCGCTGACTGCGATCTTCGCCGCGACCATCGCACTGGTGCAGAACGACATCAAGCGCGTGCTGGCTTACTCAACCGTGTCGCAGTTGGGATATATGTTCCTGGCGCTCGGCGTAGGCGCATTCGCTGCCGGCGTCTTCCACGTTTTTACCCATGCGTTCTTCAAGGCGCTGCTGTTCCTGGGAGCCGGCTCGGTGATTCATGCCATGAGCGGCGAGCAGGAGATGCAGCACATGGGCGGGCTGCACAAAAGGATTAAGACGACGTTCGGGACCATGCTGGTGGCGACGCTGGCCATCTCCGGCATTCCCGGCTTCGCGGGCTTCTTCTCCAAAGACGCCATCCTGTGGGAAACATGGTCGCGCGAAGGCGGCGCTTATCGTTACCTGTGGTATATCGCATTTTTCACCGCGCTGATGACGTCGTTCTACATGTTCCGGCTGATCTACCTGACATTCTTTGGCAAGCCGCGCATGAATCACGAAGTCGAGCACCACATTCACGAGTCGCCTAAGACGATGACGGTGCCTCTGGTGATTCTTGCCATCTGCTCGGTCGGCGCAGGCTTCCTGGGATTGCCGCACAGCCTGGGCGGATCGAACCGCTTCGAGAAGTTTCTGGAACCGGTGTTTGCGAAAGAAGCTGTAGTCCTGCAGGAAAGTGGCAAGGCCACGCAGGTGGCGGCTGGCGAGCAGCAGGTTGAGCACACCGATTTCGCGGAGTACTTTCTTATGTCCCTGTCCGTGGCGGCGGCGATAGGCGGCTGGTGGTTGGCAAAGCGGGCCTACTCGAAGGCCGACAAGGGTTACAAAGAGCCGATCGCAGTCTATGCGCCGCGGTGGTACAAGACTCTCTTCCGCAAATATTACGTCGACGAGATCTACGACTGGGTGTTTACCGGACGCAAGAAAGTGGGAGACGTGCGCCTGGGCGCGATGGGCCTTGGCGAAGGCTTGTGGAAGTTTGATTCCGAGGTAATCGATGGCGCGGTGAATGGCGCAGGCTGGACCACACGCATGGGCGGCACGCTGTCGAATCTGTGGGACAAGTGGATTATCGACGGCCTGTTCGTGAACGGCGTCGGCATTATTACCCGGCTAGCGTCGTACCCGGTGCGCCTGGTGCAGTGGGGCCTGGTGCAGTGGTATGCGCTGGTGATGGTCGCCGGGCTGGTGGGATTTATTTGTTATTACGTCGTGAAGTGGTAAGCATCCCACCCTGTCGCCAAAAGAAGGCGACGAGGATGGGGCACCCGGGATTGATTGGTGATTATAGGGGTCCTTCGACTCGGCGCTGAAGCGCCTCGCTCAGGATGACACACCTAATGAGATGTTCTGGCGAAAAGCGAAGAGCGAATAGCGATTTACAAGCTGATAGCTGAAGGCTGAGAGCTAATAGAAAAATGTACAACCATATTCTTTCGATCGTCTTATTTACGCCGCTGGTGGGAGCCGCGCTCCTGCTGCTGGTGCCGAAGGAAAGCAAGGATGCGATCCGCTGGATCGCCAACATCTTTGCCTTCCTGGGCTTTGCCGTTTCACTGCCGCTGATTCCCTGGTTCTGGGCGCTGAAAGACCGCGCCGGCTTCCAGTTCGTCGAAGGCAGGCCCAACAACTGGATCCCGTCGATCGGCGCCGGCTACGTCATCGGCATTGACGGCATTTCGTTCCTGCTGATCATGCTGACCACGCTGCTTGGCGCCATCTCGATCCTGTCGTCGTGGAACGCTATTCAGGACCGGGTGAAAGAGTATTACATCTGGTTTCTGGTGTTGCAGGCGGGCATGCTTGGCGTCTTCATGGCCAACGACATGTTCCTGTTCTTTGTGTTCTGGGAGGCCATGCTGGTGCCGATGTATTTGCTGATCGGCATCTGGGGCGGGCCGCGCAAGCTCTACGCGGCCATCAAGTTTTTCCTGTACACCCTGTTCGGTTCGGTGCTGATGCTGCTGGGCATCCTGTTCCTGTATTTCCATCACCATACCCTGACCGGTGTGTACACCTTCTATCTGCCCGATCTCTACGCCACCGCGCCGAAGATCGGCGGGCACGCGGCCATCTGGCTGTTCTTCGCCTTCTTCCTGGGCTTCGCTATCAAGGTGCCGATGTTTCCGTTCCACACCTGGCTGCCGGACGCGCACGTTGAGGCGCCTACTGCCGGTTCCGTGATTCTGGCGGGCGTTCTGTTGAAGATGGGAACGTACGGTCTGATCCGCTTCTCGCTGCCATTCTTCCCGGCGGTGGCCATGACGCCGTGGGTACGCGAGTTCATGATTGTGCTCTCGCTGATCGGCATCATCTATGGCGCGCTGGTCTCGCTGATGCAGAAGGACATGAAGAAGCTGGTGGCGTATTCCTCGGTCAGCCACCTGGGCTTCTGCACGCTGGGCATCTTCGCGCTGAATCCCGCCGGCCTAAGCGGTTCAGTGCTGCAGCAGATTAATCACGGCATCTCGACCGGCGCATTGTTCTTGATTGTCGGCATTTTGTATGAGCGCCGGCACACGCGCGAGATTTCCGAGTACGGCGGCATCTCTAACGTGATGCCGGTCTACGCGACGATCACGCTGATCATGTTTATGTCGTCGATGGGCTTGCCGCTGCTGAACGGTTTTGTCGGCGAGTTCACCATCCTGCAAGGCACGTTCATGGAGAACAAAGCTTGGGCTGCGTGGGCGGTTCCGGGAGTGATTCTGGCTGCGGCTTACCTGCTGTGGCTCTACCAGCGCGTGTTCTTCGGCAAGGTGGAAAATCCCAAGAACGAGAAGCTGCTCGATCTCTCCGGACGCGAGCTGGCGACCTTTATACCGCTGGTGATTATCGCTTTCTGGATTGGCCTGTACCCCAAGCCGTTCTTCCAGATTCTTTCCACGCCGGTAAACAACCTGGTAGCGACCGTGCGACCGGATTATCCCGGACTGAAAAAGCCGGTGCTGGCGGTGCAACCGGCGGCTCCCACTCCGTCAGAGGTCCCGGCGGCAACTCCGCAGCCATCGACGGTTCCCGAAGCGCAACAGAGTCGCTCAGTCAGCTCCCTCAACCAATACAACGGTGTCATCCCGACCGAGGACTTTGGTCCGAGTGGAGGGACCTGCTGTTCCACCGTCGCGCGTCGTAACTCGGCGGACAAGCAGGTCCTTCGACTGCGCATCCGCCCGGCCCACAAAGCCGGCGAGCCGGAAAGACCAGGCGGACGCTCCGCTCAGGATGACACGGCGATGAAGTTTCACGCAGTCACACCTTTGAACACGGCGAGCTTATCGGCCGCCGTCTCGAAGTGAGGATGAACTAGTGACCACCTCGCTCACACAGTACTTTTCGAGCACCGACTACCTGCTGGCCTTGCCCATGCTGCTGCTGACGCTGTTTGCGCTGGGCATCCTGATGATCGACCTGCTGCTGCCCAAGCAGTGGAAACAGGTCAACGCTTATACCGCACTGGCCGGGCTGGCATTTTCGGCTGCGGCAGTAGGGAAGCTGCATTACGCTTATCACCTCGCTCAGTCGAAAGGCTTATCTTTCGTCGATACCGGATTCATGGGATCGCTGCTGGTCGATCCCTTCGCACTCTATTTCTTTTACTTATTCCTGGCCGGTGGCGCGATTGCCGTTCTGATGTCGATTCGCTATCTCGAGATTGAGCACGAAAATCACGGCGAGTTTTACGCGTTGCTGCTGTTCTCCATCGTCGGCATGATGTGCATGGCCGCCGGCTACGACATTGTGCTGATCTTCATCGGCCTGGAACTGATGGCCATCTCGACCTATGTGCTGGTCGGCTTCCTGCGTCGCGATAAGCGCTCCAACGAAGCTGCGCTGAAGTATTTACTGCTGGGAGCGTTTTCGTCGGGAATTTTCGCCTACGGCCTGTCGCTGTTCTACGGCCTGACCGGCAGTACGAATCTGGCTGGCATCGCGCAGGGGCTGCAACAGATCCTGGTTACGCGTCCCAACGATCCCATCGTCATTTTCGCTTTGCTGGCGACTACCACGGGCTTGCTCTTCAAAATTGCCGCGGTGCCGTTCCATCAATGGGCGCCCGACGCTTACGAAGGCGCGCCCACCAGCGTTACCGGATTCATGTCAGTCGCGGTGAAGTCGGCTGGCTGGGCGATGCTGCTGCGCATCTTCCTCTTCGGGCTGTATCCGTTGCGCTCGCTGTACGTCCCCATGCTGATCTTTGTTGCCATCGCCACCATGACCGGCGGCAACCTGGCGGCCATGACGCAGACCAACCTGAAGCGGCTGCTGGCCTACTCGTCGATCGCGCATGTCGGCTATATGTTGCTGGGCCTGATCGCCAGCGATGGCCAGACGAACTCTACCGGCATCATGGCGATCCTGATTTACCTGCTGGTGTACACCTTCATGAACCTGGGCGCGTTTGCGGTAATCACTTCGCTGCGCCGCCGTAACATTATCGGCGACGAGATCGACGACATTGCCGGGCTCTACTTCAAGGCTCCGACAGAAGCGATTCTGATGCTAGTGTTCCTGCTGTCGCTGGCTGGAATTCCGCCACTGGCGGGCTTCTGGGGCAAATATTTCATCTTCCTCAGCCTCATCCAGACCGGCCATTACGCGCTGGCTTCGGTGGCCGTGCTCTACGCCGTCATCAGCATGTATTACTACATGCGGATCGCCAACGCCATGCTGATGCGCCAACCCATCGCGGCGGAGCCAGTGCGTCTGGTGCCGTCGATGCGACTGGTATTGACGGTCACTGCGCTCGGCACAGTTGGGATTGGCTTGTTCCCCAACTTCTTCATCAATGCGGTGAACTGGTCGCTGGGCATCGCGCAAGGCTCGCAACACATGGCGGCGCTGTTGCGATAAGCGCAATGCCGGAATTGGATTTATGTTCTCCACAAACGCGGCCCCGAGTGCCGCGTTTCCATTGCTGAGTTTGCTTAGTTCCCTACGAATTCAGAGCTGCACCAGATGGCTTGGAGTTGAGGTGCCGCGCCTTCCCAATACGGGAAATTGACCGACAAGTTGTACGCTTATCATATGACGAAGGTTGACACTGCTCTTCCGCGAAACTATAAACAGAGTGTCTGGTAGTGAGAAGTGCGGTGAAATTCCGCTACTGCCCCGCAACTGTAAGCGCGGAGGTCCGGCCAAGCAAGCCACTGGAGCGAAAAGGCTCTGGGAAGGCGGTCGAGGACCGATGAGGCGCAAGTCAGGAAATCCAGCCAGACGCTTACCTTACTGTCCGGTCCGACCTCGATGGGAGGGTCAATCGGCATCTTGAACGACCTGCTGGCTAAGGTCTTCCGGAAATTGGCGGCACGAGCTTTCCCGTCCTAGATGCGACTTGTGCGCGGGATGAAGTATGTCTGATGATGCGGGCCGAAGAATCATTCTCGTGCTCGGTGGTGTGCGCAGCGGGAAGAGCCGTTACGCGCAGGAACTTGGCGCACGCGGCCAACGCGTAGCTTTTCTGGCGACGGCGGAAGCCGGCGACGACGAGATGCGCCAGCGCATTGCCAAGCATCGTGCCGACCGTCCCGCCTCCTGGACCACGATCGAAGCTCCCCTGGCTCTGGAAGATGCTCTGCTGGAATGTGGCAGCCGGTTCGACACCATCGTGGTCGACTGTCTCACGGTCTGGACCGCCAACCTGATGGAACACGAAGCCTCGGACGTCGAGCGGGTTATGGCGCATGCCGATGACCTGGCCGAGTCGCTGCGCCGCGGTTCCGGTTGCGTGATCCTGGTTTCCAACGAAGTGGGCAGCGGCATTGTGCCGGACAACGAGATGAGCCGGACCTATCGCGATCTGCTGGGCGGAATGAATCAGCGTATCGCCGCCATCGCCGACGAAGTGATTCTGATGGTTGCCGGATTGCCGATGTTCCTCAAGCAACCGGTGGAGGCGCGGGCGTGAAAGGCTTCGTCGTCGCCGGGACAGCTTCAGGAGTCGGTAAGACTACGATCACCGCAGCGCTGCTGGCGGCACTGCGGGCGCGAGGGCTGACGGTTCAGCCGTTCAAGTGCGGCCCTGACTACATCGATCCGGCACATCACAGCGCTCTGGCCGGACGTCCTTCCTACAATCTCGACACCTGGATGTTACCCCCAGAGACCAACCTCTCCCTGTTCGGCAAAGCCATGGGTCATGCCGACGTGGCCGTGGTCGAAGGCGTCATGGGGCTGTTCGATGGAGTGAATGGAAGCTCGGACGAAGGCAGCACGGCCGAGATTGCCAAGTTGTTGGAGTTGCCGATTGTGCTGGTAGTGGATGCTTCGAATGTAGCCCGCAGCGTAGCGGCGACGGTAAAGGGTTTTGCGGAATTCGATCCGCAGATTCGGTTGCTGGGTGTCATTTTGAACGGACCGGCCGGAGCGACGCATATGAATCTACTCCGTGAGGCGATCGCTCCCATTGGAGTGCCGGTCCTGGGCTGGTTCCCGAAGTTGCGGGAGTTGGGCTTGGAGGAGCGGCACCTGGGACTGGTTACGGCAGGCGAAAAAACCTGGAACGCCAAACAAGTCGGACTGCTGATCCGGGCAGTCGAAACCCATATCGAATTGGACCGCCTGCTGGCTGGCTGCGAGATCAGCGTCAGGAGCGAACCGCCGGAAGAAACGTTCCACCACAGATCCGGCGAGCACAACGGCCGGGTGCATATCGGAATCGCCAAGGATCGCGCTTTTTCCTTCTACTACCAGTCTTCGCTGGACACGTTGCGGGCGGCGGGCGCGGACTTGATAGAGGTTAGCCCGATGGCGGATGCATCATTGCCGGCCCAGCTCGATGGGCTTTATCTGGGCGGCGGCTATCCGGAAGTCTTCGCCGAGGAGCTCTCGCAGAATTACTCGTTCCTGGATTCAGTTCGCAAGTTCGCTGCGACCGGACATCCGGTTTACGCCGAATGCGGCGGCTTGATGTATCTGGCCGACGACTTGAAAACGTTGGACGGACGCCAACACGCCATGGCTTCGGTGCTGCCGCTCTCGGTCGAGATGCTGAATCGCCTCGACGGGTTCGGTTACACCGAAGTCCAGATACAGGAAGATTGTCTGATAGGCGCGCGCGGAACCCGGCTGCGCGGACATAGTTTTCACTATTCGCGCGTAACCCATGCCGGTGAGCTGCGGCGTCAATACCAGACCTGGCGGCCGCTGTCGGGAACCGGAGAGCCCGAAGGTTACTCGGCAGGCAGCGTGCTGGCCAGCTACGTTCACCTCAGCTTTGCGGGCAGTCCGGAAGCGGCAGCTCAATTTACCCGCCGCTGCCGCCAGGCCAAGGTGGCACAGGAGGCGATGCGATGAGGAAGCTGTGCTGGTTCATCCCTCTTTTGCTGGCCTTGACGTCTGGCGCGTGGGCCGCGCACTGGGAGCGCGACGATGCCGGGCGCTCGGTGGCGATACCCGATCAAGTTCATCGCGTGGTGAGTCTGTCGCCCAGCCTGACCAATACGGTTTATGCGCTGGGAGCGCAAGCCGATCTGGTTGGCATTACGAATTACACCGTTTATCCGCATGAAGCCGCTCATGAGAAGCCCAGCGTTGGCGCCGTGGTGGGACCTTCGCTGGAAAAGATCGTGGCTTTGCATCCTGACATGGTGCTGGCGCTGCCCGAATTCAATGGTGCGGAAACCATTCAGGGGCTGCAGCGGCTGGGCATTCCGGTGTTTGAGTTCAACACCGGCAATCTTTCCAACATTTATCGCACGGTCGATCTGGTGGGCCGGATCATGGGACGGGAACGCGAAGCGGCCACGCTGATCGCGAGCCTGCGAGCGCGAGAAAACAAAGTTCGCGCCCAGTCCACCGGCAAGGACAGGCCGACGGTACTCCTGGTTCTGTCGACGGATCCGTTCATCACTGCCGGCAGAAACGCGTTCATTACCGAAATGATCTCAGCCGCCGGAGGCAAGTCGGTGACCGACGATCTTGCGCAAGACTGGCTGCACATGAATGTAGAAACTATTTTGCCCCGCAAACCCGATTACATCTTGCTGATGAAGGGTGGGCCGGTCAATTTTAAGGAGATGCAACAACGTGCGGGCTGGAGTTCGCTGGAGGCGGTGCGCCGCGGCCGAGTCATTATCGCCGACGACCGTATCCAGATCGCTGCCCCGATCGCATTTGATGGATTGGAGGATTTAGCCCGGCAGATACACGCCGTGCAATCTCACTGAGATGGCATGGACAATGACAACTAAATTCACCAGGTGTTCGGGAAGAGCGGTGAAAATCCGCCACTGCCCCGCAACTGTAAAGGACGAAGCACCAACTGTCGACAACCACTGCGCCCAGCGGGAAGGTGACAATTGGGTCCTGAGTCAGGAGACCGGCCTGGTGAGAAACCTGAGACGCTTCCGAGGGGGAAGTCATGCGACGCATTTCTGCGGTTCTCATTTTTACTGCTTTTTTACTGCTGGCGATTTCAGTGCCAGCCTGGTCGGCTGAGCCGGGCCTCTCGGGCACGGTTACCGATTCCTTAGGTGCTGTCATCCCCGGTGCCACCGTCGTTCTAACCCAGGACGGCAAAGACCTTCATAAAGCTACTACCGACTCCGCCGGAAAATTCCAATTCAAGATTAAGCAAGCCGGCCGCTACGCGGTGCGAGCGGAAGCCAATACGTTCGCCGCTTCCACCAGCCAGGAAGTTTTCGCCGATCCGGGACACAACGCGGATGTCACACTGACGCTTTCGCCGTCCGTGGTTGCGCAGAACATCGTAGTCACCGCTACCGGGCTGGAGACGCCGGAGGCGCAGACCGGAACCTCGATCAGTGTTATACCTTCTACCGACCTCATTACGCGGATCGATCTGCAAGGTTCGCTGCGCGATCAGGTGGGTGGGCAGACCTCGCAGAGCGGGCAGATGGGCGCCTTGACCCAACTCTATGTCCGCGGCGGTCCCAGTGATGCCAATAAAGTCCTGGTAGACGGTATTCCCATCAACGATGTCGGCGGCAACGTTGATTTTTCCTATCTGCAGGCCGATGGTCTGGAGCGGGTGGAATTTCAGCGCGGTCCCAACAGCGCGCTGTATGGTTCCGACGCTTTGGCCAGCGTGGTCAGCATTACTTCCCAGCACGGCGACACGCCGTTGCCGCTGTTCACTTTCGGAGCCGACGGGGGAACCTACGGCACCTATCACGAAGACGGCAGCGTTGGCGGCTACTGGAAGCGGCTGGATTATTTCAGCGGCTACTCCGGATACGGCACGCAGAACAGCGAGCCTGACAGCCGGTTCCATCGCGACGTCTACCTGGGCAACCTGGGATTCCAGATCGCGCCAAACACTTTTTTGCGGGCCACCGTGCAACGCGCGGTAACCGGCTACAACTCGGCGAATCAGATTGCCGCGTATGGCATTCCCGACGATGCTTCCGACAATCAGTGGAACACCATGTTCGGAGTCACGCTGGACAATCATGCCACCGACCGTTGGCATAACCTGGTGCGCTATGGTGGAGTTCGCCTGCGTTCGGACTACACCGAATGGTCGCCCACCGGAATTCCTTTCGATCCGTATGGCCTGGGATATCCGTCGTATTACCTGGGAGCGCCGGTCACTCAACTTGGCGCCAACGGTTACAGCATCACGCCGGCAGCGGTCGCTCAGGCTGAGCCCTGGCTGCCGCAGCCGGGTCAGGCGATCTTCCAATACGCCGGAGTTTATCCCCAGCCCTCGTCGTACTTGACCAACACGAATTACGTTTATGCCCAGACTGATTACCGCTTCAACGAAAAGCTGACCGCGCTGTTCGCCTTCAATTACACCAACGAAAGCGGCTTCACCTATAACGGCTACGAAGGACTGGAGTCGACCGACCGCAACAATTTCAGCTACCTGATGGAAATCCAGGGCGGACTCTGGAGCCGGCTGTTTTATACGTTAGGCGGAGGCATCGAGAACAACGCAGTCTTCGGTGTGGCCGGCACGCCGCGCGCTTCGCTGGCCTACTACCTGGTTCGCCCCGGCAGCAGCGGCATCTTCAGCGGAACCCGGCTGACCTTCAACTTTGCCAAAGGCATCAAAGAGCCCAGCATCTACTACCAGAACAATTCGCTCTATGCGCTGCTGAGCAACACCGCGTTGGTTCCCAACGGTCCGCAGTTAATCTCGCAATATCACATTCAGCCGTTTCTGGCCGAGAACTCGCGTACGTATGACGGAGGCATCCAGCAGCAGTTGTTCGACGGCAAGGCCAGCCTCGCCATTACTTACTTCCATAACGAATTCACCAATCAGGCTGAATTTGTCGACTCGCAATACCTGACGCAGTTGGGCGTGCCCGAACAGGTGGCCGAGGCGCAGGGGATTTTTGGAGCGGCGGTCAATACCCTGGACTATCGCGCGCAAGGCGCGGAAGTGGCCTTCCAGTATCAGATCAACCGCAAACTGATGGTGCGTGGCGGCTGGACTTATACCGACGCTGTGGTACAGCAGTCGTTCGCCAGCAGTGCTTTGACGCCCGCCATCAATCCGTTGTTCCCCAACATTCTGATTGGAGCTTACTCGCCGCTGGTCGGAGCACGGCCGTTCCGCATCGCCCCTAATACCGGATTTGCGGGAGTGACTTGGAACAGCCACCGCTGGTTCGTTTCGGCCATGGGCACGTTCGTCTCGCGTCGCGACGACAGCACCTTCCTCACCGACACTGATTTCGGCAACACCCTGCTGCTGCCCAATCGCAATCTCGACTCTGCTTACCAGAAGGTCGATTTGTACGGCAGCTATCAGCTGAAGAAGTACCTCAGCCTCTACAGCTCGCTGTCGAACATTTTGAACCAGCACTATCAGGAAGTGTACGGATATCCGGCGCTTCCGTTCACCATCCGCTCGGGAATCAAGCTCACTTTCGGAGGCGAGTCGTGGAAGCTCAACTGAAAACGCCGGTCAAGCTGAATGCGGCGGTGCAGAGCGTTGTCTCCTGCATTCGCGGGATTGACGAGCAGCGCCGGCAAAAAGCGCAGCAACATCTGGACTGTCTGACTAAACCGCTGGGCAGCCTGGGTCAACTGGAAGAAGTCGCAGCCCAGTACGTGGCCTGGCGGGAAGAAGCAGTGCCGCGGATTGCGCACAAGGCGGTATACGTCTTTGCCGCCGATCACGGCATCACCGACGAGGGCGTCAGCGCCTATCCCCGGGAAGTGACCCAGCAGATGGTGCACAACTTCCTGCATGGAGGAGCGGCGATCAACGTTCTGGCGCGCCAGATGCAGTCTGACATTGTGGTAGTCGATGTCGGTGTGGACGGCGACTTTGAAGGCGTGGCTGGACTGGTGCATCGCAAGGTGCGCCGCGGGACGCGAAATTTCGCTCGCCAAGCGGCCATGTCGGAAGCCGAGTTGAACGCCGCGTTGCAAGTCGGCATTGATCTTGCCGCCGAAGCCAGCGCGCAAGGCCGCACCCTGATCGCCCTGGGCGAGATGGGTATCGGCAACACCAGCGCGGCCACCGCCATCACCGCTGCTCTTACCGGACGGCCGGTGTCTGAACTTACCGGTAAAGGCACGGGCGTGGATGATCAACGGCGCATATCGAAGGCCCAGATCATTGACAAAGCTTTGCGCTTTCATTTCGGAGATTTCCCCACCACCAAACCCGACGCTATCGATGTGCTGGCCTGTGTCGGCGGTCTGGAAATTGCGGCGATTGCAGGCATGGTGCTAGGCGCGGCGGCGCGGCGTATCGCCATCGTGATCGACGGCTTCATCTGTACCGCGGGCGCTGCCGTTGCCTGCGCGATTGCGCCAGACGTTCGCGGCGCCATCTTTGCCGGACATCTCTCGCAGGAGCCGGGACATCGGGCGCTGCTCGATCACATGCAACTCAAACCTCTGGTGCGGCTGGACATGCGCCTCGGCGAAGGCACCGGCGCGGTACTAACCTTCCCGCTGATCGAATCGGCGGTGCGGATTTATAACGAGATGGCTACCTTCAGCTCGGCGGGCGTCAGCGAGGCAACCGAAGCGTGAGGACTCTGCGACAACTGGCGGCGGCGATGCAGTTCATGACGCGCATTCCCCTGCCCGCCTTCCACTTTGAGCCTGACATGGTTTTAGGCGGCGCCAAGTTCTTTCCGCTGATCGGGGCCGTGGTGGCGCTCGGTGGGATCGGCATTGAGCGCGGATTGCGTTCGCACTTGCCGGCCACGGTGGTGGCCATGGCCGTGCTCTCCTACCTGGTCATCATCACCGGCGGCTTTCATGAGGATGGGCTCGCCGACACGGCCGACGCGCTGGGCGGCGGCTGGACCAAGCCGCGCATGCTGGAGATCATGCACGACAGCCGCATCGGAAGTTTTGGCACGCTGGCGATTTGTTTGTCGCTGCTGGCGCGTTGGGCACTGCTTTCTACCCTGCCGGTAGCGCGATTCCCGTTCTACCTGCTGAGCGCTCACGTGCTGTGCCGCTGGACCACGCTGCCCATGGGAGCGTTTGTGAGTTCGGCACGCAGCGACGGCCTGGGAGCCAAGTTCGCTCACAGGATTCCGCTCTCGTCGGCGATCATCGGCACCGTCCTGGCATTTCTGATCGTGGGCTGGGCGCTGCGCATGCAAGCCCTTTTGCCGATCGCCGTAGTGAGCCTGATTACCCTGCTCAGCAGCTTGTATTACCGCTCGCAGATTGGCGGAATCACCGGAGACTGTTTTGGCGCGACCACTCAGGTCGCCGAAATCGCGGTTTACGTTTGCGGAGTGTGGGCATGAACCATACTTCAGTCAAGGCGCCGGCCGCGCGTTGCACTTTGATTCTGGTGCGCCATGCTCATACCGACATGGCCGGACGTTTCTGCGGCCACAGCGATCCGCCGCTCAGCGCAAAAGGTCTGGCGCAGCTCTCAGACCTGAATCAGCGGCTCAGTACTGATTCGCTGACCCACATTTTCAGCAGCGATTTGCAACGCGCGCGTCAGACGGCCGAATCCGTCGCCCAGCGCTGCCATCTGCAGGTTCAAACGCTTCGTTCACTCCGTGAGTTCGCCTTCGGGGCCTGGGAGGGACTGGATTGGGATCAAGTGGTTGCGCGCGATCCTGAGTACGCGCAACGGTGGGTCGATCTCTATCCTTCCGTTCCAGCTCCCGGAGGCGAACATTTTCAAGATTTTCGCCAGCGCATTCAAGACGCGATGATCGCGGTTAGCGCCGAGGTGCAAGGCGGCTGCGCGGTGGTGGTAACCCATGCCGGCGTGATTCGCACGTTTCTGGGAGATCTGGCTGGACTGCAACACAGCCCCGCTGACTTTTCCAAGTTCGATTACACCTCATGCTGGGAGGTTTGGCGCGAGGCAGGGAAGTGGAGCCTGCCCAACGGATCATCGCAGCATGGGCATGTCAAGTGACGGATGACGACAGATGAGTGATTGAGGACACATATCTTGGCCCGGCTCCAGACATATCGTGAGGTAAGCGGGAAGCATGGGCCGAAGGCGTCGGCTGTCCCGGCAGGATGGGCTGAGCCAGTGGCGCTAAAGCAAGTCGAAGTCGAACAGGAGAGCAGCCTTAAGCTGCCGGAGGCGGGGTTGGGGAGTCAGTCAAAAAAGGGAAGCAAAGCGCGGACCAATACGGTCAACCTCATCTTGCTGATTGCGCTGCTGCTGTCCATTGTTTTTTCCACCTGCTTGGGAGCCGTGCGCATCCCGGCAGCCCAGGTGATACACGCCTTCCTACATCCGTCAAAGGCAGGCGAGGCGGGTGAAATCATTTTCGCCTTACGTCTTCCGCGGGTGCTGGCGGCGGCTTTGGTAGGAGCGGCGCTGTCGGCCACCGGCGTTCTGTTTCAAGGATTATTTCGCAACCCCCTGGCCGATCCGTTTGTGCTTGGAACCTCGGGCGGCGCGGCTCTGGGCGGAGCGATTGGCATCTTTCTGATTCCTACCATCTCTTTTGCGGGATTCAGCGCGACCGCGGTATTAGCGTTTGCGGGCTCAGTTCTCACCATGATTCTGGTGTGGTATCTGGCCCGCACCAGTGGCGCCTTCGCCATGGAGACCTTGCTGCTGGCAGGTTTCGCCATCGGCACCATGCTGAACTCGGCCACCGTTGTTTTCGAGTTGCGTGAAGAAGCTTCCAGTTCAGGCCTGCGTGTACTGGCCGCCTGGCTGCATGGACAGCTCGGTATCCCCGCCTGGAGTCAGCTTGCCCTGATCGCGCCTCTCACCATCGTCGCTATCGCTTTGGCGCTGCCGGTTGCGGGACGGCTCAACACGCTGGCGCTGGGCGAAGAGTATGCCTCGCAACTGGGCGTGCATGTGGGTCAGGTGCGAGTGGCTACCGTAATTCTGGGATCGCTGCTGACCGCGGCCGCGGTATCGCTGGGCGGCCTGATCGGATTTGTGGGACTGCTGGTGCCACACTTTCTCCGCATCCTGATTGGTCCGAATCACGTTCGACTTTTGCCTGCCGCCGCATTGGGCGGCGCAACTTTTCTCATCCTGGCAGACACCCTGGCTCGTACCGCTTTCGCGCCCACAGAAATTCCCGTGGGCGTGTTCACGGCATTCTTGGGTGGTCCTGCTTTTCTCTATCTCTTACACCGTCGCTCGCGGGAGTCTGGTCAATGAGCTCCACCATCCTTGAATTCCAGAATGTCTCTTTTTCGCGCGGCTCGCGTCTGCTGCTGGACCGCCTGTCTTTCAGCATCGAGACGCAGGAAATGGTTGCGCTGCTGGGTCCCAACGGCGTGGGCAAGACCACCATGCTGAAGCTGGCTTCGCGATTGTTGCAGCCCGCTACTGGAAGCGTTCTCCTGCAAAGCAAGCCGCTGGCCGACTGGTCGCGGCAGCACCTGCCACGCTGTGTGGCTCTGGTTCCGCAAGAGCTGGAACTGCCGTTCAACTTCCGGGTGGAAGAGATTGTCGCCCAGGGCCGCGTGCCCTACCTGCCGCTGTTTGGAGCAGGAACCACGCAGGATGAAGAAGCGATTGAAGATGCGATGGAAGCGGTCGACATCGTCAGACTGCGCGACCGGCCTTACTCGCAGCTATCGGGCGGCGAACGTCAGCGGGTGAAAATCGCTATCGGCCTGGCCCAGCAATCCAAGCTGATGCTGCTCGACGAGCCCACCCAGCATCTCGACGTCGGCCGGCAGATTGAGTTGATTGCGTTGCTGCGCCGGCTCAATCAGCGCGGCATCACCATCATCGCCGCCGTTCACGATTTGAATCTGGTGGCAGAAAACTTTTCTTCCGTCATTATGCTCACCCCGGAACCGGCCTGGATCGCCGGCTCGGTCCCGGAAGTTATGCAACCTGAAGTATTAGCCCGCGCATTTTGCGTAGGCCAGTCAGACCTGGCCCAATACTGCGTCTCGCCGCCTGCCGGCGGTAGGGCGCAAGCCTGATAAGGAGTTCGTTGTGACCGCACGCCTCATGTTCGCGCCCCGAATCATGCTGACCGTGGCGCTTTGGGGGCTTGCGACATTTGCCGTAGCACAAAGCCCCAGCACCTCTCTGCGAGGAACCATCTCCGATCCCTCGGGCGCGGTAATCTCTTCCGCCCAAGTTTCGCTGCTCAACAGCAGCAACGGGTTCTCGCAGAAACGCACGGCCGACGCCAGCGGCGCTTATCAGTTTCAACAACTGCCTCCCGGGACGTATACCGTTGCGGTCGTCGCGGCGGGATTCGCCGCGCAATCCCAGTCGATTGAGCTGATGATCAATCAGCCGGCCACGCTGAACTTCTCACTGCCAGTGGAAGCCGCGGCCACCACCGTCAGCGTGAGCGGACAGGCGCCGGCGCTGAACTCCACTGACGCCACTATGGGCGATGTGTTTGACAGCGCCACCATTCAGGCGCTTCCGGTCGAGGGCGACATTCCCGACCTGCTCAGCCTGCAGCCGGGAGTTCTGTATCTTGGCTTGCACAACGATCAGAGTCACGACAGCCGCAGCGGCAGCGCGGCAGGCGCCCGTTCCGATCAGAACAATTCCACTCTGGATGGTCTGGACAACAACGACCAGGTACGCGGCTATGCCTTTACCGGAGTGCTGCGCTCCACCCTCGATTCGGTGCAGGAGTTTCGCGTGACCACTTCCGGTTTCAATGCCGACGCCGGGCGCTCGTCGGGCGCGCAAATCAACATTGCCACCAAGAGCGGCACCAACGACTTTCATGGCAGCCTCTACGGCCGCACGCGAAACTTAATTACTCCGGCCAACGATTGGTTCAACAAGCAGGCGGAATTGTCGCAAGGGCTGCCTAACGTTCCCGGCACGCTCGATCGCAATGCTTACGGCGGATCACTGGGCGGGCCCATCAAGAAAAACAAGCTGTTCTTCTTCACTACGTACGAAGGCGAGAAGATCAACGAAAACCAGCAGATGACGATGATTGTGCCCACCGCATCGCTACGCGCCGGCGAAATCAAATATCCCAGCACCACCAACGGGGCCACGCAGATCGTCACCTTGAACGCCGCGCAGATCGCCTCGATGGATCCCAACTGCAGTGGGACTGGCACCTGCCCCTGGGGACCCGGCGTCGACCCCTACTCGCTTTCCGCTTTCAAACAATATCCGCTGCCCAACGGCTATTCCGCCGGCGATGGTTTGAATACCGCCTCCTACACCTGGTCGGCGCCCGCACCGGCTTCGTTGAACACCTACATCACCCGGGTCGACTACGCGCTATCCAACAAAAACTGGTTATTCATTCGCGGCAATCTGCAGAATGACAGCGCGCTGGGCGTGCCGCAGTTTCCCGGACAGCCGGCCAGTTCCACCAACTCCGGCGACAGCAAGGGACTGGCCGTAGGTCTGAACTCCGCCATCTCTACCACCCTGATGAACAGTCTGCGTTACAGCTATATCCGCCAGGGTTACGCCAGCTACGGCATCGGACAAGGATCGTACGCGGATTTCTACAGCATGAGCACGCTTACTGCTCAGACTCGCACCACTATCGTCGATGTTCCAGTGCAAAATCTGGTTGATGACCTCACCTGGACGCACTCCCGTCACACTATTCAGTTCGGCGCCAACTATCGTTTGATTCACAATCAGAACCAGAGCAATGCCTTGTCGTACAACTCGGCGGTCACCAATTCCTACGCACTGGTCGATGCCGGCATCGTAGGTGTGGGCGGAAGTTTCGATCCCACCGTGTTTGGATTTCCCGCGGTCGATAACAGTTTTGCCGGCTCCTACAACTACTCGATGACCAACCTGGCCGGTCTGCTCGATTATGTTACCCAGCAATCCAACTATCGCGTCTCGGCCAACGGCCAGACCGGGACGCTGCTGCCTCCGGGAGCGATGATCGATCGCGATTTCAAGAACAACGAATTCGAGTATTACGCGCAGGACTCGTGGCGCATCCTGCCTAATCTGACCGTGAACTATGGGTTCCGGCACACCTTGTTGCAGACTCCCTACGAGGTCAACGGCCAGCAGGTGCAGCCCACCACCGATATGTATCAGTGGTTTGAAACTCGCGGAGCCGAAGCTGCGCTGGGCAATAGTGTGCAGCCTTACATCTCGTTCGCCCCGTCCGGCCAGGCGCGCGGACTGGCGCCCTACTGGCCCATGCCCAAAGCCGATATCGCGCCCCACTTCTCTTTCGCTTACTCCCCCAATGTGGGACCTGGGTTCTGGCGCAAGCTTTTAGGCAGCGGCGGCACCAGCGTATTTCGCGCCGGCTATGCCAAGTATTACGACCACTTCGGCGAAAGCATCGTCAACCTCTTCGATCAGTATGGTTCCTACGGGTTGAGCGACAGCATTACCAATCCCACCAATGTTCTGACGCCTGATACTTCGCCGCGTTATACCGGATCGCACGACATTCCTAACCTGACAGGCGAGCCGGCAGAGTCGGTCAGCTATCCGGCGCTTTCGCCTACCGATCCGCTGACTACCGGGTTCGCCATCACGCACGGCATCGATAGCAACATGCAGACTCCGTACTCCCACGTGGTGAATGTTTCGTGGCAGCGCGAATTGCCTGACGGCTTCGTGCTGGAAGCGGCGTACCTGGGACGCTTCGGACGTCACCAGTTGCAGCAGATCGATCTGGCACAGCCGCTGGATCTGGTCGACCCCAAGTCGGGGCAGGATTATTTCTCCGCTGCAACCCAGCTTTCCAAGGACGGCTATGCCGGACAAACCAGCGTCGCCGCTATCCCGTACTTCGAAGACATGTTTCCGGATGCGGCAACGCCGGGCGTGAGCGCGACCCAGAATATCTACAACACCATCTGGAAATACAACCTGGGCAACGAGACGGGCGCGCTCTATGCGCTCGACATCCTGTGCTATCCCGGATGCGGCGGCCAGACGGGACGCTTCTGGCCTACGCAGTTTGCCAGCATGTATACCTGGGCTTCCATCGGCAACAGCAATTACAACGGCGGCCAGCTGACTTTGCGTCACGCCATGCGTCACGGCATGCAGATGGAACTGAGCTACACCTATGCCAAGTCGCTCGATGGTGGTTCCGACGACGAGCGCACCGTGTACTCCTCCAGTACCGGCAGCACCGTAGGCAGCAGCTTCAGCGCGATCTTGAATGCCTGGAATCCGGGGCTCAGTTATGGGCCCTCCGATTACGACATCCGCCACCTTATTACCGGCAGCTGGGTGGTGGACTTACCCTTCGGCAAAGGCAAATTGCTGGGAGGACATGCCAGTACAGGTTGGGATCGGCTCATCGGAGGGTGGCAACTGTCAGGCGTGGCTCGCTGGAGCAGCGGACTTCCGTTCAGCGTGATCAGCGGCGCGGGATGGGGAACCAATTGGCTGGAGAAGAGCAACATGATCCAGACCGCTCCCATTCAGACTGGCACCTACATCGGCGCCAACGGCGCTCCTAACGTTTTCGCCAATCCGGCCGAGGCCTTGGCCAGCATGCAAAATCCTTATCCCGGAGAAGCCGGACAGCGCAACAACTTTCGCGGCGATGGCTACTTCGGAATCGATGCTCGCCTGGCAAAAAACTGGAAGCTCAGCGAACGCTGGGGCATGCAATTTGCCTGGGATGTCTACAACGTCACCAACTCGGTGCGCTTCGACGTAAACCCGCTGAACTCGCTGCAAAACCTGACTACCAGCGGCTCCTTCGGTGTCTATGGCGCCACTCTCACCACTCCGCGAGTGCAGCAGCTATCGCTGCGCTTCTCCTTCTAACCTCCGTGGGCTCAGATGTCATTTCTGGTGCTTGCCTGATTTAGACCTTGACAACCAGTGCGCCATCGATGGGGATGGAGGAAGCGAATGCAAGGCGGCGACTAGAGCGCATCGAGGGGTAATTCCCATTTTGGGAGCAGGTGCGAAATTTGTAGTCAGCGCTTCGATTTTCGCTTTGGACACTTCCAAACTGAGCATATGATATGACTGAAATGAAGGGACCGGCTACACCGTTCGCGCAGATCGAAACCACCCAGAGTCTGCACAGTCGCGTCACGCGCGCCCTGGCCTTGCAGGTGATTCATGCTGAGCGCGACGGTCAACTCATCTCGTTTCCCAATGAAGGGGAACTGTGCAAGCAGCTGGGGGTGAGCCGCAGCATTTTGCGGGAAGCCGTCAAGGTCCTGGAAAACAAGGGAATGGTGCAGGTTCGTCCCCGCTCGGGCACGCGAGCCCGGACCCGGGCGGACTGGAACCAGCTGGATCCCGACATTCTGGGTTGGCAATCGGAGCTGAAGCCCGATCCCCGTTTCTTGCGCGACCTGTGCGAAGTGCGCCTGGCCATCGAGCCCATCGCTGCCGGATTTGCGGCCCTGCGCGCCGATCAGGAAGAAATAGCCCTGATCCGCGAATGTCTGGAACGCCGGCTGCAGATTCTGGCCGCGCAGGATTTGGAAGGCGCCATCGCTGCCGAGCTGCGGTATCACTCGGCCGTGGTTGCCGCTTCACACAATCCGTTGTTTCAGCAATTGAATGCCACGGTGCGTGATCCTTACCGGGTGGCCCTCTCCTACACCCTGCTGCTGCCGGCCTCGGTCGCTCTTGAACTGGAAGAGTACCGCAAGCTGACCGAAGCCATCGAACAGCGCAATCCGCTGGCGGCGCGGCGCTCGTCGGAAGAAATTGTCGGCTTCGCCATGCTGGCGGTCGAACAGGTGATTCACGATCAGGAGAACCTCAAGAGCGGTCGCGCGCCCTCGCGTCGCGGCAAAAAATCCCAAGGCATACACATCGCCCGATCGAGACCCGAACCATGAAACTTGCGATATCAGGCAAAGGCGGAGTTGGAAAGTCCACCGTAGCGGGAACCTTGGCAAGACTATATGCGGCGGATGGAAATCGCGTACTAGCCGTCGATGCCGACCCTGATGCAAATCTAGCCTCTGCCATTGGATTACCCACCGAACTCCGTTCCCGGATCCACACCATCTCCACCGAACGCAAGCTGATCGAAGAGCGCACGGGAGCCAAAGTGCGCCAGTTCGGGCAGATGTTCAAAATCAATCCCGAAGTCTCCGACATTGCCGAGAAATATGCGGTCCATTACCAGGGAGTCGATCTGCTGGTGCTGGGCGCGGTGGAACATGCTGCCGGCGGCTGCGCCTGTCCCGAGAGCGTGCTGCTGAAGAGCCTGGTCAGCCATCTGGTGCTGCGCCACGGCGAAGTGGTGATCCTGGACATGGAAGCCGGCATCGAGCACCTGGGCCGCGGCACCGCCATCGGCGTGGACCTGATGATGGTGGTGGTCGAGCCGGGCCAGCGCAGCGTGGAGACTGCCGAGCGGGTCCGCCAGATGTCGGCCGATTTGGGCATCGGCCGTTTCGGCGTCGTACTGAATAAAACTGCCGATCCGGAAGAGGACAGCCGCTGGATCGCTTCCGAGTTTGGCGCCGAGCATCTGCTCGGCACGATTCCCCTGGATGTTCGCATAGCCCGGGCTGACCGGCAAGGTCTGGCGCTAGTCGACCTGGGCTGTCCCGATTTACTAATCCCGTTTCAATCGCTTCAGAAAGCCGTGCAGTCGTACTGCACCGAGAAGGAGAGCGTGTTATGAGCGTCGAGCCCTGCTGTTTAGCCACCGCCATCGGCAGCCTGCCCCACAAAGATCCGCAGCAGGCCGTCAACGTTGTTTTACAGAATATTCCTAACGCCCCGATCTGGCCGCAACTGCCGGCTTTCGGGCTGCACGAACAGATGGAAATCCAGTACAGCGAAGGCATTCCGCGCGTGGTCCTCGATCAGGAAAAGGGCCGTATGTACTTCGATACCACCGGCGATACCAGTGGCGACCTGGCAGAGTTTTACGAAAAATTCTGCGCCGACGATCTGGAAGCTTTCCGCATCACCCCGGACTTTTCGAAAGGCATTTATGCCATGGAAGCGGCCCTCAAGGCTTCCGGCATCAAGCGGCCCTTCGTGAAGGTACAGACCACCGGTCCGCTTAGCGTTGGCCTCAGCATTGTCGACGAGGTAAAGCGGGCGATTTATTACAACCCGGAATTCGTGGACGTGGTGGTCAAAGGCCTGGCCATGAAATGCCGCTGGCAGATTCGCAAGTTCCGGCCCTACGCCGACAACGTCATCTGCTTCGTCGACGAGCCTATTCTGTCGGCCTTCGGCTCCTCCACCTATGTCAGCGTCACCCGCGACGACACCGTCGCCAAGCTGGGTGAAGTGATTGACGCGGTTCATGCCGAGGGAGCCATTGCCGGTGTGCATTGCTGCGGCAATACCGAATGGCCGATTCTGATGGATGCCGGGGTCGACATCATCAACTTTGACGCTTTCGATTATGGCGAAACCATTCTGCTGTATCCCGACAACTTCAAGGCTCACCTGAAAGCCGGCAAGAACCTGGCGGTCGGAATCGTTCCCACCAACAGCGCCAAGATCAAGGCCCAGACGGCCGACTCGCTGATGACGAAATTCTGCGCCCTGATCGAGAAACTGGCCAAAGCGACCGGGTTGGATACCCAGCTCATCTGTCGTCAGTCGTTTATTACCCCGTCATGTGGTACCGGATCGCTGCCGGTGGCTGACGCCGAGCTGGTTTTCAAAACCCTGCATGAACTCAGCGGCAAGCTGCGGAAAGAAATCGGCGCCCCCGCACTGGCCGCTACTAGCGCTTAAGAGCAAACGCGGTGGGTGGATGATTCCAGCTGGAGCCGAGCGCGCTCCTGATTCTCCTCCTCATCCATCCACCGCCGAGGACGGGTAGTCATGATTCTGGCGATGACAGGAAAAGGCGGAGTAGGGAAGACCACTTTATCGGCTCTCACTCTGAGCTGGCTGGCCGAGCACGGGGAAGCGCCGGTGCTGGCCGTGGATGCCGACTCCAATGCCAACCTGAACGAAGCGATGGGCGTTCCCTATCGCGCCACCGTGGGCGGCATTCGCGAAAGTGCTCGCAAAGAAGCCACTCAGCTGAAAGGCGTTTCCAAACAGGAGTTTCTGGATTTGCGGGTGCAGGAAGCTCTGGTCGAACAGAAGGGCTATGACCTGATCGTGATGGGCCGGCCCGAAGGCCAGGGCTGCTACTGCTTCGCCAACAACGTGCTGCGCGACGTGCTGGATAAGCTGGCGCGCAACTATCGCAACATTGTGATCGACAGCGAAGCCGGCCTGGAGCATATCTCGCGCCGCACCCTGCTCTCTGTCGATTATCTGGTGATCGTATCCGACTGCACGGTGCGCGGAGTAAGGACCGCGGGACGCATCTCGGCCCTGGCCGATGAAGTCGCTCTGCCCACCAAACAACGCGGACTGATCGTCAATCGCGTGCCCGGCGGCTGTTTGCCCGAGGCGATTGCCGAGGCCGTCAAGGCCACGGGACTCCCTTTACTCGCTAGCATTCCACTGGACCAGGACGTGGCCGCGCTCGATGCGGACGGCGTACCGGTTTCCACGATTCCGCCGGACTCGCCGGCGCGAATCGCCATGAACGAATTACTAGCCAAGCTGTTTCAAGACCAACAGGAGAAAAACTGATGGCGACCACGGGTCCAAAAGTTGGGCAGCCGGTCTCCCTGGATCAGGCAACGATCGATATGGTCAAGATTGCCAATGACACCGAGACGAGCACGGTCTTTGACCGTTATCAGCTGCAAAAACCGCAATGCAAATTCGGCACCGACGGCGTTTGCTGCCGCCTCTGTCACATGGGGCCTTGCCGCATCACCCCCAAAGCCCATCTCGGCATCTGCGGTGCCGACGCCGATACCATTACCGCGCGCAACCTGCTGCGTGAGATTGCCGCCGGTACGGCGGCCCACTCCGATCACGGCCGCATGCTGGTGCGCACGCTGAAATCGGTGGCTACCGGCAAAGCCGGGGAATACAAGATCACCGACTCCGGCCGCCTGCATGAAGCCGCCAGGTTCTTCGAGATTCCCTGCGAAGGCAAAGACGACCTGGCCATCGCCAACGATCTGGCCGACTTCTTCATGACCCAGTTCGCTTTTTCCGAAGAGCCCAACGCCACTTTGAAGCTGGCTCCGGAAAAACGCCAGGCCGTATGGAACAAGCTGGGTATCAGCCCCAATGGTATCGATTCCGCCGTGGTGGAACTGATGCACCGCACCCACATGGGGGTCGACCACGACTACAAGCATCTCATCCTGGCCGGCCTGAAGGGCAGCCTGGCCGATGGCTGGGTAGGCTCGGCCATCGCTACCACAGTGTCAGACATCCTGTTCGGCACTCCCAAGCCGGTGCGCAGCCGGGTGAACCTGGGCGTGCTGGCCGGTGACAAGGTCAACATCATTGTCCACGGACATGAGCCTACCTTGTCAGAGATGCTGGCCGTAGCTTCGGGAGACCAGGAGCTGCTGGACTACGCCAAATCCAAAGGCGCTAACGGCATCAACGTGGCCGGCATCTGCTGTACCGCCAATGAAGTGCTGATGCGGCACGGGCTGCCCATCGTGGGCAACTTCCTGCAACAGGAGCTGGCCATCCTGACCGGCGCGGTGGAAGTCATGGTGATCGATGTGCAATGCGTGATGCCGTCGCTCTCCCAGGTAACCAAGTGCTTCCACACCAAGCTGGTCTCGACCTCCGAGATCGCTCATACCGGCGAAGCCGAAGCTATCGAGTTCAACGTGCAGAACGGCTACGAGCAGGCTTCCAACCTGATTCGCAAAGCCATCGACAACTTCGAGCACCGCGATAAAGCGCGCGTCCACATTCCCCATGAGTCCATGGAGCTGGTGGCCGGCTTCTCCAACGAAACCATCTTCCACATGCTGGGCGGCCGTTTCAGAAGCACCTTCCGCCCGCTCAACGACGCCATCATCGATGGCCGCATTCGCGGCGTCTGCGGCATCATCGGCTGCAGCAATCCCAAGGTGGTTTCCGATCATGGGCACGTTACCCTGGCCGAGGAGTTGATCAAGCGCAACGTGCTGGTGCTGGAGACCGGTTGCGCCGCCATCGCCTGCGCCAAGGCGGGCCTGCTGACCCCGGAAACGGCACTGGCCAAGGCTGGCTCTTCCTTGCGCGAAGTGTGCGAGGCGGTCGGCATTCCTCCCGTGCTGCACATGGGCTCGTGCGTCGATAACAGCCGCATCCTGATGGCTGCTACCAATGTGTTGGCGGAAGGCGGTCTGGGCGAGGATCTCTGCGATCTTCCCGTGGCCGGCGCGGCTCCGGAATGGATGAGCGAGAAGGCCGTCGCCATCGGTCACTATTTCGTGGCCAGCGGAATGTATGTCGTGCTCGGACATCCGCTCTACGTCGAAGGCAGCAAGAACGTGCATGACTTCCTGTGCGACGAAATGGCCAACATCACCGGGGGACGCTTCGAATGGGAGCCTGATCCGGTGGTCGCCGCCGACAAGATCCTGGAACACATCGAGAAAAAGCGCGATGCGCTCCATATCAATACCCAAAAAGAACGCAAGATGTACGACATGAAATCGAGGCGCGAACTGCAATGAGCAAGATCATCGCATCGTCGGCAATTCGCGGCGCTCACCAGATTGTGCGCGACGCGGAAGACTACCTGGCAAGGGCCATCGCGGCCAAAGGCAGCGATTGTGCCGTGGGCTTTCCAGACACCGCTTACTCCCTGCCGGTCATCTACTCGCTCCTGGGCGAGCGGGTCGACCGGCTCTCGGACATGCAGAAAATTCTCGATGAGTGCCACCGGCTGCTGCCGGACGTGCCCAGCGAGAAGACCTGGCTACCGTATCTGGGTGGCACCTTGGATTCGGGTATCGCCACGCTGTTCGCCTTCGAAATCATCGAGGCTTGCAAGTATCTGATCGGCCCTAATCCGGTTGACGGCATCTGGCTGGGCGCAGCCAATGACGTGATCATCCGGGAGCGCGGCGTCGAGTTTGTCGATGGTTCGGCACCCGGCTTTGCGGCCATCGTAGGCGCCGCTCCCACCGTGGAAGATGCCGTGCGCATTGCCCGCGAACTGCAGGAGAAGAACCTCTACGTCTTCATGGCCGGACACAGCCACGGCACTTCTTTCTCCGAGCAACTGGCGGAAGCCGGCGTGGAAATGGGCTGGGAAACCCGCCTGGTTCCCTACGGCAAGGAAATCTCGGCAGCGGTCTACGCTCTGGGCTTTGCCAATCGCGTAGCTCTTAGTTTCGGTGGAGTCAAGCCCGGCGATTTTGCCCGCAATCTTAAATACAATAAGAACCGCACCTTCGCCTTCGTTATGGCGCTGGGTGAGGTGACCGAAGAGAAATACGCTGCCGCGGCGGGAGCCATCAGCTACGGCTTCCCCACCATCGCCGATACCGACATTCCACAAATCCTGCCCACCGGCATTTGTACCTACGAGCACGTGGTTTCCAACGTGCCTATCGACCACATCGTGGAGAAGTGCCTGGAAGTTCGCGGCTGCAAGATCAAAGTCGCGAAAGTTCCGATCCCGGTGGCGTTCGGCGCTGCCTTTGAAGGCGAGCGCATCCGCAAGGAGCAAACCTACATCGAGTTCGGCGGCAACAAGACGCCGGGCTTCGAATATGTCACCACGCTGGATATCACTGAGGTCGAAGACGGCAAGATCACCGTGGTCGGCCCGGAAATCGACGATGTGGTAGTCGACCCCGACAGCAAGGACCTGCCGGCACTGCCTATCGGCATCTGGGTGGAAGTTGCCGGACGCAAGATGCAGCCTGACTTCGAGCCGATTCTGGAACGCCAGATCCATCACCTGATCAATGGCGCAGAAGGCATCTGGCACATGGGTCAGCGCGACATCAACTGGATTCGCATCAGCAAGGCTGCCAAAGACAAAGGCTTCAAAATCCGCCACCTGGGCGAGATTTTGCATGCCAAGTTCCTCAACGACTATCCCGCCATCGTCGACAAGGTGCAGGTGACGCTGTTCACCGACGCCAAAGATGTGGCCGAGCGCATCGACATCGCCCGCCACTCCTATCGCGCCCGCAACGCGCGCATGGAGTCGCTGACCGACGAGAGCGTTGACACCTTCTACTCCTGCCTGCTCTGCCAGAGCTTTGCTCCCAACCATGTTTGCGTCATCACCCCGGAACGGCTGGGACTGTGCGGTGCTTACAACTGGCTGGATGGCAAGGCGGCTTACGAGATCGATCCTACCGGCCCCAATCAGCCGCTGATTAAGGGTGAATGCATCGATCCGGTGCGCGGCCAGTGGGCCAACATCAACGACTACGTCTTTGCCAACTCCAAGCAGACGCTGAGCCGTTTCAACGCTTACTCGCTGCTGGAAGATCCCATGACCAGCTGCGGTTGCTTTGAAGCCATCGTAGCCCTGATGCCGGAAGTCAACGGCGTCATGATCGTGAATCGCGAGTATCTGGGCGAGACCCCGGCCGGGATGAAGTTTTCCACCCTGGCCAACACGGCCGGCGGCGGCCAGCAGGTACCGGGTTTCGTCGGCGTAGGCAAGGCCTATATCACCAGCCGTAAGTTCATCTCCGCCGAGGGCGGTCATCGGCGCATCGTCTGGATGCCCAAAGACCTGAAGGACTTTCTGCGGGAAGATCTGGACAAGGTGGGCAAGACCTTCGGAGTCGAGAACTTCACCGACCTGATTGCTGACGAAACCAGCGGCACCGATATCGCCTCGGTGCAGGCATACATGGAAAAGGTCAGCCATCCGGCTCTGACAATGTGGGATATTACCACTCCGTCAGAGGAAGCAGCTGCCGTCGACGCCGCCCGCGGCGTTGCGGTACAGGCTGCGACCTCCGGTGGCGGAGGCTCTAGCACCACGGTCAGCGATACGGCCGTGGCCGTGGCCGAACCTCCAGCGGCACCGTCTTCCACGCCGGCGACAACCATCGCCGCCAGCACCGCGGGGACCAAGCCGCCGACGGCCAAGGCCCCGGCTGCCGCGCCTTCCGCCGGAGGCATCCCGCCCAGCGATGGCGTGGGAGCTCTCATCACCCTGCTGGAACAGCTGCGCAACGCGCCTCCGGCCACCGAAATTCGGCCGGGTATGACGCCCATGCAGCAGATGGCGGTGCTGCAAGCCTCCACTGCCATGCACCTGCTGCATGCCGGCGCCAACATGCTGCTGATGCAAACCGGCATGCTGGCCTCGGCCGCACCTGCCTTTGCCCCGGTCGAGGGTACTTGTCCGAGTTGCCTGCCGACCGAAGCCGAGCTGGAAGCGCAGATCACCGGCTCGGTCAAACCTGTCGCCGCGCCGCGTCCTTCCAAGTCCGCAGCGCTGCCGGAAGGGGTCGAGCGGCCCATCACCTCGGCAGCCATCGTGTTGCCGAAGTCGGTTACCGTTGCACCGGACAAGGCGAATGTAACCGTCCGCACCATCACCCTGGGTGGAAGCGGAACCCGCACTTCTTCCGTCGTACTGGGAGGCGCTGAGGTTTTGCCCTTCCGCCACTTCGAAGGCAACGTGGGCCACAAGCCTGTGATTGCCATGGAAGTACTCGACAGCCCGCCCAAGTCCTATCCCGATCTCCTGCGCAACGCCTATGGAGACCTGCTGAAGGACCCGAAGGCCATGGCCCGCCATCTGGTGGAGAAACTGGGTGCTGAAATCATCAGTGTCCGTCTGGCCACCTGTCATCCGGACAATGGCGACATGTCTCCGGAAGCCGCCGGCGACATCGTCAAAGACATTCTGGGCTCGGTGGGTGTGCCGCTGATTGTTACCGGCTGCAGCCACTACGAGAAGAACAACGCCCTGATGAAGCACATCGCTTCCACCTTTGCCGGAGAAAACCTGCTGCTGAACTGGGTGGAGACCGACAACTACAAAACCATCGCCGCTACCGTCATGGCTTACAACCATTGCGTGGTGGCGCAGACGCCTATCGACGTCAACATGTGCAAGCAGCTCAACATCCTGCTTACTACCATGGGCGTTCAACCTGACCGTATTCTCGTCGATCCTTTGACCGGCGCTCTGGGCTACGGTCTGGAGTACACCTACTCGGTGATGGAGCGTATCCGCAGTTCGGCCTTCACCGGCGATCCCATGTTGGCGATGCCCATGATCGTCAACACCGGCTTTGAAGTATCGAAGGTGAAAGAGAGCCGGGCTCCACGCAAAGACTACCCGCTTTGGGGAAGCGAAGATGAGCGCGAAGCTCTGCTGGAGATCGCTACCTCGGCGTGTTACCTGAATGCCGGGGCGGACCTGGTGGTGGTGTATCACCCCCTGGCCGCTCGCACCCTCAAGCGCAAGATCGACGAAATGATGTTCTGTGGCAAGTGAGGTGACCACAAAATGGCAATGACTGGTTTACAGATCTTTAAGCTGCTGCCCAAGACCAATTGCGGCGAATGTGGTGTACCTACTTGCATGGCCTTTGCCATGAAGCTGGCTGCCAAGAACGCCGAACTTGCGGCTTGTCCTTACGCTTCGGAAGAAGCCATCAAAACTGTGGGGGCGGCCAGCAAGCCGCCCATCCGCCTGGTCAAGATCGGACCGCCCGACCGCGAGGTCCTGATCGGCAACGAGACGGTGATGTTCCGCCACGACAAAACCTTTGTTCACCCCACGGCCATCGCTATCGCCTTTGCCGACAACGAGCCGCTTACCGATTGCGGCCACGGGGTCGCCGAGGTACGCGACTATTGCCTGGAGCGTGTAGGCGAGGAGTTGCGCGTCAACCTGGTGCTGGTCGATAACTTCAGCGAAGAGGTGAAACCCTTCGTCGATCTGGTAAAGACCGCCGCCGGTTCCACGGGCATGGGTATTATCCTGCGGAGCTCGAACCTGGAAGCCCTGGAAGCTGCGCTGAAAGAGTTGCCGGGACAGCGTCCTTTGATTCATGCTGCCACCCCCGCCAATGCCGACGCCGTAGCTGCTTTGGCTTTGAAATACAATACCCCGCTGGTAGCTCGGGCCGCCACCATCGACGAGTTGGTGACCCTTACCACCAAGCTGGCCGGTCTGGGACTGAAAGACATCGTGCTCGACCTTCCGGCCGACAATCCCGCAGCCACGCTGCAGTACAACACCATCCTGCGCAAGGCGGCGCTGAAGAATTCCTTCGAGCCGCTGGGCTATCCCATCATCAACTTCGTTACCGCGACCGATGACGCCTCGGTGGTCGCCGACGCTTCGACCTTCCTGTGCAAGTACGGGTCGATCGTGGTACTCGACCGGGTCAAGCTGGAAGTCCTGCTGCCTCTGATGATGCTGCGGCAGAACATCTATACCGACCCGCAGAAACCGATTCAGGTCGATCCCAAGGTCTACCCCATCGGCGAAATCGGCAAGGATTCTCCGGTGCTGGTCACCACTAACTTCTCCCTGACCTACTTCCTGGTTTCGGGCGAAATCGAGAATTCCGGCATTCCGGCGAACCTGCTGGTGGTCGATACCGAAGGCATGAGCGTGCTGACGGGATGGGCCGCGGGCAAGTTCTCGGGTGAAAAGGTGGCCAACGCGGTGAAAGCCAGCGGTCTGGCAGAGCAGGGAAAACATCGCATCATCATTCCCGGCTATGTCTCGCAGATCAGCGGCGAGATCGAGGAAGGCTTGCCTGGCTGGGAGGTGCTGGTTGGTCCTGGGGAAGCCTCGGACCTGGGCTCCTTCATGAAGATCCAAGCCACCCGGTAAAACTATGGCCTCGGTTCGTTTCCAGCCCGCCAATGTTGTGGCCGAGGTGCCGGCCGGAACGCTGATCCACGAGGCAGCGTTGCGCGCCGGCATCCTCGACCTGGAATTGCCCTGCGGAGGCGAGGGTTCGTGCGGGCTGTGCTCGGTAGAAGTCGAAGGGCGCGATAAATCGGTTCTGGCCTGCCAGACCAAAGTCGTGTCTGACATTGTGGTACATTTGCCCGATCGCTCGCAGGCCGGAGCGCGCGTGCTGGGCGACAGCCACTCCCTGATCGATCCGGCTTTGCTGCCGGACCGCGAACACCTGGCGCCGCTCTACCGCCGGCAGCGGCTCACGGTGCCGCCTGCTTCCATCGAGGAACACTACAGCGATTGGACCCGGCTTACCCGCGAATTGAGCCGCAACGGCGGAGCGGCTCCCATCACCAGCGAGCTCGGCGTGCTGCGGCAGTTGGCCGAAGCGGTTCGGGCCGCCAATGGCGCAATTACCGTCGGCGTCGAAGAAACTGCCTCGGGATTGCGGGTCCGCGAAGTGCGGGCAGGCCACAATGCCGAACGCTCATTCGGCCTGGCCGTCGATATCGGAACCACCACCGTAGCGGCGCAGCTGATCGACCTGGAAGACGGAGCGTTGCTGGCCACGCAGACGTCCTACAATCTGCAAGTACGCCGGGGAGCCGACGTGATCAGCCGCATCGACTACGCCCGCAATCCCGAACGCCAGGAAGAGCTGCGCAGCCTGGTGCTGGAAACCATCAATAGTCTGATCCAGCAGCTGGCCAGCGCAGTTTCCATCCAGCCGCACGACATTCGGGCTGCCTTTCTTGCCGGCAACACCACCATGACTCACCTGCTGCTGGGCTTGCCGCCGCGCTACATCCGGGAAGCTCCCTACGTGCCGACCGTGAACTTCGTTCCCGAACTGCGCGCCCAGGATATTGGTCTGGACATCGATCCCCAGGCCGTCGTGGTTTGCGCTCCCGGCGTGGGCAGCTATGTCGGAGGCGACATCACCTCGGGACTTTTATGTACCGAGCTACCCACCAATAATCGCGATGTTTTTCTCTTCATGGACATCGGTACCAATGGCGAGATCGTGATCGGCAATGCCGATTGGATGGTGGCTTGCGCCTGCTCCGCCGGACCGGCCTTTGAAGGCGCGGGCATCAAGTGCGGGATGCGGGCCGCCGAAGGCGCTATCGAATGCGTTTCCATCGGCAATGACGGTGAGCACCTAAGCTACTCTGTAATCGGTGGCGGCAAGCCATCGGGTATCTGCGGCTCCGGTCTGATCTCGTTGGTCGGCGAGCTGTTTCGCCAGGGAGTTGTAGACCGCTCGGGCCGCTTCTTTCACTCGCCCGGCACCGGACGGATCGTGCAGCAGGACAGCCGTCGTGCCTTCCTGCTGGCCACTGCCGGGCAAACCCGGACAGGCAAAGATCTGGTGATCACTGAAGCCGATCTGGAAAATCTGATTCGCACCAAGGCCGCCATCTATGCAGCCTGCTCTCTGGTGCTGCAAAACGTCGGCCTCACCTGGGAGGCGGTCGCCCGGGTCTACATTGCCGGCGGTTTTGGGCGGTACATGCGGGTGGCCGACGCGGTTTTCATCGGTATGCTGCCCGACTTGCCGCTGGATCGTTTTCGTTATATCGGGAATTCTTCTCTTACTGGCGCGTATATTGCGCTGCTGTCGCGGGAGCATCGCCGCCGTCTGGCGGAAATTGCCTCCCGTATCACCTATGTCGATATGAGCTCCAATCCCCAATACATGGATAGCTATGTGAAGGCTTTATTCCTTCCACACACGGACTTGGAGCAGTTTCCAACGGTTGCAGAGTCGTTCGAGAGTCGAAGGAGGAAAGCGTCGTGAAGAATCTTCTAAAGCGGGTCAAGGCGGGCGAGATCCTTATCTCCGATGGAGCTATGGGGACCTTCCTGCATGCCAAAGGGCTGCAAGGCGGTGAATGTCCTGAGTCCTGGTGCGTCAGCCATCCTAAAGAGGTAGAAGAAATCGCCCAAGCGTACGTAGATGCCGGTTCCGACATCGTCGAAACCAATTCGTTCGGCGCTACTTCATTCAAGTTGAAGAGCTATAAACTAGCCGACCAGGTCCACGACATCAACGTTGCCGCAGCCAAGCTGGCGAAACAGGCCATGGGCAGCAAGGGCTTTGTGGCTGCATCCGTCGGCCCCACCGGGCACATCGTGATTGAAGAAGGCGGCGACACCACCGCCGAAGCGCTTTACGAAGCGTTCAAGGCACAGGTCACCGCTCTGGCCGAAGGCGGAGCCGATGCCATTTGCGTCGAAACCATGTCGTCGGTGGTGGAAGCCGAGCAGGCTATCAAAGCCACCAAGGAAAATACCAATCTGCCGGTGATCTGCACCTTCGCCTTCGAGCCCGGAATTAAAGGCTTCCGCACCATGATGGGAGTCAAGCCGGAGCGTGCGGCCAAAGCGGCGGCAGCTGCCGGAGCCGATATCGTAGGCGCCAACTGCGGCATGGGCATCTCCAATATGATCGAGATCACTCGCCAGATGCGGGCCGCCGTACCTGACGTCCCCATTCTCATCCATGCCAACGCCGGGCCGCCGGTGATGGAAAATGGCAAGACCGTGTTCAAGGAGTCGCCTGAGCTGATGGCCTCGTTTGTGGCGGAACTGGTGCAAGCCGGCGCCAACATTATCGGTGGCTGCTGCGGCACCACCCCGGCCCACATTACCGCTATCGCGAAGGTGGCTCGGGCTCTACCTGTGCACGCATAAGACTGCTGGACTGCAGGACTGATCCGTGGATCTCCTGGCTTGCTCAGCGGCTGTTGAGAGCAGCCGCTGACTTTTTTCAGGCTGCATCGCCGGCGGCTGCGCCCCGCCGCGATGGACATCCAGGTTCGGACTCGCCGACCCTGGCTTGCTATCATCCCCTGGGAGCTCTATGCACTGGGAAACCCTGATCGAATGTGCCGAATTCTGTCTGCGCCGGTCCGGCCGCTTTCTGCTGACGGAACTGCTTACTCCGCACCGCGTTCTCAGCACCTCGGCGTTGCAGGGCGGCCAGTCGGAGTCTCTCCGCTATCTGGTGAATCACCAGAGCTGCGAAGGTTCGGCCCATCATGAGCGCCATGCTTGCATGATGAAGCTCGGCCTCGAAGAGTACCATCGCTCGGTCTGCCGCGAGCTCGATCTCGATCCGGGCTGCGTTGCGACCATGGGCACCGCCGCCAACATGAACTATGTCGCTGCCATCCGGCGTGGTGAAGATGACATCATGGTTACGGCTGCCGTTACTGCGGGCGTACAAGGCAATGCCGCCTGTGCGGGCGATCCCACCACCTGGCGAGAAACTCCGCAGGGCCGTTCCGAGCCGGTCCTCTCGGCTGGCACTATCAACGTTCAACTTTTACTGAACTGCCCCGTGACCGAAGGCGCTCTGGCCCGGACCGTCGTCACCATGACCGAAGCCAAAACTGCGGCGCTGCAGCAGCTGGCTGTTCGCAGCCGGTATTCCCTGGACCTGGCCACGGGAACCACCACCGACCAGTTTTGTGTTGCCGCTCCTCTCCGCGATCAGCCGCCGCGCCGTTTCACCAGCACCGGCATCAAGCTGGGCGAGTATATTGGTCTCGCAGTGCGCGATGCTACCTTGGAGGCTCTGCGCTGGCACAACGGACTTGAGCCCAGCTACACGCGTGGCATCTTTCATGCCTTGGGCCGCTACGGCGTGAAGGAAGACCACTTCGTTCAGGAAATGGCGCCTTATCTCACCGACAGTGAGCTGGAGTTGCTCAAGCACAATCATAAGTCGGTGATGTACGAGCCTATGGTGTCGGCCGCCGCTTATGCTATCGCCGGCATTTTAGATCGCTGCCGCTATGGCGCGTTCCCGGCCAGTACGGCGCAGGAAGCCTTGCGCCAGCAGGCGGCGTGCCTGGCTGCCAGTCTGGCCGGACGGCTTGACCGCTGGCCGGAGTTTCACCGCAGTCTGGCCATAGCCGATGTTGACGAGCCCAAGAAGCTGATCTTGTCGGCCATCGCTCTGGGGTGGTCGAAAAAGTGGTCTTAGGCATTCTGCGTCCGTCCGTACCGCTTTTGGCCGGAGCGGTCCTGCTCGACTTGCTCCTCGGCGATCCTGTGTATCCGGCACATCCCGCCCGCCTGATGGGTTGGACACTCTCTCAGTTCGAAAAGCTGTTGCGCGCGCTTAAACTCGACGGCTATGTTGGCGGAGTCCTGCTCTTCCTGTTGCTGGCTATCGTTTGGTGTGGTGGAACTGCCGCTGTGATTTACGGCCTGGCTCGCTGGAGCCATTGGGCCGCCTTGGCCGTCCAGATTTTCGTGGTCTACTCACTGCTGGCTTTGCGTGACCTGTTGCAGCACGGTTGGGCGGTCGAACAGGCTGTACGTCAAGGCGACTTGCCCGAAGCTCGCTGCCGGGTCTCGCGCCTGGTTGGCCGCGAAACCGATCGCATGGATCTTGCCGCCTGCCGCCGCGCGGCCATCGAAAGCCTCAGCGAAAATCTTACCGACGGCTTCGTCAGCCCTATCTTCTGGTATGCCATTGCCGGCCTTCCCGGCATCGTGCTGTTTAAGGTCGTGAGTACGATGGACTCCATGGTCGGCTACAAGACGCCCTTATATTTGCGCTTCGGCTGGTGTGGAGCGCGCCTCGACGACCTGATGAACTGGTTGCCCGCCCGCATCAACTGGCTGCTGATTTCGCTCTGCGCTACCCCGTTGCCGGGATATTCCGGACGCAAGGCTCTCCGCATCGGATGGCTGCAGCACGCGCTGATGCCCGGTCCAAATTCCGGCTGGAGCGAAGCCACCACCGCAGGTGCGATTCAGCGCCGCCTGGTCGGACAGATCTTTAAGCGCGGCCAGCTGGTGACCGACTTGTGGCTGGGCGACCCGAACGACCCGCCGGCGGGAGACGACTCAGACGTGCGGCGTACTTCCGTCCTGATGACCATCACCGGCCTTAGCGCAACCGCTCTGGCGTTGCTGGCGATTGCCGCCATACACTGATTCGTAGACAAGGACGGCTGAGGCTGAAGTTTCAAGAAATGAGGAACGGTAATCATGAGCAGTATTGCTACCAAGAAAGGCGACGGCGGGCAGACCAGCCTGACCGGCGGAATCCGGGTCTCAAAATCATCGCTTCGCGTTGAAGCCTACGGCACGGTTGACGAGGCCAACTCAGCCATGGGTTTCGCGCGCTCCATCTGCGAGGACGCCGACTTACGGGAACGCACCAAACTCATCCAGCGCGAATTGTTCAAAGTCGGCTCGGCCCTGGCGACGCCGCCGGGAAACCGCAAAGGCGAGCCTCCCTTAAACACCGCCATGATCGATGCCCTGACGGACCAGGTCCACCAGCTCGAAGCTATCGACGGTATGCTCTCTGACTGGTCGATCCCGGGAGAGCACGCGGCCGCTGCTGCCTACGATGTGGCCAGAACCGTATGCCGCCGGGCCGAGCGTTGTGTGGTGCGTCTAATTGACGCCGGCGAAGTTGTCGACGTCAACGTCCTGCCCTATCTCAATCGTCTCTCCGACCTACTCTGGTTGTTCGGCCGCAAGCTGGAATTGGATGCCGGAGTCAGCGGTTCTTTACGCGATGCCAACGCTAAGACCGGGCCCCGCTGGTCGCGCGCGTGGTGAGAACAACTGCATCGGGAAGTCGTCGCTATTCCGCCTGCGAAATTCGTAGGGGCGAAACTTCGCGGCCGCAGAACGCCGAGGCCTTCGCCTGGATCGATGGCCGGCGGGAAGGCACTCGCCACCAGCGCTGTACCGGTACTTATCTGCATAGCGCGCTCGACAATCCCGATGTGCTGGAAGAGTGGATTGGTTTTCGTCCACCTGAACCGGTCAGCCACCGTGATTCTTACAATCGTTTTAGCGGACTGGTTTGAACGCTGGGTTGATGGTCCCAGGTTCGAGAAATTATTTCTGTCGGGCGACGCGCATTAGGGCGTATTTCATCGTTCCCGAAACCACTCTACCGTTCCCAAATCGGGCCGATTCCCACAATATTCTGCTGCAGCGCATATATTCCCGTTGACTTCGCTTCCCGTGGGATCGAACATCAAGTTGTTGGACGTATCATATGATGAAGGCCGGGTTGATTTCCTGGATTCACGATTACCGATCCCACCACGCTTTACATAACTCCTCTCTTTATATTGCGAAGTCAACGGCAACCCTTAATCAAAACTCACGGAGAAATGTGTACTCATGACAGACCTAAAACAACTGAACAAAGCGATCGTCGATGGCGACGCGAAGAAGGCGGTTGAGGTCACAAAGGCAGCCCTCGCTGAGGGCGCAAAGCCATTGGATCTCATCCAGAAGCACATGATTCCCGCCATGGACGAGGTCGGCAAACTCTTCGAGGAAGAAGAGTATTTTGTCCCCGAGCTGCTGCTTTCCGGCAGAGCCATGCGGGGCGCATTCGACCTGATCCGGCCATTAATGGTGGCGCAGGGCGTACAACCCACCGGTCGCGTCGTTATCGGAACGGTCCAGGGCGACCTCCACGATATCGGCAAGAACCTGGTGGCGGCCATGTTGGAAGGCGCTGGATTCGAAGTTACGGATCTGGGCGCTGACGTTAAACCCGAGGCATTTGTTGAGGCCGTCAAGGCAAAGAACGCCAATATCGTGGCGTTTTCCGCCATGTTGACCGTAACCATGCCCAAGATGGCAACTACGATTGAAGCTCTGAAGGCTGCCGGCCTTCGTGACCGCGTAAAGGTCATGATTGGCGGCGCTCCGATCAGCCAGGCTTATTGCAATGAGATCGGCGCCGATGCCTATAGCGACAGCGCTTCGGCTGCGGCTGCTCTGGCTCGCGACATCATGGTTGGCACCACCGTCACCGCCCAGTATCAGGAAAAGGGCGAGAAAGCGTTAGCGGGAGTCGCGGCCGCCTCAAAGGGGACCAAATGACAAAGACAAAGAAATTCACCACCTTGGCCGTCAAAAGCCCGCAGGACCTCCTTTTTGGCTATTCGCCCAATCCGGTGAACTGCGGTTTCGATCTGACTATCGGAAATGGCACGGTATTCCCGGAAGTCAACTTTACCCTGCCAGTAATGAACGTCACCCAGGCTACCTGGCCTGAAGTGCTCGCCCATTACGAAGAAATGGCCACCAACATCCTGAAACGCGCCGTCGCCATGAAGGTCCCCGGCATCGTTCTGGAATTCGAACAACTGCCACAGATGACCGAAATTCCCGAGTGGGGCGCTGAAATTACCGCTCTGCTGGAACGGCACCTGGCGGAAGCGCACAAGAAGTATGGCTTGAAAGGCGCTGCCCGCATCACCCCCGCCGACATCCGTGGGCCGGCTGGAATTAAGGGCGTAAAGCCGGTTATGCGTCGTGGCGAGTTGTGGGAGAAGCTGAACCGCTCCTTCGACCTGTGCATCGCCGCCGGCGGCGACCTTATTTCCATCGAATCCATCGGTGCGAAAGAAGTCCACGACGAAGGCTTGATGTATGGCGATACTCGCGCCATCGTCTTCTCACTCGGCGTGCTTGCCTGCCGCGATATGACTTGGCTCTGGGACCAGATTGTTGCCAAGTGCGAAAAGAACGGTCATTCTGTTCCCGCTGGCGATACCGCCTGCGGATTCGCTAACACCTCCATGGTGCTGGCGTATCAGAAGATGCTGCCCGACGTCGTTGCGGCAGTCGATCGTGCCATGTGCGGCGTTCGCACCCTGAAGGCTGTCGAGAGCGGCGCCAAGGGCCCGTCGAAAGACTGCGGCTACGAGAACCCGATCGTCAAAGCCATCAGCGGCATCCCCATCTCGCAGGAAGGCAAGTCCGCTACCTGCGCCCACTTCAGCAATGTTGGCAATATCTCCGCCAGCATGTGCGATCTGTGGAGCAACGAGTCGGTGCAGAACATCCGTCTGCTGTCCGGCAATGCTCCTGAGGCCTATACCGAGTTGTTGGCCTATGATTGCAAGCTGATGAACATCGCCAACTCTCACAAACAGGGCCATGTCTTCCAGTCCTGGATGGTCGAGTCCGATGAGAACGTTACCGCAGTCGGCGCTGTTCTGACGCCGGAGTCGGTTTACACCATCGCGAAGGCCATCGTGGCTGAAGATACCGACTACCACCGCACCGTGGCTGCCGGCAAAGCCGCTCTTGGCGTCATTCAGGCTCACGTCGACGGCAAGAAGCTCACCCTTGGCAAGAAAGAACTCCAGTGGCTGGAACGGCTGCATAAAGAGTTCGCAGCTCTGCCGAAGGATGAGAATGTCCTCACCGAAGAGATCACCGGCACGCTCGGTCATCTGTTCGATCCCGAGTGCTACGGCCTGCCGGTTCACGCTGGCGTGAAGTAGCCATAGCTCGATGTTGGGAAGTTGCAAGGAAGCCTGCCGCCTTCGGCCCGTCCGGAGGCGGCGATTCCTGAGTAGCAGGCCAATCCCCCATGACTTGCTGTCTTGAATAGCGATGTTCCAATGAATCAAAGCAGCAGGTGTGCGCCCCTCATGGCTCACACTTGCTGCTTTTCTTTTTGCCTGTGCCCAGACAGTTCATCGGGAACCGCGTCTCGACTGCCAGTTGCTAGCTCCCGGGGCAGCGGCTGATTTGCTGGCGAGGGTAGAAACTAGGAAACAGGGTGAGCCCCGTCACAGAATTTTTGTCACAATTTTTCTAGACTAATAATAAGCGGATCATTCATTATGTCGACTAACGAAAGCGGTAACCCAGCCAAGATACGCATCGAACTGGTTCCTCTCGGGGCCGTCCTTGAAGTAGATCGCGGAACAGTTTTGGATAACGTCCTCATGACCCGTGGCATGGAGTTTCCTTGCGGCGGGTTAGGCACCTGCGGAGGATGCCGCGTGCAGGTCATTGAGGGCAGCCTTGACCCCTCGCCCGAAGATCAGGCTGCATTGTCCCCGCAGGAACTGACTGACGGCTGGCGCCTGGCCTGCCGGGCGCACGCCGAGTCGCCCTTGAAGCTCAAGGTCGAGCAGTGGAACATGCCGGTATTGACCGACGATACTCAACTGGCTCGAACCCGGCGCACTGGCCTGGTCGTAGCCATCGATCTCGGTACCACCACCATCGTCGCTCAGTTACTGGATCTCGCAACCGGGAAATTGCTTGGCCTGCGCACTGGCCTCAATCCCCAGACTATTCAGGGCGCTGATGTGATGAGCCGGGTTCGCTACTCCTTCGACAGTAACGACCTCACGCCTCTGATTCGCGATTTCCTCGGCACCATGCTCCACGATCTCGCCTCCGGCAGGGAAGAAGAAATCGTGGAAGTGGTTCTGGTTGGCAACACCGTAATGCATCATCTCTTCTGCGGGCTCGATACCGAACCCCTGTCACATGTGCCGTTCGCGTCTCCCAATCTCGGTGAGCAGCGTTTTTCCCCAGCAGATCTGCACTGGCAGCTTCCGGCTGCTGCCATTATCCGTTTCCTCCCCTGCATCGGCGGCTTCGTCGGGTCCGACATTCTGGCCGGCATCGTCGCCGTCGGTCTGCACACGGGCGACGACTTACGCGTTCTGATCGATTTAGGGACCAACGGCGAGATCTCGCTGGGAAATCGGCACAAGGTTTTGTGCGCTTCTACCGCGGCGGGCAGCGCCTTTGAAGCGGGCTCCATCAAGATGGGCATGCGCGCCGCTACCGGAGCCATTTCGCGCGTCTTCCTGAACCACGATGAAATGGCATGTACCGTGATCGGCGAAGTCGAGCCTCGCGGTATCTGCGGTAGCGGACTGGTTGACGCCGTGGCCGCCGGACTTGACGGCGGTATCATCCGCACCAGCGGCCGTTTCACCACCGGCTCCAAGGAGTTTACCGTCGGCGGCAGCATCAAGATTTGGCAGGCCGATGTGCGCGAGTTGCAACTGGCCAAAGGCGCCATCGCTTCCGGCCTGCGCATCCTGCTCGATCGCTGGGGCGCCAGCATCGACGACGTCAAGCAGGTCTACCTGTCGGGAGCTTTCGGCAACTACGTTCGCGCGGAAAGTGCAGTGCGGATCGGCCTTCTCGAAACCTCGGTAGAACACCTCGTTCCTTCCGGCAATACCGCCCTTCGCGGAGCCAAACTTCTTCTCGGGGTCGAAGACTTTCCTGTACTCGATCTCATCGAGCATGTTGGGCTGGCTTCCGATCCTCACTTTCAAGACCGCTTCGTCGAGTGCATGGCCTTTCCCGACGCGGAGGCCCTGGCCAGCCGTAAGACTCAGGCGGAACTTTCGCTGGCGGGCGTCTGACCATGCGTCTTTTGCTGATTGGCTGCGGACTATTAATACGCGAACTAAGCGACGCCATCGTCCGCTCTCCGCACCTGATCGATGCCACGTTCCTGCCTGCCGGCCTGCACGATACTGGCGCGAAATCCATGCGCCAGCGGCTGCAGCAGGAGATCGATGCTGCTAATGTTTCTGACTACGACGCCATTGTCCTGGGTTATGCTCTCTGTGGCATGGGCGTTGCTGGACTCAAGGCGCCGGCTATTCCGCTGGTCATTGCCCGGGCGCACGATTGCATCACCCTGCTGATGGGCAGCCGCGACCAATACAGTCAGTACTTCAAGGCCAATACCGGGGTGTACTTTCGTTCCGTAGCCTGGGTCGAGCGTGGCCGCGAAATGCACGATCAGCTTGGCGCCAATGGGCTCAGCCAGGATCGCGAGGCCCTGATCGCCCGCTATGGCGAAGATGCCGGCCAGTACCTTTATGAAGAAGCCACCCGCTATCAGCGCTCCTACAGCAAGTTGACTTATATTTGTACCGGCTCAGAGTTTGACGACAGTTGCGCAAAGCAGGCGCAGGCGGAAGCGCAGGACAAGAGTTGGACTTACGAGGAATTTCCCGGCGACCTTACACTTTTTCGCAGGCTGCTTGCGGGCGACTGGCGCCAGGACTTTCTAGTGGTGGCTCCGGGCCACGAAATCTCGGCCACCTACGACGACGAAATTGTCCGTGAGGAAGCCGGCAAAGCCTCCTGAATTTTTCGCGATGTCACTCGTACCACTGGCCCGCGCATCCCTTCCATGCCATTCAACCTGAAGCTCCCCCTGATTTCTCTCAAGCCTGCTCCCAGTCCATGCCGCTCGACGATGCCGAACGATAACCGGGCACACGTCCGGCCAGGCGCTAATTTCGCATGTTGTCTCGTGCCCGCCTAAAAGCGTAGTCACTGACGTGCACCACGCCCTGAAACGGCCGATGAATATCGGCGATTGCCACCAGCCCCATTGAGATCAGCAGCGAAAAGGCGAATACCTGCAGAGTATGAAGTGCGGCAACCTCTGACCCGAACAGGCAGGAGGAGGCAACCGTCACCACGCCTCCAATTATGAGCACAAACCAAAGCACCTCAGGAAGCTGAGAGATGCTTTGCAGCAGCCGGGTTCGGCGATGTTCGGTGAGCGAGCTTAATTCGGACAGGGCATGGTCTTCCGCTGTGCTCTCTACCGGAGACGCCGCTTTGACCGACATCAGCACCTTCCACATGTCCCGATTGATTTGCTGGCTGGTGTCGGGTACCAGGTCATGGCGCATTAGCGGCCAGTCCTCGTTGATAGCGACATCCGCATAAGAAAGAGCCAGATTCTCCAGTTTTATTCGCTGTTCGTCCGGCAAGCCTGCCGCCAGGCGATAGACATTCACCAGGGCATTGGCCTCGAGATCGACGTTCAAGTCGGCCTCGCCAAAGTTCGTCCACACGGCATACAGCATAAAGCCAAGGATGACCGCGTAGGTGGTTCCCAGGATGCTGAGCTGCCAGCCAATCACATCGTTGTGGGCTCGACGCTTTTCCCAGGGCCAGATCCGGTTCAGCCCCATCATGAAAAGCAGCGATCCGATCACTGCGACGATAGGAATCAAAACGCTTTCTGTTGTGTTCAGCATTGCCCGCTAAGGTTCTCCGGCGATGTTTATTATCAGAAATCGTGCTGTCTGCAAAGACGAAACTATACCGGATTTCAACTTCGGTCGCTCAATTCGATGCAGCGGTTGCCGAATACTCCGTCAATTCCGCTTTCTTGATGACGCCCGCAATCTTCTGTTTAGGGCGGTCCTGATCGGATTCGCGATCGAACACCGGCGCAAAATTCCGCCTCAGCCTGCGACATCTCCGGCACGCTGACATAGAACATCTTGCGTTCAAGCTCAGATAAGAGTGAGCCTTCACCTTGAGCTTCCTCAACAATCCGTGAGACCACGACGTCCTTTGCTTCACGCATGCTATGATTTTTGGAACCGTCTATGACATCGCTTATTCAGGCAGTTCCTTCTCCCTCTCAGCAAGAACCTGTGGCGTACGATCCGCTACTCGACGACATTGGATTCATGACCTGCATGACCCTGGTGCTGCTGGGCAATTACGCGCAGACCGGGCATCTGGGCGGACCGCTCGCCTACACACCGTACAATGTGGCCGCGCATTTGATCGGCCCTGAAAACGGTGGACTGCGTTACGACTACCGCCGGCCGAAGCATCCTTACTCCGACAAATTCATGATGGCGGCGGGCCATTCGGTCCCCACCTGCTACGCGCTGTGGATGATCATGGGCCAGGCGCTGTATCGCAAGTATCAGCAGACCGGCGATCCGCGTTATCACGTCGATCCGCACAAGGCAATGCTGCCCATCGACGCCTTGGGATTCCGGCGCGGCGCGGGTGCCCTCAAGACGCTGCTGCAGGAAACGGGTTTGGAAGACGATCCGCTATTCGCGCAAGCCAAAGGCCGCGGCATTCGTGCGCTCATGGGACACGCCGAAAGCACCGACTTAACCAACGACGTGAACGGCGGACCTTCGGGCATCGGCATCGCGACGGCCGCAGGCAAGGCGGCGTTCTGGGATATCGTGGGCGCGCCCGCCTCGCCGAAAATAATCGCGCTGGAAGGCGAATTCGCGCTTACGGAAGGTCACGCGCAGGAGTTGAAGACGCAGGCGCTCGCCCTGCAAGTGGGAAAGCGTTTGCGGGTGATGGTTTCCAACAACAACGCGGGCATCGACGATTGCCTGATTGGCGGCAAGATTGGCGGCGTGATCTCCGCGCAGTTCTGCGAGGTCTACGACCTCGTGGGTCAGTGGACGTCGTATGGCTGGAACGTCTTCACGCTGGCGAACGGTAACGATTACGGCGACGTAGCCGCGGCCCTGAAAGCCATGGACGAAGTGGACCCGAAGGACCGCCGTCCCATCGTCGCCATCGGCAAAACCATCAAGGGCTACTGGCCCGCGGCCGCCGACGGAAAAATTCCCGGCTATGGCGATCAACTGATGAGCTACCCCAGCCATCCTTACGCGCTGAAGATGAACTCGGAGTATTTTGTCGCGCTGGCGCAAACCTTCGAGAAGCATTACGGCGTGGAGTTCGAAGGCATTCGCCAGGGCCCGGTCAGCAACAATCGCGAGCGCCTGATCCAATTCAAGACGAACATCGACGTAGTGATGTCGCTGCTCGACCGCAACGGATTGGGCGATCGCCTCGCCAATCGCCTGGTGGAAATCGGCGACACCGTGCGCGACGACGTGAAGTTGCGTATCTCAGCCACCAGCGATCCGTTCCTCGACGAGCGTCTGCGCGTCGCGGCGCTACCGGAAGACTCACAGAAGCTCTCGATTCGCAACGCGCTTTCCGGTGCGGAGAAGCAAGTCAGCATAGCGCTGTTCAAGAAGCCGGGCGAGGTGGCGGGAGCGCGGCGCGCGATTTCCGAAATCATCAAGTGGATGAATTACGTCACCGACGGTCGATTCTTCACCGTGGCCGCCGACCTTTCGGAGTCGATCAACGTGGAGCACGGCAGTTTGTGGGGACACTACAGTCCCACGGACAATCCGCTGGGCACGCGATTGAAAGCGCCCATCCAGGAAGCGGGCAATGTCTCCACCGCCATCGGGCTGGTGAGTCAAAGCGCTTCCGTCGATCCCAAAAAATTCGCCGGCGTTTGGGCTTTGAGCGGCACCTACGGAGCGTTTACGCCGCTGATGTACACTCCGGCGCGGGTCTGGAGTCAACAAAATCAGGACAGCAAATTCCGCGTCGGCGTGCTGCATATTCTCACCGCGCACTCTGGTCCTGAAACCGCGGCCGACGCCCGCACCCACTTCGGCATCTTCGCGCCGCAGGTGTGGAAGCTGTTCCCGCGCGGCCAGGTGATTAATTTAAGCTTCTGGGATTACAACGATGTCGCGCCTGGCTACTTCGCGGCGGCGGAAATTGCGGCGCGCGATCCGCACGTGGGCATCATAACGCTGGAAGTGGCGCGTCCCGACTTCGCGGTCGCGGACCGCAGCCATTTCGCCGACTCCGATCTGCGCGCTGCGGCAAAAGGCCTGTACGTGATCCGCAATTTCACGCCAGACAAACCGCGCCACGGTTACGTGATCGCGCAAGGATCCAGTTCCACGGTGAATCTTGTGAAAGTGCTGCCAAAACTCGAAGCAGCTGGCGTAAATGTGAAAGTGATCGCGGCCATCAGCGAGGACCTGTTCGATCGCCAGCCGCAAGCTTATCGCGATTCCGTGCTGCCGCCCGAGGCTCGCTACGATTTGATGGTGGTATCAACCGGCACGCGACGCATGTGGCCGTTGCGCAACCTCGGTCCGTTGACGGATGAGTACTCCCTCACGTCCGACTTCGACAATTCCTGGAGAACCGGCGGCCTCGAGTTGGAAGTGATCGCGGAAGCGCATCTCGATCCCGACTCGATTTTCGCAGGCGTGCAGCGATTCGCCAACGAACACGAGCGCCGCATCGGCGCGCAACGCAAAATGATCGGTTAATCGAGTAGGCTGTGGACACTCGTGGTTCGTGCGCTCCCTCAGAACCTAGGGCCAACTTGAAAGCCGAAGTCCACTATTCGACTCCAAAGGATCGCCAGATCATGAGCGTGTAGTCGGCGACTCAGAAGTAATCTTCTCCAGAAGTAGACTCCAGCGCTGTTCCCAAACGGCGGTCCTCGATTACTTGCGTGAAATCCTCGCAGCGCTCATTGACCGCTGACGGGGTGTTGTTTACGCTTGGCCCGGTGTCGACAACTGGCAAGTGAGTTGGCGACCGCTGCTAAATTCAATTGGCAAGCTTCTCTGCTTCGCGTAACTATAGGATAATTACCCCAGATTCTAAGGAGCATCTCATGGCTGAGAAGGTGACTTGGGACGATGCCGAGCGGATCGGAGTGCTTCTTGCAAAAAAGCATCCTGAACTTTATCCGCTCTCGACCGACTTAGATCAGTTGCGCCGGCGAGTAACAGATTTGGCGGAGTTCAAGGATGATTCAACCACTTGCGATGAGAATAAATTGGAAGCGATTCGAACGGCTTGGAACGAGGAGTTCCTTGATCGCACGCAATAGCGCCTCCGTCGCGTACTCGAACTGCCGGAATATCGGTGCTGTGCAGCACGTGACCCCGCCTTGGCTTCGTTCAGATGGCCGCGGCGGCCGTCGGCGCGGGAAGGCCAACCCGCCGCAATAAGTCCTGGAAACCTGGATTGTCCCGCAAATCGTCCATGCTCGGATCTAGATGAAGGTAGATGAGCCAGTGGGAATGTTCTTCATAACATTTCTGCAAGCACTCCATCGCGCGTTCGTTTTCTCCCAAGCCAACGTTAATTCCAGCGAAGAAGTAGGGTGCGACATATTTTTGCTTCGCGAGTTTCGTAAGATCATCGAGTATTTGAAGTGCTTCCCTGGTCCTGCCGGCCGCACCCAGAGTGTGGGCCAGTGCTGCGCGCATCAGCGGACTACCGCCGGATAGCTTCACTCCCTTCTCGCCCTCAGCGATGGCCAGTTCATAGCAGCCCGTTTTTCTGAGCGACAGGCCGAGAATCCAGTAGGTGACGGGGTAGTTGGGATCCAAATCGACGGTTCGCCGGAGTTGTTCGATGGCATCGTCGTATCGGCGCGCGAAGTAGAGGGCCCATCCGACTGCGACGCTAATAATGAGCGACAACGGATCCAGATCCTGACCTTTCTTGATCCTGACCATAGCTTCTTCATGTCGACCCATGGTCATCGCGTATTCGGCATACCAGTGGTTCGCAGTTGGATAATTCGGACTCAGTTCGAGACTGCGGTTGAACTCAATCTGAGACTTATCCCACTCCCAATCGTCAAGCCACAACAGAGCCGCCAAAGGCGTGTGGGCTTCGGCGAGATCCGGATCGAGCTCCAGCGCAGCCTTGGCCGCCACTTTGCCTTTGGGGAATGCTTCCTTCGGCGGCAGATAGCTGTTCCAGCCCAGCAGCACATAGCAATCGGCCAACCCAGCATAGGCCAAGGCATAGCTGGGATCGCTCTGGACTGCCTGCTGAAAGTGCTCGATCGCCTTGTAGAACCCTTCTTCGGTCCACCGGTTCCAGTGGTGACGACCTTTCAGGTAAAGCCGGTACGCCTCGACATTCTGCGTGTGATGTTTCGTCAGCTGCTTCTTTTCTGCCCGGGTCAACCGTAAACGCAATTTCCCCGATATCTCGCTGGAAATTTCGTCCTGGACTACAAAAATGTCGCCCGGCTGGCGATCGTACTGCGCGCCCCAAAGCTGCGAGCCAGTCGCAACATCGACTAATTCGGTCCCAATACGCAACGAGCCCCCGCTTTGCATGATTCTTCCAGTGAGCACGGCGCGAACCCCAAGCTCGCGCCCCACGCTCTGAGGGTCAATGTCGCGGGCCTTAAACCTGGAGACCGTACTCTGAGCCATCACTCGCAGTTTCGGCAGCGTCGCCAGAATGTTAATCAGGCTTCCGGTGATACCGTCGCTAAGATATTCGTGTTCAGGATCGCCACCCGCATTTGCGAAGGGCAAGACGGCCAGCGAGTCGATGACCTTGGGGACTCGCCTGGGACGCGTGACTGAGGTTTGCCCAGTAGAGTCCTGAACCCTCTGCTGGTTGGCGGAAGACGGAGAACTTGCCGCCGGTGACAGGACCGATCCGGTTCCTGCTAGGCCAACGCTCGAGCCGGACTCCATGTCCCGCTTGAGCTGCCTCAGGTCAGCCCGCATGTCGGCCGCCTGTTGATACCGCAAGTTCCTGTCTTTCTCCAAGGCTCTCCGGATCACTTCCTGCAGTCCTGAAGGAATGCCGGGATTTACGCTCGCGGGAGCTACGGGATCGCGGTTGAGGATGGCCTCGGCGATGACACCGGAACTGGGTCCTTGAAAGGGAAGCTTCCCAGTCGCCATCTGGTATAGGACGATGCCGAAAGAGAACAGATCTGTGCGACCATCCAATTCCTCGGCCCTCACCTGCTCTGGCGACATATAGGCTGCGGTTCCCAGAGCTACTCCCGGAATCGTGAGCTCTACTTCGGACTCATCGTTCGCCGCGCTCATGGCGGCGTTTTCAGGCCTGAGAGAAATCTTTGCCACCCCGAAATCCAGAATCTTGGCGTGGCCCCTGTTGGTAACAAAAATGTTCGTAGGCTTGATGTCGCGGTGGACGATGCCCTTAGAGTGGGATGCGTCCAGAGCATCGGCGATCTCGATACCCAGGTTGAGCACTGTCCCGATTTCCAGAGGCTTGCCGCCGATCCGATGCCGGAGCGTCTCGCCCTCCAGGAACTCCATGGCAATGAAAGTGCGCCCCTCGGCTTCGTCAATCTCGTGGATGGTGCAAATGTTCGGATGATTCAGTGCGGAGGCAGCTTTGGCTTCGCGCTGGAAACGGCTGATTGCCACCGGGCCTTTGGCGACGTTGTCGGGCAGGAACTTGAGAGCTACAAAGCGACCGAGCTTGACATCCTCAGCCTTGTATACCACGCCCATCGCACCGGCGCCGAGTTCCTCGACGATGCGGTAGTGCGAGATGGTTTGTCCGATCACTGGCGCGAATCTTACTTCCGTGAAAAGGGCAAGTCAATGAAAGCCTGGATGTTCCGGTCCGCGGATTTTAAGGGCGATTTTGGCGACTCGGCAGATCCTCGCACGTCGTAGCAGCGTCCAGCAAACTTAATGAAATAAACTGTTCAACTACAAACCCCTCAACGCAGGCCGTTGCAGCGGCAGAACATTTCTCGGCTACAAACAGCCACCGAAACAGCCACAAGTATTAATATCGGTATCGGGTATAGATATTTGCCAGATGTAGGATTGATGAAAGATTGGGGTTCCGAGTCAAGAGCCTTTTTCTGGATCCGGCTGGCTGTCGGACGCTCGCCCGCGCACCGTATCTCGGTGAAGTTGAACCACATGATCCCCTAGCCGGTGGACGAAGCCACAGGAGGGCAGGCTGATGTTAGATTCGCACCGGTCCACTGGGCTCGCCGTTATGGTCCAGCCAGTTCAATAAAGAGCGCAGGCTTGCTTGGGCCAGAGCTACGCAGGAATCGCCCGCACCGTAATAGATATTGATGGTATCTCCGTCGGAGCTGATCGTGTGGCCACACGGGAACACCACGTCGTGCACGTCGCCTCCGCGTTCATAGTCCGCCTCGGGTCCGAAGATCCAGGAGTCGCCGCGCAAAATGCAGACATCTGGCTTTTGCTTATCAAAGAGCGCGAGTCCGATCCGGTATAACGAGCCGGAAGCTGTCTGCTTGACTCCGTGGTAAAGCATGAGCCAGCCTCTCTCCGTCTCGATAGGCGGTGAAGAGAGTCCAATCTTATTGGCATCCCACCATGCTCCTTTACGCGCCTCCATCATTACCCGGTGACCACCCCAATGCCGCAGATCGGGAGAGTAGGAAATCCAGATGTGTGCTCCCAGCGGCGTCATCGGCCTATGGATCAGCGCCCAGAGTCCGCCCATCCTATAAGGCAGCAGAGCCGCGTCCTTGTCGTCGGGCGACATGATGACGCCGTAGCGCTCGAAGGTTCGAAAGTCCCTGGTTAACGCGAGTGACACTCCCGGACCGCCCTTTGAATAAGACGTATAGGCCACAGCGTACTGCTGCAGCTCCGGAACGTAAGTGATACGCGGATCCTCGATGCCCCAAAGCTCTTCCGGATATTCATCCGGATTAGGCATCAGAGTTGGCGTTGGATCGATGTTCCATCCATCCACACCATTTGCCGAACGAGCCGCGCACAGATGCGAGAGGCCGCGGCGATCCTCTATCCGGCAAAGCAATAATGTGCTGCCATCTGGAAGCAGCGTTGCTCCGGCATTAAAAACGCTATTGATCCGGTAAGGCCAATCCTTACTGACCAGGATAGGGTTGGCCGGATGCCGACGGAGTAGAGAGTCGGTGGAGTCGATAGATTCAGTAGAGTCAATGACCAGGTTCATAAGTAGTTTCAGAGAACATAAAGCTCAGATTCCAAACTGTGCGGCGCAATGTATTCGGCAAGCGCCAGCAAACTACTAGAGGGTGGTATCTGGCGGTTGAGCACTCTGAAGCTGCCGCATCTCCAGAAGTGCCATTAGGAACGACAGAGTAGACTCCGCTCCTTGATTCTCATTCACCCGGTCAGGATGAATTCCATCCCGGCAGCCGCCCGTGCTGGTGTCGTACAGCGCGGTTTTCAGGTCGTTGTCACCGAGGAACCAATTGAACGCAGCCCAAGCCTCGGTAAGCCAATGCTCATCGCCAGTGGCACGATAAGCTTGCAGGCACGCTGACACCGTACCACTTGCCTCTAGTGGCTGCTGATCGAAACGAGCTTTCCCGCCCGTCTTGTGGTAGAAGCCCTGCGAACCTATTGGTACAAAATGGCCGTTCACCGTACAGCATTGTTGCTTCTCAAGCCATTCCAGTGACTCGAGCCCCGCTGTTAGCCACTCTTTATCCGAGGTACGCGAGCCTGCCAATACCAAGGCCTGGGACAAACGAGCATTGGAGTAGGCCAGGCTGTCTTCGAACCAGTTCCAACCCGGAGTGCGGGCGGCTCGATAGATGTTCAACAACTTATCGGCGAAGGCGTCTCTCTGTCGCTGTGCAGACCTGTCTCCAGGAAAGCGATCAAGGTATTGCTGGATTCCAAGCAGCGAGAATGCCCAAGCCCTTGGGCTGGTGAAATTCAACGCCGCCGGAACTGCCAGTTCCAAAAGCCGCCCAGCTAATCCTCTCAGACCTTCATCGACGGTCTGATTGATCGCCGTGCCCAACGCCCATAACGCGCGGCCGTGGCTATCTTCCGATCCCTGTGACTCTTGCCACTTACGCTCGTAGCTGAGAAAGTTGCGGAATCTCCCGTTGTCCGAGTTAAAGGCGAGCCACAGAAAAGCCAGATACCGCGAAGCCAATTTCTGCGCCTCAGCTCCCCCCACCTCGCCGAGTTGCTCCACCATGATTGAGACGATCAGGGCGCGGGCATTATCGTCGGTACTATAGCCCTCGTGATGATTGGGAACGGCGAACACGGCGTGCTGCAACATTCCCGTGTCGTCGGTCATGCGAGCAAGATGATTCAACTTCACCGCCGGCAAACCATGCGGGCGATTTGCGACCACCGAGTTTGGGCTGACCAGACGAGGATTCCACATACGCTCGGCTCGGGCTCTCTGAAAGCTGCGCATATAATCCTGGGCTACGCTTTTCCAAACCATATTGCGCGAATATAGATAGGCGCGTTTGCGCATCGCATGCCGCTCAGCCTCATTTTCCAGGAGCTGAATAGTCTGCTCCGCAACCGAACCGGGGTCGTTGAATGGAACTATCACCCCGCGGCCCTGGTCGAGAAGCTCCAGAGCATGCCAGTAAGGAGTCGAGATGACCGCCTTACCTGCCCCCAGAGCGTAGGCCAGGGTTCCAGAAACGACCTGCGCCTCGTTCTTGTAGGGTGTGATGTAGATGTCGGCTGAGCCGATGAATTCCATCATCTCCTCAGGGCTGACAAACCTGTTGTGAAATATGACATTCTTCTCAACCCTTAGATCCTGGGCGAGCGACTGCAACGATTCGCGGTACTTATCCCCTTCGCGCTTCCTGATATGAGGATGAGTTGCGCCGGCGACGATATAGGTAACATTGCTATTGTGTTCAAGAATGCGAGGTAAAGCGCGTATGACCGTCTCAACACTCTTATTTGGCGATAGCAAGCCAAAGGTTAATAGTACGGACTGGCCCCCGACGCCGAACCTGTCCTTGTAGAAGTTGGGATCGACGAATGCCAGATTCGGCACCCCATGAGGGATGACATCAATCTTGGCCGCGGGAACCTGGAACACCTCCTGGAGAAACTGCGAGGAGTGCTGGCTCATCACAATCAGCCGATCGGATAGCTCTGCAATCTCGACCATCACCCGATGTTGGTCAGGATTGGGTTCGCGTAACACAGTATGCAGCGTAGTCACGATGGGCATGCGCAAGTTCCGCAGCAACTCCAGCACGTGGCTACCGGCTGGGCCGCCGAAAATCCCGTATTCGTGTTGCAGACACACTAAGTCGACATTGGTGAAATTAAGGAACTCAGATGCTCGGTGGTAAGACGACAGCTCTTCTTCGGTCAGTTCGAAACGAACGCGTTCCGGATAGCCGTACTCAGACTCCGGATCGTTTACGGGCAGGGCAAATAAACGCTCGGTTCCGAACTCGGTCGAGACAGCATCGCACAAGTCGGTTGTAAACGTGGCAATCCCGCACTGCCGAGGCAGATAGTTGCCAACGACAGCAATGCGACTAGGAAGAGAGAGATTGATGGCCGTGTCAAACGCCTTCGCCGATCTCCCCTCAGACGCATACGGGAGTGTGCCCGCAACTCCTAAGGGTCTTTTGAATGGTATTGTCTTCGGCATTGCTATTATCTTCGGTAACGACATGTCACCCCTGTCTGTCTGTTGCCCCGCAGCCTGATGTTGTGAACTCTCGCTTGGCGTAGCCACGCAGTCCGGAGTATGCCACGCGTAACGGCGCGGCAATTCTTCATTGCCGGCGTGCCGCAACTGGGCAGGCACACCGGCATCTCACAACTACTTGCTTTCAGCAGTCTCGTGTACATTTGCTTTGTTGACGGCGGCACTCACGGCCGCGAGAAATGAATCTGTGCTCGCCGGCGCGTGTACTCTGCCCGACAAGGTTTTACGAAAATTGACGTCATTCCCGTAGATGGCAACTGTAGAATCCTTGTCCTGCTGGATCTTTGCGCCATCTATCGCGACCCCGACAAACAGCCCTTTGGTACGCGAATAGCTTAGGGCTTCGGTGTCTAGCTTCCAGTCCGTACCGGCCGAAGCATGCCTTCCAACTGGACCGGCTGTCGCCGACGCTTCGCCGCTCAGTTCGAACTTGCTGGAGAGCAGTCCTTGTACGCCCTTGTCATTCATGAACAACATGACGAGATCAACCGACTGAGCGCCAGCCTGGAATCCGAAATTGCCGCCGCCAATCGAAATGAATGCTGGTGCACTCCACCCGTGAGCGGTGCGACAGGTGACCACCCCGCGTCCATGCTCGCCTCCAACCAGGAATCCGCCTTTCGCCATGTCGGGTACAACGGCGATACATTTGGCGCCATTCAGCACTTCTTCCGGAATGCCCTTATCAGGCGCCGCCATGATCTCGTTCATCACCACTCCGGCTGACTGCAAGCGCGCCGTGCTTTCTTCCACGCCCGACCCAGCGAACGCGAAGGGAACAAAGGAAACAGCTAACAAGGCGATTGTGCATTTCTTCATCAAACACTTCCTTTTCATTTTTGAGCCACGGGATTGTGGACAACTTTGAGGGCGATAGCCGTCACAAGAATCAGGCTGTTCTGCGGCCTGTGATCAGGTTGTAGACGAGAACTATGACGGCAACGACCAGCAAGAGGTGTATCAGACTGCCGGCTATATGAAAGCTGAAACCGAGCAGCCACAAAATCAACAGAATGACAATGATCGTCCAAAGCATGGGCGTCTCCTTGATCCGATTTCTGGAAGGTAGGTTGAAGGGTTGGATAGCCGCTTAAAGATGCCGTGGCTCCGGGAACTGACACAAGAGCGCGGCCATTAGCTTTAGTAACTCGGCTTCCGGGAAGCCGAACATTCCTGCGAGGTTCAACTAAATCCGCCCGAGCAGCAGCAGGATGACTACAACGACCAGCACCAAGCCCAGCCCTCCACTCGGGGCGTAACCCCAGGAACGGCTATGATTCCACCTAGGCAGGGCACCCACCAGAAACAACACCAGCAGTACGATCAATATGGTTCCAAGCATAATTTTCTCCGTTTCTAAGAATTCAGGGCCGGCGAAGTGCGGCTTTCTTGCCCGCGTGTGCCAGCGGGGTTGCTGGCCAGCAAACTCGCGATAGCGCTCAGGAGGTTGTGCGGATGTTCTCCTTTCGGGTAGAACTGTCAGCTAAGAGGCCGGTTTGATGCCGTCGGTCATGCGCCCTCCTGCGGGCTTGCGGGTACAACCAAATCTTATTCACTACGATGACAGGCTCCAGCTTCAGAGTCTGAGCAAAACAGACCACTGGTTTGGCACGAGCTCCACCGTTGGGAGCCCGTACCAACCTAAGAGTTAAGAGATTTCTTGCAGTTATGTTCGCCGGTCTATTTCCCGGAGCTATGTGCCTTCTCGGGCTCCTGGTGAGGAGCCTGCTGCTCATGAGCTGCCGGTGCCGCATGTGCGGCTGGCTGAGCGTGAGCTGCCGGCACTGGACGAGGAGCCGGCTGCGCATGAGCAGTTGTCACCGGACGTGCCGCGGGCTGCTCATGAGCCGCAGGTGCCGGACGAGCCGCAGCTTGCGTATGGTTTGCAGGTGCCGGACGGGCAGCGGGTTGCGTATGAGCCGTTGTCGCCGGACGAGCCGCAGTTGCTTTGTTAGGCTCGTTCGCCGGACGGGGAGCCGCTGCATGCGTTGCTGGAGTGCTACGCGATGCTTCGGGACTGGGAGCCCTACTGGCAGGTTTAGCAACTGCTTTGCTGGCTGTTGACGGAGCGGCTGCTTGATTATGGGCTGCCTGGTAAGGTGCTCCCGCCTGCTTGGCGGCTACCACTCCCTTGCCGCTAAATTCCGTCGGCTTGGCGGTAGCAGCGATGGCAGGCTTTCCATGATTCACCGACGCCAGGAGTGCGTGATTCGTGCTGGCGGCTTGCACATGCTGGGTTTGCAATGAAGTTGGCGGCGTATGTTGCTCGTGAGCCGCTGTCTCTTCTGCTGGGGTCGGTCGGGCCCTGATTCCACCCGTGCCGCCGTTGTAGCTGACCCGGTTCGCACTGGTATTGTTAATCACCGTTGTGTTGTAAACGTTGTGAATGTTGGTGACGTTTATGTTATTCACAGAGCGGTTGTAGTAAAACTGTCCCTGCTGCCAGCGTCCACCCTGATAGCCGGAACCACCATAGCCATAGCCATAGTTAACCCCACCGTAGAAGCCGACCTGCGTTCCCCAATAGCCGCCATTCCAGGCATAGGCATTGCCGCCCCAGCCCCAGTAACCGGGAGTCCATAGCAAGCCAACTTGAGGAGCCATTACCCACGTCCCCGGCACCCAGAAGTACCCTTCACCGCCGTACGCCCAGTAGCCCGGCGTCCAAAGATAGCCGTTGCCGGGAGCCATGGGTTGGACATACACAGGCAGCGCCGGCGGAGCGATCGTGATCGACACGGCGAATTGTGCGAACGAGGAGGCCGGTATGGCCACTATTACTACAGCGAGGACAAAGAGTACAAAAACCGAGCGGACCACCTTCATCTTATCCTTAACTCGTGGCTATCCTTCGTCTGCTGGTGCTTCTATACACCTCGCGGAGGCGAAGAGTGAAAAAGTTAGCTTGCAGTTCCGGATAACCACGGTGAACCGACTTCAAAATGATTATCCCGGACAACAACTACACTTGTCTGATCACTAATGACCACCTGGCAAGTGGAGTCCAGAATTGCGAAAGACGGCTGCGTGCGGCACCGATGTTTTAGCGATAACTATTCAGCAAAGCCTGAGCGACTTTCTAATCACTGGGGGAAGCTGAGCTACTTTGCACAGCCGTTCGCCTTCAGGAGAGGTAGGATCACTTAATTGTTCAGGGAAGATATCGAGGCTACCTATGAAAACCCACTACCTTAGTCTATCCGCGTTTGCCTGTATCGAATGCAATGGCCCGGTGATCTCAGGGTCCATTTCGACTCGAGAAAATGAAATTGAGCGGTCGACTGACATCCGGCAGATCGGATCTATCTGCCTGGCTTGCAGAAAGCAGTATGGGTTGCTGCCGATGTCCCGCGCCATACGACACATCGCACCCTTCGAATGGAACTCGCCTGAACTCGGAGGCAAAAAAGACAAGGTGGCGAAGCCAACATCAGTCGTGTAAAACAACGTTCAATAGCGAGCTGTGTACCTGCATACTGTTGCCATCATAGGCAACAAAGCCAAGCTTCCTGAACCTGTTCATGAAAAAGCTGACCCGGGACCGGGTGGTACCTACCATCTCGGCAAGCGACTCCTGGCTGATCTTGGGAATCACGGTCTCCGGTTTGCTTTCCTTGCCGAAATGAGCCAGGAGCAAAAGTATTCTCGCCAGTCTTTTCTCGCTTGAGTTGAAGAGTTGATCGACGAGGTCCTCTTCGAACCGGATATTGCGGGCCAACAGATGTGTGACGAAGACCTCCGAAAGGGAAGGTTCCCGATGAAGCGCCTCTATCATCGATTGTTTGCCAATTCGCAGAACCGCGCAATCGGTCATGGCTGATGCCGATCCCATGCGAACAGCCTGTCCCGCGAGGCCCCCTTCTCCGAAGAAGGTGCCTTCTCCCAACACTCCAACGGTTGCTTCTTTACCGGCCTGGGACACGACCGTCAGCTTGATCTTGCCCTTCTGCACGTAGAACACTGCATCCGTGGCGCCACCTTGGGCAAAAATCGCCTGGTCCTTCTCGAAATGGAGAATTTTTCGACCTTCGCCAATTGTCGCCAGGAACGTCTTCGGATCAAACCTGCCGAAACTCTTTGTTTTCATCTCAGAATCCTCTTCTCCGGACGGGGGATTTGATTGGCTCAGGAACGCGCAAGCTGCAACCCACCGAATACGGTCCCGTTCGGGCTTATGCTGATCCCACCCCAGTTGAGATCATGATCGGCGACTTCCTCCCAGCACATATGTCTGGTAGCTGACATAAGCTTACGCGGTTTTGGGGATAAAACAAGGATCGCTGGCCGTGCGCCAGATGTTCGCAAGGATGGCTGCGCCAGGGGTCGACCAACAACGTGGGCGGTCCGATGTCATCGGCTGGAACCGTGCGCGGGTTTCAGCTGGTTAACTACGCTATAGTCTGGCTCGATTGAGGCTTGACGGGAACGCTGCAAATGCTGCCTTGCTTGCGATTCAGCGCCAGGAGTTCGGCTCAGCCGTCCATCGCTGAAACGTCGGCAGATACCGTCGTTTGTGACAGACAATGCATTGCCCTGAGCAGATAAAGAGGCGCGGCAGAACGACTCTTTCGAGCCAAGTCTCGGGAGGCGTAGACCGGAACTGATCTCCCTTACATACACGGCAATGTGCGGACAATAAGTACATTCTTAGCTCAACGCTATTCCGTTGCTCACTGTGACGGTGCCGTTTCGCCGGAATTGATTGCGCCAACTCGAGCGCCATTAACAGCGCCCGAGCACACGTAAAGTCGCCACCAGCGCACGCCATGTAGTTGCGCTGGCGGTCGCTTCTCCGCGATCGCTACGCCCGCAACCTCGGACACCGTCAATCGAGTGTGGTCGCAAACGCTGGCCGCCCCCAACAACCGGACACCAGCTTTCGGTGCACCGCCATCGCAAATTCTTCTCGCTTAGCTCCGGGGCGTTGCTGGTACATCATTGCCGCCGTTACGGTTTGCCGATGTGGATGCTGGAGAGATTGTGAAGCAGCCCAAAGATGTTCAGCAGCCATAGCACAACGGCTATCACCACCACGGCATTCATAATTGACTTAATGGAACTTGCCATGGGGATGAACCGGTCGACCAACCAGAGAAGGACCCCAACGACAATAAGAACCAGGACAACTTGTACTAAAGGCATGTTCTCTTACCTTTCTGTTCTGTGTTTCCAGTGGAAACTGTTTCTGTTTACGCTCCGGCAATCTGAAGAGCACGTCTTGTCACGAGCGCTGTCGCGGGTGGTTTGAGCAGGCTTGCATGCTCACAAGTTCACAACTGTTAGCTGGCCGAAACTGGTACCTGGTGAAATAAAGGTCCAACATGAGTATCTGTCGAAAGGATAGGGCGCGTCTGGTCAGGATTGACCACTCATGAAAACCAGCAAAGAGAGCCCATGCTGGGGAGAAGTGAAGCTGGATTCACGCACATGGGTGGAGAAATGGGGCAAAGACGGGATCCTCTCTGCAAATACAGGAGGCCGCTCGCTCACGGCCGCGACGTGATCGCTGCCACCGGCCAACCCGTCACCCACGCTCCTGGACGGATCAGAAATGAGCGCCCCCCAACCTCCTTGAGAACTGACCACGGCAACAAGACAGGTTCCAGAGGGGTCGCCACCGTACGCGCTTCGGCCGCGATCCGAAGACAGGTCCGCCAGAATCGCCATGGCTCAGACGGCATAGGCCTCGATCTCCAATCCCGACCCAACCCCGCGGAATTCCATGCCGACAATCAAATTCAATGTACGATATCATCCTCAGGGGCTCAGAAGCCATGAGGATCGCCAGCGCGGCGAGTGCATTTCCGAAGCATTACTACTCCCAGAAGGTTCTTCTGGAACGCCTCCAGGACTATTGGGGAGACCGACTTAAGAATCCTCTGTTGCTGGCGCGGCTGCACCGCAACGTGACCGTGGATGGCCGTTACCTCGCTATCCCCGCAGAGCAGTACCTGGACATCAAGACCTGGGGCCAGGCCAATGACATCTGGATCAAGGTCGCACAAGAATTGGGAGAGCAGGCGCTCTGCCTCGCACTGCACAATGCCGGTCTGAAGCCACACGATTTGGGAGCCTTGTTGTTCACGACAGTCACCGGAATCGCAAGCCCGTCCATCGACGCTCTGCTGATCAATCGTATGGGACTTCCAGCCAACATTCGCCGAACTCCGATTTTTGGCCTGGGATGCGTGGCTGGCGCCGCCGGAATTGCGCGCGCCGCAGATTACGTTCGCGCCTACCCTTCGCAGGCGGCGGCTCTGGTATCGGTAGAGCTCTGTTCGCTCACCTTGCAGCGCGAAGATCTGTCGGTCGCGAACCTGATCTCGTCGGGCCTTTTTGCCGATGGCTCTGCCGCCGTCATTGTGACAGGAGCGGAATTTGAGTCCTCGGACTCGGTGATTTCTGGGCCTAAAATTCTCGCGACCCGGTCGGTTTTCTATCCCGGTACAGAAGAAATGATGGGCTGGAATATTTCCGAGAAAGGCTTCCGCATCGTGCTGTCGACCGAGGTTCCGAAGCTGATTCGGCAAAACCTGGGCCGGGACGTGGACGCGTTTCTGGCGGACAACGGATACCAGCGAAGCGACCTGAAAAGCTGGGTTCTACACACCGGAGGACCGAAGGTGCTCGAGGCCTGCGCTACCGCCCTCGGGTTGCAGGATGGACAGCTGGATGCCTCCTGGGATTGCCTGCGTAAGGTAGGAAATCTTTCTTCGGCTTCCGTGCTGGTTGTGCTCGAAGATGTAATAAAGCACCGCCGTCCTGAGCCCGGCACGCTGGGTCTGCTTGCCGCCATGGGGCCAGGTTTTTGTTCCGAGTTTCTACTTCTGCAATGGTAGGGTACGTGGTTGTTTCATGGGCCAGATGTCTTCGTGATCGGTACCTGCCCTGGGAAGAGCGCTTAGGGTAGCGATACGATTCTGATAGCCATCGGTCATAGCGCTTCGCCATGCCGCAGTTTTTGGACCATTAGCAGTTCGGTGACCCCCCCAAAAAAGAGACGGGAATCGATCACAGAAAATCCTTTGTCCTGGAAAATATCCCGCAAGTGAAGGCGGTCGGGAAAGCGCTGGAGGCTTTCGGCTATGTAGCTATAGACTTCATGATTGCGGTGCAGAAACGTGCCCCACAGTCCGGTCCAGGTTTTCAGACCCCAGTATTCCATCTTTTGCGGGATCTTTCCGCCCGGTTTGGAGAAATCAAGAAAGGCCGCCACGCCGCAGGGTTTTAGAATGCGGCTGATTTCGTCAATAGCTGTTCCGAGGTCCGCTGCATTCCGCAGGGCGTAGCCACCGGTGACGATGTCCACGGATTCGGAAACGATGTCAAGCGATCCCATATCCTGGTTGGCGAAACTGACATTCGGATGAGTATTGCGGTGACGGGCGATTGCCAGCATCGGCTCGGTGATGTCCAGGCCGGCGATGCGGCCATGCGGATATTTGCCGGCCAGCAGAAACGCGATGTCGCCGGTGCCGCAGGCGAGATCAACGCAAACCGGGGACTCGTGAGAGGGAAGCAATGAAATCAAAGTGCGCTTCCATGCCGCGTCGCGTCCGAAAGAAAGTCCTCTAGTGATGAGATCGTAGCGGGGCGCGACCTCGGAAAAATTCCTTTCGGTATAGTATCTCTTCGTCTCGGCATTCTCGAGATGATCCCCGATTTTCAAAACAAAGCGACCGGTCACTGGATCTCCATTTTCAAGGGGTCCGCAAAAAGGGCTTGCAGCAGACCAACGATGGTTTGTGGTCTCGGTTGCCGCGCTCACAGCCTCCTTGTTCACCACACTCCATAATTCGGGTCGTGGCGCGGCAGCCGGGAGAGTTGCAGACTGCCTATTTCTTAAAGACCAACGCAGGCCCGCTGACTCGCTTCCCCTTGAGGTTGACAGTCACCTCGACGGTGTCGGCGATCTTAACGAAGGGAATACCCTTGGTCATCCCGTAGTCCTTGCGGTTGAAGGCCATGGTCCCATGAATCTCGCCCGTACCTGTGCCCTGACCGGAAACGGTTAGCGTCAGGGTCTCGGGTTTCGTCGCGCCCCGGATCGAGAAGTCGCCCTGCACATCGTAGGTATTGGGGCCGGTCTGGACAATCTTCTTTGACTTGAAGGTGATCAAAGGATTGTCCTTGACGTCGAAAAAGTCGTCCCCCTTCAGCTTGCTGTCCTTCATACCGCTTCCGGTATTGACGCTGGCTGCCTGAATCTCGATGTCCAAAGCGCCCGACTCCGGATCAGTAGACGTAAAGGTTAGAGCGGCATCCCACTTGTCGAAAGTACCGTCGATGGCCACCGATGCCTTCACGGAGAATTTAACCGAGCTGTCTGCCTTCGTAATCTTGAAAACAGGAACCTGGGCTCGGCTTAGTGTCGGAAACACGGCGGACGCTAAGAAGAAGAGAACGGCGAATCGTATGCTACTGTGTGCACGTTTTTTGGACATTAGCTTCCTCCCACCAGTTGCCATGAAAGCAACCAAGTGAATCCCAAACAGCGGTTGGACTATGATACTTGAGTTCGTTCGGCGGTACTGTCAAATGTAACAGGTCGACGGACTTTGGGTGTAAACATAGCCATGACCTTCCTGCGCCGCGTCGTAATGCTCTCTCGCAGCCGTAAGTTTGGCCGGTATCCGAAGGCCAGACCGGCCAATTGCGCCTTTGGGACGATTCAAGCGTCCGTCACGTTGCTAATGCTGTTGTCGCTGCTGCATCCGTCACGGGCCTTCGCGGCGAATCCTGACCTGGAGACTGTGCTGACTGGCTCGCGCCAGCGTATTGAGAAATTGGACTACCGCGTGACCGGGCGACTCACACGGGTGGAAGGCGATGGCAAGCGCGCAAGCTACAAGTTTGCCGCCAAGGCCCACTGGTTTCCCGATGGGCTGCGTCTGCTATGCGAGATCTCGGGGCCTGGCTCAGAAAAGACGAGTCTTCTTCTGCATATGACCGTGAGTGGGCACGTGACGATCGAGGCGGTACTTCCTGGCGAGAAGGCGCCTAGCGTGTTGCCATTCGAACGTTGGAACGACTCACTAGTGGGAACAGACTTTTCCTATGAAGACATGGTAGAAAGCCAGTTCTTCTGGAAGAATCAGGAACTCCTGGCACCGGAGAAATACGGCGCCAGGGATTGCTTTGTCCTTAAGAGCATGCCCGGCTCTCAGGACCGGACTTACTATGATTCGGTAACATCGTGGATTGACCGCGGCATTTTGTACCCTGTGCATGTGGTGAAGACGCTTCGCGCGACAAAACAGCAGAAGGAATTCATTTACTATGGGCTGCGGCAGGTCAGCGGCGTTTGGTCTGCGACGCGAGTGGAGGCAAAACTCCAGGGGAAGCCTGGCTCCTCGATTCTTGAAATCGAAAGGGGCTCAGCAAAGGCAAATCTTGGACGCAAGGACTTTGTTCTCAGCCAGTCCAGCGCTCAAGCAGAGAAAGTGAAATAAGTCGAATCGTTTAGTTAGGCTGTGGCGAGGCACTGTCCTGTCACTGGAGCATCCCCGGTGTTCGCGGTGACGGGACAAGCTCCTTTTCAGACGTTGCCAGGGCCCCACGTAAGCCAAAGGGCCACCAATTCCAGTCACCGGCAAGTTGCAAGAGTGCCGGCCCGACGACCATCCGCACCGCGGTAGCATCAATGAACACCGCTACGGCGAGGGTAAAGCCCAGCATTTGGACGACCAGAAACTTTCCTACCGTGAATGCGGCGAAGACGGCAATCATAATTGCCGCGGCACTGGTGATGAGCCCGGCCGTCCGCGCCAGGCCTTCTATCACCGCTAATCTCTCGGATAAACCGCCTCGCCGTTCTTCCAGGACTCGGGTGACCAGGAAGACCTCATAGTCCATGCTCAATCCGAAGACGATGGCAAACGAGAGAATCGGCACGATCGGGTACACGCTGCCGGTCGGTCCGTCCAGCCCAAAGATTTTGCTACCGTGGCCGTCCTGAAAAACGACAACTAACGCACCGAATGAAGCACCAACGGAGAGCAGATTGAGCAGAATTGCTTTGACAGCCGCAAATAACGAACGTAACCCGATCAGGAGCGCCAGCAAACTGCCCAAGACGACGAACAAAACCACCCAAGGCAACCGCTCTTTTACCACCAAGTCATAATCTGCGTCTTGTGCGGAAATGCCGCCGACGCGCAGCACAGCACCGGGTACTCCGGTTATCGCCGCGACATCGGAAGAACGTATCTCTCTCACCCATCGTATCTCTTGGTTAGGCGAAAGCCCGGCGGTGGGCAGCAACTCGAGCAAGGTAGCTCGGCCATCGCCGCGTAGGAAACTTTTGTGTATCGCCTCGGGCAGATCGTTGACAGCATCCGCTGTGTCAGACATGGAAGTAAGAGTCGCAAGAGATAAGACCTCTTGCGCTCTAGGGTCACTTTGGAAGTGCTTGGTCAAGCGACTGACGGCCAGCCAGCCAGCCGGCGAGAGCGGCGGAGACTGCGGCGGCAATTCCAGGATCACGCGCAGAGACTCCACAATACCCGATCGCCCCATGCCTTGAAGCGTGCGCAGTGCTTGCACCGACTCGGCTGAGGCCGGGAGCGCGTTATGTGCTGGAATCCCGGGAGCGATCCTTCGACCTTGGAATGCAAGGATCAATAGCGGAGTCCCAATAACAAGCAAAGCCGTCCAGGGCCTGCCGGTTATGATGCTGCCCCACCGCACCCACCGCTCATTCGCTGCGCACAGGTCCCGCGTTTTGGATCGCCTGGCTGGCAGGCGCACTCTGACGGCATTGATGCGATGCCCTAGCAGACCAAGCACCCAAGGCAGAATGAACGTACACAGCATGACGCTAAAAACGGTTACCAGCAGGCCAGCTATCCCGATGGAGCGCAGTTCGCTGATGGGCACAGTCAGCAGCGCTGAAAATCCGATGGCAACGGTCGTGGCCGAGATGATCAGCGTCCGCCCCGCCTGCCCGGCCGCAATATCGGCAGCCTGGCCGGGATCATATCCCTCGGCCAATGCTTCGCGAAACCGGCTCACCATCAGCAAGGCATAGTCGATGCCCAAGCCCAGGCCGACCATCGTCGCCAGATTCTGCACCAGAATCGACAGGTGCAGATGATGCGCGAGGAGCGCAGCCGCACCCAGCGCCATCGAGATTGAGAGCAGTCCAACGCCCAGCGGCAAGGGCGCGGCCACCAGGCTGCCGAAAGCCAGCAATAGCAGCAAGAGAGTTGCCGGCATCGCTCGTTCCTCGGCCTGGTTGACTTCATCTGCACTGACCTTGCGCAGATCGAAGGTTAGTGGGGCTTCACCCGTAATCTCCAGTTTGATATTGGGGTATTGCGACCTAAGCTGACCTTCCATCCAGGCTGCTCTTGCCCTCAGTTTGGGGACCAACGCCTCGACCGTTTCATCGTGCGGGGCCAACCCGATGATGATCAAGGCCCCGCCATTGTCCCCAGTGAACAGAGGATCTGGCCAATCCAGACTCGAGACGACACCTGAAACTCCAGGCAGACTACGCAATGAACTGGTTAAGAAGCCCAATGCATCCGCGCCTTTTGCTGAATCCGGATCGGGAATACCGCTGATCACCAGCACCACGCGGTTGGCGTACGGAGACTGGAAACGCTGCGCCAGTTCCCGGTCAACCTTTTCGGATTCTCCGCCTTTGATGTGAACGGCTGTCTCCAGGCGGCGTTCGACTTTGTAGGAAAAGGGCAGCAGCGCAAGCGCCATGACGAACCCCGACATTGCCAGCCAGAATCGGCGGCGAGCGGCACCTTGGCCAGTCTTCAAGCTTGGCATTACGATGGAAGATCCATATCTTTTACTGGTCCGTCTGAGAGCATGAAACGATTTCGGTGACAGGGCACATCCATGATACAGGGCCGAAATGGATATTCATCGGGCCGCGGCCTCGAGCCCAGAGTGTTAGGGGCTATTTGGGGCATACCGCGGAATTGATTGATTTCTACAACCAAATGACCCCCAAGATGTCAGGTACCAACACCCACCGAAAAGAGCTACTGCCCTGAAAATGGTGCAGCACTTGAACAGCAAGAGTGCCACCCTGATTCAATGTATCATTCTCATTATAAATGATTTAATGGTGCCGAGAGGGGGACTCGAACCCCCACAACCCTTTCGGGTCCGCGGATTTTAAGTCCGCTGCGTCTGCCAATTTCGCCATCCCGGCAGGGAATCGATCTTGTTGACTTGCATGAACCTTGCAGGCTTCCGTACCTCTCCCGTACGGTAGGTTTCCCCCGGCCCACTTCGAATGATATTTGCCTGCCCCGGCTGCGGCAAATCGACTACACGAAAGCGAGACGCGCCGAAGTGTACTTATGGCCAGCGCTGGCCAAGCGAACAGGACTAGACACAGGCTTAGCGCTCGCGAGTAAGAGTTAGCGGCGACGCGCCAGGCTTCGACAAGACCATCGTTCCGCCTTCCGGTGAAATGACATAGTGCAACGTGCCGGGAACAATCGTCGCCAGGCAACTGATAGGACCATTTCTTTGCTGGCGCGTCGCCGCTTCCAGAATACTGATTTCGTCCTTGGAAATCTTAAACGTGGAATCCGCCTGCGAGATCACGCTATCGTTCTCCTTGGAGCAAGTTGCAATCTGTCGAATTTTGCCTCGACCACTGTCCGCACTTTCATAAAAAATCAGTTTGATCTGAACGATGGCTCCACGCTCCTCGTGAGCGGGAAGCAGCCAGGTCCCATACACGCTGGGAGGCAGAACTGCTTCGGGAGCCAAATCCTCGCGAGCCAGTTGAAAGCTGTCGGGAGCGCCGCCTGGATTGGTGATCGACATTCGATCGCCGCTGCCGGAAAGTACGTAGCCCCAAACCGCCGATTCGATGCTGGCCTGGCAAACAGTCCCATCGGCCTCTTTTTCCGATCGAGAAGCGGGTTGCAGGATCTTGATAGTATTTTTCGAGACCTCGATAGGCGCCGCAGCCCGGGCGATGACCGCCATCTCGTCCCCTTCACAAATGTGGCTGACAACGATCTCGTCCTTGCCGGTTTCCGAATTGTGGCGGAATTCGTGGCGGATGGAATCTTTAGTCTGCTTGGGTGGCGGATACGTATACCATGTTCCGTAAAGTTGCTGCGCAAACGATGCAGTTTGCGCGTCGGCTAGGGATACCGAGATCACGCTAAGTGCGCACGATATAAGCAGGAAAATCCCCGCTTTACATCCCTTCATGGCCCTCCTCCGGCGGCAAATTTACCGTACCACATTGCAAGGCGGCGCGCTCGCAGGCGATGGCAGGAAAACAGCGCCGTGTCCTGCCTGCGGATTCCCAGAAAATTCTAGGCGGAAGCGTGAGGCATTCTTGAGATGATCGTGGAGTCGCGGGTGGCCCGTTTCGCTACGTACATGGCTTGATCTGCGGCTGCGTGCAACTCGTCGGGATTGTGGCCATCGTCCGGATAAAGCGCGACCCCGATACTAAGTCCGGTTTGAAACTTGGCTCCCTCGATTTCGATAGGACTGGAGAGCGAGGATTCAAGGTCTGACACCAGGACTTCGGCTCCGGCTAAATCGGCAACCGTGCTGACTACGGTGAACTCGTCACCGCCGGATCGCGCTAACGTGTCTGAGGCTCGCATACGGCAGGCCAGCCGGCGCACGATTTCCTGCAAAGCCAGATCACCGATATGGTGCCCAAAGGTATCGTTCACTTCCTTGAAGTGGTCGAGATCGATCAGCAGCACGGCCACCTTGTTGGCGGTGCGATCGGCATGGGCCAGAGCCTGTTCCAGCCGGTCGTCCAGAAGGCGGCGGTTTGGCAGGCCGGTCAAGGCATCGTGATAGGCGAGATGTTTGCTGGTTGCAATTTGCTCTTCCAGCAGCGTCAGGATCATTCCCACAGCCACCAGGTATTTGGGAATATTCCATACTTCGGAGTCGATTTTCACCGACGGCGCAAAAGAGGCGAGCAGCACGCCTGTGGGGAACACCGCTCCCCACAGTACAAAGCCACCGACAGTCGTCAACACTCCCGCGCTGGTGCGCCGGTAACGACGCCAATAAAGTGTGGCGACAATAAAATTCAGCCCCGCCAGTATGTAGTTAATGCCCAAACCGGGATTGCCCTGGGCGACAGCCCAGGTGACAGCCCCTGCGATGACGCAACTTCCGGTTAGCACTCCTGCCGCATAGAGACTGAATCGGCCATAGTAGCGGCAGAAAAGTGCCGTAGTAGCCGCCAGCCCAAGGGCAATCAAACTGTAGTAAATGCTCCCCGCCGTCACCTCCCAAATCACGGCGTCGGTATAGGCGAGCGCTGGGACCGCGACGGCCGCCGCAAACAGAATCTGGCGGTGATGATCAGAGTCGACTATCGTCGATACGGAAATCAGGAAGGCGATGCTGGCCAGCAGCAACGCGTCCAGATTGATGGTGGTTGCTATCTGGCTCCATGTTCCATGCCCAGTGTCCAGGAACTGCGCGCCGAAATGCACCAGAACCAGGATCCAGCCGGCCAGCCACAGATGTAGCCGCTCGTTGGTGCCTTGACGCAAGATGGCGCGAAACACGGCGACCAGAATGGCCAGAGCAACAAGGTTCGGTAAGACACTGAAGTTCATGGCGTCGGCTAGTGGCTTCGGGTGCAGAGATTATGACAGGAATTGCTGAAATCCTTAACCAAAATCTACGGCTGAAGGAGAACGTTCTGAAGGATTATTTTCCCTTTTAGGATATATCCAGGACGGGAAAGCAACGAACTCTTGCGGAGGTGTGAAACAGGTTCCTGACTTCCTGAAGAAAGTTGTCCAAAGACAGCAGAAGCCGAATTTATTCCGGCCTCGCTGCGTCAAAATGACCTAACGGTTCCATCGGCTCTTCGTCTCCGAAACCTGCCTTCCCGGACGCCTTGCTTCCGGATGCCAATTATTTACTGATGTTAACGTCAGGCTCAACCGACATGCCTGGTCGTAGGAGGCCGTCCTTGTTAAAGTCAGGCTTGTCGTTTCCATCGAAGTCGATGCGGACCGGAATGCGTTGTACTACCTTCACATAATTGCCGGTCGCGTTTTCGGGTGGCAGCAGGCTATATATGGCCCCCGTCGCGCCTCCGATATTAGACACGTGGCCATTCCATTTTCGCCCGCCGTAGGTATCAACCTTTATCTTGACTGGCTGACCGGGATGCATGTGGGCTAGCTGGGTTTCCTTGAAGTTGGCTGTGACCCACACTTCGCGCAGCGGCACGACCGCCATCAGATCTTGCCCGACGGCCACGTTGGACCCAACTTGCACCGATCGTTTGCCGACAATACCGTCTACCGGAGATGAAATTGTCGTGTACGAAAGATTGAGTTGCGCCTGGTCGAGGGCGGCCTTGGAGCGCAAAGCTTGCGCGTCCGCAGACTGTGCTTTCGCTTTGGTGGCCTGTACCGTATTAGGTGTGGCTTGCGCGTTCTTGAGTTCAGCGTTGGCCTGCTCGATCCGCGACTGCGCCTGTCTCACCTCTGCCTGTGCGGCCAGCAGCGACGCCTGGCGTGCCTGCACGGTTGCATTGGCAGCGGTCGCCGCCGCAATTGCCGCATCGAACTGCTGTTGCGAGATTTCGCGCTTACCCAGCAGTTGGCGGTATCGCTCCACGTCGGTGTTCAGCTTCTTCGCATCAGCTTCAGCCTCCAGGATCTGCGACTGTGCTGCGTCTGCCTGCTTCTGCGCAGCGGCTACTCCAGCCTGGGCAGAACTCATATCGGCGCTGGCGGAACGAATTTGGCTGAACGATCCCACGCTCGAAACCGGCACTCCGTATTGAGCCGCCAGGGCTTGAGCTTGCGCGTCCTGATAGTCGGCCCGAGCGTGTTCCAGAGCGACGGTATAGTCGGTGGGATCGATCACCACCAGCACGTCGCCCTTGTGGACCACTTGACCGTCATCGAAGTTGACTTTGATGACCTGTCCACTCACGCGGGCGCTGATGGGATAAATATGCCCGTCAATCTCGGCATCATCGGTGTCTTCCCATTGCCGGCTCTCCCACCAGAACCATCCCACCAGCAAGACCGCAACAATTGCGATCAGGAACACAATAGGTTTTGCGGCAGGGTGCTTCTGAAAGAAGCTGCGGCGGTCCTCTACCGGGTGCCGAAGCTCCGGGTCGTGGTGTTCCTCGCGGTTTTCGACCGGCGCAGCGGGACGTTCCAGATCGTTAGGCTCGGTTGTCGTCGGACTCATTTATTCTTCACCTATCAACGATTATCTATGAGAAATGGCAGCAGCCGCGGGGCTGGAGCTTCCCGAGTTCTGCGGTAAGACAGCTGGAACTACGCTCTCTGAGTTTAAGGCTTGGTGATTTGGCATAGCGCTAAGTTCGCCCGGAACTCCGGTGGAAGTCGGCGGAAGCTTGTTGGGTGTCCCCGGCATAGGCGACGGGGTCGGAGTCGGAGTAACCGGGCCGCGCGGCGGTGTTGCCGGGTTTGCCGGCTGCGTACTGCCTGGCTCCGACAAATATTGCTTTACAGCCTCCTCCGCATTGCCAATGGCCCGGGCCAGCAGGACTTTCGCGATATTGTGCGCATACAAGCTGGCAATATACTGATCGTTGGCCGACGCCAGCTGTTGTTGCGCCTGAATCACTTCCACATTGTTGGTCACCCCGGCGGCGAACCGGTCTTGCGACTGCTCCAGCGTTTGCTGGGCATAATCCAGGCCTGTCTTGGCGACTTCAACTTGTTGCGCGGCAGCATTGATATCCAGGAGTGCATCTTCAATGTCCTGCTCGATACTGCCTCTCAGGTTGTCCACCTGAGCCTGCCGTTGCTGCAAAACTGCCTGGGTCTGCTGGACGTCGGCCTCTACCTTGCCTCCCTCGAAAATCGGAATCTGCAGCGTGCCCGCCCAGGTCCAGTTAGGAGACATAGAGTCGGGAGTGGTTCCCAGCACGCCGTATTGTCCCGTGAACCCGATCGATGGCAACCGCTGCTTCCAGGCTGCTTCCCGGCTAAGCTGAGCCGAACGCAATGAGGCCAGTGCGGCTTTGTAGTCGGGACGGGTTTGCAGTGCCTGGGCAAATGCAGTTTCCTCATTCATCTCGGGCAACGGATGATAGGGAACACGGTTCACCAGACGAAACTTCTGCTGTACCGGCAGGCCAATGACTCGAGCCAGAGCAATTCGCTGCTTCTCCAAATCATTTTGCGCCTGAATCAGCACGGACTGTTGGGTCTGCAACTGGACTCGCGCCCGCAGGGTATCGATATTCGGGGCAAGCCCAGCTGTCTCCTGGTCCACCGCTAGTTGATAGAGGGCCTGAGCTGCCTTTAGTTCGGCCTGCGCTGCCTCCAGGCGGGATTCGTTCGCGATGGTGAGCAGGTAGTTGGCTCCCACTGCAATGACGACCGTATCCCGCGCGTCCCGATAAGTGAACTGAGCTGCCTTTACGTCTTGGCTCGCCGCTCGAACGGTATCGATGTAATGTAAATCGCCTGGATTCCAGGTCCCCGATGCTTGCAGTTCGGTCAGGCCAAACGGCCCAACCGAGGTGGGAATTCCCGGTATCAGCGAGCCGTTCAAACCCAGAGCCTTCAGATTAAGCTTCTCGACCTCTTCCCCAAATGCGCCATTGATCACCGGCATCAGGTTGCTGAGAGCGCGCAATCGCGCCGCCCGGCTTTGGTCGGTCGCTCGCTCGCTCAGATACAGCCCCAGGTTGTACTTCAGACCACGATCCAGCGCGTCTTCGACGGTCAGGTCGATAATCTCCGTGCTCGCCTTGCCTTGCGGTATCGAACCCCGGAAGGGATCCTGGGGCCGCTGGATGACCTGGTCGGCAGACGGCAACGTGGTCAGGGCCGGCTGTTGTGCGAATGTCCAACAGTTCAATAGCAGGACCGCAACTCCCGGCCCCAGCAAAGCTCGGCAAACGATTAATGCGTATCTTTGCAATTTGCTTTCAGATCGTTCCATGTTGTATTCAGTACATACATGCATGTATGAAATCTTACGGCTGCCTTGGCTTAGATGTATTGTTCGACAGTCGCGTTGCGCAAAAGTAGCATCTAAACCTTACCGCAAGTTCGATGCTGTTTTGAGCATAAATGAAATCCAGCTCTCCCACATCCCGCCGGCAGGAGCGCTCCGAAGCTACTCGCGTTCGCCTGATTCAGGCGGCAGAAAAGATCTTTGCGCGCGACGGGTTTGAAGCCGCCAAACTGGAGGAGATTGCCGCGGCTGCCGGCTACACTCGCGGCGCTTTCTACGCCAACTTCAACAGCAAGGAAGACCTTTTCCTGGCGCTTCTGGAGCGCGTGGTTTCACACCGCATCAACAGTGCAGAAAAGCTCATCGATAAATTCAGTGATCCTCAGGCCAAGCTTCGGGCCTTTCGCCAGTTCTTTTTAACTCTGTGCCAGGACCGCCGTTGGAGCCTGCTGGCCCTGGAGTTCAAGCTGTTTGCGGTACGGCATCCCGAGGTCAAGGCCAGACTGGCCGCGATGAATCGGCGATTGGTTGATTCCAGGATTGGCATTTTGCAGGGCATCATGGGAGCTTCGGGAAAACCGCTGCCGGCTGCCGGCAAATCGGTCGTCCTCTCGCTTTCGGCCGTGACTCATGCCCTCGCCCTCGAGCACATGCTGGATCGCAATATCATGCCCGAGGAAGACCTGAAGAAGATCCTCGCCAGCTACTTCGACAGCTTGACCGGAGCGACATCGGAACGCTCTGTTCATCGGAGCGACAGAATCCGTCCGGTTAAGAAGATCTTGCCCGGTAATCTTCGCACCGGGCGCTCTCTCCGGTCCGTGTCCAAGGCCTCCTGACCGATTGGACTCAATCCGCCGACTTAACCCCGGACCAATCCCGCTTCGCTCGTTGACGGCCGGCCCATCAAGTCGCGAATCGCCGCTTCTACCGATTTGGCTTGCTGCAGCACCGCGTGCATCTGTTCGGTGATTGGCATCTCGACGCCCGCCTTCTGTGCCAAACCGACAGCGGCGTTCGTGGTCAGCACGCCTTCGGCGACCATGCCATGCATTCCAGCAATGATGTCGTCCAGCTTCCGTCCCCGGCCCAACTCCACGCCCACACTTCGATTGCGCGAAAGTCCGCCGGTGCAGGTGAGCACCAGGTCGCCTAAGCCGGCAAGTCCCGCCATGGTTGACGCCTTTCCGCCGCAGGCCACCACCAGTCGCGTCATCTCCGCCAGGCCGCGCGTGATCAGCGCTGCCACCGTATTGTGTCCCAAGTTAAGACCAAACAAAACGCCGGCGGCGATGGCCACAATGTTCTTTAGCGCTCCGCCCAACTCCACTCCTATCACGTCATCGTTGGTGTAAACCCGGAAGCGCGGGTCGCTGAACTCTTTCTGCACGATGGCGGCAAGCTCCAGGTCGGCACAGGCAACTGTGACAGCCGTAGGGTCGCCCTTGGCCACTTCCTTCGCAAAGGAAGGACCGCTGATCGCGCCCACGCGAGGCACGAATCGGTTGCCATCATTTGCCAACACCTCGGTGATAACCTGCGTCATCCGGAGCAGGGAATCGTTTTCGATGCCCTTGGTCGCGCTGACGAACAGCATCTCTGGGCGCAGATGGGGCCGCATCGCCTGAAATACGCGCCGAGTGTGATGCGACGGCATGACGCTGACTACAATCTCGACATCTTGCAAAGCTTCTGCAAGTCGATTGGTACAAACCACAGTGTCGGGAATGGGTTCTGCCGGCAGAAATATTTCATTGACGCGTCTGCTTTCTATACTGGCGCGCACTTCGGGTTCGTGCGCCCACAGACGCACCCGATGGCTTCCTTTGCGCCCCAGCACAATGGAGATTGCCGTTCCCCACGCCCCTGCTCCGATGACCGCAATCTCGCTCACACGCAGCTCTCTTTAACGGAATCGGTGCTCGGTGCCCGCTATCAGGCGCCGGATATTATCTCTGTGCCGCACGATAATCAGCAGCGAAGAAGCGGCGATGAAAAGCAGGATAGGAACGGTGGTGCGCTCGGCCGGATTGACCCACCACACAAAAAAGGGAAACGCCGCCACCGCGACCATGCTGCCCAGCGAAACATAACGTGTGAGCGCCACCACTAGAAGGAACAGCACGATTGCAATCAGCAGGGCTCTGGGCGCCAGCGCCACAAAGGAACCCGCGGCCGTGGCCACTCCCTTGCCGCCCTTGAAACGCAGCCACACCGTGTACATGTGTCCCAGGATGGCGACGAAGGCCGCCAGTGCCGCCAACAGAAAGACGGTGCGGCTATCCATGGTTTGGGTGGTTCGATCGTACAAGCTAGTGGTGGGCTGACCTTCAAATCGATATACGCCTGCCAGCCAGAAGGCGAAGGCCACCGCTGCGTATCCTTTCAAAGCATCCAGAAGCAGCGTGGCGATTGCCAATCGTTTGGAACCGGTGCGAGCCACATTGGTGGCTCCAATATTGCCACTGCCGGTTTTGCGGACATCTTCGCCGCGAAAAAGGCGAACCAGCAGATACCCGAAAGGAATCGATCCCAACAGGTACGAGACCGTGACGATAATGAGGACAAGTTTGATCAACGTCAGTTAGAAGCCACCAGCCCGTAACGCGAGAGCTTCGTATATTTCGCTCCTGCGGGCGTTGTCTGGCTTTCGTAGAGAAAGAACTCGCGCGCCGTCATTGTACCGAACTCCAGCGGCGGCAGGCTTTCTAGTTTGACTCGCACGTGCTGCAATCCAAAGGCTGCTCGCTCTCCCGGAACCGGACGCGGCCTGCCGCTTCCCGAGCGTGCCAGAGTCACGTGCGGCCGGTATGGTCCAGTTTCGCGCTCGAATCCTAGCGGCTCCAGTTCTCTTGCAATCGAGTTCACCAAATCTTGCAGGTGCTGGTCCGATTCGATCCCGACCCAGAAGACGCGCGGCGCTTTAGGATTCGGAAAGAATCCGGCGTCTCGAAACGTCAGTGGAATCGTAGAACTCCTTACCTGCTCCAAAGCGCTTCGGATCTGTTCCGACTTCGTGGTTTCACCCAGAAATTGCAGTGTGACATGAAATGTCTCCGGCCCTACCCAGCGGACAGCGGGCGCGAGCGCTTTCATCTGGTTGCGAAACTCGGTAATCCGCTTACGGATTTCCGGATCGATATCGAGGGCTGCAAACAGTCGCATCTGGTTAGATCAACATGCGGCGCACCAGGTCGAGCGCCTGTTGGCTGGCCCATCGCCGCACCCGTTCACGGTCGCCGAAGAATCGCCGCTGCACCACTTCACGCTTGTGGCCGTTGCTGACTGCGACATAAACCAGTCCCACCGGCTTTTCGTCGGTTCCTCCGCCGGGACCAGCGATACCTGTGACCCCCACGCCAATATCGGCGTTGCAAAGCTCACGAATGTTGTCCGCCAGGGCGATCGCAACTTCCTTGCTCACCGCGCCGTGGGCCTCGATCATCAATGGAGGCACGTCGGCAAAGAGTGTCTTCAAATCGTTGGAGTAAACCACCGCTCCACCCAGGAACGAACGCGAACTGCCGGGGACAGAAGTGATTCGCTCGGCGATCATCCCTCCCGTGCAGGATTCCGCCACGGCCAGCTTGGCATTGCGCATCTGCAGGTAGTAGCTGACGATTTCCTCCAGCGATTCGCCTGCGGAGGAGAACACCGCATCTTCCAATTCCTCTTCCAACTCGTCAGCCAGGCGATCCACTTCAGCCTGGGCTTCCTCTTTCGTAACCGATGTCGCTCGCAGATGAAACTCCACCTGCCCCTGGCCTGCAAGCACCGTAGTCTCAACCTTGGGATATTTCTTGTAGATCGGCGCGGTGCGTTGATCGACGGCAGACTCGCCCATCATGGCCACCTTCAGAACGCGCGTCGCCATCGCTCCCGGAGGTACCATGGCGCGCAAGCGGACCATGCAGTCGGTGTCCCACATTTCCTGTATTTCGTGCGGCGGACCGGGAAGCAAGGCGATAATCCGTGGCTTGCCCTCGAATTCGATTTCCAGCCATTGCCCAGGAGCGGTGCCCTTCGAGTTTGGCAGGACCACCGCACCCTGCAGTACGTCCGCCTGCTGGGCATTGTTCTCCGGCATTTGCAGCCGCCGTTCGGCGAAACGTTTGTACAACGCGGTAACAATTTCATGATCGCGCTTCAGCTCAATCCCCAACGCTGTCGCCACGGCTTCCCGCGTCAAGTCATCCTGTGTCGGTCCCATTCCGCCCATAAAAATGGCGAGATCGACGCGGCCAATCGCAGTGCGGGCCGCCGATGTCAAATGTTCGAGGTTGTCGCCGACAATCGTCTTAAAGGCAACAGCTATCCCAAGTTCGTTGAGACGGCCAGTGAGGAACAGGGAATTGGTGTCCTGCCGGTACGGAGTCAGCATCTCCGAGCCGACGGCGATGATTTCCGCGATCACAGATTCAGTCTAGCACCGGGAATCAGGCGATAGAGCCAGGACCTTTTCCACCACGGAGGGCACCGAGAACACGGAGGCTTTGGAGATTCTCTTGTTACGGTCGTAGAAGAGGATAGGATGCAAGCTGCGCTCAAGCAAAGGGTAGGGAACGAAGGATCAAGGAACTCCGTGCCCTCCGTGTTAAATGGCCCAAGCTGGTTGCTACTAATTCTCGGGCAGAAGCGAGCGGCCTTCAATATTCCATGACAAGTGGTGCACGCCACTGGTAGTCGCCAGCACTGCCGAGCCGCGGGACGCTAAGGCCAGTCCAACCAGATTGTGTCCGGAGATAACCAGCGATGCCTGGCCGGCGGGCGTTACCTTCACAATGCCGCGTCGCCCGTTAAGCGATGCGGCGACATAGAGATTACCTTCGATGTCGGCTGCCAGTCCTTGCGGACGGCCCAATCCGCGATAGAACACGCTAACCTCCCCGTGCGGATCGATCTGGTGAATCGCGTCGAAGCTGGAGGTCGTAGGGCCGGTGACGTAAAGATTCCCTCCGTTGCCGAATGCCAGGTGGTAGGCGGACACGCTCGGCTCGAGCATGGCGAAAACGAAGATTTGCCGCTCGCGGTCGATCTTGAATATCGTTCCACTGCGGTCGCCGACGTAGAGATTGCCTCCGCGGTCGAACGCGATACCCGTCGCCACGCCCATGCCTTCCGCATACGACGTCATGGTTCCATTCTGCGCGACACGATAGACCGTTCCGTCAAAGCGCGAGGAAACGTATAAACTTCCGGCGCGGTCGAACGCCATGCCCGTGGCGTTCATCATCTCGTGCAAGAACGGCTTGACGTTATAGCTGGTGTCGATGCGATAGATGGCGACCGGTACTTTTTGTCCGCGGGAACCGGAGAAAGTAGCATAGATGTTGCCCTGTGCGTCCACTGCCGGATTGGTTACGGGATGCAGGTTCTCAGCAATAGGCACGGCAATTCCCACTTCGCTGGGATTGCTTTGGTTGCCATTGATCGCGACCACTACATCGCCCGAGGCAGCCCCCTCGGGAACGCGCGCCACGATGAATTGGTCGGAGCCGATAATGACCGCACCATCCAAGTCGCCGAAACGGACCTGAGGCCGGCGTAGTTCCTGAGGACGAAGGCCTCGACCTACGATGCGAATCTCGCCGCCGGGCAAAGCATAGCCCGGATCGATGGAATCGATGTGTGGCTGGCCATTCACGTTTTTTGTTCCAGTCTTTCGATCCATCATTTGCTTAGTCAGTGCACTCGACGTCGGAGCACGAGTCGTTTGCCAGAAAATCCAACTCACGACTCGCCGTTGTAATACATCTGTGGGAAATCAAGCCCCGCAGGGGCGAAATAGCTTAGCCCAGCACGGAGCCGGAAGCGCAGTGCTGGGTAAGACGCATCATCGATTCGAGTCCCGTAGGGACGCCACCAATGTCGACGCACAATGCTACCTCAGCGAAGAACCCCAAAAGTGCAACAACACCTGCAACACGATCAGCCCATAAAGTCCCGCCCCCAGATCGTCGACCACGATGCCTGTCCCTTCGGGCAGTTTTTCCAGACTGCGGATCGGCGGCGGCTTGGTAATGTCGAACCCACGAAAAAGTATAAAGCCGACGAGAAGCGCTTGCCACACGACGGGGCAGGCGATCAGGGTTACCAACTGTCCCGCGACCTCGTCAATCACCACATGCTGGGGATCTTTCTGGCCGCATCCGCGCGCCTCCAGGGTAGCCGCAGGTACGCCGATCGCCACTACAATCGCAATCAGGACAATGATGACTGGGATGCGCGTCGAGGGCGGTAGGTGCGACGCCAGCAGCCACCAAAGCAAAACCGTGGCCAGCGATCCCCACGTGCCCGGGCCAGGATGCAGCCGTCCTGCTCCAAAGAAGGTTGCAACCATAGTAGCCCAAACCGGAGCAGTCGATTTCGTCGGCGCTGGTTCAGTGCTTCTTGGTTCGGTCATTCGGATAGGTGGAATCGTCCGTCTCCGGATCATTCAGCGGTGTGGAGATGACGTAGCCGCCGCTGGCCCACTTGCCCAGATCAATGATACGGCAGCGCTCGCTGCAGAAGGGAAACTCCGGATCGGAGGCTAACACAATCTTTCTGCAGGTAGGACAACGGAGGCTCTGAATTACTTTCTTCGCCATGGCTAGTACTCAGCATTCAGCGCTCAGCACTCAGCCATTCTACTGGCGGCTGAAGGCTGAGAGCTGTCCTACAAAATCCTTGCCACCAGATCGTAGTCATGCGCATCCGTGATCTCGCAGAGGTAGGACTCGCCCTCCCGCACATCTTCGCGATCGCCAATATCGTTGACATACACGGTGCCGTCGATTTCAGGCGCGTGCATCGCGGTGCGGCCCTCCCACAGCAAGTCTGTCTCCGCCGACAACCCTTCCAGCAGTAAATCAAATCGCTGGCCAATCAGCGTACGCTTTTTCCTGCGGCTGATTTGTTTCTGTAGCGACATCAGTTTCTTCCGCCGCCGCTCAATTTCTCGCCCGGGAACTTTGTCACCCAACTCGAAAGCCTTAGCACCGTCTTCATCGGAGTAGCCGAAAACTCCCAGCCAGTCGAACTGGGCTTCGCGCACAAACTGGCAAAGCACATCGAAGTCTTGCGCGGTTTCGCCGGGGAAGCCGACGATAAACGATGTCCGCAAGGTCAGACCAGGAATCTCACGCCGCATCTTCTCGATTGAGCGCAGAAAAATTTCTGCTCCGGCTCCGCGCTTCATGCGTTTTAGAACATGGGGCGAAGCGTGCTGCAAGGGAACGTCAATGTAGGAACAAATCCTCTCGTGAGTGGCAATCGTTTCCAGCAGCTTGCCCGTGATCTTGTTGGGATAGGCATACAGAAACCGCACCCAGTGCAGTTCTTCAATTCCTGCCAGCCGTTCCAGCAACAGCGCCAATCCGTCCTTCAACCCGAAATCTTCGCCGTAGCAGGTCGTGTCCTGTCCGATCAGCGTAACCTCGCGAACCCCTTGCCGAGCCAGTCGCTGGGCCTCGGCTAGCACAGACTCGAATCGGCGCGAACGAAACTTGCCGCGCAATTGCGGAATGATGCAGAACGAGCAGGGATGATCGCAGCCCTCGGCAATCTTGATGTACGCCGAATGCTTGGGCGTTGCCAGGATGCGCGGCGTATTCTCGTCGTAGAGGTAGTTTGGGAGATCGGCAATCGCACCGTCCCAGCCTTCTTTTGAGAATCGCCCAGCCGCCTCGCGCGCGTCGCCTTCGGAACGCGTACCCAGGATTACGAATGCTGAGTCGGAAGTTGCGCTGGGCGCTTGGATTCCCGCAGCCTGCAGGATCTGCTGCAATTCGCCGGTCCCGACCACGGCATCAACCTGCGGAATGTTTTTCTGGATCTCGGTGCGGTAGCGTTCCACCAGGCAACCGGCGACGATAAGTTTCTGCGCGCGTCCTTCGGTCTTGTGCCGTGCCATCTCCAGGATCGTGTCAACCGATTCCTGCTTGGCAGAATCGATGAACGAGCAGGTGTTCACCACGATGATGTCGGCGTCTTCGGCGCGCGCCGTGATCTGGGCGCCCCCCTGCGCGAGCAGGCCCATCATGACCTCGCTGTCTACCAGATTCTTGGGACAGCCCAGGCTGACAAACCCTATTTTCTTGGGAGTAGTGGGAACGGAGCGCTCGTCAACAGCGTCCAGCAAGGCTACAGAATCGGTTTTCGGCTGCATGGAATCTCTTAAGTTTACCATTGTTCCGGCTGTTTTTAGGCGTTGCAGCGGAGCGAGGTGGGCGCGTATCCGTGATCCCCACGAGGCTGCAGAGTGATGCTATATTGAAATCTGTCGGGCGCTGGTCCCGCGCAACGCAATCTTGTGAATCCCGCCAGGTCCGGAAGGAAGCAACGGTAGCAGGCCAGTGCGTGTGCAGCGGTCAACTGGCGCCTGGCTTTTCAGTCCGCTCTTCGCTTTTCGCTTAGTCCCTCGGCTCCATCCTGTTTGCGCGAATTTCCATCTTCCCTGCGTCACCGCGGATGGTCCTCATACCGAGGATCGTATTCGGTGACTTTAAGCGAATGGCGAACAGCGAAAAGCGGCCTCTAATGGACTTTCCGCGCCGCATCCTTCAGAATGAATGCTTATTCATATTGGAGAACTCTATTGGCAAACGGTCCTCGAGCCAAAATTACTGCTATCGGCACTTACGTCCCGCCTCGCATCCTCACCAACCAAGATCTGGAGAAAATGGTCGACACCACCGACCAGTGGATACTCGACCGCACCGGTATTCGCGAACGCCACCTGGTGGATAAGGGCATTGCCGCCAGCGATCTTGCCGTGGAAGCGGTCAAGAATCTTCAGAAGGCCCATCCTGTCGACCTTCAGGAGATCGATCTCATCGTAGTCGGCACTGTTACCCCTGACATGATGTATCCCTCGACCGCTTGCCTGGTGCAGCACAAGCTGGGCATTCATCGTACTTGGGGCTTCGATGTCTCAGCCGGATGTTCTGGTTTCGTGTACGCACTCAACACCGGCGCGCAGTTCATCGAATCGGGCCGCTACAAGAAGGTGCTGGTGATTGGCTCGGATGTGAATTCCTCCATGACTGACTTCACCGATCGCGCGGTCTGCATCATTTTCGGAGACGGCGCCGGTGCGGTTCTGCTCGAGCCTGCCGCAGAGGGCGAGGAGTGCGGCATCCTGGCCATGGAAGCGCAGATGGAAGGCATGGGCGGGCAATATCTTTATATGCCGGGCGGAGGCAGCCTGAATCCGGCCTCGCATGAAACCGTCGATCAGAAAATGCATTACATCCATCAGGACGGCCAGCAGGTTTTCAAGTACGCGGTGAAAAAGATGTCGGAGATGACCGAGCGCGTTTTGCACAATAATGGTCTCACCGGCAAGGATGTGGATTGCTTCGTCGCCCATCAGGCCAACAAACGCATCATCCTGGCCACCGCCGAGCGTCTGAAGATGCCGCTGGAGAAAGTCATCATCAACATCGACCGCTTTGGCAACACCACCGCCGGAACCATTCCGCTGGCCATGCAGACCGCCATTGAGGAAGGCAAGCTTAAAAAGGGCAATCTGGTGCTGCTGGCAGCTGTGGGAGCGGGCTTCACCTCAGGAGCTACGCTGCTGCGCTGGGCATTCTAGTCAGTGAACCAACTCGACCTGTCCCACGTATCTTGACCTATGCGTAACCGGCGGCATCGGTTTTTACCTCTTCCAGCCTGCGCACTCGTGCTGCTCACTATCCTGCTTGGCACTGGCCTCGCATTAGCCCAGAGGTCGGGCAACATCGCGCTGGTGGGAGCGAAAGTATATTCCTCTCCCACCGCTACGCCTGTCGAAGACGCCGTGATCCTGATTCGTGATGGCAAAATCGCCCAGATCGGCAAGCCCGGCACTGTCAAATTGCCTGGTTCCGTGCAGGTCATCGATTGCCGCGGCAAAGTGATCACCGCTGGCTTCTGGAACAGCCATGTTCACTTCACGGAAGATGTTTGGAATAATGCCGGATCCGCGCCGGCCCCCAAGCTCGAAGCGCACATGCAGGAGATGCTGACGCGCTGGGGCTTTACCACAGTGTGGGACATTGGATCGTTCCCGCAAAACACCCTGGCACTGCGCAAGCGAATCGAGGCTGGAGAAGTCGCCGGCCCGAAGATCTACACTACCGCCGGAGCCATTTACCCGGAGAACGGTATTCCGGTTTACATTCCGCCGGAGATTGCCAAGCAAATTACGCGTTTCGAAGCCCCAACGCCGGCCGCAGCGACGAAGCTGGCGCAGGAGTCGCTGGCCATGGGCGGCGACGGCATCAAGTTGTTCACCGGTGCAATTATGGGACACGGTAAAGTCACGCCCATGCCCACCGATATCGTGCGGGCGGCGGTCGACGTTGCCCACGCGCAGGGCAAGCCGGTCTTCGCGCATCCTTCCAATCACGTCGGAACCGACAACGCTCTGGCCGGAGGCGTGGACATTCTGGCGCATACGATTCCAGCGGAGTCCGGTTGGACAGCGGAGGAACTGCATCGCATGAAGGCCCAACATACGGCTTTGACTCCTACTCTGACGCTGTGGGAGGTCGAACTGGAGAAGGAGCATGCCTCCGCCGAAGATGAGCGGCAGTTCGTGCAGTCTGGCGTGGACGAGCTCAAAGCCTTCTTCGATCAGGGAGGAACGGTGCTCTTCGGCACCGATGTCGGCTACACTCAGCACTACGACACCATGGAAGAATATGTCCTGATGGCCAAAAGCGGGATGACCTGGCGCGACATTCTGGCATCGCTCACCACCAACCCAGCTACTTTTTTCAAAGCCGGCCACACGGGGGAAGTGGCAGAAGGCGCCAACGCTGATCTGGTAGTCCTCAGTGACGATCCCGCTAAAGATGTTCGCAACTTTGCCAAGGTGGATTACGCGATCCGCGCAGGGAGAGTGATTTATCAGAAGTAGCGCTATCAGCGCTCTTGTCGGGGCTAACAGTTGCGCGGGCAACTCTGTGCTGCCCTTTCAGCCGCAAGCTTCAGTAAGCGGATCACTGGGCAACGAAACCTGCAGTTTCGTCCTGGGCCAGCCCCAGTCCCTAGCTCCTTCCTTTAATCTTCTCGCGTTCCTTGGCCAAATCCAAAGGCTGAACCGGTTCCGTCATCCGTGCGGGATCAAGAATTTCCTTGATCTGTTCGTCGGTCAGATCGCCACGCGTCCGCGCGATCTCGATGATCGACTTTCCGGTCTTCACCGATTCCTTGGCAATTTCTGCAGCCTTGGCATATCCGATATAAGGGTTGAGCGCCGTGGCCAACGATACCGTGCTTTGTAAGTAATAGTTGGTGCGCTGCTCGTTCACCGTTATGCCCTTGATGCAGAAATCGGTAAGCTGGCGCAGCATGTTGGTCATGATGGTGATGGAAGTAAGCACGCTGTACGCCATGGTTGGCATCATGACGTTGAGCTCGAGTTGTCCCGCCTGCACTGCCAGGGCCACCGCCGTGTCGTAGCCCACGACCTGGAACGAGACCATCGCCGCCAACTCGGGCATCACGGGGTTAATCTTGCCGGGCATGATCGACGAACCCGGTTGCAGCGCCGGCAAGTTAATTTCAGCCAAGCCGGTATTCGGGCCCGACGACAGCAAGCGCAGATCATTGGAGATGCGAATCACTTCCAGCGCCAGGTTACGCAGCGCCGAACTCACACTCGACATCGCCAGGTTCGATTGCATGGCATAACGCATATCGTCTACAACGTGCAGCTTTTGTCCAGAGATGGTCGCCAGGTTGACGATTGCCTTTTTGCGATACTCGGGATGTGTGTTGATTCCAGTTCCCACCGCCGACCCGCCCAACCCAACCTCACGCAGGAACTCCGACTGCTCCCGGATGGATCGGTTGGCGCGCTTGATCGCCGCGGCGTAGGCCGTGAACTCCTGGCCCAGCCGCATGGGAACCGCGTCCTGCATGTGCGTACGTCCCGACTTCAAGACGTGATGAAACTCTTCCCCTTTCTGGGCCAGGGCCGCGATCAAATTGTCCAGCGCGGTATAAAGCTTCTCCAGTTCCAGCAGGGTCGCCAGACGCATCGCGGTAGGGAACACGTCGTTGGTGGACTGCCCGTAGTTGACGTGATCGTTGGGATGAACGTGCTTATACTCGCCACGTGTGCCGCCCAACAGCTCCGATGCTCGATTGGCGATCACCTCATTGCTGTTCATATGGAAGCTGACGCCGGCGCCCGCCTGAAAGACATCCACTACAAAGTGCTCGTTCCACTTGCCCTGCTGAACTTCCTTGGCCGCCATGACGATAGCGTCAGCCGTTTTTTCGTCGATCAGGCCCAGTTCGCAATTAGCGAGAGCTGCGGCTTCCTTCACCATCGCAATGGCGCGAATGAGCGTGGGATGCGCCCGCAATCCGCTGATCGGATAATTTTCGACTGCGCGCGCCGTCTGCACGCCGTAGTAGGCGTGGTCGGGAATCTCTTTGTGGCCGAGGGAATCTTTCTCAGTGCGCGTGGATTTCGTGGGCTGGGACATGGAAGCGTTCTCCATATTTACAGATGATGTGGGAGCTAAGGTCGTTTCATTCCAAATGTGCGGCCAGTTGTCGAGTCAGTTCAATCACGACGCAATGGTTTCGGCATCGGTTTTTTCCGGAGGCTCTGCGCCGAATGTCGGGATGATAAAGTGCAATGGATTACGAAACGCGTGCTGGATCAGAAATCGCAGGATACTCCATTGCTCTCTGGGCCCGACGTCGTAGGCTCGAAGCGCTACGTAGGCCGCAATGGTGAAGCTCACGCATAAGTTCAAGACGAAGATGACGGCGATCCCGACGCTGGCGTGATAAAACCAGCGATTGCCCAGGCTCGCAGTGCCGAAACGCGCTGCTGCCAGAGCCAGCGTTCCGCTGCTCAACGTAACGTGGCGTATGTCAATCGGCAGCCCAAAGAATTCGCCCAGAACCGGCGCAAATCCCAGCAGATATCCCAGGACAATGCTGGTCGACCAGCCGCCTATGTTGTGCTTGACGACACGCGATATCTTGCGCGAAAACTTGTCGCCCAGGCGCGAGCTGACCGGGTGCTGTGCGACCGCATCTGCCAGACGGTAGTAAACCGCTGCGTTTTCCAGCCAGCCTCCTGCCAGGGCCGCCAGCCACAGGATCACGCCGGTTTCGATAGCATAAAGTGCGGTTCCCGAGGCAAAGGGATTCAAGGTGTCATAGACATGAGTGGCGCTCAGTTCGGGCAAATACGATTCACGGAAGATGACTCGCCAGAGCAACTCAAACATTACGGCACCGATCGAAACCGCGACCACGTTGCCAATCGCCGCAGCCAGTTGCGTGCTGGTGATGCGAGCCACAAAATCGGTAAGCCTGCTTGATCGCTGATCGCCTCGATTGTCGCGAATGATCCGGGCGAACGCCGCGGCCGTTGCGGCGGGCTGCTTGGTTGCAAGTACCAGACCAAAAACTTGTAAAAGCACAAAACTGACAGCATAGTTTGTGCCGCTGGCCAAGCCTTCAACAAAGGGCGGCAGATGGGCCTCGATGATGCGCAGCTTGACCGCCGCGGTGAATACTGTCAACAGTCCGCCGCCGATGGCTGCCCTCCACATGTGCCAATATTCGGGCTGGCTGCTGGCGATGTAATGCTCACCGCTGTCCCCGGTGCGGTCCACCACCTTCCGCGCCAGCAGGTTAAGGTTTTCGCGCAACAGCGACGAGATTTGTTTATCGGCGGCGTTGCCCTCGATCAGGCGGACCAGAAGGGTTTGCACCGCGGCTAGCCGTTCGTGAGGATCACCAGTGCTGACAACTTTGGCGATGGTCTCCATTCTGGCCAGGCAGGCTTGAAGGATTTTAAGGTCGAAGACCAGTTCGACGCTGATGCCGGCCGTCTCCATATGCTCGTACACAATATCCATCTCAGCGCGGCAACGGGCTACCACCTGTTTCCAGGCGTCGAGTACCTCCGTTGCTTCTGCGGTGGAGCTCGATCCGATCAACTCTTCTGTCTTGAGCACCAGTTCATAGAACGGCGAACGGGCAATGCGCGCAGGGCTCGAACGCTCGCGCATTTCAGGCTGAAGTCCCAAACCGCCAATTCGCGACGTCAACAGTCGCAATGCTTCTTCCAGGTCGTGATCCTGGCGATGCCAGAAGCCCGCGTCGTCAGGAGTGAGGGCACGGGTGATACGCGCGAAGACATCAGGTGTGATCGCGGCGAACTGGCGGGCATATTGCTCAGAAGAGTAGAGGTCGCTCAGCAGCTTACGCGCATCCGGATCCTGCCGGGCCGACGGAATGATTTTGGCCACCGTGCGTTGCATGATTTCGGTCATGAACGGGTGCACCGATGGAAGGCCAGCTTCGGCGAAGAGCGAGAGACAATCGAGTTCGGCCAGCAATTCGCGTAATGATTGCTGTACTCGACGGCGCAAATCGCCATCACTCTCAAGAAGCTGGACCACGGCGAGCAAACGCGGCGACTGAGCGGCTTTACGCTGTCCGGCACGCGTCCAACGCACCAGTTGGACGAATGCGGTGCGGCGTTTCCGCAAGCTGTCTGCCTGGCAAAAGGCCTCGACCGCAGGGCGCAAATCTTCGGGAAGCCGCGAAGCGGATTCAATCCAAATTGGTCCGGTGGGTGCTGGCTGCGGTGCTGAGCCGTCGGTCAAACGCGATCACCTGGGGATGGAATGGGCTGCCCGCGGAGAGATTAGCACAGGTGCATCGAGCCCTGTTCGCCCCCTTCGCCGAACAGGCGTTCTTTCTTCTACCAAAGGCGCGGCACCAATCGATAGCGCACCTTCTGAGTATAGGAATCGTATCCGGCCAGTTCACGGCGCAGAAACTGTTCCTCGAAGATAATACGCACCGCCAGCACCGCTATGGGAACCATGGCTAGCAAAGTAGCCGCGTAAGAACCCAACCACAATGGCATGCCGACAAATAGCAAAACGGCTCCGGCATACATGGGATGCCGGACGATATGATAGACGCCACTATCGATTACTTTCTGTTGCCGTTCGGTCTGGTGCCGAACGACCGGTGCGGCGAAGGTATTCGCTTTCATTGCCAGCGAGATGATGCACCACCCGGCGATAAACAGCATAAGACCGAACCAGGAGATTAGGAGGTCCGGTTGAGGCAGGAGGTGGAGGTGAAAGACATCGATCGGGATGAAGGCCACGAAAACAAAATAGGAGATCAACAGAGCGATCACAAGGATGCGGTCGGAGCGCGGCTGACCTTTCTGGATGGGCCCCTTGAAGCGTTCCTTGAGCAGATCCGGATCACCCGGAAACACTGTCACCATGCTAACCACAACCAGAACCATTATCACTGCAAGTAACCACCACGCGCGGCCCCAACGCAGCGTGCCCGCTACCCCAAACATCAGCCCCCCGAAAATCGCCATGTTCCAAATGACGCCGGCAATCAGCCTGATGATGAACTTTGCGTTCCACATGATCCAACCAACGCCAGAGTGTGTACGCTTCTATCCGATCTCCACCAACTCTGCGATCCTGGCTTGCCACTCCTTGGGACCGCTCTCATGTACGGAGTTGCCGTTAACGTCCACGGCTACCGTGACGGGCATATCTTCCACTTCGAATTCATAGATGGCTTCCATGCCCAGATCGGCGAAGCCCAGCACCCGCGACTTCTTAATCGCCTTCGACACCAGATACGCCGCGCCGCCGACCGCCATCAAGTAAACGGCCTTGTGGTCACGAATGGCTTCAATCGCCGCCGGGCCGCGTTCCGACTTGCCGACCATGCCCAGCAGACCGGTCTCCTGCAGCATCTGACGGGTGAATTTATCCATGCGAGTGGCAGTCGTTGGACCCGCAGGTCCGACTACTTCATCTCTAACTGGATCAACCGGTCCCACGTAATAGATGAAGCGATTGGTGAAGTCTACGGGAAGCGCTTCTTTGCGCGACAGCATTTCCGTCATGCGCTTATGCGCCGCGTCACGACCGGTAAGCAGCTTGCCGCTAAGCAGAATCACTTCGCCGGTCTTCCAGGTGGCGACGTCTTCGCGGGTCACGGCATCGAGATTAACCCGACGAGCGCCTGCGGGATTGTAGGTCAGGGTTGGCCAGTCTTTGAGCGACGGCGCCTTCAACTCGACTGGGCCGGTGCCGTCGAGGAGAAAATGTACGTGACGAGTGGCGGCACAGTTCGGAATCATCGCGATGGGCAGGTTGGCGGCGTGCGTCGGATAGTCCTTTACCTTTACGTCGAGTACTGTGGTCAGCCCGCCCAGTCCTTGCGCGCCGATACCCAGCGCGTTGATCTTCTTATAGAGCTCGACGCGCAGCTCTTCCGCTGTACCCTTCGGCCCGCGCGCGATCAGGTCCTGGATGTCAATCGGCTCCATGAGGGATTCTTTAGCGAGCAGCATAGCCTTCTCGGCGGTGCCGCCGATCCCGATGCCGATAATTCCCGGCGGGCACCAGCCAGCGCCCATGGTAGGAACCGTCTTGAGCACCCATTCGACGATGGAATCCGAGGGATTCAGCATGGCGAACTTCGACTTGGCCTCGGAACCGCCGCCCTTGGCCGCGACAATGATCTCGAGCTTGTCGCCGGGAACGATCGTCATATTGATGACCGCCGGAGTGTTGTCCCTGGTGTTCTTGCGAGCTCCGGCGGGATCGGCCAGTACGCTGGCACGCAGCTTGTTGTGTTCGTGCAGGTAGGCACGGCGAACGCCTTCGTTGACCATGTCTTCGACGCTCATGGTCGCATTCCACTGCACATTCATTCCGACTTTGAGAAAGACGGTCACGATGCCGGTGTCCTGGCAGATGGGGCGATGGCCCTCGGCGCACATGCGCGAGTTGATCAGCAACTGTGCGATGGCGTCACGCGCGGCAGGCGACTGTTCTTTTTCATAGGCGCTGGTTAGGCTGCGAATGAAATCGACTGGATGGTAGTAGGAAATGTATTGCAAAGAGTCAGCGACACTCTGGATAAGATCGTCTTGCTTTATGACCGTCATCATTGTCCTGCCATGAGAAATTCTTTTCGTACGGAGACACGGGACACGGAGTATTGGGGCGCCGGAAAACAGTCTCATGCTGCGAGCGATGAGTCTTTTTGGGGCGGGGGTAAGCCTCGGCCAAAGGTTCGACCTTTGCTCACAGCTTTCTGATTATATCTTCCGTAGAAACTGCGGCTTGTGATCCGCGAACATCTCTGATGGTCACGACGCACTCCGAGGTTCGTCAAGCGAGGAGGATTGCTGTTCCTGCGAGGCTTTTCGCGGCCAGGCGGATCATGCGGTTGCGCCAGCCCAGATTTTTGCATCGAAAGGCATCATGTATGGTTTTGGCCGAATCTGGCGACTTCTCTCGGTAGCTTTGTTGTTGTCCGTTCTTGTCTATGCAGGAACGCCAGGCTCTTTTCGCGGCAAAATTGTGGAAGGCCCGCATGCGGCCGCCGAGAAGGATTGGATCTATGTGCAAGCGCGCAACGGAATGGTTCGGCGGGTCGAAATCTCGCACGCACGAGTGGAGTATGACGAAGATGTTCCGGCGGCGAAGCGTTCGCGCAATCCACAGGACGCGGTGCAGGTTGGCGCAGAAGTTCGGATCACGGCTGAGCAGGGAAGTGATGGAGAGTGGAGAGCTAGTCAGGTAGAAATATTGGCGTTGGCGTCAGCCGCCAGCCATTAAGGTGGGGCAGAATGAACTGTCGCGGGGAAAACGCGCGCCGCCCAAGGGGAAGAGCGCAGATCCTTCGGCTTCGCTCGGGATGACAAAACGTAGAGGGCGTTCGCAAAAAAGGGAGGCCCCACCTGCTGGAAGTGCGGTGTTGACGACTCGGTGCCAGTCTTCCAGTTGTTGCTTCAGCACAGCTTTCCGTACTGCGACGTGTACTGCAGTCCAATTTCGCCGCAAGTGCATTGATCTACTGAATATACGACGCAGGAGTCGAAGGGGCGGGAATAAACGTGCAGCGTAACCGCTCGCGCACTCCACTCTTTTGGGTTTCTGACGTCGTGAACCGGGTTCAGCGGGTCGACGGCAACCGGATTTTCTGCGGTGATCTCCACCAGATCAGTGGGAACGATGTTGCAGTGATGCGCGGCCAGGTCCTCGCTGAGCAGGCGGTAATTCTGTACGGCTAGTCGTCCGAGGGGCGCGGCCATCCAGCAATTTTGTCCCTTATGATTGTGGATGGAACTGCGCTGGCCGACTTCCCAGCAGATTGCCAGCAGCTCGTAGAGCTCGGTCTTGTCGATCAGATTGCGAGTGTAGTGTTGTGCGTCCCAAAACAGATAGCGCTGCAACGAGTCAGGATCGACAGGGTGGGATTGCAGATAGCTCAAGGTACCTTGCACTCCCGTAAAATCTTCCTCGCCGAGCTGGCGCAGGCCGGCAATAAAGTCCTCAATTGAGACTCGCTCAGTAATTTTTTGCGAGGGTGTCACCGTAGCCATGAAATCCGCCTCCTGGGACGAAACGCTCATTCTACCCCGGATTCGGCAGGTTCGGGTTGCGGACTGCGCATTTCGTCCCAAGCCGGGCGCAAGAAAATCTTGAGCTGCAGCTAACTTATGCGTCACACCGACGTTCCAAGCATATAATGACCGCAAGAAGCACCCTGGCAAGGTGCGGATCGGCTTTCCGGCCCTGGAGTTTCCCATGAAGTCTAGTGCTCTCGCCGCTGCGATCGTAATCCTGCTGAGTGGCAGCCTCGCGCTTCCGTTGTTGGCTCAGGACAGTACGCAATCGCAAACTTCCACGCAATCGCCGGCCAACCCAAGTGACCAGATTCCGACTTCGGCCAGCGTAGATCAAAGCACACCGCCCGCCGATAGCGCCGCCACAACTCCCGACGCGACCGCTCCTAAGGAAACCCACGATAAGAGTAAAACCGATATCGACGATATCGGCGATCGCAAGGTAGGCTCGACCGGAAAGAGCATGGGCGACTGGTACGGCATCGATACCGACATCAAGATGGGCAAGCAGTACGCCATGATGGTCGAGCAGAGCGCCCGCATGATCCAGGACCCAGTCGTGAATGAATACGTGAACCGCATTGGGCAGAACCTGGTTCGTAACTCCGATGCGAAAGTGCCTTTCACGATCAAGGTTATCGATTCGGACGACATCAATGCCTTCGCTCTGCCGGGTGGATTTTTCTATGTAAACAGCGGACTCATTCTGGCCGCTGACGATGAGGCGGAACTGGCCGGCGTTATGGCGCACGAGATCTCTCACGTGGTTCTTCGCCATGCGACCCGCGAGATGACTCGCGCCAATTACGTGCGCCTGGCTTCGATTCCCCTGATCTTTGTGAACAGTTGGGGTATTTACGAGGCAGCCAATGCAGCCATGAGCCTGGCGATGCCCGTGGCCTTCATGAAGTTCTCGCGCGACTTTGAGGCGCAGGCCGATTACTTTGGCCTGCAATATATGTACAAGGCCGGCTACGATCCTCAGGCGTTCATTTCCTTTTTCGAGAAGATCAAGTCGCAGGAAAAGCAAAAGCCGGGAACGTTGTCCCGGACCTTCGCCAGCCATCCGCCAACGCCGGAGCGCATCCTGAAGAGCCAGGAGGAGATTCGCGAAATCCTGCCGCCACGGCCGGAATATATTGTGAACACCTCAGAGTTCAATGAAGTGAAGGCTCGACTGGCGGCATTTGAGAACGGCAAGAAAGCGATTCCGAACAAGAAAGACAATCAGCCTACGTTGCGGCGAACTCAAACTGCCGACAGCGACAAGGGCCAACCTACCAATAGTGGCGACGACCGCCCGACCCTGCAACGCCGGGATGACGACTACGCCTCGGTGACTCCAGGTCAGTTCTAAAGGGGATCACGCGTCAGGTTTCGATACTAGCGGTGCCCGTTCGCAAGAGGCGTCCATCGAATGCCGACCGGTAATGCAGAACAATTCAACCCAGCCGTCATTCCTCGCGCAGCAGCCGCAAAGGATCGATCGACAACGCACGGTGAGCAGGAATCCAGGCAGCCAGCAGACCCAGCAAGGACATCGCTAGAACGACCCCAGCGAGCACCAACGGATCGCGCGGCGTTGCCTGATGCACGATGGAAGCCAGCACCCGGCCGGCCAGAATTCCCAACAGCAATCCCGCCGCTGAACCCAAGGCTAGCAGTTTGAACGCCCGTCCCAACGCTGCCTCTAATACCTCGGTTTTTTGCGCGCCGAGCGCCATGCGAATACCCAACTCCTTCAAGCGCTTGCTGACTGAGTATGCCGCCATTCCAAAGATGCCGGTGATAGCCAGCATCGCGCCCATCACGCCCAGCACGCCCAGCGACAGCGTCGCGATACGCGGGCCGAACAGAGCCGCGTCCAGTTTCTGGGTCCAGGTCTGGATATAAAAAGGCAGCCCGGGATCCAGTTCGTGCACCGAACTTTTCATCGCTGCCGACAGTTGCTGGGGATCGCGGTCTGAGCGCACTACGAGAAAAGTCTGACTCGATGGTGATTGTAGGATGGGAAGAAACATTGCCGGGGTGGGACCTTCGAACAGACTGGTATATTTTCCGTCATCTACCACGCCCACCACCTGTATGCGCGCCCCATTGGGCAGCTTGAAATATCTCCCCATTGCGTCGGCCACAGAACCGAAGACTCTACGTGCAAACTCCTGATTGACTACGGCGACGCGCGGGGCATTTTTGTCGTCATGCCAGGTAAACGTTCTTCCTGACAGCAAAGGGGTGCCTGCGGCGCGAAAGTATTCGGGAGACATGTTGTACTGAACGGCTTCAGCAACGGCATTGGCTGGTCGCAAATCGGTTGTTTTGTCGGTAAAGACATTGGAGGGGTTCCAGGACTCATGCAAGGGTGGCTGATCGATCAATCCGACGGAGGTTACTCCAGGAATCCTTTCCAGAGCATCGATCATGCGCTTTTGCATTAGGGGCACAGTGTCGCCCTTGTATCCGGCCATACTTAAAGTGGTTTCCAGCAGCATCGCACCGCGTGGTTCAAAACCAAAATTGCTGTGCAGGGTACGTGCCAGTCCGCGCACGGCAGCCATCGAGGCGGTAACCAACACGGCGCAGATGGCAATTTGCACTACCAGCACCACGTCTCGAACGGTTATCCGGCGCCCGACCGAGCTGGTTGATCCGGACTTTACGACCTCATAAGGATTTGTGCCAAGTACCTGTCTCACCGGAACGGCACCAAAAAGGAATCCGCTGGCTAAAGTGAGCAGCAAAGCGACTCCGTACACTTTCGCATCCGGGTTCACAGACAGATAGATGGGATATCGAGGAATCGGCTGCCAGACACTCAGTCCGCGCAACAACACCACGCTACCAAGGAGTCCGAGTGTGCCTCCAATCACCGAAATCAGCAGGGCTTCGGTAAAGAGCTGCCGCAGAATGCGTCGACGGGTCGAGCCCAGGGCGAGCCGTAGAGCGACTTCCCGCGAGCGGTCAGCGGCGCGAGCTGCAAACAGGCTGCCCAGATTGGCGCAAGCGGCCAGCAGAATTAATCCAGCCAGCAGCATCAATCCACTCAGGGCTCCGCGTAAGGGACCGCCGAGATAATCGCCGTAAAGACTGGGGCGAGCCAGTAAAAACTCCATCCGACCATCTTCTTTTGGATAAGTCGTTTTCAGATAGGAGCCAATGGAGTTCAGATCGGCAACCGCCTGGGCTGGAGTGACTCCAGATTTCAGGTGTCCCATCACCATAAAGACCCAGCGGTTCGCGCGCTCGTTCAAGACATTCGTTCCGTCGATTTGCGCCTGGTTAACCATGGGCACAAATAAGTCAGGACTAAAAAATATTAAAGTCCCGCGGAACCCGGGTGGCGATACTCCAAGAATGGTATAGGGATGCTTGTTGAGCTGAACCACTCGGCCTACCACGCCACGATCATCCTGAAAATGACTGTGCCAGTAGGCGTAACTGATCACGATATAGGGAGCGCTATTGGGCCCACGCTCGTCTGAGCTGTGAAAGAAACGTCCAAGATAGGGTTGAATGCTTAATATATCGAAGTAATTTCCGGTGGCTTCTATCGCCCAGACGCTAGATGGATTGTCGCCCGTGTCCAGCCCAGCGTCAGTCGCGGTGTAACCTGCCAGACCATCAAAGCTGCGGTTGCGATCGCGCAGATCGAGGTAGTCTGGATAGGACTGGCTGGGATCCAGAAAACTGGCGTTGCGCTCAATGGCGTAGAGGCTCTGCGGCTGGGGCACATTCAGCGGCCGCAAGATCAATGCATTCAATATGGCAAATACGACCGCGTTCGCGCCGATGGCCAACGCCAACGTCGAGACGGCAACGATGGTGAATCCGGGGGACTTGCGCAACATGCGGAACGCATAGCGAAGATCGTTCATAAAAATCTCGATAAAACTGCCGCCCAGCGCTTCATGGCATTCTTCTTTGAACTTCTCCTGGCCGCCGAACTCGATGCGCGCGCGCCGTTCGGCCTCGGCCCGTGCCATGCCGGAGCGCTCCAGATCATCAGCGCGCATCTGGATGTGGGAGCGGAGTTCGTCTGCCAGGTCCTCCGCAATCTGAGAGCGGCGGAAAAACCTGCCGGCAAGAGAACGCAAGTAGGGTAGAAGTTTCATGGCTACGCCCTCGTTTCACTGGCCTGCTCTTGCCATGGTTGGGGATTCGGGCCACGCTTGGGCGCCAGAGCGATCAGCGCCAAGCCGATCATCGCAAGCGGAAGTACGGCCGTCAGCAGATCTCCAGGTGGGATCAAATTATGGGTCGCCTGAACTGCCATCACTGCGGCATGCGCAAGGCTCGACCACGCGGTGAAGGCGATCAGGCTGCGATGGGCTGAGGGGTTACGGAACGCAAGCAGCAGGAAAACTCCCAGAGTGCCATAAACGCCGCCAAGCATCTGCTCCCCGATTTCCGGCTGACTGAGTCGTGTCAGCGGGTAAGCGGCCATCAAAAAGAGCAATCCTACTAACACCAGCAAGACCTTTAGCAAGCGTTCACGAATCATGTTGTCCTCCCGTCGCTTAAGAAGGTGCGCACCAGGCGCAGATAGATTGCGCGCAATCAAATCGGCTGCCGAGCAAATCCAATCCCGATGTTCATACTTCCTCCGGTTGCGCACCCAGGGCACAGCCAATGGCATCGACCAGGCGATTCCAGTTAGCGGTTTCTTCACGAAGACGCTCCTGGCCCGCGGGCGTCAGTTCATAGAACTTGGCTCGGCGGTTGTTCTCTGACGTACCCCAATCTGCCTTGAGCAATCCCTGACGCACGAGACGAAACAGGCCGGGATAGAGTGCGCCCTGTTCTATCAGCAGGGCATTGCCGGAGATTTGACCGATACGCAGAAGCACGCCGTAGCCGTGCAAAGGGCCCAGCGACACCGCCCTGAGGATCAGGAGATCAAGAGTTCCGGGAAGAAGTTGAGCTTGGTCGGGCACCCGTCCTCCTAAGATGATTAGGAAGGTTAGCGCAGCTCTCCTAAGCTGTCAAGGAGAAAATGTGCTAACCATCCTCCGGAGATGGATGGGCTTGTCGGGCTTGGCGTTCTGGACTTACTGAGTCACAGTCAGGGTAGTGGTGGCAGCAACGCCTCCGGCTGACGCGCCGATCGTGGTGCTTCCGACTGCCACAGGACTGGCAAGTCCCGAGGTGCTGATTGTCGCTACTGCTGTGTTGGTTGATGTCCAGGTTGAACTCGTCGTGATATCTCCAAACGAGCCATCGGAGAAGGTGGCCGTCGCAGTGAATTGTTGCGTTTGCCCAGCGGACAGAGAGATTGCCGGGTTCGAGGGAGCAATGGTGATGGAAGTGATGGTCTTGCTGCTGACGGTCAGAGTCGCCGTGCCGATGACGCTGTTGGTATTCGATTTTGCCGTGATGGTAGTTGCTCCCAAAGCCACGCCTGTTGCCAGTCCAGCGGCGTTGATCGTGGCGATGGTGGGAGCCGAAGAGGACCATGTTACCTGGGAGGTAACGTTGCTCTGGGTGTTATTTCCAAGAGTAGCGGTGGCCGTGAACTGCTGGGTGCTACTGGGTAGAATGAAGCCGCTGGCCGGCGAGACTGAGATTGAAACGATCGTATCCGCCGATGGAAAAAATCCCCCACAACTGCTGAGTAGGAGAGCGGTGAGAAATCCTGAGCCAAACTTGCCTAGCCGTATGAACCAATGCACGTCGGTCATCCTACCATTCCAAACAGTCTCCGGCGGTTAACAAGTGTTAACCAGATTCGATCCGCATTTTCAATTCGCGGTATCTATCTCCCGCTGCTGACTGGGTTCAGAGCGTCTTAACTGGGCTGCGAGTGCCACATAAGACGTAGGGCACGAGCGCCTGGTTAGCTAGGATCACGAGGGCTCAGCGCGGGAGTTCCCGTTTTTGGAAAAAAGCTGCTGGGTTGCCGCCACGTTTCCTTTTTTGGAACAACTCCCCGTCCGAGCTATCACACCGACCGACGCGTCAGCCGTCACAGACAGGAAGGCGCATTTAGTTCAATCATTGGAAGTGGCGGCCTCATCGGGTCGGGCCGGGATGTCTGACGGTTCATGCCGAAATAGATCCCGTCGCTGCTGAGGCTGTTTGGGGGACTCTAAAGAGGAGGCTTACGGTCATGAAGAAGGCAACCTTGCTCCTCGTTCTGATGGTTGCGGCTCAACTGGCAGCACAGGAGAAATCGAATGTCACGGTGAAGAGCGCTGAGACGAACAATGGCGTCGTGATCGTCACGGCCACACCGGAGCAGGGAAAAGCATCGTTTGCCCTGCAGTGCAACAAGGGCGCGCCGGCCTGCAAGGCGCCGGAACCGGGATCGTACATTATGGTTCGTCTCCCCAAGAATTGGGGTACGTACGACTGCGCCAACGTCGACTTGTATCCGAGCTCGGCGGACCCGGCTACGGCTCAGAAGATTGGCGAGTACTGCCTGATCGAGAAGTAACGTCCCGGCGGGCAACGCTGGGATGTGGGGGAGTACCTGCGGGCCGAATGTCGTCCGGCAGCAGCTTCGTGCGCAAGAATTTTGGATGACAAGGGAGTATTAGACAAGGCTGGAGAGAAGAGATGGGTGCGTGTACTTCTTCAATGACGAATGTGACTTCATGGACGACGATCAGTATGACTTCTTTACACTGGCGATCCAGGTAGAGCGACGCCAGCCTGCGATGTATCGCTCGCGCAGAATCGGAAAGGATTCTGCCCCGTATTGTCCGTGCTCTTCGGAAAGCTCGAAAAGCAGGAATCGCAAACCCGGAGCATTTTCCAGCAGCTAGGTCTTTACAGCTTAAGGTACAATCCTTTTGATTTTCGGTGTCGAAGACAATTGAATCATCTTGCGACGCCGCCATTGCTGACGGCCGGCAAGTTGGCGGGCCAATTCCCGTCCCGTGGAAAGGATATGCGCATGTCGCTATCGGTGGATTCCCGTCACTGCGGCACGGTGTATGTGATCAGGTGTACCGGCCGCATTGTCACCGGCGAAGAGATCACGGTGCTGGAGACGTCGATCAATCGCGGCTTGCGCGAAGTCAGCTGTGTGGTGCTTCACACCGCCGATGTAACCCGGGTAGACAGTACCGGCATGGGATTGCTGGTGCGCTTCCTCTCGCACACTCGCAACCGCGGAGGCGACTTGCGGCTGGCGGCTGCTCCGCCGTTTCTTGAGAACTTATTGCAGATTACCAAGCTCTCCACCATCTTTCACATGTACGGCTCGGAAGAGGATGCCATTGTCTCGTTCTTTAAGGACACGGGAAGTGCAAAGAAAGCAGGCGTCGGCACCGGCCCGAAGGTTTTGTTCGTCGATCAATCCGCCGATCTTTGTGCCTTTGTCCGAGGCTTGCTGCACAACCACGGTTATGAGGTGTTATCGACTTGCCGGGTGCACGACGCCAAGATGCTCTTGAGCGCGTCGAAGGTTGAGTACATCGTGCTGGGACCTGACTGCTCGCAACTGCCGTCCGACACGGTGATCGCTGCTTTAAAGCCGCTGGCTCCTGCGGCCCGAACCGTGCAGCTGCAAAGCGACTTCAAATACGAGGATGCGGAACGGGCCGGACGGGAGCTGCTGCAAAGGATTCAGGCCATGGCTTGAGACTGGCAGGGACCTCCTCAACTCGCTTTCCATTGGGCAGCAAAGTTTCATCACTGCGCCATCTCGTTCCACGTCCGCGTTTAGATGCGTAGCTTTTTGCGGCTGTCTCTCTGCACTCTCTCGGTTCGATTTCGAGTGGTTATTCAGAATGTAAGGGCGACTGAACCGCCGAAAGCACTTCCGCGGCTTTCTTCTTTAATTCTTTCAATTCAGCTTCCGCAGTAAGCCAATCGCCTTCAGCGTGGCCGCCTTTCGCTCCTCGCTGCCTATATATTTCGTAGGCGCGTTCTCGAATGCATTGTTCTGGAATGGACAAGTGTGTTGCCTTCACTCGATCGGAAGCGGAGCTGTTCTTTGCCGGCTTCATACTACTCACCTCATAGGGCACACGGTGCCTGGCTTGCTGCCGTTGTTAGACAACCGCTACTGTGATGGACTCTGCTTCGGCGTGCGGGGTAGACCAGACTCGCCTCGGCCACCGCTCAGCGGAGCATTGCAAAAAGGACAAACCTTGGCGTCAAGGTCTACAGCTCGGTTGCAATTGGAACACAGGCCTTTCGTTTCTTCAGGGTTCATTCAAAGTTAGAACCGCGGGATTCGTGATTGAGTTGCCAGCCTGAGTAGAGTTGCCAGACTGAAACGTTGCGCTCTGATTGTGCGCGGCGTACGATGCTGAATCGGCTGCCTGAGGGCGGACCGCAAGGAGAATAGCCATGGGAATTATCGCGTGGATCGTAGTGGGTCTGATCGCCGGCTGGCTGGCTGGACAGGTTATGAAAGGTGGCGGCTACGGGGTGATTGTCGACATCATTCTCGGCATTGTCGGTGGCGTCGTGGGTGGCTGGATTTTCGGGATGTTGGGAATCTGGCAGGGCCGCGGCATGATCGGCTCCATCATTGTAGCGTTCATTGGCGCGGTGATTCTGGTTGCCATCACTCGTATGATCAAGCGAGCTTGAAAACTCTGGGCAAAGGGGCATCGATCCAATAGTTTGGCGGAACAGCACGCACATCAGTCTTGCCGCACTCGATTTTGACGGTCAGAATGGCACTATGGCAATGCCCCTACGCTTCGTGGATGAGGAGTATACGCCTCGGCTCTGGGCCGAGCTTTATCCGGTGTTGCGCAATATCAAGACCGATGAGCTGGCCAAGAAAATGCTGGCCTACAAGAATAAGCCGGTGGCAAACTGGCGGGCCGACGACTGGGGTCTGCTGGATGCTCTGAATCACATGCTCACCCTGAGAGCCAGCTCTCGCATGCATTTTTTGCAGAACGATTCGCCTCCGGTACGGGATGCGGCATTCTGGGCCAAACTGGATAAGGATCTGGAATTCTTTTATGAGGCCAAGTATCCCGGCCAGGAACTGACGGAAGAATAGAGTCAAATCCGCAGAGACGATCTCGACACGAAAGCCACCGATTCAGACTGAGCTGTAGACTAGAAAATTTCGCCTGGAGTCGTCGAACCACCAGTCTTTGCAGGCCTTCCGTGCGGAGTTCCGTCGGGTACTCATGGAACTCATTAGCTGTCGTGGACTGCACATGTCAGAACCTGTTGCGAACGGCAGAAACTGTATCGGCAGCATCAAGGGCGAGGCTATACCCTGGTTGACCGTAATTGCAGGCGTGGAGAAGTTTGCGATTAAGCGCGGTCAAATCCCTCGTTGGCGGCTTCCTCTTCTGCTTCTTGTCGGCGAATCTCGACCCCCTTTTCCCTGCTCTCGCGTTCACGGTCCAGACGTTCTTTGACCTTGCGGTGTACCTCTTGGAACTGGTTGGATGATGGCTTCTCGTTTTCCATTACCCGAGTGTACGCCGTCCGCACCGATGTTCAAGCCCCATCGGGCCGCTCTATCTCTGCCGCGGATTGCGGGATCAATTCGAACACCGGGTAATTGGCCGCAAGGCTGACGAATGCCTGAGCCTCAGAGCCGGCCGGGACAGGGAAGTAACGCTGCACTGCGGCCTTGAAATTGTCCAGGTAGGCTTTCAGCAATACCGGCTTTTCGCCGTCTGGCAACGGCCGCAAGCCATATATTTGTCGCAAGCGCCCTTTCTTCAGCGCAATCTGGCCGGTGGCTTCGGCGTTGCGGACCCATTGCGTGCGTCCTCGCGGCGCAACCAGAAAGCGCTTGCCACCAAATTCCAGCAGATCGATCGGAGTCGCGTAGAGCTTGCCCGACTTACGCCCACGTACTTCGAGCAGGTAGTTGTGTTGCATGCCTAAACCGATGCCAACCAGAAACCCGAAGAAACGGTTGAACGCCCGCTCGAAAGCAGTGGGCTGGAGAAAAACGGGAGGGTTGGCGTTAGTTGCCATGAATCCATTTTAGGCGCTGCAGGCAGGGAGGTGTGCCAATTTGGGTTGTCGCCCTGCAAGCCCTATGTTTGAGGCGATTTTTGCTTTGCCTTTCAGACCCTCCTCTGATATCGTCCGCGCACGTTAAGCTGCGTGGCGTAGGCGATCGATCTCTTGGCGCAGAAAAATCAGAGTTAGCGGCGGCTGGCTTAAATCACGGAGGGTTGAATGGCGTTCTGTTCGAAGTGTGGTGCCCAAACAGGGGAGTCGTCCGCATTTTGTCCCAACTGCGGCGCGGCCGTGGGGCAGGCAAACCCGGCGAGCCCGGTTGCACCTCCGCTTCCACCGCCCGCCGCGAACTACAGCGAACCAGTCGCTTCGTCGGCCCCTTTGGCGGAGAACGTCGCGGGCGCGCTTGCCTATTTCACCATTATTCCTGCCATCGTGTTCTTGCTGATCGAGCCCTACAATCGCAATCGCTTCGTACGTTTTCATTCGTTTCAATGTTTGTTCGTTGCGGTGGCACTGGTGGTTGTCGACATCGCACTCAGCATCATTTCCGCAATTTTTCACCTTGTCCCCGTGATTGGCTGGTTCGCTGCGGCTTTAATGTGGCCGCTGTACGGCCTTGCGGTTCTCGCGCTCTGGCTTTTGCTGGTCATCAAAGCCTACCAGCATCAGATTTACAAACTGCCCGTAATCGGTGATATGGCCGAGAAACAGGCTGGGGCGTAGCTGTGGATTTCTGTTTGCGCTTTTAGGTTGGAACCGCGACGAATTCTCGCGCTGAGCTCCCGGCTGAATAAACCGGACTGAGGCGTTTCGCAAACACGAATAGCATGCCTGCTGCCGTAGCGGTCCAACATCTGCTGTGCTTCTTTCTCGTCGTGGTCACACCGATCTGGGATTACTACGATACCCGCCGGCTTAAGGGAAATCCGCAATCCAGCCGGAAAGTACGTTACTACCAGACGCTCAGCGCGTGGCTCTGGATCGCTGCCGTCGTTGCGTATCTCGCGGTAGGTTTTCGCGGCGTGTTTACAATGACACCAATGCCGGGAGACGCGTCCTGGCTGTTTGCTCATGCCTGGGTGCGATTCGCGGTGGAAGGCGTGCTGGCGATCTTTGTGGTCTTGACTCTTCTGCCGCCGGTAATTGCGATCTGGAAGAATGTGTCGAAGACGCCGCGCGGGTATTCGTCAGCGGATGCGTTCAAATCCTTAGACTTCTTTTTTCCTGCGACAGGGACCGAACGCCGTTGGTTCGGTTTTCTATGCATTAGCGCCGGGATTTGCGAGGAGAGCCTGTTCCGGGGCTTTCTACTGCATTACCTGCATGTCTTTCCTACTTCGCTTAACGTGACGTTAGCCTTGCTGCTCTCTTCGCTGATCTTCGGGCTGCAGCACCTGTACCAAGGCATCGGCGGGGCGGCTGCGACCGTTGTGGCCGGCTTCCTGTTTGGGCTGATGTTCCTGTTGACCGGAAATCTGTTGCTGCCCATGCTCTTCCATGCGGTGATGGACCTGCGAATTCTGCTGTTGTTGCGTCCTCCCGGTTCCGAGCCGGTTCGAGCTTGACTTTGTCCATGGGGAAATGTCATTTGTATTTACTTTTATTCTGCACACAACATAGCAAGCCCAGTCCTTTATACTGAACAGCTTCACCGCAGCGGAAAGGGACAGTGAGGATCAAAGTCTTTTATCACGATAAGTGTTTCGACGGGGCGTGCTCGGCGGCGCTGTTCACGCGCTTTTACCATGAACGCATTCGCCAGCACGCGGAGTTCGAATATCAGGGGCTAGTCCATCGGGCCGGAGCGCTCTTCCATGAAGGCGATTTCACTGGCGACGAAAACGCCATTGTGGATTTCAAATATTCCTCGTCACCACGCATCACCTGGTGGTTCGATCATCATCAGAGCGCGTTCCTGACGCCCGACGATGCTTCGCACTTCGAGCAGGAGCTGAGCAACACCAAGTTCTACGATCCCGATTTCCGTTCCTGTACGAAATTCATCGCTGCGGTGACGGAACAGCGTTTTGGATTCAATCCTGCGCCGGTAGCTGAGTTGATCGAGTGGGCCGACATCATTGACGGCGCTCTCTACGACGATCCCCAGTCGGCAGTTGAGATGAAAGCGCCGGCGATGAAACTGACCATGGTGATCGAGTCGAATCAGGACCCCGAATTCATTCCCGGCTTGATCCGGATTCTGGCCTACAAGCCGCTGGCTGAGATTATCGCTGAACCGGCGATTGCGGAGCGCATACCGCCGCTGATGGAACGCCACCGCCGCTCGATCGAGATCCTCCGCGAGCGCGCCAAGTGCGAGGATGGCACCATCTTCTTCGATCTGACCGACTACGACCTGGAAGGCTACAACAAGTTTGTTCCGTATTATCTGCATCCTCACTGCGTGTACAGCGTGGGTTTGAGTAAGAGCAGTTTTCGCACGAAGGTCTCGGTCGGATCCAATCCCTGGACCACAGTTACCGACATGGAGAATCTGGCCAAGATTTGCGAGCGCTACGGCGGTGGAGGACACGCGCGGGTCGGGGCAATCTCGTTTCCACCGAACAGATTTGAAGAGGCGCGCCAGGCCGCTGCCGAGATCGTCTCCGAATTGCGTGCCAGCTACCGGGCGCACCAGGGAAAATAATCAGGAGTGCGCCCTCGTTAAGCCAAACCATGAGTCAAGCTGGCAGTTATTCAGTTGCTGAGTTGCAACGCGAACTCAGCGCACGGAATCGCGCCTTCGCGAAACAAAGGAAGTTGCTGCATGTCGAGAGCTCTGGGGGCACGCCGGTGGTTCTGTACCAGGCACATGAAGATGAGATACGGCACGGCAACTTCGTCGACCGGAGTTATCTGGCAATTCTGGGCCACGCAGCATGGCAGCGGCGACTAAGCAAGACGCATGCCCAAGCGCGCAGTCGTCTACCTCGGGACGGACGAGCCTGGAAGGAATTGGATTCCTGCAACAGCTCTGACGCGTTGCTGATGAATGTCTTCTGTTATCCCGGAGTGGCAGGGAGCGCCGCGGCGGCGTCTTTATTAGGTATCGAAGTGTCTCAAAACCCGGAATTTGGATTCAAAGCAAGGGTGCCGCTCAAGAGCGGACAGGCCGATCGCACCGAGGTCGATATGCGCCTGGGAGATTTGCTGGTCGAGGCCAAGCTGACCGAGTCGAATTTTCAGTCGAAGGAGATCTCGGTAGTGCAGGGCTATCGCGATTTCCAGAAAGTGTTCGACGCGCGGCTGCTGAAGAAAGATGACGGCAAATTCCTTGGGTATCAACTAATCCGCAATGTTTTGGCTGCGTTCGCAAATGATTGTGCGTTTTGTGTCCTGCTTGATGCTCGCCGTCCCGATCTGCTGGAGAGGTGGCACAGTGTGATGCGAGCGGTGCGACTGGTGGACATGCGACTGCGCTGCAAAGTATTAACCTGGCAGGAACTAAGCGAGGCGCTGCCCTCAGCGCTGCGAAAATTTCTTGATATCAAATACGGCATCGTGCCGGTGGGCTGTACAGCATCGCCGGTGGGAACGGCAGAATAGCTCTTTGACGAAAATAGGACATAATGTTGACATCCTGGTGACAAACGCCTGAATGGGCAGCAGTACTCTCTGGCTAATGGCGCTATGTCGGCGGATGGGTAGGTCGATGCGGACCAGCGACTCCTAGGCAGTTCCCGTCCGCCGATGGTTAAGGCTCGAAGTCGCGGTGACCCAATCACGGGCACGAAGGCTGAGCAGGAAAGATTCCTGATCAGCGGTTGGGCGCTCGATTAAGAGCGTTGGTTTCGCGTCAGAGTTGATCCCAGGGGAGAACGCGACTTTGTTCGCGGACCGGAAAACTACGCCAGCTCCGCTCCTTGTGGCGTGGTTACACAAAAGGCACGGTGCTCCGTGCCTTTGTGTTGTTGCGCGGGGGCGGCCAACGTCAGTATGCCAGCAGGATTCGCAGATCGCGAACATTGTTGCCAGTCGGTCCGGTCAGGATGGTGTCATTTATGGCATCGAACAGGGGGAAGGCGTCGAAATTCGTTAACGCAGTCACTGCCTCCCAACCACGCTGGCGCGCCCGCTGAACCGTTGATCCGTCTGCAATCGCGCCCGCTGCCTGGCTGTTACCATCAATGCCGTCGGTGCCTGCGCTCAGGACGGTTATGTTTTCTCCTGCGATTTTCCGGGCGCAGTAGAGGGCGAATTGCTGATTGCGGCCGCCCACACCGGACTTTGCTCCAACTCTGACGGTAACCTCTCCGCCGGATATCAGGCAGGCACGCGATACGCCCCGGCGCAATTCGCGCAAGCGTCGCAAGAGGTGATCGGCGGCTTCCTGATAGTCCCAGTCATCGCAAGCGTTGTCGACTTCGACGGCAAAACCACTCAAGGCGGCACGCTCAACCGCAGCATTCACGGCGGTAGCGTTCGATAGCACGGTGGCGTAGTGGGAGCGCTCAAAGGCTGCGTCGCCGGCCTTAGGTGTTTCCTGCAACTGCCGGGGATCGAACAGAGCCCGCACCGTCTGGGGAAACTGTTTCGCCAGGTCGTAACGCTTGGCGATGTTGTAGCAATCGTCAACGGTGGTGGTATCGGGCATCGTCGGTCCGGAGGCCAAAGCATCGAGCGCGTTTTCCGGCACGTCGGACACGAGAATCGAGGTCTGATGCGCGGGTACGGCGGCCTGCGCCAGGCGTCCCCCTTTCAGCGCGGACAAATGCTTGCGGATGGCGTTGATCTCAGCGATGGGTGCTCCGGAGTGCACCAAAACCTGGTAGGTGGCGACAACATCGGCCAGGGTGATGCCGGTGCTGATAGGTTTGTCGGCGATGGCCGAGGCTCCGCCGCTGATGAGGTACAAGACCAACGTTTGCGGTGACGGCGACTTAAGCAGCTTGAGAATTGCATCGCCGGCGCGTAGCGAATCCGCATTGGGAAGCGGATGACCGCCAATGAAATAGCGAAAGCCAAAAAGCTGAGCAGGCGGCGCCGTTGGAGTTGCGACAATTCCTGTCAGGCCGGTTCCCACAATGGCGGCGAGTGCCTCGGCCATCGCGTGCCCCGCCTTGCCGATGGAGACGACCAGCGTGCGCTCAAAACTTTTTAGATCGTAAATTTCGCCTGCGATCCGGAGGTAGCGCTGATCATATTGCAGATTGCGGGTGAACGCTCGCTGAATACTGCACTCGCTGAGAGCGTGCTGGAACATTTCGCGGGCGCGCTCGCGCAATTCGCGCAAGGTGGCTGCAGACGCCGGGTCGGCTGGAAACAGTGGCGAATGGGGCATTCGAGAAGATTATAAGCGGTGGCTTATTACGCACCGTGCAGTAATTCCTGCAACCAACTTTCCAGCGTAAGACGCATTTCCATGAGATGGCCGGCGAAGAAATGATCGCCGGGAACGAACGCGAGTTCCTTGGGCTCGGCAGCCTGGGCAACGAGTCTCTCCAAAGCCTGGTGAGGGCCGTATTCATCGCGATCTCCGCTGACGAAGAGCTTAGGTTTGCGGCACTCGCGCAGAAAAGAGTAGGTATACAAACGGCCTTCAGCTTGCACCGGAGTACCAATCGAAATCAGCGCCTTGACATCCGGATCAGGGCAGGCGGCGCGCAGTCCGGTTGCAGCGCCAAAGGAAAATCCGGTGAAGATGATGGGCAGTCCAAATTCTTGTTTCAGCCATTCCAAAGCAGCTTGCACGTCGGCTATCTCGCCGCGTCCGGCGTCGTGTTCACCCGCGCTCAGCCCGGTGCCCCGGAAATTGAAACGCAACACAGGAAATCCGAACGAGTTGAGAGCTTTCATGGCATGAAAGACGACCTTGTTGTGCAGGGTGCCACCGCCCAGCGGGTGAGGGTGGCAAACGAGGCCCGCATGTGTCGCGGCAGGCGAGCCTACGTTCAGCAAGGCTTCCAGACGTCCTGCCGGTCCATCCAGAAAAAAGGATTTGATGCCTGATGGTGCGATGGACAATTCACCCGCCTTGGCGGAAAATCGGGGCACGTCAGGGGAGATCTCGACCGCCAGGATTCCGCGCCAGATAAGGCATTTAAGATTTTAGCCCCGCAGGCTCGCTATTCACTGCGGGGCTTCTAGCGTCTCCGGTCCAGGACCGCAGAGCAAGTGTTAATTTAACTCAATTTGGGGCTGAGGAAGTACTTTTTTGGTTACAACTATCGACCTCGTTGCAACGACGGTGATCATTCCGTAACGTCGCGAAACCGTGACTGGCTGCGGGAGCCGGTCAATCCACGGCCTGACGACAATAGTTCCGACGAAAAGCGCAACGCGTTCCGGTGCGCACTGTGCAAGAAAAATCATTGCGATTTTTGCAATCGATCGAACTGGCGGTATCGCGGGTGTAAGAAGGCGCTGCTAAGGATATTCTAAAGACTCGATTATGATTCGCTTCGGTATTGTTGGATTTGGACGGCACGCGGTGAAGCGGTTGATACCTGGCTTTCGGCGGGCGCAACGCTGTTGTGTGACTGCGCTGTCTCGCCGCGACTTGCGCCAGGCCCAGGAATCGGCGCGGGAGTTCGGGATAGAACATGCGTTCTGCTGCACGCAACAGTTGTGTGCTTCAAACAATGTGGACGCGGTATTCGTGGCCACTCCAGATGCGCTGCATCAGGCCGACGTGTTGGAAGCGATCGGTCAGCGCAAGCCGGTGTTATGCGAGAAGCCGATGGCGAAAAGCGGGGAAGAAGCTCGCGCCATGGTGAACGCTGCCCGGCAGGCGGGCGTCAAACTCGGCGTTGCCCAGGTTATGCGTTTTGAGGAGAGTGTGAAGCTGATTCGTAATCGAATTGCGGACGGCTCGATCGGACGGCCGCAAATGGCTCGCGCCGACTTTCTTGCTCCCCTTCTGGGCAGTACCCGCAAATGGATTAATGATCCCAACCTTGCGACGGGCGGGCCCTTAGCCGACGTCGGGGTGCATTGCATTGATACCCTTCGCTTCCTGCTGGGGGATGAGGTGATTACGGTTTCAGCGCGAGCTCATTATGACCGGCACTGGGTCGTCGAGGCGTCGGGCGCAATGCTGCTGGAGTTCGCGGGAGGCGCACTGGCGACAGTTTCGGTCTCGGCGCGAAGCCCTTATCGAACTTTTCTGGAAGTGGCCGGCGAAGCCGGAGTGCTTTCCTCGCTGAACGGACTAAGCGTCGACCATCCTCCAGTGGTCGAGCTAAGACGCGCTTTTGAAGTCATCGAGAGCAGGGAAGTTTCCAATGCGAATGCGTACGCGGCGCAAGTGGATGCCTTTGCTGCCGCGATCGAGGAAGAGCGCGAGTTCGAAATCCCCGGCGAGGAAGGCTTGCGAAACCAGTTGATCCTGGACGCAGCCTTTCGCAGTGTAAGCAGCGGCAAAGCTGAGCTTGTGCCGGGCCCTTAGCGCTGCGTCCAGTTCACTCATAAAAGAAAAGCGAAGACAGGCGACTGGTCGTGAGAGCAGATCTTCGCGCCGGTCCGGCCGCTCATTCGGTGGGTGCGGGCGATGCGGGATGATGAGGGAGTGCTTCCGGCATCTCGGAAACATTCCATGCCCACGCTGCCAGAAAAGCTGCACCCTCATTGATCTGATCGGGAATCACTTTGTCGAAGGTATCGGTCTGGCTGTGATGGGCCTCACGGTAGTGTGCCGGCAACTGCAGGCAGAAATATGCGGGCACGCCCTTGTTCAGGAACTCGACATGATCGGACGAACCGAAATAGCGAGTGCTAAGCGGCTGCAAATCGAAGACCTCCTGTAACGGCAAGTAAATCTCGCTCATTAGTGGAGCGGTTTCCCACAAGTTTTCAAGGGCGATGCTGAAGACCTTGCCGGTTCCGGTATCGTGAATCAGTACGGCATCGATTTTCGACAGTTCCGCTTCGTGATTCTTGACGAAGGCGTCAGCCCCGGCGCCGCCTTGCTCCTCGCCGGTAAAGAGGATGAAGGTGATGGTGCGCTTGGGCTTCCAGCCTAACGCCTGTAAAGTGCGCGCAGCCTCCAAGGTGGCCATCGCGCCAGTGCCGTTGTCGAGCGCACCCTGTCCAAGGTCCCATGAATCGAGGTGTCCGCCTATGATGACTCGCTCGTCTGGATGTTCCGTGCCCTTAATCTCGGCAACCGTGATGGAGGCCGGAACAGGCTTATCGGTAAAGGTATCTTGCAGGTTGAATTTCATGGTGACAGGACCGACTGGGAGCAGGCGGAAGAGCAAGTCGTAATCTTCGTGCGTTAGAAACGCAGTGGGGACCTCGGTTGCAGCGTACTTGGGATAGCCACCCGTCATGTTGAAGAGACTGTCGGGCTTGCCGCTGTCCAGCAGCAGGAGCGCCGGTTGTTCCGCGGCCAACTGTTTCATAAGGGTTCGGCGCCCGATGCGATTCATGTTAGCTTCCGGCACTCCTACGGGCGGGGGGATCACCGCGTCATAGGCATTCTCTGGATTAGGGTCGAGCTTCGACAGGTCCGCTGGTTTGCGCAGCATCACGATCATGCCCTTCAGCTTGCCTTTGTACTGATCGAAGTCGGACGGTTTCTGAATATTCAGCACCATGACAGTGCCAGTAACGTCGCCGTCGGTGCCTTTGCTCCATCCGAAGGCGTGAATGCCGATACGCTTCTGGACCGGACTGGTGATCTCGGCGGTTTCCAGGCCGCGCATCCAGCCGTGTGCGATTTCCGTCGTTTCCAGGTGTGCATTGACGCCATAGGCCTGAAAACGCTTGAGCGTCCAGTCGCTGGCCGCCTGCATCTGGGGCGATCCAGTAAGACGGGCGCCAATCTGAGTGGTCAGGTATTCCAGGTTCTTCATCAGCTCAGAATGGGCCTTCACCTCAGCCGCGATCTTCTGATCGGCATCCTCCATCGCTTTGCGATATGCAGTGCGCTGCTCAGCAGTGCGCTCTACGGTGTCCTGAGAGGATGACAGGGTGGCGCTTTTTGAGGGATCTTCCGGGGACTGCGCCGGCAACAAAAGAGAGGAGATAACTACGGCAAGAAACGCCAGCAACGGGCGACGGATTCGAAACATTGCACCTTCCCCAGAAAATCAGCGGCGATTGATCATAGCGGCTCTGCGATGGTTTGTGCCACCGCAAAGCTTCGAGAAAAGGCAGGAGGCGTTCAGGATCGGCGGGCGCAGTTAGGTGGCCCAGTTGCGGCGATCGATGAAGGTTTTCGGCTCGTAGGTCTTACCGCGAGCCAGCTGCCGGTCTTCGCGTTTGGAGGTCCAAAGCAGAATGGGCCCAGTTATCGTACGTACCAGGCGGGTAGCGGCTCCAAATTCATGTTCGATCTCGCGCCGCAACTCGCGAATCCTGATGGCGACTGAAGCGTTGGTTTTTCTGAGCCTGCGCTCCATCACCCAAAGCGCCGCATCGTAGGTAGTGCGCAGTTTGACGGCTTCGCTGGCAATGCGCTGGCGAACGCGCTGATCGGGATGGTTGTGATAGCGCTTCCAGCCCTGAAAGATGGTGTCGCAAATTCGGAATAGGCTGGGACCATTGCGTTCGAAATCAAAGCGAAAAGCCCAGTCCAGCAGCCGCTTGGAGTCGTCGCGAGAGATGGCGGCGTGCTGAAAATTGAACTTGAACTGGCCATGAATGTCGGCGAGGTCGACGTCGTCAAGCATCCGGCCCTCTTGCTGCATTTGTGCGTAAAGCGGCGTCCCCGGGACTGGGGTGTAGAGCATGAACTGATGGAAATCGGTTCCGTGAGAAACCGCGAACTCGATCTCTTCGCGGATGTTCGCCAGAGTGTGATGCTCGAGGCCGACGATGGTGGAACCCAGCAACTTAATGCCATGGGCCCGCAACTCGGCGGCGAGAGCCTGAGTATCGGAATTGCGCAACTTAGCATACGAGGAGTTGGGAGATTCCAAACCCAGCCAGATCCAGGACACTCCGAGCTGAACCAGTTCTTCAAGGGTGTATTTACGAATGGCATTGGCGGAGGAAAAGACGTACAGCGACCAACTCTTTCCAGCTTGCTTCATGCGGGCGAGCAACTGCATGGCCCGCGGCCGGTTGAGCAGGAAGTTTTCATCCATCATGAAGAAGGAAGAGACGCGCATGGACTGTTCCATGTGCTCCATCACTTCGAACAGCTCATCTCCCGACTCATAGAAGTTGACGCTTTTCCCCTTGCCGCCGAAGAAAGCCGAGGTAGTGCAGAAATTGCATCCCAAGGGACATCCCACGGAAGGAATGATGGTAGCTGCCGTATCACGGGTATTGTCGGGAACCCGCATGCCCAACACGTGCATGCCGAAGCCGGAAAGAATTTCGGGATGCAGAATAGGAGCACAGGGGTCTTCGCCGAGGTAGCGACGCATCCAACCAATGCCCTCGCCGCGCACGACGAAATCCGCATCAATGAGTTTGTCGAGGCCAGGGATGGCGGCGACGTGACCGCCGACGATGATTTTCGATTTGGGCGACAGGCGCCGGATCCGGCGGCACATTTCGCGAACCTTACCGAAGTTAGGGATAATACCGGAGATCCCGACAACGTCATACTCGGTTGAAGTGAGTTCGCGTTCAAAGCGTTCGAGGGTGGGGAAATCGAGCAAGGTACTGGGAGCCGAGAGGTTGCGCTGGATCATCATCAAGCCCCAGGAGCGATGAAACATGCGCAGAGAAAAACTGCCTTGGGCCCGGGTAACCTGGTTGTGATACAGCTCCATGGGATTGATGGTGCGGCTGCCGAATTCGTCGTCGCGGGCATAAGGTCCGAAGACCGAGCTTAAGAGCACGCGGGCCTGGGCACCTTTGGGATGAGGGATAATGGCCTCTGAATCGGATGTCGATATCATGCATCAATCGTAAGCAGAGGGGTCGCCGATTTCGGTGACGTGTGGCACGCGCGAGTTGAAATGACAGAACTATTACATTGCTGCCGGATTTGGGAGAAAAAGGGACCGACACATACGAATGCCACTGCTCGGAAACAAAGAACACACCGAAATTAATCCCTGGCTGATCGCAATTGCCGTCATGTCGAGCACCTTTATGGAGGTGCTGGACACGACCGTGGTCAACGTCTCGCTGCCCCACATTGCCGGAAGCTTATCGGCCAGCAATGATGAGGCAACATGGACGCTGACCTCTTACCTGGTGGCCAACGCTATTATCCTGCCCATGACGGGATGGCTGGCGGGACGCTTTGGCAGAAAACGGCTGCTGCTGCTTTCCGTCACTGGATTCACCGCTGCCTCGTTCCTGTGTGGGCTGGCCCCGACGTTACCGTTTCTGATCGCCTGCCGCGTGGTGCAAGGAGCCTGCGGCGGCGGACTGCAACCGCTATCGCAAGCCATCCTGATGGAGTCTTTTCCGCCGGAGAAGCGCGGACAGGCGATGGCCTTCTGGGCGCTGGGAATTGTAGTCGCCCCCATGCTGGGGCCGGTCGCGGGCGGCTGGCTAACCGACAACTACAGCTGGCGCTGGGTCTTCTACATCAACATTCCCATAGGAGTGACAGCTCTGATCCTCACCCAGATCTTCGTCTTCGATCCGCCTTATCTGCGGCATCGCGAAAAGAAAGGAATTGATTTTTGGGGAATCGGATTGCTGACGATCGGTATCGGCAGTTTGCAGATCATGCTGGATAAAGGGCAAGAGGACGACTGGTTTGGATCACGCTTCATTACTACGCTGGCCGTGCTGGCCGTGCTGGGATTAAGCGCCCTCATCGTGCGTGAGCTGACGGCCAAGCATCCTGTGCTGGATCTCGGCGTTTTCAAGTATCGATCGTTTGCCGTCGGTACATTCCTGATGACATTCATCGGATTTGTTCTGTACGGAAGCACGGTGTTGTTGCCGTTGCTGATGCAGGTGATTCTGGGTTACACCGCGACTCACGCGGGCATCACGAATCTGCCGCGTGGCTTGGCATCGTTCCTCATCATGCCAATTGTGGGCCGCTTAATCGGCAAGTTCGACAGCCGCAAGCTGCTGGGGATCGGGCTGGTGGCGTCTGCCTACGCGATGTGGGAACTTTCCAAGTTCAGCCTGGACGTGGCCTCGGTGAACTTCTGGTGGCCGCTCATGATACAAGGCGCAGCGCTGGGTTTCGTGTTCGTACCGCTCACGACCATCACCAACAACCCCATTCCCAACGAGCGCATGGGAAATGCCACCAGCATTTTTAACCTGATGCGGAACATCGGCGCCAGCATCGGGATATCGATGGTAGAGACCGTACAATTCCGCAACCAGCAGAAGCATATCAATATTCTCGGGGAGCATGTTTATCCGGAAAGCGGTGTGGCGCGGCAGATGTTCGAAGGTATGAAGGCACACTTTATAAGCCAGGGATCGAGTGCAGCGATGGCCACGCAGCAGGCCTATGAAGCGGTGTGGGGAATGGTGCAACGGCAGGCGGCAATGCTCGCCTACAATGACACTTTCTTGTTTCTGGCTTTGGTGTTCGTCAGTATGATTCCGTTTCTGTTCCTGCTGCGCAAGCCGAAGGCAGGAAAGCCGGGCGCGGCCATGATTCACTAGGCAGCAGGGAAGAATTAACCTGCGTCCATATAGGAAGAGTACTTTCCGGTTGAGGAGCTCTCGCAGGTGCATAATCGCTTCTTCATTGTCGGTTTGCTTTCCTTAGGATTATGCGCCGGTAAGCCGGATGTCGCGCAAGCCCAGAGCAAGCCGTCCGCGGCTACGCAATCCAAGGCAGCACAATCGAAGACGAAAGCAGTAAATCGGCAGCCATCGGATTGGTGGAAGCATGCCGTGTTCTATGAGGTTTATCCGCGTAGTTTTGCCGACAGTAATGGTGATGGTATCGGCGACCTGAATGGAATCAGCTCGAAACTGGAGTACTTGAAGACGCTGGGAGTGGACGCCATCTGGATCACTCCATGCTTCCCGTCGCCGCAAGTCGATTTCGGTTATGACGTGTCAAACTATGAGGACATCGATCCTGCCTATGGCACACTGTCGGACTTCGACCAGATGCAGAAGGAAGCACAGCAGGATCGCATTCACGTGATCCTCGATTTCGTGGTGAATCACACTTCCGACCAGAACGAGTGGTTTATTGATTCGCGTTCTTCGCGCACCTCGAAGCATCGTGATTGGTACATCTGGAGGGATGGCAAAGGGCCAAATCAGCCCCCCAGCAATTGGCTATCACTGTTTGGCGGCTCGGCCTGGCAGTTCGACGGCAAAACCAAACAGTACTATTACCATTTCTTCTATCCTCAGCAACCCGATCTTAACTGGCGAAACCCGGCGGTGAAAGATGCCATGTTTGACGTGACGCGCTGGTGGTACAAGCGGGGGGTTGCGGGCTTTCGCCTGGACGCCGTGGACACGTTGTTCGAAGATCCGAATCTGCACGACAATCCCGTTCTGCCGGGAAAGAATGCATACGGCGATCCGAATATGGTGAACAAGTACAACCACAATTTTCCGGAGGTGCACGATGTGTTAAAGGGATTGCGGCAGGCGGCGGACAAATACGACGCCGTATTGATCGGAGAGACGTGGACCGATAATATCGCGCAACTCAACCAGTACTACGGCGCAGACGGCGACGAATTGCAGATGCCGATGGACTTCATGTTCACCATGGTGAATAAGTTGTCGCCGCCGGAATTTCGCAAGCAGATTGCGGCGGTGAATTCTGCTCAGGGATGGCCGGTGTTTGTGATCGGCAATCACGATATTCCCCGCTCTTATAACCGATACGGCGATGGTAAGCACAACGACGACATTGCCAAGGTGATGGCAGGGCTGTATCTGACTTTGCGGGGCACCCCGATTATGTATTACGGGGAAGAGATTGGGATGCAGAACAACGATCCCAAATTCAAGAAGGATGTGAAGGACCCGATTGGGAAATTGGGCTGGCCAAACGAGAAAGGCCGGGACGGTGAGCGAACTCCGATGCAGTGGAACAACACTCCCAACGGAGGGTTCACCACGGGTATTCCGTGGCTGCCGATTCCGGCCAGCTACAAGACGCATAATGTCGCCAGCGAGTTAAAGGATCCGAATTCGATTCTGGTGTTCTACAAACATTTGCTGGCGTTGCGCCACACCAATCCGGCGCTGCTGGATGGCGACTACGTGGCGCTGAACCAGGACGACGCTAACGTAATGTCCTATCTCCGGCGCTACAAGGATGAAGCCGTGCTTGTGGTGCTGAACATGTCAGGAGTGCCGCAGAGCGTACATTTCGATCTCGCGCCACAGGGATTCGCTTCGACACTAGTCAAGACACTGCTCACGACCATGCCGGCGATGCAAAGCGGCGCAACCCTGTCGGGGATGACGCTGGCGCCGTTTTCGGTCTACATTGGCGAAGTCACGAAGCAGGCAACCCAGGCGAGGAATCGCTCATCCGGGCGTGAACCTACCAGCCCTTGACCAACCGCATTGAAAACATGTCAGGCGGTGAGAGCCCGTCCGTTCTACATCGACACAGGGGTTCATGTTACAACTTAGAACGGAACGACCCATGAACAGCAAGCGCACAACCATTTACTTTCTCGCAGCACTGCTTGTGCTTGCGCTGATTCTGTCGCTTGTGATCACCGGGCCGTTTCTAAGACCCTTCGCATTCGCTGTCATTCTTGCGGTTGTCTTCCAGCCACTGCACGAACGGGTTCTGCGGATTACGAAGCAGCGTCGTTCGGTGGGTGCGCTGCTTTCCACTCTGGGGGTATTGGTGCTGTTCGGGGTGCCCTCATTTGTGATTACCACCCTGGCGGCGAACGAGGCACTGAATGTCGCGCACTATCTGAGCCGCCGAAGTGCTGCCGAGGGTGGCATCACGATTTTTGTGTCGACGCTGGCGGCCAAGCCGCTGCAATTTGTCGGTCAGTGGATCGATCTTTCCAAATACGACTTCAGGTCCTTCATCAGCTCGACCGCGCAGAAGTTGAGCGTGGGGATGTTCGGATTCGGCGCGGCTGTTCTCGGCAATCTGGCAAGGTTCGCCGTCGACGCGCTGATCACCTTCGTGATCCTTTTTTTTCTGTTTCGGGAAGGCAAGGATTGGGCGTATCGGGCGGGGCGGCTGATTCCTCTGTCGCCGGTGCAGGTGGCCCGGCTGTATGAGAATATTTGCGACACTATCATCGCCAACGTTTACGGCATCCTGACCGTGGGAGCCGCGCAGGGGGTGCTGACCGGCATTGCCATGCGCATCGTGGGTATGCCCTCGTCGTTGCTGCTGGGACTGGCCGCCGGGCTTGCTTCCATCATCCCCGTAGTTGGTTCGTCGCTGATCTGGGCGCCGGTGGCAATCTACCTTTTGCTTACAGGGGCAGTCTGGAAGGGCGTGTTCGTGTTGATCTGGGGCGTCGTTGTCGTCAGTAGCATCGACAATGTGTTGCGGCCCTGGGTGGTTGCGGGGCGAGTGGAATTGCATCCCATGGTGCTTCTGTTCTTTATTCTTGGCGGAGTAGAAGCGTTTGGCTTTATTGGATTGTTTCTGGGACCGGTCGTGGCTTCGGTTCTGGCAGCGGTGTTTTCTATCCTGCGCGAAGAACTAAGCGAGCAGAAGGATGTGCCGGCCGGAGTGCCGGGCTAATGGGTAGTGAGGGGTGAATACAGGTCGGCCTGTTTGCGCTCGGCGATATTCGCCAGAGCCTTGATGGCATATTCCTGAAAATGCGCTGTGGCGTGATGCGCCTGCAGCGCCGCTTCATCGCGATATTGCTCGTAGATAAAAAAATGCCGCTGGTCGTCTTTATGGCGATGAACCATGTACATCAAACAGCCCGGCTCCTGGCGGGAGGCAGTTTGCAGCTTGTTGAAGATTTCGGCTACTTCGTTTTCGTGTCCGGGATTTGCCATCCAGGTTACACCCAGCACCAACATTGAGATCCCTCCAAGGAAGAACTTATCGGATGCGTGCGATCTGTATCAGGGCACGACTGAGCCCGCCGCCTCGCCGGGCTATCCCGGCTCGCGATGACAAGAATGAAGAAGCCGCAACGGCGCGCCTCAAGCGGCACTCCTTCAAAATGCTAGGTGCCCAGTGATTCCAGTACCCGGGCAAACTCGGCCACTACCATGGTTTGCTCGCGATCCGGGCCGGTAGAGACAATTCCGACCTTGGCGCCGGATTCCCTCTCGACGAATTCCAGATAGCGTTTGGCCGGCCCCGGCAAGCGATCATAGTTGTCGACCCCAAACGTGCTGCTCTGCCAGCCGGGAAGCTTCTCATAAACCGGTTCGATCTTCTCGTATCCCGAGATCTGCGCCGGGATCTGTTGCGTTTCTTTGCCGTCGATTTTATAGCTGACGCAGACCGGAATTTCAGCCTGCTCGTCGAGCACATCCAGCTTGGTGACCACCAGCCAACTGGTGCCGTTGATCATGTTCGAGTAGCGGAGCAGCGGCAGATCGAGCCAGCCGGTGCGACGCGGACGCCCGGTCACAGCGCCGAATTCGTTGCCTTTTTTGCGCAAGGCCTCGCCCACTTCGTCTTTCGATTCGGTGGGAAACGGGCCTTCGCCGACGCGCGTGCAGTAGGCCTTGGTGACGCCGATGACGGTGTTGATCGCAGTCGGAGGTACTCCGGTTCCGGTGGAAGCACCGCCGGAAGTTGCGCTCGACGAAGTCACGAAGGGATAGGTTCCATGATCGATGTCGAGCATAGTGCCTTGCGCGCCTTCGAACATTACAGATTCACCATTCGCGAGCGCCCGATTCAGCAGGAGGGCGGTGTCGGCGACGAAGGGAGCCACGCGATCGGCGATGGCCGAGTAATCGGCGAACATCTTGTCGGCATCGAGTGGCTCGCTGTTGAAAAGCGCGTGCGCGATGGTGTTCTTCTCATGACAGGCGTTGGCTATATGCTTCTGCAATAAGTTCTTGTCGAGCAGATCTTGTATACGCAGACCGCTGCGCGCCATCTTGTCCTCGTAGGTGGGACCAATGCCGCGCGAGGTAGTGCCGATCTTGACCCGGCCGGGCGCGTTCTCCGCCGCCAACTCGATGAGGCGGTGGTAGGGAAGAATGACGTGGGCGCGATTGCTCACGAACAGGTTACCGTCAACTTTGACGCCGGTAGCGCGCAGGGCGTCGACTTCCTTCATGAAGGCGAAAGGATCGAGCACAACTCCGTTGCCAATGACGCCGCGGCAGCCTTCGCGCAGCACGCCGCAGGGGATGAGCTGAAGAATAAACTTCTTGCCGTGGATGGTTACGGTATGTCCGGCATTGTGACCGCCGGAATAACGCGCGACCACCTTGAAGCGCTCGGACAGGACATCAACGATTTTGCCTTTGCCTTCGTCGCCCCATTGCGCGCCGACGACGACAGCCGTCTTACTGGTTTTCAATTGCCACTCCATTCGCGATTCGCAGAAATCGGTTAGCGATCGCGCAGATTCGCACACAACTCGTCTGTCGTTGGTGAAACAAAGCCTGAGTTCTGGGAAGTTATTATGAGACGGGCTGTGTAACTCTAGATTTTACAGGGTGACATGGCTGAGGTGCAATCTGCCCTGACGAGTTTAAAAGTGAACCCTCGGCTAGTCGAAGTCCCACATATCTTCACGGGTGAGAGGGGCGGTTGTTTCGTCAGGGTATTTGTAGAAGCCATCCAGGAGGACGTTGTAGACCATGGGAAATTTCGTGATTTGGTCAGCGTTCCGCAGAAGCCATGGTTGTGATGTCTTACACTATTCTCAATGCCTGAACTTCCTGAAGCTGAAACTATTACTCGCGGGCTCGAGAAGCGCATCGCGGGTGATGTCATCGAATCCGTCCGGCTGGGGGAAAAGCCTCTGACGCGAGGTCTCGGCAAGCAAGTTCGTTTTTTCTTTTCGGTACTGATAGGCACGTGTCTTCTAGCGAGTGCGCCGGTCACTGCTCAAAGCCAAGCCGCACCGTCTAGCTGGCGCGCTCGCCGCACCTTGCCGCTTACGAAGTTTTATGACACGCCGCATCCTTTGCCCGCGGGCAAACCTGGACAACTGATTCGTTCCGAGCCTGCCGACGAGTATGACTTGTCAGCAGATTTCAGGGCGGTTCGTATTCTGTATTATTCGCGGTCGGCAAGCGGAGAACAGGTTGCCGCATCGGGCGTGGTTCTGGTTCCGGATACAACTCCTCCTAAAGGAGGCTGGCCAGTGATTGCCTGGGCACACGACTTCAGCGGCGCGGCGCGCCAATGTGCTCCGTCGCTGTTGAGGACGCTGGATGATGGATCGTTGCTTTCGATGTACATCAATCTTGGCTACGCCGTGGTTGCGACCGATTACACCGGCCTGGGAACCAGCTTTCGAAATGCCGTGATGGATGTGCAGTCCAACGCCACGGATGTGATCGATGCGATTTCTGCAGCGCACGCGGCCGTGCCTAAACTGAGTACAAAGTGGATTGCCATGGGCGCTTCGCTGGGAGCGAACGTCGCCATGGGTGTGGCAGAGATGGAAGATGGAACGCGCGATTCCGGCTATCTGGGCAGCGTAGTCGTTTCCCTGGTTCCGGATTTGAAGGCCGCTTATGCGCGACCTGCAAAGGAGCAATCGCCGGAGACGTTTGCATTGCTGGCTTATGGAATCAAGACGGTGTATCCAGCCTTCGACATACACGATATGTTGACCGAGAAGGCGATCCCTGCATACGAGCAGGTCGATAAGAGTTGCGGCACAGTGGGCAATGGCCTGGACCTTCCAGCGAGTGAAATGCTGAAGCCGAATTGGGAGAGTAACAAGTTTGTAGAGGAATTCTTTAGCAAGAACACGCCTGGCTTGAAACCGGCGCATGGCCCATTGCTGGTAATCAGTGACGACCAAGATCCGGCTGCGCCGCTGTCTAAGACTGTGCAAGTGATTGCTCGCATGTGCAGGCAGGGTGATCGCATCCAATTCGACAAATTTTCCGACGCACAACCTAGCCTGATACTGGGAGACTCGGTCAGAGATCAGATGGCCTGGATCGAGGCACGCTTCGCCGGTCGACCCGCTTCCAGCAATTGCCCTTGAGAAGGCACCCTCGTCGCACGCTAAATCGCATTCGTTCCATGCCGTAAACTGGAGAGGATGCCTGAACTTCCTGAAGTTGAAACGATTGCCCGCGGGCTCGACAAGCGCATCGCCGGAGACGTTATTGAATCCGTCTGGCTGGGCGAAAAGCCGCAGCCGCTGAAGTCGTCGGCGGCCGAAATTGTGTCCGTGCTGGAGCACTCGCGCATCGTGCACGTGCGGCGTGTGGGAAAGCACATCGTCTTCGACCTGGAAGGCCAACGCGAAGGCGGAAAGCGTCCACCCAGGTTGGCGTCGGCGTCGGGAAAGAGAACGCGAACCTCGCAGACTGCGCCGGCGCGCGGGCAGTGGATCGTGCACCTCGGCATGACGGGACAGTTGCTGATCGCGTCTCCGCAAGTCGAGATGGCAAAGCATACGCATGCTGTGCTGAAACTAAAGTCCGGGCGCGAGTTGCGTTTTGTCGACATGCGCAGGTTCGGCAGACTGTCTGTGGTACGCCTCGACTCCGAGAAGGAAACGGGGTTCGGCGCGCCCGGCGTCGAACCGCTGGACATCGATCTGGAAGATTTCATTCCACTCTTCCACGGACGCAAGACTCCCATCAAGAGCGCACTGCTGAATCAGAAGCTGCTCAGCGGCGTGGGCAACATCTATGCCGACGAGTCGCTGTTTCGCGCGAAAGTTCGGCCGCGCCGTCGCGCCACATCGCTCACGCGGGCCGAGTTGGAAAAGCTTCACAAAGGGCTGCAGAAGGTTTTGCGCGAAGCCATCAAGCTGGGCGGATCGTCGGTGAGCGATTACGTCGACGCCGAGGGCCGCGAGGGATTCTTCCAATTGAAACATTACGTTTATGGAAGAGAAGGGAAGCCGTGTTTGGTATGCGGAACGCCCATCAAGAGGGTTATTATCGCAGGACGCAGTAGTCATTACTGTCCGCATTGCCAGAAATAAAGTGTCACGCAGGAAGAACCGCAGATCCCTCGGCTCCGGCGGAAGCAGCCTGCCGCTCGGGATGACAATCATGGGGATTTTGCTTCGGTCGGGATGACAAATCAAAATAGGCCAAAGGAATCTATGAGCGTTTATTCGATTGCAGTGGATCTGGGTGGTACCAATCTGCGGATCGCCGCGGTTGACAGCGATGGCAAGCTGCTGGAGAAGCTGACCACGGGAACCGAAGTGCAGCGTGGCCGCGACTTCGTCATCCGCGAAATGTGCGATGCCATTCAGTCGCTGATCGTCAAGCATCGCAGCTCGGGCGAGCTTGCGGGCATCGGCATCGGCGTTCCGGGATTCATCGACATGGATACAGGAACGATCATGCGATCGCCGAATCTTCAGGATTGGGCTAACTTTCCCGTGCGCGAAGAGATCGAGCGCAAGCTGGGCACGAAGGTCATTCTGGAGAACGACGCCAACTCCGCTGCGATGGGCGAGAAGTGGCTGGGTGCGGGCCGCAACATCGATCACCTGGCGATGTACACGCTGGGCACTGGCGTGGGCGGCGGAATCGTGATGAACGGCCGGTTGTGGCATGGCATGAACGGCATGGCGGCCGAGTTGGGCCACTTCAACATCGAGTCCGAGGGACATCCTTGCGGCTGCGGCAGCCGTGGCTGTCTTGAGCAATATGCGTCGGCGACGGCGATCATGCGAATGGCCCATGAGGAAGTTGACACTGGCCGCGCTCCCGATCTCGCAGACGCGGCACGCGGGAATGTCGAGTTTAGTTCGCGCGGCATTTATCAACTCGCGATCCAAGGTCATGCTTCGGCCCAGCGTATCTACCAAAGAGTTGGGCGCGCGCTGGCCATCGGAATTGGCAGCATGGTCAACGCGCTGAATCTTCCCATGTACGTCATCGGCGGAGGCGTCTCGAGCGCCTGGGACGCCTTCGCGCCCACCATGTTCGAAGAACTGAAAGTACGCTCGTTGATCTATTCCCTTACAGCACCGGACCGCGTCGAGCCGGGCCAGAAGCACACCGTAGTGACCATCGCTCTGATGGGCGGCGACGCGGGTCTCTACGGTGCGGCGCGTTTGCCCATGCTGGGTCCGGCAGCGCAAACCGAACCAATGCGCAACTCCACGCCTTCCTGACATGCGCCTCACTTTAGCTCCGGAATTCGCACCAGAGCGCGTTGCAAGGCTTCCAGAAACTGCTCATTATGCTCGCGCGTTCCGATGGTGACCCGGAACGCGTCGGCCGCGCCCCACAGACCGTTCATGGGACGTACAATTACGCCGTCTTCCTGCAACCGTTGGCACAGGTTGCTGACATCCTCACCTACGTGACAGAACAGGAAGTTCGTCCACGTGGGCACCACGCGAATTCCCATTGCTGCGATCGCCTCGGTCAAAAACTTCTCACCCGCGGCATTCACTTCGACGGCGCGACGAACATGATCGGTATCAGCTAGTGCGGCCAGCGCTCCCGTCTCGCCTAGCGACGAAACCATGAATGCCGGTTTCATGCGCGCGAAGTAGCTCATCAACTCCGCTGGACCCATGCCGTATCCCACGCGCAGACCGGCCAGACCGTGAGCTTTAGAAAATGTTCGCAGCACCACCACCGGCCGTTCCTGCCGCACGTATTCCTGCCAGTGCGAATAATCCAAGCCGCGCTGCGCGGCAAAATAGCTGGCGTAATCGCAATACGCCTCATCCAGCACCGTGATCACGTGTGATGGTAGCCGCTCCAGAAAGCGATCCACAGCTTCGGCGTCCACAATCGTTCCCGTAGGATTATTGGGATTGGCCAGATACACCACGCGCGTGTTGGCGTCGACGGCCTCCAGTATGCGGTCCAGATCGAAACCATCATTCAGAGTCGGTACTTCGATCAGGTTCGCGCCCGTAGCGCGCGTCACGATGGGATAAACGATGAACGACAGCTTGCTGGTAACGGCGTTCAAGCCGGGGCCCAGCAGCGTGCGGGCAATAATTTCCAGAAATGCAGTGGAACCGGCAGTCACCAGAATCTGGCCGGGATCAATCTCGTGCACTTCGGCCAATCGGGCAGTTAATTCGGTGACCCCGTTGTCCGGATAGAAATTTACTTGCGGCGCGGCTGCCGCGATGGCTGCAATGGCCAGCGGCGAAGGTCCAAAAGGATTTTCGTTCGAGGCTAGTTTGATACAACGCACACCGCTCTCCAATTCCGCCTGCCGCAAGGGCTTGCCCGGCTTGTAGCTGGCCAGAGTGTGCAGATGTTTCGGAACCAGCTTCCTGAAGTTTGTCATCCTGTCTCCCGATCTTTACTGCTCAACTCTTTTATCGACTTGTCATCCCGACCGAGGACTTTAGTCCGAGTGGAGGGACCTGCTGTTTTCTCCAACGCGCTTGCCCACCGCACTCTTCAATTGCGCAACTTCCTTGGCAGTTAGATGCCGGAACTTGCCCGGCTCAACATCCAGCTGCAGCGGTCCATAACGTACGCGCTTGATCTTCTCTACGTGATGCTCGATCTCTTCAAACATCCGGCGGATTTGCCGGTTCCGGCCTTCTACCAGCGTCACTTCGTACCAGGGATTAGCGGCCTCGCGTAACAATTTGATGCGCACCGGCGCGGTCTGCACCGCGGTCGTGCGGCGCCATGAACCTGACGGAGGCAGCTTGCCTGCCGGAGTCTTCAGCGGTGCGTGCTTGGCAGGCAGCAGAATCCCGCCACGCAATTTTTCGATCTGCGCATCGCTCGGCTTGCCGCTGATCTTGACCAGGTACGTCTTGGGAACATGCGAGGACGCATGAGTCAATTTCTGCGCCAGTTCACCGTCATTGGTCAGCAGCAGCAGGCCTTCGCTCAGGTAATCCAGGCGCCCAACCGGATACACGCGCGCTCCAATGCCCCGCAATAAATCCAATACCGTAGGCCGGCCCTCCGGGTCAGTGACCGTGGTCACGTAACCCTTCGGCTTGTGCAGCAGCAGATAGACGTGGCGCTCGGGACCGCTGAGCGGCTTCCCATTGACCTTGATGCGATCGTGCTCGGGATCGGCTTTGCTGCCCAGCTCGGTGACCGTCTGTCCGTTCACTGAAACCAGCCCGCTGGTGATCAGCTCTTCGGCTTTCCGCCGCGAAGCGATACCGGCCGCGGCGATGATCTTTTGCAGACGCTCAGCCGGCATGGGAGCCTCCCCGGCGGAGATCTCCACTCTTCGCGATTCGCTTTTCGCTCTTCGCCAGATGGAAGGGGCGTTGCTTTAGGTGGACCGTCACCGGTGTTTTATTTTTGTCATCACGAGCCGGCTTCAGCCGGTGAGGGATCTGCTGTTTTATGCTGGCCGATGAGGTATCAAGGCCATCAGCCGAGGCCAGGCGCCCACTGACAACTGGCGCCCGGGCCACCCCCCTCCCCCCCTGTTTTTCGCCCCAAAGTATTGAAAGCAAAGGAGCACCTTTGCAAAGTATTCCATCGAAATGAGTTAGAGGCAAAGTACTGCGAAATAACGACTTAGGTTCAAAATTCTCAGGATAAGCACTAGCTGGGTGACAATCGGAGGGCTGGCGGGGAGAGCAGTTTTCCAAACAACGATGACGTAGAGTCACTCAGTCACGCTCTGGAGGATGTTGTAGCGAGTCGCGCCCGAACACAACTCCGCCTCATCCTTCCTTTTCACATTGTACTCTGCGGCTGGCGCAAAACCTAGATGCTCTTGTCACCACTCTGTGTGAGCTGGACCTCACTGGTCGGCCAACAAGCCACCTCCAATCAAGTCGTGCCGGCCTTAGCGAAAAGGAACTACGATTTTTCTCCCGAGTCGCCCGGCTGCGCCTCGGTCGCATAAGTTCCTTCCGCAGGTATGTCGGTCTCTCCCATCAGGTGCGATCCCGGCTCGGGCACAGCTTCCGTCACCGGCTCATTCTCTGCTGCTGCATCGGCTGACGACGTCTGGGCTGCAGGCGCGCTGAATAGCTCCGTCTGTGGATCGCCCAGTTTCTCAAACTCTTCCACGCTAGGCAGCTCGGCAACGTCGTTCAGTCCGAACCGCATCAGAAATTCCTTGGTAGTCTTGTACAGTATCGGCCGGCCAATCACCTGCTTGCGCCCGGCAGTGGTGATCAGTTTGCGATCGAGCAAAGTAGCGATCACTCCGGCGGAATCGACCCCGCGAATCTCGCTGATCTCGGGCACCGTGACCGGCTGCTTGTAGGCGATGACGGCCAGCGTCTCCAGCGCCTGCAACGAGAGCCGCACCGGCGGCTTCAGACTCCTGGCAAAATTCACCACGGCATCGTGATGTTCCGGCTTGGTGGCCATGCGATAGCCACCCGCGATCTGGCGAATCTCCATGCCGCGATCGCCCGAGCTGTATTCGGCGATAAGCTCATCAATAATCGTATTGAGGCGCGCCTTGGCGGTCTTCAATTCCTCTTTCGCCTGCGCCTGCTTCTGCTCTTTGCCGGTGGCAGAGGACGCGGGCGAGGCGATAGCTTCGGCAGGAGTTTCAGACGGCGCGACGGTCGTGCTCTCGAGCGATGCAGCAGATTCTTCCGGCCCGGAAGCTTCGTCAACCGGTACATCGCCGAAATCGTCAGCTTCTGAGCTGACAGGGGCGCCATCCCAGATAGTCTCGTTCAAGGCGAGCCGCGCCTGTTCTTCGGCCTGCAGCTCCGATAGCACCGCATCCTTCAACAGGATCGCCAGCTCGTTTAACGTGACCGGCTCTTCGGTGGCATAAATAATGGCTTCGACTTTGGCTTTCAGGCTCATTGTGTCGTGATAACTGACAACTGACAACCGGTTACTGACAACTGTTACACCCTACCGCCAATCATCCTTCACTGGCGGATTCTCCGCCATCAACGCATCGAAATTCGTGTACTTCTTCAAAACGATTTCGCCGAAGACATTGTCCTGACGCGCCAGCACGGCCTGCAAACGGATCAGCTCCAGGATCGCCAGAAACGCGCACACCAGCGCCGCGCGCGAATGCATGCTGCGCAACAGCGACTTCAGCCGTACCGGCCGGTCCTCCAGCGAGAGTCTTCGTCGCATATAGTCAAGCATCTGCGACACTGTAACACTATCGTCGTCCACGTCGAAGGTGGGCCGCTGGCGCGCCCGATCCAGGATCTGCTGAAAGGTTTTGACCAGGTCGACCACGTCGGCAGCCATCTCCGGCTCCGCGCCTTCAGCATTTTGAAATTCCTTTAGCGCCGGATTCGACCACACCGCTTCTTCAATCTGCTGCTTCTGCAACAGCATCTGCGCCGCCGTCTTGAAGCGCTCATGTTCCAGCAGCCGATTGACCAACTCCAGGCGCGGATCTTCCTCGGCTCCGGGACCTGCAGGATCGCGCGGCAGCAGCATCTTTGACTTGATGTGGATCAACAGCGACGCGGTATAAATGAACTCAGCCGCCACATCCACATCGAACTGTTTTATGGTCTCGACATACTTCAGGTATTGCTCGGTGATCCTGGCAATCGGGATGTCATAGATGTCGATGTCCTGCTTGCGAATCAGATCGAGCAGCAGGTCGAGCGGCCCTTCATACACCTGGCCCACCATCACCGAGAACGAAGAATCGTCGTCCTTGCGCGGCATCGCCTGCGGTGTAGCGGACGACGTTGCCTCCGGTGGTCGTGCGGGTTGTTGATTCTCGGTCATTTACGGAAGATGCTCTCTCTCGAAATTGTCACGTCGAGACTCTTGTTTCTAATCGTCATATAAGAACTGACGATAATTTCAAATTGTCATCCCGACCGAGGACTTCAGTCCGAGCGGAGGGATGTGCGGTTCGTTTGCGATGCCGTCAAGATCGAGTTCGCAGGTTAAGCCGCACCATGCCGTCCCCATAGCGCTGCGGGATTTCTTCTCGATTTCCTCCCTGCCCACCGTGTCTCAGTGGTGAACATGCCGGTCAACCGTTGGTCGCACTTTGCGCTGGTGCTTCGTACTCATGCGACAAATTGGCCGCATCCCGTGCTTCCACCATCGTAGCTTCCGCCACTGCGCGTGCCTTCCTCGATCCTTCTTCCAGAATGTCCCAAGCCAGTTTAGGATCGGCTTCATACTTCTGCCGGCGTTCCTGGATCGGCTCCAGCACTTGCCACAAGTTGTCAGCCGCCCAACCTTTGCACTCAATGCAGCCGATGCCCGCAGTGCGGCAACCTTCATACACCTTTGCCATGGTTTCCGAAGAGCTGAAAATCTTGTGCAGGTCTCCGACGGGACACTTATCAGGTTCGCCAGGATCCGTGCGCCGCACTCGCGCCGGATCGGTCACCATGGTCTTCAGCTTCTGCCGCAGGGAGGCTTCGGGCTCGCTGAGCAGAATAGTGTTCCCGTACGACTTCGACATTTTGCGGCCATCGGTGCCGGGAAGCTTTGGTGTCGGCGTCAGCAGCGGTTGCGGCTCCGGAAAAACCACGTCGCGCCTTGGATCGCGATTGCCTGCGTATACCTTACGCGGATAAAACTGGTTGAATCGCCGCGCCACCTCGCGAGTCAACTCCACATGCGGCACCTGATCTTCGCCGACCGGCACAAAGTTTGCCTGATAGATGAGAATGTCGGCTGACTGCAGCAGCGGATATCCCAGAAACCCGTACGTCCCCAGATCCTTGTCTTTCAGATTCTCGCGCTGCTCTTTGTAGCTCGGCACGCGCTCCAGCCAACTCAGCGGCGTGATCATGCTGAACAGCAGATGTAACTCGGCATGTTGCGGCACGTGCGATTGAATAAACAACGTGCTGCGCTCCGGATCGAGGCCCGCTGCCAGATAGTCAAGAATGACTTCCAGCGAGTTCTGCTTAACGCTGCGCGTGTCGGCGTAGTCGGTGGTCAGGGCGTGCCAGTCGGCAATAAAGAAGAAACACTCGTAGTTGTCCTGCAAGCCCACCCAGTTGCGCAGCGCCCCCACATAGTTGCCGAGGTGCAGCTTTCCGGTAGGCCGCATGCCGCTCAGGATACGGCCCTTCGTGATTCGATTGGTCTCAGGCATCAGAATCTCAAGAACAGGTTCAGCAAACCTTCGAAGAAAGCCATGAACGGCGCAATCATCGCACCGATGATAGAGATTCCCAGCATCGGCAGAATAAACATGATGACAATCAGTCCACCGTAACCGATGCGGTCATACACCCGCAGCGCGTTATAGGAAAGAAAGTGCCGGATAACGTGACTACCGTCCAACGGCGGCAAAGGGATCAGGTTGAACACGGCAAGCACCACATTGATCCACATCGCCAGATAAAACAGGGTCGCCAGCGGGCTGGCTAAGTCCGCGTGGTGAAAATTCGCCCCGATACCCGCATTGGAGCCGTGCCAGATGATGGCCAGCGCGATGACCGACACAAACGCGGTCAGAAAGTTACTGACCGGGCCGGCCACAGCGGTGAGAATGTCGTCGCGCACCAGATTCTTGAAGTTGCGTGTGTCGACCGGCGTAGGCTTGGCCCAACCGAACGGCGGATAGCCCAGGACAATCAAAATCAACGGCATAATAATGGTGCCGAAAAGATCGATGTGCACGATAGGGTTCAGAGAAATCCGCCCCAGCATCTTCGCCGTAGGATCGCCCAGGCGGTTGGCCATCCAGGCGTGTGCTGATTCATGCACGCAGATGGCAAACAGCAACACGATGATCTGAAAGAAAATGTCTACGGGGTTGAAGCCATGAGAGAACATTGCGTTTTGCTTTCGATACTAACATGGGGAAATGCGTGGCAGCATTCGGCGCGATGGACCGAAGAAGCCAAGTCTTCACCACTGAGACACAGAGGCACGGAGAACTTTTGAAACGGAAAAGCAAAGTGAATTGAGCAGTTGTCATTCAAGACCGCCTTCGCGTCGAAGTTGGCAAAACTGATGGTCACTGTCTGAGTATCCCTATGATTCCAAATTCTCCGTGTCTCGGTGTCTCTGTGGTGAAAAACTCCGTGCTCTCCGTGCCTCCGTGGTGAATCCGCTCTTCATTTCTGCACCAGCCGCACCTTTCCGGTGTCGATGGCCGCGCTATCGATTCGCAACGGCAGTTTGAACGTGCTGGTCATGCCGACATTCGGATATTTTGGCGTGATGTAGTGTTCCACGAACAGCTGCAGCAGAAATTGCGGCACCGTCACGCCGTCCAGCTCGACGGTCTGCACCCGGATGCTGCCCATGCCATTAGCTCCACTGGCCGGCGCCACGGCGTGAATATCGTGACTTCCGCTGAACAAACTGTAAACCGGATTACTTGAACTGCGCCCGTTGGTGATGGCTTCGAAATCGATCTGGGCATGCGCATCGATGATCCCAGGCTGCGAGGTCAGCCGCACGTGACTCACTCCCTTGGGTAGCTTGACGCCACCTTCATTGAAGTAGGCATTGACTTCGGCTTCCGTTAGCTCAGTCGGCTTTGGATCGGGATGAGCCTTGGCCGCATTCTGCTTTAAGAAAGCAAGCTTGGCCTGCATGGAATGGAATTCGCGGCTGTGATTGCCTGGAGAGGGTTGCGTCCGCTGATCGCCGATGGCAATTCCCAGCATCGCCAGCAACACCCCAACCAACACGGAACTGCTCAGCCTCATCGTAGCGCGGCCTCGGCGGCAGGGCTGGTCTGCACCCGCGGCTGGTCCAGTGTTCCTGAGATGACATACGAGGGTCCGCCGGAGCGTTGCAACCGCAAATCGAGGCTGCGGCCATAAGTTGCCGTGCCGGTTACTGCGTATAGCGTTCCGCTCGACTGAAGTTTGCAGTTCGTCAAGCTGAAAGTTCCGCTCTGCAAAATGACTTTGCCGGCGAAATCGGAGAACGTCATGGGAGCGCCGCGTCCTTCCAAAGTAAGGTGCCGCAATGAGCCGGCGATCCAGTTGAAGTCGGCGGAGCCCGACGCTGAGTCGCGCAAACTCGCTGCACTCAAGCCGGCCAGGGTCAAACTGTACTCGCCGTCTACCGTCCCGGTTGCCCAGTTGTCGTGCATCAGTCCGGCAAGTTGAGTCATCGACACTTTGCTGACGATGCCGTTGCCCATGAAGCGCGGCGGAGAAACCGTGAAATCCGCAATCCACGAGCCGTTCTGGTGGCCGCCTAGGATATCGGTTTTCAGCTCATTAATGCGTAATTTACCTCCGCTTAGCTCAAGTGTTGCATTCACATTTGAGGCGGTGATATTGCCCAACTCCAGATGCGGCGTGGAAACCCGTCCGCTGGCCTGCAGCTTCATCAATGCATCTTCATGTTGTCGGCCAATCGCCAGCAGGTGATACCACGGCTGACTTCGCAGTTTTGGATTCAGCAGCTGGTTGAGCCGGGTGAGCGAGACGTCTTCGGCATGTACGTCAAAATGAAGCACACAGTTTTCCGGGCCGGTGCAGTGTACTGGAAAGTCGGCCGATCCGCCGATACCCGTCCCTTTGGCGAAGGCAGCAGAGAACGAGGTCACCTTCACCTGGCGATTTTCTAGGCTGACCGACGCCGTGTTGATTAGCAGCGGCTCGGCTACTCCCTGCAACTCCGCCGTCACCGCGTTCAGTTGCGCCGTACCCGAAGGAGCAGGCGGCGCAAATCCCATCCACGAACCGGCAAGCTCGACATCCAGTTTCGCCGGGCCGGACAATCCGACTCCGGGCGTGCCGATACCCAAAGCCTGGGCAATGTTCAGCAAGCGGGACAGCTCGGCGCCTCCGCTTACGTGCAGGCTGTAGTGTTCCTGGTCAAAGTCGCCGCTTCCGGTGGCGGGCGAGGCCGCGCCCAAGGGCATGGCAAACGGCTTCACCACCAGATGCAACCCGGCATTCGCCACCACCGGCGCCGGCTTGCGAGAGGCGCGCGCGTGTTTCAGATGACTGGTCGTCGGATTCTCGGGAATCAGGAACTGCACTTCTCCCAGCTCCAGATCTTCCTTCAGCACGCCGGAATGAAAGGCGAACGAACTGGTGCGTCCCCCGCCTGCCCAGGCCGGTGGACTCCCCGGAGACTTGCGCACGGTGAACACCGCTTCCAGCTCGCCGGTTGCGGTCAGGTCGGCGGGAAGATCCTTTTTGGCGTGCCGGGCAAGCGCCACCACGCGATCGGCGGGAATGTGTTCTCCTGTGATACTCAATTCATACCCGCCGTCCCATCCTTGCGCATCTCCGCGAGCCGTGACTACGCCCAGCCCCACCGGCGACTGGCAATTCAGGTCATAGAGTGAATCGCCATTGGACGAGTAGGTCGCGGTACAATGCACTCGCAGCCGCAAAGCTTCTCCGGTGGCGATATCGTAGCGGCGGAAGTCGTCGACCTGCGCGTCCAGAGTGACGCCCAGAGCGGCCGGCGAGCCGGTCAGAATTGCATTCGACGTCAGCGTTCCCCGCCAGCCGCGGTCGCGGGCATACAGCAGCTTGGTAATCTGACCCAGAGGGCCATCGCTAAAAGCCAGCTTCATGTACAGAGGCGTGTCCCGCAGGTTGGCGGCTCGCTGGAAGCGGCCGTCCAGCTTGAGTGTGCCCGTATCGGTGATGTTCACGTCGGTGCGCACCGGCCGCGCTTTTACCCGGATGCCCCATTGGCTCTCCGACTCCAGCCATAACGCAAAGTCAGCATCGGTGAAAGCAAAGGCTTTCTTCACCGGACCCAGTTTGAAGTTAATGCGTCCCCCCGAGGCTTCCACGTAAGGGAAGCGCGGACGCGTTTCCGGCCGAAGCTTGGCGGTTGGAGCCGAGGTAGCTTGCGAGGTCCGCTCTACCAGCTCTTCAACATTCCAGTGGCCATCGTCGCGCCGCACCAGATTGAGGCTGGGAGTATCGAGATCGAGAGTGCCGATTTCCAGACGTCCTCGCCACAGCGAGGTGAACCGGAGATAAGCGGTGACCGTGTCGGCGCGCAGCATGGGCTCGGCCCCGTAGCTGGGGTCTTCGGCCACCACGAAGTTAGAGAGCACCAGCCCCGGCCGGGGCAGCAGCTTGAGCTCGATGTGCGAAACCGTTACGTCCCGCCCCAGCGCCCGGCTGATGGCGCCCGCCACCCGGCTGCGATAGCGGTTGACGTTGATTAACGGAGGCCCCAGCAAGGCCAGTATCAAGGCCAGCGGTACCACCCACATCATCCGCCGCGACGCACGGCTCAGCATTAATGCACCACGTGGAACATCCGGGACCAACGCGTCTGATCGAAGAAATGAAACACGATTCTGAACAGCCAGGCAATCCGGTCGCCGATGCTTTGCCGCTCATATTCGTCGCGCGGCGTGATGAACGACCAGTAGATGAACATCGGCCGCCCAATCACATTTTCACGCGGCACAAAGCCCCAGTAGCGGCTGTCCAGGCTGACGTCGCGGTTATCGCCCATGGCAAAGATGTTGCCCGGCGGGACTACCAGGTCGCCGTCCTTGATGAAAGAGGGAAGTTCGGCCCGCCATTCCGGCGTGACCTCCTCATAGTCGTTCGGGAGTACGCTGGGAAAATTGTCGCGATATTGCCGGTAATCACCCTGGCGAATGACATACGGCTCATTCAACTTCTCCCCGTTGCGGTAGACCACGCCATCCTGCAGATGAATCCGGTCACCGGGCAGGCCGATCACGCGCTTTACCACGTACATACCGGGCTCGGCGGGATGGAGAAATACAAAAACATCGCCGTGCCGGGGTTCGCGGTAGGGAATCAATCTCCCAATCCATTTGGTCACCGGCGCCAGCAGCATGCGATCCACGAAGACGTGGTCTCCGATCAGCAGAGTATTCTCCATCGAACTGGAGGGAATGGTAAATGCTTGCAGCGTAAACGTGATGATGAACAGACCCGTTACCAATATGACGCAAATCGACGCGAAGAACTCCGGCATTGTCTCCTTGGGTTTTTCAGGGACATCCGGCTGCACTTTTTCCGGCGGACGCTTTACAAGTTTCTTGGTAGCAACCAAAATCGTTTTTCCTCGAGATTCGCTTTGTCGTCTGCGACGCCTGCTAGCGCGGAATCTGCATCATACGGCGCCAGCGCAAGCTGTTGAACAGGTGAGTAACATTGAACCTCAGTCCCGAAAGTTTATCAGACGGCGGCGGCTCACCTGCAGTTTCGGTGCCGCTCTGCTCCATCGACCAGTAAATCATGAGCGGCCGGCCCACAACATTCTCCTGCGGGACAAAGCCCCAGAAGCGTGAGTCATAGCTGTCGTCGCGATTGTCACCCATGGCGAAATACGACCCCTCGGGCACGATCAGCTGGCCATCCTCCAGCAATTTCTGTGCCTGCAGGAACCATGCAGCCGAGATCTTGTCACCGTAAAATCCGCCGTCAGGAAAGTCGTCACGAAACCGGTCACGCCAGTCCCAGTTGAAGGTGGCATAGCTGTCGTCCTGGCGAACTCCGTTGACGTACACATGCTTGTCGATGAGCCGCACGTGATCTCCCGGAATCGCTACCACCCGCTTGACGAAGTGCTGTCGCGGATTCATGGGATAGCGAAAGACGATAATGTCCTGCCGCCGGATAGGGCGATACGGCATCAGCCAGTTCCACAGCCTGGAATGTCCGTAGTGGGCTTTGTCGACCAGCAGATAATCGCCGACCAGCAGGGTCTTTTCCATCGATTCGGAAGGAATCTGGAACGCCTGCAGAATAAATGTAATCACGAAGATCGCGATCACGATGGTGCTGGCCAGCGACTGCAACGAGTGCAGACTGCTGGAGCGGCTCGCTGGGCTCGCCTCTGGAACAGCCGGTTGCGGTTCTTGAGGGACCGCGTTGATCTCGGTCTGGGCGCCGGCTTCGCTCATGAACGCTCGGGAGACAGTGCGTTGAGAGCAGGGGCCTCAAGCCCGGAACTGTTCTTCAAGGATTGCAGATATTCCCAGGCCTGGCGTGCGGCTGCCTGTTCGGCCGCCTTCTTGGTGCTGCCTTCACTGCTGCGAACAAAGCCGTCGTCGCTGCCCGGAGACGCTGGCACGTGCGCTTCCATGGTGAAGGTCTTGCGGTGATCGGGACCCTCGGCCTTCACCAGTACATAATGAGGTTGAGGACGCCCACTGGCATGCACGGCTTCCTGCAATGCCGATTTGTAGTCCATGACCGGAAGCCTGCTGCCGCCTTGTTCGCGTACTTCCAGCAGCTCCGGCTCCAGAATGTGCTGCAGGATAAAACGATGGGCCGCTTCCAGCCCGCCATCCAGATACAGCGCGGCGATGATGGCTTCCAGAGCATTGACCAGCAGGGCGCTCTTGGCCCGTCCGCCGCTGCGGTCCTCGCCCCTTCCCAGCCGCAGGTAGTCACCGATCTTCAATTCTCGTGCTGGACGAAGCAGGCGGCGAGCGCTGACAATATGAGCCCGCAGCTTTGACAGCTCGCCCTCGTGATATTCCGGAAAGCGGCGAAAGAGTTCGTGGCTCACCGCAAACGAAAGCACGGCATCCCCCAGGAACTCCATTTGCTCGTTGTCTGCTTCCAGCCAAACCACCCCCTCCGCCGCATTCTGCGACTCGGCTTCGCGGGCATAGGACGCATGGGTGAGCGCCTGCTCCAGCAGGTCGTGGCGTTGGAAGGCGTGTCCAATCGCTGCTTCCAACGCGCTAGTATCAGTGGCAACCGACTTCATCGTGTCTCTTACGATCTTAAGCAATCAGCCAACAAACCACGATCGCTTTTCACCGAGGCTGACCTTCAGTGCGGCGTCGTGGGAACCGGCGACGGGCTCGGCGTCGTCGCCGGAGCCGCACTTGGCGCACCCGCGCCCGGCGCTGGTGCAGTCGATCCACCAGCCACGGCTGCAGCCGCCATCAGCTTCTGGACTCTGGCCTGTTGCTGCTTGCCCAGATTCTGCGCCACGCTGCCGTCCTTGGCGTATTGCACTGCTTTGTTGGCCGAGTCGAGCGCTTGCGGATATTGCTCCAGGTGATCTTGGGCAACCGACAGCCGCAGATACAGTACCGCCTCCGGATTTTCCTTGCTCAGGTCGATCGCCTTCTCCAGGTTCCGTTCCGCCGCGGCATAGTCCTTCTTGTTCATATCAATCATGCCAAGCGTGTCATAAGCCATGGTCTGAATATTTCGTTTGGCCGCGGCGACCCTTTGCGGATCGGCGTTAGCCGGCAGAATAAGGCCGGTATCGATATTGTCGATGGCAGCATGAGCGTCCTTGGCCGCCAGCGCCAGTTGCTGTTCGCGATCCAGATCGGTCTCGTGCGTCGATTCGGCTATGGCCGAGGCTACCTGCACTAGAGGAATGGGATTGATAGGATCGGCGGCGATGGCCTTTTCGCCCGTGACAATCACTTTTTCCGTGTTGTTGGACTGGCTGTAAAGGTTCATCGCCCGAATGTAGATCGACGCCCGCAACTCGCTGTTAGGATATTTTGCGGCAAAATCGTCAGCCGCCGCCTCCACTTGGGCAGGATCGGTCTTGGCGTAGGCATCCTGATAAGCCTTCAACTCTTCCTGCGATTTCGCCTGCAGCACGCGAGAACCGCCGGCCTTGCCCGATGGCGTGGTTGTGTTGGATTGGCCCCAGGCCAGTGTCGCGGCCAGAATTGTAGCCGCCATAATTGCGGTCGATCTCATGTGGAATATCCTCTCTCAGTAAGTAGGGAAGCGCCCGCCTTCCCCCGATGCTATGGTTCCTGCTGCTTAGCCGTCGGAGGCTGGTACGGCTCCTTCAACCCCCGCTCAGCTGCGCTTTTCGTCTCCGGGGGCGCGTCGCTCATATCTAACGCCGTCTGGTATTGCGCCACGGCGCTGTCCCGCTCGCCTTGCAAATCGAGAATACGCCCCAGGTAAATATGGCACCACGCCGTCACCCGTGGATCTTTGGCGGCAGTAAGCGCTTTCTGAAAATCAGTTTGCGCCCCTTGCATGTCGCCGTTGAAGCTGGCGACTTTGGCCAGCACAAAATAGGCACGCGCCTGGTCTTGATTGGCCTGCAATGCCTCTTGCGCCAGTTTCGCAGCCTCGGCCGGGTTGCCACTGGCCAAAGCCCGTTCCGCCAACTCTGCCTTCGGCGATGGCTGGCGTTTGGATGCCTGCAGAATCTCAGGCGACGCCTCCGCCGCGAAGGCTATCTCGCTGGCCCGCTTTTTTTCCTGCAGAACGTCGATGTTGTGCAGCCAGTTGGGAAATGCATCCTGCAGACCTGTATTCCCCTTGGCAAAGTCACGCAGTTGTTCAAAAAAGTACCCGGTCAGGACGAAACCTTCCGCTTCGTCCCGCTGCACCAGTGCGAGGCGATCTTTTTGCGGGGTCTTGGGATCGCTGGGCGTTTGGGCCTCGATGGCGCGAATCAAACACTCAATCACCAGCAATCCGCTATCCAGCTTGTACTCCTCCGACATGGGAGCGCGTTGCACGGCGATCAGGATCGGCTTCAAACGCTCCAGCGCGGTGGCTCGTTTGGCGATCAGCGGATCGAGCACAAAATGCAAGTAGGTGTGCCGCAACGCTTCCATATGAATATTATTTCCGGCAGGCGAAACCACCAGGTAATAGTAATCCTGCATATAGTTTCGCGAGTTCACCTGGCCCGGCCCGGCCATGGGCTCCAGATACACGATAAAGCTTCGCCCAGCATAGCCCGACATCGGCATCCGCAAATAGTTGTCTGTCGCGGTAATCATGCTGGCCACGGGTCCGTGGTATTGGTCGATCAAAGCCAGATATTCCGGCTGATGCTTCTGCCAGATGGCCCGCAGGTTTGCCGCGGCATAGTAGCTCTGCAGCAGAGGAACAAATCCCAGCACATAGCCGGCGTCCGGTGGCATGTCGGCTTCTTTCACCTTGGGCGCGAAGTCCGGAGGGCCCCCGAGATTCAGCGCCAAAGATACGTATTGCGCCAGGTCATGCGCTTGATCACCCTGTTGATGATCGCGATAGAAGCCACACATCTGCTTGGCAGCCGCTGCCGCTGCGGAAGACTTGCTGGCCTCCACCAGGTCAGAACGCACTTGCAGGCGAATGGGAGACGACGCCGACAGTTCCTGATCGTAGCCGCACACATTCATGGCGGCAACCACACTGAACAACGTCTCGTTGACATCGAGCGTGGCCTTCGACTGCGCTGTGGCGGCGCCGCTCACGACAACCAGCAAGACCGACGCCGCAAGGGTTTGGGAAAAGCTCAGAAGGGCTCCTGTTATTTCTTAGTTACTAGCTCTCAGCTAGCAGTTCTTCGCAATCACGCCGCAGACAGCCTGGTGCCAATAGCGAAAGGCCAGGCGCTAAGAGCGCTGTCGGCAGGGAAGCGATGGCTCCAGTTTACGAGGATGATAATTTGTGCGCAAACCCGATTGGCGTCGTGGTCCTTTATCCCTTTACCTGCACCTTGGAGAAGGTAAGCACTACGCGGCTGGCCGTCGGCTGTCCGAAGGCGGTTGCGGGTTGGAAAGTGGCGAAGATCAACATGTTCTTTAATTGTGGCAGAACCGCTTCCGCATCCTCGGGAGCCGAAAGAATGCGATAGTCCTGCACCCGGCCGTCACGGCCCACATAGGCTTCCACCACCAGCGAGTCGCCCGTCACGGCACCCATCGACAGCTCGAAAGGAGCCGATTGCAGCTCCGCGGGAGTGTAAAGCATGGTAGGCACATCGTTGGCTGCACGCACCTGCGCGGGATAAAGGAAGCTGATCAGCAGTCCAAAAATGACCAGCGTAGTCACTAGCCCGGCCGTGGCCGGAACCATGGTGGCATTGAAGGCATTGTCCCAGCGGAGGCGCAGCCTTTCCCAACGCGAACGCCGCGAATTGGCAATCTCCTGCGAAATGGCCACGCGCAGCTTCAGATTCAGGTCCGGCGGCGCCACCTTTCTGCCCAATGAGCCCACGGTCGACAGCGTCCGCTGCAGAGAAGCGAAGCCCGCTGCGCACTCCTCACAATCGCGCAAATGTTCATTCATCTGCGTCATCTGGCTGCGCTTGACTACTCCATCCAGATACGACGACATGAGTCTCTTCGCAACCGAGCACGTCATGGCAGTACCTCAACCTTGTGACCAGTAATGCTTCCGTCTTTGCGGCGCTTGGTCTCGCGCGATTCATACTGCGTCATTCCGAAGGCCGGCAAGTGCCGCCCCAGACGCTTGCGTAATGCCTCGCGGCCTCGCACCAGTCGCGACTTTACCGTTCCCAGCGACGTCTGCATCACCTCGGCGATCTGCTCATACGACAAGTCTTCGATATCGCGCAGAATCACCGTGGTGCGATATGGTTCCGACAGGGCCTTCAGTTCAATTTCCACCCGCGCCCACAATTCCTCGTCGTGCACGCTTTGCAGCGGAGACTTGCCTTCATCCACCAGCATGTCCTTCATACCGGGAGCCGAGTGTTCGGCATCGTTGTCAGGTCCGGGTTCAATGGAAGTCTCGCGAAACTTGTGCCGGAACCACCAGCGCCGGCGGTTCGATGCTTCATGCACCGCGATGCGGTAAATCCAGGTCTTCAGGCTGGAATCAGATTTGAAATTCTTGATGCCGCGAAAGACTTTGATGAACACTTCCTGGGTGGTATCGGCGGCGTCGTTAGGATCGTCGAGAATCCGGTAGACCAGGCTGTAGACGGGCTGGTTGTAATGGGCGATGAGCCAATAAAAAGCGTCCTCCGATTGGGCCTTTAATTCGGCCACAATGGCAGCTTCTTCGGTGCGGACTCCTATCGCACTTGCCAGGTCACTCAATGTTGTTGCTCCCGCCACGGGCGGCACCTCAATGATAAATAGTTTCGGAACCTGCAACAACCGCCTGCAACAACCCTGGGCTCGAATATCCGCCACTTCGTCCCTGGCCTGAAGCAGCACGCCGCGTCGATAGCACGGCTCGGCCCTCTATGGCAGGACTACTGCAATAGACTCCGGCAGGCTCAGAAATGTTCCCGGGAAGTTGTGGGGTTGACCCACAGAAAACCCCCTTGAAGGAACGTAGCTCTGCGCTCGCTCTCGTTCATTCGTCTGTCATCCTGAGCGTAGGCGGCCCGTTCTTGGCCGCCGGAGCCGAAGACCCCCTATTGACGGCAGAACCGGCGCTGCAATACAGGTTCTTGGACTGCGCTCGTCCGCGTGGCGGCCTGCGTTCCGCTCAGAATGACAAGTATCTAAAAGAGCAGCTTCGTTACTGTGACTTGGGCGCAGCAGGCGTCGCACTGCTGTTGTTGGAGGTCGATCCCGACGAGCCGGAGGTCGAACTGTCGCTGGGAGGCTTCGCCGTCTTCTTCTTATGAGTCGTTTTCTTCACCGGCTCGTTATCGTCGACAATGACTTTCTTGGGCGGGGGTGGCGGCGTTGCCGCAGCCTGTTGCAGAGTGCGAACCTGGGTGCGCAACTGGGCCAGCTCCGTCTGGGTCGAGGCCGTGAGACTCTCCAGCGCATTGCCCAGATCGCGGCGCACCGAATCGATAACATCGAGTTGCTGCGCCAGGGCCTCATAATCGCTCTTTGCGCCAAACGCTCCTGTCGACTCCGTGAGGGAAGCGAACACGTCATAAAGTGCGTTCAAGTTGCGATACAGCTTGAATTCTTCGGCCAGGTCCTGCGGAGCCGAACGAACATTGCTGATCAACGCGGGCAGGGCGCTGGTTAGATTTCGCTGTACCGAGTCGGCCGTCGCTTGCGCCTGCCGCTTGGAATCGCTATCGGTCTTCCACTTTTCGATACGCATGTAAGCCAGATCATGATTGGCCTGCGAGGCCGCCGCCTGCAATCGGTCCAGGTCCGGCAAAATCGAGGTCATCGAGGTACTGCCCGTGGCCGGCACTCTTGCCGATGGAGCGGGCATGCTCGCGGGTGACGTTTGCGACTGCGCAATAATCCATGGGGAAACAAACAGAAGACATAGCAAATTTCGGGCGAATCTCATCGTGGTCCTACCGAATGAATTTTGAGCGTGGGAGCGGCAGACGAGGTGGAATTCCATTGTATCAAGGATTCTCTTGCTTGGTTGGATGCTGCCATTCGCAGCAAAGGTGTTGCGCTTCGCCGCTCTTTAGTCAGGCTCTGTCGTGGCGTGCAGGATGATACTCAAAGGTGGCGTCTGTGCCGGTTTTACATACCGGTCGATCAGGAAACGTTTGCCATCAGGCGTTACGTCGTAGGTAAACAAATCGCTGGAGGAGACTTCGGCCCGGCCATGCGCCTGAAACAGCACGGTTGGCGACCCCGTCGAGAGGCTTCCTTCACTGTCCACGGCGACCGAGACAAGATTGCCTTTGGGGTCGAGATAGAAAATCTCTTTTCCGTCGCCCCGCCACCTGGGCTCAACCCCGCCGCCTCGCGATACTTGCAGCTTGCCGCCTCCGCCCGGATAGGGCGAGATAAACACCTCCCACTCGCCGGTTTCATCCGACTCATAGGCGACCCACTTCCCATCAGGTGAGATCTGTCCGTCGGCCTTGTCACTTTTGCCGGGAAGGAATGGCGATACCTTCTTGTCTGGAAGTGAAACCTCCTCCAGGCTGGTACCCCCGGCGGTGACCAGCGCGGTGGCAAGCATCTTCTCATCTCCAGAGGCGAAGGAGTTCGGCATGATGTCGATGATGCCCGGAGGCGGCCCGGCCATGCCCCGGTCAGCATCGAATCCGCTGGAATTCTTCAGCCGCAGTATCTCGTCATGGGACGCGGAGCGATACGCGATGGCCTTACCGTCACGCGTCCATACTCCTGTCGTTTCCTCGGCCGGATCAAAAGTAAAACGCGTCGAGGTGTTGCGCGCCACATCGTAGATCCAGACATCAATATTCTTCGCGTTGGGGTCGGCCACATCGAACGCGACTCGAGTGCCGTCGGGCGAAATATTGGGGTTCGCCAGAATACCTATGTCGCCGATCCGTCCCAGCTCCTTACCTGCCCGGTCATACCAGGTGAGTTGCGACTGCGTAGAGCCGGTCCGCTGATGAAAAACCACCGTGCCGTTCAGGGCTACAGTGAAGGCGCTCCAGTAGGTGGAAGGGTGACGCCCGACCTGGCTGGCTACGATCTGCAGTTTGCCCGACACTTCACCGGTTGCCGGGTCCAACGGCATTTGGACCAGAGACCCCTTTAAGTCCGCATAGAACAAGCGCTGCCTTGCGTAACCCGGATTGGACCGCGCCTGGACCACCAGCCGCTTGTGCTGGCGGTCGGTGAGCGAGCTCAGATAGATTCCGGAAGTGTGGTCGTTGGGGTTCTCGGCGAAGTTGCCGGCCCAAAACAGAAAGTGGTCTCCGTCGGGCAGAAAGACCGGCCAGCGATCCGACGACTCGGCAGAAAAAGCTTTGTCCGTCAGCGGCGCGGCATCGCTGCCATCCGCGTCCACCCGCCACAGTGGCCCACCTGAGTCAGGTGCATAAATAATGACATCCTTCTTGCTCCAGCTTCCGCCGCGGGCGTGTCCCGCGCTGGCCAACACCTGAGCTGTGCCTCCGGTGGCAGGAATCTTCTTCAATTTTCCTTGTGCGAAGTAAGCCACGTAATCGTTCTTCGGCGACCAGAATGGGTAGCTCGCGCCTTCGGTGCCGTTCAATCGTGTCGCGTCAGGCGTCCCGATCGGCTGAACATAGATCACGCCTTCTCCCGAACCCTCATCCACGGCCACGTAGGCCAGCATGCTGCCATCCGGCGAAAGCGCAATGTGCCCCACTTCATACTGGACTGGAATGGCGAAAGTCATCGGCGCTGCATGGCTCGCCGGTCGAAGTAGAAAATACAATCCCATTGCCAGCAGGGCCAGCAGCGACGCGCCCGCCAACGCGGCCCAAGCCGGCCGATGCGAGCGCTGTTGGGCGGGTACACGAAGTGCGGCCGCCGACTCCGATCCCGATAACGATGCCAGCGCAAAGGTCAGGTCCCGCACCGACTGAAATCGATCGGCAGCATCTTTCTCCAGACAATGGCGAATGATGCGGTCCAGCGCAGGAGGAACTTTCGTTTGCTCCAAATCGATCTCGGGCGGCTCGGACTTCAGGATCGCAGTCATGATTTCGACCGACGTATCTCCCGTGAAAGCCCGCTTGCCACAAAGCATCTCGTAGAGCACGGCGCCAAAGCTGAAAATGTCTGCCCGGTAGTCGACGTCCTGGCCGCGCACCTGCTCCGGCGCCATATAGGGAGCCGTTCCCATCACTACGCCGGGCTCGGTCGGCCTGGTTTGCAACGTGATGGCTGAAATATTTCCCGACGCAACCACGGCCACGGTGGCCTTGGCTAGTCCGAAGTCCAGTAGCTTGGTATGGCCATCCTTAGTGAGGAAGATATTTTCCGGCTTCAGGTCGCGATGCACGATTCCGCGCTCGTGTGCAGTCTGAAAGGCCGTGCGCGATTTGTAACCCGATCTCTATCGCTTTGCGTACTGGAATCGGCGCGCGATCCAGTCGCTCCCGCAGGGTCTCGCCCTCCAGCAGCTCGGTAACGAGGTAAGGCGTGCCCTCTTGCACGCCCACGTCATAAACCGCGAGAATGTTGGGATGATTGAGTGCCGCTACGGTGCGCGCTTCCTGCTCGAAGCGGCGCATGCGATCGGGATCGTTGGCAATCGCCTGGGGAAGAACTTTGATAGCCACGGAGCGGTTCAGGCGGGTATCGCGGGCGCGATACACCTCGCCCATTCCGCCCTCGCCAATGTGGCCCTGAACTTCATAAGGACCGAATTTTTCGCCTGCCGCAACTGGCATAGCAATCTGGCGGCATTATAGCGGACTCGCCCTCGCCATCTTGCGAGATAACCGCGATAGAAACAGCGTGCGCATCGACAGCTCGTGAGATGTGGCCAGACAAATTTGCGGAAAAGCGCGCTTTCGAGCGCTTTGCAAGGTCGACCTTCGAAGCCACCGCTCAACCGTAACTTGGCTTAAGCGGCCGAGGGCTCACGTTTTGCTCACACACGTTTGACTAAGCTATCCTGCTGGGAGAGAATGATTAAGACGTTCGCGCTTGCGCAGCGTCATTCCTTCCGCAAAAGTGGGCCTGTGGCGCAGCTGGGAGCGCGCTTCCATGGCATGGAAGAGGTCGCCGGTTCGATCCCGGCCAGGTCCACCAAATCCCTCAACAAGTTAGATGGGGCGAGTGCTACCGGCTGGGTCGTTTGTGTCGTTCTTTGTGTCGTAACCCGCCGTTTTGGTGCTTGCAGCAAGGGCTTCCATTGCCTTGCGCTTCGCTTCCATCCTCACGTGGCTGTACCTCTCCAGCATCCGTCTGCTGACGTGACCAGCAATTGCCATGATGGTCGAATCGGACGTGCCATCCTCCGCAAGCTGGGTGATAGCGCAGTGCCGGAGATCGTGGAACCTGAAACCGGGCAGTCCGGCTTTCTTCGTCAGGGTTCGCCAAGGTATAAGGTGGAGTATATTGTTGTGATGTCGTACGCGCGTAGCCCCATGTCGAGTGCTGTTGCACACCGTCGAATACTTCGCGGCTAGTAACCATTCTCCAGGAATTAAGGGTGCCACATAGGGACGGCTGGGTTCCAATGGTGTTGCCGATACTCGATCTTGTAGCTGCTGTCTGTGTTCTGGTGGGACTACTGCCCTTAACGGGTGCTCTACCCGGCATCGCAGACCCTGCTTTTCCTCTGGCGAATGCGCTGTGGTTCACGTGCGGCCTCGGTGGGGCGTTCCTACTTCTCGCAGCAGGGCCAAGGTTGCTGCTTCAAGGGTCGTCTTCACTGCTGTACGTTGTGGTGTTCGCCGTGCTTCTTGGAGCGGCTGGGGCAGCCCGTCTTCACTGGGCGGGTTTTGGAAATCTGATTTTCGACTGGCTAGCGATGGCGCTTGTCGTGGGGATCATGCTTCTCCTGCTACGAGGCCCGGCAGCATGGGGCATAGTTGGAGGACTCTGGAGCGGCTTGTTGCTCGGAGCTTGGTCTGGCATCTTGCTCTACGGCTACTTCACCACTCCAACGAGACTCTTCTCTAAACTCCTGCCGTTCCAACTCGCCGCCAGTATCCTAGCTGTCGTCGTTGCGCTGATGCATCTGCGGCTTCGCTACAAGCAGCAATGACAGCCCGACCAATCTCGATCTTCCTGCTTGCGGTGGGTCTTCTCTGGGGCCTTATCGTCGTCGGGTTCATCGCGCTCTTGGGCGGGTTCTTCGGCACCAATCCGCCGCGCGATGTGGTGCTCATCGTCAAAGGGCTTCTACTGTCAGCGGGAGAACCCCTTACGCACCTGGGCCCCCCTCTGGACCAACCCTACGAGCTTGAACGAACGAGAGTCCCAGCTGCTATTACAACTTTTGGGGGCTCTACCGCCTATCCCCCACAAGGTTTGACCCCTCTTCCGCTGCGCCTGTAATATCGACCTTTGAACTTGCTCTCAAAGAAAGCGCTTACAGAGCGTTTCTCCTGCGCCGTTTGAAGCAGCCGGAGCAAGAACGCGACCCCCTTCGCGGAGAGGCTCAGGCAGGGGCTCGGGACTTGGGCGTGCCTTCGCATCGGGAGCACGTCCTTGGCCGGTGCGCGGCGTTTCTGCTCCTGCATCTCAGGCGCTCGGTTTTGTGTCGTGACTTGTGTCGTAACACTCCCATCCCTGCCGGAATCTGGCCCTGTCGGTGGGTGTCGCTCGGGAATAGTTGAGAGGCAGCGAATGGTGAGAAAGACCGCATGAACACTGCCTCTCAGTGTCACTCAGTCTGCTTCGCTGTCTCTCGGTACACACTGCGTTGAGGGAAATGGCATGGAAGAGGTCGCCGGTTCGATCCCGGCCAGGTCCACCATTATTATCTAGCTGAAAATAAATGGTTTGGTAAAGTCGACTCTTCGACTGTGTAAGTATTGTGTTTCAAGGCTTCGAACGTTCTTCAGTTTCTGCCGGCAACGACGCTGGATCTTCGAGGACCCTACCGAGTACATCAAGCGAAGCCAGGAGCCGGAACCTGAGGCGGAATACTTCCGACCGGGAGAATTCGAGAAGCTGCTCGATGCCTGCTACGTCTCGCATACGTGGGAGCGCGGTCACGAATACGAACACCGGGCCCATCGCCTGAGCCTTCCTGCTGACCGCTAGATGGACAGGTCTGGCCATGATTGACGTCGTGCGTTTGCAGCGGGATCGCCTCACAAAAGACGATCAGGGGATCTGGCGCGTCATGCTGCGCAGACAGAAGAATGGCAATCCGGTCTATGTGGCCGTCGAGAATTATGTTGCGGAAGCAGTGCTGGCCATTCCACCGATGAGTCAGCAGTACTTCTTCTGGACCGGCAATGGCAAACCTGGAACGGCCGTCCGCGGTTGGCGCCGAAGCCTTGAGCATGTCTACCGTGTGGCCGCCCTGAAGCGTCATGGTAAGAAGCTGCGAGTGTGGACGCGCATGCTGAGGCATACGTTTGCGATCTCGAAGCTTAATGCGGGAGCGTCGCTGGAAGACGTGAGCCTATTGCTGGGCCACAGATCAATCAAGACGACCGAGAAGTATTATCTGCGCTTCGACAAGACACGCCAGGCACGCCTTACCCGCGCCGCCATGGTCGACTGGACACAGAAAGACCCTGCTCCTAAAAGCAGGGTCCTGAGGATGAGAGCCTCAGTTTGAAATCCGTGCATGTACCCGGAGCAGTACCCGCTCCGGGATCCGCAAGGTGCAATAAATGCGCCGCTGCCGGCAGCCATCACCCACCCGGCTAACGTGCCGCTCCAGCCAATTATTCCAAGAGGACAGTTAGCCGAGCCCTTAGTGCCATCGGTGCGGTGCGGCATCATGGAGAGCTGTGAGAGCCGTGAAAGGAGGGGTTATAGAGTCCCATTTGTATCAAGATTTTGGATAATTAACCCTAATGAGACTTCTCGACAACGAAATTCCCCAGCACCAGAGTATCCATTTCGCTCTTGACGAAGGTGTTGTAGGTGTTGGCGGGAGTGTTAACGATGGGCTCGCCTTTGAGGTTGAAAGAAGTGTTGAGCACCGCCGGGATGCCAGTCGCCTGGCCGAAACGCTCGATCAATTGATGATAGCGAGCATTGCTGTCGCGGAATACGGTCTGCAGGCGACCGGTCCCGTCCACGTGAGTGATGGCCGGCAGCACACTATGCTTCGAAAGCCGCACCGGCACAACGTACAGCATATAGCGCGCTGGGTACTGGTTTATCGCGTTCGGCAGCTGGAAGAATTCTTCCGCACGCTCCGCCAATACCGATGGAGCAAAAGGCCGGTAAGACTCGCGGAACTTGATTTGGGTATTGACGATGTCTTTCATCGCAGGATTGCGGGCGTCGGCGATAATACCGCGGTTACCCAGGGCCCGGGGTCCCCACTCGAAGCGCCACTGAAACCAGCCAATTACGTTTCCCTGTTGCAGGCGATCGACCGCCTGGTAGGCATGATCCATGCGAAAGCGCCGGGGATTACCGAAGAGCATATTGTCAGCCCACAGCGCGCCTCCACCATCTCCCGCGGCATCATTATTATCCGTTGATTTTCAACCGCTTCGGCTATTCGGTAGACAGCCCTCAAAAGGCTGGTGTGGGCGGTTCGATTCCGCCCCTGGCCACCATGCACCTTTTAATGAATAACTTGCCCGCTTTGCATCTTTTCACTTGCAATATTTTCTTGGGTTGTTCCTCCTGATCTGTCACTTGTAAAGTTAGCGTACACAACAACATAGAGACCGGTGGAGCGCAGCCCTACGGGGCTCGGCTTCAGCGGTTGCCGGCAAGGCCCAGCCGTAAAGGGATTCAAGGGACGCCATTGCCTTAGTGATCACAGGTGCCAGTGGAACCGAGTTGGTTCGCACATCTCTCGGAGATTCCGCGTTAGGGAACTACTTCTGAAGCGGTCGTATAACTAAGTTGGTGGACCGCCATCCAAGTCTGGGCGTAAGAGTTGAGAGCGTTCAAGGTTATGGTCCGATCATCCTGCAGTGCGCTCAGATAATCGATCAATGCGAAGCCGCCACGCTGGTAGGCATACTGTGCTATGGTCAGCACGTCTTTCGCTTCAGCCAAGTAATGCTGGTTATAGCGATCTGACAGTATCTTTGAAGTTGTATATGCGATCCACGCCTGGTCAACATCGGAATAGACCTGATTGCGAGCGGCTATTTCAGAAAACCGGCTGCCTTGCGCCAAATACTTGGTGGTATCTTTGTTCCCCTGGTTGCGGTCGAAGATACGGACCGGAATGCTGACATAGAAGCCATAGCTACTCAGATTGCCGTTGTGGTCATATTCTCCTTCCAGAATAGGGTCTGTAGTGCCATTGGCGTAGGCAAGTTTGAAGTTGGCATCTGCGACCCGCACCGCCGCCTGTGCGGCATGATAATCAGGACGATTAGCTAAGGCCTTCTGTTCCAGGTCGGCCAAGCCGATGGTAACTGGGGGAGGAACGATGTCGCCAACGATGTCGAAATCCCTCTTTGGCTGCTCGTAGCCCAAAAGAGTCTGGAGTTGGTCGCTGGCTTGGACCAGGTTCATCTCCGCAGTGGCCTCGTCGCTCTCATACTGCGCCAACTGCAGATCGAGCCTCTCGAAATCGATCTTGCCGATGTCCCCAGCCTTGTAGCGAGCAGTGAAGATATCCAACTGTTGCTGGTAGTTCTTCAAGTTATCTTGTGCGACTTTCATTGCAGCTTTGGCCAGAAGCATCGTGGTAAATGCCTGCTTCACCGCCAGGACCGTTCCACGCTGCTGATCGTGGAACTGGGCTTCTGTTTGAGAGGTCGTTGCTCGCGCGCCGTCTAAACGCCAGCGCCGCTTTTGCCCGCGCTCAAAAAGCCGTGACAGTTGCAAGCTGTAGCCGTAGGGTGTCGAAGAAGTGGCGGGATTGCTGAGATTGGTGCCGTACAGGGTGAAGTTCGGATTCTGGTGCAGTCCTGCTTCCACCTCCTGCCCATTCATCGAGAGAACGTTCTGTTGTATCGAAAGCAGGGTGGGATTATGTTTTACGGCATAATCAACAGCTTGTTGCATGGTAAGGGGAGCGGAGGGAGCAGCCTGCCCGCACACCGTCGTCTCCCCGCAGCACAGGCAGGTCCACAATAACAGGCTCCAGAAACGCTGGTACGATCTCACTCAATCTCCGTTTCCGGCACAGGAAGAACATCGTTGTTCCCTGCGACCCAGACGTAAAGCGTTGGCAGCAGAAAAATGCTCATGACGAGATCAGCGATCAACCCGCCGACGATCACGATGGCGAAGGGGCGCTGCGAATCCGACCCGATCCCGTGAGACATAGCCGCCGGAAGCAGTCCGAGGGTCGCGACGAGCATCGTCATCATGATGGGCCGCAAGCGCAGGACCGCTCCCTGTACAGCTGAATCCTCAATCGAATGGCCACGCGCGCGCAGCTGATTGATGTACTCGAGCATGATTACACCGGTCTGCACGGAAACACCGAAGAGCGCGAGAAAGCCTACGTCTGAGGACACGCTGAAGTTCGTGCCCGTTACTAGCAACGCAAGCAATCCGCCGATACGGGCCATAGCGACGTTGGCCAAGATCAGGAGCGCCCACTTGGCAGACCGGTACATCGAATAGAGAATGATGAAGATCAGCAGCACGGTTATCGGAATGATGATGAGCATCCGGGCTTCTGCGCGCACTTCGCTCTGGTATTCACCTTCCCATCCAATGTGATATCCACGCGGAAGCTGTACCTGCGCGTCTACCTTCCGAATGGCCTCCTTAACGGCGTCACCTAGAGCCCTGCCTCGCACGCTGTATTTAATGGCCACATATCGCTGGTTTCCCTCGCGATAGATTTCGGAGCCTTCATCCGCTTCCCGGATCTTACAGAGCTGCTCCAAAGAAACTCGTTCGCCGGATGGCGAGAGTAGGCGAATATTCCTGATCCCTTCCCTGGTATCTCGATACTTGGGGAGATAGCGCAGCGTCAGGTCATAAACCTGCTCACCCTTCAGAACCTGGGTCAGCGCAGTCCCTCCGACGGCGGTCTGGATGGCATCCTGCACGTCTGCCACATTGATCTGCCAGCGCGCCGCCTTCTCTCGATCCACCACGAAATTCAAGTCAGGCTGACCGGTTACCTGGAAGACTCCCAGGTCTGTAATCCCGTTAACTCTGCGCATAATATTGGCAATCTGGTCGGCCTTCTCCTCAAGCAAGTGCAAATCATCACCGTAGACTTTGGTGGCAAGCTCGCCCTTGACTCCGCTGACTGCCTCCTCCATGTTGTCTTCGATCGGCTGCGAAAAGCCCCAGACGACGCCCGGGATTTCCTTCTCGAGTTGCATCTGCATGGAGGCGATCAGTTCGTCTTTGTTCTGATGAAACACAGGCCGCCACTGCTCCTTCGGCTTCAAACCCACAAAGTACTCAGTATTGAAGAAGCTTGTGTGGTCGGTTCCGTCATCTGAGCGGCCGGTTTGACTGGTGCACTCACTCACTTCAGGAAAGGAGCAAAGGATGATTCTCGCCTGATCGGCGATCCGGATGCCTTCACTGGGTCCAGCGCTTTGGGCAAGAGTGCCACGCACCCACAATGCGCCTTCGTCCAGATGCGGAAGGAATTCGGAGCCGATTACGCCGCCGAACGCGAGATAGATTGCTATTGCTAGACCGACTATGCCAACGCCAACCGTCAAGCCGCGGTGGTGGATGGTCCAGGTGACGCTTTTACGGTAGTGCACCGTAAGATGTTCCATCACCTGGTTCTTCCATTCTCTGGTGCCTTTGCGGAACAGAAAACTGGCCAGCACGGGAGCAATGATGATGGAGAAGATCAGCGCGCCCAGCAGAGCAAAGGCGACGGTCCATGCCATGGGCCTGAAAAGTCGGCCTTCCACCGCCTGTAAAGTGAAGATCGGCAGATAGGCTGTGATAATGATGAGGATCGCATAAAAGACGGGCCGCTGGACCTCATGGGCTGCGTCGCGGATTTTCTCTTCTGGAGTCAATGTCCCATTGTCGCCGCGATGCAGATGACGAACGATGTTTTCCACCATCACCACTGCGCCGTCCACAACCATGCCGAAGTCCAGCGCGCCCAGCGAAAGCAGGTTGGCTGGAATATGCCGTAGGTCAAGGCAAATGGCAGCGAACAACAAAGAGAATGGGATGGTGAGGGCAACGATGATTGCGCCGCGAACGTTGCCGAGGAAAAGAAAAAGAACAATGACGACCAGGACGATTCCCTCGGTCAGATTGTGCAGGACGGTGTGGGTTGTAAAGTGCAGCAGGTCGCTTCTGTCGATGAAGGGGACAAGCTTCACGCCTTCCGGCAGAATGTGCTCATTCAGTTCCTGTACCTTCTTTTGGATGCCCTTCAGCACGGGCTGCGCATCCGCGCCCTTTTGTAGGGCTATGATGCCCGACACTACATCGTCATTGTCGACGATCTTTCCGTCTTCCCGATGGTACGCCCGGGCAAACCGGCCAAGCCGGATCTTCGGGCCTTGCGTTACGACGGCAATATCCTTGACCCGAAGCGGAGTGCCGCTCTTGGTCGTAATGACGGTGTTTTCGATGTCCTGAATGTTTCTGACCAGGCCTACCTCTCGAATGTTGATCTGCTGCAGTCCGGCCTCGATGAAGCTGCCGCCTGCGTTGGTATTGTTAGTGGTGAGTTGTTGCTCCACCTGGGCGATGCTGAGTCCGTACGAGACCAGTTTGTCCGGATCGAGGCGAACCTGATATTCGCGAGTGGGGCCGCCGAAAGGGCTGTTATCAACGACGCCTGGGACGGACTTCAGATTCTTATCCACTACCCAATCTTCGAGCGCCTTCTGCTCCATGACGTCGTACTCGGGATTTGTACTTTGCAGGGTGTAGAAATAAATTTGGCCGACCGGGCTCCAGTCAGTCCCCATCTGTGGCGTGACTCCCAGAGGCAAACTTACCTGCGAGAGCCGCTCTAGGACTCGTTCGCGGTTCTCGAAATCCGTCGTTTCCTCACCGAAAACCATTTCCACAGTCGAGAGCCCGAAAAGCGACCACGACCGGACATGGACGACTCCCGGAATACCATTCACCACTGTTTCAATCGGGATAGTGACTTGTTGTTCGATCTGTTCAGCGGAGATGCCGGGCCACTGCGCGATCACGTCGACGTAGTTATTCGCCACGTCCGGATATGCTTCGACGGGTAGACGGTGGAACGAGACGACGCCCCACGCAAACAACAGCACCGCGCCCACCAGAACAAGAAAGCGGCTCTGCAGCGCAAAATCGACCACCCTGCGAATCATTGCGTCTCCAAAGTGGTTTCCAGTTGGAGAACGTTCGATACCACCTGCTGGCCGGGCGCGATTCCGGAAAGAATTTGCTGGTTGCTGCCAGGCAGCATGTCGCCTGCATTTACTTCGACGCGCTTAAATTGCTTTCCTCCGGCCGGGACAAAGACCCAATCACGATCATGCAAGTGCAAGATGGCGGAAGCAGGGACGACCGCAAAGGCCTCCTCCGTCCGGCTCTCAAAGGTCGCGGTTACAAACATGCCTAGCTTGAGTATCCCCGGATTGGGGATCTCAATGCGGACCTTGGCGGTGCGGATGTTAGGGTCGAGGACGGGGCCTATGTCAGTGATGCGGCCTGTCAATCCCTTATCGGGATAAGCGTTCGCTCGAATCAGGGCTTCTTGCCCAAGGTGAATCTTGGGAATGTCATTCTCGTAAACATCGCATAGGATCCAGACGATAGACAGATCGGCGATCGTAAACAGCGTAGATGTCCCCGAATACGTAACGCCCGCTGCCGCAGCATTGGTTACATTCTGCGCGACGATAACGCCTGTGATCGGCGCATACACGTTCACGATGCTGGAGGGATGATTCTTATCGACACCGAGAGTTTTGAGTTGTTCTTCTGCGGCGACGAGATCGGCGTTGGCATCTTTCTCCGCGTCCTCGGCCTGGTCAAGCTGGCTGAGGGGGACCGCGCCGTGATCGTAAAGGTCTTTGGTGCGTAGGTACGTCTTGTTGGCGAATTGCTCGTCGTTTACAGCTTTCAGATAAGCGTCAAAGGCGTTCGTGGCGTCAGTGCTCTGCACCTGCAACAGCAATTGGCCCTTGGTAACATTGTCATCCAGGCGAGCTTTGATGGAGACGATACGACCGCTTGCCAACGAGATCGCCGGCACTTCACGGGCGATATCGGGGTTTACGGTTCCGGTTACGTTCAGCTGCGCATGGGCTTCTATCCGGGTTGCCGTAACCAGCGAAGATTGCTCCGGCTTTTCGACTGTAACCAAGCCTGTATTGCTTGTCTCGGTGACTGGAGCTTGCGGCGCTGCGCCATCAGCGGGATTGAATTTCTTCTCACATGCGGCCAGAAGACCACACAATATCAAGGCACAGCAATGCCATCGCAGCTTTTGCATCCATGACTTCCCTTCTCGAAGAGGAGTTCCCTGCTAAGAATTTGGCGATCTTTTTGCCTTTCGACACCTGCGGGTGGCACGCTGATTTCTCGATCTCTTTCCGGCACCCAAGCCTGACTTGCGGGACGTCAACTCAATCATGCCGATAGCAACCACTGCGACATACAGGCAAACAACCAAGAAACTGATTCCCACCAGAACGTAACCATTCACCTTGTCCAAACTCATTGGATTACTCCGAGCGCCTGGTTGGAAGTCCAACGAGTTCGTCCTTGCACAGGTGAAGTTTGGGAACGCTCGCAATCGCTCCTCCGCGATCGGCGTCACGCCTTGGCCAAGTCTCGAACACAAAGGGCGCCCAATGTCACTCGGGTTACGAGCACAAGTGTCCGTCTCTCGATAATCTCTCAACTTTGGGGAGCTATGAGGCTATCTTTCGGTCGCCATAGGCTATCTTTTGGCCAACTCGATGTATCTTTCGGCTGTTTTGTTGAATGGTGGGTTACAGCGTACCTTGGGATTTGGCAACATACTTCCGGAAGGAAAACATGCGGCTCCCGAACGCGCTTTCCATCTATGTCCCCGAAAATCGCACGAGGTTGCTCTTCCTGGCGGCCGTTCTGGTTGCGGTGATCGCTCTGGTCGACTGGTGGACGCAGCCCTACATTTCGCTGGGGTTTCTCTATTTGTTTCCGATCATGATCGCGGGCGGGTTTCTTTCGCGCACGCAGATCGTTGGTGTTGCCATTGTCTGCGCCATCTTGCAAGAAGAGTTCAGCAATCTTCCGCCAGCTGATGCGATTCCTCGTCTGGTGCTTTCTTCGGCAGGTTTTATCGGCACCGGATTGTTAATTTTTGAATTGCTCCGAAATCGCCGCATCGTCCTCAAACACATGCAAGAACTGAAGAACGAGGCGCAACTCCGCCGTGAGGCCGAAGAGCAGGTGCGGGCGCTCGTGGATAGCAGTCCGGCGGCGATTATTACCCTTGATTCAGAAGGGACGATAATTCTAGCTAACGAGGCCGCTCAACGTCTGCTGACTGCTTCCGAGCAGCACCTGGCAGGGAGCAATGTTCACCCTTACTTGCCGGCCTTGCTCGCAGCGCTCCAGTCCAGACGTCCGCAGGGATTCCGTACCAGCTTGCAATGCCGCGGCAAGCGCAGCAATGGCGAGGTCTTCTTGGCTGGGGTGTGGTTCTCGACCTATTCCACCTTGTCCGGCAATCGATTGGCGGCGATCATTGTTGACCTCTCGGAAGATCTTCGCAACCGCGAGGATCTTAGCCTCGACTACCTCCTTAAGAACACTCGTATCCTGATGAGCGCCGTCTCTCACGAAATCCGTAATCTCTGTGGAGCGGCACTGGTGGTGCATAAGAACCTGGCCCGGGTGAATGTCCTGCGAGACAACGCCGACTTTGAGGCCCTCGGCACCGTGATACAGGGATTGGAAAAACTGTCGTCGATGGAATTGTCTGACCCGTCCGAAAAAGCTCGCTCCGCCACTGAGTTGACGTCCGTGCTGGATGAATTAAGAGTGCTGATTGAGTCGGCGTACCACGAAGCCGATATAGAGTTGAACTGGATAGTAGAAGATTCTATACCTTTAGTTTGGGCAGATCGCTACGGCTTGATGCAGGTGTTTCTCAATCTGGCAAAGAACAGCCGGCGAGCCATGCTGGATACAGAGGAAAAACACCTGACGATTAGCACCTCAACTAAGAATGAAATCGTGGTAGTGCGGTTTGAGGACACAGGTACAGGCATCGCAAAGCCGGAAACACTTTTTCGTCCATTTCAGCAGGATGCCCAGGCCACTGGTCTGGGTTTATATGTTTCTCGCGCCCTGGTAAAAAGCCTCGGCGGTGACCTTTTGTTTGAGCAGCGCGAACGAGGGTGCTGCTTCGCAGTCGTGCTTCGAACGGTGGGTTCCTCTCAGGGAGTCACACATGCCTGAGCCCGGACGAAGCGTGCGCATTTTATTAATTGACGACCACGCGCTATTTCGGGAGAGCGTGGCTCGCTTTCTGAGCGGAGAGCGCGGACTGGAAGTGGTCGCAGGCTGCGCAACCATAGAGGAAGCACAGCAGATCCTGGAGCGCAATGCGGTTGATCTCGTGCTCCTGGACTTTGATCTCGGCCAGCGGGACGGACTGGACTTCATGCGAGTCGCCGAAGACGTCCGGTTTAAGGGCAAGGTTTTGCTTGTCACTGCTGGGCTTAATGACGCCGATGCAGCGCAGTTGCTGAAGCGAGGCATTGCCGGGATCTTTCCAAAGCACCAGCCTCCTGAGCAACTCTCAGAGGCGATCCGGGACGTTTTAACAGGAAAGGCATGGTTCGACCAGAGGCAGCTTCATAGGATCGTTGGGCCTCCTTCGGAGGTAGATGATCCGCTCCCCAGCAGCAATCTCACCGGGCGGGAACGCCAAGTGCTCTCATTCGTTTTCAAGGGTTTGGCGAACAAGGAGATCGCCGATCAATTACAGATCTCGGAGAGTTCGGTCAAAGGTACATTACAGCAGCTATTCCGAAAGACGGGCGCTCGGACGCGCGGCCAGCTTGTGCGGATCGCACTCGAAAACTACAAAGACCAGATGTAAGGCGAGCCGACACATCGCGCATGCAGCCGCACACCTCTATCGCGCCAGTTCCGGCGTTCCAAACGCGGAAACATTGATCTTGCTGGCGCCTTGAAAGCCGAATCCTCCAGCGTGGTCGGCTCCCGCCGAAGGGCGTGGACCCGCGCTGCTCTGGTTGCGCTATCGCAGGGTAGTTTACCGGCCAGTCCGGCTAAGTGTTTTGAGGCAAACACCGCCCCGCAGATTTTGCTTCCGTTATGCTTCCGATAAACGGGCGGAAATGACGGGTTGGGGCGACGATGAGGTACGTATAGTCAGTTAGATGGCACTCGTGGATGCCAGCCCTGAAAAGGCTGGCGTCTACCGGTTGACGACGTTTCGTGTTCGACTGTCAGATAGGTAAGTGTCGGTGCCAGCGTTAAGCAAGAGGCTCACACCACAGAATCTGCTGTCCAGCACAAGTGACACGCTGATAGCTTAGCTAGGTATGATCCCTTCGCTAGATCTGCTCATCTTGAGTTTGGTCGACGCCGGGATTGATACGCCCTACCGCTGGCAGACTCAAGCCGGCCTCTCGCTCGGGGCCACGTTGCCAGCTGCCCGGCGTTTGCTTGCCCGCCAACTCGTGAGCGAGCGTAAACCCGGGCCGAGAGGGCGGCGCGGGTTCAGGATTACCCGCACCGGGAGCAACGAACTCAAGAACGTTAAACAGTATCTGGATGTGGCCGTGCTTGAACATGTCGGAGACATCGCTCTTCAGGCTGGCCGACAAGATGTGGCAGCACGTCCTACAGGAGGCAGCTTCCGAGTATGACCGGAGAGCTAGTCTGGCTCACAAACGAGCATTGGATTCATCACAACAGAATGGAGTGGGGTCCTTGTATCTCGCAACGATGTCGCATTGCGATGCCGACCGGCTCCTAGTGCAGGCGGCCAGCTTGCTCTCTCTTCTTTCCCAAGTCAAGAAGGGTCGGGGCGGTAAGAGGGCTGTCCGTCGACAGCGAAGCAATCGTCACCGCTAGCTCCAAACTGTTCCAAAAGGCCTGCAACAGCTTTAAACACTTTGACTGGTCCTTACCCATCGCTCGAACCTGTAAGCGTCCAGAACGGCGACTTATGGGTATTCGTAATTTCCGACGTGATCTTCCACTATCTAAGACTGGCCGGTTAGAGAAAAGATTTATGGAGCGAATAGAGAAGGGGGCAACAGCTCACGTCGATGCAGCGTTACAAGACATCTTTGATGGCTATATCATTGCCGCAGGTCGCAGTTGAGGCGAGCCGACATCCTGCGCCTCAGCTCTACCGGGCTGCAGTGCAAGGGCTACAAGCGGGCATTCGACAGCAAACCGGACAGGGAAGAGCACGCGGTATGACGCACCATGAGTAGTTCGCCTGGGCACGTGGGGTTATACATTTCGATGGTTCCAGAACAATGGACTGTGTAAGTATTTAAGTATTCCGGGAAAAAGGGCATATCTGGAAATTCGTCCATAATAAATTCAGTAACTTGCGGACGGCCAACCACCCTGGATGGTTTGATCCCGACCAGGTCCACCAAACCTAATCAATCCTCTGCTGTCGATCCGATTTCCCTTCCCAGCTAACCTTGTCCCGGGCTCCCTTCTAAGCGATTGGGTGCGCTGACTTCCTGTTCAGCTCTGGCTGGGAGGTTATCCGGCCAATCAACCTGCGCCGGCAGTTTGACTCACCGGGGCACCGCTGCCTTGCGACAAGATTTCAATTACTCGGCGAACGTCCTTGCATTCGGCCTGTTGAATCACTTTCAGGCCGTCACCCCCGACAGGAGGATATAAAATTGCGCGTCCCTCGATCGAAATCGCCAGATCGAGCCCGTCGATTGTGACAGCGTGCAGCGACGCCGGCTCAATAGCCAGGCGTTCGGCCGTCAGCCAGGCTGCGTCGCGGGCCCCGGTTATGTCGAAGTTGACCAGCGACGTCTCACTGCGCAAACCGACCTTTTCCAGATCGCCGATCAACGGAGAGAGCGCTGCAATCTCCGACGCAACGGCGCCCACCAGACTAGCCAATACACCATTGATCTGGTCGAAGTCCGGCTTGAGTTGGGGCAGTTCTTCCCCGGGACTTACTTGCGCAGCCGCTAAGCCAAGGTCAAGGTTAATGTGGGCGTTCATACCCGACAGCAGCTGCTGCAGGATGAGAAGATCTCCATTATTGCAGCCCTGAAAAGCCAGCATCCAACTCCGCGTCGCGGTGCCGCCAGCCTGAAAAGTGGCCAGCGCATCCAGGTATCGCGACGCGAAAACGATGTCGAGTTGCTCCATCAGAGGGCCGTTCTGGAAACTACCGCTGGCAATGCCGTCGCGCACCGCGCAGGTCACTCGCCGGTATAGCGCCGCAAAATAGCCCAGACGGCTGGCGTTGTCATAGGACCGCTGGACGATCGTATCCAGCGCGGAGATGACCTCATTGATGGTTTGCAGAACCATACTTCAACCGGAGTTTTCGTTTCAGCCTTGAGCAGCCCACAACTATAACCCATGGATGGATACCATCGGCACAGCTTGCCCGATTATTCCAGCAGGGTCGCATTCAGACTTGGCAAAGGAGATAGCAGGATAGTTCGTCGCTCGCCAGATCATTTTGTCGCTTTAATAACAATTCACCCCACCGGCTTGGCCGCCACAATTACGCTGCTGGTTCCAGCCCATGAATTTATGCACTATTCATGTGGCATTTACTTATGCGTCAACATCCGGGAGCACACTAATAGTGTGGAATCACAGAATTGTTGAGCATGGCACAAGGTGTCGATGTCTACGATTCGCGCTGAAGCATCGCTGGAATGGCTGGACCTGCAAGATGGTAAGAACATTGCTTTGGACCAACTCCCCTTCGTTGCCCAGGACGCCACCGCTGGCAGCGAAGACGAATTGCACGCCGTCGTGATGGGTCGATCGGGCGACTGCGACTTGCCGCTTAGCATTCGCGAATCGCGCTTCTTTTACAACATCGCCCGCCGCAGTGCCAGCGGCGAAGCCCCCCGGCGTACCCTGCTGGAGTTGGAAGCCTTCCTCAACGACACGCGCGGCGTTTGGGAAAATAGTTGGATACGCTTTCCCGAGTCGCGGCTCAGCCGCCACGCTCTGGATGTTTTCGAAGCCGATCTGCAAGTTCCTAAGGATGGTTCAATCGGCGAGCGCGCGGACGCAGGACGTTTTCGTTTCGTACAAAACGGCGAGCGCTGGCTGCGCTTACCCCTTAGCTATGCCTTAAAGTTGTCGCTGGCCGACCTGATTGGCTCCCAACCGCACCTGCCTGAGCTGATGCGGGAGCAAGCGTCGCACCTGCTGCGGCACTTCCTTAACGACAACACTTCGCCTGAGACCACCTCATTCCACATCGTGACTGCGCAGCCGAAGCGCTCCCTCGGCGAACAGATAGCTCGCGAGGCGGCCCGGCGATTCCTATTTACCTCGTTGCTGATCTCGTGGGCGAACCGGCGCTTTGGCCTGCTGGAAAGCGGACAGCGAGCACTCGTCTATCACGCGCCGGTACCGACTGTGCACCAGGAAGAGCTCTCGTCCTGTACCTCCGACTCGTTCTACCGCGAGCTGTTCATGAGCCCGTGTCTGGCCGGATGGAGTAATGGAGAAGAGAAGTATCAGTACATGCACCTTTGCCATCAGGTGCTCAGCCGAAGTCAATTGAACGCTATCGCCAAGTTGCGCGAGGCCGGCATTATTGCCAACGACCTGATCGTGTTGCCCAGTCTGTCGAACGTTAGCCTGGCCAACAATGGCATCCACATCAGCATTGGCAGCCGCCTGCTCGATCAACAGCTGCGATGTCGAACCAATTTCCTGGCTCAGAATGAGAAGCTCCTGGGCGACCTGGCCATCAAAATCTACGAACACTTCCTGGCACTTTTTGTCGGAACCTACAGTGCCGCTCCGTACCGCATTGGCTTCGCCCAGTTTCATCCCGAACGCCTGCTGTCATTCCTGCCGCACGAGTTGGACTTCACTCACCTGCGGCTGCTGTGGCGGGAATGGAAAGAGAAAGCGCAACTCAGCCTTTGCGGACATTCGCTCACGCCGTACGGCCCGCGCGGGCTAGATCACATGGTCGCGAAGGTGTTTAACCTTCGTGGCGATTGTGTTCCCGACGCGCGGTTGCTGACCTATCCCGTGGCCTGGCTGGCGACCGAACAGGCGTCGGCATTGGATGGATCGCCCGGCAATATTCAGCGGTTGTCGTCTGAGCTGGATGAACTCGGCATCGTCGACCGACGCATGTCTTTTTACATGCCGCTGCGCTTGCGAGAACAACAGCGCGACGGATATTCCGGTTTCGAGGCGCGATATTACAGCCTGTTTCCCAGCTACGACCGCGACATGGCTCCGGCCGCTAGCCTGCAACAGTTCCTGCTGGCGCTGTCTTACCGGCTGGCACTGCAAGGGGAAGTCACGCATCAGCAAATTCCCGACGATCCCACTTCGGAGAGCGAGCGCCGCCAGCCGTTCCTATTCTCCGCTGCGGGCGTGCCGGCATTCTACGTGCATCGGGATTCGCGAAACCAGTTCCTTCGCACCCTGCTGCTGCATTGCAAAAAAACTCGTCTCAGCCGGCGGCATCCCGGATATTTTCGGATCTCGATTCGCGACTATCGCCGGGCACTCCTTGCCTATATAAGCCAAACGGCCTGCGATCTGGCCGAAGCCATGAACATCCAAGGCACGCTGGCAGACTTAGTTGAGCGCTGCAATGATAAGCAACAGGAGGCCAGCCATCGCCTCTTACGCAGTGTTGTGGGCGACTCGGCCAAAGACGCGTTGCATATCGAAGCTCGCGAATTTAATCGCATGGCCGAAGACTTCTATCGCCAGGATCTGCGACGTCAGCACTTGCGTGAGGCATTTCTCCACCTGCGTCAAGATTTTGCAGAGTTGGAGCGCTCGGAGTCCTGCGAAGTCATGCGCTGCTTGCGCTACGGCGTGCGAATCCATGGGGCTCCGCGATTTCTTCACGATGTGGAGGAGCGGGTGCTGGCTGACGACCTTTCACCGCAGGAAATCGCAGCCCTGCTGAACTTGCTGGTGTTGCTGACTGCGCACGACCGCCGCCAGACGGAGAAGACACTCGCATGAGCCAGCCCGAGCATCAGTACATTGATCGCGCCACTGGCAACATCGTGCGCGAGCATCTTTTGGCCAACTCCGTGGTCAGCGCACTCTTCTCGCCGACGCTGGAGAAGGCCCCGCTGCTGACCCGGCTAGCTTCCAGTCGTTATGTATCACGCGTGCTCGGCTACTTGAATTACGACAACCTGCTGGCGTCCAGGGCGACCGGCATGCTTAAGTTTCTTCGCGGATCAGGTATCCAGCTTTCCGAGTTTGTCGGCAACCTGTCAGAATACGATACGGCTCGCAAGATCTTCGAACGCCAGATCCGCTATTGGAGCTGTCGTCCTATGCCGGATAATCCGCGGGCGGTGGTCTGCCCGGCGGACGCGCGCGGCCTGATCGGCTCCCTGGCACAGTCGTCGGGTCTGTATCTGAAGCAAAAATTCTTCTCTTTTCCCGAGCTGCTTGGCGATGGCTCGCCCTGGCAGCGCTGGTTCGCAGGGGGCGACTTTGCGGTCTTTCGCCTGACCCCGGAAAAATATCATTACACGCATAGCCCGGTGTCGGGCCGCGTACTCGACATCTACTCGGTCGAGGGTCGCTATTATCCCTGCAATCCCCACGCTGCGGTTCAGTTGATCACGCCGGTTTCGAAGAACCGTCGCGTTGTTACGATTCTGGATACCGATTGCCCCAGCGGCTCTGGAGTGGGACGCGTGGCCATGATCGAGGTGGTGGCGCTCATGATCGGACAGATCGAACAGCGCTACAGCCAGCATCGTTACGAGAATCCGCGAGCCATCCAAAAAGGAATGTTGCTCCAAGCGGGCGCGCCTAAGGCACTGTTTCGACCGGGCAGCAGTACCGTGGTCCTGCTGTTCCAGCGTGATCGCATTCGCTTTGCCCAAGACCTGGTCGAGAACCAGCAGCGCAGCGGCGTCCAAAGCCGTTTCTCGCTGACCTTGGGCGAGCCGGTCACGGAAACCGATGTCGCCGTGCGCTCGCTACTGGCCACGCCAGTCGAGGAGGAATCATGCTGAACGTCGGATTCGTCGCTGCCCTTGCCCTGGGCTTGTCTGTTCTACTCGTCTGGGGCGTACGCACCCTTCCCGCTGAGCGCTGGCAAATGTTGGCCGCGGTGCCGATCGCAAAGTCGGCTGATGGCTCATGGCGCGGACTCAACCTGACTTTCTATGGCTTCTTCAGCGCCACTGGGACAGCATTCGGCTTCGCAATTATGTTGCTCTTGCTGGCTTCGGTCGGTATACCGGTGGCCGTCAGTATTGCCTTGGTGTTGCTGGTTATCCTGGCTTGTGTCCCCGCCTCGCGGCTGATCGCCGGTATCGTCGAGCGCAAACGCAACACCTTCACGATTGCCGGCGCCGCCTTCGTCGCGACCATCCTGCTGCCTTTCCTGGTCCTGGCCTTGCGCCCGCTGGCCGCTCGTTTCTTACATTGTGAGATTCCCCTACTGCCGACTTTCGCGGCCGCCGCAATCGCCTATGTGCTGGCTGAATCGATTGGGCGCCTGGCCTGTCTTAGCTTTGGATGCTGCTATGGCATGCCACTGCGGGACGCCAATCCTGCCATCGCGCGTCTTTTTCAGCATCACAACCTGGTGATTCGCGGCGCCACCAAGAAAGCAGCCTATGCTTCCGGACTGGACGGCGAACCCTTGATCCCGGTTCAGGCGGTTACTTCCGCGGTGTTCGCGGTGTCGGGATTGGTAGGAGTCGCGCTGTTCCTGGCGGAACAATTTCGCCTGGCAGCACTCATTCCGTTGATCGCCAGTTGGGGATGGCGCGCCTGTTCCGAATGGCTCCGGGCGGACCATCGCGGCGCATCGCGAATTTCCACCTATCAGGTGATGGCCATCCTGTTGCTGATTTACCTCAGCATCATTTTCTTGTTGATGCCCTCTCCCTCGCTGGCTACACCCGATCTTGGCGCGGCCTTCGCACAGTTGGTTTCTGTCCCGGTGATCCTTGTCTTTCAAACCCTGTGGCTGGCCCTCTTTGTTTATTACGGTAGAAGCCGTGTCACCGCTTCCACTCTGTCGTTTCACCTCATAGTGGACCGGATTTAAGAGAAGTGCTGCGCCCGAGGCCCAGTGCCGTTCCGCCAGAGCCTCCTTCACCAGAAAGTAATATCCGGTACCATACCTGTTGATAGGTTGATGTCGGGTCGAACCGTTTCGTCTGTCGATTCCCAACCCGAGGCGGAGAGGAAACCTGGTTGAGGATATTGTCAGCATTCACACCTGGACGCTGGATTGCGCTACCTGACGCCAAGCGCGCGTGGAGGGTGCTTGGCTTTCTGGTCGCATGTCCGTCCCTGTGGTACGTTCATGCTCAGACGGCGCAGAACTTGGCGCAAGTGAAGAATGTTTACATTAGCGACCTCGGGACTGGCAACCAGGCTGATCGACTGCGGCAGAGCTTGATTAAGCAGATTCGCAAGAGCGGCACATATCAGGTTGTCGAAAACCCGGCTCAATCGGATGCAGTAGTCAAGGAGACAGGCCGGATCTGGATTACCGGCTATGTTGGTACAAGCTCACGTTCAGCCGCCAATAACCGCGTGCCGGTTTATGCAGGCTACCTGTCGATCGAATTAGTCGGCAAAGGTGGGGCGACTCTATGGTCTTACCTGGTGACCCCAGGCAAAATGGTTTGGACAAGCATAACCGATGACCTTACCAGCACTGCCGTTAGAGAGATGATCGCCGCCAAAAAACAGCAGAGGTCAGCCGAAACCGTTCCTTCCAATAACAAACTTGCTCAGACCACTCTTAGTGGCGCCGGCGCCACCTTTCCCGCACCGCTATACCAGAAGTGGTTTCAATCATTTCAACATGCCAACCCGGAGGTCAGCCTTAGTTACGATGCTGTGGGATCAGAGCAAGGTGCCGAAATGTTAGCTGATAATAAGGTCGACTTTGCCGCTTCCGATGTCTCTCAGCCCGACCTCGATAATCCCAACCTGCACGCAAAGTTCGTGCGCATCGCGACCGTACTGGGAGCAATTGTACCCATCTACAACCTGCCGAGCGTACAACCGTATCTGAACTTTGCTCCTGAGGTTCTGGCCAAGATCTATCTTGGCGAGATCAGAAAGTGGAATGATCCCGAAATTCGTAAATCAAACCGAGGTGTGGATCTGCCAGATGTGGAAATCGTGGTGGAACATCGCTCTGATGGTAGCGGTACAACTTACGCTTGGAGTGACTTTCTGTCGAAGGTAAGTCCTGACTGGAAGGCTAAGGTAGGTACTGGAACCAGGCTCAACTGGCCTGTCGGGATGGGGAACGAGCGCAATGAGGGCGTTGCCTCCGCGGTACAAAAAACGCCGAATTCGATCGGCTATGTCGAGTTGGTGTACGCCATCCAGTATCAGTTGAATTTTGGGTCGGTCCGTAACAGTTCAGGAGAATTCATCCGCGCCCAACTCGATAGCCTGGCTGAGGCGGCGAAAGTGGCCATAGCTGGCGATGGCGAGGTATCGTCTATCACCAATCCTCCGGCGAAAGGCGCTTACCCCATCGCAACTTTCACTTGGCTCTTGCTGCCACAAGAAGTTTCCGATTCTGCAAAGAAATTGGCATTAGTGCGGCTGCTGAAATGGATCTTAACCGAAGGTCAAAAAGAATGTTCCGCGTTAGGCTACTTGCCTCTGCCGCACGATATCGCCAACCGGGAATTGAACTCGCTGAAAAACTTCTGAAGCCTGATCGAATCGATCACAAAGTGAAAGCCTATTCTCTTCCCTGATGCTGGCCCTGGTATTCGCTCAGCAGTGTGGAATTGCTGCCCGGTGAATCTCGTCGCCTGCTGGCTGAATACGGGAACTGATCGCCAAGATGGCGATGTGCGATGAGTCGCTTACCCGGGGAATCTCGACTTACCACGTCCAGGAAGCGTTAACCATGACGACGGGTCCTTGGCCATGACGCAGATATTCGGGCTCGTACTTGAACGAGAGACTGAAATTCTTCTCGGGCAAGGTCAAATTTGTCTGGAATCCGAGGGCGTGCTGTGAAACAGACGCGCCTCCAGAGAGCTGAGTAAATGGAAGCACCGTGATACTACCTGACACGGGCCACTCGTCATAGCCTGCCAGACCGACTTCCAGAAACTTGGTTTTCTGCGTATCAAGACTTAGAAGGTGTGTAAGTCCCCACTCCATCGTGAAGTACTCTCCCGGGCTTGTACCTTTGACAGGCTGCGCTTGTTCCTGAATCTCCCAATCGGTTGATAGACTGGCCGCAGTTGCATTGTCTTTAGTGAGGTACACAGTATTTCCGCTCATGATGCTATGAGTGGAGGGACCAGAATAGAAGTTCCACACCCCACCTGGGTCGTATCGACCACCGGTAGTAGTAAAGGAATAATCAAACCAACTGCTGGCCTGATTCCAGTCCCACGCTAAAGTTATAGACCGCTGCCGGATATTGGCATAATCGATTCTGCTTGCTGCTGCACCGGCCCCCGGAGTCTCCAGGGAACTATTGGGAGCCGATAGTTGCGCCTGAAATGAGAATTGCGCTCCGAAGATTGTCGCCTTCGAAACATAATCGACCGCGCCGTTCGTTGCCGGTAGACTTGTCTGCTGGGCAAGTGCCGTGGATGAATCGGCTAATCTGATCAACGCGAAGCAGACCACAGTCCGAAAAATGGTAGTCAGACATCTCATAATCAATTCCCGCAAAATCATTGCTGTCTCCTGGGTGCATGCCCGCTTGATAAATGGCGAAGAGTAGGACGGATCGTGCCGTCCTACTCGAAAAGTGAATGATGGTCGGCTGGGGTAAAGGCCAACCGGCACATCATCTACTTCTTGGCTCCGCCTAAGTGAGCAGTGGGACCAGGGATCGCTCGCGGCCGGGTCGCCTTCGTGACCGCGGAGGAGCTGTCCTTGGATACCGAATGGCTTCGAGGAGCATTCGGCGTGATGCTCTTGGTGTTGGAAGTTGCGGCGTGAGCACTGACACCCAGGGCCAGAGTTCCGATCCATGCGAGTAATACCAGTTTGCTTTTCATTGTGTTGTTCCTTTTCGTGAGTGAATTTATCCGCCTGCAGTTCGTATCTTGCGACGGCGAACTGTCTGCGTGATGGGGTCACTTTGCGACAACTGGCGGGCGGAGACAATGCACCGGCGGTGAATCGGTACTGTATTTCGGGTGAACTGGTAACTTGGTGATTCGATGTCATATCGGGCTTAATCCGGCTTTGCCTGGTGGCTGCAGATGCCCGTTGCCGAGTCCTAAACATCAGAATGGGTAACGGGGCCAAAAGAAATGCCGCCCCGAGGAGGCGGCTGCCGGCATTTCCAGAACGGCTCACATTAAGCGTGTATTTTTCGTTGGGCCAAGGTGGCCACAGCAAGAATGCCAGAACTATGGTGGGCACTGACCCGAGTCAGCGGTGGTACCTTCGCAGCCGCTTCCAAAGCATCTGCCGCTGGGTAATGAAAAGAGGCAGTACTGTCCTCGTCCTGAGAAGGATAGCCACGGCGCTCCTCGTTTCCGGCCAAGCCGGGGGATTGCCGATTGGACACCCTGCGGGCATGCCGGCCATTGAGCGTGAGGATCAATGTCAAGAAAGGTCCGAGGGTCATTCGATCAGCCCGAAACCGCGGAGCTGAGATATCAGGTTCAGTCGGATAGCCATCGTCAGCTATGGCTAATCTGCGATCAATACAGTATCGAGCCTCGACTTGAGCCTGGGCTTTTCGTTCTCTAAACAACATCAACAGTCTTAAGAACGGTCCGGTAGTCATTGCGATCTCTGTACTCGTTGGCGTTTTCATGTTGACTTATTCCTTTCTCTTCAATCTCCGTGCCGATTCCGTATCCAGCCGGGCAGATCTCCAGTCGGGCTGAGCGAACTTTTGAAACGTTGCGTCTGCAATTCCCGGACTACTTTCGACATGCATCCGTGCAGGATGCACCCCGCCAGAGCCTCGGCATTCATGGGCTGCGGCGGCCCTAGCCCCCCGCCGCGCATCCGGGGATGCAGATAATGAAAGGCCCGGAATAGCAATTGCGTGGCTGCATAAAGCTCCAGTGGATCAGTCATTGTCAAAGCCTCCTGTTCAGCTTCTAGCGGCAGTGTGAAGTCGCCAGGCTATAGCGACAATGCACCGGGGATGGATTGCGAATGGTTTTCAGATGATCGGGTAATCGACTGATGGCAAAGCTGTTCTGTCTCTGGAAAGGGCTGGTGCAAGGGGCGGAGAGGCGTTTGGCGAGCCTCGATCCTGTAATTTCTGGGGTGATGTCTGCGTCGGGCCCGGATGAGAAAAGGCCGGAGCGTTTGGCTCCGGCCAGGGAAGTTCTGCCGCAAAGTCTTACGCCCCGCGTCACGGGCCCATTTTGTGGTGCACCAGGCCAGCTATACCGAGTAGGCCAGATCCCAACAGGAGAATGGTTCCATAACCGGATGCTGAACTGGCAGGCGCCACGTCGGATGGCGAGTCTGCCGGCGGATCGACAATGGCGAAGGACTCGGACGGGATTGTGCCCACCACGTTCTCTGTGGCTTTGGAAGGACCTCCACTCTCCCACCAATAAACAGGATTTCCGTCATTGGTGGTGGCATTCGACAGTTTGATCCAGTAAGTTCCCGCGGGTAGTTGAATGCCCGGAAAAGAGATCTCCGCCTCGTACTCCTCATTGCCGCCGCCAACCAGGACAACTGCATTTGCCGTCCCGCTTCCCCAAACCTTGAAGTTTGCTCCCTGTGAGTAAATCGTCCAGCTCACAGTCTTGAACGTGTCGCCTGGAATAAGAGCGACTGTGAATTGAACGGCGTTTACGTTTGCCGCACTCGACAACTTGAACGAGTCGGAGACCGAGAAGCCGTCGCTGATGGTCCAGGCATCGTTCCCGTCTGGCAGCCCATTGTTGTACACGATCATGTTGCCCGCCACTGCCGGAACTGGAGCCAGACCCAGAAAGACTGCCAGGAGCAGGCACAACGAGCTAAAGGTAATTTTTGTTTTCATGGTGACCTCCTTGTGGTCAGGTGATGACGGTGGGGAGCCCACCGTCGATGAATGGTGGAACCAGGAAGGTCAGAACTTCGGGATTGGTCCCGGAATCGTCACGAAGTCGCGCGGAGTATGGAGTGATCGCCCGTCCGAAACAATGCACCCGTGGTGGATTCGGAGGTGTACTGTAAGTGGATTGGTAATCGGCTGATTTGGAAGCTACTTAGCCTCCGGTCGGAGCAGTAAAGGGTGCTGCGAGAAAGCATCTGAAGGGCACGGCGTTGGATACGTTGGACGATTCAGGGTGTTTCTTTTCGCAGAGCTTCGCAACGATTGTCGATTGGGCGGACGAGTATTGACGATCTTATATAGTCCTCGCAGTCAAGATCAGCACCGAATTCACCAGACTTCGCTTGGAACGGATACCAGCGACGTAGTAAACTTCGCCCACGCTCCCAGGAAGGTTCATGAAAAACACCCTCCCAGGTCGTGTCCGCTTTGGAGCGTTCCAACTCGACCTAAAAGCCGGGGAACTGCACAAGGACGATCGCCGTATCCGTCTGCAGGAACAGCCCTTCCAGGTGCTGCAAATGCTGGTAGAGCGAGAGGGCGAAGTCGTCAGCAGGGAAGAAATACAAAACAAACTCTGGCCCAACGACACGGTGGTGGAATTCGATCACGGTATCAACACCGCGATCAAGAAACTCCGCATCGCGCTCAACGACTCGGCAGACAAACCTAAATACATTGAGACCGTAGCCCGGCGAGGCTATCGCCTCATGGTGCCTGTGGAATGGCCCAGCGCCGGCAGCGACAGTGACGTTTCCCGCCCTGATCCGGTTCGCGGCGGGGGTGAAACAGGCGTAAAGCCACAGCTTGAGTCGACCAGCCTGATCGGCAAGACAGTTTCACATTACCGCGTGCTGAATGTGATTGGCGGCGGCGGCATGGGTGTGGTGTACCGCGCCGAAGACCTTAAACTGGGCCGCGCGGTTGCCGTGAAGTTCCTTCCCGAAGAACTGGGTAGTGATGCAGTCGCTCTCGGGCGTTTCACGCGCGAGGCTCGCACCGCCTCTACCTTGAATCATCCCAACATCTGCACCATCTACGAGATCGAAGAACATGATGGGCAACCCTTCATTGTCATGGAGTATTTGGAGGGTCACACACTGCGGGACCTGATTGCGTTTGGATCAGTCTCATCGCCGTTGGACAAAAGCAGAAAATTCAGTCTGCCGCTGGCAAAAATCCTAGACACTGCTATTCAAATTGGGGAAGGACTGGAGGCAGCACACGACAAGGGAATTATTCATCGGGATATAAAGCCGGCAAACATCTTTGTCACCCGACAAGGGCAGGTCAAAATTCTGGATTTTGGATTGGCGAAGCTAGTTACCGCGACCCGGGAGACTGCCACTGAGGCCCTGCAAGTACGGGACGAAGACACCGCCCAGCTTAAGCCGACATTGCGGTCAGAGTTGGATTCAAATCTCACCCGCGCAGGGGTCTCGATAGGAACGGCGGGATACATGTCGCCCGAGCAGATCGAAGGCATCCAATTAGATGCCCGCACTGATCTCTTTTGCTTCGGGCTGGTCCTTTATGAGCTGTGCACCGGGCAGAAGGCGTTCATAGGAGCAACGCGCGACGGCTTGCGCAGCGCCATTTTGCAACAGATTCCGGTTCCTGTGCGCGAACTTCAATCCGAAATTCCAGCCAAACTAGAGGCTGTTGTTACTCTGTGCTTGCAGAAGGACCGCGAGAAACGATATCAGCATGCCTCCGAGATAATCAGAGATCTGAAGCAACTGCGGCGGGAGAGAGGTTCTGGAGTTCTGTCCCAGGAGCAGGTCGCCGAGCGGATCGCACAAGCCCAGAAGAATACAGCGCGACTGGCGGCTGCGGGACCCGGGAATGACAAACCTGGTCCGCGCCGAAAATGGCTGACAAAAGCAAGCCTCGCTGTGCTTCTGATTGCCACAGCCGCTGTGGGACTTTGGTATTGGTGGCTGCATCGAACCAGGGCCCTCACGCGGGAAGACGCCATTGTGGTTGCCGATTTTGTGAACTCAACCGGCGATCCAGTTTTCGACGATGCGCTCAAAACGGCGCTCATTGTCGACTTGCAGCAGTCCACAACACTCAAATTGCTCTCCGACGTAAAAGTGAATGGGGCCCTAAAAGCGATGAATCATTCGCCGGGTGAACGCCTCACCTTCGACCTGGCTAGAGAAGTATGCCTGCACACCAACAGTGCCGCACTCCTGGAGAGTTCAATTGCTGACGTCGGAAATAACTATCGGCTTGCCCTGAAAGTTGTGAGTTGCCGCACCGGCGTGACGCTGGCCAGCACAGAAGCGGAAATCGAAAATCGAAAACAGATCGTCAAGGTGTTGGGGGAAGCAGGCAATCGCTTACGCGCTCAGCTGGGAGAACCGAAGGCGTCGCTGCAAAAGTCCACCCGACCGCTCGACGAAGCTACCAGCTCCTCACCGGAGGCCTTACAAGCCTTCACCCAGGCTCGGAAAGCCCAGAAGGAAGGACCTCCGGCCGCCCTTCCGTATCTCAAGCATGCTGTCGAACTTGATCCCAACTTTGCCGCTGCCTATGCCGCCCTGGGCGTCACTTACCACAATCTCGGCGAGGTCAGCCTCGCCATGCAGAACATGACAACGGCCTATCAGTTGCGAAATCGCTTGCCCGATATGCAGCGCCTCGACATTGAAGCTCATTATTATGCCGACGTAACCGGACAATTGGAAAAGGCCATCGAAGTCTACAACGAGTGGGACCAGCGATTTCCCGGGAGTTGGGTACCGCATAACAACGTGGGTGAGCTCCTGTTAAAGGAGGGACGGTTCGACAAATCTTCCGCGGAAGAGCTGGAATCGCTCCGCATCAGGCCATCGAGCCAATCCTATAACAACTTGATGATCGACTATATCGAGATGTACCAACTGGACGACGCCCAAGCCACGTTCAAGGAGGCAGTGACCAAGAACGTAGACGGTTCCGACTTGCGGGCCACGGCGTACATCCTGGCATTTCTCCGTAAAGATGATGCCGGTATGCAGAAGCAGTTGGCGTGGGCGAAGGGCAAAGCGGGAGTCGAGGATGTCCTGATCGTGTGTCAATCCGACACCGAGGCATACTATGGCCGCTTTCACAAGGCACGGGAACTGTCTCAAGAAGCTGCGGAGCTGGCCAAGCGTGCGAGTGCGCCGGAAGCTGCAGCGGGATGGATCGTTGAAGCAGCTCTACGGGAAGCAGAGATTGGCAACGCTGACCGTGCGCGACAAGGCGCAGCTGCTGCGTTAGCCTTGAGCACAGGCAGGGACGTGACCTTAAGCGCCGCGCTTACGCTGGCGCGCATTGGGGATACAGCGAGGGCCACCGATCTGGTTAACCAGATAAGTCACCAGTTTCCCCAGGACACGTCCGTACAAGCCTATGCAGTACCGACTATTCGGGCGGCAGTGGTGTTAGAGGAGGGTAGTGATCCTAACACCGCGGTTGAACTTTTGAAGGCCACATCGGATTACGAATTTGGGGGACTGGGGTTGGGTAGTCTTTATCCCGTATATGTCCGGGGCCAGGCGTACCTGATACTGAAACAAGGAGACAAGGCGGCGGTCGAGTTCAAGAAGGTGATCGATCATCCCGGCATCGTGCAGAACGGTGTCATTGGGGCCTTGGCTTATTTGCAGCTCGGCCGGGCGCAAGCGATGATGGGCGACAAGGCCGCCGCGCTCAAGTCGTATCAGGATTTCCTCGCTCTATGGAAGGGCGCCGATCCTGACATTCCGATCTATAAGCAAGCCAAAGCGGAATATGAAAAGGTGCGGTAATTTATCTGAGACGGGAAGTGCGTCGCCTGTGTTCGACACGGGAGGATTGAACTACCGTCGCATTCCGCATGTTGTGACGAACGAATCAGTAAGCTATATCAGGAGAATTCCGTGGCCAGAAAGTCATCCAAGCATCTGCCTCCGCTTCACCTTCACGTACCCACCATTGCGTGTTTCAACAAAGCCGAGACCCCGATGGGCGTGGAGTTTGATGCCCTCATTGCCGCCATGCAGAGATTTGTGGACGAGCACTTCGCTCCGGTCTGGGGAACGCCGGCCAAACTGGTAAAGTCCAGAGGCTTCCTCAAAGGCGCCTGGGCCATGGCGTTTCTCGACAGCACAGAAGACTCATCCATGGAGGGCTACCACGATGTGACGCCGGAAGGCTTGCCGATGTCGAAGATCTTCGTGAAGAACACGCTGGATCAAAAGGACCATGTAAGCGTGGCGGCCTCGCATGAACTGGCCGAGATGCTGGTTGATCCCGAAGCCAACCTCTATTCCACCGGGCCAAAGAAAAATCACCTGTATGACTACGAAGTAGCCGACCCGGTAGAGGAGTTGTTCTTCAAGGTGGACGGAATTCCCATGACCAACTTTGTTTATCCGGCTTACTTCGAGACGTTCCATAAGAAGGGATCTACTCGTTTCGACCATATGGGAAAACTGCAACGGCCTTTCGACTTGGATAAAGGCGGCTACCAGAGTTATTGGGTTAGCGGGAAAGAGAAAACGGAATGGGGCTCGAAAGCCAAGATGGGCCGCTTCAAGCTGGAAGACCGTCGCGGACATCGCAGCAGTTTTCGCTACAAGACGGAAAGAAAAGTGTCGAAAGTATCCTAGCGTCGCAGCGGAGCTACTGTAGCCTTGCGTATTCCGCCTGGGCTTGCTTCAGGATTGCAGTATCGGGGTCGGCGTCCTTCCATAGCGTAAGGAAATCGCGATAAGCGCTGCGTGCTTTGTCTCGGGCTGAGGAGTCGGTAGCGGCTTCTAGGGCGTAAGCGCGAGCCAGTCCAAGGCGGGCTAAGGCTCCCCATTGAAAGTTTGCCACCAGTCCGCTATGGTCGATGAACTTCTGGAATTCCTCAGCTGCTGCCTTGCCGTCACGGAGCGCAAGATAAGCTTCTCCCCGCACATAAGCCGGGCATAGAAACACCGTTACTTGCGTGGCTTGGCCGAGTTCGATGCTGGTCGCCGGTTCCAGTGTCCCGATGGCTCGACTGGGATCTTGCTGCTGCAGCGCAATCGCAGCTTTGACGGTCGGCAGCCAATACCGCTGGATGAGAGTGTCCAAGGGAAATGTCTTGTCCAGTTCCATCACCAGTTTGTCCGCGTTGGCAACATCGCCCGCCCGTGCCAGGGTCAGCGCGGCCATGGCCCGCACGTCGCGGTTCGGCGCCAGCGTTACTGCGTCGTTGGCATCGCGCCGAGCCTGCTCTCGATCGCCCGATTCCACTTCCCGTAACGCCGCTGCGGCCTGATACATTGCGGCCGTCTCTTTGGCATCGTTACGCTGGGCTGAATCCATCGCTCGCCGGGTAAGTTCGCGCGCGCTTTTCAACTTTCCGTACCAGGCCGCCGTGTCTGCCTGATAGGCCAACAGCAGGTCTTCCGCCCCTGGCTGGTCCATCGCGGCTGCTGCCAGTTGTGCCATCCGGACTTTGTCATCTTTCAAGAAGGCCAGCTGGTAACGGTTGGTCAGCAGAAATTCGCTTTCCAGTTTGCGCTCCTCGGCCTGTTTGTAGACCATTTCCGCATCGTCGAGCCGGTTCAGGTTGGCATAATCATTGCCCAGGTTGAGATAGTTATTCTCATCATTCGGCTCCAAACGAAGAGCCGTCTGGGTTTCCTCCAACGCCTTTTCCCAGTTGCCCAGGCTGCCGTAGATGTCTCCCAGATTGGTGCAGGGCAAATAATCCCTGGGATAGGTCTGCTGCCAAAGCTGGTAGGTCTCGGCTGCCTTCTCCAACTCGCCAGTGGCGTACGTGTAATACATCGCTTCGATGGAGAAACGCTCCCGCTCACTTACCTTCTCCCGAAGTTCATAAGCTTTGCGTGAATTCTCCGAGGCCCGGCCCAACTCTCCGAGATTGCCGTACACGACCGCCAGGGACCGGTAGGCGAAGGCAAAATTAGGGTCAAGCGCTATCGCTCGCTTGTAGAAGGGCAGGGCCTCGGCATCTCCTCTGGCGGCGCGCGTTTTATTTCCGAGACTGTAGGCCTGCAGCGCCTCTAGTGATGGTGTGGTCGCCTCCTCCACCGGCGTGGCATATTTCTGCACCGAGCTGAGTGACTCGCCCAGCCTGCTTCGCAGGCTTACCGCCGCAGCGTCCAATGCCTTCAGCACAGCTTCCTTGCTGGCCGCCTGCTCCTGCGCCTCCGCCAGTACATCGCCGTTACGACAGTCCAGGGCTTTCAGGCCGACCACGTACTGGCTGCCCAAGGGGGCAATCGAGCTGGTTAGCATGGCCCTGGCGCCGGTGCGCTGGCAAATCTCGCGGGTGATCTCTGGCGTCAGGCGCTCGCCTGCGGAACGGCCCATCATTTTCAATGTCTCATTCACCTTGCGCTCGGAAACCAGATCGAGGAAGGGTGACTGCTCAAGCTGAACCGAGAGCCCCTGCTTCAAGGTGTCGTCGAATACGCTGTCGCCGGTGGTATTAACGAAATCTGAAAGGACAATACTGTCTTTGTCGGTGAGTGGCTTCCTTTGGTGTGAGCGATAGTAAAGGCCAGCTCCAATCAACAAGACAGCCAGGAGAACGGCAAGCGCAATCTTCCAGAGCTTGCTGCTGTAGGCTTCCGGCGCTTGTGCCATGGGCGCCGTCACAGCTGTCACCCCGGAACCGGTGCCGCTGTCCAGGTCGCGCTTCAGTCGCTGCAAGTCGGAACGGATTTCTGCTGCATGCTGGTAACGTAAATCGCGATCCTTCTCCAGGGCCTTGTTGATGATCCGTTCCAGGTCCGTTGGCATGTCCGGATTAAACCGAATCGCTGCCGTGGGGAGCGTATCCAAAATGGCCTTCGATATCACTCCTGAGCTTTCTCCGCGGAATGGAGGAATGCCCGTGGCCATTTCGTACAAGACCACACCGAATGAGAACAAGTCAGTACGGTTATCGAGCTCTCGGGCCCGCACTTGCTCGGGCGACATATAAGCCACGGTGCCCATGACCAACCCGGGATTCGTGAGAGGTTCTTCCTCTATCGATTCAGTCAGCCCTTGCACCGTGACGGTCTTGCTCGAGGAGTTGTTTACGGGAGCGGCCTTGGCGAGGCCGAAATCCAGAATCTTGGCGTGGCCTCGCTTGGTGACGAATATATTGGCCGGCTTGATATCGCGGTGCAGTATTCCTTCGCTGTGCGCTGCATCCAGGGCATCGGCAATATCGATGGCCAGCCGCAGCAGAACATCCGTGTCCAGGGGATGTCCAGCTATACGGCGCTTTAAAGTCATGCCGTCGAGGAACTCCATGACCATGAAGACGCGGCCATCCTGCTCGCCGATATCGTGAATCGTGCAGATGTTGGGATGGTTCAGTGCTGATGCGGCGCGCGCCTCGCGCCGGAAACGTTCCAGCGCCTGCGGGTTGCCAGCGAGATCGTTGGGCAGAAACTTGAGGGCGACAAACCGGCCCAGGCGGGTGTCCTCGGCCTTGTAAACCACACCCATTCCACCGCCGCCGAGTTCCTCGACGATACGGTAGTGGGAGATGACCTGCTCGATCATTAATAGACTTGGACTTGGAAAATTGAGTTGGGGCTTGGAAACCACTCATCTTACGAGCAGGGCATCCGCCAGTCAATCAACAAAGGCGCTCAGACAAAGAATATGGAACGCATTCCGCCAGTTTTGCGATCGTGAATTCGTGGACTGCAAGCGACTTGGAACCACCGACCTTTGAGTCAGGATGCGGCTTCGACTCACGTCTTTGACCGAGCCTTCGACGATGGTGCTTTACCTCTCGGAGACCTGTTGTGGGAAGGCTGGGCCTGGCGATTCGTTGCCCGATGGTCACTGGTACGTGGCGCGTCAAGCCGCGCCGCCAGCGTTTCAAAACCCGAGGTGGGACCCTGCCAGCGCAACTGTTCCACGTCGTCAAAAAGATGGATATCGGTTCGAAGAGTAGCAAGGTTTCGAAAAAGCAACGCGTGATCCCACTCGCGGCAAAGCGTGCCGGCAAGAGCGCCCGCGTTAGCGGCGTTCACCCGCCACTCGCGGTAATCTTTCGGAATCGATTCAAGATGGTGAAATTTACCTAGCACGGCCGCTGACGACTTTGCGCCCCAACCGGGCAAGCCCGGGTATCCATCGGCGGCATCACCCACCAGCGCCAGATAGTCAGGTATCGAGGTTGGCGACACTCCAAACTTGGCGACCACACCCGCCTCGTCCAAAGTGACACGAGTCCGTCGACTCAGCTGGACGATACGGCGCTCACGCACGCATTGGGCCAGGTCCTTGTCTGGTGTGCAGATAATGACGCGTTCGACATGTTTGTCACCAGCGGCAGCGACCGCTCCTGCTGCGAGTGCGTCGTCGGCCTCGAACTCCACCATGGGCCACACCACAACTCCAGCAGCCTCGAGAACTTCTTCGAGCAGCGGAAACTGGGCCAGCAGGGCGGGTTCAATACCGGCGCCGGTCTTGTAGCGTGGCCACAGGTCATTGCGAAACGACTCGATAACATGATCGGTCGCCACCGCAATGTGCGTAGCACCTTCTTTGATCATCCCCAGCACCGAAGCGAGGACACCTCGGACGGCGGCGACTTCGTTTCCGTCCTCATCGCGAACTGACGGCAATGCGTAATAATGTCGGAACAGTTCGTATGTGCCGTCAACCAGATAAACTTCCAAGCCCTGGCTCCCTCGTAGTCCTGCAAGACTGCTGCAGGCAATATTCCGTCAGATAGGAGACTCTATCAGTGGATCAGAACATACGATCAATCCTGAATGATAGCTGAGGAATCTACTTCTTTGATCAGGTTATGGCCCGGCCGTCCAAAAGTTATTTTCTCGGATACGGGAGGAGATGTGTACACAACAACCAGCCTTCGGGCCCTGCCGGTTCCGGTGCTGATATTGGCTGTTTCGGTGGGCCTGAAACCACAAAGAAAGGATATGTCAATGGGACAAAAGGTGTTTTATCGCACAGTCAAGGTCGATGGGCTCTCCATCTTCTATCGGGAAGCCGGTCCGCAAGGCGCTCCAACCGTTCTTCTATTGCACGGGCTTCCGTCGTCCTCCCGGATGTTTCAGCCTCTGCTGACGCGGCTGGCGGACGACTATCATCTGATCGCACCCGACTATCCGGGGTTCGGACATAGCGACTGGCCGGACCCGAAGCAGTTCGACTACACGTTTGACCACATTGCCTCGGTGATGAACGATTTCACGCAGGCCGTCGGGTTGTCGAGCTATACGCTCTACATGCAGGATTATGGCGGGCCGGTCGGCTTCCGCATGGCGCTGGCCCACCCCGAGCGAGTACAGGCCCTCATCGTTCAGGATGCGGTTTCGCATAACGAAGGCCTCGGCGTAAACTGGACAACTCGGCGTGCGTTCTGGGCCGATCGGCCGGGGCATGAAGCTGCGCTGCGCAAGAACCTGCTTTCGCTCGAAGCTACCAAGACTCGCCACATCGGAGACGATCCCAACGTCGAGCTTTACGATCCGGATCTCTGGACCGATGAATACGGGTTCCTGAATGCACCGGGGCAAGCGCAGATTCAAAGCGATCTCTTCTACGATTACCGCACCAACGTTGACGCCTATCCCCAGTGGCAGGCCTGGCTTCAGAAAAATCAACCGAGGCTCCTCGTCATCTGGGGGAAGCATGATCTGTCGTTCGATCCCGGCGAACCCGAACGGTATCGCAAGGACGTGCCGTCTGCAGAAGTGCATGTTCTCGATGCTGGACATTTCGCTCTCGACACCAAAGCAGACGACATTGCTTTATTAATCCGCCAATTCATGAAGGCACAGAAATAAACAGAACTTATCGATGAACAGCACCTGGGGCATCTGAATCGTACGGTCTATAATTCGCGCGTGGCACTGACCACCAGCACAAAACTGGGGCCGTACGAAATTCAGTCCCTCCTCGGCGCGGGCAGTATGAGCGAAGTGTATCTGGCCCGCGATACCAGGTTGCAACGCACCGTAGCAATTAAAGTCCTCGCGGCGCATCTGTCGTCGAACCTGGACCTGCATGAGCGTTTCCAGCAGGAAGCGAAATCCATGAAATCTGTTGGTTAGACCTGTCCGGATGGTGGAGCGACAGCCGAATCCGCTATGGCCGCGAACCGCGGAGTAGTTCCGGGCGGTCGCGTTAACAGTGTATTCACAAAGCGCGTGTTTAATTCAGTCGAAACAATCTTACACAATCAGGTGTTCAGGGGATGGGGTTTTCCCAGTGCCGGAGTGGCGCAGTAAGCGTTATCGTCCGCATTTCATAGGAACGGTTCGTCGTTCGCTCGCAGAGGACGTGTTCCTGCGTCTGGGGCCTGCTCTTGCGCTGAGGAAAAGGAGGATCTATGCATGGGGCCCCGACGCGCTTGTGCTTACTGTTGTTCATGGCTGCGGCTTTGCTTGAGGGCGCGTGGGCTCAAAGCGCCCTTACCTGGCAGGACGTTCGGGCCAAGTTCGCAGCGGCGAACCCCACTTTGCAAGCGGGACAGATAGGCGTGACCGAGTCCAAAGCTCAAGAGATTACTGCCTATTTGCGCCCCAACCCGACTGCAGGATTGCTTGCTGATCAGATCGACCCTTTCAACGGTGGTCCGCCGCACGGCACATTCGCCTATTTCCTGACAGAGGGAAACATCAGCTACCTGCACGAACGCCAGCACAAGCGGGAATTGCGCTTGCAGAGTGCGCAGGAAAACACCAAGGTTGCGGTATCGGAACAGTCGGATCTGGAACGCACACTGATCTTCGACTTACGGATGGCCTTTGTTCAAACTCTGCAAGAGAAGGCCGTTCTTGAGCTGGCCCAAGAAAACCTTTCGTACTATGACCACGTGCTCGACGTGAATCGCGACCGCTACAAGCTGGGCGCTATCGCCCAGGTGGATTTGGACCGCCTCGAGCTACAACGTGTGCAGTACGAATCCGACCTGCAAACCGCGGAAGTCGCCTTGCGCACCGCGAAAATTCAACTGCTGGCACTCCTGGACGCGCGGACTCCGGTCGAACAGTTCGATGTCACAGGTGCCTTTGACTTCTCATCGCAAATCCCGATTCTCGATGAGGTTCGTCAAACGGCTATCGATGCCCGGCCCGACTTGAAAGCCGCCTTGCAATCCATTGAATTGGCCAACACTAACCATCGTCTCGCCGTGTCCAATGGATCGACCGATCCTACTGTTGGCTTCGACTTCGGACGCAATCCACCGATCGATCAGTATTTCGGGTTCAGCGTGAGTTTTCCCCTGCGCATCTTCGATCGCAACCAGGGCGAAAAGCTCAGGACCCAGCTGGATATCGATCGCAATGGAAAGCTGCTTGAGGCCACGCGGGCGCAAGTTTTCAGCGATGTAGACTCCGCCTATGCCACCGTCCAGGGCACGGTGTCGCTGCTGCAACCTTACAAGGATCACTATCTGAAACAGGCAGCCAAGGTTCGAGACACCATCGCATTTTCGTACGACCGGGGAGCAGCGTCGCTGCTGGATTTTCTGGATGCTCAAGCAGATTACCGCAGCGTGCAGCTCAGTTACTTGAACCTCATCGGGTCGTATCTGGAAGCAGCTAATCAACTGAATCTTTCTGTAGGACGTGAGGTCATCCAATGAACCGCAGGGGCTTGTTCGCCGTAACTTTGGTCTTGGCTCTGTTGGAGTCGGGCTGCGGGTCCAAGAGTAATCCTGAGGCGGAAGCGCCGCCCCCGCTGAAACTCCAGAAGGTTGAAGACCGCAATCAGTTCGCGGTGGAGCGTCCTGACCGTTTTCCTCTGACCGAAGCAATTGCCCACTCGGCAACTTCGCAATTAAAAGTAACCGGAGTAGTCACCCCCGACATTTCCCGTAATGTTCCGGTCATATCACTAGCCACCGGGCGGGTGGTACAGATTGACGCCCGGCTGGGAGACACCGTCGCCAAGGGCCAGGTGCTGCTACGGGTGCAAAGCGCCGATATTTCTGGAGCGTTCTCCGACTATCGGAAAGCGGTGGCCGACGAACAGTTGGCGCGTACTCAGTTGGAGCGTTCCAAGCAACTTTACGACCACGGTGCCATCTCGCTGAATGATCTGCAGGTGGCGCAGGATACGGAAGACAAGGGCAAAGTTGATGTCGAAACCAGCGCGGAGAGGCTTCGAGTACTGGGCAGCCCCACGCTCGACCATCCCACCGGCATTGTGGACATTCGCGCTCCCATCTCCGGCGTAATCACTGATCAGCAGGTGACGAATGCGGGCGGAGTACAAGGCCTGGGCTCGACAAATCCCTTCACCATCTCCGACCTCACCTATGTATGGATTATTTGTGACGTCTACGAAAATGACTTGTCCATTGTCCACCTCGGACAAAAAGCTGATATCCGCCTGAATGCCTATCCCGACCAGGTATTCACCGGACTCATCAGCAATGTCGGGTCTATTCTGGACCCAAACATTCGTACCGCTAAAGTTCGCATCGAGGTGCGCAACCCGGGCCTGATGCGTCCTGGCATGTTTGTGACCGCAACATTTCTGGGCTCGCGACCAGAGACACACGCCGCTGTTCCGGCTACTGCGATTCTGCATCTGCACGACCGGGATTGGGTCTACGTACCCGAAAAAAACAACGAATTTCGCCGGCTAGGGGTGGTTGGCGGGCAGATGTTGCCGGGGGGCATGCAGGAAGTCACGTCCGGAATTAAGCCCGGCCAGCAGGTCGTGGCCAACGCGCTCGAATTCCAGAACACGGTGGAGCAGTAATGATTCGCTCGCTGGTCGATTTCGCGTTGAACAACCGCTTCGTTGTTCTGAGCCTGGCCTTGCTCCTTTTCGTGTGGGGCATGATCGCCTTCAAGAAGCTGCCGGTGGAGGCTTATCCGGACGTCGCGAATACCTGGGTCCAGGTGATCACCCAATGGCCTGGCCGTGCGGCGGAGGAAGTTGAACAACAGGTGACCATACCCATCGAAATCCAAATGAACGGGATCCCGCACCTTCAGCATGTGCGTTCCGCGTCATTAGCCGGGCTGTCCGTCGTCAATCTGATCTTCGACGACGATTCCGACAACGATTGGGATCGCCAGAAAGTACTGGAGCGGCTGTCGCAGGTTACGCTTCCCCCTAACGTTTCGGCGAGCATCGGTCCCGACTTTAGTCCCATTGGCTCGGTCTACTGGTACACACTGGAAAGCACCAACCCATCGTACGACGTGATGGAGCTCAAGTCTCTGCAGGATTGGGTAGTCACCAAATACATTAAATCGGTTCCTGACGTGGTTGACGATTCTTCGTTCGGCGGCATAACTCGCGAATACCAGGTACGAATTGATCCGGAAAAATTGATCTCCTACGGCTTAAGCCTGGCGCAGGTTGAGCAGCAACTGTCGAACAGCAACGCCAATGCGGGCGGAAGTTTCATTGAGCAGGGATCGCAGCAGATCAATGTGCGGGCCCTAGGCTTGATCAGAAATGTCGGCGACATCGAAGAAACTGTGATCAAAACGCAGAACGGAACCGCCCTGCGAATAAAAGACATTGCGGAAGTGGTTCAAGGCCCAAAGATTCGTCTCGGCCAGATAGGTAAAGCCGTCCATCGCTCAGATGGAACCGTAGTGGACGATGACGATGTTGTCGAGGGCATCGTATTTCTCCGCAAAGGCGCGGATACGGCGACCATGCTGGAAGGCCTGCACGCGATGGTTCGGCGGCTCAACGAAGAGATACTCCCTCCGGGAGTCAAGATTGTTCCCTATCTGGATCGGGATGATCTGGTTCACTACACCACGCACACCGTGCTCCACAATCTTGCCGAGGGCATGATCCTGGTCGTAATCATCCTCTTTATCTTTCTCGGCAATGTTCGCGGCGCAATCATCGTTTCACTGACCATTCCTTTCGCCTTGCTGTTCGCATCCATCTGTCTGGACTTGCGGCATATCTCGGCCAATTTGTTGTCGTTAGGCGCCTTGGATTTCGGCATGGTCGTGGACGGGTCGGTGGTGATGGTGGAAAATATTGTCCGCCATTTGAACCGGCCCGACGAGGCTCCACGTCCTTTGCTGGAGCGGATTCGCGAGGCCGCTCATGAGGTGCAGCGGCCAGTTTTCTACGCTATTGCCATCATAATTACTGCATACCTGCCCATTTTCACTCTCCAGCGCGTGGAGGGGAAACTGTTCAAGCCCATGGCTTGGACGGTAGCTTTCGCGTTGCTTGGCGCGCTGGTGTTCTCAATGCTGATCGCCCCTGCGCTGGCTAGCCTCTTGTTTCGAAAGGGCGCCAGACAGTGGCAAAACCCGGTCATGAAGTTTCTGACCGCACACTATCGCAATGATGTTCGATGGGCGATTCGCCATCGCTGGGTGACGGTTGGGGTGGCAGTCATCGGTCTTATACTTTCCGCCTATCTCGCCTTCAGCGGGGTAATCGGCTCGGAGTTCCTGCCCCATTTGGATGAAGGCGCAATTTGGGTGCGTGGCACCTTGGCGCCCAGCACGGGGCCGACTGAAAGCGCGCGTATCGCTGATCGAGCCCGCCAAATACTGGCCTCTTTTCCCGAGGTACCGCAGGTGGTCGACCAGATAGGACGTCCGGACGACGGCACCGACACTACCGGTTTCTTTGACACCGAGTTCTTTGTCGACCTTCTGCCAAAAGAAAAATGGCGGCCTGTGTTCCATCAGGACAAGGAGCGTCTGATCGAGGCCATGAATCGCGAACTCGAAAAGATTCCGGGAGTCATCTGGAACTTTTCTCAGCCCATCTCCGACAACCTGGAAGAAGCTGTGAGTGGCGTGAAAGGTGCACTCGCGGTGAAGATCTACGGAGATGATCTGAAGACTCTGGAAGCGAAGGCGGACGAGATCACCGCCGTAATGCGGAACATTCGAGGGGTTGAAGATCTGGGCGTTTTTCGTGTCATTGGGCAGCCTAACTTGGACTTCATGGTAGACCGCGACCAGGCCTCTCGTTACGGCATTAACGTTTCCGATGTGCAGGACGCCATTCAAACCGCAGTGGGCGGCAATGCTCTCACCCAGGTGCTGCAAGGGGAGCAGCGATACGACCTGGTCCTGAGGTACCTCCCGGAATATCGAGATACAAAGGAGTCAATCGAGAAGATTCGCTTGTTATCGCCAACTGGCGAGCGGGTATCTCTGGCCCAGTTGACGCAGATTCGGGTGGCCGATGGCGGTTCGGAAATCTATCGCGAGGCGAACTCGCGTTACGTCGCGGTGAAATTCAGCGTACGCGGCCGTGATTTGGGCAGTACCGTGGAAGAAGCCATCAAGAAGGTCAACGCCGGAGTGAAGTTACCACAGGGATATACCATCGACTGGGCGGGCGAATACGAAAATCAGAAGCGTTCGCAGCGCAGGCTCCTGGTCGTTTTGCCGATCACCATACTGGTGATCTTCATACTGTTGTATACCATGTTTAAGTCGATGAAATGGGCGCTTCTCATCCTCACCAACGTTGCCATGGCCCGTGTAGGTGGCCTCTTGGCCTTGCTGATCACCGGTACCAACTTCAGCGTTTCATCAGGCGTTGGCTTCCTTGCTCTTTTCGGAGTGTCGGTACAAACCGGCGTGATCATGGTCGAATATATCAATCAGTTGCGGGCTCGAGGGTACTCGGTAGAAGAAGCCGCGGTGGAGGGTGCTGTGCTGCGCCTTCGACCCATCATGATGACTATGCTGGTAGCGACTCTGGGCTTGTTGCCAGCCGCGCTCTCCCATGGAATCGGCTCAGATTCACAGCGTCCCTTTGCAATCGTCATCGTGGGAGGACTCATCTCAGACTTGGTGATGAGCATCATCCTGCTGCCCACCCTTTATGTATGGTTTGCCCGCAGCCACGATCAACTTCCGGCGGCCGAAGTAAATGAACCGGTGTAAGCGTTGTGCACGGTAGCCATAGCAGAGTTTGCAGTCTGGCAGGAAGGAATCGTGAGCGATGAAAAAAGAAGAAGTCTGTGATCTCATCAAGAAGGTAGGCATCATCCCGGCCATCAGGGTCTCCTCCGGTGATGATGCACATTTTGCCGCCGAAGCAGTCACTAGGGGAGGCATACCAATCGTTGAAATCACCATGACTGTTCCAGGTGCGACCGAACTGATTACCCATCTCGTCCGTTACCACCCGACGATGATCGTGGGAGCCGGCACCGTTTGCGATACCGAGACGGCGCGCAAGTGTATCGATGTTGGCGCGAGTTTCTTGACCGCTCCTGGATTTGATGCAGCGATCGTGGATTTCGCGGTGAAGCAGAATGTCGCCGTCCTGCCTGGCGCACTAACGCCTACAGAAGTGTTGTCGGCATGGCGGGCCGGATCTGATTTCGTCAAAGTGTTTCCCTGCGCGTTGGTGGGTGGAGATAAGTACATCAAGGCATTAAAAGCCTCGTTTACGCAGATTCCTCTGATCGCAGCAGGCGGCGTAAATCAACAAACAGCCGCCAACTACATTTTGTCGGGAGCTGCCGCCATTGGTGTCGGCAAGGAATTGATACCGACCGAGGCGATCGAGTGCAAGCAGTCGGAGCGAATCCGGGAACTGGCACTCCGTTTCTCAAGAGCAGTTAAGGACGCACGTGAACAAATCGAGGACTGGAAGCGGACCTTTGCCCCGCAGAAGTTCACGGGGAGCGACAACTGTGAGAAAGCGTAGTTTCAAGGCTCATTTGATGGAAAATCGCCCCCCTCGGACCGTACGCGCAATTTCGTGATCGAGGTCGGAACCGGTATTGCCGAAGCGTGGGCAAAGATCAGCTCTTATGTTGCACTAATTAAGTGCCTCTCCTTCGTGCCGTTGAGCGACCTTCGGGCGAGGTTCCTAAGAGAGCAACCAATGTCGTACCTTAACCCCTCGAAAGGCCAGTTCCTTCCGAATGAGCCGGTGATGCCAGAGCTATCCTCGAGGGCTGCTGTATGAGTTCACGACAAGCTGTGTTTTCGCAACTGACACACACCTTCCCGATTGCTCGTCGCTCCCAGACGCGCCACCGATTATCTGGCAGATTTTCGGGAAGGGGACTTCTGGCCGGCACAGTTCCAGTCTCGGTGCCTCAAGAAATGGCTTGACAACTTTTGTGAAGAGGGCTAAAGATGCTTCATTCATCTGGCCCCTTATCAATGTGCTCCAGTTCATGGAGCTAGTTCTTGCGGGTCCATGCGTCTTATAAGCATCACACGGTTCGGCTCCGGGTTCCTGGGTCGCAAATCTCTCGAGGGAGAACCCTCCCATGACGCGCTTGCTTCGTCTTGCGACATACCTGTCGCTGCTTACGTCTTTTGTTAGCCTCGTTCTCAACCCACAACCTGTTCATGCGACGATCGCTCCCCCGGGGGACCCTGCAATTTGCAAAGGTTGTTCGTCCTGCTGTCCACCCCAGCAACTGCCGGCTGCGTCGCTTTCCTTCGTCAGTCTTACAGAAGGCAATATTGCGGAGGAATACTCTGTTGTTAAGGTTCGAAGTGCCTTCGGAGCGACGCTCGACTTTTCCCTCATCTACAACTCGTACGCCGCGGACGGCTCCCGCACAATGTTTATGGGGCCCGGCGCCCAGACTGACATAGGGCTGGGATATGGCTGGACTCATATATTTAACGATTTGCTGTTCAATTGGCACAACGACATGTTCCGCATGGGGCCGGACGGCCGCATCACCCACTTTACCCTGCAGTCCGACGGCACTTACCAGACATCGCCCGGATACTTCGAGACCCTGGTGAAGAACAACGACGGGTCGTTCGATTTAACTACCAAGTACCAGACCGACTACCATTACGAATCCATCCCGGGCACGCCGTTCCAGGTGGACGGGCCGGTGCTGCGGCTGACCAGCATCACCGACCGTAACAACAATGTGACAACGCTGACCTATAGCAGCGGTAACCTCACTCTCATTACAGACACTTATGGCCGCAGCATCCAACTCTCTTACAACAGTAATAATCATCTCGCCACCGTGATCGACCCACTGGGAGCGGCTACAACTTTTTCCTACAATACTGCCGGCACTCAGCTGTTGTCTATCACCGACCCAAACAACAAGACCACCACCTACACCTACAACAATCTTAACCAAATCACCTCCAAGACCGACCGCGACGGCCGACAGTTCACTATCCTTTACCAACACAACCTGCCGTACTCCGAACTCGACGGCAACGGCGGAACGGTTTTCGCGCTTAGCAACCCTTCGAATTGGGCCATCAACCCGGTGCAGCTATGGGATAGCTACATGCGGGTCTACCTCCCTTCTACGACCTCACGAACCGACGGTCGCGGGAATATTTGGACCTACAGTTACGACAGCAATGCGCACCCGCTGGTTGCAACTGCGCCCGACGGTTCCCTCACAACCTACACCTATGATCCGGCCACACTCAAGGTCGCATCCCTTACCGACGCTAACGGAAACACCATCAGATACGCCTACGATACGGAAGGCAACCTTCGCACCCAAACTGATGCCAACGGAAACGTTACAACTTACACCTACGACTCAATGTTCAACCAGATGCTCAGTATGACCGACCCTCAGGGCCGAACTACCACTTACACGATTGACTCGCACGGAAATCGGCTTAGCGAGACGGACCCCCTGGGCGGGATTAGAAGCTGGACCTACGATTCGCATGGAAATCTTCTGACCGATACTGACAAAGACGGCAATACCACTACTTATACCTATGATCCCTACGGCAACCTCGAACTGACCACCGATGCGCTGAATGAAATCACAAAATATACCTATGACATGATGGGCAATAGAACCTCGACGACCGATGCCGACGGCAACATCACAAGGTATCAATACGACGTTCTATATCGCCTCACGTTAGAAACCGACGCTCTTGGCGGGCTACAGCACTATTACTACGATGCAGAGGGAGACAGGATCGAGTTCATCGATGAGGATGGGAATCCAACCCGCTATCAGTACGACCAGCGCATGCGGCTAACTAACGTAACCGATGCGTTGGCAGGAGTAGTCACCTATACTTACGACGGTAATAACAATAAACTATCCATGACCGACCAGGACGGCCACAGAACAACATACATTTATGATGTTCAGAATCGCCTGACGAGGGTGATTGATGCCTTAGGAGATACCACGCGACGCTCCTATGATCCGGTTGGGAACTTGAGATCAGAAACCGATGCCAATGGCCGTACGACAACTTATCTCTACGATTCCCTGAACCGCCGGGTTCAGAAGACCGACGCACTGGGTGAAGTCACTATGTGGGGCTACGATCAAACAGGCCTCCCAGGCTGTCCCATCCCGCCGGGGCCGTGCAGCGGCCCGACGCTCGGCTCCAACCTGGTTACCAGGCAGACGGACGGCAATGGAAAGGTCGTCTACTACGCCTATGACGGGCTGGACCGGAAGATTGTCGACGTTCACAAGCAGAATGGTACAGCCTACGACATCGTTCCTGGGGTCGATGCCGTCACCTCCTACACCTATGACCCGAACTCCAACCGGCTGAGCCTGACGGAGCCTGACGGGAATTCTACCAGCTATGCGTACGATGCGGTGAACCGCCAAGTGCGAGCGGTCCAGGTTCAGACAGGCGATACCACAACCACAGCCTACGATCCTTTCGGAAATGTCAGAACCGTTACCTGGCCAAATGAGAATGTGACCACCTACACCTACGATGCCCTCAATCGCAGAGTCCAGGAGACGGACAGCGACGGCCCGGTGAGTGGAACGTCGTATGATCCCGCGGGCAACGTGGTGTCCACTACCGACGGCGACGGCAATCTGACAGCCTACACCTACGATGCATTGAATCGTAGGGTAACGATGACCGACGCCCTGGAACAGGTAGTCCAGTATTTCTATGATGCTGTGGGCAACCTGTTAAGGGTAATAGACCGTGAAGGCAACCCAACTACATTCTCCTACGATGCTATCAACCGTCGTCTCACGTTGACTAATGCGCTACCGGCGACAACCATCTACCAATACGACCCGGTCGGCAACCTGGTCGCCATCTCCGATGCAAACAACCACACCACAGCCTTCACTTACGACAAGGTAAACCGTACCCTCTCAGAAACCTATCCCGACCCGGCCAACAACACCATCACCTGGACCTATGATGCTGTCGGTAACATCATTAAGCGCACGGACCAAAAATCGCAGAGCACAACCTATACCTACAGCGACCTGTATTTCCTCTTGAGTCGGGCTTATTCTCCCGCCGGAAGCACGGACAGCTTTAACTACGACCTTTCTGGTCGCGTCCTCACTGCTATGCGCTCAACATGCTTGCCTGCATGTCTCAATTGGAGTGAGACCTTCGCCTATGATGGCTCTGATCGACTATCGCAGAGTGTTCAAAATGGAGAACTCGTCTCTTACGTGTACAACATTCCCGGGCGCACCCGCACGCTGACCTACCCTGGCGGGCGTAGCATCACCGAACAATGGGACTTCCGGCCACAACTTCTAACCATCAACGATGGCGGCTCCACTGCGATTGCGCAGTACACCTATGATGCCGCAAATAACGTTCTGACTCGAGGCTACCGTAACGGCACAGTAGCAGCTTACACATACAATGCGAACAACTGGGTCTGTTCGCTCGCCCACAGCCTCAGTCTCAACCTTATCGTCGGATTCAACTACGCTTACGACAATGAAGGCAACAAATTTTACGAGCAGAAGCTCCACGAAACCGATGATTCCGAGGCGTACACTTACGATCCGGTTTACCGGCTGACTGACTATAAGGCGGGCACGCTGGCCGGTTCTCCCCCGCCCAACTGTCCTACAAGCGCCTTGGACATACCGATGCCCGTTACCCAAACCGCCTACAATTTGGACAAGCTGGGCAATTGGACCAGCAAGAACACGGATGGGGTTATCCAAACACGCACCCACAGCCCATCCAACGAGATCACCTCCATCAATGGGCATTCCATCCATGGATTGCCGGTAACCAGTGACTTCAACGGCAATACCACTTCATATGCTGCAGTTGGTTACTCCTATGATGAAGAGAATCGACTGTACCAGGCGGCGCCACAAGTCGGGAACGTTCTCGGACAGTATTTCTACGACGCCTTCGGCCGAAGAGTTTCGACTATCGATAACTTCGGGGTTCAGACCTTCTACTACTATGACGGCTGGCGGACCATTGAAGAACAGGTATCGCCAGGCGTCACCCAGGCCACTTACGTCTTTGGGAATCACTTGGACGAGGTCCTGACCATGGATCGCGGCGGAGCGACCTACTACTATCACCAGAATGCTCTCTGGTCTGCCTTTGCGCTCACCGATTCGAACGGCAACGGGGTCGAAGGCTATCAGTATGACGCCTATGGTTATCAGACCGTGGTTCTGCCAGGCGAGGACGGAATTTTGGACTTTGGTTCCGACGATACGTTTATTCCCGGAGGTAAGAGTTCCGTCGGCAATCCATTCTTATTCACCGAGCAGCGCTACGACCCAGAGACCGGCTTCCTGTATTACAAGAATCGGTATTACTCGACCTTCTTTGGCCGTTTCATGCAAAGGGACTCCATCGATTATGTGGCAGGAATGAACCTCTACTCCTATGTACATGATAACCCGACGAATGCCGTCGATCCTTTTGGCAAAAAAGAAGTGGTGCTGCAAGGCGATGCTACAAAAGATGCCACGTGCTGCTGTAAAGACAAGCCCGGAGATTGCTTTCTTACAGTCGAGTTTATGAGCAAAGGCGACACTATAAAAGTTGAGTACACCCGAAAGGGGGAGAAAGAGAAGAGCTGGAAGTCCGAGAAACTGGGAGACATCGAATATGTCGACTCCCGTTATACCGACGGTACCGGCTACCGCATAAAATATGTAGCACCCGCGACTGTTACCCTTAAGTCTAAGTCTAATGGTGACGTCAAAGGCTGCCACCTCCAACAGGATGTGGTCGACCGTTACGGCATCTACGGCGATGGGAAAGTCGATAACGAGGGGCGCCTCGACGAAGACTATGCGCCCAAGAAGAGCAAGGATAATATTTGGTACGGTGGGTGGTGGCTATATGATGATCCCCACCGAGACTACTACGGAGACGAGAAGGGCGCTGTATACGAGAAGTATTTCTGGCAAGCTCATGTTTTCGTTACCGAAGCACCCAAGGTTGACATCTTCTGGGGATTCCATTTTGAGGCAGACCTCAACGCTAAGAGATTCTTGAAAAGCGACCGGTTCAGCCAGGCGACCAGGCGTGAAAATCCGCTTGTCCCTAAAGAAATGAAGTGACCGATGACACAGATCGTCGCGATTGTCATTGCTGCCCTCACTTGGGGGAGTATGACGTCAGGTAGATACGAATTGAGTAAGCAAGTCGGTGACCAGGCAGCTCGGGACGCCATTCGGCTTATGATTGGCAGCGGATCCATGAAGCTTTCCGTCGAGCATGGCGCCGTCACGGTGCGACATAGCGTTCTTTCTCCAGCCACCGATAGCCTGTCGGACGCTGCCCTGCTGCGACTTTATGCGGTCTGCAAGTCGAGTTGGGTGGGTGCCATTTCGCTCTCGCCCTCTGGCCTGTCCCCGGAGCCGAGCATCATCGGCGGTAAGGAGGGAGACAGAACAGCGCCTGGTATGGTGACGGTAATGGATTTCCTGGAAAACAAAATTCTTGTTCGGGCTGGGATGGAAGATCTCCTCATGTGGAGTCCGCCACAACGTCAGGAGCAAGTAAAGGAAGCGGTGGCTCATTTAAGTAGGGATACCAAGTAACCCATTGAAAATCTGGCGACCGCACGCGGTGCTATGGTTTCGGGTAGACCACCTAAAGAGAAGGCAACGATGGCGCAAGTCCGTACGCCGGGATGACATTCGATGCGGATTGCAACTTGTACGGACAACAGGTTTCTCCGCTGCGGTCGGATGACAAAACAGAAAGGTCCGTGAATTATTGCGGTAGCTGTGGGCCGCAAGTGGTGAAGGCTGATCGCTCTTTACTAATGTCTAGTTGCCAGTCGCTAGTTGCTAGTCACTAATTGCCGGCTGCTTTCTATTGCATCTCGTCGCCTGCTCATACGCATACGCCAGCCGCAGGGTTGTCAAATCGCTGCCGGGTCGGCTGGAAATCTGCATGCCGACTGGCAGGCCATCGGGCGTGAATCCGCAGGGCACCGACGTGCTGGGCCAATACAGTGAGCTGAACGGCGCCGTATTCCGCAAAAGGTATTTCACCTCGAAGGGCCGCACATCGGGAATGGCCAGCGCCTCCAGATCTGCAAGTTTTGGCGCAACGGCCGGAGTTGTCGGCGTAATCACCACATCCACCTGCTCGAAGACTTGCTCGGCCGTGTTACGAACTTCCGCCAGGCGATGCCGCTCGCGAATGTAAGCAGTAGCGCTGATTCCGGCGCAGTTTCGCACCCGATATAGGGTTCGCGGATCGTACAGCTCTGGCGTCTTCAGGAACATGGCTTCGTGATACTCATAAATCTCCGCATCGAAGATGGTGCGAAAAGCGTCGACCGGAACTTCCACCTCGCGAACCTGCGCAACCAGTTTCGCCAGCGCATTCTCTGCCTGCGTCATGCAGGCGGCCACCTCCGGATCCAGATCGTCGTAGAAGCTCTTGCGCGCGATCCCCACCCGCAGAGACGAGACGTCACTGGCCAGCAGGGAAGCGTAGTTGGCCGAGGAGGTCAGGGTGTCGATCACGACCGCCAGATCACGCACAGTTCGCGTCATGGGACCGGCGGTGTCGAACGAAGTGCAAAGCGGTATCACGCCTTGCGTGCTCATCAGGCCGGCGCTGGGCCGATGTCCCACAATGCCGCAAAACGCGCTGGGGCAGCGGATGGATCCGGAAGTGTCGGTTCCCATCGCCGCCATGCATAGTCCGGCAGCGACTGCCGCACCCGCGCCTGACGACGATCCGCCGGTGATTCGCTCGGTGTTCCAGGGATTTCTGGTCGGACCGAAGGCGCTTACCACGCCGCTCATGCCGAAGGCGAATTCGTGCATATTGAGTTTGCCGACAATCACCGCGCCCGATTGCTTCAGCCGCCGCACTACCTCGGCATCTACGGCCGGAATACGATCGCGATATTGATTGCTGGCCGCCGTGGTGCGCACTCCTGCGGTGTCGAACAAATCTTTCAGGGCGACCGGAATGCCATGTAACGGGCCACGCCAGTTTGCGGCGGCGATTTCGGCTTCAGCCTGGCGCGCATCTTCCAGTGCGGTCTCGGCGGTCACGGTGATGAACGCGTTTAGGACCGGATTCAGGCGTTCGATGCGCGCCAGACATTCGCGAGTCAGCTCAAGCGGAGACAAACGGCGATCGCGAATTTGTTCGGCAGCTTCGATGAGGGTGAGCATGAAGATTGACCCAGAGAGTAACTATAAATGTCGAGACGATTTATGCGATGCGACGCGAAAACGTCTACGCCCGTTTCTGCTTCTTCTGGCACTTGTCGCAAATGCCGTAAATCTGAAACGTATGCCGGGTGGGAAGGTATTTGTTCTTACGACCTATTTCCTGCTCAATGCGCTCGATGTCAGGGGAAAAGAATTCGACCGAGCTGCCGCATTCGGTGCAGACCATATGGTGATGATTGCGCCGCTGGTACTGATGTTCGTAGCGCGCGATGCCGTCATTAAACGCGACTTCACTGGCCAGGCCGCATTCGGTCAGCAGCTTCAAGGTGCGATAGACCGTGGTAAAGCCGATGTGGTCATCCTTCTTTCTGACCAGGCGGTAAAGCTCGTCGGTGGAAAGATGATCGCGGGTATCGAGGAAGGTGCGCAGAATGGTGTCGCGCTGTTCGGTGCGTTTCAGGCCGACGCGCTTCAAATGGTTATGGAAAACAGTTTCGACATCGCGCACCATCTGGCGCGAAATCGTCGGCTGATCGTCAACGCGTTTTTGCAGCATAGGCACGCTGCTTGCTCTCCGCAAAGCCCTTGCTCGGTGTTGCAAGTTTGTTGTCCTCAGGATAACACCCGATGGCAGAAACTTCTTTTTGAATAGGACCACTCGCTCCCGGCAAAGCCCGCATCAACTATGCGGACTTACTGCTGTCCACAAACATAATGCGAACATTCCGAAAATCAGCTAGACTTCACGCGGGTAAAGGAACCGTTCTGGGCCGCCACCTCAGAAACCGAACCGACAGCTCCTGTACCTCGCCACGATCGTTTTGATGACGAGAGCTTTCGAGAGGGGCGCATCTCGCCAAAGAGGTGTTCTCGCCTTTGGGCGTGCCCGTGAACGGCCCAATCCCTGGTTCATGCCGGAGGTTGCGATGCCGCTTCGCCTCGTTTTCGCGCTTTGCTTGTTGTGTCTGTTCAGCGTTCCAGGTTCAAGTGGCCAGCAACTCGCGCCAGATGCGACGGCGGTTGGTCCATTCGCCGTTGCCACCGGCTATTACGATCTGGGAGCTCACGTGGATTCTCTGGTGCTGCCGGGCTGCCAGCCGTATCAAGGCTATGACTGCAAGATTGACGTTCGCGCCAAAGTGTATCGCCCGCAAACCCTCAGCGGCACCTACCCGGTCATTATCGTGGTCCACGGCAATCACGCCACCTGCGGGCGTCCTTATCAATCGCCGCCCGACCCTCCGGGAATGCTGGGCAATCCGCGCATCGACGACGACCTGACTTACACCGGCACGGGGATCTGTCCGCCGAATTACATTGAGGCGCCGAGTTATACCGGCTATGACTATCTGGCAAACCGCCTGGCCAGCTACGGATATATCGTGGTCTCCATCGATACGAACCGCGGCATCAACGGAGGCCCCGGAACCAATGGAGATCCCGATCTGATCGAGGCTCGCGGCGTACTGGTGCTGCGCAACATCCAGAATCTGAGCAACTGGAACCACAGTGGCGGAACGCCGCCTACCGTAGGAGCCAATCTGGAGGGGCATCTCGATTTCAGCAACCTGGGGCTGCTGGGACACTCGCGCGGAGGAGACGGCGTTCGCGCCGCCTATAACACCTACATCGGTCAAAACAGCATCTGGCCCTACATGATTCAGGATCAGCTGACTTTCAAGGGGATGTTTGAAATCTCGCCCACCGATTTTCTGGGCAACGATTCCAAAGGCGTGCCCTGGGGCGTCATGGCCGGCATGTGCGATGGGGATGTACACAACCTGGAAGGAGTCGATCCCTACGATCGCGACATTCTGCCGCCGTGGGAGTCGCCGCAGTTGCAGAAGTCCACGCTTATTGTCTGGGGCGCCAATCACGATTTCTTCAACACCCAATGGCAGGTGAGCGATGCCAACGAGACGGTTCCGCCGTTCTATCCTTCGATTTGCGAGGGTGCGGGGAATAATCCGATCTTCGTGGTATCGCCCGGATCGCCACGGCAGCGCCTGACGTCGATGTCAGCCGTAATGGCCTTCTTCCGCGGCAATGTGGGAAATTCCACCGATCTCGATTTCAACCGGAACTTCAATCCATGGTGGGGCGTTCCCGACACCGTCACCGATGAAAATGGCGTTGTGCAGCCCTATCCGACACGCGCCGATCGCGCCTTTACTCCTCCCGTTCCCATCACTGTCTTCGAAGACTTCACCGGACAAACTGGCACCAGCAGCTACGGGTATCCCAATCTGGCCTCGAATATTAATATTGTTCACGGCCAGGTCCCCAATCACGATCCCAGCTTGCGAGCGGGAATCATTAGTTGGACCACGGGTGGCAGCGGTACCTATTTTCAGACCAACTGGACCGCCGTAGGCACTGGCATCAATATTTCCAGCTACACCACGCTGGAGATGAGGGTTTCGCGGCAAAGCAGTTCGCTCAATCTGGTTTCGCCTACCAATTTTTCGGTTGAGATCGAGGGAGTGAACGGCGCTACCATGTCGCAGCAGATCGGTAACTACATCGATCCGAATTTCGACAATCAACCCGGCAATCAATCGTATTTGCAGGGACCCGTGGGGTCGATCTATGGAGGGCTGCATCCCATTCTGCAAACAGTTCGCATTCCGCTGGCAAATTTCCCCGGCTGGCAGATGATTTCCCCGGCCGTACATGGAATACGGCTAACCTTCGACCAAACCAGCCAGGGCGCGATCTACGTGGCCAACATCCGCCTTTCAACCGCACCGGTAAATATGGTGGAAACCAAGGACGTCGCCGATCCAGATGGACAGATCCTTGCTTCGGAGCAACCGATTGCTCCGGCGGTCCTGCTGCATTCCGGAACCATAAGTGCGCTGCGCAATCAGCCAGCCTTGGCGCAAAGAGGCGGAGCAGCGGGCGTCGAGGTTGAAGTCGTCAGCTCGCAGGCCTTTCCGGTACGGGACAGTGCGCTCACTTTGAGCATCGGCTCCAAACAATTTACCTACAGCCGCTACGCCACTCCCGACTTGCATCGCATCGTTTTCTCGCTGACCGCTGCCGAGTTTGCGGGCCTGTCGGCGGGCGATCCGGTCCTGGTGCAGTATGGCAAGAAGGCGGTGGGCGATGTTTGGAACTGTGGCAAGCTCAACAAATAGAGGAGCGATCTCGGAAATGTTCTGAGGTATATCGGGGCGCGACTTCGAGTCACGAGAAAACAACAGGAAACCGACAAGCACGGCGCTCCCCTGAGCGCCTTGGATCGGTGGATTTTGTTGTTCTCGAGCTATGCCACCTAGGCCGCCTTGGGACCGGGGATCGCCGTCACCGGCTCAGCGGCAGCCCGCGGCTTCGCCGCGATCAGTTTCATGGTGTTCCAGTCGTACGGAAACTCCTGGCCGCAGTCCAGGCAGACAACATATGTTCCCGTAATCGAGGCCGCTGGACTGCGACGAAGCTTGCCTCTCACCGTGATAGGAAAGCTGCAACGTTTGTGCGAACATCCAAAGATCTTATCGAACATACTCATAAGGTTCCTCCTCGCCACCGGTTAGCAACGCGGCTGACATGGTTAACCGGTTCGGCGTGGCCCAGACTCGATCGTGTCCTGTTCGACTGCTGCTGTTTTAGATTCGATGCGGCTGGGAAAGGTTCCTCAATATAACTGCGGCAACTCTGGAATTGATGCTTCTGCAAAGATTACAAAGGTGCTATTCCTTCCGTGCCACAGTTACAAGTAGAGCGTCACAAGGAATCCGCGAGGGTCTATGGAGATCTGAAGGTTCTCCTCACTCGATCCCTCCCGGCAACACAACCACTACTGCCTCCGACGCCCCGATGGCTTTGCCAGCGGCTATAATCGAAGTGCTTTGCGACATCCTCTTTTCCGATTTTTCCAAACGCTCCCACTGTTTCTGGCAGCGGTCGGCCTTCTTTGCTGCCCGGCAACTGCGCAGACACATCCCGGCACCCAAACCCTGATGATCATGCCCTTCGAGAACCAGTCGAGCTCGCCTGGTCTGGAATGGATCAGCGAGGCCTTCCCGGAAGTTCTTTCCCAGCGCCTGGCCTCGCCGCGGATTTACATTGTGAGCCGCGACGATCGCAATCACGCTTTCGATCACTCCGGAGTTCCGTTAACGGTGCTGCCTTCACGAGCCACCATCTACCGGGTTGCCGAGCAGATGGACGCCGACTATGTAGTGTTGGGCAGTTACGCTTATGACGGAACCACCTTCAGTGCGACCGCGCAGCTGCTCGATATGAGGAAGCTGCACCTGTATACGCCCGTGACCAGCAGCGGACCACTGACCGGCCTGATCGATCTGCAGACGATGTTGGCCTGGCAACTGTTGCAGCAGATGCCTAATCCGCCTGCGGTGACCCGCGATCAATTTCTGAAAGCTTCGGCGCCTATCCGCCTGGATGCATTCGAGAACTATATTCGCGGCGTTCTGGCGAGCAGCGAACTGCAAAAGGTCCACTACTTTCGCGAAGCCGTAAAGCTGAATCCCAACTACACCCTGGCCATGCTGCAGCTGGGCAAGACCTACTACAACAATCACGAGTACGAGTCGGCGGCGGTATGGTTCACCCGCGTGCCCAAGACCGATCCGACGGCTGGAGAAGCCAACTTCCTGCTCGGGATGTCTGAGTTCTATCGCGGCAACTTCGATAAGGCTTTTGCCGCATTCAGCTACCTGGCTACGCGATTGCCGCTGACCGAGGTCTATAACAATCTCGGCGTGGTAGACGCCCGGCGGGGCCGGCGTGCTTCTGCAGTGGAATATTTCTCCAAAGCCAGCAATGCCGATCCCAACGACGGCGACTATCGCTTCAATTTGGCCGTAGCGCTCTATAAGAACGGCGACAGCGCGACAGCGGGCCGCCAGTTACGAGACGAATTACAGCAGCGTCCCAGCGATGGCGAGGCCAAGTCGCTGCTCGATATGATCAACCGCGGTCAGCCGCCTCCGCCTGTGCCCGCGCCGAATGCTCCGGCCTCAAGCAACGCCTTGTTGGCAACCAGTCAGCCGCATCTCCCGTTGGAGCGCATTAAGCGCAACTACGATGAAACTTCGTATCGCCAACTGGAAATGGAAATCAATAATTTTGACGAAGCCCGACTGGCCAAGACCGACGGTCACACCCGCTCGGCTTACTACGTCGATCGCGGGAAGGAGTTGCTGGCGCGTAACATGCCGGATCAGGCTGAAACACAGTTTCGCAACGCCATCAGCAGCGACTACAACAACCCCGCCGCGCATGCGCAACTGGCCGGCGTTCTGGAGAAAAAGGGAGACGTGACCAACGCCCGCACCGAAGCGCAGACGTCGATCCGTCTCAAGCCCAATGTCGATGCGCTGCTGGTGCTGGCGCGGCTCGACTTGAAGCAGAATCAGGTAACTACGGCCAGCAGTGAAGTCGATCGGGCATTGGCCCTGGAGCCGGCCAACGCATCGGCGGTGGCGCTGAAACACGATATCGCAGCCAGGCAAACAGGTTCACAATAGTAGCCGGCGACATAACTTTACCCTCCGGAAGGAGGCCCCATGACTAGCACTCGAGTTGTCCTTTGCTGTTTCGTTCTGGCGGTGCTGGCAACCAGCCCTGCCTTGGCCAACAGCGTCGTCAAGATCAAGGTGGATGACACCATACAGCCCATCAGCGCTGAATATGTTGATCGCGCCATCGAACACGCGCGTCAGACCAACGCCGACGCCGTCTTGATCGAGTTGCGCACGCCCGGCGGACTGGTCGATTCCACCCGCGCCATCATCCAGAAGATTCTTGCCTCTCCGGTACCGGTGATCGTTTATGTTGCGCCCAGCGGAGCCAATGCGGCCTCGGCCGGCTTCTTCATCCTGGAGTCTGCCGACGTTGCCGCCATGGCTCCCGGAACGAACACCGGAGCGGCTCATCCCGTAATCTTGGGTGGCGAAAAGATGGACGACGTGATGAAGGCCAAGATGGAGAACGATTCCGCCGCCTTCATGCGTTCCTTCGTCGGACCGCGCGGCCGTAATGTGCAGCTGGCTGAAAGTGCCGTGCGCGAATCGAAATCGTGGACCGATCAGGAAGCGCTGCAACAGCACCTGATCGATGTCGTAGCTCGGGATCAGGAGGACTTGTTCCGTCAGCTCGATGGCCGGACGGTCAAGCGCTTCGACGGTAATGAGGAAAAGCTGCATCTGGTCGGCGATTCGGTGGATGAGATGCAGATGACGCTGCGGCAGCGGATTCTCGACTTTCTGCTCGACCCCAACATCGCGTTCCTGGTGCTGGCGGTCGGCGCGCTGGCGCTCTATGCCGAGTTTAATCATCCCGGCGCTATCATCCCCGGCGTAGTCGGAGTCATCTTCATTCTGCTGGCGCTGTTCGCGCTAAACCTGCTACCCACTCGCTACGCTTCGTTCACCCTGATCATCGCAGCTTTCGTGCTGTTCATTCTGGAGGCGAAGTTTGCCACCCATGGAGCCCTCGGCCTGGGCGGCATCGTGTTGCTCACGCTGGGAGGATTGCTGCTGGTCGATGGCCCGATTCCGCAGATGCGCGTGAACCTGTGGACGGCTCTGGGCGTCAGCGTTCCCTTTGGTGCGATCACCGTTTTTCTCATGACGATTGCTATTCGCGCCCGCCACAACAAAGTCGTCACTGGTCTGCAAGGCATGATCGGCGCAGTCGGCCAGGCGCGCACCGACATCGATCCTGAAGGCAAAGTATTTGTGCAGGGCGAGCTGTGGAACGCGCACGCGCCCTCGCGGGTCGGGATTGGCGAACAGGTGGTAGTCCGCAAAGTCGAGGGCCTGGAGTTGGAAGTGGAGAAGAGCGGCAATTAGAAAGCAGCAACTAGCAACTTGTAACTAGCGACTAGTACCTTGCGACCAGCTTCTGGCTGGCGTCGACTCAGTGCGTTCCGCCACACTCTTGAGCGCGCTGGTAAGTCATCGTAGTTCGTTTAGCTTTGTCATGACGAGCCGACTTCAGGCGGCGAGGGATCTGCTTTTCGGCAAGCTCAGTCACCCCGCGCCACCTCGCGGTGTTTGACTGAATCGTTACGCTGCCAGATAATTAAAAGGTTGCCCCCTCGTTCAACGGCAGGACAGCTGACTCTGGATCAGCATATCGGGGTTCGAATCCCTGGGGGGCAGCCAAATCATTCTAAAGCCCTTACGCGTTCCAGCGATTTACCCGACTCAGCAAACTGTGACTTTTTGTGTCCCCTCGCGAATCAGGGCGCGATGGTGGTTCACTCTGTTGCCATGATTGGCCAGATGTCCGTTCGTTACGACTGCAAAAGTGGACGAGGCAATTACTTTGAGCCGGCTGGCGAAGTACTGTCCTTCAGCATGTGGCCGAAGGCTGCTCTACAAGGCAAAATCCGCAGTGCTTTATGAGTGGGCGAGTACCGCGTCTTTCTCATTGCTTTGAGCGACGGATCTCCAACTCATGGTCGCCGCCGCTTTCACTACATCGCCGATAACAATCAATCCCGGGCCTTCCAACACCATGTCTGCGACCGTCGCCACAATGGTATCCAACGTAGAGAAGATCTCTCGCTGATGATCAGTAGTTCCCTGGGTGATCAAAGCAATCGGCGTCGATCCCGGCATTCCATTTCTCATCAAATTGTCGACCGCCTCCCCCAGCACCGTCATGCCCATGAACAAGACGAGGGTATCGGGTCCGTTGGCCATCTTCTTCCATTGCTCTTGCGAGAGTCCTTTGCCATTGCGCAAATGCAGACTGTAAATTCCAACCGAATGGCCGCCAAATTCGCGGTCAGTGATTGGAATTCCCGCGTAGGCCGGGACCGAGGCAAGGCTGCTGATGCCCGGCACAATCTCGAAGGGAACCGCGGCGCCGGCCAGTGCTCGAGCTTCCTCGCCCACCCGGCCGAAAATCATCGGGTCGCCGCCCTTTAAGCGCACGACAATATCGCCCTGCCGGGCGCAATCAATCATCATGGCGTTGATTTCCGGCTGCATGTGGTTGTGCAGACCCTTGCGTTTACTGACGTCGAGTCGTCTGGTGCCGCGGCAATACATGTCGAGCAGAATGGGATTAGCCAGTGCGTCGTGAATCACTACCGTCGCAGCCCGGAGGCATTGCACCGCCTTAACCGTGATAAGACCCGGATCCCCCGGGCCGGCGCCTACCAGATAAACATGACCCGGCGCAAAATTTGGAGCATTCGTGGCTACCGGTGCAGTCGTATTTTCTCCCGCAAGCGGGTAGCCTGGCATCGCCTGCACCATGTGCCGGATGACGTCGTGTCGGCCCGTGCAATTCAGTTCGCCCCATGCCGGTTGCTTCCTGGCGGCCGCCGCCCGATCGCAGAGATCTGCATAGTTTGCGTCAAAATATTGCTGCGCGTCGTTGCGCATCACGGTTGCTAGCGTGGGCGCCGCGCCGTCCGTACCGAAGGAAATGCTGAAGGAGCCGCGGCGAAGCCAGGCCGGAAAAACAAAGTCGCTGTCGTCAACAGAATCGACCCGCATTACCAGTACACCAGCGTCTCTGGCATCACGTTCGACGCGTCCGTTGATTTCACCGTCGTTGGTGGCGGCAATCACCAGGAAGGAGCCTTGCAGGCAACTTGCGTCGTAAACGCCATGTACAATTTCGATTTGTTCAGCATCCCAAATCTCGTCCGGAGCCAGGACTGGCGCCACCACCCGTAAGCGCGCTCCATGCTCCAGTAAAGAGCGGCATTTTCGCGCGGCAACTTTTCCACCGCCCACCACCACACATAACCGGCCTTCAACCTTCAGTTGCAACGGCAAGAACATAATGTCCTCCCTAAAAAAATCCCGCACTCTCCTAGGGGGAGAGCCGGGATGCCGTATTTCATCCTCATCCGAGGTAGAGATCCCTTGCGGAGACCGCGTTCAACGCGCGGTTTCAGCAATCTCTACAGCGTGTGGGCAGGTTTTCTGGCTTCCGGATCGCTCTACTTACCGCGCCTTCCCATCCGTAATCCGGACAGTGGCTATGCCGCGGCGTTCGTCAACGGTTACAGCGGCGGGACCGCAACGGAGTTACACCGTTTTCCCTATTAAGCTTCACAGCGCCCGCTTGGACTCTAGCAGACGAAAATCCGCTAACTGTTCGCAAATCCCCGTCAACCATAGTTTCGCGATATCGAAGTACATAGTTGAGACCTGCCTCGGATCCGGGTTCGCTGCCATCATAACGATAGCTCTGGAGTATTTGCATTCATGCCCAAGTCATTGCTGCCTATCGGCCAAGACCCTAGCACAGTTATGAGGACCGCGATTACTTTCAATTGCCTTCTGGTTATCCGCGGGACTACTTTGCAAGACACACTACCGCGTTATATCGATCACGTTCGGCATGGTTAGTGGTCACAGACAACGTATTGACAAACCCGGGAATCCCGCCGTCGCTGAAATAATCCTCACTCCTGTCGGCCCGGCCTCGCCAGCACTGGCAACGGTTTGAACATGAAAATCAGATTCATTATCACAGCGATTGGTCTTAACCATCACAGACGGACGAAATGCTTATCGCTATAGTCCACTCAGTTCTTTGATTTGCAGTATCTCGCGCAGGCGCAGGGAACGCCGTGCAAATCGGCGACAGTGGCGCTGCTGTAACTGGCTACGAAACCTCAAACGACCACCCGGAACGTCGGGGAAGGCGAGGCGTAGGTCTGAAGCCAGAAGTCAGAACAACGGCCCGCGCGACCAACTTGGAAACTTCGCTCCAAAGGAGATCGCGGTATGTGTGGTTCCCCTTAGTATCGTCCGCATTCGAATCCTTTACATCCTGAACGGTTGATGCGCACGGCGGCTGCTGACGCCTCTGGTTTCAACCAGCGGAGAAACGAGCGCCCACGCGCGCATCCTGCACTCCACCTGGCGGGGCAGCGCGATCACAAAATAGCTACGTAAGGAGTAATGATGTTCCTCAAGAGATTCCTTCTTACCGCAATTATGTTTGTAATTGGCTTAGGCGCGGCTTACGCGCAGAATTACAGCACATTGCGAGGCACGGTCAAAGATCCCAGCGGCGCCGTCCTACCTCAGGCGACAGTAACCCTGAAAGCCACGGCTTGGTCCAGAGAGCAAACTACCCAGACAGATTCCAATGGCGCATTCATTATCAATGCCATCCCTTTTGGGCAGTACACGCTGGAAGTGCAAAGCTCGGGTTTTGCAGTTCTGACTCAGCAGATCCAGATGATCGCGGGCAGCGCTCCCAATGTTGAACTTACGTTGTCAGTGGATACAACCATCAGCAGTGTCGACGTCACTGCGACGAGTGCGCCGCTGGAAGCCACGGCGCCGTCGGCGGCCAGCGCTCCAATCATGGTTTCCAGCCACGATATTATGCAGGCACTTCCCGGTGCCGACCGGATGAGCAGCCTGCAGTTTATCACCGAGACCACTCCCGGAGCATTCGTCTTGCACGATCACCTGCATGTGCGCGGCGGACACCAGATCAACTGGCTGATTAACGGAGTACCGGTTCCGAATACCAACATGTCGAGCAACGTCGGCCGCGCCCTGGATCCCACGGACATCCAGGAGGTGCAAATCAACCGCGGCGGCTATGGCGCGCAGGACGGTGATCGCACCTTCGCGCAAGTGAACATCACCACTCGCAATGGTTTTCAATTCAACAAGGAAGCTGACTCCCTGGTAAGTTACGGTAGCGATAATCAAACCAACGATCAGGTAAGCTTCGGCGGGCACAGCGAAAAATTTGCGTTTTACGCTAGCCTGATCGGCAATCGCACTGATCTTGGTTTGGAGCCGCCGACCACACAGCTCAGTCACGACATGGGCAGCGGGGAAGGCCTCTTCACGACCATGTCCTACAAGCTCAGCTCGGGTGACCAACTGGACTGGACTGCCACGCTGAGAAACGATCGCTACCAGGTCCCCACCGATCCCAACGACTTGAATCCCACCGACACCAACTACGCCTACCTCAGCGACATCGATCAGGAACGGGATTCTTTTGTTACCCTGTCGTGGACCCACATTATAAATTCGAATACTTTGTTGACCGTCTCCCCGTTTTTCCACTACAACGACTCACAATATATCCCGGGCGTAAACGATCCGTTTAAGGCCACCGCCGATAACACATCAAACTATCTGGGCAGCCAGATCGAACTTAGATATGTGCACGGGCCCAACAATCTGGTGGCTGGCTTGTACGGGTTTTACCAGCACAATAACCAGTTGTTCGGCTTGGCCGAGGGAAGCACTTCCTCTCAGGTCTCAGCGGTGCCAACCGGCGGAGTTGGGGCAGCGTACATCAACGATCAATACAAGCCGTGGAGCTGGCTGACCTTCAACGCCGGTATACGACTGACGCATTTTTCGGGTGTTACCGACGAGAACGCCGCCAATCCCCGCGCTGGCGTTACGGTCCAGATCCCCAAACTGAAGTGGGTGGTGCGCAGCTTCTACGGAACCTATTATCAGCCGCCCCCGCTCTACACGGTGGGTGGTGGGGTGTTTGGATTCGAACTGGCGAATCAAGGGGTGAGTGGGTACGGTTTCGAGCCCTTGAAAGGGGAACGCGACATTCAGAGAGAATTCGGGCTTACTATTCCAATTCGCGCCTGGGTACTGGATTTCGATCACTTTGACACCGGCTCTCGCAACTTTCTCGATCATGACTTGCTGGGCAACTCCAACATCCTCTTGCCGCTGACCACCCCTTATGCCCACATCAACGGTACGGAAGCGGTGGTGCGCTCGCCCCAAATCGCTCATCGCCTCGGAATGCATCTGGCATTTTCTAACATGATGGCGCAGTATAAGGGCGCGCCCGACGGCGGACTGATTGAGCCCGTGCCCTCGTGGTGCTTAACCAGTTGGTGTTATCTCGATCACGATCAGCGAAACACGCTCTCAACGGGCTTCGATGTTCAGCTTCCGCACCGCTACTGGTTTTCCAACAATGTCATGTACGGTTCCGGAGTTTTGAAGGCTGATGGTCCCGATCATCTGCCCCAGCACACCACCGCCGATGCCTCGCTGGGCAAGTACGTAGGGGAACGGATGCAGCTGACCTTTACCGTGCTTAATATTTCAAACTCGCGTTATCCTTTTTCGGTGAACAATTCCTTCGCGGGAACGCATTTCAACAACCCGCGGGAGATTATCGGTCAGGTGCGCTATCGTTTCCAGCGCGCCGAGAAGTAGGGTTCCGTGAAAACGGAACACAGTTGAGCAACCCGCGCGGCGAACATCCTGTACGGCTGGGCCCAGAGCCTGGTCGGACAAGGGGTTCGCTCTTTCATCAAGTTGCCGCGAGAGTACGTCGGCCCGGATATTATCATCGGCATGACTCTTGGAAAGCTGCTGCAAGAGTTAGTCGAAACTCTCGGTGTCTCTGACGCCTGGATGTCGGTTAAACCTGCCCGGGCAAGCACAGTGCTGCAGTTTACGGCATGAAAATGTGGCCCGAGTCACAGGGGTAGGGTGTAAAGATCACAGACTGACGGGAAGCTTCCCGTTATTGTCCAAGATAGCTCTTTGATTTGTTGTATCTCGCGTTGGCGCAGGGAACGCCGTGCAAGTCGGCGACAGTTGCGCTGCTGTAACTGGCTACGAAACCTCAGTTAACCACCCAGAACATTGGGGAAGGAGAGGCGTAGGTCCGAAGCCAGAAGTCAGAATAACGGCCCACGCGACCAGACTTGGAAACTTCGCTAAAAGGAGAATGCATTGTCCCGCCCGATTACAGGTAACTTCCAACTCCTCCTTCGACTTGTTAAGCCCCAGAAGTCGCCATCTGCTCCAAGCAGTTGGATATGCCGGCTGGAACGATAGCCGCAATACGAAATAAGGTCTGTCGTGAAAAAGTTTGAGCATGGCGGCGATGTAAGGCACCTGGCCCAGATAACGGGCCGCCCGGAGCAGGAGCTCCTCGACTTCTCGGCGAACATCAATCCCTTGGGCCCTCCGGAATGGTTGCGGCCGCTGATCAGTTCGCAGCTCAGCAGGCTGCAGCACTATCCCGATCCGCACTGTACCGCCCTGGTGGAAGCTGCCGCTGCTCGCTACGGAGTCGATTGCGGAGAAGTCATCGCCGGCAACGGGTCGACCGAAATTCTCTACCTGCTGACTCGCGTGGCACGGAAATCACAGGCGTTGATTCCCGTGCCATCCTACGGCGACTACGCCAAGGCCGCGTTGCAGGCGGGGATGCAGGTTCAGACAGTGCCGTGCGGCGATCCGCTACCTGAGGATTTGTTGACCGCCGATGCCGCAGTCTTCCTTGGTCAACCGAACAATCCTACCGGCACATTGTTTCCCGCCGAAACCTTGCGGACCCTGGCGGCCAATCACGCTTCGACGCTGTTTGTCGTGGATGAGGCGTTCGGCGATTTTGTGGAAGGCTTCGACAGCCTCACCCAGAGACGTCCTGCCAATGTGATCGTGCTGTTGTCGCTCACCAAGATCTTCGCCATTCCCGGACTACGCACCGGATGTGCAGTCGGAGATCCTGATTTGATTCGGAGGCTACTTGAGTTGCAGCCTCCGTGGACCGTAAACACGCTCGCACAAGCTGTCAGCACAGCCGCGCTACGCGACGGTGAATACGTGCGGCGGACTCGAGAGTACGTCACCCGCGAGCGCGAAAAGCTGTTCAGCGGGTTGGGCGGGATACCCGGCGTCACCGTTTATCCCGGTGAGGCAAACTTTCTGCTGGCCAGACTCGATCGCGCGGGAATGGACGCCCTGGCGCTGGCGAAGCAAACGCTTTCGCAAGGCATTGCTATTCGGACCTGCACCAGCTTTCAGGGATTGGACGCTCGTTACTTCAGGGTTGCCGTGCGCACCGGGGACGAAAATGACCGGCTGCTCCGGACACTGTGGGCGATCTTGAGTGGACGTTCACAGACAACTCCGTCGAAGAAAGCCGCCAAGACGATCATGTTCCAGGGCACCAGCTCGAATGCCGGTAAGAGCGTGCTGACTGCGGCACTGTGCCGCATCCTGCAACAGGACGGAGTACAGGTCGCACCTTATAAATCGCAGAACATGTCGCTGAATTCTTTCGTCACCCGCGACGGAAAAGAGATGGGGAGAGCGCAGGTGGTGCAGGCCCAAGCTTGTCGCCTGGAGCCGGACGCCCGCATGAACCCGATTCTGCTCAAGCCCAATTCCGATACCGGCGCGCAGGTGATCGTGCTGGGCAAGCCCGTGGGCAACATGAATGTGACTGAGTACATCGACTACAAGCCGCAAGCCTTCGCCGTCGCCAAACAGGCGTTAGATGAGCTGCGGGCTGAGAACGAGGTCGTCGTGCTCGAGGGAGCCGGCAGCCCGGCCGAGGTCAATCTCAAACGTCACGACATCGTGAATATGGCCATGGCGCAGTATGCCAACGCCCCGGTGCTGCTGGTGGGAGACATCGACCGCGGAGGCGTTTTCGCATCCTTCATTGGCACCATGGAGGTGATGGAGGAATGGGAACGCGCGCTGATCGCCGGCTTCGTGGTGAATCGCTTCCGCGGGCAGAAATCGTTATTGACGGAAGCTCTGGAGTACACGCAGCGGCATACCAACCGTCCCGTTTTTGGCGTGGTTCCCTATCTGCGGGATTTGGGACTGCCGGAAGAAGATTCGGTTTCCTTCAAAGCAGTCCCGTCCGACACTTCCGATATTGCCTCAGACTGCGTCGATATCGCGGTCGTCGACATACCGCATATCTCCAACTTCACCGACTACGACGCGCTGCGCATCGAGCCTGACGTTCGTGTGCGTATCGTCCGCCAGCTGGCAGAGTTGGGACATCCCGATGCTGTGATTCTGCCCGGCAGCAAGAACGTTATTGCCGATCTTGCCTACTTGCGGCAAACCTGCCTGGCGACCGCGATCGCTTCATTAGTGCGGGAAGGCAGGACCGAAGTGATTGGCATTTGCGGCGGCTATCAGATGCTGGGAGAGCAAATCGCCGATCCCGATGGCGTGGAATCCCATAGCGGCGCAGTTCGCGGACTGGGATGTTTGACATTGTCGACCGCCATGGGCCTGGAGAAAAGCCTGAAGCGGGTCGAGGGCCGTCACTGTGAATCCGGCTTCAAGGTGCAAGGCTACGAAATCCATCACGGACAGAGCGTGCTTTCCGGCCAGTTGCAGCCGCTGTTCGTTGCCGACGATGGCGCGGTGCTCGGGGTTTCCGCCGCCGACCTGCCGGTGTGGGGAACGTATCTTCACGGAGTGTTTGATGCCGATGAATTTCGCCGTTGGTTTATCGACCGGCTGCGGGTGCGACGTCACCTGCCTGCGGTGGGAAAAGTGATCGCCGTGTACGACCTGCAGCAAGCCTTCGACCGTCTCGCCGGAGTAGTGCGGCAGAGCTTGAACATGGACGAGATTTACCGATTGCTGGGGCGGGCATGAGCAGCGATACCAACTCGAAGAATGTTCCGGGTCGCCGCCAACCTGTGATCCGAACCGGCATTGCGGGATCGCCGCGCGATCCAGAGCGAACTAAACAGGTCCAGATTGCGCGCATTGTCGTAGCGGGCACCGAGAGTGGGGTAGGGAAGACATCGCTCACCCTGGGGTTGGTCATGCTCCTGCGACGCCGCGGCCTGCGAGTGCAAACCTTCAAGGTAGGTCCCGACTATCTCGATCCCACTTACCTGACATTGGCATCGGGGCGGCCCTGTTACAACCTGGACGGCTGGATGAGTGGCGAGGCGTACGTGCGCGAGCTTTTCTGCCGTGCTACCCAGGATGTCGACATTGCGGTGGTCGAAGGTGTGATGGGTCTGTTTGATGGCGCCGATGAGGGCTCGCTGGACGGGAGCACTGCGCAGATTGCGCAATGGCTGGCCGCGCCGGTTCTGTTGGTCACGAATGCGCATGGCAGCGCGCGCAGCCTCGCCGCCCTGGTCCACGGCTATTCCAGTTTCGAGCCGGGCATTACGGTCTCCGGGGTAATCGCCAACCGCTGCGGCTCGGAAGCCCATGGGCGCTTGCTGGCGAATTGCCTGCGCCTGGCTTCGTTAGCGCCCTTGGTCGGAGCCGTTCCCCGCGGCGCTCTTCCCGAACTGCCCAGCCGGCATCTGGGCCTGGTCACGGCTGACGCGGACCGCCTGCCGTCGGCCACGTTAGACAAGCTGGCCGATGCTCTGGAGCCGGGACTTGCTGTTGATCTGATATTGGCAACGGCGCGTCAGGCTGAGCCAATCTCTCTACCAAGCGCGCCTGCGCTGGCCACACGCAAATCCGAGGTACGACTCGGCGTCGCTCGCGACGAGGCGTTTCATTTTTACTATCCCGACAATCTGGAAGCGCTGCAACGAAGCGGCTGCGAACTGGTTACGTTCTCTCCCATGCGGGATGCTTCATTGCCTGCCGGGCTGAACGGAATCTATCTGGGCGGCGGCTATCCCGAGGAATACGCCGCGGAACTCTGCGCGAATACCAGCATGCTCGAGTCGATCCGCGGCTTCGCCGGCGCCGGTGGAATAGTGTACGCAGAGTGCGGAGGCCTGATGTACATCTCCGAATCGCTGGAGACGTCGTTGGACGGGAAATCTCACCCGATGTTGGGCCTGCTGCCGGCGACCACCCGCATGTGCAAACGCCTGCAATCGCTCGGATATCGCGAAGCTACCTTGCTGCGGGATGGCCTGTGGGGAAAGCGCGGCGAGCGTTTGCGCGGGCATGAATTTCACTATTCGGAAATGACTCGAACCCCGGCGTGGCCGGCTGCTTATCAAACCGGCAAGCGACGCGCGCAGGAAGTATCTTGCGAAGGTTTCCAGAACGACTCCGGCTCAATTCTGGCCAGCTATCTGCACCTGCATTTCGCCTCCAGGCCAACCGCAGCCGAGCATTTTGTGAACCGATTGCGGGAAAGCGGCCCGGCCGTTTCCGCAATCCCGCGACCGGCTTACGAAACCTCCGGAGTAAATGTCTAATGACATCGCTCATTCACGAGCTCTTGCGCAACCCGCTTTCCGGCCCCGACATCGAAGCGCGTTCCTTCGCGATCATCGACCAGGAGCTACCCGGCCGCAACGGCTTTGCAACCGACACGTGGGAAGTGGTCCGGCGAATGATTCACACCTGTGCCGATCCGTCGCTCGCGAACCAAATCAAGTTTTCGCCGGATGCGATCGAGGCCGGGGTGAACGCCCTGCGCCGGGGCCGTGCGATTTACGCCGACTCCAATATGATTCGCGCTGGTTTATCGCTGGCTCGACTCCGCAGCGCCAACCCTAGTTATGGTCCGGAGAAGCTGGTTTGTCACGTGGCCGATCCCGATGTGGCGGCCGAGGCGGAAGCCACCCACCTGCCGCGTTCACTGTATGCCATCCGCAAAGCGAAAGCCTTGCTGGCAGGCGGAATCGCAGTCTTCGGGAATGCGCCGGTAGCGCTGCTGGAACTCAACCGCATGGTGCTGGAAGAGAACATTCGTCCAGCGCTGGTGATCGCCATGCCTGTGGGCTTCGTGCACGTGGTCGAGAGCAAGCAGGAGTTGATGTCGCTGGGAGTGCCGTTCATCGCGATCGAGGGTAGGCGCGGTGGCAGCACGCTGGCCGTCAGCGCAGTTCATGCCCTGTGCACTTTGGCGGCGAAAAGCAATGGCCAACACACGGTGCGAAAGATGGAAGCGGTCCAATTATGAATGAGTGGAAGTGGGTAATTCTTTCGGTGTTGTTGATCTTCGCTTGCGTTTTGCCGGCCTCGGCCATGCACTTGTCGGAAGGAATTTTGCCGGCGCAGTGGGCGGCGTTCTGGTTCGTGGTAGCGATTCCTTTTGTGGCCTGGGGACTGCGCGATCTGCGCCGGCGTAGCAATGTAACCCCGGTTTTCAAGCCCATGGTGGCCTTAATCGGCGCGGCTGTCTTCGTAATTTCCTGCATGCCGATTCCGGTGCCCACCGCGGGCAGCTGTTCGCATCCCTGCGGAACCGGATTGGCCGCCATCCTGATCGGTCCGCAACTGACGGTTCTGGTTACCAGCGTCGCTCTATTGTTGCAGGCGCTGTTCCTGTCGCACGGCGGGCTGACCACGCTGGGCGCCAATATCTCATCCATGGGGATCGCCGGCGGATTTGTAGGCTTCGGAATTTTTCACCTGGCGCGGAAGCTGGGATCGCCTCTGTGGATGGCTGCATTTCTGGCCGGCATGTTGTCAGACTGGGCCACTTACGCCACTACGTCCTTCGAACTTGCCAGCGCTTTGCACGGCAATGGCTCCTTCCTGCACATGCTGGTTGCCGTGGCCGTGGCGTTCATACCCACGCAGTTGCCGCTGGGCATTCTGGAGGGGGTGGTGAGTGCTGGCGTCTATTGTTTCATCGTCTCGCGCCGGCCGGCTTTGTTGCAGAGCCTGCGCATGGTGAAAGCGGAAGCGGTATGAAAAAGCCGTTGCTCTACGCGTTGATCGTACTGGCGATGGTGGGGGTCGGATATTTCACGCTCTCCCACTTCAGCCACGCTAAGTGGTCCGGAGTGGATGAAACCGTGGTGGAGAAATACGCTCGCGCCGCCGGACACCCGCCTCACCGGCCGCTGATCGATACCGACCAGGGCGACTTGCTGCTGTTCTGCTTTCTGCTGGCCGGAGTGGCTGGCGGCTTTGTGATTGGGTATTACATTCGCGACGTCTTTCCTTCCGAGAGCGCGGGCTTGAAGGATGAAGCTGTGCCACCCTCGGTGACAACTGAGGCCATACGGCAATGAGCCTGATCTCGGAACTATTCTCCGACATTTTCGCTCAGCAGGACAATTGGCTGACCCGCCTGGATCCGCGCACCAAGCTGGTGGTGGCGCTGTTGACGCTGCTCTGTCTGATGTTCTCGCGCAATCCGGGTTTCCCGTTGATCATCGTCGTTCTGGCGGTCACCAGCGCTTTGGCGGTGAAAGTCCCGCTGCGGCTGGTGCTGTTTCGATTGTCGGCACCGCTGGGAGTCGCCTTCGTTGTTCTTGTTCTACAGTCGGTGATGACGGGATCGACGCCGATCGCAAGTCTCCAACTCCTGGGCCACAAAATCACGGTTACTCAGGAAGGCTGGCACAGTGGCCGGTTGATCGCCAGCCGGGTACTTGGTTCAGTGAGTGTGCTGCTTTTGCTGGGCATGGTGACGCCGGCGCACCGCCTGTTTCACGCCTCGCGCTGGTTGGGCATGCCGAAAGCGTGGCTGGAAATTGCCTTCCTGATGTACCGGTACATCTTCGTTCTGCTGGACCTGGTGGCTGACATGATGGTGGCGCAGAAAGTGCGACTCGGCTATTGCTCTCTGCGCAAGGCGTGGACATCGGCGGGAACGGTGGGGGGCACGGTGATCGTGCGTTCCATGGATCAGGCGGTCCGCACTCATGAGGCAATGGTTTTACGCGGTTATCGCGGCGAGATTCCCTTCGAGAGCGTGCCTGCGCTGGCCCGGCGCCAGTGGTGGACCATGGGTGTGGCGGGAACGGTGGTGCTCATCGCCTTTGGGTTGACTCAAATGAAGCTGGGTTAATGGACAACTTTGCCATCGACGCGGACCACGTTACCTTCGCCTATCCGAACGGGTTCATGGCGTTGGAGGATGTGGTATTCCGGGTGTCGCAGGGCGAATTTGTGGCCATGCTGGCTTCCAATGGCTCGGGCAAAACCACGCTGATCAAGATATTAATCGGATTGCTCAAGCCACAAACCGGGACTGTGCGAATCGGCGGACGGATCTTGAGCGAGTATTCCGATGCCGAGTTGTATCAGCGTGTCGGGCTGGTATTTCAGAATCCGAATGACCAATTGGTAAGCGCCACGGTGGCCGAGGATGTGGCGTTCGGTCCACGCAATCTGGGACTGACGGCGGAAGAGGTGCGGGGCCGCATCGACGAAGCGCTGCACTGCGTGGGCGCGGACCACCTGCGGGAGCGAGCCATTCATCACCTGAGCTTCGGCGAGCAGAAGCGGGTGGCCATTGCCGGAACGCTGGCTATGAAGCCGTCTATCCTCATTCTGGACGAACCGACTGCCGGTCTCGATCCTGCCGGCGAGCATGAAATGATGCGCTTGCTGGGCGACTTGAACCACCAGCAGGGAATCACCGTTATTCTGGCCACGCATTCGGTGGATTTGCTGCCCCTGTTCGCCCATCGTATTTATCTGCTGAATCGCGGCCGCGTGCTCAAGCAAGGTCCGGCGCACGAGGTTTTCTGCGACCAGGAATTGCTTCGCCGTTCCAGCCTGCGGCTGCCCTACGTGTCCCGGCTGCTCGATGAACTGAATCGCATCGACGGGATTCCCATGAACGGGCTGCCGCTCACCATCGGCGAAGCTCGCTTGCAGTTATTGGAGTTGATTCCGCAAGAGCTGATCGCGGCACCGCTGCTGGAGGTCAAAGCATGACAGCCCTGCGCGGCGGATACACCACGGGATGTTTTGCGGCGGCCGCGGCCAAGGCTGCGCTGGCAACACTCTGTGGCCTGCCCACGACGGAATCAGTGGAAGTTTCTCTGCCCGATGGCGAGCGCGTGAGTTTTCCCATCGTCTCCACTCAGCGCAATTCCGACAGCGCGGAAGCCGTAGTCCGCAAGTTCGCCGGCGACGATCCCGACGTAACCGACAAGGCTTGTGTGGCCGCGGCAGTGAAATTTATCGCGGGTGAAGAAATTGTATTCGCAGCCGGCGAAGGCGTAGGCGTTGTCACCAAGCCTGGACTGGCGTTGCCGCCCGGCGAGCCGGCGATCAATCCCGGCCCGCGAAAGATGATCCGTGCCGCAGTTCGCGAGCTGACGCCTCGAGGGGTGCGAGTGACCATTTCCATTCCCGGCGGGACAGAGCTGGCGCAGCGCACGTTTAATCCGCGATTAGGTGTCGAAGGCGGACTTTCCGTGCTGGGCACCACTGGCCGGGTACGTCCGTTCAGCGCGCCTGCTCTATGCGAAGCTTTGAAATGTGCGCTGGATGTGGCGAAAGCCTGCGGAATTGTGGCTCCAGTGCTGGTTCCCGGGAATATCGGCGAACATGCTGCGCGGCAGAATTTCTCGCTTCGCCCCGAACAGGTTGTCCAGGTCAGCAATCAATGGGGCTACATGCTGGACCGCGCCCGGGAACATGGCTTCGAGCGCTGGCTGGTGTTGGGACATCCGGGCAAGCTGGCCAAGCTGGTGCTCGGCGAATGGGATACGCACTCGGCGCATTCGTCCAGCGCGGTGCAGGTGGTTACGCAACTCGCGAGTTCGGTATTGCAAGTTCCGGCGCCAGACAGTGTGACGGTGGAAGGCATCTTCGAAGCTCTTGTGCAGCCGGAGCGCGCGCAATTGGCTGATCTGCTGGCTGCCAGGATTCGGTCCGCGATCAGCAATCGCGTTGGCGCGCAACAGGAAATGTCGGTCGTGCTCATCAATCTTCGCGGCGATCTGATCGGCTCCGATGGAGATTTGACGCCATGGCGCTAGTGCGAAACCTCACCGGAACCGCGGATGCGAATGGCTACAGCATCACGATTGTGGGCTGCGGGCCGGGTGGAGTGGATTACCTGACGCCGGCAGCGCGAGATTTCATCGGACGAGCTGAAGTCCTAGTTGGAGCGTCGCGGCTGCTGAAATTGTTTGCCCCGAACGGTGCGGAGCGCATCGTGGTGGGCGCTGACATTCCCGGCGCGCTTGACCAGCTTGCGCCTCACCTTGGCAAGCGCAAAGTCGTAGTGATCGTCAGCGGCGACCCGGGTGTTTGTAGTCTGGCTCAGCCCGTGATTCAGAGATTTGGATGGCAATCCTGCCAGGTGATTCCGGGCATCAGCTCGGTGCAAGTGGCCTTTGCGCGGCTCGGGCTGGACTGGACCGATGCGCGGCTGATAAGCGCTCATCATCATGCTCCCCAGTTCGACCTGGATTCCTTAGCCGAGGAAAGCAAGATCGCAGTGCTGGCGGGGAATGCTTCCAACCTGAAATGGATCGTGGGAGCGGCCAAGCGGCTGGCCGAAACGCATTCCATCTTTGCTTGCGAAGATCTGACCTTGCCGCAGGAGCGTGTATTTCGTCTCAGTCCGGATGATCTGGCCACGGCCAAACTTTCTGCGCAATCCATCGTGTTGTTTATCGGAAAGAAGATACGAACGTGAAACAGGGAATGTTTTATGGCATTGGTGTGGGTCCCGGGGATCCGGAGTTGCTCACCGTGAAAGCGGCTTCGGTTTTGTCTGCTTGTCCGCATGTGTTTGTGCCCAAGGCGCGGACGGGCGTGGAAAGCGTGGCTTTGGAAATCGCACGTAAGTACGTGCGCAACGACGCCCAGGTGCAGGAGTTAGTTTTTCCCATGACTCCCGATCAGGCTTTATTGGAGCAACGCTGGCGCGAATCGGCCGAGGTGATTGCGCCGGTTTTGGAAGCGGGAAAAGACGCCTGTTTTCTGACCTTGGGCGATCCCATGGTGTACTCGACTTATATCTATCTGCTGCGCGCTCTGGCCGAACGACTACCTGGCTTAAAGACCATCACCGTTCCTGGCATCACGTCATTCTGCGCAGCGGCGGCGGCCACCCGTTTCGCTTTGGGTGAAGGCAAAGAACTGATCACGATTGTGCCGACCTCGGACGACTTGACCGTGCTGCGGCGCGCGCTGGAGACGCAGGGCACGGTCGTCTTGATGAAGATTGGCAAAAGGCTGCGCGAGATTCTGGAGATTCTGGACGAGTCCGGCTTGATCGAGCACAGCGTGTTTGTATCTCGCATTGGGCTGGAGCGCCAGCATATCGAGACCAACTTGCGCAAGCTATGCGTGGAAGACCCTGAAGCCGGCTACCTGTCCGTAATCATCATTCATGCTTCCCCGAGGTTGGAGAAATGAAAGTTTTCTTTGTTGGAGCGGGGCCGGGCGATCCTGAATTGCTCACCTTGAAAGCGCAACGGCTTTTGCAAAGCTGCCGCTGCTGCATCTACGCCGGCTCTCTGGTCAGCTCGCAGGTGTTAGCAGAAATACCGCCGAACGCCGAGTGCCATGATTCCGCCAGCATGACCCTAGCGCAGGTGGTCGAGGTCTATCGCCACGCCCAGCAGCAAAACATCGATGTGGTCCGCTTGCACTCCGGCGACCCCTCCATCTACGGCGCCATCAATGAGCAAATGTGCGAGTTGAATGAGCTGGGGATCGAGTACGAAGTCGTGCCGGGAGTGAGTTCTTTCCAGGCAGCGGCTGCGGCGTTGAAAACCGAGCTGACCTCGCCCGAGGTTTCCCAAACCATCATTCTTACCCGCTGCGCAGGCCGCACGCCATTGCCTGCCGATCAGGAACTCGACCGCCTGGCGCAGGCGCACGCCACGCTATGCATTTTTCTATCGGCGGAACGGATACCTGAACTCGCCAAGACTCTGGTTCCACATTATGGAAGCGCTTGCCCTATCGCCATTGTCTACCGTGCGTCGTGGCCCGAGCAGAAAATTATTCGCGGCACGCTGGCCGACATTGCAGGCAAAGCTGCGGCAGAACACATCACCCGTACTTCCATGATTATCGTCGGCCGGGCGTTGGAGCCGGCCGAATTGGTCTCCCGCTTATATGCCAGCGAATTTTCCCATGGTTACAGGAAGGGAACCGAATGATTACCGCCATCGTCACCTTCTGCGAACAGGGTGTTGCCATCGCAGAAAAACTGCGCGAAGGCTTGGGCGAAACGCAAGTGTACGTACACCGCTCGGCGAAGCGCAGCGGAGAAGCGCAAAGTTTCAGTTCGATCATGACGCTGGCGGGAAAGCTGTTTCAGCAGTATCGCAAGCTGGTATTTATCGCACCTTGTGGCTTGGTGGTACGCGCGATTGCGCCACATTTGCAGTACAAGACTACCGATCCAGCGGTGGTTGTGGTGGATGCCGGTCGTCGCTACGCGGTCAGCCTGCTAAGCGGCCATGAGGGCGGGGCGAATCAGTTGGCTTTACAAGTTGCCAACCTCATCGCTGCCGAGCCGGTGATTTCCACCACCACGGAAGCGGTGAAGAACTTGATCGTCGGAGTCGGATGCCGGCGTGGAGTGGAAGCGGGGAAAGTGGTCGCGGCCATTCGCCAGGCGCTGCGTTGCGCGAAAGCAAACCTCAAGCAAGTACGGATGCTGGCCTCGGCGTCCATCAAGAGCGATGAGACCGGTCTGCTGCTGGCGGCGAAGCGGCTGGGACTGGAAATGAGGTTCATCGCTGCCGAAGAGATTCGTTCCACCACTAAGCAATTCCGCCATTCGCCGTTCGTAGCTCGGAAAGTCAATCTGCCCGCCGTGGCTGAGCCGGTGGCGCTGCTGGCGGGAAGGAGGACACAATTAATACTCCCCAGAACAATCTTCAACCAGGTGACGGTGGCGATCGCGCGGGAAAACTCTTCCTGGTAGGTCTGGGTCCGGGTGGTGCGCTGGACCGCACCCGACGGGCTGAACAGGCGATTCGTCAGAGCGAAGTCGTCGTGGGCTACCACCACTACCTGGAAAGCATTCGCGATCTGACCGATGGCAAGGAACTGATTTCTTCCGGCATGATGCAGGAAGTCGATCGCTGCCGGGCTGCGGTGGAACGGGCGCGCAGCGGAGCGACGGTCGCCTTCGTCTCTTCCGGTGATGCCGGGGTATACGGTATGGCCGGATTGGCGCTGGAAATGATCGCGGCCGAAAGCGTGCCGGTCGCCATTGAAGTTGTCGCCGGCATTTCCGCCGCGAATTCGGCAGCGTCGCGTATGGGTGCGCCGCTGATGCTGGACTACGCGTGTATCAGCCTGAGCGACTTGCTGGTGAAGTGGGACCAGGTGCGGCAGCGCGTGGAAGCGGTTGCGGCAGCCGATCTGGTAGTCGCGCTCTACAACCCCAAGAGCCACAAACGCGTCCACCAAATTGAAGAAGTAGCGGAAATTTTTCGCCGGCATCGTCCGGGCAGCACGCCGGTCGGCATCGCCACTTCAGTTGGAACCGGCGAAGAGCGCATCGTGATTTCCGATCTCGATCACTTCCTGGGCGAGCAGATCGGGATGAGGACCATCGTCATCATCGGGAATCGTTCGTCGAAATGTTTGAACGGCTGGTTCCTCACCCCGCGAGGATACAAGTTATGATTCTGCTGCTCGGCGGCACGGGCGAGTCGGCTGCGGTGGCTGAGGGCATCGCGGAAGCGGGCTATGAGGTGTTGATATCGGCCGCTACTGAGGTCCCGCTCGACTCCGGCTCCCACGCAAACCTTTACCGGCGTTCCGGCAGGCTCAATGAAGAAGGCATGCTGGAGCTGGTTCGCGGGCAGCGCATTCGAGCAATTGTGGATGTAACTCACCCTTACGCCTCGCAGGTGCGCGCGACGGCAGCGCACGTGGCCGAGCGTATGCGCATCCCGTACTTAACCTATGTGCGGCCAAAAAGCACATGTCAGGGAAAGGGCGTGCGCGGCGCTCCCACTCATGAAGAAGCGGCGGAAGTGGCTTTTGCGACGGGCAAACCGGTGCTGTTGACTATCGGTTCGAAGCACGTCGCTCCGTATGTCATCGCAGCCCGGCGTAAGAATGCATTGCTGGTAGCGCGGGTGCTCGATCACGCCGATTCAGTTCAGGCCTGCGTCGAAGCTGGGCTTCCGGAAGACTGCATCGTAACCGGACGTGGCCCTTTTACCGTGGAGCAAAATCGGGCACTGCTTCGGCAGTTTGAAATTGGCGTGATGGTAACGAAGGACGGCGGAGACCGCGGCGGCGTGCGCGAAAAATTAGAGGCTGCGCGTCTGGAAGGTTGCGAGGTCGTCGTGGTCGAACGGCCCGAGCTGCCAACCACGCGGACCTGCGCAAGTTTGCCGGAGCTCATCGGCGGCCTGAGGCAGTCGCTGCCCGTGTCCCCGGTGGTGGCCGCCTTCGACCTGGAGAGCGTACTGGTTCCCGAAATTTGGCAGACCGTGGCCCAGGTTACCGGAGTCCCGCGGCTGGCGCTGACCACCCGCGACATCGCCGATTACAACCTCCTCATGGAGCAGAGAATAAAGCTCTGCCGTGAAAATGGAATTTGCTTAGCGCAGCTGCGAAAGATTGTAGGAGCCATGCAGCCTCTGCCCGGTGGGGTCGAGTTCCTGACTTGGGTGCAGGCGCGAATGCTTGCCGTGATTGTGTCTGACACCTATCACGAGTTAGCCGGTCCGGTAGTGGAGAAACTTGGATGCTCGTTGATGGTGTGCAACGCATTGACCGTCGATGAGCAAGGCTATATCTCGGGCCATCGCCCACATCATCTGCTAGGCAAGGCAGGAGCAATCCAACATTTTCAGAGACTGGGATTTCAAGTACTAGCCGTGGGCGATTCGTACAACGATCTGAAAATGTTGCAAACTGCCGATGCCGGCATTCTGTTAAGTCCCTGCTCCGGCTTAGTCGAGCGAGCCAGGGGGATGTCAATTGTCTGGAACCTGGAAGACTTGAAAACGGAGTTAAACAAATGGCTGAGACAAATGCGCTAAACGGTGGCTGTCTTTTGCTGATGGCACATGGCAGCAAAAACGCCAATTGGCTGATTCCTTTCCAGCAACTAGCGGAAGGACTGAAGAAAGATCTTGGCGAAAAGTGTGTGCAACTGTGTTATATGGAGCTTGCGTCGCCCAGTCTGGAAGAAATGGCCCAACAACTTTACACAGAAGGCGCCAGGCGCGTGCGGCTGCTCCCGCTATTCCTGGCGAAGGGTAGTCATCTTTGTCAGGACGTTCCGGCTCAACTAGCGCAGTTGAAGACAAAGTTTCCCGACCTGGCGATCGATCTGCTCTCCCCAATTGGCGAAGACCCACAATTTGCCGAATCGCTGCACAGCGTGGTTAAAGGATACATTCGACCATCGCTTCGTTAGCTCCGGTAGAAGACGCGAGCAAGCTTTTCTATGCTAGGGTCGTTCCGGTAATGTACGCAGTCGCCGGCAAGTTACGCCCTTCGCTCGGTGGCTTAAGGGACAAAGACCTGCACTTGGAAGTCTTAAAGGTTTCCGTCGGCAGGGAATTAAGAATCCCTTTTGGCAACGCGACACAGATTCGGCCGTCATCCGAATGACTCTGGATCAGCATATCGAGGTTCGAATCCCTCGGGGGCAGCCAAATCTTTTCCATTCATCTCTCAACGTATCTGCTTTAATCAGCGGGCATCGGTTAGCAACGGAGAGAGACGAAGGTTGACCCAAAGAAATGGCTCCTCAGGTAGGACTCGAACCTACAACCCTCCGGTTAACAGGGAAAAGACAGCCCCAAGCGCATACAACAGCAACCAACTAAGCCCAAGGAAACACTGCACAATCCCTTAGAGCGATTGGGTCCTTTTGGCTGCTTTCGGCTCTCCTTCACGGACAGAACACGGACAAAAGCCCCGAGCGGAACCGCGCTTGTACGAGTGCTCGTATTCAAATGATCACCGGAATACTAGAGCCGCTAAAATCCACATCTTTGTCCTCAAATCCGTTCTGCCTCATAAGAAGACGAATCGATGCTTCTGCTTTTGTTTCATCGAGGGACGGACCAGAGCGGACTGAGGCTATTTGGAGCTTACCGCGCAGAGGAGCCAGCTTGATATATGGGACTAGCAAGCCACGGCTCGGTCGGAAGTAGAATTTGCTTGGCGTTTTCCCGCGATCGTCATTTGCATGCAAGCGAAAAAGCCTAGGCCTAGCGATCAATCGCCATTCTCTTTCTTCTTCGAACGCCTTGTTCTTGAAACTCAAGATTTCATCAGTGAGCAGTTCCTGCGCGACCTTCAATATGAACTCGCGAAGTGGAACATCGCCTTGGAGGTACGTAAAAATCATCTCTGTGTCAAGGACGCGCACTACTTCTGGGTCTTCCAAGAACGGCAGGATTGAACTGAGAATTTCTTGGCAGCGTCGCATTTGTTGGGTTCTTTCATATTCGACACGCGTCAGAACTGAAGTAAACGAAGGCGACTCCGGGCCTAGGTGCGGAATGTAGCCCTTGTCACACGGGAATCCCATGGAGTATCCGCCATCTCTTCCATAATATCGCCATTGGCTCAGCAGATTATCCCGCTCACAGAAGCAAGTAACGTACACCGATTGAGCTAAATCCTCGCGCCCCGAAGCGCCGCAGATTTTGTCTCGCAATTCTCGTACAAGCTCGGCGGTTGGGTCGTCCCGCTGCTCTGGGTTATCAAGTTCCCATTTTTCAAGGACCTCGGCGAGAATGTTCTTGCCATATTCAACTTCGCTTGAATCGTTGAGGAAGTACGCTGCGCTAGCGTGCAGACAATTGCTTTCGATGATTCCCTGCAAACCCGTTGAGGTCGTGTAGTGGAATAGCCTTCCCCCCGAGATTAGCGAAACCTCTGTTTGCTTGTCTGACTGACGCCTGTTTGCCACCTGCAAAATCTTGCCGGTGACCGAAACGCCAGGTTTCCCCTCTGCAGGTTTCATCATATCCGGTGCCCATCGCAGGGTAGCATGCCCTGATGCGACGATAAGTCTTGTTTGGTTACTAACCAAATGTGCGGCTGTAACCGGGTTTCGACTCTGCGCGTTAGAAGGTGCTGTCCGCCTTCTGTGCGCCTTTGGCGGTTGGATACATGCTCACTCGTGCGAAAATCTGACATAAAATTGATGCCGAGGGACTGAGGCTATGGCCCATTCCCGACTAACTCGACTTGCTCTCCCGATACGAGACGAGGATCTAGCTCTGTTGCGCCACGTGCGTGCGCGTCTGGCCGCCCAGATCGGCCGTGCCAGCTACGTTGCGACCGTGCTATATGGGCTGCGTCTGGCAGCCGTGCATCTTGGCGTTGCCGATGATGAGGCTTCGCTGGCTAGTGGCTGGCTCCCTGGCACGCCCGCTCCTCCCGCTGGCGATGGCCGTCCGCGCCCGCCACGTTAGTTGTCTTGTGGCCGTTGTCCGCGTAAGCCGTGACATCTCTGCCTAACCCGCAGAGCCGGAGAGAATTGGCGTAATCATGGTGGTGGAATCAGGCGCCAAGGAGCGAGTTTCAAGGGAGCGACAGTCCGAATGACTATCTATTCCTTGTATTCTGGCGCAATGTTGAACGGTCCCGAAGAACCAATCACTTTGCACGTTAGATCCGACAGGGCTGGTGTAAAGCAACATCGCGGAGAGCTCGCCAGGCGGGTGCGCGAATATTTCAAGCGCAACTATGACATTCCAGGTCGCCTGAGAGTGATCTGCTACCTCGACGATCAGGACGCTCCCGAGGTGCGAGCAGAGTTTGGAGGTCCGGGAAATAGAGGTTTGCATTGGCCCATCAACGGTCAAGGCTTGGCACAGTGGCCGACATACATGTGGGATGTCGTTGCTGCTACTGATTCTGTTACCGGTGTCCTTAGCTGGCCATTCGCAAGCATTGTCTACTTACACGGAAGCACCTGCGAGAGCGACTTGGACCTGACACTTACGTTATCGCACGAGCTGCAGCACTTTCTTCAGTATGCTAATCAGCGGCGCCTCTGGGCGATCAACGTACTCTTGATGAATTTGGTGCACAGCGGAAAACCGCATCTGAGCAAGATATGGGACGTCCCAATAGAGTGGGAGGCAAGGATCGCTTCAAAGCAAGTTGCCGAAGGCCTGTTCGGAACAGAAACGGTTGAGCAACACGTTACCTCCAGAATTGATGCGCCTGTTACCGAGAGTGAGGCAGAGCACTGGAAGGTATTTCAAACGATAGACTGTTCAGTTGCGTATTCAACGGCAGAAGCAACCATCAGGCTTGTCGACCTCTACAGAACCGAACTCGAACGGCTTCGCTCGATGCCGGAGTGCCAGCGTGACCCCGATTTTGCTCAACTGGACTTTCGATGCAGACATCCGCCGTCGTAAATAGCGAATCGCCAGAGTTTGAAAGTACGACTCCTCTGGCTTCGATTCGCGTGATCGTTGGCTGGCTTCAGGGCTTCAGGGTTCTGTAGTTCGCAAATTTTGCTGCCAATGGATTGACCAGCGCATGTCGCTGATCCGGTGTGAGGCGAGCAGTAAACGCCGCAAATAACTTTTCGATGTGAGTCTGCATAACGGGCAAATCCTGCCAATGTACTTGCCCGACTTTAAACGTCGGGGTGATTCTTCTCCGGCTGAGATGAGCCACTGTTTCGTCGAGTGAGCGACGAATCTCCTTCAACCGCGCTGTTTGCTTTGGACGCGCCTTCTTCGGAATTCCACCTGATATGAAATCGCGCGGCCGCATGTCGTTCTTCTTCCACGGCCCATAGAAGAAGTCCCAAACAAGCCGAAAATGCAGGAGGCAGGCTTCGAACAGAAGGCCGTCCACCGGAGGCGTTACCGGTTTGCCTGAAAGGATCATTTCGGCGGAGACATAGAATGAGTCGATTTCGAACTTAAGTTCTCCGAGCATCTTCGTGTCAGTCATAGTCGAATGTTATTCAAGCTGAAAACACAGAAGCAATGGTGCATATTAGCCCCTCAGTCCGCGAGCAGTTCAACTTTTTCGAAATAATGCGAGCTGTCATTGTTTTTCGAGTTCCAATACGCGGGCCCCCGTACACGACTCCGAGCACTCCCCCCGTTTCTCTCGGCGCTCCCGGGGTGTGACAGCCAAGCGCTCGCGGATACAATCTGAGGTCGCCATGATAGTAGTTAAAATTTTGACAGAATGGACGATGGGGAGGCAGTCGCCACAAAGACGTCCACACCATAGACGAGTTCATCAGGCATTATTACGAGGTTTCTTTGGGTGTTCTCAGTTCGGTATGTACCCGACCTGTGCCCTGCACCAGCGAGTTTTCGCCGGATACACAGTGATATTGGACCCCACCCACTTGTTCGTGCAAGAGAAGAACATTCCCAGAGCTTTGTCGGCCTCGTCGGGTGATGTCGCGCGCGCCTGAGAGAAATTGAACGATTTGGCCCTGCACATATGATCTAAATCGGTGCCGTCGCATATTTGCCACTGCGAACTCGGCGGTTCCTCGCGCATCCACCCGGTCCAGCTTAGACGCCGCGCCGGCGCCGGGGCGAAGAGGGTCAACTCAAAATCGTTCCCGCTTCCAACCTCGAACGTAGCTTGTGAAAAACACTGGCCAGTAGTGGGCACAAGGTTATACGTCAAAACCAGCCGTACGTGCCTCGTACCGCAGAACACGTACTTATCCCCGACAGAACACGATTGCCAAACATGTTCGACCCAAGTCTCTGCCGAATCAACCGCATCTATTCGCGAGGTCGGGGCGTCAAAGTGAACCCCCTCACAGACACCTCCGAATTGACACTTGACCCACGGCGTTGGCGCTTGCCCTGGCGCCGTCGGAACTCTCACGAATACCTCTTCAGCGACCTTGGTGGACTTCATAGGGAAATCGACAAGTAGATCCGCAGTGGCTGAGGCGAGCGTAGTCTGCGCGATGCCTTGACAACCCACCGGGGCAGCTTGTGCGAACGTCAACGTCGAACATAGGAGCAATCCAGAACCACCAATGATTTCCGCGAACGCTTTCTGAAACGAGAAGGATTTACGAGTATTCATCTTCAACCTCCACATGCGTGAGTCGCAGAAGAGATAATTTGCTTGCCCATCAAGTATGACTGGCGCATCGCTGAACCGTTATACACCCGCCACGATTTTCCACAGGACACTTTAATATTTCGCCTTTTGTTCGTCTATAATGCCGCGTGAGGCGACACATGGGACTGAAAATCGGCGGTTTCCAAGATCACCCCGACTGGCCGAAAATGGGACCGTCTCTGCTCGTCGCGACATGCCTCATTCTGGCGATCCGCACGGCCAAGTGGGCCGCCAGCTCTGCAGATTCAACCGCGAGCGATGTCGAGCTTGATCGGGAAATCGAGCACGCGGCACACTTGGCAGGTAGGGTCCTCGCGCGGCTTGTGGCGAGTAATCCGAGTATCTTCCCGAACGCAAAGCAGCCTTGGTATCAGCCGGACGATGAAGATCACCCGAAGTGATACCAGAGGCGCAGAGGATAAAATCGACGGACGATGTGCGAACGATACCGACTTTCGAGGCGTGCCGAGGTTCTGGCAGCCTACGACGCCGATTACGAGGGTGTGGACTGGGAGGCCCGTTACAACATCGCGCCAACTCTGAAAAAGGTAGTACCGAGGGCGGCGACGATCGTCCGAGACGTGTTCCTAGGATGGGAACCCTTACGAAAGGTAGAAGCGTCGCATGGCTCGAAGTGCTGCTGTAGCTTCTTCCAACAGGCGGTGTACAGTGTCTGGCTTCCTTGCCATATCAACGCCGAGCTTCGCAATGATCTTCTCGTAAGCGGATCCTTTGCGATGAGCCGATCCGGTCGAACGCAATGTCTGAAGGTCTCGTAACAACTGAATTATCGATTCCCGTTCAGGGAAGCCGGTGACTTCCATGAACAATGTCAGTTTGCCGATCCCTTTCGTTTCTTCCGGGATTTCACCCGCGCGTGCAGCGATTTCCTTTTCGTTCAATGAATCGATAAGAAGCTTCGTCAGGTGCGCGACCTGTTCATCAAGTTCCGCCTGAGAATTTGTGACTGGGACTCGAATTGTGTCGAGTAGATGCGCATCTCCAGGAGAGAGCGGCATGAACAAGGGCCAGCCTTGAGCCTTCTCCCAATCGCGCGCGACCTCAGCGTACTCGCGCCTAAATGTCAGATCGACCGCCTTTGAATCAGTGAACTGAGCCAAGAAGCTGCGTCGAAAGTTCGTTTCACTGATTCCTCCTGCGGGCGGAACATTGAATTGGCGCCAATGAAGACGTTCCTCGTACGGCAAATCGCGGCCAAGATCGCCCAAGAAGACTGCGACGTGATTCTCCAAATCGTTGTCGATTCGACAGGTCCAAAGACCTAGGCAGGTCAGTCTGCCCGTCGCCGATGGTATAACGCTCACGCTCCGCGAAGTACTTCCCTAGGACCGCTCGACGAAAAAAGACGGGAGTGAGATAGTGGGGGGCGCCAGGATTCGCGCCGAAGTAGTTGCCCAGCGTATCCGGATCGGAGCTGTGCTCGACAGCGCGACCCTCGGAATCGACACCGATGATGAAGTCGACCGGCTTATCATCGTCCTGTTCAAAAGGCCAGATGCCAGCGGACTCGAATGGGGGAGGCGGAAGAATTAGCTTTCCCAGCACGCGCGAGAAGGTCGCGTAAGGCTCCTTGAAATCACAATCGGCAACTACTCGCAGCCAACGAAGGCCGTCCTCAACATGGCTGCGTCGCTGCTCTTGGGCGGTTATATCTGACAGAGGTACATGGGAGTACCGGGATGAGTCTACGAAAATGGCAAGATGAAATCTCGTTCCCGCCTGAAACCGCCGCAGATACTTCAACTGCGCTTCGATCCTGTTGGGCTCGATTCGGACGACTTCGATCTCGTGGCCAGAGCGATCAAAGTCAAGCAATAACCCGCGTCCCTCGTCCTCAGCGAGATCGTGGTACAACCTGAACTCTTGGTCTAATTCAACGTATTTTGGAAATGCGCCGTGGAAGCTCCGATAAATGACGAGCGGTCGAACTCCGTCACTGCTGCCGAAACGATGATACGTCGTAACTTCCTGCCCATCAGCCCAGCCCTGGCTGAATCCAGGCGTGCCGTCGCCGATGAGCAAGTCCCATCCGTCGTGCTCGATCGCGCGGGCCGCAGCTTCTTCGTCCAAGAGAGCACACCAAATTCCGATGTGCCCGTCGGAAGCGTCGGCGCTCAGGTACAGGGTCTGCCACGGAGTCCTGCCCGTGGCCGGAAGCACTTGTTCTGTGATATCCAGCTGCAATAAGCGTTCGACTTGATTCTGTGATGTTTCAGTCATCGATTGGAAACGTCCTGCAAGGTATATACCATTGACGGAGCACTTAGTTTCGCTAATCCTTGTCCTGCATTCGTAAGCAAACTATTCCTCGGGGCAAATTCTGGTGAGGAAAAAGAAGTGGCGCGTCCAAGGTCAACCCATAACGATTGCGTGGTAGCTGTCTTTCGAGAGCTCACGGGGGAAGACAAAGCCACAGCGGAGAATCGTTTTCTGCGGCATCTTGATGGAGCACCTGGAATATCCCTTGACGCGCTCCGTTCCTGCTTGGCAGACGTCGGTCGAACGCTGACGCCCTGGCCAATCACAACCCTCGCCGCGCTTGGTAAAGGCTTTCAAGGCGAAGCCGTTGTTTTCTACGCCAAGGATGGCGACCCGGTTCATGCAATTCTCGTGCGCTCAGGCGGTGTCGTATTTGACCCTGCCACTGATGCTCCGGAGGACGGTGAATTCATCGTCGACTATCTAGAACGGATTGGCGGGAGTGTTGTCAGCATCAGGTCCGTTTTGATGGTCGCCTAGTCCTTTTATCCGCTCCTTCGGACCGGAGCGTGAATCATAGTCCCTTCAGTAACTCCGAAAGGGTGGTGTCCAGCGCGGCGACGATCTTGCGGAGTGTGCGCAAGCCCGGCTCTCGGGAGGGACAGCCGAGTGGTTTATGGCTCCCGCCTGATAAGCGGGTTTCGGGCAACCGAACGGGGGTTCGAATCCCCCTCCCTAGTCAATACCCATCATCGCGTCAAAATCTTGGAAAAAGTTGACAATTGGATCAAAACAGGAGTTTGCGACGGAGAGCACGCCGTGTCGGAATAAATGACCAATCCCCATATAGGGTGTTGGTTCATAAAAACCAATTGTCGCAGATCGGGCTCTGGCCTTATTAATGCTCGATTCCTTCTTCCACGCATCTGCTCCGGTACATTTAAGGAACGCTGTTACACATTCCTCGGCCTTCGGCCATACTCTAACTATTTCAGGGAAACAGAGTTTTTCCAAGTCTCCTTGTTCAGTATGCGATGGAATCATGAGCACGCCTACTGGTTTTCCATAGGCCAAACCAACTTCGCCTGGTGCACTTGGTGCTGTGTGGCCGTTAACCGTCAAGGCCTGCTGGACCTCGTGAAATGACTGCGTGGTATCGTTATCCGTAACAAGCAATATAGCTTTAACTGCTCCAAAACCCTTAATAGGACCAAAACCATTAAGGGAGTGGCTGAATCCTGACCTACCGCCGACCCCCTTACCATCAGATCCTGCTTCATTGCACTCAGCAGCATGACAAATTTGGAAATCGGGCAGCCCTCGCTTACTAATGAGGGCCTCTAGAAAGCCCTTGTCATCATCCCCCTCGCAAAGTAAAAAACGGGTCTTTGTAAATTCAAATGTCATTGGATGGCCGTTAACGAACCTCTCCGTGCTTTGCTAACGCTGCCAGAAATTCCTGACCCTCAAATTGCATAACACCAGACGAACCGTTATCTCTTTCCGCACGTAAAAGCATGAAGCTTTCCGGGTGCTCCTTGATCGTTCCATCCAGCGCTTGCAAGCATTCATTACTGTGGGTAGAAACAAATATTTGAGTATCGTTCTCCTCAGCCAGCCTCAGCATTATCTTCCAGAGATTAGGTAGTCTATCGTAGTACAACCCATTCTCGACTTCGTCTATTAAAACTATGCCACGTCTGCGGTAAAGGAGGGCCGATAGTATTGTAAAGAATTTATTTACACCGGACGACAAAAGCGACAGAGGTATTTTTGACTGAATGAATGGGACGGTCGCGTATACAGACCCTGCCGCGAATGGAGTTAGAGACAAAACCTGAAGGTCGGATAGTAGCGGGTCGAATTCTCTCTTCACGGCGTCTACAACTTCTCGTTCTCGGTTCTCTAAGCTTAATTGAGAAAACCACTGCGCATTTTGTTGTGGGTTTAATAGCCATGTCGAAGCGAAAAATTCGGTAGACAAACCAAGCTCTGGTCCATCTTCTAATTGCATTTGACCCTGAGATTGGACTGTGGCATATAAGGTAGATTGTTCACCAGTGAAGCTTGTCCGATCAAACTTCAAAGGAACAATTGTAATCGCTGTTTGCTGTTGTCCCGGCTGTCTTGAGCTAGCTGGCGTTACGACCTTCGAGGGATCATAGGCAATAGAAAGTTTGGCAATGTGGCCATCGCTATCAGTGATTTCAGTCAGGACAGGTCGTGATGCATCAAACTTGAAAAATATAGGGTTCCATAGTGCCTCAAATTGTTCACGGCTCTGCACAACCCCGTAATAAGGAATACCCCTGAATGTATTCAAACCAAGGGCAGCGCCGGGCGTTCCGCCTAACGCTAGGCGGATTCCTTCGAGGAGAGCAGTTTTCCCCGCTGCATTTCGTCCAACAATGACGTTAACTCGTCGCAGACCGGAAAGGAATAGGCGATGGAAACACCGAAAATTCTGTAAACTTAGGGATGTAATCATGCGATATTCAGCAAGTGATTCTCGCCGCTCCAAGAGGGCCGATTGACTTGTTGTGACTCATTCGGGCATAGTCCTTCTGTCACCCTGTTTCGTGGGGTGCCAAAAGAATGACACTCTAACATGCGGACGAATCACCCAAAGTCCTCCGCCAAGAATTCCGAGGGTGAAACGCGCAAGTTCTTGAGGCCATCTCCAGAAGTCGAATCGAAGATGCAGCCGATTACGAAGCAGTCCTTTGATGATCTCGTGCAACGGGCCGCTCAGACGCCCGCTCGAAAACTCTCTCCAAAATCGAAGCAAAAATCAGGTTTCCCTGATCCCGCCGATTGTACCTGAAAGAATACTCATCCAAGTAGGTCTGCAGATATTTCTTTCCAACTGAGTGGTACACCCCGCCGATGCCACGCTTGACGAGGCTCCAGAAACCATCAATGGTTTGAGTGTGAACGTCACCCATGACGTACCGCGCTGTGATTGATGCGGCGATGTTCGTAACCGTTTTGCTGCAACCCGTCGTGGGAAACCAGTTCATCGGTAAACACTGTCGATCCCGGCAGGATGTATTCTTTAGCTATTCCGTGATGGGTCTGACCGGTCGCATCATTCGCGATGATAGCTACGACAGGGCCCTTGCGCTCCACAATTCCTACCACGCGGGTTTTCTTGCTGTCGCCAGCAGGCGGACGGCCTCGAACACCCTTGCGCTTTCCGCCCATGCAAGTTTCATCCATTTCAACCGTTGGTCCCTCCAGTTGCATTTCTCCCTCGGACAGCAACGAGCGAATCTGGCGGAACATGCGCCATGCGGTTTTGTAGGTCACCCCGGTTTCGCGCTGAATCTGCTTTGCGGAGATTCTCCATACCTCATTGAGACATGGACGATGCATCATGGATTGTCGTAACGACAGGCGAGGGGTATCATTCGCGGTGTCAGGTCCCTGTCTTAGTTTTCTCGCCATCACTCGGCCCCCGCCGCTGGTCACTGACGAACCGCAGTTTGCTGGAGTGAAATCTTAGTCCAAACGGAATGATCGAAGGACTGTCGCCATGAATCGTCTTCTGGCTTGTGTGCTGCTAGCGTTTACTCCCTTGGCAGTAGTTGCCCAAAATGCTCGACCGCCCATCACGAATGCGGACGTGGTCTCAATGACAAAGTCCGGGCTCGGAGAGCAGACCATCGTTCTCGCAATACAGCAAGGCCCCACAGCGTTTGACACGTCACCCCAGGCACTTGTCGAATTGAAGCAAGCAGGCGTCACGGATGGAGTGCTTAACGTGATGCTTTCAGCTTCAAAGACCTCAAGCGTGGCTCCTGCGATGATGCCCAGCAGCCCCGATCCTTCCAAGCTACTCGATCGCGCTTTGAATATGATTGGGCCGGAGGAAAAGCTGACGGCAATTCAATCCACTCGGTATGTCGCCTCACGCACCCAGGCTGGACCTACCGGTACGGTGGTGTCCGAAGTGGAACGTGTCGTGTTCTACCCTGATCGTCTGTATGTGTCAGTGAACGCGAACGGACACCAAAATAAGCTCGTCATCACGCCTACATTCAACTACCGAGCTTCAGGCAAGATGACAACCGCCCTTCCGTCTGCAGACCTCGACTACTGGCGTTCGAGTATACAGCTTGATAGTGCGTACATCGCTCAGCACAAAAGCAGCTTCGTATTGTCCTACGGAGGTTCTGAAAAGGTCGGGGCGGAAGAGTATGACAGACTGCGGATTGGGAATGGAGCGGGCAAAGATATTGTCTGGGTGCTGGACCAGTCCGGTCGCTTACGTCGAACCATCTTCAGCACTAGCTCTGGAGATGTGGTGACAGAACTGTCTGACTACCGCCTCGTTGACGGTGTTAATGTGCCTTTCAAGCGCCACGTCAACGACCGTGGAAATAGTTCAGACGTTGTTGTCAGTCAGTACGAGATAAATCCTTCTATCAGCCCTGCACTGTTCTCTCCTCCGGCGGAGCAACCTTCTGCAGGGCTTCGCATACGAGTGTTGCAGGAACAATCAGTTCCTTACGTCCAACAAAGTGGAGGAGGAATCTCGACAAGTTGCAACATCGCGGGTTCAGCCAATACATCGATGACCGCCACGACAACGGGGAATGTGACATTTGGCAATGCGACCACTACTTCCGGCCTTCAGATGCATTGCAATTCCTACGACACGACCATCCGCTGGCCGCATGTGCTGAACGCTATGCTCGTCGAAGCATCTGACGGCAACGCGTACATCATTGCTTGTGATCGAGCGTGGCGCTGGTCAAAATGCGTACCACTCAGGGCGGGGGAGACGTTCAACGCCCGTCATACCAGCAAGGGGATGGCCGTCCAAGCATTCAATACAAAAGGCCAGGAATCGGAGCCGACATATACCGTGCTGCAGTCGAAAGCGGGGCATTGATCCCAACTTGGGTACAATCTCAGCCGTGCGGCGCAAAGTCCGCATCCGGAGAGGTGCTGTCTCGTGAAACGCATCATCGTTGATGCTTCTGTTTTGGTTCGCGGAGGATGTACTGCTATGAAGCAAATGAGATGCTTCGCCATTCTTTTCCTGTTCGTCAATCTCCAACTTGCTGCCCAGAGCACTCTTACTGCTGAGCAAGCGAAAAGTCATGTCGGCGAAAACGGGACGGTGTGCGGCGTCGTTGCGAGCGCTCATTTTGCAGCATCCACCCGTGGCCAGCCTACGTTCCTGAATCTGGACAAGGGATATCCCAGTCAGGTTTTTACGGTTCTGATCTGGGGCAGCGACCGCGCCAAGTTCGGGACTCCGGAGCGCGATTACGAAGGGAAAAGGATTTGCGCCACAGGTACGATCCAGGAGTATCGTGGCGTGCCCGAGATCATTGCGCGATCCCCCAATCAAATCGCAGTTCAGCGCTGATGGTGTGACCAACGATGCAAATGTTCGCCTGCCTGAATCACAAATCCTTCGGTCGTTGCGTTGCGTTCCGGCTACTCAGGTGCGACAATTCGCGGCACGGTCCAACCCTCGTGCCAAGAGGCGGCTTCATGCGCGTGTTCCACAGTGCCTTCACAGCGTTCACCGCTGCTCTCCTGTTCCTGTCGACGACGGTAGGCTGCGACGATATTGCTAAGCAGTTCGGATATGTTCCCGCGAAAACTACAGCACCGAGTCCAGCAAGGCAAGGCGAATCAAATACCGCGTCCAGCTCCGGAACGAACGCATCGCAAGAGTTAACAGACGCGGAAATCGACAGCGAGCTTAGCGGGAATATGAGCATGGCCCGTTCGTCAGCAATCGTACTCAGCGGTGACATGCGCCCGCGATATATTGTGAGCGGCCACATTAAGAACGACGATCATCGCGACTTGAAGATGGTAAGAGTGAGAATCATCGCCCACCCCAAAGACAAGAGCAGTAACGATGTGCTGGACACGGCAGAGTTTGAAGTCACAGACATACCTGCTTATGAAGCGAAGGCATTTCGACGAGAGGTTCCTTTGCTGGTCCCTGAAGGCTTTCGCTTTGAATGGACAATTCTGAGTGCGACAGCAAAGCCTTAACGTGAGCCGCATTTATGGAGGTGATACATGAAAGCCGCGTTCATCTCGTGAAAGGGTGCGCGCGAAACTCGCCTGGGCAGAACGCTAGAAAGGGGCCATGAGTCTTGCGGGGATTCCGGCGCGGAGTGTCAAGGAAGAGGAACGATGAGTCATCAATGGAAGCGATGGATTTGGACGCTCATGCTTTGCGTTGGGGCGGTCCCGGCATTTTCTCAAACCCTTGAGCTTGGAACAGTGACCGTGTCGCTGGGTATGGCGAAACAGCAAGTTCTAAGACTATTTTCTGAGGCTAGTTACAAGGTGATGGAGTCAACCGCAACTAGCTCAGCCACGGTCATTGACGGCGCGCTCAAGCACGTATACACCGTGCAGTTCACGGGCAGTCGTCTAACGTATGCGGATCGATCATGGACGTCCACAGACGGGGAAGGTCTTGATGCCGCAATTAAAGCTTTGGGCGCTCTTGCACAGAAGGGCGCAGCCTCGTGCAGTGTCGCGCACGCGCCTGTTTCTGAGCCAGATACTACCCTTGATCGGGTTTTTGTGAAGTGCGGTCAGCGGGGCGTCTTGATGATCAGAGGTAAGGCAAGTGGCATTGGCGACACTTACGATGTGAGCGAGTTTATAGGCGCGTTCAACTAAAAGGAAGGAATCGAAATCTTCAACCTACGACTAAGAGATGGGCAGCCGCGAATCTTGCTCCGCTGTCAATCAACGATTTCATGTCCTCCGTTGATGCTTTTGGCAAGCTACTTGCGCTTTGCGCGAGGCTAAAGCGTCTCTTGGCCTCATTCACGCGCTGTTTCCGGCTCACGAAATTTCAGACATTGGTCGGCTGGGGTTGCTTCCGAAACGCGCCGTCTGGAGCCCTTCCACGCTTTACACTGGAAGGGCCGTCTAGTTCCGGCGTCATGAACCGGGGCGAAGGCTGGGAACCCTGCCCAGGGGCGGCCAAACTTCTTTATAGGGCAATCGCTGAGGGAGCGATGAAATATCCGAGAGGTTTCCCCCAGGAAGCCATTGCGCACGTTGTGCGCGCGGAACTCGAAAGCAGGAGGCATCTCAAAGAACGCGGTGCCGACCACGCGAAGTTTAGGAAATATGTGCTTCGAGTGTTTCTCGCGTTTGCACAAGCGGCCTGCAAACTGGGGATGGCGCGGAAGTGGAGCGTGGAGAAAATCCGCTCGGACGCTCAAAATTTTCTCAACAACTTCTGGAGCGAGGCTTATGAGGAGTTCCGCAATCGCTTGACGATACGGCAGCCTTGCTATCGGCCTTCCTGGAGCGACCTTGAATTGGAATTTGGACGCTCGGAAGAGTGGCAGCAGTTTGAAGAAGAGTTGTTGGCCGTCGCGAAGGCGCAGAGCGATATTTCCGAGACGAATGCTCAAGGGGAAGGGGAGAGTGACAGCAGCAGACCCGGAACAAGCCTGTCCTTTGAAGCGTCTGAAGACTACTGCTCAATCACGGTTGGAGAAACGACGTACTCTCTGACCGAATTGGCCGGAAAGATCGCGAAGCTTCTACATTCGGCAGCAAGGCAGGAGCGAGCTGTTAGTCGACGAGAAATTCAGAAAGAAACGGGATGCGGGAGAGTGTGGGATGCATTTCGCAGGCGTGATGGGAGGCGGTTCTGGAAGGATTTCGTAGGAAAATCAGAGCGCGACATGTTCACCCTTCAACTGCCAAACGATGTGAGACGTTGAAGCTGCGTCCATGCGTTCATAATGCGTCGTGTGCGTTCGTATTGCGTTAGTCCCTGCGTTCAAGGATTCCGTAAAGTCAACCCTCAGATGGCTAGCGCCGGAGATAGAAATGGCGCCCCGACTGCTAATCGGAACGCCATCTGAGGTTGAAACTTGAAAGTATTACAGAGCAATTCCAGCCGCATTGCAAGCCGACGGCTCGCGCGCGCCGTCACTCTCCTATCTCGCGCAAGCCGACAATTGGACAGCGCCAGTCGATTCGCTCCCGACGAATACAACGCAGACCACCTTCGCTTCTTAGCATCGGGCCTCCGTAATCTGTCTCTGCCGCTAACGCGCATAGCGTCCCGCCTGGAGAAAGGCGGTGCGCGATGACTGGCGAACTCTGGCACAGGCCCACCCGAACAGAGCTCCTGATAGACAAGCTGCGTGAGGCGCGTGCTAAGGGCAGGGCTCTCGAATTGCGACTCGGCATCGCGCAACACGGCGCTCGCATGAAAGGAATCCGCGATCGCGGGTTTCGAGTTATCAACGAACTCGAAAGCGTGTACTTGCTCTTTGACCCCGAGCGCGATGGAGGGCATCCGTGAAACAGCCGTCCATCACCCTGTGCGAGCCCGTGACGTCCGACCCTCGCGCCGCAAGCAGTGGCAATGCCCACCGCGAAGCCGACCTGCCCGCCGAGTTTAGCGATGATGCTTTGGCGCTGAGGTTCACGGCGGAGCATGGTTCTGATCTTCGCTATACAGCAGCCTGGGGACGCTGGAGTGAGTGGGACGGCTCACGTTGGAAACGAGATGCAAGTCTGTACGTTTTCGATCTTGCCCGCGCCGTTTGTCGGGCGGCCGCTTCCAACTGCGAGAAACCGCAAATCGCGTCACGAATTGCAAGTGCCGTCACCGTGGCTGCTGTCGAGCGCTTGGCGCGCGCTGATCGGCGCCACGCAGCAACTGTTGAGCAATGGGACGCAGATCCGTGGTTATTGAACACTCCTAGCGGCATAGTCGATTTGAGGAAAGGCGCACTCCGTCACGCCAACCGCCAAGATTATATGACGAAGGTCACGAGCGAAGGACCGGGCGGAAATTGCCCTCGATGGCGCGAGTTTCTCGTCCGCATCACCGGTGGGGACGAAGAGCTGCAGCGGTTCCTGCAGCGCATGGCCGGTTATGCGCTGACAGGGATCACCCGCGAGCACGCGCTGTTCTTCCTGTACGGTACAGGGGCAAACGGGAAATCAGTGTTCATCAACACCGTTTCAGGCGTGATGGGCGAATATGCCAAGACCGCGCCCATAGAGACGTTTATTGCGTCCGCAAGCGAACGTCATCCCACAGACCTTGCTGGATTGCAGGGCGCGCGGCTTGTCACAGCGGTTGAAACCGAGGATGGCCGGCGCTGGGCCGAATCGAAGATAAAAGCACTCACGGGCGGGGATCGCATTGCAGCGCGCTTTATGCGCCAAGATTTCTTTGAATTTGCTCCGCAGTTCAAGTTGCTCATCGCAGGCAATCACAAACCGGGACTCCGCAGTGTGGACGAAGCGATGCACCGCCGTTTGAAACTGCTGCCCTTTACCGTCACCATTCCTGCCCCAGAACGCGACCTTGAGCTGACAGAGAAGTTACGAGGCGAGTGGGCTGGAATTCTGCAATGGATGATCGAAGGTTGCTTGTCGTGGCAACGCGAAGGATTGAATGCTCCCGTCGTGGTGACACAGGCAACGGAGGAGTATCTCGCGTCCGAAGACATTTTGGCTTGTTGGTTGGACGAGTGCTGCGCAATAGATCAGACCTCCTGGACATCGGCATCTGCGCTGTTCACAAGCTGGCACGGTTGGTGCAACCGGAACGAGGAACGCCCTGGTTCGCAGAAGCGATTCTCTGAACAACTGGAATCCCGAGGGTTTTCCGCACACCGTACTAACAAAGCGCGCGGATTCGTGGGAATCGGATTGGTGACGGGTGTGACGGGTTGACCCCATATCACCGTTACGCGCGCGCGTGATACGGGTAAAACAGGATGAAGTGTCACTTCCGTCACCGTGAACAGGCAGGAGGCTAACCTCCCTGAGCGTAGCTGAAACCGGATGCGAGCCGAACTCCAAAACGTGCTGAAAGCGGTAACGGAACTCCCGCCGGAGCAGTTGCCGCGTCTGCTAGGCGACTTAGAGGAAATCCGTTGCACGGCGCTTGCCCGCTTGAGCGCTCCCGCGCCTGCCCAGACACGGGAACAGTTGCTTGACGTAGAAGCAGCCGCGCAGAGGCTCGGGGTCAGCCGTGACTATCTCTATCGGCATCATGCGGAACTGCCGTTCACCCGTCGCATGGGCACGGCCCTGCGTTTTTCCCTCTCGGGAATGGAAAAATGGCTCCGCACAGCAAAATGATTTGACATATAGACAGCAATACGCCTACTCTTCGGTTGCCGGAAATTCCGGCAGCGAGGAAAGCGATGGCATCAAAACCGAAAGAAGATCAGCTTGTCCGAACCACTGTGCGGCTGCCGCAGTCCATGATGACTGCCGCAAAGCACCGCGCCATAGATGAACACTTGACTCTACAGGACGTAATCACTCGCGCCATAGAGCAGTACCTGGCGAAGAAAGGGGGCCGGTAATGCGCGGACAGGGGCGAATTTTTCAGCGCAATGGCAGTTCTGTTCTGTGGTGTGCGTACTACTTGCGGGGTAAGGAATTTCGCGAGAGTACCGGCACAGCCGATCAGGACAAGGCCGAGAAGTTTCTAAAGCGCCGTTTGCGGGAAGTGGGAGCGGACGTAATCGGGGCGAAACAGTTTGTAGGGCCGCAAGCCGACCGTATCAAAATTTCGTGCGGCATCACTGCCGAAGATCAACGTAAAGGCGACTGCGATTGCCTCTGCTGCGCACTAGAGCGGGATTATCGGTTGCGCGACAAACTCCGAATGCAGAGCCTGAGCAATTTCCGCCGTGTACGTCAGGACTTTGCATTGCAGCGTGCCTCAACTCTTACAAGCGATCAGGTTGACCGCTACATCGAAGGACTGCAAGAACAGGACTATGCACCCGCATCTATTAATCGATTCACGCAGGTGCTCGGGCAGGCTTTCGGACTGGCCATTCGCCAGAAACGGCTTATCAGCGTTCCCTACATCCGGCGTCTTTCAGAGGCAGGTAACGTGCGCCAGGGATTCTTCACTCAAGCCGATTTTGAGCGACTGGTAAGCCATTTGCCAGGGGATTTGCAGGACTATGCCCGCTTCGCCTATCTCACGGGAATGCGCAAGGGCGAGATTGCTTCGCTACGTTGGGATGACATTGACGGCGATTCCATCCGGCTCCGAGCGGAAAACGCAAAGAACGGCGAGGGGCGCACTGTTCCCATCGAAGGCGAACTGACAGAGCTAATCGAACGCAGACGCGCGGCCCGCCAAGTGCGACAGGCAGATCTTCCCATTACGCTGTCAGCTTGGATTTTCCATCGCAGCGGGGAACCAATCGGGGATTTTCGGAAGGCTTGGGCGACGGCCTGCGTCATGGCGGGTTTAGGGCAGTGGGTTTGCCCGACGTGCCACGGCAATGTTGATGCCGAGCATAAGTGCGCGGCCTGCTCTCGGGAGTGGACTCGCGACGAACTCAAGTACCGGGGCAGGATCTTCCACGATTTCCGGCGGACGGCTGTTCGCGATATGGTGCGGGCGGGAGTGCCGGAGACGGTTGCGATGAGTATTTCGGGGCACAAGACCCGGTCCATGTTCGACCGCTACAACATCCACGATGAACGCGATCAGCGCGAGGCGCTCCGCGCGACTCAGGCATACCGCGAACAGCAAGCCGTGCTGCAGCGCGAAAGGCTAGCGGCCTTACCTATGCGGTCCACCAGCACAAATTAGAATGATGTGGCTGTTTCCGCCCTTCGCCCGCTTCGGCGGGCTTTTTTTCTTCAGACTGATTCGAGAAAGCGGACAATTCACGGACAGTGAGTGGATCAGCAAGGTTTTCAGCGAATCTAAGCTGCTGAAAAGAATGGCTCCTCAGGTAGGACTCGAACCTACAACCCTCCGGTTAACAGCCGGATGCTCTGCCATTGAGCTACTGAGGAGTGTCGATGCGCTGTGAACAGCGCAGTCAAGTTGTAGATGTATTGTAGCGGCAGGTGCGAATTGCGTCAAAGCCGGAAAGTGTCAGCGCGGAGCATTCGGTTCCAATTCGGCGCGAGGTCAACTTGGTCGCGTGCGAATGATGGATCGCGTGGAATCGACGAATCCGCCGGGGTGCGCGTCTCGACAGAAACTGCATCAACGACGCGCCCGTTCGATGGTCCGTTCCGCAATACTCAGCCCTGGGCCGCTCGCCGGACGCAACATTGCCCTGAGAATGCTGACGACAAGCGCTGTTGCCAACTTGGGTTCCTTGCCACTTGAGCCTACAATTCGCAGTAGTACCCGTTCTACACTTCTGAATAGCTGGAGGCACCACGTGCCCGGTATAGCTGGCATCGTTGTCATTGTTATTATCGCTCTCTACATCATCAACTCGATCAAGATATTGGCCGAGTATGAGCGCGGAGTCGTCTTCCGCCTCGGCCGTTTGCTGACGACTGCGAAAGGCCCCGGCGTGATTCTGGTGTTCGCACCCGTCGATCGCATGGTGCGAGTTTCGCTGCGGCAGGAGGCGCTGGAAGTTCCGCCGCAAGACATCATCACTCGCGACAACGTCACGCTGAAGGTGAACGCGGTCATATTCCTGCGGGTGGTCGATTCCAATAAGGCTGTGGTCCAGGTTTCGAATTACATGTACCAGACATCGCAATTTGCGCAGACCACGCTGCGTTCGGTGTTAGGCGAAGTCGATCTGGATGAGCTGCTGGCGCATCGCGAGAAGATCAACCTGCGGCTGCAATCGATTCTTGATCAGCATACCGATCCGTGGGGCGTGAAGGTGACCAACGTTGAGGTGAAGCAGGTCGATTTGCCGGAGACGATGACCCGCGCCATGGCCAAGCAGGCTGAGGCGGAACGCGAGAAGCGCTCGAAGATCATTCACGCCGAAGGCGAGTTTGCCGCGGCGCAGCGCCTGGTGGATGCGGCCCACCTGCTGGCGGGGGAGCCGACCAGTATTCAGTTGCGCTATTTGCAGACGTTGACCGAGATCGGAGTAGAGAAGAACACGACCATCATCTTCCCGGTGCCGGTGGATCTGCTGGCCGGCCTGCACGAACTGGTGAGAGTCGATGGAAAAAAGATCGGCGGCATACAGCCGCCTCCCGACAAGGGATGAAACGACGGCCCCTGATGAGCGAGGTTACTTGTGCACACAATGGCATCTGACGATACCGAAATAACCCTGGGCATGGGCAAGCTGCTGGGCCTGTTTTTTCTGCTGGCAGCGATATGCGGAGTGTTTTTTTCGATTGGCTATTCGCTGGGCAAGAGTTCAGGCCGCGAGCAGGCGCTGAACGACCAGCCCGCACAGCAGAGTGCTCCGGCCGATACCACGTCGGCGAGTTCCGGATCCAGCGAGAACAAGCCTTCGGCCGCAGTCGCGGCGAAATCCGACACGCCAGCACCCGCGTCGGACGAGGCGAATGCAGCTGCCCAGCAGAACAACATGACCTTCTACAAGGCCGTGCAGCAGAACGATAATGCGACGCCGGCAGTTGCTCCGGCCTCGGCGCCTTCAGGTCCGAAGGTGGTGGCAGCGACCACGAACACAGCAGGCGCCAACGAGTCAGCTACGACCAAGCCAGCAGTTGCCTCCAGCCGCACGTCTCCGGAGGTTATCTCGCATACTTCACCGGTGACGGGACCGGGGACTATCGTGGTGCAGATTGCCGCGGTGTCCAGAGAAGATGACGCCGTGGCCCTGGCGGGGGCGTTGCGCAAGAAAAACTACAACGTCTTCGTGGTGAATAATCCAGTTACCAATGACAAGCTCTATCACGTGCAGGTTGGGCCGTTTGCGACAGTGCAGGAAGCCGAAGCCATGAAAGCCAAGCTGGTAGGGGAAGGGTATAACCCGATATTGAAAAGATAGAAGAGCCGCCTTTCGCTCTTAGCTCTTAGCTTTTAGCCAACAAGGTGAGTCGCCGGCTTCGAGTACCACGTTGTGCGATCGGCTGCAGGCTCGAGCGCAGACCGATTCAGGTCGATACCGAATCTCCAGGTTCGATTCTCACATTGTGAGACTCTCGCTAAAACGCAGCTGAAACGCTGGGTGACTGCGTCCGACAAGTGCATTAGCGCTTGCCGGACGGACGCGCGTCCGGCTGCAGCGCGTCGACGATCATCTCGGAGCCGGCCTTGCGCGCGTTCTCCGCATATTCCATGGAGGGCACGGAGATGACGCGCGACTCGCCGGTGATAAGCCGGGCCGCCCGCTCGTAAGTCAGATAGCTCCAAGCCCACTGAAACATGACGATAATGCGGTTGCGGAATCCGATCAGAAACAAAATGTGGATGAACAGCCACGCCAGCCAGGCGATGAATCCGGAGATATGAATCTTGCCGAATTGTGCGATGGCGGCGGCTCGCCCAATGGTAGCCAGCGAACCTTTGTCGAGATAATGGAAGCTCTCGCGCGGCTTGCCGGCGAGATCGGCAGCGATCTGACGGGCTACCCACTTGCCCTGCTGTAACGCAACCGGCGCAACTCCGGGCAGGGGCTTGCCGGTGGCATCCTTCATGCTGGCCAGATCGCCGATGACGAAGACCTCGCGATGTCCGGGGAGGCTGAGATCGGGCTCGACAAAAACGCGTCCGGCGCGATCCGCGGGAGCGCCCAACTCACGGCCCAGCGGGGAAGCAGCGACACCGGCGGCCCACAGAACTACTTCGGCGGGCAACAGGTCATTGCCGATGCGGACCTCTCCCAAGCGCACCTCGGTTACCGGCGAGTTGGTACGCACTTCGACGCCCAGGTGCTGAAGTTGTTCGACAGCGCTGCGACGAAGATCTTCGGGATAGGCTGTCAAGATGGAAGGGCCGGCTTCGACCAGCAAAACCCGGGTTTTTGCGGGATCGATGTTGCGAAAGTTTTCGGCTAAGGATTTGCGCGAGATCTCGGCCAGGGTTCCCGCCAGTTCGGCTCCCGTGGGACCGGCGCCCACCACGATGAAATTCAGTGGCCGATGTTTACCGGTGACCGCGGCTTCACGCTCGGCCAGCTCGTACGCCAGCAGGATGCGGCGGCGAATTTCCAGCGCGTCTTCGATCGTCTTGAGGCCGGGAGCCAGCGGCTCCCACTCATCGTGTCCGAAATAGGCATGCATGGCGCCGGCGGCAACGATCAGGTAGTCATAAGCAAGATCGAAGCCGTGGACTTTAACGATGCGGCGTTCAAGATCGAAGCCGATGACCTCGCCCAGCAGAACTTCGACGTTAGCGTGCTTGGCGAGAATGTCGCGAATGGGCGCAGCAATCTCAGCCGGCGAGATGCCTGCCGTCGCTACCTGGTACAGCAGCGGTTGGAAGGTGTGATGATTCTTGCGATCGAGAAGTGTGATCTGAACAGGCAGCCGGGCCAGCGACTCGGCAGCCTTCAGGCCGCCAAATCCGCCGCCGACAATCACGATCCGGGGACGAGCGTTCGCAGGCATGACCGTACACCAATGAGATGCCGCGAGGCTGCGCCGGGAATCACGAAGTCTAACGCGTTTGGTCAAGTTGTAATTTTTGCGGACTCCCGCAGACGCTCCCGCTGCTCGGACAGCAGACGATACACCGCATCAACATCCTCAATATCGCGGAATACGGGGACCGTATCGACCGACATGGCATCCCACGGGCCCCAGCCGTTGCGCCGCGACATTAAGGGTTCGGGCGTAGCAAATCGCAGCGTACCCATGCCGTTTGAGCTGTTCTCTTTGATCAGAGCCGGAAGAGTGTCAAGGTAGGCGGAAGCCATTTTTCGGCGCCAACTATCTTGCACGACGAGGGCCCGCCGATTTGTTACGGCGTAGTAAGTGCGACGCTTCTTCCAGGCGACAAACAGGAACCTGCCCCAGATCAGATACTGGCCTATCAGGACAAACGGCACTCCCCAGAGCAGCATGAAATAAGAGGGAGCGGTGCGCTGCCCGGGGGCTCCCCAAAAGCCCGCGACGCTGGCCTCCCAGAAAATAGCGAAGCCTCCCCACAAAAGGCTGAATGGGATGAGAAATGCGTCTTCCCTGTGGAAGATGACGGAAGTGGAGGGTTGCCCTGCCCACAATGCGGTTTCGCCCGCCGTCAACTCCGGCTGTATGACAGCGTAGGAGGCCTGATCGATCTGCATTTCCAGAGGGATCGTAAGGCAGTTTTGCGCGCGTGTCCAGGTGAATCAGAGTGAACGCCGAGTGGCGCTTTGGTGTTACCGGGTTTTGTCGGCGAAAACAAGCTCGCCTGAGGCTTGACCCTCAAGATAAAATACGGCTGCGCCCCAGCATGCCGGAAAGTGCCCAGGGAACCAAAGGTAACATCGGTGCTGCGAACCATTGCCACCTCGTTCGCTCAAGCTTTCGCCATCGTATTTGGCGCATGGCTCTGTCTATCTCTGACCAGCTTTGTGGTCGAGAAAGACCCGCTCTACACCGGGCCGCTGCTCATCCTCGTTCTCTATTTCCTGCCGATCGGCATAGCCGCTCTGCGAAACCACAATCGCCAGCTGGATATCATCGTGGTAAACCTCTGGCTGGGGTGGACTGTGATCGGCTGGCTGGTCGCCCTGGTCTGGGCTTGCGATTCGAATGTCGAAGTGGACATCGAATGAGGCTCTGGTCTCAGCTGGGCAGCGGAATGCGGTTCCGGCAACTCCTTCCCTCTATGTTAGATTAACTATTGCGTGGGCCCGTAGCTCAGTTGGTAGAGCAACGCACTTTTAATGCGTGGGTCGCAGGTTCGATTCCTGCCGGGCTCACCATGCATACCTCAGGATCTAAGGGCCGCTTCGGGCGGGCGAAATCCGCGTCATCCCTGCTTTTCCACGTAGACAGCCGTGCCGTAGGCGAGCACTTCGGTCACACCCTGCATGACTTCGGTGGCATCGTAGCGCATTCCAATTACGGCGTTGGCGCCGATTTGGCCGGCGTGTTCCAGCATCAGGTCGAAAGCGTGCTCCCGCGTCTGCTCGCATAAATTTGTCAGCAGCGTGATGTTTCCGCCGATGAGGGTTTGCAGGCTCGCGCCGATGGTGCCGACGATGGAGCGCGAGCGCACAATGATGCCGCGCACCAGTCCGAGGTTACGCACGATGCGGTAGCCGTCGAGGGTGAACGCCGTGGTGACCATGCTGTGGGAAACCGGCGGTGCAAAAGAAGAGTTGGGCATCGCAGTGCCGCTGCTCATAGGTTCTCCTGGAGAAGGATTTGAGGCAGCATAGCACGGACGCCCGCCGCTGGAGATGTGCGTTGCACGGCAGAGGAACTACACTGATCAGGGTGATCGGCATTGGAGAACGCTGCGCAGAAGTTGGAACCGAAAGACAAGCATCTGAAGGCGGTGCTGTTCAGTAGTTTTGGATTGGGAATCATCGTGGCCTTAGCGGTGTATTTTGCCTGGAGGCTGCAAGTAGTTCCAGCCGGCCTTTACGGAGTGTTTTCCGCCGTCGCCTTGTCGATTTGTCCGCCATTTGTGTTGTCGTTCGCCGTCGGTCCCGCGCCGGATTCGGGTTTGGCATTGGGATTGGTGGTGGGGACCATTGTTCTGGCTAACGCATTCTTGTATGCAGGCGTGGCGGCGGGGATTTATGCGGTGATGGCCGTGGTGTTGCGAAGAGGGCGACGGCGATGAACGTTATGAAAGGATAAGGTTGCGATTTGCAAACTGCCGTCGGCTTTCGAACGACAATGCAATCACTCGGGTTCCAATAGGGGCCCTTCGAACTGCGGCGGCACAACTGCAGCGCCGCCTCCGCTCAGGATGACAAGCCATGAAGACTTGGCGTGGGGTCATAGGCTCTCCCAGAGTTTTGAGCGCCCTTGCTTGGCTCAAGGTGCGGGTTGTTGTTGAGTCATGCAGTGCAGGGCGCCTAGTCCCCAGATGAAGTCGCGGCAATAAATGCCCACTACCTCGCGCTCGGGAAAGACTTCTGCCAACGTATTAAGCGCGACCCGATCATTGGGATCGCCGAACACCGGCACGAGCACAAGCTTGTTGGCGACGTAAAAGTTGGCGTAACTGGCGGGCAGACGCTGGCCTTCGAAGTAAACCGGCGCGGGCATGGGCAGCTTCACAACTTTCAACGATTTGCCCGACTGATCGGTGCTCTTCTTGAGCCAACGAAAATTGTCGCCCAGCGGCTCGTGGTTGGGATCATCAGGATCGGGCTCGTAAGCAGTGACTACGGTGCGTCCGCCAACGAAGCGGGTGATGTCGTCGACGTGGCCGTGAGTATCGTCGCCGGCGATGCCGCGCTCCAGCCAGATGACCTTCTCGATGCCGAGATAGTCGGCGAAAACTTCCTCCAGGTGCTCGCGCGAGACGCCGGGATTGCGCTGCTGCACTTCGCTTAGCAAGCACTCTTCGGTGGTGATGAGAGTGCCGCGGCCGTTTACGTCGATGCTGCCGCCTTCCAGCACAATGCGGTGCAACTCGCCGTCAATGCGTACTTCCGGCTGCCACACCGGCAGTCGCAATCGTTTGGCAATCTCGGCGCCGGCAGGTGCGTCGAGCTTCCAATCGTTGTACTTGGCCCAGGCATTGAATCGCCAGGCGGTGGCTGCGACCGCAGGGAACTCGCGTTTGCGCGAATCGCGACGGACGAACAGTGGTCCGTAATCGCGCGTCCACACCCGGTCGGTCGGAATCTGGAAGAAGTGAAGATTGCCGGCCGGCTTGCCGGGAGCCGTTGCTTTTTCCGGAATCACCTGCGCACGAGCCAGCACGGTGCGCGCTTTTATCTCGGCGGCCTCGTTGTCGACCAGGATGTTCACTCGCTCAACGCGCATCAGATGACGGACGATCTCGGCGTAAATCCAGGGAATGCATTCAAACTTACCGGGCCAGTCGGAACGGTTATGCGGCCACGCGATCCAGGTGGCGTCATGTGGCTCCCATTCGGCAGGCATGCGATAGCCGAGCGCGGCGGGGGTTTGCGATAGCTTGGTGGGTTTCTTGGGCATTCAGTGATCTAACAGCACCGCCTTCATTCGTCGGTGCTAGGCCTTAACTGTGCGAGCATCCTTCCGCTGCCGGCCAACCGCAGATCCCTCGGCTGCGCTCGGGATGACAATTCATATGGTATGCATATTGCCGCTGCCGGCAAACCGCAGGTCCCTCGACTGCGCTCGGGATGACAATTCATATGGTATGCATGTTGCCGCTGCCAGCCAACCGCAGGTCCCTCGGCTGCGCTCGGGATGACAATTCATATGGTATGCATGTTGCCGCTGCCGGCAAACCGCAGGTCCCTCGACTGCGCTCGGGATGACAATTCATATGGTATGCATGTTGCCGCTGCCGGCCAACCGCAGATCCCTCGGCTGCGCTCGGGATGACAATTCATATGGTATGCATCCTCCCGCTGCCGGCCAACCGCAGGTCCCTCGGCTGCGCTCGGGATGACAATTCATATGGTATGCATGTTGCCGCTGCCGGCAAACCGCAGGTCCCTCGACTGCGCTCGGGATGACAATTCATATGGTATGCATGTTGCCGCTGCCGGCCAACCGCGGATCCCTCGGCTGCGCTCGGGATGACAATTCATAGGAGACGCAGATGGTTCGCGGGTCCTTCCGCTGCCGGCCAACCGCAGGTCCCTCGCCTGCGCTCGGGATGACATTCGTAAAAAACTCCGCAGTTCATAAAAGAAAACGCTGCGTAATGGGGGCGTAGGCATCGACGCGGCGGTCGCGCCAGAACGGCCAGTTGCGCCGCACATCCTCCATCCGACGGAGGTCGACCTCGGCGATAAGAATCTCTTCCTTGTCGTGCGAAGCCTGGGCGATGACCTGGCCGAACGGATCGGCGATGAACGAGCCTCCCCAAAACTCAAGGCCTTTGCCCGATGCCTGGTTGCCGCGAATGTTTCCAGTCTCGAAGCCGACGCGATTGGGCACCGCAACGTAGACGCCGTTAGCAATCGCGTGGGCGCGCTGGATGGTACGCCAGGCGTCATACTGCGATTCTCCGTATTGCGCTTTTTCGTCGGGATGCCAGCCGATGGCCGTGGGATAGAACAGCACACTGGCGCCTTGAAGCGCCGTCAGCCGCGCGCCCTCGGGATACCACTGGTCCCAGCAGACCAGGGTGCCGAACTTGCCGTAATCAGTTTCAAAGTTCTTAAACCCGAGATCGCCCGGCGTGAAGTAAAACTTCTCGTAGTAGAGCGGATCGTCGGGGATGTGCATCTTGCGATAAATGCCGGCCAACTCGCCGGCGGTATCAAGAATCGCGGCGGTGTTGTGGTACACGCCGGCGGCGCGGCGCTCGAACAGCGAGGCGATGATGGTGACCTTCAGTTCGCGGGCGACGTCGCCGAGACGCTTCGTGGTGGGGCCGGGAATGGGTTCAGCCAGATCGAATAGCGCGACGTCTTCGCGCTGGCAGAAATACTGCGTCTGAAACAACTCAGGCAGGCAGATCAGTTCTGCGCCCCGACCGGCAGCGTCGCGGATGTGCGCGATGGCGCGCTCCAGATTCTGGTCGGGATCAGGCGTGCACGACATCTGCACCACGCCGATTTGAAAGTTACGTTCCACTGATCGGTCACTCCACTCCACACAATTGCGATTGTCAGAATAGCATTGGATACGTCGAGATGGTGATAGACCATTTTTTCATTCCGCTTGATTTGACCTACCCGCCAAGCGAACCGCAGATCCCTCGGCTTGGCTCGGGATGACAAACCTTGGCTCGGGATGACAAACAAAGCTGCGCGCGAGGCGATTGTTAACAGACGATGACAAGAAAATCGCAGTGCATTGACGGAAGCTGTAGCCAGACTGTAGCTTCGAATATTCGTACAGAGCAACGGGTGCGCGTCGCAGGCTGAAGCCGGCTTCGGGACGACAACAATAAAGGGACAGGTAATGGCGTAGCTGAAGCTACGCTCCTTCAAAAAGCTGCGCCCCTTCCGAATCGTATCGGGCCGAGGCGAAGAGGACATCGATTTTGTAGTCCAGTAATGATTCGAGGTGAATTGTGAGCGACGATCCCAAAAGTCATGGTGAAGGCATTGACCGCGTACTTCACGATCCGGTTTCCGACAAGCTGGTAGCGCTGGAGCCGCTTGATTTGTCGAAAGTGCACGGCGTGGACGATCTGGTGCGCGCCATGGGCCGCACCGCGTTTACCGGGCGACAGGTGGGCGAGGGTGCCGAGGTGCTGGAAGCCATGGCGCGCGACAAGGATTGTTTCGTGGTGATGACGCTGGCGGGCGCGATGACGGTGGCCAAGCAGGGAATGATCATCACCGACCTGATCGACAAAGGGATCGTGAAAGCCGTGGTGTCAACCGGCGCGTTGATGGCACATGGATTGGTCGAAGCGGCGGGACGTTCGCACTTCAAATATGACCCCAAGATGGATGACATGGAGTTGTATGAGGCCGGCTACAACCGGGTGTATGACACGCTGGAGCCGGAGACCAACCTTGATTTTGTAGAGACGATTGTGGCTCGTATTCTGAAGGCGTGGGACCACAACGAAGTGTTGTGCTCGTACAAATTGAATCGCGAGATTGGACGTTACCTGAGCGAGCACGTGGAAGAGCGCGGCATTTTGAAGTCGGCGTTTGAGAAGAAGGTGCCGGTGTTTGTGCCGGCTTTCAGCGATTCGGAGATCGGGCTCGACGTGGCCCTGCACAATCGTGCGCGGCGCAAGAATGGTCTGCCAGCCTTGCACTACGATCCGTTTGAAGACCTGGAGTATTACGCCGAGACCCTGCTGCAGCAGGAGCGGCTGGGTATCTTTACGATTGGCGGGGGCGTGCCCAGGAATTGGGCGCAACAGTTTGGGCCGTTCATCGAACTGCGGCATCGGCGGGGCGGGGAAGACCTGCCGCTGAAACGGTTTCATTACGGGGTGCGCATTTGTCCGGAGCCGGTGAACTGGGGCGGATTATCCGGATGTACCTACAGCGAAGCTGTGTCGTGGGGGAAATTTGTTCCTCCCGAGGAAGGCGGACGTTTTGCCGAGGTGCTGCTGGACGCAACTGTGGGACTACCGCTGATCGCCGGAGCTGTGCTGGAGAGGATCAGGAAATAAGAGCCGATATCCCACAAGCGGGGAGTCCCACATAGTGGGATGCGGGGAATAAATATACGCTGATGTAGCGAATCATAAAGCGGGTTTGGAATTCGATTAGGCCTTCGACTTATGCCTCAGGGCCTAAAGGCCATGTTTTTCTTGCCTGCGGTTCGGCACGACTGAAGTCGTGCCCCGACACAAACCGCAATTTGATATCACGAATTTCCGATTTACCATACTGGAACTATTCGAAGATCAGGATCGCGGCGGAAATCACCGTGGTCCACAAACCTCGTTTATCGCCTACCGCGCTCTGCGTGATGTTGGCGGTGCGAACGATTTTGTTCGACAGCCGGTAGACTTCCTTCTTTTCGTCCCACGACTTGTCAGCGTCGAAGTCCACGTCGAGGGTGGTTGCCAGCATTTCGGCGGCCAGTTCTTCGGCGTAATCGCCCGCCAGATCGTCGGTTTCGCCGAAGGAGTGATGCTCGCTCAAATAGCCATACGTACTGCGGTCGGCGGGGATGGCAAGGCCGATGCTGGAAGCCGTCAGGCGGTGAGGTTCACGAGTGGAATTCTCCGCCACCACCGCAAACACGACTTCACCGGGCGACAGGTATTTCAGGCCTTCTTTGCGAGTGATCAACTTGCAGTTAGGGGGAAAAATGGAAGACACGCGAACGAGATTCTGCGCCGCGATGCCGGCATCGCGCAAAGCCAATTCGAATGAAGTTAAACGTTCTTTGTGTTTCCCCACGCCTTTGGTGAGGAAGATGCGCTTGGGGACCATGTCCTTGGCCAATTTGTGGGCGCCTCCAGTAAGCGGATAACTACATCCGGATTGTTAAAAATATCACATTGCGCCGTCCGGCTAATGTGAAAACTGTGTTACTCAAAAGCAATTTCAGGAAATGATCAGCGGGCCGCGCTCTCGGCCGCCTGGGCAGCTTTGATTTTGACTGCAATGTCGATGAAGGCCAGGGCCGCCCGACTGAGCGCTTTGTCTTTGCGAAAGACCAGGGCCAGATCGCGCTGGATACTGGCGTCGGCGAGAGTCATGGCCACCAGGGCCTTGGCCTGGAGGTCGGGAAGCACGTTGGAGCGCGGAATGAAACCGACGCCCACGGCGACGGCCACGAAGCGCTTCAACAGTTCGCTGGAGTCCAGTTCCATGGACACAATCGGCTTCAGACGACGATCGTGAAAGAGTTGTTCCAGGGCATCGCGGGTACGGCCGACCTTGGGCAACAGCAGCGGATATTCCACAACTTCGGCAACCGTGACGCTGTCTTTTGCGGCCAGGGGATGGTGAGGGGGCGCGATGACGATCAGTTCGTCACGGTGAATGGGGACCACGGTGAGGCGCTTATCGGGCACCGGCATGGAAACCACTCCGAAGTCGCAGGAGTTGTCGATGACCGCCTCCAAAATCTTGTTGTGCTCCAGTCGCTTCACATTGACCGCGACGCTGGGATATTGGCGTTTGAAGTCGGCGAAGACCTCGGGCAGGATGTGCAGGCAGGTGCCTTCATTGGCCGAGACCACGATTTCGCCGCGCGGCACGCGATGCATCTCGGCCAGGGCGATGAGGACGACGCGGCGTTGCTCTAAAGTTTCTTCGGCATACTTCTGGAAGACCTTGCCGGGAGCGGTCACGGCGACTTTGCCTCCGCTGCGATCCAGCAGGCGGGCGCCGACTTCTTCTTCCAGGGCACGGATTTGCGCCGAAATTGCCGGCTGGGTACGGAAACGCCGCTCGGCTGCTCGCGAGAAGCTGCTGAGCCGTGCGACTTCCAAAAACGTTTCCAATTGATCGAAGTCCATGATGAGAAACGATCGCCGACGGGACTAGGTCATCGTCAGCCGACAGCGGCAGTTTATCTGGAAATGCCGCTTTCTCCCAATCCGACGTTGTCGCTGCAGGAATTTGCTGATCTTCCGGAGTTCGCCGCTGCGCAAGGCAGGGGCCAGTCAATGGCGGGTTTATTCACAGAAATCGGGATAATAATGGCTTCGCCAGAAGGCGAATTGGTGTATTATGCCGCCACTCGAATTCCAGGAACGGAATCCCGATTGACCTGAAACGGTGCGGGCGAAGGCCAATTGTCCCGGCAAAAGTTTGCAGGTCATCGCTCCTTTGGGCCCCATCCGCAGACCAAGAAGAAAATCGGTTTTGGCGAACCTCACAACGCCAGTCGTCAGGAGGAAACATGAGATCAAGACTCGCCACTCAGGCACTGCTCGCGCTATTGATTCTGGCCGCGACGCAATTGCTCGCTGAAAATCCACATAATCCCGGGGTATTGCAGAAGTACTCGGCCCGCGCCTCTTCGCGGCTGCGGTTTCTAGCTTCCGACGCCGGCAAAGAGATGTTGCTGCATTCGCCTAATCCCCTGGCTCTGACGCTGCTGAAGCGCTTCCATCCCGATGCCGTAGGTCAGTATCCGGAGCAGCCTTTGTATCAGGCCAACCAGCAGGGAAGCGTGCGCCGGCCGCCGCTGACCGTGACCGGGTGCGGCACCAACTGGGGCACGGTGATGAACCTGGAGCCGGCGACTAACGCGGTGTCGCAAAACCAGCCCTCGGTGGATTTTCTGCTCAGCGAGCTGGGGTCAGGTTCGGACCTGGTGGTGGAGACCGGCAACGATGAACGCGGCTTGTTTGGAAGCTGGGATTCGGTGTCGGGAGTGTATGTACATCGCGATCCGGGGGTTTCGTGCTATGGCGGCAGCGATTTCGAAATGGGCAATCCTGAACTGGCCAATCCGCTGAGTCCCGGCGACTTTCTGCCCAGCGTAGGAAGCCCGCGGGTGCTGGCTGACGACAATCCCGCCCACAAGCAGATTCTGCTGGTGGACAATCGGATGGATGAAATCGCCTCCGGGATCGGCTTGCGTCGCGTGCCCAGCGCCAATCTGGAATCGACTACCACCTGCCCGCAGGGAACGCTGACGGGAACGCAGGAAGCGACCTGCATCGGCACGGCGGGAATTATCGTGGATGCCAGCCTGGACGATGTGTCGGATACGCCGGTCATCGCGCAAGATCCGCGCAGCAGTGGAACCGGGGCGGGCGACATCTACGTGGTGAATCCTTCGCTTCGGGTGCTGCGCTCGGTGATGCTGCTGACCGCCTGCAAAGCCACCTTTATGACGACCAGTGATTGTTCGACTCCGCTGATAATAAGCGGGGCGGAAGATGGAACCGTATCGCCCAGCGTGGCCGTAGTGGGCGGCGGACCCAATGCCGGCACGATTGCCATTACCTGGCTGTATGGCGAGAACATCATATTTCTGACGTGTACGCCGCAGGGAGCGCCGGCGCAGCCGGTATGCGGAACCCACACTTACGCCGCAAGCGATCCCTACATGATTGGGCTGTTGACCGACAACCCATACGAGTTCGATCCCTGGCCGGTGCTGGCGGCGCGAACCGACAGCGCAGGACAAACCTTCTTCGTAGTCTGGGGCACGTGCAAGTCGCCGCCCGAATTTCCGTTGATCGCCTGTCCTGACGCGGACGTCGTGATGTCGGTCAACACCAGCGTTTCCAGCCCTTCGTGGGCCTTCCACCACGTCAACACCGCAGCCGGGCATCAGTTCCTGCCTTCCATTGCCTACGACAGCGGGCAGGGCATCATCAACATCGCCTACTACAGTACGGCCTCAGCCTATTACAAGAATCAGGTGGTGATGCAGATGAACCAGATTGCGCCCGGAACGATTACCATCGGCGCGACCACCAATGTCACCAACAGCTACGACTCGCTGGAGGGCGACGGCACGGTGCTCAGCAGCTTCTCCAATCCGATTGGGGATTTTACGGGATTGGCGGCACATGGCGGATCAGCCTCAGGAAGCAGCCGTGTCTACGTGGGATTCACCAATAACACGCGACTGGGAACTTACGGCACGGCGACTAATACGCAAGCCGATAACAACGTGTCGCGAGTAACGTATTAAGCTTCGATCAATCCCCACCTGAGTGAAGGCAGCTTGGGTGGGGAAGTTTCTGTCTATCGCACACATTCGAAATTCGCGAGTGAGGTAAAACCATCGTCGGCTGATTGCGGATTTGGGGAACATCCCTCACCTCCCGCCACGCGCACACGTGCGAGAATATTATTCAGCGAGAAATCCTCATCACCCTACTCATCTCAGGTGAAGTAAGCGATTGTTAGTGTCGGTACTTGACGGTCAGAGTTGAAGTACTCGATTGCGAGATCCCACACATGAGAAATTCGCGAATGAGTGGGGCCTACTGCATCTCCGGTCTCGCCGATTTTTCCCATCCTGGGAACGGGATAGCAGAAAAGCACCTTCGTAATCTTGACGAGATAGAGATCTGCTCTGGATACTGGAAGGGTTAGGGTAGGATCCGCCTTCGCCTTGGCGCTCCTGCCCTTTTTGTGTCTCTGGAGGGTGCAGTTGCCAGCACCGGTCGTCAGTTGCCAGAAACCGAGTATCAGTTTTCGGTTGTCATTTGTCAGTAAAGCCCGTCTAGCCCGGAGCGGCCAGCTTCGGCTACTTCATCCCGGTAAGTTCCTATCTGCTAACACTTTAGCGGCAAGCCCCAAGGGCTCAATACTTTACCGCGAATTCCGCAAAGTATTCAAAATAAAGCGGTTGCTCAATAAGGTAAGTCGGGCGTTATCAATACTTTGTAGGCAAAGTATTCAAAATAAATACTTTAATTTATAAGGGGGGTACTCATGCCTTTTCAACTTTGTGATCACATCAAGCCGGGTGGAACGCGTTGCGGATCGCCAGCGCTGCGCGGCCTTAACTTCTGTTTTTATCACTCCAACATGCGACAGTCGATGCCGCTGACGACGATGTTTATCGAGGAGAAGACCGATCTGAAGCCAGGCGAGTTGCCGGCGGTGGTCTTCGATATGCCATTTCTGGAGGATGCGGCTTCGATTCAGATCGCGTTCATGCAGCTGATCCACGGGGTGGCGCACTTCCGGCTCGATCCCAGGCGGGCGCAGATCATTCTGTCGGCGCTGCATGGAGCGGCCAGCAATCTGCGGGCCCTAAACGCGAGCCTGCCGCATGTCGTGATGGAGGAGGCCGGGGACAAAGCGGCGTGAGGTGGATGTCTCACTTATGTTTTCCGTCAGGGTAGGGGTCCTTCGACTCCTCGCTGCGCTCGTCGCTCAGGATGACAGATGGAGGAGAGTGCATGCTGCATATTCGACGCGGAGGACCGCAGATCCCTCGGCTTCGCTCGGGATGACAAATTATGAGGGGGGAACATGCCGCTCGGGCAAGCCTGGATGCGGCTGCGGGAAGACAGCAGGTCCCTCCACTCGAGCTGAAGCCCTCGGTCGGGATGACAGATTGATGAAAGGTGAGTCGGTCGGGATGACACATTGATGAAAGGTGAGTCGGTCGGGATGACAGAGGGCGGTCGATTCCTGAGGGTAGGGTCCTTCGACTCCTCGCTGCGCTCGTCGCTCAGGATGACAAGCTCAGGATGACAGATGGGGGAGAGTGCATGCTGCATATTCGACGCGGAGGACCGCAGATCCCTCGGCTTCGCTCGGGATGACAAATTATGAGGGGGGAACATGCCGCTCGGGCAAGCCTGGATGCGGCTGCGGGAAGACAGCAGGTCCCTCCACTCGGGCTGAAGCCCTCGGTCGGGATGACAGTTGATTGATGAAAGGTGTAGTCGGTCGGGATGACAGATTGATGAAAGGTGAGTCGGTCGGGATGACACAGGGCGGTCGATTCCTGAGGGTAGGGTCCTTCGCTCGGGATGACAAATTTAGATCGCAAGCTAACCGATTAGGGAATGAGGGCTTGAGAGTGCATAAACGGGAGTTATGGTGGCGATAAAAACATTGTATTTCCCAGCCGGGGCGCGTCCCCGTATGCTGGAATGTGGGCCGAGGACAGAGTTCCACGCCACACGCACTCCCCGATTGATGCAGGTTGTAGATCCGACTTTCTTACCCGGAATGTCCAATCGCTGCGCACATGCAAATGGCGGAAGCTCGGGCAGACGTTCCGTAAAGCATTCACTGCACGAAATAACTTGACCCTCGCGCCCGCGCTTGCGCCTCTGGCGACGAGTACATAAGGAGAGAGATTGAATGGCTGATACCAAGCCTGATCCGAAGAAAGTGCTGGAATTCGTGAAGGAAAACAATGTGCAAATACTCGATTTGCGCTTCACCGATCTTCCCGGACTGTGGCACCACGTTTCCTATCCGATCGCGCAGCTGAGCGAAGCGTCGTTCGAAGAGGGCTTTGGCATGGACGGCTCGTCCATCCGCGGCTGGGCAGCCATTCACGAAAGCGACATGCTGCTGATTCCCGACGCCACCAAATACATGCTCGACCCCTTCACCGACGTTCCGACCATGGTGATGGTGTGCGATGTGATCGATCCGGTAACCAAGCAGCGCTATGATCGCGATCCCCGGTATATCGCCAAGAAAGCCGAGATGTATCTGGCCTCGACCGGACTGGCTGACACCGCATTCTTCGGCGCCGAAGCCGAGTTCTTCATCTTCGACAACGTGCGCTTCGATCAGAATGAGCACGAAGGCTACTACTTCATCGACGCCGAAGAGGGCCGCTGGAATTCCGGACGAGTAGAGAACAATCTGGGCTATCGTCCGCGCTACAAGGAAGGTTATTTCCCGGTTGCGCCTACGGATCACTATCAGGATTTGCGCACCGAGATGGCGCTGACGATGCAAAGTTCCGGGCTGGTGGTGGAGTGCCATCATCACGAGGTGGCGACGGGCGGCCAGACCGAGATCGATCTGAAGTTCGACTCGCTGCTTAAGTCGGCCGACGGAATGATGCTGTACAAGTACATTGTGCGGAATGTCGCCAACCAGTATGGCAAGACGGTGACCTTCATGCCGAAGCCGCTCTTCCAGGACAATGGCAGCGGCATGCACTGCCATCAGTCGCTATGGAAAGACGGTAAGCCGTTGTTTGCCGGTGACGGCTATGCGGGCTTGTCGCAGATGGCGCTGTGGTATATCGGCGGATTGATCAAGCATGGTCCGGCGCTGTCGGCGATCATCGCTCCGACTACCAATTCGTATAAGCGGCTGGTGCCGGGATTTGAGGCTCCGGTGAACCTGGCGTACTCGCGGCGTAATCGCTCGGCGGCCTGTCGTATTCCGATGTATTCGGCGTCGCCCAAGGCGAAGCGCGTGGAATTTCGGCCGCCCGATCCGAGCTGCAATCCATATCTGGCATTCTCGGCCATGTTGATGGCGGGCCTTGACGGCATCGAGAATAAGATTGATCCGGGTCAACCGCTGGATAAAGATATTTACGATCTAGGTCCGGAGGAGTTGGCGAAAGTTCCGTCGATGCCGGGCTCGCTGGAGAACGCCCTCGATGCTCTGGAGCGTGACTCCCAATTCCTGTTGAAAGGCGATGTCTTCACCGAAGAGATGCTGCATACCTATATCGACTACAAACGGGAGAAGGAAGTAAACGCCATGCGCTTGCGTCCGCATCCGTACGAGTTCCAGATGTATTACGACATATAAAGAAAGGTTGAGCGTGAAAGCCTGTCAGGCTTGTGATTTTGTAGATCGAAACGACTATATTGCTCCTGCCGTGGGCGAGTTCTGCGGCAGGACTTTTTCGCATCCTAAAGATAGAGGTGTCGATCTCCGGCTCGGGCTGTTTGCATCTGAAAGGCAAGTGCCGCGATATCGGTCTACGACTTCAAACTGCCGAGCTGTTTCTTGATTTCGGCGGCCTCGCTATAGTCGGGATCGATTTTTAGTACGCGTTCGAAATGCTGGCGGGCGAGGAGAGGTTGATTCGTCTTCTGATATGCAAGTCCCAAGTGATAGTGGAGATCGGGATTATCCGGTGCCTTACTCTTTTCCTGTAGCTTCAGGGCCTGTTGCAATAGACTCACCGCTGATTGGTAGGCTCCTTTCTTATAGTAAACCCAGCCCAGCGTGTCGGCCGCGTCCGGCGAGTCAGGCATACCGCGACGCGCGGTCTGCGCCAACATAAGGGCTAGATCAATGTTGCCCGCATTTTGCACTATGACATTTGCCAAATTGTTCGAGGCTAACGGATCATTAGGCTGTAGTCCCAAAGACTTCTGATATGCTTCTTGAGCGCTAGTCCAATCCTGCCGGGTTTCATATAGTTCGCCTAACAGAGTATAAAGCTCAGAAGTAGGATGATTCTGAACCGCCTGCCGATACGTCGCAATTGCGCGATCAGTCTCTCCCTTGGCCGCCTGCACCTGACCTAGCTTGATTACCGCGTCGCCATTGTTTCTATCCAGCTCGATTGATCGCGACAAAGCAGCTTCGGCGCCATTTAGATCTTTCTTGCTCCGGTAAAGCATGGTGCCAAGTAAATCATAGAATCCGCTGTTATTAGGAGACTTACTTATTTCAGCATTCGCCACGGCAACGGCCTTATCGATCTGGTTCTGAGCCAGGTAGGTATTCATCAGGCCGCGCAGCGCATCGGTGGAATCAGGATCACGGTTTAGTGCTTCCTGATAAGCCTGGGCAGCCTCGCCGTATTGCCTCTCCACAAACTTCAGATTCCCCAGCTGCACATAACCAAGTTGACTCTTCGGATCAGCTTCAATGGCCTTTCGTATATCTTTTTCAGCGTCGGCAAATTGCTTACGATTGATCTCAGAAATAGAACGCAGGGCATAACCTTCCGGTAACGTGGGCTGAATATCGATAAGTTGGGTCGCCGCCTGTTCTAGTGTGCGCATATCTCCTTGGCGCATCGCCAGCAGCGCCAAGGCTCGCTGGGCTTCGGCGAAATCAGGACGCAGCCGTGCCGCATTCAGCCATTCGCTTTTGGCGTTCTCCAAGTCGCCCGCCTTTTGAAATGCGAGACCAAGTTGATAGTGTGCGGCTGCGTTATCCGGGTCGTTCTTTATAACAGTTTGCAAGGTGCCGATTGCGCGAGTGGGATCACCGTCCAGAATTTCCAATTGACCGCGGTAAATAAGAGCTTCGCCATCGTCTGGACTTGCTTGCAAAACTTCGTCAGTCAGTTTGCGCGCCTCATTATTGCGGCCTTTTAGAAGGAGAAGATGAATATAGTTCTTCTTTACGGTCAGGTCTTTGGGATGTTCCTGGTTTAGCTCACCGTATTCAGCGAAGGCATTGTCCAGCTCGCCGGTCGTGAAGTAGAAGTCTCCCAACATACGATAGCCTGCCGAGTCATTGGGGAAGTCGTGTTTGACTTGGCGCAGAAAGCCTTCTGCCTTTGTCTTGTCACCTTGCGTCAGATAAAGCCGGACGATCGCGGCGAGCGAATCGAGGTTTCTAGGTTCAAGACCAATGGCCTGGTGAAATGCTTCTTCAGCATCGCTGTAGCGGTGGCGCGATTGGTAGTACGTGCCTAACATCAGCCATCCATCTATTGCCTTGGGATTGAGTTCTACCGCCTTCTTGAAATTACCTTCGGCCTCGGAAGGTTCGTTGTTCTTCATCTGCATCAGGCCCAGGTTGAGGAACAGACTCCAATCGCCGGGGTCGAGCGCGATCGCCTTCTGTGTTTCCGCAATAGCCTCTGGAAATTTGGTTTCAGCCGCCAAAAGACTGGCTGCGCTGAAATGCGCCTGCGCCTCGTTCGGGCGCTCATGGAGCAGCAAATCCACTTGTTCCTGCGCTGCTTGGAAATCGCCGCCTGCAATCAGCAGTTTGGCTAGGTCAATCCGGGCGGAATAGTTGCGCGGCTCTAGCTCGACGGTGCGGGTCAGCTCCTGATAGGCAAGTGCCCACTTCTGCAATTTCAGATAACTTTGTGCCAATTCATAGTGGGCTGCCGCATAGTTCGGGTCGAGTTTCAGCGCATTGGTAAATTCGATTGCCGCCGCCCGATATTTGCCCTTGTCAAAGTAATGCTGCCCGCTCAGAAGATACTTCTGCTTACGTATATTGGGATCGCGAGAGCAGCCAGTAAGAATGGCCGCAATCGCTATTAGAAGGAGAAGCCAACGAAAAACTGCGGAAGTCTTCACTTCTGAATCCCCCAAACCAATCCTATGGCTCCCCGCTGGAAAATCCTGGCCGCCTTGTACCGTGGCCGCCTTGTACTAACGATACAGCAATTGGAATTGTCATTTGAAAGTTTTTCGCGGCTCCTTGTGGGGGTCGCACGCAGCGGAAAAGAGTTCGGCATCGACTCGAGATCGTGCAGTTTCCAAGCACGGCCAGAACGGACCATGCAACATGGGACATGACTGCACCTATCCTATTGATACTACGTGGTTTGTATGTTGCAAATGCTTGCAACGGGGTCGCAGAAATTAACAGTCTTGACAAGATAAAGTTTCGGAACGAAGCTAGCCAGAAGTCAGACGTGTAGGTGAGGGGCGATGGTGCGCCACCAATTGACCCTTGCTGGAGCAAGTACGGGAGATAGATTCATGACGAGAACGATACGAGCTTTGGGGTGGTTAATGATGGGAGCGCTGTTGTGCCTGGCGCCTGATCTTTTTGCAGGTACCAGCCTGCAGATAAACAACCCTCCTTCGAATAATGTCCTCGACGGAATCTATGTCGGTTCCTATAGCGCCACCAACACCGCGACCGGCGCTCAAACGCAGATTATCTGCGATGATTTCAAGGACGAATCAAACTATAACGCTACCAACTACACGGTTAACACATTCAACAGCCTGGGCAATACTATCTGGGGATCAGCCCTTCTGAAACAGGGCGATACCATGGCTCAAATCACCAACTTGTACTCGGAAGCGGCTTGGCTGACTCTCGGCATGCTCCAGCTCACGGGCGCCCAGCAGGGTTACTACTCTTATGCGATTTGGGCTGTCTTCGATCCAACCGACGTTGCCAACTGGCTCACCCAATATGGCGATAGCGCGGCTTGCAACGCAGTCTTCGGAGCCGGCAGTTGGGGCGCAGGCGGATGTACCAAGGGCAACGGAGGATTAGAAGCGCTTGCCGCTGGACAGCAATACTTTGCGGGTGAATTCTCTAATTTCAATATTTTGACACCAGTGTGCGGCTCCGGACCCGGCACTTGCGCGGAACAGGAGTTCTTTCAACTGGTGGTGCCTGAGGGCGGCTCAGCTCTGGCTTACCTGCTGCTCGCCGGAGCCTGCTGCTTCGCAGCCATATTCTACTCGGGCCGTCGCCGAACTAATGGCGGCGTGGCCTGATAGGAAGCTATGGCCTCCACTTCAGCGAACGTCTAAACCTACCCGTCGTTTCGCTTGAAGTGAGCGGAGGGTTCGCTGGCTTGTGCTAGGATGCGCCAGCCGGCCACGTCGCGCCAGCCGTCTACGCCCAAGCGTCTTCAGCCAGCCTGCCGCCGAAAGATCCAGGGTTCCCCGCAGAGATACGCTGTCGTCCTGTGCTTACCTTGGGCACGCTGGACTAGCCAACCGCCCTCTCCAGACCTTTTTCACGCCGCGGTGATCGGTGGCGCTGCGTCGACCCACTGTGCAATAGCGAAGAGTGTTTTTCTCTCCCCAGCCATTTTGCAGCCATCTCTTCGGCCTGCAACACCTGATCGACGGTCATCGTCTTGGTTACGTCTTTCCAAGCTTGGGATACTCTTTCACATGCAATCGAATACCACGCATAGGTATTGAGCACATTATCGGCCTTGGTTCGATTGTCGGAGTAGAACTCCGCCAGGATGACTTGCGCCATGAGTACTCCCTGTTCGGCGGCCCGTTGACACGCCAGCAAGGTAGCCTCATCCTGAAAAGTTACATCCCCGCGGTTCTCCAGGAAGTAAAGCAATCCTGACTGGGCATCGCGATCGTGGCTCATGGTCATGAGCAGCAGCTCGACCCGGTTTGACACACCCAGCTTGTCAAAAATCCGGAACAAAGAATTCTTGATGGTGTGCGAGCTGAGATCTAACCGGTCGGCAATCTCGCGATTGGTCAGCCCCTGAGCCACCCCGCGAACAATTTCCATCTCCCGCTTGGAGAGCAGATTCATGCCCCGCGCATCCACGGCACACACCGTGTGTGAGGAAGCCAAAGCGTGTACCAGAAGCGACATCTGGTCGCTGTTGGCCCAGATTTGACCCTCATGTACGCGCTGCAGACACTTGTTAAACAACTCCAGGGATTCGTGCCTGCCCAGGATTCCCCGCGCGCCCGAACGAAACGCTTCCAGTATGGCCTCGGGCTTGGAAGAATCCAGTAGCATGACCGCCGGCACGTAACCGTGCGAGGAGTGCAATTCGCGCAGAACCTCGAACCCGCGGCCGGGATGCTCATCCAACGTGGAACTGAGAAGCAGAACGTCCACGTCGTTGAGATCGGGACGCGTCGTCAGTGCTGCGGATCCTGAAGGTGAAGTGGTTACTTGTAAGCTGCCATCACGCCGTAATGCATCGGCCAGCAGCTCAGTGTGTACTCGTGTATCGTCGCAGACGAGTACGCGTATCGATGACGACGTAGACTGGTGTCGCATTTTTCCCAACTCCGATTGAAGTTCTCTTTCACTTTCGGCCAGACTTCAACTTGGGAAGTCTTCAACAACACAATGAACGTACAATAGCAAACTCTGTCGAAGGCTTTCGGGGGGAGCGTTGAGTGAATGCCTTTGCACTTTCAACTATTGGTAGCAACCATACAATAACTTTCTCCGGCTGTACAAGCTAAATCATTGCAATAGCCTACAAGAGTGTTCCCCGCTACACCGACGTGGTATCGCAATTCTGACTTTAGTTGAGTCGGGGTTTTTCGCATGTTCGGCTCTCTCCCGCGCCCAGGGCTTCCACCAGCCCCTGGCAAGGTCTTAAGTGCTATTTGCATCTCACCCGCTGGTGGGCCCCAAATTTAACTTCGACAGGCACTCTCGTCTAGATTAACGGCTCAATCAACATTGGCTCACTGGCCAGATCCTTCCCAATTCGACGCATTCCCCGCCGGGTTTCAGATAAAGAGAGACGAGTGTCTCTGGGTGCATTTTCCTCTGTCTCAGACGCATGACTCTGCCAAAGGTGAGACGTACGTCAATGAGTGTCTGTACCTCTTGCAGGATTTTGCGTCTGCCCTCATGCTTCAAAACACCTAAGTCCCTAAAAGCCAAGCTCGCGGCAGCCTTCAAGAAGATTGACTGACGCGGGTCAATGTTTCAGGGTTTGACGCTTGAACCTGGGAAACCCGGCTTTAGTTTCTGAGGCAAAGAATCAGGAAATTTTAGGGGTCACATGAGATGTGACTCAGAGGGCGAAGCTATGAGCACCAGCAACCAATCTTGGACTTCTCTAGAGCCGCCGTCGATCTTTGCCGATGTGACTCAGAGGGCGAAGCTGTGAGCAGCGGCAATCAACTTTGGACTTCTCTGGAGTCGCCGGCGGTCTTTGCCGGGGCCGAGGGGGAAAAATGGTTTGCCGTGCAAACCCGGGCGCGACACGAAAAAGTGGTGGCGCAGCGCCTCGGCGATAAGGGAATGAATACGTTCCTGCCGCTGGTCAAACAGGTACATCGCTGGAGTGACCGCCAGAAAACTGTGGAGCTGCCTTTATTTGGTTGTTATGTATTCGTAAAACTGGCGCCCAGTAACCACCAGCGCCAGCGCGTTCTTGTGGTAGATGGGGTACTGAAGTTCGTCGGCAGTGTCGGAGAGGGAACGGCAATCCCCGACGATCAAATCGAAACTATTCGCACCCTGGTCGAAGAGGGACTGCCTTACTCCTCTCATCCTTTTCTTAAGATCGGACAACGTGTTCGCGTTCGCAGCGGAGCCTTGGATGGCGTCGAAGGAGTCCTGGTCTCGCGTTGCGGAGAACGTTCCTTGATCATGTCGCTGGATGCCATTCAAAGGTCTCTGGCGATACGCATCGAAGGCTACGATATTGAACCGATCTAGATTCGCCGTACTTTTCTCATTCCATCATGTCCTCCTCAGGAGCCACTACATCAGTGGCTGAAAAAGCTATCGAAGCGGTGCGGCTGCTGGTTGTCAGTCGCGAGTCGTCAGTCCTTCGCCCCTTGTGGTCCATGGGCGAGGTGAACTCCTGGCAACTGGAAAGCGCAGCCACCGGGTGGGGCGCCATGGAGCGGGTGCAGTCCGGAGTAGCGCCCGACCTGTTGCTGCTGGACCTGCCGCGCGGCGATTCCGATGGCTTGCATATCTTGCGTTGGCTGCATCGGCTGCGTCCGGAGTTGCCCATCATTCTGATTTGTGATGCCGACGATACGGCTAAACAGCAAGAGGCCTTGCGGCTGGGGGCAAGAGATTACTTAATTCGGCCCCTGGAAGATCAGCCGTTCGAAATGATGATCAGGCGGCATCTTTCTGCCAGCTCGACTGCCGAAGCTGACATCACCAGCGATGACGTCGAACAAATTACCGGCGATGTCTTCTTCGTGGGGGCCAGCCCGGTGATGCGCAAGCTGCGCACGCAGGCAGAATTGCTGGCCGTGACCAACGTTCCCGTGCTGATCCTGGGCGAGAGTGGAAGCGGCAAAGAGACCGCGGCCCGCCTGATTCATAAATTGTCTGTCCGGTCCGGATTCGGCTTCGCCAAGGTAAACTGTGCGGCGCTGCCCAGCGATTTGTTGGAAATCGAGCTGTTCGGACAGAAACAAAACGGAGCCGGACCGGCCCGAATCAAGCCCGGGAAGCTGGAGCTTTGCGATAAGGGAACCCTCCTTCTGGACGAAATCACCGAAATGCCGGCGGCCCTGCAGGCCAGGCTGCTGGATGTACTGCAGAACAAACAATTCGCCAGACCCGGCAGCCGTACGGCCGTGGAAGTCGATGTCCGCATCCTGGCTGCCAGTACGACCAGCGTTGAATCCGCAATTTCGGAAAACAAACTCCGCGAAGATCTCTATTACTGTTTAAGTGCCTACACGCTTCAGGTTCCACCCTTACGTCAGCGTCGAGAAGAAGTTCCGCTGTTGTTGCGTCATTTCATGCAGCAGGTTGCCAAGCGATACGGCCTGTCCCCACGCACCTTTTCCCAGGGCGTGGTGGGCACCTGCCAAGCGCATTCCTGGCCAGGCAACTTGAGAGAACTGGAAAATTTTGTGAAACGTTATCTCATGGCTGGAGGCGAAGAGGTAATTCTGGGCGGAGATAAAGCCGGCGCCAAAGACGGATCCGCTTACTCCGGAGTAACCTCGTCAAGTTTCACCAGTCCGTTGGGCTCGCCGGCCAGCCTGTCCAGCATGACCATCGCGGGCGACAACTCGCTGCGCTCCGTGGTGCGGAATGTCAGGTTGGAAGCAGAGAGAAACGCCATCGGCGCAGCCCTGGAAACCACTAACTGGAACCGCAAGGCTGCGGCCCGCCTGCTTAAGGTCAGCTATCGGTCGTTGCTATACAAAATCGAGCAATACCAGATGAAGCCTTCTGATTCGCCACAGTCTCCTGCCGGAACGGGACTGAGAGGCAACGGAGGCGGATTCCGGCGAGGACATGACGTCTGAGTCAATCGGCGAAACGGTCCGCCAGAGAGGTTGGTTGTGATGATTACAGTTACTGATTCGTGGAACAAACGCGTAGGCCTGGGATTGCTCTGCCTGTTGCTTGCCGGTTACGCCGGAGCGCAAATGACAGCCAGCCAATCTGGCGGACAGACGCTGGTTTCAACCGCCAACCCTCCGGTTGTACCGCCGACGGTGGGGACGGCCAATAAGGCGCACGACGACAGCTTTGTCATCGGCAATGACGATGTCCTGTCCATCAGTGTATGGAAAGAACCTGATCTTTCCCGCTCCATTCCGGTGCGCTCGGACGGAAGAATTTCCTTGCCCCTGTTGGGAGACGTACAGGCAGCCGGCCTGACTCCCTTGAAGCTCGAGGAGGACATCGCCAATAAGTTGCAGCCCTATATCGCCGCGCCGGAAGTCGCAGTGATGGTCCAGCAAATCAACAGCCAGAAATTCAATATCTTGGGCAAAGTAGTAAAGCCGGGCTCTTATCCGCTAACAAATTCTGCGACCGTGCTGGATGCGATTGCGCTTGCCGGTGGCTGCCGTGACTTTGCCAAGCAAGGCTCGATCTATGTCTTGCGCCAGAACCCTGGCGGCGGCGAGTCGCGACTCCCCTTTAACTACAAGGACGTAATCAAAGGCAAAAATACCGCCCAGAACGTAAGACTTCAACCTCATGACACGATTGTCGTGCCCTAGGAGCGGTTATGTTTACGCGAACCTGCCTGGGCCTTCTGTTGCTGCTGTCCACCTATGCGGTGTGCCAGGTGGGCAACGAAACTGCCACCACCACCGCGGCTGAAACTCCCATGACTACGCCGCCGCCCGTCAGTGGGGCAGCCTACTCAACCGCGTTCGCCTCTGACACGCAGACCAACTTTCTGCGTACCGGGATAACTTTGAGCACCGCGTACTCTAATAACATCCAGTCAGGCGGGGCTCTCATAAGCGACATGAGCTATTCGCTTTGGCCCACCATAGCCTTCGATTCAACGACTACCCGGCTGCATTGGGTACTGAACTACAGCCCCGGCTTTACCTTTTATCAGCGGGCGAGCAATCTCAACCAGTCAGATCAAAACGTGGCCTTCGACTTCCAGTATCACTTGAGTCCGCATGTAACGGCCACACTGCGCGATTCGTTTCAAAAGACATCGGATCCCCTCAATCAGCCAAATCCGCAGTTCGCCACGCCTGTCTCCGGTTCAGCGCCATCGTCGAATGTCGGGATTATCTCTACCGCTGCCAACCAGCTGCAGAATACGGCCAGTGCCCAGCTCACCTACCAATTCAGAGAGAACGGCATGGTCGGCTTAGGTGGGACCTTCAGTAACCTGTTCTACCCAAATCCTGCCGAGGTTGCAGGCCTGTTTAATTCCAATTCCAATGGTTTCTCAGCTTTCTACTCTTACCGCATTCGTGACAAGTACGACATCGGAGTGTCTTATCAGTATCTGGATGTGCTGGCCTATCAAACTGCCGGCATACCTGAAAGTACTCTGACCCATACTCAGACGGCCTTCTTTTTTGCGACCATTCATTTAAAGCCCACCCTGTCGTTATCATTGTCTGGCGGGCCTCAGTATTATGAAGCCACGCAATCGACACAGCCGGCTTCGCGGTCCTGGTCCCCCATGGCGATGGCGAGCCTTAGCTGGCAGGGCCAACGCACCAGCCTGGCGGCCAGCTACTCCCAAATCGTAAGTAGCGGAGGCGGATTAGCCGGTGCATTCCATTCCAACGTGGCGAATCTTTCGGGCGCGTGGCGATTAAACCAGAATTGGACGCTGGCGGCTTCAGGAGGATATTCGCTCTCCAATACCTTGACGCCTTTCTTCCTGGGCGCTACCTCGGGAGGACATACGATTTCAGCCACCGCTTCGGTGCAGCGCCCCCTGGGGGAACACCTGACCATACAGGCCGGATATACCCGGGTACAGCAAAGCTATGAGGGAATTTCGTCAATTTCGGCGGCTCCCGATACGAATCGCGAGTTCTTCTCAATTTCTTATCAATTCGCCAGACCACTGAAAAGATAATCATGCCCGCAAACGTTAAAACATCCGCTCCTGAAGGCTTCCAGCTGCAGCGCTATCTGGAGATCGTTCGCCGCCGTCACTTATGTTTCCTGATTCCGCTGTGCCTGGGATGGCTGGCGGTATGGGGAGCCAGTTGGATTTTACCCGCCCGCTACAAGTCGACCACGTTAATTCTGGTCGAGCAGCCCACTATGCCTAAGGATTACGTTGTACCCAACGTAAATGAGGACTTGCAGGGACGGCTGCAGAATATCACCCAGCAGATTCTTAGTCGTACCCGCCTGCTGCTTATTGCCGACGAGCTGAATCTATACAAAGACCATCGCATGGGCCCCGATGAGATGGTCGAGAAGATGCGCAAGGACACTGACATTGAGTTGGTAGAGGACGGAGGCAGGCGGATTACGGCATTTAAGATTGATTTTTCAGCGCACGATCCCTCAATCGCCCAACAGGTGACCAGCAAGCTGACGAACCTGTTCATCAACGAAAACCTGGAGGTTCGCCAGCAAGCCTCCGAAGGCACCACCAAGTTTCTGGAAGACCAGTTGAAGGCAGCCGGTGAGAGTCTGGCGATCCAGGAGCAGCAGATTCGCGAGTTCAAGGGACAACACGTTGAGGAACTTCCTTCTCAGGTGAATAGCAATCTGCAAATCCTGAACGGTCTGCAGATGCAATTGCAGACTGAAGAGGGTGCACTCAACGCCGCCAATCAACAGAAGATCTATCTGGAGACCTTATTGCGCGAGTATCGGACCCTGCGGCCAGCGTCCAATGGTCCCGGCGCCGCCCCGATGGATTTGTCGAGCATAGACCAGGAGCTGGACAAGTTGAAATCCCAACTGGAAGACCTCAGCTCCCGATATAACGACCGATATCCCGAAGTACGTTCCGTGAAAGCTCAGATCGCCGCCATGGAAAAGATGAGAGAGAAGCGTCTGGCCGAGTTGAAAAGCAAAGACGGCAGCCATCCTGATGGGGCGGCGGCGGTTGCTGCCGGAGCGAGCGCGGACATCAAGAATCAGCCCCAGGTGCTGCAATTGCAAAGTCAGTTGCAGGCCAATCAGACCGAGATCAGCAATCACGAGCAAATGATTGCCGGGCTTAAGACGAAAGTCAACGATTACCAGGCTCGACTCAATCAGGAGCCGGTGCGAGAACAACAACTCGCCGACCTGACCCGAGGTTACGAGCAATCCAAAGCAACCTATGACGAATTACTCAAAAAGAAGAATGAGTCGGCTATGGCAACCAGCATGGAACTGCTTCAACAGGGAGAACGCTTTCGAGTTCTTGATCCGCCCAGCTTGCCGACGAAACCCAGTTTTCCCGATCGTCTGAAGTTCTGTGGAATCGGTTTGGTTGTAGGCTTGGCTTTAGGCGCAGTAGTGGCCGCAGCCTTCGAATTTCTGGACGACCGGGTCTACGATGAACAGGAATTGAAGAGCTTATTGCCGGTGTTGGTGTTCGCCGAAATTCCGCTTATTGTTACTCCAGTTAATGAAAAGGCGGAGCAGAAGAGGATATGGCTGGGATGGGCTGTGGCGGCTGTGACCGGTGTCACTATCCTGGCAGGATCTGCAATCAGTTACCTGGCAGGCTGACTCGAAATCTGAATGTACAAATCCTTTTACAATCTCAAGCGCAATCCCTTTGAGCTGACCCCAGATCCTTTTTTCCTGTTTTCTACTCCTCGACACAACGAAGCCCTGGCGACGCTATACCACGGTGTGCGCGGCCACAAGGGGTTTGTGGTGTTGACCGGCGAAGTCGGCACGGGGAAGACTCTGCTGTTGCGGTGTCTGCTGCAGCTGCTTGCACGCAGCCATGATGTTGCCTATGCGTATGTATTTAACAGTTGCCTGTCGCCCTCTGAGTTCTTGCAGTACATCGCCAACGACTTTGGCCTCGAGGTGTCGGGCAAGAACAAGGGTGAAATTCTCTTCGCTCTCAGTAAGTATGTGACCGATCGCGGCTCGCGCAAGCTCACGACCCTTCTGGTGGTGGACGAGGCCCACCTGCTGTCGGCCGACATTTTGGAAGAGGTTCGCCTGTTAACCAATCTGGAAACTACCCAGGAAAAATTGCTGCAGGTCTTGCTGGTCGGCCAACCGGAACTGAATGGCAAGCTGGACGCCACTGCACTTCGCCAACTGAAGCAGCGGATTGCTCATCGCTCGCACTTGGCGCCCTTAGATCTGAACGAGACCAGAGGCTACATCGAACGGCGTCTCCTGATGGCGGGAGCAACTTCGAATGGTGGTCCCATATTTCTTCCGGATACCATTCTGGCTGTCTATCGCCAGTCCCAAGGCATTCCCCGGCTGATCAACAGTATCTGCGAAAACGCGCTCATCCTGGGGTATGCCCGCCAGAAGCGCAGCGTAACTCCTGAGATTATCGAAGACGTCGCAACCGATCTGCGCTTGAATATCAATGGGGTCCAACCCCCTCTGGAATTGAAGTTGGAGGAACGCGCCGAATTAGAGGTTGGACGAACTCAGTAACCCCTGCTCGCCGCAGATGGAAATCTGTACTGTGGGATGGCAGCGCTGGAGAAAGAAGGAGCTGGTAACGCACCGAGCTAGAAAACATGAGCCAAATATTTGATGCTTTACAGAGGTCTGAGTGTGAACGGTCTGGAACCGGCGTGGCGGAATTATCAGCCGCGACGGATTTGCTGGAAGTCGCCGAACGGCAGGTTGTCCAAGCTTCAGCTGGAAGCGATCCTCAGAAGGAAATCACACTGCCCGCCGAGGATCTCGATGGGGCCAGGACATTGGAGGGTTACCCCTTCAGCCAGTTTAAATCGGTGCGCGCCCAACTCCCGCTCCAAAGCAAACTCGTGAGCATTACGGAGGAAGAAAGCCTGGCAGCAGAAAAGTTCCGCTTTCTGGCGGTCCGGTTGCGGCACTTACAGCAAAAACATCCTTTTAAGCGCCTGCTGCTTACCAGTTCAGTGCCCGAAGAAGGCAAAAGCACAATCGCGGCGAATCTGGCCTGTACTCTGGCTAAAAGGCAGCGGCAGAAAGTTTTGCTGTTGGAAGGGGATCTCCGGCGCCCCACTCTGGGTCTGCAGTTCGGCCTGGGGAAAATACCGGGACTCTGCGAAACCTTGGAAGAAGAACCCGGCACCACCCCGATGAACATCTATAAGGTTGACGATTTGGGGCTCTGGTTTATGCCGGCCGGCAATCCTCCCAGAGACCCCTTGGAACTTATGCAGTCGGGAAAACTGTCTGCGCTGCTGGATCAGTTGGCAGGCTGGTTTGACTGGATCGTGATTGACTCGCCTCCGGTGTTGCCCCTGGGCGATACCAGTGTTTGGATGCGTATGACCGATGCTATGCTCCTGGTGACTAGGCCGGGAAGCACTGCCAAACGTCAGCTACAACGGGCCTTGGAAGCGATCGAACAGCCCAAGCTCTTAGGCGCATTGATCAACGGCTCTAAAGAAGCTGCCCGGGGCGACTACTATCATTATTATGCCCCCAGGGCCTCCGGCTCTAAAGCCAGCCGGCCGGCCGGCAAAGTAATCAACGTGGATCAAGTCAGCCAGGTTTCATAACCCTCGTGCCTCGGGCGACCACACAAATCCCTTCATCACGGACTAAATCAGAATCAGTTACTTGTTCCCCCCGGGGAATCGGCTGCGGAACAAGCGGAGGAAATCGTGATGCAACGTACAGGTAATGGCTCAAGTGCAGACTCTCTTCCTATGAAATCGCGATCTGGCGGGGAACACAGGATCCTGCACGAAGAGGCCTTTAAGCAAATGATCTCCGTCGAGCGCAAGAGAACCGAGCGCTCCCGGAAACCATTTCTGCTTCTGCTGCTGGAAGCGGGGGGCGCTTACCGCAGTTCCAAGACCAGCGGGAAGGTGCTGGCGAATATCTTGTCTGCGATGCTGGCAGCTACCCGAGACATCGACGTGGTCGGCTGGTACGAGAATGACTATATTGTCGGGGTGATGTTTACAGAGCTGGTGATCGAGGACAGAAATTCCATACTCAGCAAAATGTTGACTCGCGTCAGCAGTATTCTGCAAGATGTTCTGACCTTCGAGCAATTCAATCAGATTAGTATTTCGTTTCACTTTTTCCCGGACAAGTGGGAACATGATCTGCCCCAGCGGACCAGCAATCCAACCCTGTATCCCGATCTGTCGCAACGCGACAATGCCGCGCGCATCCCTAGCGGGATAAAACGAACCATGGACATAATCGGCAGCGCGCTGATTCTTCTTATCTGCTCTCCTCTTTTTCTGGTAATTGCGGCAGCAATTAAATCGTCGTCTAAGGGCCCAATATTCTTTCGCCAGCAGCGGGTTGGACAATATGGCAAGGCTTTTACCTTCCTGAAGTTCCGATCGATGCATGCCGGCAACGATCCCAGCGTGCATAGAGAATACGTGACGCAATTGATTGCCGGCCAGGCCCAGCGTCATCCCTCCAACGGCAACGGGCATGGCGGCGTCTACAAACTTACGAGCGACTCCAGGATCACGCCGGTGGGAGCATTTCTGCGAAGGAGTAGCCTGGATGAACTTCCTCAACTGCTGAATGTACTGCGCGGAGAGATGTCTCTGGTCGGGCCGCGGCCGGCGATTCCCTATGAAGTAGCCGCTTACCAGACCTGGCACCGGCAAAGAGTCTTGGAAGTTAAGCCCGGAATTACCGGGTTGTGGCAGGTCAGTGGGCGATGCCGGGTCAAGTTCGATGAGATGGTTCGACTCGATATCAGGTATGCCAAAACCTGGTCGCCCTGGCTTGACCTCAAGATCCTGCTGCGTACGCCGCGAGCCGTCTTAGTAGGAGAAGGCGCATATTAAACGAATCACGCCTGTCTGCACTGTTTCCAGATCGCATTAAACGACCAACTAACCTCCTCCGCGCGCGGTGACTCACTTTGCTTTCCATCCGGCGCATGTTCCCACCTGGTAAAGGTCGCCTAAGGAGCAACAAATGGTGAATTTTGGCGTAATTGGTTATGGCTACTGGGGTCCAAACATAGTCAGGAACCTTGAAGGTCTTGAAGGCGCCCGCGTCTTAGCGGTTGTCGATAAACTCCCGGCCGCACGCGAGCGAGCGCTTAGGGCGACTCACGGTGTCCAGATAACAGCGGATGCCAACGAGGTAATTTCGTCGCCAAAAATTGACGCGGTAGCGATCGTAACCCCCGTCTGGACCCACTTCGATCTGGTCAAAGCTGCGCTGGAGAATGGCAAGCACGTCTTTGTGGAGAAGCCCTTCACCAGCAATGCAGCCCAAGCCGAGCAGTTAATCAACCTTGCCTCCCGGAAGAACCTCAAGGTCATGGTGGATCATACCTTCCTGTTTACCGGCGCGGTGAGAAAGATCAAACAGTTGTTGCAGGAAGGTGCTCTCGGCAAGCTGTACTATTACGACTCCACCCGGGTGAACCTGGGACTGTTTCAGCACGATGTCAACGTGATTTGGGACCTCGCGCCACACGACCTTTCCATCATTGACTACCTTATCGGGGAGAGTCCCGAGGAAATCGTCGCCACCGGCCAGACCCACCTGAATGGCTTTGAGGACGTAGCGTTTATCACTCTGTATTTCCCCAACGGCGTCATCGCACACATCAACGTGAACTGGCTGTCACCGGTCAAAGTGCGGACCACCCTGATTGGTGGCGAAAAGAAAATGCTGGTGTGGAATGATTTAGAGGCCGACGAGAAAATCAAAATCTACGATAAGGGCGTTCAGGTTACCAGCCGCGAAGGCCTGTATAACCTGCTCGTTAACTATCGTTCGGGAGACATGTGGGCTCCAAAGCTGGAACAGATCGAAGCTTTGCGTTCGGAATTAACCTATTTTGTCGATTGCATCCTCAAAGATCAAACACCTTTCAACGACGGGGAAGCGGGCCTCAGAGTAGTCAGAATGTTAGAATCCGCCACTCAGTCTCTGCGTAATCGCGGCGTAGCACCGCATGTCCTGCCTTACCGGCCGGCTGAGTTAGCGCAAGAAATGTCGCGGGCGGTAGGCGCGGTTTAGTGGAAAACGCTAAGGAGGGAATCATGGTCGAACCACGAGGTGCCTACGTCTGTATAGCCCCGGATGTGAAACTCGGATTGCAGGTGAAGCTATCCCAGTTTATCAATCTGTACGGCTGCGAGATTGGCGATGAGACCAAGGTCGGCGCTTTTGTCGAAGTTCAGAAGAATGCCAAGATCGGTAAGCGCTGCAAGATTTCCAGCCATACCTTCGTCTGCGAAGGAGTAACGATTGAGGATAATGTGTTTATCGGACATGGGGTGATGTTCATCAACGATACTTATCCCCGGGCGACCGTCGCGGAAGGTAATTTACAGACTGAGGCCGACTGGAAAGTGGAACGGACCGTAGTTAAGACCGGAGCGTCGGTTGGTTCAGGTGCCACCATCCTGTGCGGGCTCACAATAGGCGAAAACGCCATCGTGGGAGCAGGAAGCACGGTTACGAAAGACGTGCCTGATAACGCGATTGTAGCGGGTAACCCGGCCCGGCTCCTGCGATACCTCAGCGCCGACCGCCGGACGGAATTACTGTCGAACAACGAAAGCAGTGAGCATATTTCCTGATCCAGGCCGGCTTTCCGGCATGGTTATCGCTGGCTGAAGGTACGAATCACTACCGAACCATGGGAGCATTTAGACGATGAGCAGCACTCATATTCCTTTTCTCGATCTGGTTGAGCCTCATTTGCAAATGGAGGAGGAGTTGGTCGCGGTCTTTCGGACCGCACTTCGCAGCGCGGCATTTATAGGAGGGAAGGCGCTACAACAGTTTGAAGAGGAGTTTGCGGAATTCTGCAAGGTCGACCATTGTGTGGGCGTGGGCAACGGAACGGATGCGCTACGTTTTGCGCTGATGGCAGCAGGAGTGGGTTCCGGGGAAAGTGTACTGACCGTGCCCAACACTTTTATCGCTACCACCGAAGCCATTTCGCAGGCGGGTGCGGTGCCGGAATTCATAGATATCGACCGGCATACTTACAACCTTGATCCCCAGGCGCTGCAGCAATACCTGGAGACGAAGTGTGACCGTGACCAGCACACCGGGAAGCCGATTTCGCGTCGCACCGGCCGAACGATTTCGGCGGTCGTTCCAGTCCATTTGTACGGACAGACGGCCGATATGGATTGGATCCTACAAATAGCCTCGGCGTGCAATCTCATGGTGGTGGAGGATGCCTGCCAGGCCCACGGTGCTGAGCACTTCTCGCGGACAGGCAAATGCTGGCAAAGATCCGGATCGATGGGAAGGGCGGCAGCCTTCAGTTTCTATCCGGGCAAAAACCTGGGAGCCTGCGGCGAAGCTGGCGCAGTTACGACTAACGAACCAGAGTTGGCCCAGAAGATTCGCATGCTGCGCGACCACGGTCAGGCGGAAAAGTATTATCACGACGTAGAAGGCTATAACGGCAGACTGGATGCGATTCAAGCAGGAATTCTGAGTCTTAAACTCCAGCGCTTGTCCGAATGGAATAATCAACGTCGCCAGAGAGCTCAGATTTATCGGGAACTACTTTGCTCAGTGGATGGAGTTGTGCTTCCGGTAGAACCCTGGTGGGCTGAGGCAGTCTATCATCTCTTCGTAGTGCGGATACAGGATCGGCAGGGGCTGCAAGACAGTCTGAAGGCTGCTGGCATCGGCACCGGTATTCATTACCCCATCCCGCTCCACTTGCAGAAAGCCTATCGCAATCTAGGCTATCGGCAGGGGGATTTTCCGGTAGCAGAACAAGTAGCAAGCGAAATTCTCTCCTTGCCGATGTATCCTCAGCTAACCCGTTCGGAGCAGGAAACCATTGTTCAAGCGCTAAAGGCAGGCCTGGCCGCTGGCCAAAGCTTCTCATCTCTCGAGGTACCGAGACCAACCGTGGCTTGAGGGTGCGGCGGCTCACCAGGTTATAGCGAGTTTCCGGGCGGTACCCATTCCCTAATATGACTGTTTATGAGATTGATCCAACCAGCGATGAGCGCTGGGACAGCTTCCTGCAAAAGCATCCGGACGCTTCCATCTTCCATACCCGAGGCTGGCTGGAAGCATTGCGACAGACCTACGGCTACAAACCCGTGGCCTTTACGACTTCGTCGCCTGAGGAGCCGTTAACAAATGGCATCCTGTTCTGTCAGATCGCCAATTGGGTAAGCCGTCCTCGATTGGTTTCGCTGCCTTTTTCTGATCATTGCGCCCCGCTGGTCGAAAGCCCTGGCCAGTTGACTTCTTTATTAACGCACTTGCAAAAGAAGCGTGACGGCGGACGTTGGAGCTACATCGAGAATAGAGCAGGCGATGCGTTTATGGATGGCTGTAGCGCAAACGGGAAACGCGAGGCATTTTGGCTTCACAGACTCGACTTGCGTCCGACCCGGGCCGAGATCTTCCAGAAGTTCCACCGCAACTGTATACAAAGAAAGATTCGGCGTGCGATTCGAGAAAACCTCAGCTGCGAAGAAGGAGTGTCCGACTCGTTGGTATCGAAGTTCTATGATCTCCTTCTCATGACGCGTCGCAGGCACGGGTTACCAGTTCAGCCACGGGAATGGTTTCGCAACATTATTCTGTATGCCGGCGATAGAGCCAAGATAAGTATTGTATCTAAGGATGGGCAGCCGATTGCCGGTATCCTGACCTTGCGCTATAAGAGCGTGCTGACTTACAAGTATGGCTGTTCTGATCGCAGGTTTAGCAACTTGGGAGGCACGCAACTGCTGCTCTGGAACGCGATACAGGAGGCAGAACAAGACCAGCTTTCCGAGTTTGACCTGGGCCGTACGGATTGGGGCAATGCCGGACTGGCGGTGTTCAAAGATCGCTGGGGAGCCGCCCGCACCACATTGGTTTACCTTAGATACCCCATGCACCATTTGCCGGACTTCGCGCAAGCGGTTCAGGCTGGCGTGGGAAAATACATTTGGTCGCGTGTGCCCGACAGCGTGCTGGTGGCTGCCGGAAGATTGCTCTACAAATATATCGGGTAGGCATCTGCCAAGGTCTGGAGCTCCCAAGTCCAGCGATTACACCCTCGTTGGTTCTCCACAAAATGCAGCCGCCCCGTGCCGATCGCCTAGCCACGTTGTACCTGTTCCATCCCTTTTGCCGGTTAAGGCGGGCAGTTCAGTCATCTGGAATTCCAATTCTCATGTACCACAGCATATCCAGTATGGCCGATAACCGGCTTCATCCCTACTACCAGACCGTCACTGCCCCGCAGGTGTTTGCCGATCACTTAGAGTTCCTGCACCGAGGGCATTATCAGACAATTACTCTCGAGGATTCCCTTAGGCTCATTCGGTCCGGGCAGCGGAGCGCGAAGAGGTCTGTCGTCATCACCTTTGACGATGGATTTCAGGATTTCTATACGCAGGCATTTCCGGTACTGAGTCGATATGGTTATTCGGCTACGGTTTTCCTGCCGACGGCATATATCGGGGACACCACTCGAACCTTCAAAGGGACGAATTGCCTGACCTGGAGCGAGGTCCGCGAACTGAAAAAAGCCGGCATACACTTTGGTTCCCACACGGTCACCCATCCTCAACTCAGAAGTTTGCAGGCGGACGCGGTTCGAGAAGAAGTTCGATGCTCCAAGGCAACCATCGAAGAGAAGTTGAGCTGCCAGGTGAAGTCGTTCTCTTACCCCTTTGCGCTGCCTGAGACCGACCGGGACTTCCGCCGGCGGCTGCGGGGGACTCTTGCCGAAACAGGCTACGAAAATGGTGTTTCCACAATCATCGGCACAGCCGACGAAAAGGGCGACCGGTTCTTTATGCGACGACTCCCTGTGAATTCCGGCGACGATCCGCAGCTCTTCCAAGCCAAGCTCGAGGGCGCTTACGACTGGTTGCACACCCTGCAATACGCCTCCAAACTCATTCATAGGAAACGCCATCGATCTGCGTCCTAATCGATTTCTGCGGGAGGCTGCGATGCTTCGGACGGTACCGCCACCCCCGCCCAGGCTATGCCCACATTGCCGGTCTTCGCACAGCTTCTACTGGCGGCGAGGCAACACGAAGCCGCATAGATGTCGCTGTAAGATACTGATTACTAAGAGCTTACATGTGATCTGATGTCCCTTGATTTTTCCGATGCAATCCTCTAAGTTACCATTAGATTACTTTGGTAATAAATTTCTTGCTTACCGATTTGTGCTCTCACTCCCCGCATGGCATTCTTGAAGGTTAGTTCACGCGTCGTCGGGATGGACGGGACGGCTAGCAGGGGAGTGGCGATGAGATTGTTATCCGGGGCTTTCGGCTTAATAGTTATTTTGTCAGGAATTATGCTGGCGAGCAGAACATCTGCTCCCGCAGGTTCAAGCAACGTGTATATAGCACAGACTGCGGCCGGATCTAATAACGGAAGTAGTTGTGCGAACGCCTATGCTGTATCCTTCTTCAACACTGCGAGCAATTGGGGCGCGTCCAAAACCATTCAGCCCGGAACCGTCGTTTATCTCTGTGGAACCATCACTACTCCGTTGACCATCTACGGCAGCGGAACCAGCGGCAATGTGATTGAGATCGCCTGGAGCACCAGCGCACGCATATCTGTTCCTTACGGGCAGATCATAAACATCAACGGCAACAACGGCTACCTGCTTTTTGATGGCGGAATCCCCTGTGGTCCACCGACGTCCTGCGATACGGTCGAGGCGGCAAATCCAACTGGATACGCCTCCGGCCAGACCGGGATCATTGAGGCGACCGCCAATGGCTCCGGATTGGCGAACCATAACAGCACGACCCAGGCGTTCTATGGCTGTAACGGGTGTCACGATATCGAAATCCGCAACCTGATTGTGAGAAATCTCTACATTCACTCCAGTATGTCAGACACCACAGGAAGCGCTGACACAGGTAACTTTACCTTCCAATGTCCCGAGGGAAATTCGGGTTGCGCCGCCGGCACCATCTCCATTCATGACAGCACAATTCACGACAATGGTAACGCCGTGAGTATGCAACGTGGAAATACCACGACCATGAATGTTTACAATATTGACTTCTATCGCAACAACTGGGCGCTGGAGTACAGCGGCGATGGACCCCGCACCCTGAATTTCCATGATAACCATTGTCACGACGCAAGTAACTGGGACACAAGCTCAGATGCTTACCACCACAACTGCATGCACAGCTACATGAATACGAATTCTGACTCCATAGCAACCAATTTCTATAACAACCTCTCGGATGGGAACTGGGGCTCCTGCTGTACGACTTCCACCGGCCTTTATACGGAAATTGACTCCCCCAGCAACTTCAACGTGTTTAACAATGTGGCCCTGCAATATCCGGGCAATCTGGCGCCTGCCTGGGAATATGCCGCAACCGGAGGAGTGTTCGCCAACAATACCGCAATCGGAGTAGCTACTACGCCCGGCAACACATATGCCATCGGGTTATGGGCCACCACCGGAGTTAAATTTGAAAACAATGCGGTCGAGGGCTACGGACAATACATTTATGTCCAGGCGGGAAGTGCTTTTGCCACCTTCGACTACAATCAATGGGGAGCGATTGGGCTAAGCGGAAATTCTCCCTGGCAGTGGATGTCGACCGGCGCGAACACCTTTGCGCAGTGGCAGACTGCCTGCTCGTGCGATTCCCACGGAGGCCATCCTGCTCACCTTGGCGTTAATTCGTATGGAGTTCCCCAAGCAGGGTCGGCCTTGATCGGGGCTGGCGTGAATCTTACCAGCCAGGGCATAACGGCGCTGGACTCAGACACTTCAGACGGAGATACGCGTACCCCGGTAGCCCGCCCGGCCAGCGGCGCCTGGGATGTAGGAGCTTACGCTTATGCCAATCCTCCTGGGCCGCCCTCTAACCTTACTGCTGTCCCCCAGTAGGGAAGCGGGTCTTTCAGAATTGTGTCTGGATGAAGATGTCAGCCAAAACTCCCGTTACATTTGCGGTAGCCACCTATGGTACGGGCGAAATTTTGGAAAGTAATTTCCTGGCTTCACCTTGTCTGCGTGCCCCACATCAACATCAAATCGTGGTCCAGAAGGACTATGCCTCGGCCGCCAAAGCCTATAATGCTGCCATCGATCGGGCCGACAATGATCTGCTCATTTTTGCCCACCAGGATATGATCTTTCCTGAGTTTTGGCTGTCGCAGTTGCAGCGGGCGCTTGACCAGCTGGATCGATCGGACCCCGGATGGGGCGTGCTGGGCTGTTATGGCAAGACTCAAGAGGGAGTAGGAAGAGGCTACCTCTATTCTCCCGGACGAGGCATCATCGGGCAGCCATCTGAATTTCCCATGCCAATCCAAACCCTCGATGAGATTGTCCTGATTCTCAGAAAATCATCGGGGCTGCGTTTCGACGATGCGCTGCCTCACTTCCATCTCTACGGCGCCGATATTTGCCTGCGGGCTGCCGGGCTGGGCATGAAGAGCTACGCCATTTCCGCCTTTTGCGTCCATAATGCGCACCAATACGTGGTCCTGCCCAAGGAATTTTACGAGTGCTGCCGGCACATCAAACGAGTCTGGAAACGCGCTCTTCCCATTCAGACAACCTGTCTCTGTCTTACTAGATTCAATTTTCCGATGTACGGAAGAAGACTAAGAGAAGTACATCTTCAGCATATCGGACGCAAGGCGCAGATAACTCCCCGGATGCAAGATATCCCACAACTACTAAGGCGAGCTCGCGCCGCAGCCCCCGGAATGTGAGCAGCTAATCCGTTCAGCTTGTACGGGAGGCTGGCTCCAGACAGCCTCGACCCTTAGCTCATAGGCTTTTCCGGTCCGATGTCGCACCTTCGATCGCATCCGTGATCACTAAGCTCCTTGTGGTTGTCCGCGGTAATTCCTCGAGCCCCGTAGCCACCTTATTTCCGCTCACCTAAGCACAGAAAGTACAAAATCTAATGTTGCCTGCAGAAGTTGGTCGGGAGTCGGCCTTTACACGGATATACGGGAGAATCAAGGAGTCCATAGGGTCCGTCCTGCTGGGCGATAGCCTGAAAGCAAAAATCCTTCGAGGTGGCGCTTGGCTGGGAACGGGTAACGTAGCCGAACAAGCAGCAAGATTCGGCCGCAACATGATACTGGCCCGCCTGTTGGCTCCAGAAGCTTTTGGCGCGATGGCGATCGTGCTCTCCGCCACCTCGGTGCTCCAGTCGTTCACCGATATTGGAGTCAAAGAAGGTCTTATTCAGCATCCGAAAGGCAGCGCCAGCCATTATGTCGACGCTGCTTGGTGGCTGGGACTGGGTCGAGCACTCTCGCTGGCGGCGGCTCTGTTCCTGGTCGCACCCTTCGTGGCCAGGTTCTATGGAAACTCCGAGCTGACTGCGCTTCTTCGCTTCTCAACCATAGGCGTAGTTCTTGGGGGGGCCATCAGCCCACGAGCCTTCGTGGCGATCAAAGAGATGAAATTCCGCAAATTAGCTGCCATGAATAACATCGGCGGTATTTGCGGCGTGGTACTCACCGTGGTTCTTAGCTTCGTAATTAGAGATGTCTGGGCTCTGATGATAGGCTATTGCGCAGAAACTGCTTTCCGCTGCATTTTATCGTATGTCCTTTGTCCTTATTTACCTTCGTTCCGATGGAACAAAGAAGCGGTCAGTGAACTGTTGCGCTTCTCTAGAGGATTATTCGGACTATCTTTCTTGAATCTCATCTTTGCGCGGGCAGACATTTTCGTACTCGCCAAGCTCTATTCTCCTGCGGCGCTGGGTCTGTATACCATGGCGATTTATCTAGTGCAGACCCCCACTAATTTCATTATGAACATGCTTGGCCAAACCCTCATGCCGGCATTCTCGCAGATTCAAGATGACACCAGGCGGACGAATCGGATTCTTATTCAAGTAACCTGGCTGATCGCCATGCTGGGCCTGCCGGCCGTGGCCTTTGCATTCTGCTGCGGTCGCTCGCTCCTTACCCTGGCTTACGGACCTCGTTATAGTGCTCTGACCGGAGCCCTCGTGCTGGCATCCTGTGTCGCGTTGGTGAACCTGCTGAACGGCCAGATCACCACCGTTTTCTATGCTCGCGGCTTTCCCCACTTGCACCGGCGCGCGGTAGCGGCGACTGCCGTAACCATGGTGGTTGCCATCTACCCGCTATCGAAGTGGTTGGGCCCTGCGGGCGGTCAGGTGGCTGCGCTGCTTGCGGTAATGATCGGCTGTATTGATCAGGTCTTGCGGGTGCGCCAGATTACGGGCTTAAGCTTAGCTCGTTACACAAGCGGGTTTCGACTGCCGGCTCTGCTGTCCCTGATTGTCATTGCGGTTGGTCTGGGAACTCAGTCGTTCGCCCCGCTGGCTCGGCCCGCCGCGAACGTCGGGTTGGGGATACTGGGATGCATCGTGGCTTACAGCCTGGCGGGTGCAATCTTTATGCGAAGCCAGAGAACTGTGGCGCAGGAAGCTTTTCCAATTGAGTCCTAGCATGTCAACTTCAACACTGAAGCAGAACGTCCCTCACCCCCCCGCCAATGGCAGCGCAGAAGAGCGCCCTGCTGCCACCTCCTGCTGCCCGGTTTGCGGTCAGGAGGGAGCGGAGAACTGGCTTGAGGCGCCAGACAGATTCCATGGAAGGACGCAGGTGTATTCGCTGCGGCGCTGCTCTTCCTGCTCTCTGGTTTGGTTGGAGAATCCACCGCCGCCGTCCCAGATAGGCGAACACTATGGTTCGGACTATGACCGTGCCATCAGCAGCGGAGGCGAGGATCCTGATCATTGGCGAGGTCGCCGGGATACGCTCCTGGCTTACAAATCCGGCGGAACAATCCTGGATCTCGGCTGCAGTTCTGGAGGCTTCCTGACCTCGTTGAAGGGCCCATGCTGGAAGCGGTTTGGAATAGAGATGTCCGAACAGGTGGCAAAGAAAGCCGAAAATCGATGTGGAGCTGAGGTATTTGTAGGAGATATTCTGGATGCACCCTTTCAGCCCGACAGCTTTGACGCCATTACTTGCTTCCACGTTTTTGAGCACCTTTATCAGCCCCGGGCCGTGCTGGCCAAAGTCTCGGAATGGCTGAAGCCCGGTGGCATCTTTTATACGATGATGCCCAACATCGATTCGGCCGGGGCCCGCATTTTCCGCTCTTATTGGTATTCGCTGGAACTGCCCCGCCATCTCTATCATTTCTCGCCTGCATCGCTTAGAAACTTGGCGAGTCTGGCCGCTCTGCAAGAAGTGTCGGTCACGACCCATCGGGAAATATTCCTTGAATCCAGCGTCCGGTATGTCTTGGATGAAGGTTCCCGGAGACTGGGAATTTCCCGGGTGCCGCTAGCCCGGACCAAGGCCGCAACCCTGCCGTGGAAAGTAGTTCGCAAGGCTTTCAGATTGACTGCACTTCCGCTCCTGACGGGCCTGGCTTCCTTCGCGGGCGATGGCGAAAGCATCCATGCGATTTTCATGAAAAGCGAACGGTGAAGTATCCACAGTGCGGAAAATATAGACACTTCGACATTTGATTACACCATCACCGACTACCTGCGCCCTATGTCACAGATAACCATCAGCGTCATCATTCCGGTCTGTAATGGTTCGCGCACGATCCAGGCTACTTTGGATTCGGTTTTGCGACAGACCGTACCGCCCGACGAAATTCTGGTTATGGATGACGGGAGTACGGATAATACGTTATCCCTGTTGCAGGCTTATAAGCCTCGCATAACGGTATTCCGACAGTCAAATAAGGGTGCGGCTGCGGCCCGGAATGAGCTCTGCGCTCAAGCCAAAGGCGATCTCATAGCCTTCATGGATTCTGATGACCTGTGGCACCCGCGCTATCTTGAACAGCAGCTTGTGTCGTTTGATAAATATCCCCGCGCAGTTGCCTTCTTTGCCGGATGCGATGATTTGTACGGGTATGGTAATTACGAGTGGACAGATATCGACCGCGTCCCGGGAAAGGTTGAAGTCCTGGATACGTTGAGCTTCTTCAAGAGACTGGATACAAAGTCTGGTATTTTTTTCCCCAGCCTGACTTGCGTGCCGAAAAAGATGCTGGCCGAATTCAACGGCGAGCCGTTCTGCGAGAAGGTCAGTGACGTGGCCGACAGCTACCTCTTCCGTCGCCTCGCCCTTCTGGGTGACGTCGTTATCGATCCAACCGTTCTTGTGGCTTACCGGTATACCAAAGAGGCGATATCGGAAGATATGCTGAAAATGTGCAGGCTTGGCATCGAGTGCTACGAGGCTCTTGAGGATTCCTACCGCAACCAGCCAGACACGATTCTCTACAAGGCCTTTAGGTTGTCGCTGGCCGCTCAAAGACGTCAGTATGCTAAAAGGCTAATGGGAGCTGGCATGGACAGGGAAGCCCGGCACCAGATCCGCCTGTCATTGTTCGACGCGAACCAATTTGTATCGCTGGGAAAGTCGTTGGGATTTCTGCTGTTATCGTATGCCCCCGCCCCGCTTCAGCCAAAATGGCCTCCTCCCCGGCGGGTCTGGCGCCACCCCACGGGCGCCGCAATATGACGATCAGCGTGCTTATTCCGGCCTACAACTGTGAAGCCACCATTGAGGCCACCCTGAAGTCTGCTTTGCAGCAAACGGTTAAGCCGGATGAAATCTTGGTTATGGATGACGGCAGCGCTGATTCTACTGCTTCAGTGCTTAACTCCTTTAAGCCGCATATCACTGTCTTCCGGCAAAACAACAAGGGCCTGTCTAACACCCGCAATACGTTAGTGCGAAGAGCCAGCTCGGAGCTGATAGCTTTTCTCGATTCCGACGATTTGTGGCATCCAGACTACCTAAAGACGCAGCTTAGCCTCTTCAGCCGATACCCCAAGGCAGCCGGTTTCTTTACCGGCCATGTCACGCTTGTCGAGGATGACAACTACACTTGGAACCCTGTTCCTTCCAGCGGAAATCCGCCGGTTGAAATCATGGACTCACTTAGTTTTATTCGGCGATATGCCGCCGCGCCCGGACCGTTTCTTCCGAGTTTTTGCTGTGTCCCGAAACGCGTACTGAACGACATGGGTAACACGCCCTTCAAGTTGAGGATTGCGGAAGACCTTTATTTCGGAAACATGCTGCTTCTTCAGGGTTCCATAGTCTATGATTCGCAGCCGTTGGGCGGGTACAGAATTCGCGCCGGATCGTTGTCCTCAAATCGTCTGAGGCTCACCAAACACGAAGTGCGAGCCTTTGAAGTTCTCGAACACCACTACAAGAGAGTTTCCCAAGCCGATCTGTATCGAGCGTTTCGAGAAGCATTTGCCATAAAGAGGCGTTTGTACGCGAAGACCTTGCTGGGTGCCGGGAGGAAGCTGGAGGCGCGAGCCCAACTAAAGTCCGCACTCGGCACTTCGTCTAATCCGCTGGCGGTGGCAAAATCGTTGGCTTGGTTGTTGTTGAGCTACTTACCCGCAGCGTGGCAGCGAAAACGGCCGCAAGTATATCGTGAATATATACGTTCTAGTAACGTGTAGAAGAAGACTCAGATCTGCGACTCGCTGTATCCAAACTGACCATTAGCCTGCATAAGTGGAAGAGTCCGGCCCAGTCCGGCCCAGGCGTTTTGACCACACTGATTTCTCTAAAGTCGACGTTGAAAGTTCCGAGAAAGAAGTATTCAAGGGTATCTTATCCTGGACAGCCAAGATAGCTTTGTTGGCTATCGAGCTGCCTGATTGGGCGAAGGTTAAGGCAGCCCGCCAGAGCGATACGTCCTGAGCCATTGCATCGATGACCTTAACGCACACGAGATTGAAGACCGGCTTCGTTGATCCTATTCGGGTCCTTTATAGCTTTCCGCACAAGCTGGGAGCGGACCGGATCTGCTATACCGCCTGGCAGCAGGTAAATGGGCTGGCGGCCGCCGGAGCCGATGTCCTGGTATTTGCCGGTGCGCTCCATAGGCCGGTTCCGACTAAGGTTCGCGCTCTCCCGACCCTGGCGTACGGCAAGATCAGAATCCCTTATAAACTCCTGGGTAGCCGTCGAGCCTTTGCACTGCATGATGCAATTGTTGCCCGGCGTCTGCGAAAGCTTGCCGCTCATGTTGATGTGGTTCATGCCTGGCCGCTCGGATCCCTGAAAACACTGAAGGTTGCCCGGGAATTAGGGATCCCAACCGTTCTGGAAAGGCCTAACGCTCACACGCAGTTTGCCTACGAGATAGTGCAAAGAGAATGTGAGCGCCTGGGTATGACCCTGCCGCCCGATCATGAACACGCATACAACAGCGAGGTTCTTCGCCTGGAAGAAGAAGAATACGAGCTTGCCGATGCTCTGCTGTGTCCGTCGGACTTTGTGAGGCAAACCTTCGTGGACCGCGGTTTTGCTCCTGAGAGGTTGCTGCGGCATCAGTACGGCTATGACGAGAAAGCGTATTTTCCCTCGAGCGAGCCCCGCGATCCAGCGCAAGGCTTGACAGTAATCTTCGCCGGAGGCTGTGCGCCCCGGAAAGGATTGCATTATGCGCTCGAAGCCTGGCTGCGATCAGGGGCCCACCAAACCGGCGCATTCCTGATAGCCGGAGCCTTTGTTCCACAGTACGCTGAAAAACTTTCGCAGATGTTGAATCACCCCAGTGTCCGAGTACTAGGGCATCGAACCGACCTGCCGGAACTGATGCGGCGTTGCGATGCGCTTATCCTTCCCAGCATCGAAGAGGGAAGCGCCCTGGCTACTCACGAGGCCCGGGGCAGCGGGTGCGTGCTGCTTGTTTCGGAAGCGACTGGAGCCATCTGCGAACACCTCAAAACAGGCCTGATCCATTCGGTGGGAGACGTCGTCACCCTCGCTGAGCACATCACCATGCTGCATCAGGATAGAGCGCTTCTGGAAACGCTTCGCCGCGCCAGTCTTGGCTCTGCGCACGAGGCTACCTGGACCTATGCCGGGGCGAGACTGCTGCAGGTATATCGGGATGTAATCGCGGCCCGACACCCCCAGGGTTTGACACCTGCCGCTGCCGAGGAGCTAACGCACCAAGAGGCAAGGCTTGCCTGACCAGCCGGCATTTGGAGGCGGCGCGGCAGAAAGTATCATGCACCCCGCCGTCATGGCGGCGTTGCTGATCACCATCTTGCTGGTACTGTGCCTGCCCAGGAAATACGTTGTTGTCCCCTTCTTACTGAGCACGTTTCTGATTCCGCGGGGCCAGCAACTTTACCTCGCGGGCGCACATTGGTACGTTTTGCGGATCGTGATCATGGCTGGCTACGTTCGTCTGGTCAGAGCCAGGTTCCAGGTCGCCGGTGGATTGAATGGAATTGATAAGGCTTTCATCGTGTGGGCTATTGCCCGGGGAGTTTGCCCGGTGGTGTTGCTTCCGCAAGGCGGCATGGCAGTTAACCAGGCGGCCTTCTGGCTGGAAGCTTTCGGTGGCTACTTTCTCTTGCGTTATGTGATCCAGGATGAGGACGACATTGCACGGGCGGCAAAAACGCTGGCAGTACTCACCGTGTTTCTAGGTGCATGTATGCTGAACGAGCACCTCCGCAATGTCAACATCTTCGGCTATCTGGGCGGTGCGCTCCTCACTCCTCCCATGCGTGACGGTCAAATCCGGGCGCTGGCAATCTTCGGCCACCCCATCCTGGCAGGTTGTTTTGGAGCTACTCTGGTGCCACTCTTTTTCTGGCTCTGGAAAAGCGGCAGATCCAAAGCGCTGGCAGCGGCTGGAATAGCCGGTTCGACGTTGATGGTTCTGATGTCGAACTCCAGCACGCCAGTGCTAGCTTACGTGGCAGGAGTGGGCGCACTCTGTCTCTGGCCGATTCGCCACTCTATGCGCGCGGTGCGTTGGGCAATCGTGCTGACGCTCGTACTCCTGGCAATGGTAATGAAGGCGCCAGTATGGTTTATCGTTGCTCACGTGAACGTCATCGGCGGCTCTGGCGGTTATGATCGCGCTTACCTGATCGATGTATTCATACGACACTTCAAGGATTGGTGGATGTTTGGAACCAATCAAACCGCAGACTGGGGGTTTGATATGTGGGATCTCTCCAACCAGTTTGTCGCCGAAGGCGAAACCGGCGGACTAGTGACGTTTGTGTGCTTTATTGCCATGATTTCTCAAAGCTTCAGCCGGCTGGGCAGGATGAGGAAGCAGGTAGAAGGCGACCAAAATCAGGAATGGTTCTTCTGGAGCCTTTGCGCCGTAATGCTTGCCCATGTATTCGCTTACTTCGGAGTAAGCTACTGGGACCAGATGCGGGTGTGGTGGTGGACCTTCCTGGCCATGATTTCAGCTGCTACGGTTGCGCTTCAAGCAGTGCCTGCGAGCGATGACGCTGCGGAAGTGAAATATGGTTTTTTCGGGGAGCCCGCGCCCAAAGAAGCACAGTGGAATACTAGTTGGCATTCCTCTGAGGTCTAGCCGATAGAGCCGATCCCGTCATCCGTACAAGTGGTGAATTCCAATGAAAACTAGATTCGTTATTGTCACCCCCGTTCGCGACGAGGAAGCGCATTTGCGCGCCACAATCCAGAGTGTGACACGCCAGACGGTGGTTCCGGTGGAGTGGGTGATCGTGGACGACGGCTCCACCGATGGAACCTGGAGCATCCTTGAGGAATCTGCTCGGGAATTTCCCTGGATACGGCCAGTGCAAAGGTCCGACCGAGGTTTTCGGAAGTCTGGCGGCGGAGTAGTAGAGGCATTCAACGTTGGCTACTCCAACCTCACCTTCCACGATTGGGATTTCATCGTTAAGCTAGACGGCGATTTGACATTCGAGCCTAACTATTTCGAGAAATGCTTCGATTACTTCGAGCGTGAAACTCATCTGGGCGTCGGGGGAGGAGTTATCTATAACCTGCAGGAGGATGGTACGAAGAAGCTTGAAGGAGGACCAGCATTCCATGTGAGAGGGGCCACCAAGATCTATCGCCGCGCCTGCTGGCTAGGAATAGGAGGCTTCTGGGCCGCCCCGGGATGGGACACTCTGGACGAGGTTAAGGCAAACATGCTGGGCTGGACAACTAAAAGCTTTCCCGATCTTGGACTGCTGCATCACCGCCAAACCGGCGCGGCCGACGGCCGCTGGAGGAATCTGGTGAAGAATGGAGCGGCAGATTATATCTGTGGGTACCATCCCCTCTTTATGCTGGCCAAGTGCACTTGGCGTCTTCTACAGCGGCCTTACCTTATGGGCTCGATCGGCTTGGCATATGGATTTCTCACCAGTTCCCTGAAGGGAGTCCCTCAGGTTGATGATGCCGAATTGATCAAGTACTTGCGACGCGAGCAACTCGCGAAGTTGCGAGGCAGCCGCACCGTCTGGCAGTAAGCCTCCGTCTACCAAGCCAAAACGAAGCAATTGTCCCATGGACTTGTCTGTCATCCTCGTAAATTGGAATTCAACCGATTATCTGCGGGAATGCATTGCCAGCATATATGGGTTCACCAGCGGCATCTCATTCGAGATCATCGTAGTCGACAATGCGTCGCCGGTTCAGGATGTTGATGCGCTGGCTGAGCATTTCTCCGGGATCCGCATAATCAAGAGTCCCCAGAACCTCGGCTTCGCCAAGGCTAATAATCTCGGATTCAAGTATTCATCGGGTAATTGCGTACTGTTTTTGAATCCTGACACGAAGCTGGTGGCCCCGGCGATCAACCTGATGCTCGAGCGTTTGAAGTCTTTGCCGAGCGCAGGAATTGTAGGATGCAAACTGTTGAACACGGATTATTCGCTTCAGACAAGCTGCATCCAGAGATTTCCGACGATTGTCAATCAGCTCCTCGACATCGAATATCTCCAGACACGCTGGCCTCGTAGTCGTTTGTGGGGAATGGCCCCTCTTTTCTCTAGGAGTACGTTGCCCACGCCGGTGGAAGTAATTTCCGGAGCCTGCATGATGCTCAGACGTGAGGTCTTTGAGAAAGCTGGGAGGTTCAGCGAAGACTATTTTATGTACGCCGAAGACTTAGACCTTTGCTACAAGGTAGGGCGCGCCGGCTTTCGAAACTATTACGTCGGTGAAGTAGCAATGATTCATCACGGCTCCAAAAGTAGCCAGCATAGGGCCGACCAGTGGGCAACAACCATGAAGTTCAAAGCGGTACAGCATTTTTGCGAGAAACGACGCGGACGTCTGTACGGCTTGATGTATCGGAATGCCATGGGTTGTAGCGCTATCGGGCGGCTTTTGCTGATTGCGCTCGCTTTTCCCTTCGCGGGGATACGGTTCGAGAAAAGATCTCTGCAAGCGGCATCGGCGAAATGGAATGCGGTGTTGAAGTGGGCTTTAGGTCTGGAAAAAGCAGGATTCGAAGCGGCGGAAAGCTGCTAACTGGAGGCGAGGCGCACGTGTGTGGAATCTGCGGTAAAGTGACTTTCGACCGACACGATCGAGTGCCGCCAGCGCTACTCAGGGCGATGCTCGACACCATTCGGCACCGCGGCCCCGACGACGAGGGAGTCTACACGGCGCCGCAAGTCGGATTGGGTCATCGACGCCTCTCGATTATCGACCTCAACACCGGCCATCAACCTCTCTCAAATGAGGACGGAACGGTTTGGATTGTTTTCAACGGAGAGATTTATAACTTTCGTGAGTTGCGGACCTTGCTGTTGGGCAAGGGACACGTGTTCCGGACCAAGACTGACACGGAGGTTATCGTTCACCTTTACGAGGAATTTGGATCCGCCTGTCTGGAGAAGCTGCGAGGAATGTTCGCCTTTGCAATCTGGGATGAAAACCGCAGAACGCTCTTTCTGGCTCGCGACCGAGTTGGCATCAAGCCTCTTTACTATCACCTGTCCAATGATGCGTTAGTGTTTGCTTCCGAGATTAAGGCCATCCTGGCTGACCCGACGGTCGCGCGCCAGATCGCGCCAGAAATGATCGACCGGTTCCTGACGTTTTCCTACCTTCCAGGCCAAGAAACTCTATTCAAGGGGATACGGAAGCTGGCGCCAGGCAACTATCTTCTCCATCGGGAAGGCCGGGCTGAAATCCACCAATACTGGGATTTGAAATTCTCCAAGCCTGCTGAAAGCCCTGATCCCGAGGAGGCCGAGAGACAACTATTGGACCTATTGGCGGAATCCGTTGATCTGCACATGATCGCGGATGTGCCGGTAGGCGTCCTTCTGAGCGGAGGCGTGGACTCAACCGCCATCTTAAGCTTCGCCGCCGAACGAACCCAGGACATCAGCACATTCACTGTTGGTTTCTCGGAGTTGGGAGTTGCCGACGAAAGACCTTTTGCGCGATTGGCGGCTGAGCGCTATGGCGCCCATCACTACGATATGACGATCTCGGCTGCGGATTTTGTCGCCTTCATGCCCCGTTATATCTGGCATATGGAAGAGCCGGTCTGCGAACCGCCTGCGGTTGCGCTTTACTACATCTCCGAGCTGGCCCGAAATCACGTTAAGGTGCTTTTGTCAGGCGAGGGGGGTGATGAAGCGTTTGCGGGCTATCCCAACTATCGCAATCTGGTTTGGCTCGAACGCCTGAAGAGGGGTATCGCTCCCCTGAGTGGAGCTAGCGCCTTGGGGATGTCCGTTGCTGGTTCGCTCTTCCGTCTGCCCCGGGTGGCAAAATACGCTCCTCTGATGAAGGCGCGCTTCCCGGATTATTACTATAGCCGCACCTCAAGCCCATCCCGTAACTCGGAAAACGGAATTCCTGGTCTTTACGCCTCAGACTTTGCCGGCACAGTTGATCATGAATACTCGCTCGAGCCAGTGAGGAGGCTGTATTCGAATATCCAAGGTTTTAGCACTCTTGACCAGATGCTATATATCGACACCAAGACCTGGCTACCCGACGACCTGTTGCTCAAGGCTGACAAGATGACTATGGCTAACTCCGTAGAACTTCGGGTGCCGCTGCTGGATCACAAGATCCTTGAGTTTGCGGCCGCTCTGCCCTCCAAACTGAAGGTCCGTGGCTTTACGACAAAGTATCTCGCCAAGAGAGCTCTTGGAAGCCGGGTACCCAAGGCGATTCTAGACAGGCGCAAGGCTGGTTTCCCGGTTCCATATGAGTCCTGGCTTCGCAAGGACCTGAGAACCTGGGTACGTGAAGTTCTGCTTGACCGAACCAGTACGAGCAGAGGCTACTTCGACACCCACGCCATGGAGAGCCTTCTACGCCGCAACCAGGCGACGGGTGGCTATTCGAAGATGATCTTCTCTCTTTTGACGCTGGAGCTCTGGCACCAGGCGTTTTCGGGAGAAAATGAGCCTTCTCTGGCGCAAGCTTCGCTGGGTGGGCAAACTCATTATCTCAACCGTGGTCAACCTGTAGCTGGGCACTAAAGTCAACAGCCGCACGATGCTGATCATCGCGCGCGAACGAGAGAAGGCGTCAACGTAATGAGAGCTTGCATGGTAGGCTACGCGTTTTACGAGACAGACAATAGGATCCGCCGCTATGCGGAAGCGCTCGTCAGACGTGGCGACGAAGTGGATGCCATTGTCCTGCGGCGCGAAGGGCAAGCGCCGTTTGAAATCATCAAGGGTGTACGGGTCTATCGCATCCAGACGCGGGTGCGGGATGAGAGAGGTCCATTCAGCTACTTGAGAAAAGTGCTGATGTTTCTTTTTCGATCAACTCGGGCCTTAATGGTGCAACATCTGAAGGCACGGTACGATATCATCCACGTTCATTCGGTGCCCGACTTTGAAGTGTTCGCTACGATCCTTCCGAAGCTTATGGGCGCCCGGGTGATTCTCGATATTCACGATATAGTCCCAGAATTCTATGCCAGTAAGTTCAAGGTAAAGGAGCGGTCGCTCGTATTCCGCTGGCTTCTTCTTTTAGAAAAGCTTTCCATTGCGTATTCCGATCACGTCATTATCTCCAATCATCTCTGGCGCTCGAAGCTGATACAGCGCTCGGTGCAGCCTGACAAATGTACTGCGATCATCAACTATCCCGATCTCTCGATTTTTTCTCGCCGCCCGCATCGTGGCCCGACCAACGGCGATTTCATTATGTGTTATCCGGGAACACTTAACTGGCACCAGGGGGTTGACCTGGCAATCAGCGCTATGGCCCTGGTACGCCGGAAAACACGCCGTTGCAAGTTTGTCATCATCGGTGACGGCCCCGACCGCGAAAAGCTCAAGATGATGATAAGACTGAACCGGTTGGATGACTGCGTGACCATGACCGGACTGGTTCCCCTCGAACAGGTAGCAGAGAGGATGGCGACTATCGATCTGGGCGTAGTGCCGAAACGCAACGATGCATTCGGCGATGAGGCATTTAGCACGAAGATCATGGAATTTATGGCAATGGGTGTTCCGGTCGTGGTTTCAAAGACGCGTATTGACCAGCATTATTTCAACGAACATCTGGTGCAGTTTGTTGAGCCCGAAAGTGCCGAGGACTTGGCTGCCAAAATTCTGGAGCTGGCCAGTGACCCGGCTAAATGCGAGGCGTTACGCGGTCAAGGTATCGATTTCATCGACAAAAACAACTGGGACGTGAGAAAGAACGAATACCTTGATTTGGTAGATGGTTTGTTAAAGCGGCAGTCTGTCGGCTCGCAAGTACAGTCAGGCATCCCGCTATGAAGAGATCTGCCGGAGATAGAGACCTGGTGGCATCCAGAAGAAATGTGACTATAGCATGACTTTTCACGAAACCAAGCTGGCGGGGGTTTATGAGATCAGCCTTGAAGTCAAGGCTGACGAGCGAGGTTTTTTCGCTCGCTGCTGGTGCCAACGGGAATTCGAAAATAACAACTTGAATCCCAGGCTCGTACAATGCAGCGTCTCTTTTAACACCCAGAAGGGAACCCTCCGCGGCATTCACTATCAGGCCGAGCCTTATCCCGAGGCAAAACTCGTGCGTTGCACTCGAGGCTCGATGTACGACGTGGTCGTAGATTTACGGCAGGATTCGCCAACTTACAAAGATTGGGTTGGCGTGGTGCTGACGGCTGAGAAGCGAAACATGGTTTATGCGCCGGAAGGTTGCGGGCACGGCTTTCTGACACTGGTTGACGAGACTGAAGTTGTTTACCAGATATCGGAATTCTATAGCCTGGAGTTGTCTCGGGGAGTGCGGTGGAATGATCCGGCATTCCGGATCAGTTGGCCGAGTGAGATTAAAGTGATTTCCGAACGAGATCGGACTTATCCGGATTTCGAGCAAGTACAATGCGCCTGCTAAAGGAACTGGACGACCAAAAACTTGCGGAAGTGGGGCACGACCTCCACGCCTTCGCGGCTGAGCTCTATCCCATCTGCCGCAGCATTACTGGCGATGGAATCCGCCAGACTTTGGCTCTGATCCAGAAGCGTATTCAGCTGCAAACATTCGAGGTTCCGACAGGCTTCCCAGCCTTCGACTGGATTGTCCCTAAGGAATGGAATATCCGCGATGCCTACATCGCCGGTTCGGATGGCAAGCGGATTGTGGACTTTCAGCAGTGCAACCTGCACGTCATGAGTTACAGCGCACCCATACATGCAACCATGTCGTTCGGCGAACTGAAGCCGCATCTATTTACTGCTCCAGGGCATCCTGACTGGATTCCTTATCGGACGTCCTACTACAAAGAGGATTGGGGATTTTGTCTCTCGCATAACCAAATGCTGGCGCTGAACGACGGCCAGTACGAGGTATGTATCGACTCGACTTTGCAAGCTGGACACTTGACGTATGGAGAGTGTTATCTAGCTGGTCAATCATCTGACGAGGTATTGATTTCGTGTCATGCCTGTCATCCCTCGCTGGCCAACGACAATCTCTCCGGGCTGACAGTGGCGACCTTCCTGGCACAGTTTCTTTCGGGGCGAGATCTGCGGTACTCGTATCGCTTCCTGTTTGGACCGGGAACGATCGGCGCGATAACGTGGCTGGCGCGAAACCGCACGACCGTCGAGCGGATTCGGCACGGGCTGGTCCTGACCTGCATCGGCGATCAGGGCGGATTCCATTACAAGAAAAGCCGCCGCGGAAATGCCGAGATCGACCGGGCCGTGGCTCATGTTCTTGGCCAATGCGGAGAGCCGGCTGACATCCTCGATTTCTCGCCCTACGGGTACGACGAGCGACAGTATTGCTCGCCGGCATTCAATTTGCCCGTCGGTTGCCTGATGCGGAGCGTTTGGGGAAGCTTTCCGGAATATCACACGTCAGCCGACAATCTGGACTTTATCCGGCCGCTGGCTCTGGCTCGGTCACTTCGGGCATGCATTGCTATCGTCGACCTGCTAGAGAAGAATCGCCGATTCCGTAATCTGCAGCCCTATTGCGAACCTCAACTGGGACGACGAAATCTTTACCGCACCACGGGCGGCGATGAAATTGATGCCGAGATTCACGCGCGTCTCTGGGTGCTTAATTTATCCGATGGTGAGCACTCTCTGCTGGACATCGCCGAGCGATCTGGCCTCGGGTTCGCACTGCTCAGCGACGCTGCGGATCTGTTGACCCGGGAGGGACTGCTGGAGCCCATCGCGGCCCCAGATGTCTCGACAACTCACACGGTCGAAGCTGTGCGTGAAGATAGTCTGCAAACCCTGTAGTCTGCTTCGCTTCATCGGAAACCGAGATCAATCCCAAACATCTTTCGCGCAAACAGATACATGAGAATTCTTCTTACCGGACATAAAGGCTACATTGGTGCGGTTGCGGCCCCCATCTTGCGATCAGCCGGTCATGAGGTCATCGGACTTGATACGGACCTGTTTTCCGGTTGCGACTTCGGAGCGGCAGCTCCGGAAATTCCGGAGATCCGCAAAGATGTTCGCGACCTGCGCAGTGCAGATCTCGAGGGTTTTGATGGAGTTGTACACCTGGCTGCATTGTCCAATGACCCTTTGGGCGACCTCGACGCTGAGGTCACATACGACATCAACCACCGGGCATCGGTCCGGTTGGCTGAGTTGGCCAAGCATGCGGGCGCGCGCCGCTTCGTGTTCTCATCATCGTGCAGCACATATGGCGCAGCAGGCGACGTGATCCACGGGGAGACAGGCTGCGCTTAATCCGGTCACGCCGTATGCCGAATCCAAGGTCTGGGTTGAGCGCGATATCGCAGCTCTGGCGGACGACAGGTTCAGTCCAACTTACTTGAGAAATGCGACAGCCTACGGCGTCTCGCCCCGCCTGCGACTGGACATCGTGCTGAACGACCTGGTGGCGTCGGCCTATACCACCGGCCGCGTGTACATCAAAAGCGATGGCACACCATGGCGTCCCATCATCCATATTCGCGATATTGTCGCCGCTATCGTTGCCACCCTGGAAGCGCCGCCAGAGGCGATTCATAACGAGACCTTTAATGTGGGCCGGACGGACGAAAACTACCACATCCGCGACTTGGCCACCATCGTCGCCGAGACCGTTCCTGGTTCGCGAGTCGAATACGCTCCCGATGGCGGTCCAGACAAGCGCTGTTATCGAATCAGTTGCGACAAGATCTGTCGCATGCTCCCAGGGTTTCGTCCGCAATGGACCGCCCGCAAAGGCGCGCTCGAATTGTTTGAGGCGTACCGCACGGTAGGGCTGAGCGCAGCCGATCTTGAAGATGGGCGTTACACCCGACTTGCCCAGATACGGAAACTCATCAAGGCTGGGCGACTGGATGGTTCGCTGCGATGGACTAGCCAGCATGTCGAGACGGCCAGCGTCGCCTAAATCTACTGACCTTTATTAAGGGCTAAAAGCTATATGGGTACGATGACACTTTCCGCCGAGGTCCAGTCCGGCCGCGCCACGCGACTCTGCCGCTTCTGCGGCGCTGTCCTGCAACGAACGTTTGTTGATCTCGGAATGTCACCTCTGTGCGAGACCTATCCATCGGCAGCTGATCTCAACCGCGGCGAGATGTACTATCCCTTGCACGTGTATGTTTGCGACCTGTGCTTCCTGGTGCAGCTGGAGCAATACGAAACTCAGGAACGAATCTTCGGCGATTATCCTTATTTTTCGTCCTACTCCGATTCGTGGTTGAAACATTGCGAGAGCTATTGCGACAAAATGATCGCGCGAATCGGCCTGGACGGGAAGAGCCAGGTAGTCGAGGTAGCCAGCAACGATGGTTACTTGCTGCAATACTTCGTCAATCGGGGTGTACCTGTATTGGGCATCGAGCCGGCGGCAAACGTTGCCAAAGTCGCAGGGGAAAAGGGCGTCCCCACGCTGGTGCAGTTCTGCGGGGCCGAACTGGCAGGGGAACTGGCGGCGGATGACAGATGCGCCGACCTGGTCGTGGGTAACAACGTTTTGGCGCAAGTCCCGGACCTGAACGATTTTGTGGCGGGGCTGCGAATTCTGCTGAAGCCAGACGGAGTTCTCACCCTGGAGTTCCCCCATCTGTTGCGGCTGATCGAACGCAATGAGTTCGACACCATCTATCACGAGCACTTCTCGTATTTTTCGATGCTTGCGACAATCCGTGTCTTAGGGGCTCATGGCCTGAAAGTTTTCGACGTCGAGGAACTGCCGACACACGGCGGGTCACTCCGCATATACGCCTGCCGAGTAGAAAGCCTCATCCATCCGCTACAGCAAAACGTCTACCAGGTAACTACGGATGAGAAGCGAGCCGGCCTCGATTCCCCCCAAGGCTATGAGGGCTTTGCGCAGAAAGTAAAAGAGACGAAACTTGCGCTTGTCGACTTCCTCCTGGCGGCAGCACAAGAGGGAAAGTCGGTAGCAGCCTACGGGGCGCCGGGTAAGAGCGCGACCCTGCTGCACTACTGCGGTATAGGCAAGGAGTTCATCGAGTACACGGTAGATCGCAGTCCTCACAAGCAAGGCCGGTTCCTGCCGGGTACTCATATTCCGATTTATCCGCCCGAACGCATTGGGCAGACTAAGCCGGATTACGTCGTGATTCTACCCTGGAACCTGGAAGACGAAATCACCGAGCAGTTGCAATTCATTCGACAGTGGGGCGGCCGCTTTGTCGTTCCCATACCACAAGTAAGAATTTACTAGAGCCGGAGGCGTGTCATGAAGGTTGTTCTATTTTGTGGGGGTGCAGGAATGAGGTTAAGAGGCTATTCCGATGACGTCCCAAAACCCATGGTGACCATAGGCTCGCGGCCCGTTCTCTGGCATGTTATGAAGTACTATGCACACTTCGGACACAAGGACTTTATTCTCTGCCTGGGCTACAAGGCCAATGTAATTAAGAGCTATTTCCTGGATTACGAAGAGTCGGTATCCAATGATTTCGTGTTCTCGCAGGGGGGAGCCAAGCTGGAATTCATGCAGAGGGACATCGACGACTGGAAAATCACCTTCGTCGACACCGGCTTGAGTTCCACCATCGCGGACCGCTTGCGGTTTGTCGAACCGTACTTAGATGGAGAAGAAGTTTTTCTGGCTAATTACAGCGACGGCCTTACCGATTTCGATCTTCCCAAGATGATTGAAGAGTTCTCTAGCCGTGATTCTTACGCTTCGTTCCTGTCGGTGCAGCCGAGATCGAGCAGTCTGGATACTGTTCAGCTCAACGCGGATGGTTCGGTTCGAGCGATCAAGTGCATGAAGGAGTCGAATATCTGGGTGAACGGCGGGTATTTCGTGCTTAGAAAAGACATCTTTCGATACATAAGACCAAAGGAAGAACTGGTCTATCAGCCGTTGCAGCGTTTGATTTCCGAGGGCAGGGTTTGGTCACAACGCTACGACGGATTCTGGCAATGTATGGATACCTTCAGGGACAAGCAGATACTCGATGAGCTGGAAGCCTCCGGCGAAGCTCCGTGGCGACTCTGGAAGAACGGCCATTGTGCGGCGCGAGGGGTGGCGTGCTAAAGCTAAACCTTGCGGGTAGGGATACCGATCCGAAAATTGTGCTTTGCCTGGGTGCACATGCGGACGACATTGAGATTGGTTGTGGTGGAACTCTGTTGTGGCTTAAAAAGACCTTTTCGAACATAAGGTTCCATTGGGTGGTTTTCAGTGCTGCGGGAACCCGGGGCAGAGAGGCCGCCCGGGCGGCCGAGCTGGTTACAGCTGGCTGCGAGAAGGAAATTGTTCTCAAAGACTATCGCGATGGTTTCCTGCCCTACAGCGGTAGCGAGGTAAAAGATTATTTCGAAGAGATGAAAGGCCAGGTCGATCCAGACTTAGTTTTCACGCACTGGCGAGGTGATGCCCACCAGGACCATCGATTGATCTCTGAGCTCACCGGGAACACATTTCGCGACCATTTAATCGTGGAATACGAGATTCCCAAGTACGATGGCGATCTGGGCAGGCCCAATCTGTTCGTGCCTCTGGAAGCACCGCTGTACCAGACAAAAGTCGACTATCTGTTTGAAGCGTTTCAATCTCAACATGCCAAGCGATGGTTCGCCCGCGAGACGTTCCTGGGTCTAATGCGGATCCGAGGTATGGAGGCTAACTCTCCCAGCGGCTATGCCGAGGCGTTCTACTGCCACAAACTGGTGCTATGAATTGGAGCATGATCAGGCTCACAAAAGCCAGCGTCCGGAGAACAACACAATGAATCTCTTCTATGACTCAAAGATGGATGAGGATAAGCGACGCGATGAGCTGTACCGAGGATCAGTTTTCGTCTATTCTCCTTCGCCGGCTGCCCTTCGGTTCTGCGAGTTCGCTCGGGAGTTGATCGAAGCGGCCTTCCGTCCTTACGATCCACGCAAAGTCCAGGAAAGCATGCCGGTCGAGCAGTGCGTACAAATACTGGCCGAACTGAAGCCCAGGTTTATTCACCATCCAAAATCAAAGGAACTTATCCAGGAACTGCTGGCTGAGCGTGCGTGTGACCTCGATAAAATATACTTTGATGTTCCGCGTTTGCGTACCGCATTCCCCTCCGACTATCTTTCCTCAGGGATTGCCTATGCATTCCATCCACATAGAGACACATGGTATTCGGCTCCTTTGTGTCAACTAAATTGGTGGATGCCGATTTACGAGATCTTTTCTGAGAATTGCATGGCTCTGCATCCGCGCTACACCCATGAAGCCTTGGCGAATAATTCGCATACCTATAATTATTACGAGTGGAATCGCAGCTCCCGGCAGAGTGCCGCTCAACATATTAAGGGGGATACGCGAGTCCAACCCCATCCGCAAACCGCATTGGAACCCGACCCGCAGATACGGGTGATAGCCGACGTGGGAAGCTTAATGCTGTTTTCCGCGGCGCAACTGCACTCCACCGTGCCCAATACGTGTGGCCTGACCCGTTACAGCATCGATTTTCGTACGGTGCACCTGGACGATGTTTGGAACAAGCGTGGGGCTCCAAACCTGGATTCCGCGGCGACTGGCACAACCATGTTGGACTACATACGAGCAACTGATTTCACGCGTCTTCCCGAAGAAGCGGTGGCTCTGTACCTCGATGGCACGGAGACCGAATTCACCACTTCTTTCGGGTCCGCTGCGTCCGTCAAGTGATACTCGCCAAAGCATCCCGCCGGCATACGATCAGTTAAATGATCTCCCGGCAGCAGCTAACCTGGCTGTGGGTGATGTCGACAGAGAAAGCTTACTCCTTGAAAAATATGAATAGTTGTTCTGAAGTGTGTCTGGCTGCAACTGCCGGGAGGATCGTGCCCTCCGCCGGTATGAAGGACTTGTCCCGATCACGCGAGGTTCAAGTTAAGGCGGACAGGCTGATTCCGGGAGGTGCGCACACCTATGCCAAAGGTGCAGACCAGTACCCGGAGCAAGCCCCGGGGTTTATAGCTCGCGGCATGGGTTGTCATGTGTGGGACCTGGACGGAAACGAATTCATAGAGTATGGGATGGGGCTGCGAGCTGTTACTCTCGGACACGCGTTTGCACCAGTGGTCGAAGCGGCTTACCGGCAGATGCAACTGGGCGTCAACTTTACCCGGCCGGCAAAGATTGAAGTGGAGCTTGCCGAGGCGATGCTGGAAGTCATCGCTGGGGCAGACATGGTGAAGTTCGCCAAGAACGGTTCCGATGTCACTTCTGCCGCAGTCAAACTGGCTAGAGCCTATACCGGACGTGACCTGATCGCAATTTGCGGTGACCAGCCGTTCTTTTCGGTGGACGACTGGTTCATAGGTACCACCGCGATGAATGCCGGCATCCCGCGCGCGATTTCGGCAATGACTCTGAAGTTTCATTACAACGATCTTGAGAGCCTGCGTGCGCTCTTCGACCAGTATCCTGATCAGATCGCTTGCGTCATGATGGAGGCCGAAGCTGCGGTTCCCCCGACGCCGGACTACCTTCGCCTGGTCAAGGAACTCTGCGAGAGCCAGGGGGCGATCCTTATTTTCGACGAAATGATCACAGGTTTTCGCTGGCACTTGGGAGGAGCCCAGCAGTTTCACACCGTCGTTCCGCACTTATCCACCTTCGGAAAGGCGATGGGAAACGGTTTTGCCATCGCAGCCCTGGCTGGGAAACGTGAAATCATGCGGCTAGGTGGCATCGACCATGACCAGGCGCGAGTGTTTCTTCTATCCACTACGCATGGTGCGGAAACTCATGCGTTGGCAGCGTCGCTGGAAACCCTTCGGATTTACCGGGAAAGAAATGTGGTCGAGTTTCTCTGGAGGCAGGGGCAACGGCTGCGCGCGCTGCTCGAGCAGTCGATAGCAGAGAATCGGCTGCAAGGCTTCTTTGAGCTTATTGGACGTCCCTGCAATCTAGTCTTTGGGACAAGAGATCAGGATGAAAACCGGTCACAGGCTTTCCGGACGTTATTCATGCAGGAACTGATCCGGCATGGGGTCCTTGCGCCATCGTTCGTCGTTAGTTTCGCGCATAGCGATGCAGATATCGAACGGACAGCCGAAGCCGTATATGAGGCCCATGTGGTTTACCGCAAGGCGTTGAATGAAGGAATCGACAAATATCTGGAAGGACGCCCGGTAAAGCCGGTGGATCGCAGACACAACTAGCAGGGAGACATGAAAGAAGAACTGCGAGAGTTCTATAAGTATCGGGAGTTGCTGTACATGATCACCTACCGCGACATTAAAGTCCGGTACAAGCAATCGATCATGGGATTTCTGTGGGCGATTCTAATGCCGATCCTGATTGTTCTGGCGGGCCTGGTGGTGCGTTACGCCTACGCCCTGGCAACGCATGCCCCGCTGAATACCGGGGATATCGCCAGCGTGGCCGTTAAGGCACTTCCCTGGGCATTTGTAGTTTCGAGCATCCGCTTTGCCAGCACAAGCCTGATCAACAACAAGGAACTGGTAACCAAGATCTATTTTCCCAAAGAGATCTTCCCGATGGCCGCAGTGCTGGCCAGCCTGTTTGATCTTCTGATCGCGTCGGCAGCCATGACGATTCTTCTGGTGGTGATGCAGGTTGGCTGGAGCCGCTATCTACTTTGGACTCCTGTACTGCTCGTAGCGATGGTGATGCTGGTGGCGGGGATCGGGGTGATCGTATCGGCGGCCAGTCTGTTTTTCCGCGATGTCAAATTCATCGTCGAAGTACTACTCACATTTGCAATTTTCTTTACGCCAGTTTTCTATGACGTCAGCATGCTAGGCGCCAAGGGTAAATGGCTGTTACTTAATCCTATTGCCCCAATTCTAGATGGTTTTGGAGCCAGCATCGCACGCCATCAATCCCCCGATCTACCATGGTTGGCATACAGCTTCGGCCTGGCATGGATGGCGCTTCTGGGTGGCTATGTTTTCTTCAAGCACCTGGAGCCAGGGTTTGCGGAAAGCATTTAATAGGAGAATCGAGTGTCTGACGTCGCGCTCCGGATGGAGCAGGTGTACAAGAAATTCCGGAAGGGTGAAGTTTATAGCTCCCTGCGCGACCTGATTCCGGCGTTGACCGGAAGAATGTTCCGGCAAGCAGAGCTACGCGAGAACGACAAACGAGAGTTCTGGGGTTTACAGGATCTCTCGTTGGACGTAATGCGCGGAGAAGCCTTCGGTATCATCGGTCCCAATGGCGCAGGTAAAAGCACGGCCCTGAAGATCCTCAGCCGGATCATGAAGCCCACCAAAGGCCGAGTGACCGTCAATGGACGCCTCTCGGCGTTGATTGAGGTGAGCGCCGGCTTTCACCAGGACCTGACCGGGAGGGAGAACATTTTTCTCCACGGCACGATCCTCGGCATGAGCAAGCGGGAGATCGAATCGAAGCTGGAACAGATCATTGCCTTTTCCGGAATCGAGGAGTTCATCGACACACCGGTAAAGCGCTATTCCTCGGGGATGTTTGCCAGACTGGGGTTCTCGGTTGCCGCACATGTGGATCCAGAAGTGCTGATCGTGGACGAAGTGCTCAGCGTGGGAGACTACGTTTTTCAACAAAAATGCGTCGAGCGCATGAAAGAAGTGATTCGCAATGGGGCCACGGTCCTGTTCGTCTCTCACAACCTGAAAAGCGTCTCCGAGTTCTGCGATCGATGTCTGCTCCTGGATAAAGGACGAAGTGTAATGACCGGGCCCGCTAAGGAGGTCATTTCCACATATCTAAATCGGAGCACGAACCTTGAGCCCTCGCGCAGCAGTCCGGTGGCGATCTCGCAAGTCAGAGTGCGCGACGAATACGGAGACAGTACGCAGTTTCGATCCGGCGATAGAGCCTGGATCGACATCGAACTGGTGGCACGAACCCGCTGCAGCAAACTGTCGGTGACGCTCTACATTACCGACGATAGCCACGAGAACGTCTTTGACGCTTCGACCGAACGTCTAGGCCACGGCAACTTTACCCTGGAAGAGGGCGACGTGTTTACCTGCACTTTTGAGCTGCGACTGAACATGGTTGCCGGTATTTATCACCCTTCGGTGTTGGTTTACCGGTACGATACCCAGACAAAATACGACGTGCGCGAGCCCGCAACAACTATCTATGTCAGCTCTGAGGACGACGTCCGGGGCGTCGTGCATTGCTTCCCAACCGTAATTCGGAAAGAGATTCGGGCGCCTTCGGACGGAAACTTCGCTGTCGTCACGGGGAGCTCAGTCAGCGAGAAGAAATGCAGTCTCGATCAACCATGAACTCTATTAATCTTAATCGTCTTTTGGGTACCCCTTCGACCTCGCGCTCGGCGCGAGGAATGTGGAACTCGGCACTACGCCGGCTCCGCCCCCAGCAGAAGCCGCGTCCTTTTTCTGAATTCATCTCATTCACAGAGACGTTGAAAGCGGCAAAAGCGGCGGGCGTATCGGTTGGCGAATATATTGAACGCAAACACTCAACCGGTTCGCAAACTGCCTTGGACCAAACGCTGGATGGCTTGGCTGCTGTCGGACTGTTCAACAATCCAATTGCGCGAATCTGCGAGCTCGGCCCGGGTTCGGGCCGGTATCTGGAGAGAGTGATTACACGTTGCCAGCCTGGCGTCTACGAAATCTACGAAACCTCGAGTGAATGGAGGAATTGGCTGGTCGAACGGTACGGAGTTATTGCACGCCGTTGTGATGGGAAGACGCTGGCTGAAACCGAGTCGGAGTCGGTCGACCTGATACATGGCCACAAGATATTTCCCGGACTGCCGTTTCTGACGACCGCTTCCTACTTCGGCGAAATGGCGCGCGTCGTGCGCGATGATGGATGGGTAGTCTTTGACATCATGACCGAGGCATGCTTCTCGCCAGAATATCTGGCTGCGTGGTTCGGTGAGGATCCTTGGGAGTGGGCGTGGTCGCCACACTTGGTTGCGCGCGACTACGCGGTCGGCATGTTTGCGCAAAGAGGAGTTCGTTTGGTCGGCAGCTTCCGGGTTTCGCTGTTTCCAGCGGTGACTGAGTGCATGGTCTTCCGTAAAGCAGCTTCCGAGTAAATGAGTTGCTGATTTATCCCCCCACCAGACGGGGGATTGTCCTCGAGCCAAATAGGCAGCAAAGCAATATCGACGAAGTCTGAAGTTGAGTCGCTCAAACGACTGGGCAACTCTGTTTTGTCTTAGCGAAAAGATCGCAGCTAACCGATTCGAAGGCGTGAATAACCCGAATCACATGCGAACTGGAGCAGCGCACATCCCGACTGACCCCGCCGATATCGCAAGCTCGGCGGATGGAGTGGTGGGCAAAACGCTCCGGAATTTTGGGCAGGCCGATCTTCGCATCGCGCTGCTGACGCCGTATTCGGGAAACAACCTGGGCGATGCTGCAATTCAGGATGCGTTAATCGCGAACATCCGCCTGCGCTTTCCGGGAGCTCAATTTTCAGGGATTTCCCTAAACTGCGATAACTTCCTGGAACGGCATGCCAGCAGTGCCTTTCCTTTGCACTTCACGAATCGGCCCTACTACGGAATGTCTGATCGCAAGGGGACGGATGAAGAACACGCGCCGCAGAGATCAGATCAGAAGAAGTTGAGCCTGATATCGACAAAAAATGTACTTAGGCAAGTACCGTTGCTGGGGTGGTGTCTGAAGAAGATTTATGTTGGCGGCAAGGTTGTGTGGGGAGAGGCGCGCCATTCCGCTGAGGCATATCGCTTCCTGCGTGCTCATGACCTACTAATTGTTTCTGGGGGAGGCCAACTGGACGATGAGTGGGGTGGAGCGTGGGGGCATCCGTTCGCGCTGCTTAAGTGGACCGTTCTCGCAAGGATCGCTCAGGTCCCGTGTGGAATTGCCAGCGTGGGTGTTGGCAAAGTGACTTCCATCAAATCGCGTCTGTTCCTGTCCTGGGCGCTTCGCAGGGCTGATTACAGATCGTATCGAGAGGGGAATACTAGAAAGGTTGCGACTAGCCTGCTATCCCGGGCGGAGACAGACTCTGTAGTTCCTGATCTGGCTTTCAGCATGCCACTTTCGCACCTACCCGCGCCCGCGGGATTGCGATCGATTGCGCAAGGACGAACCATCGTGGCCATCGGGCCTATGGCTTACGCCAAGCCGGGAAGTTGGCCATACGAGAATCGTGCTCTCTATGACCGATATCTGCAACAGATGTTGCGGGTTGTAATACAACTTCTGGAGCAGGGCTGCTTTCTGGTCGTCGTTTATTCGGCATTATCGGATCGAAGCGTTATTGCTGAACTTATCGAACGCCTTCCCGAGGAAGTAAAGCCCAAGCTGAAGTCTCAGATGTATGTGCCATCGATTGCTGCCTGGCAGGATCTGGTCGGGTTACTGCGGGATGTTGATTTCCTTATCGCCAGCCGCCTGCACACTTTGATTCTAGGTTTCCTGGTTCGAAGGGCGACAGTGGCCATTTCTTTTGATCCTAAAGTGGACTGGGTGATGCAAGACCTCGGGCAGACTGACTACCTTCTGCAAATCCACGATTTTTCCGCGGAAGACGTGATTGGCGCACTCCGCCGCATCGCGCTTCGCAAGCAGTTTGTCAGGGAGCAGATCCGTTCGTACCAGGACCGGATGTGTTCGGTTGCGGCCCGGCAATATGACGTTCTGGCCGAGTTAGCCCTCGCTCATCATCGATTGTCGCCGTACTCGCTAAGTACTCGGTGACGAAATAGGAAGTGACTGTGAAGCCTTCAGAGACCCCGCTGACCGCTATTCGCTGGCCGCATTATGTTGGCATCTTTCTCCTATCCTTGGCCACACTTCTGCTGGAACTGGCGTTGACGCGGGTACTTTCGGTGGCCAATTGGTATCATTTTGGCTTCTTAGTAGTGTCCACCGCTCTACTAGGATTTGGTGCCTCGGGCGTCACCCTGTCGCTGTGGACCAGACTGCGCGAAGAGATCGCTCTGGAGCGTGCGCTAACGATCTTGGGGGCGTTATTCGGTGCGGTGTCGCTCGCCAGCTTCTGGTTAATGCAGCGTATTCCCTTTGAGCCTTTCCGTCTGCTTCTCGACCCCGCGCAGATTGTATACACGCTGTTGTACTACCTGATCCTTGCGGCACCGTTTTTCTGCTCTGGCCTGGCAATTTCTCTGCTTCTAACTCGTGGTGGACGGGAAGTGAATCGACTGTATGCCGCCGACCTGATAGGAGCGGGCTTAGGATGCGCGGCTGTCTGCGGCGTGATGCCGGTTTTCGGGGGATCCGGCTCAGTCGCAATTGCCGCAATGTTCGGGATGCTGGCCGCGTTGGCCTTCAGTTCGTTCCGCTGGTCGAAGTTGACCGTGTTCGTCGGCGTGGCAGCCTTGGCAACCCTGGCTCTGGCGTTTGTTGCCGAACGCGCTCTGCCGATCAGCGTGATCGTCGAGAAACACCATCCCCTGCAGCCGGTGGGACGAGCGCCTATCTATTCGAAGTGGAATACGTTTTCCAAGATTGACCTGTACGATTCGCCGGCAGCTCCAGAGGAAGGGCGGCCCGATTCCGGCTTCTCCATCATTATCGACGCCGGTGCCGCAGGAACGGCGATTCCCGATTTAACTGTGGGGGTGCGCAACTACCTTGCTCATTCACCTGAATACAAGCCGACTGGCCTAGCATATGTGGGTAAGGATCGACCCAAAGTACTGATCATCGGATCCGGGGCCGGACGAGAGGTACTCGAAGCTTTGTATTTTGGCTCACCTTCCATCACCGCCGTAGAGATCAATCCCACGATCAACCAGATCGTTACTAGTCGCATGCGAGACCGCTGGGGCGGCCTCTTCGAGCAACCCGAGGTGCAGTTGGTGACCGAAGATGGCCGTAGCTTCGTACGACGGTCAAAAGAGAAATACGACGCCATAATCTCGATCCAGACCATGAGTGACACCGCCTTGAGCTCGGGCGCCCTCAGTCTGAGCGAGACCTACGTGCTGACCCGCGAGGCGTTTGAAGACTATTGGAACCACTTGACCCCCAACGGCACTCTGCTGGTGACGCGGCCTGAGTATCAAATCCCCAAACTATTTGCCACCACCCGTGAACTGTTTGACCGTTTGGGGCTTGGCAGTCCGGCCGACCACCTGCTGGCGTTTCGAGGAGTAGTTGCCCCGTTCGGCCACCGACAGTTTCTGACTGGTTTCTTGCTGCAGAAATCACCGCTACGGCCGGATGAAGTTGCTACCATGGCCTCGCGTTTAGGAGTCGGGCAAAATGAACATTGGGGTGACACCGGGAAGCCTGAGATTTATTACTCACCCTTCTCCCCGCCGACAGACCCTTATCAGGTGCTGCTGGCCAATCTGGTACATTCTCCAGACTTGGCGCGAGTTTACTCGTCCAGCGCTACTTTGATTAATCCAGCTACCGACGACCGACCATTCTTCAACCAGAGAATGCGGTGGTCACGGTTCCGGCCGTCGACCCTGCGATCTGTTCTGGGCGCCGGACGGAAGGCGGATACGGACGCGCAGCCGGTCGCCGAGGTTACGCTGGTGATCTTGCTGATTCAGGCTGCCGTAATTGCAGGAGCGATGATTTTACTTCCGCTGGCGCGATTTAAGCGGCAGGGCCTGAAAGCCGATGGACGATATGCCTTCCTGACCTATTTTGCCGGACTAGGCTTGGGCTTTATCCTGATTGAAATTTTCCTGCTGCAAAAGCTCTCTCTATTCCTGGGAGAGCCAATTTATACATTTGCTGTAGTGCTGGCGAGCCTGCTCATCTCAACCGGTATAGGTTCCTACTTGGCTGACCGCATCGAGCATGTTTCGGCGAGCACGCTAGTCTGGTGTTTAGCGGGTGTGGTAGCTACGATTCTATTTACGGCACTGATTATGCCGCCGGTGCTTTCGTTGACCCTTGGCCTTGCCTTGCCTTGGAGAGTCACTATTGCTGCTCTTTTGGTCACACCGTTGGGAATCGTATTAGGTGTGCCCTTTTCAACCGGGCTAAGAATGGTAGCCCGGGAAGCATCTCCGCTGGTGCCTTGGGCCTGGGCCGTTAATGGTTTCTTCACCGTCATCGGCTCTGTGGGCGGCATGATACTGGGAATGGCGCTTGGGTTTACCGCCGTATTTCTGATTGCCGCCGGATGCTATGCGAGCGCATTGATCGCCATTAAGCTGGGCACCTCTTTTCAGGCCGCCGAGCGTCGGCATTCTGCCAGTCTGGTCGAGGCGGCCTAAGCAGACATATATGCCGCCGCACTGCACCCAAGAAGCGATCGAATCGTTAGCGCCATAGTTAATCCAGATGCTCACAGTTCTGCTGGCTACCAGAGATCGCGCCTCGCTGTTGCATGATGTCTTAGAAGCTTACTGCCATCTGCAATCGCCTCCTTCGGGCTGGAAGGTTGTGATCGTTAACAATGGCAGCACAGACCACACAGACCAGGTGATCGCTTCGTTTGCGGATCGCCTCCCCATACAGTCAGTGCTGGAGCCCAAGTCAGGAAAGAACTACGCCTTGAATGCCGGGCTCGATCGGGTGGAAGGAGACTTGACGGTACTTACGGATGATGACGTCTTTCCCGCTCCTGATTGGTTGGTACATCTGCGGAAAGCCGCCGACGAACTCCCGGAATACTCGATGTTCGGAGGAAGGATTATTCCGCGATGGGAAGTAGCGCCACCAGCCTGGATCCAGTGGATCAATCTTGGCCCTATCTTCACAACTACGCCGCCATCTATGAAGGAGGGACCGATACCCGCCCACTTAATATTCGGTCCAAACATGGCGATACGCAGCAACATTTTTCAATCAGGGATACGTTTTGATTCTTCTATCGGTCCCTGCGGTCCAAGCTATCCGATGGGAAGCGAAACGGAAATACTTCTGCGACTCGGCCGGCAGGGAAACAAGTCATGGCACGTCTCCCAAGCCACGGTGGAACATTTTGTACGGAAACCGCAGCTGGAGAAAGCCTGGGTGATGCAACGAGCGATCCGCTTTGGCCGCGGACAATATCGTCTGATGCGCGCCGAACCGGGAAACAGTCCGAGTTCAGTGCTGGCAGTATGGAGCCGTATTGTGCAAGGCATGTTGAAAGAAGGCTTGCTTATAGTAGCCGCTTGGCTCCTGCGTCGACCGAGTTCTCTTTTGCGTGCACGGTGGCGCTTTAATTGTCTGCTCGGCGAAGCAACCGAGGCTCGCATTATGGAGCGCGGCGGACGCACCGGGGCAAGAAATGTCGCATCGATGGGTACCTCTTATGGAGAAACTGGTGAACGCACCTCTAGTTAGCGTGGTTACGCCGTTTCATAATACGGCTTCGCACCTGAGTCAATGCATCCAGAGCGTCCTGACCCAGACGTACTCGAATTTCGAGTACATTCTGTCGGACAATTGCAGCACCGACGGGTCGACTGAGATAGCGGAGTCGTACGCGCGTTGTGACCCGCGGATTACCCTGGTGCGCCAACCGCGTTTGCTCTCTCAAGTGGAGCACTACAACCAGGCCCTATCGGAAATCTCACAGGCTGGCGAGTACTGCAAGATCGTTCAAGCAGACGACTACATTTTTCCGGAATGCCTGCAACGGATGGTGACGGCATTTGAACAGTCAGAAACCATTGGGCTGGTAAGTTCGTATGACCTGAAGGGAGACGCGGTCAGGGGATCAGGCTTCCCCTATCCAGTGACATTTCTGCCGGGCCAGGAAATGGCGAGACTTTGTTTAAGGACCGGGCTCTTCGTATTCGGTTCGCCGACGACAGTAATGTATCGGTCGGCGATGGTCCGCCAGGCGCAGGGTTTTTATGACGAGCGACTTCTCCACGAGGACACCGAGAAATGCATGCAGATCCTCATGCAATGGGATTTCGGCTTCGTTCATCAGGTACTGTCCTTTTTGCGAGTGGACGATGAGTCAATTTCTGGTTCGTCGCAGCCATTTCATCCGGATGCCCTGGACCGCTACATCCTGGTACAACGCTATGCCCCTATTTTTCTTGAACCTGAGGAAAGTATATTGCTGAGGAAGCAGAATAAGCGAGACTACTATCGGGTGTGGGCGAGAGCCGCGCTACAAGGCCGGGAGGCTGCTTTCTGGAGCTACCATAAAGACGGGTTGAGACGCTTGGGTGAGACGATTGATTGGCCTTATCTGGCCGAGCAGATAATACGAGAAGTATTGCGGCTGGCTGCAAATCCAGGTTCGACTGCAACGAGGCTGTTGCGTACCTGGAGGCGCCGAACAATAACAGAAGACAGTGTTCCCCAAGTGGCTTCTATTCGCGACCAATCCGACGATGGTGGCCATGTTGTGCATGTCTAATAATAGCCTCGGATGTGGTTATCCATATTCTGGAAGGTAAGTCGCACGATGCATAAGACAGTAGTTGAATCAGATGGGCGGGTCACTGGTCATACCAGCAAGCCTGATCAGGACTACTGCGGCAACCACCAAGAGGAGTCCGCAACCGCCCTCTTGGCGGAATACTACCGCTGTCCTCCCAGCCTGCTGGCTCCGTTCGGTGCGCCGGGTGCGACTGCGGAAGATCCTGGGTACTTCCGGCTGGGCTCAGACGTTGTCTGTTATGGGCGACTGTCGGGTGGTACGACCGGTCAGCACCCTGATGAAGAGCTGCGCGATGTTCTCGAACTGGCCAGGATTAACGGGCAGGGAATTCAACTTCCTTTCGATGCGAAAGAAGTGGTTGAAAATCTACGGCACGAGCGTTATGCAGCCCACTTCCGCCAGGAAGGTCGACTCCTGAACGATCTGTTGCGGAAGGCGTACTACCTTGTTCGGCCCTTACTGGGCGTACCGGTGCGACGACACTTCCAAAGGATGCATCTGCGAGGATGGGATGACATCAGCTTTCCCGACTGGCCGATAGACTCCACGGTCGAGCGCATACATCAGAAGCTACTGGCGCTTTCGCTTAAAGCGCAGGGCGTAAACAGGATTCCGTTCATCTGGTTCTGGCCAGAGGGATTTTCAAGCTGCGCCATTATGACGCACGACGTCGAGGCTCAGTCCGGCAAGAAATTTTGTTCCCGTTTGATGGATTTGGACGAGTCCGCGGGGCTTCGCAGTTCTTTCCAGATCGTGCCCGAGAACCGTTATTCGGTTTCAGCCGACTTTCTGGACAGCATTACCAGCCGGGGCTTTGAAGTGAATGTTCACGATTTGAAGCACGATGGCCGGCTTTATGCCAATCGCGCCGAATTTCTGCGCCGGGCTAAGTGCATCAACACTTACATCCGGAAATATGGTGCCGAAGGGTTTCGGTCCGGCATCCTTTACCGCAATGCAGACTGGTACGACGCGTTCGAGTTTTCTTATGACATGTCGATTCCGAATGTGGCCCATCTTGATCCGCAGCGAGGGGGCGGCTGCACGGTGATGCCGCATTTTATTGGGAAGATTGTTGAGCTTCCTCTGACCTGCACACAGGACTACACGCTGTTTCAGATTCTCGAAGATTATTCGATCGACCTGTGGAAAAGGCAGATCGCGTTGATCCGGGAGCAACATGGATTGATCAGCTTCATAGTTCACCCGGACTACATAATAGAGCGTAGAGCACAGACTACCTACAAAGCTTTGCTCGCTCATTTGGCCCGCTTACGCGCCGAAGATGGGATCTGGACCGCGTTACCCAGGGAAGTTGCCAACTGGTGGAGAGAGCGCAGTCAGATGAAACTGGTATATGAAGGCGGTCAGTATCGCATCGAAGGTAAGGGTTCCGAGCGGGCGCGGTTAGCCTACGCTACACTGGTGGGCGACCGAGTACACTACAGCCTGGCTGAGTAAGAAAAGTGTTAGGCTAAACGGACTCCACCGATTGAGCAATATCCCAGAATCCCAAGACAACAAATAGTTCACCTAAAAGGCTGGAAATCGTCTAAGCGGTTTCCAGACACTTGACATAGCTATGACTTCCTGTGACGTGACAATCATCGGCGCCGGGCCTTACGGCTTATCGGCAGCAGCACATCTGCGTACAGTCCAGGGACTGGAGCTAAGGGTCTTTGGCCAGCCCATGTCCTTTTGGAGTCAGAACATGCCGCTGGGTATGTTCCTCCGTTCCAATTGGACGGCGACGCAAATCGCCCACCCCAACCGCTCGTTGACCCTGGAAGCTTTTCAGGCTGAGACGGGCGCTTACTTTGAGACTCCGGTGCCGCTGGATCAATTCGTCCGCTATGGACACTGGTACCAGAAACGGGCTGTGGCTGACCTGGACCAGCGTCGCGTCGCCCTGGTGGAGCGCAACGGCAGGGGATTCCGGCTCACCCTGCAAGATGGTGAGGTCTTCACTTCACGCCGGGTGATTATCGCCGGCGGCATCGCTTCGTTCGCGTGGAGACCGTCGGAATTTCACGACCTGCCTGCTTCTCTGGCGTCTCACAGCTCAGCCCACAGGGACTTCACAGGATTCGCGGGGAAAGAAGTACTGATCGTAGGTGGGGGCCAGAGTGCGCTGGAATCAGGCGCGTTGTTACACGAGGCCGGAGCCAGGGTCGAGATCATCAGCCGCTCCACCAAGATTCACTGGCTGCAAGGGCGTCTCTCCAAAACACTTCATCATGGACTCGGCAAGTTTACCCGGGAACTTCTTTACGCCCCAACCGATGTGGGCCCGGCAGGTCTAAGCCGGCTCATGGCACGCCCTGACTTGCTGAGACAGCTCCCCCGCCCGGTGCAAGACAAGTTGAGGATGCGGGCGGTTCGTCCGGCTGGTGCACGATGGTTAGTCGAGCGGCTTGGGGATGTGCCCATCCGCCTGGGACAAAAGGTAGTTGCCGCTGCTCCCTCCGGGGAACGAGTGAAGGTCAGGCTGGATGATGGCAGCGAGAGAACCGTGGACCATATTCTCCTGGGAACTGGGTACCACGTTGACATATCTAAGTACGAGTTCATGACTCCCGAGCTTCTTCAGACGATCCTTCGCTGGAAAGGTTACCCACGTCTCAAGGAAGGCCTAGAAACCTCGGTGCCGGGATTACACATTGTTGGATCGCCAGCGGCGTGGAGCTTTGGTCCATTGATGCAGTTCGTGTCCGGTACCCAGTACGCATCGCGCGCACTGCTCAGCTCTATTGCCGGACGAGCGCAGCAGTCAAGGTTGAGAGAAGTTTATCGATGACGGTCGATCTGGAAAAGGCTCATAACATGCAGACGGCGGTCATTGATTGTCCGCAGGCATCCGTCGGCGCCGTGGTGGTGGGTGGTGACTACCAGGGCCTTGGCATTGTGCGAAGCCTTGGTCGCCACAATATACCGGTCTGCATTATTGACGATGAGTACTCAATTGCCCGTTTTTCAAAGTATGCAACTCATGTAGTTCCAGTAGCCAGTCTTCGCGATGAGAAGCGAACCGTAGACACGGTCCTCGATATCGGTCAGCGATTGAATCTGAAGGGCTGGGTGCTTTATCCGACCAGAGATGAAACCGTAGCGGCATTTGCACGCTACCGCACACTACTGGCGGATTTCTTCCGGGTGCCGACCGCGGATTGGGAAACGATGAAGTGGGTGTGGGACAAGCGCAACACCTATAGTCTCGCGAATAAGCTAAACATTCCCACGCCGCGGACCTGGTATCCGCGCGATGTGGGCGACCTGGACGACATATGTGCCGACCCTCCTTTCGCAATCAAGCCCGCGATCAAAGAACACTTTATCTATGCCACAAAAGCCAAAGCGTGGCGGGCTAATAGCCGGGTAGAGTTGAAGGAATTATTTCTGCGAGCGGCCGCTCAAGTCGAGCCGGGCGAAGTGATGGTTCAAGATCTGATTCCCGGTGACGGACGCCAGCAGTTTGCCTACTGCGCCTTCTTCAAAGACGGGCAAGCGCTGGGCAGCATGGTAGTAGGAAGACGGCGGCAGCATCCGCCCGAATTTGGCCGAGCCAGCACATTTGTCGAGACTATCGAGCTTGCGCCGGTGCAAGAGTTGTCAGAACGGTTCTTGCGAGCGATCAATTATTACGGCTTGGTCGAACTGGAGTACAAACTCGATCCGCGAGACGGCCAGTACCGGCTGCTGGACGTCAATGGACGCACCTGGGGCTACCACACCCTGGGGTTCGGAGCCGGAGTAGATTTTCCATCCATGCTGTATGCCGATCAAGTAGGCGACTCGGTGCAGGCTTGCCGTGGCCGATCCGGGGTCAGCTGGATTCGATTGCTGACAGACTTGCCCACGGGAGCACTGGAAGTTCTCAAAGGACGTCAGGACTGGCGCAGTTACTGGCAATCGATCAGCCAATTCGACATCGAGGCAGTATTCAGTCGCGAGGATCCGCTACCCGGAGTTGCGGAAGTAGCGCTGCTACCTTATTTGTCCATCAAGCGGGGCTGGTAAGGCTGGGGAATTTCGCGCGTCAGACTTGAGACGTGTAGGTTCCGAACGGCAAGAGCCAAGAGACATCGCGCTGGTGCGCCGGCACTAAGCTTCTGAATCATGAAATACAGAGAGGGTAATTTGAACAACAGGCTTAAGTACGAGAAGCCACGCATTGCGGTTTTAGGCTTAGGGCATGTAGGGTTGCCCACGGCACTCGGCTTTGTCGAGTTAGGTTGGGAAGTAATTGGCGCCGACGACGACTCTTCCAAGTTAGCCATGATCCGGTCAGGGAAGGCACCATTCTACGAGCCTGACCTGGACGATCTGCTTGCCCGCGGACTTGGCAGTGGCCGCCTGATGTTTTCCGACACTGTAGAAGAGGCAGTGCGTGAAAGCACCATCTTATTTGTCTGTGTCGGAACTCCCCAGAAGGACAATGGAGAAGCTGATCTCAGTCAGGTAGAAGCTATCGCCCGTACTATTGCCCGCAATTTAAACGGATACAAGTTGATTGTGGAGAAGAGTACGGTGCCGGCGATTACGGCGCAGTGGATTAAGAAGACCGTAGGCCGGTTCGCGAAGCTGGCCGATCGGCCTGGCACACTTCACGCCGAATTCGACGTGGCTTCGAACCCAGAATTTCTGCAGGAAGGGAAGGCCGTAGAAAACATTCTACGTCCCGACCGCGTGGTGGTGGGAGTCGAATCGGGGCGGGCCCGCAGCTTGCTCGAGCAACTCTATATTCCTCTGGGCTGCCCGATACTGTTTACGAATGTCAGCACGGCCGAGCTGACCAAGCACGCGGCTAACGCATTGCTGTCCACGAAGATTTCTTTCATCAACCTGATGGCCGACATGTGCGAGGCGGTGGGCGCCGACGTCACTCAGGTAGCGCTCGGCATAGGGCTTGATCCGCGTATCGGACGAGAATTCCTAAATGCCGGCATAGGTTTCGGCGGCTATTGTTTCCCTAAAGACCTCCGCGCCTTCATGCATCTGGCGCGCGAGCAAGGCGTGGATTGCGGGCTGCTGGAGGAAGTAGAAAATATTAACCTGCGGCGAGCCGGGTTGTTCGTCAAGAAGGTGCGCCAGGCGGTGTGGGTATTGCAAGGCAAGAAGATTGGGATTCTGGGCCTTGCATTTAAAGGTGGGACGGACGATATCCGTGAGTCGCCGGCCCTGCGCATTGTGAAGGCGCTTCTAGGCGAAGGCTCGCGACTGCAGGTGCACGATCCCCAGGCCATGGAGGCAACCAGGCAGGAAATCCCGGCGCAGGCTGGACACTTCGAGTACTGTGATTCGCCTTACGAGGCGGCTCGCGAGGCCCACGCTTTGCTGATCCTGACGGACTGGCAGGAGTATAGGGAACTCGACTTGGAGCGACTATACGAAGTGATGGAAGTTCCAGTGATTGTTGACGGCCGTAACCTGCTCGATCCCGAGGCTGCGCGCTCGGCCGGCTTTGAGTATGTAGATATGGGGCGAACTCCTCATGCGGAAGAACAAGTTATCGCGGTCAAGAGTGCATCTTAGCCACAGCGTGAGAACGGGCAACCGCGTTGACGCCGAATAATTCTGGGACAGTGCCCACGACGGAATCCTCCGAGCAGATAATCAGTGCGGCAGGCTTTACCCGCAGAGCTGTTCCACGACCGATCCTGGGGGCGCTGACTCTACTTACCTTAGTCGGTATTCTGGTCGCCGGGCTCTGGCCTTTTCATTCTCCCAAGAATCAAGTGCAGTGGCTGACAAGTGAGAATGCTCTCGTCTTCGGTCATCACGGCACAGTCTTGAGCTCCGGCCTATTCGATCGGCCGGGGTCGGAGGGACGGGCTTGCAGCCTTGAAATCTGGCTGGAACCAGCGCGTCTGTGGACTACCGGTACTGTGATCGCATTCTACGATCCTGCAACTTCCCGGCAATTTTCACTGCAACAAATTTATACCGACCTTTTGCTGCAACGTGAGTTTGCAGGCGAGCGTGATCGAGGTCAGGCAAGCGGAATCTCGGTTGCCAATGTTTTTCGAAAGAAGAAAGCGTTTATCACCGTCACGTCACACGGGCGAGACACCTCTATCTACATCGATGGTCGCCTGGTTACTAGGTCGCAGGGACTTGGCCTGTCGTTGAAGGATTTCACCGGGCAACTGATCGTCGCCGACTCAGCATTAAAAAGTCACAGTTGGGAAGGTAAGGTCCGCGGCCTGGCGATTTACGATGGTGACCTCAATGCGGCACAGGTTGCCCAGCACTATGAGGACTGGCGCCAAGACGGTAGACCCAGCCTTGTAGCAGAGGAACAGGCACTCACACTCTATCGGTTTGACGAACGCGCGGGCAGTGTTGTTCATAATCAGGGTAGCGACGGAGTCAACCTGTACATTCCGGAGCGATATCGAGTGGTGAATCAAATCCTGCTGGAGTCTGCGTGGAGCGAATTCCTGACACAGCGCAACTACCTTAAGAATGCCTTCCTTAACGTAGTCGGCTTTATTCCGCTGGGCTTTTTTGTTTATGCCTACTTATCGTCGGGTTCAAGAGGGCGCGGCGCGGCATTTATAACCGTGGCCCTGGGATTGTCAGTCAGCCTGACTATTGAAATTGTTCAGGCACGTCTGCCAACGCGTTATTCGGGGGTTACGGACCTCATTACTAATACCCTCGGCACCGGTATCGGCGTTCTATTGCTCAGCGCCATTCTTTTGCCCCTAATGCGAAGAGTCGAGCGCAGAGACTCCGGGCGAGTAGGGTGACGTCGTAAACGAATACCTGACATGAGCTTCTGGTCTCCATACCGCAGTTTCGCCCTGTTGTGCCTGGTTCCCATAGTTCTATGGCACCATACCGTCTTTACCACATTGAGATTGGCACTCGACAACGATGCCTATACGCACCTGCTCCTGGTTCCCCCTATCTGCATTGCCATGATTTATTCGCAGTGGCGATCGGGAAAGATACAGCCTGAACCGAAACCGCGCGCAGGCGTGGTCCTATTAGCTGGATCTATTCTGATTGGTGCGCTGGGAGAGACCTGGAGAGTCGACAGTAATTCGCTGGCAGACGCGCATTTGTCCATGGGCATGCTGGCTGTTGTCATTTGGTGGGTTGGGTCGTTTGTAGCTTGCTACGGTACGCGAATTGCGAAGACATTCGCTTTTCCTTTGTGCTTTCTGCTCTTGCTAGTCCCGCTTCCAGAATCTGTCTTGACCCATATTGTAAGACTTCTGCAACTAGGCTCCGCGTCCGTCGCCAGCCTATTGTTCGCGGTAGTCCGCGTGCCGGTGACACAGGACGGAGTTGTCTTGTCCATCCCGGGCCTCACAGTTGAAGTCGCCAAGGAGTGCAGTAGTATTCGTTCCAGCCTGATGCTGTTGATCACCAGTATCGTGGTGGCACAGCTCTTGCTTCGCTCCATCTGGGGCAAGGTCAGCGTCATCCTGGCGGCGGTTGTTCTCTCGGTAGGAAAGAATGGACTGCGGATTTTCGTTCTATCAACCCTTAGCGTCTATGTAGATCCAAGCTACATGCATGGATGGCTACATCGCCAGGGCGGGATACTATTCTTTCTGCTGGCTCTTGTGGGCCTGTATTTGCTGATCCGGCTTGTTTGGTGGGCCGAGCATCATGGTCGCGGTCAGCAAAGAAAGCTCAACGGTAAATCGTGGATGCCGGTAGCCTGCCGGAGACCGTCGTGAAAGCTGCCGGAAGAATCGTATCAGGCAGCTTGTTCTTCCTGGCTTTGTCTGTAGGCGCGATTGGACAAGTATCCACGGACAGCAGAAGCGGCGCTAGCGACCCCGTGAGCGCGGCGGCCTACCAATTGTTGAACCAGCGCGCTGCAGCGAACCAGAATGCGTTCTACGTCTATCTGGATTCCGATTCCGGATTCAACCACGGAGTTCCCACCGGCGTTATAGGCGAGACTCAACTGATTCACGTCGATAGCAACTGCGTTGACAATCCTTCCGATCCGGTAACCGGCTGTCATTCGAGCACAGATGCGACGACATTCGACAGGTCGAGAGGGACGGTCCTGCGCATCACTGTCGATCCTTTGAGGCCGGATCAATCCGCAGGGGTCAACATCTGGGAGCCGAGCGGAACCTATGATGTCAGCGGCGCCCGCTATGTAATGTTCGATGTACGGGCACCAAAGAGCATCTATGCCCAGTTCGGAGTGGGAGGATGCGTTACCGCCAATACCGCGATTGCTGCCAGTGCCAGCTATAAGACCATGGTTATCGACCTGAATGAATTCAGGAATTGCAGGCCTGATCTGAAGCAGCTGAAGATTCTGTTTGGAGTTACTGTAAGCGGTAGCCTTCAGGCTGCCGGCGGCACAATTCTGCTGGACAATATTCGCTTGCTGCCGTTGCCAGACCGGCAATCGACCGACGAGGCATTGAGCCTTCCTCTTGCTACTCAGACCTTTGGAGTAGTGCAGCAGGATTGGGATCCGATTCCTCCCGATCAGGTCAATCACAATCAAGCTACGGTCTATGAATCGGCGCTGACTATGCTGGCGCTACTTAAGCGCGGCCAGCGGACGGACTTGGCGAATGCTCTCGAGATTGCGAAGGCTCTCCATTACGCGCTGTACCACGACAACCATAGGAGCCCTGTTGCCATCGGGCCAGATTTACCAGACGGGTGCTTTGACGGCCTTACTGCTACGCAGTGCGGCATGCACGATGCTTACAGCGGTGGAGATCTGAAGCTGAACAGCGACCAGGCCGCCCCCGCACAAGGGAAGAAAGGCGATGCTCGTCTGGCTGGGTTTAGCGTTGGGCAGAACAGTCTCAAGTGTGGTGAGGGCCGGATTTGCCTGATTCAGGAGGGCGCCGACGGCGGCAACAATGCATGGGCCATGCTGGCGTTTTTGGCTGCCTACCGGCACTTCCAGGACCCCACTTATCTTTATGATGCGGTCACTCTTGGCAATTGGATGGTCGCCAATCTGCTGGATACTTCAGGCAATAGCTTTGGCGGATATTTCACAGGATACAAAGGCGGAGAAACGCCCGATGTTTTGATACGCGGAAAGTCGACCAGGAATAACGCGGAAATATGGGCGGCGTTTAGCCAGCTTGCAGCTATCGAAGCGAGCCGGGGAAACACTTCTGCATCCTCTTACTGGTCGCAGCAAGCCAATGCCGCCGGCGATTTTGTCGTTCACATGTTTAGCCCGGTCCGGGGCAGTTTCTATGCCGGAACTACAAGTCGAAACGAGGGTACGAATCCATGTGAAGGTCCTGACATCGAGCAGGGCGATGACGTCGTGAATACATGCGACTCGGTGGACGCGGCGACCTCTGCGATTCTGGCGATGGCAGGCTCGGCGCGTTACGTTGCTCCTGGCTTTACCTGGGACCTGCCCATGCAGCACGTACTGGGAAAGTTCGGGCAGACGATTTCCGCAGATGCTCAGGTTTTTGACGGCCTCGGTCCACAAGCTCCGGATTCGCCGGCAATCTCATGGGAACTCACCGGGCAAGCAGCTGAGGGGTGCAAGTATCTTGATAAGGTACTGGCTTCCACGGCGTTTCAGGATTGCGCTGCGAAATACGTTGCCCAGTTGCGTTCAGCGCAGAGCACTGCGCCTTTCGGAGACGGACTTGGCCTGGTGGGCAGCACTCTACCGGGTGGCGACAATTTGCCGCCGAGCCGACAATGTCTGCAAAGCGGATCGCAATGCATTCCCGAACGCGTGTCCCTGGCGGCTACCGCGTGGGCAATCATGGCCGAGGCGGGCCACAATCCCCTGGCATATGCGGCGCCGGCTTTTGCTCCAGCCCTTCTGGATTTCTCTGATGTAAGAGTAGGCAGTCACGCGACCCGGACGGTGACGATTTCGAGTTCGGGAAATGCGCCATTGACTATTACAAGCCGTCTCCATATCGGCGGGACCGATCGAAGCGAATTCGCTATTACGGGAGGAACTTGCGCGGTCAATGTGACGTTGGCCGGACGAGCAACGTGTTCGATTAAAGTTACCTTTACTCCTTCAAGTACCGAATACCGTAGCGCGACTCTGATTTTCAGCCACAACGGAATTGGCAGCCCGCAAAGCTTGAGTTTGCGGGGAAGCGGACAGTCCCTCCAGGTAGCCACTCCGACCTTTACTCCCGCGGGCGGAGTTTATACGACTACTCAAGCGGTCGTTATTTCGGACGCGACGCCGGGTGCGACCATCTATTACACGACGGACGGGTCAACGCCAACTCAGTCCTCCCCCATTTACAGCAGCCCGATCGTGGTGAGCCAAGCTGTGACCATTCATGCCATGGCTGCGGCGTCTGGCTACAACAACAGCGATGTCGGCTCGTCGAGCTATTCCATCATTACCGGGGGCGGAGGGTTGATCAACTATGTCCAAGGGTTCACGTTGAGGGGGTTGGCGCTGAACGGCAAAGCGACGTTGAGCGGCAGCCGGCTGCGACTGACGGATGGAGGGGCGGGCGAGAAAGCCAGCGCGTGGTATACCACTCCGGTGAACGTCCAAGCCTTTACGCAGGACTTCAGTTTTCAGCTGACCAGTGCACAAGGCGATGGGATGGCGTTTGTCATCCAGAATGCGGGTACGTCGGCACTGGGATCGGGAGGAGAATACCTGGGCTACTCGCCGATTGGAACCAGCGTCGCGGTTAAGTTCGATCTATATAACAACGCTGGGGAGGGTCCCGATTCCACCGGTTTATATGTGCAAGGAGCGACGCCAACGGTACCGGCATTGGACATGAGAAGCAGCGGAGTGAACCTGCATAGCGGCGACGTGTTCAACGTGCACATGAGCTACGACGGAACGACGCTAAGCATGACGATCACGGATGCCACGACCCAGCAGTCGTTTAGTGCAGCGTGGACGATCGATATTCCCGGTACGGTGGGCGGGACAACGGCGTATGTAGGCTTTACGGCCGGAACGGGCGGAGCGACCGCAATTCAGGATGTGCTGAATTGGAGTTTTGCTGCGGCTGCGCCAGTCAACTACGGAGGAGGCTTCACGTCGACGACAGGATTGGCGCTGAATGGCAAAGCGACGTTGAGCGGCAGCCGGCTGCGACTGACGGATGGTGGAGCAGGCGAGAAAGCCAGCGCGTGGTACACCACTCCAGTGAACGTCCAGGCCTTTACGCAGGATTTCAGTTTTCAGCTGACCAGTGCACAAGGCGATGGGATGGCGTTTGTCATCCAGAATGCGGGTACGTCGGCGCTGGGATCGGGAGGAGAATTCCTGGGCTACTCGCCGATTGGAACCAGCATTGCGGTGAAGTTCGATCTGTATAACAACGCTGGGGAGGGTCCGGATTCAACTGGCTTGTACGTGCAAGGAGCGACGCCAACGGTACCGGCATTGGACATGAGAAGCAGTGGAGTGAACCTGCACAGTGGCGACGTGTTCAACGTGCACATGAGCTACGACGGAACGACGCTAAGCATGACGATCACGGATGCCACGACCCAGCAGACGTTCAGTGCATCGTGGACGATCGACATTCCCGGTACGGTGGGCGGGACGACGGCGTATGTAGGCTTCACCGCAGGCACGGGCGGAGCAACCGCAATTCAGGATGTGCTGAATTGGAGTTTTGCGGGGACCGCAACCGTCAACTATCTGGGCGGGTTCGCGGCAACGACGGGATTGGCACTGAATGGCAAAGCGGCGTTAGACAGCAGCCGGCTGCGACTGACGGATGGAGGGGCGGGCGAGAAAGCCAGCGCGTGGTACACCACTCCAGTGAACGTCCAGGCCTTTACGCAGGATTTCAGTTTTCAGCTGACCAGTGCACAAGGCGATGGGATGGCGTTTGTCATCCAGAATGCGGGTACGTCGGCGCTGGGATCGGGAGGAGAATACCTGGGCTACTCGCCGATTGGAACCAGCGTCGCGGTTAAGTTCGATCTGTATAACAACGCCGGGGAGGGTCCCGATTCCACCGGTTTATATGTGCAAGGAGCGACGCCAACGGTACCGGCATTAGATATGAGAAGCAGCGGAGTGAACCTGCATAGCGGCGACGTGTTCAACGTGCACATGAGCTACGACGGAACGACGCTAAGCATGACGATCACGGATGCCACGACCCAGCAGTCGTTTAGTGCAGCGTGGACGATCGACATTCCGAGCACGGTGGGCGGGACAACGGCGTATGTAGGCTTTACGGCCGGAACGGGCGGAGCGACCGCAATTCAGGATGTGCTGAATTGGAGTTTTGCATCGCAATCAACTTCAGCGCCCCAGAGGATGACGCTGAGTGCCAACAAAACTTTCTTGATCAACAGTTATACCGGGGTTCCAGTTTTCATCACAGGCGATGACGCCTTTGATCTGGCGGTACAGATATCCGACGCAGATGTAACTACCTATCTCGCCGACCGCGCCAATCGGGGATTCAATGCAATCTGGATAGCGGCGGTGGATAATACCTACCAGTCCAATCCGCCGCAAGATTATTACGGCGATGTTCCTTTCAGCGGGGCCGACTTTACGAATGAGAATGCGGCATACTGGTCGCATCTCGACAATGTAATTCAGACGGCATCGAGTTATGGCATCACCGTGTTTCTTTCCCCGGCCTTCGCCGGTCTGAACGCGTCATCGGGATACTACGCCAGCTTCAAGAACAGTTCTCAGACGGTGCTGACGAACTACGGCACATTTCTGGGCAACCGTTATAAAGGCTATGACAATATCGTGTGGGTCATCGGCGGAGATGCTGATCCAACCGATACTGCTTTGCAGACCGCTCTAGGATATGTGGCCACGGGCATCGCAGCGGCAGACACGAATCACTTGATAACCGCAGAGGCGGCGCGTTTCTATGAAAATGGCAATCCCGCTCCCAACGGTGGGTGGTCGAGCGTGGATGCCTGGGGCTATGTTTCGTGGCTCAACGCGAACTGGGTTTATAACTCCTATTCGACGATACAGGCAGGATGCAGCCGCAACTACGCGCTGGGCCCTCCGTTCATGGTTCCTTTTGCGGGTGAGGACTGGTATGAGGGCGAGCACTCCATGACCTCGCTCCAGCTGCGGGAGGAGTCGTATTGGGAGACTTTATCCGGCTGCTTCACCGGGCGCATCTTTGGCAATAACGCTATCTGGTCGTTTGGTGGGCCATACGACACGATGGGACAGACGTGGCAAAGCCAGCTGGGATCGAATGGCTCGGTCGCGCAAAGCTGGCTGGGCAAGCTGATGAACAGCCGCGAGCATTGGAAGATGGTACCCGACTCGAGCAACGCAGTACTGACTGGCGGCATCGGATCGGGCACGACGATGTCGGTCGCATCCTGTGGCTCCGATGGCCAGACTTGCATGATCTATGACCCCATCGGCAATTCGCAGTCTCCGCAGATTAATATGTCGCACTTCTCAAGCACGGTTCATGCCTGGTGGTTCAATCCTCAAACCGGAACTACGACTGACTTGAGCACATTCAGCAATTCGGGTACTCAGACGTTTACTCCGTCAGACGGAAACGATTGGGTGCTGGTTCTTGACCTGAACGGGGCGAACCTGCCGGCGCCGGGAAGTACGGATTACTTTCCTAAGCTGCTTCCGCGGCATCGTAGCGGCGGCTAGCGAAGAAGCGAAGCCGGGTCAGATGAGTTGAAACTACGTTGCCTGCGAGTAAGAGAGTCTGGGTTAGCGAGCTATGCGAGCCTTGTCAGTCGAGTAAAAGAAATAACAAACGCAAGAGCCGATAATAGGCCGGGTACAGCCAGTGTCCAGGGACGGACCAGCGGGACTCTGCGTAGGTAAGTAACACGAAATGATCTTCAATCCGCTAAAGTTTACTATGGTCAGCAGGGACTCGATAAGGGGCGGTCAGGAAATGATGGACGGTCAGCAAGAACGAAGATATCGTCGATTTCAATTGGGATATCCTGTTCGCTTGCAGTGGGCATCTGACGGGTCGGTTATTGAGGTTGAAACTACCAGCCAGAATCTAAGCATTGGCGGCCTGTTGGTGAGTAGTCCTTCGGTGATTCCCGAGCACACGCCGGTAACGTTTATCATCAGCGTCCTGAAAGAAAAGGCGATTCGTCCGATTTATTTGGCAGGGCAGGGTGAGATCGTACGGGTGGAAGACAGGGCGGCAGCGGTCAGGCTGGCGGTCGAGTGTAAGACTATTATTACGCAATTAGAGGATTACTTACCTACGGCATAGTTGAGGTGGTGACAGCGCGCGGCTCACTATGTGGCCAGAAGAAGCCGTCCTAGAAATGGGACGGCTTTTTTGCGTTTGAGGATAGGCACTAGGGAACAGTGACGACAGCCTGATTTGAGTAGGCGCTTTCTTCACCCAGATAGTTGACCGCGGTAGTCACATAATAATAGGTATGGCCGGTTTGAACTGTCTGGTCAGAATAGTTGGTGAGCGAAATCAGGTTGCTATTGATTTTGCTATATGGTCCACCCGAAATTGTGCCACGGTAGGCGTTGTAGCCGATTACACCGGGGGAAGAACTCGGACTCCAGGCCAGAAATACCGATTGGGCACTGACTGTGATAGCCAGAGGCGCGGCGGCGGTTGCCGGCGGCGACTGAGAATCGCTTACCTGAAGCGTGAAGTTAAAGGTGCCAGCCGCTGCAGGCGCGCCCGAGATCACGCCGCTGCCGGCATTCAGCGTCAGACCATTGGGCAAAGTTCCTAGGGTGACGCTCCAAGTGTAGGGCGGCAGACCTCCTGTGGCTGCCAAGGTTGCACTGTAAGGAATATCGACCGTTCCTGAGGGGAGGGAAGTAGTGGTGATGGACAGGGGCGATCGAATGGTAATGGCGAGGGCTGCTAGTGCGGTCGCGGGCGGCGATTCGGAGTCGCTTACCTGCACCGTGAAGTTGAAAGTGCCGGCTGCCGTGGGTGTACCCGAGATAATTCCTCCGCTGCTCATGGTAAGACCGCTGGGTAAACTGCCACGGATGACGCTCCAGCTATAGGGCGGCACACCGCCGATGACCGACAAGGTCGCACTATAGGCGCTGTCAACCGTACCTGCCGGCAAGGAGCTAGTCGTAATCTGTAGCTGCGAAATCTGAAAAACGACGCCGAAGCCAAACTCGCCGGCGGCTGGCGCTGTGCCGTAGAGATTTCCGTTTGCGTCCAGAGTCACGCAGCCGACCGGTTGTGCTCCGTCGCTGCCGAAGGTGAAGTCGTGGAGATCGGTTTGCACCCAGCTGCCGTTGGAAAGCATTAGCTTCGGAACTGAGCCGTATCCCTGGGCGCCATCTTTGTAGGTCGTGCCGTACAGATCACCGGCAGGATCCATCATCAGGTTGGCGTGAGGACCTCCTCCGGCTTGGCCGGTGAAATCGTAAAGCACGCTCATAGTCCAGGTGCCGTTCTGATGAGGCGTCAGCTCGAAGACTCCGCCGCCTGCGCCCGTGCCGCCCGAAGTGGTGCTGCCGTAAAGATTGCCTGATGAGTCCAGGATCAGCCCCCCGACAGGATTTGCCCCGTCCGTACTATTCTGAAAAGTGTAAACGGTGGTCTCCGACCATCCAGACTGGCCACTCACCAGCTGAAACACCATGCCATGCCCGGAGCTACCGCCCAGTTGGGTTGTACCGTAGAGTTGACCAGCACTGTTGAAGATCACCCCGCCTGCAGGTTGTCCGCCGTCTGCGCCCCCGGTGAAGCTGTGAAGAATAGTCTCTGTCCAACCGCCGTTGGAGGAGGTCAGCTTGTACACGGTCCCTTGCTGAGATGATCCCCCGCGCGAGGTCGTTCCGTAGATATTGCCCGACTGATCGAAAGCCAGATCGCCCAGGGGAACAGAGCCATCATTTCCCCCGTTGAATCGATAGAGCACGGTCTCGGTCCAGCCACTGAGAGCATCGGCAGAGGCGTTCAGCGGGGGCCTGAGATTGAAGATCGTGCCGCATCCGATTCCTTCGCATCCGGTACCTCCTCCGGAAGTTGTGGTGCCGTAGAGGGAGCCGTCAGGACCGATGATCACTCTGGCCTGGGGAACGGCTCCATCGTTGCCTCCCGCGAAGTTGTAAAGCGGCGTCAATATCCAGCCGGAGCCGCCGGGGGTCAAGGTGAAGACGATGCCGTAGCCGTTGGGCCCGCCTGGGCCGCCGTGTTCCGTGGTTCCGAAGAAGTTGCCTGCCTGGTTCATGGTCAGGCCAGCGCCAGGGGACGCGCCATCTCCGCCACCAGTGAAGGCATGAATTACGTTAAAGGATTGGGCTTGCGCTGGCGCGGCTCCGGAGATTGCCAGCCCGAACAGGATGACCAAAGCCAGCGCGGTGCGAGATCTGGAGGCGAGGGCATGGTTGACGTGCGTCCGGGATTTCGCCTTAGGGCAGTTACCGGAGAAGCAGGTTACTGTCGTACCAAAGGCACCATGCAGTGTCAAAGAGTTGGCGTGAATTCGGACTCGCGACGGGACGATGATTCGCGCGAAGGCGAGCAGGAGTTGGATGGTAGGAAATAAGGGGTTTGAGTGCTGAATAAACGGCTTTCTGACAAGCAATGGGAGCGTCCTCGCCTTTTTCTAGCATTCGGCCCGGATTCTGAAGACGAAGTTGCTGGCGCGGTCAGTTGAAACATGGGGCAGATTCTACACGAGGAGAATGAAATTTCGATTGCAGCTCTGCTGGGTGGAATTACGATAGTAACCGAGTTAGAAAATAGTAACTGCTAAAAGTGCTAGGTCGTTTTGAGAGCTAGACCGCATGACAGGCCCAGTTGAGACCTGCATTGGAGGTGGGGAGAAGCGGGTCATTTTGGGAAGGATGAGGAGCGTCGCGGCCACTTTTTGGCGGCGATGACCTAGGCTGGCGACACCTCAGCGGCCAGATCCGACTTCGATCTGGGCGCACGCCATCGCCGTTCACTTCCTGGAGTGCGAAGTCGGGTCAGCACTCCAGCGCGTAAGTCGTCGATGTTTATTTTTTCCTTCGGAAACGGCTGGTTTATGGAACGGTTGCCGAAGATTGATTCGAGTAAGGACTCTCCATTCCCTGGTTGTTGACAGCGGTAGTCACGTAGTAATACGTGATCCCGTTTTGTACCGTCAGATCGTTGTAGGCCGTGGTTGAAATCAAGCTGGAATTGATTTTGGTGTAGGGTCCGCCTGAAACGGTACTGCGATACGCGTTGTACCCGGCGATTCCCGGCGATGTGCTGGCAGTCCACGACAGAATCACCTGCGCGGTGACCGTCAGATTCACCGTCACCGATTGCTGAACGCCGCCCCCATTGCCAGTCACAGTGATCGGATAGGTTCCCATGGGCGTATTCAGCCCCACCATAAAGGTCAGGGTCGAGTTGCCGGAGCCCGGTGCCGGGATGGTTTGCGGATTGAAGCTCACCATCGTGCCGGCAGGCAGTCCCGAAGCCGACAGACTGATGGCGCTGTTGAAACCTCCACTGATCGCGGTAGTGATGGTGGAGCTTCCCTGCGTACCCTGCATGACATTGAGCGAAGCGGGTGAGGCTGAGATGGTAAAGGTTGCCCCGCCGCCGGTGACGGTCAAGGTCACAGTAGTGCTTTGCTGAATACCACCGCCATTGCCGGTGACGGTGATGGGATAAGTTCCGGTGGGTGTGCTCGATCCCACGGTGATGGTCATGGTCGAGCTGCCGGAGCCGGGCGCTGGAATGGTCTGCGGGCTGAAGCTCACCGTGGTGCCGGCGGGCATGCCCGAAGCCGACAGAGCGATGGCGCTGTTGAACCCGCCGCTAACCGCAGTAGTGATGGTTGAGGTTCCGTGGCTGCCAGACGCGATGCTCAGCGACGCCGGCGAAGCGGAGATGGTGAAGTTTCCAGCGGCAGTAACGGTAAGGGTAGTGGATCCGTCGATGGTGCCGGAGGCTGCCTGAATGGTTGTGGTTCCGGCCGCAACTGCGGTGGCCAGACCGCCGCTGGCGATGGTGGCTACGGTGGGTGCGCTGGAAGTCCAGGTCGCCGAAGCAGTCAGGTTTTGATGGCTGCCGTCACTATAGTTTCCGGTAGCCGTAAATTGCAGCTGCGTGCCGGCTGCAATTGAAGGATTGGCTGGCGTCACCGTGATCGAGGTCAAGGTCGGAGTGCCGGCTGGTTTGAAGGCGGCCATCATGTCGGTGAAGTCGTCACTGGGCCAGGTGAAGTTGCCGGCGGTCGCGGTGGCGGTAGTCTGCGCCCAATATTCCGGCCACCACAGGGTCACGGGAGCGCCGTCGATCAAAGTGTAGTTGGCGCCTGAGGTGGGAGTGCCGGCATTGTTCAAGCCAACCGCTGCGATGACCAACTCATTGTTGGTGGCAGGCGTGTGGTTGGAGCCGGTGGTGGGGTTGGGAACGTTTACGGCGTCGCGCAACTGCGCGAACGAAGAATCGAGCGAGCCGGAAGTGGCTGCACCCTTCCAGGCTTCGCAGGCAATGGCGGAATAGACTTCTCGCTGCGAAGTTGTGAGCGTGATGGTGGTGGGAGAGGCAGCAACATTTTCCTTGTAATAAATGCCGTACCACTGTCCCAGAGTGGTGTTGAGATGCACGGGGACTGCAGCGCCGTAAGCCCCGTTGTTATTGTCGGCGACGGAAACCAGGGTGTTGCCGCCGGTGGAAGTAAAGGATACTTCGCAAGTAAGCAGATCGCCGGCAGTAGGAGTTCCAATCGAGACAACGGTGGTGGTGCTAAAGATAAGGCCATTGTCGTGGACCCCGTGTACGTTGCCGTCCAGAGTAATGGAAGCGCCGCCCGTCACGGTGAGCGTGGTCGATCCGTTGATGGAGCTCAGGGCCGCCTGAATGGTCGTGGTTCCGGCGGCGACGCCTGTGGCCAAACCGGCGCTGTTGATGGTGGCTACGGAAGGTGCGCTGGAAGTCCACGTCACCGACCCGGTAAGATTTTGATGACTGCCATCGCTGTAGGTTCCGGTGGCAGTGAACTGCTGCTGGTTGCCGGCCTGAATCGAAGGATTGGTTGGCGTCACAGCTATGGACAAGAGCACGGGCGGTGTCACGGTGAGGATAGTGGAACCGTTGATCGTGCTTGAGGCTGCTTGAATCGTTGTGGTTCCAGCGGCAACGGCGGCGGCCAGGCCGCCGCTGCTGATGGTCGCTACCGAAGGCGTGCTCGACGTCCAGGTAGACGAGCTGGTCAGGTTCTGATGACTGCCGTCACTGTAGTTGCCAGTCGCTGTAAATTGCAGCTGAGTACCGGCCGCAATCGAAGGATCAGCCGGCGTCACGGTTATCGACAGCAGCACGGGTGGTGTGACGGTAAGGGTTGTAGAACCGTTGATGGTGCCCGAGGCTGCCTGAATGGTTGTGGTTCCGACCGCGACTCCCGTGGCCAGGCCGCCGCTGGCGATGGTAGCTACGGTGGGTGCGCTGGAGGTCCAGGTCGCCGAAGCGGTCAGGTTCTGATGACTGCCGTCACTGTAGTTTCCAGTGGCCGTGAACTGGAGTTGGTTGCCGGCCGCAACCGAAGGATTGGTTGGCGTCACCGTGATCGAGGTCAGGGTCGGAGTGCCGGCTGGTTTGAAGGCGGCCATCATGTCGGTGAAATCGTCACTGGGCCAGGTGAAGTTGCCGGCGGTCGCGGTGGCAGTGCTTTGTGCCCAATATTCCGGCCACCACAGGGTCACGGGAGCCCCATCGATCAAAGTGTAGTTAGCGCCAGACGTAGGAGTCCCGGCGTTGCCCAAGCCAACTGCGGCGATGACCAGCTCATTATTGCCAGCAGGCGTCTGGTTGGAGCCGGTGGTGGGGTTGGGAACGTTTACGGCGTCGCGCAACTGCGCGAAAGCTGAGTCCAGAGAGTTGGAAGTGGCGACTCCCTTCCAGGCTTCGCAAGCAATGGCGGAATAAACTTTCGACTGCGAGGTCGTAAGGGTGATGGTGGTGGGAGAAGCCGCAACATTTTCCTTGTAGTAGACACCGTACCACTGTCCCAGAGTGGTGTTGAGATGCACGGCGACCGCGGCGCCGTAAGTGCCGTTGTTATTGTCGGCGACGGACACCAGGGTGTTGCCGCCGGTGGAGGTAAAAGACACTTCGCAGGTAATCAGGTCACCAGCGGTGGGCGTTCCAATCGACACAACAGTGGTAGAGCTGGCCGCAAGGCCATTGTCGTGAACCCCGTGAACGTTGCCGTCCAAAGTAATGGTGCCGCTGCCGGGGTCGGTCAAGATTTGCTGGATTTGTTCAGCCGTCAGGGCTGTGTTGAAGATGCGCAGCTCGTCGACCACACCCGAGTCGAAATTGGTGGTGGCGGCGCGCGAGAAGAGATAGATGGGATTGTTACCAAAGTTGTTGGTATTCGTCGCGGCGTCAAGATTGCGAGTGGCGGTCTGTAGCGCCCCATCCACGTAGAACTTTATTTCGTCTGCACCTGTCTGGCTCTTGTCGAAAACGACCGCCAGATGGTGCCATTCTCCGGAAGAGGGTTGGGCATAGCAGTCAGCCACAGATCCCAGGTTACCCCGCAGAGCGATCTGAATGCCCGCACAAGTCTCGTCGTCGGGAAAGAAGGCGAAGCCCGTAGTGGAATTGCTGTAATTGCTGGTGGCCTCGAACAGCGCATGTCCGCCGCCGGTGGAGTAGGTCCGTTTTGACCAGAACGCGATGGTCGCCGCCGGGGTTTCGCTCAGATCGATCGCGGGTATCTTGACATACGGTTGGCGCGCGCCATTGGCAGCTAGAGCGCCTCCGACCTTTCCCGGAACCCAACTCACGCCGTTGCCCAGGATCGCGGTGTGTCCTGATCCTGAGGAATCGACTGCGTGAGTTCCAGCGCCGTCGTCAAATTTCCAATAACCGACGGGTGTCTGGGCCTGGGTCAGCGCCGCCAAGGCGGCGATTGTAAGCAGAATTTGAGCAAACAACAGGGCGGAATGTGATAGGTAAGTAACAGACTTACGGATTACCATCGTGGGGTCCTTGGTTTACAGCTTGGAGGGATAAAACGGTGTGGCGAAAACGGTGGCAGTCCGGCTGAAGGAATCGAATTTTTGGGGTACAAAGCGCCCTGATTTTGGGACGAAAGTATAGCTTTTTGTGGCCGACCGGGTACCATGAAAGTATACTACCAAAAAGGTGGGTACGGCATGCCACCTAGCTACTGAATTACGATTCACTAAGGTAACTAAAGGTAACCATCTAAGGTGTAAATATTACATACTTCTTGGTTACGTGGATTGCGATGGGCGTTTTCGCCTCTCGCCAGGTTCTGGAATCAGGGTTATTGGTTCAACGGCCGTCGAGAGTCAGTGCGGATTCCGGAGAGAAACATCTCAGCCTGGATGGGTTTAGCTGGCGAATCGTAAGAACTCCACAGATCGGCTCGCGCGGCTCCATGAGCCAAGATCGCTCCTGCCTGGACGAGTTCCGTGGCAGGAGTTTTGGTTTGCAGGCAAAATCGGAGCGAAATTGGCCACGCGGTATTTACGTCTGAACAAGCGGAGGCGGAGTTTTCAGCAAACTGTCGAGTCGCCTGCTGGCAGATACTTTTGCAGCCGAGAGCAACCGTTTCGGGCAACTTCTACACTAATCTGGTGTTCCGAGATATAGTATTTGGGACGAGGCTGGTTTTCTGTCGTGAATCTTCGGGTCATGCGAAACGAAACGCTGCGCTCCGCAATGTTGCTGACATTGTGTGGGCTGGTGTTCCTGTTCGCATTGCATGCGAAGACCGCGGTTTACAACGGTGGCGCGCCTGCCAAGGTTACTCCCGTCACTGCTTCCAAGCTATGGTTGAGCGGGCAGAAGATGGAAGCCTGCTCGGTTGATTCCAGCGCCGGTGTGTTGTTCTGGATGATGGCCGTTTGTCTGTTCGGACTATATCTCCAACGGGAACCCGGCGTGCAAAGCGTTTTCCTGGCTCCTCTCCCCCGCGATCTTTCGCTGCGCTACGTTCAGCGCTTTCTCCGTCCTCCTCCTGTACAAGGCTAGCTTTTCCTCGATTATTTATTTTGTTTTTGCAGTGAGTTCGGTCTCCCGGGCCAAATAGCTCACGCTGAGCGGTACGCCAAATAACCAAACCGCATCAGTGGAAACGAGGAAGTTTATGCCAGTTAGCCGTCGACACAAATTTCTTGTGTCAGGAATTATTGTTGCGTTGTTTCTAGTTATTGCCGCGCTGGTTGCCAGGCGAGCGCGCGCCGGCTCGGCCAATAACGGAAACGAGACAAGCGCCGATGTGGAGCATGCGCCCTACGCTGCTGTAGCCCCGGTCACGCGTGAGACGATCGCCACCTCTCTGTCGATCGCCGGCCAGTTCATTCCCTATCAGAACGTCGAATTACATGCCAAAGTAGCGGGGTACATCAAGAATATCTATGTTGATATAGGCGATCGGGTGCACACCGGAGAAGTGCTGGCGGTGCTGGAGATCCCCGAACTGGTGGCCCAGGTCGACGAAGCCAAGGCCGAAGTGCATCACGCCGAAGAAGAGATCCAGCGGGCGCAGAGCGAGGTCTTGCGCGCCGAAGCCGACAACGTTGCTCTACACGCCAACGCGGCGCGGCTGGTCAATACCGATAAAGTGCGGCCCGGCTTGATCGCCCAACAGGAACTGGACGACGCCACTGCCAAGGATCGCGCTTCGCAAGCCCGGGTCGATGCGGCCAAGTCCTCGCTCGGAGCGGCCAAGCAGCAACTGGCGGTGGCGCAGGCCGATCAACAGCACTATGCCGCTCTGAGCAACTATTCCAGGATCATCGCTCCCTACGAAGGCGTCGTGACCTGGCGTTTTTCCGACACGGGCGCTCTGGTGCAAGCCGGAACCTCTAGCACCAGCGGCCTGCCGGTCGTAACCATTGCGCAAGTCGATCTGCTGCGCTTGCGTATTCCGGTGCCGGAATCGATTGCGGCGAAGGTGAAGGTTGGTGATTCCGCCGACGTTCATGTGCAAGCTACCGGCGAACACTTCACCGGCAAGGTCACGCGTTTCACCGATTCTCTGGACACCTCGACCCGCACCATGCAGGTCGAGATCGACGTTCCCAACCCTGACTATCACCTGCAACCGGGCATGTACGCGAACGTGACGCTGAGCGCCGCCAGCCGCCCTAACGCTCTCACCGTACCCATCGAGGCTCTGCAGCGTTCGGACAATAACCAGACGACCGTGCTGCTTCTGGATGCGCAGAACCGGGTGCAATCGCGCCAGGTGCAGGTGGGCGTGGAAAGTTCGAACCACGTGGAGATTCTCGCCGGGCTGACCGAAGGCGAGCGGGTGATTGTGGGCAATCTGGGCCGCTATCAGCCGGGCGAGGTAGTTCGACCCAAGCCGGGAGCGTTTACCGGCATGTCCGGCAGCTCGGGAGCGGAATAGTCATGTCAGGCTTTGCGATCAAGTATCCGTTTTTCATCCTGATGCTGTGCTTCGGCATCATCGTGGTCGGCGTGACCACGGTGGCCCGCATGCCGGTCGATCTGTTTCCCCAGATCCAGATCCCGGTGGTCGTAGTCGCCACGTTCTACAGCGGCATGCCGCCGCAACAAATTGAAGGCGACATCACCGATACCTTCGAACGCTTCTTCACCCTGGGCAGCAACATCGACCACATCGAGTCGCGTTCGCTGACCGGCGTCAGCTTGATCAAGGTTTACTTCCAACCGGGAACCGATCCCGATGCCGCGGTCAGCGAAATCGCAAATCTGGCGATGGCGGATCTGCGGAGGCTGCCTCAGGGAACATTGCCTCCGGTAGTGCTGAAGTTCGATGCCTCCAATATGCCGGTGTGCCTGGTGACGCTCAAAGGCCAGGGTCTGAGCGAGACACAGCTGCACGACGAGGGGCAGTTCAATATTCGCAATCAGCTGGGCAACGTGCCCGGCGCATCGATACCACAGCCGTTCGGCGGAAAGTACCGGCAGATCCAGTTTTATGTTGATCCGGTCAAGCTGGAAGCGGCGCAGCTGAGCCCCATGGATGTGGTGAACACGGTCAATGAGGCCAACTCTATTCTGCCGGCCGGCGACGTGCGCATTGGACCGTACGATTACAACATCTACAGCAACAGCCAGCTGCCCAACGTCAAGCAGATGAACGATGTGCCGCTGAAGGCCATCGGTAATAATGTGCTGCGCTTCGGCGATATCGGCCGGGCAGTCGATGGCTCGGCCCTGCAATACAACATCGTTCGAGTCGACGGCCAGAAGTCGGTGTACCTGCCCATCCTGCGGCAGGGCGGAAATAGCAACACCATCCAGATCGTGAACGGCATTCGCGAGCGGGTCAAGAACCTGCTCGACATCCCGAAAAGCTTGATCGCGAACGTGGTCTTCGATCAGTCGCAGTACGTCAAGATCGCGGTTGCCAATGTGTTGCGCGAGGGCACCATCGGCCTGGGCCTGACTGCACTCATGATCCTGGTGTTTCTGGGATCGCTGCGGGGAACAATTTCCGTGTTGCTGTCGATTCCGATCTCTTGTCTGGCTGCGTTTCTGCTGTTGAACGCCTTCGGCAGTTCGATCAACACCATGGTCCTCGGCGGTCTGGCTTTGGTGCTCTCACGCCTGATCGATAATTCCGTGGTGGTGCTGGAGAACATTTTCCGTCACCTGGAAGAGGGTGAGGACGCAGTCACGGCGGCTGAGAACGGCGGTCAGGAAGTTCAGTTAGCGGTGCTGGCAGCGACGTTCACCACGGCCATCGTGTTTTTCCCGGTCGTATTTCTCACCGGCGTCAGCAAATATCTGTTCAGCGCCTTGGCGCTGGGAGTTGTTCTGGCACTGGCCGCGTCCTACCTGGTCGCGATGTCGGTAGTGCCCCTGTTCTGTTCGCGCTTTATCAAGTCGGCACACGGCAGCGAGGCCGAGGGGGAGCACGAAGCCGGATGGCTGGAGCGCACGCTGGAGCCGTTCAATCGCGGCTACGACTACGTCCTCGCCAAGTACGACGAGGCGTTGGAGAAGGCGCTGAATAAGCCGTGGATGACGGTAGCCGTTATCATGGGTGGATTCGTGCTCAGCTTGGCGCTTTCTCCTTTGCTGGGTGTAGCCTTTTTTCCCCGCACCGATCCGAGCCAGTTCGTCATCAACGTGAAAGCGCCCAGCGGCACCCGCATCGAACTCACCAATGACTACATGGCGCGGGTAGAAGAAGACATTCGCGAGGTCGTCCCCAAAGACGAGCTGGCGATGATCGTCTCCAATATCGGCGTCAATGCTGATTTGTCTTCGATCTACACGCCTAACTCGGCCATGCACACTGCCTTTGTGCAGGTGCAGCTGCAGAAGGAGCACAAAACCAGCAGCTTCGTTTACATGGATCGGGTCCGGCGGAAGCTGGCCAGCGATCTGCCCGAACTTTCCACTTTCTTTCAGACCGGGGGCCTGGTGGATTCCATCGTCAACCAGGGAATGCCGGCCCCGATCGACATCCAGGTCTCGGGCAACAATCAGCAAGCCGCTTACGACGTCGCCAAGGAAATGGCGGCCAAGATTCGCCGCCTTCACGGCGTGAGTGATGTTCTGATCCCGCAGGATCTGGATTACCCGGGCATTCAACTGGATGTGCGGCGCGAGATGGCAGCCCGGCTGGGGATGACCGCCAAGGATGTGGTCGACAATGTGGTTACCGCCCTTACGTCGAACGGCATGATCGCTCCCAGCTACTGGATCGATCCCAAGAGCGGCAACAACTATTTCCTCACCGTCCAGTACACGCCGCATCAGATCGGCACCATGTCGCTGGAGGACTTCAAGCAGATTCCTCTGCACGCCAAGAACAATGCCGATCCCACCATGCTGGAAAACGTGGCCGACGTCAAAATCATCAACACGCCGACCGAGGTCGATCACTATCAGCTGTTTCGAGTCATCGATCTGTATGTTTCGCCCACAGGAGAAGACCTGGGCGCGCTATCCAAACGCGTGCAGGATGTGATCGCGCATACCCAGCTGCCGCCCAATACGCGGGTGCAGTTGCGGGGAGCCGTCATCGCCATGCAGAAGTCGTTCCGCAGCTTTGCTATAGGGTTGTCGCTGTCGGTCATTCTGGTCTACCTGATCCTGATGGCGCAATTCGCCTCGTTCAGCGATCCCTTCCTCATCCTGCTGGCGGTTCCACCGGGATTTACCGGAGTGATTCTGTTCCTGCTGATGACGCACACCAGCGTCAACATCATGTCGCTGATGGGAGTGATGATGATGACCGGCATCGTGGTGTCGGACTCGATTCTGATCGTGGAGTTCACCCGCGAGTTGCGGCGCCGCGGCGAGCCGTTGCGCCAGGCCATCAAGAATGCCTGCCACATCCGCATGCGGCCCATCATGATGACCACTTTCGCCACCTTGCTGGGTTTGATTCCCCTGGCGCTAGCTCTGGAAGCCGGCAGCGAGCAGTATGCGCCGCTGGCCCGCGCCATCATCGGAGGGCTGATGCTCTCGTTCCTGGCGACCTTGTTTCTGGTGCCAGCCGCCTATTACCTGATGCACCGCAAACATGAAGAAGAAAAACGGGAGGTGCAAGCTTGAGACGCACGATCCTCCGGCTTGTGGTTGCAGTTGTGTTGCCCGGCATCCCGCTGGCCGCGCAAACAAACTCTGCTTCGCCGACCACAGTTCCACCGCAGTCCGTAACCGCTCCAGCGCAAACGCCAGCGGCGCCGCAAACTCTGCCGGCGCCGCAGATGCCGCCGGCTCCCACCGCCCCGGCTCCCCCGCGTTTGCCCACCACCGGCGCGCTGCAACATCTGACGGTGCAAGATGCCGAAGCGCTGGCCATCAAGAACAATCCGCAGATTTCTCTGAACCACCTGCTTTATCTGGCGTCGAATCAGGTCACCCGCGAGGCGAAGTCCGCCTACTACCCGACCATCTACGGCAGCTTCACGGCGGTGGGCGGCCAGCAGGGAGCTCGCATTGCCGCGGGCACTTTGAACGCTCCCCGGCTGCTCAATCGCGCCGCAGGCGGATTGGCCTTGTCGCAATTGATCACCGATTTCGGCAGAACGAACAATCTGGTGGCGACCTCGGCGTTGCGCGCCAAGGCCGCCGACATGAATGCCAAGGCCACGGTGTACCAGATCAAGCTGGCGGTTGATGAAGCCTTCTACAACGCGTTGCAGACTCTGGCTGAAGAAAAGGTTGCCGAACAGACCGTGAGTGCCCGGCAACTGGTTTCCGACCAGATTACGACACTGTTCCAGAACAAATTACGCTCGGAAGTTGACGTGAGCTTCGCCAATGCCAACCTGGCCCAGGCCAATTTGTTATTGCTGGACGCGCAGAACAACTACCAGTCCGCACTATCCCAGTTGACGCAGGTATTGGGCTACTCGGGACAACAGCAGTTCGAGCTTATCGATAGCGAAGCCGAACTGAAGCCGCCGCCCGACGCGGTCAGTCAACTGGAAGATGAGGCGTTCAGCAACCGGCCGGAGATTGCGGCGCAAAACTACGAATATCAAGCCGAGCAGCACTTCCAGAAAGCCGAGCGCGACCTGCTTTTCCCCACCGTGTCGGCTCTGGGCGTCGTAGGCCAGACCCCGGAGGGAAGCGTGCTCAACGGGGTGCAGCAGTTTCCCACCTGGTACGGCGCGGCCGGAGTGAATCTTAACGTACCGATCTTTAATGGCTTTCAATACGTGTCGCGCTCGCGCGAGGCGGGGTTGCGGGCGCAGGCAGCCGATCAGCAGTTGCGCGACTTGAAAGACCGGATCGCCAACGATGTTCGCACCAGTTGGCTGAACGCCATCACGGCCTACAACCGTATTGGGGTGAGCCAGCAATTTCTGGATGAAACCAATCTGGCTCTGGATTTATCGCAGACCCGCTACAACCTCGGTCTGAGCTCGATCGTGGAGTTGAGCCAGGCGCAATTGCAGCAGACGGAGGCGCAGATCCAGTTCGCTGCCTCGAAATATGAGTATCAGATCGCGCAGTCGGTCTTGCGATTCCAGATTGCTGCACCCTGATTGGGCCATGAGCAGAAGCCGGAATGGACGACGCCGCCAAGATCACACTGACATGGCTTTTGTCATAGCAGGTATATTTGCCTGTCTCGTGGTGGCTGTCATTGAAGATGTGTCGCAGTCTGCCACGGGCAGTTCTTCGGCGCGCATCTGGCACGTGCATCCGGTTTCTGTCTTCGCCGGGACGGTGACGTTCGTCGGGCTGCTGTATTTTTTGCAGCGCATGAACGATCGCAAGCACGCGTTACGGTACCTGGAGCCATATTCCCCGCTGCTGCTATTGTCGGGCGCCAATCTGGCGGTCAAGGTGAACACCGCATGGTTGCTGCCGGTGGTTGCAATCAGCATTGCGTGGAGCGTGTTGCAGGTGCGGCGGCTGCGCGATCGACGATCGGCACTGCATCGAAGCCCGGATGTGAAATGAGCAGCAGAAGTCGGTGAGCTGAAGGTAATCAGGAACAAGAGCCGGTTCCGGACGAGACCCGAAGTGGGAGCCGTGGCTTGTCCGATTGGAGTCGGGCGCGAGAATGGCCTTCCCAGCGCACCGTTTTCAGACGTAGAGTAAAGGCGATGGAACTGCGCAAAGATCCCATTACGCGCTCGTGGGTGATTTGTGGCGACGAGCCCGAGAGTGGCTCATCGCCCGACTACTTTTGCCCATTTTGTCCGGAGTCGGGTCAGCCTCTACAGGTGATTGCCACCGCTCCTACGGTGGATGGCGGTCCCTGGTCGGCGCGCGCCGTGGTCCATCCCCGGCCTCTGTATGGAATTGATGGCGAACCGGGGCGGTCGGGCAATGGGCTTTACGATACGATGCGGCCGGTGGGAGCGCATGAAGTGATTGTGGAGAATGCGCGGCATGACCGCCATTTGTGGAACGCCGAAGATCGCGAAATCGAGGAATATCTGGCGTTGTGCGGCCAGCGCATTCAGGATCTGAAGGGCGATGCCCGCTTCAAGTACATCAGCGTCTTCAAGAATTTCGGCAGCCTGTCGGGGCAGGAGTTTGACCACCCGACTTCGGAAATCGTGGCGACCACCTTCGTTCCGCGGCGGGTTTTGTACGAATTGCGCGCGGCTAAGCAGCACTTCCAGGTGAAGGAGCGGTGCGTGTTTTGCGACATCCTGCGGCAGGAGCAGGAACAGAAGCTACGGGTGATCGAGGTGCGTGGCGACTACATAGCCGGTTGTCCGTATGCCCCCCGGGTTCCGTATGAAACCTGGATTGCACCGCGCAACCATGAGGCTTACTTCGAGCGCACGGCCACCAAGTCGGGAGCGATGCGCGACTTTGCCGCGCTGCTGCGCCGCACCCTGCATCGCATTCGCACTATCGCCGACGGCTTCCACATGGTGCTGCACACTTCGCCCAACACCCTGCGCGGCTCGGAAACTCTGGGCTTCTGGAAGACGATCGAGGACGACTACCATTGGCATCTGGAGATCCTGCCCATCCTGGGCACCAAGGCGAAGTCGTATACCTTCAAAGAGGTTTACTATTCGCCCGTCAGCTCGGAGACTGCTGCCGCGATTTTGCGGGAGCGGCCAACAGAGTAAACGAAAGCAGCAACTAGCAAGTAGCGACTAGTAACTAGCTAAGTCAGCAATGTCCTTCATCAGCCCGAACCGTAACGCCTCTATTTGCTTTGAGCTAGACTCGTCTCAAGAGTCGGCCAGAGTTCGAGGCTGAGCAAGTCGCGATGAGATTTCGTGGCTTTTCGCTAATCGCTAGTTGCTAGTCGCTAGTTGCTGGACGAACTAGAATGTCTCCGAGCGCGACGCACATGACCATCCGCCGCATCAAGGCCTATACCGGACAAACCGGCTATGTCTATCAATATTATTTTGTAGGCAAGCGGCCGGCGCTGGAAGGCGATCCGGAAGCGCCTGGCACTGAATTCGTTTTCGATGTGACGGCGGATCGCAAGACCACCTTTGCGGTCAGCATTTTTCTGCAGCCGCAAGCTTTGGAAGCGTGGCTCGTCAGCCGAGGCCGCAGCCTGAGCGAGCCCGAACAGTATGCCGCCGTGAAGCTCCGGCTGATGCAAGCTTTCGATGAAATTCCCGACATGCTGAATCAGGGGCGCCGCTTACGCCTGGACGCCGCCACTCTGCCCATCCTGCTGGAATCGATTGGTGTGGAATAGAGCTGGCGCATCCACTGCTCAGCCCGAATGAATGCCGGCGTCCAAGACTAAGAGTAATCAACGGATCATCACTGAAATCAGCCGGTTTCTGAATAAGGCGATGACGAAATTGGGACGAGCGCCTCGATAGGTTCTGTACATCAGGTGCGAATCGGGCCCATAATTAAGCCAGGCAGCGGGTGCGATGGCGATGTTCGAAGAAATGCCGTGGCCGGGACGCAAACGATGGAACCGTTCCATGGTGGTGTCGCTGGCTATTCATCTTGCGCTGTTGCTGGCCTTGCTGCATGCCTCTCGTCCACTTTTCCTGACGCCCCACGAGGTTGCGTTGGGAATTCCCGGATCCTCAGGGTCGGTCTCTATTATTTATCTGGCGCCGGTGGGCGCCGAGCAAACCCGGCCCGTACCCGAGAAACCGCAGCTGACATTGCGTGCTTACCTTCCCAAAAAGGCTAAGCCGCAACCCAAGATCGAGGTTAAGCCGGAAGCTGAGCGGCCAACGGTTGATGCTGGACTGGAGCGCGCTGCTCGCGGCGGCTCGCCTATGGGACGCGTGCCGGGCTCACCGCTCACCGGTGACGAGGTGGTTCCGGCGCTGCCCGAGGTTTTTCCCGATCCTCCGGTTTCGCGCGGCGACCTGCCGGCGGGAGTACAGGGCGACGTGATCGTCGAGGTCACGATCGATCCGCAAGGCAATGTGGTGGAGACCAAGCTGCTTCAGGGCATCGGCTATGGCGTCGAACAGAAGGTGCTGGATGTATTGCAGCGCTGGCATTTCCGTCCGGCTATGCGCGATGGGGTGACCATCGCCTCGCAACACATTGTGCACTTCCACTATCCCAGCTAGGTGCGACCCGTTTTCCGAGCCTGTCACAGGGGCTGGTGCTGTTCGTCCTTGCCAAATCTAACGTACTGATTGGGTGTGACCTGCATCACAGGGGGGCGTGATAACTATTAGCCGCCCGGTATCGCCTGACCGCTATACTTAGACCAGCAGAACGGGTGGGACTTAACTGATACCGTTCATGGGGTTTATGCCGTTAATCTGGCTCCGAGTTGCGGTGGTTTGCTACGGCGTGGGATTGCTTTACTCCCTGCTGCTGTTGAGTAAACAAGGTAATGTTCTAGGCAAGATCGTGGAACCGGCGGTCGGCCTCGGACTCATCTTTCATTTCGTTTCGCTGGTAGAGTCCACCATCCTGATCGGGCATCTGTCGCTGGCCTCGATCCAGTATTCGGAATCGCTGCTGGCGTTTCTGGCGATGGTGGTGTTCTTTATTTTCTTTGTGGGCTACCGCACCACGGCGCCCGGGGTGGTGATCTTTCCCGTTGTGTTTGTGCTGACCTTCGCCTCCGCCATTGGGCAAAAGCCGGTCACCTTGACCTCGCCTTTGTTGCGCAACGGTTGGATCTTCGTTCATGTAGTGACGATCTTCATTGGCTACGCCGGATTGTTTCTCAGTTTTGGGACCAGCCTGCTGTATCTGACCCAGGAACGCGCTTTGAAGTCCAAGAGCAATGCGGCCGTGCTGGCCTGGCTGCCGCCGCTGCAGACGATTGACGATATCGGCTACAAAGCCTTGCTGTTCGGTTTTCCCTTCATGACATTCGGACTGCTGGCGGGCTCGGTCTTGTTGATTGAGAAGTTTGGACCGACATTTTTTTACGACCCAAAGATTCTCCTGTCGTTCATCATGTGGGCGCTGTACCTGCTCTTGCTATACACCCGCTGGAATTCAGGGTGGCGTGGGCGGCGGGCGGCATTGCTGGCTACCTTTGCCTTTGTGATAGCCATCGGCGCCTGGGCCGCGAATAATTTCAGCCGCGTACACAGGTTTTTGCCTTCATGAATTTCGTGCTCATCGGCGTGAACCACCAGACCGCACCGGTTGAGGTGCGCGAGCAGTTCGCTATCGCGGAAGCCCGCTTGCCGGAGGCGACCAAACTTCTGGCGCAATTTCCGGGGGTGGAAGAGGCGATGATTGTCTCCACCTGCAACCGGGTAGAGTTGCTGGCCCGCACGGCGAACGGGAGCGCCGATCTGCAAGGATTCATGCGGCAGTTTTACGGCTTCGATCCCGAGCCCTACCGCAAGTATTTATACGAGTATCACGAGCGCGATGCCGTGCGGCACGTGTTTCGCGTGGCCTCCAGTCTTGATTCCATGGTGGTCGGCGAGCCGCAGATATTGGGACAGGTGAAAGAGGCTTATGCTACGGCGCGCGCCGTGGGAGCCGTGAATTCGCAGCTCGATGCCCTGATGACTCGGGCGTTTGCCGTCGCCAAGCGCGTGCGTAATGAGACGGCGGTAGCCAGTTCGGCGGTATCGGTGGCCTCGGTGGCAGTCGACTTGGCCAAGAAGATTTTCGGCAATCTGCAAGGCAAGAGCGTTTACCTGGTCGGAGCAGGGAAGATGTCGGAGCTGGCGGCGCGTCATCTGCTGGCCCACGGATGCGAACATATTTACGTTGCCAATCGCACCTATGACCGGGCACTGGCCCTGGCGAAGAAATTCAATGGCGAGGCGATTCCGTTCGAGCAACTATACGAAACTGTTCCCCGCGCCGACATCATCATCAGTTCAACCGGAGCGCCGCACGCCATTTTCCGCAAGGAGCATGGCGAGAAGTTTCTAAGCCGCCGCCGCAACCGTCCCATGTTCTTCATCGACATCGCTGTTCCTCGCGACATCGATCCCGAGATGAACAAGTTGGACGGCGTCTTCGTGTACGACATCGACGATTTGCAGCAGGTCGTGTCGTCGCACGTGGCCGATCGCCGGGTGGAAGCCGATCGGGCCGAAGCGATCGTGCAGCTTGAAGTGGATAAATTCCAGGCGCGGTTACAGACGCTGGATGTGGTGCCCACCATCGTTTCTCTGCAGGAGCATTTGGAGACGGTTCGCCAGGCGGAGATCGACCGGGTACGCGGCCGCCTGGGTGCGATGAGTCCGGAGCAGGAATTGGCGGTGGAAGCGTTAACGCGAGGCATTATCAACAAGATCATGCACACACCCATTACCACCCTGAAGAGTGCAGCACGCGAATCGCCGGAAGCTACGACGGTCATCGATCTGGTGCGCAAGTTATTTGGACTGCGCGACGCCAAAGCATTGGCTGCGCACGATGAGGCCAACACGGTTGCCAGTGGCCGGCGGGGAGACAGAAACTGATGGCGCACCTCAGGATTGGTTCCAGGGGATCGCAACTGGCTCTGTGGCAAGCTCATCACATCTCGGATCTGCTGCGCGAGCAGGGACATGAGATCGAGCTGGAGATCATCAAAACCACGGGCGATAAAATTACCGACGTGGCGCTGGCGCAGGTGGGCACCAAGGGAATGTTTACCAAGGAGATTGAAGACGCGCTGGCCGAGGGACGCGTCGATCTGGCGGTGCATAGCCTGAAAGATTTGCCGACGGCGTTGCCGCCCGGTTTTGAGCTGGTGGCGATCACCACGCGAGTGGACCCGCGCGATGTATTTCTTTCCGTGAAGTACGACAGTGTCAGAGCTCTGCCGAAAGGCGCTCTGGTGGGAACCAGCAGTCTTCGGCGGCAGGCGCAGTTGAAGGTGGCGCGGCCCGACCTGGTAATTCATGCTTTGCGGGGCAATGTCGACACACGAGTGCGCAAGCTGGAAGAAGGCCAGTACGAGGCCATCATTCTTGCGGCCGCGGGCTTGACCCGTCTGGGCAAGACGCAACTGGTAAAGGAAGTCTTGTCGGAAGAGTTCATGTGTCCGGCGGCGGGGCAGGGTGCGCTGGGAATTGAAATTCGCGCCGGCGACCTGGAAATGCGGAAGCACCTGGCGTTTCTTGATGACCCTGGGGCGCGGGCCGCGACCACCTGCGAACGGGCGTTGCTGAATAAGCTGGGCGGCGGCTGCCAGGTGCCGATCGGCGCGTTCGCTGAAATGAAGGATGGCGAGCTGCATTTGTCCGCGATTGTGGCGCAGCCCGATGGGTCGCTGATTTTGCGGGAAAAGCAAAGCGGCACGGATCCGGTTGCACTGGGCGAGCAGGTAGGCGATATTCTGCTGCGCCGGGGAGCGACCAGGATTCTGGAAGACGTGTATGGCGCCACGACGGTAGCGCCGCAACAGCCGTGAAAAGAGCTGTCAGCCATCAGCTATCAGCCGTGGTCAGAGTCGGATTTCGCTTTTCGCACTTCGCTGTTCGCCAGATGCGACGATCTGTCATCCTGAGCGGAGGCGTCGCCGGGTTTGCCACGCCGGAGTCGAAGGACCCCTACATTGTCAGATAATCCCCGTAGCCAAATTGTCCGCAACAGACTTCCCCTCGCCGGATGCCGGGTGCTGGTTTCACGCGCGAAGAAGCAAGCGGGCATCCTCTCGTCAGGTTTGCGCGAACTGGGCTGCGAAGTCCTCGAAATCCCTTTTATCGAAATTCGCCAGCCCGCCTCCTATAGACCTTTGGATACATCGTTGCGAGATCTTGCAACGTACGACTGGCTGATCCTTACCAGCGTGAATGGCGTGGAAGCGCTGTTTGAGCGCATGAGGAGGAAAAAACTCCCGGCGGAAACGCTTGGTCGTTTGAAGATCGCTGCTATCGGCCCGGCGACGAGGCAAGCTATCGAAGCGCACGGCTTGCGAGTGACAGTTACGCCGAAGGAGTACATAGCCGAATCGGTAGTCAGCGCTTTGCGCCGGCGCGTGAAAGGGAAGCGAGTATTGCTGGTGCGCGCCAAGGTCGCACGCGATGTGATTCCGCGCGAGTTGCGAAGGGCTGGGGCTGAGGTCGACGTGGTCGAAGCGTATGAGACGATCACGCCGAAAGCGTCGGCGACCCGGCTGCGCGCGGCGCTTGCCAGCAAGACACGCAGGCCTCATGCGATCACGTTCACTAGTTCCTCAACAGTAAAGAACTTTGTTGGACTGCTGGGATTGCGCGGTGCGAGAGCTGCTCTAAGAAATTCGTCACGCAATCAAGCAGTGCGCAGTGCGTCGATCGGACCGGTAACTTCGGCAACGCTGCGCGAGTTCGGGCTGCCGGTCGACATCCAAGCCGGGGAGTACACAATTCCCGGACTGGTGGCTGCGATTGTGGGGGAACTCGGAAGTAGCTCTTAACCATTAGCTTTGGTACTCGGAGTGCGGCGGAGGGTTGATGCCAGCGGCGAACCGCAGACCCTTCGACTGCGCGCCCGCCCGATCAGCAAAACAACGGATCGGAAAGAGGACCGGGCGCTCCGCTCAGGATGACAAATCAAGAAGGAATGCTTGCGGACGTGCTGAAGTCATTTCCGGTTTGCTAAGGGCTAAACGCTAGGAGCCAATAGCCAAGAGCGAACCGCGAACAGCGGCCCTACTCGTACACCGAGCATCCGCAGCCCGGCGACGGCACATGCACCTTCAGAAAATCGGAGACCCGTTGATAGGCGTCGATCTGATTCTCGACGCGTGAGAAGCCGTGGCCTTCATCCTTATAAATCTTCAACTGCACCGTGCCGCCGCGCTTCTTGACGGCATCGGCCACCTGCTGGGCTTCATCCGGGGGGCAGCGCGGATCATTGCCGCCTGCCAGCAACAATATTGGCGCCTTGATCTGGTCGACGAAGTTGATGGGCGAGCGATCTTCGTACAGCGCCTTGTTCTTTACCGGATCGCCCATGGTTGCCAGGTCATACTCGCGCAGGCTGGGATCTTCGTTGGCAATCTCGGTAAACCAGTTAACAAACGGAACGATCGGCACCGCCGCGGCCCACATATCCGGAGCTTTGGTGACGGCCATCATACTGAGGTAGCCGCCGTAGCTGCCGCCCATCACGATCAGCTTTTTGGGATCGACAAAGCCGCTCTTCTTGATCCACTCGGCGGCGTCAAGCACGTCGTTCAGGTCGCCACCGCCGGAATCGCCCAGGTTGGCGTCGGTAAACTGCTTGCCGTACCCGGTTGAGCCGCGATAGTTGGGCGCGATCACCAGATAGCCCTGATTCACAATGTATTGAATGAAGCGATTAAAGGAATCGACCGTCTGCGCGGCCGGCCCGCCGTGAATATAGACGATGGCGGGAAACTTGCCGTCGCGCTGAATGTTATTGGGGACGTAGGCGAAAGCCGAGAGGGTCCATTTGCCATCGCGGCTGGGATAGTGCACCAGGTAGGGCTCAACCATATCCGCACTGCGCAGGCCGCCGACCAAAGAATGGGTGATCTGTTGCGACTTTTTCGAAACAACGTCATCGACTCGCAGGTCGCTTGGCGCGTTTGCCCCATTGTGGTAGTAGAGCAATCGGGAGCCATCGGGCGCGTAGGGATGCGGATTGCCTCCCAAGGTATTCACGCCTCCGTTGATCTCGTACACAACATGGGATTTTGCAAGGTCATAGCAGGAGATGTTCGTCATGCCGTCAACATTCGCGGTCCACGTTACTGATTTGCCATCCGGAGAGAACGACCCTCCCTCCATCTCCCATTTCTCATTCGTCAGCCAGTCGATCTTTTTCGTCGCGATATCGACGAGTCCCACATTGTCATACCCGTTGTGAGCGTCCGAGGTGATCAGCACGGATTTGCCGTCGGGCGAGATGTCGTCGGCCAGGAAGTTGTGCTGACCTTCATGCGGCGTCAGGTTGGTGCTCTGACCGCTGGCCAAGTCGAGCAGAAAGACGTTGGCATCTTTGCCGGTAGCGTGCGACTGGGTATAGACCAGAAACTTGCCATCGCGCGAGAAGATGGGACTCTCGTTGCTCAGTTCCTTGGGCGTGTTCTTCGTCAGATGGCGCAGGTGACGAGTGGTCACGTCCATCAGATCGATCTCGTAGCTCGATCCGGTTTTCGGTTTGGTCGCGTAGGCGATCTGATGGCCGTCGGGCGACCAGGCCGGCTCGACCTCAGCGGAATCGGATGACATCGTGAGGTTCTGCACCTCGCCGGTCTTGGGCGAGACTAGGAAGATGTCCCACTGCTCATTGCCATCGTGATCGGAGATGTAGGCGATCCAGGTGCCGTCGGGCGACCACACCGGCTGCGCCTGCCGCTGGTCGCTGATCGTCAACTGGGTCGGCCAGCCGCCGGTGGCGGGTACCAGCCAGAGATTGCTGCGGCCGCTGATGTTGGAGATGAAGGCGATTTGCCGGCCATCGGGCGACCAGCTCGAGCCGCCGATCTGGCGCGTCATATAGAGCTTCTCGATGGAGAAGTTTTGCATGTCGGCAACCGTCTTGCTTTGCAGTTTGGTGGGATCGGTGATGGCTACGGGCGAGGCGAGCGGTTTCTGGGCAAATGCGGTCAGAGTCATAAGAACGAGGGTTGCTAACAGCTGAGTAAAATGCTTCAAGCTTCGAGTTTCCAGTTTCGAGCGATCGCACATAACGAACAAATCTATTGTAGATGGTAAGGGCTTATCGCTAACCGGCCAGGCGGGCTTTCTGCATACAGCGGGAACCATCGGGGCCTGGTCAACGTATAGACTGTTGTCACTTTGAGGATAACCTTTGAATACTGAAATCGACGACCTGAAGCCCTCGAACGAGGCCTCGCTGGCGACCACCGAAGCAGTTCCGCTTTCTCAGCCGCCGGTCCTCCACAGAGTTTTTGTGGGCAAAGACGGCCTTCGCGCCGGATGGAGCCTGCTGATCTTTATCGCGGTTATGGCTGTCCTGATGGTCAGCGCCCATTTCATCGCGCTCAAGATTCACCCCGTCAATCCAAAGTCGGCCAAGACGCCGTCAGAAATTACGCTCACGTTCGGGCTGGTCAACGAGGCGATACCGTTTGTGTTCGTTCTTTTCGCTGCCTGGGTCATGTCGAAGATCGAGCGCCGGCCGAACTCTGTTTACGGGCTGGGCGGCAGCCGAAAGATGCCGCAGTTCTTTGCCGGGTTGGGGTGGGGAGTGACCTGTCTGTCGCTGCTGGTGTTCACGCTGTGGAAGACGGGGCTGCTGGTTTTCGACCGGCGGCTGGTGTTCGGCATTGACGTTCTGCGCTACGGACTGATCTGGCTGTTCGGCTTTCTTCTGGTCGGGTTGCTGGAGGAGTATCTCACCCGCGGCTATCTGCAATACACGCTGACCCGTGGTTTGGCCGGCCTCTACCAGTCGGTCTTCAAGACCCGGCACAGCCAGTCACTCGGTTTCTGGACGTCGGCGGTTTTCTTCTCCTTTCTTTTCGGCCTTGGGCACAAGGGCAATCCGGGCGAGTCGCCTATCGGACTGCTGGCTGCCGGCCTGGCGGCCATGGTGTTCTGTTTCAGCCTGTGGCGGACGGGTTCGCTGTGGTGGGCCATCGGATTCCATGCCTCATGGGACTGGGCGCAATCGTTCCTCTACGGCGTTGCCGACAGCGGACTCATGGTGCAGCATCATCTGCTGGCAACCCATCCGGTGGGCAAGCCGATCCTCAGCGGAGGCGCGACCGGTCCGGAAGGCAGCATCTTCGTTCTGGCGATCCTGGCTCTGATCTGCGTGATCATTCTGCTGACCCTGCCGCGAGTGCAGCAGGTACCGGCATCGCAGCAGATTATGGCGAAGGTCGGGTGAGCGAGCGCAGGCGGAAGAGAGATTGCGAACCGCTAAGTTCAGAGGCCTATCTGAGAAATCGTTTTGTGTCAGGGCACGGCTTCCGCAGTCGCCGAAAAAGCAGATCCCTCACTGGCTAAAGCCGGTTCGGGATGACAAGAATTAAAGGCTCTGACGGCGCGGCTGAAGCTGCGCCCCTTCAAAACATCGAACCCAACTTTCCAGCAGCCTCCCGGTTAGGACGCTACCAACTTTCGAGCGAACGGGCGCTCGCATTTAGCGATGAGGCACGATTTTGATTTCAAATAATTTTGGCCAGAGCTTGCCGGTGACGAAAAGCCGGTCCCGGGTTGGGTCGTAGGCAATTCCGTTTAGAACGGCGCCTGGATCGCTAAGTTCACGCTGGTCGATGATTCCGCTTAGATCGATCCATCCCAAAACCTTGCCGGTGCGCGGCGCGATGCGAACGATGGTATCGCTCTGCCAGATGTTGGCGTAAATCTCTCCGTGGATGTATTCGAGTTCATTCAGATTTTCCACTTCGTGGCCGGCCTGGTCGGTGACGTGAATGCGCCGGGTCTGGCGAAATGTTGGGGGATCAAGGAAGCGTAGATACGGAGTCCCGTCGCTCATGATCAGTTGGGTGGCATCGTGCGTCAGGCCCCAACCTTCGCCCGCGTATTGAAATGTACGCAGCAACGAGAACGTGAAGCGGTCATAGACAAAGCCGGTGTGCGATTTCCAGGTCAACTGAATTAAGCTGCTGCGCCAGTCGGTGAGGCCTTCGCCAAAGTACTGCGCAGGGAGATCGTATTTCTGCTGAACCCGGCCTGTGGTCAGATCCACCATCCGTATCGATGACCTGCCATTAAGGCCGGTGCTTTCGTATAAGTGACCATCGAGGTAAATCAGGCCCTGGGTGAATGCTCTGGGATCGTGCGGATAAGTGTGAATGATCTGATAGCTGTCGGCGCGGCCTGCCAGTGGCGGGTTGGCGGTTGCCGACGCAATAATCGCGAAGAGAAATAATGGAGGCAGACAAAAGCGCCGGAACATGAACGGTCAGCTTAAGACAAAGATACGTTCCAGGCAAACCAACTCGCCCTGGGGTAGTTTCCCAGTTCGAATTTGGATGGGTGCTTTGCGCGCGTCGGCGCGAATCGGCACGCCAAGATCCTTCGCTCGGCAAAAGAGGCTTGCTCAGGGTGACAATCAAACTGAGACACTACCGGGCCTGAGCGAGCCAATTTTGTGGCGGAGTTTTGCAGCAGTCTAGGGCTTATCGGTTTGGATGCCAGTCCCGATGGTTGTGGTGGTCGTCGGGTGGGTCTGAGCCATCTTCTTCATTTCCTTCTTTTGCGCCTTAGCCTGTTTCTTCTGCTGCTTGGCGTATTCCTTGCTGTATTTCTTGTACTGCTTGGTCTGATTCATCGGCGACTGAACTTTAGAGGATTTGTTGCTGGCCAGGGCAGGAGAAGGCCGGAAAAGCGCCAGGCTGAGAAGGGCAAACAGGAAATAAGCGGTAACTCTCTTCACAGGTTCACCATGAACAGGATTCGGCTGGATTCTACAACCTGGGAGTGCGATCAGAAAGAAAAATGTGAAGCCGGTTAATCCGCTAGTGCATGCTGTGGAGTTACCTTCCCGGGTGCGCTCCAGTCGCCGATGGGATTTGGCCGGCCGCAATCCAGGCACTGGGTCACGGGAAACTGGGCGGCGCAGGAGGGGCAGACTGCCTGGGTTACGAAAGTGTCGAACATGGTCTTACAATGTGGGCACCTCCACAAATTTCCCATGGGCGGCGAGGCTTTGCACCAGGGACAGGCGAAGCTCTCGCGGCGCGGCAGCTTCGCCATGCGCAGTAATATGACCGACTGCTTCAGTCCGGACCAGCAATTCAGCAGGATGAATACAGACATAACGCCGAGCCAGAAAGAACGGACGCGCACGGCGAACCAGATCAGCGCCGCCACTCCTGTAAAGCCGATCAGGGTTGCAACCAGCAAACTGCGAGCTCGTCCTATCACGAACCAGAGCAGCGAACGCAGCATCTGGCCGCCATCCAACGGATAGACCGGCAAGATATTGAAGATCAACAAAACGGCATTGATGAGCGAGATGGTCCGCAATAACTCGTAGGCATTGGGCATGGATTGCGCCCAGCCCAGGGAGCGGCTGAGTAGGACCAGCAGCAGCAGGACCGGGATCAGCGCCACGTTCACCAGCGGCCCGGCGGCAAGGCTCCACAGGGTAGCCCCGGGACGCGGCGGAGGATTGACATAAGCCACTCCGCCCAACGGCCAGAGCACGATCTGGTTCGAGCTTCCGCCCACCTGCCGGCAGGCCAGGGCGTGGCCGAACTCGTGCATCAGGACGATCAGAAACAGCGCCAGATATTCGAAGATGTTCCAGACGATCGAGGAGTAGCGGCCGGCCCGCATGTTGATCTCGAAGACCGCGACCAGGAACCATGACCAATGCAGGAAAACGTTAATCCCGGCAAAGCGGAAGAGGCGGATCGAACCTTTATTGCCGGTGGGCATTGAGACCTTTATAACATGCGGGCCGCGGGTGCTGGTGAAGGGTCAGGCCGGCGGGAATGTTCCAGAGCAAAGAGCATCCTGATCCGAGCAAAGCGAACATCCGGCGCGCTACAAGCCTGCTTTCAGGTGCTAGCCGAATTCTTTTCTTACGGGATAGTCGATGATAATGGCGCGGCCATCGCTCAGGGCCTTCACCGAATGAGGGACGTTGGCCGGCACGATGCCAACCAGGCCGGCCCGCGCAATCTGGGTCACGCCGTCGATGGTCAACTCGAGCTCGCCCTCGATCACTTCATAGACTTCTTCCTGCGGATGGAAGTGCTGGTGAATCGACGCATCCTTCTTGAACTGGTAGTGCGCGAAGGTCATGCTCGGCGAATGGAAATAGCGTCCGTGCCAGCCGGGCAGGCGCTCGATAACGTCAAGATTGTTGGTGTCAATGAAAGGCATCCCGCATCCCCCCCGGGGCATATTAAAGCGATTTACCCAGGCATGGCTGACGACGTCCAAAAGATATCTGGGCAGGCGGATCGAAAGTGCCAGTCAGCAGCGGCGGATTCTGATCAGGTCTGCCGGAAGGTACTTCACGTTACCGTGATGGTCGGATGGCTCTTATTAAACTTTTTGTTCGCCTTCTGCTGAGCTTTCATCTGCTTCTTCTGCTGCTTGGCCATTTTCTTGTTGTATTTCCTGGACTGCTTGGCCGCGTCCTTCTGGGCCTTGGTTTGAGGATACTTGTCGCGAGTATGAGCGGCCGCCGGGCCCGACAGCGCCAGACCCAGAACCGCCAACAGAACACAGCTTGTAACTCTTGTCACCGCATCACCATGAAACGGGCTATAAGCAGATTCTACAATGCGCGCTACATCCGGAAAAGCTGGTGTGTCCTGCTAAGATCTCCCGGAGCGCTGGATACTCATGTCAGCAACCACGCAAGCCTAGAGTGCAATGCCGATGAAAGTAAATCTTTACGATAACGCCTACGGAAATTATGAACTAAACATCTACCGGGCAGTGCGAACCGAAACCTACGGAGAAGACCTGGGGCAGACCAGCTGGGCCACCGGGGAAGAATCGAATCAGATTCCACAACTGCTGGAATTGACTGCCGGCAGCGTGGTGCTCGAAGTGGGTTGTGGTGCGGGCCAGTACGCTCTGCGGCTGGCTCAGCGCATGGGGTGCCAGGTCGTCGGCCTGGACATCAATGCGCACGCCATGCAGACCGCCAACGATCTTGCGCGACAGAGTGGTCTGGCTTCGCGAGTGCGCTTTGAGCAATGCGACGCCTCACAGAAACTCGGCTTCGCGGCGGCAACGTTCGATGCCGCTTTTGCCAACGATGTGCTGTGTCACGTGCCCGGCCGGGCTGGCATTCTGGGCGAGCTGTTCCGGGTGCTCAAGCCGGGTGGGCGGCTGCTGTTCAGCGATGCGCTCGTGGTCGGCGGAATTGTTTCCCAGGAAGAGATAGCGACCCGTAGCTCCATCGGCTACTACCTGTTCAGTCCTCCGGGGGAGAACGAACGGCTCATCACGGAGGCGGGTTTCTGCATGATCTCGGCCAGCGACACCACTGCGAACGCAGCGGTGATCGCGAAGCGATGGTATGCGGCCCGACAGAAGCGAGCCAGCGAGCTTACCGCGGCCGAAGGCGAAAGCAGCTTTCAAGGTGTGCAACGGTTTCTCGACTGCGTCTATACGCTGACGTCGGAGAAGCGCTTGCGCCGTTATGTTTATTTGGCCGCCAAGGATGCGTGACGAAAATGGGCGCGCCGCGACTGAGTTGACGTGGCGTTAGACGCGCAACGATCTCACGGCGCTCGTTGTGTCCCTAAGGCTTGGCTGCCTTGTGGATCTCGACCGTGCTCCAGGTTTTGTCGGCAGCGTGGCAAAGATTTTCCAGCGGGCAGTCGGCGCATTTGGGACGGCGGGCAATGCAGATGGCGCGGCCGTGCAGGATGATCTGGTGCGAAAACAGGATCCACTTGTCGCGCGGGATTACCTGCATCAGGTCCTGCTCAATCTTGCGCGGGTCTTCGTTCCTGGTCAGCTCCAGTCGGCGGGAGATGCGTTGCACGTGAGTATCGACCACCACGCCGTCGGCAATCTTGTACCACGAGCCTAGGACGACGTTGGCGGTCTTGCGCGCGACTCCGGGAATTTGCAGCAGCTCGTCCATAGTTCGCGGGACGTCGCCGCCGAAGTCGCTGATAATTTTCCGCGCTGCTCCCACCAGCGATTTCGATTTATTGCGAAAGAATCCGGTGGTGCGGATGTCGTCCTCCAACTCTTCCGGCTGGAGCGCGGCGAAAGCGTCGGGCGTGGGATATTTCTGGAAGAGAACCGGCGTCACCATATTGACCCGCACGTCGGTACACTGCGCCGAAAGGATGGTGGCTACCAGCAGCTCCCAGGCGCTGTTGTGATGCAGGGCGCAAGAGGCTGCGGGATAGCGATCATCCAGACGGTTCAGAAGTTCGTTCACGCGCTCGGGCGCCAGCGGATTGTAACGCTTTGAGGTCGCGGCATTGCGAGAGGATTTGCTTGCAGGCTTGACAGACTTCACTGCGGGCTTCTTCGGTACGGCGCGGCTGCCCACGATCGGTGCGGCCACCGGGGCTGGTTTCTTCAGGATCGGGGCAAGCTTCTTGATTTTGGGGCGCAACGGTGCGCTGGCTACTTTGTCCTGACGGCCGGTGCGCGAGGGCCGGCGAGGCATGGCGCCACGTGGCATGATTTTGTCTCCCAGAAGAACGAAAGAATTATAACCAGTCAGCAGAAGGCACTTCATCGCCGGGAATGATCTGCACTGCAGGTTGATTATGGAACAGGCTCGGCTGGAAAGAAAATAATTCTCTTTAGGCAGTCTGGAACCGCAGATCCTTCGACTGCGCGCCCGCCCACCCGCAAAAGAGGCGGGTCGGAAAAGAAGAGCGGGCGCTCCGCTCAGGATGACAAATCACTCAGCCTGACGAGGATGACAAATCACGCAGCCTGACGATTTGCTCAGGATGACAAATCACTCAGCCTGATCATCGCGGAAGGGTATGCGGATGTTTGGTCTGGCATTCCTTCCGTGGAACCGCGCGACCCGCGAAAACGAAGCTACAGATTACAATGGTTGAGCTTCTCATCCTGAACCTGGAGTTCCCTTGATGGCTTCCGAGCCCGAAGATCAAACTGTGTCTGCCGAGCTGCATGCGGTGCCGCTCACGCTTGAAGGTCTGAGCGTACTGCATCAGATGTTTCGTTTTCGCTGGGCCGAGTGGCGCAAGCTTGATCCGTCGCGCCAGCAGGAAATCGCGCTGGAGTTCGGCGGCGCTTTCGGCGGGCAGGAACTGGCCGGGCACACTGCGGCGTATTCGCTGCTGGGTCATAAGGGCGATCTGATGCTGGTCCACTTCCGCGAGTCGTTCGACGATCTCAACGCGGCCGAGATGGAATTGAATCGCACTGCACTCCAGGAATATCTGGAGCCGACGCATTCGTATCTGTCGGTGATCGAGTTGGGACTGTATGACTCGAGTGTGAAGCTCTATCGCCAACTGGCGGAACGTGGTCTAAAGCCGCTGTCGAAAGAGTGGAATGACGCTATAGAAGAGACGATGGAGCGCCAGCGTGAAGCCATGCGTCCCCGGCTTTATCCCAAGATTCCCGATAGCCACTTTCTGTGTTTCTATCCCATGGATCGCAAGCGTGGCGAGAGCCTGAACTGGTACATGCTGCCCATCGAAGAACGCCAGCGGCAGATGGAAGAACACGGCATGGTGGGGCGTCGTTACGCCGGCAAAGTGCAGCAGATCATTACCGGTTCGATTGGCTTTGACGACTGGGAATGGGGCGTGGATTTGTTTGCTCCCGAGCCGCTGGTGTTCAAGAAGCTGATCTACGAGATGCGCTTCGACCAGGTCAGCGCAGTGTATGCTGCCTTTGGACAGTTCTTTGTCGGCGTGAGGTTGCCGCTGGCGGAGATGGGCGAGTGGCTGGGGGGCGGGAGTTAGCTGCTGGCCGTTGGCAATTAGCAATTAGCAATTGGCGCTTAGCCTTTAACTTTTAGCTCTTAACCACCAAGGGTCTGACGGGTATCCTCCAATTGTCATCCCGAGCGAACGCAGTGAGCCGAGGGATCTGCGGTTCGTCGTGCGGCGAGTGTGTCCGGTGTAGTTGTGAGTCGGTGACCGTAAGCCGCGCGAAATGAATTTGCGATGCAACATGCTTGATATGCCAAAAAGGGCAGTCCCGGTGGCGGGACGAAGGAGCTTAGCCCAGCGCTTCAGCGCTGGGTAGGCTGGGTATAAAAGGCTGAGTCCCGTAGGGACGGCAGATAGTTTTAGACACGGTCAGGAATCTGTCGTGCCTACGGCACTCGCAAACTCAGATGGCCGCTGACCCAGCGCTGAAGCGCTGGGCTAAGCTCTTTCGCGCCTGCGGCGCTTGCGCGTAGCAGCGCGTGCTGATCGCGACCGGCACTTGGTCATTGGTTCCGGATCGCCGACTGCGCCTGCAACGTTTGGTCGTTTCCGGATCGCGCCGGGACTTGCGCTTGGCGGCCGTCATCGATTTCCGGATGGCGATCTGCGCGTGGACCGATTGATCATCGTCCTTGATTTTGGGCCGCGGTCGCGTTCGGTCATATTAACAACCGGAACAAACAGCCCAGGGGAAGGTTTTCACTTCACAAAATGATTGCTCACATTCTTGAACTCGTCGGGGCCTGGATCGTCAGCGTGATTTCAGCCTCTGGCTATGCAGGCGTGATGCTGCTGATGGCTATCGAGTCGGCCTGCATTCCTTTGCCGTCGGAAATCATCATGCCGTTCTCCGGCTACCTGGTCTACACCGGCCGCTTCTCGCTGCTGGCGGTGGCGACCTGGGGAGCGCTGGGCTGTAATCTGGGATCGGTGCTGGCCTACGAGATCGGCTACTTTGGCGGACGTCCGCTGGTCGAGCGCTACGGGCGCTACATTTTTCTCAGCCATCGCGAGCTCAACATCGCCGACCGCTTCTTCGAAAAGCGGGGCTCCATCGCAGTGCTGATCGCGCGACTGTTGCCGGTGATTCGCACCTTCATCGCTCTGCCGGCCGGAATCGCGCGCATGCCGCGGCTCAAGTTCCACATCTACACGTTCCTCGGATCGTGGCCCTGGTGCTTCATGCTGGCCTACATCGGCATGCGACTGGGCCAGCGTTGGGATACCGATCCCCGGCTGAAGATGTGGTTCCACCGGCTGGACGCTCTGATCCTGGGCGTCATCATTCTGGCGGCGGTTTATTTTGTGTGGTCGCACATACAGCATCGGGTGGGAGCAGCAGGAGTTGAAGAGCCGGCGGAGTAGAGCAAATTGCGGCGCACAGGTTTCCTCAGGAATTGTCAGCGCAGCGAGGAATCTCCTTTCTTCGCCCAATGTGAAGAATCGCGTGAGCCGGTTCGCTCGAAAAGCAGATCCCTCACCGGCTGAAAGCCGGTTCGTGATGACAACCATAAATGGATGACGAACTAAAGGAGTATCACGACGTAGGCTGAAACTGCGTCCCTTCGGGAGGGGTCAGCCCTGACTTTTCTGAGGCCGGTTCGCCAGTTCGTGATGACAGGATAAAGGTCTATCACGACGCACCTGAAGTTGCGCTCCTTCAACTGAGGCGATTCGTCCCATTCTCCCTGCGCTCGTCCCCTCGTGGCAGCCATCTTTCCGGCAAACGCGCAGTCGGGAGTAAAATCGAGCATCGACACAAAGCTGTTCTCACATCGGTTGCTGGTTAATCCAGACGAACTAGGATTTCTATGATTCACGGTAGTCTTGGGGTGCGAACTCGCGCGTTTCGCCGGAGCGCGCTCAAGGTAAAGCTCTCGATTATTCCTTTGGTAAGCGTCGCCATGCTCGGCGGGTGCAGTCGGGGAAGCGCCGCAGGTCCGCCCGGACCTCCGGTGATGCCGGTCAAGGTGCAGGCAGTTCAGGCTCAACCCATTGGCGATGCCTCGGAGTACGTGGCCACCATCAAGTCCAGAGACTCGGCCACCATTATGTCCGACGTAGAAGGCTGGATCTTCGGCATCCACGTGCATTCCGGCCAGATGGTGAGGAAAGGCGACACGCTGATGGAAATCGATCCGCGGCGGCAGCGGGCAGCGGTCAACAACTACGATCAGCAGAAAGCTTCCAAGGAAGCTGCGCTGCAGTGGGCCAAGTTGCAACTGGAGCGGACCAAGGCTCTGGCGTCAGCCGGGGTGGTCAGCAAGCAGGACTTCGATCAGGCTCAATCGAATTACGATTCGGCGCTGGCCGACGTCAAATCGCTGGACGCGCAGATTACGCAGCAGCAGGTTCAGCTGAAGTACTACAGCGTGTTCGCTCCCACCGACGGAATTGTGGGCGACGTTCCGGTACATGTTGGCGATCGGGTGACCAACACCACTCCGCTGACGACCATCGACGAACGCACCGGGCTGGAAGCCTACATCTCGATTCCGTCCGAACACGCCCGCGATGTCAAGATAGGCACACCGGTGGAAGTGATCGACAAGAACGACAACGTGCTGCTGAAGACCGCGGTGTACTTCATTTCGCCTCAGGTGGAGACCGGAACCCAATCGATCCTGGTGAAGGCTCCGGCCGATCAGGCAGCCGATGCGCTGCGCTCCATGCAACTGGTTCGCGCCCGCATTCTGTGGAGCACCCGCTCCGGCATCACGGTGCCGGTGATTGCGGTTTCGCGTATCAGCGGGCAGTTTTTTGCTTTTGTCGCCGAGCAGGACAACGGAAAACTGGTGGCCCACCAGCGTCCACTGCAACTGGGCGAGATCACGGGCAACGATTACGTGGTGTTAAGTGGATTGAAGACGGGCGATCAGGTCGTGGTGTCGGGCGGCCAGAACCTGGCCGATGGCGAGGCGGTCAGGATCGAACCGTAGAGCTGAGTTTGATCATCGGGTAGCGGCCCTTCGACTCGCGGCCAAGCGCCGCTTGCTTAGGGTGACAACGACTCAATGTGACATTTCAAAGGGGCATCCGGCTTGTTTTCCGATTTCTTCATCAAACGTCCGGTCTTTTCCACCGTAACCTCGCTGTTCATCGTGATAGCCGGCGCGGTTTGCATCCCATTTCTCCCGGTGGCGCAATTTCCGGAACTGGCGCCGCCGCAGATCTCGGTCAGCGCCTTCTACACCGGAGCCAACGCCCAGGCGGTCGAATCGTCTGTCACCACGCTGCTGGAAGAAGCCATCAACGGCGTGGAAGGCATGCGCTACATGACTTCCACCAGCGGTAATGATGGCAGCAGTTCCATCAACATTACTTTCGAGCTGACCCGCCCGCTCGATCTGGCTGCCGTTGACGTCCAGAACCGGGTGCAGGGTGTGACCGGACGCTTGCCCGACGAAGTGAAGAATACCGGCGTCACCATCACGAAGGTTGCTACATCCTTCGTCATGGCGGCCGGCTTCTACAGCGATGGCAATCGTTACACCGACGAGTTCGTCAGCAACTACATCGACATTTATGTGAAAGACGCACTGAAGCGTATTCCGGGAGTGGCCGATGTGCAGATCTTTGGCGAGCGCAAATATTCCATGCGCTTGTGGCTCGATCCGGCCCGCTTGGCGGCACGTGGCCTCACAGCCAGCGATGTAGTGTCGGCCTTGCAGCAGCAGAATGTGCAGATCGCCTCCGGCCAGGTGGGAGCCGAGCCTACTGCAACCACACAGATGTACCAGATCAGCGTGCGAGCTCTGGGACGTCTCACCGAAGTCGCGCAGTTCGACAATATCGTGCTGAAGCCGGGTAGCAATGGAGCTCTGGTGCGACTCGCCGATGTGGGTCACGCCGAGCTGGGAGCCGAGGACTACAGCGGCCAGTTGCGCTTCAACGGCTACAACGGCATTGGCATTGGCGTCAGCCAGTTACCCACGGCCAACGCGCTTGATGTCGACAAGGCCGTTCGCGCGGAACTGGCGCGGCTTTCCAAACGATTTCCGCCCGGCCTGCGCTACGCCGTCGCCTTCGATACCACGACATTCGTCGGCGACTCCATTCGCGAAGTGCTGAAGACCCTGGTGGAGGCGATCATCTTCGTCATGATCGTGATGTTCATCTTCCTTCAGGATTGGCGCAGCACGCTGATCCCTGCAGTCACGATTCCGGTATCGCTGGTCGGCGCCTTCGCTTTCATCAAGCTGCTTGACTTCTCCATCAACACGCTCACATTGTTTGGCATCGTGCTGGCCACCGGTCTGGTGGTCGACGACGCCATCGTGGTGATCGAGAACATTCAGCGGCATATGGGTGAGGACTTCACCGACTCGCACGTTGCGGCTTCTAAGGCTATGGGCGAGGTTACCGGCGCAGTGGTGGCGACTTCCCTGGTGCTGGTGGCCGTGTTCGTGCCGGTAGCGTTTTTCCCCGGAACTACCGGATTGCTCTACAAGCAGTTCTCGTTAACGATTGCGTTCGCCATTGCCATCTCTGCCTTCAATTCCTTGACCTTCACCCCGTCGCTGTCGGCGCTTTTGCTGCGGCCGGAGACCGGCAAAAAGAATGTATTCTTCCGCGGCGTCGAACATGTGATTCATCGCTCCACCGCGTACTACGTCTACAGCGCGAAAAAAGCGATCGGAGCGCGCTATCTGGTTCTGATCGTGTTCTTCGCCGGATTGGCTGCCACCTACGTCGTCTACAAGATGGTGCCGACCGGCTTCGTACCTGACGAAGATCAGGGATGGTTCATGATCACCGTGCAAGCGCCGCAGGGAGCGTCGGTGGAATATACCTCGCAGGCCATGCGGCAGGTGGAAGCCGTGTGCGCCAAGGAGAAAGACATCATCGGCGCCTTCACGGTCGTCGGCTTCAGCTTCAGCGGCAGCGGCGCCAACAAAGGCATGGTCTTTCTCAACCTGGCCAACATCGATAAGCGCAAGGGAGAACAGAACTCAGCCAGCGCTGTCGTCAATCGCCTGCGCGGGCCGCTGATGGCGCTTACCGATGTGCAAGCTTTCCCGTTCCTGCCGCCCTCGATCGCCGGCATCAGTAGCTTCGGCGGCTTTACCTTCGAGGTGCAGGACGAAGGCGGCAACTCGGTCGAACAGCTTTATAACGTCACTCAGAGCCTGGTAAGGGAAGGGAATTCGCGCAAGGACCTCAGCGGGCTGTTCAGCGCCTTCACCGCTAACGATCCGCAGTTCGTGGTAAAGATCGATCGCGCCAAGGCCCGCAGTTTGCAGGTGCCCATCCAGCAGATCAGCGACGCGCTCCAGGTCTACATGGGATCGTCCTACGTCAACGATTTCGATTTCAACAATCGCGCCTATCGCGTTTACGTTCAGGCCGACCAGACTTTCCGCCGCCAGCCGCGCGATATCCGGCAGTTCTATGTGCGCTCCGACAACAACGACATGGTCCCGCTGGACAACGTGGTAAACATTTCCGAATCGACCTCGCCGCAGGTCATCACGCATTACAACCTGTTCCGCTCAGCCGAGATCGATGGCTCGGCCGGTCCGGGCTACAGTTCGGGGCAGGCGATTGCCGCCATGGATGAGGTCGCCAAGAAATTGCCGCTGGGCTTTAACTACGCGTGGTCAGGCCTTTCCCTGGAAGAAATCAAGTCGGGCAGCCAGTCGGCGCTGCTGTTCAGCCTGGGCTTGCTGCTGGTGTATTTGACGTTATCGGCTCAGTACGAAAGCTTCGTGTTGCCGTTCATCATTCTGCTCAGCGTGCCCATGGCAATGCTCGGCGCCCTGATCGCGCAGCAGTTGCGTGGACAACTCAACGATGTCTACTGCCAGATCGGACTGGTCATGCTGATCGGACTAGCCAGCAAGAACGGAATTTTGATCGTCGAGTTCGCCGAGCAATTGCGTCACAAAGGCCTGTCGATTAAGGAAGCCGCGGTGGAAGCAGCTCGCATTCGCCTGCGTCCCATCCTGATGACGTCGTTCGCCTTCATTCTGGGCGTGCTGCCTCTGGTATTCGCCGGAGGCGCCGGCTCGCAAAGCCGGCACTCGGTCGGCACCACCGTCTTCGGCGGCATGATCGTCTCCACTGTGCTGAACCTGTTCTTCATTCCCGTTCTGTATGTGATTGTGAAGACGCTGGTCGAACGCGAAAAGGCGCCCGAGCCGGAAGCCGCCACATAGTTGCAGGCTGCGATTCGCAGGGAAGCATCTGCAACGAGCTTGGCTGTCGCGTCTTTCAGCAGCTTAGTTTCTTTGGATGAATCGAGCTCAAAGGTGTGCGAAGGAACTGGTTTCGCGAGGGGACGGCATTTCCCCTGGCCGCATTGCGGTCAATGATCCAAGCCGCTTGGGCGGCGGCCTCGGTACGTTTTTTATTTCGCTCCCCGGGAGCGTTTTAGCATTCGTTGCTGCCGATAATCTGCTTAAGTTAACCCTTTTCGATTACTGCTGGTTTCTTGCGTTTAGTTTTCGCTTTGCCATTCACAACTCTAATGAATGTGGAAGCGCTTCCAGCGCGCTCGGCGAGGTGCACCCAGGCACGACACATTGACATAACCCGTGTAGTGGTTCGGCCCATCAAAGGGGACTTGCACGGGGCGGCCAGATACCGGTGTGAAGCCGCAAATATCACAAGCGTTCAGCATCAGCCTAAGACTTGCGAATTGGCAATGCGGTGATCTGCGTCACACTGACCCCTTACGAAGGTTCTAGTACTTTCGTAACCTCCCGGCTCCCGGCACATCAATGATCCGCGTTCCAACCTGGGTCTCACATCACATGTGCATTTGATCTGGATCACAGAGTTCCGGGTAGAATCGCGTTACAACACAAGTAGAAGGTTGCGTGGAGTCTCGAAACCGCGACCGGCCGCGAGTGCGGCGCAGGCTGCGGTTAAAGCCTCCAGCCAACGACCCCACCGCGTGGGGAGAATGGTCGCGCACCATGGCAACGGCACAGCTCACACCGGCCGGCGTCGGCATTCACAACGTGCTCATCGCGACAGATTTTTCTTCCTATTCCAACCTGGCCCTCAACTTTGGACTCGAACTGGCCCACGATTACCGGGCGACCGCCTATGTCGTGTCGGTCATCCCCACGGATGAAATCCTGCTCGCCGGTCCCGAGGCCTATCTGGCTGCCAAAGACGCGACCCGCCGCGATCTGATCGAATTGCAGACAGCGCTGAGGCGTACCTATGCTTTCATCGAGGGCAAAGACTATCACCTGTTCATGCTGGAAGGAGCAGTGGCGGAAGCCCTGCTCGACTTCGCCGCCGCCAGGCAAATCGATTTGATCGTGGTAGCCACCCACGGCCGCAGCGGACTCGGCAAGGTGCTGATGGGCTCGGTGGCGGAGAAAGTTTTCCGCCAATCGCCCGTCCCGGTGCTGACCATCGGACCTCATGTACGGCAGGCAGCACACCGCAAGAAGCCGCGAAACATTCTTGTCCCGGTCGACTTAACCGCGGCTTCCGAGCGCGCGTTGCGCTACGCCGGCGCCCTGGCGCGCGAACACAAAGCGGCGCTCACCCTGCTGCACGTGCTTAGCTCGGCTGCGGTTAAAGGCGCCTCCGATCGCGCCGCGATTGAGCAGGGAATCAGGACCAGGCTGGCGGAGCTAATGGACCACGCCGCTGCCGGCGTCCAATACTCCACGCGCGTCGAGATCGGGCGAGTGGAGACCACCATTCTGGAAATGGCAGATAAACTCGAAGCCGATCTGCTGGTGATGGGAGTTCGTCCCTGGGCTGGAATTCTGGACCGCCTGATGTGGCCGCATGCCTATGAAGTCGTGCGCGAGTCACCCTGCCCGGTGGTGACCGTGCGGGGCTGAATTTCTGTCGTCGTAGGGCTCAATTACCTAAACACTTGGAGACTTAATGTTGAAGAACAAGATTGAGGTTGAGGAAAGTCACGCAGTCGCCCCACTTACGCCCGATCTATTGGGTAAATTGAAAATGCAAGACATGCAGGCGGCGGTCGTGGAGCGCTTCAGCGTCCGCACCAAACCCCAGACTTCGCGCGCCGCCGTCTGTTCCCGGAAACGTTAGCCCGGGCTAACCTGCCGGCGTAGCTTCCCACCCGGCTGGTTCCACACCCCGCCAGAAAGCCGCATTAATTTCAGCTCAAAAACCCGAACGAACGTTATTCCAGATTCTCCCGCCGGCGACCGCAGCTCCGGGTAATGTCCTAATTTGGCTTCATCGCATCGGGAGATTAACTCGGCCTCCGGTGATGTGCGTGCCAGTTTTCCCCTTCCCGAATATGGATTTAAGGTCCGGGGGACTCGGCATTGGTTTCCGCTCGCGAACGGCCTCATCGACAGCCTTGTTGAAGGCGGTGATCGCATCATTAATCGGCTTCATTTCCCTTTTTTCTTGCGCACTTGGCTTCATTCCAACCCGAACAAGGATTTGGCCCTGGGGTATGGCGGTATTTGGCATCGCTCCGGGCCAAAACGACGATTCCGCGTCCAGTCCGCTCTTGTTCAATTCATCTATCAACTCTTGCATTCCGTTCGTTTGGCCAATCACGGAAATGCCCTCGCGGAAAAATATATCGGGATCGGGATTGGGCTTAGGAGAGTATGTCCATTTTGCTTCGCCTAGAACGAAAGCAATTTGTTCTGCTGTTCTTCTACATTCGAAATCGACTAAGTACTCCAGCACCACATGGGTTCCGGCAAACGGTCTGAGGCGAGCGATTGCATCCTGTTGCTCCCGGAACCACCTTGGGGACAACTCCGACTCAAGGGTCAGATTGTCCCGCTTTAATTCCTCGGCCTTTAGCTCTAAAGAAGCCGCCCTCGCCTGCTGTTCGGCAAGTTCCACTTCTACACGTTGCTGGGCGGCCTTGGCGTTTGAAGCGTCTGTTTGCAAGCCTGCCACCTTGCCACTTTGGTTATTCAGGTCTGTGCGAAGTACAAGATTGTCATGTTCTTGCTTACCCAAAGCTAGTTTTGCAACTGTTAAGTCACTGTCGAACTGCATTAGTTGCGCGGCTTGGCGTTTATTGATGATGTTTCCAGTAATAAGAACGCCCACGCCCGATGCGAACGTCAGAAACAGGAGGATAATGGCAAACCAGTCAAATACAGTTTTCAGTCCCTCTACGGTCATAGACGAAGTCCTTGACGATCCCTTCACCCGCTACCAGCGGAATCTCTCACTGCAGATACACCACCTGCGTTGGCGACGAGAACCTGGTCTTGGGGTGAAGTCCATCCTGTTCCGCCGCCGTCAGCGCGTCTTCGGTAGGATCAATCAGCGCTGACTCGGGTGCGTGCCGGCGAAGATCGTCAATGGTCCAGGATTGCAGCGGATAGTATTGCGACAGATTTAATTCCAGACGCTGATGCAGGTAAGGATCGCGGCCACTCATCGGCCGGCTGAAATCGACAGGCAACAACAAAACGCATCGCTCGGGATGATTGGCATAGTACTGGGCTTCCAGAAAAAGCAGAGGTCCTGAGAACACGAAATATCGCTTACCCTCGACCTGCAAAGAGCTTTCTACCTGTAGAAACTGCCGGGCTCCGGTGGCTTCCACCATGTCAGGATGCTGCGCGATAGTTAGCTGGTGCCAGGCTCCCCAGGTCGCCAACAGCAGACAAATGCCGGACGAGACCAGCGCGACTGTGCGAAAGCGCCGCCACAGGCAGACCGCAAACGCGACCGCGACTCCGGGTAGAACGCCGATAAAATAGCGGCTGTAGAATGCGTTGGTCTTCAGCTCCGCCACCACAAACGCCGCCAGAGGTATGCCGAGGAACAGCCAGCCCAGTTTCTCCGCCGGTAGCATCGCCGGCAGCACAGCTTTCTTATCGTCGTCGCTTCCCACCAACGCAATCCAGATCAGGATGAGCGCCAGCAGGAACAGGCCATCGGGAAACAGTTGCGAGAAGATCGCCCGCAGCTCGGCAAAGGAAACACGGTTCCAATAGCCGGCGGAAAACTTGCGCGAGAACGACAGGATCAGCGGCGAAAGCAGTGCAACCGGGATCAACGAGCCCACAATTCCGGCGATCAGCTTAGCCGACGGACGCCAGCCCGGCTTCCAGTGCAGCAGCTCCCATACCACGTAGGGAGCCAGACACATGATGAAGTAATAATGAAAGCAAACTCCGGCGAAGAACACCGCGCCAAACAAAATTGCCGAGGTCTTCGGGCTGACTCCGGTGTAGGTCCAAACCCAGAGCGACAACGCCGCCAGCATGAAGTAGATGGCATAAGACCGAGCTTCGTATCCGTAATAGGGCAGGAACGAACAGGTCGCCAGCGACATCGCAATCAGCCCATGCAGCCCGTCCGTTAAGCGACGAGCGCAATCGAAGATCACCAGCAAGCCGATCACCATGGCAATCGCCGACGGCAAGCGCGCAGCTACGTCTCCGGGTCCGAAGAGCGAGTCGAATACTCTGACTACAAGGTAATAAGCCGGCGGCAGGGCGTCGCTTCCATGGCCCAAGGCCGTAAAGATCGTGGTCCAGCCCGGTAGCCGCGCGATGTGCACCGTAAACAGCTCGTCGAACCAGAACAGCCGGTGCGCTGCGATATAAATGCTGGTTATCAGATAGAAAACGGCCAGTAGCGCCGCCACAATAAAAGTCCACAGCGCAGTTGGTGTTGCCCGCTTCACGCCGGGCGAGCGGGGCTGGGACGAAGGTTCCTTAACCGAAGTCTGCATGTCTCCTCTCGTGCGGTGCGGCGACGGAACAGGGAAGCAAGGGTTGTTAGTCGGCTCCGGGCCACGCGTAGCACGCAGATGGTCGATGATGAATTTCAGTTTGCGAGTATGACAGGAATTTCGCGATTCGCCAAAACGCTAAGGTTTTCTTCACCACGCTGTCCCCTGCCGGGCTAAACTAACCGTTAGCATATGCTTGGCGGGTTCATCCACTATGAGCATTTCGATCCATCCTGCTCTTGAAACAAAACTGCGACAGCGGGCCGAAGCCGAGGGACTGAGTATTGACGCCTACGTTGAACGCCTTCTGCTTTCCGAAGAGGAAGCCGGGAAGGAACTTGAACTCCAGGCGCTCGAAGGATTGCAATCAGGCGCGCCGATCGAAGTCGGACGGGACTATTGGGAAGAAAAGCATCGGCGGTTGGATGAGCGGCTTAAGAAGACTGGCTCCGATTGAGCAATCGCTACCTGGTTCGACCCAAGGCGGACCAGGACCTCGGCCAGCAAAGCTTACTACTATGCTTCGGCAGCCACTGCTGAAATCGGACATAGCTTTCTTGTGGCCGCACACGAGCTTTCAGCCTTCTCGCCACCCAACCGGAGATGGGATGGCGCCCCCGGCTGCGACATCCGGCATTGAGGTCGCTGCGAGTCTATCGAGCGAACCGCTTTAAGAAAATCATAATTTTTTACCTTCCCGTCGCCGATGGAGTTGAAATTCTCCGCGTCATTAGCGGGTCGCGCAGTCTCGAAGCTCTCCTGAGCCGCGAAGGGGTTGAATGACGCAACCAGCCTGAGGCCGTCGACGATTTCACTTCCCGCGCAATCCCGGCATCGCAAGGTAGAATGTTTCTCGTCTATGGAGAAGCTCGATGCCGTGCTGAGCAAGCCAGGCTCGTCCGGCCCTGCTGTCACTCAACGGCCGCCCACATTTTTCTCAAAATACTGGGACGCCCTGGGTGTCTTGCTTCTCATGCTGGCATCGTTTCCCACGGTGTGGCTTGCGCCTCGCACCGTTACCTTAATTCCCAACTACGGCTTGATCGATGACAACTGGCATCTCGACGCCAGCTTCAAAGCCTTGCGTGGAATCTGGGTTGGCCGTGATGTGGCCTTCACACACGGGCCGCTCTACCAACTGCTGTCGTCCATTCCGGCGCGATCGCTGCCAGTCTCCTTCGGCGCCCTGTACGCTACCTGGAACACCATTCCGATTTGGTGCGCTTTCCTCTTCGCCTATCTGACATTGTTGTTGCTGATTCCCGAGCAACCTCCCTGGAAGCGCCTGGTCCTGCTGTTGTTGCTCTGCTCCTTCTGGGAAACCTCATTGCGGACAACGTTTCCCGTGCTGCTCTTCGCGCTGTTTCTTCGCGGCTGGTATGCCGTCAGGGAAGGCCGCACCCGAAGCTACATTTTCGGAATTGCGGGCGCTTTGCTTTGGGCTGCTGCCTTCCTGATCGCCGGCGACACGGGCGTGTATGCGACGGCCGCCTGGTTTAGTGCCTGCCTTGCCATCGCTGTTGAGACTCGCGGTGAGCACTTTGCCGGCAAGCTGTTTTCCGCGTTACTGGCGTTCTTTGGGGCTGCCGTGGTTGTCGCCATCGCCATCAACACTCTGATGGCCGGGCCGTTCGACTTCCGCTTCTGGCGCGATTCGCTGGCCCAGATCGCCGCCTATCGCTGGGCTACGCCGGCTGCGATGACGGCTGCCGGGGAAGTCCATCTGTTCAGCGCACTGCTCATCGGACTCGCGGTCTTCCTCATCCGCTTTCAGACCCGCAAGGGCAATCACGCGGTCTCGCAGCGTATCGGCTTTCTGCTGGGCGGATTTCTCTTTGCGCTGGCTATGCTGCAAAGCGCTCTGGTGCGCTCCGATATCGGACACGTCATCATTGGCGAATTCGCCCTGACCTTCTTCGTCGGCGTCATTCTGTTTTCGTTGAAGGGCCCAGCCTCTATCGCTGGAGTCCTGATTGCGATTGCAGCTTCCATGCTGTTTTCGCACCCCATCTTTCGGCCCTCGAGCGTCATTCGACTTTATGGTCAGTTGCGATATCCCTTAACTGAATGTCCTCCCGGCTACAGCGAATTCGATCGCGCCTGCTTCCAGGAGCCCCTGACGCCGCAGATGCTGACCGCTGCATCCGGCTTTCTGCAAACCCACACGGAAGCCAAGAATTCCATCTTCGTCTTCCCCTACCAGACTATGTTTGGGCTGGCGTCGCGCCGCAATGTTGCCGGAGGCCTGATGCAGGCTTATACGGCCAGCGGCGCTTATCTCTCGCAACTGGAAATCGCCGGTCTGGAGCGAACGCCGCCGTCAGCCGTACTCTACCTGCCTGATGCCGACTTTACGCACTGGCCGCAAGCCGACGTTGCGCGCTGGTCGCGGAATTTCTTAAGCATACCGGTGGACGGCGTTTCCAACTTCACCCGGGCTCCGGAGGTCTGGTTCTGGACGCTGCGCCACTTCCGCTCGGTGCAGGCCCTGACTCCGGGCGTGGTTGGACTCGAACGCGATGATTCGCGGGCCACGCGCCTTTCCATGCAAGTCCAGTCGCTGGGTCTCTCCGCAAAAACTTATCCCATCAGCGCGCGAAGTTCGACCACCGACCTGGGATCGCCCATCTGGCCCAGTGGCTACGATTTCGTGCGCTTACATTTGACGGTTCATTATCCCGTTTGGTGGAAGCTGCGCAAGCCCGAGCGTCTGCAATTGGAGATCAACCGCGCCGATGGGACGCGCGATTTCCAATGGATGATGGTTCAGCCAAATGTTCCCACCGACGTCTGGGTTTATCCCTGGGATGCGCCCGACCTGGCAAACTATTTCAGCGCTGACCAGAGCCAGTGGCGGCTGAATTCGCGATCCGCTATTATCGGTTTGCGACTTTGGGCCACGCCGCTGGATTGGATCTCACAACAGCCGGAAGCAATCACCATCGACGCCGCCGACGCAGTACAGATCTCGCTGTCACCGCAATAGCAGCAGCGTGCTCGGCTTCGAAGTCTGTCTCTGAATCCGTACGTTGGTCGTTAGAAAAGTCATCTTCATGCTCATCATCCCTACCTATAACGAACGCGACAATATAGAGACCCTGGTCAGCCGGATCCGCAGCGCCGCCGGCAGCGAACCCATTCTTTTTGTGGATGACAATTCTCCCGACGGCACCTCCGACGAGATCTGCCGTATCCAGACTACGGACCCCAACGTCCACCTGTTGCAGCGGCCGGGCAAGGGCGGATTTGGCTCCGCTTGCCGCGACGGCATCAAGAAAGTTCTGAACGAGAAGCTTGACGACTACATGATTCAGATGGATGCGGATCTGTCGCATCCTCCGGAGTCGCTGCCCATCATGATCAAGCTGCTGCAGACGAATCCGGTGGTGATTGGTTCGCGTTATATTGCGGGAGGCGGCGCGAACGGCTGGAATTTTCAGCGGCGTGCTCTAAGTTTCGGAGCCAATCTGTATGCCCGCACTTTTACTGGAATACCGGCGCATGACTTGACTGCCGGATTTGTGGGTTATCGGGCCGAGGCGGTGCGGAAGATCAATCTGGAAGGAATCAAGTCGGAAGGCTATGCCTTCCAGATGGAAATGAAATTCAACTTGCACCGGGCCGGTATCCCGTTTTGCGAGTTTCCCATCATTTTTTTCGAGCGCCGCTCCGGCAAATCGAAATTCACTCGCAAGATTCTGATCGAAGGAATGCGCTTTCCGCTGCAAGCTGCCGGAAAAAGAATTACCGGCCGGAGCTGAGCTTCACGTCGCTTCCCATGCTGAATCGCACCGCCTCGGCCGACTCCAGCGTAACCGCCTGCGGAGTCTGCGAGACCCAATCCAACGGAGTGAACAGCAGGCGGATTTCGGTGATCGCGGGACGGTTTGCGGAACGCCACCGGGCTTCGTCAGCAGCGAAATAGTTTCCCAGCTCGGCCTCGCTCCAGGGATAAAACCATACATCGGTGGAAACATTCGGCGCCATCACGAACGACTTCAATTCACGACTGCCGTCTACCCGGCTGATCTCCAACTGCATGCGCTCCGGCTTACGCAGCTTCCACAGCGCGCTGTAGCTTACCTTCAGTCGCAGCCGCATGAAGTCGACCGGACCCAGTGGCCAGGCCGGCGCGCCCAGATCAATGGCTGTCCTGCGTTCGGTGATGGGATAAGTCTTCGCATCCAGCCCTAAAGGCTGCACCTCCATGGTAATGCTGCTTTTGCGCGAATCGTCTCGCTGCAAACCAAACACACCCGGCAGCAATTCCTGGGCGGTGCGGTAGTGATGAAACATCCAAAACCATATTTCCGGATTGCGCGTTAGGTTCGGCACCTCGTCAATGGCCAGGCTCAGATTCGGGTTCGAGATATCGCCCGGTTTGGCATCAGGAAAATACAGGCCAACCGGTGCAGGCTCGCGCTCCAGTCCGTCCACGTTGAGCTGCTTGAGATAAGCGTCGTGCGCCAGAAATGCCTGTTCCACTCCCTGTGCCACGTTGCGCCGCGAAGTCAGTCCATACAAATATTGATAAGGAAATATGACGACCCAGTCATTGGTGTCACTGTGATCTTGCAGATAATTCGAGACAATCCGCGCCGTCGCCGCAGCATTGGCCGGGTAGCAGGTACGGTCGATCTCGCTATAGCCGGCGGGACAATTGATGACCGGATGGACCGCTTGCCGGTAACGATAGCGAATCACCGAGGGCCCGATGATAGGAGTGGCCAGCATCATGGTAGCTCCGGTTGCCACCAGCGCGGCGCCCACCGACGTGATGTGGCCGCGGAACGAGAACAGAACCACGCCGGTAAGGAATAACAGGGGAAAGATCGCGTAGCCGATGTGATTGCTGTCTGATCGCACCAGACCACTCTGCAGCGCCACACACCCGAATCCCAGCGCGCTCAGCAGAAATCCGAGACGAGCGGCGATGACGACTTTGCCATCGCCCTTTACAAACCAGCGCACAAAGAAAACGGCAATAGCTACGGCCAGGGGCGCAAGCAGATAAATCCGATCGCCGGGAGACATGCCTGCAGCCGCGTTCCAGCGATATCCCCGGATGAATGCCAGTACCGCTTTCCAGAAACGAAAATCCAAGGCGCTGGCCAGAAAGAAATTAATAATGACGGCAAACACAGCAAGTGCCGCCGCGAATGACAGAAGCCCCGCCAGGTAGCGCCGCCACAGCTGAGTCTCGCGCCAATTCTCGATGACGACCCCGCCCAGGGAAAACAGCAGGGTCACGATGCCGTAAATGCCGGTGTCCGCGTTGTTCAGAAATGCCAGCGAACATAGAAGGGCCGCGCCTATTCCAAATACCCACGCTGGCAACTGTCCCTGCCGCACCCCATACCAACCCCTGAGGTTCACGGCGAATAGAAAAATGGCGAATGGCGATCGCACATCGAAAGGCGACCAGTAGATGGAAAGCAGCAGCAATAACAGAAAGCGCTTCCACGGTCGCTGCTCGGGGAGGAGCAGGCGAAGCGCCAGATAACTCAGCAGAAATCCGAACCACAGCGGCAGAGTATTGTAGGTATCGTAAAACGCGCCCATCGTGCCGCCCATCCAGCGACCTGGCGCGCTGGAGAGCCACTGAAACAGGGGGCCGTAATCGAAAGCTACATCCCGCCCATACCACAAACCGCGGCTGGCCTTGAAGTCGGTTTCCAGAGTCCAGGAATCATCGAACAGGCCCGGCCGCCACACGATGTGCAGCGTCTTCGACGAGAGCATGGTCGGCGGAACCGTAGCCACGACCAGCAGCAGGACGGCCAGAAAATCCCAATACTTTCCCAGCCACCGCCTCCACCCATAGGACTGAGAAGACGGTGTCGCCGAGGTATGCTCTTGGTCTAATACATCCGCATTTTGCATGACCAAGCGTCATTGTATCGCACCAACGGAGGGCGTCAGACACGGCAAAGTGCGCATTCAGAGTCTGTGTGAGAATTAAATTCTTCAATCAGGGAAGCTCCGATTAAGTTCCGGTTTTGAAAGGGCATGGCTTCAGCCGCGCCGCAAGCATCGCATAATCATGTCGGCTTTAGCCGCTGAGGGACTTCGCTTACACTTAATCACTCCATCTATAGTTTGGATCGAAGTTGGACAGTGACCACGCTCGCTGCGGGGCTGGTTCTAGACTTTCCAAGTCATTTGTGTTGGTCGTGGGCGTCAAGCGGGGAAATTTACATGAGTCGCAGAGCGGCGGCAGGGCGATGACACCGAGGCCATGGAACCAGGCAGATTCTTACCCAGCCTCTGGACTGTGAACCCGATATACATGGCCAACGTGATGCTGGCCACACCTTCCCGCTCGGCCACGGACATTTGCCCCCGACTTGAACTATTCAAACCGAAGTCACAAATCGTCAACCGGACACTGCAAGGCCCCAACTCATCATTGGGGCCTTTCGTTATCCGTGATACAGCAAGTATCCTTCACAAGAGTTAAAGCTCAATCACTAGGCAAGTGGAAGGCGTACACTTTGCCGTCATTGGATCCGACGTACATCATGCCATTCACCACCGCGGGCGAGGAATACACAGCGCCGCCTGTGCCGTAGCTCCACAGCCCAGCGCCGGTCGCCGCGTTCAGCGCAACGACGGTGCCTCCAGGGCCGCCGAAATAGACCACCCCTTTGGCTACTGCGGGTGAGGAATACAGAACACTTCCCGCGGTGCCATGGCTCCATAGTGTGGCGCCGGTCGAGGCGTCCAGCGCATAGAGAGCGCCAATGCCGCCCGCGGTGCCGCCTACATAAACCATCCCATTCGCCACAGCGGGCGATCCGAAGTAAGGCCCGATCTGTCCGTTCCTCCACAGCTCAGCGCCGGTGGCAGCGTCCAGCGCATACATGGAGTTCTGGCTGCCCGCATAGACCACCCCATTCACCAGCGTGGGCGAGGCCGACCATGGAAACTCGTCTGAAGACATCCACTGCTGGGCGCCGGTTGAAGCATCCAAGGCATAGAAGGCGCCAAACTCTTCTTGGCTAACGGAGCCGGAGCCGACATAAACCATCCCATTCGCCACGGCGGGCGAGGAATCCACCGGATCACCAGTATTGAAGTTCCACAGCATGGCCCCGGTCGAAGCGTTTAGGGCATAGATCTTATTGTCCTCGGACCCAATGTAGACTGTCCCATTCGCCACTGCGGGCGAGGACTCCACTGCGCCACCAGTAGCAAAGCTCCACAGCACGTGGCCGGTCGAAGCGTTCAGCGCATAGACGCTACCACCTAACGCACCAACGTAGACCACGCCATTCGCCACCGCGGGCGAGGACTCCACAGGACCGCCGAACGTGTGGTTCCACAGCTTGGCGCCAGTCGAGGCGTTGAGCGCATAGACGTTATCGTCGTTGGAGCCGACATAGACCACGCCATTGGCCACGGCCGGAGACGAGTAGTCAATCTGGGCCCCCGTCGTGTAACTCCAATCCAGAACGAGGTTGCCAACCGTAGCCGGGCCCAGAACAAATTCATACGGGTTAAAACCCGTGTGGCAGATATCCAAGTGAAACTGCGGCCAATTTACAACGGCAGTTGGCGGCGGCGATCCGCATGATTGGGCGCTGGCTACTGAGCCGACGGTCATCAGTAGGCACAAACAGCAGGTGGTTGCGAACTTCAAGGCGACACCTTGCTTCTTCATACGGTTTTTCTCTCCTCTTTTTCGCCGGAATTGCGGCGGGCAATCTTACACCTGTTAAGGACCTCCAGCGCAAGGTTCTTTTCTTTAGCGGGAAGAGGGCCCAGCGCGGTCCGCCTTAGCGCAGTTTCTGGGCTGCTGTAACCGCCTTGAAAGGCCGCGGCCTCAGCCGCGCCGATTGGCGCTACACGAGTCTCAGCCTTTAGGCCCTGAGGGACCCCTCAGCGGCTAAAGCCGATGCCTTGCGCCCAACTTTTCGGCACGCCTGAAGGCGCGCCCCTTCAAAGCGGATACAGCCACTGTGAAATTGTTCTAGCCCAGTGCACAACCGGAACCTTGGCGATTCCTATGGAACCGCGCCAATTCTTTCCAACATTACCGTGGTTCCATCCTGATAGCTGGTCTTCCAGCCTGCATTGTGCATCAGCAGATAAGCCACCGAATTGTCCTCGGGAAACAGAACATAGCGGATGTGATATTTATCCAGAATTTCCAGGGTATTCTTGATTCCGATGGCGTCAAGGTAGTCGGCGAAAACACCGTTGTACTCATAAATGTCGATGCGCGAATCGATGAACACCGGAATGTTGCGCGCATTCCAGATTAAATAGCCGCCCCACAGACAGTCATTGAAGACGCGACCTTCGGGCCGAAACTGTCGCAAATAGGGAAGCGCCTTCACCGGATAATTTCTTACCGTATCGCGGAGCAGGTAATCGCTCGAGGGGAATCGCCAGACGCAGCCGGCCAGGACGGCAAGAATCAGAATTGCATTCAGCCATGGTCTGTCGACATCCCGGCGATAGCGAGGAAAGAAATCCAACTCCGCCGCCAGCATCGGAGCCAGTAGAATTCCAGCCAGAAAAAGAAAGCGGCTATAAGTCAGGGCCGCGTAATATCCAATAATCAGAAATGCAAGCTCATCCACCCGCCAGCGCCGTTGGCGCGTCAGCGCCAGGATCAAGGTGACCGCCAGCATCCCAAAGAGAATCTTGCCGCGCACGCCATGGAAATCGAGACTCATCCACTCGTCTACGTGGTTCACATTCAGCCGCTGACGAAAAGCGAAGTTGAAGGGATAGAAAACCAGGTGATAGGTATAAGGATTCAGAAACAGTCCAGCCACGCTCAGTCCGCCCACTAACGCCAGCTTCCATCGCTGGCCTCGCGTCCAGGGCGTAGCTTCAATCCTTCCCCAGCTTCCTTGCAGAAAGCCCGTGGCGAAGAAGACCCAGAACAGCACCATGCCAATCAGCCACGAACCATGCAGATTGGCCCAGAGCACAAACAGAGGCGGCAACAACCACATCAGATCCTTGCCTCGCCTGAATTGCATGAGGAGAAACAGTTCGGCGACGAGGCATATCCACCCGGTCAGCAGGGTGCGCGGCCCAAACGATACTGTCGCCAGCCATACCGCCAGCCATGACGCCACGAACGCAGCCTTCACGTTCTTTGAGTTGAGATAGGCCAGCCCGAACACGCCGAAAAGAATTAACTCTACTTCCGTCAGCATGACCAGATAAATGCCGCGCATACCAAACCATTGCCAAGCATAGTAATAAGGCAGTTCGCTGAGCCAGGCCTCGTTGATCCATCGTGACCCCAGGGCGGTGAACGAGTAAATGTCATGATGCACGACCGAGTGGCTCTGCACGAAGACCTCAGCGTTGCGCAAATGCCACCATATATCCGGATCGGCAATGCTGCTGCTGTCAAACACAAAAATCGATCCACCTAAGACCATTGCTAGCAGAACCGGAAAAGAAAATACCTTCTGCCATATACCTGCTCTTGCCTGAAGCGCGGCCCAGGAAGCCGGAGCTGCAGCCGGGGACAGGGAGCTGGCAGAGGCAGTTAGTTGGGCAGACATACATCAGGTCTATCGGCCCGCCAGCGTTTAGCGATAGAGGCGCTGAGTAGTGCGCAGCTGTCTTGCTCTTATCCAGACCATTTTGGGCTGTGCTTATAGCAGGAAAACAAATGTCTGCCGATAGCAGAATAGATATTGGTTGCGGCAGCGGGAACGCCATACGATCGTAAGGCAGGCAATTGTTTATGCGCCATTCGTCTTTTTTCCAGCGGGCGACCGGCAGTCAGGGCTCCAGTCTGATCGAAACTGCCCTGGTGATGCCGATTCTGGTACTTATGCTTTGCTTTGCCATCGATATTGGCTACTTCTTTATTGTTGCCGCCAACCTGGTGTCGTCTTCACGAAACGCTGTCTTGTATTCGGGACAAGGATTCGTCTCTCCGGCGCAGCAGCAATTGCCATCGCCGGGGACCGCCGGCTCGCTCGCCGATACTGCGGGAGTAGCTGGGCTGGCGGGCGGCGATCTCTACGGTCTGGCCAACATGAGCAGCAAAACTTCGGTCGAGGTTTGCTCCAAGCAGATCGGAATTACGCAGACTTCCAACGGCTATATCACCAACTGTAGTACTTTTCCATCCGGCACTCTTACGTTCACCCCCGACCAGGATCCCGAATCGGCCAATGGCATGCTGACCCAGCGGGTGGATGTGGTCTATACCGTGGCTCCGCCCATTCCCGTTGACTTCTTTACCTTCACCATGCCGGCGCTGACGGTGCATTGGCAGGCCGAGATGAGGGCGATCGACTGATGACGTTTGCGCTCTGTCTTCGCGCCTCCCCGCGCATCAGCAACTTCGCCCGCGCCCAGTCAGGCGCCATGCTGATTGAGTTTGCCTTGTCAGTCTGGAGCCTGCTTCTGATGGCCTTCCTGATTTTCGAATTCTGCATGGCCATCTACACCTACAGCGTGCTGGGCAATGCCGCGCGCGAAGGAATTCGTTATGCCATCGTTCACGGCACCGACAGCGCTGCTTGCAGCGGACCCAGCCCCGGCTGCGGCGACACCGGCGGCAGCAACGTTACTGCCGTGGTCAACGGCTATGCGGCAATTTCCTTTCACGACACCAGCGCCATGATCGTCACTCCCTCGTGGCCGGATGGTACCTCCACCCCTTCCAGCCGCGTGCTGGTTACCATCTCTTATCCCTACATCGCTTACCTGACTCTGCCCGGCTTTGCTTCGCCGCAAATGCAGATTACCGCCGAAGGACGGATTGTCTTCTGAGGTCTAGCTCATGCCCAGCGGCTCGATGGATCGAGGCAAACGTTGTCAGCGCCGGCCAGAGGCGGGACAGGCCAGCATCCTGATTGTCCTCATGCTAAGTTTATTTCTGTTGGCGGCCCTGGCCTTTGCGGTGGACTATACCAACATCTGGTTTGAACGCCAGCAGACGCAGACCGCCGCCGATGCCGCCTGTGCCGCCGGGGCCATGGACATCTATCAACTGGCCGGCGGCGCCAGCTTGCCGCATGCCGGCTTTACGCCCGGCACGGCAGGTAATTGCAATGCCTATGGCTCGGCCGGCCCGACCATGTGCTGGTACGCCAGTAAGAATGGCTTCAGTGGATACACCGGCGGCGACGCCACGGTTTCCTGGACCTTTCCCAGCTCGGTTGCCGGCGTAACCACCCCGCCTGCTTCGGTCACGCAATATCCTTTTATGCAAGTCTCGGTATCGTTGCCGGTAAAGACCTACTTCAGTCCGCTGCTGACCGGCAACCAGACGCAGCTGGTCTCGGCGGTCAGCACCTGCGGCGTGACCCAGATCATGCAGGGCGCTCCCATCATGGTGCTCAATCCCACGATCTCCGGTGCCTTGGCGTATTCCGGCGGCGCGTCGCTGGCCATCGTGGGCGGTCCACCGCGCAGCATCGTGGTGAACTCCAGCAGCTCGACTGCGGTGCAGTGTGGATCCAGCGGCGTGATTGATACGCATCGCGGAGGGCCCAATTTCACCGGCTCCGACGTCGGCACCTACGGAGGACCAACCACGGCCCCCGGCGCCTCCACCGGCTGTTACGGGACCAATGGCAACACCGGACTTCCGGCCGGCTTCGATGGAGGCACCACTGGTCATTGGGACTGGCCTGCCAGCCCTATCGCCGATCCCTATTCCAGCGTTCCCGCCGCCACCGGCATGAAGACCGTAACTCCTCTCACCAAGTCGACGAATGGATACTTTGTTCCGGTAGCGGCCGAGATCGATGGTTGTCCCGACCAGAGTCCCACTAACTACTTCAGTCTGGGGGCCCCCGAACTATCCGCTGCGCGGCTGCAAGGAATATGCTCCAGGACACTATCCCAGCGGCATCTCGGAAAATGGCAACGACGTTATTACCTTTCTGCCCGGGGTGTACTACATGGATGGCGACTTGGCCATTGGCGGCAGCGACAGCATTCGCATGGCGAAGCCCTGCGCCAATTCGACCGGAGTCATCAGCGGTACCACTTATTGCAGCTACCTGACCAAGACGGCTGGTCCCAACGGCGCGGGCGGCGGCGGCCCCTGGACCTGGCACCAGACCGATGGCGTGCTGTTTTACTTCCACGGGAGTGCCAAGCCCGTCATCAGCGGAGCCTCGGGGGCTCCGGCTTACCCCCGCGTAGATAAGGTTCCGGCAACCGATTTGACCTGCGATGGCAGCACTCCGCCTTCCTATCTGGGTTTAGCCAGCGCGCTGGATACCAACGTGATGCTGGCGCAGTGCACGGCCAGCGGCACCTACTGGGACACAGCCGGCGATACTACCGATTCGCTGGGCACGATCCGGGGACTGCTGATGTTTATGGACCATGCCGACACGGCGTCGCCGCAACTCCAGGGATCGGGCAGCCTGGCCTATACCGGCACGCTCTATTTCCACTCCACCGGCTATGCCACCATCTTCCAGATACCGGGAGGCACAACCAACGGCACCCTGATCTGGGGGAACGTGGTCACCGACCAGATGCAGCTTACCGGCAGCGGAGCGCTGACCATGGCCCTGAATCCCGGTGTCACTACTCCACTGTTAAAGGTTTCTCTGCTGAAGTAAGAAACGAGAGCTGGGGGCCAGCGCCTATTCCATAACTTCACCATGCCTTGGTCCGCAAGCTATCTATGCGCCATCAAGTCCGATAGTCTAGAGTTAAAACAATTAAGTCATAATTCATAATGAAGATCCGGGTAGACATTAGAGATATTTAATCAATGTGTCCGCTTTAGTTTGTCTTGCCGATATCTTGCAATATCCAGGGCTATTATCCGGTTCCGCTTTGGTACTGTGCCAACCTTGTATTACTTCGCCCCAACTCTATCGAATACTTATTGCTCTGCCGATAGGAGTAAACGAGAGTAATGAATAGCTGCACAAGCTACAGACAGAACCATCTGTCTCACAGCCTTCGCAGGGAGGGAGGTGAACATGAAACTACAACTACTTATAGGACTGCTACGGGACGAATCCGGTCAGGACTTAATCGAATACGCCCTGGTAGCGGCCGTTATTGCTCTGGCGGCGGTGGCGGCGATGACCACATTGGCCAGCAACATCAGCAATGCGTTCAGTGCCGTCGGCACCAAGCTCAGCAGTGCTGTGGCTTAACCCGCCGGCTTTTCCCGTAGATCGGCAGCCCGTTCGGTCGCCGATCTGCGGGCAACCTGGTCGGCTATCCCCGAACCTTGCGTTGGCCTGACCGACAGGCCCTTGCTGCCGGCTGACTTCCCGCGCAGGGTTAGGCCGAGATGAGGACATGAACTTCCGTCGTCTGGCTGTCGCTCTTATTGCCGCCCTGCTGTTGTCCGGCGCGGTTACCTTTTTCCTCAGCCGCAAGCTGGGCGGCCACAACACCACCCACTCCAACACGCAACGCTTTGTGGCTCCGTCCCGACCGCTGCAGGCCGGAGAGGTGCTGAAGTCCGAAGATCTGGCGCTGGTCGACTGGCCGGCTTCGGTTCCGTTGTCCGGTGCTTTCAGCAAAATCGGCGACCTGGCGGGCCGGGCGGTGGTTTACCCGGTGGCCGCCTCGCAGCCCATTCTCGACGGATACCTGGCTGCTCCGGGCTCAGGCATTGGGCTGACGGTCAAGATTCCCGAAGGCATGCGAGCCACCTCGGTCAAGTCTGACGAGGTGGTAGGCGTGGCCGGATTTCTTTTTCCCGGATCTCACGTGGATGTGCTGGTCACCTTCCGCTCCGACCGCTTTCCCACCCCCGCCACCCAGATCGTGCTGCAGGATGTCGAGGTGTTGACCATCGGTCAGAAGGCGGAGGCCGACCCGCAGGGCAAGCCGGAGAACGTTAACGTGGTGACTCTGCTGCTGACTCCCGAGGACTCCCAGAAGCTGGTGCTGGCCAGTACCCAGGGAACGATTCAGTTTGTGCTGCGTAACGGCGCCGATCACACCCGGGTCAAAGCCGTGCCGGTACAGATCGCGCAACTGTCGGGTGCTGATGCATTGCCCGCTGCGGCGGTAACGCCCCGCGCCCGCCTGCCGATAACACCACCAGACGTGGTCGAAACCATACTTGGCGACAAGCGGACGACCAAGAGCTTTTGAGTGACAGTATGAAGACACCCCTTATCCGCGGCACTCTGATAGTGGTTCTGGGGACATTGCTTTTGCCGGCAAGGCTGGCGGCACAAAACCCGGCCAGTGCGGCGACGACGGCTTCACCCGCCGCCTCCGGACCAGCCCCGGCGCCTTCCAATGCCATGTCCTGGCCGGCGGCGCTGCCGGCGGCGCCGGATACGCTGGCGCCACTGCAAAAGCATGTGGCCCCGTTTGGCTTGACTGTCCCGGCTCTGCCCTACGGGTTGCTCAACCCGCAGGCGCCGGCGGGTGATTCGCAGACCCTGCACCTGGTCGTGGGCCGCTCGCTGTTTCTCGATTCAGCCGATAAATTACGCCGTCTTTATGTGAGCAATCCTCAGGTGCTGGATGCCCTCGCCGCCAATCCTCTGGAAGTGGTGATTACGGCCAAGACCGCCGGCACCAGCAGCCTGGTGTTGTGGAGCAATGCCGGTCCGCCCAGGCTGTACACGGTGCTGGCCGACGTGGATGTGGCCGGGCTGCGCGATTCGCTGGCCCAGGCTTTGCCCGGCGACCGGGTGGAGGTGGAGGCGCAACAGGGGCGTATCCATCTCAGCGGTGTGGTCGACAGCGATGCGGCGGCCGACGAAGCTGCCCGGCTGGCCGGCGTCTATTCCAAGGATGTCATCAACGCTCTGGTGGTCGATCCCCGTCATCTGCCGCAGGTGCAGCTGGAAGTACGCATCGTCGAGATCGATCGCTCCAAGTTGACCGCATTCGGCATCAACCTGTTCAGCCTGGGTAACAATAGCGGCTCTACCAGCACCGAGCAGTTCAGCCCTCCCGGCTTCCAGAGTCAGAACGGCACCAGCAGCGCCGTCATCAGCGATTTCCTCAATCTGTTTTATTTCAATCTGCCGCACGGATTGGGAACCACGATCAAAGACTTGCAGACCAAGGGCATTCTGGAAATCCTGGCCGAGCCCACTCTGATTACCCTGCATGGCAAGACAGCCCGCTTCCTGGCCGGGGGAGAGTTTCCTTATCCCATCGTGCAGCCCGGAGGAGTGGGCAGCGTGCCGACCATCACCGTCCAGTTCCGTCCCTATGGCGTCAAGCTGGAATTCACGCCCTGGGTAAATTCCGATGGCAGCATCCGCCTGCGAGTTTCGCCCGAGGTCAGCGCGCTGGATTACACCAACGAGGTGGTGATTGCCGGCTATGCGTTGCCCGCGCTGTCCACCCGCAAGGCCGAAACCGAGGTCGAGCTCCGCGACGGGCAGAGCCTGGGCATCTCCGGCATTCTGGACCATCGCACCACCGACAGTCTGAGCAAGATGCCGGGCATCGGCGATATCCCGGTGCTGGGACAGTTATTCCGCTCCAAGAACCTGAATCGCTCCACCATGGAACTGGTGGTGATCGTTACTCCCAAAGTCATTGACACTTTGGCCAAGCCGGAATTGCCCGCGCCCTCGACGCCGGCCATGGCAGTGCCGTTCTTACAGCCGCAAACGTTTGATCACAATCTGCCGAAGAACTAAGAAGCGATGGCTGCTGATGAAGACAAAGTTGCGGAGCGCAAAGTGAACACCGAGGAACTCAAAGAAGCCGGGGCCGGGTTGTGCGTCGCCACCCTGTGCGCCGATCCGGAAACCGTGGAAGCGGTCAAGCAGGCGGTAGTGCGAAAGAGCGCGACGTTTGCCGGCCAGCTGCAGGACTACGTGCGCTATGAAAGCGATCCGCTACTGTTGCAGAAACTGCAACGGGCCGAGGTTTCGGTTTGCGTCATCGACTTCGACCGCGATCGCGCGCTGGCGGTGGAAGCTGCCGACTCCATGCAGCAGACCTTGCATGGCCGTACCACCCTGATTGCGGTCTCGGCCGAGACCAGTCCCAACCTCATTCTGGAAGCTATGCGGGCCGGCTGCAGCGAGTACCTGACCAAGCCGGTTAACCCCGACCAGTTGTCCGCTTCGCTGGACCGGTTGCGGTCCCGGGCCAGCGCCCGCAAGAAGCCGGCGGCCAAACCTCCGGGACGGATTCTGGCCTTGCTGGGGGCTCGCGGGGGGGCCGGAGCCACTACCTTGGCGGTTCATCTGGGCTGCTTTCTGGTGCGCCAGTACGGCAAAAAGACGCTGATTCTGGACGAACACCGGCGCCTGGGCCACGTGTCGCTGTACCTGGGCGAAGACCACGCCAGCTACCATTTCTACGAACTGGTGCGTAACATCGCCCGCCTGGATGAGGCGCTGCTGCAGGGATTCGTCATTCATCACAGCAGCTGTCTGGACATTCTGCCCTCGCCCGATGTGTTTGACGACTCGGCCAACGTCTCGCTCGACGACATCCAGCGCGCCATCCGCTTTCTGGGAGAAAACTATGAGTTCGTCATCATCGATTGCCCGCATGGCATTCACAACCTCAGCCTGACCACCATCGATTGTTGTGACGAGCTTTATCTGATCGCCACCCCCGACGTGCCCGCCCTGCGCGATCTGTCCCGCTATATCGATCGTCTGCTGCAGAGCAACGTTCCGCCGGGCAAGATCAAGGTGGTCATCAACCGCTTTTCGTCGGAGGGCGCGCTGGGCCAGGAGCACATCGAGAAGGCCATTCGTCAGCCTATCGCCATCACCATACCGAACAGTTCGACCGACCTGATCCGGGCCATGAATACGGGCAACCCGATTCTGCCCGAACGCAAATCGGAGTTTGCCGTCCAGATGAGCAAGTGGGCGGCCAGCCTGGTTCCGGACGGGGCAGTCGAGTTGGTTGAGCCCAAGCGGAGGTTCTTTTGGAACTGATTGGCTCTCAGCGGGAGCCTCCGTGGAAAGGAGACTTTATGGCCGAAGGGGCCAGCATCGCTTTACCCGGCAACGGTTTTCCGCCGGAAATGCCGCGCGCTGCCAACCCTTTGCTGGGACGGGCCCAGCAGGAGGTGAAATCGGCAGTCCATCGCGAGCTGATCAGCCGGGTCGATCTGGAGAAGCTGTTGTTCATGCAGGACACCCGCGGACGCCAGCAATTGCTGGGCATTATCCTGCAACTGGTGGCCGAGCAGAGCGTACCCTTCAGCATCAGCGAGCGCGACCGGCTGGCCGCCGAAGTACTTGACGAAGTTTTCGGCCTGGGACCGCTGGAACCCCTGCTGCAGGATCCTACGGTCAGCGACATTCTGGTCAATACCGCCGACTCGGTTTACGTCGAACGCGGCGGCGTGCTGGAGCGGACCAATGTAGTTTTCAAGGACAATCATCACCTGCTGCACATCATCGAGAAGATTGTGACCAAGGTAGGGCGGCGGGTCGACGAGTCCTCGCCCATGGTCGATGCCCGCCTGCCTGACGGTTCCCGGGTCAATGCCATCATTCCCCCGCTGGCCATCGATGGCCCTATTCTTTCTATCCGCCGTTTCGGGGCCAATCCGCTCACCGCCGACGATCTGTTGAGCTATCGCGAGTTCACTCCAGTCATGCTCGAGGTGCTGACCAAAGCGGTCAAGGCGCGGATGAACATCGTGGTTTCCGGGGGCACCGGCGCCGGCAAGACCACCCTGCTCAACGTTCTGTCCGGATTCATTTCCAGCCGCGAGCGCATTGTCACCATCGAAGATTCAGCCGAACTCAGGCTGAAGCAGGTGCACGTGGTCCGGCTGGAGTGCCGCCCGCCCAACGTCGAAGGCAAGGGCGCAGTGCGGCAGCGGGAGTTGCTGATCAACGCCCTGCGCATGCGTCCCGACCGCATTGTCGTGGGCGAGGTGCGCGGCGAGGAAGCTCTCGACATGCTGCAGGCCATGAATACCGGGCACGACGGCTCCATTACCACGGTGCATGCCAACTCCCCCCGCGATGCCATCTCGCGCATCGAGACCATGGCGCTGATGGCCAACTTTAATCTGCCCGCAATGGCGTTGCGGCAGCAGATTGCCGCCGCCATTCAGGTCATCGTGCAGGTTTCACGCATGAGCGATGGCTCGCGCCGGGTCACCCACATCTCCGAAATTACCGGCACCAGCGATCAGGTCATCAGCATGCAGGATATTTTTCTGTTTCAGAAGCGCGGGCTGGGGCCGAACGGCAAAGTTCTGGGCCGCTTCTATGCCACCGGCATCGTTCCCAAGTTCGCCGAGAAGCTGACCGCGGCGGGCATTCCCCTGAACCCCAACCTGCTGAATTTCTCCGAGGAGGTGTAGCCCGCCATGAAATTCCCGGCTGCACTGCCGGACTTAGAGAAAAGCTTTGGCCGGCTCCGCAACCTGCTGTCCGGCGGCAGAAAGGCCCGGCCATGTTTCTGATGGCCCTCATCTTCATTCTGCTGTTGGGGCTGATCTTTGGCGTCATCCTGCTGCTGACCCGGCAGACGGCGGAGGAACGCAGCATCGACGTGCGTATCGCCAAACTGCAGAACTCGCAAAAAGAGATTGCCGTTCCCGGCCCGGAAATGGCTGCCATCGTCAAGCACAACCGCCTCAGCCAGGTTCCCTGGGTCGACGACCTGCTGCAGCGCTGGAACCTGGCACAGGATTTGCGTCTGCTGATCCAGCAGGCCGAGAGTTCATGGACGGTGGCCGGCACCTTGAGCAGCATGTTGGGGCTGGCGGTTGCCGGATATGGCATCGGCCATTACGGGTTGCCCGGCCCCTGGCTGCCCATTCCCGTAGCTGCGTTCTTTGCCGCCTTGCCTTATCTGCTGCTGTTGTACCGGCGGGCCCAGCGGCTGAAGAATTTCAATCGGTACTTGCCCGAGGCAGTCGATCTGATGAGCCGTGCTCTGCGCGCCGGACATTCGCTGACCGCCGCGATTGAGATCGTAGGCGAGGAATGTCCCGAGCCGGTGCGTACCGAGTTCCGCGAAGTCTATCGCCAGCAGAACTTCGGGCTGCCGGCGCGCGAAGCCCTGCTACAGTTGGCGCGCCGGATTCCTCTGCCCGAGCTGAACTTCGTGGTGACCGCCATGCTGCTGCAAAAAGAGACGGGCGGCAACCTGGTCGAAGTTCTGGACCGCACTACCTCCGTAATTCGCGAGCGTCTGCGCATCGAGGGCGAAATCCGGATCTATACCGCCCAAGGCCGTTTGACGGGATGGATTCTTTCGCTGTTGCCGGTCGCCATGTTCTTTCTGCTTAGTCTGGCCAACCGCGGCTACACCCGGGTACTGATCGAGGACGCCACCGGCAGAAGGCTGGTCTATACCGGCCTGGGCCTGATGCTGCTGGGCGCCGTCATCATCCGCAAGATCGTGAACGTAAAGATATGACTGCCATGAGTCCAGCCCTGCTGTTCAGTTTGATGGCCACGCTGTTCTGCGCCCTGGCCCTGATACCCGTCTTGTTAATGATGCGGTCTGCTAACAACGAGAGCAAGCGTCTGATGGAGGTGACCCAGGCGCCGTTGCGGCTGCAGGACAGCGCCGCAGCCGCGCGCAATTGGGCGACTCGAATTCTGCTCGCCCTGGCCCACTTCGTGCGCACTCGCCTGGGGCTGGCCCAGGACGAGAAACTGCGGCAGAAGCTGCTGGCTGCCGGATTGCGCCAGGCCTCCGACGTCGATACCTACTTCGGCATACGCTTCCTTGGTCCGGTAACGGCGGTTCTGGCCGGCACCTTCATCCGCAGCAACACCATCGTCTGGATTGTGGCCCTGATGGCGCTGGCCTATCTGGCGCCCGATGCCTGGGTGGACTACTGCTCCCGCCTGCGGCGCGAACACGTTCGCCTGGGCCTGCCCGACGCGCTGGACCTGATGGTGGTGTGCGTCGATGCCGGCCTGGGAATCGATCAGGCGCTGCTCCGCGCCGGCCAGGAACTGGCGATCAGTCAGCCTGAGATTTCCGCAGAGTTTATCCAGATCAACTTCGAGCAGCGGGCCGGCAAGCCCCGCATCGAGGCCTGGCAGAGCATGGCCGAACGCACCCGGCTGGACACGGTGCAGAGCTTTGTTCACATGCTGGCGCAGACCGACCGCTTTGGCACGCCCATTGTACGGGCGCTCCGGGTGTTTGCCGACGGAGCCCGCCAGAAGCGCCGCCAGCAGGCCGAAGAGATGGCTGCCAAGACCACGGTGAAGCTGATTTTTCCCCTGGTGCTGTTCATCTTTCCCAGCATCTTCATCGTGCTGCTGGGGCCGGCAATCATTTTGATCAGCAAGAATCTGGCAGGAATTTTTCAGTAGCGGCAAGGGTTTTCAAATCTGCTAAGGAGGCAACAGCGATGGATACAGTGACCGTCATTCGCCTGATCGCCGCGGCGTTGGCCGTAGTGCTGCTGGGCGTCATCGTAATGAGACGCAAGAAACATGCCTAGTTCCAGCCGCTGGAAGCTGGGCCCAAACGTTGTCTGATCCAGGCCGCCGACTGGCTCCTGATTCCGGCCTTCGCCGGCTTCGCCGAGAAAACGGAATCGCAGCCCGCCGGCAGGGCGCGGCCCAATCCAACGGAATCCCGTGGCGGACTTTTGACCGGGTCTGCCTGCGGGATTCCTGGCTTACTGGCGGCTTTGCCGTCGAGACGCATTCCGGTCATCATTGCTTGCTTCAGGTTCGCAGGAGCGGCTTCGGAGATCGGCCGGCTTCGTCGGCCCCGCGATTTCCAGTTGCTGCGAGCGGAAGAAGCTTACGCTCGGATGGTTTCTGGCAGCGTCGGCGGAGCAGCCAGGGATAACAGCAGGGCAAAGAGCAATACCGCTGCGAACAGTTGCGTTGCCGTGGCCTGCATCGAGGTGGGCGCAACCGGGATCACATAGAAGCCAACCATCATCCCCGCAATCGCGGCGTGCAGCATGGTCCACCTGGTTTGCGACAGATGGTCAGCCGTCAGAATGCAGGGAAGCAGCAGCAAAGCGAAATCGTGCAGGTAAGCGTGATAGCTCACCAGCAGCGTAACCGCCAATACCATGGAATACGTAATCTGTGAGAATTGCCGGCTCCGTCTGAGCCTGAGCACCATGCCGGTTAGCAGGGCGGCGGTAATCGCCAGAGTAATGCTTTGCTGCGCGGCATGCGAGATTCGCCAGTCGAAGAGACCTTGCACAAAGCCTCTTAGGTTCGGCATGTTCTCGGGATGTTCGCCGCCGAGGTTTCCGCCTAACCTGCTGAACTCCAATATCGCCTGCGGATAACCAATGGCTGCCTGCCAGCCTGCGATTCCAACCGAGATTCCAACCAGCACCACACAGCCGGCGGCGAATCCGGTAACAGACTTCCACTTGCGTAACGCAACCAGCGCCAGCAGGGCCGGAATCACCAATTGCGGTTTGAAGGTAGCCAGCGCCAGCACCGCACCCGCGCATATCTCATTTCCCGCGCTTAGAGCGGCGAAGGCCAGGGCGAAGATCAGCAACAGCAAAATCGTTGGCTGTCCCTGCATAAGAGCCAGCGTGACCGGAACAAACAATAACGGCGCCAGTATTGCGATCACCACTCCCCGCGTGCCCCAGCTTAATCCTCTGCGCAACACAAACGGCACGGCCAGTAGCATGCTAACGTTCATGCCATACCAAACCACCTCGGCCCGGGAATACGGTAGTAGCGACAAGGGCGCAAACAAGAGCAGCACAAACGGCGCGAACACAAAGGGCAGAGAGAAAGAATGGCCGCCCGCATCGACGAACGAAGTATGCAACTGCGAGTCGTAATGGCGTTCGACGTTCAGGTCGTAGACTCGCGCTCCGTCTCCGCCGACGACCATTTTGCCGGCGCGATAAAAGCAGGAAAAATCTGTCTTGACGCCGCAAAACACCTGGGGCTTGAAGCAACCCCAGATCACGCCATAGCAAGTAAGGGCACCGGCCACGGCCAGCAGCCAGCCCGATACCCTCAGGCCGCTCTTGTTTTTCATCGCGACGGCGGCGCCATCGCCCTCGGTTGACGAATCCACCGGGAGGGTCGCCAGGCGCAAAGAGCGAGGGTGAAGAAGACCGCAAACGGGTAGAGCCAGGCGGTCAACAGTGGCAGGTACCACAATGTCAGAGTGGCGCCCGGCGCCAGCAGCCGGGCCAGCGACAGCCCGATGGAGGCGGCCCATCCCGCTGCCAGCACCATCCAGCAACAGCCATAGAGCAGGGTGGGCAATTGTCCGCGAGATTGGATCCTGCCGGCGCTGCCTGCCATCCATAAGGCCGCCGGCACCAGCATCACCTGGTTGTAAATCTGAAAAGGGAAGAGCAGCTGAAAGCTGGCGATCGAGAAGCAGATGGCCAGCGCCAGATCCCGGTCGCAATAGTGCCGGCTAACCAGCACCACCGCTCCTAGCAGAGCCACCGCCGCGGGCGCAAGCCAGTGGCCGCGCAGCAGATCGGCCAACAGCGGCTTGGTTCCGACATACTGCGAGTACGCCCGAAGCGTCCACATCCAATGCAGGAACCAGCCCGGACTCACCCATTCGGAAGCGGCTAGCAGCCCTCCCAGCCCTACCGACATTGCCCCCAGAAACCGTTTGCGGGCTGGCCAGTCGGCGATCGACCAGATCGACAAGGGAAGCACCACGGCAAGCGCAATCTGAGGCTTGCAAAGACTAAGCGCCGCCAGTCCGCCGGCGATTACAAGCCGGTTCGAACGGATGCAGTAGACGACAACCGCCAGCAGCGCCGCCAGGATCAGCGTAGGCTGCCGCAATTGCAACCCCAGCACCACCGGATAGCTGGCAAACACGAATGCGCCGCGGGTCCAGGTGGCGAGACTGCGAGAGTCGGCGGGCAGCCATAAAACAAGGGAAACCGCCGTTGCTACGATGCAGCCGATCAAGGCCAGCATCTGCGCTGCCCGGAAGGGAAGAATTGCCAGGGGAGAAAAAAGGAAAGCGAAGAATACCGGATAGGCAAAACGATGCTGATTTAGATTGTGTCTGCCGGCGGCGGCCGGCTTTCCATAAATGGCGTTCTGGATTGCCAGCGTGGTTGCTGCGCTGTAGGGATCGCGGCCATGCAGCAGAATCTGACGGCTGCCGAACCACTCGGGAAACAGGCCTTGCTGAACCGTGGGAGCGTTGGCTTGCAGGCCAGCCGGAGCGACCGTGAGCGCAAAGTACCAGGAAGACAGCAAACACACGATTGCGATCGCAAGGCAAGCTAACTTGCGCAGCGCCGGCAGGCCGCGATGCCGAAGATGGTCAGCGATCACCGCGGTGGCGCAGGGTTCGACTCGGCTTATTGGAAGTGATTCCGTTGCGGACACAGACCCTCATTGCAAGAGATCGGGAAGGGGGGAGAATTCTTGAGAGCAGGAAAAATTCGGTCACGGCTCTTGCCTGGGTATCCGACACCTGAGTGCCAGATCGGTGTCGGGTCGCAAATCGATTGAGGCGAAGTGAGTTACCTATTAAGTGGGGAAAAATTCAGCTATATTGTCGCAATTTATTGCATATGATGTTCCCGAAGTAACCTGTTTTTAAGGAAATTTCGCGGTATTCAGATTGCACCAATCTTTTGTGAGAAGGCTGGATTGAACACTTACAGCAGGTTACAGATTCAATTTTGGCCAATAAGGCGCTTTCTCATCCCGTTAGGGTCGTAGCTGAGAAGCTTGCGGCTCCGGGAGTTGTGTAGTTTGCGTGATCTGTAAATTTTCGGAGGACGATTAGCTGGCTCAGGCGGATTAGATTCAATGGTTTGCCAGAGTTTTGTCTCCCCCGGCGTCGTAGTTGCGCTTCTACGGAGCCGCTCCGAACGCACACTTCGTCTTTGAAATTGCGGTTTGTCAGTGGGAGTAACTCTGTCGCGCCACGCGGAGCAATCCCTGGGCAGAACTAAGTTTTCTGCGCCACCGATTTGCGATGCTTGGCAGCAAAGGTCCCTGTAATCCGGCGGAGCCTTGAGCCCCGGAATTCAGCGGTTTGGCGTTTTGGGCTAATGTGACGGCAGATTCAACTTTGTAAGTGGATCGAACGGGCACACCCTATGGAGGGAAAGGGATTATGCGAAAGTTCTTGCTGCTGGCTGTAGTGCTGTTAGGGGCCGTGTCGGCCTACGCAGGACCTGTGGATTTTGAGTTCCTTGGGTTCACCGACGGAAATTGGCAGCTTGGCTATCCGTATTACATTACCGGTGGTCCGGCCAGTTCGGTCATGGCCGTCATGTGCGACGACTATCTTCATGGCGGAGCGGTCGGCGATACCTGGCAAGCCAATATAACTGACCTAGGCTCCAACAATGTAAGCCTCACTCGCTTCGGCCATATGGAAAGCGCTCTGGGTCTGGCCTACTATCGTCAAGCGGGATGGATCCTGTTGGAAACCATTACCACGCCCATGGGCCAGTGGATGGATATGAACGAAGCCGTCTGGCACATTTTTGATCCCAGTTCACCCATCGACTCCGGCGGGCTGGCGTGGCTGGCGGCCGCCCAAGCGGAAGCGAAGCTGGGATTTCCCGGAGTGGACTTCAACCGGGTCTACATCATTACGCCGCTGGATCAATACGATCCCAACGACAATGACATCCAGGAATTTATGTACATCGGCAACGATCCTTCTTCTTCTTCCGGGGGGGCCTCCCAAACTCCCGAGCCGGGAACATTGGTCTTGTTGGGGACCGGGGCACTTGCCTTGTTGCGAAGAAAATTATTGAGCTGAAACCGCGGTTGCTGCGAGCGATCGCATTTCCCTCCCGCACAACGCTCCCGGATGCAACTCTTTCTTGCCTCCGGGAGCGTTTCCGTTCATAATTGGTCGTGCACCCCTACGCGCTCCACCCTGTTCGCGCCGAAACGCTGGCGGACGGGGCTCCCCTGAAAACGGGGCACTCAGGAAGCACTCTTCGGCAGCACAAATCTCCAATCCAGAGGAATCGATGTCGGCAAAGTACATCTTTGTGACCGGTGGCGTGGTGTCTTCACTCGGCAAAGGCTTGGCAGCAGCCTCCATTGGCTGCCTGATGGAGAGCCGGGGACTGAAAGTCACGCTGCAGAAGTTCGATCCTTATCTGAACGTCGATCCCGGCACCATGTCGCCGTTCCAGCACGGGGAAGTCTTTGTCACCGACGACGGCGCCGAGACCGATCTCGACCTCGGCCATTATGAGCGCTTCACCCACGCCAAGCTGACTCGCGATAATAATTGGACCACGGGCCGCATCTACGAAACCATCATTGCCAAGGAGCGCCGCGGCGATTATCTGGGCAAGACCGTACAGGTCATTCCGCACGTCACCAACGAAATCAAGAGCGCCATGAAGAAGGTGGCGCAGGACGTGGATCTGGCCATCATCGAGATTGGCGGTACGGTCGGCGACATCGAATCGCTGCCCTTCATCGAAGCGATTCGCCAGATGCGCCAGGAACTGGGACGCGAGAGCACGCTGTTCGTCCATGTGACGCTGGTGCCCTACATCGCCGCCGCCGGCGAACTGAAAACCAAACCTACGCAGCACTCGGTTAAGGAGTTGCTCAGCATCGGAATTCAGCCCGATATCCTACTTTGTCGGACTGACCGCTTCCTTTCCAAAGACATCAAGTCGAAGATCGCGCTCTTCTGCAACGTTGAAAATGAAGCTGTGATCACGGCCAAGGATGTGGCGTCGATTTACGAGGTGCCGCTGGTCTTTGCTTGCGAAGGAGTTGATCGGCTGGCCTTGCGCTACTTGCGCATCCAGGCGCCCGAGCCCGACCTAACTCGCTTGGAGGAGTTGGTCCATCGCGTGTACAACCCCAAGGATGAAGTCACGATCGGCATAGTCGGCAAGTATGTTGAATATGAAGACTCCTACAAGTCGCTGAAGGAAGCGCTGGTCCATGGAGCGCTGGCTCACAATCTGAAGCTGAACGTGAACTGGATTGAAGCCGAAGGCCTGGAGCAGAAAGACCAGAGCGTGCAGGCGCAACTGGAGCACGTGGACGGAATCCTGGTTCCGGGCGGCTTCGGCAAACGTGGCATCGAAGGTATGTTGAAGGGGATTCAGCACGCGCGCGAAAACAAGGTGCCGTATTTTGGGATCTGTCTTGGCATGCAGACCGCGTGCATCGAATTTGCCCGCAACGTTTGCGGGCTGGAACAGGCGAACTCCAGCGAGTTCGATCCCGCAACCCCGCACCGCGTCATCTATAAGCTGCGCGAGTTGCGCGGCGTAGAAGAGTTGGGTGGCACCATGCGACTGGGAGCGTGGACCTGCAAGCTGGAACCGGGAACGCTGGCCCACGCAGCCTATGGCCAGGCTGAGATCAGCGAACGCCATCGCCATCGCTACGAATTCAATCGCGAATACGAAGGTACGCTCACTGCCGGCGGGCTGCGCATCAGCGGCTCCACTCCTGACGGGACTTATGTAGAGATTGTCGAACTTGCTGACCATCCATTCTTCCTGGGCTGCCAGTTCCATCCCGAATTCAAATCGAAGCCGCTGGAGCCGCATCCGCTTTTCTCGGCGTTCGTCAAAGCGTCGTACGAGAATCGCCAGCGCCGGCAGCAAGTGCGCTCCGAGGTTGAGGTGGAAATGTTTCTCCGGCCGGAAAAGGTCAAGCACTAGAAGCAGTGGATAGTGGATGGTGTTTAGTGGATAGAAAAGTGAGCGTCGTGTCGGGCGAAGGCCGCGTTTCACTTGTGAAGGTAGTGGTCATAAGGATAAGTTCGCCCTATCCTGGTAATTGTCATTACGAGCGAAGCGAGGAATCTGCTTTTCTCCTGGCCGGCCGATGTAGTTCCGGTTGCTCCTAAAGCTCTCGTATGATCCAGTCTTTCCAAGTCGGCGAAGTCACCATCGGCGGAGGCCAACTGTTCCTCATCGCCGGCCCGTGCGTCATCGAGAGCGAAACCCACGCCTTGAAGATGGCGGCCGCCATCGCCGACATCGCCCGGCAAAAGAAGCTGCCCTACATCTTTAAGGCGTCCTACGACAAAGCCAACCGCACTTCGATTCACAGCTTTCGCGGGCCCGGCTTGGACGAAGGTCTTCGCATTCTGCGCAAGGTTCGCGATACGGTGAAGGTTCCCGTCCTGACTGACGTTCATGAAGTCGCCGACGTGCCGATTGTCGCTGAAGCGGTCGACGTGTTGCAGATTCCTGCGTTTCTCTGTCGCCAGACCGATCTGCTGATCGCGGCGGGGAAGAGCGGCTGCGCGGTGAACATCAAGAAGGGGCAATTCGTTTCCCCTTGGGACATGCGCCATGCCGTCGAAAAAGTTCGCGAGGCGGGTGGTGAGCGCGTCTTCCTTACCGAGCGCGGCAGCAGCTTCGGCTACAACAATCTAGTGGTCGACATGCGTTCGCTGGCTATCATGCGCCAGTTCGCGCCCGTGGTTTTCGATGGCACGCACTCGGTGCAGCTTCCGTCGGCGGGATCGGGCGACGGCGATACCCCAACCGTGAGCGGCGGCCAGCCGGAATTCATTCCGCTGCTGGCACGAGCGGCGGTTGCCGCCGGGGTGGATGGCATCTTCCTCGAAGTGCACGACAACCCGCCGCAAGCCAAGTCGGACGGCGCTAACGCACTCGATCTGAAATTTCTGCCTGAAGTTCTCGATGAGCTCATTGCCATCCAGGCGGTGGTGAAGTAAAAAAGAGTGCCGCGGCGCTTCCCAACGGCACTTCGACTGAAGGACCATCGGCGGGTGGAGCAGGCCTACAGGCGTGCATTTGCGTGCCTCTGCATAAAGTGCGCTTTAGCGCCTGAGGTGATGGTTTACATTACCTCAGTGCCTGAAGCCAGCAATTCCTCGACACTCAAGCGCACCGCTGAAGCAGTGCTCCACTCACGCATTCAGCACGACAACAATTTCCGTCCAAGGACTTTCCATGACCAAGCTTTTCGCCAGCCAACGCTTTCTCGCTGTCTATTCCGGCGTCCTCACTTTGATCTTTGCGGTCACCGTGTTCGCAGCTTTCTCCAAGCCCATCGACCGGCAGAAATTCGCTGAGATCGATGTCGAGCGCATCAACATTGTCGAGCCCGACGGCACCTTGCGCATGGTGATCTCCAACAAGTCGAAGTTTCCCGGCATCATCATCAAGGGCAAAGAGACGCCGCATCCCGATCGCAAGACGGCCGGCATGTTGTTCTTCAACGACGAGGCCACGGAGAACGGCGGGCTGATCTTCGGCGGCAGCAAGGACCAGCAGGGCAAAGTCAGCAGCTATGGTCATCTCAGTTTCGATCAATATGAGCAGGACCAGGTCTTCTCCATCGACGCCGGCGAGGAAGACGGCAAGCGTACTTCGGAGCTTCGTATTCTTGACCAGCCGGATCACCCGATCACCGAAGATCTTGCCGAGGGGGCCAAGGTTGCAGGGCTTCCGCAAGCCAAACAAGCAGCCGAGTGGCAGAAGTATCGCGCCGGTAAGCCTCATGCCGAGCCGCGGATCTTTCTGGGCCGCAGTGATGACCGCTCGGTTGCCCTGCGTCTGAAAGACGTGCAGGGACGCGATCGTATCGTGGTTGAGGTTCAGCCTGACGGCTCGCCCGTGCTGCAGTTTCTTGACGAGCAAGGAAAGATCAGCGCCCAGTGGCCGCCAGCTCCGACTCACGGTTCTTAAGGTGAGGAGTGATAATGATTTCGATGTCGATTTTGCGCCTTTAACTGGTGGAAACGACCCCTTTGGCCGTAAAATATTGGGAGTTTCCCAGTTGGCCGCTATCCTCTTAGGTAAGGTCCCAATTGACCGCAGTACTGCTGTGTCCAGCTGAAGCGCTTTGAGTCGCCCGCTGTGGCGGAAAATAAAGGAGTTCTGACTTTGTCCAACCATCGCTTTCTGTTTACTTCCGAATCCGTGACCGAGGGTCACCCCGACAAGATCGCCGATCAGATTTCTGATGCGATCCTCGATGCCTGCCTGAAAGAAGATCCACACAGCCGGGTGGCTTGCGAAACCCTCACGGCAACCGGCCTGGTCGTCATCGCCGGAGAAATTACCACCAAGGCCTACGTCGATTTTCAAACTCTGGTCCGGGGTGTGGTCGCCTCTATCGGATATGACAACGCGCTCTACGGCTTCGACTCCAACACTTGCGCGGTCATCTCCAGCATCAACAAGCAGTCTGGCGATATCGCCATGGGAGTTGATACCGGTGGCGCCGGCGATCAGGGCATGATGTTCGGCTATGCCTGCAACGAAAATGATACCTACATGCCGACGCCAATTTTTCTGGCGCACCGGCTGTGTGAACAACTCACCAAAGTCCGCAAGAACGGCACCCTTCCTTACCTCCGGCCTGACGGCAAATCCCAGGTCACAGTCGAATACGACGAGAACCACAAGCCGATCCGCATTGATGCGGTTGTCATCTCGTCTCAGCATTCGGAAACGGTTTCCAACGATGACCTGCGCGCCGACATCATGAAGCACGTAATCCAGGCAGCGTTGCCGGAAGAGATGCTCGACGAGAACACCAAGTACCACATCAATCCCACCGGACGCTTCGTCATCGGCGGCCCCATGGGCGATACCGGACTGACCGGCCGCAAGATTATCGTCGACACCTACGGCGGCATGGGCCGTCATGGCGGCGGCGCATTCAGCGGCAAAGATCCGACAAAGGTCGATCGCTCCGCCTGCTACATGGCGCGCTATATCGCCAAGAATATCGTCGCCGCAGGGCTGGCGGACCGTTGCGAAGTGCAGTTGGCTTATGCCATCGGCGTGGCCGAGCCGGTCAGCGTGCTGATCGATACCTTTGGCACCGCGAAGATCGACGAGAAGAAGATTGCCGAGCTGGTTCGCGGCAACTTCAAGCTGACCCCGAAAGGCATCATGGAGTCGCTGAATCTGCGCCGTCCGATTTACCGCAAGACTGCAGCCTACGGGCACTTTGGCCGCAACGATCCGGACTTTACTTGGGAAGCCACCGATAAGGCCACAGCTCTGCGCGAGCAGGCTGGCCTGGCCGGTGCTGCCGCGCAGAAGTCCGCGAAGGCAGCGAAGTAAATCAGTTGTCAGTTGCCGGTGGTCAGTTGTCAGTTTGGATTGCCTGCGATGCTGGTCGGCGTCGCAGGTATATAAATTTCGACAACGATTGCACAGGTGGAAAGCAGCCCCGAAGGGGTGAAAGAGCTTAGCCCAGCGCTTCAGCGCTGGGTTCACAGTGTAAATAGGTTAAGTCCCGCAGGGACGACAGAGGGGCCCAGTGACAGATTACATTGTCTATCACAATCCCGACGTGATGGGTTATCCCGCCTCTCAAGTCCAGAAGTTTGAGATTGTCACCAACCATGTTGTCCGCAATGCGGTTGGCGGCAGGGTTTGGCTCGTAACTGGAGAGGGAAGGCCAAGGAACTTTTATCTCCGAATGTATTTCATCGTCGAGACGGTAGGTTCTGGCGAGGATGCCGGTTTCCGAACCAGAGTCAGCGGAGGATCCGAAGGGCAAAAATTTGAGGTAATGCCTAGCCTCGACGGAGAAGAATGGCTCGATGATCTTAAACGCGAAACTGGAAATTTTAGCTTCGGGTTCCGACCAATTCGCAGTCAACACGTTATAGGCGGCCTTCAGAAACTAGTCGGTATTTAGGCTAAAGCCGCAAAAACTTAAAGACACAGGGAGATTATGTCAACCACACCCGTTCGCGCCGCCGGCGATGTCGCCAATCTTGCACTTGCCGATATGGGCAAGAAGCGTATTGACTGGGCCAACCAGTCGATGAAGGTCTTGCAGATCATCCGCAAGGATTTCATCAAGAATCAGCCGCTGAAAGGCATCCGGATTTCTGCCTGCCTGCATGTCACGGCTGAAACCGCTAACCTGGCTATCACCTTGCGTGATGGCGGCGCCGACGTCGTTCTCTGCGCCTCCAATCCGCTGTCGACTCAGGATGATGTCGCGGCCTGTCTGGTGCGCGACTACAACATCCCGGTCTACGCCATCAAAGGCGAAGACAACGATACCTACTACGCGCACATCATGTCGGCGCTCGATCACAAGCCGCAAATCACGATGGACGACGGCGCCGATCTGGTTACCACTGCGCTCACCAAGCGCACCGACGTCCTCGACGGCGTGATTGCTGGAACCGAAGAAACCACCACCGGCATCATCCGCCTGCGCGCCATGGCCAAGCAGGGCGTGCTGCGCTATCCCATCATCGCGGTCAACGACGCCGACACCAAGCACCTGTTCGACAATCGCTACGGCACCGGACAGTCCACCATCGACGGCATCATTCGCGCCACCAACTTCCTGCTGGCCGGCTCCAAGTTCGTCGTTGCCGGTTATGGCTGGTGCGGTCGCGGACTGGCCAGCCGCGCTCGCGGTCTGGGCGCCGAAGTCATCGTCACTGAGATCGATCCCACGAAGGCGATCGAAGCTGTGATGGACGGCTTCCGCGTGATGAGTATGGATGAGGCTGCCAAGCTGGGCGACGTTTTCTGCACCGTCACCGGCAACAAGAGCGTGCTGCGCAAAGAGCACTTCGAAGCCATGAAGGACGGAGCCATCGTTTCCAACTCCGGCCACTTCAACGTCGAGATCGATATCCCGGCGCTGGAAAAGATGTCGTCGTCCAAGCGCACCACTCGCGTCTCGGTCGAGGAGTACTCGCTGAAGGATGGTCGCAAGATCAACCTGCTGGGCGAAGGCCGGCTCATCAACCTGGCGTCGGCTGAAGGTCATCCGCCCTCTGTGATGGACATGAGCTTCGCTGATCAGGCGCTGTCGTGTGAGTACCTGGTAAAGAATCACGAGTCGCTGGAGAAGAAGGTCTACGTGGTTCCGGAAGAGCTCGACAAGCGGGTTGCCAAGCTGAAGCTGGAGTCGATGGGCATCAAGATCGACCGCCTGACTCCGGAGCAGGAAGAATACCTGGCCAGCTGGAACGAAGGAACATAAACCAGTTGTCGGTTGTCAGTGATGCCGGCAAACGACAGCGCTTTAGCCTTAACCGCCGAAACGAGCTTTGAAAGGGCACGGCTTTAGCCGTGCCGAACAAGCAGAACTCAACGGCGGGGCTTTAGCCCCGTTCAATCAGAAGGGCGGCAACGATGCCGCCCTTTCCTCGATCATCCCCAACTGCTTTGAATTGTCATCCTGAGCGCAGGCGTGCCGCTTTCGCACGCCTGAGTCGAAGGACCCCTATAGCTCCCAAACGCTCCCCCATCCTGAAGCATCCCAAGTTAGCCCAACCGAAGGACTAACGTCGGGCACACCAGCTTTCTCGAAAGGGCACAGCTTCGCAGGAGACAGGCTGTATAATTCCCCTGCTTTGTCGTCAAAAGAGGAATCCAAAATCGAAATCAGGTGAGGAGATTCGAGCATGAAAGAGTTTGCTAAGAAGGTTGGGCTGTATCTGGGGCTGTTGCTGGCCGGATTGGTGTTCGTTCCTTCGGCTTTATGCCAAAGTCTGCCGTCATTCGGAAATGTCGTGATCGTGGTGGGTGAGAACACGGATTTCCGTACGTCCTACAACTCGACGAACATGCCCTATTTGACTTCCCTGGCCAACCAATATGGACTCGGCGTGAACTACTACTCCGACACGCATCCTTCGATTGGCAACTATCTCAACTTAGCCACCGGATATATTCTCACCGACGACGACAGCCAGACTCCTGAGAGCTTTCCGGTTTCGCTGAATAACATTGCTCTCGAGGTGCAGAACGCTGGTGGAACCTGGAAGGACTATGTGGAGAACATCCCTGGCGCCTTCGTTTGCCCTGGACTACATCCGGGAACTTACTACGTCCGCCACGATCCCCTCGAATACATGACGACCATCAACACAGAGAGAAGTAATTTTGTTTGCTATAACCAGTTCGCCAAGGATGCGATGTTCCACCGCCTCCCCAATCTCTCGTGGCTCGTGCCCAATGGCTGCGATGACGCGCACGACTGCTCCATCTCGACCTTCGACTCCTGGCTGCACCAGACGATCGGACCTTTGCTTGCGTCCCCCTACTTCAGGCCAGGCGGAACCGGTTTGCTCATCATCGTATTTGACGAGAACAACGACGACGGAAACCCGGATTGCGAAACCACGACCGAAGGACAGGGTTGCGGCGGCCAGGTTGAACTGGTCGTGATCAGCCCCTTCAGCAAACCGGGATACCAGTCGCCCGGCGGCGACAGCCGGAATTACAACAACAGTTATGACGAAGGAGACATCCTGCGCCTGATGTCACAGGGACTCGGTCTGCCCACGTCCAACCTGGGCTGGGCTACCAACGGAGTGCCGATGGCCGATTTCTTCTCCAGCGACACCCGCCCGAAATAAACCCGTCCGGATTCGCCTGCTGAAGGCGGCGCGATTCCGTGCTGCACGCCAGGTGCCCACCCAAGCTGATTCATGCTTGGGTGGGGTCGTTCTTCAGCTGACCTCGGATGCTTGACGTCTGACAGCTTCTTTCCCACTACTCCCGAACGCCATCGCTAACGCCAACCCTGAAACTCCCATCAGCAGGTACACGCAATGCGGCCAGCCTCCTGACACCCACGCCCATCCGGTCACGATCGCACCTAGACCACCGCCGATATAATAGAACGTCACATACAATCCCGCAGCCGATGACCGCGCTTTGGCGGCGACAACTCCAGTTTGCACCGTGCCTACTGCCTGATAGATGAAGACACCCGACGATGCCAGCGCCAATCCGGCAATGATCACCGGCAACGAGTGCACCAGCGTTAACAGCAATCCAGCCGAGGTAAAACAAACGCCGACGAACGACGTCAACCGGATTCCATAATGATCGAGCCAGCGGCCCGACATCGGCGTGACGATCAGTCCCAGCAGATACACAAAGAAGACGCTGCCCAGTTGCTGTGAGTTCAAGTGATACGGTGCATTGGCGAGATAAAAGTTCGCATAAGTAAACGTCCCCACCAGGCAGAACAGAGCCGCAAATCCCATCCCGAAAACGGCCAGCAGCCGCGGATTCCGCAAATGCTCCCAGCCCTCGGAGATGGAGTGAGCGATGCTGACCGCGCGCACAAAACGTTTCGCCCGCGGTAGCGACCGCTGCACGATGATCGCCCCTGCCAGGTTCACCAGCCCGATCGCGATGAACGCTTCTCTCCAGGCAAAGTTGTGGGCCACAACCCCCGAAATGTATCGCCCCAGAAATCCGCCCAGTACCGTTCCCGAAACGTAGGCCGACATGGCTCGACCGACATGCTGTCGCGGAAATTCCTCATTGATGTAGGCCATGATGACGACGATTACGCCGGGCACGAACACGCCTTGCATGAATCGCCAGAAGATGAGTTGGTGCAGATTCTGCGAAGTCGCGGCCAGCAGGGTGGGCGCGGTCAGTGCATAAAGCGACGGAACAATCACTTTCTTACGGCCGATTGATTCCGCCAGCAGCCCGATGAAAGGCGCAGTCAACGCCATTGCCAGGATGGTCGAGCTTACCGTCAACGAAACTGCGATCTCCGAGGCATTGAAGATTTGCCGCAGATAGGGAAGCAGCGGCTGGGTGTCATACACGTTGAGGAACGTGCACATCCCGGCCAGCATGCAGGCGGCAATGGCGACCCGCGGCGGCGAGTCGGTGACTTCAGCGCTGGAAACGGGATTGGGTAAGGCAACATCCATCGTGGAACAGCCTGAAACTCGCTTCGCGGGTGGACGTCATGGCATGCAAGGCCGAGAGTCCAACTGAGGATTATAGGGGAAGGCGCAATTCGCGCCTGTGACGCTTACAACACGACCAGTGTGATGCCGCGGTTGCTGCGGCCCAGGTCGCTGTCGCCTTTCAACTCCGGCATGCGTTTCAGCAGCTCCCAGCTGCGTTCGTCGCTGGTGCGCCAGTTCTCGCCATAGATGCAGTCGCGAATCTGGCGCTGATCGATCATCTGTCGCAAGGTCGATTGCAGCGCAATACGCAGATCGCCGCCGACGCCGGTCGAGCCATAGCCGTGAACCAGCTTCAACACCTTGAGTCCGGTCTGCTGAGCGGCGTGGATTTCGCCAGTTAAGCGGGCGCGCGCCTGCTCCACGCTGGGCATGCCTGCTTTCAGGACGACGGTTTTGATAGCGAATCCCATTGCATTGTTTCGATTCGCGTAGACTGTAAAATCTGGCGCCGAAACCGACACCACCGGAGAACATGGTTTGTATCAGGGCAGGACTTCAGTCGTGCTGTTTCGCGTATGGATTAAGTCAGGGCTTCAGCCCCTGCAGGCCGTATGCAGCGGCTGAAGCCGTCCACAATACCAGCGGCGTTCGGCACGACTGAAGTCGTGCCCTGATACAAACCAAGATGATGCCCGCAAATAAATTTGATGTCTCTGCTCCTTCTGCGTACGACTTAGCACGAAGCTGGCGGATCACGATATCATCTTTATCTCGGTGATCGTTATGAAAGAAATTGCCTCCTGGGCGCTGGAAACGGCCAAGCTGCGTGGCGCTTCGCTGGCCGAAGCCCGAATTGTCGATGAGCGCAACCGTTCGCTGGCCACCAAGAACGGCAAGATCGCCGGCGCCTCCGATGCCGAATCGCTGGGCGTGGGTATTCGCGTCATCGTCGACGGCGCATTCGGTTTCTCAGCCACAGACGACCTTTCTCGCGTTGGCGTTGAAAGTTGCGCGGCGCGAGCGGTTGAGATCGCCAAGTCTTCCGCTACCGTGCAATCGCAAGCGCTGCGCATGGTTCCCGAGCCTGTCGCCAAAGCCGACTGGACTTCGCCGTGCCAGATTGATCCCTTCGGCATTTCCATCGAAAAGAATCTTGAGCTTCTCTTCGCCATCGACGAAGAGCTGCGTAAAACCAAAGGCGTGACCCTGGCGGAAACCAATATGAATTTTCGCCGTTATGAACAATGGTTCTTCTCGACCGAAGGCTCCGAGATCCACCAGACTACGATTACGTCGGGCGCCGGCTATGCCGCCTATTCCTTCCAGGGGACGGAGATTCAGAAGCGCTCGTATCCCAACTCATATGGCGGACAGTTTCAGAATCGCGGCTACGAGCTGATCGTAGACATGAAGTTGATGGACCATGCCGCCGAGATCGCAGAACAGGCAGTCGCCTTGCATTCGGCCGATCAGTGTCCAGAAGGGAAGTACGACATCATTCTCGACTCGTCGCAGATGGCGTTGCAGATTCATGAGTCTGTCGGCCATCCGATCGAGTTGGACCGCGTCCTGGGAATGGAAGCCAACTTCGCCGGTACCTCGTTTCTCACCCTCGACAAGCTGCGCACGCTGCAATACGGCAGCGAGATCGTCAACGTGGTGGCGGATGCTACCGAAGCTCATGGTCCCGGCCTCGGCACGTTTGCTTATGACGATGAAGGCGTTGCCGCCCAATGCACGCCTATCATCAGCGACGGCTTGTTTACCGGTTATCTGACATCGCGGGACACCGCCGCAGCGATTGGCGCATCCCGCAGCGGGGGCTGCCTGCGCGCCGAAGGCTGGAACCGGCTGCCTATCGTCCGCATGACCAACGTCAGCATTCTACCCGGGAAATCACCCCTCACGCTGGGGCAACTGATCGCATCCACCGATCGCGCAGTGCTGATGGAGACTAACCGCTCCTGGTCCATCGACGACAAGCGTTACAACTTTCAGTTCGGTTGCGAGATAGGCTGGGAAATTGTCGGTGGCAAGGCCGGCCGCATGCTGAAGAACCCGTCATACTCGGGCATCACCACCGAGTTCTGGAATGCGATGGATGCTATATGCTCGCGTGATGAATGGACGCTGTGGGGCACTCCCAACTGCGGCAAAGGACAGCCGCAACAAGTGATGGGGACGGGCCACGGCGCAGCCCCCGCGCGCTTTCGCGGTATCGCAACGGGTACTGCGTACAAAGGGAGCAGCAGTTAGCAATTGGCAGTTGGCAATTCGCACTTGGCGTGGGTTTACGCTGTGAGAAACACTTTGGATTCAGGAAAATGGCGTGGCTCAACTTAATAATTGTGAAGACTATGTTACGGAAGGAAGTTTGTCGACGTTTGGGCTAAATGCTAAATGCCAAGTGCTAAGTGCTCCGAGATCATGCTAACCCGCGACCAGGCCGCCACCATCTTCGACAAGCTGCGTAAGTTCTCCAGCGCCGACGAGATCGAATTGCTCATCTCGGGTGGACGCAGTACGCTCACCCGCTTCGCCAACAATACCATCCATCAAAACATGGCCGAGGAGGAGTATCACATCTCGACGCGGGTCTCCTTTGGCGGCCGCATCGCGCGCGCCAGCACCAACAAGCATGATGACGACAGCCTGCGCCGCCTGGTGCATTCCGCTGAGGCGCTGGCTCGAGTGCAACAGCCTGATCCCGACCTGCGGCCGATGCCGTCGCCTCATGACGTGACGAAAAATGCAGCCGACTCCGGAGCAGTTGCGGTGCAGCGCTACTTCGAGGGTACGGCGCTGCTCACTCCGCAGGATCGCGCCCGCTCGGTTGCCGTGATGGTCGATGTTGCCAGGAAACATGGCCTGACTGCGGCCGGCATCGCTTCCTCCGCGGAGTCGGTCGAAGGCATCTTCAACTCGCGTGGTGTCGCCGACTGGCATCAGCAAACTCTGGCCGAACTGTCTGTCACCATGATTGGCGACACTTCGTCAGGATGGCAGAAGGCCAATTCGCCGCAGGCGGCCGAGCTTGATTCCGCAAGACTCGCCGAGACTGCGGCGGAGAAAGCGGTCACCTCGAAGCATCCGCGTGAGTTGCCGCCGGGCCACTACACCGTGATACTCGAACCTGCCGCGGTGCTCGATGCGGTGGGCTTCATGTTCTGGGATTTCGGGGGTTCCGCGTTGTTAGAGCAGCGATCGTTTCTTAACGACCGGATCGGGACTCGAATCTTCGGCGAAAACATCAACGTTTGGGACGATGTGTATCACCCGCTCCAGACCGGCGCTCCTTTCGATGGCGAAGGAATGCGCCGTCACCGTCTGAAGCTGATCGACAAAGGAGTAGTCCAACGAGTTACGTACGCGCGCTCCAGCGCAGTTCGCATGGAGCAGTCCGAGATGGCCAGCCGGGTTGGACCGATCAAGCCAACCGGACATGGTTTTGCGCTTCCCAACGAAATTGGAGAAGCGCCACTCAACCTCGTGTTCGAAATCTCCGAACCTGGTCGAGCGCAAACGGTCGAGCAAATGGTTGCCGGGACTGAGCGCGCCATACTTGTGACTCGCCTGTGGTATATCCGCGAGGTCGATCCCTACGAGAAAATGCTTACTGGCATGACCCGCGACGGAACTTTTCTGATCGAGGAAGGCAAAGTGCAGGCCGGAATCCTTAATTTTCGGTTTAATGAGAGCCTGCTTCATATGCTGCAAAACGTGGAAGCCCTGGGCTTGCCGGTCCGCGCCAGCGGCGAGGAATCCATGGATATGGTCGTCCCGGCCATGAAAGTCACCGACTTCAATTTCACTGAGATTACCAAGTTCTGAAGCTTCTGGATAGCGACCTTCTGGAACGATAAATAGCTATCGCTTCATAAGGTTAAATTACACTATGTCATGCTTCCATGGAGGTTTAGCACAGCTTTTGTCAGGCCCCTTTGGGCTATCCCGGAATCCCTCTTAGTAACTCACCACCGTGCACTTTTTGTCGATTTCCAGAGACTTTCCTCTTGCAGTAATTAGACGTGATGGTACTTTAGTAACAATCTGTTTTTGCGCCAAGCGCTTTGTTTCGCGCTATTCGGGATATTCTGGTTTTCGACAATGTCAGCTGGCCATCAGTCCGACCTTAGGAACTCGATTCGTTTTCCGCTTCATCTTCAGGTGAAGTTGAAAACTCCCACTGCTGAATATCACGCCACTACAACTGATATTTCTGCCGGCGGAATTCTCTTTCACACGGAAACCGACATCGACGTTGGTTCTCCGGTGGAATTCACGATTGAGATGCCAGTGGAAGTCCTGGGCACCAAGAATCCTGTGAAAGTGATCTGTGCAGGCCGTGTGGTGCGGTGTTCTGCCGAAGACTCGGGCCGGAGTGTTGCGGTAGTTATCGATGAATACCACTTCGAACGGTTCTAAACCCTCGCGCTGGGGTCAACAACTCGGTCGCCGTAACGGTGAGGCTCAAGCTTCGCCTACAGCTTCGTCCGGACAAGACTCCCTGGAAGCCTCTCCGGCCGTTATCCGTATCATTCTGGCCGATTCCGAAGCTATCTTCCGGGTCGGCATGAGCAAAATCCTGGCGGCCGAAGCTGACTTGGAAGTAGTAGCGCAAACCGAAACCATGGCCCAGACGCTGATGGCGGTGGCCGACGTGCCGGCTCACGTTGTTCTTTTCGAGGCAGGTCTGTCTCCCACTCCCGCGGATGCGATCAGCGAAGTGGCGAGGCGCGCTCTGCCCGGAGCGAAACTGATTCTGGTCACACCTCGGGCCGGCGAACAGGAGACAGTGGATTATCTTCGTCGCGGAGTGCGGGGCATTCTGGCTCGGGCGGTTTCACCCGATCTGCTGGTGCGTTGCGTTCGCAAGGTGGCTGCCGGAGAAACCTGGCTCGACAAGCAGGGAGTCAACTGGGTGATCGAAGCCTACCGCACCCAGGCTCTGCAGGGGACTGCGCCCAGACAACAGTTCCGACTCAGCGAAAAAGAAATGCTCATCATCAGCGGTGTCACCCAGGGCATGAAAAACAAAGACATCGCTCGCGAAGTGGGCACGACTGAGCAGGTGGTGAAGAACTACTTGCGAAAGATCTACGACAAACTGCAAGTCGCCGACCGGCTCGAACTGGCGCTCTATAGCATGCATCATCGTCTCCTGGATGGCTACGTACCTCCCAGCGCCGAAGCTGCTGCTGCCGTCGCGGTCGGCGCTGCCGGCCAAGCTTTCGAACCAGAAGTTCTCGACCCGGCGAACGGCGATGGATTGCATGCTGCCCAGGAAGAAGATCCCAGTTCGGATTCGTAGGATCCGTACAATCTCCTGTGTAATATCCCGCCAGCCTTCCATCCGGGTTGTTCCTCCCGGCCAGTTGCGATAGTGTAATCCGTTCAAATTTCTTTCTTCGAGGCTTGCTATGCAGGTATTGAGTTCCCTTCGTCGGCGATATTTTTTGCTGTACGCTTTTCTCCTCCTGCTCATGGTCTCAGCCGCTGGACAAGTGGAGACGGGGCCTTCGCTTGCACCTCAAACGCGCAAGAGCATTGACGATATCGCCCAACAGGTGCTGACCACGACGGGCGTGCCGTCGGCTTCGGTTGCGGTCGTACAGAATGGCAAGATCGCCTATGTACAGGCCTACGGTAAGGCGCGCCTCGATCCGCTGACGCCGGCAACCTCTGCGATGCGCTATAGCATCGGCTCCATCAGCAAGCAGTTCACCGCGACCGCGATTCTGCTGCTGGCCGAGGAAGGGAAGTTGTCGCTCGACGATCCGGTGTCGAAGTACATACCCAACCTGACTCGCGGCAACCAGATCACGATTCGTGAACTGCTGTCGCACACCTCCGGCTACCAGGACTATTGGCCGCAGGATTACGTTCCGCCGCTGATGCTGCAACCGATCAGCGCTGAGGGCATAATGGATCGCTGGGCGCGCAAGCCGCTGGATTTCGATCCTGGTACAAAGTGGCAATACAGCAATACCAATTACGTGATTGCCGGAGTGATTGTCGAAAAAGTTTCTGGCATGCCCCTGCTGCAGTTTCTGAGCCAGCGAATCTTCACTCCGCTGGCCATGAAGAGCGTGGCCGACACCAACGAAAACAAACTGCCACCCACCGATCCTAGCGGGTATTTCCGCTATGCCTTAGGGCCGCTGCATCCCGCTCCCAAGGAAGGCCGGGGCTGGATGTTTGCCGCCGGAGAACTGGCCATGACCGCTGAGGACCTGGCCCGGTGGGACATTTCCATCATCGATCAAACCGTGTTGAAGCCAGCTTCGTATCGCGAGATGGAAACGGAAGTGGTGTTGAAGAATGGCGTGGGCACGCGTTACGGGCTGGGGATGTTTGTCACCAGCACCAACGGCCATCGCATGCTGGAACACAGCGGCGAAGTCTCCGGGTTTACCGCCGATAACATCGTGCTACCGGATGACAAGATTGCGGTGGTGGTGCTGACCAATCAGGATGCAGCCGAGGCGGGCTCCGAAATTGGCGGTCAGATTCGGTCGCTGCTGATCAGCGCGTTGAATCCCCAGGACCCCAAGCAGGATGAACTGATTCGCAAGGTCTATGACGGACTGCAGCAGGGAAAGATCGACCGCTCGCTGTTTACCGACAATACGAACGCATATTTCACCGAGCAAGCGTTGAAGGATTACGCCTCAAGCCTGGGGCCTTTGGGCGCGCCGCAAGGGTTTTCGCAGACCCGCTCTTCAGGTCGAGGGGGAATGATCGAGCGGATCTACGAAGTGAAGTATGCGAAGAAAAATCTGCTCATCATCATCTACGAGATGCCCGACGGCAAGATTGAGCAGTATCTGATTGCCGAACAGTAGGGCTGGTCTCGCCGTAGCGGTACGAGGAATCCAGCCTGACTTTGTAAACGGGAAGCGGCGCGAAGCCGCTTCCTCAGTTGGCTGGTTTGCGATGGGTACCCGAGTGCCGCGTGCGCTGAGTTACTATTGCTTGGTCGCGACAAATCGCGACGTTCTGCCGTGTAGCTTATCCTCCGACACCATGTTCATGGTCTTTCCATCCGCGGCGACTGTCATCTTGTTTACATAAATGACCTTGCCATCGCGCAGGTCGGTTTCCTCGACGGTATTTTTTCCCATGCTCTTCACCGAGACGCTGGTGGTGCCGGGATCGCCCTTATACGGAGCTTCCGGGCCATTCAGTTTGGCTGTATAAGACTGACCGGTGGGCGTGGTCATAGTTAACTCGTCGCCGCTGACCTTGAAGGTGAACACGATCCCGTTGTCGGAGAGACTTTCCAGCTTGGTGTTTCGCCACGAACCCGAGATGGCGTTCGCTCCCGCCGGACCTTTCGCCACCCGGGTCGCCTCACCTTTGCCGGTGACGGGTGCGCCCGTAGTGGCAGTGCTGTCGGTGAATTCGAAGGTCAGCGTATTGCCATCGGAAGAAACGGTCGACGTTGAGGTCAGCACTACCTTGCCGTTCTTCTTGTCGGTCTCCTCGATCTGGTGGTCGTTCACTACTTTAATCGCCACCGTGTCATAGTAAGGATGCCCGGTGACCTTCTGGTCCTGGCCATCCGCTTTGACATCGATGGGCGGCACGCAAGTCTTGCACTGATACATGCCATTCTGCAGCAGGAAGACATCAGGCTTCTTGGAGAAGTCTGCTTTATTGATGTCTATCTTCCAGGTCCCGTCGAAGGGACTTTGCGCGACGGCCAGCGCGGGCATCAGAAATCCGATCAGCAATAGGGCCGGAAGCAATTTTTTCATCGCAAACCCTCCCTGAGTTTGTTTTTTCGGTGTGGAATTATATCGGAGCGCAGGGAATGCGCAACTCACGTTGGTGTGGGCGAATCGCCAATAGGTGGGGCTTCAGAAGCGCGAGTAAGTTCGCCGGCGTGCGTGCTTGGATAGCCTGGTGCGAACCGTATTTATGGGATAGTTTGCGTAGCCAATGCCGATTACTTCGGTGTGGAGGGACCAGGCTGGGCTGGCGGATCCAACCTGCCGCCGGAATCGCCGCAGTCGCCCGCGTGGCCCTTGCATTTTGTCATGATGGCGGAACGCAAACGGCCGCGCAGATCGTCGGGAAGTTCGTAAAGGTGGGAGTCGCGATAAATCTCGATGGTCATCTTCGTCGTGTTGCAAACGACGTAGCAGTTATGGCACCACTGGAGGTGATCTTCTAACTCCGCCCGTGTCTGGGCATCCATGGACTCATCCAGGTAATCGGTGAGCTCTTTCAGAAAATCAGAGCAGGTCACTGTTTGCCATCTCCACCAGTACGATTTTTGAAGTACTTGCTTAAGCGTTCTCGCAGTTGCAACCGGGCGCGAAGCAATCGAGACTTTACTGCCGGAATACTTAAATCCAGAGCATCCGCCGTCTCTTCGGTGGAGAGCCCCTCAACATCGCGCAAGACAAACACCGTCCGAAAACTGGGCGGTAATCCTTGAATCGTCTTACCTAAAATTTCTTTCAGCTCGCCTTGCGTGTACAACTGCTCGGGATTCGGTGCCCAGTCCGCGACTTCGCGCGGCATCGAATCTTCTTCAGTCTTGATGTCCTCATCCAGCGACACCATCCGCTCGGGACGCCGGCGGCGCAAGCGCATGAGCGCTTCGTTTACCGCGATCCGCACCAGCCAAGTGTAAAACTTCGACTGCTCCTGGAAGTTAGCCAGGTTCTGGTATGCCTTCAGGAATGCGTCCTGCACCACATCTTCCGCATCTTCGCGGTTTTGCGTGATGTGTTGCGCAATCCGGAATACATTGCGGTCGTAGCGACGCACCAATTCCTCGAAGGCGCTGATGTCGCCGGCTTTCGCCGCATGAACCAGAGTTAATTCATCGCCTGCTGGTTCTGCTACCTTTGGTTGGATGGTTCCCATGTTTGTGCAGATTCAGGATTTTACAGCCCCGGAATGAATGCCCGTCCATTGTACCTAGTGAAGACCGGATTCGGGAAACCGGGCACGGAATTTTTTTACCGGGTTCGGGCAGCGTTTCTGCCTTTCGCTGGTTGATGGCAGCAGTGTTTCAGATGTCACTGCCGGGAATCGAATCTGTAAACGATTTGCTGTGATGACTGGGGAACAACCGCGCTACACTGAACGAAGTGAATCACCTGAGCCGCTTTCTCGTCCACATTCTGGCCTGCCTGATAGTCATGCAGGGCAGCGGAATTCTTGCGCAAGACAGCACAACCACGCCTAAGCCCAAGAAAAAATCTACGTCATCGACGACGGCGCACAAGTCCACCAGCTCGACCTCGAAGAAGACATCGGCATCCCACTCGACGCATGCCCGCAAAAAGGTAACCACCGCCTGGGCCCACCAGATGCATCGCAGCTTCGTGGCGTCAAACGACCTGCGGCCCATGGCGCGGCAACTGGTCGAGTTCCGCACTCCGGCCGCCTACACGGGCGTAGAAACCTACGCGCACACTCACGCCGGAACCGAAGCCGGCGCGCTAGCCTGGTTTGCCATTGGTTACGCGCACTACCTTGACGCGCAATATCCGGCCGCAATCGAAGCTCTACAGAAGGCCCAGCCGCAGATCGGCGAACTGAAAGATTATGCCGCATTCTTTATCGGTAACGCTTATGTGCTAAGCAATAATCCGGAAGAGTCATTCGCCTATCTGCGCGACTTCGGTACGCGCTTTCCCGACTCGCTGTACTCGCACGACGCGACCATCTCCTATGCCAAAGCCCTGTTGGCAACCAGCCAGCCGACGCAGGCGATCAAGATGCTGGAAGCGCATCGCGTGCCCGCCAGCGCCGAGATCGAATACTACCTGGGCAAAGCTTATGTGCAGAATGGTGAGGGCCGCAGCGGCGCAGAGATTCTGCGGCACCTCTATTACAACTACGCGACCAACTACACCGCCGACCAGGCTGCCATCGATCTAAGAAAGATTCCTGAGGCCGCGTTACTCCCACCGGCAACGTACAGCGATCACCTCAAGCGCGCCGACGCACTCTACAAGGCGCGTCGCTATCCGGCTGCGGCGGAAGAGTATCAGTACGTAGTGGATCTTGCTCCGGCTGGTCAGCAGTCGGCGGGGCTAATCCAACTGGCCAACGCCGACATAAAGGACGGCAACACGCGCGATGCCCGCGAGGCGCTGGATCGCATCCCCGATGACGGCAGCGAAGCCAGCGCGGAGAAGTGGTATCAACGGGCCGAAATTGCGCGCGACGCCAAAGACGAAGCTGGGCTGGATGTCATCCTGCAGCACATGCGCGCCACTACGCCAAAGTCGCCGTGGCTGGAGTCGGCACTCTTCAGCACCGGCAACATGTATCTGCTATTGAAGGATTACGATCGCGCCATCGACTACTATCGCGAGATTCATGAGCGTTTCCCGGAAGGCACCAAGGCTGCCTACGCGCACTGGAAATGTGCGTGGCTTACCTACCGCCAGAACCGCAAGGACCAGGCCAAGAAATATTTCGAGGAGCAGGTTGAGTTCTATCCCGGAACCAACGAAGTTCCCAACGCCATGTATTGGCGGGGTCGCATGGCCGAGGATGATCGCGATTACGGGGTAGCCCGGGCTTATTACACCAGGCTCTCCGATCGCTATCGTAACTATTACTATGGCGTGCTGGCGCGGAAGCGTCTGGCGACCATGCCGGTCGAGCCCGCGGTTACTGTAGCTGCTTTGCAGCATGTCTCGTCAGCGGCGGCACTTGATCCGGTCTCGCAGGTTACCGATCCGCCGGAAGACGATCTTCATTACAATCGCGCCAAGCTGCTGGAAAATGCCGGCATGACCGATCTGGCGGTGCGCGAACTGCAGGCGGGCAGCGTGACCGGACCCTGCTGGGAGATGATCGAGATTGCGAAGATCTATACCAGCGGTGGCGAGTATTACCGCGCTCTACAGGCCTTGAAGCATGCCATCAGCGGATACTTTGCTATGGATGTGAGCGCGTTGCCACCGCCGTACTGGCAGGGACTTTTCCCGCGGCCGTATTGGGATGCATTACGCACGTACTCGGAACAGAATGGCCTTGATCCGTACTTGGTCGCTTCGCTCATACGCCAGGAATCGGAATTCAATCCCAGCGCGATCTCACACGCCAATGCTTATGGCCTGATGCAGTTGCTGCCACGGACTGGCAAGGGCGAAGCTAAGAAGGAAGGTCTGTCGCATTACAGCACCGACTCGCTGCTGGATCCTAACACGAACATCGAACTGGGTACGCGTTACTTCCGCCAGATGGTGGATGAGTTCGGCGGACAGGTGGAATATGCACTTGCGGCTTACAACGCCGGTGCGGAGCGGGTGCAGGACTGGCGAGCCGCAGGCAATTATCGCGACATCGAGGAATTCGTCGAGTCCATCCCCTTCACCGAAACTCGGGAATACGTGCAAGCCATCGTGCGTAACGCAGCAGTGTATAAGAAGGTGTACGGAACGCCGTGAAGAAGCTGTCAGCCGTCAGCTCTCAGCTCTCAGCCATCAAGTTTCTCCTTGTCATCCCAACCGGAGCGGAGGGATCTGCGGTCTCGACGCTTGCGCAACGGTGCTTCATTCGACTCCGGCTTTAACGAGGGGAGCTATTTATTTCTTCCCGTACTGTTCGGCACCCATGAGATGAATCGACACATACGGCTCGTCACCGATGACCCAGCTATCGTGTCCGGGCGCGACGTAGAAGACATCTCCGGCTGTCATTTCTTTGACCGTTCCATCCTGCATGGAAAGACCTGATGTTCCCGACACCACAACGCCGACGTGCTCGACCATGCACATCTTCTCGCCTCGGGCCTTGCCGATGTGCTCCGACCATCGCCAGCCGGGCTCATAACTGGCGCGGCCAATGGTCATGCCGCCAACGCGCACAATTTCGAACCTGCCCTTTTCAAAGGTCATGATCTCTTCAGGTTTTTCGAAGCGCTTCAGGATGACGTCCAACATGCCGCCAAAGTCCTTTCTATCCGGAATAGGTGAGAGAGATTTTGGTTTAGATGTCCCGGCCCTGAGTTGGGACTTTTGCACCAGGCGAACGGCATTCCGATAGACGATCCAGATTGCATTCCCCAAAAGAACCGGCCTTCCCGCTAGAGAAGGCCTGCAATTACAGCTTCGCTTGAACTCTAGCGTTCGGGAATTCTGACCTTGGCATCGGCACGCTTGTCCAGATGAACGGTCTCGATGAAGCGTACTTTGCCTTTACTCAGCTTCATCACCAGCGAGGTGGTGCGCGCGCCGTCGCCGAAGAAGCGCACGCCGCGCAGCAGCGCCCCGTCGGTCACACCGGTAGCGGCGAAGATGATGTTCTTGCCGGGCGCCAGTTCGTCGGCGGTATAAATTCGTTTGGGATCGCTGATGCCCATGTCCTTCATGCGCTCGCCCTGTTCCGGCGTATAGCCGACCAGGCGGCCGACCATATAGCCATTCAGGCAGCGAATCGCAGCAGAAGTAATGACGCCTTCGGGAGCGCCGCCGGTACCCATCACGGCGTGCACGCCAGATCCCAGCATGGCTGCGGCGACGCCAGGCGAAAGATCGCCATCCGATATCAGGCGGATGCGCGCTCCGGCTTTGCGAATCTCGTTGATCAGCTTTTCATGCCGCGGCCGGTCCAAAATGATGATCACCAGATCTTCCACTTTGCGGTCCAGCACCTTGGCAATCACGTTCAGGTTGTGCGACACCGGAGCTTCCAGATCGACCACGCCTTTGCAAGACGGGCCGACCACAATCTTCTCCATGTAGCAGTCAGGGGCATGCAGCAGGCCGCCCTTTTCCGACGCCGCCAGCACGGTGATGGCGCCGGGCGATCCGGTGGCACACAGGTTGGTGCCTTCCAGCGGATCGACGGCGATATCGACGGCGGGATAATTCTTTCCATCCGCCTTGCCGACTTTTTCCCCGATGTACAGCATGGGAGCTTCGTCGCGTTCGCCTTCACCGATGACGATAGTGCCATCCATCGGCACCGAATCCATCACGCTGCGCATGGCTTCGGTAGCCACCTGGTCAGCGTGCTTGCGGTCGCCCTGGCCCATGGTTTTCGCCGAGGCAATGGCGGCTTCTTCTACGACGCGCAAAAATTCCAGCGCAAGATCGGTTTCGAGATTGGACGTGGGATCGTATGTCATGACTGGATCTTCCGTTTGAACTTTGGTTGTCGCCATGTGGCCTCCGTGGATTGTGCGGCTTGCGGCGCCGGAAATGATGGGGGTGCTGCTAACGCAAGCGGCCGATCATGCTGTTTATGTAATAGGACGAAATCGGGAAGTGCTGTCACATCCCTGTAATCCGGCACAACGGCCAAGGATAATCCTCCGAACGATCTTTTGAACAGGGAAATGCGGTTGACAAAGCTAGGCACGCTTCCCGCCTTTTTTTTCTCTATCCCAAGCCGCTGACCTCCAGCTACTAACGACTGCCCTTCAAAACGCGGCGTGCCCGGTGATGTGCTCGCCGATGATCAACGTATGGATATCGTGCGTGCCTTCATAGGTCTTCACCGACTCCAGGTTCGCCATGTGACGGAAGATGGGATACTCGTCGGCAATGCCGTTGCCGCCCAGAATGTCGCGTCCCATGCGGGCACATTCCAGCGCCATCCAGACGTTGTTGCGCTTGGCCATCGAGACGTGCCACGGCTTGGCTTTGCCCGCATCTTTTAGCCGGCCGACTTGCAGCGCCAGCAACTGCGCTTTGGTGATCTCGCTGATCATCCACACCAGCTTCTCCTGGACGAGTTGATGCGAGGCGATAGGCTGATCGCGAAACTGTTTGCGAAACTGAGAGTACTGCAACGCGCAATCGTAGCAAGCCATCGCGGCTCCGATGGCTCCCCAGGCAATGCCGTAGCGGGCCTGGTTCAGGCAGCTCAGCGGAGACTTCAATCCGCCGGAGGAAGGCAGTAAATTTTCTGCGGGGATACGGACATCCTGTAAAGAAAGACTTGAAGTCACCGACGCCCGCAGCGACCACTTGCCGTGTACGTCGGCAGCCTTGAAGCCGGACCGGTCCGTTTCGACGATGAAGCCGCGAATCAGGTTATCTTCGTTGTCGACTTTGGCCCAGATGATGGCGATGTCGGCGATGGAGCCGGAGGTGATCCACATCTTCTCGCCATTCAAAACGTACTCGTTGCCGTCTTTGCGGGCGCGAGTGCGCATGGCCGAAGGGTTGGAGCCAGCGTCGGGCTCGGTCAGGCCGAAGCAGCCGAGAATCTCGCCCAACGCCATCTTGGGCAGGTATTTCTGCTTCTGCTCCTCCGAGCCGAAGGCGTAGATGGGATACATGCACAGTCCCGACTGCACGCTGACGAACGAGCGCACGCCGCTGTCGCCGCGTTCCAGCTCCTGAGTCATCAGGCCATATTCCACGCTCGACATACCAGCGCAGCCGTAGCCCTTGAGGCTGGCGCCATAGAAGCCCAGTTCGCCCATCGGCTTGATCAGCTCTTTGGGGAAGCGCCCGTCGCGGTTGCACTGCTCGATGATGGGGACCAGGTTTTCTTCGATGAACTTGCGGGTATTGTCGCGCACCAGCCGCTCGTCGTCGTTGAGCAGCGTGTCGAACTCGATAAAATCCACGCCCTTGAATTTGAGTGCCATGATGTCTCTCTTTGTGCTGAACGTTACCTAGGAAAGTTGCGGGTGGGACGAATCTCTGAGGCTATCAGGCGGCCGAGAGCGGGGTCAAACGGAGGAGGGAATTGGCAGAGTCTCAGTTCGAATTTGGCTGCGTGCCTTTCGCGCGTCGGCGCGAATCGGCACTCCCAGATCCCTCGCTGCGCAAAAACGGCTTGCTCAGGATGACAATATTAGTTTTTCAGCTGAGGCGCGACCTCCGTGATACTTCGACTTCCGGATTACCAGTTGCCTGGACAAGGTAAAAAGGGTGACGCGGGCAAAGGCCGGGTCTTGACCAGGTCGAACCGGCAATCCGGGAGGCTAGTTGGTTACTTGCCGGCGTAAGTATGGGCGGAACCGATGCCGGTGCACAGGTCCCAACCAACTTTGCAGCGCGGATCACCAGTCGTGATGTCGTTGAAATCAGCATGGTACTCGAAGAGACTGCCCAGCTCGTTGTACATGGTGGTGAGCTGCGCCAGGGACGACTGATGTCGGCTGCCGGCCGCGTTCACGATACCGGCAAAGGTAGGAGACGACCAACTGGTACCTCCGACCGAAGTCCAGCCACCCAGGTAAATGGCAGCGCAACAAAAGTCGGAAGCGACATCGGGATAGCCGCGAAAGTTTCCTACGATGCTGGCAATACCATTCTGATAGCTGGGACGCGGCTCGTATGGACTAATGTCTCCCCCTCCGCCGCCAGTGTAGTACTGCTCGTAGGTGAAGTTTCCGTTACTGTCGCGGTTGAAATAGGTTCCCCCAACCGCCACCACGTTCGGTGACGCTGCCGGATAGGCGCTCACGCCAAGTCCCCCATCGCCGGCGGCTGCAAAGTAGACGACTCCCGGGGTAGTGAAGTATTGATCGTTGCTAATTTCCTGAGGGATCTCCGCATCGGCAAAGCTCATGCTCACCACGCCGCCGCCGTTCTGAGCCACTAGATATCCGGCGAGCTGCACCGCTTGCCAAGTCGGATCGGTGGTGCACGACGGGATGTTACACAGGGCCGATACGACCAGGAATAGCTTGGCCTGCGGCGCCATGGAGTGAGCCCACTCGATATCTAATGCTTCCTCGACCTCCCAATCCCCGTAAGTGGGTGGCCGTATCGGGCCGGGCCAGACCTGCGTAATGGTCGTAGCCGGAATACCGAAGTAGGAGTCAAAGGCATCCAAGTCAGACTGCGCGGACGGATAGTAACCGGCGTCGACGATGGCAATAGCGCCGATACCACCCGTGGGCACGGTTGTGCTGGTGGCAATCGGGCAGCCGGCCGGTCCAGATACAAACTTATATACGCAGGCTACTGAGCCTGGGGTTTCATCACTCGGGTCGGGATTCGCTTGCGGTTGGTCCGAGTCGACAAAAAAGTAGTTCGTGTGAATGCGACCGGGCTGGGGGATGCTGGAAACCGGATAGATAATCCTGTGCCCGTTGTAAACGGACTCGTAGCGGGTTTGTGCGGATGCTGGGCAAAGGGCTGCACCTGCAAACAAGACAACGGCAATCATCGTTAACATTACAATCTGTACGTTTCTGCGGAATGTAGTCATTCATTGGCTCCTGCGTGACACCGCGAAATTATGGTGGGAGTTCAGGGGAAATGCAAGTTCGAAAACTCATGCGCGTCGTTCTGTCTGCAAAAAGCGTGGCATGCGCAGTTTTCCGCTAAGAGCCGCGCATCGTATGCACTGAAATGGCAAGCGAGAATCAGCTTCGCGTCGCTCTCGATACCCACGGAGCAGTAAGCGTCTCCTAACAGGTCTGTTTCGTAAGGCGCAACCTTCGGAACTGTGGGATCTGGAGGATCACCCCAGGGCAATCAGTTATTCAGCCGCGCGATCCTACTGATTGGAAAACCGTGAATCAGCGGGACATCCGCAAGGCATTCGCGCAATCTCAAAACCCTGGCGGGCGCTGGCTGGCCACGTTGAATGTCCGCTCCAGCGCCAGGCCGGCCTCGCACAATGTTCCTTCCTCAAAGAGACGTCCGATCAAGGTCACGCCGTGGGGCACGCGACGCGGTGGCGAAAACTTTGGCAGCGGGTGAGAGGGATCGGGAGCCCAGTCGCTGCGCGCTTCCGAGACCTCGACAAAGCCCGCGCGCAAAGTGAGCGACGGCTGCCCGGTAAAGTTGGTGATGGTGAGCATTTCATCGCGCAGGGAGGGCACCAGCAGCAGGTCAACCTGGGAGAAGACGCGCTCCATCTCCATCGCAACCTTGCGCCGGAAGCGGTCGGTCTGCACGAAGTCGACAGCCGAGAGAAATCGCGACTGACGGAAAGTGTTGGGCCACGCATCGGGCACCTGCATCTTGAGCTGATTAAGGCGGCCGCTCAGCGTCAATTCCTCGAACGCAGCCGAGCCTTCTGCGAACAGGATCAAGTCGAGCGAATCGTAGGGCCAGTCGGGAATCGAAACTTCAACCGGCACCATACCTACCTCCTTGACGGCCTCCAGCGCGGCGCGGTCGACGTCGGTGGCAGGAGCTTCCTTCATCCAGGCAGGGAAGTAGCCGACGCGAAGTCCCTGCACCCGTGCGTTAGCGTTGAAGTCGAGCTTGCTGGGCACGCTGGACAGGTCGCCAGGATCGGGGCAGGTGATGGTGTTGAGCACCAGCATGGTGTCTTCGACGCAGCGGGCCATGGGGCCGAGCTTGTCGAGCGACCAGCACAGGGTCATAGCGCCAGTTCGCGCCACGCGGCCAAACGTGGGCCGCAGCCCGGTAATTCCGCAGCGCATGGACGGGCTCACGATGCTGCCGCCGGTTTCGCTGCCGATGGCGAACGCGACCAATCCTGCCGCAGTGGCCGCGCCCGGACCTGCGCTCGAGCCCGACGAGCCTTCCTCCAGCAGCCACGGATTCATGGTCTGGCCGCCGAACCAGATGTCGTTCAGCGCCAGCGCTCCCAAACTCAACTTGGCGACCAGCACCGCGCCTGCATCGTTCAGCCGTTGCACGACCACAGCGTTCTTCGCTGGGATGCGATTGCGAAACGGTTCGGCGCCGTAGGTGGTGGGAATGCCGGCAGTATCGAGCAGATCTTTTGCTCCCCAGGGAATGCCGTGCAGCGGTCCACGATATTTTCCGGCAGCAATTTCCAGGTCGGCTTGCCGGGCTTGCTGGAGCGCCAGATCGCGCGTGAGGGTGATAACGCAGCGCAGCTTGGGATTGAATTTCTCTAAGCGCGCGAGGTAGATCTGGGTCAGGCGCTCGGAAGTGAGTTGGCGCATCTGGATCCACAGCGAGAGCTGGCTGACAGTCGCGAAAGCAATGTCGTCATCGTTTGGGGGAAGCGGCTGGGGATTGAACTTGCTCCGAATAAATTCGTCGTGAGCTGGGCCGGCCTTCTCGCCGGGCAGATCGGGGTTCCAGATGGTTGCCGGAGCCAGCGTCGCTTCCAGCGCCACTTTGTGCGGCCCCACTCTGAGCGCATAGAGCGGAGCCATGGCGCTGCGCCAGTTGCCCGCCGCCTGGGCAAGTTCGTCGGCGGTCAGTTCCACTTCCACCAGCTTTTCGGCCTGAGCGAAAGTCGTCGCAGAGACTTCAGGTCCTACCGGCGGTGCGGTGCCGAACGCTGGGGGCGCGCCCGGCGGCAGCTCAGAGGGCTTCTGGTCTTGGCCGTAGGTTGCGACGGCTGCACCTAACAAAGCCAGAGGCGTGTGAGTCAAGAATTGTCTGCGCGATTTCGACATGTAGGCTCCTGAAACGAATCGTAGGTTGTATCCGGCAGTGTACTCGTTGGCCTGGAACGCCGGAAATAGATTGGTGAAAGACGGAAGCAACATCGCGCGGATTGCGATCATTGCCTCCCATCTTAGCCAGGCTGTCGATACCGGCCGGGATGTGCTCCCGCTGCGGTCGCGTATGACTCCAAAATTCAGTTGGTGCTGGAGGGCAAGGTCTGGCAGGACTTTCACAAAAAGTTAAGCGCCGGAGGGCAGACCTGCATGTAGACTCGGCAGACAAAACCATGCAGGAGAGACGGCTATGTCGTGTGACGTCGAAGTGCTAAAGCAGGTTCCGCTTTTTGCCACCATGGACAGTGAAGAGATGGCCATCCTGGCCAGCCAGGTTGAGCTGAAGAAATTTGCTCCGCGCCAGCGGATTTACAAGATGGGTGCCGTGGCCGAGCGTGCCTACGTGATGGTTTCCGGCGCGGTGCAGGTCACGACCGTCGATGAAGACAACCAGGAACTTGTGGTCGACCAGCCTGGACCGGGTGAATTTTTCGGCTTCGCCTCCATGCTGGAGGGGACTCCGCATCAGACCGAAGCCACGGCCTCGGTCGAAACCGAGTGTATCGAGGTCGATCGCAGCGATATCCTGGTCCTGATCCAACGCAAGCCGCATGCCGGAATGGACATGCTGGCAGCGCTGGGCCGACAGTTCCATAATGCGCAGCAACTCATTCGCATCCGCGCTCTGCGCCATCCCAATGAGCTCATCGACGACCAGGAGACGGCAGGGGAAAAGATTGCCGACTCCGTTGCGTCGTTTGGCGGCTCCTGGACCTTCATCAGTATCTTCGGGATTTTCATGGTGGTCTATACGGCCATCAACATTGTCCTTGGCCGCCGCGCCTGGGATCCCTACCCATTTATCCTGCTGAACCTGTTCCTCTCCATGCTTGCGGCCATCCAGGCGCCGGTCATCATGATGAGCCAGAATCGTCAGGATAAGAAAGACCGCTTGCGCAGCGAACTCGATTACGACGTGAACCGGCGCGCGCACTCGGAGATCCAGGGCTTGGCGCACAAGCTTAATTTGGTGGGTGACCGGTTGGGCGACATTGAGGAACTGGTGCGCGCCAAAGGGTAGACATTCTTTAAAGAGGGGCACAACGAAGGCTGGTGGCACCACACGGTCAGTTTCGATAGGCCGGGCACGGAAATCCTGATCATGACCAACAGCTCCAACGGCGAGGGTATCTACAAGGACCTGCTCGAAACCTTGCCCAAAAACACCTACCCCGCCGATCGAGTGGGAGCAATCACGCCCTACAACCAACTGCCGCCTCGCCCGCCATTGAAGCAGCACAAGGAGGTCGCGATCGATCCTAATCTCTTGGACAAACTCGTGGGCCGCTATCAATTCAATTCCGACACCATGCTGACCATAACCCGCGAAGGCAACCGGCGTTTTGTGCAGGAGAACGATGACCCCAGGCAGGAGCTGGGGGCGGAAAGCGATCGGCAATTTTTCTCCAAAGTCGCTAATGACGAGCACAGCTTCGAATTCGCCGCCGCAGGTCACGTAACCAGGATGGTGCTGCCCACCGGCGGCAAAGATTTACCTATCAAGCGGATCAACTGACGTCGCCGCCAGCCCTCATGTAAAATGGTTTTGCTACCCGGCGAGTAGAGAGTGGCGCCACGCGCGCCCCAACTGCAGTCGAAGCCGCTCCTCAGGAGCGTGGGCTGGAGACATGTGCATCTCGCGCTGCCGCGCCCATCCGCTTCGGCCTTACGTTTTACTCCCAGCCATGTAGACATTGGTACCGCAGCAGCCTGCGGCAAGAATCGCTTAGATTTCAGGAGAGAAGAATGGCCAAAATCGCAAAGACCGCAGACCGCAAGAAGATCATGGACACGACCAAGAGCACGGATTGCCCCAAGTGCGGCAAGCCTACCCGCGTGGTCAAGCGCGTAAAAGATCGCGAGCGCGACATCGCCGGAGGCATGTACATCTCGTGCTCGGCATGTGAGTTTTACGAAAAGCTGTGACTTGTTAGGCAGGGTATCGGCAGAGCGCGGAACTCCCGCGCTCTTGCTGTTTGCGGCCGACGCCTTTGTGAGTAGCGCACGAGATGCCGGTTCGTTGACCGGCGCTGCAATCAGGCTTTGCCGGCAAGTTCTGCGGCTGCCGCTTCCATCTCTGCCCGGATCTGCTGGCTGATCTGTTTCTTCCATTCGTTGTCCCACACGCTTCGTTTTCGCATGTAGTGCTCCATGTGGGCCAGTGGATCCCTCGCTGAGTCCATAGTGCAATCGATCAATGTCGCTCCCGCGCCATTTCGCGCCCGATGCAGAGACTCCTGCGCCACTCGCCAGACGGCGACCACGTCTCCTCCATCCACAATGATGCCGGGAAAACCGTAGTCCCGGGCCATGAAGCTGTAGTCTTCCAGATGCGCATTCTGCGGTCCGCTAGAAGCGGGATCGGTCGCTCCGCTTTTGATCACGTACAGGATAGGCAGCTTGTGAGTGCCGGCGAACTTCAACGCCTCTTGCCAGCGATCGAGTGCCGGCGACTCCTCAGTGCAAAGAGCAATCACCACATTTCCCTTGTGCTCAATCTTATGCACCAGCGCCACTCCGGTTCCCAGGTTGAGGGGATCGCTCGAAAGCGAAGCTGGCGTGACCACCGCACCGGATCCATAGCGGCAGGAATTGACTCTGGATACTTGCGTCAGCAAATTCTGCAGGCGTACACCTCCGGCGACACAAGCTGCGAGATTTGCGCTTGAGGCGGCAACAGTATCTTCCGCCCTGAGTCCAAAGGTCGTGGCCACTGCGACTGCTTCGTGCCCAATCGCGAAATCGTGTTCGGCAGGCGGCGATTGGCGTTGGACAAGCTCCTCCAGCAGGCGGCACTTCAGCAGGCCGGAATACAGCTGACGTAGAACCTCTGCGTTAGAAGCAGAAGCGCCATTTCCATTTGCCGGTTCGGCCGGAGCGGCCGTTATTGATGGCTTGCTGAGAGTTTTCTTGCGCGGCGAGCTATCAGTGCGTTTCCTGGTGGGCGTTGCCATTCACTTGGTCCCCGGAGAAACCGTCATTGTATCGCACGTAAAATCGGGGAGCCGAAATGCGCAGCGAAGGGAGTAGATAGTCGATCGGACATCAGCCACGAAACCCGGCAAAGTCGCAGGAGTTTGCAGCCTTCGTGAATACCGCATGAATAGTTTTCAACAGAAATGTGTATAACGCTGTGGAAAAGGCAGTCGGATACCCCGTAAGTTGCACGGATTCAAAATTTCTAACACAGTGCACCGAACCAAGTGCGGTACGTATCGCTAATCCTGCCGGCCATAAGAGGGGACCGATGTTCGTCGCTATCCCCGGCCGTGCTAGTCTGACGCGGTGAAATCGCGGCTCGACAAATTGCTTTTGCAGCGCGGCCTTGCAGCCTCACGCGAGCGGGCGCAGGCGTTGATTCTTGCCGGACGGGTGCTGGTCAACGAGCAAAAAGTGGCCAAGTCCGGGGCTGCGGTTGCCGATGATGTTTCCATTCGGATTCTCGGCGACGATCCCCTTTACGTCAGCCGCGGAGGCTTGAAGCTGGCGCGGGCGCTGGAGCACTGGCAGGTCGACGTCGCCGGCAAGACCTGCGTTGATATTGGCGCCTCGACCGGCGGATTCACCGATTGCCTGTTGCAGCACGGCGCCGCCCGGGTAATCGCCGTCGACACCGGCTACGGGCAAATGGACGCCGGGTTACGCGGCGACGCCCGCGTGCGGTTGCTGGAAAAGACCAATGCGCGCTACCTCACGGCTGAGCAACTATGGCCCGATGGCGAACGCCAAGCCATTGCCTTGCTGGTCATGGACGTGGCCTTCATCTCTGCTACACTCGTTCTCCCTGCGGTAGTGGGCTGTGCGCGCTCCTCAGCGCCAGATTTCGAATTGTTGGTGCTGGTCAAACCGCAATTTGAAGTTGGCCGGGAGCAGGTTGGCAAAGGCGGGATCGTGCGTGATCCGGCAGCGCAGCAAGCGGCAGTCGATAAAGTGGTTGCGGCGGTAGTCGAACTCGGAGGCTCACAGCTTGAGATTATCGAGTCGCCGATTCAGGGTGCGGAGGGGAACCGGGAGTTTCTGCTGCACGCCCGCTTCAACTGACCTGCGAGCAGCGGACAGGCGGTCGCGGTACACTGGACAATTCTCCATCAAATGACATGAAGTCCGCCGCCATCATCTCCAAACCCTCAAAGCCTGAACTGGCTGGCATTTTGCCGGACCTGCTGGCCTGGTTTCGGCGCCGTGGTTACACCCTTTACCTCGATCAGGAAACCGCGCAGTACACCACTGGCGAGGAAGTGATTCCGCGCACCGCTATGGGCGCGAAACATCCAAATTTTGCGCTGGTATTGGGCGGTGACGGCACCTTGCTTGCCGCGGCTCGCGCCCTGGCTCATGAAGACGTTCCAATTCTCGGCGTCAATCTGGGCTCGCTCGGATTTCTCACCGAAGTGCCCCTCAGCGAGATGTACATCACGCTGGAGGCCGCGGTGGCCGGACAATGTCCGGTCGAGAACCGCGCCGTCCTCGATTGCACGCTGTTTCGCGGCAGCCAGGAACTGGCTCACCACTTCGCTCTCAATGACGTGGTGGTCAATAAAAGCGCCATCTCCCGGCTGATGGATTTCGATCTCCTGATCGACGGCATTTTCGTTTTCAGCTATAAGGCTGATGGCGTCATCATCGCCACACCGACCGGTTCGACGGCATATTCGCTGGCAGCCGGAGGTCCGGTATTGATGCCGTCCGTCGAGTCGTTTGTGGTAACTCCGGTATGCCCGCACTCGCTCACCCACCGTCCGCTGGTGGTGACCGATAAAGCTCAGATTGAGTTGCGGGTCGAGACCAGTGTGGAAGACGCGTTCCTCAGCATCGATGGACAAATCGGCACGCCGGTCAAGCAGGGCGATCGCATCCTTTGCCGCCGGGCGGCGCACACAGTTCAGTTGATGCGCGTGCGGCGAACCTTCTTCGATGCGCTGCGCAATAAATTGAAGTGGGGACAACGGTAGGTGTGGCTGGCGCTCCGCAAAATTTCAAGCAAGCTGAGTTTACGGATTAAAAAAGGCGCGGCCAGGAGACCGCGCCCTTGGTTATTCGCTAGCGGACTTTACACTTTCATGCAACCAGGAGCGCGCTTCCATCTCGCACTTCTTGGAGCAGAACGTGTGTCCCTCACGAGCCCGGCTTGTGCTTTTGAGGTACTGGGAATAACACCAGAGGCAGACCGCAGCGGAAGTGGCAGCGTCAGATCGATTTGGTTGCATGGGCTCTCCAGTGGAAAGCGAGCATAGGACAACTTGAGGCTAAACGCAATCGGCAAAATCGCGGTATCTAATCAGTTACGATTGCTGGAACGGAAGTGGTTCGACTACAGCCGCTCAGGTGCCAAAAGGTCTGCAATTGACTCCCGCCTTCGTATCAGACGCGACTTGGCGGCGTCTACCAGCACTTCGGCCGGCCGCGGGCGCGTGTTGTAGTTCGACGCCAGCACCATGCCGTAGGCTCCAGTATCCAGGATGGCGAGCAAGTTTCCTTCCTGCTCGCTTGGAATCACGCGATCGCGGGCAAAGAAGTCGCCGGTCTCGCAGATCGGGCCCACCACATCGACTTTCTCCGGCGATGCCGAACCTTTGCGCAAAGCCACGGGAACGATTTCGTGATAGGCATCATAAAGCGACGGTCGCAGCAGGTCGTTCATGGCGGCGTCGACTACGACAAATTGTTTGCCGTGGTTATGCTTGCGGTAAAGGACTCGCGTCAGCAACAGGCCTGCCGGTCCCACGATGGCGCGTCCCGGCTCCAGCAGCAGATGAACTCCCAATCCGTTCAGCGGCTGGCGCACGGCCTTGGCGTACAGCTTCGCTTGGCTCGAGAAGTTGCCCTCTGACGAGTTGGTGTAGGAGATGCCCAGTCCTCCACCAGCATCGACGTAACGAATATCCAGTCCTTCCGCTCGCAATGAAGTTACCAGCGAGGCCACGCGTTGCATGGTTTCGTGGAAGGGGCCTACATCGATAATCTGGGATCCAATGTGCACGCTGACTCCGGCGGGAACCAGGTAGCGTTCTCGGGCGCCACGCCGGTAAAGCTCAGGAGCGTCGCGCCAGGGAACTCCAAACTTGTGCTCGTGAAGTCCGGTGGAGATGTAGGGATGGGTTTTCGCGGCAACCTGGGGGTTCACGCGAATGGCGAAACGCGCAGGCTGGCGATGATGCGCCGCCCGTGCCCCCAGCAGTTCAAGTTCGCCGGCGCTCTCTACGTTGAACAACAGAATGCCCGCCTGCAGAGCCTGATCGATTTCCTCAGCCATCTTGCCCACGCCTGAGAAAACGACTTTTGCCGTGGCTTTCGGCGCCGCGGCGATTACCCGTTGCAGTTCTCCGCCGGAGACAATGTCGAATCCCGCGTCCAGCCCTGCCAGCAGCCGCACAATCGATAAATTCGAATTCGCCTTGATCGAGTAGCAGATGGTGTGCTCGCACCCGCCAAATGCCCGGTCGAATTCGCGGTAGCGTTCCCGGATGGTCGAGGCCGAATAAACATAGAGTGGCGTTCCGTATCGCTTCGCCAACCTCGCCAACGGAATATCCTCAGCATACAACTCGCGGTCCGACTTGTTGAGGGCTCGGGTTTCGCGACGGTAGGCGAATCCCGGCGGACGTTCGGCTGGACGATGGCTTTTCACTTCTTCGCTTTCGTTTCGGGGGCTTTCGCCTCGGGCGGCGAGGGCCCTTTTACTTTGAGAGCGACAATCGTTTGATCGTCGAAGGCCGCTACGCCCTCGGCATGCCGGGATACGGCGGTGAAGATTGCGTCCACCAACTCTTCCGCGCTGCGATGCGCGTTCTCACGGGCGATTTTCTCCAACCGGTGACGTCCGAACATCTCGCCGCGGGAACTGGTGGCGTCCAGAATGCCATCGCTGATGAACAGAAAGACATCACCGCGCCGGGCTCGGAGATTCAGTTCGTCGTAAGTCGCGTTGGTGAAGAGCCCGATGGGCAGGCCGGTCGCCTGGATCTCTTCCAGCTTGCCATCGTGAAGGTAAAGCGGGCGGGGCAAGCCGGAGTTGGCCAGTTGCAGCAGTTGCTGATTGTCGTCCCAGATGGCATAGATCATGGAGACATACTGGCCTTCGATCGGACGCTCAGCCAGCGACAGATTGATAGCTTCCAGCATGCCCGCTGCGCTGGGTTCTTCGCTGGCATGCGAACGCGCGATGCCGCTGACCAGCGCCGCGTAAATTGCCGCGGGGGCACCCTTGCCGCTGACATCGCCCACCGCGATGCCGGTAACCCCGTGTCCGCTGTACTTCAGAAAGTCGTAGAGATCGCCGCCGATCTGGCGGGCGGGCGCAAATCGCGATGCCACTTCGGCGTTCTTGAATACCGGCAGTTTCTGCGGCAACAGGCGGAACTGCAGCTCGCGAGCCAGCGCCAGATCCTGCTCCAGCTTTTTCTCCTGGCTGGCGATGCGCTCATAAAGCGTCGCATTCTCGATGGCAATGGCCACTTGTCCGGCCATGGTAGTCATGATGCGAACGTGGTCTTCGTTGAAGTAATTGCGCCGGGTGTGCTCAATGTCGAGCACTCCGATAACTTTGTCCTTATAGATCAGAGGAATGCACAGCTCGGAACGCGTTTCCGGGTTCGCCTTGATATAGCGCGGGTCTTTGCTCACGTCCGGTACCAGCACGGCCTGCCCATGTTCCGCCGCATAGCCTACCAGGCCAACGCCCAGCGGGATCTCGTGCTTAAGCTGTACGTTCTCTTTGAAGCGCAGCGAGAAGCGATGCTGCAGCACCGTGCCGGTGGGATCGAGCAGCAGGATGGAAAACATCTGGTAGTCGATGATGCGGGTGAGCAAATCGGCAATCCGCTTCAACAGCTGATCGACATTCAGAATCGACGTCAGCTCGCGGCTGATCTCGGTCAGCAATGTGAGCTGCCGAGCCTGCCTTGCAACCCGCGTGTACAGGCGCGCGTTTTCGATCCCGATCGCAATTCGTGACGCGAACAAGGTCAGCAGGCGCTTGTGTTCCTCATTGAATGCATCGGGCTGGTCGGCTTCCACGTCGATCACGCCAATCACTTTGTTCTTGGCGATCAGTGGAGCTGCCAGCTCGGAACGCGCGCCGGGCGCGGAGTTGATGAAGTTTTCCTCTGCTGCAACGTCGTTGACCAGCACCGCTTCACGCCGCAGCACGGCCTGTCCGGTAACTCCCTGGCCAACTTTAATCCGGATGCGTTCGGCCACTTCGGGCGGATGACCCACCTGGAAACGTACGCGCAGTTCCTGAGTTTTCTCGTTCAGCAGCAGGATCGCAAAAATTTCGTAGTCGATAACCTGCTTCAGCATCTCGGCCACGCGCTGTAGCAGAGTGTTCAGGTCGAGCGTCGTATTGACCGCGTCGGCTACCTCCAGCAGGTAGGAATCGAGAGTCGACGCTGTGGCCGGTTGCGAGCTGGACGATGACATCAAGCCGGAACTCTTGTCCTTCATCATAGCAGCCGTTTTCACAGAGCCCGGCGCGGGATGCAGCTCTTGCGGGAGCATCCTGGCTGCTCCCGATTGCATAGCCATACCGCCCGGCAATCCAGCATGGTATCACCGGCGGTGCTTGTCACAAGAATGCCGAGTTGCGGGCTGCCGGCGCACCCACTAGAATTCCTTTCTGCTAAAGGAGAGAGAATCATGCCTCTACCCGAGTTCAAGCAACTGGTGGATGAAGCGAGATCGCAGATCGGCGAGATTGGTCCTGGTGAGCTCAAACAGATGCAGCAGTCGGGAAAGGATTTCACCCTGGTTGACGTGCGTGAGCGGGATGAACAGGCGAAGGGAATGATTCCCGGTGCGGTCGCCATGCCGCGCGGCATTCTGGAAGTGAACATCGACCAGATCACTACCGATAAGGATCGCCAACTCGTTTTGTATTGTGGCGGAGGCAGCCGTTCGGCACTGGCTGCGCTGAATCTTAAGAAAATGGGTTTCAGCAAGGTACTGTCGCTGTCGGGCGGTTATCGCGACTGGCGCCAGTCGGAAACCCAGTGATCCTTTCCCGAATCCAAGATCGCAAGAGGCCCTTATGAATCTTCAAGGCAACAAGATTACGTGGCTGGGACACGCAACCTTTCGTATTGAGACGCGAGACCTCATAACCATCTACATCGATCCCTGGCTGAGCAATCCGCTCTGTCCCGAGGATGAGAAGAGGGTGAAGAAGTGCGACGTCATGATCTGCACTCACGGGCATGGCGACCATATTGGCGACGCCGTGCGTATCGCCAACGAACTGAACCCGATGGTCGTGGGAATTTTTGAGCTCTGCGCCTGGCTGCAGAAAAAGGGCGCCAAGCAGACTTCACCCATGAATAAGGGAGGCACCCAGACGGTCGGCGGCGTCAAGATCACCATGACCCATGCCGTGCACTCCTGTGGTATCGAGGACGACGACGGCAGCATGGTGTATGGCGGCGAAGCCTGCGGTTATGTGCTGGAATTGCCCGGCGGCGTCAGACTCTATCACGCGGGCGATACTGCGGTCTTCGGCGATATGCAGATCATCCATCAGTCTGTATGCCCCCGAGATTGCCATGCTTCCCATCGGCGACCATTACACCATGGGCCCGCGCGAAGCCGCTCACGCTTGCATGCTGCTGCAGCCGAAGACGGTCATCCCTATGCACTTTGGTACGTTTCCACTGCTGACCGGCCGACCCGGCGAACTGAAAAAACTGCTTGGCCCGGGTGGTCCCGAGATCCTGGAGATGAAGCCGGGACAGACGCTGGGCAACGAATAGCCCTCGTCACCGCGGAGACAGGGAGGACACAGACTTCAAGTGGAGAGGCGAATTGCTAACAACAATGGGAAGGGCATTCCTCCCTACACAGTTTCTTGGAAAGCCCAAAAAGCAGATGCCTCACCGGCTGAAGCTGTATTCGGGATGACAAATTAAACGACTTTTCAACGTAGCTAAAGCCATGCCCTTGGAAATTATTTCAGACTATGTTTTTTCAGCGAACGGTTCAGCCGGTTACAAATCTGCTTTACACGTGCGAGGATCGATTGAATGCAACGTATCACAGATGAACGCGTTGAGAATTATCTCTATGCCATGCTTCCGCCGCGCGAACCCGTGCTGCAGGAAATCGAGCGCCAGGCCAAGGAGCGCGATATTCCCATCGTCGGCCCCGCGGTCGGTCGGCTCTTCTATCAATACGCCAGGCTGATCAAGGCGAAGACCGTGTTTGAGATGGGCTCGGCCGTCGGCTACTCGACTATCTGGTGGGCGAAAGCGGTGGGCGAGGGCGGCAAGGTGCACTACACCGATGGCAGCCGCAAGAACGCCGACGAAGCTCGCCGCTACTTCGATCAGGCGGGCGTAGCCGGTCGCATCGAAGTACATGTTGGCGATGCACTGGAACTGCTTTCCGAACGCAAAGAACAGTTCGACGTTCTCTTCTGCGATGTCGACAAGCACGACTATCCGCGCGTCTTTCACATGGCGGCAGCGCGCGTACGCAAGGGTGGACTGTTCGTCATCGACAATACGTTATGGAGCGGCAAGGTAGCGTATGCGGCCGGCAATCCTGAGCTGCCGAAACCTGAGCCTGACAGAGTTACCGAAGGCGTCGTGGAACTGAACCGCCTGCTCTACTCCTCGCCCGACTGGTACACGACCATCATTCCGCTGCGCGACGGAGTGGCCGTGGCGATGAGGCTGTAGCCATGTCGGACGCGGCACAAGCTGACATTCTTGCCATCGCCGCCCATCGTGACGATGTGGAGCAAACCTGTGGCGGCACGCTGCTGAAGATGGCCGAGCGCGGCTACCGCACCGCGATCCTCGATCTGACGCAGGGCGAGATGGGCACGCGCGGTACGGTCGAAGATCGCGCGCGCGAAGCGGATGAGGCTGCGCGGATTCTCAAAGCCGGCTGGCGCCAGGCGCTGGATATCCCGGACGGCCGGGTCGAGAACACGTATGACCACCGGCTGAAAGTCGCGCGTGTCATTCGCCAACTTCGCCCGCGAGTGCTGATTCTTCCTTACTGGCAGGCCCGCCATCCCGATCACGCCACGGCTTCCGTGCTCGGCTATGAAGCGACGTTTCTGGCGGGATTGGCGAAGCTCGACCTGGACGCTCCACCGCATCGTCCCTTCAAAATAATTTACGCCAGCCTCTATGCCGACGTCCGGCCTACGTTTGTGATCGACATCTCCGCGCAATTCGAGACCCGCTTTGCCGCGCTCATGGCCTACCGCTCGCAGTATCAGGACCAGTCAGCGGGCAGTGGGCTGTTTCCGCGCCAGGCGGAAATCCGCGAGCGCCTCGCCGCCATGGCCGGCTACTACGGCCTGCTCGCGGGCGTGCAGTACGCCGAACCTTTCGTACAGAAGGAAGTTGGACTGGTGGATGACCTACTGGCCCTGCCGGTGCAATCGATCTAAGAGTGATAATGATGCATCGGCTGTCAAGTATCATAAAGTACTATCTATGATGCGTATCTAAAATATTGCATCAACATACACGATCAGGCACAATAATGCTATGCGAACGACAATTACTCTTGATGATGACGCTACTGCTATTGCGACGCAATATGCGGAGAGTCGCGACTTAACGCTCAGCAAAGCGATTGCGGAGCTGATTGTGCGCGCTACGCGCAAATCGTCACGAATCAAGTATGTTGATGGCCTGCCGGTTTTTGATCTGCCAAAAACAAAACAGCCCATCACCAGCCAGCACGTTAAGGTACTCGAGGCTGAGGAGCGATGAGCCCGTTTCTTCTCGATGTCAATGTTTTGATCGCCTTAGTGCGTGAGGATCACGTCGCTCATAAGTTGGTTAAGCGCTGGTTCAAGAACGCGGGCGGCAATCATTGGGCCACCTGCGCAATGACGCAAGCAAGCTTTGTCAGGATAATTTCCAATCCGAGGTTTGCCGAACACTCTCTCGACATCAGCGAAGGCTTGGAGATGCTCAGCAACCTCATCAAATTGCCCGGCCACCGGTTTTGGACGATGGACCTTAATTTCGTCGAGGCAGTCGAGCCTTTTGCAGAGAGGCTCTTCGGTCATCAGCAGGTAAGTGACGCTTATCTACTGGGGCTCTCGGCAAGGAAGAAGGGACGATTGGCGACCTTGGATCGTGCGATCAAGGCGCTCGCTGGAAGCGAGTTTCGCGATTATGTGGTGGTTCTGGAATGAACGATCCTGGCTACACGCGGATGCCCTGTTGTCCTCTACTTCTTCCTCTCCACCAGAAAATGCGCGATCTCCCGTAGATTTGCGGCGCTCTCGCCAAAACTATCCAGGGCCGCCACTGCCTTGGCCACCAGTTCGTCGGCCATCTTCAGCGAGCCATCGACGCCGAACAACGCGGGATAGGTCGCCTTCTCGGTAGCCGTGTCCTTGCCGGCGGTCTTGCCCAGTTGCTCCGAGGTTTGGGTAACATCCAGCACGTCGTCGACGATCTGAAACGCCAGCCCGATGTTCTGCCCGAAATCTCGCAGGCTCTCAACCTGCGCCGCATTGGCTCCTGCATACATGCCGCCGGTAACCACGCTGGCGGTCAGCAGGGCGCCGGTTTTGGAGCGATGAATGTACTCCAGCGTCTTCGCGTCCGGGCGGGTATGTTCGGCTTCCAGGTCCATCACCTGGCCGCCGATCATGCCATCGATGGTTCCGGTGGCGTGCGCGACCTCGCCGATGATGGACACGCGCGCCTTGGGCCGGCACTGTAGCTTCGCCATCACCTCGTAGGCGTAGGTTTGCAGGGCATCGCCGGCCAGGATGGCGGTGGCTTCTCCGAAGGCTTTGTGGCAGGTAGGCAGGCCGCGACGCAGATCGTCGTTGTCCAGCGCAGGCAGGTCGTCGTGAATTAGGGAGTAGGTGTGCAACATCTCCAGCGCCGCACCCAACTCCTCGATCCCGGGCGGAATGCAGCCTTCCACCATTTGCCCGGCCTCCATGCACAGGATGGGGCGCAGGCGTTTGCCGCCGGCAAAGACGCTGTGCCGCATGGCCTGGTGGATGGAGGAAGGATATTGCGTGGCCGGCGGCAGCAGCCGTTCTAAGGTCTGGTCGACGATGCTACGAGCTTGTTGCAGCGTGTCTTTGAGCATGAAGAAGGAAGTATAAATGACGCAGGCGGGCACCTTACGCCGAGAGTCAGTAAGTTATCGCGCGACCAGGAATTGACTCAGGGAAGGACCGCAGATCCCTCCGCTCCGCCCGAAGCGGGCTCCGCTCGGGATGACAAACTATGAGATCTCACTGCCCTTCTTAGGCTGCGGCGGAACGTGCCCGGCTGAGAACGACGTAGCGTTCCGATGCCAACAGGATGCCCGGGACATCGGCAGCGTAGCAACAGTCAACCGCGCCCGCCGCCAGGGCCTCAGACCACATGCGGTCGTCGGCCAGCCGGTGAACGCAGACGAATGCGGTGGAAGGAAATTTCCGGCACAGGTCTTTCAGTTCGGTGAGGCTAAGCAGTTCCAAGTCCACCACGGCGAAGGGAGAATGAAACCGGGTGACCGCCGACTTCAGTTCTTCGCAGGACTTGGCAGTCACCAGATTGCGAAACTGTTTATTAAGCGATGCAGCCAGACGCTCGGCCAGTACGGCGTCATGGTGAGCGAGAACAACATTGATGGGCCGCATGATAAACCTCTTTAAGATGGTAGATGGATGGTAGCAAGCCGTCCGTTGAGCAATTTGGATTAACGGTTGAACCAGGTCGCACCATGCCGGTGCGAGAGCATCTTCTTATCGAGCGGGCCGGCGCTATTTCGAGGCGTCGGGCTGAGCTGTGGTTTCGAACACTTCCGGCTGCAGCTTGCCATTACGCTTCAGCAGGATTTCCACTTTGCCTTCGGCTTCTTCCAGTTCCTTCCGGCAGGAACCGGAAAGTTTCATTCCTTCATCGAAGAGCTCAAGCGCGTGGTCGAGCGAGACATCGCCCTTTTCCAATTCCGCCACGATTTTTTCCAGTCGCTCAAGACACTCTTCAAACTTGGGCAAGTACAAACTCCTAGGTTGATTTTAGTGCAAAATTGGGTTCGTTGGATGTGAAAATTTCGAGCAGTGCGGCCAACTTCAAGCACGAGTTGCGCTCTGCCCACTTTCCCGGGTGAACCGCAGATCCCTCGGCTCCGCCCGAGGCGGGCTCCGCTCGGGATGACAATTCATAGGGAGGAAGTGGGCAAATTCAATCCTGCGGTGAGGAGGATGGTACGGTCCGGATGGTGTTTCGGGCGTATGCTCGCACCCGACACCAAATCGGGCTGCCTCAGCTCTACACCGCCGCACGTTTACTGGTCCCGCCTAACGCCTCCAGCACGTCCACGGCACACGAGTAGCGTCCGAAGGGAGCGCTGATCTGTGCGCCTTGCACAATGTCTTTGACGGCGGCCAGCATGTCGCGCGCGATGGCCACGCCCTCGGCGCGGGCGGCATCGGCGGTAGTGGCCTTCGCCATGCGCTCGAAGATCTCGTCGGGAATCGAGACCCGCAGCTCGTTCTTCATGAACTCGGCATTGCGAGTACTGGTCAGCGGCCAGATACCGGCTACCACTGGCACTCGGAACTGCTCGATCCGCCGCATAAACTCTTCCAGGAGGCGAATATCGAAGACCGGCTGAGTGACCGCCAGCTCCGCACCGGCCTCCACTTTGTATTCGAAGCGGCGAATCTCCTCGTCAATGTTGAGGCTGCCAGGATTTGCGCCCACCGCGATCACGAAGCCAGTCGAGTTCCCGATGGGATTGCCGCCGATATCGAGTCCGCGGTTCAGGTTGTGAACAATGTTGACCAGGCCGATGGAATCCACGTCGAAGACGGCGGTCGCATCGGGATAATCACCCATCTTCGGCGGATCCCCGGTAATGCAAATCAGGTTGCGGATTCCGACTGCGCTGGCTCCGAGCAGGTCTGATTGAATGCCCAGCACGTTGCGATCGCGGCAGGTATAATGCAAGATTGGTTCAATGCCGATCTGCTGGCGCACCAGCAGGCAAAGCGCCTGATTACTCATGCGCGCCGAGGCGCGAGGACTGTCTGGGATGTTGATTCCATCCACTCCGACCGACTTCAGAAACTTGGCGCCTTCCAGTTCGCGTTTGGCATCGATGCCATGCGGAGGAACGATTTCCACCATGGTGACGAACTCGCCGGCGGCAATCTTGCGTCCCAGATTCGAGCGCTGGCTCAGCGGCGGCGGTTCGACCGGCTTGGCCTCGGTTGCTCTCTTCACCTGATACGACGAAGAGCGAGCCGCGCCCACCTTCAAAAACAACTTCATGGCATGGATGTGCTCGGGCGTGGTGCCGCAGCAGCCGCCAACCAGCCGCACTCCGGCGTTCACGAAGCTTTCCATGAAATTCGCCATGTACTCCGGCGAGCACAGGTAGATGTTGCGGCCCTCGACTGAACGCGGAATGCCGGCATTAGGTTGAGCGGCCAGCGGCGCGGTGGTGACCGCTCGCACTCGCTCCAGCGCATCCTGCATGGCCACCGGACCCACGCTGCAGTTGCAGCCGATAACGTCGGCGCCCCAGGCTTCCAGTTGCGCTCCATAATGCTCGGGACTGGCGCCGTCCAGGCAATTGCCGTCTTCATCAATGGTTACCTGCGCCACCACCGGCAACTCGGGATTCACGTCGCGAGCGGCCAGCAAGGCCTGATGCAATTCTTCCAGGTAGCCGAAGGTTTCCAGCATCACCACATCGATGCCTTCGTCGTTCAAGGCGGCAATCTGCTGGCGGAAAGCCGCGCGCGCCTCGGCCAGCGAGATTTTGCCCAGCGGCTCAATGCGCACTCCCAGAGGCCCAACGGCTCCGGCTACCAGGGCATCGAAGCTCTTGGCCGCTTCCCGAGCCAGGCGCGCTCCCTGGCGGTTGATGTCGACCAACTTATCCAGACATCCGTGCTTGGCCAAACGAAACGAATTGGCGCCGAAGGTGTTTGTTTCTATGACTTCTGCACCGGCCTTCAGGTATTCCTGGTGAATGCCGCGGATCAGATCGGGTGCCGACAGGTTCAGTTCGTCATAGCAGCGATTGATGAAAATACCTTTGGAATACAGCAGGGTACCCATGGCGCCGTCACATAAAATCGCGCCCTTCTGCAACCGGGAGTTGAGTCCTGTCGGCATAATGTTCAGATGTTTGAGAGTCAGGCTTGATTGAACTTTATCCCAAATTGAGGGAAATGGCCATTGGAAGCAGGCTCAGAAGATGCGCCGGGCTCTGTTATAATTCAACGGTTTCCAGCAACTCATGCCAAATCATAATGTTTTACGGGGCAGACGTCTGAAGCGTGTTGCCATCCTCCTGTTGAGCTTGCCTGCCATCCTTATGGTGACGGCCTGTGGCGGAAGCGGAACCTCTACCACCGCACCGCCTAGCAACGTCTCGCACCGTGCTTTCATTACCAATACGTACTCGGGAAATTTGCAAATCGTCGACACCCAAAATGACACCAGCCCCCTGACCGCCGAGACCACCAACTCCGCCGGCCAAGTAGTTCCTGGCGTCCCGGTGACCGTGTCGGTTACCACGTCGCTTACGTTTGCAGTGCTGAGCCCTGACCGCACTACGACACTGACTTACAATCCCAACACTTTGTCGTTCTATTTTGTGGACAATACCAGCGAAACGACCAGTGGCACGGTGGCTCTGCCGACCTACACTGGAATGGCGCTGTTCTCGCCCGATAGCACGACGGTCTACGCGCCCACCCCTACAGTTTTGGTTAGCGGTTCGCGACCTGGAGCGGTGCAGGTGATCAATGTAGCCAGCTCGGTGATTACCGCCAGTTACGCTATTCCGTCGGCCCGCTATATCGCTCTCAGCCCCAGCGGCCAGTTCCTGCTGGTGTTTGCAGACAATTCGGATTCGCTATACCTGATCAATCTGACCGCGACAACCGTGACTCCGGTTGCCATCCCCGGCTTTGCTGCTCCGGTTAATGCGTTTTTCAGCAGCGACAGCAATACCGCTTATGTGTTGAATTGTGGTCCGGAATGCGGTTCCAGCGGCGCGGCCTCGGTATCGGAATTCAATATTCCTACGCAAACCATTCAAGCCACGGTGCCGGTGGGCGGAGCCAGCGTAGGTCTGCTGAACGGGACTACGCTGTATGTCGCGGGCAGTCCTGTGCCTCCGGGAACCATGTCGACGTTCGACGCAGTCAACGTCAGCAACATGACTCGCATAACTGGGAACTCCGTCGCCATTGGAGACGGTTACCACTCGACCATGGCTCTGTCGACCAATAACAAACTGTACATCGGTGCCAACACCTGCATGAATACGGTCCAGGGCTGCCTGTCGGTGGTCAACGTCGCCAACTACACCGCCGACCCGCCCTTTCCGCCTAACGGCGCGGTTACCAGCCTGCTGGCAATCAGCGGACGCGACGTGATGTACGTCATCCAGGGCGGATATTTAAACATCTACGGCACCGACACCGATACCTTGCAAGGCACTCAGCTGTCTTTTACTGGAGCGCTTTACGGCATCGTACAGGTGGATCAGTAGGGCCGACAAAGACGAAGCTGCTCTGTCCTGGTTACGGCACGGGCGTATCGGCTGGACTACCCAATACTGAAGGGCCGAGCTAAACTCTTTTGCGCCGATGGCGCTCTGGGCTTCTGCCTTTACGCTGCATCGCTAAAAAACCAGGTTAGCTACCAGGTTGTCAACTAAGCCCGGATCACGAACCACGATTCACCAACCACTATCCATCGCCTTACGGCTCCAGCCGCAAATGATGCACGCCTGCCCGCTGCACTGCAGCGGGCGAGAACGGCAGAATAAAGGTGCGGCCGTGATAATAGGCGTCCCACTGATCGTTGTAATGGCCATCGAAAATGTTGCCCGACTGCCCGTTCACAATGTCGAGCGTCGTCCCATCCAGGTCAGCGAAGTCGACGGTCATTCGCTCTGAAGGTCCAAAGTGCGGCCCCACCTGCTTTACCGTCTGTTCATCGCCAGAGAGCGGCAGGCTGCCCGTGCCGGCGCCTTTCTTCAGGATAGGGACGTGGCTCCAGAAAGGATGCTCGATGTCGACACGATGCACCCGTCCCCACCTCCACATGGCCAGCGCCCGGGTGGCGCTGGCATCGTTCACGGCGGCCTCGACCGCAGCGGTCAGCAACTCGTCGTAGCTGAAATAACCCGGCGGCAGCCAGCGTGGAGGCTGGTGGGTCAGCACATTCTCCAGCCATACCGGACTCATGAACCACTTGTAATCCTTCCACTCGTCGCCCAGCTTGGACTTGAGCAGCAATTCCTCCAGTTCCTTGCGTGAGAACACCGCGATGGTCGCAGCCGCCGAGTCCGTGTCCATGGTGCCGTCCCATGCTCTCATCAATTCGGCAGCCGACTTCGCGCGCTGCGAAGCTCTGGGCGAGTGGTCGACCGCATAGACGAAGCGCTCGGCACAGAAGCGATCGAAGGTAGAAACGATGTCGGTCTGGATCGTCAACATGTCCTGCGGAGTAAATTTCTTATCGGTATTCAGCAGCTTATAGAGGCGCTGGGTGCGAAACGGAGACATCCATTCGATACTCAGCGGATAGGGATAGCCGTCAGGCGTGACCCGGCCATTTGCGGTCGCAAGGATTCCCGAAGGCGGATCGTAAACGCTGGGCAGCTTGTCGTAAGGCACATATCCCGTCCACTCGTGCGTGTCGTCTTCGCCCGGCACGGGAACCGAGTTGTCGCCGGTCGCGCGGAGCGGAACCAGGCCGGCAGTCTGATAGCCGATGTGTCCATCGGCGTCGGCGTAAACCACATTCAGTCCCGGCGCGCCGAGTTGCGAAAATGCCACTTGGATATCCTGCCAGTTCTTCGCCGAGTCGACGGCGAAGAAGGGAATGCGGGTTGCCTGTGGATCGTAGGCCGTCCACTTCAGCGCGAGCTTGCGATTCTCTCCCGGTATCAGGTCGCTGATGATGGGCCCGTGCCGCGTCACCATCACGTCGAGCGTCTCTTCCGGCTTGCCTTTGACGCGAATGATTTCCTGGCGATGCTGCGGCTGCACCCAACCTTGCGGAGTCAGGTATTCGCCTTTCTCGTTGAACCTCTCGACGTACAGGTCTTCAACGTTCGCCCCGAGATTGGTCAGCCCCCAGGCGATTCGCCGGTTGTGTCCCGCAATGACGAAGGGCACTCCCGGCAACGTCACGCCTGCAACATCGAAGTCCCCGGCTGTCAGATGCGCTTCGTACCACACGTTCGGAATCTCCAGCTCGAGGTGCATGTCGTTCGACAACATCGGCTTGCCGGAAGCCGTATGCGCGCCGGAGAGGACCCAGTTGTTCGATCCCGGACGAAACCGTTCGCGCTGCATATCCAGCAGGCGATCGAGTGGCGCCAGTTCACTCTGTCCCTTCCCGCGAGCGGGAAGCGTGTCACGGTTGCCTTTCGGACTTTGCGGAGATTCTTCTTCCTCGTCGGGAGTCGTCTCCCCAGGGATCTCATTTTCGATGGAACTGCTGTCGGCCCCGGGCGGATGATCGCGCCATGAAGTGTTGACGAACAGATCGGCCGTCAGTTCCGGACCAAGCTTCGCCAGAATCTTCTCCTTCTCCAACTTGTCTTTGTAGAGACCGTGGTTGAGAAATTCGGTCATCGACAATCCGACCAGAACCGAATCCTCGACTGTCCAGACGTGAGGGAAGTACGTTAGAAAGCGGAACTCCAGCGGCAAGGTTTTCCGATGCTGCTCGATATAGGCGTTGACCCCGGCGGCATAAGCTTCGAAGTATGCTCGTTGTTGCACGTCCATGCCGGAGGCAACTTGTTCGGCAACTTGACGCAGTCCGAGAATGCGCTGCTCACGATCGTACTTGACGTATTGCGCACCCAGGATGACCGCCAGGTCGCCGGAAGCAAATCGTCGCGTCATGTCCATCTGCCACAGCCGGTCTTGCGCGGTGACGTATCCCTGGACGAAGAACAGGTCGCCGAGGTTCGAGGCCGAGATGTGGGGCACGCCCAGCGAATCGTAAGTAATGATCACGGGAGCGGCGAGCCCAGACAGGTGGAGCGTGCCATCTCTCTGCGGCAGTGAGGCCTTCACTGCGCGGTAAAACCAGAAATCGAAGGCCAGAAATGCGATCAGCAATAGCGCCAGGAAGGCGACGACAGTGCGAAAGATGAATTTGGATTTTGCTGGACGTACAGAAGAGAGGGTACCGGTAGCTTCCATGAGAAGCATCGATTATAGAAGCCTTCGCGGTGCTGTGTTGAAACCGGTTCACCACAGAGGCACAGAGACACAGAGAAAAGTTTCAGAATTGTCTGATGCGTAGTTCGCGGTTGGTGCGATCAGCGATGCTCACCGTGAATCGATTCATACGGCCAAGTGGAGACTAGCCTCATAATTTTGTCGTGGGTGCCAGGTCAAACTTTGCTTTTCCGGCTTTCACCAAGCCTTGTTTTTCTCTGTGCCTCCGTGCCTCTGTGGTGAACGGTTTTGGGCTTTTCCCTGGAGAGTTCTACACCAGTTTCCGCAGCTCCCGTCGCAGGATCTTGCCCGACGCAGTCCGCGGTAGCGACTGCACGAAGTAGACTTCACGCGGCATTTTGTAGTGCGTCAGCCGCTCGGCCACGAAGCCTTGCAGGCGGTCGGCAGTCTCCTGATTAGGCGGCAGCCCCTCCCGCAAGACAACGAAGGCGCAGGGGATTTCCTCGCCCGAAGCGTCGGTCCGCGAGACTACGCCGCAATCGCGCACCAGAGGATGCTCCAGCAGCACGCTCTCTACCTCGGCGGGCGCGATGGAAAATCCCTTGTACTTCATCATCTCTTTACGGCGATCGACGACGTAGTACAAGCCATTCTCGTCGACCCGCACGATATCGCCGGTCCAATACCAACCGTCGCGCAGCACCGACGCCGTCGCATCGGGAGCATTCCAATATCCCAGCATGAATTGCGGACCTCGCATCACCAGTTCACCAATCTCACCCGGCGCTACGTCGATCTCTTTCTCATCGACCACGCGGCACGCGGTCTGTGCCACGGGCGCTCCGATGGAGTCAGGCTGGTACAACTCGGGCGTAAGGAAGCCCATGTGTGTAACCGGCGAGGCTTCGGTCATTCCGTAGCCTTGACGAATCGGGATGCCCGTACACTCGGTGAAGCGGCGCGCCAGTTCCGGCGCCAATGGTGCTGCTCCAGACTTGACCCAACGCATCCGATGCTGCTTCGGAAATGCTCCTTGCTCCGCTATCCGGCAATACGCCAGCAGCGTGGGCGGGACGCACAACGTAAGCGTGATGCCTTCCTCAGAAAAGATCTGCAGCGACTTTTCACAATCGAAGCGCGCCATAAGCACCAGCGTGCAGCCGCGAATCAGCGACAAGTTGAGTCCGACGGTCATGCCGTAGATGTGATAAAGCGGCAGGAAGCACAGCATCACATCGTCTTCGGCGATGGCACCGGGTTCGCCCGGAATCAATGTCTGATACACATTGGCGACCAGGTTGTAGTGCGACAGCATGACTCCCTTAGGCAGGCCGGTGGTGCCGCTGGAGTAGGGAAGCGTAGCCAAGGTAAGCCGCGAATCCAGCTCAGGTTCGGGAAGGGAACTAGTCTGTACTTCGAAGAGCGAATCGAAGAAGAGCGAGCCGGTGGGGCCGGCTGTGCGCACGGTGTAAACCCGGCGCAAGGTGGGCAAGCCCGATAAATCGATTCCCGTGAGCAGCGACCCATCGCTGATGAGTGCAACCGCGCCGGAATTCTCCAGCTGATAGTAGACTTCGCGCTCCCGGTACGTCGGGTTCAGCGTGGTAGGGATAGCGCCGGCCAGCATGGCAGCGTGATAAGCCACGCCAAACTCCCAGCAGGTGGGCAGGAAGATGCCAATTACTTCACCCGGGCGAAGGCCGGCGGCCACCAGGCCTCGGGCGGCAAGCTCCACCATTTCGCCGTAGGCGGCGTAGGTGATGCGCTGTTCCGGGACGGAGGAGGTGTCGATGATCGCAACTTTGGCTCCATGCCGGCGACACGAATCCAGAACCACGTCGTGAACGAACTGGCCTTCGGGATCGCCGAAAAGCCGGGTTCGCAGACCTGTAACCGATGGTGTCATCTTGGGGCTCTTGCGGCAGAAGTTTAGCAGGTTATGAGCGTGACCGGGAGTATCATCGAGGCCTGCTCCAGTCTGAGCGACACAGCCACTGCGACAGGCGTTTATCGTCTGTCGGAGAGACCTCGATATTGGTGCGCAGCTATGCGGGGACTTCAAGGCAAGAGAGTGGTTATCACCGGAGGCGCCAGCGGCATCGGTGCCGCTACGGCGGTGCGCTTGCTCGAGGAAGGCTCGCGGGTCGTGATTCTTGATCGCGACGAGAAGGCTTGCCAGCGAATCTCCCGGGAATTTCCAGCCCTCACTGCGGCTTTCATCGCCGATGTCTGCGACCTGGCACAAGTGCAGCACGCCTTCGGAAATGTGATTCTGGTGTTGGGCGGCCTCGATGTCGTCATCAATAATGCCGGCATCAGTATTCGGCATAAGTTTCTGGATATCACGGCAGAAGAGTGGGGCAGGGTGGTTGCCGTGAACCTTAGCGGTGTCTTCAACGTCGCGCAAACCGCGGCACGCTACATGTCAAATCGCGGCGGCGGCGTGATCCTGAACATGGCCTCCACCAACGGCATCGTGGGTCACCCTTTTTACGCCGATTACAACGCAAGCAAGGCGGGAGTCATCGAGCTGACGCGCACCATGGCGCTGGAACTGGCTCCTGCAGTGCGGGTCAACGCGGTCGCACCCGGCTATGTTCTTACCCCGATGCAGCGCGCCGAATATTCGGATGCCATGCTGGAAGCCGTAAATCGCAAGATCCCTCTGGGCCGTCACGCCGCGCCGGAAGAAATCGCCGCCCTGTTTGCTTTCCTGGCTTCTGACGATGCCGCCTATCTCACCGGTCAGGTCTACGTGATCGACGGCGGAGAAACTGCCGGAGGCCTGGCCAGCCGGTAGGATCTGGAAAACAGCCGAATGGTATAATCTTACTGGTAAGATTATGAATCCGCTAACTACAAAAATGTCCTCTCGCGGTCAGGTAGTTATTCCAGAGCGCATTCGCGAGCAGCTATCGCTTGAACCAGGAGCAGAGTTTGTGGTGGTCGCCAAGGGTGATGCGTTGCTGTTACAGCGCTTGTCTGCGCCTTCGTGGAGAGAGTTCGATAATCTTATCCGCGAAGCCCGGCGGCAGGCGCACGCAGCCGGTCTGACGACGAGGGATGTGAAGCGGGCGATTGCCGCAGTTCGGGACGCACCGTGAAGATCGTGCTTGACACGAACGTCTTCGTGTCGGGTATTTTCTTTTCGGGGGCGCCTCACCGCATCCTGCTGGCATGGCGCTACCGGCAAGTCACGGTTGTCTATTCTTCATCGATCTATCAGGAATACGAACGAGTCCTAGGTGAACTTTCCGGCAATTTTCCTGGGATCAATGGCGAACCGTTTCTCGACTTCTTACGCCGCTACGGAGAGATGGTTCAATCCGTCGCGGCATCGGGCATCTCCTGTCGCGATCCAGCAGATATCAAGTTCATCGATTGTTTGCTTCAGTCGAAGGCCCGGTGCCTGGTGTCGGGAGACAAGGACTTGCTCGCGGTGCCGCTGAGGGCGGGTTCTGTTCTAAACCCTGGACAGTTCTGCGATCGCCACCTTAAATGATCTCGTTTCCTGCAGCGTGCGACATGCTACTTCGAATTTGTGGTCAGGCAACGTGACGCTGGAAACCGTTGTACCCAGTTTGCTGCATTCGTTCGCTCTGATAGCCGGAGCCCTATGCGTCCTGGCCTGGCTTTACTTGCTGCTGGGGCATGGGCGTTTCTGGATGGTCCAGCGCCTGGTCGCGCCGACCTTGCCGCCCGCGAAAATAATTGCGCCGATCGCCGTCGTCATTCCCGCCCGTAACGAAGTTGATGCTATTGGCCGATCGGTGGGCTCGCTGTTGCGGCAGAGTTGCGCCGACGCACTCCACATTTTCGTGGTCGACGACAACAGTACGGATGGGACCGGCGAGGCTGCACGTCAGGCCGCAATTGACTTGTCGCAAGAGCAGCGCGTGACAGTGCTTTCCGGGCGTCCATTGCCGTACGGATGGTCAGGGAAGCTATGGGCGGTGCAGCAGGGAATTGAGCAAGCGCTCGCCCTGCATCCGCAATTCTTGTTGCTGACCGATGCCGACGTCGAGCACTCGCCCGACAATGTTGCCACCCTCGTCGCCCTGGCCGAATCGAAAGGCTACGATGTCGCTTCTTTCATGGTTAAGCTGCACTGCCGCAGCATCGCGGAAAAGCTTCTGATTCCCGCGTTCGTGTTCTTGTTCTTCCTGCTCTATCCCCCGGAATGGATTCGCAATCCTCGCCGCAAGACCGCAGGCGCGGCCGGTGGTTGCATTTTGATTCGCCCGGGCGCGCTGGAACGTATCGGTGGGATCACTGCCATACGACACGAGATCATCGATGATTGTGCGCTGGCCCTTGCCGTCAAGACTACCGGCCGTAAGGTATGGTTGGGGCTGACCAGCGAAACCCGAAGCCTGCGGCGGTACAAATCGTTCGGCGAAATTGAGCGAATGATCGCCCGCACCGCTTTCAACCAGTTGCGGCACTCGCTTTGGCTGCTGCTGGGCGCGGTCGTGGGAATGACGTGGCTCTACCTGTTGCCGCTGGGCCTGCTGGCGAGCCGGACGTTGATTTTTATGGCGATGGGCGCCGTTGCCTATCTGTTGATGATCACACTTTACCTGCCGATGATTCGCTTTTACAGGCTCAATCAGCTTTGGGCGCTAAGCCTGCCGCTCAGTGCCGCGTTCTACATGGTCGCAACCATTCATTCGGCGGCGAAGTTTTGGACTGGTCGGGGCGGGGAGTGGAAAGGCCGGGCACAGGACGTAGCGCACTAGCACGCAATCCTGATGTCATAGGATTCTTGGTTTGTCATCCTGAGCGCAAGCGTGCGCCTTTTCTGCACGCCGGAGTCGAAGCACCTCTGCGGGCGAACTCAGTGTTTGCCGGCACACAGAGACCGCAGATCCCTCCGCTCCGGTTGGGATGACAAAAGGGTTGTTTGCTTCGATGGCAGGAGCAAGAATGTTGTGGCTGAGAATCAACGACTTTCCTAGAAGATCTTTCCCAACTGCAATCGAACTTCCGGATGTTGTCGCGTGCCCCCGACAGTTACGGGCAGATAAGTGCCGGCACCGTGCTTCATGAAGAGGGGATCAAAGGGAATCAGAATATAGTGGGCGACGCCCGACATGGTCTGGGAAACTTTCGCTTCCAGCTTCACGTCTCCGACAAAATTGACCCGCTCGCTATGGAGACCGTAGGAGCCATTCATTTGCGCTTGTACGCCGGGTACGGCGAACTGCAATTGGCTGAAGGTCAAATCGCTATTTCGCAGATGGAAGTTGCCCGCGAACTCCGCGGCTACGTCAACGATGTTCTCATCCTGGGGTTTGCCCTGGCCGCGCCGGCTCACCTCAACCAGAATCTGGTTGATCTTCTCGGTGGTGAAGTGCGCGTTCCACACTTTGAAATCGCCGTCGAGCAGCATCCGGTTAAGGACCGTGTCCTCGCCGGGCGGCAGATTCAGCTTGGCCTTCAGGCTGAGCCAGCCAGTCAGTACGGGAGGTTCTGATTTGGCGGCCAGCGCAAGGATATCCTGCACTCGCGCCTGGTGAATGTCGACGTCCAGAAGAAGCGTCTTGCCCTTATGCCCGGGATGGCCGATGACCTCGCCGTTGGTGACGATATCTGAGTTGAGGAAGTGGGCCTTCACCGGCTCCAGAAAAGTGTTGCCATTGGTGCCGTCAACGATCGCATGAAATTTCGTGGTGAGATGAACCGACTCGCCTCCGCTGTCGAGTTTAAAGTCAGGCGTGTCGGTGGTGCCGTCGACCACAATGTTGTGCAGCACCCCGCGATAATCACCCACCGAAGAGAGCATTCCCGAGATGCCCTTGAACACCGACAAATCGGCATGCTGAAAAAGGTAATGCCCATCGACCTTGGTATCGGAAGGCTCATCCAGGTCCCACGGTCCAAAGTGTCCGATCGTGTCGATCAAGCCCGGCGGAGTGGGGTTGGTAAGCTGCGCCGTGAAAGTCATCGGCTGGCCCAGGCCGGCGCTGCGCAAGGTCAGGTGGCGCAATTGGAACTGCAAGGGTTCGCGATTCGGATCTTTGCGTAGAACGTACAACTGGGTGCCGTCGGCGTCGACCTTGTCGATGACAAAGTTCGACAGGTGAGTGCGGTGTTCCGGTTTCGCCGTTCCCGGTGCAGCTTCAGCCTCCTCCTTAGGGAGCACGTGAATTTGGAGTCCATCCAGTTTGACCCAGCTGACATGGATAGGCCTCCGTAACAATTCGAAGAAAGCGGCGCGAACCGTAACATGCTTCACCGCGATCAGCGGCGGAAACTGGCCATCGCCCCGATTTGGCAGCACCAGGTTGTCGGCGCTCGCGATGAACTCGGGGACCAGGGTAACGTGCAGATTTTCCAGTTGAACATCGCTCTTATAGTGTTGGCGTAGAGCCAGCAGGATGCGGCTTTGCAGCCAGCGTTCAACCGGGGCGGGCACGGTAAGCAGGACAACGAGGCCGATAGCCCCCGCCGCGAGAAACGCCAGCAGTGTCCACAGGAGTATGCGGCTCATTGGATGTGGGGCCATCGCCACTGGGCTTTAGATGTCACCATCGCGGGCTAAAGTTGCAACCCTCGACGGATTTCACTCACGAGCTGCGCGACGGTCAAGCTTGCGTCAACCGTGAGCGCATAGGTTGGCTCCTCCAGAGTTTCAAATTGGCTGCGCAGCAGATGAGGATTCATGAAGTGATCCTGCCGCGAAGCCATGCGCCCGGCAAACAGCCGAACGTTGCCGCGCAAATACACCAGCCTGACCTCGGGACTTATCAGCAATTGATCGCGATACGCAGCCTTCAGCGCCGAGCAGGCCAGCACCACACTTTCCGCAGCCGCAAGCCAGGCGACAACGGCATGGTGCAGAGCTTGCAACCAGGGCGCACGGTCCTCATCGGTCAAGGGAATTCCAGCTCGCATTTTGGCGATATTGGCCGCCGAGTGATAGTCGTCGGCGTCGGCGAAGCGCCAGCTCAGATCGCCAGCCAGAGCCTTTCCCACGGTTGTCTTGCCGGCTCCGGTTACGCCCATCAGGACAATGATCATGCGCCGCTGAGGTTGTAGTTCATCCTATTACGACGATTGCGCTGCGCCGTCCTTCAACGGACGCCAGTGCATTTGATCCTGCCTGATCAACCTGTCAGCCCCAGCAGGACCTTCGCTGCCGGCGGCGTAGTTAGGGAATTGCGGCGGCGGCAACTCGGCCCAGGCTTCTTCAATTGGGGTGATGATGCGCCACTCTGCTTCCACTTCATCGCGCCGGGTGAACAGCGTCGGATCGCCGCGCATTACGTCGAGCAGCAGCGTTTCATAGGCCGCCGGCGTTTCGGTGCCAAAGGCATCGTGGTAAGAAAAATCCATATCCACGCGAATTCCCTGGAACTGAAGGCCCGGTTGCTTGGCGCTAAAGCTCAACGCTATGCCTTCATTGGGCTGAATGCGCATGGTGATGACGTTGTGATGCACGCCTTCGCTATTCCGTGAGAACAGCGCCTGCGGCGTGCGTTTGAAGTGGACAGCGATTTCCGTCAACTGGTTCGCCAGCCGCTTGCCCGCCCGCACGTAGAAGGGAACTCCTGCCCAGCGCCAATTATCGATGTGGAATTCCACCGCGGCATAAGTTTCGGTCTGCGAATCAGGTTTGACTCCAGGCTCCTGGCGGTAACCCGGCACGGCTTTGCCGTCGATCTGGCCAGGTCCGTACTGTCCGCGAACGGTGTACTTCGCGACTTCATCCTTCGACATGGGGCTGATAGCCCGCAGCACTTCCACCTTGTGTCCGCGCACCGCATCGGCGTCAAAGCTGACCGGAGGCTCCATCGCTGTGAGCATCAGCAGTTGCAGCATATGGTTGGCAACCATATCGCGCAGCGCGCCGGTTTCTTCGTAAAATGCGCCCCGGCCTTCGACCCCGAGTTTTTCTGCGGCGGTGATCTCGATGTAATCGATGTAATTGCGATTCCACACCGGCTCGAACATGGAATTGCCGAAGCGGAACATCATGATGTTCTGAACGGTTTCTTTGCCCAGATAGTGGTCAATGCGATAGACGGACTTTTCATCGAAAACCCGGGAGACGATTTCGTTCAGCTCCTGCGCGCTGGCCAGGTCTCGGCCAAACGGCTTTTCCAGCACGATGCGCGTCCAACCCTCTTTATTGCTCGCCAATCCGGCGGCTCCTAACCCCTTAACTATCGGCGGTGCCAGAGACGCCGAGGTCGACACATAGAACAGAATGTTCTTGCTGGCGCCGTTCTTCTGCATCTCTGCGATCTTGGCCTTCAACTGCGGATAAAACTCCGGCTGGCTGGCGTCGCCGACAAGGTAATGCAGCCGCTTGGAGAAATCGTTCCATCCCTCTTCGGTAAAGTTGCGGGAATCTTTCGAGTCCGCCGCTCCCTCGTGCATACGCGTGGCAAAATCCTGGTCAGCGAGTTTGGTTCGCCCGATACCGAGTACCTCGAAATTTCGATTGGTGCAGCCGACACATGCCAGGTCATAAAGAGCAGGCATCAATTTGCGGCGAGTAAGGTCGCCGGTGCCTCCGAAAATGACCACTAGGCATGAATCGCCTTGAGGCAGGACCGGCTGTTTCAATTTCTGTGGCGCAGGATGTACGAGAGTGCTCATATCAATTCGCTCCAGAGCCTTGGATGACCTTGGGCCGCACAGCGGTTCGCAACCTTTGCATTCCGACGGTCGTGGGCGGGAATCAAGCGCCGACCGTATACAGCGGCGCTTCCGAACCTCAGCAAACGCGCTGACGCAACGTTACTGTTTGGTTTTCTTCATGACCTCGCGAGCTTTAGCGACCACGTTGTCCACGGTGAATCCGAAGTGCTCCAGTATCGTCTTGTAAGGAGCGGACGCGCCGAAGTCGTCGCGACCGACCATCTCGCCGTAAGGGCCGACGTGCTCGCGCCAGCCAAAGGTCGTGCCGGCTTCCACCGACACACGCGCTTTGACCTCCGGCGGCAAAACCTCGTTCTTGTACGCATCCGGCTGCTGGCGAAACAGCTCCCACGACGGCATGGAGACCACGCGCGCCTTCACGCCATCGGCGGTTAGCTTTTCATAAGCGCCGACGCAAAGCTGCACTTCCGAGCCCGTGCCGATCAGGATAACGTCCGGAGTGCCGCCGGAATCGGCAAGAACGTAAGCGCCTTTGGCCACGCCATCGGCGGAAGCGTACTTGCTGCGATCGAAGGTCGGAACGCCTTGACGGGTCAACACAAGGCATGCGGGATTCTTCTTCAGCGGCATGATTACGCGCCACGCTTCCGCAACTTCATTCGCGTCGGCCGGGCGAAGCAGGATCATGTGCGGAATGGCGCGGATCGACATCAGGTGCTCGATGGGCTGATGCGTCGGTCCGTCTTCGCCGAGGCCGATGGAGTCGTGCGTGTAGATGTAGATGACCGGCAGCTCCATCATTGCCGCCAGGCGAAGCGTGGGCCGCATGTAGTCGGAGAACACGAAAAAGGTCGCGCCGTACGGCCGCAAACATGACAGCGCCATGCCGCTGATAATCGAGCCCATAGCATGCTCGCGAATGCCGAAGTGAAAATTGCGACCGCCATAATTGCTGCGCTCGAAATCGCCTCCATCTTTGATCAGCGTCTTGGTCGAGGGATAAAGATCAGCCGAGCCCCCCAGCAACCAGGGCACCTTGGCCGCAACTGCATTCTGCACCTTGTTACTCGAGTCGCGTGTGGCCAGGCCTTTGGCGTCGGCGGGGAATGACGGAATATCTTTGTCCCAACCGGCGGGCAATTCCGCGTTCGACATCTGTTGCCACATTTTCGCCAGCTCCGGCGATCCCTTCGCCCAGGCGTCGTACTTCTGGTCCCACTCCTGCTCCCACTGCGCGCCGCGTTCGACGGCTTTGCTCATATAGTTCTTCGCTGCGTCGGGCACCAGGAAGTGCTCATCCGGCGGCCAGCCATACACAATCTTGGTGAGACGTACTTCGTCCTCGCCCAAAGCTTCACCGTGCGCTTCCTTGGTGTCCTGGCGGTGAGGCGATCCGAAGCCGATATGGCTATCGACGATGATCAGCGACGGCCGATCCGGCTCGCGTTGGGCCGCCTTGATCGCGACGTCGAGCAGCCCGAGATCGTTGACGTCGCTGACGCGCTGCACATTCCAGTGCCAGCCTTCGAAGCGCGTAGCCACGTCATCGGTGAAAGCCAGCGAGGTGTGGCCTTCAATGGTGATGTGATTGTTGTCGTAAAACCAGATCAGGTTGTTGAGGCCGAGATGGCCGGCGACCGAAGCGGCTTCATTGCTGACGCCCTCCATCAGATCGCCATCGCCGCAGATGGCGTAAATGCGATAGTCGAAAAGATTGCTGTTCTTATCGAACTGCGAGGCCAGCCAGCGCTGCGCAATCGCCATGCCGACAGAATTGGAAACGCCTTGCCCCAGCGGGCCGGTGGTGACTTCCAACCCGGGCACGTGATGATACTCAGGATGGCCGGGGGTTTTCGATTCCCACTGGCGGAACTGCTTCAGGTCGTCGAGCGACATGTCGTAGCCGGTGAGGTAGAGCATGGCGTAAAGCAGCATGCAGGCGTGGCCGTTGGAGAGGATGAAGCGATCACGTCCCGGCCACTTGGGATTGCGCGGATTGTGCCGCAGAAAACGGTCCCACAGCGTGAAGGCCAGCGGAGCCAGCGCCATGGGTGTGCCGGGATGTCCGCTGTTGGCCTTCTGCACCGCATCCATGGCCAGGGTGCGAATGGTGTTAATGCAGAGCAGTTCCAGGGGCTGCTCCGAGAGCGTGTTCTTCGTCTTGGCTTGACCAGTGGCTTGTTCTTTGTCGCGAACGGAAATGTCTGCCTGACTACTCACCCGTTACCGCCTTTCTGGTATTGGCATCTTTTCGGATTGGTTGTTCGATTTCGACCGCATAATCATTGCCCTGCCACTGATTGTCCAGCGGCCAGAAAAAAGTAAACCGCAAGGGCGCCCTTTGCGCAGCATCGATTTCCAGATCCACATATTCCATCTTTATCGCGGTCGGGATCGAGCTGGTGTCCCGCGGGGTGTTCCACTCATCGTCACTCCAGTGCAGCATAAATGGAGAGGAGGCCACGATGCGCAGCAGCGTTCCCGGCGCGACTTTGCGAACCTGGCGATTGACCTTCCATATTTCGATTGCCGGACGCGGCCTGCTGTTGCCGTATCGCTCTTTGACCGGGCTGATATGGTCAAAAACCCGGTTTTCCACCACCGAGCGCACTAATTTTACATACTCAGCATGGGCCCACATCAACGGAATGGCCGCTCCCGTTGCCTTGCCAAAGAACATGTGTTCCTCGGGAATGTCCGGAGCGTCCCAGATTTGCTCAGGAAACAATCCGACGCCGGTGGCGAACGCTTCTGCGGCCTTCAAGTAGACATCGATGTTTCTGCCGGCGGCCAGTTCATAAGTGGCCCGCTCCAGGGTCAACAGCGGCCAGGCGTGGCCAACCCCCCATTTTTTAAACGAAGTGCCATCGGCGCGCTGGCCATAACCGTCGTTGTTATACCGCCGCCAGCAGGGTCCGAACGGGGTGTCGACCTTCAACACAGCATCGACCACCTTCAGCGAATCTTCGATGAGCGGGTCGCCCGGTTGCCGTATGCCCAATCTCACAAGTTCCAAAAAGCCTGCGTCCACAATCTCGTTAGCCGGATAGCGGGCACGATCGCCGGGCCGCTGGTTGGCAATCACCAACTCGCCGCTGTCCGGATCCTCGTCACCATATGCGCCTTCGCTGCTCACAGCGGGGTTGATGCGGATGTAGTGTCGCCGAATTCCGGGTACCAGGCTGCCCTGATTGGTGACTGTCCATTTCTCAATGTGTGACTCGAGAAAATCGGCGTAAGTCCTTAGAAATTCAGCAGTATGCTTGTCGCCCCGCGCCTCGAACATTTCTGCCGCACTCACCAGAGCCGCGATGTTGGTGGCCAGAGTAGAAGGCGAGTATCCACCTGCCTCTTCCCAGCGCTCCTCTGCCGTAGCCGGACCCTTGCGGATCAGATAAGTGCAGGCCCGGGAAATCGTAACGTGCGGATCGAATTCACCCAGCGCATTGGCTTTCCACAACCGCCAGGCCAGCAGGATGGGGAAGGAAACTTCGTCCAATTGCACTCCCGTCCAGTAAGGCCGGCCATCAATCCAGAAATTCTGGTAGAAGCCGCCGTCCTCGTTCTGCGCGATCGCCAGGTAGATCATGGCTCGCAGCGGCGTAGCTGTGTCGCCCGCAGCCATCAGAGCGCCGGCACAGTGAACCATGTCGCGGGTCCACACCAGGTGATATCCGCCCAGCTCGTCGTCGCTCTTGTCTTCGCCCCACGGAATGCTCATGCTGGCGATCATGGCTCCGGGATAGATCTTGTCTTCGTGTGCCAGCAGCAAGTTGATGCTGCGGGCAAAGAAGGAAGACGAGGTTGGCGAAACCTTTCCCTTGTTCATGTCGATCAACGCCAGCCGCTTCCGGGTACGGCTCCATTGATCCACAAAGCTTTTAACGTTGGCGGCGAACGGAACGCCGAGCGATTGAAACAGAGCAGCACCAACCGCGTGGCGGGTGCGGCCGAAAGCCAGCCCGAGAGTAAACTCGTTGCCGTGGCTCAGGTCGATTTCGCCGGTAAGAGAAATGTTTCCGTCCAGCGCGTTGTCGTATTCCCAATCCAGCTTCAGGTTGTGAGCCAGATCGGTCCAACCGTCGCTGGTTCCAACATAGCCACAAGAAAGCTTGCGAAACGGGATGGTGGGCGCGAGCGCAAGGTACGCATTATCACGATAGGCGAGCAGGAAATGCCGCCCCTTGGCTTCCACCACCTCTCCATTGTTGTGCCAGCCGCCTATCTCCAGATGAGGAGCACACAGAACATACAAGTGCAGGCGCCCTTGCCACTCCGGTACCACGGTGAATTTGGTATGGATTAGCAGGCAGCTCGAGATGCGGATCGCCGATGATCTGCTTCTCGATGATGTAACGGCCTTCGGGATCGCGATTGGTGATCTTGAAGCCCAGAGCATTGGGATCGATCAGTTCAATCTTACTGATCGTGTTACGGCGCTCGTCGTGAAAAAACGTCTCCTCATCGCTGATCAGATACTGCAAGTCTCGAATTTGAGGAGTATCGATCGTGGGATAGTAAGCTTCGGTGTTCACTCCATTAGCGATCGTGTACCAGAGACGGCTGGAGACGGAATAAGCGGTGCCTACGCCATCCTTGGCGCCTCCCGTCCAACGCGGTTCGATCCCCGGACCGCCAGGGGCTGGATTCTTGCAGATCAAGTGACATCTCCCCTCACGTGACAGTTCAACGATTCTAAACTCTGATGCTCAGCATCGCCCCAGGTTACAGCCGCGAGCAGTATCTGAGGGTAGATCAGAAGCCTCTTGGGGAGGCGATAAATGTTGCGTAAATCAGGCGAGCGCACTGCTGACCGTGAAATCGCCTGCGCTTCGCCGAGAAGCCCGCCGGAAGCGGGGAGTGTCAAATCGCGCAGTCGAAATTGGCTTAACAAAACTTAAACATTGCAGTACCGGAATTCGACACAAATATGGAACTCGCCGTCTTATTATCGTGAAAAGTAGGCAACGTGGGGAAACGAACCGGGCTCGAAATTGGCTGCTTCCCTCAATTCGCCACTGCTGTACAGAACGCGCACATCGTCTTCGTAAAGCCGAAACTTGGGATGACCCGCCGGAAGGCACGCAGTGGAGATGTCAGATATATGACACGTCGCCAACCGTTCGACATCCAAAACCCCGAACCGGGTGCTTTCGAAGCGTTGCCGGTAGATGGGCCAACCTTCAAAGTACATGGCGTAAATAGGATTTGCTCCTTTTCTCGTAGCTTTTGGAAGTGGCACGGAGCTTGCACTTGGTTAGACCGCGCCCTTCTCGGTAAAGGTTTTCGCTGGCAGTTTTTGAATTGACGTAGCCGGCCAGGGGAGTAGTGCTGCTGGGTCGCAAGAAAAACCAACTGAATAAGACTTTGAGAAAGAGAGGACAAGCAAGTGCGAATCGCAATCGCTTCTGATGAAGCAGGGCATGACGCGAAAGAACGGCTTATCGCGAAACTGATCGCAACCGGCCACGAAATAACCGACGCGGCCCCTCCGGTGCAGGCGAAATCCCGGACTGACTATGCCGAGCAGGTGGCTCTGGCAGTACTACGGCATGATGCGGAACGGGGCATCATCGTCAGCAGCCGGGGGGTGGGCGCATCGGTGGCCGCCAACCGCGTGCCGGGAGTGCGTGCGGCGCTGTGCGGCGACGCTTATTCCGCCCATGTGGGCGCCAAAGCCGAGGGCATGAATGTGCTCGTCCTGTCCCTGCATTCCATGGCAGAGGAACAAGCCCAGGAAGTGGTTGACGCCTACCTTGGCGCCACGCTGGCCCCGGTGGAGGTAGTCGGAGGATTACCTCCGCGCCGTCTGCAACGCGTCTTTTCGCATATCCGGGAGAATATCGCTCGCGATCTGACAGTATCGGAACTGGCGCAGGTAGTGGGCATGAGCCAGTACTACTTTTCCAAGCTGTTCAAGATGAGTACCGGCACTACTCCCCATCAATACGTGATGCGGCAGCGAGTGGAACGCGCTCAGGAGCACCTGCGCGAGAGCCGGACAGCGCTGGCCGAAGTGGCGACCCAGGTCGGATTCGAGACCCAGAGCCACTTCACCAGCGTATTTCGCCGCCTGGTGGGTGCTACACCGAAGCACTACCGCGAAATGCACCAGCCCAACTCGCATCTTCACGGCGAGCTTGAGCAGCAGAAGTCGGCGACCGCCGCTTAACCGTGATCCGATCGGCGATCGCCTCCGCAACCAGACAGGCGCGAGCCACGCTGCACCTGTCTGTGGGCCGGTGGGAAAGCTATTGCTGCCGGGGCGCCGGCCGGTTCATCTTCGTCTTGGGATGGGGTTGCAGTGAGGCCGTACTCGTGCCGGTGATTTCCTTCAGCAGCGCATCGGCGTGATAGATCTGCTTTAGCGACTCCAGGATCGCCCGCGAGTCTACTTCCACCGCCCGTGCCACCTTGTCGCTATATTCGAAATTCCACGCCAGCGATTCGATATTACCGTCGAAGATGATGCCCACAACTTCGCCCGCCTTGTTGATGACCGGGCTGCCCGAATTCCCGCCGATAATGTCGGGTGTCGAGACGGTGTCGAAGGGCGTCTTCAGGTTGATCGCCGACTTATACTTCAGCCAGCTTTCCGGCAACTGATAGGGAGGCTTGCTGCCATGTTGGGCAGCGTGCTCGTAAGCTCCGCCCATGGTGGTAAACCACGGTACCTGCTTGCCATCCAGTTTATAGCCCTCGACGGCCCCGTAGCTCAGCCGCAACGTGAAGGTAGCGTCGGGAGGTACAGACAACCCTTTATCGGCAAACAGCGCTTTACCAATACTGCCGCCGCTGCTGCGCAAGATCGACTGCACCTGATCTTCATCCTGAGTGTGCACCGCTCGCGCATCGGAATCGACTGCTCGCATCAGTACGATGAGAGGATCGGTGCTGGCGTCCACGGCAGCCTGGCCTCCTGCGTAGAGTTGCTTGCGAACGGCCACATCTTCGAGCTTGGTTCCCTCGATCAGTTCCTTGGCTCGCTCCTCAGACGATTTGCCGGCCAATGCCTTCTTTACATCAGTATTGTCGGCGCCCAGAACCTCCTGCATCTCGCCAAGGCTTTCAGCCAATTCCGCCTGTTCCAGCGATTTGTATACCGGCGCGCTGGAGAAAAGGCGCTGTTCCAGGGTCGGCAGTTGAGAATCCTGATAGCCCCGGATGCGCTGGTTGCTGGGCAACTGTTTTTCCGCGGCAGCGCGCACGATGTCGCGCGCATAGTGTGCCAGGTCTCCTCGGAAGCCGCCAAGATTGTCGAGATAGAACAGCGGCTTGTAGATTTGCTCTTGTACCCCTACCGCTTTCGCGATCTGCGTCCAGGGATCGCCGAACTCCTGCTTCCGCTGCGGATCGGAGCTTATGAACTGCTGCAGACTCTTTTCGTCCGCCGCCTTTTGCGCCATCAATTCCTTATCTTTCAGGCCAGCTTCGTAGCCAGTTACCGCCTTGAAAGCGTTTTGCAAGCCAAAGAAATCACTTTGCGCTTCGCGCTCGTTTTCCGCCGATTGAGCGCTGAACTTCTCCAGGGAATCGATGCGGCGGGTATACGAATTCAGTTGCAGCGGATATTGATAGTCCCGCAGAAATTCCAGCTGGTCCAGGGTGAGCAAGCGGGCGGTGCGGCCGGGATGGCCGGAGACGAAGACCAGGTCGCCTTGGTTGGCGCCAGCGGTCGACCACTTCAGATAGTCGTGAATCTTGGCGGGCTCGCCGTTTTCATAGGCGCGGAAGAATGAGATGTCGAGATCGTAACGCGGATATTCGAAGTTGTCGGGATCGCCGCCAAAGAAGGCCATCGCAAACTCGGGCGCAAACACCAGACGTATATCGTCATACATCTTGTATTTGTACAGGCTGTACATGGCGCCCGAATACAGCGTGACCACATCGCAGCGCATGCCATTGCCCGAGCAGGCTTTTTCCAGCGCTCCCATCTCTTCGCGTTGGGCTTTGCCCGCATCCGCTGTCGACATGCCCGGCTTGGCCGCGCCATTCACCTTGGCGGTCACATCTTCCATACTTTCCAGCACTAGGAATTCCACACCCGGACACTTGGCTTCCTCGGCTCGCGTCGGAGCATAGAAGCCATCCTTCATGTAGTCCTTGCCGCCGGTGGAAAGATCGTGGATGCACTCCTGCGCAATGTGGTGGTTGGTGAAGATCAAGCCGTCAGGCGAGACGAAAGAAGATGATCCGTTCGGAGCCCGGGCAGAGGACAGGCGCACATGATCGAGCCACGCCTGGTCCGGCGCGAATCCATACTTAGCCTGAACTTTATCTTTGGGAAAAGCGTTAAACAGCCACATGCCTTCGTCGGCGTAGGTGGGACTGCTGAGGCACAGGATCAAAACAAGGGAGCACAGCGAAACTACATGACGTTTCATGGAAAAACTCCGGCGCGGATAATCCGCCTGCGTTGGCGTTAGTCTGTCCGGCACTCACGTCCGGACTGAGCAAGCAAACTCTTGAATATACCCTTGCGCCAAAGCTCACGCAAAGCGAAGGCGGGCCAGTCTTAGACCGACCCACCCGGAAGCTGCAATATCCGTTCGGTTCTGCGACGGGTATGCAGCTTTACTTGTTGATGTCTTGCTGCGCCTGCAACCGCTTCACCAAGCCCTCGACTCCCGATTTTGCCTGATCAGGAGCTGCCGCCAGGGCTAGCTGCATCTGCTTGGTTGCGTCGGGATAGTTGCCTTCGCCGCAGGCGATGCGGGCCAGTCCGGCATGGGATAACCAGTTATCGGGATACTTCTGAGCGGTCGATTTGAAAACCGCGAATGCCTCATTCTGTTTGCCTTCGCGCTGCAATTGACGTGCATATCCGTACAGCTGCGGGGCCGTACCCATACTCAGCGCTTTGTCCTTCGTGGCCTTTGCCTCGGCGGTTTGACCCATGGCGTCGAGAATGCGCGACTTGGTCATCTCGTTCTCGAAGCGGTCTTCGTTGCCGATGGAATTGTCTTCGTACTTGAGCGCCTCTTTCAGGTCCATCTTGTTATCGACCATGTAGGTGGCAGCGTCGTCCCAGGCGTCCCAGGTGTATTGCGACAGGCCACGCAGTTGTTTGTGCAGGCTGGCGTCGACCACCTGGTTCACGTTTACAGAAACTTTGAACGGCACAGCGACCTTGTCCCAGCTCATCGTAACCACGGCAGAATCTGGCTGGAGTTGATCGAAGTCATACAGCAACGCATTGTGCAGATCGGTGGCGTGCGGCTTGACCGTAACTCGCAGCGCGTCCTCTTTCTGGTCGTAGCTGAAACTACCCCACGCGGTGTGCATCTTGGAGAAAATGACGGTCCACTCATTTTCGTTGGGGATCATGTGCAGGCCATAGGTTCCAGCCGCCAACGGCTGTCCTTCGATCATGACCGGGTCGGGAAAAGTGATAATCGTGTTCTCGTTGGCGCCTGCGCGCCAGACCTGTCCGTAGGGCACTAATCCTCCCCAAATCGTGCGTCCGTTGATCAGCGGCCGGTGATACGTGATGGTGATGTCGGTGATTCCAATACGCTGGGTCACTTGAGCGCGCTGGCTGGCCCTAGGCAGGTCCAATTGAGTCGATTGAGCGTTGCAGAGCGTTGCCATCAACAGCGCGCAGGGAAGCAAAAGCAGTAAGCGAAGCTTGTGCATGGGAAAGCACCTTTCTTGTGCGGTCTTCCGGGAAGTTAATCTCGCCCACAAACATGGCAGGTCGGACCAGCCGATCCTACGTGGCGCTTGGACGGTAACACAATCGCCGAGGTAAGCAGCGGAGTGACGAATACGATAGACCGGGGCGCGAATCTGCATTCTGCCGGGACGGAAGTGCGAAACCCAGCCAACCAGCAACTCGCGGCATTGGCCCGTGACGTATAGACTGCTTTAGACAACATGCGGTCTCTCAGTGCGAAACTCGCCTTCGCGGTGCTCGCAGTGCTCATCGCTGTCCCGTTGGCTGCCTGGACGGACGGGCTGCTGTTGCACGAGGGTGTGATAACTCCAGGAATGTATGTTTGGCGCCTGTTGCATCCCCACCCGCAGCCGGGTTTCCTGGCCTCCGTAGGCTCCGGGCTGGCCACTATGATAGTTGTCGACACCAGTTGCTGGTTCGTGCTCGTCTGCCTGGCAGGTTTCACCATCGTTCGTGCGAGAAAGAAAAGCGGTGCGGATCGGAAGTAGAGCAGATTGACCAGCTACCAAATTTCAGACTGAAGCGCTCCCCGCTCGCTCGTGTCATAGACGATGAAGCAACTGCCGGAGTATAAAAGTAAGTTGCACCTTCAGTATTTCGCGCCAGCCCAAGGTGCACCCGCCTTTCTTTGCTTTTCACAGCGGTCTAGAACCGCGAGAGGTATTCATGTCAACTACGGTAACCGGCCCCAAAGGGCTGGAAGGTATTACGGCTGCGAACTCTGGGATTTGCTACATCGACGGCGATCAAGGAGTACTGGCTTATCGCGGCATCGATATCCACGAACTGGCCGACAACTCCACGTTTGAAGAAGTCTGCTACCTGCTGTGGTTCGGGCACCTGCCGAGCCGCGCCGAGCTGCAAGAACTTAAGCTAAGCCTGGCTCGCGAACGCAAGCTGGATGCGTCGATCATCAGCCTGCTGCGCCAGGCTCCCAAGCACGCCTTGCCCATGGACGTGTTGCGCACGATCGTCTCCGCTCTGTCGTATTACGATCCGGAAGAAAAGGTTAACGATCACGAAGCGAATGTTCGCAAGGCGATTCGGGTTACCGCCCAGCTGGCTTATGTCGTCGCCGCCTACGACCGGATCCGCACAGGCAAGCCGCTGCTTGAGCCTGACCGCTCGCTCTCCCATGCCGGGAATTTCCTGTACATGCTCAATGGCGAGATTCCCAGCGAGACTGCTGAGCGGGCCTTCGATATCGCGCTGATCCTGCACGCCGACCACGAGTTGAATGCGTCCACCTTTGCAGCGCGCGTGGTGGCAGCCACGCTTAGCGATATGCACTCGGCAGTGACCGCGGCGATCGGCGCGCTCAAAGGCCCATTGCATGGTGGTGCCAACGAAGCCGTATTTCGCATCCTGGAAGCCATCGATGCTTCGGGAGCCGATCCGGTCGAGTACATCCAGGGCATGCTGGCCCAGAAGAAAAAGGTCCCCGGCTTCGGTCATCGCGTCTATCACACCGAAGATCCGCGGGCCACGCACTTGCGCAAGATGTCTCAGGATTTGGGACGGTCCAGCGGCAACGCCAAGTGGTTCGACATCTCCCACAAAATCGAAGAGTTCATCGTGGCCGATCGCAAGCTGAACGCGAATGTCGACTTCTATTCGGCGTCGACCTATCACACCCTAGGGATCGATATCGACCTGTTCACGCCAGTGTTTGCCGTATCGCGCGTTTCCGGCTGGACGGCGCACGTCATCGAGCAACTCAACGACAATCGCCTTATCCGTCCTCGGGCCGATTATCATGGTCCGGCCTACCCGAATCATTACGTGCCGATGGACAAGCGCTAGCTCCCCATCGATCCTTGCTGCACGGAAGCTTGGTAACCCGCGGCGGAAGTCGCGGGTCTCTTGCCATACGTAAAACTTAGTGCGCGTGCTGGGAAAGAATTCCCAAGCTACAGCGGCCGCCAACCTCGCAATGGGCTATGAGTTAGGATGAGAATCGCCAGCGGCAAGAGGCAATCGATTCATGCATATTCCTGACGGCTACCTGAGTCCATCCACCTGCGCGGTGCTTTACGCGGCCGCAGCCACCGGATGGTACTCCGCGCTGAAGCGCCTGAAGCGCCTGCTGCTGACTCGGGTGGTGCCGCTGATCTCGGTCTTCGCCGCCTTCTCCTTTGTGGTCATGATGTTTAACCTGCCGCTGCCGGGAGGTACGACCGGCCACGCTTTGGGAGTGACGATTGCAACCATCGTGCTCGGTCCGTCGGGCGGAATCCTCTCCATCTCCATTGCGCTGGTCATTCAGGCACTGTTCTTCGGCGATGGCGGAATCAGTTCACTGGGAGCGAATTGCTTTAACATGGCCATCGTCGGGTCGCTGGTGGCCTACGGAAGTTATCGCTTGATCGCCGCCGGCTCAGCCATTGCGTCCCGGCGGCGAGTGGTGGCGTCGGCAGTCGCCGGATATCTGGCAGTGAATGCCGCGGCGCTGGTGGCCGCAGTCGAATTTGGCATCCAGCCCATGCTGTTTCACGATGCCCACGGCTCTCCGCTTTACGCACCCTACCCGCTCAAGGTCGCCATTCCCGCCATGATGATCGGCCACCTGACATTTGCCGGACTGGCCGAGGCGGTCATCACGGCCGGCGTGGTTGCCTATTTGCAAGTTGCCGATCCAGCTTTGCTGCGCAGCACTTCGGGATTGGCGCCGGATGCAGGTGGGGAATCGCTGGCATTGCGTCCTGCCGGTGGTTCGCTGCGACGGCTTTGGATTGCCGTGGCCGTTCTGATGCTGCTCACCCCTTTAGGAATTCTTGCCGCGGGAACGGCGTGGGGCGAGTGGTCTCCGTCGGAGTTAGCTAGAGCCAGCGCGCAAAATCAAGTTGCGAAATCCACGACCAATCCAGTGCCACCGGCAGTCCCATCCGGGCTACAGAAGCTGGCGAACCTCTGGACCGCGCCTTTTCCTTCTTACGCACCGGGGTTCGTGAAGAGCCATGTATTCGGCTATCTTCTTTCCGCCATGTTCGGTGTCGGATTTCTGCTTGCGCTCTCGCTGTCTGTGCAACACTTCCTGCAGAAACGCGGTCCCACGGAATACTCGGGATGAAACGCGGCTTCCTGGAATCGACCGTAGTAGGTTTTGCGCGGATTCTAACGCATACCATGATCTCGGAAGAAACCGCTCGTCAGCCTGGACTGCTTCAGGCTCTCGATCCGCGGGTACGCGTCGTGGGATTGTTCTCCCTGGTGCTGGCCGTCACCCTGTCAAGAAAGATCAGTGTAGTGGCTGCGCTCTTTGGGGTCGCGCTGGTTATCGCGATTTCCTCGCGGGTCAGTCTTCTGTTGCTGGCCAAACGCATATGGCTGGTGGTCTTCGGATTCACAGCGGTGATCGCCGTCCCTGCTATGTTCGTAACTCCCGGCGAGCCGGTCGCGACCATAGGGCTTCTCCAAATTACCGAGCAAGGATTACGTACCGCTATTATGCTGATCTTGCGGGTGGAAACCGCAGTCACATTCACCACCTTGCTGATTCTGTGCACTCCCTGGGCGCACGTGCTCAAAGCTCTGCGTGCATTTCGGCTTCCCAAAGAAGTCATTGCGATGCTGGCCATGACTCATCGCTACGTTTTTCTGCTGGTGGAAACGGCTGGCCAGATGTTGGAATCGCGACGCAGCCGCACAGTCGGCATTCTCAAGTCCTCCGAGCAACGTCGCATGGCGGCTCGAACCGCCGGTGTTTTGCTCAGCAAGAGTATCGAACTGAGTAACGAAGTCTATTTCGCCATGCAGTCCCGGGGATTTCGTGGCGAGGTTGAGATTCTTTCCGACTTTCGCATGCGAACCTGGGACTACTTGGGCCTGTTGACTTTCCTTCTGGCCGCGAGTTTTGCTGTATGGATGGGAAGGTGAACCCTCCGATGCCAGCGCTTTTCCAGCTACAGGACGCTTGTTTCGACTACGACGGCATTCCTGCGCTTCGCGGACTGTCACTTGAAATTGCCCAGGGGGAACGGGTCGCGTTGCTAGGTGCAAATGGATCGGGTAAATCGACGCTACTGCGAATTTTCGATGCCTTGCATTTTGCCTCCAAGGGCCGGGTCATCTTCGACGGACAACCGCTGACCCCCGATCTGTTTCAGCGCGATGACTACGCCCTGGCCTTCCGCCGCAGGGTAGCGCTGGTTTTCCAGAATCCCGATGTGCAACTGTTCAACCCAACGGTTTTCGACGAGGTGGCGTTTGGGCCCTTGCAGCTGCAGTGGCCGAAGGAAACAATTCTTTCCAAAGTGGCCGAGGCGCTGGAAGTCATGGGAATAACTCATCTTCGTGATCGTCCACCGTATCGCTTGTCTGGCGGTGAGAAAAAGCGAGTGGCCCTGGCGTCGGTGCTGGTGCTCGATCCCGATGTGCTGCTCCTTGACGAGCCCACGGCAACGCTCGATCCGCGCAGCCAGAGTCAGGTAGTCGATTTGATCCAGCAATGGAAAGGTTCGTCGAAGACCGTGATCACCGCGACGCATCAGTTGGAGATTGTAGAAGACATCGCCGATCGTCTCTTCGTACTAGAGGAGGGAAAAGTCGCGGCCAACGGAACTCCGGCAGAAATCCTTCCCAATCACGAGCTCCTGCTGCGGGCGAATCTGGTTCATGCTCACCGGCATTCCCACGGCAACGTTATCCACTCCCATCCGCACCTGCACTCGCATGCGAAGCACGAACATTAGGGAAACTCTGATCAAGTACAAGCGAGGCCCCTCAGCGGCTAAAGCCTTATGATTTCGGGTACTTAACGGACGGCCTGAAGGCCGTCCCCTTCAAAACGGGACCTAAGCGGAGTTTCACTAACCGGATATTTCACCTCGCGCAGCCACTTGGCGAAGATGAACCACCAGATCAGGAACACCGCAATCTCCGGCCAGCCTGCCTCGACCCCAAATGGCATGCCCGTAAGCCACGCGGGACCATGAAAGCTGCCATGAAATAATTGTCCATGGCCCATCAGGCCGCTGCATGGAATGCCATAGAAGTAGGCTTCGCCCCAGTTCCATCCGGCGTGCAGTCCCAGCGGCATCCAGAGGTCGCCCGTCCTGCGCAGCAGGAAACATGCAATGAGCCCAAATCCGACGACGGTGAGCAGGCCGAGCACTGTCCAACCAGGATTGAGAACATGGGCCACGCCCATCAAAGCCGAGGTTACTAGCGCTGCCGGCCAGAATCCGATTCCACGGGCGAGGGTGAACTGCAGGTAGCCGCGGTAAAAGAATTCCTCAATGATCGCCCCCAAGATCGTCAGCCCAGCCCACAAGATGGCGTTCTTGAGGATGTCCCTGCCGTGAAGCCGCAGCGGGCCCATGGAGTAAGCTCGCACCAACCGCAAGAATAGAAGCAGCAGCGTTAGCGAAATGAGGCTGATGGCCCAGGCCAGCCAAAATTGAGCACAAAACGCTCTCCGCCACGGCAAGCCGTACTCGGCCAGGCTGCGACCCTCAAACTTTGCCATGATCAATGCCGCCAGCAAGACGACCAACGCTTCAGGCAGGAAGACAACGATAGCCACCGCCGGGTAAGCAATATCGTCCTGTCTGCCATGCGACAGAATGTCTACGATTTTGCCGGTCGCGTACCCAAGAGCGATGACCAGCGCGAGGTAAATCAGGACGCGCCATCCGGCGCGAAGGCCATTCGGTCCTTTCCAGATGTTGTGGCGCATGCCTGGTCCTGCCCTTGGTAAGTTCTTATTTTCGGCGAATCAAGCTACTTCCATTTCATACGTTGTTACCAGCGTTCATGACGGCCCCTTAGTTCACGGTCAGCGGTACGATCAGGCTGCCGATCCTGCCGTTCAGGTTGTCGCGAACAATGAATCGAACCTGATAGTCTCCGGGCGCCAGGTCAATCGAATTTCTATAGATAATCCCTTCCGCCTTTATTTTGGCCAGCGCATCTGGAGGCAGCATGCCTCTTACCGTTTGCCCCACGGTGTTGGCGAGGGCGCCTTTCTTTGTGGCCCGGGCGACGATTTCCATATCGAACCGATTCTTGTCAGCTTCGTCGATCAGATCGGTAGCCGGCATTTGCAACACAAAACCAATCTTTCTCTTGCCGCCATGACCCGAAGGTTCCAGCCATTGCTCAGTGACTTCGATTCCCGTGCTATTAAACGGCGAATTCATGGCGAACTCTACATCGGCCTTATGGGTCACTTCCGGATTGACGCTGGCATTGGTGACCAGGAACCCAGCGCGCGCACTTACCTGCACATCGTTGCGCGATACCACAACCTGCAACTTGCGCCAGCCCGGCTTGTTATGGCGGGTGTCGAGATAATAGCTAAGCAAGTAGTAGGAAGAAGAATCGTCCGCTGCATGCTTAAGCGCACCGGCCAAGTCGTTGCTGCCGTAGTAGGCGCGTCCACCCGTCATTTTGGCGAAGTTCTTCAGACTGTCTACCGTGGAGTCCTGTAGAAACTTCGTAGTGTCGCTGGCCGGTGCAGCGGCAGCGTTGTTGGCGAAATACGCCGGGTCGCCCAGCAGGCCACGCGCATCCAGGGGATAAATTGAGATCTCGGCATCGTTCAAGGCCTGCATAGCCCGTTCATACAGCGCCCGCAACGTGTTGTCGCCGGGTACCGAGGCGAACGAATCCAGATAGAACGGAAAGCTGCCGGTCATCCAGATGACCGACTTTCTTCCGGGCACGCCGGAAAGAGACCAGGCGAGTGATAGAAAAGCTCGCAGAGTGGTTTCGATAACCTGTCCCTGCTGGTAGGTCGCCTCGACCGCGTCTTCGCGGAGGAATCTGGCGAACACGGCCGCAGGTTCTTCACCCGGCGAGATCCCGCCCAGCAAACCACTTGGCGGATCGCCCGTTGCGGCGGTGGCTTGCGCGGAAATCGGATACTTCTCCATGGCAGAAACTTCGCCACTTACTTTTTTCAGCGTCGCGATAAGCGTGGCCGGATCTGTGGTGAGATCGCTCAAAACCTTCAGGCCCTTACTGGTGATTACCATCAAGCCCAGCACCTGCTTCGAGTTCAGGTTGTCGGCCAGGTATTTGATCAGTTGCGCGCGAGCATAGGACTGGTCGAGAAATGGAGTGTTGACCATGTCGAGGAGAATGACCGTTACCGAATGAGGCTGCTCTCCTTGCAGGCGCAGATTGCTGAATGTGCCAGCAGCATTGGCGCGAACGATCAATGGATCATTAGCAGGCGTGATTTCCTCCAGGCTTGCGATCCGCTGCTCCTTGCCGTCCTCCAGGACTTTGAAATCGGCCTTGGTTAACTGGTGAATGTGATTGCCCGCCTTATCGGTTACAACGACGGGTACTTCTACCAGTGTCGTCTGCGATTTGAATTCGAGGTTCCGTCCTTCGTCCGCCCGGCGGGACGCAGACGGGGCATCCGTGGCTGGACCGAGCGAAACTCCTGAAGCGCCGGAAGCAGAACCGCTCGGACCCCAAGGATCGGTTTGCTGAGCTACTCCATAAGCTAAAGCCAGAACAACAACGAAAAACGCTATGCCAAACCACCGACGGGGGACCATGAAATCCTCCTATCCGAGAACGTTATAGCTGCTAACGAGCGGTCCAACTCGCAGAGCTGTCATCTGCCCCAAATCTAGCACCTCTTCCGTGCCATGAACTATGATCAATTGCGCCAAACTAATTGGCTGATGGGCCGTCTAGTGCATTCAGAGTGCAGTCTGGAGTCGCTCTAATGTCAACCGCTCCAACGGTTCTTGCACGTTCCGTGCGCAAGATTGCCGACAGCGTGGCGTCTCACGATAAGGCCCGTCACTTACTCCGGGCCGTGGGCCTGGACCACGAAGCCATCGACGATCCGCTCCTCAGAATACCCTCCGCTGACATGATGCTGATGTTCGAACTTGCTGCCCGGATGACCAAGGACGCGGCTTTCGGCCTTCATGTCGGTGAGAGGTTTGATCAGCGCTCGTATGGCATCGTGGGACATTCGGTTATTACCAGTGCGACTCTTGGCGAGGGCCTCCGCAGCCTGGTGAGGTATCTACCTATCTGGACGAATGTTGGCGAATTTAAGCTGGAAGTCGAGAACTCGGTTGCGCACTTCCAGTGGAGATATGCGAATTGCTCGCTGCCGGAGCCGAGGCATGATTGCGAGACGTCCCTGGCAACAGTCGTACACTTCAATCGCCTTTCGAAGATTGACTGGAATCCGCGGGAAGTATGGTTTCAGCACAAGAAGCCAAAGGATGTGTCGGAGCACGCCCGCATTTTCCGCGCTCCGGTTCGGTTTGGCATGCCGACCACTGCGCTGCTGCTGGATAGTCGCTTGCTCGCTCTCCCGCTGGAAAGCGCTGATCCTGTCGCGCACCAAGTCATAACCGAGGCGGCCGACCAGTTGTTGGCAGCCGAGTGCAGTGAGGCAAGCTGCTCCCAAACTGTACTGAGCTTTATTCGCCAGCGATTGAGTAGCGGAGAATTTAGCCTGGACCATGCGGCTCTCCACCTGGGGATGAGCCGGCGCAGCTTGCAAAGAAAGTTGAGCCAGGAATCCAGCTCTCACCGCATTTTGGTACAACGTGCTCGCCGTGATCTGTCACGATATCTCCTCTTGGGAATGCAGACGACTGCCACGGAAGCCGCATACCATCTTGGTTTTTCCGAACCCAGCGCATTCCAGCACGCTTTTCATAAGTGGCACGGAACCCCTCCACAAGCCTACCGACGGGAGCAAAATCGCTAGAACTATTCATGATGGTGGGAGTTTCAGATCTGACACGCTCGATGTACCATCTTCTACGTCTTGCGATGAGCCGAAACGCCTGTGCCTGAACTACCTGACATCGTGGTCTACCTGGAAGCGCTGGAGAAACGGATTCTCGGCCAGACCCTGGAACATGTTCGCATCACTGGTCCTTCGCTATTGCGAACGGCAGAGCCGCCGGTGTCGGCATTGGAAGGAAAAAAAGTGCTTCGACTGCGACGGATGGGCAAGCGTATCTCCATTGGGTTTGAAGGTGATCTCTGGCTGGTGTTGCATCTGATGATCGCGGGCAGGCTGCACTGGCAACAGCGCAAAGGCAGCGCCGCCAAGGCTCGCGGCCTGGCCGCCTTCGATTTCGCCAACGGAACTCTGTACCTGACCGAAGCCGGCTCCAGAAAGCGGGCATCTCTGCACATCGTCGTTGGAGATGCGGGACTTAGATCGCTCGATCCGGGCGGCTTGGAGGTTTTGGAAACGGACCTTGAGCACTTCACCCGCGTCCTTCAATCCGCTAACCACACGCTGAAACGAGCGCTTACCGATCCGCGATTATTCAGTGGCATCGGCAACGCTTATTCGGACGAGATCCTTTTCGAAGCGCGTCTGTCTCCATTCTTTCTGACGCAGAAACTGAAGCCGCAGGAAATCGAAAGCCTGTTCGCAGCCACGCGCCATCAACTGGAACAATGGGTCGCCCGTCTGCGAGTCGAATCGGGTGAAAAACTTCCTGAGAAGGTGACAGCCTTCCGGGAAGGGATGGCCGTACACGGCCGGTACAAGCAGCCATGTCCTCGTTGCGGAGCGAAGATTCAGCGCATTCGCTACGCGAGCAACGAAACCAACTACTGTCCCGTTTGCCAGACCGGAGGCAAGCTGCTCGCCGATCGCAGCCTGTCACGATTGTTGCGCGAGGATTGGCCGAAAACCGCGGAAGAACTGGAGTCCCTGACTTCGCCCGTCAAGCCTCAACGATAGCAACGAACCTCGCAGTCCTGCCTCACTGCTTCGCTATTGAGTTATTCTGAGTTGTAGCCGCCCATGTTCTATCCCACAGATGATCTGCGCATAAAGTGGACAAAGGTTGTGCTGCCTCCGGTCCTTCTGGAAGAGGAGATGCCGGTCACGGAGACGGCATCGGCAACTGTGCACCAGGCTCGCAACCAGGTGAGGGAAGTCCTCGCCGGCACAGACCGTCGCCTGCTGGCGGTGGTTGGACCGTGCTCGATTCACGACGTGGAGGCAGCCAGGGAATATGCAGGCCGGCTGCGCGATACAAGCGATCAGTTTCTCCGCGAACTGATCATCGTGATGCGCGTGTACTTCGAGAAACCGCGTACCACGGTCGGCTGGAAAGGCTTGATCAACGACCCTCATCTGGATCAGTCGTACAAAATAAACGACGGCCTTCGGCTGGCCAGGCATTTGTTGCTCGATTTGGCGGAGATGGGAGTTCCGGCCGGAACCGAATTTCTCGACATGATCACGCCCCAGTATTTTGCCGGCATCGTCAGTTGGGGAGCCATCGGAGCCCGCACCACGGAAAGCCAGGTCCACCGGCAACTGGTTTCAGGTCTGTCTTGTCCCGTCGGCTTCAAGAACGCCACTTCCGGGGACGTGCAGATCGCTATTGACGCAGTGCTGTCGGCTGCCCACCCTCACACTTTCCTGGGACACACCAAGCATGGGCAATCGGCAATCTTCGTTACTACCGGTAATCCTGACTGTCATGTGATCTTGCGCGGTGGAAGCAAGCTGGTGAACTATACAGCCGATGCCGTTGCCAATGTAGGCCAGCGCTTGCGGGAGGCCGGGTTGAGGCCGCAGGTCATGATCGACTGCAGCCACGCTAACAGCAACAAAGACTCCACTCGACAGGCGCTGGTCTGTCGCGATATTGCCGCGCAGATTGCCCATGGCGATTGGAGTATCATGGGCGTGATGTTGGAAAGCAATTTGATTGCTGGAGCGCAAAAGCTGGTCGAAGGTAAGCCGCTGGTCTACGGCCAAAGCATCACCGACGCGTGTATCGGATGGGACGAGACCATGGATTTGCTGGCGGAGCTGGCCGCCGCGGTCCGCCAGGGAAGATTATCGGGACAGGATCGCCCGACCGTTCGGCAACCTTGAAAACTTTCCTTCCTCCCTAATTAAGCTCGTCTCACGGCGGCCACATGATCTGGAGCTGTTTATAGCTGTGATACGATTTCCCCACCTGCCCAAATAGCAATGCCGCATTGGTCGAGATCTGTCCTCTTGGCTGGGAAGCGGCACTACTGCTGGACACGCAAGAATCGTTCTTATGCGTCCTTCTCATATCCGAGTTTTCATTTTCGTATTAGTGGCGTTGGCGTTTCTGGGTTGGGCCGTCCCTACGGCAGCCAATTTCGTCATCGAGTACAACTGGTGGAAAGAAGTCGCGCAGGTCAATACCTGGTTCAGCATGCTGTGGTACAGCATTGCCCCGGGCGCGGTGGGTGCGCTGCTTGCCTTCGTGGCGTTGTACTTGGCGCATGCACGCGGGGTGCACTTCGCCGGCGTTCGGCAGCGGGATTACCCGCTGTACTCTCGCCTCACTCCCATCGCGCTGGCGGTGATCGCGATCATGTTCGCATCCACGTCGATCGACTTCTGGACGGTCATGCGTTTCTTCGGATCGCGTGGCATCGCAGCGCCTGCAGACGCCTGGCAAGACCGTGTTTTCTCGCACGCCCTGCCGTTCTATCTGTTCGACCTGCCTTTCTACTCCGATCTGCTCAGCTTTGTCTTTGTCCTGGCAATTCTGTCGGCCGTGCTGTTCTGGGTCACGGCCCGCGGCTGGCAATTATTTGAACGCCTGCGCTTTGGCCAGCTTTTGGATGGCCCCAAAAGAGCGGTTACCCTGGGAAGCTATTTGCGCCTGCCAGGTGCGGCGCGTGCGCCTTTCGTCCGCGTAATTGCTGTGATTTTATTACTGGGCTTTGCAGCCTGGGTCTATCTGGGCAACTACGAGCTTCTGTTCAATTCTCACGCCTTCATGACGGGCGCAGACTTCGTGGATGAAAAGGTCACTCTTCCTTTGCGCTGGCTGCTGATCATCGCGACGCTGGGGGCACTGCCCCTGGCCTGGCTGTCGAAATTTAAGCAGGCCGTTTTGCTGGTGATGTCGTGTTTCATCCTGCAAATAGCCGTGCCGGCCATTGTTCGTGCGGTCTATGTGCGGCCGAACGAGATCTCCATCGAGCGTCCCTACATCGAGCGCCACATTCAGGCGACCACCGCAGCTTTTGGCCTGAATCGCAACGCTAGCGAGAGCGCGTTTATGCCTTCGGGGCAGGGTGTGGTCGACCCAGTTCAGGATGCGACGCTGCTGGCCAACGTGCGACTGTGGGACCTGCGGGCCTACAACGCGACCATCACTCAGATTCAGGCATTGCGTCCCTACTATACGTTTCCCGATACCGATGTCGATCGCTATTTCGTCAATGGCCGTATCAAGCAAGTCCTGCTGTCTCCCCGCGAAATCGATGTCACGCAGCTTTCCGCCGAGGCCAGCGAGAGCTGGATCAATCCGCGGTTCATCTACACTCACGGCTTCGGAGCGGTGGTGGCTGAGGTCAACAAAATTACTCCCGACGGCCTGCCCGTCCTGCTGATCAAGAATGCTCCGCCAGAGATCAATTCGCCTGCGTTTCAACTCACCCGGCCAGAAATCTATTTTGGTGAGAAAACTCAGGACCCAGTGTTTGTCCATACCGCCCGCGAGGAATTCGATTATCCATCCGGCGATCAGAATAAGTATTCAACCTATCAGGGCACGGGCGGATTTCCGGTTGGCTCGTTTCCTCTGAAGCTTGCAGCGGCGATTTCTCAGGGCGAGCCCAACATTGTCTTTACCGGCTACCTGACCGGGCAAAGCCGCATGATGATTTATCGCAACGTGAAAGCCAGGTTGACTCATCTGGCCGGTTTCTTGCAATGGGACCCAGATCCTTATCTTGTGATTACTGATGATGGCAGGATGGTATGGATGGTCGACGGCTACACGACTTCTCTGAACCACCCGTACTCGGCGCCGCTTCCTGTGGCTGGCATGGATGAAGGCGCAAACTACATTCGCAATGCAGTGAAAGCTACGGTCGACGCTTACACCGGGAAAATTTCCTTGTATGTGTTCGACCCCACCGATCCCATCATTCAGGCTTACGAGAAGTTGTTTCCCAAGTTATTCCTTCCCGCCTCCGAAATGCCCGCCGATCTGCGCCGACACGCCCGCTATCCGGAGGCAATGTTTCGAACTCAAGCCGAGGCCTACCGGATCTTTCATATGCGCGACCCCCAGGTGTTCTACAACAAGGAAGACATCTGGGAGGTAGCGCGCGACCTGTATGGACAGTCCGGCCAACCGGAACCGATTGCACCCACCTATGTCGTGGCAACTTTGCCGGGGGAAAAACAGCCTGAGTACTTGCTGATTCTGCCCTTCACGCCACGGGGAAAAGATAATTTGATTGGCTGGATGGCCGCGCGCTGCGATGGCGATCAACTGGGCAAGCTAGTTTTTTATCAACTGCCCAAGCAGCAACTCATGTACGGTCCCATGCAGATTGAATCGCGCATCGATCAAGACCAGACCATCTCCAAGGACCTCACGCTGTGGAACCAGCAAGGCTCGCGCGTGTTGCGTGGCAACATCATCGCTTTGCCGGTGACTGGAGGCTTCCTTTACCTGGAGTCAATTTACATCCAGGCCACCGAAGCCCGCATGCCGCAACTCAAGAAGGTCGTCCTGGCCATGGGCGATCGGCTAATCTACCGCGATACCTTCGACCAGGCTTTGGCGGAGTTAACGGCTACTCCAATGCCGGCTGCCGTCGCCGCCACTCCGGTCGCCGCGTCAGCGTCAACAGAAAAAGCCGAGCCTTCCCTGGCTGAGCGCATTCATCAACTTCGCGATCAAGCCGAACAAATGGCTCAAGAGCTGGAGAAGCTGGAAAAAGAAGCGGTCAAGAAGTAAGTCGTGCCAATTGGCATAACCTGTCTGGGGTGTATCAGGGCATGACTTTAGTCGTGCTGAGCGACGCGCGCAAGTTCAGGGCTTTAGCCCCTGCAAGAGTGACTCTCAGGGGCTAAAGCCCAAGTCATAGCATGTGCCGTTGGCACGCCTGAAGGCGTGCCCTGATACAGATCTCGGGTCGTGAGACTTATGAGATGGGTTTACGGTTCTGAGACGCGCGCTGAATTCTCTTCTGCGCTTGGCAACAACTTTTCCTGGCTTCCAGGTTTATAGAAACTGCATCGTTTTGACGGAGTACGTATTCATGAACCGGCGGCAGGGAAGCCATTCCGGAAGTCGCAATCTTCGCGGACGCTTGCGCTGGGCAGCTACCTTCGGCCTTGTACTTCTGCTCGCGGCCGGCCTGTACGCGTCCAAAAAACACAAGGCCACGACCGCAGCCGACAAGCAAAAGCAAGCCCTCCACGCTCTCGACCGCCTCACCTTTGGGCCGCGTCCCGGCGATGTGCAAACCGTCATGGCGATGGGCGTGGACAAGTGGATCGACCTGCAACTGTATCCTGACAAAATCGACGACAGCGCCATGCAGGCGCGGCTGGTGAACTATCGCACACTGCAAATGACCAGCGCCGAAATGCTGTTGCAGTTTCCGCCTAATCCGATGGTGAAAGCTGTAATGGACGGCAAGCTGGCCATGCCCCGCGATCCCTATCGCCACGCCGTCTATACCGCAGCAATCGACCGCATCAATCAGCAGCAGCAAAAGAAGCAGAGCGAAGCCAACCCGGCTGCCGCCAGCGTTGCTACTCCTTCCGCCGGCATGCCGGCCACACAGCCGAGCATCCAGCCGGCCGATCTCGCACAACGCCGTCAAGACAAGCGCCAAGCCCACACTGTGGTAGACGAGCTAGTCCTGCTGCCGCCCGCGACTCGTATGCAGCGCATACTTGCTCTGCCGGTGACACAGCAACGTGATCTGACTCAGGGCCTCTCGTTCGAAAAGCGGCAAGCGCTGTTTGCCGGACTTTCGCCTGAGCAGCGCGAAACCGTGCTGGCCCTCAATAATCCAGTGGGAGTCATCAATAACGAGGTGCAGGCGGCCAAGCTGTTGCGCGCGGTTTACAGTGACCGGCAACTGGAAGAAGTGCTTACCGACTTCTGGTTTAATCACTTCAATATTTATATCGGCAAGGGCGCCGATCGGTATCTGGTCACGGCCTATGAGCGCGACGTGATCCGGCCGCACGTGCTGGGCAAATTCAGCGACCTGCTGGTGGCCACGGCCAAGAGTCCGGCCATGTTGTTCTATCTCGACAACTGGCAGAGCGAGGGTCCCGATTCCGATGCGGCGCGCGGCGTTCCAGCGCGCGCCCAGAATGCAGGCATGAGCGCGCCCTCGCGGCGTGGCGTGATGTATCCGTCACCGCATCCTCAACAACCGGCAAATCCGCAGAACAATCAGCAGAAACGGCGCAACGGACTGAATGAGAACTACGCGCGCGAGCTGATGGAGTTGCACACGCTCGGCGTGAATGGCGGCTACACGCAGCAGGACGTAACCCAGGTGGCACGCGTCTTCACCGGTTGGACCGTCGAAGAGCCGCGCCAGGGCGGAGGTTTTATCTATCGGCCTCGTCTGCATGAGCCGGGCGAAAAGACAGTACTCGGTCATCCGATCAATGAAGATGGAGAGAACGAAGGCATACAGGTACTGGAAATTCTCGCCCATCAACCGGCCACCGCTCGTTTCATCTCGACAGAACTGGCCCAGCGTTTCGTGTCCGACGATCCGCCGTCATCGTTGATTGCAGCGATGTCGAAGACCTTCCTCAAGACCGATGGCGACATTCGGGCCGTGCTGGAAACCATGTTTCGCTCGCCGGAATTCTGGGCGCCTCAGGCCTATCGCGCGCGAGTGAAAACGCCTTTCGAATTCGTGGTGTCATCGTTGCGAGCGACGCAAGCCGATATTGCCGACCCGCAACCGTTGCTGGGGGTGCTGAACAAGATGGGCATGCCGCTGTATGGAATGCAGCCGCCCACGGGTTATTCGACCAAGGCGGATGTCTGGGTGAATTCAGCGGCGCTGCTGGATCGCATGAACTTCGGACTAGCCCTGGCAACGAACCGGCTGCCTGGCACTACTTTCAATCTTGCCCCACTGTTGGACGGAGAACCGGTCGCGGGGGCCGATCCGTATCAAACCCAGTTGAAGCTGGAGCAAACGCTGGTGGCCGGCGACATCTCCAAGCAGACGCACGAGACCATCGAGGAGCACATCGTCGGCCCGCAGGCGATGCCGCAATTCGCGGATGCTTCGCATCCGGCCAACGTCGCTGTCATTGCAGGACTATTACTGGGCTCGCCGGAATTCCAGCGCAAGTGAAATGAGCAACTCATGAGTATCACACGACGAGTATTTTTGCGGAACGGGGCCATGGCGGTAGTCGGCACCGCGGCGATCCCATCTTTTCTGACTCGCGCAGCTTGGGCCTCGACCACAACTGGCTCGAACAATAAGCGCCTGGTCGTGATCTTTCAGCGTGGCGCCGCCGATGGCCTGAACATCGTTGTGCCTCATGCCGAGCCTTCCTATTACACCATGCGGCCCAGCATCAATATTCCCCGGCAACAGGTAATCGACCTGAATGGCTTCTTCGGGCTGCATCCCTCGCTGGCGTCATTCAAGCCGCTGTGGGACCAACGGCAACTGGCGATCGTGCATGCCGCGGGCTCGCCCGACACGACGCGCTCGCACTTCGATGCGCAGGACTATATGGAGTCCGGAACTCCCGGCGTAAAGATCACCAGCGACGGCTGGCTCAATCGCACGCTGCAAGCGGAGCCCGTCGCCGACACTCCGTTCCGCGGCATCGCTCTTGGTACTTCCATGCCGCGCATTCTCGCCGGCAAAGCTCCGGCAGTGGCTGTCAGCAACGTAAATGGATTTGGCATCGCGGGCGGAAGTCCCGCAGCTTCACCCCTGGGCAACACCTTCGAAGCCATGTACGCGGACTCGGTCGACAGCGTGTTGCACAGCACCGGTCGCGAGACCTTTGAGGCGGTGAAGATGCTGAAGTCTGCCGATCCGCAACGCTACACCCCGGCGCCGGGCGCAAACTATCCGCGCGGCCGCTTCGGCGATGCGCTGCGACAGACCGCTCAGCTCATCAAAGCGAATCTTGGGGTGCAGATCGCCTTCACCGATATCGGGGGCTGGGACCACCACGTAAACGAAGGCGCAGCCGAAGGTCAGCTTGCTAACGTCTTACGCGATTTCTCCCAATCGATTGCCGCCTTCTGGACCGACTTGGGCCCGCTGACCGAAAACACTGTGCTGGTGACCATGTCGGAGTTCGGACGCACGGCTCGCGAGAACGGCAATCGCGGTACCGACCACGGACACGCCAACGTGATGTTCGTACTGGGCGGTCCGGTACACGGCGGCCGGGTATACGGACGCTGGCCGGGCCTTGATCCCTCGCAGCTCAATGAAGGCCGCGACCTGGCGCTCACCACCGACTTCCGCCTGGTACTGGGCGAGGCCGTTTCTCGTCACCTTGGCAATGCCAACCTGGCGACCGTATTTCCGGGTTTCGACAACTCGCCGCACGCCTTCCTGCGCTATCTGGGATGAGGCAAAGAATTGTTCGCCAAGATTCACTGCATTCTTTATCTCGAGCAGACTCGAACACTGTGACCGGCTGCGCCCAGCGGCCTCATACGACACTGGCAAGAGTGCCAGCTTCGGCCTGCATCAGCCCGCCTTCCTTGTATAATCATTCGTTTGCACAACCTCCCCAAGGAGTTTCGTTTGCAGCAGGCGGAAATCGGCATCATTGGCGGTAGCGGTTTGTACACCATGCCCGGCCTCAGCCAGGTGCATGAGGTTTCGCTGGACACGCCATTTGGCGCTCCATCCGACGCATACGTACTGGGAACGCTGGAAGGCCGCAAGGTCGCTTTTCTTTCGCGTCACGGTCGCGGCCACAGGTTCATGCCTACCGAGATCAACTATCGCGCCAACATTCACGGATTAAAGCAGCTGGGAGTGGAACGGGTGCTGTCGCTGTCGGCAGTAGGCTCGCTGAAGGAAGAACATCACCCGATGGATTTCGTCATTCCCGATCAATTCATCGATCGCACCCGCCATCGGGTCGACACCTTTTTCGGCGATGGACTGGTCGCGCACATCGGCTTTGCCGATCCCATCTGCGCTGAAGCGGCGGAAGTCGCGGCGAAGGCTTGCCGAAAAGTTGGAGTCAACGTAAAGCCCGGTGGCACCTATCTAAACATGGAAGGGCCACAGTTTTCGACTCGTGCCGAATCCAACCTGTATCGCAGTTGGGGACTCGACGTCATCGGCATGACCAATCTTACCGAAGCCCGCCTGGCGCGGGAGGCGGAGGTTTGTTACGTCACGGTGGCCATGGTTACCGACTACGACTGCTGGCACCAGACGCACGATTCGGTGAGTGTGACCCAGATTGTCGCGGTCCTGCAGAAGAATGCCGAGCATGCGTGCAGCGTGGTGCGCGAGGCGGTTGGAGCGATGCCCAAAACACGCGGCTGTAAATGTGGCGCAGCGCTGAAGAACGCCATCATCACCCAGAAGAGCGCGGTGCCGCCGGCGACGCTGCAAAGACTGTATCTGCTGGTCGGCAAATATTTTGATTCCGAACAGAAAGCGGGAACATAGCACTTGTCCATCCTGGTCGTTGGTTCGGTCGCATTCGATACCCTGAAAACTCCTTACGGCGAGCGCCAGAAGATTCTGGGCGGCGCGGCAACCTACTTTTCGCTTTCCGCCAGCCACTTCACCGATGTTCGCGTCGTGGCCGTGGTAGGCGAAGATTTCACCGCGGAAAATGAAGCGGTGATGAATAAGCGGGGGGTTGACACTCGCGGCATCCAGCACGCGAAAGGGAAGACCTTTCACTGGACCGGCGAGTATGGCGAGAACGTCAATGAAGCCAAGACGCTCAACACTGAATTAAACGTCTTCGAAAGCTTTGCCCCATCGATTCCAGCGGAATACAACAACTCCGACTATCTTTTTCTTGCCAATATCGATCCGGTGTTGCAAGTTCGTGTCCGCGATGCCATGCCAAAGGTCAAGCTGGTGGGCGGCGACACCATGAACTACTGGATCGGCGGGCATCGTCAGAATCTGGACGAGATGCTGAAGCGAGTCGACGTTTTGCTGATCAATGACACCGAAGCCAAAATGCTGGCCGATGACAGCAGTCTGCCTCGGGCCGCACGCAAGGTGTTGGAGCTGGGGCCGCGTGCCCTGGTCATCAAGCATGGCGAATACGGTGCGACCATCTTCTTTCGCGACGGAGAATTCGCCGGCGGGCATCATCCTTTCCGCGCTCCCGCGCTGCCGCTGGATGAAGTGCGCGATCCCACCGGAGCCGGCGACAGCTTTGCCGGCGGATTCATGGGGTATCTGGCGTCGCAAGGCGAGGTCAGCCGCAGTGTAATGAAGCATGCCATGTTTTACGGTAGCGTTATGGGCTCGTTTGCTGTCGAACGCTTCGGCACCGAGCGCCTGCAGTCGCTCACTCGCGAAGAGATCGATGAGCGCTTCAACATCTTCCGCGAGCTCACGCATTTGGACTGAGGCTTAGCGCGGAATATGGCGGCGTCTTCAGCAATGGGATACACTTCGCCTATGGAACTGCACATTACGCCTGAAACGGAAGCAAAACTCAACGATCTGGCGCAGCGCACCCATCGCGGCAAAGACGAGTTGCTGGAAGACGCCGTCAACTATCTCGTCCTTTACAACGAGTGGTTCGAACGCAAAGTCAGAGATAGTTTGGCGGTCTCGGATCGTGGTGCCCTGGTTCCCGATGACGACGTTCGCGCTTGGCTCGAGCAACGGGAACGTTGCTGAATGCGAATCGAATCGTCTCCGCATGCTGTCGCAGACTTGAAAACTATTTCCGAGTACATCGAGCAGAATCGCAATCTTTCCACTGCTAACCGGATTACCCGATCCATCTATGATGCTGCCCAGAGCCTGGTGCCAATGCCGAATGGTGGCCGTCTCGGTCGTATCGAAGGCACCCGTGAGTTGCTGGTTTCGCCGCTGCCCTACATTGTGATTTACAAGGTACTGCCGGAGCGTGTGCTGGTTCTCAACATTCTCCACGCCGCACAGAGGTGGCCTTAGAAGTGAGCCCTACGGACGAAAAGCGGCAGAGTCGTAAGCGAACCAGTGCTGCCGTCAGTCGCTCTGGTCGTCCTGCCGTTGATCAGCGATTCGCCCGCCAGCGCAACGGTGCCCGCTTCACCTTGCTGCTCGGCGCCATTTCCATTGCCGCCCTGTTCTATTACTATGCGCACCAGCAGTTACTGCTTTACGGCGATGCGGTAGCGCACCTCAATATAGCGCGCCGGGTGGTCGACAACCGCCATCCCATCCAATCCTACGGACAATTAGGAACGGTGTGGCTGCCACTGCAACACATCGCCATGTTGCCGTTCGTGTGGAACGACGCGCTGTGGCGCAGCGGGATTGCCGGAGCGATACCCGGCATGGTGGCTTACGTTCTGGGGGCGCTCGCCGTGTTTCGTCTGGTCAGCGTTCGCGCCGGCGCCGTTGCTGCCTACTTGGCCGCGGCCATCTACGCGCTGAATCCCAACCTGCTCTACCTGCAAGCCACAGCCATGAACGAGCCCATCTTCCTGGCTTTCTTTCTCTGGACGCTAGTTTATCTGGACGAATTCCTGCGCGCCACATTCCCGCCGGAGACGGGCTCGGCAGTAGCGCCTGCCCAGATGAAGCCACGGCACGCCTTGGAAGCCTGCGGCATCACGATGGCCGGCGGAGCGCTCACCCGTTACGACGGATGGTTCTCTGCCACCATCGTCGGGCTCATCCTGATGTGGGCTTTTTTCAGATGGATGCGTCGCACCCCTGACTCCAGGCAGCGGCGTGCCATGACGAAGTCGCTGGCCGAGGTCCTGCTCCTTAACGCGCTGGTCCCGGTTTACTGGCTTGTTTACACCTACTTCATTTCTGGACGGGCGATGGACTTCGCCACCGGTCCGTATTCGGCGAAGGCAATTGCGCTGCGTACTACGTCGCAAGGCGCGGTGCCTTATCCGGGCCAGCACCACCTCTTAACCTCGGCACTTTATTTTCTGAAAGCTGCGCAGCTTAACATCGGCCCACCCCTGTGGGGAGAGTTGCTTTTCGTTCTGGCATTGACAGGGACCGGGCTCGCCCTCTGGCGCTTTCGCACCTACGGAATTCTTCTGCTGCTGTGGTTGCCGCTTGCGTTCTACGCATTGTCCATCGCCTATGGCAGCGTGCCTATCTACATACCGGTCTGGTACCCATTCTCGTACTACAACGTTCGCTATGGATTGGAACTGCTGCCGGTACTTGCGGTCTTTCCCGCAATACTTGCTGGCTACCTCGCCGGCCGGCTCACCGCGCTGGTCCCACGGATCGCGGTCTGGCTTGTCTTGAGCGCCGTGGTCGTGATCGGCTACGCGTCTGCCTATCGAGAGATACCCATCACCCTGCGCGAAGCGCAAGCCAATTCTCGCGGACGGATCGCCCTCGAACAGGGGTTGGCGCGATTCATGGCTGGTCTGCCACGCTCGTCCACGCTCCTGATGTACGAAGCTGAACATGCTGGCGTCTTACCCATGGCCGGCATTCCCTTGCGCCACATCATCTCGGAAGCCGAACATCCGGACTGGGAGTGGGCTCTGCTTGATCCGGCAGGCAATGCGAACTATATCGTCGCCTGCCAGGGCGATCCGGTTTGGACAGCCGTTCAGGGCCAGCAGACGAAATTGACTGAGATGTTCTCCATCGTCTCGCCCGGGCAAAAGCGGTGCGTTGTGTACCGGCCCAGCGCCACAACCGCTCCCGGCGCGGTCGGAAGCAAGTAGCCCGCACTCGTAGAGTTAACATCGGGAGCGCTCTGGCTTTGCTACAATCCGCGCAGCCGCTTATGCATATCGGATACAAATTCGCCCTGACCCAAAGTGCAACCAGAAGCGCTGAGCGCGACTGAAATGCCGACCGTTCCTTTCGTGAAAGCTACGGCTTGCGGCAACGATTTCCTCATCATCGACTTCGTTCACGCTCCCCATGACATTCACTCCTTCACGCGCCGCATCTGCGATCGCCACAACGGAGTGGGAGCTGACGGAGTGGAGTGGGTGCTGCCTGCCAAGGACTCCGACCTGCGGGTTCGCCTGCTGAATGCCGATGGCTCTGAAGCCGAGATTTCAGGCAATGGAACCCGTTGCGTCGCGGCCTGGTATTGCGTCGAGCACCATCACCGGTCGGTCGTGATTCGCACTGGCGCGGGGCTCAAGACCTGTGAACTTATCACCCACGAAGGAAACACTTTTGAATTCCGCAGTTCCATGGGCGAGCCCGAAGTGGGCGACGACTTCTCCATCAAATTTGCTTACGGTGACGTCACCGGCACGCCCGTTTCCATGGGCAATCCGCACTATGTGGTCTTCGTCCCCGAGTTCGAGTTGGGATGGCAGGCGGTCGCCGGGCAGATATCGCTGCATCATGATTTCAAGTACGGCACGAACGTAGAATTCGTGAAGGTCAACAGCGATGGCGAGATTGAAGTGCGCTTTTGCGAACGCGGAGTGGGAGAAACCATGTCCTCGGGAACCGGCTCATGCGCTGCGGCTGTGGCGTCGATTCACGCCGGCAAGGTAAAGTCACCCGTGCGGGTGCATGCTCTGGGGGGAACGCAGACCGTGGAATGGAGCAACGAAGTCTTTCTTACCGGACCTGCAACCCTGCTCTGCCGTGGCGAGTTTTTCATTTAAGATAGGGCTCTTGACGACTCTCTCTCCATCGAAGCGCCTGCGTCCGGCCGCTCTGCAAGCCGGCGATACCGTGGGCATTGTTGCGCCAGCCAGTGGCTTTCGCCGCGATGATTTCGAAGCTGGGTGCGCCCAACTGCTGCGCCTGGGATATAAGCCGTTCTTTCTGCCTTCGATTTTCGAACGCGAACTGTATTTCGCCGGATCCGTCGAGCGGCGAGTGCAGGAGTTGCACGAGATGTTCGCGCGTCCAGAGGTAAAGGCTATTTTATGCGCTCGTGGCGGCTACGGTTGCAACTATCTGCTGCCCCATCTCGATCTCGATCTCATTCGTTCCAATCCTAAGATCTTCGCCGGCTGCAGCGACGTGACGACTCTGTTGACCTATCTCTGCGATGCTGCGGGGCTGGTAACGTTTCATGCGCCCATGGTGGCAGGCGACCTAGCCCGGCCCGGCGGCTTCGACGAACCAGCCTGGCTGGCAGCTTTGTCGGCGGGCAGCGGATATCATCGCGAGTTTGCTGCCGGGGAAGTCGAACCGCTGTCTGAGGGCGTAGCGGAAGGTGTGCTCTACGGCGGCTGCTTGTCATTACTGTGCGCGTCGCTGGGCACGCCGTATGAGGTCAGGACCGAGGGCACCCTGTTGTTTCTTGAAGATCGCGCCGAGCGCCCCTATCGTATCGATCGCATGCTGATGCAGCTGAAGCTCGCCGGCAAGTTTCACGGTGTGCAGGGCATTGTATTCGGAGAGATGATCGACTGTGGCGAGGCGGGCGCGCTCGACTACACTCTGCAACAGGTGATCATGCGAATCGTTGGAGATTTGCACATTCCAATCGCCTTTGGACTGAAGTCTGGCCACGTCTCCAGCGGAAGCATCACCTTGCCATTTGGCGTGCAGGCAAAACTGGCGGTAGGGAAAACAGTCACGTTCGGTTACGAGCCCGCGGTAAATAGCGAAAGCGCCGTGGCGCGGAAATCCAAATCATGAACCAGAAGCACATTCATCTCATCGGCGTCTGCGGCACGGCCATGGCATCGCTGGCGGGAATGCTCCAGCAGCGCGGCTTTCGGGTCACGGGCTCTGATGCTGCTTCCTATCCGCCAATGTCAGACTTCCTGGCGTCGCTTCATATTGGTGTTTCCCAGCCCTTTAACCAGGCAAACTTGCTGCCTCGGCCTGACCTTGTGATTGTCGGCAACGCCATCTCGCGCGGCAACGTTGAATTGGAATTTGTATTGGATCATCGCATTCCGTTCCAATCGATGGCGCAAGTGCTATACGACGAGTTCCTGATCGATAAGCAACGGCTGGTAATTGCCGGCACGCACGGCAAGACGACTACGTCTTCACTGCTGGCGTGGCTCTTTCATCATGCCGGACGGGGGCCGAGCTTCCTGATTGGCGGCATTCCAGAGAATTTTGGCAGTTCTTTTGCGCTGGGTTCGGGCAGCGAGTTTATTTTAGAGGGCGATGAGTACGACACTGCCTTCTTCGATAAGGGGCCGAAGTTCCTGCACTATTTTCCTGACGCCGCCATCCTGACCTCAGTGGAATTCGATCATGCCGACATCTACCACAATCTCGACGAAGTGAAGACTGCATTCAGACGGCTGGTGAATCTTATCCCACAACGTGGGATATTAATTGCGTGGGATGGTCATCCCAACGTGGCTGAATGCGTCAGCCACGCTTTCTGCCGGGTCGAACATTACGGATTCGGCCAAGGTTCCGACTGGCGGATCAGCAAGGTGGAGTACGCTGCGGATCGGACCAGCTGGCGGGTCTTGCGCGCTGGTCAAGCGTGGGCTGATTTCGAGTTCCCGCTGGCCGGCGAATATAACGTGTTGAACGCGACCGCGGCGGCAGCTCTGGCGGCACATTATGATATCGGTAAAGCAGCCATCGCCGCGGCGCTGAAGGAATTTCGCAGTGTGAAGCGGCGGCTGGAAGTAAAGGCCGACGTTTACGGTATTACCATCATCGACGACTTTGCTCATCATCCGACTGCTATTGCCGAAACGCTGAAAGCGGTGCGCACGCGTTATCCTGGGCGGCGGCTGTGGGCGGTGCTGGAGCCGCGCTCCAACACACTGCGGCGGCGGGTGTTTCAACACGAATTGGCCCAGAGCCTGGCGCTTGCCGATCAGGTGGTGCTGGCCGATGTCTTTAAGTCGGAGGCAATTCCGGAGCGGGAGCGCCTCGATCCAGGCATGGTCATTGCAGACCTCAAGACAAACGCCAAGTCTGCGCGCTTGCTCGCCGATGCCAACGCCATCACGGAAACCATCGCGTCGGAATTACGGCCGGGAGATGTTGTGGTCATCTTGTCCAACGGCGGCTTTGGTGGAATCTACGAGAAGTTGCCGGCGAAACTCCGAGCGCTGCGCGAGGTGGCGACCACCGCGTGAACCGCTCCCGCACTACTTCTCTTACGCATTTACTTTGCAACCTAACCGCTGTCGCTGTACTTGCCGGGTATTCCTGGGCCACCACCACGGTCACCTGCAGCGCTCCAGACGATAAGCCGCCGCAGCCCACCGAGTACTTTATTTCGCTGGCCGATTCTTCCCGTCATCTGGCTCACGTAAGTATCCGTTTGCCTCAGGGTAGCGGCGTTCGCACCCTCGACATGCCGGTATGGAATGCTCTTTACCAGGTTCGCAACTTTGCCGCCAGCATCGAAGATGTCCGCGCCCAGGACGCGGCCGCCACTCCCGCCGTGGTGCTCAACACCAAGATCAGCGAATGGGAAATCACCGCACCCGCGGGATGCGTCGTGATTCACTACGATATTTACCTAGATAGTCCCGGACCTTTCGGTAGCAGCTTGAATGCTGACCACGCGTTCTTCAACTGGGCGATGGTGCTGATGTACTCGCCGGCCTTGCGTTCGCAGCCGGCAAGTCTTCGCCTGCTTGATGTGCCGGCGACCTGGGCTTTGCGGGATCTGCATGTGCTCGGTGCGGCCGAGCCCGGCAAGGTGGAGCAGGTTGTCGGGATTGCGCACAACTACGACCAACTGGTGGACAGCCCGGCGGAGCTAGGCAGCTTTCAGCAATCAGCTTTTCAGCAGGACGGTGCTACCTACCACGTTGTGGTAGACGCCGATCCCGCCGATTACAACATGGCGAAGCTGGATGAACTGCTGGAGAAGATCACCCGGGCCGAAACCGATTGGATGCAGGACCGCCCCTACGAAGATTACACCTTCCTCTACCACTTTCCGCGCGGGCATGGCGCGGGCGGAATGGAGCACGCCTACGGCACGGCGATCGACGTTAACAGCGACCGCTTGCGCAGCAGCCTGATGCCGCTGGCCAGCGTGACCGCGCATGAATTTTTTCATCTGTGGAACGTTAAACGCATTCGTCCGCAGTCGCTGGAGCCGATTGATTATCAGCACCAGAACGATACGCGCGCGTTATGGTTCAGCGAAGGCGTGACCAGCACCGTCGGCGACTTGATGCTGGCCCGGGCCGGCCTGAGCAGCGACGCCGATTATCTGCAGCAGGTGGGGGACGAGATAACCGAGTTACAGCGGCGGCCGGCACACCGTTGGCAGTCGGCGGAAGAATCGAGCCTGGACGCGTGGTTCGAAGGCAACCCGTTCTATCGTTCCTCCGAGCGCAGCATCAGTTACTACAACAAGGGCGAGATTCTAGGCATCCTGCTGGATCTGCAGATTCGCCAGCTGACCAACGGCAGAAAGTCGTTGCGCGATCTGCTGCAGTGGATGAACGAACATTACGCCAAACAGCACCGTTTTTTTCCTGACTCCGCCGGAGTCGAGCAGGCTGCCGAAACCATTACCGGCCAGAGCTTCGACGAATTCTTTCGCGACTACGTTGCCGGCGTGAAAGAGATTCCTTACGACGACTTTTTCCGCTTCGCCGGCTTGCAGGTTATGGTGAATACCTACCAGGTCGCGACTGCCGGATTCACCACCACGGCAAATCTTGGCGGGCAGCCGGAAGTGATTCAGGTTGATCCCAACAGCGACGCGCAACGGGTGGGCATTGCGATTGGCGATCACGTAACCGCGGTCAACGGGAAGCCCGCCAGCTCCTTTCTCGATGATGAGCTGTCACAATTGCAGCCCGGCACCAGCATTCGCCTTGAGCTGGAAAACCGAAGAGGGAAGCGGGAAGTCGCGTTGCGGCTGGGCGTGCGTGAGGAGCAGGCGTACCAGCTACACGATCTGGCGAACGTCACTCCAGAGCAGCGTGCCCATCGTTCTGCATGGATTCACGGCGACGACGAAAGCCGAGGAGCGCATTGATTCGCGCCATCGTCATGGTGGGCTTCTGGGCAATTTCCATCCTGCTGGTCGGGCCGCCCCTGTTGCTATGGGCGTTGCTGGCCGGCAACGTGAACCCTCTCTATCGCATTGCCACGCGGCTGGCCATCTTCGGCGTTCGGCTCGCGGGGGTGAACATCGAAGTGCGCGGCTTGAAGAACCTGCGACCGGGACAGAACTATATTGTCATGTCGAACCACGCCTCCAACCTCGACCCGCCAGTGCTGATACCGAGTGTACCGGGCCGTTGCTCGGTCCTGGTGAAGAAGGAAGTGTTTCGTATTCCGATTCTCGGGACCGGCATGAGATTGGCGCAACTTGTGCCGGTGGATCGCGGCGACCGGGAGGCGGCCATCGAAAGCGTTAACAACGCCATTGAAGTGCTTCGTCAGGGCTTGCACATGATCGTCTACCCGGAAGGGACGCGCTCCGCCGATGGCTGCCTGCTGCCTTTCAAGAAAGGCCCGTTTCATCTGGCGATGGAGTCGGGCGTCCCAGTGCTTCCAGTCACGTTGCTGGGCACGTACGAGTGTTGGCCAAAGACGCGATTTGCTTTACGGCCGGGAACTGCGACTGTCGTTTTCCATCCGCCGATTGATCCACACGACTACGCCGATCGTGACGCTTTACAGAAGGCCGTCAGCGATGTAATTGCCAGCGCGTTGCCGCCGGAACGGCATGGAGATAGCTAGCAGACGCGCAAGCTTTCTCACAAATTGTTACTGGGTGTATCAGCCGGCGGCAGCAACTTCCAGGGGCTGAAGCCCACGTCGTGTTGAGTCCCTTATGGCACGGCTGAAAGCCATGCCCTGACACAAACCCGACCTACTGTGCTTCGAACCATTGCCGGACGTGTTTATCCATGCTGTGTTTTGACAACGTCCCGAAGGTGGGTGATCCTTACTTCTTCTCAATCAACCGCGCGGTCAATACCACGCCATCGCGATCGTCGTGCAGCTTGATGGGGAAGATCAGCACATTCCAGGTCCAGTGCGGACTTTTGTCGGGCAGGTGCGATGCGCCGCGAAATCCGCGGCGATCGATGTAGGTCTCGCGGGTGTCGGCTACGGTGCGAACGATCTCGCGCCACTCTTCTCCCAGCTGCGGAAAAAGTTCAAACAGGTTCTTGCCGGCGAACCAGGCGCGCTTATGTCCATTCATGGCGGCGAAGTAGTCGTTGACGAACTGCCAGTTTCCGTCGCGATCCAGGATCTCCAGCACGATGTCGTCGCCCATCGCCATCGAGATGCGCGAGTAGTAGAAATCGCGGGCATCGACCACTACGGGGCGTCCGCGCTTCTTGGCTTCGAACGAGCGCAGCGCGCCCACCAGGTCGTCGACCGAGCTGTATCCCTTCAGCAGATGCATGTCGGCAATGCCGCCGAATTTCCGCTCCAGGGTTGCCGACAAAATGATGATAGGAACTTGCGGACGCTTGCGGCGCAGGGTCTCGGCCACGTCGGTTCCGAACTTGCCGGCGCCCAGGTGATAATCGAGGACGGCGATGTCGATGGCGTGCAGCTTCGACTCGGCCTCCTCAATCGAACTGGAGGTCACCACGCGGTAGCCCTTTTGCCGCAGGATCGCCGCGCGCAATACCAGGTTCTCTTCGCGATCATCGAGCAGCAACACCCGAATCGGATTGACCGGCACAGGTTGCGGACCGAGGGTTTGCGGTCCCGGCTTGGAAAGATCTTCGTCCATCGCTAAGCAGTTAGAAGCAACTTTTGTCGCTCAAGTAACGCAAATTTAGACGATTGTTGAGCGATTGTCCCTGGGGTTGGCCGGATGCTATGGTTCTTTTTTCGCGGGGCCTGCAGTGCTCGGCCGATTGGCCACAAGGCTGCGCACCGCTTTTGCAAGTTCTGGGAGTTTATTGAAGATAGTGACGGCGCGCAACCATTCTTTGTGATCGAACGCCGGCGATCCGCTGACCATGGCGCCGGCGGGGATGTCGCCGTGGGTGCCGCTCTGCGCGGTCACGACGACGCCGTCGCCGATATTGCAGTGTCCGGCGACGCCCACCTGTCCGGCCAGGATGACATTCTTGCCGACTACGGTTGAGCCCGCGAGTCCCACCTGAGCGCATAGCAGAGTATGCTCCCCGACGGAGGAGCCATGTCCTACTTGCACCACGTTGTCAATCTTGACGCCGCGGGCGATGCGGGTTTCGCCAACGCTGGCGCGGTCGATGCACGAGTTCGCCTGAACCTCGACGTCGTCCTCCAGCACCGCCGGGCCGGATTGCGTGATCTTTTCCCAATGATCGCCGTCGCGGGCAAAGCCAAAGCCATCGCTGCCGATGACAACTCCGTTCTGCAGGATGACGTTGTCGCCCAGCCGGCAGTGTTCACGTACCACGGCGTGGGCGTGGGCGAAGAACCTGTTTCCAATCCGCGCTCCGCGATAGATGACCACGTGCGGCAACAGCACCGCATCGTCGCCAATCTCGACATCGTCGCCGACCACCACGTAGGCGGCGATATGCGCGTTCCTGCCGAGCTTCGCCGACGGTGCGATCACCGCTGTAGGATGCAGCGCGGCCTCATAGCTCGGAGGCTTGTAGAACAGATCAATGGCGCGGGCGAATGTGAGATAAGGATTCTTGCTGCGCAACATGCCGGTAGCTACGGCAGGGAAGTCCTCGGAGACGATAACGGCGGAAGCGGCAGTGGTTTTGGCAGCTGCGGCATACTTGGGGTTGGCGACAAAGGTGATTTGTCCCGCGACCGCCTCTTCAATTCCGGCAACGCCGGTGATGTCGGCGGCGGGATTTCCATTTTCCAGCGTGACGCCCAGAGCGGACGCGATTTCGGAGAGTTTCATAGTGGCTATGTTTCGAAGCGCTTCAACTTTGCCATGCCGGCAGCAGGCCTCAGGTAAACATCGGCACCTGGAGGGTGTCTTCCGGTCGGCGTCCGCGGCGTCCCGACTTTTTGTCGCCGATTACGCCCATCACGATCATCTCCGCCAGCGCCGCTCGCGGCACAAAGATGCGTTGCGTATTGGAGCGAGTGTCCGGCGGAATGATCGAGAAGCCTTCGCTGCCTTCGTGCAGCAGATCGTTCGGCATCATGCCTTCGATGATCTCATTGTCGCGGAAGCGCAGGCGCACCCACAAACCTTCCACCCGCGGCCGCGAGGTAAAGGTCTTGCGCGTGAGTGACTCGGAATCGCCGAACTCGCGCACGAAGTAGACTCCCTTTACCTCGTGCAGCTCAATGGCCACCACGTTGCCGGCCGTGTTCATCAGCTCGAGTTTGCCGTCGGAGATGAAGGCGGCACCCACGTATCCGTTGACGCTGTCGCGGTCCATCTTGCGAACGATGACTTTCTTGTGAGTAGTGGCCATAACCAAGGCAAGTTCAGGTTGCCCAGCCCCGATTGTCGCACTTTTGGTGAAAAAGTGCCGCTTTGAACCTACTCTGTAGCCAAATCGTCAACCTTGTGTTATTGTTCGCATTGCAGCGGCCGAGGTGCAAACTTTTCTTAAGTGCTGTCTTAAGAGCAAGTTGCAGGTTTGCGCGGGCGAGTGTCGGAAGTTCGGCGTGCGGAGCGCTCTCATCCCACGGCGGGGAGCAGGAATCGGTTCAGCGGTCGGGTCATCCTCTCCCAGATCCGTTCATCTGCTGGTTATGCCTTTAGAGTCAAACATTTAGATGGCAGACTACATATATAGCATGGAAACCCGGCTCACACCGGATCAGCAGGGTGGTGTGAACCTGGTACAGGAAATTGCCCGCCGCGCCGGCTTGAATTTGTATCTCACCGGCGGCACCATTCGCGACCTCATCACCGGTTTTCCCATTCGCGACATCGATCTCAGCATCCAGGGAAACCCGCTCAAACTCCAGAAAGAACTGGAGAAAGCCGGAGTTTCGGTGCAGGGCGTCGATGAAGATCTGCGGACTCTGCAGCTATTGATGCCGGGGAACGTGCGCGCCGAGTTGAACCTGACTCGCGCCGAGGCTTACGACAAGCCCGGCAAGCCGCCTGTCATCACCGCCGCTACCATCAACGAGGACCTGCGCCGCCGCGACTTCACGGTCAACGCCATGGCGCTCTCGCTGAATCCCGGCTCGCGCGGACTGCTGCTGGATCCCTTCAACGGCGTAGCCGACATTGAAGCCAAGGTGCTGCGCGTGCTGCACAACTACGCTTTCCTGGAAGAGCCAGTCCGCTTGATTCGAGCGACTCGCCTCAGCGCACGGTTTCATTGGCCGCTGGAGGAGCGCACTCAGGCGCGCTACGACTCAGCCAAAGAGGGCAACTACATTGAGTACCTCAGCCGGCGGATGATTGGCTACGAGTTGGAGCAGCTGGCGCATGAAGAAGATCCGCAGCACATCATGCGGGCGCTCGATAAAGAAGGCTGGCTCAAGATTCTGCATCCCCACTGGACGCTGGCCAAGATCGATTCCAGCGATCTGGGAGAGGTAGTGAAGACCCGCCAGATCATGAATGATCTGGGCTATTCGGTGGAGACCGGACCGATCGTAATGTACTTCCTTACGCGCCGGATGGGCGATAAAGATACTTCCGAAATTCAGCGTATGATTCCGCGGCGCGACTTCGTGGATAAGTGGAAGCATCTTGAGAATGGCGCCCATGACCTGGCCAAGAAGCTGACCAGCAAGGAAGCGGGAATGCCGTCGGGTGCCTGGAAGATTCTGACCCAGGCCACGCCGGAGAACATTCTGTTCCTGACCTTGACGACCAAACAGCAGGCGGTCGATCAAAAGCTAAAGAATTTCTTTGGTAAATGGCGGCAAGTAAAAGAAAAATTGCCATTTCCAGAGATGGCTGAGCTTCGCATCACGCCTCAGATTCCGGAATATCAGCAGGTCATGGATCAGGCGTTTCTGCTGTTGATGGACGGTAAGCTGCGGTCGCATACGGAAATCATGAATTTCCTGAAGCCCTTTGAGCCTCCGCCACCGCCTCCGCCGCCCGCTCCGAAGCGCGGCCGGGGGAAGGCCGCTGCCGCTGCTGGCGCCGAGGGAGCGCCGGCTCCAGCCAAACGTGGACGAAAGCCGAAGGGCGCAGTCGCCGCGCCGCCTGTTGCACCGGAAGCTCCGGCCAAGCCTGTGGCTCAGGAAGCTGCGGCTCCGGCGAAAAAGGCTGTGGCAGCTGCACATCCGGCGAAGACGGTCGCGGCTCCGGCGAAAGCGTCAGCGAATAAGGCCGCGCCGGTCAAGCCTACGAAAAAGCCAGCGAAGTCGCCGGCCAAAAAGGCTGTCGCGAAAAAGGCTCCAGCGAAGAAAGCTCCGGCCGGGAAAGCGGCTCCGGCGAAGAAGCCCACGCCGAAAAAGGCTCCGCTCAAGAAACCAGCCAGAAAGCGGTGAAGTTGGCTGCGTCGCAGGGGCAGCGAAGCTTTGATTTCCCGTCACTAGAACTGTTTCCGAATTGCTGTATCCGCACTGGGTGGAGCATGCCTTCAAAGGCTCCGGAAAAAGTAGAGTAGATGTGTTTTGAAGGGGCGCACCTTCAGGTGCGCCGTGAACAAGGCCTTTATTTTTGTCATCCCGAGCCGGCTTCAGCCGGTGAGGGATCTGCTGTTGGGACTTTTTCCCAGCCTGTGAAGGCATGCTCTACCCGAATAGAGGAATTGTGAATCTGCCTCTATGCCAGCGTAAACCTGCGTTGCTCTCGTGAATAACGACACGAGTCGACGGTCACACGTCACTGCGCCCGGGAATCGATTCATACGAAGATGAATGCGTAACTCTGTTGATCAGGAGTCGACGCATGCCTGTATCCGCTTTGCTGGATCGCACGAAACTATCAACTCTTTGCCTGCAAGCGGGCGCCGACGAGGTTGCCTTCGTGGAAATCGGCCGTGAGGCGCTGGCCGGATATCGCGACAGTGTCCTTCGAGTTCTGCCGTGGGTGCAAAGTTTCATGGTGTTTGTGCGCCGGGTCAATCGTCACGCTATCCGCACGACGGTGCGCAGCCTGGCCTCGGCTGAGTTCAACGAGGGCGTTCGCGACATAAAGCATATTGTCCACCGTGTAGTCCGCGATCTGGATGCCGAGGGAATCCGGGCAGTCGGTTTGACCGGGCTGTTTCCCATGGAGTTTGGACGCACCGACGGGCCGCCGTTCATCGTTCCCCTGAAGTATCTGGCAGAGGCGTCGGGCCTGGGCCTGATGGGAAAGAATCGCATGGCGCTAAATCCGCGATTCGGCGCCTACATCTACATCGGAGCTATTGCTCTGGACGGAACGGTTGGGAGCTATGACCAGCCGCTGCCCCAGTCTCCCTGCCTGGATTGCAATCTTTGCGTGGTTGCTTGTCCCACGGGCGCCATCGCCAAGGATGGTCACTTCGATTTCACCAGCTGCATGACGCACAACTATCGCGAAAAGATCGACGGCTTTGTCGAGTGGATCCACACCATCACTGACAGCCGTAATCGCCGCGATTATCGCCGCCGGGTGAGCGATGCCGAAACGCTTTCGTGGTGGCAGAGCCTGGCCTACGATCCTAATACTCACTGCGACTATTGCATTGCCGTTTGCCCGGCGGGCGAAGAGGCTACGGCTTACCAGAATGATCCCGCCACCCATTTCGATGAAGTGGTAAGGCCTCTACGCGAGCGGCAGGAGAAAATTTATGTTGGCCCGGGCTCCGATGCCGAAGCCTACGTGGCCGAGACCTTTCCGCACAAGTCGATTCGGCGCATTGCCAGCGGCCGCGTGCCGCAGTCGGTTGCCGCCATGATCAAGATGTTGCCCATGGTCTTTCAACGCGGCCGCGCGAAAGGTCTGACTGCGCGCTACCACTTCTTGTTCCGGGGAAAAGAAAAGCTGGAAGCGACAGTTGTGATCCATGATCAGCAGATCATGGTGGAATCGGGCTTGACGGGCAACGCCGACGTTACGGTGAAAGCTGACAGTCAAGCGTGGCTGGGCTTCGTCACCAAGGAGCGCAACCTTGCCTGGGAAATGTTGTGCGGCCGGATTCGAGTTAAGGGACCGCGCCGATTATTGCAAGCCTTCGGCCGCTGCTTCCCGTCATGAGGTGAATGACTTTGACCGAGGTCAGGCGAGATACGACTGCAGGCTGTCTTTGATAACGTTCTCGTCCACCGGTTCGCCGCGATTCAGGCGTTCCAGCAGGTCATCCACAATTTGCTTGGCCTGATTGCGTTCGCGGTGCAGCAGAAATCCATCGAAGATGTGCTGGCCGCGCATGGCGTTTTCGATCTCGGTTTCCTTGTCATGCTCGCCGAGCTCGGTGAAGTACACCACCCTATAGCGTCCACCGAAATCGGCTTCGCGATAGATCTCGAACATCACTTTCTTGGTGTCGGTCGTCAGAGGCATGGGCCTGGTCTCGCTGATATTGGTAGAGCGGACCTTTAGGTCCGCCGCGACCCGGGGGCTAAAGCCCGGTATTTTTTTAGAGCGCTTTCGGCACGACTAAAGGCGTGCCCTTACACAACCAAGAAGGCGAAGCCCCTCAGTGGCTAAAGCCGATAGGATTGTGCGCCACTTGCGGACGGCCTGAAGGCCATCCCCTTCAAAACAAGAGTTAATCAGAGTTTCCCTACTTGCCAACTGCTGAGTGCTATTGCTAACTGCCCACGCCTAATCGTCGCCCGAGGCCGAGGCTACTTGCGGTTCATCGGCTGCCGGCTGGGGAAAGGGAATTACGACATTGCGTTCCCGTTCCACCGACTTGTGAGTCAATGACATGCGCAGCGCCTTCTCGTATTCGGCCAGTTGCTGTTCCAATTGCTTCGCCGTCTCCGCCTTCTTCAGCAGGTCTTCGCGATAGCGCTTCAGGAAGTAGTCGATGGTCTCGACGCGGATCTTGATCGACCCCGTGGGCTTATTCTCATCCAGATCTTTGAACGAGAAGTAGGGCGTGCCTGATTTCTCGATAATATCTTCGATCACGGTGTAGATCGGCGCATCGTGTCCGCACTTGAAGTTGCTGATCTCCAGCGCCACCAGGTTCGGATGCCGTGCAGTGAACTTCGCCGCCCAAATCTTGATGTTGGTGCTACCCGAGTAGGCATTCTTCCACACATCGCGAATGTCGAGCGCGTGGGTGATGGCTCCGGAACGCACCTCTTCGCCGAACAGCCGATCCAGGATATCTTCATCCATCGGCAACAGGCTCTGGGAGAATACCGGATAGCCCAACTTCTGGAACTCTTCCATGATCTCGTGATTCAGGCCGGGATCGTGATGATAGACGCGGCCCAGCATCACGATGCCGAGGCGATTCTCGCGCTCCAGGGTGTCCAGCATCTCGCGCGAGCGTTGGCGCATGCTGCGATCGTAATCCTCAAAGGCCTTGAAACCGGCTTCGATGGCGCGCTCGTTTTCTTCTTCGGAGAGACCAAGAATTGGCTGCCACGTCTGGAACATCTGGAGCGTCAGCAGCTTCTTGTCATCGATGTTCAGGATGGGATCGAGATACTGAATGCCGTTTTCTTTGAAGACATCGCCCTCCTTGATGAACGCCGCCTTCACCGCATTAGGCGTCGCGGTGACCGTCGGACACGCGTTGGCGCCGCTGCAATTCTTCAGCGGCTGATTCATGGTATCGATCATGGGGAAGAAGATGGCGTCGAGCGGCTTCTTCACGTGCTTCTGGAAGATCAGGTTGTAGACATGCGGTATGCCGATCTTCGAGGGGAAGCAGGGATCGATGGCGCCGCGGCCGGCGCCCTGGCGATACATGTCCTGCCCGGTGAATTCGGAGTAAACCAGATTTTCCGGCTGCACGCCCAGGCTCTCGAGGTAACCGCTGAACAGCGAAGCGAACAGGTACATGTTCAGCACGCGAGGCATGCCGATGCGCAAGGTCTCGCGCTTCTTCATCAATTCCGCGCGCTGTTGCACGGCTGCTTTTGCCTTGCCGAAATCCCAACGACCGGGGCTGGGAAGCGGATCGGCAACTTTCTCCGGATTGCGCGAGCGCCACACTTCATGAGCGGCGAGATCGACGAAGTTGGGATTCTCTTTCTTGATCGCGTCCAGCCCGGCCTTGATGCCACGCATGGCGTTCACGTCTTCGACCTGTCCTTTTTCGCAGGTCGAGATGATCAGCCGCCGCTCGCCGGCTTGCAAGGGGACCTTCGACTTGAAGACCGGCAGCGGAGAGGCCGGCTCAAGCACATCGCTCTTGCTGTCGCCAACGTTGACGTCGATGAAGGTTCGGAGACAGTTGTTCTTGCAGAAGTAGCAGCGCGTCTCTTCATTCCGAGTGGTCTTGTAGCCGATCTTCTGTACCGCCTCCAGACCGATGAAGCTGGTGCGATGGCCGTTCTTGTAAATGCGAATGGCCTCGACCCCCGCGCCGATCGCGCCCGATTCGCCGCAGTGTTCGTGGACAATCACCTCCGGCTCCTGGCCCGCACCGTGGAAGTGCGAGTGAATGAAGTCGACTTCCGACTTCACCGCTGCCAGGTTCTTCTGCGTCCCACCTTGCAGAATGAACTTCGATCCCAGCTTGGCCAGGTTCGGAATTCCGGCGACGTAGAGGAAAATATTCTTAGGCAATACGTTGGCCAGCCCTGCAAGAATCTCTTCGCCGCGCCAGCCCTGGCGCTGGAAGTTCACAATGTCAGACTGCATGAACACCGCGCAGCCATAACCGAAGATCGGCATGGTGTTCGCTGCGAAGGCGATGTCGGCGTAGTCCTCGACCTTGTATCCCAGCGACTCGGCCGTGCCTTGCAGGAAATAGCCGTTACCGGCCGAGCACTGCGTGTTCAGCTTGAAGTCTTTGACGCGCCCGTCTTTCAGCACGATCAACTTGATGTCCTGACCGCCGACGTCGACGATGACATGCGGGTTCTGGTAGAACTTCATCGCCGACTCCGTGTGGGCAACGGTTTCCACCAGCGCCACGTCGGCCTTGAGCACATCTTTCAGAACATCCTTTGCATAGCCGGTGGTGCCGACGCCCAGCACTTCCAGTGTTGCTCCCTGCGATTCGACCTGCTGCCGCAAGGCCACGAACATGTCGATGGTGTCCTGGATGGGATTGCCGCCCGACAGTTGGTAGGCTTTGCACATTACATCGCCCTGCTCGGACAGGAGCACGGCTTTGGTGGAAGTCGATCCACCGTCGAGGCCAACGAATCCGCGAACGGTTTCGCCGGGACTGAATTTTGCGCCGATGAATTTCGGAACGCGATACTTCTCTTTAAACTGCGCCAGCTCTTCGTCAGAGGTACTGAGGCCGGCGGCGCCCGATTTTGCTTTCTCGGCCTGGCGGCCAACCGAGATGTAATCCTCGAGGCACTCGGTGCCCATGTAGAGGCCGACTTCGGGCTCTTCGTCCTTGCCGAATTCCACCGCGCCCAGCGCAGCAAAATACTGCGCGTTGTCGGGAACCTTGATCAACTCTTCCGGCGTCTTGCCTTCGGGCAACTGAACCTTGCGCTCTTCCCAGGTCCGCGGAATGTTCTGCTGCCAGGCTTCCTTCATGCCGCGGATAAAGCTGTTCGGGCCGCCCAACAACAGCACATGCGGCCGCAGCGTGTGTCCGCGGGTCAGCACCGTCAGGTTCTGCAGAACGATGGCGTCAAACAGGGAAGCCATCAGCTGATCAGGCGGGATGCCTTGCTTCTGTAATCCATTGATGTCGGTCTCGGCGAAGACACCGCACTTACCGGCGACCGGATGCAGCTTGATGCCGATGTAGCCCTGATCGCACAGTTCTGCGGCGGGAATCTTCAGCTTGGCGTTGATCTTGTCGATGACCGCGCCGGTACCGCCGGCGCACTTGTCGTTCATCGACGGAATTTTCTTCTTGCGGCCGGTGTTTTCGTCTTCCTTGAAGACGATGATCTTGGCATCCTGTCCGCCCAACTCGATCACCGAGTTCACTTCCGGATGCATCTTCTCAACGGCCAGGGAAACAGCCGTGACTTCCTGCACGAACTTGGCGCCCACCAGGTTGGCCAGCGCGCCTCCGCCTGAGCCGGTAATGAAAATGCGGCAATTGTGCGGAGCAATACCGACTTCCTCTTCCATGCGCTTCAGAAATTCCAGCAGTTTCTCGGGCTGCTTGGTCTCGTGGCGCTGGTAGTCCTGCCAGATCATTTCGTCGGTTTCGGCATTGACGATGACGGCTTTCACCGTGGTCGAGCCGACATCCATGCCCACGCTGTAGACGGCCTTACGGCCTGACTGGGCGGCCACTTCACGCGACTTGGCGAGGATCCGTGCGGGCAGCGACTCGGCCACCGGCGCAGGATTCAGCAGAGTGTCCAGTTGAACATCAACCTTGGCTGGCGCGTTGTCGCACGATCCGTGTTGGTGAGAATGACCCACGAAACCTCCAGATACTGCCAGTGAGGGGTTCAAGCCCCTTCTATCATTGTGAACTGCAAGTTGGGCAAGTACGACAAAATTTCCATTTTTATTCACCACGGAGACACGGAGGACACGGAGTTTTTTCTATTTGTCTTTCTCAGTGATCTCCGTGCCTCCGTGGTGAAACATTCTATTCACCTATGGTAACCCTAATCTCCAAAGTTCCCTTCAACGTGACGGAAGCCGTGCTTGGCCTGCTTCCACATCCAGCTGATCACGCGCTGGTCGTTATAGCAAAATGCCAGGATGTGATTCAGAGTGGAGAAGCAGCTCTTCTGGCACTCCTTCTTCATTTCCTGCAACTGGGCGCGCTCGAACTTGTGTTTCTCGATGGTGCCCCAGTCGTACCCGGCGGAGTACATGGGGAAACAGGGAGCCAGGGTTCCATCCACGCGCACGATCAGCGTGTTATGTCCGGCGCGGCAGCCCCAGTCGTGCAGGTCGCCATGGATGAAGTTCTTCATCTGCGCCAGCCGCTGAACTGAGTTCACCATGTGGTAGCCCGACTTCTGCTTTTCAATCAGCCAGTCGATCAGCTCGGCCGCCGCGGCATGATGCTCCTCGCGAATAAAGGTCGGGTTCGAGTACAGGTGCTTGAAGTGCGGCTGCTCGGTCATCGGCGACTCGCAGATGTGGTAGTCGGTCGCGATACCGTTGTCGTGCGCCAGTTCGGTCAACTGCCGGACATCGCCCATATTGTTGGCGCAGATGTTGATATTCAGGAACACCGAATAGCCGTACTTGTATTGCTTCTTGACCAGATAATCGAAGTGCTCGCGAATCGGCACCATGGCCTTTGGCAGTCCTCGGCCCGGGACGTCGTCCCAGGCATCCACCGCAAGATTCACCACGCCCACTCCCGCATCGGCGATCTTGTCGATGACCTTGGGCCACATCAACCGCCCGTTGGTGGGCAGATAGACCCAGAAGCCTTTCTTCGCCGCGTAGTAAATGATCTTGTGGGCGAAGTCGGGGCGCAGCAACGGCTCGCCACCCATCAGCGCCAACACGCCGGCGCCCGAAGCGCGCAGCCAGTCGAGCGAGCGCTTGGCGACATCTTCGGTCATGCCGCGAACGCTGTTGTCGAAGGCCCAGCAGTAGTGGCAGTCGAGATTGCATTTCCACTCGTTGAACAGATACGCAATGATCGGGTGGAAGTCGCCCGGCAGGACTCGCGAGCGAATCCAGGGAACCGCCCAGCCTCGCATCGCCCGGTAGATGTGCTTGCTAGACCATGAGCGTCGGCCATTCTTGGGAAAGTAGTCTTCGTCCGGCGCCGACATCAGCTCGGGATACTGCGGGAATACAGGTGTCGGCAGCTTCTGCTCCTTGCCATTGGGGGGCGGCGGTAGCAAGCGTGGTTGCTCGGGCGGCTTCATCAGCAGCTCGTGCAGTTGAACATCAAGTCGATAAGTAGGGGCGGCTTGGGTCCCCTCTGGTACCTGCTGCAATTCCGGCATGTAACAGAGTCTTCCTTTCTTTCCAATTGCGCGCTCAGCGGGGCGGGCCTTATGGCCCGCTACCTGACAATTCACTTCTCCTCATACCCGGCGAACCGGGTGGCTAACCTATTTCCAGACGATACTGCGTGCGCGCTAAGCCGCAGCTACCGCCAATTTACGCAACGGCGGAGCCGGCACTTTCGCCAGCTTCGCTTTTCCATTCATCAAATCGCTTACGTGGAAGACGAAATTCGATGCGACGCCCGCGTATCCCTGACGATGCGGAACCGGATAGAACAAACTCCGCAGCTCCGGATGCTCGCCGACGTAGCCTTTGATGTCATCCAGTCGCTTGCCGGTCGCCTTCAGCGCCTGCTCGAATTCCATGCGAGCCTTTACCTTGGCTTCGCCCAACGCCATCTGGACGCGGCTGTGAGCGTTGATCTCGCCTTCGCCCGAGGTCTCGATGGGCAGGAAGATCATCTCCTTGAAGTGATTGGCCACGGCAGACTGCACTCCGTCCGACTGCGACGAAGGCATGCAGCCGAAGGGCTTCAGGGCCAGCACCATGTGGCAGAGCTGATTCTTGGTGTAGTACACGTTCTTGCCGACTTCCAGGTGTCCTTCCCCGCCGCGAGCAAATTCGTTATAGAAGGGATTCGCCAATTGGGCCATCGTCTTCTGGTCCACCAGCTCGTGAGCGATATTGCCCAAGCCCTGGACAGCGCGCTGATACTGTCGCGCGTAAATGCGTTCGCCGACGGTGATCATCCACTGCTTGGAGCGGAACTTCCATTCGTTCGCCGCCTGCTTCTTCAACTCGTACCACTGCGGATGTTTGTAAGGAGCGTCGAGCGAGCGCCGGGCCGCGGCGCGGGCCTTCACCTGGTACATCATGTACATCACCCAGGTGCCGATGGGCTCGACCAGAACTTGCGCGCCTTCGCGCTCCAGGAACTCGAACATGTGGAAGTTGCCGTCGCCTTCGGTGATCTGCGCCCAGAACTCGCCAATGATCTTTACTACCGGCTTCACCCGCAAGCGATCGACCTCGATGGTGTTCATCTGCTCGCGCACAGCAGCCATCGCCTCTTTGTATTGGTTCCCGTAAAGCTGCTCGCGAACCTTGCCCAGCGAGTTGACCCACAGCTCCCACTTCTTGCCTTTGTTGGCGCGGATCTTCTTGGCCATCCACTCCGGCAGATCTTCGTGATCCTCGAAGGGCTTGCGCTCGCGCAGCATGGTGCAGAGCGTATCCATTGACGACTGCCAGACTTCATCCGTTTTACCCTTTTCCACTTCATAGGGGCGGATGCGGTAGACCATCTCGTTCATGATGTCGCCGAGATTGAGCGCGTTGAACATGCCCATGCCGAAGTCGACAGTAAACTTCAGGCCGGCTTCGCCCGAGGCGGCCTTCACGCCGTCATTTTGCTGGAAGAGCAGCACACGGAAGCCGTCGAAGCCTGCGTTCTGCAACGCCAGGCGATACTCGGATTCGTACATGCCGAAGCGGCACGGACCGCAGGAGCCGGCGGTGAAGAAGATGTAATTGTCGATGATCTCCTGCTTGGTAAGGCCACGCGTCGCCTCCAGAGTCTGGAGATGCTGCACCAGGTTTCCCACGGTGAAGTAGGTGGGATTGCACTGGCCATTGTTGCCGTACTCCTTGCCCAGCTGAAAAGCCGAGACGTTGGGCACCGGCATAATCTCGCAACGATATCCGCAGCCTTCGAACACAGCCTGAATGACGCGTTCGTGCTTCCAGGTGAGGCCGCCGAAAAGGATGGTCACCTTGCCGCGCTCTTCGGCGCCGAAGGGACGCTCGGCCGGACGCTTGAAATGGCGCACCGGGCCGCTGTCGAGACCCATCATGCTGGCCAGCCGGGCGCGCTCCTGCGCCAGCTTGCGTTGAATCTCTTCTTCGGTTTGAGGACGCGTCAGTTCGTCAATGGGGAAATCGATGCGAGTTACGGGCATAGTCTTCCTCTTCCTCGAGTGGAATGGATTTTGATTTTATTGTCAGTGATGAATGTCGTAGCACTCGATAGGTGCAGCGCAGGCGGACGACGGGTGTAACAGTTGCAGAGACGGCCGGTACGGGTGAAAACTCTCACGGCGTAAACAATCTTTGCAAAAACAGCAGGTTTATTACAGCACGAGGCGGAAGAGAATCATACCGCGAAGCTCCCCCACACCCTTGGAGCCTATTATCAATTCGATTGCCAATCGCGGCAAGCGACCGGAGACGAATTGTTGGCAATCCAGTTGCTCATTCAAATCTCGGCACCTGTGTGCCAATCAACTAATGTCGACTATCGGACAAAGGCGTTAATTCCACGTCTTAGTCGACCCTAGATGCAGGATGAAAGCCGCAGGCTTCACCAAATTCCTTTATCGCTTCCGGTAATTCGATAGGCCACCGCCGCAGCCGATGCCAAGTAGGGAAGCAGTGACAAGCGCAACGTCGCCGGAACGTCGCCGCGCATGGCAATCTGCGTTACCTGCCGGGTATAAAGATCGGCGCCATTGGGCATGATGGGCACGCGCAGAAATTTTCCCCGGGCAAAAATCTTTTCTCCGCCGAATCGCGCCGCGGCCAGCACCGTCCGCGGGAGTTGCGGCGAGATGCCGCGATACTGGCGGACATAGTCGCAGACGATCGTCAGGTAAGTGGCTACCCCGGGCCAGATCCCACCCAGGTCCGCAGCTTTCTTCAGTTCGTCGAAATCCAGTTGTCCTGATTCCAACAATCCTGCCGTGTTCGCCACATCGCACACGCGCAAATAAAAATGCCGATACATTCGCTGCAAGGTGGCGACGATCACCCGCTCCTCCACAGCCGGAACCAGAAACGTTAACCCGTTGACTGTCTTGGGAACGCGGCGGGTGATGAATCTTCTCGCCATGGCCGTCTGTTCGCCGGTTTGGCCCAGGCGCTGCGCGTGTACTTCGACGGATTCCGGCAGGCCGGGAATCGCGAAATTCCATTTGTTGGCAAGCCTGTCGCCCCAGCTGCGCGCCTCCGTGTGGGCAGCCATCCGCTTCAGCATGACCTGGACGACGTTGCGTTCGTCGGCAGTCGTGTAGAGATCCAGATCGTTGCCCAGGTCGGGCAGATGGTCCAGCGATTTCATGACCGTCGTCGGACATCCTGCGGACTCCAGCTCGTGGCAAATGTGATGCAGAAGGTTCAGCGCGTTCTGAATGCGCGCCTGCTCTTTTGCCAGCACAGCGTTGACCCAGGTGCTGAGCGCCGGGTTCTCGCCAGTTAGTGCGGCAACCACACTGAAAGCGCGAATGACGACATGGTTGGAATCAGCCAGCGCAACCAAACGTTCGCGGTCCACCGCGTCCAGTCCGGCAACATAAGCAACCGCGGAATCTGCGTTGCTGGAATTCAGCGTCAGTTGCAACAGGGCATCGATCTCAGGAGAATTCATTTTTGGCAAGTGGCGTCCCATTCGTCAGGTTGTCTCTCTGCAGGCGCTCGCCGGATATGAAACGCACGCCTGCCTGCGAACTTGGATGTAAGCTGATGCTGGCGAGTTGGGTGCTTAAGACTCTCTTCTCGTGTGTCATCTCGGCCGAGGGCTTCCCAGTTTGCTGAATCTGAGCCTGAGTGATTCTCGATGAGCGCAACTTTATCTTCGCCGATGAGCTTCTTTGAGTTTTGTCATCCCGACCGAGGGCTTCAGCCTGAGTGGAGGGATCTGCGGTTAACAGCCCGGAAGAGTGCTTCGAGTAATTTGCCCAGAGGCGCCATCGTCCCCCTATCCCTCTATAATCGTGCCGGACTCAATTCCGGACATCGAGGCTAACATTGGCCTATCAAGACATGAGGGAATGGATCTCCGCGCTCGACAAAGCCGGAGAACTGGTGCGCATCAAAGCCGAAGCCGATCCCATCCTGGAGATCGCCGAAATCACCGATCGCGTCTCCAAGTGGGGTCCGCGCGGCAAACACGGCCCGGGCGGCCCGGCGCTACTGTTCGAAAAGATAAAAGGTCATCCCGGCGCCAAGGTCTTGATCAACCAGTTCGGTTCCGAGCGCCGCATGCGCATGGCGCTCGACGTCGACTCGCTCGACGAAATTGCCGAGCGCATTAAGTACTTCATGGACGTCAAGTCGCCGCAGGGCATTCTCGACAAAATCAAGATGCTGCCCATGCTGGCCGAGATGGGCAAGTTCTTTCCTAAAGAAGTTTCCAGCGGTCCCTGCAAGGAAGTGATCAAGCGCGACAATTTTTCTCTGCTCGATTTTCCCATCCTGCAATGCTGGCCGCTGGACGGCGGACGCTTCATCACCCTGCCGTCGGTCATCACTAAAGATCCTAAGACCGGCAAGCGAAATTCTGGGACCTATCGGCTCCAGGTGTATGGTCCCGACAGCACGGGCATGCACTGGCAGCGCCAGAAGCAGGGAGCCGAGCACTATCGCGAGCAGATGCGGCGTGCCGCAGCTTCCGGTGAAGCTCATCCTGTTAGTGCCGCCTTGGACATGATGGCCCGCTCCGGCGGAGGCTCGCGCGTGGCGGAAGGGAGGCAGGTCGCCGGGAAAATGGAAGTCGCGGTTGCGATCGGCACGGAGCCGGCGGTCATGTTTTCCTCCATCGTGCCCGCGCCACCGGATATCGAGGAGTACTTGATCGCCGGCTTCCTGCGCCAGAAGCCGCTGGAACTGGTGAAGTGCGAGACCGTCGATCTGGAAGTGCCGGCGACTTCCGAGATCGTGCTCGAAGGCTACGTGCTGCTGGACGAACTTCGCATGGAAGGTCCCTTCGGCGATCACACGGGTTTCTACACGCCAGAAGATTTGTATCCCGTCTTCCACGTCACCTGCGTCACACATCGCAAAAATCCCATCTACTCGACGACGATTGTCGGCAAGCCGCCGATGGAAGACGCCTACATGGGCAAGGCGGTGGAGCGAATCTTTCTGCCGCTGATGCGGCTCACCATCCCCGAACTCGTCGACATCAACCTGCCGGTCGAAGGCGTCTTTCACAACCTGATGATCGTCTCCATCAAGAAGTCGTATCCCGGCCAGGCGCGCAAGGTGATGAGCAGCATCTGGGGGCTCGGCCAGGCGATGTCGACCAAGTGCATTCTTGTGGTCGACGAAGACGTCAACGTGCAAGACATCGGCGAAGTGACCCTGAAGGTGCTGAATAACATCGATCCCGAGCGCGATATTCAGTTCACCCTCGGACCGGTTGATTCGCTCGATCACTCTTCGCGGCTGCCCGACTTTGGATCAAAGATGGGCGTCGACGCCACGCGCAAGTGGCCTAGCGAAGGTTTCACCCGTCCCTGGCCCGACGAGATCCGCATGGATGAAAAGACTAAGGCCGAGGTGACGAGGCGGTGGAGGGAATTCGGATTAGAGTAGGTCCTGCTCGATGGAACTGAAACGGCCCGCACTGATCGTCATCGACATGCTGAACGATTTTCTCGACCAGTGGCCTGCTCGGTCGCGGGAGCGGCTGGTGAGTTCTACGCAGGAACTGGTGGCGATTATGCGAAGCCGGGCTCATCCGATCATCTGGGTGCGGCAGGAATTCGAGCCGGATTTGCACGATGCCTTTCCCGAGATGCGCGCCAAAGATATTCGCATCAACATAAAGGACTGAAATCAGGCACAGAACCGACTTTGTGAAGTCGTCTTACAAGTAAGAAATATGTCCTTCGTCTTAATGGTAAGACAAGCCGATGGGCTGGCTTGGGTGCAGCAAGCCAGAGTTGCCACCGCGCCCCGGTCCGTGTCAGAGTTTACGTATGATTACCCGCCCTGAAAGCACCGAATACGCCGAGTTTTACAAGAACTACATTGCCCGGGTCCCGGATGGTTCGCTTCTCGATTTTATGGCCAAGCAGCCCGGGGACTACCGGCAGCTTCTGGTGGGCGTCTCCGATGCGGACGCCTCGGCTCCCACCGCTCCGGGCAAGTGGAGCATCAAACAGATTCTCGGCCACCTCTCCGATACCGAGCGCGTGATCAGCTACCGCATCCTGCGCTTCGCGCGCGGCGACGAGAAGGAACTACAGGGCTTCGAGCAGGACGACTACGTGCGCGAGGCAGGCTCCAATTCGCGTAACCTGGAAAACTTGCTGGCCGAGTTGGAAAGCGTGCGCAAATCTACCATCGCGTTGCTGAGTTCGCTTCCGCCCGGAACAGAAATGAAGGCCGGCACCGCGAACGGCAACCGAGTCACAGTGCGGGCCTTGGCCTATATCGTCGGCGGCCATGCCCAACATCATTACGAATTGTTAAAGAGCCTTCCCGGACGCGGTGCATCGAAGGCAGTCTAGGACGCACGACCGCACCGGCGGATTGCTATACTGAATGCAATATGGGAATCGTGAAGAACATAGCCGCGATCGCCAAAGGCATGAGCGTTACCTTCATGGAAATGTTCAAGCCCACCACGGTCGAGAACTATCCAGATGGTCCCGGCCCGACCCGGGGCGCGATGTTTCAGGATCGCTTTCGCGGCATGCACGTTTTGCAGCGCGACGAGAACGGACTGGAGAAGTGCGTAGCCTGTTTCCTGTGCGCCGCCGCCTGCCCCTCGAACTGCATTTACATTGAGGCCGCCGAGAACACCGAAACTCATCGGGTAAGCGGTGCCGAGCGCTATGCCAAGGTCTATAACATCGATTACAACCGCTGCATCTTCTGCGGCTATTGTGTCGAGGCCTGCCCCACCGACGCCATCACTCACGGCCACGGTTTCGAGCTTGCGACCTACAATGCCAGCAACCTGGTCTATCGCAAAGAGCAGTTGCTGTCTGGAACTCCGGCGCACGAAGGCGCTAATGCTGTCTTCAGCGACTACGAGAATGCCCGCCTGATCCCTCGAAAATAAGCAAAGAAAATCCTCATTCAGCTTTGAGGTGCTCCAGGATGCCGTGCAGGGGAATGCGTATCCACTGCGGCCGATGCTCCATTTCGTACTCAATCTCAGCCAGAGCCCGATCGGTCATATAAGCCCCCAGCAGAACTCGTAGCTCGTCTTCTTTCTGCGGAAGGAACAAGCCAGCACCCGCGGCCTGAAGATATTCCTTCAGGAAGATGGCGCTTACCCAGCGGTACCAGATCAGCGCCCACTTTTCTAACTGCGGATGGCCTTCGCGGCTGGGGACAATGCCGGGCACATCGCCGAACAGCGCAGCGTGGGAAACGTAATGAAACGATCGCAATATGCTGGCTACATCCCGCAGTGCCGAACGCTTGATGCGGCGTTCGCTCAAGGGACGGCTGGCATCGCCTTCGAAGTTCGTAATGACCCAGTCGCTGCCCGAAAATAGCACATTCGAAAGATGAAAATCGCCGTGATTTCGAATACGGTTTCCCGACATGCGCTTGTCGCGCAGTTGCAGCAATTCCTGGCGTATCTCCGCCTCGCGGTTCAGCACCTCCGCAATGTTCTGCTGCGCATTTTCGGGTAGAGCGCGGGACTGGCTGCGCAATAGTTCAAACGACCGGTTCAACTGACCCAGCATTCCGTGATAAACGCCTTGGCGGTAGAAGGTGGTGAACGGCTCGGGCGCAAAATCAGGCAAGTCAGGCCGGCTGCTCAAGGCTGCGTGCAATTGTGCGGTACGTTGCGCCAGTACGCGAATGCTGTCGGTATAGGTTCCCAGCAGTTCGGCGACGATTTGAGGCACTGGCCCAGTCGGCGCCGTCAGCGGATTAGGCAATGCCAAGTCGGTGCCGACGACATGCTCCTGCGGAACGGCCAGAGCGTGTTCGAAGAACAATCCCAGGTGATCGAGGGTGTAGGTCCAGCCGCTGGTGGCATTGCGGACCAAGCTGCTCAGCGTGCCCAGCGTGGTCCCATGGATAACGTCACTCTGGTTGGGACAATAATCCAGCGATCCCAGGGCGCGCGGCACCGCCTTGAAACTGGTTTGCTCGCACAGGAATTCGGGAACTTCGCGACCCGGATTGATGCCTTCTTCCAGTTTGCGATACAGCTTCAACACAAAATCGTCACCGTAATTGATTGCGGTGAACGACGCGTCGGCCTGTTGCGGGCCCGGCTCCAGGTTGGAATGAACAGCTTTCCAGGCCGCGCGAAAGTCGCGGGTGTGAGCGCCTGTCAATTCGCCGGCTTCACCCTTGATCTTGCGGCGCCGCACAATCGCCCGCAGCAGCGCGTCGCTGAAGCCACGATCGAAGGTAGCTCCGTAAAGTAAAGCCGTGGTCTCTGGCCCGGGCCCGTTTAACCGGGCTAACACCACATCCGGTCGGTCGTGCAGGATGGCTTCGGACCTGTCGCCGGTAGCGACGGAAATCGGCACCAGATAAACTTCGGGATCGCCGTCGCCATATTCCACATTCAGAAACAGGAGATGAGCGGTGGTTTCCGGCAGGGTCAGAACATTCTGCAATGACAGACCGGTAATGTATCGCCGCCGGCCCAGAAACCAGGGACGCGTGCGCAATAAAGGCGGAATAATATGTTGCAGTTTCTGTAACGTGTCCTCGGAAAAGACATCTTCGTCCGGTCCTACCGGGACAACGGGCAATTCCTGCGGCGTCGTGCTGACGTTGAGCGATTCTTGGGTCGTCTCTCTGGGCTGCAGGTGAAACCAATAGAAGGCGTGCGGCCCCAGCGAGAGCTGATAGGGAGGTTCAGCAATGGGCGGAAATTTCGCCCGCCCAAATACCTCAACCGGCACCGACCCTTGGAACGAAGCCAGGTCGAGCTCCACCGATTGCGCAAAGCGCGAAAGATTGGCTACGACCAGCACGCGTTCGTCGTCAAGCTGTCTGATGAACGCCACTACTTTGCGATTGCTGGGATAAAGAAATTCCAGGCTGCCCCGTCCGAAAGCGCGGAATTGCTTGCGCTGCTGGATCAGGCGCTTCATCCACCACAACAGGGAATGCGAATTGTTGAGCTGGGTTTCGACGTTGACGGCTTCGTAGTGATACTCGGGATCGATATTCACCGGCAAGTACAGGCGCTGCGGATTGGCCCGGGAGAACCCGGCATTGCGATCCGCACTCCACTGCATGGGCGTGCGAACCCCGTTGCGATCGCCCAGGAAAACGTTGTCGCCCATCCCGATCTCGTCGCCGTAGTAGATAACCGGCGTGCCCGGCAGCGAGAACAGCAGGGCATACATCAACTCAATGCGCCGGCGATCGTTTTCCAGCAGCGGCGCCAGGCGCCGGCGGATGCCAAGATTGACTCGCATTTCGCGGTCGCGGGCGTACGTGCGATACATATAATCGCGCTCTTCGTCGGTGACCATTTCCAGGGTCAGTTCGTCATGATTGCGCAGGAACATCGCCCACTGGCAATTGTCGGGAATGGCCGGGGTGAGCTTCAAGATGTCGGTGACCGGATAGCGATCCTCCATGCGCAGCGACATGAACAGCCGCGGCATCACCGGGAAGTGAAACGCCATATGGCATTCATCACCGCTTCCGAAGTAGGCGACCGCGTCCTCGGGCCACTGGTTCGCCTCTGCCAGCAGCATCCGGTCGCGATATTTGTCGTCTACATGTTTGCGCAGCTCGCGCAGTGCATCGTGGGTTTCCGGCAGGTTCTCGCAATTGCTGCCTTCACGCTCGAACAGGTAAGGCACCGCGTCGAGCCGCAGCCCATCCACGCCCAAGTCGAACCAGAAATCCATGGCCGCGAACATGGCTTCGCGGACCTCGGGATTGTCCCAGTTGAGGTCGGGCTGATGGGAGTAGAAGCGGTGCCAGTAGTAAGCCTTCGCAACCGGGTCCCATGCCCAGTTTGACGTCTCGAAATCTTTGAAGATGATGCGGGCGTCGCCGTATTTCTCCGGCGTGTCGCTCCACACATAGAAGTTGCGCCAGCGGCTTCCCGGAGCCGCCCGCCGTGAGCGCTGAAACCATACGTGCTGGTCTGAAGTGTGGTTCAGCACCAGTTCGGTGATGACCCGCAAACCCCGGCGATGGGCTTCGCGCAGAAAACGCTGGAAATCGCGCAAAGTGCCATACGACGGATGGACGTCGGTGTAATTCGAAATGTCGTAACCATCATCGCGCAGCGGCGACGGACAGAAGGGCAGCAGCCATATCGCGGTCACGCCCAGATCCTCGAGGTAATCGAGTTTCTGAGTCAGGCCGCCGAAGTCGCCGATGCCGTCCAATTCGCTGTCGAAAAACGCACGCACGTGCACTTCATAAATGACGGCATCCTTGTACCAGGTCACATCAGGAGACAGGTTCATGTTGTCTATACGTCGAATAGATGTCGAGTCAGCCCAAATCGCCGCCCGCGGGAAAAGAAAACTCTCCCCGTGAAAGCTTACCTTTTCGTCACCCGATCCGGGGCGGTTTCTCTCAGGGCAGGATTTTACGGCGAAGACCTGGCTTTACGACGGAATTCTGGATTTTAGTCCATGTGGTTGCCGGAGAGGCCCGTAGCCACACGATCAGGTCGTTTCGCCGTGTCGCGAACCGTTACAAAGTTTCTGGAAAATGCTTGACACGAGAGCCTAACGTATTAATATACATATAGCTGTATATTTATGCGATGTCGAAACTGTCACGCCATGCCGTTATTCGGGAACTGCTTTCTGACCGTGAGGTGGGCAGCCAGGACGAGTTGCGGCGGATTTTGTTCCGCCGGGGCCACCACGTAACCCAGGCGACCCTGTCGCGCGACATTCACGAGCTCGGCCTGGTAAAGACGACGGACGGATACAAACTGCCGCAGGGTGAAGATGGCGAGCTATCTCTTCCGTCGATTGAGCGTCTAATTCAAACGTTCGTGTACGACGTGAAGACGGCGCTGAACCAGGTGATTATTAAGACCAGCGCGGGTAGCGCTCAACCGGTGTCGGCGGCGATCGATGCCGAAGAGTGGGAAGAAGTAGTCGGAACCATCGGCGGCGACGACACGATTCTGGCCATTACGCCGGATTCCAGAAGCGCGGTGAAGTTGGCCCAGCGCTTGCGTAAGAGTTTTGCTTAGGAAGAAATGAAAGCTGCAATCCAACCCGCGGTCTTTGGAGCTACCGGCTACTCCGGCTTTGAACTGGTCCGTCTGCTCGCCCGGCATGCCGGAGCGAAAAAGCCGATGCTGGTGCGGCGCAATGGCGAGAGCGGCGGCTACGCCGATCTCAGCGAAGCCTATCCGCAACTGCTGGGTAATGGCGGCTTCCCTTTTGAGAGCTTTTCCTGGCGGCGGATGAAGGATGCCGGGGTGGATGTGGTTTTCTTCGCCACGCCCCATGAATTTTCCCGCGAACTGGTTCCGGAAGCGATTGCGCAAGGCTTTCGGGTGATCGACCTCAGCGGAGCATGGCGGCTGAAGCAGGCGGAGAATCGAAAGGTTTACCAGTTTCCTGAATCGCAAGAGCAGGCCGCGCTGGATAGCTCGGCCGTTTACGGTTTGCCGGAGCTGCATTCCGACGAAATCAAAAGCGCGGCGTTGCTGGCGAATCCCGGGTGCTATTCCACGTCGATCATTCTGGCGCTGGCGCCCTGGATTCGCGCCTCATACATCGATGTAGAACATGGAATTATCTGCGATTCGAAGTCGGGCGTTTCCGGAGCAGGGAAGAGTCCCTCAGCCAAGACTCATTTCGTCGAGGTGGACGGCGACTTCTGCGCCTACAGCGTTTTTGGACACCGGCACACGGGGGAAGTGCTGGAGCAGCTCGGGCTCGGTGGCGGGTCGCTGCAGTTCACGCCGCATCTGCTGCCGATCCCGCGCGGCATTCTGTCTACCATCTACGTGAAGCTGGCCAAGCCGGTGAGCGCAGATGAATTGGAGCGGACGCTGCGGGAATTCTACGCGGGCAAACCCTGGGTACGGGTCTTCGGAGCTGCGCGCCTGCCGCAAATCAAGTTTTCCCTGAACACGAATTACTGCGACATCGGCTTTTCGTTGTCGCCCGACGGCCAGCGAGCGGTGCTGGTGTCGTGCATCGACAATCTGCTGAAGGGCGCTGCCGGACAGGCTGTGCAGAACATGAACCTGATGTTTGGGTTCGGCGAAAAAGAAGGTTTGCTATGAAGCTGGTGGTCAAAATCGGGGGCGCGTCGCTGGACGACAAAGAGATGGTCAGCAAGTTTGCCAAAACCATTCCTGACCTGTGCCGCGAGGGACACCGGCTGGTGATTGTGCATGGCGGCGGCGGAGCGTTAAGCCGGACGCTGAAACAACTGGGCTGCGAGACCAGCTTCATCAACGGGCTGCGGGTCACCGATGCGCAGACGCGAGACGTTGCCATCATGGTTCTGGCCGGCCAGTTGAACAAACAGTTAGTGGCGGCCGTGGGCGCCGCGGGACAACCCGCGATCGGACTCTGCGGCGGCGACCTGCGTATGGTGCTTGCGACAAAAAAGAAGCAGCCGGACCTGGGCTATGTCGGTGAAATCTGCGCTGTCGACCCGCAATGGATTGAGCGTTTCTGGAATGACGGCGTGGTACCCGTGGTTTCCAGCCTGGCGCTGGGTTTCGACGGCGAGTACTACAACGTCAACGCCGATCAAATGGCGTCGGCCCTTGCCGTAGCTTGCGACGCCGATGCTCTGGTCTATCTCACTGATGTCGCCGGCGTGAAAGATAGCGGCGGCTCGGTCATTCGCTGGCTCGACGTCGATGCCATCGCCGCGATGGTGCAACAGGCCACGGTCAGTGGAGGCATGTTGCCCAAGCTGGAGGCCTGCACCACAGCTTTAAAGAAGGGTGTAACCCGGGTGCGCATTCTGCCTGCAACACGCGCTGAAGTTCTTCCCGGATTTTTTACGCACCCCATCGATTGCGGCACCGAGGTGATCGCGTCATGACCAGCCTGATCCTCCATCCCACCGAGCGCAGAAATGGCGCCTGGCCGGGACCGCGATTCGATCGTGCCTTAGAGCGACGTTCGTAGAACGCCGCCGTTTCCCGACATTTTGTGCGTGATATCACCTGCTGAGTCCACCAGAAGGAGGTGCGACATTGATTGCAACAACTATTCCACCGGGAGCCAGTCCGAGCTCTTACGCCTATCGCGGCGTGACCGGCCGTGACCTGATTTCGATCCAGGACTTCTCGCCCGATGAACTGGCCTGCGCCCTGGAGCTGGCGGCGTCGATGAAGGCTCGCCCGGCGGATTTTCGCGGCGTGCTCTCCGGCAAACAGATCGTCCTGTTCTTTGAGAAGCCGTCGCTGCGCACACGGCTGACGTTCGAGGCCGGGATTAACAGTCTGGGAGGCGCCTCGTTCTTTGTCGATCAGACGCAATCGCGCCTGGGGGCTCGCGAGAGCTTGAGCGATGTGGCCCACAACCTGGAGCGCTGGATCGATGGCGTTGTACTGCGCACCTTTGCGCACGAGACGGTTACCACCTTGGCGATGCACGCCTCCATCCCCGTGATCAACGCCCTCAGTGAGCAGGAACATCCCTGCCAGGCCATGGCCGACATGCTCACCTTGCAGGAACATTTTGGCGATCTGCGCGGCGTGCGTCTCGCCTATGTTGGCGACGGCAACAATGTCGCACATTCCCTGATGCTGGCCGCGGCCAGCCTGGGCGCTTCCATCTCAATCGGAACGCCCGTGGGATACGAACCCGACGACGCCGTCACCAAGGCAGCTTGCAAGCTGGCGAAGGCTCATGGCGGTCAGGTGCAGTTGTTGAACGATCCCATCGAAGCCGTGGCCGGCGCTGATGCGGTCTACACCGACGTGTGGGCCAGCATGGGTCAGGAAGAAGAAGCGACCCAACGGCAAAAGCTGTTTGCGCCGTTCCAGGTGAATCAGAAGCTGTTCTCCTACGCCGCCAAGCATGCTGTGTTTATGCACTGCCTGCCGGCGCATCGCGGAGATGAGGTTGCAGCTTCGGTTATCGATTCGCCACGTTCCGTGGTCTTTGATCAGGCAGAAAACCGCCTGCACATTCAGAAATCTATTCTTGTTTTGTTGCTGGAAGGCGGTGTTCACCGCTTCCCGCCGAGGAGTGCCAATGAGTGAAAAAGTTGTACTTGCTTATTCGGGTGGACTCGATACCTCCATCATTATTCCGTGGCTGAAAGAAAACTATGACTACGACGTGATCGCCTTCGTGGCCGACGTTGGCCAGGGCGACGACATCGAAGCGGTCGTGGAAAAGGCCTACGCGACCGGCGCTTGCAAGGTGATCGTCGAAGACCTCCGGCAGGAGTTTCTGACCGACTACGTTTTTCCGTCAATCCAGGCCGGCGCAGTCTACGAGCACAAATACCTGCTCGGTACCTCGCTAGCGCGGCCGGTCATTGCCAAGTATCAGGTTGAAGTCGCACTGCGCGAAGGGGCAACGGCTGTCGCCCACGGCTGTACCGGCAAAGGCAACGACCAGGTGCGTTTCGAGCACGCCTACCAGGCGCTGGCGCCCGAACTGAAGGTCATCGTGCCCTGGCGCGAGTGGACTTTGCAATCCCGCGAAGACTGCCTCGACTACGCCGAGCAGCATAGCATTCCCGTGGCCCAGAGCCGCGAGAAGATCCATAGCCGCGACCGCAACCTGCTGCACGTCAGCCACGAGGGTGGCGAGTTGGAAGATCCTAACAACGCCCCTTTGCCGACGACCTGGACTTGGACGAAGTCACCGCAGGACGCGCCGGACGCGGTCGAGAAAGTGACGATCGAGTTCAAGCATGGCTTACCCATCGCGGTAAACGGCGTCTCGCTGGATGCGGTGGCGATTGTCGAAGTGCTGAATGAGATTGGCGCGCGCAACGCCATCGGCCGCATCGACTTGGTGGAGAACCGCTTCGTCGGCATCAAGTCCCGTGGCTGTTATGAAACGCCCGGCGGCACGCTGCTGCTGGCGGCTCATCGCGAGCTGGAAGCGTTGTGTCTGGATCGTGAGCTGTCGCATTTCAAACAGCATATCGGGCTGAAGTACGCCGAAGTCGTCTACTTCGGACTTTGGTTCACGCCCTTGCGCGAGTCGCTACAGGCGTTCGTACTAAGCTCGCAGGCAGACGTGAATGGCACGGTAACCCTGGCTCTCTATAAGGGAAACGTCGATGTCGCCGGCCGCAAATCGGAAACCTCGCTCTACCGGCCCGACATCGCCAGCTTCACCATGGACGCCAGCTACAACCAGAAAGATGCCGAGGGCTTCATCCGCATTCTCGGTCTGCCGGCGCGCTCCCGGGCCATTATTCACGCCGAGGTGCTGAAGTGAAGATGTGGTCAGGCCGCTTCTCTCAGGGGCCTAACGCCGAATTCGAGCGGTGGCAGCGGTCGTTTCCTTTCGACCGCGTGCTGCTGCCCTACGAAGTCGCGGCCAGCAAAGCTCATGCGGCGGCACTGGCCAAGGCGGGCGTGCTGAGTGAAGACGAGCTGGCGACCACTCTTTTCGCGCTCGAGCAGATTGGACGCGAAGCCTTGCCTGCCGTGGACGATCCTGCGATCGAAGACGTCCATCACTACGTCGAGACTCGCCTGGTACAGCTGGTCGGCGAGGTTGGCTACAAGCTGCACACAGGGCGCAGCCGTAACGAGCAGATCGCCACCGACCTGCGCCTCTACGTGCGCGACCAGATCGACACGGTGAGCCAGTTACTCATCGAGTATGTCGGCGAGTTCGTGAAGCGGGCTGAGGCGGCGGGAACGAATGCCCTGCCCGCCTACACTCACCTGCAACGCGCGGAGCCAGTACTGATAGCGCATTGGCTGTTGGCCTACGTCGAGATGTTCCTGCGCGATGTGGATCGGCTGAACGATTGCCGCAAGCGGCTGAACATCTCCCCGCTAGGTTCCGGAGCGGTCGCTGGAACGATTCTTCCGCTGGACCGCGAGGCGATTTCCCAAGAACTGGACTTCGCGGCCATCACGGCCAACAGCATGGATGCTACCAGCGACCGCGACTTCGCCATCGAGTTTGTCCAGGCGCTGTCCTTGGTAGCGATGCATCTGAGCCGCTGGGCCGAAGAGTTCATTCTTTTCTCCACCACCGAGTTCGGCTTCGTGAGGCAACCGGAAGAATTTTCCACCGGCAGCAGCGCCATGCCGCAGAAGAAAAATCCCGACGCGCTGGAGTTGATTCGCGGTAAAGCAGGGAAAGTCTTTGCCGAAGCCACGACGCTGTTCATTGGGATGAAAGGCCTGCCGCTGGCCTACAACAAAGACTTGCAGGAAACGCAACAGCCGGTTTTTGGCGCTACGCAGCAAGTAGCAGGCATGATCCGCGTGGCCACCGGTTTCATGGCCACGGTCGGCTTCAACTACGACCGCATGCAGCAGGCGGCGAGTTGCGGCTTTATGAATGCCCAGGCCGCAGCAGCTTATCTGGTGCGCCAGGGAGTACCGTTCCGCCGCGCCCACGAACTGATCGGCAAAGCTGTACGGCTGTGTACGGAACAAGGTTGCGAACTTGAGCAACTGTCGAAAGACGATTACGCGCTCTGCGGCATCGACGCCAACGAGCGCTTCTATAACGCGCTGACCCTCTCTGAGGTGTTGGCCATTCACAACGTCCCCGGAGGTACTGCGGCAGCTTGTGTGCACGAGGCCTTACAGACGGCGAAGGAAAAACTATCTCTCTATTCAGGAGTCGCCCATGCATGCACGTAACGCCAAACTTCCCGATGCATTCGCTATTGAGCATTTGATCCAGGTCCACGTAGGCGATGGCACACTTTTGCCCCGCACCCTGGCTGAAATCTGCGAGAACATTCGCGACTTCATCGTGGTCGAAAACGAAGGTGAGATCGTCGGCTGCGGCGCGTTGCATCTCTACGGCATGCACCTGGCCGAGATCCGCTCCATCACCGTGACCCGGAAGTCGAAAGGCAAAGGCGCAGGCCGGATTTTGATCGATGCTCTCCTGAAAGAGGCGCAGAAGCAGAGCGTAACCTGCGTGTGCCTGTTCACCCGCATTCCCGACTTCTTCGGCCGCATGGGTTTTCAGACGGTCGAGAAAGAAGCTCTGCCGGATAAGATCTTCAAGGATTGCGTGAAGTGCTCGCGGCGCAATGCGTGCGATGAGATCGCGATGTACCGGGGTACGTTGCCGAAAGTGGCGGCTGTTTCGCGGCGCCCGAGAGCGGCCCACGAATACGTGCAGATCGCTACCCAGCACGCCTAGCTACTTGAGATGCGGAAGCAGTTCTTTGAACTGCGGTGTTCCGGAGCACCGCAGTAACTCATACATCATCATCTCGGTGGAGGAGATGACCGCGCCGGCGGATTTCATTCGCTCCAGGCCGATCTTCCAGTTCCACTCGGCACGCGAGCCCACCGCATCGGAGGCGACGTGCACCAGGTAGCCTGCGTTGAGCGCGCCCAAAGCAGTCTGCATCACGCAGATGTGGGTTTCCATGCCGCACAACAGCAGGGTATTGCGATTTCCGGGGAGCGATTTCAGCCGTCCGCGAAATTTATCGCTGCCAAAGCAGCTGAACTCCAGCTTGTCGATAGTGGGCGAGTCCGTCGGCAGCGAGGCGATCTGAGGCACCACAGCTCCCAGTCCCTTCACATACTGCGTGGTCACCGTCACTGGAATTGAGAGAATGTTTGCCAGCCGGACCAAGAGTCCAGAATTCTTCAGCAGGCGGTCTTTGTTGAAGATCGGCGGCAACAGCTTTTCCTGGATGTCGATAACCACCAGCGCGCAGCGGTCAACCTCCAGCGGTCGACGGGCGATTTCCGTCGCGTCCAGAGAAAGTTCAACGGCTCCAGTCACAAATCCGGATGACATGGTTTCCCCCACAAGTACGATTGCTGCCGCTTATTGTAACGGCCAATGCACCGTCCAGCCACGTTCGCGTGCAACTTGCTCCAGGTCGGGATTGGGATTCACGCAAAAGGGATACGTCGCCATCTCCAGCATGGCCAGATCGTGTATAGAGTTGCCGAAGACAGCTTCCATCGGTTTGGCAATGACCTCGCGAATGGCGACAGCCTTCAATTCGTCTGTAGGCACGCGGACGAGGCGGTCGCTGGCGTTGCCGTCTTCCAGCTGAACACAGGCAGCCAGGATATGGTCGGCGGCGATTCCAAAGCGTTCTGCTCCCGTCTCTACTACCCAATTATTCGTCGACGACACCGCCCACAGTTCGCAGCCTTGCTGCTTGAGCCGCAGGGTCAACTCCCGCAGCTCGGGAAAAATACGCCGGCTGACCACCTGATTGAAGAATTCCTGTGCCGCCCGTTGCAACACCTGGTGCGAGATTCCCCGGTTCAGTGTCACCATCTCGCCGCACATCTGCTCCTCGCCCACGATGCCGGCCTCGTACTCCTTATAGCGCGCGCGCGCCAGTTCGCCTGCTTCTGGCCTAACCATGCCACGCTCGATTTCCCAGTAGAAAAAGTCGGCTCCGGCATCGCCGCTCCACAGCGTTCCATCGCAGTCGAAGACCGCAATCGAAGGCTTCAGGGCGAGCACCGATTCTACAAATTGGCTGGTTTGGACCTGCGGATCGGTCGCGGTCAAAACTGTTTCTCCGAGGAAATCATTTCCAGCTTCGACAGTCGCTCGTAATCCTCGGGCGTGTCGATGTTGGCGGCCACGCGCGCATCGTCTACCGGAAGATAAAGCACATGCTGCTGATATTCATGCTCAACCTCGCGAGCGGTCGCATTGGCCGGCGCATGCTGGAAAGCTTCGATCATCTCCCGCCCAATCAGAATGGGATGGCCGTGCAGCAGTTCATCTTCCCGCTTGACTTCCGGGATTACGGCCCAGACATTCGGTACAGAATCGAGGAAAGTCTGGCGTAATTGCTTCAGCGTCCGGGGCAGCACGGGAGGCCGGTCGATCAAGGCAATGAAGGCTGCATCGCGCCCGTGATTCAGAACCTCCTGCAGTCCGACGAGCAGGGAACTGAACTGTCCCCGTTCAGGTTGCCGGTTGACGGCGAGAAACGCTCCATGGGCATAAGCCACGGGGGTCAAGTTGGGCGCATTCTTGCCGGCGATCACAATCACCAGGTCGGCATGAGCCTGGAGCAGATCGATGGTGGCGCCCAGAAATGTATTGGCAGCCGGGGTACCTTCCGCGACCGGCGGCCACGGCAGAAGAGCTTTGTCACGTCCCATCCGGGTAGAAAATCCGGCAGCCAGGATCACGCCGCAGATACTTGGAGCTAGCGCCATGCTCTGAAGATATCAAAGCGCGGGGTCGCGGGCCAGTGACGCACCTCACCGCTCCATACCGCGATATACTTATCTTCGAGGATGGTTGTGAGCTCTTCCCAGAAAACCTTTTATATTGAAACCTTCGGCTGCCAGATGAACTTTCACGACTCCGAAAAGGTCGTAGGGACGCTCATCTCCGAAGGCTATCAGCAGGTGCAGCGCGAAGAAGATGCTGACCTGATCTTCTATAACACCTGCTCCATTCGCGATAAGGCCGAGCAGAAGGTTTTCAATCGCCTTGCCGACGTCAAGAAGCTGCAGAAACAAGGGAAGCGCTTTGCGGTTCTGGGCTGCGTTGCCCAGCAGGAAGGCGAGAAGATCTTCGAGCGCGCGCCTTACGTTTCCATGGTGGCCGGCTCGGCTTCATACCACAATCTGCCCGCGATGCTGGTGCAGATCGAAGCGGGCGCTACTCGCGTTACCGGGCTCGACGATCGGGAGACCGACCAGACCTTCGAAACCGAATTCACCGCCCGCACCAATCCCCATCGCGGATACATCACCATCATTGAAGGCTGCGACAAGTTTTGTGCCTACTGCGTGGTGCCTTATACCCGCGGGAAAGAGCGCAGCCGCGCTTCGCAGTCGGTTATCGACGAAGCCCGGCGCATGGCTGACTCGGGATATACGGACATTCAACTGCTCGGGCAAAACGTGAATTCCTATCGCGATCCGGCAGGGAAGAAGACTTTCGCCGAATTGCTGGCGGCAATAGGCGAGCTGCCGGGGATCCGGCGGGTACGCTTTACCACTTCGCATCCCCGAGATTTCACTCGCGACATTATCGACGCGATCGATACCGTGCCGTCGCTTTGCAATCACGTGCATCTGCCGGTTCAGAGCGGGTCGTCGCGCGTACTGCAGTCGATGTTCCGGGAATACACGCGGGAACAGTATCTGGAGCGCATAGGCTGGATGAAGTCCACGCGCAATAAAGAAATCAGCATTACGACCGATGTGATTGTTGGCTTCCCGGGCGAAACCGAGGCGGAGTTCGGCGAAACCCTCAGCCTGCTGGACGAGGTTGGCTACGATGGGGTGTTCGCGTTCAAGTATTCGCCCCGGCCCAACACGCCTTCGCTGCAGTACATTGACTCGGTCACCGAAGAGGAGAAATCGCGCCGGCTGCACATCTTGCAAGAGCATCAGCGGGAATTGCAGAGGTTAAGTTATGGCAGGCATTTAGGGCAGATTCTTGAGGTAATGGTCGAAGGCAAAAATGCGGCCCGGGGACAGGTTGTGGGCCGCACCTCGCAGAACAAGACGTTGAACTTCGTCGCCAACGATCAGCCGGAGCCGGGCATCGGAGAGTATGTGCAAGTGGAAGTTACGCAGATTTTTCCCAACAGCCTGTTGGGAAGAATGGTGGTGTAAACATCCATAAAGCCGTTGCACTGCGTACGCCAAAGGGAGTATCAAGGGGCAAGGACCGGGAGGGACCACGATGGAAGTAGAGATGAAAATTCGCGGGCTGATGATGGATCCAGTGACCAACATGCCCATCGTGGTGCTGAAAGACCAGGGCAGCGAGACGGTACTGCCCATCTGGGTGGGCGTTTATGAGGCCAACGCCATCGCCCTTGAGATCGAGAAGGTTAGTACTCCCCGGCCCATGACTCACGACCTGCTGAAAAACCTGCTGGTCGGCCTGGAGACGATGGTGCGCAAGGTGGTTGTGACCGAGCTACGCGACGACACGTTCTTCGCAGTCATCTGGCTGGAGCGCGAAGGCCAGACCATCAGCATCGACTCGCGGCCATCCGACGCGCTAGCCTTGGCCCTGCGCATGGATTGTCCCATCTTCGTGGAAGATGAAGTTTTGAAGAATAGCAAGCTGGCCAACACCGTCAGCGACCGCGCCTCAGGTGAGGAGTTGCGCAAGTGGCTGGAGAACCTGGGCGAAGACGACCTCGGCCGCTACAAGATGTGAACCAGCTAGCCATTAGCAGTTGGCAATTGGCATTTAGCCAAGGCTACCTGCCATCCAGCGGCCAAATGCTAACGGCTAACTGCCCCTTTGCCCATGCCTGATCCAGCCGAACAGCTGCAACGCATCTACCTTGCCGGCTTTGAGCTGCAAACCTTCGATCGCTATCCCAATGCCGTTGGCGTGCTCCGCGACGGCTGCATCGCACTCCTCAGGTCCACGCCGGTGGGACTTCAGCTGATCGGCGCGCCCGGCTGGCGCATGGGCGAAGTTTTGGGCGTCCTCGTCGAGAAGGATGGCAGGCAGATATTCCAGGCGAAATCCGAAGTCGTGGAAGCCACCCCGGATAAGCTGGAAGCGTTGCGCAAGTTCAAAGCAGACCTGGAAGAACTGCTGACGGCCACAGCCTGAGAAAGAGCGGGCTCTCGCAGCTTGAGGGAACGGCTGAGGATCTCGATATCCAGGAAACTTTCAGATTGGGCGCATGGCCGGAGGCGCAGTTTCAGCCCGCCTCAAATGATTTAACATAATATCTGTTATCGGACATTACATTAAGGGCGGAATTCAGTTCACCTGGCTCCGTGTTCCGCCTCCTGACGCTCAGATCAGCACGACTTTGGGATGGAACAGCGTCCCTGCCACCCGGCTGGCCAGGCAGACCAGTTCCGCCTGCCCGGCAAAGACTTTGACCCAGCGCGAAGTCGACATCTCCGGCAGGTTGACCGTTCGGCCGTGACGGATCTTGGCGATATCCTCGTCCGTCGCGGTCACGCACGGAATCTCGGGCAAAACCCTCCGGGGATGGAAGAGCAATTCATCGATGCCGTCCCGGCTGCAGGCCTTGGCGATTTCTTCCAACGTGTGGCTTTGTTCAATGTTGAATTCGGCTACAGCGGTTCGCCGCAGACTTGCCAGGTGGGCTCCGACTCCGAGTTTCTGGCCCAACGAGTGTGCCAGGCTACGCACATAGGTTCCCGACGAAACCCGGCAATGGAAGCTCAATAGATCGCCGTCCAGCCCGCCGATGGTAAATTCCTTGACTTCGACCTCGACGGGCCGCAGCTCGACCTCCTGCTTCTTGCGAGCCAGCTTATAGGCCGGCACACCTTTGATCTTTTTGGCAGAAAATGGGGGCGGAACCTGTTGGATTAAGCCTACAAATCCGCGCATAGAAGCGGCGACTTCCTCAACTGTCACTTGAACTATCTGAACTGGCCCAACCGGTTCGCCGTCGGCATCGTAGGTGTCGGTCGCAACCCCCAGCCGAATGGTTCCTTCGTAGACCTTTTCGGAGGCCGAATAAAATTGGCAGAGCCGGGTCATGCGCCCCAGAACCAGCGGCAACACCCCTGTCGCCATTGGGTCAAGCGTGCCCAAATGACCGATCGAACGCTCGCCCAGCAGGCGCCGCGCCCTGGCCACCACGTCGTGCGAGGTCCATCCGGCAGGTTTATCGACGACCATCACACCGTTGAGTGGCATCCTTCTGCTATCGTGGAGGTTCCAAGGTGGTTTGGTCAAATCGTTGCTAATTGCTCTTTAATGAGCTAAACAAACGGACGCCGCTTCCCTGCTGAGCCAGCGGTAAACGCCAGATATGTTCCCGCTGAAAGACGACGCGCCTCGCATCGGCACTCCTTACGTCAACTACGTCTTGATTGTGGTGAACTGCGTGGCATTCCTGTTCGAACTCTGGATCGGATCCAACAGCCGCCAGACTATACTCTACGTTCTTGGCGTGGTGCCGGCGCGCTTTCCGGTCGTCCTTTTCAACCACGGTTACGTGCCCTGGGACCTGGTCTCAAGCCTGGGGACGCGCTACGTGCCGGCAATGGCGGCCATCGTTCCCGTGTTTACCTCAATGTTCCTGCACGGATCGTGGCTGCACCTGATCTTCAACATGTGGGCGCTCTGGATCTTCGGCGACAACGTGGAAGACTATCTGGGACATTCGCTGTACCTGCTGCTGTACTTCGTCTGCGGCATTGCGGCGGCGCTGCTGCACACGCTGTTTAACATCGCCTCGACGGTGCCTACCGTCGGCGCCAGCGGCGCTATCGCCGGAGTGATGGGAGCCTACTTCGTGCTTTTTCCCCGCGCGCGCGTGCTCACCCTGGTGCCACTGTTCTTCGTGTTCTTCATGTGGCTGCCCGCCTGGATTGTCTTGGGCTATTGGTTCATCGCGCAATTCTTGAGCGGAGCCGCGACCTCCATTGCCACCCATGGCGCAGCCACCAGCGGCATCGCCTTCTGGGCGCACGTCGGTGGCTTCGTGGCTGGAGTGCTGCTGGTCAAACTCTTCCCTGCCCGCACGCGACGCTATCACTACGGCATGTGAGGACGCTCTTCGCGATTCGCTTTTCGCTCTTGTCTTTTTCGATAGCCCGTTTCAGGTGATACAGCTTGGCATGTTCTCTTGGACCGTTGAGAGCCATCGAACTCATGACTGTCCGAAATAGTGAGTAGCGCCCAAGGCGAAGAGCGAGAAGCGAAAGGCGGCTTTACAGAGCCCCGCCGGCAGGATCCAGGCATATCTCTGACGGATTTACGTTGTGCGGTAACAGGACTGCGTAGAGCACAGCTTGGGCCACGCTGTTCACGTCGATCATGCGTTCGCGGGGAGCGTTCGGCATGATCTGGTCCCACATATCGGTAGCGGTCGCGCCGGTGACCAGCGCCATCACGCGAATGCCGCGCGGGATCAACTCTTCACGCAACGATAGCGTGAAGCCGAGCGCTCCCCGTTTGGCTGCGCTGTAGGTGGCATAGTTGGGAAAAACCTGTTTGGCTGCCGCCGACAGATTGTTGACCATGGTCGCTCCTGCTTTCATCAGGGGAAGCGCAGCGCGGGTGCACAGAAAGATGCCAGTGAGATTGGTTTCGATTACGTCGCGCCACACTTCCAGCGAAGTATCCTCGACCCTCACGACCGGCTGCGTGATGCCGGCATTGTTGATCAGGACATCGAGCCTGCCGAAGCGCTGCTTGACCGCGGCGAATAATGACGCCACCGACTTGGGATCGCGAACGTCGCAGGAAATAGGAATGATCTGTGGCGGCCTGTTTTGCTGTGCAGCAGTAGACTTGATGATCTGCGCCGCACTTTTCTTCAGCGCTTTCGCATCCCGCCCCGTAATGACGACATTGCAACCTTCGCCAGCGAGCGTTTCGGCAATGGCGTATCCGATCCCCCGGCTGCCGCCCGTAACGACGGCAACTTTTCCGCGCAGTCGCTCGCCATTCGGAGGCTGCGTCTGGGATTGGATTGCTGGCTTGGACTGCGGCTTGTTCGCAGCCATTGACTAGATTCCGTTGCCGGTTTTGGCGTGAATCAGTGAGAGGAACTCCTGTCGTGTCTGCTGCGCGCGGAAGGCGCCCAGCATCGACGAAGTGACGGTGGCCGAGTGTTGCTTCTCCACGCCGCGCATCATCATGCAGAGATGCCGGGCTTCGATCACAACGCCGACTCCCAGCGGCTGAATTACTTTCTGGATAGTTTCGGCAATCTGCACCGTAAGGCGCTCCTGTACTTGCAGACGACGGGCGAAGACTTCCACCAGACGCGCGACTTTGCTCAGGCCGATGACCTTGCCTTTTGGGATATAGGCGACGTGTACTTTGCCGAAAAAAGGCAGCAAGTGATGCTCGCACAGGCTGAACATCTCGATGTCTTTGACGATCACCATCTCGTCATAGTCCACGCTGAACAGCGCGCCCTGAAGGATCTGTTCCGGGTCTTCGCGATATCCCTTGGTGAGATCTTGCAGCGCCTTGGCATAGCGCTGCGGAGTCTGGAGGAGCCCTTCACGCTCAGGATCTTCGCCCAAGCGCACCAGCATCTCGCGCATCAACTCATCCAGGCTGGCGCTGGTCACAGTCGGAGTTTCGATGATGTCTTTCATGATTAGCAGTTAGCTCTTAGCCATTAGCTCTTAGCATGCGGCAAACGCCTTACGTTTAAGAGTTATCGGGCGCCCCATGGCAGGCCTTCTTTTGGGATGGGGCTTTTGCTTACACTCGCAATTCCCCTCCGCCGGCGTACTCGAAGCTGTTCATCATGGTCTCTTCCAGCCGTACCTTTTCAAGATGAGCGGCCTTAAAGCTTTGCTTCAAAATGTTGAAGATGACTTCGCTAAGGTTCTCTGTCGTTGGTACCAGTGACGTGAATTCGGTGCGCACATTCAGATTCTCGTGATCGAAGCGCTCGAGAATCTCGCTTCTTACTGCTTCATCCAGATTGACCAGGTTGCAGATCATGCCTGTCTTGGGATCGACTTGTCCGCTCACCGTGACTTCCAGCGCATAGTTGTGGCCATGCCCGTGCGGATTGTTGCACTTGCCATAGACCGCACGATTCTGCGCATCCGACATGCCGTCGTTGTGCAGCCGGTGCGATGCGGAGAAGATGTACCGCCGGGTCAGATGAGCCTTCATGCTTCTCCGTAGAAATCGACGAACAGATCGGGCAATTCGTAAAGCCGCACCCGGTGTAACCTGGCCACGTTCAGCTTCGTCTGCAGGCGGTTCCAAATGGCAATAGCCAGGTTCTCGGTGGTCGGGATCTGCTGAGAGAACTCAGGCACTTCCTTATTAAGATGACGGTGGTCAAGAGCCTCGATGACCTCGCGGTTCAAGATGTCCTTTAGCTCTTTCAGATCGACGACAAACCCCGTTCCAGGATCAACCTCGCCCTTCACCGTGACTTCTAACGTGTAGTTGTGGCCGTGTCCGTTCAGGTTGGCGCACTTGCCGAAGACGCGCCGGTTCTCCTCTGCCGTAAACTCAGGATTGTGGTAATAGTGCGACGCAGAAAATTCACATTTCCGGGTTAGGTAGACCATAAGCTCCTGGGGTTACGACTTGTGAGGCGATCCCGCCGGCTTGATGCCGGGCAAATCGATGCGCTCCGGCTTCGCATTTGTGCCGTATTCGCGGCCTTTCCATATCACCGAACCTCGTCTATGAGAGATGTCGGAGTTCCACAAAAGTATCGCGAAAAGCGGCAAACCGAAAATTGCCAGGCTGGTGGAGAGCCGGTCAAAATGAGCCCTCCGGATGCGCTCTATCAGGAAAAACATGAGCGCAACCGCCATGCCTGAGGCGATGACGCCCAACATCCATTCGCCACGAATCAATTTCAACGCCGCTACTACGGCGCACACCACGATGGCCGCGAACTCTCCCAGCCTGCTCGCAGCCAGCCTGCGAGGATGAGGAAACAGCAGTGCCAGATTTTTCGTCCAGCCCTCCCACAGGTGCGGGAAGCTGCGATACATGCGGGTGCTGACCACATCCGACATACGAAATTGCAGTTTGTATCCGGCCTGTTTTACCAGCTTCGCCAGTTCCACATCTTCCAGGATCGCTGCCGCCACCGCGGCGTGTCCGCCGATCGCGTCATACACATCGCGCCGGATGAGCAGATACTGGCCGTTGGCCGCAGCCATGGAAGATTTCGGATCACAAACATCGGTCGGCCGATAGGCAGCCACCAGCTCGGCAAAGATCACTGGCATCAGCGCACGCTCGATGAAGCCGTGGACCTCCTGCTTCGGCGAGTAGGAGAGCAGAGCCGCGCCACAGGCCTCCGCCTCGTGCAGTCCTTGGGCGATCGAGTCGGGCTCATGCTTCGTATCGGCATCCGTGAACAGGAGCCACTTCCCTTTTGCGACTTTGGCTCCGCTCCACACCGCGTTGCACTTACCGCTCCAACCCGGCGGCAAGGGGTCGGCCTCGATTACGCGAACCGCAAAGCCCTCGGCGATAGCGCGTGTCCCGTCGGTCGAGTGATCGTCCACCACGACGACCTCATAGTCACGACACAATTGCCCGGTCAGACTGCGCAGACAATCTGCCAGACATGCCTCTTCGTTCCGCGCCGGTACGATCACCGAGACCTCGGGGGCGGCCTTCGACTCGACGAAAGTTGCAGCCTCGAGTTGTATGCGGTGACTGCCCTCAATCGCCATCTCGATTATTATAAGAGTGTGAAGCGTTTCTTCTCTGCCGCCGCCCTGGTCATCGGCTTATTTCTACTGGCTGGTTGTAACAGCGGTTCGCATCCGCCGCGCATCGGCAATCCTGCTCCCGATTTCAGCATTACTGATTCGCAACACACTGTCGCTCTGAGCCAATTGCGCGGCAAGCCAGTGGTGCTGAACTTCTGGGCGACGTGGTGTCCGCCCTGCGTCGAAGAAATGCCCTCGCTGGTTCAGTTGCAAAAGCAGTTGGGCGACAAGGTTACCATTCTGGCGGTCAGCGAAGATGCCGATGACGGCGCTTATAAACAATTCGTCCATGATCACGGAATCAGTTTGCTCACAGTCCGCGATACGCACCAGAAAAACGAACTGTACGGAACCTTCAAATTTCCCGAGACTTTTGTCATCGATCGCAACGGAAAAATTGTGCGCAAATTCATTGGTGCCACCGATTGGACTTCACCCGACATCGTCGATTATTTAAACAAACTATAAGATCCAGTTCTTCCGGATAGCCGTTCCCGCCTCCTGAGACCAAGGTTACTTTCGTTTGATTTCGTCACCTAAGTGGCTGGCCTGGGTATTCGTGGCGTGGAAGAATCCGACCCGACACTTCGGACGCACCTAAGATCTAGGCCCGCAAAAGAGAAAAGGGAGAGGCGAACCTGCCTCTCCCTTTTGCACACGCGCTACCGCTGGTCAATATAGCCGAAAATTTACCTCGACGTTGATCTGCACCGGGACCGGACGGCCGTCCTTCATGGCCGGCGAGAACCTCCAGTTGCGAACTGCCTCGATGGCTTTCTGATCAAGGCCCATACCCAGCGCACGCGCCACTTTAATATCACGCGGCTTGCCGTCGGGATCCACAATCAGCCACAGAACGCAGGTTCCCTGATACTTTGCCTTGCGAGCTTCTTCCGAATACTCGGGATCGGGAGTCTGCAGCGCCCGCGGAGCCGAGACCCCGCCGCCCACGCGGAAAGCGCCACCGCCGATGCCGCCTCCGTGACCAGGACCAACGCCGGGGCCACTGCCGGAACCGATGCCGCCGCCGGAGCCTGAACCAATGCCGCCACCGCTACCGGTGCCATTCGATGGTGCGGAAGGAAGAACCGCAGCCATGGGATTGCCGATGTTAGGCATGTTCGACGCCAACTTGATCTGGGGAGGAACCACCACGGTAGGCTCAACCGGCAGCTTGGGGTGGTCGTTGCGGATGACCATGACAGGCGGGGTAATCTGCTCCAGCGCCTGCTTGGGCAGCTTGCCTTTCGGAGCCTGAAGCTTGTCCCGGTCACCGCCGCCTCCGCCACCACCAGAGGAGCGCTCGTTTTTCTTGGTCATGGGTAGCGGCGGGGTTAAGTCGGGGGCGATGAGGGTCACGATCTCGCGGGGCTTTTCTTGCTTAATGGCCTTGGCGCCCATGATCGAGAGCCCAACCAGTCCCGCGACCATGGCAATGTGCACCACCAGCGACACACCGGCACTCTCTTTTTTGTAACTGTACTCACCCCAAATGTCCTTTACCTTGACTGGCCGGGAGGTCAACTCAAGGGGCGGAAGCTTTTCTGGAAAGAACGCCGCGCGGATGTTATCTCGCAGCGAACTCCACAACGACTCGTCCATGCTGGTCTGGGGAAGAAGATGCAGATCGTCTTGCTCGGACTTTGGAATCAGGGTCGCGTTTGCCATAAACTCGTCTCTAGTCCTTAGGCCGGACGGCCATCCGTGCTGCTTACCTATCGGGTCGGCAATATGTCTGCCAACCACTCATCACAGAAAATCCGTAACCACGGCTTGTTTCCTACTGGCTGCATTCGGGATTGCCGAAGCTCGAGCTCAGTCTGCATCCTTAGATGCAAAATTCCTCACATTGTTGTGTGGCGATGCGCACTGTATTGAGACGCACCTGAGAAATAAAGGCGAGCCGGGACAGATAAGGGCCGATAGACGCGGATTTTGCAGCTCCCTATAATGAAAAGATAGCTTGCACTGATTTTCAATTCCAGTAACTGGCAGGCGGGAGAAACACGGAGTGCCGCTCGATCTGAAATCAACGCTGAATCTGCCCAAGACCGACTTCTCCATGAAGGCGAACCTGCCGAAGAACGAGCCGAAAATGCTGGCTCACTGGGAGGAAACGCGGATCTACGACCGCATCCGCGAAGCACGCCGCGGGCAGCCCACTTACGTTCTGCACGACGGTCCGCCTTATGCCAACGGCCCGGTTCACCTTGGTACAGCCCTCAACAAAACATTGAAGGATTTCGTTGTAAAGTCCCGTAATATGAGCGGGTTTGACGCCCCTTACGTCCCTGGATGGGACTGCCACGGGCTGCCCATCGAGATCAAGATCGACGATCTGTTGGGCCGCAAGAAGCTCGATCTGGATCCGCTGGCGGTGCGGGAAGCGTGTCGCAAATATGCGCAGAAGTTTCTGGACTTGCAGCGCTCGCAGTTCAAGAGGCTAGGTGTTCTGGGACGCTGGGAGCGCCCCTATTCCACCATGGATCCGCAATACGAGAGCGTGGTGCTGGAGACATTCTATTCCTGCTACGAGCGGGGATTGGTCTATAAGGGGCTCAAGTCGGTTTACTGGTGCATCCACGACAAGACCGCACTGGCTGAGGCCGAAGTCGAATACGAAATGCACACCAGCCCCAGCATCTGGGTTCGGTATGCGCTGACCAGCGATCCGGCGAAAATCGATCCAGCTCTTACTGGTAAGACGAACGTCGCGACCATCATCTGGACTACCACTCCCTGGACGCTGCCCGCGTCGATGGCGGTTACGTTCGCGCCCGATGCCGAGTACGTGGCGCTCGACAGCGGCGAATGGATCTACATCGTTGCCAGAGAACTGGCGCAGCAAACCATCGAAAAGTGTGCTCTGGGCGAAGTAAAGGAACTGGCGATCTTTCCCGGATCGAAGCTGGAGTACGCGACCTTCGCGCATCCGTTTTTGGATCGCAGCATTCTGGGCGTGCTGGGCGATTACGTCACCATGGATACCGGAACAGGCGCGGTGCATACGGCTCCGGCGCATGGCGCTGACGACTTTAATACCGGAGTCAAGTACGGTCTCGACCTGCATTGCGACGTGGATGACGGTGGAATCCTGCGCAACGGATTGCCGGAATACAAGGGCCAACAGGTCTTCAAAGCCAATCCGCTGATCGTCGAGTTGCTGAAAAGCCGTGGCGTGCTGCTGGGTTTCGAAAGGATCGAGCATTCGTATCCGCACTGCTGGCGTTGCCACAATCCCATCATTTTCCGCGCTACGGAGCAGTGGTTCATCGCCATGGAAGGCAAGCTCCAACTAACTCGGCAAGATCCAGGCTCTGCAGATTCCAGTGGTTCAGACGGGACGCTGCGCACCGGCGCGCTGGAAGCGATCAAGAAAGTGAAGTGGGATCCGGCGTGGGGCCAAGAGCGTATTTCCAACATGGTGGCCACGCGTCCGGACTGGTGTATCTCGCGGCAGCGGCTCTGGGGTGTGCCGATTGCGATGTTCCAATGCGAGGGCTGCAACGAGTTCCTGAACGATCCCTCGGTTTTCAAACTCGTCGTGGCGCTGTTCGCTCGCGAGGGCTCGGATTCGTGGTACCGGTATCCGGCTGAGAATATTCTGCCCGCCGGAAGCAAATGCCCGAAGTGTGGGAGCACGAAATTCCGTAAGGAAATGGACATCCTCGACGTATGGTTCGAGTCAGGTTCGAGCCACGCTGCGGTTCTGGGACACGAGCCTGGACTTCCGTGGCCTGCCGATTTGTACTTTGAAGGCGGCGATCAGCACCGAGGATGGTTCCAGTCTTCGCTGCTGTGTGCGGTGGCAACCAAAGGCAAAGCTCCCTACCGCAGCGCCGCAACCGCGGGGTGGACGCTGGATCCGCAGGGCCGCGCCATGCACAAATCGCTCGGCAACACGGTCGACCCGGTCGAGGTCGCGGACAAGCAGGGCGCCGAGATCATTCGCCTGTGGGTGGCGTCGGTAGATTTTCGCGAAGACGTGATGGCCTCCGACGAACTGATGCAGCGCGTCGCCGATAGCTATCGCAAGCTCCGCAACACGTTTCGCTACATCCTGGGCAACCTGGCGACCAGAGATCTGGAAATCACGACCGACGAGGAAGGTCAGCTGCGGACAACGGCGATCGATATTGGCTTCGATCCAGCGCACGACAGCGTCCCGTTTGCCGAGATGCATCCGCTGGACCAATACATTCTGCTGCGCGCCGCCGAGGTCACGAAAGATGTGCGCGAGCACTATGACAACTTCACCTTCCACCGGCTGTATCAGCGGCTGAAGGATTTTTGCATTATCGACTTGAGCGCGATTTACTTTGACGTTTTGAAGGACCGACTTTACACCTCGGCGCCCAAGTCGCTGGCCCGGCGCTCGGCGCAGACTGCGCTGTGGCGATTAGGCGATGCGCTGGTGCGGTTGCTGGCTCCGGTAATGAGTTTTACCTCGGAAGAAGTTTGGGGATTTCTCCCGGCGACGCCGGGCAGGCCCGACAGCGTGCACTTGACGCTCTTCCCTGCTTCGCACGATTTGACCGGACCTTTGCCGGATGGCTTCGATATAGCCGGAATGCAAAACGACTGGCAAACCCTGTTGTTGGTTCGGGACGAAGCTCTGAAGGTTCTGGAGGCCGCGCGCTCTGAGAAGCGCATCGGCAGCAGCCTGGAAGCGCAGGTCCGGCTGGCGGCTCCGGAAAGCATCTTCTCTGTACTGGAGCGATATCGCGACGAGCTGCGCTATCTGTTTATCGTTTCCGAGGTGGTGTTGGAGAAATCGGTAGCCGGCAACGGCGATACCGGGCTGGCCATCACGGTCGGCAAGGCTGCGGGCCAGAAGTGCGAACGCTGCTGGAATTACTCCATTCACGTGGGCGAGGATAAGAATTATCCTACGGTGTGTGAGCGTTGCAGCGCAGTCCTGTCGGAAATCGAAGCTGCAGCCACCGCGCATTAGGTTCGAAAGACGAGATTCGCGGCGCTTCTTTCGGCGGGGCAGCAGCGTCTAACAGTTGAGGTCAATTCGGTTGGGGACCAACGGCAGCACACAGCCAAACTACGCCATGCGCAAATACTTCTTCCTGATCGCGGTGATTGTGTTGTTACTCGATCGACTGGCCAAGTGGGTGGTGGCGACCAATATTCCGTTGCACGAATCCATCGTCGTCATCCCCGGCTTCTTTCACCTGACGCACGTGCAGAATACCGGCGCCGCTTTTGGATTATTTGCCGACTCCTCGGCGCAGTGGAAAGTAGGCGCGCTGGTGAGTTTCTCCGTGGTGGCGCTGGTGGTAGTTTCGGCCCTGCTGTGGAAGAACAGTCATTCGCTCAGCGTCACCACCATTGGATTGTCGCTCATCCTGGGCGGAGCTACCGGCAATTTGTGGGACCGCATGGTCAGCGGTCACGTGGTCGACTTCCTGGATTTCTACGTTGGCAGCTATCACTGGCCGGCCTTCAATGTCGCCGACAGCGCGATCGTGCTGGGCGCAATCCTGCTGGTGTCGGAAATTGTCTTCGCCAAATCCCCCAGCGAGACCGTAAAAACCAGCGGGTAGAAACCAGCTACCGGCCGTCAGCTATCCGCCGGCACCGCAACGATATTTGTCGCGATCAACTTCTGCACTAGAATGGATCATGTTGACCCGCCCCATCCGTCTCATTGCCATCGATATTGACGGCACATTGCTCGATTCCAAGTTCCAGGTTTCGCAAGCCAATCTGGACGCGCTGCGCCGCGCCCACGAAGCTGGCATCGAGATTGTGCTGGGCACGGGGCGCAGGCACAAATTTGCCCTGCCTATCGCGGAATCTCTCGGTTTCGACCTCTGGCTGATCAGTTCCAACGGCGCGGTCACCCGCTCCCTTCGCGGTGAATTGTTTCATCGCGACCTGCTGCCGCAAGCGACCGCCCTCAAGTTGTGCCATTACATGCGCGATTTCCGCCATAACATGGTGCTGACTTTCGACCGCGAGGGCGCAGGCGCAATCGTTTGCGAAAGCCATGAGCATCTTTACGGCGTCATCCAACGCTGGATGGAGAAGAACGCGCCTTACATCGAGTACGTCTGCCCAATCGACCAAGCGCTTACCGAGGACCCGATTCAGGCTATGTTCTGCGGCCCAGTCGAGCTGATGCAACGTGCGCAGCAGCAACTGGTCGCTTGCGATTTTGCTTCGGAATTCACGGTGCTCCGCACACAGTACGACCACCGCGACCTGTCCATCCTCGACATCCTGAATACGGGCTGCTCGAAGGGACACGCCCTGGAGCGCTGGGCTCACCATCGCGGCATTGCGGCGTCTGAAGTAATGGCCATCGGCGACAACTACAATGACGTCGAGATGTTGACCTTTGCGGGCCACCCGGTGATTATGGGAAATGCCGCTGACGATTTGAAATTGAACGGCTGGACCATTACTCTGCATAATGACGAAAGCGGCGTGGCTGCGGCCATCGACCAGGTACTGGATACGAAGACGGCAAGCGTGAATGCGTAAAGCTGATTTCCAATCACGTACGAGTAACTCAGGCTTACCTCAGCGGGCCTCTTCTCATTTGTCATCCCGAGCGAACGAAGTGAGCCGAGGGATCTGCGGTTCGCTTCTCGCGCAAATGTCTCGCCTTGTACAAGTCGGCCTGTTGGGCGTGCTTCTCGCAGCGCAACTGCATGCTGCCGAGATGGCCAACCTCAGCAACGGCTTCAGCCTGCGTCACGACCATCACGAAGTGGTCGGAGCGACCACTCGGCTGTATATGAGCGCCGACGCCGCGGCCGGATACGTCGACGTCCCGACAGCCGAGATCGAAAGCTTCGAACCGGCGCCCCCCGATCTCCAGGACGCCGCCGTTCCCGGCCCTAAGCCGCAGGACCTGAAGAGCATTGTCAGCGCAGCCAGCAGTCAACATCAGGTTGACGCCGACTTCATTGCCAGCGTGATTCGCGCCGAGAGCGGCAACAATCCGCGGGCAGTCTCGCCCAAAGGCGCCCAAGGCCTGATGCAACTGATGCCGGGCACTGCCGGCAAGTTGGGAGTGACGGATAGTTTCGATCCGGCAGCCAACGTTGATGGCGGGGTGCGTTATCTGCGCGAACTGCTGCTGCTCTACAACGGCGACATGATTAAAGCGCTGGCCGCTTACAATGCCGGCCCACAACGAGTGGAGCAGTATAAGGGCGTGCCGCCGTATCGCGAGACTCATGCCTACGTGGCCCGCGTCATCAAAGATTACAATCGCAAGAAGTTGGCCGAGCGTAAACAGCAACCGCCGGCGCAAACCCATCAAGCCAAATCCACCAAGCCGGCAATCACTCCGACCGCTGCCAATTCCGCCGCCGGCAGCGAATAGTGTGGTTTGACCCCACTGCTCCACTCATTTACCTTGACCCTTAGGCCTCACGAGCCCATCTACTGACTTTCCCCTCATGAACAAGAAACGCATCCTGATCCTGGCCATCGTTCTGATCGCGCTGTGTCTGCTGATCTATCTGCAGATTCGCGCCTGGAAGACGTTCGACTGGGCCATGTTCTGGAATCGTAGCGAGCACGTGAACTGGCTCTACGTGTTTTACGGTCTGGCGCTTACTTATCTGGCCTACGTGCTGCGCGCAGTGCGCTGGCGCATCTTCCTGAAGCCGGTACGGCAGACCACCACTATGCGATTGATGGCTCCGCAATTCGTGGGCTTCGCCGCCCTGGCCCTGCTGGGCCGTGCCGGAGAGATGATCCGGCCCTACATCATCGCCAAGAAGGAACGGCTCACTTTCACTTCGCAGGTTGCGGTGTGGGGCGTGGAACGCATCTTCGATATGGGCGCCTTCGCGGTGATGCTGGCGCTCAGCTTCCTGTCGCCGGACCTGCGCTCTCTCCACTTTTATCGCCAGCTGCGTGAGGCGTCGTTCTTCCTGATGGCTTTGATCGTAGTGCTGGTAGTGGGCGTTGTCATTGTGCGGCGCTCGGGCGATCGCGTGGCCCAGTTCCTGCATGACCGTTTCGTTGGATTCGCTCCCAAGCTGGCGCATCATGTTCAGGAAAAAGTTCTGTCGTTCAGCCACGGTCTGGAAACCATTGAGGATGTCAGCTCAGCGCTGCAGTTGGTCGGCGTCTCCTTCTTGATGTGGGTGATCGTCGCGTTCGCCTATTATGCAGTCACTCACGCTTATCCGGGTCAGCTGCGAGCCCTCACTCTGCCGCATGAGGTGGTGCTGATGGGATCCAGCATGGTGGGATCGATGTTGCAGTTACCGGCCGTCGGCGGCGGCTCGCAACTGGCGACCATCAGCATGCTGAGCGCGGGATTCGGCATTGAGCATGAACTGGCCGTTAGCTGCGGCATTCTGCTGTGGGCGGTAACATTTATGTCGGTCATCCCGGCGGGTCTGGCTATCGCCCGCCACGAGCATGTCTCAATCCGCTCCGTCGCTGAAGCAGAAGAAAAAGCCGCGGCGCTGGCAGAGTAGCCCATCGCTTTCCTGTGACTTCCCGCAGCTGATCAATGAATCCTTGATGCCGCCTTATCCGCCGGCGCCTGCGCTGGACACGGTTTCGGCTTTCCGTTAGGCTTCGGTACGTCGTTTTTCCTTAAGACATCATTTTCCGGCGTCAGATATCTGCCGCTTGAGCAGCGGTAAGGAGGAAACTGTGAGCTTCCGTTCGCTCGCCCTAAAGAGCATTCCCGGTAAAGCTATCGCGCACACTTCCCCATCGGCCTCCTTTGTATCGCTAGCGATGTTCCTGTTTCTGTTCTTGTCACCACGTTTCGCTCACGCTCAAGGACCGCAATGCACCTTCAGCGCAAGCAATATTTCCTTCGGCACTGTAGATCTGCGGAAAGGCAATCCTTACGATGCGGCCGGCAACTTCACCTACGCTTGCACCGGTGACGCACGCCAGATTGTCCGCATCTGTCCGAGTTGGGGCATAGCGGCGGATGGAACTCGCTGGATGACAAATGCCGGCGGCAACAAACTCGTCTATAACCTTTACACGGACGCCGACCGAAACACTGTGTGGGGTACGTGGTACAGCAAAACAATCAAAGGCGCCAGCATCGATGTCCCGCTGGGGCGATCGCAGCGGACCACCGGCAGCGTGCCTATCTACGGGCGAATCGCCGCCAACCAGCAGAGCGTGTCCCCGGGCGACTACAAAGCCAACATCAACGGAGGGAATGCCGCTGTCTCCTATGGATACGCCAACCAGGGCTCGTGCGATAGCTTTAAGCATGGATCGCGAGTCAGCGTGGGAGTTTCGATTGCAGCGACCGTAAGCGGCGGGCAGAGCGGACCGGAAGCCATCACCGCTCCTGACGCGACGAATCCCAATCCCGGCAACACGGCGCAAGTGAATAGCGGACAACCCGAGCAGAAGAAGAGCGTGCTACAGAAGCTGCAGGAAAACGCCGAGTATCAACAGCAGAAACAGAACCCGGCCGCGGCAAGTTCTGACAACCAGGCCAGCGACTCGTCGCAAACCCAAGCGGAGCAACGGGCCAGGTACATTGAAACCCATTCCTGCATGACCACGCAGGGGGCCGACAAGGCCAACGAGTTAGCTGACGAATGCAACAAGGTGACGTCTGCTCCGCACTCGGATTGCAACATTCAGGAACACACCTGTGACGAGATCCAGAAAGCCACGCAGAAAGGGTGTTGGGGTATGGCGGCGTCGGCGCCCGACTTCTGCCTCACCAAATATCGTTGATCCGGGCCCCGAGAGCGCTCGCCCGGCCAAACGCGTATCAATTCGTTCCGGCGCTGACGCGGAAGAGAAGGCTGTCGCCCTGGCGGAAAAGAAGCGGGCGTTAATCGCATCGACGATCCGGTGGTTCTTCAACTCCGTGTCCTCCGTGGTGAACCCCATTTCCCCTGTTACAATCGAAGAGCAGTTCCCTCATCCATGAAGTGCCCGTTTTGCAGCTTTGAAAACGACAAGGTAGTCGATTCGCGCGAAAGCAAGGAAGGCGAGTCCATCCGCCGCCGTCGCGAATGCCTGAAGTGCGAAAAGCGCTTCACCACCTACGAACGCATCGACGAAATTCCTTACATGGTGGTGAAGAAAGACGGGCGCCGGGAGAAATTCGAGCGGCAAAAAGTTCTCAGCGGATTGCTCCGGGCTTGCGAGAAACGGCCGGTCTCCATGGGCAAGCTGGAGCAGATCGTCAATGACGCAGAAGGATTCGTAGTCGATTCGGCCGAGCGCGAACGCAAGACCAGCGAGATTGGCGAGCTGATCATGAATCGCCTGAAGAATATCGACAAAGTTGCCTATGTGCGGTTCGCCTCGGTTTATCTGGACTTTAAAGATGTTCGCGAGTTCATGGCCGAGTTGAAGGAACTGCTCGACAGCAAAGACAGCGGGACGGCCAAAACAAAATCTGGAGAAGCGTCTTAGAGCAGGCATCTGCTATCTCAAATCGCAAGAAGTTGCGATTTGTGTCCGACACATCTTCAGACGTGCCGAAAAGCGAGGCGACATCCCTGGAGCTTCAGCCGTGAGAATCATCTTTGCAGGGGCTAGAGCCCCGCGAGCCCACGGACTTGTCGCCCCGGCTAAGGCCAGGCCCTGACACAAATCGATGCGCTATCAATCTGTGAGATAGGTCGTGGTAAGTACAGGTTTACAAGTACGACGAAAGAAGCAATAAATCCATGTCATCTTCCTACAAAGTTACCTTAATTCCGGGTGATGGTATCGGCCCCGAAGTTGTCAACGCAGCAGTTCGCATCCTGGAAGCTACCGGCGTGAAATTCGAATGGGAAAGCTTCGCGGCCGGCGCCGAAGCCTTCGAGAAATATCACGAATACATTCCGAAAGAGCTGACCGAGTCGATCGAACGGACGCATGTCGGCTTGAAGGGGCCGGTGACCACGCCGATTGGCGGCGGTTTCTCCAGCATCAACGTCGCGCTGCGCAAGCAGTTCGAACTGTTCGCCAACTTCCGGCCCATTCGCAATCTGCCGGCCGTACCCACGCGCTATCCCGGCGTCGATCTGGTCATCGTTCGGGAGAATACCGAGGGTCTCTACTCCGGTATCGAGCACGAAGTTGTGCCCGGCGTGGTGGAGAGCCTGAAGATCATTACCGAAAAGGCTTCTACGCGCATTGCGAAATTTGCTTTCGCCTACGCGCGCCGCCACCAGCGCAAGAAGATTCACGCCATCCATAAAGCCAACATCATGAAGCTGTCGGATGGCCTGTTCATTCGCTGTTCGCGCAATGTTTCGAAGGAATATCCCGAGATCACCTACGGCGAGCACATCGTCGACAACACCTGCATGCAACTGGTCATGAATCCTTATCAGTACGACATGCTGCTGCTGGAAAATCTTTACGGAGACATAATCTCCGACTTGTGCGCGGCCTTTGTGGGCGGACTGGGCCTGGTGCCGGGGGCAAATTTCGGACACGAAATCGCTATCTTCGAAGCCGTACACGGTTCGGCGCCTGACATTGCCGGGAAAGATCTCGCCAATCCCACGGCGGTGCTGCGCTCGGGCATTCTGATGCTGCGCCATCTCGGCGAAGAGAACGCCGCCAACCACATCCGGCTGGCCCTGGAAAAAGTCTATGGCGAGAAGAAACATCTTACCCGTGACGTCGGCGGCACCGTCGGCACCAGCGAATTTGCCGACGCCATGGTCGAAGCCCTGCACGTGATTCCGCCACCCAAGCCGGAGCTGCAGGAAGTGGAGCTGTGAGTCTCGTTTAAAGAGTGGCAATTAGCCGGTCCTCATTCACTTGGCCGCCATCGCCGGTTGCACTTCCCTGCCGCCGTGCCAGATAGCGACGATCTTCTGGGTGTTGTGAATGTCGTCCAGCGGATTGCCGGCCAGCACGATGAGGTCGGCCTGCTTGCCTACGGTCAGCGTGCCAGTGGTCTTTTCGATGCCGAGCAATTCGGCGTTCGTCTTGGTGGCGCACATAATGGCTTCCATTGGCGTCAGACCAGAGTCCACCATCATAGCCAACTCCTGATGCTCGGCGAAGCCCGGCACGCGCGCCGGAACTGCGCCGGAATCGGTGCCGAAGCCAACCTTCACTCCCGCATCGTAAACCAGCTTCAGATTCTTCTGATCGTTGGCGAAGTCGTGCTTGTGCAAAGCCAGGTTGGGATCGTGCTCTGCTTTCTGGATGGCCGCATCACTGGTTAGCGCCTGCAACAACTCGGGGCTGACCGCCTTCTGCAAGAACGGATCGTTCTTCCACTCCGGGTGCTCGACGAAAGCAAATGACGACGAGTCGACGGTCAGCGTCGGAATGTAAAAGACGCCACGCTGCTTCATCGCGGTCAGCAGTTCCTGATCGACTGGCTGATCGCGGACGCTGTGGGCCAAAACGTTGACCCCGTCGGCGACCACCGACTTGGCGTCGGCCAGATAATAGATGTGGGCTGCCACTGGAAGTTTGTCGCGATGTGCCTGGTCGATGACCGCACTGTAAATTGCCGGGTCCATCGACGGCTTGGTGCCGTGCAGGTTGTCGACCCAAATCTTGACGAAGTCGGCACGACGCGATGCCATGGCGTCGATGTCAGCGCGAGCCTCGGCGGGCGTTTTCGGCGTGTAAAGCTGATCGGGCGCGTGCGGCAGCGGCGGTGCCGCCTCGGGAACGCCAATGCCGCGATCGGCGCTGTAAACGGTGGCGCCGTCGAGCTTGCCTGCTCGCTGTTCGGCGCGCACGTCATAAATCAGGTCGCGATTCACTCCCAGCGACAACATACTGGTCACGCCATAGCGTTCATACTGGCGTAACTCGGCGATCACGTTTTCCCTGGTGTAGCAGGTCGCGGAATTCTGGGTTCCACATACCAGCGCCAGATGTCCGTGCGCGTTGATCAGGCCCGGCATGACGGTCTTGCCGGAGTAATCGATCACGTGCGCCGACGACGGAGCGTCCGCACCCGCCTTGGTGATGGCGACAATCTTGCCGTCGCGGATGGTGAGGAACATATTGTCCTTTGCCGGCGCGCCGGTGCCGTCAATCAGACGCACATGCGCCAGTATCACCGTTTGGCGATCGCCGTTGGCTGCGTTAGCGGTTGGAATGGATACGAGAGCCAGGACCAGCGGAATAAGATTACGCAACACGAATCGCATCAGCAGAATCCCCCTCAGGTTAGACGCGTTTCGCGCATCGCACGCCGCACGATGTCGAGGGGCAACGGGCAGCGCTCAGCGCCCGCGCCCGATAGTACAATAAAGAGTTTCCTTACATCGCTAATTTCGTTCGATAAAGGTTTGATACGTGATTCGCAAGGGCTACGGTAATTTTCTTCTGGTTATTCTCTTTCTCTCGTTTTCGATCGGCTGCAGCAAGGGCAGGTCGCCGCAAGTCCAGGCTGCGGTCAACTCGGGGCCGAGGGCGACTCCAATCGATCCGGCCACAACAGCCACCATCACCGGCACAATCAATTTCGATGGCACGCCCCCGAAGGCGAAGGCGATCGACATGTCCAACGATCCCGGTTGCAAAGGACAGCTGACATCGGAGCAGGTTGTGGTGGACGATGGCCACCTGGCCAACGTGCTGGTCTATGTGAAGGATGGTCTGGGCGATCGCAATTTTGATCCACCTCAGCGGAGCGTCACCATCAAGCAGGAAGGTTGCCGTTACGTCCCGCACATGGTCGCGGTCATGACCGGCCAGCCCGTGCGCTTCGAAGACGCCGACTCGACGCTGCATAACATCCATCCCATGCCCAAGCAGAACAGCGAATGGAACCAGTCACAGATGCCCAACTCGGGGCCATTGGACAAGTCGTTCAACACGGCGGAAATGATGATTCCCATCAAATGCAATCAGCATCCCTGGATGCACATGTACCTTAGCGTGATCGGCAATCCGTTTTTCGCCGTCACCGGTAAAGACGGCAAGTTCACCTTGCAAGGCCTGCCGCCGGGGACGTATACCATCGCCGCGGTACAGGAAAAATACGGAGAGAAAACGCAGACCGTCACAGTCGGCGCCAAGGACGACAAGAGTATTTCTTTCAGCTATCAGGAATAAGGGCGGGATTGACTAGGTTCCGACTGTCTCGGCCAACGCCATTACCAACTCGCGTTCGCGCGGGCCATCCAGTTCGATCAGCACCACGCGTTGCCAGGTCCCCAGCAGCAGCAACCCGCTTTCCACCAGCAGGCTCACCGAAGTTCCGATCATGGCTGACAGAATGTGATCGGGCACGTGCTCGGGGTTATGTTCATGGCGGTAGTCGAGCTTGGGCACCATCAGTTCGAAGGCATCAAGCATGTCGAGATCGGTGCCGGGATCAAGGTCGGCGGTGGTAAGCGCAGCCGTGGTATGCAGCAGGTTGAGCTGGCAGATTCCGGTTCGGTCAGCATACTGCTTCCACAGCACCGCTTCCAGCTTCTGGGTGATATCAATGACCTCGCGCTTCTTATGCGTTTTGATGGCAAGACGATGCATGGCTTACCTTATTCTTTCGGCGTGAACAACTCCAGGCGGACGCGCCAGCTGACGGACTGTCCGGGCTGAAGCAGAACCATGCCGGTGTCTGCACTTCCCCAATCCGGGTTATACGGATCGGGCAGGTTGAACTGCGGCTCGAGGGCGACAAAATTCTTCTGCGGAGGAGCATACACCTGGATGGACTTGATTTGCGGCGAAAGTGTAATCAACCGCAGTCCATATTTTGCCGCCGGATCGATAATTTCCGAAACCGTTCGGCCTTGGGCGTTGTAGTCCAGGTCAGAGAAATTATCGTCCAGATACTGCGTTCCCAAAGGCCTTCCGCCGGGCGCGGAAAAATCGTAAGGCGTGTCTTTCGCCGGCACGCGCTGGCCGGTGGTAAAAGTATCGTCATAGTTGTTCATCAAGGCCCGGGTTTGACTGGGCAAGTGCAACCTGACCTGCTGCCGGTCGCTGCCCGGCAAGACGAAATATGGATGCCAGCCTATGCCCATAGGAAGCGGCTGGTGGCCAACATTTTTCGCCGTGACCGCCATTTCGAAGGCATCGTGAGTCAGGGTGATTTCGACCGTTACGTCGGTGTCGGAAAGCCAGTGTCCGTCGAAGTTGCCGGCGTGCAGTATGGCAGAGACGGTCGATTCCTTCGCGCCGTTCTGCACGCGCACGTCGTGGAATTGCGAGCGCCTCATCAGGCCGTGAATGGCGTGCTTTTCAGCGCCGGGATTATCGCCGCTCCAGTTGGCGGGCAGGGTAACGGCCTTCCCGGCCACGGTCGCAGTAATCGTCTTGCCGTCGGCGGATAGCTGGCCGCGAATGCGATTGGCAAATGGCAGCAGAATGGCGCCGCCCATTTTGAATATCTGGTTGCCAAACTGGTCGTCGCCCTCGTCCAGCAACTTCGCAGTTTCGGGCAGCGGAGGAGAGTTCAGCAGGTCGATCTCGCCCCTGCCGGGGAGATAGGCTTTGATCTGGAGAACGGCCATGCCTCGTCCGGGAAGAATACCTGCGGAAAGAAATTGCGGCTGGCTGCGATCGTTGACAGGGGGACGGCTCAGAATGACCTCGTCTAGAGGTTTCTGCTGACTCGGACCGTTGACCTCCAGACGCCGAAGCGTGGCCACCGACTCCCCTCCAAGCGAAATTGCCGGAGACAACTTAGACGCTGTTTTGACCTGGGGTGTGGCTTGGCCGCCCTCCAGACCTGCGCAGCCCAAAGCGAGCCAGCAGACAACGAGTAGACCGAGACGGATTCTGCTCCCGGACACCTTCATAAGTGACCTAGCCTATCGAAGCTGGCACCACACCGCAATGTTAACGGAGTGCAACGGCTCCCAAGGTTCGCATCCGGATGCAGGTGATCGACTACAGAACGGGTGCACAGCAAGTACAACTCGAGCCGCCCACTTCGACGTGGATTGATTTCTGATCGAGGTAAGGGAAAAGCCCGCTAACGGAACGCGCTAAGCCACGGTCAAGGGAAATCGGCTGGTTGCCGCCTCTTTCCGCCGTTCGGCCAGCGCCGACTGGATGAAAGTTACTTCCCTTCCCAACATCTCTGTCGCTTCCCGGCAGAGTTCCGGCCGTTCGCGCATCAAGCCGACAAAAACTTCCGGGGTGACGTGCACTACTTCTGCGTCGGCAACGGCTGTAGCAGTCAGGCTGTAAGGGTGTCCGGTGAAGGTGGAAGGCAAGCCCAGCACGGACCCGATGCCGAAAACACGATCGAGCCGGGGCAGACTTCTGACACTGAGACGCACTTTGCCCTTGACCAGCAGAAAGACGCCGGCACAGTCGCCGTCCTCGCTGAACAGGGTGCTATCGGGAGGAAAGTGCCGCCTGGTTCCCAACTCAGCCAGGCTGGCGATTAGGGCATCGGACGCATTGAGGATCTGACTCTTGGTACCCACACTCATGATTGAACAGTTATGCCAAATTCCGTACGGCGGTGCTGTGACCTAAATCACCTTTTGGTGTGAGGAGAAACGGCGGTCGGGCCAAATTGCAGTGGGCCGCCCAGCGCCGCTTCCGATTGCCGGCATCTCGGTGGCAGGTCGAGTGGCGAGGACAGCGGGCATTTCGACTTCTGCACAACGATCGCTCAAAACCGGCCCGGCAATGAGCACATATTTTGGCGTCGTCACAAAAAGCGAGGGGTAGCTTCACCGCAGAAGCCACCCCCTCACCGGGAGCGCGCGTGTGTGTCGGCCAGACTCTCAACGGCTCCCTAGATCAAACTCCATTACTTTTTCCGACCATTTCCTGACGCCCCTCTCGCCGGTCCGTCAGGAAGTCGGTTCAAAACGGATGCTTCGCCTGCAGGCGCGCCGGCGGACCCGACGGAGTGAGCAGCTGCGCCGCGTCTAGTGCATCGAAGTGCGGCTGGGTGGCGATGAGCTGTTCCATCTCAGCGATCCCCAGAAAGCTGTTCCCCACTCGGAAGCCACAAACCAGCGCGTCCTGGCCCGTCAATTGCGGCGCAAAGTCTGGATGTTCCGCCAAAAAGCGGGCAAAAGACTCCAGTTGGTACGCTTGTAAGGCTTCTGGTTTTTTCATGGCTCCTCCTTTCCTGCTGTGGGTTTCTCGCTATCCGGAGGGCGTCTCTTGTCGACCCACCGCAAGCTTTCGTCTTGAGCTGGGCGTTGGAGTCATCCAATTCCCTGCTGGCGTGGGCAGAATGACCTGCTTCGTGTTCCGGTTCAATGGATAGGGCATGATTTGGAGATGATTTGCGCATGATCGTCTAAGCTATTGAAACCAAGTAAGATGATGTCGCTTATGATCGATCGTGGAGTGGTCTCTTAGGGCTCGGGGGCCGGCCCAGTCAGGAAGCAGGCCTGACGCTAGATGTGGCTTCTCCGACGAATTGAGAGCAAGTTGGCCCGGTAGTGGAATGTGTCGCCTGGATTTGAGAGCCCGGTGGGCGCCCGTGCTTGGTCGCGGGAGTCCGGCACCAGGGCCCGCTTCCGGCACGACAAAACTTGGCCGTTATAATTCGGACAAAGGCCCGGATTGCATCTAAGGGTATGCCTGTCAAACCCAGAAGATTGTTCCTGACGTGAAATCGCGTTTCACATCACAGAAATATGTGCTCTGGCCGGCTGGGGTGGTCGTTTGTGCTCTGGGGCTGGTGACACCCGGGTTGCATGCCCAGACGGCGAGGGCTGGCGCTCAAGCGTGTCCGCGTCCCGAGGCTGGAGCCAGGGTCAACAATCCGCCTGAGCTGCGAAGTCGCAATGGACTGCTGGAAGTCACGCTGCACTTCCGGTATCAGGCGACGCTCATAAATCAGGGACCGCCGCGCTATTGCTACGCGACCGATGATGGCGTGGAGTCTCCGACCTTGCGCGTGCATCCGGGCGATACGCTGATCATTCATCTGCACAATGATCTGCCGCCAACTTCAGCGGCTTCGGCGAGCCACCCGATGGCTATGCCGGACGCGAAGGGCGGTGCGGACGGAGAATGCAGCGGCGGCCCGATGAGTGCTTCGGTAACCAACCTGCACTTTCATGGGATGAACATACCGCCGACATGCCATCAGGATGATGTCGTGCGCACGCTGATCCAGCCGGGACAGGATTTCACTTACAAGATTCCGATTCCGCGCGCCGAGCCGCCGGGGCTGTACTGGTATCATCCGCATCCTCACGGATACGGCGAGCGGCAGATACAGGGCGGAGCTTCTGGAGCCCTGATCGTAGAAGGCGGAACGAAAGACGATCCGTCGATCGCGCGCCTGCCGGAGCGAGTGCTGGTGCTGCGCGACCAGCCGAGAAGCGATATCGGAGCGATAGGCACAGACATTCCCGCGTGGGACATGTCCCTCAACTATGTGCCGGTTACGTATCCCGAATACCGGCCTGCGACGATTGAGACTCCGGCGGGCGGGCGCGAGTTGTGGCGGGTATTGAACGCCGCCGCCGATACCATATTTGACCTGCAAGTGCTGGTCAATCGCGAGCCCCAAGCGGTTCGCATTGTGGCTATCGATGGAGTGCCGATCAATTCAACCAGCGGCGCGCACTCGCCGACGGAGACCAGCGTATTGCTGCCGCCAGGAGCCAGAGCCGAGTTGGTGGTGACCACTCCCCGGCAAGGCGAACCGGCTGAGCTGGTAACCAAGAGTTGGGACACCGGGCCGGAAGGCGACCGCGATCCGGGCCGCCCGATCGCAGAAATTGTCAGCCACGCGGCAGTGGCCGGCGGCAGTAACACGCTGTCGCCCGCTGCGAGCCCTGCGCGCCAGATCCTCCGACCACAGTTGCAGCCGGAACCCGTGGTGCAACGCAGACTCTACTTTTCTCAGGTCACTCCAAACCCGATTGAGCCGGACGCCTCCATCTTCTACTTCGTGACCGTGGTTGGCCAGAAGCCGGAGACCTTCAGGATGGGACAACCTCCGAACATTGTGCTCCACGAAGGCGACGTGGAAGACTGGACGGTGGAGAACCGGTCACGCGAGGACCACGTGTTCCACATTCACCAGTTGCACTTTCGAGTTCTAGACATCGATGGCAAGCCGACCAACGATCCTACAATGCGGGATACGATCGATCTACCTTACTGGAGCGGCTCTGGGCGGTATCCCAGCGTGAAGTTGCGGCTGGATTTTCGCGATCCTAAGATCGTAGGAACCTTTCTTTATCATTGCCACATTCTTAAGCACGAAGATATGGGCATGATGGGCGAGATCCAGGTTCTGCCCGCCGGTGTGAGGACGGAAACCAGACTGTCGGGAGCGTCGCACGCCGACATCGGCACCGTGATTCCGATTACCGCCGAAGTAATCGCCGGAAAGGCCTCGCCTCCGGGAACGGTGCAGTTCACGGTCGATGGTATCGATGCGGGCAAGCCGGTGACTCTGTCGCAAGGACGGGCGGAGTTTACGGCGTCGTTCGAAACGGGTGGAATCCATGAGGTGACCGCCAGCTACTCGGGAGATCACACTTATGATGAGTCAATCTCGCGGAGCTTCAAGATTAAGGTTAAAGGGCTGCAGGAGTGAGGCGACTTAAACTGCATACAGAGAAATATTACAATCCGGTTACATTTTTCTTGACAAACCTCCACGTTAGCGTAAGTATGCAGTCCTCTTCCGTTCATAAGTAAGTGCTCTTCGGTTAGTACGAAAGCGCTACGTCCAGTTGTTGGGGTAATTCAGCGCCAAGCTGTAGCAACAGAGGCGGGAACCCCTGCAAGGCACCCGTCCACGGCCAATGGCGGGTCGGCAGGAGTAAGGAAGCCTTCCCCCAGGCCCCGATTCAAACTCGTGCCGCTGTCTTTGTCCCCAGCTCTCTGCGGCGCAGCATCGCAACCCTTTCCTTTGTGAGCCAGGGCACGGCCCCGGTTAGCTTGCGTGCAAGACCGTGAGCTCAGGCCGAAGGTTCAACTTCCTCGGACTCACTTAGCCTACCAGCCGCATAAGAGGGTCCGCCTGGTTTGATGGAGTCAAGCGACCTGTCGCGGAAACTAAAGGAGAGCAACCATGCAGCACGACTGGAAAGGAATAACTTTTGTTCTAGGATGGCTTGTGTTGTGTTTATCAACGCAACTGTTGGGTCAATCCAGCGTTACTCACGGCACAATCAGTGTATTTCAGGCCGAAGGTGTGGGATTTACTTTAACCACCGCTTTTCCGCCAGGCCAATACCAAGGCGGTTGGAGCCTGACTGGTGCTTTTGATGATAACTTTAACTGGCCGGCCTTCTGTGATCCCTGCTTCTCATCTTTAGCTGTTGGCGGATTGGTGTCCGGTAACGATTTCATGGGAGGAACGGCTAACTTTACAGGCATACCTCTTCAGTATTACCCCAGTGTAAATTGGGGATATATAACTCCGGCGGGTCCCTCCTACATCTCTATTTCAGGACCTAACATTCCGTTGCCCGCAAACACGGTGGGGACCTTTGTAGGAACTTTCACCTTTAGCGGAGCGCTCTGCGGCGTTACCAGACCTAACGGCCAATTTGGTGCTTGTACCGTGTTGCTATCTAACATGGTCGGAACCGGAACGGTTTTTATAACCATCGCGATAAATCACATTGGGCAACAGTACACGACCGAAGTTGAGTATGTCTTTTAGCAACGTTGACACGTCTCCATCGAAGCGTGTTAGAGCTGCACCTTAGGCGACTAGGCTGTAGCCGATCAGCGGGGGTAGCCGGAGCGAGCCCCGTGCTCACCAATACCAAGGCTTTGTGGGCCCGATTCAATCAGCGCCGCTCTCATCGTCACTGGCTCTCAGCGGCGCAGCATTTTACAACTCTTTCCTTTATGAGCCACGGCGCCAGGCCCAATTAACGCTGAACTTGCTTAGGGCGTTGTGCGCCATGACTCTGCTGTACGCCGTTCGTACAGCTGATGAGGCGAATACATCGACTACAGGTTTGCTGCGTCGGAATGACGACCGACCTTTGCGATAACCTGGGTTAACTCAACGACGCGAGTCTTGCCGTCGCTAATCGGAGCGCCCGACATTGGCGCCACGGGAGAACAAAATGGCCAATCAATGCACAGATGATGCTGCGGTAGGCGGAAGATTATCCACCACGACAGTGATATTGATGAGGCACAAAGTCTTTCAGCTGTTAGCCGGCGTGGTCGTAGCTGTATTTCTTTTCACGGCAATCGGCCAGGCCCAGAGCCCCGGACCCTGTACCTCTGGGTCGTCGTACTGCCTTTTCATAAGTGATTTTCACAACCAGACGGTCCAACTATGGACCGATAACGGCGCGACGGGTATCCATGCCTTTATTCCGAGAAACGCAGGGGCCGGCGAGGGGCTGTCTTGCCTCTCAGGAAGCGCGAATGCGATCTACGTAGCAGATTACATCGACTGCTACATCAGTGTCTTCAACCTGACCAATGGGGCTCTCCTTGGACAAACTCCAAACTTCGCCTCCTGCTCGAGGGGCATGGCATCTCTGAATGCCGATGGGTACGGGACAAAGGTATACGCGGCTGAGTATGACGACAGTACTATCTTGGAGCTACTTCCGGTGATTCCACCGCAGCCTCCATGGTTAACACTTGCCGGCAGCTATACACCGGCAAACTCGCACGATGCCGGCGTCGGTCCGAACGGGAATGTGTACGCGACGCAGAACGCCGACCAATCTACGGGCATTCAGGTGTATGACTCGCAACTTATAAACTCTCTTGGGCAGTATCTTCCTATGAACGCACTTAACAACGCGCCATGTGCCAACTTTGGCACTCCCGCAACCGAGTACTGTTGGTACAACCTAGGGGGAACAGCCTGGGATGCGCACGGGAATCTCTGGGTAGCTAGTCAGTCATCGACGGGCCACGGCGTCTTTGAGTTCGCCCCACCAGCGCCCGGAAATCAATATTATCCTTACGCCATTCCTTTGAATTTCGCACCTGACTTGACGGTGGGCGGGGGCCCCGTAGGGATCGCCATTGCTCCCAGCAACTCCGTCAACGCCGGCGACATTATCGTCGCTAATGTCTTCTCGGGGGATGTCCCAAAAGTCCTTACGGCCAGTTGTACGGGCAGTGTGAGCGCTCCGGGAACCTGTATGTCGACGATATTTATCCCCTCTGGAGTAAACGGGTTCAATGGCAATCCGAAATACCCGGTGTACTACACCAGTTGTCCTAACCCTGACAATAACGGTTACCTTGAAATCTGCAAGCAGTCGAATCCCCAGTTCCCTGTTAGTGGGATATTCGATTTCACTGTCACTGTCCCGTTCTTTAGTAGTGGGTCCGTTGAGGTTCCGGTTGGCGAGTGCTCCGGAGCTGTCCATGTTCCCTCCGGTCAGGTAACGGTCACCGAAGCGCCGACGGTCGGCGACTTGGTCTCTGACGTTACTGCATGCTCGTATAACCTATTTGGGCAGTGTGTCCCTGACCTGATTTCGTGGACACCCCCTGACCTCTACGCCACCGTACCGGTCAATGCAGGTGGGGTCTCGGAGGAAACTCTCGCAACCTTTACCAACTATGCAGCTTCGCCCGGTCAGTTAAAGGTCTGCAAGATCGCAGGCATGAATACTCCGGTCGGCACAGAATTCACCTTTACCGTAACTGGTCTACCCTCCTTCCAGTTGGAAGCGGGTCCGGCAGACCAAGGCGGCTTCTGCGAGTTGGTTGGCACCTTCGCGGTTAATACGCCGGTCACGATAGCGGAAACGCCCAATCCCCCCTACACCCCGACGAGTATCACGGTTAGTCAAGGGCAGCTTAGCCAGTGCCAACCTCAAAGCAATTACTGTACCGTCGCTACCATCGGTCCGGGCATTACCGAAGTGAGTTTTACTAACACTAAGCAGAGTAAGAGAGTCGCTTGTCTAGCCTGTAGATAAGAGCGGCCACCCTATCCAAGCTTCCTCGCTTGGGTAGGGTCCAGCTTGTCGTCGCTCGAGTTTGTTCAGGAGGGAAGAAAGGTCGAATGAGGGACCTGTTGTTAAAACGTTTTCCGATCTGAGCAATTTCCGAAGCGTGAAAAGCAGATCCCTCGTCGGGCTGAAGCCTTCCTCGTGATGACAAGTTAAAAGGGAAGCGCGCTAAAATAGAATTGCGGGGCGCACTCTTCGGCAGGCCCAAGGCGGGCTCTGAAGGTGCGCCCCTTCAAGGCTTCGGCGACGCCGCTTCAGTTTGGTTTGCGGGGCATGATCTGCTCGTCGCGGATGAAGAATTGTGCCGAGCAGCAGGCCGAGCCGCAGATCACGGGCAGCAAGCCTCCGACCTGTTTGCGCGTCACCAGGCCGAGTTGCCCGCAGGTGGGACAGGCGAGGACGGCCCAGTAGGGATCGTCGCTTTCGCCTACTTCGCCGGCGTTTTCCAGGACGAAAATGGTTCCAGGCTCCATCTGTTCGGGGATCCACTCGCTGAGGATACTGAGTTCTCCGATCACGTGCCCTCCTTCAGGACCGTTCAAGAAGCCCTACTGCGCCGATCGTTAGGATGAAGATGCCGAACGGAACCATGATGTTTTCCCGCTGCCCGTAATTCGACACGAGCGCTGCTCTTGCGATCGCTGGAGGCGGTAACGCGTGCCTTAGGCCGCCGGCGCTCGTGCTCGATGGGATCGAGGACGCGCTGGATAGCGTCGCTGAGGCACACGGTTAACATCGGCTGACGCGCGTTTTTCAGCAGGTCGACCACGCCCCGGGCCGAATCTTCCAGGAAAATGTGGTGGCCATCGGTCAGCAAATGAAACTCGGAGGCGGCAGCCACGGTTTCAACCAGGCGCCTGCCCAGCTCTTTCTGCAGGAAGCGGACCACGCGGCGGATCTTTTGCAGCGAGAAACCGCGGGCGCGCAAGTCGCAAACCACTGCGACTTCAGCCAAATCGTCGAGCGAGTAGATGCGCTTGTGACCGTCGCGCGCCGGAACCACGATGCCCTGCTCGTCCCACCACTGAAGCTGGCGGGGGCTGATGCGGGTGAGCGCCACCACTTCCTTCGATGTGAATGTCGGCTGCATCGGGTCTGCCATCCAAAACAAGTTCGGTACGGAATGTTTAAAACATCATAGTGCTCCTCTGTGTACTGTCAAGGTCAATTATTGACCAAATCGGCACCTGTGCGGTTAAAGATCCGAAGAATTTACCGGGCCGTAATGGATTGCTTGATTCAGGCGGGCGGATTTTGATCTGTGTCACGATTGGATGTGAGCTATGCACTTTTCCGGCGGTCGTGGGGGCGGGATGATGAGAGATTGGGATGGAGCGCCATCGGATTCGTTATATGGCTTGATATGTATTGCCGATTAGCCACCACCCCCTAACAACTGGCCACTACCTGGGAGGTTTCTGTGGAACCGTATCGTTATCACGTGTTCGTTTGCACGCAAGAAAAGCCGGAAGGAGTTCCCTGCTGCTCGGCGGCAGGGTCGTTTGCAGTTTTGAACGCGCTGCATGGCGAACTGGGCAAGAAGGGATTGGCCGAGGAAGTTCAGGTGTCGAGCTGCGGTTGTCTGGGAGTGTGCGACAGTGGGCCGATCATGATCGTTTATCCCGAGGGCGACTGGTACACCAAACTCACGCCCGACGACGTTCCCGAAATTGTGGCGTCGCACTTCGAGAGGGGCCAGAAGGTTGGGCGTCTGCTGCGCACTGATCGGGAAGCCATGAAGGCCGAGATGGTCGATCATCACCATAAGTATCTTGCCATGCTCAAGGGCAAAGACGCCGCCGGCATGTTGCCCGATGACGTGAACGAGATGATTCGCGGCTTCATGCCGAGCCGTGTGATCTTGACCGCCGTGGAGTTGGACGTGTTTACCGCTATCGGCGAGGGAGGCACGACCAAGCAGATTGCGGGTAAGATTCAGGGCGCGGTGCGGGCGACGGAAATGCTGCTGAACGCGCTGGCCAGCCTGGGGCTGCTGGAGAAGCGTGCTGGAGTTTATCGGAATACGGCGGTGGCCGCGCGCTTCCTGGTCGATGGAACTGCCGATAGCGCGCGTATGGCGCAACTGCACACGGTCAATATGTGGAAGCGCTGGTCGAACTTGACGGAAGCCGTGCAGGCGGGCAGCGCGGTGGCTCCGAAGGCGGACAACGGCTGGGTGAAATCATTTATCGCGGCGATGGATCATAATGCGCGTGGGCGGGCCCGGGCCGTGGCCCAAATAGTGGAAGGGAACGGCGCCAGGCAGATGCTGGATCTGGGTGGAGGATCGGGAGCGTACTCGATCGCCTTCGCGAAAGCTGTGCCGGGCCTGCATTCCGAGATTATCGATTTGCCGGAGGTGTTGCCGCTGGCGCAGGATTACGTTCACCGGGCGGGGCTGGACGATCGCATCTCGACCCGCGCGGGCGACATGCTGAGCGTGCCGCTGGAGGCGGGCAAGTACGACCTGGTGCTGCTGGCGGCGATCTGCCATATGTTCTCGCCGGAGGAAAATCAGCGGCTGTTCGAGCGCGCCTACGCTGCGCTTGCACCCAAGGGACGTCTGGTGGTTTCGGATTTCGTGCTTGAGGCAGATAAAACCGCGCCACGCTTTGCGGCATTGTTTGCCTTGAACATGCTGGTGGGGACGCGCGCTGGATCCAGCTATAGCGAGCCGGAATACGATGCGTGGCTGAAACAGGCAGGATTTGCCCAGAGCAGGCGGGTGCGCCTGCCGGGTCCGGCGAGCCTGATGATCGGAACCAAGTAGAAAAGTTCGGTTGCGAGTTTCAGGTTTCAAGAGTGGAGCTTCAGGGCAAAGCAACCCCCCACGCATGCAAAGTAAGCTATGGGTGGGGCATGGACTTCGTACGGTCGTCGCACACGAGCCCGTTACCTACTATGATGAGCGTGGTGTTGAAAGGCTAGCGATGCGAGCGATCGACAATCCGTGGTTCGCCGAGCGAATGTCGAAGGCGGTAATCCTGATTCGCATGCTGGTGGGCTGGGTGTTTGTGTCGGAAGGCCTGCAGAAGTTTCTGTTTCCGGCACAGCTTGGAGTTGGACGGTTCGCCAGGATTGGAATTCCCTCGCCGCAGGTTATGGCGCCGTTTGTGGGAGCGGTGGAGATTGGGTGCGGGTTGCTGCTGCTGATCGGACTGTTTACACGCTGGGCGACGATTCCATTACTGGGCGTGATCCTGGTGGCCATCGCCAGCACCAAGATTCCGATGATCGTAAAAACCGGGATGTGGAGCATGTTGCATGAGGCTCGCGCCGACTTCAGCATGTTGCTGGGATTGCTGTTTCTGCTGATAGTGGGAGCGGGAACGTTGTCGCTGGATGCGCGACGCCAGAGATGAGGCGGTCGAACGCAAAGGATAAACCCCACCCTTCGATTTTGCGCAGGGCTCCGGACCAAAGAAGGCCGTGGGCAGCCGGGGTTTAGGCCGGTCAACGGAAAGCGGATCCCTCGCTGCGCTCGGGATGACAAATTAAAGGGCCTAGAACCGGTAGGGTCCTTCGACTCGCTGCGCTCCCTCAGGATGACACAGTGAACGGCAGGTCCTTCGACTAATGCCACTGCCATTTGGTTGCGCTATACTTTTGAGTCTATCGATCCACGTTTCCGAGCGGTTGTAGCCAGCCTGCTCTAATCCGGAAGGAGAATTTTTCCCTATGTCATCCACAGCCGTATCGTCTGCTGTTTCGTACGCGCGCGAGAACCAGAAGCGGTTTCTTGACGAACTGAAAGACCTGCTGCGTATTCCCAGCGTCAGCACTACCGAAGAACACAAAGGCGATGTGCGCAAGGCCGCTGAAATGGTTGCTGCCGACCTGAAGCGCATTGGGTTCGAGAATGTTCAGATCATCCCTACCAAGGGACATCCGCTGGTTTATGGCGACTGGCTGCATGCCGCGGGCAAGCCGACCGCGCTGTGCTATGCGCACTTCGATGTGCAGCCGGCTGAGCCGCTGGACGAGTGGAAGTCGCCACCGTTTATCGACAAGGACGCCTGTCCAGTAAAGGGAGACGACGCACAAACTATAAAGCAAGGATGGGCAGAGCCCAGTGAGCGCAATCAGAATATTTACGCGCGCGGCGCGGTCGACGACAAAGGCCAGCTGTGGATGCAGATGAAAGCCTACGAGTCGCTGTTCAAGGCAGGCGGCGGCAAGCTGCCTATCAACGTGCGCGTGCTGTTTGAGGGCGAAGAAGAAGTCGGCGGCGAGAGCATCGAGGAGTTCGTGAAAGCCAACGCGACGAATGGCAAGCTCAAGGCTGACTTTGCGCTGGTCACCGACACGGAATTGTTCGCCCCCGACCTTCCCACGTTGTGCGTCGGACTGCGCGGACTGGTCTATACCGAACTGGAAGCGCAGGGAGCGAAGACCGATCTGCACTCGGGCGTTTACGGCGGAGCCGCGCCGAATGCGATTTTCGGACTGATTGAGATTCTGAGCAAGCTGAAGGACGCCGACGGCAAAGTGCTGATCCCCGGATTCTACGACGCCGTGCAGAAGCCGACGGCCGACGAGTTGAAGGCATGGGAGCGGCTGCCGTTCAACGAAGAGGAATATCGCAAGTCCGAAGTGGGATCGAATGTGCTGACTGGCGAGCCGGGATACTCGGTGCTCTATCGCACGTGGGCGCGACCGACGCTGGAGGTGCATGGCATCGTGGGAGGCTTCCAGGCTCCCGGCGCCAAGACCGTGATTCCGGCCCGGGCGTCGGCGAAGGTATCGATGCGGCTGGTGCCCGATCAGGACGCCGACGACATCTTCAAGAAGTACAGCGACTACGTGAAGAAGGTCACGCCCAAAGGCATCACCACTAACATCAAGATACACAGCAAAGGTCCGGCGTGCGTGGTGAACACCGACAATCCTTATGCCAAGGCGTCGGTAGAAGCCATGCACGAGATCTTCGGCAAAGACACGGTCTACATTCGCTCGGGTGGCTCGATTCCGATTGTCACGCAGTTCGATAAAGATTTGAAGATTCCCAGCATCATGATGGGGATGGGTTTGCCGGACGACAATCTGCATGCGCCGAATGAGAAATTCCACATCCCTAATTTCTATCGCGGGATTGAGTCGATCATTCGCTTCTTCCAGATATTGGGAGGACAGTAAAGCGGTAGTCAGTAGTCAGATATTGCAACCCATCCAAGTGACTTGGTACTTGGATGGGATTTTTATTGGTAACTGCTCCCGGCTTTAATCGAATTGCATGACATTACGGGACAAATCAAACCGTCCATGCCGAGTAGGTCGGGACCGGCAGGTTGCTGGATGGCCAGTACCGGGTGTCAGGAGCGGACTTGAGCGAGGATGGAGTGAACGACGTTAAGAGTGTGCTGCGAGGCCAGGATCTCTTTCAGCTTATCTTTCAGGTCGCCTTCGGATGGGAGTTGAGAGGTGGTGTTCAGATATTTGAAGGTTATGGGATAGAAGTTGATGCTGTGGTGAACCTGAAATAATTCGTACTTATAGCCCAGGGTAGGTGCGGCGATATAGAAGGAGTGAACGAACAGGTGGCCGGTAGTTTGAGTGGTGACCTCGCCGGTGACGAGCTGCTTGGTTTTCTCGCCTAACAGGGCTGCCTGTTGCTTGAGGATGGTGACTGGAGTGGTGAGGTTGGCGTCGGCAATGTTGCATGGCCAAAGATCGTCAGGCATAAAGTTTTCCAGCTATAGCGGTCCTTCGACTCGTCGCTGCGCTCCTCGCTCAGGATGACACAAAACAGTTGCCAGTGGCCAATTGCCGGTAAAGCAGATCCCTCGGCTCCGCTCGGGATGACAACCCAAATACTCCAGCTTCAGAAATTCAGGTCCAGCAGCACTGGAAGATGGTCGGAAGCCATCGTCTTATCGGGGCAGCCGTCGTCCCGGAGCAGCGAGTAGCCACGCACCTGGGTGAGGATGCGGACCTGCTCGTGGGCGAAACCGTCGAGCAGGTCAGGCCGCAGCAGCACCTGATCGAAGATGTTCCAAAAATAGCAAACCGGCTGGCCCGATTCGAAGTAAAACGTTCCGCCGGCGTCGCCGCGATCACCGAAGTGTCCCCACATAGGATTGTAGAAGAACTTGTATTTCCCCTTCTGGACGGTACGCGGGCCGCCGACGGCAACCCGCCGGTTCATGACGGCGTTGAGGCCGCCGCGAGCGGCGACCATGCCGACCTCGAAGGGATTCATGTTGAGATCGCCCAGCAGGATGGTGCGCTGATGGCCTTCTGATTTTTCGGCCTCGTCGATCATGCCGGCCAGGTGGACGGACTCGAAGATCTGGTCGGCGTCGGAGAAATTGAGCTTACTGGGCAGATGGGCAGCAGCAACCAGGATGGGCTGACGCGCGGGCAGGGCGAGACGGCGAATGGAGATGCGATGGTTCTCGATTATGGGAGTGAGGAAGTGCGCGTTGAAGCGGGTGAAGAAGACGAGGTGTCCGCAGTTGCCGGGCGCGTAATGGTAGTCGGAGGAGTCGGCGTTGAGCTGCTCCAGCAGTTGCGCCGGCGGGATACGGCACTCGGCAAGGATCAGGACGTCGGCGGATTCTTGCAGAGCGAGGTTGTGAACGAAGCCGGGGATGTCGTTCTTGTTGAGATTCCAGAAGAGGAAGCGCATAAAGACAGTTGTCAGGGGCCAGTTGTCAGTTGTCAGTGTAAACCTACCGGTCGATGTCCCAACAGGAGGGCGAACCTGAGGCATAAGGACAAGAACAAGCCGGTCAGCGTCCGCCGCCCAGCTGCGCCATGCTTTTCCAGAGAAAGAAAACTGCGAAGACTACCATTACCAGACCTAGAAGGACACCGCCGATCAGCACAGCTGCGGCGGTTCGCTCCTGAGCCGGCGTCGGCGGCGTGACTCCCAGATAGTTGGTATAGACCCGGTAGAGAATGCGCAGCAAGAGACCACGCTTGGCAGGCGGCTGGGGATTGCTGGCATCGTTACCCGGCTGGCTGTCCATTCTGTGCTCCTCCTCGATTATGGTAAGCGAGTCCATCGAATCTGCGTGACGAGCAGTTAGCAGTAAAAGCAGATCCCTCGCTGCGCTCGGGATGACAAAGAACAGTTGTCAGTGGCTCGTTGTCAGTTGTCAGTAAAAGCTGGTCCCTCGGCTGCGCTCGGGGTGACAAATCATAAGCGGCGCGCGGAGAGCCCTACGGCTGAGGTTACGATCACGCCGCGCGAACAAGCAGGTCCCTCGACTCGCTGCGCTCGCTCGGGATGACACCTCGAGAGAGAACACACTCGTGATAACAGGTAAAGTTCGGGAGTGCATCGCGGGTTATAGGGGTCCTTCGACTCCGGCGTGCAAAAGCAGCACGCCTGCGCTCAGGATGACAAAGAACAGTTGTCAGTTGCCAGTTGTCGGTAAAAGCAGATCCCTCGGCTGCGCTCGGGATGACACCTAAAACCAGTTGTCAGTGGTCGGTGCTCGGTTGTCAGTTGTGAGTAAAAGCAGATCCCTCGCTTGGGATCACAGCTCAAAAGAGGCAGCGTGGGAAACCCCACCGCTCAGCTTGGGATGAGGCCGGAAGAAAAGCAGGTCCCTCGACTCCGCTTCGCTGCGCTCGGGATGACACCTAAACCAGTTGTCGGTTGTCAGAAAGAGCAGATCCCTCGCTTCGCTCGTAATGACAATTCAAGGACACAACTCAGGAAGTGACATCCCAGCCACACAAGCGTGACAAAGTCGGCGCGGATCGCTTATTTCGGCTACGATGCTGGGGTCGTTGTGGTTGAGGCGAGTCGAGGGATTCGAATCACTGGCAACTGACTACCGACAACTGACAACTGACAACTGATTTCCTATGGTTGAACATTCCGTAATCTTCAAAGAACTGTCGTATGTGTTTATCGCCGCAATTCTGGGCGGGGCGGTGGCGTGGCGGCTGCGGCAGCCGCTCATTCTCGGGTACGTGGTGGCGGGCATCGCGCTCAGTCCGTTTACGCCGGGGCCGGCCGTGCGCGAGGCGCACACCTTCCAGATCGTGGCCGAGGTTGGCGTCGTGTTCCTGATGTTCTCGATTGGGCTGGAGTTTTCGATCAGCGAACTGATGGAAGTGAAATGGATGTCGCTGATCGGCGCACCGTTGGGCGTGGTGCTGCTGGCGCTGATGGGCGCGGGCATGGGCCGGCTGCTGGGCTGGGGCGCGATGTGCGGGCTGGTGGTGGGGATGATTATTTCCGTCGCCAGTACGATGGTGCTGTCGCGGCTGCTGATCGATGACGGGCAACTGCAGTCGACGCACGGCAAGATCATGATCGGCATCACGCTGATGGAAGATCTGATTGTGGTGGTGCTGATCATTCTGATGCCGGTGATGGTGAGCCTGACGCCGCATCATCTGTTGGGCGTGGGGCTGGCGCTGGGTAAGGCCGCCCTGATCCTGGCGCCGATTGGATTTCTGGCGGTGTACCTGGTGCCGCGCGGACTGGCAAGCGTGGCGCGATCAAAAAATAATGAGTTGTTTCTGCTGGTGATTCTGGCGGTGTGTCTGGGGACCGCGGCGCTGACGGAGGCGGTGGGGCTGTCGCTGGCGCTGGGCGCGTTTGCGGCTGGGCTGATTATCAGTGCGTCGGAGTTTGCGCATCGCGCGCTGGAGCAGATCATGACGCTGCGCGACGCGTTTGTGGCGCTGTTCTTCGTGACGGTGGGGATCCTGATTAATCCGCGAGCGGTGCTGAGCCGGCCGGGATTGCTGCTGGCGATTCTGGCGCTGGTGGTGGTGGGAAAGTTTGTGGTGTGGATGGCGGTGGTGAAGCTGTTTGGGTATCGGATGAAGACGGCAGTGCTGGTGGGCACGGGGCTGACGCAGATTGGGGAGTTCTCGTTTGTGCTGGTGCAGGTGGCGCACGCGAATGGATTGGTGGGCGACGAATTTTATTACGCGACTTTGGCGACATCGCTGGTGTCGATTTTGCTGAATGCGACGCTGGTGCGGACCGTGCCGAAGTGGCTGGGCGAGGCGGCAAGGTAACCTCCGAGATACCCCAAGGGGTTGGCGGTTGAATCGGATAGCGAGAAAGCCTAAACTTATACTTGCTCTGGTGCTATTGCTGTCGACCTCCCTTCTCCCAAATTGGGGGTTCCTGTTTTGTGACCATCCTGTCTGATGCAAGCATGGTGCAATATAGTGTGGTTTCCACAGATTGGCCCCCAAATATGGTGTTTTACATCTTGACTCCTGGTTGGGTTCAGACGTAAAGTTTGCCTAGGCTCAAACGAGGAATCAAGTTCGGATGGCTCGTCTCTGGTGGAATGCTGAGAAGGCATTTCGGATCAGGCGTTTCCGATTCCCACTTCCCCGCGTTGAAGGAGTGATCGTTGCTCAAACTGAAGAAGCTGCAAATCCTTGGGTTCAAGTCGTTCTGTGACCGCACCGACCTCCGCTTCCAGGGCGAAGGCATCGCCGCGATCGTGGGCCCCAACGGCTGTGGCAAGTCGAACATTTCCGACGCCATCTCCTGGGTACTGGGCGAGCAATCGGCGCGACTGTTGCGCGGCGTCAACATGCAAGACGTCATCTTCGCCGGCACGCGCGATCGCAAGCCCACCGGCATGGCTGAGGTTTCGCTCACCCTCGTCGACCCCGAAGTTTACGGCGACGTCGCTGAGCCCGAAATCGACATTCACGACGATATGTCCGACTCCGACTGGGACGAATCGGCACTGCGTGCTGCGCGCGCCGAGGATGTCGAGCGCTACTCCGAAGAAGTCCGTCCCGGCCAGAGCGACGACGAAACTTCCTCCGGCTCTCCTACCGACAATCCCGGCGCACCTGCGATCCAAGCCACTACCGACAATCCCGGCGCACCTGCGAGCGAACCCTCCGCCGACGCCGCAACCGCGCCTCCGACCGACCCAACTCCCGAATCTCCCGCGCAAGTTTCCGCAAGCACCCATGCCACCGACCCCGCTCTCGATTCCGCCGCGCGCATTTCGGCTCCCCCGCAAGTGGTCCTGAAGATTCGTCGCCGCAAATTTAAGCGCACCTTCAAGGCCGGCGAAATCCAGATCACGCGCCGCCTCTTCCGCTCCGGCGAAAGCGAATATCTGTTGAACGGCAAGCTGTGCCGCCTGCGCGACATTCAAGACATCTTCATGGGCACCGGCCTCGGCCCCGAGTCTTACGCCATCATCGAGCAAGGCCGCATCGGCCAGATCCTCAGCAGCAAGCCCACCGACCGCCGCGCCATCATTGAAGAGGCTGCCGGCATCACCAAGTACAAATCGCGCAAACGGCTGGCCGAAGCGCGTCTGGAAGATGCCAAGCTCAACCTGGCCCGCATCAACGACATCTTCGACGAAGTCACCCGCCAGATGAATTCGCTCAAGCGCCAGGCGTCGAAGGCGGAACGCTATGCCAAGCTGCGCGACGAGATGCGCGAGAAACTTCGCATCGTGCTGGCCAGCAAGTTCGCGCAATTCGATGCCGAAGCGTCTTCGCTCGACCAGCAACTCACCGAGCTTGCCGGCGACATTCACGCCCGTAGCGAGGCGGTGCAGCAGATGGATACCGAACACGCCGACCGCACGCAGCGCGGCTATGCCATCGAGCGCGAAGCGCAGGAGAATCGCGAGAGACTCAATACTCTCGCCTTGGACTTGGATCGCGCTGCCGCCCGCCGTCGCACCAATGAAGAGCGTTGTGCTGAACTCGATGCTCGCTCAGCCGGAGCGCAGGCCGAGATCGCTAATACCGAAGAGCAATCGGCGCGTCTGCAACAGGAATTAGAGACGGATCGCGCCACGCTCGAGTCGGCCAACACCGATGCCGCTAATGCCCAGCACGAATTGCAAGAACGGCAGCAGGAAGCCACCCAGGCTGCCGCATCGCTGGTCGAAGTTGAGCGCCAACAGGAGCAGCGTCGCTCTGAAATTCTGCAGACCGTCTCCACCGCTTCCGCAGTACGCAACCGAATCACTCAGGCCGAGGAGCGCATCGCCACCCTTGATCGCGAGTCCGAACGCTTGCAGACAGAGATCTCGGCCGCTCGTCAGCAACTTGAAAGTTTCGGGGGACAGCGCGGTCAACTTGGTCTGGAGTTTGAGACTGCCTCGCAGCGCGTCCACGCCCTCACCGCCCAAATCACCGACGTTCGCCAGAAACTCGACGAGAAGCGCACTGCGGAGACCGGGTCCAAGCGCCATCTGGACTCCATGCGCGGCGAATACGCCAGCCTCATGGGCAAGCGTGGCTCCCTCGAAGCCGTCATCACCGAGCATGGCTATGCCACCGAATCAGTTCGCAAACTGTTTACCTCCGGCGCGCTGCAAGGTGGACGCGCCCCCGCTGGCGTTCTGGCTGATTTTCTTGAAGTCGAAGATCGTTACGAGCATGTCGTCGATGATTTCCTGCGCGATGAACTGAACTACATCGTGGTGAAATCCTGGGATGCCGCCGACGAAGGTCTGCGCCTGCTGCGCACCGATGTTGATGGCCGCGCCACCTTCCTGGTTCATCCCGAAGATTCGCAGGCCAAGTTTTCTTTCGACTTCAACGAGTCCATGCACCACGTCACGCATGGCGATACCGTGGTTCCGCTGAAGAACTGTATTCGCGTGCTCGACGGCTTCGGCAAATCGCTGGAAGTGATTCTGCCCAAGCTCGGCAACGGCTACATCGTGCCCGATCCCGAAGTCGGTCGTGGACTGGCTCTGGAAAATCCCGACGCATTCTTCCTCTCGCAATCGGGCGAGTGCTTCCACAATGTCACCGTCACCGGCGGCAAGCAGCGCAGCCAGGGACCGCTCTCCATGAAGCGCGAACTACGCGATGTGCTGCTGCAAATGGGAGAACTGGAACGTGCCATCGGCGAGAAGGAAGCCTGCATTGCCAGGCTCGGCCGCGAGATTGCCGAACTCACCGGTTTGCTGCAGCGACTGGAAGACGAGAAGCGCGAGTCTGAGCGCCAGGCCATGACCTCCGAACACACTCTGCGCCAGCTCGAAAATGAAATGACCCGGGTGCGCGAGCGCCTCTCCACTTACGACCGTGAACTCCAGCGCGTCGGTGAAGAACACGGCGAGCGTGAGGCTTTCATTACTGCGCAGCTCGGCGAATTATTCCAGCACGAAGAGAAGCAGCGTTCCCTCGAAGCCGAAATGCAGGAGGCACAGGGCAATCTGGAATCGCTGCGTCAGCTGCGCGATCAGGCTGCAAATCTAGCCAGCGAAGTTCGCGCCAACGTCGCCACCTTGGAAGAGCGCCGTCGCGGGGCCATGCTCACGGTTCAGCGCATCGAAGCCATGCTGTCGGAAGTGTCCTCGCATCTGGCCAAGCTGAAGTCGCAACTCGAATCCGCCGCCGCCGAGAAGCAGCAGCGGGACTCTGAGAATGTGCGCCTGGCCGAGCAAATCGTGCAATGGACTGCCGAGCGTGAAGTTGCCCAGACTCGCGATCGCGAGCTGTCTGAAGAGTTACAGGCTGTCCGTGTCCGCATTGTTGAACTGGAAGAAGTCTTGAAATCGGCACGCGAAGCGCTGGATGCCGCCCGCGACCGGCGTGGCGAACTTTCGGCTGCGCAGGCCCGTGTTCAGTCCGATATTCAGCACATGGCCGAAACTTGCGTGCAGGAACTGGGTCAGCCACGTGAAGAGTTAATGTCCGATGCTTCCCTGCCCCGCGCCGCCGGCGAAGAACTCGCCGTCGAAGACAACGCTTATCGTGAGATGCGTACCCGCCTCGTAAACATGGGTCCGGTCAACATGATGGCGCTGGAAGAATACAAGGAGACGGCTCAGCGTCACGAATTCCTCGAGACCCAGCGCCAGGATCTTCTGCAGTCCATCGAGAACACCCAGAACACGATTAAAGAGATTGACACCATCTCGCGGCAGAAGTTTGAAGAGGCCTTCAACATCATCAACGAAAACTTTGGCCGCACGTTCAGCAAGCTCTTTGGCGGAGGCCAGGGCTTCATGCGCCTCACCGATCTGGAAAACTCGATGGAAAGCGGCATTGACGTGGTGGCCTCGCCTCCGGGCAAGAAGCTGCAGAATGTATTGCTGCTGTCAGGCGGCGAGAAGGCGCTCACCGCGCTGGCTCTGCTGGTCGGCATCTTCCAGTTTCAGCCCAGCCCGTTCTGCATTCTCGACGAGGTGGATGCGCCGCTCGACGAAGCCAATGTCGGCCGCTTCACCGAACTGGTGCGTGAGATGAGCATCCAAACTCAGTTCATCATCATCACTCACAGCAAGAAGACGATGGGCATGGCGCCGGTGATGTATGGCGTCACCATGCAGGAGCCGGGCGTCTCGAAGCTGGTGTCGGTAAGGTTCAGCGAAGAGTCGCCGAAGCTGGTCGGCGCCACAGCGTAGCTTGAGCGGATCTTTAGGCCTACGTCTAACGGCTCACTATTGTCATCCCGACAGAGGACTTTAGTCCGAGCGGAGGGATCTGCGGTTCGTCTGCCATCAAAGAGCGATCCGTCCCGAGTCACGAATCAACAAAAAATCCCCACCCAAACAATCCCGCTCGGGTGGGGTTCGCTTTTGCTGACAACTGACAACTAGCAATCGTACATTACTGTCCGGCAGTCGCCATGCCTGCGGACTCAAAGGTCACGCCGGTGCTGCTGTGGCCGAAATCGATTTCGCTGATGGTTGCACCGCCATTACCATCCTGCGTCACCACCTGGTTATGGTCAGGCACATTGCTCAACTGCTTGACCTGTCCATTGGCGGACGCCACTTCCTTGCCGCTTTTCAGGAATTTCACCTGCGCGCTCGAACCTTTGGTGTCACACTTCACTGTGTACTCACCGGCAGGAATGGTTTTCCCATTCAGTTGGGCATCGTGATAGAGCGTGACGGTTTCCGATTTGGAAGCGGCAAAAACGCTGACCGTCATGGTTAGGGCAAAGATGAACAGGGCGGCACGGATCAGGTTACGAGTCATATTCGATCTCCTTCGTTGAACATCGTTCCGGCAGCCCATGACAGCAGGAAGCGCTTGCTTTTCCCACCGTGTCGCATAAAATGTGTCACCGGGGTTAAACAGTAACAGGGAACTCTTCCAAGCCTCCCTCAGTGTGTCTCGCCTGGGCCGCCAAACCGCTGGCGAAACATTCTGTTTGACCCCTTACTTCCCCTTGCAGTTAAAGTACCAACGCAGTCCTACTCCAATCCTTCTTCCTTATACGAAGGACGCGTGGTAAAGGTTCACCTGCTTGGAAACTTTTCGCGTCGTGGGCTTGGACGAATTCTCATTCCTGATGTGAGCGCAGCTTGTCCCCATCAAGCGACAATTCACTCTACATTCAGAAACAATGCGCACGCCGCGGCTCAGCGCACTTCATCACAACCAATTTTTAGTCAACATGTCTTATTATTGCGCTGCCGCCCTCTGGTTCCAACCCATACGCTCACGCAACGATGTGATATGTGCTACATGGTGATCGCAATGCCAGGCATACATAGCCAGCATTCGGTCCAGCGGAAGTACGCCGTGTTCGGGATGGTACAGTGTGCGTCCGAAATCGGACGGTTGCATGCATCGCAGCGTATCCACCCAGCGGGCATGCAACGCAGTCAGTAGCTGCAAGGAAGTTTCGATCGCAGTCACTTGGTTGTCCGGCAACTTTGCCCACTCGGCCTCTTTGTAAGGCTTGGCCGGTGGCTGATCTTCCGTCAACGCCAGCTTGAAGCGAATATAAGCATTCATGTGGCTTTCGGGCACATGATGCACCACCTGCCGCACCGTCCAGCCGTCGGGACGATACGGCGTGTCAAGTTGCGCCGCTTCCAGGCCTTGCACCGCGGCGCGCATCTTCGCCGGAGCTCTCGAAATCGTATCGATATAAAGCACGCGGTCCTTAGCGCTCTGCTCTTCGCTAGCGGGCGCAACCCAGGTAAATTTTCCTATCGGATATCGTAAGTCTGCCATCGCAAATCTCCATTTCGACTTCATCCTACCGCAGATTGATTACGATTGACGGAAACAAGTGCGCCTCGTCCATCCTTGCCGCAATTCGTCCCAGCGATTCGTTATAGTAACTTGGTAGCAACTTTGTCCTAAACTATCTGGAGCGACATCGAAAGCGACAATACTGCGTTGCCGAATCCCACAAAAAAGTCGTCGCGCGATAATGGCGCAAAAAACGTCTCCAAGGCTACGCTCAAGCTGCGGCTGCTGAAGCGGCTGAAGTGTACCTTGAAGTACGAGAAACTCGCCTGGACGGCCGGCGCAAAGTTGGTAGCCGGCGTCGATGAAGTAGGCCGTGGCTCGCTGTTTGGACCGGTGGTCGCTGCCGCCGTGATTCTCGATCCCAGCTATCGTCTGCGCGGCCTGCGCGACTCCAAGCTGCTGGATCGCGAGACACGCGAAAAGCTGGCGCCGCGTATTCGCGAACGCGCGCTGGCCTGGGCGATCGCCGCCGTCGACGTCGCCACGATCGATCAAATCAACATTTACTGGGCCTCGAAGCGCGCCATGGAAGAAGCGGTCGGCATGTTGACCATACGGCCCGACCATCTCCTGATCGATGCGCTGCGCATCAGCTTCGATTGCCAGCAAACGCCGATCATTCACGGCGACGCCCTGTCCGCCTCGATTGCCGCGGCCTCGATCATTGCCAAAGTCGAGCGCGATGCGATGATCAGCGCCTGGGATCCGGTCTTTCCCGAATACCGCCTGGCCTCGAATAAGGGCTACAGCACGCCGCATCACCTGAAAACGCTGCGCGAGAAAGGTCCCACGCCTCTGCATCGCCTCTCCTTTGCGCCAGTCTGGACGTCGTCAGCGCCGCAGGAGGTGTTGGAGTTTATGCTGGAGGGGGAAGAAGCAACTAGCGATAAGCAACTAGCTATTAGCGATTAGGAGCTTATCATTTCGGAATCGGATCTCATCGCCTTTCAAATCGCAAGAAAAAAAGGCACGCGCAAAAGCGTGCCCTCACCAACATCTTCACGTTTTTTGCTAGTTGCTAGTCGCTACTTGCGGTTTCCCTACATCCCCGGCATCTTCATCCCGGCCAGCCTTTTCGCGAAGCTGGGCTTACTCATACTCTTGAACATCTTTCTCATCTGCGCGTATTGCCGCAGCAGGTGATTCACTTCCTGCACGCTGGTTCCGGAGCCGCGGGCAATACGTTTGCGGCGGCTGCCATTGATGACCTCATGATGCTCGCGCTCATGCTGCGTCATCGAGTTGATAATCGCCTCCACGCGATTGAGCTGCTTGTCGTCGACCTTGTCCGCCGCCTGCTGCATGTTGGCGAACGGCCCGATCTTCGGCATCATGCCCATAATGCTTTGCAGCGATCCCAGCTTCTTCACCTGCCGCAGCTGGCCACGAAAATCTTCCAGCGAGAAACCATCGCTGCTCATTGCCTTGCGGGCAAATTCTTCCGACTTCGACTTGTCCAGCTTGGATTCTGCCTTCTCGATCAGCGACAGAATGTCGCCCATACCGAGAATACGGCCCACGATCCGATCGGGATGAAACGGCTCCAGCGCATCGTACTTCTCGCCCACGCCGATAAACTTGATCGGCTGCCCGGTCACGTTCCGGATCGACAGCGCAGCGCCGCCGCGCGCATCGCCATCCATCTTGGTCAGCACAACGCCGGTGAGTGTGAGCTTCTTGTGAAACTCATCGGCCGAGCGCACCGCGTCCTGTCCGGTCATGGAGTCGGCGACAAATAGAATCTCCTGCGGATTCAGGATCTTCTTCAACGACTGCATCTCGTCCATCAACTGATCGTCGATGTGCAAACGGCCCGCCGTATCGACGATCAACACATCGCAGGCGTTGTTGATGGCCTCCCGCCGTGCCTCTTTCACCAGGCGCTCGACGGTCGCGGTGTTCGACTCTTCTACTTTGCCTTCGTAGATCTTCGCGTTGATGGCGTTAGCCACCACTTTGAGCTGCTCCCGCGCTGCCGGACGATAGACGTCGACCGACACCAGCATCGGCCGGTGTCCACCCGCCTTGAGCCAGTTGGCCAGTTTGCCCGACGTGGTCGTTTTGCCCGAGCCTTGCAGGCCCGCCATCAGCACAACCGTCGGCGGCTGGGAGGCGAACTTCAACTTCGCGGTATCTTTGCCCAGAACATTGATCAATTCATCGCGAACGATCTTCACCACCTGCTCTGCCGGCGACAGCGCGGTCAGCACTTCTTGACCGATGGCCTTCTCGCGGATGTGGTCGATCAGTTCTTTTACGACTTTGAAATTGACGTCGGCTTCCAGCAGCGCCATGCGAATTTCTTTCAGCGCCTCGCCGATGTTCTCTTCCGTCAGCGTGCCCTGCCCTCGCAGGTTCTTAAAGGCGCGCTGCAGTTTATCTGTAAGGTTCTCAAACATTGATAGGAGTCCAAAACCGGCTGGAGTGAATTTTGATCAAGCCCTTGTAACAGGATACCACCGCGCGGGTGCCCCACGTCTCGCGCATTTTGAGACGTGGGTGAGTGTCACTCTGAGGGAACCAGCAAGCTTTCCTGAGGAATGTTTTGCCCCAGGTCTCGGAAAACCGGCGGGTGCCCCACGTCTCGCGCGTTTCGAAACGTGGGTGAGTGTCTCTCTGATGAACCAACAAGCTTTCCTGAGAGATGTTTTGCCCCAGGTCTCGAAAACCGCGAGACCTGGGCCACCCGCCCAGTACGAAAGTGATGGAAACACTTGTCGCAGTCTCAAATCTCCCGCTGCCCGATCGAGGTGCTGGGACTCGGCACTCAATCGAGAGGTCAGATGCGAGCAGGGATGGGACCCACTCCCCCCGCTCATAACTTGGTGACCACATGGCTGAAGAACTGGGACCCACAATAGCCAGCCGCAGCTTTTTCGGGGCAGGTGACGAAAGCGAAACCCCGGTAGTCAAAGTCGAGGTTTGCAAACCTCTGCCCTCGCCTCATCTACTCACTCTGGCTCGCCCGATGGTGTCGGGCTGCCAGATCAAATGTGACCAAAAGAACGAGTAGAAGGGTCGTCAGCGAAAGCTCCCAAAAACCCGTATGCCTATCGAGCAGCTGGGGCACTGTATTCTTGAAGACATAACGTTTGTACAAAATGTTCAGAGCATACAGCGGAATGAATAGTGCCGCTGCAAGTCCGGACCTACTCCACGCAAGCAGCGCGACGGGTAGAGCAACTGCAGGCACGAGAAACAAAGCAATACTTGCAATCCCATTTATGCCACCCCAAAGTAGGTCAAGTCCACCCCCAAAGCTGGTGTATACAGCAGCCATCACAGTGAATACATAGATATATATTCTTACCGTCGAAGGTATCGTTATTGATGGCATCTGTACAGCCCCTTATTCTGGAAATACCAGAGGACCTGGGCAGCTCCTACATCACTCGACTGTGACGCCGCATTGCAAAGTTGCTGATTGCAGGCTTGGAGGGCAGCTCCATTCCAGAAGCTTCCATTTCCGTTATCCTCAGGATTGGCGCGGATAGCTTGATAGCAGAGGTCGTGCTGCATACACGCTTGATCGAGACCGTTGACCGGTGTTCCGCCCCCGCCTGGCCCGCACCACTTGGTATTGAATAGTCGCCTAGTATCATTAGGGTCACCTGTGTTACCAAACCATCCCCAAAGTGTTGTTGCCAAAGCACCTGTCCAGCTGCCAATTGCGCTCTCCGCAGAACTGACGGCAGCGGGGTCAATCGTCCAACCACTGCCAATCGGCGGGCATGTGATATCGCCGCACTGGGCAGTAGGAATGATGGCTCCCCAACTACCCCAGGGATTCGTCGGGAAGCCGTTGGGCAAGCCGAGGGTCTCGTTGGGGAAATTGATCGGCTGCTGAGGCGGCGGCTGCCCACCACCACCACCGCCACCACCACCTCCTCCGCGGTGACCGACGCCACCTCCACCACCGGTGCAGCAAAATATTGCAAAATCATCAAACCAGTCGTCGCCGCAGACGCCTATAGTTTCGTCGTCATCGACGCTACAATACAGACCCAACGGATCCGTGGCATTCAGCGGGTTGTTGGCGAGGTAGGCATAACGGTTCCAGGTCTGTGGGTTGGTAATGTCCACCGCAGCCAAGCCTGCCGGATCGGGCACCAGCCAGCGACCTTGCGCTGGGCTCTGCTGGCGGAGCAGAAAATCGTAAAGTCCGGGCGTGGTGTCCTCGGTCTGGGCGGTGAAATTCCGGTTGGTAGTTACATTATTGTACTCATCATAGGGCTCGCCGAAGGGGGCGTAGGCCCGATCATAAATCACGTTGCCGCCGCCGTCCTGGGCAAAGCGGGATGATCCCAGCCAGTCGGCATGTTGAAAATATCCCGTGCCGTTGCCGTTGTGTATCGCAGCCATTCCCGCCACCATAGGATCTATGTACTCTATCAGCGTCGATCCATTCATAAAGGCGAACCTGGCTCCTGACGGGCCATAGACAATCTGCGTGTTCGTGCCACTTCGATTTTGTTCCACGGCGCGTCCGAACAGGACCGCTCCCCAGGTCTCGAAAACCGCGAGACCTGGGCCACCCGCCAGCATCTCGGCAAGGATCGCCCGCTCCGCCGCCATCGCGCCCGCGTCCACGCTCGAAGCGAGCAGCACATCCCGAACCCACTCCGACAGCGTCAGCCCCGCCGCATCTGCCCTCGACTCCAGCACGCGCAACTCCGCCTCCGACACCTTCGTCCCAACGGATTTCGTTCGCAGAGCGTGTTTCACTCGGAACCTCCGGCGTTCGATTTCCAAGGCTCAGCTTTTGTTTTTTCCAAGGCAAGAAGCAGCAAGGCCGCACGGTCTCCGTGCGGCCTCGGCTAACTCACAGACTGGCTGCTAAAGATAAAACTCTTCCGCGTGTGCTCGACAGGGACTCGGCTCATCCGCGTACTCCCGGCGCTTGCTGCGCTTGGCTCCAGACCACGACCGGCCCAGGGCATTTTTTCTTTAGACGCCGCTTTTCATATTTTGGTTACTCTGCGGCAACCCAAGGTTGCCGCACAGCTCCCGACTGGGGGAGACGTGTCCCTATCCTGCCGACGCCGTAGGCGGCGTGCTTTTCACTCCCGAGCGCCTCACTGCCGTTTACGGATGTAAACACGCCAGGGCCGCCCCGGAAAGAGCGGTCTGCACTGCTATCACCCCAAGTGGAACACAAAAATCATCACCGAAAAGAAGGCGATCAGGTACGCCATCACCCAGCCGAATCGGTTCCATTCCCGCTTCGACTTCGGCCACCATGCCCAGAACGCGTATCCCGCCAGCAGCGCATTCGGCACCATGACCAACATCTGTAGCCAGGTCGGCCACGCTGGATAGGGGATAACTTTAATCAAGAGTGCTGCCCCAGGTTTGGAGATTTACTCACATATGCAATTCCCGCACCCAGGAACATCACTAATATTCCACCTAGAATGCCGATCGCTGCGGACACGAAGAAGTTCACATGCTTGATCTCATAAAGGAACGCGTCTAGGAACAAAAAGATCACTGCTCCCACCCACAGCAGTAGGCGGGAGCATCCTCGGATCATTCTCTGCAAAACGGGTTCTCGGAAGTCACTCATCGATTGCCTCCACAGCCACTAAATGCCCATTCAAAATGCCGCTGAAATAGCGCACCCAGCATGCACCGTGAGCTGACCGACAGTTGCCGCCGCAGCCACCGGAGCCAGAACACCCTCTGCCACCCCTTCAATGCTGCCAGCTACAACTCCGCTCATCGACCCAAACGGTGTACGGACCATGGTCTGGCTTGCAGTGCTGAAGAATTTATAGGCGGCAAACTTTGCAGCGCCACCGCCAACGTCCTCAGCTATGCTGCTCTTCCACTCAGGTCCGATGCCGGGAATCATTGATAACGGGCTGAAGAAGTTGTAGAACTTCCCGTCCGGCGTGTTGTTGATCTTGTTTAAACAGTCCTGATTCTTCTGCTTCCACGTCGGCCCGTTATTTGGGGCTTTTGATCCGCTCACCAAGAAGCCGCTGCCCCCTCCGGAGGAACTGTAGTTTGCCAAAGAGGTTAGCGCTCCGGTGTAATCTGTAAAGTAGACATTGCCAGGAACAAAACCACCTGCAATTTGGCTAGTACCGTCGTCGAAATTGATCGAAATGCCCACTACCCCGGCAGATATCACAGTACCGGCGCTAAATGTCACGCCGCTTGCGATTCCGTTGTAGCCAATGAAACCGCTGTCACCATAACCGCCCACCGGGCAGCCCCCGCGCGGCACATTCTGTGGGCATACCATCCAGTACAGCCCAAGAGGGTCCACATTGCTCAAAGGATTGTTGGCCACATAGGCATATCTGTTCCAGGTCTGTGGGTTGGTAATGTCCACCGCAGCCAAGCCTGCCGGATCGGGCACCAGCCAGCGACCTTGCGCTGGGCTCTGCTGGCGGAGCAGAAAATCGTAAAGTCCGGGCGTGGTGTCCTCGGTCTGGGCGGTGAAATTCCGGTTGGTAGTTACATTATTGTACTCATCATAGGGCTCGCCGAAGGGGGCGTAGGCCCGATCATAAATCACGTTGCCGCCGCCGTCCTGGGCAAAGCGTGATGATCCCAACCAGTCGGCATGTTGAAAATATCCGGTGCCGTTGCCGTTGTGTATCGCAGCCATTCCCGCCACCATAGGATCTATGTACTCTATCAGCGTCGATCCATTCATAAAGGCGAACCTGGCTCCTGACGGGCCATAAACAATCTGCGTGTTCGTGCCACTTCGATTTTGTTCCACGGCGCGTCCGAACAGGACCGCTCCCCAGGTCTCGAAAACCGCGAGACCTGGGCCACCGACAGCGTCTCCAACCCAGAGAAAGCTGGGAGGGACTACAAAACTTTACCTTGTGCTCTCGCTGTGCGCCGTCCTGTAAACCTCTGCCGCCGCCAGCACGGTATTGCAATGAATCGTGACTGTGTCTTCCACGCGGTTGGCGTATCCCCCGGCATAGGTGGTCATCACCGGTATGTTGCGGGCGCGTGCTGCCCGAAAAACCAGCTCGTCTCTGCGCTTCAGTCCTTCGATCGTCAGGTTCAATCCGCCCAACTGGTCCTGGTGATAAGGATCGGCTCCCGCCACATAACAAATAAGGTCTGGCTCGAACTGCCGCAGCCCAGAGCTCAGCGCATTATCCAGCCACGCCAGGTATTCCCTGTCTTCGCAACCGTCAGGCAGGTTCACGTCGATCGACGATGCCGGCTTGATGAAGGGATAGTTGTTCTCCTGATGCAGCGAGATGGTGAATACATCTTTACTCGGCCCCTCCGTCATGGTGCCGCCCGCGGCAGAACCAGGCGACGCCGACGGCAACGAGTTTGCCTTGTGCGCCGCATTTCCGAAGATAAATGCCGTGCCATTGCCCTGATGTACATCGCAATCGACAGTCATGGCGCGGCGAATTCGTCCCCGCTTTTGCATGGCGCGAATGGCCACTGCGAAGTCGTTAATCATGCAGAAGCCTTCGCCATGATCGGGAAAAGCATGATGAAAACCGCCGCCCAGATTGACGCCTACGCCGTCGCGCAGCGCGCACTCCGCCGCCAGAATTGACCCCCCGGTGTGCAACATGAACGCATCGACCGCCTCGGGCGAATAAGGAATCTCCATTTGCAACTCTTCGCGCGCCGTCAGGCTGCCTTCCATCAACTTGTTGACGTAGTGCGGAGAGTGCACCAGCATCACATCGGCCTCGCTGGCCGGCTCTGGTGCAACGAAATCGCTTTCATCAGCCGCGTGCTCTTGCAGCAGACGCTCGCGAATTAAACGAAATTTGTCGGCGCGAAAAACATGTTCGCCGATAGGCAGGAAGTACTTTTCGCTATAGACGAGCTTGAAGGGCAGCATGGGCCTATGGTTCAGGACACAAACACTTCTTAACTCAAATTAGATTCTAGACCGGGCAGCCCGATACCGCGAATGATATTTGCGGCCCCTTGGTGGCCGCGCTCGATCGTCGCGCTCCCAATTCGTGGCCCCGCATCCATCCTCGAACGTCGCATCTGCCGCGAAAAGCTCGATCATCTTTGTCGCTTGCGAGTTTTTCCTTTACGACATCCCCGGCATCGTGCACACTCCCCCTATCACCAAGGAGGCTGTACGTTATGAAGCAAGTTGTGCGGCTTGCAGTGGGATCACTTTGTCTCTCTCTGGCTTTTCTTGCGACAGCAGTCGCTCAAGATCAATACACCGAAGGTACAGTGGAACGCGTCATTCTTCTTCGCATCCTTCCCGGCCACTTCAGCGCGGCCATGGAAGACATGAAGAAAAATCTTCAGCCCATCTGGGAGGCCGAAAAAAGTGCCGGGCTCATCGAGAGTTACCAGGTTTTCTTTAACCAGACCAAAGCCAGTCCCGAAGACTGGGACACGGGCATTTCGCTCACTTACAAGAACATGGCTGCCCTGGATGGCATTGGGATGAAAGTCCTCGACTTGCGGATGAAGCAGTACGGGGACAAGAGTAAGGAACAGCACGTGGTCAACCAGCGCGTCGAAAATATGCAGACAGTCTCCATCTATCTGATCCGAAATGTCGCCTTGAAGTAATCCGCAATGGTTCCACCCTCCTTGCGACGCCGCTTCACTGCCGGCGTCGCATTTTCATTTAAGATGACGGTGCATGGCATCGGCCGTCCAACTCGCTTCGCTGCGGCGCGTCGCCCGCTACAATTTGCTGGCGACTACCGGAGTCGTGCTGGTCATCCTCTTCCTGGCCTGCGCGCTGTTTGCCCCTTGGATCGCTCCCCAGGACCCAGCGCATATCGACCTGCCGGCGCGCCTCATGGGACCATCGGCCTCACACTGGTTTGGCACCGATGAGCTCGGTCGCGACATTCTGTCGCGTATCATCTATGGCGCACGCATCTCCATGCTGGTCGGCGGCTGCGTCGTCGCCGCTTCCCTCACGCTAGGGCTCATCCTGGGATCGATTGCCGGCTACTACGGCGGCATCACCGATCGCGTGCTCAATGTGGTCGTGATGAACGCGTTCATGTCGTTTCCCGGAATCCTGCTGGCCATCGCCTTCGTGGCGTTTCTCGGGCCCGGAATCTTCAACCTGATTTTCGCATTGTCGATCGGGGGATGGGTGGGCTACGCCCGGCTGGTTCGCGCTCAGGTGCTGGTCGTGCGCGAACGAGAATTCGTCGAGGCTGCCCGCGCGCTGGGCGCCAGCGACGCCCGCATCATCGTGCGCCACATCCTGCCCAACATTATTCAGCCGGTCATCGTGCAGGCGGCGATTGGCATGGCCGGAGCGATCCTGGCCGAAGCCACCATGAGCTTTCTCGGCCTGGGCGTGCCGCCGCCGACGGCCAGTTGGGGCACCATGCTAAACGACGCGCGCGCTCACCTGTTCGACTCACCGCACCTGGTGCTCTTCCCTGCTGCCGCCGTCATGCTCGCGGTATTGTCGTTCAACTTCATCGGCGACGGCCTGCGCGATTATCTCGACCCGCGGTCAAGGATTGAAGTGGGAATTTAGAGCAGGGGTTAGGGATTAGTAGTTGGTTGTCACGTAGAGGTCGTTAGCCAGGCATGCAGCATTCCTGCAAGACTTGTCATCCCGAGCGAAGGCGAGGGACCTGCGGTTCGCTTGTGCCGTAACAATGCTTATCGGCCTCTTGCAACAAGTCGCTCGCTCGCGCATCCTATCTTCATGCCAACTGAAACTGCCATCCTGGGCGGCGGCTGCTTCTGGTGCGTGGAAGCCGCCATTCAACAACTTCAGGGCGTCGAATCCGTCCGCTCCGGTTATATGGGCGGCCGCAGCGCCAATCCTACCTATCAGCAAGTTTGTTCCGGCAAGACCGGGCATGTCGAGGTCGCCGAGATCACCTTCGATCCCGCGATCATCAGCTTCAGCGATCTGCTGCACGTCTTCTTTACCCTGCACGATCCCACCACGCTCAATCGTCAGGGCAACGACGTGGGCGAGCAGTATCGCTCCGTGATCTTCTATCGCGATGAAGCGCAGAAGAAAACTGCGGAAGAAGTCATCGCCGAACTAACTCGCGACAAGGTCTTCGCCGATCCGATTGTTACCGCCGTTGAACCGGCGTCGACGTTCTACGTGGCCGAGGACTATCACCAGAACTATCTGGCCAACAATCCCATGCAGCCTTATTGCATGTTCGTGGTCGCACCCAAGGTACAGAAGATTCGCCAAAAATATGCCAGCCGGCTTAAGCCGTAATGTTTTTATCTGCCATTGACATCGAGACCAGCGATTTCGTCGGCTAAACGGTCATACCACATTGTCTGATCGGCGGGGGTGAAATGCGCATTGGCCGGACTCGGGTTGGGCACCACGTATAAGCACGTCTTGCCTAGGTTCCTGGTTTGCAAGCCTAGCGCAGGTACTTCCGCCGAATCCCACGTGTATTTCAGAAATGGGCGGTACGCGGTCAAGCCGTGGAAACAGGCCATCCGCGGCTGCAAACGTCGAAGCTTGCCAAGCAAGATCGGTGTCCAGTGTTCGAACTCCGCTGGAGTGATCTGCGAGGCGTTCGCTGACGGCCGTTTGACCAGATCGGTTAAACCGATTCCAAAACGCAACAACTCGCTGTCATGTGAGGGTCGTAGCACCTCTGTAGCCAGACCTCGCCGAACACCTTCGCTGAGTCTGGATCGCGAAAACGCTGGCCAGAATCGACTGGTTGTGCGCGCAAAATAATGCCCTTGCTCGACTGAATAGAGTCCGGGGTTAATACCAATGAAAATGAGATCCAGATCGGAGCGCAGATAGTCCGGCAGTGTGCGGAATGGAAATCGATCTGTCACGTCGTGCTGAGTACAACCTTAAACAGTACTGTAGTTCAAGCCTCTTAGCTCTTCCACAAGCCCCTGCATTCCCCGACGAGCCTTGTGATCTCAAATGTTGCTTGCTCATGAACCGGGCGCTGACCGCTCCCCGGCGCCGGGTCGAAACCTGTTAATTTCGCAACTCCCTGATTCTGCACCAAATCCAGTTCTTGACAATCACGGATTGCAATAGCATAATTGCAAATCGTAATATGAAGCTTGGCGAGAAATTACGCTACCTCCGCCTGGTGGAAGGCACCCTCCGCGGCCTGGACCGCGAGATGACCCAGCAGGACCTAGCCCGTGCCCTCAAGAAGGAAACGGGACGCGGCCTCAGCCAGTCCTACCTGTCGCAGATCGAGAGTGGAGCCCGGCCGCACCTGACCAACGCCTCGCGCATGCTGCTGGCGCGCTTCTTTAAGGTGCATCCCGGCTATCTGGTCGATGATCCTGAGGGCTATCACACCGAGCTGACCAGCGATCTGCGCGCCACCGAAGACCGGCTCGATCTTTGGCTGGTCAATGGAGCCGAGCAGTTTGGGCACGATCCCGAACTGAGTCACGCACTGTTGCAAGTGGCCAAGCATCGGGACACGCGCAAATGCCTGGTCCTGCTGGGAGCCATTCTGGAAACGCCGGAACTGGTGGAACGCCTCACGGAAGTCCTGAAGCCGGCCCTGGCAACGCCAGCGCATCGCGGCCATGGCAGCAAGAAGTCGGCGGGAGCAAATTTATGACCTGGGCGATCTTCTATCTCGTGTGCTTTCTGGTGGGAGTGACGCTGAGCGTGTTGTCGTTTATGGGCGGAACCTGGCATCTGCCGCCACATATGCAGCTGCACGTGCCGCACGCCCATCTTCACGTACCACACGGCGGTCATGTCACGCCACCTGCCTCAGGAAGCGGGCACGCCAGCACGTCGAACGGCGCTGACATGCCGTTCTTCAACTTCGCCACCGTCACTGCGTTTCTGGCGTGGTTTGGCGGCTCAGGATATCTGCTGACACGCTACTCCACGCTTGTCGTCAGCCTGATCATGCTGATCGCGGTGATCATTGGACTGGTGGGCTCATGCATCGTTTTCTGGTTCGTGGCCAAGCTGCTGATGAAGCACGATCGCGAACTCGATCCGGCCGACTACGACCGCGTAGGCGTGCTGGGCCGCATCAGTAGCCCGGTTCGCCCGGGCGGTACGGGCGAGATCATCTTTTCGCAAGAGGGTACGCGTCACACTTGCGGCGCTCGCAGCGAAGCCGGCGAGGCGCTGACCAAAGGAACCGAAGTCATCATTACGCGATACGAACATGGCATCGCCTACGTACGCCGATGGGAAGAATTAGCCGAAAAAGAACTGAGCCACAAGTAGCAAGCACGAAAAGACCGGACTCATAACTACATCGATCGAGGATTATGAGGATTATATGGTTGATCTGTCTATCTCTGAAGGAAAGCTGCTGCTGCATGTTCACGGAGCTGACAAACTGTGGGCGTTCAAGAGTTCCCTGGAGATTCCCTTGCAGCATGTGGCCGCTATTCGGGCCGACCCTGAGGTCGCGCGCGGTTGGTGGCACGGATGGCGAATGCCGGGAACTAATCTGCCTGGCGTTATCACCGCCGGCACGTTCTATCAAGACGGGAAGCGCGTGTTCTGGGATGTGCACGATCCCGAAAACACGGTCGTCATCGACTTGCACGACGAACGTTACAACCAGCTCATTGTTGAAGTTGCCGATCCGGCAGCGGCGGTTGCACTGATACATAGCTAGCTTGCTCATTTGCGAGTTGCTGCCTTGAAGGAGGCTTATGCCGCACATACCAACTGAAGCGTTAATCATTGCCTGGACAGCAGTAGCCGCCATCATTCTGTTGATGGCCGTCTTTGCCAGACTGTACCGCAAGGCCGGACCCAACGAAGCACTGGTCGTGTATGGCTTCCGGGGTCCGCGCATCATCAAGGGACACGGCACCATCATCCTGCCCATGGTGGAGAACTGCCGCGAACTTTCGCTGGAGCTGATGTCGTTCGACGTCGCCCCGCAGCAGGATCTCTACACCAAGCAGGGCGTCGCCGTCACGGTGGAAGCGGTCGCGCAGATCAAGGTCAAGTCCGATCCCGAGTCGATTATGACAGCTGCCGAGCAGTTTCTGACCAAGACGCCGCCGGACCGCGAGGCGTTGATTCGCCTGGTGATGGAAGGCCACCTGCGCGGCATCATCGGCCAGCTCACCGTAGAAGAGATCGTGAAGCAGCCGGAGATGGTCGCTGACCGCATGCGTACCACCTGCGCCGACGACATGAACAAGATGGGCCTGGAGGTGATTTCGTTCACCATTAAGGAAGTACGCGACAAGAACGAGTACATCACCAACATGGGCCGTCCGGATATTGCTCGCATCAAGCGCGACGCCGACGTGGCCACGGCCGAAGCCGATCGCGACACTGCCATCAAGCGCGCCATCGCACTGCGCGAGTCGGCGACCGCCAAAGCGCAGGCTGATCAGGAACGGGTTGCCGCAGAAACCGCTTCCCTTGCCCGACAGGCCGAGGCGCAACGCGATCTCGAAGTGAAACGGGCGACTTATAACGAACTGGTGAAACGACAGCAGGCGCAGGCCGACAAGGCGTACGAGATCCAGACCAACGTCATGCAACAGCAGGTCATCGCTGAATCCGTGAAGGTGCAGCAAATCGAGAAAGAGGCGCAGGTCAAGGTGCAGGAGGCCGAGATCAACCGACGCGAGAAAGAGCTGATCGCCACCGTTCTCAAGGGTGCCGAGATCGAGCGTCAGCGCATTGAAACCCTGGCCAACGCCGAGCGCTCAAGAACGATGGTAGAAGCCGAAGGCCGCGCCAGCGCCATCCGCGCGCAAGGCGAAGCCGAAGCGGAAATCATCTTCAAGAAGGGCGACGCCGAGGCTCGCGCCATGAACGTTAAGGCTGAGGCCTTCCAGGAGTACAACCAGGCCGCGGTGGTGGACAAGCTGATCACCGGATTGCCGGAGATCGTGAAGGCGCTAGCTAGTCCGCTGGCGAATGTCGACAAGATAACGATTGTCTCTACCGGCAATGGGCATTCCGCCGGCATGAACAAGATCACCGGCGACATTACCGAGATGGCAGCGCAAGTACCGGCACTGTTCGAGGCGCTGTCCGGCATGCAGATGTCGGATCTGCTGGGCAAGATCAGGACCATCGGCGACAAGTCGCCCAAGCCTGATCAGTTGCCGCCGTCAGACGACGATGGCAAAGCGAAAGCCGCGGGCGCTGGAAAGTGACAGTGGTTAGCAGAACCCACTCATTCGAAAACCGCGAATGAGTGGGTCACCCGGCTCCTGAGCTAAGAACCGACGGCTGATGGCTGACAGCTTTCAACGAAGGACGATTATGTATTCCGAAAACGACAGTACGCGGTTTGTGGTCAATCTTGGACTGATCGGCACCTTGTTGGGTGTGATAGTGCGTTTCATCACCCACTCCAACATTGCCGTTCCTATCGGTGCCGTGGGAGGCTTGCTCGTCGCCTTCCTGCTAGGCGCAGTCCGCGGCGAGCAGTTCTAGATTAGCGAAACTAAGCTGAGAGCTGACAGCTGATGGCTGACGGCTTATAAGGAGTTGGTTATGGCATTACTTGATCGTGTTGCAACCTTGGTTCGGGCCAATCTGAATGACTTGGTGGACAAGGCCGAAAATCCGGAAAAGATGTTGAAGCAGGTGATCCTCGACATGGAAAACCAGTTCATCCAGGTGAAGACGCAGGTGGCCATCGCGCTGGCCGACCTGCATTTGCTGGAGAAAAAGAAGAAAGAAAACGCCGACAAACATGCCGAGTGGATACGCAAGGCGGAGTTGGCCGTGGACAAGAAAGATGATGAACTGGCGCGCGCCGCGCTGGAGCGTGCCATGAGCTTCCAGCAACTCACTGATAGTTTCGATCAGCAGATCGCCGATCAGGAAATCCAGGTGGAATCGTTGAAGTCGGCGCTTAAGAGGCTGGAGCTGAAGCTCTCCGAGGCAAAGGGCAAGGCCGACCTGTTGATCGCGCAGCATCGCCGTTCGCGGGCGGTGAGCCGCGCAGCCGATGCGCAACTCACTCCTGACGGCGAGAACCGCACCTTCGACCGCATGCGTACAAAAGTCGCCCGCGAGGAAGCGTTGGGCCGCGCCAAGGGCGAGATCCTGGGCGACGACATCGATGGCCGGCTCGATGCCCTGGAGCGCGAGCAGAAAATCGACACGCTGCTGGAGGAGATCAAGGCCAGGAAGCGGCTGTCGGCATAGACTCGTACACGGCAGCCCATGAATTTGTCATCCTGAGCGGAGCGTCCGCCTGCCTTTCTGACCCGCTGTTCTTGCGGGTCGGGCGGGCGCGCAGTCGAAGCAGCTGCTGTTCGTCGCCCAGGCAACCGGGATGGTCTGACATGAGTTCATATTTTCAACATGAAGTAATGGTTCCCGTCGTTGTTGCATGGTTTGGCTGGATCTCATACACATGCTTTGATCGTGCGATAAGGCCGCCGCAGGACAGTATCAGAGAATGGGATACAGCGAGAGTTATACGTTCAACAAGAACCCGTTCGTGCGTGCTCTCAGTGTATTCATGGGGCTGCTCGTGTTGGCGATAGCCTTTGCCGCATTGAGGGGGGATTTAGGATCCGAGCCGAGCCGAGACGTGCTCATTCCGCGTGGGCTAAGCTGCCTTCCCTCGCGTTACAATACCCCGATGGCCGACTCGCTCTATCTCAGTATTTGGTTTCCTAGCTTTCGCGAAGGCGAGATGATGCCACGCACCGCTGGGGTGCTGCGGCAATTCCCTTTTTCCGCGTTGCGCGAAGGCATCACCTATCTCTCCGTACACCCCGTCGCCTGGTCTGAGCCCACCGTGCTGGAGCGCCGCTTCGACCCCGGAATATCGCCGGAAGAAGCAGTTGAGATAGCCAGTGAGTTTGCTCATGACGATTTTGCATTCGTCTTCGAGGCGTTCTGGGACATCTGGGTTCCCAACGACGACGAGCATGGCGACAGTTGGGTGCAGCGTCCGGTCGCGGTACGCTTTCTGGTTCACGGTTTGCAGTTCGATGAAGGAATTTATACCGACGACGGCCATATCGAGGTCGACTTCGGCCTTGACTCCTCGTTTGTCTATGAAGGGCCGCACATCTCTCCGGCCATTGAGAAGAATTTGCGCGCCAACATCGCCAAGCTGGTCGCCTTTTCAGCCGCGGTCGAAAAGAATTGCGCGGTCAGCGGACGCGTCTTGTGGTCTGAATCAGAAGAAAACCTGGCGCAGAAGCTGATCGCAAAACTGCAACAAACGCAGTGAAGCAGTTGCCAGCAGCCAGTAACTAGGGGCTAAACAACAATAGGCGACGCCGCTCACTGACACCCAATATCGGTTTGTGTAATGTGAGCTTATGGCAAACGCACACCTTAATCTTGACGACTTGGTCGCTAGAAAAGCCTCACTGGAACAGCGAATTGAGGGCTACCAGTCCAGCCTGGCCACCGTCACCGGGCCGTGCAGTAAGTCGTCCTTGCGTAGGCAATTGGAAGAGTGCGAGATGGCGCTCGAGCAGATTTGCTCAGAGCTGGGAGAAATCTAGTCGAAAGCCCCAATCAGGCCACTAAGGATTCGTCTGCGCAACCGTAGATTCGACTGATGTAAGAAATAAAGGCCCGGCCATGACCGAGCCTTCCCTACTAATTGACTACCGGCTTCGGATAACTACTTGGTGCGGCCACCTTCAATCTTCAATTCAGCGCTGGCTCCGGCTTGTGCCGCCGCCAATCGCGCTGTCAGCACGCGGAACGGCGAGCAGGACACATAGGTAAAGCCGAGCTGCGCGCAGAACTCGACCGACGAGGGATCGCCGCCGTGTTCCCCGCAGATGCCGATCTTGATGGTCGGCCGGGTAGCGCGACCCCTCTCGGTTCCGATCTTCATCAGTTCTCCGACACCCTTACGATCCAGCACCGCAAACGGGTCCTGCTTCAAGATGCCTTCCGCCAGATAGGCAGTCAAAATCTTGCCCACGTCGTCGCGCGAGAAGCCGTACGTGGTTTGAGTGAGATCGTTAGTGCCGAAGCTGAAGAACTCGGCTTCCTTGGCAATCTCGTCCGCAACTAAAGCGGCGCGCGGCAACTCGATCATCGTGCCTACCAGGTACTCGACCCTCTGCTCCTTCTCGGCGAACACCTCTTCGGCAACTCGCCGCACGATGGCCGCCTGATTCGCCATTTCCTTCAACCCGGTGGTGAGCGGAATCATGACTTCCGGTTTCACCTTCACGCCTTCTTTGGCTACCTTGACTGCGGCCTCGAAGATGGCGCGCGCCTGCATCTCGGTGATCTCGGGATAGGTAATGCCCAGCCGGCATCCGCGCAGGCCGAGCATGGGATTGACTTCATGCAACTGCTCAACCCGGTTCAACAAAGTACGCAGCTCTTTTAGCTTGGGCGATTTCGGCTTGGTGAGTTCGAGCTTGGCGATGTCGACCATCAAGTCCTCACGACGCGGCAGAAATTCATGCAGTGGCGGGTCGAGGGTGCGGATGGTCACCGGGAAGCCGTCCATGGAGCGGAAGATGCCGACAAAATCGTTACGCTGATACGGCAGCAGCTTGCGCAGCGCCGTGCGCCGGTCTTTCTCGTTGTTCGCCAAGATCATGGCACGCATGTGCGGCAGACGATCTTCGGCAAAGAACATATGCTCGGTGCGGCACAGCCCGATGCCTTCTGCGCCGAAGGCCCGCGCCTGCAGGGCGTCTCGGGGGACATCGGCATTGGCGCGAACTCCCATGCGACGGAACGGCTCAGCCCAGCCCATCAACTTTAGAAGTTCGGGATCGTCGGGCCGGGCCGGAACGGTGTTGAGCTTGCCATTGATTACGCGGCCCGTGGTTCCATCCAGCGAAATCCAGTCGCCGTCTTTCAGCGTCTTGCCGTGGACGTGAATCACGCCGGCTTTTTCGTCGACTTCGATATCGCCGGCTCCGGCCACGCAGCATTTGCCCATGCCACGAGTAACCACCGCTGCGTGACTGGTCATGCCGCCGCGCGAGGTCAGAATGCCGGCGGCAACTTCCATGCCGGCGATGTCTTCCGGAGTCGTTTCGCTGCGTACCAAAATCAGTTTGGCGCTCTTGTCTTTGTGGAATTTCTCCACCGCCTCTTCGGCAGTGAAAACGATCTGGCCCACCGCAGCGCCCGGCGATGCCGGCAGCCCGGTAGCCAGAACTTCGATGGCCTTGCCCTTCTCGTCAAGGCTGGGCACGAGGAAATCGTAAAGCTGGTTAGGCTCGACCCGGAAGATCGCTTCTTCCTTGGTGATCAATCCCTCTTCCACCATCTGGATGGCGACGCGGACGGCGGCGCGTCCGGTGCGCTTGCCGTTGCGCGTCTGCAGCATGTACAGCCGGCCGTCCTGGATGGTGAACTCGAAATCCTGCATGTCGCGATAATGTTTTTCCAGACGCGTGGTGATCTCGCGCAGCTGGTTGTACACGTCGGGCATGATCTTCTCGAGCTCGGAAATGTGTACCGGAGTGCGAATGCCGGCGACTACGTCTTCGCCCTGCGCGTTCATCAAGAACTCGCCGTAAAATTCCTTTACGCCAGTCGCGGGATTGCGCGTGAAGCCCACGCCCGTGCCGCTGGTCTCGCCCAGGTTGCCGAAAACCATGGCCTGCACGTTCACCGCAGTGCCCAGCATGTCGTCAATATTGTTGATGCGGCGATAGGTCCGCGCGCGATCGTTCAGCCAGGAGCGAAACACCGCATCGCGCGCCATAACGAGTTGTTCGTGCGGATCCTGCGGAAACTCGCGCTTGGTATGCTTCTGCACGACTTTCTTGTAGTCGGCAATGACTTCCTGCAACGCCTTGGCGTCAAGATCGGTGTCGAGCTTAACCTTCTTCTGTTTCTTCTTGCCGTCGAAAACCTCTTCGAAGGCATGCTTGGGAATGTCGAGCACCACCGAGCCGAACATTTGAATCAGACGGCGATAGGAGTCGTAGGCGAAGCGCGGATTGCCAGTGCGCTTGGCCAAGCCCTCGACCGATTTGTCGTTCAAGCCGAGGTTAAGGATGGTGTCCATCATGCCTGGCATGGAAAACTTGGCGCCCGAGCGCACGCTGACCAGCAGCGGATTGTCGGCTGCGCCCAGCTTCTGGCCTTGCAACTGTTCCAGCCGGCGCAGGGCTTCGTCCATCTGGCGGGTGACTTCGGCGGAAACCGCGTTGCTCTTCATGTACTCGCGGCAGGCTTCGGTCTGGATGGTGAAGCCGGGAGGCACGGGAAGCCCGGCATTGGTCATTTCAGCCAGGCCGGCACCCTTGCCGCCCAGCTCATCCTTCATCTTGCCATGACCTTCGGCGTGCCCGTCGCCAAAGAAGTAAACGTATTTCACGGCGTGCGAGTCGGCAGCCGCATTTTCAAGTTCGGTAGTGGAAGTGCTCATGATGAGTCCTTTGCGGGTTACGATCAGGTTATTCAGTAATGGTACGCCGGAATCAACTCGTCTTCACGAATTGTCATCCTTCACAAATTGTCACCTTCACGAATTGTCATCACGAGTGGGCTTTAGCCCGCGAGGGATCTGCTCTTCGTCGAGCCGCACAAAAGCAGATCCCTCGCTGCGCTCGTGATGACAATTCATTTCAATGAGTGCTAATTACGTTAGTCGGGCTTTGTATCAGGGCGCGACTTGAGTCGTGCCGAACCTGCCCTTTCATTTGAGGGCTTGTAGCCCCAATCCAGTCGGTTCTCAGGGGCTAAAGCCCAAGTCTTCAAAGAGCTCTTACGGCACGTCTAAAGACGTGCCCTGATACAAAACAAAAACTTTGCAGCTCCAAAATCCAACGTTTCTCGGAAGATCTCTATTTGCCTTCCGTTATGATTTCGCTGAAGTCGGCGATGGTACCGACAGCCAGTAGCAATTCCAAAAGCATCAAGAGTCTACGAGTCCGGTCTCTCTCATCCTCGACCATCACCATGACCTTGTCGAAAAAGGTGTCGATCGGCTGACGCAACTTTGCCACTTTGCTCAAAGCTTCCGGATAGCGACCCTGCTTCGCAAGTTCGGAGATTTCCTTCTTGAATTCCGGAACGACGCCGGCCAAGTCCCGCTCAGCTCCTTCGTCGAAATTTTGAGCGTTCCAAAAGGCATCCGTGTAGGAGTATCCGTCGGCCCATGTATCTACCCACGGACGAACAATGTTCTTAATTCGTTTGAACGCAAGCGAAATTGACACAAAGTCTTCCGACCCTCGCACTTCACTCACTGCTTCCGCCCGCGCGATCGCGTCGACCACGTCATCGCTGCCAGCGGCAAGCACAGCCTTTACCACGTCGTAAGCGAATCCACGAACATCGCGCAGGTAGAATTCCAGGCGCTCACGCATGAAGGCGGAGATCGACTCTTCGAAGTTCACCTCGCGCGAGAAGCGGCCCTCGGCTTCGGAGCCTACGTACTCCGCACGCGCATCCGCGAACAGCTTGCTCACTGGCAACGGCAACTTGTGCTCGGCGACGATCTTCACGATCCCGTTCGCAGCCCGCCGCAATGCAAACGGGTCTTTCGATCCGGTCGGCTGCAGACCCAGCGCGAACATCCCGGCGATGCTGTCAGCCTTGTCAGCAATGGCGAGAATTGCACCTTCGACCGTGCGGGGCACGCTGTCGTCCATCGACTCCGGTTTGTACTGATCGTAGATGGCGTCGCCGATAGCCTCAACCGTAGCCCGAGGCAGAATGGGATCGAGTGTCTGCGCCTTGGCATAGAGGCCGCCGATAATGCCTTGCAGCTCGGTAAATTCCTTCACCAGTTCGGTGGTGAGGTCGGTCTTGCACAGCAACGCAGCCTTGAACGCGATGCCGGGACGCACGGGCCTGCCCGCATTCCGCAACGCCTCCGATACCAGACTGCTAAGCTTCTGTACCCTGCGTGTCTTGTCGTAGTAACTGCCCAGATCTTTCTGGAAGGTCACCGACTTCAGCATCTCAACGCGCTCGCGCAGGGGGATTTTCTGATCGGTCTGCCAGAAGAAGCGGGCATCGTTGAAGCGGGCGCGCAGCACACGCTCGTTGCCGTGGCGGATCAGTCCGCAGGGGTCGCCGGAAGTGTTGATCACCGCGAGAAAATGCGGCAGTAGTTTACCCTCGGCATCTTCCAGCGCAAAATATTTCTGGTGATCGCGCATTACCGTCACCAAAACTTCATCAGCTAGCGAAAGGAATTCGGGATCAAAGTTGCCCAGAACCACCGACGGAAACTCGGTCAGGTTGACGACCGTGTCGAGCAGCGTCTCGTCCTCGCGCCAACGTGCGCCGGTAACAGTTCGCGTTGCAGCATCCAGCGCTTTGCGGATCCGCTGCTCGCGCTCCGCCGCAGTGACGATCACCGAGCCGTTGGCCAAGGTCGAGGAATAATCTGCGGGCCGCTTGATCGGCAACGGTCCCGACGACAGAATGCGATGGCCTTCGGTGTCGTGCCCCGCGCGAATCCCGGCAAATTCCAGCGGCACCACTTCCCCATCCAGCAGCGTGACCAGCCAGCGCACCGGACGCACGAAGCGCTCCGCCGACTTGCCCCGCCAGTACATGCTCTTGGCCCAGTAGATCCCGGCAATTTCTTTGGGCAGCGATTCGGCAAGAATCTCAGCGGCTGGGCGACCCTTTTTCTGTACCGTGGCGGCCAGGTATTCGCCTTTGGGCGTAGTAACTTTTTCCAGCGCGTCGACGGGGACATTTACTTTGCGCGCAAAGGCTTCGGCCGCGGCCGTAGGCACTCCATCTTTGTAAGCGACTTTCAGCGACGGCCCAGTTACCTGCTCGCTAACGTCGGGCTGTGCCGATGAAACTCCAGAAGCCAGTACGGCCAGCCGTCGAGGAGTGGAGTACGACTGTACCGCGGGCGCATCACCCAAGCGCTCGCGCTGCAGCAAGTCTGTGACGCGGCGGGCCAGTTCCTCAAGCGCGCCGTCAATCATGCGGGCAGGAATCTCTTCGGTACCGATTTCGAGCAGAAAGTCAGGCATATAGAAGCAGCACTTAGCATTTAGCCGTTAGCATTTAGCATCCCTTAGAATCTCTTGAATCAAAATTGTCATCCCGAGCGAGCGTAGCGAGCCGAGGGATCTGCGTTTCGCCGGCAAGCGTCGATGGTCGACCACCCTACGACCGGGAGCCCGCCAGTTGCTCCGTCTTCAGGGCATGATTTCCCTCCGATACAGGAGCGCTCTCCGCCTCGGCTTTCTGCTGATCGACGTACGCTTTAGCGATACCCACGGCCAGCGCCCGAATGCGGGCAATCACGCCCACGCGTTCGGTCACGCTGATCGCGCCTCGCGCATCGAGAATGTTGAAAAGGTGCGAGCACTTCAAGCAAAGATCGAAAGCGGCCAGCAGCGGGAAGCGCTGGCGATCCGCTGAGCACTCTTCGCCCGAAGCCCGCTCTTCGCTGTTCGCCTTTCGCTGTTCGCCAGAACTTTTTGCCTGAGATTTCTCGGCGTGGGCAAAGCTCGCGTTGTACTTATCCAACAACGCCTGGCACTCCGCTTCGTAGAGCTCAAGATGCTTCCAGGCTTTTTCCACATCGGCCGCCTCGAAGTTGTAGACGGAGAATTGCAACTCGTCCTGCAGGCGAATTTCGCCGTACTTCACGGCGCGGCCCTCGGGATCGACCACCCAGGTGATGTCGTAAATGCTGTCGACATCCTGCAAGAAGGCGGCGATGCGCTCCAGGCCATAGGTCAGCTCGGCCGAGATCGGATCGAGATCGATGCCGCCGCACTGCTGAAAATAGGTGAACTGGGTGATCTCCAGCCCGTCGAGCATGACCTGCCAGCCAATGCCCCAGGCACCCAGCGTAGGCGATTCCCAATTGTCCTCTTCAAACTTAATGTCATGCTTGAGCAGATCGATGCCAATCGCCTTTAGCGAAGCCAGATAGAGATCCTGGACGTTGGCCGGAGGGGGTTTCAGAATCACCTGAAACTGCAGGTGCTTGAACAGCCGATTGGGATTCTCGCCATAGCGTCCGTCGGCTGGCCTGCGGGACGGCTGGGTGTAGCCGACGCGGTAGGGTTTGGGACCGAGCACGCGCAGAAACGTCTCGGGCGCCATGGTGCCCGCGCCGACTTCGACGTCGTAAGGTTGCTGCAGGACGCAGCCCTGCGCAGCCCAGAAGCTTTGCAATCGAAGGACCAGTTCCTGGAAGGTCAGCGGATTTTGCGACGATGGCAAAAGAGTCGTCCTGTTTGTGAGTTTGGGCTGAAGCCCAATAACCCTCTAAGAGCACTCAACGCGGGCCTTAAGGTCCGTTCTACCTTTTGTCCTTCACAGCTTTGCCAGCATGCTGGCGGTGATCAGCTTTCGCTCGATGTGGCGCTCAATGATCTGCACCAGAAAGCGGCGCAGATCCGCATACTGCCCTGCCGTCCACGGCTCCTCAGCGAAACTTTCTACCGGCGCGCGAAACATCTGCTCAGCTAGAGCCCGCGATTCTGGAGTCAGCTTCGACGATGCCAGCCGCTTGTGCTGTACGCACATCACGCCATCAGCCAGCGCGTGATAGTACGCCTGGCTTCCGTTCAGCGCCGCGCCGCACTCCAAGCATTCGTCCAACTCGGGCAGAAATCCCACCAGTCGCACCAGCCAGAGCTGGAAATAGGTCAGCGGCATCCAAATCGAGCCGGCGCGCAACTGGTGCAGCACCGAAACCGCCAGCCGAAAGATCGCATCGTTGGCTTCGCGGTCGGGCAGCAACTCGTCAAGCATCTCGGCCACATGCTCCAGCGCAACCACGCGCGGATAGTCGACCATCGACGACAGCGGCGATTCCAGGATGTCGCAGGAATCCAGGCGGGCCAGCTCCTGGCCCTCGCGATCGTCGTAGTGGGCCCGAACCCAGGTCAGCGGCTCCAGAGCTCCGCCAAAACGGCGCTTGGACTTCTTGGCCGACCGGGCTACGCCCTTGACCTTGCCTTCGGCCCGCGTGAACAGCGTCACCAGCAGATCAGCCTCGCGCAGCGGATAGGTGCGCAACACGATCGCTTCCGACTGCTTCAGGGACATGAGCTCTCAAACGCTGCCGCCAAAATTCGATTCTACTGACAGCGGATGCGATGTGCAAAGAGGGCGCGCGTTTAGTGGTCAGTGTGTTTTCTAAAGCTAACCACATCCATGTTTCTGCTGATGATTCATTAGAGCCATGAAAGAATTACCTGCTCGACGCCGTGCCCGTTCAATATCGTTCTTCGCTTTATGGGACACGCCCCGAGCGGGTGACATGAGTAAGCGCCCCAATTTTTCTTCCAGTTCACACAGTTCTCGCTGCGCCTTGTTGCTTGTGTCGACCAAGCGATTCCGTTCCTCGCAACTCTCAACATTGTCGTCAGTGCTCATGCCTGCGTCCCGTATTTTTCAGCGGACCGCGCTTTCGCCTTGGCCCCTTCTTCTTCACGATTCTTCGGCGGCGCGTTGGTTTCCAGCGAGCGCAGCAGGCGAGTCGCGACCTGAGTCACTTCCTCGACTGCAGCCTGAAACACGGCTTCGTTCGCCTTCGACGGTTTGTTAAACCCGCTGATTTTCCGAACGAACTGGAGCGAGGACGCCTGAATCTCTTCGGCAGTTACCGGGGGATCGAAGTTGAAAAGATTTTTGATATTGCGGCACATGGGAATGATTCCAAGGTATCAAAACTCCCGACTTGCTTGAAAGCCTCCGAGAACCAGCCCGACGTCTTCCGCTAAATGCAAAAGACTAACCTACAGCGATCCGAGCCACTTGACCGGCAAATGCGCAGCCACTGCATTGGCCAGCTTTTCATCGGCCGTAATCAGTTGACCGTGACAATCGATGGCCAGGGCAATATAGAGACTGTCGTATACGGTGCGATCGAATGCCGTGGCTATCGCGAACGCCGCTTCGAGCAGTGAGCCTGACGGCACAGTAGGCAGGCCGCGATTCCTCATAGCTGTTATGCCTGTTTCAGCGGCTTTCTGGGTGCACCGGCCGCGGCGGACCGCCTGCCATAGAATGTTGCCAAATTCAGCCCAAAATAAATCCGGCACAACGAATCGAGCTTGTCCCTTTGAATATCGAGCCAGCAACAGCACAGCTTCTTCAACCAAGGTCTCATCTCGGTCCGGAAGAAACCACTTCGCCGCTACGCTGGCATCGATTACAAAGACGCTCACCGCGATCGGTCCTCGCGCTGCATCTCTTCCGTCGAACGGAACGGGCCGGCGGTTTGAGGCTTGCTGGATCGCAAACGGGACAATCGGCGGAGGAACACCTGTCGCGACTTCAGCTCCTGGACGGTGGGGATGTTCTCTTCCAGAAGTGACAGGACCTCGGCGGCGATGGATTTTCTGTGCAGGCGGGCGCGGCCTCTGAGGGCCTCGTACAACTCGTCGGGAACGTTTTCTACGTATAGGGTTGCCATAGGATTTACCTAGGAGTAGCCTAGCACACTTTCTTACCTGGCAAACGAAAAGCGCGGAAGCCATAGGCCTCCGCGGGGTCACCTCGATCCAATGCCATTTGCGGTTCGGTTTTAACGCGCCCTGAGCAGATACTAGAGGCCTGCACCCACAGCAAGGAAGACCCCGAACTCGAAAGCAATCTGCCGGGATGAGAATGGGCGATTACGAAATAGCGACCACCGAGGACAACATCCAACCGCCCCTTAGGCTGGCGGCGAACCGAGTTGCTTTCATAAGCGCTGCGCACCGCGACTTACACATCCCGACCGAGAGCTAAAGCGTAACAGCTAACGGTTGATAGCTGGCAGCTTCCTTACAACGATCCCATATTCGACAGGAACTCGCCGTTGGACCGGGCTTTGCCTAATTTATCGATCAAGAGCTCCATGGCTTCTACCGGCGATAGCGGGTTGAGAATCTTGCGCAACACCCAGATGCGGGCCAGATCTTCCTTGGGGATCAGCAACTCTTCCTTACGAGTGCCGGAGCGCTGAATGTCGATGGCCGGGAAGGTTCGCTTGTCGACCAGCTTGCGGTCGAGAATGATTTCCATGTTGCCGGTCCCCTTGAACTCCTCAAAGATCACGTCATCCATGCGCGAACCGGTTTCGATCAGCGCGGTCGCAATGATGGTGAGCGAACCGCCTTCTTCGATATTGCGCGCCGCCCCGAAGAAGCGCTTCGGCCGCTGCAGCGCGTTGGAATCGACGCCGCCGGATAGTACCTTGCCTGAGGGCGGAACGATGGTGTTGTAGGCACGCGCCAGACGGGTAATCGAGTCCAGCAGGATCACCACGTCGCGCTTGTGCTCGACCAGGCGCTTGGCTTTCTCGATCACCATTTCGGCGACTTGTACGTGGCGGGCGGCCGGCTCATCGAAGGTAGAAGAAATGACTTCGCCTTTCACCGAGCGCTGCATGTCGGTAACTTCTTCCGGACGTTCGTCGATCAGCAACACGATGAGCACGATTTCCGGATGATTGGTCGTAATCGAATTCGCCAGGTTCTGCAACAACATGGTCTTGCCGGTACGGGGCGGAGCCACGATCAGACCGCGCTGCCCTTTGCCGACCGGGGTCAGCAGATCCATGACGCGGGCGCTGATGTTTTCGCGCACCGTCTCCAGCTTGATCCGCTCCTGCGGATACAGCGGGGTGAGATTGTCGAAAAGGATCTTGTTACGGGCTTCTTCGGGCGATTCGAAATTGACCGCTTCAATCTTGACCAGGGCGAAATATTTTTCACCTTCATGAGGAGGGCGAACCTGGCCGCTGATGGTATCGCCAGTTTTCAGATCGAACTTGCGGATCTGCGAGGGAGAAACATAAATGTCATCCGGACCGGGCAGATAGTTGTAATCAGGCGAGCGCAGAAAACCGTAACCGTCGGGAAGGATTTCCAGCACGCCTTCGGCGAAAATGTGTCCTTCTTTTTCGCTTTGAGCTTGCAGGATTTTGAAGATCAGGTCCTGCTTGCGCAGGCCGCTGGCGCCGGGTAGCTCGAGAGACCGAGCTATGCGGGTCAACTCGGTGATGTTCTTTTCTTTAAGTTCTGAGATTGTCATGTTCACCTACGAGGGATTTTTGCAGAAGGGCGGGCCGGAGGAACGTACGAGGAAGCGCCCGAAGGCGCGGCGCGTTTAAGCTGCGCGCCGCTGCGCCTCGGAAGCCGTCTCCGGTTCGATGATCACATTGCGCCGGTCGGTATCAGCAATGCGGTGCAACACGTCGTTGGTTGTATCCTGAATACGAGTGTTGGGTTTATGAAACTTGCGGGTAGCCTTGGAAGCCAGCTGACACAGTGTGTACCGGTTGCGCAGAGTGCTTACTGCTTCAAAAACTAAATCAGATCGCATCGAATTCTCCTATATCTATGAATGAATGTTCCGGAGCCCGGCCAGAGTGGAAAGACAACTCCTGGCGTAAGAAAGCAAGGCGAAAGGAACCCAATTTACAACTGCCAGCCGCATCAGGAGTCAACCGATTGGATGCCCTTTTTGCGAGTTTGGTTCGGTAAATTTTCGCCATCCCCCCGGGCCCGCACAGATGGGGGAAACCTATGTACAGCAACAACTTGCCTGTGCTATGTCCTTAAGGGGCACGTTATCGCGCCGGATTCTGCCTTCCTGATTCCCTAATGGTGGCGTTCAGTGGGGGCCGTTTCGGGGAAGGACGCCTTGGACTGGTGCTTACAGGACGATTGCCTTGTGCGAAAACAGTAAGGTAGCCGCCCGATGGCACCCCAGTCAAGAAAAATCGTCTCCCCGACCCATTTTCATCACCTCAACTTCAGGTGGCTGCTCCCTTAGACGCGGAGCTGCGTAAAATGTTGCTAAGTTTAGTAACCCGCTTGACTTCAATTAGTTGCCTCGACGAACGGCAAAAAGGACCGGAGCTGAAACTGTCCAGCATAAAGGACTTAGAGGCAGTCTGGACAACGCGCCTGGTTAGCCAGAAAGTCGGAAAGCCGTACCCAGCGAAAGATGGTGTACGGTTCGCCGGCTAGGATGAATCGCCGCCTCGCCCAAGCTGTCACGCCCAAAATGTGCGATCCAAGGTTCGGTACTGAATGGCTTCGGCGATATGGCCCGGCTCAATAGCTTCGCAGCCCGCCAGGTCGGCTACGGTACGCGCCACCTTAAGAATTCGATCATGGGCCCGGGCGCTTAGGCCCTGCTTCATCATGGCCCGTTCCAGCAGATGTTCCGCGTCGGTGCCGAGCTCGCAATATTTTCTGATGTCGCGTGAGCTCATCTGGGCGTTGGCATAAATACGCTCACCTTGCGATCGCAACCGCTGCAACTGCACTTCCCTGGCTGCGATCACGCGATTACGAATGTTCTCTGAACTTTCGGGGACGGCACCGCTGCGCAACTCGCGATAATTGACCGAGGGTACGTCAATGTGGATGTCGATGCGGTCCAGCAGCGGCCCGGAAATCTTGGAAACGTAGCGCTGGATCATCATTGGACTACAGCGGCACTCACGTGAGCGATCGTTATAGTATCCGCAGGGACACGGATTCATTGCAGCCACCAGCATGAAGCGCGCAGGAAAGCTGAGCGACATGGCAGCCCGGGCGATGGTCACAGTTCCGTCTTCCAACGGTTGCCGCATGACCTCCAGCACATTGCGTGGGAATTCCGGCAGTTCGTCGAGAAACAGGACGCCGTTGTGGGCCAGCGAAACCTCTCCGGGACGCGGAATCATGCCACCGCCAATCAGCCCGGCGTCGGAAATGGTGTGGTGCGGCGAACGGAAAGGACGTGTGCCCACCAATCCGCTGCTGGCGTCCAGCACCCCGGCCACGCTGTGAATTTTGGTGGTCTCCAGGGCTTCGTCGAAGGTAAGCGGCGGCAGGATGGTCGCCATACGCTTGGCCAGCATGGTCTTGCCCGAGCCCGGCGGTCCAATCATCAGCAAGTTGTGTCCGCCGGCGGCAGCAATCTCTATGGCGCGTTTGGCCGTCTGCTGGCCACGTACGTCGCCAAAGTCCACCGCGAAGTTCTGAGAAGTTTCCAGCAAGGCGCGCGTATCCACCTTGATTGGCTGGATGCCGTTGCCCGTGTTCAGCAGGCGGACGACTTCCATCAGGGAATGAACCGGATACACTTCAACGCCCTCGACCAGGGCGGCTTCGCGCGCATTGACCTCGGGAACAATGAGCTTGCGGATATTGTTGGAGCGGGCGGCGACGGCGATCGGCAAGGCGCCACGTACTCCGCGAATCCCCCCATCAAGAGACAACTCGCCCACGAAAAGCGCGTCGTCCGGCGGTTTGTTGTTCAATCCGCCGTAAGCGCCGAGAATTCCCAGCGCCATGGGAAGATCGAAGCCTGAGCCTTCCTTGCGAATGTCGGCCGGCGCCAGATTGATGGTGGTGGTGGTAGGCGGAATGTCGTAGCCGCTGTTTTTCAGGGCCGCGCGAATACGTTCGCGGCTCTCCCGTACCGTCGTGTCAGGCAGACCCACGGTGGTAAAGGTATCTTTCTCGGTTTTGATCGCGGCGATGTCGACCTCGACTTCAATGAGGCTGGCGTCAATGCCATATACCGCGGCACTCAGAGTTTTGTAGAGCATGCAGGAGGCGCACGCCTACCACGTGCTTACTCTTATCAGATTGGCAGGGGAACAGGTGTGACCGTCCGCACGTGGCGTGGTGACACCGTCCGGGAGAAGTGAGTCGAACCGCAAGCCAAAACAAGAGGGCGGAACCTCTTCCGGAAGCACAGCGCCCAGTTGCGCCTCCGTAGTGAGAATTCCGCCAACCCGAGGAAGAGGTCAGAACAACTTGAACCAACCTTTACTGTCGTTCGTTCTGACCTTGGCCATTCCGTTAACTTGAACCGCGAAAGGTAGATCCCGATACCCGGCATTCTTTCATTGGCAGCGGCTAAGGCCAATACCCCATCCGCCGTAGAGGTCTACCACTTCTGTTGTAAACAGACCGCGATTCCCCTCTAGACCAGAGCAGCAGCAGCGCGCGTCGCAACCGTAGTAACTGGAAGCGAACTGTCTTGAGCCTCAACTACGGCAATGGTCGTGATGTTGACGATCTCTTCTACTTCCACACCACGTTGCAGCAGGTGAACCGGCTTGGCCATGCCGGCCAGGATCGGGCCTACTGTTTCTGCCCCGCCGATTGTGCCCATCAGTTTGCAGGCGATGTTGCACGACTGCAGATCGGGGAAGATCAGCACATTGGCTCCGCCCTTTAATGCCGAGAACGGAAACGCTTCCTGCATCTTGCGGGCGCTGACCGCGATATTTGCCTGCACCTCGCCGTCGATGATGAGCGAAGGATCGGCATAACGAGCCAGCTCCGCGGCGCGGCGCATCTTGTCGCACAAGGGATGCCTGGTGCTGCCGAAGCTGGAGAACGACAGCATGGCTACACGTGGCTCGATATCGAAGCGGCGGGCTTCCTGGGCCGCGCATAATGCGATCTCCGCCAGATCCTCGGCCGTCGGCTCGATATTGACCGTGGCGTCGGCCAGCACATAGAGATCGCCCTTGCGGGTGATCACCAGGTACACACCCGATACTTTGTGAATTCCCTCGCGCACTCCGATCACTTGCAGCGCCGGACGAATGGTTTCGGGATAGTTTTGGGTGACCCCGGAGACAATGGCGTCCGCGTCACCCAGGCGAACCATCATGGAGCCGAAGATGTTGTTATCGTTCATCAGCTCGTCGGCCGAACCCAGGGTCACACCGCGACGCTGCCGCAAACGATACAGTTCTTGAACGTATTGCTGGCGGCGCGGGGCCGTTTCCGGCTCAATAATGGTAACTCCGCTGAGGTCCAGCCCCATCTCGGCGGCGGTGCGCTGGATCTCGTTGCTGCGACCCAGTAACACCGGAATGGCAATCTTCTCTTCCAACAGCACGTGGCAGGCGCGCAGGATCTTCTGATGATTGCCCTCCGGAAACACCACCCGCTTAGGATTGGACTGCGCTTTGCGAATCATCATCCGCATCAGCTCGTGGGCCTTGCCCAGCCGCTTCTCCAGTTGCTCGCGGTATTCCACGATGTCGACCGGGTTGCGGGCCACGCCAGTGTCCATTGCCGCTTTCGCCACGGCCGCGGCTTCCCACACCAGCACGCGTGGATCGAACGGCTTGGGAATGATGTAGTCGAGTCCGAACTTCAGATTCTCTACTCCGTAGGCCCGGCAAACCGAATCGGGCACATCTTCTTTGGCCAGGGCGGCAAGGGCGTAGGTGGCTGCCAGCTTCATGTCCTCGTTGATGGTGGTCGCATGTACGTCCAGTGCACCGCGGAAGATGAAGGGAAATCCCAGAACGTTGTTGACCTGGTTCGGAAAATCAGAACGGCCGGTTGCCATGATGATGTCGTCACGCACCGCGCGAGCTTCATCGTAGGTAATTTCGGGATCAGGGTTCGCCATGGCAAATACCACCGGGCTCGGCGCCAGGGAGACAATCATCTCGGGCGTGAACGCGCCTTTCTTGGAGAGGCCCAGCAATACGTCCGCACCCTTGGCTGCGTCGGCCAGCGTCCGCATCGAAGTGTCTTTCGCGAAGCGCTCCTTATAAGGATTCATACCTTCTTTGCGGCCTTTGTAGATGACGCCCTTGGTGTCGACCAGGGTAATGTTTTCGCGCTTCACGCCCATGCATACATAGTGCTCAGCGCAGGCGATGCCCGAGGCTCCAGCCCCGTTGACGACAACCTTGATCTGGTCCAGGCGCTTACCCGTCAGTTCGACGGCGTTGGCCAGCGCTGCACCCGAGATAATCGCGGTACCGTGCTGGTCATCGTGGAAAACGGGAATGTTCATCGTCTTCTTGAGAGTTTCCTCGATGTAGAAGCACTCGGGCGCCTTGATGTCTTCCAGGTTGATGCCGCCGAAGGTGGGTTCGAGTAATTGGCAGGCTTTGATGATGTCGTCGGGGTTCTTGGTGTCCAGTTCGATGTCGAATACATCGATGTCGGCGAATCTTTTGAACAGAACACCCTTGCCTTCCATGACCGGCTTGCCGGCCAGGGCACCGATGTCGCCGAGTCCGAGTACTGCGGTTCCGTTCGTGACAACTGCAACCAGATTGCCTTTCGCGGTGTATTTGTATGCGTCCTGCGGATTCTTTTCGATTTCAAGACAGGGGTCGGCGACGCCCGGCGTGTAGGCGAGACTAAGATCGCGTTGCGTAAGACAAGGCTTGGTAGAAGTAACTTCTATCTTCCCCGGCCGTGACCCAAAGTGATAATCGAGAGCGTCCTGTTTAGTAATTGCCATAAAGGCCTCCAAAGAAAATGAACTGGGATTGGGTGTGGGGACACGTTCACCAGGGGGCGATTACGGCCGAGGCTGCGAGTTAATCGAGCGCCCGGCGGTAAACAATAATCTTGCAGCAAAGATGCGCCCTTCGGTGCGGACACCACACGAATTCTCGGGAACCAGTAGAAAGTCCCCTGCCTCGAGGATGGGCCGGTTCAGGCTGAGGCAAAAGGGCGAACGTCACCACCGATTGTGAGGAGAGTCACGAAGGCGACAGGAAGGATCAGGACAGATGAGTTATTACGCAGCTATCGGCAATTCGTCTTCAGATGTTCTAAGTTTCCAGAACGCGATACAAACCTGGGATGGTAGTGATTTATGGACATGCTGTCAGTCTATCCCCCTAACCACTATTCACTAACTACGGCCCCAAGTTCCTGCACGATCTGCACGCCGGAACTGGTTCCGATACGATTAGCGCCGGCATCGAGCATGTCCATGAACTGCGCCGCGGTCCGGATACCACCTGCAGCCTTGACCCCGATCTTCAGGCCAACCACCCCTCGCATTAAGGCCACGTCGGCGTGGGCCGCACCGGATTCAGACATGCCCGTTGAAGTCTTGACGAAATCCACACCCACGTCGGCGGCCAGCGCGCAGGCCAGAATTTTTTCTTCCTGGCTCAGCAGCGCGGTTTCCAGGATGACTTTCAACAGCGCATCGTGCTGGTGGGCCAGCTGGGTCAAGCTGCGCATTTCGGCTTGCACCAGCACCCGGTCACCCGACTTCAACGCGCCAATGTTCATCACCATGTCCAACTCATGCGCGCCATTGCGCAGGGCGGCGTCGGCCTCGACCATCTTGGTGAGAGTCAGGTTGGCGCCCAGCGGAAAGCCCACGACCGTACCCACTTTCACTGGCGTTCCGCGCAGCCGCCAGGCCGCTAGCGCAACGTTCGCAGGAGTGACCATGACGGCGTGGAATCCGAAGCGCACGGCCTCGTGACAAAGCGCCATGATCTGGTTGCGAATAGCGTCGGCGGTTAGAAGCGTGTGGTCGATGAGGTTGGCTGCACTTCGCCAATCGCTCACCGGAAGGGTGAGCGTCCCAGCCACGACGGAAGGATAAACGGCCATGACGAGATCAGATTTCATGCCGTAACGGAGTCGGACTCCAATACACAGACATCTGGCAGATTACGATAATGCTCGGCAAAGTCAAGTCCATATCCTACAACAAACTCATCCGCTATCTGGAAACCAACATAATCTCCCTGGATAGTTTGGGTACGCCGCGACACTTTATCCAGCAAGGTAGCGATCTTCAGCGACTTCGGCCGGTGCGCCTGCAACAGGTTCCGGATGTAAGTCAACGTCAAGCCAGTGTCGAGAATATCTTCGACCAGGATGAGATTCTTGCCTTCCACCGAGCAGTCCACATCCTTTACCAGCCGTACTTCGCCGCTCTGCCGTTTGGCATTTCCGTAACTGGAAACGGCAATGAAATCGAAGCTGACGTCGAGCTCGATTTGCCGCGCCAGGTCAGCCAGAAAAATAGTCGCTCCCTTGAGCACGCCGACCAGCAAAACCGGTTCGCCGGCAAAATCGGCAGTGATGCGCGCGCCCAACTCGGCTACCTTGGCCGCGACTTGCCGGCGCGTAATCAGAACCGTGAGTTTGTCCACCAATAGCTTTCTAGCGATGCCTAATAAGCGCTCAGTTAGGCGTGATCTCGAAGATAACGCCGCAGCCCAGATCCTGGTAGCAATTGCCCACGCTATTGCCGCCTACCTGAGCGCTGCCATAAATGTTCCCATTCGCGTCCATGGAGAGCTGTCCGAACGGCTGGCCGCCGTCGGCGCCACCAGTGAAGTCGTGCAAAGTGGTCAGGCTCCAGACGCCGTTCGACTGGCTTAACTTGAAGACCGAGCCCTGCTGGTGCGCTCCGTCCAGATGGGTAATGCCGTACAGATTGCCGGCTGCATCCATCAGCAGCGTAGCTGTGGGGCCGGCTTCGTCCTGACCCATCCCGGTGAAATTGTAGAGCGTGGTCAGGGTCGAGGTGGACAGAACATATTTAAACACCGTGCCGCCCTGTCCGGAGCCGCCGGAGGCAGTGGTGCCATACAGATCACCAGCCGAATCCAGAATCAGTCCACCCAGAGCATCGGTCGACTGCGAAAAAGTGAAAAACGTTCCTCCGTTGCCCTGACTCAAATCGTAAATTCCACCTGGCAACTGCGGAGTCGTGCCATAAAAGTTACCTGCGCCGTCCGAGACAAGTCCGGCATATGGCCTACAACTGATGCCGCCCCCGAAGAGGAAGAACGCGCGCTCGTTCCATCCTCCATTGCTCGGAGATAACTCATAAGCTGCGCCACAAGGACCATCGTCGCAAAGAAGCCCAGCCCCATTGACCGTCGTACCATAAACATTTCCTTGCGGATCAAAGACCAGGTCACCGCCGCCGGGATTGGCTCCGTCGCTATAGAGACTCAGGAAGCTATACAGTCGGGTTTCTAGCCATGGACAAGACACAGTGGGGCAAATCTGGGCCGGAGGCTGGAGCTGAAACACCGTTCCGTAGGCCATAGTCCCGCCGCCGGAGGTTGTACCAAACAGCGCGCCATTCGGGCCGAAAATTACCCGGGCTGACGGGTTAGCCCCGTCGGGACTGTTGGTAAACTCGTGCAGCGTCGCGAAGGTCCATCCGCTTCCAGCGTGGGACAACTTAAACACCGTGCCGCATCCCACGTTGCCGTAAGCGGTGCAAATGGCTGATCCCCCGGCGTTGGTTGTTCCGTACAGATTGCCAGCTCGATCGAGTGTCACGCCAGCAAGCGGATTGGCACCGTCGGTCTGTCCGGTGAAGTTGTGGAGAACTGTATAGGTTTGTGCGGAAGCAGGCTGAGTTGTCAAAATTAGTGCTGCTGCGAACGTGAGCACAGCAAGCATGATTTTGCTAGTCAAAGCGCAGCGTGAATTTTGCAGCTTCCCCGTGTACTGCATAACACTCTCCTATTGTGAAGCATGCTTACCCCAATCTTGCGCACCATTTTACCGCCGCTGACTGCCCGTAGTCAGAAAAGTTTAGCCGACCGCGCCGCATGTGCCAATCTATTTGTTCGAGCCGGAGGGCTGGCCACTCTGGACCCAGGCGCTGTACCACAGGTTCCGCAACATCTCTGCGCCGGCGGCCAGGCGGTGACGAATGAAATCGCGGGAGGCGAGTGTACCGGCGCCATCGAAACCGCCCTCCTTTTCCAACTGGTACGCAGTCTCAACCAGTTGGTGAGAGTCGTTGAGGTAGTGCAGATAGTCGTGGAATGGATCAGTGAGCAAACGCGGCTGAGCCGGCACCAGGTCAGCAAATTGCAACTGCTTTAAATTGGCGGCGACGAAAATTCCTTCCATTTTCCAATGCACCGTGTTCGCCGTGGTGTAGCCCTTGGGATTCGGCCCGATCCATCCGTTGTGATGAATGGTGGTGTGCATGGGATTGGCGCCGTCTCCAACATAATGGCCCAGCCATCCGGCGTAGAAAATCGCATTCGCTTCGGCGAAGTCGGGATTGCGATGGTCGAGCAGCGCGCGGCGATATTCGCGGAAAGCCACCACGAGCCGCTCGTAAACTTCGATCGTTATGTAAGGCTGGAGGCCGACGCGTTCCGGCAGGAGATCCTCGGGATTGCCGGGCGTCTGCGCGCGTTTGGCCGCCAGAGCGCGATAGAAGCTATAACGATCGGGTGGCAGATCCATGCCCTCGACCATTTCCAGATCGATAAAGTGATCGGGCTCCTGCGCGCGCTTCAAAGCCAGTTCGGAAGGTTCACGCCAGCGATCGGGCTCGGGACCGAGATAGGCCAGTTGGGCTGCGGCGTTGCGCAAGAACGCCGGCACGTCGGGCGGCAGTTTTTCGGCGGCCACGCGATTGATCGCGCTGTGTCCTTCGTTGCCCCAGGGCCATGCCGGGCAGATCAAAGATACAATCGCCAGGACGCAGAGAGCGACGCGCCGCGCACTTCTGCTGATTCGAACCCCGCGAATAAATGGGGCACGCGATCCAGCGCTTTTCTTTGGGATTAGGTGTCCGTTCGATCGGAAACTGTCCATCGAACCATTTTAAGTTGATGGCCGCGCTTTCGACTCAGGTTCGGCCCTCTGCCGGCATAACCTGAGATCGCCGTATTGACCGCCGGTACCAGAGGCTTTGTCGACCCAGGTGACTTCCAAAGCACCGACGCAAACCTGGGTGCACAGACTGGTTTGATATCGCTCGCTAGACCCGTGCCAGGTGAACGCCGAACCACTTCTTGCGATCACGCCAGGTCTGCTCCAGAGCGAAACCGCTCTCGTGCAAGATCGATTCGATCATGGCGTCGGTGTACTTATAGCTATTTTCCGTGTGAATGCGTTCGCCTGCCTGGAAGGTCACGTCCAGGTCCAGCGGGGGAATGAATGCCGCCTGATCGGCCAAGCTCTCCAGATAGATTTCCATTCGCGAGCAGCGACGGTTCCACAGCGCAATGTGGTGGAAGGCGTCGACGTCAAAGTCAGCATCCAACTCGCGGTTCAGGCGGGCGAGAATGTTCTTGTTGAACGAGGCGGTCACGCCCTGCGCGTCGTCGTAGGCGGGCACAAGGATTTTCGGGTTCTTGGCGAAATCGGCGCCCAGCAACAAAGCATCTCCGGAACGCAGAGTCCGGCGGATGCGGCGCAGAATCCGGATTGCCTCATCGGGCTCGAAGTTGCCGATGCTGGAGCCGATGTAGAGCACCAGTTTGCGGCCGCTGATCCGGCTGAGTGCGGGAACGCCGCCGGTGTAGTCGGCAACGATGGGATTCACCCGCAACGCGGGAAATTGCCGGCCGAGTTGGCACACGGCTTCGTCGAGCGCTGACGGCGACACATCGATGGGATAGAACAGGGTTCGGCTTTGCCGCTGCAGTAGCTCCTCAATCAGAATGCATGTCTTGGTTGCGGTGCCGGCGCCCAGTTCGACCAGGGTCAGCGATGTGCCAGCCTGCTGCAGAATTTCGCCGGCAAAGGCTTCCAGGATCGACCGCTCAGTGCGCGTGAGGTAATACTCAGGCAACTCGGTGATCTGCTCGAAGATCTGGGAGCCGATCTGGTCGTAGAAGAGTTTGGAGGGTAAACGCTTGGGCATCGCCGTCAGCCCATCGCGCACGTCGAGGGCTATGGCATCGTTGGTCAGGAGCTGCAGTTGTTTGCTAGTCGCCATTGGCTAACCGAATGCCCATGAACTGCCAGCGCACATGGGGTGGGAAAAAGTTGCGATAAGTGGCCCGCATGTGCGATTGCGCGGTGGCGCAAGAACCGCCGCGCAACACCATCTGATTGCACATGAACTTTCCGTTGTACTCGCCCACCGCTCCGGCGGCAGGCTTAAATCCGGGATAAGGAGAGTACGCGCTCGAAGTCCACTCCCAGACATCGCCGAACATCTGCGCTAAAGATTGATTCGAAGCTGGAGGCCGAGGCTGCAATTTGCCTGTTTCAACGAAGTTGCCGCTCACGGGCACAGCTCGGGCGGCAATCTCCCATTCGAACTCAGTGGGCAGCCGAGCTCCCGCCCAATGGGCAAAGGCGTCGGCTTCGTAGTAGCTGAGGTGATACACCGGCTCGTCCAACTGAACCGGCTGCATGCCCTCGATGGTATACGACCACCACTCGCCGTCGCGCTGCTCCCAATACAGCGGCGCGTTCCATTGGTTGTTGCGGACGCAGTCCCATCCATCGGAGAGCCAGAGCGTGGCTTTTCCGTAGCCGCCCTCATGCATGAACTCGAGGTATTCGCGGTTGGTCACCAAACGAGATGCGAGCCGATAGGGCTGCAGATACACGTTGTGACGCGGTCCTTCATTGTCGAAGGCAAAGCCGCCCCCGGCGAATCCGATCGAAAACACGCCTTCCGGAAAACTGTTCCAGCCGAGCGGCGAAACAGGTCCAGAATCTTTCCGACGACCGGTTTCTCGATAGGCAGGACGCAGCGGGTTGGTCCAGAGTCCGTTCTTCACGTCGGTAACGATCAGTTCCTGGTGTTGCTGCTCATGATTGATACCCAGCTCGACCAAATCGAGCACCGTAGCCGGCAGTTCGTTATTGAGCAGGCTAGCCATGGCTTCGTCGACATCGGCACGATACCCGTGCACTTCGTCCAGGCTGGGGCGCGAGAGAGTATGGCGCAAAGCACGCAGCGGACGGTCGCCCACGGTGTTGTAGTACGAGTTGAAAAGATTGCGGAACGCGGGATGGAATGGACGATAGTCAGGAGCGTATTGCGCAAGCAGAAACGTCTCGAAGAACCAGGTGGTATGCGCCAGATGCCACTTCGCGGGACTGGCGTCGGGCATGGGCTGCAAGCTGTGGTCCTCAACCGAAAGTGGCGCGCACAGCTGCAAAGACATTTCGCGCACGGCGCGATACTTCGCCGTCAGCGACATGTCTTGCGGACATCGCGAGGTATCCGCGGAAGCGAACCTGGCTTCGGTGCTAGGCATGACTGGCTGCAACATGGCCTCTGTTAGATGCAGGAGATGCTTGGCTCGCACGGCTTTGGGTCTAAAACGCTTTTGACCCAGGCCGACTCAACAAAAGATGCCCAAAGCCTAAGAAGGGTACAAAAATTCGTAGCAGGAAATCAATGGCGGTCTGCAGGCCGACTATCGGACGGATAGAGGCTGCACCTTTGCCACGGCTTCAGTCTGGCAGACCTTGGGGTTACAGATTAGTAACAACCTGCGGAAGGAGCGGCACATTACTCGGCAACTTGGGGAGCCACGGGTTCAGCGCACGGCTCTTCTAAGACGGCGGATGGCTGGCGGTAAAGTCCGCGCATGTCGTTCCAGCGAACGCCGAGCACTTCCAGGCCCATCTTGATGCCGTCACGCAGCGGGTTGATCTTGGAGCGATGATCATGCGCCCACTCGACCGGGACCTCGACGGTCCGCAGTTTGAATTTGTCAGCCAGGAACAATAGCTCGGGATCGAATCCCCAGCGTTCGATGCGTTGCCGGGTAAATACCGTCTGCGCCGCGGGACGGGTAAACGCTTTGAAGCCGCACTGTGTGTCCTGATGCCTGAGTCCAAGGACGACGCGCAGAGCGCCGTTGAAGAGGCGTCCGTAGAGCTGCCGATGCCAGGGTTGGCGTTCGGTCTGCAGTTCCTTGTCGAGCCACCGCGATCCGATGGCAATGTCGGCGCCCTGTTCGAGAGCGCGAAAAAGCTTGTCGGCTTCGTAAATGGGAGAGGATAAATCTGCGTCGGTAAACAGCATTACGTCGCCATGAGCGTGCAGCATGCCATTGCGGACGCTGAACCCCTTGCCGCGATTGCCCGGGTTGTCGAGCACCCGGACATCGGGATTGCCTGTGGCCAACTGCCGCACGACTGCGTCAGTATCGTCGCTGGAGCCGTCGTTCACTACGATGATTTCGCTTTGCAACCGGCGCTGCCGGATGTAGTCCAGGATTTTGGGCAGCGAGGTCGTCAGCCGCTCGCCTTCGTTATAAGCCGGGATTATGAAGCTGTAGATCAAATCCATCACGCAAAGTTAGAAACACATTTATTGTATGGCAGTTGTAAGGAAGTAAACATTTACTTTCAAAAATGTTCTGCTGCGCGCTTCCCGCGACCAGGCATCTGCACTTGCGGCCTGCATGCAGGCAGGATTAGCCTTCCAGACAGTAACGTTATTATGCGAACTCTTACTCTGTTTATGGTTACCTTGCTGATTCCGATACTCGCGCCGGCTGTTGCGAAACCCCACGTCGTGGCGTTCGGCAAAACCACGGCGGCGAAGCTGCTGATCGGCCCGTCAGAAGACAGGACGTTGGACATCACCGTGCGTTCGCTTTACGTCGATAGCAAGTTGAAGGAATTCACCACTGGCGATTCGCACGACGTCACCGATCGCGAGTTCGTGGTGCGTCGCGCCTACCGCATTAACGACACCCTGCCTGACGATAACCGCAAGGCCGCCAAATGGCTTTGGCAACGCGGCGGCTGGTTGCTGGTGGATCGTGTATCGGGAAAGATTTCGCTGGTGAAACTGCCGGATTTCGATCCCTTCTATTCGGAGGTGAGCTGGTATCGTGACTATGCCGCCTATTGCGGCATCACCTCCACTGGCGAGCGGGCAATCGCCGTAGTGGGAGAGATCGGAGGCAAGAAAGCGCTGTTCCGCAAAGAATTGGGCAAAGCCAGTATGGGAGATTCGCCGGAGAGCATTTGCTCGCCACCGCACTGGGACCGGCAACCGGCGCGGGTGACGTTTCTGCCGAAGGATGGCGATAAGTTCAGCGTCAACGTCAGTGGACGATTCGCCGACGAGGCGCCCGATAACGATTCCGATGACCAATAAACGGAGTAAGCAGGCTTGAAGACCTTTGACGAACTGTTGCGCGATGCCGAAGTGGCTCACGGACATCTTTGTGCCGGGCAGATTCTCGGCGTTCGCCTCGCTATGCGCGGACTGGAACTGCTCGGCATCGACGATCCCCACGGCAAAGACCGCAAGCGCCTGATCACCTTTGTCGAGATCGACCGCTGTGCTACTGATGCGGTCGGTGTGGTGACCGGCTGCCGCCTGGGTAAGCGCGCGCTCAAGTTTCGCGACTGGGGCAAAGTTGCCGCAACCTTTGTCGATATCGAGTCCGGCCGCGCGGTGCGGATCTGCGCGAAGGAAAGTTCGAAGAGTTTGGCGCGGCAGCTGCATCCCGAGATCGAAAACAAGAATCAGCAGCAGATGCTGGCTTATCGCGAAATGTCGATTGACGAACTGTTCAGCGAGCAGTGGGTCAAGGTCACGCTGCCGCCAGAAGAGTTACCGGGATTCAAAGGCGAGCGAATTGTCTGCGCCGAGTGCGGCGAGGGCATTAACTTCCAACGCGAAGTCCGGCGTGATGGGAAGATTCTGTGCCGCGCCTGCGCCGGCGAGCGGTACTACGAAGAAATTTCGTAAATGTTTGCAGGGGGCATCAGAGGGCGTGCTTTTTACAACATCCGCGGCGCCAATGCATGTTCGGCCACATGCGCGACCCGCAAGATGGTCGCCTCGGCGAAGTGTCTTCCCAGAATCTGCATGCCGATCGGCAAACCTTCTTTGTTCTTCCCACACGGAATGGAGATTCCGGGAATGCCAGCCAAATCCGCGGTCACCGTGAAGATGTCAGCCAAATACATTGCTAACGGATCGTCTGTCTTTTCGCCCAGCTTGAATGCCGGAGTCGGGGTCGTGGGTGTAACGATTGCGTCCACCCTGGCGAAGGCTTCGTCGAAATCGCGCGCCAGCAAACTGCGCACCCGTTGCGCCTTCAGGTAATACGCGTCGTAATATCCCGCGCTCAGGACGTAGGTTCCGAGCATGATGCGGCGCTTGACCTCGGCTCCAAAACCGGCGTCACGAGTGCGGCGATACATCTCACTTAAAGTCTTGGCTTCGCTTGAGCGCAGCCCGTAACGCACGCCGTCAAAGCGCGCCAGGTTCGACGACGCTTCGGCCGTCGCGATGACATAGTACGTCGGAATCGAATAGGCAGTGTGGGGCAGAGAGATGGGAACGATCTCGGCTCCGGCATTCACCAGTTCCTGCAGGCCGAACTCGACGGCTGTGCGCACTTCAGGGTCGAGCCCGTCTTCGAAATACTCAAGTGGAGCACCAATCTTCATGCCCTCCACTGGCTTGCCGATCTGGCTACAGTAATTCGGCACAGGGATTTCAGCAGTGGTAGAGTCCAGTGGATCGCGTCCGGCCAGGGCCTGGAGCATGATGGCAGCATCCTTCACGGTCTTACCGAACGGACCGGGATGATCGAGCGAGGAGGCGAAAGCAATCAGGCCATAGCGCGAGACGCGGCCGTAGGTTGGCATCAGGCCGACCACACCGCAGAATGCCGCCGGCTGCCGGATCGAGCCGCCGGTATCGGAGCCCAGCGACGCTACTGCCATCCCCGCAGCGACCGCCGCGGCCGAGCCTCCCGAAGAACCTCCGGGCACGCGCGACAAATCGCGCGGATTGTGTACCGGATGGAAGCCCGAATTCTCGTTCGACGAGCCCATGGCAAACTCATCGCAATTGGTCTTGCCCAGGATGATGGCGCCCGCTTCTTCCAGCTTCGCCACTACCGTCGCGTCATAAGGGGCAATAAAGTTTTCCAGTATTTTCGAGCCCGCAGTAGTGCGAACATCTTTGGTGGTGAAGACATCTTTAATTGCCACCGGAACTCCCGCCAGCGGCGGCAGAGCGTCGCCTTTGTCGGCGATGGCATCGATGCGGGCCGCCTGAGCGTAGGCGCGTTCCTTGGAGAGCGTGAGATACGCGCCGATGGCGCCGTCTTCAACAGCGATCTTGGCATAGAAGGCGTCGACCAGCGCGGCAGCCGTGGTCTCTTTTTCCAGCACCGCGGTGCGGGCGGCATCAACTGTCAGCAGATCGAGATTCATGATGTGGGAGCAGGCTGCTTTCTAGCGCTCGATGACCTTGGGCACTTTGAAGAAGGTTCCGTCGGTGGCTGGTGCATTTCGCAACGCCTCGTCGTGGGGCAGGCAAGGACGCGGTTCGTCGCCGCGCAGGGCGTAGGCGAAGGGGTTTGCCTCGCTCTTGTCTTTCTTTTCACCATAGCGGCTGGCCACTTGCGCCATGGGCTCGACATTCGTCGTGTCCAACTGGTTCAACCGGTCGATATAGCCAAGAATCGAGTTCAGGTCTTTCAACATGCGCGCGCGTTCCTCGGTTGTCAATTCGAGGTTCGCCAGGTCCGCTACGTAGGAAACATCTTTTTCCGAAACCATTCCGGAACACCTTCTTGGGAATTAGCCTCGTGCGCGATCGGCCAGGACAAACTGGATTGCGCCGACCGGCTCCGAACTGATCTGATTGATCGCCGCCAGGTATTGCCGGCTCAAACCCTGCAATTGATACTGCCAGGTCTTGTCCGGCACCGCGACTGTCAACACTCCATCGGCAAATTGCACGGCGCTCGTACGCTCCGCCGTACTGGCTCCGCAAGCCAGCGGCCACGCCAACATTGGCGCATTGGTTCCCTCGCGGCGCAGGGTGTCGGTGAAAATTCTTCTCAGCGTTGCACGTGCATGTTGCATGGCGGACCTTCGATTTTAGCACCGCTTTGGTACTCGACTGTTCACTCAACCCGACTGGGGAAACTCCCGCCGTACGAAAGCAAGCGCCTCTTCCCTGTTGCGCAGCGAGCCTTCCAGTTGCGCATCCTCAACGGCCGACAGGATCGACCGGAATTCGGGACCGGGCTTGTATCCGAGTTCGATCAGGTCCTCGCCAGTCAGCAGCGGCGTCGGCCTGATCTCTTCCGCAGAGCTATGTTCCAGGCGATCGCGCACAAAGTTGTAAAGCGACAAGTTGCAATGGCTGCTCAGGCAGTCCAGACGATGCAGTTCCAAATGTTCCTCGAACTTGGGCAGGCGCATGAATCGCTTCAGTGTCGATTGCTTCATCTTCTCCGCATCCCCGAAGCGCATGTGATTGGCCACCAGGGCCATGATCTGCCTGGTATCGTCATTGGAAAAATGCAAGCGATGGCAGATCTCCTCGGCCATGCGCACGCCGACTTCGACGTGTCCATCGAAACGGATGCGGTCGGGCGCAATCCGGAATGTCGGCGGCTTGCCCACATCGTGCAACAGCGTTCCCCAAGCCAGCGTACGCGAGCACTTGGCCGGCAGCTTTTCCAGCAACAGTAAGGTGTGGATCCAGACATCGCCTTCGGGATGATATTGCGGCGGCTGTTCCACTCCGTGCATGCGGTCGACTTCGGGCAGAACCTGCTTCAGCAATCCGGTTTCGTCGAGAAGCTCGAATGCCTGGCGCGCACTGCCCTCGGTCAGCATCTTGGTCAGCTCATCTCGTACCCGCTCTTTGCTGACCTGATGGATCAACGGTGCCAGCCGCTGAATGGAGCCAAACGTAGCCGGCTCGATAACATAATGAAAGCGAGCGGCGAAGCGAACCGCGCGCAACGTGCGCAGCTTGTCTTCCTGAAAACGGAGTTCGGGATCGCCAATCGCGCGAATCACTTGAGCCTTCAGATCGTCACGCCCACCGACAAAATCAAGTACGCGATTGTCGTCCAGCGGATCCATCAGCAGACCGTTGATGGTGAAGTCGCGGCGCCGCACGTCCTCTTTGGGATCGGTCGAGTAGCGCACCTGGTCAGGATGCCGGCCATCGGAATAAGGGCCGTCATTGCGGAAGGTCGCGACTTCCACGTAGTTAGGGTGCTCGGAGGGCGTGGCCGGACGTGGCATATCGTGGGAAGCGGGGACCAGCACCACTCCGAACTGCGCCCCTACCGCGTAAGTCTCCGGAAAGATGCGCATCACTTCGGGCGGCGTGGCGTCGGTGGCGACGTCGTAATCGGTGGGCTCGAGCCCCAGCAGCATGTCGCGCACACAGCCTCCGGCAAAGTAAGCCTGAAAACCCCGGTTGCGAAGCTCGCGAACGATGTTGGTGGCATGTTGGCGCATGGAAATTGTCGTTACGTAATATCGCGCTGGCTTTGTCTGGGTGGAGCAGCGCTTTAACGCTTCGTGAATCCCAGATTTCCGCTTGGCTTTTAGCCGCTGAGGTCAGGTCGAGGAGTCACCTCAGGCGCCAAAGCACTCATAAACATTTTTCTTCTCCGCAGGCCTGAAGGCCTGCCCCACCCGCCTATGTAAAGGCGAGTTCAATCCCCGATTGTAGCTTGTGAGTAGCTCGCGTATGAAGGCAAGCCTTTCCGGTCAGCCGGTCTGCACTCGTACAATAGTTCTGTGGCTGATGTTTTCATCCTGGGCATCGAGAGTTCCTGCGACGAGACCGCTGCCGCCGTAGTCCGTTCTGGCGAGGAGGTGGTATCGAATGTCGTCTATTCGCAGATTGTCACTCACCTTCCTTACGGCGGAGTGGTGCCCGAGCTGGCTTCGCGCGAGCATCTCCGGGCCATCGTTCCCGTGGTCCGCAAGGCGGTCGAGGACGCGGGCCGCTCCTACGAGACGATCGACGCTCTGGCTGTAACCAAAGGTCCCGGACTCGCAGGCGCGCTGCTGGTGGGCCTCAGCTACGCTAAGGCACTGTCTTACGCCCTCCAGAAACCACTTATCGGGGTGAACCACCTGGAGGGCCACATCCACGCCGTGCTGCTGGAGGAGCGGCAGAACGGCAATCGCGAACTTCAGTTTCCGGTGCTGGCGCTGGTGGTCAGCGGCGGGCATACGCACTTATATCTGGCGCAGCGCCAAGCCGTTGCCTGGACCTACCACGATGTAGGACATACGCGGGACGACGCTGCCGGCGAGGCTTTCGACAAGGTTGCCAAGCTGCTTGAATTGGGATACCCGGGTGGCCCGGTGATCGACTACCTTGCCCGGCAGGGCAATCCTCAGGCGGTAAAGTTTCCTTTCGCGCAGATGAAGCATCGCGATCGCAATCCCCAGAATCGGCATGCTGACGACGAACCTCGCGTGGATTTTTCCTACAGTGGAATCAAGACGGCTGTGCTGCGCTATGCGGAGACTCACAACCTGCGTGCCAGCATCGCGCAACGCCGGCGTAATCTGGCGGGAGTGGCGCTTCCCTCGGGCGAGCAGGTGCTGGCCGCCTGCGACCCGCAAACCCTCGACCTGGTTGCTTCATTCCAGCGGGCAATCGTGAACGATCTGGTGAGCAAGACTTTGTCGGCCGCGCGCGAGCACGGTGTCTCTACGGTGCTGGTAACCGGAGGGGTGGCTGCGAATTCCGAGTTGCGCAGCAGCTTCCAGCGTCGCGCTGCGGAGGAAGGCCTGACGGTGCTTTTCCCTTCCCGCAAACTCTCTACCGACAATGCCGCGATGATCGCGGCTGCCGCCTACCCCCGCTTCCTGGCGGGAGAGTATGCCGAGCCGGAATTGTCGGCCGATGCCGGATTACGATTGCGCTGAGTGGCGAGTCCCGATATAGATTCCGGCTGAACCGAAGGTCCTTCGCAGGCAGCGCCTGACCGGTGCCGTCTCCAGAGACACCTGGGCGACTTCCCGATGGCCGCAGGCACTTCGACCTAACTGCTTATTCTTCTTCTTCCGCTGGGAGCTTGGATTCGATGTCCATGTCGCGGAACTCGCTCGATTCGAAGATTTCGCGGCATTCGAGGCACTCGACGTATTCCGCATCTTCGTCTCGAGAGACCACCTGGACTCGGGGATGCCGACACTGGTTGTCCATCGCGTCGCTCTGAGGGTAGTTGTGAGTTGTGTTTGCTGGCTGGCCGCCATTCATATGAAAATTAGTCTCAAGGAAGAAGGAATTTCAATTGTCGGGTATTGTAGACCGGGACGATGGGTTGTCAAGCATTTCTCATGTTAATTTCCTTGCCCACCCCATGGCCATCCACCCCAACTTAAGTGTCACCACGAATTCCGCGGATCAGAATTGCCGGCAGGTTACGGAACTTTCCTTACGCCGGCAAGTGCAAACCAGCAGGAACTGGCATCCAAACTGGAACCAGTCAGTTGCGGAACTTCAAGCGCTACAGTCGAATAGGTCACGACTGCGGAGTGGCAGGCAACATTACACCTGCTTACCGGCATCAAAAGCGCTATGGCAGAGGTGGGAATCATTGACCATAGCTAAGAAGATCCTGGCCAACGGAATGTCGGAGCACGAAGCCATCGACCTGGCTAAGCAGGGCGACGCTCAATGCTTCGAGGCTTTGTACGGTCTGCATAAACGGCGCGTTTATTCCCTGTGCTTGCGCATGACCGGCAATACGGCGGAAGCCGAAGATCTGACCCAGGAAGCCTTTCTGCAGCTGTACCGGAAAATCTCGACCTTTCGCGGAGAGTCGGCGTTCTCCACCTGGTTGCACCGCCTGGCCGTGAATGTCGTTCTCATGCATTTGCGCAAAAAGGGGTTGCCTGAGGTCTCGCTGGAGGAGACCATGGAGCCGCAACAGGAAGACGGTCCTAAGAAGGACATTGGCACACGGGATAACGTGCTGGCCGGATCGATCGACCGGGTCAACCTGGAACGAGCTATAGAAAGCCTGCCTCCGGGGTACCGCATTATTTTCGTGTTACATGATGTGGAAGGTTACGAACATAACGAAATCGCCGAAATGATGGGTTGCTCGATCGGTAACAGTAAGTCGCAGACTGCATAAAGCGCGAATGAAATTGCGCGATCTTCTTAAACTGAGCAGAGCCGAGAAGGCCGCCAGACGATAGTAAAAACGGGAGCATTGCAGCGAATGAGTTGGGGTTGGTTGATGGAAACGGCACGGCGGAGGCCAACGAACCCCGCGGCCGGTTCCCGGGAGAGATGAGAGCTATGACGTGCGCCGAGTTTCAAAAGGTTTTGCCTTACATCATCGATGGTGAGGGCAGCAAAGAGGAGCACGAGCACTTGGCAACCTGCCACGTCTGCTCGGACCTGGTGGCCGACCTGCGATACATTGCCGAATGCGCAAAGCTTCTGGTGCCCATGGAAGATCCCAGCCCGCGGGTGTGGGATGGCATTCGCAAGTCTTTGGAGCACGACGGTTTGGCAAAACCGGAGCGCAGAAATTATTAATTGCCCAGACTCCCGGCCGGTGAAAGCTGCGGGCGACGGGAGTCCGCCGTCCTCCGCAATCGTTTTCTGCAACGCAATCCCCGCCCTTGGCCAGCCTTCTAAGGAAAGCGCGATCGATATCACATAAGCCAGCGAAATCCCAGGTAGCAAGCGCTTTCTCGGCGGCCGCTGAAAGCTTATAATCACTTGTGTGAAGTGAGCTGAAGCCGATGCATCCTGCATCGTGATCGCTCACTGCGATGGGTTCGGTTGTCTGAGGAAGATTTCATGTCAACACTTGCCACATCCTTCCACGATCACTCTGTCGACATTTCCATTCAACTTCTGGATACCGTTACTGCCGACTATCCGCGCCACGATTTCGCGGTGCGCTTCTGGAACGGCGAGGTTTGGGGTAATGCGGAAAGCTCACGCTTCACGCTGCTGCTGAAGCATCCCGGGGCGTTGCGGCGAATGTTATTGGGCGCCAATGAGCTCACCCTGGGCGAGGCGTTTATCTTCGACGATTTCGATATAGAAGGTGACCTGGAAGCGGCTTTCGCGCTGGGCGATTACCTGGTGGCGCACGAACTGGAGTTATTGGAGAAAGTCCGGCTGGCCGGCCTTCTGCTGCGGCTTCCGCACAATGGTCACAACGGCAACCATCTGACGCCTCACCTGATCGGCAGCCCGCACTCCAAACAGCGTGACCGCCAGGCCGTCACCTATCACTACAATCTCTCCAACGATTTCTACTCGCTGTGGCTCGATCGTCGCATGGTGTATTCGTGCGCCTATTTCGAGTCAGGCGCGGAAGACATCCACGCCGCACAGACTAACAAGCTGGACTACATCTGCCGCAAGCTCAGACTGCGTCCGGGAGAGCGGCTGCTCGATGTTGGCTGCGGTTGGGGAGGCCTCATTCTATATGCTGCCCGGAACTTCGGCGTCCGGGCTCGGGGGATCACCCTCAGCCAGCCGCAGGCGGAGCTGGCGCGAGAGCGCATTAAAGAGGCCGGATTAACCGACCGGTGCCAGGTAGAGGTCTGCGACTACCGCGATCTCTGTGAGTCTCCCGATTACGACAAGATCGTCAGCGTGGGAATGTTTGAGCACGTGGGCGAGTCGCGCTTGCCGGACTATTTTCTCAAGGCCTGGAAACTGCTTCGGGCGGGCGGCGTTTTTTTGAACCACGGTATCGCCGCTTCGGCTGTTTATCAGCGCAAAGGACCGTCGTTCATCGACAAGTATGTCTTCCCCGACGGCGGATTAGTCCCTCTTGCCGCTACCGTAGGCGCGGCGGAAAGTTGCGGATTCGAAGTTCGCGACGTCGAGGGCCTGCGCGAACACTACGCCCGCACGCTGCGGCAATGGGTGCAGCGACTGGAAAGCCGCCGCGAGGAGGCAAAACGAATTACCAGCGAGATGCTGTATCGCGTCTGGCGAATTTACATGGCCGGCAGCGCGCACGCCTTCGCCACCGGACGCGTTAACCTCTACCAGGTGCTGTTCAGCAAGCCGGAAAAAGGCAACGCGCACCTGCCGCTGACCCGAACGGACTGGTATGAACGGACCGGTTGATAGTGATTCGTTCAACGGCGATATCAGTAGGCTTGTCTGAAAGCCTTTCAATCTTGTTCGAGTTTCGTCCATCCCCCGCCGTCCGCCTTCACCCAGCGATCGCCGCGTGCGTCGAGCCATTCTCCCATGGGCTGATCGGGCTTGGGATCTGAGCCGAAGCGCAGCACGTGACCGTCGGGATCTTCTATCTGCATCTCGTAAGCCCAGGCATAGTTCGTGGGTGGATGCCGTATCTTCCCTCCCTTCAGTTTGTATTCCTCGAAGAGCGGTTCGATGTCTTCAGCACCGATCCATACCCACGTCCCGGGATGGCCCTGGTCGCCTTCACACAACATGATGCTGCAGCGATAACGCGAAACCGACGCCATAATTCCGGGCTCGTGCCAGTCGACCTTGAAGCCGAGAACATTCACGTAATGTTCGATACTGTCTGAAAGATTGGCGACCCGGAGGATCGGGATCACACATTCGAGTGCAGTGGGGCGGTACTGCGGCTTGGTTTCAGGCATGGGTAAGATCCTCCGACGTGCTATAAGAAGCTGCTCGAGGTTAGCCTTCGATCATGGCTCTGACTTGATCAACATAGCGTAGCGACTTTGGGTCGTCTGATATTTCGGCCGCCGCTTTCGCCGCACCCCACCAGTCGCGGCTTCGCTCTCTATCACCACGGCGCCAAGCCAGTATAGCCAGCCGGGCAGCGCTTTCGGCAACACCTGCCGGCACGTTAACGGCTGCGTAGAGATCATGCGCCTCCCGCCAGAGATTTGTCGCTCCCTCGATTTCAGCATCCTGTCCTTTGAGGACTGCCAGGCTTCGAATAGCATTCGCCAGATCGAGCGGCCGCGCGTCCTCAGCGCCGCGATAGAGCACCAGCGCCTCCTGATAGCAGGCCTCGGCCATGTTCGACCGTCCCGCATCCTGATAAACATCGCCGAGATGCCGAATCGTGTGGGCGAGTCGGAGCGGTTCGTCTAACTCGCGCAAGATGACGACCGCTTCCTCGTAATGCCGGATCGCGGCATCAGCGTCCGGCACATGTCTTTCCAACTCGCCAAGTTCTCGTAGTGACCGCGCCAGGTCAATGCGGCTTCCCTGCTTGCGCGCCAGGTCTAGGGCATCGATCAGATAGCGCTGGGCCTCCATCGGGCGCCTGTCTCTTCGCGCCCGAGACACGCGTTGCAGAAGGTCGTCGACGGTTGACGGCGTCTCAAGCATCGGATCTCGTCTGACCGTCGTCGCCGGCGACGTTACGACGTAGCGTAGAAGCAGTTGATCGAGGCGTGCATTCCCGGTGGGATAGCCAACCGCATCAACCCTTGCACCAGCATCAAGCAACGTCTCGATCATCGGAACGTAGTCAATCCGAGGATCGCCGTTTGCAGCGGACCAGAGCGCTTGTCCCAGAACCGTTCCGCCGTAGGTGTTGGTCGCCTCGAGAGGCGCGCCTAGTTCCACAAGCAACTTGATGGTCTCCAGTTGTCCCCCAACTACGGCCCAGTGCAAAGCGGTCTGCCCGTTAACATCGTGCGCCCGCAAGTCGACTCCGTGTTTCACCAGGAAATCGACCACATCGTTTCGTCCATACTCGCAAGCCCACAAAAGACCGCCCTCCATCTGCGTTTTCGTCGCGGTGGGCTTCAGACTGCCATTGTCGTGGAAGAAGCTCTTGACCACGCCGAGCCGTCCCACGCCAGCCGCTCCTTCAAGATTCAGGCTTGCTCCTCGCTGGGCTAGAAATTCAGCAGCCTCTCTGCGTCCGTTGCGCAGGGCCATCACTAACGGTGTCCATTCTTCGCTCACTCCGTCGACGGCTGCACCAGCGTCCAACAAAATCTTGAGCAACGGGACTTGCTCTCCGGCGTCGAGCGGATGCAAGCTGGTCGCGATCAGACCCACAGCAGTCCACTCCGTCCCATACGCCTCGATGGTCGCGTCCACTTCTGCGCCGGCGTTGAGCAGCACCCGGGCAACCGCAGCCGCGTTCCTGGGAGTTTTCTGGCGGTAGTCTTCGACGCCATTGGCCGCCAGATAATGAAGCAGCGTAGCCTGATGCGCGCGCGAAGAACGCGCCCGAACCAACTTGCGATCTTCCTGCAGCAGCCGTTCCAGCGTCTCCAGGTCACCTGCGACCACAGCGTCGGCGGCGGATTCGAATATCGAGACAGGCGAATTCGCACGGGTCAGATCCTCGATATGCTTGGAGAATTTTGGCCAGCTTTCGAAACCGTGCTCGCGCGCGATGGCCAGTTGAGCATCGGCCAGCCGCAACACCACGGCGCGAAATGCGTTGTCCGATAGCTTGGCTAGCCGGGAGTTGTTCCGCTTCATGCGCCACACGCCGTCGGGTTCGCTTGAGGCGCAAGCTTTGAGGAGCTCTTTCGCCTGCTTTTTATATTGCTCCAGGTTGGGGCGGGCAGGTAGGGCTTTGATATCCATTACGACCTTCCTTTCGTGCTGCGCCTGGAGTCCGCCCGAGTCAGGCTAAAAGGAGGTTCGTTGTGATTTGTGTTGCTCAAGGTGGGCACGGCCCTTTCCGCGGACTGGATGCGCCCTTCGCGCTGGCGACTAAACTAGCGCTTTCAGGGACGCCAAGTCAATAGACCCGGGACGGGTGGATAATCCTTTGTTACTACCAGCGATTCGAGAATGTCGCGGCTCGCAGCATGCGACATCCGACACTGTGACCAGCCAGGAAAAAGGGCCGCACCTGCGGCCCTGCTCACTGGTTATCGCAATCCGCCTGAAGCCGTGATGGTCTCGCCGGTCAGCCACCCGGAATCGTCTGTCGCCAGGAAAACCGCGATTGGAACAATGTCGTCCGTTTCCGCATAGCGCCCCAGAGGAGTCTGAGCTACGGCGTTCTTCTCGAAATCGCTGCCGATAATTCCTCCCGTGACCGTGCCCTCGGTGTGCACGACGCCCGGGTTGACGGAGTTTACTCGAATCTTCCTCGGACCAAGCTCCTTGGCCAGCGAACGCGTGACCGCGTCAACGGCGGCCTTGGTGGCAGCATAAACCGCTGCCTGGGGCGGCGCCAGAGTACTGGCGATGGAGCCGATATTGATGATGTTCCCACCGTCGCCATCGAAATACCGGGCGGCTTCCTGGGTCGCCAAAAGCAGGCCCAGTACGTTGGTATTGAACTGGCGATGAAATTCTTCCTCGGTGATCTGCTCCAGGGGAGCGAATTGATAGACACCGGCGTTGTTCACCAGCACATCAACCCGGCCAAAGGCCTTCTTGGCCTCGCTGAAGAGCCGCTTCACATCGGCTGCCTTGGCCACGTCGCCTTGCACTGCAATCGCCTTGCCGCCATTGCCTTTGATCTCGGCCACCACGCGCTCGGCGCCTTCCTTGCTGGACGCATAGTTAACCACCACGGCTGCGCCTTCCGCCGCCAGACCCTTGGCGATACCCGCGCCGATACCCTTGGAAGCGCCGGTCACCACTGCTACTTTATTTGTCAGCTTGCCCATCGCTTTTCTCCTTACAAAGTCACTTGCATGACTCCAACATTTCGATGACTATCGAATTGATGAGAGAGTCCAGGGAAAAGGTTCAGGCCGCCAGGTTAAATTTTTGAGAGGCGTTGCAGATATCCCTGTAACACCTCGCGCTGCAGTTGAAGATTGGCGAATTTTCCCTGGCGCACAATTTTAATAAGCCCAGCCGTCTCCAGCTCTTTCATGTGATGGGAGAGGGTGGCGGCACTGATCGGCTGGCTATCCCGCAGCTGGGCGCAGGGGACGGGGCAATCGCGAGCCCCGATTTGCTTGAGTATCTTGTAGCGGCGAGGATCGGCCAGCGCTCGCGCAATCAAGGCAAACTGCCGGTCCGTCAGCCGAACTGTCTTGGAGTTTTTCATCGCCGTAACCGTGGATCGAGGATAGTAGCTAGTGGATAGGAAAAAACCAGAGCTGCCCTCCGAAAAGAGTTTAGCTCTTGTCTTTCTACCCGGTAATCACTAAACACTATCCACTGTTTTGGGATACGGTCCGCGGTAGCCAATCTGATGCGAGATGCGGCGGCCTGCCTCTCTTACCATGTCGGCAATATGAGGAACGGCGTCGTGAGGCACGTCGTTGATCGTTCCCGTTGACGCGACGGCAGCTTCCACTTGTCCCTGACTGTTGAAGATAGGCGCGCCCACACAGCGGGCACCCAGGCTGTTCTCTTCATCATCGATGGCATAACCCAGCCGGCGTACTCGTTCGAATTCCTTCATCAATCGTGGCAGCGTGGTAATGGTGTGATGCGTCAATTTCTTCAGCCCGCGCTGGTGCAGAATGCTGTCGCGCTCCGCGGCGTCCAGATAGGCCAGCAAACACTTGCCGACGGCCGTCGAGTGCACTTCCATGCGGCGGCCGATCCAGGTATTCATCTTGATAAAACTCTGCGCCTCGACCTTTTCCACGTAAACCGCCTCGCCGTGGTCAAGGATCGCCAGGTGAGTTGTGATGTGGATCTGATCGACCAGGCGGCGCATGATGGGCAGCGCCACTTCGCGCACGTCGACTCCGCTCAAAGCTGCCCGCGACAGGCTCAATACCTTCATTCCCAGCCGGTAGGTCCCGTCTTCACCGTTGCGGCGCAGATAGCCTTTTTGCTCCAGAGTGCGCAGGATGTAACTGGCCGAACTCTTTGGAATCTTAAGTTTACGGCTGAATTCGGCATTCGACATGCCACCTTCACGCTGGGCCGCAGCCTCCAGAATCGACAGCGTGCGCTCCACGGCGGTGGAAGGATTTTCGTTTTGACGAGGCATACACAACCAGTCTAGCAGTGTAAGAATCTGAAACCATCGTACAGAATGATGAATTTTTGTTCAATATGTTGAACAACAGGGTTGCACGATTCCAGCGGCGACGCATAAGGTTGGTGCAGCCCACGGAATGAGTGTTCAGCCTATTGAACCGAACGTTCGTTCTAGCCGGCCCCGCAGTGCAAATGACTCAGGGTGGTTCGACCCCTACTCAAACGCTCGAACATCGAGAGGAGATCACGAACATGGCGGCACAAAAAACCGCGGCTGAACTGGCAAAATCCTGGAAGACCGATCCCCGCTGGAACGGAATTACCCGTCCTTATAGTCCGGAAGACGTTGTGCGCTTGCGCGGCACGCTTCGTATCGAATACACGCTGGCCCACCTGGGCGCAGAACGCCTGTGGGAGATGCTCAACTCGGACGGGTACGTCAACGCCCTGGGAGCCATGAGTGGTAACCAGGCCGTGCAGATGGTTGCAGCCGGCCTGAAGGCAATCTACGTGAGCGGTTGGCAAGTCGCGGCCGACGCCAACAATGCCGGCCAGATGTATCCCGATCAGAGTCTTTACCCTGCCGATTCCGTTCCCAACCTCTGCCGCCGCCTGAACAACGCCCTCACGCGCGCCGACCAGATTCATCATTCGGAAGGCAAGAACGGAATTAACTGGTTCGCTCCGCTGGTGGCTGACGCGGAAGCCGGCTTCGGCGGCACTCTGAACGCTTTCGAGTTGATGAAAGCCATGATCGAAGCGGGCGCGGCTTGCGTTCACTTTGAAGATCAGCTGTCTTCGGCGAAGAAGTGCGGCCACCTGGGCGGCAAAGTTCTGGTGCCCACACAGGAAGCCGTGCAGAAGCTCATCGCAGCCCGGCTGGCGGCGGACGTTCTGGATGTTCCCTCGCTGATCCTGGCCCGTACCGATGCCAACAGCGCGCATCTTCTGATGAGCGACATCGATCCTTACGATCGCATTTTCTGCACGGGCGAGCGTACGCCGGAGGGCTTCTACGCCATCCACGGAGGTCTGGATTCGGCCATTGCGCGCGGCCTGGCCTATGCACCGTATTGCGATCTGATCTGGTGCGAGACGTCGGAACCGAACTTGAAGGAAGCCGAGCGCTTCGCCGATGCTATCCGCGCGAAGTTCCCCGGCAAGATGCTGGCCTACAACTGCTCACCTTCCTTCAACTGGAAGAAGAAGCTCGACGACGCCACGATTGCGCGCTTCCAGCCGGCGCTGGCCGAGATGGGCTACAAGTTCCAGTTCATAACGCTGGCAGGTTTCCACGCGCTAAACCTCGGCATGTTCGAGTTGGCCCGCGCTTACAAAGAAACCGGCATGACGGCCTATTCGCGGCTGCAAGAAAAAGAATTCTCTCGCGAATTCAGCCACGGCTACGCGGCAGCGAAGCATCAGAGGTTCGTCGGCACGGGATATTTCGACGAGGTAACGCAGGTCATCGCCAGCGGCAAGTCGTCGTTGGGCGCGCTGCAGCATTCCACTGAGGCGGAGCAGTTTGCCGAAGTCAAGGTGCCGGCGCAGATGATTGAGGTGGGCCAGGATCCATCCTGCCGGCCGATTCTTGGCGAGTGTCCGCTAACCTGTGAGCACGAACACGAGCATGTGCGCGGCGGCAGCGTTTCAGCGAACGACTAGATCTTCCCTAGCAGAGAAGCGTGCTAACCGGCACGTTGGGCACGGGTACTCCTTCCCCGTGCCTTTTTTATTGCTGGAGAGTCGGACAGCAGTCGGGTAGTAGGTCTTCTCAAACCTCACGGCAATCAAACCACCTTTGTTATATTCGACGCAGGTAGAGCTCTTCCTCGGGCGGATTACGGACGAGGATCTGGCAAGTCCAATCATTCATTCGGCGGGGAAACGAAATCATGAGCGAAACTTCAGTCGACAGCACCTGGATCACCACCATTCGTCAACATCCGGAACGCGCCGTACCTGATCGCGCGCGTGAATTTCTCGCCGCAGGTTATGTTGCGCATGTGGGTTTCGAGCACGATGGACGTCCCTACGTCATTCCCATGCTCTATCAATATTCGGCCAAGCAGCCTGACCGCCTTTATCTTCACGGAGGCCTACCCAGCCGCATGTTGCAGCAACTAGCGTCCGGTATCCCGGTGTGCGCCACCGTGACCGAGTTGGACGGGCTGGTGTTTTCGCGCGATGCCAAGTATCACTCCGCCAACTATCGCTGCGTGATGTGCTTTGGACGCGGAAGGCTGATCAAAGATGCCGAGGAGAAGCGCGTCCTCTTCGAAGAGATGACCTTGCGCTACTTCCCCGGCCGCACCGCCGGCCAGGACTATACGGCAGCTCCGAAATCTCATCTCGACGGAACCACCGTGGTAGAAATCGTGATTGAAGAGATCACCGCCAAGATGCGCGAAGGCGGACCTCTAGGTCCTCAGGACAAGACGGAAGACGCCCCTGGAACGAGGGGCGTGGTAGAGCTGCATAACCCGACGGCCAGAGGCTGAGAGGTTCCCAAATTTCTCGGCCACAAGAAAGGCAGGTCCCACTGCGGTCGTGAGGACAAAATTCGCAGTCCCCGCCGGTCACAATTGTCATCAGCAGAAGGCAGTTGGGCTCGACGGAATCAACACCAGTCCCTTCGCGTCTATTCCGACTCCAGTATCAGGTACCTCAGTTCGCCGGAGCGCTCAATCTGGAGCACGATGGCGTCTCCCGACTTGACCTTGCGCAATGCCTGCTTCAAGCCTGACAGGTCCTGCACCGGAACGCCATTAATCGCGTGAATGATGTCGCCGGGCTGCGGACCTTCGCCCAGCAGCGTGCTGGTCTGGGTGCGCGCGGCCACCAGCACTCCGGTAGGAATCCGCACGTCGCCAAGCGCCTCGCGCAGTTCGGGATTCAGCGTAAGAGCGACCACTCCCAGACGACCGACAAGATTGTCCGGGCCGGTCAGCATGTCGGCAAAACGCTGCGGATCGTCAGGCCGCTCCATCACAGTCACAGGAATGACCTGCACTTGCCCGTTGCGCAAGACACCGACGTCGGCCTTCTGTCCGACCTTGTAACGATACAAATCAAGTGCGAAGTGGCGGACATCGTTGACCGGCTTGCCTCCCACGCTGACCACGACGTCGCCAACCTTCAGGCCGGCCTTATCGGCAGCCGAGCCGGGAATGACATCTTCCAGCAACACACCGTGATTCACCGGCAGATGCAGGCCCTCAACCAGGTCGGGATTGATGGTACGCAGATACACACCGATCTGACCGCGATGCACGTGGCCCTCGGTTCGAATCTGATCGAAGACGCTACGCACCACATCGCTGGGAATAGCGAAACCCAAGCCCTCGTTTCCTCCCGACTGCGACAGGATGAACGTATTGATGCCGACCACGTGGCCATCCACATCGACCAGCGGGCCTCCGCTGTTGCCGGGGTTAATGGGAGCGTCGGTCTGAATGTAAATCTCGGGCTTGTCGAGATCGATCTGACGAGCGGTTGCGCTAATCACTCCCATACTGACGGAATTCTCCAAGCCGAGCGGGCTGCCAAAGGCGAACACGATCTGCCCCTGCTTCAGGTCGCTGGAGTCGGCCAGTTGCAGAGCCGGCAAGCCGCTCACGTTGATCTTCAGCACGGCCAGGTCCGTCACCTCATCCACGCCCACGATTTTGGCTTCGATGGGGCCATGCGGCGCCGCCAGCTCCTTGGCCTCCTGCTTGTCCAGACCTTGCAGTCGTACGCGGATTTTTCTGGCACCCTGGATCACGTGAGCGTTGGTCACGATCAGACCATCGGAAGACAGAATGACGCCCGCGCCGATGCCACGCTGCGGCTCAAGGTAGGCCGTATCGGTATCGCTCTTGTCGTCGTCGGTGCTTAAGCCGAAACCGGTGGTCAAGATCTGCACCACTGACTTGGTGACCTGGCTGGAGAGCTGCTGCACCGATTGGCTGAAAACATGTAGCGGATCGCTCTTGAGCAGCTTGGCGGCTTCGGCTGAGCGGGTGGGCTGTTCGGTCTGGGCCGGACACAATGCCGGCGTCACCACTACGGCGAGAACTATCAGTGCAAAGGAACGCGCACGTATGGACATTCGTGTCTTTCTCCCGGAGTTTTCCGAGATTTCAGCGTAGGGTCACTTTGACTGGAACCCAAGTAAGAATCATTCTGCCTTATAAGATGGAATTCTCGTCTGCGAAGTATCGCGGTTCCATTTATTTCCTGCTGTTATCTGCGGCCCTGCCAGCGGAACCCCACTCTGGCCAGGATAGGCTGTCCCAGATTCGGTACCGGCGTCTTGGCAATGTTGTACTGATCGTTGGTAAGGTTATCGCCCTGAAAGAAAATGTCGAAGCCTTTGGGCAGAGGATGCGAGACCGTAGCGCTCAGCACGAAAGAAGCTCCCAGCGGGAACAGGTTCTGATCGTCATCGAATTCATTGCTCTCGGTACGGCCCTGGACGGCCACAAAGATATTCTTGGGAGCGGCCCACGTGGCCTGGAAGGTGAACACGTTGCGCGGTACCAGGGGAATCTGATTGCCAACCAGCGCGGGATCGGAAGGATTACTGGCGACTGTGGTGTCCATGAATTGATAGCCGGCAGTCAACGTAATGCGATTGGTAAACCGGATGTCGGTTCCCAGTTGCAAGCCCAGTGCCTGCGTCTCGCCCAGATTTTCGCGCATTCTGGTGATCAAAGTGGGAGTCGAACTCAAGGTCACGTTCTCCACCGGGTTCGTGACCACGCCGCCAAACAAGCTGCCATGGATCGAGACCCGATTACTTGCCAGGCTGGCGCGAAAGCCGCCCTCGCCGCCGGAGTAGCGCTCGGCGCGTAAGAAGGCGTTGGCCAAAGTTTCTACATTGCCCACGCGAAACGCCCGGTAGAGTTCGTTCAAAGTGGGAGCGCGAAACGAGCGATATCCCGCCGCATACAGCACTACGTGATCGCTCAGCCGGTAGGAGGTCGAGATGCGCGGGTCAAACGCATTCTGTCCCCGCGCTGGATAATTGATGTCGGTGGGTGATCCCTTCACTGGGACGCGGATGGAACTGGCATCGTAGTTGCTCCACAAGTCTTCCCTTCCCGCCAGGGTCAGCGACCAGCGAGTCGTGATCTGCACGATGCCTTCCAGGAAGGCGCCCAACGTCTCCTGCGTACCTCCGTTGGATAAATCGGCGGTGGGGTTGCCACTGGAGTAGGTCGTCTCCAGGCTTACGCCCTGAACGTGAGTGCCGTCGAGCCCGGCCAGCAGCGTGAAGCGGCTGGCAAGTTGCTTGGACCATTGTCCGATCAGCCCCAGCTGCTGCACCGGAACGTTCTGAACGTCGGTCAACGATTCGCTGTCGCGGTTCAACGCTACCGAAGAGAATGTCTGGTGATAGTTCTCAGTTCCGCCGTACAAGCGCAGCGTAAACAATCCTGCCGCAGGACTGTTGTAGTCAGTACCAAACGCCAGTTGGCGAATGGTAGTGTCGTTGATCTGATCGGGCGTGCCGTTCTGCCGGTCTTCCCCGTAGAGCGTGCCGTTCAGAAACATCTGGCCGCGATCTCCGAAGAGCCGCTCCAGCCGCAGATTGCCGCTGCCATACTGCGAGTTCACAGGCGTATCGACAGTGCCGCGAATGTCTTGGGGAACCTCAATATAGCCATCAGTGCGAAATCCTTCCCCGCTGGCGATCAGGCCCCACTGTCCAAACCTCAGCGCGCCCCAGCCTGATCCGAAGGGCGAATTCTCGTTGCCGTACGATACCTCGACATTGCCTGCCGTCTGCACCGCCGGGCGCGTCTCCAGATTGATCACGCCGCCCAGCGCGTCATTTCCATAGAGCGCCGAAACGCCTCCAGGAACCAGTTGCACCTGATCGAGTGAGGCTTGCGGAATTCGCGCCCAGTAGATCCATCCGCCGAAAGGATCGTTGAGGGGAATGCCGTCAGCCAGGACCAGAGCTCGACTCGCGCCGCTGGCACCCAGACCGCGCAACGATACGCCTTGCGATGTGGGATTGGCGGTCTGGCTTCCCGATCGGCGCAGCAACGAGAAGCCGGGCACCTGACGCAGCTTGTCGTCGGTGGCCAGAGCTCCCCACTGAGCCAACTGATCGTCGGTGACCACCACGGCGTCGGGTTGGGCCTCGACGTCGTCAACGCCGGTGGGAAGAATTGCCGTGCGCGTTCCGGTCACATCCAGACTCTGCTGGACAGCCGCCAGAGCCAGCGTGATGGTGATTTGATTTTCGCCGGCATGCCACGCGGTCGTGGTGGTGGCAAATCCGGAGGCGGTCACGACAATTGTTCCTGAACTAGCGGTAACGCCGCTGAAGACGAAAGTTCCATCCGGCTGGGTCACCCGGGTTAGCTGCTGTCCTTCGAGCGTGAGCACGACCTGCGCCCGGGCCACCACGGCTCCGCTGCGGTCTTTCACGGTTCCGCGCACTTCCTGCGGAGCATCGGCCAATGCCAATGACGGCGCAATCAACAGCAGCAACAGCCCGACGAGGCAGGGCTTCAAATTGGCGAAGCGTGACAAGCAAGTAGCTTTGGGCATGGGCATGGCTGGGCTCGCACGAGTTTACATCAACCGTCGCAACGTCAAGACTGGCAATCATTTCCAGAGCGGCTGCGTTCGCGTGATTCTCGGATTGGCGCTGGGTGACCGGCATTCCTGCGACTCCGATTCTGCCGCCGGATTCGCTGGTCCGCGGATTCAGCCGCAGAGCTTTGTCCAAATCCTGACGGACCGATACTCCCGGAATGTTCACCGATCACATAATCCTTTCGCGACCCACCGATATACTGGGAGCATCCACTACTATGTAAGGAGTCGTTGCATGAATAACTCCACAGAAGAAACCGCGCTAATGGAAGATATTTCGATTCATCCTCCCAAACGACTTTTGTACGGACCCGGACCGGGCCAGGTGCATCCCCGGGTTTATCAGGCGATGGCCCAGCCGATCGTCGGCCATCTTGATGCCTATTTCTTTCAGGTCTCCGATAACATTCAACGGCTGCTGCGCACCGTGTTCGGCACGAAGAACGAGATGACGTTCGTTATTTCCGCCACCGGCAGCGGCGGCATGGAAACCGCCATCAGCAACTTTGTCGAGCCAGGCACCAAAGTTGCGTCGTTCGCCAACGGATTCTTTTGCGACCGCATGGCCGAAATGGCTCGCCGGCAAGGTGGCGAAGTCGTGCGCTTCGAGAAGCCCTGGGGCGAAGTCTTCAGCGATAAGGAAGCCGCCGAATTCATTCACCGCGAGAAGCCGCAGGTCGTGATGTATGTGCAGGCGGAAACTTCTGCCGGCGCCTTCCAGCGCGGCGAAGCCATCTGCAAAGCGGCCCATGAAGTGGGCGCGCTGGTCATCACCGATTGCGTTACTTCACTGGGAGCCATGCCGGTCGAGGTCGATAAGGTCGGAATCGACATCGCCTATAGCTGTTCGCAAAAGGGATTGAGTTGCCCTCCGGGACTGTCGCCTATCACGGTATCGCCGCGCGCGGCCGAATGGCTGAAAGCCCGCAAGACAACGAATCATTCCTGGTACTTCGATCTGAAACTGATTGCCGATTACCTGGCGGTCTCGCATCGCTATCATCACACCGCCTCGGCCACCATGTTCTATGGGCTGCATGAAGGCCTGACGCTGATCGAAGAAGAAGGCCTGCAGAATCGCTGGAACCGGCATCACCAGGCGCACCTGGAGTTCGTGAAGCAGATTGAAGCGCTGGGACTGGAGATGCTGGTCGCGCCCGCCGATCGCATCTGGAACCTGAACACTCCCAAGAATCCGCAGGGCGTTGACGATGCCAAAGTCCGCACTACGCTGTTGAAAGACAATGGCATAGAAATCGCCGGAGGCTTCGGACCGCTGGCCGGAAAGATCTTCCGCGTCGGTTTGATGGGTCCGCTGGCGACGAAAGAGAGTGTGACAGACTTCGTTGGCGCGTTCGGAAAGGCGCTGCGCGGAGCGGGCTACAAGGGCTGAGTCAACTTTTCGAGAATCACTATTGACTCACGGTCGTAGTCCGATTTGATTCGGGTGCCCCATCCAAGCCGGTTTTGCTTTGGGTGGGGATTTTTCGGATTTCCCCACTAGAAATGCAACGAACACCTATCGAATCCAGAGCGATCGCAAGTATCGGCTACGCGATTACGGAGCGGATCCTGGAGATCGAATTCCGGGAGAATGGGAACATCTACGACTATTTCGACGTGCCTGCCGAGGAGTACACGGCTTTTCTCTCCGCCCAATCGAAGGGCACCTACCTAAATCAGACCTTTAAGGCACGGGGCTACCGCTGCGTCCTCATTAAACGAGAAAAGTAAAGCTGGACAAGCAAGAGAATCTCACTACTGTGAAAGGCGACTCGAATGTTCGCCTGGCAAGCGGTTCGCCGAGTTGTCTATTGGTAATTCTCCTTGGATCACATATTCGCTCAGGTCAACTGTTTCGCCCGCCTCTATGCGGTCAAAGATTTCTCGCATTTCTGCGTGAGTGTTCTGTTTCTCCAGAAATCTGAAGGCTGATGCTCCGACGTATTCACGAGATAGTTCAAAGGCGAGCCACCGTCGATGTTCCGTTTGCGCAACCTGCCCTGTGGTATTTGAGCCAGCGAAAATGTCTAGCACCAAGTCATCCCGTTCAGTCAGCATATTGATAAAAAATTCGGGGAGCCTCGCGGGAAAGCGAGCCGGGTGCTGCTTTTCTCCAATTACTTTACAACCGCCAAGATACTGACCATTAGATTCCGTGTTCGGAATTTGTAGGAGGTTTGGCGGTATTGCGCCGCCATTGTCCTTGCCGAAGGCTTTTCCTATATCGTGACCGGACGGTCGAACCTTGGGGGTGTAGAAGGCAGACGGGTCTTCGAGAAGCTTTTTCATCCTCTCACTGTAGGGAGCAAGCACCTTCGTTACGTCGGCCTTCGGCCACTCTGTCTTGCTAAACCACCACACAGTATTAATAGCGTCTTTGACGCGCATCTTACGCTTGTTCACCCATTCGATTGGGCTGGGGAGCTTCGAGGGGTTAAACCAATAAAAATCCTCGGCAAGGAAAAAGCCTATCTCATCGCAAAACCGAATCAAGACACGAAAGTTGTAAAGGCTCCGAGTGGGGGCACCCTTTTCGTAAGCTCCCCCAAGGTCAAGCACAAAACTGCCATCATCTCTTAGAATTCGGTGAACTTGCCTTGCAAATTGGGCAAGCCAATCAATGTATTCGGCTTGGTCCTTGTTGCCGTATGCCTTCTGTCGTTGCAAAGCAAAGGGTGGCGAAGTCATTACCAGATTTACGCTCGCATCGGGCAGAGCCGCCAGCAGATCGAGGGAATCGCCGCAGTACGCAGCCCCGTGTGTCGTGATGTAAGCCGGAGCAACCGGCAGAGTCAGCAATTTGTGCCGCATGTGGCTTCCTATACCCTTCAATTGTTGCTGGCAAAAAAGCTACGTAACGTCTGTAGACCTAAAGTCATCCCGGGTCAAGTCTCTAAATGTGCCGCGTCGTAAACACATACCCGCACTTCGCATAACGTTAGCACGAAATCTTCGGCGACTGCGGGCCGAACGTGGCATTTCGCAAGAAGCCTTAGCCGACCTGGCCGGACTTCACCGAACGAACATCGGATCGATTGAGCGCAGTGAGCGGAACGTCTCTATCGACAATATCGCGAAGCTTGCCGCTGCGTTCGGCATTGACCCGAGCAAATTACTGGAGGATGAGCCAGCATGAAGCCTCATCCTGACACCAAACTCCTCAAGAGGCTGTTTCCTGCCGTTCGTGAGTACCAGAAGCTCGCGATGAAACATAGCATACCTGACATTTTTCAGGACAATGGCGGGAAGATCCTTCAGGTGTCGTTGATTCTCGGCCTAACCGTACTCAAGGCCCGCGAAGGCAATGACGCTGTCGATGCTGAAGGTAACGAATACGAGCTGAAGACCGTGAATTTGCTCAGGACGGACCAGTTTACAACCCACCATCACCTAAACCCCGTCATCATCGAAAAGTACAGAAAAGTTGACTGGATTTTTGCGACCTATGAAGCGATCGAGTTGAAAGAGATTTTCTTGCTTAAACCGGACGCTATGGAGCACTGGTATCAAAAGTGGGGGGCCAAGTGGATTGCCGACGGCAACAAAGATATTAACAACCCGAAAGTGCCCCTCTCGTACGTGAGAAACCACGGCACCCTTCTCTACTCCAGCGTCGGAGAAAATTTGGAGGACACGCGGTTGGCCCCCGACGTGCCTAAGAAGCATACCAAGTCGGTTTCGGTAAAGAAGCGAGGAAAAAAGTGAGGTCGGCACTAGGGTCCAGCTTTGCCCTTCTGTTCGGCTTCCATGAGAGGAGCCGGGGAACACATTTGGTGGCCGTTGTGTCGAAGCGCGTCTTTTGCAGGATGAATGCCGGGATAGCTGCTCACAGCGACGTGCGGAGCCGGCCTCTTGCGGTTAGCATGGAATGCGCATTACAGCACACCATGAGAGGAAGCAATCTATGGCAAATCCGTTTGTACACCTTGAGCTCAACACCCCTGATCTGGCTAAGGCGAAGGAATTCTACGGCGCTCTTTTCGGCTGGCAGTTCCAAGACATGGACATGGGCGCAACGGGCATCTACAGCACCTTCAAACCTGTGAGCGGACCGGGCGGCGGCATGATGTCGATGCCCGGCGGAAATTCTGGCTGGCTTGCCTATGTCGGAGTGGAAGACATCGACGCGGCTACCGAGAAAGCTAAATCGCTGGGAGCCAAGGTCTGCATGGGTCCGCAGGAAGTACCCAACGTCGGCCGGTTCACGGTCATTTCCGATCCGACGGGCGCCACGATTGCCATGTTTCAACCGAAGTAAATCGGCGTCTGCCGAGGTTAGTATCCTACTTTAGTATCCCAGGTTAGTGTCCAGAAGACGGACGCGAACCTGGGGCACAGAGCTTGGTGGGGATTTTCGTTGTAGCGACAAAATGCCCCGCCTTGGCAAAAGAAGCTAGAACCGGGCACCCTGAAGTCGACAGCTTTTATTTCGGCGCCTTCTTGTTGACGATGTTCAGCTCTACTACCTGGCCATCCGGATTTTTCACCAGCAATACCTTGCCGTTTACTTTGGTGGGAAATTCTTTGCCGGCGGTCCAGTCAAGAAACACGGCAGCCGGGGCGCTGGCGCGGCAATTGTAGATCCAGTCGCCCAGGCGCATCGACATCTTGTACTGTTCCGAATTTTCCATATGCTGCGCGCTTGCCGCCACCCTTTCGAAGGCAACCACTCTGGCCATCTGATAGCCTTCCTCGGCGCCTTGCGCAAAGGCAAGCACCGCAGCCATGGCGATGCAGCACGATAAAGCAATCACGCGTCTCTTCATTGGATTTCCTCTCTGTTGGTCGAACTTTCCCGGCAGACAGCTACCCGAAATACTCAACAATCTACAAACAGCCGGACTATCCGCCATATCCTTGGGGATGCGACTGGTGCCACTCCCAGGCACTGCGCACGATGGCCTCAACCTCCGAATATTGAGGATTCCAGCCCAGCACACGCTTGATCTTCTCCGAGCTGGCGATCAGCACGGCGGGATCGCCGGGGCGGCGCGGCTCCTCGATCGCCGGAATATCCTTCCCGGTAACCTGGCGCGCGATGTCGATGATTTCACGCACGCTAAAACCGTTGCCGCTTCCCAGATTGCAGATCAGTTGCTCATGCTCAGCCAAGCCGTCGAGCGCCAGCAGGTGCGCCGTCGCCAGATCCTGGATGTGAATGTAGTCGCGAATGCACGTGCCATCTTTGGTGGGATAGTCCGTCCCATAAATCGCGATTGACTTGCGCTGACCGAGCGCCACCTGCAACACCAGGGGAATCAGGTGCGTCTCTGGCCGGTGCGCCTCGCCGCGCAGCGTGGTCCCCCCGGCAGCGTTGAAGTAACGCAAGCTGGCGTAGCGCAATCCGTGACAGCGGTGGAACCAAGACAACATTCGCTCGACCATCAGCTTCGCCTCGCCGTAGGCGTTGGTCGGCTCCAGCGGATCGTCTTCCGTGATGGGGACATGACGCGGCTCGCCGTAAACCGCGGCGGTCGACGAGAAAACGAAGCGCGGCACGTTATGTTTGAGGACCGCACGCAGCAGGGTAAGGGAGCGAGCGGAATTGTTGTCGAAATAGATCTCGGGCGCGACCATCGACTCGCCCGCTTCGATGAAAGCGGCGAAGTGCATCACGGCGTCGAACTGCCCCGTCTGGAAAATGCTGTCCAGAATTTGGGCATCGCCGGTATCAGCGAGAACGAACTCGGCGGCTGCGGGCACAGCCTGCTTGCTGCCCTTGCTCAGGTTGTCCAGAACCGTGACCGAATGGCCGATCTGCACCAGGCGGTCCGCTACCACACTCCCGATGTAACCGGCACCACCCGTAACCAGGACCCGCATCAAGCTCCCCACGTGAGGCTAGTGAATTCGGGATTGATTGTAACGGGTCAGCCGGGCCAGACCTAGGACAGGCTACATGTGTACAAGCGCTGGACAGGCCGTGATCAGGACTTGGACACCTGCGCCGCCCACGAATCGCGAGCTGAACTCCTACAGCTCCTAACTTATAGATACTGCGCACCCTAATTTCCACAGGGATGGCTGGCAGGCAGCGTGCTCTAGCGACATAGCACGTTAGCATTATCACGCTGTAGCACTTAGATGATAATGGGCGGCTCATAATCTGACCGAGTCTGAAGCCGTCCTGTCTTAGCTCCCGGTACAAATCATGGGGCTGAGAATGGCGAAGCCTTGCCGTTCCGATTTCAGGAGTTGCTAGTCGATGGAAGTGCAACGTCGAAAATGCTGGCTGGCTGCTTACACCCGCTCCCGCCACGAACATCACGTGGCCAACCAGCTGAGATCGAAGGAGCTGGAATTCCTTTTACCAACCTACAACAAGATGAAACGCTTCGAGATCCCTCATGGAACCGGGCGTCTGTGACCGCCAATTGCCGGGAAGTAAAGCCAACCCTGCGCCGCGCGAGATCTTCCTATACAGTAGGACGTTATGTTTTCTCTCACCCGGCTTCCGGAATTCAACAGGGCCCTGCATTCGACCGACCTGACCTGGACTCGCGCGGACGCGGCTGCCAGCCTGCAGTTCTCTCAGGGACTGTTGTTCTCACTTTTGCTGGTCACGCCATTCTGGGTAATGGTGGGACTGGTGCTGCACTCGGTAACCAGCTAGACCTGGACTGCCGGCGACGCAAGCTCTGATCTCGATCTCCTACGTTATGATGGAAACACGACTTCGGTTCGTGTGATAACTGGCACGCGATACTTTTACGCGATAGTTTTTGCGCGACGCTTTTCAGGCGAAACCTGGGGTGAATTTTTTCGAAATGTCTGACGCTTTTATTTGTGATCTCATCCGCACGCCCTTCGGCCGCTACGGCGGTTCGCTGGCGTCCGTTCGCCCCGACGATCTTGCGGCCATAGCGATCAAGGCGCTGGTCGAACTCAACCCGTCCGTAGATTGGAGTACGGTTGACGACGTGACCTTGGGCTGCGCCAATCAGGCGGGCGAAGACAACCGCAACGTGGCTCGCATGGCGTTGCTGCTGGCAGGACTCCCGCAGTCGGTATCGGGAACAACGATAAATCGGCTATGCGGTTCCAGCCTGGATGCCACTTCCAGCGCGGCCCGCGCCATCAAGACCGGCGAAAACTCGCTGGTCATTGCGGGCGGCGTGGAAAGCATGTCGCGAGCGCCCTTCGTGATGGGCAAGGCCGAGGCAGGCTGGTCGCGGGGCATGAAGCTGGAAGATACGACGCTGGGATGGCGGTTCGTCAATCCGCTGATGAAGGCGCAGTATGGCGTGGATTCCATGGCCGAGACTGGAGAAAATGTCGCCCAGGAATTCGGCATTTCGCGGCAAGATCAGGACGCCTTCGCCTATCGCAGCCAGCAACGGGCAGCGTTTGCCGAGCGCAACGGCATGCTCGCCACCGAGATCGCACCGGTTACAGTCGTATCTCGCAGAGGTCCGCCGCTGGTGGTTGACAAGGATGAGCATCCCCGTCCCGAGACTACCCTGGAAGCGCTCGCAGCCTTGAAGCCCGTAGTCAAACCCAACGGCACCATTACTGCCGGCAATGCGTCGGGAGTTAACGATGGCGCCTGCGCGCTGTTGCTGGCTTCAGCAGACGCCGTCACGCGCTTCGGACTGAAGCCCAAGGCGCGGGTGGTTGCTGCCGCCACAGCTGGGGTTGCGCCGCGCATCATGGGTATCGGTCCAACTCCAGCCACGCGCAAAGTGCTGGCGCTCGCCGGCCTTACGATTGCCGACATGGACGTTATCGAACTGAACGAAGCTTTTGCCTCGCAGGCGTTGGCGGTGCTTCGCCAATTGCAAATTCCCGACGATGCCGCGCACGTCAACCCTAATGGCGGAGCGATTGCGTTAGGCCATCCTCTAGGAGCCAGCGGCGCCCGGCTGGTGATGAGCGCCACGCTGCAGCTACAGCGGACGGGCGGTCGTTATGCGTTGTGCACGATGTGTATCGGCGTGGGGCAAGGGATTGCGATGATCCTGGAGCGGGTGTAAAGCCAGAACTTACGCATCGAATCTGTCATCCAGAGCGCCGGCGCGCTTCTGTTGCGCGCCGCAGTCGAAGGACCCCTGGCTGACCGTTGAGCGCCGTCAGGCTTTCCAAAGGCGAGTAGGCGCATGCCGCTGCCAGCGCAAGGCTGCCGGGAGATGGCGCACATTGCGCGCGTAAGTGACTTCGATCTTCAGCACCCAAAGCGCCGGCAACAAAACTAACGCCAGCACGATCCAGGCTGCACGAGCACGTTTGCGCAACATTCCCTCCCGGGGCTAATGCTTCAGGTTTTTCGCCAGGAAGTCGACGGTATACTTCCAGGCCTGATCAGCGTCTTGCTCCCGATATCCCTTCTGGTTGTTCTGGTTTTCGAAAGCGTGTCCGGCGTCCGGGAAGATGTGAATCTCAACCTTCTTGCCGAGCGCCTGCATCTGCTGCTGAAACTTGTTGATGTCGGGCACTGGAATTCCCTGGTCCTGGCCGCCGAAGATGCCCAGAATCGAGGCGTGAATTTTCTCCAAGGTTGAGTTGTCGGCTGCCAGGTGACCATAGTTGATGACGGCGACCTTCAACTTGGGATCGAGCACGGCAAGATCAAAAGCGTAGCCGCCGCCCATGCACCAGCCGATCGCGCCCACGCGTTTGCCGTCGACCGTGGTCAAGGTTTTAAGATAGGCGACGGCGGCCAGCAGATCGCGGTTAGCCCGATCCGGAGGCACGCCCCGCATGATCTCGTGCGCCTGGTCAGCGGTGGTTGCTACTTTGCCACGGTACAGGTCGATAGCCAGTGCGGCGTATCCCTGATGCGCCAGATCGGACGCCTTCTGCTTCACCCAGTCGTTCATTCCCCACCATTCGTGGATCACGACCAGCGCCGGAAACGGGCCTTTGTTTTTGCCCTGCGGCAGGTAGAGCACCCCATGCACGGTCTCGTCGCCGCTGCGGTAAGAAACCGGGTGCCCCTCGGCCGCGACTGCCGTGATGGCAAACAGACAAATCAGCGCAGACAATAGCCAGACTTTCAAACCATCCTCCGGGAGCAGAGATTTGTGGCGCTAAAGCGGTAAGCCTGTTTTATCCTTTGCCCAAGCCGTTTAGCAACTCGCGTCCCAGATGCTGCAGTTCGCCAAACTTCTTCTGATACTCGACGAAGATGCGGTTGTACTCCAGCGAATGGTCGGCATCCAGATGGGCGCGGAGCATCATATCGCGCAGGTGTACAGGGTTGGGCAGCACAGCTTCTTCATTCAATTCTTCCAGAGCGGTGGTGGGATCGTAGTGATACATGGCGTCGTCCTTGAAGCCTGCAAGTTGACTTAGAAGATGCTGCGACAAGGCAGAGAGTCGCAGTGAATCCTCTGGATCGTCATGTCGAGCCTACGCGCTTGGATGGTCATCCCCAGCTGACGCTGCACTCTTTCTTATCATCGCAATCTTCACCAGGCTTGCACTGGCCGCCGACGACGCCTGGTAAAAGCTTGAGCTGAAGACGGTCGCCGAGAGGAATTGCGACAGGTTTTGCGCGGTGTTAGACTTTGCTCACCACTCCACGAGCGGGAGTAACTCAGTGGTAGAGTCACGGCTTCCCAAGCCGTTGGTCGCGGGTTCGATCCCCGTCTCCCGCTCCAGATTTTCCAGAGCAGCCAACTGAAGTCAGGACAAAGTTTTCTGACGGCCGACTGCTGACAAAACTTGAACTCGGATTACAGCTTGCTAAGAACTGCGAAAAGCAAATCCCTCGCCAAGTGAACTCGGCTCGTGATGACAAACAATCGGGGCCTGTGACGGCGCAGCTGAAGCCACGCCCCTTCAAAGCCGGAACTTAATCGGAAATTCTTTAGGCTACTTCAGCTTTGCGCCTACCGGAACATCTTCCAGGAAGCCCGCCAGTACGGGTTGGCCTTCGTCGCCCAGCGAGGCGGCAACAATCATACCGTTCGATTCCAGCCCGCGAAGTTTGCGCGGCGCAAGGTTAGCCACGATCACCACTTTGCGTCCGACCAGTTTTTCCGGATCGTAAGCCTTGGCGATTCCGGCAACGATTTGCCGGACTTCGCTGCCGATATCGACTTCCAGACGCAGCAGTTTGTCGGCGCCTTTTACTTTCTCGGCAACTTTCACCTGGCCCACGCGCAGCTCGACCTTGAGGAAATCTTCGATGCCGATCTTGCCGGCCATTCCATCGCCAGTTCCCACCCTGTCGCCAACCGCAGCCGACGAGGATGGGGCACCCACAGCCTGACCAGACTTGGCTTCCCCGGCTGCGGGTTGTGTCGCGGACGAGGGCAGTTTCGTTTCGCTCTCGGCGGAGCGTTCCTGTTCCATGAGCTGCATCCTTTCGATCACGCTCTTGTCGGCGCGCGGGAACACGGCTTCCACGTTGCCCAGCTTTGCGCCCAACTCCAGTTGTCCCCAGGCCAGTTTCCGCAAATCGACCTGGCCGATTTCGCCCAGTCCAAGCTGGGTCCAGATGCGGGCCGTGGCTTCGGGAATGATGGGATGCACCAGGGCGGTCACGATTCGCAATGCCTCGGCTGAGGTGTAAAGGATGGTGCCCAGCCGTGCGCGCGAGTCTTTGTCGTCACGCTCGGCCACCGCCCACGGCTCGTTCTCCACGATGTATTTGTTGACCGCGGCCACCAGTGTCCAGGCGGTTTCCAGCGCACGCGAGAACTGGAACTGCTCGAACTGCGCGTTGAATTCGGCAATCGTCTGCTGCGACAGATCCGCGATGGCCTCATCGGCTGGTGTGCGCCCAGTCGCTGACGGATAGGGCACCTCACCTTCGAAGTAGCGCGAAATCATGCTGAGCGTGCGACTGGCGAGATTGCCGATGCCATTGGCCAGATCGGCGTTGAAGCGCTGCACCAGCGCGTCGAAGCTGAACGAGCCATCCTGTCCGAAAACGATTTCGCGCAGCAGGAAATAGCGCAGCGCGTCCTGGCCCAGGGTGTCGAGAATGGTTTCGCTGCGCACGATGTTGCCGCGCGACTTCGACATCTTGCTCTCTTCAAACAGCAGCCAGCCGTGCGCGATGATCGAGTGCGGCAGCGGTAGATCGGCGGCCAGCAAGAACGCCGGCCAATAAACGCAGTGAAAGCGGACGATCTCTTTGCCGATCATGTGCACATCGGCCGGCCAGTAGCGCTCCAGCTTTTGCTGGTCTGCGGGATCGTCGGATCCGAAGCCAATCGCCGTCAGATAATTGGCCAGCGCATCCAGCCACACGTAGATGACGTGCTTGGGATCGCCCGGAACCGGGATGCCCCACTTGAACGAAGTGCGGCTGACCGACAGATCGCGCAGCCCGCTGCGCACGAAGGCGATCACCTCGTTGCGCCGGGTCTCGGGGCGAATGAAGTCGGGATGCTCGGCGTAATACTTCAGCAGCCGCTCTTCCATGGCCGACAGCTTGAAGAAATAATTTTCCTCGTGAACCGTTTCGGTTGGCCGGCCGCATTCGGGACAAGGCGCGCCCGGGCCAACGACGTCGACATAGAGTTCGTCGAACACGCAATATTGGCCGCTGTAGGAGCCTTTATAGATGTAGCCGCGCTCCTGCAAACGCGTGAACATGGCCTGCACGCCACGCACATGGCGCGGCTCGGTGGTGCGGATGAAGTCGTCGTAGGTAATCTTCATGCGGTCCCACAGACCGCGGAATTCACCTGAGATTTTGTCGACAAACTCTTTCGGCGAGCAGCCGGCGGCGGCGGCCGAGCGCTCGATCTTCTGCCCGTGCTCGTCGGTGCCGGTGAGGAACCAGGTGTCCACGCCCAGCATGCGATGGCGCCGGGCGATGGCATCGCAGACCACCGTGGTGTACGTGTGCCCGATGTGCGGCCGCGCATTGACGTAATAAATAGGGGTGGTGATGTAGAACTTCTCGGGCTTGGCTTTATCCATTCTGTCGGTCCAAATACAAGCGGATGGCTTCCTGCATCACCGTCTTCAGCGGGACGTGATGCTCGGCGGCAATGCGCCGGCAATCTTCATATTCGGGCGCGTACTGCGAAACCGTGCCATTCAAACTGGCAACCTTCATGCGAATCTCGCCCCACGGCGTCGAGATGGTTTCGTGCCGGCGCGCCAACGCATAGCGTTTTTCATGCCGCGTCCGGACGCCCAGCGTGCTGCTCTCGCGAAACAGCAGCGCGCGCAGTCGATCTTCGTCGGCGGGACGAGTCAGAATCGTCAGCAGCGTTCCCGGCCGGTTCTTCTTCATCTGCACCGGCGTGGTGAAAACATCGAGCGCGCCTTCGTTCAGAGCCTCCTCTACGATGTAACCGATGAGTTGCGGATTGAGGTCGTCGAGGTTCGCTTCCAGGATCGCAATTTCTTCTTCCGCAAGCTTGCCGCCGTCGGCGTGACTCGATTTTGCCGGCTCCAGCGTCTGGCCAAGGCTGATGCGCACGACGTTGGCGTGACCGGCGAAATTGCGCGATCCAGCGCCATATCCGATCTTATCGACTGTCATCTGCGGGCGCGGCCCAAAGCTTGAGACTATCACCTTCACGATCGCGGCTCCGGTCGGGGTGACCAGTTCCTTCTGGATTTCGCCGGAATAAATGGGGGCGCCCCGCAGCAACTCGAGCGTTGCAGGCGCGGGAACCGGAAAGACTCCGTGGGCGCAAGACACCGTACCGCTGCCGACATTGAGCGGTGAGCAGATGAACTGCTCGACGCCCAGAGCTTCCGCTCCGACCGCCGCACAAACAATGTCGACAATGGCATCGGCCGCTCCGACTTCGTGGAAGTGAATGTCGTCGACGGCGACATTGTGGACCTTGGCTTCGGCCGCTCCCAGCGCCAGGAAAATCTCGCTGGCTGTTTGTCTGGCGCGTTCGCTGATCGGGGCCGCCGCGATGATCTTCAGAATTTCGCTGAGGCCACGAGCCGCAGCATGATCGTGTACGTGCAGATGCCCACCGTCACCGCCGTCCTTCTTGTCATCCCGACCGGAGCGCAGCGCAGTGGAGGGGTCTGCGGTTCCAGCGGCATCGTGGCTGTGCTCCTGCGAATGTGAATGTTGTGCCGCCCAGAACTCCTCGCGCGGCATATCCTTCTCGCCGTCGACGATCACGTCGAGCTTGGTCCCGGAAATACCGCTGCGGTCCACCCGCGACATCTCCAGCGTGGCCCCGATGTTCAGGGCGGCAACGGTCTCCTGCAGCAACTCGAACCGAACTCCGGCGTCGAGCAGCGCGCCCAGAAACATGTCGCCGCTGATTCCGGAAAAGCATTCGAGATAGGCAATGCGCATGGGAGACCGCCGGACCGGCGCGTCAGGTGGCGCGCGCAGCAGAAATTTCATCATAGGTAAGCTGCGAAACAGCGTCAAACCTGCGTTTGTTATTCTGGTGGTAATGCGCTGCTGCAAAAGAAAACTTCGGGTTCACCACGGAGACACGGAGCCCACGGAGAAGAACCGGAAGGCTGAGAGCTAAAGGCTAAAAGCGAAAAGCGAAAAGCATATTCACCACAGAGGCACAGAGAACACAGAAAAGAATTCGAACGCTAAGAGCTAAGGCTAAGAGCTAAAAGCTAAGAGCTAAGAGCTAAGAGCCTAAAGCGAAAAGCGAATAGCGGTTTCTATGTACCTTGAGCAACAAAAGAAGCTGGCCCGACACATGCGCGCGTTTCTGCGCGAGAAGTACAACGTCGATTTGGCCAACCTTGTCATCGATCAGCCGCCCAATGTGGAGATGGGCGAGTTTGCGCTGCCGCTGTCGTTCGAGCTGGCCAAGCGATTGCGCAAGGCTCCCCGCAAGATTGCCGAAGAGATCGTCGCCGAGTTCCCGCTTCCCGAAGGATTCGACAAGCTCGAGGTTGCCGGCGCCGGCTACATCAATGCGCGGCTGAAGCGAGATGTGGCGGCACGTGCGCTGGCCGCCGACGAGACCATAGGAGCTACCGGCCATGCAGGCGAGGGCGCGGCCAACGTCAGCGGCAAGATTCTGGTCGAACACACCAGCATCAATCCCAACAAGGCCGCGCACATCGGACACCTGCGCAATGCCATCCTGGGCGATACCTTCGTGCGCCTGCTGCGCTCGGCCGGACACACGGTCGATGTCCAGAACTATATCGACAACACCGGCGTGCAGGTTGCCGACGTGGTCATCGGCTTTACCCAACTAGAAGGCAAGACGAAGTCTGACATTGTGGCACTAATCGATTCCACGCCGCGCTTCGATTATTACTGCTGGGACCTCTACGCTCGCGTGTCGCAATGGTACGAAGGAGATAAAGAGCGGTTGAAGGCCAGGTCAGATGCGCTGCACGCGATTGAACAAGGCGGCAACGAGCTGGCCGAAATTGCCGAGCTAATTTCGACGGCGGTGTTGCGGCGGCATCTGCAGACCATGGACCGGCTCGACATCGAATACGATTTTCTGCCGCGCGAGAGCGAAATCCTGCACCTGCATTTCTGGGATGCGGCCTTCGAGTTGTTGAAGCAGAAAGGCGTGCTGTACTTCGAAACCGAGGGGAAGAATAAAGGTTGCTGGGTGATGACGCGACCGAAAACCGCGGCTCCCGGTTTGTCGTCTCCCACCCTACCGCCAAAAGAAGGCGTCAGGATGGGGCACCCGGCGCACCCGGAAACCGCAGATCCCTCGGCTTCGCTCGGGATGACAAGTGAAGAGCTCGGGATGACAAGCGGTCCGGACGAGGATGCCAAAGTCATCGTGCGCTCCAATGGCACGGTCGGGTACGTTGGTAAGGACATCGCGTATCACCTGTGGAAGTTTGGGCTGCTGGGGCGCGACTTCGGCTACCGCCGTTTCTACCGCTATCCCAACCGTCACGAGGTCTGGATCTCGGCCGAGCAGGGCGAACCGGATCATCCACACTTCGGAAATGTGGCTGCGATCTACAACGTGATCGACTCGCGGCAATCCGATCCGCAGAACACCGTGGTTGAGGCGATTCGCCTGCTGGGGTATACCGAACAAGCTGCGCACTACACCCACTTCTCTTACGAGATGGTGGCGCTGACGCCGCGCTGCGCGCTGGAACTCGGCTATGAGGTCAAGGAAGAAGATCGCGCCAAGTCTTACATTGAGGTATCTGGACGTAAAGGCTTCGGGGTTAAGGCTGACGACCTGCTGGACGCTTGCTTGGCAAAGGCGAAACTGGAAATTACAGGGAGGCACCCGGAGTACAGCGAAGACTCAATGAGGCGTTCCGCGCAGCAGAGTGATGCAAGTGGAGTCACCGACGGCGCGACGTCGAGACTGCTAGAGGAATTCGCCAACGGAACGGACCGCGCTTCAAGGCTTGCAAACACGATCGCGATCGCAGCGATTCGGTATTTCATGCTCAAATTCACGCGAAACTCTGTAATCGCATTTGATCTCAAAGAGGCGCTGGCCTTCGAGGGCGAGACTGGCCCGTATGCGCAGTACGCGGTGGTGCGCGCGACTAACATTTTTCGCAAGGCGGGTGTGGATCCGGAGCAGGCGCTGGCCGCCGAAGTGGAGTACGCGCGGCATTTCGCCGCCGACAGCGGCACGGAAATCTGGGAACTGTGGCTGTTGGCGGGTAAAACGTCGTTAGTGGTGGAACAATCCATCGCGACAACCGAGCCGGCGTTTGCCGCCAAGCACGCGTTTCAGCTGGCGCAGCAGTTCAATAATTTCTATCATCGCCATCACATTTTGACCGAAGCCGATGAGGGACGGAAGAAATTCCTGCTGGCCACGGCGGCAGTGGTGCGGCGGGAACTGGTGAGAGTACTGGCGGTGATGGGGATTACGGTGCCGCCGGTGATGTAGGCCGATACAAATGTGACCAAAGGTCACGGAGAGTACAGTCTTTTTCGTCTTCCACCTAGCCCAAAACCAGGGCTAGGATGGGGGCACCCGACGGTTCTTAGCTCGGAGTCGGTGGTAGCATGTTCACCCGCAGAGCACCGTCGCGAAGTTTTGTATCAGGGCACGAGTTTACTCGTGCCGATAAGAGCCCATTAGATCCGGGCTTCAGCCCCTGCAAAACGTATGCAGGGGCTAAAGCCCGGATACTTTTCGTCGCTTTTCGGCACGGCTAAAGCCATGCCCTGATACAAACCGTCGCGGCCCGATACGGGTATGTCACGACGCGAATTTGCCGCAGCGCGACGAACCGTAGATCCCTCCGCTCGGACTGAAGTCCTCGGTCGGGATGACAAAATGTGGGGACTGGACGCGGCGCTGAAGCGCCGCTCCACCCGACCCAGCGGTCGCGACTTTGTGACACGATTCAGTCCTGCTTGCCTCACCCGGGTTCACCAGATTCCCCAACCCTCACTCTTCCTGCTCCACCTGTAGGGTTGCGGCCTGAATACCTTCGGCGATGACCGGCAGAATTCCTAATCGCGAATAAATCGGGCGAATGTAGCGGCGGATTTCGGGCAGCTTGCTGAGGAACCAGGCTGCTCCGGCAATGCAGCAAGCCCCGCCGATCGCCAGCGTGTACGGTGCTCCAATGCGCGCCGCCAGGAGGCCGGCGAACAGGCTGCCGAAGGGTGTCATGCCCATGATTGCCATCGAATAAAAACTCATTACCCGGCCGCGCTTGTCTTCGTCGACGATGGTTTGCAGCACGGTGTTGCTGGCGGCCATCTCCTGCATCATGCCGAAGCCGGTCGCCACCATCATCAGTAGCGACAGCCAAAGCCAGCGTGAAAATGAAAACGCAATCAGCGCTGCTCCGAACAGGGCCGACACTCGGGGAATCACGCGCCCTAATCCGAGCACCGATTTTCGCGCCGCCAGCCAGGTCGCGCTGATGAGCGCGCCGACGCCGGCTGCTCCCATCAGAAAGCCCAGCGTGTGCGGGCCGCCATGCAGCACGCGCGCCGCAAACAGCGGCATCAGGACGGTGTAAGGCATGCCCACCAGCGACACCAATGCCAGCAGCAGCAGGATGGAGCGGATGGGCACGAAGCCGGAGACGTAGCGCCAGCCTTCCGCCAGTTCCTGCAGCACGCGCCGCCTGACTTTCGCCGGCGGCACCACGATGCCCGACATCGCCAGCAGCGAGGCGATCACGGCCAGATAGCTGATGCCGTCGATCAGAAAGCAGTAGCCCTCGCTCGACATGGCAATCACGGCGCCGGCGATGGACGGGCCGAGCAGGCGCGAGACGTTGACCATCGACGAGTTCAGCGCAATGGCGTTGGGCAGGTCCTCGCGGTTCTCCACCATCTGGATGACGAAAGCCTGGCGCGCCGGCATATCGAAGGCGTTGATGGTTCCCTGGAACAGGCTGAGCAGGATGATGTCGGTGACGGTGATGCGATGGCTGAGCGCCAGAAAGGCGAGCGCGAAGGACTGCAGCATCGAGAGAATCTGCGTGACTACCAGCACGCGATGGCGGTTCCAGCGATCGACCCAGACGCCGGCAAATGGCCCCAGCAGGAAGACGGGAATCTGTCCGCAGAAACCGACCAGGCCGAGCAGGAATGGAGAATGAGTGAGGCGATAGACCAGCCACGCGGTGGCGATGCGGGTCATCCAGGTGCCGATCAGGCTGACAGTTTGACCGGAGAAGAAGAGGGCGTAGTTGCGATGGCGCAGCGCGCGGATGGCGAACTTCCAGTCCGAGCGGGACGCGGAATTGGCAGCGGATTGGGAGCGGTGGGGCATGTAGAAAGATTTCGACGGAGTGCAGAAAGAGCAGATCCCTCGCCCGGCTAAACAGATTGTGCGACACCCAGAAAAGCAGATCCCTCACCGACTAAGGTCGGTTCGTGATGACAACTCTAAAGACGTGTAACGGAGCAGCCAAAGCCGCGCCTTTTCCAATTCATGAATTTCTACAAGTACTGCTCGAAGTACGACAATGTCAGATCCCAGGACAACCGGGCGGCCGCGGGATTGTAGCTGGCCCGCTGGTCGCAAAAGAATCCGTGGTCGGCGTCGGAGAAGGTAACCTGCGCCGAGGGATGCTGGGACGCGTGCATCCCCTTCGCGACCTTCTGGCGATGTTCGCCGGTGATGTGTTTGTCCTTTTCTCCCCAGAAGAACAGCATGGGCGCAGAACATTCGGCGGCGCGGTCGATAACGCCGTCGAGTCCGCCACCGTAGTAAGAAACCGCCGCGCGCACCGGAACTGAGGTGTTGGCCAGAAACGAAACCCGGCCTCCCATGCAATAACCGACACATACGATGTTGGCGTTAACCCGCTCGCGCAGAAATCCGTGAGTGGCGCGGATGTCGTGCTGCAAACCCTCGGTGGTCAGTTGCCGGGCCAGGGCAATCGACGGCGCGGAGTCATCGTACTTGCCTTCGAAGCCGGGCGACGAGCGGTGGTAGAGTTCCGGCGCGATGGCGGCGTAGCCGGCTTTCGCAAACCGATCGGTTAGGGAACGGATGTGAGAGTTCACCCCGAAGGCTTCCTGGAAGACCATCAGGCCGGCCTTGGCGGCTTCTTTTGGCTGGGCGAACCAGGCGCGCATGCTGCCGCCATCGGCGACCGAGAGTTCTACATATTGCGATTCGATGTCAGGCATTGCAGTGTCTCCGTGATCTTAAGATGCCAGTTAACCTGCTTCACTGTCCTCATTCCAGCATAGGGGTTCCGGGGGGCAATCGGGCTGCCGGTAGCCAGGATTCATCCTTTGAGTAACCGGAAATTAACATTGGAAGGTAAATTCAACGTTATAGAATGACAGCCTATGCAAGATAAGCCGTTGGAAATAGAGAAAATTGAAGACAAATCCGGGGCCACGATTCTTCGACTTCATGGGCCATTGCTGCTAGGTAATTTTTTTCCGCTTCAGACCATGGTACGGGCCGACCAATCGAAGCTGCTGATCATCGATGTCGCCGACATGCCATACATTGATTCGGCCGGGATCGGCTGCCTGGTGGGGGCGCACGTTTCGCGCGACAACTCCGGCCGCAAGCTGGTGCTGGCGGGGGTAAACGATCGCCTGCTTACCTCTCTGAAAGTCACGCGAGTCGATCAGTTGTTCGTCCTCGCGCCCGATGTGCAGCAGGCTCTGGCCCAGGCGAGCAGCGGGTAAACATTTGCGGGCTTCGTTGTGGGGGAACCGCAGATCCCTGGGCTGCGCTCGGGAGGACAACGTGAGAGGTCAAAATCCCCACCCAAGCAAAGAAACTTGGGCTAAGCGCTAGTCCTCGTGCGTAGCCCCTGGTGCCTGACTCCTGCGCTACGCAGGGCCCGGGCTCCTCTGATAGACTTTCCGGCAAGGATGTGGGCACTCGCGCCAGCGCAGCGACTGCGCTTCGGCGACGGCAATTTCTTCGCTCCACTCGGTCTGACGTGCCGCATCGCTTAATCCAGGAGGCCCTTATGGCTACTACCGTCAGTGCTCCGCAAATTCACAGCCGCGTACAAGAGTTCCTCGCCAAGCCGCGCAAAATGTTTATCGATGGCAAGTGGGTGGAGGCAGCATCGGGAAAGACGTTTCCCACCTACAATCCCGCCACCGGCGAAGTGATGGCGCAGGTCGCCGAGGGCGATAGCGAAGACATCAAGCGCGCGGTAAGAGCTGCTCGTAAGGCGTTCGACAGCGGGCCCTGGCCGGAGATGTCGCCTTCGCAGCGCGGCCGTCTCATTTGGAAGCTGGGCGACCTGATCGAACAGCATGTGGAGGAGTTCGCGCAACTGGAGAGCCTGGACAACGGCAAGCCGCTGGCGGTGGCGCGGGTGGCAGATGTGCCGCTGGCGATCGACCTTTTCCGCTACATGGCGGGCTGGGCCACCAAAATTGAAGGCAATACCATTCCGCTCTCGGCGGGATCGAAGCAGGTAAAGTTTTTTGCTTACACGCGGCGCGAACCGGTGGGCGTAGTGGGCCAGATCATTCCCTGGAATTTTCCGCTGTTGATGGCGGCCTGGAAGCTGGGTCCGGCGCTGGCGACGGGCTGCACCGTGGTGTTGAAGCCGGCCGAGCAGACTCCGCTGAGCGCGTTGCTGCTGGCCGAATTGATTGCGGAAGCGGGATTTCCCGAAGGCGTGGTCAACGTGGTCACCGGTTATGGCGAAACCGCGGGAGCCGCGCTGGCGGCCCATCCTGACGTAGACAAGATTGCCTTCACCGGCTCAACCGAAGTCGGCAAGCTGATCTTGCAGGCCGCTGCGGGAAATCTGAAGAAGGTTTCGCTGGAACTGGGCGGCAAATCGCCGAATGTGGTTTTCGCCGACGCGGAGGCGAAGTCGAGCATTTCCGGCGCGGCCAATGCGATCTTCTTTAATCATGGCCAGTGTTGCTGTGCGGGCTCGCGGCTGTATGTGGAACAGGAGATTTTCGATGACGTGGTGGGCGGCGTGGCCGAACACGCGAAAGGCATCAAGCTGGGGCACGGCTTCGATCCGGAAACGCACATGGGACCGCTGGTGTCGCAGGAGCAACTGAATCGCGTTTGCAGTTATCTGGAAGCCGGTTTGAACGAAGGCGCCGAGGCGGTAGTCGGGGGCAAGCGCCGTGCCGGGCAAGGCTACTTCGTGGAACCGACGGTGATGGTCAATACCAATCCCAACATGAAAGTCGTTCGCGAAGAGATTTTCGGTCCGGTGGTGTGCGCCACGCCGTTCAAGGATGAAGCCAAGCTGGTAGCCGAAGCCAATCAAAACGAGTATGGGCTGGCAGCCGGGATCTGGACCAAAGACATCAGCAAGGCGCATCGCATTGCCGAGAAGCTGCGCGCCGGAACGGTGTGGATCAATTGCTACAACGTCTTCGACGCCGCCCTGCCCTTCGGGGGATACAAGCAATCGGGCTGGGGCCGCGAGATGGGTCACGAAGCGCTGGAGTTGTACACCGAAGTGAAAGCGGTGTGCGTCGCGATCTGAAGCGTTTGTCATGCTGAGCGCAGCGAAGAACCGCTATCGCCGCGCGAGCTGGCTTGCGGGCAATAGGGGTCCTTCGACTCGCTACGTTCGCTCAGGATGACACACGGAAGAGCAGGTACTTCAACTCCTCGCTCAGGATGACACCGGAAAAGCGGGTGCTTCGACTCCTGGCTCCGCTCGCTCCCCTTCCAAATAGATCGAACCAGACGTTTCCGCCGCCTGTAAAGCCCTGCCCTTCCACCATTTCTTCTACCTCCAATGTGGTAGAGACGGCGCACAAATTCCTGCCGCTTCCTGGTCTCGGCTTTCGTATAGTTTATGCATTGGCCCAGGCGGCCATCCCTCATGCAGACTGAGAGGTCTAGCGCAAGAAAACTGAGCTACTCGTGCGGAGCGGCCACGGTTCCGCTGCTGGGCAAATGTGTGGGCGAAGTGCTGGACGACACGACTCGCGCCTTTCCCGACAACGATGCCTTGATCGTTCGCCATCAGCAGCTGCGCTACAGCTACGCGGAATTACTGGTCGAGGTGGAGCGCGCCGCCCGCGGCCTGCTGGCGCTGGGCATTGAAAAGGGCGATCGCGTAGGGATTTGGGCGACCAACTGTGCGGAATGGGTGATCACGCAATTTGCTACCGCCAAGATCGGCGCCATCCTGGTAAACCTGAACCCATCGAATCGCGCTTTCGAACTGGAATACGCGCTGCAACGCTCCGCCTGCCAGACGCTGCTGCTGATGCGGGGATTTCGCGATGCCGACTACGTGCAGGTGCTGCACGAGATTTGTCCGGAGATGAACCAGTCGCCATACGGAGAGTTGCACGCCAGGAAGCTGCCGGATTTGCGCCGCCTGATTTTCCTGGGCGCCAACGGTTATAGCGGAGTCGCCGATAGCGAACGCCTGCCCGCCGGTATGCTGGGCTGGAACGAATTACTTGAACTGGGAGACCGCATTCCGGTGGAGCAACTGCGGCAGCGCGAGTCGAGCCTCAGTTTCGACGATGCCATCAACATCCAGTTCACCTCAGGAACTACCGGGCTGCCCAAGGGCGCGACTTTGTCGCATCACAACGTGGTGAATAACGGGATGCTGATTGCCGATGCCATGCGCTTCACCTCGCGGGACCGGCTGTGTATCCCGGTGCCCTTCTATCACTGTTTCGGCATGGTGCTGGCCAATCTGGCCTGCTTGACGTCGGGAGCAACCATGGTGATTCCCGCCGCCTACTTCGATGCCGAGGCAACTTTGCGGGTGGTGGCCGAAGAGCGCTGCACCGCACTGCACGGCGTTCCTACCATGTTTATCGCCGAGCTGGAGCATCCGGTTTTCGCCGAGTGCGATCTCAGCACGCTGCGCACCGGGATCATGGCCGGCTCGCCCTGCCCGATCGAGATCATGAAACGGGTGGTGAACCAGATGCATTGCCGGGAGCTGACGATTGCCTATGGGCTGACCGAAGCCTCACCGGTAATTACCCAGACCACGCCCGACGATCCCATCGAGTTGCGCGTAACCACGGTTGGCAAAGCGCTGCCTCATACCGAAGTCAAAATCGTGAATCCGACCACCGGAGCTACCGTGCCGGCCGGCGAGCAGGGTGAGTTATGCACGCGTGGATATCACGTCATGAAAGGCTATTACAACGATCCGGACGCGACCCGCGGGGTGATTGACGCCGCCGGCTGGCTGCATACCGGCGATCTTTCGGTGCTCGACCAGAACGGATATTTCAAAATTACCGGCCGGGCCAAAGACGTCATCATTCGGGGAGGCGAAAATATCTCGCCCCGGGAAGTTGAGGAATTTCTGTATACCTGTCCGGGAATCAGGGCCGTCGAGGTGATTGGCGTGCCGGACCGCAAGTACGGCGAGCAGGTAGAGGCGTGGATCGTGCGGGATGAGGGTTCTGGGCTGACGGCGGAGCAGGTGCGCCAATTCTGCGAGGGCAAAATTGCGCGCTTCAAAATTCCTCGCTACGTCAAATTCGTCTCGGCGTTCCCGCTCACCATCAGCGGCAAAGTACAGAAGTTCCGGATGCGCGAGATCGCCGTCCGCGAGCTTGGTCTGGAAAGTGAAGCTGGAATCGAGACGGCATAGGTTGCGGCGGGAAGGGCGATAGTAGTTTCCTGCGCTGCGATATGAATATCGCGCAATTGCCGGCTAAGGCGGCCCATCCGGCTTTGGGGGAACGATGTGCAGCGGATGCTAAACTACTGAAGCGTCCCTATGGAGCTGCTGCTTAATCTGATCTGGGTCAGCCTGGGCATGGCTGCCTTTCTGGCCTTAATGTGGCACCGGCCGCAGTCGAGCCCGGGTGGGCTGGCTTATCCCCGGGCGCTGCTGACGCTGGCTTGCGTGCTGCTGCTGCTGTTCCCTATCGTTTCGGCCAGCGACGACCTGCATCCCGCTCAGGCCCTGCTAGAAGAAGCGCCCAGACGGGTTCAGCATTTTGTTTCTCCGCTCCATCTGGGACACTGCGGATATCCCCTTCCCCTGTTGGCGATACTGCTGACGCTGGCGTTCTGGGCTGCGCCGGCGGCGTGGCAACTCTGTCCCCCTGTGGAATTGAGCACTCCGGCGTCCAGCGGCTTCGGTCTTTCTTCCCGCGGCCGAGCTCCACCTGCCTTGGGCAAATGATCGCATCCCTTTCCGCCTCAGAATTATGGAGGCAGGTTCTCAGCATCGTTGGTGAATTTCCAGCTTCCCTGCGGCAGCAGTTCGCTCGCCGTCCCGGGAGGCCCAGTACTACACAAAGAGTTCGTGGCATGAAGAAAGCAAGCGGCGGAAAAATCAAGCGACCGCGCATGGCAAGCCTGGGCTGCTTCGGATTGCTGCTGGCAGCCCTATCCCTTTTCGCCGGCTGTTCGAAGAGCCCGACGGAAACCCCGCCGACCCAGGTGGTCGAAACCAATACCGATCCCGATGTGTTCACCATGGAAAACGGGAGCCAGTTTCCGCTCACCACGGCGCAGGTGCGCCAGGTGACCGACGAAGTTCACGTGAACTGTGTGGTCACTCCCGACGTGAACCTGTCGGTGCCGGTGGTCTCGCTGGGAGGCGGACGGGTCGTCGACATCAAAGTCAAGCTGGGCGATGCGGTGAAGAAAGGCCAGGTGCTGCTGCTGATCAACAGTCCCGACCTTTCGGGTGCGTTTTCCGACTACCAGAAATTCCAGGCCGATGAAGTGTTGGCCGACAAACAACTGGCGCGCGCGCAGCTTCTGTATAACAAAGGCGCCATCGCGCTGGCCGATCTGGAAGCCGCTCAGGACGCGCACGCCAAAGCCACCGTCGACTTGCAAACCGCGGCCGCCCACGTGAAAGTACTGGGGGGCGACATTGACCATCCCACCACGCTGTTGCCGCTGCGCGCGCCCATCTCGGGGGTCATCGTCGATCAGCAGATCACCGGCGGCACGGGAGTTCGCTCGCTGGATAATCAGCAGGCGCTGTTTACCATCGCCGACCTGTCGCGGGTATGGGTGGTTTGCGATGTCTATCAGGACATGTTGTCGCGGGTGCACGTGGGCGACATCGCCGACATTACGGTCGACGGCTACGCGCACGATCAGTTTCCCGGCAAGGTGATCAACATCGGCCAGGTGATGGATCCCAATACGCGCACCGCGAAAGTACGTATCGAGCTGCCCAATGCCAGCGGCATCATGCGCTCGGGCATGTACGTTACCGCCATGTTCCGGGCGCACAATCTGGTCGATCGCGTAGTGGTTCCCTCTTCCGCCGTAGTCCACCTGCACGATAAGGACTGGGTGTTTGTGCCGCTGGGGAACAATCGTTTTCGCCGGGTAGCGGTGCAGCTGGGGCCGCAGGAAAACGATGGATCGCAACAGGTTATCAGCGGCCTGAAAGCGGGAGATCAAATCGTAAGCAATGCGCTTCAGTTCTCCAGCGCGGCGGAGGAGTAGCCCGGCATGATCCGCTACCTGGTTGACTTCGCGCTGAAGAACCGCATGCTGGTGCTGGGGCTGGGCGTGGCCCTGCTGATCTGGGGCATCATCTCGTTCCACAACCTGCCGGTCGAAGCCTATCCGGATGTGGCCGACAAATATGTCTGGGTGATTACGCAGTGGCCGGGACGAGCCGCCGAAGAGGTCGAGCAGCAAGTCACCATTCCCATCGAGACGCAGATGAACGGCCTGGGACACCTGACCCATCTGCGTTCGACCTCGCTGGCCGGACTATCGTTCATTACCGCCATCTTCGACGACGAATCCGACAACTTGCAGAACCGGCAGCAGGTGCTGGAAAAGCTGACCCTGGTGAGTCTGCCGCCGGGACTGAATCCGCAGATCGGGCCTGACTTCAGCCCCACCGGGCAAATCTATTTCTACACGCTGCAAAGCACCAATCCCAAGTACGACATCATGGACTTGAAGGCCTTGCAGGATTGGGTGGTCTACAAACACCTGATGTCGGTACCCGACGTGGCCGCGGTATCGATCTTCGGCGGCGAGACGCGCGAGTACCAGGTACAGGTCGATCCCGACAAACTGGTGGCCTACGGCATTTCGATGGCGCAGGTGGAGCAGGCCCTGGTTGCCAACAACGTCAACGGCGGCGGCAGCTTCATCGAGAAAGGTCAGCAAGCCTATAACATCCGCGCCATCGGGTTGATGGAAAATACCAGCGACATCGGGGCCACGGTATTGAAGGTGCAGAATGGCACGCCGGTGCGAGTGCGCGACATTGCGATAGTGACCGAGGGCCCCAAGATCCGGCTGGGCAAGCTGGGCAAAGCCATCCGTCATGCCGACGGCAAGGTCATCGACAACGACGATGTGGTGGAAGGCATTGTGCAGATGCGCAAGGGCGCCGAAGCCCAAAGCGTGCTGCACAATCTCGACCTCAAAGTAGATTTCCTCAACAAACAGGTGCTGCCGCCGGGCGTGAAGATCGTGCCTCACATCGATCGCGACGATCTGGTACACCTGACCACCCACACCGTCCTCCACAACCTGACCGAAGGCATTCTGCTGGTCGTGGTTGTGCTGTTTTTCTTTCTGGGGAACATTCGCTCGGCGCTGATTGTTGCGGTCACCATTCCCTTCTCGCTGTTCTTCGCCTCCATCCTGCTGGACCTGCGGCATATTCCGGCGAACCTGCTGTCGCTGGGCGCGCTGGATTTCGGCATGATCGTGGAAGGCGCGGCCGTGATGGTGGAAAATATTCAGCGCCGGCTGGAAATCCGGGTCGATCATGGCTCGATGGATGAGACCATTCGCGCCGCCGCCCATGAGGTGCAGCGGCCGGTGTTCTATGCCATCCTGATTATCATCCTGTCGTACCTGCCTATCTTCACCCTGCAAAGGGTGGAAGGCCGTCTGTTCCGGCCTATGGCCTGGACGGTAGCTTTCGCGCTGCTGGGCTCGCTGGTCTTTTCCATCCTGCTGGCGCCGGTTCTGTCGAGCCTGATCTTCCAGAAAGGCGTCAAGGCCTGGGAAAATCCGGTGGTGGGCTGGATCACGCGGTCCTACGAGAAAACCCTGAACTGGATCATGGCGCGGCGCATGGTGGCGCTGGCTGCGCTGCTGGTGATCCTGGGCGTGTCGCTGTACCTGGCGGCAGGCGGCGTGATTGGTTCGGAATTCCTGCCTCATCTGGACGAAGGTTCGATCTGGGCACGCGGGACATTGGCTCCCAGCGCCGGTCCGACCACCGGCATTCAGGTTATGGACGAGGCCCGGCTGATCTTTGCCAGCTTCCCCGAAGTCACCCAAGTGGTGTCGCAGGTGGGCCGCTCTGACGATGGCACCGACGCCACCGGCTTCTTCAATACCGAGTTCTTTGTCGATCTGAAGCCCCGTGCCCAGTGGCGAGCGCAATTTCATGGTCGCAAAGAGTTGCTGATCGATGCCATGGACCAGGCAGTCGAGAAAATTCCCGGCGTGGAGTGGGGCTTCTCCCAGCCTATTGCCGACAACATGGAAGAGGCGGTGAGCGGCGTAAAAGGCGAGCTGGCGGTAAAAATCTTCGGCTCCGATCTGAAGGATCTGGAGAAGACCGGCGAGCAGATCATGGACGTGATGAAGACCGTCCCGGGCGTCGCCGACCTGGGACTGTTCCGGGTGCTGGGCCAGCCCAACGTCAACATCAAGGTCGATCGCGCCAAAGCCGACCGCTATGGCATTAACGCTTCCGATATTCAGGACGCGGTGCAAACGGCGATCGGCGGTAACCCGGTCAGTCAAATTTTGATAGGCGAAGAGCGCTTCGATCTGGTGCCGCGTTACCAGGAACAGTTTCGCTCCTCGCTCGACGCCATCAAGAACATTCGTCTGCTGGCGCCGTCTGGCGAGCGCGTCTCGCTGGGCGAGTTGTGCGATATCACGGTCGACGATGGCGCGTCCATGATTTACCGCGAAGGCAACCGGCGCTATATCGCGCTGAAGTACAGTGTGCGGGGCCGCGACCTGGGCAGCACGGTCGAAGAAGCCATGAGCAAAGTCAATCGCGAGGTGAAGCTGCCGCAGGGCTACACCCTGGACTGGGCCGGTGAATACGAAAGCCAGAAACGTGCTAACCATCGCCTGGCCATGGTGATTCCGCTGACCATTCTGGTTATCATGCTGGTGCTCTATTCCATGTTCCGCTCGTTCAAATGGGGGCTGCTGGTGCTGCTCAACCTCAGCATGGCGCCGCTGGGCGGCTTGTTAGCGCTCTGGATTACCGGAACCCACTTCAGCGTTTCCACCGGAGTAGGATTTCTGGCACTGTTCGGTGTATCGGTACAGACCGGCGTGATCATGATCGAATACATCAACCAGTTGCGGGCCCGCGGGCACAGCCTTCACGAAGCGGCGATCCTGGGCGCAACCCGCCGCCTGCGTCCCATCATGATGACGATGCTGGTGGCGTCGCTGGGGCTGGTGCCGGCGGCCATGTCGCACGATATCGGATCCGATTCGCAGCGGCCGTTCGCCATCGTGATCGTCGGCGGCCTGCTGACCGAATTGGCTCTGAGCCTGATCCTGCTGCCCACCTTCTACGCCTGGGTAGCCCGGCCCACGGACGTGCTGCCTGACGAAGAGGAGGGCCTCAGCGAATGAGAACCTTGCTTCTGCTGATCCGCGTTTTGGGCGGCTCTGCGCGCGCCGCCGCCTTGCCGCCTGCTGTTCGCCGAGGCGTGAGGTTCAGGGGATGGGTAACTCTATCCGCGTGCCTGGGAGTTGCCGGCTGGGCCGGGGCGCAAGCCGCTACTCCGCAACCAGCTCCCGCGCAACAAACGCTAACCCAGCAGGCTCCGGCGACCATGCCGGCCCAACCTCCAGTTCCTCCTCCGCCGCAAACCTCAGGAGGCGCCCATCATCTGACGATGCCGCAGAACCCGACGGTGGTCATTACCCTCGACCAGGCCATCGAGCTGGCGAGGAAGAACAATCCCTCGCTGCAGGCGCAGCGTACGCAGATCGCGCAAAACAAGGAGCAGGAAGTGACGGCAAACCTGCGTCCTAACCCGGCACTTTCCTGGGACGGGCAATATCTGCCGGTCTTTGAGCCGCACCTGTTCTCCTCCGACTACATGGACAACACGGCGCAGTTCGACGCCGGCCTGGGCTACCTGTTCGAGCGCGGACAGAAGCGGCAGCATCGGCTGGAAGCGGCCAGGAATGTCACGTCGGTTACCGAGTCGCAAGTGCTCGACGCCGAGCGCAACGTGGTGGCCAACACCGGGCAACAGTTTGTGGCCGTGTTGCTGGCCAAATCGAATTACGAATTTGCCCAGCAATTGCTGGTGACTTATCAGAAGACCGTAGGCGTCAGCCAGGAGCAGCAGCAAGCGGGCGCTATCAGCAAGGCCGACCTGCTGAAAATTCAGTTGCAGACGCTGCAGTTCCAGACCGACGTTACCACGGCCAAGATCGCCGTACTGCAAGCGCTGAATTCGCTGCGCCAGTTGCTCGGCTTCGATTCGGTGCCGCGCGATTACGACGTTAGCGGAAGCCTGGAGTATGAGCCGCTCAATCTCACGATCGATGACCTGCGGGCGCGCGCCCTCAACAACCGTCCCGACCTGCAGGCCGCCGAGCGCGGAATCACGGCGGCCCAAAGCCAGATCGGCCTGGCCAAAGCCAACTCCAAGGGAGACCTGAACGTCACCGCCGACTACAGCCACGTGAACGCCTCGAACCTGGCGGCGTTTTACTTCAACATTCCCTTGCCGATTTTCAACCGCAATCAAGGCGAGGTGGCGCGGACCTATTACGCGCTGACCCAGTCGAAGTTTCTGGCCGAGGCTGCCCGGCAGCAGGTGCTGACCGATGTGAAGAATGGCTATGAGGAACTGCTGAGCGGCGAAGAAGTAATCGAGCTCTACAACAACGGATACCTGAGCCAGGCGCAGCAGTCACTGGAGATCGCGCAGTTTGCCTATCAGCACGGGGCCGCTTCCCTGTTGGACTTCCTCGACGCCGAGCGCAGCTATCGTTCCACCGAACTGAGTTACCGCCAGGCTGTGGCCGCCTATATGAGCGCGCTGGAAGAACTCCGCGCCGCCGTGGGGACGCGGGATTTGCACTAAAACGAATTTCAGACGTGTCATCCTGAGCGACGAGCGCAGCGAGGAGTCGAAGGACTGCTGCATCGCAACCACGCCGTTTCCCAATGCGATTTGTCATCACGAGCGCAGCGAGGGATCTGCTTTTGCCTTAGCTGGCAAGCGACAACCGGTTACTGACAACTGCTTTTCTTGCTGTCATCCTAAGCGACGAGCGCAGCGAGGAGTCGAAGGACTGCTGAGTCGCAACCACGCCGTTTCCCAATGCGATTTGTCATCACGAGCGCAGCGAGGGATCTGCTTTTGCCTTAGCTGGCAAGCGACAACCGGTTACTGACAACTGCTTGTCTTGCTGTCGTCCTGAGCGACGAGCGCAACGAGGAGTCGAAGGACTGCTATCGCTACGACAAGTTGGCTTCGGCCTGTAGAGGTGCTTCGACTCGAGTTCGCTAACCCCGGCCAATACAGCGGGGGTAGGGGTCCTTCGCTCCGCTCAGGATGACAACATGAAGTCGCTTAGCATGACAACACGAAGCTTGGAACCCTCGCTCAGCATGACACCTCCTGAACTCCAGCCCCCGCCTATAATCTCTCCATGTCCTTCCAGCGCACGCCCAAGTTCTACGACGAGGAGGCGCTCTACGAATACGCCATCGGCGCGCTGGGCCGGCAGATGCGTACCGTGGCCGAGATCAAGCGCCTGATGCGCAATCGGGTGAAGACGCAACCGGAAGGCGAGTTGCTGGTGGAAATGGTGGTCATCCGGCTCAAGGCCCAGCACTACCTCAACGACACCAGCTATGCCGAAAACTACTCGCGCTTTCGCCAGGAAAACGAAAAGTTCGGGCGCATGCGCGTGGTGCAGGATCTCAAGATCAAAGGCGTGCACAACGACATCATCGACAGCGTGGTCGGGGCAGCCTACGACGGGGTCAACGAGGAGCAACTGGCGCGGGCCTTCCTGCAACGCAAGCGCGTGAGCAAACCCGAGGGCCAGAAACAGGCAGCCCGGATTTTTCGCATGATGATGCGGGCCGGCTTCCCCAGCCGGATCATTTTTCGCATCCTGAAGACGTGGGATGTGGATGACGAAACCATTACCGCGCTGGAAACGGAAATTCAGTAGTCAGTAGTCAGTCGTCAGTTGTCAGTGGCCAGTAGTCAGTGGCCAGTGAGGGACGGCACAAACGCGCTGCGGCGAAGCAGAGGCCTGCCGTGCCTACGGCACTCGGGCTCTCTATTCCAGCTACCCAACGCTGAAGCGCTGGGATATGCTCTTTCGTCCCGCTGCGCAGGATTCGGCTTCTGGAACTTGAAAACGTATCGCGTACGCATACGTCTGACTACTGACTACTGACAACCGGCTACTGACAACTGACAACTGCTTCTCATGAAACTCGATCACACCGCTGCCTGTGAACATCTTTCGCGCGTCGACCGCCAACTGGCGCGCATCATGACCCGTTCCGGCCCTTGCCGCTGGCAATCGGAAACCACGCAAAGTATTTTCGAGGCGCTGCTGGAAGCGATCATCTACCAGCAGCTCAACGGCAAAGTCGCCGCGACCATTACCGGCCGAGTCAAGGCGCTGTTTCCAGAGAACACCAAACGCATTCGCACGCGCCGCGGGCTGGTCAACAGCTTCCCTACTCCTGAGCAAATCCTGGGCGCCTCCGAGGAGCTGCTGCGCTCGGCCGGGCTGTCGCGCAACAAGATGCTGGCCATTCGCGATCTGGCCGCCAAGACCCTCGACGGCACCGTGCCTACGGTGAAGCAGGCGAAGCGGATGAGCGACGACGAACTGGTCGAGCGCCTGATCACGCTGCGCGGCATTGGCCGCTGGACGGTCGAGATGCTGCTGATGTTTCGCCTGGGCCGGCCCGACGTTTTTCCCGTCGGGGACTATGGCGTTCGCAAGGGCTTTGCCCGCATCCGCAAACTGGCGGACTTGCCGAAGCCTAAAGAGTTGATGGCTTATGGCGAGCGCTGGCGTCCCTATCGCAGCGTCGCCAGCTGGTACCTGTGGCGCGCCGCCGATATGAAAGACCTGCCCCTGGCGGGCGAGCAGAAGGCTGGCGTTGTGAAAGCCGCTATCAAACCAGCCAACAAGAAAATGCGAAAACCGGTTGCTCCGAAGAAAGCAGCCAAGCCGAAACCCGCCGGCAAACTCTGATTGCGCCTTGTTTTGATTGCGCCTTGTTTTGAAGGGGACGGCCTTCAGGCCGTCCGTTTCATCGCCTTAACTCATCCGGCTTCAGCCGCTGCGGAGTCTGCCTTTGGCTTGATCAGACTTTCCTTAGCCGGTCAGCTGAAAATCAACCCCAGATCGACAAGAATAGAGGGCCTGATGACGGCGCAGCTGAAGCTCCGCCCCCTCAAAGCACATCAACCCATCCCCTATTGCGGCGTCTTGATCAGCGCATTCTGAAATGCCAGGGCCGCTTCCTGCTGGTGACCTTTAATCTGCGGCGGGATGATCGAGGGTATGTTGGTGGGACAAGCCTTCAGTCCGGCACAGATGTTGACTGCGTTAGGCAGGGCAATCTGCAGCGCCGGATTCGATTTCACATCGTCGGCCGAATCCAGAATGATGAAGTCGACGTTATCGCTGATGCTGGTCTGCTTCTGCAGCATGTCTTTGTAGTCGCCGGTTTCGCTCTGAATGATAATGGGCTGGCCATCGCTCAGGCGGGGATTGTCGCCCTGAAATTCCAGCAGCCGCCGGTCCAGTTCGCTGCCGTATACCGAGTTGAGGTTGCGCAAAACATGTACTACCACCGGGGCCTTGGGCTTGGGCTTACAGCCGATCAGCATAGTAAAAGATAGAAGTAGCAAGATTGCCTGGGCAAACCTTAGTCGTTGTGCCATGTCGACATGATATCTGGAGCGTTCGTCTTCGCCTAGTGCGCTTTCGTCTTCGCCGGGCGGACTGAACCGCTCAAATTTCAAACCTGCTAGTCCGACGCCGTCAGATGCCCACTGCCGAACCCTCATCCGCGCGCGTTGCCCCGCAGCCGGCAAAAATTAATCTTTTATGTATCTGCAAGAAACACCCTTTCTCAACCCGGCAGCTTCATAGATAATGCACGCACCGATCATTGCAATCTGGGTGGGGCATGAGGAAACACGGGGCAGTTTGCTGCTTATGGCTGGGATTATGCGGCTCCACGCTTTTCGCGCAACAGGTTCTGCTCTCCGGCGTCCTCGCTCCTCCCGAAGCTGCGGCTCCGCCGTTCGCAGCGCGCGGCTCTGTGGCTTCGATCGCGCCGCCGCTGTCCGCAGCTATCAAAGTTTTGCCTGCGTCGGCTGAATTCGTGAGCGAAGTTCACCTCCCCGGACTGGCCAGCAACTTCTCGCTCAGCCAGGCAGCTGCTCCGCCGATTCAGGAAGCGGTTTGCTCCCAGGCGCTTACGCCACTGCAGTTGGACCGGCCCAGCGATTACGTCTTCGACCGCCTCCAATTCAGTACTTCGGCCATCAAGAGCGCGTTTACTCATGACAATCTTGTGAAAATGGCGAGGAACTTTGTTCCCGGCCAGCCGCTGCCCGATGCGCCGTCTTACGTGCCGCTCACCAGTCGCGAAAAGTGGGATATGTTCGTGCGCCGCAGCCACTCCGCCGACTTCGCGGTCGGAGCCGTGATCGACGCGCTCACCGCGCAAGCTACCGGAGCCTATCCCCGTTTTGGCGGAGGCATGGCCGGCTACGGCAAACGTCTGGGCGCTTCGGCCGCCGGAGCCGAGAGCGCGACTCTGTTCTCCGGCTACATCTTCCCTACCCTGTTTCATCAGGACCCGCGCTACTTCCGGTCTCATCAAGACGACATTTCCCAACGCCTGGCCTATGCTGCCAGCCGCGTCCTGATTGGCCGCAGCGATAGCGGCCACAATGTAATCAACTTCTCGCAGATCCTGGCCCAGTTCGTGCAAGCCGCCGTCTCCAACGCCTACATTCCTTATCGCAACGAGTCGGTTCCCGGCACGGTTGAAAACGCTCTGGCGGGATTGGGATCAGTGGCGCAAGCCGATATTCTCAACGAGTTCTGGCCCGACATCAAAGTCTTCCTGGCCCGCCATACACCCGCAACGCTGCGCCAACGGATCCCTTCGCCAAGTTATCCGGAACTCGCCAGCAAGTAACGTCTGAAGTCTTTACATTTTTTGTCATCACGAACCGGCTTCAGCCGTGAGGGACCTGCCGTTACACGCGGCAGGCCCACATTCCGCATGACAATTGTCACTCGCCCCGGCTGACAATCCACACTACTGGCAAATTTGAAACTTCCGGATAATTTCTCTCGTAAACACATAAGGCCGGATCACCCGAGGTGCCAACCGGCGGCGTGCTTTCGCCTCTTTCAAACTTGCGCCAAGAATGCGATGCTAAGAGGGATTTATCTTGCCCACTGTGGACTACTTGATGAGGGAATTGAAAGACGATCTGGCTTCGCTGCGCATCGACCGGGAAGCCCCGCGTCCGGGCCGCTGGCGCTGGTTGATCTGGCTGCTTCTGATCGTCGTCGCGGCCGTCGGTTTCCTGTATTTCGTGAAGGCGCGTCCGGCCCTGGAAGCCTTTGGCGCAACCGAGGTGGAAGCCGTCCAGCCCGCTGTGCAAAGCGGCAGCGGTCCGAATGCGGGAACGCCGATCCTTACGGCTTCCGGCTATCTGGTGGCGCGCAAGCAGTCGGTAGTTTCATCGAAGATCCAGGGACGCATTTCATCCTTGCGAGTGGAAGAAGGCAGCATCGTCAACGCCGGTGACGTTTTGGCTACGCTGGACAATGAAGATGCGGAAGCCGCCATCGTGAAGGCGAAGGCCGACATCGAATATGCCAAGGCCGATCTGGCCGAGGCGCAGCGCCAGGAGCGCTTGCAGCAGGATCTGTATCGCAGCAAGGTGGTCTCGCAAGATGCGCTGGACGCCGCTCAGGCCAAGGTGAACCTGGCGGCAGCGGCAATCGGCCAGGACCAGGCCAATCTCCAAGTGCAGCAGGCTTATCTCGACTTCACTACGGTGCGCGCGCCCTTTGCCGGAGTGGTGGTCAAGAAGATGACTGAAGTCGGCGAAAGCGTTGCCCCGATTCCGCCCGGCGTGAATATCTCCACCTCCTCGGGAGCCATTGTCGCCATTGCCGATATGAACTCGCTGGAGGCCGAAGTGGACGTCAACGAATCCAACGTCGCCGAGCTGCAGCCCAACCAGCCCGCCGAGATTCAAGTGCAGGCCATTCCCGGCCACACTTACAAAGGAGTGCTGCGGCAGGTGATTCCGACAGCCGATCGCACCAAGGCTACGGTGACGGTAAAAGTCTCGATCCTCGACAAAGACAAGTATCTGCGTCCGGAAATGAGCTGCAATGTGACTTTTCTGGCGCCGCCGAAGCCGACCGAAAGCGCCGGCGCTGCGCCGCAGCGGGTGATTACCGTATCGAAGGACGCCGTGGTGACGCGCGATGGCCGATCGGTGGTCTTCGAGATTGAAGGCAACAAGGTTCGCTCGCTACCAGTCACGACTGGCGCTGACTTGCACGGCCAGGTGATTGTGAAGCAGGGGCTGGCAGGATCGGAGACGCTGGTCAACAATCCCCCGCAGAAGCTGAAAGACGGCGATTCGGTGAGGATAAAGAGTTGATAAAGAGCTAAGGAACTCGGCTGAAGTGTTTCCTAAAAGGCTCGGCGGATTAAAGCTCGGGCGGATTGAAGGCTCCGGCGGATTGAAGGCTCCGGCGGATTGAAGGCTCGGGCGGATTATGGTCTGGTTTTGAAAGGGCACGGCTTCAGCCGTGCCGCAAGCAACGCAAAATCAATGGGGCGTTAGCCCCTGCGGGACAAGGACCTCGGCTGAAGCGTTTCCTAAAAGGCTCGGCGGATTGAAGGCTCGCCGGATTGAAGGCTCGGCGGACTAACGGCTCGCCGGATTATGGTGTGGTTTTGAAAGGGCACGGCTTCAGCCGTGCCGCGAGCATCGCAAAATCAACGGGGGCTTTAGCCCCTGCGGGACAACGAACTCGGATGAAGCGTTTCCTAAAAAGCTCGCCGGATTAAAAGCTCGCCGGATTAAAGGCTCGCCGGATTAAAGGCTTGCCGGATTGTGGTCTGGTTTTGAAAGGGCACGGCTTCAGCCGTGCCGCAAGCATCGCAAAATCAATGGGGGGCTTTAGCCCCTGCGGGACTTGGCTTTTGCTTGATCAGAGTTTCGCTAAGTACAAGGAAGTGCAGAGGTAATGAGGATTATGGAGTTCAATATGGCATTTTAATGCCATAAAATCAAAATACTTGAACCACTATAATGCTACCTTCACTGCAGTTATAACGTGCCATTAATGGCCCTGGGATGCCCCAGGATCGACGATCGACGCGGCGAAGGTACTTTGCATCGTCTGAAGGATCAGATGGCCCTCAGAAGCCAAATAAACGCGCTTTCCCGAATTGAGACGGAATTTGGGTTTGTATCGCGGCGGCTGAGTCGAGAACATTCAGACACGCCCGCAGCCCATCCGTAGAGAAATGTTGATTTGTATCAGGGCTCGGCTTCAGCCGAGCCGAAGAGCCAGAAAATAAGAAGGGCTTTAGCCCCTGCATTATGTCGAGACCTCTTCGCCATGCCAATTCGAGCCAAATCCTCAGCCCGTCGCGAACCTTCTTCGTCACGACGAAAACGAGCATGGGACGAGCCTTGTTGGCATCGGAGCGAAATGCAACGCTGTTGATCGACGTGCTGCGGTCGTACGCGACGGCGCGAAAATTTCGACTGCATGATTTTGTCATCATGCCTGACCATTTGCATTGGTTGATTACCGTTGATGACGACACGACCATCGAAAGGGCCACGCAATTCATCAAGGGTGGATTTTCGTAATGGATAAGAGCGAAAAGCGGAAGGCGAAAAGCGAATCGCGGGAGAGATCATGAGTACAACCGAAGTGGCGGCCGCAACTACCGCCGTCAGCGTACAAAACGTTCGCAAGGTTTACCAGCGCGACAGTCTGCAAATCAAGGTACTCGACGGCATCAACCTGGAAGTTCCCAAGGGCGAGTTCGTGGCGCTGATGGGGCCGTCGGGCTCGGGCAAAACCACGCTGCTCAACCTGATCGCCGGCATCGATCGCGTGACTTCCGGACGCGTCACCGTTGCGGGCACCGATCTGGGACCGCTGTCAGAGGGCGAGCTGGCCAAGTGGCGCAGCCAGAACATCGGATTCATCTTTCAGTTCTACAATCTGATTCCCGTACTGAACGCGGTGGAAAATGTCGAACTGCCGCTGCTGCTCTCGCCGTTGTCCAAACGCGAGCGCCGCGAGCGCGCCCTGACGGCGTTGCGCATCGTTGGCCTGGCAGACCGCTCCAAGCATTATCCTCGCCAGCTTTCCGGCGGACAGGAGCAGCGAGTCGCCATCGCGCGCGCCGTGGTCACCGATCCAACCGTACTGGTAGCCGACGAGCCCACCGGCGATCTCGACCATCAGAGCGCGGAGGAAATCCTGACTCTGATGGAAACCTTCAACCAGGAATTCGGCAAGACCATCATCATGGTGACGCACGATCCTCGCGCCGCCGCCCGCGCCCGCATCCAGCACCATCTGGAAAAGGGAGTGCTGAGCAATTGAGAACCGACAAAAATCAATCACCACAGAGACACGGAGACACAGAGATTGAAAGAAAAAGAATAAAAGAAGAATTCCCTCTGTGCCTCTGTGTCTCTGTGGCGAAAACGAGATCGATGTTATGAAATTTGCACCGCTCATCCTCAAGCATCTGCGCAAGAACTGGATTCGGACCCTCAGCACCGTGCTGGCCATGGCGGTCTGCATCTTCCTGATCTGCACCCTGCAGACGGTGGTCGACGCGGTGAACTATGGCTTGCACCTGGGCAATGCCTCGCGGCTGGTGACTCGCCATTACGTCAGCCTGGTCTTTAACCTGCCCAACTCCTACAAGAACAAAATCGCCGCCATTCCCGGAGTGCAAAACACCACCATCGTCAACTGGTTTGGCGGAATCTATCGCGGCGACTTAAAATATTTCTTCGCCAACATGGCAGTCGAGCCCGAACCGTTTCTGCAAATCTATCCCGAAATCATGCTGCCCGAAGATCAGAAGCAGGCCTGGTTTCACGATGGGCGAGGTTGCATTGTGGGGCGCAGGCTGGCCGACAAATGGGGCTGGAAGGTAGGCGATCATTTTGAGTTGGAAAGTTTCATTCCGCCCTACCGCGTAGGCAAGCCCTTTGATTTCGTGATCGATGGCATCTACGACACCGATCTGGCGAAGTATCCCGGCACCGATCTGGACTCGATGTATTTCAACTACAAATATCTTTACGAAGCTACCGGGCAGAAAGCCGGCGTCGGCACCATCACGTCGCTGATCGACGATCCCAAGAATGCTGGCCGCATCAGCAAGGCCATCGACGCCGAGTTTGAAAACAGCGATACCCAGACCAAGACGGAGACCGAACAGGCCTTTCGCGCCAGCTTTATTGCCATGGCGGGCAATCTGGCTTTGCTGCTGAATGGCATCGGCCTGGCCGTGGCCTTCACCATTCTGCTGGTGACCGCCAACACCATGAGCATCGCAGTGCGGGAGCGGCAGCAGGAAATCGGGGTGCTCAAAACGCTGGGCTTCTCCAGCGGCCTGGTCATGTCGCTGATACTGATTGAAGCTCTGCTGCTGGGCGTGATGGGCGGAGCGCTAGGCCTGCTCATGGCCAGTGGAGCCATTATGGCGTTGCCCAATATTCCCTTTGGCGTCGGCGATGTGGTTCGCCAGTTCCCTGGACTGGGGCTGTCAACGAAAATCGTTACCTATGGATTAGGTACAGCCTTGCTGCTGGGGCTGCTGGCAGGATTTGTTCCGGCGCTGCTGGCCTATCGAGCCCGGATCACGGAAGTGCTGCGGCAGGTGTAGGAGCAGCGGTTGGCATTTGGCATTTGGCTTCTGGCTTTTGGCTTCTGGCTTCTAAGAAGGTCTGGTTCCGGTTTTGGCTAATGTCCTGGGACGCTACCGGTTTTGAAAGGGCACGGCTTGAGCCGCGCCGTGAGCATCGCAAAATCAAGCGGGCTTTAGCCCCTGCACAAACATAGTCGTAGCGGGTATGGATCGCACTAAGCAAGATTTTGCAGGGGCTGAAGCCGGTTTTTTTGACCACGGTACGGCACGACTGAAGTCGTGCCCTGACACAATCCGTAGGGAATATAAGGTTCGTAATCGCTAATTGCTAATTGCAGGTTCTAAACATGGCTCTACCCATAAGCTATAACATCCGCAACCTGCGCTCGCGCTGGAAAGTCACGCTGCTGGCTATCTTCGGCATTGCGCTGGTGGTCGCGGCGTTCGTCACCATCCTCTCGATGGCGCGCGGCTTCAACATCGCGCTCAGCTCCACCGGCTCCGACAAGAATGCCATCGTCACCCAGCGCGGCTCCATGTCTGAGCTGACCTCGTGGATCGACATTGGCAACGCCAACCTGATCTCGGTCGACCCGCGCGTAGCTCGCGGCGCCGATGGCAAGCCCCTGGCCTCCTGCGAGGTCGTGGTCATCACCACGCGCCCCAAGAAGGACAGCAACATTCCCTTGAACATCACCTTCCGCGGCGTGACGCCGACCGCCTTCAACGTGCGCAACAACATCAAGATTGTCGAAGGCAGACAGTTCACGCCCGGGCTGTACGAAGTCATCGTGGGCAAAAAGATTGCCGACCGGGTGAGCGGAGTCGATGTCGGCTCGACCATCAGCATTCAACGCAAGAACTGGAAAGTGGTAGGCCTGTTTACCGCCGACGACAGCTCATTCGAGAGCGAGATTTGGGGCGACTACGACGCCATGGCTCCGGCCATCGGCCGCAATGGCGGATGCGAATCGCTCACCGTGCGGCTGACTAACCCGCTGGTGCTGGCCTCGTTCGACAAGGATTTGCGCGCCAACCCGCAGTTCCAGATGCAGGCCGACTCGGAACGCAGGTATTACGAAAATTTGGCGGGTAGCACAGGCACGGTGCTGATTGTGCTGGCCTCGTTCGTTGCGGTCGTGATGGGCATCGGCGCGGTCTTCGGCGCGATGAACACGATGTACGCCATCGTGTCGCAGCGCACTCGCGAGATTGGCACGCTGCGCGCGCTGGGCTTCTCGCGCTTCAGCATCCTGATTTCGTTTGTGATGGAGTCGGTCCTGCTTGCCTTGGTGGGCGGCGTGCTCGGCTGCCTGATCGCGCTGCCCATGAACGGCTTCACCGCTGCCACCGGAACCAATTCGTTCAGCGAACTCGCCTTCGCCTTCAAGGTCACGCCCGATTTGCTGTTGATTGGCCTTGGCTTCGCCGTGCTGATGGGCTTGGTAGGAGGATTGCTGCCCGCCTTCCGCGCCGCCCGAATGCCGATCACGCGCGCGCTGCGCGAAGCGTAGAGAGGCCGCCGTTCGCCATTCGCTCTTCGCTCTTCGCTATTCGCTTTTCGGCTGTCATCCTGAGCTCCGGCGGCGCTTCGCCACCGGAGCCGAAGGACCTGCTGTTTGTTGATTTGTCATCCTGAGCGACGAGCGCAGCGAGGAGTCGAAGGACCCCTATCGCCGCCACGAAGCAGTGTTGCCCATGCTTCGATCGAAATTTTCCCTTTGTCATCCCGAGCGAAGCCGAGGGATCTGCGGTTCCCAACGAACTGGCTACTTGCTACTGGCAACTGTTTTCTTGGGTGTCATCCTGAGCGCAGGCGGCGCTTCGCCGCCGGAGCCGAAGGACCTGCTGTTTTTTGATTTTTCATCCTGAGCGACCGAGCGCAGCGAGGAGTCGAAGGACCCCTATCGCCGCCACGAAGCAGTGTTGCCCATGCTTCGATCGAAATTTTCCCTTTGTCATCCCGAGCGAAGCCGAGGGATCTGCGGTTCCCAACGAACTGGCTACTTGCTACTGGCAACTGTTTTCTTGGGTGTCATCGTGAGCGCAGGCGGCGCTTCGCCGCCCGAGTCGAAGGACCTGCTGTTTGTTGATCAGTCATCCTGAGCGGCCCCCTATCGTCTCGCGTCTTTAACGATCCACCATCAACTATCCACGATCCACGACTCCTAAATTCCCAGCCCCGTCACCCTCCATCCCGCGCCATGCACTTTATGCCGGATGTTGAGCGTGATCAGCAGCGCGGTCATCGACTCCACGATGCGGGCGTTCTCCAGCTTCCCGCCATCAATCGCGCGCACGCCGGGAATTTTCGCCGCCAGCTCCGAGGCCACTTGCCGGGCGCGATCGTCGTCGCTGCACACGATCACATCGCAATCCACTTCGCCGTCGCCGCTCAATACCGTAGCCGACAAACTGTGAAAGGCCGCGGCAACCACTACGTTCTTGCCCACGATTTCCTGCGCCTGCTCCGCCGCCGAGCCTTGCCACACGCCCAGCAGCCGCGTCGGCCGTCCTCCCACCGCCGCCGCCAGCGGAACCGTGGCATCAATCAGCACCGTGCCCGGCCGGAATGCCGGCTTCATTTGCTTCAGCAATTCCGCCTGCCCGGCGAAGGGAACCGTAAGTACCACAATGTCGCACATCTTGACCGCGACCAGATTTTCCACGCCTTCGACATTGCCCAGCGCGCCCGTGGCCTCGGCAATCTTGCCTGCCGCCGCCTTGGCCCGTTCGCCGTCGCGCGAGCCGATGACCACTGATTCCCCGGCCCGCGCCCAGCGCTGCGCCAGACCAGAACCTTCGGGCCCGGTACCTCCAACAATCGCGATCATAGATTTCCCCCTAGGGCTAAACAGCAACGCCTTGTAGAGCTAAGCAGCAACGTCTTTTAGAGTTACGCCGCGACGCCTTGAAGGGGCACGGCTTCAGCCGTGTCGTAAAGGGTCGGAATTCTTCCGGCTTTAGCCGCTGAGGTGACGCCGTCGCTCACGCCGATGTCCCTCAGGGGCTGAAGCCACATCTCAGAAGGCAGCTTTGCGGCGCGGCTAAAGCCGCGCCCCTTCAAGTCCTGACGTCGGTAGAAGCATCTTACGCGGCTCCATAAGCGGACTTCGCGTCATGCAACTCGCGTTTTTTCTCCCGAAGAATTAAGGGGGGCCGGCGCCGGATACTTGTACTGCGTATAAAGCGTATTGCGCTGCGCCGGCACCCGTCCCAGTTCAAGAATCCGCTCCTGAAATTCCGCCGCCGAAGTGTACTGTCCCGCTGTCGATCCTGCCAGCCGCGAAATATTTTCCTCGAACAGCGTGCCTCCGTAATCGTCCGCTCCGGCCAGTAAAGCCAGCTGCGAAACTTCGCGGCCCAGCTTCACCCACGAAACCTGAATATGATTGATCGACCCGGCAAGCACGATGCGGGCCAGCGCATGCACTTTCAGATGCTCTGCCAGCGTGCCGCCATCGCGGGCCAAACCTTGCGCGAACAGCAGCGTGTTCTGGTGAATGAAGCCCAGCGGCACGAACTCGGTGAAGCCGCCAGTACGCGACTGGATCTGGCGGAACAGCAGCATCTGGTTGACCCACTGTTCATAGGTTTCGCTGTGGCCATACATCATGGTCGATGTGCTGCGGATGCCGCACCCGTGCGCCGTCTCGATCACCTCGCGCCATTGCGCCGCGGTCAGCTTGTTGCGCGAGAGCACCCGGCGCACCTGGTCGTCGAGAATCTCGGCCGCCGTGCCCGGCAACGTGTCCAGCCCGTTTTCCTTCAACATCAAAAGATAGTCGCGAATGGGCATTCCCGTCAGCTCGACACCGTACACCATCTCCATGGGCGAGAAGGCGTGGGCATGCATCTTTGGAGTTGCCAACTTCACCGCCCGCAAAATGTCGCGATAATAAAATGGCGGCAGATTCCGCGGCAGTCCGCCCTGAATGCAGACCTCGGTGGCGCCCCACTGCTCGGCCTCGCGGCACTTGTGTTCCATTTCTTCCAGCGAGAGAAAGTATGCCGTCTCATCGCGCGGCCCCACGCTGAACGCACAAAACTTGCATCCCACAAAACACACGTTGGTGAAATTAATATTGCGGGTGACTACGTAGCTGATCACATCGCCGACCAGTCGCTGCCTGATCTCATTGGCCGCGATCACCATGCCGAAAAGATCGTCGCCCTCGCTGTTGGCCAGCAACAGGCATTCCTCGCGGCTCAGCACTCCGCCGTCCAGCGACGCCATCACCCTCTCGATTGCCGCCCGCACCGGCGCCGAAATCCGCCCTTGCACATCCTTCCATGTTGAACCTTGTAGCGTCTGCCGATTGCACCAACTTAGCCCTTGCATGATTCCTCTCTAACTCGATCTAAACCGCGCAACAGTACTCCGTCTTCCTTATGAATGGTGCCATCCTGAGCGAGGACTCTTCTTCCTTTGTCATCCTGAGCGAGGACTTCAGTCCGAGTCGAAGGACCTGCTGTTCGCCCTGAGTAAACCACCGCTCATCGGAACAAATCCTTCTCGGCTGGCCTTACCATCTGGCGCGCGCTGCCCTTCCCCCGGCGATACGGATAACCCCGAATTATACAAGCCGGAATGCGCGAATCTTTGCCGCAAACCAGGCCCGCCACGCAGGCCAGCTCGTCCGCTACCGCTTCTTCGGTCGCATGCATTTGATAGCCGTAGTGATCCCTCTGGCCGCGATAATCGTGGATCACCTTCATCCCCGCCACCCCTATCGCAACTTCGCACAGGCCCTCCCGCCACGGCCTGCCAAAACTGTCGGCCAGGATCACGGGAATATGCAGCCCGGTCCGCTTCTTCAATTTGCGATGAATTTGCGTCGCCGATCGATCGGCATCAACCGGCAACAGCACGGCTGTCTTGCCGCCATCGACATTGGACACATCCACTCCGCTGTTGGCGCACACCAAGCCATGCCCGGTTTCGGTGATGAGAATGTGTTTCTTACGCACCACCCGCTTCGCCTCGCGCAATGCCAGCTCAATCACCCGCGCATCGCCGCCACTGCTGGCAGCCAAACGCTTGGCCGCTGCCGAAGGCTTCACCGAATCGAGTGCGACCATCCGTCCCTCGGCCTTGGAAATAATCTTGTGCTTGACCACCAGAATGTCGCCGTCGTGCAGCCGTAAACCGCCGAGCGCCAGCGCATCGACGATAAGATCGGCCACCGAGTCACCGGCGAACACGTCGCGAATTCCCCGCACCGGAAGCCCGCGCAGTTCAGCTCGGCTGGGCGCAATGGCAGGTTGTAAGATCTTCTTCACACGGCCGCTTCCCAGGCGTCGACCTCGTGCTCGCCGAAGCCCCACGAACGCAGCAGCCGTTGGGCATGAGTGTTGCCCTTGCGTTGCACCAGCAATTCCAGCTCGTGCGGATTGTCGATATCCAGCCCCATCCCCGGCATCTCCAGAATGATCAGTTCCTTGCCCGTGCGTCGCATGGCTTCGCAGTGCGGCAGAAAGCTGTCGTTGCCGAAGCGCAGCGGGATGATCGCTGCCGGCCGCCGCAGAATGCAGTTGCTGCCACGCCGATCGTAGGCAGGCACAAACACCGCGCCTTCCTGGGGAGCAGCGTCGAGCACGCGCTGCAGTTCGTCGCTGGCGATCAGGGGAATGTCGGCCGGAACCACGATGGTCGTGTCATAGCCACGCTGCTCGCACCAAGCCGTGGCCGCCTCGATTGCCGCCGTCTCACTCTCGTTGCGCGCGTCTTCTATCACCAGAAAGCCGAACTCTTTCGCCATAGCCTGCGCGCGCGCGTCGCCCGTAACCAGCGCCACGTCAATGCGGCCCAACACGCCGGCGGCTGCGGTTATCACATCGCGCAGCATGGCTTCGGCCAGTTGCGAGCGCTGTCGCTGATCCAGCGCCCCGGCCAGTCGCTGCTTGGCCGTCGCCAGACTCTTAAACGGGATAAGAAGAATTCCGCGCATGGATAACCTTGAAGCTACGACATCCGACAATTGCCGCATTCGCAATTGGTGCTTTGTCCTCACCCAATTCTTGATTTGCCGTCACACGATTCTTGATTTGCCGTCACACAGTTTCGATTTGCCGTCCCCCGATTTTTGATTTGTCATCCCGAGCGAAGCCGAGGGATCTGCTTTCCAGGCCCCGAAGCACAAGCAGATTCCTCGCTTCGCTCGTAATGACAATTCCACAGTTAACTTCCGTCGGCTTACTCGATTACCTCAAGCTCCTGCAATTTGCTTCGCCGCGCACGCCTCGAGCACGAACGCCGCCAACTCTCGCTTATCATCACTGGATCGCATAATCGTGTTGGTGCAGACCATCCGCACCGCGCCAGTGCGCGTTCGAACGGATTGTGGCTCGTGGTTCGTGGATCGCGAACCGACCTCGTCCCCGATCCCCGGCTGGCTGAATGCTGACTGTTGACTGCTGAGTACTTCCTCGTCCGCCCGATCCGCCACCAGCACATCGAGAAAATCCTCGTAAGCCTGGGCGACTCCGGCAACGGTGCTCGGCCAGCCCATCATGGTCATCAACGCGCCCGCCGGGCCCGACACCGCCGCGCCGCCGACAATCGGGCTCACAGCCGCGACAGTAGCTTTCGTCTTGCGCAGCGCCTCACGCACTCCCGGCACTGCCAGAATCGGACCGATGCTGGTCACCGGATTACTCGGCGCAAACACAATCGCCTCCGCCGACCCAATACTCTCGAGCACGCCCGGCGCCGGCCGCGCGCTTTCCGCGCCTTCGAAACGCACCGCCTGCACTTCTACCTGATGCCGCTCGCGCACAAAATATTCCTGAAAGGTCAGCGTGCCTTTCCCGGTGTCGAGCATGGTCGAAACTCGATCGTCGGACATGGGCAGCACTCGCACGCCAATCCCAAACTTTGCCGCCAACTCCGCCGTCGCTTCCGTCAAGCTCTTCCCTGCCCGTATCATCGCGGTACGCGTCAGGTGAGTCGCCAGATCCAGATCGCCCAGGCTAAACCACGAAGGCTGTCCCAACTCCTGCATACGTTCCAGGCAACGAAAGCTGTCGTCGTCGACGCCCCAGCCGCGGTCTTTGCTCAGCAGCCCCGCCAGTCCGTAGAGCACCGAGTCCACATCGGGCGAAACATGCAGGCCCCACCACTGGATGTCGTCGCCGGTGTTAACGATGACCGTCAACTCCCCCGCTGCGACCACCTCCTGCAAGCCGTGCACCAGCTTGGTTCCACCAGTTCCGCCTGTGAAGACCACGATCATCTACGCCGCCTTGGAAGAAACGCACCTTGAGTACGCCGTATCAGAACCTTTAATTTAACTTGTCATCCCGAGCGAGGACTTCAGTCCGAGTCGAAGGACCTCTATCGCTAGCATATCCTCCATTGTCAGACACGACTTTCAGCCGCTCGCCCAGCACCCCCCCGCGCGCCATCACTGCCGCCACAAATTCCGGATACACCGGCAGCCGCTGCACCAGCTTCTCGCCGGCGGCTTCAGTGCGCCGCTGTAAGTCCAGCAGATGCGGCCAGGGCGCTTCGGGATTGATGTAATCCGGCGTCAGCGGCGAAACTCCACCCCAGTCGTTGATGCCGCCCTCCAGCAAGCGCTCGTAGCCATTCTCGGTAAGGTTCGGCGGCGCTTGAATATTCATGTCGCGCAGGATCAGGCGCGCAACCGCCAGCGTTCGCAGCATGTCGCCGTTATCGGGCTTGGGCCACGCGGCCATGGGAATCCGCGGCTTGGCGCGAAAATTCTGGATAATCACTTCCTGAATGTGTCCGTACTGTTCCTGCAGCCGCTTGATGGCTAGCAGCGAGTCAACGCGATCTTCCATAGTCTCGCCTATGCCGATCAGGATGCCGGTGGTGAAGGGCACGCCGAGTTTGCCGGCGTCTTCGATGGTCTTCAGCCGCAGTGCTGGAACTTTATCTGGAGCCTTCCCTGCGGGATGCGCCGCCAATAATTCCGCGCTGCTGCTCTCCAGCATCAGGCCCAGGCTGGGATTGCTCACCCGCAGCCGTTCGATCCAGTTGGCGCTCAGCAGGCCGGGATTGGCATGCGGCAGCAGGCGCGTTTCACGCAAAACCAGCTCGCACATGGCCTCCAGATAATGTAGCGTGCTGCGATAGCCCAGGCGCTTCAAGGTCTCGCGCATCTCGGGAAACAGCGTCTCCGGACGGTCGCCCAGCGAAAACAGCGCTTCCGTACAGCCCAGCTTCTCGCCCGCCTGCGCCACCGCCAGAACTTCTTCAGGCGACATGGTATGAGCGCCTGGTTCGCCGGGATCGCGTCTGTACGTGCAATATCCGCAATAGTCCCGGCAGAGGTTGGTCAGCGGAATAAAAACTTTGCGCGAATACGTGACAACACCGGGGCGGTACTGATTCTTGAGCGCACGAGCCGAGGCCAGCAGGTCGGGAAGAACTTCGTCATGGCAGCGCAGCAGACTGCACGGCAACTTCCGCCGCCAGCGGCCGTCCGTCAAGAACTTCGCGCAGACGCTCGGCCAGGTGAGCGGGCGACACGTCCTCTGCTGCTCTGCGCTGTGCTTTCAGGCTGGCTGGCAAAATCATGATCGAATCGCGATGCTGAATCTGGAATTAACGCCCCTGTCCGAAGGATAGCGCAAGAAGCAGAGTGCCGCACGCGTCAGGGGGCGTAAAGTTTGTGGATTATTCTGCGCAAAAAGAAAAGCGGAGAGTTGTGCTGCTTGTCATCCTGAGCGGGCAGCGCAGCAACATAACTTTTGCTTGTCATCGTGAGCGAGGACTCTTCTTCCTTTGTCATCCTGAGTGAGGAGCGCAGCGACGAGCCGAAGGACCCCTATGGCCGCGATCACTCTCCCGCTGTCTAGAAGCCCCTCGCTTCCACTCCGCTCAGAATTCGTAATCTACGATTCCCGCCGCTCGGCTTCCAGCCCGTACCGCCCACGAAAGTACAGTAGCGGCGCGCCTTCGCCGAGCGCGATCTCTCTCACCTCTCCGACAAAGATGGTATGGTCTCCGGCCGAATGCGCTCCCACCGTCACGCAGTCCAGATTGGCCAAAGCATCCTTCAGCACCGGAATGCCGCTCTTCATGGGGCGGAATTCAATGCCCAGCCGATAAGCCGCGTCAGGATTGCGCTCCGGATCGGCAAAAAACTCCGACAGCGCTTCCTGCTCCTGCTTCAGCACGCTCACTCCAAACTGGCCGCGGTCCCGCAGATGCAGGTAAGTCTCGGCCAGGTGATCGACGCAAACCAGCACCAGCGGCGGATGCAGCGACACTGAGCAAAATGCATTGGCGGTCATACCATGCACCTCGCCTTCCGAGGTTTCAACGGTAATAACGGTCACGCCACTGGCGAAGCGGCCCAGGGCTGCACGGAATTCGTCTGGCGTGATTGGCTCTGGCATAGAGGGTTGCCGGAAGATTCTCTCCATCCCGGCACGAACGGCTTCGGGGCCGACGCCGCAAGCCAACTATACCGGATCGGCTGCCGACGTCAGTTGGCATCTGCTGTCGGAGTGTTCAATCCTTCCGAGTGGTCCCCAATCGCGAATTGTCATTACGAGCGCAGCGAGGAGTCTGGGGGTGATTCACCATTCCGAAATTGTCATTACGAGCGAGCCGAGGAATCTGCTTTCCCGTCCCGGAAACAGCACATCCCTCTCGGCCTGAAGGCGATTTGCAATGACAAGTCCAGAGTAGCGCTTCGCACCGGGAATTTAGCTCTTCCCTGCAAAGCTCCGCAATTTGCGATAATCTAACCCGCGACCTTAAAGCGCGCGCAATCCGTCGTGGGGGCGGGATGTATCCTCGAGCTTTTCAGTATCATCGGGCACAGTCGTACCCGGAAGCCGTTTCCTTGTTGGGCCAATTAGGCGATGACGCCAAGCTTCTGGCTGGCGGGCAAAGCCTCATCCCGCTCATGAAGCTGCGTCTTTCCACGCCCGGCCATCTGGTCGATCTCAACTTCATTCCCCAGACTTCCTACATTCGCAGCAACGGTTCGCTTTCTTTGGGCGCCATGACCCGGCACGCCGAGATCGCCGCTTCAGCCGACGCCGCTGGCATTCCGATTCTTCACGACTGCGCTGCCGGCATTGCCGATCCGCAGGTGCGCAACCTGGGAACGATTGGCGGTTCCATTGCTGAAGCCGATCCCACCGGCGATTGGGCGCCTGTGCTGCTGGCCACTGGAGCCACCGTCAGCACGCTGGGGCCTGACGGCACGCGCAGCATCGACATTCACGATTTCATCCTCGACGCCTATACCACCGCGCTGCAACCTGCCGAGCTGATTACCGATATTGTCATTCCTCTACCGGCCGACCGCAGCGGCGGAGCTTATATCGCGCTGAAACGGTGCGCTCCGGTGTACGCCAGCGCCAGCGTCGCGGTGCAGCTCACCCTGGACGACGCGCAGGCCTGCCAAGACGCTCGCGTCTATCTCGGCGTGCTCGGCCTTACTGCAACGCGGGTGCCCGCGGCAGAAGACGCCTTACGCGGCCACGCCGTCACGCCGCAACACATCGAGAAAGTTCGCCAGGCGGTGATGGACATCGCCGAGCCCAACTCCGACATGCGCGGTACCGCCGATTATAAGCGGCAAGCTGCCGGAGCTTTGGCGAAGCTCGCGGTCCACGCTGCGCTCAAACGCGCTCGCGGCGAACATGTGGAGGTTTCTCACCTTTATGCCTGAAGCGATTCCTCGCGTGCAGGTCAGCGCCACCATCAATGGCAAGCGATACACGCGCCAGGTCGAGCCGCGCATGTTGCTGGTGCAATTCCTGCGCGAAGAGCTCAGCCTCACCGGCACCCATATCGGTTGCGACACCAGTTACTGCGGCGCCTGCACGGTTTTGCTCAACGGCAAGAGCGTGAAGTCGTGTACAGTCTTTGCGTTTCAGGCCGACGGCGCCGAGGTGCTTACTGTAGAAGGTCTGGCGAAGGATAACGAACTGCATCCGGTGCAGCAGGCCTTCAGCGACGCCCACGGCTTTCAGTGCGGCTACTGCACGCCGGGCTTCCTGATGAGCACCCTGCAATTGCTTGCCGACCATCCGAATCCCACAGAGTCAGATATTCGCAAAGGCATCGCCGGCAATACCTGCCGCTGTACCGGATATCAGAATATCTTCAAGGCGATTCGCGCCGCGGCTGAGGCGGAGTCGGCCGATCCAGCCAGTTCGAAAGATGAACTCGTCGCAAATTCGGGATCGAGGAGTTAACGTTGGCCATAACTTTTTCTGGCGAGTTCACCACCCCGCGCAATCCTGACGAGGTCTTCGATTTTCTGTCCGACCCCAACAAGTTCGGCCCGCTGCTTCCCGACTTCCAGAGTATGACGGTACAAGACTCCACGCACTTCACCGTAAAGGTGCGAGTGGGCGTGGGCAACATTCGCGGCACCGCCGAAATCAAGATGGAACTGGCCGAAGCCACGCGCCCGCAGCGCGCGCAATACAAGGGACAAGGCACGGCCGTCGGCAGCCAGATCACGCTCAGCGCCGGCTTCGATCTTTTTCCGGTCGATGCCAGCACGCGCGTCGCCTGGCAGGGTGAAGCCAACATCTTCGGCAAGCTGGCGTCGATGGCTGGTGGCATGCTGGAGCCGCTGGGCCGCAAGAATATTCAGAAGCTGATTGACGGCTTGCAGAAGGCGCTGTCGGAAGCTGTGCCCCTGACTGCCGGAGAAGTGGCTACTCAGATTCAGGGGCTGGATACGCCCGTTCCGGAAGCGCTGCAGCCCGAACCGACGAGACCTGAAGAGACGGCGTTATCTCCGGTCGAAGGTCCGGGAATCAGCCTATTGAGCTCCGAGCCGTCAGACGAAGGGGCCTCAGCGACGGATGAGCGCCAGTCAGTTGTGGAGGGTAAAGCTTCGTCGACCGACAACAACGAGATTTGAAAGGGCCAATGTTTTGAAAGGGCCAATGTTTTGAAAGGGCACGGCTTTAGCCGTGCCGTCAGACGTTGAGAAAAAAGCTGGGCTTTAGCCCCTGAGGAATTTGCATTTCTCTTCCTGGACCAAGTCCCTCAGCAGCTGAAGCCGTCGCGAAAATGAGACATTGCGACGCGGCTAAAGCTCAAAGCAGCACCTGATTTGACCTCCAAGGAGATCATGGCCACCACAACCCATAGCCACACCGCCGACTGGGTCGGCCAATCGATCAAGCGCAAGGAAGACGCACGCCTGCTCCGAGGCCGCGGCAAGTTTGTGGACGATATCAAGCTGCTGGGCATGCTGCATCTGGTCTTCGTGCGCTCGCCCTACGCTCACGCCGCCATTACCAGCATTGATGTCTCCGAGGCCGAAGCTCTTCCCGGCGTAGTCTGCACTTTAACCGGCCCCGAGATATCCAAACTCGTCGATCCCTTCTTCGAGATCGGCCCTGCTCCCAGCAATCAGATCCTTGACTACCCCATGGCCATCGGCCGCGTCCGTTATCAGGGAGAGCCGGTTGCCGCCGTGATCGCCGAAACCGCCGCTATCGCCGAAGATGCCGCCGAACTGGTGCGCGTGGAATACGAGCCGCTCCCCGCGGTCATCGACGCCGAATTCGCCGCCTCCGACAAGGTCATCCTGCACGAAACCATGGGCACCAACGTCGTCTGGCGCGGCGTCTTCGAGTACGGCGACTTGGACCAAGCTTTCGCCGAAGCCGCCCACGTCATCCACATCGATCATCTGCACATGCATCGTTTTTCCAGCACGCCGCTGGAAAACAATGCGGTCATCGCGCAGTGGGACGACAACGACCAGCGTCTCTATTTCTGGAGCAACAATTCATTTCCGACCATCGGCATTCAGTTGCTGTCGCCCGCCCTTCATCTGCGCATGGACCAGATTCGGGTGCAGACCCACGATATCGGTGGCAGCTTCGGCATCAAGATCACCAACTATCCGCAAATGGCCGTCTGTGCGCTGGCCTCGCGCAAGGCCAACGGCGCGCCCATCAAGTGGACCGAGACGCGCTCCGAACACATGAGCTCCAGCGCGCACGGCAACCAGCGCACCTTTCGCGATACCCGCGTCGCTCTCGACAAAGACGGCGTCATCCTGGCCGTCGATTCCCGCCACATCGACGATTGCGGCGCCTATCCGCGTTATGAACCGCTGGGCTGCGTCATCTGGTCGCAAGTGACGCCCGCAACTTATCGGCTGAAAAACATTCGCATCGATTTCAGCCAGGTCGTCACCAACAAGTGTCCCGTCGGCCCCAATCGCGGCTATTCGCGCATGCAGCACCTGTGGTTCCTGGAGCGCGTGCTCGACATCTGCGCTCACGAATTGAACATCCCGGCCGACCAGATGCGCCTGCGCAATTACATTCGGCCGGAAGAATTTCCCTACACCACGCCGAACGGCTGTGTTTACGATTCGGGCAATTATCCCGGCATGCTGCAAGTGGCCAAAGACCTGATCGGCTGGGACAAGTGGCAAGCCGAGCGCGCCAGGGCCCACGCCGAGGGCCGCTGGCTGGGCATCGGTATCGGCACCACCCTGGATTCCGGCACCAACAATTTCGGCCAATCGCAGATCGTCAATCCGCAAGCGCCGTTCTCCGGAAACTCGCAGGCCGCCAGCGCCAAGCTCGATCTCTACGGCGAAGTCATCGTGGCGGTCGGCTCCGTTCCTCAAGGTCAGGGACACGAGACCACCGTCTCGCAGGTCGTTGCCGACATCCTGAAGATTTCTCCCGATCTAGTCAACGTACGTGTCGGCTTCGACACGGAGCGCAACGTTCACACGGGACACAGCGGCACCTACGCCAGCCAGTTTGCGGTTTCGGGACTATCGGCGGTGAACGGCGCGGTGCGGCAGCTGAAAGCGGAGATAAGCAAACTGGCCGCGTTCGCCTTACAAGCGAATGAAGATGACTTGGAATTTGGCGTCGGCAAGCAGGGTCCCGAAATCCGCGTGCGCGGCAGCGAGAAGGCGATTCCCTACATCGGGCTGGCGAATCTCGCCAACGTTAATACCGCAGTCGTGCCTGAGGATCTCCGTTCCATCACTTTGAATTGCCGCTACACCTGGCGCGCCCCATTTCAAGTACCGGACGTCATCAAAAAATACGGCAACCTGACGCTGACCTACTCGTCGCAGCTCCACATCGCGGTAATCGAGATTGATAAAGATACTTACATACCCAAGATTCTCGACTACACCGCGGTCGACGACTGCGGCACGGTCATCAATCCCATGATCGTCGAAGGCCAGGTGCATGGCGCAACAGCGCACGGCATCGGTGCGGCGCTGATGGAGAATTGCGCGTACGACGAGAACGGTAACCTGCTGGCATCGACCTTCAGCGATTACACGCCCATCACCGCCGTCAATATGCCAAATCTGAAATATGGCAACATCGAGACGCCGTCGCCGCACAGCTACAGCGGCGCCAAGGGCATGGGCGAAGGCGGAGGCGCGCCGCTGCATGCGATCAGCGCCGCCCTGCAGGATGCGCTGTTCCGCGAAGGCATCATCATCGACCACTCGCACAACAACGCCGGCACGCTGTACGAATTGATCCAAGCCAAGCGTCGCGGCGAACTAAAGCCGAACGTTACGGTCGAGAGCGGCGGAAAATAAGTTCACCACAGAGACACAGAGAGGCACAGAGAATTCTTTTCACCACGGAGGACACGGAGAGCACGGAGCGTTTCTACTCCTGCTTCGAAGATGTTTGCTTGAGACTTTTGCTTGAGACTTTTGCTTGAGACTTTTGCTTGAGACTTTTGCTTGAGACTTTCGCTTGAGACTTTTGCTTGAGACTTTTGCTTGAGACTTTTGCTTGAGACTTTTGCTTGAGACCGTCTTAACTTAAGGTTTTCCCGTCGTGTGGTGAGTCAAGGATTCCTTGCATTATTGTCATCCCGACCGGAGCGAAGCGCAGCGGAGGGATCTGCGGTTCCCCCTCGACAAAGTGAGCGCGATTATGCAACAGACTCTGACTCGACACACGATGTAGTCATCTCACCAATCGCATGCAATCGATTTGTGTCAGGGCACGGCTTCAGCCGTGCCGTAAGAAGCGTATAACTGTCGGGCTTCAGCCCCTGAGGTTACTCGAGTGCAAAGCCGTCGGACTTATGATCCGACTTCTGGATTCTTTTGTCTCAGCCTTCTTTCTATCTTTAAGGTTTGAGTTTGCTCCGTGTCCTCCGTGATGAAAAAGGAATTCTCTGTGTCTCTGTGGTGAGAAGAATTCTCTGTGGTAAATAACGAATGCCGAAGCGCATCCTCATCGTCGGAGCTGGAGCCATCGGCAGCCTTTACGCCGCGCATCTGGCGCGCGTGGCTGAGGTCTGGGTCTTCGCTCGCCGCGACGAGCATGCTCGTTCGATCAACCAGCACGGCATTCGCGTCACCGGGCACAACGAATTTCATACCAGCCTCAAGGCCGCCACTAATCCGGCCGACCTGCCTGACTTCGACTTCGGCATCGTCGCCACCAAGGCCAGCCAAACGCGCGCAGCCTTTGCTCCGGTCGCACAGTTGTTTTCCCGCGGCGCCGTATTATCTGCGCAGAATGGTCTCGGCAGCGAAGAGGTTCTCGCCGAACTGATGCCGTCCGGCTACGTGATTCGCGGCACAACCTTCATGAGCGGTACCCGCTTCGCTGACGACCACGTTCACTACGAACTGAACACTGCAACCTGGATGGGCCCTTTTGAGCCGGCGAACACGCCATTCGCGCTGGTCGAGGAGTTGGCAGCCTTACTGAACGCATCGGGCCTGAAAGCCGAAGCTTTACATGACGCCCGTCCGGCGCAGTGGTCAAAGCTGATTTTCAACGCCTCGGTCAACAGCGTCTCGGCGCTAACCGAATTGCCGCACTCGCCGCATTTTGCTGCCGAAGCCGACTTCAGCGATCTCGGCCACCTTCTGCACCAGCTGATCGACGAAGGCAAAACTGTCGCGGCGGCGCTTGGTATCGCGTTGCACGAAGATCCCTGGGCCATGAACTGCATTGGCGCGCGCACCAACCATCCACCGTCCATGCTTTACGATGTTCGTCATCACCATCCCACGGAAGTCGACTTCCTGGGCGGAGCCATCGCTCGCGAAGCCCAGCGCGCTGGAGTTCCCGCGCCCTTGCACACCGCACTTTACCGCCTCATCAAAGCCAAGGAAGCCAGCTGGAGTTGGAAGAAGGAGAATGTGCATGAGGGGGTGGATCGTGAATCGTAGATCGTGAATCGTTGCGCACTGCCGTGCTCCTGGTTATTAGCTCTCGCGGAGCGTTACACTTGGAGGATTGCGCCCGCGAAGAGGAATCATGCAAAGCTACAAGGAATTGTTGGCATGGCGGCAATCAATGACTCTCGTGTCCGAGGTCTATCGGGTCACGAAGACCTTTCCGCGTGAAGAGATCTATGGTCTTACAAGTCAGTTACGCCGTTGCGCTGTCTAAGTTCCGAGCAACCTTGCCGAGGGTCAGGGACGTTCGACTCGCGGCGAGTTTTTGCAATTCCTTGGTCATGCGCGTGGATCCCTTTTCGAAATGGAGACCCAATTGATCATTGCTGCTGACTTGGGTTATTTGGATCAAGATAACCAGGATGCCGTCATCATGCAGCTCACCCGAGTGGCGCAACTTCTGAATGCCTTAATCACCTCGTTGCGACCCGCGTCCGCAAAACGATCCACGATCCACGATTCACGATCCACCAACGGCTAACCCCATGCCCTATCCCATCGACGAACTCAAACTCTCCCGCATCCGCGACCTGATGTCTCGCGCCGATGTCGACGTGCTGGTCGTGCGCGCCCCCGACAACATCGTGTATCTCACCAACTACTGGTGCATGAAGGGATACGACATCGTGGTCTTCCCACGCGAAGGCGAACCCACGCTTATCGCCATCGAGCCGCAGGAAGACGACGCCCGCCGCACAGCCTGGACCGAAGACATCCGCCTGTTCAAAAGCTACGACGATCGCGATCCCCGCCCACCGACTTTTCGTTCGCTCGATGTTGCGCTGCAAGTTCTGAAGGAGCGCGGATTGACCGGCCGGATCGGCCTGGAACTCTCGCAGGGGACGCAGAGCGCCGATCGCATGGTAGGCGAGCCTACCACCTGGACGCAGCCCTGGTTTGACGCGTTCAAGCCTGTCGCCCGAGAGGTGGTTGACGCTTCTGCTCTGCTGGCAGAAGCTCGCGCCATCAAGACGGATCAGGAAATCGAGCGCATGAAGATGGCTAACGAACTGGCCGCGCTCGCCATGCAGCATACCTCTGAGCGCCTGCGCCCCGGCATGAAAGAGAGCGAAGTCGCGGCGATGTTCGAGGGCTTCGTTCACTCCACCGGCATCGGCTTCAAAGGCAAAGTTGAGATGGCGCGCGCCTTCACGCTGGTGTGGTCTGGCAAGGGGATTCGCACGTTCACCGCGACTGGCAGCCGTCCAGTGCAGGAGCATGAGCCCACCTTGTTCGAGATTTGGGTTTGCGTTGATGGCTACTGGAACGATCTGACCAAGAATCTTTGTCCCGGCGAACTCACGCCCGAGTATCACAAACTGCTCGACTTGCTCCTGAAAGTGTTCACCGACGCGGCGGCCTTCGCCAAAGATGGCGCCAGCCTGCCCGAACTGGATCGCCTGATCCGCGCCGGTATTGCCGAGGGCGGGTATCCCGGACAGCCTTCGCATCCCGTGTGCCACGGTGTGGGAGCTCGCGCTCACGAGCCGCCCTATGCCCATCAGGCGGGGACCGGCACGATTCGCAAAGGCATGGTGCTGGCCATCGAGCCGGGGGTCTACTGGCCGGGCGGCGGAGGCCTGCGCCTGGAAGACAATTTTTGGATCACCGGCGATGGCAACGAAAAGCTGTGCTCGTTCCCTGACGACTTCCGCGTGCTGAACGCTGCCCACGCGGGAAAGGCCGCAGGCTGATGGCAACTCCTGCCGGCAAAACCGCTCTCGACGACAGCATGAAAGACGCCATCCTCTCTCGCATTCACGAGGACGAGATCGTCGCCATGTGCTGCGACGTGATCAACATCCCCAGTCCCACAGGCGGGGAGTTGGCAATGGCCGAGTACATGCGCGCTGCATTTCACAAACTCGGCTTGACGATCACCTGGCAGCAGGTTGAGGACCAGCGCGCCAATGTCATCGGCCGCCTTGAAGGCAGCGGCAGCGGTCCATGCCTCATGTTCAATGGCCACATGGATACCTCCAACACGGGCGACGAAGATTTCCTCACCGGCATCGGTTACAAACCGCACGCGGTCGTCAAAGACGGCATGATCTATGGCCTCGGCATCTACAACATGAAGGGCGCGCTGGTGTGCTACGTGCACGCCGTGAAAGCGCTGCGCGAAGCCGGGGTCAAGCTGGACGGCGACATCATCCTTGGCGCAGTCTGCGGCGAGATCGAGAAGACGCAGTGGGGCGAATTTCAAGGCAAAGAATATCGCGGATACGGCGCGGGCACGCACTACCTGGTCAATCACGGCATCCTGCCCGATATGTGCATCCTGGGCGAGCCCACCGACATGCAACTCGTACTCGAGCACGCCGGCTCGATGTGGGTGCGCTTCGGTCTGACCGGCAACTATGTACACTCGGCGTTCGCGCCCGGCAAGGAAGATCAGAACGCCATCCGCCGGATGTACGACGTTGTAGGAGAAGTCATGCGCTGGATTCCAGAGTGGCAGGAACAGGCGAAATGGGCGGGCCGTCCCGGCTTCGTCAACATTGGATGCGTGCAGGCTGGACAACCTTGGCGCGCCAGCCGCACTCCCGAGCGCGCGGATCTGTTTCTCGACGTTCGAGTACCGCCCACGATGAGCATGACGGACGCTCGCCGCGCCGCGAAAAAGTTATATCTGACAATGCGGGAGCACCATCCGGACTACGGTCTGGAATTCGAAACCTATGTGTCTGTTCCGGGCGCGACCATCGACGAGAATCACGTGATGGTAAAAGCCATCGAGCGCAATCATGAACGCGTTGTTGGTAAGCCGCCGGTGCGCGATACGGTGTTGTGGTGTTCGGACGCCTCAGTGTTGTCGCGCTTTGGCTGTCCCACGATAAACTACGGCCCATCCAGCGGCCCGCGCGATCACGAGGGGGAGAAGGTTGCGATCAAGACGCTGGTCGACATTACGAAAGTTTATGCGCTGGCCGCGACCGAGATATGCGGGTGAGAAAGCGGCTAGCGACTAGCTTTTAGCAAAACACTTACCTGCGTGTCATCCTGAGCGTAGCGACCGAAGGGAGCGGAGTCGAAGGACCCCTATCTTCCAGATCCAATCGAGGGACGACAGAAAGCAAGTCCCTCCGCTCGGACTGAAGTCCTCGGTCGGGATGACACCTGGATAAATCGGGACGACACTTTGATAAGTTGCCAGTCGCTAGTTGCCAGTCGCTAATTGCCAGTCGCTAGTTGCCAGTCGCTAGTTGCCAGTCGCTAGTTGCCAGTCGCTAGTTGCCAGTCGCTAGTTGCCAGTCGCTAATTGCCAAATGCTAATTGCTGACTGCTGATTGCCGGAGTTAACCTTTGCCGAGCCCATCTGAAATCCAACGCCGCTACGACAACCTCCGCGCCGCCATGCGGCAGCAGAATGTCGACGCGCTTATCGTTTGCGGCAATCAATATGCCGGATTCGAAGGCGCCGTCTTTTACACTTCCGGCTTCGAGATCGTGCATCGCTACGTCTACGTCCTCATCCCGCTGAAGGGCGATCCTACGCTGCTGTTTCCGCAAGAGGCGCGCTGGATCGGCGACAAGAAGAAACCGTTTGTGCAGGAAAAAATCTGGGCCGAAATTCCCGGCCGCTGGCTGCGCGAGCGCGCACAGGATGAAGGCTGGAAGCGCGTTGCCGTCTACGGGCTCGACTACATCATGGCCGTCCGCGACTATCGCGAACTCCAGCAACGGCCGTTCGAACTTGTTCCCTTCGACTTCCATTTCGACATGGCGCGCGCGGTGAAGAGCGCAGAAGAGCTGGTCGAAGTGCGTGACTCGATGGACATCATCCACGAAGGCTTCCGGGCGTTGCTCAACGGCTTCGCTCCGGGCAAGACCGAGGCCGAGATCATGGCTCCGGCGGTCGAAGTTTTCTTCGCGCGCGGCGCCGGTCCGCGCATGATGAACATCGTGCTCTCGGGCGAAAACGGCGAAGCCGAGGCACACTTCAAGGTCCCAGGCCATCGCCGGGTCGGCGAGCGTGATTTGCTTCTCTACTCGCTTGAGATCGCTGGAACCGGCGGCTACTGGGTCGAGTTCTCCCGCGCGCTCATCGACGGCCAGCCCAGCCAGCGCACGCAGCAGATGGCCGCTGTTTATCCTGAAGCGATGGAGGCCGCGCGCCAGCTGATGCACGATGGCGTGCTGGCCTGCGACGTCCACAAGGTTGTCGCCGACACCTTCACCCGCCACGGTTTCGCCCTCGGACATTTGTCGGGACACTCGATTGGGACCACCATGATCGAGCATCCGGCGATTGGCGCGAAAAGTCATATCGAGCTAAAAGAAAACATGATATTTTCCCTGCATCCCCAGGTGGTCGATCAGGATGGCAAAGTCTGTCTTTATACCCAAGACACGTTCCGCGTGGGCAAGACTGAAGCCGAAAACCTCAGCAGCATTCCCTGGAAGTTCTACTCGCCAGCCGACGCAAAAGCGCCAGCCGTCAAGGCAATATCCGATCGATGGATCGACGCATGAAAAAAGTTCTGATCGTGGGATGCGGCGCCATCGGCAGTCTGTTTGCCGCGCACCTGGCGAACGGCGCGGAGGTGGAGGTGTATGCATTCGACGTTTCGCAGCCGCACGTCGACGCGATCAATCGCGATGGGCTCCACCTTTCGGGCGCGGCCAACCTGCATGTGAAATTGGCGAAGGCCAGCACCGATCCCGCGGCACTGCCGGTCTGCGAGTACGCCGTGGTGGCTACTAAGGCGATTCATACCGGAACGGCAATCCAGGCCGCGGCGCGCTGCTTCGATCACAACAGCGCGGTGTGCTCGGTGCAAAACGGCGTGGGCAATGAAGAGATCATCGCCGAACATGTGAAGTACGTCATTCGTGGCACCACATTTCCCGCCGGACACATTGCCGAGCCGGGACACGTCGGCTTCGACATTAAGGGCGATACCTGGATCGGCCCCTTCGAGCCGTCGCACACTCCAATGGAACGCGTCAACGAACTTGCCGGCTACATCACACGCGGTGGGATGAATACGATTGCCTTGCCCGACGCGCGAGGAGCGCAGTGGACCAAGCTGATTTTCAATGCCGCGACCAATCCCGTCGGGGCGCTCACCCGGCTGCATCATGGCGCAGCCTCGCGCTTCCCCCCGACCGGCGATTTGTTTGAGGCGCTGATTGAGGAAGGCGAGGCGGTAGCCAAGGCGATGGGAATCGAGTTGCACGGCGATCCGCGGGACCTGGTCGCTAAAGGTGCCAACGCTCCCGGCAAACACAAGGCCAGCATGTTGCAGGACGCAATCGCCTCACGCACCACCGAAGTCGATTTCATGAATGGGGCAATTGTGAAATGGGGTAAGAAGTATGGAGTGCCGACGCCGCTGAACCAAGCCATGTGGGCGCTAATCAAGGGCATGGAGCATTCCTGGACGGAGCCGTGGTGAGCGCTGTTCGCCTTTCGCTCTTGGCTTTTCGCTATTGGCCAATGGCACAGGCGTTCTCGGCCATCGGCTCTTAGCTTTTAGTTTCGGCTCTTAGCAAGGACGAGGCGCCAAGAAATAAGACAGTGCAGGGCATGTCGTGGTCCTGGTAGGGGAAGCATCTCTCCAGTGAGCGCCCTCGGCGCGGAATAGTCTAGCCCAGCACGTAGCCTAAGGCGGAGTGCTGGGTAAAGCAGAAATTTGATTCGAGTCCGGTAGGGACGGCAGAGGTTCTCGCTTAGACATTGGGGTAAGCCGCAAGTTGAATTTGCCGCGGGAAGCTGTGTCAAAACTGACACCGCTGTAAGGCTGGCCGTCTTCCCGCTGGACCGCGGGCTCACGCCCGAGGCTAAGACAAATGACGTCGCTACGCGGCTCTGGAAGAGTTTTGCTAAGAGCTAAAAGCTAAAAGCCGAGGGCGAACAGCGAAGAGCGCTCGCCGTCTACACTCACGAAAGGTAAAATCCTAGCCCATGTCCGTTCCCTTCCGTATTGGTGTTCTGCAGTTGAGCATGGAGCCCTTGCAACAAACAGTGCGCATGGCGCAGGCCTGCGACCGCGCCGGCTTCGACATTTTCTGGCTAGCCGAGGCTTATCCCTGGTGGCGCAAGCACGGGATGGAGGCGCGCTCCTCGACCGCCATGACCGCCGTCATCGCCGCACAAACGCAACGCATCATCATCGGCTGGGGCATCATCTCGCCTTACACGCGCCATCCGGTGCAGATCGCCATGGAAGCGCGCGTCCTGCAAGATGCCGCCGGCGATGGACGATTTTTGCTGGGACTCGGCGCGTCCAAGATCTTCATGAAGGAAATTGGCGAAGGCGAAAAAGGCAAAGAAGTCGGTCCGGCCGTGGTCATGCGCGAGAGCATTGAGATCGTACAGGCCATGCTCGCCGGAGGCGCGGTCGACTATCACGGCCAAGCCTTTGACGCATCGGCTCCCGCTCTGAAAGACGACGCACATGTTTCCCGAACTCGCATTCCTATCTACGTCGGCGCGACCGGTCCTGTTCTTCAGAAGCTGGCAGGCTCGCATTCTGACGGCCTGCTCACGGCCAGCATCAGCACACCCGACTTCGTGCGTTATTCCCGGACTAACCTGGAAGAAGGCGCGAAAAAAGCCGGCAAAGATCCGGCGTCACTCGATCTGGGCGCTGTGATCGTGGGCAGCATCAACCGGGATTCGCGGAAAGGTAAGGAAGGCGCGCGCGAGATGGCGGCCATGTATCTGGCCAACAAGGTGCAAAACATTCGCGGCTCGGCGGATGTGCTGCTGCAGAAAGCCGGGCTCGCATTCGAGGAGATCGCACCTATCGCCGAGGCTATGGAGCGCGGAGGACGCAAAGCTGCGGCTCAGGCCGTGACTGACGACGTCCTGAAGAAAACCTGTGCGATTGCCGGAACTCCGGATGAATGCTGTGAACGCATCGAGGAATATCGCCAGGCCGGCTGCACCAATATCATGCTGGAAATCTGGGGCGACGATCGCGAACAGCAGGCGCAGCTGTTCGGCGAAGCCGTGCTGCCGCACTTCAGAAAATAGAACACCCTGCACACGCTAAAGAAAAACAAAAAGCGCCCGCGTTGTCGTGCGAGCGCTTTTCTGTTTCACCAGAGCTTCCCGCTTACGGCAAAACCCCGTACATGGCTACCTGGTTCTGAGTGCCAACGAACACGTGTCCGTCAGCAATGGTTGGGACAGCGAATTTTACTGCCAGCCCGGGGCGATCGCGGTTGGGATTTTGCTCCGAGTTGTAGAGCTCGGTCGCCAGATTCTGCGCCGAATACGCGCGCAGAACCGAATAGCCGCTGTTCAGGTTGTCAGTTTCAACTGCCCAGACAATCCCGTTGCTGGTGCCGTTGGAAGAGACGGAAGGAGTCGGACCCGGAAAGTGAAACTCTTCAGCCGACTGCGAAGTTGGAGCGGTACTCAGCAGCTGGGTTTGAGGATTAAACGTGAAGGCCTTCAGGTAATCAAACTGGGCGCCGAAATAAGCGGTGTTGTTCCAGAATGCGGGAGCGCCCCATACGCCGCCGGTGGCAAATGGCAACGTCTGCACGATCTGGTCGTCGTTCAAATTATGCCAATGGCCCATGTTGTCGCGGTTGACAAGGTCGATGGTGCCTTCTTTTCCAACTTGCACCAGCAAATGCGGATAATGTGTGCCCGGCTGGTCAGGCAGCAGCAGCACACCGCCCGACGCCACATCGCCATCCTCGTTGTCCAATGTCCCCTGATCCCAGGGAGTGAAATAGTCCGCCAGGGTAAATTGGCGAGTGGCGCCCGACCAGATCAGGCGCAGAATACTGTCGCCATAATCGAGACCACCCTCATTCCCCGTGAAATCTCCGTTGCCGGTCGGAAGGTAAATCGATCCGCCGGAGTCGGCCGCCGGGCCTGAGCCGCTTCCCCAAAATCCTCCGTCCCAACCGTTCGGAGTATCGACAAAGACGCCGCCGGGATAGAGCGATGTTTTGTCGAACGCCATGAGCCAGCCGTGATAGTTGCCTAGATCGCAGTGCGAAGCCCAGCCCACAAACACTTCGCCATCTTCCAGCAGCAGGCCCGGACGCTGTCCATAAATCAGGGGATCGAAGGTGAGCACGCCTCCGACCGAACCGGTTCCGTTGCCCTGCGCCAGCGCACTGATCGTGTGCGGAATGGCTTTATCTTTGCCGGTTCTTATGTCCAGCCCATGCAAGGCCTGCTGGAACGTGGTGGTTTGTGTCACCAGATTAAATTGCTTGGTGATGGTCACCAGATACATGGTATTGGTCGTGGTATCGATCACCGGAGTTCCCGTGATTCCGATCTCCGGTGTCATGTCCTGACAATTGACGTCGTTGCTTGACACCGAGTTGATCGTAATCAGCGGGTTGTAGCTGACCAGATAATTGGCTTGCCAAAGTCGGGTTCCAGTTTGCACATCGAAGGCATAAACCTGGTCATGTTCGGTTGCGATGAAAACTACGTTGTGGTTGGTGCCGGCAATGTTCAGGTTGGGTACATACAACGGCTGAGCGTACACTTGGCCTTCCACCGGAAAGACCGCGAGTCTGCCGAAATGTTGGGTGTTTACATTGCCCGTGGTGAGCACCACCTCTTGCGTGTTCGCTCCCGAGCGGTAATTATCATTGTGGTATGTGGTCACCGCGACTTGCGCCATGACGAGGCTACTGCACAACCACAGCGCTACAGCCCAACAGCACACACTACGCATGATTCTCATGCAGATAAGTCTCCTTTTTTGTTGAAGTTACTTTTTTCTGAGTGGCGTTGGTACGGGTGAGTGGCGGGCTACAGAAGTAAGGCGATTATTATATAAACCTTAATACTTGGCAAGCTATTAGTTATGTCGTAAACGTAGTCCTGATACTGAACACGCAAGGGTTCACGTCTAACCGTCACGAAATTTATGTTGCCCACCGATCCTGCAACTCGCCGCAACAGCCAACTGCAATCCGCCATCCTCGGTCCTTATGGAATCCGTGCCGGCTGGCGGGTTCTCATCTTTATCGCTCTGTTGGCGGCGCTTTTTATGGCGACAACGCCGCTGCAACGTTTGCTGTTCCGGCGCTTGGGCCAGGACTTCAGCCCTTCCAACGTCGCGCTGAGCGAGATGTTCGCATTCGGCATCGTGCTGCTGGCTACCGTCATCACGGGCAAGTTCGAGCACCGGCGGATCGCCGACTATGGACTCCCGGTTCGAGGCTTTCTCGGCGCGAACTTCTGGCAGGGAGCGGCATGGGGTTTCATCATGCTGTCGATCATCATCGGCATGATGGCAGCCACCCACGCCTATTCGCCCGGCGGGTTTGCGTTATCGGCGTCTGCCGCCGTGAAGTACGGACTCTGGTGGGCCTTCGCGTTTCTGATGGTCGGCTTCTTCGAGGAGTTCACGTTTCGCGGCTACATTCAGTACACCCTGACCTGGGGCTCAGGATTCTGGCCCGCCGCCTACGTCACCTGCTTCGTCTTTGCTCTGGCCCATCGCGGCAATCCCGGCGAAAACTGGATTGGCGTGGTGGAGATTGTTCTGATCGCTCTCTTCCTTTGCGTGGCCCTGCGCCGCACCGGCAATCTCTGGTTTGCCATCGGCTGGCACATGGCCTTCGACTGGGGCGAGAGTTTCTTTTACTCGACACGCAACAGCGGTATACACGCCACCGGGCACATGCTGAACGCAACTTTGCAGGGATCGAAGTGGCTGAGCGGCGGCACCGTTGGCCCGGAAGCCAGCGTCTTTGATCTCCTGGTCACCGTCGTCGGAATTCTGCTGCTGGCCAGGCTTTATCCCGCCGCAAAGTATCCCACGAGTTCGCCGGGGTTGACTGCTGCTGCATCGCCGGCAACGCTGACCTCTTCCTCGCCCGAGGTTCTCACTCCGGGCGATCTGCAGAGTCCGTAGCCCGCAGCGATTCGTGGCAAGTTTCAGGCCGATGGCCGGATTCGTGGAAGTACTATTGGTCGAGGAGTACGAGAGCCGTGAGCACCCGTCAACCCAAGGTTCACACTCAGCTCGGCCGGGTCGCAGTGCAGATCTTTGCCGCCAACGATCGTCTGAACCAGATTCTCATCGAACAGCTCGACCCTGCCGCCTGGACGGCAAAGCCTCCCGGCAAGGGCCGCACCATCGCGGCCATCTTTACCCACATGCATAACGTCCGCTGTAAGTGGATCAGGCTGACAGCTCCGCACCTGAAGGTTCCCCTACAGCTCAACCGCTCGCACTGCACCCCACGACAGGCCCGTGCTGCATTAGCCGGGAGCGCCGCTCGCTGCGCCGAGATGCTTGCCGAAGCGCTGGGCGGGGATGGTGGCCGCATCGCAAAATTTCGCCGCGACGGCTGGGCCCGGCCCTGGCCGGTTGGCCCCGAAATGCTGTGCTACATGCTGGCTCACGAAGCTCATCATCGCGGGCAGGTATGCATGCTCGCGCATCAGCTCGGATTCCCATTGCCCAACCAGCACGGCCTGTGGAATTGGGAGAAGCTCTGGAAAGATTGCGGCTCGCCTCGCGGCCCCGGCTACGACTCCTGAAGAATCGTGCCAGCGCAGAGCGACGCCAGACAAAACTTCTTTACGGCGTGATCTCCCACACGACGCCGTTGTCCGTAGTTCCGCAATTGTAGGTTGTTCCAAACAGATTGCCGTTGCGGTCGAGGCTCACGTCGCCATAAGGATTACATCCGTCGTCGGCGCCGCCGCTGAAGTCATGCAGGTCGGTGTAGATCCACGAGCCGTTCGAAGGGCTCAACTCGAAGACAGTGCCGGCGTGGAAAGCGCCCTGGTAGAGTGTCGTTCCATAAAGATTTCCGGCAGCGTCCATTGCCAATCCGCCAAAGGGACCGAGCCCGCTCTGCTGGAACGAATAGATAACTTGCAGGCTCCAGCCGTTACCTGCGGGAGATAATTCGAAAATCGCTCCGCTTCCAAATTCTCCACCCGCGCCGGCGGCGCCAAAGAAGTTTCCGGCACTGTCGCGAAGCAGGTCGCCCGGATCGTAGAGAGTGTCATCAAAGTCGAAAATGTCGGAGATGCTCCAGCCGAACAGACCTCCCGGGGCGAGCTTGTAGATGGTTCCGAAATTGTGTGCTCCTCCCGAGGCGGCGACGCCAAACAAGTTGCCGCTGGCATCGAAGGCCAGCGTTGATTCCGGCTGTAGTCCGTGGCTGGGTGTATCGAAACTGTAGATGACGTTTTGGGTCCAGCTTCCTCCGGAGCGCGCCAGTTCGAAGGCGACGCCGGCTCCTGTGTCTCCGCCGGCGTAGGTGGCTCCATACATATTCCCGGACGCATCGAGCGTCAGAGTTCCGACCGGAGTGCCTCCATCGGTGGATCCGGTAAAGCGGTACAGCACGCTTTCATTCCAGTAGCACAGAGCCCGTCCGCAGGTGCCGGCCATCGGCTGCAGTTCATACAGCGTGCCGCATCCGATTCCCCGCTCGCAGCCTCTGCCGGCTCCACCCTGCGTGTTGCCATATAACACGCCGTTGGATGCGATCACCGGTGGCGCTGCGGGGTAAGCGCCATCTTGACCGGCTTGGAAGTTGTACAGCGGGGTGAGCAGCCAGGAAGATCCCCGCAGGGCGAGCTTATACACCACACCATAGCCCTGAAGCCCGCCATGCGCTCCGCCGCCGTAGGTTGTTCCCAAGAGATTTCCTGCCTGATCGATAGTCACACCGGCCAGGGGCTTGGCACCGTCAACTAATCCACCAAAGCTGTGAATTACCTGGTAGGTCTGCGCCTGCGCGGGTCGCGTCGTCACCACGGCCAGCATCCCAATCAATAGCCACAGGGAAACCGTGGTCAGCATGTGATTGCGTGGACTTGATGTGGGTGCTTTTGCCAGTTTCGACATGACTTCCTCCGAACGATGCCGGTGAAGGACGATAACGACGGGCTCAATTGAGTTTCATTTCCGAACGCTTTCGGCGTAGCGCTGCTCTCCATTAGCGAGAACACGAGCTGTGGCAAGTTGACCCGAAGCAGATCGCCGAAGCCGGATTACTTACGTTCGCGACGTTCGCGGCGTCTTCTGCCGCACACCTCAGTGAATATCGCGCATCTTCAGGAATCCCAGCACGGCGCCCAGCAGAATAACCAGCATGGCTCCCAGGGCGCCGATGGATTGGGCAAACGTATGCCGCAGACTCTTGCCTTTTCCAAGAGGCGCGGGTTGTTTCTCCCCCTCCGCGCCTTTCACGGCTTCCGGAAGCTGCACCGTCGCTGCATCCACGCCTTGCCCCTTGCCCTGTGGACACGAGTTCCAGTCGATGCCCAGCAAGTATCCGCAAGGATGTCCCTGAGCTTCGTTGACCACGTTCGCCTCAAACGCCCAGCGCGAGGGAGCGGCATAACTCAGCCATTGCGCCGGCGCCGGCATTTTGTAGATAGCGCGAATTCCTCCGCCCAGCACGATGACCGGCAGCAACACCACGGGCAGCAACGCAATCGCGCTTTCCGTCGTGCTGCTGCGGGCCGAAATCGCCAGCCCCAGCGCCGCCCCAACCAGCGACGAGACAATCAGAATCGCCGCCGTCTGCCAATAATTTCCTTTCAAGCCGCAGGCGAAATACACGATGGTCAGCAGCGTCAGGCACTGGAACACGCACAAGCCGACCAGCACCGCAAACTTCGAAAATACGTAGGACGGCAGTTTCAGGTTCACCATCCGTTCGCGCTGAAAGATGGTCCATTCGCCCACGATGTCGCGCGCCGCGTTGTTGCATCCGAACCAGACGGCGGCCACGATCATCAGAAATTCCAGTCCAACGATGTTGGCTCCCATTTCGCCGAAGGCCTGCATCGCTGCCGGCAACCTGGGATTCACTCCGCTGGCCGGCTCTTTGATCACGCTGTAAACCATCGCGATCAGCACCGCGAACAATGGCGCCTGTAGCAGCAAAATGACCAGCTGCGCCCGGTCGCGAAGTTTCAACACAATGTTGCGGCGCACCAGCATCAGCCATTGCCCAAAGCCGAAGCGCCGTCCAGCCTTCGTGTCCTGATCGCCCGAGGGAGGCACTTTCCCTGCCCGGTCCTCCACAAATTGCTTGCGATAGCGCGACTTGGCATAACGGTCGCACCACTCCGATGTCTTCGCCTTAGAGAGTCCGGTCAGCAGCATCTCCGGACTCAGCTCTTTTTCCGCCGGCTCCTGCAGCTGCGTACTTTTGTTATCGCTGACCTGGCCATGAAAGAACTCGATGGAATCAGGGTAAGCCGGACCAAAGTAAGCCAGCGCGCCGCAACCTCCGGCATCGCGCGAGATCATGATCAGGTTATCGAACTTACGGTATACGTCGATGCTGGGCTGGTGGATGGTGGTGATGATCGTCTTTCCTTCGCGCGACAATCGCTTCAGCAGATCGACCACGCCCTCCGCATCGTAAGAAGACAGCCCCGAAGTCGGTTCATCCAGGAACAGCACCGGGGTATCGCTGATCAACTCCATGGCAATGTTCACGCGCTTGCGCTGGCCGCCGCTCAGGACTTTGTGCTCGGCTGAGCCGATGATCGAGTTCTTCTTGTCCAGGATTCCCAGCTCACTCAAAATCTTGTCGATGCGTTCTTCAATCTCTTTGTCCGACAGGTCGGTGCGCAACTTTGTAGAGAAATAAAGTGCTTCGCGCACCGTCAGCTGCGAGTGCACAATGTCGTCCTGCGGAACGTATCCCAGCTGCTGGCGGAATAAATCGTAGGAACGGTACAGGTCCGATCCATTGAACAAAACTTGCCCTTGCGCCGGCGGCGTGTAGCCGTTCAGCGCTTTCAGGAACGTGGTCTTGCCCGCTCCGGCCGGACCCATCAGCGCCACCAGTTCCGAGGGATACACAGTCAGCGAGATGGGATCGAGCAGCCGCTTGCCGTCGGCAGTGTTCACCGTGACATCGACCGCCTGAATCAGAACATTGCCCTGATTCTCGCGCCGCTGCAACGCTCCCGTTTCCGTGAACTGAAAACGAAAGCTGGCCAGGGCTACTTCCTGCCCCGGCGTGATTTTCACCCGCCCGCCAATACGGATTCCGTCGACAAACGTTCCGTTCAGCGACCCCAGGTCTTCGACAAACGTGCCTGCCGCCGTCCGCTGCAAGCGAGCGTGATGCCACGAAATCATGGGGCTGTCGAGAGGCTGTTCACATCCCGGATCGCGCCCGATGATGATCGAGTCGCGGGAGAAGTTGACCGGCTCATACGCAGCTTCGCCCACCGCCGTACCCTGGCCCGAAAGCAGCCGGGAGGCGGCGATCTTGAAGGAAGCAAAATACACATCGTCGCTGGGCAGCAGCGCGGCTTCCGAGATTCGGTTCTGAAGCTCGTTGATCGCCGTACCATTGCGCGAATTCAAGTCCTCCAGAATGTGCTGGCCATTGCGCTCGACAATGCGGGCGTGCTCCCACGAAATCATCGGGTAGTCGAGCACTACGTCGGAGTCGGGTGAGCGGCCAATCCGAATCACTCGTGAATCACGCGGACGATCGCTGGTAGCCGCACGCGGAGGACGAACGGTTGCGCCCTGATGCGGCACTTGCTCGGTTGTGATTTGCGTCGGCGAGTGTTGCGCGGGCGCCTGGCGCGTATTGCCATCCGGCCACGGCAACGGCACATTCACGCCCAGGGTGACCCGCTGCTCACGCCCCACAATCACCGGAATTCGTGCCGTGATCCTGATCCCGTCGACATAGGTTCCATTAGTGGATCCCATATCTTCCAGCGTGAATTGGCGTTCATATTGGTAGAGCCGGCAGTGCTGGCCGGAAACCGTAGGATGGCTGACCACGATGTCGCACGAACCATCGCTTCCAATCAGCCACGAAGCTAAAAGCTGTGGCGCAGATGATGGCATGGTTACCCCGAGTGCGAGCCATCCTACAAGACCTGCGAATCACGAACAAGCATGGATTGAGTCCCCCAGCAAAATTCAACGGCGGGTTGTTCTGCCGTCGCTGCCTGGCTTCCATGGCAGCCTGACTTTCGACTAAAGTGCATCCGCTCGTAGCCCGGAAATGTCGGACAGCAATTGAATAAGAGGTGCACCCTCCTGAAACAGGGGTTTAAAATCTTGACCCTCAAGGAGGTTGAGGGCATAATTGCGGGCGAAACTAGACGGATCAGGTTGTATTTTGGCGCTGGGTCTTCGGGCGGCTCCCCGCTTGAAAAAGCGGGTCTATTCGATCTCATCTTAAGCATCGTTCCGGGTGGTATCAGAGCACGGCGTCTAGGCGTGCTGAGCCAGGCGCGGCGGAGAAGGCCTCGGCCTCTGCCTCGAAACGCTCTACTCGACTTCTTCTAATGTTCAGCACCAAGGAGTCTTCCGGTGAGTCAGGAAAATAGGCGGATGGGTGACTACGAAATTCTGGGAGAGTTGGGCGCCGGCGGAATGGGCAAGGTCTACCGCGTTCGCAACGTGCTCTCCGATCGCATCGAGGCCATGAAGGTTTTGTTGCCTGACTTGGCCGGCCGCCAGGAACTGGCTGCGCGCTTCCTGCGCGAGATCAAGGTGCTGGCCAGCCTGAACCATCCCAACATTGCCCAGTTGCGCACCGCCGTGACCCTGGAAAATCAACTGGTCATGATCATGGAGTTCGTCGAGGGCACCAACCTGGCCGCCCGCGTCGAACGGGGTCCCATCGCCCCCGCCGATGCCTTGAACTACATGGACCAGGTGCTGGACGCGCTCAGTTACGCTCACAGCATGCACGTGATTCATCGCGACATCAAGCCCGCCAACATGATGCTCACCCCGCAAGGCGTGGTCAAGCTCATGGATTTCGGTATCGCCCGCTCCGAACAAGACAGCGGCCTGACCATGACCGGTTCCACTCTGGGGTCACTCAGTTACATGTCTCCCGAGCAAACCATGGGCGCAGGCACCGACGCGCGCTCCGATCTTTACTCCGTCGGCGTCTCCCTGTACGAGATGGTGACCTCGCAACGCCCCTTCCAGGGCGACAGCGATTTCGCCATCATGGCCGCCCAGGTCAAGGAAGCGCCCAGGCCTCCCATCGAATTACAACCCGGTCTGCCGCCTGCGCTGAACGAAATCATCCTGATGACGATCGCCAAGGATCCAGCGCAGCGATTCCAGTCCGCAGATGCCTTACGCAATGCTTTAAACAACGTCCGCAAGACGCTTCCCGCGACGGGGTCCGGCGTCCGCGGAGGAACCGCGCTCGATACGCCAATCCCGGCAGCGGCGGTCCTGCACGATGCGCCCACGGAATCGGTGTCCCGACTTACGCCTCCCGCAGCTACCATGCTCGACGCCAAAGTCACTCCGCGGCCAGGCAGCGGCCCCCTGGCCACCATGCTGGATGCCAAGGTCACGCCGCGGCCCGGCACCGGCTCAACCGGCACCATACTCGATGCCAAAGTAACGCCACGTCCCAGCACCGGCTCAACCGGCACCATACTCGATGCGCGGGTCACACCGGCCACACCTGCTCCGCCGCCGGCACGTCCCTCCAGCAGTCGAGGTTTGTACATGGCGCTGGGTGCGGTGGTCATGCTGGCTGGGCTGGTTGTTGCAGCTCTTTACCTGCCCAAGCACAGCAAGACCGAGGCCACGACTACAACTACGACTGCGAATACGCCTGCGGCAACTACCGACACTACCAAGACGGCGACTCCGCCCGCGCAAGCTACTAAGCCGCCGGCTCCAACTCCCCAGCCCACGCCTGCCAACCCGGCTGCTGCAACTAAGTCCGCTGCCGCTGCGCGTGACGCGCAGATTAAATTGGAAGCTTCGCTGGCAGCCAAGCAGGCTATTCGTAACCAGCAACTGATGGCGCGCAATAATGGAGCGCCCGGCCCTAACGGCGCCGCGCCTCCGCCTCCCGCTCCGGCTCCCGACGTTCCCAACGCCACCGCCCTGGACGAGATAGAGCATCAGGTCGACCAGCTTACGGCCCGGGCCGCCGCCGTCAACAATAGTCTGGATACTATGCAGCGTCAGCAGCAGGCCTCAGGCTACGGAATGCGGGGCGACATCGTTGCCAAGCAGGCGAGCATGAAATTGAATCTGTCAAAAGCCCAGGACGCAGTTGAGCATCACGATGTCTCTCGCGCCGAACGCTATGCCGCATTAACGCAGAGCGACTTGTCGACCCTGGAACATTTTCTGGGGCGATAGAGTTTTCCGGAGAATAGAATTTTCCTGATCTGACAGAACGGGTCACCCCGATTTCTGTCATCCTGAGCGACGAGCGCAGCGAGGAGTCGAAGGACCCCTGTCCTGGCCATCCAACCGGAGTGCTCCATCCAAGCTTCTTGTGCTCGGCCGAGGCTTCTGCCTTTCGCTTTGTCATCCCGAGCGCAGCCGAGGGATCTGCGGTTCCTGACAACTAACCACTGACAACCGACAACTAGCAACCGATTTTTGTCATGAGCGACGAGCGCAGCGAGGAGTCGAAGGACCCCTATCGTGCCGGCCCAGGCTGCGAGCTTGCTCCCCTCAGCTTCGCATAGGCGGCCAGCGCATCATGGATTCGGGCGAACAAGTTCTCTTTACCGATCACCTCGGTTAAGTGGTGTCGGTCCAGATCAGCCCGCAGAAAGAACGACACGCGGGCGAACGCCAGCGTAACTCCGCTGGCTGCAAGGTCGCGTAGCAGTTGCCGCACCACCCGGGCGGCCGTGTAGTCGATGTTGGTAATGGCTTCGGCATCGACTACCAGCCAGCGAACCGGTGTGGGAGCCGGCCCCACGATGTCACGAATCTCTTCGAAGAAATATCCGGCATTGGCATAGAAAAGCGCGGCACTAAAGCGATACATCACTAAGCCCGGCTCGGTGAATGTTCCCCTTACTGCCGGCGTTAGCTCCCAGGTGCCCCCCTCTGCCGGAATCAGCACTCCGGTGTGCGGGCGATAGCTGTGGTGCACCACCCGGAGCAACGACAGCACCATCGCCATGATGATTCCCTGCTCCACTCCGATCAGCACCACCACCACCGCCGTGATCAGTGCCAACGCAAATTCACCGGGACTTTCCCGGCGAATGCTTGCCATCCCTCGCAGATCGATGAGCTTGATGGCAATGATGAACACGATGGAGCCCAGCACGCAGCGCGGCAAATACTGCAACGGATGAGTTAGGAAGAGCAGCACCAGGGCTACAACTCCCGCCGTCGCCACCTGGGCCAACTGGCTCTGCCCCCCCGAGCTTTCAACCATCGCGGTTTGGGTGGGACTGCCGTTCACCACAAACGTTCCGCTCAACGCAGCGGCGGCGTTCGCGGCTGCCAGGCCGACCAGGTCTTCGTTCTCGTCGAGCCTCTGCTGATGGCGTTCCGCATAGACGCGAGCGGTAGCCGCGCTCTGCGCCACAATCATCACAAAACACGAGGTCGCGATTCCGATCAGCGGCTCCGCATCCCTCCAATGCACATCCGGCAGCCCGAGGTGCGGCAGTCCGCCGGCTACGGGACCGATGACCGTAATACCGTGTCCGGCAAAATTCCAGATCGCGCTGGCCGCTATCGCTCCCGCCACCGCAATCAGCGGGCCGGGTATCTTGGGCGATAGGCGGGCGATGGCGAAAATGCAGGCTACGATTGCCGCCGAGAGCGCCACCGTAGGCAGGTGTACCTGCGAGAGACCCTGGTAGATCTCGATCAGTTGGCGTACGGTCTTATGAGACTCGATCTCCAGCCCCAGCATTCCGCCGAACACCGCAATGCCGACCTGAAAACCCACTCCGGTTAGAAATCCGACCAGCACGGTCTGCGAAAGAAAGTCAGCCAGAAATCCCAACTTCAGAATTCTCGCCAGCAGCAGCAATCCAGCCGTCAACAGGGCCACGGTTCCAGCTAGTGCCACATATCTTGCGCTGGCCAGCGGCGCCATGGTTGAGACTCCGCCCGCAAGAATCGCCGCCGTCGCAGAATCGGCAGCCACGACCAGGTAACGTGAAGAGCCAAATACCGCAAATGCCAACATCGGCAGCAGCAGCGTGTAGAACCCGGTCACTATCGGCATGCCGGCGATCCGCGCATAGCCCAGAGCTTGCGGGATGTTCATCGCCGCCAGTTGTACTCCCGCCAGAGCGTCGCGAATCGCTCCCGCCCGGCTCAGCGGTCGTATGCCTTCGAACAGCGGCAACCAGTGGCGCTGCGGCTTGCCTGCGCTCACTTCTTATCCTTGGAATTTGCAGGGTTGTCCGGATCCATTTCCTGACCTAGTTTCTCCTCTTCAAGACGCTCTTTGTGGTAGAGATCCTTAATCTCACTTCTCGTCGCGGCGCGCATTTCTTTTTCTTTCTTGTGCTCTTCCCGCCAAATCTTACGGCGCTCGAAAAATGAGACCGCGCTGGCCCGCCTTCGGGCATCTTCCCGGCTGGTGCGCTCAGCGTCTTTCTCTGACGAGTGGGCATCCCACGCCTCTTTTAACTCTGCCACTCGCATCTCTCTTTCCTCGGTCCGTTCCGCGTCGAGCTGCTCCAGCAGCCGGATGTGCGACGCCACCAAGCCCACCAGCAAACTGGTCGTCCAGGCAAAGTTGAATAAGCCTGACATGGCGATGATGGGACTGATATTGCGCCAACTCGCACCCAAATCGACCGTACCGTAGCCAAGCGTCGTATAAGCGTTGGCGCAAAAGTAAATCGAGTCAGCGGGATGCAGGATCAGTCCCAGATGAACCAGCGCGAACGCCCAGGTCATGACCTCGATCAGGTGCACCGTCAGCATCAGAAACACCGACCAGGCGAACAGCATCTCGGCCGTCCACACGTGAGGACGGCCAGCTCGCAGCAGCGCCTCCCCGCGCCGGTGCATCAGCAGAATGCGGTGCAGGCTCACCCCATGAAACAGCACCAGGAGAACCAGGATAAACGCGCCAATGCCCAGCGCCGCAAAAGGCTTGAACTCATCGGGAATCTTCGGTAGCAACGACCCAAGTTTCGGCACCAGTATCCTCGGCAATTCCTCGCTGAGACGATAACATTACCCGCGTTGCCCCGCATTCCGTCCTGCTGGTTTCAGCCTGCCTGCCGCGATTCTCTTGCCCATGCCTGTGCGGGCCCCGCTCTTTTTTTTTCATATGCCTTGACACGTATATGCTCCGTGGGGTATATCAAAGGAATGGAATCCGTGTTCGAGATCATTGCCGAGCCCAACCGCCGCGCCATCTTGAGCCTCCTGGTCTCGTCCGAACAGTCAGTGGGAGAGATCGAGCGTCAACTTCGCATGTCGCAGCCCACCGTCTCCAAGCACCTGCGAGTGCTGCGCGATGCCGGTTTCGTGGAATCCACGGTGGACGCCCAGCGCCGTCTCTACCGGCTGAAACCTGAACCATTTCAGGAGGTAGATGAATGGCTGGCTCAGTTCCGCCGATTCTGGTCTGCTCACCTGGATGCTCTCGAACGCCACCTCGACCGCATGAATCCATTAACCCCAGCGAACAGCAGGGCAAGGAAAAAACCAAGCGGCCCAAACCGCAAACGTGGAAAAGGAGAACCGAAATGAAAATCAAAGTGACCAGCGTTTACGTCGACAACCAGGACAACGCCCTGCGCTTCTATACCGAGGTACTGGGCTTTGCCAAAAAGACCGATTTCAGCCAGGGCCCGTATCGTTGGCTGACCGTGGCCTCGCCCGAGGAGCCAGATGGCACTGAGCTCCAGCTGGCGCTGAACAACAACCCCGCGGCCCAGGCCTATCAGCAAGCTATCTTTCAACAGGGCCAGCCCGCGGCCATGTTCTTTACCGACGACATCCAGGCCGATTACGAGCGAATGAAAGCGGCCGGCGCCCAGTTCACCATGCCACCCACGGATGTGACTGCTTCCAAGATCGCCATGCTGAACGACACCTGCGGCAACCTGATTCAGATCACCCAGCTGATGCGCTGGTCAGGCTGAAGACAACAAGGTAACGGACCGTATCGCAACATCTATGCCGACTACCTATTGAAGGGCGACGTGAATATGAACAGCACTGGAAAGCAGTTGCCTCGACAACGACGTGAGGACCTGATCAGCAAACTGAAAGTCCGCTTTGAGAAAAACATGAACCGCCATAAAGGTCTTGCATGGGAGAACGTGCAAGCGAAACTCGAAGTCAATGGTGACAAACTGTGGTCACTCCATGAAATGGAGAGAACCGGCGGTGAACCCAATCTTGTTGCCGAGGACAAAAAGACGGGCGAATACATTTTTTATGATTGTTCAGCCGAAAGTCCAGATGGCCGCAGAAGTATTTGCTACGACCGTGAAGCGCTGGAGTCAAGGAAAGAAAATAAACCAAAAGATAGCGCCATGAATATGGCAGATGCCATGGGCATCGAGCTTTTAACGGAAGAACAATATCGGGAGTTGCAGAAACTGGGCAGGTTCGATACAAAAACGTCGAGCTGGCTGAAAACACCTTCTGATATCAGAAAGCTTGGGGGCGCCATTTTTGGTGATCGCCGCTACAACACTGTTTTCGTCTATCACAACGGTGCCGAATCGTACTATGCCGGCAGGGGGTTCCGTGGCTCGCTACGGGTATGACTTTGGCATGCTGGAACATCCCGCAGTACGGTCAAGTACGGTTTCCGCGGCAACCTCATTCGGCTGACCCAGTCGCACGCTCATCACGCAAGGGGCTGCTTTTGATAGGGACTGATTCTGATAGGGGCTGATTCTGATAGAGGCTGGTTTTGAAACGGGCAAGTTTTGAAAGAGGCTGGTTTTGATACGGCCTGGTTTTGAAGGGGACGGTCTTCAGACCGTCCGTAAATTCGACCCTGTTCAAAGGCGGCTTTAGCCACTGAGGACCTCTCGCTAAGGAGCACAAGGTGACCGATCTCGCGCAATACGAACCCGGCCCGGCCAGCCCGGCGCAGGTACGAAAGGATGGGGATAAGTGGACGCTCATTCTCGTCCGCCATCTGCGCCATTCGCCCGAAAAAGTCTGGCAGGCGCTTATCGATCCGGCGCAGCTGCGCGAGTGGGCGCCCTTCGACGCCGATGGCAGCCTGGATACGGTTGGAAGCACGGTAAAGCTTACTTGGGTGGGAACCGGCGCGACCACCGAAACCCGGGTGACCCAAGCCGACGCGCCCGAGCTGCTTGAGTTTGGCGATATCCGCTGGGAACTCGAAGCCTCGGATGGCGGCACGCGCCTGACGCTCTGGCACAAAATCGATCGCCGCTTCATCTCGTGGGGCGCCGCGGGCTGGCACATTTCCTTCGACGTTCTCGATCGCCTGCTCAGCGGTACGCCCATCGGACGATTGGCTGGTGGCGCTATGAAAAACGACGCTTGGCAGCGCTTGATCGCCGAGTACGCCAAGCAATTCGGTGTTGAGGCGCCCAAGTGGCCGTCTAAACCGAACCAAGAGTCGGGAATGAGGTCATCATGAACCAACGCACCATACGTACGATCTTTCGGCGGGTGGCCCATCCTTTCATTCGAGCCTGCTATGCTCCGCAAATATTCGGGTGCCCCACCCCGTCGCCTTCGGTTGGCGACAGGGTGGGCCCGGATGGATGCCGCCATTGCAATGTTGCTGGTGACAATTGAAAGGACGGGCCCACCCTCTCCCCAAAGAATGGGGAGAAGGATGGGGCACCCCGCAATTCATTCGTTACTTGAGGGCAGAAGCAGGCGGGCGGATGGCGGGTGGCGTCAACTCAAAGACCAGGCCAGTGTAGTAAACGCCTCCGACCGACGTCGTGCCGTAGAGATTTCCTGCTCTGTCCCTGACCACGCTCCCGAAGAGACTTCCTCCGAGGTCAAGATTGTCGAAGTTGTACAGCACGGTCTCGGTCCAGCCGCCCTGGCGGGTTAATAACTCAAAGACGGTTCCGTATAGATTCGTACCTCCATATAGCGTCGTGCCGTAAAGATTCCCGGTAGTGTCCAGAATCAAGGCGGCTAGAGGACTCCATCCGTCGTGGCCGTCTTCATTGAAGCTATGGAGCACGGTCTCCGTCCACCCGCCGCCCTCGCTGGGAGACAACTCAAATACCGTTCCATAGGAATAAGCGCCTCCCTGGGCAGTCGTGCCATAGAGATTCCCGGCAGCGTCCAAGATCAGGCTCGCCCAGGGTCGAAGTCCGTCGTTGAGGTTAAAGTTGTGCAATACGGTTTCGGTCCAGCCGCCACCCTCGCTGGGGGACAACTCGTATACGATCCCGCAACCGGATAAGGAAGGGCAGTAAATGCCGCCTTGGACAGTCGTGCCATAGAGATTTCCGGCGGCATCCATGATGACGCCTGACTCGGGGTCTTGGCCGTCGGTCCCACTGCCAAAGCTGTGCAACACGGTTTCCGTCCACTCCCCGCCCCCGCTGGGAGACAGCTCGAAGACCATTCCTTCACCATAAGTGCCGCCGAAGAACATCGTGCCATAGAGGTTACCGGAAGGGTCCTTCCACAGACTGTAACTCCCGTTGCCATATCCGCCGCCACTGCTAAAGTTGTACAGAACCGTTTCCGTCCAGCCTCCGCCCTGGCTAGGCGACAACTCGTAGGCGATTCCACCGCCGTAAAGGCCGCCCCCCTCAGTCAAGCCGTACAGATTACCGGCAGCGTCCATGATCAGGCCGTTCGGCCCGACTCCGTCTGTGCCGTTGCCGAAGTTGTGCACCACGGTTTCCGTCCAACCGCCGCCTGCCACGGGCGACAACTCGAACACCGTCCCGCAGCCGGAAATGCCGCACTGGTATATCCCGCCTGCGCTGGTCACACCGTAGAGATTACCGGCAGCGTCTCTGACCAGGCTCGTACCACCGCCGCCGTCATATTGGTTGGCGCCGAAGTTGTACAACACGGTTTCGTGATCGGCCGCCCAGGCGCTAGTGAGAAACAGCACGGCGGCAAAGATGGCCGCAAAAGCACGCCAACGCATCAAGAAGCTTTGGGGTTGCATGAGGTCCTTCCTGCTGACACAAAATTGGAGACAGGCCCTATGATGGGCGATGATTGTAATCCAAGGTCAGGCTGAATCGACGAACTTTTTTGCCAAGGTTAAGAACCGCCGGGCCCCATACATTCGCGGGGTTCGAATGTGTGTGATCGATGGTCGGTTGGCTACGTGCACTCCCACTCATTCCAAAAGCAGGAATGAGTGCGGCACCAGCGTGAGTACAACGCCGGGACACCCGAGGCGGGATTCGACTTCCACTTACAAAGGTTGCAGGTTTCGCCCAGCGCATCTAAATTATTTGCGAGTCCTGGAGCTGCACATGAAAAAGTCCGTACCAGCGGAATCTGCCTCTGCATTCATCGACCAGAAGATCATGGAACTTGGCGACTGGCGTGCGAAGACGCTCATGAAAGTGCGCGCCATCATCCATGCCGCCGACCCTGAGATCGTCGAAGAGCGGAAGTGGGCCAAGGCCACATCGCCGGGAGTCCCCGTCTTTTCCCACGGCGGCATCGTGTGCACGGGAGAGACGTACAAGAACGCCGTCAAGCTGACCTTTGCCAAGGGAGCAGCGCTGCCAGACCCTGCCGGCCTGTTCAACTCCAGCCTTGAGGGGAATGTCAGGCGCGCTATCGACATCCATGAAGGCGACAAGATCAATGAGGCGGCCTTGAAGGCTCTCATCCGCGCGGCCGTGGCGCTCAACCTCAATGCTAAGAGCAAGCCGAAGAATCCCATTTTAGGCCGAAAGAGGGCCGAACATGGGGCACACGGCAAACGTCAGGCCTCTGAACGTTAACCCGGGACACGAGACGAACCATCACCTCACGGTAGTCCGAAAGATGAGCGAACGTGCCTTGAATCAGCCACGTACGTAATCACGGTCGCGGCTCCAATCCCCGCCTTTCGGGCCTTCACTCACCAGACCGCTTGTATCATCGTCCCGCTAAGAAAAAAAATAGTCGAATCTGTGATTTTCTTTCTCCTGGCGCGAATAACAGGGTGAAGCATAAATCACAACGCAGCCAGCGGCGGCTGCATGAAAGAACACGATGGTCACGCCAGAACTCCAGGACAGGTTCCAGGCCCTGCTCGACGAGCACAAGAAGATCCTGTACAAGGTCTGCAACCTGTACTGTCGCAATCGCGACGACCGCGACGATCTGGCGCAGGAAATCGTCATCCAGCTGTGGCGATCGTTTGCCTCCTTCGACGCGCGCGGTCAATTTTCCACCTGGATGTATCGCGTCGCCCTGAACGTCGCGATTTCGTTCTATCGCCTCGAGAGCACCCGAACTAAGCACGTGATCTCGGATGACCAGCGGCTTCTGAATGTCAGCGATGAATCGACAAGTCAATCCGAAGACCTTCGCCTTCTTTACGAATTCATCGCCGGACTCGATCCGCTGAACAAGGCGCTCATACTTTTGTATCTCGATGGCAACAACTATCAGGAAATTGCCGGCGTGCTGGGCATCAGCGTAACCAATGTAGCCACCAAAATCAGCCGCTTGAAGAAAACCATGAAGCAGCAATTCAGCTCACCCGCACAGGCTTGAGCAAGGAGCACAGACATGATGGAACTGGACGAACTCAAACAGCAATGGGCTGAGCTGGACCGCAAGCTCGACCTGAACATTCGCCTTAACCGGCAAGTCCTGAGTGCTACCAGGCTGAACCAGACGCGATCTTCCATGAAGCGGCAGGCCTTTTATCTGGGCATCGAGCTGGCTCTGTGGATTGTGATCATTGGCGCGCTGGGCAACTTTATCCACCATCACCTCTCTCAGCTCCATTTTGTGGTGCCCGCCGTAGCCCTCGACGTCTACTCGATAGGAATGGTAATTCTGCTGGCACGACAGATCGCTGCTGCCATGCAGATTGATTACAGCCAGCCAATCGCCACTATCCAACGGCGGGTTGAAGCGCTGCGCGTGCTGCGGATCAGGAGCACGCAGTGGGCAGTGCTGGCCGGACTCGTGGTCTGGGTGGCGTTCATGATGGTCGCTATGAAAGCGGCTTTCGGCGTAGATATTTACCAGGCGACCTGGGTATGGAGCAATGTAGCTTTCGGCTTGGCCCTGATCCCGCTGGCCATGTGGGTGTCGAAGAGATTCGGCGACCGCATGAGCCATTCGCCATTTATTCAGCAGGTGATGCGCAGCCTCGCGGGATATAACCTCAACGCGGCTGCCGACTTTCTCGCAACCTTGAACCAGTTCGAAGCCGAGAGCCCCGCCAGCTAAAGAGTGAACAAGGAAACGGCTTGAGTCTTGCGCAGGGGACGGCCTTCAGTCCGTCCCTCTACGCTTCAAACTCCTGCGCAAACGTCTCGCTCACTTGCTTGTCGCCACGTTGCTGCACTGTCGCAGCTATCGCCTGCTTTATGCTTTCATTTCGCTTGTAAATCGCAAGCGCCGCGATCACATCGCGGGCTGTTTGTGAGCTTCCCGATTCCAGCAGCGAGCGCAGAAACTCGATCGACTCCTCCGACCGCATCGCGGCTATGGCTGCCAACAATCCTTTGCGGCATGAGCGGCCCACCGTCCGCTCCCACTTTGCCTTCAGCGCCTCGAAGGCCGGGGGCAAGCGCGATTCCCCCAAGGCCCAGATGGCCATCCCAGAGATCGCTTCGTCGTCGTCATCGACGTATTTGGCGACGAAACTCACCGACTGCTCGGGAGCTGCCGCCAGCAGCCCAGCGAAACATTCGCCTGTAACCTCGGGTTCGGCGTCGCCGGTCAAAATCTTCAGGCGCAGTAACAGCACGCCGGCAGCGCCTCCGTTCGAGGCCAACGCGCGAATCGCTCCCAGCCGCGCTGGAGCTTCGGGATCAACCAGCAGTTGCACCACCTCCGCCAGCGCATTCACATAACCAGTTCGCACCTGACCTTGCGCGCTCATCCCGCGAAGCGCAGCAGCAGTGTCGGTCGGCGGCCCAAACGACGCTTCTCTCTGGATATGTCTCATGCCTCGCAGGTAAATCTCGGGCTCGCGATAGTCCATCTCGTACAAGGCGCCAACGATTTCGGTGATCGCCGCACAACGCTTGTCCAGTTGCTGCGGATTCTTCATAAGCCTGTCGAACGCCGCAGCCAGGTCCGGAATGAGCGCCGACAGTCGCAACTCGCCGGCAAGCTTGGAGGCCTTCGCCACCACCAGATTCGACCGATTGCACAGACAGGTGCGAATTTCCTTGATCGCAAGCTCCGCTGGAGCTGTGCGCAAGTCGCTCAACCTGTTCAATGCGGTTTCTACGGGATCGGTTTTGCTCATGTGGGGAACTTATTCATGTCAAAATATCGGCGCGGTTTCAGCCATTTCCTTGCGGAACTGCCGTCCCCCTCGCGACAACAGAATCGCCGTCACGGCCAGCACTCCAAGCCCGATTCCGCAGGTCACGCGGATCCCGGGCCCGCCTGTCAGCCAGTACAAGATTCCCCCCATCAGGATCGCCGGAGCCAGATAAACCACAGCCCCGGCGGTCACGGCAACTCGGCCCGTGGTCCTCTGGAAGGCGATCAGCGCCCCCACCAGAAACAGAAATTCCGTCAACGCCGTGGCGAATCCTGCGGCGGTGAAGTTGTAATAGTGCAAGGCCACGATGTTGAAGGCGGCGTTGATCAGCAAGGCAGCCGTACCGATTGCCAGCAACACTTTCTCTTTGCGGTCGGCAAGCAACGCTGCGGTCAGCACCGTGGTCACGCAAACTTGTCCGAGTGCGACCGCCAGCCACTGGAATGCGTTCACGCAAGATAGCGCGCCCTCGAAATAGCGCCCGCGATAGAGGACCTGCACCAGGTCAGGAGCCAGCAGCGTGCCTGCCACCAGACCACAAGCGCCGATCCCCAACGCCAAGCCGCATGCGCCTCGCACCTGCCGCACAAATTTTTCTCGATCATTTACAACCGCTGTGAGCACGGGAATCATGGGCACCATCAGCAACCAGGGCAACAGCAAAAGCGGATTGATCGGACGGAAGGCTGCGGCATAGGCACCCAACTCCTCCTGGCCACGCAGTACGTACACAAAGAGGACATCGCAATTGAAGTAGATCGTATAAATCAGACTCGCGAGCCCGAAGGTCAAAGCAGGTCCCAGGAACTCTCTGAGTTGACGCCCTCGTAAACCGGGCTTGGGACGATAGCCCAACAGTCGCCAGCCCAGCAGCATGGTGAACAGCAAAATCATGGCTTCGCGAGCCACTAACAGCCAGGCGAAATCCGGCCCGGCAACCGCTAGCTTCTTTAGAGCGACACTCCCGCCCAGCACCAGCAGGCCGCCTAAAATGTTCAGCAGCGCCGGTCCTCCGTGCGCCTGACGTACCTGGAACACCGGATCGAGCGCGGCTGGCTCGGTGAACAGAAGGATCATGCTGGTTCCCAGCAAAACCCAGCGCTCGGCCTCTCCCTTTTGCGCAAAAGCAAAAAGGAACAGAGCAATAGCCAGTGCGGTGCCGGCCGCGCGGCGATAAGCCATCATGCCTTCCAGGATCGGCCGTTCCCGTTCGGGATTGCGCGTCGTTTCTCTCGCAACCACATTGCTCAATCCCAGATCGAGAAACTTGCGAGCCAGAATAAAGATGGTGCCGACCAGCGAGAAAAATCCGAATGCCGCCGGCGACAGTTCGCGACCCAGATAAACGGTGATCAGCAGCGCAATGGCAAGCTGTACGGCTGTGCTGCCCAATAGCACTGCCTGTGCGACGTTTGGACTTCTGCGCTTCGGATTTGCAGGGCGGGAATCGGGATCCGACGCGCTGGACGGTTCTATCGGCACCGCGCCGTTAGACGCAGAATCTCGCGCCGCCGACGCCGAACCGATTTGCGAGTTGTCGGGTTCCGTCATCCCAGGTGTGCTGCGGTGTCGACTAATCTCTGCCGATGATTTCACAAAAGATCGACCGGCCGGATCAGGCGAAAGAAAAATACCATAGTGTTGACAGCCTTATTGGGAATAACTTTGCTCCGGCGCCTCATCCTCGGTTTGCGATACCATCGTCATCGGACGAATGGCCAGCATGACCTTTTCAAGATCCAGCGGCATCCTATTGCACCCTACTTCCCTGCCCGGGCCTTACGGCATCGGCGAGCTTGGGCCCGAAGCCCACAATTTTGCCAACTTCCTGCATCAGTCCGGCCAGCGCATCTGGCAGGTGCTGCCACTCGGCCCCACGGGATATGGGGACTCGCCGTATCAGTGTTTTTCAGCCTTTGCCGGAAACCCTCTGTTGATCAGCCTCGAGCGCCTGGTCGAACTGGGATATCTCGATGCCCGCGACCTGGCTGATAAGCCTTCCTTCACTGACGACCAGGTGGATTTTGGCGCGGTCATCGCCTGGAAGCTCCCCCTGTTGCGCAAGGCATTCGCGTCGTTCACCCGCGGCGGCACTGCGGATCGCGAAGCCTTCAACGCTTTCTGCGAGCGCCATTCCTCCTGGCTCGACGAGTTTGCGCTGTTCATCGCTCTCAAAGAAGCTCACGACCTGGTGAACTGGACGGAATGGAGCCCTGACCTGGCGCTGTGTGAGTCGACTGCCCTTGCCCGCGCGCGCAACGACCTGCGCGAAGAGATCGAATGCAACAAGTTCATCCAGTTCGAATTCGAGCGCCAGTGGTGCGATCTGAAGGCCCATTGCACCCGCAACGACATTTGCATCATGGGCGATCTGCCCATCTATGTGGCCTTTGACAGCGCCGATGTCTGGGCCAATCGCCGCCTCTTCGAACTGGATGAGCACGGCCAACCGCGAGTCGTGGCCGGCGTCCCGCCCGACTACTTCAGCGCCACCGGGCAGCTCTGGGGCAATCCGATTTATCGCTGGGACGAGCATGGCCGGACCGGCTACGCCTGGTGGATCGCGCGTTTTCGCCGGGCACTCGAAATGCTCGACCTGATTCGCCTCGATCATTTCCGCGGCTTTGAGGCCTACTATGAAATCCCCGCAGGAGAAGTGACGGCCGTCAACGGAGCCTGGGTCAAAGGTCCGGGCGAGGCTTTCTTCGCGGCGTTGAAGCAAGCGCTGGGGAACCTGCCCATCGTCGCCGAAAACCTTGGAGTCATCACGCCCGAGGTCGAGGCCCTGCGTAAACAGTTTGGGTTTCCCGGCATGGCAATTCTGCAATTTGCCTTTGGCAACGATCCCCAGGCGCCCGACTTCAAGCCGCACAACTATTCGCACCATCTGGTCGCCTACACCGGCACGCATGATAACAACACCGTCGTGGGATGGTGGAACAGCAGGCCGGGAGCCGGCAGTATTCGCACTGCTGCCGACGTAGAGGAAGAGCTTGCCTACGCTTGCCGTTACCTCAACACCGACGGCAGCGACATCAACTGGGTGATGATTCGCACGCTGCTGGCGTCGGTAGCCGACACCGCTCTGTTCCCGCTGCAGGATGTGTTGGGAGTAGGCAGCGAAGGCAGGATGAACCTGCCGGGAAGCTCGTCCGGTAACTGGCGCTGGCGCTTTCGACCAGAGAAGCTGTCTCCCGCGATCAGCTCGCGGTTAAAAGAATGGTCGGAGACATACGAACGAGATCGCTAACTAAAAGTCCCGACTTATTTATCTGTCATCCCGACCGGAGCGGAGGGATCTGCGGTTATCCCGCCAAACCAACATCGTCATCCTGAGCGTAGGCCGCCTGTTCTTGACCGCCGGCGTCGCAGGATCGCTATTGCCTGTACCCCGCTTGGCCATGATCGACGCGCAAAATCGTAGGCGATTTTCGGGCGCGGCTGTATTATGTTCCGTTCCAATTGGAGGCCTATGTACTTCGAACAGTTCTATCTGGGATGTCTGGCCCATGCCTCATATCTGTTCGGATCTGATGGAGAAGCAGTTGTAGTCGATCCCCAACGCGATGTCGATATCTACCTGGAGGCGGCACAAAAGCAGAATCTGAAGATTCGCCACATCTTCGAAACTCATCTGCACGCCGACTTCGTCTCCGGCCACAAAGAACTGGCCGCCCGCACCGCCGCTACCATCTATATCGGCAGGGCTGCCGAGGCGACGTTTCCGCACGTCGCGGTGAGTGACGGTTTTGAATTGCAAGTTGGAAAAGCGCGGGTCCGGGTTCTGGAAACTCCCGGCCACACGCCTGAAAGTTGTTGCTTCGCCATCACCGACCTGGAGCGATCGCCATCGCCCTGGGCAGTCCTTACCGGCGATACGCTTTTCATCGGCGACGTCGGCCGGCCTGATCTATCCAAGTCGCACACTCCGCCACAACTGGCAGGCCTGATGTTCGACTCGCTTCATCAGAAGTTGATGACGCTGCCCAACGAAGTGCTGGTGTACCCGGCGCACGGGGCCGGTTCGCTCTGCGGACGCAACATGCGCGCCGAACGTTCGTCGACCATCGGCACCGAGCGCCTGACCAACTACGCGCTACAGATCAAGGACCGCGACGAATTTGTCCGGCAGATGACCGCTAACCTTCCGGCGCGTCCCGATTATTTCCTCGAGGATGCGGCTATCAATCGCGCGGGCGCCGACAGTATGGCGGAATTGCCGCCGCTTGCTCCCATCGCTGCCGGCAAATTGAAAGACATGCTGGAACAGGGTGCGATGGCTCTCGATGTTCGCCCCCCGGAGCAGTTTGCCGAAGCCCATGTGCCCGGCTCCATCACCATTGCTTTGTCGGGCCAGTTCGCTTCCTGGGCGGGCGCAGTTCTAGGACTCTCGTCGCCGCCCGTACTCATCGCTGACAATATGGATCAACTGTCCGAAGCTCGTTTGCGGCTGGCGCGTGTCGGCATCGAAAACCTGCCCGGCTACCTCGATGGCGGTCCGGAAGGCTGGAAGCAGGCAGGATTTGGGTTGGCGCAGTTGACCCAAATCAACGTTCAGGAACTGAGCACACGCTTGTCCGAGTTGCGGGTGCTCGACGTCCGCAGGCAAGGCGAGTGGGATGCCGGCCACATCGCGAGCGCCGACTGGTATCCGCTGGACCGCTTCAAGGCCGCATTGCCGTCATTGGAGCGCAATGCAACGGTCGCCGTTCACTGCAAAAGCGGCTATCGCAGCATGATCGCATGCAGCCTGCTGCAACGCGCGGGGTACAACGTGATCAACGTAATTGGCGGATTCGACGCCTGGGAACAGGCGCACTTGCCCACGACCGCAGGTGCAGCTGTGGGAGCGTAAACACAAACACTACGGCGGCGGTGGGTCCTTGTGTTCGACGCCCAATTCCAGATACGGGAAACAGGGGCGCTTCGGCAGGAAATTTGATTGCTTACGCCCAGTAGCTACGCTACCTTTCCCCGTAGATACCATGTCTGCAATTACTGATTCACTTCAACGCTGGGTCCAGGCCGGCGTGATTGACCAGACCGTCTCCGAACGCATTCTTGCATTTGAAGCCACGCGCCAGCATCCTGCAGGCTTACGCTGGCAGGTCTTATTGGCTCTCATCTTTGGGGCAATTCTGCTGGCGGCCGGCGTGATCTTGTTTGTCGCCGCACATTGGGACGATCTGGCCCCTGGCACGCGACTCCTGGTCACGATGGCGATGCTGATCGGGCTGCATGTTGCGGGACTGCTGGCGCGTCCTCGCTTCGACCGTCTTGCCATCACGTTGCATGGAGTCGGCACCATCGCAGCCGGCGGCGCCATCGCGTTAGTCGGACAGATCTTCAACATCCAGGAACACTGGCCCGCCGCCATCTTGCTTTGGGCTTTGTGCGCCTTGGCCGGATGGGCGCTCTTGGGCGACCAGGTGCAGCAGACCATAACTTTGCTCCTGCTTCCAACCTGGATCATTTGCGAATGGTCGGTTCGCACCGATGGCTATCGCGGTTCCGAATTGTTCATCATTCGAATGCTGACTGTCTTCGCCGTGGTATATCTGACGGCATTTCTGGGCGAGAAGAAGAAACTCGTGTTCGGCGTTCTATTTGCAGCGGGATGTATCGGCGTAGTGGTAGGAACAACGGCGCTGACCAATTATTACTCGATGTGGTTTGGCTGGCAGAAGGCAGCCCCCATGCCTTCGGGACTTCTTATTTTCCTCTGGCTCTGTTTCACAGCTTTGCCGTTGCTATTCGCATGGAGGTTCAATCGCGCATCGGTCCTGCCGGTCGCGGTGGGACTGGGCATTGCGATCTTGCTACCACATCTCTATACGCCAAACCATGAACGCCCCACTCCCTGGATGGATGCGGGCCCAAGGTTGGCGGCTCACGTGCTGGTTGCGCTGGCGGCAGCATTTCTTACCTGGTGGGGCGTGCAGCAACGGAGCCGCGCGATTATCAATTACGGTGTAGTGTGTTTCGCCCTCGCCGTGTTGTGGTTTTATTTCTCCAGCGTCATGGGCAAGCTGGAACGCTCCTTCAGTTTGATGATGCTGGGCGTGTTGTTCCTGGGAGGCGGCTGGATTCTGGAGAAGGCCCGTCGCCGCCTGGTGCACAAGGTTGAGGAAGCCGCATGAATTATCGCGCCAAAGCTGTCGCCTTAATCGTAATCCAGTGCCTGCTGGTTTCCTCCATAGCAGCCAAGTATCTCTATGAGCGCGTAACCCGGCCGCGGGTTTGGGTCCGGGTCGCGCAATACGATCCCAATCTTCCTATGCGGGGCCGCTACCTGGCACTCTCGCCCCTGGTTGACGCCTGCTCTCTTCCCCGCGATAAGGAAGCAACATCGACCTGGACCGATTACAACAACAAGAACAAGCAGATTACAAATTGGACGTGGCGAGTGCGGACAACAGCCAGAGACGGAAAGCTGGTGGTGGAAGACGCTCGCCAGGTGCTACCCCACAGCGAAACCCAAACAATTTGGCTGAAAAATGATCAGGCCTGCGATCGCGCCGCACTTTCGCCGGACATCGATTTCTTTATTGCCGATACGGCGAAGTCGCCCTTCCCTCTGAAGAACGGCGCCGAGCTATGGGCTGAAGTTACAGTTCCGCCTGCCGGCCCGCCGCGTCCCATTCAACTCGCCCTAAGCGAGCAGGGACAATGGAAGCCGCTCCATCTCGACTAAACACGGTGGCACGAAGGCTGGAGAGTGGACACCTGGCTGTGCCGTGGCTACCGCGACTCTCCAAATCCCTGATTGTCATTACGAACCGACTTTACTCGGTGAAGGATCTGCTTTCCCGACTTTCGGCAACTGTGAGGCAGTCCCCTCTGCTGCTTTCAACATTCGATATCCGAACCGACATCTGTGACCTAAGTCATTTCGCGTTTCACGCCGCCATGTTCCGATATCTTTTCGGGGGAAACGAAGCCATGGCGGAGTTGCACTGTCCCGGTCAGGACCTGCGTTACTGGAACCTGGACGACATCTACGAAATAAATTGTGTACATTGCGGCGCTTTGATTGAATTCTTCAAAGACGATCCGCGGCGGCTTTGTAAAGCTTGCGGCAAACGAATGCTCAATCCCCGCAACGATATGTCGTGCGCGCAATGGTGCAAGCACGCCAAAGAATGTCTGGCCAGCCTGGGCGCAGACCCGCCGGAGCACGATTAGAGTAGCTTGGGAATTACGGCCTCAGGTGCCTAGAACACGAAGGGAAGAAGCGCCTTTACTCGAGCCTTGTAGGCGGGATGCTCGTTCGGAAAGTGATTCAGCAGAAGAGCTTCCTCCTGATTCAGCTTGATCCAGAAGCCGAGGAAGAAAAGTAAAAGTCCTACGAAGGCTACCAGCATGCCTGACGCAACGGCGGTTCCCAGCCCCATGAGCAGATGGCTGGTGTAAATCGGATGACGCACAAATCGATACGGGCCTCGTTCCACCAGCTTGTGCCCCTGTTTCAACTCGACGTCTCTGCTCCACTCGCTGCCTAGCGTCTTGCGTGACCAGATAGCGGCGAACAGGCCTGCGGCACAAATCGCAACCCCCGAATACTCCGCGGTAACGGTATTCGGTATCACGCGCATGCCCAACGGATGCGCCCATGCAGCAACCAGCAGAATATAACCCAGCCAAACGGGTACCCGGGCCAACCTGCCGGACCAGCTTTGGGGCTCGGCCGCGGGTTTGATCGAGCGGGCGCTGATATTCCAATAGAGGATCAGCAAAACCCAGCAAGCAAGTATCCATACTCTGGGCAACATAGATCGGACCCTATCCCGAAGTATTCTATCGGGCAGCTCTAAGATTCCGCTCCCAAATCCGTGGACCGCCAGCTTCGATGCCTGCGGGCATTCCCTCTAGTATCCGTGCTCGCTGCCTTCTTCCAGCCTGACCTTGCCGCGGAACATGCGATAGAGGAAGATGAAGTATGCGGCGGCGAGGAGCATACCGATCGTCCACCAGACCAAGCCCACGCTTAACCCGTGCGCTCCGGCAGCCGTGTTGTAAATCGTCAGACTGAATTCCGGACCAGTGCTTGCCGGCAGCACATTGGGATAGAGCGCAAAGGCCGCTCCTACCAGCATGCCCACAATGTAGGCGCAGGACGCCAGGAAGGCGCCTTTCTCATTCTTCCGCGAATGCGCGAAGTACATATACGCCAGGCTGCCAATCACCACCGCCGGAACCAGATATCCGATGGGCCACTTGCTGTAATTCTCCAGCACATGCGGAACCACGAACACGGTTGCGATCAGGCTGAAGATGGTGAGCAACACTTGCACCGGCCAGAACCATGTGGCCACTTTGCGCGCCCGGAAGTTCAACTGGCCCTCGGTCTTGTTGGCTAGATATAACGACCCGTGCACCACCAGCGTTACCAAGGCCACGACGCCGCAGATCACGGTATACCAGTCGAGAATGCCGTTCTGCGCGCCGACGCGCCAGTTGGTCCACAGCGGCTCAAAGAAGTAGCCGTCAGCATTCAGGGGAACTCCGCGGACTACGTTGCCCAGCGCCGCGCCGAAGAAAATCGCCAGCAGAATGCTGGACACGCCAAAGATGGTGTCGAAGAAGCCCTGCCACACCCGCTCCTGAATATGATGGCGGAATTCGATGCCGATGGCGCGCAGCATCAACAGCCACAGCACCATCATCAGCGGGAGATAAAATCCGCTGAAGCTGGAGGCATACAACAGCGGAAAAGCGCAGTACAGCGCGCCTCCTGCCGCCAGCAGCCAGACTTCGTTGCCGTCCCACACCGGACCGATCGCGCCAATCACCGTCCGGCGCTCTTCGTCGGTGCGTGCAATGAACAGATGAACCGCCCCGGCTCCCAGATCGAAGCCATCCAGCAAAACGTAAATCGCGACCATCACCGCGACGATCATGAACCAGATTGTTGACATGGCTATCGCACCTCCACTGGAATTTCCGAAATTGCTGTGAGCTTCACCCGTAACGGCGGCATGACCAGGTCAGGCCCTTGCTCAATCTCACGCCGCACCAGGAAGAGGAACAGCACCGACAGCACCGTATACATTCCGAGGAAACCCAGGAAGCTGAACCAGCCGTTGCCTGCCGAGACCATCTTCGAATAGCCTTCCATGGTGCGAAGCAGGCCATAAACCAGCCAGGGCTGACGGCCGGTTTCGGCGGTTATCCATCCGGCCGTATTGGCGATATAGGGGAACGGAAACATCAGCAGCAACACCCACAGCATCCAGCGCGCCTGGTAAAGCTTCCGGCGCCACAGAAGGAATGTGGCCACCGCGCTCACCGCGATGAAGATAGTCCCCAGTCCCACCATGATGTGGTAGGTGTAATAGAGAAGCGGGATGTTTTCCGGCCAATCTTCCTTGGGAACGGAGTTCAGTCCCTTGACCTCAGCGCCCCAGCTGCGCCAGGTGAGAAAGCTCAGCATCTTGGGAATGACCAGCGGATTGTCGATTTTTTGCGCAGCCACGTCCGGCTGCCCCAGGATGACCAGCGGCGCTCCCGGCTGCGTTTCCCACAGCGCTTCCATTGCAGCCAGCGTCACCGGCTGATTGCGGGCCAGCATGCGGCCCTGGGCATCGCCGGTAGGAACAATCTGCAGCAGGCTGACGAACAGCGCCACGATTACGCCTACTCGTACAAAGATCCTTCCCTGCTCGACGTGCTTTTCGCTGAGCAGGTAGAACGCTCCGACTGCCGTCATAACAAAGGTTCCCGTAATGACCGCGCCACTCATGTTGTGCGCATATTGCCACCACGCCCAGGGATTCAGGATCAGCGCCCAGAAGCTGGTCAATTGCACCGAGCCGTTGGCGATGCGCTCGTAGCCGACGGGATGTTGCATCCAGGCGTCGGTAGCGATGATGAAGTAACCCGACATCCACGAGCCCAGGAACACCATCAATGCTGAAAACCAGTGCATCCCCTTGCTCAGGCGCTTCTCCCCATAGAGGAAGAGTCCGAGGAACGTCGACTCCAGGAAGAACGCGAACAGACCTTCCATGGCCAGCGTCTGGCCAATCACGCCCCCGGCAAAACGCGAGAAGTGCGACCAGTTGGTACCGAACTGAAATTCCATCGGGATGCCAGTGACTACGCCGATTACAAAGTTGATGCCGAAGATTTTGGCCCAGAAACGGGCGGCCGCATCATAGCGCTCGTCTTTGGTCTTGAGCGCTAGAGTCTTCAGAATCACGATCAGTGGCGCCAGCCCCATAGTCAACTGGGGAAACAGGTAGTGATACGTCACTGTAAAGGCGAACTGCAGGCGGTGCACCAGGAGTGCGCTATTCATGTATGAACCTCGAATAGGAAAAAAGCCCCTCGCAAGGATTTTCGCGGCGAATAGCCGGGCTCTGCGGCTGTGAGAGGGGCATTAATGGAATGCTAACGGCGAGACGCACAGGAAGCTGTGACCGATATCACATAGCGTTGTGAAGTTGCCGGATCCAAAACCGGTTTTCTCCCAGCTGGAGGCTTCGGAGCTACACTATGAGCAATGCTCCGTAACGCCCTCACCGCGCTTCTATCGCTGGCTTTCGTGATCGGCACGGCCGTGCTGCTGCCAATTCCAGCAGCACACGCCCAGCAGCGCTCCGAGCGGCTCATCCTCAAAGATGGGTCGTTCCAATCGGTTTCGAAATATGAGATGCAAGGCGATCGCGTGCATTACCTCAGCGCGGAACGTTACGAGTGGGAAGACGTTCCTACCTCGTTGATTGATTGGGACGCCACCAATAAATACAACGCGGCCCTCAGCAACGGGAAGTTGGCAACCAAAATTGAGGAGACGCCGGAGGAAAAAGAGGAGCGCGAGAAAGAGGAGTCCAACTCGCCTGAGGTCGCTCCCGGCTTAAAGCTTCCCGGCAGTGGAGGCGTTTTCCTGCTTGATCAGTTTCAGGGCAAGCCCGAACTGGCTGAGATTGTGCAGAACGGCAGTGAATTAAACAAGGCCGGCAATAAGAAAAGTGTCCTGCGGTCTGCAATCAATCCGCTGGCCAGCAATAAACACGCATTTGAGATCAAAGGTCAGCATGCGCAGATTCAATCGCATGGCCCGCGCCCTACCATCTTTATCGATATCGATGAGGGTCCACGCGACGACACTACGCCGGGCGAACGATTTCGCCTGATCCGCGCCGAGGTCAAGAAGGACGTGCGGGTGGTAGGCGGCGTGAAAGTCAGCATCGGCGGCAAAGTTACCGAGCAGAATATTTTTGTTCCAGCTGAGGTCAGCAAGCTGGGAACCGGCCAGTGGTTAAAGCTGGTTCCCCGGCAGGATCTTGCTCCCGGCGAATATGCCGTGGTCGAGATGCTCGATCCCCAGGAGATGAATCTTTATGTCTGGGACTTCGGCGTCAATCCCAATGCGCCCGCTAATCCCAATACCTGGCAGCCAGTGAGTAAGGCAGCAACTAGCAACTAGCAACTAGCAATAGCAACTAGCAGCCGGCAGTGAACTTGCTTTGTCATTCCGAGCGGAGGCGGTTGGTGCCGCCGTAGTCAAAGGACTTCTATCCCAGCGACCAATCGATTTTCAGACCATTCTACGGTTCTTCCAAACCGACCAACCCCGCCCCGGTCACCGCAATATTGTCCCGTCCGCCCTGCTTGACCTGATACATCAGTTCGTCGGCGCGGTGCACCAGGTCCTGCGCCGTGATGCCGTCCGAGGGATAGCAGGCAATGCCGATGCTGGCCCGCAGCCGCTGGGAGAATCCCTCCGAGGTAAGCCATACCTGGGTTCGAAACATGCTCATCAAGCGGCGAGCCACCAGCAGGGCAGCTTCTTTGCCGGTTTGCGGCAACAAAATCGCGAACTCGTCGCCTCCGTAGCGGAAGGCCGCATCCACCAGGCGAAGATTGTCGCGCACCGCATGTCCCACCTGTCCCAGCAGCTTGCTGCCCATCAGGTGTCCGTATTCGTCATTGACGCTTTTGAAGTGGTCCAGGTCCAGAAAAAGCAGGCTGAACTCATAACCAAACCGTTCGGAGCGATGCAGTTCTTCTCCCAGCACCGTAAACAAATGCCGCGCATTGTATAAACCGGTGCAATCGTCGGTGATGCTCAGTTCCTGAATGCGGTTGACCGCCCGCGCGTTCTCGATGGCAATGGCGGCATAGTCGGCCAGCGCCTGCAACAGCATCTCGCTGGGGCGGTACACCTGCATGTCAATGTTGACCAGCTGCATGATGCCCAATACCTTGCCCCCGGTCCGAACCGGCATGCATACCACCGAACACGGCGCCGCAAAGAATTCGTCTCTGCTGCCAGGCTCGATCCGGTTGTCCTGGCTTACGTCCTGAAAGACCATGGGCTCCCCGTGCTCAATCACCCACCGGGCCAGGCTTTCGCCGGTCTTCAGTTTGAGCGCATTGACGCTTTCACAACCTTTGCCTACCGCAACCGTGTAATACAGCTCCTTGCTGCCGTCATCCAGCATTAACAACGACCAGGTGACCGGCTTAAAGTAGGCGGCCATCTTCTCCAAAATGGTTTGCAGGATGGTGTCGAGATCCAGTGACGAGGTTAGTGCCTTAGCCACATCATGAAAGATCTTCAGTTCATAGGACTGCCGATCATTCTCTGTGACTGCATATTTCATGCGAGGACCCGGCGTGCCAGTCATATGCTACGTCACGTGGCCATGCGAGACCGCGACCGCAAGGGACCCGAGCGGAAAAAACGTAGGGACGGTCACGGCTCCGAATTTTCATCTAAATATACAGAAAACGTGACCCTCAAGCTATCGCTTCGCTCTCGAAACGCCTGACCGAACCCTATTTGGCGACGGCTGCTGCTCAACCCAAGTAGGCCGTCCAGCCATCAAGCAGCCTCGAAACAGGTTTACCACTAACCCGCTTGCCTCATCCTCTTCCACCTCGATTACAGTATTGGGATGAACTTGTTTATCAATGGCGAAGAAAAGAGCTTCGCCGATTCCCTTTCTTTGGCCCAACTCATCGAACAGCTTGGCATGAAAGGCGACCGCGTCGCTGTCGAACTCAATCGCCAGATCGTGCCCCGCGCGCAATGGTCCGAGACATCTCTGAAGGACGGCGATCATTTGGAGGTGGTTCATTTCGTCGGCGGAGGATAGAGAGGATAGATAAGAAGTTTCCAGCTCAAAGGCTGTTCAACCGGTGCTGCTCAATCCCTGCGAAAGTCGCCGGCTGGCTTCCAACTGCCCCATTGCTACTGGAAACCTGCAGCTCGAAAACGGAAGCTTCGCTTTCGTGAATAGCCCGTGAATCGCTGCCCGCGCGCGGTTGACATGTCCGCTACGCAAATCTAAACTCGAATGTTTACCTGTGTGGTGTGGCTTCTCCTGAGTGTCAGCACAATCATGCCGGACTTTTATTTCGCCCGCTATCTTCCGTTGTTGATTCACATCCTGCTGGCTTGCGTCATTGCCTGCGGCATGGTGCTGCTCTCGTATTTCGTCGGCCAGCACAAATACAACCCTTCGAAGATGTCGCCCTATGAGTGCGGCATGGAGCCGGTCGGAAACGCTCGCCAACGCTTCAGCGTGAAGTTCTATCTGGTGGCGATGCTGTTCATCCTCTTCGATGTAGAAGCCGTATTTCTCTACCCCTGGGCAATCGTGCAGCGCGACTTGAAATCCACCGGCCAGGGCATGTTCTGGTTTTGGGAGATGCTGATCTACATCGGTATTGTGCTCGCCGGTTTCTGGTACGTTTGGAAGAAGGGTGTGCTCGACTGGAACAAGCAGGGCAAGGCGGAAAAAATCTGATGGCACTGGCTCCGGCAATCACCGATATCGCGCAGCTGAAAGACCGGCCCGAACTGGCGGCCCTGCTGGCGTGGAATGCTGCGGCCATCACCGGCGCCAAGTTCGATCGCAATGAGCTTACCCTGTGGGTCGATCGCATTGCGCTGCGCCAGGCTTGCCTCACGCTAAAGAACGATCCTCAGCTCCAATACAACGCATTGGCCGATGTCACCTGCGTCGACTGGTATCCCAACGAACCGCGCTTCGAAGTCGTTTACCAATTGTTTTCGATTCCGAACAAGAAGTATCTTCGCCTCAAAGTGAAACTCTCAGGCGACGACGCCAATATTGACTCTCTGACCCCGATCTGGCCCGGTGCCAACTACTTTGAGCGCGAAGTCTTTGATCTCTTCGGCGTTCGCTTCGACGAACATCCCAACCTGGTGCGCATCATGATGCCCGAGGATTGGGAAGGCCATCCGCTCCGCAAGGACTATCCAGTCGAGGGCTATCGCTAATCATGGCTCACATGACTCCCACTCCGGTGCTGGATCCGTCTGACGATAAGACGATGATCCTGAACATGGGCCCGCAACACCCATCGACTCATGGCGTTCTGCGGCTGCTGCTGGAGATCGACGGCGAGACCATCGTGCGCATCATGCCCGACATCGGGTATCTGCACACCGGCATCGAGAAAACCTGCGAAGCCAAGTTCTATCAGCAGGTCGTGCCCCTGACCGACCGCATCGATTATCTCTGCCCCATGACCAACAATCTCGCCTACTGTCTGGCAGTCGAGAAGTTGCTGGGCCTGGAGATTCCGCCGCGTGCGCAGTGGATTCGCGTGATGCTCAACGAGCTGACCCGCATCAACTCGCATCTGGTGTGGCTGGGCACACACGCCATGGACATCGGCGCCATGACCGTCTTCCTCTACTGCTTCCGCGAGCGCGAAGACGTGCTGCGCCTGTTTGAAGCGGTTTCGGGTCAGCGCATGATGACCTCGTACTTCCGCATCGGCGGCCTGGCGCTGGAACCGCCGCTCGGCTTCTTCGATAGGGTGAAGAAATTCCTCGACCGCTTCCCGGCCGACATCGACGAGTACGAGAGCTTGTTGACCAGCAATCCGATCTGGGTGAACCGCACCAAGGGGGTCGCCCAGCTGTCGGCGGAAGACGCGATTGCCTTGTGCGCTACCGGTCCCACCCTGCGCGGCAGCGGAGTCGATGTCGACCTTCGCCGCGATCAGCCCTACAGCGGGTATGAAAATTTCAAGTTCAACGTGCCGATTTCGCAGGATGGCGACGTCTTTGCGCGATACATGATCCGGGTACAGGAGCTGCGCGAGTCGCAGAAGATTGCCAAGCAGGCACTGGAAGGCGTTCCGGAGGGCCGGGTCAAGGCCGATGCGCCCAAGGTTGTGCTTCCTGATCGGGAAAAGATGAAGACGCAGATGGAAGCGCTCATCTATCACTTCAAAATCGTGACCGAAGGATTCACCGTACCGGAAGGCGAAGTTTACATGCCGATCGAGTCGCCGCGCGGCGAGATGGGCTATTACGTGGTGAGCGACGGTACAGCCAAGCCGTATCGCGTACACATGCGTTCACCATCATTCGCAAATTTGCAGTCGCTGCGCAAGATGTGTGAAGGCCGGCTGATTGCCGACGTAGTGGCCGCTATCGGCAGCATCGACATCGTGCTGGGGGACTGCGACCGCTAAGTCAGGGATGAGGATTAGGGATTAGAGACTGGGGATTAGAGACTGGGGATTAGAGGCTCCTCGGATGATTCGCCTTTGATTTGTCATCCCGAGCGAAGCCGAGGGATCTGCGGTTCGCCGGTGGTGCTGAAAAAGTTTGCGTGGTATCGACCGCAACTTCGGGAGGGATCGAGCCCGAAGGGCGAAACGAACTTAGCCCGGTACGGAAGTCCTGGGTAGGGCGTGATTTCAAGAGCCGAGTCCCCCAGGGACATAAGGGGCCTTCGACTCCGTGTTCGCAAAATCGGCGAATGCTCCGCTCAGGATGACAGCGGCTGGCGCGGTAATGACGTTGTTTGCTAAGGGCTAAGAGCCAAGAGCTAACGGCTAAGAGCTAACTACTGATTCATGAAATTCTCCGACCAACTCGAACAACGTTTCGCCACCATGGTCACGCACTATCCGACCAAGCGGTCGGTGCTGGTTCCCATGCTGCTCTACATCCAGGACGAACTTGGAGCCGTCACCGACGAGGCCATTCACGAAATTGCGGAACGAACGGAGCTGTCGGACCTGGAAGTGCGCAACGTCATCACGTACTACTCCATGCTGCGCACCAAGCCCGTCGGCAAGTACAACCTGCAGGTTTGCACCAACGTGAGCTGCCTGTTGCGGGGCGCGGACGACATTTTTGAGCATTGCAAAAAGAAACTAGGCGTCGCTAACAAGCAATCGACGCCCGACGGATTGTTTCATCTGGAAGAAGTCGAGTGCATCGGCGCATGTTCCTGGGCGCCTGCACTGATGATGAACTACGATTTTCACGAGAACCTGACGCCGGCCAAGATCGATGAGTTGATCGATGGGCTGAAGAAGAAGGAACAGCAATAGCCGCTGTTCGCTTCTCGCTATTCGCCGTTCGCCAGACATTGAAGGCGAACGGTGTGGCGAAGAGCGAAAAGCGAATGGCGAAAAGCGATAATGGCATATCTCGTTTCCCATCCCGATGAAGTGAAGGTTGTCTCCAAGCGTTTTGGCCTGGGCGCGACCTCGCTCGACCGCTATCTGGAACTCGACGGTTACAAAGCCGTGCAGAAGGCCATCCAGATGGGACCTGAGGCGATCATCAATGAGGTCAAGGCGTCGAACCTGCGCGGTCGAGGGGGCGCGGGCTTTCCTACCGGCATGAAGTGGTCGTTCGTGCCCAAGCAGTCACCGAAGCCCAAGTACGTGCTGTGCAACGGTGACGAGAGCGAGCCCGGCACCTGCAAAGACCGTCTCATCTTCGAGCACGACCCCCATGCCGTCATCGAAGGCGTGATGATCGCGGCGCTGGCGGTGGGCTCCAAGGCCGGCTACATCTACCTGCGCGGCGAGTATCGTTATCTCCTCGAAATCATGGAGAAGGCCGTTGCCGACGCCTATGCACGCGGCTTCATCGGCAAGAACATTTTCGGCTCGGGCGTCGATCTCGACATCTTCACTCATTCCGGCGCAGGCGCTTACGAAGTAGGTGAAGAGTCGGCTCTGATGGAATCGCTCGAAGGCAAGCGCGGCGTCCCCCGCATTCGGCCCCCGTTCCCTGCCGTCGTCGGCCTGTGGGGCGGGCCCACGGTGATCAACAACGCCGAGACGCTGGCTAGTGTGCCGCACATCATCCTGGGCGGCGGCGAGTGGTTTGCGAATCTGGGCACTCCGCGCAACGGCGGAACGCGTCTGTTCTGCATGAGCGGCGAGCTCGAACGGCCCGGCGTTTACGAGTTGCCCATGGGCTACAACCTCAAGAAGATGATCTACGACGTCTCCGGCGGCATGGTAAAGGGTAAAACGCTAAAGGGCGTCGTCCCCGGCGGATCGTCGGTCCAGATCCTTACGCCCGACGAGATCGATGTCGCCATGGACTTCGATTCCGTGCTGAAAGCTGGATCGATGCTGGGCTCCGGCGGCGTGATCGTGCTCGACAACACCATGTGTATCGTGAAGTTCGCCTTGCGGGTAACCCAGTTCTACCAGCATGAAAGCTGTGGGTGGTGCATTCCCTGCCGCGAAGGCACCGACTGGATGAAGAAGACGCTGGTGCGCTTCCATAGTGGAGGCGGCGTGACGAAGGATATCGATAATCTGAAGTACCTGGCGGAGAACATGCTGGGACGCACCTTCTGTCCGCTGGGCGATGCGGCGGCGATGCCCATCATCTCGTACATACAGAAATATCGACCGGAATTCGAGGATCATTTGAACGGCAAGCCCTGCCCGTTCGAGAAGACAGCGGAAGCGGTACCGGCATAGTTGTCACGAACCCTATCTCCAAAGACAGGCGATGGGATGGGCACCCGGCAGCGCTGAGGGAATCAAATGAAACGCGTGTTCTCTTGTATCTTCGTTCTTATGGTGCTTGTAGCGGCGAGCCAAGCCGAGGATGCCGCTCCGAGTTCCGAGGGAACCACGCTTTCTATTGTTGCAAAGTGCTTCCGTTTTCGTGGACGGCTGGGGTTGTACAACGGAGGGCATACATACTGGATTTGGCACGCGGGAACGAGCCACAGGTACTGGGTGGAAGGGGACCTTCCTGCAACCATCGACGAGGGGAGTCTGGACTGGGACCATTTTTACTGGGGAGACTTCTATGCGTGCCCAACAACCGTGTTTAAGAAGGGCTATGCACAAGGCATTTGCCTTCAATCCGCAGCCAAACTCACCATAACTGAGCGAACGAATTAGATGTCAAACGTAACCCTTACTGTCGACGGCAAGAAACTCACCGTTCCCGCGGGGACGCTGCTCATCGAAGCCTGCAAGAGCACGGGCATCGAGGTGCCGTCTTTCTGCTACTACCCCAACTTGTCGCTGCAGGGCGCCTGCCGCATGTGCCTGGTCGAAATCGAGAAGATGCCCAAGCTGCAGACTGCCTGCACTACTCCGGTCGCCGAAGGCATGGTGGTCACTACCGAAAGCGACAAAATCAAGCAGGCCCGCAAGTCGATGATCGAGCTGCTGCTGGCCAATCATCCCCTCGATTGCCCGGTTTGCGATGCCGGGGGGGAGTGCGAACTGCAGGACATGACCTTCAAGTACGGCGCTGCCGAATCGAAGTTCATGGACATGAAGAACCATCGCGACGAACAGCAATGGTCGCCGGTGGTCTACTTCGACCGGCCGCGCTGCATTCTTTGTTACCGCTGCATCCGCGCCTGCGGCGAAGGCATGGACGTCTGGGCGCTGGGCATTCAGAATCGCGGCTCCGGATCCATCATCGCGCCTAACAAAGAAGATCACCTGGAGTGCGAAGAGTGCGGCATGTGCATTGACATCTGTCCGGTCGGCGCACTGACCTCCGGCGCTTATCGCTACAAAACCCGTCCCTGGGAGATGAAGCACGTCGGCACCGTCTGTACCCACTGCGGCGATGGCTGCAAAACCACGCTGGGCGTGCGCCGGGCGGATACTGGCATGCAGATCGTGCGTGGCGATAATCGTGACAAGAGCGGCATCAACGGCGACTTCCTTTGCGTCAAAGGCCGCTATGCTTTCGACTTTGCCAATAATCCCGCACGTCTGCAGCAGCCGCAGATCAAGCGGGACGGCAAGTTCGTTCCTTCAACCTGGGAGCAAGCCTTCGATCTGATCGCCGGGAAGTTCCAGGAAGTCCTGACCAATGACGGTCCGCGCGCAGTCGGTGTCATCGGCTCGAACCATACCAGCAACGAAGAAAGCTACCTATTGCAGAAGTTCGCTCGCCTGGTTCTGGGCACGAACAACATCGACCATCACCGCACTGCCGACTTCCCTGCTTTTGCCTCTGCGCTGGCTGGGAAAAAAGACGCGACTGCCTCGATGCGCGATGTCTTCAACGCGCCGGCGATCCTGCTGATCGGCAATAATCCTACCGAGCAGCATCCGCTGCTGGCCTGGCAGATCCGCAGCAACGTTCGCCTGCATCGCGCCAAGCTGTACGTCGCCAACTCGTCCCCCATCAAGCTGCGCCGTCAAGCCACGGCCTTCGCCCAGATTGCGCCCGGCTCCGAAGGCAGCTTTGTGCAGTTCCTGGGCGGCAACGATGGAGCAGCCGAGGCTGTCGCTTCTCCGCAGCTCACGCGCGAGACGCTCCACCAGATGCGCGATTCGCTGAAAGCCGAGAGCGGCCTGGTCATCATCTTCGGCTCCGAGCTGCGCGGCGACGACGTCACGGCTCTGGTGAACTATGGGCTCACGCAAGGCGCCAGGTTCATTTGCCTGGGCGATTACGCCAATTCGCGTGGCGCGGCCGACATGGGCCTTTATCCCGATCTGCTGCCCTGCTTCGCTCCGGTGTCGAGCGCTACCCGCTTCCACCAAGACTGGCTCGACGAAATTCCCGCCGCGCCCGGCTTGAATCTGCTGCAGATGATGGACGCGGCCAAAGATGGCAAGTTGAAGGCTCTGTATGTCGTCGGCTCGAATCCCGTCGCCCGTTACAACCTCGACCCCTTCGTCCTGTCGAAGAGTTTTGTCATTGTGCAAGACATGTTCATGACGGAAACGGCCGCGATCGCCGACGTCGTGCTACCTGTCGCCAACGCCTACGAAAAGGGTGGCACCTATACCAACACCTGCGGCGACGTGCAGCTGTTGAGGAAAGCGGGCGAGTTCTCAGGCGTACGCAACGATTTTGAATGCATTGTGCGCATTGCCGCCGGCATGGGATACGACGTTCACAAGCTGGTGCCGTTTGGCGGAGGTGGCACCCGTGCCGACATGGGGCAGACTCGCGGAGCGCAGTCGGGTGAGTCGGATCAGCACGCGGTTTGGCTGGCCAACCACAACCTTGAACCCAAGATGAGTCCCTACGATCCGGTTGCCATGCTGGACGAGATTCAGCGACTGGTTCCGGGCTACGACATCTCGCGTCTGGGACTGCTTTCCGGCCACGATGAGCACACGCAGCTGGTCCAGATTACCGGCGCGACCGGCATGGGCCATCCCGAGTTGGTGCTGCCCGCCAATGACACATTGTTTACCTCAGGCACACTGGGACGTTTTTCGGCAACCTTGAATTCTGTGCTGGAGCGCTATCGTACCGGGCCTGACGATATCGAGATCCCAGCCGGCTACGATCCCATGGCCAGGCAGGGGTAAGGCGAGGGTGACGGCGGAGCAGAGATTCGAGGGATTCGGCTTGAGGAACCTCGATTTTGAGAGAATTTTGATTTCGCAAAGACCGCGAACGCTCCGCTCAGGATGACAACAAAGTTGTTGCGACGAGCGTCATCCTCTGCCAAGGAACGAAGGGTGAACGCAACCCGCGATTTAACTGACGGCTGAGAACTTGATAGCTAAATGGGCATTGGAACCTACATCCTGATTTCCATCATCAAGATCGTAATCGCGATCTTCATTCTGCTGACCGCGGTGGCCTATACCACGCTGATGGAGCGCAAGGTCGTCGCCCACATGCAGAACCGGTGGGGACCTTCCCGGGTCGGCCCTTTCGGCATCTGGCAACCACTGGCCGACGGCTTAAAGTTTATCTTTAAAGAAGACCTCACACCTCCATACGCCTACAAGCCGTTATATATCGCAGCGCCGATGATTTCCTTGGTCACGGCGTTGACCTCTGTCGCCGTCATCCCAGTTGGTCCCTGGATCACAATTGGTGGCATCTCTACGCCCTTGCAGATCACAGACGTCAACATCGGGTTGCTGGTCATCCTGGGTATCACCTCCGTCGGCGTGTACGGGGTGGCTCTGGCCGGATGGTCGTCCAACAGCAAGTATTCGATGCTGGCCAGCCTGCGCGCTTCTGCGCAGATGATGAGCTACGAGATTGCCCTGGGCCTGTCGTTGATCGGGGTACTGATCATGGCGGGTAGCTTCAGCTTGCGCGACATCGTGATGGCGCAGTCGGGGACCTGGTTCGGCTTTATTCCCAAGTGGAATTTGTTTCAGGGGCAATTCATCGCCTTCTTCATTTATGTGATTGCAGCTTACGCCGAAACCAACCGCATCCCCTTCGATCTTGCGGAAGCGGAATCGGAACTGGTGGCCGGGTATCACACCGAATACAGTTCGATGAAATTCGCCATGTTCTTTATGGCGGAGTACGCCAACATGTTCACGGTGGCCTGTCTGGCCGCGGTGCTGTTTCTGGGCGGATGGAGCGGCCCGGTCTTCGGACCGCCGATTGTGCAATCGCTGCTGCCGGTGTTTTGGTTTGCTCTGCGGGTCCTCATTTTCATGTTTGTCTACATCTGGGTCCGCGGCACGTTGCCGCGTTTCCGCTATGACCAGTTGATGGCCTTCGGCTGGAAGTTTCTGTTGCCGCTGGCCATCGCCAATATCGTCGTCACCGCCCTGGTCGTGGCGCTGAAGTGAATCAGCATTTGGCAATTAGCATTTGGCAAAAGCGATTTAGTAGCTACATTTGACGAATGCGTTCTTGAAAGCGATGAGCTTGTTCTTGAAAGCAATGAGCTTGTTCTCGAAAGCGATGAGCGTGTTCTTGAAAGCGATGAGCGTGTTTTGAAAGGGCACGGCTTTAGCCGTGCCAAAAGATGCCCATTAAGTTGGGCTTTAGCCCCTGAGGGATTTCGATTTCGGCGGCGTCGCTATTCATGATGAGCCTGGTGATTCTTGGCCAAACGCTAATTGCTGACTGCTAATTGCAGGTTTCACAACGAACAATCATGTTGCCTCTTATTCTGTTCTTCATCTTCGCGGCGTTCTGTGTAGGAGGTGCGATCAACCTCCTGGTGCAGAAGCACCCCATCAACAGCGCTCTGTCGCTGATCGTGGTGATGGGATCGCTGGCGCTGATTTATCTGCTCCTGGGAGCCGAGTTCGTCGCCGCGGTGCAAGTGATCGTCTACGCCGGCGCGGTAATGGTCCTCTTTGTCTTCGTGATCATGTTGCTTAATGCCGGAGAAGAAGTGCGCCTGCCCCATGAAAGCCGGGTCGCCACCATGTTGGGCATTCCGGCGCTGATCATCGGCCTCGGCATTACCGCCGCGGTGGTCAGCCACCTGGCGGGCCTGGACCGCATTGCCATCGGCGGTCCCACGGTGATGAACGGCAGCGACGTCTTCGGCAATCCGCAGGCCGTCGGACACCTGTTGTTCCGCAACTACCTGCTGCCTTTCGAGGTCACATCCATCCTGATTCTGGTTGCCATCATGGGCGCTGTGGTGCTGGCGCGGAGGGAAGAATAGATGATCCCTCTTTCCTATTACCTGATTTTGAGCGCGGTTCTTTTCGCCTGCGGCGTTGCCGGATTCCTGATCAAGCGCAACATCATCACCATTTTTCTTTCCATTGAGCTGATGCTGAACGGGGTGAATCTTTCCTTCGTCGCCTTCGCGGCGCAGCTCAAATCGCTGGACGGCCACATCTTCGTGTTCTTCGTGATGGTGGTGGCCGCCGCCGAGGCCGCCGTAGGCTTGGCCATCATCATCGCCGTATTCCGCACGCGCGAGACGCTGAATGTAGATCGCGTGAATTTGTTGAAGCTATAAGGACGCTATTCGCTCTTCGCTTTTCGCCAGAGAGACGGGTGGCAAGCATCGGAAAACCGACTCTATGTCCGAATCGAGAATTGATGAAGCGATTGTTTCCGTCGTTGGAGCACGTTGGATGAAAGTTTCCATGGTGCTTGTCAAAGCCGCAGATGCGATGGGCTTAGGTTTGCCAAATGAAGATGAGCGCTACGAAATGATCTCAGCACGAGTTGAAGCGCTCGTCAAAGATGGGCGTCTAGAAGCGCAGGGGAATACGAGGAACTGGCGCGCCAGCGAGGTTCGTCTGGCTGGGGCGAATTCTCAAGGAACCTGAAACTGAGATACTAGCCTTCTGGCGAAGGGCGAAGAGCGAACGGCGAAAAGCGTTTTAGGTCGCGTCTCGGATCGGAGTCATCGAAACTTATGCACCTTTGGATCATTCCGCTGCTTCCGCTCGCCGGCGCGGCCATTAACGGCCTGCTGGGCAAGCGCTTTCCCAAGGCGCTGGTGAACACCATCGCGCTCGGGTTCACGGCGGCGTCGTTTGCCATGGCCCTGTGGGTGGCGGCGAAGTTCGCCGGATCGTCGCCGGACCAGATCCCGCACATCGAGCGTTATGCCACCTGGCTGAGCGCGGGCGCGTTCTCGGCCGAATATGGCATCTACCTCGATCAGCTTTCGGTCATCATGATGCTGGTGGTCACCGGCGTCGGCTTCCTCATCCACATTTATTCCGTCGGCTACATGGAGCATGAAGGCGGCTATTACCGCTATTTTGCTTATCTGAACATCTTCATGTTCTTCATGCTCACCCTGGTGCTGGCGAACAATTACCTGCTGATGTTCGTTGGCTGGGAAGGCGTGGGCCTGGCGTCGTATCTGCTCATTGGATTCTGGTTCCTGAAGAAGTCTGCGGGCGATGCCGGCAAGAAAGCGTTCATTACGAACCGGGTCGGCGACTTCGGTTTCCTGATCGCGCTTTTCCTGCTGATCAAGCATTTCGGAACATTGCAATACGACAGCCTCTGGCCAATCGTCAGCAAGTATCCGGTTGAATCCGGTGCCGCCGGCCTGCTGACCGCTATTGGATTGCTGATGTTAGTAGGTGCAACCGGCAAGTCTGCGCAGATTCCGCTCTACGTCTGGCTGCCCGATGCAATGGAAGGTCCCACGCCGGTGTCGGCCTTGATTCACGCCGCGACCATGGTAACCGCTGGTGTGTATATGGTGGCGCGCTCGCACCTGATCTTTAATCGAGCCCCGGATGCTCAGATGGCAGTCGCGGTGATCGGAACCCTGACCGCGATCTTCGCCGCCTCGATCGGCATCGTGCAGACTGACATCAAGAAGGTGCTGGCCTATTCGACCATCTCGCAGCTGGGCTACATGTTCATGGCTTGCGGCGTTCTGGATTATGTCGGCGGAATCTTCCACCTGATGACTCACGCCTTCTTCAAGGCGCTGTTGTTCCTGGCGGCCGGCTCGGTGATTCACGGGCTGGGCGGCGAGCAGGATATGCGCAACATGGGCGGCCTGAGAAAATATCTGCCTTACACCTTCTGGTCGATGACCATCGCGACCTTTGCCATCGCCGGACTGCCACCGTTTGCCGGATTCTTCTCCAAGGACCGTATTCTCTGGTCCGCATGGAGCAGCGGTTATCACATCGTGTGGCTAATCGGCGTGATCACCGCCGGCATGACCTCGTTCTACATGTTCCGGCTGTGGTTCCTGACGTTCTTCGGCAAGTATCGCGGTCCCAATCCTGAAGCAGCCGGGCACGGCCACGATGCCGATGCACAACACGCCGGTCATGCCGGAGCTGTTCACGACTCTCAGGACGATCACGCGGCCGGTGGCAGCCACGGTCACGGCTCGCCGCACGAGAGCCCGTGGGTGATGGTCATCCCGCTGCTGATTCTGGCTTTGCTCTCATTCGTCGGCGGATGGATTGGCGTTCCCCACTCCCTGCACGGATCGGATCGCTTCGAGGCGTTTCTTTCGCCTGTCTTCAGCCAAGCTTCGCCGGCAACAGGCGCTGAGGCAGCAGTCCCTGCCGAAGGCAAGCCGGAGTCAGAAGACAACAGCACGGAACTGGCGTTCAGCTGCATCTCGGTTGGACTGGCCGCACTCGGCTTCGTCCTCGCCTGGTATCTCTACTACAAGCGCCCTGATCTACCGGAACGAATGGCCAAGGCCGCCGGCGGTTTCTACACGCTGGTGCTGAACAAGTACAAGATTGACGAGCTCTATGGAGCGGTCATCATTCAGCCTCTCATCCTGCTATCGACCAATGTCTTCTGGAAAGGAATTGATCGTGGCCTGATCGACAGAGCGGTCGATGACAGCGCCGCAGGGGCGCAGGAAACATCGGACGCCATGCGTCAGATGCAGTCGGGTAACATCCGCTCTTATGCCGGATGGGTGGCTGTGGGCGCAGCCGCCGTGATCGCCTTCATGGTATGGAGAGGTGTGCGATGAAGTTGATCAACGACAACATCCTCACCATCGTGATTTTCCTTCCCTTGGCGGGCGCGATTCTTTTGGCGTTTTTCCCCCGCCGCGACCGCGATGTGCGCTACTTCGCGCTGGCGGTCTCGCTCCTCACGCTGCTGGCGTCGCTGCACCTGCCCTGGTATTTCGTGCGGGGGCAAAGCGGCTTTCAGTTTGAATCGAACCTGCCCTGGATTTCTCATCCCAACATTCATTACCACCTGGGTGTCGACGGCATCTCGTTGTGGCTGGTCATTCTGACCACGTTTCTGATGCCGCTGTGCGTGCTCATTTCGTGGAAATCGATTGGCGACCGGGTTAAGGAGTTCTTCATCCTGATGCTGGTGCTCGAGACCGCGATGATCGGCGTCTTTGTCGCGCTCGATTTGTTCCTCTTCTATTTCTTCTGGGAAGCCACACTCATCCCGATGGCGCTGATTATCGGAATGTACGGCCACGGCCGCAAGATTTATGCCGCGGTCAAGTTTTTCCTTTATACGATGATCGCCTCGATGTTCATGCTGGCGGCGATTCTTTGGCTGTACGCGCGCACCGGCAGCTTCGACTTCGTCACCATTCAGAGCATGATTCAAAGCGGCCAGGTATCTGGATTCGGCAGGGCCGCACTCTGGCTCTTTCTCGGCTTCTTTGTGGCTTTCGCGGTTAAAGTACCGCTCTTCCCTCTTCACACCTGGCTGCCGGACGCCCACGTGGAAGCGCCTACGGCCGGTTCGGTGCTGCTGGCCGGCGTGTTGCTGAAGATGGGCACCTACGGCCTGCTGCGCTTCAACCTGGGATTCTTTCCCGAGCAGGCCCGGCGCAACGCTCCCTGGATCATCACGCTCGCCATCATCGGCATCATCTACGGCTCCCTGGTCGCCATGATTCAACCGAATATCAAACGACTGGTGGCGTACACCTCGGTCGCCCACCTGGGCTTCGTCGTGCTGGGCATCTTCAGCTTCACCCAGCTCGGCGTCGACGGCGCGGTCTACCAGATGTTGAGCCACGGCATTTCCACCGGCGCGCTCTTCATGCTGCTGGGAATGATTTACGATCGCCGCCACACTTACGAAATCAGCGAGTTCGGCGGCCTGGCTACGCCCATGCCGGTATTCGCTACTTTCTTCGCTTTCATCATGCTGGCGTCGGCTGGGTTACCGCTGCTAAACGGTTTTGTGGGCGAGTTCCTGGTGCTGAGCGGCGCATTTCAGGCCAAACAGCTTTATGGAATTCTGGCGGCAACGGGAGTCATCTGGAGCGCGTGCTACCTGCTGTGGATGTATCAGCGTGTGTTCTACGGAAACATCACCAAGCCGGTGAACAACTCATTGCGCGACATCGACGCTCGCGAGCGCGTCTCCCTGTGGCCGTTGGCCATTGCCGCGCTGGTCATGGGCGTGGCGCCGATGCTGTGGCTGCACTCGATTGATCCCGCTGTGTCGGCCGCGTTGAAGCAGTTCAACGCCCCTGTACAAGCCGTCGTCTTTCCTGCCAGACACTCCACTGCGGCTCCGTCGCCCCCACTACGCGCCGATTTTGCGCGTAATGGCGCGGAGGTGATCGGACGATGATTCCCGCCGTCGATTACATTCGGATTCTCCCTGAATTGGTGATGAGCGTGTTCGGCATCATGGTTATGATGGCCGATCCGTTGATTCCCGAGCACGGCTCCAAGAAGCCGCTGGGCGTAATTGCCGTAATCGGTGTCCTCTTCGGCCTCGCCGCGACCGCCTTCCAGACCGGCTTCTACGGCAGCGCCTTTTACAGCACCGTCAGCGTCGACACTTTCAGTGTCTTCTTCCACGTGGTGGTGTTGCTGATCGCCCTGGTTGTGACCCTGGTCTCATTTGAGTATCTGGAAGTGCAGCAAATTCGCTCAGGCGAGTATTACGCGCTGGTCTTATTCGGCACCGTCGGCATGATGTTGATGTCTGCCGCTGTCGAGTTGGTCCTGATCTTCATTGCGCTGGAAATTTCCTCGATCTCGACCTACATTCTTGCCGGAATGCGACGCCGCGCCGCGGAGAGCGCTGAATCGTCGCTGAAGTATTTTCTGCTGGGTTCGTTCGCCACCGCCTTTTTCCTGTATGGCGTGGCTCTGATCTTCGGTGCTACTGGCACAACTAACGTTTATGGCATCGCCCACTATTTCCAGACGCAGCAGGCCTCGACGCTGGCTTACCTGGCCGTGGGATTAATGTTCGTCGGATTGGGCTTTAAGGTGGCGTCGGCTCCCTTCCATGTCTGGACGCCCGACGTGTACGAAGGTGCGCCGGCGCCCGTGGTCGCCTTGATGTCGACTGGGCCCAAAGCCGCTGCGTTCGCAGTACTGCTACGAGTTCTGTTTGCTACAGGAGCTCCTGGCTGGTTCTGGATGATCTGGATTTCGGCTGTACTCTCCATGACCCTGGGCAACATCGGGGCGTTAGTGCAGCAAAACGTCAAGCGCCTGCTGGCCTACTCGTCGATCGCTCACGCCGGATACATATTGGTCGCCTTCGCCGCTGCCAAGCAAGTAGGCATTTCGGCGGTGATTTTCTACTTAGCTTCTTACGCCGCGATGAATGTCGGTGCGTTCGCCGTGGTCGGCCACTTCGCTTCCACGGGCGAGAAGTACGTTACGCTCGACGACTATGCCGGACTCGGCCGCCGATCGCCGCTGCTTGCCGCAATTTTGACCATTTTTTTGCTATCCCTGATCGGCATTCCCGTCACTGGCGGCTTCTTTGCCAAATTCTACGTATTCTCCGCTGCCCTGCAATCCAACCTGGTCGGACTCACCATCATCGGAGTAATGAACAGCGCAATCGCTGCTTACTATTACCTGCGCGTCATCGTCTATATGTATATGCGGGATGAGCGGGTCGAATCGCCGGTTGCTCGCATTCCTGCGGGATTAGGAGTCGGGCTGGCTATCAGCCTGGTTGCGACCATCTACCTTGGCGTGATGCCGGGGCGGGTGCTTGATTACGCGATTCAGAGCGCGCAAGACCTGCTGAAGTAACTCGCTCACTTACGGGTTTGGGCTAGGGTGGATTGAACAAGTTCACAACACCTGCGACGGTGGAGTATTCATGACATCGCGCCGTTATAGTTTCGTCGCTCTCCTGCTGATGGCGGCGGTTGTGTCGTTGGCGTTTTCCCCGTTGCTGTCTGCCGTCGGTCTGGGCGGCCGGCAACATCCAAGAACCAGTTTCGCCCTGACCGCCCCACTCATTCTTGTCCAACCTATATCGGGTTACCTCGCCCTGTCGTCCCCAGCGCCGCAGGAGCATTCAACTCGTTCGCACAATCTGATCGAATTGAACTGCGTCCGTCTCTGCTAGATTTCCCGTTTTTCTCTCCCACCCTCAGTTAACCTGCGAGGCTTTGACCGCGGGTATATGGTCCATCTGGATCTATGCGGTATTCGGCGCGGGATCTCTCGCTTACGGAACCCATGGCGTGTTTTAGCGGAAGGAACAATAGTGATGTATTTCTATGAGGGAAGAGCATTGAATCAGCCGCATGACTTTCAATCTGATCCACCTGATTTCACTAGACAAAAGCCTCATGATTCCCTGGGGGATGACACGAGAAATGAAAATCCGGTTTTTCCCGGAATTCCCCGATCAGCCGGGGCTCTGAGAGCTGCACGTGCGCTCGAAGCCGCCAGCGATCGATTGCAGGAGTTGATGCAATTGTTCTATCTGCTGAGCCGGGATCCCGCCATTCCGCAGGATGCGCGGTATCACGTGACGCTGGCGCAGTCGGAGATCGCCTTGCTCACGCGGGTCATGCAAAATATGGCTAACGATAGGGGCGGCGAAATTCTTGGGACTGCAGAAACGGGAAGATGAAGCGCCGGATGTTATGGGCAGGAAGCCTGGGATCAGGAAGGGAAAGACGATGTACCTTTGACACTTCCGTACATCTTCCCGGCGTGACAATTTGGATCTCTAAAATAGAAACGCAATATTGACTGGATCGTGTGCCACCAAAGCAAAACGCCCCATCCGAAGATGGGGCGCTGCCGTGGTGCAAGGATTGAATCTAGACAACCTTGGCGAAAATGATAACCAGCGTAAACAGCACCAGCGACTCGATAAAGGCCAGGCCCAGAATCAAGGCCAGTCTGAATTGCCGGACGGGCGGCAGGATTGCGGGCCATGGCTTCACAAGCTGCAGCTCCTACTCGTCCCTGACCGAGGCCGGCCAGGCCGGCGGCTATGGCGATGCCAAATCCCGAAGCAATGGCGACCCAGTTGGCGCCTCCTGGTGCAGCAGCGTTTCCGCCCTGCGCATACGCCGGCATGGCCATCATCGCAATGGCCAGCAGCGCAAAAAATACCATCATTACTTTCCGCATGTCTTTCTCCTTATGAATCGTTGCCAGTGGGTGGTTGACGTTCACCGTGCTGACGCCCTCACGCTGGCAGACCTGGCCACTAGCGACTAGCAGCTGGCAATTGGCTTGAGGCACTCCTCTCACGCGAATTAGGCGCTTCTTCAAGCTAGTTGCTAGTTGCTCGCAGCTAGTTGCTGCTTTTAGTGCTCGTGCGCTACCGCTTCGCCAATGTAGACCGTCGCCAGCAAGACGAAAATGTAGGTCTGGATGATGGCCACACCGGCGTGCAGCAGCATGAAAATTATCGGAATACCGATTGGGAACAGGGTGAAGAACACCAGCGTCACCATGTCGCTGGCAAACATGTTGGCAAAAAGACGGATGGTGAGCGACAAGATGCGCGCCAGATGACTGCACACCTCAATCACAAACATCAACGGCGCCAGCCACCAAACCGGTCCCAGAAAATTCTTGATATAGCCGAAGCCGTTCTTCCGGATGCCCTGGAAATGGTAATAGAACCAGGTAACCAAGGCGCAACCCAGCGGCACCGACGGACTGGCCGTGGCCGTCTCGAAACCCGGTACCAATCCGATCAGGCAACCTATCAAGATAAACAGGCCCAGCACGGTCAGGTATCCCACATAGCGCTCGTATTCTTGACCAATCACTTCACGGCTCTGATCGCTGATGAAGGAATCAATGCTTTCCACTACCTGCTGCATGGCTCCCGGATCTTCCACCGAAAGCCGGGCACGGACGAATGCAAAGAACAACAGCAGCAGCACGAAAACCAGGAGCTGCATGGCCATGTAGTTGGTGATCGGCGCCTGGGGATAGTGAGCATGCACGTGAACAGCGCCCAGAATTGCATTTGCTACGCCGGCGAAATGTTTATTCAGAAGTGCGGTTAACCAGAGTTGCTCAGGCATGGAAGACTAGCTCATATAAATCGTATCGGATAACAGGATTATGCCGTTGGACACACGGTCGGCGTTAGCCGATCAGTGACCAAATTATGGTTCGGGACATCAGAATCCGCGCCGCAGCATGATGAAGATTTCTACCGCGACCTCGCAGGCGACGGCTGCAATCGGCAGGCAGACACCTCCGAGGAACCCGTAGAGACCTGCAAGTGAAACATTAAATATAACATAGGCACCCAGAGCGATGAAAACGTAGCGTAGCAAAGCTCGGAAGACAATGATGCCGCCACGTTCCCGGCTCCGCCCCGCCGTGATCCGTTCTCCCAGATCGTTGACTGCGCCTTCCAGCCAAACCTGATTCACGTAGGAGACCACGGCCCCCACTAGGAATCCAGCCGTGACTGCCCACCGAAACCAAAGGAAGCACACCACCAGGCCGGCGATCGACAGGACCAGCAGGAACCGTCGAATTCGCGGTAATGCCAGCTCGAAGAAAGCCTCGAGCCCGGCGGACGGTAATGGCGGAGCCGGCATCAGCAAGCTATAGTATCGCGGACGACGCTATGAGCGAGTTGCTAAGCTCGCTCAGAGGTCAGCTGTTCGACTTAGTTATCATGCGAATCATGTCGACAAAGCCCGCGATTGCTCCAACGATGATACCCACCAGAAAAAGCCAGTGAGTATGCAGCCAATCGTCGCATAACTTGCCGAGCAAGAGTCCGACAACCACTGCCGCCGGGATGACGAATGCAATCTGCGAATAGCGCGCCCATATTGCCGCCACGCTTTGCTTGTCACTTTGGTCGTCGTCAGGCATAGCGACAGCCTACCATCCCCGAGGCGCAAGACGGCAATTCCATGTCTGAAGCTTCCTCTGCGCTACCACCAAAACAGCGGAGGTCGTCGTGCTGTTGCCCGTAAATCAGCCCAAGATACTTTGCGTTGCAAAGCAGATCGGCCTTTGATGTGGTCTTCCCGCGCATGGATGTAGATGTGTGCGGGCAGCATGATCAATTCCGATAAACCCTGGCGCAAATGCTTCACGGACGCGTTTGACCTGCTGTTCACATGACGGTATGATCGAACTGCGGGGTGGAGCAGTCTGGTAGCTCGTTGGGCTCATAACCCAAAGGTCGGTGGTTCAAATCCACCCCCCGCAACCAACCGCTATACTCCACCTAACAAAGAGCTTAGAAGAGACGAGGCCGGAATTAGCCGGCCCCTCTTTTACGGCTTTACGGTCAGATTTACCGCGTACTTACCGCCTTATTGTAAACGGTCGCCAGCAGCAGGCTGTTCGGCAAGCCGCGTCTGCGTGTAGGCTTCGCGTTGTTCCAAAGCGCGGCGCACGTCATCGTCGCGAACGATGTTGTAACGGTCGAACATAGAGCGCGTGGAGTGGCCGGTAATCTTCATGGCCACGATCTCCGGTACTCCCGAACGGACCAGTTCGCTAGCCGCCGTGCGGCGAAGGTCGTGGAAGATTCGGCCCTCATACCTAAGGTCCTTCCGCCTCCAACTCTTCTCGCACTTTGCGCAATAGCGCTTCGCATCTACCCCTTCGCCGCATTTGACACACACGAGCCTACCGACGCCCGCCTCACAACACGCTGTCACCCAGGCACGCTTGTAGCAACCAATCGTACGTCCGTCTTGGTAAGAAAACACGTAGGGACCGACCTTGGCTGTGCGCCTGGGCGCTACGATTCACCGGAACTAACCCCTGAACAGCGGAGGCGCTGGCTGTACGTAATACCGGAACTCGCTGCAATGCTCTCATACTGGTTTGCGATGCGAATCCTATCGCCCGACAGGCCGAAAAGTGCCGAATCTTTTTCGCGAAAGGCAATAATTCACTGGCATTCCGTGAGGTACCTTGTGTACAGTGCTGTCAATTCAGTCTTACATCACAAGTATCAGCACTGGCCCACTGGCCGCTCTGGGCAGGTTCAAGTTATTTCAGGTTTGTTTACTCGCTCCCACCGCTTTTTCTAATTGGGCGTATGTTGCGGATCGGTTTCGGGGTTACCTGGATCGCAACACATGACCGCACCGTATTGCTTTTCATCATTCGGCGATCGCATCGCCGTGTCCGCAGGGATCACAAACGACCTGACGTCAAAACGCCAGAAGGATGTCTCCTTCGCAGACATGACGGAGACTTAGTAGGGCACCATGAGCTATCCACCCGTTCTACTAGTTCATACGGACGATCCAGCTTACCGAGCATCCGAAGCCCAAGCGGGTCCTATTAATGCCGTGCTTGCCACTCTGGGAGGCGAAAGCATTCCACTCTCAGTGACTTCAAACATGAGGAGCGTGCCGGCCGTTGCGATTATCCATGCGGCGTCTTGGCCGCAATGGCCAGAGGCGCTGCGAACCCTGAAAACAATGTGGCGTGAAACGCCATTGGTAGGCATTCTCGGCGAAGATGCCATAGGCTCGGAATCTCTGCTGAACGCTCTCTCCAATGACCTGAACGACTTCCTGTGTGCGCCAGTGCGAGAAGCTGAGCTGCGCGCGCGCCTCGATCGCTGGCTGAACCGAGTTCCTAAGCAGGACGAGCAAATAGATATCCAAGTCTTCAAGCTCCGCCACCAACTCGAATCATTATTAGGTAATAGCGAGGTTTTCGCGCGTGTGCTGCGTAGGATCCCACTCCTGGCTACTGTTGATGCCACGGTCCTGATAACTGGAGAGACGGGCACGGGCAAGGAATTGGTGGCCAGAGCTTTGCATTACTGTGGTCCCCGACGTAACGGCCCATTTGTTCCGTGTAATTGCGGTGCATTGCCGGATCACCTGGTTGAGAACGAGCTGTTTGGACACGCACCGGGCGCTTACACTGACGCACGCACCGAGCAAAAGGGACTGTTGGCAATTGCGGATGGAGGTACGCTCTTTCTCGACGAAATTGAAAGCCTCAGCCTCCACGGGCAGGTGAAGTTGTTGCGACTTTTGCAGGATCGAGAGTATCGCCCGCTGGGGTCAACCCACACCTATCGTGCCGACGTTCGGATTATTGCAGCGACGAACATGACGTTGCCTGACTTGGTAACACAAAAGGCGTTTCGAGAAGACCTGTTTCATCGACTGAATGTTTTGCAGATAAATCTCCCACCACTTCGGGAAAGAATTGATGACCTTGAGGGGCTCGCCCGAGCGTTCTTGCGGCGTTTCAGCGACCAAGCTAACCGGCCTGCGCTAAAGCTCAGTCCGAGCGCTCTCCGGGCGTTGCAGTCTTATCACTGGCCAGGCAATGTGCGAGAACTCGAAAGCGTCATTCAGAGGGCTGCCGTTCTCACAAAAGCCTGGGTTATCGAACCCTCAGATCTCGAACTTCCGGAACAGAAAGGGCGTCCGCTGCCCGCAGCCAACTTCGAGATAGCCAAACGGCAAGCCATTCATGGCTTTGAGCATGACTACCTCATTCAGACACTCTTGCAGTGTGATGGAAATATCAGCCGTGCTGCGCGGCAGGCAGGCAAAGACCGCCGTAGTTTTCAGCGACTCCTTCGAAGGTACAACCTCAGCGCTGCCCATTATCACCCCTAATGTGCTGCGGCGTTCGTTGAACTGCTGTGGTCCTGGGCCCGCATCCCGCAACCAAGGCCAACTCTCAGGGCGGACCCTACGTGGTGCGGGCTTTGCGTCGCAGACGTTCCACCTCATCCCTTAAAAGCCAAGCGGTTCCACCATGGCCATCCGGATGCATCTCTTATTTTTGTGGAGCGCGCCCGCTTTGGAGTTAACCGGAAAAGCACGACGCTGCGCAGTAGCGATTCTTGCTTACCTGGTCGAGCATCCGGAAGCTAAGGACTCACTCGCAGGTATCCGGCTATGGTGGATTGATGAGCAAGAGAAGTGCAGCGACAAAGACGTTCGCTCGGCGACAGAGGCATTGGTGGAACTCGGACTATTACATATGTGGGAAGCCAGCGCCGGATCGGTAGTCTTCGGGCCCAGTGCGAAGCTTCTGGAAGCTCCACGGGTATGCCTTCACGAGTTTGTTTCCGGGGGAGAAGATCCTCATTCCAGATGCTGATGACCGCGGCAGATTCATTTGCGAAGTCTATCGGCATCGGTCGACTGGTTCTTTGACTTGCAAGAGCACGACTACAAATGGCTTCGCTAGCGCTTTCAAAGGTGTTTTACCAACTGCTCTCTTTCTTTTTCGACGGCCCTGTAAGTTGTCGCTGCAGGGAAGTGTATCCGCATCACTCAGCAGCCGGGCTCCCCTGGCCAACTTAGACGGAGGTAGACGTTCATGGCTTCATTTACGTACCCGGGTGTCTATATCGAAGAGTTATCGAGCGGGCAACACACCATCACTGGCGTAGCCACATCAATCGGGGCATTTATCGGCTGGGCTCCTCAGGGGCCCGTTTCCGAGGCTGTGCTGGTGCAGAGCTGGATGGACTATGCTACGCAGTTTGGCGGCCTGGACTCGCGCAGCTGGCTTGGCTATGCGGTGAACCAGTTCTTTGCCAACGGTGGAAGCGAGTGTTATATCGTGCGCCTAACGTGGGACGGCACCATTCCGGGCGGAAACAACAATCCGGTGGCCTCTGCCTGTGCGCTGGCTGCGGGCGTGGGTTATGGAACGGCAAGCATCTCCGCGATTTCCGGCGCTTTGTCGGCCGCGATTTCGCTGGGCGTGGGGACGCCGGTTCTGCAGAGTGTCTCGGTGCTGCCGCAGGGGATTACGGTGCCCGCCGGCACGACGCTACAGCTTCCTCCGCTGCCCGTCGGTGCTACGTTGCAGCTTATAGCCAGCGGCAGCTACTCGGATGGAAGCGCATCAGCTCCTCCGGGAGTCAACTGGGTTACTGGCAATCCGAGCATCCTGAACGTTTCGCCCTCCGGGCTTGTTACCGCAGGCTTCACTCCCGGGACTACAACAGTGACGGCCGTCTCCGGCATCATCTCGGGCAGCATTACGCTGACCGTGACGCAAGCTCGCATCAGCTCGGTCAGCGTTTCTCCCTCGGTGATCTCCGCGGTGGTTGGCCAAACCGTGCAACTGGCCGCCGCAGCCAATTACTCGGACGGAACCGCGCCCAACATCACGGCGATCGCAGCCTGGACCGCCAACCCCGGCGCCGACGTCACATTCGCCTCGACTCCGGCGGTTCCGCTTGCCCCAGCCCAGTTTGAGGCTCTGCTCGCCAGCGCTCCTTCGGTTGCGATTACCGACTGGTCGATCACTGCCAAGGTTGCAACCTTCACGGCGGCAAACTCTTTTACATCGGGCGAATCGGTGATCCTTTCCGGGTTTCCGACGAGCACTTTCTTCAATGGCATAGCTGTGACTGTGCTCGCGAGCGGACTCTCGGGAACTCAATTCGAGGCGAACTTCACCCATGCCGACGGCTCCGCAACCGAGACGGGATTGGCAAGTCCCGGCGCCGTGATTTCCGCTTCTTTTCCGGCTGCCTTTACTCTGCCGGCTCCGCCCACGGCAAATGCGGCTACAGTTGCGATTGCGGCCCTAGAGATCGTCTCGATCGCCCTTTCGCCTGCCAATGCCACGGTGCCTACGCCTACGGACCTCGAGGGGTTACAGACTGAGTTGTCGGTCTATACCGTTACCTCGACGCTTTCGAACGGGAGTGCCGGGACTACGCCTCCCGCCGCAAGCTTGACCTGGGCGTCCAGCAATCCGGGAGTAGCTACGATCGCTGGCGATGGCAACTTAACCGTTGTCGCACCTGGGACGGCCACCATTACCGTCACCTACACCCCGGCTGCGCCGGCCGCGCCAATCGTCGCCACCACCATTCTGACAGTGAGCTCGGCCCATCTCACTGGGCTCAATATTTCTCCTTCGACCCTGACCCTGGCGAGCGGCCTGAGCCAGCAACTTACCCTGACTGGCACTTTTGACGACGGCAGCTTTGTGAACATGAGTGGCTACGCCACGTGGACCCCCAATGCAGCAGCAAACAAAGCAGCGGCCGTCTCCTCAACAGGGCTGGTGAGCGCCGCCAAGGGCGTTACGACGAGCACGCCTGTGACCGTCACGGCCGAGTGGTTGGGCATTAGCGCCTCTGCCACAGTGACCGTTACACCACCCATTCCAGAGTCGCTGACCGTGACTACCGTCCCGCCCGGGATCACTTCGATTGCCCCCGGGCAGAATCTCTCGCTGGCGGCCACCACCACCAACTCAGACGGCAGCTTGACGGTGGTGACGGGGACTGCGCAGTGGGCCAGCTCCGCCAGTTCACTGATCTCGATTGCCGGTCCGGGCGTCGTGGCTGCCTCGGCCTCGGCCGGCGGATCGCTCATCCTGTTTGCCGCCAACCCGGGCATTTGGGGCAACACCCTCCGCGTGAGCATCAGCACCCTGCCCGCGCCTAATACCAACCGCTTCAACCTTCTGCTTCAGCAGGTGACTTCTACCGGCCAGATGACCACGCTCGAAAGCTACGTAAATCTTTCGGTCTCGCCCAGCGATCCGAATTATGTGGTGGCTTTGATCGACAACGATTCGAACTACATCACCTTCGCCAATCCCAGCCCTGGGGCCAATGGTCAAATCATAGTTCCCACCGCGGCGCCCGCGGCGACAGCAGCGCCGGTGGCATTCAGCGGTGGCGCGGACGGCACGGTATTGGTGCCCACGGACCAGAACTTTGAGTTGGCTGTGCTTGCCTCCGGCAATCCGAACGCCGGGATCAACCTGCTGGACCGGGTCGACATTTTCAATCTGCTTTGCATTCCTGGAGAGACCGACGCGCCCACGATCTCGCAGTTGCAGGCCTATTGCGCCGGGCAGCGCGCGTTTATGATCGTGGATTCGCCGCAGAATGCAACCATCTCAGGGATGATGGCGAGTGGGCCCGTGGGAACGCCCGTCGGCACCGGCGCCTCCATTACCGGCGAGAATGCGCCTAACTCCGCTTTTTACTTCCCGTGGATTCAGGCTCCCGATCCGCTGGTCGGCAACCGTCCTGCGCTGTTTCCGCCGTGCGGCTTTGTGGCCGGCATTTACGCTGCAACGGACGCCAGCCGCAGAGTGTGGAAGGCCCCGGCGGGAATTCAGGCCGGGTTTACCGGCAACTCCGGGCTGCAATACGTGTTAACGGACGCCGAAAACGGTGTCCTGAACCCCCAGGCGGTCAACTGCCTGCGCCAGTTCAAGATTTATGGCGACGTTGTTTGGGGCGCGCGCACTTTGGCCGGAAATAGCCAGGCCGGTTCTCAGTGGGAGTATGTGCCGATCCGCCGGCTGGCTCTGTACCTCGAGTCCAGCCTCTTCGACGGCACGCAGTGGGTGGTCTTCGAACCCAATGACGAAACGCTCTGGGGCCAGGTGCGTTTGAATATCGGCACCTTCCTGCAGGGACTGTTCCTGCAAGGGGCATTTGCCGGAACCACGCCGCAACAAGCGTACTTTGTGAAATGCGACGCGGAAAACAACCCTCCCGCCAGCATCGCTCAGGGCATAGTCAACATCCTGGTGGGCTTCGCTCCTTTGTACCCCGCCGAGTTCGTCGTGATTCAGATTCAACAGATCGCGCAAACCCCATAGCCCGCGCAGGCCGAACAGCCAAGGAGATCGTAGATGTCAATCTTTCCCGCAAATTCCACGCGCCTGGACCCGTACAAGAACTTCAAGTTCCGCTTGAAGTGGGACGGCCAGTACGTTGCCGGCGTCAGCAAGATGAGTACGCTGAAGCGGACCACCGAGGTGGTTTCGCATCGCAGCGGTGGCGATCCCTCGACGGATCACAAGTCGCCCGGCAGGAACAAGTATGAAGCCATCACCATGGAGCGCGGCCTGACCCAGGACTTGAACTTCCACAACTGGGCGGGCCTGGTGTGGAATTTCGGCTCCAGCCTCGGCACCGAGGTCTCGCTGGCCAACTTCCGCAAGGACATCTACCTGGAGTTTTACAACGAGGCCGGCCAGCTGGTGATCGCATACAAGATCTATCGCTGCTGGATTTCTGAGTACCAGGCGATGCCCGATCTGGACGCCAACGCAAACGCCATCGCCATTGAGCATATCAAGCTCGAGAACGAAGGATGGGAACGCGACAAGAGCGTGACCGAACCAACCGAACCGACTTTAAGCATTGTGGCCACTTAGCATGCCCGCTCTTACCCAAGCCGATTATCTCGCCTTGTGGGAGAGCGGCCAGGCGCTACACCCCATCGACCAGGGACTACTGGCAGTCCAGGCCGCCTTCCCCGCGACTCGCCAGGAGAGTGTCGCGGACTGGCCCTTGGGCCGGCGCAACCGCGCTCTCGCGCAGTTGTATTGCTTCTGCTTTGGTCCAACCCTCAGCGGTTGGACTGCTTGCCGGAAGTGTGGCGAGAAACTGGAGTTCAAGGTGGACGGGAAGGCCCTGGTCGAGACCGGTTCGCCGGTCGATCCGGCGGCAACTGTGTCCGTTTTGAACCGCGTTTTCCGCCTGCCAACCAGCCGCGACCTGGCGCGGGTTGCTGCGCTTTCCGATGCGGTCTCCGCCACACCGCAACTACTCGAACTCTGCCTGGTTGAGGGAGATCTCGCGGAGTGGGGCGAGAACGAGATTGAGGCGATCGGCGAACAGCTCGCCGCGGCAGATCCCCTGGCCGAGATTCTGCTGGATTTTGAGTGTCCGGTTTGCGGTGACTCTTTTCAGGAGGCGCTGGACCTCTCTGCCTTTTTTTGGACGGAACTCGAAGGGCGGTCGAAGCGGCTGCTGCTGGATGTCCACACCCTGGCCTCCGCTTACGGCTGGAGCGAGGCGCAGGTTCTGAGCTTGAGCCCAGCGAGGCGCAATTTCTACCTGGAACAGGTGCAGGCGTGAGCGGATATCTCCATCGACTTGCCGCCTCTGCTATCCAGCCGCAGCCGCGGGTGCACCCATTTGTGGAATCGATTTATCCTGCCGTGCGACGCGAGAAAGCGCTGGAGTTTTCGCCGGTGATACAGGCCGCGCAGCCCTCAGTGCGAGCTTCGTCTTCAGAGCCAACCGGGCAACGCAGCGTGCCGGAGGCCGAAGCGCCCGTTTTTCGCCCAGACTCACGCCCGGCACGGAGCGCATCGCCGCCTTCTTCGCTGCAACCTACGCTTCGCCTGGGCGAGGGAGAATTGCCCGTGGAAGCGATCTCTGCGAGCAGCGAGGCCTTTCAACCGCTATTACCCCAGCTTGTGATGCGCCCACAGGAGACGGAATCGCCGCGCTCGGCGGCTGCGCGGGAGTCTGATACGGCTGCCGAGTCCGCTGCTCGACCTGCTGGCCCAACCTCATCTTCGGCCGCAGCTTCGGAGTCGTTTCGACACGCGGTGACTCCCTTGCGCCGGTGGACTTTTGAGTCCATCTTGGAGTCAATCACCGCAGAACGAGCGAGCGCGGGGCAGGTTTCGTCTGAAAATCCGCAGTGCGCGGTCGCGGCAAGGCGGGACTTGCCGGTTTTTTCCGCACGCGCCGCTTCACGGCCAGCCGCTGCCTCGATCGCTCCCGCACGGCGCACCGCTCCACTGCAACCGGAAGACATTCAGATTCATATCGGCCGCATTGAGGTCACCGCCGTTCCTCCGCAGGCGCCGTGTGCCGTGCCTGCGGCGGCGCGCAAAGGTCTCACGCTCGACGAATACCTGAGAGGCAGTAACGGGAGAGCAAGATGAGCAATGCACTGGCCATCTCCGCTGTCTCGGCGGTTCTGCAGTTCTATTTGACCAACATTTACGGGCCGCTGCACTCGATGTTCGGGGGCACAATCACGGTGAGCTCGCAGGCGCCGGACTTGGTGCAGAACAAGTTCAACAATCTGACTGCGACCGAAAACCAGGTCAACATTTTCATGCACCAGGTTACCTATAACCCAGGATGGCGTAACGTGGCGTTGCCCTCGCTGCAGGCCGACGGCAAGACGTTGAGCCAGAGTCCGCCGCTGGCGCTCGACCTGCACTACCTTCTCACCGTCTATGGCTCGGCCGACTGGCAGGCCGAGGGACTGCTGGGCTATGCGGTGATGATGTTTCACCAGAATCCGATTATCAGCCGCAGTGACATCAACTTTGCCCTGACCAATCTGCCCGCCGGGAATGACCTGAACCAGCCGCTCCAGAGCTGTGGACTGGCCGATCAGATCGAGATGATCAAGATTACCCCGGCAACGCTGGGACGCGAAGAGATGGCGTGGCTTTGGACTGCCCTGAAGGCCGATTACCGGCCCACGTTTCCATTCCAGGTCTCGGTGGTGCTAATGCAGCCGCAACAGAATCCCGCGCTGTCGCTGCCGGTGATCCGACGGCAATTCCAAACCATGTCGATGCAGCCTTCGCAGATCCTGGCGGTGACGCCGCCGAACAACCAGCCCGCCGCGCAGTTCACTGACCCAGTGACGGTGACCGGCGAATTCCTGACCAATGTGACCCAGGTGGCGCTTAGCAACACGCGAATGGGGGTTGAATTTACGGTTCCTGTTTCGAATGTGACCGCGACCTCGTTTACGTGCGTCCCTGGCGCACAGACTACATATCCGAATGGCATACCAGCGGGAGTGTATACGCTGGCGGCGCAAATTCTTGCGTCTAACTCGACGCCCGCCGCGATCGTCGTCCAGCAGACGACCAATGAATTGCCGGTTGCTCTTGCGCCCACACTGACCGCGCAAACGGCCACGCCGGTTGCCAATCCGGACGGCACTCCGACGGTTCTGGTGACGATCACTAACATCTCGCCAGGGGTTTGGGAGGGGCAGACGGTGGCGCTCTCATTGAGCAGCCAAACGGCTCCTCCGCCTCCGGGAGTGCTCTACAACATTACGGCCAGCCTGACGGCTCCAGCGCTGCCCCCGGGCCAGAATAGCTGGACAACGCTGACCTTCGAGTTTCCCAACACCTTGCCGGTTGGCCAGAGCTTCCTTGGCCGGCTGAGCGTGGACGGCGTCAGCAGCATCGCGGGAGTGAATTGGCAAGTGACTCCGCCGGTCTTTACCGGCCCGACGGTAACGACATGACGACCGCGCCCATTTCTGCGACGCTCTCATGGCATGACCTGAACCAGCGGGCATTGGTGCGCGAGTTTGCGCTACTTCGCCGGCGGCTCGGTGACGAGAACCCGAGCGACCCGTTCTTAGCGGCGAGCGCTGAACCGATGAGCGAGCCCGCTGCCATCGACAACCTGTGCGCGATCTTCGATCTGAGCCCGTTTGAGAGAGAGCTGCTGCTGTTATGCGCGGGGGTCGAGATGGATTCTGCGCTCGCCGACCGCTGCGCGAATCTGCTGGGCGGTGGGCCGTCGCGTCCTGCGCGCGGGCTGGTCACTTTTTCGCTGGCCATGGCAATGCTGGACAATCCTCACTGGAGCGCGATCTCGGCTTCCGGGCCGCTGCGGCACTTCCGCCTGCTGACGCTAGAGCCTGGGAACGGATTGACCTCGGGCGCGTTGCACGTGGACGAGCGAGTGCTGCACTACATTGCGGGAACCAATCGCCTTGATCCGCACTTCGAGGATCTACTCTTCCTTAAGCCGCCGCCCCAGTGGATGGACGCCGATCACCTCCGGCTGGCCACCGAGACGTTGGGCGGATTCAACGGTGAAACGCGCCCGGCTCAGATATTGCACCTGTGCGGCGACGACCCGCTGGGTCAGGAGAGTGTGGCTTCGCTGCTGGCTCATCGCTCGGGACGCGAGCTTTACGTTTTGCGCCACGAGGATACGCCGGCAGCGGGAGAGGATCTGGAACAGTTTCTCCATTTGTGGATGCGGGAACGGCTGTTGGTGCCGGCCTTTCTGCTGCTGCAGTGGGGGAATTACTCTCCGAGCGCCGCCGCGCGTCAGCTTGCTGAACGGATTCCCGGTCCGCTCATCATCGCGAGCCGCGAACCGCTTCGGCTGCACCGTGCTGTCGAAAGCTTTCAGGTGGACAAGCCAGGCCCCGCGGCGCAGCAACGACTTTGGCAGGATGCGTTGGGGGTTGCGCCAGAGACCGCGCCCGCGCAGCTCGGAAATGTGGCGCAACAGTTCCGGCTGAGTACCGAGACCATTGTTTCCATCGCCGCCTCGGTGGCGGCTGCCGAGCCGGCGCTTGCGGAAGCGGTTGACGCTCCATCTATGCTCGTCGCCCGGCTTTGGAATGCATGCCAGCTGCATACGCGGCCCCGGCTGGAAGGATTTGCCGAGCGCATTGTTCCACGTTCGACATGGGACGACCTGGTGCTGCCAGAACCGCAGAAGCTGGTGCTTCGCCAGATTGCGGCCCAGTCCAGAAACCGCATGACGGTGTACGAAACTTGGGGATTTGCAGCACGCGGGCTTCGCGGTTTGGGGATCAGCGCCCTTTTCGCCGGGCCGAGCGGCACGGGCAAGACGCTGGCCGCTGAAGTGCTGGCGGCTGAGCTGCTACTGGACCTTTATCGCATCGACCTTTCCGCCGTGGTAAGCAAATATATCGGGGAGACCGAGAAGAATCTCAAGCAGGTCTTCGATGCAGCGGAGAGCGGAGGCTGTTTGCTGCTGTTTGATGAGGCCGATGCGCTGTTTGGCAAGCGCGCCGAGGTGAAAGACTCGCATGATCGCTACGCGAACATCGAGGTCGGGTATTTATTGCAGCGAATGGAGAGCTTTCAGGGGCTGGCGATTCTGACCACCAACCTGAAGACCTCGCTCGACAAGAGTTTTCAGCGGCGGCTGCGATTTACCGTGGACTTCCCTTTCCCCGGTATAGTCCAGCGACGGCAGATTTGGGAACGCGTTTTTCCGCCGCAGACGCCGACCCGCAATCTGGACCCGGCGCGGCTGGCGACCCTCAATATGACCGGCGGAAATATCCGTAACATCGCTCTGAATGCCGCGTTCTTCGCTGCCGAATGCGGCGAGCCTGTTTCGATGACGCACATCCTTCACGCAGCCCAGCTCGAAGCGCAGAAGTCCGAACGGCCGCTCTCCGAGATGGAGATCCGGAGGTGGGTGTGAGCCGTTTCGAGGCAACGCCGAGCAACGCCGTCCGGGTGAGTGTGACTATCGACCGGCTGGTTCTTCGCGGTATGGATCCGGCTGCGCGCACGGCTTTTGTGGATGGGTTGCGCTCCGATCTGGCCCGCATGCTGGCGGACCGGGCGACCCGCGCTTCTCTTGCTATGGGCTCCCCTTTGCGAAGCAGTCCAGTGCTCAGGCTGGGTCAGGTGGCCATGCCAGCCGGAATTTCCGGGGCGCGCAATCTCGGCTCGAAAGTCGCACGAGCCATTGCTGCGAGTGGGAGCGCGCGCTTCGCAGGAAGGGGTGGTCGAATATGAGCCGCGCCGCCCTGATTCACGATGTTGACCCCGCAAGGTCCTCGGCCAGGCAGCAGAGCAGCAGCAGTGTGCGGGTGAGCCATCCCGGGGATTCTTTCGAGGTGGAAGCCGACCGCGTGGCCGACACGGTCTCGCGGGGCGGACGGGTTTTGGGGTGGTCGCTTTCGGCCTCTGGTTTTGACGGCATCTACCGCCAGCCTGACCCGCAGCCACCGGCCCCTGCCTCTGCCGGCGACGTCACAGGCAAGCTCGTCGAGGCGATTCTGGCGACGCCCGAAGGCAAGAAGGCCTTGCACACCGTTACCGCTGTCGCCACCACGCCTGCCGGACTGGTGGTGACCGGGGCTGCCGCGATCGGAGTGGTGACTGCGATGGACAGGGCCAAGAAGCCTCTGCCGGCGCAGGCGCCCGCGATTCCGCTGGACTTCATCAAACCCGGCCTCAGCGTCAAGATCGGCTATAACGGCCCTGTAAACAAGCCCACGGACGGGTCGATCACCTTCAGCTTTTCCCCCAAGGCGGCGGAAAAGAAACCCGCGCAGGTTCCCACGGAGAAACTGCGCCCGGAAAACGCCGCCATGGCGGCAGACCAGCAGAAAGTTCGCGCCGGCTCGCAGACCCCAAGCGGTCTGGGCCCGGTAAAGAGCGCGGAAGATCGAATGTTCGAAAAGTGGCAGATGGACAAGCTGGCGGCCATCGGCAACCTGGGCAAGTCCAGGGCGACAGAGCCGGTCGCTGGGTCTGGGCCTACGGCTGCCGCGCCAGCTGAAAAGAAGCTGGAACCGGCTCCCGCACCCGCGCCAACGCCGAAAGCCGAGGAAACGAAGAAGGAAGAGATTCCGGTGCAGCGCAAGGCAGAACCGTCGGGCCCAGTAACCACCGGCTCTACGGATGTGGACTCGGTGCTGCGCTCGCAGGGCAGGCCGTTGGACCGGGCAACGCGGCGCGAGATGGAGACTCGCATCGGCTACGACTTCAGCAACGTTCGATTGCACACCGATTCCGGCGCGGCTGATTCCGCAAAATCCTTGAGCGCGCAGGCTTATACCGTGGGCAGCAACGTGGTTTTCGCGCCTGGGCGCTTTGCGCCGCACACCAGCGAAGGACGCCGCTTGCTAGCACACGAACTGACCCACGTGGTGCAGCAGACTACCTCGCCGCAGCGCGCCCATCCCGCCGTGCGCCCCGCGCCCAGCCACGTGCAGCGCTTTAGCGCAATGGACATCCCCGGCATCAGCTGGCTGTTGGGAAAGGTGAGGGGGCTGAAGGGCTATAAGCTGGTTTGCACCGTCTTCGGCCACGACCTGTTTGACGATACGCAGGCGTATGAACGCAACGCGACCACTATTACAAAAGGGATTCTCGAGCTCTTTCCCGGCGGCGACCAGATCTTTCAAAAGCTAAAAGACGCCGGCAAAGCGATCGAGACCGCGTACAACTGGCTGGCAGACCAGTTCACCCAGCGCAAGCTCACCGTGGAGGGCATCGAGGATGTCCTCCAGAGGGCAGTTGCCGCATTCAAGGCTCATCCGGTGGAGGGCGTCGACGACGTCCTGAAGATCGTCCAGGAGCCGATCAACCAGCTCATCGATCTGGCCGGGGTGGTCGCTAAAAAGGTGCTCGATTTCATTTTGGAAGGGGTGATCTCCACATTCGGCGAAACAGGCCAAAAAGTATGGGCTTTCTTGAAACGGGCGGCGGGTGTCATCTCTCAGATCGCGGCCAACCCGCTTCAATTCGCAACAAATTTGATCAAGGCCGTGGCAGATGGCTTCAAGAACTTTTTCAAGAATATTTGGGATCATCTCAGCGAGGGAGTCAAGACGTGGATCTATGACGAGTTGGACCTGCCGACGGACATCCAAATGCCGAAAGACTTCACCTTGGGCAGCATGTTCAGGCTCCTGCTTCAGGTCCTGGGCCTCACCTGGGAGCATCAGCGCGCGAACCTGGTGAAAGCGCTGGAGCCGATCGGTGGCGAGACGGTTGTCTACTTCTTTGAGAAATCCGCCGAGATTTTTGTACGCATCCGGAAAGAGGGCTTCAGCGCGATCAAAGACATGATCGTCCAAAAAGCCGGCGACATCTTCAATTCGTTCGTCGACAACATCAAGAGCTGGATCGCGAAGGAACTCATCGAGCAGGGCATCAAACTGATTGCAGAGCTTTCCAACCCGGCCGGAGAGCTCATAAAGATTGTTGAGAGCATCATCCACACGGTCACCTTCCTGATCGAAAAGGCCAAGAAATTGGCAGCGCTCGCCGAAACGGTGGTCAACACTCTCTCCGACATCGTAGCGGGCAACACGGGTCCAGCCTCCGAGAAGGTCGAAAAGACTCTGGCGAATATGATTCCACTGCTTCTCAATTTCGTTGCTGGGCAGTTCGGTCTAAGCGGAATTGGGAAGTCTATCCGCGAGATCATCCACAAGATTCGCGATCCGCTCGATAAGCTCATCGGCAAGATACTGGATCCTCTGGTGGAGGCAGCCAAGAAGCTGTGGGAGTCGGGTAAGGCCACGTTCCTGGCTGGTCTCGAGAAGGCCAAGGATTGGTGGACGAAGCCGCTGAAGTTCAACTACGGCGACGAAGAACACCAACTCTCCGTGGAAGGCGACGGTGATAAGTCGGAAGTCTTCGTTAATAGTGAAAAGACTCGCTTGAGGGACTTCCTCAAGGATCACAATGCCGGTCCGAAGCAGACGCAAAGAGCATTCGAGCTCGCCAAGCAACTGAAATGGAAAACCGGGAAAGATGATACCCCGGGGAAGAGAGAAGCCGGGTACAACGCCTTTATGGAGCTTCAGAAACTGATGGACCATCTCAAGAGCAAATACCCGGAGATGAGCCAGGTGAAAGACCAGTACCCTGTAGAACCGAACTTGAAGGCCGCCGATTATGCGGAGGCATTTCTCACCCCTCAGCTTATTACCGGGTCGCCTCCGAGTGAGTCGTCCGACCCACCTGCCTGGAACGATCTGGGAACGCTGCTTCCGCCTTCGCCACCCTCTTATGTGCGCGCCCATTTGATCAGCCAAGAGCTGGGTGGCAGAGGCGAATGGACCAACATGATGCCCGCGACGAACGCTGCAAATGGCTTGCTGGCAAAAAATGTAGAGGAAGTTCTGAAGACGGAGACCGCGAAGAAGAACAACACCTATTACTACCACTACAAGATGACGGCAAAGTACAAGAACAAGACCGTCCCGCTTCCTCCCACGACATCTCCCGTTGCCCGATCGAAAGCGGCCGCGAGGCGTCTAGTCAGCCTGAGTTGGACGGTGAGGGATGCGACATTCGACTCGGTCGATAACAAGTTCAAGATTTCCGGCAAAGAGGCAAAAAGCTCTGACGGATCGGTGCTTCCAAAGGACATTCGCGAAGGCAGCGTAGAGGCCAATCGGGGATTTGATCCGACCTAGCAGCAAGATTGACTAGATGTGCAGTAGGAATCGTAAGGGAAGGAACCACCGCATGGCTTATGGATTACCGATTGCGCCACGCCTGATAAGAGGCGGCATCGTGACGATGGACCCGGACACGTCGATCGTCCTGAGCGTGATTGCGTTGCAGTACAACCCGGACACGCTGACCCGCTCGCTGCAGATTCAGGCCGTTCCCGGGGGGACGGACGGGGTGCGCGTGGATGCGCTGCGGCTGCGCGGCCCGGCTATCGAAACCATCAAGCTTGAGGCGGAACTGGACGCAACTGACCAGCTCGAGTTCCCAACCCAGTATCCGGTTACGGCGCAATACGGCTTGCATCCACAGCTGGCGCAGTTGGAGATGCTGGTGAACCCCACGGTCGAAACGCTGCTCAGCGATGATGCGATGGCCAGCTCGGGAAGCCTGGAGATTATTCCGCTGGAGCAACCGCTGACGCTTTTTGTCTGGAGCAGCAGTCGCGTGGTTCCAGTGCGGCTGACGGAAATCTCCATTACCGAAGAGGCTTTCGACCCGAATCTCAATCCCATCCGCGCCAAGATTTCGTTGGGACTTAGAGTGCTGAGCGTTGACGACCTCGGCTTCGATAATCCGGGCGGACGAATGTTCATGTCGTATCTCACCAACAAGGAAGCGCTGGCCGGTATGGCGACGACGGCTGCTCTCACCACACTCGGTCTCGGAGGTCTCCCATGAACTATCCGCTGCAAGCGATGATGATGCTGGGCGTCATACCCCAGGTCACCTTTCCCACCGACAGCCGCTACTACAACTCGACGGTGCTGCAATATACGCCGCCCAACGGGCAGGTGATTCCGTATCTGCAGCGACGCATCATTCCGCAACCGGGCGCACCGAATTACGCGACCATTAACACTTACACCACACGGCAGGGAGACCGGCTGGATCTTATCGCCGCCAAGTATCTGGGCGACCCGCTGATGGCGTGGCTCATCTGCGACGCCAACGGAGCGATGCGGCCCTACGATCTAGTGGCCACGCCGGGCACTGTGCTGTCGATTACGACGCCGCAGGGTGTGCCGGGGGGAATGATTGCTCAATAACGTCCAACTTACGCTCATGATGGGACCGATTATCGCGGTGCCCGTGCCCAGCGTTGTGCTCGAATCGCTGGCCTCGGTTGAGGTCAAGATCGAGGACGTGGGCCAGAGCGGTTTCCAACTCGTCTTCAGCGTGGACAAGAACTCCCCGCTACAACTGATGTTCCTGCTCACCGGTGGATTGCCGCTCTTGTTTATGCGCTGCATTCTGGTGGCAACGGTAAACGGCGTGTCCAACGTGCTGATCGACGGCGTGATTACCAAGAACACCATCGCTCCTGGCGACAAGGGATCGAACTCGACACTGACTTTGTTTGGCAAGGATCTCAGCGTGCTGATGGGGCAGTCCAACTGGAGCGGATTTCCTTTCCCTGCCTGCCCGCGCGAGGCAAGGGTTGCGCTGCTCTTGGCCAAGTACGCCTTCTTCGGCATCATTCCCATCATCATTCCCAGTCTGCTGTTTGACATTTCATTGCCCATCGAGAATATTCCGGCGCAACAGGGAACGGATCTGGACTACATCAAGGCGTTGGCCGACGAGGTGGGCTACGTTTTCTACGTAGCTACAGGTCCTGTGCCCGGCAGCAGCACGGCCTACTGGGGACCGCAGGTCAAGATCGGGCCGGTGCAGTCGGCGCTGAACGCCGATATGGACGCTTACAGCAATGTGGAATCGATGCACTTCTCCTACGACCAAGACAAGTGCAAAATTCCGCTGGTTTACACCTACATTCAGGAAGTGGGCATAAGCATTCCGATTCCCATTCCTCCCATCGATCCGTTGCAACCGCCGCTGGGCGCGATTCCTCCGCTGCCGACGAACCTGATTCCGCCGGACCTGAAGTCCTTTCGCGAAGACCTTGCCAAACTCTCGATTCCGCAGGTGATCATGATGGGTTTGGCCGCGGGAGCCGCGAGTTCTGAAGTGGTGACCTGCGAAGGTTCGCTCGATGTAACGCGCTATGGGGGCGTGCTGAATGCGCGCAGCCTGGTGGGGGTGCGCGGCGCGGGCCAAGCCTTTGACGGCCTCTATTACGTGAAGAGTGTGACCCACAAGATCAAGCGCGGTGAGTACAAGCAGAACTTCGTGCTGACCCGCAATGGTCTCGTCTCCACAGTTTCTACAGTGAGCCCATGAGCACAGCGCCTACTAGCGTTCCTCCACCACCTGCCCGCTACTACGGGAAGTATCGCGGCACTGTGCTTATCAACATCGACCCAATGCAGATCGGACGGATCATGGCGCAGGTGCCGGACGTGCTCGGCGAAACGCCTTCGAGTTGGGCGATGCCGTGCGTGCCGGCCGCGGGCATTCAGGCGGGGATTTTTGTTGTTCCGCCGATCGGATCGCAGGTGTGGATTGAGTTTGAACAGGGGAACCCCGACTACCCGATTTGGAGCGGCGGATTTTGGGGCATGGTAGCCGATGTTCCCATCTTCGCCACTGCGCCTCCGGCTATTCCGCCGGGACAAAACATTGTCTTGCAGACTTCGGGGCAGAACTCCATCATCCTGTCCGACGGCCCGCCCACGCCGATCACCGGGGGCATCGTGCTGAAAGGCGCAAGCGGGGCCATGATCGTGGTCAATGAAACCGGGATTTACATCTCGAATGGACAGGGCGCGACGATCACCTTGATCGGGCCGGCCGTCGCAATCAACCTGACTGCTCTGACTGTCGTGGGACCATAACGGAAAACGCCGCATCGTTTTCGTGCGGATTGGATGGATCAAGAAAGGAGAACGCCGATATGCCGGGACCTATTCTTCACATGGGCGCTGTAGTCACTTGTGCGCACGGGGGCCAGGCTATTCCAACGGTTCCGAGTACTTGCGTGATGGTCTCCGGGATGCCGATTGCGACCATCGCCGCGCCATACGCCGTGGCCGGATGCGCCTTTATTCCGCCGGCAGGAAATGGGCCCTGCGTGACGGCCCAGTGGGTGGTGGGCGCGGTGCAGGTGATGTCGATGGGGCAGCCTGTTGCTATTCTCAGCGGAGTTTCGGTCTGCGTGCCAACCGGAACACCACTGCTTCCAGTTTCTTCTCAAACCTTGGTTCTTGCTACTTAAGGGACCGCCATGAATGTAAATTTTCCTTACCAATTCGATGGCCGCGGCCGCACCCTTGATCCGGGTGACGATTACATTCGCCAGATGGTCGAGCAGGTTCTGTTTACCTCACCGGGCGAGCGCGTGAACTTGCCGGATTTCGGAAGCGGATTGCTGCAACTGCCGTTTGCGCCAAACAGCATGGAGATGGCCGCCGCTACGCAGTTCAGCGTGCAGGGCGCGCTGCAAAAGTGGCTCAGCGGTTTCGTCAAGGTCCAGTCCGTGGTCGCCTCTGCGCAGGAGGCTGTGCTCACCGTCACCGTTACATACGCGCCGCTCAGCACAGGCGTATCGCAGGTGCAGACCTTCGTTTACGGGGGCCCGCGATGATCTACTCCTGTTGCGACGAAAACCGCCGCGCCGCTACCCTGAACAATCCGACCCTGAATGCGATCGACTACCTGGAGTTGCTGGACGATCCCAACCTCTACGGCACGCCGTCGCAGCAGACGCTACTGGTCACCTGTCTGAAACCGGTGCCTACCAATCTGACCCCAGATAACATTCTCATCACTGGCGGTGAGAGCATTATCGGCATTACGGCGCTTTGGGTTGGCCCGGCCGGTCCGGCCTCTGCGCAGCCCCAGCAGATCAAGGCGGAGTCGACTCAAGCGCCTCCGAATGAGTCCTCGTATCTTGCGTCGCTCGCCGACGCGGACAAGATTCTGGTCGTCCGCACTAGCGTTAAGGGAGATTTTTCGCGCTATACCTTGAGCCTTGTGAACAGCATCGCCGGCGCGACCTCCGGCAGCTTTGCCGTGGCCGAGGTTCTTACGGGATTTGATCCGCAACTGGCACAGGTGACCTTCTCTTTTAAGATTGATTGCGGGCCATTCTTTGACTGCGCGCCCACGCCGCCGGTTTGCGCGCCACCGCCGCCCACACCACCGCCGATCAACTACCTGGCCAAGGACTTTGGTAGCTTTCGCACCATTCTGCTTGACCGGATGAACCAGTTACTGCCTTCGTGGGGCGCAACTTCCGAGGCTGATCTGGGCATTGCACTGGCGGAGTTGATCGCCTACGCGGGCGACCAGATCAGCTATCACCAGGATGCTGTTGCCACCGAGGCCTACATCGCCACCGCACGCAGCCGCATCTCGCTGCGCCGACATGCGCGGCTGGTGGATTATTTTGTTCACGACGGGGCGAACGCCCGGGCATGGCTTTGCCTCAACGCCTCGGTCCCCGTCTTCCTCGACCAGAGCGCCACTCTCTTCTACACCTACGTCCCCGGCATGCCCACGCCCTTGGTTGGCAACGAAGAGGCTGCCCTCGCCGCTGGTGTGGTGGTCTTTGAGCCGATGCAGGATGCGAACCTGTTTCCGGAACACAACCAAATGAGTTTTTACACATGGGGAGACCTAAATTGCTGCCTGCCGCAGGGCGCGACCGAGGCTACGCTCGCCGGCACCTTCCCCAATCTGCAAGTTGGCGATGTGCTGATCTTCAAGGAGGTGCTCGGGCCGCAGACCGGCGATCCGGCCGACGCCGACATTCGCCACCGCTATGCCGTGCGGCTAACTTCAGTAGCCACGCTGAACGGACAGGGGGAGCCGCTGGTCGATCCGCTCTTTGAGGTGGGAAGCGGCGCTCCGATCATCAACCCATCGCAGCAGTCGCAGCCGGTGACGGAGATCGGCTGGTCGACGGACGACGCGCTCCCCGCTCCGCTGTGCCTTTCGTCTACATTTCTGAGCTCAACCGGCGACACCGTGACCATTACCAACGTGAGCATCGTGATGGGCAACGTGGTGTTGGCCGATCAAGGGCTCTCCATGCCACCGGCCACGCTGCCAACGGTTCCCGAGCCCACGCTTTTTTATCCACCCTCCTCGGCCAATCGCTGCGCTCCGCCTGCCCCACCCACGCCTTTTCCTGTTCGCTATCGGCCCCAACTGGCAGACAGCCCGGTGACCCAGGCCGTGCCTTTGCCGCTGGCGGGAAGTCCGGTGACTTCGAATCCGGTGGCGCTGGTTACAAACAGCTATGTGAGCCTTTCCGACAGCAACGGCTACACCTCGCTGATGGTGGGCGTAAACAATCCGTTCGCCTGGCCGCAATACTTTGGTGTGCAGGCAACGGTCGACACCGTCCACTCTACTTTCACACTCTCGGTTGTGTTTTCTCCCACCGGGGATGCATCCAACATCGTTCTCGAAACTTTCGCGGGCCTTACCTCTACTGCCGACGCAGTTACACAGATCAAGAACTCAAAGTTGATTGTGGCCAGCGCGCCCGGAGCGCTGCCCGAAAAAGTGACGGGTGTGCCGACGATGCTTTCCAACTCCGGCCCGGTGAATTTGATCGACCTGGACAGCGGACTGCCTTACCTCAGCGTCAGCCCCACGCTCCCCAGCACCTGGGCGCCCCTCTTTGCCCTGCTGGCTCAGGGGAATCTGGAGACGCCGACGGAGTTTAACCTGCTGCTTTTGTATAACTCGCCGTTTGGCGGAGTGGGGGGAGTACAGCTTCCGGTGATCGTGGAGCAATTTAACAGTATTTCGCTGGCCAGCGTGGAGACGGCATTCCCTTCCGGCTCATCGCTTTTGTCCGTTCTGACTTTCGACCAGGAGCCGAATCCGTCGCTTTCGGCATACGACCTGATGAACTACGATCCTTCGACTGCGGTCCCATCGATCACGCTTACCGGCTCGCTCAACGGGATTGAAACCACCTGGACCGCTGCCCTGGACCTGTTGGGCGACGGGCCTACGGACACTAACTTTGTGGTTGAGATCGAATCGAACGGTGTGGCCATGCTTCGCTTTGGCGACAACGTCAACGGCATGATGCCGGCCTCGAATACCGCTCTTACGGCCAGGTATCGGATCGGCAACGGCACGGCCGGAAATGTGGGTGCGGAAAGCCTGACCAACCTGGTAGCAGACCCGCGCATCGTCTCCTGCACTAACCCGCTGCCCGCGAGCGGCGGCGTGGACCCGGAGACCAACGCCCAAATTCAGCGCCGCGCACCTCAAGCCTTCCTGACGCAAGAGCGGGCCGTCACGATGGCCGATTACGTCACGGTCACCGAGTCCAACCCCCAGGTTTCAAGCGCCGCGGCTACTTTGCGCTGGACGGGGAGCTGGTACACGGTATTTGTGGCGGCCGAGCCGACCAATGGCGGCAGCCTGAGCAAGACGCTGCGCAAATCGCTGACGCAGTATGTGAACCAATATCGTCTTGCCGGGCAGGATTTGAAGCTCGAAGGTCCGGACTACATCTCGCTGGTGATCGCGCTCACGATTTGCGTCGATCCATCCTACTTCAAGTCCGACGTGCAGAAGGCGCTGATGCAGGTTCTCGGCTCCGGCACTCAGCCCAACGGGCAGCCCGGCTATTTTGCCGCGGACACATTCCAGCTCGGACAGAATGTTTACCTGAGCCCGATTTACGCAGCCGCGCGCACCGTTACAGGCGTGACAACTGTCACGGCTACCATCTTTCAACCGCAGGCCGTTCCACAGACGAATGCTTTCATTAAGTCCGGCGAGATTCCGATTGGCCCGTTTCAAGTCGCGCGGCTCGCCAATGACCCCAGCCTTCCCGCCAACGGCCAACTGACTTTGAATATGCAGGGAGGAAAGTGAGAAGGCCATGAGTTGCAGCGGAAACCAGAGTTGCACCTGCGGATGCTGTTCAGGGACTGCGGTGGAAACGCCGCTGGGCGAGTCGAATCTGCCCGGCTTGAGTTCGATCAGCTATCGCACGGGCACCTGGTCGTCGTTCAAGGAGTCGATGCTGGCGCGTTTGTCGAGCTCCGATTATCCGGCATTGGCCGCGCTCAAAACCCGCGACGACGACGACATTTCGATCGCCTTCCTGGACGCGACCGCGGTGGTTTTGGACATTCTGACTTTTTATCAGGAGCGGCTGGCCAACGAGAGCTACCTGCGCACGGCTACGCAATTGAACTCGCTGACTATGCTAAGCCAGTTGATCGGCTATCAGCCTTCGCCCGGAGTTGCTGCCTCTACTTATCTTGCTTTCACAATCAGGGCTGCCCCAGGGCTGCCTCCCAACCCCAGTATGACGGCTCTCACCATTCCCGCCGGGACCCAGGCGCAGAGCGTCCCCGGCCAGGGCCAGACACCGCAAGCTTTTCAGACTTCGGCCGACATTCTGGCCAAGCCGGATTGGAACGCGCTGCCGGTGCAAACCGGGATTCCGTGGGTTCCAGCCCCGGGCGATACGCAGATGTATCTGGCGGGGACCGGAACCCAGCTCAACCCCGGGGACGCGATTCTGATTGTGGGAGACGAGCGGCTGAACGACCCCGATAGCCAGGTCTGGGACCTGGCCCACATCGTCAGCGTGCAGCCAGACACTGTGAACCAGCGCACCCTGATCACCTGGGCTGAGTCCGAAGCGTTGGGAGGCTTGCACTCGAATGCCGGGATTTATCCCCCGCCCCAGGGACCATCCCAAGCCAATCCTCAAGTCTTTGCCCTGCGCCAGCGCGCCTCGCTGTTTGGATACAACGCGATGAACCCCAATATGATGTTCAACACCGATGCCTACAATGAGCTCGTGAGCCTACTCCAACTGACCGGAAGTGGAGGAGACTGGAGCTTCGGCACGGCCTTCAACTCTGTGCCTTCGAATCCCGCCTCCTCCAGCTTGATCGATCTTGACTCGGTGTATGCAAAGGTGACCACCGGAGGCTGGCTGATCATCGATGCGAACCAGATTCCGACGCTCTACTGTCTCACGCAGGTCACGATGATCTCGCGCTCCGATTATGGGATCAGCGCCAAGATTACGCGCGCCACGGCCGACATCACGAGCTCTGTTGACCAGTACATCCTCGAGCTTTACTACTCGGGTTGGACGCGCTCTGCCACGGTTCTTACACAGAGCGAGCTGTTGCCGGTGTGCGAACAGCCGCTGGACCATCCGCTCTACGGCACGCTTCTGGATCTCGAAGTGCTGCGGCCGGATCTGGTGGGCATTACAGCCGTAGCCGTGACCGGAGCGAACCCCAAGCTTACCGTCAATGCTCCGGACATCTCAAACCCGCGCCCTGTTGTATGGTTCACACCGAACGACAATCCTACGAAGCCAGTCGCTCTCGCGCAGGGGCAAGTTCTTACTCTGCTGCAACCGCCGAATTCGGTGGTCGACTCAAGCAGCAGTAGCACCCCGGGGGCAATCCCCTCGTGGAGCACATCCGCTGCAACGCCAACGCTGGCCGTGGCCGACGCGACCGGACGGACGGGGACGATCAACAGCCCGGCACCGTTCCCGCCCCCGAACACTACACCGCTTTCGTATTTCACACAGACCGCATCTTCCCCGTCCGACCCGGTGGTGCAGGAGGTTGCGCTGGTCTCGAGCATCGCGCTCTCCACTGACGCGGACTTCCCGCACACGCAGATCCAGCTAACCGCGCCATTGATCAATGTCTATGACCGCGTCGCGACCACGGTAAACGCCAATGTGGGCGCGGCCACCGCGGGCTCTCCTGTGACTGAATTATTGGGTAACGGCTCGGCGGCTACACCGAATCAGCAGTTCACTCTGAAGCAGTCACCGCTGACTTATGTGCCCTCGCCTACGCCGGGAGGCAGCGCGAGCTCGCTGACCGTGAGCGCGAACGGGGCGGCATGGACCAATGTTTCCACGCTCTACAACCAGCCGCCCACGGCGCAGGTCTACGCGACGCTCAACCTTCCCGGGGGCACGGCACAGGTCATTTTCGGCGACGGGGTTGAAGGCGCGACCCTGCCGACGGGCTCCAACAACATTCAGGCCAGTTATCGCGTCGGCCTGGGCTCGGCTGGAAATGTTCCCGCGGGAAGCATCACCACACTGGTAGATCGCCCAGTGGGCGTCAGCGGAGTTATAAACCCGCAGCAAGCTACCGGCGGCCAGGACGCGCAGGCGATCGACGACATTCGCGCCAACGCACCGTTGTCGGTTCTCACGCTTGGCCGCGCGGTCTCGCTAATTGACTACCAGAACTTCGCCTCGACCTTCGCGGGAATCTCGAAGGCATTTGCAATCTGGATTCCCAACGGCGCTTACCGAGGTGTCTTCCTCAGCGTCGCTTCCTCGAACGGCGCGCAACTGCTGCCGAGCACCCAGACCTTCAGCTACCTGGTGACCGCGCTTGAGAATTACGGCAACCCGAACGTCGCCATCAACGTGGCCTCGTACTATGAAACCACTTTTGGTCTGAATGCCAATCTGAAATATGACCCTGCGTACAGCCAACCTGCTGTCGAAGCCGCTGTCATGTCGCTCCTGCAGTCCACTTACAGCTTTGCCAATCGCAGCTTCGGGCAAGGGGTCTCGAGGGACGAAATCGCCGCGCTGATTCAGTCGGTTCCGGGCGTGATTGCCGTCAATGTGACCTCGCTCAGTCCCATTGGCAGCAGCAACAGCGGAGACATCGGCAGCGCAGCTTATTCGATTACTGCTTATAACGCATGGCTGGCCAGCACCATCACGCTACCGCGGCCGTGCACGGTGGCCGCGAATGGAATTTGCGCGTACATTCCGGTGGCGTCTACGCAACCCGGGACTACCAACACTGCCCTGCCGTATGCGGCCGAGATTCTTGTCCTCGATCCCGATCCCTCTAACGTCATCCTTGGGTTCATGCTATGAGCTTCGACCTGTTCCAGCTTCTCCCCGCTGTGTACCGCCTACGCGACGCACAGATCGCGCAGTCGATGCAACTGCTGACCCCTCCGCAACTGGCCGAACTGGCGCAGCTACAAGCTCTTCCCCAACCGCTGCCTGCCGATCAGCAGGCGCAGCTCTCCCAGCTTCAGTCCCTGGCTTCGCAGGGTCCGCTGCAATCCCTGCTCATGCTCGTAAGCGAGCAGCTGGCGGCCGTCGCTTACGACGTCGACCAGCTTTACGACGACCAGTTCATCGAGACCTGCGCGCAATGGGTGATTCCGTACATCGGCGACCTGATTGGATACCAGTCGATCAAGAATATTTCTTCGACGGTAGACGCGCCGCGCGCCGAAGTGGCCGAAACGATCTCGCTGCGCCGGCGCAAGGGAACCATTCTGGTAATTGAGCAACTGGCACGCGATGTGACCGGCTGGGGCGCACATGCGGTTGAGGAGTTCCAGGTGCTAGCCGACACGCAATACCTGAAGCATCTGCGCCGCTTTAACCATTTCGCGCCCAACTTGCGCCGCTGGGAGCCTGGCATCTATATGGATAGTGGCTTTGACTCGACGGCGCACAAGGTCGATGTCCACCTTATCGGCTCCGGTGGCGGCCAATACAACATCCAGAATGTGGCCATCTTCCTGTGGTCGTTGAGCGCTGCCAGCATTACCAACCAAGTACTTACGGCTGCGGCTAACGGCCCCGGCGGCCAGCTTTGCTACCGATTCAACGCGCTTGGGCTCGATCAGCCGCTCTTCCACCGCGCCCTTTCGCAGGGCGAGCAGATTACCCATGCCGCAGGTCCGGCGAACGTCCCCGACAGCCTGTTGCGCCGGGTTCTCTGCGCCGATCTCTCGCAGGGCGTGGGCGCTTCGTTCTACGGACAGGGCGCCAGCCTGGCGATCTACTTCGACCAGAAGCTCCTGAGCCCTTACCAGATCGCAGTCTCCAATCTTTCCGGCGCGGATGGGAATTGGGCGAACCTTCCCGCTGCGACGAGCCCTTACACGGTAGTCGTCGACCCGGAATTGGGCCGCCTTGCGCTTCCATCTGGCGAAAAGGACCACCAGGTCAGCGCTTCCTGGTTCTACGGCGTAAACGCCAACCTGGGCGGCGGCGAATACTCGCGCGCCAACAACTTCGCCGTCACCGATGAGGCTTTTGTTGTCCCCTACCCCGATTCCCGCTTCACCAATTTACAGGCGGCGCTGATCTACGCCGAGACGCTGTTGCCACTGAATAGCGCCGTCGCGGTTGAAATCTCTGCGCAGTCCGCCGACGATCTGGCCACCGACACTACCAAGGGATCAGAGCCCTTCGGCAGCGCATGGCACACAATCACCACGCCATTGGCCATTGATCTTCCCGCAGGGGCTACGTTCGAACTTCGCGCCGCCGATCTAACCGTACAGACACTGTTGCTTGACTCTCCACTGGTCGTCTCTGGCGACCAGGGCAGCACTTTTCTGCTCAACGGAGTTGTTCTGGCAGCGCAGCCCGGGTTCGCGCCCAGCAAAGCCAACCCCGCGCTTGTGAACATCCCTGTCGCCCGCACCAACGCCAGTGCCACTGACAATCTTCTCTCCCAGTTGACGATTACCGACTGCACGCTGGTTCCGGGATGGTCGTATCCGGCGGCGGAAGGCAATCCCGCGACGCAGACGCCGACCCAGCCTAATGCCCCGGCGCTCGAAATTGCTTCCCCTTCGGTGACCGTATCGGTTGCCACCAGCATTCTGGGCGGGATTGTTTCGAACCCCCTGGCTACGGTCGCGCTAACCAACTCAATCATCGATGCAACCAAGCCTGGCAGCACCGCTTACGCCGCTGTGGACGGATCGAGCGGGGGCGCCGCCTTGACCCTCAGCGGCTGCACAGTTGTGGGCCGCGTCCACGCCACGTTGCTCACTCTGGTCACCAACAGCATCCTCTGGTCGAGCATGGACAAGACGGTGACTTCAGGACTGATTGCCGACAGAAAACAGGCCGGCTGCGTGCGCTTCAGCTTCTTGCCCTTCAATGCCGTTACTCCGCCGCCGTTCGAATGCGTGGAGCAGGCCGTGGCCAGCGTGCAGCCGTACTTTGTCTCCACCAGCTACGGCCAGCCAGGTTATCTCAAGCTGATGGCCTGCACAGACGACTCCATCCGGCGCGGCGCCGACGACGGCGGCGAAATGGGAGCCTATCACTTTCTGCTTGCCCCCCAGCGGGAAAGCGACCTTCAGATTCGAATCCAGGAGTATCTGCCTGTGGGCCTTGAGTTTGGACTGATTTATCAAAGCTAACCATCGTTCGAGTACGACGATGCTGCGCCGCCCCCAGAGAAGAGCATGAATAGGAGTCAACCGTGAGCTTCGATAACAGCCGTTACATTTTCAATCCGTTCAACAACTATTCCTCAGTAGTAATGCCCCAGGGCCGGGTCCAGCTCGATGCCGACTGGAATGAGTTCCTCGCCGAGATGGCGCGCCGCATCCAGGCAGGCACCCTCGACACGATGGGTCGCGCCGTTTACCCGGTCAACACGACGCCCGATGCCTTCTATATTTCGCCCTCGACGACGGCTTGGGTGGTGAATATCGGTCAGGGTCGCATATATGTGGACGGATTGCTGGCTGAAAATCATGGCCCTCTGCCCGGCGCGTGGGACCCCGCGCTCGCCGAGCTCTCCGGCTCGCCGCAGCCAGCGCCTGCGAGCATCTCTGGAACGCCAAGCATTCCGTTTACGAGCCAACCGATGTTTCCCGCGGCGGGGCCGCAGACAAATCCTCAAATCCAGCAGGATTTGCCCAACGCCGCAGGCAACTACCTGTTCTATCTCGACGTCTGGACTCGCGAAGTGACCTATCTTGAGGATCCATTCACCGCGAATCCTGCTTTCGGGCCGGGGATCATCGATCCGGGCGTCGGCATTGACACTTCCGGGCGCCTGCAGACGGTATGGCAGGTGCGCTGGATGCCCGCGGCCATGGCCGGGGGTTCCGGCCCGGCCCTCACCTGCTCGACCCCAGACGCGAGCATCAGCTATCCGGCCAGCTCGAATGGCCTGCTGACCAACGGCGTCGTACCCAACACCGCGACCGGCGATTGCTGCCTGACCACCGGCACCGGCTACACGGGCCTGGAAAATCAGCTTTACCGGGTGCAGATCAATAAGGGCGGGCCGATTGGAACCGCAACGTTCAAGTGGTCACGCGAAAACGCCTCCGTTGCGACCAGCGTTACCAGCATCACTCAGGGAGCCAACCCCGGCGGAGCGCAGGCGACGATTCTTGCTGTCGCCTCCTTGGGCCGCGACCAGGTACTGAATTTCACCAACGGCGATTGGATCGAGCTGCTGGACGACAACATGGAATTGAATGGGCAGCCTGATCCCAACTACCCTAGCGCCGCACCGTACACATTTGGCAGCCCGGGGATCATGGCCCAGATCGACACAGTCGACCCGACGACCAACACCATCTACCTGGTTACGCCGCCGCTGACCAATCCGCCAACGGCCTCCGCCAGTTTGCACACGCGCATCTTGCGCTGGGACGCTTCGCCCACTTTACCCAACGCCGAAAACCCTGTCCCCACGGCCGGTACTTCTGTGCAGCTTGAAAACGGACTGACGGTCTCGTTCAACACGAATCCCGCCAACGGCAATTTTCTCTCCGGCGATTTCTGGACTTTTTCGGCGCGCACTGACGGCAGCTTCGACCAACTGACCAGCGCCCCGCCACGTGGCACGCATCACCACTACACAAAGCTTTCGGCCGTCACCTTTAACGCGAGCGGCATGGCCACCAGCACCCCCGACTGCCGCACGCCATGGCCTCCTACCCAAGATGGCGACTGCGGTTGCTGCACCGCCACGGTCAGCGCCAACCCGAATGCTGCCGGCGCCTACACCTCCATTCAGCAGGCCATCAACAACCTGCCTTCCAGCGGCGGCACGATCTGCATTCTTCCTGGCCAGTACTACGAATCGATCGTCCTCAACGGCCTCAAGGGGGTTACGCTACGCGGCTGCGGCCTCCAAACCACTCTCTACGCTTACTCCGCCGCGCCGGCTGGCCAGGGCGTTTCCAATCCGACCATTACCACCAACAGCGGCATCAGCGCCATCATTACCATCACCAACTCGCAGCACATCGAATTAACCGGCTTTACCGTCGAGGCTCCGGATGGCATGTCCTGCATCCTGATTGACCAGATCTCGACCGCCACCCAGCCCAGCGTTGAGGTTGCCAAGCCTGTGGCGCAGGCGACCAAGGCGAAGTTCGCCAGCCAGGCGACAAATTTCGCTAGCCAATTGAAAAATGCGGGAATCGGCGCGGCGCAGCAAGTCAATGCTGCCTCCGCCGCCATGGTAAACACGCAGAACGAAAAACTTATCCCTGGCTATTACCAGAATGCCAACTGGTTTGGCGAAGGGGCCAAGTTCGAAACGCCCATGTTCCCGCCTTCGGGCACCGACGTTACTCTGACCAACCTGGTTCTAGCGGCCTCCACCAGCCCGGCCATCGTTGCCGTCATGGCCACACTGCTCAACATCGCTGAAAACCGCATCCTGATGCAGGACGTGGCAAGCTTGTGGCCTGGAATGTACTTGAGCGGCATCGAAATCACGGTTGAGAGCAACTGGATTGGCCTCCAGGACTCGAGCGACGCGCAGAACTACGCCACCGTCCAGCTTCTCTCCGACCTCAGCAGTAACTTCAACCCATCAAGCTCGACGACTGCCGGCAACGGTGGTATCCAGATCGGCGGCTATTCCACAGGCGTCTCAATCGTCGACAATGCGATCGAAGGTGGCGCATTCAATGCCATTTCCCTGGGTGCTATTCTGCTCTTGGACCCCAACCAAGCCCCGGTGAGCGGCCTCAACGGCCTTTTCCTCACTTCGCCGGTCACCTCCACTGGCACCACGCTCATACTTCCGCCCACCGACGCCAACGGCAACACCCTGGCTGCCGATGGCCCGCTCCAGAACATCCTCATCGAGCGCAACCGCGTCAGCAATACCGGCCTGTGTGCGATCGGACCGGTCGGCTTCTTCACCTCGACAACGCCTGAAGTTGTCAGCGTCGCCAACCTGATCATCCAAGGCAACATCATATCGGGCTCGGTTCAAGCACCTATCACGCCCTTTCCGGAGGGCGTTACCGGTTTGGGCTACGGCGCCATTTGCCTTCCCGACCTGCAAAACGTCATCGTGCGCGATAACTCGATCACCGACTTTGGCCCGCAACCCGGCGCGCAGGTCTGCGGCATCTTTATTCTCAATGGCGAGCAGGTGGAGATCTCGCGCAACCAGATTCTGGAAACCCGCGACTGGAATGAAATTGTGTCCGCGCCCGCCTCTCTGAACGGCCTGCAAGCCGGAATCAGCATTCCGATGGTCTCGCCGCCGGCACTCAACCAGACTGCTACAGCCGCATCCTGGACCGGCGCGAGCGCACAGGGAGTGGTCACGGCTGGAAGTCCACCCGTCTATCAGCCCGGACTTCCGGCCTTGCGCCTGGACCAGAACGTCGTCCGTATTCCTCTCGGCTACGCCCTAGATGTGACCGGCTATGGTCCGTTTTCGATTACCGGCAACCAGCTCACCTCCGGCGGTACCGTTCCTGCATCCACCAGTTTTGTGACTGCACTCACCGTATCCGTGGTGAACCTCGGTATAGCGATCGAGCTCGATACACGCACGACCTTCACCCAACTCTGGGGCGGCATCAGCGATCCCACCGCGCCCACGCTTCAGCTGGTCGACAACGCACTTTCCAACTCCACCAGCGGCACGGTCCTGTTCAGCAATAACACCTGCCAGTTGGAAACCCGCGCCAACGGGGCCACCGGCATTGCCAACGTGCTTGTGGTCACCCTGGACAACCTCAACTTCGCCAACAACCTTACCTGGATGGATGGTGGCGGGCCCACGGAACAGGATTATTACAGAATCACCATCACTGCATTGATGGATGTCCTGCTATTTGGCGGCACAGCCAACATCACAAACAACCGGTTTCAAGAGGGCCCGGCGTCTGTTGTCTTCTCCGGCATTACCGGAGGGCTGGCCAACATCACCACCGGCAACATCTCCACCAACTGCCTCTTTGCCGAACCCAACACTCTCCCCTTTGGCGTCGACAGCAATAACGTTTGCCTTGCAGCTGCGATTGCCTCCAAACTGTTGAAGGACACGACCCTGTGCAATGACATCTCAAAGAAGCTTCTCAACGGCTACGGCGCGACTGCTGCGGCCGGTTCCAAAACGAGCGCCGGCTATACCTTCCCGGACACGCCTGTGACTTCCGACCCCTACGGGAAGATCAAGGAGGCGGTCACCCAGGTTGACTCGACAGCCTCCGAACGCATCCAGCAGCTCACGCAAACCCGCCAGGCTCGCCTCAATCAGGTCACACGCATCGCTACCACAATCGGCGCGCAATCGGGAACCACTTCTGCCCAGGCTGCCGCTGCCAACGCGGACGTCACCGCCAACCAGGCCACCGTTGCCCGCTTCGAGATGTTCAAGCGGCAGGTCACCATTCCGCCGCCTGCTGTGACAGCCACGGGATGGGCGCTTTACGGCGTGGTTTACAACTCCAGCAACGCCCCGGTTTCGGCCTACAGCCTCTACTTAGTCGATTCCACCAACACCTATCAGAACACCTTCGGCATCGCCTACACCGGCTCTGACGGCAACTTCCAGATCGTCTACGCCGGCCCGCCCGCCGGGCAGACGGCGCCCACCGCGCAGCTTTTTGTTCAAGTCTGCAACGCCAACGGCGACCCCATCTACACCTCTCCAACCGCCTTCACACCCGCGCCCGGCTTGGCCACTTACCAGGCCATCACGCTGCCCGCCGGCGAGAAGCCTATCGGCGTTCTCCCGATCGTCTTCCGCGACGTCGCCATTCCCTCGCTCAACAAGGAGATCAATTCTGGCGCCCCTGCTTCCGACAACACTTCCAGCAGCACTAAGAAAAAGAGCAGGAGTAAGAAGAGCAGCAGTAAGAAAGAAGAAGGATAGCAAGACTCTGTCCCAATGATCTGAGCGATGAGGACGATGCGGTCCACCAAAGCCAGATCGCCAGAACGATGGTGACCTTCACCAACCTGGAGGGAACAGTAAGCCGACACGTTCGTATTCCGCTGGGTGCAGTGTCCTCTGGTTCTTGAGAAGCTCAGTGGTTCCAAGTCCTGTTCGGCTGGCTGTCGACCACTCTCTTTGTTGCGGGATGCAGCGGCTCGTGCATGAACGGCTGAACCCAATGGAAGTGTATGCATCACGGGTGAGACCGCGCCTGTGTGACGAATGGCCATTTCCGTTCGTGAAGGTGGGGCCTAAGAAAGTAGATGTGGACCAACTGCGCCGAGTGTTTTGCAGTCTTCACTTGAGCTTAGTTGGTTGCTGTTGTGCACGGTTGGAGCTGCGTTTTCCCTACGATCCAGAGATCCGGAGCCCTTGGACATCACCTGAAGGATGATTTCGTTCGACATTTCGCGAACAAGTGAAGCAACAAATTGGGAACAGAACACGAAACAATCACATGAAACAGCCCATAACAGCAACGCACACGTCGACCGATACCGATGTCCTTACTAGATAACACGCTCGTGTGGACCCGCGGGATCCAGTACCGGAGCATCATCAGTCGGCCGATGCGCCCTTCCTAAAGCCACCCGCTTTACCAGCGTCCAGAAGCTGATTTGCGTCGATGCGCCCGAAAATCTCGATCAGCTTCGCGATGATGCCAGTCCATCCCGTCTGGTGACTAGCACCCAGTCCCGCACCGTTGTCGCCGTGGAAATATTCGTAGAAGAGTATGTTGTCCTTCCAGTAGGGATCGGTCTGGAACTTCTCTGTCCCTCCGTACACCGGCCGCCGGCCCGACTTGTCCCGCAGGAAGATTCGTTCCAGCCGATTGGCTATCTCATGCGCTACCTCGAACAAGTTCATCATCTGGCCCGAGCCAGTGGGACATTCGATCTTGAACTTGTCGCCGTAATAAAGGTAGTAGGACAGCAAGGCGCGGATCAGCACCGCGTTCACGGGCATCCAAATCGGCCCCCGCCAGTTGGAGTTCCCACCGAACATTCCGGTATCGGACTCCGCCGGCAAGTAGTTCACTCGGTATTCTTGACCCCCGAGATTGACGACGTAAGGATGGTCCTCATGGTAGCGGGAGAGGGCCCGAATCCCATACGGGCTGAGGAACTCGTTCTCGTCCAGCATGCGTGCGAGTATCCGGCGCAACCGATCTTCGTTCACCAGCGCAGCGATCCCGCGATCGCCATAACCAAAGTGGCTGCGCCCGGTGGCATGAATACTGTTACGCAGTTCGGGCATACGTTCCCAGCGTTCTTGCAAGGTTTGCGCCATTCGTGGCACGCGTTCGCGTTGCCACGGCTCGATCACGGTGGTGGCGGCCAAGGGCAGCAGGCCCACCATGGAGCGAACCTTGAGGCGACTGCAACTACCATCGGGAAGGCGCAAGACGTCGTAGTAGAAACCGTCCTCCTCGTCCCACATACCATCAGGCCCCATCTGATTCATGGCCACCGCAATCCAAATGAAATGCTCCGCAAATTTGATGGCCATGTCTTCGTAGAATGAGTCATATGCCGCCAGCTCCAAGGCGATCTCAAGCATATTCTGAGAGAACATGGAGACCCATGCGGTGCCATCCGCCTGCTCCAGGCTGCCGCCGGTGGGCAGTGGCGCGCTGCGGTCGAAGACGCCGATGTTGTCCAGCCCGAGGAAGCCACCTTCAAATAGATTGTTGCCAAAGCGGTCTTTACGATTCACCCACCAACTGAAGTTCAGCATCAACTTGGCAAACGACCGTTTGAGAAATTCGATATCGCCTTGCCCTCTAAGAGCTTGCTCAGTGCGGTACAGGAAAATCGTGGCCCAGGCGTGTACCGGCGGATTAACGTCGCTGAAGTTCCATTCGTAAGCCGGGATCTGACCTGTCGGATGAATGAACAATTCTTGCAACATCAAGTCGAGCTGTTCTTTGGCGAATTCAGGATCGACGGTGGAAAGCGCGATGGTGTGAAACGCCAAATCCCACGCTGCATACCAGGGATACTCCCACTTGTCGGGCATGGAGATGATGTGCCGGTTCACCATGTGGTACCACTCCCGGTTCCGCATGGAACGTCCGCCTGGCTTCATGGGATTGATACCGTGTTCTTCGAGCCATTTGTCCACGTCGAAGAAAAAATACTGCTTGGACCAGAGCATGCCGGCCAACGCCTGACGCATGACCAGGGCCTCATCTTTGCTGACACGTTCCGGCGTAATGGATTTGTAGAATTCATCAGCCTCGCGCTGCCGCGTCTGCATGATTTCGGCAAAGTCCTTGAAGGGATCGCCCATGGCGGCAGGTGCCAGATCGCTTAAGCGCAGATGGATGGTGGCTGTTTTTCCCGCACCCACACTCAGCTCGTAGTCCGCAGCTGATTTAGTTCCCATTCTCTCGGGGTTGACTGAGTCGTGATTTCCGTTGACTACGTAGTTGTTGATTCCATCTTTCACATAAGGTGTAGAGTTAGCGGTGCCGAAGAGGCGTTCATTGTTAGTCTCATTTTCCGTGAACAGTAGCGGAACGTCGCCCTCACAGTACAGATAGCGCTCGCCTAGTTGCGCATGTGAAGCCGCAATGACCGTCGCGCCTTTCGGTCCAAGGATCTGTTTCAGCGACGGCTTCGGTGTACCCGGCCACCATGCCCAGGTGTTGCGAAACCACAGCGTCGGCAGCACATGTAATGTGGCCGGCTCTGGCCCTCGATTACTCACGCTGATCTGGATGAGAATATCCTCTGGAGTGCCTTTGGCGTACTCCACGAAAACATCGAAGTAGCGGTCCTCGTTGAAAACGCCGGTATCCAGCAGCTCATACTCCATATCGTTTCGAGTGCGTCGCCGGTTGTTCTCGATCAAATCACTGTATGGATATGCCGCCTGCGGGTACTTGTACAGGTACTTCATATAGGAGTGTGTCGGCGTGCTGTCGAGGTAGAAATAGTATTCCTTAACATCTTCGCCATGGTTGGCTTCACTGTTCGTCAGCCCGAACATCCGTTCTTTGAGGATTGGGTCCTTGCCATTCCATAACCCGACGCTGAAGCACAGCAACTGATTATGATCGCTGATGCCGGCAAGACCGTCCTCACCCCAGTGATAGGCGCGGGATCGCGCCTGGTCATGCGTGAAGTAGTCCCAGGCATTGCCGTCCTGGCTGTAGTCCTCGCGGACTGTACCCCACTGCCGCTCACTAAGATAGGGCCCCCATTTTCTCCAGGGCTTCTTGCCGATGCCTACTTGTCGCAGTCTGATGGTTTCGAGCGTGCTTGCCTCTTGCAGTCTGGTGAGCTCCGGATTGTCTGACACTTAGCGCCTCTCTGATTTCGCCGATTTGCCTCGACGGACATGGCGGGCAGGCGAAAACTAAGTCTTCATGATTGCGGTCTGGATAAGTTTTGATTATATGGTGCACTTATGGGTGCCGCATTATCACAATCGTGCTAACGGATTTTCTCTTTGTGGGCGAAATAAAAGTACGCGCCAACGCTCAGAAAATTGACTAGCACCGAAACGATGTTCCACACGATCACCGGCCGCGAAGCAATCAATAAACCGTAGTAGACCCAGAGGATCTGAAAGAGGCCCATGATCGCCGCCATCCTTGGGTTCATGCCCGCGCTAGATCGACGCTTGAGCATCGCGATCAAATCCGGCATGGCAGCAAAAGTTGTTCCAAAGCCGGCCACTAAGCCGAGGACCTCCGACCGCTTGAAATTGGGATCAAGTAAGCTCTGTGTGTCATGTGGAACCAAGTCCTGACAGCCACAAAGGAATATGATGCATGGAAGAAAAACAGCCAACGTCACTCGGTTGAATCGGTCCATACTGACCTCCTCACGCTTACAGCATAGACCAGAGAGGCACCACTCTTAACGTCTCGAGCGTTCCAGCCCTGTCAACTGCCGATTTTCAAACAAGCAGCGTGGTCGGCTACTGGGGTCGCCCTAGCCAGGCATATTGCCATGCAACCGAGACGTTCTGATACTTGCCGCCGCATCGTATATAGGTGCAATCGCTGTAGTTCAGTTTTAGGACTGGTGTTGAGTGATTGGGAGCGCAACCGTGACTCCTATGCCATTCCTGCTATTGCAGGAACTCCAACCCATCGCCTTTTTCTGGTTCCGTCGACAGACGCCCCGAGCGAATGGCCCCCTGGAATGTCTCATAGTCGCGTTCCGCCTGGTCCGCGTATGCTTTGGCGAACGGCGCCGACCCGGGCGCCGCATACAATCAACCAGTTACGATTCCGAGTAATTGCCCAGCGCTGGGCAGCAACCCGGTCGCGCCCGGGTTCCAACCGCTCTATATTGACAACTCGACCTTTTCCTCGGCTGCGCTGCCAAAGGACTACGTGAACCAGGCCTTCACCGCTCCGCTGGTCGATCAGGAAGGCTGGTACGCTGTGCACCAGATATTTATTGCCCCTTCCGAATACGCCTACATTGAGAACAACAAGTACTTCAACGGGGCCAACCAGGCGCTAGGTGCGGGTCAAGCCGGCTTTACTTCTGATCGCTGATCCACCTGCGAATCATAGAGCAATTTATCGCAAGCATCGCGGTGTTTTTACGCGCGATTCCAGGATTGTTACTGTTCTGATAAGTTATAAGGTTCCTCCAAGCAGGAGCGATTCATGAGCGGGGCTGCACAATATCCGAGTTTGGTAATGATCATTCGGCATGGAGAAAAGCCCGGAGACCCGGCTGATGACACCAGCGGTGGCAAACATCTATCCATCCTAGGCTCGGCTCGCGCGGCTGCGTTGCCTTCGCTGTTCACCCCGGATCCGACAGCAATACCGGTCAACAAGTTGGTACAAATTGCTTGCGATGTTGAACCCGACAAGACCGCGGAGTTCAAGGGGACATACAAATCCTGCGGCCTGCCGGCAGGAGCTCCGCGGTTCCCCGTGCCCAAATTTCTGTTTGCGTCCGAGAACGATAGCAGCAGCCATCGTCCGTTGGAGACGATCACGCCGCTTGGGCAAGCCATTGGCGTTTCACCCAAGACCCCCTTTGACGACAACGATTACGACAAAATGGCAAAAGAGGTACTGAACAATCCAAGCACTTATGGTAATCAGATAGTGTTCATATGCTGGCACCACGGTAAAGCTCCTTCGGTGTTTCAAAGGAACAACTGCAAGGCTGGGATCCTTGGAACCCAATGGTTTTCGATCTTGTCTTCATGATTACCTGGAGTGGAGCAACCGTAAACTTCGCGGTTAACTACCAGGAGTTGTTGTTCAATGACACTCAGCAAAGCACTGCGGCCAGAGCATGAGCCCAGGCAAGACAACTAAGCGCAGGTCTGGAGTGCGCCGCGTCAGAAGTTCTCGGCGGTGTTCTACCTTTGCGGGTGCGTAAGAAAGGAAAAAACATATGCCGTCGCCGGCCACGGAAGGCGATTTCGCCGCTAACTTGTTCGCAGTTACTGCAGCTAAGGAATTGAGCACAGCTAAGTTCGTGCCTCGGAGGACACCTGGGAACGTCGCAGTTTGCCTGAGCGGTGGCGGATCTCGTTCTCTCGCCGCAGGCATTGGACAACTCCAGGCGCTGGAGGCCCTAAAGGCCAACGGCAGTAGCCTCCTCAGTCAAGTCCGCGTGATTTCCACCGTGTCGGGAGGAGGTTGGGTCGGAATCCCGTTTATCTATCTGGCCGCGAACAACTCTGACGACGACTACCTCGGTAATTACGTTGACCCTAGCAGGCTGACACTCGGCCAGCTTGAATTGCTGAAGCCTAGCAACATCGGCCATCAGATAACATCGGACTTCAGCATAGTCGACCTAGCTGTCGAAGCCGTATATCTCCATACAGCTGAAGGCGTGACTGCCGACATGCTGTGGCAAACCATTATCGGAATCCACATGCTCCAGCCATATGGGCTGTTTGAGAAAGCGGCGCACTATAGGCCCGCATCTTTGTTCTCTTATGACTCGGCTTCACTATCCAAATATGTCACTGCACTCAACCCCGCTCTCGCCGCTGAACCCGCGAACCTCGTGGCCGCGAGTCCGGGGCAGACGCGGCCTTACCTGGTCAGTAACTCAGGGATGTGGGTGACGTGCGGCGGCAAGACTAGGCTCGCGCCCGTCCAGTCAACACCGTTCGCCACTGGTGTCATGAGCCGGCCGCCGAATTGTCTGGATGCGAATGGCCACAAAGTAGGCGGAGGCGGGGTGACATCGTTTGCCTTCAACTCCGCTCCCGTATCTGCTCAGGCTGACGTGGTAAAGGTGCATCAGAACCGCCAGTGGTCTCTGACCGACATCATTGGAACTAGCAGCGCTGCATTCTCAGCCGCACTTAAGAACCAATTGGCGCTCTGGTCGAAGTCTCCTGCGCATTTCGCCGCGGCCGTCCGGCTGTATCAGGCAAAGGGTGCCACCAAGCTGATACGAGCAGGCTCCGAGCCCACGCGGATTCAAGCGTGCCTTCAGTCCTTGATTGATGCGGCCGACCGAGGCGACCTCACTACGATCAAGGGCCAACTGAGCTTCCTGGATGCGATCATTCCCGCTTACGAGTATTGGCCGGTGGCAAATGTTCCTTATGGCAAGGCAGTAAAGGTCACAGAATTCGCCGATGGCGGAAGTCTGGAAAACTCAGGAATTGCGTCGATGCTGGCCTATTCCGACGTTGACAACATCATCGCATTCGTCAACTCAGAATTTAGACTGTCCAGCGAGCACGGGCACGTTATCGTTGATGACAGCATCCCTCCGCTGTTCGGCTTCCAGCCGTACGACCCTAAGGCCGGCTATGTTCCCTATGCCGAATCAACCGATCCGCGGTTCCCTCTCTTCGAAAACAATCAAGTCTTCGGGGTCTCCGACTTTCAGCCATTGCTGCAAGGGTTATGGGACGCGAGCGGCGCTGGAACGCATCGGCACCCGGCCGTTTTTGCTCAAAAACTGACGACTCTTGACAACCAATGGTTTGGGGTTTCGCACGGCAAGTCCGTCACTGTCTTGTGGGTTCACTTGAACATTGCGTCCGATTGGTATAACTCGTTCACCGATTTGTTCGTGAGAGCCGCGATGGACACAGAGATCCTGCTCCGCGGGTTCCCACACTACAACACACTCGACACAGAGTTGTCGCCCGTCGCAATCAACCTGCTTTCCAACCTCGCTGCCTGGACCGTGGCCGCTCCGAAAAATGTCGATAACTTCATCTCGCTGTTCAAGTCTGTCCCAGTCGCCGCGAAAGCCGGGAACTAGAGGGGAAGCCTTCATGGGAGCCATTACCGATCAGATTCGGAGCCGCTGGGGAATCCCCAGCACGCCAAGTATGTCCTGATCTTTGACCAGGTAGGGCACTTTGACTGGGATTGGATACAGGCTTTTGATCAATACTTTGTGCAAGCCTATCGCGGTATCGGTGTAAACGGAGCCCCGCTAGAGGGCGGGTGGCCCACCCTTTCGGCATGAGACCATTTCAAACTGGGTGCCTCATCCTTCTCGCCTGCTTTTGGCGAGAGGGTGGGCGCAATCGGGAAGTTGAAAGCGCACCTGTCGCAGTTGCTGCTGTGGTTTCCTGTCGTTATTGCGCGAACTCACTTCACCAGGTGTAGTTCCGGTGCCGCCTTCTGTTTGGCCCGTTCACCCCTCCGGTCGCAAAGCAACGTACCAGTTGTCACGGTAGAGGTCCTTGGACTGCGCTCGGCCAAGCCTCGCCGCTCCGGATGACAGGCAGACAAACCTGGCGCTGCGCTCGCACAAAAACATCTCACGCGCGCCGGATGACAACCTGGAATCCAACGGGCGAGAGGCGGCGGCCTTCAAAATCCGACAAACACCGGCTCGGGCTGCAACTGGATGCCGAACTCATGCCACACCCGCGACTGGATTTCATCTTGCAACGCGATGAGGTCCGCCGCGGTCGCGCCGCCGCGATTGATGATGGCCAGCGCGTGCCGTCTTGAAATGCCAGCCGCTCCCCTAACATATCCTTTGACGAACCCGGCATGCTCGACCAGCCAGGCCGCCGGCAATTTGCGCAATCCCTCTGCGGCCGGATAGCTCGGCAGCAGCACCCCGCGCTCTGCCAGCCGGACCGACAAATCTTCGAACACTTTCTGCGAGACCACCGGATTTTTGAAGAACGAGCCGGCGCTGCGCGCGTCTTCTTCGCCCGGAACGATCAGCATGGCTTTGCTGTGACGGATCTCGCGGACTGCGGCTCTCACCTCGGCCAGCGAGGGTTCGCCGGCGCGATTGGCGAAGAACTTCTGCAAGTCGGCATAGCGAAGACTCGGCTTACCGCCCGGGTGCACCGCGAACGACACGCGCAGAACGATGTAGCGACCGCGCTGGCTGGTGTTGAAGAGGCTGGCCCGATAAGAGAACTCGCAATCCGCATTGGACAGCGTTTTTATCTCGAGCGATTGCAGGTCGAGGACGCGCACTTCCTGAATCGTCTGGGAAACGTCCTGACCATAGGCGCCGACATTCTGCACTGGCGTGCCGCCCACGGTGCCAGGAATTCCGCTGAGGCATTCCAGACCGGCGCAGCCGGCGTCAATGGTGCGAGCGACTAGCGCATCCCAGTCGAATCCCGCGCCGGCGTCAAAGGTAACAACTCCATTCTGAGCGGTGGACTGCAACGCGTCGGCGATTCCGACTTTCAGCACGAATCCGTTGAAACCCGTATCGGCGACGACCAGGTTGCTGCCGCCGCCCAAAGCGAACAGCGGCAACCGGCGGGAGCGGGCGAAGGAAACTCCTTCCATCACTTCGGCTTCGGTCAGCGCCTCGACGAAGAAACGAGCCGGGCCGCCGACGCCCAGCGTTGTCAGCGGAGCTAGAGCAACATTTTCGCGGATCAGCATGGGGTAGAGACACTATAAATGTTGGGCTGTAAGCGTCACGCCTTTCGGGCCCGGGGAATCTTGGGCGCCGAAGTTGGATCCGGAAAAAACGAAAGCAGATCCCTCACCGGCTAAAGCCGGTTCGGGATGACAAATAAGCAGCTTGTTACGGCGCAGCTAAAGCTACGCCCCTTCACGGTCGCAATGCTTTACGTCCCTTCGGGGTCAAAAATCTTCACGCCCCCTTTGCCGTCGCAATTCCGCCAGAACTTTCGGCGCCGGTGATAAATCATGCGGGCCTGTGACGCAGGTCACAGGCTGTTCGCCCGTCAAAAAGTTATGCTGATTCTCGTTTCACTGCCCGAGAACCCGCCCGAACTCAGGCGTTCGTCGAATCCGCAGCCGTCGCTTTCTTGACTTGCGTTGCTGACGAACTTGATAATGGAATGTTTGCTTATACGCTCCGCGCTCATAAGGAGTTGTCTTCGTGGCTTCCTCAGCCAGTTCGATTGAAACAACCGGTACCACTCGCGTTCGACCCGGAGTAGCGCCGCTGCGTGCAGGTCAGGGCTACTCATTTGTTTTGCGCCGGCTGCATTCGCTGTCAGGCATCGTACCCATCGGCGCTTTCCTGATCGAGCACTTCATCTCCAACTCGGAAGCAACGAAGGGCGTGCAGGCCTACAACGACCAGGTCAAGTTTCTGACCAGCCTTCCGTTTGTGCACGTGCTGGAATGGCTGTTCATCTTCCTGCCGCTGCTGTATCACGCGCTGTACGGCATTTATATCTGGTACAAGGGCGACTCCAACGTGAGTGAATATCCCTGGGTCGGCAACTGGCTGTACACCGCGCAACGCTGGACCGGCATCATCGCCTTCATCTACATCCTGTATCACGTCATCGACATGCGTTTCACCGGCGTCCACCTGATGGGCGGCGGCTATCAGTATGCGTTCTCCAAAGTCTGGTACGACTTTCAGAGTCCCTGGGTGGTGGCTTTCTACCTGATCGGAATTGTCGCCGCCTCCTGGCATTTCGCCTACGGCGTGTGGCTGTTTGCGGCCAAGTGGGGCTTGACGGTCGGCGATAACGCGCGCCGCAAGTTCGGCTATGTTTGCTTTGGATTGGCAGTCCTGCTGGTCGGCATTGGGGTTTGGACGATCACCGGCTTCGTCAGTACGCCGGCCAACCAGGTTCCCTATGTGCAGCACGACTAGATCCTGATTCGTAATTAAGTTCGGCGGAATAGATAAGACTTCATCATGGCTCATCCTAAAATTATTGTTGTGGGTGGCGGGCTGGCGGGACTGGCAGCCACCATCAAGATCGCCGAGATGGGAGGTCACGTCGACCTCTTCTCCATCGTCCCGGTCAAGCGGTCTCACTCGGTGTGCGCGCAGGGCGGAATCAATGCCGCCAAGAACCTGAAGGGCGAAGGCGATTCCACCTGGCAGCACTTCGACGATACCGTGTACGGTGGGGACTTCCTGGCCAACCAACCTCCGGTGAAAGCCATGTGCGACGCCGCACCCGGCGTCATCGACCTGCTCGACCGCATGGGCGTTCCCTTCAACCGCACGCCGGAAGGCCTGCTGGACTTTCGCCGCTTTGGCGGCACACTTTACAACCGCACCGCGTTTGCCGGAGCCACTACCGGCCAGCAACTGCTGTATGCGCTCGACGAGCAAGTGCGGCGCTACGAGTCCGAAGGCAAGGTCACCAAGTACGAAGCCTGGGAGTTCCTCTCGGCCATCATTGACGATCAGCGGGTGTGTCACGGCATTTGCGCGCTCGATCTGCGCAGCATGCAGGTGCATACCTTCCCGGCCGAAGCCGTAATCATGGCAACCGGAGGCAATGGCGCCATCTTTGGCAAGTCGACGAACTCGGTAGTATGTACCGGCTCGGCGCAGTCGGCGCTCTATCAGCAGGGAGCTTATTACGCGAACGGCGAGTTCATTCAGGTTCACCCGACCTGTATTCCCGGCGAAGACAAGCTGCGGCTGATGTCGGAATCGGCGCGCGGCGAAGGTGGCCGCGTCTGGGTGCCCAAACAGCCGGGCGACAAACGCGATCCCATGAGCATTCCCGAAGGCGAGCGCTGGTACTTTCTGGAAGAGTGGTATCCCAAGTACGGCAACCTGGTACCACGTGACATCGCCACCCGCGCCATCCACAAAGTAGTGTACGAGCACAATCTCGGCATCGACGGCCAGCCGATGGTCTACCTCGACTTGACCCACATCGATCGCGCCACGCTCGACCGCAAGCTGGAAGGCATCCTGGAAATCTACGAGAAGTTTGTGGGCGACGATCCGCGTGACACGCCGATGAAGATTTTTCCCGGCATGCACTACACCATGGGCGGGCTGTGGGTCGACTCTGACCAGCGCACCAACATTCAGGGCCTGTACGCCGCCGGCGAGTGCGACTACTCCATTCATGGGGCGAATCGCCTGGGCGCGAATTCCCTGCTGTCGTGCATCTACGGCGGATTTGTCGCCGGACCGCACGCCGTCAAGTATGCCCACAATTTGATCAAGACGGGCCAGCATCCCGCCGGACATGTTTTCGATTCGGAACGGAAGCGGCAGGAAGAAATCAACGCCCGCCTGATCAGCAACGAAGGCACGGAAAATCCGTTCCTGCTGTGGCGGGAACTGGGCGACACGATGACCAAGAACGTCACGGTGATTCGTTACAACAAGAACATTCAGGAGACGGACGCCAAGCTGGTCGAATTGCTGGAGCGCTATCGGCATGTAAATCTGAGCGATCGCTCGATGTGGGCGAACACTTCGTTCGTCTTCACCCGCCAGCTTTACAACATGCTGCAACTGGCACGCGTGATTGCTCAGGGAGCGTTGATGCGCGATGAATCGCGCGGCGCGCACTACAAGCCGGACTTCCCCGAGCGCGACGATGCCAACTGGTTGAAGACCACGAAAGCGTACTTCGCTGCCGACGCCGATGAGCCGCGCTTCGAGTTCGAGGAAGTGGATACCTCGCTGATTAAGCCTCGTCCCCGGCGCTATGACGCGGCCACGTAAAGGCAGGGACTAGTGGTCAGGGATTAGGGGTTAGTAATCGGCATCAGTCCGCGATTGTGTAGCCTGCGCTTGCTGAAGTCCGACATCTTTGATTCCTGTTGGCCGGCCAGCGATTTATTAGACGGGATTCGGTTGGCGCTGAAAGAATCCAGTCCCGCCCGGCGGGACGGAAGATGATAGCCCACCGTTTCAACGGTGGGTGAGCGAGAGAAATGAGCCGAGTCCCTTGGGGAACGACAGAGGACGAGGCGAAGAACAGATCTCGGTTGATAGAGGTCCTTCGACTCCGGCGCGCAAAAGAAGCGCGCCTGCGCTCAGGATGACAAAGTTGCGGGGCGGCAGAAAGCAGGTCCCTCCGCTCGGGCTGAAGCCCTCGGTCGGGATGACACGTATTTAAGGTGTTCTGGATGACATGCATTTTTGTGCTTTGTTGGATGACATACATTTTTGTACTTTGCTGGATGACATACATTGAATTTTGTTAAGAGCTAGAAGCTAGAACGTAGGAGCAAGAGCTAAAAGCTAAAGGCTAAAAGCTGAGAAGCTAAAAGCTAAGAAGCTAAAAGCTAAGAAGCTAAAGGCTAAGAGCTAAAAGCTAAAGGCCAAGACCTACAGACTGACAGCGAAAAGCGTACAAGCGATCATGGCGAACTCTAAAACCGTACTTATCAAGATCAAGCGACAAGCCACTCCCGAGTCGAAGCCGTACTGGGAAGAATTCGAACTGGCGCATCGTCCGGGCATGAACATCACCTCGGCCCTGATGGACATTGCGGCCAATCCAGTCACCCGTGAGGGAAAACCCACGACGCCGGTCACTTACGATTCCAGCTGTCTGGAAGAGATTTGCGGCTCCTGCGCCATGATTATCAATGGCCAGGCGAGGATGGCCTGTTCGGCGCTGCTGGATAAACTGAAACATCCCATCACGCTGGAACCGTTCTCCAAATTCCCCGTGGTTCGCGATCTGTCGGTCGACCGCAGCGTGCTGTTCGAGAACCTGAAAAAAGTGAAGGCCTGGATACCGGTGGATGGCACCTACGATCTTGGTCCCGGCCCGCGGCAGTCGGCGCAAGAGCAGGAGGAAGCGTACCCGCTGTCGCGTTGCATCTCGTGCTGCTGCTGCATGGAAGCCTGCCCGCAATTCAACGAGCACACTGGATTTGTGGGAGCGGCAACCATCTCTCAAGTGCGGCTGTTCAATACGCATCCCACCGGCAAGGGGCAAAAGATCGAGCGCCTGCATGCGCTGATGGGCGATGGTGGCATCCAGGAATGCGGGTATGCGCAGAATTGCGTCGAAGTCTGCCCTAAGGATATTCCGCTCACCAGGTCGATTGCCGACGTGGGTGGCCAGGTGATGTGGCAGGCGGTCAAGGACTTCTTCCGCAGTTAGAAAGCAGAGCGACTTTTTCTGGAGGGAGTAATAACCCTTCCCAGGAATTGGTAGGTGACAAGGGTCGTCAGCGGAAAGAAGCTGGCGGCCTTTCTTCTTGTATTCCCTGATCGCCCCCGCCCAGCCTGCTTCTTGATTCGGCTGGCGATCCGAGTAGACTTAAATGGGGGAGTTTCAGGAACGAGGTGGAAGCGGTGGGTGCATTTGGCGATCGGCTGCGTCGGGAACGGGAGATGCGTGGCATTTCGCTCGACGAAATCGTGGCCAGCACGAAAATCGGAACTCGCCTGCTCCGCGCCCTGGAAAACGAGCAGTTTGATCTGCTGCCGGGCGGCATCTTCAATAAATCGTACGTGCGGGCCTATGCCAAATGTGTCGGCATGGACGAAGAGGAAGCCGTAGCCGCCTACATGGAAGCGGCCAACGAAGCTCCGCCGGATAATCGCGTCATTGCCCACCAGGCTTCTTTTCATTCCGACCGAATGCCGGAGCGCACCGGCTTTCCTATTGTGCCGGTTCTGATTCTGCTGGTGGTGATCGCCGGCGGAGTCAGCGGCTGGAAGGTTTATCGTGACCACCAGCACGACCGCGAAGTTCGCGCCCTGACGCCGGATGCGGCTGCACCCGCCGCGGCGAACACAGCTATGTCTGATGCCGGCAATTCCGCACCGCAAACCCCGGCTACATCGACCACAGCACCACCAGCGAATGCCGGTGTAAGCGAGCAGCCTCCAGCCGCGGTTTCTGGCGAGCCGGTTACGAAGCCGGCGCAAAATTCGGCATCATCCACCGCCTCTTCCGTTAGCGGAGCCGCTGAGGCCGCGGCCGGACCGTCGTTCGAAGTGGTCATCCGTCCCAAAGACAGCGCCTGGGTCTCCGTCAAATCCGACGGCAAGTTCGTGGTTCGCGGTATCATCCGGCCGCCGGATGTGAAAACCATTCACGCCACCAACCAAGTTGTTTTCTGGACCGGCAATGCGGGAGCGGTGGACGTCTCGTTTAACGGCAAGAATGTTCCCTTGCCGGGCGATGCCAATCAGGAAGGCGTGCTGGTATTCGATTCGCGGGGAGTGATGCAGCATCCAGCAGCGGCGGCGAAACAGTGACCCAACCCGGCGGCGATTCGGCCGCTCCACACCTCATGAAAAGTATTGGCGAAAATGTAGTTCGCCTTGAAGCCGAAGCTCTGCGCGCGCTCGCCGATCGCCTGGCGGGCACCATGGCCGAAAGCTTCGATCGCGCCGTCGAACTGCTTTACTGCTGTGCCGGACGCGTGGTGGTCACCGGCATGGGCAAGAGCGGGCTGATCGCGCGCAAGCTGGCAGCGACTCTCACCTCGACCGGAAGTCCCGCGCTGTATCTGCATCCAGCCGAGGCCATGCACGGCGATCTGGGCATGGTAGTGCGCGGCGATGTGGTGGTGGCTTTGTCGGCCAGCGGCGAAACCTCTGAGATCCTGCGCTTGCTGGCGACGGTGAAGCGACTGGGCGTGCCCCTGATCACCCTGACCTGCGACGATCTGTATTCGTTGCCTCATGAGCCACGTACGCTTTCCACGCTGGCCCAGGCTGCCGACATTGCGCTGGATTGCTCGGTGGCGAACGAAGCCTGCTCGCTGGGATTGGCTCCGACGGCTTCAACCACGACCATGCTGGCGCTGGGCGACGCGCTGGCCGTCGCACTCTCTGAGCGGCGTGGCTTCAAGGAAGAAGATTTCGCCAACCTGCATCCCGGAGGCAAGCTGGGCAAGCGTTTCATGCGGGTGTCGTCGCTGATGCACGCTGGCGATGCGGTGCCCAGCGTGGGACCGGAAACTCCCATGGGCCAGGTAATCTACGAAATGTCGCGCAAGGGATTGGGAATGACGACCGTGGTGAAAGACGGGCAGTTGCTGGGCGTGGTCAGCGATGGCGATCTGCGGCGACTGCTGGAACGTCATGGAAAAGAAGTGCTCGATCTAACTGCGGCCCAGTGCATGACCCGGTCGCCTAAGGTGGTGGGACCGGAAGTCTTCGCCATCGCCGCACTCGACATCATGGAGCAGAAGAAGATCACTTCCCTTCCGGTGGTGGATGAAGCCGGGCAACTCAAAGGCGTGCTGCATCTGCATGACCTTTGGGGTACGCAGATGTTGTAAGTCATTAGAGGCTGCGGAAGCCCAAGCTGCATCGCTCTAAATGCTTGTCATTCTGAGCGAAGCGAAGTCCGCCAAACGGACGAAGCGCAGTCGAAGAAGCCCTACCGTTGCCAACCATTTGCCTGCTAACGAATCGTCAGCTAAGGAGGTCCTCCGACTCCGGCGGAGAAACGCCGCCTCCGCTCAGGATGACAAACATCGACACTTGCCGTTTGCGGCGGTCGGCGGTAAATTGAAACACGTTGCATCTAATTTGCAACGGACCCTATGACCTTACGCCGGCTGAATTACCCTCGACTCCCCAACTCCCTACCTTCGGTATTTTCGTGGTGCCTGATTCTTGCGCTGGCGCTAAGCACGACCGTGTTCGCCAGCGATTGGGAAAAGAAAGTGCCCGAGGCAGACCGGTCTGCGACGAACCCGCTGGCCAATGATGCCTCTGCTGCCGCCGCCGGCGCGCAGACTTACACGCAGAAATGTGCCAAGTGTCATGGAGCCAATGCCGAAGGCAAAGGTAGTCATCCCTCGCTGCGCACGCAGAACATGCAAGGTGCCACGCAGGGGGAATTGAACTGGATCATTACTCACGGCACCGGGATACACGGCATGCCCGGCTTCGGCAAACTGCCGGAGACCGAGCGCTGGCAGCTGGTGTTGTACATCAAATCGTTGCAGGGGAGTAGTGGCAGCCAAGCGGGTCCAAAGTAGGTGCGGCGTCCGGCCAACTTTCCCAAGCCCGACTATGCGGCCTACAGTGACTTCGGCCATCGCCGGGACGCGTGCAACACGGCCAGCACATGAACCTCTTCGCCGGCGGTCGCGTAGACCACGATGAACGGAGTACGCGGAACCACCAATTCCCGCGTGCCATCGATTCTGCCCTTACGTCCGGAGCCGGGATACTGCGCCAGACGGTCAATCGCTTCGAAAATGCGCTTCGTCGGCGCGGTAGCCGCGGCCGGGCTGGCGGCGTGCAAACAGACATACGCTGAGAGCAGGTGAGTGGATGCCCGCGGTGTCAGGCGAATTTTCACTCGCCAAGCCGCTTCCTCCAGCCAGCTTTTACCTCGTCGTAGTCCAGTAACTTTCCGGCACGAGCTTCTGCCAGACCGTGCTTGATCTGGTCCAAATGATACTCATGCACAGACAAGTATTGTTCTACCGCCTCGTTGAGCAGATAGCTGCGGTCGCGGTCAAGCGACCGAGCCAGCCGGTCGAGGGCTTTCACCTTACGAGGATCGGCGCGAAAGGTGATGGTCTGTTTTTCCATACCTCAATATTATCACGTAATACAACGTAAGCTTCCGCGATACATGCCTTAGAACGGTATGTCTTCGTCGGTAATCTCGGGACCGCCGCCGCCGGCCGGCGCCTGGGAAACGTCGGGCTCGGAAGTGCGCTGGTCGTAGCTGCCGGAAGACTTCCCTGCTCCGGAGCGTCCGCCGCTGTAGCCGCCGCCTCCGCCTTCGCCACCCTCGCGCTGGCCGCCGCCCAGCAGCACCAGATCGTTGACGATGATCTCGGTCTTGTACTTCTTCTGGCCAGTCTCTTTGTCGTCCCAGGAGTTGGTGCGCAGGCTGCCCTCGATGTAAACCGTGCGGCCTTTTTTCAGGTATTCGCCGGCGATTTCGGCCGTGCGCTGGAAGGCGACCAGGTTGTGCCATTCAGTACGGTCCTGCCAGTTGCCTTCTTTGTCCTTGAAGCGTTCGTTGGTCGCCAGGGTGAAGTGGGCGATGGGCATGCCGCCGGGGGTGTATTTCACCTCGGGATCTTTGCCGAGATTGCCGATGAGAATAACTTTGTTGACGCTCTTCGCCATGAGGGCTCCTGTGTAATTGCGATGAAAGGGCAAATATAGCAGAAAGGCGGCTGTGGGCATTCGGCCGTTGGGTTTCTTCCCGAACGTCAGGATGCAGGCGAAGCGGAGAACCGCAGATCCCTCGGCCACGCTCGGGATGACAACCCGGAAAGGCGATCGTGCCGATCGGGGTCCTTCGACTCCGGCGGCCAAGCACCGCCTCCGCTCAGGATGACAGCCCGGAAGGGCGATGGTGCCGATCGGGGTCCTTCGACTCCGGCGGCCAAGCGCCGCCTCCGCTCAGGATGACAGCGATGAGGTTTGCTGAAGGCTGATGGCTGATGGCTGATGGCTACTTCGCGAAAATTATGTACAACATCACGTAGATCACTACTCCGGTGACCGAGACGTACATCCAGATGGCGAAGGTGTAGGGTGCGATAGCCTTGTGCCGTGCGAAGCGGCCTTTCAGAGCGCGCGCCAGGGTGATCAGAACGAATGGCACCACCACGACAGCCAGAATCGTGTGCGAGGTCAACAGGGTGAAGTAGAGCGGCCGGGATATGCCGTGACCCTGAAAGTGCGTCACTCCGGCGCGCAATACGATGTGGTAGTACAAATATGAGCAGAGAAAGAGGCTGGAGGTGACGAAAGCCGCCAGCATCAGCCGTTTATGCGCCTGGCGACGCCGGGTCTTGATGCAGTACAAGCCTCCGCCAATAAGCACGGCACTGGAGCCGTTGAGCACGGCATCGAGCGCGGGAAAAAATGTCGGACTCAGTTGCATCAGGCTGCCGGCCTGGTGGAACGGCGGTTAGCGACGAAAAACGAAAACGCAAACATCACCAGCGAGAATAGGGCCATCACCGCAAAATTACTGCTTAGCGACAGGTCGGTCGAGGTCGAACCGGGAAACAGCAGCGAGCGCAGTGCTTCGGTCCCGTAGGTCAGCGGATTGATGCGCATCAGCAGGCGAATCCACAGAGACGCTCCGGAGAGCGGAAACAACGAGCCCGACAGCAGCCACAGCGGAATCAGAAACAGGTTGATGATGGCGTGAAAAGCCTGGGTCGAATCCATAGGCCAGGCGATGATGAAACCCAGCGCGGTCAGCGAAAACGCAACCAGAAAAATGGTCAGCACAGTCAGGCCAAAACTGGCGAGGGTGAAGTGCACGCCCACGGCAGGCGCGAAGACGAGAAAGATGAGGCCTTGCAGCGTGGCCAGCGTCGCACCGCCCAGCACTTTACCCAGCACGATGACTGAGCGGCTGACGGGCGCGACCAGCACCGAAAGCAGGAAGCCTTCTTTGCGATCTTCGATTACCGACATCATGGTGAAGATGGCCGTGAACAGCACGATCATGATGAGCGCGCCGGGAAAAAAGAAGGCCAGGTAATGCTGGCCGCCGGCGCCACTGGAGCGAAATGACGTTCCAAAGCCGGAGCCGATCACGATCCAGAACAGCAGCGGCGAGGCGATGACGCCCACTACGCGGGCGCGCTGCCGGTAGAAGCGGACAATCTCGCGCCACCACAGCGATAACGCCGGCAGCAAAATGCCTGCGCTGGCGGGCGTAAGAGTTACAGGAAGGGTCGCGGTTTGTGTAGCCGCCATAAATCAATTCTAGCAGTCGCGGCCCGATTTGCCCTGCGGCGGCAAGCGGTTTGCGCAACAGGGAAAAATCATCGCCATCCCTTGTGCTATGATGCCCTCGCCAAGCGCCTGCTCCGCCAACTGCAACCATGTCTGTAATCCCCACCGAAAATTCAGCGCCGGGAGATTCCGTTCTGCAGCGGCGGCTGTTCTTTGTCCTCGCCAGTGTTGCGCTGATTTACGCTTTCCTGGGTGGCCTGCGGACCGTCGCCGAGCCTGACCTGGGATGGCAAATGGCAACCGGCCGTTGGGTGGTGCAGCATCATTCCGTTCCTTTGACTGACGTTCTCTCTTACACCGTTGCAGGAAAAGCGTGGACCTACCCGGTGGGCGCCGGGGTGATTTTTTATCTTGCGTACTTACTCGGAGGCTATGCCCTGATTTCATGGTTTGGGGCCGCGGCCTGCGTGGGCACCGTCGCTTTGCTGCTTCGCCGAGGCTCGGCCAGCAGCGCCGCCATCGCCATTCTCGCCGTACCGCTGATTGCTTATCGCACTGCGCCGCGGGCCGACATGTTCACGGTGGTATTCTTCGCGGCCTATCTGGCGCTGCTCTGGGAAAACTATCGGACGGGACGCGCGCCTCTCTGGTGCCTGCCGCTGATCATGCTGGTCTGGGTCAACGTCCACTTCGGGTTTGTAGTGGGCTTGGGATTGATCGCCGCCTACCTGGGCGTTGAATCAGCCGACAAGATGTTTTCCGCATCCGGCCGCCGTGAAGCTCTGCAGCGACTGAGGCGTGCGGCACCGTGGTTTGTAGCAACGGCGGTGGTTACAGTCGTGAACCCCTGGGGCTGGGGAATTTACCGGGCGCTGGCGATGCAGCAACGCGCCAGTCAGGCGCAGCAGTTCTGGATCGGCGAGTGGACCAGCGTGCCCGTAACCTGGAGCGCCTTCGTCAGGGCACTTTGGCTGCGGCAAAGTCAGGATGCCATCTATGTCCTGCTGGTGATTGCGGTCGCGGCTGCTGTATTGGCGCTGCTGCGAGCTCGAGTGGGTACAGCGGCGATATTGCTGGTTGCTGTCTATCCGGCAGTGCGTTATGTCCGGATGGGAGCGATATTCGCATGCCTGGTGGTGGTGATCGGCGGAGCGGTGCTGAACGCGGCGCTCGACAGTTTAGCGCTGCGCATGGGTGCGGCGCGAATACGTTCTCTGCTCGCCATCACAGCAGTGGTGCTGCTGGCCGCCGTCGCCCTGCTACGCTGCTTCGATCTGGTGACCGATCGCACCTACTTTCGAGGTACGGAGACGACGGCGTTCGGCGCCGGATTGGGCTGGGGATTTCCGCTGGGCGGAGCTGACTTCATCGCGCGCGAGAATCTTCCGGGTGAAATCTTCAACACCTACGATGAAGGCGGATTTCTCAGCTGGGTGCTGGGACCGCAGCGGCGCGATTATATCGACCCGCGTGACACGCTTTTCGGATTGGCCCGCATACAGCGGCATCAGGAATTGCTGCGAGTGTCGCCGGATTCCGACTCGTGGCAGCAGGAAGCGAATCGCTACAACATCAATACAGTGATCCTGCCTCTGGCCCATCTGGACGAATCGCGGTATGCCCGGCTGCAGAATTTCTGCACCAGCAAGTTGTGGAAGCCGGTTTACCTGGACGAAGTTTCGGCGGTCTTCGTGCGCCACTCGCCGCAAACAGAAGAGTTGCGACAACGGTTTCCGGTGAATTGCGCTACTGCTCCGTTGCCGGCGCGGCCGCCGGGTAAGAATCGGGCTGCGGCTTTCCATGCCTGGGCCAATGCCGCCTCAGTATTGGCCGCGCTGGACCGCAATTCCGAAGCGCTGACGGCAGTCACCAATGCGCTCGCCATCTTTCCCGGCAGCGCTGTTTTGCACGTGGTTCGCGGCGACCTGCTGCTGGCCACAGGTAGCCCCAACGAATCGGTAGAGGAGTATCAAGCTGCCGTCGCGCTCGATCCCAACGAATACACTTTGTCGTCGCTGGCGTCTATCTACCTGAAGCTGGGGCGAAAGTCAGACGCATTTGCCTGCATGGAGCGCGCCGCCCAAGTCGCTCAACGACCGGAGATGGAATACCTGAACCTGGCTTATGCCTACTTGCAATCGCGGCCCAGCCAGCCGGAAGCGGCGTTGAAGGCGTTTGATGAGGCGACGCGAAGCGCTCCCCGGAATATGAAAGATATCGACGGCGGAGCTTTCGACGTGATGATCGCCCAGGGCCGCTCGTCGGCCTGGCAGTCGCTGGGCAATCTGCAGGAGGCGATCGCTTCGCAGAAGGAAATTGTGCAGTTGCAGCCGAACTCTTCCGATCCGCTCACCCGATTGGCGCAGTTGTATCGGATGAACGGACAAACGGAGGAAGCGAATCGCGCTCAGGAACGCGCGGCGGCCATAGGGAAAAATAATGGGCAGTGAGAAGGCGATCTTAGCGGCGGTCTCTATACTTAGGTAGGGGTCCTTCGACTCCGGCGGCGAAGGGCCGCCTCCGCTCAAGATGACAGACTGAAGAGTTGCCACGTGCCATGCATGGAAGCACTGCTGTAGCTACAACAACTACGGCACATACAACAACTACCAGCACGTACAACAACTACGAGCACATACAACAACTACGAGCGCATGCGTCCCTTCGATTTCTCTGTGTCTCGGTGTCTCTGTGGTGATCAGTCTTTCGAATCAGCCGAATCAGCGTCGTCGGCTTCGGTCCAGAAGCGATGGCCGGTGCGGCGAATGAAGACATCTTCCAGACTGGGCTTATGTACCGAGACGCCCTCGATCTCGCCGGGAAAGGCTTCGACCACGTCGGTGACAAAGCGATGTCCGCTATCTATCTCCAGCCGCACCTGGTGATCGAGCACGGTGGGATGCAGACCGAAACGCTGCTCGATACGCTGGGCCAGCAAGTCCGGCTCATTGGCTTCGAGCAAGATAATGTCACCGCCGATTTCGCTCTTCAACTCCGCTGGCGTGCCCAGCGCGACCACGCTGCCGTTGGCGTAAATCGCCAGCCGGTCGCAGCGCTCGGCTTCTTCCATCAGGTGAGTGGTGACCAGCACGGTCACGCGCTCCTCATCGCGCAAAATCTGGAGGTACTGCCAAAGATCGCGGCGAGCGCCGGGATCGAGGCCGGTGGTGGGCTCGTCGAGCAACAACACGGAAGGATGATGCAGCAGTCCCTTGGCCAGTTCCAGCCGGCGCTGCATGCCCCCGGAAAAGGTTTCGGCTTTTTCCTTGGCGCGATCAGCCAGACCGACGCGGCTGAGCATTTCGCTGACCCGCTTCTTCAACGCCGCGCCGTGTAATCCATAAACGTGGCCGACCAGCATCAGGTTTTCCCGGGCCGACAGCTTGATGTCGATGCTCTGCGCCTGGAAGACCACGCCAATGTTGCGCCGCACCAGCGCCGGTTCGCGCGCCACGTCGTGGCCCATGATCAGGGCGCGTCCGCCGGAAGGCAGCATCAAGGTCGACAGAATGCGGAAGGTCGTGGTCTTGCCGCTGCCGTTGGGACCGAGCAGGCCGAAGATCTCTGCAGGACGGACATCGAACGAAACGCCGTCGAGGGCGACGCGATCGCCATACAGGTGACGCAGGGATTGCAGTTGGATGACAGCAGAAGCTACGGCATCGGGTGTTTCTGCGAAGGTCGGATGAAGAATGTTGGAAACGCTCATGCGAAGGCCACGATCAATTCTATACCCGCGGCGGAAGAGGTCCCATGAATCGTTTTGTGTCAGGACACGGCTTCAGCCGTGCCGAGCGACACGTCAAGAGCGGCGCTTTAGCCTCTGCAACAGCTAAAGCCCTAGTCATAATAAGCAGCTTTGCGGCACGTCTAAAATAGGCTGCCCTGACCGTAGTCGAAGGGCGTCCTGACACAAACCTGCCTGGGCGATTGGTGACATAGCTTTGCTCTGTTGACAGCTTGGTATAAAGGCCAAAGCTGGGCGAGCAATACGACAGTCGGCAATCGAGTCCCGTATTGCGACGGGGACAAGGTAGCCCAGCGCTTCAGCGCTGGGTGAGCGTCTCATCAAAATAGAGTTCCGTAGGGACGGCAGAGAGAACAATGCGAACATTCCGGGCCTGCCGTGCCTACGGCACTCGGATTCTCTATACCGGCTTACCCAGCGTTGAAACGCTGGGCTAAGCTCTGCCGCGCCTGCGGCGCTCGTTCTTCGAGCTGACAGCTGACAGCTTACTTACGATTGATCATCATCAGCGCGAACAGCAGAGGCAGGTAGATGACCGAGGCTTGCAGCACCTGGCGGGCGCGCACCTTCGATTCCGGCGCGATGGGCGTCAGCTTCATGGTCCACATGCGCAAGCTGAACCAGAGCATGCCCGCGCCCAGAATGAGCGCGCCGGCGAAGTAGGTCCATCCCGACATGCCCATCAGCGTAGGCGCCAGCGACACCGGAATCAGCGCCAGGGCATACATCACGATGGCGAAGGCGGTGGAGCGGCCATCGCTTTCAACTACGGGCAACATGCGGATGCGGGCGTTCTCGTAGTCCTCGCGGTAGAGCCAGGCGATGGAATGGAAGTGCGGAAACTGCCAGAAGAACAGGATGGCGAACAGCACCAGGGCTTCGCTATCGAGCCGGCCGCGAATCGCGGTCCAGCCCAGCACCGGAGGCATGGCTCCGGGAAACGCGCCCAGGAAAGTGCAGATGGGATGGACACGCTTCATCGGCGTGTAGACCGTGAGGTAGCTGATCGAGGTGAGCGCAGCCAGCGCGGCGGTAAGCCAGTTGGTGGTCGCCCACAAATACAAGACGCCGCCGATGGTCATGCCGAAAGCGACCACTGAGGCGTGCAGCAAACTCATGCTGCCGGTGACCAGCGGACGCCGCGCCGTGCGCCGCATGAGAGCGTCAATATCGCGCTCTACAACTTCATTGATAGCAGCAGTGCCGCCACTGACCAGACCAATGCCGACTAAAGCGTGCAGCAATGTCCACGAAAGCGATGAGACGCCCGACTTGGCCGCGGCGAAGTACGCGCCTGCCCACGCGGTCATCACGATCAGCGTGGTGACCCGCGCCTTGATCAGGGTGGCGTAGTCGCCGGCCAGCGCCGCAATGCCTTCACGTGGCACAGCCAATGGTTGAGTGGCGCTGCTCATGCGATAACGGCCTTTCGAGGTACGCTTTGGGTTGCCGGTTGGACAGCGTGAACGCCAATCATTCGTCGCGTCTGAATGGCAAGCACCACGCTGGCCGCCATCACCAATGCGCCTCCGGCGACGTGTAATACCGTGCTGACCACCATGATTTGCATGGGCTGCACGGCATCGTGTCCCCAGGTCAGGCGGGTGAGATAGGCAAAGAATCCGAGTCCCAGTTGAATCATCAGCAGCGCCAGCAGAAGTTGGGCGGGCCGGCGCAGATGATCGACATTGCCGTAACGGGTCAGCACGCGAACCACAGTCCAGAAGAGCATGGCAGCTACGACACAGGCGCCGATCAAATGCGGCAGCAGCTTGATACCGGAGTGGCGAAAGGCCGCGCCCAGAATCAATTGCACCCACACGCAAACCGCGGCCACGGCAGCCAGATTCGGAGTGCTGACACGAAAATCAGTTTCCGGGATGGGCTGCGAATCCTGTAGCCAGGCGCGGCTGGTGAATAGCGCCATAGCCACCACGAGGGAAAAGATCATTTGCGCCAGAGTGGCGTGCGCCGTCGAAATCGACCACGGCAAGAAATGCAGTACGGTAATACCGCCCAGAATTCCCTGGCCGATGACGGCGCCCAGCGCGGTCCAGCCGACCACGCGCATCCATTTACGCGATTCCACGCGCTGCGTCCACACCGCCATCACGATGATGAGCAGGCCGATGAATTCGGCGATCATGCGATGAGTGTGTTCGTACTTCACTCCGCCGACCATGGGCGGCAGCCGGTATAGCGATCCGAACGAGGTTGGCCAATCGGGGACAGACAGGCCGGCGTCATTGCTGGTGACCAGGGCTCCGGCGATGATCAGCAGAAATGTAGCCCAGGCAAGAATGACAGCGAAGCGATGATGCGCCGGGTTGTAAACGATACGGTCAGGTCGCGACGTCAGAATAAGCTCCCTATAACGTTGCGTCCGCGCACAGCGAGTCTCGCTTATGGCGCGATGTTCATCTCAATCCGCACAAAAACTGCGCGGGTTGGGAGTTCGGAGTTCAGTAGGAGTTGCAGTACAAATTTGCGGCGAACGCCTCGTCCTCAACAGCGTTCGTGGCGATATTGTATCAAACCGCCTTCTGCGCCGGCAGAGATCCGGATGCCGGCCGCGCTGGATCTGTTTTGCTTGCCATGCGGCAGAATTCTCCGCCGAATTTTCAGGCTGTACCCGGTTCAACTGCAACGTGAATCTTTCTCCGCTTGACGCTGGGCCGCCAACCTGCTGCGGCTCAATTCACATCGAAACTGAGGCATGACAAATGGACACAGACTGGCGTTCCTGATCATCGAGGCCGAGCCCGGGCAGGGACTTTCCACCCGAAAACTGCTGTTGGAAAGCGCCAAACACAATGTGCTCACGGCTTACTCCCCGGACGAAGGTATCCGGATGTTCCGCCGTTTTCCCAAGGTCGATGTGGTTGCGGTGGACGGAGGGTTCGGCGAGAAGGTCTGCCAAAAACTGACCGACGATCTCAAAAATCACAATCAAGACATCCGAATTGTAGCGTTCTTGCCCAGCGAAACTGCCCGCTGCGGCTGGGCGGATGAAACAGTCAGCTCGCACGATCCCGCAGCCCTGTTGAAGCTGCTGCAAGAGATGGGTGGCAGGACCGACATCTAGTCGTCACTCTTCGCTGCTGACTTCGGCGGCCAGCCAGGCCAGATAATCTTCGCTACCCTGATGCACCGCCAATTCCACACACTCCGGCAGATCGTAAGGATGCAAGGCCTTGAAAGCCGATTGCAGCCGGGCCGCTTGTTCGGCCGTGGTCTTGATGATCAGCAGATGCTCGGCCTCATTGTGGACCTTGTGCTTCCAGCGATAGATGGAACGGATTGGCCCCACGATGTTGACGCAGGCAGCCAGCCTGCGTTCGACCAGTTGCAGCGCCAATTTTTCCGCCGCTTCCCGGGCACCGATAGTGGTCAGGACGATGCGCGCGTTTGTCATCGGAAGCCTCCTGATTTTTCGCCAGAGACTGTAACACGCGGGAAACTGGTAGTGTCTGGCGTGCTCCACCCAAGATTACTTGACCACAACTTCAGACTGACCCATTAGCAATATCGGTAGGGTCTCAGTTTGAATTTGGATGACAAGCAAACTGAGACACTACCCGGAAACTTGACTCCGTCCATCAGTGCTTCCACCGGCCGCGCTCTCTTCGCCTATTCATCGCTTGGCTAGATTGGTTCACAGAACGATTACATCGGAACTGGCTCTTGACCGCTTCTGCAAAGCAACGTTCACTAGATAGGTCGGCTGCGCGCGCCTTAATTCAAGGCCTGGCGCGGATGAGCGGGCCAAAGTTCTGCTGCTGAAGAGTTGGGTTTGTTGGTATGAAAATTACCGTTCGCATCGCCGGAAATTGGGTTTACCGCATGCGCCGCATCCTGGCGACGCTGTGCATCGCTGCGCTGGCGGTGTTCATTGGCTACCGGGTGGTGTTCGGCGCCAACGGAATGAAAGTCTGGCAGAGCAAGCGGGCTGAAGTCGAGCGCCTGGAAAACGAAATTGCGCGCAAGAGCGCCGAGCACGAGCAATTGCAGCATCATGTCGACGGACTGCAACGCGGCGATCCCAGCGTCATCGAGAAAGAAGCCCGCGAACAGCTAGGCTACGTCAAGCCCGGCGAAGTGGTGCTGTTCGAGCAGAAAGCCAAGGCCGATCCCAAGTCGGAACCTGCCGCCGTCGCCGAAAATACCGATCAGAAGCATTAGAGAAAGTCTCGCGGGGAAAGAGCGCAAGATTCCCGTACGCCATCCTGAGCCCAGGGCGGCGCCTCGCCGCCGGAGCAAAGGATCTCCAGCGTCACCAGACCGACTTCGGCTATAGAGGTGCTTCGGCTCGGGTTCGCCCAACCCGGCGAACTCTCGCTCAGCGTGACACAGTAGGGGACGACAAAAACCCGGGTACGACCGGTTCGTCTTTCGTGACCGGCCGCATCCTTGGTCTTCAGCGGAATGCTTCCTGCATCCGCTTTTCTGCCGCAAAGCCTCTGGGGAGGAATAAACTTAAGGCAGACACATCTGTGGGGACGTCTGCGCCGTACATCCATTCAGATGGAATGCTCCCGGGGTCCGAGGGACGGTAGCAAGTTTGGTTGATCAGGTCCGGAAGGAACAGCCCGGTTACGCCTGTGGCTGTTCGTAAGGTGGGAAAACTTGCCGGCCGCACCGCGGCCGATTCAACAGGAGACTGGAAATGAAAAAGAGAGTGCTGTTGGTAATCGGACTGTATTTATGCAGCATGACCGTACTTGGCTTTGCCAAAGACCAGAGCTGGGATGGATGGGTTAGCGATTCCAAATGCGGGGCCAAGGGCGCCAACGCTGCCCACGCGGCGTGCGCCCAGAAGTGCGTCAGCGCCGGCGCGAAGCCGGTGTTCGTCACTGACAAGGACCAGAAAGTCGTTACCGTCGATAATCCCGCTGCGCTGCAGGACCACCTGGGACATCACGTGCAGGTGACCGGGACCATGACGGCCGACGGATCGCTGCACGTCGACAGCGTGAAGATGCTTTCGCAAACGGGCGGTAGCGGCGGCGGCATGAACGATATGCACTGAGCTGAATTTATCGCCATGTGAATTGGGCGGCCTTGGCCGCCCTTTTTCTTTTCCCGCCGTATTCTCGCGCCAGCGCCGATTCAGCCTTACAATCGGACTTCTGTGAAATCGTTGCCCCGATCGGATTCCATGAGCACGCCAGCGACTCCAAACAAAGTTCTTCGTCTTCCCACCGCCGAAGAGGCTCCCAAGGGATGGCTGGCTCGATTTCTGGCGCACGATAATCTGGCGCGATTGTCGCATCAGCCCGAGCGCACGTATCCCTGGTACCTGGTGCTGTGGCTGACCGGCGTCGACTATTTTTCTACGCTGGGCTATCAGCCGGGCATTGCCTTGCTCGCCGCCGGAGCGCTGGCCGTGCCTGCCACCGCAGTTCTGGTTGCCGTAACCCTGCTGGGAGCCGTGCCCATTTATGCAGCCGTGGCCAAGCGGTCCTATGCCGGCCAGGGTTCGATCGCGCTGCTGGAGAATCTGCTGCCCGGCTGGACCGGCAAAATCATGGTGCTGGTGCTGCTGGGATTTGCCACCACCGACTTCGTCATCACCATGACGCTGTCTGCCGCCGACGCCGCCCGCCACGCCATCGCCAACCCGTACTTGCATCCGATCGCCGGCGATTCGCGCATGCGGGTCACACTGGCTCTGCTGATACTGCTGGCCATCGTCTTCCTGATCGGCTTCCGCGAAGCCATCCGGGTCGCCGATTTTGTTGCGGTTCCTTACCTGGCGTTGAATGTGATCGTGTTGTTGTGGTGCGGCGTGAAAATCCTGTCGCATCCGGAAGTCCTTTCCCGCTGGCACACTGCGCTGTTCAGCGCACATGCCGATTGGACCGCGATCTTCATCGCGTCGGCGCTGGTCTTTCCCAAGCTGGCCTTAGGACTGAGCGGCTTTGAGACCGGCGTCTCGGTAATGCCACTGGTGTCGGGAGCCGAACCCGGAAAAAGCGAGGAAACAATTCCCGGCCGCATCCGGGCGACGCGCAAGCTGCTGCTGACCGCAGCTCTGCTGATGAGCGTGATGCTGCTGCTCTCCAGCTTTGTCACGGGAGCGCTGATTCCGGAAAGCGCTTACCGGGTCGGAGGCGCGGCCGACGGTCGAGCCATCGCCTACCTGGCTCATCTGTATCTGGGAAATGTGTTTGGCACGGTCTACGACGTATCCACCATACTGATTTTGTGGTTCGCCGGAGCCTCGGCCATGGCCGGAATGCTGAACCTGATCCCGCGTTACCTGCCGCGCTTCGGCATGGCGCCCGACTGGGTAGCCTACCAGCGTCCTCTGGTTCTGGTGCTGCTGGCGATCGATATCGTGGTCACGCTGGTTTTCCGCGCTTCGGTCTCGGCGCAGGGAGGCGCCTATGCCACCGGCGTGTTGGTGTTGATGCTGTCGGCGGCGGTGGCGGTTACGATTTCTTTGTGGCGCGAATCCAGCCTCCGCAAGCCGCAGACGTTTTTGCTGTCCTTCTATTTTTTCCTGGTCGCGATCGTGTTCCTGTACACGGTGATCGCCAATGTGATCGAGCGGCCGGACGGCGCCATCATCGCCAGCATCTTCATCTTCCTGCTGCTCACCGCCAGCGCACTTAGCCGCATTATGCGGTCGACGGAGATGCGGGTCTCCAAAGCTACCTTCGTGGATCAGGAATCGGCGAAGCTATGGGAATCCATCCATGGCAAGAAAGTGAACCTCATTCCCAACCCTAATGCAACGCCGGAGCACCGGGCGCTGCTGGCGGAGAAAGTAAGGAAGCATTATTGTGTGCAGGGTCCAATGGCTTTTCTGCACGTCAACCTGCTCGACAATCGCAGCGAGTTCCTGGCCCCTATACGGCTACGGGTTTTTCAGGAAGACGATCACTTTGTGATCGAGGCGTTCGGCGCGGTAGCAACGGCCAATTCCATCGCCTACATCAGCGAGCTGCTGGATCCCATCAGCATCGTGCTGGGACTGGCGCATCGCACCCTGATGAAACAGTCGCTGCAGTATTTGATTCTGGGTGAAGGCGAAACCGGATTGCTGGTTTACTCCATCCTGGTTCGCTACTGGGAGTCGGTGAAGCGGACGACCGAACTCCCGCTGCTGTTGCTGGTCAGCGAATCGGCGTATCTCGATCAACCTGAATAGGTGCCCTGTGGTCGCGCGGTGGTTGGAGAAAGCAACCCTGGCGGTTGAGGCTGGAGATCCTCTAGCGGGAATTTTTGCTTTTCAGCAAGGCGGCGATGGTATCCAGCAGAACATCCGGGCCTTCGCCCTTGGACAGAAAGCCATCGGCAAACTCAATGCCAGCCGGCTGTTCGGCTGCGGCCGACACAATGAGTATCGGCACGTCTGACTTCAACTGCTTCATCTCGCCCGCAGTTTCGACACCGGTCTTGTCGGACAGAAAATGGTCGGCTATCACCAGGTCGACGGGGTGCTGTTTGAAGACTTCGAGGCCTTCTTCGCCGGAGGCAGCCGTCAGAACAGAGTATCCGGCGCCGCTGAGCAGAAGTTTGCGAACTCGCAAAGCGACTTCAGCATCGTCGATACACAAAATGACCGGACGTTCCGAAACCTGGGATGTCATGGGGATTGCCTTGATGAGGCGAGTATAGCGCGACCGGGCTTGATTAGCTTGTCAAATATGAGCCGGCCCGTCAGGTCTCGAGGGAGAACCGGGCTGACGTGATTGGGACGTCGCCGGCAAGAATCGGCGGCTCTGCTCCGATCAAGCTTTTCGCTGAGAGTCTCGCAGCCAGCGGTCAATGCCAGGTGTATCCCAGCATGAACTGCAGATTGGCGTTCAGCCCGGGATTATGGTTGCCGATCGAGGCGTTCGACAAGTGATAGGCCTTCACCGCGATATCCCACGAGTTGCGGCCATTGCGGAAAATTTGCGCGCCGATTTCCGGGCCGCTGGTGAAGTTGATCTGCGAAGTGTCGCCGGGCGGAAGATTGTGGTTGCTGAACAGCGCTCCGCCCACGGCGGCAAAGTAAGGCGCGATTTTGCAGCCACTGGTGAAATTCCATTTGAAGACGACGGGATCGACACCACCGGCGTATTGCCCGCCGTTAATCCAATACTCGTCGAGGGGAACAATGTCGATGGCCATCTCATAGGTGCCGCGCAGAATTCCCGGGCCATGTTCTTCGGTCAGCACCCGGCCAATCCGCAGGCCGAGCACCAGGTTTGATCCGCTGGGCGTGCTGTCGACCGTGGTACCGCCGCCGATGAACACACCCTTGTTCCACGACGGATGCCGCAGCACATCGACCGGGCTATCGGTTGGAAGTTGAGCCAGCACCGGGCAACAGGCCAGGCAGCAGAAGAGGGCAAGCAGGGCGGCTTTGATCATTGTGTTGTTAAGGTGTTGTTAAGCGCAATGGCAAAAGTTAACAGGTTGTACGCCGGTCACGCAAACCGCGGGATAGCGTTTGGCAATTGGCAATTGGCACCTGGCAAAGCAGCAGCGACTGGCAGTTCGGCCTGCTTTAGCAATCCGGCCCGGAATCGAACCATCTGCCTCGCGCTGCTTCGTCATCGAATCGGGTAGAGGGGCCCTTCGACTCCGGCGGCCTAACCCGCCGCCTCCGCTCAGGGTGACAAAGAGGTTGTCGCTCTGCCTGAAACCTGGCCCGCGCAGACGGCTTGGCTGGTTGCTAGTCACTCGTTACTTCTCTAGCAATCGAAAATACCTTCGCGCTTTGTGCACGTCTTTGCCAATCTGCTCGCGCAAGGCTTCTACCGAAGGAAACTTAATCTCCGGTCGCAAGCGCTTCAGGAAGATCAGCTCCAACTCCGTATCCGGCAACAAATCGATAGGGTGAAAGTTCAGCAGGTGGCTTTCGATGGCGAAGGAATCCGCGCCAAACGTCGGACGGTTGCCGACGTTGGTCACCGCTGCAAAACATTCTCCGGCAACGCGTAGCCAGGTGATGTAAACGCCGTCGGCCGGCGCCAGTTCCTCATAGCGCGCCAGATTCACGGTCGGCACTGTGTACTTGCGCCCGTAGCCGCGGCCGCGCCCCGGGTTGGAAAAGATGCTGAATGGGCGGCCCAGCAGCGCGCGCGCTTGGGAGACTTCTCCGCCGGCGATAAGTTTGCGAATCTGGCTGCTGGAAACGTGATGTCCGCGCAACTGCTGTTCGGGATAGATCTTGACTTCAAAGCCGAACAGCCGTCCCAGCTCGGCCAGCGTATTCACGTTGCCCTGCGCCTTATGACCGAAGTGAAAGTTATAGCCCTCGTGGACTTCGCCAGCGTGCAACGTCTGGGCCAGCACCTGGCCGGCAAAATCTTCGGCAGTCATCAGCGACAAGTCGCGGGTGAACGGCAACACCAGCACCGCGTCGACCCCGGTTTTTTCCAGCAGCTTCAGTTTGACGGGTAGCGGAGTCAGCAGCCGGGGAGCAACGTCGGGACGCAAAATGCGCAGCGGATGCGGATCGAAGGTTACGACCACAGCCTTGCCCTCAAGCGAGCGCGCCCGCTCGGCCATGTGCCGCACCACTTCCTGGTGGGCGCGATGCACTCCGTCGAAATTGCCCACGCTGACTACGGTGGGACCAAACTGCGGCGGCACTTCATTCAGATTGCGGAATACTTGCATCGGCGGCGGGCTTCCTAGAGGTCGAATTCCAGTTTCAGGCCGTCATGGGCCAGGCGAACATTTTCCGGCAGCGCCGCGTTTGTCTTCTCATGCGGCAGGTCGTGCGAAATATGCGTGAAGTACGTGTGCTTCGGCTTGAGCCGGTCCACGATCTTCAATGAATTTTCCACCGTCGAATGCGTAGGGTGAGGATGATGCCGCAAGGCGTCGAGAAACAAGATATCCAACCCCTCAAGCTGGGCCAGCGACTCTTCCGGTACCTCGCTGAAATCGGTGAGATAAGCGGCTGATCCGAAGCGATAGCCTTCGATCGGCACGTCACCGTGCATTACCACCAGCGGCGTAAACCTCGCCCCAAACAGATTCACCGGACCGTCAACCGGGTGCAATTCGACTTGCGCCAGCCCGCCGTATTTGTAATTCGCCTCGAAGATATAGCGGAAAACACTGCGCAGAACTTCCGTCGTCCTGGCGCTGGCATAGAGCGGAATCTTGCCGCCTCCGGTGACCCGGGGAAAGCTGAGCGGCCGCACATCGTCGAGACCGAGAATGTGGTCGGCATGCCCGTGAGTGTAGAGCACGGCGTCGATCTTGCGAATGTGCTCGCGGATGGCCTGCTCGCGAAAGTCGGGCGTAGTGTCGATCAGGATGGTGTGGCCCGCGCTCCCCGGCGCGCCGGTTGTTGGCGGGTTGGGGTGAGGCTCATCCCACTGCACCATCACCGACGGACGCGTGCGCCGGTCGTGCGGATCGGTGGAGGTGCAGACCGCGCAGTCGCAGCCGATGGTGGGCACTCCCATCGAGGTCCCACTACCCAGCACCGTGAGCGTGGCTTTCATCAGGCCTTGCCGTCAGTGCCTGGCCCAGCTTGCGGGCCCCGCGTGATCAGGTTCGTGACTTCCAGATAAGCCATGCGCAATTCGTACAACACGTTTTGCAGCATGTTCTCTTCCACCGGAGTCAGATTGCCCTTGGTCTTCTCTTGCAGCAGAGCCAGCGTGTCGACGGTTTGCCGCGCGCCCATCAGATCGACTTCCGGCTTGGCCCCCTGCGGAGCCGCCAGGCCAAGCTGCATCAGCGCGGTCATGTAGATCGAGGCCACAAACTTCTCGACGGTAATCTCGAAATCCTTGGCGCTATGCGGCTGACCCTGCTTGCGCATTTCTTTCTCGATGCGCGCGTCGATCTCGCGCGTCGATTCTTTGTAGGCATCGGCCGAAGCCTGCTGATCTTGTGCGCTGGGGGCTTCGACGTCTGGCCCTGCCGGATCGGCAGTTTCAACCGCAGCAGGCTGGACCGTGTGATTCTGCGCCGCACGCTCCTGATTGGCCTTTTGCTGAGCTTCGTTCTTCTCGCGTTCGCGCTCGGCCCGGCGCTCTTCGTCTTCCACAACGTCCTGGCGCAACTCGCCGTCGGTGCCGAACAGACGGCGATCCGTAACTACAAACTCCGGTCGTTTCTCTTTTTCTGCCATAAACTCCACTCGCTCAGGAAACTCTGATTAATCCTTAGTTTTGAAGGGGACGGCCTTCAGGACGTCCGTTAAGTACCTAAAATCACCCGGCTCTAGCCACTATGGGACCTCGTTTTCACTTGATATCAGAGCTCCCTGAAAGGAACTGTTTGTACGGTTGCGCTTTGTCCGGCGATATCGACAGTCGTGCCCGCAGTCGCAACTTCGCGGCGCAGATATCCCAGCGCCAAAGTTCGTTCGCCACCAGGAAACGGCACGCGCGCCGCACTGGTGATCTCGCCCACATCTTTATCGCCGGCGCGAACCTTCGTGCCCGGCTGCGGCGGCTCGCCTTGAACTTCGAATCCCACGAAAACCCGATGCACGTTGCCGCGCGAGCGAATGCGCTCCACAATTTCCTGGCCGATGTAACAGCCTTTGCTGAAGTTCAAAGCATGCTGCTGGCCGGTCTCCTGCGGCAGATCGCGCTCGCGCAGGTCGACTCCAAAACGCGGAACACCACGGGCGATGCGGTAAAACTCCAGAGCATCGGTGCCAACCGGCGCTGCTCCGGCCTGGACCAGCGCATCCCAAACTTTGTCGACATTCTCGGTCGCGACCCAGATTTCGTAACCGTCTATCTGCGGCTGCACGCTGCGCGCGATCGAGATGCCGAACTCCTGCCAAACCGTATCGATCACCTGACCGGCTTCGAGTTGCGAAACGTCGATGCCTGCGGCGGTCAAAACTTCGCCAGCCTTCGGACCGGCCATCCCGATCGCGCCCAGCTTGTCGCTGATGTCGGCTACCTCGACATCGTCCATAATGATGTAGCGCTCAAAAATCTCGGCGATGGCGGGCGCCTGCGCGCGATCGGTGGTCACCAGCAGATAGTCGCCGCGATTGTAAGCGACGAGGTCTCCCTGATTGCGACCCTGGGCGTTCAGCAGAAAGCTGTAAGCGCCGTGGTTCAGCGCCAGGTCGCGAATGTTGTTGGTGACCATGCCATTCAGCCAGCGCACCCGGTCTTCGCCGCTCAGCACCAACTTGGCCTGCCAACTCAAATCGAACAAAGCACTTCCCAGCAGCAGCGCACGGAATTCGGGTGCCCTGTCGCTATAAGTGGCAGGGGTATCCGCTCCGCGATAGCTTCCGAGGCGCGCTCCGGAGGCCGCCAGCTTGTCTTGAAAGGTAGTAACCGTCATACCGAATATTTGATTATAAGGTCAGGCGGGAAAAGCGGCCATTCGCCGGTGATGGCCGTCAGCTGCACCGGGCCCTTGGCCGTCAGCTATTAGGAGAGCTCTGATCAAGTAGGGGAGCTCTGATCAAGTCCTGGTTTTGAAGGGGCACGGCTTTAGCCGTGCCATAAGCATCATAAAACTCTTGCGGCTTTAGCCGCTGAGGGAAAGGTCGACAACCAATCGGACGTTCCTTAGCTCCTAGCTAGGTCCCGCAGCGGCTAAAGCCACAAGAGTCTTGGGCACTTTACGGACGGCCTGAAAGGCCGTCCCCTTCAAGGAAACTTAATCCAGAGTCCTGAGAGCCAGCCAAACCGATCGCAGCGGCTCAAGGTTGACCGCTCAAGCTGACGGCCGAAAGCTGACAGCCGACAGCTGCCTTGCTAGTATTTTCCCTGACCATGACAACGACCAAACGCATCGCGGTTGTTCCCGGAGACGGCATCGGCAAGGAAGTCATTCCCAACGCGCTGGAAGTGGTTCGCGCCTCGGGCGCTGCCGTCGAATTCAGCAGCTTCGACTGGGGAGCCGACCGCTACCTCATCGACGGCACCACCATCCCTGCCGACGGCTTTCAAATGCTGGCCCGCGACTTCGATGCCATCTTCGTCGGAGCGCTCGGCGATCCCCGCGTGCCCACCAACATTCACGCCAAAGAAATTCTGCTGGGCATGCGCTTCAAGATGGATCTCTACGCCAATGTGCGCCCGGTAAAGCTGCTGGACGCTTCGCTCTGTCCGCTTAAGAACGCTACCCCCGACGACATCAACTTCACCGTCATCCGCGAAAACACCGAGGGCGTTTACATGGACATGGGCGGCAACTTCAAGCTGGGCACGCCGGAAGAAGTCGCGACCCAGGAAGACATCAACACCCGCAAGGGCGTGGAGCGCGTCATCCATTTTGCTTTCCAGTACGCGCGCGACCGCGGCCGCAAGAAAGTGATGATGTCCGACAAGTCGAATGTAATGACCTACGCTGGCGGCCTGTGGCAGCGCGTCTTCAAAGAAGTGGCGCAGCAGTATCCCGAGATCGCGACGCAACACATGTTCGTCGACGCACTTTGCCTGCAGATGGTACGCGATCCAAAATCGCTGGACGTGATCGTCACCAACAATATGTTCGGCGACATCCTTACCGACCTGGCCGCCGCGCTGCAAGGCGGACTGGGCATGGCCGCCAGCGGCAACATTCATCCTGGACGGACGTCGATGTTCGAACCGGTACACGGCTCGGCGCCGCCGATTGCCGGAAAGAACATGGCCAACCCCATGGGCTCGATTCTGACTGCAGCCATGATGCTGGCTCACCTCGGCCTCAATGCCGAAGCGCAGAAGATCGAGAATGCCGTGCTGGAGGCTGTCCGCGAGAAGAAGACAACGGTGGATGTCGGAGGCTCGATGGGAACGAAGGAATGTGCGGCCTGGATCGCGGAGCGGGTAGGGAGGTAGGTCCGCCGTCCGCCTTTCGTTTTTCGCCTGAATTCGAAGGGGCGCAGCTTTAGTTGCGCCGCAACCGGTCCTTTTTAAGTTGTCATCACGAGGCGGCTTCAGCCGCCGAGGGATCTGCTGTTTCAAACCTGGGCAGGTGTCCTGGCTTTGGCCGCTCAGTACCTCATGCTCTGTCCACAGGCTCGAACCTATCTAAGTCATTGAGTGCCGGTGACTAATTGAGCTTTTCCCGATATGGCACTTATAGGAGCACACGATATACACTAATTTGCTATCTAGCTGCAAGCCTAAAGTGGCCATTCCGGGCGTTTGCAGCCCCGCTGAGCGATGTTAACCAACTTGATGCTCCTTCGGGTCATCCAGCGACTTTGGACCGCTCACAGGGCGTTTAAACGCGAAATTCCAAAATTTGGACACTGGAGGCTGCCGGCCACGTCGACCGAGACCAAAAAGATCCAGTCCCGCCGGGCGGGACGAATGAGATAGCCCACCGTTTCAACGGTGGGTAGCCAAGCAATAGCGATTCGAGTCCCCCGGGGACGGCACAGACTTACCCGAGGATGTAGCGAGGATCGTAATCGACGTCCGATTTCCGCAACAACGCCACCAACTCCTGTTCAAAGGTGCGCTGCTTGTGGTGCCGGGGCTGTTCTGCGATGTAGGCCATCACAGCTCGCTTGTTCGATGCGCTCACACTGAAAGCGCCGTATCCTTCCTGCCAGGCAAAACCGGAGCCGTGTTGATTCAGCCAGCGGGAACTGTTGCCCTTCAATATCTTCATAGCCTCTGCTAGCGGGATCGCAGCTGGCAGGGCGATCAGCACATGTAGATGATTGTTCGTTCCTCCGGCCATCAGCAGAGGAATTTTCTTCTCCCGCGCTATCCCCGCGACGTAGCGGCACAGGGCGGCCGGATCGGGAATTGAGCCAACGCGGTCCTTGGTGCTGAAGATGCAATGCACCAGGTTGGAAGTTAACGCATGCGGCATTCCAGAAAAGTAGGCGTTCAGCACCCGCGATTTCGGTGATGATCGGCACAGACCGTTGTGCCGTCCCCGAGGGACTCGAATCTCCCAAACCCGCTGACTTGCCCGAAAACCACCGCTTTAGTTGGAAGGCTACTCCAGCGGCGGTGCCGACCGCCTCACCCGGGGCGGAGCGACGGAGGAGGACACGCACACCGAGGGGCGCGTCTGAATTAGCGAACTTGTGCGGTGCCTGTCCCTCTCATCGTCCTCTTGCACAGGTCATATTCGCCGGGCACCAGTCCCGTCGCGGGACGGCACAGGATAGCCCACCGTTTCAACGGTGGGAGGCCGGCGATGTGAGATCCGAGTCCCCCGGGGACGACACCGAGGTTCACCGCATCGCGAAAGAGAATCGCGGAGCTCTGCCCCAAAAAGAAGTCTTTACAACCGGTTGAGAGCAGAACCAAAAACCACAACATGTAACTCATACAAACGAACTGGCCTTACGCCGATACCGCCGCCCGCTTCTCCGCCTTGGCTTGTTTCTGCGCGATCGCCAACTGCTTGCGCAAAATTCGTATCCCCGCGTCCACATGCTTCTCTTCCAGCAAGAACGGCGTTAGAAACCGCAGCACTGAATCCTGGGTCACGTTGATGAGCAGGCCGTTGGCCAGGGCTCCGTCCATGATCGGCTTGCCGGGGATGTTCAACTGCAGCGCCTGAATGGCGCCCACGCCGCGCACCTCAGTCGCGATATCGAACTTGTCGACCAGCTCGCGCAACTTCAGCGACAAGTACTCGCCGACGCGCCGCACTCGCGCCAGCAGGTTCTCGTCTTCCAGAATCGCCAGATACTCCAGCGCGACGCGGCAAGTCAGCGGGCCTCCGCCAAAGGTCGTGCCGTGTTTGCCCGGCGTGATGTGCTGCGCGAAATGTTCCTTGGCGAGAAACGCGCCCAGCGGCAGGCCGGCGGCAAGCGGCTTGGCAATGCAAACCACATCCGGCACGACTCCGAAATGATGGAATGCGAACAGCTGCCCGGTGCGGCCCAGTCCGCACTGAATCTCGTCGAAGATGAGCGCGGCCTGATGCTGATCGGCCAGCTCGCGACAGGCCAGCAGAAATTCCGGCGTCGTCTGCTGAATGCCGCCCTCGCCCTGAATGGGTTCGAGCACGATGCCGCAAACTTTTTCGTCCATCGCACTGCGCAGAGCTTCCACGTCGTTGCGCGGCACAAAGCGCACGCCTTCCAGCATAGGATCGAAATCCTGGCGGTATTTCGCCTGACCGGTGAGCGCCAGCGCGCCCATGGTGCGGCCGTGGAAAGAATTGTCGAGCGCGATGACGATCGACTTCTCTGGACTGCCCACCGCGTGTCCGGCGGCGCGCACCAGCTTCAGCGCGCCCTCAATTGCCTCGGTGCCGCTGTTGGAGAAAAACGCGCGATCCATGCCCGAGGCGTTGCACAGCTTCTCGGCCAGCAGTCCCTGGTACTCGTTGTAATAAAGATTGGAGACGTGGATGATCTTGGCCGCCTGGTCGCGGATGACCTTTACGATGCGCGGATGCGCGTGACCCAGCGCGTTGACGCCCAGCCCGGTCAGGAAATCGAGATAGCGCTTGCCCTCGACGTCATAAACGTACACGCCCTTGCCGCGCGCAATAGCCAGCGGATAGCGGGCATAGGTGTTCAGCAGATACTTCTGTTCCCGTTCGACAATCTCTTGGTAAGTAGACACGATGATGACCTCGCAAAGAGTTTATTGTAACGTGCCGATGCAGTCGTTCGACCCTGACAGAATTGGGCCGTGTCCTAAAACCGCGTTGATGAAACTCGCCGTGCGATTCCTGCCTCATTCGAGCAGGCCTTGAACGGTCGAAGCGTTTGCAGTCTAATCGTCCTACCACGAAATCGGAGGATAGACGACGGTGAAGAATGGGGACGGCAACGACAAAATTAAGGAATTGGTAAAGCAGTTCGTGAGCGAATGTGACCCTTTGGAAAAACATGACAAGCTACTCTTGCTGTCGGATGCCAAGACGGGCGCTCACTACTGTGAGTGTCACGTCCTGGGAAACAAAATTATCTCCCTTGGCACTACCGACGTGCCTCTCGATCCAGACGAGCAGCCCGAATACCGAGCTAACCGCGAAATTGAGGAGAGTAGCGTTGCGTTTCAAAAGATGAAGGACGACGCCAAGCAACAGCGGTCGTTCAGCAACATCGTGGCAGAGTGGAAAAAGGACGCAGATTCCAGTCCTCTGAAGATCATAGGCGGTCAGCACAGATTTGAGGCAATTCGATATGCGCTGGAAAGCCAAGTGGACGTGTACCACGGTGTCAAGGTTTACTTCGCGATGGACATGCCACAGCGATTAGACGTGCAATTGATATCCAACACCAATATCGATATTTCCGGCGACCTTATTGACAGGTTACGCGAGACCGCCAAAGGCTCACAACTGCGCGACTGGTGCCAGACGGTCGGGTTGCTCAAAAAGGGGCAGGATTTCGCAGATAGCTACGCGAGGGGCGGCCCTATCTCGGTAAGGATGGCAACGACTTTTATCACGAATTACTTCAACGGTAAGGCTATTGACTCAAAAAATTTCGCAAGCGTTGCAACAGCTCCTGTCGTCTACAAGAGCGGGGGTTCGGACGAACTTTGGGAACAAATAAAGGCGGCGCACCCTCACCTTTGGACGGATCAAGGGCTTCTTAGCGCTGGAAAAGAGTTTGCTGCACTCATCGAAGCCCAGCGCGCAGCGTTCAAGAATGGCAAGAAAACCGGACGACGGGCTAAACCCGATTTCCCTGAGAAGGCCCTAAACCTAGCGGTAATGGCTGCCTGGGCATACGTAGCTGGAGTTCTACACAACAATGCTCCAAGGTTGAAACGTCACTTTGCTTTGAAGGATTGGAAGTCGCACGACCCTCTTAATGCCGCACAACTCGCTACTGGCAAGCATTGGACGGACCCAACTAACTACCGGGGGTTGGGGTACCGAACCGATCCCCAAGAAAGGGGGAGGTTTGTAGAATTGTTCTTTATCCAAGCGGAGGACGGCAAAGGTATTACGAAGTCGTCAATCGATATAGCCATTAAGCAATATCACGCGAAACAGGGGCAATTAGAGGTTGCCGAAGCTAAAGCCAAGGCGAAGGAAGTATAGTGGCCGACTTCGACATTTTTGCAAACCAGCTTTTGGAAGAAGCGAAACGCTTCTTGGAGAAAGCCACAGAGTCTCCCGACGATGTTGCAGAAGCTGCAAATTTGCACGCGGCTTTAATGCTCTCATTCTGTGCTTTGGAGGCACATATCAACTCAATCGGAGAGGAGTTTTCTATTCGGACCGACCTATCTGCTCACGAAAAGGGGGTGCTGCTGGAACGAGATGTCCGCTTACAGGACGGGGAATTCAAGGTTCAAAATACCCTTAAGATGGTGAAACTTGAGGATCGGATTGAATTCCTGCACGCGAAGCTCTCAGGAAAGCCAGTGGACAAATCTGCCACATGGTGGGGGCAACTGATTGTGGCAATACGTCTCAGGAATGAACTCACTCACGCTAAAGCCATTCCGCCAGTTACTCATTCCGCCGTGCAGAACGCCATCCAAGCGATACTGGACGCACTGGACGCGCTGGTTAAAACGATTTACAAGAAAAAGCTTCCAGCGTCCGATATCGGCCTCAACTGCCGCCTAAAGTTCTAGGGTTAGGACACGACCCAAAATCAACCTGCCAGTGACCGATATCACTGATGTCGGTTCGCCCTTCGCTCTAGACTTTTGGCATATGTTGAGCGAGAAACAATTCCGCGAACGCGCCAAGACCGAACTCCGCCAGATTGCCAATCAAGTATTGAGCGTAGCTACCGACCGCGACATTTATTGGCGGCTGGAGCGCGAGATCATTCAGCCGAATCCGCAACTGCGCGATGCTCGTAGCGCGTTTCTCGACCTGTTGCGTGGCACCTACGCCGACGCAACCTCCGCGCGCGTGCTTCGTCTGCTCGATGGGCAAGACAGCGCGATCTCGTTGCCCCGGGTGGTGGCGCAACTGGCGAGCTATCCGCAGTTGCTGCACGACCGCATCACCGAGCGCGAGTGCGCCGCCGATCGCGCCGGGCTGGAGCGGGCGGCTGCAAATCTTAAGCAGGTACTCGAGCCGCACTTCGCGCATCATGAGCGGACGCTCTCGGCGCTGGCCGCCACCCATCGCGCCACCGACGCGGCCATCGACCTGATGAGCTCAACCGTCAAAACGTACTACTGGATTGTGGCCGACAGCTACATCGATCTGGACGTCCATCACACGGAAGATGCGCTGGCGATTTTTTCGTCAGCCTGGGCGGTGCCGGCGCTGGCGAAGTAAGAGCAGAAGGGCAGATTCTAGGGCAGATCCTCGGGCCATCCGGTTATCGAGAACCCCGATCAGTTAATTAAATGGGCGCAGGCGTATCAGAAAGGGGCGCAGCTTCAGCCGCGCCGTCAAAGCCATTTATTTAATGGTTGTCATCCCGAACCGACTGAAGTCGGTCAGGGATCTGCTGTTTCGAAGGGGCGCGGCTTCAGCCGCGCCGTCAGAGTCATTCTCGAATTGTCATCGAGAACCGACTGAAAGTCGGTTCTCGATGACAAGATATAACGACCCGCAACAGGCAGCTAAAGCTGCGCCCCTTCAAAACCCGCCGCAGCCAATTTTCCTTCACACTTCTAACCTTACAAACCACCCAGATTCTGCTGTCTGTTCCTGCGGCGCTACCGCGCCGAAATCAACGCCACCGCCGCCAGCGCTCCCACAATTCCGACAGTCTGCATCGCCGAAATACTTTCCTTCAACAGCACTCGCGCCAGAATGACGGTGCTGGCCGGATAGAGCGACGACAGCACCGCAGCCACATCCAGCCGTCCGTGGCGAGTAGCGGCGATGAACAGCGCGTTAGCGCCTGAATCGAAGACCCCCGACAGGACAATCGGAACAACAGCGCCCCGGATCGAGCGGGAATCGCTGGCCGAGAACGCCACAATTCCGAACATCAGAATCGTCGATGCCGTGCGCGCCGCCACCAGCGGCCAGAAAACTCCGCCATGCAAACCGGCTTGCCGCCCAGAAATCAGCAACACTCCGAACATCACGCCCGCCACCACCGCCAATCCAAGTCCGCGGTGCGAGTCGATCTGGCCATCGGGCCGGGCAATAAACCAGATGCTCACCACGGCCAGTACAAATCCGGCTAGCTGCAGGCGGCCGGGCAAGCCTTCAGTACCCAGGCCAACCAGCACCGGCAAGATTGCGGTGATCACCGACGCCACTGGTGCGACCATGCCCATTCGCCCCTGGGCAAGTCCCTGATAGAGCGCTGCGACGCCGAACGCGTCCGCCAGTCCGGCAACGATTCCCCAATACAACGAGGAGTGCGGCGGCATGGGTTCGCGGCTAAGCCCGGCCAGCGCCAGCATGAAAATCAGGCCGCAGATCTGCGCTCCGGCCACCACCCGAAAAACGCTGGCCCGTTTGGTGGCAATCCCGCCGGCAAAGTCCGCTCCGCCCCAAATTCCTGCCGCTCCCAAGCTAAGCCCCGCGCCGGTTGCCATTCCCGCGTTCATCGCTTCAGGGTACACGCATCCCGGGGCGATTCCGCAGGCCGAGCGCCCTTGATCGGTGGAGTTATACAGGAACTTAGATTTACAACTCCTTCACATTTTTAGGGTTACAAAAAGCAGGAGATGAAGTCTCTTACGTATCGAAAAAGAATTTCATATTTCACAGAGAGATACCAAAAATAATAAGCTTCTCCCTATCACCGATCTATAATTGTGGAAGCTGTTCAAAAACCGTGGGTTAGCGAAATCGAATTGGCTGGAACCTTGGCATCGAAGTTGCTGAATGAAGAGAGGCCGGTGGGCCATACTCCATCGGTGTGTCTTCCCCATCAGCCACCAGCTCCGATGGTTCGAGACTTACAAACCCGGTTTTTCGCTGTCTTTCTGGCGCTGCTCAGCGTTGCCGCCATCGTTTTTGCCTGGATCAATTTCCAAAAAGAACGGGAAGTTGTTACTCCCTATGATGGCGTCTGGTGGGTAGAAGATGGCGGTCATCTGCGAGCCGAGCGCGTCGATGCCGATGGCCCCGGCCAGAAGGCTGGGATCAAGCCCGGAGACCGGCTGGTTGCTGTCGACGGCCGCGACGTAACCAACGTCGGCAGCGTGGAGCGCCAACTCTATCGCATCGGTGTCTGGTCCAAAGCCGACTACTCGCTGATCCGGCAGGGCGTTCCGGTTGAAGCTCCCTTGATTCTGGCTCCCGCGGACCGGTCGTTTTACGGCGGACTGCGCCTGATCGCGCTGGTCTATCTCGGCATAGGCTTGTACGTTCTGTTGCGACGCTGGACGGCTCCCAAGAGCACGCACTTCTACATCTTTTGCGTCGTATCGTTCATTTTCTATTCGTTCCATTACACCGGTAAATTCAACGACTTCGACTGGATCATTTTCTGGTCGAACGTAGTCGCTTGGCTGTTGCAGCCGGCGTTGTTCCTGCATTTCTCGCTGACCTTCCCGGAACGCAAAGCTCTGGTCAATCGCCGCCGCTGGCTTATTCCCGCCGTGTATATCCCCGGCGCAATTCTGCTGGCGATACACATTTGCGTGATCGACCTGCTGCAGCCCAGCGAACTGCTGCGCTGGAACCTCGACCGGCTGGAATGGGTTTATCTGGCGGCGTATTTCATAGCCGCGACTTTCACTTTGTGGCACAGCTATCGCCACGCCGAATCGGCGATCCTGCGTCAGCAGATGAAGTGGGTAACCCGCGGAACTATTCTGTCGGTTGCCCCGTTTACGATTTTCTACATCATCCCCTATCTTTCCGGAAACGTACCCAGCCTGGGGATGAAGATTTCCGTGCTGTCGCTGGTCTTCCTGCCGCTGACCTTTGGCTACGCCATCTTCCGCTACCGCCTGATGGACGTCGACCTCATCTTCAAGCGGGGTATGGCTTACACCATCGCGGCCGGCGCGATTACGGCAGCTTATTTTGCGGCAGTCGGCGTGGCATCGGTGCTGTTTCACCAGAACTTTCCCAGCGCTGGTCCATTCGGATTGGTGGTGGCGATCGCGGTTACGGCGCTGCTGTTCGACCCGTTCAAGAATTGGGTGCAGGACTATCTGGACAAGTTCTTTTACCGCAAGCGCTATGACTACCGGAAGACGCTGATCGAGTTTGGTCGCGATCTGAATTCGGAAACCGATCTGGACAAGATGCTGTCCTCGATTGTCGATCGCCTGTCGCGCACCTTGATGGTCGATCGGCTGGCCATCTTTCTCTCCAATCCGGAGCAGCCAGACCAGTTCCTGCTGGCCAAATCCTACGGCATCGCCAACACCGGTGGCCTCGATTTTGAGTTTCTGCATGTGGAGCGGCCGGAGTGGCTGGCCGGCCACTTGTTCTTCGACAACACCAATCAGGCGGTACGCGAGAATCCTTCGGCACGCGACACCATTCGCCGCCTCGAGTTGAATTACTACATTCCCTGCACGGTCATGAATCGCATGATCGCCGTGCTGGGACTGGGCAAAACAGCTGAAGGCGATTTCCTCTCCAGCGAAGACGTCCAGTTGCTCGAGACCCTGGCCGGCTACATCGGTATCGCCGTGCAGAATGCGCGCCTGTATAAATCTCTCGAAGAGAAAGCCGGTCAATACGAACGCCTGAAGGAATTCAACGAAAATATCGTCGAATCCATCAGCGTGGGCGTGCTGGCCGTCGACCTGGAAGACCGTATCGAGTCCTGGAACTCCCAGATGGAAGTCATGTTCGCGTTGCCTCGCCTGGATGCGCTGGGACGTCCCTTGGACGAAGTGCTGCCTCCAGCTTTTCTGGAAGAGTATTACCGTGTGCGGCCCAGCCAGGGAATTCACAACCTCTACAAGTTCAGGCTCGGCACCACCGCCGGCGATACCCGCGTCACCAACATCGCGATTGCACCGCTGGTCGCCAAGAATTTCAGCGTAATTGGCCGGCTGATCATCGTCGACGACATTACCGAGCGCATCGATCTGGAGTCGCAGCTTTCGCAGGCGGAAAAACTTTCGTCCATCGGCTTGCTGGCCGCCGGCGTCGCCCACGAAGTCAACACGCCGCTGGCCGTCATCTCTTCCTACGCGCAGATGCTGGCCAAACAGGTACACGGCGACGACAAGCAGTCGGTGCTGCTCGACAAGATCACCAAGCAGACCTTCCGCGCCTCTGAAATCGTCAACAGCCTGCTGAACTTTTCGCGCACTTCGGTGGGCGAATTCGGCGACGTCGATCTGAATCGCGTTATCAAAGACACCCTCACCCTGCTGGAGCATCAATTCAAAACCGCGCGCATCAAAGTGGAGCAGGACCTTTATCCTGACCTGCCGCCCATTCACGGCAACACCGGCAAGCTGCAGCAGGTTTTCTTGAATTTGTTCCTCAACGCGAAAGATGCCATGCCGGGCGGCGGCACACTGATGATCAGCACCATTAACGGACACAAGGCGCAAGTCAAAGTCACCGATACCGGTACCGGAATCGCGCAGGAACACATTCATCGCATCTACGATCCATTTTTCACCACTAAGAACAAGCCCAAGACGGGGCATAGCGGGGGCACCGGCCTGGGACTTTCGGTGACCTACGGAATTATCCAGGAGCACGCAGGCAAGATCCGGGTCGACAGCGTCCCCGGCCGCGGCACCACCTTCACTATGGAATTCCCGCTGCAACGGAAGGCGGTCAGTGCCTGAAGCCACCATAAGTCGAAGCACTCCCGGGGTTGACGAGTTTTCCTACCTGGGCTCGGTGCTGATCGTCGACGACGAAGCTGCCATTCGCGAGTCGCTGCAAACTCTGCTGGAGTTCGAAGGCTACTCGGTGGAAACCGCCAACGACGGCCAGGAAGGACTGACTCGCGTTGCCGAGCGGCCCTTCGATCTGGTGCTGATGGATTTCGCTTTGCCCGAGCGTAATGGCATCGAGATCCTGCGCGATATTCGCGAGCGCGATGCCGATCTGCCGGTCATCATGATCACCGCCTATGGCACGGTGGAAAATGCCGTCAACGCCATGCAGGCCGGCGCCACCAACTTCATTCAGAAGCCCTGGGACAACGAGAAACTGCTGGCCGACGTGCGCACCGCGGTGGGCCGCCGCCGCGCCGAAGAAGAAGTTGTCCAGCTTAAACGCGCCCTCAAGCAGCGCTACAACTTCGAGCACATCATCGGCAAAAGCGAGCCCATGCTGCGCATCTTCGATCTGGTGGCCCAGGTCGCGCCCAGCCGCTCCACCATCCTGCTGCAAGGCGAGAGTGGAACCGGCAAGGAGCTGATCGCCAAAGCCATCCACATGAACTCGCCCCGCAAAGACCGCGCCTTCGTGCCCGTGAATACCGGCTCGGTGCCTGGCGATCTGCTGGAATCCACGCTGTTCGGTCACGTGAAGGGCGCTTTCACCAGTGCCATCGCCAGCAAGAAAGGTTTGTTCGAAGTTGCCGATCGCGGCACCCTGTTTCTCGACGAGATTGGCACCATGAACCTGGAAACCCAGGCCAAGATCCTGCGTGTTCTGCAAGACCGCAAGTTCATGCACCTGGGCGGGGTCAGCGAGATTCAGGTCGACGTCCGAATCATCGCCGCCACCAATGTCGATCTGCGGCAGCAGGTGAAGGAAGGCAAGTTTCGCGAAGACCTGTTCTATCGCCTGAACGTCATCACCATCGATTTACCGCCCCTGCGCCAGCGCACCAACGACATTTCGCTGCTGGTGGAATATTTCATCGTCAAGTTTGCCCAGGAAAACGGCAGACATCCACTGCACGTCACCCCCGAAGCGCTTCGTCCTCTGCTCGACTACGACTGGCCGGGGAACGTTCGCGAATTGGAAAACGTCATCGAACGCGCCGTCGTCTTGGCGACCGGTCCCAGCTTCACCCCTGACCTGCTTCCCGAAAATTTGACTGGCCGGGGCAGCAATATGGCGCTCATGGACCATCGTCCCGACGCTTCCCTGTTTGAGATTATCGAGACCATTGAACGGCGGGTCATCGCCGACATGCTGGAAAAATGCGGCTGGAACCAGACCGAAGCCGCCGACAAGTTCCGTATTCCGTTATCCACCCTGAACCAGAAGATCAAGCGGCTGAATATCGAGATCAGGAAGAAGGGAAAAGAGAACGGAAACGGCTAGCAGTTGGCGGAATATCGAGATCAAGAAACAGGGGCGAGAACGGAAGCTCCTAGGGACGCTCTGATTTAGTCCCGGCTTTGAAAGGGCACGGCTTCAGCCGTGCCGCAAGCATCCCAAAACTAAAGGGCTTTAGCCCCTGCGAGAACTCGCTTTCACTTCATCAGAGTTTCCTTTGGCAGACGCTACCCCGGGGCTGATCAGTTTCGCCGCTGCGAGACTGGCGTTGCGCGAGTTAGGACTTCCTCTGACTGCCGAATGCTTCCCCTCTCACCCATCACACCTAGACGTGAGGAGCGTCACAGCCTCGGTGTGCGCTCTCAGAACACAATGTCACCCAGGATAGGTAGCCGTAAGGCGCGCCTGCCGGGAGGGCGATCATGTCCGAAGACAAGCGGGATGTGCTGGAAGTATTACGTTACGAGCTGAATTTCCTCGAACAGGGCGGCTATGGAAACTGGTACAGCACCCCTTGGGGCCCGGCTTCCATCTTTCAGGATTCCCTCACCTGTCCCAATCATGGCGATCCCTTGCGGCCACACGCCTGTCATGAGTGCCTGCTCTACGATTTTGTCCCGGAGGAGTACCGCACCGACGACGTGCCTTGCCACCATATTCCGCTGAATCGCCATGGAGTTACTGTCGCCACCGCAAACCAGACGGAAGAAGAGCTGCGGGAAAACGTGAAGCATTGGCTGAAGCGTACCATCGCGAAAATCGAAGCGGATCGCGCCAAGCAAAAAGTCGGCTAAAGCTTTTTCGCCGTCCCAACCCTCACAACCTCGATGGCACGTTCCCTTTTGGAACCGAAAACCTGCACACTTGCTGCTTCCGTGTTTCCTCGCGCCCATTTAGGAATACAATGCGGCGGTGCCCAACGCCAACGGAGTCCCCGTGAAACGCAACTTCACTGCACTCGATCCTTCCCAGGTCCTTCACCTCGCCATTTTCATCGAGGAGCGCAACGCCCAGATCTACCACCACTTTGCCGAGCTGTTCGTGGAATTCGGCGACCCCGAGTCCATCGAGATCGCCAATGTCTTCTGGGAAATGGCGATCGAAGAACGGCGTCACAGTTCCCTGTTACAGGCCAAGCACGCAGAATTTTTCGGGGATGCGCCCTGCACCCTGACCGAGGAGGATCTGGTCGAGTTCATCGAGGTTCCCCGGCTGGATAGCGATCTCTTAGCGGACGACGCCTGCAATCGGCTGCACGCTCGCGACCGCGCCCTGAAAGTCGCTCTGCAGGCCGAGGTGGCCGCTCAGCTTTTCTATTCCAGCCTGGCGGAAAAGGCTCAGCCTGGACCGATGCGCCAAATCTACCAGCAGCTGGCGCAAATGGAAGATGGGCACGTGGAATATCTGGAAGCGAAACTGGAACGGAATTTCAGTCAGGATCCTGCGGCTGATTCTGCCGGGCAAACCAGCATCCACTGACCTTACTGCTTACGGCTTACTCAAGTCCGGCGGAAACGACTTGAACTCCACTTGCCGTTGCATCTTTTTTTCCCCGCCTTTCGCATCGGTCGCGTGCTGAATCAGCGTGCCTTTCATTACATGAAAGCCTTCCTGCGCCGGCTGCTTACCGGCTGCGGTGCTGATCACTCCGCTGAACTCGTACCAGACACCGTGTATCGTCTTGGTGTCGAAGGTCAGATGATCACCGGTCAGTGATGTCTTGTCGAAGAACTGATCGATGATTTGTCCCTTATCGCTTTCGGCATCACCGAACCGCGAGAGGTAGCCCGAGAGCCGGCCATCCTCCACCGTCAACTGGACGAACTCGCCCTCCCGCAGAAAGCTGTACATCCCGGAAATGTCGGCTGCCTGGCTGGAGGACTTGGCGCTTTCCTGTGCCGCCAAGGTGCACGGCTGGCAGGCGATCGCGACGGGTAACAGCAAAATGGCGAGCACCGGCAAGCTTAGGCATCTACGAATCATCATGGCTCCTCTTTAGCATGATTGCATGGCCTCGCCCCGGTTGCGAAGTAGTATATCTGCTCCGCGGATGAGCGCCGCGACCCGCCGCATTTTTCGATATAATCCGGGTACACGCCACACGGTCGAGAATGATGTCGGAAGTAACGGCAGCCAGGGTACAGCGCGAGGAGCCAGCAGATATTGCTCCCGTGTTGCTGTGCGAACTCGAACCCCGGCATCGGGTTTTCTTTCGCAATCTTGGCGACCTGATTTTTCACCGCCAGCCTCCGCCCATCGAAATTACAGCCGCGCCGGTTCCCGTCGGAAAAGATTTCTTCATTCGCACCGGCATTGCTCCAGTAAGCTTTGCCGAGTCTTACGCTTCTCACATCGCGCTTGTCGTTGTAATCTACCTGGTTTGCACTCTGCCGTTTTTCAATCGCTCGCCGCAGTTGAAGTCGCCGTTTGAAAATACCCACATCGAATACTACCCGGTCAGCGAATATCTGCCGCCCATCAACACCGCGCAAAAAGCGGCGATGAAGCCTCGCCAGGGCGCGCCCAAGCTGGCTAAGCAGGAAATTCTTTCGGTTCCACCGAATCCCGATAACACTCACCAGACCATCATCACGCCGCCCAAGGTCAAGCTCGATCACGACGTTTCGCTGCCCAACATTGTTGCCTGGACGCCGATTCCGTCTGCCCAGCCGGTGGCCGCCTCGGCGCGTTCGGTTTCGCAACTGAAAGTTCCGCAATTCGATCCGCAAGTGGTGGGACCGGCAGCCGATGTCTCGCAGATCAAAGAGAAGCTGCAGTTGCCGACCATGCCGCAGCCTTCCGTGGTTGAGCCTCCGCTGTCGGCCGATCAGCTGAAGTTGCAGCACGGCCAGATCAACATCGCGCAGATGGAGCCACAGGTGGCTGCGCCCAAGTTGCCAACGCCGGTGCAGCGAGCCAGCGGAGTCAGCGATAGCGGCGCCAAGAACATTCCCCCCTCGCCCAACGTGCAGAACTTGCCCACCTCGCAAGGCCAGGGTCAGTTGATCGCGCTGGGACTGAATCCGGCCGACGTTCACGGGCCTATTTCCCTGCCCAGCGGAAATCGCAGTGGAGAGTTTCACGCCTCTCCCACCGGGAAAGCGGACGCGCCGGGCACTCCTAACGTAGTGGGCACGGGCGCAGCCGATAGCGGAGGAAGTCACGGCGCAAGTAACGGACCGCCCGGCATCATGGTAGGCGCTGCTCCGCCGGGAGCGAAGACGTCAGCTGTGGCAGGAACTCCGGCAACTGGTGGCACGGTAGCAAAAGCGGTGCCGGCCAGCTCGACCAATCCAGATCTGGAAGCGCGCAAGCGCATGATTGCCGCAGCCATGAAGCCGACGTTGCCCAGTATGCACGATCGTCCGGCGGCAACTCCGGCTCCGACGTTGCCCGAAGATCCTGACCTCAGCATCGAACAGCGCATCTTCGGCACTCGCCGCTCTTACTCGCTGATCATGAACATGCCCAACCTGACATCGGCGACCGGCAGCTGGATCATCCGCTTCGCCGAGTTGAAGCAGAGCGACGACAAGACTGCGCTGACCGCGCCGGTGGTGACCAGCAAAGTTGACCCGGCCTATCCGCCCGATGTCCTGCGCGATCACGTGGAAGGCACGGTCACGCTCTACGCCATCATTCGCGCCGATGGCAGCGTGGATGCAGTCCGGGTTCTCAATAGCCTCGATCCCCGCCTCGACAACAACGCCATGCACGCCTTGTCACTGTGGCACTTCCGCCCCGGCATCAAGAATGGCGAACCCGTCGCGGTCGAAGCCGTCGTGCAAATTCCCTTCAGGATGAAACGGCTGCAGTAAAGCAGTTGCCGGTTGCCGGTTGCCAGTTGTCAGTAGTTGAGTGCTTTCCTCATCGTTGCTGTCATCCCGAGCGAGGACTTTAGTCCGAGTCGAGGGATATGCGGTTCTACGCCGCGAAGGATCGCAGATCCCTCCGCTCGCGCCTGAAGCCGCTCGGTCGGGATGACAGTTCTAAAGGTGCTGGCTGAAAATGAAGAGCCAATTGCTTTGCTAAGAGCTAACTGCTAACTGCTGAGAGCTGACTGCCGACAGCTAGCTGACTACCGACAACTGCCTACTGCATCCTCACCTTGCCGAACTCGTCCCCCGGCTTCCACCCGATCAACGCCGCCTGATTGGCGGCTTGCCATCCCAACGCGATCCCGAAGCGCGCCATCACGGCATCGCCGCGAAAATCCATATCCGGCCGATACTCATCGCTGGGCTGATGGTACCGGTGAGCAACATAGTCCTGCGATTGTTGTGCGCCCCACTGCCGATCGTGGCCCTGATACTTATCGCCTTCGTCGATGGAAAACGCCGGCACACCGGCGCGGGCGAAGCTGAAATGATCGGAACGATAATAGTGACCGGCGCCGGGCTGCGAGTCGGGCACGATGGTCAGAGAAAACTGCTGCGCCGTCTTTTCCACCGTGGGGTAAAAGTTCGTCCGTTCGGCTCCGGCCACATTCACCTCTTCGGGAACGCCCAGTGTCGGCACGTCGTCGTAGTTCAGGTCCAGCGTAATGTCTTTCGCCGGGACCGGCGGATGTTTGCCCAGATATTCCGAGCCGCGCAGCCCCTGCTCCTCGGCCGTAACTGCGGCAAACAAAATCGAGCGCTTGGGCTGCTGGCGGACGCCGGCAAAAGCCTGCGCAATCTCCAGCAAGATGCCGCAGCCGGTGGCATTGTCTTGCGCGCCGTTATAGATCGCGTCGGGATAAGTTCCCGGCACGATTCCCAGATGGTCATAGTGCGCGGTGTAAACCACGGCCTGCTCTTTCAGTTTGGCATCGGAGCCCGGCAGCATAGCCAGCACGTTGTTGGAATCGAATTGGCGAATCTGGCTGACGATGTGCGCTTTCAGCTTGGCCGGTAGCGGAACCGCCTTGAAACCAGGCATCTGCGCGGCGGCAATCATCTCGTCCAGATTCATGCCGCAAGCCTGCACCAGCTTGCTCGCGGCGTCCGTCTGAATCCATGAGGCGACGGTGAGCTTTGGAGCCGGATCGTTGCGCAAGTACGCCCGCTCGCCCGACCACGAGTTCCGCACCACGTTCCACCCATAGCTGGCCATGTCGGTTTTGTGGATCAGAATCACGCCGGCGGCTCCCTTGCGGGCGGCCTCCTCGAACTTGTAAGTCCACCGGCCGTAATAGGTGAGGGCCTTGCCGGCAAAGAATTTCGGATCGTCCGACGGCGGCTCATTCACCAGCATGAGCAGCACCTTGCCCTTCACGTCAACGTCCTTGTAGTCGTTCCACTTGAACTCGGGAGCATCGATGCCATAGCCCATCCACACCATGTCGGCGTCCAGGTCATTCTGCGATTTACCGGTTTCATCCATGGCCACGAAATCCCGGCGGTAGATCAGCTCAATCGGCTGGCCGCTGGTCGGGACGACTGTGAGAGTCGAAACATCCTGCGTCGCGATGCCCTCCATGGGGACCTTCTGCATGTAAGTTCCGTTATCCCCGGCAGGCTTCAGCCCGTAGAGAGCAAACTGCGTCGCAATATATTCGGCGGCAATGTCGCCGCCGCGTTGTCCGGTGCCGCGGCCTTCCAATAAATCATGGGACAGAAAACGCACGTGGGCGCGAATCTTTTCCGGATCAACGGTCGCCATGGCCTGCTCGGCCGCCGGAGGCAGCCCAGCTACATGAGGAACGCTCGCGTCGGAGCCGGCAGATGCTGCCGATACGGAAGGACGAACAGCCTGGGCCAGCAGCAGACCCACAAATAAAATCACGAGCAGTGAAATCAGCGCCGGTCTACGCAAGTAAAGGTCTCCTGTGCGTTGCATGCAGCTGCAGAAAACTTCTTATTCTACGCGAAACCGCTCGCCGACCAATGGCGCGATGAGAATGAAGCTTACTTGAGCAATCTCACAGTTCGAACTCAGGCAGGATTGTGTCAGGGCACGTCTTCAGACGTGCCGCGGGCAGCCTGGATAGAACAAGGCTTTAGCCCCTGAGAAACCCTTGTTCTTCCAGGGGCTAGAGCCCAACTTATGGGCCGCCTTCTTCGGCACGACTAAAGTCATGCCCTGACACAAAGCAAATTGATTCTCGCGACGAGCTTAGTTTGTATCGCAACCACATTTGATCCGCCGACCGCGGATCAGTTTTTCGAGCTTCAACCAGAGCGGAAGTCGCGCACATCATCGCCTTTGCGCCAAAGAACCGCGGGCGTCTGACTACGGACCGCAGCCATCTTCTGGTTGATCGTTTCCATGTCGGCTTTCGACCAACTGACCGAAGAAATTTCAACCTCGCCATCCGCAGCGATATAGAAGAGCGTGGGCACATTGGTCAGTCCATAGGCATTCGAGACCGCGTAGTTGGCGGGATCGTCGAGGGCGATCGGGAAACTGATTCCGTATTCCTTCGCAAAGGCCTTCGTGTCGCGGACATTATCTTGCGAAATACCGAGCACGGTGATGTTCGCGCTTTGATTGGCTTGATACATGCGCTCAACAAAAGGCAAAGCATATTGGCAGACCGGGCAGCCTACTTTGAAGAAGGCCAGCAGAACCGGGCCTTTCGCCAACGCCTCCCGCAGAGACACTTGTTGCCCATCAAGCGTTGGTAAGGTGAAATCCGGCGCGCGATTTCCCGCGATCAATGCAGCCATTCCGTTCAAACCTCCGAACTTTCGTCGCTACGCTTTAGATTCTGCGACCTTCGGCTTCGACTCAAGCTGTAACCGGCGAAGAATCTTGCGGGTCAAACCGGTCAAGGGAAGCCGTTTCCACTGCCTGCACGTCAGCCATCGTCCGGCAGCTTCGGAGTCCAGCAAGTCGCACGGCGACATGGCGAACACCGCAACCTGGCAATCGGTATCGGTAATGGAGTGACGCAGCCGCGCCAAGGGCATATCTCCGTTTAATCCGCCAACCCGGATCGCCGGCAGCTCCCACATGCCTGCCATCAGCGAGGCGTCAGCCGGACGCTGCACCAGAAATATCGACGAATCCTTCCTCACCAAGCCATAACTCAGTTGCTTGCGCTTGCGAGGAGATTGCGGCCTCGCCTGCTCTGCTCCGCGCGACCGGCAGAACTCACTCACGGGACACAGCAGGCATTGCGGCGCTCGCGGCGTGCAGATGGTTGCGCCCAACTCCATCATGGCCTGATTGAAATCTCCCGGGCGCTGCGCTTCCAACAGATTTTCCGCTTGCCTCCACGTCGCTTCTTTGCCCAGCGACTTCCCCAGCAGCCGCTCGAGCACCCGGGCCACGTTGCCATCCACCACGGCAACCGCTTCTGCAAACGAGATGCTGGCAATCGCCGCGGCTGTATAACGTCCGATTCCAGGCAGCATGGCCCATTCCAGCGCCGTCCGCGGAAAACGTCCCTCCCGCTGGCTGATGATCTCCTTCGCCGCCTGATGCATTCGCCGCGCTCGATGGTAGTAACCCAGGCCGCTCCAGATCGCCAACACCGACGCCTCACGAGCCGCAGCCAGCGACTGCACCGTGGGAAATCGTTTCATGAATCGCGCATAGTGATCCAGCACGGCCGCCACGCGTGTCTGTTGCAGCATGATCTCGGAAACCCAGACGTGATAAGGGGCGCTGTCGTTACGCCAGGGCAAGTCGCGACGGTGTTGGTCGTACCAACCGAGTAAAGCGGTGCGGTATCGGCGGATGTTTGCCGGATTAAGAAGAAGCGCAGGCCTGCCCATGCAGATGCGATTCTAAATGCTCGCGCGTTGACCTTTTAACCGCAGGCCTCGCGGACTGGAAAGGAAAAATCTTCAGGCGATTCTATTGGCCTTGTTCCTGCAGCGGCTCAGGAGCTCCGTGTCGCCGCAACAACTGCGCCAGGTTTTGCGAAAATGCCGACCGCGGAAGCACCATATCGCAGCCTGCTTCCTGCGCCTTCATTTTCAGTTCGCCTTGAACGTGTGAGACGAAGGCAATAATGTTGGTGGCCTTCTTCAGTTTCGCCTTGAGCTTGGGAATCATGCTGAGCGGCTTGGCCGCAATATTATTCAGATCGAAAATGATGAGCGACGGCTTCTCTTCGCCGTTCTGACCCATCTTCTCCTGCAAATCTTTTTCGGTCTTGACGAACTCCACCTTCACGTTCATCTTGCGCGCCGTTTCCTGGATCTTGGCCAGGAAGAACAGATCGTCGACGAAGGCGAAGATACGGGCCGGCGTCGCCTCGGAAGACATAGGCAAAGGCTCCGGCTCGGGCGGCACAAACTCCTTGCCCAGCGGCTGATTCATCCGGCCCCCCCGGCTTGGCTTGTGGGTGTTACCGTTATTGTTACCCTGGGCCGCACGATAGCTGTGATCCATAGGCGCGGTATAAATCCCTCCGCCCAGCGCGCCTTGTCCGGAACGTTGTCCCGGTTTGCGACCGTGCGAACGGTTCTTTCCCGGCCCGTGGCGATGTTGTCCAGGTTGTTGAGGTGCTGCCCCGTGCACGACGGGTCCACGGCGGCCGCGCCGCCGTCTGCGTCCTTTCCCTCCGGAAGGCCCGGAAGGAGGGTTCGATCCTTGATTCATGCTTCTCTCTATAAGGTTCACCTGCAGATTGCAGGATTCCCACATTCGTGTACCGCTATATTTGGCCCGAAGGCTGCAAACCTATCAGTGTGCCTGGTGGCGGCGACTGGATACTTCACTGAAATCGAATCAGTTGCGTCCGTCTGGCGCACGGAATATCGGCGCGAGGAACGCCTGCACGGAAGTGCGGCGATTGGAGGACGCCTCTATCCTACCCAGTTACCGGGCAGGAACGCAAGCTCAAAACCTGCCTTTGCTTAGGATGCGCCCTTCCGGTAAATGGGTGTGGTTAATTTTCGCCACCCCCGACAGTAATAGATGTGCTTCAAATATGGGCGGCCTCGGGTTCTTCTTATGTCCCCCGCAAACCAGGATTGGCCGACGCCGAATCAGCTTATGCCGCCATCTTCAACACCGCTTGCAGGGCGTCGAGGGCAAGCTGAGCTGCGTGTCCGGACGCCGGAGGCAGGCTCCCCACTGCTCGTGCAATGTCATCCTTCCCAATCGCCCGAGCCTCCTGGATCGACTTTCCGCCGGCTAACTGCGTCACCGCCGAGGCACAAGCCATCGCCGCCACACAGCCCTTAGCCCGAAACCGGATCTCGCCAATCTGATCACCGTCTATCTTGGCCGAAAGTTCCAGCACATCGCCGCATGCGGGATTCTCAATCTGCACGTGAATGTCGGCTCCAGGTAGTTCGCCCGAATTGCGCGGATGCTCGAAATGGTCGAGGAGTTCCGGAGAATACATAGGTGATGCGTAACATCATAACGTACCGCGACGCAGTTATTGAAAATCGGCCAGGTCCTAATCAGGACAGTACCGGAAATCGAGCCCGGCGAATTGTCATTACGAGCGCCCGGGTTTGGGCCGCGAGCAATCTGCTTTCGGTGGACAGGCAAAAAACAGATCCCTCGCTGCGCTCGTGATGACAAATCCTAAGCTCGTCACTTCGTAGGCGAATGCCGAATGCAAACCTCAAGGACCACTCCTTTTTATCGTCGCTCCGTATAATCGAAACGTCCTGACTATGAATCATGGTTTGCAACGCGTCGTCTCTTTGCAGCCCAGCGCCACGGTCGCTTTACGCGACTTGGGTCTGCTCGATCGCTTGGTGGCCTGTACCAAATATTGCGTTGACGTTTGTCCCGAAGTTGCCGATGGCTCGCGCGTGATCGTCTCCGATTCGTGGACGGCCCAGGCCCAGCAGATTCTCGCCACGCGACCTGATCTGGTGCTTGCCTCTGTTCCCTATCAATCCAGCGCCGTGGCTGAAATTCTAAAGGCGGGAGTACGATTTCTCGGCCTCACACCGCGCTCCCTTAACGACATCTGCACAGACATCGCCGCCATTGCCGGAATTTTGGGCGCGCAGGAACAGGGCGAGACCGTCATCAGCCGAATGCAAAACCGCATCGAACAGGTTCGCCGGCAATCTGCCGGGCCGTCGAAGCAACGGGTATTCTGCGAAGAATGGGGAAATCCCCTCATCGCGTCCGAACTCTGGGTTGCGGAACTGGTGCATGCCGCGGGAGGCGAATTCATTGGCCAGCCCGGCAAGCCCATGACCGCCGAAGCCATCGCCGCTGAGCAGCCTGATGTAATTTTTGCTGCCTGGTGCGGCGCCGGCGATCGAGTTCCGCTCGAAAAAATTGTCGAGCAACGCGGCTGGAGCGACCTTGCCGCGGTACGCAACCGGCGCGTGTTCTGCATCCAGGATGAATTGTTCAACACGCCGGCGACAACCGTGCTCGGAGGCTTGGACGCCATTGCCTGGGCGCTGCATCCCGAGCGATTTCCGCGTCCCTCCGGAATTCGCCAGCTCACAGGTCCAGTGAACGCAACACGCTTGTGATACAAAGGAACGCCAATGGCCACCGTTCAACAACAGCTCGCTAAGGAACTGACGACTCTCTCCGAAGCAGCCAATAGCGTCGAAGACTTGATGAGCATTGTGGTCGGACGCCTGAAAGAGCACTTGCCTCATTTTGATTGGGTCGGCTTTTACATGATCGAAAAACCCGCCGCCGGCGAGGATCCGGTCCTGGTTCTCGGCCCCTATGTAGGCGCCATCACCCCTCACAACCGGATACCTCTCAATCAAGGCATTTGCGGAGCGGCTGCCTCGACCGGGCGAACGGTAATCGTCGATGACGTTAACGCTGACCCGAGATATCTGGCATGTTCGCTCGAAACCAAATCAGAAATCGTCGTCCCGATATTTGTGAAGGGCGAAGTGGTGGGCGAGCTCGACATCGACAGTCACACTTCGGCGGCGTTCACCGCTGACGACCGTCAACTGGTGGAACATTGTGCCCGGCTGGTCGGCCAGTATCTGGAGAAAACAACGTGACCGCCGGCTTTTGCGGTGACCGAACGGAACTCTTCCGATGATCAAGCAAGTGGTTGCCGCCCTCATGGTACGAGGCGAAGAAATCCTGTGCTGCCAGCGGACCGAGTATCAGGCGTTGCCGCTGAAATGGGAGTTTCCCGGAGGAAAAATTGAGCCGGGCGAGGAGCCTGCCCAAGCCCTGCAACGCGAACTGGACGAGGAGCTGGGAATCCACGCCGAGATCGGTCCGAAAGTTTTCCAACTGCAACATCAATATCAGAACGGCAACGCGGTGGATCTTCAATTCTTTGCGGTGGAACAGTATGAGGGAGAGCTGCAGAATCGGATCTTCCGCGAAGTGCGCTGGGTCAACCGCCGCGAATTGCCGACCCTAGATTTTCTCGACGCCGATCGCACTCTGGTCGAACAGATCGCCGCCGGCAAACTGCTTTAAGCTGGCTGCGAACGGGCGGTAGCTTTTGACTCCGCCTAGGCTGATTTTGAAGCGGCGCAGCTTCACCTGTGCTACACAGTTCTTCATTCTTGTCATCACGAGGAGGCCTTCAGGCCGACGAGGGATCTGCTTTCTCCCGCTCCCAGAAAACCCCCGACGCGAAACTGCCCTAGCTTCCGCCGCGCCCAGTCGCGAACCACGCAATCGTCAATCCGATCATGATGATGGTGGTCGCCCACGCGATCAGATTGAACCAGGTCCCATTCACGTGCTTGCCCATCAGCTCGCTCTTGTTAATCAGCAGCAACATGAAGATCAGGACAAACGGCAGAACAATTCCATTCACTACCTGGGAAAGAACAATGATTTTCACCAGCGGCAAGTTGGGCAGCAGAATGATGCCGCCGCCGGCGATAAGCAGCAGCGTGTAGAGCCAGTAGAAGACCTTGGCCTCGCCAAACTTGTGCCCTACTCCCGACTCGAAGCCCAAGCCTTCGCACACCGTATAGGCCGTCGAAATCGGCAGGATGGAAGCAGCGAACAACGAAGCGTTAAACAATCCAGCCGCAAAAAGAATGTAGGCATACTCGCCCGCCAAAGGACGCAGCGCCTGCGCCGCATCGGCGCCATCCCGAATCTGCCGGATGCCGTGGACATAGAGGGTCGCCGCGCACGCCACTACGATGAACCAGGCGACAATGTCAGTGAACAAGCAGCCTAGGATGACGTCCCAACGCGAAGCCTTATATTCGCGCGGAGTAATTCCCTTCTCCACAATGGACGATTGCAAGTAGAACTGCATCCAAGGGGCAATCGTGGTTCCCACCACGGCAATCACCATGTAGATATAAGACGAATCGTGGAAGGCACCACTGTGCGGCGGCTGAAAAGTAGCGATGAACGCCTTTTTCCAACTCGGCCCGGCCAGCACGCCCGCAATAATGTAGGCGAAGTAGAAGAACGACGCTGCCAGGAAAACTTTCTCCACGCTCTTGTAGGTTCCCTTGACCACCAGCAACCACACGATCAACGCAGCGCCCGGCACGCTGATGTATTTGGAGATGTGGAACAGTTCCAGGCTGCTGGCCACCCCGGCAAACTCTGAGACTACGTTGCCGAAGTTAGTAATCACCAGCCCCAGCATCATGAAGAAGGTGATGCGCAGGCCGTACTCTTCGCGAATGAGATCGCTCAGGCCCTTGCCGGTGACGGCCCCCATGCGCGCCGACATTTCCTGCACGACCACCAGCGCCACGGTCATGGGGATCATCACCCAAAGCAGCAGATATCCGAACTGCGCTCCCGCGGCGGAGTAGGTATAAATGCCGCCGGCATCATTGTCGACGTTCGCGGTAATGAATCCCGGGCCGATAACGGCCAGGAACATCAGGAGGCGAATTCGCCAAACTCGAACGCGTCGGGGATCAGGCATGGTACCGGGGAATTATGGTGAGATGCGAAGAACACCCAGAATAAACGCATGTCAGAAAATGCGCCAATCGGAAGGCAGAGGGTCGTCGGTCAGGTTGATTTCCACAGGGCGCTTGCGGTAACCAGTATGACCGCAGCAGCCCAAAGCCATATGAACAAACCTACACATCGAAGAAACGTCGGATACCAACTCCTAAAAATGAAGTAATGGGCGATGAGGTTATCGGTGAGGTTTCGTCTCTCCAGGCTCGCCCTCACCTTCCCGGTAAGCATGTGTGGACGGAACACGAGGAACCAAGCATAACCCGCAAGAAGGATGACAAACAGAACCGAGATCGCGGTTATAAGTGGACTCATGACTGAAGCGCCTTCAATTCGCCCGGCGTGGGATTCGGTCGGATCGTCATACACTTACCCCGACCAACTACCGAAAACTGAGAACGGACAACTGGCTACTGACAACTGGTCTTTACAGTTTCGCCCTGAGCATGTTGATAACGTCATCGGCGGTTATCACCCCGGTCAGCACGCCTTCGTCGTCAATCACCGGAAGGGTCAGCAAGTTGTACTTGTCGAACAGTTCCGCCACCCTCTTCTCGTCGGCGCCGGGATGGATCGTGGTCAGGTGGCCGGTGCTCAGCATCATCAGCGGAGTGCCGGGCGGCGCCAGTACGATCTTCGCCAATGGAACCGATCCCAGAAGCTTTTCTTTCTCCCCAATGATGAAGATTGTGCTGACACTCTCGATTCCGCCTTCGAAGTTGCGCAACATCTCGATGGCATCTTCCACTTTGGCGCTCGGCCCCAGCGCCATGTAGTCGGTCGTCATGCGCCCGGCCGCTGTGTCCTCTTCGAAGGTCATCAGCCCGGCGACTTCGGCACGCTCCTCCGGCTCCATTTCCGTGAGGATCTCTTGCGACGCATCGGGATGCATATCGCCCAGCAGATCGGCGGCGGCATCGGGATCCATTTCCTCGACAATGTCGGCGGCGCGGTCAGAATCCAGGGAGCTCAGAATCGACACTTGCAGCCTGGGACTGATTTCCTCCAGCGTTTCCGCCGCAACCTCTTCATCCAGAGTTTCGAAGATGGCTTCGCGCTCGGCCGGAGCCAGATCCTCAACGATGTCGGCAATATCGGCCGGATGCAGCTTGGCCAGGCGATCCAGCGAGATCTTCAGCTTGACCCTGCGGGCAGGATCAATCTCGATGAGGTCGACGAACTCCCAAGGAATCATGCGCGGAGGAATTCTCTCCAACAACAGGTGCAGCGCTCCGGCCGGGACCACTCCCTTCAGCAGACGACGGATGGCACCCCGCGGTCCTACATCCACCGCTCCGATTTTGAGCACGATGTGATCGTTACTGCGCTCCTCGTGAATGTCGACATCATTGACCCGCACCACTTTCCGCCCGTGAACATCGATAATCTGCTGATCGAGCAAATCGCGTTCCAGCAGCAGCATGCCCTCGCCGCCCCCATAGGGACTCCATTCGGCGGCCGAGGTGGCGATCCGCAAGCCGCCATTAATCAAGCTGATCGACGTCGCCGGCACCAGGCGATTGCCGTGGCGCGTCTTCACCACGAAGCCGGTTACCAGGCTGGCATTCTCCTGCGGAACCAGCGTAACTTCGCGCACCTTGCCCGCATGCGTGCCGCTGTTGTCGATCACGGCCGCGCCAATTAATTCCGAAAGTGCGAGCGAAGGCATTGCAGTCAATATATTCGATGCCGTCCTAATCTCTCAGCGAAATTCGCTTCGCGCACAATTCTGAATGGTTCGCAGCCCGTTCTGGGAGAGCCTCTCTTTGCTGAGCGGCCCTGGCCTCTGCGAAACTGAATCATGCCTTCGTTTCGTTGTGCAGCCATTCTTTTTGACCTCGACGGCGTGCTGGTCGACTCCACTCCCTGTGTAACCCGCGTCTGGGCTGCCTGGGCCCGCGAGCACGGACTCAACCCGGACTATGTGGTCCAGGTAGCCCATGGCCAGCGCACTATCGAGACCGTTCGCCAGGTGGCTCCACGGCTCGATGCCCAAGGGGAGACTGGGCGGATCGAGCAGCTTGAAATCCAAGACACCAAAGGTCTGCGCGTGCTGCCCGGAGCCAAAGAGCTGTTGACTGCGTTGCCGGCGGATCGCTACACCATCGTCACCTCCGGCACTCGCCGATTGGCGACGAAGCGGCTGCAGGTTGCCGGGCTGCCTGTCCCCTCAAACATGATTACCGCCGACGGCGTGACGCGCGGAAAGCCCGATCCCGAGCCCTACCTGGCAGGAGCCAAAGCGCTGCTTCGCCAGCCCCAGGAGTGCCTGGTCTTGGAGGACGCGCCGTCCGGAATTCGCGCCGCCAAGTCTGCCGGAATGATCGCCATCGCGCTGACCACGACCTATCCCCGGGAACAGCTTGCGCAGGCCGACGCGATCGTCCTGTCGCTGCGCTCCGTAAGGGTCAGCCCGGAACCGTCAGGCGAATTGATGGTCGACGTCGAGACTAGTCCGTAGCTCATCCGGGGATTCCGCGCCCATTCGCGAGAAGTTCGCTGGCCGCGAGTTGTAGCCTTCGCTGCCATCCTGGCCTTCATACATCCATAACCGACCACCCGGAATCCAACAGCAGGCACCGTCAATTGTCTCGGTCGACGCGAACTTGTGCCCGAAGCGAGGGCGGCAGCCTTGAGCGAGGTCGAATTCTTATGCCCAGTTTTGTCACTGATGTGGAAGACATACGCAAACGCGCGGCCCAGAAGATTGAGGATGGAGCGGTAACGAAATCCTACCAGGGGGACGTTGAACAAACCATCTCCATTCTGAACGAAGCTCTGGCCACCGAAATCGTATGCGTGTTGCGTTACATGCATCATTACTTCATGGCAACCGGCGTCCATGGAACTGCCGTCCGCGACGAATTCAAGGAGCACGCCGACGCCGAACGCGAGCATGCCGACGAAATTGCCGAGCGCATCCAGCAATTGGGCGGCAAGCCAGACTTCAATCCGGCGTCGCTGCTGCAACGCTCAGCGTCGCAGTACGCTGAAGGTAAATCGCTGGCCGACATGATCAAAGAGGACTTGATCGCCGAACGCATCGTCATCGAGGTTTATTCGAAGATGATTCGCCACTTCGCCGACCACGATCCGACCACCCGGGTGATGATCGAGCACATTCTCAGCGAGGAAGAAGAGCACGCCAGCGATCTGTCGGACCTGCTGTTCATCGTCGATCCCCGCAGCGGCGAGACTGAAGGCGAGGATCCGGGAACTCATCCGCTCGACATGCATCATGACGAGCAGTCCCGGCAGCAACGCGGAGGGCAGTCCAAGGCCAGCGACACGGGCGGCGAATCCGACGGACAGAAGGGCTCTCACCATCGGGAGCTCGATATTCCGGCGACACCGCGCCGCAGCGGCGGCGACAAGCAGCCGCAGCAGCCGAACCTTGGCGGCGGCAAGAACCGCGAAGGCGTAGGTAATCTGGTCAGTGGTGATAAGACGGTGCTGGAGAGTCCCGGGCGGGGATCATCGTCAGAAAGCGGCAATCGTCCCGGAAAGACAAACGGTAAGAATCGCAAGAAACGCTAGCGGCAGGAGAGTGCCAAGCGCTCAACTGCGCGTGGAAGGTGAGCAGCACTGATTCATCGTGGATCGGCCGCGCTATAACGGTCTAAGCAAGATGCCGCAGGCGTGAACCGTCTGCGGCTATTCCCGCTGACAACTGGCCACTGACAACTGCTCTTCAATTCCTGATGTTCTCCAGCAACTGCTCCACTTCGGCCTTCTTGTCCGCGGTAAGCGGCAGCAACGGCAACCGCGGCACGCCGCCGAAGAAGCCGTTGTAATCCATCGCATATTTCACGCCGGGAATGCTGAGCCCGCCAACAATCCGCTCGGCGGCTTTCGCGATTCGGTCCTGCTTCTCGCGAGCCAGAGCGGCGTCGCCATCTTTCCACGCCGCATAAATTTCGTAGCACGCGGTGGGAGCACAGTCGGCAAAAGCCAGAATCGCGCCAACTGCACCGGCATCCAGCGACGGATGCAGCTTGTGCGCCGCACCTACCAGCACCTGGAATCCAACTTCCTTCCGCCGAGTCTTCAGCCCCCCAACCACGGTAACGCCAGCCGACGACGGCTTGGGCGCAGCGGTTCCCACCAGAGCCCCTACGGTCACCAGGGCTCCGCCTTCAGCGCTGGCAGAGGCAGCTGTCGCCGCGGCCAACATGCGTGCAGTTACCGGAGCGAAAGTTTCGGTCACGGTTGCGGAACGCTTGATATGACGCGTGCCCTCCACCATCTTTTGCACCTTCTCGATCGAGCCTGACGACTCTTTGATACCGATTAAATTCGGGTGTTCCGCAAGTTCAACCACTACTTCAGCAGGGATGTCGTAACCAGTGGCTTGCGGAAAGTTATAGATGATCACTGGCAGCGGCGAGCGATCGCACACAAAACGGTAGAAGGCCAGCATGTTCGCCGGGTCAGACATCTGCCCTTTGTAGTAATGCGGCGTGCGCACCATGGCAATGTCGTAGCCGAGGCCGGCAGCATATTCGGTAAGGCGCAAGGTCTCGATGGCCGATTCGATCCCCGTCCCGGCGATCAGGACCTTGTCGTTAGCCGCAAACTCGCGGGCACACTTCAGCACCTCGCGACGCTCTTCATCGCTCAGCAGGATCGCCTCGCCAGTCGAGCCCTGGACCACGATGCCGGTCACCGGCGTGTGCGAGTACTGCTCGACATTCTGTTCCAGCTTGCGGAAATAAATTCTGCCGTCGGGATAAAACGGAGTGGTAATGGGAGGAAAGATTCCGTGAAGAAGCATGATGGACCTTCGTAGTAATTATAGGACGGGGAAGCGCGTGCGGTCAGTCGGTGTGATCATTCGCTTGTGAAGTCAAGAAGTCTCGCACAGCAAGGTAGCTATCTGCATCGGGAAGCATTCCCGATAGGACCTCGAATTTGCCATTCTTGGTAGCGATGCAAAGAACGGCCATCCAAGGAATATTGGTCTGCCAAACACGTTCGATGCTGTTGTAGGGAACCCACGCGGTTCGCACACGAAGGAACCCGGTGGGCAGCAAGAGTGCGTCGCAGTCAAGTCGAAGTGTCCGATGAAACGTGAGTCGGCGTAGAACCAACAGAAGGCCGAACAGTATCGGGACTAGTCCAAACCAGAAACTGAAACCGGCGGCAGGCATCGACAGAAGAACGCCTCCATCCCGATCCACAAGATACCCGCGCCGAGCGTGAGGATAATCAAACGCAGCGTCGGATTGTACGAATACTCTTGTGGCAGATGCACGCCGTTCATCCCGTCCATTCGCCGTGGCCTCCCGCTCCACATGCAACTGTTGCAGCGAGTAAACCTTGGCTTCTTCCTGTTGCAGCGCCGCGATGCCATCGCACGCGGCTCGTTCATTCCGACAAGCGCCCTCAGTTGAGTAACTCGCCCAACTAGAAAGTATATCGTGGGCGAGAACAGACCTTATCACTCACTCACGATCTAACCGGATGCTTCGTCAACCATCGCCTATCGATTTCCCAGCGTCCGAATTTCGGCCACGCCCAGCAGGCGCTGATCGGCTGTAGCCAATACCAAATCAAGAACCTGCGCCGTAGCTGCGAGAAATCGATCGGCCGGATCAGGGTGCAGCGACAGACGGCTGGCAGCCAGCGCGATCTCGTGGGTCAACGGAGCCTCCCGCAGAGGAAGAGTAGCTTGGTGCAACCACCGTTCAATGTCATTGGGCAACTGAATTTTGCCCTTGGCTTGCAGAGTCAGGGCTTCCCACGTGCTGATTGGAGACAGCCACAGCTCGTTTGCCGGGTTGCGCAACTCGCGTAAAAGGTGGGGTCGCAAACGTTTTGGCTCCAGGTAAGCCCAGAGCCAGATATGCGTGTCGAGCAAGAGTTTCAATCGCGCAGCGCCTCCCACTCCTCCGGCTCACTGGCGGGAGAAATGATGTCGCCGAGGATTTTGGCGGTTCCGTGGCCGGAACCGATCCAGGCGTTGCGATCGACTTCAACTTCTGCCGGCGGAACAACGTCGGCCACGGGCTTGCCAAACCGCGTTACCCGAATTGGTTCCTTCGTTTTGGAAACTTGCTGCAGCAACGAGAGGCACTTGGCCTTAAATTCCGAGATAGCGATTTCCTGCATGGTGAAACCCCGTAGCTCGCTATTTTAACCATAGTCAGAATAGTGGTCAACCGCGAGATAATACGATTGTCATCACGAGGAGGGCTTCAGCCCGACGAGGGATCTGCTTTTCGTCGCCGCGGGAAGATTCTCCACTGCGCACGAACAGCAGATCCCTCGCTGCGCTCGTGATGACAATCTTGAGAGGGTGACGATCTGGCATACGCCAACCGCCGAGCACCGACCAGGAAAGGCTGATTGCTGGCTGCTCTTCGCTAGCTGCTCGTCGCCAGTTGCTGCTTCTTGTCCACATGCAACTGCTGCAGCGCGTAAACCTTGACTTCGCCTCGTTGCAGAGCCGCGATGCCCTCACAGGCCGCCCGTGCCGCCGACAGCGTGGTGATGGTCGGGATACGCGCAGTCACGGCAGCCCGGCGAATCGCCTTCTCGTCAAACCAGGGCTCGACCCCATGCGGCGTGTTGATGATCAGCTGAATGCGCTCGCCCTTGATCAGGTCAACCACGTTGGGCCGGCCTTCTTTGACTTTATACACGCGCTCGACTCGCAAGCCTGCTTCTTCCAACAGCCGCGCGGTTCCGTGAGTGGCCACAATGCTAAAGCCCATCTCGACAAAACGTTTGCCTAACTCCGCCATAAAGGGCTTGTCGCGATCATTCCCGCTCATGAAGACGGTGCCGCTGGTCGGCAGCATTTGCCCGGCAGCGGCCTGCGCCTTGGCAAAGGCTTCGCCGAAGTTGTCGGCCACGCCCATCACTTCGCCGGTCGACTTCATCTCCGGACCCAGCACGGTATCGACGCCAGGAAACTTTCCCCAGGGAAATACAGGCGACTTCACGAAATAGAAGTTGCCGGTGTCGAGATCGGTAGCACGATCGATGTTATCGGGCAGGAACTCACGCAGCTTACGACCAGTCATCAGGCGCGCAGCAATCTTCGCCAGCGGTATACCGGTCGCCTTAGAAACGTAAGGCACAGTTCGCGAGGCGCGCGGATTGACCTCAATCACAAAGACCTTGTCGCGCTGGATGGCGTACTGCACATTCATCAAGCCGATGACGTTCAGCGCGCGTGCCAGCCGGAAGGTGTACTCGCGAAGGGTGGTTAACGTGTGCGCAGGAATATCGACCGCCGGCAGCACGCACGACGAATCGCCGGAGTGAATGCCGGCTTCCTCGATGTGCTGCATGATCCCGCCGATCACCACGTCCTGGCCGTCAGAAAGCGCGTCCACGTCAATCTCGGTAGCCGATTCGAGGAAGTGATCGATCAGCACCGGCCGCTCCTGCGAATACTCCACCGCCTCTTTCATGTAGTGGATAAGCGACTCATCATCGTAAGCCAGAACCATGGCTCGCCCGCCCAGCACATACGATGGCCGCACCAGCACCGGATATCCGACGCGATTGGCATTGGCGACAGCCTCTTCCACGCCGGCGGCTGTCGCGCCCGGCGGCTGCGGAATCTCCAGCTCCTCCAGCAGCTTGCCAAAGCGTCGGCGATCTTCCGCCAGATCGATGCTCTCGGGCGATGTCCCGATGATGGGCACGCCCGCGGCCTTCAGCGGCAACGCGAGGTTCAGCGGCGTCTGTCCGCCAAACTGCACGATCACTCCGATCGGCGCGCCTCCTGCCGCCTCGTGCTCATACACCGCCATCACGTCTTCGTAAGTGAGCGGCTCGAAGTACAGGCGATCGCTGGTATCGTAATCGGTGGAGACGGTCTCGGGATTGCAGTTGACCATGATGGTCTCGAAGCCGTCGTCGCGCAGCGCGAATGCAGCATGGCAGCAGCAATAATCGAACTCAATTCCCTGCCCGATGCGGTTCGGGCCGCTCCCCAGGATGATGACCTTCTTGCGATCGGTGGGCGTCGCCTCGTCCTCTTCCTCGTAGGTCGAGTACATATACGGGGTGAAGCTCTCAAACTCGGCCGCGCAAGTATCGACCCGCTTGAATACCGGCCGGACGTTGTGCTCCCGCCGCAGCTGGTGCATCTTCTCGCTGGTGTCCTGGCCGCTCTTCAGATGGAGAGCTTCGCCAATCCGCGCGTCAGAGAAGCCCATGCGCTTGATCTCGCGCAAGCGCTCGGCATCGATCGGCTCCGTACCTAGCTTGGCCTGCACATCGGCAATTTCTTTCAGCTGATGCAGGAACCAGGGATCGATGTTGGTCATCTGCGCGATCTCGCGTACGCTCATGCCCTCGGAAAGCGCGTAGCGAATGTACTGCAGCCGCTCGGGATGGGGCGTCACCAGCCGCTTGGTCAGGATGCGTGGCTCGATATCGTCGGCCGTAGCTTTCTTGCCGGTCTCCATGGAGCGTACGGCTTTCAGCAGCGCCTGTTTGAAGGTGCGGCCGATGGCCATCACTTCGCCGACCGACTTCATTTGCGGTCCAAGCGATTCGTCGGCGCCGGGAAATTTCTCGAATTGCCACTTAGGAATTTTGACGACCACGTAGTCGAGCGTCGGCTCGAAGCAGGCCGGGGTCTTGCGCGTGATGTCATTGGTAATCTCGTCGAGCGTATAGCCAACGGCAAGCTTGGCGGCAATCTTCGCAATCGGAAATCCGGTCGCCTTCGACGCCAGCGCCGAGGACCGCGACACCCGCGGATTCATCTCGATGACCACCATGCGTCCGTTGTGGGGATCGACGGCGAACTGGATGTTCGAGCCGCCGGTCTCGACTCCAATCTCGCGAATGACGGCGATAGCGGCATCGCGCATGGCCTGATACTCGCGATCCGTCAGCGTCTGCGCCGGCGCAACGGTAATGGAGTCGCCAGTGTGCGTGCCCATGGGATCGAAATTTTCGATCGAGCAGATAACGATGACGTTGTCGGCCAGATCGCGCATCAGCTCCAGCTCATACTCCTTCCACCCGAGCACCGACTCTTCCAGAAGCACTTCGTGGACGGGCGAAAGATCGAGGCCGCGGGCCAGCAGTTCCAGCAGCTCTTCGCGGTTGTAAGCGATGCCGCCGCCGGTGCCGCCCAGAGTGAACGACGGCCGCAGAATCACCGGAAATCCGATTTTGCTGCTGAAGTCGATGCCGTCTTTCAGATTGTTGACCAGCGACGATTTCGGGACGTCGAGACCAATCGCGGTCATCGCATCCTTGAACAGCAGGCGATCTTCAGCTTTCTTGATAGCGCCGAGCTGCGCGCCGATCAGCTGCACGTTGTACTTTTCGAGCACGCCGCCGTCAGCCAATTCGACTGCCAGATTCAGCGCCGTCTGTCCGCCGACCGTGGGCAGAAGAGCGAAGACGCCAGATTTGCCGCTGGCCGTCAGCATCTCGGCTTCGAGGCGGATGATTTCTTCCAGGTACGTGCGGGTGAGGGGCTCGATGTAGGTGCGGTCGGCCATCTCCGGATCGGTCATGATAGTGGCCGGATTGGAATTGGCCAGCACCACTTCATAGCCTTCCGAGCGCAGCGCCTTGCAGGCCTGTGCGCCCGAGTAGTCGAACTCAGCCGACTGTCCAATGACGATCGGCCCTGAGCCGATGACAAGCACTTTCGCGATGTCGTTGCGGCGTGGCATGTGGCCTCAGGAGCTTTTCTTACAAGCGATGGCCCTCGCCATCAAGGAAGTGATGAAATTCTCGAAGCTAAGTTCTGGCGCTGGCTCGCGGTATTGACCGGACAGGCCGCTGTCTCGACTGGACATTAGAAAGCATGCTGAATCGTAAAGGCGTTCCCGAACAAGCTTTGTAAGCAAGATTTCATATCGCTTTGCATACGAAGCACTCTTGAACTCTTCAAACACTCTGAAATGGGGTTCTTGGGCTCTGACAGGGCGAACAGAGTCTGGCGCTTCTTCCAGCAACATAAGGTATCCCAGCCAAGGTCTGGTTGACGGTTTGAAGGCGCCTTCCCTGTAAGCCGCCCATATGTCGGTAGCGCTGCCTAACGCCTCTTCCGTTCTGTTGTTGTAGTTGTTTCCAAAAGAGCCAACTTGTGACTTGAACTCAATTGCTGCAATTAAACAGTTGTCAACCACAACCAAGAGATCCCACTTCTTTTCGGGCCTGAACCATCCGGGAAGCTCGACTGATCGTTCCGTGAAAATAACGGGCTTCCCGATTCCGCTTTCTTCGAGGAGGTCGCGGATCACGGAGACAAAACCGTTCATCTGGGCCCCGCCCGTGACTGCAGTCCGAAAACCGGCATCTCGAATTCCGCTCTTCACTCCCTGCTTGCCAGCCTGAGATTCACGCGTAGCCCAAAAGGCTTGGATTGCGGTCCTAAGTCTTTGGCTCAGATCGGGGCTAAACTCCATTTTGCTCGCCCTCGTCGACTTCGATCTCGACCTGGTGAAACAACGAAGATGTTTCGTGCCTAATTCGAGCTACCGCACTGTGGAGATAGTGTTGGTCAATCTCAATTCCGAGACTGTTGCGTCCTGCCAAGGCTGCCGCCACAGCCGTGGTTCCTGTTCCTAAGAAAGGGTCGAGTACAGTGTCGCCAACAAAACTGAACATTCGAATCAGTCGATCCGCCAATACGAACGGGTATGGCGCAGGATGAGAACGAGTCGAAGCACCAGTGACCCCTGTCCATATCTGTTGAAACCAAAGCTTGTGATCTTCGGCCCCAATTAAGCTAAGGATGCGGGTCGCAGGTTCCGGAGTCCTATATCCGCCGGACTTCCGTTCCATCAGGATGAACTCAATATCATTCTTAACTACCGCATTCGGTTCGTAGGGTTTTCCCAAGAAACCGCCGCCTCCGTTTTCTACTTCATGAGCAGCATTTGCGATCTTGTGCCAAATAATGGGCGCCAAGTTGTCGAATCCAATCTTTCGACAGCTTTCCTGAATCGACGCGTGCAGAGGAACTACGGTGTGTCTGCCGTCATTTTTTCTCCGAGAGAGACACACGTCACCAACTACGCATATCAGCCGTCCCCCTGGAACTAACGAACGGTAGCATTTCTGCCAAACTCGATCCAGCTGTTCTATGAATTCATCATATGGCGAAATGTGTCCCATCTGGCCTGCTGTGTCCCGATATTCCTTCAAGGTCCAGTATGGTGGCGACGTGAGGACCAGTTGCACACTATCGTCTGGGAGATTCATCTCACGGGAATCGCCAAGTGACACCTTGTGCTTCGTGGGAATCTTTCTAACGGACGTCGCAATCGCAGCAACCAGCTCCTGGTTTCTCGCAATTCGAGGAATTGCGGTCTGAAGATCGTCAAGGTGGGTCAGCTCATCGGGGAGGAACTCTTCAAAGGCTCCTCGGACCTCTCTAGCCAAGCCATTCAGGCCGATCCCGCCAGTAGTCACTTCTTCCACTCCTCCATCATGCTCACAAAATCCTTGAACAGATAGTGCGAGTCATGTGGCCCGGGGGCAGCCTCGGGGTGATATTGCACGCTGAACAGTGGCAGCGACCGGTGGCGCAAGCCTTCCAGCGTGTTGTCGTTCAGGTCTATGTGCGTCAGGTCCACTTCGCTCTGCTTCAGCGAATCGGGATCGACAGCGAAGTTGTGATTGTGCGCCGTGATCTCGACCTTGCCGCTCTTCATCTGCTTTACCGGATGATTGCCGCCATGATGTCCGAACTTCAGCTTGTAAGTCTTGCCGCCCAGCGCCAGCCCAATCAACTGATGTCCCAGACAGATTCCGAAGATCGGGACTTTGCCCATCAGGTTGCGAATACTTTCCTGGGCGTAGGTCACCGGCTCGGGATCGCCCGGCCCGTTCGACAGAAATACGCCGTCGGGCTTCAGCGCCAGCACGTCCTCCGCGCTGGTAGTGGCCGGAACCACGGTCACACTGCAGCACTCGCCCACCAGGCGGCGAAGAATGTTGTGCTTTATCCCATAGTCGTAGGCGACCACATGATGTTTCGGCGGCGCGTCTTTTACCCCGACAACCTGGGTTGGCTCGTGCGAGCGTACTCCCTCATCCCACTGATAAACGTGCCGCGTGGTGACTTCCTTGGCCAGGTCCATGCCATCCATTTTGGGGATGGAGCGCGCCTTCGCCACCAGTTTCTCGGCGTCGAACTCCAGCGTAGAGATAACGCCACGCATAACTCCATGATCGCGTAGATGCCGAACCAGGGCGCGCGTATCGATCTCGCCCAGCACCGGAATCTTGTAGCGCTCCAGATATTCTTCCGCGACCTCCTGCGAGCGCCAGTTCGAGCTGACCCGCGAGAACTCGCGCACGATCAGGCCTTCGATGTACGGCCGCGTGGCTTCGTTGTCGTCAGAGTTGGTTCCGTAATTGCCGATTTCAGGATTGGTGAGAACTACGATCTGTCCAGCGTAGGAGGGGTCGGTGAAGATTTCCTGATAGCCCGTGATGGAGGTGTTAAAAACAACTTCCCCGTAACATTCACCTTTTGCTCCGTAGCCTTTGCCGTGGAAGATCCGTCCATCTTCCAGCGCAAGGATTGCCTGCATTGCATCTCCGGGGAGTGGATTTTAGTAATTTTATCAGGGAATGCGCGACAGCATAAGAGGAGACGCAACGGAATTTGCGCAGTGCACATGTTATCGTGCAGAAACCTGCGCAAGTGCACTAATTCGACGGCTTTTGCTTATCGGGAATGCGCGCCCCTTTTCCCTGCTGGCTCTCCATCGTCTCGCCCGGACGAAGCAGCGTAGGCTTGGTGGACGAAGCGTTCGACGGCTGCTGCTGGGCGGCCGAAGCGGGCGCGGAATTCGCGGGCGCTGTATTTGCGGGCGCTGCGGATGTTGCCGGCGATGTCGGCTGGGGCTGCGCTGCGGAGGCCGCCGCCGTGGAAGCGACTGGGGCCGGCGAGGTATCGGTAGCAGACGTCGCGGCTCCGCCTCCGGGCTGCGTAGCACTGGCGGCTTGGATCTGCGGCCCCGAATCGAAAATAACTCGCTCATCGGTCAGTGGCTGTAGTTCGCTATCGTGAGGAGCCGCGAAGAACCACGTCAACAGGTAGCCTCTGCGCTCGGTCACTGCCATAGCAATCGACAATCGCCGGGAAAGCGCATCATCCGGTATGCGAAACGCGACCGCCCCGTGCAGGTAAAGAAAAGTGTTGCCCTCGGCCGCAAAAACCTTGGCGTCACGCATGTCGGTCAGGATAGGGTGGGTCAGACCATATTGCAGCAGAAAATTCCTGAAGCCCTGGCGGTCTTTCACATCCTGCGGAAACTTCATGCCGGGAAAACATTTGGCAGAAACCGCCGTCACCGTCACTTCGCCAAAATCATCGTAAGAAATCTGCCCGTCTGCGGCCGGCCGCTTGGCCCAGGCAGAAAACAGCGTTCGGCTGCAAGCTTCCAGTAGCCTGCGTTCGGTTGCGCCCAGCGTAGGCTTGCCAAAATTCTGCCGCACATGATCCCGCTCTACCGCCGGCTGCACCGCTCCTTCGGCTTCCAGAGTCCATCCCTGCGGAATACGGTAGCTGAAGCCGAGCGCGGGATTCTCATAGAAATCGCCGCCAATTTTTCCCGGATCCAGGTGGCTGATCGGCGGATCGTCTTGCAACCTGGCCAACTGGTGCGAAGAGACGGCAGGTCCGTCGTACGGCTGCGCTCCCTCATCCAGGTGCTGCCGGAAATCGGCGGCCGCAAAAAATGCCACGTGCTGAAACGATGCTTCCATCTGCTTCAGGATTTTTTCGTCGTGAGCGGCCAGGGCCACTCGCACGATGTAACCATTCAGCGTGGTCGCCAGCAGCATGTGCTGCTCAACCCCGCGACGAGTCTCGAAGAAATAAAACAGATGGCCGGAAAGCTCGATCTTCGCTAAGGGACGCGGCTCTTCCACGCCACGCATCAATTCCTGGTCAAGCGTGTATCGCAGATAGGCCTTGGCGTCCTGATTGTTCCCTGTCCCTATGGGGATGGCGATGATCGAAATCTCGGCGTCAGCCGGAGGTGGGCCGCCCAGCTCCAGCAACTGCAAACTGCCATCGCGCGCGGCCGACTGCGGGAAAGGCTGGAAATGAATGTCGGGCAGAAGGGCGACGGCAAAGTCAAAGTACTGGTTTATGTAATGCGAGTCAGATAGATATCCTTGTTCGGGATAGCTGTTGTCTTGGGATTCCGCCGACGCGGCTGCGGCCGGGGTAGACGATGGCGACTGGGCGGTCAGCCATAGTGAGCCAGCCAGCACACTGCCTAGCAGCACGGTAAACGCTCTGGTTGGGAAGGCCATCCGATCTCGCGCGCTTGCTATTGTAACTATTGTTAGCCGTCACGGGCCAACAGTCAACGCCGACGGCCCATCCTTTGCTAATAGTCCTGCTCCCGTCCCGTTCGCTGCCAAGCTCTCATCGCGTTCCCCGGTGTGCATTCAGTAACTTGGGCCCAGCGGCGTTCCCGGTAATTTTCGCGAGAGCGTCAGGTACAATCAAGCGTTTACCGGGCTTTCCGGCCCGATACTGTTATTGATCTCCTAATTTCCGACGGAGTGCCCTTCTGAACGCTGTCCTCACCCTGCTTGGCTGCGCGCTGGTGGAACCTCACGGGCTTCGCCATTACCTGCGCTCCCATTTTCTCGACACCACGTTCAAAGGCCTGTATCACGCCAACGCCTTCGACATGGGGCTGCTGATTCCCTACTTCGTAGTGCTCATCCTGCTGGCGTTTTACGGAATGCACCGCTATCAACTGGTCTACCTTTATTACAAACACCGCAAGAATAAGGTGACCGAGCCGGAATCGCGCTTTGCCGAACTGCCTCTGGTAACGATTCAACTACCCATCTTCAACGAGCAGTACATGATCGACCGCCTGGTGGACTGCGTCTGCAAGATCGAATACCCGCGCGAGAAGCTGGAGATCCAGGTGCTCGACGATTCCACCGACGAAACCGTGCAGGTCGCCCGGTCGGTGGTCGAACGCTATGCGGCGCTGGGACACAAGATCAGCTATCACCATCGCACCAATCGGGAGGGCTTCAAAGCCGGTGCGCTCGATGCCGGATTGAAGGTTTCCAGCGGCGAGTTTGTCGCCATCTTCGACGCCGACTTCATGCCGACGCCCGAGTGGCTGATGAAGGTCATCCACCACTTCGCCAATCCCGAAATCGGCATGGTGCAGACCCGCTGGACCCACCTGAACCGCAACTACTCTTTCCTAACCGAAGTCGAAGCCATTCTGCTGGATGGGCATTTCATTCTGGAGCACGGAGGCCGCTCGCGAGCGGGCGTGTTCTTCAACTTCAACGGCACCGCCGGAATGTGGCGGCGCAAAGCCATCGACGATGCCGGGGGTTGGGAGCACGACACCCTCACCGAAGACACCGACCTCAGCTACCGCTCGCAACTGAAGGGCTGGAAGTTTCGCTATCTGCAGGATGTGGAATGTCCCGCCGAGTTGCCCATCGAGATGACTGCGTTCAAGACCCAGCAGGCCCGCTGGGCCAAGGGCCTGATTCAGTGCGCCAAGAAAGATTTGCCCAAAGTGCTGCGCGCCAATGTCAATCGGCGCGAAAAGATCGAAGCCTGGTATCACCTGACGGCGAACCTGAGCTATCCGCTGATGATCGTGCTCAGCGTGCTGCTGCTGCCGGCCATGGTCATACGCTTTTATCAGGGATGGTTTCAGATGCTGTACATCGACATCCCATTATTTTTGGCGTCGACGTTTTCCATCTCCAGCTTCTACCTGGTGTCGCAAAAGGAACTGTTCCCCGGAAAATGGTATCGGACATTTCTCTTTCTGCCGGCATTGATGGCGTTGGGCATCGGACTGACCATCACCAACAGCAAAGCGGTGCTGGAAGCCCTCGTCGGCCATCAAAGCGCGTTTGCCCGTACCCCGAAGTATCGCGTAGTCAGCAAGCAGGACAAAGGCGTGGCCGCCAAGAAGTATCGCAAACGGCTGGGCTGGATTCCCTGGATTGAAATGTTGATTGGCGGCTACTTCGCTCTGACGGTGTGGTACGCCATCGCCAACGAGAACTACATCACGGTTCCGTTCCTCTTTCTGTTCGTCTTCGGCTACTGGTACACGGGCTTGATGTCGCTGCTGCAAGGCCGCTTCGACAGCCTGGTCAAAGAGCGCGCCGAAGAGCGGAGCCCGAAACCGTTCCCCGTCGGCGTGTAGACCCGAAAATTCCTCTGGTGGTTGTGCGGGTGTCTGATTAACACCTGCCTTGATTTGATCTGCCGATCCGACAATCACGTTTCCCTCTGGAAATCCCAGATCAATGCGGTGTAAAGTGTGACCCGCCGAACGGCATTCTCTGGTTTCGGAGAGTGAATATCATGACGTTCTCGGTTCGAATTTCTGCCTCGATCTCAGCGACATTCGCTATAACACTTTGCATGCTTGCGGCGATCGCAAGCATGCCAGCGCAGGCTCAAACCTTCACAGTGCTGCACGCCTTCAGCGGCTCGGATGGCGACCTGCCTTTCGCCGGTTTGACTATGGATCGCGCCGGAAACTTGTATGGCACCACCTACCAAGGCGGGGCTGCTGGATTCGGCAATGTTTTTATGCTCTCGCACGAAGACTCAGGCTGGGTGCTCTCGAACTTGTACAGCTTCCAGGGCGGCAGCGACGGAGAGCACCCACAAGCCCGGGTCGTGTTCGGTCCGGATGGAACCTTGTACGGAACCACCACGAACGGCGGCAACGGATATGGGACAGTCTTCAACCTCAGGCCACCGGCTACAATTTGCCGCTCTATTCAATGCCCCTGGACGGAAACCGTGATCTACCGTTTCAGCGGCGGAACTGACGGCGGCTATCCCCAATTCGGCGACCTTACGTTCGACGCTGCCGGCAACATCTACGGTACGACGGCGTACGGCGGCGATCTAAGCTGCAACAGTAGTGATGGGGGTTGTGGGGTTGTTTTCAAGCTTAGCCGATCCGGCGGAGGCTGGACGGAAAGGGTGCTCTACGCCTTCCCCGGATCACCAGAGTCCGGCGGTGAACCTTTCAGTGGCGTGACCTTCGACAGCGCGGGCGATCTCTTCGGTACAACGTACCTCCCTACCAGCACGGTGTACGAGTTAACTACATCAGGATCCGGCTGGACGCAAACGATCGTGCACACCCTTGGCAGCGATTATCCGCTCGGCGGCCTGGCGTTTGATCAGCAGGGAAATCTCTACGGCACCACCGAGTACGGCGGCAACGGTATCGGCACGGTGTTTCAGTTGCAGCCGGCGAACGGTAATTGGAACTTCAATTTGCTCTACAACTGGGGCGGCGGTCCCGGGCCGGGGCCCTACGACACGCCGACTCTCGATGCCGCAGGGAATGTGTACGGCACGACCAGCGGCGGCACCGCCGGGTTCGGCAGCGTTTTCAAGCTAACCCCCGGGGCGGAGGGTTGGACCTATACCGATTTGCATGACTTCGGCGATCCCCACCTCAATGACGGATTCACTCCGCTCGGTGGCGTGGTCCTCGATGGCAACGGCAATCTCTATGGCACAACCTCCGAAGGCGGCAATTTCAACCCTCCCTGCGGCGAAGGCTGCGGGGTGGTGTGGGAGATCACGCCGTAGTCAGTTGGTTGGTATGCCGACCTTTACGACTTTATCGCATGGCCGCCTCATTCACGGATTTCGAGTGAGTGGGATGGTGAAGATCGTCGACCGAACCGAGTATTCGAAGCCTCGCAACAGCCTCCGCCCTCGCGTACCCAGGAAATCCCACTCAAGCAAAGGAGACTTGGGCGGTGCTGCCGCCACGACCGACGGTCCAATCACCCATCTTGCGGAAGATGGAGAAAAATCAGCCGCCTCTCTGGTCTGCTGTGCTGGTTTCTGCTCCAATGCTCGCATGATCTGCCGAACGATGCTCCTCGTCGCGACCCTGATTTTGTTTTGCAGCGCCTTCTGCCTGGCTGCCGATTCCATCACCTGTCCGGAAACGATTAACACGCGCCAGGAACTCACCGCGCCGGTTGCCGGCTGGACTCCCATGCTGGATAACGCTCCCCGCAGCCTGGCCGGCATCACCTTCTATGACGGTCCGCCCGCGGAGAAAGCTTCGTTGGCCTACGATCAGATCACTCACGGCAAATCAGAGCAAGTCGCAACCTGGCGCTTTGCGCCGCAGACCGGCCGCCGAATCTGGATGGCCTGTAGCTACGCTGGCACAGCCATTGAGTTGACCAAGACTTTGCCGCCGAACATCTCGACCTGTTCCGTTACTTACGATCCTCAACAAAGCATCGCCGGCTTGCCGGTGATACGCAAAATTACGTGCAGATAGGAATGGGGAATCGCACCCCGGTGGTATTGCGAAATTGAACACTGCTCAGGCCTCGTTCTGATATCCTGATTCTCTGTGGTAATCAAAGTTTTCTTTTCGGTTCTGGTGCTTTGCACTGTAGCCGTCGTCGCCGTGGTTCTGGCGATTCACTTTCGAGTGAAGCGGCATCTTAAGCAGGATCCGGGACCCCCGATTAGTCCCACCGTTGGACTTGTTGGGGAGCAGGAACAGATTGATGCCCAAGTCCGTCCCGTGATCGAAGATGCCGCTGAAGAAAATAGCTCCAAGCAGTCTTCATAGCTCGCGAGGAAAAGAACATGTTGAAAACCGCAATTCATAACCAAATCGATGTTGCTGAACAGCCATTCAACCTCGTCAAGCAAACTGCCATTGTGATTTGCGCCAGTGCAGTGATTGCCGTTTGTGCACGATTGGTGCTGCCTTTGCCCTTCACTCCGGTGCCGCTGACCCTGGCTAATTTTGGAGTGCTGCTCGTCGGCCTCACGTTGGGAAGCCGTAGAGGATTTACTGCCGCCGCACTTTATCTGTCTTGGGGCGCAATGGGACTGCCGGTCTTCGCCTCCTCGGGACCGGGAAGTTTTGCTCAGATGTTGGGGCCGACGGGGGGATACCTGTGGGCCTATCCGGTGATCGCATTCCTGGCCGGCTGGATTGCCGAGCATGGCCAGCCGGGCTTTGCCCGCAACCTGGTGGCTTCGATCAGCGCAGAGATCGTGCTGTTTGCCGCCGGCATCAGTTGGCTGGCAATTCTGACGCACAGCTGGCGGCAGGCTGCGTTCTTCGGCCTCTATCCATTTCTGTTCGCGGAAGTGTCTAAGGTGATGGTGGCGGCGGCCGCAGCAGTTCGTTTGCGTCGCAGTTTCTAGCACGTCTGCTCAGATGGATTGAGTGGTCGCAGTTTTTGTAAAACATAGTTTTTGAATTCAGGGGAACCCGGGCGACCATGAGCCGCAATTCTGGAAACAACACTCTCGAAATCAAAGTCGCGCACAGCCCCGACTCCGACGACGCTTTCATGTTTTATGGCATGGCGACCAACAAGATTCGCGTGCCCGGAGTGAAGTTCACTCATACCTTGACCGACATCGAGACCTTGAATCGCAAGGCTCTGGAAGGTTTCTACGACATCACCGCCATCTCGTTCCATGCCTATCCTTACCTGCAGGACAAGTACGCCCTGATGCCCAGCGGAGGCAGCGTGGGCGAAGGCTATGGGCCCATGATCGTGGCCTCGCGCAACATCCCGCTGGATGAGATCAAGCGCCACAAGATCGCCGTTCCCGGAACCATGACCACGGCGTTTCTGACGCTCAAGCTGTTCGCGCCCGATATCGTGACCGAAGTAGTGCCCTTCGACGAGATCATTCCTAAAGTGCTGGAAGGAAAATTTGAAGCCGGGCTGATCATTCACGAAGGTCAGCTCACCTTCAACAAAGCGGGATTGCATAAGATTCTGGATATGGGCAAGTGGTGGCGCGATCAGACTGGCTTGCCTCTGCCCCTGGGCGGCAACGCCATTCGCCGCGAGCTTGGTCCCGAGATGATTGCTGCCTGCTGCACCGCGCTGCGCGACAGCATTCAGTACGCTCTCGACAATCGTGAGGAAGCGCTGCAATATGCCATGCAGTTTGCCCGCGATCTGGAGCCGCAGATGGCCGACAAGTTCATCGGCATGTACGTCAACGAGCGCACGCTGGATTACGGCAATGATGGTCGCGAAGCCATCACCAAGCTGCTGGATATGGGCTATGCAGCCGGCGTCATCACCCAAAAGCCGCATGTAGAGTTCGTCGGAGTCACCGCCCCGGTGGCCAAGACTTAGCATTCCGCAAGCGAAGGTTAGCCGGACCGGCTTCGATTGCGCACCTTCCAGCCGAATCTCGGCGAGCGAATTTACGTCTGTGAGAACTCTGCTTTAGATCCAATTCCTACTGTGCCACCGTTACCGTGGCGCTGGCGTTTCCCTGGAAACTCTGGCTGGTTAGCGGGTCCGCAATTGTTCCCTGCACCAGGACTTGATAGCTGCCGGGAGCAGCCGGGCCATAGTAGTACACACCGGTTTGGGTATAGCCGGTCAGCGGAGGCTCCCAAGCCAGCCAGCCATTGGGACAATCGAGCATCGACGGCGCCTCCTGCGCATTCGGCACCGCCTCGGTGCAATCGGTTTGCGACTCGTATCCCTGAACACTCCAGGTCATCGTGCTGTAGTACTCGGGCAGCGCAGGAGTGGTTGTCGCGCTGATGTAAATGGAAGAGTTGACCGCCAAGGTCGGTGCTGAAGGGCTCAGCCGTATGGACATAGGCGGGGTGTTCAACGAGTTGCTGCCTCCGCAACTGGCGCAGATGAAGAGTAAACCAATAACAAAGCACACTTCGACCATCAACTTGCTCTGAAACGACACATTGGCCTCCACCTACCGTCTCCTATTTTTGCTGCTGCAGAAGCTGGCGTCGGTGACCGCGGTCACGAGTGCCGCGGGCATAAGAAAATTCCGCGTCATCCCCTTCGACGCTTGGAGGAAGAAGCGCGAAACGGCTATTCTATTTTTCATGACCATGCAGGAATTTCGCCATACCCTGCTCCGCGATGAGCCGCCTCGCGAGTTCAGCCCTGCCTTGGCGGCGCTGTGGTGGGATGCCAAAGGCAACTGGAATCGCGCCCACGACTCGGCGCAGCAGGATGAAGGTCCGGCCGGCGCATGGGTCCATGCCTATCTCCATCGCAAGGAAGGTGACTCGTCAAACGCCGGATACTGGTATCAGCGGGCAGGCAAGGCTTCTCCGCAGCGCTCGCTTGAAGAAGAATGGCTCGACATCACCGAAGCACTGCTGGGATGACAAACCGTAGTTAGCCTTTCATTTTTTGTCATCACGAACTGGCTTCAGCCGGCGAGGGATCTGCTTCTTCAGTTTTCAGCATACCGTCCTGTTCGCGAGGAATCTGCCGTTCCATTCAATCACGGCTGAATCCTCAGCGGCGTCAATTGATCGGTCACAAATTTTTGCCACTCCTGCATCAACGCCTCGGTTGACTGATTGAGCTTGGGAACCGTCTGCGCAACTTGCGTCGTGGGAGCCACATCTACCTCCTGCAACATGCTCAGCACTTGCAGCAGTGAGGCCCGCTGAGCCGCCAGAGTTCCGTGATGCGGCCCACGTCTGGGAGCACCTTCCTCGTCTTCCTCCTCTGTCCCGACCAGAGCATCGAACTGCTTGCTTACCTCGTCAAGCTTGGCCGCATCGGCGCCGCTTGCTTTGTCTCGCTGCGATTTAATCTGCGATCGAATCCCCTGTACCCTCGAAGCCACCGATTGCAGGGTCAGCAGATCCTGATACAACTGTTGCGATAGATCGAACTGTTGTTGCAGTCCCTCAGTTGGAGTTTTCACTCGCGGATCCATCTGCACTGTCAGCGGCTGAGTGAATTTCTGGCCATCTACCGTAAGCACGACGGTATATTTGCCCGGCATGATCCAGGGCGAGGTCGGGGCAGGCGCAGTGTTCTTGTAAACCGCCGCGATAGGATATTCCACCCTGATTCCGGGCACCGGCGCGTAATGCATGTCCCAGACAAAGCGGTGGAAGCCGACCGCACCAGACAGTACTTCTGGCGGGCGCACCCAGTAGGCCGGGATATTCAGTTCAGGACTCACTTGAGGGATCGGATCGGCTGAAGAGAAGCGCCTCACCGTTTTTCCCGAGGCATCCAGAATCTCCAGCGTCACAGGCGCCGACGTCGAAGACTTCAAGTAATAGTTGAAGGTTGCTCCGTCCGGCGGATTCTGTCCCGCTGGAACGTCAGGCGGCAACGGCGTGTCGGAATTGGTATTCCAGCGAACCCGGTAGGTGAGTTCGGGCGCAAACAGGTAAGCATTCCCCGCGATAACCTTGTCATCCAACTGCCGCAGCGGAGTGATGTCGTCGAGAATCCAGAATCCGCGGCCATGCGTTCCGACCGCCAGGTCGTCGTCTTTGATGGTCAGGTCGCGAATCGAGGTGGCCGGCATGTTCAGCCGCAGCGACTGCCAGTGATCGCCGTCGTCGAAGGAAACGTAGACGGCGCGCTCGGTTCCGGCAAACAGCAGGCCTTTACGCTTGGGATCTTCCCGCACCGAGTTTACGTTTTCATTCTCGGGAATGCCGTTCACGATCTCGATCCACGTCTTGCCCGAATCGCGAGTGCGATAAATGTGCGGACGCAGATCGTCAAGCCGCAATGTGTTGATGGCAGCGTAGGCGGTCTGCGCATCGGTGTGACTGGCTTCGAGTACAGAAACTTTCTGCCACGCCGATAACTGCGGTGGGGTGATGTTTTCCCAGTTTTTCGCGTCGTCCGTGGTTATCCAGATCAGGCCGTCGTCGGTTCCCGCCCAAATACGATTGCTGTCCACGGGCGACGGAGCCAGGGCATAGATCACGCCGCGCTGCCGCGGCTGGGCTGACGGTTCGGAGCGGAAAATGCCGACTGTCGCCGGCACTTCAAACGTCTTGCGCGTCAGGTCGGGACTGATCTGCTTCCAGCTGTTACCGCCATCGCTCGTAGCCCACAGAGTGTTTGCCGCGAAGTACAGCAGATGCGGATCCTGCGGGGAAAAGACGATCGGCTCAGTGCGAATCACGCGAAAGTCAGGGCCGCGCAACGGCATCGGCATGATGTTCTGGGCTTGCGAGGTGCGGCGATCGTACCGGGTCAGCTTGCCGCCGTAAACGATGTCAGGGTCGAGCGGATCGGGCACGACGTAGCCATATTCTTCTGCGTCCACCGGATGCCAGTCGCGAAAGGTAATCTCGCCATCATTGCCGCGACTGGAGATGCAAACCGAGCCGCTCTCCTGCTGACCGCTGCACAGGCGATAGGGAAAAGCGTTGTCGGCATTGACGTGATAAAGCTGCGCGGTCGGCTGGTTATACCAGGAGCCCCAGGTTTGCCCGCCATTGACGGTAACGATGGCTCCCTGGTCGCTGGTCAGAATGATGATCCTGGAATCGTTGGGATTGATCCAGATGTTCTGATAGTCGTCACCGCCGGGCGCGCCCCGAAATCCAGTCCAGGTCTTGCCTCCGTCTGTCGACTTCCAGGTGACGGTGCTGGTCATGTAAATCACGTCAGGATTCCTGGGATCGATTGCAGGCACCGGCAGGTCGCCGCCGCCAATGCGCACCTTGGGACGAGGATCGCTGGTCACGGTCGACCAGGTGCTACCAGCATCGTTCGAGCGATAGAGGTCAACCTTGTCCTTGGTCGCAACTGAGGCGAAGAGGCTCTTAGGATTGCTGCGCGAAATCGCAACGTAAGCTTGCACAATGCCAGCCGGCAGGCCTCCCGCCAGGACGTGCCAGGTCTGGCCGCCATCGGTGGACTTGAAGATGCCGCCGCCCGTGCCGTTCCAAGCTCCGTTTTCCCAAGGACCCTCGCGCGCCTCCCACAATGTGGCATAAACAATATTTGCATCGGAAGGATCGATCTTCACGTCACCTGCGCCGATGTTTTCATCCTGGTAGAGGACCTTTTCGAACGTCTGGCCGCCATCGCTGGAGCGGTAGATGCCGCGTTCGGGATTCGGTCCATACGGGTGACCGGCGACCGCGACGAACAGCCGATTAGGATCGCGCGGATCAATTGCCATCTGCGAAATCTGCTGGCCATCGCGCAGACCAAGATGCGTCCAGGTCGCGCCCGCATCGCTAGACTTGTAAATTCCATCACCCACCGACAGATCGGGACGATGCAGTCCCTCGCCACTGGCCACGTAGACAATATTCGGATCCGATGGCGCAACCTCGACGGCGCCAATCGATCCCGTGGGCTGTTGATCGAAGATGGGATTCCACGTGCGACCGAAATCGTTGGTCTTCCACACGCCCCCATTCACCGCAGCCACATAAAAAACGTTCGGCTGGCTGGGAACACCAGAGACCGCGCGCGTGCGGCCGCCACGGAACGGACCGACATTTCGCCAGCGCATTTCGGTCAGCAGCCGGGTGTCGATCTGTTGTGCGGGAAGCTGAGGAGTAAAAGCAAAAATAGAAAAGAGAACAAGGAAACAAACCAGCGAATTTCGCATCATTAATCAATCACCGTCATTGCACGCGTCGTAGTGCCGGGCGTAGCTGCAGTGGGTCACTTAAAACCCGCCCCTTGTATCGCCGGGTCGTGGAGCGCATCGCGAAAGTGTAATCTATTCGCACCGATCTTGCAGGTAGAGGACCTCCGATTGAGCCATTGTGTAAGACGTTTCGCCCACATCGTCGTTATTGTTTTCGCTGCATTTTTTCTGAACATCGGCTCCGTTGCGCAAACCGTTCCACCCGAGCTGTTCGGCGGATTGCAGTGGAGGCTGATCGGACCGTTTCGCGGTGGCCGCTCCGTATCCGTTACGGGCGTGCCGGGTGATGGAGTCACGTTTTATTTCGGATCGGCGGACGGCGGCGTTTGGAAGACCAGCGACGCCGGGCTTACCTGGAAGCCGATGTTCGACGGCCAGCCGGTCGCCTCCATCGGAGCTCTGGAGGTCGCGCCGTCCAGTCCCAACATCCTCTATGCCGGCACGGGCGAGTCCGATATCCGCTCGGCGCTCAGCTCGGGCAACGGAGTCTACAAGTCTACCGACGGCGGTCTGACATGGAAGAATGTCGGCCTGCACGACTCGCGGCAGATCAGCCGCATCGTGATCGATCCGCGCAATCCCGACGTGGTTTACGTGGGTGCTCTGGGCCACGCTTATGCTCCCAATGACGAGCGCGGTGTCTTCAAGTCCAGCGACGGCGGCAACCGCTGGAAGCGCGTGCTGGATAAAGGGCCATCGATCGGAGTTTCCGATCTTGCGATTGCGGCGGCGGCTCCAAACATTCTGTTCGCCGGCACCTGGAATACGCATCGTCCTCCTTGGAGCACCTACGCTCCGCTGGCAGGGCCGGGCGGTGGAATCTATCGCTCGACCGACAGCGGTGCGACCTGGACGCAACTGAGCGGCAACGGATTGCCGGATGGCGATTGGGGACGCGTTGGCGTCGCCGTTACGCCCGATGGCAAGCGGGTGTACGCGCTGATCGAAGCCGGAAAGAAGTCGGGCCTGTATCGTTCCGACGACGGTGGAAATACCTGGCAGCTGGCGAATGGCGATGCGCGCCTGACCAGCCGCGGCTGGTATTTCATGGGTATCACGGTCGACCCGAATAATCCTGATGTCATCTACATGCCCAACATCGCGCTCTACAAGTCGGAAGACGGCGGCAAGACGATCACGATTGTGCGCGGCGCGCCGGGCGGCGACGACTACCATCAACTCTGGGTCGATCCGAAAAATTCATCGCACTTAATTCTCTGCACGGACCAGGGCACCACCATCAGCCTGAACCGCGGTGAAACCTGGTCGTCGTGGTTCAATCAACCCACGGCGCAGCTCTACCACGCCATCACCGACAACGAGTTTCCCTATCACGTTTACGGCGCGCAGCAGGATACCGGCAGCCTTGCCGTACCCAATCGCACCGACCACGGCAACATCACCGGACGCGACTGGTTCATGGTCGGCGGCGGCGAAAGCGGCTGGCTGGCACCCGATCCTGACGATCCCAATGTTCTTTACGCCAGCGGCGTCTATGGCAGCGTGGTGCGCTACGACCGCCGCACTTCGATGAGTCAGGACATCACGCCCTGGCCCATGCAGAATTTTGGCAGCGAAATTAATCAGCGCAAATACCGCGATACCTGGACGCCGATGCTGGTGCTTTCGCAGGCTGAGAAGCACGCGCTGTATCTGGGCACACAGTACGTCATGAAGACCACGGACGGCGGCCTGCACTGGACGCAGATCAGTCCCGACCTGACGGGCGCTGCCGCCGATGCGTCCAGCCTGAAACATACGCAACCGACAACGACGGAGAATGCCAAGGCGCGCGGCTACGGCGTGATTTTCAGCATTGCCCCTTCGCCGATCAAAGCTGACGAGATTTGGGCAGGCAGCGATACCGGACTGCTGCACCTGACGCGCGACGGCGGCAAGACCTGGCAGGATGTCACGCCCAAGGGCCTGAGCGACTGGAGCAAGATTGCCATGATCGAGGCGTCACGCTTCGATCCCGCCGTGGCCTACGTTGCAGTCGACCGTCATCGGCTCGACGACCAAAAGCCTTACATTTATCGCACTTACGATTACGGCCAGACCTGGCACGCCATAACCGCAGGAATTGGCGATCACTCGTTCGTGAATGCGGTTCGCCAGGACACGCAAACCAAGGGACTGCTGTTCGCCGGAACCGAGCTCGGCATTTACGTTTCGTTCGACGATGGAGAGCACTGGCAGCCGCTTCAGCTGAATCTGCCGGTCACCTCCGTTCGTGATATCACGATTCATGGTGATGATCTGGTCATCGCAACCTACGGGCGATCGTTCTGGATCCTGGACGACATCACGCCGCTGCGACAACTCAATCCTCAAGCTACTGCGACGAATGCCGTGCTCTATAAGCCGGAAAACACCATCCGCATCGACAACGATGTTTTCCTGGGCAGTCCGCTGCCGCCCGAGGAGCCCACGGCAAAGAATCCGCCCGATGGCGCGATCATCGACTACTACCTGCCGTCTGCCGCCAAGGCCGTGACGCTGGAGATTTCTGACAGCAATGGAAAGCTGGTGCGGCGGTACCGAAGCATGCCGAGGAAAGATGAAAAGCGGCCGCCCATGGCTATTGCCGAGCGCTGGCTGCCCAAGCCGGTAGTGCTGGAAAATGCGGCTGGCGCGCATCGCTTCGTTTGGGACTTGCGCTGGAGCAGTTCCGGCGGAAGTGACGAGATCGAAGAGGATGAGGGTTTCGGCGCGCCTCACGGTCCGCGAGTCGCGCCGGGAACCTATGAGGTGAAGTTGACCGTGGATGGAAATTCCTTCACCCAGCCGTTGAAGATCGAGATGGATCCGCGAGCCCAGGCCACCACCGCCGAGCTCGACGAGCAACTTCGAGTTGGCCTGGAGATCTTTGGCGATGTGCGTCTCAGCCGCAAAACACTGGCTGAAATGGAGTCGGTGAAAAAACGGCTGGGCGCGCTGAAATCGCAACCTGCGGCCAAGAGCCCGCAGTTGCAGACGCAAATCGCCGATCTGGAGGCGAGGATCACCAAGATACAGCGGGGCGACAAGTCAACTCCAGGCGAGATCAGCGGCCTGGAGTCGGCCAACGCAGGATTGTCAGCTGCGCTGCGCGTGGTCGAAACCAGCGACCGCGCCTTGCCATCACAGGCCATCGAGCTCTATCGCCAGGCAGATCAGGCGGCGAAAACTGGAATTGAGGAGTGGTCCGAGGTCAAGAGCAACGACCTGGCGAAACTCAACCAGGCTCTGCAAAAGGCGGGCGCGCCCATCATTCAGATCTCGGAACTGGAGCGCGAAATCGACGACGTAATGTCACAATAGGGCCGCTTGGGGCTGCTTGGTTGCGATCATGAACCGGCGACTTGTCGCGCACCAGTGTGGGAATCGAGAATCGCTCGCCGCTGATATCATGACCAGCGTGGCGAAGCGTGCGCAGCGCGGAAAGTTCATTACCTTCGAGGGACTCGACGGCTGCGGCAAGAGCACGCAACTGGAGAAGCTTGCGGTCGCTCTACGGCTGCAGGGGATCGAGGTGGTGACCACGCGCGAGCCTGGGGGAACCGCGATCGGCGAGCGCATTCGGATGGTGCTGCTGGATTCGCGAACCGCGGGCCTTGACCCTAATGCTGAAATGGCGCTGATGTTCGCCTCGCGCGCTCAACTGATCGCGGAAATAATACAGCCGGCGCTGGAGGCAGGTCAGTGGGTGTTGTGCGATCGCTTTACCGATTCCACCGAGGCTTATCAGGGCGGTGGACGTGAGCTTGGCAGCGATATTGTGCTGCGTTTGCACGAATTGTTATGTGGTGACCTGTGGCCCGATCTGACTATCCTGATGGATTCGGAAGTGGCTTCCAGCGTGAAGCGGGCCCGACGCCGCAACCAGGACGCAACTCAGGATGAAAACCGCTTCGAGAAAGAGAGTCGAGCGTTTTTCGACCGGGTGCATGAGACGTTTCTGGCAATCGCGCAGCGTGAGCCCAGCCGTGTCGCGCTGGTAGACGCGCGTCCGCCGATCGAGACCGTGCATCAGGAGATTGTGCGGGTGGTAAAGGAGAAGCTGAAGTCGTGAATCGTTGATCGTGGATGGTGGATCGTAAGCCGCCGATAAGGACTTCGGGGCCGAATGGTCACCCTATTGAACAAGTCGGGCTTTCTGTCGGCTGGCTTCTTGCGATCCACGATCAACGATTCACGATTCGTCGGTGCTATCGAATGCCCTTTTCTGATTTCCATGGCAACACGGAAACCCTTCACACCCTCCGGGAGATGCTCGCCAACCAGCATTTCCCCCATGCCCTGATTCTTTCCGGACCTCAGGGTTCGGGCAAGTTCACGCTCAGTCAAATGGTTGCGAAAGCGATGAACTGTCTGCAGCGCCCGATCAGCGACGGTTTGCCGGATTTCTGTGGGCGCTGTGCCAACTGTATTCGCATTGCCGAGGCTGACAACCTGGACGATCGCTTCGCCGAGGCGGTGGAAGCCCGCGAGAACCTGCGCGAGACCGACAAGCGCGAGACCCGGCTGTTCGTGCAGACCCATCCCGATGTGCTGATCATCCCGCCAGACCCGCCGCAGATGCTGGTGAAGGTCGACCAGGTGAGGCACGTGATCCACGAAATTTATTACAAGCCGGCGGAGGGCCGGGAGCGCGTCTACATTTTCAGCGATGCCGATTTCATGAAAGAGGCAGCTAATTCGCTGCTGAAGATTCTGGAAGAGCCGCCCGAGTTCGCGACAATTTTTCTGCTCAGCGACAATCCCACCGCGTTGCTGCCCACGATCCGCTCGCGCTGCATGCACCTACGGCTGGCCCCGGTTCCTGCCACCGAGGTGGAAGAATATCTGGCCAAGACCCGTCCCGAGTGGAAGGCCACGGAACGAACTTTGGTGGCGCGAGTTTGTGGCGGAGGCCTGGGCCGGGCGCGAACTTTCGACCTCGCAGGATATCTGGCCGCGCGTCAGGATGCGCTGACTTTGCTCAGTCCGGCGATGGGTACCCAGGATCACAGCGCGTTATTTCGCGCCACCGACAGCTATCGCGCCGGAGCCGACGGCAAAGCCAAGACCGAGCAACTGATTCGCACACTCTATGCGCTGCTGGAAGACCTGCTGTTTTTGAAATCGGGCACGCCGGAACTGGTGCGCAATCGAGACATTCAAGAGGAACTGGCACGCCTGGCGGCGCAGGTGGACTTCGCCTGGATCGTGGCTGCCGGACAGCGGCTGGGTGAGCTAGAAACCGGCATGCGCAGGAATCTGCTACGCTCCCTGGCGCTGGATATGTTCGCTACTTCGCTGGAGCCAGTCACACAAAAGTAGCACCCCACTATGAATTGTCATCGACTTATTCCTGTGTTAGGGTAACGCTTAAGTTCACACCTAGTAGAACCTCGGAATGGGGACCGTCAGACAGTTTGCCGGAAAGCCATTGTGTTGTCCGTCTCCGAGTTGACGAACGCCGAAAGGCTGGTGTGCAGACCGCAGGAGCAAACACCATGAAAGATTCCCTGGATGCCACCGCCGTAGGAAGAGCTCTTGATCCGGAAGTTTTCGCCAACCGCAAGCTCATCCGTCCCGCCCTCAATCGCAACGATCATCCCCGCCAGGAAGCCGAGCGCCGTCAAGATACCGACCGCCGGGAACGCGCTGAACGCCCCTCCAGCAACGGCAAGAAGACGCCGCCGCCGGAACAAACGCACGCCGAGAATTTTTATTATCAGAAGCAGATGCAGTCCAAGACGCCGATGGTGCTGGTGCTGCAGGATGGGGAAGAAATTCACGGCATGATCGAGTGGTACGACAAGTACTGCCTGAAGGTGAATCGCACCAGCGGCTCAAATCTGTTGATCTACAAGCCCAGCATCAAATACATGTTCAAAGAAAGCGAAGCCGGCCAGCGGAAGTAAGAAGCAGTTGTCAGTTGTCAGTTGTTAGTGCGCGGCTCCCGCGCCGGTGCACCTGGTTTCGACCCGACCATCCCTTTAAGAAACCGCCGTCGCACATCGCGACGAATATGGAACGCAGTCTGCACGTGGCTGTAACAGAGTCGCAAACTGACAACCGGCAACTGGCCACTGACAACTTCTTCTCACAGCTTCGGCAGCATGATGCCCTTCTGTCCCTGATACTTCCCTTTCCTGTCTTTGTAGCTGGTCTCGCAAATCTCGTCTGACTGGAAGAACAGAATCTGGCAGAGGCCTTCGTTGGCGTAGATGCGAGCCGGCAGCGGCGTGGTGTTGGAGATTTCGAGAGTGACGAAGCCTTCCCACTCGGGCTCGAAGGGCGTGACGTTGACGATGATGCCACAACGCGCGTAGGTGGACTTGCCGACGCAGATGGTCAGCACATCGCGCGGGATCTTGAAGTATTCCACGGAGCGCGCCAGGGCGAAGGAATTTGGCGGAACGATGCAGACATCGGATTCCACGCTGACGAAAGAGCGCTCGTCGAACTTCTTGGGATCGACGATGGTGCTGTTCACGTTGGTAAAGATTTTGAATTCGTCGGCCACCCGCAGATCGTAGCCGTAGGATGAAAGACCGAAAGAAATGACGCCTTCGCGGACTTGCTTCTCCGAGAAGGGATTGATCATATCGTGCTCAGTGGCCATTTTGCGGATCCAACGGTCACTCTTAATGGACATGCGGCTCCTTGGGGGCGAAAGCTGTTGGATGATTCATGGTCTCGATAATGGCGCTGTCAGTTGCGAAAACGTCATCTTACGGAATACTGAGCGAATTGACAAAGAGCTTATTCTGAAAGGGCTGGGATCGACAGTGCGCTTCGTTGGCATACCATTTAGTCGCAGACTCCTGACCGTCATGCTTCGCCACGTGGCGGGGCTGGTCGTCCTTATGGTCGGCGTAAGATTTTTCTGCTACGGGATTCTTGCGCCATGGAGCGCGACTCTTCGGCGTCCTATGGATTGGCGTCAGATCGCCCTCGGAGTTGTCTTGTTCGTTCTTGGATTCGCAGTTTACCAGGAAGCTGGAAAATAACCGGTCCGCACCCCGTGAGCTATCCCGGGTTCTCGGATGTGTTGACAATGGCCGCCGGCTTCACTAGGATTCGCCCATCCACCGGAAAGCCGAAGCGCGAAAAGAACTTACGCCGACTGGCGAAGTCGGCTAGAATCACAATAGTACCTGCGGTGCGGGCCATCGCGCCCAGTGAGCGTCAATCTGCGGAGCCACTTGTGATCAAACTGGACCTGATCAACGAAGTTGTCACCAAGACCGGCGTCACCAAGACCAAGGCCGAGATGGCAGTCGAAACCGTATTCGAGAGCATGAAGAAGTCGCTGGCGCGCGGCGATCGCATTGAGTTGCGCGGCTTCGGCGTGTTCACCGTGCGGCCGCGGAAAACCGGAATTGGCCGTAACCCGCGCACCGGCGCCGAGGTCAACATTCCGCCCGGCAAGGCCGTTCGCTTCAAGCCGGGAAAGGAATTGCAATCGATCGAATAGCCGGCGCGAGCCGGGAGGCTTTTTCGTGCAGCCGTCTTGCCGCCCAAGACGAGTGCCGTCCGCTGCTTCCGCGCCTGCTTGCTCATCATCAAATTGAACGATGTCTGAACTCACGCCCCCGGCTTCCTACACTTTCGAAGTACCGTCGTATCCGCAGGTCTTTGTGGTTGCGTCCGCGCCGCGCCGCCCCTATTGGCTGCACCTCTTGCTGCTGCTGCTAACGCTGTTCACGACCTTGGTGGTCGGAGCGCGGCTGCAACTCAACTTCCTGCACAATCAGCCGGCCTTCAGCGAAGAATCTGTAATGCTGCCGCTGTTTCATTTGAAATGGCTAGTCCACCATCCGGCAGACTTGCTGTTAGGCATTCCCTTTTCGCTGACGCTCATGGGCATTCTGCTGGCTCACGAGTTCGGCCATTTCGTTGTTGCCAAACGGTATGGCGTGTACGCGACGCTGCCTTACTTCATTCCGGCCCCAACCTTGATCGGGACGTTCGGCGCGGTCATACGCATCAAGTCGCCCATTCGCTCGCGACAGGCTTTGTTCGATATCGGCATCGCCGGACCGATCGCGGGCTTTCTGATCGCCGTCCCGGTATTGTTCTGGGGACTGGCGCTTTCCCGGCCGATGCCGCCCACGGCAGCCGACTCTGCTCTCAATCTTGGCTATCCCCTCATCTTTAATCTCGTCTATCGCATGATCGCGCCGGTGATGCCGCATGCGACTACTCTGGGAAACTTGTATCTGCATCCGGTAGGAGTTGCGGCTTGGGTAGGAATGTTTGCCACCGCGCTGAACCTGCTCCCCGGCGGACAACTTGATGGTGGTCACATTATCTACGCGGTAGCGCCGCGAGCTCACAAGTGGGTCACACGGGCCAGCATTCTTGCGCTTATACCCTTGGGACTGCGTTTCTGGCCGGGATGGCTGCTGTGGGCCGTGATCCTGGGATTCACCGGCATGCGGCACCCCAACGTCCCCCAGTGGCCTCCACTTGAGAATCGCAGCGGACTGGTGTGCGTGGCAGTGCTCATGCTGGCGCTCACCTTTGCGCTGGCGCCGATTCGCGGATACGCCATACTCGGAAGCTAATTCCGGCGCGTTCCGCTTCCCTGCAAGCTAAGGACTCAGCCGTTGGCCTTCTGATGGCACTCCGCGCACTTCACCGGAGTCGCCTTGCCGCTGGCGTTCTGCCGCTTATGACAATCGATGCAAAGACCGGCAGTCGCCGTGGGATTGTGAAACGCCGCCTGCAGGCTGGTCGTAACCGGAGGTGTTGGCGGTTTGGTGTGACAATCCGTGCAAGCTTCTTGCGAAGATTTCAGCGGCTTTTCCGGCTTCGACGCATGATGGCAGACATCGCATTTGCCGGCAACCTTGACGTGGGAGGTGTGATCGAACTTCACCGCTCCCAGGGGCGCGCCCTTCAGAAGGATGGGCCCCTGTGGCGCGCTCTGCGCCGGCGCGCCAACGGAATACATCATGAGAAGAAGGAAGACGATGGATGTCGCCAGCAGTTTCGTAAATTTCACGACGCCTCCAGGATGGCCGTGCCATGACCGGCAAAATTGGCGACCGTTTACCCAGGCTGCCTGTTCAAACTCGCTTGTCGTCTCTTCGAAATCTTGGCATTCGGACCGGTGCCGATCGGCCGGCTATTCCTTGCCCGGCCATCTTCGATTCTAGGCAGCGTAGCCATGCCCATCTGTGACGCGGAAGCCAGCCATGTGTGACAAGCGGGGCAGTCAATCGTCTACCTGATTGGGAGCAGGCTGCAGTGCCCGGTAATTCGTGGTGCGGCATCGATACGCGAGGAAGATTTAGTGTTTTTTGGGCTGGTCGAAATGGGCCTGGCAATTCCGTCACGCATTACACGATGCTTCCAGTATGCTGATTGACAGGGGTTCTCCGCTCCCAGAGAATTGGAAGAAGCAGAAAGGACTTAAATGTTTGAAGAAGCTGAGAGCGACTCGGTCGAAAGTGGCACACGGTCCTCTAACCTGGCCACGATTCTGAGATATGTCTTGCTGGGGGCGGCTGCGATTTACGTGATTGCGTCTCTCTATCTCATGTACGGCATGAGAACTCGCATCCTGTCGCTGGAGCAGAAGGAACAAGCGCTGGAAACCTCGCAGGATGACTTGGTCAAACGACTGCGTGCGACGTCGTCGGAGTTCCGGCAGGCGCTGACCTCCGAGGTTGGCATGACCAAGCAGGAGATGGCAGCGCGCGCGGCTGAGTTGGAGCGTCAGCAAAAGGCGGCCGCGGCCAAGCTCTCGGCCGCACAGAACCAGCAGGGGCAGCAGATCGCCGCTGTGAGCGGAGAAGTTAGTGGAGTGAAGACCGAGGTCGGCGCTGCCAAGACCGATATCCAGAAGACCCAGACCGATCTGGCGGCGACCAACGCCAAGCTGGAACATGCCATGGGCGACCTGGGCGTGCAGAGTGGACTGATCGCCCACAACGCTTCCGAGCTCGATATGCTGAAACGCAAGGGCGAACGCAACTATTACGATTTCACCTTGCAGAAAGGCGCACGCCAGCCGGTCTCGACCGTCAGCCTGCAGTTGAAGAAGGTCGATCCCAAGAAGAGTAAGTTCACGCTGAACGTCATCGCCGATGATCGCACCATCGAAAAGAAGGACCGCACCGTGGCCGAGCCGTTGCAGTTCTACACGGGCCGCGATCACCTGCTGTACGAGATAGTGGTTTTTACTGCCAGCAAAAACAGCATAACCGGTTATCTCTCGACGCCGAAGAACGCGCCGACGCCGGTGTCGCCGTAGGGTGGAGGTTGAGAAATCAACCGCGAAGCGGCGGCTGCGGTTCGGTTTTGAAGGGGCGCGGTTTTATAGGCTGCTAGCAAATTCGGGCCCGATGTGTTTTGAAGGGGCGCGGTTTTATAGGCTTCTGAAAAAGCCGGGATGGATCTGTTTTGAAGGGGCGCACCTTTAGGTGCGCCGTCACCGGTCCTCTATTCTTGTCATCCCGAACCGGCTTCAGCCGGTGAGCCGGCGAACCATATGTGCGCCGATGAATCGCGTTCCGCCAATTACCACAACGTTCACGTCCGGGTCGCTCTACTTCAGGGCGGCAGCGCTCTTCTCGCGCAACACAATCGGGTTCTGATCGTAGGGCTCGATGGTCACGCTCAAATCCTTGCGCGCGTCGAATTGTTGCCGGGTCGCGGGAAACGTCACCAGCACAGTTCCCTTCTGTTCCGCTCCAGGCTGGATCTTGGTCTCCACCACCAGCGGCGTTCCCTTGTGCGGCTGCAGGTCGGGATAGGCGCTCAGGTAGCGATCAAAATCAGTGGCCGAGGCCGCCTCGTCTGACTGGTCGCCCTGGTCGGTCTTCAGATTGGCCGAGATATTTTTGATGTAAAGCGTCTTGGAGCCCACGTTTCGCAGCGTCACATCCATCAGGACCATGGGACTCGACATGCCTGCGGGCTGACTGAAATACACCGCCTCGATGCCGCCCTGCACCACCGGCTTGGCCCGCTCGGTATAGGCGATGATTGCCACCACAATGGCGACCAAGACCAGGGCAATCGCAACCGGCGCAGCCGGCGGCAGCGTGCGCTTGGCGCTATCCAACTCTTCCGTGATAGGAACGTGCCCGGCATCGTACGGCGGCGCGGCCGTTTTTTCTAACGGCTTCGGAACTTCGTTTTCAGCCATGATTCCTCCGATCGCGGTAGCGATCTGCGGCTCAGCCTTATCCCAACGGTCCGAGCATCTCTTGAGCGCCGTAACGAACCAACCAATACTTTGCAAAAGCGCTATCCATTAACCACCGGCCACTGGTGTTTCGCCGCCCGGCGAAATTCTTTTTCCGGCAGCGTATTCAACACGTCCGCCGCAGTCAGCCAGGCTCGTCGCGCCTGCAGAATGCCGTACTTGATCTTTTCAAAATGCGAGGTGTGATGGGCGTCGGTGTTGATTACGATCTTCACCCCGCGCTCGCGTGCCATGCGCAAATGTACGTCGTTCAGATCGAGCCGGTCGGGATACGCATTCAACTCCATCGCCACTCTATTCTGCAGCGCAGCTTTCAGGATCGCATCCATGTCGAACGGATAGGCATCGCGGCGCAGCAAGAGCCGTCCCGTGGGATGGCCCAGGATCGACATGCTCTTATTCCCTATGGCGCGCAGCAGGCGGTCGGTCATCTGCTGCGGCTCCTGGTTGAATGCCGAATGGACGCTGGCGACGACCACATCCATCTGCTCCAGCACCGAGTCGGAAAGATCGAGTTCCCCATCCGCCAGAATGTCTACTTCAATCCCAGCCATGATCGTAATGCCCTCGATCTGCTGGTTGGCTGCACGAATACGCGCAATATGCTCAACCGCGCGTTTGTCGTCAAGACCGTTGGCGAATGCCAGGTTCTTGGAGTGATCGGTGATGGCAATGTACTGATAGCCGCGTTCCTTGGCCGCTTGCGCCATCTCTTCAATGGTATTGCGCCCGTCGGTCTCGACCGTGTGCATGTGTACTTCGCCACGAATATCTTCGACTGTAATCAGCTTTGGCAGCTTGTGCTCGGCGGCAGCTTCGATCTCGCCGCAATTCTCCCGTAACTCGGGAGGGATAAGGTCCAGCTTTAACGCGCTGTAGATTTCTGCTTCGGTGGTTCCGGCTACGCGCTGCTCATCCTCGAGTCGAGCCAGGCCATACTCGTTGAGGGTGTAGCCCATCTTCAGCGCCCGCTGCCGCAGCGTCACGTTATGGTTCTTCGAGCCGGTGAAGTATTGCATCGCCGCGCCATAACTTTCAGGCGGCAGCATGCGCACATCCACCTGCATGCCGCTGCGCAATTTGAAGCTGACCTTGTTGTCGCCCTTTGCCATCACGTCGGTGATGCCGGGAAAGCGCAGAATTTCTTCGATCAATGCAGCCCGCTGCTCGTCGTCAAGGCAGCAGAGTCCGGTGATCAGCACATCAAGATCGCCGACCGTTTCGCGTCCCCGGCGCAGCGAGCCGGCGGGGGTAATCTTTTCGATGCCCTGAATGTGCTTCAAATGCTCCATCAGTTTTTCCGCCGTGCGGTCGGCTTCATCCAGCAGGAATCGCCCTGAGATGCGGCGATAATCTTCGATTGCCTTTAGGATTTTCTGTTCGGTCTTCTGGCTCATCCGCGGCAGTTCGCGCAATTTTCCGTCGCGTGCCAGTTGCTCCACGCCGGCCAGATCGCTCACCTGGAAGGCACTCCACAACAGTGCGATGGTTTTCGGGCCCAGGCCCTGGATCTTCAGCAACTCCAGCATGCTAGGCCGGTATTTTTGCAGTAGTTCCTGATGTTGCGTAAGCTTGCCTGCGCGGGAAAGCTCCTGGATGTTGGCCGCCATTCCTTTACCAATGCCGGGAATCCCCAGCAATTTCTTCGGCTCGTCCAGCAGCTCAGAAACTTGTTGCGGATGTGCTTCCAGCGCCTCGGCCGCTCGACGGTAGGAACGGATGCGAAACGAGTCATCGCCGTTGACCTCCATCAGGTCGGCGGTTTCATAGAAAACGTGCGCAATGGCTTTATTGTCCAAACGAAAATGCCTTTGCGGAATTGTAGCGTGAAGCGACGGCCCCGTGTTGAGTCGGAGCTCTGCGGCCCGCCATATAGTAAAGTTCAAATCAGAATCATGATCGAAAATAAATCAGTCGTAATCCGTCCGGCACGCAACATTCTGGGCAGTCTGCGCGTACCCGGCGACAAATCGATATCGCACCGCTACGCCATGCTCGCGGCGCTTGCCAAAGGGCGGTCGCGCTTCGACAACTTTGCCCCCGGTGCCGATTGTGCCAGCACGCTGGGTTGTGTGCGTGCGCTGGGTTGCCAGGTCGAACGCGATGAGAGCGGAGCCGTCAGCATCGACGGGCTTGGTGCGCAGCTCAAACCGGCCGCGGGCCCGCTCGATTGCGGCAACTCCGGCTCGACCATGCGCATGCTCTCCGGAATTCTTGCGGCCCAGCCATTCGCCAGCGAACTGATTGGCGATGAGTCGCTTTCGCGCCGGCCCATGAAGCGCATCATCGAGCCATTGACTCTGATGGGTGCGGAAATCCTCGCCTCCAACGGCGATCGCGCGCCCTTGCGCATTACTGGAAAGAGGCTGCACGGCATCGAATATCGTCCGCCGGTTGCCAGCGCTCAGGTGAAGACGTCGATACTGTTTGCCGGACTGCTGGCCGATGGCAAGACCACGATCGAGGAGCCGGCGCGCACGCGTGATCATGGAGAAATTGCTCTGCGGGCTTTTGGAGCTGAGATCGATAGGGCGCGCAACTCGGCCAGCATTCGGGGTGGCCAGGAACTGCATCCGCTCGAAGCCTACGTCCCTGGCGATATGTCGTCCGCAGCTTTCTTCATGTGCGCCGCCGCCATCTATCCCGAATCCAACCTCGTCATCGACGGCGTGCTGCTGAATCCCACGCGCTCGGCTCTGCTGGATGTGCTGGCTGCAATGGGCACACGAACCTCGATGGTGCGCGTGGAAGAGCAGCATGGCGAACTGGTGGGAACGATCACGCTCATCCCGGGAACGGGTGGGCCGGTAACGATTGAAGGCGCGCAGACGGCGCTGCTGATCGACGAACTTCCCGTTCTGGCGGCAATCGCTCCCTATACCGCGGGCGGCCTGGAAGTTCGCAACGCATCTGAATTACGCGTGAAGGAGTGCGATCGGCTCAGCGCGGTCACGCACAATCTCCGCGCCCTGGGAGCGCAGATCGAGCAAACGGAAGATGGCTGGCGAATTCCTGGCCGGCAGCAACTGCATGGCGCGCAGATCGAAACCTTCAGCGATCATCGCATTGCCATGGCGTTCGCTGTGTGTGCGCTGCGAGCCGAAGGAGAAACAGTTATTCCCAACGCCGACTGCGTTGAGATTTCCTATCCGGCATTTTTCGACGATCTGGAAAAGCTGGTCGAGCGCTAGCGGGAATTTCCAGCAGAGCCGCGCTGACATTCCATAATTTTTCGAAACGCCCGCCTAGAAGTGCAGCCGCGGAATGATAGCTCCCGTAGTTCGGCGATATTCGTCATATTGCGCGCCGAACGTGCCTACCATGGCCTGCTCTTCGATTTTGCTCTTGATCTTGAAGCCAATGTAAAACAGTGCGACCGCTACTAACCCGCCCAGCTCGCGTCGTGCCATCGCGGTGCCGGACAAACCAAGGATCATTCCGGAATAGATGGGGTGCCGCACCCAGCGATAGGGTCCTGTTTGGACCAGTTGATGTCCAACCTTGACCGTCACTGCGGCGCTCCAATTGCCGCCGAGGTAGACCCGGGCCCAGATCGCAAACCCGATCCCCGCGGCAGTAATCAGTACGGCCAGGACCTGAATCCACAAGCTCGCCGGAAAAATGTCGATGTGCAGCCAGGCTCGCGGCGATTCGCCGCCGAACATGGTGTAGGCTCCGGCAATCGTGAGCACGGTATACGACAGCCGCGACGAGACCCTTTCACGCGTTTGTACGGGCTTGGTTTTCAGCGCCCGGACGAACCAGACCACCAGAAACACCACCCACAAGACCTCGCAAATGCGCATCGCGTTCATGGCCATCTCCCGCGCCTATTACGATACCGCACCTCCAATGGTTCCCGAACCAGCCGTGGCCATCCTGCCCGGTTCATCCGTTGCGTTCCTCTGGACGGCGGCAATCTGGAATAGTATCTTTGCGATGCGACGATGAACGGTCCCGGCGAATGCCTGCAGTGGCGGATTTCCCGTGGCCAGCTTGTCGTCGAGCCCATCAATTCAAAGCCGTTCCAGGGAGCCGCAGTCCATGAAGATACGAGTGTTTGCTGTCGTTGTCCTGACTCTGTTCGTTTCCACGCTAGCTTTCGCGCAAAAGACCAACATTGATTGGGACCGCAGCGCAAACTTCGCCAACTATCACACTTATATGTGGGAGCAAAGTCCCAATCCCGCGCATGGCCTTTGGGGACCGCGCATCGTCGATGCCATCGACAAGCAGCTGCAGGCCAAAGGTCTGACCAAAGTCGACTCCAATCCGGATATGTGGGTGGTCTACAGCAACAGCATTCACGACCAGAAGCAAGTCGTGGGCACGGGCTACGGCTTTGGACCCAGCTGGGGTTGGGGTAGTTGGGCAGGCGGTCCGGTTACCTATAACACGTTCGTCACCAAGATGGGCACGCTGGTTGTCGAACTGGCCGACGCCAAAGACAAGGAGCTGCTGTGGCGCGGATCGGTCACCAACACCATCACCGACAATAGCAATAAGAACATCAACAACCTTGATAAGTCTGTCGACAAGCTGTTCAAAAATTATCCGCCAAAAGCTAAGAAGTAGGCTCGCGCAAACTTCAGTCACCCCGATCCTTGCCAGCGGGCGCGGTAGGGGTGACGCTGCCCTCATGGAAACAGCATTTACACGGAGGATGGCATGAAAATGCGGCAATGGTTTCTGGCTTCCGTTGCGATTGCCTGTCTATTCAGCGCGGTCAGCGCGCAAGCCCAGTGGGTCATGGTCGCGAAGGCGGTCTCGGGACGAGTGCAGCAGATGACCAACAAGTCGGCGAATGGCGGCGGCGGTTATGATGTGGCCACGGTTGTGCTCCAGGCCAACGCAGATAAGGTTTATCAGACCGCTCTAACCGCCTTGCAGGCTCGCCCTGATCTCACCATTACCAGCGACGACGCCAAGAAGCGCGTGATCAAGTTCTCCAAGGGCGAGCAGATAGCCAGCATGCAGGCTACGCCGCTGGGCGACAAGCTTTGCCAGTTGGTGATCGCCTCCAACCTCACCGGCGCAGCATCCGACGCCACCTCCCTGGTGGTCCAGGGCGTCATGAAGGTTTGCGATCAGATGCATGTCGTCCGCACCATGTCAGGCGATTGACGTTTGTTGAAAGCCGCGGGCCACAATTCACGCGAACCGCAGTGGAGAAAATGCAGCCAGATCGAAATCGGGTTGGTGTCCGGTTAGCAATTGTGTCATGACCAATGCTGTCACCGGCGCCAGCATAATGCCGTCGCGATAATGTCCTGTCGCCGCGTAGTATCCCGGCAACGTAGTCGCTCCCAGGATAGGCAGATCGTCGGGCGAACCCGGACGCAGCCCAGCCCAGGCATCGTGCAGCCGCATCTCTGCGATCGCCGGCGCGATACTTGCGGCTGCTTGTTGAAAGCGCCGGATGGTATCGGGATCGACCCGCTTGTCGAATCCCGCCTCCTCCACCGTTGCTCCCAGCAGAATGCGGCCGTCGCTCCGCGGAACGATGTAAATATTGGAAGTGCGTATCACGTGCTGAAGCAAGGGACCATCGTGATGAGCCGCGGATTGCGGCACCAGACATGCAATCTGGCCCTTCACTGGACGGGTCGGTATTACCCCGGACTTGATCTCGGCGGCCCACGCCCCGGCGCAGTTCACTACTTTGTCCGCTGCATAAAACGATTTGCTGGTGCGCACGCCAGTGGCGCGACGTCCGAGCACGGCCACTTCGGTAACCGCTGCGCCGGTCACGAAATCAACTCCCAAGGTTCGTGCCGCCTTCTCCAGCGCGCGCCCCAGCTTGCGGGGATCGATGCTGCTCTCGGGCAGCAGACAGGTTCGCCCTCGCATTGTGACCCGGGGCTCGAGTTCAGCGAGTTCGGCATCTGCGAGCAAGCGCGCTCCTGCACAGGTGGGAAGCTCGGCGTCCGCCTCGAGAAATGCAATGGTTCCGGCATCGCGCAGATCAGGCGACTGAAATGCCTCAGCCCGCAGTTCCCTGACGAACTCCGGATACATGCCAGCGCTGGCCTCGGCCATCTTCTGCAACGCGGGCGAAGTACCGGCATCGCAGTGGGCAATCATGCCTCCGGCAGCGTAAGTCGCTTCATGCCAGGGCTCGCCCTTGTCGACGACCAGTACGCTTGCGCCGCTCTGCCGCAAGCGCCACGCCAGCGCCAGTCCAATCACGCCTCCACCAATGATCACAACATCCCAGGTCTTCACGCTTCGATTGTAGTGGAGCTGTAGCTCAGCGGCGCCTTGCCGGACATTGTCGCCGGTTGCCACCGCGACTGGCGGTTTTCTGTTTTCGTGGTGTCAGGCTCACCCCGGCGCATTTGCACTCCTGATTCCCCTACTCGAACGAGCGTTCGAGTTTCGCTGCAGTTTTGAAAATCCTTACTGCTCCGCGCCTGGTTTGCTCTTCACTCCTGTCTCGCCAAAGGCTCAGGAAAGCCGCATAAACACTACCTCCGATGTCATGGGGCAGATGGGCCAGGCAGCGGTGATCTGGCTCACTTGGGTCGGTGAGAAGCATAGGTGGGTGTGACCCCTATCACACCCTCCCGTGAGTACACTCACTGCTCTTTTCTGCCTCGGTCGGCGATGTTTAATAGTTGCCGGCATGCGTGATGCGCCGGCGAAAGCGAGGGGTTTCCGTGAAGCGCTGTCGTCTGGTCTTCCTTGCCGTCCTGCTGCTCTCAGTAGTATCGGCTGCTCAGTCTGCCCAACCTGCGCCCAAGAAGCACCCGTCAGGAAATTCGGCCAAGGCCGCTGCCAAAATGAGCAACGACGATTGCCTGGCCTGCCATAGCGACCCTACTCTCAGCAAAGATGAGAACGGCAAGCCGGTCAGCCTGCACGTCGACGATGCCAAGTTCAAGAATTCTGTCCACAGTGTCTACGGCTGCGTTGACTGCCACACCGATATCAAGGCCTATCCGCACGATCCCACCCCGGTTAAACCGGTGTGCGCCACTTGCCATGCCGATCAGCAGGCAGCCTACGACCACGGTATCCACGCCAAGGCTGCGGCGGCCGGAAATACCAACGTAGCCAAGTGCCAGGATTGCCATGGCAGCGTGCACGAGATTCTGCCGCCCAGCGATCCCAAATCGAAAGTCGCCCGCACCAACATTCCGCAAACCTGCGGCGCCTGTCACGGGCAGAAGTTCGTGATGGCGTCCGGAGGAATGAGTTCGGCGCCATTCACTTCCTATCAGCAAAGCGTACACGGGAAAGCCGTCGCCGCCGGCTCCGATAAAGCCGCGGTTTGCACCGACTGCCACGGCGAGCACGACATTCTGAGCGCCACCGATCCCAAGTCGCCCATCAACAAGTACAACGTTCCCGCCACCTGCGCCAAGTGCCACGACAACGTCAGGCAGGAATACGTAAAGAGCATTCACGGACAGGCGATCGCCCGCGGCAACTGGCAAGCTCCGGTCTGCACTGACTGCCACGGCATTCACACCATCAAGGCTCCCCAAGACCCGAATTCCTCGGTGGCCTCGGCCAACGTACAGAACACCTGCGCCTCCTGCCACGGCAGCGTGAGGCTGTCGAGCGAGTTTGGCGTGCCCGGCGGCCGGGTGGCGTCTTATCTGTCGAGCTATCACGGCATGGCGCAAAAGGTGGGCTCAACCACGGTGGCCAACTGCGCCAGCTGCCACGGTGTGCACAACATTCTGCCGTCCAGCGATCCGCACTCCACCATCAATCACGCCAACCTGGCCAAGACCTGCGGCCAGTGCCATCCCGGCGCCAATGACAAGTTCATCACTTCCAAGGTGCATCTTGACGGCACCGCCAAGGCCGACTTTGGCAGCAAGGTTATCGGCTTCATCAGCCGAATGTACATCTGGATGATCGTGGTCGTGATCGGCGGCATGGTGCTGCACAACCTCATCGTCTACCGCAAGAAGCTGATCCTGCACCGCATTGGGCAGCCGCGCATTCTGTTCCGCATGACGCTGAGCCAGCGCATCCAGCATCTGGCGCTGCTGGCCAGCTTCTTCACTCTGGTGCTGACCGGCTTCGCGCTGCGCTATCCTTCATCGTGGCTGGCCATGATCTTCGTGCACGAACTGGTCCGCAGCTATATCCACCGCATCTCCGGCGTGGTGCTGATCGCGGTCAGCTTGTATCACGCCTGGTACGTCCTCAAGACTGCAGACGGCCGCCAGCTGATCAAAGACATGCTGCCCGACTGGAAGGATGTCACCGACGCACGTGACGCATTCCGCTACTACCTGGGTTACAGCGAAAGCCGCCCCTTGTTCGGCCGCTTCACCTATGCGGAAAAAATGGAGTACTGGGCGCTGGTGTGGGGCATGTTTGTAATGGCCACTACCGGATTGATGGCCTGGTTCAAGGTGGGAGTCGGAGAACGCGTGCCCGGCTGGTGGATCGACGTTGCCATCACTATCCACTTCTACGAAGCGGTGCTGGCTACGCTGGCCATTATCGTGTGGCACTTGTACGGGGTGATGTTCGATCCCGACGCCTATCCCATGAACTGGTCGTGGTATGACGGCAAGATGTCGATCGAACACTACGAGCACGAGCATCCGCTCGACTTGACGGCAATTGAAAAAAGTCGAGGCTCAGAGGAAGAACCTGCGCCCGCTGAAGCCGCCAAGGAAGAGCAAACTGAGGTTACCAGCAGCGCGAAGTAAATGTTGGAACGCGGGCCGGAGAACGGTCCGCGAAATGTTGCACTCTGAATTTTGGTTGCATCAGGTCACCACTGTGGTACTTTCGGCAGCACTGGGTGCTTTGCACTGGGGTGAGGCGAAGAAGGGGATTTCAAAATGAGTGAGGACACACCGGGGGTGAATCCTCAGGGTGAAAGTTTGTCTGGTTCGCGCAAACTGATCAGGAACCCGATCAGCCTTATTGGAATAGCGTTGGCGGCGGTAGCCTTCATCAATATTCTGTTTCTGTTCCTGATCGACGTTCTGTCGGCGCATCCCAGCCCCTACATCGGGATCCTGGCCTACATGGTCGCGCCGGGATTCCTGGTCGTTGGCCTGATTCTTATTCCGGTGGGCATGGCCTATGAGCGGCATCGCCGCCTCCAGGCTGCGGGCGCACCGGGACATCTTCCCAGCGTCGACCTGAACAATCCTGCGCAGCGTAGCACTATCGCGTTTGTGCTGTCGTTCGTGGTGATCTTTGCGCTGATGAGCGCGATGGGCAGCTACAAGGCCTACGAGTTTACCGACTCGGTGCAGTTCTGCGGACAGCTCTGCCACACCGTCATGCACCCGGAATTCACCGCCTACCAGGCGTCGCCACACGCCCGCGTCGCCTGCGTGGATTGCCACGTGGGGTCGGGCGCAAGCTGGTATGTGAAGTCCAAACTCTCGGGAGCGCGCCAGGTCTACTACACCGTCCTGGGAACCTACCCGCGTCCCATTCCCACGCCGGTGCAGAATCTTCGTCCCGCGCCTCAAACCTGTGAACAATGCCACTGGCCCAAGAAGTTCTGGGGAGCGCAGCTCAAGACCTTCACCCATTTTGGCAGCGACGAGCAGAACACGCCGCGCGTGATTCGTCTGCTGATCAAGACCGGTGGCGGAGACCCATCCCTCGGTCAGGCCGGTGAAGGCATTCATTGGCACATGAATATCGCCAATAAGATTACCTACTTCGCTACCGATCAACAGCGGCAGGTAATTCCCTGGGTTCGCATGGAAGATTCTCAGGGACATGTGACCGAGTATGCGACCAAAGATAATCCGCCCACGCCGGCCCAGATCGAGCAGGCCAGCAAGCGCCGCATGGATTGCATCGACTGCCACAATCGTCCTTCGCACATTTACACCCCGCCTGATCTGTCGGTCGATCGCGGCATCACCGGCCGCAGCATTGATGCGACTCTTCCGTACATCAAGCAGCAAGGCGTGCAGGTGCTGACTGCCGACTACAAGACTTCCGACCAAGCCGAGCAAGCCATTGCCGACAACATCAACAAGTTCTATCGCGAGAAGTATCCGCAGATTGCCTCCAGCAAGGCCGCCAGCATCGGCTCCTCGATCGTGGAGCTGCAGCGCATCTATCGCACCACGTTCTTCCCCGACATGAAGGTGAACTGGAAGACGCATCCCAACAACATCGGCCACTTCTATTTCCAAGGCTGCTTCCGCTGCCACGACGGCAATCACGTCAGTAAGGATGGCAAGGTCATCAGCAAGGATTGCAACTCCTGCCACACGGTGATCGAACAGGTGGAAGGCGGTACACACCTCGCGCAAATTCCCGCGCAAACGTTTAAGCATCCGGTGGATATTGGCGACATCAGCGCCGCCAATTGCTCGGACTGCCACAGCGGAGGAGTAGGACCTTAGGCAGCCGTCAGCTATCAGATGTCCGTTATCGATTGCCAGTTGTCAGCAATCAGCATTCAGCCCTGAATTTGTCATCCCGAGCGTAGGCAGCCTGCGGTTGGCCGCCGCAGCCGAGGGATCTGCGGTTCCGAAGCCGCGTCCCTGGCTGACTCCTGACGACTGAGTGCTGACTGCTGCCTCCCCCGAGTGACCTCCGTCACAAGCCCACGTGATGCCACTCACGGCCCTTCGGGTCGTGAAAATCCTATGGTAGAGGCATAGCAACGAGCCGCGATCCGCAAGAGCGGGAGAGGAAAAGCATCATGACCGAAGGCACCGGCAGCAACCAGGGGACAGCGAAAAAGGAATACACGCCGCGGCTGATCTTCTGGGAAGTAACCAAGGGCTGCAATCTGCGCTGCATCCATTGCCGCGCCACCGCGACCGAACTGATGTCGCCGGCTGATCTGCCGACGGAAAAGGCGTTGAACATCATCTCTCAGATTGCCGACTTCGGCAGCCCCATCCTGGTGCTCAGCGGCGGTGAGCCGCTCTACCGGCAAGACATCTTTCAGCTGGCCGAGTACGCTACCAGCCGCGGCCTGCGCACGGCGCTGGCAACCAATGGAACGCTGGTCACCAAAGACGTTGCCGAGAAGATCAAGCAGGCCGGCATCAAGCGGGTTTCGATTTCGCTGGACGGCTCCGACGCCATCACGCATGACACGTTTCGCGGCATTCCGGGCGCATTTGAAGCCGCCGTGTACGGTATGCGCAACCTGCAACAGCTGGGCGTCTCGGTGCAAATCAATACCACGATCGCGCGTCACAACGCGCATCAGTTGCCGGCAGTACTCGACTTGGCCCGCCATCTGGGCGCCGACGCCCTGCACACGTTTCTTCTGGTTCCGGTGGGTTGCGGTGTCGATATCGCCGCCGAGCAAATGGTTCCTCCGGAAGAGTACGAGCGCATGCTGAACTGGTTCTACGACCAATCGCTGGAAGGCGGCATCGAGTTGAAAGCCACCTGCGCTCCGCATTACTTCCGCGTCCAGCGCCAGCGCCGCGCCGCCGACCGCATTGCGGGTCGTGAACATCCGGCGCCTGCGCCTGCGTCTCATTCCCATGACATTGGTCCCACCGATATGACGATGCCGGGTTCTACCGGAATCTCGTTGAAGCCGGGCGGTGGACCGCCGGTAGGACACGCTGGCCATCCCGGTGGACATCCCAGCGACATGAACGCCATGACCAAGGGTTGTCTGGCCGGAACCGGGGTCTGTTTCATATCCCATGAAGGCGAAGTCTTCCCTTGCGGATATCTTCCCGCGATCGCCGGCGACCTGAGGAAACAAAGCTTCGCCGAGATCTGGAACGACTCAGACGTATTCGCGCAACTGCGCGACGACGACAACCTGAAAGGCAAGTGCGGCTGCTGCGAATTCCGCCATGTCTGCATGGGGTGCCGCGCTCGCGCCTATGCCGCTACCGGAGACTTCCTGGCCGAAGAGCCGTTCTGCGTGTACGAGCCCGGAACTTCGAATCAGATGATTCGCACCATCGCCGACGCCAAGCGAGTTGGCTGAGACTTAAATCATATCGATCGCGCCCGCTTCGCACTACGATCTGCTTATGGCCGCTCATATCAGTACTCTGCACAATTCACGACTGAGAACCCTGGTGATTCCCCGCGAGCACGGAGCATGGGGGATGCTGCTGGTACCGTTGGCTACGGGAGCGGTGGTTGCGTTGCGCAGCGGAATGAACAGCGGTGCTCTCGGTCTCTTCATCGTCACAGCCACATCGTTGTTCTGGCTTCGCACTCCGGTCGAGAGTTTACTGGGAACGTCAGCCATCAAGGCGCATACCGAGGAAGAGCGCGCTCTGGTCGTGAAAATAATCCTCGGGGTCGGGGCACTGGCTGCGGTCAGCGTGGCTGCTCTCCTGGCGAACGGCCACAGTCGCGGATTGCTGATCGTTGGCGCGGTCGCAGGACTGGCTTTCGCCCTTCAGGCCGGCGTGAAAAAGCTGGGCCGCAAAGGCAGAATGCCGGCGCAGGTGATCGGCGCTGTAGGACTGACCTCCACGGCCGCCGGGGCATATTACGTCGCCACCGGGCGGTTGGACCGTATTGCCGTCGCGCTTTGGATCGCGAACTGGTTGTTCGCCGGGGACCAGATTCATTTTGTGCAGCTTCGCCTTCGCTCCAGTCGGGTTGCCGGCTTCAAGGACAAGCTGGCGTTGGGACTTCCCTTCGTCGCCGGCCAGGGAGCGTTGCTCGGCGCCGTTGTCATCGCAAGCCATGCAAGATTATTGCCGGCCTTCGCGTGGCTGGCTTTTGTTCCGGTCTTACTTCGTGGGACATGGTGGTTTTGGCGTGGATGGCAGCCTCTGGACGTCCACAAACTCGGGTTCAGCGAACTGGCGCAGTCCTTGGCTTTTGGCGTGCTGCTCTGCGTTGCCTTCTTGGCGTCAACACCTCTTCCATAGAAGCGGCGCAACGTTCTGCCCTGGGGTGAAGCTTTCACTCTGATAAGCTGTCTGCTTCTCTAAAGGACGGCAGCAATGACTCCAGCCCGAGAGTGGAGGCTGGCGGCAGTTCTGCTCATCACAATGATGGGAGTGCCGGCCGGCGCACAGATAACACAATTCTTGCCTGAGGTGGATGTGTACTCGGGCCTGAGCGGCAACACGCAGTTCTGGTTTCAGGCCAAGCAAACCAGAGAAGACGGCGCGCCTACGCAGGCTGAGATTGGACCCAGCTTCAATTTCTTCGTCAAACCTCTGCTGAAGCTGAAAACCAGCACCGTATTCGACCTGGACGATTCCAAGAAAAGACTGCTGGTGATATCGGCTGGATATCGCTATCTGCCTTCGCCGAACGCGCAGCCGCAAAATCGAATCCTGCTTATGGCGACCTCGAACGTTCCCGTGAAAGGCGGCTTGCTGATTTCCGACAGGAACCGCTTGGAGATCAACTTCACCAACGACAACCCTTCCTGGCGTTATCGCAACCGGATCACATTGGAGAAATCGATTGCGATTGGTTCGTACCATCCATCGCCCTATGCAGCCGCAGAGTTTTACTACAACAGTCGCTACGATAAGTGGAGTACGACCACACTCTACGCGGGCTGTATTTTTCCGCTGGGCCAGAAAACAGAACTCGAACCGTATTACCAACACGAAAACAGCACCGGCGTCAGTCCCAATCAGCAGGTCAATGGGCTTGGATTGATGCTGAATCTGTTTTTCAGGCGCGAAGAAAAATGAAACCGATATCCGGGTGAGCGCACTCACCTTAAAGTCCGATTGCTGCGCATGTTGGCGGAATTAGCCATAATTTGGACGTACCACGTCGCCCTGCTGACCGGTTCTGTATACTGCGCCACAAGAAAGGTGGATTGCCGATGCGAACCCTGATGAGACTGATGTTCGTTCTGTTGCTTGCAGGCGTGAGTTCGATAGTTGCGCAACAAGCCAACTCTGCTTCGACAGGAGGGGCCTCCACGACTTTCGCGCTCACCAGTTCGGCGTTTTCTGCCGGGACAGAAATTCCCCGGCAATACACCTGCAAAGGCGCCGACACTTCGCCCGCGCTGGCGTGGAGCGGCGCACCGGCCAATGCTGCCAGCTTCGCGCTTATCGTCGACGATCCCGACGCGCCCCACGGAACCTGGGTTCACTGGGTGCTGTGGAACCTTCCGGCCAACGCCCATGCCCTGCCCGAGGGCGTGCCGAAACGCGATCAGCTGGACGATGGCTCGCGCCAGGGACGAAACAGTAATCAGAAGATCGGCTACAGTGGGCCGTGTCCGCCTGGAGGGCAGACGCATCGTTACTTCTTCCGCTTGTACGCTCTGGATGGGAAACTCAATCTTGCGCCGGGCGCCGGCCGCGCCGATCTGGATGCAGCCATGAAAGGACACATCCTGGCGCAGGCCGAATACATGGGAACTTTTCATAAGTAAAAAGCCAACCACAGCGGCACAGTGAGGCGATCAGGCTAGCGGAGAATCCTGTCCCCCATGAGTACGGCAGATAGAATGGCTGTTCCGGATTCCCCGCATGCATTCGAACTGGATCTTCTGGGTAGCCTTCAACGTGTTTGTGCTGGCGATGCTGGCGCTCGATCTGGGCGTCTTCCATCGCACCAAGCACGTCGTGCACCTGCGCGAAGCCATTGCCTGGACCCTGGTGTGGATCACTCTGGCCGGCGTCTTCGCTGTCTTCATTTATTTTTTCGGACATACCCTGGTAGGCGATAACGCCCGCCCCAATTCGCAGCTCTCGCTGGAATTCGTAACCGGCTATCTGATCGAGCAGTCGCTCAGCGTCGACAATCTGTTTGTCTTCCTGCTGATCTTTCGCTACTTTGCGGTGCCTCGCAAGTTGCAGCATGAGGTGTTGTTCTGGGGAGTGCTGGGTGCACTCGTCATGCGCGCGATTTTCATTGCCACCGGCGTGAGCCTGCTGAACCGCTTCCATTGGATCGTTTACATTTTCGGCGCTATCCTGATTTACAGCGGCATCAAACTGTTGCGGCAGCACGGCGCGGAAATCCATCCTGAATCCAATCCGCTGCTGCGGGGATTCCGTAAGCTGTTTCGAGTAACCAAGGACTACCAGGGCGGAAGGTTCTTCGTCCGTCGTAACGCCATGACCTACGCCACACCGCTGGCACTGGTACTGATTGTGGTGGAGACTACGGACTTGCTGTTCGCGGTCGATTCCATCCCCGCGGTGCTGGCCGTCACCCGCGAGCCTTTCATCGTTTACACATCAAATGTATTTGCGATTATGGGACTGCGTTCGCTCTACTTCGCGCTGGCGGGAATGATTGAGTCCTTCCAGTTCCTGCATTACGGATTGTCGCTGATCCTGATTTTCATTGGCGCAAAGATGCTGACCTCGCACTATATCGACATTCCCATTGGCGTGGCGCTGGGGACGGTGGTGGGAGTCTTGCTGACCTCGATTGTGGCGTCGCTGATGTTTCCGAAGAAAAAACTGGCGGATGACTAGCGACTTACTGGAAGCGAATATGGTCGCCGGTCACCACGGAGTGCTTGCGATATTTCGCGTCATTCTTCAGCGGATGGTCCAGGCGGTAGTGCGCGCCCCGGCTCTCTTCGCGGGCCAATGCCGATCGGGCGATCAGCAGACCGGTCTCAACGATATTGACCGCCTCGTGCGACCGGCGGTCACCGGCCTGTGGCGCCCTGGCCTGCATGGCGCGTAATTCAGGCACGACTTGCTGCAACGCCTTTCCGTCACGGACCACGCCGACGTGCTGCCACATCAGCGATTGCACTTTCTTGATGAACTTCTCGGTTTCGGCCGGCTGTCCGTTGCTACCGGTAGCACCTACCATTGGGCTGGAGGCCGCTGGCCGCCGATTGCCCGCACCCAGGCGTTCGCGCATGTTTTGCGCAGCCCGCGTTCCATAGACCAGGCCCTCGAGCAACGAGTTGCTGGCCAGCCGGTTTGCCCCATGCACTCCGGTGCAGGCCACTTCGCCGGCGGCGTAAAGTCCGGGCAGCGACGTCTGTCCATAGAGATCGGTACGGACGCCACCCATGGCGTAATGGGCGGCCGGGCGAATAGGGACCAACTCCGTCGCAATGTCGATGTTGTATTGCATGCAGGTCGCGTAAATCATCGGAAAGCGCTGGCGTACGCGTTCGGCGTTGAGATGCGTGAGGTCGAGATAGACCGCGGCGTCTGGCCGCTTTACCAGTTCGAGTTCGTGAGCGATAGCCCGCGCCACCACATCGCGGGGCGCCAGTTCCGCCGCCTCGTGATACTTGGGCATGAAGCGCTTCAGCTCGAGGTTGCGCAGGTAGGCGCCCTCGCCGCGCAGCGCCTCCGAAAGCAAGAATCGCGGGGCATTCTTCAAATACAGCGCCGTGGGATGAAACTGCACAAACTCCATGTCGCTGATTTCAGCCCCGGCGCGAAACGCCATCGCCACTCCATCGCCAGTCGCCACGGCGGGATTGGTGGAGTCGCTATAGACATGGCCCAGTCCGCCGGTGGCCAGCAGCACAGCGCTGGCACTGATCTCATGTGTCTGTCCCGACGGATCGAGAACGCGGACGCCCACCACGCGGCCATCGTCGACCAGCAAGTCAGTGGTGAACTCGAATTCCCGAAAGCTAATGGGCTGCATAGCAGCGGCCTTCAAGTGAAGAGCCCGGCCAATCTCGCGGCCGGTAGAGTCTCCGTGCGCATGCAGCACACGATTGCGGCTGTGCGCCCCTTCTCGCGTGAAGGCAATCTTGGCTCCGGCGCGATCGAACTCGGTTCCCCACTCAATGAGTTCTTCGATGCGCGGCGGACCTTCTTCCACCAGCACGCGCGCCGCTTCTTCATTGACCAACCCATCACCAGCTTTCAGAGTGTCTTCCAGGTGCAGGCCGACTTCATCGTCGTCGCTCAGCGCAGCCGCGATGCCGCCCTGCGCATATTGCGTGTTCGACTCCGTCACCTCGCGTTTGGCCAGACACAGCACCCGGCCCGCCGACGCCAGTTCCACCGAGGCGCGCAATCCGGCGATACCCGCGCCTACCACGATGAAATCGGTCTCTAAAGGAAGAGTCGGCATGACTGAATTCATGGTAGCACGCACTTTGGGCCGAGCATCCCGTATAGCGCCCCTGCGGCCAAATGGGGAATTGGACCAGAATAGGGGACGAGGGTGCGCTCGAAGCGCGATCCAGGTACGATCCAGGTGCCCCCTGATGCGCCTTCTATTACACTAGAAACTTGACCCGCATCCCTGTCCAAACTCCGTCTTGGCCCTATGAGGTGGTGATTGAGCGCGGCTTGCTGCCGTCCTGCGCCAGGGCTCTGGGCGACGTGATTCCGGAAGGCGCGCAGATCTTCGCGCTGACCGCGCCACCCATCGGCAAACGCTATGCGGGTGTGCTACGCAAGAGTTTTGCCAAGTCGGGATACAAATTTGATCTGCTGGTGATGCCCGACGGCGAGCGCTCGAAGACGCTGGGCGAGTTGGAAAAGCTTGCCATCAAGCTGCTGAAACACGGCGCCGACCGGCACTCGGTAATAGTCGCGCTCGGAGGCGGCGTGGTCGGCGATGTTGGCGCGTTCCTGGCTTCAGTCTTCATGCGCGGAATACCGGTAGTGCAGATTCCCACCACGCTGCTGGCGCAAGTGGATTCGGCGATAGGCGGCAAAACCGGCGTGAACCTGAAAGCCGGCAAGAATCTGCTGGGAACATTTCATCAGCCGCTGGCTGTACTGGCCGATCCGGATGTGCTGAAGACGTTGCCCGAGCGCGAATACCGTTCCGGATTGTTCGAGGCGATGAAATATGGCGTGATTCGTAACCCTGCAATCTTCGAACTGATGGAGTCGAACAGCAACGCCCTGCTGCGCCGCGACGGCACCCTGCTGGAGAGGCTGATCACGGAATGTGTTCGGGTGAAGGCCGATGTGGTGAGCGCTGATGAACGGGAGAGCGGCGAGCGAAGAATCCTGAACTTCGGACATACCATCGGTCACGCACTCGAGGCCGAAACGAATTACACGAGCTTGCTGCACGGGGAAGCCGTAGGCTGGGGCATGATCGCCGCCGCCATGATTGGCGCCAGCATGCAGATCACCGATTCGCGCACGGCACAGCGCATTTATCAACTGGTGCTGGCTTATGGACCGTTGCCCAAGCTGCCGGTCGACCCGCGGAGCGTGATGAAGCGACTGCTCTCAGACAAGAAGACGGTAGGCGGCGTGCCGCACTTTGTTTTGCCTACGGCTCTGGGCAAAGTTGACGTGGTCAACAACGTTCCCGCCCGCACCGCAATTCAGGCGATCAAAGCGATCCGGTATTTATCGAAAGCATAGCAAACGCTCGTACTCTAACAATCGATTGAGCAGAGGCTATTGTGATGGAAGCGTCCCACAAGTCGAGTAGCCTAATTCCGATGACTCAGGGGCTAAAGCCCAGTCATAAGTTTGTGTCTTTCGGCGCGGCTGAAGCCGTGCCCCTTCCAAATCGCCTCATGCCGAGTTTTTCAGCAACCTGTAAAGCCGTGCCCTTTCAAAATCGTGTTTACGAGATTTCCTTGCATGCCTGAGCAGAACAAACTGGCGACAAGCGAGCGCATTGTGGGAGCGGCTCCGGCTGGAACCCGTGACGAAGCAGCGGCAGCTGACGCGGTGCGCGACATGTTCACCTCCATCGCGCCGCGCTACGATCTACTGAATCATGTTCTGTCGATGAACGTCGACCGCGTATGGTGGAACCGCACCGCGCGGCTGTTCACCGACATGTTGCGGCGTCCGGATGCCCAGGCTCTCGATCTGTGTTGCGGCACCGGCGACATGACTTTCGCCTTGCATCGCCGCTTGAACGGCGCGCCGACGACGCTGATTGGCGCGGACTTCTCGCACGCGATGCTGGTTCGCGCAGAACAAAAATCGGGCAAGCGGGCCATTCGCTGGATCGAGGCGGACGCCCTGAATCTGCCGTTTGCTTCCGGCCAGTTTCAGCTGGTCACCTCGGCCTTTGGATTTCGCAACCTGGCTAATTACGATCGCGGACTGGCGGAAATCTATCGCGTGCTCGGCGCCGACGGTGAGGTCGGCATTCTCGATTTTGGCGAACCCAAAGGCATGATCGGCAAAGTCTATCGCCTATACTTCCGGCGTGTTCTGCCTGCGATTGGGACAATGATCTCGGGCGTGCCCGGGCCGTACGCGTATCTGCCGGCATCGGTGTTGCGCTTCCCTTCTCCCGACGAGATGCTGCAACGCATGCGCGCCGCCGGATTTCGTGATGTGTCGTGGACACCGTATACGTTTGGCATCGCGGGATTGTATCGGGGAAGAAAGTAATCGCTCACCACAGCGGAAGAAGCAGGTCCCTCCACTGCACTTCGATCCGGTCGGGATGACACCGCTACAAGTAATCGGTGTGCTAATCCTAGCCACTAGTCATTACGACTACGCCCTAGCTTCTACTCGCTTACGACGAGTCACTCGCACAAACCCTAATCCCTAACCACTAGCCTGTTTTGAAGCTGTCGCGCAGGGCATCCTCAACCGTGTACTGAATCACGCGGGAATAGTCGGCACCAAGGAACTGCTGCAGGCGTCCTGTATCCATAGTGTAGGAGCCAATCATGTAGGGCAAAGCTTCGGGTGGAATCGACGAAATTCCCAGCCTCCACAAAAAGCGCAGCACGACCCGAAAAGCAGCGCGCGTAGGCACGCGCTTGATGGTGGCTTGGGCCAGCTCGGCACAGCGCTGAATCGTAATCGACTCGCCTCGCCCGGCCACATTCATGATCGTGATAGCAGGGTCCGTGTTGGGCCTGTTCAGCAGCAGGACGAGCAGGCGCGCCATATCGTCTACATGCAGAAACTGGATCCGCTTCTCCAGATATTTGTCGCCACGGGGCAGCATCAGAGGAAGACGGCGGCCTTCGGCGCGCATGCGGGCAGCGCGCTTACTTTTGCCAAGGGCAGTGCCCCGCAGAGCTCCCACCATGTAGTTCTGCATGGAAGCGCCGGCAAAGATGTGCGGACGTAAAAGATAGGTGTGGCAGTCGCCCAGGCTTTCGGCGCGATATCGCACCACTTCATCACTCTCGCGCTTGTGAATGGCGTAGGGAAGGGTGTGCGCGCGCAGTGGAGCATCCTCCCGCACCGGACCAGCGGTTTCAGGACCGTAGACGGCAACGCTGCTGGGAAAGATAAATTGCCTGACCGCGCCGCCGGTGCGATTGACGACACTTACCGCTTCCATCAGGCGGGCCGTGCCGGCCACGTTGATCTGCCACATGCGGTCCAGGTCAAGAACGCCGGTACGTTGGGGGTCGAGGACGAAAGCCAGGTGCACGACGGACTGCGCGCCGGTCTGGCGCAACAGGTCGATCAGCTGGCGGCAGCAGGGCTCCCGGCCTAAGTCCATTTCTTCAAAGCGGAAGAGGCCAGAACTTTCGGGTGGGCGCAAGTCGACGCCCACCACGCGAAAGTCTGACAGCAACGGAAGCAGTCTGGTCCCCAGGTTCCCCGATATTCCCGTGACCAGCAACGTCCGTTCCGAGGGCATGACTACTTTGGCGGCGCTCCTGAGTTAGAAGCCGGAGCTCCGGAGCTGGGCGGCGGCGGCGCGCTGCCTCCCATGGGCGGACCGGGACGGCCACCCGGGCGAATGATGCTGGTAGGCACCGACGGCGGCGCTTCCGGTCCGAAATAAGCATCGTTCAGCACCGGCGTGACGGCGCTCTGCAACTGCTGGATCTTGTCGCTATACAGTTGCCGTTGCAGCGTGGTAGAGATCGTGTTCTTCACTTCGCTCAGGGGTACCTGGCGCACCGAAACTACCTTGTAGAAGTAGAATTCGGCGGCATCGCTAAACACCGGCGAAACCTCGCCCGCCTTAAGACTAAAGACTGCCTCGTGAGCTTCAGGCAGAGAGCCGGGCCGGCGGGCGCCGACATTAACGTCTGGAGCAGGAGTGGTGACGCCGGAGTGCTCCATGGCTTCCTTCTCCAGCTTGGCTGGATCTTCACCCGCGACCCAACGCTGTCTAATCTTGTCGGCATAAGCCTGTTCATCAGCTTCGCTGGGCTTGGGTTTCTCAGCCGTGGCCTGGGCTTTCGGAATGATGATGCGAAGCAGGGTGGCTTCCACGTACTTCTTCTGGTTCTGGTCGTAATAGTCCTGGATCTGTTTGTCTGTGGGATGAGCGTACTCTTCCATGTAATGCTGGTTGAGCGACTCGGCCAGAATCTGGTTCTTGGCGAAGGTGAAAATCTGCTGTACTTTGGGGTCGTTTTCCAGGCCAAGTTGACGGGCCGCATCGGCGAAGGTCAGCAGCTTGGCGTATTGGGTGGCGAACTTCCGCTTCACGTCAGGCGGCACCGGGCCTTTGTCGGCGGGTTGAAGAGCCCCGGTCAGTTTCTCGAACTGCTCGCGCGTCATGATGCTGACGCAGCCGGCTGGCGGCTTGGGCTCGCAGGCGCCTTTCAGCGTGATGACGGGCTCGCTCATCGGTACGTTGCTGGCTGCCGGTGGAGCAGGTGAGGTGGCCGCGGTTGCGCCGGTTGCCGGGGGCGGTGGTGCTTGCTGGCTGTAGCCTGTGCAGGTCATGGCACACGTCATCGCGAGCGCCAAAAGTGTGGAACGTTGCATGAAGTGGTAATCCTCCGGAGTAGTGCCGCTCAAGGCGGAGCAGATGGATGCTAAAAATCGTACCACATCAGGGAAGGAAATACGGCAACAGCGACCAGGCGGTGATCGTCAGATCATTCAGTCCAGCTACTCCAGACCGGCTCCAGAATACCGCATTCCGGAACGTGCGAGAAGCATCGCGGTCCTTGGCATGACTGCGGTGCTTCCTGCTCTTATTGTGAGGTCGATCTTTGAAGGCCAGGCTGAAGGCTGGCTCTACCCGGCTGGCAGATTTCCAGCGGAACGTGAATAATCGAGCTATCTATGGCGGACGCCGTCAACACGGCCGCGATGCGGCGAGAGAAGAAATCTGTCGCCCTCAACTCTATTGTTGCGGCCGTGGCCATTACCCTGATGAAGGTTGTCGTGGGTATCGCGACCGGCAGCCTGGGAATTCTTTCCGAAGCTGCGCACTCGGGACTCGACCTGGTGGCCGCAGCCATCACCTACTTCTCCGTACGCGTTTCCGATAAGCCTGCCGACTCCGATCACCAATACGGACACGGCAAAATCGAAAGTTTTTCCGCGTTTCTGGAGACCGGCTTACTGCTGCTGACCTGCGTCTGGATTGTTTATGAAGCAGGCAAGCGGCTGTGGTTTCATGCAGTCGAAATTGAGCCGACGGTGTGGGCGTTCCTGGTGATGGGCATTTCTATGACGGTGGACTTCTGGCGTTCGCGACGGCTGCAGCGCATCGCAGACAAATACGACAGCCAGGCGTTGCAGGCCGATGCCCTGCACTTCAATACCGACATCTGGTCCAGTGCAGTGGTGATTCTGGGACTGGCGCTGGTTCTGATTGGCCGGCATTATTCCCTGCCCTGGATGGCCAAAGCTGATCCCATCGCGGCATTGTTTGTCGCCTGCATCGTGGTTTACGTCAGTTGGCGGCTGGCGCGGCAGACGGTCGATACGCTGCTCGACGCCGCACCGGCGGGTATTCGCGGCCGAATTATTCAAGAGGTCTACCGGGTCAAGGGAGTTCTGGAAGTCGATCGAGTACGGATTCGCCGCTCGGGCAGCCGATACTTTGCCGATGTCTCGGTGGGCATGTCGCGCAATGTCACTTTCCAGAAGTCGGAGCAGGTATCCAACGAAGTGTCGTCGTGCATTCGGGCCCTGCTGCCCGATGCTGATGTGATGGTCAACGCCCGGGCCCGGGCCAGTCGCCAGGAGAGCCTGTTCGACCGCATCCGCGCGGTTGCCACCCGCAACAATCTGAACGTTCACGACATCAGCGTGCAGGACATTGGCGGCAGCCTGCACGTGGAGCAGCATGTCGAACTCGACGAGCGGCTCAGCCTGAAGGAAGCCCATGATCGCGTGACCCGGCTGGAGGCCGAGATGAAGCAGGACGTGGGCGAAATCTCCAGCATCCTGACCCACATCGAGAGCGAACCGGCCACCATCGAAACCAGTGACGGCCCCCTGCCGGCGCCAAGTTTTGAGCAGCGCTTTCAGGCGGTCACACAAAGCTTCCCCGAAGTTGTCGACATGCATGACCTGATGTTCAAGCGCGTGGGCGGACGCCTCTATGCCTCGCTGCACATCACCATGCAGGACGATCTTCCGCTGTCGCGCGTACACGATATCCAGACCGCGGTGGAAGGCCGCTTCCGGCAGGAAGTTCCGGAACTGTTCCGGGTACTGATTCATCCCGAGCCGCAGACCGACAACCGGAGGTAACGCGCTGCCCTGAGTTGACCGGGCTGCGCATGCGGCCTAACATAACCGCCAGCGGGACCGAGGCCCTCGGCAATGGTTGGCCAGATCGTCTCCCACTATCACATCGTGGGGAAACTCGGTGGTGGTGGTATGGGGTTGGTCTACGACGCGGAAGATACCCGTCTCGGCCGCCACGTCGCGCTTAAGTTCATTCCTGAAAACCTGGTCAACGATCGCAAGGCGTTGGATCGCTTCGTACGCGAAGCTCGCGCCGCCTCGCAGCTAAACCATCCCGGCATCTGCACCATCTACGACATCGAAGACGTGGACGGCCAGCCCTTCATCGTCATGGAGAAGCTGGACGGTCTCAGCCTGAAGGACCGGCTGCGCGGCGAGCCGATGGAGGTAGAGGAGCTCCTCGATATCGCCATCCAGGTGGCGGATGCGCTAGCCGCCTGTCATGACAAGGGCATCATCCATCGCGACATCAAACCGGCGAACATCTTCATCACCAAGAGCGGGCAGGTCAAAATTCTGGACTTTGGACTGGTGAAGCTGTCGGGCGATCAGTGGAACGATCCGATCTCCCAGGACGATCCGCTGTCGGTAGCCGGCGACATTTTCGGCACGGCTGTCTACATGTCGCCGGAGCAGGCTCGCGGCGAAGAACTTGATCCCCGCAGCGATCTGTTCTCGCTCGGAGTGGTGATCTACCAGATGGCCACTGGCAAGAAGCCGTTTGCCGGAAACAACGCCGTCACCACGCTGGAGGCGGTGCTCAACAAGAAGCCGGTCTCTCCGCTCAAGCTGAATCCCAACCTGCCGCCCGATCTGGAAGGCATTATCGGCCGGGCAATGGAAAAAGACCGCGGCAATCGCTATCCCAACGCCCTGGCTCTGAAAGGCGATCTGCAGGCGCTGAAGAAGGAAACCGATCCCGGCTTAACCACCAGTGGGCGGATGCGCTCACCTTTTCCCTATCGCATCGCCACCAGCACGTTTCAAAGTTCGAGCAAGCTGCAAACCTACCTGCTGCTGGCGGTCAGCGCGGTGCTGGTGATGGTGCTGACCCTGGCGGGACTGTGGTGGTTCAAACACCGCCAAGGGGGTGGCGGGGGCGCGGCGAAGAACACCATTGCGGTCCTGCCGCTGCAAAACGTGAATAACGATATCAGCGTCGACTTCCTGCGGTTCGCGCTGGCCGATGAAATCGCCAACGTGCTGACCTATACGCGCAGCCTGGACGTTCGTCCCTCTCCGCTGACCCGCAAGTACGCCGGCAACGACGTCGACCCTCAGAAGGTCGGTCACGAGTTGCACGCGGCGACCGTGCTTACCGGACATTTCCTGAAACAAGGGGACAACCTGCTGGTTACGCTGGAGGCCATCGATGTCCGCGACGACCGGCTGCTGTGGCAGACCAACTTCACCGCGCCTGCGCAGGACCTGATCGCTTTGCAATCCGATATGGCGGCCCAACTCAAGCAAGGATTGCTGCCGACCTTGGGCGTGGCGGGTGGACAATTACAGGCGGGTACCCGGCCGAAAGATCCCGAAGCCTACGATCTTTATCTGCACGCTCTGGCGTTGCCTCACGATCCCGGCCCGAACAAGGATGCCATCGCCGTGCTGCAGCACGTAGTCCAGATGGACCCGAACTACGCTCCGGCATGGGAACAACTGGGTCTGCGCGCCTACTACGATGCCACCTACTCGAATGGCGGCGAGACCATGTTCCAGCTATCGAATCAAGCCTGCGAGCGGGCCATCGCGCTGGATCCGAACCTGACCGTTGCGGCCGGGCAGTTGATCACCAATCGAGTGGAGCGGGGCGAGTTGGGCAAGGCCTATGAGGCGGCGCAAGCGCTGGTCAAGCGGCGTCCCGAGAATGCCCAAGCGCACTTCGTGATGAGTTATGTGTATCGCTACGCGGGGATGCTGGAGCAGGCCGCCAACGAATGCGACACGGCGCTGGCGCTCGATCCCGGCAACTACGTCTTCCGCTCCTGCGCCTGGGTTTTTATGGAGCTGGGCAAGACCGACCGGGCCGCGGACTTCATCCGGCTCGACGCCGGCTCGGAATGGGCGGCTTACGTCAGGCCGTCCCTTCTGCTGCGCGCCGGCAAGATTCCGGAAGCGAAAGAAGCCGTGAAACATATGCCGGCCGCATCGCGCTATCACCGAGATCTGCTGGAAGCATGTTTGCAGCTTCGGCCGGCTTCAGACCTGGATCGCATCGCCCACGATGCTGAGACCAGCTTTCCGGCAGATCCCGATCCTGAGACCTGGTACTACGAAGGATCGCTGTTTGCTTATTGCGGCAAGAAGCAGGCGGCGCTGCATTTGCTGCAAGCTGCGGTCGAGAATAATTACTGCGCCTACTCCAATCTGCTCTCTGACCCGCTGCTGGCCAAGCTGCGGGCCGATCCGGATATCGATAAGCTTCTGACCGCGGCCCATGAATGCCAGGAAGATGCGATGGGGGCGTCGAACCCGGCGCCGGGACGCTGACCTTACGGCACTCTGGGAGATAGTCTCTCTAGAGACCACCTCACAAATCGTCTGGGGTGTGCCAGGGCACGACTTTTAGTCGTGCCGAAGTAAACGCTACCGGGACACAGGTTTTAACCCTTGCAAGAACGCCCTCAGGGCCTAAAGCCCTGATCACAGTACGGCGGTTTTGCGGCACGTCTGAAGACGTGCCCCGACACAAACCTGCCTGCGTCGATTTATGAGCCGGTTCTGGTTAAAGTTGCCCGGTGGCGCCCCGCGGCCATGCAACTCGTCATTTTCCGCTTGCTTCTGTATTAGGAGGAGTAAAATTCAGCTTAGAAGAGGGCTGTAGCTGCGGGCGGAAGTGTTCCGTCCGGAGAGGCCTTTCATGAATGTTCAGATCAGCTACAAGATTTCTAAAACACCCGACCTCGAAAAACTCATCAACCAACAAGTGGACAAGCTGGGCCGGTACCTTCAGGTCTTTCGGCCCGAGGCCCTGCACCTGAAGGGCAGCGTCGAGGAAAACTCACGTCACGGTTTCGACGTAGGGCTGAATCTGCGGCTCCCGGCAGGACAACTGGCTGCACAGAAAGGTAGTGGAACAGCGGTCGCGGCCATCAAAGCCAGCTTCGAGGATCTGGCTGAGCAGGTCAAGAAGTACAAGGAACTGCTGCGCAACCAGCACCAGCGGGCCCGCGGTCGTGGCGCGAAATACAAGGTCGGCACAGTTCCCTTCGAAGACACAGTAGCCGCGATGAAACTGCAGCAGATTTCCTCCGCCGACATCGTGAACTACGTGAACGTCAACCTTCCGCGTTTGAAGCGCTTTATCCAGCGCGAACTGACCCACCGCGAGAACGAGGGCCAACTTGCCGCCGGGCAGATCGAGCTTGAGGACGTAATCAGTGAAGCCGTGGCCAATGCGCTGGACGATCAGCCTGACAAGCCCGAACTGATGAAGCTGGAACCCTGGATCCATCGTCTGGCCATTCAGGCGATCAACACCCTGGTGTCCGAGGGCCGGAGCGAAGACAACGTGCCGCTGGAGCGTTCGCATGGGACGCAGAACGTGCAAGCCAGCGACGAAGCCCGGCTGCAATTTCACCAACCGGACGAGAAGCTGTTGGAAGAAAACGTGATCGCCGACCCAGTGTCGAAAAATCCCGAAGAACTGGCGGCGCAGCACGAACAGATTGATCTGATAGAGACGACCCTGGGCGATGCCGGGCGCAATGAGCGCGAAGCGTTCATCCTGTACACGGTAGAAGGTTTCACCCTGGAAGAGATCGCCGATATCACCAACCACACGGTGGAGGAGGTGCGCGCGTCGGTTCGCAAGGCCGGCGAACATCTGCAACGCGCCTTGCCTATGAAAGATCCTCTGAAAGACAGGCTGGTGGAGTATTCCAGGAGCGCCTGATTCAGGGGCTGCCCGGCAGTCCCCTTCATTCATCGCAGCAGCAGACCATCAGAACAGGAGAACCGGAATGATCACACGAGATGACATCCGAGAACTCGCTAACTTTCAGTCCGCCGAGGGTTGCGCGATTACTTTCTACTATCAACCCTCGACGCCACTTAACAAATCTCACCGCGACCAGGCCATCCTGGTGAAAGATCTTATCCGGGACGCGCTGCGGGAGGCGGAAAAGCACGGCAAGAACGGCCGCACCCGCGCCGACCTGGAGCGTATCAACGAATTAGTTGATCCGGCACTGGGTAATGGCGGGAAGGCAAAAGCCATTTTCGCTTGCGGGGCAAAAGGTTTCTGGCGTGAATTCGACATTCCCGGGCAGCTGCTGAAGCCCAAAGTCGCTATCAGCCAGCGCTTCCATCTGAAGCCGCTGGCGGCCGTGCTGGACGGCGAAGAGCGCGCCTGGGTGTTGCTGGCCGATCGCACCAAGGCGCGAGTCTTTGAGCTGACCAATGACCACATCGTCGAGAAAGAAGACTTCATCAACGAGCTGACCCGGCGGGGCAAGAGCGAAGGTTACTCCGGCTACGATGCCGGACATGCCGCGCGCAAGCAGATGAACGAAGCCCTGCAGCACTTCAAGCTGCTGGCCGAGCACATCGAACAACATTTCGAACGCGGCGGCGGCGAGCGCTTGCTGATCGGCTGCCGCGACGACGTATGGTCTGAGATCGAGCCGCAGCTTCAGTCGCTGGCCCGGCAACGCTTGGTGGGACACTTCCGCATCGATCCCAAGGTGGCCACGGCGGAACAGGTAAAGCAGATGGCGCGCGACCATCTCTCCCAGTACCGCGCCGGCGTCAAACAGACCTTGATTCATGAAGCCATCGGCGAGGCCCATCGCAACGGCCGCGGAGCCATTGGATTGCGTCGAGTCCTGCGCTCGCTGGAGACCGGCGAAGTCCTGACTCTTCTGCTGGGGTCGAACTTCCAGGCTGCGGGAGTGAAGTGTTATCACTGCGGTCATATGGACCTGCACATTTCGCCGGAGTGCGCGGTCTGCGGAAAACAGAATACTGAACTGGAGGACATTGGAGACGCTATTGTGGGCCATGCCATCCGCACCGGCGTGGATCTGGTTTACATTTCCGACGATGAGGAGTTTGATCGCATCGGGCGAATCGCCGCACTGCTGCGTTTCCGTGCCGACCAGAACACGGCGGGCAAAGCAGCCAGTTAGCCGATAGGAAGTGCTGGGCGAAGGTAAGGCTGCGCGCTTGGCCTTCGCCTTTGAGAGGCAGTTACTCCCGAAAATTCGCCAACCCGGAGCTTCCCAATCTTCGCCCCCGGCGGCGCAAGACGGGCGAGTTCTTGTAACTGGGAACCAGGGTGAGTAATGAATCTCCACTTTTAATAATAATGTTGCAATGTTTCGTCTGTTATCTCTTGACACTAAAGGTCTGGCAGTATCTACTATCGCCTGTAGTTTCCATCGATTAGACTCATAGCCCTCCGAGTTTCCTCTTTGGAATCCTGGCTGCATCACATCAGTACTTAACTTAGAACATGTTCCCGGATAAAGCGGCTCCTCCCAGCTAGCCGGGAAGATGCGCTTGCAGGTTCATGGCAGGTTACTCAGGGGCGAAAGGCTGGCCGTTTTGTTCAGAGTTGTAACCATCAGGGTTCGAGTAATTTCCCCTCTTTTGCTGGCAGGCGTTCTGGTTGTGGCTGGACAAGCGCAATCGGCTCCCAGCTCAAACTCTTCCACTCCTACGCCGGTGTCTGCCAACAGCACTCCTGCGTCTGACCGGGTTGTACTGAAAGTCGGAAGCATGCAGCTGACCCAGGCACAGTTCGAACAGTTCGTCAGCGACATGGAGTCGCAGCAGGGTCCGGCCGATCTGAGCCGGAAGAAGATCGCCGAGAATTACGCGTCGCTGCTCATGCTCGCCCAGCAAGCCCAAGCCAATCACCTGGAGACGTCGCCCGAAGTACTGCGGCTGTTGGCGATTGATCGCAACCAGATTCTGTCGAACGCTGAATACGCCAGGTTGAAGAGTGAGGCTGCGCCCACGCCGGCAGAAATCAGCGCCTATTACTCAGCTCACCTGGATGACTACGATGTCGTGCTGCTTCGCAGGCTGTTCATCTGGAAGAAAAGTCCCGAAGCGAAAGACGCACGCGGGCTGAGTGACCAGCAAGCCCATGCATTTGCCGATCAGGTTCGCCAGGTCTATGCGACGGGAGGCGATCCCAAGAAACTGACTTACGATCCCAACAGCGTGGTGCTGGATATCGACCCGCTTGCGTTCCAACGCGGCGAGATGCCGGGAAAGATGGACAAGGCGGCGTTCGCGCTCACCAAAGTCGGCGAGTGGACGGTGTTGGATGACACCCCAGAGTCTCTGGTTATGATCCAGCTGGTGCAACGCAAGCGGCTGGATCTGAAGGAAGTATCGCCTCAAATCGAAAAGAAGTTGCAGACTGCAAAACTCCGGGAAGAGATGGACGAGTTGAAGAAGACAAGTGGTATCTGGATGGACGAGCAATACTTTGCGCCCAATGCAAAGGAGTCCGCTTCCAGTAAAAAGCCTCAAGCTTCGGCCCAAGACAAGCAGTAAACAGAGGAGAAGGGTAACGATGAGAACACGAACGTTCCTGTACATTGCGCTCCCAGCCCTGATAGTGGTTGCGCTTGTCTTTAACCCAGCATCGGCCGTGGCCCAGCAAACCACTACCGGTATCGACTGCTCGCAGATTGCGGCCAAACATCTGCTGCAGCAGGACAACATGCGCGCCGGCTTGACCTTGATGGAGTGCGGCGTAATACCCAGACCTCACGGTGAGAGCTCGGGCGACGTGGAAGATGAGCCGCAGCCGCAGCCGCCCAACGTTTTGGTCAGCAACCGCTCCTGCACCTCGGGCAGCACTTGCACCAAGAGCGAAAGCAACGTGTGGCACAGCGCCAAAGCTGGCGACAACACGGTCGTGGTCAACTACAACGACCACAATGGCAACAATTACTCAGGCCTGTCGTATTCGCTGGACGGCGGCACCACGTTTACCGAGATCTTGCCGCCACCCCTGGGCACCGGACATGGCGAGAACTACGGCGATCCGATTGTGGTTTACAACTTGAAGCAGCAACAGTGGTATGCCGGCGACCTGGTGACCGGTTGCGGCGGCCTGGGAATCGGCGTCTGGACCTCTCCTGACGGCATCAACTGGACCACGGGGGCCTGCGCCCACACCGGCTCGAATGATGACCGCGAGTCGTTCTGGGTGGATAACAACGCCTTCAGCGCGGTGTATGGCCGCATGTACATCACGTTTAACAACTTCAACGTGAACGGCGGCGAGCTTTTCGTAACCCACTCCGACGACGGCGTAACTTGGAGCACTCCGACGGCGCTGTCGAACGGCTTCATTCGCGACGTACAGGTCACGGGCGCCCTGCCTGGCCCGCCACCGGCGAACGTGAGATATTACAGCACGGTGATCGTCGCTGGCATGGATGAGGGCGGAGGTGGTCTGGCCACTCGTCAAAACATTATCTATCGCTCCCTGGATGGCGGCGTAACCTGGACCAGCACCACCACGGGTCCGCGCTTCAACGCGGCGGGTGATGGCACCTGCCCGTCCAACAGCTATTTCGCCAAGATCAATCCCATCATCCGGCATATGGGATGGGGCGAGCCTGCCGTCGGCCCGAATGGTGTGGTCCATTACGCCTACGCTGGCCAAGGATCGCTTTCCACCGGCGACATTTACTACGTGCGCTCGACCGACAATGGCCAGACCTGGTCGACTCCGATCGTGCTCAACGATCCCGACAGCAACCAGTATCAAAGCCACTGGATGCCGTCGGTCTCGGTCAACTACAATCCCGCTTCCTTCATCCCGCCACAAGACGTAACTGTCTCCTGGTACGATCGCCGCAATGCCACCACGGCTTGCAACGTATCGACCGATCCGGGATGCAGCTATTACCGGTACGGCATTCAGTCGTCTGACAACGGCAACACCTGGGGCTCGAACATCCAGGTCAGCGATCAGCTGATTCCCATGCCAACCCAGGACGATGGTGGAGTCCAGCCCTGCTATGCGGGTGACTACGACTACAACACCGCATTCGAAGGAACTGCCTACATCACCTGGACCGACGGACGCGTTGCGGTCGGCGGTGTGCAGGTGCAGAACGTGGAACTGGAAGCGCTTCCCGAGCCGTAGAAATTACGTCTCAAGACGAACCCGCAAGGAGGGCAGGAGGTTTCTGCCCTCCCTTTTTTGGCAAAGCGCGCCGGGCACTCTCACTGAAGGGACTTAAGATCGCCGTTGACCGCCGGCGGCCGCTGATGTTGCGTTCTTCATCACGCGATCTTTTAACAGGAAGCCGGGCGGATTTCGCCGGTGTCTGAAATCTGCGCTTTTCCGATCACGCCCGGAGATCCTCATCTCCGAGCGCTCCCATCGTCCGTGCTATCCTGCTTGGCCGATCGCTTTCCGTTGGGAGATTCGCATGAAGATTACGCGTCGCGATTTTATTGCTACTACGGCGGCCGGTTCAGCCTCCCTCGCCCTCGACCTTCAAGGGCAAAGTAAGCCAATGCCGAGCGCTCCGACGACGGGTGCGCTACCCAAGAAACCGGTCATCATTTGCGCCCACAATGGCTACAACTATCTTGATCGCGGCTACGCGGTGCTCACCGGCGGAGGCGATACCCTCGACGCTGTGATGCAAGTGATCACCGGCCCGGAAGACGACCCCAACGACGACAGTGTCGGACTGGGCGGCCTGCCGAACGAAGACTGCGTGGTCGAACTCGATGCCTGCTGCATGCATGGTCCGACACGCATGGCCGGTTCAGTCGCGGGCGTGCGCGAGATCAAGAACGTTTCCCTGCTGTCGAAGACAGTGATGGAACACACGGGCCACGTCATGCTGGTGGGCGAAGGAGCGCAGCAGTTTGGATTCAAGATGGGTTTCCCCAAGGAAAATCTGCTGACCGAGCGCTCGCGCAAGACCTGGCAACTGTGGCGCGAAACCATGTCGAGCGACGATTGGTGGGGGCCGGGGCTGGCCAGTCCGAAATTCAAGTTTCCCGACACTGCCGGCAATATTTCTGAGAATTATGACCAGCAAATCGAGCGCATGAAAACGATGGCAGCGCGGATCGGCATTGAGCCGGAGTTTCGCATGGCTGCGATCGAGCGCGTGCTGCATCCTCCAACCGGCACGATTCACTGCTCGTCGGTAAATGAGAAGGGCGAGATGTCGGGTGCTACGACCACCAGCGGCTTGGCCTGGAAGCTGGCTGGACGTGCGGGTGACTCGCCGATCATCGGTGCCGGCAGCTATACCGATCAGGATGTGGGCTCGGCTGGCGCGACCGGCAATGGCGAAGAGAACATCAAGGTCTGCGGCGCGCATACCATCGTAGAAAACATGCGGCGTGGCATGTCGCCTCAGGAAGCCGGCATGGATGCGTTGAAGCGCATCGTGCGGAATTACGAGGGCTATCCGGAGAAGCTGCAATACGTCGACATGAGCTATTACATCCTGCGCAAAGACGGGGTCTACGCGGGAGTATGCATGTGGAGCGGGCCGCCGAATCATCTGCGGCGGTTTGCGGTGCATGACGGCGAGGGCAAGCGCTACGAGACGGCGGTAGCTTTGTATCAGGGAGCGTCGCTGGGTTGGCCGCCAATGCCGGGAAGAAAACATCTGGGGCCGGAACAGCCGAAGTAGCTTCACATCAGGTAGGCTGCAAATTAGTCGGCGTGAATGGCGAGGTTCACACGCTCGCCTTTGCATCTATTGGGACGACTGCTCCAGGTCAACCGTTAACGTCTGTCTGCCGCCCGCTAGGACGCTCAGTTTGCGTTCCCATGTCTGATAGCCGTTCTTCGTGAGTTTGACTACGCGTTCACCAACTGCAAGAGGGAGTTCGGCTGGAGTGGTTCCAAGGAACGCTCCATCTACTTCTATCTCAGCAGCGGCGGGAGTGGAAGTGATCATGACCATGACGGCTTGACCTTTCAAACGATCTTCACCCAACCGACTGACTTCTTCGCGAGCAGTTTCTAAGCGCAAACCCTGCTGCTGCAAAATCGTGGCCGCCACGCACTTCTCTTCCCGCAATAGCCCTAGAAGTAAATCCCCTGTTCCAATATGCCTTTGGGACCGTCTTTCGGATTCTTCCGCTGCGTAAGCCAACACACGCTTGCTCTCATTAGTCAGCGGCAGGTCGATGCTTGTAGCTACCTTTTCGCGGGCCGGGGTTTGACTTTCAATCTGCATCCGAATCGTCTCGACCGTAGCGTTGGAGCGAAGCAGCCGATCGACAAGCCCCCTGTCCTCGCGGAGTAGACCCAGCAACAAATGCTCAGTCTCTATATAAGGGGAACCGAACTGGCTGGCTTCATAGCGCGCAAAGAAAATTACGCGGCGAGCCTTTTCTGTGTAGTGTTCGAACATTTCGCTGCGTACTCCAGACAGTTAGGTAGCGAGCCGGCCTACACCGCAACGGTCACTGTTGTCTCGGTACGAGTGACGGGCCGGTAGAGAGTGTCGCGCTCGAAGGGGATGCGGCCGGCCTCGGTGATCAGGCGAATCAAATCCTGACGCTGGAGGCCTTGCGGCGTAGTGGCTCCCGCGTCGTGATAGATCTTCTCTTCCACCACGGTGCCGTCGATGTCGTCGGCGCCGAAGCGTAACGTGATCTGCGCCATCTTCGGCGTCACCATCTGCCAGTACGACTTGATGTGTGGGAAGTTGTCGAGCACCAGCCGCGACACCGCAATCTGCTTCAGATCGAGCATGCCCGTGGTTTTGGGCAGATGCTGCAACGGCGTGTTCTCCGGGTGAAACGCCAGCGGAATGAACGTCTGGAAGCCGTGCGTGTCATCTTGTAGCGCCCGCAGCTTGAGCAGGTGATCGACGCGGTCCTCGTCGTTCTCGACGTGGCCGTAGAGCATGGTGGCATTCGACTTCAGCCCGACTTCGTGGGCAGTGCGCGCGATCTGGAGCCAGTCGTCGCCGTCGATTTTGTGATCGCAGATGATATGCCGGATGCGATCGGAGAAAATCTCAGCTCCGCCGCCGGGCATGGAATCGAGTCCCGCCTCTTTGAATTTGACCAATACCTCGCGCGGCGTCATTTTGCCGATCTTGGAGAAGAAGGCGATCTCGACCATGGTGAACGCCTTGAGGTGTACTTGCGGGAAGCGTTCTTTCAAGCCGGCGATGAGATCGACGTAGTACTGGAACGGCAGGTCGGCATGCAGGCCGCCGACGATGTGAAACTCGGTGATGGCTTCGGTGTAACCGGAGCCGGCCGTGGTCCAGACTTCCTCCAGCGCCATGGTGTACGCGCCGGGAACGTCTTTCTTGCGGCCGAAGGCGCACAGGCGGCAAGCGGCCACGCAGACGTTCGTGTAGTTGATGTGGCGATTGACGTTGAAGTAGGCGAGGTCGCCGTGCATCCGCTCGCGCACATGATTGGCCAGCCAGCCGACCGCTAGAAGGTCGCCCGAACGATAAAGCGCCAGCCCGTCGTCAGCCGACAGACGCTCCTGCGCCATGACTTTGTCGTGGATCGGACGCAGCCGTGGATCGTCGCTCTGAAAGGGATGCAGCTTCTTAGCGCTAGGCGACAGTACGGTGGCCATCCTTCCAATCATATCGCAGGATAGAGGCGAAATCACAGCGAAGAATGATGCTGAGAGTGTTCCCTTCTAGCCGGAACCGTGATCGATTTAGATCCGCCGTCTCCAGTAGCCGGGGCGCCTGCGTCCGTGTGCAAACGCCAGTATCTGGATCATGGAAGGCAAGTCACGGTAGAGGATGAGAAAGGGAAAACGGTGCAAGACGAACTTGCGAACGCTCCCGCCGCTGACGGGCCAGCGCTCAGGAGCCTGCGTGACCATCTCAATGGCGCGGCTCACCTCGTCCAAGAATCCGGAGGCTACGCGTTCATCTCGCGCCAAGTACCAGTCGAATGCAGATTCTAGTTCGGCAGCCGCAGCCTGGTGAAATTCCAGCGGCTTAGCCACCGTGGGAGAGCTTGGCGGCGAGCCGGCTGCGAACGTCGTGCCATGGGATAGTCTTTGACTTACCGGAATCCAGTTCCTGGATGCGGAGTGCGATCTCGTTTTGCCACGCCGCTTCTACGTCCTCGTCCACGGTCTCATCCAGTGTATCGAGCAACGACCCGGCCAGCTCTGCCCGCTCATTTTCCGGGAGAGCCATGGCTGTTTTCAGAAGCTCCTTAACCTTTTCGGTCATAGCGATATTCTAACTCACCTTGCCAGCAACAAATCCCCGGCAATGAAGAACAGGAAGGCCATCGAGATCAGGCCGTTCATGGTGAAGAAGGCGGCGTTTACCCGGCTGAGATCGTCGTGCTTGACCAGTGAATGTTCATAGATCAGCAGCAAGGCAACAAAGACCACGCCCACGATTGCAATCTTGCCCAGGCCGAAGGCCACTACCATCCACGCCAGTAAGAGCACGGTCATCAGGTGGAAGACCCTGGCGATGAGTAACGCCCGGCGAATGCCGAACGCTTTAGGAACCGAATAAACTTGCGCGGCCCGATCGAAGTCGTAATCCTGGCAGGCATAGAGGATGTCGAAGCCGGCGCCCCAGAAGATGACAGCGGCTGTGAGAATCAGGATTCGCGGGTCAAGCGAGCCGCGAACGGCGATCCAGGCGGCGGCCGGAGCTATGCCCATCGCCAGTCCCAACACCACGTGCGACCAACGGGTGAAGCGCTTGGTGAAGGAATACAGGAAGACGATGCCGAGCGCCGCTGGCGAAAGGTAAAACGCCAGCGGATTGAGTTCGTAGGCCGCGAGAATCAGAATCGCCGACATCACTACCACGAACCAGGTCACGAACGATTTGCTGAGCTTGCCGGCGGGCAGGGCGCGGATTTTGGTACGCGGATTAGCGGCGTCAATGGTCGCATCCACCAGCCGGTTGAAGGCCATCGCGGCCGAGCGTGCCGCCACCAGCGCGACGATGATCCAGAGCGACGTGTGAAGGCTGGGAATGCCGCGCGCCGCCAGCACCGCGCCCGTGAGTCCGAAAGGGAGCGTCAGCACGGAGTGCTCCCACTTGATCATTTCCAGGGTGGTACCAATGCTGCGAAATACTCCCACAGATTGATTTTAACGTGACGGTGGGATTTTAGGAGAATGAGTGGGCCGCCATCTGCGTCAATAGTTTGTGCCGTCCTCGGCGGACCTCCGGCGATCATTCCGACGGTAGAGGTCCTTCGGCTCCGCTCCCTTCGGTCGCTGCGCTCGGGATGACAAACGGGTGGAGGGCGCTGAGCTCAGGATCACCCGGAAACTTTCGCTCGTACTGGCAGGAGTAAGCAACCAGCACTTCAAGGCTGATCGCGCGCACTTCCGTCGTCCCTACGCGACGAAGCACCTCGCCAATCTAACTCATGCCCTGGGGCAGCGGGCGGCTGGCCCATTGACGCTCCCAGGCAGGAACGGCGACGCGTTCGGTGATCGCCGCCGGTTTGCGCGCCCAGCAGACGACCCGCGTTCCGAAGGGAAGGTTGATGTAGCGAATCAGTTGGCGTTCGCAGTCGAGTAGAAGCACCATGGCGTCGCAGGCCCACTTGGGCTGAGGGGTTAAACGAGGAGAGCGCTCAATGGACCGGCTGAAAATGTTTCTTCCGATGCGTTCGATCACCGCCGGCAGAAATCCGGACGCCACCAGGTACGAAACGCGCGACACCTCGAAGCCGGAGTTGTTGAGTTTGCGACGCAACTCAGTCGCGGTATAGCGACGCTGATGCCCCCGGGCTTCATCCTTCTCACCCCAAAGCGCGGGATAGGCGGGAACGGTGAGGCACAGCAGGCCACCATCTTTGAGCACGCGGCGCAACTCGCGCAAAGCCGCACGGTCGTCGGGAACCGATTGCAGAATGTCTCCGGCAACGACAGCGTCAAATGAATTGGAGGTGAAGCCGAGTTCTTCAGGATTCGTGCATACCAGATCTCGGCTGCCTTCGATCTGCTGGAAAGCCAGGACCGCCAGCGAGCTGTGCGCGTTGACCGCAGTGATACCGGGGGATTCGCAAGAATCCAACTGCGCGCTGCAGCCGAAGTCGAGGACGCGGGCCTCACGCTTGTCGTGCACCGCTTGTGCCACGGCTTCGCGCAACAGTTTGCGCCGCGCAATATGCCACCACGAAGAACTCTCGCGCCGCAATGTCTCGAATTCGAAGGAGGCGTCCATGAGCTGAAGCGCGCCGGGCTCCGCATAACATTGTACGGGATTGACCTCAGCCACACGCGCAAGCAACACGATGTCCGGGCAGGAGAAGCTCGCAACGGTAGAACCGTCAGCCGTCTTTGCGGTAGAGCAGGTCGCGAATCGCGCGCCGCCTCTCCGCGTTCACTTCGCTCTCGGCTTTTGCTTCTTCAGCGCTGCGGGGGTGGCTGGTGTCAACCTTGGTTGACTCCTCCATGCTGCACTCCGGGCAGCGATTGGCAAAGCCGGGCTTGTCCGGCTTCAATTCGAATTCCTGCGAACAGACGACGCAAACTTTGATGGGGAAAGTCATGCAACTCCATGATAATGCAGCCCAAGCATCATGATCATGGGGCCGTTGGAGAACGCGTTGTAAAGGATGAACCCAGAGCACGCAGGGGTTTCTTGGAGGTCGCGGACTCAGGCGCCAACGCCGCCATCCTGCACGGCTGACCGGAAATACTCCAGCGACATTTGCAGGCCGGTCCGCAGATCGATCTTCGGCTCCCATCCAAGTAATCGTTTTGCCTTGCTGATGTCGGGACAGCGTTGCTTCGGGTCGTCCTGCGGCAATGGTTCGAAGCGAATCCTGCTGCTGGAGCCAGTAACCTCCAGCACAACCTGCGCACACTCCACGATCGTGAACTCGCCGGGATTACCGATGTTGGTAGGCTCGTGCTCGTCTGACTGGGCCAGGGCCAGAATCCCCGCCACCTCGTCGCTGACGTAGCAGAAGCTGCGGGTTTGCGAGCCATCGCCATAAACCGTGAGGTCTTCGCCGCGCAGCGCCTGCTTCATGAAGTTAGAAATTACCCGGCCATCGTTGATCTGCAATCGGGGACCGTAGGTGTTGAAGATGCGCACGATGCGGGTGTCGACGGTGCGGTGACGATGGTAGGCCATGGTGGCGGCCTCGGCAAAGCGCTTGGCCTCGTCGTAAACCGATCGCGGGCCGACGGGATTCACATGTCCCCAGTACGATTCGCTTTGCGGATGCTCCAACGGATCGCCATAACATTCCGAGGTAGAAGCCAGCAGAAACTTCGCGTGATATTTTTTCGCCAACTCCAGGCAGTTCATGGCGCCCAAGGAACCAACGCGAAGAGTTTCGATGGGGTGCTGGAGGTAGTCAACTGGGCTGGCGGGCGAGGCAAAATGAAAAACGTAATCCACTTTGCCGAAGTCGAACGTGCGCGACACGTCGTGCTCGCGGAACTCGAAGCGCGGCTCACTGCGCAAATGCGCAATGTTCTCCAGGCGGCCGGTTAGAAGATTGTCGGCACAGACGACCGAGTCGCCCCGGGCCAGCAAGGCGTCGCATAGGTGGGAACCCAGAAAGCCCGCGCCGCCGGTGACCAATACACGCATGATTGAGTTTCTTTCAGGATGATTGCCGGCCCGGCAGCAACATCCTCCGGCTCTTCAGACGTGCACGGGAACGCCGCTTCTGCGCAGGCGCGTCCGTTGATCTTCGATAATGCTTTCCAGTCCGGCTTCCAGCGAGACCGTGGGCTGGTAGCCGATGAGCCGGTTGATCTTGGTGATGTCGGGAACGCGCCGCACCATGTCTTCGAATCCGGCCTCGTAAGCTGTGCTGTAAGGAATGAACACGATGGGCGACTTGGATCCGGTCATCAACTTGATTCTCTCGGCCAGCTCGAGGATCGTAATTTCGTGAGTGCCGCCGACGTTGTAGACTTCGCCGTTCGCTTCGGGATGAGCTGCAATACCGACCAGGGCTTTCACCGCATCATCGACGTGCGTAAAACAGCGGCGCTGGCTGCCATCGCCGAAGACGGTGATGTCGGCGCCGGTCAGAGCCTGGGCTACGAAGTTGGGGATGACCATGCCGTAACGGCCGGTCTGTCGCGGTCCCACAGTGTTAAACAGCCGCGCAATCACGGTGGGAACTTTCTTCTCTTTCCAATACGCGATGGCCAGGAACTCATCGATGGCCTTGGAGCAGGCATAACTCCAGCGACTCTTGTTCGTCGGTCCCCAAACCATGTCGTCGTCTTCGCGGAAAGGCACCTGCTCGCGCTTGCCGTAAACTTCCGAAGTCGAGGTGATGAGCACCCGCTTGCGCTTGGTCTCGGCCAGTTCCAGCACGATCTCGGTACAACGGATATTGGTTTCGATGGTGCGCACCGGGCTGTCCATGATCAATCGAACGCCCACGGCCGCTGCCAGATGGTAGATGACATCGCAAAGATCAACCAGTTCGGTCATCAGACGAGTGTTGGTGACGCTATCGATGTGGTAGCTGAACTGAGGATGAATTTTGAGATGATGAATGTTGGCGATAGAACCCGTGGAGAGATCGTCGATCACGTACACTTCGTCGCCCAGCTCGAGGTGCCGCTCAGCGAGGTGAGAGCCGATAAAACCAGCTCCCCCGGTGATGAGGATCTTCAATAGGGTTCTCCGGAGTACATAGACTACTGTGCTCTCCGCAGGAGCGCAAATGCTGTGATCCACGTCATGGTACCGGCGGTCGCTGAGACGTATAATCGCCGGTCTTACTGAGGCTCATCTATGGCTGACCGCGAATGTGATCTGCTGATTATCGGCGCCGGAATTGTGGGCCTGGCGACTGCCCTGGAAGTCACGCGGCGCTTCCCTCACCTGAGCGTCATGGTAGTGGAAAAAGAAGACCACGTAGCCGCCCATCAGACTGGACATAACAGCGGTGTGATTCATTCCGGCCTCTACTACAAGACCGGCTCGCTGAAGGCGCGCAATTGCGTGGCAGGTGCGGCCTCGATGAAGCGCTTCTGCCAGGAACAAAATATCCCTTACCAGGAGTGTGGCAAGCTGGTGGTTGCCACCAATCCTGAAGAACTGCCGCGGCTGGAGCAACTGCAGCAGCGAGGGATTGCCAACGGCGTGCCCGGACTTCGGATGCTGCAACGCGACCAGTTCCGCGAAATCGAGCCACACTGCGAAGGGCTGGCTGGGCTGCAGGTTCCCAGCACCGGGGTCGTCGATTACAGCGTTGTCGCCCAGAAGTACGCTGGGTTGATTGTCGGGGGCGGAGGAGAAATCGTCCTCAATGCTAAGGTCACGGGGTTGCGGGAAGACGGCGCGGCTAATGTGGTCGAGACCCACGCTGGAGGTTTCCGCGCACGCTTCGTTATCAACTGCGCTGGACTTTATAGCGACACGATCACCCGCATGGCCGGCGTGCAAACCGATTTGCAGATTGTGCCGTTCCGCGGCGAGTACTACGAAGTCAGGCCGGAGCGGCGAAATCTAGTGAAGGCGCTTATTTATCCGGTGCCCGATCCGCGCTTCCCTTTTCTGGGAGTTCACTTTACCCGCCGGGTGAACGGCAGCGTGGAAGCTGGACCCAACGCGCTGCTGGCTTTTCGGCGAGAAGGCTACAGCGGTGCGCCTCCTGATCTGGGCGAAGCGATGGAAACGCTGAGTTTTCCTGGCTTCTGGAAGATGGCTGACAAATACTGGCGAATGGGGCTGGCTGAGCAATACCGTTCGTGGGTGAAACCGGCGTCCGTCAAGGCGCTGCAGAAGCTGGTGCCGGAGTTGCAGGACGCTGATTTGACGCAAGGCGGATCGGGAGTCCGGGCCCAGGCCATCGATAAGAACGGCAACCTGGTCGACGACTTCCATTTTGTCCACAGCCGCAACATGATCCATGTCTGCAATGTTCCGTCACCGGCGGCCACGGCCTCGCTGGAAATCGGCAAAGAAATTGTGGCAATGATGGTTGACAGATTCGAGCTGGCAGCAGGGAGGGCAGATTCTGGAATCGCGCCTCATGCTAAGCTTTAGCGATGGCGCAATATCTGGTCACGGGAGCGGCGGGGTTCATCGGCTCAGCCCTGGTTCACGCGTTGCTGGAGCGCGGCGAATTGGTCCGCGGCTTGGATAATTTCGAAACCGGCAGACGGGAAAATCTGCAAGACGTGCTGTCGCAGATTGACTTTCGCGAAGCCGATCTGCTGGACCTTGATGCGGTGCAATCGGCGTGTCAGGCAGTGGATTACGTTCTGCATCAGGCAGCCATTCCGTCGGTCCCGAAATCGATTGCCGATCCGGCGCGCAGCAACCGCGCCAACGTTGACGGCACCGTCAACCTGCTCATCGCCGCGCGCAATGCCCGGGTGAAGCGCGTGGTGTATGCGGCATCGTCTTCGGCCTACGGCGATACACCGACATTGCCCAAGCGCGAAGACATGCCGTCAAATCCACTTTCACCGTACGCGGTTTCCAAGCTGGCCGGCGAAATGTATATGAAGTCGTTCCATCGCGTGTACGGCCTGCCTACGGTGAGCCTGCGCTACTTCAACATCTTTGGTCCGCGGCAGGATCCGACTTCGCAATATTCAGCCGTACTGGCCAAGTTCATCACCCTGATGCTGCGCGGCGAGCGGCCCACGATCTACGGCGATGGCGAGCAGTCGCGCGACTTCAACTTTATTGACAACGCGGTATCAGCGAACCTGCTGGCCGCAACTGCGCCCGAGTCCGAGGTGGCAGGCGAGATGTTCAATATTGCTACCGGACATCGCTTCAGCCTGAACGAAACTTTCCAGATGCTGAAAGCGATGACCGGCTACACCGGCGGCGTGGATTACGCGGCTGAACGGGCCGGCGATGTGAAGCATTCCCTGGCGGACATTTCGCGAGCGCAGAAGAAACTGAGTTACCGCCCGCTGGTCGATTTCAAGGAAGGTCTGGAGCGGACGGTGGCATGGTACCGCATGGCCGAGGCCGTGCCGCAAAGTCAGTTTGCGGCGAGGCAACCATAACGCTAACGGCCGGCGAAAGCTGCGCCTTTTGCAAATCGCAAATGTAGTCAATTCTTGGCAGGCATCCTAACCTGCATTCATCACGAAAGGAATTCTCATGGCCCGTCAACCTGGCGTTTATGCCACTCTGGATACCAGCGAAGGAACCATTGTCGTCCGCCTCTTTGAAGAGGAAGCTCCCATCACGGTGAAGAACTTCATCGAACTCGCGGAAGGCTCGCGCGAGTGGACACATCCGCAGACCCGCAGCAAGAGCAAGACTCCGCTGTACAACGGAACCATCTTCCATCGCGTGATCCCCGACTTCATGGTGCAGGGCGGCGATCCGGCCGGCACGGGCATGGGCGGACCAGGCTACCAGTTTCAGGACGAGACTAAGGGTTCGCCGCACAAGTTCGACAAGCCGGGCAAACTGGCGATGGCGAACTCCGGCCCCGGCACGAACGGCTCACAATTCTTCATCACGGTGGCGGCAACGCCGTGGCTCACCGGCAATCACACCATTTTCGGCGAAGTGATCGAGGGCCAGGATATCGCGGATAAAATCACCAAGCTCCCGCGCAATCGCCAGGACAAGCCGAATAAGGATGTGGTGCTGAGCTCGGTGAAGATCGAGCGGGTGTAAAGGTAGTTTCGAGTGCTCCGGGCACCATCTTCTTCTTCCCGATGCTGAATGTTGATGGTTGTGATAAGTCAAAATGAAAATTCGGTCGACATCGAGTTCAGAAGGACAGTCCTTCCATATGACATTGAAGCTCTGTGCGAGTTTGATCGTCAGGTGTTTGGCTCCTATCCTGACGACCTCTTCCCGCCGGAAGATTGGGCTGAACTTGAGTCGTACTGGGTCATCGTTGATGGTGAGCGGATAGGGTGTATCGCACTGAAAGGCGATGTCGACTATCACGAAGAACCTAGAGCTGGAAGCCTGTATATAGAAAGCACCGGGATCTTACCGAAGTACCAAGGTAAAGGGTTTGGTGCACTAATGAAAGAGTGGCAAATCGATCATGCCAAGAGGCACGGATTTGACCGGATTGTCACCAATACTCGCACGAGCAATGTCGCGTCGATTCGGCTTAACGAAAAGTTCGGCTTCAGAATTCGGGAGAAAGATCCAGATTATTATTCCAACCCCAACGAAGCTGCAATTGTGCTGGAGCTAGACATAAAGGATACCTATTCGCCATTTAGAGTGATTCCAGTGGAGGCTACAAAACAAAATAGGCGCCTGCAGTTAGGACGACTAAAACAGGACAGAGAATGTATGGCAGCCAAGCATGGTAGTGTCTAACTTCGACTGCCCCAATGACAAAAAATAACATTCCCAGGTAAAACGTTACTGCCATTAAGTCGAAGACGAATCCCGGCTCCGCCGGAATCTTCTTCCTCCATCTCTTGAGGAACGGAGCAACGGCGTTTTCAGCCACGTCCTCGCTGTCTCCGTCCGTTCCCTCCATCGCATCCTCAAGATATCCAACCGCCTTCACTTGATACAGTAGACCGGCACCAATAGACAAGAGAAGCAATACCCAAGAGATCCACATCGGACCCGGTATCCAGCCCAAGGGATCTCGTTCGCCTAATCCCAAGAGATTGCGTAAGAAAACGATCGGCAGCAGTAGTGCACCGGTAGCGACTTGTACGTAGGCTTTCCCGCTGTCTACATACATGCTCATAACCGTTGCCAAATAGCGAAACTCTCTGTCTTTCAGGCGTAGGGTTACGTTCTCCTCGCGATCGTTCTGGTCGTGCATTGCCGTGCTCCTGTTATAACCTCCAAGAAAATATACGCCAGTGCTTACGCCGAAGCGCTTTGCGAAATCAGGGCCTACGAAGTAGCCCCTTACTTCTTCACCAGCCCCCCAAAAACCCTCTCGTACTTCCCTGCGATGGCTTCCCACCTATACAACGCGTCGGCGCGCTGCTTGGCGCGTGCGGCGAAATCCTGCCGGGCGGCGGGATCGTCGAGCATTGACTGCAGCTTCGCGGCAAGATCGGCTTCGGACTTGTCGTAGCGAATCGCAGCGTCTCCGGCAGTCTCGGCGTTTTCGGGTGTGTCGAGATAGAGCACGGGATTGCCCGCGGCCATGGCCTCGATCAGCGCGGGATGAACTCCACCAATCTCGCAGGCAAAGACAAAAACGCCAGCGTGCTTCTGCAGCGCCCAGTAGCCGTCGCCGTAGATGGCTCCAGCGAAGCGCACGCGTTCATCGCCCAGCGACTTCAGCCGCTCGATGTAGCCGGCATCGTACGGATTGTCGCCCACCATGACCAGCGGCCAATCGCTGCGCACATTGCGCCAACTGCGCAGCACCAGGTCAGGATTGTTCTCCGGCTCCAGACGGCTGACGTAGAGAACGTAGCCGCCCGGCTCGAGATTCAAACCGTTCAGGTTGTAATCGCCCGCCGGCATCTCAGAGCCGTAGCCGATGACGACCGACTCGCTGCCGTATTTAGCGAGGTAATAATCGTGAATCGCCCGGGCGTCGGTCACCAGCTGGTTGGAACTGAACGACGACATCCATTCGCAGAAGTGCAGCACCTGCGCGCCCAGGCCGGCCCATTTCTCGCGCTTGCGGTCGAGGCCGTCGACGTTGAGCACCACCGGCTTGCCAAACAGGCGCGGAATGTAGGCGAACGGGCTGTTGGCGACGTTGCACAGCAGGACAATATCGTTATCGCTGAAGGCGACATGTACTGCCGCGAAAAAGGTGCTGACCCAGGTGTCGAGATGCTTCTGGTGCAGGCTGGGCACGATGACGCGGCGCACGCGGCGATCGTAAATGTCGTCGGGACGGGTGAAGGCGCGGCGGCAATAGACGGTGACGCGGTGGCCGTGATCGGCGAAGCGCGAGGCAATCTGCTCGGCAAAGCGTTCGAATCCGCCATAGCGATTGGGAATGCCGCGAGTTCCGACGATGGCGATTTTCATGAAGGCTGCTATTCGCGTTTCGGGTTTCGCTCTTCGCTCTTGGCTGTCAGCTGTCAGCTCTCAGTTACATCTGATCAATGCCTTGTCATCCTGAGCGGAGGTGCGCCGCTCTTGCGCACGGGAGTCGAAGGGCCGCTATTGTCACGTTGGACCATTCGGGGACATCGAATTTTTTGGGCGCTCGTCAATTTCCGCGCGATTGAAACACAAGTCTCTGCCGTCCCTACGGGACTCAGAGTTGATTTTGTCGCCTACCCAGCGCTGAAGCGCTGGGCCATGTTCTTCCGTCTCGCCTTGCGAGACTTGATTTTGACGGCGCAGGACTCATACCCGAATACAAGCCTCTCTTGGGACTATTGATTAACGGTCACCCTGGCCACAGACTTCGGCACGTTTGACGTGCCAAAGTTCACAGGGGCTGAAGCCCGGCTGTTTTCTAATCTTTCCGGCACGACTGAAGTCGTGCCCTGATACAAACCACAGGCAACCTTCCACGGCCCGACTGTCCACAACTGACAACTGACAACTGACAACTGACAACTGACAACTGACAACTGGCAACTGATTACTGACAACTGTCCTTCGCCCGCGGCGTGTTGCTGAACCACCATAGCAAATCACGGTCGGAGACGCGGCGGCGCGACTGAATAATCCCCCGCTTGCGGCGGATGCTGTCTCGAACTTTCCACCAGTAGATTACCGCCGACCATAGGCGCCGGTCGCGCACTGCTGCATAGCCAAACGTCATGATGTCGCGCCACAACACCGGAAAGAATAACCGCCAGCAGAGCCATCCGGAAGCGTTCTTGCCGCGCATCAGGAAACGGTTCTTGGCCGAGTGCCAGTTGATGACCAGCGGCAGGTCTTTGCGGCGTTCTGGCGTCACACGCCGGACGTGCCAGGCGACGGCAGTCGGTGTATACAGGCACTTCCAGCCCATCACCTGCGCGCGCCAGGCGAGGTCGCCATCTTCGCGGAAGGCGAAGAAATCTTCGTCGAAGAACTCGCCTTCGACCGAGACGGCCTCGATGAAGTCGCGACGAAAGAACGCCGCCGCGCCGCTGGCTCCGAAGACATATTGCACGCGATCGTACTGGCCGTGATCGATTTCTTCGGCGCCGCGATCGAGGTGCCGCATATTCGGAGTGAAGTAGATGCCGGTGGAGTCGATGATGTTCGTCCTGTGCGGATCGGCCTCTAGGTCTGATGTCTCTTCAGAAGTGTGCTTTTGAAAGGGCACGCCTTCAGGCGTGCCGTCGAGGCCTGGGTAGAGCGAGCCTTCGGGCTCGCGTTCTTGAAGGGGCACGCCTTCAGGCGTGCCGTTAAGGCCAGCTAAAGAACCGGGCTTTAGCCCCTGCGGAACCTCGCTCTCAGCGCCTAAAGGCGTCGTTTGGTCAGCTTGGCGGCACGGCTGAAAGCCGTGCCCCTTCAAATCCGAAGCCAGTAACTTTGAGGGCGCTTCGGGTGATGGACTCCAGCGCAGCAGCTTGCCACAAAGCGAGCCGGCCTCGGGATGAGCTATGCCGGCGGCCACAAGCTGGGTCACGAAGTCGGAACTGAGCACGACATCGGGATTCAGGCACAGCACCCATTCACCGCGCGACGCCAGAATCGCCTGATTCTGGCCGGCTGCGAAACCTACATTGCATTCGTTATAGATGACTCGCCATTTCGTTTCGACCTGTTGCAGCAGCGCGCGCGTTTCGTCGTCGGAGGCGTTGTCGATGATGATCACTTCGAAGTCGGGATAGTCGAGGAGCGCGAGCGCAGCGAAGCATTCGTCGAGGTATGGCGCCGAATTCCAGGTGACGATGGTGATGGAGACCATTGAGCTAGAACGCCTCTTAGGCGCAAGATTTAGTTTAGGTGAGTTGATTGGGAATGGCGATAGAACGAATCCCACTCATTCCAAAATCAGGAATGAGTGGGGCACCCAGCTAGTCGCTTCGCCTAGAATCCAGTTCAAAGGGAAGTAAGTTATGAAATGGGGATGTTACGCCAACGGCAATCCTTCTGAGGCTTGGGATTGTTGAAAGCGGAGCAAACCTCTTCGTTGAAGCAGGCATAAGGTAACGGCAGCACAGACGGCTCCGATTGCAGCCCCGAAGATTAGCGAGTCCATTGAGAACTTAATGTTCTTCCAACCCAACCACACAGTCTCGGAAACCACGGGTATGATGCTGCCAAATCCTAGGCCGAGAGCGACCGCTTGGACAACGAGTGCTTTTCTTGTTACAACCCTAGCACTCAAACCCTCAATGATGAGGGTACCGATAGCTCCTAACACAAACGCTCCGGGGCCAACGAAAACCACCGCGAGCGGCCAGCCAAAAAACAACAAATCCAACACCATAAGTGAAAACTGAGTTATTCCCGCATGTGCGTGTGCGAGCTCTGAGACGCGCAGTAGAAAAGCACCAAGAGCGGGACCGAGCAAGCCGCACAATGAGCCGCCCATCAGCGCAGCCTTCATCTTCTTACCCATAGGCTGGTTAAGCGTCCACATGATTGCCTCTTAGGACTGCTCCGGTGCGTAGCTGTTGTGAACAGGCCTTATCATAACTTTCCCGCTTTCATCCTAGTACGCTCCCCTGCCAGAAAGAACAATCGGAATCGTGCGCAGGAAGATCTTGGTGTCGAGCCACAGTGACCAGTTGTCGATGTACTTGAGGTCGAGCTGCATCCAGCGATTGAAGTCGATGTGGTTGCGGCCTTCGAGTACCCAGGTGCAGGTGAGGCCGGGACGCATGCGCAGCCGCCGTCGCTGCCAATCCTCATACTGCTCGACCTCTTCGGGGACCGCCGGACGCGGGCCGACAAACGACATCTCACCGCGGAAGACATTCCACAGCTGCGGCAACTCATCGAGGCTGAAGCGGCGCAGCCAGCGGCCGACGGTCGTAATCCGCGGATCGTCGCTGATCTTGAAGACCGGGCCGTCGAGTTCGTTGAGCTGATGCAACTCGGCGCGCATCTGCTCGGCATTGTTGATCATGGAGCGAAACTTGAAGAGCGTGAAGCGGCGGCCGCCCAGGCCACAGCGCGTCTGGCGAAACAGCACCGGCCCGGGCGAGGTAACGCGAATCATGGCTGCGATGCACAGCAACAACGGCGAGAGCAAGACGAGCGAGACGAGCGAAAGCACCACATCGAACATGCGCTTGAAGAAAAGCCGCAACTCGCTGTCGGGCGCGCTCGACAGGCTAAGCAGTTGCACCTCGCGGAAATTCTCCAGATAGACTCGCGAATAGGCCGAGGGCAGGAACTCGAGCTGCACGCGCGTCCGGATGCCAAGATCGGCGCAGTGCTGCATCACCGGCTCCAGGCGGGCCAACTCCTGCAGGCCCACGGCAAAGACAATTTCGTCGACCACGCGTTTGTGCAAAATGCCGGCAACCGAGCTGAGCGGAAAAACGTCGTAACCGCCGAGGTTAGGAACAACCGCATCGACTGAGCCCGGATCGACGAAGCCGACCAGGCGAAGACCCATGCCGCGGCTTTCTTCGATCAGCGTAGCCATCTCTCGCGCGCGCGGTCCGCAACCCACGATCAGCAGGTAGTGATAGCGGCCCAGGCGCTCGCGCATCCAGGAAACGCCGGAGTACGAGATAGCCCGCCCCAGTACCAGCAAGATGAAATCGACAGCGCCGATCAGCAAAACGTAGGTGCGGCTGACATCAACCCGGCGAAACAGGTACAAGCCGGCGTAGATGACGACCAGCACGATGGCAAGCTGGCTGACAATGTTCAGCACCAGCTGGATGGGATTGCTGAGTTCCAGGTCGCGATAGAAGCTGGAGAAATATCCTACGACCGCCCAGACCACAAGCATGGCGAGCAGCAGCGGAAGATAGTGGCTGAAGGGATAAATGCCCGGCAGATGGGCGCTGAAGAACTCGAACCGGACCAGCTGGCTGCGCAGAAAGTAGGCAACGACGAAGGCGACACAGGTCACCCCCAAGTCGTGCAGCAAAGTAATCGTACTAAGAAGTTTGGAACGTCGATCGAACACAATAAACTGTTGTTCTCTACCGCTGGATGCAATGAACCACCCAGTCCAGCGGCAGCGTCACCTGAAGACGCCGGCGAAGAAGGCGCAGGAACGGAGACGGCCCGGGCGTCGGAATGCGCTCTTCTGTAGTAACTGTAGCAGGCTTTCTCGCCGCGATGCCAGTAGTGTAGGCTAGATTGGAACTACATCGTTAACCCGGTGTTCCACGCGCTGAACTTTTGCTGTCCAAAGCCATACTGCCCTTGATGAGCCCTGATCGACCAACCACTCCGACTGCTACCTTTCCAGTCGCAGTACCCGGCGGGAGTGAGCCGCAGCCTACGCGGATCGGGCATTTTCTCGACGGCGCGATTTTTTTCTTCTTCGCCCTGTTCGCTATTTTGCTGCCGCACTCGATTAAAGGCGCGCAGCACTCGTGGCAAATTGCGTTTATTTTGTGGCTGGTCAAACTGGCAGTCGAACGACGCCGTCCCTATCCGCAGCCGCTGGCGGCGCCGCTGCTGGCCTATATCACGCTGAGCGGCATCTCGACCATGCTGAGCCCGGATCCCAACCTGAGCTGGGACCGCATGAAGATTGTGTGCCTGATACTGGTGGGCATCGTGTTCGCGCAAAATCTGCAGCGACTGAAACAGATTCGCGTGCTGGTGATTTTGCTGGTTCTGTCTGGACTCGCCGCAGCCGCTTTTACCGCCTGGCAATATACCTACGGAATAGGAGTGCGCGTTGCCTACATTTTGCCGGTCGCTCCACTTTACCAGGCGCACATTTTTCACGATGACATCATCCAGAGCATCGATGGTCACCGGGTACACACGCCGGCGGAACTGAACCGCATCGTCATCCAGAGTCCGCCGGACAAGTGGCTCCGCATTAACTACGTTCGCAGCTATCCGCTGCACAAGAAGCAGACGGTGGTTACAGCCAGCCAGATCATGCACAGCGGATTCGGCACGCATTGGTTGCAATTCGCTCGCGGGAGACCGTTCAAAGCGCAGGGCACGCTGGGCCATTACGTTGATTTCGCCGAGATGCTGATGCAAATCGGCTGCATGACGTGGGCCATGCTGTTGAGTACGGCTCCGCGCAAGAGAGGATGGCAACTGCTGTTTGCCGGAACCTTCGTGGCCTTGACGGCGGCGCTGTTTCTGACCGAAACTCGCGCGGCGCTGGCCGGACTGGCGATTGGCTGCTTGGTCGCCGTACTGATTCTTACCGGAAAACGGGCGCGGATCTGGGCGTCGGCGGCATTGTTGCTGCTGGTGATTGCCTCGGCAGCCTGGATTCACCACACGCGCGGGCCCCTCTGGCTGGGCGCTCACGACTCGGGAACGCAATTTCGCACCATGATGTGGGAAGATGGCCTGCGCCTGATCCGGCAGCATCCCTGGTTTGGCGTAGGCATGGAAACCATTCGCAATCACTGGAGCGAATGGAATATCCGCGCTTACACGTTTTTCCATGATGAGAGCCACTTCCATTCCGACATGATGCAGATCGCGGTGGAACGCGGCTTACCGGCGCTGGCGGCGTGGGTGTGGTTCGTGATTGCGTATCTGATTTTCTTGTTGCGAATGATTCGCAAGACCCGCGAGCGCAGCCGTTTCGCGACTGGCGTGATTGCCGGAGTGCTGGCCAGCTTCGTGGCGTTTCAAACCACGGCTCTGGTGCACTATGACCTGGGAATTGAATCGATAGCCATGATTTTGTTTTTCTATTTCGGAGTGGCTATCGCCATTGACCGCATGCTGCAGAATCCCGCTGCCGTCGACGTGCCGTGATTCGAATCTGGGGATCGTCCCCAGCGACGGCGTGCAAATCCCGGCAATTTTCTGTAAGCCTACTTCCCTGCTCCGATGGCCTTCCACTGAAACTGAATGACCTCGCCGAAGTGGGCTATGGCAAATTGCGCATTGTGTCCGCCGGAATAGATATGGAATTCGTGCGGAATGCCGCGCGAGGTGAGCAGCTTATCCAGCACCTGCGCTCCCTGCTCGAAGCCGTAGTCGTCGTTGTTGCCCACATCGAAATAAATCTTCAGGCGCTTGAGACTGGTGGCGCTGTCGGTACGCGCAAAGTAGAAGACATTGTTGCGATCAAAGTAGGCGCGGTTGAAGGGCGAACCAAAAACGTCGCCCAACAGCGCTCCCGGCGAACCGGGCGCTCCCGAACTCATGTCGCTGGGTAACGTGGGGATGAGGGCCGGCATCTGCGCGCTGACGGCGGCGAACTGGTTGGGAAATTTGAAGGCCAGCCGCAGCGCTCCGTAGCCGCCCATGGAAATACCGGTGATGCCACGGGTAGCAGGCGTGGCCAGCGCGCGATATTTCTTTTCCATCTGTGGCATGAACTCTTTCTGCAGGAAATCTTCGTAGCGCAGCTTGCCGTCTGCCGAGTTCAAGTAGAAACTATGCCCGCCGCTGGGAGCGAGAATCACGAAGTCGCCGACTTTGCCCTGGCGGCGCAGATCCGACACCACGTCCCATCCCCCGAACTTCAGCAGCGACTGTTCATTGTCGCCCAATCCGTGGAGGAAATAGAGCACCGGATAATGGCGGGCCTTGTCGTCATCGAAGCCGGGGGGCAGGAACGCGCAATAGCGGACCGGGCGCTGCAGAATTTCTGACTTGATGACCGAGCACTCGGCGCGTCCCTGCGCATGCAGCAACGGAGCCAGGCAGAGAGTGAGCAGCAGAATCGCTAAACGAATCGGAAAATGCGTTTGCTTCGACTTCAGGACTAACCTCCCGCATTTCATTTCTTAATTCTCGGGTCGAAGGGATATTTCACCATCGACGCAATACGAAGCCGTGAGGCATCCGCATGCAGCGGGTTGAGCATGACATTGAATGTAGCTGGCAGCAGAGCGCTGGGAATGCGCAACAAGCAGGATCGTCGCTCACGAAGCCACGTCGTGCCAATTTCGCGGGTGACCTCCAAGCGGTTGATCCAATCCGCAGGAAGAGTGACCGCATCGACACTTTCCAGCGAAACCCCACGGTTTACTTCTACGCCCAGCAAGGTGTAGCGGGGAGGAACGTCGTTGGCGCTGGTGTGGACGCACGACTCGAGTAAGGCTCCCGCCGGACTTTCCGCCAGGTAGACGACCGGCAGGCCGCGTTCGTGCCAGCGGCCGGGAGCACGCAATCCACCCGCACCGGCCAAGTCGCGATGCCGGCTAACGCGCCAGAGCATCATCAAACGAACATGCCTTCATCGATTTGGACGAGCAATTCTTCGACGATGCGGCTGCCGGTGTCGGTCTTCAGCATCTCTAACGGGGTGCGATCGCGAAGGCGGGGGTGGGGGCGACGAAGCCACGCCAATGCTCGCTCGCGCGATTCGTATACTGATTCCGCTTGCGACAGCAGCCGGGCGACGCGCAGCACTCGATCAGACTCCTCGATAGTGAGTTTCTCGCGACGCGACCGGCGGTGCTGCAGCGTGCGCAACGGAATCACCAGACTGTCGATCTCTGGCCGCGTGATGCCCAGCGCGACCAGACGATTGATGGCAGAGGCCGGAAGCTGACGCTCAACCATTTCCAACATCTGCTGATCCGTCTTCGGAACCGGAACGCCCAGCCATTCGCCAATTTGCTGATGGAGCACCGACATGGAATCCACCTCACCTACATTATGCCACAATTCTGCTGGCAGATTGTAGGCCTACTCGTATTTCAGCGTCTGCACCGGATCGAGCCGGGCGGCGCGGCTGGCGGGATATAAGCCAGCGAGCAAGCTCACCACGATGGAAAAAGCGATAGCAGCGCCGATCAGCCAGGGCGGCAGAATCCACACCGCCTCCGAGGGAAGCTGATGGCGATGCAGATAGACTGAGGTCCCGACGTTAATCGCTTTGCCGATGGCGAAGCCCAGCGCGATGCCCAGCACGCCGCCAAAGAAGCCCATGGCTCCGGCTTCGGCAAAGAACAGCCGCTTCACGTCGCGATCACTGGCGCCAATGGCTTTCATCACGCCAATTTCGCGCCGGCGTTCCAGCACCGCCATCACCAGCGTGTTGATGATGGCCAGGGTGGCGACTGCCAGAGCCAGCGATCCGAAGATGCCGAGAAACAGATCGAGCACGGTAAAGAAACGGCGCAGGCTCTTGGTAGCGTCGAGCACAGAGAACGTGCGGAAGCCCATCTTGTTGATCGCGTCCTGCACCTGCGCGACCTTGGCGGGGTCTTTGACCCGCACAGTCAGCGTCATATACGTCTTGCCGCCGCCGCGCAGCGAACTGCGCATGTCGGTAAAGTCGGACATGTTCAGCTTCTCGGTAAAGTTCACCGGCAGAAAGACGCGGCCGCGCGAAACCGTCCGCATGCCGCCGTAGGGCTCTTCGTCGATGATGCCGACCACCTTCAAGGGCTGCGCCTTGCGCACGACCGAGAAGCCGTAGTTGTCGTCGCTTTTGGAGTTGCTGCCTGCTTCTGCGCCCGAAATTTGTGGACGCCCGGAGCTATCGGCATCGGCTGCCAGCGACTGATGCTCGCCGTAGCGCAACGTCACTTCCTTGCCGATGAGGTCTTTAGGATTCTTGGGATCCAGCTCCTTGGCAAAATCGTTCAGCAGGATGACCTCGGCGACGTCGGAGCCGGAAAAGAACTTGCCTTGCAGATTGTCGAAGGCCTCGTTCTCGCGCGCCGACATAGGCAGACCGGTCACGAAGCCGAAGTGAGTTTGACCGTCATACACAATTTGACCCATGACCCGAACTTCGGGTTCGACCTCGGTGACGTACTGCAAATGCGTCATCTTGTCGCGCGCCGACTCATCGAGCACGGCAGCATCTTCGGGATGCTGGTCCTTCTGATCCTGTTCACGATCGAAGCCGCGAAAATCCTGCTTCGAGGTCACGAAAACGGTGTCGAACATTCCTGATCCGGCCAGCCGCTTGGTGGCCAGTTGCTGTAGTCCCACACCGAGGGACAACATCGCCACCAGCGAGGCCACGCCCACGGAAATGCCGACGGTGGTCAGGCCATTGCGGAGTTTTGATTGCCGCAGATTGCGCACAGCCAGCTCGAACAGGTCATAGCCCTTCATGCCAGCGCCTCCTGCGAGAGCAGCTTGCCATCGCCGAGGAAGATGAGTCGCTGGGCAAAACGCTCGGCCAGCGCCCGCTCGTGCGTGACCATCACGACGGTCATGCCGAGCGACAGGCTGAGATCGCGAATGAGGTTGAGGATGTCTTCGCCGGTGCGGCTGTCGAGATTGCCGGTAGGCTCGTCGGCCAGCAATAACGAGGGACGATTGGCCAGCGCGCGGGCCAGCGAGACGCGCTGCTGCTCACCGCCGGAGAGCTCGGAGGGACGATGCTCCATGCGCTTGCCCAGCCCCACGCGTTCCAGCGATTCGCGCACACGCTGCGCCCGCTCGGCGCGCTCGACCTCGGCGAAGCGCATGGGCAGCTCGACGTTCTCGGTGATGGTCATGGTCGGGATCAGATGAAAGGCCTGGAAGACCATGCCGACGTCATTGCGCCGATAGCCGGCTAATTCTTCAGACGACATCCTGGCGAGGTCGCGGCCTTGCACGATTACCGAGCCCGAGCTGGGACGATCGAGACCGGCGAGCAAGTTGAGCAGCGTGGATTTTCCCGAGCCCGATTGGCCAAGCAGGGCCACGAATTCGCCGCGCCCGATGGTCAACGAGATGCCGTCAACCGCGCGGATCAGGCCTCCGCCCATGGGATAGTGGCGACAGACGTTTTCGGTTTGCACCGCGGGAGCAGCCTGGGAGGTTGGTGAAGAACTCATTTGTATTTGATTCGATGCTGGCATGATAGCGCGGGGCGCAATGCCTCCTCATCGAACATACGAAAATGAGAGCTGGTTAGCTCCCGCGAAGGTGTAACGATTTGTAAAGAGTGTCGCCGGCTTGAATGATAAGGGGAGCGGTTTCGACGCACCTGAAGGTTCGCCCCTTCAAGGCGACGTTCATCGCCCAGCGACGGACCGCAGATCCCTCGGCTCGGGCTGACAAATTCCTGCGAGGTTTCGGTCGTTACCCCGGAGAGTTTGCGCGTACCTTTACCGCTCGATGGCCACGCCCACGGCATTGCCGCCGCCCAGGCAGAGCGCGGCGATTCCCTTGTGCACGTCGAGTCGGATCATCTCGTAGAGGAGTGTGGTCAAGATGCGCGCACCGCTGGCGCCAATGGGATGCCCGAGCGCGACTGCGCCGCCGTTCACGTTGACCTTGCTGAGATCGATTCCCAGCTCGCGAGTCACCGCCAGGGCGGCAACCGAAAAGGCCTCGTTCAGCTCGTAGAGGTCCACGTCCTCGTTCTTCCATCCCGTCTTCTTCCACAGCTTGCGAACGGTTTCGACCGGCGTCATCATCACCCACTCGGGAGCCAGGCCACTGGTAGCCTGAGCCACGATGCGCGCCATCGGCTTCAATCCCAGCTCTTTCGCCCGGGCGGCCGACATCAGCACCAGCGCCGAGGCACCGTCATTGACACCCGGCGCGTTGCCTGCGGTTACCGTGCCATCTTTCTTGAAGGCCGGCTTCAGGCTGCGCAGGATTTCGATGGTCGTGTCCTCGCGCGGAGACTCGTCTTTGCTGAACAGGGTTGGCGGCGCACCCTTCTTTTTCGACGGCAGTTCTACCGGGATGATCTGGTCTTTGAAGCGGCACTCATTCATCGCGCTCACGGCCTTGCGATGCGAGTTCAGCGCGTACTCGTCCTGCTCCTCGCGCGTGATGTGGTACTTCTCGGAGACGATCTCGCCCGTAGTTCCCATGTGGTAGTCGTTGTAGGCGTCCCACAAACCGTCATGCACCATGGAGTCGACCACCTTCTGATCGCCGAGCCGGAACCCCTTGCGCGCAGTTGGCAGCAAGTAGGGCGTGTTGCTCATGCTTTCCATGCCGCCGGCTACAACCACTTGCGAGTTGCCGGTCTGAATCGCCTGCTGAGCCAGCGCGACCGCTTTCAGTCCCGAGCCGCAAACCTTGTTGATGGTCATGGCGCTGACTTCGTCGGACAGGCCGCCGCCCAGCGCCGCCTGGCGCGCGGGATTCTGGCCGAGACCGGCGGAGACCACGTTGCCCATAATGCACTCGTCCACGGTTTGCGCATCGATGCCGGCGCGCTTCACCGCTTCGCGAACCACGATGGCGCCCAGTTGCGGCGCGGTGAAATCAGAAAGCGCGCCTTGAAATTTTCCAATCGGGGTACGTACGGCCGATACGATGACGACGTCTTCCAGCGATGCCATGGATTGCGCAGCTCCTGCGATGAAATATCTAACGAACATTATAAGATGGAGCTACCTTGGCCACGGACGCACAAATCCCGCCCGAAATTCCAGCTCCGGCTCGCCCGTCGAAATCGCTGCTCGCGCCCTGGTGGCACACCGTCATTCTGATCGGGCTGCTTCTGCTGGCTTCGGTCAACGGCACGCGCGGCAAACATGCGCTGGGGACCAGCAAGGTGCGGCTGTATCTCTGGAGCATGGGCTGGGAGTGGATGCTGGCCGGCTTTGTCTGGCTGGGCACTCGCAAACGCATCCGGCTGCGCGACCTGATTGGAGGTCGCTGGGCGACGGCGGAAGATTTCTTTCTCGACGTGGTATATGCCGTCCCTTTCTGGATCTGCGCGGCCATCGTGCTGGTGATCGGCGCCAAGCTGATGCACCTGGACCAGGCCGGCAAGATCGAAACCATGCGCAAGCAACTCGGATTTCTGACGCCCGGATCGAATCTGGAGCTGGCCGTGTGGTTCGGCGTAAGCCTGACTGCCGGCTTCTGCGAAGAGATTATTTTTCGCGGATACCTGCAACGGCAGTTCGCTGCGATTGCCGATTCGATGATGCTGGGCGTGCTGTTTTCGGCGATCGTGTTCGGCGCCTCACACGGCTACGAAGGTGCTCCGCGCATGATTCTGATCGGAATTTATGGATTAATGTTTGGGTTACTCGCATGGTGGCGAAAGAGCCTGCGCGCCGGAATGATGGCGCATGCGTGGCACGACGCGTTGAGCGGCACACTTTTGCGGATGCTGAAATAGCCAGTGTTTATGCGGCTCGCACGCATGCGAGAAATTCATCATCCCAGCAGATGAAGCCGCGACAGAAAATACTCGAGAGCGCAAGCGCGACGTTTTTGGTTTTGTGCCGCCGCTGATCGCACATTGACGTGCGTTTTTTGCTTGACTATTTTTTTCAATGACTCTATACAACTAACAAATTGCGATGAAATGAATGTCGCAATGATTCCATGAAAATGGAAAGGGAGAATAGAAACCATGGCAACAAAAAAGGCTGCAAAAAAGGCTAAGAAGGCGGCAAAGAAGTCGAAGAAGCACTAACCGCTTTCGACCGTACGAACCGGGGGACGCGCAAGCGTCCCCTTTCGCTTTTGCGGCTAATTCATTTTTGCGGCGCGGCCGGCCAAAGCAACGAGCAACGGAGCTTCCTGCTCCGGACAGATACTGTGATAGGAGCAGCGCCGGCAACCAGGACCGGGATCCGGTTCAAATTCTCCGGCGGCAATTTTCGCGGCCACATCGGTCACGCGTTTTTCCGCCTCCAGCAACTGCTGCGCAGAACGCCGCGACTCGACGGCGATGCCGTTCTGCAGATTGATGAAGACCAGAGCCGAGGGCGTGTGCCCCAGGCCGCGGGCGGCCAGCGCATAGATCGAGAGTTGCAGACTGTCGTCGGCGTCTTCCTGGGTTTTCGGCTTACCGGTCTTGTAGTCCACGACCTCGACTTCTCCGCCGTCAACCCGATCCAGGCGATCAAACCTGCCCGACACCTGCGCTCCACCGATCTGGACCTTGAAGCGCCGCTCGGTTTCCAGAATCTCACCCCGCGTGCGACCAAGGTCCGACCGCAATAGCGCGGTCAACTGATCGCGACCATCTTTCTCGTACATCTGGCGTTGCAGCGGCTCATCGATTTTCGACTTGGTGAGTTCGTCGAGAAAACAAGCGATCACGGTTTCCTCATCCGGCGGCCGTCCGGCGCGGACTCCGTCGAAGTAGGCCTTGAGGGCAAGATGCATGGCGCTGCCAAACTGCAAAGCCGCTGACGCCTCCTCCGGAAGCCGCCAATCGTACTTCAGCTTGTAAGACAGCGGACAATTCTCGTATTGCTGGATGGCGCTGGCGCTCAGGGAATGCAAGTGCCCATCCTGGCGCGGAGGAAGTTGCGTCCACTGCGAGACGTTGGGCAGCGGCTCGGCCGCAGCCTGGAGGCTGCTGATCAGTTCCGGTTCCAGAACTCGCGCTGTGATGGCGCCCTTCAGGGCCAGCCCGGCTTCGCTGACGAGTTCGCGAATGTACCTGGTTGGAATCGGATTTTTTCCCCGCGCAATCTTGCCGACGAGGTAGAGCTCGTCCATGGCTCGCGTCATGGCGACATAGAACAGGCGACGCTCCTCCTGCTCGTGTTGTGTCTTAGCGTCGGTGTCGGCCGCGGTGTCTTTGCTGCGAAGCTGGCGGGGAAATTCCACCAGCGGCTCCTTGTAATTGCCGGGGAACGACTGCGATGCTACGCGCACCACGAAGACGTGACGGAACTCGAGCCCCTTGGCGGCATGGACGGTCATGAGTTGCACGGCGTCTTCGACAGGCGGGTTGCCGACCTCGTTGGGCGCAAGCGCGGCTACCGGATCATCTTCGTCGGTTTCTTCCAACAAAGAGCCGCCGGCCTCCTCTTGAAATAGCCTTACGTACTCCAGAAACTCATGCAGGGTTCCCTGCTCGACGATCTGCTTGGGCTTGTTTTTCCAGCGTTCAGCGAAATCGAGAAGGCGCCGCAGCGGCATCGAGTCAGCAAGCTCGAAGTCGCGGCACGCAATCGTCAATGCATCGGACAAGGCACCGCCGGCTGCGATCAGTTCCTGACGCGCCCGGCGGATGGCTGCCACCACGGCCGCGCCTGCGGGAGTCTCTTCCAGCGCCACCTCAGCAGAGCCATCGCGTCCTGCCAGCGCCAGTTGCGCGCGGAACCGCTCAGGATCGACCTTGAACTGTGGCAACGCCGCGACCCGGAACAGCGCTACCGGATGAGTCGAATCGAGAATACGCAGCACCGCCATGGCATCGCGCAGCTCAGGCGTCTCGAACAGATCGACACCTTTGACGTGTACCGGAATGCCACGCTGATGAAGTTCGGCAACAATCAACTCGCGATGATAATGGCTGCGATACAGCACTCCGATCTGGCTGAGCCAGATGCCAGGCCGCTCGCGCTGCATCGCCTGAATGGTGTCGGCGACGAAAGTGGCTTCCTGCTCTAGCGTGATGGGAACGATGGCCTGCACGGGCGGCGCAGGTCCGACGCCAGGATCGTCATCCAGACGCGCGCAGGTAAGCGGCTGTCGCGGCCAGCCTCCATCGGCGGCCTCGACGCTGAGGATTTGCGGATTGCACTTGATCGCCTGATACGCACAGCGCAGGATGGGCTCCGTGGAGCGGCGGTTGGCCGACATGGTCACTCGCTTCACCCTATCGGCGCCGAAGGTGTTCAGGAACTGATCAAAGGCGCCGCTGGAGGCTCCGCGAAACTGGTAAATGGCCTGGTCGGGATCGCCGACTGCGAAGACGTTGGCGTCGTCGCCGGCCAGCAGGCTGGCCAGCTTGATCTGGGCGACGTTGGAATCCTGGAACTCGTCGATGAGAATGAATCGCGCCCGCCGTTGCGCCCGCTGCAGAACCGATTGACGGCGCGCCAGCAGATCAACGGCGCGGCTCATGATGTGGCCAAAACTTCCCAGGCCTTCCTGCTGCAGCAGCTTTTCGGCGTAGCGAAATGCGTAAGCGATCTCGTGACAGCGGCCGAGAATCTCGTCGTCCGACATCGCCACGGCATCCTTCGACTTCCCCATGCGCGGCAACGGAATTTCGCGGCGCTCCAGTTGCTTGACGTAGGCGTCGTAATCGTCAGGCGTACGCAATTCGTCGTGACAGCTGCCGAAAAAGTCGAGCAACTCCTTGAGAAACTTTCCCGGATCGGCCGACTTGATGTAATGCCGCAGCTTGAGGTCGCCCACCCGGCGGCGCAGCAGGACGAACAAGTCGTTGTCATCGAGAAGCTGGAATTTGTTTCCCGCGTCGTTCAGCAGGCGGTAGCAATACGAATGAAAGGTGTGCGCCTGCAGCCCGCCGCGTAGCAACTTCTGCGCCGCCTTGGGCCGGTCCATCTCGGGATAGAGCGACTGCTGACTTTCTCCGGGATACAGAATAGCAGCGACCCGGTTGATCAGTTCCGCAGCGGAGTTGCGAGTATAGGTGACGGCGAGAATTTCGTCAGGCTTGGCGGCTTCGCTCTGAATGAGATGAGCAATGCGGCGCGCCAGCACCGTGGTCTTGCCGGTTCCGGCTCCGGCAACCACCAGCATCGGACCATCAACGTGTTCGATGGCCTGGCGCTGCTCGTCGGTAGGTAGGAAGGTGTGATGGCCGTTGCTTGACACGGAAGCTCCGCCTTAACGAAGAAAAAGCGAAGATACTATTATCGGAGATTAGAGACCGGATGGCAAGGGGAATGAGAGCTTTTCGCTTTTCGCTTTTCGCTTTTCGTTTTCGCCGTTGGCTTTTAGCTCTTAGCCGTCAACCGCATTCGACCCCAAATCGCTCCGCGCTCCAGCATACGGCCCTTTAGGCTTGTCATCCCGAGCGCAGGCGGCCGGCTGTTGGCCGCCGAAGCCGAGGGATCTGCGGTCGTTCGCGGTGCGACCATGCGCGCCTTTCGAAAGATAGCGGTCCTTCGACTGCGTTCGGTCGCGTTGCGACCTCACTCCGCTCAGGATGACAAGCTCAAGACGTGGCTCTTGCGATGGCCAGCGCGGCGATAGCGGCGGTTTCAGCGCGGAGGATGGTGTTGCCCAGTGAGGCGGCAATCCATTGCGAGGTGGCGAAACTCTGCAACTCGTCGTCTGTCCAGCCGCCTTCGGGGCCAACGGCAAGCGTTAACGACTCGACATTGTCGTGAGCCCGAAGCACGTCAGTTAACGATGCCTCGTGTTCGGTCTCGGCGAGGACGATGTTCAATTCCACCTCCGGCGAACCGCAGATCCCTCCGCTCGGGCTGAAGCCCTCGGTCGGGATGACAGTTGCTGGGGTGGAAGCGTCCAAGAGGGCCGGCGATGCAGTGGAAGCGCTGAAGCGCGTCGACGCTGACTCTTCCCTACTGCGAGCGCTGAGCGCCTCCTTCAATTTGATAGGATCCGCAATTTCCGGCGGCGATACGCGGCGGGATTGTTCCGAGGCTTCGCGGGCGATGCGCCGCCAGCGTTCGACACGCTTCTCCGCGGCGATGGCAAGATGCTTCTCGGTGCGGCGAGCGATCACGGGAACGATGGTCGTGACATTCAGCTCGGTACATTTCTCGATCGCCCATTCCATGCGATCGAACTTGAAGATGGCCAGCAGCAGCGTGATTGGCACATCAGCACTGGCGGGAATTTCGTCGCCCAGGGTGAACTCAACGCGCTCATCGCTGACGCTGGCAACGGTGGCTCGTCGCGCCTGATCACCGCAGGCAACTTCAAATTCCTGGCCGACACGCGCTCGCAGGGTGCGCGACAGATGGGCAGCGTGCGCTCCGGTCAAGGCAGCGCGGTCGCGGGAAAATTCGTCGGCAATCCAGCGGCGTCGGGTCATCGAGTGAAGAGTAGCAGAGCGACGGCGATGGCCACGGCCGCGTAGACGCCGCCGAAGAAACGGTTTTGGCGGGTGAGAGCTTCCTCGTCAAACAGGCGGCTGTTGAGAATGAACTCCAGAGCCGACACCGCGCCTACCAGCACGGCCATGGTCAGCCAGCGCTCCTGGCGCATCTGGGCGCGAAGCAGAAAGGGGACCGCGCACAGCGACAGCCCCAGGTAAATGAAGCCGCCGATGCGAGCGCGTTTGCGGCGTTTGGGATCCTGATAACGCAGCAGCAGAATGTGCGCCAGCTCACGCGGCTTGGCCAGGCGCGCGATGGCCGGCAGCGCGGTCACCACCAGCAGGAACCAGGCGTAGATGCGGAGGGCTTTGTCCAAGAGAGGCCGCTGTTCGCTGATCGCTTTTGGCTATTCGCTATTCGCTCTTCGCTTTTCGCTCTTGGCCTTTAGCTCTTAGCTTTTAAGCAGACAAAGACGCGGACGCTCTGGCTCAACCGCAACTCGCCGCCGAACATATTCGCGGACCAACGGAATTCTTGCAAGCTAATGGCTAAACGCTAAGAGCTAAAAGCGAACGGCGAAAAGCGAAGAGCGAACAGCGTCTTCCCGCCTAGCCGAAAATCTCTTTTACCTTGTTGAGCAGCGAGCGGTTGACCGGCTTGTTCTCGACCGAGATGGTATTGTGCAGCTCCTGCATCAGCTCGCGTTGCCGCTTGTTCAGCTTGCCCGGCGTCTGCACTTTGACTTCGACAAACAAGTCGCCACGGCCGCGGCCGTTCAGCACCGGCACTCCCTGGTTCTTCACCTTGAAGGTCGATCCGGTTTGCGTGCCTTCGGGAATCTTGAGGGCATAATCGTCTTCCAGCGTCGGTACCTGGATCTCGGCACCCAGCGCTGCCTGGGAAAACGAAATCGGCACCACGCAATACAGGTTCTTGCCTTCGCGCTCGAAAAACGAATGTTCCTTGGCGTGCAGCACCACGTACAGATCGCCGGGAGGTCCACCGTACACGCCGGCTTCGCCTTCACCCGAGTACAGGATACGCGCACCTTCCTCGACCCCGGCCGGAACCTTCACCGTGACCACGCGCTCCCGAGTTACGCGGCCTTGGCCCCGGCAGCTGTTGCAGGGATCGACAATCAGCTTGCCCGATCCGCCGCAGGTGCTACAGGCGCGGGTAATGGAGAAAAAGCCTTGCTGATAGCGCATCTGGCCGCGGCCGCCGCAGGTGGTGCAGTTGATGGGAGCTTTGCCGGGAGCCATGCCGCTGCCCTTGCACGACTCGCACTCTTCCAGGCGGCGCACTTGCACTTGCTTGGTGACACCGAATACCGCTTCCTCGAATTCCAGGCTGAGGTCTTCGCGAAGATCGGCGCCCCGCTGAGCGCGGGTGCGACGCCGTCCGCCCTGGCCTCCGAACATGTCGCTGAAGCCAAAGATGTCGCCAAAAATATCCTGAAAGTCGGTGAAGACCGAGGCATCGAATCCGCCCGGGCCACCGCCCGGACCGCTGGAAACACCGGCATGGCCGAAGCGGTCGTAACGGGCGCGTTTCTCGCTGTCGGCCAGAACGGCATAGGCCTCGCTGCATTCTTTGAAGCGCTCTTCCGATTCCGGATTATCGGGATTGCGGTCGGGATGATATTGCAGGGCAAGCTTGCGATAAGCGCTCTTGATTTCCTGATCGCCGGCGGTACGCGTGACGCCCAGCACCTCGTAATAATCGCGTTTCACTGTGGTGGCCAGAACTGTTTACCTTCTTATTTCGATTTTATTTGGGGTTGCGCGCCACGCGCACCATAGCAGGACGCAGCAGGCGGTCTTTCAGCTTGTAGCCGCGTTGCAGCTCATCAAGAACGTGATTGTCTTCCACCTCGCGGGTGTCGACCATCTGCACCGCTTGATGCAAGTTGGGATCGAACGCCGCGCCCTCCGTCGATATGGGCTGCACGCCCAGCTTGGCCAGCGCATCGTGAAACTGCTTGTCAATCAATTCGATGCCCGACTGGAAATCCTGCAGCGAAGCAGCGTCGGTTTTAACCGCGCGATCCAGACTGTCGAGGATGGGCAGCAACTGCCGGAGCGCCTCGGCCAGAGCGTACTCGCGATATTCCTGCTGCTCCTTGGCGTTGCGCTTGCGGAAGTTGTCGAACTCAGCCTGCAAGCGGGCCAGCCGATCCAGATAGGCGGCGCGCTCGGCGCGAACTTTTTCCAGCTCGGCTTCCGGGCCGGCAGCCTCTTTCGCCGCAGCTGATTCGCTCGCCGGCGAAGCCTCGTCGCTTTCCGCCGGCAGCAATTCGTGATCCACTTCCAGCTCCGTGTTAGAGCCTCCGTTTTGTTTCTTGTATTGCATATGCGTTCAAACGTCCGTGAATTTTGTTACGTCGTTTCGTTCCACAGCTCATCGAACAGCCGCGCAATGTACGACACCGCGGTGATGGTGTGTTCGTAATCCATGCGGGTCGGGCCGATCACGGCCAGCGAACCCATCACTTCATCGCCTACGCGCGCAGGCTTGCCAATCAGCACAAAATTACTTAGATGCGGCATGGCGTCTTCCAGACCCACAACCACCCGCACGGCTTCCTGGCGAGTGTCGAGGTAGGCGGAGAGCAGGTCGACGATGCGCTGTTTTTCTTCCAGCGTAGCCAGCAGATGCCGCAGGCGTTCCTTGTCCTGCTCGGTAAGCACCAGATTGGACGCACCTTCCACGTACACCGATTGCGCCGGGCTTTCCGAGGCCAGCGCCCCTTGCGCGTAGAGCTGCTCGACCGAGGCCATCAGGCGGTCGTATTCGCTGCGCTCCTGCTGAATGCGCTTGGAAATTTCGTTGCGCAGCGCTTCCATCTCCCAGCCACGAAAGTTCTGATTGATGTAGGCGGCGGCAAATTCCAGGTCGGCGACAGTGAGATCGTTGGTCAGGCGCAGCACGCGATCGCGCACCACCCCATTGCGCATGACCACGACCGCCAGAACTTTCTTGTCGGCCATGCGCTGGAAGTAGATGTGCTCCAGAGCATTGCGCTGTCCCGGAGCCGAGCTCACCGCGACTCCCACGCCGTGGGAAATCAGCGACAGCACGTGCGAGGTGCGCTCCATGAACTCCTGCACATCCTGCGTTCCCTGCAGGCTGCCCTGAATCAAACTCTCGTCGGCGGGCGACAGGCGGGCTTCGCCGGTGAGCTGCTTCACGTAGAAACGGTAGGCCTGGGTGGTCGGCACACGGCCGGCGGAGGTATGCGGCTGATCGAGAAATCCGGCCTCGGCCAGGTCGGCCATGACGTTGCGAATGGAAGCTGCGCTAAGATTTTCGCGATTATTGCGAGCTAAAGTGCGCGAGCCAACCGGCTCACCCGTGGAGATATACGTCTCCACGATGGCCGTTAGGATTTCACGTTCGCGTTTGCCAATACCAGCCGGCGTGCCCATAGGTCCTATGCCTCAGGACTGTAACTTACTCTACCGCAAATATTTAAGGGAGCTCCAGATACAATCCCGCAGTTTTATTCTAGGGAAGCGGGCAGTTCCCTGTCAAGATTGGCACTCTAAAGATTTGAGTGCCAGCAACTCAAGTCGGGCTCACTTTGTCGCCAAAGATGCCGTAAGAAAAAAGCAAGGTTTCGGTCAAGTCGATCCCGTTCTCTCCGTCGCACCAGACCTTGCTATCGCCCGTCAGGCAGGGATCGACTGCACTACGGGGCGGCCAACAATTGGACCAAGTATTTCGGTTTTCAAAAATCGTCATGGCCGGGCGCAGGCGCTAGGCCAACCCGTTTTGCTTCGCCACCGGCATGCGCTCTGAGTTTCTCCAGCAGCAAGACAAAAGGAGCCGAAGGCAGGTACGTCTACCTTGTTTCGGCCCCACAGAACGAACATGGCATATTAAGGCCATGTCGTCAATACCACTTTAAGGTCATTCGCACCGTGTGGTCGGCTGCCCGGCTATTCGTTCACGATTTTGGCGGCCGACGGTGCAGGCTGCTTTCTGGTCCTGACCCCGGACACGGCCAGGAACGGTCCAGATTTATCGGCCTCGGTACTTCCGTTGCTCTCGCGCAGCTTCTTCATGCGATATTTAAAGGGATAGAACTCGTACTCCCAATCCGCCGTATAGCGAACGCCGTCGTAGTCTTCGTAGGTGGCTTCGGCCCGGAACGTCAGCTTTTGTGTGCTTCCTCCACCCTGTCTGTTCCAATCGTCCAACATCGCAGGCAGAAGATTTCGTTCCTGCTGAGGAAAGGTGTCCGGCACGATCGGATAAATGACGCCGCTGGTCTCGGATGGAGAAATCACCCGGATGCGATCTTCGAAGTTCACGGTCCTGCCGGCAATGGAAATGCTTGAAAGCCGCAGTTTATGCAGCTCTGATCCACCCACATTTTTTATTCTTATGCCGGTGGCCGGGAAGGTCTGCTTGTCTCGGGCATGCTCGACTTCGACGGCGATTCTCGGGTCGCTGGGCAAGACAGCTGTTAGGTCCTGCTGCCGCAAAGATTCAGAGTCGGACGAGTTTGGAATGTCACCCGCGAACAGGCTCTCAACGCTGCCGTCGTCGTGTTCTTTCTGAGCGCGTGACCAGAGGACGAAGGACAAAATTGCAATGGCCAACAGTGCGAAGCCTAATATCGGGCCGCCAAAGAGAAATCCAGCCGCTGTCGCCGCGGCCGCAATTCCGATGATGAGGAAGAGGGCGAATTTAGACATGCCCAGATTGTAGCGGCTGGCACCAAACCTGTAACTCTGAAAGCTGTGGCTGATAGCCCCTAAGAGCCAACAGCTGTCTCGCTCGCGTATTCGATCTCGAACTCAATCCTGGCCGTCTTCTCCAGCATGGCCGACACAGAACAATATTTCTCCTTCGACAGGCGGACCGCATCTTCCATGGCTTTGTGAGTGACGTTGCCGGTGACGCGATAGACCAGCTTGATCGAGCTGAACACCTTGGGAAAATCTTCGGTGCGCTCGGCGGTGGCGCCTACCTCCAGGCGAGTGAAGGGCTCGCGCTTTTTGCGCAGAATGCCAACCACGTCGCTGCCCGTGCAGCCGCAAAGGGCGATCAGCACCAGTTCTACAGGACTGTTGGCCGTCTTCTCGCTGCCTGCATCGACGACCAGCGCATGCCCGCTGCTGGCTTGTGCGATGAAGCGCTCGTTATCGGTCCATAGTGCGCGAGCTTCGATCATAAGTTGGCGCTCCTTCGTCGCGCGGCTCTTAGCTGTTAGCCGTTAGCTATTAGCAGTCGCGAGCGGGTGCTCGAATCCATCCGACGCAAATCTGCGCTTGCTAAAAGCTAAGGGCTAAAGGCTAAGAGCCGATTTACTGCGGCTTACCTTGCGGCGGCGGAGTCCCACTCGTTCCGCTGCCGGTGCTGCCGCTATCACCACTGCCATCATGTTTGTCGTAGATGGAATATTCCCCTTGCGGCCGCTTCAGCCGAATGGTGATTTCCTGGTCCGGCTTGCTAATAGAGTAGTCGTCGCCGAACGTTTGAAAGCCCGGCGCGATCACCTGAATCCGCATGGTGCCGTAGGGGATTCCGTCGAAATGGGTCTTGCCGTCAGAATCGGTTTTGAGCTCGAACCCGGCTTTCCCCTGCTTGCCGTTCTTTCCCACGAAATGCAGAATCACGGCCGCATTGCGCACCGGCTTCCCGTTGTCGTCTTTGAGGACTACGAACGCCAGCGACGATTGCGGGCCTTCGTCTTTCTTGTCGCCGGCAATCAGGAAAGTAGAAGTCGGAAGCAAAATAAAGATGGCGAACGCCACCCGCAGCATCTTCATAAGGACATTGTAGATGAGGTGTTGATCCTTAGCCTTTAGCTCTTAGCTGGTGCCGGGAAGTCGACGAAATCGTTTTCCCCTGGTGCAGCAAGAGCGCGACTCTGACGCTGGCGCCGATCACAACCGCTGCCAGAATGAGTACCGATCCAAGGTGCATTGGCTCTCCTTACGAGTCTGTGTGAGAACCCCTGCCGTCCCCACGGGACTCAGATCGATTTTCCGCCTGACCCGGCATTCCGCCTTCTGCTCCATGCTGGGCTAAGCTTTTTCGCGCCTGCGGCGCTGCATTCTCCATTTCCGAAGTGCAAAAGCTAGCCTCTTACGACCTACCCAGAGACATTCTCGCCTTTTGCTCAGAGTTAATAGCTAAAGGCTAAGAGCTAAGAGCGAACTTCAGTTCCGAAAATCCGGAGTCGCCTGCGCCTGCTTCAACGTTGGCGGCCCATCGCTCGGCTGGTCCTGAGAAGTTTGCCCGGAGCTGGCCGAATTCGTGGTGCTGCTGTCGGTGGTCTGCGGAGCGCGCTTCAGCGTCGGACGGTCGTCGTCGTTCTGACCCTGAGCACTTTGCGTTGAGCTGCCGGAATTCGTGCTGCTACCAGAGTTCGTGCTTGCTGGCGCTGGCTTCAGCGTGGGACCGGCATCGTCTCGCTGGTCCTGAGTCGTTTGCGCCGAGTCGGTGCTTCCGGGAGCGTGCTTCAGCGTGGGAAGTCCGTCATCCGGCGATCCGCTGCCCGAGCCTGAACTTCCGGGATCGCTGCTGCTGCCGGAAGAGGTGCGCTTCAGCAACACCGGACGGCCCGGCTCCTGCTTGGCGCCGCCGATGTGATGGCCATTCTCCAGCGAAGCCAGGCGTGCCTTGACGTTTTCGAACTCGCTGGTGTCGAGTAGGTATTCGGGACGGTCGGGCAGGTACTTTCGAATTTCCTCTTGCGCCGCCTCAATGCGCTCCACATTCATGGGGTGAGTGGCGAAAGCCTTGGCCACCATGCTCTGTTTTTTCTTCTCGATGTTCAGCTTCTCGAAGAACTCCACAAAGGCTTCCGGATCGTATCCGGTGGCATAGTCGTACTCCAGGCCCAGCAAGTCGGCTTCGCGTTCGGCATCGCGCGAAAATTTCAGGAAGCCCAGCGGCACCGCCAGGCTGGCGACTTCGCTGATGGCATAGGCCACCGGACCGCCAATGAAAATCAGCGGCACCGAAGCCAGGTTCCAGATCTGCGCCCGGGTCATGTTCTTGGTGGCGTGACGGGCGGCCACGTGTGCGATTTCGTGCGCCATCACTCCCGCCAGCTCGGCTTCGTTATCGGCGGCGAGAATCAGTCCGCTGTTTACATAGAAAAAACCGCCCGGCAAGGCGAACGCGTTCACCTCTTCGGTATCGAGCACCTTGATGGTAAAAGGCACGCGGGCGTCGGAGTTGCGCACCAGATTCTGTCCAATGCGATTGATATATTCCGTGATGACCGGATCTGTAACCAGGCGTGCGCTTCCTTCCACCTGCTGCGCCAGTTGCCGGCCCAGCGCTACTTCCCGATCCAGCGAATAGAAGTCGAGACCGCTGCCGATGTTGCGTTGCCCGATCAGCGCGACGTTGTACTTTGCAGGCAGCTCACCGGCTTGACCGGCCGAATTGACCGCCGCATGCGGAGTTGCCGCTGGCTTCGGCGTCGGCGTCCCGGCGCTGCCATCGGGCGTTTCCGATGCAGGTTGCTTTCCGGCAGCTTCGATTTGCGCTGCGGTAGGAACTTCAATAGGGGTCGCATCCGGGTGCGCCGAAGGCGAGACCTGCGCTCCGTTGGAAGGCGCGCTTTGAGTTTCAGTCGCTGTCTGCTGCGTGGCGACCGCAGGTGAACTCTGCGCGATACTCAGTCCCTGCAGGCTGACAACCGCGCCCAGCAAAGCAAGCGCAGCGCTCCACCGGCGCGCGCACGAAAACCATTGAATGGCACGGAGGACTTGCACAATCACACCTGCGACTATTCCGATTATCCTGCCAAACTCGGGGCTATGGGAACTGCAAAGTTCACCGTCGCATTAGAAAGTGAAGAATCCCTTACGCGAAGCTAAGTGACTACCGTGTGCTGCTGGCATAGATGCCACCGTCGCGCTGCGAGATACCTTCCTCGTGCGGCAGAGGTTGCCTGGTCGAGACGTCGCACTCGGATCTGTCGGAGAACCGGCCAAGCGATCGTAAGCTCCAGCAAATTCATCGTAAGCTATAGAAAAAAATCATGTTAGATGATATCTCACATGTGATCGCCGGAATTTGAGTGACTTGCGCTCACATCGGACTTGACAGCGAACTCAAAGCCGCTTATATTAGCACTCGTGGTGAGTGAGTGCTAGCAGCGCTAGGTCTCTCCCTCCAACGTTTTAACTTTATCCCCCAGCGTTCCTGAGTGTGCCGATCGCAACGCCAAACACCAGCGCCAGGGCCGGCCAATGGGTAACGGAATCCAATTGAATTTTCCAGCTCGAAAGGAGTTCGAAGAATGGCTACAAAACTGACTCCCCTGCACGACCGCATCGTGGTTCGCCGCATTGAAGAGGGCGAAACCACTCGTGGCGGAATCATTATTCCCGACAGTGCCAAAGAAAAGCCGCAAGAGGGCGAAGTGATTTCCGTCGGCCGGGGCAAGACCAACGACAAAGGCGAAACCTTCCCGCTCGATGTGAAGGCGGGCGATCGCATCCTGTTCGGCAAGTATGCCGGCACCGAGATCACCATCGACGGCGAAACGTTCCTGATCATGCGCGAGGAAGAAGTACTCGGCATGCTGGAAGGCGCCGCCAAAGCCAAGGAAAAGGAACACGCCACCAAGAAGTAAGCACCTGTCGTCAGCGGCCAGTGGTCAGTTGTCAGTACAGAATTCACTGACACGATCGACTGAGTCTCGCGCTCATTCGCGATTCGCCGATGAAGCTGAGTCGCCCAGGCGCCTTCCACTGACAACCGGTAACTGAGAACTGACAACTGATTTTCATAAGGAGAAAACAATGGCAAAGCAGATTCTGCACGGTGAGGAGTCACGCCAGTCGATACTTCGCGGCGTGAACGTTCTGGCCGATGCCGTAAAAGTCACGCTCGGTCCCAAGGGCCGCAACGTCGTGATCGAAAAGAAATTCGGTTCGCCGCTGATTACCAAAGACGGCGTCACCGTAGCCAAGGAAATCGAGCTGAAGGATTCGCTCGAAAACATGGGCGCACAGATGGTGCGCGAAGTCGCCTCCAAGACCTCCGACGTTGCCGGTGACGGCACCACCACCGCGACCGTTCTGGCCCAGTCCATTTACCGCGAAGGCGTCAAGACGGTTGCCGCCGGCGCCAATCCGATGGCCATGAAGCGCGGCATCGAGAAGGCCGTGTCCGCTATTTGCGGCACCGTCGACAAAGATGGCAATCGCAGCAACTCGGCTCTCGACAAGCTGTCGCAGAAAGTTTCCGGCGAGATGATCGCGCAGGTCGGCACCATCTCCGCCAACAACGACGAGACCATCGGCCGCATTATCGCCGAGGCCATGAAGAAGGTCGGCAAAGACGGCGTCATCACCGTGGAAGAAGCCAAGACGATGGAGACCCAGCTGGAAGTCGTCGAAGGCATGCAGTTCGATCGCGGTTATCTGTCCCCCTACTTCGTAACCGATCCGGAGCGCATGGAAGCGGTTTATGAGAACGCTCTGATCCTCATCCACGAAAAGAAAATCTCCTCGATGAAAGACCTGCTTCCTCTGTTGGAGCAGATCGCCAAGGGCGGACGTCCGCTGGTGATCATCGCGGAAGATGTGGAAGGCGAAGCGCTGGCGACTCTGGTAGTCAACAAGCTGCGCGGAACCTTGCAGGTTGCGGCCGTGAAGGCCCCGGGCTTCGGCGATCGCCGCAAAGCCATGCTGCAGGACATCGCTATTCTGACCGGCGGCAAGGCCATCACCGAAGATCTCGGCATCAAGCTGGAGAACGTGCAGATCCAGGATCTCGGCCAGGCCAAGAAGATCACCATCGACAAGGACAACACCACCATCGTCGAAGGTAAAGGCAAGCCGGGCGACATCGAAGGCCGGGTGAAGGAAATTCGCGGCCAGGTCGAAAAGACCACCAGCGACTACGATCGCGAGAAGTTGCAGGAGCGGTTGGCCAAGCTGGTTGGTGGCGTTGCCGTAATCAAAGTCGGCGCCGCGACCGAAACCGAAATGAAGGAAAAGAAAGCCCGCGTGGAAGACGCGATGCATGCCACCCGCGCTGCGGTGGAGGAAGGCATCGTCCCCGGCGGCGGCGTCGCGCTGTTGCGCTGCGCTGATGCCATCGACAGCCTGAAGCTGGAAGGCGACGAGAAGATCGGCGCCAACATTGTGCGTCGCGCTTTGGAAGAGCCTCTCCGCCAGATCGTCATCAACGCCGGCGAAGAAGGTGCCATCATCGTGGGCAAAATCCGCGAGTCGAAGGAACACAACTTCGGCTACAACGCCCAGACCGATAAATTCGAAGACCTGGTGAAAGCTGGCGTCATCGATCCCACCAAGGTTACCCGCACGGCCCTGCAGAACGCGGGTTCGATCGCGGCCCTGATGCTCACCACCGAAGCCCTGGTAGCCGACATTCCGGAAGAGAAGAAGGAATCGGCAATGCCTCACGGCGGCGGCGGTATGGGCGGGATGTACTAAAGGCGGCAATTAGCTTTTAGCGATTAGCTTTTAGCTAAAGGCAACAACCGAAGAACCATAGGGTGCCCCACTCATTCGCGGTTTTCGAATGAGTGGGGTTTTTCTTAATACCACTGATGTCCTTTCTGACGACCGAGAGCCGACAAGTGGTTCTTGGGCTATATTTGTCCTCAAGGAAACGGCACCTGAACGGGTGAGATCTGCTCATGTCACTGATTGACGAATTTCTCAACCACTACAACCGGGAGTTCGATTTTTATGCAGAGGTCGCCCGAATCGTCCAGCGGAAGCTCGAATCTGCTCTGGCATCGCACGGCATTAGGGCAATCGTTACCTCTCGCGCAAAAGGACCGGATCGATTGCGCGACAAACTGGAGAAGCGAAGCAAGGAAAAAAATTACCGGACCCTTGACGAAATTTATCGGGATATCATCGACCTGGCTGGGGTGCGTGTTGCACTTTATTTCCCCGCAGACCGCGAACGTGTTGGCACCCTCATAAGTGAACTACTCCAACAAGTCCGTAGGCCCAAGAACTTCCCGGAAAGAAAACGGCCCGATTCCCAAAAACGCTTTGCGGGATATGTTGCTACTCATTACTTAGTTCATCTTAAGGCTGACGCTGTGCAGGACAGCGAGAACAGGTATGCGCAGACGAACGTTGAGATACAAGTCGCGTCGGTTTTAATGCACGCGTGGGCGGAAGTAGAACATGACTTGGTATATAAACCCGGCACTGGCGATCTATCGGAAGACGAGCTTGCAATTCTAGATGAAATCAATGGCTTGGTTTTGACCGGAGAAATCGCGCTCGAGCGTTTACAGAAAGCAATTCAGCGACGAACCGCTAAAGACGACCTAAATTTTAACGATCAGTTTGAACTCGCCAGCTATCTGAGCCAGCGGGCTGCCAAACTGCACATCGAAGTGGCCGATATAGGCAAGGTTGATGTTCTCCTCGAGGTGTTGCGATACACGGCACAGGACACACCGCAAAAGGTGTCACGCTATCTTGCCCAAATCACCGACGACGACGCGAATAGACCTATTGCGGACGTTCTCCTAGATAAAGTGTTGGCGGCCCAACCGAGCACCAAAGCTAAACAATTGTCCGCGCTCATCTCGAAGATGCTTTCACGTAGTCCGTTCGGCGGAGGCGAGGAAAGTAGCCAAGCAGAAGCTATCGGCTTCTTCCTAACGGAATGGATACGAGTCGAAACTTTGCTACGTCGGATTAGCAGGGCTGGCGGTCAACCAAGACACACGCCAATTTCCCTCGCATTGCGGAGTTTAGATCTGCCGGCGGATATTCGATCTGCACTCGAGCGCCTCAATCGTCTGAGAAACGAACTGGTTCATGGGATAGAACGTCCAAGCGCCGCCACTCTCTACGATGCTGGTACATTCTTGCAGGAGGCTGTCATCCCCCGGTTGAGCAAGTTAGGGCGGCCGCATGCAAGCTAGGTTGGTACTGGAAAAGGCTGTTGCTTGGGTGAGGCTTTTGATTTTCTGACAACCGACAACCCGGTGCCCCCAGGTTCGCCCTTCCGTTGGGCTAACCTGCGTGAGGTCAAATCGGCGCCGGTGCCCCATCCAATCTTCACCTGCTTGGTCTTGGGCTTTTGACTTTTCTGACAACTGACTACTGACAACCGGCAACTGCCTTCCCTCACGAGAAGAACCCAACCACGCCGCCGAGGGCATCTTGCACGCCGTGGGCCAGGATTCCGGGCAGCAGGCTCTTACGCCAGTAGGCCAGCACTCCCAGCAGACATCCGTGAACCATGATGGCCAGCATCAGCCGGCCGTAGTATCCATGGCCCAGGCCGAAAGCCACTCCTTGCAGAATCACGCCCCAAGCGCGACTGCCCGTCCAGCCGCCGAATTGCCGGGTGAGATATCCCCGGAAGATGAGCTCTTCGCAAAAGCCGCCGGTGGCCGAAAGTCCCAGCCACACCGCCAACTCGAACCAGGTCTTGGGCAGGATATTGGCCAGAGTGCTGTCGGGTTTGGCGCCGAGCAGATGCATGACAACGGCTACCGTCGGAATCACAACCACCATGAATCCGAGCGCCAGCCCTAAGTCGCGAAAGAAATTGCCCAGCGTCTGCCAGCGTCCTGAAACCAGGCTGCTGATCGACGACCCGCGGCGCCGCAGCGCCAGCCAGATCATCAGGATCAGCAGCCACTCCCCCACTATCACTGTGAGATAGCCTGAAAGCCGCGAACTCATGCCGGGCAAGTTCGCGTTAGGCAGCCCATGCTGGTAATAGCTGGCGACCGACCCTGCAGCTAGAGGCAGCAGCACCAGCAAGGTATGCCACCAGGGCGCGATGGGCCCGCTCGCTCTATCCATGGATCTGCGCGCAGTTTTGACGGATTGCATCACTGGGATTGACGACATAATCTCTTCCTTCTTTTTCGGATGTCCGGGAGTCGCGCTGAAGATTGGCGTCATTCTCAGTCGTGTTACCGCGTTCATTGCCTATCTAAAGCTGATCCTAATACGCCCAGGAGAAAGAAAGGTTCCCGAAGCCACCTGAGTTCTCTTCCAAGCAAGTCTGCGTTGGGTATCTCGTCTGACAACTGGCTACTGACTACTGGCTACTAAGTTCCATACAGCTTCGAACCTCCAATCCTGCATCGAACCTGATTCGTGCCGAAGTCAGGAGCCTTCGTCCTCATGAACAAAAAAGAAATCAAGTCGCCACTGATGACGGCGAACTTCGTCATCTGGTTTTGCGGAGTGGGATGTTTGTTGCTGCTGCTCTTCTTAGGCCATTACGTCTGGAAAGTTTTCTGACGCCAGCTGCTGGCTCGCCTCGAAGCTGCTCCCAACCACTCACTCAAAAGGAAAGAAATCTCGATGCCTCGCACCCGTACCGCCGCTCTCGTCCTGGCTCTGTTCGGCTTCTTCACCGTCGGCTGCAACAACGGCACCCACACCGATGCCGCTTATAAAGCCGCCATCAACGACCACTTCAAGGCTTTTCCCGCCTGCATCTGGCACGAGCCCAAGAAATTTCCCGTGCAGGCTGCCACTTCTGACGACGCCAAGACCGAAGGCTACGACGCCCTCACACAAGCGGGTTTGCTGACGCGTACCACGGCCGAAAAGAAGATCCTGATCATTTCCAAGCAAGTGAACAATTACGACCTGTCCGATAGCGGCCGCACCTCGTGGACGCCCGACACTTCCCAGCCCGGCTACGGAAACTTCTGCTATGGCAACCGCGAGGTGACTTCGATCGACAACTCCACCCCCGGAACCAACGGCTCCGGTGCCAAGACCGTCGCTGTGGCTTATCACTACAAGATCGCCAACGTTCCCGGATGGGCCAACTCGCAGGAAATCAAAACGGCTTACCCGGACTTGGCCGCTGCGTTGAATTCCTCCGCATCCGATACTGCGACCCTGGTCATGACCGGCGACCGCTGGGAGTACGCCAAGTAGCCGACGCTACTCGCCGATCGTCCGTCCGGCTTTCAGCAAATCGTCCCCAGACGAATTCTGTCCGTCATCCCGTCGAGTCTCGCACTCTGTCTAACCTGTGTTATAGTTTTTGAAGGTTAGGAGGGAACTCATGTCTGAAATCACTCGCATCCTGAATCATTATGACGGGGTGCTGAACGGCTCGCCCTGGCACGGCAACCCCATCTGGCAGATCCTCGACGGAATTTCCCCGGAAACGGCGGCAGCCCGGCCACCGAATGGCAGCCATACCATCTGGGAGATTGTCATGCACATGACCTTCTGGGAAGGTGTGGGGAGCGAGCGACTGGCTGGCCAGCGAGCCGGGCTGGTCGATGAGCTCAACTTCCCTGCCATGCCTGCGCCCAGCGACAAGAACTGGCAGCAAACGCTCGACCAATTTCGCGCCTCGAATCAGCAATTCCGCGCGGCGCTGGCCCAGCTCGATCCAGCGCGACTCGATGACCTGACCGCTGCCGGCAAGCGAACCTATTACAACGAGGCCCACGGCGTCATCGAGCATGACATTTATCACGCCGGACAGATCGCTCTCTTCAGAAAAATAGGCACGCCGGCCTGAGTTGAGCAATCACCAGCGACAGCTTGCGGCATCCAATCTGATAGACCCGTTTCCACTGACACGAGTTTGTAATTCTGGAAAACGGGTGCTAACATCCGGACTCGCAAGCTTTTTGTAAGGAGGCAATTATGTCGGATCGCGATGGCAGTGGTTTCCTGTGGTTCCTGGCAGGTTTGGGCATAGGTGCGGCGGTGGGAATTCTTTATGCCCCGAAGGCGGGCGATGAAATTCGCCAGCAGCTGCGCGACATGGCCGAAGATGGCCGCGACAACGTGAAAGAGCGGGCTCGTCAGGCCCGTGAACAGGCGGGAAGCTGGGCCGACAAGGGCCGCGACTACCTGAGCCAGCAGAAAGACCAGATTCGCTCAGCCTACGAGGCCGGACGCCAGGCCTATCGTGAGGCCACTAACGAGAGCGTGGAAGGCGCTACGCCTAACATTCCCTAGCTGGTTGCCCGGCTTCGGCCAGCAACAGCCAAGGCATGTGGCACCTTATCCGTGGTTTTGAAAGTTAATTTCACGGTCCCCGGTACCGTTCGTCATGAATGACAATCTCACCATATTCGTCGCCATCACCGCCATCGCTTTCGCGGTGCAGGCGATCATTATGTTAGTCATGCTGATCGCGTTGCTTAAGCTGCGCGGCCGCATAGAGACGCTCACCAACAAACTTGAAGAAACCACCAGCACCCTGATGCCCAAGGTCCTGCCTCTGCTGGAGAACGTGAATTCCATGCAGAAGGAGATCAAGGGATTTCTGGAGGTGGCTAAGCCCAAGGTCGATGTCGTCCTCGACAACCTGAGCCACATCACCACCACGGCGCGCGGCAGTGTGGAACGCATCGATGCTACCGTCAACGACACGCTGGACCGGGTTCGCCTGCAGGTGATTCGCGGCGACGAGATGCTGAGCCGTACCATGGACCGCGTGGAAGAAACTTCAGAGAAAGTGCAGCACACGGTGATGTCGCCGGTGCGGCAGGTTTCGGGCATCGTGCAGGCGATCAGTGTGGGCGTCGGCAGCTTCTTCAACGGCCAAAAGCGGCGCCGCAATGGCGGTCCCAGCGACGAAATGTTTATCTAGAGAATCGCGCGAGTCTACGCAGAAAGCAGCGCCCCGGCGCTGTTTTTTTGTTTGAATTTGCACTTCGGCCGGATTGATTCTTCTTAGACTAGTGTCATGCTGGCGCTAGATTGTCGCCCTGAGCGGGAAAAAGTAGTGTCATCCTGAGCGGAGCACGGGCTTCTTTTGCCCGTGCGGAGTCGAAGGACCCCCATTCCACGAAGAACCCTGATGCTAACGAATCAGCAAATCCAGCCCCCACCCACGACCACGTCTCCGTCATAGAACACCACCGCCTGCCCGGGTGTAATCGCGCGCTGCGGCACGTCAAACGTCAGCAGAACCTCGTTGTCTCCGGTCTTCTCCAGCACGGCCTCAGCCGGCTCGTGACGATGGCGAATCTTAGCCTGCACCCGCATCGGCTCGCGCAGATCGTCGATGGCAATCCAGTTCACTCGCTTGGCGCGCAGGGTACCCGAATACAACTCGTCACCGCCGCCGACCACGACCTGACGCTGGTCGCCGCGAATCTCCAGCACGTAGAGCGGCGATCCCGTAGCCACACCCAGTCCCTTGCGCTGGCCAACCGTGAAGTTGTGGATGCCGTTATGCGATCCCACGATCTCGCCGGTGGTCGTGACCAACTCGCCCGCCGTGTCGGGTATCTCTTCACCCTGCTCTTCCAGATAGGCATCGAGAAACTGCTTATAGTCTCCGCCGGGAATGAAGCAGATCTCCTGCGAGTCAGGCTTTTCGAACAGCCGCAGGCCGGCGCGCTTGGCCTCGTCGCGCACCTCGGGCTTGCGCATCTCACCCAGCGGAAACAGAGTCCGGCTAAGCTGCTCCTGCGTGAGGCCAAAGAGGAAGTACGTCTGGTCCTTGGCGCGATCGGCCGGCCGCTTCAGGATCCAGCGTCCGCTGCGCTCGTCGAACTGGTTGCGCGCGTAATGTCCCGTAGCCAGCAGCTCGGCGCCAATCTGTCGCGCAGTAATCAGCAACTGATCAAACTTGAGATGGTTGTTGCACAGGCTGCACGGAATGGGCGTGCGGCCGGAAAGATACTCGGCAACAAACGGCCGCACCACATCATGCTCGAAGCGCTCTTCCTGATTGACCACGTAATACGGAATGCCCAGCGTTTCGGCCACACGGCGCGCGTCGTACACGTCGTCGATGGAGCAGCAGCGTCCCTGCACCGACTCCGGCATGCCTTCATGACCAGCCAGACGGCGCTGATTCCAAAGCTGCAGCGTAAGTCCCACAACGTCGTATCCCTGCTCGCAGAGCAGTGCCGCGACGGCTGAGGAGTCGACTCCTCCCGACATGGCTACCGCGATGGTCTTAGAATCAATTGGCATTGAGCAATTAGCACTTGGCAATTAGCTAAGTCGAAACCGCAGCGGGCTACGTTCCCCCTGCCGAATGGCCAATAGCGAACAGCGCCTTACCCCAGGGCTGACGGCTGAGAGCTGACAGCCCTCTTCCACACCGGACTAATCTCCCGCAGACGGCTCGCCACTTCCGGAACCAGCCCCAGCGCGAAGTCCACATCTTCCGCCGTATTCTGCTTGCCCAAACTGAAGCGAATGCTGCCCCGGGCGCGATCGGCCGACAGTCCCATCGCAGTAAGAACATGCGAAGGCTCAATCGCTCCTGACGAGCAGGCCGCGCCGGTCGATACCGACAGTCCCTTCAGATCGAGCGCAATCACCATCGCTTCGCCTTCGATGCAATCGAAATAAATGTTCGTCGTGTTCGGCACTCGTGGTGCATCGACGCTGTTGACGCCGACCTGCTCGACGCTCTCGACGATCGTCCTCTCCAACCTGTCGCGCAGCATCGCCATGCGTCCCACGCTACCGTTGGTAAAGCCTTCACGCGCCATCTCCGCCGCTTTGCCTAACCCGACAACGCCTGCCAGGTTCTCCGTTCCCGCCCGTCGCGAGCGCTCATGCCTGCCGCCATAAAACAGCGGCTGCAGCAGTGTTCCCTTGCGCACAAACAGCGCTCCCGCTCCTTGCGGGCCGTGAATCTTGTGACTCGCGATAGTCAACAGGTCGCAGCCAATCTGCTTCACGTCCAGCGGAATCTTGCCTGCCGCCTGCACCGCGTCGGTATGAAAATATACGTCAGCTTCCGCCGCAATCTTGCCAATCTCAACTGCCGGTTGCAGCACGCCTGTCTCGTTGTTGGCCAGGATAATGCTGATCAACTTAGTCTCCCGCCGAAGCGCCCGCCGCACATCATCGGGATCGACCAGCGCGCGGCCATCCACCGGCAAGTACGTCACCGTGCAGCCCATCTGTTCCAGGCGCTTGCAGGCGTTCAGCACGGCGTGATGCTCAATCGCAGAGGTGATGACATGGTCGCCCTGCTTCATCATTCCCAACAGTGCCAGGTTGTCGCCTTCGGTGCCCCCGCTGGTAAAGACGATCTCGGCAGGACGGCAATTCAGCAGATCGGCCACCTGCTCGCGGGCGCGCTCGACAGCTCCCCTCGCCTGCTGCCCCTGCTGATGAATGGACGAGGCGTTGCCAAACTTCTCGAAGAAGTAGGGACGCATCGCCTCAAACACCTCGGGCAGAAGTGGAGTGGTGGCATTGTTGTCGAGGTACACCCGTTGCATGGTCTCTCTATTCTAGCTTTTCATTAGATTCCGTGCGGGCCGGAGGCGATTCGGGAGGTAGGGACGACTTGCGTTGTCATTTTGAGTTGTCAAGGCGAACGGCCTTCAATGTCTGTGTGAGAACTAACTTTGTGTTTCGGCGGTGGAATAGAAGCGCGAAAAAACAAGCGCCGTAGGCGCGGAAGAGCCTAGCCCAGCACGCAGCCGCAGGCGGAGTGCTGGGTAAAGTGGGAAATGAAACTAAGTCCCGTAGGGACGACAGAGGTTCTCGCGCAGACGCTTCAGGCCGTGGGGAATCTGCTTCTACATTCATGTTCACGCCGGCAGAAGAAGCAGATTGCTCACTGCGCTCGTAATGACAATCCTCAAGAGAAAACTATTGCGGGGGCGCGGGCGGTTGGCCTTGCCCTTGGCTTCCACCCTGGCCCTCTCCCGGTGGCGGAGCTCGACGCGTCATGATCTGCTCGTATTTCGTCTGCTGATCAGGCGTCAGAATCGGCTTGATCTGCTCGGTGGTGGTGTCGCGGATGGATAGCATCTTGTCCCGCCGCTCTGGTCCGGTCAGCGCGGTGTTCTGATGCAAAGCGGTCAGCTGCTGGGTTTCATTCTCCAGGATCGGCCTGATCTTCTGCTGCTGATCGTCGGTCAGGTTCAGCGCCTGGGTCAGCCTCTGCAGCCGTTCGTCGGTGGTCAGCGGTTTGCCCGGCCTATGCCCGGCATTGGGTCCCGGCGGCATTTGCTGCGCATACAGCGCCGCTCCGCAGCTCACCATGGCAATTCCCAGCAAAGCGCAAAGTATGGCTTTCTTCATTCGGCAAAACTCCCTCGTCACTCTGCGCCAGGCGCCGCTGGCCACGAACAGTGCCGCCGTCGAAACGGGCGCGCTGGACGTGTTCATCATCAGCACCATGGCCTCGAGTTTTCTGAACATTCTAGATGAATTCATTGTCTGGCAGCCGGGTGTTCCTTTTTTTTCGTCCGACAGCTGAAACCCCGCCACTGGCAAGAAGTTTCAGGCTTTCGCATTACAAGAATTATTGGTACTGAGGCTAGCGATTAGCGGAAAAGCAGAACGCAAAAAGCGGGCATTGTGCTGTTGACAAACTCGAATCGTCACTCCGGTCGTTTCGTTATTCTATTCGCCGCTGGAACGAACTCTAGCGATGTTTCTTTGTGACCAAACACGTAAGTTTTCCCCGTCCAAGTGTAGATGTACTCAGTTACTTCGGCGTGAGATGCTTTCGGGCTGATTAAGTCACCCGGCGTTTTGACTAAAATCTTGCCCTCCGTCACCCTCACCTCTGGCTCGATACCGAGGTTTTCGCAAAAGCCACGGTGGTCAGATGTCTGCGATTCACTCCACACAATGGCGTTACCAATTCCCTTGGAGAAGACAGTGAGCGCCAAGCAACTTGGCACTCCGGCTGCAGTAACCATCAGAATCTGGTTACGGGGAGCGAGACTCCTGGCATCAATTAGCAAGATACGAGACTCGTCATCTTGCTCATCTGCAAAGTGCGATGCCGTACGCCAGAGACGCTGAACTGTCGCAACGGGCAAGCCGCTATTCTTAGCCCATTCCGCTTGATCTGGGCGGTCGACCGCCTCCGGTGATTGCCCCATCAACCGGCAGCAAAACAATAGTATGAAGGCAAATCGCAGAAGCATAAAAAGCAGGCGCGATCGCTCGCGCCTGGTATCGTAAACGGGATTCGCCTTCCCAACAACTACTGCCCTCGGCTGGCCGGCGGAATGATGTTGTTCATCCGCAGATATTCCACCATCTGGCCGTAGTGATCCAGGGGATGACTGATGGCAATGGTCGACAGTCCCAGCCGGGAAACTTTATTCGTGCCAAACGGGCTCTGTATCTGGACCAGAACATTGCTCTCGTCGATGGTGTTCAACGCTTTGTGCAAATAAGCAAACGAGTCCTTCATGAACTTCACCACATCGGCCTTCGAGGTGATATTGTCCGGACCGTTCTCACTGCCCAGCTCAACCGGCGGTTTTTCGGAAAGGATGGCGCCGGCCAGCATGTAGTTGACGGCGGAAACGTGCTTGATCTGCTGGGCAAATGTCCGGACGCCCTTGAAGTCACCCTGAGTCGGCGCGAAATTAAATTTGTCATCGGGCATGGCTTCTGCGGCTGAAACGAATTCCCGCTCCACGCCACTGAGCGAGTGGTCGAGCACTGCCGAAAAGGTTGGTTTCTGGTCCATCTTGCCCTGCGGATTGGCTGCCGCCAGATTGCCTGCCGTGCCCAATGCCAGCAGGAGAAGCGCCATCGCAAATTCCTTCTTCATTCGAAAGCCTCCACTCAAAATTGAAAATTATTGTTTGAAAACTGTGGCCCGGGTAATTCGTGGGAGTAATTCTAGTCCATTCCCACGGTGCTGGGCTGCATTTCCGACGGACGCAGCTTAAACCATGCCGCCGCCAGAATGCCAATCAATAGCCCCAACGCCGCGTACTGCAACGACTTCTGCATACCAACTTTTTCTGCGATATATCCCCACAGCGCCGCGCCGCCCGCCAATCCACCCTGCAGAACCAGCAGGTACATAGAAATGGCACGCGCCCGCATGTGTCCCGGACACATGATTTGCGCCGAAACATTCAGGCTGGCCAGAATCTGAATCCACGCCACTCCCGCGGCGAACAGCGTGACCGACAACACTGGAAAGCTGTGCCACCTTCCGCCGGCATAGGTGGTGAAAGCGAAAATCGCGGTCGCCACCGACACCAGCATGTCGGTCGAGACCGTCCGCCGGAAAAACGGCATCAGGGTCGCGCCCAGCAGTGCGCCCAGTCCAAAGAAGCCCAGCAGCAGACCATAACCTTGCGAGCCGAAAGGATGCGCCAGCAGCGGCAGCAGCGCGGGCAACGCGCTGGCAGAAATGCTGAATACCGCGCTGCGTACCAGCACGCTCTTCACATCAGTCTGATCCGCGCATATGGCGCAGGCCGTCGAACAGCGCCTCCGTCATGTGACTGGCCCGCAATGTCGTTCGACCCGGCTGCCGCTTCCACTGATACAGAAAATAGATCACGCCGAAAAACGAGAGCCCGTTCAGCAGGAATGCGATTCCCGAACCAGCCGCGGCAATGACCAAGCCACCGAGCGCCGGACCGATGGCCCGCGCCACATTGAATCCTGCCGAATTCAGTGCGATTCCGGCGGCAAAATTCCGCTGCGAAACCGTCTCGGGAGTGATCGCCTGCCAGGCCGGATCGTTGAGCACCGCGCCCACGCCCATCAGCAAGGTAAACAACAGCAGTATGGTCGGATTTACTTTGCCCGCCAGAGTGAGGACGCCGAGCCCGACCGCAGCCAGCACCATCCAGGTCTGGGTAAACAGCAACAGCTTGCGACGGTCAACCACGTCGGCGATGGCGCCCGCGGGCAGCACTACCAGGAACACCGCAATGCTGCCGGCCGCCTGCACCAGCCCCACCATCAGCGGCGACATGGTCAACGAGGTCATCAGCCACGCTGCGCCTACGTTCTGCATCCAAGTGCCGGTGTAGCTGATGACAGCTGCAATCCAGAGCGTTCGAAACAGCGGCTCCTGCATCGGTCCTAATACGGTTCGCCGGGAAGGTGCGATGGGACTTTCGGGAATTGAGCTCAGCTCCGGCATGGGCTCAGAGCTTTCCGTAGCCTGAGGGCCAGTCGATCGCAACACCTTGGTTGCAGATTCTTCCTGCGGTTGCGGAGGCGTAAATGGATTTGGCGCACCGCAAGATCCAACTCCTGCTCGCGATTCCGGACTCCGCCATGCCCCGCTGGTTGCCATCGAGGATCAGACCTTGCCCGGCATCAAAGGTAAGCGGTCGTGCGTACAAATTGGTTGCCGCTGTTCCAGGGGGCTGGCAATTCGTGACCAGCCGCGCTGGCTTACCAGTCATCAACCTGTAACCTCCGCGCCTTCGGTTGCGGCCGCGAACGGCCACTCGTGCCGTCTCCAGGATCGCAGCAAATAGATCGCCAGGCCGACGACGAGAATCACTACGGCATAGCGAATTTCGCGCAGGAAATTTTTTCGTGCCAGCAGAATGAACAGGAATCCCGCGATAGCCATCAGCGCCGGCAACGGATAAAGCCACATGCGAAATGGCCGCGGCATATCGGGACGGCGCTTGCGCAGCACCATCACGCCGACCGCCTGCACGATAAATTGCAGCAGTATCCGGATAACCACCAGCGCCGCAATCACGTCGGCCAGCCGCAGAAAGCAGAACAGCATGGCCACTCCGCCCAGCGCCAGCACCGATATCGTGGGAAATCGGCGCTCGGGATCGACGCGCGCGAAAGCCCGAAAGTAATTTCCATCCAGCGCCGCCGCATAAGGCACACGCGAATAGCCCAGCAGCAGCGAGAAAACCGAGGCAAATGCCGTCCACATGATCAGCCCGGTGACCAGTCGGCCCGCCCAACTCCCGTAAATCCGCTGCATGAAGACCGAGATGATGTAGTTGTTCTGTTCGCCGGAATGCTGCATCATTTCGCGCCACGGAATCACGCCCAGCACCGCGATGTTCATCACGATATAAATCACGGCCACCACGACAATCGAAATGAGGATGGCGCGAGGTATGGTGCGGCCGGGATCTTTCACTTCCCCGCCCAGAAAACTCACGTTGTAATAGCCCCAGTAGTCATAGGTCGAGATGAGCATGGCCGCGCCCATCCCGGTGAAGAATGCCGGCGATAGCGTGAAAGCGCCGGCAGGAAAATCGAACGCGCGCGCCGCGCTGAAATGTGTCAACCCGGCGACCATCACCCAGCCCACCGCCAGAGCTACGCCGATCCACAGCAGCCCCGCCATTTTTTCGATAACGGTAATTCGCCGGTACAGCAGCAACACCACCAGCGCGCAGGTCGCGATCGCAACCCAAGTCGCCGGCATCACCAACACGCTCACCTCCAGCGTGCCGATCAGCGGCAGGCCAAGATGCATGGTGTGCGCCAGAAAAGTGCGGTTCAGCGACGGCCACAGATATCCCGCATAGTGGGACAGCCCGATGCAGCCCGATGCAATCGAAAGCGGTGCGCTGAACGAAAGCTGCCAGATGAAAAGAAATGACAGCATTCGGCCCAGCGATTTTGGTCCGTAAATTTCTTTGAGGTAGCGATACGATCCGCCGGCTTCGGGCATGGCCGCTCCCAGCTCGGCCCACACCAGCCCGTCACAAAGTGCGAACACCGCGCCAAGAACCCAGCCCAGCATGGCTTGCGGACCACCGGCAGCAGCCACGATCAGCGGCAGGGTGATGAACGGCCCCACGCCGATCATGTCGATCATGTTCAGCGTGGTCGCGCCCGTCAGGCCTACTCCGCGGATCAGCTCCGGCTGCTCAGCCAGACTATTTTGGCTCATGTCCTACGCTCAGCAGATTCACATAGAGACGAATGGCCCCGGGAACGCCGAACGGCAGCTGACGGAAGAACGCATAGCCGGTGTAGATGTAATAGCCCTTGCCGAATTGCGCCAGCAGCAACCCACCCTTCTGCGGCGCCTGCTCCGGATCGTTGGACGCCAGCAGCGGCGTGTAGTGCGAATCCCACTGATCCATGAAGTACAGTCCACGCTCCTGCACCCAGCCGTCGAAATCGTGTTCCCCGATAGGATTCGGATAATGAAAGACCGAACTTTGCGGATCGAGAACCGTTACTGGCGCTTGCTCCACCGTGACCCGCTCGCGGCTGAGATTGGCGGGATACGGCAGATAATGTCCGCCATTGAAATCAGCGGGCGAGGTGTTGTACTGCACCAGCAGCGTGCCGCCGTTGCGAACATAATCCAGCAGCCGCTGATTATTCTTCACCACGTCATCGCGTGTGTCATACGCACGAATACCTAGCACGATCGTTCCAAAACGGCCGAGATCACCATGTCCCACATCGTCAGGGGTCAGCAGCGTGACATCGAAACCGAGCTGCTGCAGCACGGTTGGAATATCGTCGCCCGCGCCCATGATGTAGCCGATCTTCAGCCCCGGCGGAACTCTTACCTCAACCACGCTGGCCCGCTGCAGCGCCGGCTGGTAATAGAAAAACCCTCCCAGATCAGGCCGCGCCACCAGGCTGTAGCCTTCGCTATAGTCGTGTCCGCCGGCCTCCAACAACGCCTTCACGCGATAACGCGCTTCTTTGGCTCCGTCCGGCAGCTCTTTGAATTCGGCAGCTTGCTGACCTGACTGGGTGAAGCTGACCGTCGCCGATTGTGGCTCGACCTTCCATCCCTGCGGCACTTCAGGACGCACTGTTCCCGTCGACTTGTCTGCCGTCGTGCGCACGTCGACACCCAACTGCGCCGAAGGATTCGCGCCCGCAGGAATGACTTGCGTGGTAGGCGAGGTTTCCACCGAGAACGGAGGCACCACCGCCAGCGGCATCGACCAGGCATCGCCCTTGGCGTTGTGCATGGGAGTGCGCGCCACACTGCGGATCTCACCTTCCTCGCCATCGATGCTATACAGCACTCGCGCCGAAACCGGCGGAGGCGGCAGCGCCAGCGTCAGATATTCTGGCTGGTCGATTTTGTAAATCGCGTCCGTCTCCGGATCATCGCGATGGAAATATGCCTTGGTGATTTGCGCGTCCATCGGAGGCGCAACCCGGAAAGTCAACGCGCAACCATCGCCCGGCGCGAGTCGTTTGGGCACATGGTCCATGAAGAGCTCCGACTTCCAACCCTCCGGCACATCCAGCGTGAATTGCTTCAGGTCCATCGGTGCGGCGCTGCCATTGTGCAGCTTGGCCATCAGCAGAAACGGTTTGCCTGCGGTGATCACCGCTCCCAGCACGTCGCCATCGCTGGTGGGAAGATTCGCCGCCATTGGACGCCCATCCGGTGTTCCCGGCCCCACGCCAAGATCCAGGCCCAGCGCCAGATTCGCGGCTTCTTCAAACTGCTCCTGCTTGGTGCGAAGGTTCGCCAGCAAGTCGGCCTTCTCCGCACCTGACAACCGCGACTCTTCAACTCGCTTGATCAGCGCGCGCGTCAGATTCAGACCTTGCAGCAGAGGCTTGCCTGCCGATTGCGCATCTTTGTCGACCGCAGTTGTCGCTTCACTCACCTTGGCAGCGATGGCCTGCAACTGCGGGCGCAACCACGGCGCTTTGGCTTCGTCCGCGCCCAGCCGTGAAGCCAGTCCCGGCAAGGAAGTATCGATTCCGTCGAAGAAATCTTTCTCGTGAACTCCCGTGCCCGGCGGGTTAGACATCACGGAATCGATCAGTTTGTAATAGCTGAAGCGCTCTCCTTCCGGCGCCGTCCAGGCTCCTGCTCCCTGCGATAGCTGATGCCGCAAGCCCTTCCAGCCAAATTGCACATAGGTCTGGCCCAGCAGTGGATCGAATTGCGAAGTCTCCAGCTTGATGGTCCAGTCTTCCGTGCTGCGGACGTTGTCCATGTACAGCTTCTTTGCCTGCCAGGGCTGCAAGCCTTCGCGAATCTGCTCGGGAAAACGCGCGGGATCGGCCGCGGCGCGAAACGCCTCGCGGGTCAGGATGCCCGACGCCTGATGATGCCCGTGCCCATCGCGCGAATTCCCCTGGAAGCGCGTACAAATCACCTCTGGCCGGAAGGTGCGGATCACTCGCACCATGTCGCCCAGTGCGATGTCGTGGCCGCCCCACTTCTGAAATGTTTCTTCCGGCGTTTTCGAGAAACCGAAGTCGGCTACGCGGGTGAAGCGCTGCTCCACTCCGTAATAGCGATCGGCCGCCAACAGTTCCAGCGTGCGAATGATGCCCAGTTCGTCGAACAGATTGCTGCCAACCTTGTTCTGGCCGCCTTCGCCGCGATTCAGCGTCAGCTGCAAAGCGGTTACGCCATGCCCGCGCGACTCCAGCGTCAACATGCCGCCGTCTTCGTCATCGGGATGAGCGACGGTGTGCATCAGCCGGGCCGTGGTGTGCAGCCGGCGCAGCATCAGCTTCAGGCCGGTGGTACCGGTATCCACCGAGAGCGGTTTGGTGTTGACCCACGGAGACGGAACCTGCGCGAATGCAGCCGTCCATAGAAGCGTCAGCGCCAGCAGCACGCAGAGGCTAGCGGGCAACCCCCGAACCGTGCGCAGAATCGGCGTTATTTGTGTGCGGTTGTACACGCCGGGGCGCAACCGTCGGCGTGCCGTGCGATTAGGAAAGATCATCGGTTTTTAGATAAAGCCCGGGACTCCATGCCAATCCATACAGAGTACATAAGAAGGACGCTGTTCGCTATTCGCTCTTCCCCCTCAGCCAAACCAGTCAGCAGAGATCGTCGCTGACTCCTGCCTACGCTGAATGCAAGGTCAAACCGAAGGCTAGGAGCTAAAAGCTAAGGGCCAAAAGCGAACGGCGAAAAGCGGCCCCTCAAACATACGCTTCGTGTTCGTAGCACCATTTCCAGCTGCCCGACTGGAAGGCCTGCATTACCGGATGTCCGGTCTCTTTGAAGTGCTGATTGGCGTGCTGGCCGGGCGAAGAATCGCAGCAGCCTACATGTCCGCAAATTAAGCATTGCCGCAACTGCACCCAGCGCTGGCCGATTTCCAAGCATTTGGCGCAGCTGTCACCGCTGGGCTGCACGCTGGGATCGGCTAGCCTTACGTGTTCACATTTTGCCATCAGGGAGTTCTCCTTAAACCATGTTTGATGAGCAGCATTGCGCCCCGGATTCGCGCCGCAACTTGGTCGCGCAGTACGAATCGCAGCAGTGCCACGATTCGTTGTCTATAATTAACTTTCGCGACGAATCCAGCTCCTACAACAGCGCCCCACGCCGGACTTTCCAACTCGCGACGGATTTATTCATGATTCAAACTCTGTTTGGCAGCACCGAAGAAAAACCAAGTTTCCTCAGACGCATGAAAGAGGCGGTCACGCGCACGCGTGAAAGCCTGAGCGAACGCATTGAAGACGTGGTCGCGTTCCGCAAAGAAATCGATCGCGAAACCTTAGACGACCTGGAAGCCACGCTGCTTTCGGCCGACCTGGGCACCGCGACTACCGCAACCATCCTGCAGGCGCTGCGCGAGAAAGTCGATCGCAAGCAGGTTGAGAATGTCGAAGAACTGAAGCGCGTCTTGAAAAAAGAACTGCTGGCCATTCTCAACTCCACCAACGAGAGACCGGTGCAAAAAGTTGACGGCGAGCCCGAAGTAATTCTGGTGGTCGGCGTGAACGGAACCGGGAAAACGACCACCATCGGCAAGCTGACATACCTGTTGCGCGGACAGGGCAAGACCGTCTTGCTGGCCGCGGCCGACACCTTTCGTGCTGCCGCCATCGAGCAACTGGAGATTTGGGGCGATCGCACCGGAACCGAAGTGATCAAGAACAAGCCGGGCGGCGATCCCGCGGCCGTGCTCTTCGACGCTCTGCAAGCGGCCAAGGCGCGCAAGACCGACTATGTTATCGTCGACACCGCCGGCCGTCTGCATACCAAGACCAGCCTGATGGCTGAGTTGGAAAAGATGCGTCGCACGGCACAACGCTTCAGCGCCACCGCGCCTCACGAAACGCTGCTGGTGATGGACGCCACCACCGGCCAGAACGGTCTGCAGCAGGCGCGGCTGTTTACCCAGTCGGCGGGAGTAACTGGAATCGTTCTTACCAAGCTGGATGGCACCGCCAAGGGCGGCGTCGTGGTCGCCATCTGCAAAGAGCTCGGACTGCCCGTGCGCTACGTGGGCGTGGGTGAGAAAGCCGGCGACCTGCTGCCATTTAATTCGCAAGACTTCGTGAACTCACTGTTCGACTGAATGAGCGCAAACTCGACCGACGAGCAATTCATGCAGCAAGCCCTGGAACTTGCCAGGAAGGGCGTGGCGCTCGCCTCGCCCAATCCCTGCGTCGGAGCCGTGCTGGTCGCGCCTGATGGCGAAATCGTTGGCCGCGGCACTCACCTGTACGAAGGCCGCAAGCATGCCGAGGTACTGGCGATCGAGCAGGCAGGCAAGCGCGCGCGCGGAACTACGCTCTATCTCAACCTCGAGCCCTGCTCCCATACCGGACGCACTGGCCCTTGCACGGACGCGGTGATTGCCGCCGGAGTGAAACGGGTATTCGCGGCCATGCGCGATCCCAATCCCAGTGAGGGCGGTCGCGGACTGGCAAAATTGCGTGGAGCCGGCATTGAAGTTCAGGAAGGCCTTTGCCAAACGGAAGCCAAAAAGCTGAACGAAGCCTTCGCCAAATACATTCGCCGCAAAATTCCTTTTGTCACCCTGAAGACCGCGATGACGCTCGACGGCAAAATCGCGCCGCCGCCCGGCGATGCTGAACCTGATTCGGGTCTGGGCTCGCTGGCCCCCAGCGGTGGTTGGATCACCAGCGTGGTAGCCCGGGCGCATGTGCACGAGATGCGCCACGCCAGCGACGCCATCATGGTCGGCGTGGGCACCATCATTGCCGACGATCCTCTGCTCACTGATCGCACCGGGCTTCCCCGCCGCCGGCCGCTGCAGCGCGTCGTTCTAGATTCCCGCCTGCGTTTGCCGCTGGAATCGCGGGTAGTGAAAACCGCGCGTAACGATCTGATCGTGTTCTGCTGTTTCGCCGAAGAGAACAAGCGGCGCGAACTGGAGTCGCGCGGCGTCATGGTGGAACAAGTCCCCATGAGGCGTCCGCCGGAGGACGGCACCCTGGTCTTTCCCGGCGCTACTCCAGGAATCGATGGTCGCCCCGACCTTGATCGTGTGATGGCCAACCTTGGCGAACGCCAGATCACCAGCCTTATTATTGAAGGCGGAGCCATGGTGAACTGGGCGGCGCTATCGGAGGGTATCGTCGACAAGATTTTCTTTTACTACGCGCCCAAAATCCTGTCCGGTTCGGGATCGATTCCGTTTGCCCTGGGCGCGGGTTATCGCCGCATCAGCGAAGCAGCTTCGGTGCAATCGCTCACTCTGCATCGCTTCGGAGAAGATTTTGCCGTCGAGGGTTACTTGCGCGATCCCTATGAAGACGAAATCCGGCTGGTATCTTCGAGCTAGCTCTCCTGCGGTGAAGTTGAGAACAATTTTGGTCCATTGACCAGAGGTATACTGCTCGCGATGCCTACATCCATCATGAAAGATCCGGTTTCCTGGCTTTATCCTCCTATCGAACCCTACAACACAGGCCGCCTGAAGGTTTCGCCGGTCCACGAAATTTACTATGAAGAGAGCGGCAATCCTTCCGGCAAGCCGGTGGTGTTTCTGCACGGCGGTCCGGGCGGCGGCTCCGAGCCCAAACAGCGGCGCTTCTTTCATCCCGAAAAATATCGCATCGTCAACTTTGATCAGCGCGGCTGCGGCAAGAGTACGCCCTACGCCTCTCTTGAAGCCAACACCACCTGGGACCTGGTCGCCGACATCGAAAAAATCCGTCAGCACCTCGGTATCGAACGCTGGCAGGTATTCGGCGGATCCTGGGGCTCGACGCTTGCCCTTGCCTATGCCGAGACGCATCCCGATCGGGTTACCGAACTCGTACTGCGCGGCATTTTCCTGCTTCGCAAGCAAGAGATCGACTGGTTTTACCAGCGCGGCGCGTCGGTGCTCTATCCCGACGCGTGGGAACCGTACCTGGCGCACATCCCCGAGGGCGAGCGCGGCGATCTGATGTCGGCTTATCACCGTCGGCTGACCAGCGACGATCACGCGGTCCGTCTCGCGGCTGCAAAGATCTGGAGCGGATGGGAGGGTGCAACCTCCAAGCTGCTGCCCGATGCCGACTTCACCAGCCATTACGAAGAAGATGAATTTGCTCTCGCCTTCGCACGGATTGAAGTCCACTATTTTGCCAACAAGGGTTTCTTCGAAACCGACGACCAACTGCTGCGCAACGCCACGCGCATCCGCAACATCCCCGGTGTGATTGTGCAGGGCCGCTACGATGTGGTCTGCCCCATGGAAAGCGCCTGGGCGCTTCACCGGGCGTGGCCGGAAGCCGAGCTCATCATCACGCCCGACAGCGGTCACAGCGCTTTTGAAGCTCCGAACAGTCGCGCTCTGGTCGCCGCCACTGACAAGTTTGCCGGCTGCCCATAGAGGTGGAGTTCTCGGCCACGAGATTCTTAGTAGTAATGTGAGGTCATCATCATGTTTACCGGATTAGTCGAAGAAGTAGGAACCATCGCCAGCATCGTGGAGCGCGGTGGAAATCATCGCATCACCATCCACGCTCCCAACACCGCGAAAGAACTCCATGAAGGCAACAGCGTCGCCGTCAGCGGCGTCTGCCTGACGGCGCTCGATATCAAGCCCGAATCTTTCTGCGCCGATCTCGCCGCGGAAACCTGGAGGCTAACCTCGCTCTCCCGCATCACCGACGGTGCGCAGGTTAACCTGGAACTGCCGCTCAAGGCTGATGGCCGTATGGGCGGACACATGGTGCAAGGGCATGTGGACGGCACAGCGAGCTTCGTCGCCCTCGAACCGATTCCCAACGCCGACGATTTCTGGCTGCTGTGCGACATTCCAGAGGACCTGGAGAAATACGTGGTCTTCAAGGGATCGATTGCCGTCGAAGGCATCAGCTTGACTGTCGCCAAGCTGGAAGGCCTGCGGCTCACTATTGCCATCATTCCGCACACCGTGAAGATGACGAATCTGGGATCCCTCAAGCCCGGCGATCCGGTCAACATCGAGACCGACATCGTCGCCAAGTATCTGGAGAAGTGGACCCATCGCGATGAACAGACCGGAACGCTGACGGTGGATCGGCTGGTGGCGCAGGGATTCTAGCAAGGGACGTGGATTATTTGTGCTAACGATAACGCCAATCATCCCCGACCACTGCTTTCGTGACCTGCGTCATAGCGTCTTGCTGGGCGGGTAGTGGTGTTAATCGCCTCTTAATCTTCCGTCACGTGGAACTTGGCCCCGGCTCCGCACAAATGCTGTCAAATGAAGGTTCATTGTCTGACTTGACCTCAATCATCGGTTGCGGATTAGTCGTGGCGGCAGTGCTCACGGGTTTGCTCAAAGTCCTCATGGTTTTTCGCGCCAGCCGCATGAGGGCGCTCGCTGCCAAATGGGGGTTTCGATACATCGGTCCCGCCACGTTGAGGTTTTCGAAGGTATGGTTCTCCTCTTCCAACGAGGTCAGCCCCCCTCTTCCAGCTTCCTTTCCCCTGGGGAGCTACCCCATGAACGATATTAGACAGGTCTGGAATGTAATCGAAGGACAGCGAAACGGATCATTGCTTCTCATTTTCGACAGCTTTGTCAGAGGGGGGAAAGCAGGGTGGTACTGCACGTTTATCGCGTGCCAGACCCGTCAGAACCCCTTCGGAACAGATAGCTGCCGGAATTGCATAGCACAGACAGATGGATGAACGATTTTCACTCGGAGTCAGGGCCTTCAGACTCCGCAGCCTTGGACAATGGGCATACGGCGTCTCGATGACTACCTGAATAAGTTGCAGGTTGGCTCGGCCTGCGAGCCTAGTTGTTGATAAATCGGCTTTATCACAATTAATCGGAACTTAAGCCAGAGTTCCCTGCACAGCGTCCTCTGTGACCTCCGTGTCCCCAGTGGGGAACAGAACCATTCTCTTCACGGCGCCTCAAACCGCGGCTGATGCGGAGGCCGTCGTGCGCCAAAGTATTTCTGGCAGTCCATCGAATCCAGATCCAGAAACTCCTGCACGATGGGCTCCTTGCAGTTGGCCGGGTGCCCCGGGTCTCGCGATGTTCGAGACCCGGGAGTTTTATGAGCAACATCCGGCTATTGTTCTCTCCTTACCGGCGTGGGGAACAGCTTCGGGACCAATCTGAGAGCATCGTCAGGGGTGTTTGCACCCAGGTTTCGAAAACCGCGAGACCTGGGGCACCCGGCTGACAGTCGATCGACTGGTGGCGCAGGGATTCTAGCAAGAGGCGCGGATTTTGTGCTAAGGCCTGATTACAAAGCTGGCAGCTCCGGTTTAGGTGAGTGCGCGGATGGCACTTAAACTCAAAGCGTTTCTGAGAGTTGTAGGGCACACGATTCTCTCGTTCATTGCTGCCCTTGTTGCGGGATTTACCTTATGGGCTTTCTTCCGCCCGTTTATTGGGCGTGAACGCTACGACCAAGTGGCGCGGAGTCCAGTGATGATGGTGCCATTGCTCATCGTCGTTGCGCTCTGGGGGATGGTGCTCTATGACAGATGGCATGACCGCCGCGCATTTTTTGCTTGGGCGCTCCCTGCCCTCTGGGCATGTCATGTAATGTTTAACCGAGGCGTGGAGTCTTTGCCAGGCAAATGGCAGGACATCTCGTTTTTCGTTGGGGTGAGCGCTGCGTACTCCCTCGGAGCAGGGGTCGCAGCAGTCGTTCTTCGGAGCGCATCGACTGTGCCAAGGAATAGCCCGTAACAAGGTGCTGAGGATAACTCTTGTAACATCCCCGTATCACAATTAATCGGAACTTAAGCCAGAGTTCCCTGCCCAGCTTCCTCTGTGACCTCCGTGTCCTCTGTGGTGAATAAGTCTTTTTCTACGGCGCCTCGAACCGCGGCTGGTGAGGCGGCCGGCGGGCGCCAAAGTATTTTTCGAAGTCCATCGAATCGAATTCCAGAAATTCCTGCACAATCGGCTCCTGGCACTTGGCCATCTCCGCAAATGTCCCAAAGAAAATCGCCTTGGCTTCGTACAAAAATAGAAGCCGGTCCGCCAGCTTCTTGGCCAGAGCCATATCGTGCGTCACTACAATGCTGGTTAGCTTCAGTTGCTTCTTCAGCTTCTTAATCAAGTCACCCAGCAGGTGCGCCATCAGCGGATCGACCATGGTCGTCGGCTCGTCGTAGAGCACCGCATCCGGCTGCGCCGCCAGCGCCCGGGCAATAGCCACCGAGCGCTTCATCCCTGTCGATAAATCCGAGGGCAGCAGATCGCGAAACTCGCGTACTCCCACCATGTCGAGCAAGCCGTCGATGATCTGGTAGATCTGCTCTTCCTCCAGCCCACCGCGCTCCCGTAAGGGAAACGCCACGTTCTCGCCCACGGTCAGCGAATCGAAGAGCGCCCCATTCTGAAACACCATGGTTACTTTCTTGCGAATGCGCTCCAGATCCGGCTCGGCATAGTCGGTGATGTCTTCGTAGGCCACCCAAATCCGGCCTTTGTCTGGCTTGAGGAAGCCCATGATCTCGTGCAACGATACCGATTTGCCGACGCCGCTTCGTCCCAGAATGCAGACGGTTTCGCCCGGCATGACGTCGAAACTGACGCCGTCGAGCACCACATTGCTGCCAAACGCCTTGTGTACGTCCTGAAATTCGATGTAGGGCTTCGCGTCGGTCACCTGGGCTCGCTGCTCCTTGTCATCTAGTGAAACGCTATGGACCGAAACGACAGGCTGTAGCCGGAGAATTTCTTCGTAATCTGCGGTTGTATTGATGTTCTTGAAGACCGCTGTCGAGAACCCGGCAGCAACAATCTCTGTCTCGGATATCTGGTGCGTGGCTACGCGCGAAAACAAGTTGCCGATCTTGTAATCGCCGCTCTGCAACGCCTGTTCCGCTGGTGCCAGCACCCGGCGACGATACATCGCGCAAAGTGGTTGCCCGCCGCCCATGGCAACTGGAACCACGATCAGGGCGTCGGTCGTTCTTGCCTGCCCCAGCAGCCAGAGGAGAAACTTTTCCTCCATCAGCGGCAGGTCGACCGACAGGACCAGGTTCAGGTCGGTTTCGGTCGCAGCCAGCGCAGCGTGAATTCCGCCCAAAGGTCCACAACCCGGGTGGACATCTTCGATCACGTTGCCAAACTCAGCATATCGATCTCGCGGGCCGACAATAAACGTCTTCCCGGCAACTGCGGCCACCGTGTGCAGGGCACGCTGCAACAGGTTTTGTCCGCCGAAAGACAGCAATGCCTTGTCGGAGCCCATGCGTGAGCTGCGGCCACCCGCCAGGACAAAGGCAGTTACATCTTCCACGCCGACATAATACCGGAATCCGCTCTTCGCTATTCGCTTTTCGCAAAATATGCGTGGCCCGTGGCCTTTGACCGTTAGCAAACCGTAGGGGGTCTAGACAACGGCAGTACTGGTCCAGATTTGGTTTGGCGAAAAGCGAATAGCGAAAAGCGAAGAGCGACCCCTCACGCGTGTGCGGGCTTGAACGTGCTGGTTTTGGGGATGCAGCCGTTGATCTCGATGGCTACAATGCGTCCGGAGTGGTCCAACTCGAGCGTAGCGGGAGCGTTAAAAACCGAATCTCCGCTTAGGCCGGGGATGGCGATAAATACCCTGTTTTCCACGCAGGCCGCCGTAGGGTCGCGCCTCAGAAATGAAAGCGAATGTTCGTTGCGGCACATCTTGGGCAGCATAAAGCTGAGGTCGGCAACATCGCCGGTCTCGGAAAGCGACAAAGCTGCTTCCACCGAAATCCGCGACTGCACTTCGTCGCCTTCCACCTCAATCTGAGGCTTAAAGCAGATGTAGTACTCGAACCCGGATTCGGGATCGAACGGACTGCGATCCACCTGGAATGCCATAAGCGGCCTCCCTACAACGCCGCGCAACTTGGGATTGCATACTAAACCAAGCTCGCCCCGGGTGCAAAGTGCGTAATTCCGGGACCGGGCAGTTTCGCATTCAGAAGCCGCGTAATCGTGCTATCGGACTTGCCGGGGCGCGATCAATCATGAGCCCGCGGCACCCGATTCCAGTCGATTACCGGGATTCGACAAGCGCTCTGGTATATTTCGATGATAGCTTTTTCGGTTTCCTAATGCCCATCTTCTCGCCTACTGAGTTCGCGAAGGAACAGGTCATGGCGGTGCAGGACTATTCCCTGCTCGCCGGGCGCTCGCTTAGCAACGTTTTTGCCCGCCCCCGCTATTTCGCAGACACCATCATGCAAGCCGACCAGATCGGCGTTGGCTCACTGCCAATCGTGGTCTTGACCGGTTTCTTCACCGGCGCCGTCTTGGCGCTCCAGACCTCCAGCACCTTGCAGCAGTTTGGTTCGCTCTCGCTGACCGGAAAGCTGGTATCGCTTTCCATGGTGCGAGAGCTGGGCCCGGTGCTGACCGGTTTGATGGTGGCTGGGCGCAACTCCAGCGGAATGGCCAGCGAACTCGGATCCATGAAGGTGACCGAGCAGATCGACGCCATGCGGTCTATGGGAGTGGATCCGTCCAAGAAATTGGTTACGCCGCGCGTGATCGCCAGCTGCGTGATGCTTTTCTTTCTCAGCATCATCTCCAACCTGGTCGGTTTGACGGGCGGCTTCATGATTTCCTACGTGCTGCTGGGGCTGGACCCCAATCAGTACTGGACCACCGCTTACCAGGCGCTGCGTTTTGGAGACGTCTTTATGGGCTTGTGCAAGCCCGTGGTGTTCGGCTTCATCATTGCCAGCATCGGCTGCTACTACGGGTTATCGGCTAAGGGCGGTACCCAGGGCGTTGGCAGGGCCACCACGCAGGCGGTGGTCGCCGCATCGGTTCTCATTCTGGTCAGCGATTTCTTCATCACCCGGCTGTTGATGGGGGTCTTCCAGTACTGACGATCATGGCGATCCTGGCCCCACCACTGGAGCAACCCCAGCCGTCAGTTTCTTCCTCGGCCGAACCGGTCATCCGCTTCCAAGATGTGTCCATCGCCTTCGACCACCCGGTGCTGGAGGGCATCTCATTTCAACTGCCGCGCGGCGAAACGAAAATTCTGATGGGGGTCGCCGGCACCGGAAAAACTCTTATCCTGAAACTCGCCATGGGATTGTTGAAGCCTGACTCCGGGGTCATCAAGGTTCTCGACGACGATATCACTCAAATGCGGGAGGAGCAGCTGTTCGCTCTTCGCCGCAACATCGGCATGGTGTTTCAGGAAAGCGCGCTCTTCGACTCTCTTACGGTCGAAGAGAACGTTGCCTATCGCCTGATTGAAGAAACTGGCAGGGTCACGGATGAGATCCATGCTCGCGTGCTGGAAGCGTTGCGCTTCGTGGAACTGGAGCACACGGTTGATTTGTATCCATCGGAGCTTTCCGGCGGCATGCGGCGGCGCGTAGCGATTGCGCGCGCCATCATCACCGATCCTAAAGTCCTGCTCTACGATTCACCTACCGGAGGACTCGATCCGGTGACCTCAAACACAATTATCGAGTTGATCGTGAAGCAGCGCGACGTGTACCAGACCAGTTCCCTGATGGTTACCCACCGCTTGCAAGATGCCTTTACCATGGCCAGCCACTACTTCGATCGCGAGAAGAACAAAATGGTGCCGATTCCCGACGGCATCTCGCGCGACGTTCATACCACGTTCCTGATTCTGCGGGACGGCAAAATTATTTTCGAAGGGACCGCTGCGGAGCTATTACGCTGCAACGATCCCTACATTCGCGAATACCTAAGCTAGCTTCCCTACTTGGCCGCCGCGGCGCGCATGCGCGCAAACTCGGCCTGACGTTCTTTCATCCGCGCCAGCCGATCTCGTCCTTCCGGCGTGCCTTCCACTACCTTCTCGACGTTCCGCAGGAATTCCGGCGAGTTCAGCTTCTGTCGGATTTCCTTAAGAAAAGGATGGACGCGGGCGTACACAAAATTCATTTCCCCCAACGTATCCGCCGCGAGCTCAGCATTGAGCGTGCCGTGAACGATCAGGGACGCGACCATCTCCCAATATCCCAGCACTTGCCGGACGTAGGCGTTCTCCTTGGTGCCGAAGGCAAAGGTGACCGCCATAAATTCGTCAATCGACTTGGGGGCAAAGGTGGCGACGAAATCCCGCGCCTGGCGCATGACCGGTTCGCGGCGAAGTTCGTAAAGTTTCAGAATGAGTTCGGCATCGTGATGAGTGGCCTGGGAAGTACTCATGAATCCTCCAGAAGACATTAGGTTGGAAGAAGCCGCCGCAGGGGCGGCTTCTGGATGTGGATAATCGGGCTTGGGTCTGGCCGCGGGCAGGCTACTTTGCGGCCATATGCGCAAACGCCTCTTTAGCGCGCCGCTCCATCTCTTCAGGAGAGACATCTTCAACGTGTTGGCCGAGCGCCCATGCATGGCCGAAGGGATCGTCGAGCTGGCCATAGCGGTCGCCCCAGAACTGGTTGGCCAGCGGCATGGTCACTTTGGCGCCAGCCTTCACCGCCTGGTTAAACAGCTCATCGATGTTGTCCCGGTACAGGTTGAGAAGGACCGTGCTTCCGCCCAGTGTCGTCGGCGACTTCGAGAATCCCGGAAACTCATCGGCTAGCATGATCGTCGAATCGCCGATCTTCATCTCAGCGTGCATTACCTTGCCGTCCGGAGTCTTGTGGACATTCAGGATTTCGGCGTTGAAGGCATTCTTGTAGAAATCCAGAGCCTTGGATGCACCGCTCACTACCAGATGCGGAGTGATCGAGTGCTGGCCCTCACGCAGTGCTTTCACAGTTCCTGCCATAGGGTGTTACCTTCCTTTCAAGAAAAAGCCCGGCACTCTGGCCGGGCGAAGTTTTAGCGAAGCAGCATCCGTCTATGATGCCACAGCTTCGGGCTTTATTTCCCGCGAATAATCACATTTAACCGTGCTTTCATCAATGGTTTTCTTCTTTCCACGGCGCTTGGGTTCATCGCTGTCCGCGCTCTCGGTGCGCTTGTTGTTCGGACAGGCCAGGAAGCTTCCCGACTTCAGGTTCTTTTCGAGCAGATAGGGGCTGCCGCACTCCGGACAGGGCTCGGCCACCAGCTTGTACGCCGAGGTGAACTTGCATTTTGGATAATTGGAGCAGCCGTAGAACAAATTACCCCGGCGAGCTTTTTTCTCCGCCAGATCGCCCGTCTTGCACTCCGGACATTTCACTCCAATGTAGTTCTGCTTCACCCACTTGCATTCCGGATAACCGCTGCACGAAATGAACTCGCCAAAGCGGCCATGGCGCAGCAGAAGATTGCGTCCGCACTCCGGACACTTCTCGTCGAGCGGAATGTCGGGCACCTTCTTGCCCTGATCCAGCCGTCTGGTGGTCTTGCAATCCGGATAACCCGTGCAAGCCATGAACTGTCCGAAGCGTCCGCGCTTCAGCACCATAGGACGACCGCAGTTCTCGCAATATTCTTCCTGCGTCGTCTCCTGCACGTCGGCCGAATCCAGGTCTGGCAGATCGATGGGATTTTCCTTGGTGAAGGTACAGCTGTTGGGATCGGTCTTATCGTAGGAACTGCAGGCGTAGAACGATCCGTGTTTGCCCCACTTGATGACCAGCGGCGAGCCGCACCGTTCGCACTTCTCGTCGGTGGGCTTCTCCATCCGCTTCACGTTCTCCATGTGCTTTTCGGCGTAATGGAGTTCTTTCTCGAACTTCTTGTAGAAGCCTTTTAGCGCGTCGGTCCAGGTCTCCTTGCCGTCTTCGATTTCGTCGAGTTCCTCTTCCAGCCGCGCCGTGTACTGCGGATCGAAGATGTCCTTGAAGTTCTCCACCAGCAGATCGGTCACCACAAAGCCGATCTCGGTGGGAATAAACTTCCCGCCGATCTTCTGCACGTACTGCCGCTCCTGGATGGTGCTGATGATGGCAGAGTAGGTGGAAGGCCGGCCGATGCCGCGCTCTTCCAGTTCCTTCACCAACGAAGCTTCGTTGAAGCGCGGCGGCGGCTCGGTGAAATGCTGTTCCGGCTTCAGACCCTTTAGCGTCAGTTTTTGGCCCGCAACCAGCAGCGGCAACTTGTGCTTGAGCGCCTCGTCTTCCTCGTCCTTGCTGTCCTTCGATTCCTCGTAAACCTTCAGGAAACCTTCGAACTTGAGTACCGAACCGGTCACGCGGAAGCGATAAACCGTGTCGCCGTTTTTCGCGTCGATGTCCACAGTCGTCTGATCGAACACCGCAGGATTCATCTGCGAGGCCACAAAGCGCTGCCAGATCAGCTTGTAGACCTTGTACTCGTCTTCCTGCAGAAATTGCTTGACCGAATCCGGATGACGGGCCACCGACGTGGGACGGATCGCCTCGTGCGCTTCCTGCGCCGCTTTTCTCGACTTGTAGGTGTTCGGCGCCTCAGGCAAGAATTCCTTGCCGAAATCTTTCCCGATGTACTCGCGCACCTCGGCCAGCGCATCGTTCGACACCTGGGGCGAATCGGTACGCATGTAGGTGATGAGTCCGACCGTGCCTTCTTCGCCGCCCAGATCGATGCCTTCATAAAGGCGCTGGGCAATCATCATGGCGCGCTTCACGCTGAAGCGCAGCTTGCGCGAAGCGTCCTGCTGGAATTTGCTGGTGGTGAACGGAGCAGCCGGACTACGGCGCCGCTCACGCGTATCGACGGAGCGGACACTCCAGTCGGCGGTCTCCAGCGCGGTCCTAATCTTCTCGGCTTCTTCCCCGTTGGGAATTGCCGTTTTCTCTTCGCCAATACCGACGAAGCGAGCGTCGAATGCCGGCGGCTTCTGCCCTTGCAGATGCGCGTCAATCGTCCAGTACTCTTCCTTGATGAACGCTTTGATCTCGCGTTCGCGTTCGACAATCAGCCGAAGAGCGACGGTCTGCACGCGCCCGGCCGACAATCCGCGGCGTACCTTGTCCCAAAGCAAGGGGGAAATCTGATAGCCCACCAGGCGGTCGAGTACGCGGCGCGTCTGCTGCGCATCGACCAGATTAGTATCGATGTCACGCGGATGCTGGAACGCCTCCTGTACGGCCCGCTTGGTGATCTCGTTAAAGGTCACACGGCGGATGATGACGGCGCCCTTCTTGCTCTTCTTCTTGCCGTCGACGCTATCGCCGCCCAACTCTTCGGCCAGATGCGCAGCAATGGCTTCGCCTTCGCGGTCCGGATCGGGCGCCAGATAGATCGCATTCGCCGTCTTCGCCAGCTTCTTCAGCTTGGCGACAACTTTTTCCTTGCCCGGAATAACGACATACTCGGTGGAGAAGTCGTTGTCCAGATCGACGCCCAGAGACTTCTTGGGCAAATCTTTAATGTGCCCGAGCGAGGCTTCGACGTCATAGCCCGAGCCGAGATATTTTTGGATCGTCTTCGCCTTTGCCGGCGATTCAACGATGACTAAACCTTTTGCCAATGGAACCCTCAATCCTGCCAATTACGTGTATGAAGCTAGCACGGTTTCGCCGAATGGCGAAACCGCGCCGCCTTTCGCTTTTCGCCATTCGCTCTTCGCCAGACGCTAAATTCGTACGGATCAGTCGCTTTCAGTCCGTCGTCGGCCTCACTTATCAACGATCGGGTGCCAGCTTTATTGCTCCCCGTACGCCGCGGAGCCTTTGCAGCAGTGCACTCAGCATCTGCCGGACACTGGTTAAGTCCTTGAGAAGGCTGTCATATTCTGACGAGCTGAGTAACTCCAAGTCCCTGGAAAGTCGCAAATGGTTTTGCAATTCACTAGCAGATCCGCTGGCGATCTGGACATAACGCGCCAGTTCAGCATCACTCCAACGGCCACAATCCTTCAGCCAGATTCGCACCAATTGAGCTGCTCGCTCTGCGAATCTGACTCGTCAGCCCAAAGACCTCAGTTCGGGGAAAATGTTCAGTAGAGCGATAGATCTTTATCGTGAGCAAGTGAGCTCTTTGCCGAACTTCAAGATCTTCGTAGTTTCTCAGAACCAACTCCGTTCCGCGCCTTAGCGAAAAGCGAAAGGCGAGCAGCGAAAAGCGTTACATCGCCCGCACAAAATACTTCCCCGGCAGCGCTTTAATCCGGCCGCTCAACTCCAGCTCGAACAAGGCAGTGAAAATCTCCGACGAAGACAAATGTGAACTCAGACGCTCAACCAGGACATCGATGTGAGTAGACTCATCGGCGCGTAACAGCGCCAGTATCCTTTTTTCGTGAGGCGGCAGCTCGGCCCCCTGAAACAGTGATGCCGCAACCTGCTCCTCCGATGCAGGCTGCTCTGGAGGGGTCAGCGCCAGCCGGGTATCTGCTGGCAACTCCTCCCACACATCTTCCCAGGTCGCCACCAACGCCGCGCCCTGTTTAATCAACGTGTTCGGACCCCAGGAGAGCTTGTTGGTTACATTACCGGGAACCGCGTAAACGTCTCTTCCCTGCTCCAGCGCACAACGCGCGGTCACCCGGGTACCGCTATATTCTCCAGCCTCAAGCACCAGGACGCCCACCGCTATACCGCTGATGATCCGGTTGCGAATGGGAAAATTTTGCGGCGCCGGAAACGTGCCCAGCGGAAACTCGGTGATGATCGCACCACCCGAATCCAGGATCTGGGTGGCTAGCTTGCGATTTTCCTTGGGATAAACCTCGTCGATTCCCGTTCCCCAGATGGCCACGGTACGCCCATGAGCGTTCAGAGCTCCGCGATGAGCGGCAGTGTCGACTCCGCGTGCCATGCCGCTGAATATGACCAGTCCGTGGGCCGCAAGATCGCAGGCCAGACGCTCGGCCATGCCGATGCCATAGGGCGTTGGATGCCGCGTGCCAACCACAGCAACACCTGGCTGATCTATAACTTCTGCACATCCTTTAAGGTAAAGTACGAGTGGCGGATCGTAGATTTCCAACAGCCGCCGCGGGAACTCCGCGTCCCCGGGAACAATGATCTGGGCGCCTTCATCCCGGACGTGGTCATATTCCGCTGCCGCCAGTTCCAGTGACTTTCCTAGTGCGATCCCCTGTGCTGCGGCCGCGGGCAGACCGGCTGCTTCCAGTTCCGTCAGTGACGCGTTGTAAAGACGATCGACGCTGCCGAAGCGCTCGACCAACTTGCGGCCCCGGCTCGAGCCCACTCCCGGAGTTAACGAAAGGCCCAGCCATTGCAACTTGCGAGCCAAGGCAAAGTCCTTTGCCCGCACAGGAGTTTCCGTATTCATTTCAGGTTTCACGAATTTGTCTTGCATCTTGCGCGGAGGGTAACCTCGCTCTCTGGTTACCGTCAAGGATGCTCGTCACGGCGCAGGGTGAACAATTGACGCGAACAGGCCTAAGTCAGAGGATCCCCTCTCCAGCCTTGTCATCCCGAGCGAAGCCGAGGGATCTGCGGTTTCCGGGCCATCGAACCGCGTCCTGACTTCCAACGCCCGTGGTTTGTTAGACTCGATGTTTGATGCCGGGCCTACGTATCTCTGCCATTTCCTTTCTCAACACGGCACCTCTTATGTGGGACTTCGAGCACGGTGATGCCGGCCGCGGCTTCGAGATTGCATACACGGTGCCTTCAGCTTGTGCAGCGGCACTGGCCGCAAACCAGGCCGACATCGGCATCATTCCGGCTTTCACCTACGCCCAGATCCCCGGACTCGTGATTCTCCCCAATATAGCCATTGCCGCCAAAGACCGGGTGCGCTCCATTTCGCTGATCAGCAAGAAGCCCATCGCCGACATCCGCACGGTTGCGACCGATACCTCGTCTCGAACCTCAGTCGCTCTGCTGCAGATCTTGTTTACGAAGTTCTTCGACGGCCCACGCGATCTGACGCCTCACGCTCCGCAGTTGGAGCTGATGCTGCGAGATCACGACGCCGCGTTGCTCATCGGAGATGCGGCTCTGGAAGCCGAATCGGCTAGCGGCTACCATTTTTACGATTTGGCTCATTTGTGGCGCGAAGCAACCGGCCAGCCTTTTGTCTTCGCCTTTTGGGCTCTGCGGCTCGATTCCCTGGATCGAAAGCCGGAGGGTCTGGATTTAGCGAAGCTCTTTCAACAATCGCGCGACCATGGTCTGCAGCCTGAGAACCTCGCCACCATCGCCCGGGAATGGTCACCGAGATTGCGTCTGAGCGAAGACGACGTCCGCAGCTACCTGACCGAGAACATTCATTACTACCTGGATCGCGAGAACCATGCTGGCCTCAAACTGTTCCTGCAATACTCGGCTGAACTGGGGCTGATCGAGGCAGCGCCTGATCTGCGCTTTCTAGGTCCGGTAGCCTTCGGCGGCGCCCGAAAATAATTCGCGGCAAGTTCGCCGGTTCCGGGCAATGATTACCGTTTGACTTGCTCCTTCTCCGTCTGTTCTGCTTCTAACCAGTAGAGCTTTCGCGACTTTACTGACGCATGACGATTTATTTCCTCGCTGCCGGCACGGTCAAGAAAACGATATTTCATGCGGTCCGCCGCTTCGGCGGTCCCGGACTGATCGCACTGGGCCTGCTGGACAATTCGGTAATTCCTCTTCCCGGCAGCATGGACGCATCCACGATTCTGCTGGCGGCGGCACACCATGAACCCTGGTGGTACTACGCCATCATGGCCACCATCGGAGGCGTTCTCGGCGGATATGTGACCTACCGGCTTGGCGTTAAGGGCGGCGAAGGCGCTTTGGAGAAGAGGCTGTCGAAGAAGCGAGTCGCGCAGGTCTACCGCATCGTTCGCAGCTATGGATTCTGGTCGATTGCGGTCAGTGCCGTTTGTCCCCCTCCCATGCCCATCGTTCCCATATTGATTGCGGCGGGGGCGTTGCATTATCCCTGGCGAAAGTTTCTCGCCGCGCTGGCCCTGGGACGCGGTGTGCGTTACACCCTGCTAGCCTATCTGGGCTTCCATTATGGACGCCATATCCTTCGCTGGCTGGGAAAGTATTACCAGCCGCTGCTCTACGTCCTGATCTCCCTGGCTGTCGTGGGCGGACTGGTGGCCTTGTACTACTGGCTGCGCTCTAAGCGACGCGCCAAAGATCGCACCGGCGCCCGGCCGGTTCAAAAGCCGGCGTGAAGTAAGAACGCTTTACGCTTTTCGCTTTACGCTTTTCGCTTTACGCTTTTCGCTTTACGCTTTTCGCTTTACGCTTTTCGCTTTTCGCTTTACGCTTTACGCTTTTCGCTCTTCGCTCTTCGCTCTTTACTTTTAGCTAGCCTTTAGCTTTTGGAAGCCATCAGCGATTTCCGAAATCGTAGGAAATTAATTGAGATTTGTATCAGGACCCGGCTTCAGCCGAGCCGTTAGAGCTACAACGAATTTGGGGCTGAAGCCGCGGCGGGATTCTTGCAGGGGCGGAAGCCCAAAGATTTGCTGGTCTTTTTCGGCACGACTAATAGTCGTGCCTTGATACAAACCCAACTGATTTATGAGAGGGCTTGCCTCACCAGGATCTGAAACAAGTTCGCTGAAAGCTAACGGCTAACCGCTAAGCGCGCCTTACCCACCAAACTTCCACCGCGTCGGAGCCGTGGCGAACAATTTCTCGGGAAGCGCAAACACTTTCCTGGGAGTGAGCCTGAACACCCAGCCGCCCCTGCTCGGCTGTATCGGCCATCCATATTTTTTCTTGCTCTCTGCAGAAAGCGTCGCTGGGACAGCCTTGTAGGCAATCTTCTCCGCCGTGCCTTCGACAATCACCAGTTCGTCGAGCCGTTCGTTGATGAGGATGCAGTTCGGATTCGTCGCCAGGTTCTTGGCTTTTTGCGTTCCATCGCCAGTGCCGAAATAAAAGGCATCTTCGAACCACAGGCCATGCATGCCCATCGCATGCGGCCGACCGTCGGCCCGGATCGTCACCACAACGTAATTGTGCGATTCGGTCAGCCGCTCCCGGGCCCACTTCCAGTCAAGCATCCCTTTAGCCGATTTCGAAATACCGTACTGGGCAGGCATTACCGGGCGACTGGCGGTCGGCGTTCCCGGCGTGGCGCCGGCAGCACCAGCTTTATTCTTGGCGGAGGATTTGCGCTTGGCAGGCTTACTCGGCATCAGCAAATTGAAACGCCAAACGACTCCGAAGGTCAAGCGAAACGATGGTGTGCTCTATTCCCTAAAAGCGCAACAGCGGCACCTGTGGCCGCTGTCGACGCAAACTGCGGTAAGAATCTCTTATTTGGCGCCGTGCTCGTCGGAGTGGTGTTTGGCTGCTTCCTCCGCGTGATGCGAGGCATAGTTGTGATGCCCCTGAGCTACCTGGGCATGGTGCGCTGCCTTTTCGTGATCGCCGGCTTTGTGATGTTTGGCGGCTTGCCGATGATGATTGGCCGCGTGCTCATGATGATCGGCGGCTTCGGAGTGGTGATGTGCAGCTTCCTTTGACATGTGTGCGTTCCTTTCGCCTCAAGGATTCCGTTTCTCCAGCAGGAATCTCCTCGCCATTCTCCGAAGCACAAGTTGCGGCCACGTTTCCGGGGCGTGAATTGAAGATGAATCCTGCCAGCCTGGTGATGACGTTCGAGCTACGCGCAAGAAAAAAGCGGGGCCAAGGAAAGCCCCGCCTCCACGCTGTCACTGCTCAAAGTTTCAGCGATGGAAACCTCCTCCGCCTCCGTGGAAACCGCCGCTCATCCCGCCAAAGTGAGAAGCCGACACGCCCGCGCTGGTTGGTCCACGGAATCCGCTGGCAGGACGGCCAACGTATGCCGAGTGCCCATACGCCGGGCCGTAACGGCCAGTGACGTACGGTCTGCCGTGTATACCCCCGTAGAGATAAGGACGTCCATAGTAAGGTGCGTAGCCCACGAAGTACGGGGAATAGAAACCCCAGCCGAACGGGCTGTAAAAGATGCCGTCACCCGGCAGCCAGGTATATCCCAGAAACAACGGGTCCCAATACCAGCCCGCGCCATACCAGCCGGGACCGCCAGCCCAGTACATGTTGGCGACATCCACATTGGCCTGCGCCAGATACTCGGAACGCAGATTGCTGAAGCGATACAGGTCGGAGTTCTCATACTGAGCCTCGTCGAACTTGATCGACTTCAAGTTCGCTGTATTGTTGATCTGCAGCTCATGACCGCCCTTGATCTTGATCTGGCGGTCTCCATCCTGCACCACGGCCTCGCCTTTGAAGACCCGAACATCTCCGCTGTCAGCGTCAAAGCCATACACGCCGGTCTTCAGCAGCTGCGTGGTGGCGCCGTCTTCCTGCACCTGCAGCAGATTGTCCTTGTGGATCTCTGCTACTTCCACCATGGCCTGCCCCTTCGACAGCGCCATCTCCGTATTGGTCAGATTGGGCGACACCATGGTCGCAGCACTGTTGTCGCCGATGCGAAAGAACACGCCCGGGGTCAACAGGACTTCGGCCTTCCCTGCCTGGGTAGTCAGTGTCTGACCGGCCTGCAAATCCACCGATCCCACTGACTTCGCATTTAATGCTTCTGAACCAATGGCAGCGTGGCCTTCTACGTAGTTAATGGTTCCTGGTAGCGCTGGAGTTGCGGCCCATGCGGGCGCAGACAGAATCGCTGCCAGGAAGAAACTTCCAATCCATTTCAACCTTGACAGCCTCATATTCGTTCTCTTTGGCCTCTGTCCATTAGATGTGAAGAGGCTGATTTGGTCGCTGGGGGCGGCTGGCGCAAACCTCGGCCAACCCCCGTGTTTATGCTGGTTTGAAGGCCACGCTAACTGGATTTTGTTAATTATTGTTAAGCCCGGACAAACCGCGAACTCTCTGAAGGGAGTCGGGACGGTTGATGTTTGGAAGGGGCGCACTTTTAAGGTGCGCCGGCACTGATCTTTTATTTTTGCCATCCCTTCACCGGCTGAAGCCGGTGAGGGATCGACGTTGAGACTGTTGCAGCAGTCGCCTAGAAGGCGAAGTATGGTCCCGTGCCTCCCGGCGTTGTCATGTTGTCGATTGCCGTGAACATGTTTCTTCCGTAGAAGAACGACAATCCCCAATCGAACACACAAGCGGGGTTCGAACCTGAGCCGCACGTCGCAGCAATCGGTCCACTCAAAGTGCTGAATGCAGTGTTGTCCGTGCTGAACAGAGTGTTCGTATTCTCAATAGTGAAGTTGACCGTAACCGCGCTGCCGACCCCTGTGCCTGCGGCGTTCTGCCCTTGATTCGTGGCCGTCAGATTGTCGGGCGAGGTCGTCGGGCAATACCAAGTGTTGGCAGGGAAATTGCCATTGCCCGGACAGGTTGGAATGCCGGTTATCGCCGAATCCAGGAAGTAGTATCCGTTGGATCCACTGTCGACAAAGCTTTGCGGATAGGCCTGCCCCGAGTACGTTGTTATGAAGTCGCCTTCATTGTTTCCGGTATCCGGAACCTGGTAAATCACGGCGCTTCCCAAGCCATTGTTCGTTTCTGTTCCAATGCCGAATACCAGCGAGCCACTGACCGTCGGGGACCCGCCATCAGGAACCGAAGGCAACTGAATCAGCACGCCATTATTGTCGGTCGCAAACATGGTCACCGGATTGGGCACCTGTTGCGCAAGCGTCACATAGCTGGGCGTACAACCCGAGGATGGGCAGTCGTAGTAAACATCCGGGATCTCCGAATTCTGTGTGGTGCAAGCCGGACCGCAATCCTGCTGGAACAATCCCACGCCGATAATCGCATTAGCGCCGAATGCGTCCACGCTGACTCCCTCGTTCGGACCCGTGGTCTGATTTGAGCAACTGCTGGGAGGCGCCGGAGAAGTCGAAGCTGGAAGCATGACTTGCACCGGAACATTGGAAGCTGTTTCCCCTGAGAGCGTAATGTTTGCCGTGGCTACCGATCCCCATACGTAGCCATCCAGAAACACGGTGCACTCATAGAGAGGATTGCCGCTGGACAGATTTTCCCCAGGCAGCGAAATGCTCAGCACACTGGATACAACGCGAAAACCCGAAGAGCCGGTATCAACCGTCACGTGATTGATCGTCTGACAGGTGGTGGTTCCGGGGACGCAGATGGTAACGGTGGCAAAGGGCACATTGGCAGAAATAAAATTTGCCGGATCAGGGCCATCATCCACTACGATTGGGGCGACATTGCCGCCCGCACTCTGCGGGTTCACCGTAACCGATGCTGTGCCTGATATCGCGGAGTTCTGCGTCGAAGTTGCCGTCACCGTATCCACCAGAGTCGTGGAAACTACCGGCGTGGTCAGCAATCCAGAGCCCGAGATCGTGCCGGCGGTCGCAGTCCAGTTGACAGCCGTACTGAAGTTCCCTGTTCCCGACACCGTCGCTGAGCACTGGCTGGTTTGGCCTGAGCTCACGGTAGACGGCGAGCAACTCACGCTCACTCCGGTAATTGTCCCCGTACTATTGCTTCCACCGCCGCCGCAAGCCGCCAGCAGCGACAGACTTCCCAGCACCAGCAAAAATCCTAGTTTGCGCACGCCATTTCTCCTTCAGCGAATCTCGCTGGCTTGGACGCCTTGCGGCACTAATTGTGGAACGTAGGCCACGCCGTGGAAGCTGCGCATGTGGCCCGTCTGATACAGCACCAGGCCGGGCGTTTGAATCGCCATGGGACCTCGCGCCCGTCGCACCGGTACTCCGTTTTGCTGCGTCTGGGTGGCCGCTGCTTGCTGGGCTATTGCCTGCTGTGCTTGTTGGTAATAGGGCCCCAGCAGCAGCTTCAGGTCAGGAGGAAATTGCCCTTCCCACGCAACTCCGAACACAGCGCCGCCGGGCGTGACATATTCGCGCACCTTGGCGCCCGACGTCATGGTGATCTCGTGCAGAACGTAAGTTTGATTGTCGGTGCTGCTCAGTGTCCCCTTCATCTGAGCCTGATCGGTCAGTACAGAAGCTGCGTTATCGCCCAGGGCCGCCCAGGAGTTAAAAGGAAGCAGCAACAGAAATAACGCAAGCAGTATGACCACCCCACTTGCAGAACGAAGTCTGAAACAGTTAGGAGACTTCATGGTTCCTCCGCCACAGCGCTCCGGAAGCAAGGTCTTCGTCTCGGAGCGCAAGGCCTAATCATCCAGCATTTCTAGGTCTGAAAATTGCGAATCGCGTGACGTCCGGCTTTATAAACTCGAATTCAACAACATTGTTTCGCGGCGATCGATGTCCAATTCTGGCTGTTCCGATTCGCACAGTTTTGCGGCTGCCAGGGTTGCCTGTCTCCGCTTCCCTACCGAGTCTGAGAACGCTAGAATGGAGGTTAGGGTTGTTTGTTGATTGTGATTCTCTATGTCATTGACCAAAACCGAAGCGCTCGAGATGTATCGCTCCGATGACTTGATAGGCATTGGAATGGAAGCCGACGCCATACGGCGCAAGCTGCATCCGGATGGTGTGGTTACCTACATCATCGATCGCAACATCAACTACACCAACTTCTGCACCGAGTATTGCACCTTCTGCGCCTTCTATCGTCCGCTGAAAGGCAAGCTGGCCAAGGAAGGCTACATCCTCGATCTCGACACCATTTATGACAAAGTGCGGGAAACCGTCGAATTGGGCGGCACCGGCGTCTTGTTGCAGGGCGGACTGCATCCTGATTTGAAAATCGAGTGGTACGAAGATTTGCTGCGCGGTGTGAAGCAGCGCTTCCCACAGGTTCACATGCATTGCTTCTCGGCATCAGAGATCATTTGCATCGCCGAAGTCAGCGCACTCAGCATTGAAGACACCATCAAGCGCCTGCGTGATGCCGGACTGGATTCCATCCCCGGTGGCGGCGCCGAAATTCTGGACGACGAAGTGCGCTACAAGATCGCGCGCCTCAAATGCCTGACCGACGACTGGCTCAACGTCCATCGCACCGCGCACAAGCTCGGCATGAGAACCACCGCAACCATGATGTTCGGCGTCGGCGAAACCTACGAACACCGCATCAATCACTTCCAGGCGATCTACGATCTGCAGGAAGAAACGGGCGGATTCACCGCGTTCATCCCGTGGTCATTTCAGCCGCAGAATACCGCTCTGGGCGGACGCGGATGGGACGAGGCCACCGCTGTCGAATACCTGAAGACGCTGGCTATCGCGCGCATCTTCCTCACCAATTTCGAGAATGTTCAGTCGAGTTGGGTGACCCAGGGATTGAAAGTCTGCCAGACCGGCCTCCGGTTCGGGGGCAACGATGTGGGTTCGGTGATGATTGAGGAGAACGTGGTGCGCGCTGCGGGTGTTCGCAACTGCACCACCGAAGAAGAGCTGCGCCGCATCATTCGCGATGCCGGCTTCCGTCCCGCCCAACGCGACACGCTGTATACCAAGTTCTTCCTGAACTGAAGAAAGCCGCTGTTCGCTCTTCGCTTTTCGGCCTTCGCTAAATCGACAGGTCTCAGTCAGGCTTCCCTTTACGATGCGTCCCAGACAAAGGTTAAGCCAGAATAACGGCTTGTGGCGCAGTTGTTCGCTGTAGGAGGCATTTGGTGGTTTAGCGAAAAGCGAGCCGCGAAAAGCGGCTTTTCTACCGCAACGTCCCCAGTTTGGCTACCGGCCAGTAGCCGAACACGGCTTTGCCGTAGATGAAGTCTTCGTCAACCGGGCCGAAGTCGCGGCTGTCGTTCGACAGGTTGCGATGGTCTCCCAGCACAAAGTAGGAGTGTGGCGGAACTACGGTTTCGGGATAGGAGCGCACATCCTCATAGGCCGCCGGTACATACGTCTCGCGCAAGCGGTGATCGTTGACGTAGACCACGCCTTCGTCAATCTTGACCCGATCGCCGGCCACGGCAATCACACGCTTGATGTAGCTTTTAGCGGGGTCGCGGGGATAGCGGAAAACAATCACATCTTCGCGTTCGATGGGCTCCAGCTTGTACACGAACTTGTTGATGAAAACGCGTTCCTGGTCCTGCAGCGTCGGCATCATGCTGGTGCCTTCCACCTTGACCGGCTGATAGAGGAAGATGATGAAGAATGCCGACACAGCCAGCGAGATGATCACATCCCGCAGCCAACCCGAGAGTACGGGCCTTACTCGCGACGCACTGCCGGGCAATGCGGTCGCTGCTTGGGCAGGATCTGAAGATGGAGGGGGAATCTCGCCGGTCGGATTTTCAGGGTTCGGGGCTGAACTCATCTCAGTAGGTTAGACGATAACGTCTCATTATAGTTTCAGCGGCCCGCTCCGCCCACAAGTAGTTTGAAGCATCTCACAGATCGCATAAGCGATGTCTGCCGGGGGCATGGTGCAATGCGGCCGAAAAGATCTCTTTTTCTCCCAGCAGACGATGCACTCTAACCGGATTTGGGCAGAGTCGTCGTTTCTCCGATACAATGCATCGCTAGGATGTCCCTCATGAAGAGACCGGCATTACTCGTTCTCCTGGCCTTGGTGGCGGTAGTTTGTGTCGCTCAGGGCGACCATGTTCCCGCCTACAACAACGGGCCATTGAAAGCTGGCGACGCCTTGCCCATCCTCCCCAAAGACCAGTTGTGGGGCGAGGCTTTCAAGTTCTCCTACCAGGTCCGAGCTTATGAATTGGCAGCCAAAATTCCCGGTGTGCTCGATCAAATGCCATGTTATTGCTACTGTGAACGGATCGGGCACAGCAGTCTGCACACCTGCTTCGAAAGCGCCCACGGAGCCCACTGCGGAATCTGCATGAAGGAGCTCTATTACAGTTACGAGCAGACCAGGCTGAAGAAAACGCCCGCTCAGATCCGGGCAGGAATTATCAAGGGCGACTGGAAATCGATCGATTTGGAATCGGCGGCGAAAAGCGACTAACCACCACATCGGGTTTCTGGTGGATCGCAGAGTGGGTTGACGTCTTCTCTGGTTGCGGGTATAACTCAGCGAAACAACCTGCTTGTGATTTGGGGTTTTCCACACCTCTCTGCGGTTCTCGGTCGCGAACGACCCAAGGGAAGCCACCGGATGAAGAAAAAAGTCGCGGGAAAAGTTAAAGAGATGGCTTCCAAGCCCAACAAAGATAAGACCTTGAGAATGTCAGCCGCAGTCTTCGACAACAGCAGCCGAGGAGCCAAGCCCATGAGATTAGCTGACGACCCCCGTTTTGCACAGGCTGTGCAAAACTACGAGGCTGGACTCAAAGCTCTTCAAATCCACAAATACGATCGCGCCAAGGCCTATTTCGAAAAGGTTGTCGCCGGACCCAGCCCGGAGCTCGCCGACCGCGCCTCAGTTCATCTCAGCACCTGCAACCAGCAGCTGAGCCGCGCCTCCACCACGTTCAAGACGCCCGAGGAACAATTTGATTACGCCGTGTCGCTCATGAACATGGGCGATTATGTAACGGCGCGCGAGAACTTTGAACTGCTGGTGAAGCGCGCTCCCAAACTTGATTTCGTCTGGTACGGAATGGCATCCTTGAACTGCCTGACCGGCCATTTTCCCGAAGCTATCCAGAGCCTGAATGAATCGATCCGGCTGAACCCCGCTAACCGCTACCAGGCGCGAAACGACTCCGATTTCAAAAACCTGGCCGACGATCCCAGATTTACCGAACTGCTTTATCCTGATAACAGCGCGGAATCGCCATCTGAATCTGAGAAGTGGCATTTCTAGCGGCCGCCAGTCTGGCAGACCATGCAGAGTTACTCCATTCCCGAATTGCGGGCATTGAACGTTGTCGCCATGGGCGGAGGCACTGGTCTGTCGACCCTGCTGCGTGGCTTGAAGCAATACGTCAAGCCGGCTGCGGCTGAGGTCCAGTCGGACCTGATTCCCTCGATCGCCGACCTGTCCGCCATCGTCACCGTAAGCGATGACGGCGGATCCAGCGGGCGTCTGCGGAAAGAACTCAATCTTCCAGCTCCGGGGGATGTCCGCAGCTGCATCGTCGCGCTGTCGGAAGAGGAAGCGCTGCTTTCGCGCCTGTTCCAATATCGCTTCCCTGCCGGTGAAGGATTGGGCGGACATAGTTTTGGTAACCTCTTCCTCTCGGCCATGACGGCCATCACCGGCGACTTCAGCCAGGCAGTAAAACATTCTTCCGCGATTCTTGCCACCCGTGGCCACATTTATCCGGCCACCACCAGCAATGCCCAGCTGTACGCCATCATGGACGACGGCTCCTTCGTTGGCGGCGAGACCAACATCACGGCCAGCAGTCGTCGCATCGTAGAGCTTCGCATGGCGCCGGCCAATGCCAGAGCGCTGCCGGTGGCGCTGGAGGCCATTGAGAACGCCGACTTGATCACCATCGGGCCGGGATCGCTTTTCACCAGCCTGGTTCCGAACTTGCTGGTGCGCGATGTGTCGAAGGCGATCGCCACTTCGCGCGCCGTCAAAGTATTCGTGTGCAACCTGATGACGCAGGCCAATGAGAGCCTCGATCTTTCCGCCTCCGATCACATTCGCGCGCTCTATAAACATGCCCGCCATCGCTTTTTCGATTACGCCCTGGTGAATCGCGCCCCCGCTTCTCCGGCTCTGGCCGCCAAGTATGCGGAGAAACAACAATCGCAGATCGAGCCCGATGTGGAGCAAATCGAAGCTCTCGGCGTAAAACCCGTTCCTGGCGATTACCTGCTGGAGGAGATGCGTCCCGATGGCCTGGTCGCCCGCCACAATACTCACCGGGTTGCGCAAGATCTGTTGCAGCTTATGATGGAGTTGCGCGAATCCCCGGTCCCTGCTCTGCGCCGGGACTCGTAGCTCGCTCGCGCGTCTGGATCGACATGCCCAAGCCCACTTCCTCTGCTCAAGCCGCGAAGAAAAAATCGATCACTTTCGCCGTGGCCATTCTGGCTGCCGGAAAAGGTACGCGGTTGAAGTCGCGCCGCCCCAAGGTGCTGCACCAGATCGCCGGCAAGCCGCTGCTGGCTCACGTTGTGGCCGCCGCGGCCGAAATCGTTTCTCCCGGCGACATCTTCGCCATCATCGGACACGAAGCGGAGCGTGTGCAGGAGGCCCTGCAGTCCACTGGCATTGACTTCATTCTGCAAAGCGAACAGCTTGGCACCGGCCACGCCTTGATGGTCGCCCGATCCGCGCTGCAGCGCTTCGATCATGTTCTGGTGCTTTCCGGCGACGTCCCCTTGATCAAAGCGGAAACGATTGCCCGGGTTCGCGATTTTCATCTGGCGAATCATGCTGCAATGACCATGCTGACCGCAGAGCCCGCCGACCCTACCGGTTACGGCCGGGTGTTCCGCAAAATTGTCCGCGGAAAAGAGACGGACGAAGTCGATCGCATCGTCGAACAGAAAGCACTGCGCGGCCAGGAAGTACAGCAACGCGAGATCAACTCAGGCATCTACGCCTTCGCTACCGGGCCTCTGTACGCCCAAATCGACAAGCTGGGGACCGATAATCCTCAGCATGAGTATTACCTTACCGACATCGCTCCGCTGTTGCGCAAGGCTGGTGAGAAGGTGCTGGCGTTGCGTGCTGATAATTCCGACGAAGTACTGGGCGTAAATACGCGCCTGGAGTTGGCCCAGCTTGACGCTCAACTCCGGGACAAGAAAGCTCGTGAGCTGATGCTGGCGGGCACGACCATCTTTCGTCCCGAAACCTGCGATATCGATGCCGACGTCGAGGTCGGCACCGACACGGTCATCGAACCGTTCGTGCAGCTGATCGGCAAAACGAAGATCGGCTCGGACTGCCGCATCCGTTCCTACTCAGTGATCACGAGTTGCCAAATCGGCGATAACGTTCTGGTGAAGCCGGGCTGCATTATGGACGACTCGGTCGTGCGCGACGGCGCAGAGATTGGACCTTACTCGCGTCTGCGTCCAGGCAGCGACATTGGCGAGGGAGCCCACGTGGGAAACTTCGTAGAGACCAAGAAGACGCGACTGGGCAAAGGATCGAAGGCGAATCACCTGAGTTACCTGGGCGACGCCGAGGTCGGCGACAAAGTAAACATTGGTGCCGGCACCATTACCTGCAACTACGACGGCGTGCACAAGCATGTCACGGTGATTGAAGACGGAGTGTTTGTGGGCAGCGATTCCACGCTGGTGGCGCCGGTCCGCATCGGGCGCGAAGCCTATATTGGCGCCGCCTCCTGCATCACGGATGATGTTCCCGCCGGTGCCCTGGCCGTGGCCCGAGGGCGGCAGACAACCAAAGAAGGCTGGAGCAGGGAGCGCCAGGCGAAGCTGAAGAATCTGAAGAGTGGTAAGTCCGGCAGCGCCGAATGAGCTGCTTTCAGGCCACTCGGCCGCGAACCAGCGCCATCCTAAGTCACAAGGAGCTGACTTATGACGAAAGATGCCGCGCCGGACAAAAGCGAGAAAGGATCCGGCACCAATCTCGATGTTCAACCACAAGACGGCGGAATCAATCCTTCCGCTCCCACCGCCGGCACCGAGGGCTGGGGTACCACCAGCGATGAGCGGCGCGTGCTGGGCAGAAACGATGCTTCCGATACCCGCGCTGGCCAGATGAAAGGCAATCCCGGCGATCACATGACCGCGGCATCCCAGCGTACCAGCCATGCGGCAACTACCAACAAGAAGCCGCGCAATGATTCCAGCGACCATTAGGAATTGATTTCGATTCCACCCCTGAGCTCGTCTGAAAAGTTAAAAGGGAGGCTTTTAGGGCCTCCCTCATTCCTGCATGTCGATTCGACAAAATGAAAACTTACTGAGGCGACGGCTGATCCTGAGACGCTTGCCTCTCCGACCGCTTCACGGTTATCGATCTTGCCAGCTTGAAGGTGACCACTGACTCCGCCGGAATCTGCAAGTCTTTGTTGCCGGTGAAAGCCGCACCTGCCGTACCGGCGCCTGCGCCGACCAGACCGCCGATCAGCGCACCCTTACCACCGCCGGCAAGTCCGCCGATCAAAGCTCCGGCTCCAGTTCCTCCCCCGGCCATCACAGCGGTCCGCTTGCCCTTACCTTTGATGGTCTGGGTGTAGGTGGAGCTTGAAATCGTCGTCGGAACGCCGCGCACATTGACTGAAGTCAACGATATCGACAAAACGCCTTCACCTTTGAATTTGCCGGGCGACTTAGCCTCGACCACCGTTCCCGCCACTCCAGCACCCGCCGGGATCGCGACTACACCACCTACTGCCACGGAATGCGCCAGCACCCCGGTAAAGGAGTCACCCGGGCTGGCCGTCTTGGTGTCGATGGTATTGCCTACGCGCACCACCATACTAGTTCCTGCGGGCACCACCAGCGGCGGAGGCGGAGGCGGTGGTGGCGGAGGCGGAGGAGTTTGAGCCATCTGCTGCTGCTGAGCGGGCGCCATTTGCTGTTGTTGCTGCTGAGCCGGAGCCGACGCCGCCTGTTGATTCTGCATTGGGGCGGCATTGGTTGCAGGTTGATTGGCCTGGGCCGAAGACGCGGCGCCGTTGGCCATCGTCGACTGATTCTGACTCTGGCCCTTCTTGCTGCAAGCCGCGAAACTTATGACCAGAATTGCACTAAGTACGAGCGCTGAGATTCGGGAACGCATAGTTCTTTTTTCCCTTCTTTCGTTGTTGTGTTGGACCGGAACGATCCAACCAGCCACTACGCAGAACGAGCGATCATGCGCTGCCGGAAATCTTCCGGCGAAGACAGTCTGCAAGACGCGTGCACCGCAGACGGCGTGGTCTCGGCATGAAGAGAACCGACAAAATTGTACCCTGTCTGCTGGTCTCCAGTCCTGCTTTTAATCCAGGCCTCCCGGCACTTCTCAGGGCTGCGGATGCGTGCTTGCCAACACCTCGGGTTTGGAAACCTATTCAGACTTTCCTTCCTCGCGCAAAGCAAAATAACCGAGCAAGCCGGCCAGCAGCGAGGCCGCCAGCACCGCAGTTTTTGCCTGCAAGAGAAACGCCGGATCGTCGAACGCCAGCGAACTGATAAAGATTGAAACCGTGAATCCGATCCCGGCCAGCACCCCCACGGCACTGATCTGCTTCCACGTAGTCCCGGTAGGCAGTTGAGCCAGACGGCCCAGGACCGCTGCCCGGGCAAAGCCTATGATCCCCAGCGGCTTTCCGATCAGCAGCCCAATCATGATTCCCCAAGCCACGCGACTTTTCAACAGGTCGTGCCAGGCGCCTCCGGAAAAAGTCACTCCCGCATTAGCCAGAGCGAACAGAGGCAACACCAGGAATGAAACCCAGTCGTTCAACAGCCGGGTCAGGCGTTCCGAGGCCGACTCGGTGCTGTTCAGCAGTTGATCGAAACCACCCAGCAGGTTCTTGGCGTTTTTGACATCGCCGGCGGCCATGGCATCGCGAAACCGGCGAGACATGTCCGTAGCAATATCCTGGAACTCCTGGAGCGACAAGGTAGCTGTGGTCGGCACCATGAATCCCAGAATCACGCCCGCGATGGTGGCATGAATCCCCGATCGCAGAATTGCCACCCAGAATCCAACACCCAACACGAAATACAAAATCGGCTGCGAAATTCCCAATTTCAAGAGCACGAAAATAAGGCCAAGGATTACCAGTCCGAAAAGTAGCGCGGTACGGTCCAATGAACTGCTATAGAAAATCGCGATCACCAGGATGGCGCCAATGTCGTCGGCAATGGCCAGGGAAAGCAGAAAGATCTTCAGGTCCGCCGGAATTCCCTTCACCATTCCCAGGACGCCGAGCGAAAAGGCGATGTCGGTGGCCATCGGAATGCCCCAGCCATGCTGGCCTTCATGTCCATGGTTCAACACCGCAAACAGAAGTGCCGGAACAATCATGCCGCCCAGCGCGCCGAAGATCGGGAAAGCGGCCCGCCGCATGTCGGCCAGTTCGCCGTGCACAATCTCGTGCTTGATCTCCATGCCCACCAGGAAGAAAAAAATCGCCATCAACATGTCGTTGATCCAGGCGTGGATGGGCAACTGCAGCCGCGATAGCGACAGTTCCATCTCCCAGACGTGATGGTAGGAATCATGCCAGGGCGAATTTGCCCAGAGCAGCGCGAGGACCGCAGCCGCCAGCAGGATGACGCTGCTGATTCCCTGAATATGAATAAATCGCTGAATGGGCATCACCAGCGTGCGAGTCACCAGCGACTCGCGCAGCTTTACTTGCAATGCACCATAAGTTCGAGGCGGAATGCCCATAAATTTGCCGCCGGTCGAGCAGCCGGCGTCTCTGTTCCATTCAACCTGTAAAGAGAACCGGCGTCAACGATGGAAAGCCATTCGAACGCCGTCGGCGATTGTGTAACCGGGAATCGCTGGGCTATGCTGTGAGACTCCAATGTATGCCATCATTCGCAATGTGCTGCTCGTCTTCGCTGCCCTGCTGCCCATCGTAAATCCCCTGGGCATGGCACCCATCTTCGCTGAGATGACGCTGGGGTACGCCGAAAGCATCCGCCGCACGGTCGCGATGCGGGTGGCGATTAATGGAATTATTCTGCTGGTCGCATCTCTCTTCATCGGATCTTACGTGCTGCAGTTCTTTGGCGTGAGCCTGGCCGCGGTGCAGATCGGTGGCGGCCTGGTGGTTACCATCGCAGGCTGGCGCATCCTGAATAAACAGAGCGACCTGAACGAGCGCCAGCCGGAATCGCTACCCGACAAGCAGGAAATTCTGTCGCAAGCGTTTTATCCGCTTACCATGCCGCTGACGGTGGGCCCGGGATCGATTGCCGTGGCCCTTACACTGGGTAGCAACCTGCACGAAGAAACTCACCTGCAGTTGATCGTCAGTGCGCTCACCGCGGTTATCGGAATTTTGCTGATCGGCCTCAGCATCTTCCTCTGCTACTGGCTTTCCGAGCAATTGCAACGGTTGCTGGGCGCGACTGGCACCAGCGTTCTGATTCGGCTGTCCGCCTTTATCGTCGTCTGCATCGGCATACAGATCATCTTCAACGGACTGGAAGAGTTCTACCACGTGCTGAAGGGAGTGGTGCGCTGAGGCAATTCCTGCGCCATCAAATCAACGGAACCCTACTTTTGCGATTCCCCGACAGCCTTTTGCACCTGGGCAGCCTTTTGGAAACATAGCCGGGCATTCGCAGCATCCCCATGGTCGCGATACGCTATCCCCATATCGATCCACAGTTGCACGCGGGTTGCCGGAGTCAAATTGTAGTCCTCGTCCTGGAGCGCACGCTGGTAGTGAACGATCGCATCGGCAAAATTACCGTGAGTCTGCTGGTAGAGTGCTATCTGCATGTTCGCAAAACTGTCGTTTGGACTTATGCTGGTCACTCGGTAAAAATGCTTAAGAGCTTCCTCTTGCTTGCCCTGCCCCATCAGGTTTGCGCCCACGTTGGCCTCGGCGACCACATGATTTGGTACGACCAGCGCCGCGTGTTGCCATAGTGTGAGCTCATCTTGCCAGTAGCCAATTTGCCGCGAGGTGACCAGGCTTAGAGCGCATAAGACCATCGCGCTTGCAGCGGCCAGCCAAGCCACTGAAACACGCCGCCGTCTTGCCCAGTCAGAAACGCCCCAGCAGACCATAAGGAACAGCCCCAGGAAGGAATCGTAAGCGTAACGATCAGCCATGCCTTGAAAGCCCACTTGCTTGAGGCCGATGGTTGGAACCAGCGTTCCCAAGAACCAGAACCATCCCACTGCCAAATATCGGTACCGCCGGGCCGCCACGACTAGCGCCGTTACCAGCAGCAGAAAGCCGGCAGCGGCTAGAACCTGCCACGCGGTCAGGTATCTTCCTAAGTGGGGGTACTCGGGAGCCATGCCCGATGGCCAGAAAGCTTTCTTAACATAGAGCCAGTAGGAAAAAATCGCGTTCTGCAAGCGGAGTGAAAGAGGCGGCTTGAATTTCCATGCTGCTTGCGCCTTCATGGTGGCTATCGCGTCCAACCCGGCCACCAGCAAGAAAGGAATCTTCTCCATTACCAGCCAGGAGAAACTTCGCGCCGGATAGGCTGTCGCTGGTGGAGCAGAGTGATCGCTCTCTTGGGCAGGAAACATGCGCTGCAAGGGCCAATAATCCCAAAGCAACAAAACAAACGGCAGGGTGATGATCTGCGGTTTGGCCAGCAGTCCGGTTCCAAACATCACTACCGCAACTGTGTATCGGCTTAACCGCGGCGATTCCGCATACCACCGGTAAGCTGCCAGCGCCAGCAGAAAGCAGAGTGTACTGAGCAACGTCTTGCGTTCGGCGACCCAAACCACGGGCTCGACGTTCATGGGATGAAGCGCGAACAGGGCGGCCACCATAAAGCTGCGACCCGTGTAGTTCGTGGCCCGCTTCAGCACCCAGAAGAGCAGCATGGCATCCACGGCGTGCAAGAAAACGTTGACCAGATGATGCCCTGCCGGATCCAGGCCGAACAGCCGGTAATCCAGAGCATGAGACAGCCAACTCAAGGGGATCCAGTTACCCATGGTCATTACGGTGAAGGCCCATCGAATTGTCGGCCAATTTAAGCCATGTTGGATGGCTGGATTGTCGACTATATAAAAGTAATCGTCGAGATGGCTGAAGGGATGGGTGCGGACCGGATAGTAAATCGCCAGAACCGGCAGAAACAGGCAGAGGCAGAGCAGGAAGGTGCGAGCAGGAGAATCGGTCGAGCCGAATTTCTTCGCGCGAACCATCACGTCGCTGAATTTTGAACTGGAGTGCAGAGGCGTTACCGTCGGTGCGGCAAGATTTTGGGCTATGCCCAGCCGAGGCATCAATCTTACCCTCTCGACAGACGGAGTCCTGAAACCGCACCATACTACTACACTCAGCGATCGTCTTTGCGACACGGAGAAGCGGTTTTCAGGAGAGCATTCGTAACAATTACACAAACACTTCCTCGGGATTCACCGAGCGACTGTGGGCAACAACCCGGTAGGGTTCCGTACAATGAAGTTCGTATGTCCGTTTGCAAATTGCGTGCCCGGATACGCCGCTTAGCGCTGAGCCTTGCTCCTGTCCTGCTCTTGTTTCTCTCCGCCTGTTCGCACCCACCGGCTGGCAAGCGCTATGAGTTACAGGGCCGGGTGGTGGCAGTCGATCCCGCCGCTCGCACTTTGACCATCGCCCATCAGGATGTGCCCGGGCTGATGAAGGGAATGACGATGCCGTTCACCGTCAGCCCATCGAATGAATGGGTGTTCGGGGCAATTGCGCCCGGCGACCAGATTCGCGCCACGCTGGTTTTGAGCGATCACGCCGAACTGCAGGACATCAACTTTACCAAGACCGCCGGCGGCGCGGCCGATACCGTCTCTCCCCTGCACATACCTGAGCCCGGCGACGAAGTTCCCAACTTTAGTCTGGTCAACCAGGATGGCCGCACGATTCACCTGCAGCAGTTCCGGGGAAAGCCGCTGCTGCTGACTTTTATTTACACGCGCTGTCCTTTTCCTGACTATTGTCTGCGCATGAGCAGCAATTTTTCTGAGATCATGCAACAGTTGCAGAAAACCCCTCAGGCGCTTAATAACACACAGCTTTTGAGCATCAGCATTGACCCCAAGGAAGATACACCCTCGGTCTTGCGCGCATATGGCAAGCGTTACGTAGGCAGCGTTGATCCCAAGTTCCAGCATTGGGAGTTTGCTACCGGCTCGCCGGAAGAGGTCCGCCAGACGGCAGATTTTTTCGGCCTGGTTTACAACCAGAAAGATGGGCAGATCGTGCACAGCCTCAGTACGGTTCTGATCGGCCAGGATGGAAAAGTGCTCAAGGTATACTCGGGAAACGCCTGGAAACCTGAAGACGTTGCTGCCGACTTAGCCGCAGCGGCCGGTGGATAGCCAGCCTCGCTGCAGCAGAATCAGCAAGGTCTTTCCATTTCACTTCAACCTTGAAGGAGACTGCATGGCACAGACCAACGATCCCGTCGCCCGGCTAAACGAACTGATCAGCAACATCGGTTTTGCGATGCTCACCACGGTCCGGCCCGATGGCACGCTACACAGCTGTCCCATGGCCAGCAGCCCAGTCGATCCTGATGGCATAATCTGGTTTTTCTCCGCCAACAATACCGAGAAAGTGGAAGCTATCCGCACGAGCCAGCGGGTGAATCTTGCTTACATCGATCATTCGGCCCAACGCTATATTTCTGTCAGCGGATATTGCGAACTGGTGCGCGACCACGCTAAGGCCAAAGAGTTATGGAATCCTGATTACAAAGCCTGGTTTTCCGGAGGACTCGACAATCCCAATCTGATCCTGCTTAAAGTAAACGTGCAGCAGGCCGAGTACTGGGATACGTCTAAAGGTCGAATGTTTCAGTTGGTGGGCTTCGCTAACAGTGCAATTGGGTAGCAGGGAGTGGGCTCGCAGGCTGCGTTAGCGAACGAAACTTCACCCGGCTCGATCGCGCTCCGAAGTAACCTTGATTGCATGGCACGAGAATTTCAGGAGATGGTAAATGAAGCAGAACCGTATTCCGCAATCCCTGGGTATCGTCAGTTGCTGCTTGATCATGCTTCTCAGCGGCCTGGCGTCGGCACAGGATCATCCACGCAGTGGAACCGCCGATATTCCGTTCGATTTTTACATCTCGGGAAACAAAATGCCTGCCGGCCAGTACACCCTCAGCATCGTGGTTCCCACTTACGCTACCATTCGAAGTAAAGATGGCAAGCTGCAGCAGGATTTATATTTTTTCCAGATTGCCTCGCCCAAGAAAAAGCCCGAATCGAAGATCACATTTAATCTGCGGGACGGCAAGTATTACTTTTCCCAGGTGTCGACCTGGCTGGGACAATCGCAACTCACCTCTTTCACGCCCAAGTCCACCGACCAGACCAAAGACATCCCGCTCGTCCCGGTTGAAAAAGATGTGGCCAAACCGGGCGGAAGTCTGTAATGCTGTGTACTCCCTCAAATGAGATCGAATGAGCGCGGATGGAAAGCGGCAACGCTCATCCTGAATGCGACGGGAAATGTCAGGTTAAACAGAGACTGGAGAATGATAATGAAGGAACAGACTGCCCTAATGAACGCCAGCCGTAACACGATCGCGCACCCCATCCGCTGGAAACTTCCTATCGCCGGCCTGGCACTGCTTGCGACGCTATCTGCAACAGCTCTGGCGCAGATGGGAGGGGCTGCATCCAATCCCGAGTTGCAGCAGAAGCTCATGGCTCTGAAGCAGTCGGCGGCAGCAAACAAACAGAAGCTGCACCAATATCAGTGGGTCGAGACCACGCAGATAACCTTGAAGGGCGAGCAAAAGCCGGAGCGGGTTTATCAATGCTCCTACGGACCGGATGGCCAGGTGCAAAAGGTTCCCATGGGCGCTCCGCCCGAGCAGAGCAGTGGTCGGCAAGGCAGGCTGAAGCAGCGGGTCATCGAGAAGAAAACCGACGAAATGAAGGCTTACATGCAGCAGGTGCAGAGCCTGCTCTCGATGTATGTGCCGCCCAATCCGCAGCTGATGCAACAGGCCTTCCAGAAGGGCAATGTCTCCTTGAACAAAACCATGGGCACAAATCTGGCTAACCTGGTTTTCAAGAACTATGCGAAGGAAGGCGATCAAATGACGGTTGCCTTTGACACGACCGCGCACAAGATCGCCACCATCAACGTCAACACCTTTATGGATAATCCGCAGGACGCCGTGACGCTGGCAGTGCAAATGGCGAGTCTGCCGGACGGCACAAACTATGCCCAGCAGACCGTGCTGAATGCCACCGCGAAACAGATTGTGGTGACCACGAACAATTCCAATTACGCGAAGCTGCAACAGTAGGATTCGATCAGGGCAGGATTGCGGCCGCACCGTCGATCGCGTCGTTCTTGACTGCCAGCAACGCTTGGTTGGCTTGATCGAGAGAGAACGCCGTAACCTTCGGTTGAAGCTTGATCTCGGCCGCAATCTTCAGGAAATCGCGAGCATCGGCACGTGTCATGTTGGCGACACTGCGAATCTGCCGCTCTCCCCAAAGTAGCTGGTCGTAATCGAACTGCGGAATGCGATCGAGATGGATCGCATTGATGGCCACCACGCCTCCTTTCCGCAAGCTCGACAACGCCGCGATCACCACATCTCCGCTGGGCGCAAAGGTCACGGCGCGATCCAGTTCAACCGGAGGCTTATCGGTCTCGGAGCCGACCCACTTGGCTCCCAGCGACTCCGCTAAGCGGCGATGCGAAGCTCCCCGGGTGGAGACGTAGACCTCGCATTTCCAGGAATGCAAAACCTCAATCGCCAGATGTGCCGACGCGCCAAATCCGAACAGTCCTACGCGCTCCCCCGGTTCAGTGCCGGCTACGCGCAGGCTGCGAAAGCCTATGATCCCGGCACAGAGTAGCGGCGCGGCATGCAGATCGTCCAACTCCGGCGGCAAAGGATACACGAAGTCCGCCCGAGCCACGGCGTATTCGGCGTAACCTCCGTTCACGGAATAGCCGGTAAACGTCGGCGCATCGCACAGGTTCTCGTAGCCGCGCCGGCAATACCAGCAGGTTCCGTCGATGCCTCCAACCCACGAAACGCCTACGCGAGTGCCTGCCGGCAACTCAGCGGTTGCTCCCTCGACCACGTCGCCGACAATCTGATGCCCGGGAATCAGTTGCCCCAGCCTGGGCGGAAGTTCGCCTTCCACGATGTGCAGATCGGTACGGCACACGCCGCAGGCACGTACTTTCAGCAAAACATGACCCGCTTCAACCGTCGGCTTCGCGACGTCTTCGATTCGCAGAGGCTGTTTCGCAATACTTTGAGGAGAGTGTAAGACTGCAGCTTTCATGATTGACACCTATATCGTCGCAATCATTTTAGATGCATCTGGGATTCCGGCAGACGAGTCTTGTCGACCGGCGTCCCGGCTGACGAGAGAAACCTCCCGACTCGCCTTACCGCCGGAGGTTAATAGTACCCCAGAGCTCGGGCATCCAAGACAATGTCATAATCGTGAGTGGGCTTTACCGATACATTCATGGGGCCGATTGAACCTCAAACCGAGTTGTCTCCGGCGACTGCGAAAGATTCGACAGAACTTCTACGACTGGATGACGTAACCAAAAACTACGTGACCGACGGCCAGAATGTACAGGCACTGTGTGGAGTCTCGCTGACCGTGCGACAGGGTGACTTCCTTGCACTGGTCGGACGCAGCGGCTGCGGCAAGTCGACGCTGCTGAACCTGGCCGGAGCGATGGACTTCCCTACTTCCGGACGCGTCCTGCTGGACGGAATTTCAACTTCCGACCTGACGGAAAATGGCCTGACCCTTTTGCGCCGCGAGAAGATCGGCTTCATCTTTCAGTCTTTTCAGTTGCTGAATACCTTAACTGTTCTGGAGAATGTCGAACTGCCGTTGTTGCTGGCCGGAGAATCGGAGACTCGCGATCGGGCGCAGCAGCAACTGGATCTGGTGGAACTGGGCGATCTTGGTGACAGAATGCCGCATCAACTTTCCGGCGGGCAGATGCAGCGGGTCGCTATCGCGCGCGCCATGGTGCACGCGCCCAAGCTGCTGCTGGCCGACGAGCCGACCGGCAATCTCGACACCGTCACCGGCAACCTGATCCTGGAAGGCTTGCGCCGGATTGCCGATCAACGCAAGACCACGATTCTGATGGCTACTCACAGCGCCGAGTCAGCCGCGTTTACCGACGTGATCGTGAAGATGCGTGACGGTAAAATCCAAGAGGTCGTCCGCTCCTGATGCCACGTTTTCGGATCTTCTACCGGCTCATCCTCAGGCCGCTACGCCGCGAGCCTCTGCGCACGTTTCTGGTGGTGCTGGCGGTCGCGCTGGGAGTTGCGGTCGTGCTGGCCATCGAACTGGCAGGCGATGCCGCGGCCGGCTCGTTTCGCTCGTCGATGGAAACGCTCACCGGCGATGCCGGGCTGGAAGTTACGGCGATCGGAGGCGTCCCTGATGAAGTAGTCGGCAAATTGGCGACGTTGCCCTATTCGATCACAGTCCGGCCGCGGATCGAAGACTTTGCAGTGGTGCAGACAACTGGACAGACCGTCCCGCTGATCGGACTCGATCTGATCGCAGAGCGCCCTGAGAACCTGAATCTGGATCGGCAGAATTCGGCCAAGGCTGGCGAACTTGTGGACACGGCGAACCAAAGTGTTTGGATCAGCGATCATCTGGGCGCAAAGGCCGGCGATAAGATACGGCTCCAGATCAACGACCAGACTCATGAATACGTGGTGCGTGGCGTTCTGAAAGATTCAGGTGACAGCAGCGGCCTGGTGCTGATGGATATTGCTGCCGCGCAACGTGCGGTGCACCTCTCCGGCAGAGTGAATCGTGTACTGCTGAAAGTTCCCGCCACACCCTCGCTAGAAACGTGGGAACGGCGTCTGCAATCGGTCCTGCCCGCCGGAGTGGAGCTGCGCCGCGAAGGCAGCCAGACCAACGAGAATCGTCGTATGCTAAGCGCGTTTCGCTGGAACTTGCGCATTCTTAGCTACGTCGCTCTGGTGGTCGGAGCGTTCCTGATCTTCAACACCATCTCGGTTTCGGTAGTCCGCCGCCGCCCGGAGATTGGCATCGTGCGCGCTCTCGGCGCCAGCCGCAGCGATGTACTGTGCGCGTTTCTGGGCGAAGCCGCTGGCTTCGGATTGATCGGCGGACTAGCCGGCATCTTCATCGGAAGACTGCTGGCCGTCGGCGCAGTAGGTTTGCTGGGCGCTACCGTGGAGAACCTTTATGTCAGCAGCCGCCCCGCTGCGATTGAGTTGACGCCCGGCATCATCGCTTTCGGACTCACCATTGGCGTTTGCCTGTCGCTGGCATCGGCAGCCTCGCCGGCACGAGAAGCTTCGCTGGTTGCGCCAGTCGAAGCCATGGCTCGAGCCGAGCGCGAGTATGCCGCCCGGGTGCACAAAGTTCGCGACTTTTGGATAGCGGTGGTCCTGGCTGTCGCGGGTTCGGCAGCGTCTTTCGCTCCGGCGATCGCGGGCAAACCTTTCTTCGGATACGCCGCGGCGCTGCTGATGATCGCCGCCTGCGCATTCGCCATTCCAACCCTGGTAAGTGGCTTGACGGCGATTTCGTCGGGACTCTTGCGACGGGTTGCCGGAGTCGAGGCGTTCCTGGCTTCTCGCAGTTTGGCTGCGTCGCTGCGCCGGACGTCGGTATTGGTCGGCGCGCTGGCCACGGCAATTGCCATGACCACGTCCGTCGGCATCATGGTCGGCAGCTTTCGCCAGACGGTGCAGATTTGGATGGACAATCAACTCAAGGCCGATCTCTTTCTGCGGCCTGCCGGTGATCCTGCCGCCGATCGCCATCCAACCATCGATCCTGCGCTGGCTGACAGGATTGCGTCCCTGCCCAGCGTGGCAGGCGTGGATCACTTTCGCGGTTATGAAATCAGCTACCAGGGCCTGCCTGCCTCTCTCGGCTCGGCTGACACGGTGGGCGCGCACGATTTAGCCAAGATCCAGTTTCTCTCCGGACGAGCTACCAACGTAGTCAATGCTGAGTTGCGCAGCGGAGACAATGCGGTGGTCAGCGAGCCCTTCGCCAACAAACATCACGTGCGCGCGGGCGACGTTATTACTCTTCCCCTGGGAGCCAGGCTAGTGCCGTTTCGCGTGGTGGACATCTTTTACGACTACGGCAGCGAAAAAGGCTTCATCGTGATTGATCGTTCCATCATGCTGCGATATGTAAACGATCCCGCGCCTTCGAATCTCGGGATTTATACCGTTCCGGGAGCGAATGTTGAGACGGTGCGCGCGGAAGTAGAGAAGATTGCGGCGGGGCATAACCTGGTGATCTTCACCAACAGCAATCTGCGGACGGAGGCGATTCGCATCTTCGATCGCACTTTCGCCATCACCTACGCGCTGGAAGTTGTGGCCGTGATCGTCGCCATCATTGGAATCGCGGGAGCGCTGCTGGCGCTGGTAATCGATCGCCGCCGCGAATTGGGCCTGCTGCGCTTCCTGGGAGCGGGGGTTTCGCAGATACGCAAACTTATTCTGGTGGAGGCCGGGCTGATCGGCCTGCTGGCCAACCTGGCGGGATTGGCGCTGGGCATCGTGCTGTCGCTGCTGTTGATTTTCGTGATCAACAAGCAGTCTTTTGGCTGGACCATCCAATTCCACTGGCCGGTTGCCGTGCTGCTGTCGGCGCTGACCCTGGTTTATGTGGCGACGGTGCTTGCCGGATTCTATCCCGCGCGGATCGCAACCCGGCTGAATCCGATCGAGGTGGTGCATGAGGAGTAAGGCTCTGGCCGCACTGTTGCTGCTGCTTCTTGCATTACCGTCGCTCGCTCAATATCAGCTGGCGGTCCCGGGATATCAATATGAATTTCCGCGCGACCATTTCGATCATCCCGATTACAAAACGGAATGGTGGTATTACACCGGCAACCTGACCGCATCCGACGGACACAAGTTCGGCTTTGAGCTGACGTTTTTCCGTCAAGCCATCAGGCGCGATGCAAAAGCGAAGGGTGACTGGGACGTGCGGGATCTCTACCTGGCCCACCTCGCGCTCAGCGACCTCAGCGGCGGACACTTCTATCACACCGAGCGGCTTAATCGCTCGGGTCCCGGATTAGCGGGCGCGAGTCTAGCGTTGGAAAAAGTTTGGAACGGCAACTGGCAAGTGCAATGGGTCAACGGAGAACAGCATCTGGAAGCGGTCTCGGAAGACTTCGCTCTTCACCTGAACATGAGTTCGCAAAAGCCTCCGGTGATCCACGGTAAGAACGGCGTGAGCCAGAAGTCGGCCGGCGTGGGCCACGCCTCGCACTACATTTCGTTTACCCGACTACTCACGACCGGCTCGATTGATTTGAAGGGCAAGTCGTATCGGGTCGATGGCACCTCGTGGATGGACCACGAATTTTTCAGCCATCGCATCGACGAAGACCAGAGTGGTTGGGACTGGCTCAGTCTTCAACTCGACGACAACACGGAGCTCATGCTCTACCGCTTGCGGCACAAGGACGGCAGCGTCGATCCCTTCTCTTCGGGGACCTACGTAGATGCCAAGGGCAAGACCACATTTCTGAGCAACACCGATTTTTCCATGCAGCCCGGGGCCGAGACGTACACCAGTCCGGAGACCCACGGTACGTATCCCATCGCATGGCGAGTCACAATAGCTTCGCTGGGGATGGACCTGCAGATACGAACAGCGTTGCGCTCGCAGGAGATGACGATCGCCAGTATCGCCAGCCTGTCTTACTGGGAGGGCGCGATTACGATTAGCGGGACCAGAAGCGGCTCAGCGTTGAACGGAGTGGGTTATCTGGAAATGACCGGATACGCGCGGCCCGTGGATTCGGAGCGAGGCAAGTGACGTACTTATCCTGAAGTTGGGCCGTCCAGCAGCAAAGCAGATCTAGCTCTCCAGTTTGTCCTGGCTCTTTCTCAACTGTTCCTTTTCCAGCGCCAGCCGGGCTTGAGCTTTCTTTAGTTTTTCTTTGGCCTTATCTCGCTCGCGAAGGGCTTTCTCGACCCGCTGCTGAGCAGACTTGATGGCCGCAGCAGCGTCTTTGTGAACCTTCAACATGGCTATCAGTGTAGACCCTGGTTGTCGACTGCGGCGGACGAAACGGCGTTACGCCGAACGCTGGAAAGTCTCATTCACACGCAGCCTGGCCTCATCAGTGTCCTGCACCGTGGGGGTAGCAATCTCCAGCAATCCGTTGCTGTTGGGCCCGCAACCGTGGCCAAACATCTTTTGGTTCATCATGATCGATTGCAGCAGCCGGCCCAGGGAGCGCGAGTGGTAACCGTTGGAAAAGCGCGGGCCATCGGACCATCCGGGATGGATGGAATAGTCGCAAATCAGGCTCCAGTACTCTCGAGCCGACATCCACAGTTTCAGATATTCCACTGTGCCATCCATACCAATGTGATATTCGACTCTGATCCGGGCGGCCGGCGAGGAGGAAGTCAGGGCATCCCAGTTCACGACTACCGCGCTGGTCAGGATGTGGTCGAGAGCGACGGTGGGGAGAGGGTTTTCCGGTTTCTCGACCAGCATAAGTTTTTTCTTGAGTCGGCTCATTGGCCGTCCGTCGATTGCGGGAAGGTTCGTCATGACGAGGCGCTCCAGAATCTTGCTGAGACCACCAGCATCGCGAACATCGGCGTCCGCATCAGAGTCAGCAAATCACTGGTGAGTAGGGTTAAGGATTTGGCCTTCTTCGCGTGCGAGGACGGCGGGAATCAGTCTATCTCGCGCGCTGCGAGGATAGACTGATTATACGCTATCGCGATTTAGAGCTTACGAGAACACTTCGCCGGCCATGCAGGACAAGGTGCGTGTAGGCAGCGTGTTCTGCACCCGTCGGGGCACGGTCGCACCGCTCGCGTTCACTTGCTTGCGGGCGATCTTCAGCTTCAGGGCACGCTCGATCGAACGCAGCTCCCCAATCTCGGCACCCGACACCAGGGTGGAAGCCCGGCCAGCTGAGCCCATGCGTCCGGTACGGCCAACCCGGTGAATGAAGTCCTCGGGAACCTGTGGCAGATCATAGTTGATGACATGGGCAACATTGGTAACGTGGATACCGCGCGAGGCGACATCGGTGGCAACCAGAATCTGGAACTTACCCTGGTCGAAACCATGCAGAGCCCCGGTACGCTGCGATTGACTGCGATCACCATGGATCATGGCTGCGGAAAATCCGTCGCGCACCAAAGTCTTGGTCAGCCGCTCAGTGCCGCGCTTGGTGCGGGCAAAGATCAGCGTCTGTCCCTTGTCGGCATAAAGCAACTGGCGCAGCACTTCGGACTTCTCTGCCTGAGGCACTTCGAAGGCGTGCAGCTCAACCGTGTCAGCCGGCTTGGAGGTAGAACCCAGCGCTACGCGCACGGGATTCTTCATGTAGTCGTTGACCAGGTGGGCCACAGAAGCCTCCAGCGTCGCGGAAAAACACAAGGTTTGGCGGTCGCGTGGAAGTTCGGCCACGATGCGGCGAATCGCCGGCAAGAAGCCCATATCCAGCATGCGATCAGACTCATCGAGGACCAGGGTGGTGACTGAGCGCAAGTTAATCAGCTTGCGGCGCAGGAAATCTTCCAGACGGCCGGGCGTGGCCACGACTACGCTGGCGCCGCGGCGCACAGACTGGATCTGGCGCTGCTCGTTGACGCCGCCAATGACCAGCGCAGCGGGCGCGGCTTTGCGCTCGCGCAGTTTTTCATACTGCTCGTGAACCTGCATGGCCAACTCGCGCGTGGGCACCAGGATGAGGGCCGAGATCTGGTTCGGCATCTCCTGTTTCGCCAGGCGTTCGATCATCGGGATCAGGAAAGCCAGGGTCTTGCCGGTGCCGGTTTGAGCCGTCGCCAGTACGTCTTTGCCCTCAAGTGCAGGGGGAATAGCGGACGCCTGGACCGGCGTCGGGGTAGTGAAATGGAACTGTGCCAACTTCTGCTGGAGCCCAGCAGACAGGGGCATATCTTTAAATTGTGTCAAAACGATTTTTCTTTCTTTGGAGAGGCGTCTCGCGAGGAGGCATACAAGATGCGAGTCGCGATGATACAGCTGAAGCCGCTCTGATTTTTATTCGGCGCCGAAAATGAAACGGAAGCAGGAAAGGCGGGAAATCAGATCAGAAAGGATCGGATGTCGCTTGCAAGCGGCCGCAGCCAATAGCGTCTACGTAATACTCTATCACAGTGCGCTTGGCGATCTTGCGAAACGCACCAACTTAGGCACTGTTTGCCCTTGGTTACTTGCCGAAATCGTGAAAGTCGAAGCCTAATGGCTGGCCGTCTTCATCGTGGGTAACCACAAGATCAGCAACCGGTTGAGTCTCAGCGACCGCAACCTCAGTGTCGCCAGGTTGTTTGCGTTGGGCTTTCTTTTGGGCCTTTTCAACGCGTTTTTCCTGCCGGGCACGTTCCTTCTGGCGCTTAGTAAATGTCGTACGAGAGCTTCCTGCCATAATCCTCAGTCAATCTTGAAATCTGGTATTTTGATTGCTTCTTGTTCTCAAAAGATTCAATGATCGCGATATCTCGTGCTGTTAACTATCATACAGGTTTTCGAAGATCGTGGACGTGCCTGATCTGATCCCCGGTGATCTGCTAAAGCCTACTGCTGTGCGAAGTTTCTGTTGTTCGGCGGGATCTGCACGGTCGCCCTCTTGCATTTGGCCTTCCCGAAAAATAAGAGCGACCGGGGGAGCACCCGGTCGCCGCAGGAATAGGGAGTTTTTGGCTCGGTCCTGCTTTACCGCGGGGTAGCGACGAAGCCGGTGTTAATCGGAGCCGTGCCGAAGAACCCGACCAGCGTGCCTGCATCGTTGGTGCCGTTCACCACCGTCATGCCAACGCCATTGGGATCGTCAACCGTGACGAATTGTCCGCTGCTGACCGTGTAAACAAAGCCGTGGGTCAGGCCGGCGGCGTCCATGTAGTCGCCTACCACCTGTCCAGTGTTGTTCAATCCCAGAGCCTGGGTGAAGGTGCTGCCGGGGTAATCCAGCTGCAGAAAGATTCCGGCGTTGAGCAGGAAGCCGTGATTCACGTTTTGCGAGTCAATGAAGAATCCGCAAACGGCCTGGGAGTTGTTGATGCCCGTAGCCTGGGCTCCACCTACGGCTCCGGGGATGTAGATCACCTGGAACACGCCGCCGACTTCGTCATACACATAAGGAAAGTCGGGAGTCGTGTTATCGACGCTCATGCTGTAGTAGCCCGATGCCTGGTGCAGATCGTTCTGTCCCAGAAGCTGGTTGAAGGCGGTTCCGGGGAAGTCAACGGTGGCATAGGTGCCGCTGCTGGTGTGGGTGAAACCGTGCGTAATGCCGTTCTGGTCGACGTAGAAGCCGTCGGTCGTCAGGCTATTGTTGATGCCGATGACCTGGGTCATCATCGACCCCGGGAAGTTCTCGGTAGTGTAGTGAGCAGGCAACACGAGGGTGAATCCCTGGTTTTGCAGGAAGTTGTGGTAGCCGGCGATCACACCTCTATTGTTAATGCCCAGCAACTGGGTAAAGGGGCTGTTGGGATCGCCGGGGTTGCTGACTGACAGGAAGCTATAGCTCTGGGCCCAGGCTGAAGTGCAGAGGGTCAGGGCGAAGGCAAGGGCCAGGGAAAGGTGAAAGCGTTTCATGGTGATTCTCCTCTTTTTGTATTCGCGGCGGCGGCCGGAATTTGTTTTGGTGCCGATGTCCTGGTCAGGTGGAAGTTCCAATCCGCTTACTGTTGCTTCCGGCCCTGTGCCATCACCGGCGACGATTGCAAAGTACCGCCGCTGCGCTTTTGAAGTCCTAAAGTCCGAGTTAAAACCGGATTGGGAATTTATTGGGGAAAGGTTGGCGGGATTATTTCTGGCTAATAGATTTAAAATCAGCTAGTTACACCAGCTCTATTCGGCGAGGCTTTATCAGTATTTCTGGAGGCAGGCGGGTCGCCGCTCGAAACAATTTCGCGCTTTGATACTTAGACGCTAGGCATCTCACCAGCGGCGAACAACCAGGGTTCCGAAGCAGGTATCTCGAATAACGCCGCCGTCGTTTAGCAATGTACTTTTTACTTGGACGGCCAGCGTAACATCAGGAGAATTGTCGGTCAGCTTGCAGATGTCAGCCCCGATTTGCCTGTAGACCCTCATCTCCGGATACGGCGGCACGTTCAACTCGCCCAGCGACCACTTCGTAATCTGCAACACGTTGTTGGTTCCCCTCACATGTCGTACATAACCACGAATGTAGCCGGGAAGCTCATTGTTGACAGCGTCGCTGACAAAGATAGCGCCCGAGGTTACGTTGCCTGAATAGAGTGACGATGAAAGATAGGAATCCCACCAACCCACAAAGCTGAACAACGGCATCACGCCAAACAGTAGGAGGATTACTTTCTGGAAGCGGCACCGGTTGTTCCACACGACGTCACGGAAGGAGAAATCGGTCTTCCAGAACAAGAGCAGGAGGAACGCTATCATCGCCAGGTTCCAGGGCCAGACGATGGAGTTCCATCTCCGTCCAAAGGGACCGATGACCAGCAAGACGAGCCAGTGCATGGCGATCGCGGCAATTACGGCCACATCCCTAAATTTCTTGGTGAGCAGCCCGATGCCGATACCCATCTCCGCCAGAGGAGCGATCCAGCCGAAGGCGTGCAGGCTCGCAGCCACGCTTCCCATACCGGCGATGAATTCCGGAAACTCATGAGAGATAAAGTGCGGGTTAGCTTTCTGTAATCCGCTGTAGAAATAGATACTGGCGACAATCAGGCGGCACATGTTGAGGCCGTTGGTCTGGCTTCGGATGTCGTCCGCCTTCCATGAGGAAAACCCCAGAGCCGCCAGCATAAATAGATACTGATAGGCCCAGGGCTGCCAGCGAGTTTGATCGAACAACGCGAGTATGAGTACGAGGATCACGAAGGCAAGAATGAAGATCCGCGGCTTCGAAAAGATGGCGATCAGTACAAGCAGGGCTAGCAGGACCGCGAAGTAAAAGTAATCCAAGGGATACGAAATGCGCGGCAATCCGGGAAAGACCGGAATGAGAGGAAAAAAACGGGTACTGACCCACAGCTTGCTTGAGAGCAAGAAACCAGACAGGCACCCGACAACGATGACCAGCTTGGTCCAGAAGAACCTGGCGTCCGGGCGCGAGAATAGTGACCTGCCGGCCGCTATGCGATCAGCCATTACCTTTAACAATGGGCAAGCCCTTTGGCACAGTGTAAGCCAGAGTTCCGGTGACACCCGGCCAGGAGCCAATATACCCGCCAGTCGCGCAGGTTATCGACTTTATTGCATTCGTCTTTATTGCATTCGTCCCCCGGCATGGCGAGCAATTGCTCCGTTATCCCTTTTGGGCTGAAGGCGGCAACCGCGCCAGCAACTGCCCTGCTATCCTGAAATTAACGCTCTCGTAAGGAAGCTGCACGGTTTGCCGCCGATTCTCAACGCCCAAGGGATCTCGAAGAGCTACGGAGCCACGCCGCTTTTCCGCGGGATAGCGTTCACCATTACCGAGGGCGATCGCATCGGGCTGATCGGACCTAACGGCTCGGGCAAGTCGACGCTGTTGCAAATTCTCTCCGGCGCAATCGAACCCGACGGCGGCGACGTTGCATTGCGCAAACGCGCCCGGCTTAGCCATGTGCAGCAGGAATCGCAGTTCGCAGCCGGCCAGACGGTGCGCACGGTTATCGAGGCTGCGCTTGAACGTTCCGCTGTCCCGGTGGATGAGTGGCAAGCCCGCCTAGCCGAAACGCTCGGGCGCGCCGGATTCGAGCATCTGGAGGTGGCGACAGAATCCCTGTCCGGCGGGTGGCGCAAACGGTTGGCTATCGCCGAAGCCCTGGTGCAGCAGCCCGATATTCTCTTGCTCGACGAGCCCACCAACCATCTCGACCTGGCTGCGATCGAGTGGTTGGAAGAGCTTCTGCAGTCTGCCTCTTTTGCCTCCGTCGTGGTGAGCCACGATCGCTACTTTCTGGAGAACGTCGCCACTGCGATGGTGGAACTGAACCGTGCTTATCCGGATGGACTTTTGCGCGTCGCGGGCAACTACAGCAAGCTACTCGAAGAGAAAGAAGCGTTCCTGCATGCCCAAGCCAAGCACCAGGAGGCACTGGAGAATCGGGTACACCGCGAGATCGAATGGCTGCGCCGCGGACCCAAGGCCCGAACCTCAAAATCCAAAGCGCGCATCGACAAGGCGAATCAGCTGATCGGCGAATTAGCGGATTTGAATGCGCGCACTCGTACTGCCAGCGCTGGGATCGATTTCTCTGCCAGCGACCGCAAGACTCGGCGCTTGATCGAACTGGAAAATGTCAGGATCGACATTGGCGGCCGCACTCTATTCCAGGACCTTGACTTCATCCTGACCGCCGGAACGCGGGTCGGTCTGGTCGGCCCGAATGGCAGCGGCAAGACAACCTTATTACGGATGCTATCGCGAGAGCTGGAGCCGACAGCCGGCGAGATTCGCACCGCCGACTCGCTACAGATCGTTTACTTCGATCAGAACCGCGTGCTCGAGGGTGATGTGACGCTGCGCCGGGCGCTGGCGCCCGACAGCGACTCGGTAATTTACCAGGAACGCGTGATCCATGTGGCTTCGTGGGCGGCACGCTTTCTGTTTACCGGCGAACAGCTGAATCAACCCGTCGGTCGCTTATCCGGTGGAGAGCGGGCCCGCGTGCTCATCGCCCGCCTGATGCTGCAACCTGCCGATGTGCTGCTGCTGGATGAGCCGACCAACGATCTTGACATTCCCACGCTGGAAGTATTGGAAGAGAGCCTGCTGGAATTCCGGGGCGCGCTGGTGCTGGTCACCCATGATCGCTACCTTCTCGATCGCGTTTCTACCACCGTGGTGGGACTTGACGGGCTGGGCGCCGCCGGGCGTTTTGCCGATTACTCGCAGTGGGAGGCATGGCAGGAGGAGCGAGAGCGGGCGTCAAAGAACGTTGACAAAGCGCCTGATCGTGAGGGAAAGGCTGAGAGCCTGGCGGCCATAACTCCTGCACCAAGAAAGAAGTTGTCCTATCTGGAAGCCCGCGAGTACGCAACTCTTGAGCAGCGCATCGCGAAAGCTGAAGAGCAGTTAAAGGAAGCACGTGCCACCTATGAAGATCCGGCCATCGCCAGCGATGCCGGGAAACTGCTGGCGGCACAGAGCCGGTTGCACACCACCCAGCAACTTGTCGATCAACTTTACGGCCGCTGGCACGAACTGGAGACCAAGATCAGTTGATTGTCCCCTTGAGTCCGCTTCCGACTCGCATCCAATTTCGGTTTACCAGACGGTGAGGGTCGCGTTGTCAATCCACTCGTGGTATCCCTCGCCGGTGGCATTCACATCCAGTTGCCACTGCACGCCCAGATTGTCGGACCAATTCAGATTCCTGGCATTGCCCGTGACGTTGAGGCTTTTGCCCACGCCATCAACCACCAGCGTGACATACGTGTACTGATGATTCGTAGTGTTGGTGGTTTCGTACCATTGGATGTGATGCCAGGTGCCAGGATTGAACTTAGGACAGGCAATGGAGGTGGGTATCCAGTGTCCCGAGGCCTCGTCCCAGGTGTCCCAAAGGCCGGCACCATAATCGCACTGGCTTCCGATCATGTAGTTGTAGCCGTTGACGAATTGGAAAGCATCGAACTCCAAAGCCTGAGTAGCGGTTTGCGAAGTGCTGTCTACATAAAAGTAGAAATCCCACAGCAGATTATGCACGCTGTCATCGGCGCCCAGCTTCTGATAAAACAGCGCATTCGCCCAGATGCCTGAGTTAAAGAACTCGGTACTGGATCCGTCGCGCGAAGGCGAACTTTGAAACTGTGCCATCCAGTACGTACCAGTACCGCTGCCGCCGGCGCAGGAGGGAGCGTTGCACATCCCCCAGTTGCCTCGATTCTCGATTTGGCTATAGACCGTCGCCCAGGGTGGCGGGATGGGCAGGCCATTGCCGCCTCCGACATTGCCATTGGCGGCGGAGGCGGTGAGTGAACAGGTTAGAAAAGCAGTTGCCAGCAGCAGAAGACGTTTCATCAATGGAACACTCCTCGATCCAAAAGACTTAGTTGGGCAGGCCCCAAGCGTGGCCGCCAACCTCAGCAACTACGGAGGAAGTTTCGCTTCAATCACGCATCAGGGAAATCGGGCATTCTGCTTAGAACCGGCAAGCTTCTTGCACGGTATTGTGTCAGGTAGATCTGGCCGGAGCGGCGATCAGGTTGGGCTCACTTCCGACGTGGGACATTTCAAAAAGGCTGTGTGCTACCATCGCCCTTCATCCAGTTGTTCTCCAGGAGTCTACGTGCGAAAGATCTGGTTATCGGCTACTGCCATTCTGCTCATCGCGATGCTATCGATGTCGGCTCTTGAGGCCGCCAGTCTGGCGGGAGTGACCATGCCGGACACCCAGCAAGTGGGGGAAAAAAAGCTGGTGCTCAACGGCCTGGGATTGAGGACCGATTTCATGGTGAAGGTCTACGTCGCGGGCCTGTACCTCGAGCAGAAGTCGTCGGATGCGAACGCTATCATCAAGGCGGACGGGCCCAACCGGATTGTCATGCAATTCCTGCACAGCGCCAGCAAGAGCCAGATGGCTAATGCATTCAACGAGTCGTTCAGCGACAACACACCGGAAGCCGTCACTACGATGAAGCCCGACATCGACCGGTTGCTGAGCGCGCTGGAACCGCTCAAGCCGGGAGACCAGATGGTCTTCACTTATATTCCGGGCACGGGCACCACCCTGGCCATCAACGGCAAAGAGAAGTTGACCATCGCCGGTTCGGCTTTCCGCCCGGTGCTGTTGTCAGTGTGGCTGGGGCCGAAACCGCCGACTGCAAACGTGAAAAAAGGGATGCTCGGGCAATAGAGCCAATGGCAGAGAATCTTCCACGATGATTCCTGTTATTCGCCGCTGGTTTCGCGATCCCCGCTTCCTGCTGGCCCTGGCGGCGGGCCTTATCGCATTGGTCGTGCAATCGGGAGAGTTAGGCACCGCCGACACCCAGCACCGGGCCCAATCCGCCCATGCCTTCTGGACTGCCGAACCCCCAGTGTTTCCCCAGGAGTATCCCGAATTCGGGGTGCACGGCCGCGATGGCAAGCTGCAAAGCTGGTACGGCATCGGACAGTCGCTGATCCTGCTGCCGGCCGACATGGTCGGAACCTATGTGGAGCGGCTCCCCATTTTCGCCAATTACAACGGGAACGATCCCAGCGTCCGCAACATCGTCATCAGCTACAGCATTAACGTCCTCATCAATGTTTTAACTGGGCTGCTTTGTTTCCGGTTTTTGCGGCAATTGAACTTCGAGGTGAAGCAGTCGGTTGCCGGCTCACTGGCGTTGTTGCTGCTGACGACCCACCTGCATTACACGCAGAACATGATGGAGAACAATTACATCTTTCTGCTGACGCTGGCGGGATTCTGCTTTCAGTACGAGTGGCTGCGGAGCAACAGCCAGCGTGCTCTGCTGATCGGCTCGCTCGCCTTCGGGCTGAATCTGCTGACCCGCCTCACCACCGGCCTGGACCTGATCGCAGGAGCCGGTTTCGTGCTACTCGCGCTTTGGTTCGACGGCGTTCGCGGAAGGGAGCTGGGGACTCGAAGCCGAACCTATATCGCTACGGCTTTCCCGGTTTATGTTGTTTTTGGTTTGCTGGATCGGCTCTATCAGTACTACCGCTTCGGATCGTGGTTTAACACCTATGTGAGTGTGGTCGCTGCCGAAGCCAGGCAGCGAAATCCTGCTCTGCCGGCCAGCTATCCGTTCGAAACGCCGTTCCACGTTGGCTTTTTCGGAGCTTTATTCGCTCCCGAAAAATCGATCTTTCTCTTCGATCCGCTGCTGGTGCTGATGATTCTGATGGTCGCTGTAAGCTGGAAGCGGTTCAGCCCCGCCGTCAAGGCCTACGTCGCCACGGGATTCCTGCTGCTGCTGGCCTACATCAGTTTCTACGCGCGCTATACGGTTTGGAGCGGCGACTTCGCCTGGGGGGACCGCTACGTTTCGACCAGCGTCGAACTGACTTCCCTGCTGGCAGTTCCGCTGCTGTTGCGTTATCGCAATCAGGCAGGAAGGCTGGTGTGGGCTGCCGGAATCACGTTGCTGGCAATGAGCGCCGTGGTCCAGCTGGCATCCCTCACGTTCTGGTTACCGCTTGAGATTTACCAGATGGAAACCCTCGGGCACCCAACTTTCGTAATTGCCTTGCGCCTGAAGAACATCACCGCGTTCGAGTTGAACAAAATGGATGCCTGGGGACTGAACAACTATGCCATGCATTGGGACCCATGGGACTACGTTCACATCACCACCTGGAATTTCTTGCCCTTCCTGTTAAGACGAGTGGGAGCAGCGCCGGCATGGGTGGTGGGTATGGCTTTCGTTTTGTGGAGCGCGGGCCTGGCGGCCCTGGCGGCCGTCCTCTGGCAACTGTTCCGAGTAGCTTGTCATGACGTTCAGCGAACGGAGGATAAAATCCTGACGTCAGGCAATGCGCCGGGAAATTGACCGGGCCGAATTGCGGCCCGGAGGACTGACTTATGTGGAGGCTGATCGCTTGGGCTTCGCCAGCCCGATCCCTGGTCGCGAACAGAGGGAGCAGGCGAGCGCGTTTTCGGACGGTTAACCAGCCTGCTCCCGGCTGTATAAGGAGTTGCGGCGAAGTTGCTTTCTGCTCAAGCTATCAGGTTCCACGCAGTTTGGTGGTGACGATCCATAAGCTGGTTGAGCAGTGCTTGGCGAACAGTCGCGACAGCGGCCGAAGGCGTCGTGACCAAAGGAACCATCCTTTACTGACGACAACTCTGGTTATCCACGGCGACGTCCAGCACTGTCAGGTGGTTCTCGACCTGCGCCGATTGAGTCATCCTGGCCTTGTCCGGCTGCTGGGTAGCGCGCGTTTCGGCCGACGATGCGGGGCCGGCGACGGTAACGTTCTCCCCGATATAAGGCGTCAGATCTACGTAACGCCCGTCTTTGACCTGCCAGGTGCTGCCGTCCTGCGCCATGAGTTTGTAGTGGTCGGGGTTGATCCCTCTCTCCAGGCAACCGGTGACCGCCCGGTCATCTGGCTTGCGGGTGGTGCTTGCGGCACGAGCCAGCGGGCAGGTGGCAAATGCGAAGAGCGCGAAGGCTGTGATGGCAATTGTGGCTTTCATTTTGACCTCCGGATCAGCTTTATTGCAGTCCTATATAGACCGGATGCGGCGGTAACCGTGGCTGTTGTCTGGCGAGGTGATGTTACCTGGAGGCTGAAAAGTCTGCTGAAAACCTTGGGAAAGCAGCTTACCTACTGAAGCCGGTTCGGGATGACAATATGCAAGGTTTGTAGAGCTTCTGCTGCGGTGCGAACATTCAGGCCACGACCGGCGTAACCGGCCAAGCGAAGAAAGTATCGTAAATCTTTGGGCTTTTCCAGATGAACCAATAACCGGCAGCCGAAGCAATAGCAGCTGGTGGTTTTCAGCGTCCGAGCCATCGGATCTGATTTAGAAACTAACTGATGGGCGGCTTGGGCTCTTTAGTTATCTCGCACCGAGACTCGGCGCCACTTCGGCTGCGTCAGGTAGGAATGCCCAGCTTGGGCAGCACCCACTTGGTGAGCACCACGTAGATAACCAGGAACGCGAAGATTGATAACCAGGTTGTCATGCTTTCTCCTCTACACCCCGCCTGCCGACTTCAATCCCAGTTTACGCAGGAAGGTCATCATCGGGCACCAATCGGTGAATCCTGACTGGAAAAGATTTGCACCGACGAAAGCCGTGAACAGAAACCAATAGGGTGAGATCCAGTAGCCGAGTGCGAGCGAGATCAGTACGAATGCACCCGCGATAACTCTTAATGAGCGTTCGATATTCATACCCCTACCTCCAAAGCGGCCGGCTCAGGCTCCAGTGCTGGTTGTACCGGCGATTTGTGTTTTTCTACCATGTAGTAAAGAACAGGAACCGCCATACGCGACAGCAGGGTGGAAGCTACCTCGCCGGCCATGAGGGAGATTGCCAGTCCCTGGAAGATGGGATCGAACAGGATTACGCTCGCGCCCACTACCACGGCAGCCGCGGTCAGCAACATGGGACGGAATCGCACGGCGCCGGCGTCGACCACGGCATGCTCAAGGCTCATGCCCTGCTCCCGGCCCAGCTCGATGAAGTCGACCAGGATGATGGAATTGCGAACAATGATGCCGGCACCCGCGATAAATCCGATCATCGAGGTTGCGGTGAAGAACGCCCCCATCAGCGCGTGCGCGGGAAGAATGCCGACCAGGGTCAGCGGGATAGGGGCCATGATCACCAAGGGGATGATGAACGAGCGGAACCAGCCTACGACCAGCACATAAATCAAAACCAAAACGGCGGCGAAGGCCAGCCCCAGATCACGAAACACTTCGACCGTGATATGCCACTCCCCATCCCATTTCATGGCGAGACGATCGGTCTCGGTAGGCAGGGCAACGTTGTATTGCTTGATGTGGTAGCCATCGGCGGTCTTGAGTTGATCGATGGCCTTGCCCATCTTCTGGATGGCGTAGACGGGACTCTCTTCTTCGCCGGCAACATCTCCCAGTACGTAGACGACAGGATGAAGATTCTTGCCGTAGAGCGTGGTGTCGATGGTCTTCTTCTCGACGTTGGTCACTTCTCCAATGGAGACCTGGCCACCACCGATGCTGGGAAGGTGCAGCGATTGCAGGGAAGCAATGCTGGAGCGGTCGGCCCGGCTTAGCTGCACGCGGATGGGAATATCCTCGCGCGAATCGGGCACGTGGAGCAGGCCGGCGGTCGCGCCGTCCAGCCCGATCTCCAGAGTGCGGCTCACGTTGGCGGCGGAGACGCCGTGCAGAGCAGCTTTATCGATGTCAACCTGCAGATCGTACTTCACCTGTGGATCTTCAACGTACCAGTCGACGTCGACGACTCCCGGCGTGGTCTGGAAGATGTGCTTGATCTGCCGGGCCATCGCGATCTGCTGCTGGTAGTCAGGACCGTAAACTTCGGCGACCAGCGTTTCGAGCACAGGAGGGCCGGGCGGAACCTCGGCAACCTTGATGCGCGCTCCGTAACGATTACCGATCTCGACCAATCCGGGGCGAAGGCGCTTGGCGATGTCGTGGCTTTGCGCACTACGCTGATGAGCATTTAACAGGTTGACCTGGAGATCAGCTTGATTGGCGCCGTGCCGCAGGAAGTAATGGCGAACCAGCCCGTTGAAGTTATAAGGACCCGAAGTGCCCGAATAGATCTGGTAGTTCTGCACTTCCGGCTGCTTGCCGAGGTACTGTCCCAGTTCCTGAGCGACGCGGGTGGTCTGCTCCAGCGTGGTTCCGTTGGGCATGTCGACCATTACCTGGAACTCGCTCTTGTTGTCGAAGGGCAGCATCTTCACTTTCACCAGCTTGAATGCCACCAGCGAGCAGGCGAGCAACAACATGATCACCACGCTGGCGAGAAAGAGCCAACGGCGCCGAGGATTGTCGATCAACGGGTTCATGATGCGGCGGTAGAAGCGCGTCGTCCAGCCTTCGGTTTCGTGCTGGTGTCCTTCGGCGGAAGCGTAGTGACGGAGCAGGCGCAATGCCGCCCACGGCGATACTACGAAGGCCACGATCAGCGAAAACAGCATCGCGGCCGAAGCGCCTACCGGAATGGGGCGCATGTAGGGACCCATCAGGCCGCGCACGAACGCCATGGGAAGAATCGCGGCGATCACCGCGAACGTCGCAAGGATGGTGGGGTTGCCGACTTCGTCCACCGCTTCCACAGCTACATCGGAGAGTGGACGGCCCTGGCTCGAAGGCAGACGGAAATGGCGCACCACGTTTTCGACCACGACAATCGCGTCGTCCACCAGAATTCCGATAGAGAAGATGAGCGCGAAGAGCGTGACCCGGTTCAATGTGTAGCCGAAGATGTAAAAGATGAATAACGTCAGCGCCAGGGTGACGGGAATGGCGATCAGCACTACGCCCGACTCGCGCCAGCCCAGCGCCAGCGCGATCAGCAGCGTGACCGACAGCGTGGCCAGAAAGAGATGCTTCAGCAGCTCGTCGGACTTGTCTTTGGCGGTCTCGCCATAGTTGCGGGTGACCGTAACGTTCAGGTCGGAAGGAAGCAGGTATCCGCGCAAGTCAGCGATTTTCTTCTCTGCCGCTTCGCTGATAACGGTAGCGTTGGTTCCTTTGCGCTTGGCCAGCGTGATGGTGACTGCAGGATATTCACCTCGTGGGGCGGTGCTGGGAGCGCCGGCAGCGTTGGCGTACAGGACGTAGTCTTCCGGTTCGGCGGGACCATCAACGATCTCGGTGGCCACGTCGCGAAGATAGACCGGCTTGCCTTGCGAAACGCCGACCACCACTTGCTTCAAATCTTCAGCGCTGCCCAGGAAGCGCCCGGCTTCGACCTGAAACTCCTGGTTGTCCTGAGCAAAGCTTCCCGATGAGCTGCGGGCGTTGGCCTGCTCCAATTGCGCGGTAACGGCGCCGGCGGTCATGCCGTAAGCTGCCAGCCGTTGGGAGTCGAGCACCACTCGGACCTGGCGAGGCAGGCCGCCGATGATTTTCGTCTCGGAGACGTCGTCGATCTGCTTGAGCTGCTGTTCCAGCTCGCCGGCGATCTGGCGCAGCTGGTAGCTGCTGTAATGCTCGCCCCACAGCGTGAGCGCCATGATAGGCACGTCATCGATCGAGCGCACCTTGATGAGTGGCTGGGAAACGCCTTGCGGGATGCGATCGAAGTTGGAATACAGGATGTTGTAAACCTTGAGGATCGCGTCTTCTTCTTTGGTGCCTACGTAGAAGCGGACCACCAGCATGCTCATGCCGGGCTGGCTGATGGAGTACACGTACTCCACGCCGGGCACCTCGCGCAGCAGGCGTTCCATGGGGATGGTGGCGCGCTGCTGCACTTCGGCAGGCGTCGCCCCGGGCATGCGCACGAAGACGTCGAGCATGGGGACGACGATCTGCGGCTCCTCTTCGCGCGGCGTCATCAGAATGGCGAAGGCGCCGGCCAGCAGTGCGCCGGCAATGAACAGCGGCGTCAGCTTGGAGTTGATGAAGGCGTGCGCCACCATGCCGGCAAAACGCAGCGGAGTTTTATGCTCAACCGGCATGATTACTGGGCTCCGATTCGCTTGCCGCTCAGAGCGCGTCCGCTGGGGTCGGCGACAACCCGCTCGCCGCTATCGAGTCCGGAGAGAACTTCGACATCCTTGGCGGCAGGTTTACCCAGGGTGATGTAGCGCAGGCTCGCGATCTGATCCTTGTCGACTACGTAGACCGCGTCCAATTGACCGCGATGTACGAGCGCGGCTTGCGGAACGAGGAGCGATTGCCGTTGGCCTCGGGGAAATTGCGCGCGTCCGAAGAGACCCGAGCGAATCTGCGCATCGGGCGGCAGGTCGATCTTGACGGTGAAGCTGCGGCTGGAGGGATCGGCGGCAGGCACGATCTGTTCCACCTTGGCGGAAATCTGCTGCGTGCCCAGCGCATCGATCACGATGGGAATCACTTCGCCCAAGCGAACTGCGCCGATCTGACTCTCGTCAACCTGGACCTCGAGGCGAAAGCGGCTGGGATCTTCGACCGTCAGCAGCGGAGCGCCGGGCGAGGCCATGGCGCCGACATCAGCCAGCTTGGCGGTGACTATGCCGTCGAACGGAGCGCGAATGCTGGAGAATCCTACAGCGGTATTAGCCTGCAAAACCGCGGCTTCCGCCTGGGCGCGAGTCGCATGAGCGGCGTCGCGGCGGGCCTTCGCTGCAGCCAGTTTCGCCTTCACCTCGTCGAATTCCTGCGGGCTCACCGACTTCTTGTCGTTCAGCATCTGGTAGCGCTGCATGGTCGACTCGGCCAGCGCGTAGTCGGCATCGGCGGCCGCAATATTTTGGTCGGAAGCCTGCACGCCGGCGGCGGCGCTCTGGTAGGCAGCATGAGGCTGAGCGGCGTCGATCGTGATGAGCACTTCTCCGCGGCGGACATGATCGCCTTCGTGCACGGCTACACGCGTGATGGTTCCCATCATCTGGCTGGAAAGTTGCGCCGAATCCGCGGCACGAACCGTGCCGGTTGCTTCCAGGTAGTCGGGAATGGTGGCGCGCTGGGCGGTGAAGATGGAGATGCCGGAGATTGTTTCGGGAGTCGCCGGAGTTGCGGGTTTATCGCTGGAGCAGGCGGTGAAGAAAACGACGAGGAAAACAAGCAGCGTTGTCGCGGCGACAGGGGTCCTTCGACTCGGACTGAAGGCCTCGCTCAGGATGACACCGGGAAAAATGGACGCCGGTGCATTGAAGTTGTGGTTGCGATTCATGGGATCACCGCCGGAGAACTGGGAGTAAGCGTGCCGGCGGCCAGTTCCACTCCGGCGTAACTGGTTTGCATGCGATATACCGCCTGCCAATAGTCGGTTTGGGCGCGATGCGCAGCTTCTTCCACGCGCAACAGATCGCTGACAGTAGTTAGTCCGCCGTCATACCGGTTCTGATTGATGCGCAGGCTTTCTTCTGCCTGCTGAATTGCGTCGCGCGCCACCTCGACCTGCTGCCGGGCGGCGTCGTAGTCGTAATAAGCTTTGCGGACTTGCAACCGTATCTGATCGCGAAAAGCGTCGCGCATAGCCGTCGCCTTTTCCTGTACGGCTTTCTCCAGAGCCAGATGTGCGCGCTTGCTGTCGCCATCGAAGAGATCGAACTGCACCTCGGCCCCGGCCATCCAGTTATTGCCGCCATTCCATCCCGGAGAAGGGCTGTCGGTTTCCCATGAGCCGTAGACGTTCAACCGCGGGGCGAACGCGCCCTTGGCCATGGAGATGCTTTTTGCCTGGGCGCTGCGCTCCGATTCAACCTGCTTCAGGTCGGGACGCTTGACCAGCGCCTGCTGCTCGAGGCCGGCAACCGTGATGGCCGGAAAGCTATGCTCGGCGAGATTTTCCTGCGGCTGGTAAACCGTGTCCGACGGCATTCCCAGGGCGATTGCCAGCTGCGAGCGGGCCAAGGCTAAGGCGTTTTGTGCCTCGATCAATTCCTGCTTCCGCGAGGCTGTAGCCACCTGGGCGCTGAGCAGATCGGAATCCACCGCCATGCCGCTCTCAACCCGGACCCGGCTTTGCGCCTCGATCGCCGCTGCGGTCTTCAAGGTCGCTTGCGACACGGCAACTTGTTTCTGTGCTAGTAACACGCCGTCGTAAGCCTGCACCGCCTCGTACACCAACTCCTGGTCGGTGCGATCGAGTTGCTGCTCCGATGCTTGCTGCATATATTTGGCGCGAGTCACGCCGTACCAGCTTTGCAGGCCGTCGAACAGATTCCACTGGCCGGAGAAGCGGCTGGAGAAATTTCCGATCGGCGTCGGCGTATTCAGCCGGTTGAGTGCGAAGTCTGCCAGGGTGAAACTCTGCTGCCGCAGTTGAGTGCCGAAGACGAAGACGGGATCGTTACCACGTACTGCGCTTTCGCTGAACATGATTTTCGGCATAAGCGGCGAGCGTGCCAGTCGAATCCCGGCGAGCGAAATACGCGTACCGGCCAGCGCGGCCTGGTGGAGCGGGTTTTTTTCCAAAGCCATGCTGACGGCCTGGGGCAAGGTGATAGGCGCAGCCGCGTCTTGCGCCATCAACGACGCAGACAGGAGTAGCGCGACCGCCATCACGACGGAACCCAGTGGGTAGAGCCGGGGCTTGCTGCGTGAAATTGCCGGGACCGAGTAACGAGCCGGCGACATCCTCAGGCTCCGACCAGAACAGCCTGGGCGACGGGCACGATCGCGAATGTGGTGTGCAGCTCAGCGCTTTGCTTCACCATCGCGCCGACGGAGCAATACTTTTCTTCCGAGAGCCGGATCGCTTCCTCGACCGCCTGCTGGGAAACCTCGACCCCGGTCACGATGTGATGAATGCGGACCTGGGTAAAAACCTGCGGCGGATCAGGCGCCTGGTCGGCTTCGACGCTTACCTCGTATCCGGTAATCTGCTGGCGTTTCTTGCGCAGGATGTTGATGACGTCGAAGGCCGTGCAACCGGCCAGGGCGATGGCGACAAGTTCGATCGGCTTGGCGCCGGTGTTGCCGGTGGGATCGTCGATAACGAAATGGTGTCCGCTGCCGCTGCTGGCTATGAATTGCCGATGATTGCCTTGCGGTTGAGTTAAAACTATGCTGGCAGAAATCATGTTTCTCTCCGGAACTGCCGGACCAGAATCGGGCCCGGCAAAGCCCATTACATCGGGCTACAGGAAGAAACGCAGTGACGGGTGATAGCGTTACAGGGTATTTCAAGCGGAGAAGGGCTGATTCCCCAAATGGGAAACCTCCCCGATAACTACATCGGCAAGGATAGAGAGCCAGAGCTGGCGACTCCCTGTCCTTGCCGATTGTTACTTCCGCGCTTCAACCCCGGATGGTGAACACCGGACAGGCAGCGGTCGCAACCAGTTCGTAAGCCAGACTGGTGTGGATATGCCGGGCTAACTGAGACTCGCCCCGCACTCCCAGGACGATAACCCCAGCCGCATCAGTTTTGATTCGCTGCAAAATCGCGTGCTTGGTGGCGCCGTGTTCCAGTTGCTCGCCGGGAACGCACCAGGAACTCTCGGCGCCGGGAACGTATTGCCGTACGGCATCGCAGTAATGCTGAGCCAGTTCGTGATCGGCTTTCTTGTGCTGTCCAGAACCATCGGGCAGAAGATGGGAAATGTCGAGGCGGGCGTGGAAGTCATGACTAAGTCCCACGGCGTAGGGCGCCGCTGCTGCTGATTCCGGGGTGAAATCGGTAACATACAGAATGTAATCCGGGGAAGATTCAGGACCGATCCCGGCGGGCACGTGGCGACCGACGGTCAGCGTGGGACAGGGCGCCGAAAGCAGCATCGCTTCGGCGTTCGAGCCGATGAGCATGTGCCCCAGGCCGCGATAATCTCCGTGCGTTCCCAGGACGAGCAGGTCAGGCTGGATCTGTTGTACGTGAGCCAGCAGGGCGTCGGGCATCCAGCCTTCGAGCAGAAGGCATTCTGTCTTTATTCCCACCCGGCGCACGCCGGCAGCGAAGGCCTCCAGGCGATTTTCGCGACTCAAGCGGGAGATGCTGGGACCGGCCAGAGCTTCGGCTTCGGTGGCGGCTTGCGGCATCTGGAAAACATGGGTCAGCAGCAGTCGGGCGTTATAGTGATGCGCGAAGCTTACAGCGTAGTCGAGCGCGAGTCTGGAACTCTCCAGGAAATCGGTAGCAAACAAGATCGTCTTGATGGGTAAATGAGCAGTCATGATATGGGGCGACGTCAGGCACGCCTTCCTATCCAGTTTAAACGGCTTTCGCGCCATCCTGCGCGATCCCGGCGAGCGGCTGGTCAGCCGGAGACAGATTGTCGTTGAACTTTTTCTAAGCCGGCGACGGCCTGTTGATATTTGAGCAGCAGATCGCGGCGAAGTTCGCCGGCGCGCCGGGAATCGTAGGGCGGCGCATAGGAGCGGCACTGCAACACGGCCTGTTGCAAGCTGGCGAGAAAAGCCTGGCAAGGCTGGCACTGCTGGATGTGGCGTTCCATCTCCGCGCACACGGCATCATCCACAATCCCATCCAGGTAATCGGAAAGCGCGGCGAACAGGCCGCGGCAACGCTGGGGACGTGTCCTCTCGACGGCGGCATGAAGATCGAAACCGGCGAGCGGCTTGCCTTTTTCCAGCCGCGCCAGATGACGCCGCACCAGCAGGCGCGCGCGATGCAGCCGAACCCGCACGGTACCTTCCCGCAAACCGGTAATCTGGGCTACTTCCGCGGTGCTCAACTCTTCCATGTCGTGCAGGACAAGAACCATGCGATAGGCCGGAGGTACAGCCAGCACCGCCTGTTTGAGATGTTCGGCGGATTCGCGATTGAGTGCAGCCAGTTCGGGGCCCGGCGCTTTACTCAGCAGCTCGGCCAGCTCGCGGCCATCGGGCATCAACTCATTCAGCGAGATATTCTTTTGCGCGGAATTCTTCTCCCCGCGGCGGTTGCTGAGGCAGCGATTGCGGGCGACCTTGTAAAGCCAGACCGCCAGGGCGCGCGGATTATCGAAGTTAGATAAATGCGGAATAGCTTTCAGCAGAACTTCCTGCATGGTGTCTTCGGCATCCTGGGGATGGCCGCAGACTTTCATGCTGAATGAGTAGACGGTGTTCTGCAGTAAGGCCAGTGCCTGGTCGATCGAGTCGGGACGGCGGTCGCGAATCAGGGCCAGTGCCTGCTCCACAGCAGCGGACATGTTCGTAGATTAACGGATAGCGCTCATTCCGCCAATCGGCGTGGCAGGTTGCGCCTGTCGCCGGGCGGTATAACTTGCACCAGGGAAGCTCGATTCAGCTGGGCACAAAACAGAAACCTCTTCAATTCTGATTTCAAGTAAATTGCTGTGAACCCGCAACGGCCCAAACTTTTCGCGCGATTACGACATCTAAGTCCACAGACTTAAATTCCAAAACGTAAGTGCCGATATAATTCAAGCTCATGTGCATCGCTAGTAGAAGGGACTCTTTTTGCGTCTGGTCTTATGGTTTGTACTGATGGGATTGCCTGCCTGCGCTGTGGCGCAACAAAGCGATAGTTCTTCGACGCCGGCCCCGCTGCCGGAAGCCAAGCAATCTTCCACCGCTGATGCGCCACCGAACCCGGAAACGCCGGTGCCGCAAATGGGCACTCCGGTCGCCACGACTCCGAGCGGCGATTCCAGCACGCCTCGGGGTGTTCCGGCCTCGAAGCAGCAACCCAAGCGAATACTGGGAGTCATGCCCAATTTTCGAGCGGTCAGCGCCGGCGCGCTGCCTCCGCCTCCCACCCCGAAGCAGAGCTTCAAAATTGCCACGCAGAACAGTTTCGACTACTCGTCGTTCATCTTCGTAGGCATTACCTCCGCCCTGGCGGAGGGCACCAATGCCCACCCAGACCTGGGTAAAGGGATAGGGGGCTTTGGAGAATACTACTGGCGCGGGCTGGCCGATAAGACTGACGGCAACTACTGGGTGATCTTCCTCCTGCCGACCATTTTCCATCAGGACGAGCGTTACTTCGCCAAAGGCGAGGGCGGCTTCTGGAAGCGTGGGATCTACGCTGCCACGCGCGTACTCATCACCCCAAATTACCAGGGACACAACAGCTTCAATATTTCGGAGTTGCTGGGCCGCGGCATAGCCCAGGGCATTTCCACCACCTACTATCCCAGCGCGGACCATACCGGCGAACAGCTCGCCGCCAAATACGCTTACGCGATTGGACGCGACGCTCTCACCAACGTGTTTCGCGAGTTCTGGCCAGACATTGCCACCCATGTTCTGCATCGTCATCCCTGACGCTGAGGGGACGACCCGGGCCAATCCCTCCCGCCGTTTCTGCTGGAAGAAAAGCATGTGGATGCCGGGATACAAGTTTTGCGCAAGCAGCTGGCGGTCGCGCAGACACAGCTTGTCGGGCTGGTTAAGAAACAGGCGCGCGACGGCTAGGACGAGCCGGCAAGCGGGTTGAGTTCTGCCTGCAGCCGGCGCAGCCGCTCAACTTCGGTGGCCACCGCGCTGCTGCCCGCGGCCATCAGTTCTTTCGCTCTCGACAGCGCTTGTTCGGCCGATGCACTTACCTCACGCAGCAGCTTGCGCACGTCGGACTCCAGACGCAAGCGGCTCTCCACCACCCGCCGCTCCACGTCTCCCTGAACCCGCGAGGCATTCGTGTCCAGCAGCCGCTCCAGAAAATTCTCTGCCTCTTTTCGAAACCAGCGGTGCAGATGGAGCGCTCCCAGCAGACCGTCAAACGAGTACAACAAAGGCGAAGGCGGCTGCGCCATGGTGATCATGTCGTAGAAGAAAAAGCGTGAGCTGGTGCGGAAACCCGGTTCGCTGTCCAGCGATTTTGGAAGATGGGAAAAGTCGGCCGCTTGTTCCTGCGAAATCCGCTGCAGCAGCCCGTTCACCAGGTTCACGAAGCGCTGCGTGACCGCCTGGTACAGTTCCTCTGCCTGCGCCTCTTCCGCATCCAGCCAAGGCATGACATAACGCCGGGCGGTGGCCTGGGCCAGGGCCATCAGCTCGCGCCGCCGGCGCGGACCAAAGCTGGCGGTTACGGCGTTTGCTTCCCGCTTGAATTCCTCGCAGGCCGCGGGGAAAGCCTCTCTGAAAAATTTCTTGCGCCGGGCCAGCAAGATGTTGGAAAGCCGCAGCTGCTCGGCAGAAAACAGCGTCCCCAAATCGCGCAGCGATTGCTCTGCCTGGCTGACGGTCTGCCGAAGATTGGCAATGCGCTGCTCAGAATTGGCAATTGGTTCCGTCAGGGCGCGCAGGCGCTGCTCGACCGAGCGCCGCAGAGAAGCGGAGAACCGACGCACGCCGCGCTCGGCGGCTGCGCGGGTCATGTCCTGCCCTGACTGGCTGGCCAGTCGTTTCAGATCCTGGGTCAACGCCTCCCAATCGTCGTTGTTGCCGGAACCGTTTAGCCGGTTGAGCGCGCTGACTTCGTAAATACGCTGTACCGGTTTTTTCAGGCGCGTCGCCAGTACCTTGGTTGCAAAGGCGCCAGCCTGCCGGCATTCGTGCAGCGACACCCGGTCCATCTTGTTCAGCACGACAAAGATGTGGTCTACATCAGCGCCCACGGCTTCCATCAGCGCCAGTTCGTCGCCGGAGATCGGAGGATCAGCGCCTACCACCAGGATGGCGGCGTCAATCTGCGGGATGAAGTCGTTCGTGGCTTCGGTGTTGCCGGAAAACACGGATCCAATTCCGGGCGTATCGACCAGGCACATGCCGGAAGCCAGCAAGGGCGAGGCAAGAAACGCCTCCACACCTTCCACACCTTTTTCGTTCTCCGGATTCAGTTCCTCGGAGACATACTGGCCGAGGTCTTCAGGACGGATCGCCTTCCATTTGCCGTCGATCAAAACCCGGGCGTTCCTTTGCCTCCCATAGCGCAGCACGGTGGGAACAGTCGTGACCGGGACCACTCCGGTGGGCAGTAATTCTTCGCCCACCAGGGCATCCAGCAAAGTGGATTTGCCGCGCTTGAACTGACCCACACAGGCTACGAAGAAACGTCCTTCGTTGATTCTGCTGACCAGTTGAGCGATGTCCCCGGCAGCCGAACTGTCGCCCAGCTCCGCGGCAATTTCAGCCAGCCGGGAGAGCGCTTGCGCATCCGGCGGCGCCGTTGGTTGGGGATTCGACACGGACAGGTTTTCTACATTCGGCATCTGCGGCTTTACTTCGGCAAGGTCCACGGAAATGAGAGCAGCGCTGGAATGGGCCGTCAGGGCTGCGATCTCTGCCCTTCCTGATGCACGTACTTGATCACTTCCACATCCGACATGGCAATCAATCCCTCTTGCACCATTTCATCCAGCACCGGTATAAGGCGCTGAATGTTCTCTGCCGTATCAATGACCTGCACCAGAATCGGAGCGTCGGAGGAGAAGTGCAGCATATGCGATCGGCGAATGATCGTGCTGGCGCCGTATCCCTCGATGCCTCGATACACGGTTGCACCGGCAATGTCCAGCTTGCGGCAGCGCTCCACGATAGCCTCATACAGCGGCTTGCCCTGCCATTGGTCATCCTCTCCGAAGTGGATACGAAGCATCTTGGCCTTACCCTCAAGTTTCATCTCTGCGCCTCCTCCACTTCCGACACCGGCTGGGCATGGGAGTACTTGACAATGTCAACATCGGAAAGCACTACCAGGCCTTGTAACACCATCTGGTCGAGCACCGGGATGAGGGCGCGCAGCTTCTCTTCGGTATCGACCACGGTTAGCAGGATGGGAGCGTCGTGCGACAGGTTCAAAGCCGAATCTTTGTGAATGCGCCGATTGGCGCCATAACCGAGTATGCCCCGGTAAACCGTGACGCCGGCTATATCATTGGCCCGGAAAGCCTGCACCAGAGCCTGGTGCAGGGGTTTGCCATTCCACTTGTCGTGCTCCCCGATCAGGATCCGCATCATTTTGGCTTGTGCCTGTAGCTTGACGGGTTGAATTTCTGGCTGCGGCTTCTGGCCGGCCGGAACAGGTCGTATAACGTTGGTATCGTGAACCTCGATAATGCCGTGGCAGGCCATCTCCGCCAGCCTGGGCAGCACCTCTTGCACCCGGTCAGGACTTTCCAGAAACTCGATCTTGATTGGCATCTGGTCGGAAAGGTCGACCAGGCGGCTGGTGTGCAGTTGGTGATCGGTACCGAAACCAGCCACCCCTCGCACCACCGTCGCATCGGAGATACCGCGGAAAAACAGGTAGTCCAGGATCGCGGCATAACAAGCCGTGCCGTGATAGGTCTGCCCTTCCATCACGTAGACGGTAACTTTCTTAGCGGGTCCGGTGTTTAGCATTTGCTCTCCTGTCGCCTAAGGCCGCGCTGCGCTGCGTGGAGACGGCGGGTGGCCTGGGCCACATAACCGAGTTTCTGGCAGATTACCGGCCAGCATCCGGCGGACTGCCTGGGCAACCTCCGCCTGAACCATCGAGGTATGCGGAGCTACGGGAACAAACTGTTCCTTCATACCAGTATCCGCCCTATGGAGGCCCCGGCCCAAACCGCTATAAATCCCAGCACCAGGCTGAGTCCTACGTTGAGTAAGCCCGTCATAATCTGACCATCCTGTATGGCGCGCAGGGTTTCATACTCGAACGTGGAAAAAGTTGTATAGGCGCCGATGAACCCGATGGGGATCAGATATCGCCAATAGGCGCTCACCGTCGTTCTCGCCAGCAAGGTCAGGATCAGGCCGACCAGGAACGAACCGCTCACGTTGATGACAAACGTACCCAGGGGAAAGCGGACGCCATAACGGCTTCCAATGTAAACCCCGAGCGCATACCGGGATACTGCTCCCAGAAAGCCGCCCACGCCAATCGCGATATATTTCAGCAAAATTTAGGTTCCTCTAACTCAGGCATAAATTCAGGAAGCCATGGCTTCCTTGTGGGTCACGGATACCTCGGCAAGCAAGATCTTAGACAGCTTTTCCAGGTCGGACCTCGCCTGGCCGGCATCGATGGTGGTCTGCTTCCGAGCGAGCAGGAGCCGCTCCAACTGGGCGCGGTATCGATTGGCGAAGCTGTCAAAACGGCGCTCCAGATCTGAGCCGGCATCGCTTCCCCACGCATACAACAGGCGAGAAAAGCTTTGCAGCGCCTGGTTCAGCCCAGCTTCATAGGCTGTCAGGACGCGCCGGGCTGCGCGCACCCGGAACCAGCTTCCCAACTTTCCGGAGGTAGGCCGCCTCACCAACTGGTTCTGTCGATTCATAGGAAACACCGGCATTTCCGCCGGCACCGGCAAATCCTCTTCACCCGGCACATCGTTCGACCGCAGTCGCGTCGCTGCTTCCGATAGCTCCTGCCGCAGCATCCCCCGCACTCGCGACAGCTTGCTTCGAACATCCCCCGCCATCTCCAGGGCCGCCTCAGTTGCCGTACCCTGCAGCACTTCAGCGCAGTCCACCTCCCGCTGGCCGCCGTCCCACATGGCGGCCACAGTTTCGGCAGCCCTCTGCAAAATGAAAGCACTGAGCCGGGGGACCAGATCGGTCGTGCGGCGCAACTCCGTTTGAAACGTTTGCAAATGGCCGGCGCTGCGGCGCAGCTCAAGATCGATTTCCTCCAGTTGCCGGCGATCATCGCCCTCCGGCCGTGCATAGGATAGTAGCGATTCCAGAGCGGAGCGCACTGCGCCTGCCAGCATCAGGGTTTTCCTGGTCAGCGACTCTTGCAGCAAATTTTGTTTGCGTTCGTACCAGGGCAAGAGCTCTTCGGCAAACCACTGCTCCAGCAGTTCGGCATGACTCGGCATAACGCTTACCGGCCGCACCGGGAGATCAGTCCCAAACTCGCTTTTCAGTTGCCGCTTTACATAAGCGATCTGTTGTTGCAGGTCGGCAGCAGACAGAAGATCGGCTTTGCTGACGAGCACGCTGGTGGCAGTGCCGGCCAGAATCAACGCGCCGATGATTTTCAGGTCGTCCGGAGTGAGCGTCGAACCTCCGTCCACCAGCACAATGCCGGCATCGCAGCGTGGCAAATAAGCAAGCGTCTCGGCGGCTCCGCCGGCGGCCAGCGATCCCACTCCGGGCGTATCCACAAAGAGGATGCCCTCGCGCAGACGCTCCGCTGGGTACAACACCAGTATCCTGCCCACCCGCTTTCGGTTCCCGGGATTTAAGCGTTCATCGACAAACGCCGGCAGCTCGTCAATGCTGTGCCCGGAAACTCCCAGACCTTCCTGCCACAGCCTGACCAGCGGCTTCTGCCCGTAACCGATCCGCGTCGGTACGGCCGTGATGGGCGTAACTCCCACCGGCAGCAGAGCGGCGCCAATCACATGATTCAGCAAAGAAGACTTGCCGGTGCTGACTCGTCCGAACAGTGCGATTTCCAGCGCGGTATCCTCGGCCCGATCCAGCAACATGGCTATGGTGGGGCGAAACTCCGTCAATCCCTGGCGCTCGATAATCTCCCCCAAGGTTTGCAAACCTGCAACCTCCCAGCCGTCCTTCGCCAGCTTCTCAACCCGTTCTCTTAGATCGCCGGCGTTGGGCTGCAAAATGTAGCGGTTCAGCTCCTTGATCGCGGACTGCAACTCGCTGACGATGCCGTTCAGATCGGCAGCGCCCTCCTCCGACACCGGACCATACCCGCGCATGGAGTGCGGCGCCAGTTCCGCAATGGCGATATCCACGAAGGTGAGATTGACGTGGATGGAATGGACGACAGAGACGCGGGGTGGCTCGGGCGCCAGTGACTGTGCGGACAACACTTGCAGAAGCTGGCCGCGCACCCTGGCAATGTAGTCTTCCATGGTTTTTCGTTGTACGGCAGTGAGGTCGTGGAGGTAGTTCGGGAAGACGGTTTTCGCTGCGGCTGCGTTGAGCGTCGCCTCCACCTCGCCCAGTAGCTTGTCGATATGTTTGACCGTGATCAGCAGGTGCTGGCGCTGGCTCGCGTTCAACGTGATGTGCTCGTCACGCAACCTGGTTCTCCCCTCTACCCGTACGTTCTCCACGGAACGTCGCTCCTGATTTGATTTTCACTGGGAAGGCTCGCGGGAGACATGACTCCGCGACGAGCTTCCCCGTCAGGAGTCATCATCTGTCCGTTGCAGAAAAGGACAGCGGTTATGGGTGAACTCCTTCACCCTTTATGCAGCTTGTACATGTCTTTCATAGCCCACGGCCTCAACTAAAGTCAAGCCGTGACTGCCGCGCGAAGTGGCGCAGTTTGATTTGTCATCCCGAGCCAGCCTCTGACCGCCCTACATCTCCGCTAGCGCCTGATGCACCAGGTGAATCGCGATTGACCCTTCACCCACGGCCGAGGCTACGCGCTTCACGCTGCCGGCCCGGATATCCCCTACCGCAAATACTCCGGGCAGACTGGTCTCCAGCAGCTGCGGCGGGCGCGACAGCGGCCACGCCTTTTCTTCCAGCGTTGCCCGGTCCAGATCGGGGCCGGTTAGCACGAAGCCTTTGTTGTCCAGCGCCACACATCCCTCCAGCCAATCCGTACGCGGCGAAGCGCCGGTCATTACGAACAGATGGCGTAGGTCGTGCGAGACGATCTGCCCGCTCTCGCCATCCCGCCAACTGATGCAGCTGAGGTGTCCGTTGCCGTCAGCGCCGGTAATCTCGGTGTTGTAATGCAGCTCAATTGCCGGGTTTCCCTCGATGCGCGAAATCAGGTAGCGCGACATGGTGTCCGCCAGCCTGCCCGAGCGCACCAGCATGTAAACCTTGCGCGCCTTTCCCGACAGGTAAACCGCCGCTTGTCCGGCAGAATTTCCTCCTCCGACCACCACCACGTCTTCGCCTACGCACAATTGCGCTTCCATGGCGGTGGCTGCGTAATAGACCCCGTTGCCCTCGAACTTCGATAGCTTGGCAATAGGCAGCTTGTTGTATTGGGCGCCGGCGGCCAGCACGATGGAGCGCGTCGGCAGCGGCGTACCCTCATCGAGCATGATCTGATAGGGACGGCGATCACAGTGCAGGCGCACGGCGGTGCGCGCGATCAGCATGTTCGCGCCGAACTTCTGCGCCTGCGCCAGCGCGCGCCCAGTCAAATCCTGGCCCGAAATACCCATAGGGAAGCCGAGATAGTTTTCAATACGCGAGCTCGATCCTGCCTGTCCGCCCGGGCTTCCCATTTCCACCACCAGCACGTTGAGACCTTCGGATGCCCCATAAATGGCGGCGGCCAGCCCTGACGGCCCTGCGCCCACGACAATCAGATCGCGAACCTGCGATTGGTCGACGCTCACGTTGAGCCCCAGGCAATCGGCCAGCTCGCGGATCGAGGGATTTCGCAGGACGGTGCTCGCGTTGCAAATGACCACCGGCACTTCGTCCACCTTGACCTGGAAATAGTCGAGGATCGACTGCGAGCGCTCGTCCGTGTCCAGATCGATGAACTTGTAGGGATAACCGTTGCGGCTCAGGAACTCACGCAGGTGCAGCGTGCCGGCACAGTTGAGCGAGCCCAGCAAGAGCACATCGCTGGCTTCTTCGCTGATAAGAAGCATCCGGCGCAGGATGTAGGCCTTCATCAGGATATCGCCCAGTTCCGCATCCTGAGCGACGATAGCGCGGAACTCGCCGGAGGCGATCTGCAGCAGCTCGCCGGAGGCTACGACCTGCCCGCGCAGAAACGAGCGCTGCCCCGAGATGACGGAAAACTCGCCGGTGACGCTGCCGGGAACGTGCCTGACCAGGGTGCGCACACCCTTAGAAGTGGGTTGCAGAATCTCCAGGCCTCCCGACAGAACCACATAGACCGGAACGTTGCCCTCTCCGGCTTCGAACAGCACCTCGCCGGCTTCCACGTGTCGCAGCTTGCCGTGCGGGCGCAGCCGCTCGATCTGCGCAGGCGTGAGAAGAGGAAAGGCTTCAGAACCGGGTTCGACGGAGATGCGGTTGGCTGTAGCAAACATAATCTTGATTTTAGCTCCGCCGCAAAAATGGGAACGACGCAGTGTAGATGAAGTGCGCACGCGGGAGGGTGCACTACGAACATTGAGCCGAGCCCATCTTCACGTTCGCAGCGTTTATTCGTAACGCAAGGCGACCATCGGGTCGACTCCTGCGGCCCGGCGGGCCGGTTGCCAGCTGGCCACGAAAGCGCTGCCGGCCAAGGCAACCGAGGCGGCCAGCAAGGTCAGCGGATCAATCGGCCGGACACCGAAAAGTAAGCTGCTTAGCCAGCGGGCCAGTACCCATGCCCCCGCCAGACCAAAGCTGAGGCCGCCCAGGGTGAGCCATGCCGCCCGTGCGAGAACGAGTCTCAGAACCTGTCGGGGCTGGGCGCCCAGGGCAACGCGGACGCCGATCTCGTGCGTCCTCTGCGTCACCCAATACGACATGACGCCATAGATCCCAACCGCCGCCAGCGAAAAAGCAAGCGCCGCGAACAGTGCCAGCAGCCAAGCATCAAAGCACTGCGGGCCGACCGAATCTGCCACTCGCTGTTCCATGGTAGCCACATGATAGACAGGCTGCTCGGGGTCCAGGTTCTGCACCTCCCGCCGGATCGCAGCGCTAAGGCTTTCCGGCGCGATCCTGGTACGCACCGCCAACGTCAAAGCCGAGGCAGGAAATTGCTCTGTCGAAGTAAAGACGACGGGGACCGGCTGGCGATCCAATCCAATGTAGCGGACGTCCCCCACAACCCCAATGATGGTGAACTGCTGCTGCGGCAAATTTGTGGCCGGAGGAAAGATCAAATGTTCTCCGACCGGGTCAGCTCCGGCGAAGAAGCGGCCGGCAAATTCCTGGCTCACGATGGCAACGGGCAAACTGCCCGGGCGGTCTTCCGCCGTGAAGAAACGCCCAGCGCGCAGAGGAACCTGCATCGCGGAAAAGTAATCCGGTGTGACGTGCGACACAGGCACCGATAGCGACTGATCCGCCGGCAGCGGCGGATGATCTTTGACCGTCAGGTTTACCGGGCTGGAAAAGCCGTAATAGAAAGGCAGGGTCGTGGTGCCGCCGGCCGACTCCACTCCCGGCATGTCCCGCACGGCAGCGAATAGCTTGTCGAAGAAAGCCTTGCGCTGGGCGAGATCCGGATATTTTGCTTCCGTCAGCGTGACCTGAACGGTCAGCACATTTCGTGGGTTGAAGCCTGGACTCACCGCACGCAGATTGGCGAAGGTCCGAAGCATAAGCCCCGCACCCATCAACAACAGAAAGGCAAACGCTAACTCCGCAGCCACCAGCATGCTGCCCAGCTTCTGCCGGGCAGCACCGGCAGTGGTTTTTCCTCCTGCTTCGCGCAAAGCAATACTCGCGCCAGCCTGAGAGGCGACCAGGGCCGGCGCCAGGCTGAACAGAATGGCCGTCAACAGCGAAATCAGCAGAGTGAAGCAGAGAGCAACGCCATTGAGATGCACCTCACCGAAGTAGGCGAGGGTGTCCGGTCGCAGAAGGTGCACGACATTCAGCGTGCCCCAAGCTGTCAACAGTCCCGCCGCCGATCCCAGAGCGCCGAGCAGCAAGCCCTCTGTCAGCAGTTGCCGGACGATGCGGGCGCGTGCCGCTCCCAACGCAGAGCGCACCGCAAACTCCCTCTGTCGCGCCGTCGCCCGGGCCAGCAGCAGGTTCGCAATATTGACACAGGCAATCAACAGAACTAGCCCCACGGCGCTCATCAACAGCAACAATGCCGGACGAGTGTCGCCCACCAGCCGCTGGTGCAGAGACAGAAGTTGCACCTCCGCTCCCGCCAGGTTCTCAGCCGCAGCCTGCGGATATTGCCCGGTAAGCGATTGCGTGATGGTCTGCAGCTCCGCCATCGCCGGCTGCAATGGGATGCCTGGCTTCAAGCGCGCCACCACGCTCATGTCATCGCTCTCGCGCTGGCTCCAGTCAGGCTTGGTAGGAAGAGGAAGCGGCACGAAAGCATCCGGCTTAAGCTGGCTGGGATAGACAAAGTTCGCCGGCAAGATGCCAATGACCGTGTACTCAGCGTTGTCCAGGCGGAGCGACTTGCCTAGAACATTGGGATCAGCTCCAAAGCGACGCCGCCAGAAGCCATCGCTCAAAATCATGACTCCACGGGCTTCGGGAGCGTCCTCCTGTGGTGAAAAACTGCGCCCCAAGGCCGGCTGTATTCCAAGCAGGGAAAAGAAATTCGCGCTCACCTCGGCGCAGCGGTCCAGTCGAACCGGTTCGGCGTCACTGGCGAGATTGCCGTCGCAGAGGTGATCGTCATATGCTGCCATGTCCTCGAAGGAGCGGTTTTGCTGGCGCCAGGCCAGAAATGTTCCTGCCGGGACCAGCGTCGCATCCAGGCGGGGCGCGTACTGCGCGGCCCAAACCAGCCGGCCGGGATCGCGATAGGGCAATGGCCGCAACAGCACGGCATGCAGCAAACTGAATATCGCGGTGTTGGCCCCAATGCCCAGCCCCAGCGTCAGCATGCCCACCAGAGCCACTCCGGGATTGCGCTTGAGAATGCGGACTCCAAAACGCAAATCGGCAAAGAACCCGGTCAGCCAAGGTAGTTTTCTTCGCATAACAATACCTTTCTCAGGGCCTCTGCTCTAACGATCGGCGCGGGTGTATTCTCCTCGAAACTCCATCGTCCAGGTGGCTCCGTTGTCGCTCGACTTCTGCCAGGTTTGCTCAACCCGGTTCGCATCGATGCGGATCACCCTCACCTCGTCCAATACGGTCTCGCCTTTGGGGCCGAGGTTTGTGCCGCGGAACTCAGCTATTCCAGACGCAACCTTACCCTCGCTGAAAACGTGTACCCGGCCCGCGTTGTCTGCGAACATGCCATACCAGGTTTTTTCTTCCGGACTGTAAGCGAACAGGTTCTCGCCGGAGTGGGCCCGGCCTCCGTCCCAGTTCTCCACCAGCAGACATTGATCCAGCGCCAGAGACACTTTGCTGGTAGCAGTGCTGGAGCCGCCGGGGCCGCTGACGGTCCAGTTGCCCAGCCAAAAATCCAGCTGGCGGCTCTGTGGATTCGTGGCGCATGGGCCAGAGTTCACCGCCGCAAAAGAAGAGTTGGCCGATCCCAACCAGATTGCCAATGAGACCAGGAACAGCAAGCCTCCGCGCCAACCCAGGCAGCGAGTAGTTCTATGTTGTGGCATGATGTAATTCCTCCGCGATCAAAATGTCTGGCTCTCCTTATCAGGAAAGAGTTCATTGAAAGTTTCGAAAATCTGATCTGTCGAACTGTGGCGCCGGGCCGGCATCTCCGACTCGCTGGCCGGCCGGCGCGCGTGAAAGCGAAAGGCGCGAGCGTTTTTCTCGATTTCCCGCACCTCAAATCCAGCCAGCTCCAGCCGGGCCGAAACCGTGTCCGGATTCAAGGGGACGAGTGTGTCGCCAAGGTGGATCATTCGCATTTGCCAGCTTTGCCGGCTGTCACTGCCCACAAAAACTCCTCCCGGTTTCAGAACGCGCCACACTTCAGCGAACAGCCGGTTCTGCAATGCAATCGAAGACACATGGTGCAGCATGGTGAAGGAAACGACGCTGGAGAATTGTTCATCCGGGAAAGGCATTGCCGTGGCATCGCCGACTACGATACGGACATTGCTGCCGCGCAGACGTGCCTTAAGCGACCCGGCCAGAGTCGGATCGATTTCAATTGCGGTCAGGCTACGCACCCGCTGGCGCAACAGGTCGGTGGTCAGACCAGGTCCGGGCCCGAGCTCGAGCACCCGGTCTCCCAACTTGGCGGTTGAGAGCGCCCATGGCACTCGTTGCCAAACTGTTTTTCTCCAGCCTGCAGAGCGACACAACCAGTGATGTAAGCGATTCACCTTTCCTCACCCAGGAAGAATTCCGTTGCTGCCAATATTAAGCAATTGCCAGGGCTGCGCACTTCCGTTATTGTGACAATGAATGTCGCAAAAGCGACAAACCGTGGTCTTCGACCGCCTGCCCGACCAGCGCGCTCCTATCGCTTCCCTCACCCACGATTACCCGGCCGGGCACGTCATCCCCCTGCATTTCCATGATCGCGATCAGCTCGTCTATGCTTCCCAGGGCGTAATGTCGGTCGCCACCCGGGCGGCAATTTGGGTCGTGCCCACGCTTCGAGCGGTGTGGATCCCGGCCGGCGTCCCGCACACCATCACCATGTCCGGGAACGTGGCCATGCGGACTCTTTACCTGAAGCTGCGGCTGGCGCGAGCTCTGCCGCGCGCCTGTTGCGTGGTCAACGTCTCGCCCCTGTTACGCGAACTTATCCTCTATGCCTGCAATTTTCATGCTCTGAAAAAGCGTGTCCCGCGGCACCGGCACTTGATCGACTTGATCACGGACCAGCTCGAAGCCATCCCGATGGTTCCTCTGCAGCTTCCCCACCTGTCTGACGCAAGAGCGCGCCACGTAGCCAGAATTCTGCTGGCCGACCCGGCAAATACTCAAAAGCTATCGCAGTTGTGCCGGGGGAGCGGCGCCAGCAAACGCACGGTGGAGAGACTTTTTCAGGATGAGGTTGGAATGACTTTTGGAAAATGGCGGCAACAACTCCGCCTGATGCACGCGCTGCGGCTTCTGGCCGAAGGCGCCAAGGTGACCCATGCCGCGTTGGAAGCCGGCTACAGTACGCCCAGTGCCTTCATTTGCATGTTCAAGAAAGTCTTAGGATCTACTCCTGCGCTGTACTTTAAATCAGAGGCCTGATCTGGGTGTCACCCAAGTTTTGTGAGCTTCTCGCAATCTGGTAAACCGTTCGGGACAACAAGACTACGGTTCGGGCTGCCGCTGCCGGCGAGCGATGAAGTTGGGGTACCTGGCCGTCGAACCCTGGAGATCGAACAGCGTAACTTGCCTGCGCGCATGCGATGGACAGGGTTGCAAACGTAACGCGATGGCGCCAATTGCCAGGAAGCGAGCTACGTTGATCGCGTGGTTGTTCTTTCGATTTTCCTGTAAGCCTGCCGGAAAAACTCCCCACTCGTCACCGCTGCCCTTAAAACTTCCACATTCGAATTTCATTGCCGCCGTTCTCAAAGTGAACCTGATCCATCAGTTGACGGATCAGGTAAACTCCGCGGCCATGGTCCGCATAGACGTTGTCACCCTGCTTGGGGTCAGGCAAGCGTTCCGGACTGAAACCCGGTCCCGGGTCCGTAACAATGATTGCGATTCGACCTTGCAGATCGCGTTGCAACCGGCACTGGATTTCTTTCGACGGATCGTTCTTGCATCCGTGCACCACGGCATTCGTCAGGGCTTCCTGGACGGCCAGCCCCACTTCCAGCTGCTTTTCTTCCGGGACCTTGAAGCGAACTAACAATTCGGAGATGGCATCGGTGATGGCGACAATCGACGCAGCCTCGGCAGGCATGCGGAGGTTCAGCAATTCGGAGAGTTCCCCGCTCCAGGGTCGCGCGCTGGGATCACTCTGCATGAAGGCTCATCTCCTTTGCTGGCTCGACGAACCGAATTGCCGAATCAGGCGAAAGACTGCACCGCTGCGTCGTCGTCATCGAAGACCTCAAACAGCCTGAGAACGCCCACCATGCGCAAGGTCTGCACGGCAAATTTGGAGGGCTGCGTTAGCTTCAGGCTCCCCCCGCGCTGCTTGGTGGAGGCTAGGGAATTGACCAGCAGTCCGATGCCGCTTGAATCGATCATAGGCACTTCGGCGAGGTTGATCACGATACGCGTATCTCCGTTGCCGAGGGACTCATCGATGGTCTGACGTAATTCGTCAACCGCCTCGCCCAACCGGAGTTGTCCCCGGAGCTGGATCAACTGCACTTGCGATCGTTTGCGGACGCTGATATCCAACCGGCCCTCCTTGCGAGGTCATGCCGACTTCAGACAAGGGTTGTTGGGGTCGGCGCTGTTAAAGGTATGGCAACAACCTGGATTTTGCAAGCGAGTATACTCTCCTGCTTTCCTCCCCAGGCGGCAGACAAGCAGCGGACGATTGACCCCATTTCCGGTGGGGAAACCAGCCTGGCTGCTGCGGCCGACGAACAGGCATGGAGGCGCAGCCACCAGCAATAACCTGTTTCACCCCGGGGTAACTTCGCCTATAATCTGGCCCTCTCAACAATCAGCAGGTGAGGAAGTCCATGCGCCAAGCAGCCAGTGCCAAGGCCCCCCAACGGTTTCGACTGTTGTTTGCCACGTCGGACGATTCGGCTCTCCTCGACATGAGTCAGGAACTGGCGCCTGCCTTCTTCATTAGTATTGCCAGGACGCCCGGCGACCTGATCTCCGGCATTCGGCAGAACAATCCCGAAATCATTGTCGTGGACGTAGACACCGTCGCTACCAGCGGCAAGGATTTTTTCGCCCAGGTAGGCGAGGTCCGGGCCGCAGCCCCTGGAGCCTTGTTGATTGCGATTTCGCGCACTCCGTTACGCAATGCCCGGCAGCGCACCCGCGCCGCCGGCGGCGACGAGTTTCTGCTGGCGCCCGTCAATTTCGCCGAGCTACGCGAGTATCTTCTGCAGACTGCCGAAGATCGGCGTCAGCGACTGGGGGCCCAGCGGCTGCGCGAGGAGATCAGGAGCAAGAATTCCTTTTGCGATCTGATCGGCGGCAGCGATGAAATGCGCCGCATGTACGAGGCGATTCGCCGCGTGGCTCCGGGAACCACGACGGTGATCCTGCGCGGCGAGAGCGGCACGGGTAAGGAACTGGTAGCTCGAGCCATCGTTACTCTCGGCCCGCGTAAAGATGCTCCCCTTATCAGCATAAACTGCGCCGCGTTGCCGGAGAACCTGCTGGAGTCCGAGCTCTTCGGACACGAAAAGGGCGCCTTCACCGGCGCCCACGCCAGCCGTCCAGGACAAATCGAGCTGGCCGATGGCGGAACTCTCTTCCTCGACGAGATCGGAGCCCTGGGGCTGTCGCTGCAGAGCAAGCTGTTACGAGTGCTTGAGGACCACGCGGTGCAACGCCTGGGAGGCAAACATGCCAAGAAGATCGACTTCCGATTGATCTGCGCCACCAACGAGAACCTTGAGGAGATGGTCGCTGCGGGAAGATTCCGCGAGGATTTGTATTACCGCATTCATGTCATTCCTATTTATGTCCCGGCACTGCGCGAGCGCAGCGGTGACGTGGCTTTGATCATTGAGCATTTCCTTACTGTCTTCTGCACAGCCAACGGCACGCCCCCTAAACGGATCGAGCCTGACGCCATGGATGTATTAGAGTCGAACGCCTGGCCCGGCAATGTGCGGGAGTTGGAGAACCTGGTACAGCGGCTGGTCCTGATGACCGAGGGCGACACGATTCGGGTGCTCGACTTGCCGCAACCGCTGCTGCGGCAAAGTTCGGCAGCGCAGGAAAAGATCCTGATTCCCGAGGAGGGCGTGGACTTCGCCGGGGAGATGGAGCGCATTGAGATCGCCTATCTTAGCGCGGCCCTGCGGCGAACCGGAGGCAAGACGGCAGCAGCCGTTTTGCTGCACATTCCCGTTCAGAAAATGAAGTATCTCTGCCGAAAATACGGCCTCTAACCATAAGAATGGAGGTTAAAATTTAACCTCATTAGGGTTAAGTTTTAACCCACGGCGAAGCCCGCTTGCTTGGGGGAGGCAGGTCTTCGGGGCGATTCCAGAAACTTAACGGCTCCCCAAACCGCTCACCCGATGTATTTTCTCCAATCAAATTCAGTGAGTTACGGCGCTCCCATAGGCGGGCGGTCTTAAACTCCAGGCGAGCTGGGTTTGAGCCCCGACTTCGGCCCTGTACTTGCTCTAATCAAAACCGTGCCCAGCCGAAGCTGGCCGAACAAATTCGAATCACCGCGAGGAGCGTAAACATGGTGCATAAAAAATCGCTGATCAGCTCGATGAACACCACGAAGAAAGCAATCGTCGCCAGCACACCGCAGGCAGGAACGACTGCACCGGCCAAACTGAGCCCCGCCAAGTTCAGTCCGGCCAAGTTGAGCCCGGCCAAACTGAGTCCAGCCAAACTGAGCCCCGCCAAATTGAGCCCCGCCAAGTTGAGCCCGGCCAAATTGAGTCCGGCCAAATTGAGCCCCGCCAAGTTGAGCCCGGCCAAATTGAGCCCGGCCAAGTTGAGCCCGGCCAAGTTGAGCCCCGCCAAGCTGAGCCCCGCCAAGCTGAGCCCCGCCAAGCTGAGCCCCGGCAGATTTGTGTGAGCTGATACGACGCGAATTCCCGAGGAGTTGCCTTTGGCAGCTCCTTTTCTTCTGCATGTTGATTTCGTCGGACTACCAGATTTTCCCGCCGACAAAATCTTCCAGCTGCTGAAAGGCGAGTCCCGCCAGGCTCCGGCGTCTGCCATAGAGCTTTGCAGTCCCGGCCATTCCCGGTTTGATCGTGCCCTCAGGGTTGTCCAATGCCACATCAAAAACATAAAACGTGGGCGGACGCTGGCCCTTGAATTTGCTTAGATCCATGAGACCAGCGGGAATATCGGGAGAGATGGGTTCGACCGCAACGGTTCTGGCCCAATGTCGTTTGAACTCCCCATCGACTTGCAGCCGCACCGCAGAGTCCGGCCCCAGCTTGTACATCTCGTATTCGGAGATGTAAATCCGGGCATGGAGATGGTCCAGGTCGGCCAATTCCAACAGTGCCGAGCCTTTGGCTGCATAAGTCCCTTGCCGGTCGGCAAGCCGGGGAGTGGTCACCACGCCGGCGATCGGGGCATTGACCTCCAGCTCAGAAAGCTGGGCGCCGATCTGTTGAGTCTTCCGCTTTAGGTTCTCACGCTCCTGCTCGGCAGATCCAACCTCGGCATAACGAAGCTCCGCCGACATCGCGCGGCTCGACGCCAGCGCAAGTTCCGATTGGCTGTGCGCCAGTTGCGAGTCAAGTTCTAAATTGCGCATCTGCAGCAGTGGTGCGCCGGCTTCGACTCGCTCGCCTTCGGCGGCGTACACGTTGGTTACCACACCTGGAACCATGGCGCGGACGGTCGACCAGTTTGCCGGCTCCAGGATGAATCGTCCGCTTGCTGATTCATGCCAAATCGGCAGCAGCACGAAAATCACAGCCGCAGCTGCGGCCGCCAACTTACGCATCGGTGTTAGCCATGCGCGCACGCGATCCCGCTTATCCAGATACACAAGTTTCATAAAGTTCCACAAGGTGCGAAGCCGGCCGCGAAAGATCAGGTAGGCCGTTCCATATTCAAAGATGAAGCCCCAATCGGTGCTGAAGCCGCGAGCGATGTTCCCGATGAAGCTGGCGAAAACGTATAGCAGCGAGTAGCTGTATAACCCGGAGAGGATGGCATACACCACATAGCCGGGACGGCGGCGCCGGGGAACATAGGGCACTTCGACCGGCAACCGCCAGATGTTCTTCTTCACCCATCCGGAAAGATAGAGCGTGGAAGCTTCCTTAAGGTCCGAAATACCCACCAGCTGGGTGAGAATGTGGTAGCCATCAAGTTTGATCAACGGGTTCCAGTTGATCAGAACCACCGCGATTCCCGTAAAAAGGATGATGGTATAGGCAAAATCGTGAATTGCCGTGCCCGGCGCCGACAGCCACCATATAGGAGTCGCCACGGCACAGATCATGAGCTCACTCCACACTCCGGCAACGGTGATCACCAGCCTTTGAAAGCGGTTGCAAAGCACTTCTCCCTGCGTGGTATCGGTGTAAAACGCAGGGGTAAGGTAAATCAAAAGAAAACCGATGGTCGGCACCTTGCCGCCGAAGTGCTTACAGGCGAGTCCGTGCGCGGCTTCGTGGACGCATAGAAGAACCGAACCAACTACCCAGAATGCTGCCACATCGAACCAGCTTTTCTGGCTGAAGTTGTAGAAATCCCATGTGTCCCGGCCGATCTCGCTCCAGTGGGTGATGAAAATCGCAGCCGTCAACGCAAAAGAGAGGAGCGTGAGAGCAACCACCCAGGGTTCGAAAAGAAACCCGATCTTCCGGTCGAGCCAGGTCAGGAAGCGATCCGGGTTGACCGCGGGAAAGGCAATCATCGATAGATCGCCCCACTTATTTTTCCGCTTCTGCAGCCTCCGCCGCTCGTCCGCGGATTTTTCCATCAGTTTGACGTTCTTCTCCAGCGGTGTCTTATACCAGAAGTTCATGGCGTCGATATCGGCGGCGAGATCGCGCACGGCTTCTTCCGAATATTGCATCCCGGTCTGCTGCGAGTAGAGTTCGGCCACCTCGCTGTACGACCGCTTGCCGTCGAACAGCTCAATTAACTTCCAGGTCTCGAGCGGAAAGGTGAACATGCAGTCCACCCCAACGACGTAGGCCCGCACCACCGGCTTTCCCTCCTCGATATGTTCCTTAAACACGACCTCCGGGTGAAGGCACGGATAGTGCGGACTGACCGGTTTGGCGGGCAGATCCGGCAGCGCAACGTTAAGAGCTTGTGTAATGTTCATTGCCGATGATCGAGGCTGATACTTGCGGTCATACCGGGACGCAGCGGACTGGAATTGCCCTCCAGCTCCACAGCTACTTCGAACGTGCCACTAGCAGGATCAATCACCGGACTGATTTCCGTGACTCTGGCCTGGTAGTTGTGTTTCGGTACATCGGGACTGGTCAGGGGCAAGATCTGACCCGGGTGGAAGCTGCCGAAAAGTTTCTCAGGCAGGGTAAAGCGCATGCGTAAAGGAGCCTCGGCACTAACCCAGAAGAGCCGGTCCCCTTTGGCGACCTGCTGGCCATCGCGCACGTAGCGGCGGGCGACAATTCCGGAGAAGGGAGCCCGGACGCGCGTCTTTTCCATCTCCAGTTCCAGCGAGCGCTCAGTCTGCTGGGCGTTCACCAACAACTGCTCGACACGCTTCACGTCCCACTGATCGGCTTCGGCCTTGAACCGAGCGTGATCGAGTTCTTCCTGGGGGATCACATGCGCGTCCCATAATTTGCGCGCCCGCTGGTAGTCGGCGTCCAGGACCTTGGCTTCCGCCTTCCAATTATTAAGATCCGCTTCGGTGCTGAGGGTCTTGGCGCGAGCCGCTTCCAGGTCTGCAAGAATTTGCCGGTCATCGAGCTGCGCCAGAATCTCTCCGGCTTTGACCTGCGTTCCCTCATCAGCCAGCAGTCGAGTGACTACGCCATCTCGCTGCGACAGCACATCAAGCTGGTGTTCGACGACTAGGGGCCCGGACACCGTCAAACCTTTCTCTGCTACCACCTCACTTTTTGTTGGGACGGCAGGTGCGGCCGCGGCGGGGGCGGCCGCTGCCACCGTATTCTCGGATCGGTTGCCGGAACAGGCCGTAAGCAGCAAGGTCAGCGCCAGGAGCGCAGCTAAGACGGAGCTCAACGTTTTTGTCGGCATTACTTCACACTCCAAACCACGACCACGCTTTCGAATAAAGCCAGAGCAACTGTCTGCGGAACAGTGCGTAGCCTGCCGGGTACCATCCCGTGCGAACTTTTCCGCGGCCTTCCATACCCGCATGAATCGCTCCGTCCGGATTAGGGACGGCAACCCGCGCGTAGAAGACGCGTGAATCGCCCACTACGGCTCCCTGGGGGCTGACAATGACCACGTCGCCCCGCAAGATTCGCGTCGGGAAGCTGTTGAGTTTGATGGAAGCACGCTCACCGGTTCGCACTAAACCAATATCGGTATCGTCGATGGCAATGTCCACGATTGTGTGCGAGGTGTCCACGATCTCGGCGAACGTGTCGCCATACTGTAACCGTCTGCCTACCATCGTTTCCAGGTTGGGCGTTGCTACAATTCCATCAATGGGCGAGCGCAACTGGCTTCGCTCAAGCCGCTCCTGGGCGCGGGCTACTTCGGCTTTCCAATAATCGGCCTGCACCCGCTGCACGCCCGCTTCCGTACCGTCATTTGCCGCCAGCGCGCGATTCATTTGCAGGAGCGCAGACTGGTACTTCGCGTCCGACTGGCTGAGCTCAATTCGCCGTTCCCAATCCGCCAGATCTGCAACTACCTGCCCCTTCGTAACCCGATCGCCTTCTCGAACGTAAACCTTACTGACCACGCCCTCGATCTCCGGCTGCAGTTTCGCCGAACGTGCCGGAGCTACCACCGCATCCCCCTCTACCCGCAAGATCCAGGGAAATCCCGCCAGGAATATGATGATCACCCCAAAGGCGGCAATCATCAGCGCCCGCCGCCGTTTCTCCATGGCCATGAACTTGCGCTTCTTCGCCAGCACCGGTTCCAGTATGGAGATGAAGGGGACGTCTTTGTACATCTGCGCATTGCGGAGGGCCACGGTCGCCTGTCCGGTGAGGACTTTAAGGATTTCCAGGTGCGCCGGCGAGAGGAAATCAGGATCAGAACTCTCCAGTGCCAGCACTCCCACCAAACCGGTATCGTCGCTCAGCGGGGTGGCATAGAATCCGCGCATTCCGGATTGCTCGAAATATTTCTGGAATTTGGCCCGGGTTTCCTCACGATCAGCCTCAATCTCATCACCCCGCTGAGTTACATGCACCACCAGGTTCGAAAGCATCGCCCACCGCAGGATGTCGTAAAGCGGAGCGATGTCCGGGGCGTCGGCATTCACCTGAGTCAGGCCGGTAACCGCTCCCAGCTTGCATCGGCCGCGCTCGTCCAGCGCAATTGCGGCGCGCTCGTAAGGAATCACCGCTTGGGGCGCGTTCACGATGGTCTGGAGCATGCGCTCAAGGTTCAAGGTCGACGTAATTTCCTGGCTGACACTAACCAGCGTGTGCAGAATCTCAACCTTGCGCTCGGCTTCCAGTAGCGACGCATTGTGCAAGGCATTGCTGGCGGTCTCGCAGATATTGGCCAGCAGAAACTGATCATCTTCGTCGAACGGCAGGCCATCCAAACGGTTTAAGGCTTCTACCACGCCCACCAGATCTTCGTGCTCCATCAGCGGCGCCGCCAGCAGCGAGAACACCGCGCCCTCTTGGCAGCCGGAATTGCGCTGCTGCAAACGCTCGTCCTCAGCATCATCAATCAGCACGGACTCTCCGCTGTCTGAAATGTTTCCTGCAATACCTTCTCCCCCCTTCTGCACCGTGCCGGGCGAAACAGTCGCATCAAATCCGGCCTGGCTCATCAGTTCCACTGCCTCGCCCCTGACCATCCACAGGTTGATGCCCTGAACCTTCAACACTTCCGCAAATTTCTTGGCAATCATCTCCAGCAGCTCTTCCATTTTGAGCGTCGAGTTGAAGACCTTTTCCAGGTCGTACATCTGAGCCACGCGGCTGATGGACTGGAGGCTGACATTGCGTTCGCTTTCGTAACTCAGAGCAGTGGCGATTGCCGGCGAGGCCAGCTCCGCTATTTCATTCAGGGATTGCAGCGCCGTCTCCGGAACAGACTGCTCATAGCAGATCAGTTCGATAGCGCCGACCAGGGCTTCATCTACCAGGAGGGGAACATAGGCCAGAGATAAGGCTGTGCGCCGAACATCTAGATGAGAGAAATCTTCGCGTCGCAGGCTGGCGCCTTCGAAAACCTGGAGCTCCTTGCTCTCCGCGACAACTCCCAACGTACCGGTATTAAAGTCAAGAACCTCGCCGACGGCTACCTCACCGGCTATAGCTTTCGCGGTCCATTCGGGATTGTCCTGCTCCGGAATGACATACACTACGGCGGCTGCGCCCGGAAGAATTGCAGCCACCTGCTCGGCGATCACTCGGGCCCGCGGAACCACTTCTGGCTGAGCCAGCAGGGCTGCGGCAATCTCGGCCACCGGAACCGCGGACGTCTGCCTTCGAGTCGCCATGTGAGGCGTTCCTAGTTGTAGTCTGAAGCACCCACGTAATAGCCCAAATTCCTGTTGCTTGCCGCCCGCCCTGCAATTCGGCCAATCTTACGGCTCATTCCGCATCAGGTCAACATTCTCGAACATCACGCCGCACCCTTCGACTCGGCTATCTGCGTCGTGATCTCCCAGGGACACTTAAGCTACTATTCTGGCTGCACTAAGGTCTGCATCCTCGCTCAACGTCGTTGCTTAACTAAGACTCTGCGGACCGTCAGCGACCGGTATCACAAAACTCTTTTCTACAGTCATCGAGCTCCCGCAACACAGATACAACTCCCCGTTAGCGTCACCAGCCCTGAACGCGCTATCTGGAAAACGAAACGCCATCATCAAGCAGCAGGTTGGTCCCATCGATCGCAAAGGTCGCCGGATTGCCCATCTTGAACGCGATGACTTGGAGCAGTGGATTGAATGGTTGGAGAAAAGGCCCTAGGGGTCGCAGCTTGGATGAACTTGCCGGACTAACAGAGATCAATTGGACTCAGTGGGCTGTTTTCTGCGGGTCTTGCGCGTCGACCAGTCGAGTGACGACAGCAAACAAAATGCTAACCGATACTCCACACATCAACACTCCCGTCAAACTTTCCAGCGGCGCCAAGAGTTGCCACTTAGAGGGGAGGACGACATCACCGTACCCCACCGTCGCATAAGTGCTTCCCGAAAAGTAAAATGCGACCTCCCACGATGAGAAGCAACGCAAACGGTAGAAGCCTGCCCACAACAGAATCACCAGGCTGTGTAGAACGATCATCGCTACGGTTGTCTGCATCACCAGCGCCGCCGCTCGGATAGATCCAAACTTGTAGATGCCCCGGGCCATCAGGCGTTTCAACCACTCGATGAGCGCTGCTACGCCGGCACACTGTAACCACAGCGTAAGAATTAGCAGAACGACGGCCGCGGCAGCTTGATGAAAAATCGTCATCGCAAGCAAACTTTCACCCCGCCCAACGAGGCGCCCGAGGGATCAATCCGGACGTGGCACCTTGGCCAACGTTCCCGAAGTCGTCGGCAGAACGTAGCGGAAACCAAAGTAAACCATGCTCAAATGCGCATCCTTGGGGGTGCCAGGAGCGACATACCAGGGGGCACGCGTCAAGTAGGAATACTGTATGTAAGCCTGCAGCGCTCCGTGCCTGGGATTCTGCCAGAAGGTACTGATCCAATCGAACGTGGCCTGCTGGATAGCTCGGTTGTTGGTGTTGGGAGAACCGGGTCCGCCAAAACCGATAATTTTCCCAGGATTCGCAGTATCGGTGGTGTCGGGAAAGAAGTTCTGTCCGAAATAATCTGCGGCGTAGTAAACGGCGAACGCGCTTTTTGGGGTGGCTCTCCACTCCAGACCCGCCGAGCCAGCTCCGGCGTGCACCATGGAAAGACTGACGTCGCTGCCGGCGAGGTTTGGCCGGATTACCAGTTGCGGTCCGGTTGCTACCAGGTAGTGAGCCCCTCCGTCGCTCCAGAATGCGTTGGCGAGGACAACCAGCTTGTGCGGCACCAGTTCGTAGTTTGCGGCGATCTCACCGCCTCCGCCGATAACGCTGTGCGTTCTGAACGAGGTTGATCCAACCGGCATTACCGCGGCGTGCGCGCCGGTAGCCAAGCCGGTCACTTCGGCATGGAAATGCCGGCCGGAAAAATCTTTGTCATAGGTGACTTTGGAGAGAATGTCGGGCATCAGATTGGCTGCGCCGGCATTGTTATTGTTGTCAAACTGCGAACCAATAGCGGTGAAACCCATCGGCAATGCAACGTAAGTACCGATATATTGATTGGGGTCTTCGATGCCGACTCCCATGGCCCAATGTTCGTTGGGGTGATAGGCGGCGCGGAATTCGGCAGCTCGTGTGTAGGGCACTCCTACCATCAGGTTTTGATCTTCGTTATACGTGAGCGCCAAATCGACCGGCATTGGGCCGATACCATTCCGGTTGGGCGTCAACCAGCTCCAGGTTTGACCGCCTAGAAACTCCCATTTTCCGTGCTTCACGTTCGCGAAGTAGAGGCGCAGGCGCTGGGTCGAGCTGTTTACAGTTTGGTAGACATTGGCAGCGTCGTTGCCGCTGAAATCGGTCTCGAGGTAGGCGGTGATCTGGTTACCTGCGAAATTGCCCTGGAACTTCACGTCAAACCGAGAGTATTGTGCCGTGGTACGAAATTCCGTGATCTGTCCCTGAGGCGTGTTGCTGAACGGTATAGATCCGAATGCCGTTGCGATATTGTTCCCGGTATTGGTAGTGCGGAATATGTTCTCGAAATCGACGAAGCCGCCGATTGCCATAACCGCGTTATCAAATTTGAAAGAGCCCGTGGGCGGTTTCTCTTCGTTCCCTGTTTGTTGGGCAGGATGCGCGGATGGCTGTCCGGTGCCTGCCATGTCATATGTGCCCGTCGCGCCAAGCCCGGGCGAGGACAAATCAGATGTTCTTTCAACCAGTGCCTGGTCGTCCGTAGCCGTAGTCACAGCACTGGCTCTCGATTGTGCCTTCAATATCTGGATTTCGCTCGCTTGTGCGGCCACTTGTTTTTGTGTTTGTGAGAGAGCCTCACGCAGGGCCTGCACCTCGGAAGCCAGGCCTGTGCCGCCGGCCGCTGAGGAGCTGGGATCCTGCCCACCGGCTTGAGCCCATGAGACGCCTGGCAGCAGCAGGCAGGCAAATAAGATGTTGATGGCCTTCATATACGCGGCTCCGGGTTACGCATTTCTCCGTTTAGGTCCGGTCTCGCGTAGAAACCCACTTATGAGGATCGCGACAACGATGCTGGCCATCCAGAACAGTCCACTGTCACGGAAATGAGTCACATGGTTGTGCGTGGCAGTGATGCTTTTTCCGAGAGCATCGGCAAACAATGGTCCGATCAGTGCCGTGACCGAGAAGGTCAGGAAGTTGATCCCGCCAGTCGCGCTTCCCTTAACTTCGTCGGGGTTTACTTCCTTGATGATGGTGTACGGAATCATCGCAGCGCCGGAGAAGATTCCAAAAAGTAAGCAGCCAACCACCGCGGGTTCGTGAGTCTTGGTAAAACTGATCAGCGCAGCAGACAGCAGCATTCCGATCGCGCCTCCAATCAGCACGGGCTTGCGACGGCCCACCTTGTCAGCCAGCCAGCCGAGCACCGGACAACCAATTACCCAGCCCAGCGGAACAAGTGAACCTGTGACTACCGCGTCGTGAAAACTGAACATCCTGTCGCGCTGAAAGAAGGCAACGCCCCAAGTCATGTCGCCGATGGTCGTCGGCACAAACAGAAGTCCTGCGACGGCTCCGCATAGGTAGGACTGTGGGTTGCTAAAAACGACCTTGTAAGGAGTAAGCAATGATGCCCATCCGGAAGGGGCCGTTTGGGGGCGGGTTTCAGACGGAGCAACCAGGAATAACAAAACACCGACCGCAAGACTCGCAATGCCGAGCCAGTGCCAGACCGTCTGCCATCCGAGACCTTTTTCTAGCAACGGTCCCACGACGAACTGACCTGCCGATCCGCCCAGCATCCCCACGCATTGAGTAACGCCTATAGCGGTAGCCAGCCAGCGAGCCGAAAAGCCATGCACGGCAAGGTAGACCGCGCCAGTGAAGGCGAAAGCCGAACCCGCGCCCTGAAGCAGTCTCCCGGCATATCCCGCGTTGATGGTTCCAATACCGAACATCAAACAACCTACCGCCAGGATGAACATGCCGACCGGCACAGCTTTCTTGGCGCCTAATCGGTCAAGCGCTCCACCGGCGATGAGACTGGTGACGGAGTAGGTGTAGTAGTAGGTGCCGAGAATCGCGCTGACTCCAAGTGCAGTCGTGCCGAAAGCTCCCGTGAGCTCCGGGATCATGACTGCGGGCGCGGACCTCGACGCATATTCGAGAAAGTAGAAACACATGGCGAGCCCCCAGGCGATCTGGAAGGCTCGCGTCCTCGACGTACTGGTTGCCTCCGGCACGGCGGCGGTCGTAATTGGAGTTGTTGTCATCGCGCTCCTCAACTCGACTAACGAAGCAGGTTTTCTTTGGCGAGGTCGATGAGTTCGTCGCCGCGCCCATTGAGAACCGCTCTCAGCATGTAGAGACTGAAACCCTTTGCCTCCTCGAAGGTGATAGTCGGCGGCATCGAGAGCTCCTGCCGAGCAACCGCGACCTCGACTAATGCCGGGCCGTCATAGGCAAGCGCTTGCGCAATTGCGGGTTCAACCTGGTCTGCTGTTTCGGCCTTCAATCCGAGCACTCCCGATGCCTCCGCAATTTTGGCGAAGTCCGGATTGCGCAGGTCGGTGCCGAAGTCCAGCACACCAGCCGACTTCATCTCCAGCTCGACAAAGGCCAGTGCGTCGTTCTTGTAAACGATCACTTTCACCGGCAATTCGTGTTGCCTCAAGGTCAGCAGATCGCCCATCAGCATTGCGAATCCACCATCGCCCGACATCGAAATCACTTGCCGCCCGGGATGGGTGACCTGGGCGCCAATGGCCTGAGGAAGTGCATTTGCCATCGAACCATGGTTGAAGGAACCGAGCAGCCGGCGTTGTCCGTTCATCTTGAGATAGCGCGCGGCCCACATCACCGGACTTCCTACATCGCAGGTGAAAATCGCGTCTTTGGCGGCGAGCTGATCGAGCACGCGCGTGAGATATTGCGGGTGAATGGGCTTTTCGCCGGCCTTGCCGGTTGCGTGCTCGTCCAAGTCTTTGCGCGTCTTGCGGTAGTGCGTAACCGATTCCTTCAAGTGCGTTTCGGATGAGTTTTGCTTCAGCTTGGGCAGCAGCGCCCGAAGCGTGCTCTTGGTGTCACCAACGAAACCAAAGTCGACCTTGCTGCGGCGGCCGATCTGTTCTCCGCGCAGGTCGATTTGAACGATGGTTGCGTCCTTGGGATAGAACGGCTGATAGGGAAAGTCTGTTCCCAGCAGTACCAGTACATCGCAATTCATCATTGCGTAGTAGCCGGAAGAGAATCCGAGCAGGCCGGTCAAACCAACATCGAACGGATTGTCGTACTCAATAAATTCCTTACCACGCAAAGCGTGCACGATAGGCGCCTGCAGCTTGCCGGCGAATTCGATCAGCTCGGCGTGAGCTCCGGCACAGCCTGCGCCACCCAGAATGGTGGTCTTCTTCGACCGGTTCAGCAGGTCCGCAAGGATGTTGAGTTCTTCTTCAGAGGGACAAACCGTGGGCGAAGGCTCGTGGTAATGCACTCGCGGGAAATGGACGAGCGCCTCTTTCATGGCAATATCGCCGGGGATGGCGACCACCGAAACGCCCTTCTTGGAAATCGCGGTTTGCATGGCGATTTCGAGCACCCGCGGCATCTGGCTAAGCTCGGAAACCAGCTCACAATAGTGACTGCATTGCCCGAAGAGATATTCAGGATGAGTTTCCTGGAAGTATGTGCTGCCCATCTCCCCGCTGGGAATCTGTGCGGCGATTGCAAGCACCGGAACACGACTGCGATGGCAATCGTAAAGGCCGTTGATCAAGTGCAGATTTCCGGGACCGCAACTCCCGGCGCAAACCGCCAAACTTCCAGTCAGATGCGCTTCTGCGCCCGCGGCAAAAGCTGCCGTCTCCTCATGTCGAACATGGATCCATTCAAGATCTTTCCTGATGCGAATCGCGTCTGTGATGCCGTTAAGGGAGTCCCCGGGAAGGCCATAGATCCTCCTGACTCCGGCTTCAGCGAGGACCTCGGCCACCAGATCCGCTACTCTCTTGTTGCTCATACTTAAGACACTCCTTTTCTTGATATTTAGACTTTTGTCAGAAGATCGAACTGCGACGGGGGCCGGACGAGGGTCGGTGGAGACCCGCCACTCAGAACCGCGTCCACATTGTCCAGGGCCAGCATGCCCATCGCTGTACGGGTTTCGATCGTGGCACTACCGATGTGCGGCAATAGAAATGTATTTTTGAGCGAGCGATATTCCGGGTGAAGTTGGGGCTCGCCTTCAAATACGTCGAGTCCGGCGGCGGCGATCCGCCCGGTCTCGAGAGCCGCGATGAGGTCATCGTCGACCACCAATCCACCCCGAGCAGTGTTCACCACGATGGCCCCGCCGGGCAGCAGGTCTATAGCTTTGGAATTCAAGAAGTGGTGGGTCTGAGGAGTCTCGGGCGCGTGCAGGCTCAAGAACTGGCTTACGCGAAGCAGATCCGATGGATCGTGATGATAGACGGCATCACCTGCGATTTCCGAACGTAACTCCGAAGTGTCGTAATAGTGAATCTTCATTCCGAATCCTCGCGCCCGACGCGCCATCGCCTGTCCCACTCGCCCCATTCCGAAAATGCCAAGGACTTTGCCACCGACCTGCCATCCCAGGAGCGCGTCGGGGCTGAGAGGCTTCCACTCCCCGCTCCGAACCAGTTCCTGAGCTTCGTAAGCGCGACGCGACGCCCCCAGCAAAAGCAGCATGGCGATGTCGGCGGTTGCTTCATGGTTGACACCGGGGGTATAAGCGATCGGGATTTTCCTGCGAGCGGCCGCTTCCAGATCGATGTGGTCAAGACCCACCCCGTACGACGCGATAACTTTGACCGTGGGCGAAACATTCTGGAAAAACCCGGAGTCCAGCCGGTCTGCCAGCGTGATGAACAGAGCGTCGGCTCCTTCGGCTGCGGCGAGCAGCTTCTGCTGGCTGAAAGGAAACTGGTTCGGGTTTCGGCGAGCGTTGTAATCGCGATCGATACGGTCTTCAATTTCCTTCGTATACCGGCTGGTTACCACCAGGATGGGTTTAGCCATAGCCCACATCTCCTTCCCCGCGACGACGGGCCAATCGGCGTCACATAACGGTTAGTGAAACTCTGATCAAGTGAAAGCGAGGTCCCGCAGCGGCTAAAGCCGCATGATTCTCGCGTACTTAACGGACGGCCTGAAGGCCGACCCCTTCAAAACAAGACTTAATCAGAATTCCATTAGTGAATGCCTCAGGCAGGTCCTTCTTCACAATCCTTCCCAGGTGCAATTTCCTTTCCACGATGTTTGCCGCAAAGGCTCTTGTATTTCGCAGGTATGTGAGCATCGGATCGGACTTTGACGCCCGAGCGAGGGCCAACATTCTGGCGAGTGCTCAAGTGCTATCTCAGCGCTGGCACTTGCAGTTTCGTCGGCGCAATTGCGTTGCAGGTTTTGGAGGTCCGTTAGTCAGGGTGGTGGCAGCCGAAATAGTAAACAGGTGTCAGTTCGGCTTGTACCAGCGGAAGCGACCTAAGCTTTATGGCCGAAGTAATGCACCGTTGTACAGGTCATAATTCTTCTCTTCGCTGTCAACTGGCTAACTCGTCGGTGTCAACTGGTTAACTTTTCGGTCTTAACTGGCTAAGGATTGCAAGTCTGCCGGCACTCTCGACAGTGATGGGATGCCGGCATCGTCTTCCCTGCCGGGACGCACAATGCCGAGTTTTTTCATTCGGAACTGCAGGGTCGACCGGTTCATTCCCAGTCGCGCAGCAGCGCCGTTGGGCCCGCCGACAACCCACCTGACCTCTTTCAAGGTCTGTAGGATGTGAGCCCGCTCGGCCTCTTCCAGAGTTTGGTGCTGCCCGGTATGCCCATTAATGGCCCCCGCCATCGCGCGATGATGCAGGTCGCGGGCAGGCACTCGCAAGACAGCATCGGGGCAAAGGATCACAGCCCGCTCGATCAGGTTCTGTAGCTCGCGGATATTCCCAGGCCAGTCGTACTCACACAAGGCTCTCATCGTCTCAGGAGAGATGCTCTCATAATGTCTTTTCATGCGTTCGGCGAACTGCCTGGCGAAATGCCACACCAGCAAAGGGATGTCCTCGCGACGCTCACGCAATGGCGGAACTCGAACGGGAAAGACATTCAATCGGTAAAACAGATCGGCGCGGAATCTCTGCTCCTCAACCAGCGCAGCCAGATTACAATTGGTCGCGGCGACCAGCCGGGCGTCAGTGCGTAACGTACGCGAGCTTCCCAGACGTTCAAATTCCCGCTCCTGCAGCACGCGTAGCAGTTTCGGCTGGAGTTCAAGCGGGATCTCGCCGATCTCATCCAGGAATGCCGTGCCGTGGTTCGCAACTTCGAATCGGCCAATGCGCTGACCGATTGCTCCGGTGAACGCGCCCCGTTCGTGGCCGAAAAGTTCACTCTCCAGCAGCCCGGTTGGAATGGCGGCGCAGTTGAGCTTTACAAAGGCATTGGTGCGGCGCGAGCTGAGTTCATGAATCGCGCGGGCGATCAACTCCTTACCGGTACCCGTCTCGCCGTAGATCAGTACGGTCGAGTCGGTCGGAGCAACCATTCTGATCTCGCGCAGTACTGAACAAAGCGCCTTACTTCGACCGATGATTTCATCGAAGATCGGCTCTCCACCGACCTCGTCGTCGAAGAGGCATTCCAGCGAGAGGCCGTCTTTCATGTGAGCGGTCTCAGTGAGTCCATCCTCTTCACCAAAAAGTCTTCGCTCGTCTTCCAAATACTGAAGCGACGGACTACCCGCAAAACTTGCCTCGTCACCGTGCGCAGCTACATATGGATAATCATTCGAACTCATCGCGTTGCTCCCCACCTTCGCCCTGTCATTTGAAGCCCCGAATAGCCCCGCTAAACCCTCACTCACGGTCAGCGGGCCAGTAGACTGAGCGATCCAGCCAGTCTCAACTCAGCTTCGGCCAGTCCGGAGTAGCGCTTTCCGAGTGACGCTCTCTTTTGCTATGTCAAATGCAACCCGGTCACCATCCAGTAAACTACGGAGTCTAAATGGGTTCCTGCAACTTACGAACTTACGATCATTCGTAAATTTACCGAGTTCGTAAAGTCACTCGTCCAGCATTTCCGCCAAGCTTCGTGCGCTTGCATCCCGTCGCGTCATTGCGCCGACGCCGATAAATACGAAGATAAGCACATTGCGTATGTGGAGAAACCTGAGAAACTACAGGAACGAGCCTGCCTTTTTCTTCAGGTCTGCACTTGGTTTTTGAGGCTGGGCTGAGACGCAATCAAGAAGGACTTTGCGTTGTTTGTCGTCGTACAAAAAAATGCCGTTTTCTATTCTTTTGGAATGCTTCCGGTTCCCCGGAATGCAATTCTTCCCGGAATGACCAGGCTGACTTCGGTACCCGAATCGACGGAGCTCACGATTCTCAGCTTGCCGCCGATGCGCACGGCCCGCTCGCGCATGCCTTGCAAGCCATAGTGTCCGTCTGTATCGCTGTTGATGATTGATTCGGGGATGCCGACGCCGTTATCGCCTACGGATAGGGCTAGATCTTGCCCGTATTTCAAGCCTACGTGTAACTGGCTGGCTTTCGAATGGACGCAGGCGTTGCGAATAGCCTCGTAACCTATGCGGTAAATCTCATCGCGAACTACCGGATGCATTTCCCTGGCATTCCCATCTACAGAGAAGGACGCTACTATGGGGCCGAACATCCGGCACTCCTCGGTCGCTCGCCGCAGGCCGTCTGCCAGGTCGTTGGTCTCGGTGGCTGAGGTGCGCAACGAATTCAGCGCTGCCCGTCCTTCCTCGACTGCTCTTTCCAACCAGGTGGACAACTGCTCCAACGCCTGCCGCATACGTGCTGGTTCGTGTGGTGCGTCGAGGGCATCATCCGCCACCAGCTTGCTGCCTTGAATAGTCTGCAAAAAGGTGTCGTGCAACTCCCGCGCGATGCGTGTCCTCTCACTTACCCGCTCTTCCAGACGCATGCCGTATTGTCGTGCCAGCTGCCGCACCCGTAGCATGTACAGCATGTACAGCAGCACCATTGCACTAACAGCGCATAGCGCTTTGAAGGACCCAGTCTGATAAAAAGCGGGCAGGATGGTGAACTCCGTGGTGGCAACTGCGCCGGACCAGCTGCCGTTGGTGTCTGACGCCTCAACGCTAAAATGATAGGAACCGGGAGGAAGGTTGCGATAGGTAACGGGAGTGGGCGCCGTCGCTTCATGCCAGTCCTTGTCTGTTTCCTGCAGCTTGTACCGTGATCGGATGGCCTCCGGATCGGTGAGGCTCACCGCGCTGTAGCTGATCTGCACGCTGGATGTGTGAGCTGGTAGAGAAAGCTGAGAGGCCGGCGCGTAGCTCTTATCGTCGGCGGCAACCGACTGGATGGTGATGGGGGGCGGAGCTGTCACGTTTTCAGAGTAAGCTGCTGGATCGAGCCACACCACTCCGTTGCGCAAGGTAAACCACAGTCGCCCATCGGTGCCTTCGATGGCGGTCGGAAGCGGGCGCAATTGGGCTGCAATACCTGGAAGTCCCTCGCGTCTGCCGAAGTGCTCGCCCTTGACCCGGTAGTTGGGGTCTGTCAAGGCCGCCGAGATTTCCGCCTTGCGTATATGGAAAATCCCGGAAATCGCGTTGAGCCATAGATCCCCGTTGGCTGTTTCCACGATTCCAGAGATTCCGCGCAGCCATTCCTCATTCCCAGCAGCGATGTTGCGGAAGCGTCCCTGGTCAAAGTGTTCGAGCCCAAATTCACCTCCGATCCAAATCTCCGATCCTCGTCCGTGGATCGCCAGGATGGTGCCCACTTGAAGACCATCGCTCGGACCGAATACGCGGACCCGATTGCCCTCCAAAACCGCCAGCTGATTATTCAAATAGCCAAACCAAACGCGGCCCAGGCTATCGGTAAATTCGATGATCAATGCGCCTGTCTTTGGAAGGTCGTCGCGGCCACCGTAAGCTGTCCAAATGCCATCAGCCAACCGGTATAAACCGTGGCGGCCGAAGGAGACCCATATTCCTCCTTGTTGATCCCCGGTAATCGTCTGCAGAGAATAAAACTGGATGGCCATTTCCTGGGGAAGATTCACGCGAACGAAATCGTGTCCGATAAGATGCCAGAGACAAGCCTTCCCGGAGAACCAGAGCGTCCTGTCAGGCGCGCGGTAGGCGAATGCCGATATCACTTGCGGCAGGCGGAGCTGGGCTTTGCCGTCCGAGACGTAATAAAGGTTCGCTTTCGGGATATCGGTGCGGGAGCTGATCCACACCGCCCCGTTGTCATCAGCGGCCACGGCAAAATCCAAATATCCCAACGCCTCTTTCGGAAACTCCTGTCGGTTTAGCGGGCTGTAGGAGAATCGATGGATACCCTTGGTATCGCCAAACCAAACATTCCCTTCGCGATCGACCAACTGTGCCATCTCAAAAGGGTAGAAGTCATAGGTTTCAGCACCAGCCGCGGACGCACTGTTCAGGTCGCCACGGAGTCTCTCTTTTGGAAGGCGCATCACAATGGGCTTATCGTCGTATGAGATCCAAAGGCTTTTGTTTCGGTCAAGAAATCGTTGGGAGTCTTTCGTGAGCACCGGGTAGGCAGCCGGCTTTTCTTCAGTACCCTCGCTGGACTCAGACAGCGGCCGGGCTGCCGGGTCGGTCACGACCGCTCGATCCGCGTCCAACATGAACCCCTCGACTGACAGATTTTTCTCTGCTGTTTTGAAGTGCTTGGTCCCGGGCAGAAGGTAGATGAGATCCAATGGGGCACCAAAACTCCCAGCCAATGCCCACAGTATCCCCTTTGGATCAAATCCAACCTTCGTAACGGATCCGGCCGGAGCGTTCCATGCAACTCCGATAGGCTGCCAGCCCGAATGATCAAACTTCCACAGACCATTCGCTGTGGCGGCCCATACAATTCCATCCCGATCCTGGGCAAAACCGAAGACACTTCCAGTCGAAGAGGCGATCTCGCCGCCATAGTTCGTGACCCGCCCATTGTTCACGAAACTGAAGCCCCCTAACATGTAACCCACCCACAGGCCACCAGAGGCCGGCCCGAACAAGGAATACAAGTGGGTCGAGAGGAGCCGATCGCCAAACGGCGACCTGAAAGGTTCAAATCGCGTTCCATCGAAGCGAAACAATCCGTTGGGGCCACCCAGCCAGAGGAAACCATCATTGGTTTGTGCTAAACACGTGACGTCGGCGGGAGCGCCGTCTTTGAAGGTCCATGAGTCGTGGTACACGTGCAAGCGGGCTGAAGTGGGTGTTTGCCCAAACATCAAGGTCCACTGATTGAAGCTGACGACCAATAAAAGAAGAAGCCAGCCCAGCCGTGACCTTGTGACGCGGATTGAGCTTACCAGGGCGTCGCAACTTCTAACGGGAACTAAGGGCCGCCCTTCTTTGTATGTTTCTCCCACAGCGCCCACATTCCATTCCATTTCTCTCCGAGCTTTCGCTTCCTACCTCAAAACCCCGTTCCTACTGGGCTTACGCTGGGTGATCCTGCCGCCTAGCAGTCTGACAGACCAGACCCAAGAGGTACGGGCCTACGGCATCCTGATTAGTACGCAGCTTAGAAATCGACTCACATCTGATCCTGCGTACTTTGCTCCCGGATTCGGTATGGCTACCAAAAACGGTCGCGCGTAGCTGGAAAGCGAACGAAGAAGTTACCCACCGACGGACCATTGACTGACACTACTGCATTCGAGCCGATCGCGATATAACACAATCTGCAGTTGTCCTCCTATAGTTTTCTATAGTCCGCTCACCCACTCAGATTTGCAGGAGCCCGCGGCGTACGGCAATCGTCACCGCGTGCGTGCGATCGTTGGCTCCCAATTTGTCGACAAGATTCTTGATGTGGAAGTTCACGGTTGTCTCCGCAATGCGGAGTTGATCGGCGATCTGTTTGTTGCGGTAGCCATCGCGAATGAGCCGCAGAACCTCCAGTTCACGCGCCGTCAGATCCTCCTCGCCCAGGTGTTCGGCGAGGCGGGCCGCCACTTCCGCTGGCACATGCCTCCCTCCGCTGTGCACGGCGCGAATGATCGTTAACATCTCGCTCTTCGGCATACTTTTCAGGATATAACCCGAAGCGCCTGCACGCATCGCCCGCCGTATCTCGGCATCACCGTCTGAGGTGGTAAGCATTACGATGCGAGCCTGTGGAAATTCCCCGCGAATGGCTATGATCGCGTCAGTGCCGTTGGCACCGGGTAATCGCAAATCCATCAGCGTGATATCCGGACGGTGGCGCCGAAACTCCGCCATCGCCTCGACTGCATTCGATGCTTGGGCGACGAGAGTCATATCCGGTTGCGATCCAAGAATAGTACTGAGGCCTTCGCGGAAAACCGGATGGTCTTCAACGCTCAGGATGCGAATCTGTTTAGGAGACGTAACCATCACCCCATTGGCGTCATTGTAAGTCATTACGTTTTACCAGACGTAAAGCTTCATTGCACTCCCAGCGTGCACGATGGCGCGGTTTCGAGAAGCCGTCGATTTGCTGAATCGGGTTCGCAAACCCTTCGGTTTCAGCCCTCGTTTCTAGCATTCGACTCCGTCGCCATGGCTTACTTCCCCGACGATTCCCTCATCGCCGTTACCTCGTCTTCAGCGCTTTCGTCTCTGGCTTCGGCGCTTCTCCGCCGCGACCCAGTCGCGGATGTATGCCGGACAATTCTCAAGCGTTACACTGTCTGCTTGGCAACGCGCCAAGAACTGAATCGCTGATTGATCGACCAGGATTACATCTTTCATATCCAGAAAGAGGTTATGGCTGCTTGCTTCTGACCCGATGAGCCGTTTCAGCTCTTCCAGGTTTTCGCCTTCGATTCGACCAATCAAAGTAAGAATCACGGACTCGTCCTTGGTCGCTCTTACAATCTTCAACATGGGGTTAGCCTTTCCCCTCAACCCACGATCTGTTTCCCTGTGCCAAGTGCAACGCAACGACCATTCGCTAGCGCGTTGCGAGGAAAGGATTCGCAGCAATCATGAACTTACGAAGGATTCGTAAATTTGCGAAGTTCGTAAAAGTAGGAACGTGAAGTTCTATGAGCAGCAACGCATCAGAATAAACTAGCCAACCCTGAACTGATGCTTGTTGATCTTGAGTGATTTGATCTTTGATTCCAGAGTAGTTGAAGGGATACGCAGCTTGGCTGCTGCACCGGACGGTCCGGAGACTCTGCCCCTCGTTTCCGCCAGGGCAGCCTCGATGACCTCTTTTTCCTGAAGCGCCGGCTTCTTCGAGAGCGTTGGCGTCGCTGGTTGGAGCGAAGATGAAGTACGCGAGAGCCAACTCTCGTCCACTGAGAAGACTTCTGTGTCACAGAGGACGACAGATCGTTCAATCACGTTCTGTAGCTCTCGAATGTTACCCGGCCAAGGGTAAGCCTGCACCAAGCCCAAAGTCTTCTTGTCGATACTTGTTATCTTCTTTCCCGATTGCCGCGCATATCGATCGATGAAGTACTCGACAAGCATGGGTATGTCTTCTTTCCGTGCCCGGAGAGGAGGGACTTCGATGGGGAATACGTTGAGGCGGTAAAACAGGTCACTACGAAAAGTGCCGGCTTCGATCGCCGCCTGCAATTCGCGATTGGTCGCGGCAATCACCCGAATGTCGGTTCGAATCGTTTGATTGCCACCGACACGCTCAAATTCGTGCTCCTGGAGAACTCGTAGCAGCGCGATCTGGGTTTCTGCCGGAAGTTCGCCAGCCTCGTCCAGGAAGATGGTGCCACCTTCCGCCAGTTCAAACTTGCCCAGGCGCCGCTGCAGTGCCCCGGTGAAAGCTCCCTTTTCATGGCCGAATAGTTCCGAGGCAATCAGATCCCGCGGAATGGCCGCACAGTTCACACTCACAAACGGACGCGAGGATCGTTGTGAGCGGCGATGGATCGCACGAGCAACGAGTTCCTTGCCCGTTCCCGTCTCACCCGTGATGAGCACGGTGGAGGCAGTCGGGGCAACTTTGGCGATCCGGGAGAGTACCATTCGCAAGGCCGGAGAAGAACCGACAATCTCTTCGAACATCGACGCCTTGCTGATCTCTTCCCGTAACGCGATATTCTCCTTTCGCAGTCTCTCTTCCGCTTGCTTGCGCTCCTCAATGTCGGTCGCGGCAACATACCAACGAGTAATCTGTCCCTGTTCGTCGCGCACGGGATTGTAACGAAGCAGAAACCAGCGATAACTCCCATCGGCTCCCTGCACCCGCAACTCCACCTCGTAAGCGTAGCCACCGGAGCGAGAACTATCAGAGAAACCGCGCACTGCCCGTTCCCGGTCATCAGGATGAATGAACCAACCGGGGCGAAAAAACCCTCCGGGTGTTTGCCGCCACTCTTCAAGGTTAAGGCCAACGTAAGCGAGAGCATTGCGGTTGGCATAAAGACGCTCGCCTCCGGGTCCAAATACGACAACGTTTTGAGGCGCGAGGTCCAGCATCTGACGGAGCTCCATTTCCTGCTCCCGGATCTTCTCTTCGGCTCTCTTGTGTTCGGTAATGTCGATTCCCGCCCCGACAAACTCGCGGTTGCCGCGGGCATCGGTTAATGCGTGAGCCAGGGCGTGGATGTGCTTGATTTTTCCATCCGGCAGTAGCAAACGATATTCATGCTCGAAATAATTCGCTCCCCCAGACGCACGCTCGATAACCTCCTGGAACTCGGCACGATCCTCGGGATACACACGCTCGGCGAGCGAATCGATGGTTAGCCTGGCTGTGGGGTCATACTCGAAGATGCGATACGTTTCATCCGACCAGACAATCTCGCCGTTGTCAGGCTTCCAACCAAAACTTCCCGTGTGGCTGAGCCTTTGAGCTTCCGCCAGATAGGCTTCGCGTCGCTGCAATTCCTGAGTCAAGTGCTCTTGCTCAGTAACATCCATCCCCGTCCCGAGGAAACCCCGGAAAGTCCCCCCTTGCGTGACCGGAACCCCCACGCAGCGCACGCTACGAATCTCTCCAACTGGCCGCACAATCCTTTTCGTGAAGTCGAATGCGCGAGGGTCGACCAACATCGTCGCAATTCCTTGTTTCATGAACGCGCGATCTTCCGGATGTACAAGAGCCAGATATTCTTCTACAGTGGGCGGCTTGCCACTCGGATCAAGACCATAGATCCGAAACAACTCGGGGGACCAATACTCGAATCCATCTGCATTGAACGCCCAACTTCCCATGTGGGCCAGGCGCTGCCCCTCAGCCAGATAAAACTCGCTTTGCTGAAGCGCCTGCTCGGCGCGCTTTCGGTCCTCGATGTCGATGCTGGATCCGTGCCACTTGACGATGTTTCCGTGCTCGTCCCGCACGGCGACCTTGTGGTGCAGCATCCAGCGATACTCACCGTCAGCACGCCGGACGCGTGTTTCGCATAAGAAAGGCTCACCGCTGGCCAGGGACGCGCGCCACTTCTCCACGATCTCTTCCAGATCATCAGGGTGGATATAGTTCGTCCATTTCCAACCCTGCAGAGCTTGCAGTGATTGGCCGACATACTCCAGCCAGGTTTCATTGAAGAAATCAAGGTAGCCGTCAGGAAGACTGGTGTGGATTAGGGCGGGAGCGGAGTTGATCAGGAGTCGAAGGTCCGGAGCCTCACCCGCCCTTTGATCGCCAAGCGGTTCCTCCAGTCTCATCCTCGGGATTTTAGACGTGCTCATGTTTCGCTGACCCGCACACTCAGACTTGGCAGCGCAAACTTTATCACGGTTCGATGTGGCAGGTCGCAGCAGAGATGCAAAGGCGGCCACGAGACTTGTCAAGTCTCACATCCCTAAGCGCCTCACTCCAGTGCCAATAGGCTGCCCGCGTGGTGGGCGGTTGGCACCAGATCTCAATCTAAGAACGTTCCTCGACACATAAGACGCGTCTTTCCATGAAGATCTCACGATTGCCTTCTTCGGCCTGACAAATGCTGTGATGTGGATGGCAAATCAGCACAAGTCGTTTGCCCGGAGCTTGTCATGTTGACCTTTCCCTTTCTCGCTAAGTCGGGGGCACCGGTCCGGCCCGTTCCGCATGCGGAGGCTCCGCCGGACGAAAGCCCCGCCGCCGCGAAGGCTACGCCGAGGTGGAAAAACTACGGAACCCCGCTTCTGGTGCTTCTGTTGGCTGCCGCTGTTCTGGTCACTCTCACCCGTAATTGGAATTCATGGGAAGGCGGGCATGTCGAGCAGGTCACGGATGACGCTTATGTTCGCGGAGATCTCACGCCATTAAGTACGAAGGTCGCCGGCATCGTTCGCCAGGTCAACGTCTCCGATTACCAGCAGGTGCACAAAGGCGACCTCCTCGTTCAGCTGGAGGACAACGACTATCAGGCGGAAGTGGCGCAGGCAAGCGCAGGGGTAGAAGCCGCGAAGGCAGCCATCGAAAATAACCTTCGTCAACGCGAGCTTCAAGACGCCCGTATTCAGAGAGCCCTGGCCGGAATCGACGAGGCCAAGGCGCAAATAGTAGCTGCACAGGCGGGCAAGGATGCCGTCGACGCTAATTTAGTCCGGGCCCGCGAAGAGCGCAATCGCCAGCAAGGCCTGTATCAGACGCACTCGACGACCCAACAGAACGTGGAGCAGGCCGTCGCGGCCGAAGGAAGCCTCGCTGGTCAATACGCCAGCAGCAATGCGGAGCTGACCGAGGCCCGAACTGCACTGCGCAGCAGTGAGCTGGCGGCCGAAGCGGAGCGGCGTCAGAAGAGTGTTCTGGAGTCTCAGGACATGCAACTGGACGCTGACCTGCACGCCAAAGAAGCAGGACTAGTCGCCGCGCAGGTGAACCTTGGTTACACGAAAATCTTTGCCCCGGCCGATGGCAGCGTGGGCGAAAGGCAAGTGCGGCCAGGGCAGTTGGTATCTCCCGGAACCGAAGTCATTCCCTTTGTCGATCGGACGGTGTGGGTGCAGGCAAACTACAAAGAAACGCAGCTCACCAATGTCCGAGTCGGCGACGCGGCGGAGATCCGAGTTGACCAGTATCCAGGACAAGTCATACACGGCAAAGTAATCGAAATCGCTCCGGCGAGCGGATCGCAATTTTCGCTGCTGCCGCCGGACAACGCCACCGGCAATTACACCAAAATTGTTCAACGAATTCCGGTCAAGATCGCACTCGATGACAGCGAGCTCAGCAGGAAGCTGCGTCCCGGGCTTTCCGTGACCGCGACGGTCCGCACCCGGCAATAGACAGGGACAGTGTGGCAAGCGCAACTACCATAGTCCAACCAACAGCAGCGCAGCTCGCGCGCGCGGCTGCCGCCGCCATCCCGGCGGTAGTGTCCAAACGCCCTCTGATCGGGATCCTCGGCGTCGTGACTGGCGCCGGACTCGTCACGCTCACCGGCCGCATGCTGTCATTGGGAATGCCGGACCTCCGGGGTCACCTCGGCATAGGCTACGACGCCAGCGCCTGGCTGGATAGCGCCTACAACGCTTCTCTAATGTTTATCGGTCCGTTCAGTGTCTACCTAGGAGGACTGCTCGGACCGCGTCGTATCCTGCTATACGCTGCCGGCATCTTCACGCTCGCCTGCATCTATCTCCCGTTCATCCATAGCTACAGCCTGCTGATCGTTGCGCTTATGGTTGCGGGCCTGACGTCTGGTACGTTTTATCCGCTCACCCTGACCTTCGCTCTGCGCAATATCCCGCTTCGCTATCTGCCATTCACCATCGCGTTGTACGCAACCTTTGTGGACGGTGCAGTGAATGTCGCGCCTTCGCTCTACGGCTGGTACAGAGATTCTCTGTCCTGGCACTGGATGTTCTGGGGTTCCGCGGTGATTGCGCCGGCGATGATGGCCTGCATCTATTTTGGTATTCCAGCGATGCCGCCTCGCAAGGAAAGCGGGCCGGCCCCCAGCTTTGCCGGATTTCTGTATCTGAGTTTCGGATTAGCTATGGTCTTTGCTGCCCTTCAGCAAGGCGAGCGGCTCGATTGGTGGCGCTCCGGAGTGTTCAACGGCTGGTTCTGGTCAGGAATTTTCTTCCTGCTGTGTTCGCTCATACGCCGTCTACGCGGCCCCAATCCCCTGGTGGCATTGCCCTACTTGCTGAAGTGGAACACCGTGTTGTTAGGCTGCCTGCTCTTCTGGTTCCGCTTTACTCTCACTACAACCATCATTCTCATTCCCGAGTCACTGGCGATTCGCGGATTTGAACCCGACCAGATTGGCCCCGCAATTATCTGGAGCGCCATCCCGCTCATTCCCGTCGCATTTCTCGCCGGGCTCCTGCTACTCCGAAGATTGGATCCACGCATCCTCTTCGCGGTCGGCTTAGCTTGTACGGCCTTTGCAGCCGTGTTGAATGCCCGTTATGACAGCACATGGGCGGCCCAGAACTTCTATCCCACCGAGTTACTCACTGGTGTCGGGCAGGCATTCGCCTTCATTGGTCTGGTGGGATGCATCGTGCTACAGGGCATATTCTCGGGCGGTTTGTCCAAGCCGCAATGGATCCTGACATTTTCTGCGTTCTTTCACGTGATACGTCTCTTCGGCGGAACCGCAGGCGCCATCTACATGGGTCACTTCCTTACTGAACGCGAAAAGCTGCACTCGAACCTGTTGGGCCTGCACGTCAGCGGCGGCAACTGGATCACCGATCGGAACATTCATGCGATGACCGCGGGATTGTATGCCAAGTCGTCGGGCATGGCCGCCGCCGGAGCCCGAGCGGTCGATCTCGTTGCGGCCCGAGTGCGGCTTCAGGCCTACAGTTTGAGTCTCATCGACGGATTTTTACTGGTCGCCTGGAGCTGCTTATGTGCCCTCATCCTTGTCGCTTTGCTCCGCAAATCACCGTTGAACTACGGCGACCTAAGCACGCTTCAGCGCGTGAAGGAGGTGAAATCATGAATCGCAAAATGCTCATCGGCGTCGCTCTGGCTTTGTTGAGCACGCTTGCATTCGCCGAGCAGCCCGATACGGCCCCGGCTCCTCGACATATCACACTGCAAGAGGCCGTTCAGCTGGCGCTTCAGCACAACCACCTGGTGCGTATCAACCAATTCAAGGTTGAAGAGCAGCAGGACGTGAAAGACGTTGCTAAGAGCGCTTACTTTCCCTCGATACGGAATGAGAGCAGTTTCATTCACCTGACGGACACCCAGTTGATCGAGGTTGGCGCCGGCTCTCTGGGAACGGTTGCGGGTAGCCCTTTTCCTACGCAGCCCTCAATTATTAATCAGGGTGGCCGCAACCTCACGACGAGCGGCACACAGCTCACACAACCGCTTACCACGCTGTTGAAAATCAGAGCAGAAAACGACATTGCGCATGCGGAACTGAAGGCATCTCGCGAAACGGCCCGTCAGACGGAGAACGATGTCGCGCTGAAAGTTCATCAGATCTACTACAAGATTCTGATCGCGCAAGTTCACCGCAGCGCCACCGAAGCCAGAATTACAGCCTCGCAGGACCTGCAGCGGGAGCGCGTCCAGCAGGTGAAGTTGGGTAGCACGCTGGAGCAGGACCTTATCGAAAGCCGTGCCCAACTATTGCAGGCAAAACAGGAGTTGTTGACCACCGACCTGGAGCTCTCCGACCTTAAGTTGCAACTCAACGATGCTATCGGACTTCCTCTGACGACGCCTTTGGATCTCGATCCCAACGCCGAGCCGTTCCAGCCGGAATGCAAGCGCGAAAGCTGCGTCAAGCTGGCGTTGGCTGCGCATCCCGAGATTCTGCAGGCGCGCGATGAAGTCGAAAAGGCGTCGGCGGCAGTGCATCTGGCAAAGCTAGATATTGGCGTACCCGACGTCTCAGCCTTCGCGCGCTACAGTTATCAGGAAAACGTTCCCTTCCTGGCGCGGAACTTCGGCAGCTTCGGAGTTCTTTTCAGCTACGACCTTTTTGATTCAGGCCGCAAGCGGGCCGTGCAACACGAGCGGCAAGCCCAGTTGTCACAGGCAAAAGAGAACCTTGCGCGATTGACCGACGATGTCGAGCTGGCGGTGCAGACAGCGTACAACAAACTGGAACGAACGCAGCAAATGATGAGCGTATCGCAGGAACTGCTGGCGACCCGCACCGAGTCCACTCGCGTGCTGCAGCAGGAGCTTGCCCATGGAGCCGCGCTCAGCTCCCAGGCCGACATGGCTGTCGCTCGGGAATTTGACGCGAAAACGTTGCTGCTTCAATCGCAGCTCGAGTACACACAAGCAAACGACGAGTTGATTCACGCAATCGGGCAAACTCCTCAGTAGCTCGACATCCTACTAGGTGGACGGGAGGCTCAATGCTGGCGAATCGACCCCTCCAGCGAGCCGTTCGATCCGCAATGAGCAGGGTATTTTAATTCTGAAAATTTTGCGTATCCCGTGGCTCCTGATAGGCGTCGATATATACGCGCACTTGTTATGGCCAGGATCAAGCCAATGCACTACTTGAGCCACACGGCTGTCCGTCTACGTCGTACTGCCCAAATACTGGCAGTGAACCACACTCCCTTGTTTCGGTGGCCGTTCACTTTAATAACTTAGGGACAGCTTCAGTGGCAGATCAGATGCACCAGCATTCCTCGGTAAAAAAAATAGAGGTGACGCGTGCCGTGTCTAGATCCACTTCAAATTTTTTGAAATCCCTGTACCTCGTGTCGCTATCGCTATTGGCGGCGCTTGTCCTGGTTTGCCCGGCCCCGGGTCAGGGCATCGCATCCACGGAAGAGCAGACAGGAAGCATCGCAGGAACCGTGAGGGATCCGAACGGCGGCGCTGTTCCGGGTGCCAGGGTATTCTTGCAAGGTCCTACGCCGCATGATAGTTATACGGGTTTTGCTAACGACAACGGCTTCTTTGAATTGAGCAATGTCAAGTCCGGCATGCCTTTTCGAGTCACAATCCACGCCCCAGGCTTTGCCGACTGGACTTCCGCGCCGATAGTTCTCGGGGCAGGCCAGTATAAGTTGCTCACAGACTCTAAACTCCAGCTCGCAGAAGTACAGACAACTGTCAACGTGGGTTATTCCGCGGAGCAGGTCGCTACGGAACAGGTTGCGGCGCAGGAAAAGCAGCGCGTCCTAGGTATATTCCCGAATTTCTATGTCAATTACGATTCGCATCCGGCGCCGATGACAGCCAAGCTCAAGTTCAAGCTCGCGCTAAGGGTCTCCGTTGATCCGGTCACCATTTTAGGTGTGGCCTTCATCGCCGGACTTGACCAGGCAGGTAACACCCCAGACTACCAGCAGGGCGCAAAGGGCTATGGCCAGCGGTTTGGCGCTATCGCTGCGGACGGCACCACCGACATCTTGATTGGCGGAGCGGTCCTGCCGTCACTTCTTCACCAGGACCCGCGTTACTTCTATCAAGGCACAGGAACGACAAGATCCCGCTTATTTCACGCTATTAGTTTCCCATTTGTTTGCCGGGGAGACAACGGTCAGATGCAGCCGAACTACTCGAGCCTCGGCGGCGATTTGGCGGCATCGGCCCTTGAAAATGCGTATTATCCACAATCTAATCGTGGCGCAGGATTGGTCTTCGGGCATTTTGCCTTGGATACCGCTGAACGCGCGGTCAGCAGCGTGGCCCAGGAATTCCTCTTCCGGCGACTTACATCGAAGGCCAAGCCCTGAACTAGGTCGGAAACTACTTTCGTCTGCGATTGGCTCCTTCATGAAAGGAAGGTCCCTCGTTATGAGGCTACTTCCGGATCTAATTGATGGATAGGCCTTCTGGGATGCCAATCTTTCGGCAAGGGTCAAGCTGCTGGCACGATCAGTCTCGTCGTCTCTATTCAAACACTCTTTTTCGCTGCGCCTTTGTCTTCGCCATGCCAGCCAAAGGATAAGCGAGGATGTGTATGACGCAGCTGTATCCGAAGAGAAGATGAAGAGGCTAATAAGGGGGTGGTGCGCTTGGTAACTCGGGCCAAAAAACCCTCAATGGCTGTTGCAAAGCGTGTTGCGTCTGGTGGTCTTTCTAGGGAAGAGTCCCGGATCGACTGACTCACTCGTTCTCCATTTTGCTAACCATTCGACCCGCCGCGGTCCTTGCAAGAAAGACTAGCGATCCCGCGACCTTTTGAGAGCGATGAAGCCGACCTGCTGTTTAAAATAATGGCGTTTCATTCTTCGGTCATCTTGACTAATCCCAGTTCTCCATGAGGCACTATCTAAGACGGCAACGCAACACCCTTTCACGACACCCTTTGGCCTTTTTCGGAGAAACTATCAACAACTTACAGACACTAGAACCCAGTTAAGTCCTTTATTTGTCATCTGGTACGTGCCTTTCACGGCGGTAACACGGGTTCAAATCCCGTCGGGGACGCCAACAAAATAAAGTACTCAGCTAGGGAAACCGGCTGGGGTTTTTACCCAAAGATCACGCGACACCTCTAACTTCCCACAACCAGACTTCCGGGGAGTCATAGGTTGCACTTCTACGAGTAAGTCGTTATACGGCCTAGTGAAAGGAAGGCACTCGTAAACGCTGGCGAATTGTCAGGGGTAATTTCCCACACGCCCGTTTCTTGCGAATTTTCTGTTTCGCAAGAGTCCGTCTGCTGGTTCAGTTTATCGGGCCTAAGTAGAGGTCCAGCCAATCCAGCGTTTCTTTGATGAGCTCATTGCGAGGGACGGCGTGACCGGTGTCGTACACCATGCGTTTCTTCTGATCTTTTGGCGATCCCAGCAAGTTGTAAAACGGCACTTGCGTCGACTGCTCGGGAAAGAAGAAATCGTAGTGGCCGTTCAGCATAAGCACCGGCTGCTTCACATGGGGAAGAAAGTTGATCATCTCGACTTCGGGAAGAGATTTCTCGTAATTCAGACCACCAAGCGCAATGATGACGGCCTCAATCCGCTGGTCGACGGCGGGAACGATCGCTCCCATGACCGCACCCCAGCTGTAACCGTAATAGGCGATCTTCTCGTGGTCGAGGTCGGGCCGCGTTTGCGCGTAATCAATCGCGCGTGACGCATCCTTGACCCACATGATGACGTGATCTCGCCAGTTACTGCTGGTGTCGGCGGAATCCGACTCCATCCCGTCGCCACGCTCGTAGGTGCTCTTGTAGACCGGGTAGAGAACGGCGCGTCCGCTGCGAACGATGGCATCGAGAGAAGCGGAAGTTTGCACAGCGAAGTGGCGCAGGCTCAGAGCGCCGGACCCAGGGAAGAACAGCACGACCTGATAGGGCGGCTTGCCCTTCTTGGGCAGCAACAGATACGAGATCGCCTGCTCGTGGCCGTACGGCGCCGAGTAGGTAATCTTCTGAATCGTCCAGTCCTCGTCCTTGCTGTCTACCGGCTCGACTCTTGCATCCAGCGGCGTCTTGTCATACGAATAGAGTCCCTTATAGGCTTCGAAGATCTGGTTCGAAACCGGCTTCTCCTTCGTCAGATCGCGCCGCGGTGTTGGCATTGCCGCGAACACTTGCCGGTTCATTGAATTTGGGTCGATGTACTTGACACAGCGAAATCCAATGTCTGCGGCACGCAGAAACGGCGATTGCGCATCGGGATCGATAAACATGTAGTTGGGCTCGTCCCATGCGCCGCCCAGGACGTAGCGCTTGCCGTCTTCCGCCTCCGTCCAGATCCACTCCTTCACATTGCCCGCCATGTCGTACGTGCCCCACGGGCCAACGTCCGGTTTGCTGCCGACGGGCAGGATTCCCGTAGGGCCAAAATTGCTTGCCGGGACAATCACCGAGGCGAGGAACGGGCCGGCAGCGCGGTTCCAGTGATAGATGGTGGGAAGGCTCTTGCCTGCGAATTCCGCATAGGCGGCGGCTTCGTACCAACTGATGCCGGTTACGGGATAGTCATCGTGACCTTTGGGATATTCGCCGGCGACCCAATCCTTCGGTCCGGGTCGCCCGGTCGCGTCGCGGAAGAGCGCCATCGCCTGGTCCCAGGTGAGCCGTTTGCCATCGCGAACGAACTCGTACTTCCAATACTCGCGTTCTTGGTAGCCGCCCTGATCGACAAAGTCTTTGAACTGCCGGTTCCTGACCTCGTACCGATCGATCCAATAGTCGTTCAGCGGTAACTGCGGCATGCTGTCGTAGCCGGGAATGAATAACGACTTGAAATACTTTTGCGGCGTGACCCGGACCATGCCGGCGGGAATTTTCGCCGCCTCCTCCAGAGTGACCTCCGCTTCAACAGGTTCGCCGGGAGGAGGGTAATACTTGGGTATCAGGGCCGGCGTTAACCGCAGAACCGTGCCGTAGCCCGGCTTCTCAAACTTCCAAATGAAGATCCCGCGCGGCTGGCGGACATTTTTCAGCGGAGTCGTTCCGACATATTCCCATGAGTTGTCGCTGCCGTCGTACTCGCGTCGATAGACTTTGGTGCCGGGAGGGTCCGACTCCAGTGTCATGTCATAGGAGATGAGCGGCCAAAGCGTGGCCAACTCCGGATCGCCGGGAATCGCCTGCTCCGCTTTGGAGGCGAGTTTGAACTCGGTGTCGAACGCCCCTTGAGCAGCCGCGGCGCCGTACTTGCCCTGATCGTAGAGTTGCCTGATTTCCGGCAGTGCCACTTCGCGCGCCCATCGCGCGTCGCGGGAGCGCTTCACCAGCCAGCCGATTCCCGCGCACGCCACAATGGCGAATAGCAGCAAAGGCACGACCACACGCGGTCGCCGAACTTCTCGAATGATGCGCGCCGGAGTGAATGCCGCGCCAGACTCCGGGAACAGCAAGGCGCGGCATTGACGAAGATCCTGCGCCAATTCCATCCCCGACGCATATCTGTCGGCCGGATACTTAGTCAGGCAGCGCGAGACGATTTGCCGCAGTTCCGGAGGCACATCGCGCTTCAATTGGCTGACCGGTGTCGGATCGTCCCGCATCACCGCTGCAAGCAGCGCCGTTCCCGACGGAGCATCGAAGGCACGCTTTCCAGTCAGCATCTCGTAGAGCACCGAGCCGAAGGAGAAGACGTCGCTGCGCACGTCGACCACCTTGCCCTCAGCCTGCTCGGGCGACATGTAGGCCAGCGTTCCGACAATGATGCCGGGACTGGTGCCGGCGCTGGCCTCCATCGTTGCTCCTTGATCACCGCATGGGGACCGCGCGACGGCCATTTTCGCCAGCCCGAAGTCGAGCACCTTCACCAGCCCGGCGTCATCGACCATGATGTTGCCCGGCTTCAGGTCGCGATGCACAATTCCCGCACTGTGAGCTCGTGCCAGCGCGTCAGCGATCTGAACGGCGTAGTTCATGGCGACATTGGCCGGCAGACCGTCCGCTAGGATGACGCGGTCGAGCGGACGCCCTTCCACGTACTCCATGACCATGAAATCAACGCCGGCTTCGGAGCCGATATCGTGCAGCACGCAGATGTTGGGGTGTTGCAGCCCGGAAATCGACTTCGCTTCCTGCACAAATCGCGCGTGCTGCACCGCGTTCGACGACAGGTGTGCCGCGAGAATCTTGATAGCTACCGTGCGCTGCAGCCGGGTATCGCGGGCGCGGTAAACCTCACCCATACCCCCGGCGCCTATTAGGGCCTCGACCTCGTAAGGCCCGAATCTCGTACCCGCGACCACTGCCATAGGCACGAGATTATATTCCAGCGCGACTAGAGGCCAGTCGCTAATTGCCAAATGATTCTGGGCGTGAACGCAACGGGCATTCCTATGCCAAGGGTGTACGGGAAATCTGTTGAAAGAAGGGCTGCGGCATGCGTCACGCACGCTATAATGGCGCGCACTCATGGAAATCGCACCGGGAACTAAACTCGGTTCGTATGAAATTCAATCGCCGCTGGGCGCGGGCGGCATGGGCGAGGTCTATCGCGCTCGCGATACCCGCCTGGATCGTACTGTTGCCATCAAAGTTCTGAACTCACAACTGGTGGCGAACGCTGAGTTGCGCGCCCGCTTTGAGCGCGAAGCCAAGATCATCTCGCAGCTTCAGCATTCGCACATCTGTGTCCTGTACGACGTGGGCCATCAGGACGGCACCGACTTCCTGGTGATGGAGTACCTGGAGGGCGAAACACTCGCGGACCGCTTGAAAAGAGGTGCTCTGGCGACAGAACAGGTGCTGAAGATTGCCACCGAGATTGCCGACGCGCTGGAGAAAGCGCATCGCGCCGGAGTGGTCCACCGCGACCTGAAACCGGGCAACGTGATGCGGACCAAGTCGGGCGCCAAGCTTCTCGATTTCGGTTTGGCCAAGCCATTGGCCACGAGCGCCGCCGCCGGAGGTAAAGTCAGCGGATCGGCTTCCATACTTGCCGCGGCTTTGACGACGACTAGTCCTGCAGCTTCGCCCGCGTCGCCCCTGTCAACCGGAGGCACGGTGGTCGGCACGGTGCAATACATGTCGCCCGAGCAGGTTCAAGGGATGGAAGCCGACGCTCGCTCCGACATCTTCGCCTTTGGGGCGATGTTGTTCGAGATGGCGACCGGCAAGCGTGCCTTTGAGGGCAAGACGCAGGCCAGCATTGTCGGCCAGATTCTGGCGGTGGAACCGCCCCCGGTTTCGACGTTGGCGCCGGCTACACCGCCGGCTCTGGACCGGCTAATCCGCAATTGCCTGGAGAAGGATCCCGACGACCGGATTCAGACGGCCCACGATATAAAGCTCGATTTGCAGACCATCGCAGCCGAGAAGCCTGTCGGTCGCGCGGCAGCTTCCGATCAAGCCTCGCCGACCGGTGGTCGAGAGCGTCTCGGCTGGGTGGCAGGCGTGCTGGCAGCGGCTGTTCTGGGCGCGCTTGGTGTTGGGCTGCTCTACCATCCAGCAAACGCAATGCCAAGCATCCGCGCATCCATCGATCCTCCGCCCGATACGCTTTTCCATTTGATCGGCGATTTTGCCGGACCGCCGGTGGTATCGCCCGATGGCAAGCTGATCGCCTTCACGGCCGCGGGCACAGAGAGCAGCACGCTAGAATCGCCTTGCGCTCATAGAGTTTTGGCTCAGAGCTCAACCCACGACCAACCTGGGTTGTCACTGATCGCTGCCCCAGCATTTCGGCTTTATCGCTTGATGGCAGCAAAGTGTCCAGAAGTCGGCTTGGAGGAAGTTTCACTTGGCCGTGTAGTCGGCGTTCCGTTCTTGTGGTGCCTGCCTGCTACTGCGCGGCGACGGCAATTACCCCAAGAATCGCTCGGTGGATGGCGAGCATTCTCGCTCTGTTTCGACCAAGGGGCGGAGGAATTTTGTTGGCCGTGCTGATTTGATAGTGCATAATTCCGAAACTCTGTTTTCTGCGGGAGGATACATGTGGGCTTCTATCCGCCGATGCGGTTGGGTGCTTGTGCTGCTGTTCCTGCTTGGTTTGCTTTTGCCGGTTCGGGGAATGGCTGCCGCAGATGTTCCCTCCGACACGCCAGCCGGCCGAACGCGCACGTACTACATCGCTGCCGAAGAGATTGACTGGAACTACATTCCTGACGGCAAGGACATGATGATGACCCGCGCCTTCGACCCTTACGCGCGGGTGTTCACCGAGCACGCCGCCGACCGCATCGGCTGCACGTATCACAAGGCCGTTTTCCGCGAGTACACCGACGATAGTTTTCGAACTCTGAAGCCACGGCCGGCGGAACTGGAGCACATGGGCCTGCTCGGCCCCGTGATTCGTGCCGAGGTCGGCGACACTATCAAGGTCGTTTTCCGGAACAACGCCAGCTTCCCATTCAGTCTGCACCCGCACGGTGTGGCCTATACGCGTGATTCAGAAGGTGCGATGTACGGCGACGGCATGGACCACCCAGAAGCGGACGGCCTGGTTCCACCGGGCAAAACGCACGTGTACACCTGGTTTGCGCGCGAGCAGGCCGGACCGGGCCCGCAGGACGGCAGTTCGGTGGTGTGGATCTACCACTCCCACAATTACGAGCCGAAAGACGTGAATGCCGGACTCGTCGGACCCATTGTGATTACCCGCCGCGGGATGGCGCGTCCTGATGGCTCTCCGAAGGATATTGATCACGAATTCTTTGCCCTGTTCATGATTGTGGACGAAAACCAGAGCCAGTATTTGGATCAGAATGTCCGCGCCCATGTCCCCGATCCTGCCAAGCTCAACCGCCTTGAACTGGTACCGGCGGACCCGGATGGCAATGCCGATTTACCGCTCGGACGTGGTTTCGCACTGAGCAACCTCAAATTCACCATCAACGGCTATATGTACGGCAACGGCCCCATCATGACCATGCGCAAGGGCGAGCACGTGCGTTGGTACGTGATGACCATGGGAAACGGTTTCAACTTTCACACTCCGCACTGGCACGGGAATTTGGTGAGCGTTCGTGGTCAATACATGGACGTAATCCCCACCATCGGGCCCGCACAGTTCGTCACCGCCGATATGGTTCCGGATATGGCTGGCACCTGGATGTTCCATTGTCATGTGGACGACCACATGAAGGGCGGCATGCAAACCATGTACAGGGTGCTCGATTCCGGAATAAAGAACACAACGGTGGCGAGCGGTGTAAGCGCGAGCCCCGCGCAGCACCAGAGCAGGTGATTGCACGGCACGTATGACGGTGAGCTACGAGGTGGCCAAACCATTTGATTATGGTGAAGTGATTCGCTTGCTCGCCGGAGGGTTCAGCAAATCTGAGCCCCCGGCGGTCGCGATGGGTCTTTCCATGGAAGAATTCGAGCAATTCCTCGACGCTCTAGCGCTCGCTGTCATTCCGGAGGGACTCACACTCGTTGCACGCAGCGTCGACACAAGAAGGCTGGTTGGAGTTTTGTTGACGGATGACTTCGGCAATCCTCCCGGCATAGACCTGGGTCGGATTAGCCCGAAGTTTCTGCCCATCCTCGCCATGTTGGAGCTGCTTGATGAGCAATTCCGCAAGGAAATGACGATTTGTCGCGGCCAATGGCTTCATTTGTTCATGTTGGCGGTTGACGAAGAATTCGCGGGAAGAGGGATTGGACAAGAACTCATCAAAAGATGTATCGAGAATGGGTATCGACGAGGCTACCGAACGGCGCTGACCGAGGCGACGGGTAGAATTTCACAGCATATATTCCGCAAGAACGGATTTGTTCAGCGCTTTTGCGTACCGTATCGAAGCTTCATGTACGAAGGCAGACTGATATTCGCTTCTATTCAGGGGCATGAAGGAGCGATGCTTATGGACAGATCACTTCAACCCTGTCCCGCAATCGGCTCAGGGGCTGCGACGTACGAGTGATTCCCCGAAGCTGTTTCTGGCCAACTTCCGGGATTGCCAACCATCCGCCACGTATCCGTGAGCACACGAGCGAAAAGTCTCAGCGAGTTCGCCACCACAAGCAGCTCCGCCGGAAGTGCCTTGCCGAAAATCGCCCTCGAACACTAGCCGCGGTTCCCCGACCACCAGCGGGACCGCGTGGTCACATCCGCTGCCGCCAATCGTCTGGGCTCCGAGCGAGTAACGGCAAACCCGAAGTTACCCAGCATAGCGGCGATACCTTACAAAAGAGCCCTTGGGGCACATCTGTCCAGAAGTCTGGGAAGTATCAGTCCCGCTGGAAACGCCTATGTGTTTGCGGAGCTGGCGCGGAGTCAGTCCTGTTGGAAAGCTAAATCACCTTGACGAGAAGTCGGCATGTCGCTCCCTTGGTGCGGCACCTCGCTGCGTTAGTGGGTCGCCCATTCCCCTCGGCGCTACGGTTCGATACCGATCTGGTCGTTGACCGCTCCGCTGATCCGCTGTTTGCAACCAAGGTAGCGCTCAGTAGTTTGAACGGAAACGTGGCCGAGGAGGAATTGGATCTGATCCAATTCTCCACCCGAAGCATGACACAACTTGGCACACGAACGCCTCAGATCATGCGGTGCTACTTGGGCAAGTCCGAGTCTTCTCGCGTATTGCTTCACCACGTGCCAGACTAATCGTTCTGTTACGCCATCACCCCAGTGTTTGCCTGCTCGACAGATACACCGGAAAAGTCTCCCGGCCGAAATCGCGGCTGCCGCTAGCCACTCATCGATAGTCGTTTTCACCCAGTTGGGCACAGGAACGGTTCGGATGTGCCCACCTTTACCAACGAGATCAACTATTGCCCAATGCTCCTCGCGTTGTTGCAAGTGCCTGAAGTCCAGATCAGCCAACTCGCGTCGTCGAAGTCCCCACCCCAGCAAGACGGCGAGAATCGCCCGATCCCTCTTTCCTTTGAGGGTGTCTGCATCTGGCGACTGCCAGAGGCGACGGGCTTCTTCGGCTGTGAGCCAGTTCCCAAGCCTCACACCCAACTTCTTGGCACCTTTCACACGTCGGATGCCAGCAGCGAGTTCCGGACTGAGCAAGCCAGCGTCCGCAGCTTCATAGGCGAGCCGCCGTACAGCGGCGAGTCGTCCATTGATCGTTCCCCCCGCAAGCTGTCGATTCTCAAGGAATATGCGATAGCGGGTAACCACAACCCTGTTGAACGAAAGTCGTGGCTCAGAGCAGTACCACTGAATAAATTCATCAATGGCGTGCCGATACCCACGTTTGGACTCGGGTGACCGAAGGCTGTCCAGGACTGCCGATTTGCTGTGGTCCAGATCAGGAAGACCGAGTTTTGTCTTGGGCCGCTTTGGTTTTGGGTATTTGCCCTTGGCGTGTCTGCTCATTCCAGCCGCCTCCACCGCGGCTGGCCAAGAGCCTATGTCTGCATGCAGACGCGTCGGGCGTTATGCGGCCATATGAAAGGAAATGATTCGTAAACACAAGCCTACTTCCCTGGGGGTATGCCTAAGCCTGTTTCAGGTCAACTCCGGATTACTCAAAACCCGCAAAGGATACCGAGCCGCAGCCTGGTCATCTTGGAGGATGAGACCTCCCGTTGCCCAATTGCCCTGATGAAATCACCGATGATAAGAGCTTGTTTTCCTGCACGATTGCCGCCCAAACTGTCCTGCCCAGAAGGCAGAGATTTTGAGGCGCTGTGCAGATCGGCAACAGCTTGTTCGATCGTTGGCGGGAAATTTCACGTTTTGTCGCTTCAGCTATTAGGAGCGAAAAAATGGCGGGAATGGTTAGCAGTCAGAATGCAAGTCTTGCAACTCGACGGCCGAGCTTACCGATTGGTATGGCGGCGCATCGTTTCGTGCGCTTCCGGATCGGGTCGTTTGAGCTCAATCCGAAGTCCGGAGAGTTGATAAACGAAGACAACGCGATTTTGCTCCAACCGCAGGCACTGAAGCTTTTGCTGATGTTGATCGACCGTGGCGGCGAGATGGTCACGCGCTGCGAGATCCAGCAGCGGCTGTGGGGCGATAACGTGATCGTTGCCTTCGACCACAGCATCAACACGCTGGTACGCAAATTGAGACGCGCGCTGGGCGACTCGGCCGAGGCGCCGACCTATATCGAGACACTCGCACGCCGCGGATACAGATTGAAAGTCCCAGTTCATCTGGTCGAGAAGCCAAGATCAGATGGTTCAATATCCCCATGGACCGAGCTGTCTGCCATCTGGGACGGTGGCGATTCTGCGGCGTCACTCCAAAGCTCATCGTTGCGCCTCGGAGAGACCGCCGGCACAACCGAGCACAATGTCGCAGTGCCGCGCGGTGTCCGTTGCCGTCGACGCGCGTTCCATAACCCGGAACAACCTCGCGAAAATGTTGCATCTATGCTGGGAAGACTTGCCGCACAACCTCTTTGCGAGTACCTGATCACCGCCGCACCTTCAGAAACGGTGGATGCGCTCCGGCAATTGCTTCTCCTTGTTACGCAGGTTCTCGAGGCTTCGTCAATTTCGGGAGCGGGGCGCGAGGCGATGCCGGAACCTTTCTGGAGAACTGATGGGAATTCGAGCGCGGCGGCGGTAAAACCCGGTTCAAGGCGCTCGTTCTAGAGCTAGTGACCTCAGAAGTTATCGATGAGCCACACGTTGCTGTCCGCTGTTGCGGCTTCGAAAGCCACGTATTTTCCGTCCCGAGACGCGAGCGGGTTATGAACAATCTGTGTGCGACCCCCGCGGAACAACGCATGAACCCTACCGGCGATTGTGACGTGAAAGAGACTCCAAGAAACTGGGGTCCGGGAGCTTACAAAGAAACCATTCTCGTCTGGCGCCCACGTTATCGACAGAAATTGCTGCCCTCGTGCCTCGCTTTCCACCTGGTGCCAAGTGCCGCCCGCAAGCGTTAGCAATTCGACCCGATGCCCGTATATGTGCCCATCAACAAATGCAAGGCGTTTCCCATCAGGCGAAAGGCTCCAAGAACCCACTCCAGAGGGCGGATCGCCGATTTCGATCTTGCCCAAGCGTGGTCCTGTTCCAGTGACTGGATCAAGCGAATAGAAGACGAGGTCTTTACCTTCGCGGTGGCCAAGAACACAGGGATTTGGAGCCGCAGGGTTCGATGAGCAGGACACATGATCTGCTGTTGTGCTGGTTAGCACCTTCTCCGATGGTCCGCCGCGTATCTGCCGGCGCATAAGTAACTTTGATTGCGAACTTGCTCCACTGCCCCCTATGCCTTCGGATCGCCAATACAAAAGCCACTTTCCATCTGGACTTAAACCAGCGCAGGATAAGTCCGCGGAATCTTCGACGACGCGTTGCCCTACATTCTCTCCGACCCCCTGCTGGAGAATTTCGGATTTCCCATTCCTATCTGAATAAAAAAGGATCCTCTGATCGTCGGGCGTCCAGGCGCAGAGACCGCTCCCACGACTATCAAGCGTTAGACGGCGTGGCGCTTTGATGGCGAAATTATTGAGGTCCAACTTCGCCAAGTACAAATCACCCGAAAATTTCGATTTCACAACCAGCAAGCGCCTTCCATCGCTAGAAACGCTGAGGTCTGTGGAGCTGAAATCACTCCATTGTGTTAATTGAATGGGCCGGTCCGCAGTTTCGGTCGTCGGATTCACGCGAACTTGCCAGAGGCTGAACTCGGCTTGAACCAACCCGTCTCTCCTGCCACGACGCAATTGGAACAGCAAGCGTCCGTCGGGAGTCCAAGTTTGCGCCAGACCATCGGGAATGAAGATGTCAGACTCGGGAAGGCTTCGTTCATCAACCAGGGTTTTCGCCGATCCACCGACAGCGGGGCGAGCCTCGATTGCAACACTCAAAGAGCCATTTGCAGTCCTCCATTGTCGGGCATAAGCGATTGAATGACCGTCCGGTGACCAGGTTGGAGCGAATACAACTCCCGCTGCCCCCACATCTAGTAGCTTTCGCGGCGTGTCTCCATTCGTGCTGCCCACCCAAAGTTCGTGACGCGAATGGCCGAATTCCGAGGGCACGAAAACGATGCTCCGGCCATCCGGTGAAATTGCGGCTGAGTCGGCATTGCGGTACAGCAAACTGGGTTTCAGTTCACCCGATAGGCTAATGATCCAAAGGTCGAAACCGTTTGGGCTGCCCACAGCGGCAAGCAACTGCTCTTTAAACGGAACCCAGAGGACAGAATACATTGGGTCACACAACTCGGCGGGTATGCTGATCGGACGAGTTTCGTCAGAGTCGATCGAGCGCAGGTAGAGTCCTGTGTTGTCCTTGTAGGCCACCTGCTTTCCGTCGGTGGAAAGCGCTGCAGCGACAACCCAATCTTCGATAGGATTGGCGGTGATCTGCCGCTCGTTCAGATAAGGCATATGTGGCCGCGATAGCGAGCCGATTGCCCACTGCCGCACAGGGCGTATCAACCCGACGATGGCTGTGAGCACGAGAATCAGCAGCGCAGGTACTACAAACAGCGCCTTCGAGAGGCGCTTCCGCTGCAACTGAGTGAGAACTTCGCCGGCCTCAGGGCGTTGGTTGGGCAGAAGCTGAAGGCACCGCATGATAACTCGGTCCCAACGCGGATCAAGATGTTTAGCAAATGTGCTGGGAGGCGATGGTGTTTCCGTGTATGCGCGATGCTGCCACTGCTCTTGGGTCAGAGAACATAAAAGAGGACCCGTAGTGCCCAATTCATCGCCGTTGCCCTCAGCCTGGTACGGTCTCCTTCCGGCAACCGTCTCATACAGCATTATCCCGAGAGCATAGATATCAGAAGCCTTGGACGGCGGTTCTCCCTGCCATAACTCGGGCGCCATGTAGGCTGGCGTGCCTGCAACTTCGCCGGATGTGATAGCCGTGCCGCCTGCCAGCCCGAAGTCGGTGATAACGGCGCGCCGGCTGTCGTGCTCGTTGTTACACAAAATGACGTTGCCGCTTTTGAGATCGCGGTGGATGATGCCGCTGCGGTGCGCTTCCGCCAATCCCGCACAAACTTGGCAGGCGATCTCGAGCGCCTCTTCGTGTGAAAGTTTGCCCGCTTTAGCCAAGTTAGCGGATAAGGTTTCGCCTTCGAGCAACTCCATCGCGAGGAAGTCAACCTCGCCATACTCCGTTTGCGCGGTATGGATCTCTTTGACAAGGCAGATGTTTTGATGGCGAACCCTGAGTGCAGCTTTTAGTTCCGGCGAAAGGAGTCGCTGGAACCCAGGCTTCGCGGCCTTGATGGCGATGTTCTGTTGCAGCTTGCAATCGAAGGCCTCTTAGACCACGCCCATCCCGCCTTCACCAATCTCGCGCAGGATCTCGAAGCGGCCTTCCCCAATTGTCTGCCCGGGCTCAAATGGCCGAACCAGCAAGGTGAAATCTACCAGGGGTTCGAGCAGGAAGCTGCCCATGCGCTCTTCCCACTGCAAAGCATCCTCAAGTTCGCGACACAGTTCGTCATCACCGCCGCAGGCGGCGCGCAGGTAGGTTGGACGCTCCTCGGGCGGCTGCTGCAAAGCCTCTTGCAGGATCGCCATTACACGGTCGTGCTCGATGCCTGTTTCCTTCCCCCAGCACTCATGCGCTTGAACAGCCACACGCGCGCATCATGCCATTCACGCTGTACAGTCCGCAAAGGCAGACCCAACGCCTCGCCCACCTCTTCATCGCTGAGCCCGAGAACGTTCTTCAGATCTACGATGGTCCGTTTCTGTGGCGACTCGGCTTCGAGTTCGTCGAGCAGCGAACTCAACGCGATCTGGATTTCACGCGGGGTCCGATCGTGGTGAATAGGTTCGGGAAGGTCTTCCAGAGGAGTGAACTGAACCGTAGGCCTGGAACGGGCGTAGTCAATCAGCAAGCGGCGCATCACCCGGGCTGCAAGTGCAAGGAAATGCCCGCGGTCCTGCCACTCGATGTTCTTTATTGCGGCGAGGCGAAGGAAAGCCTCATTGAGAACCGCGGTCGGTTGTAGGGTGTGGTTAGCGCGCTCGCGGCGAAAGCAATAGCCTGCGATTTTGCGCAATTCTGGAGACAGCAGCTCGAACAGCTGCGACTCAGCATCCTTATCGCCAACCCGCCACCGACGCAGCAGCAGCGTAATTTCGCCTGGATCCTTCGGCATTCTTGCACACTCTAGGAGCCCGATGTGAAGTTGGAGCAAGTGACTTGCTTGGATGGAGATTGTGTACCCGTATTGGACAAAACGCAAGCGGCCCTCCATGGCCTTTTCCCACAGCCCGCCCAATTGGCCTTCGGTTCCCCGCAAGCGCCGCTGCCAAGGGCTTCGGCGTGAAGTGCCATCTGCTCGAGAATCATGAGTTTCTTGTGCCCTGTGGCGCGTCACCAACAGTTCTTGGCCGACCGTTGGCGGAAAATTCGATGATTGGTCGCTTTAGAGAGTAGGAGCACAAAATGGCGGGGATGGCGACCAGTCTGAAAATGCATTCTGCAACTCGACCGGTGTCGACCTTGGCGACTTCTCGCGCCGCGGATACCGGTTGAAGGTTCGCGTTGAGCTAGTCGAGAATCGACTGGAAGTTTCGACAGGAACAAACAGTTCCCTATTTCCATCGATCACCAGAGGAGCAGTTTGGAAGACTTTTCACCGAAGCGATTCTGCCTCGTCAGTTCCACATCTGGGATTTCGTTCTCAGACTAGTTCGATTGAGCGGGGCAAGCAGAGCGCGGTCGCAGTGCTTGCGAGGCGAGGATCAAGTTATGAAGCTCTTCAGCAAATCCATTTCGACGGTGTTGATCACCGTATCATTTGCGGTCGCGGGATGGTCGCAACGGAGTGTTCCGCTCGGGCAAAACGCAGCCTTGCGGTATTGGTCGGCAATGTCTGTGATTCAGGATGCCGGCATAAGCGAACAACAGGCCAAAGAACTCAACGCAATACTGGACGGCTCGGTTCCCTATGACGATTCGAAGTACTGGGCCCTCCTCCAGAAAAACCGGCCAGCGTTGGAGTTGATGGCTCGAGGGACGTCAATCCCCAATTGCGATTGGGGGCTGGATTGGGGATCCGATTACGAATTTGGACCTGACTTGCCGATAGAGTACGTAAGAAGGGCGCTGGTTTTGGGGCGGCTGAATGTGCTTTATGCGTTTCACCTTCTCAAAACGGGCAATCGGGACGCTGTTGATACCTTGGCGGCGGGACTGGAGTTTTCGCGTGACATCGGGAACGGAGGATCGCTTTTTGCCACCTTAGTCGCAAAAGATCTCCTCGTTAGCCATTTGAAAGCAATCGCTAGCGTAGTGCAGTCTGGGCAAGTCTCTGCTGCTCAGCGATCCCGATTGCAGGTAGCAATGGGACGGCTGGGGAAAGGGCTGGATTGGCAGATGGCTATGAGGCGGGATCTTGAATCCCTCCGCAGCACTTCGGCGCGAACTCCGCAAGCTTCGACAGCTCTGACTCGAATCATCTCTGCGTACACCGCCGCGATGAATGACGAATCGATGCTGCCCGCGGTGAACAAGGCAATTGAGTCCTCCCCGCAGGACCTCGCACAAGTCATCCCTATTCCAGATCGAGTTCTAGAGCAGAAGAAAGAGCTTAACGACGCTCTGCAGCAGGCGCGCTCGTTGCTGCAGTGAATTGCAACAGCTCGGCGACCGCCGCCGGTTGCCAGCACCATGCCGGCCTATCGGCGGTTACCACGAGGATGTTAGCGTTGGCAATCTCATAGTCGTCGGTGACTCGCGGTAACCTGTGGAGGCTACAAAGGACAGGGCACTGCCTCAGGTGTTTGTAATCGTCTACCAGGAGGATGTCCGCACGTTTAAGTTGCCGCTATCCGGCGTGAAGTCCACCCTGTCAGAGCCAAATCACTTGGACGAGAAGTCGGCGTTCCGTCCTTGTGCCGGTGGACTTCTTCAACAGCACTGGTTGGGCGTCATACGGCCAGATGAAAGGGAAGCATTCGTAAACACTGGCCAACCTATCGGGAGTAATTTCCCAGAAGCCGGTTTTGGGCCGATGTAACAAGCGAACCCTCGCTTGAAGGATCATTTCGGTTTCGCACAGTTTGCGAGATAGGCTGTTCCCAGCAGTTATAAGTTCCGGGTTGCCCCGACCACCAGTCGAGGAGATCGCCGACAAAAAGCTGATTGAATACATGGCGCGCTGCTGTAACAGGCAACTTGCTCGACGGAGCGATGAGCCGAACGCCCAGGCTGCCCACCCGGGCAGCCTGACCATCCAGATCACACTCAGCGGAGGCGCAAGACCAATACTGCTTTGGCGATACCCTCAGTGAGACGCCCCTACCCGCCTATCGGACTCAGACGTTGCGAAGCCCAGATCCGTTGCGATTGCAGTCAGCCCCTCGCCGTTGGACGCAACGAATATATTGAAATGCGGGCCGTACGGTAGGACGGTTTTGGTTCCGGTACAGTCTGGTCCGAGCGTATAACTAGTTGGAGTGGGGGATGCTACATTTTGGTTGACGCCGTTGACGGCGAACGTCACATAGTCTGTTCCTGTGCCGTCGCCATTGTAAATCGAGTATCCTGCGGCGGTGGATACCGACTGCACCGTCACTCCAAACGCGGGAGGGAACAGTGTTCCTGCTGTGGCTACCAGATACTGTCCTTTCAACGTGTCCAGGGTGCATTTCTTCTCCGCCGCGTACCCTTGCTCGACGGTGAGGAGTCCTACGCTTACAAGCACTGCGGTTGCGATCGGCCATAGAGCTATGCGTTTTAGTTTCATTTTGGTGTTCTCCTTGGTGCCCGTTATGATCCGACGCAGGTTAGATTGAAATGGCGGGAAACTCCCTCTCGTGTAATGAATTTGTCCCCTGAAAACCGCCTCAGAATCAGCAATTTGAAGCGCCACATCCCCAAAGGACCGGCTCTTTCCAACAACAATAGAGTGCTATAAAGTCGTAGATCTGGTGCTCGAGCCTATGGAAGAAGTCAAGCGGCCGCTAATTCGTTTTGGGATCTTCGAGGTCGATCTTCAGGCTGGCGAACTGCGTAGGCAGGGGGTCAAGGTCAAGCTGCAACAGCAACCTTTCCAGGTGCTGGCGATGTTGCCGGAACGTCCCGCCGAGGTTGTGAGGCGGGAAGAGATCCAGAAGAGGCTTTGGCCGGCGGACACTTTCGTTGATTTCGACCGCGGTCTGAACAGGGCAACCAACCGCCTTCGGGAAACACTTGGGGATGACGCCGACAGCCCCCGCTTCATCGAGACCCTTCCGCGGCGTGGATATCGCTAGATCGCAAAGGTCGAAAGGTTGCATGAGAGCCCACAGGTCGCCGGGCCGATGTTCCAGCAAGACGTCACCACGCCTACAAATCGAAGCCCGCGTTCACCCGGATCCGACCGTGCCAGACCGCAAATCATCTTGATCTTCGCTGTCGTCGGCATTGCATTGTTGACCTTCGTGGCGGGGTTCGTATTCCTTCGCCCGCGACACGGCCCTATCGAATCGGTGGCAGTCCTGCCCTTTTCAAATGGCAGTTCGGATCCCAATGCCGAATACCTGAGTGATGGCATCAGTGAGAGCCTAATCAACGAACTCTCGCAAGTCCCGAACCTTCGCGTAATGGCACGCAGCACTGTGTTCCGCTACAAGGGAAAGGGCGCCGACCCCCAAAAGATCGGGAACGATCTGCACGTACAGGCAGTGCTCTCGGGAAGATTACTGCAGCAGGGCGATGTGCTGATCGTCCAGGCCGAACTGATGGACGTAAAAACTGGCGTTCAGATCTGGGGTGGGGCAGTTCAACCGCAATGTGGAAAGTGTACTTGCGCTGCAAGACGATCTTTCCAGGGAAATCACAGAGAGGCTGCGGCCGAAATTGACAGGCGAGGAGAAGCAGCGCCTAGCCAGGCGCAACACGAATGACGCCGAAGCGTACCGGTCTTACTTGAAGGGACGCTATTACTGGAACAGACGGAGCCCGGAAGGGATACACGAAGCTCTTAACTACTTTCAGCAAGCTATAGACGAAGACCCTACTTACGCGCTGGCCTACGCGGGTTTCGCCGACGCCTACGTCTACCTCTCGTTTTTCAATGTCGTTCCTCCGCGCGACGCCATGCCCAAGGCGAAGGCGGCGGCAGCAAAGGCGCTGGAGATCGACGACCGTCTCGCAGAAGCGCACGTTTCGCTGGGATACATCAGCTATACATATGATTGGGATTGGCCGGCGGCGGGAATGCATTTTGATCAGGCCTTGGTGCTGAATCCCACTTATGTCCGCTCACCCATCTTCTATCCGCTGTACCTTAGCTCTCGCGGGCAGTCACAAGAAGCCTTGGCAGTGGCGAAAAGCGCCTTGGATCTTGATCCTGCGTCTGCCTCTCACAGCCACAGCTTGGCGGTGCAGTTTTACATGGCGAGGCAATTCGATCAAGCTATTGAGCAGTGCCACAAGACGCTGGAGATGGATCCCACTTTTGCTGTTGCCTATGAGGTGTCGGCACCATCGCCAAACGGGGATACCGGCTGCTGGTTCCTGTTGAGCGGATGGGTGCCGGCGATGATTCGGATGGCTCGCAGGTGAAAGCCCCAGCACAAACAAAAGAGGCTGGGATGAGGCAGTCGCCACCCACGACGCATCCGCAGCTCGACCCGCGAGCGTTAAGTGGGAGGACGGTTTCCCATTACCGCGTGCTGGACATCATCGGCGGAGGCGGCATGGGAGTGGTCTATCGCGCCGAGGACCTGAAACTGGGCCGCCGGGTCGCCCTGAAGTTCCTGCCCGAAGAGCTAGGCAGCGATTCGCAGCCGTTGGAGCGCTTCAGCCGTGAGGCCCGCGCAGCTTCGTCGCTTGATCATCTCAATATTTGTCCGATCTACGAGTTCGGCGAACACGAGGGCAAACCCTTCATTGTCATGCAGTTGTTGGAAGGACAGACCTTGCGCAATCGTCTGACGGCGAGCGAGGGCGCGCTTCCGCTCGAGGAACTGCTGGACATCGGAATTCAGGTGAGCGACGGCCTGCAAGCCGCCCACGAGCGCGGCATCATTCATCGCGATATCAAGCCGGCCAACATCTTCCTTACCGACAAGGGCGTCTGCACGATTCTGTGTGATCGGATTACTTCAGGACTCCTGATCATGCAGACAGAGGCGGTAGCAAGCTGAGTGTGTCGAACCGGCACTAGACCAGTTGCCATAACGCCGATTACCCACGGTCACACTGTTGAGTTGCCCTCGTTTCGTCGGTCATGCAGCAGCATCCACCTGTCCAGCGTCGGGTTGAGGCCATCTGTAGAAGTGAGGGCGACGCGCTCGTGCTTCTGGGAAGCTTCCCGAGTGTGTTTCAGTCTGATTCTCAGTGCCTTCTTGCGATATGGCGGGCGGATCGACGAATGGCAGGATCGCGCCGAACGATAGCGGTCTGAATGACCGACGATCTCAAGTCTTCGGGTCGATGCGCCATATGATTTCTCGTATCGAGCTTACGAAGTTATTTAGGTTTCTCATAGATGGGCGGCCGCTGCTGTCGATAACCTGCAAATCGTGTCTGCCACTCCGAATTCAGATCACGTAACCTCGTTGCACCTGGCTGTAAGCTCAAACCGCGTTTCTCGCGCCTGGTAATTTTGGTGGAAATTCATACGTTCTGAGCGCCCTCTGGAAAGCCGGATGCGTTATCTGCGCGCATACCAATGCATAGCGGCATTGGTTCGTCAGAACGACTCAACTCAATCCTGACTAACCGAATTTCGTGCGAAAGGATGTTATGAAGCAAAGGCAACTTTGGATGATTATTGGTGTCGTGCTATTAACAATCGGCTTCGCCAACGCGCAGCGGTATACCACGATCAACGCGCCCGGAGCGGGCACTGGTGCAGGACAGGGAACTTTTCCCCAGAACATCACCGATTTGGAGTTGATCTTCGGGTATTACGTCGACTCGCACAGTGTCGCTCACGGTTTCCTGCGCAGCTGGGCAGGAAACTACACCACGTTTGACGTGTCCGGTGCAGGCACTGGAGCAGGCCAGGGCACATTTCCTTACAGCATCAATCCTGCCGTGACGATAACGGGACAGTACATTGACTCCAGCAACGTAGTTCACGGCTTTATCCGCACGGCAGATGGCAATGTCACGAAGTTCGATGCTCCGGGCGCGGGCAATGGCGCCGGCGAGGGCACGCTCTCCTACAACATCAATCCATCGGGAGAGGTTGCCGGCTACTACTGGGACGCGGCGGATGTGGCTCACGTCTTCCTGCGTTATTGGGATGGATCTTTCCTGACCTATGAAGGTCCCGGTGCGGGCACAGGCGCGGGCCAGGGCACGGGTACGTCCGCAGGTATAGGCCTGAATCCGGAGGGGGCGGTGGCGGGCGCCATCATCGACGATAACAACGTGTTGCATGGTTACTTCCGCAAACCCGACGGCACCTTCGTCGTTATCAATGCTCCCGGCGCGGGGACCGGTCCCGGGCAGGGCACTGACACCGACGGCGTGGGCGCTGACTACTTTGTTTCGGGACTCGAGGTGGATTCCAACGGCGTCTTTCACGGTTGGGTTCGTTACGCCAACGGCACGCTCACCGAGTTCAATGTCCCCGGCGCAGGCTCGGGATCCGGCCAAGGTACGCTGCCGGAAGTCTTCAACTCCTTGGACGTAGTCGGGGGGCCTTACATCGACTCGAGCAACGTTTACCACGGATTCATCCGCAATCCGGATGGGAGGATCACTACATTCGACGCTCCCGGCGCGGGTACAGGCGCGGGACAGGGGACTTTCGCTGACTGTCTCAACGACGAAGGGGTGATTGGCGGGATGTACTTCGACGCCAACAACGCGGTACACGGCTTCCTGCGAACGCCGTGGTAAAGCCCCCAAGGCACTCGTGGCGGCGGGAGCTCGTAAGGGTGCGAGCTCTCTCCCCGTCCGATGGTCTCAACCCGGCTCAACCAAATTCAGTGTGACGCCAATTGAGTGGGGCGTCATAAATCAAAACTTTGGTGCGCCCGGCGCGGGGCACAACCCGCGCCAAGGTTATTGCGAGTCAATCGGCAAGGAAGTTTCCGGTACCGATCCAGAACTCCGCCAGCGAGCGCAGGTTCTTTTTGTAGCTACGCGTAACGGTGTACTGTTTTCCGCTCTTCACCAGAAGCTCGTACTCTCCCGTGGCGCAGGGGCGGATTTCCTGAACGAACGAAGCATTCACCAGCACTGAGCGATGGATGCGAACGAATCCGAACGGCTTGAGCTTTTCGGCGATAACGGAAATCGACTCGCGCAGCAGATACGAATCTGTTTCGCGCTGCAATAGAACGTAATTGCCTTCGGCTTCGACCACGACCAGATCTCTCGGATCGACGAAGAGAATTCTTCCTTTACTCTTGATGGCGATTTTCGCGGCCGCGGTTTGCTGAACCACGCCCAGGTAAGGCATCAACTCGAGCAGCTGAGCGGCGCGTTCACTTGCAGTCCTTCGGGAGGCAAACTCCAAGGCCTGATTCACGCGCTCGCTGGAGAAAGGCTTGAGAATGTAATCGACCGCGTGTTTCTCGAATGCCGCCACCGCATACCGGGCAAATGCGGTGACCATGACGACGGATGGCAAAGGCCGCCCCTGCCGCTGGAGTTCGCCGAGCAAGTCAAGCCCCGACAGCTCCGGCATGCTGATGTCGAGCAGCATCACGTCGTAATTGGCTTTGGCTAGGTGCTGCTGCGCCTCGAAGGCATCGGCGGCGGCGGCGAAGCGCTCGACATCGGGTCGCGCGGTTAGAATCTGTGCCAGCGCGGTCCGCGCTAGTGGCTCGTCATCGACGATGAGAACGCGCATGGCTGGTCCCTTCCCTCGACGACAGGTTTAGGCGGCTGGCCTGCACAATGGCAGGGGGAGATTGCAGTGCAGGAAGACTCAAAATCACCACCGCGGTACGATCCTGGCCGAAATTCAGATGCAGATTTGCATCACCGGAATAGAGAAACCGCAGGCGCGCCTTAACATTGCGCAGGCCCAGGCCAGTGCCATTCGACTTCGCCATACTCAGACCGGTGCTGTTACTCACCCGTACCTGGAACTTTCCGTCGCCGTTGGTCGCCGCCACTTCAATCCATCCTTGCTCGCGCGACGCCGCGATGCCATGGCGAATCGCATTCTCCACCAGCGGCTGAAGAATCATCTGTGGCACGAGCATGCGGGCGGTTTCGGGAGCGATCGACCACTGGACATTCAGCCGGGGGCCAAAGCGCATCTTTTCCAGATCCAGATATTCCCGGACGAACTTCAATTCCTCCTCGAGCGGAATCAAATCCGCGCTGTCGCGGTCGAGCGCAGCTCGCAGCAGTCCGGACAGCTTGAGGATCATGGCCTTCGCACATGACGCATCGCTGTCAATGAGCGTGGCAACTCCATGCAGGGTATTAAAGAGGAAATGAGGATGCAGCTGCATCTTGAGCACCTGCAGCTCACTGGCAAGCAGCGCCTGCTGATACTCGTATCGTTCGGCCTCTTGCCGGCGCACCCGCTTCAAGTACTCGTAGGCGTGCGCAGCCACGATGATAGCGATGTAAACGAAAATCTCGTCGGCAAAGCTACTGCGAACAATCTGCAGCAAGGAGGGCAGCGTCCGCGGCATGGTTTGCCGCAGGACATCATCGTAAGGAGGGTTCAGCAGCAGGATGAGTCCCGAGTAGACAACGACGAATGGCGCAGCCCCGAAACTCCATAGCAGAAAATAGCGAGCCTGATGGCGAGCGTAGCCGAGATATTTTCCGACGAGATAAAAAATCGGCGGCGTCCACAGCGCAAAAACAAACGCATGCGCGGCTGCCTGGAGCAGCAGGTTGCGGAGCGAAGGCCCCAGATGATGTCGATCGAGCGGCAGGTATTGCAGGCCCATCAGCACGGCGAGGGGATACCAGAATCCAATGGACATCAAGTAGGCCCGTGCCATTACGCGAAGACGGGACGGTTGCATTCCGCAATTTTAACGCCGCAGCCCGGGCGGGTTCGCGACAAAACTAAGCCCCGGAGGATTGTGCACCGCGACCGGAGGCGCTTGAGAACCGGTCGATAGCGGAATCGGTACATGCGAGAACGCTGCTATAGCAAACAACACGTTACCTGAAACCGGATGTCGATCTCGATCTGCTTCGCTCTGCCCCAGCAGACCGTGTGCTTCATCGGCGAATTATTAGTACCTCGAACGCAGAAGGGCGTTGCCGATACCAATCCGCAGATCGCAATTGAATTCCTTTCCGCACGACCGACCATCTGCTGGCAAGCGGTTCCGGCACTTCAATGCCTTGGGCGTTTTACGGCCAGATGAAAGGAAAGCATTTGTAAACGCTGGCCGGCCTGCGGGAGTAATCTCCCACATGCCGGTTTCTGGACCGCTGACGCAATCCGAATTCGCAACACATCACATATAGGAGGGCTTCAACTCGGGTAGCACAGTGGCGTTAGCCGAGCCTTCCCTTATTTCGTATGCTCCTTTAGCCATTCCGCTTCGTTTGGAATGGTGATCGGCTTCAACTTAACCGTCCGCAGGTCGCTGTCAATCGCTGGCAGATTAGCGGTTAGCTTCGTGAAATCGGCAACCACGTCATCCAGTTCGTGGTTCAGTGAGTCCGCCCGAACCATCTGGTAATTCGTAGGTCGCCCCTCATACTGAATCACGTAGCCATACAGTTCGCCCAAGTGCTCGCGGATGCGCTCTTCGCCCGTGATCGCGCCGCCTTCTTTCGTGGCTACAATCTTTGAGCGCAGCGCATCCGCCTTGCTCGACAACTGCTCCAGCCGTGCCTGCAGAGGGTTGTTCCTGGCCAGTTTGCCCGCACGCTCCGTCGCGCCGTCGCGCACGGCCTGGATGGCGGCGACCTCATAGGCCATGTGCCCAAGCATGTTGTACAGTTTCAGCGCCAGTTCATATTCCGCCTTTCGGTCGTCAAGATTGAACTTGGCGCGCGGATCCAGCACCAGCGTCACCTCCCCGTCGTATTTATCGTCACCCTTTACCAGCTTCACCGGGTAGGTTCCCGGCAGCACCCGCGGTCCCTGCGAAGCTTGAAACAGAGCCTGTGCGCCCGGAGGAAGAATCGGCGGGGGCAGCCGCATTGACCACGGCACACGATTCAGCCCCTTATGCTTGCTCCTGGGAGTGAACTCGGTCAGCTTCGTGCCGTTCGGGTCGAACACCTCAATCTTCAAGTCACCGAACATGTGGCGTTGCCTCTGGTAATAGGTGACCATCGCGTCATTTGGACGACTTGGCCCGGTAAACGCCGCGTCCCCCTGCGGCCACCCGCCATTGGCATTGAAGTACTGGATCGACGGCGGGCTTTCCAGCACTACCGCGTCCTTCGCCATCAACTCTGGCGTGAGTTGACGCAACGGCGAGATGTCATCGATGATCCAGATGCCTCGTCCGTGCGTTGCCAGTACCAGGTCCGAAGTGCGCGGTTGCTCCACGATGTCGCGCACCGCCACTGCCGGAAAATCGCTGCCGTTGTACTGCGCCCAGTGCTGCCCACCGTCCACTGAAATCCACAAGCCGAACTCGGTGCCCACAAACAGCAGGTTCGGACTCTTGATGTCCTCAGTAATCACGTGCGCGTAGCCGCGCACGCCGTTTTCTGCCAAATTCAGAGAAGTCCATGTTTTGCCGTAGTCGCTCGTCTTGTAGGCGTAAGGAGTCATGTCACCGTACGTATGGCGATCAAACGTTACATAGGCCACGCCATCCTCAAACCGTCCCGCGGCCACTGTCGACACCCAGGAATTCGCGGCCAGGCCCTTTACATTGCCCACCACATTTGTCCACGTCTTGGCGCCATCACGCGTCACCTGCAGGTTGCCATCGTCGGTACCCACCCAGACGATCTGCTTGTTGAGGGGCGACTCCGAGATCGAGTAGATCGAGGTGTGCATCTCCGCCGACGAGTTGTCGATCGTCACACCACCCGATTCTTCCTGCTTCTGTTTTTCCGGATCATTGGTAGTCAGGTCGGGCGAGATGCGGTCCCACGATAGCCCGTGATCGCGCGAGCGGAACAGGTACTGCGCGCCGACGTAGATTGTCCCCTTTTCGTTGGGACTCATGTGGATCGGCGTGTTCCAGTTGAAGCGGAGCTTGCCCTCGCCGAAATTAGCGAACGGTTTGATTGATCGCACTTCGAGCGTATGCCGATTGACCCGGCCAATCTCGCCACCTTCCGCCTCAGCGTACAGGTAATCTGGGTCCGACGGATCTTCAAACATCCAGAAGCCGTCGCCACCGAACATGTTTTCCCACTGCGCATTTGTCACGCCGTTCGGATACGAAGAATCCCCCACCCAGCTGCTGTTGTCCTGCAGCCCGCCATAAACGTGGTAGGGATCGGCATTGTCGGTGCTGACGTGGTAGAACTGCGAGACGGGAAGGTTCAGTTGGTGCGCCCAGCGCGTTCCGCCGTCCTCGCTGTTCCACAAGCCGCCGTCGTCGCCCGCGTAAATCAAATTGGGATTGCTTGGGTCGATCCATACATCGTGAAAATCGCCGTGTGCGTTGGCTACCGCGCTGAAGCTCGCGCCGCCGTTCACGCTCAGCAGTAGTAGTAGGTCGGGTTTAAAGATCTTGTTCTCGTTCGCCGGATCGACAACCAGGTTGGCGAAATAAAACGGCCGCCAGATCATGAACTGGCTGGCGTCGAGCTGCTTCCAGCTTTGCCCTCCGTCATCCGAGCGGAAGAGCGCGCTGTCCTTCGACTCGATCATTGCGTAGACCACTTTCGGTTTTGAAGGCGCGACTGCGAGTGCGATGCGCCCCCACGGCTTCGCAGGTAGGCCCTTGCTGTTGGCCATGGTCAGCTCTGTCCAGTGGTCGCCGCCGTCCTCGGAGCGGTAAATTCCGCTGCCTGGGCCGCCCGAGCGGAATGTCCACCCTTGCCGCCTGTAGTCCCACATTGAGGCATAGACTGTCGAGGGGTTCTTCGGACTCGCCGCCAGCATCCCGCAACCGGTCGAGCCGTTTGCGCCAGCTAGAACCTTGGCCCAGGTCTTGCCACCGTCACTCGTCTTGAAAACTCCGCCTGTGTCAGCGTCGTTCCAGGCATGCCCGGTGGCGCACGCCAGCACCCGATTACCGTCCTTCGGGTCGATTAGGATCCTTGAAATGTGCTCAGAACCCTGCAGGCCTAAGTTGGTCCAATCCTCGCCGCCGTCCGTGGACTTGTAGATTCCGTCACCGATTGACACACTGTTGCGCATCCACGATTCGCCTGTGCCTACCCACACGTTCTTTGGATTGGAAGGATCGATCGCTATTGCACCGACCGATTGCATCTTTTGCCGATCAAAGACCGGCTTGAAGGTTGTACCGCCGTTAACCGACTTCCACACGCCGCCGCCGGCCGCGCCCACGAACAGCGTGACACGGCCGTCCTGATTGACCCCGGCTACTGCGGCGATGCGGCCGCTCATGGTAGCGGAACCGATGTTGCGCGCCGGCAGTCCCGAAACTGTGGCGCTGGTGATCTGCGGAGCGTTCTGCGCCACCAGCACCAGGACGGCACACAGCGGCGCAACTGCAGCCCAGCGCAATATGTTCATCGTGGTCCAGCGAATGGCTTGCGTGTCGATCATCATTTCCTTCCTCCTAAGATCTTCTGAAGGCAAATTGCGGGGAACGACCTCGCCCAGCCCAGCCTGGGAGGTGCGGTAATGGCAGCGGTAATGCGCTGTGCAGCCAAGGAAGTTTTTAGGAAGCCCGGCTTCAGCCTGGCTGCTCCAGATATCTTAAACATGGTCTTTAGTCCCTGAGGGAACGCGGACTCGCTTATGCGCATTATGATGAAGTAGCGCCTAGTGCTTCAGGCTGGCAGGCACCGCGAACATCGAATCTGCCAGCGGCACATTCACTTCCACCTTATCGACCGTCACCGTCAACGCCTGACCAGGATCAGTCTTCGGCCACATTGCAAGCGAGAACGGATACATCACTCCGTCCACCGCCTTGTACGAGCCATACTCCATGACCGTTTCCTTGATCGAGCCGCGAATGAATTCCTGCGCCTCGCGTCGGATCTCCAGATACCTGTCGGGGTCGAGATCGTAATACAACACGTCCGCATTCTTCAGCGTGACTTTCAGCCGCAGTGCATCATCGCCGTCCACCATGTCGTGACCCATGTATTCCACCGTGTTTCCCTTGGCCTTGAAATCCACCAACGGCCCGTCGATGTCGGCGTCGACGGTGAGGTCGCGCAGATCGTCCTCTCCCATCAGTTGCGGGTCTTTGCGCCCACCGAACGGCTGGATCGTCCATCCCGCTTTGCCGTCATAAGCCTGTACCATGGTCATCCCGGCGACAGTGATGTCTTGGCGAATCTCGTCAGGACGCGCATGCTCTATCACCAGCGCAAGCGGAGGCCCGTCCGGCTGCTCCGCACGCCCTGAAATGCGCAGGGTTTTGACCGCCTTGATCTTATCCAGGCCGCCCTTTGCCTCGATATTCTTGTTTACCAACTCGTCCGCGGTTTGCGATAGCGCGTAAACGCCAACACACAGCACAGCCCCCGCCAGCAACAACCAGCGCTTCATTCGGCCACCTCGATCTTTGAATCAAGAAAGTCTGTGTTCGACAACTCTGGAGTAATCCGACAAGGTAAGACGTGAAGCAGTATACCCCGGCCACCTATGGCATGCTCTGAGACAGCGTATACGATTTCAACCCAACCTGGCGTGAGGTTTGTGATCGAACGAGGGGGGGCGCCAGCCCTACCAGCGCCGGAGTTGGCGGCGCAGTTCCTTAAAGACTATTTCACGGCAATCGGACGAAGGGGCGGAGCCATTGGTGGTCTTTCGACCAGCGAGGCTAAGAAGAAAGCCAGTCGCCGCAATGGCGCAAAGGGCGGAAGACCCAAGAAACAGCTCCGAAAGAATTCTGGAAAGAAAGGCACGTGATAAATGTCATCATTGTCTGAAGTCACACCAACTCTCGGGTCCCGGCCCGTAATAGAACCCTACGTTGATGCCGATGTAGCAGCCCAGTTTCTTAGCGTGGAGAAATACACCCTGCTGGCCAAGGCACGGCGCGGCGAGATTCCAGCTCATCCTTGGGGCACGGGCATCCGCAGGATGTGGCGGTTCCGCTTATCCGAACTTGAAGCCTGGATGACCGAGAACCTCAACACCGCCAAACGCGATCGGGTCGAACGGCGGAGGCGGCGTGCCAAAGCAGCGTGACAGTGGAGGCTGGCTCCTGGAGGTCAAGAGGGCCAATGGACGGGTAATTGAATACCGCTGGAGTGAGCGCGGCCAGCGGTACAGCCGGGTTCTGGGAACCAAAGCCCAATTCCCCACCGAGCAAGCCCAGTGGAAGGAGGTGTTCCGGCTGGGTCTGGATCAGCGCACCAGCGCCCCTGATCTGGTCAGCGAGTTGGCTGGTGATTGGCTCGAGAAGGAATGTTCAGGGGATGTCGATCCGAACGATAGGCGGTCATTTTCGAGCCGCGACAACTATCGTTCGTATCTACGGAAGTGGATCCTCCCACGTTGGGGTAACTGTCGTCTGGATGAAGTGAAGGCCTACGAAGTCGAGAGTTGGCTCTCTGGCTTGCACTTTACAGAACGCATGTCTAAGGAGCGGCTGGGGGCGGGTGAGAAACCCGCCTCTCTTCCGTTGGCCCCAGGATCTAAGAAGAAGATCCGCGATCTCATGCACCTGTTGTTCGAGCATGCCCGCCGATGGGAATGGTGGCCGGCCGATCGCATCAATCCCATCTCTACTGTCCGACAAGGAGGCAGCCGCCGCTCCACACCTATTCGGCTGAACGCCTCCCAGTTGGCTAAGCTGATTTATGAAGTTCTCGAACAACGGGAGCGGGTGATGGTGCTGCTGGACTTCTGCACCGGGTCACGCCGCGGAGAACTGAGCGGCGTCAAGTGGGAAGACCTGGACTTTCAACGCAAGGTGTTCACGCCTCGACGTTCCATCGTGAAGCAGCGCATTGGCCGGGTGAAGACGGAGGCATCGAAGAAGCTGATCCCGCTGGACCAGGATTTGATTGCAGAGCTTATCGCCTGGCAGACGGAAACGCCTTACAACCAACCCTGGGGACTACGTCTTCGCCAGTCACGCTAAGAAGGGCACGCAACCCTATTGGCTCAGCCGCATAATGCAGCACCACATCAAACCAGCCGCCCTTGCTGCCGGTATCCCGATAACCGGATGGCATACCCTTCGACACAGCTATACAACGCTGCTCCGCCAGCATGGAAATGATCCGAAAGTCGTGCAGGATTTACTGCGCCACGCCTCGCAAAGAATGACCCAAGACGTCTACGACGAGGCCGTGTCCGAAGAGAAGCAGAAGGCCAATAGGAAGGTGGTGCGCCTTGTAACCCGCTCTAAGAAACCATCTAAGGGTGTTTCAAAGGGTGTTGCTGCCGGAAAACGTTCTAGCTAACTCC
>CAWJLM010000004.1:0-81999 GCA_963843725.1 uncultured Acidobacteriaceae bacterium
CGGGTACGTCGCTTTGATCGTGACGATGTCGCCTGGCCCTCCCGCTAGAGTTGGGCATCCTCCGCCGTTATCCGTACACGTGATGGTGATGTCGGAGGCGGTAAGGATTCCGAGCGAGGTAGTTTCGGCGGTTTCAGGATTGAGCCGTACCTATTTATCTGAGCACCCATTAGTGCCCTGTATGCATTGCCCTGTAATGGCATACCGTCCCGCCTGCCGTACTGCGTTCTGGATGGTTACCTTCGTGGAAAACATATGCCCAAAGTCCATGGTTCCCATCACGAGCAGAAAAAAAACCGACAAGCAAAGTGCAGTCTCCACCATTGCCCCGCCATATTCATTTGTCTTTTTCATATTGTAGGAACCTCCTATTTCGTCTTGAATCCTTCTGCAGCGACATACAATCCGCCCAGGGTTCCTTAAACTGCTGAAACATCGTTTTCGCAAACACATGTCCCATTCGCTTCTGTGGTGGATGCAAATCGCATCCGATGCGAGTCCGATCCTGCAACACAGCCGCCGGCAAGACCCGACGTCAAACCAGAGCTTGCTCTTCAATCGCGAAAGCTCATGGGTAGACTGCTCAGAGGTATTAGGCCGATTCGATCCCAGCAAATACCGCTTTATATGGAGCTCGAAGGAATTCTGAAACCCTTATGAATCGGGAAAAGTATTTCCAAAATTAGTACCTCCCGTATTTGGGTAAGCGGGAGATCAACAAAAACGCGACAATCCCAGCTATGACGACGGCTATCCATTCCTTCTCTCCTCTCCCTGCCATGCCAAGACCGGAAGAGACATCCGGCCAAAGGGAGCCAAAGACCGCAATAATGCTGGGAAGTCCCAGCTTAGTATTCACAATATCGTAGCCCACGAATATCATGCCAACGACTAACACTACAATGCAGGCGGTAGCAAATATGCGGGACATTGCCCAAAATTGTACGGCGCTCCATTCTAGGAGTCAACAACTTTTATAATTAAAAATGTGCGTAACCGCTTGGGGCTCAATGATATCCAAACGACCGGGGAAACTAAGGTGCCAAGAATGGCACCATGATTGCGTTACCAAAATGCTAGGAAACTCATGCCTCTGGAAGGTGAGGGCGAGAACTCGCCGTGACAGTGGATGCCTTTGAGTTATCGATCTGACTAGTGCCTTAACTAGCAATAGTTCCTGAATTAATACTTCCTGAGCTTAGGCATCCGGGCGAGCAGCACCAACACCACAAAGCCAAGAACAATGACGGTCAACCACCCCTTGGTCTCCGGCTCGAGACCCCCGACGCCGGAACTGATGTCGATCCATAGGGACGACAGGAAGCCGAGAACGCTCGGCAGCCCCATCCTGAAACTTAAGATCTGGTAGCCCACGAGCAACATGCCGCCCAGCAAAACGACAATGATGACAGTTAACATTTTGCGTGACATACCGGAAGTATGAAAGCTTTCCCAAGGGAAATCTATGGCGCTTCTAGTCAAAAAACGTGCCATAAGATGCTACCGAAAATGGCATTCAGCCAGCCATTTTAGTAGCACATACGGGCAGGAAACGGAGCACCCAGCGCAAGATCACAAGCGGTTCATGGGGAAGACTCCCTGAACTATCCCCTCTTGTGGCCTTCCTCCAGACCCACATAAACACTCATGTTCAAGCTACTTCAGAGCATGGTAGCACTTGATGAAACTCAATCGGCTTGATGTCCTACAGTCTTTGCCACCTAGCTTGAATTTCCTTGACAAAGGTGGCGAACGCGCAATAGCCTTTAGGTGGTTTGGCCGAACCATTCAACTCCAAGTCATCGGTTAGACCTTATCCAAGCTGAGAGGGCTGGCATCGTTTCGGTTAACTGACCTGCACGAGAAGCCCGTTTGCGTGCTCGAAGTGCCATCGGGTATGATCACGCAAATCTCTACATCCTAGGCTCGGAGTCGTTGCGGCTAAAGTAAGTCCGAACGACTCAGAGTTAACGAACGGATAGGGAGTTCGCCTGGAAAATTGGGAACGACTGGCGAAGCTTCCTTATGTCTCGCGAGTCGAAACTAACCGAGATCGAGCGGCCAAAACTGCACTGGAGTACTCATGCTGCGATCGGGTAACAAGCTGGCTAGGAAGACACTATTAGTATTAGCCGGGATGCTAATAACCAACGTATGGGTATATGGCCAAGCTCCGGCTTCGAGTCGGGCAGCGTGTTCCAAGAACGTTACTTTCGCGGTTACCGCGGGCGGACAGCCGGTCGCTACCGTACCAGGTTTCGCGGCCGAATTGATCAGCAGCCAGAAACATCAGCCAAGCTCCCGCGGCGTTTGCTTCTCGCAGTCTCCAGACCCGCGAGCGAAGAATTACGTCGTCGTGTTCTCGTCTCAGAAGGAAAATTTTGAAGGGCTAGTTCCATCCGTACTGAAATATGTGAATTCAACCCCTCTTTCAGAAGACAGCGCCATCAAAGCGGTCTATGGCGAGATGTGGCATTACAGCGCAAATCAATCAGCCGGCGACAGCGACACCACGGCAAATATCGAACGTATCGAGTCGGGTTCGGATCTCTACGTTCGGGCCTACAACGAGCAGGGGGTGGTTGTTTCCGAAGCTAGTCTGAAAAGCGTTTCCGGATGGTTTCACACCCGGCAAAAACTATTGGAACGCGTGATAGCGGATATATCTGCCGACACCCGGCAGGTGACCGGCCCTTCGCCTTCCCTGAAAACGTCTTTGCCGGTTTACTACGTAAACTGTGATGTCCCGGTAAAATCCCTGGCGGGCACCGAACCGAACATGAGTGGACGGCCCGAGCCTGCGGCTCCGGCAGCCGCTCCAACTCCTCCGCCGGCTCCGCCTCCGGTGGCCGTACTCGAGTTCTGGTCCACTCCCCCGGGAGCCGATGTTTTTCTCGATGGCCAGCCTGTCGGAAAGACGCCGGCTACCTTGACCACTGTGCCGGGCAACTACACGATCACGATGAGCAAGCAGGACTTCGGAACCTGGCAGCGCAAATTACAAGTGGAAGCCGGCAAGCGCAGAGTGAGCGCTTCTCTGCAGCAAAGAACCCTTACTCTGGACTTTTCGCCCCATCCCAACACTACCGCATCTAACAACAATCAGGCGACGAAGCCTTCCCAAAAGCAGGCGCCTAAGTATCCGGTAACCGTGGGTATGCAGTGACCTGCTAGGCAAACCGAAAACTTCTGATCGTTAAGCAGGCGAACTCTATTGTTCGCCGCCTGCCTGAGGAGTCACGTGGCTACTCATCAGGGAGCGCAACACGGCAACTTCCGATTCGATGGCCGTCTTCAAACTGGGTTCCATGTCTGGCGCGAAGTACGGGGAGTGATTGGAGGGAAGGCTGATTCCCTTGGCCTTCGCCTCGCTGAACGCCTGCGGATTGGCTACGCCCAGTTCGTAGTAGAACGAAGGTACGCCCGCGATCTCGAACTCCGAATAATCTTCTGAAGTCATGGCGGGAGTGATGGTGACCACATTGCCGGCGCCCAGCGTCTGTCGCAGTGTGGCACTCAGTTCCTCCGCCAGCTTCTGGTCGTTGTACATCGCATTTGTCGATTCCAAGATTTCGACCAGCGGAGCTTTGGGAGCTCCCGCTGCTTCTGCTTCGGCTTTGCTCACGCGCTCAATGGAGGTCAGCAGTTGCTTGCGCACCGTATCTGAATAGGAGCGGACGGTGAGACCCAGATGAACTTCATCGGGAATGATGTTGTTCTTGGTGCCGCCTTGAATGTAGCCAACGGTGATTACCGCCGGCTCACCCGGCTTGATCTCGCGCGACACGATAGTCTGCAGGCTCACAACTGTTTTAGCCGCAATAACGATGGGATCGATCGTGGACTCGGGCATGGCGCCGTGTCCGCCACGGCCATAGATGGTGATGTTAACCGTGTCGGCGTTAGAGGAAACGTAGCCCGCCAGTACGCCGACCTTGCCGGCCGGAAGCTCATTCGAAGTATGAAGCGCCACCCCAGCCGACGGCTTGGGGAATCGCGTGAACAGGCCATCGGCAATCATCGCTTTGGCACCTGACCCCCGCTCTTCAGATGGCTGTCCGATCAGCATCAGAGTTCCCTGCCACTGATCTTTGGTCGTGGCCATAATCTCGGCGGTACCAACCAGGGCCGCCATGTGGATGTCGTGCCCGCACGCATGCATGACGGGGACATCATGACCAGCATCGTCCTTAGTCGTGACGTGGCTGGCGTAGGGCAAACCAGTCTTCTCCGGTACCGGCAGCGCGTCCAGTTCGGTGCGCAACATGATGGTCGGTCCGCTGCCGTTGTGCAGAATGGCGACGATGCCTGTGCCTCCAACCTTCTCGGTGACTTCGTAGCCAAGCTGGCGCAACTGCGCCGTCAGCTTCGCTGCGGTGTTGACTTCGTGCAGCGATAGCTCGGGATGCTCATGCAGATCCACATAAAGCGCCTGTACCTGGGGATAAACCGACTGTACCTGGGCAGCCAGAGAGCCGCTTGGAGGACGAAGTCTGCGCCACAATCAGGGCGGGAGACGCGAAGAGAAATATTCCGAAGCAAAAGCCTCTACATTTCATTCCTGAATCTTACCCTGCAGCAAGGAAATTATCCCCAATCGCGCCGCCCATTATTTATGATCCCGGCTCCTCTGGTACATTCGGAGATTCCATGTCCCTGATTGAACTTCAATCGGTGCTCGACAGTGCACCCTTCGTTCAGCAATACCGGTTCCGGCTTGAATCTGCCGCTGCTGGAACCTGCACGCTGTATTGTCCGGGCAACGCCAGCTTCCTGCGGCCTGACACCATCGTCAGCGGACCCATCTTTATGGCTGCCGCCGATGTTGCCATGTGGATCGCCATCATCAGCGCTCTGGGACCCGACGCCAGTTCTACCGTTACGGTTGAGATGAAAACGAACTTCGTGTCGGCGCTGATAGGCGTGCAGGATTTTCGCTGCACTGCCACTGTCATGAAATCCGGCTCGCGGCTGGTGTTCGGAACTGCCGACTGTCGCGCCCTCGACGGCCGACTGCTCACCCATCACACCATGACCTACATTCGTCGCCAGAAGTAATAGCGACTCGTCTCAACGTCAGCCAAGCCGGATGGGCTGCTAAATTACTCGCGAATTACAGACTATCTTCGCGTTTCAGGGGCTTGCCAATCGCGAGCAGGAAAATAGCAGCGTTGCTTTTTGCGTGTGGCGAAAAGAAGTTCGTGACGTCATCGTCGAAAAACGTCAGCCCGGTTGCACCCAAGCGCTGGGCATAGGCAGCCAGGTACATCCTGCCTCCGAGTGCACCTGCCTCCAGCTGGACGGCTCGGTAGCCGCGATTCCCGTACCGCTCCAGAATGCGTTGTAGATCAGCCAGGAAGAAGATATCTACGCAGGCATCCGCCGGAAGATCCTGTTCCAGTCCAAGATGGTGAGCCTCAGCACGGAATTCCCCTTGCTTCAGAAGATCCAGGGTGTTCCGCTCACGCTGAAAGAAGTAAGCGCCGGGCTTGAGTCCTTGCACCGAATGCGCGATCAGGTAGAGATCGTTGAGCTGCGCACCGGGAGGCTCAAGAAAATCAGCCGGAAGCCCTCGGGTGGCGCAGTCGAGAATGGTTGAGAGTTGCGCCAGCGTAATGGATGCCGTCTTATCAAACCTTCTGGTCGAACCGCGGCGCAGGATTACCTGCTCGATGGTGTCCTTCGGTTGGTCTGCTTGCGGTAGCGGCTGAAGACGAACTGCCTCGCCGCTCGGAGCGGAAGATGGAAGGAGCGGATTCTCTCCGCGCCACAGACGCACTTCCTCTTCCGAGTCAAGCGAGGATGCGTCGTGCATGTCAAGCATCATGGGACACTCGATCTCGCGCTGCGATAGCGGGATCGTCTCTGAACTAAGCGTCGGAACGCTGTCTCGGAACTGGAAGCGAGCTCTTCGATGTGCGCCCGATCGGTACCAGGCACAATGAGACCTCACGCCGCGTATCGAGTTCAAGCAGGCGGTTCACCTCGGTGTCCACGAACCCGAGCACGATCTCGGCCGGTAAGCCCGACGCCGTAGAAACGGCCAGCATATTCGCCAGAAGTGTGCCGTTGTCCCAACCGAAATGGCGATAGGTCCGCGCCTGGTATTTCCAGGCATTGCGCCAGTAGGTACCGGTGCAGATGATGGTCACGGGCGCGTGCGCCACGACGGGCTGAATTGCCGTCGCCTCAGCCAGGGTTCCCCGGAAATCACCTTTTCGCAAAAGACCTAGCGATACATCCGCAGGATTGAAGTGATACACGCCGGCCTCCAGTCCCGCAAGAGGACCAGTTACGACGTACAGTTCGATCTCATAGAGAGCTCCGGTGCAAGCGGCGGCGCGAAAATAGAGATCTCCGCCCAGGTTGGATCGCGTTTTGGTAATTCCCGCCGAGAAATAGAGTATGCGGGCCAGATCCTGAAGGTCAGGGAGCGAATCGGCCAGCGACGCAGGGCACCGACTCCGAAATCGCCGACAGAGCAGCCACGCCTGTTTGTGAAACGTCTCGCGGCAGCGCAGATGGTTCGATGCCCGGATAGATTTTGAATGGCAGCGGCCGGTTCGCCCAGTCCAGAAGTGAGGATTGTTGCGAATACTCCAGTAGGAGTGCTTCGTGCCCTCGTGATACTGCCAAGCTGCCTGGATGTCACGGTTGTTCATCGGGTGCTACGTCAGACTAGCACCTGCGGGAACTATCGCGGTCTGAAAGCGTTCTACGGCAGAGGATTTCGAGGAATTCAGAGGCAATAATATCGTGGGGCAATTCGCGGCGCTAGCATGCGGCCTATTCCTGCGCCATTCCATTCGCCGAGGACCTCCTATGGGAGGCCCACAGCGGTTTGTAGTTTGGCACGGATGCCAGCCGGTATCTCGAAATTCATGCCTCGCGTCGTGATCGAGTCATGAGTTCCGACTAGTGATGGTGCATACCCGTCAGCAGGCTTCGCATCGTTGAGGTCGTAGCCGTTTCCGCAGCGCGGCGGACCGCCCAGCGGGTTGTAGTCGAAAAAGTTGTGCGGCACCATTTCGAAGCCCAGCCAGTGGACCAGAGTGATGCCGGTGCGGCCGCCGCTGCCCATCTGGTTGTCGGCATCGGTCGGCTCATGGTGCGTCGATCCGAAATACCACAGCACGATGCCGTCCCCGGTGCCGCCTAGCGGTTGGCCGTTCAGGTACGACAGCAGATAGCTGTTGGGGTTGTACCAGGTGTAAAGCCAGTTGTTGACGCCCATGCCAGTACCGTCTTCCCCAGCGTTATCGTTGGTAAGATCCTGGTCGTGCTGGGTGAAGGTCTCCTGGAAGTGGCCCTGGCCCCAACGATTGAAGGGATAGAACTGGTAGCCCACGTAGTGGCCATAGTCGTTGGTTTGCGTCAGGCTCTGGACGGTAACGCTGCTGAATTGCTCCTCGCTCCAATCCGTGGTTTCTTCCGTGGGAATCGGCAGGTAAGAATCAGTCGCGATATATCCGTTCGGATCCTCCTGGTGAACGAACTGCAGCATTTGGTTGTCATCGCGTCCCAGGAGTTGCGTACTCACCCGCCAAAGTCCGTTATGAACGTGGGGCTCCGATGTATTGCCAGGGAGGTTGTAGCCGGTAGCGCCACTGCGAAAGGTAATGCGACCGTCCTCATGGAAGGTGTACTCGATGATGTAGTCGTAGTTGTAGGCGTCGAAAACCGACCACACGACAACTTCCTGAATACGCCTCCGCATGTGATTGCCAGGCTCTTTGCACAAATATCCGATTCCCTCATCCCGGCATTCGACCGCGACCTTGGGCACGGTATCGCGCAAGTAGAGATTGTTGCCCTGCTGTGTCCGAAAGTAGACGAGCGCGCCATTGGTCGCCGGCAGATCGGCAGGATCCATCTGGTCCATGCGGTTATCGCCGAACGACATGTCGTAATAGGTCTCGCTGCGATCGTCATAGGGAACGAACATCTCGGCCAGGCCGGCGCGCTTGATGATGTATTGCGGCGAGGTGTACTGCGCTCCCTGGATGGTCACATCCAGCGCCTGCGTGCCCTTCAGACCCATGTTGCGCAAGCCGAAGCGCCAATGGGTATTCGGGTAGTCGATGCGTAGATAAAGGTCCTGTTGCAGGTAAATGCCGACCGCATCCTCCTCAGTCACCTGGCAGCCGTCGCCGTTGATGATGACGCGGTCGGTGGCGAAGGCAGCGGGGATGGTCAGAAAGAAGATCGCCAGCCCGGTGCAGCCGGCAAGCAGAAGCCGCGCATTGAGCCGTCGCCACAGAAACGGCGTCGCCCCCAGGATGGTCGCGGCGCAAACAGTTAAGCTGATCGTTAACGGCGTGGAAGGAAAGAGAATCGCAGGAAGGTTCATATCGATCTCCTCGTCAGGAAATGCAGTGTGTCTGAAGTGAAGGAAATTCGCGGTGGCAGCGGATGCCGGACCGCGCGCCCAATTCCGATGAGGGGATAGTAGTACGGTTTCTGGTTTTAGCAAGAAAATTCGTCGGTGGGTCAAAAGACGAATTCTGGAAGCAGCACGGACTCCGCGCTGAGGAAGGGCCCATTACAAGAGTGTTTGCGACCGGCTGTCGGCTCTCAACCGGCAACTGCAACTTCGCTAGCTGGTATCGCTATCGCGGGGAAGAAAATCAAAAATACAGTTCCGCTGCCCGGCCTCAGGGAGCGGGAACGAACCCGGATCGAGCCGCCGTGCTTCTCAATAATCTGTTTGCTCACCCAAAGGCCAAGACCGGATCCAGTTGCTTCTTTGGTGGTGAAGAGCGGCTCGAATATGCGCGGCAGCGTAGCCGCATCAATGCCCCTGCCGTTGTCGGCTACGGTAACTCGAATGCGGGATCGTCCATTGGAGGCAGACTTCAATTTGGATATGCGTAGCTTGATAGTGCCTTGTTCCTCAATCGCATCCAGACTGTTGGCCAGGAGATTGGAGAAAACCTGACGCAGTTCGCCCGGCACGGCCGCGACCTGCTGGTCGATGGCATATTGTTTTTCAATCCGGGCGCGCTTGGCTTTAATCTTCGCTTGCAGAAGATTGGTGGCAGCATCGAGGACCGTGTCGATGGAGACGGCGGTGGGCGCCGATGACTCGCGATAGAAACCCAAAGTCTGACGCGTAATGTGCGCGATGCGCTTCAGTTCATCGTCCGCCATATCCAGGAATTGCAACACGCTTCCCGGATCTCCTGCATTCACCCGCGCCAGGTAAAGCGTGTTGGTAACCGCTTCCAGGGGGTTGTTGATTTCGTGTGCGATGGTAGCGGCAAGCCGCCCCAGAGTGGCTAATTTTTCGCTGCGCAGCAGAGCATCCTCGGTCCGCTTGCGCTCGGTAACATCACTGGCGGTCCCGAACCACTCGATGATTTCTCCATTCGCATTCTTTAGCGGGATGGCGCGCGAGAATGTCCATCCCGGGCTGCCATCGGCGCGCAGCACGCGGTGCTCCAGTTCGAATATGTTTTTGCTGCGGATGGCTTCGTCGATGACCTCCAGCACTCGCGACCGATCCTCCGGATGAATATATTCCTGGAGCCAGGTGCGGCTGGGGGCTTCGCCCCCAGCGATAAATTGTCCGCCCCGAAGCTGTCTCATCTCACTCCAGTCCGGGCTCATGCGATACACCGCATTCGAAGTGGCCGTAACCAGAGTGCGGAAGCGTTCTTCACTCTGGCGCAACGCCTCTTCGATTAATTTCTGATCGTGGATGTCGGTCGAGGTGCCCAGCCAGCGCACGATCACACCCGCTTCGTTGCGCATCGGAACCGCCCGCGCCAGGAAGTACCGGTAGACTCCGTCGTGCCGGCGCAAACGGTATTCGTTCCGATACGTCTCTCCGGTTGCGAGACTGTGTTTCCATTTCGCTTCGGTGCGGCCCAAGTCGTCGGGATGTACATAGGCGTACGCGTTGCTTTGTAAGTCTGTGGCTCCGCGGCCAACATAATCCAGAAGGCTCCGATTGCAGTAAACGTATCCGTCGGCGAGGTCGCGCAACCAAACGAACTGCGGCAGATTCTCCGCCAGAGCGCGAAATCGCTGTTCGCGCTCGCGCAACGCCGCCTCAGCCGCCTTCAGGGAAGAAATGTCGCGCCCTTCCGGAACCAGGAAGACGACTTCTCCGCGGTCATTGCGGACCGGCGTTATCGAGAAATCGAAGGTGATGGTTTCTCCGGTTGGCCGGACGAGCGACAGTTCTGTGCGAACGGAATTTCCGGCTGCGGCATGGGCGACGGCCTGCCGTACGATTTCCGGAACTTCGGGCGTGGACAAAAACCATGGAGTCTGCCAGAAAAGCTTTCCTACCACGTCGTCCCGCGTATTGCCGGCGAACTCCAGCGATGCCCGGTTGCAATCGAGGATAGTTCCATCAAGAGCCAGAATGCCGATGTACTCGAGTGCGGTGTCGTAGATGGCGTTAAGACGTCCCTGGCTTTCGCGCAGAGCCGCTTCGGTTTCCCGCCGCATCCGCGACAGCAGCAGGCGGGCTTCGACGCGGGCCACCAGTTCCCGGGCGGCGAAGGGTTTCACCACGTAGTCGTCAGCGCCAGCCGCGATTCCTTCCAGGCGGGATTCTTCGCCCGCGCGCGCCGAAAGCAGCATGACCGGCACCGTAGCCGTACGCTCATCGGCCCGCAAAGCCTTCAGCAAACCGAAGCCGTCCAGCTTCGGCATCATCACGTCGGCGACCACCAGGTCAGGCAGGCGTGCCAGCGCCGACTGGAAAGCCGCCTCACCATCAGGAACAGCTACTACCTCGTACTGGGAGGCGAGCAATCGTCGCAAATACTCACGCATGTCCGCATTGTCATCGGCAATCAAAACGCGGCTGCGTTCGCCAGCAACCCCGTCCATGGTGGATAGGGGCGGGGCCATGACCTCTTGAGCATTGTCGAAGACTTCGCCGTCAGGAAGCCAGCGCATGGCTTCTTCAACGTAAGCCGCCGGGCTGGTTGCAGTCGAAGCCAGCGTGCGCTTGGCACTGATGGCGTCCGCCGGCAGGTGGGCAAACCCGAATGGAATAGAGACGGTGAATGTGCTGCCTTGTCCGAGTTCGCTTTCAACGCGAGTTGTTCCGCCGTGCAGCTTGACCAGTTCCTGCACCAGCGCCAGACCGATACCCGAGCCTTCGTAGCTGCGCCCCTGTGCCTGGCTCACCCGATAAAACCGCTCAAAAATGTGCGGCAACTCCTCTGCGGCGATACCGCTGCCGGTGTCTTGCACGGTCAATTCGACGACGTTTCCCGTGGCCTTTAGACTCACTTCAATCTGGCCTGACATGGTGAACTTGAAAGCGTTCGACAACAGATTGAGGACGATCTTCTCCCACATTTCGCGATCGACGTAAACCCCCTGCGGCAGGCCCGGGCAGTCAAGGATCAGCTTCATGCCTGCGCGTTCGATGGCCGAGCGAAAGACGCTGGCCAACTCGGCGGTGTAACTCGACAGGTCAACCGGCTCGTAAATCGCTGGAACGCGTCCGGCCTCGAAGCGCGAGAAATCGAGTAGAGCATTGACCAGCTTCAGCAGGCGCAAACTGTTGCGGTGCGCCACGCCCAGACGTTCAACTGCCAGAGGGGACAGCTTGGGTTCGGCTAACGCGTCCTCAAGCGGGCCCAGCAATAAAGTGAGAGGGGTGCGGAACTCATGGCTGATGTTGGTAAAGAACGCCGTCTTCGCCCGGTCGATCTCGGCCAGAGCCTCGGCCCGTTTTCTCTCTTCTTCATACGCCCTGGCGCTGGCAAAACTCGCCGCCATCTGGCCAGCAATAAGGTCAAGAAACCCTGCGTAGGCAGTATCCAGTTGGCGATAAGGATTGAGCGCCGCGATCAGCACTCCTGTCAGTTTGTCTTGACCTCGAGTTGCAATGGGAACCAATCGCGCCAGGCAGGGAGACTTTCCCCAGACTGCCGCCGGCAGATCGGAAAATTGGTTCGCCAAATCTACGGTGATCGCGCACTGGTCGGCCAGCACCTGGTCGACAGGCCAGCAGCTTCCGGTCGAAGTGGTTTCGATCACCGGACAGGCGGCCTGGTGATCGGCCTCGATACCGGTGCGGCAAACAAGATTGAGTCGCGTTCCGGTCTCATCGAAGAGGTAGGTCAGACTGAACGGAAGGTCTTTCTCGTTGCCGTGTAATCCACGTTCAATCGAGGCAAAGACCTCCTGCTCGGTAATGGCCTCGTTTAGTGCCGAGGCCAGCGTTCGCAGGGACAATAACTGCCGTTCGCCGATCACCCGGGCGGTGTCTTCGATGACGACACACAGCATCCCCGTGATCTGGCCATCCGGTCCGGCCAGCGGGCTGTAGGAGAACGTATGGTAGGTCTCTTCCGGATACCCGCTTCGTTCGAGAATGAGAGGAAGTTCCTCGTCCCAGGAAGCTTCGCCGGTGTCAAGCACGCGCTGAATACGGGGTCCGATGTCCTTCCAGATTTCAGACCAGACTTCCGCCGCCGGCCGGCCCAGCGCCCAGGGATGTTTTTTGCCCAGGGTCATCTGGCCGTAGGCATCGTTGTAGAGGAAAGTGAGTTCAGGCCCCCACGCCATCCACATCGCGAACCGGGAGGTTAGAAGGATGCGAACCGCTACCTTAAGACTGTCTGGCCAAGCGGCGGCCGGTCCCAAGGGAGTTGTGCTCCAGTCGAAGCCCGCCACCAGAGCATTCATATCTGGCGTTGAAAATCGCGGTTCGGCCGGTCCGAAACCCTGCGCTGCGGATTCAGCAGCCTCACGCTGCATCGGTTCCTCCCAGGTTTCTGCAACCCGTGAACAGTAGTCTAAGGGCGGTCCTTATCCGGATCGGCATCAGAAAACCGACGGCATTCCCCATTTTGACCTGCGTGTTCTGATTCTCGAAGCCGTAAAGCTGACAAGTGTACCCGGATGTGCCGTGGCCCACCGCAAGTGGGCGCACCGGTGCGGCGCTTCTCGCATTCCGACCTATTATCGATTGCGTAATTCTAGCAGCGGTTTTTCGATGCCGAAGGTTGGCTAAAGGTTGGCCGCACGTCTGAAGGACGCGATCATCTTTGCTGCCCTGATGCGGCCGGATGAAGTTTGACAGCGGAATGATCGACCGCGACGCAATGCAATTCAAAACATGACTGCACTGCGTTCCAGCACCTTTTGAGAACTGCGGTTGTGATGCACCCATATATAATCGCGGCGGTTCTGAAATCCCACTCCAAGGGGCCACATGCCAAGACCAAGCTACCTGCCGGAGCACTATCGCATAGAGGTTGTGGGTTTTGCCGAGTCAAAAGATACTCTCGACGCGCTTTACGCGGAAGGATGGACCGTCATCAAAATGGCCGCTCATCCCGACGGGACGAGCGCAATATGTCTGCTGGAGAAAAGCAGTTAGCAGAGCCGGGATAAATTCCAGCACAGGAAGATCAGCAAGACGTCGAGGGCCCCCAAGGCCTGGCGCTGGAAGACCGCTGGTCAGTTCAGCACGCCCGGACCGGCAGTTTATCCGTTCACTCTCTGCGCCAGAACTTTGGCGTGAGTCACAAACACCAGCATATTGGAAGCGACGATCAGACCATAGACTCCGCACACTGCCCACAGACGCTTCATCTTTTTCGTCCGCATGGCGAGCAATAGGATCAGCCCGAAGACCAGCAGCTTCGCCGGCCACAAGCCAAACTCTCGCACCAAGGGATTGAGTTCAGAAGCTCCCGGTATCGACAGGGCCATTCGGGTAGAGAACAGGTCTCCGGCTTGAAGAAGGCACAGCGTGAGAAACGGAACTAATTTTTGATGTAGGCTCATGGAATCACGATCACGATTTCTTAACCTGCTACCACTCTAAGGGACCGGCACGGCAGAGGGCAGAAATCCCTTTCAACAAAGCTCTGTCGCGGCCCGTCACTTATTCTTTTCGGCAGACTCCGAAGCTGACTTTAACCATGCGAACCGAGACCGAATAATGTGATGGAAATCAGGTGCGGAAGGTTGGCCTTTGCCGCCAGCCCTTCGTCCCGCAAGAATGCCGAATCCTGCGGCCGGGTAATTGAACAGGCGAAAAGCGCCTTCTGCTATGGCTGTTTGCAAAGATCCAGGGGATGCAACGAGAGGCTGACGTCGTCAGTGGTCACACTCCAGAACTTTCTGTCGGGATAGGCCGAACACAAATCCGAGTCGTTTCCGGGTCCCTTGGAGCGCGCCCACAGGATCTTTTCAGAAGCGAAATCTGCGCCGTTATGCACCAGCTCGTTTCCCGGATAGTGACGGTCGAGGTCATAAGAGACGAGCACCAGCTGTTTTCCAGGCTGGTTCTGCAACTGCTCAGCCACCAGCTTTCGACCATTGCGGAAGGCGAAGGTGGAGTTGATGGCGGCGCTTCCGGTTTGCCTGGTTAGCGAAGTAGCAACGACAGTGAGGACCACGGCAATGACAAAAGCGCAGGCGCCGTCGGTTCGCTGCTGCCAGAGATAGCGCAGACCTTCTACCGCAAACAGATATACCGCGATGGTCGCGGCCGCAGCGTAGTGCGGCATGGTGTAGATACACAGGGCCAGAGCGATCGAGATTGCGATGGTGGCGATGACTGCGATGCGCAGGCGCGGCTGCATCAGGCTGGCGAAAAATCCCAGCAAAACCGGAAACGTTAACGCCGGCCCAACATAAAAGAACCAGTCCAAGGCAAAGCGCCCAACCTCGAGCTTGATGATCCCGGAGATGGACCTGGTTTCTTCGTATCCGTATTCCTGTTTCGTCACTTCGTAGAATTTCTCAAAAACCGGATCTCTGAAGGTTGGATCGGGTTTGGGTTTCTGCATCAGGAACAGTGGAAGCGGAGAGTAGGTACGTTCATTCAGCAGGTGCGGCAGCAATAAAGGATTACCCGTGGTCCGGTAGTTATACATGCCCATGAGACCGGTTCCGACCAGGCCGATTAGCACGACTGGCAGTAGCGTCGCTCGAAGTGTTCCCTTCCCCGCTTGCGCCGCCCGCACGGTTCGATAGCCGAAATATGCCAGCAAGGGAATGGAGAACGCCAAGCCTTCATAGGGACGCGAGGTTGCGAGGATGAGCAACGAGATCGCAAACAGACCGGCAAGTACGGATCGCCTTCGATTCGTAAGATCGGGCTGGAATAGCCGTACCACGGCGCCGAGCGCCAAAGCGCCCCCCAGCGCAGCTACCGAACCTCCCCAATACGAGTTCATCCAGTAACAGAAAAGGGCGATGCGGAACATAGCCAATAGACCGCCCAATAGCGCCCAGACGGGCGGAACAAAAGCCTGAAGCGCCCAACAGATCGCGCCACACAGGAGGGCGGTGCTGACATAAACTCCCATCCAGGGCTGACGGAAAACCATCTGCCCAAACGCCAGCGCCAAGCCCTGTGCGACCGGGTATTTGGAGTGATAGGTGGGGATGAGATTCACATGAAACGTTTCAAAATGTTGCCAGGCCGGCGGGGTTGGATTGCTGAGCCGGTAATGGGAGAAAGTGTCGGCCATCAGCAGATAGCTGTATTCGTCATTGATCCGGGGCTCGGGAATTCCAATGAAAGGCAGCAGCAGGGCCCGGCCGCACAGTGCGGCTACGATTACGAATAAGACGGCGCGCGATTCACGGCCAACTATCCAGGCGAACCATCGCGGCAGGCGGGCTTCCGGATGCAGCAGTCGCAAGGCAGCGAATGCGATCAGGAAGGTGGCGAACAGTATGCAGCTTTCCGTCGCCAGCAGCCGCAAGCCGTCAATCGGCACATAATTCATGACAGGAGGGTTCCGCTCAGTTCGAATGCAAGCCGTAAGGATAGCAGTGTAGATAAACTGTAGGGCATCCTTTTGTAACCGTGCGCCACCGCGCCAGCCGGCAGATTTCCCGAGCTGAGGCTGTGTCCGCCGGGCTGAGGTTGACGACGGTGGGAATATCCTGTCCACCCTGCGTCCGATGCAGGCCTGGAGGCCGACTAACCCGGCGATCGGGCCGCGGCCCGGGAAGATCAGGCTCACGATCAGGTGTTATTGCCTCAGGCAACGCCCTTCCGGGACGTGCAGTACGGTATACGGGGCTCCTTTTTTCAGGCACAAAACGGGGGATTTCCGGGTATAGTGTGGGGTTGTGAGAGCGCTCAGCGAAAGTCCAGTTGCCGAGGTCGATATCGGTTCGATGTTGCCTTCCGCCCTTGCGTCTCTGGACGGTTCCCTCGCCCTCTACCGTGAAAGCCTGGCAAAACTCAGCATTGCCAATTCATTCGATATCGCAGAACTCATCGAGCAGTTCGAAGCTGCCGCGGAATCGGCGCAGCACTTGCGGGCGTTGATATCGTCGGAGCGGCCCGAGGCCTCATGGCAAAACCGGCCAGAGCTCGAGGCCCTAATTGCAGAAGAAATCCAGAAGAGTATCGAGGCCCGGGACCTGGAGCAGCGGCGCTACCGTCTTATGTCTCTGGCCACCGAGTTGGAGCGCGGCAGTTTCGTGCGCCGCCGGGCAGTCCGGGCAAATCAACTGAATGAACTTCGTGAACAGGCGGTCAGCGAATTAAGAGCTCAGGCCGGAGTAGACGGGACGCCGCCAACTTTGCCCGGGCCCGAACCGCACGACTGGGTGGAGTGGGCCTGCGGCCTGCAAGAGCCTGAAGATGCCGAACCTCTTCAGAGTTTGCGGGACGGATTTCCCCAGCTCGACGATTTCGTCGCCCATCTGGATCCCAGCTTGTGGATACCCGCAGGTTCGGAAACTTCGGAGAGAGAGCGTCAGTCGGCGAAACCTGCCGCCGAGACGCAACCTCCACCCTCCCGGCAGGAAGCGCATGGGCTGGACGAAGCGGTATCGCCGGCAGCCGCTCCGACTGGGCCGATGGCGGCGAATCTTGCGGGGGGAAACGGCGGGGCGGCAGCTTCTCTTTCCGCCGATCAGCCGTCTTCGACACCGCTGCCATTGGATGCGCAGGCTGCAGACGGCGTCACGGCTCCGCCCAGCGAGGCTCGGCCGATAGAAGATCAGCAGCGACCGCCGCTGATCCCCACCAGGATTTTTGGCGAAACCGGCGAGTCATCAACCGTCGCTGCCGACGGCAACAGCGAAAGTGAAGAGGCTTGGGAGAGCGCCCAGCGGATGCGGCAGAGCTCGCTGCTTCGCGGAAATCCGCTGGGAAATGTGTCGATGATGTTGATGCGTCCGGAAGCTGATCTGTTTCAGTCCAGGCGCCTGCGGAACACATTCTGGATAGCCGCTATCATCGCGTTTGTGACGGCGGTCGCGATGGTGGGCTTCGGTATCAGCCTGCACCGGCAAATGAAGAAACTCAGTGCTGACGTGACCCAGTCGTCGGAGGCCAACCAGCAGGCAATAGAAGCCGGAATCCAAAGGGACCAGCGGGCCTGGGTTGGACTGGCGGAGGCCACGGTTCACCCCTTAGCGGATGGTGGGGGCGGCTTCACCATCAAATTTGAGAATACCGGCAAGACTCCGGCATTGGATATGCAGTTCGCGGACGTAATCACCATCGAGGATACCGATCAAGTTGCGCCTTCGCAGGAACCGAACATAACAGCCGCAGCCGGGACTTTGATGCCGGGCGCCACGTATTCGGCCGATGTCTGGTTCAAGACCTCACCGGAAGTGGTGACGGGGCTGACGCGCGGCAAGTTGCGCGCCGCTAACTACGTCTACGTTACCTACAAGGATATCTTCAAACAAACCCACATTACGAAGGCGTGCTTCTACTGGCACGGCGGTCTGGTGAAGCCAAAAGCGTGCGACCGCTATAACGAACTGAACTGAATCCAACCAGGCGCTGGAGAGAGCGGAGAGCCGAGGCGGGCAAACGTCTCGTTTGATCCGTGGCAGCAGGGATTACGAGGGCACGACCGTCTTGCGCTGTGACTGCTCGGCGGCAAAGATGCTCTGACGATTACTTTGGTATCTTACCACAATGTAGGATATTACCAGAGTTTGTTACCTTCGTAAGTCATCAGATGATAAATGCCACATAGGTTGAATTGACACTCTTTGTGATTCCTCGTAGTGTTACGCCAAATGCGCCACCTTTTTGTTAAGCGCCAGATCCTCGGGTTACTGTGAAACTATGTATCTCCCAGCCTCGTTCTCTGGGACCCGCAAGGCGTTAGGGAACAAAGCAGAGAAAGCTGTATAACAAAACGGGAACACAGCAAAATGGAGGCGTAACCAAAAGAACGGGAAAGAGGAATCAAGATGGAGGGGCCAAATAAACTCCATTTAGCGGACGCCAACTTGCTAAAGATGTTGGCTCTCGATTTCACGGCAATTCTTATCGGTTACAACATTCCCCGGGAAGATGCCCGGAGGGTTGCAGCACAAGCCATCGAGCCGGTGCGGCAACATTTTGCCGACAAAGACTCGGTTTTGCGGCTGATGCGGTTCTGAAACCAGGAACCTCGCACTCGGTTGCACAGTGGCGCTTCACGTCACTCGTAAGCATGGCAAGATGGCAAGTGGGATAAGTCAGACAGCTCCCTGCTGACCGTTCGCCGCGAGCATGCTCAACGACTTTGTGCGTGAGCGGTCGATCCTAAAGTCGAAATTCGTCTAAAGCTGAACGCGAGAGACCCAGCCGTGCAACCGGGTCGAGTTTCTGTTTTTTGCTGCGCGCGCTCGATCTGCGGATGGAACTGGAGCCGTACCGGCGCCCGCTCGCAGGCAGGTGGAATCAGGTACGATCCTACTTCCCTATCGGCATTCCGCTGGCCTCATCCCCGGGCACGGAATATACCGACGACAAAGGCATCCCCGAGCACCCCTACGAAGGAATCAGCCACGCCGATTGTAGTATGGCGCAGGATGGCAGACCCTTCGCCATCCCTGCTAGTAGCGATTAGTGCAGGTCCGACTGCAAAGGGCTACTGCACTTGCAAATTAGGTGAAGACCCTAGCCCGCGCAGAAAAAATTCAGCGCGCTGCGCCTGCCTCTGTTAATGTCGAACTGACCTGGACCACAGCAAAGGATGTGCAATGAAGGTGCCGGCGGTTGTCGCGATAATATTGTGGTCGTTGCTGAGCCTGGGACAGGAAGTGCATGTCTCCCAGGGCAAGAGCAGTGTGGCTCTGAGCGTTCTGGCGCTGAAACCTTATCCCTGGATATCGGGTGAGGAAAAAACTCCGATATTAAGCGTGGAATGTGCGCTAAAGGGAAAGAAGACGTTACATCTTCTGAAGTTTTCACCGGGCGGGGCGCTGGTTGAAGACAGTCCTGAAGTCACGGCGAAAGGTGGACAATTGCCATTCACCATGACCATAGGCGGGACCAAGCAGACAGCATCCTGGATTCCCTATGGCGACGCTGTAAGTTACGCCTACTATGGCAAGACCGAACCCGAGCGGGTGAAGTTCATCGAGCTGGTGCTCAGCTCGGGCATGATTTCCATTGAGTTCAAACCTTTTCTCACCGGAGTGCCAACCACCAGCAGTTTCGACCTGAGCAAATTGCGTGATGAGATGGCTAAATATCCTGAGTGTGCACTGCAGTAGTTTCACGCCGTAAGAACTGCCGGCTGATCCAAAGCGGTGCGCCGATTTGCACATGGCCGCCGACCAGCTCGAATCCCCCACACTTTCAACGAAGAAAATACCAGCGAGCAAAAGTGCCAACCAGAATCAGCAAGGCCCCGATCCCGATAAAAATCATCGCCACTTCGTGCAGGTAAGGCGTAAACAGAAGCATAAACACGCCAATGCACGCGCTCATGCCGCCTCCCACTTGCGACCGTCGGCCCAGACGCGCTCTGACAAGTTTCAGGCTATCCGGTTCTTGGGGGTCCACGATGTCTCCTTCCTCAGAGTGAATCGATGCTGCCCCAGAAAGGCCAGGAAATACTGACCTAATCTAAACGATCCTGAGGTTGGGACAGACCAAATCTCGCGGCCGGCAGTTTCGCAAACCGCAAGAAGCAGCAATGGTGAGGTCGCTGTTGTGCGGCATCGTTTCTTGAGCTTCCGCACTGATCCGGGATATGATCGGCGCGATATGACCTCCGCCGAACCCAAATCGATGGCTTTCTTCGCAGGCGTGCATCTGGTGCCGCGGATAATTTGCGCTGCGGGCGGCTGCTTGTTTCTGGCGTCATTTTTCGTTCGGGGCCTCGAAGGGTTGGGCCGCTCCCTGGGGCTGTTTGGGATATGCCTGGTGATGTGCGGAGTTGCCGTAAACCTGCTCATGCAGATGTTCTCACGCGGGCGGGAGCCTCGGATTAGACGGTACCTCGTGGTGCAATCGCTGCTGGCATCGGTGGTTGCGATCGCTGTTTTCTGTCTCGCCGTCTACGTCTACCGGCACGGTATTTTGCCGAAATTTATGCCCACCCGTTACGACTAGGTGAGTGCAACTGCGGATCGCAGACGGCCGAATTGCGATGCCAGCGCATCCGGCTGATGTCCTCGGCGCCTCGGTTTGTTCTGGGACGCCGGCCCGCCATCGTGACCTTTCTCCGCTCCGGATTAACACTTTTGAAATTCGACATTTCTGGCGATGAAATGAAACATCTTTTTTGTCCTGTGTGCATCTGACGTTCGAATAGAGGTAAGGTCCATGTCAGATAAGTGGAAACCTCCATCCTGCAACGACTCACCGCTAGATCCGGCGCCGGAAAAAAGTTTGGAAAGCAGTCGACGGAAAGCGGGCGGGTTTACCCGACGATCATTCCTATCCGGGCTAGGCGCGGCCGGCATTGCTGCGACCGCGTCGCCTTTGCTGGTGAGTTCAGCCGCCGCAACTGTCCCGGGCACTGAGGTTGAAACCCCAGCCGCGCCTCCGGGTGCCATACCGGTGGTGCTCACCATCAACGGCAAGCAGCATCGGCTGACGCTGGACCCACGCGTAACGCTGCTCGATGTGCTGCGCGAAAATCTGCAAATGCCGGGCACCAAGAAAGGTTGCGATCACGGACAGTGCGGCGCCTGCACGGTGCATGTTAATGGGCGGCGGGTGAACTCATGCCTGACGTTTGCCGTGATGCATCAATCCGATGAGATCTTGACCATTGAAGGTTTGGCTCAAGGCGGCAAACTGCATCCGGTGCAGGAGGCGTTCCTGGAGCATGACGGATTCCAGTGTGGCTACTGCACCTCGGGACAAATCATGTCGGGCGCGGCGCTGCTGAAGGAGCCCGTTGGACCAGACGATGCTTCGGTTCGCGAGTTCATGAGCGGAAATCTGTGCCGTTGTGGCGCCTATAACGGTATTGTGGCCGCAGTCCAGGAAGCCCGCCGCAAATCCGGTGGATCGTGAGGGTTGAGCCGTGGAATCTTTTCGCTATACACAAGTCAAGACCGTAGGCGAGGCGACATCAAGTCAAGCGGTGCAGACGGGTACGAAGTTTGTGGCCGGCGGCACCACGCTCATTGACCTGATGAAGCTGAATGTGGAGCGCCCCACCGCGCTGGTGGATATCAATCCTCTGCCGTTAACCCAAGTCGAGGTCACCAGCGACGGCGGGTTGAAAATCGGCGCCATGGTGCGGAACAGCGACCTGGCTAATCATGAAGCGGTGCGCACGCGCTATGCGGTGTTGTCGCAGGCGCTGCTGTCAGGAGCTTCGCCGCAGTTGCGAAACATGGCAACCACGGGCGGCAACCTGTTGCAGCGGACGCGCTGCTACTATTTTCGCGATCCAGCTTACAGTGCCTGTAACAAACGAAATCCCGGCTCAGGATGCGCCGCTCTGGACGGTTATAACCGCATTCACGCCATATTGGGCACCAGCGAACACTGTATCGCGACGAATCCTTCAGACATGTGTGTCGCCCTGGTCGCGCTCGACGCTACCGTGCACACGCAAAGCGGGAAGGGCGAGCGCAGCATCGCCATCGACGACTTTCATCTGGTTCCGGGAAACACGCCGCAGAAAGAAACCGTTCTTGAGCCGGGAGAGTTGATCACCTACGTCACGCTGCCGAAATTGCCGAGCGATGCGCGCTCTTATTATTTGAAGCTGCGCGACCGGGCCGCGTACGAGTTTGCCTTGGCGTCGACCGCAGTGGTGATTCAGGTAAGCGGTGACCGGATTCGCTACGTTCGCGTCGCATTCGGCGGGATCGCTACCAAACCGTGGCGATCGCATGCGGCAGAGCAGGTTCTGCAAGGTCAGCCGGCGAATGCAGAGGCTTTCCAGGCGGCTGCCGACGCTGCGCTGAAGGATGCCAAGCCCCTGCATGACAATGCTTTCAAGGTAGCGCTGGCGAAGCGGTGCCTGATCCGCGGGCTGCAGGTCGCGACTACCACCAAGACATCATAAGAATGGAAGGATCGGAAACGACGATGAGCACCTCAATCATCGGACAACCCGTTACCCGGATCGACGGCAGGTTGAAGGTCACGGGCGCAGCTACCTACGCGAGCGAGCACAAAGTTGACAACGTGACTTACGGTATTCCGGTGGTCAGCACCATCGCCAGCGGAAAGATTGCCGCCATCGACACGGCTGAAGCAGAGCGAATGCCGGGAGTGCTGGGAGTGGTTCATCACGGCAATATTGAACCGTTGTTTCGTCCGGCGCAGGGATTCGAGAACATGGTGCGCGCCGGAGAAACCAGGCCTCCCTTTGAAGACGAACAGATCTACTATTACGGGCAATATGTAGCGCTGCTGATTGCGGAAACTTTCGAGGAAGCCCAGGCGGCTGCCGGCAAAGTGAGGATCACCTATCAAACCAGCAAACCGCAACTCAAGCTGTTAGACGCGCCCGCCGAGCCTGACCCCACTTCGAAATATTCGCGCGGCGATGCCGACGGCGCGCTGGCCCAGGCGCCGGTCACGCTTGACCAGACCTACACCACGCCTGTCGAGACCCACAATCCCATGGAAATGCACGCCACCATCGCGGTGTGGAATGAGAAGAAAGACAGGCTGACGCTGTATGAGACTACGCAGGGCGTAGTGAACCATCACAATACGGTTTGCCAGATGCTGAATATGCCGCTGGAATCTGTGCACATCATTTCGCCGTTTGTGGGAGCGGGCTACGGTTCCAAGCTTTTTCCCTGGCCACAGTCGTTGATGGCCGCGGTGGCGGCGCGCCATGTATCGCGTCCGGTGAAAGTGACGGTACCGCGCAGTCTGATGTTCACCAGCACCGGTCATCGTCCCGCAACCCAGCAACGGATGCGGCTGGGAGCTACGCCGGACGGCGAGCTGGTCGCGATCCGGCACGACGTGTTGCAGGAAACCTCGATGGTGGACAACTACGTGGAGCGCTGCACCGATCCCACGCCGATTCTTTATAGCTGCCCTGATGTTTTCGCCATCCAGCACCTGGTTCAACTGAATGTAGGAACGCCGACGCCGATGCGCGGCCCGGGTACGACGCCGGGGCTATTCGCAATCGAGTCGGCGATGGATGAACTGGCGGTGAAGCTCAATATGGATCCGCTCGAACTGCGTATGCGCAACTATGCCGAACGCGATGAAGGAGCAAACAAGCCGTGGTCGAGCAAGCATCTTCGCCAGTGTTATGAGCAGGGCGCCGAACGGTTTGGCTGGAGCAAGCGTAATCCCAAGATTGGTTCGATGCGCAACGGTGGGCTGATTCTAGGTTGGGGCATGGGAACGTGCACCTGGCCCGGAAATCGCAGCAACGCCGAGGTCCGTACCCGGCTGCTGGTCGACGGCACGGCGCGAGTCTCGTGTGCGTGTCAGGACATTGGCACCGGCACTTACACCATCTTTGCGCAAGTGGTGTCCGACAAAACCGGTCTGCCGCTGGAGAAAATCCAGGTGGTGCTGGGAGACAGCGATCTGCCACCGGGCCCGACTTCCGGCGGTTCAGCGGCAACCGCGACGGTCTTGCCGGCGATCGTGAAAGCGACGGATCAGGCCATACAGACGTTGTTCATGGTGGCCGTGAAGACGGACAAGTCGCCGTTCCAGAATGCCGACCCCAAGACGTTGAAGATAACGGCGGGACGAATCCACGCGCAAGACAAACCTGCTGACAGCGGCACTCCGTTCGAGGAAATTCTTGCGATGCGACGCCTCTCCGCGGTTGACGCCCAGGCAAGGACGCAACCGGATGAGGCGAGCAAGAATTATTCCAGTCACTCCTTTGGCGCGCATTTCTGCGAAATAGAGATCGATCCGTTTATCGCGCGGCTGCGGGTCACGCGATGGGTGACCGTGATCGATGGCGGAAGGATTATGAACGCCAAGACGGGCCACAGCCAGATTGCAGGCGGGGTGGTGATGGGGATCGGCATGGGCCTGTTTGAAGAGACGATCTACGACACCCGCAACGGCCACCCCATCAACAGCAATTTTGCCGATTACATGGTGCCGACTAATAAAGACATCCCGGAGATCGAGTGCATTCTGCTGGATTATCCCGATCCGATTATTAACGAATATGGGGCGCGCGGAATTGGGGAGATTGGTCTGACGGGAGTGGCATCAGCGCTCACTTCGGCGCTTTATCACGCCACCGGCGTCAGAGTGCGCGACTTGCCGATCAGGATCGAGGACGTGTTGCGCACCGACGTTACAGCCTAGCTTCCCACCCGGGTCAGGGCGATCCAGCATGGGCTGCAACGTCAGGCTCTCAGAAGGTTACAAAGACCTCATCCGACTTCTTGGGAATGATGAGATCGACGCCGCGTTGGCGATTCACCGCGACGGTTGCATTGAGATCGAGTTCGCTCAGCGCGATGGTGCGCTTTTGCCCGTTGACTACTACGTGCAAGGCGGTTGGATCAATCGTATAGCGGTCCGCCTCAATCTGGCCGCCCTTGGCGAAAACGAAAATCGTCTTGGGGACACGCTTCGCCGGCCGGGTGTTTTGTGCACTGGGCACATCGATCACGGCCGCGCCATCAGTGCCGCGAGAGACCACTGCATGCCCCTCGTTGACGTCCTGCACATCCGCTTGCAGGGACAGGCCAGCGAGACCCAACAAACGGCGCAGCCCGGCTACTCCACCCGCGCCAGTTTGAGTTCCGACGATATTGCCCTGGCTGTCGATGGCAACATAATAGGGAAAACTTTGTACCCCGAAGCGTGCGGAAAGGCTGTTGCCGGCATTGACCACGATCCGGACCGATCTCGGGTTGGCCCGGAGGTAGTTCTTGACGCTGGTCTCAGATTCGCCCACATCAATGGCAAGAACGACCAGCCCCTGACCGGCATACATGCGTTCGACGTCATCGAGAACGGCCTGATCGGCGCGGCACTCTGGGCACTGCGTCGCCCAAAACTGCAGCAGGATCACTCTTCCGCGGAGCGATGCGTTGTTGAAGGTTTCGCCATCCAGAGTCTGGGCAGTAAATTGTGGGGCCGGTCCCTGAGTGTCAGCTCTGACTAACACGCAGAAGATTATGGGGAGCAGTAAACAATGGAGGATTCGGGCGCTGCAGGCACGTTTCACGATTCCAACCTTTGCTGCGGCTTCTGAGACGACAACGGCCGCGAATGTCAGGATGGCGCCAAGGGGGCTAAGTTGCCGCCACACAAGTCGCGGCCATATCTTAGCACTAATAGGCGCAAGACAGGCATCAGAATACCACGTTTAGGCGGATGAGCTGTCCCTGATCATTGTCACAGCATCTGGTGTGGACGGCAAGAAAAGAAATAAGGCCACGTACCGCAAGATTTAGTTCAGGTATAGCAGGCAAGAAACGGGGCTCCGGTTAAGGAGCCCCATCGCTTTCATCATGCAGGGAGCGCACGATCACCAGATCGTCAGGGTCGCGTTGTCTACCCATTCGTGATAGCCCTCGCCGCTGGCATTCACATCCATTTGCCATTGCACGCCCAGGTTGTTAGACCACCCGTTGTGTAAGGCATTGCGGGTGACGTTGAGCGGATAACTGTGTCCATCGACCACCAGGATCACGTAGGTGTATTGGTGCGAGTTGGTATTGGTGGTCTCGTACCACTGAATATGATGCCAGGTGTTGGGGCTGAACTTGGGGCAGGAAATGGAAGTCGGCATCCAGTGACCGGAGGCTTCGTCCCAGGTGTCCCAGAGGCCGCGGCCATAATCGCATTGGCTGCCGATCATGTAGTTGTAGCCACTCACAAACTGGAAGGCGTCGAACTCCAGGGCCTGGCCACCGTGTTGAGAGTTATTGTCGACGTAGAAGTAGAAGTCCCAGAGGAAATTGTGCACGCTGTTGTTGGCACCCAGCTTCTGGGTCCACAGGGCGTTGTCCCACACACCGGAGTTATAGAACTCGGTGCTGGAACCGCTGCGCGAAGGATTGCCCTGGTGCTGGGCCATCCAGTAGGCGCCGTCGCCGTCGCCGCCGGCGCAACCAGGAGCATTGCAGTAGCTCCAGTTGCCGCGATTCTGAATGTTGTTGAACACAATCGCGCCTTGCGGCGGAGTGGGCAGACCGTTGCCCCCGCCGCCATTGCCGCCACCACCGCCACCGGTAACCGTGATCTGTTGGGTAACGCTGCCATAAGCGCCACTGCTGTCCCAGGCCCGCGTGACCACTTGATGACTGCCCGCATTGGCGTTGACGGTGGCATTGATCGAGCTTGTCTGACCAGCGGAGTAAACGTCGTTTCCGTCGAGATAAATGTGCCAGCCAACGATGGTGTAGGAACTGGTGGCATGAGCAACCACATTAAAAGGAGAGCCAACCTGCGAACCATTGGTAGGAGAGCTGACGGTAACGGTAACGGTTGCGAGCGCGGCGAGGGACAGGCTTACACATACGAATGCCAGTAAAAATACACGCTTCAAAGAACACACTCCTTTGGTTTAAGTAATTCGGCCGGAAGGAAGTGACGCCTGGTGCGCCGCAAGCTCAGCGGCAATCGTTGGAGGCAGTATCTCGTCGTTGCACCATGAAGCAAATCGGGGGTTGCTCTTAGATCTACCTAGATTTTGTCGGCCCCTTAGACGGGCAAAATCTAGGGTAGATACTTTTTCCCCGACTCGGGTAAATTTTCCCGGCTGAAGAAAAGTTGGGTGATCTTAGTTTGTTCATTGCAAAGGCAATTGCAGTAGCGACGGGTTTGGCGTCGGCGTACGTAGGCCTTCGGTACTAAGTAAGAATAGTTGCCGATATATTCTTGCGTTGGTGATTTTGGGTGAACTTATCTCACTGGAGAAGCTTGTCGCCCGTCGCGGCTCAATCTAAGTCTTCCACTCGACTGCGGCCTTACGCCGCTAGTGAGCAGCCGCGGCCGGAGTTGACGGCTTCTCGTCGAACTCCTGGTTCATCCAGCCGACAAAAGCGTCGACACTTTGCGGACGGCCGAGGAAGTTTTTGACCAGATCGTTGGCGGGCATCGAGCCAGTCTTCTCCAAGACCGTCTGGCGATAACGTTTGGCGATGTCAGAGGCCAGCAGATCGTTGGGGTTGAATTGTCCGAAGAAGTCTTCGGCAATCACTTTGTCCCACAGATAGGTGTAGTACGAAGACGAATAACCGACCAGATGACCGAAGGAGGCAATCTGGTGATCGCCGTCGACCCATTGGTAAGGGAGGAAGCGTTTGGTGTTGTCGGGAAAAATACTATCGAGAACGGCCTTATTCGGCTCTTCATTATGCAGATCGAAGGAGATGCTGGTATATACCAGTTGGGCCCGGGTCCACAGTCCGCGTCCAAAGGAGTCGGCGCGATTCATGCGATGCACCATCTCGGCCGGGATGGGCTGGTTGGTCTGGTAGTTGAGGGCAAAGGTTGCCAGGACTTTGGGATCATGCATCCACTCTTCCAGCATCTGCGAAGGAGCTTCGACAAAGTCGCTCTCCAGATTGTTACCAAATCCGGCCCAGGGCCGTTGCCCCTGGAAGATCCAGTGCATCAGGTGACCAAACTCGTGGAAGAAGGTGGTCACATCGCTGTACTCCATCAGACCGGGATCGCCGGGCTTTCCGCCGGAGAAATTGCAAATCAAGGCGGCTTCGGGTAACTGCTGTCCCGGCTTGCCGTCGAGGATGGAAAAGGAGCTGAACCACTTGTCCTTTCCGGCGCGGGGATGCATGTCGAGGTAGAAGCGTCCGATCTGGCGATTGCCATCGAACACATCCCAGGCCGTGACGGATGGATCCCAAACCTGAGCGTCTTTGGCGGGACGGAAAGTTACCTGAAATAAACGGGAAGCCACATCAAGAATGCCCTGCTGCACACGGTCGTAGGGAAAGTAAGGGCGGGCCGACTGGGAATCGAAATCGAAGTCGGCTCTTCGTAATTGCTCGTTGTAATAGGAGCGGTCAGACAACGAGATGGCCGTCAAAGAAGGATCCTGTTTTTTGGCCAGCGCCAGCAGCATCTGATATTCGCGCTGGGCAGTGGGACGCGAAACCAGGTCGATCTGGTCGATGAAGCTGCCAATGCTTTTGCTGTCGACTGCCATCTTGTCGGCGGCATACATGTCGGCCCAATGTTTATAGCCGAGCAGCGCAGCCAGTTCCTGGCGCTTCTGCAGCAAGTCGGCGAGCACCTGAATGTTTTGCGGATAGGCGCGGTTGTTGTAGGCGAGATAGACACGTTTGCGCAGATCGGCATTCTTGGCGAACTTCAGGACCGGATAGACGTCGGGAGGCTCGCTGGTGAGAATGATGCTGCCATCGGCGGCCGCCGGGTGACGGGCGATGAAGTCTTCCGGCAGGCCGTCGAGTTCGGCACGATTCTTGACCACGACCTTCAAAACCGAGTCTTGCGTGTTGCGCTCAAAGCCGGTCGAGTACTTGGTGATTTCCTCGTTAAGGGTCTTGATTTTGGCGCGAGTAGCATCGTCGCGATCCACGCCGGCCAGGCGAAATTCCAGCAGGGTGCGGGTGACGTAGTAGCGGGTTTCAGGATCGGCCTTGCTGATGTCGATGGCGGCGACCGCTTTGTAGAGCGCCTGGTTAAGGCTGAACGCGGTGGCCACCGAGGTCACCTTCTGAATCATGGCCTGAGCGCGATCACGCATGGCGGCTGCCGGATCGACGCTTTGTATCAGGCCCGAGCCATTGCCGGCGGTGTCCAGCGCCTCGACTGCCGCGTCGTAAGGCTGCAAGGTGTTTTCGATGGTGCGCGTTCCCTTCACTGCCAGGATCTGGTCCACCGATTTCTGCACGATGTCGAGTTGCTCGTTGATCCGCTTTTCAAAGATATCGGGATCGACCGGCGGCGCCCACAAGTGCGGGCCATACTTGGCGGTTTGAGCAGAAGCGTGGGGCAGAAATGCCGTTGCCAGCACGAGTGGCAGGCAAAGTTGGATCAGGATAAGAAGGCGCATGACTTAAATTGGCTCCGTTTTGCCAGGCACAAGTCCGCCAAAGCTCACAGGACGACGGCTAAACAATGGGCGCGGCTGGCCGAACCAGAATACGCTGTAAGTTTCGTTTTAGGGAAGGGGATGGGTCCGGCGAACCCTGAGTTGTGACGGGGCGCAGTCCAGGCGGGAGCACGGTTTTTAGGTGCGCATCAGGCAATCCTCGCCGATGGTAAGATTTCCTCTTCATGGTTACTTTCGTTGTGCTGCGGATTGTAGTGGTAGTTTTGCTTGTCGCGGCAAACGCCTTCTTCGTGGCCGCCGAATTTGCGCTGGTCAGCGTTCGCGAAACCCGACTGCAACAGATGATCGCGGCGCACCGCATCGGCGCCCGCACCGTCCAGAAACTCCACCAGAAGCTGGAAACCGTACTCAATGCAGTGCAGTTCGGAGTCACGGTCGCCAGCCTGGCGCTGGGCTGGATCGGGGAAGCTTCCATCGCCCACATCCTGGAACCGCTGTTTTTGCCGTTACCGCACTCGCGGTTGTACGCGCACGGTATTGCCGTGGTGCTCGCCTTCGTCCTGATGACGTATCTGGTTGTGATCCTGGGCGAGGTGGTCCCGAAATCGATCGCGTTGCAACGTACCGAGCGAGTAGCGCTGGCGGTAGCCGGGCCGATGGATTTCTTCATGACGCTGGCGTCGCCGTTCCTGGTGTTCATGACCGCCTCGACCCGGGTGGTACTGAAGGCGTTCGGGATGCGGCAGGTGCGCGAGGGCGGCGTACACTCGCCGGAAGAGTTGAAGCTGATCGTTTCCGCCAGCCGGAAGCTGGGCATTCTGGGTCCGCCGCAGGAGGAATTGATTCTGCGCGCGCTGGACCTGGAAAACATTTCGGTGCGGGAGATCATGGTGCCGCGGCGCGATATCTTCTCGTTGCCGGAAAATATTTCTCTGGAAGAAGCGCTGCAGCGCCTGGTCGATGAGCAACACTCGCGGGTACCGGTTTATGATGTGCTGCGCGGTCCGGAACACATCATCGGAGTGCTGTATGCCAAGGACCTGATGCGCTGGCTGCGCTATCGGGTGAATACGACGGCTTCGGGACGTCCGGTGACCCGGCCGAGCGGACTCGAGGTACGACACATCATGCGTGAAGTGCTGGTGGTTCCCGAGACCAAGCCTCTGCCGGATCTGCTGATCGAATTCAAAGTGCGCCGCCGCCATCTGGCCGTGGTGGTGGATGAATTCGGCTCGACCGCGGGGCTGGTAACGGTGGAGGATGTGCTGGAACAACTGGTGGGCGAGATCGAAGATGAGTTCGACGTGGGCCAACAGCCGCTGTCCCCGGGCTCTGCCTCGATGACGCTGGACGCATCGATCAATATTCGCGATCTGGAATCGCAATACCACATTGAACTGCCGCGCGACGAAGGCTTTGAAACTCTGGCTGGATTTGTGCTGGCGCGGCTGCAGAAAATTCCCGCGGTGGGCGACAGCTTCGAGTACGAAAGCCGGCGCTACACGGTTGCCACCATGGACGGGCTGCGGGTAGAGAGCGTGAAGATCGAGATTGCGCAGCCGCAACCGCAGATACCGGCGACGACAACAACTCCCGTGGTCCACTGATGCTGCGCTACTTGCTGACCCGCGCGCTCTACATGCTGCCGGTAGTTTGGCTGGTGGTTTCCGTTGTCTTCCTCATGATCCATCTGGTGCCCGGCGATCCTATTCAGCAGATGCTGGGTGAAGGCGCGGCAGCAACCGATCTGGCTGCGGCGCGCCACGTTTATGGCCTGGATCTCCCGCTGGGGCAGCAGTACGTCAACTATTGGCGCGGCATTTTACACGGCGACATGGGACGTTCGCTGCGCTTCAACCAGAATGTGGGACGCGTGATCGCGCAAGCTTATCCGGCGACCATGGAACTCACGCTGGCCGCGCTCATTGTGGCGCTGGGATTGTCAATTCCGGCTGGAGTGCGCTCGGCGCTGCGCCGTAACCGGTGGGACGATCGCCTGCTGAGCTTTGTTTCGTTACTGGGGCTATCGTTTCCGAACTTCGCGCTGGGACCGATCCTCATCTTGTTTTTTGCGATCGAGCTGGGATGGTTGCCGGTGTCGGGCTCGGGCTCGCTGGCCCACCTCGTATTGCCGGCGATCACCATGGGTGGGGCGCTGGCCGCGATCCTGACCCGCATGATTCGTACTTCGATGCTGGAAGAACTGGGGCAGGATTACATTCGCACCGCGCGCGCCAAAGGTTTGCCGGAGCGGACGGTGGTTTACCGGCATGCGCTGCGCAACGCGATGATTCCGATTCTAACGGTGGTTGGGTTGCAATTCGGAGCGCTACTGGCCGGCGCGATCGTGACCGAGACGATTTTTTCGTGGCCCGGAATCGGGCGGCTGACCGTGTCGGCGATATCGAACCGCGACTATTATCTGGTGCAAGGCTGCATTCTGATGATCGGACTGACCTATGTCCTGGTGAATTTTCTGACTGACCTGCTGTACTCGGCCTTCAATCCGCGGATACGGCAGTGACTTCGGCACTTGATTTTCCTGGAGCGCTGGTTTCCAATTGCATGCAAGCTGCATCTTTCCCATACAACGGGAGGGCACCATGGATTTGAGGAGCACACTCCGCCAGGCGGAACAAAAGGTAGCACGGTCGGCGCGGCGCGGCGCGGAACGCGCCAAAGCCGGAGTCGAGGCGATGGAGGCCGGCATTCTGCGAAGCCTGCAGGCTCCGCGCAACTCCGCTAATGCGATGTCGCCTATGTCAGCCCATCCCGAACAGGAGCCTGAGCCTGCGGCCAAAGTTCGAACCGGAATTGTCTCGGTCAACGGGCAAGACGTAGGGAAGATGCGGTGCACTGGGGGACGTTGAGTAGTCACGGCGCACATTCTCGAGGCTCCAAAAGCAGATCCCTCAGCGATTAAACTTCACCCCAACCAGCGCAAAGGCGGCGCTTCTTGGGGGTCCCGATTCGTCGGTTCGTGATGACAATCACGAATAGGGCTTATCGGCGCACCTAAGGTGCGACCATTCAAAATCACTTTCCGCCGACTCTATCAGCACATCTGGCCCAGTTTTTCTTGACGCCAGAGATCCTTCGGCTGCGGTCGCGCAACCACGGCGCGACCTCCGCTCAGGATGACGGGTAACGGATATTATGCGGGGCGGTACATCGCCCGGTAGGGCAGGCTCTTGCCTTCGACAATCGCTTCCGGATTGTGCGTGACCAGAGCGTCGGCAATTTCTGCTCCGGCAATTTCCGCCACCGCATCGCGCGCCACAGACATGATTGGCGGACGGCGCACCGGATCGTGGGCATCGCTGGCGATCACATGGACCGCCTCGCGCTTCAGCAGCCATTCCACCATCTTTTTCGACTTAGGGCCCCAGGCTCCGGTTACCGCGTTGGCCGTGACCTGCACCAGACAACCTTGCTCGACTAATTGAAGAACGGTCTCGGGGCGATTCAGCAGCGGCCGGTTGCGCTCCGGATGAGTGATGATAGGAACCATTCCGCGGCTAAAGATCGCCAAGACATCCTGGGTCACACTGGGCGGTATGCCGTAATCGCTGAATTCAATCAGAAGATATTGCGAATCGCCGATGGTGTAACGGCGCGGGTGGTCGAGTGCGTCCTGAATGTTTTCACTGAAGAAATGGAAGTCGCATCCCAGGCTGAAGGTCAGGCGGCCATTGCCTGCGTCGTGCAACTCTCCGAGCATTTCGGTGTAGCGCTCGCGACTGTAGTCGTACATATCGTTGCTGTGGGGAGTGGCAACGATGTGCGTGATGCCGTCTTCGACCGCCATGCGGCACATTTGCGCAGTCATCTCCCACGACGTCGAACCGTCATCGATTGCAGGCAGGATGTGGCAGTGAATGTCGACCATAAAAACGGGGAAACGCAGATCCCTCACCGGCTGAAGCCGGGTCGGGATGACAAACAAAAAGGGTTGACTTCGGCACAGCTAAAACTGCTCCCGGTCCAGACGAAACTCGAGACAACTTCTCAAGTCCAAAGTTCTCGAGACAACCTCTAAAGCCAAGTTCTCCAGGCGAAATCCGCACGCCCAAGTTTCTAACGATACCGTTCCTTCATGAAGTCGGTCATGGCATCGTAGGCTGCGCTCAGCACCGGCTCGGATGGCAGAAATACGATGCGAATATGGCGCGTGCCCGGCTTCTCGCCGAAACCTGATCCGTTGACCACCAGCACGTGCTTCTGTTTCAGCAGGTCGGTAACGAATGTCAGATCGTCTTCCGGAATCTCCAGCGAGGGATAGGCATAGAACGCACCCTTGGGCGGCACCAGCGTGACATGCGGTGTACGCGTGGCCCATTCCACGGTGAGATCGGCGCGCTTGCGCAGCTTGCGCCGCACTTCGACCAGATGATCTTGCGGGCCTTCCAGCGCCGGCTTGATGGCATGCTGAAACGGATGTGGCGCCGACAGCCGGGCGCGCAACAGGCGGTGCACCGCTTCCATGTAAGGCTGCAGCACTTCCCTGGGACCGGTGCCAATCGCCCAACCAATGCGCCAGCCCGGAACCAGGTAAGCCTTCGACAATCCGTTGAAGGTGACGATGGGAACATCGGTCGCCAGACTGGCGATGGAGACATGCTTCTCGGTGGGATGAAAGATCAGCTTGTCGTAGATCTCGTCGGCAAAGATGATGAGCCCGTGTCGGCGCGCCAGCTCCAGAATCTGCTCCAGCGTGCGCCTGGAATGCACCGCACCCGTAGGATTGTTGGGCGTGATGAGCAAGATGGCCCGGGTGCGCGAATTGATCTTGCTGGCCATCTCGGCGACGTCGGGCTCCCAGTCTTTGGACTCGTCGAGATCGTAGGTATTCGGCGGACAATCGAGCTTGGCCAGAAGCGCGCCGTAGAGCGGATATTCCGGACTGGGCGTGAGCACGTTGTCGCCGGGGTTCAACAGCGCGGTCAGGCAACTGTCGATCACTTCGCCGGTGCCGTAACCAATGAAGATGCTTTGAATATCGCGCAGCCCGTTACGTTCGGCTTCGTGGCGAATGGCTTCGACCGCCGGCTTGATGCCCAGCGACTCGCAGTAGCCGTTGTGGCCATCGACCATGGCCTTGAGCACAGCTTCAATCATGTGTGGCGGAGTGTGGAAGTCGAACTTACAGGGATCGCCGATGTTGAGGTAAAGGATTTTGTGGCCGTCGCGCGCCACCTCGTCGGCGACCACGATAAGGTCGCGAATGGCGTAGCGCACGTTGGCCATGCGAGTTGCAGCCAGCACTCTGGAGACTTCCTGGGTAGCCATAATGATGTCCTTGTGAGCGAGGCCCGATTTACAGGCGTTCTATTATGACCCAGCCAGGGCCCCGCTGAAAACCCGCTTCGCGCTTGTCTTTTCCGGCGACGCGGCTATACTTACGCGGTCATCGCCAGAAATTGAACTGCGGACGGGCTGCTCCAGCGTGTCAACGCTCCTCATGCTGAACGACACGTTCGACAGGAGATGAGTATGCCAAGCTCTGCCATCCTCGACGTCGCCATCGGAATTGCCTTCGTCTATCTGTTCCTCAGCCTGATTTGTTCGGTGGTTAACGAAGGCATTGCCTCCATTTTTTCCTTGCGGGCGAAGAACCTGGTGCGGGGCATCGACAGCCTCTTCTCGGAAAGCAAGATCGCCGATGGCCGTCGCTTTGTGGAAGCGATTTATGCGCATGGGCTGATTCGCGGACTGTACAAAAACCCGGCTAAGGTTGACGACGCGACCGTGGCCCAAGCCGCCTCGGCCGCGGACCCGCGTACCCTGGACCTTTCGCCGCTGGACCTCTCGTCACTTCATCTGCCGTCGGTGTTTACCCTGGTCGAGCAATGGTCGCCTAATCTGCCAGCCTATATTCCTTCCCCGACGTTCGCCACCGCGCTGATCGATATTGTTGCGCCGCCCGATCCGAGCAAGGCGCGCGTGCTCGACGACGTGCGTCAAGGCATCGAAAAGCTTCCCGCGAGCCCGACGCGGCAAGCGCTGCTGAGCCTGGTAGCGGCCACGGAAAAGGATGTCGTCGAGTTTCAGCAGAAGGTGGAAGGCTGGTTCAACGATTCCATGGATCGCGCGTCCAGTTGGTACAAGAACCGCGCTCAGGTGATTCTGCTCGTGATCGGCGTGGTGATTAGCGTAGGCCTGAACGTCGATACCATCAAGCTGGCGCAGACGCTGTGGAACAATCCCGTCGAGCGACAGGCGACGGTAGAGCTGGCCCAAAAGTATATTGACTCAAATCAGAAACCGCCGCAGACACCCGACGAGTTCAAGGCACAGGCAAACCAGATCGCTTCCGTAGGGAACCAGCTGCCTTTTCCCTTCGGCTGGCACGCCAAGCCACCGATGGATCCGCTCTTCTGGCTCGAAACCCTGGCGGGCTGGGCCATTACCGCGTTGGCATTGTCGCTGGGCGCACCTTTCTGGTTCGATACGCTGAACAAATTTATGCAAGTGCGCTCGGCAGTGAAGCCGAAGGAGAAGGGTAAGAAGGATGAGGCATGATGTCTCCCACCCTAGGCCAAAAAAAGGCCCAGGATGGGGTACCCGATGGTTCGTAACTGTAGCTTACCCAGGCCACAAGGCAGCTCATTCCGGCCGGTCGATCTGCGCGCGTTGCAACGTGTCGGAATAATCGACATACACCGACTTCCACTCGGTGTAAAAATCGATGGCGCCAATCCCGCCTTCGCGATGACCGTTGCCGGTCGCCTTGGTCCCACCGAACGGCAGATGCACTTCCGCGCCAATCGTCGGAGCGTTGATGTAGGTGATGCCGGCATACAGATCGCGCATAGCCGTGAACGCCTTATTCACGTCCTTGGTGTAGATCGAAGACGACAAGCCGTACTCGATGTCGTTGGCAATCTCGATCGCGTTCTCCAAGCCATCGCAAGGAATGATCGAAACCACCGGCCCAAAGATTTCTTCCTGCGCGATACGCATCTTGGGGTCGACATCGGCAAAAACCGTCGGGGCGACAAACCAGCCGTGAGCGTAACCGTCGCCCTCCAGGCGATGTCCGCCGCACAGCATCTTCGCGCCTTCGTCTTTGCCGATCTTGATGTACTTCAGATCGGTCTCCATCTGCGACGAATTCACGGCCGGGCCCATGTCGACGCTCTCGTCCAGCCCATTGCCAATTTTCAATTTCTGGGCCCGCGCCACCAACGCGTCCACAAACTTTTTGTACACGCCTTTCTGCACGATGATGCGGCTGGTCGCGGTGCAACGTTGTCCGGTGGTGCCGAACGCACCCCACAAGGCGCCTTCCAGCGCCAGGTCGAGGTTGGCGTCGTCGAGCACGATCATGGGATTCTTGCCGCCCAGCTCCAGCGAGCAGTGCTTGAAGGTCTTGGCGGCTTCTTGTCCCACGATGCGTCCGACCGCGGTCGATCCGGTGAGCGAAACCGCGCGCACCTCGGGATGCTCGACCATCGGCGTGCCTACCTCCCCACCGAAGCCGGTTACGATGTTGACCACGCCTGCCGGAACTCCTCCATCGGCCAGGGCTTGCACAAAGTTCAGCGTCGACAGCGGTGTATCCTGCGCCGGCTTGATCACCGCGGTGTTGCCGGCGACCAGCGCGGGAAACAACTTCCACGACGGAATCGCCATAGGGAAATTCCACGGCGTGATCATGGCGCAGACGCCCAGCGGCTGGCGGATAGCCATGGCAAACTTATTGGGCAGCTCCGACGGCACAGTAGGGCCGAACAGGCGACGACCTTCGCCGGCGGTGTAATAGCCGCAGTCGATGGCTTCCTGCACGTCGCCCCGCGTCTCTTTGATCACCTTGCCCATCTCGCGCGTCATCTGCTGCGCGTATTCTTCTTTGCGCGCGATCAGGATTTCCGACGCTTTGTAGAGCATCTCGGCACGACGAGGCGCGGGCACCAGCCGCCACTTCTTGAAGGCCTGCTTGGCGGCCTCGATCGCAAGCTCGACATCTTGCTTGTCGGATTTCTGGAACACGCCAACGACCTCGCGGGTGTCGGCCGGATTCAGGTTCTCGAAGGTGTGACCCGTGCGGCTGGCGACCCACTCGCCGCCAATAAAGTTCTTGTAAGTTTTGGGCTTGCCGCCGGGACGGATGCCCGGTGCTTTCTGTTCCATGGTCGCCATATAAAGACTGCCTCCTGCGATAAGTGCGAAGCTTTAATCGTAGCGGGTGCGGGGGCGGGTTGTCACTTCGGAGGGCGGCTTTTCGCTCTTAGCTCTTAGCTGACCTCTGGGTCCTAGTCTCTTAGCCCCTCCTTTTGTCATCTCGAGCGAACCCTTTCCTAGCTTGTCATCCCGACCGGAGCGAAGCGGAGTGGGGGGACCTGCTGTTTGTCTGCGTCTCGGACACCGTCTGCATTGCCTGTGTCCCAGGTTTCGCCCGTCGGTTGGGCTAACCTGGGATTCCCCGCAGTCGCGGCTGGGGTCGGTGTAGAATCCGCGGATCGTGAATCGAAGATGTTCGGGTGACACGCTGGGACTGGCGTCAGCCCAGGTTAGCGCCCAGAAGAAGGACGCGAACCCGGGGCACAAGACAGCAAGCCCGAGCTTGCCATCTGTTACGCTTGTCCGACTAATTTTCCCTGCTAGGAGGCAGCGATGAAGGTAGGCAAAGTTTTCAGTGTCTTGCTGATGGTCGGAATTTGCGCGCTCGGATTCGCTTCGGCCAAGGATCGCGCCAGCAACTCCACCGAATACCTGGCGCTGGGCGACAGCGTGGCTTTCGGGTATATCGACCAGGCGGGATACGAGTATTACAATCCCACAAACTTCGTAGACTACGGCGATTGGGCCAGCCTGACTTTGACCTTGAATCTGAGCAATGGCAGTTGCCCGGGGGAGACGACCGGCAGTTTCCTGTCGTTTACCGCGCCCGACAACGGATGCCGCGAGTATCGCTCCTATTTTCCTCTGCACGTGGTTTACGGCTCGGCCAAGTCGACCCAGTCGGCTTTTGCGACCGGCTTCCTGCAAAGCCATAACGACGTAGCGCTGGTGACGGTCATGCTGGGCGCGAACGATTTGATCCTTCTGGAAGAGCAGTGCAATGACGATCCGACGTGCATCGAAAACGGCGCTCCAGCGGTTTTCGAGGCAGCTCGAGGCGCACATGCAAATCATTCTCGCCGGGCTGCGCGCCACCGGATATGCCGGGACCATCGAGGTGGTGAATTACTACTCGCTGGATTACTCCAACCAATTTGAGACCGAGCTTACCGCGGGATTGAACCAGGCGATTACCGCACCAGCCTCGCAGTACGGCGCCGTGGTAGCCGACGTTTTTTCGGCGTTCCAGGCGGCGGCCTCGAATCCGTTGGCCATGGGCAATACCTGTGTCGCCGGTTTGCTGAATGCCAGTAACCCGGCAACCAGCCCGCCAACCTGCGATGTGCATCCCAGCCAGTCGGGCCATAAATTGATCGCACAGGTCGTGGCGGGGACGTATCAGGCAAGTGACAGTAAGCTCGGCAAGTAGGCCGCAGGCCAGCTCCGGCATCGGGAGTTGAGAGATGTTCCGGCGGGCGATGCTCGATTGTCCGCAGTTTCAAGTCCGGAGTGAGAACAATTTTGTAGGTTACGAAAGTACGAGGGCGCGCATTGTACTTTCGTTATCTTGACGGATTCGCGAGAACGACTCCGAGTTACTTGTTAGGGTAGGAACCGCCTTCACCCCGGCGTTCCTGCCCTATTAATGTCTGGGGGTAAGCCATTGCTGGTTGTCAGTTGCCAGTGGTCAGTCGTTCGAGCCAGATTCACTCCTCCCGAAAAGCACCATCCTGCAGTTTCGTGCTTGCGAGTGCCTGCTGCTCCAGATTTCCATGCAACCCTCGTGAGCTCAAGATTTTACGGACGGCTTTGTTTGTTTTAAATAATTCAGGGGCGGGCGGGGGGGACGACTTCCCACAGTGTCGTTGCTGCCGACGAACCGCAGATCCCTCGGCTCCGCTCGGGATTACACTTCAAGACGAAACTGGAGCGATGAGCACAGAGGGAGGAACTCCCGCCAAGGTTATCGTCCAAATGAAGGACGCGAACCTTGGAGCACACGCACGCGTTTGACACCTCTTTTGCGGCCGACCTATACTCCGCTGCAAATCTGGTTTCGGAGGTGAGAACCGTGTCGAAACGTATGCCCGCCTTTTTCCTCTTTGCCATCCTGGTTTTCGCGGCGCTCAGCGCACCGGCGGCCTTCAGTCAAGGGCCGACGCTCACGCCCCAGAACAGCAATACCACCGCTCTGCTGATCGCGGTCAGTCCGGTCGACGAGAACATTGTCTGGGCGGTCGGAACCAACAGCACATTTGTCGTCACCACAGATGGTGGCAACACCTGGCGAACCGGCATTGTTCCGACCGGCAATTCCAACGACGTCCAGCTGCGCGATGTGCAAGGGGTGAGCGATCAGATAGCCTACGCGCTGGCGATCGGGAACTATCCCACCGACTTCGCCATCTACAAGACACAAGACGGCGGTCACACCTGGACGCAGCAGTTTGACAACACGCTGGTCGGCGCTTTCTACGACTGCATGGCCTTCTGGACTCCCACCAGCGGGATTGCGCACAGCGATTCGGTAAACGGCGTGTTTCCCGACCTGCGCACTAGCGACGGCATGACCTGGCAGAGTATCGCCAACAACATGCCGCCTGCACTGCCGGGCGAAGCGTCGTTCTCCTCCAGCGGAACCTGCGTGGCCACCCAGGGTACAACTAATGCGTGGATTGCCACCGGTGGTTCCAGCATCGCCAGAATTCTGGCTACTACAGATGGCGGCAACACCTGGGCCGCGTACGACACTCCGCTGCACAGCTCGCCCAGCGCGGGCGGATTCAGCGTGGCATTTCGAGACGCCTCCAATGGCATCCTCGGCGGCGGCGATCTTTCGCCGACCAACGCCTCCATTACCGCCCAGGCCGCAACCTCAAATGACGGCGGTCAAACCTGGCAGCTCACTAACCGGCCACCGGTAGGCTACGCCATCTTCGGGTTGGCTTACCTGACGAACACTACTGGTTTCGGCGGAGGGCAGTTGCACAATAGCGCGGGGCTGCAGAGCAGCGGGCGTCTGCAGCGCGGTGGGCGGCTACGCAGCAGCAGGCGACTGGCGAAGCAGAGCCCGACCGATTACACCCGGTATGTTGTGGTCACCGCCGATCTGGGGGGAGCAGCCTGGACGCCTGACGAAGGGACTACATGGTACCCGCTGAGCGGCATCACAGGATATTGGGCCGTGGCCTTTGCCAATCCGCAAAACGGATGGATGGTCGGACTGAACGGAACCATTCTGAAAGTGAGCTTCCCGTAGAAGGAGTGAACGGCGACCGATGGTGGGTGGAAGATGTTTAACGGGCCGATTTTTTTTGCGCTGGTCAGCCTTCACCCGGGTTAGCGTCCAAAAAGCGGACGCGAACCCGGGGCACAGAATACTCTAAACGGTGAGCGCCATCTTGGTGGGTTGCCGCCGCATCCGATTCAGGTAGCTACTAGCCAGGAGTGTTTTTTCATGCGCAAGCTTTTTGGATTTCTGATTCTTATCGCCGCCATCGCCTTCATCGCTCCGCGGATGTTGCGGGCAGCGGCCGTACCGGCGGTCGGCACTACGGCTCCCGACTTCACCTTGAACTCGCAGGAAGGCAAGCCGGTCACCTTGTCGCAATATCGCGGCAAATGGGTTGTGCTGTACTTCTATCCCAAAGATGGAACGACTGGCTGTACCATCGAGGCCCACAACTTTCAGCGCGATCAGGCGCAGTACGACGCCAAGAATGCGGTGGTTCTAGGCGTCAGTGTTCAGGACACAAAATCGCATGAGCAGTTTTGCACCAAGGAGGGTCTGACCTTCAAACTGCTGGCCGATCCCAATGACAAGGTTACGGAAGAGTACGGCTCGTTGAAGAACTACGGCATCGCGAAGCTCGCCGCGCGTCACACTTTCCTGATCGATCCGCAAGGCAAGATCGTGAAAGAGTACATGGATGTCGATCCCAACAAGCACAGCGAAGAGGTGCTGGCCGAGCTGACCGTGCTGCAAAAATAGACGCCAAGCGAAGCTTAGTTCAGCGGCGCCGGCGTCATTCCCATGAACGTGGTTCCGGTGAACTTGCCGCTGGGATCGAAATTCCATTGGAACAACGCGAACCCGGCGTGAGCACAGGTCTGGCAACCGTTGCGTAGGGGATAACCGATGACGAACTGCAACCCACCGTTGGAGCCGGTCTGCGAGTTGGGCCAGCTCTTGCCATCGCGATCGCCGGGAAACAGCGCGGCCTTGGGAAACTGGTTCTTCAGGTCCTGAAACTGGAAACTTCCTTGCAGACCCTTCTGGTCGAGCAGGCTCAGATCTTCGGCATTGATCATGCGCGGCTGACCGTTGACCAGGAACAAGCCGTAGCTGGGGTTCGCGCGAAAGGGATAGGTCACGAAGGCAACGTCTACCGGTCCCACCTTATTGAAGCCCGACATAATTCCAACTTCGCCATCGAGCTTGAAGACTTCGCGGGCGAACTGCACTGCGTTGGCTGGCGCTCCAGCCTTCGCCATTTGGGCGATCAGGCAGTCGCCGAGCGCCGAACCATTCGAATTACCGCATCCGGCCTTCGCGGTGGCCATAAAGTTATTTCCCGGCTGCCACACCGACGCAGCGGTGATGCCGCCTCCGGTCGATTGAGTGAAGCCAAACGCGGTCAACATCACGACGGCAAAAAATAACAGCGCCTTGCGCATAGTCCCTCTCGGCCTGGCTGAACAATCATTGTGGATTTTGCTGCGTCTGCGGTTCCGGTTGCGGTTGCGCCGGAGGCGAAGATGGCGGTTGCGTCCCGTGCGGCCGTTTCAGAAGCTTCGGCGGAGGCGGCGTGGGGATGAACGTGGTCTGCAGGAATTTCCCCTTGGCATCGAAATCCCACCCGAACCGCGCCACCCCCAGATGCTGGCAGGCATGGCATCCATTGATAAGCGGATAGCTCAGCACAAACTGCTGACCGCCGTCAGGCAAAGTTTGCGCTCGTGGCCAGGGCGGGTTCCCGCTGCGGTCGCCGGGCCACAATGCCGCCTGGGGAAATTTCCGCTTGACCGCTTGAAACATGGGATTCTGCTCCATTGCGGCCTGATCCAGTTTCTTCAAGTCGTCGACATCGAGAATTTTCGGATCGCCGTTCACCAGCAACAAGCCATAGTTGTCGTTGGCTCGCAGAGGGTAGAAAACCTGGGCGGCGTCAACCACGCCATACTTCTGGAACATGCTCATGATGCCGACTTGTCCATCGCTCTGCTGAGAAAGCAGGCGGGTGAACGACACGGCGTCGGCAGGCGCGCCCGCAGCCGACATCTGGTTAATGAAGCACTCGCCATAATTCGCCGGATTCATGGCCTTGTCGCAGGCGGTGTGCGCATTAGTAACGAAATCCTTGGGTGGCTGCCATACCGCCGAGGCCCCAATCTTGCCTGCCGCTGACGCCTGCGCCCCGGCAGCCTGTGCCAACCTCTGAGTAACCATCGAACCAGCCAGTATCATGACAAACAGCAGCGATCTCTTCACCTTAGTGTCTCTTCCCCTTTGCGAGTCTTCCGTGGCCATCCGCTCAATGCTATGTGCCTTCGGCGCACCAGTATCGCCATTCCGACCACGGGCAGTCAAACCGGGACGCGGTGATAAGCGTCACAGATTCGAGGTCGGCAGCTCGCTCATACTGAGTTCGCATGGATAGCTGGCGGAGAATTCGGAGCGGTTTGTCGGCGATGCTGATGACGGCCATTCTATCGTGTGCCCAAACCGGTTTGGCGAAGCCGGTGCTATCGGCTCATGCCATGCCATGCGGGGCTGCGATGTCGCAACCCCAGCAGCACGCAATGCCATCATCGTGTAAGCACCATCGCAGCCCCGCTCCGTGCTGCCCCGAGCACCCGGCCAGCCCATCGCCGAATTCTGCCGATCAGGGCTGTTGCAAGTTAAGCAATCAACCGGCCCGGCCCCTGGCATTCCTCATCGTTTCTCACGCAGTCCTTGAGGCGAATCCCAGTCGATCTGCAATCGTTGATCTGGGTCTGCTGCGGCGCAGCCGAAACGCGTCCCTGACCTCCGATTCACTTCCCTTCACCAAGCCTGTCTTTGACCGGAAGGCCGACCTCAGAATCTAGAACTCCTCTCCGCAGATTTCTCTTTGCGCGACCGTGGTACTACGTTGTCGCACCGGAATCAGCGCGAACGGTTACAGTTCGCATCATCAGAATTCTGAGGAAAGTATGAAATCCAAAGCTCTCGTATTTCTAAGCACATTCGTATTCGCTCTTGGCCTGATGGCCCAAAACGCAACTCAACCTGCGCCCGCTCCAGCAGGCGATGACGCCAAAACTTGTGCCTGCTGCAATCACGACAAAGCTGACTCTGCCATGACCTGCAGCGGCAAGGATGGCGCATGCGGAAAAGACGGCTCCTGCTGCCAGGGTAAGGACGGCAAGCAGTGCGCCATGATGTCGAAGGACAAGGACGGCAAGATGGCTTGCTGTGCCGGAGGAAAGTGCTCCATGACGTCAAAGCAAAGCGGGAAGAGCTGCTGCGGCGGCAAAATGTGCGCACGGCCGCAAGCGGGCATATAACTCATGGCGTCATTCATGGTTAGGCGCTAATTAAGTTCCTTACTTCAACTGCGCCCTGGCTGCGGCTGGGGCGTTCTCTTTCAGCCTTGGGACTGCCCCATCCTGCCGCCAAATCCCCGCTCTTCCCTCAAGAAAAGTTGACAAAAGTTCCTGCTGCACAATTCTGGAACGGGTATACAATCATCCCACTATTGCGCGGTTCGTGGGGCGACCGCTCTCCAACCTATTCGCCCGCGACCTGTGATTCAACCCGGGCGTGTCCCGAAAGTGCGCTGAGGGTCCAAGCCCGGCTCACGAGATCGCTCTCCAGTCTGCGATCTTTGGGAGGCACATATGCAGTATCGGCGTTGTATCGCTCCCGTCGTCGTTTCCCTGCTCCTTACCTGTGCCCAAGCTCAACTCCGAGGAGGAAACGGCCAGAATACGACCGGCAATGTACACATACACGTCATCTTGTCTAACGACCGCAATGCCGGTCCCTACTTGAAGGTGTGCCTGATGGAAGGCTCGGTGGATCAGGTCATCGGCACCAGCTATACCAATGATATCGGGGAAGTCGATTTCCTCTCCGTGCCTATGGGGGAGTACCACGTCGAGATTAGCGGCGACGGGGTTGAGACTACCGTTAGCCCTACCTTCGATGTCGACAACCGCAAGGTCACACAGTCTCAATATGTCACCGTGCGGCAGCTGGCCGAGACCGGACCCAAGCCGCTCTCTTCCCATTCCACCATGGTTTCGGCTTCCGATCTGAATGTTCCGCAAAAGGCCCGTAAGGAAGTCGATAAGGCCAACGAAGCAATGGCGGAACAAAATTGGAAGAAGGCCCAGGAGCACCTGGAGAAGGCGTTGGCCATCGCGCCCCAATACGCCACCGCTTACAACAATCTCGGAGTGCTGTACGCCAAGACCAACGACATTCCCCATGAAGAGGAAGCGTTGAAAAAGGCAATCGCCGCAGATGACCACTTCGCGCCTGCATTCGTGAATTACGGCAAGATGTGCATCCTGCAGAAGAATTTTCCGCTGGCCGAGACACTGCTTCAAAAGGCGGTCACGGTGGAACCCAATAATGTCGAGAGCCTGATGCTGTTGGCCGACGCGGAATATATGAATCGCCACTTCGACGCTGCCATCCTCAGCGCCCATCAGGCGCATTCGTCCGAAAAGGAACATCCCTCTTTCGTTCATTACATCGCAGCCCGCTCCTATCAGCAGGAGGGTCACCAGCAGGAGGCGCTGGCCGAGTTTAAGGTTTTTCTGCTGGAAGAGCCTAAAGGGCCACGCGCCGATCATGTTCGCGGCGACATTGCCAAGATCGAGGCCAACACCCAGCGCGCTGCCCAATAGCCGGGGTTACAATCCTTCGCACGATATCCCATCCAAACCCTCGGGCTTGGGTGGGATTTCTGCTTACCTAACACGGAGTCTCCATCGCGGTTTCCCGCTGCCGCAGAAGCAGGCAGGATTCTGGCTGGCTTACATTTGTGTCATCGAGGCGTTCTCTTAATTTCTTGCCCGTCTGATCTGATAGTGTCTAAACAGCTAGCCCGGGAGACGTTTCGTGCCTCACGCTGCAGTTTCCGGCCTTTCCACTTACGCGGAATTTGTGAATCCGCAATGGGTGCGCCTGCTCGATCTACTGGACATGAATGTCCGTTACCAGCGCTGTGCCGGAGCCGAATTGTTCAGCGAGGATGGCGCCCGCTATCTGGACTTCCTGTCGGGATATTGCGTCCATAACACCGGGCACAATCATCCCCGCATTATTGCAGCGCTAAAAGAGGAGTTGGACCTCCGCGGTCCGGCCATGTTGCAGAGTCACATTCCTGAACTCGCAGGCGAATTGGCCCAGCGCTTATGCAAACTCGCCGGTGGCAACTTGAAGAAGGTCTTTTTCGCGAGTTCAGGCAGCGAGGGTGTCGAAGCTGCCATTAAGTTCGCGCGCGCCGCTACCCGACGCAATGCCCTTCTCTATTGCGAAGGTGCGTTTCATGGGCTGACCTGCGGCGCTCTGTCGTTGATGGACAATGCATTCTGGCGTGAGGGATTCGGCTCTCTACTTCCCGAAAGCGAGGCCATACCCTTCGGAGACATTGCCGCGGTCGAACAAAAGCTGCGCACTAAGAAGTTTGCGGCGTTCTTCCTGGAGCCGATCCAATCTGAGGGAGGGATCAAAGTCCCTTCGCCCGAATACCTGCGCGATGTGCAGGCGCTCTGCCGCAAATACAGCACCATGTTTGTACTCGACGAGGTGCAGACCGGAATGTTTCGCACCGGCAAGTTTCTCGCCGCTCACGCTTTCCATGTCGAGCCCGACATGGTGATCCTGGCCAAAGCGCTGAGTGGAGGCCTGATTCCGGTTGCGGCCGTACTCATGACCGACGAGATCAACGACGCCGTCTACAGTTCTCTGCGACGGGCGATCGTACACACCTCCACCTATGGCGAAAATGCCCTGGCGATGCGCGCCGGCCTGACCACGCTGGATGTCCTGGAAGGCGAAGATCTCGGCAATCGGGCAACTTATCTGGGGGAGTTGCTGCGAACTCGTCTCACCGCAGCGCTGCAACCCTATGAAATGTTCAACTCGGCGCCTGGCCTGGGCTTGCTCAGCGGCATCGAATTCCGGGCTCCGTCAAAGTTGACCTTGCGACTTTCCTTCGAAGCCTTTCGCGCCATCCATCCTGGAATGTTTGGGCAGATGCTGGTGATGAAGCTGTTTCGCCAGGAAAAGATCTTGACCCAGATTTGCGGCAACAACTTCATGGTGCTGAAGTCAGCCCCTCCGCTCATTGCCGGCGAAAAACACATTGACCAGTTTGTGCAGTCGTTGACTGCCGTGGTTGACGACATGCACCACTCAACCGCATTCTGGACAGAATCCTTGAGCCTGGCCCGGCGGGCGATGAATGTCTGACGCCTTTCGATAAGAAGTAAGATCTACTTTCGGCCCCCGCCGTTAACCACGGTCCCCACCGTCGAAATTTCGATCTCAACTTTGTCGTCCACCTTGAGGAAGAGCGTGCTGGGATTCTTCATGCCCCAGGCTTGATAGGGCACATCGAACTTTGTGGTGGCCGTGGCTCGTGATCCTTGCGCTTGAACCGGGAATGTCAGGGTCAGGTCGTGGTCGCCGCCATGAATTCGAAATACGCCCTGCACTTGCAAAGTCGAACTGCCTTGCGCCGACAGATTGCCGCTCACATGCTTGGGGATGAAAGTGATTTCGGGATAGCGCGCGCTCTCCAGTACTTCCTTCTGCATCTTGGCGTCCCGGGCATGGTTGCCACTCTCTCCACTTCTTGCGTCGACCAGAATCTCGCCGCTGGCGTTGCCGGTTCGAGGATCGAAAACGATGTTGCCGCTTACCAGTTTGAAGGTGCCATGGACGGTGTGAAGCACGTCGCCCAGCGTCCAGTTAACGGTGGTTTGCGCTGGATCCAGCGTCACCTGCGTCTGCTGGGCTCCGGCAGCGATGGCAAAGAAAAGAGTCAGTGCGGCGAAACTAGCCTGTCGCACCGTTTTCAGCCAGCCGTTATCGCTTCTTTCCATGTGAGCGTCTTTCAATACGTGGCACTGCTCAGGCGGTCAACAAACGCCATCCAAACGATAATCCTGGGCCAAGGCCGAACTCCACCGGTGAGAGATCTCCCGTGTGCATGGCCAGCATTCGTTGGAAAAATCCCGGCTCGGCCGCCAGCGCGCGGAAGGCACGCTCCCGCAGTCGCCGTCGATGGTCCATCAGCAACATCAATGCTGCCATCTTTAGCGGCATGCGCATGGCTCCAGAGTGCGCTCTCTCATAGTCCGTCAGATTATCGACGCGCAGCGCAGTGGCCAGTGCAATCGCCTGCTGAAAGGCAATCGCCAGCCCTTCGCCGGTAATGGCGTCGACCGAGCCGGCCGCTTCTCCGATTAGAGCGATATTGCCGCAGTGCACTTTTTCAAGCGTCCGCGTGGCGCTGATCGCTCCCATCGTATTTCCCATGGCCTCGGCGCCTTCCAGCTTCGCCGCCAGTTGAGGAAAGTTCGCCAGTGCTGCGTCGAATCGCAGCTCTTTGTGGCGGGTGATGAGCGCAACACATACTTGATCTTCTGCGACCGGCGTCACATACATCTGGCCGCAGTCGCTCCAATGTACTTCGACAAAATCGGACCAGGCAGCAACGCGATAATGCCGGCGAAATCCAAAACGATAGCGCGCAGGACCAGCAGGCTCTAGTCCTGCCAACTTGCGCAGCTGGGAATTCTGACCGTCCGCGCAAATCAACCACCGCGAAGGAATAGCTTTACCGTCTACCAGCAGACCGTCGCTCGTCAGGCCCGTAATACGGCGGCCCCAATGCAGCGCAACTCCGCATTCCGCCGCGCGATCCACCAGCCACTGATGCAACACGGTCCGGGGAATGCCCCAACCGACGCCGTTGGCAAAGCTGCCTTCGACGCTTTGCTCAGCATGGATAAATCGGATGCCTTGAAACGCCGCCGCCTGAGCCGTGTTCACGCGAACGCCCAAAGCAGCCAGCGCCGTCAGGCCGTCGGGCATAATTCCTTCACCGCAGGCTTTGTCGATGGGAGGCTGCGCGCAATCAACAACTGCAACCCGAAAGCCCGCTTGCCGGGCGGCGATTGCAGCCGCAAGTCCGGCAGGACCTCCGCCGGCAACCAGAACTTCTGCTTCTCGAAGGTGGCTCATATCACCAGCGCAGTAACACCAGCTCCGAGCAGAATCCCGGACCCATGGCCGCCAGAATGCTGTAGCTGTCCGGCGCCGGGCGCAGCCGGTTGATCACTTCCTCTAGCACCAGCAGCACCGATGCAAACGACAAATCGCCCACGCGCCGCAGAGTTTGCCTGCTCCGCTCGTGGTCAGATCGTCATAGGCTTCGATGGGTAAAGCCAGATGCCGGCCATCCCCAGCGACCCGCGTCAGCAGCCGATCGAGGACTTTTGGATTTCCCAATCCATCGTCCCAGTGGCGTTTCAGAGCTTCTGTTATCTGTTCCTGGCGATAGTACTGGTGTGGAAATGCGCCGGCTACGCCTGCGATTCGCGTCATTTGCGCGTTGCCTTCTTCCCCAAAAGCTGTTGGTGGGAGGGACTGCCTCACTGCTGTCAAACTACGCGCTCCACATGAAGTGCCCATTTCCAGTGCATGATAAGTTGTTCATCTGCCGGGATAGGATCGTTCCTTGAAAGTGGCGCAGCCTTGAAGCTTAAAGCAGAAAAACGACATTCAATATCCGACCGCCTGCCTGAACGGCAACCAGGCGCGCGGGTTAATTTCTGATGCTTCCCGCTCGTGATGCCCTACGATTCCGCGTTCTTCATTTTCAGACTGCTCTTGTTTTCTTCCATAAACTCGCGAATCTGGTCGGCCTGGTCCAGCAGTCGAATCCATTGCTCGTAATACAACGTGACTGGAAACCGTCCTAATCCATACACGCTGACGCCGCCCTTTTCGCTTACCTTGAAATCCAGGCTTCCGCGCCGGCGTCCCTGGGTTTGCTTCTCCAACTCCGCGACTTTGGCTTTCAATTCCTCATAACTGGGTTCGGCCATTTTTTCACCTCAAAGGGAATGACAATATTGATTCAGGACTGCCACCAGATTATTGGTAGACAGCCTGCCAGAAATGATTCTGATGAACCTTCGCTTAAGGCCGCACAACCCACTTGCAGCCAGGAAGCGCGACCCGCACCCCGGCTCCCTCATCTGGCTACAAGGGATGTGTTGATGAGACCGTAGCTGTCCGCCGAAGGCTGTTCCCTTCCCGGCACGCTCGCTCAACTGCGTCGCTGAATTCGATCAGTTGATGCGTCAAAGCTGCTGCAAGAAGGGCGCTCTTGATTCCGGATGTAAGTTACTTGGCCTTGATCGACTCGAGTTCTACCTCAAAAATCAAGGTCGCGTTAGGGGGAATCTCATTGCCTGCGCCGCGCGTGCCGTAGGCGAGATCCGGAGGCACGAAAAGCTGCCATTTCGATCCTACGGGCATGAGTTGCAGAGCCTCGGTCCAACCTTTGATCACGCCGTTCACCGGAAACGTTGCCGGCTGGCCACGCTTGTACGAGCTGTCAAACTCGGTTCCATTGATAAGCGTGCCGCGATAGTTGCAAACCACCGAGTCGGTCGCGGTGGGCTTCGGTCCCGTACCCACTTTCAGAATTTTGTACTGCAGACCGCTGGGCAGGGTGACAACACCTTCTTTGGCTTTGTTGGCAGCCAGGAATGCATCGCCTTCTTTCTTGTTGGTCTCGGCCGACTGCGACATCTTCTCTTCTTGTTTCTTGCGCATGTTAGCCTGCAACTCCGCGACCGCGGCTTGCGCTTCCTGGTCGGTCATCTCCGTCTGGCCCCCGGCCAGTCCGTCTTTCAGACCCTGCGACAGCAGCTTCGGATCGACGTCAACGCCGTCCCGATGCAGGTTCTTACCAATGTTCATCCCGATTGCGTAGCTCAGTTTCTCTTTCGGCGTGGTAAGGGTGGACGAGCTGGCGCTGCCGGAAGCCGGCGCTTTGGCGGCAGGAGCGGATTGCGTCGCCGAACTCTGCTGCGCCAGGGCACTCCCCAGGAGCAGGGTTGCAGTTGTCAGTAAGGTTATGGTTGCGGTGAAAAGTTTTTGCATACAGGCATTGTTTCATTGATGCAGGATCTGCGCAAAAACAGGCCGGGGCCGCCCGGCCGTTCCCGGCTAAGGGAAGTGGAAATTCTCCCTATCGAAATCGAGCGGGCGATCGCGCGTTTGCCTCTTTTTCTGGCATTGCCGCCACGTGCAGTGAAGCGTATATTGATCGGCCAGATCAAATCCTCGACGAGGATTCTTCATAACCTTTCCTCCGCGTACCAGGGGGTTTCTCAATGCCAATTTGCAGACAAGCGCTCTCGGTTTTGCTCAGCTTTGCGGTAACGATTAGCGTGATCGGCCTGGACGGCTGCAAGAAGTCGGAACAGTCGCAGCCTCAGTCCAACCAGACGCAACCGGGACAAGCCCCCGCGACTACCTACGCTGCTCCCACGGCAGACCAGCTCTACCAGTTGGTCGCTCCTATCGCTTTGTTCCCGGATAATCTGGTGGCGCAAGTTCTCGCGGCATCCACTTTTCCCGATCAAGTCAGCGCTGCCTACACCTGGTTGCAGCAGAACTCCAGCCTCAAAGGCCAGCAACTGCTGGAGGCGGTCAATCAGCAGTCATGGGATGCCAGCGTCAAGGGGCTCACGCAGTTCCCCGGCGTTTTGAATCAGATGGCCACCAACCTATCGTGGACATCCGCTCTGGGCGACGCCTACTTCAACATTCCTCAGAGCGTGATGAACGCGATTCAGGTAATGCGGTCGCGGGCCCAGCAATCCGGCAACCTGAAGAGCACAACCCAGCAAACGGTGACGGTACAGAATCAGGCGCCGGGAACAGCACCGCCTCCGCCGGCATCATCGGGCGAACCTCAGACCACCGAAGTCGTGCCGCCTCCGCCGCAGACAATCATCATCCAGCCGGCGCAGCCCGATGTGGTTTATGTGCCGGTCTACAACCCTACCGTCGTATACGGAGCACCAGTGGCTGTTTATCCCGGTTATTCGACCGGCGCACTGGTCGCCACCAGCTTGATCTCGTTTGGAGTCGGCATCGCGGTCGGCGCAGCCATCAGCGGCGGAGGCGGCTGCTGCGGATGGGGATGGAATTCATGGGGATGCGGCTGGCACAACAACACCGTGGTTTACAACCACAACACTTACATCTCCAATTCGAATACCTTCGTCAATCGCAACAACTACTACGGGCACAATAACGTCAACTACAACAATTACAATCGCAACAACGTTAACGTAAACAACTACAACCGGAATAACGTTAACGGGAATAACTACAACCGCAACAACATCAATACCAACAACGTTAATCGCAATAACGTCAACAACAACTATCGCGCCAACAATTTCAATAACAGCAACTACACCACTCCCAAGTTCAACCAGAAGTACGATCAGCCTCAATACCGGAACAGCGCCAACACCAACCTGGCGCAGAACAATCGCCAGCAGTCGAACTTCAATCAGCAAAATCGCAATCAGCAAAATCGGCAACAGCCGAACTTCAACCAGCAGAATCGCCAGGCTTCCAGTGCGAACCAGGGCCGTCCCAATTCCAGCCAGGCGCAGCGCAGCCCCCAACGTGGCTACGGACAGCAACCCGCGCGAGGCACGAATACCGGCGCCTTCAGCAATTACGGCCAAGGCGGTAACGCCCGGACGAACAGCGCTCGCGGGCAACAGAGCCTGGAAGGAAACCGCGGTGGCGGCGGCGGCGCGCGTCCGGCAACCGCTAGCAGGCCGTCCGGCAATCCCGGGGGAGCGCGCGGTGGCGGAGAACGCCGGCGGTAAGTCTGACGCAATCCAGATTGAATGCGAGATTTCGACTTTAGATGTAGAGGAAGATGCTCATGCAATCGATACAGCACATGCGGATAGCGCCTGATTCTCGCTTAGCCGCCCTTCGGCGCTGGTTGGCACCCTTGGCGGCGGCGGCCGTTCTGCTGCCATTTCTATTTCTTTCGACCAGGGTATCGTTTGCCCAGCAGGGCAATGAAAAGACCTTCGCTTCTCCCGGCGAGGCCGTGCTGGCTCTCTACAACGCTGCGAAGTCGAACGACAGCCAGGCGCTGGCCGCCATTTTCGGTTCCAATTCGAACGACATTCTGCACACCGGCGACGACGTTGCCGATAAAAACATGCAAGCGAATTTCGTTCGCCGCTATGACCAAATGCATCGCGTGGTGGTCGAGCCCGATCAGACGGTGACGCTTTATGTGGGAGCGGAGAATTGGCCGCTTCCGATTTCTCTGGTCAAGAATGCCAGCGGGGCCTGGTATTTCGACACCGAGTCCGGCAAGAAGGAGATCCTCTACCGGCGCGTCGGCACCAACGAAAATGATGCCATCAACATCCTGTACTCGCTGGTGGATGCGCAGCGCGAGTATGCCTCCGAGCCGCGCAACGGCGAAAAGACTGCGCATTACGCCGCCAAGTTTCTCAGCGACGACGGCAAGCAGAACGGCCTGTACTGGAAGACAAGCGACAATGAGACGCCAAGTCCAATCGGGCCACTGCTGGTTTCCGCCGCCGGCCAGGGCTACAACCTGCAGCAGGGACAACAGACACCGTATCACGGTTACTATTACCGGATCATGACCAGGCAGGGCGCAGCGGCTAAAGGCGGGGCACGCGATTACATGGTCGATGGGCAGCTCACCCGCGGCTTTGCTTTCCTGGCCTATCCGGCGGAGTATCGCAACTCGGGCGTCATGACTTTCATGGTCAACCAGGACGGGATTGTCTACGAGAAAGATCTGGGAGCGGACACGGCCAAGGCTGCGGCTGCGATCACCGACTACAACCCTGACAGCAGCTGGCGTCCGGTCGACTAGACTTCACAGATGACGAACAGCGGCGGTTCGGCGAGGGACCTTCGTCGCAAGCAGACCAAGCGGTCGAATGTCGCAAGTTTTCAGCGGTCCTTCATGTTGGCTCTCGTTCCGAGACGAAATTCCGTGCCCTGCACTTCCAGTCCGCATTTGGAACGACGTGCTCGCAACCGGGTTAATTCAATTGTGGGGCATAACCGGCCTGAGTAAAATTTCAGTGCCTCGGAAGCCGCATTCGGAACGGGGGTGGGGCTTGCGGAATAGGGTTGAGATGCCGATAGAACGAGAAGCCTGGCATTGCGAAAACCGCGACGCCTCAGGTGGGTTTACGCTCGGTCCAAGTGGTTATCTTTCAAGCGCTTCTTGTGCATCTTTTGCATAACCGAGGCATCTAAAGGTTGAGTGTGTTCGACTCAAGGAGTCATATGTCTAACGATAATAAAGATTTAGAGAAGATTGATCCGGAACTCCGCGATGACTCAGGGGAAGCTCGGACGCTGCCGGTTCTGCCAGTCCGCGATACCGTGCTGTTTCCGCATGCTGTGTTGCCGTTGACGGTGGGACGTGAAAGCTCGGTTCAACTGATCAATTCTCTGGGCGAAGACAAAACCATAATTGTGGTGGCCCAGCGCGAGGCTCGGGTCGATACGCCGCAGCCTACCGACCTGTTTGCCGTCGGCAGCCTGGCCGTGGTGCACAAAGTGGTGCGCATGCCCAACCAGAGCCTGTTCGTTTTTGCCGAAGGTCTGGAGCGCGTGAAGGTTCTGGAATATACGCAGCTGTCGCCGTTTATGCGGGCGACGGTTGAATCCATTCCGGAGCTGCCGGTTCCCAAGAATTCCGAGATTGAAGCCTTACAACGCAACGTGCTGACGCTGTTCCAGCAGATTGTGGCAGGTTCACCGACCTTGTCGGATGAGCTGTCGACCGTCGCCGGGAACATCGATGACGCCGGACGCATGGTCGACTTCATTGCGTCTTCGCTGCCGTCACTGTCCACCCGCGACAAGCAGGATGTGTTGGAAACGCCCGACGTTCAGATTCGGCTGGAGAAGATCAACCAGCACCTGGCCAAGGAACTGGAAGTTCAGCAGCTGCGCAACAAAATTCAGAGTGAAGTGCAGGATCGCGTGCAGCAGACGCAGCGCGAATATTACCTGCGCGAGCAGATGAAAGCCATCCAGAAGGAACTGGGTGAGCAGGATGAAACCACTCGCGACGCCGATGAGCTGCGTCAGAAGATTGAATCTGCGGGCATGCCCGACGACGTGAAGAAAGAGGCGTTGAAGGAACTAGGCCGGCTGGCTCGCATGTCGCCCATGGCAGCCGACTACGGCCTGACGCGCAACTACATCGAGTGGCTGGCCGTCTTGCCGTGGCAGAAGTCTTCGGGCGTCGAAATCGATATCCCGAAAGCGAAAGAGATCCTCGACTCTGATCACTACGATCTGGAGAAGGTGAAGAATCGCATTCTGGATTACCTTTCGGTGCGGCGTTTGAAGCCGAGTATGAAGGGCCCGATCCTGTGCTTCGTCGGACCTCCGGGTGTGGGCAAGACCTCGCTGGGTAAGTCGATTGCGCGTTCACTGGGGCGCAAGTTCGTGCGCCTGTCGCTGGGCGGCGTGCACGATGAAGCCGAAATTCGCGGACATCGTCGCACCTATATCGGCGCTCTGCCGGGGCAGATCATGCAGGGCATTCGCCGGGCGGAGACTAATGATCCGGTGTTCATGCTCGACGAAATCGACAAAGTAGGCCGTGATTTCCGTGGCGATCCGGGCTCGGCGCTGCTGGAGGCGCTCGATCCGGAGCAGAACTTCAGCTTCCGCGACAACTACCTCGACGTGCCATTCGACTTGTCGAAGGTGCTGTTCATTACGACGGCTAACATGCTCGATCCGATTGCCGAGCCGCTGCGCGACCGCATGGAGATCATCGAGCTGCAAGGCTACACCGAGGAAGAAAAAGTTCACATCGCGTTTCAGTACCTGATTCCGCGCCAGATCGAAGAAAACGGAATTAACGGCAACCAGATCGAGTTTCCGGAAGAGACGATTCGCTTCCTGATTCGCCATTACACTCGCGAGGCTGGCGTTCGCGGACTTGGAGCGCACCATCGGCACGATCTGCCGCAAGCAGGCAAGGCGCATCGCAGAAGGCAAGACGGACAAGATGTCGGTGACGCCGGAACTTGGTGCAGCATCCGGACATGCTGGGCGGAATGAAGATTCGCACCGAAGGCGAGATTGCTGAACGCACCAAGCGCTCTGGAGTTGCCGTAGGACTGGCGTGGACGCCGACTGGCGGCGACGTGCTCTTCGTTGAAGCCAACAAGATGAAGGGCAAAGGCGGCTTCACCATGACGGGACAGCTCGGCCAGGTGATGCAGGAGTCGATGCAGGCTGCCTTAACCTGGGTGCGGTCCAACTCCAAGCAGTTGGGTATCGACGAGGAATTCTTTGCTGGGCACGACATTCATATCCACGTGCCTGCTGGAGCGATTCCTAAGGACGGCCCCTCGGCTGGCGTGACCATGGTGACGGCGCTGGTTTCGTTGCTGACGGATAAACCGGTCCGTCCGCTGACCGCGATGACCGGTGAGATCACGCTGAGCGGCAATGTTCTGCCCATCGGCGGCATCAAGGAGAAAACGCTGGCAGCCAAGCGCGCGGGCGTGACCGACATCATCCTGCCGGCGGACAATCGCCAGAATGTGCAGGAAGACCTGACGCCCGAGCAGCTTCAGGGCCTGAACATGCATTACGTCAAGACCATCGAAGAATTGCTGAGCATCGCTTTGCCGACCAACCGCGACGAAGCCAAGGAAGATGCCGAAGTTCGCGAGCAGGTTTTGAGCACGGTGCCTGTGGGGTAAGCGCGCGGCCCGTTCTATTCAAACGGCGGGTCCATCGTGGTCCGCCGTTTTTTGTTGGGCGCGACGATTGCGACGCTGTCATTCCCAAAAATGCTAACCCCGTTTTTCGTCATCGGTGGCGCGCATAGGTGCGTCCTCTGTTCTCCCGTACAATGGCTTTCATCGCAAGCCTTTCGAATGGACAGGCCGGCCGTTGTCGCCATCGATGAAACGGGTACTCGTAATCGCTCTTCTGTGGGCTGTACCGCTGCTCGCCCAAAGCAATCGCGGCGAGTTGCGCCTCACGGTCACCGATCCAGCCGGACTGGGCGTCAAAACAACTGTCCAGATTTCGAGCGCGGCCAATCAGTACCGCAATACCCTGACCACCAGCGACAACGGCACGCTGAACGTGCAGCGCCTTTCGTACGGAATCTACCAGCTCACCATTGAGCAACCCGGCTTTGCGCCCGTCTCGGAATCGGTCGACATCCACTCCTCGATACCCCTCGAGTACCCCATTAAGCTGAAGGTGGCTGCAGCAGAAGAGTCGGTAACCGTGAAAGCGGAAGCGACGTTGCTCGATCCCGATCAGGCTGGTTCCGTGAACGAAATCGGTTCTGAAACTATCCAGCGCCGCCTGACTTCCCTGCCCGGCCGTTCGATTCAGGATTTGGTAAACAGCCAGCCGGGCTGGCTCTACGAAGGCAATGCGGTACTGCATCCCCGCGGCTCGGAGTATCAGACGCAATTCGTAGTCGACGGTATTCCGTTGACGGACAATCGCTCTCCCAGCTTCGGCCCGGAGATCGGCGCCAACGATGTCGACTCGATGAGTATCTACACAGCCGGATTTCCGGCTGAATACGGCCGGAAAATGGGAGGCGTGGTCGAGGTGAACACGCTGCGCGATCCTCAGCCCGGATTTCATGGCCAGGTTGTGCTGTCTGGCGGCAGCTTTGATAGCGCGGGAATCTTCGCTCAAGGGCAGTATTCCTGGGGTAAGAATGTGCTTGGGTTTTCCGGATCGGGCGCGCAAACGGATCACTATCTCAACCCGGTGGTACCCGAGAACTATACGAACACCGGGACAATCGGCGATTTTTCCGCTAATTACCAGCGCGACGTGACGCCGAATGACCGCCTGAATTTCATCGCCCGCTATGAGTTGTCGCGCTACCAGCTTCCCAATGAGATCGTTCAACAGACAGGCTGCTATCCGCCGGGCGTGACGGAAGGACCGCCTTGCCAGCAGCAAAATGCTAATAATTTCGAAACTATGGCTGTTGCCTCCTGGCGGCACATCTTTTCGCCCAAAGTCGTTGGGGATTTTCGCGCCATGGCGCGCAACAACGGCAATGACTTCTACTCCAATGCGCTTTCGACCCCCATTATTTTGTTTCAACACAACTGGTTCAACGAATTCTATTTCAAGGGCATGGCCACCATCGACCATGGCCGCAATGAATGGAAGGTGGGCGTCGAGTCGGACAATCTCTATCTGAACGAGAACTTCAACTACCAAATCACCGATCCGTCACAGTTCGATCCCGGTACGGCACTGACGTTCAGTTTTCCCGGCGCCTATCCCAGCCAGGGGAACAGGCCGGACCTCGAGCAATCCGCCTTCGTGCAGGACCTGATTCGCCTGAACAACTGGACGCTGAACGTCGGCCTGCGGTGGGACCATTACCAACTCGTGGTCAACAAGCAGGCCGTGGACCCGCGTCTTGCGATCTCGCGCTATTTCCCCAGGCTCGGCTTGCTCGCGCACTTCTCGTACGACCGGGTTTTCCAGACACCATCGTTTGAGAACCTTCTGCTTTCCAGTTCGTTCGAAGTTGAATTCATCAATCCCGATGTCTTGCGCTTGCCGGTCATCCCTTCCCAAGGCAACTATTACGAAGCCGGTCTGTCCAAGGCCTTCGGCGACAATCTTCGTGTCGACGTCAGCTACTATTTGCGGAATGTCGCCAACTATGCCGATGACGACCAGATCGACAACACCACCATCAGTTTTCCGATCTCGTTCGAAAAGGCTGTTATTTACGGCGCGGAAGGCAAGATCACCGTACCGAACTGGCATAAGATTTCCGGCTTCGCCAGTTATTCCTATATGGTCGGCAACGCCTGGTTCCCGGTGTCAGGCGGATTGTTTATCGGCGCGGACGCTCAGGCAGCGCTCGCCCAGTCGACCGGTCACTTCCCGGATTCGCAGGACCAGCGCAACACCCTGTTTACGCGCTGGGTCTATCAGGTTAAACCGCGCCTCTGGATAGCTGGCGGAGTGCAATACGGCAGCGGTCTGCCGTTCGACTTCCAGGGCACCGAGCAGCAAGCATTGGAGGAATACGGCCAGCAGGTTATCGACAGAATTAATTTTGCCCGCGGACGCATCTATCCTTCGTTACTGGTAAGCGCCTCGGCCGGAGCCGATGTCTACAAATCGGACCGTATGAACGTTAATTTTCAGATCGACGGCCAAAATCTTACGAACGTTTTGAATGTGATTGATTTTGGCGGTCTATTCTCGGGTAATGCGATCGGTCCATCGCGAAGCTTCAGCATGCGGCTCACAACCAGCTTCTAGAGTCCAACGGCGCTTTGGGATCGCTCGCCCCCCAGTGCGGACAGAGTTCACGGCCTGCCAAATATCCGAAAATAGAAATTCAGCAGAGCCGAACGATCTTGTTGTGCTCGAGACTGATGCCAGTCATAAATTTGCCGCTCCGAGCCGCACAATCGGCTCAGGAATTCGGCATCACTGATCCTGCGCACGGCTAGCAGCTCACGGTGTTTCGTTCGCATACTCCCGCTGCCCCGCAGACCGCCAATCAATCCGCGAAAATACGCGCCCAGAGCGCCCTTCCGCAACGCAAACAGCAGCCACATCCACTGATAAACCAGAATTCGCGGGAGCAACCGAAAAAGCACCGGCCGCGGATAGTCCTTGAGCAGGAGAAAGATTTGATTGCGGGTGAGATATTCGACGACGCGAGGATGAAGCGTATCCCCCAATGTCGCACTGCCAATGTGATGAGCGATTGCGCCCGGCAGATACAGGCCACCGAATCCGAGAAGCTGGGCGCGCAGCCCGAGATCGAGGTCGTCGAGGTAGGCGAAGAACTCCAAATCCAGCCCCCCGCTGTTAATAAAGGTTTCGCGGCGATACAGTACTGCGGCACCACATCCGGCCAGCACTGGCATGGCACGATCGAACTGGCCAGTGTCTGCATCAAGATGCCCGAGCCGGTAAGCGGCGCCGGCCATCAGCATCGCATCGCCAGCTCCGTCCAGATGAGTCCGTTGCGTAGCGCGCCGTAGCTTGCCGGTCGCAAAGCCCAGCGTCGAATCGGCATCGAGGGCGCTTACCAGTCTCGCGACGTAGTCAGGCTCCAGCTCGATGTCGTTGTTCAACAGCAGGACGTAGCGCGATTCGGTCGCCGCGACTGCGCGGTTGATGGAGCCGGTTGTACCCTCGTTATCTGGCAGCTCAATGCGGCGTGTGTTTGGCGGCAGCGGATCGGGAAGTATCGCGTCCGAGCGCGCTTCATTTTCGATAACAACGATTTCCCACTCGCTGGCGGGAAGCGTCTGTTTCTGAATGAAGTCGATGCAGCGTGCGGTGAGGTCGGGGCGATGCAGCGAGGGAATGGCGATGGTGACGGTCTTCACGCGGCTCTGCTGGCGATTGTACACAGCGCGCGACCCGGTTGATAGCAAGTATCTACTTCGCGTTGACCGTGCGATGGCTCAGGTTCGCAGCCACAGTTTGAAAAGCGGAAACCAGCTCTTCGTCCGAACCAAAAAGCAAATCGCTCCCGCCCGCCTGATCGGGCAGCCCGCCGACGGCAGAGACGATAGCCGGGCGGTCCAGCAACTTGGCGCGGCCCAGTACCGCCGAAGACCATATCTCAGAGTAAGGAAGAACGACGCAATCAGAGGCGGTGATCCAGCTGTCAAAATCCTCATTGCTGACGAACGACTCGATCACGTGAACGCGGTTGTGCCCCTTAGCGAAAGCTCGCAGCTCGTCCAGATAGCGCTGATTTTCAGCGTCGGCGATCCGCATGGAGCCGACAACGAAAAGATCGGCATCCGGCACATTCGCCTGGACGAATGCCTGGATGGCACGATGGAAGCCCTTATGCCGCTGGATGAAGCCGATGCACAGAAACAGCATCCGCTCCGCGGGTAACTTGAGCAGCCGGCGGGCGGAAACCTGCGTGTGCTCGACGAACTTCTGATAGACCTCGTCGTGCTGGCGATACTCAACCCGCGAATCGTTCAGCCGCAGATGGTAATGATTCTCGAATTGATCGCGCTCCTTCTTAGTGTGAAAAATAACCTTAGGAGCAAGCTTCCACTTCCACTTATAGAGCCAGCCCTGCTTACCGGGCAGATATGGAATTTCGTGGGCTACCACCTCGATCTTGCGAGACCGCAGAAAAAGCCAGATAAAACACAGCGTGGTTTGCAGGGTTTCCCAGCGCAATTCTTTATCGAAAGGATTGTTATAGAAGAATGCCCAATGATACTGAATGACCGCCCGATCGTAATAAGGTAGAAGTTCCTGGAGTTGCAGTAACTTCGATCCTCCACGCAGGTCCCAGGCGAAATCCACATTGCCCTGTTCATCCGGCGACACAATGTCGACGATGTGTCCCTGGGCACGAAGATTCGCCACGCTTTGTTCGCCATAGGCACCGATACCGCAGTGCGTGGGCGAATAGGTTGAGACCATCAGATACCGCAAAGCAAACTCCAAGCTACTTTTTTTGAAACGCCAGGCAAGCGCCAAACGAGCCGGCGGGATCAGTCGACAAGCGAACAAATCCCAATGTCAAAAGAATACTTACGTCGGGATATTGATCGTGCCAGCCACTCTTGTACCAGACTTCATTCCAGGGTTGTCCATGGAAGGTCTCTTGAAACGAGTCATTAAATTGTTGGATGAATTCTTCCGGCGGCGGAACCATGAATAACTGGTCCACAAGTTCCAAGTCGTGCCGGTAAAGACGATTCTGCAAAGCCGGCGGATCGTAGCGCCGCTCGAAACCAGCATAGTAAAACGTACTGTCATTCTCCAGGTAGCTGGAGCTGGCAGGAACTGTCACGACTAATCGGCCTTTGGACGGCAAAACTCGCGCAAACTCGGCCATGGAAGCTGTATCGCCATCGCCGCGAATGTGTTCGATGGTCGAAACTGCGGTGATGAAATCGACCGAGCCATCCTTAAAGCTGAGATGGGTAGCATCCTCCGGCTGCACCAAAAACCTATCATGCTTGGTCAGCCCCAGCACTTTCATATAGGTCTTCTGGCGATCGAGATATACCTTGTCCATCTCCGTCGCGTAGGTTGTGGCGTGATGGCGCTGATAGAGAAATGTGGGAACCGGAGACGAACCGCTTCCGATGTCGAGGTACACACTCTCGCCGCTTAAGCAGAGGTCGGCATGTTTCGCGGCAAAGGCGTCTTCCACATTGCGAAAGATGTCAGTACGCTGATCGAGGAGCTTGGAGTGCCGGTACAACATCCACCAGTATTGCAATAGACCTTCACGAAGCATGGGCCAAACTTCCTTTCAGCAGACTGACGATAGACTCCGCAGCATGAGCCGCAATTAGAGACCAGGCATAACGCTCGACCGCTAACCTTCTCGCATTCTGGCCAAGGCGACGGCACATGGCAGGATCAGCGATCAGCTCTTCTATGCTGGGAACAAATTGATCCGCGGAGCACACTACGCAGTCGTCCTCCTTGAGTTCAAGACCGCGTGCTCCGGCCGGAGTTGAGACAACAGGAAGCCCGGCAGCAAAGTAATCGAGCATTTTTAGATTGGTACCTGATCCTGAGAACATGGGATTGAGAGCCATGTCGGCAGCTTGATAAAGCGAAAGCCGGCGGGCAGCTTCGACCGTTCCCAACCAGATGACATTGGGCGGGGACAATGGGCCGCGCGAGGCTTCGTAAGAATCTTTCACGCCTCCGGCAATCAGAATGGCGCAGGCCGGCAGTCGAGGCGCGACTTCTTTCACCAGGAACACGGCTGCTTCGGTATTAGGAGCATAGCCGCTGCCGATGAAGATCAAGACCGGCTGGTCGAGCGGCAGGTCGAATTGTCGCCGCGCCGCGCTGCGCTCTTCATCGCTGGCCGGCTGGATGCCTTCCACATCCACGCCGTTAGGAACCAGCACGATCTTATCCCGAGAAATCCCGTAGAGATCGACGAATTGCTGGGCATCGTCGTTCGAGCAGACGAAGACGAGATCAGCTTCACGGCAAAGTTTGCCTTCGACCGAGCGAACCTCTTCGGCCAACTCTCGTCCCGCGACGGTGTCACCCAATATCTGTTTCTTCACGGCGTACTCGCAATTGTGAGAGTCGTAGATCAGCTTCTGATCGGGACGCCGGGGCACATACGGATAAACCCAGGGATGGGAGATGATGATGGCAGCCGCATTCCTGCCATGCTCTGCGGCCATGCGCTGAAAGCGGGGCGAGTACTTCAGCAGTTGGGGAATGGTGGCGTCGATGGTAGTCTTGCCGCCGGTAGCTTTTTCGAACCGCCGATTGCGCGCGAAGTGCGGCTGGGTCAGAGGAGTGACACATTCGCGGAAATGCGGTGCCAGCATCTGGTCGCGATAGACCGGTCCCGGCCAATCGTAGGCCCCGACATAGGAAACCTCGAAGCCCAGAGCAGCGATGTGGCGATAGAGTTCGTAGATTCGAATGCGGCCGCCACCCACGGGCGGATCGAGCACCTGGTTGTCGGCAACAAGAATGGGAACGCGGGTGTCAGGTTCGGCAGAAGCGGCCTCGAAGGACGTTCGGCCACGCCGCGGAGCGGAACCGGCGTCAAGCAGCCGTTGCGTAACCTCATCCCACGATTGCGATGGAGCGTTCTGATAGGCAAACTCGCCCATCTCGCGAGCGCGATCGCGGTCGATCGCCAGAACATTCATGGCCTTGGCGATCTCCACCGGATCGGGATCGACCACAAATCCGGAACGGCCATCTTGTGCCAGCCGCGCAGGCTCGCCTGAATCGCGGCAAACGATGACCGGCTTGTGACTCAGCATGGCCTCGACGGCCACGTATCCAAAATCTTCTTCGCGCGTAGGAAAAACAACCGCGAGAGCATTCGCGTAGAGCTTCAGCATCTCTGCGTCGCCGACAAAACCGAGGAAATGTATTCGGGAATCCTGGCTTGCCAGCTGGCGGAATTGCTCTTCATCTTCGCCCGCGCCGGCGATCAGCAAAGGAATGTCGCTGGAGAGATGCTCCATGGCGCGGATAGCGAGATCAACCCTCTTCCAGCGATGCAGCCGGCCCGGCAAAAGAAAATACTCCTGCGAGCCGCAATAGTGGCCCTGGGCGAACGCAGGCGGATAAAGCACTTCGGCGGTGAATCCGTTGTACTGCTGCAATCGCATAGCGGGCTCGTGCCCAATGCTGAAGATCTTGCGGACGCGCTGGAACGCCAACGTATCCAGCCGCTTAATCACCTCGCGGAACCTGGTCTTTTCAAGCCGGGCGATATCGGGAAGCGAACCGAACTCATCGTCGAAGCGATCGTAAAAAACCCGCACCTGGTGCACCAGCCAGCAAACGTGGTTGGGATGTTGTACCGCAAAGGTCGGGTTCTTCGTAGAAACTACGAGGTCATAGGCGGAGAGGTCGAGGTCATAGCAGTCGAGATAGCCTTGCAGAATACCTTCGAATCGTTTTTCGCTGACGGGAACCTGGATCCAATCGGTCTGAGTCTTACTTTGAAAAGCGCCGACCAAGCCGGAAAAGAGACGTTCAGCACCGAAGAGCCGCTCGGGGTCGTGGATGGCGGGAGTGATGATCGCTACTCTCATGCCGTTAGTCACTGGCTTACTGACTTTTGCCGTGCAGATGCGGAGAACTTTCTTTTCACTTATGTTGCTTCGATGGCGCTGCCGCGACGACGTGCTCGAATTCCTCCGCATTGCGCCGCCACAGGATGTTGCCATCGTATTGCAAGGCCATCTTCCGGCCGCCGTCTCCCATGGCTTGGCGCAAGCCGGCATCGCTCAGCAGTCTTGCGATTTGAGTCGCCAGTTGTTGCGCATTGCCGAAGGGTACGAGAGTTCCTCCGCCGCTTTCCGTAATGAGTTCGCGCGACACCGCAATATCGGCGGCGATCACGGGCTTCTGGTTGGCCCACGCCTCGAGTAAGACCAGTCCCAGCGATTCAACCCGCGATGGCTCAGCCACAACCGTAGCTGACGCAAGCAAGTCGCGCTTTTCGTTGTCGGCGAAAGACGGTAGATTCACAAATCGAGGGCAGTTCGCCGCGGCGCTCGCAAGCCAGTCGTCGAACGCCGAAAGACTCGAACCCGCCATCACCAGCCACGCCTTCGATCCCTTGCTCCAAAGAATCTTCATCGCCTCGACCAGGGTTTGCGAACCCTTTTCATAGGCCTTCATACCCAGATGCAGAACCACTGGGCCGTCCACACCATACTTCTCGCGCAGATATTCGGGATTGCCGCCGGTCACATCCTCCGAATCGATGCCATAGCCGGTCACAGTCTTGTCCGACGTTACACCGTAACGCTCCAGTTGCTGCATCTCGATCCTGGTCATGCAGAATACCTTGGCGCAATGACTCAGCAGTTCGATCTGATAAGGCCGCAGGTAGTGGCGCGCGACTTCGTCATTCCCTTCTTCGCCCAGATGAGTGCACGGCGTAGCGATGGCCGGCACGCCACGCTGTTCAGCCGCGTGCAAACCGGCATACATCAGGTTGGTATAGGGCAACGGGCCGAGATGAAACAAGTCGGCGTCAACCTCGCTCAGAGCCTCCGGCAATCCAGGAATGCGGAAAGACGGCGTCCAGTACTGCGCCTTCCATCGCCAGTAAGGCGCCAGTCCCAGCAGGCGAGTAGCGCGCCGGCGCAGCCCGTCATAGCAAATTGGAAAGCGTCGAACTACCACGCCGTCGAGTGAAAGTTCTCCCTCGGCGAAGGTCTTGAAACCGGGCAGCCAGAAGGCTTCCAGATCGCTGGCCACGGTAGTGAAAACGGTGACTCGATGACCACGCTGCACCAGGTATTTGGAAAGCGCGAGCAAAGAATTCTCATACCCGCCGCGGTAAGGGAAGAAACGAGGAAGCACGAAGGCAACGTGCATCGGCAAGCGGCGCCACTTAGTGCGCGCCGACAACCTCCGGGGTCATCAGATTGGTATAAGTTGCAATGACCTCTTGCGGAGGACCGTCGGCGATGATCGTTCCGTAGTCGATCAAAATTGCCCGCTCGCAATGCTTCTCGACGTCTTCCATGGAGTGAGTGACCATCAGAATGGTTTTGCCGGCTTCCCGGAAATTTCGAATGCGCTCGAAACATTTCTCCTTGAAGCCCATATCTCCAACACCCAGGATTTCATCTACCACCAGAATCTGGGGATCGACCTCGGTAGCCACCGCGAAAGCCAACCGGGCGTACATTCCGGAAGAATACTGTTTCACCGGAGAATCGATAAAATCGCCGATGTCGGCAAAGTCGATGATGGCCTGTTCGCGCTGGAGCATATCCCGTTTGGAATAGCCCATTAATAATCCATTCAGCAGGATGTTCTCGCGTCCGGTCAATTCGGAGTGAAAGCCCGCGCCTAACTCGATCAGAGGCGCGATCGTTCCTCTTACCACGACTCTGCCGCGCGTAGGTTGGTAGACGCCGGCGATAAGTTTCAACAGCGTGCTTTTCCCTGAGCCATTTCGTCCGACGATAGCCAGAGCCTGTCCGGCCGGAACGTCGAAAGAAGCGTTCTTGACTGCCTCAAAATCATGAAAGCTGGATTGATGCCGCAGCAATTTCGAAAACAGCTCGCGCAAAGTATCGGGACGCTCCTGGATGACCCGGAAGCGTTGGGTTACGTTCTCCACCCGAATTACCGCCGATGCTGAAGACACGGATAGTTCAGACATAGAAGACAAAACTATTCTGATATTTCTTAAACAGGGCAAATCCAATCAGCAAGCTAACAAAGGCGCAGATGAAGGATGCCGCAATCGAGGGCGCCTTGGGTAATTGTCCGTAGTAAACCGACAAACGGAATCCGTTAATCACATAAATTATGGGATTCAGTTTGAAAATCCATTGATACTTCGCCGGAATTGCGTCCAGGGGATAGATGATGGGAGTTACATAAAACCAGGCTGACAGTACGACCTGCAATATATGGGAAACGTCGCGATAGAACACGTTGGCGGCAGCGAAAAAGAAGATTGCTCCCAGAGTAAAGATAGCCAGAGCCAGCAAGGGCACCGGAAGATAGAGCCAGGTCCAGTAAAAAGGATGCCGCATCATCGGAACCAGCAACGCCAGCGGGATGAGCGAAAGCAGCAGGTTAATGATGTTGGAAATCAGCGCCGCCATGGGGAAGATCAGCTTGGGAACAGCGACCTTCTTGATCAAATCACCATTACCGACAATCGCCTCCGCTCCATAAGAGAGCGCCTGCGAGAAGAAAGTCCAGGGCAGCAATACGCTCAGCAGGAAAATTGCATAATGGGGGATGTTGAACCGCATGATGGTGGAAAATACCAGGGTTAAGACCAGCATCATGAAGGCCGGGTTCAGCAGGGCCCACATAAATCCCAGGACCGAGCGTTTGTAACGGACTTTCAGTTCCTTGAGCGCGAGGGCCCAAATCAACTCCCGGTACCGGTAACTTTCGCGAATCAATTGCATCATGGCAAGTCAGCGCGCAACCTGCAGCCTTGTAAAAGGCGGCAAATCAGCACATTTCATGTTAAATGATTTTCCCCAGCGATGCGTAGAACTCGGCGACGGCGCTACTTGGATGGCCCAAGGTTCAGATCAGTCATGCCGCGCAGCAGATCGCGCTGATCTTCGGTGAAGTTGTTGCGGAACTCGTCGGAGTTCAACAGCTCATTACGCGCCGATGGTGGCATACCGCGCAACCTGCGATAGGCTTGCGAGACTTTGCTCTTCTGGTCTTCAGGCAGGTTGCGGTAACGATCGAACAAGCTGCGCGCAGCCTGTTGCTGCTGGGGCGTCATGTGTTCGAAGGTTTCCATCCGGTTCAGGATCTGGGCCTGCTTCTCCGGCGACTGGCTATTGAAAGTGCGCAGCCGGTCGAGCAGATGGTTCTGTCTATCCGGAGGAAGACTGCGAAAACTTGGATCCTGCTTAAGTTGCCGCTCCTGCTGGCTGGGAGGCAGCTTCATATATTTCCGCAACCAGTCGCCCCGATGCGGGCCCGGACCGTTGAGATGAAGCTGCGGCGAAGCTCCATTGCTGGTGCTGGGAGCCGGATTAGATCGAGGAGCGCTGGGCGGCGGCGCACTTTGCCGCATCGGGGGGGGAGCGCCTTGACGTTGCCATCGGGGAGCCAAAGTGAACGCTGGAATTGCGCTGCACAGCAACAGCGCGGTCAGCGAGATGGACCTGGCCAGAGTCACAAGACTTCACTTACTCCGTAGACGATTGCCCGTCGAGGGCGTCAAATTCGGAAAACAGGTCGGCGTTCTTGTCGAGATACTGCAAATCGCCGACAGCGCTTCCTGGAGCGCCGCTGCGAATTACGCCGTCATTGGTAGCCAGAGTGTTCTGGTCGTGAGTGAAGTGACCGATCTCCAGCAATCCGGCGCCCACCGCGATCAAGACCGCTGCCGCCGCGGCTAACACGGGACGGCGAAGCCACGCCAGCCAGCCTAGCGCCGGAGCCGCCGCCTCCTCGCGCAGGCGCGCCCGCAGCCGCGAACTAAAATACGGGGAAGGCTCGGGCGCCTGCCAACTGTCGAGCAGCGTCATGGTTTGCTGGAACGAAGCCAGTTCCTCAGCACAAGCCGCACAACTCCGCAGATGTTCCCGCAATTCAGGCGAAGCCGCTGCCGGCCCGCTGAGCACCGCTTCCATGAATTCTTCGCGAAGTTTCTCGCAATTCATAACCGCACCCTACTTCCTGCTAACCGCTTATATAAACTGTTTTAACGTCTCCCGGAGCGTTTCATACGCTCTGAACAATAACGACTTGGTCGCCGACTCACTCAACTTCAATACCGCTGCGATCTGCTTGTAATCCAGGTTCTGATATTTATGCATCAGCACCGCCGAACGCTGACGTTCAGGCAAGGCTTCCACCTGACGGCGAATGGCCGCCAGGCGCTCGCGCCGCAGAATGATCTGCTCAGCGTTCAAGCTGCCGTCGGCGACATCCATGGTCATGCCGGTATCGCTGTCGGGCTCGTCAATGTTGACCGTGTTCTCGGGCCGCTCGTGCTTGGTATCACGGGCATGATTCACGGCCAGGTTGGTCGCGATGCGATACAGCCAGGTGGTAAATTTCGCGCTCGCCTCATAACTTTGGCGCGAGCGATACACCCGCAGAAACACTTCCTGCGCCAACTCTTCGGCCACGGCCTGATTGCGGGTCATGCGATACATGAAGCTGACCATCGGCCGGCGATACTTCTCGACCAGATAATCGAAGGCGATGTCGTCACCGGAGGCCACACGCAACATGACCTCGGCGTCGCTCAGCATCTCTAAAACGACAGGTTCAGCCAATTCGCCCCGTACCGCTGTGGGTGGCGACGGCGTCCCGCTGACCGCGCCCCCAACCAGCATGCCTCGATCTAGTGCGATGCTGCCCACATCGGCTCTAACCCTCGCCATGCCAGAAAGTTGCGCCGGAGATGCCCAGCTTTCGACAGGCCTGGAACGCACCGCCTTAGGGACGCGATCAATGGGCTCGGATGGCTCTTTGTCACGTTTGGGCTCGTCGCTCGCCATGGGCCAAACCACTGTACTGCAGCAGCTAAAGCAGTATTATGCACGAGAGGCTGCCTCCCTGCACCTCGTACAGGATTTTGATGCCAAAACCAAGTATCTGCTACAGCTTGCTTGCTCCGCTGCTCCTGACCGGGCTATGCCATGCGTGGCCAGCGCTGCTTTCCGCTCGAAGCGGTCATTTTCTTCCCTGGGCGCAACAGCAGTCGGGCCAGCCCCCGGCTGCGGCGGACTCGAACCCGGCGGATTCGGCGTTGGACGAGAAACCAAGTCTCAGCGACCAGGTCATCCACGACGTCCTGGAACCTCTGCGAAATGGGGTTGCGGTGCAAGACGTGAGCCAGCTTATGTCCTTGTTCGACAAACAGTTTCCGGGCTACTCCAGCCTGCAGCAGCAATTCCGGTCATTCTTTGGCCTTTACAGCGAGGTCAACTTTCACTATCAGATCCTGCAGGTTACTGCCGACAAGGACCACGGTTCGGCCACCGCCGATATTGAGATGGACGCGATGCCCTACGAGGCGACCGGAATACCGGAACGGCGTACCGCCCAGATGCGCTTTCAGTTGAAACTCACCCCTAAGGGTTGGCGAATCATCGGGTTTACGCCAGCCGATTTTTTTGCCCCAGGATTCAACCGGGGAGACGCCCGATGAAGCGGGATTATCCGGAACAGCCCATCATCGGAGTGGGGGCCGTGATCGTAGAGGCTGGACGAGCCTTGCTGGTCAGACGGGCTACCGAACCGCTGAAGGGAGAATGGTCCGTTCCCGGCGGCATGCTGGAGCTGGGTGAGAAGCTGCGGGACGGCGTTCGCCGCGAAGCGTTGGAGGAAACCGGGGTTGAGGTCGAGCCCGGCGAGGTGCTCGATGTGTTCGATAGCATTTTCACCGACGGGCAGGGCCGCACCCAATATCACTACGTTCTGATCGATTACCTGTGCCGGCCGATTTCGGGCGAGGCCGTCGCGGGCAGCGATGTCAGCGATGTTCGCTGGGTCAGCCCCGCAGCCTTACCGGCGATGGGACTGCGTGAGTCAATCGAGCAGGTGGTGCGCCTAGGATTAAGCCGGGCTGCAAAAACTACCAGTTGACTCACGCCCCTTTTGCAGCGACCATTCCGTTACGAGGAGTACCGATGCAACGGACGATCTTTCGCGTGGTAGCGTTTCTGCTTTTCATGATGACCGGCATAGCAGCCGCGGCGCAGTCAGAAGCTCCGGACCCGACACCTCCCAAGCCGCCGGATATGGTTTGCTTCGGCTACGGACCCAAATGGAGCGTCCAGTTCATCAATGGTGAGGCGCGGTATCTGGGGATCAACCAGCCCGATCAGACGTTTCTTGGGGATTTCTACTGGGTTCCGGAAGACAAGGCGTGGGAGTGGCATCGGGCCGACGGTCTGGCGCCGATGAACGGAGGCTACGCTCTGTCGGCAAATATTCAGAAGGCCGCCTGTACTGATCCAGTGCGCAAGCGTACCTATCCCTACTCATCGCAAGTGAATCTGCCGCAAGGGGATATGGTCAGCGGTTGCTGCCGAAAGCTCCGTCCCGGGGAAGCTCCGGTAGGCAAGCACGGCCTGACGCAGGCGGCGCCCGACTCGGGCGATTCGCAATCGACCACCTCTTCGCAGGCCCCGGCCGGGTCTACTCAAAAGACGCCGAAGTTGCAGTAAGACCTGGCTAGCGCGGAGCCGGTCGCACCGACAGGATCACCTCGTGATCCTTGTAGGTGGTGCGCTGCGACTCGCGATAGCCGCATTTCTCGGCCACCCGAATCGACGCCAGATTTTCGGGATGGATCAGGCAGGCCGTCTGCTTCCGGCCAAAATGTTCGTCGCCCCACACAGTTGCCGCCCCAACGGCCTCGGTCGCGTAGCCTTTGCCATGGGCTCTTGAGACCAGTGCCCAGCCCAACTCGGGCATGTCTTTGAGCAAAGGCTCGATGTCGCGCTTGAAGTCGGCGAAGCCTAATTCGCCGATAAATTCTCCCGAGGCTTTTTCCTCCAGCGCCCAGTAACCGAAGCCGAGCCACGCCCAGTGTCCAACGTAGCGCAGCAGGCGGGTCCAAACTTCCTCCTGCGTAGAGGGCTTGCCGCCGATATGGCGAGTGACGACAGGATCGGCCCACATGGCAGAGCAGGCAGCGAAATCGTCGAGCCGATGGCCGCGCAGGCGCAGGCGTGCGGTTTCGAGGATGGGAACTTCGACGGCGGGCATAAGGTAACCTTTCGCTGATGCAGGTTCTTCGTGGGCATGCGGTAGAGCGGACCTTCAGGCCCGCGTTAGGCTGCGTCGATGATTCAGGTTTGGCTGCCAAGGCCGCAGACCTTGGCAAGCCGCACGAGTTCCCCGCGGCACTTTGCACGCCAGCCTGAAGGCTGGCTCTACCGAAACGCATATAGAAATAGAAAAAGACCCGCAGCGCCTTGCGCCAGCGGGTCCTTTCCGGTTAGCTGTTGGGATTGGCCTGAGGCTGTCCACTCTTAGTGGCCCCAGCGGCAGACGCCAAAAGCAGCGGTCTTGCGAGGATTTAGAGCGGAAGCCCTAAGCCTCAGCCACCTCACTTGGGTTACTACAATGACTGTCAGATATCATATTTTTGGATCACCCTCCTTTCCAGTGTTCTTGCAAGTTAACACCGTCGTCGGCCGTCGTCAAATCAAGAGTTGCTGAATGCGGTGACTGTTTTTGTTCGTGATTTTTCACCTCGAAGAAGTATCCGTCCACGAGCGGGGTCTTACGACTTCAGGCGGCCGACAACCGACGCCTCCGCTCAGGACGACAGATGTTTATCGCGATGCCCGGGTGCGCTCGGCGTCCTGCTGCACCGAAACCGTGGTCGCGGTCTTGGGAAGTTTGGAGGCAGCCGTCGTGCTGCGTGGAGGCAAAGCGCAGACGGCCGGCGGATTGGTCATCTCTTTGGCGAAGACGCGATAACTTACGGTTCCCGGCTGCAAGGTTGACCAGTACGACGTTCGCGACACCAGACCCTTGTGCTGCGTGATGATTTGGTTGTCGATGATCTTAATGCCGCATTCCAGATTATTTTTGGGCTGAAGAATAGTTTTGGCCGGATCGTTACTCTTCAGATTGCGATCTTTGTCCCAATCGAAGTCACAACCGTAGCGCTTCTGGTCGGCATAAGTGAGTTGCAGCAGACCTTCGCTGCGCACTGCCCGGCCACTGACCTCATCAATCTTTGCCACTTCGGGTTCGGTGTGGCGCACCCGCGTCGTGGGATTTAAGCCGGCCTCGGCTCCGGCCAGCGCCTGGAAGAAATACGCCCAGAAGACGCGCTTGTCGGTGTCGCTCAAGTGGTAAAAGTTCGGGCAAAAGCGGCGGACGTCGCGCGGCACCTGCGAGGAAAGCATTTCCTGCGGGACGGCTTTTTCCACGATCCGGTCCCACGCCGGATCCCAGGTCTTGCCGCCCAGCTCCGCCTTCTTGGCGTCAATCGGCGTAGGCGGGGCAGGCTTCGTAGCCTGCGCGCAGGTCACGACTGCCGTCCCCAGCAACACGGGACCAAGGACCAGAAGCGACAGCAAATTCCTGGGCCTTCTTGATTGGACGGGCGACGGCGGTGCGGGCATGAAGTTAAGACGCACTTAAGGCTTAGCGTGTTGCCTGGGCGGAGATGTTTGGAGATCGGCTTGCATACACTACACTCAATTTCATGCCGCGGGAACTCGATCGCCTATGCGTAGTTTTGGTGTCGCCGCATAATCCGCTCAACATTGGAGCGGCGGCGCGCGCCATGAGCAACTTCGGCGTTCTGCGGTTGCGCGTGGTCAATCCGTATGACGTAGCGTTTCGCGAGGCGAAGTCTGCCATGGCCGCAGCTCCTCTGCTCGCCAAGGCCGAAGAGATCAAGACTACTGCGGAAGCCGTTGCCGACTGCACGCTGGTCGTGGGTACCACGGCAGTGCAGCATCGCGAGCTGCAACATCCGCTGCGGCGTTTGGAGTATGGAGCTCGGCTTATCCGCAAACAGCTGGCGTCGGCGCAGGTTGCGCTGCTGTTCGGCGCCGAGAAGACTGGCCTGTCGAACGATGACCTTAGCCACTGCCACTGGCTGATGCACATACCAACTCGCGAGCAACATAGCTCGATGAACCTGGGACAGGCGGTTGCGGTGTGCCTGTACGAACTGGTGCGCGATGTTAAGCAGGCGGCACGTCCGGAGAAAACATCGAAGCGGGCCACGGCGGGCGAAGTCGAGCGCATTTCGGCAAGCTTGCTCGAGGCGTTGCAGTTCAGCGGTTATGTGAATCCGATTGCTGTGGCTTCGACCCAAGAGCGGGTGCGGAGAATGGTGCGCCGGCTGGATCTGTCGTCAGGCGACGCGGAGCTGTGGCAAGGGATGTTGCGGCAGCTTTTGTGGAAGGTGAAGGCGGGATCACAGAAAACGTAGCCAGCGCATCGTTTTCTCATCCCGACCGAGGGCTTTAGCCCGAGCCGAGGGATCTGCGGTTCGGCCGGGCAACGGATCTGCCTCGCCGTTATTGCTGCCTTGAATTGCTGTTGACGAATGAACATCCTTGCCTGCGGCGGCAGTTCTTCGCGGGAGAGACAAACCGCAGGTTCCTCCGCTCCGCTCCGGTCCGGTCGGAAATACAAAAAAGGATTGTGGCTTTCGAAGCCACGTTCTACAGCGCGTCCACGGTTTCAGGCAGATATGTGTTGGCGGTTTCGGTTGCCAGCCAGCGTACAAACTCGTTGTGTGGTCCCAACACGATCTGCTTCGAGTCCACGGGCTTATCGGTGAGCTCGAAACCCATGATGATGATCTCGTCGCCCTTTTTGATGAGGTGGGCGGCTGCGCCGTTCATGCACATGGCGCCAGACCCGCGCGGGCCGGGAATGGTGTAGGTTTCAAGCCGGGCGCCGCTGGTATTGCTGACTACCAGCACCCGCTCGCCGGGAAGGAGTCCAACCATCTCCATCAATTCTTCGTCGATCGTGATACTGCCTACATATCGCAGATCGGCTTCAGTAACTGTGGCTTTGTGAATTTTTGACCGCAGCATCCATCGCATTGTTCTCGTACTTCCTCTCCGTGTCCCGTTCCGGCACCAACAGATACAGGCACTTGTGTTAATGCTAGCAGTTTTCGTCAAAGATGAGATGAGTTTTGTGCGAGATTGGACACATTAGTTGTAGGCGACGGCGGCCGCCGGGTCGGATCGTAATCCTGCTACCGAAGCGGGCTGCAGGCCAGTCTAATCATGTTAGGTCGATGGCAGAGGCGAGGCTTGCCCATTTTCCCTTTCGAAACGGAACAAATTTCAACTTTCGCACGTATCACATAACAGAACCCAATCCTGCGCGATTGCGGAGGGCGTAGTGACGAACGGCAAGAACAAGAAAAAGCGCTGGATCATCATCGCGAGCGTCACGGCTGCGGTCGTCGTGCTGGTGCTGGTTGCAGTCGCTGCGACCCGCGGCGGCACCAAGATCGATCCCACCAAGCTGGCCAAGGTGGAAAAAGGCGACCTCACCAAGAGCGTGGTCGCGACCGGAAAGGTCACACCCATCACCAAAGTCGAGATCAAGTCGAAGGCCAGCGGCATCGTGAAAAAGCTGTACGTGGATACTGGCGATCGGGTGAAGCAGGGCCAGGTTTTGGCCGAGCTGGATAAAGTTGAGATCCAGGCGCAGGTGAATTCCGCACAGGCGCAATTGCTGTCGTCGGATGCGAACCTGAAAAGCGCCCAGGCGGATGAAAAGCGTGCCGAGGTTGACGCGGAAGGCGTCGATATTCCCACGTTGCAGCGGGCTTATGAGCGGGCCAAGGAGATGTCGAAGGACGGCGTAGTGTCGCAGGCGACGTTGGACGACGCACAGCGAGGCTACATCATGGCGGTCAACAAGCGCGACGTAGCGCGGGCTCAGGCTGACGGTGAACAAAGCCAAAGTGGCGCAGGCGCAGGCCGAGGTAAAGAAAGACCAAGCCAGCTTGCAGCAGTTTGAAGAGCAGCTCAGCTATACCACGATCACGGCGCCGATCGACGGCGTGGTCCTGTCGCGCGATGTGGAAATGGGCGATGCGGTGAGCTCGATTTTAGTGTTGGGCTCGGGCGCGACTCTGGTCATGACCCTGGGTGACACCAGCGAAGTTTATGTGAAGGGCAAAGTCGACGAGAGCGATATCGGCAAGGTTTATCTGGGACAGCCGGCGCGGATTCGAGTGGAGACTTTCAAGGACAAAATCTTCACCGGACACGTAACCAAGATTTCTCCCATGGGCGTGGAGAAAGACAATGTAACCACGTTTGAGGTGCGGGTCTCGATCAACAATCCCGGCGGCGAGCTGAAGGCCGAGATGACCGCCAATGCCGAGATCCTGCTGGATGAACATAAGAACGTACTGATGATTCCCGAGAGCGCTCTTCTCTACGACAAAGACAAGAAGGCGTCGGTGGACATTCCTGATCCTAAGGGCAAAGATGGCATGCGCAAGATCGCGGTCAACATCGGGATCTCCAACGGCGTGAAGACGGAAGTATTGTCAGGCCTCAAAGAAGGCGATCAGGTGGTCTTGCAGCAATAATCGGCGGAGATTCTCTCTTGGGCTGCCCCATCACGGCAGCCCGTTTTCTTGGCAATGTAGTCAGTTCAAATCGGCGAGGGGCGCTATGAAGAAGCATTGCACAGCCGTTTTATTCTGCATCCTGTTGGCTCCCGTTCTATTGCATGCCCGCGCGGAAGGGCATTTTGATCGCACGCTGTCGGTATCGGGCGCGGCCAATCTCGATCTGACCACCGGTTCCGGCAACGTCATCATCAAGGCCGGGGGCACAAATCAGGTGGTGGTGCACGGAAAAGTACGCGGCAACAATGAATGGTTCTCCGGCTCCGACTCTGCCGTGCATGCGGTGGAATCGAATCCGCCGATCCAGCAGAACGGCAACAGCATTCGCATTGGCTACAACCTGCCGGAAGACGCGAAACGCCACGTGTCGATCGACTACGAAATAACCCTTCCTGCGAACACCGTGGTGCAAGCTCAGAGCGGCTCGGGCGACGTGGAAGTCACCGGCGTGCGATCCGATGTCCAGGCGCATAGCGGATCGGGCGAAATAAGGCTGCGCGATCTGGGCGGCCACGTGAATGGGCAGACGGGCAGCGGCAACATCAAGGCGCAAAACGTGACGGCGCCGTTCTCCGCCCAGACGGGTAGCGGAGATATCGAGGCAAGCCTGACCGGGGCGGGCGATGTGGATGTCCACACCGGCTCGGGAACCATTCGCGTAAAGGGCATTAAGGGTGGAATGCAGGCGCAGACCGGCAGTGGTGACATCGAAGCGGATGGCGACGTCACCGGTCCATGGCGATTGCATACCGGATCCGGCACAGTGCGCATGGCATTAGGCTCGGGCAGCCGCTTCAACCTGGATGTGCACACCAGCTCGGGCTCGATTCATTCGGACCTGCCGATTACGGTGCAGGGCTCGCTGGGAGGTCACGAGTTGAAAGGTGCGGTGCGCGGCGGAGGTCCGACGGTAGAAGTTTCCACCAGTTCCGGGGATGTTGACATTCGCTAGGGATAAGGGCCGATTACTCTGGCAGGCGGGGACGCCTTGACTTGCGCCAAGCCCGCGACTACTTTGCGGATACATGTCTGAGAGCCGCATTGTCACCTTCACCACCGACTTCGGCCTGAACGATCCTTTCGTCGGCATAATGCACGGCGTGGTGCTGAACCTTCACCGCGAAACGACCATCGTCGACATTTGCCATGCGGTCGCTTCGTACGATGTCTTCGATGGCGCCTGGACGATTGCCCAGAGCTATCGTTTCTTTCCGCCGCGAACCGTGCACGTGGTGGTGGTCGATCCCGGCGTGGGCAGTACGCGGCGTCCCCTCATCGTAGAAACCGACGACTACATTTTTGTGGCGCCTGACAACGGCGTCCTGTCGCTGATTGAAGCGCGAGAGTCGAAGCTCACGGTGCGGCAGATTACAGCCGAACGGTATTTCCTCCAGCCGGTGAGCCAGACCTTTCATGGCCGTGACATTTTCGCTCCCGTGGCAGCCTGGCTGAGCAAGGGCGTCGCTCCTTCCGAGTTTGGCCCCGAGATTTCCGACTATGTGAGGCTGCCCCTGCCGCAGGTGGAGCGCATCGCTGAGAACAGCTTGCGCGGCGTGGTGTTGAAGGTCGACAAATTTGGAAACCTTATCACCAATATCAGCCGGCAGGATGCGCCGGCGTTGTTCGGCGGCGTGAACGCGACGGTGAGCATTCTGGTTTCCGGGCAGACCATCACGCGAGTCTCTCGATCGTATGCGGAAGGCAGAGAAGACGAGTTCTTCGCCATCGTGGGAAGCTCGGGATATCTGGAGATCGCTGCCCGGCAAGCATCGGCAGCCGAGAAGCTGGCGGCGGGAGTGGGGACGCCGGTGGGCGTTGTTGTGGGAAGCTAGAGGCTCGTGGGTGGTTCTGCTCCGGCCCTAGCTGGAGCGAGCAATCACGGATTCTTGGGCTTGGCGCGCGCGTAGCGCTCCATCTCGGCGGTCCACTTCAGGAAGCGATGCAGCTCTTTGCGTTCGCGCCATACAAATCCAGAGAACTCCAGGAAGCCGATGCTTTGCATCTTGATGCCGGTATAGGTTTCGATTCGCCAGCGCAAATACGGGCTGCGCCAGGGAGCGAGGCGATGTCCCCGGCCCGAATTCCACAGGAATCGCAGAATGTTGCGCATGGCTGTAGTCAGTATATCGAGGGTGAGGCGCGCGACGAAAAGCCCTGATAAACTCAGCGCAGAGTTCTCCCGCAAAATCTATGACCGACGAAGCTTCACGTCAGGCTGCCGAAAATCATTACTACTCCGCGCTCGATTTGTACGCTGAGGGCCATCACGAGGAAGCCATCAGCGAGTATGAATCCGCCATTGCCGCCGACCCGTCTTTCGTCGATGCCATGCACGGTTTGGCCAGGGTGTATCAGGATACCGAGCAGCTGGAGAAAGCCATCTCAGTGGCCAACCGGATTGTCGAACTCGATCCTGATGATGTTCTTGCCCATACCAGCCTGTCGATCCTTTACCAGCGCAAAGGAATGGTCCCTGAGGCTGAAGCTGAAGCCAACAAGGCGCGCATACTCGGCTGGAAGCAGCAACTGAAGCAAGGCAAGCAGTCTTCGCAGTGAACGCGACCAGAAAAAGGAAGCCGGAAGCCGTGGTAGAGGCAATCTATCGCAAGCTGGCGCGCACCTGGGGACGGCAGCACTGGTGGCCGGCGGAAACGCCCTTTGAGGTGATCGTCGGGGCCATCCTGGTGCAAAACACTTCCTGGATCAATGTCGAGCGCGCGCTGGCCCGTCTGCGGTCCGCCGGAATCCTTAACCTGGCGGGGATTCGTGACGCGCCGCCGGCAAAGCTGCAACAACTCGTGCGTTCGTCCGGGTATTACCGGCAGAAAGCCGAGCGACTGAAGAGCTTTGTGGCGTTCCTCGATGCTAAGTACGGGGGCTCGTTGCATAGGATGCTGACTACTCCTACAGCACAATCGCGGTCTGAACTGCTGGAAATAAAAGGAATTGGACCAGAGACTGCCGACGCGATTCTTCTCTACGCCGGCAACCACGAAATCTTTGTGGTAGACGCCTACACGCGCCGCATCCTGGAACGCCACGGGGTTATTGCCAAGGCAACGAAGTACGACGCGATTCGCGATCTGGTCGAGCGTGCACTGCAGGATGAGCGGCCGCCGGCGGCTACATTCGATAGCGCTGGCTGCAAAGAGCCGCTGGTCCATGCAGCCTCAACCATGAGCCAGGCAAAGCGTAGTGCTCGCGGCCAACTCTATAACGAAATGCATGGCCTGCTGGTGCAAGTGGGCAAACACTATTGCTATAAGCAGGAACCTGACTGTAAAGCCTGCCCGCTGCGAAGTCTGCTGCCGAAAATACCTATCGCGACCTGAGTTTCGGGAAACTATACTGGCGAGCATCCCGCCCACCCAGGTGTTGCGGCCCCACCAGGGAATTACACGCTAGCTTCAATCCTGCAATTTTCATAGTTCCCCAGAAGTAGTCGGTCTGGTCATGCCGTTCGAAACTCTATAGTGATTTCAGCAATTTGGATTGGGTGTAACCTACAAGAAAACTCGCACCGGCAGCGGCTATAGACCCGGCATACCACAAATGTTGCACATTATAACCGGCTGTACTTGCTCGTGTGTTCTGCGTCACATCCATGCCCATCGCGACCTGTTATTACTTAATACCGCGTTGGTTCCAGCGCGGGGCAACAAGATTTATCAGATGCAGAACAGACTCGAACGCTCTGCACGATTGATTGCGTCGATCACCCTAGAATTTCAAGCGCAATTTATCGGTTTGTTTAGAAGCGCAAGAGCAGCGCCTCCCGGAATTCCGCGTTTCCGCCACGTCATGCGGTTTGCCGGAGACAGTTGTTGAGCAAGAGCCGCCGGGAAATCCGGTGAAGAATTACCAACCGATTATGCGGGGTCTGGCCGGATGCTGTTCATAGCTATCGTTGGGCTCATTATTCTTGGGACAGCGTTCACGGTGCTATTGGGAAATTTTCTGCGTCAACGCCGGCAGAAAACCCGGCTGGCTGAACAACTCACCCGGACAACCAGAGATCTGGAACACTCGGAACGGCGCCGGAAGGTGATGTTCTTCGACAACCCTTATCCGATGTGGATCTACGACTGCGAGACGCTGCGATTCATGGAAGTGAATGACGCCGCAGTGCAAATGTACGGATACTCGCACGACGAATTTCTAGCCATGACGCTGGTCGACATCCGCCCGCCCGGCGATACCAAAGCATTCCTGGAGGCTGCCAGCGAGCGGCATAAGGGATATAACACGGCAGGAGTCTGGCGGCATCGCCGTAAGGATGGCAGCACTCTGTTCGTCGAGATCATGGCTTTCGAGTTCCAGAAGGAAGACCGTCGGCAGGAGTTGATTCTGGCGGTTGACGTAACCGAACGGCAGCGTGCGGAAGAGGGGTTGCGGGAATCGCAGGCAACGCTGCAGGCATTATTCGATAACGCACCGTTTGGCATTGCCCAGGCCACGCTCGATGAAAACCGCCTGATAACCATGAATCCCGCCATGAGAGAGCTGCTGGGTGGATACAGCCAGGAAGAAGCATTGCGGCTCAGGATTGCCGAACAGATCTATGCGGTTCCGAAGGAGCGAGAGCGGTTGCTGGATGTACTGCGCCGGAACGGCAAGGTCGAGGGCTGGGAGACCACTCTGCGAAAACGTGACGGCAGCACAGTCCCGGTACGTATTTCCGGCTGGCTGAGGGGAGGCAACGGAAAGCCGGAAATTTTCTCGCCCTACGTAGAAGACATGACCCGACAGAATACCCTGGAGCGGCAAGTGCGCCAGGTGCAAAAGCTGGAAGCGGTGGGCCGGCTGGCGGGAGGGATGGCCCACGATTTCAACAATGTCCTGGTGGTCATCAAGCTGTCGACGGAACTTATGCTGGCTGAGATCACGCCCGACAGTGCGTTCAGCAAACCGTTATTACAGATCTTGAATGCGGCTGACCGGGCCGCGGCCCTGACCCGGCAGATGCTGGCATTTGGGCGGCAGCAGATCATGCAGGCGCGGGTCATCAACCTAAACACCGTGGTGACCGAGACGGCGCATATGCTCCGCCAGGTCATCGGCGAGGACATCGAGCTGGTGACCAATTTGTCCGCTGACCTGGAGAATTCGCGGCTCGATCCTGACCAGATGACGCAGGTGATTTTGAACCTGGCGGTGAATGCTCGGGATGCCATGCCCAAAGGGGGCATTTTTCATCTGGAAACCGCCGTCGCGGATTTGGACGAGACTTACACCAAAGAACACCCGCCGGTGCGCCCCGGACGTTATGCGATGCTGGCGGTCAGCGACACCGGAACTGGTATCGACAAGTCCATCCTGCCCCGCATCTTCGATCCATTCTTCACCACTAAAGAAGTGGGCAAGGGCACGGGGCTGGGATTGTCGATCGTGTACGGCATCGTGAAGCAGAGCGGCGGCTATATCTGGGTCTACAGCGAGCCCGGTCACGGCACCACCTTCAAACTTTATTTTCCGGCCACCAGCGCTGCCGTGGAGCAACCGGTAACACGCAACGCGACCATCTCCCGGCCCTCAGGGCAAGTCGTGCTGATCGTAGAGGACGAATCCAGCATCCGAAGCAAAGTGCGGGAATGCCTGCAACAGCTGGGATATCGCGTCTACGAGGCTGACTGCGGTGCTGCAGCACTGCAGACCTGCGAAGACCTGGAGGGGAAGGTTGATCTGGTTCTGACTGACCTGGTCATGTCGGGTATGGGCGGACACGAACTGGCTCGCGATCTGGCCGAACGCTATCCGCGAATCCAGGTGCTCTTTATGTCGGGATATACCGAGGACAGCGCGGCGCGGCGCGAGATCCTGCTGAAGGGCAGTTTGTTCCTGCAGAAGCCGTTCAGCGTTGCTGACCTGTCGACCGCAGTGCATCACGCGTTGGCACAAAACTCGCTCCGCCAGTGAACTGCATCGCGCCATCCGCGGCTACTTGTCTCGGAACAGGCCGGCCCAGGAGTCGTCCAGATTGTCCCAGCGATCTCGTTCCAGCCAGTTCGCCTCCGAGTCAGGCAGATATAAGACGCCGTGGCCTTCCGAACACACCATTTCCGTCCCTGACCAGTTCAGCAAAACATAGCCGGGAGCGCCGATCTGGATGGGAGTTCCGAGACGGCGCAGACACACGCGGCAGCGCTTTTGCTGATCGTGGATGGCCCAGGAAAGCGGCCCGATGGAGAGGATGAGAAAAATCCAGAGCGCCATTCCGTTCGCCATGGGATGCACCGATCCAAACAGATAGACCGAAAGCCAGCGCACCCCGGTCCAGGCCAGCAGACCGGTGCCGATCAGCAGCAGCATCGACTTAGCGACAAAGAATGACCACCAGCGGCTGCGATCGCGCCAACTCAGTGGAGCGCGGCTCAGTCCGGCTCCCGACCGCGCGTACACGATCAGGACAGCGCAGCCTACCGCCAGGAATACGAACAAGAGGTAGGAGCCTAAATAGCGGTGCATCTGTGCCGGTTCGGAGGTGACCACCAGCAGCGAGGCGGGAAAAACGTAGCCGGCATTCTCGCTCAGGTCGGCTAAATCGCTTTCCAGGCGTCGCT
>CAWJLM010000005.1:0-509661 GCA_963843725.1 uncultured Acidobacteriaceae bacterium
TCTCCGCAAAAGACATAATCTGTCATCTGTTCTGACGTTTGTACTTTGCGGGTCTCCGTCAAAAGCAGAGGATTCGGATTTGCTCCCCCGGTTCGCCGACTCTGTTTGTATAACGAGGCCGGCATGAAGTGGCTCCTTTTCAACTCTCCAAATTGCAGGCAAAGCTTGCAAGTACCCTTCGGCATCGCTTGCCAACCTTTCATTAAGCGGTATTCTTAAGATACGCCTTTTTCAAACCCACCTCATTCTTCCATGCCCACTATCAGCAAGGATAAGAAGCAATATCTCGTCTCGAAACTCTGCTCGATCATCGCGCAGGACCACCAGATCACGCTTGAGGAGCTTGCTATTCGCCTCGACCGTGAGCACAACATCAAAATCGAACGGCATTACCTCTCCCAGCTCGTCCGTAAGTTCTACGCCGAGCGTGCTGTTCGTGCGGACCGTCAGACTCTTAATCAAGCCCTCGCCGCTTTCGAAGATTCAATGACGCAGGTTGTCCGTGTCGCCCGAAGTGTATTACGAGGACGGCCATCCAAGAATCTACATCCGGCCGAATCCCTACAACGAGCACGTCATCTTTCACACCTTCATGCAACGAGTGAGATCAATCCCAGGCGAACTCAAGGGGGCCAACATTTTATTCGTCGAGGATGTCGGTTATCAGAAGGCGGCGATTCAGGAGACGGAACGGACGTTACTTCCGCTTGTGCCGGTGAAGCCGACGACGGACAAACGGAGCCGGGTGCAGGTAGTCGCACCGTACATCAAGAACCGGACGGTGTTATTTCCGCGGACCGGATGTGAGCAGCTATTGGGGCAGATTTTCAACCTCGGCGTGGAGACCCTGTCGCCCGCATTGCGACTCTCGCAGTGCTCGACGTAGCGATCACACGCATCTGCAAGAGTCATCTTGACGGGAATTTCTTGTGGATCGAGTTCGCGGACAAGTTCTTCGCCACGCTCCCAGGAGACGGTATCGAGCGCGTAGCGGACGCGGCGGCCCTCAACACTGCCAAATATCCAGACAGGGCACTTGCAGCGCCGGTATGTCATGGAACGGTGCGGGGCAGGATTTTAAGTGGCGGCGATAGAGCTTGAGCACACCTCGATTTTTTTACGCGAGATGTACGTATTGTGTACGTGGGAATTTTTCGTCTGCAAACTATTGAAAATACAACAGTTTCATGGTGGAGGCGGCGGGAGTTGAACCCGCGTCCGAAAATGCTGTCAGCAAAGAGCCTGCCTACTCAGTCTCGTTCCGACGTCCGTTGCCACGCCACTCGCCAGTGGCGCTCAGCCTCAGGACCTATCGGGGGGAGGAGAAGACAACGGATCGTCGATTCACTGCAACACAATTCGAAATCGCTGCAACTCAATTCAAACATTACTGCAATTGAATTCCAACAATTCCAAGCAGCTGGACGATCCGTGCACGTTCCCGCCGTGTACAATCGCCATCCGATGCACTCTTCGGCACCTTCTGCTGCGTCAGTTGCTTGTTCTTACCAATCATCTGGGGCGTGGTGGCCGTTTCCTAGCCGTCCCCGTCGCCTCGAACTGGCGGCCTTGCTTGTCCCCAATTGACTTGACTATTTTCCGAAACAGAGCGGAAATGTCGATGGCTCTACTGCATCATAAGGAAAGAGTTAACAATGCCGGACCGCATTGCCGCTCAACTCAGTTCGCTCCCCAGCATGAGCCGAGATAAATTCGTCGCCTTGTGGCAACGGGTGTTTCAAACTCCAGTGCCCCCGCAGCTTCGCCAACACCTAGTGGTCCGGTTCCTGGCTCAGGTTTGCGCTCTCTGCTGAAATCCGACCACGAGGTCATAGACAATCTTGCTGTGCCGACGGACGCAGCTGCCGAATCAGCAACTGGTAGCTGGGGCGCGAGGCTTGTCGAGCTAGTAGCTTTCCCGAGCCTCCGGGCAAGATCCATGAATTGGTCAGAAGGAGTGCGGGCCGCCACGAACAGGTCTAAGCACTGCCCGGAAACCGAAACCAAGCGGGTATATTGGGCCGCGGATTTTGCAAAAGCGTGGCTAGAACTGATGCTGCAAGAGTTTTTCATCCACTCGAGAGGTCAAATACCCGCCCATGAGTGGAACTGCGTCAAGCTGGCATCTGACGGTTTGCAACATTTCGTATTCGAGGGCCGATGAGCTTCGGTGCCAAAGCGTTAACGAAGAGACTCACACTACAGAATCTGCTGTCCAGTACAAGTGACACGCTGGTAACTTAGCTACGTATGATCGCTTCTCTAGATCTGCTCATCTTGAGTTTGGTCGACGCCGGGATTGACACACCCTACCGTTGGCAGACTCAAGCTGGCTTGTCGCTCGGGGCCACTTTGCCGGCTGCACGGCGGTTGCTTATGAGCCAACTCGTAAGCGAGCGCAAACCTGGGCCGAGAGGCCGTCGCGAGTTCAGGATCACCCGCTCCGGCCGCAACGAACTCAAGAACATTGATCAGTACCTGGACGCGGCGTTGCTTGAGCAAGTCGGAGACATGGAGTCGGTGCTGAGGCTTTTCGCTATCGCTCTTTACGCTGGCCGACAAGATGTGGCAGCGCATCTCCTGCAGGAGGCAGCTTCCGAGTACGACCGGCGAGCTCGTCGGGCCCAGAAACGAGCGTCGGATTCATCACAACAGGATGGAGTGGCTGCCCTATATCTGGCAACTGCATCCCACTGCGAAGCCGACCGGCTCCTGGCGCAGGTGGCCAGCTTGCGCTCTCTTCTTTCCCAAGTCAAGAAGGGTCGGGGCGGTAAGCGGGCTGTCCGTCGACGGCGAACTATTCCTCAGCAGTAGTCCTAGCCTGTTCCAAAAGGCCTGCAACAGCTTTAAACACTTTGGCTGGTCCCTACCCATCGCCGGACCATGCAAGCGTCCGGAAACGGCGCCTGATGAGTATTCGTGATTTCCGACCTGATCTGCCACAATCTAAGATTGGCGGGTGGAGAAAAGACTATGGAGCAGATGGTGAAGACAAAAATAGCCATTCCAACCTGGACCTGCCCCCACTGTGCTTTGTCCAGTGGGCCTGCGACATCCTGCGCCTGAGCCCTACAGAGCTGCAGTGCAAGGGCTGCGGGCGGGCATTCGACAGCAAGCCGGACAGGGAAGAAGGCGCATGATTCGGCAGACTGGGTTCATGCGATACCCGTTCGCTCCCACATCTTCCGCATGCTGTCCTCCAGGTGAGTTTGGCGCGAACGCACCCAGGGCAGATAGTGCTTCTCGGTGATGGCTATGCTGGCGTGTCCTAGCATCACTGACACATCCTTAATGTCCACTCCACCTTCTAGGCTCTCCACGGCAAAGGTATCGCGCAGACAATGAGGATGGCTTTCGGGTACGCCGGCGGTGTGGAATATCTTCTTTATGGTGCTCCACCAACGCTTGCCTGGAGACTCCAGGGCGGTTCGGCCGCTCCAGAAGAAGCATTGCGGATTGTCGTTCGGCAACTGGCGCAGCAGGCCGGCCGCCTTTGCAGGTAGCGGAACGTAAACGGACTGTCCTGTCTTCGTCGTTCGCAGGAACAAGGCATTGTTCGGCTGTAGCTTAGATCTTTCTAGCCGGGCCGCATCGCTGATCCTCAGTCCAGAATGTCGGCACAGTAGCAGCATGGCAGTCGCCCGCTGGCGACGCCATTCACGGTCAGGAGCCTTGGGGTTATATTCGGCCGCCGCAGTCAGCGCCGCGTCGAATTGTTTCCGGGTAAGAGGCAGGGTTGGTTTTTCATCGACTTTGATCTTGGAAAGATCGGCGGCGACATTGCGGATACACCAGCCGTGCTTTATGCCGTAGCTGAAGAACTGCCGCAGTCGCTCTTGCCGTTTGCTTCGGGTAGTCGAGGAGCCGGTCCAGGTCTTGCGGAAATTCTCCAGATCCTCCAGAGTTACTTCCGAGATCCTACGGGCGGCCTGGTAAGCAAAGAACTCGGTCAGCTGCTTCAACTCTCGTCGGTGTTTGTAGAGCCAGTTCCTGGAGATGTTCTGCTGCTCTTTGTCTTCCAGGAATTGCTTGGCAGCCTCGCTGATACGTCGACTTCCCGGGGTCAGGGCATCGTTCTCCAGCTCTCGTGCTTTACGTACGGCCTCTTCCCAGGAACGGGTTGCAGCAGAGACTCGCTTTCTCGTAATCGGGAAATAGATCCACTTGCGGCAGCGGCATTTCTTCGTGTGCGGGTTGTCTCGGTGAGGGCAATCGGCGGTGTGCCTTACGTAGACCTCGGTCTCCATAAGGCTAATGTAGCAGAAACCTGTGTACACTACGTGTACAATTTACTCTACCTAAGTTCAACTACAATTTTTTCAACAACTTAAAACTGGTGCGGAAGGGGGGACTTGAACCCCCATGCCTTTCGGCGCCACCCCCTCAAGATGGTGTGTCTGCCAATTTCACCACTTCCGCACACACGTCCGGACGCAGGAGCATCACGGGTTCCAGCAGAACGTCGAGGCGAAGTAAGTATAACAAAGAGGGCGACTGAGCCAAAAATGTAAGGCTGACCCAGGCAAGGCTACAGCAAAAATCATAGGTAGTACAATGGTAGTATGAAAGAGAAGACGTCTATCACACTTTCTAAGGATGTCCTGAGCCAGCTGGATCGTCTGGCCGGGACGAAGTATTCGCGTTCTGCGCTGATTGAACGTGTACTTCGCAAGTACTTCAGCGAACGCACTCGCGCGGCCCAGCATGCGCGTGACTTGCAACGAATCAATCAGGCTGCCGATGAGCTGAATTCCGAAGCCATGGACGTGCTTGAATACCAAGCGCCTGTCGACGACGCTGGCAGGTGAGTGGTCATGAAACGAGGCAACTTGTATCGGGTGTACAAGCCCGGCGGCGGCGATCGTAAACAGTACCGGACATTCGTGCTGGTAAGCCGACAGACTCTGATTGACTCGAAGTTTCCAACCGTAATCTGCGCTCCTGTCTTTAGCAACGGGCAGGATTTGTCGACTCAGGTAGCCGTCAGCACGGACGAGGGATTGAAACACTCCAGTTGGATCATGTGCGACAACCTAGTGAGTCTGCGAAAAAGGGACCTGACACAGTACGTAGGATCGCTCTCCCGGACGAAATCGCAAGAACTCGATCGCGCACTACGCATGGCACTGGATCTATTTTGATCAGCAAAGCCCAGGGAAACATATAGTCGTTAGTACTTGACGATCTTTGTAAACGATACCGGATCGAGACTGGCGCCTCCGACCAGCGCGCCATCAATTTCAGTTTCCGACATCAGCGCCGAAGTGTTGTCGGGTTTCACGCTGCCACCGTAGAGAATGCGCAAATTCTGCGCAAAATCCTGGCCAAAGGCTTTCTCGGCCTCGTGGCGGATTACCAGGTGTGCATCCACGGCCATCTGGGGCGAGGCAGTTTTACCAGTGCCGATGCACCACACCGGCTCATAAGCGATGGTGAGCTTCGCCGCCTTGCGCGCGGAAATGCCATTAAATGCGCGAACACACTGGCGGCGCAGCACGTCTTCGGTGAGACCGGCCTCGCGTTCTTCCAAAACCTCGCCCACGCACACGATGGGAGTGAGCCCGTTTTCGAGAGCGACCTCGAGCTTGCGATTCACCGTGTCATCGGTCTCGTTGAAATATTGGCGCCGTTCCGAGTGGCCTATGATCACGTGCGTGACCTGAATGGAAGTCAGCATTCCGGCCGAAATCTCTCCGGTGAAAGCACCTTCCATTTCCCAGTGCATGTTCTGCGCGCCAACCGCGACATTAGAGCCGCCGGCGGCCGCAACTGCCGTTTGCAGGTCGACGAACGGCGGGCACACCACAATTTCGTCGCGGTCGTGGTCTGCGACCAGGGGAAGGAATTCGGCAAAGAACACGGCAGTCTGTTCCGGCGTCTTGTACATCTTCCAATTAGCGGCAATCAGTTTCTTTCTCATCGGTATGAGTCCAGTCGTGAATCGGAATGAAGGCGATCTTCGATTATAGGCTGTCGCTAACCTACAGGCGCTGCCGTCTGAAGCCGAGAGCCGCTTGCGGGTTTCGTGGACAGGTTAGGGCTTCTGGGTCGGCCGAATCAGCAGCTCGCTGATGAACGACTGGGGCTCCTGGGTCAGCAGCATGGCGACGGCGTGGGCAACGTCGTCGGTCTTCAACATCTTCTGGGTATCTTTGCCGTGACGCCGCGGACTGAAGTCCGTGTCGACAGATCCCGGACAAATGACGCTGACGCGAATGTTGTTGGCGCGTAATTCTTCCGCGACCCCATAGGTAAGGCCATTCAAGGCCCACTTGGAGGCGGAATAGGCTGCCCCGCGGGGCAGGGGATTCTTGCCGGCCAGCGACGAGATGTTGATCACATGGCCTGCGCCGGCAGTAATCATCAGCGGCACGACCGCCCGCAGCATGTAATACACGCCCCGCAGATTGGTGTTGAAGATCGCCTCCCACTCGTCGGGAGGCAATTCATGCAGCAGACCGGGAGGACCTCCGATCCCCGCGTTGTTTACCAGAACGTCGGTCCGGCCATAGGTGGTGCGCAGGTGTTCGCCCAGGGCATCAACGCTGGCCAGGTCGGTGACGTCGCAGGCGATTCCCTCGGCCTTGCGGCCCTGTGCCGAAAGATCGGCGGCAACTTGCTGGACCCGGACCTCATCGCGCCCCGTGAGTACCACGGTTGCGCCCATGGCCGCCAGCTTAGTGGAAATGGCCTGGCCGATGCCCCGGCCACCGCCGGTCACGACCGCGACCATGCCTGATAGCGAAACCATCTCGGTAGACTGCATGGAATCATTTCCTCTTCAGGGGGAATATTTTCGAATCATACTGAAAGACGCGGCGACGCCGGCTTGTGTTGCCGCAGCAGCCAAGAATCGCTGGCTCGAACCCGCTGGCTGTTGCTGTTGACATGGTACTGCACGGGCTGGTCTGGATGTCATTGCTTGACGACATATGCGGCCGGCTGGCGTCCAACGAATACAACGGCACCAGGACAAAGGTATCAGCGTTCGAGACCGTCCCGCCCATCCGGCGACCGCCAGATGAGCGTCTTAAGAAGCGCGGGAATCGTGTAAAGTGAGTAAGTAACTTGCCTTATACCGAGGTGGATACTTATAATCCCGGTCTCCGCAGTTTGCATTCCATTTCAGCTTCTGGGGCCCAAGGTGCGGAGGGACTCGCCTGTTATGATGCAGCCGTGATTTCGATGCGGGCTGTGATTGCTACGTTTGCTGAAACGGATACAGGTGAGCGACGTGAGGAGTTTCCCAAAAATCGAGGAGCCAACCGAATGAAGAAGTCGCTAGTCATCATGTTGCTGGTGTTCGCCAGCGCTGCCTTGGTCCGGCAAGTGGCGGCCCAGGCAGCGGCCCAGCCTGCGCAGTCCGGCCAGCCAACCCAGAAGAAGGAAATCAAGGATCCGGCCGAATACAACGCCTATGTGAATGCCATTCAGCAACAGAACCCGGCGCAAAAAGCTGCTGCGCTGGAGGCCTTCCTGCAAACCTATTCCAACTCGGTGATGAAGGAAGATGCTTTGGAGTTGCTGATGGCGGCCTACCAGCAGGCGGGCGACGCACAGAAGACGCTGGATGCCGCGAACCGCGTGCTGCAGGTCAATCCGCACAACGTTCGGGCCCTGGCTCTGTTGGCTTACAGCTATCGCGCGATGGCCTCACAGGGTGGTCCGCAGATGCAGGACAACCTGGCCAAGGCCCAGCAATACGGCACGCAGGGATTGCAGGCGCTGCAAAACATGAAGAAGCCTGACGGCATGAGTGATGCCGACTTCACCAAGTTTCACAACGAGACCGGGGCGATCTTTGATGGAGCCGTTGGTTTCGCTGCCTTGCAATCGAAAGATTTCGCGACCGCTCAAAAAGACTTCCACGAAGCTGTCAGCGATGAGTCGCAGCCCAATATCGCCGATATTTATCCATTAGCGACGGCTGACCTCGAAGCCAAGCCAGTGAATCCTGAGGGTTTCTGGTTCATCGTGAAGGCTGCGAACCTGGCGCAGGGTCCCGGGCAGCAGCAGATCCTGGATTACGGCAAGAAGAAGTACATCCGCTTCCACGGCTCAGATCAGGGATGGGATGACATTGTCAGCCAGGCCAAGGCCTCGTCCAGCGTAATGCCGCCTGCGGGATTCACCGTGGCCGCGGCGCCACCGCCGCCGTCTCCAGCCGAACAGGCTGCGGATCTGGTGAAGAGCAAGACTCCCGTGCAGATGAGTTTTGCGGAATGGGAACTGGTGCTTTCTTCCGGCAATCAGCAGGCTGCGGACACGGTTTGGAATGCCATCAAGAACAAGGCCGTGAAGCTGGCGGCTAACGTGATCAGCGCCACCTCGACGACAGTACAACTGGCGGGCAGTGATGATGACATTGACGCCAAGAAGACCGACATCACGCTGACCATGGCCAAGCCGATTCCGTCGCGCCTGATGCCGCAAGTAGGATCGCTGATGGCCTTTCAGGGTACCGTCTCCAGCTACACGCCCAATCCGTTCATGATGACCATGACGGAGGGCATTCTGCTGGACAAGAACGGAAATCCAGTGTCGACCGCGGCGCCCGCACACCGCGCCGTACACCGGTCGCAGTAATTCCAGGCCAAAGGAAGATCAGGGAGCAGGCTGCGTGGCTGCTCCCTTTTTTCTTTCAGAATCGCTGGGTTGAACCCGCCGGCGTGACCAGGGCAGGAAGTGGCGAAGCCGCTTTAGCGGGCGGCTCGCTTGTCGATGGAAACGTTATGAGCGCTGCGCGGCGGACGGCGGGTTCCAGTACGCAACCCTTTGGCGTCGAGCTTTAGCTCGGATATGGTGCGGCTCAGGGTGTTGCGATGCATGCCCAGCTTGCGGGCGGCCTTGCACTGGTTGCCTTTGCTGTCTTCCAGGACGGTAAGGATGAAGCGTTTCTTGAATTCGCACACGGCTTCCGGATACGTAATGCCGCTTTTGTACATCTGCAGGATCAAAGCTTCCAGTTGGTCTTTCACGACGCCTCTCTCTTTGCTTTCGCTGATGTCGCTACCATCCCCATGCCCTGAGTCTTTATGAATTATTGCCATTGCCGCCGTGCTCCGTCGGGATATGCTGCGGTACGGTGCGCAGCAAATTCCATCCGTCCCAGAAGCGTTGCCGCAAATTGGCCGGCGCTCCCCAAATCAGCGCGCGACTGGTGACCAACATAAACGGCGCGATTCTTGACTGCTGCAAACCCCACTGGGGAGCGAAAGCTGCGAGTGCCAGGACCACAACCGCGCTCACCAAAACGCCGCGGATAAATCCGAAAGGCGCGCCCAACAGGCGATCGAACCAGCGCAACCCCACCCCTTGCACGATCGACCGGAAAAGCTTACCCAACGCTGCTGCCAGCAGCATCACCGCAAAGAAGACGGTAAAGAACCCGGCGATCTCCGCGGTCCAGTGCGACTTCACAAAACGGGCGTACCAGGCAGCTACATAAGGATATTCCCACGCTGCCAGCAAATACCCGGCGATCACCCCCGCCAGGGAAAAGAATTCATAGAAAAACCCTTGCCTCATCGCCTGCAATACCGACAACAAAACGATGAGCACGATGACCCAGTCGAGCATGGACAGGCTTGGCATCGGCTTCTCTAGGCCGGTAGCGGATGCCCTGTCAACTGGGTATAAGCCTCGACATACTTTTCACTGGTCCTGGCCGCTACTTCAGGAGGCAAGCCCGGCGCCGGGGGCTGCTTATTCCACTTGATCGCCTCCAGGTAATCGCGCACATACTGCTTGTCGAACGAATCCTGAGGGCCACCCGGTCGATACTTATCCTTGGGCCAGAAGCGGGACGAATCGGGTGTCAGTACCTCATCGGCCAGTACTAACCCTGCGGGCGTGCGGCCGAATTCAAATTTGGTGTCGGCGATGATAATTCCGCGCGTTTCGGCGAAGTCGGCCGCGGTCTGATAAATCCGGATGCTGAGATCACGAAGTTGTTCGCTGAGCTCGCGGCCGGCAAGGCTGACCATGCGATCGAACGAAATGTTTTCGTCGTGTCCGCTGGACGCCTTAATCGCGGGGGTGAAGATAGGCTCGGGCAACTTGTCCGATTCCCTCAGTCCAGAGGGCAACTGGATGCCGCAGACCGAGCCGTCAGCCTTGTATTCTTTCCAGCCCGAACCCGAGAGGTAGCCGCGCACCACGCATTCGATGGCGACCATGTCGGCGCGTACCACCAGCATGGAGCGGCCGTGCAGTTGCGCGGCATATTTCTGCAGCTCCTTCGGATATTGGCGGACATCGGCGGTCGTAAGGTGATTGGGAACGATGTTCTTCAGGAAATCGAACCAGAAAAGCGAGAGTTGGGTCAGGACCCGTCCCTTTTGGGGGATTCCCGTGGCCAGCACGTAATCGAAAGCGGAGATTCGATCCGTCGCCACGAAAAGCAGATGATCGTTACCGACCGAGTAGAGGTCGCGGACTTTCCCGCTGGCGAAAAGCTTCAGGTCGGGAAAATCAGTATGCAGCAGAACGTCGTAACTTTGGGTTGTATTGGTCACGTTTGCAAATCGATTCGGAGAGTCGTCGGGTATTTTAATTTTCCCGAGTGGTTTGTCAACGTAGCTAAGGATTTCGTTCGGCGTCGCCTGAAAAATTCTTTTTCCAAAACTCTTGACAAAGTGCAGACTGGCGCGAAACCCGCATGAGTCGAGGCTTTTCCGGGATTGCTGCCGGGCCTCGATTCTTCCAAGGTGAGCCCGTCCCCGGCGACGAATCCATCACGATTTGGAGCGCAAAATCCCTGGAGCTGTCAAGAGAGTTTAGAAAAACTTTACCACCGCGGCTGCCGGCGTCGAAAACTAGTCGGCCGAAGTGCGATAAACGGTGCGAACGTCTTCCAGATAATGCACTTCGGGAGATCCGATCACGCCGGCTTTCTCCATGGCGCTGCGCAGTTCGGCGGAAGTCATGAACTTTCGCGCCTCTTCCGCGCTGTCCCAATCGAGCAGCAAAACCACTTCGCGGGGATCGTCGACGCTGTGAAACATGCGAAAGCCGGTTTCTCCGGCGCGCTTGCGAGCATTGAGGTGGGAATCGAACGCGTCTTTCCAGCGGTTATAATCCGTTACTTTGTGGCGAACCAGAACGTGCATCATAAAAGCGCCTCCCAACGAATCCATCAATCTCTTTCAAGATACGAAATCCCGGCCTGAATGTGAACCCCGAAATGCACCGTCGTGGTGTGACACCTACGCTTGACGGCCGAGCTGCAAAAATGCCGCAAGCGCAATGGAACCCTGCTGCCCCATTACGTTTCCGCACGCCAGCAGGGCGGTTGCCGGCGGCGGATGGCAGTACGTTATACTGCAATCCAAACTCCCTGGAGAACTAACCGTTGCCACGTCTCATCATTCGTTCCTCTGACATCCATGCCGCAGGGTGCTTTGCCCTGGAGGATATTCCGAAAGGCACGCGAGTGCTGGAATACACTGGCGAGCGCATCACCAAAGCCGAAGGCGACGATCGCTACGAAGGTCGGGAGTTCACCTATCTGTTCGGCGTGGGCGATGGCGAAGTGGTGATCGATGGGCACGGCATGGCCATGTTTGTGAACCACTCGTGCGATCCTAATTGCGAAACCGACGAAGAGGGCGACCGGGTTTTTATCGCCAGCATCGCCGACATCGCAGCGGGCGAGGAGCTTACCTACGATTACTGTCTGTACGATGGCGACGATGACGCTCCCTGTTACTGCGGTTCGAAGAGTTGCCGGGGCAGCATGTATTCTCCCGAAGAGCTGAAGAAGAAGGCCCGCGCGGAAGCCCGCAAGAAGAAGCAGGCGGAGCTGGCAGCCAAAAAGAATGGCGGTGGCGGGGCGAAGTCGAGTGGGGCGAAGTCGAACGGTACGCGCAAGCAGGCTTAGCCAGTGGATCGCTCAGACGAGGTCGTCGACTTCCACGCCCAGGTGCCGCAAGTGTCCCAGCAGGTGCGCGACATAATCGTCAAAGACAAATCGAAGCGTCAACGGTTCTGAATCGCCGATGGTGCAGGTGCGCGACCAGGCGGAATCGGGTATTGCCGAGGCGACCGCCAGCAGTTGCCGATTGAGGGCTGCCCACACATCCACCAGTTCGTTCCAATCCCGCTGCTGATAGCGATGTAGGGCTACCCAGCGCTCGCCGTCATAGTCCGGCATGGCGGGACGGTCTTCCAGTTGGGTGCGCACGATATGTTGATGGTCTTTAATGGCCGAGTCCAGCAGGTGTCCCAACTCCTGCTTCGGCGACCAGGTGTCAGGCGCGGACTTATGCTTAACTTTTTCGGGAGGAAGCGCTCTCAGGCGGCTTGGCAGGTGCTCGATCAGAGTCCTCAGGAGTGGCAAACTTTCCATTTGGCACCTCGCAAAATGAGGCTCCATTATCTCCCGGCTAGCTTTCCCGTTCCACAGAGCTAGACCGTATAATCGAGATTCCTTCCATGAGTTATCAGGTTCTCGCACGCAAATACCGGCCCCAAAAGTTTTCCGAGGTGATTGGTCAGGACCACGTCACCCGCACCCTGAAGAATGCCATCCAGCAGGGACGCATCGCGCATGGTTACATCTTCAGCGGACATCGCGGCATCGGTAAGACCACCATCGCTCGCATCCTGGCGATGGCGCTGAATTGCCAATCGCAGGACCACCCGGTCCCTGAGCCTTGCGGGGTGTGCGATTCCTGCCGCGAGATTCGCGCCGGCAACTCGGTGGACGTGATCGAGATCGATGCTGCCACGAACCGCGGCATTGACGAGATCCGTGAATTGCGCGAAGCGGCGCGTTATCGTCCGGCGCGCGACCGCTTCAAAATCTACATCCTCGACGAAGCCCACCAGATTACGGACGCGGCGTTCAACGCGTTGCTGAAGACGCTGGAAGAGCCACCCAGCCACATCGTCTTCATGATGGCGACCACGCAGCCGGAAGATATTCCGCAGACCATCCGCTCGCGCTGCCAGCACTTCAGTTTTCATGCCGTGCGCTTCGACGACATCGTTCAGCAATTGCGCGACATCGCGGGGCAGGAGGGAATCCAAGCCGACGACAACGCGCTGGCCATGCTGGCTGAGGTGGGCGACGGCTCGATGCGCGATGCCCTGAGCATCATGGACCAGGCTATCGCCTGCTGTGGCAACCGGCTAAGCGGCGAGGTGGTGCGCGGACTGGTGGGGACGGTGTCGTCGGATGTGCTGGAGGACGTGATGGACGCGGTCGGGCGCAACTCCAGCGAAGACGTGCTGCGCACGATTGACCGGCTGCTGGTGGAAGGGCAGAGCGCGCAGCACTTCGCCAAACAGATGCTGCGGTTTCTGCGCAATGCCCTGGTAGCCAAGGTAGCGGGCAGCGACTCGCAGGTCCTGCAGATTTCGACGGACGAGCGGGCGCGTGTGGCCCGCGTGGCGGAACGCTTCAGCGAGGAAGATCTGTCGCGCTTTATGCAGATCATGCTGCGCACTCATGGCGAGCTGGGCTACAAACAGGAGCAGCGTTTCCTTCTGGAGCTGGGACTGCTGAAGCTGGTGCATGCTCAACGCTTGCTGCCGCTGGAAGAGTTGTTGAGCGGTGAGGCTGGTCCTACAAAGCCCGGCGCTCCGGGATCGTCAGCAGCGAAGTTGGGAGGCGCAAGCTCACGCCCTGGGACAGTTTCGACTACCAGAACCGGCGCGGTCTCGCGAGCGGCGAGTGAGCCGGAGCCAATGTCTTCCCGCGCTCCTGCAGCATCGCCGTTTACGCGGCCCACTCCATTCGAGGCAGATCGCAGCCGCAAGACTGAGCCCAAGGCGGAGGCCCAGCCGAGCTTCTCAGCCTCGAATGCTTCTCCCGCTGCCGGCGGCTTGAATGAACGCCCGTTTTCATCTGGCGATTCTGCAGTTGAGAATCAGCCTGCAAACGAAGCAAGCACGGCCACAGCCGTAGCTGTAGCGCCGGAATCTGCCGCGGACCTGGTAAACGGCCAGGTTTCTTCTGAGCAGGCGAGAAACGCAGTATTGGCGGCGCTGGAAGACGCAGGACAACAGGTGCTGGCCCATAATCTGGAAGAAGCCGAGTGGTCGGTAGCGGGCATCGACGTTTCGGTTAAGGTTGCCATGTCGCAAGTGCTGATCGATGTGGCGCTGGGGCCGGAGCCGAAGCGGATCATTCAAAGCGCGCTCAGCCAGCTGGGAGAACGGCCGCTGAAGTTCAAACTGGTGAGCGGCGGAACGGCCACGCCGGCGAAGTCGACAACGCCGAGGCCCGCCAATGGAGCAGGCGCGCGCAGCCGGGCGATGGCCGATCCCTTAGTGCAACGCATGCAGGAAAAATTTGGCGCCGAAATTCGCACCGTCATCGATCAGAAAGATCGCGGCTGAAGGTTGCTCTAGATTCGGCGCAGGTTGTGGGAGATTTCATGGGTGGATTCAATTTGCAAGATATGCTGGCCCAGGCCAGACAACAAGCCGAGAAGCTGCAGGAAAAGATGCAGCAGATCACCATCGAGGCTTCTTCGGGCGGTGGCAGTGTAACCGTGAAAATGAGCGGCCAGAAGCAGTTGCTGAGCATCATCATCGAGCCGGACGTGGTGAAATCGGGCGACATCGAAATGCTGCAGGACCTGGTGGTCGCCGCCGTCAACGAGGCGACGCGCAAAGTGGATGAGGCTCTGAAATCCAGCCTGGGCGGGATGCTGGGCGGCATGGGCCTGCCGGGAATGTAAGCCAGAAACCTGTTCACCACAGAGACACGGAGACACAGAGAAGAACGTAAGGAGTTCAGCTCATAGGTTTGAGACTCGCCGCAGAATTAAACGCGCACGACAGGGATAATCCGTATCGAGGAAATCGAGAATAAAAAGATTGTTCTTCTCGGTGTCTCGGCGTCTCTGTGGTGAAAACTATTTCCATCATGTGAGGGGTTAAGCAGTGTCCAGATTTGCCGAGCCCATGGTTCGACTGATTGACGAACTGAAGAAGCTGCCGGGGGTGGGCAGCAAGACGGCGCAGCGCTTCGCCTTTCACCTCCTGCGCGCCAACGACGAAGACGCCGAACTGCTGGCGGATGCCATTCGCGAGGTGAAGGCCAGCCTTCGCCTGTGTTCGATCTGCAACAACATCACCGATGTCGATCCCTGTAGCTACTGCACCAGCGCCACCCGCAACCAGCGCCTGGTATGCGTCGTCGAAGAGCCGACCAACATCGCTGCCATCGAGAAGACTCGCCATTACAACGGTGTTTATCACGTGCTGCATGGCGCGTTGTCGCCGCTGCATGGGGTGGGGCCGGAGCAGTTGCGAATCAGCAATCTCGCCAAGCGAGTTGAGTCGGCAAGCGTGGATGAGCTGATCGTCGCGACCAATCCTACGATCGAAGGCGAAGCCACGGCGACTTATCTCTCACGCTTGTTCAAATCGTCAGCGGTGAAGGTGACGCGGATCGCCACTGGTGTTCCGGTCGGCAGCGATATCGAGTACGCCGACGAAGTGACCATGCAGAAGGCGATGGAAGGCCGCAGAGAATTGTAGGAGGGCATTCGCCCTTCGCGCGTACCTTAACATGCCTGCGAAAAAGAGAAGGACTGAGTTCGGTGATTTTTGGAAAGTCGGGCCTCCCGACGACGTGCATCGTCGCCTCGGCAATGCATGGTGGGCTTGGCTCTGGTGGGTACACGCCCTTGAACACAGCGCGGCAGCCATTCGCGAAAGCGCATCATACACTGAGGCTGCCGATAGCAAGATCGTCATGCCAACCGTATACTGCGTCCGCGCGATGCTGTTGGGTTACGCGGTTGAGTGCGCCTTAAAGGGGTTGTGGGTCCGAAGGGGAAACACTATCGTCCAAGGCGGCAAATATACCAAGATTCCCAACGCCCGCGATCATGACCTCTTAGGGCTAGCGCGAACAGTCGGATTTCATGCGAACGCCAAAGAATCGGATGTTTTAAAGCGCCTGTCTAACTTCGCCAGCTTCGCCGGCCGGTATCCTATTGCGAAGACACCCGACGCTATGCTTCCCAACCGGACCGCTGCGATTGGCCCTATCGATGTCGCTTTCTTCTCGAAGCAAGACTTCCGCGTCACCCAGAGTATTCTGAATAAAGTAATTGGGTTGATATCGGGCAAGAAACGAAGATCAATCCCGCCGCCGTAGGCGCTACCTCGCGCGGCGTGGCGTCGAGGCTTACATGAGCGATCCTAACGTGGAACAAACAAGCGATCCCGAGTTGTCACCGCCGCAGCCAACGCAGAAGAAGGCGGGGCGTTCGAAGGCGCCTAGCTCTAAGGCGCGTCCTCGTCACGAAAACAGGACACCACCCGCTTCTAAGCGAGTGGGCCGACGGGGCAAAAGAAGCACGCGAAAATAGCTCGGTGTCTTACGCGTATGGGATGGGGTGTTTCGTCACTCCTTTTCTGCCTGGCTGCCGAGCTTGGCGAAGTAGCTATTGATCGCCCCTTCCCATTCCTTCTGTGCTTTCGCATCGCCCTGGGTGAAGTGCTGCACGTGCTCATTGGCTTCGGGCAGCAGTGCTGTTCGTTCGTACACCACCTTGACGCCGGTCTTTCCTGCGCTCTCCCTGGTCAGGTGTATGTCGATCAGCGTGGTCATCGCGTCATTCAACACGTAGGCATACTGAATGTGTCCGGCGGCAAGATCGAAGGCCGTATTTACCCATGTGCTGGAATAGTGTCCGTGGGCAACCTGAAAGACCATGCCTGGCTGGTCGCGCGCCGGGGTAGGATACACGAACTGCGGATTCCAGTCGGGCGACCACTTGCGCTCCTTGTCGGCGCCGAAGAGGGGAGCGGTCTGCTCGAAGGGCGCGTCCACGGTGAACCGGAATTCGGTGCGGGTGTGAACGAGCGCTGGGGATGCGGCCGGCTCCTGCGCGGCGGCTCCAGAGGACGTGATCACAGCCGCCAGCAACGTCATGGCGGGAATGAGAAAGCAGGTGTTCATGGGTGATGCTCCTTGAGTTGATGGCTGTCGGCGGCCTTGAGGGTGAGTCCGTAGATGCTGCGGAATTTGTCGATTTCCTTCAGGGTTGCGGGAGAAAAGGGACACTTGCCCTCGAAGGCATGCAGGACGATGCCCTCCAGCAGGTCGCCCAGGGTCATGTCTTTCAGTTCCGCCAGCCCCTTCAGCACCTTGAGCAGACGTTTCTCCAGGCGAACGCCGGTCTGGACCCGCTCCACCACAAGGGGGTGTTTGCTGTGTTCAACCATGGTATAAATATACCACGGTACACTGGCTTCCCGGTAACCGTTTCTGGCGCGGTTGGCGACGGGGCGGACGCGCGCCTATCCACGACGGCAGGATAGCCGGCTTGGCAGCGCGAATCAGGCGTGGTTGCGATTAGCTTTTCAGCTTGGCCAGCAGATCGGAAGGATGGACAGGTTTGGCGAGAATCTCAAACTCGTGGCCGTGGGCGCGAGCGTCTTCCAGCAGATCGGCGGTGGCGGCTTGTCCCGAGAAGAGCAGAATTTTGCAGGTGGGCAGGAAGCTGCGAATGCTGATGGCGGCTTCGATGCCGTTCATGTCTGGCATAATGACGTCGCTGATGATGAGATCGGGGCGCAGCGATCGGGCACTTTCCACGGCTGCCGTTCCGGTGTAGACGGCCGAGGCGTCGTAGCCGTTGAGATCGAGAATCTTGGCCAGAGTGTCTGCGATGACTTGCTCGTCATCGACCACCAACACTATCGGTTTTTTACCCGCGTGCATGGAGCGCTCCTTGGAATTAGACGAAGCCGAACTGCCGATTATAGCGGAGAGCACCGGATAGAGGGTGGCGGCATCTGGCCTTGAGTACAATTTGCGCTGTGCCACCGCGGACCGAGTAGAAATTCCACTTATTGGCTGGGCTTGCCAGGTTATGAACTAGTAAATAGCAAGTCAGGGGCCAATGTCGCTGCGCCCTGGGTCCCGTAACTTTTCGTAACAGTTGGCTGGGCACGGCTGGTGCTGCCCGGACGGAGACGACGGCCGGTTTGAGGGCAGCGGAAACGGCTGCGAAGCGGCCAGCGATGCCTGTGCGTTCGCTCACAACAGGTCGGTGACCGCCGTCACCGCTTGGATGGTCAGAGTATTTGTACAGTGGTTTTGGCAAAGAACTGAAGATCCGGCGGAAAGCAAGCCAGGCCGGGCAGCAGATTTCTTTCCTAAGTGCCGCGTGGTGAGCGCGGTAGCAAGAATATCAAACGGGAGATCGCAATCATGGCATACGTCATCACTGATACCTGTACGAAAGATGAACTCTGCGTCGAAGCCTGTCCGACCGACTGCATTCACCCCAAGAAAGATGAAGAAGGTTTCGCGGAAGCGCCCCAGCTTTACGTCGATCCGGAAGGCTGCATCGATTGCGGCGCCTGCGTTCCAGTGTGCCCCAGCAATTCGATGTTCCTGGTGGACGAAGTTCCGGCCGACAAGCAGGAATTCATCGCCAAGAATGCAGCGCACTACGGCAAGTAGTTTTTGCGGCTGAGGAGAGCTGACGGAGCACTGCGACGGTCGCGCCGCAACCGCCCTAGCTCGCGCATTTGTAGCCGGCCCGGCAACCGATACGAGCGCTGGATCGAAGGAAATACTTTGCCAAACGGCAAAGTTCGCTGATGAGACTCCAAAGGCACAGTAACCGTCTGTGCCTTTCACTTTACAAGTTCATCTCCGCTTCAACCCAGACTCTGGATTTTGCATCCCACTACACATGCAAGGAAGACTGATTTTGCCGGCGCTTTGCGTGGCTGCAACCCTGGGCTTCACGGGATGTGTTGGTTGCAACACCCAGCCGTCGAATCCCGATCAGGTGCGAGCGAAAACCGCGCAAGCCACGGCGGAGATTAAGCAGGATGCACAGGCTGTGGCGCAGGGGGTCCGCGACGGTTTGACCCGCCCCAGCTCTGACAAGCCACTCAACCTGAACCAAGCCACCAAGGGACAGCTGATGAGCCTGCCGGGAATGAATGACGCGGCCGCGGATCGCGTCATCGCCGGACGTCCTTATTCCAGCGAGCACGAGCTGCTGGACCGGCGGATTCTTTCGCGTGAGGAATATAACAAGATCGCCGACAGCGTCACGGTGAGCAAGTAAAGGGATGCTGAGGGGCGGTGACATGCTGACCTGAACTACTCTTCTTGAAGCAGAAAAAGAGGGCAGCCCTTTAGCGAACTGCCCTGCTTCTAACTTTGGCGCCAGATTTTGCGAGACGAACTTCTGGCAACTAAACGCCGATGCCGTTCGGCTTCGGGCCGACCAATGTCAGTTTGTGAAAAACTCGAAAAGCAGATCCCTCACCGGCTGAAGCCGGGTTCGGGATGACAAAAATAAAGGACTTTTTGCGGCGTAGCTGAAGCTACGCCCCTTCAAAATCACTCTTCAAAATCACTCTTCAAAATCACTCTTCAAAATCACTCTTCAAAATCACTCTTCAAAATCACTCTTCAAAATCACTCTATGTGGAGTTTTTCACCAAACTGTAAAGCCGGAGCGATTTTGCGGGAAGTGACGGACGGCCTGAAGGCCGTCCCCTTCCCAGCCTGAAGGCTGTCCCTTCCCTGAAGGCCGCCCCCTTCCCTGAAGGCCATCCCTTTCCCTGAAGGCCATCCTCCTCAAGAACAACTTAATCGGAGTTTTCCTAGTTACCGGCGATCCCCTTGTTCTGCAGGATTCTGACCACCACTCGCCGATTGTCGGCCTGACCTTCCGTTGTGCTGTCGGGAGCCACTTGCCGGCTGGTACCCATTGCGCCCGGAGCCAGCATGTTGGTCAGGGGAATATGGCCTTGCTGCTCCAGGAAATCGGAGACGTTATCCGCGCGCTGGGTGCTGAGCTTCTGGTTCAAGGCAGCGCTGCCGACCGACGAGGCGTAGCCCTTCACCTGCATAACATACCCATCGACGGTAAGGGCTTTTTGAGCCAATTGAATCAGCTGCGGCTTGTATTGCGGCTCAATTGCCACTTTGCCGTTGGCGAACAGGACCGTAACTTCTCCCAGAATGTTGTATTCGCCCAGCTCGCCGAAACGTTTGTTGGCGTCGGCGATGGCGGCTTTGTTAGCGGCGATCTTCTGCTGCTCGGCTGTCAGCTCAGCTTGCTGTTTCTGCATGGCGGCCTGTTGCTGCTGCATCTGCTGTTCGGTCTGCTGCAGTTGCTGCTGCTGGGCCGCGAGCTGCTGCTCAGCCGGGGTCACGCCGGCTTGAATGTCCTGCGCCGTCTTGAGCTCTGATCCCTTGAACTTGACGCTATCGGCGACCAGCTGGTTCTGGGCGTTGTAGGAGCCTTTCACTTCGACCGGCAGGCCGGGAACCAGAGCCGTCATGCCCATCTGCTTCTTGCGCATGTGAAGTCCGCCTTCGACTTCTTCTACTTGCGTGTTGTCGGTTAAGAGGACAACGACTTTTCCGGCATCCTGAGTGTTGACGGTCATGGTGGCGCCGCTGCGTCCCGTAATCAGGCCCTGAGCTTGCCCGCTCTGAGCGACGGCAACGCCGGAGGCGAGCGCGATGACTACAAAAGAAACAGCAGCGACGAGAATGATGCGTAGGGTTCGGCTTGTGCTCATAATCTTCCTCTCTGAAATCCTGGTGGGCCTGCGTAACGTGGTCGATCGGTAAGGCTGCGGCAAGTCGCGATCGAACGCAACGGGACGAGAAAACTTGCCGGTTTCGAGGCTATCGGCTGGCCCGGATTTCGTTAACTGGCAGAACTACTAGTAAGCCAATCAAAAGTTGAGCAGCGGGGAAGGCGCGGCGCTTCTGCGACAAGAAATGACAGGCAACACCACAGCTACCAGGGAACTGTTATTTATGCTAGTTGCAAGCGCAGGGCGCATCGACTAGGTTGAGCAGATCAAATTCAGTCGATCCAGCATGCGCTTGTCTCTGAAGCCGGTATTGTGGGCGGTGATCGTCGCGTGTGCGGCAAGAAGCCTGTGCGCACAAGATTTGTCTCCTCGCGCTTATGTGATTACGCCGCTTCATTCCAATGCAGTTACCTTGACTTGGGCCTTCTATGACGGAGGGGTTAATTTTAACGGAACCATTCCGGTCACCGGGGCCACCGGGACTTACAACGTCCCCATCTTCACCTACTATCATGCGCTTAACTTTTTTGGCCGCTCCGCCAACATAAACGCTTCGTTGCCCTACGCTGTAGGAACGTTTCAGGGTCAGCTGATGGGCAACAACAAGTCGCTTTACCGTTCCGGATTGCTCGACTCCAGTTTCCGGCTGTCGGTCAATCTGAAGGGTGGTCCGGCGATGCAGCCACAGAAGTTTGTGAAATGGAAGCAGAAGCTGCTGTTGGGAGCCAGTCTGAAGGTGATCGCGCCGACCGGGCAATACGATCCCACCAAGCTGATCAACTGGGGTATCAATCGCTGGGCGTTCAAACCGGAGTTCGGATATTCCCAACGCTGGGGAAAATGGGTGCTCGACGGCTATGCCGGAGTATGGTTCTACACCCGAAATCCCGCGTACTACAGTATTCCGGAACCCAAGCCGCAGACGGAAGCGCCCATCGGTTCGTTCGAAGGGCACCTGAGCCGCGACGTCAAGCCGCGACTCTGGGTGTCGCTGGACGGGAACTTCTGGTTCGGCGGCGTCACCACTCTCAACGGGATTCGCAACCTGGCAACCAAGCAGGCGGGCTCGCGAATTGGCGGGACCGGTTCCATCCCGCTAACCAAGCATCAGTCCATCAAGATGAGCTACAGCGACGGCACCTACATTCGCTTTGGCGGAAATTACCAGAGCGTGTCGCTGGCGTGGCAATATTCCTGGCTGGGCAGGCCGAAGTAGACGGATGCGGAATGTTGGGTCTTAACGAACTGGCATCGCCTGTCTGAACGGTAAGGCAATCGATTCAGCAGCCAGCGCACATCGGCTCAGGGCGCGGACGCGGGTACCGGACTTCGCCTGGAGAACAGCGGGATCTGCGAAAGCAGGAATATCGCCAGTATCAGCAGTTCCGGATCGATAGCGTGCCGGTAGCGCGGAGTTGGAAAGGTGATGTAGTAAATCAGCGGATAGGACAACAATAGCGAAGCAAATAGAAACCTGCCGTGCACACGTCTCTTGAGCGCCAGTACCAGTCCGCCGATGGCCAGTAATGACGAGGTCAGGAAGAGCAAGTTCTTGACCTGCTCCAGTCCAGCCCGGGGAAGACCAGCCCAAAAAAAGAGGAAGCGGCGGAAACACAGCAGCGCGAACTTTTGCGGATGCTCCGCAATCCAGGTTTTGGCGTCGTCGGCCTGTTCGGCGTTCATCGCTGGTTCGCCCATTTGCTTGAATAAGTTCAACAGATAGGGATTGGAACCGGCGTGATAGTTACCCACCATCCAGCCTTGGGCCAGGGGATTGTTACCGGCGCGAAGTTCGTTGCCGAAGTTGTCGCGGACGAAGACGGGCTCGCCGAACACGCGGTAATTGCGTACCAGCCAGGGCGTCAGCGTGACCCAGAAGACGGCCGCGCCAAATGCCACGGGCATTAGAAAGCGTTTGCCCTGGCGATGCAGCTTGTAGGCCAGCCAGCAGCCGGAGAAGGGAAGCCACGCCACCGGGGAAGTATTGGTAAGCGCGAGGATCCCCCACAACAACCCGTAGGTAACCCAGGACGAGAGGCGGTCATCGCCTTCCATCTCCAGGGTGAGCATGAACACCAAGCTCAGCAGAAATGCGGTCAGACTGGTTTCCCAAATCCAGTGTCCTGACCAATAGATGCTGTAGGGCAGCACTGCCCAAAGCCATCCTGACCAGAGCGCAACGTTTTCGTGGAAGACGCGGCGCGCGATGCGGTAGATGGTCCAACTGGTGAGCGCAGAGAAGATGCTGTTGAACACCAGCATGGCGAAGCCGGAAGCATAGGAGTAGGTCCCGAAGATGCGGAACGCCAGCGAGATTACCCAGGGATAGATCGGCGGGGTCCAGGCGGAAGGCCCGGTAGCGACGCCGTAAGGATTGCTGAATCCGTGCCCCGTGGCTAGGGAATAACCAAGACGCTCCATCTCATTGACCAGCCCGATACGGTCGATGTCGATAAGAACGTAGGCACGAGTGATCACGATATAGAGCACTCGGGCCACGAATGCGATCAGCACCATCCAGCCGGGAGAATGAAAAAAGCGAATTCCCTTCTTAGCCGGGGATTCCCTTTGGACTTCAGAAACGGCAACCATAGCCCACCCATTTCGACTGCGCGTGACGTTGTGAAGCCATTTTAGTGTGGAGTGCGCGATCGCGATGCGATCTAGTGCAGCATTGCCGAAAGTACAACATGAAGCAGCAGAATGTAAATCGGGACGCGTGTTCCTCCCGGTCACGCAAGCGAGGGCAGACGAAGCCGGGCTCGTCCCGATATGCGTGAAGCGCGCAATTTGCTCCGCTGGATTGAACCGGATAAAATCGTGCGGTTGTGAACGTGAATCCTTGGCGGGGAGCCAGGTTCACGATTCGAATCACACGATCCGACCGTATAACTTCCGTTGGTCTGCGTGGTTTCCGCCGACAGCCCGAAGCTAAAGCATGACACACTACCGTTCCCTCGCGAATGAATAGCGCCAGCACACTGCAATCGTCGACCAGGGGCAGGAAACGCCGGTCTCTGCGTTGGCTGGCAGGCGCCTGCGCAATTCTGGCGATAGGGTTGCTGCTCATCCTGGTAAACAACAACTTTTCGCTGAGTGGCAAGTCGCGCGCCGGTTTCGAGGCGCAACTGGACGGGGCGATGGCGCGGGCAACCGACTGGATCGTCGCAAATCCGCGCGCCGTCGAGAACAATCCTTCGCTCATGTACATGGTGTCGGACATGGCGAAAATGTCGGGCGATCCCCGCCTGCGAGATTTCGTCAGCGGGTACGACGCGTATCTGATCATGATTGCAGCGCCGAAGCCGGTCAATGCGGTTTGGCATCGCTTCGCAAACCCTGACGCGCACGTACCGTTGCTGCCTGCTTACGATTTGCGTAACGAGGGACTTGAGGTCCGCTGGGATGCGTATGCGGTCGCTCCCGACAAGGTGGAACTAAGTTACGAGGAGCGGTCCGACATGTTCTCGCCGACCAAGTATTACTGGGGAGCGAGGCACCATCAGCTTCTGGCGCTTGTGATGTATCGCAACTTCAATGGCGGCTCGCCGGACCTGAATCAAACCATCGATTATCTCTCGGAGAAAATCGCCCGGGATGCGCATTATGACTTTCGGGTAAGCGATTCCTACATTCAGCGGACGGCGTTTATTTTAGCTGCGGGACGGCCGGATTTGATTCGCCGGCGCTGGGTGGAGCGGATCCTCGATAATCAGACAGCCGACGGAAGCTGGGCGTATTGCTGGTACGGATGGTGTCGCGGCGTGTTCGAATTTGGAGCGCCACCCTATCCGGCGCACACCACGGTGCAGGCAGCGTGGGCCCTGTACATGTTGAAATATCGCTATCCGCGCTGGATCGAAGAGCATTATCGTTAGGCGCCCGGCGTCAGAATTTAGAATTTTGCTGCGGTGTCCCCCGATTCTTGCAGCAGCAGTCCGTTATAGAACGATGCGACCAGCAGCCGTCCTTTGTAATTCAGAGCCGAGCGGATAGAGACTCCGGCTTCCGGCGTGCTTTGCCAACTCTTGCCGCCATCCTTGCTTTGAAACACGGCGTGCGAATGCATGGCTGTAGCCAGCAAGCGCTGGCCGGTGTCGTCGTAGCGGACCGCCAGCACATCATTCTTAGGCAGGCCGCCCAGCATGTACTGCCAAGTCTGTCCGCCGTCAGTTGAGCGCAGCGCGCCTTGTTGCGTTCCTAGCCAAAGCGTGGGACCGGGAGTCAGAGTCAGGCTGTAAACTCCGCTGACATATTTCGGCAGGGTCACGGCCGTCCAGGTCTTGCCGCCGTCGCGCGAGAGGTAAGCGCCTTTCAGTCCAGCCAGGGTTACGGTCCCGTCATCGTAGGTGTTGACGGCGCTGAAGTCGCGTTCTCCCTCGACCGCCTGGCCGTACCAGCGTTCTCCGTGGTCGACGCTGGTGAACAGCCCGTCATCGGTGGCGGCGAACCAGGCGCTGTCGCCCATCTGCAGCGAGCGTACCCGAGGAGCATTGGCCAGGGGAATCACGTTTTCCGCCGGAACCTTTGTCTTTGTCCTGGCGACAGATGCTTTGCGCTTGCTGGCTGCGGCTGTTTGTGATGATTTCCCGGCGGGTGAGGAAGCTCCGGCTTCTTTGGCGTTCGCCTGCTGTTCCGGCATTGGTCCGGAAATCATCTTCATGGGTACCCAGGAAGCGCCTGCCGATTCCAGCTGGAATATCCCGTGGTTCGTTCCGGCGAACAGTGCTCCGCTTTCTGCCTGTTGCAGGCTCAAGACGTCGCGCCCCGCCAGTCCGCGACTGGATTGCCGCCAGCTCCTGCCGGCATCGTCGGACAGGAACAAGCCGCCCAGCTCCTTGTCATTCGACACGCCCACGTAAAGCCGGTTCGGATCTTTGCGGTCGACGACCACGGCGCCCACCACGCGATGAGAGAACCCCTGATTCGAGCTGGTGTAGTGCGCGAAACCATCGTTGCTGGCCAACACGCCCCGCATGTCAGTCGCTACCAGCACACGATTCGGCTCGCGCGGATCGATCAGAACATCGTTGACGATGAGATCAGGCGAGGAAACCAGAGTCCACCTGGTGCCACCGTCCGCAGTCTTCCAAAGTCCGCCGGTGGTGCCGGCGTAGACGATCGAGGGACGCTGCGGATCTTGTTTGAGGACGCGGGTGCGAATCGCCGAGTGAGGCAGTCCCTGCACCCGGTGAAAAACTTCGGCGCCATCATCGCTCTTGTAAATTCCCGAGCAGGCACTGGCATAAACCCGCGAGGGAACTTTGGGATCGACGATGATGCTGAAGACATCGGAATCGTCCAGAATTCCTTCCTTAAGGTTGTGCCAGCTCGCGCCTCCGTCGCTGGTTTTCCAGGGCAGATGGCGTGTGCCGGCATAAATCACGTCGGGATTCTGAGGATCGATGGCGACCGAAACGAAATTCCGCAGCGAGGAATGGTTTTCGATGGCCGCAGAGTTTTCCGGAGTGATGCGTTCCCAGGTGGCTCCGCCGTCCCGGGTGCGAAACACACCGTCCAGAGCGCCGATCACCAGGGTGTTGTGATCGCTGGGCGCCATGGCCAAGGCGCGAATCGACTTGCCATGAACGCCCTTCAGCTCGCGCCAGGTACGGCCGCCGTCGTCGGAGCGAAAGACACCGCCGTCATTGTCGCTAAACAGTCCCCAAGCCGCAGCGTAGACCGTCGCTGGGTTCGTGGGATCGAAGACGATGTGATCGAAAACGTAGTCGTCGCCCGGGCCCAGGTGAGCGAAAATCGTCCACGAATTTCCGCCGTCCTGGGAAAGGAAAAGTTGTCCCGAGCTGGTGCCCAGCAGGATGCGGTTGGGATCGCCGGGATCGTAGGCCAGGCTGCGGACGTTGCCGCCTTCCGGCCCGATCAGTTGCCAGTCGGACGCCCAGGCAAAAAAGCTGAACAACATCCCGACGCACAAGAATAATTTCGCAACCCGTCCTGCTGCACTGCGCATATAAGAAAGCCCCGTTTATCTTGCCTGGTGAAAGTGGAGTGAAAAGCGGCCACTGGAGAGAATCATAACTCGCAGTCTGCCGGATGCGTACGTATCAAACTAGAGGCGGCAGCAGCCTTGAGCGTCCCGCGTGCCGGCAAAAGGGCGAAAGCAGATTCCTCGGCGGCTGAAGCCGCCTCGGAATGACAAAAATAAAAAACCGTTACGGCGCACCTAAAGGTGCGCCCCTTCAAAGCGCGTCGGACAAAGCGTGTCGGACAAAGCGCGTCGGACAAAGCGCGTCGGACAAAGCGTGTCGGACAAAGCGCGTCGGACAATGCGCGTCGGACGTGACTTTTTCGGCAGCCAGTAAAGCCACAATGATTTTGCGGCCGTTATGGACGGCCTGAAGACCGTCCCCTTCCATAGCCGACTGAATCAGCATTTCCCTAGAAAAAAGCCGGCAAGAGGCGTACCTCTCACCGGCTGGCTTCGACTTAGGTCACCTCAGCTACTGCTGTGGAGCTGGAGCAGCAGCGGGAGCGTCCGCTTTGGCCTTGTGGTGCTTCTTGGTTGGTGCAGGCGCGTTACGCGACTGCGGCTGCACAGCACTTTCGTCAACCACGGTACCTTCTTCCAGTTGTCCGCCGCACATTGTGCCTTCGGGGACAAAGTAGAAGTGCGTGGCCTGACCCTTGGTGCCGCCCTGACGAGGCTGGACGCGAGTGGCGTCAACCTTGTTGGGGCCGTCCGTGGTCAGGTAGTACTTGACGTTGACCGAGCGCTGCGAACCCAACTGTTGCTCGTTGACCGACTCTTTCTCGTTGGTGTAGCCCACGATGTCCAGCTTGCCGTTGGGCATCTGCTGCAACCGCAGAGAGAGTTTGTCGAGCGTGTCTTTGCAATCGTTGTCTACGCGCCACGGTTTCTTGGGGTTCTTCTCGAAGGTGCACTCGCCCCAATCCTCGATATTGACGCAGGACTTGATGGCAGGCACGGTGATGCTGGCCGAGCAGCTGGCCGACAGGTTGGCACGCGCGTCAGTCGCCGTACCGGTGGCGGTTATGGTGTTGCCGGCGTCAGCGTTGGTCGCCGTGACCGTGACCGAAGTGCCGGTGCCGCTCATGGTGCCGCCGCTGGTGGTCCAGTTATAAGTTAACGGCCATCCCTGCGGATCGCTGGCGTTCATGGTGACGGTCGCCGTCTCGCCAATCGCAATGGTGGTGAGCGTCGACGAGCAGCTTACGACTGGAGGTTGCGGCTGCTTGATGTTGAAGCTGGCGGTGCAGGTTGCGGTATTGTTCTTCTTCTCTTTGGGATCGGTGATGGTTCCGCTGACACTGTAGCTTCCCGGCGCCAGGCCGGTGGTGTCAACCGTCGCGGTCTGAGCATTGCCGTTCGACAGCTTGCCGGAAGTTCCGGTCCAGGCATAGGTCTCGGTGTGCTTCGGGTTGAAGTTGGCGCCCGTGATGGTGACGCTCACCGGATCGCCAGACCAAACCGCAGCGGGAGACGCTGAACAGGATGCACTAACCGGAACTGGCGGCGCGCCGCCAAACATGAATTCCAGCCCGCCAAAGTAGCGGAAGTTGTTCTGGTTCGCCGTGTAGTTGGCAACGTGATTGGCGGTGAAGCGAGTGAAGAGGTAATCCACTTCGACCGGCCGGACAGCGAAGTGCTTGGTTAGCCTGAGATCAATGCCTCCGCCAAACGCCATGGCAAATCCGTTGTTATCGCCCGAGCCGTTCAGAATCCTGCCTTCATCGGTCAAGATCGTGGCGTAAGCGTTGGTGTGGGCAGCTCCGAACAGAGCTTCGCCGAAGGGTTGAAACACACCTGTGTGTTTCTTAATCTGCGGTCCAAACATGTAAGTGAATACGTTGCCGCTGGCCGCGCCGGCGAATCCATGCTGTTCCAGCTGATTTCTCAGGCCACTACTCTGGGTGTAACCCATCAAATCGGCCTTGATGCCGAAGTAGTTGCCGAAGTTAACGTCAAACTGTCCACCACCACCGAAAACGTTGAAGCTGGTAATCGGGTCCAGGTTGGGGTGCACGTTAATAAACGAAAAACCAAGGGGAATTTCCACCTTGGGCACATCCTGCGCCCAGGCGGTCACACCCAACAACAACGCAATACACAGTAAAGCCGCTTTTTTCATCGATTTCATCTCCGCTAGTTTTGAATTTAAGGACGACAGCGGCGTACCGCTATGTCGCTCAATCTCTAAAAGTGCCGCGACGCTCGATGATGGCTTTCGGCCGTGAGCGTGACGCAATCTCAATTGTAGGGTGGTCCTAGTATTGCTGGATACTGTTAATAATGCTAGGGAACCCTGTAAGAAAGTGCAATTACGGGAAAAATGTGGTTTGCTGTCCAAAGAATACAACTTTAGTCGCATCCCAGGTCCCCGAACTATTGCCTCTTGTTGTTCTTCCTGGCAAAACTGCAAGTTCTGCCAGTTGTTCCGTTTCGGGAGGCGCGCTATCGTTATCTTCACATACGCATATCCAGCCCGGAATTTCTTACGAATGCTCGTGAGTATTCATTTCTGGAAGAAGCGTGTGCTTGTTCACGGCTGGCGATCGATTTCAGCTTCGACGGTATGCCGGGTGAGTAAACCGTGAGGGTAGAGGAGAGCACGATGACCAGCCGGAAAACCGGGTTCGTGATTTTGGCCGTCTTATCCATGAGTCTGTTGGTATCCGTTTCTGCGTTGGCGCTGGCAGACGATCAGCCCGCGGCTGCCGATGCGAATGCGCAGACTTCGAATAATCCCGCTCCACCACCAGCAACAGACTCGCAAGACGATCAGTGGCACTTCAGTTTCTCTCCGTACTTGTGGTTTGCCGGATCCAGTGGGACGGTGGGCGCACTAGGACACGATGCCAGCTTTCACGCCAGCGCAGGCGATTTGCTTTCTCACTTCCACCTCGGGCTGATGGGCCAGGTCGAAGCTCGTAAGAATCGCTTCGTGATGCCGATTGATTTCCTATGGATTGATCTTCAGGCCTCCAGGGGTCTTTCGTTCGATCAAGGCGTGAATTCGGTCAAGCTCGGCGTGTCGGAAGTCGTTTTCACTCCCAAGGTCGGTTACCGCATCGTGGATCGTGAGAAGGTGAAGGTCGATGCGCTCATCGGTTTGCGCTACTGGCATCTGGGTCAGAGCCTGAACTTCAATCCCCAGCTTTTCAATGGTGTCTCGGCATCCCAGAACTGGGTTGACGGCGTGGCCGGTGGCAAGATTGTGCTGGCGTTGTCGCCGAAAGCAGCCGTCACCATCGCGGGAGACGCCGGCGGAGGTGGTTCCAGCCTGGACTACCAGGTGGTGGGCGTTCTGGGCTACAGACTATGCAAATCTGCCGTCCTGGATTTGGGCTGGCGGTATCTGTACGTGGACTATCTGAGAAATCCTCCGAAGCAGGCTCTTTTCGACGCGCACATGAGCGGCGCTTTGCTGGGTGTCACCTTTAACATTAAGTAAGCCGACCAGCCTCCTCCAGTGCTGATCGAGGCGAAGATCCCATGAAACGGGATCTCGCCTCGATTTCGTGACTCCCACCTTGTGGTACAGACCGGCAAGCCCACGATTTTGCTTCGCAGACCCTGCCTGTCAGCCATATACTTCGCCTTAGTCCGGTGAAAACAACTGGATTCCAGGCAATGCAAAACCTGACAGAAGAAGACATTTCGCCTCTGCACGGGCAGGAAGCCTTTCGCCTTATGTTTGAGCAGGCTGGTTTCGGCGTGGCTCAAGTGTCATTGCAGGGTCAGTGGTTAGCGGTGAACCAGTCGCTGTGCGACATCCTGGGCTATTCGCGCGCCGAGTTGCTCACCCGGACCTTGCCCGAGATCACCCGTTTTGATGATGTCGAAACCGAACTGGCAGAGTGCAGGCGCCTGCTCAAGGGCGAAATCCAAAGCTTCTCCAGCAAGAAGAGGCATCTGCGGGGAGATGGCCGCGTCGCCTGGCTGAAAGCAACCGTAACCTTGGTCCGCGACGACGTTTCCGCAGAGCCGGCCAGCTACCTGGCCGTGGTGGAGAACCAGACACCTCATAAAAAGGAAGTCCAGCAAATCCTGGTTGACGGCGACAAGCGCTTGCGCGTCCTGGCCGACAGCATCAGCGACGTTTTCTTCAGGCTCGATAAAGAGTTGCGCTGCACCAGCTGGAATAAGGCCGCCGAAGTCCTCACCGGAATAGCCGCGGCAGATGTCCTGGGAAAGCAGGTCGGCGAAATCTTCCGTGCCGGGGCGGATAAGACCAGGGTGGAAACGATTTATCGCGAGGTGCTCGGCCAGCAGCAAATACGCAGCTTCACCGGTCAACCCACCATCGGCGAGAAACAGGTTCTGTTGGAAGTTACTGCCTATCCTTCTGACGAAGGAATCTCGGTGGTGGCGATGGACATTGGAGAACGCCGCAGATCGGCGGAGATGCGCCAGCGTCTGGCAGCCATCGTGGAGTCCAGCGATGACGCGATCCTAAGCGTCACGCCGGAAGGCCTGATAGTCAGCTGGAATCATGGTGCAGAGAAACTTTTCGGATACTCTGCCGCCGACGCACTCGGTAAGGATCTGACATTTCTGGTCCCGCCCCATCTGCACCTCGAGGCGCAGTCCATGTGGCAAGACGGATTGGCCGGAAAAGGGATGCAGGGGCACGAAACCCAACGGCTAAAAAAGGATGGCAGCAGCGTAGAAGTTTCGGTGTCAATTTCTCCCGTGCTCCATACCAACGGCTCCATCATCGGCATATCGCTGATCGCGCGCGACATTTTTGAACGGAAACGCTCCGAAGCCACGCTGAAACGACAGGTCCTGTTTAACGAACTGATGACGCGAATCCTGATTCGTTTCACCACCTGCCGGTTTGTGGAAGTGGGCCCGAGTGTGACCGCAGCCTTGCAGCAGACGGCGGAATTCCTCGGAGTTGACCACGCGCACGTCCTCATATTTTCGCCGGACCGAACCACCTGGACCGCGACTCATGAATGGTGCGGTCCAGATGTTCAGCAGCAAACCCGGAATTATCAGAATGTGCCGTTCGGTACGGTGCCTTGGAGCGAATCGCGACTGCTGGCAGGACAGGTGATCCGAATCAATACGGCAGACGATTACCCGCCTGAAGCCGCGGTCGAGCGCCAACTTCCGGACATGGAGGCGGGCATGCAATCGATCCTGCTGGTTCCCATTTACGGGGCCGCGGGAGTGATCGTGGGCGTGGTCGGCTTCGATTCTCATGCCCGGCAGGTGACCTGGTCGGACGATGATGTGGCCCATTGCAGGATGGTGGGTGACGCGATCGCTACGGTGCTGGAGCGTAAGCGGGCCGAACAGGCGCTGCGCAACTCGGAAGAAAAATTTTCCAAGGCCTTCGAGGCCAGCCCGGCGATGATCACCATCATCCGGGTCAAAGACCGGCGCTACGTGGAAGTCAACCGGGCCTTTGAACAGCATACCGGCTTTCTGCGCACCGAGGTGCTCAACCGATCGATAGCCGAGGTCGGTCGCTGGTCGGACCTGGGAAGTCTGAACCAAACCTTTGAGCGAGTGCTGGCCCGGGGAAGTGTAAGAAACCTGGAAGCCAAACTGTGCACCAAGAGCGGCGTCATTTTGTGCGTTCTACTGGCGGCCGAGGTGGTTGAATTTGACGGGCAGACTTGCGTGCTGACGGTGGCCGAGGACATCACGGAACGCAAGCTGGCCGAAGACGCGTTACGCGAGAGCGAAGAACGCTTCCGGGTAATGGCCGACAGTGCTCCCATCATGATGTGGATGGCGGGACCAGACAAAGGCTGTACCGACTTTAACCGCGGCTGGCTGCAATTTACCGGACGAACTCTGGAGCAGGAGCGTGGTGACGGATGGGCCACCGGAGTTCATCCTGCCGACTTGCGCGGGTGCATCGACATTTACCATGCCGCGTTCGAGCAGCGACATTCGTTCGCCATGGAATACCGCTTGCGGCGGCACGATGGCGAATATCGCTGGGTGGCCGATACCGGTACTCCGAGATTTCTGCCCGACGGCAGTTTCGTGGGCTATATCGGCTGCTGCTTCGATGTCGACGATCAGAAACAGGCCGAGTTGGCGCGCACGGATTTGTCGCGGCGGCTGATGACCGCCCAGGAAGCCGAGCGTACTCGCATCGCGCGGGAACTGCATGACGGTATTGGCCAGTCGCTGGCCTTGCTGGGAATCCAGATGCAAAGGGCCAGCCAGCCCATCGCTCTGCGCCTGGGCAAGAAAAATCCCGGGATGCAGGAGTTATGCGGCAAGTTAAAAGAGATTGGTAATCAGGTAAGCCGGCTTTCTCATCAACTGCATTCTTCGGAACTGGAGTTCCTGGGGCTGGCGGTAGCCGTGAAGAGTTTGTGCCGGGAATTCTCCGAGCAATATCACATCAAAGTTGAATGTGCCTGCCATGACATTCCAGCAGACCTGGACAATGAAATTGCCCTGTGTTTCCTCAGAATCGTTCAGGAAGCTTTGCACAACGTGGCTAAACACAGCCAAGCGTCCTTAGTGCGGGTGGATATGTCGGGGGCGGGCAACGAACTCACCCTCGCCCTGGCAGACGATGGTGTCGGTTTCGAGTTGAATCAGGTCCGTAAGACGGCGGGACTGGGCATGGTGAGCATGCGCGAACGCATGCACCTGATCGGCGGAGAGTTCACCATTTCTTCCCAGCCCGGAAGTGGGACGAAGATACAGGCCAGAGCAGCGCTGGTACTTCCTGCCGGGTGAAGGGCGACGACTTCTGTTCAGACTCGCGCCCCGGGGCGGCAGGATTTGTTATCACCAGCGAAGCGACGGATCTGTTTTTTGCCTTCCACTGCGAAAAGCAGATTCCTCACGCCCGTCAATCAGGCGCTCGTAACGACAATTCCGCCCAGAAGCCCCGCATCCTGGTGAGACCTCAAAGGTCAGTAGGCGTTGAGCCCTAGTGTGACGCTCCGATCACGATTGCCTCGGCTGTGCCTGAACCGCACATGCCATAGGTGGCGCCGGAAACACAAGCTCCCACCGAATACTTGAAGCATCCCGGCCGTTTGGCGACCACCGGTATAGGCTTGTTCGATCCGCCGATAATGGCATCCGGCGGCTCAAACGGAGAGGACGGGCCGAAGTCGATAACGAAGCCCGTGTTCTTCGACGAAGATTGCCAGGTCACCGTGGTACCCGGCTTTATGCAGAAGAGCGAATTGTCCTTGGCTTTGGGAAAGCCCGGCGTGGCGTTAGCGCCTTTCATGCCTTGCCGCTTGATGTCGACTGTACAGGGCCCGGAATCGGGACAGGTATTTGCGGCGGTGCACAGGCTTTGCGGATTGGGCTCGTCGCAAACGTACTTACCTTTGGACTGAGCCGTCGCAACGCCGGCCAGCACGAACATCAACAGGGAAAGCAACGTCAAGACCGCAAGCGTATGGCGTACCTTCATAAAATCCTCACTTGGAAATGTTTACAAGCTGTCTCATAAATTGATGCCGCATAGTTTGTGTCAGGGCCGGCCTTTAGAGGCTCCTGAAAAGTCCGAAAAGCAGATTCCTCGGCGGCTGAAGCCGCCTCGGAGTGACAAAAACAAAAGGCTTAACAGCACGAGTAAACTCGTGCCTGACACAAAGCTCTGCCAGCTCTACTTTTTTCCGCGCCGGCGGCACAAAGTCTCCCTGAGTGAGGCGGCGCCGACTAATTCTCGCCGGGCGTTCCTGCCCAGTCGATGACGTTGCCCAGTCTCCACGGATTCTTGTTGAGTTCCAAAGTAAACTGCCCGTCGGAGCCGATGGTCAACTGGGCCGCCGGGTATAACACGCCGTAGCTCTTGCTTTTATCCTGATCGTTGAGATTGATTTCGCCGGCGGTCAGATTGTAATACTGGCTCTGCGTGTCGTAGTAAGCTTCGCCGAAATGGATGGGGCGGTTGGTGGCGAAGCGAATCGTCCTGCCGGTGGGCGTGTCGATCAGTTTGATAAAGCTGAGATCGTAGCCGAGAGTTCCGGTAATCGAGATACGGCCGACCGCCTTCATCTTTTCCAGAGCGTTTACCAGTCCCTGGTTCTGGCCCTTCTGGAAAGCATCGACAAGAATATCTTCATCCGCCGGGGTGGAGTACTGGTAGATGATGATGGTAATGCCGATATTTTTTCCCAGCTGGGTGCTGGTGCCCCAGGCAGTCGCGTCGATGGTTTCATTCTTTTCCCGCGCGAACCCGGGAAGAGCGCCTGACAGCAGCAGACTCGCCAGAACTGCAACGCTCAAGGCGATTTTGGAAATACCTGATTTTGTGCGCACGGCTTAATCTCCTGGTCGCTGCAAGTTGGGCAGAGACAGTTTGCAAAGTTATGAGGATCCTACGGCGAACGACCGCCGAAGGATAACTAGCAGAAATACCCGTCCCACCACAATAAAAAAGCTGATGTCAAGTCAGTACATACCTGCACTCCCAGTCTTTTGCAAAACTTAGCGGTCCCCCTACTAGTTTTGCCAGTATCACGGAGGAGAGCGAGTTCCTAATATGGAAGGCGCTATCTGGGGCGAAGCTTGATGCGAGGAAATTCGCTTCGAGTTCCGGGCTTCCATTCGAATCACGCCTGTCTCCAGCTAGTGAGTTATTTGCAGCAGGCCGAGCGGACCGGTTGCTTTCCGTTACCGCGAACAGGGAAATCGGGAGGGGAAATCAAATCATGAATCGAAGCAGGATCAGCAAGATTGCATTTTTCATGGCTATGACTCTGACCATGCTGGTGTTGGTAGGCGTAGCCGGCGCCCAGAGTGCCCAGATCCAAGGAGTCATCAACGGACGCAGCGGCGCCACCATGACCGTTCAGACCCAGGATGCCGGCAACGTGGTCGTCGTTCTCAATGACTTCACCAGCGTGGAAGACGTGGCGGGTCTGTTTCATGCGCGCAAAAAGCAAATGGGCTTGACCGTTCTGGTGCCCGGCCTGCAAGTGACGGTGCAGGGAAACTACAACCCGCAGAACCAGTTGGTAGCCGACACCGTGAAGTTCAACGGTAAAAATCTGCAAACGGCTACCGACATTCAAGCCGGCGTAACTCCGGTGGAGCAGCAGGAGCAGGCGCAGAAGGCGCAGGAAGCCAAGCAGGAAGCGCAAATCCAGAAGGAACAGGCGGCCATGGCACAGCAGCAGCAGGAAATGGCTGCGGCGCAGGCGAAACTCGCCGCCAACCAGGCGGCCATTGCTGCCGTCAACAAGCGCTTCGGCGAGCTGGCCGAGTACAACATCTGGGACGAGGTCACGGTCTACTTCGCCAACGGGCAAGTATCCGTCGATCCGAAATATGACGCTCCGTTGATGGCCCTGTGCAAGAAGGCGACGACCGTCACCGGCTACGTGATCCAGGTGAAAGGCTACGCGTCGGCCGTCGGCTCGGCTGCCCTGAACCAGAAGCTGAGCCAGGAGCGGGCGGCCAACGTAACCGACTTCCTCGACCAGCAATGTCACATTCCGCTGACCAACGTGCTGGCTCCGGGTGCGATGGGCACCAGCAAGCAAGTGGCTTCTGACAAAACCGCCGAAGGTCAGGCGGAAAATCGGCGCGTGGTGGTCAGGGTTCTGCAGAACAAAGGCATCGCCGGAACATAAGAAGCGCGCAGTGGTTGACGGGGACCGGGATTTTCGGTCCCCAGCTTAGAAGGTGAGTGGGTACGTTCTCGGTCGGACGAGCGGGGGGATGGGTCCGTCCGAAAATTTGGCACCTAAGTGTTGAAAATCTGCAGTCGTTTAGTGGTTTAGATGGCCAGCCTCAATGTGCTACTCAGACCGCGCTAGGAAATAGCCAATGCGAGCGTTCCACGGCCCTTGGCAGGCCGTGAGGCTAGGCGGACGCCTCCAGGGCCGCCGGGCGGTTTCCGGCGCGGTGGGCGGGCCAAGAGAGCGGTCTATTGCAGTTTCCCTTTTTGAAACTTTTACTGGCAAGAATTCAATCGGAGGGGCTTAAGAAAATGAAAGGTCTCGAATGGGTTGTGGGACTCATGATCGTCGCAGCCCCAGCGTTCGCCCAGGTGCAGCAGTACAAGTATGAAACACCTATCCCGCCCGGCATCACCACCCCAGACAAAGTTGACACGCGTCTGGGCACGCTGAAGTTCGAGGGCGGCTATCCCGATGCAGCGACCGTCGAGAAGGTGTACGACAATCTCGACTTCCAGCGTGGCGTCGACGTGTTTCTCAACTCCATACAGGGGGCTTCGCTGGTGGCCATGCGTCGCGGCTTCCGCGAAACTGGTGCGGTAGACGGGACGTTCGGAGTCTTCAACACGCTGATGAACGCCAAGTCGCTCTTCCTGACGGCGAATCAGGACACGGTCTACGCCATGACGTGGATTGACCTTTCCCATGGTCCCGTGGTCATCGAAAGCCCGCCTAACAGCCTCGGCATCGTGGACGACTTCTGGTTCCGCTATGTCGCCGACCTGGGGAATGCAGGCCCGGACAAGGGAAAGGGAGGCAAGTACCTGTTCCTGCCGCCCGGCTATAAGGGCGATGTACCCCAAGGCTACTTCGTCTTCAAGTCACGCACGTTCAACAACTGCTTCTTTACGCGCGGCTTCCTGGTCAATGGCGATCCCGGGCCCGCGGTCGAGAGTTTCCACAAGACCATGCGGAGCTACCCGTTATCCGAGGCCGCCAACTCGCATCCGGCTAAGTTCGTGAACTGGTCAGATAAAACGTTCAACACCATTGGACCCAATGACTACAGCTTCTACGAAGACGTCAACACCCTGATTCAGGAAGAACCGGCCGACAGTGAGAACCCGGAATTGCTCGGGCAACTGATGGCGATTGGAATTCAGAAGGGTAAGCCCTTTGCGCCCGACGAGCGCATGAAGAAGATCCTGACCGACGCAGTTGCGGTGGGAAATGCCACGGCACGAGCGGTCTCATACCGGCCGCGCGACCCGCAAGTGTATTTCTATCCGGGGAAGGCCTGGTCGACGCCATTCGTGGGCGGCAGCTATCTCTTCCTCGACGATGGGGCGCGGTTGCTGGATGCCCGGACCTACTTCTTTTACAACGCAACCGGCATAACTCCTGCGATGTCGATGAAAATGGTTGGCGTAGGCTCGCAGTATGCGATTGCTTTCTTCGACGCCGATAAGAATTACCTCGAGGGTGGCAAGAACTACAAACTGAACATACCGGCGAACCCGCCGGCCAAGAACTTTTGGTCGATGATCGCTTACGATGCACAAACGCGATCCATGGTTCAGACGGACCAGGCGTTTCCTTCGAAAGCAAGCCACACCGCCGGGCTGCAGAAGAACGCCGACGGTTCCTACGACCTGTATTTCGGACCGAAGGCGCCAGCCGGCAAAGAAAGTAACTGGATCCAGACCATTCCCGGCAGAGGGTGGTTCGCTTGCCTGCGCCTTTACGGGCCGCTCGAACCTTGGTTTGACAAGACTTGGAAGCCTGGAGAACTCGAGCCGCTGAAGTGAATACGACAAAACGGCGCAGCTTGTGCCAACCGAATGCGACACTGCTCGCGCGCAGCAGTCCAAACTATTAATCGCGGGGCTGGAGCTACCGACCTCGCACGAGACTTGGAGAGCATATGAAGAGTAGGCAGGCACTTCTTTTGTTGATTCTCACGCTTTTGCTAGGCATGATGGCGTGCTCGAATTCGGGCACGAAGCCGGCGGCCACCGCCGCTCAGCCCGGTGTCGAAGAAGCAGTTGGCACTGCAGTCGACGCGTACATCTATGGCTACCCGCTAGTCACCATGGACATGACGCGCAAGCAATTTACCAACGTAGCCGCGCCTGACGCCGCACACGCGCCGATGGGGCAGCTTCTTAAGTTACGGACCTATCCGGCGGTCGACAATCACGCTGTCACCGCTCCTAATGCTGACACGCTGTACACCATGACTTGGCTTGACGTTTCCAAGGAGCCGTGGATTCTCAGCGTTCCCGACATGGGGGATCGCTATTACCTGCTGCCCATGCTTTCTGGTTGGACGGATGTGTTTCAGGTTCCGGGCAAGCGCACCACTGGCGATAAAGCCCAGAAATACGCCATCACCGGTCCGGGTTGGTCAGGTACGCTGCCCGCCGGCGTGACCGAATACAAGTCGCCTACCGCCATGGTGTGGCTGCTCGGCCGGATTTACTGCACCGGCACGCCCGCTGACTACGCTGCGGTTCACGCTCTGCAGGATAAATTCTCGCTGGTTCCACTCAGTTCCTACGGCAAGCCCTACACTCCGCCGGTCGGTCAGGTCGATAGCAACTTCGATATGAAGACCGCGGTCCGCGACCAGGTCGAACATCTGGATGTGGTTGCTTACTTCACTTATCTGGCGCAGTTAATGAAGACGAACCCTCCGGCGGCCGAAGATGCCCCGATGGTTGCCAACATGGCGAAGATCGGTTTAGTCCCGGGTCAGGACTTTGATCCCAGCAAGCTTGGGGCGTTCGATAAGGAAGCTATCAAGGCCGTGCCAAAGCTGGCTCAAGTCAAGATCATGGAGCACTTCAAACAGCTTGAACCCATCAACGGATGGATGTTCACCACCAAGACAGGTATTTATGGCACCGACTACTTGCAGCGTGCGTTAATCACCGCCATCGGACTGGGTGCTAACCGTCCCCAGGACGCGATTTATCCTACTGGAGAAAAGGACGGGAGCGGCGGAGCCTTTGATGCTGCCTCGAAGAAGTACCTCATTCACTTCGACAAGGGACAGATGCCTCCGGTCGATGGTTTCTGGTCAATCACGATGTATGACGACAAGTATTTCTTTGTGCCGAACTCGCTCAATCGCTATACCTTGAGCCAGCGCAACAAGTTCGTAACCAACGCGGATGGTTCGGTGGACTTGTATCTCCAGGCGGACTCTCCGGGCAAGGCGAAGGAAGCCAACTGGCTGCCTGCGCCCAAGGCCAAGTTTATTCCGATGATGCGCCTGTACTGGCCGAAGGAAACACCACCTTCGATCATCGACGGCACGTGGAAGCCGCCGGCCATCATGGTGGCGCAGTGAGCGGTAAATCGAGCGAGTGTTAAATAAAATGTCGCGGGCGATTCGCCGTCTTTGCTCCGGTTTCGTCGATGAGATTATGCCCAGCCGGATGGCGGCCGCCTGCGATGACTGCAGCGTGACGATTGCGATGTAGGCGAGGTCTGCGTGGTAACGCCGATCGTGGGGCCATAGTTTCAAAACTATTGCGGAGCAGGAGTACACCATGGAGCTCAAGGGCGGCGCTATGCGTAAGAAGGCCCGCGGGCTGATCCACGATAGCTGGCAATCGCAAGCCAACCTGTCGTTCTTTCTGGTGCTGCTCGTCTTTGCCGGCTTCCTGCTGCCCTGTTTGGGTTTCGGTAAGCACGATCTGCGGCGCTACAGCGACGTCACATTTTCGGTGATGGTGGTCTCGGGAGTCGCCATCGGATGGGGACAGCGCAAGTTGTTCCTGATCGCGAGCATCATCGCCAGTGTGGCGCTGATTGTCCGCTGGCTGGCTTTGTGGAAGGAGACTCCCCGGCTTCAGCTGTGGGGCGACACCTGGACACTGCTGACGATCGTGATCATCGCTCTGATTCTGCTGGTGCAGGTTTTCAGCACCGGCCCGGTAACGCATTTGCGAATCCAGGGCGCAATCGCGGTTTACCTGCTCTTTGGAATTGGCTGGGCGCACGCCTACCACATCGCAAATACCTTGCTGCCGGGATCGTTCAACTATTCGGCGGGCGAGCTGGCCACCGTGCAGGATTGGGCCTACTACAGCTTCGTAACCTTGACCACCCTGGGCTACGGCGACATCACTCCGGTGCGGCCGATCGCGCGGAATCTGGCAATCACCGAAGCTCTGACCGGGCAGCTTTATCTGGCCGTGATGCTGGCGCGATTAGTAGCGATGGAAGTGATCTCCTGGCAGGAGAAAGCCAGTCAGAATTCGAAGCAGCCGTAAGGTGGAAGCTGTCTCACAAACCTGACTGCGGCGATTTATGAGATGGTACCTGATCTATCAGTCGAACCGAGCCGGTCGAGGAAATTGCAGATGCGCATACAGGAGAATGAATGCTGAAGAAAAAGGCCACTGCTATTAAGGGTAGTCTCCAAGTATTTCTCTTCGCCGCCCTATTCGTTTTCTTGCAGCCGCTTTTGTTTGCGCAAACCTACAGCACTCCGTTGCCGACGGTGAACGATAAAGACGTCGCTCTGCTGAGAACGAACCTGCAAGCCCAGGCCAAGCAACTGATCACCAAGAATATGCAGTTCACCGATACCGAAGCTGCGGCTTTCTGGCCGTTGTATGACCAATATGCCGCGGAAGTCCGCAAAGTCAACGACGTCCGCTTCGGGATGATTAAAGAGTACGCAAAGATTTACAAGACAATGACCGCAGACCAGGCCGATAGCCTAACGCGATTGTTGGCCCAGTCTGATCAGACCATCATTAGTTTGCGCCTGCAATATCTGCCCAAGTTCGAGCAGGTTTTGCCCGGCACCAAAGCAGCGCAGTTTATGCAACTGGATCGGCGGTTGGACAGCCTGTTTAATGTGCAGATCGCTTCTCAACTGCCGGCCATCAAGCCCTAGAACCTACCAGTAGTGTCTAGAGCCAGCGTAGGTTCCCTCCCGGCTCGGTCTGCAATTTATATTTGGGTCAGCCTGGAGTGAAATAGAGCTGGCTACAGCTAGAAAGTAGAGTGAACTCTGCATTTCGGCATCAGGCCATCGCTTCTAGTAGGTTCAACCCTTACCGATAGCTTCTCATCCCATCAATTTCCCAACATAGGAATATTTACTAGCTGACATAACTAGTAACCTTCTATAGATTTTAGGCTTCGTAAACTAACATTTTTGCCAGTTCTAATTCCGTCCTTCATACCTATAGCATTAGGTCAGCAACCCAGCAAAATGAGATGGGCTTCCATGCTGTCCTGGCAGCGTAAGTCAAGATTGCTGAGAACTGCGCAATATCTGCAACTTTCCTTTAAGGAGATAGTAAGTGAAGCAACGGTTAATCTGGGTTTTAGCGTTTCTGTGCGTAGCAACGGTTTTCTCGTTTGCGCAAAGTGATTACCCCACAGTGGAACTGGCTGGGGGCTATTCCTACGTCAACTTCCACCCCTCTTTTGCCGGAATCACCAGCCAGAACTTCAATGGCGGTGGTGGGGCGTTTGTTTACAACGTGACCTCTTTGTTCGGCATTAAGGCCGATTTCGAGGGTTATGCAGTCGGAACCGGTTGGACTAAGTACCTGAGGAATAACTACGGATATGCGGGTTCGGCCAGCGGTAACGCCTTCACCTACATGTTTGGCCCGCAGATCAAAAAGCACTCGGGCAAGTGGCAGCCCTTTGGCGAAGCCCTGTTTGGCGCCTTCCACTCCAACGGCTACGGCACTGTGCTTCATTGCATCGAGAACGACGGCTGCACCAGCGGCAGCGGCAATGGCAACAATAACGGCTTCGCCATGGAGTTTGGCGGCGGTATCGATTATGCATTGACGCCGCACGTCCAGATCCGTCCGGTGGAAGTGGATTACCTCTACAGCCATTTTTCGGCAAACCACATCCCCAACTACTCGGCCGGGCAGAGTAGCTTCAAGTATTTCGGGGGAATTAACTTCACGTTAGGCGGCAAGTAACCGAGCATTTTCAATCCTCCAAACGCAGCAAGACTGGCATTGTCCTCGCGACGATGCCAGTTCCTTTCCGAATTGCCAGCCTTTTGTGCGAATCACACCCGACAGCGCGGCCGATTTCATCACCATCGTCGAAGGTCATGCCTTTCCTCTTTGGCTCGGGAGTTGGGGGCTCGATTTTGATCTGGAACTTAGCGCTCATCAGCACCTCCGCCTGGAGATTCCCTAGCCGATCGCTATCGCGTGTGACAGAAGCTACAAATAAGTGGGCACGCGCACGGTTTTTGCTGCAGCAGACCGCCGCCGACGGGTTACACTGATCTGCGCATCCTAGCGACAATGAGAGCGGGTACCGGACCTTCTGTGCTGATATCGGCCAACGGCCCGTAACGTTATCTGCCACTTGCAGTTGCGGATGACAACTTCTTGCCGACGTTTGACCGGCGAAGGCCGGCCGAGTGTCGATTCCCAGGGGCATCTTGATGGAACGCAAGCCGGCGGCCCGTTTACTGATTGCCGACGATCACAGGTTGCTGGCTGACGCTTGCAAAGGTCTGCTGGAACCTGAATTTGAAGTGGTTGACATCGTTACCGATGGCCGCAGCCTGGTAAAATCTGCCTCCGCGCTCAAGCCTGATGTCATCATTCTCGACATTGCCATGCCCCGGCTGAACGGTTTAGACGCCGGTGAGCAAATCAAACTGAAGCTGCCCGCGGTAAAGCTGGTGTACCTGACCATGAACGCCGCTGCTGACGTGGCGGCAGAAGCTTTCCGGCGGGGTGCTTCGGGATATGTTTTGAAACATTCCGCGGCCGAGGAACTGATCATCGCCATTCGCCGGGTAGTGCAGGGCGAATCCTACCTTTCGCCCCTGATTGCCCGGGAAACCGTGACCTTCCTGCTCAATCAGGGCAAGTCTCACGCAGAACAGAAGCGCATCACCAAACGTCAGAGCGAGATTCTTCAGTTGCTGGCTGAGGGCATGTCCATGAAGGAGGTGGCCAACGTTCTGGAGCTCAAACCCGGAACTGTGGCTTTCCACAAATACCGCATGATGGAGACCCTGGGCGTCAAAACCAATGCGGAACTGCTGGAATATGCTATCAAGCGTCAGATGACCTCGTCCTAGACTGATCGGCTTTTTCATCCCAAAAATAGTAGTTTTGCCAGTAGGCAGTCGCCTCGGTTGTTGGTAGCGTTACGCCTAGGCAGCCTTCCAGCGTATGCCTATGTCTTCCCCCAGCAAGCGGAGATTTTTGGTGAGTGCGATACGGCTTTTACTGGCAGATGACAACCCGGAGGTCCTGGAGACCCTGACCGACCTGCTGCAGCCGGCCTACGACATTGCGGGCGCTTTTTCCGATGGCACATCGCTTCTCCAGCAGATCGGCGCCCTCAATCCCGATCTCATCATTCTAGATATTTCGTTAGGGGACATGACCGGCTTCGAGGTGGCCAGGCGGTTGAAAAAGTCGGGATGTCCCGCCAAAATTATTTTCCTCACGGTTCACGAAAATATTGATTTCATCCGTGCTGCCTTCGATCTGGATGCCTCGGGGTACGTTTTCAAGTCGCGCATCAGTTCGGATCTGGTGGACGCCATTAACCGGGTTTGCGAAGGCGGGCACTTCAGTTCCGCGGAATTACCTTTGGCGCGCTAGGCGCTGGCTTTATTGTGTTTCGGTGCGGAGTTGCAGGTAGTTTGGGCCTCTGGAAATACCCATCGTGCACTCCGGCGGCTTTTCCAGCTTTCGGCTGGGGGAAGGCAGAAGTCGCCGGTTATGCAATTTGACGAGGAAAATCGTGGAATCAAAAGTATTCAGAACAGCTGTCGCAGCCTTTGCCTTAATCCTGCTATCCACCCTCATGGCCCCGGCACAAGACGCCGGCTGGCCCAGGCAACTGACCCGGCCCGGCGGAAAACTGATTCTTTACCAGCCCCAGGTCGATGACTGGAAGAATTACCAGGAAGTGGACGCTCGCCTGGCCTTCGCCCTGACGCCCACTGGCGGCAAGACCCACGTCGGCGTGGTGACCATGCAGATGAAGTCGGCCGTCAACATGGATGACCACACCGTCTTCCTCAGCGATCCCGTGGTTACAAACATTTCTTTTCCGTCACTGGATCCCGCCACCACCGGCCAGATGACTGAGCTGATGAAGACGTTCCTCAATCCGGCAGCGACCCTCACCATCTCGCTGGACCGGCTGGTGGCCAGCGTGAAGAAGGGACAGGCCCCGCCGCCGGTGGCGTCGGTCAACAACGATCCGCCGACCATCTTTATCAGCATGAAGCCGGCCATCCTGCTTCTGGTGAATGGCGCGCCGATCATGGAGCCCATCGCAAATTCCAATTTGCAGTTCATCGTGAATGCGAACTGGCCGGTGTTCGTCGAGCAGGGAAGTTCGAACTACTACCTCTTCGACAGCAAAGGCTGGCTCACTTCCTCCAGCCTGCAAGGTACCTGGACGCCGACTACCAAGCTGCCGAAGCAGATGTCGAAGGTTCCGCAGAATGCGAACTTCACCGATCTGAAAGCCTTCATTCCGGCGCCTCCGGGCAGTGCTGCCAGTTTCCCCGTGGTGTATTACAGCGCCACGCCGGCCGAAATCGTGGTCTTCGGCGGCCAGCCCCAGTGGACTCCCATACCTGGCACGCAGTTGGCCTACGGATCCAATACCGAGAGCGCGGTATTCAAGTACACCCCGACCGGAGCCTATTATTTCCTGACCTCCGGACGCTGGTTTACCACCACTCATCCCCTGCTTGGCCCCTGGACGTTTGCCACTTACAGCCTGCCTGCTGATTTCGCCAACATTCCTCCCAGCAGTCCAGCCGGAAGCGTTCTGGCTTCCGTACCGGGCACGCCGGAAGCCGAAGACGCGGTGCTGATCGCGCAGATTCCTACCACCGCGACTGTGAATGCGGCGCAGGCTGCCGCGGCAGTGAAAGTCTCCTACGTGGGCGAGCCGCAGTTCCAGCCGATCACTGGCACCACGATGATGTACGCCACCAACACGCCCAACAAGGTGATTCAGGTCGGCGCACAGTATTACCTGTGTTATCAGGCAGTGTGGTTTGTTTCCTCCAGTCCGCAGGGACCCTGGGTGGTAGCACAAACCGTGCCTCAGGTGATCTACACCATTCCGGCCAGCTCGCCGGTCTATAACGTGACCTACGTGACTCAGGTGGTCGCGACCGATGGCTATGTGAATTCCAGTTACACCGCCGGCTACATGGGAGCGTTCATCATGGGCGCAACGGTGGGAGCCATCGTGTGCAGCGGCACCGGTTATTACTATCCGCCCTACGCCTATCACGGTTATTACTATCCCTATGCCGCAACTTACGGCTATCACACTTACAACCCCTATACCGGAGCGTACGGTTATGGAGGTGCGGCCTACGGACCGTATGGCAGCGCTCACTGGGGAACTTCGTACAATCCCAACACCGGCACTTACGCTCGCGGAGCGACTACCTCAACCGCCTACGGCAAGCAGGCTGTCGGCGAGGCTTACAACCCTTACACCGGAGCCTATGGCGCGACTCACCAGGGATCGAACGCCTATGGATCGTGGGGACAATCGGTAGTCAGCAAGAATGGCAACACCGCCTACACCCAGCATGCCAGCAACGCTTACGGCTCGGCCGGAACGGTGCAGACGTCGGCGGGTGGAAAAGGCGCGGCCACCAGCACAGCCTACGGCAATACCGCGGCCGGAAAAACGGCGAATGGCGACATGTACGCCGGCCACGATGGCAACGTTTACAAGAACACCGGTTCCGGCTGGCAGAAGTACGACAACGGGAGCTGGAACGATGTGCAGAAGCCGACCACAACTTCGGCGCAGAGTTACTCGCAGTCGCATCCCACCAGCACCACCAACTCGAACTATTCTTCAGCCCAGCAGAAAGCTCAAACAACTCAAAGCAATCCGAATTACTCTGCCGATCAGCAGAAAGCTCAAAGCAATCCGAATTACTCTGCCGATCAGCAGAAAGCCCAGAGCTACAATCAGCAACATCCTTCCGGATCCAGCGGGTATAAGTCCGGCGGCAGTTCTTCCGGCGACTTGAATCAGGAAGCCCAGGACCGTCAGCGGGGAGCCGAACAGAGCCAGCGCTTCTCGCAGTACCAGCGCTCCAGCGGCGGGTTTGATCGCGGCGGCGGCGGCTGGGGCGGGCGCGGCGGTGGCGGCTTTGGGGGAAGACGCTAGTTTATAGAAGCTGTCTAGCTATCTCATAAATCGCACGAAGTCGCGCTTTGTGTCAGGGCACGTCTTCAGACGTGAAGCAAAGCGGCGAGCTATGACCTGGGCTTTAGCCACTGAGGGCTGTTCCTGCAGGGGCTAAAGCCCGGACAAACAGCGCGCTCGTCGGCCCGGCTAAAGCCAGGCCCTGACACAAATCGATGCGGTATCGGTTTATTGAGATGGGTTGGCAGCGAGTCGCCGACGAACGAACGGTATTAGGAATTACTTTGTACAGGAGCCGTAATGTTTTCTCCCAGGAACTCGGTTCGCGCTTTGTGCTTCTTTCTATTGGTCGTGGGCTGCTCGCTGGTCTCCCAGGCCCAGAAGATCCACGTGGTCTATGACAAGCAGCTCAACTTCTCTCAGTTCAAAACGTTTGCCTGGGCGCCGCATGGCGCGGTGGCTCATCCCATGCTGGCAGCCAACGTGGTGGGCGCCATCGAAGACGAACTGAAGCAGCGTGGACTGCAGAAGGTCGAAATCGACAACCATCCCGGACTGATTATCCAGGTGTACGGCTCGATCGATCAGGATTCCACCTTCTATTCCAACGATCCGCTCTACAACGCTACTGGCGGCGTTCCCCCTTTCGATCCCAGTTTCTCCGGATCCCTGCTGACCGGGATGTACGGCAACACCACCGTGACCATACACAAAGGGCAACTGGTGGTTGACCTGATTGACGCCGCTAACAAGAAGCTGGTGTGGCGCGGCATGTCGCAGCAGAATCTGGCCGCCCATAATCCGAACAAGTTGGTGAGCCAGGTCAACAGCGCGATTTCCAAGATGTTCAAGCAATATCCGGGCAAGGTTGAGGGTTGATCACCTGCCATCCGCGATCTCCGGTGGCCGAATGGCTCTAACGGCTCCGGGAAGAGAGCGGGCGACGGCATCGGGTTACCAGCTTCCCGCTTCAGCTTTGTCGAGTCACTGCACGTAAAGCTTTCTTCACCATGGGCCGGTAGCAAATGAGGTCGACGCTATGCTTCTGCAACGCAGACTTGGTTTCGTTTTTTTGTGGATCTTATTAGGGACGAATACATGGGTTGTCGCCCAGTCCTCCAACTCCGCAGCAGCGCCGGCTAATACCACGAATCAGGGGCAGCCAGCCAAGACGAAATATCCCTCCATCGGTTTGGTGCTGCAAGGCGGCGGAGCTCTCGGCCTGGCTCACGTCGGCGTCATCACCTGGATGGAAGAACATCATATTCCGATCAATTACATCGCCGGCACCAGCATGGGCGGTTTGGTCGGCGGCGTTTATGCCACCGGGCACAATGCCGCCGAGATGCGTCAGATCGTGAATGGCATCCCCTGGGATGAAGTGATGGCGGGACAGACACCTTTCAACGACCTCGCATTCCGCCGCAAGGAGGACGCCCGCGATTATCCCAACAGCCTGGAGTTTGGACTGCGCAAGGGAGTGCAGTTTCCCGAGGGCTTTAATTCCGGCCAACAGGTCTCGCTGGTGCTCGACAAGATTGCGGCGCCCTACTCCGAGATCAAGAGCTTCAACGATCTCCCCACTCCCTTCGCTTGCGTAGCCACCGACCTGGTCACCGAAAAGCCCAAGGTTTTCCGCAGCGGATCGTTGTCGCTGGCTCTGCGGTCGACCATGTCGCTGCCCGGAATCTTTACTCCCGTCCGCACCAAAGACGCTATCTACGCTGACGGCGGATTGCTCAATAACATTCCGGTCAATGTGGCCAAAGAGATGGGCGCAGATCTGACGGTGGCGATTCACCTGTCGGAAGCGCAGTTGCTTCCCAACGCGAATCTGTCCACCTTCTCGGTCCTCGGGCAATCGTTGTCGGTCATGATTTCTGCCAACGAACTGCAGAACATGGAAAACGCCGACATCCTGGTCTCCGTACCGGTGCAGAAATGGGGCGCGTTAAGTTTCGACGATGCTGACGCCATCATTAAGGCCGGATACGACGCCGCGGAAGCGAAGTCCAAAGTGCTCTTGACCCTCCGGGTCGATGACGCCACCTGGAACCAATATCTGGCCGATCGCGCCTCCCGGCGCCGCCAGGATCCGGTTCCCATGTTCATAGCCGTGGACGGCGTGAATGCGGATCTTTCACGGAAGGTGGAACAGCAAATGGCCGGCTTGATCGGCAAGCCGCTCAACTCCGATCAACTGGACCAGGCCATCATGCGGCTGAAAGGCTTTGGCCGATTTTCCGTGCTCAGCTATTCCTTCGAGGAGAAGGACGGACAGCAGGGCATCCTGGTCAAGACCGAAGAAAATTCCTTCGGCCCGCCCATCGTTCGGCCGCTCATCCTCATCGACGGATCCAGTTTGAAAAACGTTACTCTCGACATGGGAGCGCGAATCACCTTTCTCGACTTTGGCGGCTTCCGTTCGGAATGGCGCACCGACTTCGTTGTGTTCTCCGACTATGGCCTGAATTCAGAGTATTACCATCCCTTCACTCCCCTCACTCACTGGTTCGTTGCCCCCCGGGTACTGGCCGATAACAATCCCCTCTACCTGTACGACAACAATCAACTGACCGCCATCTATCGGCGCACCACCCTGGGCGGCGGTTTCGACGTGGGATATCAGTTCAGCAACATCGGGGAACTGCGCGCCGGCTATGAAGGTGGCTGGCAGCGCTTCGACCGCCAAATCGGAAACCCGAACGAGTTGGAGAGTTTCTCCGGTGGCTACGGTACCAGCAGGCTCCAATACCGGCTCGATCGCCTCGACGATCCGGTCATCCCGCGCGCGGGAGAAAGCTTCCAGGGTGATTTTTACTGGTACAACGCCAGTCCGGAAGCCCCTAAACCGTATCCCGTGCTCGAAGGCCAGGGCGAGATCTTCCACCGGCTGAACGAGCCTTCCTCGGTTTTTCTGAGTGGCAGCACCGGCACCACGTTCAACTACGAAACCGGCCTCCCGCAATTCTCCCTGGGAGGTTCCCGCGAGCTGGTGGCCTACGGAACCAACGAGCTGCTGATGAACAAGTACTTCCTCTTCCAGCTGGGATATATACGGCAAATGGCAAAGCTGCCACCACTGCTCGGAAGCGGAATTTATTTCCTGGGTATCTATGAGGCCGCCCAGGTTTATGGCCCACCGCACACCATGGTGAATAAGGCCTCAGGCTTTCCCACCGACGCCGCGGCTGCCCTGGTGGTTAATACCATCTTCGGGCCGGTGGAGGCAGCCTATGCCTATGGCGACACTGGCCACCATAAATTCTTCTTCCGTGTGGGACGGTTGTTTTGAGACGATGGAAACCCTAAGAATGCCGACCCTGGCCTGAGCGAAAGTCGCGCGCCGGCAAAGGCTTGCCGGGACGTCCGGTAGCGTCAATTTACCTGTTTGCAAACAGGACGTTTCGAGCGAAAATGCAGCTACGCTTTTCGGCATACCCAAGAGGCTGCTCCGACTTAGCTCCCGGGAAACTCTGATTAAGTCTGCTATTGCAAGGGCGGCTCTGAGGTTGAAGGGGGCAGCTCTGAGGTCGAAGGGGACGGCTCTGAGGTCGAAGGGGACGGCTCTGAGGTCGAAGGGGCGGCTCTGAGGTCGAAGGGGCGGCTCCGAGGTTGAAGGTGCGGCTCCGAGGTTGAAGGGGCCGGCTCCGAGGTTGAAGGGGCGGCTCTGAGGTTGAAGGGGCGGCTCTGAGGTTGAAGGGGCGGCTCTGAGGTTGAAGGGGCGGCTCCGAGATCGGAAGGGGACGGCCTTTAGGCCGTCCGAAAAAGCCGCCTAATCATTGCGGCTTTAGCCGCTGAGGGACCTCGCCATGACTCGATCAGAAGCGTCCCCAGGTGAAGGGCCCTCGTCATGCTACGGCTGATTCGTGAATTAATTCGCCCCTACCGTTTCAAGCTCTTCATTATCCTGCTGGCCATGCTGGTGGAGACAGCCATGAGTCTCGCCAGTCCGTGGCCGTTGAAAGTCATCATCGACAACGTGGTCGGCAACCACAAACTGCCGCATGGCCTGGACGAAATTGTCCGCCCTATGTTGGATCATGGCGCTAAGTTGCAGGTCGCCGGGCTGGCGGCTCTGGCTTTCATTCTGATCGCGCTGCTAGGTGCGGTGGCCAGCTACATCGACAACTACTTTACCGAGAGCGTTGGCCAGTGGGTGGCGCACGACCTGCGCATGCGGACCTATCATCACCTGCAACGCCTGTCGCTGGGCTACTACGATACCCACCAGACCGGCAGTCTGCTCAGCACCATCACCACCGATATCGAGACCATCCAGGATTTCGCCTCGTCGTCAACTCTCGACATCCTGATCGATCTGCTGACCATCGTCTCCATGCTCGGCCTGATGTTCTGGCTGAACTGGGATTTCACCCTGATCGCCGTCGCCGTCACTCCGTTCCTGCTTTTCTTCATTTCCCGCTTCAAGAAGGCGGTGAAGAAAGCCACGCATCAGGTTCGCAAAGAAGAGTCTGAAATCGTTGCGGTGGTTCAGCAGGGACTGGAGTCGATGCAGGTGATCGAGGCCTTCGGCCGTCAGGACATGGAGCAGGAAGCGCTGAACCAGGTCAGCCACGCCACGGTCAGCGCCGCCTTGTCGGCCCGGAAAGTGAAATCGCTGCTCTCGCCTATCGTCACCATTACGGTTGCGTTCTGTACCGCCATCGTGTTGTGGCGCGGCGCCTCGCTGATCCTGCGGGATGTGATGACGGTCGGCGCCCTTACCGTTTATCTCTCCTACCTCACCAAGTTCTTCAAGCCGGTGAAGGACCTGGCAACCACCACCAATGCGATCGCCCAGGCCGCCGTGGGCGTCGAACGTGTGCAGGCCATACTGCAAACCGACACCATCTTGCCGGAGCGTGACGACGCTGCCTCACCACGCTTCCTGAAGGGCGAAATTGTTTTCGAGCATGTCGCCTTCGGCTACAGTGCCGATACTCCGGTGCTGACCGATGTCAGCTTCACGATTGAGCCCGGACAAATGGTGGGCGTGGTTGGTCCGACCGGCAGCGGGAAATCGACGGTGGTCAGTCTGATTCCGCGCTTCTACGATCCCACCGGCGGCGTCGTCAAGATCGATGGCCGGGATGTTCGCGATTACAAGGTGAACCCGTTGCGCGAGCAGATCGGCTACGTCTTGCAAGACACGGTGCTCTTCCGGGGCACGATCCTGGAGAACATTGCTTTTGGCCGTCCTGACGCCACGCGCGACGAGATTATCGCCGCAGCTCAACTAGCGAATGCCGACGAGTTCATCGCGCACATGCCCAAGGGCTACGACACCATGGTTGGGGAGCGCGGTTCCACTCTTTCCGGAGGTCAGCGCCAGCGCATCGGAATCGCCCGCGTCATGGTGCGCAATAGTCCCATCCTGCTGCTCGACGAACCCACTGCCGCACTCGACAGCGAATCGGAGAAGGCGGTGATCGAGGCCCTGGAGCGGCTGATGAAGGGTCGTACCGTAATCACCATTGCTCATCGTCTGAGCACCATCCGCGATGCCGACAAGATCATCGTGATCAGCGGCGGAGTGGTCGCCGAAAGCGGCAATCACGACCAACTGATGGCCTTGAACGGAATCTACGCCGATCTGCATCGCACCCAGTTTGACGCGGCCTCGGCGAAAGCTTGATCATGATTCACTTCGGTTCGCAGCGCAGCGGAAAAAATCGGTGACAGCAGGCTGCCGAGGAAACTGATTATGTCCCGTTATCTTGTGGTATTGCCCGACGATTCGGCGCAGCCGATCCTGGAAGCGATCGATCATGCCCAGAAATCTCTGCAGATCAAGATGTTCGTCTTCTCGGCTCCCCGGCTTTTGCACGCCGTGATCGCGGCGCACCGGCGAGGCGTGAAGGTCCAGGTTATGCTCAACCCCACCCGCCGCAGCGGGGAGAAGGAAAATGATGAGACGCGAAAAATTTTGACTGACGCTGCCGTCGAAGTGCGCGACAGCAATCCCACCTTTGACGTGACTCACGAAAAGTCGATGGTGGCTGACGGCAAGCTGGCCTTCATTCAGTCGCTCAACTGGGAGATCAAGAATCTTACCGAAACCCGGGATTACGCGGTGGTGACCACCCATGCGCACGAAGTGTGCGAGGTCATGGCCGGTTTCGACGCCGACTGGAACCGCCAGGCCTTCAATCCCGGCGAACATTCTCACTTAATCTGGTGCATCGGCAACGGACGCCAGCGGATCGGCCAGTTCATCGATGAGGCCAAGCATTCTCTCTGGGTGCAGAATGAGCGCTATCAGGATCCGGTCATTATTGAGCGGCTGGTAAGGGCCAAGGGCCGCGGCGTGAAGGTGCATGTGCTGGCCCGGCCGCCGCATAAGCTGAAGAAGGAAAAACTGGTGGAAGCGGTTGGCGGCATGCGCATCATGGATGATGTCGGAATCAAGGTGCACAAGCTCAAAGGCCTGAAGCTGCACGCCAAACTGCTTTTCGCCGACGGCGTTCGGGCCATTATCGGATCGATCAATCTGGCGCCCGGCAGCTTCGACAGCCGTCGCGAGCTGGCTATCGAGGTGCGGGACCAGGAAGTGATGGATCGGCTGCATACCGTGGTTCATCGCGACTGGGAAAACTCGCGTCCGCTGGATTTGACTGACGATGGCTTGATGGCCGAGCTGGAAGATCACGATGCCAACGTTGCCGAGGATCTGGCGCTCGGCGAAAGCGGGAGCTGATTGTGCCATCGTACCGGCGCCTTGAAGGGGCACGACTTCAGCCGTGCCGCATGCGGCATCAAGCTGTCGGGCTTGAGTCCCCTGAGGGAAATGGTCTACACCTTACTCTGAGAATTAGACCCGGGAGAGCCAGCTTGAGGCTGGCGTTAAAATCCTATTACGTCGATCTACAGCGGTTTCACAAGTGTGCTCCTTCCAGCGCCTTGAAAGGGCACGGCTTCAGCCGTGCCGCACGCGGCATTCAACCCGTCGGGCTTTAGCCCCTGAGGGAACTTGTCCTGCACCTCGCCTGAAAATGCTCTAGCAGTTTGCTGAAAAACTCTCCGCAGCGCTCCGTTCGGGTAGAGCGACGCTTCAGCGTCGCGTCCAAGTCCTTTATTTTTGTCATCACGAGCCGGCTTCAGCCGGCGAGGGATCTGCTCTTTTGCGTTTTTCAGCAAACTGCTAGAGCTGAGGCGGCCTTCCGCGTCTGGGTGAGAACTCAGATTTGAAAAGGCGCGCTGGTATGAAGCCACAGCTTGCGCGCCAATCAACGAGCGCCGCAGGCGCCAAAGAGTTTAGCCCAGCGCTTCAGCGCTGGGTAGGTGAAAAAAGAGCCCGAGTCCCGTAGGGACGACAGGATTCTTACGCAGACCCTTCAGGCCGAAGGCCGATATCGCGCCGATACGGCACAGGTAGCGCGCCAGCCTTCCAGTGGCGTTCGAGATCGCAAAAAGGTTAAGGCTCCACGGTCATTTTGAAATGACCGTGGAGCCTTAAGCAATTACTTCCAGCGCTGAAACGCCACTCTACTCGTAATCCTAAAGCCGCCCCAGCCCGACCTACATGTTGCTCATTTTGATGTAGCGGCCCATGTCCGGAAGGGACGTTAACACCAGATATCCTGCCACCAACAGCCCAGCAATGCCCATAATATTTCTTGCCGTCAGAAATGTCTTCTTCATAAAGATCCCCACACCTCCAGCTACATAGGATGACATCTGGACCAAAAGGGAGACCTGCTGATTCCAGCTAAAGCTCAATTTGTTTTGCTTTCTGCTGGTTGGTTGCCGGGGTTCTTCGCCAGATCTGCTGTACAGAATTCAGTTTCCTGCGCTGCTTTCGAGCTCGAACAGGGTACAATACGCGCGTCCTGCGCGGTTTCGAATCGATTGCGATAACCAAGCATTTTTCGGGGCGGGCATTCTTTCTAGAGAAGCTCTCGAGATTTCCGCTGGTCCGCGCTATCGGTCTAAGGGGCGTTGGTGAATGGGGGAACGGGAAAGCAAGAACGGAAGCTCCAAGAACGGCCGCCCCGCAAACATTGAGGAGATCGATGTGCTCTGGGTGACGGCTGGTTTGGGATGCGACGGCGATACCATCGCCATGACCGCTGCCACCCAGCCCAGTATTGAGGACATCGTGCTGGGCGGAATTCCCTGGATACCGAAAGTCAATTTTCACAATCCGTTTCTGGCTGCGGCCAACGGTGACGACTTCCTCGAGCCCTTTCATCGGGCAGCCAAAGGAAAGCTGGCGCCTTTCATTCTCGTAGTCGAAGGTTCCATTCCCGACGAGACCAACAAGAAAGAAGGTTACTGGGCCGCGATGGGGACGGACGCGGTTACCGGTCAACCCATCCTCACTTGCGATTGGATTGATCGCCTGGCGCCGCGCGCCTGGGCCGTCGTCGCTGCCGGAACCTGCGCCACTTATGGCGGCATTCATGCCATGCAGGGAAATCCTACCGGAGCCATGGGCCTGGCCGATTATCTGGGCTGGAGTTGGAAATCGAGCGCCGATATTCCCATCGTTTGTGTGCCCGGCTGTCCGGTCCAGCCCGACAACATGACCGAGACCCTGCTCTACCTTTTTTATATGGCGGCGGGACGCGCTCCCATGATTCCGCTCGATCAGCAGTTGCGCCCCACCTGGCTGTTTGGACAAACCGTACATGAAGGCTGTGACCGCGGAGGTTATTACGAGCAGGCCGATTTTGCCGACTCCTACGGGTCGCCGCTGTGCATCGTCAAGCTGGGATGCTGGGGACCGGTGGTGCAGTGCAACGTCGGCAAGCGAGGCTGGATGGGCGGCATAGGCGGCTGTCCGAACGTCGGCGGCATTTGTATCGGTTGCACCATGCCGGGATTTCCCGACAAGTTTATGCCCTTCATGAATCAGCCGCCGGGTTCGTTGTTATCGGCCAGTGCGGTGCAGACTTACGGCAAAGCCATTCACGCCTTGCGCAGATTCACCCAAACCTCGCTCAACCAGGAACCCAGTTGGCGACGCCGTCGCGAGATCAACAAAAATGATAAAGTGGTTCGCCATAAGCCGCAGGCCGCGGACGGGCAGAAGTGACGCGCCAGCGTGAGGTGAAGCGTGGCCTCAATGTCCGAAAGCCACCCCACTGTGAAGGATGATTCCCGGAGCTTGGCAGGTTTAGTTCAGCCCGGCACCAGCTACGGCGACGCCGAAGCTGTGCTTCAGGATCTGGCCAAAGTTTTCTTCGAAAACACCAATCTTGCCGACAGCCCCAAGCGCTCGCCCTCCGTCGGATCGGCTCTGCCCGGCCTGGAGGCGAAGTACCGCGCTCTGGTCGAACAGATTCCGGCCGTCGTTTTCATGGCTTATCTCGACGAGGCGGCGGGCGAGGCCTACGTTAGTCCGCAAATAGAAGCCGCACTCGGGTTCACCCAGGAAGAATGGCTGCAAGATCCAGTGCGCTGGTATGCGCAGATTCATCCTGACGACAAACTGCGCTGGAGCGTGGAAGCCGCCGGCTTATTTCTGTCGGGCAAACCGTTGCGCTCGGCCTACCGGGTGCTTTCGCGCGATGGCCGCGTGATCTGGTTTCATTGCGAAGCCAAGATGATCCGCCGTGACGATGGCCGTCCCTGGTTCATTCACGGAGTTGGCTTCGATATCACCGACCTGAAACGAACCGAAGAAGCGCTGGAAGAAGAACGCAATGTTGTCACCGCGATTCTCGATACTGTCGGCGCCCTGGTCATCGTGCTCGATCCCGCCGGACGCATCATCCGATTTAATCGCGCCTGCGAACGCAGCACCGGCTGCACCTTCGCGCAGGCTTCGGGAAAACATGTGTGGGACCTGTTTATCCCTGCGGACGAGGCTGCTGGATTCAAGGCAAACTTCGAAAAGATGCGGGCCGGCGAACTGCAGAACGACTTTGAATGTCAGTGGCTGGCGGGTGACGGTGCGCGCCGCCTGATCGCCTGGTCCGGCACTTCGCTGGGTAAAGGCAAGGGAACTCCTGCCTACGTGATCGCCACCGGTATCGACATTACCGAGCGAAAACATCTGGAACGCGCGATTCTGGAAATCAGCGAGCGCGAGCAGCGCCGCATTGGTCAGGACTTGCACGACGGCCTGGGCCAGCACTTGACCGGCATCGCCTTCATGACCAAAGTGCAGGAACAAAAGCTGAAGGAGAAGCATCTTCCTTATGCCGCCGACGCGGCCAAGATCGTGAAACTGGTCAACGAAGCCATCAACAAAACTCGTGAGCTGGCCAGAGGCTTAAGCCCGGTGGTTTCCGAATCGTTCGGCTTGATGTCGGCCTTGCAGCAACTGAGCGCGGAAGTGCAGGACGTCTTTGGGGTATCCTGCCGCTTGACCTGCGACACTCCGGTTTTGATCGACGACGTCAGCCTGGCTACCCACCTCTATCACATCTCGCAGGAAGCGGTAAGCAACGCCATCAAACATGGCAAGGCTCGGAACATCGACATTAATCTTGCGGCCAGCGACGCCCGCGGCGTCCTGACCATTCGCGACGATGGCTCGGGCTGCAAAAAAATTCCCGCTACCAGCAAGGGCATGGGACATCACATCATGAGTCATCGCGCCAAGATGATCGGGGGCACGCTGGATATTGAATCGTGTACTCCTCGCGGAACCGTGGTAACGTGCCTATTCCCGGTTAGAGGCAAACCGTAATCAGGAACTATCGCCGGCTCATGCACCTGTTTTGTATCAGGGCACGACTTTACCGGAATGCAAAAAACTAAGTTGCTCAGGTAGTGCGGACGTTTTGAAGGGGCGTAGCTTTAGCTACGCCGTAGAAAGTCCTTTAGTTTGTCATCACGAACCGACTTCAGTCGGTGAGGGATCTGCTTTCCGATTTTTCACGGCCCGCAAAGTCGCGCCTGATACAACTCAGCACAGTTCATGAGACCAGTCGTGGTCAAAGGTCGATACGATGTCTACGAAACCAAGAGAAGAAACGGCCCGTAAAACCAGGATCTTCATCGTCGACGATCACCCCATCGTGCGCGAAGGGCTGTCGTTGATGATGAACCGCGAGCCCGACATGATGGTTTGCGGCGAAGCCGAAGAGGCGACCGGCGCCTTACGGGCCATCATTACCGCCAAACCCGATTTCCTCATCGTCGATATCTCGCTCTCCGGGCCGGATGGGCTCGATCTGCTGAAAAGTATTCGCGCCCGTTATCCCAATTTGCCGGTCCTGATTCTTTCCATGCACGACGAATCCATTTACGCCGAACGGGCGCTGCGCGCCGGAGCCAACGGTTACATCATGAAGCAGGAAGCGACGGAAAAAGTTCTGGTCGCCGTGCGCCAGATCTTGACTCAGAAAGTCTACGTAAGCGATCGCATTGCCAATCGCATGTTGCAGCGCTACATCAAAGGTTCGGTCAGCGAAGGTCAGTCCCCGATCTCGGAGTTGTCCGATCGCGAACTGGAAGTCTTCCGCCTGATTGGCGAGGGACACGGCACCCGCAAAATCGCCGAGGAACTTCACCTGAGCGTGAAGACGGTCGAATCCTACCAGGCGCACATCAAGGAAAAACTCTCACTCAAGAATGGCCGCGAGCTGGTGCAGCGCGCCATTCAATGGACCATCTCAGAAGACGTAGCCTAGCCAATCGTCGTCGCCAGGCTGGAAATCGATCTCTCTGACGCCCTTGCCCCTGATTTTTGAAGTGTTTGCGATCCGGCAATTCCTCCGAGTCGGCGGCAGAATTCCTCATCTAAGGCCCATAGGGGAATCCCCGATCTGCGGTCCAGCCATTTTCCCTAAATGGGAATCAGGTTGTGGGCCGTCTCTGTTTGCGTGATGCTATTCCCATCCGGTGCGTGGGGCACCGCTGCGGCTTGTCTTATTAGAAGCCCTCTTATCTTGAAGTTGCATAAGTTTTTGAACTGGCTCGCGAGGCTGGCAACCATTGGAGCAGGCATCACCTCGCACTAAGAAGAAAATCACCAGGTAAAACTCCATCGGGCATTCAACGGAAACACGTCATCACCGCGATGTTGAAAGGAGTATCCGTCTATGACAGCGCAAGCAGTTCCGTACGGTCGGGGAACCCAAAAAAAACCGGCAGTGGCCGAAATCCACATCATCTGGATCACAGCCGGCCTGGGTTGTGACGGCGACTCGGTTTCCATCACCGCCGCCACTCAGCCCAGCATTGAAGACGTTTTACTGGGAGCCATTCCCGGTCTTCCTAAAGTTCATTTGCACAATCCCGTGTTGGCTTACGAAGTCGGCGACGACTTCCTCAAACCTTTCTACCAGGCCGAAGAAGGCAAGCTCGATCCCTTCGTCCTGGTAATTGAAGGTTCCATCCCCAACGAAAAAATTCATAGCGACAAAGCCGGATACTGGGCCGCCATGGGCACCGACGCGACCACCGGTCAGCCTATCAAGACCACGGAGTGGATCGATCGTCTCGCTCCGAAAGCTTTGGCCGCAGTGGCCATCGGCACTTGCGCCACGTATGGCGGCATTCACGCCATGCAGGGCAATCCCACCGGCTGCATGGGACTGGCCGATTATCTTGGCTGGGATTGGCGCTCCAAAGCTGGACTGCCGATCGTCAACGTTCCCGGATGTCCGGTCCAACCCGACAACTTCATGGAGACGGTGCTTTATCTGCTCTACCAGGTTGCAGGCATGGCCCCGATGATTCCGCTCGACGATCAGCTGCGCCCGACCTGGTTATTCGGAGCGACGGTTCACGAAGGTTGCGATCGCGCCGGCTATTACGAGCAGGGGGACTTCGCCAGCGAGTACGGTTCGCCCAAGTGCATCGTCAAGCTCGGCTGCTGGGGCCCGGTGGTCAACTGCAATGTTCCCAAGCGTGGATGGATGGCCGGCATTGGCGGCTGCCCCAACGTGGGCGGCATCTGCATCGGCTGCACCATGCCCGGCTTCCCCGACAAGTTCATGCCGTTCATGGATGAGCCGCCGGGAGCGCACGTTTCCAGCGGAGCCTCTGCCATGTACGGGCGGGCTATCAGGGCGCTGCGCTCGATCACCCAAGCTACCGTCAACAAGGAGCCCAAGTGGCGTCATACCCGGGCCGAACTGACCACTGGTTATCACGGAAGATCCTAATTTCGCGCTGAAGGAGCGATCGCAATGGGCACAACTACACTTACCGATAAAGAAGCCCTCAGTCAGAAAAAGCAGATCGTAGAGATGAATTGGGATCCGATAACCAGAATCGTCGGAAGCCTGGGCATTTTTACGAAAATTGATTTTGCCAACCGGCACGTCGTCGAGTGTCACAGCACCTCGTCCATCTTCCGCGGGTACAGCATTTTTATGAAAGGCAAAGACCCGCGCGACGCCCACTTCATCACCAGCCGCATTTGCGGCATCTGCGGCGACAACCATGCCACCTGCGCCAACTATGCGCAGAACATGGCTTTCGGCGTCAGGCCGCCGGACCTGGGCGAGTGGATCGTCAATCTGGGCGAAGCCGCCGAGTACATGTTCGACCACAACATCTTTCAAGACAATCTGGTCGGCGTGGACTTCTGCGAGCAGATGGTGAAGGAAACCAATCCCAGCGTGTGGACCAAGGCGCAAAAAACCAATGCGCCGAATTCCAACCTGCACGGCTATCGCACCATCGCCGATATCATGACCGCGTTGAATCCGTTCACCGGAGCGTTTTATCGCGAGGCTCTGCAGATGAGCCGCATGACGCGTGAGATGTTTTGCCTGATGGAAGGGCGGCACGTCCATCCATCCACGCTTTATCCGGGCGGCGTGGGAACCGTTCCCACCATTCAGCTTTTCACCGACTACCTGGTTCGCTTGATGAAGTATGTCGAGTTCATGAAGAAGGTTGTTCCTCTGCATGACGACTTGTTCGACTTCTTCTACGAAGCGTTGCCCGGCTATGAAGAAGTGGGCCGGCGGCGCATTCTGCTGGGTTGCTGGGGATCGTTCCAGGATCCGGCGCACTGCGATTACACCTACAAGAACATGGCCGACTGGGGCCGCAAGATGTTCGTCACGCCCGGGGTGGTGGTCGACGGCGAGCTGGTTACGACCAGCCTGGTCGACATCAACCTGAACATCCGCATTCTGCTGGGCAGTTCTTACTATGACGACTGGGAGCAGGGCGAAACGTTTGTCACCAAAGATCCGCTGGGCAATCCGGTGGATCAGCGTCATCCCTGGAACCAGACCACTATTCCCAAACCGCAGAAGCGCGACTTCGGCGGCAAGTACACCTGGGTCATGTCGCCGCGCTGGTATCACGAGAAGACCAAGGAATATTTGGCGCTCGACACCGGTGGTGGGCCGATCGCCCGCTTCTGGGCTACGGCGAAAGCAGGCCTGGTCGATATCGGCTACCTGAAGGCGACGGGCAATAGCGTGAAAATCTATTTGCCCAAGACCACGTCGCTGCCCGAAGTCGAGTTCGAGTGGAAGATACCCAAGTGGAGCAACGCCATCGAGCGCGATCGGGCCCGCACCTACTTCCAGGCATATTCCGCCGCTGCCGCGCTGCACTTCCTGGAGAAGGCGCTGGGCGAGCTGCACGCCGGACGCACCAAGACCTGGTCCGACTTCAAAGTGCCGGAAGAGTCGATTGGCTGCGGCTTCCACGAGGCAGTGCGCGGAGTATTGTCGCATCACGTGGTGATTCGTGATGGCAAGATCGCGAACTACCATCCCTATCCGCCGACTCCGTGGAACGCCAATCCCCGCGACATCTACGGCACCCCCGGACCCTATGAGGATGCGATTCAGAACACGCCTATCTTCGAGGAAAACGGGCCTGACAAATTCAAGGGCATCGACATCATGCGCGCGGTTCGCAGCTTCGATCCGTGCCTGCCATGTGGTGTGCACATGTACCTTGGAAATGGAAAAGTGCTGCAAACACGGCACTCACCCATGTTTGGCGTGGTGAAGTAAAGGGGGAAAATACGCCCTGAGGGTTGGGAGTGAGAAGGCAGTTGTAAGTTACGATATAGCGATCGTACGCATGCAATTGCAAACTCACTCCTTTTTTCCAGCAGAGGACAGCACATGGCAAACGAAAAAGATTTCCAGCAACGGGTGCAGCGGATCGGCGCTCTGGTGCAAGAGATCGAGTCCATTGCCGACCCGGCGGTAAGGGCGTCGACCACACAACTGGTGCAACTGATCATGGAGTTCCACGGCACCGGCCTGGACCGAACGCTGGAGATTCTGGCAAACGCGGGCGGTCCGGGAATGGAAATCATCGATCAATTGGGACGCGATCCCATGGTAAGCAGCCTGCTGGTGCTCTACGGACTTCATCCCGACAGCTTGGAGACGCGGATTACCAAAGCGCTTGAGCGGCTCGAACCCAAGCTGCGGAAAGATGGCGCTCGCGTGGAATTGCTGGGCATGGAAGACGGCGCAGTTCGCCTACGAGTCACTCCCGGCGAACACACTTGCGGATCGACCAGCAAAGCCTTGCAGGCTACGGTTGAAGATGCGATTTACGAAGTGGCACCCGACATCAGTTCACTCTCGGTAGAAGGTCTGGAAGGAAAAGCGGCGAGCGGATTCGTGGCGCTTGGCCAGTTGACGACTGCGGGGCCGGCCAGCGCCAAAGCTCCCGCGGCTCCGGCTCCATCGCTGGCAGCTAACTATGGGGACTAAAGATTCACCTTCGCTGGAAAGCGCCTTCGGAGTGCTGCGGCAGTTCGCCCGAAAGCCGCGCGCCGCCGAGCGCTGCGAGTTGTGCAGCCTGGAAATTTCTGCCCAACATCCTCACCTGATCGAGCCCGTGGCTCGCAAGCTGGTCTGCTCCTGCGATGCCTGTGCGTTATTGTTTAGTGGCCGTACCGACAGCCGCTACAAGCGAATACCGCGGCAGGTGCGGCTGCTGGCAAATTTTCAGATGTCCGATGCCCAGTGGGACAGCCTGATGATCCCCATCAACATGGCCTTCTTCTTCCACAGCAGCCCGGTCGGGCGCAAGGTGGCGATGTATCCCAGTCCAGCGGGCGCGACCGAATCTTTGCTCTCGCTGGAAGCCTGGAACGAGATTGCGCACGAAAATCCGCAGCTGGAAAAAATGGAAGCCGATGTCGAGGCCTTGCTGGTGAATCGTATCGGTCACGCCCGCGGCTTTACCAAAGCTGAGTATTACGTTTTGCCGGTCGACCAGTGCTATAAACTCGTTGGCCTCATCCGCAGCCAATGGCGCGGATTCTCGGGCGGGGTCGAGGTTTGGCAGCAGATTGGAGAATTCTTCTCCGGCTTGCGCAATAACGCAATCGTAACTGGAGGACGCGGCAATGCCTGACCTCCAGTTTTTTTTCCAGAGGGTAGAGGTTGAGCCTTTCGCGGTTGCTCCGCAACTGGCATTCAAGATCCGGATCGCCAACGATACGCCGGACGAAGCTATACACACCGTCGCGCTGCGCGTTCAGTTGCAACTGGAGAGCACGCGCCGCGGATACAAGCCGGAAGAGCAGGAGAGATTGCGCGACCTTTTCGGCGAGCCGGAGCGTTGGGGCAAGACGCTCAAAACTTTTTTGTGGACGCACACCAGCGTGGTTGTTCCCGCCTTTTCTGAATCCACCGAAGTCAGCCTGCCGGTACCCTGCACCTTCGATTTCAATGTCGCTGCCACGAAATACTTCGCTGGACTGTCCGAAGGCGAGATTCCGGTGTGCGCGCAATTCAGCGGCACCGTGTTTTACGCGCAGAACGACGGCTCGCTGCAAGTCATGCCGATTCCCTGGGATAAAGAGGTGCGCTTCCGGATCCCGGTGAAGGTTTGGAAAGACCTGATGGACGCCTACTATCCGGGCATTGCGTGGCTCTGCCTGGAGCGCCATGCCTTTGATCAGCTCTACCGCTACAAAGTGGAGCGCGGAATTCCCACCTGGGAGCAAGCGCTGGACAGCCTGTTACGCGCCGCTCAGGAGGAAGTGAAGTCATGAACTCGGCCGCTGCCGATCGCATCGCCAAAGCCGTGCTTTACGAGGGGTACATGCTCTATCCCTACCGGCCCTCGGCGGTGAAGAATCAGCAGCGCTTTAATTTCGGAGTGGTCTATCCGCAGTCGTTCAGCCAGGCGCAGAAGGGAACCGATCCCTGGACGATGCAGACGGAATGCCTGGTGCAGGGAAACCTTGCCGCCAAACTGGAAGTTCAGGTTCGTTTCCTCCAGTTGGTGGAGCGCTCGGTTGAAGCCATAGCCGAGCCAGGAGCCACTTCCGCTGATTCCAGAAATTTTCTTCCGGTCAAAGCGCTCGCCGTCGACGGTCAAACGTTTTATTCCTGGCAGGAAGCGGTTGAGCGCGAACTGAAAATTCCTGCCACGGATCTGGAAAGTTTAAGCCGCTATTCGTTGCAGCGTCCTTTGCATCTTGCGCCCGCTGCCAGTGACGAAGAGCTGCGGAATGCCCAGGGTGCGTTGCTGGGTCGAATCGTGCGCAGCCAGGAGTCCATCGCTGGCTTAGTCGAGGCGCGGGCACACGAAATTGCGGAGCAGGTCTTCAAGATCACGGTAAGCGTCAGGAACATCACGCCGCTGGAAAATCCGGCGAGCGTCACTCGTGATCATGCGCTGATGCGTTCGCTGGTGTCGGCGCACGTGGTGCTCGGGATCGAAGGCGGCGAGTTTGTCTCGCTACTCGATCCGCCGGAATCGCTGCAGGCCGAAGTGGCCGGCTGCCACAATCAAGGCACATTCCCCGTCCTGGTGGGCGAAGAAGGGCAGCGCGATACGGTCCTCGCATCTCCCATTATTCTCTACGACTATCCGCAGATTGCGCCGGAAAGCGCCGGCGACCTGTTCGACGGTACCGAGATCGACGAAATTCTTTCACTGCGCATCATGACGATGACGGCTGAAGAAAAGAGCGAGATGCGGCAGTCCGATGAGCGCGCTCGACAGATGCTGGAACGCACTGAGACCATGCCGGCGGAGCAGTTCATGAAGTTGCACGGCGTATTGCGCGGGTTGCGCCCACTCAAGGAGGATTCGCAGTGAACGAGTGGGAATGGCAGCTGCTCGAAGACAAATCCGGAGTCGAGAGCGTTGTGATTGACGGCGTAACCGTCCGCATCGGCGATCGTGTCCGGCTTCGTCCCCGCAAGGGCGGCGACATCATGGATATCGCTTTGGCCGGCCAGACCGCTGCCATCGAAGCCATCGAGCAGGATTACGAAGGCAAGATTCACGTTTGCGTGGTGCTCGATGACGACCCTGGTCGCGACATGGGGCTGCTTCGCCAACCGGGCCACCGCTTCTTCTTCGATGTGGGAGAAGTCGAGCCTCTGCCTCCCGAAGAGCAAGTGCAAACCAGGGCCATCGAGAAGCCGCGCATTCTGGTCGCCGGCATCGGCAATATTTTTATGGGCGATGATGCCTTTGGAGTCGAAGTTGCGCGTCGTCTGGCGGAGCGCGATTTGCCCGCTGGGGTGCGCGTCGCCGACTTCGGCATCCGCGGTTTCGACCTGGCCTACGCGCTGCAGGATGGATATGAGACGACCATCCTGATCGACGCCTACCCGCGTGGCGATGAGCCCGGCACGTTGTATGTGGTCGAACCTGACCTGGCGTCAATGGGTCCGGAGCAGGCAGATAGCGGCGACGTGGATGCGCACGGCATGGATCCGGTGAAGATCCTGCGCCTGGCGGCCTCTATGGGAGGCCCGCTGAAACGAATGTTGCTGGTGGGATGTGAACCGGCGACTCTGGGCCCCGACGAAGGACTGATGGGCTTGAGCGAACCAGTTAACGGAGCTCTGACGGAAGCGGTAAATCTGGTTGAGTCGGTAATTCATAAGGTCCTGGCTGGAGAATGGCCAGGCACAAAACCGTAAGACTTGGCGAGGAGACGATATGGCGACAGCAGCTTTGGCACGCGACACGAATGGATCGACCAGCGATCGGGACACACTGTTCATGTTGAGCGGAATCGCGCTCATGGTCTTCGGCGCGGGATTGATTCTGTCCAATCCGGTAGCGCAGAAGTACATGGAAAAAATCGGCATCGGCGGCTTGACCCGGGGCGCGCTTCCCGACATCGAGCGCTATCTGAAACTACGGGCCATGTGACCGTCGCTTCTCTTGATAACCCTGCCACTCCTCGGGAAGGAGGCATATTCGCTTGCCCGAAAGCGTAGATATTCAGCCCAATGCCGGCTCGCCGGATGCTCCGCAAATTGCGGCGGCCGATGACCGCTACGTGATCAACAACATGGTTAGCCGGTTTACCGTGCAGGCGTTTGCCAGTGGATTTCTGTCGGCATTTGGACACGATCCCAAAATAGCGATTCGCGATTTGAAGGGAGAAATCCACTTCGATCCGGAGCACATCGAAAAATCGACAATGCATCTGGCGATTCGCGCCGATTCGCTGAGCGTTACCGACAACATCAGCGACAAAGATCGCCGCGACATCGAGGGCGACATGCGCGCAAAAGTTCTGGAGACCGACAAATATCCGGAGATCGTCTTCGACGTCGCGGGGGTCACCGTGAACAAGACCGATGGCGGGCAGTCGAACGTGATGTTGAATGGTCAGTTGACGCTGCATGGGGTTACCCGGCCGCAGAAAGTCCCGGCGACGCTGGCCGTGACGGGTGATATGCTGCGCGCTTTTGGCGAGTTTCCTTTGCGCCAGACGGACTACAATATCAAGCCTGTTTCCGCTGCGGGCGGCGGCCTGAAGGTAAAGGACGAAGTGAAGTTCAGCTTCGACATCGTGGCACGCAAGGATGGTTAGCGGGAATTTTGTGAGAAGGGAAAAGGGGTAAAGAATGTGTCTTGCCATACCGGGGAAAGTGCTTGAGCTGTTTCCTGGAATGCCATACCTGGCGACGGTAGAAGTGGCCGGCGTGCGCCGCAAAGTCGACCTGGGCCTGCTGGAAAACGATATGCCGAAGTCCGGCGACTGGGTGCTGATTCACGTGGGCTTTGCCATGAGCAAGATCAGCGAGCAGGACGCGCTGGAGCAGATGCAGACGCTTATCATGCTGGGCGAAAGCGAACAGGCCATGCAGGAGGTGCGCGGCTATGGCCTGGAGGATGGCGAGGAGCCTAACTGGAATTCGTTCAGTAAATCGCTTTGAACAGTAAATCGCTTTGCAGGGGCGCAGCTGCGCCGTCACCAGGCGCGAGAGAATCCGGGCTTCAGCCCCTGAGGTCTTCGATTTCGCAGCCAGCGGTTCAGAAACGAGTCGGCGACCGCAGCGCCGACAAGACTTTGAGGCACCATGAAATTTGTCGACGAGTTTCGTGATCCCGACGTAATCGGCAAGACCGCGGAAGAGATTCGCCGCCTGGCCGATCCCGCCCGGCATTATCGCCTGATGGAAGTGTGTGGCGGGCATACCCACGCGATTTACCGCTTCGGACTGAAAGACATTCTGCCAGCCAATATTGAACTGATTCACGGACCCGGCTGTCCGGTATGCGTTTTGCCCATGGGCCGGATTGATGATGGCTTGGCGCTGGCGCAGGATCCGGACGTCATCTTTGCGGCGTTCGGCGACATGATGCGCGTGCCCGGTGAGCATGGCAGTCCGCTGGAGCACAAAGCGCGTGGCATGGACGTGCGTATTGTTTATTCGCCGTCGGACGCGCTCAAGCTGGCCAAGGCAAATCCCGACAAGCACGTGATGTTCTTTGCTATCGGCTTCGAGACCACCGCGCCGTCTTCTGCTCTAACCATCATGCGGGCCAAGGCGGAAGGGATTCACAACTTCTCCGTCTTCTGTAATCACGTGACCATCATTCCCGCGATTCGCGCCATTCTCGACTCGCCCGACATGAGACTCGACGCCTTCATCGGACCGGGACACGTCTCGACCGTGATCGGTTGCCGTCCCTATGAATGGATTGCAGCCAACGAACGCAAGCCTATCGTGGTTTCGGGATTTGAGCCGCTCGACATGCTGCAATCCATCGTGATGCTTCTGCGCCAGCTTAAGGCAGGCGAGGCGAAAGTCGAAAATCAGTACAAGCGGGTTGTACCTTGGGAAGGCAATCGCGCTGCTCTGAAGGTGATGGCCGAAGTGTTTGAGCTGCGGCCCTATTTCGAATGGCGCGGCTTGGGATTTATTTCGCAATCGGCCCTGCGCATTCGCAACAATTATGCTGAGTGGGATTCGGAGCAGCGCTTCAGCGTGCCCGGCGTGCGCGTGACCGATCCCAAGGCGGCACAGTGCGGCGAAGTGTTGAAAGGCGTGTTGAAGCCGGCGCAGTGCAAGCTGTTCGGTAAGGAATGTACGCCGGAGCATCCGGTGGGTGCGTTGATGGTTTCTTCGGAGGGGTCGTGCGCAGCTTACTTCAGTTACGAACATCGGAAGGCGACGGCCGCGACGCTAGCATGGCCGGCGTGAAGCCAGCCGTAGCCGACAGCACGCTGCCGAAGATCAAGTTTCGCGAGCCGCAAATCGAAATGGCCCACGGCGCCGGAGGCATTGCCAGCCGTCGCTTGGTGGAAGGCCTGTTCGCTCCTCTGCTCTATCGCTCCGCTCAGCCCCAATTGAACGATGCCGCCTCACTCAACATTGGCGGCGTTCGTCTGGCCATGACGACCGACAGCTTTGTGGTGAAACCGTTGAGCTTCCCCGGAGGCTCGATCGGCGAACTAGCCATCAACGGCACCGTGAACGACCTTGCAGTTTCGGGCGCGAAAGCCGAGGCCATTGTCGTCAGCTTTGTACTCGAAGCCGGATTGCCGACTCCGGTGCTGGAGGCCGAAGTTCGCGCTATGGCTCGTGCGGCCGAAGAAGCGGGCGTTGCCGTTGTGGGCGGCGATACCAAAGTCGTCGAGCACGGCAAGGCCGACGGCATGTATATCTCGACCACCGGTGTCGGGTCGTATCTGCCGGGTATTCGCATCGATGCTCGCTCGGTTCGGCCGGGCGACAAAGTGCTGCTTTCCGGACCGATCGGCGATCACGGCATCACCATCCTGCTGGCTCGCGGCGAACTGGATTTTGAAGCAGACCTGCGCTCCGATACACGCTCGATCTTCCCTCTCGTGCAGGCTATGGCAGCTGAGGCTGCGCCCGGCATCCGCTGGATGCGCGATCCCACGCGCGGTGGCGCGGCTACTTCGCTCAACGAACTGGCGCGCGATTGCGGGTTGGGTATTCATATTTTCGAGGAAGAAATCCCGGTACACGATACGGTGCGGGGAGCCTGCGAATTGCTGGGTCTCGATCCTCTGCATATCGCCAACGAAGGCCAATTTCTCGCCGTCGTCTCACCCGAGTACGCCGACGCCGCACTGAACGCCTTGCAGCAGTGCATCGGTGGCGAAGGCGCGGTGATGCTGGGCGAAGTGCACGAACAACCTGCCGGCTCGGTGCTGGTGACGACCCGCTACGGCGGCAGTAGAATTATCGACATGCTCGTGGGCGATCCGCTGCCCCGGATCTGCTAGTGGGGTGCTGAAAAACTCTGCGGCGAGTGATTTTGAAGGGGCGCGGCTTTAGCTGCGCCGTCGAGAGCCCTTTATATTGTCATCACGAACCGGCGAACCGGGTCCCCGACGAGCGCCTTTTTTGCGCTGGCTGGGGCAAAGTTCAGCCGGTGAGGGATCTGATTTCCGACTTTGTTGGCAGCCTGCTAGGAATCGACGTCATGCCGGCCGGTGTTGAACTCGCAACTCTTGTCGAGGAACGTTTGCTGGAACGCAATCGCTTGTGCGAAGCCTTCTTTGCGCGCGAAGCTCCCCGGCTGGCCGAAGCCTGCCGCGAAATGTCAGAGCGTTTCTTGCGTGGAGGCCGGCTTCTGGCCTTCGGTCGCGGTCCCTACGCGACAGACGCGCAACACGTATCAGTGGAATTTGTACACCCCGTGATCGTCGGCAAGCGCGCGCTTCCGGCCCTCGATTTGTCCATGCTCTTCCGGCCGTGGCTGCGCAGCATTCTTCGCGAGGCAGATATCGTGATGGGCTTCGGTCCGCCGGAGGAAGATCCGGAGGTGTCTGCCACATTGTATGAAGCCGCGGCCCAGGGAGCCATGACCTTTGCTCTACCCGGCACGGCAGGCTCTTATTCGGTTGAAGCCCCTACGGATGATCCATTCATTCATCAGGAGATCATCGAAATTCTGTATCACACATTGTGGGAGACGGTGCATGTGTACTTCGAGCGCCGCGAACTGGGACACGATGTGGGAGATGCCGGATTTCTCTATCCCTTCCTCGGCCAGGCGAAGCAGCAGACCGGCGATATGACCGCCGAAGTTGCCGCGTCGATTCTGATGAAAGTACAGAACGACTCGGAGCTGCGAGCGCGCGTGGGAAGGGAAGAGGCCGAGCAGATCAGCCATACTGCCAGGGCTATTTACGAACGCGTTCAACGGGGCGGCAAGCTGATTCTGTTCGGCAACGGGGGCTCGGCTACCGACGCCAACGACTGGGCAATCGACTGCGTTCTGCCGCCTGACGGTTACCGTCCCGTTCCGGCGGTGTCGCTCTCGCTGGAGCCGGCCAACATCACCGCCGTCGCCAACGATGTCGGCGTCGAAGTAATTTTTCTGCGGCAACTCATCGCGCAGGCCCGGCCTGAGGATGTGGCCGTGGGCATTTCGACCAGCGGTGGGTCGCGCAACATCATTATGGCGCTGGAAGAGGCTCGCAAACGCGGTTTGCTGACGGTGGCGCTACTGGGTTACGACGGCGGGGAAATCCTGAGAAAAGGTTTGGTGGACTGGCCGCTGGTGGTGCATTGCGATTACATTCCGCGAATTCAGGAAGTGCAGGCGTCCATCTATCACATCATTCGGGAAACGCTGGAAGTGTTGCAGCGGGGCGAAGCCTGACGTGTTGGAAGCGCCAAGGCGCTGAGAAGCGCGCGCAGATTCAAGGAGCCTCGAGCGCGATTCTCAGTATTGTCCCGCCGACTTACAAGCTCCGGAGCAGACTTTTCCCATCCATGAAACTCCCAGCGCGTGCAGGATAATCCTGTCGCCCGGGGTCAGTTTATCTGCATCGAGGACCGCTTCGTAGGCGTACAACACATCTGAGCTGCGGGTAATGCACCAGGGCTCGTGCCGTACCACGCCTTCGCAATGTTCGCAGGCGGCGTCGGCGCTGTATTTATTGCTGTGCTGCCAAGTGGTTGCTTGTTCGGTAGGCATAAGGACTCCGGGTTCGCGGGCCTGCTCTCCGTGCGCGGGCTCACTGTGAATAACGCCAAGTGGATTGACTTCCATGACCGACACAGTACTGCGAATCGCATTTCCCTTTCATCCCCCGGAGTAGGTAGAGGGTTACGTCTTTACGGGTACGGTAGCTATTTGATTAATGGCGTGATTCACCCCTGGTTCTTACAATCTACGAATCAATCTCATGAATCGATACGGCAAGTGTTTGTGTCAGCGCCTGGCTTCAGCCGGGCTGAGCAGCCACCTGCGTGCGATTTGTGAGTGAGCTTTATGCATTCGGATTTGTGCTGATACGCACGGAGGTACGCATGCTCTTGAAGATCTTGCAGGCCGGCGAGCCAGTCCTGCGGGAATCGGCTCGTCGGCTGACGCCGGAAGAGATTGTGAGCGACGATATTCAAAGATTAATTCGCGACATGCGCGAGACGATGCATGACGCGCCGGGGGTCGGGCTGGCGGCTCCGCAAGTAGGCCTGTCGTTACAGTTGGCGGTGATTGAGGACCGCGAAGCGTATTTCAAAGATGTCGCGGCAGCTCAGCTCACCGAACGGGAACGGCGTGCGGTGCCATTCCATGTGATCATCAATCCGCAAATTACTTTGCTGGGAGACGACCGTGCCAGGTTTTTTGAGGGCTGCCTGAGTGTGGAGGGATTCTCAGCAGTGGTTTCCCGCGCTCGGAGAGTTCGAGTTGACTACTTGAACGAGCGGGCAGAGTCCCAAGCACTGGAAGCTTCCGGATGGTATGCGCGAATCCTGCAACATGAGATTGATCATATGCGAGGCGCACTGTACATCGACCAGATGGAGTCCCGTACCTTTACCACGATCGAGAACTGGAAACGCTTCTGGAAGGACAAGCCGATTCCGGAGAGTGTCCCGGTTGATCTCCGGTGAGGGCAGTGAAATCGGGCCAGTGCAAATCTCGCGAGGTAGAAATGCATGGCGCAGCCGGCCGCGATACCAAGGGAAACTCTGATTAAGCCCTGCTTTGAAGATTAAGCCCTGCTTTGAAGGGGACGGCCTTCAGGCCGTCCGTTATGTACCCAGAGTCATGCGGCTTTAGCCACTGCGGGACCTCGCTTTGACTTGATCAGAGTTTCCCTAGGGTAGACCCGCAGATCCCTCCGCTCGGGCTGAAGCCCTCCGCTCGGGATGACTGAGCATTGGTGGTTCAAGGAAGATAGCAGAAGACAGCGGTAAACAGCAGGTCCCTCCACTCGGCTGCGCTTCGGTCGGGATGACATACCGTGAGGAGAACGCCAGGAGCTAAGAGCTAAGAGCTAACAGCAGCGGCCACCGGGACCTGCTCGACAATCTCGATACCGAAACCCTCCAGCCCGGCGACCTTGCGTGGATGGTTCGTCAGCAGGCGAATGCGTTTGAGGTTCAGGTCCGACAGAATTTGCGCGCCGATACCGATTTCGCGCTGGGTCTTGCGCTGGCTTTCGGGCAAGGTTGGCAGACGCTGCTCGTGATGGAACTGGATGGTCATGCGCTCGCCCAGCCGCTCCACCGAATAGCCTTTTGACGCCGAGTGAAGATAGATCAGCGCGCCGCGGCCTTCTTCGGCGATGCGCCGCATGGAGGCATCGATAACGTTGCGGCACTCGCACCAGCTGGCGCCAAAGACGTCGCCCACCAGACAGTGGGAATGCATGCGCACCAGCACCGGTTCGTCGCTGGCATGCTCCACGTCGCCCTTGACCATAGCGATGTGCGAGTCGCCGTTAATCTCCGACTCGTAGGTGATCATGCGGAAGTCGCCGTAGGCGGTGGGCACGATGGCCTCGGCCAGCCGCCGTACGTAACGCTCGTGGGCCATGCGATAGCGGATGACCTCGGCGACGGTGATCATCTTCATGTCGTGCCGGCGGCAGAACTCCGTTAGTTCCGGTACCCGCGACATGGTGCCGTCATCGTTCATGATCTCGCAGATGACCCCGGCGGGAACCATGCCGGCCAGGCGTGCCAGATCGACGGAAGCCTCGGTCTGGCCGGCGCGCACCAGCACGCCGCCCTTGCGGGCGCGCAGCGGAAAGACGTGTCCCGGACGTGCCAGGTCGTTGGGACGGGTGGCGGGATCGATGGCCACGCGGATGGTCTGGGCGCGATCGTAGGCCGAAATTCCAGTGCTGACACCGTCTTTGGCGTCGATGGATTCGGTGAACGCAGTGCCGAAGTTCGAAGTGTTCTCGGCCGACATCTGGCCCAGGCGCAGATACTCCAGGCGCTCCTCGGTCATCGCCAGGCAGACCAGGCCGCGCCCATATTTCGCCATAAAGTTGATGGCCTCAGGCGTAATCTTTTCGGCGGCCATGGTGAGGTCGCCTTCGTTCTCGCGGTCCTCGTCGTCGATGACCACAATCATGCGGCCGGCGCGGATTTCCTCCAGCGCGGTCTCAACATCGCAGAAGGCAGGCTGAGTAGACATAGGCTCTGGGAGAATTCTAGCAGGGAAGCGGTTTCTCGCAGCTCGCTCTTCGCCCTGGCTCTCCACTCTTTGCTTCTTCTGAGTTGTCATCCCGACCGACGGCCTCGGCCGGAGAGTTGTCATCCCGACCGACGGCCTCAGCCGGAGTGGAGGGACCCGTTGTTCGCACTGGCGGGCTCTCGCCGGCTAGCGAACAGAGGGTCTTGCCGCTTGTAACGAAAGTCATCGGCCGCGATGGGGATAATACGCGAAGAGGGTACAGCGAAGAGCGAAGGGCGAACAGCGGCTTCTCTCACACCGCCGCTGGCGCCCGGGTGAACAATCCTCGCAGGGCGCGAATGACCCAGCGCATCACTAACACAATGATGATGAGCAGGACGATCACTACTGATGCCGCGATATACGGATGCTGCACTGCAATCCATGACAGCCCGATAGCTGCGATGTCTTCGCTAAAACTCAAAGCAATGTTGGAGACCGGTTCGGGCGAAGGCGTGACGGCGGCACGCAACGCGGTTTTGCCTCCATGCGCGGCAAAAGCGATCAGGCCTCCCAGGGCGGTCGAAGCCAACTGCATTCCCAGCGAAAGATGAGAAGTGGCGGCATAGGCCAGCAGCGCCGCTACCGGAACGCGAATGAAAGTTTGCAATGCGTTCCAGATCAGGTCAAAACCTGGAACCTTGTCGGCAAAAAACTCCAGTCCGAAAAGGGCAAGCGAGGCGCCAATAATCCACCACGACTGAAGCGTGTCGATGGCAGGCGGCAACATAACCACGCCCGCCCGAGCCAGCAAGCCCAGGGTCGCGACCGTGGCGTAGACATTCAGGCCGGCCGCAAAGCTGGTTCCGGCCAACATCGCTACAGTCCGGTCAGTGTTGAAATTCACCACCACCCCATGGAGTTACTTTATGCTCGGCACAGCCGTGATCCAATGGAAAAGGGCCGCACGCGGCGGCCCTGAAGAGAGAGACGGGTTGGGTTAAAGGGTGGACTCGATCTCGAAGCCCCAAGCCTCAAGAAGAGGTTCGGGGATGTACTTCGAGTTCTTATTCTTGCGCGCCCACTCCCGCAACCGGGTAGAGCGAATGTACTGATCCGGCTGCAGTTTGAACTCTTTTACCACCTGCTCAAATTCCGTGATGGTGGGAACTACCGGGCCAATAGGCTCTGGTTTGCCCCAATTAGGATTGCCACGTCTTTTTGCCATGTGTCTTTCGTCCTGATTCGAGAGATATAAAACTGGATGATCGATGTATTCCCGGTGATGCCTTGGCCCTATCTAACTGATTGGATTCAGACAGCTTTCACAAAGATTCAGGGGCCCTTACCGGTTATTCGTCCTTCAGGAACCGCCGCGCCAGAGAAAGGATTGTAGGTGAGCCAAAGAACGTAACACTATAGCTCCATTCTGGCCGAGGTTCAAGGAAATTCAAGTCCTGCGGACCATCGATCGCACCAAAGTTGCACTACCCTCTATCAACAGCGCTATGTCCATGAGAATCAGACGGATAAAAGGGTAGAAAGTGAGCAGAACGGCCTGGTTTTCCAGCCGTTCACCGCTATGTTCCAGGCCATTAGGGCGCTGGTAGTAGTAATACTCAACTCACTGATAAGAGGAGTGAAGATGAATTAATCCGCTTGCGGCAAATCTGCCAACCGTCTGCAAGAGGTGGAGAATCTTGAGCCGATTAACTTCACGACGGGCACCGGCCTCCTTTAGCGCTGGGTGACTACCTCGGAACTCCTTCCGCGGCGTGGGCAACTCGGGGTCGCAGCCTCGCATCGACTCACTAGGGTAGAGTTTGGCGAAGAAGTTATACGGATTCTTGCCTTTCTTGATTGGTCTCCGAGTCTTGCATCTCTCTATTTATCTTATTGGACCCAACTATCGACTTCAGACGCTGTATCCAAGTGATTCTAGACGCGTCGGCGGACGTGTGCGACTATTTCAAAAGGTCGGCGCTCCACGCGCCGCAGATTTGATCGTGCGATGACTCCCGGCTCCTCCAGCACAACTCGGCATAAACCCCTGGATCAAGACACGCCTCGACTGGAGTCGGCGGTTGCGAACGAGATTTTGTCCGGCGGCGGAGAGATGGGCGCGCTCATGCGGGCCTTCGACTGGTCTGCAACTCCGCTGGGGCCGATATCTGCGTGGCCGCAGAGTCTGATCACCGCTGTCCGCATCATCCTTAATTCCCGCTACGCCATGTTCATCTGGTGGGGCCGGGAACTGATCAATCTCTATAACGATCCCTACCGCGCTTTTCTCGGCATCAAGCATCCCGCAGCCCTCGGGCAATCGGCTCGCAGCGTGTGGTCCGAGATCTGGGAGCAGATCGGGCCGCGCACCGATTCCGTCTTACTCCGAGGCGAGTCGACCTACGACGAAGCCTTGTTGTTGATGATGGATCGCCACGGATACCTGGAAGAAACCTACTTCACGTTTGCTTACAGCCCGATTCCCGATGACCAGGGAGGGGTCGCCGGACTGTTCTGCGCCGTGACCGAAGATACGCAGCGAGTGCTGGGTGAGCGTCGTCTGAAGCTGTTGCGCCAAACGGCTTCGGCAGTGGCAGAATGCCGTACTCCAGCACAGGTGTGTGAGGCCGCTGCCGATTGTTTAGCCAGCGCGCCCGACTTGCCCTTCAGCATGATTTATCTGGTCGAACCCGACGGCAAATCGCTGAAGAGAATTTCCCAGGCTGGAATCGCGACGGACCACCCGGCTGCGCCTGATCTGATTTCTCTCAGCGCTGACCAAGGTTCGATTTGGCCGTTGCGGCAAGTGATCGAGTGCGGGGAAGCAGTTCTGGTCGAACACCTGCACGAGCGGCTTGCCGATCTGCCAACCGGAGAATGGAGCCGTGCCCCGGAGCGCGCGATCCTGATGCCAATTGCCCAGCCCGGACAGGGCCGTGCCGCAGGCGTCTTGATTGCCGCTTTGAATCCTCATCGTAAATTTGACGAGGAGTTCCGGGGATTTGTAAGTCTGCTCGCCAGCCAGATTGCCGCCGGCATTGGGAATGCCATGGCTTACGAAGCGGAGCGGCAGCGAGCTGAGTCGCTGGCCGAGCTGGACCGCGCGAAAACAGCTTTCTTCAGCAACGTGAGTCACGAATTTCGAACTCCATTGACCCTGATGCTGGGTCCTTTGGACGAGATATTGGCGGCTTCTCGCGATCAATTGTCCGGTCAAGATCGAGAGCAGCTGACGGTGGCGCGCAGAAACGCTTTGCGGCTCCTGCAACTGGTCAACTCCCTGTTGGATTTTTCGCGGATCGAGGCTGGCCGCGAGCATGCGATTTACCAGGCCACCGACCTTTCCGCCCTGACCGCCGACATAGCCAGCGTGTTTCGCTCGGCCATGGAAAAAGCCGGGCTGCGATTCTCGGTCGAATGCCAGCCGCTGGCCGAGCCGGTGTATGTCGACCGCGAAATGTGGGAAAAGATCGTCCTCAACCTTTTGTCGAATGCCTTCAAGTTTACTTTTGAAGGCGAAGTGGCTGTCCGGCTGAAGGCCGTGGACGATGCCGTGGAACTGGTGGTTCGCGATACCGGCGTCGGTATTGCTGAGGATGAACTGCCACGGGTGTTTGAACGCTTCCACCGGATTGCAAACACGCGGGCGCGCACCTATGAAGGCACCGGCATTGGATTGGCGCTGGTGCAGGAACTGGTGAAGCTTCACGGCGGCAGCGTGCGGCTGGAAAGCACGGCGGGTCGAGGCAGCACGTTCACCGTATCGATTCCGAAAAACAAAGCGCATTTGCCGGCGGGTCGAGTTCCGGCAGAGCCCAATCCGGCAGAGATAGCGCTCCGCCGGAAGGTGTACGCCGAAGAAGCGCTGCGTTTATTACCACAAGGGAGTGCGGCAGCAAGCGCCGTTCTTCCCGATCTATCGTCCCCAACGCCCATGGGGGCGAAAGCGACTTCGCAGGAAGTGATCGTTCTGGCCGACGACAATGCTGATATGCGCGAGTACGTTGGCCGTCTGCTGGGCGAGCGCTACCAGGTCCAGGCTGTTCGCGATGGCGTAGAAGCACTGGAGACGATCCGGCGGCTTCGTCCTGCTTTGGTTCTGTCCGATGTCATGATGCCCCGGCTGGATGGATTTGGCCTGTTGCGCGCCCTCCGCGACGATTCCGCGACGAATACCATACCGGTAATTTTGCTTTCTGCCCGGGCAGGAGAAGAGTCGCGAGTCGAGGGGCTGCAGGCTGGTGCCGACGATTATCTGGTCAAGCCCTTTACCGCAGTGGAACTGCTGGCGCGAGTTGAAACCCACCTAAGAATGGCCAAGGCGAATCACCAGGCCGCCCAACGGGAAGCGGCATTGCGCGCCGAAACCGAGTTGGAACGCCACCGCTTGCAGGAGTTGCTGACCCAGGCGCCGGCCGCGATCGGCGTTTTGAGCGGCCCGGAACATCGCTGGACTTATGTGAACGATTTCTACGTCGAGATAACCGGCAGACAGAGCGCACAAGATTTTCTGGGCAAGACTTTCCGCGAGAGTTTGCCCGAGCTGGAAGGCCAGGGATTTCTCGAGTTATTGGACCAAGTCTACCGAACCGGCAAGCCTCATACTGGCCGCGAGGTCATGGCGAAGCTCAATCGTTCAACTGGCGGCGAGCCACGGGAAACTTATTTCAATTTCGTATATCAACCCATTCGCGATATCGCGGGCAAGGTCGACGGTATTCTGGTTCATGGCGTGGATGTGACCGACCAGGTCAGCGTCAGAAAAGCCATCGAGGTAAGCGAAGAACGGCTGCGTCTGGCCCAGGCGGCGGCGCAAATTGGCACCTGGGATTGGGATGGCCTGAACAATATCAGCAAACTGTCGCCGGAACTTCATCAAATCTTTGGTACCGATCCGCACGATCCGCGGCACGTCGAAGTCTGGGCTTCGCGAGTGCATCGCGATGATTGGCAAAATCTGCAGACGCAAATGCAAGCCGCGCTCACCTCAGGCAGCATGGAATTCGAGTATCGATATCATCATCCGGTAAATGGATTGCGCTGGTTCTACGGCCGCGGGCGCAAGCTCGAGGGAGAGCAGCGAATGCTGGGCATCCTGCAGGACATTACCGAGCGCAAGCGAACCGAACAGATGCGGCAAAGGCTGGCCGCCATCATCGAGTCCTCCGACGACGCCATCGTAGGCAAAGACCTGCATGGCATCGTGACCAGCTGGAACGTGGGTGCGGAGAAAATGTTTGGCTACACCGCGCAGGAAATGGAAGGGCAGCCCATAACCAAGATCATTCCCCTCGAGCTGCACGCCGACGAGCAACGCATCCTCGAAACCATTGGCCGGGGAGAACGCATCGATCATTTTGAAACCACGCGCATGCGCAAGGATGGCGAGCGAATTGAAGTTTCTTTGACGGTTTCGCCTATCAACGACGCGTCGGGAAAGGTGATCGGAGCGGCAAAAATTGCCCGCGACATTACTCACCGCAAACAGACCGAGCAGGCCTTACGCACCAGTGAACGGCTGGCCTCGGTGGGACGTCTGGCGGCGACGGTAGCGCACGAGATTAATAATCCTCTGGAGGCCGTAACCAACCTGATCTTCCTGGCTAAGAACCAAACCGCCCAGGCAGACGTGCGGGAGTATCTCGCCGCTGCCGAAGAAGAGCTGGAACGTGTTTCTCAGCTGACCAAACAGACTCTCAGCTTTTACCGCGACACCAGGGGAGCCACCGCAACCAAGGTCGGGGCGATGGTTGCGCCGTTGCTTTCAGTGTTCTCTTCCAGAACGCGCAATAAAGCGATCGAGATTATTTCCGAGATCAGACAGGATCCGGAGATCACTGCTGTTCCTGGCGAAATCCGCCAACTGCTCGCGAACCTGCTCAGCAACAGCATCGATGCGGTGGAAGATGCGGGCAAAGTCCGTATTCGGGTGGCTGCTGCAAACGACTGGAGGACAGGCCGGCAAGCCGGAGTGAGACTGACAGTGGCCGATTCCGGACCGGGCATTCCAGCCGCGATCCGGGCGAAACTCTTTGAACCTTTCTTTACCACCAAGAAAGATGTGGGAACCGGACTTGGTTTATGGGTGTGCGAGAGCATCATTGAAAAACAGGGTGGGAGCATTCGCGTGAAAAGCAGTGTGGCGCCAGGTAAGAGCTGGACCGCGTTCTCGGTGTTTCTGCCCCTCGACCCGCAATCCTCGGCGCCACTGCGAGAGGAAGCTTAGAGCGCTTCGCTTGACGCGATCGTTTTCTGCACATTACTTATCCAACCGCGAGGTGACCGCTAGCTGGCGTTAGTACCGCGCGAAAGCCTGATTTCGATTTGATTTTCGACGCCTACGATCAATGAATGTTGGCTGCGGCCTGCTGCCCGTTCTTGGCCAGCACCATTTTGGCGCGACCCAGTTCAGGACGGTCAGAGTGTTTCCCGTCAGCGCAATTCTGCAACAGTTGCGCGTAATAGGAGTTTGCTTTTTCCGGCTGATGGACCAGGCGGCGTCAAGTCAGTCTTCGCATGAATCGAAGCGCAGGTGAGACTGAAGAAATGTGCCGATTCAGGGTGCGGTATTAGAACGTTTCCTGACCACCCAAGTGGTCATGCAGCGATAGTCCTGCACGATCGTCGTCTTCAGCGGGTCCATCAGGATTCCATTTAGCTGCTCAGTCAGGTGCAGGAGCATTTCTTGATCCACCAGGAACCACTCAGAGCCGTCACCGATCCGGAAAATGTTGCCCCGCAACGGTTCAAAATCCATGCCAATCCGCGATCCCAACCGGCAGAAAAACATCCCGCGGGGCTTTACTACCCGCCAGAGCTCTCTCAGCATCGTCTGGAAATGCTTATCGTCCCGCGCAAAATGAAGCACAGCACTACAAATCACGATGTCCGCAAAATCATCGGGGAACGGCATCTGCTCGATCGATCCCACCTGGAAGTTCTCTGCCGGCAGCCCGGTCCGAAGCGACTCTGATAAATCACGGACGTGCTGAATGGCCGCGGCATCCGCGTCGAGCGCGAACACCTGACATCCGGCGCGCAGCAGATATACGAGATTGCGGCCATAACCAGATCCGGCATCGAGCACGCGCATGCCGGCGGTGATATTACCGCGCAGGATTTGATCGAATAAGTAAATATCGATCTGGCCAAATTGTTCCTGGATGTCGATCGTCACAGTGGACCAAGTTTAACTGCCATCGGCGTGTGGCCTCTAACTCGGAGCAGGTGCACGGCGCACTTCAATCTGTCCGTTCCGCGTGCGCACTTCCAGACAGGGCTGGGGGTGAACTGCAGGCCCGTCGATTACTCGCCCATCTGCCAAGGCAAACCGCGAGAAGTGATAAGGGCAAACAACGGTATCACCTTCGAGTTTGCCTTCCGAGAGCGGCCCGCTGAAGTGGGAGCACGTCTCGGCCATGGCAAACAGACGATCGCCGCGACGGACAAGCAGAATCGGCGTGCCCTGGTACATGGCGCGAGTAAGTTTGCCATCCGGCAAACTTGTCTCCGGCAGAACGGCGGCAAACTGCTGTGGGAAAACCTGGCCATCCGTGCGATCAACGCCTACTCGGTTCTTATACACCAGCTTGCCGCCCAGGCGGGCTGCGTAGCTCATAACCGCATAGCCCAGAACGCCGGCGATGCGGCCAGACTGACGGCATTTCTTTTTTCGCAACAACAGCGACGTGGCAAACAGCGCGGCGCCACTCAGGTTCAGGAGACCATGAATCAAGCCCGGGCGGCGAGCCGGTGGATCAACATCGGACCAATCCGTCATGCCGGTTACGGCCGCGCCTGCCGCCGCCAGCAAGCCGATTCCGATTGACGTTTCGCAGGCTCGCGCCAACTCGCGCCGGTCATAGACGAGGTCTAAAGCATCAAACGCCATGGCAACCGTCCAGGCCCCTACGGGCACGTCGGTGAGTACGACATGCAGAGGCTCACCAAGCCATGTGCCGTTCAGAAAGTTCCTGATCTGTTGCGCTGCCGGATGGCCTCCGCCGTACAGCGCCTGGTCGAGCAACTTCTGCAGCTTCTCGTCCACTGCCTGCGGCGCCGGCGCTGATTCGCCAGTTGAATCGGCCTGTGACCCTGTTCCAGCGGTGGGGTTTTGATCTTCCATAGGTTCCTCATAACCTACCATGTGGCAGTTGCAACCGACATTTGGATGCCCGGGCGGTGAGGTTCGTTGGTTTCTTTTCCAAGTGGCTGGCGGCCGGCGAACGACGATGAGACTCGGTACCTATCGCAAGGCGCGGAACCACGACAGTTCACATGCAAAAGGGAGCGGGAGAATACTTCCCTCGACCCGGCGCCAGCGGGCATCACTGCACCTGCCCCGGCCATCGTAGTCACTAGAGCCAACTCAAAGCCGGGGATTCATGATGAAAGCAGTTAGCTACGAAGGCCCACGGAAAGTCTCCGTGTCGAAACATCCGAAACCCAAAATCAAATCCCCGACCGGTTCCGTCTTCCGGTTGAAGGGAGGGTCCGGGGTCTATGTGGCCGACAATGCCGGCGAGCGGCTGCAGAAGGCAGAGCATTCCCGCCGGCTGATTTTTTTGACAAGGCGGTTAGTATGGGTAGCGGCCACGCTCCGGTCAAGAAGTACAACGGGTATCTGCGTGACCTCATCAGTACCGGCAAAGCCAAACCCAGTCAGATCGTCAGTCACCGCATCGACATTAAGAACGCTCCCGAGGCATATGACAAGTTCGGCAAGCAGATTGAGGGATACATCAAAATCCTCAGCAAGTTTGAGCCGTCAGCCTGAAAGAGTGAGCCATCATGATTAAGGAACTGCTGGAGCGCTGGCCGTTGATTGGTCAGCTGCGTACGGGCGCCGACGGCACCGGTCCGGAAGCGATGAGCCATCACACCCGGAACCTGTTGCCTAAGCATCACGACGCCGAGTTTACCCGCTCCATCTGTCCCTACTGCGGCGTCGGCTGTGGACAGATGGTTTTTCACAAAGACGGCGAGCTGGTCTCCATTGAAGGGGATCCCGGCTCACCTATCTCGCGGGGACATCTCTGTCCTAAAGGAGCGGATACCTACGAATTGCACACTCACCCCGGGCGCTTGACGACGGTGAAGTATCGTCCTCCGTTTGCTAAAGAGTGGCAGGAACTCGAGCTGGAAGCCGCTATGGACATGGTCGCCGACCGGCTATGGGAGAGCCGTCAACGGACCTTCGTCGAGGAGCAGGATGGCGAGAAGGTAATGCACACCAAGGCCGTGGCTCACCTGGGCGGGGCGACTCTGGATAACGAAGAAAACTACCTGATCAAGAAACTGTTCTGCGGAGGTTTGGGCATGGTTTGCATCAGTAACCAGGCCCGGATATGACACAGCTCCACCGTGCCCGGTCTGGGCACATCGTTGGGCCGCGGCGGCGCCACCACGGCGCTGACTGATCTGGCGAATGCCGACGCGATTCTTATCATGGGATCGTCCATGGCGGAAAACCACCCGGTGGGATTCCAGTGGGTGATGGCGGCGCGCGAACGGGGGGCGACCATTATTCACGTCGACCCGCGATTTACGCGCACGTCCGCGATGGCCGATATCTGGGTGCCCTTGCGTGCCGGCACAGACATTCTCTTCCTCGGCGGATTGATTCATTACGCGCTGGAGAATGACAAGTACTTCCGGGAGTACGTCGAGCACTACACCAACGCGCCTATGATCCTCCGCGAAGATTTCCGCGATACCGAAGACCTGGGCGGCATCTTCTCCGGTTGGAACCAGCAGGAGAAAAAGTACAATCCTGATTCCTGGCGCTACCAAGGATCGCCGAAAAAAGAGTCAGGCGGCGAGCCGCCCGGTCACTCCAAAGCCGGCGGCGGCCACGGCAAGGACCGCGGTGGTGAAGCCGGGCACACCAGCGAATATGAGGCCGACCCGACGCTGCAACATCCGCGCTGTGTTTTCCAGATTCTGCGCAGGCATTTTGAGCGCTACACGCCAGAGCTCATCGAACAACATGCCGGCGTCCCGAAGCAGCTATTCCTCAAAGTTGCCGAAGCCTTTTGCAATGCCTCTGGCCCGGAGAAGACCGGGGCCATCTGCTATGCCGTGGGATGGACGCAGCATTCCAAAGGAGTGCAAATCATCCGTTCGGCCGCGATTCTGCAATTGCTGCTGGGCAACATAGGACGGCCAGGCGGGGGAATTCTCGCCCTGCGCGGACATGCCTCGATACAAGGTTCGACCGATATTCCCACGTTGTATGACATTCTGCCCGGCTACCTGCCCATGCCGTTTTTCGAGCAAGGTGCCAACGATTTCAAGAGCTACATCGCGAGGCACAAGTCGGACGCGGGCTTATGGTCAAACTTCGACAAGTACTTCGTCAGCCTGATGAAGTCATGGTATGGCGAGAACGCGACGGACGAGAACGACTGGTGCTTCGATTACATGCCGCGCGTTACCGGCGATCACTCGCACTTCGGCTACTGGCTCGACATGCAGGACGGCAAGATGGAAGGCCTGTTCATCATGGGACAGAACCCAGCAGTGGGCGCTTCCAATGCGCGTTTGCAACGCCATGCAATGTCAAAGCTCAAGTGGCTGGTCGTCCGCGACATGGTGGAAGTGGAAAGTGCCTCGTGGTGGTACAACTCGCCCGAGGTCAAACGCGGCGAACTGACGCCGGAAGAAATTGCAACCGAAGTGTTTCTGTTTCCGGCGGCGGGTTCGGCGGAGAAAGACGGTTGTCAAACCAACACTCAACGGCTGGTGCAGTATCGCACCAAGGCGGTTGATCCGCCAGGTGATGCCCGCAGCGAGACCTGGTTCATGCATCATCTGGCGCGGCGTCTGAAGGCAAAAGGTGCCGCCGATCCAAGTGCGCGCAATGCGCCCTTGAACGCCCTGCATTGGCCCTATGGAACGCATGGGTTACGCGACGAGCCGAACGTCATCGAGATCTTGAAAGAAATCAATGGCCGCGATTTGGCGAGCGGCGAGTTGCTTGAGAGCTATAAGAAACTGAAGAGCGATGGCTCCACTGCATCGGGCTGCTGGATTTACTGTGGCATCTATCCGCAAGAACATCGGAACAAAGCGAATCAGCGGGAATCGTCGGACTATCTCGGTCACGGCTGGGGATTCTCCTGGCCCAACGATGTTCGCATCCTGTACAACCGATGCTCGGCGCGTCCTGATGGCAAGGCCTGGAGCGAGCGCAAGAAGCTGGTTTGGTGGGATGAAGAGAAGAAAGAATGGACCGGTTTGGACGTGCCCGACTTCGACAAGAACAAATCGCCGGACTATCATCCCGCACCTGGAGCGAAGGGCATGGAAGCCATTGCGGGCGACAAGCCGTTCATCCTGCATCCCGATGGGGTGGGCTGGCTGTTTGTCACCAGCGGATTAAAGGACGGCCCTTTGCCGACGCATTACGAGCCGCTGGAGTCGCCGTTCGGCAATGCGCTGTATCCCAAACACGCTGACAATCCCGCAGCAGATAAGAAGGAACGCCCCGACAATCCCTACGCGCGACCGCAGGACGAACGCTTTCCCTATGTGTTGTCGACCTACCGGCTGACGGAGCATCACACCGCCGGAGGGATGTCGCGAACCTTATCGCACCTGGCCGAGCTGCAACCGGAACTGTTCTGCGAAGTTTCACCGGAACTGGCGGGAGAGATCGGCCTGGACCATGGCGAGTGGGCCACCATTACAACGCCCCGCGCACTGGTAGAAGCTCGCGTGATGGTGACGCCTCGCCTGCGCCCTCTGTGGGTTGAGGGCCGCACGGTGCACCAGGTTGGATTGCCTTATCACTGGGGTTACAACGGCACAGTGACGGGCGATGTTGTCAACGACTTGCTCGTCATCTCGGAGGAGCCAAACGTGCGGATCATGGAAACCAAAGCGTTGGTCTGCGACATTGAGCCGGGCCGCCGCAGCCGCGGACCTGCGGTGCTGACACAACTGCGCGAGAAGTTGGAGGAACCGGCATGAGCGCCACGGTTACGGGGTTTCTGACGGATTCGACTCTGTGCATTGGCTGCAAGGCCTGTGAGGTGGCCTGCAAGGAGTGGAATGGAGTTTCTGAAGATGGGCTGAACTGGTCCGGAAACTCCTACGACAATACCGGCGGGCTGGGGCATTCTACCTGGAGACATGTGAAGTTTGTGGAAGGCAAGCCACAGCCGGGTTGGGGTGGCAATGCCGCAGAGCACCTGTCGTGGGAGTTCTCCTCCGACGTCTGTAAGCATTGTGTAGTTGCCGGATGTCTGGAAGCCTGCCCCACGGGGGCAATTGTGCGCACCGAGTTCGGTGGCGTCTTCATCCAACCCGATGTCTGTAATGGTTGCGGCTACTGCGTTGTTTCCTGTCCCTTCGGAGTCGTGCAACGCAACCCCGAGGATGGAAGGGTATTCAAGTGCACCTTCTGCTATGACCGGCAGAAAGCAGGATTGCATCCGGCCTGTGCGCAGGCGTGTCCTACGGAGTCGATCAAGTTTGGGCCGCTGGAGCAGTTGCGCCTCAGCGCGGTAGAGCGCATGCAGGAATTACGGAGCCGGGGCATGGACGACGCGCAGCTTTACGATCCGCAGGACACCAGCGTGGGCGGCACGCATGCCATGTTTATCGTGCGTGGCGACCCACGCCAGTACAATCTGCCGCCTAATCCGGAAGTGCCGACGAGCTACCTGAGAGCGGGCTGGACCGGCTCGGCGGTTGCGGCCAGCCTGCTTTTATTCGGCAGCATATTCGCTTTTCTGGGGAGTGGGAGACGATGAGCGACCCAGTTCAGCTTCCGCCGTCCGATGATTTACGCTCCGACGATTTACGCGAAGCGCGTTTGCTCGAAATTCGCCGCCAGGCCGAGTGGAAGGGTCGCCTGGAGGTAGTCGGTATTCGGCCGGCGGGCGCACCGTTTCCCGTTGCCTCGCCCGAGACCGGCTACTATGGCCTTCCCCTGCTGAAGCAGCCCGCCTGGACGTGGCAGATCCCTTTGTATTTCTTCGCCGGAGGGGCGGCGGGATCGGCTGCCGTTATCGGACCGGTGGCGCGCTGGATCGGGCGGGATCGCCGTCTGGCTCGCGACTGCCGTTACATCGCGGCCGTGGGCACAGCGGCATCAACCGCCCTGCTTATATCCGATCTGGGTCGGCCGGCGCGCTTCCTGGCCATGCTGCGCGTTTTCAAGAAGCAGAGTCCCATGTCGATGGGGGCATGGATCCTCGCCGCATTCGGCACATCTGCTGCCGCGTCGGCCTTTGCAGAAATGCTGGACCAACGCTTCCCCTGGTGGCCGCTTCGAATTCTTGGCAACCTCACGGAAGGTATCTCCGGGATTGCCGGCCTCCCATTTTCCAACTACACGGGCGTACTGATCGGCGCCAGCGTAATCCCGGTGTGGAACGAGAATGTAGGAACTCTGCCTATCCATTTCGGTATGTCCGGATTAAATTCGGCGGTGTCAATCCTCGAATTGATGGGACATGAGAATCGGGCATTGAATACTCTGGGGATGGGCGCTGCGGCAATCGAGACGCTCGAAGGGCTGCACATCGAGAGCGTGCGCAAACCCGTGATGGAGCCGCTGAAGCGCGGACCCAGCGGCCTGGTCACCCGGCTTGGAGGTGTCCTGAGCGGGCCGGTTCCGCTGCTATTACGAATTGCAGCCGGTTTTGCGCCACGGCGCCGCTCACGCCAGCTTCGCCGCGCGGCTGCCATTTCCAGCCTCATGGGTTCCATGTTGACTCGCGTCGCGTGGATACGAGCGGGTCATGCATCCGCGGCTGATTGGCGGCTACCTTTAATGGGAGACGATGTCCCGGGTGTTGCCGGGCAATAATCTACGCGAGGGCTCAGGCCTATGAGGACGGGAGATGCCGCTTGCGAGTCCTGAGCTCGGGAGTCGAAAGGCGCTCCCGAACTTCCTCGGCCGCCGGCCGCCACTAGAATCCGTGCCGTGTGGTTTCCCCGTCGCCGGGTTTCTTTATGCTAGTGTGTCTCTTGACTTGGAGACCTCGATGCGCCTTGCTTCCGGCCGATGCAGGAGCTTCCTGCAACTGATAATACTCATTGGGCTACCTATTGCTGCGCTGCCGCTTGCGTCGACTGGCCAAGACCAGAGTTTCAGTAAACAGCTTTCCGGTATGCAATGGCGGCTGATCGGTCCCTTTCGGGGCGGCAGAGTGACGGCTGTGGCAGGTGTCCCGGGCGATCCGACTACCTACTACTTCGGTACCCCCGGCGGCGGGATCTGGAAGACCACGGACGGCGGACAAGTCTGGCGTCCAATTTTCGACCAGGAACGACTGGCATCCGTCGGGGCCATCGCGGTAGCTCCTTCCGATGCGCACGTTATTTATGCTGGGACCGGCGAACAGACGCGAGGGCGCGGACTTTACCGCTCGTCCGATAACGGCGTGACCTGGAATAACGTGGGTTTGCAGAATGTGCCGTACATCCAGGCCATTTTTGTCGATCCGCAAAACCCGGACGTCGTTGTCGTTGGCGGAAACTCGATTGGGTTCGGAATCCTTTGGCGGCCTTATCCAAAATCCACGCGAACCGACAATCGCGGAATCTTCAAAACAGAAGACGGCGGAAAGACCTGGAAACAGGTCTACGCAAACAACGACACGTTCGGCGTAGTTGACATGTGTCCTGACCCGGGCGATCCGCGAACGTTGTATGCCGTGGTGTATCGACCAGCATCTGGGTACGGCACCTCTGAGGTGAAGGGCACGTCTGACATCGTTGAGTCCAGCGATGGAGGTTCTACCTGGGCGCCGCTGGAAAGCAAAGGCTTGCCTGATAAAGGCCGGGGAAGGTTAGGCATTGCCGTCGCCGCTGAAACCGGTGGACACCGTCTCTACGCAATCTTGGACCAGGGCTTCTTTCGCTCTGACGATGGCGGAGCCACCTGGCAGCAATCCACGAAAGATCCCAGGGTAATCGGAAGCGAATACTTCAGCCGGGTTTTTGTCGATCCAAATCATCCCGACATTCTCTATGTGGCGCAGACCTCGCTCTATCGTTCCACCGATGGGGGAAGGACTTTCGAAGCTTACGTGGGCGCGCCTAGCGGCGATGACTTCCACGTCCTGTGGATTGACCCCAAAGATTCGGCGCGCGTGATTCTGGGAGTGGACCAGGGGGCCATCATCAGTGTTGACGGCGGCAAGACCTGGAGCTCCTGGTATAACCAGCCGACCGGGCAGTTCTATCACGTGTCCACCGACAACGCGTTTCCCTATCGTGTCTACGGGGCACAGCAAGATAGCGGAACCGCCGGCGTTCTGAGCCGCAGCGACTATGGAGAGATCCTGGCGCAGGATTGGTACTCGATTGGCGGCTTTGAGTACGCCTTCATTACGCCCGATCCGGCAAATGCAAACTTCGTTTACAGCGACGGTTGGTACGGTTCGGTAGTGCGATTCGATAAGACCACGGGCGAAGTCGCTACGGTTTTTGAGAAGGGACAAAAGTATCGCGCCGCACAAATGCCTCCGTTGGTGTTTTCACCGCAGTATCCTTCTCTGCTTTACCTGGGAATGCAGTTTGTGCTCAAGACTTCCAATGGCGGACACAGTTGGCAGGAGATTAGTCCGGACCTGACCGGTTATGGCGAGCAGCAAGAAGAAGAGAAACCCGATCCCGACAAGCCACGTCCACCCGCCATTACAGCGCTGTTGCCTTCTCCCGTGCAGGCGGATGAAATTTGGGCCGGCACCAGCAACCGGCTGGTTCTGGTCACGCGCGATGCCGGAGCGACCTGGCAAAATGTGACGCCAACGGGATTAGCAGAGCCTACCCAGATTCTTTATGTGGAACCTTCGCACCATGATCCCGCGACCGCCTATCTGACGGTTGGAGCGACCCGCGAGTCCACGCCTCCTTACGTAGCTCGCACCCATGACTATGGGCACACTTGGCAAACCATCGTCAATGGCTTCCCCAGCGATGAGATGGTTCGCGTGGTGCGCGAAGACCCCAAACGCAAAGGCTTGCTATATGCCGGAACCGATACCAGCGTCTTCGTTTCGTGGGACGACGGCGATCACTGGCAATCGCTTTCCTTGAACCTTCTGCCAACTCCGGTCACCGATCTGCAAGTACATGCAAACGACTTGGTCATTTCAACTTTCGGGCGCGCCTTGTGGATCCTCGATGACCTGACGCCTATCCGCGCGATCGATCCTCAGATCAGCGCCTCGGATATCTACCTTTTCGCTCCGGCAAACGGCTTGCGGGTGCGTTGGGACAACTATCAGGACACGCCCTATCCTATTGAAACTCCCGCGGGACAAAACCCCCCGGACGGCGCCATTGTTGATTATTTCCTGAAGACCGCGGCGGCCAATGAATTGACGCTGACCGTCTACGACCAGCAGGGAACTGCCATCACCAAGTTTTCAAGCGAAGTAAAACCGGTTACATATTTGCCTGCAAATGCTCCGAGTTATTGGTTCGCTCCCGCGGACGCTCTAACCAAAGAGGCTGGCGTAAATCGCTTTGTATGGAACTTGCGGTATCCCCCGCCGCTAACTTTGCCCTACGGCTATTACGGAGACCTTCTGCAGTACGCCGAGTACACGCTGGCTGATCATGCCGTGCCCGGACTCACTCCCCGGGAACAGCCTCGGGGTCCACTTGTTGTCCCCGGAAATTACACGGTCGAGCTGCGCTACGGCACCCAAACTTTGCGACAGCCGCTTACCGTCGAGCTGGATCCTCGCGTTCAAGCGTCGCAGTCAGACTTGATCGAACAACGAGATCTCGCCCTGCAGATCAGCCGCGGCATGCAGTCGAGCTATGCGGCGTATCAACAGGTCGCCGCGCTGCGCAAAGAGCTGGCAGAAAAGCAAAAAGCGATGAGCGCCTCGAGTCAAACGAAAATGAAAAATGCCGCGGCGGCGCTGGAGAAGAAGATTGACGCGGTGGAGAAGGGATCGAATGCAGCTCCCGGTTTCGGTCCCGTTAACCGCGATCTGGCCAGGCTGATTTTCAGCGTCGAGAGCGCCGACATGCGTCCGGCAGACACGGTCCGCACGGCGGTCCAACAGAACTGTGACGCACTCGACAAAGACCTTGTGCAATGGAAGCGGCTCAATGCACAGGACATTCCGTCCTTCAACAAGATGCTGGCTGGGACTAACGGCAAGGCTTTGTCCCTCAGCTCTGCAAGCTCCGGCGGATGTGCGAAGTGATTTGCCGGTTGGCGGATTGCCGAGGTTGAGATCACGAATTCGGCCGGCGCACGCCTCTTGGGCTGGGTAAGCAGGCCTTCTACACGCAGATTGATCTTGAGCAGCCGAAGGCCTACGCCTACGCCAAGGAAATAATGAGCATGAATTCGCTGGTTGCCGACGCGCAGGAAGGGATCTCGGCGTTCCTGGAAAAACGCCGCGCATGCTGGACGGCGAAGTAAGTGCTTGTCGCCGCTGCAGTGGAAATCCAGATGTATGGAAAGAATTTCAAGACGAAATTCCGAGCACGCGATCTGTTCGAGGTCTCACGCCGATGGGTTGAAACGGTACGGAAGATAAACCGGCTCCCAGACATTGGCGTGGATAGCAGATTCCAATTCTTGCTCGTCCCGTGGACGCGCCAGGCCCTCATTGATCGCTTGCAAAGCGACTGCCTTAGCCACCGCGAATGACACCGACCGTAGCTCCGAGACCGGCGGCAACAAGCGTCCCGACTTGTTGCTTCGCGCAGGAGAAAGTTCAGCGAGACACTTGGCGGCAGCCATGAACATGGTATCGGTGACGCGTCGCGCTCCGACCGAGAGGATGGCCAAACCCATGCCGGGGAAGATATACGAGTTGTTGGTTTGATCGATCGGTACCTCGTGCCCGTTCCATTGCACCGGAGCGAACGGACTGCCGGTACCGATGAGAGCGCGTCCGTCCGTCCATTGCAGCAAGTCCGCCGGCGTGGCTTCGGAACGCGAAGTCGGATTTGACAGCGGGAAAATGACCGGGCGTTCGACTGCGGCAGCCATAGCGCGAATCACGTCCTCCGTGAACGCACCAGCCTGTCCTGAGACCCCGATGAGCGTAGTTGGTTTGGCATTCTGCACCACATCGAGCAGGCTGATCTGATTTTTGTTCTGTAGTTTCCAGCTGGCGATGGAAGAACGGTGCTGTACAAATGCCTGCTGTGCCGGACGTATTCCCGCCATGCCTTCCACCAGCAACCCGTCTTTATCGACCGCGAAGAAGTGGCGCCCAGCCTCCGCTTCACTCAGACCCGCATTCCGCATGGCAGTCAAAAGAAGCGAGGCGATACCGATGCCGGCCGATCCTGCTCCGAAAAGCACGATGCGCTGCTCCGTCAGGGGCGTGCCGGTAACGTTGATGGCAGCCAGCAGAGCGCCTGCAGCCACGGCTGCTGTGCCTTGGATATCGTCGTTGAAGGTGCAAAGCCGGTCGCGATAGCGATCGAGCAATCGCCCCGCATTGCTGCCGGCAAAATCTTCCCACTGCAGCAGCAGATGGGGACAGCGCTCGATCACGGCGCTCACGAAGGCTTCGACGAAATCGTCGTATTCGGCGCCGCGCACCCGCTGGTGACGCCACCCGATATAAAGAGGATCTTCCAGGCGTTGCATATTGTCGGTCCCGACATCGAGCAGTACCGGCAAACATTCCTGGGGATGGATACCGGCACAGGCGGTGTAGAGCGCGAGCTTGCCGATCGGAATTCCCATGCCTCCGGCACCCTGGTCCCCAAGTCCCAGAATGCGCTCGCCGTCGCTGACCACGATGGCGCGGACGGGGTCGTAGCGGTGGTGATGGAGGATTTCACGGATTCGATGCTGATTGGGATAACTGAGAAAGAGTCCACGCGGCTTGCGCCAGATTTCGCTGAACCGTTGACAGCCTTCGCCCACGGTTGGCGTGTAAACCAGGGGCATCATTTCTTCAAGGTGGCCCACCAGCACTGCGTAAAACAGGGTTTCGTTCGTGTCCTGCAGGTCTCGCAGGTAGGCATAGCGCTCGAAATCAGTTTCGAAGTCGTGCAGTGCCTTCAGACGCCGTGCCACCTGATCTTCCAGGTTGCCAACATGCGGCGGCAGCAGGCCGTGCAGAGCGAAGTCGGTTCGCTCGCTTTCGGTGAAGGCCGTTCCTTTGTTCAGCAGGGGAAAGTTGATCAGGTCGAATCCGGACATGCCGGTCTCCAGAACCCCCTCAGCCGTGATGCGATATTTCATGCCTGTCCACCACTTCGCGATTCCAGTGGGAAAGCTCGCGAACCGGTGCTGGGTTCGCGAGATGCGCGCTTTCAAATCGTATTCCATCCCTGTGGATCACGAAAGGAAGTAAGTTCGCAGCATTGAAAGTAGAGGCTTGAGGTTGGGATTCGAGCCCGCATTTCCGGCGCGGATTACGGTTGCCCGGAGGTAGTTCTACTGCAAGTCAATGTGGCTGGGGTAACGTGGAGCCGTCGACAGTCGCAGCTCGACTTCCTGTGTCTCCTTGGCGTGAAGGATCAGTTGCTGCTTCCCAAACTCCATGCGCGGGCCTTCCATTTCGACCCGGTAAGTGCCGGGAGCCAAAGACATCGACAGGGGCGTCTGGCCCACTGGTTTGCCATCAATTCGAACCACGGCTTTCTCCGGCACCGACTTCAAAGTGAGTTTTGCTGCATCCTGGCCTGCACTTTGCTCGATGGCGCGCCGGTTCGCATCTTGCGGATTGGGCGGAGTCTCGGCGACGGGTCCCGCTTGCTTGACAGCAGCCGATGAAGAATCCGACTTCTGGCTGGGCGATAGCGTGGAATTTATCTTGTTGCTGAGCCCGCTTAAGCCGACGCTGCTGCTGCTCGTCGCAACATGACCGTATTCGATGGCAGCCTGAGCCGCGGCGGAGCACGCACTCGATAACACCACCAGCCCAATGGCCATCAACCAGGTTACCGGCGCACGTGTCACCGCAACTCCTCTTGCATTTCCAGACAGCTGGCTGACTCAGTTGTCTGGGTCCTGGCCTTCAGGGACGAAATATGCGTCCACCGCGGCGATCAGGGCGTCCCGATCCAGAGTGGGGGCGCTGCCCTCATAACTTGCCGCCCAACGAATCTGGTTAAGCAGGTCGCGGGGATGGCACGCCCGCAGCGGTTCATTCAGCTTGCGGATAACGTCAATCAACTCATCAATAACGGGAGCGTCATATTGAAGTTCGAAATCGTCGCAAATGCGGCGCGAGATCTCGTGGAAATGCTCTGGCGAAACAGCCCCTACTCTGACCTTGGTCTGGATTCTGCGCAAGAATGCGGCGTCAGCCAGGCTGGAGGGATCCAGATTGGTGGCAAACACCACGAACATCTCGAACGGAATTTCGACCGTTTTGCCGCCCGCCAAGGTGAGGAAATCAATTCTGCGGTCCAGCGGAACCACCCAGCGATTGAGCAGTTCTTCCGGGCGTAGGCGCTGACGTCCGAAGTCATCAATGATCAGAACGCCATTGTTGGCCTTCATCTGTACCGGAGCTGTGTAGAATTTTGTAATCCGGTTAAGTTGCAACTCGAGCATTTCAATCGTGAGTTCGCCGCCCACCAGGATCATCGGGCGCTGGCAGAGTACCCAACGGGCATCACTATTGCTTGCGATCGGATCGTCGACCTGGGTGTGAACATGAGGGTCGTAGACGGAAATGATCTGGCCATCGACTTCCACGGCATAGGGTATCCATACCGGATCGGTCGCAACTGCCCGCGACAGAGCCGTGGCGATCGAGGTTTTTCCGGTGCCGGCCGGTCCATACAAGAAAATGGAGGTACCCGAATTCAGTGCCGTCCCCAGCTTCTTCAGGGTCGCGGGGTCGAGCACAAGATGGGCAAAGGCACGCTCGATTTCCGGCGGGTGGACTTGCAGATTGCGCACGCTTTGTTCGTCGACCTGTTTTTTATAGCTCTCCAGAGAAACCGGCGCGGCTCCTACATACTGATTCATGGACAAAGCTTCGACCGCGCGCGCTCGGCCTCGGGACGAGATGGCGATGTGAGCAACGTTCCCGCTCATTCCCGTAACTTCGCACAATTGTTCGGCACGCAGGCGGCGAACCACTTCGTCAACCACTCTGAACGTGAGGCGCATCAACCCTGCCAACTCCATGAGGGATGAGGGGCCAGTCACATAGAGGGTTTTGAGCGTCAAGTCTTCCAGAATGGTTTTTCGCACTCCCACGTCAGGAAGGGTTTCGGGAACCGGCAGCGGTAACCGCAAAAGCTGCGTTTCAACCGCATAAGCGTGTGCCATGAGTGACTCCTCGATTCAGGTACCTAACCTAGAACAATATCGAGCCAGTAGCTAGAGCAATTTTTCGCGAGTAATTACGGACGTAACCGAGAGGCTGAACGGGCGCGACCGGAAGTGAGTTAACTTTCATACAGCACAGAACCGTGCCGGCTCGGGGAGAGAACGCCGCAGCTGAGGGACTGAATGGCTTCCAATCCCGGAATAAAAGGCTGGAAGCTCGGCGTTGCCGAATGCCCGGAAATCGCGGTCACGAATAACCTTGCCTGCTCTTTGGTGGGAACAAAAACAAGTGCTCGAATCTCTATGGCAGAGGTGATTGCACTTGCCTGGTTATGATGTCGCAGGCGATATTAGGGACGAAAAAGAGGGTTGTTACCCTCGACGTAGTACGTTGTGATGCGCCCTCAAAGTGCTAAGCAGATGGTTACTTTCGTAAGTGGCCCCTGCCTCGTTGTCATTGACTATCGTTCCCCAAGGGGACTAGAAACGGCACATAGGGACCCTGGCCGGCCTTCCTTTCAGCAGTAGCCGGAAATCCCCCAATTCGACTTTGAGCAAAGATACCGCGCAGCTACGATGTGCCCGCTGGCGGCATGATTCATTTGGTACTCAGTCAGGAACGCTTATGAAGTTGCGCGTCGTCATTGTTGTTCCGTTGATTGTGACCATAGCTAGCTTGGCGGTGGCCCAGGACAATACCAAAGCAGCCCAGGCTGCCGCTGAAGCCTGGTTACGGCTGGTGGACTCGGGGAACTATGCCCAAAGCTGGCAGGACGCCGCCTCCTTATTCAAAGCAGCGGTGACGGAAAAGGACTGGGAACAGAAACTCAAGGCTTCTCGTGCGCCCTGGGGGGCACTAATTTACCGGAAGCTGAAGTCGGCGGATTATACGACTACGCTTCCTGGAGCGCCGGACGGGCAGTATGTCGTCATTCGTTATGACAGCAGCTTCGCCAACAAGAAGTCGGCGATCGAAACAGTAGTTCCAATGCTGGATCAAGGAGGGCAATGGCGCGTCTCAGGATACTTCATCAAGTAGAAGGTTCGCTTGGGTGAATTTGGATGCGCACCAGCGCCTGCGGAAACTCTATTATGCCGAGCCCTGAAAGAGATAGAGGCTCTCTAAGTCATCGTAACGGTATGGTAAATTTCCTTTCGCACGAATGTTTGTTAAGTAGCAATGAGGATGCGAGGGTCGTATGAAAAAAAACAATACCGCATCGACATCCCTTGATATAGTGTGGGCGGTTGAGAGCTAGAACTGAAATTCGGGCTTAGGAGCTTGACATGATTTCATTGTGGCCTTCCACAATTGCGTCTCTAAACGATTCTTTAGCCCTGCTTTACGAGAGCGTGGGCGAACTGGAAGCTGCCAAACCAGTCGACATCCCGGAAGTTGTTGAGCAGCTTAAGATGGCGGCAGAGGCAGCTCGCAACCTGCGGGCGTTGGTGTTGTCGGAACTACCTGATGCCACCTGGGAAAACCGGGACGAACTTGACACGCTGCTGGAACAGATAGAGAAGCGCGTCGAAGCCCGGGCTTTAGAGCAAAAGCGCTCCCGTCTTCTCGCTCTGGCTGCCGAGCTGGAACGCGGCAGCATTGTGCACCGCCGGGCGGTCCGGGTCGAGCAGCTAAGCCAGCTTCGCGACCAGGCGATCAGCGAGTTACGATCGCAGGCTTCCTCGGAGAAAGGACCACAAGTACTTCCTGGTCCTGAAGCGGACGAATGGATCGAGTGGGCGTGTCGGCTGCAGGAGCCGGAAGATTCCGAACATCTGCAGGCGCTGCGGACTCGCTTCGCGCACCTCGATGACTTTGTTGCCAACTTAGAGCCCAATATGTGGACAGCCAAGAAGGAAACTCCGGTTTAGGAGCTTGACATGAGTTCATCATTGTGGCCTTCCGCGGTATCGTCTCTGGACGATTCCCTGGCTCTCTACCGCGAAAGCTTGGGAAAACTCAAGGCCGCCACGCCAGTCGATGTCAACGAAGTTATCGAGCAGCTTGAGTTGGTTACAGAGTTTGCTGCCGACTTGCGCGCGCTGATAGCGACGGAGATTCCCGGAGCTTCATGGAAAAACCGGGCAGAACTCGACGCACTCATTGAGGAGGAGATTCGGCGCAGTGCGGAGGCCGAAGAATTAGAGGAACGCCGCTCCCGCCTGTTGGCCCTGGCCAGCGAGTTGGAGCGCGGGAGTATTGTGCATCGCCGGGCCATCCGGGTGGAAGAACTGAATCAACTCCGGGAGCAGGCGGTCGGTGACTTACGGTCCCGGGCCGAGATGGACGGAGCACCAGGTTGTCTGCCGGGCCCTGAAGCACGCGAATGGGTCGCCTGGGCGTGCGGTTTGCAAGAGCCCGGAGATGCTGAATCTCTGCAAACTCTGCGGGAGGGATTCGCCCATCTCGATGAATTCGTTGCCAATCTTGAGCCCAACATGTGGGTCCCGGGAAAAGGTCCAAGTCCGGAGCTCCCACGAGCACCCAAGAAACCTGCCATTAAGAAGCCGCAAAAACAAGCCCGGGTGGAACCAACTCGAGTGGAGCCGGCTCGCGTAGAGCCGATTCGAGTGGAACCGCCGCGAGTAGAACCAACTCGAGTAGAACCGGCTCGCGTAGAAGCAGCCCGGGTAGAACCGCCGCCGCGACTAGAACCAAATCGAGTAGAAGCGGCTAGGGTGGAACCAAACGGATTTGATGAATCGGTGGTCTCGACAGGGCCCATCCTGATTAAATTGAGGGCTCCGAGATTCTCCCGAGGGCGTAATGGGCAACGAGTTTCGCCTGCTCCCGACCAGCCCTCGCAGTCAGCGCTCCAAGTGGAGGCACCCACCCCCGATACAGTATTTCCAACGAGAACCGATACCGGGACTCCGCAAACCCAAGCCCCCGAGAATGGACGCGCTGCCAGCGCCACACCGGCAATAGCTAAAGTGCTGGTCGAACCACCTGCCACAATAGAACCACCTCGCCCGGTCAGCCCTTCGTCGTTAGATGCCCAACCGCGGGTCGTACAGCCGGTAACGGTCGAAGCCCTTCGGGCAACCTTCGCGGCGGCGGTAGCTAAGACCGAGGCCGACCATCATCCGCACCACATCCTCGGCGATGGTGTGGGCGAAACGAATGTCCTGCCGGCGACTGCCAAACCCGAAGGTGAAGCATTCGTGGCTAAGGCCATGCGCGCCTCACAAAAGTTTATCGCCGACGTCAGGGACAGGATTGAAGAGCTGGACCTGCGGCAGAAGCAGATTCTGGTGGGAGCTGTGGCGTTGGTCCTGATTCTTGCCGTCGTGGGCACGACCCTGTTGTGGAGATTGCACCGGAAGCATGTACGCATGGCTGAGGCTCAAGCCATCGAGAGAAAACTCGCAGAAGCTGCGGAAAACGCAGAGAACAAAGCTTACGATCAGTCCACAAAATCGATTGACTCTGACTTGCATAGTGTTAGTCCTCCGACCAAGAACGACAAAGACACCAAATCGAAAGATCAGAATGCGGCTGCCAAGCCGGCGCCGCCGGAACAGGAAAGGCAGGCGGCTATCGAAGTTCCTAGAAACGCCCCGGTAGCCAAGAGAGACGACAGGAAGGTAGACGACGTTACGCCTAAGAGCTTGACTGAAGTGGCGGGCGGCTTGCCGGTGCCGAACAACGTAAACAACATCGTCAACAACATGCCGGTGGCGCAGCCCAAGATCGCTACACCGCCTCCTGAAAAGCCCAAGGTTTTGACTCCGGTTATCCTGGTTCACGAAGTCCCGCCAGAGTATCCGTTGCAGGCTCGGGTATCCGGTATTCATGGAACCGTGGTCTTGCAGGCAGTAATTGCGAAGAATGGAACGGTGAAAAGCGTGCACGCCCTGAGCGGCCCTCCGCTGCTCATCGAGTCGGCATTGGAAGCTGTAAGACAATGGCATTACAAGCCCTCCACCCTGGATGGGAAAGCAGTTGAGGCTGATACTCAGATCAGCGTCAGCTTCAAAGGGCAGTGAGCGTCGATAGAGCGCTGGGCAATCACGATATGACATATCTTCGGTCGGAGTTGCCAGCTGAGCGTTGAGCGCCAAGCGCCTGTTGACGAAGGATTCCGTTGCATCGGTTCTGATGCAATCTGTGGACGGCGCGGGCAATCTCCCCAACCAGTCGTAATTCGACAGAATTCAAGATAACTTCCGTCACCGGCCAGTCGCCGAATCATCACCTAATTGTGTTCACCGCCAAGAGGTTAGCGCTGTTCCGACCGTAGTCCGGAGGCATCTGGGACGGATCTCGGATGGGGAAAAATGTTGACAATAAATCCGTTGCAACTCTACCGCAATCGGATCATCCTATTAAACATGCAGCGCTCAATGTTACTCGCCGTGCTGACAATATCGCTTTTGATAGCCGTGCCTGCAGCAGCGCAGCACGGTGGTGGTTCTAGCGGCGGGGGATCTCACGGCGGCGGTTCTCACGCTGGCAGTGGTTCTCACCCAGGCAGCAATGGAATGAATGGGACGCGGCCCGGTGCTCCGATTAGCTCCTCCCGTCGGGGATATCGCCGTTATGGCAATTATGGCTGGGGTTACGGACCCTGGTATTACCCGGGCTGGGGTTTTGATGATAGTTTTGACTCCTATACCGAACCCGAACCCGAGGAGAATGCACCGGGTCCGCCAGTAGTTCTAATGCAGAGCAGTGACCGTCATGCTTCCGCTCCGGCGCCAGTTTCCGAACCACCCCGGCTGATCGAAGCACCCCTGAGCAAGGAGGCGGATGAGCCCACAAAACCTGAACCGCCCACGCTTTTCGTTCTGACGAATGGTGAACGCCTGGAATCCAGCCGGTACACGCTTACGGCGAACACCGTGCGGGTTGAGGTAGGCCGGGAAGAACGCACCATCTCGCTCGCCAAACTTAATATCGATGCCACCATCGCGGCCAACCGGGAACGTGGGATCGACCTGATGATTCCGAAGGACAAGAATCAACTTTTTGTGAGCTTCTGAGGTCTACAAACTGCCGCGCCCCGAGCCGATGTGGATGCCTCCATTCACGTTGCTAAGCTCGATTTGCAAGCCGCCGCTGCCCAGCGTGCCGGAAATGCTTTTGCCTACTAAGTGACCTTTAACCGTGAGAGGAAAGTCAGTAGTGATACTGCCGTTCACAACGCTGGCGCTCACCTGCGCGTTGGGCGATTGCGGCAAAGTAAGATCGATAGAGCCGTTAACGGATTTCAGTTTGATGTCGCGTACGTTGCTTAGCGAGGTGTAGTTGGCCTCGATGACGCCGTTTACTGTCGCCAGGTTAGCTTCGCCTGCGAGGTCGGAAGCCCGCAGCTTGCCGTTCACCAGGTTGGCATCGATTTCACCGGTGATTTTCTGCACAGCAAGGGAGCCATTCACCAGATCGACACGATCAATGCGCGCGTTTTGCGGCACATGTAGCGTGTAGCGCACCGAAGCCGCGTTGTTGTTGGTGTGGTCCTGCGGATAGCGAGTCCGGATTTCCACCGAGTTGCTGCTGGTTTCCACTTCGATGCGGGCCTCGTCCAGTCGCTGCTGGTCGCGGGCTGTCTTCACCGCATCGATCTGCACTTCATTGCGGTTCCAGCCGCTGATTTCTACGTTGCCATTGATGTTGCTGAGACTGACGCGTCCATTGGCAGAGAGAGGAACGGTGCGATGAAAATCCTGGGTGACTTGAGCGTGAGCGCCAACCGCCAAAATCATCGCCAGAATTACTGCCGAGAGCACAGCTGACGAGCTATTGTGCTCATGAAGATGAGCCATGGTGCCTCCTGTCGCGAATTCAACCCGAAGTCGGCTGACGGGGATGTTACGGAAATAAAAGGCCTCCAGTTCAGAGAAAAGGGACGAAATGCAGTGAATCATTGCCGGCCGGCATACGCATTTGCGAGGACAACGTCGGTACTGTCCTAATAGGACACTACCAAAATATCTCCGGGCTGGCCTATTCCTCCGATCAGGCCACAAACAGTTAAGATATGGGCAGGCATGCCAAGCATAACCGTGACCGCGACCGTCCTGAACGAGGTCGACGACATCGACGGGCTGGTGTCGACGCTGGCGCAGCAGACGCTGCGGCCGGAGGTCATCATTGTCGATGGCGGCTCGACCGACGGCACGTGGGAGCGGCTGCAATCCGCCAGTTCAAAATATCCCAATCTGATTGCCATCCGCGACGAGAGCTGTAATCTGAAGGCCTCTGCCGGACCGATCGCTCGCGGACGGAATGTGGGAATTGCCGCGGCAACCTCTGAGATTGTCGCCTGCGCCGATGCCGGCTGCCTCTACCATCCCGAATGGCTCGGCCGGCTGACCGCGCCCATTCTCAATGACGGTGCGGAGTACTCGCTCGGAGGATCGTGCGTCGATCCGGCCGACCAGACGATCTGGGACCTCGCCGCGGCGCCATTCTTCGGACTGAAACAGAATGCCGATGGAACCACCAAGTCCTGTACGGCGCGTTCCATGGCGTTTCGCAAAGAGCTGTGGCAGCGGGTGGGCGGATTTCCCGAGACCAGCTTTCTGGGTGAAGACACCATGTTCGATTTGCGAGTGCGCATGCTGGTCACTCCGGCCTATGCCGAGCGGGCGCAGGCGATCTATCGTCCACGTCACACGTTGAAGACGGCATTGAGCATGATGGCCCGCTACGGCGTTGCCGATGGAGTGCTGGGAACACGACGCCCTCGCCTGCTGCGAAATCTGCTGCGTTGCCTGGCCGAAGTGATTGCTGTTGTCGTGCTGCCCTGGACGGCGATTCCGCTGGCGTGCGTTCTGCTGCTGGAGATTTATTTTGCCTTTCGCTTGGATTGGAGCAGCTTTGGCAAGCACGCGACGTTACGTCAGATGGGAGCACGGCTGCTGTACTCGCTGCTGGTGCCCTGGATCGTTACCTGGAACCAGGCAGTCGGTGAGTTGACCAAGACGAATCAGCCGAACCGGCAGAATGCATAGGAGCGGCAGTTGGCAAGCGGCGACTGGTAACTATTGAGGATTGCAAGCATAGTGACACCGCACGGCCATCCAGCGAGGCTGCGAACCACAGGAATTGTCATCACGAGCGCCCGGTTTTGGCACGAGGGATCTGCTTTTCCGTCGCGCTGGCGAAAAGCAGATCCCTCGCTTCGCTCGTGATGACGATTCAGATGATTCGTCAGATATTCCACAATGCTCAATAGCTAAAACGCTTCTCGTTGACTCTGACTCCGGCCCTCAATCCGTGAATCGATATTTCACCAGGTCGTACAACGCCATCCAGCCGTCTTTCCAGCTGATCTTTTTGCCTTCGGCGTAAGTGCGTCCGTGATAGACGATGGGCACCTCATAGATGCGAACGCCCAGCTTCGCCAGCTTGACGGTCATCTCGGTTTCGACGCTGAAGCGGTCGGAGTGCAGATGGATCTGCAAGAGCAGTTCGCGGCGAAACACCTTGTAGCAAGCGGTCACGTCATGAATGCTGATACCGGTCAGCAGGTTGCACACGATGGAGAAGATGCGGTTCATGACGTAGCGCCCAAAGCGCGGCACGCGATGAGGGCCGTAGTGAAAGCGATTGCCAAAGACGGCATCGGCATGGCCTTCGAGAATAGGCGTGATCAGCACGGGGTAGTCGCGGGGATCGTATTCCAAATCCGCGTCCTGAATGAGCACCAGTTCGCCCGAGGCTTGCTCCAGCCCAGTGCGCACACCCGCGCCCTTACCCATGTTCTTCTCGTGCAACACCAGTTTGACGGTGTTAGCGCCATTGCCGCCGAGAAGCTTTGGCAGATCGCAGCTTTGCAGGAACTCGCGCGTGCCGTCGGTCGAGTAATCGTCGACGATGATCAGCTCTTTATGCAGACTGAGCGGCTGGCGGGCCACTTGCCGTAACAGCTTCATTACGGTAGGGCGCTCGTTGTAGACCGGAATGATGACCGACAGCGTATGAAACTGAGGCAACACCTCTTCCCGGTCGAGTTCGGCCATCTCGTGTTGTGCACCGTCAGTGGCGGCTATGCGAGGTCGCGCTTCAGAAACCAAGTAAACTCCCAGGATGAGTAGCTCAGGATCGATCGGATGCCGGTATCGCGGCTGTGGAAAACAAATATAGTAGACCAGCGGATAGAACACAATCAGACTGGCGAAAAGAAATACCCCGTGTATTCTCCTTTTCAAGGCCAGCAGAAGTCCCCATAGGGTCACTACCGACGAGGCCAGGTAAAGAATGTTCTTGGTCTCTGCCAGCCCCTCGATTTTCGACAGCCGGGGCAACCCATTCCAGAAGTAGACGACTCGCCGCAAGCTGATCACCACAAACTTGTGCGGATTCTCAGCAATCCATTGTTTGGCCTTGCGGCCTTGCTCGGCGCAGAAGGCGATCTCGCCCAGACGCCGGTACTCGGCCAGAAGCAGATCATTCTGGCTGGGATGGTATATGAGTACGTAGGGGCCTTCAGCCAGGGGATTGTTGGCAACGCGCAGCTCATTGCCGAAGTTGTCGCGGATGAAAACGAACTGGCCCATCGCTTTGTAATTGCGCACCAGCCAGGGCATGATCGTCATCCAGAACACGACTGCACTGAGCATGACCGGAAGCAGGAAACGCTTGCCGCGGCGATGTAGTTGATAAGCCAGCCAGCATCCCGCGAAAGGCAGAAACGACAGCGCCGCCGGATTGGTGAGCGCCGCGATGCCCCAGATCAGTCCATAGCCAATCCACGATGAGGTGCGATCATCGCCTTCCATCTCCACCGTCAGCATGAACAACAGGCTCAACAGGAAGGCCGACAGGCTGGTTTCCCAGATCCAGCGCACCGCCCAATAGATGGTGTAAGGCAGCAGTGCCCAAATCCAGCCTGACCAGATCGCCACCCTTTCATTGAAGACACGCAGCGCGGTGCGATAGATCGTCCAGCAGGTGAAGGCGGCAAACAAACTGTTGAAGGTGAGCAACGCGAACGCCGAGGCCCGAGAGTAGCTGCCGAAAGCACGAAACGCCAGCGACACGATCCAGGGATAGACGGGAGCTGTCCAGGCGGAAGGCCCCGTGTTGCCGCCGAAGGGAGAGCTGAATCCCATCCCACTGGCCAGGGATGCGGCAATGCGTCCGATCTCCCAGCCAAAGCCGAAGTTATGTTCGGTGGTGCGAATGCGATAGGTATGTGCCAGGGCGATCCAGAGCACGCGAACCGCGAAGGCAATCACGACCATCCATCGCGGCGAGCGCCAGATAGCCTGCCAGGGGGACGGCGGTGAGGCTTCGCCGGGGTTGCAGCCTGGCGTGGGGCGCGCCACTGGAGTGGACAAAGGCATTGAGGACAAAGGAAATTGTATCGTAGGAGGAGGGGAGTCGAGCTGCCAGCAGGAAGTGCAGAGCGTCAGGTCGAAACTAAGGCACTCCTATAGCGCACAGCTAAGTTGCGCCTCGCACCAGCGGGCGAATCCTGGCTTTCAGCAGCCGATAAGGCCGTCTTGTCTCCGGCTCTGATCCAGCCGTGCTCGATTTTCTCCACCAAGTGTCCACCGACTATCGATGCGGAAATCCCCACCCAGCCGAGGAGGGTTGGATGGGGCCGCGCGTCGCTTAAACACTCACGGAAACGTTGTTGCTGGTGGACGGCGTCGAAGACGTTCCATTACCTTGGGTGAATTGCTGGAACTCCTGCTGCAAAGTGCTATAGGCTTGCTGCGCAGAAGACAGGTTGCCGGATTGCAAAGCTTGGCCTAACTGGCTCATGAGTTGGCTGACCGCATCGGTACCGTTGCTGCCTCCGGCGTGAGAATGATGATGGTGCCCCTCGGCCGCGTGACTCTGCATGTCCTGCTGAATCGTCGAGTAGTCCTGCTGGGCGGCGGAAGTGTTCCCGGACTGAATGTCCTTTGCCAGTTGGCTGAACTGCTGGGCGATGGGGCTGGCACTCTGCGACGACGAGCTCGAACTGGATTGCGGCGCGTACTGCTGTAAAGTCGCAAAATCCGATTGGGCGGCCGACATATTCCCGGACTGCAGATCCTGGCCGAGTTGCTGGAACTCCTGCTGAAACTGCTGCATCTTGTTCTGAGTGCTTTGGGTGCTGTAGTTGAAAAGACTGCTGCTGGAAATACCTGCAACTGACATTGCTATCCTCTCAAAGGGGAAACTGTGTTCCCTTTTCTTATCGGCATTTTTGTGCGGAGCTCTAGTCGCCGATTAACTGGATGAACAATGCAGGTTTGTGACCAAAGACCACGGTCGAGCAGGGAAGCAGATCTGCAGGATCGAAGACGGTTAGCGGATTGCCGACAGGAACGCACCTCGCGAAGCCAAGGGAGCTAGGCAAGACTGTTCCTCCCATCCCGGCAAAGCTTGCCCAGTTGTCTAGGCTTTTCAGACGAACTCGCGGCCACAGGATTCCCTAACTATGCCGTCTTCGCAGCATATATTAACCGGTCGAGATGCGTTCAGATATTTCGATTTAACCAAATCTAGATTACCTAAGTAATCGGATGATTGTGCTGTAGTTAATTGGTTAGTAGTCTGACAAAGAACTATGATGGGGCATAGCTCGCAATATAAGAGTCAACCCGCACAATTTCTTCCAAAGTAATCTATTTATGTCATTGGGGCGGCGCGCTGCCGGCATGCCTCATATAGATATCCAGATGGCGATGGTGCTGGGTGCCCGGCGCTCGAAGGGCGGCTGCTGGCGCTGATATGCCGATATAGCGATCGGCAACATCGCGGCGCCGATTTCAGTTTCTCTCTGGATCCCGCTTCGCTGATCCCGTCCGTTTGAAGATTGCACCGATTCGCCGCATAACCTCCGGCCAAAGAGTTTTCGCATATAATCGGAAGCTCGCCAACGGCGGCGACACAGCCTTGTACTGCTATTCAAGCAAAGGAGTCAGGCATGAGCAAGCTTGCGGATGTTCTACAGAAGCATGAAGGTCCCGTGCTGGATGAATGGGTGAAGAGACTACTTGACGGCGGGCGTCGCTCCGACCTCATCAGCGACAAGGAGTTGAAAGCGCAGGCGAATGAGCTTCTGGGCTCAATCACGGCTTCGGCGCGAAGCGGCAAGGTCAATGAGGTCAACGGGCCGGAGTGGCTGGCGACGCGTGAAATGCTGCATGAGATTGCCGCTTCCCGCGCCAAACAAGGCTTCACCTCGTCGGAGACGGCGACGTTTGTCTTGTCGATGAAGCAGCCAATTTTTTCTGCCATCCGAAGTGAATTTGCCAAAGATCCGGATACTCAATATCAGGAAATCTGGGCGGCTACAACGCTGCTGGACAAGTTGGCGCTGCTCACCACCGACGAATTTCTTGCCGCCAAGGAGCAGATGATCGCCCGCCAACAGGAGGAATTGCTGGAACTTTCTACTCCGGTGGTGAAGTTGTGGGACGGGATTCTTGCCCTTCCCATGATCGGCACGCTCGACAGCGCTCGCACGCAAGTTGTGATGGAGTCACTGCTGCAGGCGATTGTGGAAACGAATTCCAAGGTCGCGATTATTGACATTACCGGCGTGCCTACGGTCGACACCCTGGTCGCGCAGCATCTAATCAAAACCATCACCGCGGCCCGGCTCATGGGAGCGGATTGCATCATCAGTGGGGTGCGTCCACAGATTGCGCAGACGATTGTGCATCTTGGCATCAATCTGACGGATGTGATCACCAAGGCCAAGCTGTCGGATGCCTTTGCCCTGGCGCTGACCAAGAGCGGCCGGGCGGTGGTGAAGGTTTCCGAAGTTGTCCCACGCAAGTCCGGCCAGGAGGCTTAATGGAACGCATTCCTATCTTGCGCATGGGCAACTACCTGCTGGTCACGATTCAGGTGGACATGCACGACCGTCTGGCCATGACCTTGCAGGACGACCTGACGCAACAGATATCCAAGACCGGCGCGGTCGGAGTGCTCATCGACATCTCTTCCCTGGAGATCGTCGATTCGTTTATCGGCCGAACGCTGGCCAACATCGCTGCCATGGCCAGGGTCCTCGACGCCGAGACTGTGGTCGTCGGCATGCAGCCCGCTGTTGCCATCACTCTGGTGGAACTGGGAATGTCGCTTCCCGGCGTGAGAACGGCGTTGAACGTGGAATCAGGAATGGAACTCCTACAAACCAGTCGCGGATCATTCTCCAGAGGCATGCAGGATGAGCCCAGTGGCGTCTGAGACACTGCCCATCGCTTCTGCGTCCGATATTGTCGCCGTCCGGCAGAAAACACGGGAACTGTCCATCCAACTAAAGTTCACTCTGGTGGATCAAACCAAGATGGTCACGGCTGCCAGCGAACTGGCTCGCAACGCTTTGGAGCATGGCAAAGGGGGAAGTTGCCAGATTGAAGTTGTGCAGAATGGCGTGCGCCAGGGGCTTCGACTACTGTTCCAGGATCACGGTCCCGGCATAGCCGATCTCGACTTGGCTATGAGGGACGGTTACACGACAGGCAGCGGCCTGGGCCTGGGTCTAAGCGGCAGCAAGCGGTTAGTGAATGATTTCGAGATTCATTCCGTGCCCGGCCAGGGAACTACCGTTACTATAACCCGCTGGAAATGAAAATAACTTGATCATTGCACAGCATCATATCAAGATGGCCGACGCTTCTCATCCCGGAGAGGTGAGGCGTGCGGCCGCTCGTCTGGCCGAGACCTTGGCGTTTGACGAAATCCGGGCGGGCGAGCTGAGCATCGTCGTAATGGAGCTCGCCAACAATGTTCTGGCTCACGCCATGTCGGGAGAAATGTTGCTGCTGGGCTGGCAGAAGGGTCCGATCCATGGGGTCGACATCTTCGCTCTGGATAAAGGGCCGGGCATCGCTGATCTGCAACATTCCCTGAAAGATGGATATTCGACCGGAGGCACTCCCGGTAATGGCCTGGGAGCTATCTCGCGATTGTCTTCAGGCTTCGATGTTTACAGTAATGCGGCCCAGGGCACTGCCCTGTTCGCGCGAATTCTGAGCAAACGCTCGGGCGCGGTCTGCGACTCTACCCTCGAGGTGGGCTGCCTGCTGGCGCCAATTCATGGCGAATCGGTGTGTGGCGATGGGCTGGGTTTTTGTGGCCAGGGCAAACGATCCATCTGCATCGCCGTGGACGGCCTGGGACATGGAGTGGGGGCCGCGGACGCAACCGAGATCGCAATGCGCGTCTTCGAGGAGAGCCATGACAAGTCGCCCGAAAGAATTATGCAACGATTGCATCTGGCCCTGCGGGCGACCCGGGGGGCAGTTGTGGGGGTCGCCGAAATCGATCTGGAGCGGCGCAAGATTCGATACTGCGGTGTGGGCAACATCTCGGGCTTCATCCTTGCCGCCGGCAAGTCTCAGAGTCTGGTTTCGCACAACGGCACGGTGGGACATGTGATGACCCGCATCGCCGAATTCGAGTATGACTTTCCTTCCAAGTCGATCCTGGTGATGCATTCCGACGGCCTTACCTCGCAATGGAGTCTTGACAAGTACGCAGGCCTCGGCCGCCGGCATCCTGGTTTGATTGCTGGAGTTCTGTACCGCGACTTCAAACGCGGACGCGATGACGCCTCAATCATGGCAATCCGGGAGCGCGAGGAGGGCGATATCGCATGAGCGCGCAGACGATTTTGTCGTTGGATTTGCGCTACGAACGGGACGTGGTACAAGCCCGACAGCGAGCCCGCGAAATCGCGGGGCTACTGGGCTTTGACCGGCAGGACCAGATTCGGCTGGCCACCGCCACCTCCGAGATAGCCCGTAATGCATTTCGCTATGCCAGCAACGGTAAAGTTGAATTTGACTTGCAGACCGCGATGCCGCAGACGCTGCGCATCACGGTCGCTGATCAGGGCTCCGGAATCGCAAACCTGCAAGAGATCCTGGATGGGCTCTACAAATCCGATACCGGCTTAGGCATGGGCATCCTCGGAACCCGGCGGTTGATGGATTCTTTTGAAATCGAAACTTCTGCGACCGGCACTCAGGTTTTCATGAGTAAAGCCTTGCCTCCGCACGCGCCCATATTCACTTCCACCACTTTCAAACGGTTGATCGAAGAGTTGAATACGCGTGAACCGCAGAATCTGTTTGAAGAGATTGAGCGGCAAAACCGCGAGCTGTTGAAGACCCTGGCTGACCTGCGGGCCCGCCAGGACGAACTTGCCCTGTTGAATCGTGAGCTGGAAGATACCAACCGCGGAGTTGTCGCTCTGTACGCTGAACTGGATGAGAGAGCTGACTATTTGCGCCGGGCTTCGGAACTGAAAACGAACTTCCTCTCCAATATGTCGCATGAGTTCCGTACGCCGCTGAACTCGATTATGTCTCTCAGCCGCATTCTGCTGGAAAAGACCGACGGAGAGCTTTCGCCTGAACAGGAAAAGCAGGTGCGTTTCATTCAGCGCTCGGCGCAAGAGCTTTATGAACTGGTAAATGATCTGCTGGATCTGGCGAAGGTGGAAGCCGGGAAGGTCACGGTCAAGCCGAAAGAGTTTGTGATTCAGGAACTGTTCGGGACCCTGCGTGGCATGCTGCGTCCCCTTCTGCTCGACAGCGCCTTGGAACTCGTCTTTGAGGATTGCTCAGATTTACCTGTCATGCACACCGATGACGGCAAGATATCTCAAATTCTGCGAAACTTTATCTCGAATGCCTTGAAATTTACTCCCCAGGGCGAGGTGCGAGTTTCCGCCTTCCTGGGAGCCAGCGGTACGGTTACCTTCGGCGTGAAAGACACCGGCATAGGAATCGCGCCCGCGGATCAGGAATTTATCTTCAAAGAGTTTACCCAGATTGAGAGCGCTATTCAGGATCGGGTGAAGGGAACCGGTTTAGGGCTGCCGTTATGCCGCAATCTCGCCGAGCTTCTGGGCGGCAGTGTGTCGGTGGAAAGTGAGCTGGGGAAGGGTTCCAGTTTCTACGCCGTGATTCCTATCAATTATCGCGGGGCCCGTCCGCAGGAAAGCAGCGACGAAGCTGCGGTTACGTTGCAACCCGGCAAGGTTCCGGTTTTGATTATCGAAGACAATTCAGAGACCAGCTTCATCTACAGGAATTACCTGCAAAAAACCGAATTCCAACCCATAACGGTGGCCTCGGTCGAGCAAGCGCGTCAAGCCCTCGCCAGTGTCCACTTCGGGGCCATCATCCTTGACGTCTATCTGGGCGGCATGAACTCCTCCGAGTACGTTCGCGAACTGCGAAACTCGGATCAGACGCAGCATCTGCCGGTCATCGTGATCAGCGTGATGGACGAAGCTCGCCGAGTACTTTCCTACGGCGCTGACAAATTCATACGCAAGCCGGTTGATCAGGAAGCCTTTTGCGCGGCCTTGTACGCGGCGACTGGCAGACACGATCGTAAGAAGGTGCTGCTGGTCGACGACAATGAAGTATCGCGATACGTGTTGCGCGAGAAACTGTCGGTCTGGGACTTCCAGATCTTAGAAGCGCGGGGCGGAAGGGAAGCTCTGGCTCTAATTGATCGAGAAACTCCCGACCTGGTGTTTCTCGATCTCCTGATGCCCGACATGGGTGGTCTCCAGGTACTGGGCGAGCTTCGCGCCGGTTCGCATAGCCGTTCGATTCCGGTAATCATTCACAGTTCCAAGACGCTGGACAACAAAGAAGAAGAGGCGATCCGAGATCAAACGATCGGAGTGTTTCCTAAGCGTTCGCTCACGGAGAACTTCGCCACCAGGGAATTACAAGACCTGTTGTTGAAAGCAAATGTTCTGCCACCGGCCTGGATGCAGCGTCATGCGTGATGAGGCCCGGGCAACTATATTGGTGGTCGATGACCGGGAAGAGAACCGTTACGTAGTTTCGCGCACGTTGCTGGCTGCGGGCTATTCGGTCGTAGAGGCGCGTACCGGTCAGCAAGCGCTGGCCAAAGCCGGCGATCTGCCTGACTTGGTCTTGCTCGACATTCGCCTGCCCGATATGACGGGCTACGAAGTGTGTAGTCGCATCAAGGGCAATCCCAGCACCCGCGGTATTCCAGTCGTCCATCTGTCGGCGTCCTTTATTACCAGCGAGAGCAGGGTAATGTCGTTGGAAGGCGGCGCCGATGCTTATCTGACTCAGCCGGTGGAACCTCCAGTCCTGCTGGCCACGGTGAAGGCTTTATTGCGGCTCAGGAAGGCGGAAGCCATGTCTCGCTTGTCGGCGCGACAATGGCAGGTCACCTTTGATTCCCTGTCTGAGGCGATCGGATTGCTGGACGAGCAGGGCCGGATTCAGCGTTGTAATCGGGCGATGTCGGAGCTGACCGGCAGACGTTATTCGGAAATCGAAGGAAAAACGCTTTCTGAAATCTTGGCGGAGTCACTCCGAATCGACCTTCCGGTCACCGATAACAACGCGCAACGGAGCCGGGTTGAGGTGGAATCACCCGATCAGCGATGGTTTGTTATCTCGACCGACCAGATTGTCGATCAGGATGGGATGCCTTCAGGAAATATATTTGTGGTTTCTGACGTTACTGACAGCAAGCGTGCGCAAGAGGCCTTGAAATTAAGCGAACGGCTGGCTGCCACCGGGCGGCTGGCCCACAGCATCGCACACGAAATCAATAACCCATTGGAGGCGGTGGTAAACCTGCTTTATCTGATGGATCATTCGTCCGATATCGGCGAAGTGAAATCGTATATCGCTCAAGCTACGGCCGAAATTGCCCGCGTGAGCCGGATTACGAAACATACCTTAGCTTTTCACCGCGAGGCCCCTTCCCCGATCGACCTGGATGTCGGTGAACTGGTCGACAGCGTAGTGTCGCTGTACGGTCCACAATTGGCGTCCCGCAACATTTCGATTCGCCGGCAATATCACAATAATACGGCCGTCGTCGGACTGCCCTCTGCCTTACAGCAGGCCATTGCTAATTTTTTGTCGAATGCAATCGACGCGTCCAAAGCGGGTGGCGAGATCACGTTGCGGATTTCGCAATCAAGGGAATGGCGCAACTCGCAGCGCGCCGGTGTGCGCATCCTGGTGGCGGACCGCGGCCGGGGAATTCCATCCGAACTGCGTAAGCGGATTTTTGACGCGTTCTTCACCACCAAAGGCACGAAAGGTTCCGGCTTGGGATTGTGGCTCAGTTTGGGAATCGTTCATAAACACGGCGGCCACGTGCATGTGCGCAGTTCCATTGTCCCGGCTCACTCAGGAACCTGCTTTTCCATTTTCCTCCCTTGCCATCCGCCGCTGGCCCTGGAAGCAACTACGAACAAAGCATCGTAGGGCGTCGGTTGTGAGCCCATGGGAGAAGGGCTAGTGTCGTAACCAGAGAGCGCGATGCCCACGCAATCCTTTTCGTCGTTCGAGGCTTTCTTCGACGCTAACCGGCATGCCAGTTTGCGTGCGATGGTGCTGGGGCCCGACCGCGGAAACTGGACCCTCACCAACCTGATTATCAACAAGTTGGGCCTTCAATTTGGCCAGGCAGGCGGGAATGCGGTCGTTGAGGGAGCTCCCCAGCCGGGCGGCATTTCGATTTTCATCCTGACTCAGGGGCTGTCGGCGATGCCGGGCAATGGGTGTCGGTTTGACGATCGTACTTTGTTGGTCGCCCAGCCGGGCGACGAGTTCTGTTTAGCTGCTGACTCTTGGCGACGTTGGTGTTCTCTCTATATCCCGTATGAGTGGCTTGCTCCCGCAGGCCCAAATGCGCCGGCCGCTGCCGGGTCCCTGCGTGGTGTCTGTCGATTACCAGCTCATCGCTTGGACAGATTTCGATCCGTTATTCAGCAACTCGATGAGGCAGTTCAGCAAGCCCCAGACGCCTTCAAGTCACCCGCAGCTCAGAAAGCAGCGCGGCAGAAGCTGGTTCCCGAGATTCGCACAGTCCTCGCCCTGCCGCGGGACATTGAAGCTCCGCTTGGCCGGCATGGTGTTCCGCGAGGTCAGATCATTCGCACGTCGATGGATTTTGTCGACCAACATGGCGGCGAATACCTTTCCGTTGAGCAGCTCGCCAGTGCAGCTAGCGTTTCCGAGCGAACCTTGCGCGACGCGTTTCAGCAGTACTTCGGTGTAGCGCCAGTGCGATATTTAAATCGCAGAACACTTCACCAGGTCCGAAAAGCCCTCAAGATCGCTGACCCTTCGCTGACTACCGTTACCGAAATCGCCACGCAGTTTGGGGTGTGGGAGTTGGGCCGCTTGGCCCGCGATTACTGCTCCCTGTTCGGTGAACTTCCTTCCGAGACACTGCGCAAGCGCTGCTGAACGTCGTTGCAGGTTCGCCCAAGTCTGTGATCGTTTGGGCGAAGGAATTCGTTCAATTTTGCCGAAATTGCATAGCCAGCTTGCAAGCTGGCGACATACGCTTTCGCAGGAAGCTAATTCACAGTTGATTCCCAGGTGATTCATTGGCGAATGGATTCAGAAAGACAGGAGCCATGATCAGGCCGGAAGACATTGGGTCGCTTACAGATTTTGCGCGGAACACGCGGGCCCATCTCGATCGGCTCAGGCGAACTGGCCGCCCCGAGCTGCTGACCGTCAATGGGAAGGCTGCAGTGGTCGTACAAAACGCTGCGGCCTACCAGCGTTTGATCGAATCGCTGGAAAAGTTTAAACGCGAACGCCGCGAAGAGTCGGACTGAGAGATTCAAACGCCGCGACTAAACCGGGAGTTCCTTACCTGTCCTTCGAGTATAGAGTTCCCACTAAAGGGATCTTGTGTGGGAACTTCAGCGAAGCCAAGGGCAAGTTTTTCAAGGTTGATTAGACGACGGCCGCGTCAATACCGGTCACTCATTTCAGCAAATAATAATTAGGAGAACTCTGATGGCGAGCGATGAAGACACGAAGTTTCCACAAACCGATCTAAGCCGGCGGAACATGCTGAAGGGCGCGGGTGCGCTGGCGGCGGCGGCCGGTCTTTCCGCAATTGATACTACTTCGGCGCAAGCGCAGGCAAACTGCGAACCACCGGTGAATCCGTATGGCGGAGGACCGAGCAAAGGCCTGCAATTCCCGCGTTACTACCAGCCAACTCCTTCCGTCCGAAGCCGGATGAACTACTTCCCCGGCAGTGAGCAACTGGGGAAGGACGAGATGCGCATATCGTTCGTCGGCAGTTGCCCCTTCCCGCCACGGCGCGATCAGGCGGGCACCTGCATCATGGTCGAATTGGGCAACGGCGACCGCTTCTTCTTCGACTTCGGCCCAGGTTGCGTGAAGAACATCGTCGCCATGGCGTCCCCGTCCAGGCTATTAACGACATCTTCATAACTCACTTACATATCGACCACTACCACGATCTTTCTTATCTGCTGCCATTCTCGGCGTGGTCGGGACGTTGGAGAATGCCGCTGCGCGTTACCGGGCCATCCGGACGCACGCCGGAGCTCGGCACCAATGGGATGGTTGCCGGTATGAAGCAGATGCTCAAGTGGCACCTCGAAGCTTTCGACGCCTGCCCAATCGGTGACGGCTACGAGATCGAGGTCAACGAGTTCGATTGGAAAGACGAGAACGGCATCTGCTATGACAAGAACGGCGTCACGGTCCGGCACTGGCGGCGCTCGCATGTAAAGGACGGGGCATCCGCCTACCGTCTGGACTGGAACGGGCTTTCTTTCGTGTGGACCGGTGACGGCCGGCCTGACGATCTGACGGCCAAGTACGCCAAGAATGTCGACGTCTTTGTTACCGAGCTGCAACCGGATCTGGCGCGCATCAACCAGCTCAAGTACGGGCTGCCCGAATTCCTCTTCAACTACACGGTGGACATCCATCACACCTTGGCTTACGCCACCGGCTATCTCATCAACGAGGTCAATCCGAGGGTCGGTATCGCCACGCACCTCGCGTTCGACAATGACACGCTCAACGAGCAAAGTGCGGACATTCGCGCCCACTGGAATGGGCTGTTCCTGTATGGCGCGCCGGACGTGGTGACCGTCAACGTAACCAAGGACGCGATCTGGGCACGCGACGCTGTGCTACCGGGGTTCGCGGGCCAGCCGTTGCCGAATCCCACCTTGCTCTTCGGCGATCCGCTGCCGCTACAGACGGGCCAGGGCGTTGTTCCGCAGCCGAGATTGCCGCGCGAGATGCAGCAGGAGCAGCTTACGCGCGACCTTGAAATCGATCCCCATAAGTACTATCCGCCGAACGTGTATCGTCAACCGCTCACCAAGCTGCCCAATCCCCAATTGGTTGATCTCATGGAGATGGCGAGGCTGATGAACATCGACATGAGCCAGTTCAAGAAATAGTGTGCTTCGAGCGTCCCGCTATCTCAATGGCGCGGGGCGCTCGGATTTTTCGGTGACACTTTTGGAAGGTATTCGTGGAAATCATCAACGACACCGGCAAGACCGTTCCGATAACAATCCTGACCGGCTTTCTCGGGGCAGGTAAAGCAACACTGCTGAATCGAATTCTGACGGGCAATCACGGGCTGCGCGTCGGGGTGCTGGTCAACGACTTCGGGGCGATCAATATCGACGCCGAACTCGTCGTCGGGGTAGACGGTAACATGATCAGCCTGGCCAACGGCTGCGTCTGCTGTCAGATTCGCGATGACCTCATCGAGGCCGTCGTCGCCTTGCTCGCACGGCCCGAGACGATTGAATACATCCTGCTCGAGGCCAGTGGCGTCGCTGATCCCGCCGGGATCTTCGCGACTTTCAGCGATGCCAATCTACGCGATCGGATCAGGCTTGATAGCGTTACCTGCGTGCTGGACGCCGACCAGGTCTTCGCGCATCCGGAGTATCCGCCGCTGATGGAGCTCAAACTCCGCCAGGTCGGATTTGCGGACATGCTGATCCTGAACAAGGTCGGCCTTGCCGGCCCCGAGCAAGTGGGGAAGGTCAGGGCGTGGCTCGACGAGTATTTCGGCCGCCTTCGTATAGTGGAGACTGACTTCTGCGAGGTGCCTTACGAAATCCTTTTAGGCGTCGGGCGTTTCGATCCTGCGCGCGCAGACCGCAATTCGCACGCTGTTGATAACTGCACAGACGCAACTTGTCATGACGCCAACCACGTTCATGACCACTCGAAGGTATTCAGCACCTGGAGCTACGAGACGGATGAGCCCCTCGGGCTAGAAGCGTTGCGGGAAAAACTGAGCAAGTTGCCGGGAAGTGTTTATCGAGCCAAAGGAGTGGTCTACACGACCGACGCGCCCCAGCGACGGGCGGTGCTCCAAGTGGTCGGCAGGCGCGTGGATATCTCGTTACAGGACGAGTGGGGCCAACGCGCACCGCGTACGCGGATCGTCGCTATTGGCGCGGCCGGCAGCATCGACGCGAATCTGCTGGAACAGACATTCGCCTCCTGTATTTCAGCGACAAGCGCGATGAACTAAAGGCGCGCCTAATGTGATCGTGTGCAAACCTCAGATTACTACGGAAAATCCCCATCTCGCACGTGATCCTATCTTCGGGATCGGTTACGAGTTGGAAGGGCAGCTTTTAACTGATGGGACCGCGCGACAAGAGTGGTGCCATGCTTGACGGCACTTCGCTCTATCGCCTGCGGGTTCCAAGGATGTTCCCGCGAGCCAGTTCTGGTCGGCCATCGTGTACAGCGAGAAGACAGCAGGGTTCATTGCCAATGCCGGCAAGCTCGGCATTGGGTCTACTGACAAGGCCAACCTCAAGCAGAACGCCGATGGAACCATTGACATCTACTTAGGCCCGACGGCCCCGCAAGGTTTGGAGTGCAACTGGCTTCCCACAGGCGAAGACTTCTTATTGATTTTCCGCCGCTATGGGCCCGAACCGGCGCTGTTCAACAAGACCTGGACACTGGCAGACGTCGAGAAGGCGAAGTAGCAACGGTTCGCGGCGTGGCCAGATTGTTGCCCTGCTGGCCGTGAATAGCTACCGACAAAGGATTCTTTCCCGCTTACATGGACTTCCCAACGTACTGTGCATAGCGAACAGGCGAGTGGTCCGCCAGGGCCTCGGGCAGCGGGTTGGGAAGGCCCTCCATCCAGTGCGTTGCCAGGAATCCTCGTGGGAGCTGGGCTATGGCATCGCTGTCGCTGGGCAAGTTAGCTGGGTTGTACTGCAACGCGTGACCCGGATCTAGCCAATAGATGGCGATGATCGGGTGCGCATAGAAGCTGAGAAAATCGGGCGGCACGTGTGTCACAACGTCCAGATTGTCGACGACGCGATAGCACGCGCATGTACGCGCCGCGCCATCAACCACATTGCAGTAGGCGGGGTTGCCGACACGGGGACAGCCAAACGTGATTAGACTTGAGGCCGGATCGTTGAGCCGCGTGAATGCCAACGTTGCCAGCGCCCCGCCCAGGCTGTGTCCGGTGATGCAGATGTTCTGGTTGGGATGGTTGGCGCGATAGCCCGCGACATATTGCTTAACCTGGGGCCAGACCAAGTCGAGATATCGTTTGAAACCGGAATGAACCAGAGCACCCGCTTCCGGGGTCCGGTCAATCTCCGCGTCGGCTACTTTGTCGTTGTTGTTGTCCGCCTCGGTACCACGGAAGGCCAGCAGGGCGTGGCTGTCGTTGGAAGTGAAGTAGCCGCGGCCAGTGTGGGCGCCGTCAACAAAGCAATCTCCGATCGGCTTCACACTCGGATACCCCGCGGCAGCGAGGATTCCCTGAAGATCGGCGAGGGCCATTCTCTGCCGGACAAATCGCGCGTAGGCGAGCATCGAGGCGTCTGCCGCACGTGCCAGGCTCACCTTGGGCGATTCGCCGAGTTGATAGGGCGGTGTTTCAAAGTAGGTGTAATCGCCTCTCTTCGGAGGATAGTAGAGGTTTTCGGGAGTCGGATCGAGGCAGGCAGCGCTGGTGGGACTTGCGGGATTGAGCATAACTCCTCAGTGAGGCGCGCTCGCGACAAGCTCCCAGAAAGATATCGGGCGGCCGGCACACAGCGGATGGCTTGTCGAGTGCGGATAGCGTTCGAGACGTGACTCGAAGTATACCCAGAACGCACTCGCCGCTGGATCCTTTTTTATCGGGTAGCTCTTTCGGGCCTGAGCTCTGGCCACCGGTGGGAAGTTCGAATTCGCGCTGTCACCCAAGGGGTCTACAACCGTCGCAGGCGATGCAGGCGCGGGCGGTTCGCAACTGGACTACCAAGCGGTCGGTGTGCTCGGTTTCAGAGTCAGCAAGAAGTGCGTCCTGGGCTTGGGCTACCGGTATTTGCATGTGAACTATCGCAACAATCCACCCGCCAGCCTCCTGTTGGACGCGCACACGAGCGGGGCAGTCTTAGGTGTGACGTTCAATCTTAAGTAGTCGACCGGCTGCGCTTACTTCGATTCTGGTCGCCTATGCTGAAGCGATCATCCGCAGACATCGAGGCCACTTGGATCGTGTTCCGAAAGCCATAGGTTTAGGACCACTTGGATTCGCTGATTTCGGGTGTCTGGATTCAAGGAGATAGGAAGGGGCCTGCACGGCCCCTTTTGGACCAGGAGTTAGGAGAGCCGGCGTGCCAGGTATTTCAGAATGCGGTGGTGATCATCCAGCTTGCGCTGCAGTTGCAGGCAGCGGTTCTGGATGGCGGTTTGTTGTTGGTCGAGTTCCAGATGGATCTGCAGCAGCAGGTTCTGCTGATCGCGTTTGCGGTTTGACTCCTGGCTGTAATGCCGGTTGCTCCAAACGATATCAAGGATGACCAGAGCGGAAACCGCTGTGGCTGTCCCGAGGACAATGGCATCACTCAAGCTGCACCTCCGATATCGGACTGCCGTAAAGTGCGGGTAACAGATGTACGCGACATGCGATGCATCTTGGCCAGCTCGCGCAAACTGAAGCCATGGGCACGATCGCGGAGCAAGGCCTCCCGATCGACGTTGAGCCGTGGCCGGCCGATATGTTGTCCCTCCAGCCGGGCTCTCCGCATGCCGGCCCGCACGCGCTCAACGATCAAGCTGCGCTCCAACTCCGCGATGGCGCCGATGATGACGACCACGGCGCGGCCCAGCGGCCCGCCGGTGTCGAGGTTCTCCCGGAAGCTGACGAACTCCAGGTTCAGATGGTTGAGTTCGTCCAACACTTCCAGAAAGTGCCGGGTGCTGCGAGCCAGCCGATCGCAGGCCCAGACCAGCACACTGTCGAAGCGGCCACGGCGGGCGTCGGTCAGCATCTGGTCAAGACCAGGGCGGCGCGCCCTGGTCCCAGTAATGCGGTCGGTGTAGCGCTGGACAATCTCATAGCCGCGTTGCTCCGCCATGCGTTCCAGATCATGGACCTGAGTTTCCGGGTGCTGATCGAGAGTCGAAACCCTCAAGTAAAGGGCCGCGCGTTTCACGTCCGCACCCGGATTCCGTGGGCGGCCAGACGATCCCGCACCAGGCTCTGCTCCCCCCAGAGGGAGTTCACAACCTCAGGATCCGGGTTGGCGGAAAATAACTCTTTATCAATTTGCTCCTGTAGCCTCTGGTAGGCCCGTACGCCTTCAGCGATTTCATGATCGAGGACGGGATCGGTAGCAGGCGGTGCGGCCTCGGCAGAGACTAAATGCAGGCCAGCAACGGTAACTTTACGACTCGTCATAATGCGATAGCCTTCCCGAAACGGGAGCGCTGTCCCGCTTCCAAAATACCTTGACATAGCTTAGTTATATCACCCGATTATGGCATCTCCAAAATCCCGCCCCCAAAATCAACCTACCCGCCGACCCAGCAGCAACTGCAGGACGTACTTGCCGAGATGCAGACCCTCCAGCAGGCCTTTGAATCCGGCAACGCAAACGGCATGTCGCAGAGCGATATCCTGGCTCGCTTGAACTTCGACCAGCAGCTGAAGACCAACCTGGTCGCCCAGCTTGGTCCAGCCGGTGTGAGCAACGTCTCAGCTGCCATGCAGGCCAAGTCCAGCCAGTCCTCTGGTCAGAACGGCAAGAAGATCGTTAACGCTGTCTATCAGCGCGGCCCCTTTACCCTGGAGCTGGAGTTCGACGCCGGCGCCCCCACCATGCACCGCCGTATCAACGACCTTTACTTCATCTCCAACGGCGTCCTGACAGACGGCAGCGACGATGTCGTCGGCGATGCCTACGGGTTCATCGGCCGCGAAGCCCGCTAAATTCCGACCTACCTCTACCGGCAGTGATACTAGGGTTCTCACCCCTGACGAAAACCAAACCTGCCTCGCGCGTCTGGCCTGCCGCTTCCATCACCGTCGGTGCTGTATGCTGCGTGATCCAGCCACTCATGCGGGAGGTGGCTCCGGGTTCTCGCGCCGGAGGGGAACGGCTATTGCCTATCGCCCCGGCTTTGGTCTGCCGGACTATCGTGCATCAGATCCGTACAGGAACAGGGCACTCAAGCGGAAACCAACGGCTCAACTGGATGTGGGGGACTCTGTTCTGTGTCTAGTCAGGTTCAAGAAGGAAGCTTTGACATACGGGGCCGGTTTCTTAAGGACTAACGGGTAGGAAGATAAAAGATAAAAGAAGAGAGAACCATATTCATGTGGGGCCGCCTTTTTTCTCTGGACTACTTCCTTCCCGCCGCTATCATCGCCTTGAACCAGTTTGGCCAGCCCCAAATCCAGAATCTTCACCACGCCAGAGGAAATGAGAAACAGATTCGCCGGCTTGATGTCGCGGTGAACAATACCCTTCCGATGTGCGGCGTTTAGGCCGTCGCACACCTGTATTGCAATATCGACGAGCTTGTCGACGGGGACAGCCGTTTCGTGAAACGCGACCAACCAATCCCGGAGATTCTGCCCCGACTGCAATTCCATCGCTATGAACGGCTGTCCCTCATATGTTCCCAATTCGTAGATCGAGCAGATGTTGGGATGGTTCAGCGATGATGCTAGGCATGCTTCCTGTTCCAACGCCGATAGCGCGCGGGCATCAACGCTGAACTCCTCGGGCAGGAATTTTAACGCCGCAACGCGACCTAAGCGAAGGTCCTGGGCTTTATAAATGATACCCATGCCTCCCTCGCCAAGAATTTCCAAGATGCGATAGTGGGAGACTTCCTGTCGAACTAAGCCGCCGTTTTCCGGATGAGATTCCTGTCGACCTGCCCTTCGGCGGCGCGGTCCCCGCCTTCACCTTCGGTCGACGTCGACTCCACCGGAGCCAGCAAGCGATAGCCGTGACGGCCAACCGTTTCGATGTATTTGGGATTATCGGGTGAGTCGCCAAGAACGCGGCGCAGTCGCTTGATAGCTGCCCTTATGCCCAGATCAAACTCGACCAGAGTTCCGTGCGGCCATAATTGCTGTTGCAGCTCCTCCCGGGTCACGAGTTCGCCACGGCGTTCGATCAAGGCGAGCAAAAGACGGAAGGACTGCTCCTGCAGGAGGACCACCCCGTCTTGGAAGCGGAGCTCCCCTGACCTTACATCGAGCTCAAAGCCGCCAAAGCGAACATAAATCGAGGTTTCTGGTTTCACAGCGCGTGGGAGACGGGCGAGCCAAAGCTTACCATTACTCGTGAACGCCCTCAAGGTCTCTTTCTTTTTTGATGAAGAGACGTCGCCCAAGCGCCAAGTGTGCATTTTGGCTCGTACAAAAGTAGTCCAAACGATCCTTCCCTGGACGGCGGAGTCAATAGCAAGCCGGACCAAACGCCCCCAATCGGTGAGCTGGTGGGACCGTAACGCCGTTTGTAATGTTGTACTTAGATTCGGTCACTGATCGGTCACTGATTCGTCACCGCTGGAACATTGTTTCCACGGCTGATCTGTGCCAGATTGTCGGAGATTTGGCCTTGGGATTGGGGATAGTCCCCTCGGCTACGACGGAAATTCCGGACCTGGGAGGCAGTATGACGCCACTTCGTTCTAAGTTTGCAACAGCAGCATGGAGCTACCTCTTTGTAGGTCTTTTACTGTTTGGATCGCTGGTCGGCGCTGGATCAACTCTTGCGCAGGCGCAGGTCACCGGCGACTTGACACCGAATTTATCCGCTGCATCGCACGTGACCAAGACCTCGCCACCCAAGGCTCCGCCGCAGGTGGAGTTACCGCCGCCTCCTCCGATGCGCTATGTCCCGGGACTGGAAGAACCACTCGTAGCGACGGGAGCGACAACACACCAGCAGGACGCCGATCTGGACTCTGCCATTGCCGCTTACCGCACCGCTCCACAGAGACCGGGCTCCCAAGCTGACTTCGCCGATTACGCCAAGCCGCTGCTTGCATTTATCGCGGCGCATCCGACCTCAAACTGGAACGCAGCGCTATACCTCGATATTGGTTTAGGTTACTTCCATGCAGCGTATTACAGCCGCACCTTCGAGTATTTCGAGAATGCCTGGCAGCTTGGGCGCAACGCCACAACCCCACAGGCGAGACTTATGGCGGATCGCGCGGTGGGAGAGCTCGCTGAGATGCACGCCCGGCTGGGCCACGCCAAGGAACTAGAAGCGCTATTTGCTGATTTGGGCAACAGACCGATTGCGGGCCCGGCAGTCGAGATGATCGAGGGCGCCCGTGAAGGACTCGGCGCGTTTCATTCTCATCCTGAATTTAGCTATCTGTGTGGACCGGCGGCGCTCCGGGCAATCTTGGTCTCGCTCAAAGCCAGTCCAACGCAAATAAAGGTCGCGGAGGACGCACGATCGGGGCAACAAGGGTTCTCGTTGCAACAACTCGCTCAACTGGCAGACCAGACTGGCCTCAAATACAAGCTGATCTATCGCAAACCGGGGCAGCCTATTCCGGTCCCGTCGATCATCAATTGGAAGATCCACCATTATGCAGCCATTGTTGGCTCGCGCGACGGGCTGTATCAATTACGGGACTCCACTTTTGGCGCCCGCGCAGGCGACATGGTCACGGCCGAGGCGATTGATGCTGAGGGCAGCGGCTATTTTCTGGTTCCAATCAGTGGTGTTATAGCCGACTCCAACAGCAGCTTGCGCATGGTCGACGCGCGGTCCGCCGAAGCAGCGGCAGTCTACGGGATGGGGAATGTATATAATGCCCCGCCCGGTATGGTGACACAGAACGATCAACACACATGCCCACAAGGATGTTTCTGTGTGCAGGCAATGACCGTTGCCTGCGCGGCAGTCATGGAAGTTAGCTTGACGCTGACGGATAGACCCGTTGGCTACAAGCCGCAAAAGGGACCGGCTGCTTACGAGACTCTGACCTACAATGCACGCGATGGAGATCAACCAGCTAATTTCAGTTTCTCCAACGTCAGCCCACAATGGACCAGCAGCTGGCAAGCATACATACAAGATGATCCTACCGACCCGGGTAGCTCGGTTACGCGTATCATTGGCGGCGGGGGCGGTTATGATTACACCTTAGTCCAGGATAATCCTGTGTACAACTCAGGCACGGGTGCCTTCGTTCCAGAAACATATGATAATTCTACGCTCTACCGTTATCCACCCACGGGTCCAGCGACATCCTACATCCTTTACCGGCCCGACGGCAGCCAAGAAGTCTATGCGCAGTTTGACGGTGCCACAACTTATCCCAGACATGTCTTTCTGACGCAGGTCATTGATCCTGCTGGAAATGCCATCACACTTACGTACGGCAATCAGGGCAATTCGGTAATACTGAACTCCATCACTGATGCGATGGGACGTAGCACCACTTTTCAGTATAACCTCCCCAACGCGCCGCTGCTGATCACCAAGATTATCGACCCTTTTGGGCGTGCGTCCCAGCTCACCTACGACGCGAACGGGCGGCTCTCCTCGATTACGGACCCCATCGGAATTACCTCGATGTTCACCTATGGTTCCATGAGCGAGCCCTCCTTCGTCACACAGCTCACCACGCCCTATGGCACGTCAAAGTTCTCTGATACGCTTAACCCCAATGATCCGACAACCGGCGCCTTACTCGACCGTTCGCTGGCAATGACCGATCCGCTGGGCTATGTAGATTTTCTGTATTTTTATCAGAATCAGTCCGTCACTGGCACCGAAAGTTCAGAAGGTCAGGTGCCGTCAGGCATGACTCTCGACAATGGGTATCTTCAGTGGCGCAATACTTATTATTGGGATCGTCATGCTTCTGGCGGCGGGAATGTAACGACGGATTCGAACGGCAATCCCATCGCTGAAACGTGGAGTCTGCCAACGCAACCGGCGGGAGCCAATCTTCCGACCGTATACCATTGGCTGCATTTTTGCTGTAGCATAAACTATGTATCTAACCAACTCGGCAGCCTCAAGAAACCCCTGGAAGAATATCGGGAATGGTACAACTATCCTGGTGAAGAGGGTGGGGGACTTTATAGCGGCACTCTCATTCGGCCAACTTTCATCGGCAGGGTACTGGATGATGGCAGCACGCAATTGACGCAGGCGACCTACAACAGTTTCGGCCTTCCTCTTAGTTACACTGACCCGAATGGCAGATCTACCTCATTCAGCTACGCCGCAAATAATATCAACTTGCTGACGGTCCAGCAGCAGACATCTTCCGGCCCCCCCACCTACGCGACCATTGGCACCTTCACCTATAACACCAAGCATGAGCCGCTAACCTACACCGGAGCCGATGGGCAGGTCTGGCATTATACCTATAATGCCGCCGGGCAGCTTACCACGATCACCGACCCCAACTCGGGAGTGACGACCTACAACTACGACTCTATTGGCCGTTTGTCTTCCGTGCAAGATGCTAACCGGCAGACATTTCTCACGCTTACCTACGACTCAGCCGACAGGGTTCGCACGCGAACCGACTCCCAGGGATATACACTTACCTATACCTATGACAATCTTGACCGGGTAACGCAGATACTCTACCCGGACGGAACCACCGATCTCTATGATTACACATTCCAAAGCGGATCTCTGCGGGGCACGCCCAGTCTCGAGCTACGCAAGCATACCGATCGCCTCGGCCGGGTGACGACTTATGGTTACGACGCCGACCGGCGAATGACCAGCAAGACCGAACCAATAAGCAATGGCGTGAACCGAACCACCAGCTACGACTATTACGAGAACGGGGTCCTCAAGGACATTACAGACGCCAACGGCAACGTAACCCACTGGAACATAGATATTCAGAGCCGCCCCGTCTCTAAGACTTATGCTTATGGCACACCGAATGCCGAGACTGAGACTCTCACTTATGAGCCAACCACCAGTCGACTGATGTCACTGACCGATGCGCTTGCTGAGGTAAAGAACTATAGCTACGGCCTCGACAATCGGCTGGCCGGAATTACCTATACTAATGCTGCAAATCCAACACCGAATGTCGCCTTTACTTATGACGCCTACTTCCCGCGTCTCACGTCGATGGCCGACGGCATCGGCATCTCAACCTACACCTATACTTCGATCGGCACGCCCGGCGCGCTTCAGCTAGCTTCAGAAAATGGACCTTTCAACAATGACTCGATTGGCTATACATACGATGCTCTCGGGCGGCTGAGCACCCGTACCATCCCCGGAGCTAATGAGGGGTTCACGTATGATGCCATCAGCCGCCTAACTTCACATTCAACCGGCCTCGGCACCTTCAATTACGGCTATCTTGGGGAAACCGGCCAGACGATGTTGCGAAGTGTGACGAATGGAGGGGTCACTATATCCAGCCGCTGGACTTACGACACCAACAACAACGATCGCAGATTGATCCGTATCACCAACAGTGGAGTTACCCGCAGCTATTCACTTAACTACCTCATTCCAAATGGCGGGGGAGCCGACAATCCCTACGATATTCAAGGACTATCCGCTGTATCGCCCTCGCCTTTGCATCCATTTCCACCTCTGACCTATGCCTATGGCTATGACCTCAGCAACCGCTTGCTTCTCGCCACTACTCCCGCCCTGGAATCTCCTAATAACTATCTGTATGCCTACGATCTGCTTGACAATGCCACGACCATCATCAACGGTCAGAACCATACTCAAGCGACCTACAACGACCTGAACGAGATCAGCACATGGGCCGGTAACAACTACTTCTACGATCTAAACGGCAATCCGTTAAGCGGTGACGGCACCCATACCTACAAATGGGATGCCGAGAACCGACTGGTAGAGATCGATGACGTCGGCAGCGACGCCAAGACTCAGTTCGCCTATGACGGACTTGGGCGCAGAACAGTCGAGATCCAGACCGCTTCTGGGGGTGGGACGACCACCAACCGGTACCTATGGTGCGAAAATGGCAGCGTATGCCAGGCACGCGATGGCGTCGACAATGTGATGCGCCGCTTCATGGCGGAAGGGGAACTTCTTGTCACTGCCGGTCAGAAGCTGATCTACATGCCCGATCAGTTGGGCTCCGCCAGGGACGTGCTGGATGGCACAACGGGCAGACTCGTCGCGGCCTATGACTTTTCGCCTTACGGCAGTATTGCTCGCAGTTATGGCAACACCGACATACACTATGCCTTCGCCGAGCTATTCTTACACCCAGGCCAAGCCACTCTCAATTTCGCCACGTACCGCCAGCTGGATGGCGTCACCGGCCGGTTTCTCAATAGAGACCCTATCAGGGAGAATGGCGGCATCAACTTATATAGTTATGTTCAAGCGAGCCCAGTCAGTTATTATGACCCGCTAGGACTCGATGCTAAGGATAGCTTTTATGCATCAGGACTTGGTCCTACACCAGCACCACGTCCCGAGCCGCCTCCTGGTCCTCCGGAGTCATTACCATCTCCTCCCCCTTACAGTGGTCCTACACCAGCACCACGCCCCGAGCCGCCTCCTTCTCCTCCACCACCACCACCTCCGCCTCCTGGTTATCCGGAAATGAGAGCGGCTCCTTATCCTACTCCTACTCCCATGTGCTCACATTCTCACCCTGATTTTGACCCAGACGTGCTGAAAATGATATCAGACTTTTTTGACGATTTGTTTTAACGTGTAGGAAAAACAAAATTCCGTTTCGCGCTATAAACACCGCAAGGCAGCTACGGGCGTAGGTGAGTTGCCGGCGAAGGGTCAGGCTACGGGACGAGATTTGCAGATTATGAGGGGGTGGGCAGGTGGCCCAGGTCTCGCGCTTCTCGAGACCTGGGTGAGTGAGGCGTAACACTGCGGAATACTCATCGGCCAGTCAGCCCAACTTCGGGGCCACCTCCGTCTCCAGTACCACCCGGTGGGAGTTGAGAAGTCCTATTGGGGCGTCGACGGCCGACCCACTGTCATTGTAGGTGGATGTGCCAAATGGGTTAGCGAAGATATTATATTCACGAACAGGAGTGGCTATATGTTTCGCGCTACTGGTAGAAGCTCAGCTGTTTTCACGATCCTATTTTCATTGATTACCGTTGCAACCAATGTGGCTGTTGGGCAGACTGACGATGCATCGTGGAATGGCAACGTTCTTAATGCAGCATCCGCTCCTGAATCGGCAGGTGCAGGCTACATCGGCAACGATGGCAAGCTTGGGCCGGCGGTGGACTCTCCACCCGCAGAACAGCCGGTCGGCAATGCTTCGACGTGCATTTCCGGCGCGGCATGTCGTAAGGTGATCATGTCCATGGTGTTAGACCGTTCAGGTTCCATGACCTCGGATGGTGGAGCAACGGCAATACAGTCGGCCGTACCAACCTTCATCGGTCTATTCAATAATTCCTTTGACGAAGTTGCTCTGCTTAGCTTCTCGTCCAATGCGCGGATAGATTTTCCTATCGGCTACAACTTCAGAACGCCGATTGATAATGCTGTCGCACTGATGCAGTTCGCCGGTGGCACATTCGGAACGGGGGCAGGTGACCAGCCGATTCTGAGCCCTACCATAGCCGCCCCCATGTCGCTCGCGGATCTGCAAAACAACAACGTTGTCATCATCCCAGGGCAACAGGTAGTCAAGGTTCTGGTGTACTTCACCGATGGTTTGATGAACACGGTGCAGGACAACTTTTATTGCGGGCCCTCGGCCCCCAACGTGCTGATCAATTACGGAGGGTACGACACAGGTCACTATGTCGGTTTCTTTGATCCCACTTGCAGCCCCGCCACATCGGGTAATGAGTGTACCAATGAGTCGGGCCATGAGAGTCAGTGGGGCTATTGCGACAGCAGCAGTGGCTGCCCGAACGGATTCCCCTACGACCCCACCGGCGACGTCTGCAAGAATAGTCAAGGACAGCCAGTGACGACATTTCTCTCTCAGCAAACGGGGCAACAGACACCATTTGTCCGGGCCTATGTCACCGCTGAAAGCCAATATCGCGCTATTTATACCGCCAATGCCATGCGTACCGAGAGCCCTGTCCCCACATATATCTACACGATTGGGCTGGGCAGCAGCGTATCTCCGAGCACGCAGGCTTTCTTGGCGCAGCTGGCAAACGACCCTCGCTACCCCACTTACATTCCCAGCCAGCCCGCTGGAGAGTTTGTTTATATATCGAACTGTCCCTCGCCGAACTGTACAGCGGAACTAGAGGCAGCTTTCCAAGCTATTGCCTCCGAGCTTCTTCCTTGATAAAACGGCAACGTCTCTCCGGATGCCACTAGATAAAAGCGAAGGCATTGTCAAGCGATAGTTCCCTGGGCGACGCGAGAGCACCGCACTTTTGGCGCACCACTGGTGCTTGCAGAGCACCAACGAAACTCGGGTTACCAGACATAGGGTACGAGCCGAAAGCGGATGCGGAGGCAATAACCGGAGTAGCCGGGCAACTCCTGGCGAAGGAGCCTTTCTTCGCTGATCAGGCGCAAGACAAAGAAGACAATGCCTAGGGCCCAAACCGGCAATGCAATGTACGACCCCAACGCCAAGGGTGTAAACAGCGATACCATAACGCAACCCAGGTAAAACGGGTGGCGGACTATGCCGTAAGGACCGGTAGATATAACGGCCTGTTCGGGCTCGACTTGGATTGTCTTCGAGGCGAAAGTATTGACCTTCATTGTCCAGAAGACAAGAACTAAGCCACCGAGAACCAGCGCCTGGGAAAGCAGGACAAGCCACAGGGGAGCTCCGCCCAAATCGCGCGACCAGCCGAAGCGATAATCCAAGCCTGGAATTACGGCCCCAACCAGACTGAGCGGCGTGAAAAGTCTTCTCAAGAGCCTCTGCTCCCTTAGCTTCTCTTTACGCTGCAAGCGTCGCTTAAACAGCTCCGGATCATACTTATAAAGGTATAAGTAGGTAAGGATAGTGGGAACGTAAGCTACAGCTATATAGGCCCAACCCTCCCAGAATTTGAACGAGCCCGCGGGAATAAATAGCACGGCGATGACTAACGCGAGGTTGAGCAGGACAAGGAGCAGGAGTCGCGTTTTCGATATCATCTCAGAACCTCTGGTCAGCCAGGCACTGAGTGAGTAATCCAATCACACCCCAACCAGCAAGGTACGCCAGAGCAACCAACAATGTTGAAGTCGCGACCGGCGATTTCGCGTCACTGATCCGAAGCGGCGAGCCGGGCACAGGGCTACTCTTGACGAAGCAGATCAGCCGGATCGAGGTGCAGGGCGCGGCGCACCGGCCCAACCATAGAAAGCGCGCTGGAAAGCAGCATCGTAAATACGACTGCAGTAAGTACAAATGGGTCTCGTGCCGATGCCTGGTAGACAACGTGCTCGAGTACCCGGCTGGAGGCGACACCGAGCAGCACGCCAATGACTGACCCACTGGCGACCAGGATCAGCATACGACCGAGCGCAGCCGACAGAACCTGCTTGGCCTGTGCCCCGAGAGCGACACGAATGCTCAGTTCGCGGGTTCGTTTGCTGATGGTGTAGGAGGCCAGCCCGAAGGTGCCGGTGATCGAGAGCAGCAATCCGAAAGCACCGATCAGGCCGAGGGCGACTGCAGCCATCTGGGCGCCAAGGAACTCGGGGGCAAGCTGGCTGTTCCAGTCGCCCGACTCGATGATCGGAACTGCAGGATCGAGGTCGCGGACCACTTTGCGGACCGCAGCCGCCATATCGGCCGAGTCGCGAAGGCTCCGGACAACGAGAGATGTATTGGCGGTAACGGCTTCCTGCGAGATCGGCAAGAACTCTGCGGGGTGCGGCTCCTCACTGAGATCGGAGTATTTTCCATCTGCAACTATGCCCACGATCTGGATGGGCACAACCTGGAGTGAGTTCGAGACGTTTTTCATGGCGAGGTCCTTGAAATAGCGACCGACAACGTGCTCGGTGTGAAAAAGGCGCCGGGCAAACTCCTGATTCACAATAGCAACCCGCGGTGTTTTTGCAGTGTCGGTAGCACTTATATCTCGTCCCTCGAGCAACGGTGTTCCAGCCGCGGTCAAGTATCCTGGTGAAATGTCATAAGAGTAGGTGTTAAAGGCCGCGTTCGCCGGTCTGAAATCGGTAGTTTGTTGGGAGAATGCCAAAGTATTGGGGCTGCCGGTCAGGGGAGTGACATTGGCGTAGCCTGCCGCTTGCACGCCCGGCAGCTGCGATACGTTCTCCAGAAGCTGGCGCTGAAAATGATCAGCGGCGGCGTTCGAATAGCCAGCCTGGCTGAGATCAAAACGCGTCAGCACAGCATTCTTCGGATTGAAGCCCAGGTTCATAGTCAGCGCCTTGTCCAGGCCACGCAACGAAACAAAGGCCGCGGTGACGGTGACGAAGCAGAGCGCGATCTGTGCCGCTAGCAGGACATCGCGCAGCGCCCAGCGGTGTCCGGCGGAAGATTGGCTTACGCCGCTCTTGATGGCCTCGTTAGGATCGGTCTTGAAGATCTGCCGCAGGGGCATCACGCCAAACAGGATGCCGGCGAGAACCGAGATCAGCAACGCCATCAAGGTCAATGATGGCTGCGGCATCACGGAGATCTTCTCTGGGACAGAGGTGGGCAGATGCCAGGCAGACAACGCGGTGAGGGCCATCCACGCTAAACCGCAGGCGCCTGCGCCACCGAGAATCGAAATCACAAGGGCCTCGACCAGCACCTGGCGGGTTACCCGCCAACGGCTCGACCCAAGGGCCATGCGGATGGCAATCTCGCGAGTGCGGTCTGCGGTACGCGCTGCGAACAGGCCGCCAAGATTGGCGCAGGCGGCGAGCAGAACGATACCTGCCAGGCCCATCAGGCCAGCCAGAAGACCGCGCATCTCCCTGCTGCCATAGTCGCCCATCAGTCCGGGGCGACTCAGCTTGAATACCAGCTTCTCTTCTTCCTTGGGATACTGGCGCTTGATCTGGGCGGCGACGGTATTGAGGTTGGCTTGAACCTGGGACAGGGTGATCCCGTCCTTGATGCGCACGATCGGCGAGACAGTTTTGGCGAGACGCAACTCGAGAAAGTCGACGCCTGACAGCAACGCTTCATTCGCCAGTGGAACGAAAACGTCGGGCTGCAAATATCTTTCGGTCCCGTAGAAGCCTTCCGGCGTGACGCCGACAACGGTGTACGGATGCTTGTTAATGCGGACGGCCTTTCCCACGATATTGGGGTCTGCGCCAAAATAACTCTTCCATGCCGGCCAGGAAAGCACGGCAGCTTGTGAGGCGCCGGGGTGGTCGTCGTCGGCGCGCTGCAGCAGACGGCCGAGGAATGGCTTAATGGTGATCACCTCGAAGTATTGCCCGCTTACGTAGTATCCCAGGACTGGCCGCGCAACCCCGTTGGCCTCCAGGCCAAGAACGCCTGGCGTAAAAGCGGCAACCGCGGAAAACACCACATTGTCATCACGCACCTCGCGTACCTCCGGATAGGAAAAGACCGGATAGCCCGACTTCGGTTCCACCAGCGTCATCACGCTGTCGGGATGCGGCACATCCAGGGGTCGCAGGATCAAAGCCTGCAGCACGCCGAAAACGATGACATTGGCGGCGATTCCGAGCGCCAGGATGAGGACAGCAGTGATGGCAAAGCCGGGCGAGCGGCGCATCTGGCGAACGGCAAGTCTCAAATCCTGCCACAGGGTGTGCACATCGTCCTCCAGCCTCAGGGAATCATACTGCCCAGGTGCACCTGCCGAGCCACGCCGTTACCTGAGGTAAGTTTTTGCAATCAAAACGCTTCGGGACGCTAGACGAACAATCCTCTGCCGAGCGATTGTCCAGCCTTAGCTGGATACGTCCATTATTGGACATAGTTGACGGACGAACATTTCTTTGCCGCCGAGTTCGTTCAATCCCGTCGATCGGATGTAAGCCAGCGTGACAACCAAACCTATGGAAACATCAAACCGCATTGGGCCGGAAGGTCCATGCCCTTAAAGCCAAATCCATTCCATCGATACGCAGCGACCCGCGTTTGCAGGGCTTTGGGATTAGAAACCAGGAAGGAATCGCCGCGATGCAGCGCGCACAAGGTTCCGTCGTTGGATACAAGGGCATCGAGCAAGGGCCATGCCAGCGCCGAGCCACGCCAGCGCGCGACTAAGCCATTATGGACTACAGCATAGACATAGGGGCGTAGGCCAACTTGGTTGTCTATCGATGAGGGATGTCTCTCCAACGCCAGAAGCATGGCTTCGTCCCCCCACCGATCAGTCTCCTGCAAGGACACAAGCTCCTGTCGTCTTGAGCGCCACAGCAGCCTGCCGTTCGTATAACCTTCAAGCAAAATCGAATCGGCAGGTTGATCCGAAGACCATGGCGCCGGCTTGATTGTGGTTGTGCCGACTCGCAGGCCCGGTCCAAGCTGCGACGTGCAACCTTCCAGCGCATAATCGCTTGCGGTTTCTCTTCCAGTCAGCACTGGATATGACGTTTCCGGGCCGGTGCGCGTGCGCAGACCGCCGCAAGTGAGCTGCCCGTCGTGGATGCGACAGTCAGCTATCAAGCCTTCTTTGGTCTGAGCATACTTCTGGTCGAAAAGATGATTGCCTAGCGAGAAGAACACAGGCTTGCCTTCGACGCACCGGGGCGGATGTATGACGTGGGGATGATGTCCGACGATCAGATCTGCTCCGTGCTTCACCAGCCAAGTGGCTTGCTGCTCCTGAGCTTCCGTGGGCCAGTCTTGCAGTTCATTGCCCCAATGTATGGATACAACAACAAGATTCGCAAGCTGCCGTGCCAGGCGCAACTTCTGCTCGACAGCGACCGACGGAATCTGCTGCACCTGCCCGTCGGCGGCACGGACCATCGTAATGGCTACTAACCCTACAGTGACGTCGCCGAACGCGAGAAATTGCGGCGAGCTGTCAAAATCAAGCGCGAGCATTCCGCTCTGGCGAAACACCTCGCGGGTTTTCTGGCGTCCCGCCTTTCCCAAATCGCCAGAGTGATTGTTCTCGACCGTGACGAAGCGAAAGCCGCCCGCCTTGAGCAGCTGCGCGGAGGACTCGGGTGAGGCGAAGCAGAGGCTGTTATCGGGAGGGCATTCCGTCTGGTCGCCAATGGCGCTCTCAAAGTTGCCGCCGACAAGATCGGCTCCGTGAAAGAGCTCGCTGAATTCGCGCCAGGGCGAATCCTGGCGATAATGCATTTCCGCCCTCACCTGGCGCGACATCATGATGTCACCCGTAAAGACAAAGCGAATGTCCTGCGGCGTCTGCTGGGCAGCGGCAGTACCGAGCAGCGAGGCCATGAATATCAGAAGGGTGCATTTGCCGGACATGACAGAGGCTCCGCGGAAACGTACGGTTCTACCCACGACGGTCGTTTTACCTTAGCCTTCGTGGCGCTATCTTTGCCGTTCAGGGATGCCGTGAGAGAAGGAATCTGTTTCGCCCACTCTTGATCGTTCAGCGGAATGGCGGAGGGAAACTCGTAATACGAATAGACGCTGCCCTTTACAATCTCACGCCGGCCAAAATACGGAACAATCTGGTCCCATTCCAAAGGACGGCCGACCGCTGCTTCTAGATATGACATCCCGGATTCCCCGGCGACGTCGGCGACTTTCATCATCGGTTCTGGAGTGGACAGAGCCAGATCCTTATTGGCGAGGCTCTTGTAAACAAGCAGGTCGTGCTCCGCAACTGCTCCTATGTGGAGAATCTGTTCATAGTCTGACTCACTCCGCTGCTCTTTACGTAACTCTTTCTCAGCAATCGAGGCGAACAAGCGAGCGTTTTCCGCCGACGTCTGCAAACGATGAAGGATCCCGTTCCGAAGCGGCTCTGAGGGCTCATCTTCCTCCTCGTCTATCGGCATGTCTCCCTCAAGACTTGTCGAGCCTGTGACAACAGGCTGTACGTCGTCAAACAATGATGCAATCGCCCTGAAGGTGTTCGGGTCCGGCTCGACGTATCCGCGCGGCGGCTGCGTGAGCAGGGTTTCAAAGCCGCCTTCACCTGCCTCTGCGCTGGAGCGCTCGTTGACCAGCACGGTGGCGTGTCGCAGTGTCGCCCACGAGGCGAGACCAGTCTGCAATCGCTTGGCTTTCCATAGCGCATCTCCCGGGACGCCGGGGAACTCTGCATGGTCTGCCCACTGCACGGCCAGCGCATCAATCCAGGCGTCGTAGACATTCTGGTGCGCGCCGTCCTTGGGCCGGCGTGCCTGCAATGCGTCCAGCACCGGTCCAAGCAGAGGATATTCCGCCAGGTCGGTTTTGAGCAGCGAACGCGCATAGCCACTTCCCAGTGCTGCAGCAAGGTCCGAGCCTGATGGCAACATGCGTCCCTTCCCGTCTCGCTCGATTATTTGTTCCTCTGTAGGCCAACCCTGGTGGTAAACGGTCGCAAGCAGCACCTCGTTGTCGAAGCCCCATGACAGGGGAAAGATCTGCTCTTCATCGAGCGGATGACGCGCATAGGCAGGAGGGTGGAATGTCTTCTCGGTCCAGACCAAAGGAGCGCGGCTCGGCGCAATGAAGCCCTGGTAAGCTGCAATCCATTGCATCGCCTTCGCGTTGACCTCCGCAGGAAGCGAATTCAGATCTTGAGCGCCCTTCTCTTTCGAAAGCTCCGTTAGGTAATGCACCGCCTTGAAGTATGCTTCCATTTCCGGCGAAGACGTGTAGTGCCCGCGCGGTTTGAGTTCCGTGAAATCGAACTGGCCGCCAAACACCGGCGAATGGAAAACTCCATGCGCCTGCTGTATGTGCAGGGCGTCGGCATTTGTAGCCTTCGCTACACTGCGTGATTCAGCCACCGCATCGAATGCTATTGCCCAGCGCGATCCTGGAGCGCTCGCCTGCAAGGATTTCTGTGCAGCCGTGACGAAGGCCCAGAAGGCAGGCATCGCCTGCTGGCGCTCCTTCACGATGAATGTGCCTTCGTAAGCCGAGGCAAAAATCTCCCAGAAGATGTCGGTGGTTACAAGATAGGGGCGGGACGGTTCGCTAATATTCGACGGATAGCCCGCGTACGACTCGGAGTCGTAAAGCTGGTACAACTGATCATCGTCTGTGGGACGAAGTATTCCGCCATTTTTCGTCAGCATCCGCTCGTCTTCCGAACTTTGGCTGAACATCCAGGCATTCGTCACGTCGGCCAGCGGAACATCGATGGGCACATACACGAGGGCCTGCCGGTCGCCGCGCGCAACCAGACCTACGATTCCCTTGCCGTCGGGAGTTGATGACGGTGTCGCCATGAACTGGTACTCGAGGGCTTGCGTAGTTGTGGAGCGTCCATGATCGCCGATCACGGTAATACCCGCTTCGCCGCGCTTCCCGTGCAGCAGTGCGGCGCCGTTCGGCGTCACGGTCAGCGAGCCGCCACAGGGATCGCCTGCTACAGCCGCAGGCTTGCCCCAGTTCCAATTTGAGTAGGGAAGCTGTTGGAAACAGCCTTTGGCGTCTTGCCAGATCAGAATGTGTCCGGCGGGATGAAAGGCAGCGGGCAAAGCCGAAGGTGTGAAGTTTTGCGCCGGCTCGTCGCTCTCGCTGGCAAGTCGTACATACGAGCTTGCCGGTCCAATCACCTGGTACGCGCGCTGACCATCCTCGGTAACTGAGCGGGTGGAATAGGCCCCGTCCGGCTCGCGCTCGGCGAAGAAGATCCGGTATTTCTCCGGGGCCTCGGTGTCGTAAGAGATCTGGAATGGCCGCGGTCCTACAAGCAATCGGCGGAGTTCCAGCGGCGACTTGTAAATGGTGCGCTGTTGCCACTTTCCGTTGGATTTGTCGACCGCCAGAATGATCCACTGTGCTCCGTTTCTGCCACTGACAAAGAATCGATCGGCCCTTGGGTGGATTGCGACGGACTGGGCTTCGAATCCGGACGGCAGATCGAGCATAGGAACTGTCTTGGCACTCCCAACGTCCCAGCTCGCCACATGACTGCCGGAAACGTCGCGAAAGAGAATCAGCACTTCCGGTCCTGTCGGCCAAATGTCATAGTCCGCCACAGTGGTTCCGGCGGGAAGATCCAACTCTGCGGCAGCGCCCGGAGAGGGAGCAACGGTAATTTCCCGCGAGTGAAACGGAGACTCCTCTGCGGCGAGCAAGGAGCAAAGGAACCCAACAAGAATCAACATCGCAATCGTTTTCACACCGGCCTCGTACCTTTGGAACTTGGGTCCTTTTCGAGCTCACGAATTTGACTCATACGACCTCGGATACTGTCGCCTAAGCCGTTGAGTTCCGGCATGAATACGCGACGGCGTCCGATCAGAAGTATCCACAGCAGCATGGCAACTGCGAACGGCAGACCACAAGCGACGATACCCCGCGTGACGCCCACGTCGAGGACGTAAATGACCGAACCGAGGTAGATTATCGCCAGTAACCAATCGAGGAGTTCGAGCTGGTTTCGTGCCGTGATCACGTGGTACAACACATAACCTGCCGAGAAAAGCCAGCTCGCAAGTGCGGCGATGCCGATGCCGCGGTCGCCATAAAAAACCGCAAGCGCCCAGAGTGCAAGGGAGACTGCCGTGATCGCTACATTTGTGAGCAATCGGTGGCGAAAGACACCGTCCGACAGACGGAGAATTCTGGGATGTCCGACCAACAAGTACACAAGCCAGCCGAACCAGAGAGCACTCCAAATCGCCAGAACCGTAGCTACCCTGTGACGGTGCAGAAACAAAAATGGTATGACGATTGACAGGAGAATTGTGACAACCAACGCATAATTCGAGATTCGAACACGTTGCTGCCTATTGAGCATCATAGAGTTTGCATGCTTTGCGCTTCTCACAGCGCTCCGTTTTGCGTTGCTGGGGCACTGAAACGGCTTGCCCTCTTGTCAGATGAGCTCATTCATCCTAGCTTTCGCCTCATTGGTCGCGCGGATGGTCAAGCCCTCTCCAGCCGCTGGCTTAACGGCGAGCCCAGCGCGTAGAGCGTTAAATTCGTCACTTAATCCACCGCCGGGAGCGAACAGACTTGTAAACAAAAGGGCGCGGTACCTGATGAAGAACACCCACATCAAGACCATACCCACACAAAACATCAATATCGATCCGCGAAACGGAAGGAAGCCACAAGCAAAAGCGGCGATGTAAGTTGCCGCTAAGACAAACGCGCCTCGGCCGGGCCGTGGTTTGGCACGCAGTAGCTTCACGATCGGCCAGATGCTGAGGTAGAGTACACAACATCCCATGAAACCCAGAACGGCAATGACTGCCTTGTGGTGACCGATCCGATCGATATTTCTGAAGAAAATGACAAGGAAAATTACGAAGGCGACGATTATCAGGAGGTTGTTGCAAAAGCGCCAGCGATTTTCAGGCGGTAGCTTGCTCAGCCTGTCCCAGAAAGTGCCCCCTAAAAGGCCAACTATTCCGGAAACAAATAACCAGGGAAACATTGCCGCTGAAGTGTATTGAAAGTGTTGAAGGATCGCTGCACTTCCCAGGAATACCCAGCCGACGACAAAGAGAAGCCTTGCTATTGGTTTGTGAACTGTAAGCGATGTTCCTACGGCAAAACAAACCGCTCCAGCAACAAATAACGGGAGTGACAGCAGCGCCGACCTGTGTTCAAAGATGGACGCACCCCCGGCGAGTAGCAATCCAAAGCCAGAGAGAAGCTTTGCTTGGGGGTTTTCAGCTTTGCGCGATCCGGCAATCAATCTTCCGCCAAATCCAAATCCTAGTATGGCGCTAATGAGGTTCCCATTCATAACAATTTCTCAACTGAGATTCTTGTTCGTCTCATGGTCCGACGATTATGCTTCCGTTTCTGCGCTCAAGCTAAATAAATTCCGAAACACTGGGTACACCCGCTGTTGCCGAGAGGAGCCTGGTGGTGAATCGTCCCCCACTGTACAGGAATCCGTTAGAGCTGTTTGAGTCACTATAGGATCCCACAATCTTCCCGCTCGCATTGATGCCGTACGCGGAGGTGTAGGAGGCGCCTGGGAAGTTGATCGTTCCGAAATCGAACTCCTGGCCGTGCGCCCGCACGTTCAGGGTGCAGACGAACACGAAGAACAAGCCCAACCGGACACAAAATGCACTCCGGATCTGTCGGCTCATTGACACGAATCTCCTTTTGACTTCAAGCTGCAACTTCCTTGGTTAAGTTGGAGCCGTAGCGCCTGTGCAGTTCGGCGTCCGAAATCGTTATGAATCTGCGGCAATCCCGTCCGGCACGCAATGTTCTGGCGATGACATGGCAGTGACCTCTGAGTGACGCAGGTAATCGAAACATTCCGAACCAGTTAGCCTTTTGTGGCAGACATCTCTGCCACTCGCCGCAACGAATTTCTGGTCAGTCCGAAGCGATTGGTAGTAGACTCTGGGCGCACAAACCCTCGCGCCATGAAACAAAAAGTCTTGCTTCGCGTTCGTTTTGGGGCCTTTGAACTCGATGTCAAGGCTGGAGAGTTGCACCACCAGGACAAGACAATCCTCCTTCAGGATCAATCCTTCCGCCTTTTGCTCGCCCTCATCGAGCGTGACGGCGAACTCGTAACTCGCGAAGAATTGCAAAAACAACTGTGGCCGCACGGGACCATGGTGGAGTTCGATCTCGGCATTAACGCAGCCATCAAGAGGCTGCGCCGCGTTCTTGGGGATTCACCGGAACAACCGAAGTACATCGAGACCGTGGCCCGCCGTGGCTATCGCCTCCTGGTTCCCGTCGTTTGGCTGCCCTCAGCGTCCGGCGATGCGGACTCGAACACAGATACAGATAAGGACCGCCGGACCAGCCCTGAAGGTTCGGTGACCAGCGGCTTGATTGGTCAAGAAGTCTCTCACTATCGCATCCTGGAGGTCTTTGGCGAAGGAGGCATGGGCATCATCTATAAAGCCCAAGACCTTCGCTTAGGTCGGCTTGCCGCACTGAAATTCCTGCCGGAGGAATTCACTGCTGATGCCCGCGCCCTGTCGGGATTGGAACAGGAAGCGTGCTTGGCATCATCGCTGAACCATCCCAATATCTGCTCGATCTACGAGTTGGGGACGCATGACACGCAGCCCTTCATGGCGATGGAGCTGCTGTCGGGGCAGAATCTGCGCGATTGGTTGTCGTCCACATTCCACGAAACCCCTGTTGCCGTCGACAAGCTTATGGATATCGCCATCCAAGTATGCGACGGACTAAGCGCTGCCCACGAGAAGGGTATCGTTCACCGTGATATCAAACCGGCGAATCTATTTCTCACCTCAACCGGCATCGTGAAGATTCTGGATTTCGGTCTGGCCAAGCTGGTGGAGGGCGACGCGAGCAACGCGGAAGAAGGCAAAGCGAAGACAACACCGCTGGCGGATTCCGCAGCATTGGCAGCGCTGAAGCTCAGCCGAACGGGGATCGCGATTGGAACTGCTGCTTACATGTCGCCGGAGCATATCCGGGGTGAGCGTCTGGATGCGCGAACAGACCTGTTCTCGCTTGGCGTCGTGCTGTATCAGATGGCGACCGGTACGCCGCCTTTTCGCGGGGAGACGCCCGCTCTACTTTTTGAAGCCGTCCTGCATCAAGCGCCGGTTGCGCCCAAAAGCTCGAATCCTAATCTCCCGGCTAAGCTGGAGCAGATCATCGATCGTGCGCTGGAGAAGGACCGCAATCTACGCTATCCGTCCGCGAAGGAGTTGGGAACGGATCTGCGCGAGGTCGCGCGTGCGGTAGCTCCGGCCGAGAAAGCTACGGCGCAAAGCGAAATTACCGATCAACGCACAGCCGCCGGACGAAGGCGCACTCTTTCCTGGAGAGTGGGGGCGCTGGTCGCATTATTAGCCGTGATCATTACCAGTGGAATCTACTGGCGCTGGCGCACGCACAAACCGCCGGCACTGACAGATAAGGACACGATCGTACTGGCCGACTTCGACAACCAAACCGGAGACCCGGTATTCGATGACACATTGAAGCAGGGGCTAACGATCCAGTTGGAGCAGTCACCGTTCCTCCAGCTGATTTCCCAAGGCAAGGTCAATCAGACCCTGAAGCTGATGGGCCGTTCCGTTGGCGATCGCGTCACTCCGGAGGTTGCACGTGAGGTTTGCCAGCGCACGGGCAGCAAGGCAATGATTACCGGCTCGATCGCCAACCTGGGATCGCAGTACGTCATTGGCCTGAAGGCGGTGAACTGCAATACCGGTGACATCTTCACGGAGGCGCAGGAGCAGGCCAGCGACAAGGAGGCCGTACTCAAGGCCTTGGACAAATCGGCGATCAGCCTGCGCAGCAAACTCGGCGAGTCGCTTACCACCGTGCAGCAGTACGCAACCCCGCTGGAAGAGGCGACTACGCCGTCGCTGGAAGCGCTGCAAGCGTACAGTCAGGCTAGAAAGGTGTGGTTTACTCAAGGAGTATCCGCCGCTCTGCCCTTTTTCAATCGGGCTGTGGAACTCGACCCGAAGTTTGCGGTTGCGTATTCCGGACTAGCGGCGGGTTACTACAACCTCAACGAGATGAAGCGAGGTATCGAATATGCTCAGAAAGCTCACGGGTTGGCAGAGAAGGTAAGCGACCGTGAGCGATTCCTCATCGATGGAAACTATTATTTATTGGTGACTGGCGAACTAGAAAAGGCACTCCAGAACTACCAAGAATGGCACCAGGAATATCCGCGAGACTATTCTCCTTACGTGGATTTGGTTTATATCAACGCTAGTCTGGGACGAATCGAAGACGCAGTGGCAACAGCCCGCGAGGCGATTCACTTGGAGCCGAATAACGGCACCAACTATCTCAACCTCGGGCTCGCCTATACTGCCCTCAACCGGCTGAATGATGCTGAGGCAGTGTACAAGGAGGCCGATAAGCGCGGGCTGCAGAGCGAGATGTTGTTGCAAAGCCGCTACATGCTGGCTTTTCTTATGGGCGATAGGGTACGCATGGGGCAGTTCGCGGCGGAAGCAGTTGGCAAGCCGGGCGCGGAGGATTTGCTGCTGGCGGCACAGGCGGATACGGCAGCTTGGTTTGGGAAGTTCGGGAATGCAGGCGAGCTGACCCGGCGAGCAATTGACTCTGCTCGGCGCAGCGAGGGCAAAGAAACGGCTGCAACCTATCAGGCGGCAGCAGCGTTGCGCAAGGTGGAAGCCGGCTTCTATGAGGAGGCCCGCGCCGACGCCGATGAGGCCCTGAAGCTAGCGCCGAATCGAAATGTGCAGGCTATGGCGGCACTGGCCCTGGCGCGATCGGGCGATTGGAGGCGAGCTGCGAAATTGGCCCACGAACTTGCTGAGATATACCCGCTAGACACGTTGGTACAGAAGTATTGGCTGCCCAGCATCCGAGCCGCGGTCGCTTTGGATTTCGAGGACCCACGCCGTGCAGTCGAAGCGCTATCGGTGGCTAGCGACGTCGAACTCGCCCAGCCCTCAATTAATGTATACCTATGCCCGGCTTATTTGCGCGGAGAAGCCTATCTCATGCTGCATAACGGCAGTGCAGCGGCAGCAGAATTTCAGAAGTTCATCGACCACTACGGCCTGGTGATGAACTTTCCCTGGGGAGCGCTAGCCCGCCTTGGTCTGGCTCGCGCGTATGCCCTCGAAGCTCAGACCGATCCCGCCGCTCGCGACAAAGCTGTTACCGCATATCAAGATTTCCTCACTCTGTGGAAGGATGCCGACCCCGACATCCTCGTCTATCGGCAATCCAAAGCCGAATATGCGAAGTTTTCCAATAGAGTTCACTGAAGCCTGCCCGCGCAAGATTGACCGATCAGGGGAGATACCGCACAACACCTAGCTCCAGGGTCGCAGCCCGATCACGCCCCAATAAGAAACGTAAGCCAGGGCAATCAACCGCGCTGAAGTCACAATCAGCCATAGCGAGATCATGATTCAACGCGATTTTGTAGGCGGTATAAGGATTAGCCCTGCGGGCGAATTGCAACTGATATTGATCTATTTACTTTTCTTCTCCAAATCCTTCAGTTCTGTGACGGACGGAAGGTATTCAACGAAGTCCTTGGGGCATGCATCGCTGGCGCTGCGAAAAAGAGCGAGGGCTTCGGGGCGTTCGCCACGCAGAGCGCGGTACTCTCCAACGTAAAAGCTATATTCACACTTTTGATCGCTGTCACCGCCGGCCGCCTGCAAAACCTCCTCCGGCGCGCTTTGCCCAAGATAGAGTTGGATCACGGGCCCTGGCCACTTCGACAGATTCAACGCTGCTGCGTTGGTTTTCAGTTCATCTTTCGCATCCATTCCCGCCTTCGAGCGTGATAAATAGAGCCATATAACACGGTAGGGATCGGTAGGATCAAGCTGCAAGTTCCTGCTGAAATCCTGTTGCGCCTCAGGGTAGTGACCCGCATAGAGATTTGCCAGTCCCTGATTCAGAAGCGCGGGGGAAGCGTTCGGATTCAGGCGCAGGACCTCGTCGAAGCTCTTAATGGCCTGCTCGTAATCACCTTTAGCCAAGTAAGCGGCACCCTGATTGAACGCGGCTGTCGCGTGTGAATCGTGGTCGAAATCGTCGCCGAGTGAGATAGCGGGTTTGCCGGCCAATCTCTGGGCGATATGCTGACCCACGCGATCAGCAAAGTCTCCGGATGTATTAATCAGAACGACCACCGCATAGTCCGCCTTGGGATTGAAGAATGCGAAGCTGCTGTATCCGCCCGTTCCGCCGTTGTGCCAATAACTGCCGGTAGCGGCGACGTACAGCCAGGCAAGCGCAATACGCATGCCCGGCGAGGCGTCGGCGCGAAGCTCATGCGATCGGGCAAGCGCCGCTGGGAGTGTCTTACCACTCGGCGTCTGGGTGGCCGCGGAAGGCAGTTTGTCGGGATGCAGGTTGGCCTGAAGGTACGTAAGCATGTCGTCAGCAGTTGAACGAATCGCTCCTGCCCCAGCCAATGCGTCCAGGTCCCAGGCATGGGCAGGATGGTGCGCGGCATCGTGGCCTGTGATGAACCTGAGCTGCTGTTCGGCTGAAAGCGTAACCACTGTATCCTTCATCCCAAGTGGGCCGGTAATCTCATTCTGGAGCAACTCGGAATAGGAAGCGGCGGTACGGTTAGCCAAGGCCTGCCCGAGGAGTCCAAAACCAAGGTTGCTATAAAGGAAGCTAGCGTCCGCCGGCTTCATAACTCCGTGCTTTGCAAGGAAGGCGTACAGATTTGCCGGTCGATAGTCGGCGTACGGATTGCTAGCGTCAGCGGGATGGAAATTGTCCGGCATTCGCGGCAATCCCGAGTGTTGCGTAGCCAAGTCAAGCAACGTGATTTCGCTGCCGACAGGTTTGGCTACCGTTCCGGCCGGTAATAATTCGCGTACTGGTTCATCGAATTTCACTTTCCCTTGTTCGACCATCTGTGCCAGCAACAGTCCGGTAAAGGTCTTGGTGAGGGAACCAATTTCAAAGATTGAGTCCGGCTTGGCGGTTCCATAGGCAAAAACCTGCTTTTCACCGTGGTCAATAATCCCGATAGTCACACCCGCCTCTGTCGATGGGGCGAGTGCGCCGCTGGTGAGCGCCTGCGCCAGGTCCTTGCTCAAGACAGTCTGCACCTGGGCCGCCGGCACAGGAGCCACGGCCGCATCGTAGGTGGGAGGAGCGACGGGCGGAAGTGAACTCGCGACCGCTTGTCTTTCGAAGTTCAAGGGCAATGGCTGGCCTTGAGTCCATGTACCGGTGAGTGTCTTGCCATCGCCGGACAGGCTTCCACTCCAGTAGCCTCGTACAACGGGAACATCAAAAGAGAAGTTGTTCCTCTCAAGAAGGACGTTCGCGCACTCGAATCCCATTGCGCCCTGGTCCAGGCTATCGAAGGAACAAGACTCCTTGCCGGACGCATCACTCTTGACGTGTAACTGTATTCGCAGCGATTTGGAGCCAGCCTCTAGCGTCCCCAGCCATATCCCATCTACGGCCGAGGGTTTCGCCGCTGGAACAAACGTGTCACGATTGAAATTCAGAGGCACAGGAGTGCCCTGGTTCCAGGTACCGGTCAGCACTGCGCCCTGCTGGCCGACAGTTCCTTTCCAGGTGCCCTTTACCGCAGGAACTGTGAAGCTCAGAGATTGCCCGTCGAAATGAAAATCGGAGCAGGCGATATTTGACGCGCCTTGGTCGGGACTATCCAGGCTTCCGCTCAAAGCGCCGTCAGCGCCGGTCTTCAGGTGCAATTTCAGATGCAGAGGACCGAGCGATCCTACATAGTCACCAGCGATACTTGGCTTTTGCTGTGCGAAGGTGAATGGACAGATAAAGACGAGCCAACCGCAAAAGAGCGTCAGCAATATCGAGCGTTGTACTTGCATAATGGCTCCCTTTCGACTGCGTCGAGAGCGGTATCGGTCTTGCGGTGAGGGACGTAGACGACCATCTGTGACCCTTCGTGAAACTGGTAGTCTCATCATTTGTAACGTCCTGCAACAGACGATTTGCGTGTTTCGTTTTCTAGTACTCACGCGTCTGCACCACTCTCAAAGCGGCCAAGCCCAGAACCGCGGCCACTCCCAAGGAGACGCCCATGCTGGCCCATGGAAAAGAATGCGTAAACAGCGGCGAAACCATAGCTCGAAAGATGTTCAACGGCGCCAGCAGCGGAACCTTATATAAGAGGCCATAGAGAAACACGAGCCCGAACATGCTGACCCAGCTTCGCACTTGGTCGTCCAGGAAGGTTGAAAGCAGCACTGCGAGAAAATAGATTGCCGAAGCGCACACCGATAGGGTCACCCAAAACGCAAACAGGAGAAACAGGTCCTGACGGTCAGGTCTCGCGCCGGATCGGATCGCAATGACCCATATGGTGAAAGGAGCGATGGCAAGGATCACGACCGTCTGCAACATGCCTAATGCAACCCTCGTGGCAAAAAGACGAAACCGGCTGACGGGAAGCGAAAGCGTGAAGTACATCGAGCCGTGGAGGCCTTTCTTTATCTGAGCGGATTGAGTCTTGATGCCCGATCCGGCCAGAAAAAGCGGAACGATGGAATAGTACAGCGCGAAAAACTGGACGCCGCCTTCCGGCTGGGCCGCAGAAGTCTGAGGTCCAGGATTTGCATGTGGCATTGCCAGAATAAGGGCTACTGGGAACACTGCGAAGGCGATCATAAATAACACCCCGAAGCGCGTCTCGAGCCAGCCTTTGTACCAAAGCATTTAGTTGCTCCTTACGTGTTCGAGAAAGATTTCCTTCAAGGTGACTGGAAAACGCTCGACTGAGGTGCCCGGTACCGCCCGGGCTTGGTTGATAATGGCTTCCACGTTTCGATTTGCAAGAATGTCCACTGTTCGCCCGTCCTGGCGGACATGCTCTGCTCCCTCACCCCACTGGACCGGAGCCCGCAGTTCTTCCCCGAAAACAACTCGTAGCCGCTGATAATGTGTTTTCAAGTCGTCCAGCGAGCCCGTAACCACCGCTGCCCCATGGTCGATGATGCAGACTCGGTCCGCGATCTGCTCTACCTCTTCCAACTGATGGGACGAAAAAAAGATTGTCGTTCCCTCAGCTGCGGAGATAGCGACCAGTTCGCGCAGCATGTCCTCGACGGCGACTGGGTCCAAACCCTCAGTGGGCTCGTCCAGAATGAGAAGCTCAGCGCCATGTGAGATTGCCAGCAGCAGCATGAGCTTCGATCGCATGCCCTTCGACAGATCGGAAATCTTACGGTTTGGTGGAAGGTTAAACAGCTTCAGGTATCGCTGTTCCAGATCGGGCCGCCATTTGGGGAAGAAGCTTCGGGTGAAGCGGATGATTTGCTCCACCGTCATGTAGGGATAGAGCTCCTTGTCTTCCGTGACGAAGCCAAGCCTCCGGCGGATTCCGATGCCGGCCGACAAATCTCCAGCCGGCAGGCCGAAGACGCGCGCGTCTCCGCAGCCAGGTTTCAAAAGTCCCATCAAGAGCCTGATTGTGGTGGTTTTCCCTGCGCCATTCCGGCCGAGGAAACCGAAAATGCTTCCTGCAGGCACTTCAAGGTTGAGGCCCGTCAAAGCTGGTTGCCCCTTAAAAGACTTTCTGAGTCCGTGTGCTTCGATCACCCAGTCACTCATGGTTTCCTCCCGGCGCCTTTCCCGCGCGATGCTGCGCGAGTTCGTTTTCAAATAGTCTTCTTATCTCGTCTTCCGTCAACCCAAGATCGGCGAGCCGATCAAGCGCGGACTGGACGATGGTCTGGGCCCTTTTTGTAACCCGGGCTCGTCCGCCCAACGATTCGCTGACAAACGCCCCGGAGCCGTGCTTCAACTCGATGATCCCCTCATGTTGAAGCTCTCGATAGGCGCGAACAACAGTGTTCGGGTTCATCACCAGATCCTCCGCCATCTTGCGAATCGTCGGAAGCTGATCGCCCGCCTTCAATGCTCCGGTTTCGATTGCGTGTCTGATCTGCTCCATCAGTTGGAGGTACATCGGCAAGCCAGTAGACGGATTGAGGCGAAAGATCATTGTGTGTTTGTACTAGTTAACTAATACACTATACATTGGAGTTTTTGCGTGTCAAGCCAAAAATGTTTTTGGACTTGGTCAGGACGACCTTTCAGGCGCCGAATAAGTCGAGTTGAAATAGCTTCAATGCGCTCGACTCTTATGATCAAAGGAGGGTAAAAGTGTGGATAATCAACCAGATATCGGCGGTAGAAGCCAGCCTTGAAAAGGCTGGCGGACGACGTTTCGTGTTCGAGAGTCGGACAGATGAGTTGCGGTGTCGGTGCGTCAATCAACACAGAATCTGCTGTCCGACAGGCGGGACACACTGATAGCTTAGCTAGGTATGATCGCTTCTCTGGATCTGCTCATCTTGAGTTTGGTTAACGCCGGGATTGATACGCCCTACCGCTGGCAGACTCAAGCCGGCCTCTCGCTCGGGGCCACGTTACCAGCCGCACGGCGTTTGCTTGCCGCTCAACTCGTAAGCGAGCGGAACCCTGGCCCGAGAGGGCGCCGCGAGTTCAGGATCACCCGCTCCGGGAGCAACGAACTCAAGAACGTTAAACAGTATCTGGACGTGGCCGTCCTTGAACATGTCGGAGACATGGAATCGATACTGAGGCTGTTCGCCATCGCTCTTCACGCTGGCCGACAAGATGTGGCAGCACGTTTCCTACAGGAGGCAGCTTCCGAGTACGAGCGGAGAGCTGGTCGGGCGCAGAAACGAGCGTCGGATTCATCAGAAAGCGACGGACTGGCGGCCCTATATCTGGCAACCACATCCCACTGCGACGCCGACCGGCTCCTAGCGCAGGCGGCCAGCCTGCGTTCTCTTCTTTCCCAAGTCGAGAAGGGTCGGTCCGGTAAGAGGGCTGTCCGTCGACAGCGAAGCAATCCTCACCGCTAGCTCCAAACTGTTCCAAAAGGCCTGCAACAGCTTTAGACACTTTGGCTGGCCCTTACTCATCGCTCGGACCTGTTAGCGCCCAGTAACGGGACTTATGGGGAATCGCAATTTTCGACCTGATCTTCCACTATCTAACACTGGCCCGGAAGAAAAGGTTATGGAGCAGATAGAGAAGGAAGAAACAGCTCACGCCGCTGCAGCGTTACAAGACCATCTTTTGAGACCGGTGTCATTGCGGCGGGTGCGACCATAGCAGCTTTTGTTTACAGTGACCGGGAGATAATGCAGAGGGTTTTGAAGGCCGGTCAGTGAGAGCAGCTGTCACATTCAAAAGAAAAGCGCAGTCCTGGGGGCTGCGCTTTTCTCTTTTTGTTGTCAAAGGTCCGCAATATTGCGAGGTGACTCAACGCCAACTCGTATATTTCTGCTTCTTAGCTTCTCGACGACGGGAATTGCGGGGCCCTGATCGGCAAAAGCTCCGGTGGCCGGAAGTCGAATCCGGCTGCATGGAGGTTTCGTCCGGGTTCCGTATCGTTAGCCGCCGATCTCTATTGACAATCACTGATCGTTAATAGCTATAATCGACACATGAACGACTTTACGTGGTCAGAGGTTGGACAGCGACTCAAGGACTGGCGGACTGCCGCGGGCATCACGCAGCGCGCACTCAGTGCCCGAGTCGGCTTGAGTCAGCCGGCCATACAAGCTATTGAAGCCGGAGACACAAATCCACAATTGAACTCCCTGCAGCGGCTTGCCTCAGCATTTGGCAAATCTACCCGTGAATTGATGCTGGGACAGGTCGTTACCGCTGATCCGTGCGTTGAACGCCTGGAACGCGTCTTGCGTTCTGGCCACGAACTCGCCATCACCGCTGCCGAACAGGGACTGACCTGCGCTGAAGCTCTTCTCGAAAAATTACCTCATGTCCACATCCAGAAAGGACCCGGAGGGTTCCGCCGGACGATCAGCGAGCGAGATGCAAGAGAGTAAGGACTACTGGAAAAAATGCAGCCTGAGTATTTGCTGTCAGGGAAATCTGCCCGGTATCGGAGCCAGCATGCTCCGGAGCATCGTCCAGGACGGAAGGTCACCGAACAATCTAACCATGGATGGAAGGAACCGGCCAACATCAGCACGAAAGAACCCGAAACACGACATCGGACACCGAATCCAGCGGTCAATGAGTCCGGGGCGCTTGCGCAACCGTTGGGACGACAGATGTTTGAGCTTCCTACTGATACGGACAAAGGGCTTGATTAGTCGGTTGTCGAATCAACCAACACGAAAAAACCGCAGGGCAGCCGCGCTCGCGACAAGGTGGACCGAAGATCGCAAAGATCAAGGAACCAGGAGGGAGCGTAAGAAACCAATGTCAGCATTACTCTCTCTTGTGCCAGTTTCTTCTCCGTCGGTCGAAGACAACAACAACCAGACCGGCTACGAAGGATTCGAACCCGTTCGTTGACGAGTTCGTAGTTGCCAGCTTTCTCAAGATCACGCCACGGCGTGTGCTCGAGATGGCTCGCAACGGCGAACTTCCCGTCCACCCGATCGGCCACGAGCGCAAGACCTGGCGTTTCCGTCTTAGCGAGATCGACGCACATTTCCGGTCGCCGAAAAAGTCCGTGAGTGTTACGATGCCCGCGGCAGTTCCCGGAGCCAGAAAGAGGAATTAATTGGCATCGGCATCGGGAACGGGAACAATAAGGAAGGAAACGGCGGGCTTCCGGCGACGTCTGGGTCTATCGTTATCAGGCCAGTAGAGCCGGCGACGGGAAGCGGTCGAACATACACGCGTGGTTGGAAGGGTTCAGGACATCGGTTCATCCTCGGCAGCGGCATGGCGCCAGGTCGCATCACTTGGGCTGGACCTCGCAAGCAATGAGCGCAAACGTGATCTGACGTTCGCAGAACTGGCCAGCCATTAACAACAACAGGAACTGCACCGAGAATCTGGCATTCGGCGGCGCGTCCCGGAGACCGTAGTCACTCACGAGCTAGTACTCAGGCGTTGGATTCTTCCTCGCTGGGGTGGGATCCCGGCATTGGATATTCGTCCGTTGGCGATAGAACAATGGTTTGAGTCGTTAACCTCGCACCCGGTCGCGGCCAATGGAAGGCCACTCCAATGGCCGACTATCGTCAAAATCAAAGGGGTTATGTCGCAGGTTTTTCAAAACGGCCAGCGTCATGAGTTGATCCCCGCAACTATCGGGCCAGATGGACGGCCAAGTAACCCGGTACTGCTTGCGCGTACGAGGTCGGAGTCGAGTTACGAGGCGATCGTCGTCTTCCCCGAGCAAATGATCTACATCCTCGGGGAACTTGACAACGATGACACCCGTCTTGAATGGACGGCAGCACTTCTTCACGCCGTAACTGGTCTGCGGCCGGAAGAGGCTTTTGGCTTGCAATGGCGGGATATTGCCTGGGAGAAAAACCTGATCAACATCCGGCGTTGCTGGTCAAAGGGCAAGGTGACAGAAGGTAAGAACCGAATCTCGATGACGCAGGTTACGATGCATCCAGCGTTGGCTGAGGCCCTGCAACAATGGCGACGGGACACCGTGTACGGGCAAGACACGGACCGGATCTTCGCTTCGAGGAAAGCCAAGGGCACGAAGCCGCGCACGGCGGGTATTGCAGCTGAGGATTATCTCCGGCCGGCGGCCGCTAAAGCGGGAGTAATTCCGGCTGACTACCGGGGAAGATTCGGGTGGCACAACCTCCGCCACTCACTGGCGACGTTCTTCGGCTCGAGGGATGATGTCAGTTTGTCAACCATTCAAAGCATCATGCGTCATGCGAAGCCTTCCACCACGTCGGGCTATATTCATCGGGTCAACGATGCGCATATCCGCGCGCAGGGGAAGTTCCTGCAGGCGATAAATGTTACCTCACCCATCGTTTAAGGAAAATCTTGGGTGAGGCTTTGGGTGAGATGGTCTTGAAGGCTGTTCGAAATGGACGCTAAGCCATTGAAAGAAATGGTAGGCACGAGGAGACTCGAACTCCTGACCTCTACCGTGTCAAGGTAGCGCTCTAACCAACTGAGCTACGCGCCTATCGTTTAAAGTCTACCACTTGCGCGGCCTTCCAAAAACACACACCGCACCAAAACGCAGCAAATTTATCGCACGGCTAACAGCGGATTCGCGGTTGCTATTCACGATTCCAGACTCAAAGAGGAATCGGAGGTGAGCGAATTCCCGGTCAGACCGCTGCGAAGGGCTGACGTCCGAAATTTCGTACCATCCGAGCGGCCAATACCGCACCGGCGGCGACCAGTCCTACGCCTACCGCGACTTTCTTGAGGTATTGTCCGTCGCAGGCCGAGGCTTTTCTGGCGCCGCGAATATGTTCGGGGCGGACACCGACGCCGACCAGGCGAGCTGTGACATGCCGCAGTCCGGGCAGGTGAACCACTGCCTTGAATTGCCATGGTGCTCTTGCCGGCCCGGGGTTTGCGAATACTGTCTTAAGCAACTTGTGGGCATTGACCTGTACGAATTGCGTCAGGCGAGTGGGGAATTCGCGACGTTGCTGGACCTGCGCCAGCATAGCTTCCGTCACTCGTCCGGCGCGCAAGGGATCGGCCAACAAATTGGCCGTTGCCACCGCATCCTGGATGGCGAGATTAATCCCGACTCCGCCCGCGGGCGACATGGCATGGGCGGCATCGCCGATACAGAGCAGACCGGGACGATGCCATTGCCGCAGCCGATTGATTTGTACCGTTAGCAGCTTGATCTGGTCCCAGTCGCGCAGCTCGTCTACCCGATCACCGAGATGAGGAGCGATACGGCGAAGCAGGCTGCGAAACGGCTCCAAGCCTTGACGCCGCACCTCCTCAAATGAGCCCTTGGGAATAATCAGCCCGGCCTGAAAGTAATCGCTGCGGGGGATGAGGATGAGCGCTCTGCCGTAGTTAATATTTCCGAACAGCTGCTCAGGATCGTTGGTGGTGCGGGGGATTCGAAACCACAGGACATCGATGGGGACGCCGAACTCCTGCACCTCCAGATGTGCCGCCTGGCGCGTAGTGGAATGTCGGCCATCGCAGCCCACCACCAGATCGGCGCGGACCTGTACGGGACCGTTGGCCGTCTGGGCCATCACGCCGGTAATTTTTCCTCCTGCGCGCATTAAGTCAACCGCTTGATACTGCATCCGTAGACTGAAGGCAGGGAACTGTTTGGCCTTGGCCGCAAGAAAGTCAAGAAAATCCCATTGCGGCATGAGGGCAACAAACTTGCAATGGGTTGGCACATACCGAAAGTCGCCAACGCGAAAGGGATAATCTCCATAAACCCCGCCGACAGTCTCCAGCTTCTGGTGTGGCACCTTCAAGAAGTCTTCCAGGATACCCAGCTCATACATGAGCTCGAGCGTGGAAGGATGGACGGTATCGCCGCGAAAATCGCGAAAGAAATCGTTGTGCTTCTCCAGCACGGTGACAGCTACGCCCTCCCTGGCCAGGAGGTATCCGAGCATCATTCCCGCCGGTCCGCCGCCGACGACACAGCAGGTGGTTTCATAGGTTTCGTTCGCCATGCCGCAAAACCTTTCTATCCGCCAAGTGCGCCCAGGATTGTTGGGGCGACGCTGATTAGATTACAGGATCAGAGGAGAGGCTGCCCACGCCGCCTGGCAAGTATGTCGAGAGCGGGCTGGCATCCGGATTATGAAAGGTTGGGTAAGGCCGCGTCATGCAGGGACGCGAGTACGTGGGAGGGCAGTCCAGGTGCCGGATAATCTAGATTTGTGGTATGCTCTTGGCCCAGTTGGAAGCGGCAATAGCGTCGAAGCGCGATCTTTGTGCTTCGATTTGAGGCGTGTGATGGGTGATCCTTGGCCGCATCCAGCCATTAAGGAGTTTCCTCTCATGGCTGCGAATTCCACTCCAATTACCGGTCTAAGGCTTGAAACCATCAAGACTCCCGACGAAGCGACCATCCGTTGCACCGGCAGAATCAACTCGGAGACTTCAGGAGAGTTGCAGAGGGTGGTCCGTAGCCTCATCCCAGAAAACAAATCGATCACTCTGGACTTGACCGACGTGAATCACATGGATAGTTCTGGCTTGGGCGCTATCGTCGGGCTCTATGTGTCGGCTAAGAGGCAGGGCTGCAGGCTCAAGCTCATCAATCTGAACCAGCGGCTGAAGGAACTGTTCCGCATATCCAAGTTGGCTACTATCTTCGAGGGCCACGAGGACATGCTTGGTTACACTCCTGATTAAGCCCGGGTCACTGCCAAGGGGAACGTCTGCCGGCCTGGGAGTTGTGAACACGAACAACTTGCCCGAGCATTTTGGGGCAGGGAAGTCGAACTCAGGCGATGTTCGGATGTTATCGCTGAGCATTCACCTGAACTGGTTCGTGAAGGGGACTAGCAACCGAGGCTCCGGAGAAAAACAGCTGTGGCGGAAGGGGCATAAGTCTTATGAACCTGCGAGCCAACAGAACCGCAGGCGTCCTTGTTGCCTTGGTGGCGGCGACCTGGATGCTGGCCGGGACTTCAGAAGGCCAGAGTAAGCAAGCGGCGAATCAGCCTGTCCAGAGCTCCACGGCCCTGGCGGGGCAGACCACCGGCCAGTTCGCCGAAAGCGACATCTGCAAGACCTGTCACGAGGAAGTGTGGGACAAGCACTTTGCAGGAACGCCACATGCTGCCCTCCTGCAAGGCGATCAGCATGGATGTCAGGCCTGCCATGGGCCGGGTCAGGCGCATGTGGATGGCGGAGGCGACGTCACCAAGATCATCCGATTCGAGACCCTGAGCCCTGCCCAAACCGCGGCAATTTGTACGAAGTGTCATCAATCCAGCCTTGAAACACAGAATTTCTCGAAGTCAGAACACTTGGCCAACGGGGTAAGTTGCACCAGTTGTCACAGCCCACACAAATCGAACGACGTTAACTTCATGCTGGTGAAGCCGCAGACTGAGCTGTGTTACGGGTGCCACGCAGCCCAGAAAGCCGAGTTTGCCAGGCCTTACCGTCATCGTGTCGATGTTGGCCTCATTCAGTGCAGTGACTGCCATAATCCCCACGGCACGCAGACGGGCCATCAGGTGCGAGCGGCGGCGGGCCAGTTTGCGGTCTGCACCAAGTGCCACACCGATACGATGGGGCCGTTCGTGTTCGAGCACGCGCCGGTGAAGACTGACGAGGGCTGCCTGTCGTGCCACACGCCGCACGGGTCGACGAATCCGCGATTACTGCAAGTCAACAATGTCAACTTTCTCTGCCTGCGTTGTCACACCCCGAACATGAACGGGGCCGCAGGCGCGCCGGCTGGACCGGCTCACAATCAGTCTGCCAAGTACCAGGCATGCACTATGTGCCACACCCAAATCCATGGTTCCAACTTCGATCCGGCATTCTTCCGGTAATTGGGGGTAAGGCCAATGGCTGTTCCCAGGACCCTCACCGCTTGTTGGTTTGCGCTGTCGCTGGCGGCGGCTTGCCTGCTTCTATTGAACGGAGCGGCCGCCCAGAACCCGGGCCAGACGCCATCGGCAGCTTCGGTTGATACAAGTTCCAGCCCGGCAGAAGGGACGAAGATCGGCGACTTTCAGGTGACGCAATCGATAGAGGTCGGTGGCCGCATTTCCGATGTCACCGGCAGCCAGGCGATGTACGATACGCTGGCCAACTATCAGAGCGGCGCTCGCATCCTCGAGCAGTCCCTCACCATGCAGTCGCTAACCCACGAGGATGTCTTCGATACGCTGACCCTCAATAGCTTCGGGTGGGGCGGCGACCCGGAGCAAGCTGCGCGACTGCGAATAGCAAAGTATAAGTGGTATATATTCAGCGGCAGCTACCAACACATTCAAAACTATTTTGATTATGATCTGTTTGCCAACCCGCTGAATCCGCCGACCGGCGGCACGCCCTCTATTCCGATACTTAATTCGCCACACACCTATTACAACACGCAAAACCTGTACAATTTCGACCTTGTCCTGCTGCCGACGCAGCCAATCTCGTTCCGCCTGGATTACAACCGCAACCGCTTTATCGGGCCCGCATTCAGCAGCATCCACGAGGGCACAGAGGCACTTACCGATGAGGACACGAACAACACGTTGAACGGCTATCGTTTTGGTGTGGATGTGCGCGTCAACAAGAAAACCACCCTCAGCTATACGCAACTTTTGCAATACTACGCCGGCGACACTACGTACTCACTGAATCCGTTTAATTCCTGGCCACTGTCGAACGGCGCACCGGTGACTTTTGGCCTGTCCTGGTTCAACGGTGGCAGCCCGTGCAGCACTCCGCTGAACAACGGAATCGCGAATCCCAGTTGCAACGGCTTCCTCGACTACAGTCTTTTTCAGCAGATTCACACCATCATACCGACGGAGCAGCTCAACTTTGTGTCGTCATCGCTCAAATGGCTGGACTTTAACGGTCAGTACCAATATAGCCATGCGAATATGGTCACCCCTTTCACGGAAATCTTTAGCGGCCTGATCTCTCGCTCGAATCTATTGGGCTCCAATACCTCAGGCAGCAACTCCAATGCCCGCTGGAACTCGTCGTCCGCCGATGTTTCGGCGACCATTCACCTCAGCGACAGGTTGCGGCTGGTGGATACCTTCCGCTTTCGTAACTACAGTGTGGCGGGAAGCTTTCTTGACTTAACCTCCAACTTCTATACTGCGGCCAGCCAGGGCTCGGCTAATTTACTTAGCTCCATATTCGGGTTTCCAGGGACAACGTTACTGCACGGCTCGAGTTCTCCAGCCGACCTGGTAAACGAGACCACCAGCAACTTGATCGGCCAGGATACGAAGCAGAATGATTTTCAGGTGCAGTATGATCTGACCCGCAGCTTCGGTGTGCGGGCTGGATTCGATTGGTCCAACAACACGATCCAGCCGGGTAGTACATACCAGGCTGCCCTGGGTGATATCTACTTCCCGAACAATCCCAATCGCGGCAGCTGCGCCGGACTGCCGCTTAATCCCGATGGCAGCTGCACGTTTGTCGGTGTGATCACTCCATTCGGTAATCCCACGACCGAGATCAATCGTTACTCCGGAGTTGTAGGCGCCTGGTTCCGCAAGGGAACGGCATTGCACGCAAATATTGACGCGGAGTTCGGCGGGGCTGATAACTGGATCTATCGCAGCGATCCCCTTCATTTCTACAACATCAAAGCTAATGTCTCCTACGCTCCGCAGCCCTGGTTGATGCTGGGTGGCAACCTGCTCTTCACGCGGGCGACCAATAACGACAGCGATAACGCTTATAACCAGCACAACTACAGCACCACCCTGACCGCGACCATCATGCCGAATAAGAAGTGGGGGTTGGATCTGGCGTATAACTTCGAAGCCATCCAGCAGAATATGAACTTATGCTTTGAGGGGGCCGTAGTTCCAGGAGCCTTCACCTGCATCGGGGACGACTCGCTGATGGAAGTTCTGGCGCTCTACCACACGCACACGCAATACGGCTACTTCGCGTTCACCACGACGCCAATCGAAAGAGTAACTCTGCGGGTCGGCTACAGCATCGTGGACAATCAGGGCAATACGACGCAGTTCAACGTGCTGCAGCCCCTGGGGCCGCTGTCGTCCACTTATCAGCTTCCGTTGGCGGGAATTGATATCGGCATGCACAAGAACGTTATCTTCAAAGCCGGATGGGCCTATTATCAGTATGGGGAAGGCTCATTTGTCGGTCCAACCGCGCCACGCTACTTCCACGCTAACAATACCACTCTGGCGCTAAAGTACTCCTTTTAGTCAGCCGGCCCTTTTTGAGTGGTATCGAAGGCCCTCCCCTCCCGGCGGCTCTTTCAGCTTTCCTTGCGGGTTGCTCCAATTCTTCGGCAAGCAATCCCCTCACAAACGCCGGAGGTGCAAACCCGGGACCATGTCCTTCCTCTCCGCCAAATACCTGCACTCTACAAGCACCATGCATGGAGTTCTTGCAGGATCCGGTGGACCAAGCCACCAACTCGTTCGGTGATCTCACTCGCCGTTCCACATACATGAACAGTGTTATTCAATCCTGTAGTGCGGGAGGGATTCTGCAGTTGCTGGTTCGCCAACGGGTGAACTTTGTCCATTAGCCACTTGCCGAGCGTCCCACCCAAGCTGGATTTGCTTGGGTGGGGATTTCACTTGAGGGATAGTCGGCGCTAGAGAAGTGCCAACCGCCACTATCTTGCCCTTGAGCACAAGGCCAAATAGGCATTATCAGTTCCGCTCGCGCAGCACGAGAATGCTCAGACCGTCGATCACTTGGCGACCACTGCAGATAAGCTCGCATCAAATGGAGGTGTGATCTCGCCTTTGTTAACAGCTCTGGTTATGAATGGAGTCGCTATTCAGCTTTGGCTACGTGGCGATATCCGCCAATCTCGTTCAGCAGTAGCTCCGCCGAGGCAGGCACAGCAACTTTGCCGTCCAGAATGTCATGACGATTTACATTCTGGCCATACATAGCTTCGTCTCCACTTTGGTCGGCTTGCACCACGGCGCCGTTCAGGCTCACGCCAGCGAAAACGCCTTTGGCACGCGAGTAAGACAAAATCTCCGCAGTCAGTTTAAGGTCGGTGCCGGCAGACGCGTTCCGGCCCACAGGTCCGGCGGCCACAGAGGCGTCGGCTCCAAGCTTGAATTTGTCGCTGAGCAGGCTTTTCAAGGCGCGATCGTTCATAAAGAGCATCACGATGTCGGTGGAAGAGCCACCGATTTGATAGCCCACGCTGCCACCGTCAATAGCCAAGAACATGGGAGCGCTCCAGCCATGCCCGGTGCGACAGGTTGCCAGTCCCCTGCCGTAGTTGCCGCCGAAGATAAAGGCGAACTTCAAGTCCCCGGGAATGATGGCAATGCATTTCGCCGATTCCAACAAATCCGAAGGAATCCCCTGATCCGGAGCGTTCATGATCTCCTTGAAGACCTGGGCAGCTTTGTTGGTGCGATCAACATCATTGTCACGGTCCGAGGCGACAGCAGTTAGAGTCACAAGCAGAATTAGCGCTGTGAAGCTGAGAGTACGTTTCAACATTTTATTTTCCTCCACCAAGTTGTAAGTTTAGACGCCGCGAGAAAGCATTGCTGTGCAATACAGAACACCGTCTGGGATGGGGGCACAGCGGCCCATGGACATGAGGCGGCGATCCGTCGGACTCTGTGACAAGTTCTGCCCCCGTCTATGATCGAATGGTGGTGACTTGATAGTGGGATGGCTCACAAAAAAAGCAGAATGTGAATCTCATCCAACGTCCGCAAGAGAACTACTTCGTGCTGGTCCGAGCTAGGCTGAGCGTTCTTGCTCAGAACTTGGCTGCTCAGTTGTTAAAGTTGGATTCAGTAACAAAAGTGTAAGACGCGTCAACGACAACCGCCAAGCGTGAGACTGACAGGTACAGCGCCGCTAACTACATTCCTGGAAGGGTGTTCATGGTCTTGCTCAATCACTCGCGTTCGTCCTTACTGGAAACGTGCGCATAATGATTGGCGGTTCTGGATGCGTTTCTTTCTTATATTGCTGGCCCTTCTGTGTTCTCTGGGCAGTGAACGTGTTGGAGATTGCACTGCCGGATTGAAATCGCCGGACTTCGGAGGGAGAGGCATAGTGAAAAAACTAATTGTGTTTGATCTGGACGGGACCCTCGCCGAAAGTAAGGCGGCTCTGGATCCCGAAATGTCGAGGCTGCTGCATGATCTTCTGGACATCGTCAAAGTGGCCGTGATCTCCGGGGGCGACTGGCCGCAGTTTGAAAAGCAGGTGGTCTCCAAACTTCCTCACGACCAGCGCCTGGCGAATCTATCTCTGCTTCCTACCTGCGGAACCAAGTTCTACCAATATTCAGGCGATTGGAAAAAGCAATATGAAGAAGATTTCGCCGTGGAGGAGCGAGAGAAAATACTCAGCTCCCTCAAGAAGGCGATCGGAGTTGCAGGCTTCAAGATCGAAAAGCTCTGGGGAGAGCAAATCGAAGACCGGGGCAGCCAGATAACGTTTTCCGCCTTAGGTCAGAATGCTCCCTTGGAAGAAAAGGAGAAATGGGATCCCGATTTCGCGAAGCGGAAGAAGATCAAAGCGATTCTTGACACGTCGATTCCTGAGTTCTCTGTCCGAATAGGAGGCTCAACGTCCATTGATATCACCAAACCCGGCATTGACAAGGCATACGGCATCGGAAAACTGCGAGACCTGCTGCACGTTTCATTGCAAGAGATGATCTACATCGGAGATGCCTTGTTCGTCGGAGGGAATGACTATCCCGCCGAAAAAGCAGGTGTGGATTCCATCCCCGTCAAAGGTCCCGATGAGACGAAGCGGGTTATACAAGCAATCATCGCTTGCTTAGCGGACCGCGATCAAGCGGCAGCGTGACTTTGGGAGAGGGATTGATGAGCGGGGTTAAGTTGCAGCGTTTGGGAATGGTGATGGTGCCGGAACCGGGGAACCCGCACGAGGTTGAAGGGGTGCTGAATCCGGCAGCCGTCCGTGGCAACTTCCACACGACTTGGATCTACCTCGTCGGGCCCTTGCTGGGCGCCCTGATCGGAGTGGCGTTCGAGTGGATTCTCAAAGGAAAGGCCTCGGCAGCCGGCAAGATCGCGGCGCGTGGCACGCTTGGGGTCGACAACCCGGCCCGGCCCGGTATGGATGCCGGGCCTCCACAGAAATAATCGCGTACTGTTCCCGTAGAACCCTTTGCACCTACTTAGTGGGGGGCTCGTTCATTCCTGAGCAAAAGTGCACAGCTTCCGCATCTCCCGCCGAAGATACTTTGTGTAAGCGTTCCGTAGCAGCCCGATGCCTGTCGGCCTGGCATGTGGGAATTCAAAATCGGCGAATGAGCGCCTATCCGTCGATTTTCCAGGCATCCTCTGGATAGAGGGCGAGCGGAGATAACAAGATCGGGAGAGCAGTGATGGTGAAAGCGGTGGTAGATAAGTCCGAGTCCAAGCTGGAGGCGAAACCGGAGTCGAAGCCTGACCCAACGCCCGCGGCGAAGCCCGAGGCCGAGAACGGCGCGAAGTCCGATCCCAAGGACGATCTGAAGTCGCTTCCCATGCCCGAAGTCGAGAAAAAGTTGGGATCCTCTCCGAAAGGCCTGAGTCAAGCCGAGGCACAGAAACGGCTGGCGCAGTACGGGCCGAACGAGATCACGGAAAAGAAAACCAATGTATTCCTCAAATTCCTCAGCTATTTCTGGGGCCCCATTCCGTGGATGATTGAAGGGGCAGTGATTCTGTCGGGGGTCGTCCGGCACTGGATGGATTTTTTCATCATCCTCTTTCTGCTCTGTTCCAACGCAGTGGTCGCATTCTGGGAAGAACATCAGGCGGGCAATGAAATTGCTGCTCTGAAGGCTAAGCTGGCGATCAAGGCCAACGCGTTGCGAGATGGAAAGTGGATCGCTCCCAAGGTATCTGAGCTGGTGCCGGGCGATGTCATCCGTCTGCAACTGGGGGACATTGTGCCGGGGGATGCGCGCTTGTTGGCAGGCGATCCGGTGCAAGTGGATCAGTCCGCGTTAACCGGGGAATCTTTGCCCGTAGCGCGCCAACCTGGCGAGGCTATTTTTTCGGGCTCGATTATCAAGCGTGGTGAAACCAACGCCATGGTGTACGCCACCGGTACACACACCTACTTCGGCAAGACTGCGGAACTGGTACAGGAGGCTCACACCGTCAGCCATTTTCAGCGTGCCGTCCTGAAGATTGGTAACTACCTGATCATTCTCGCAGTGGCTCTGGTGGCGGTGATTGTTACTGTCGCGCTCTTCCGTCACGATCCCGTCATTAGCACGTTGGAGTTCGCCCTGGTACTTCTGGTAGCTGCCATCCCCGTGGCGATGCCCACAGTGCTGTCGGTGACTATGGCAGTCGGCGCGCGCCTGCTGGCGAAAAAACAGGTGGTTGTGACCAAACTGTCGTCGGTCGAAGAACTGGCTGGCGTGGACGTATTGTGCTCGGACAAGACCGGCACTCTGACTCAGAACAAGCTGACCTTGGGCGATCCATTCACCGTGAACAACATCCCGGGCGACCAAGTCATTCTCTGGGCCGCACTGGCTTCGCGTGCGGAAGACAAAGACACAATCGACCTCGCGGTAATCGGCGGGGTGAAGGGCGACAAAACGCTGAAGTCCTATCAGGTGCTCCATTTCGTGCCCTTCGACCCGGTGCATAAGCGCACCGAAGCCACCGTCAAAGGTGCAGACGGCAAGCAGTTCTATGTGGCCAAGGGAGCGCCACAGGTCATTCTGAAGATGGCGACCAACAACGGTGAGGTAAAGCCTGCCGTCGAGAAGGCCGTCAACGACTTTGCAGGGCGCGGCTTCCGTTCCCTGGGAGTGGCCCGGGCCGATCAGGAAGGCAAGTGGCAGTTTGCCGGCGTATTGCCATTGTTCGATCCACCGCGTCCACAGGCCAAATCGACCATCGCGAGCGCGCATGAGATGGGCGTGGAAGTCAAAATGGTTACGGGCGATCAACTGGCCATTGCCCAGGAAACTGCCCGTCAACTGGGGATGGGCACGAACATCCTCGATGCCACCGTATTACGCGACAAGCAAAAGAAGGCGGAAACGGCGGAGTCCATCGAAAAAGCGGATGGCTTCGCCCAGGTATTCCCCGAAGACAAGTACAACATTGTCGACGTCCTGCAGAAGCACGGCCATTTCGTCGGCATGACCGGCGACGGCGTGAATGATGCCCCGGCACTGAAAAAAGCAAACTGCGGCATCGCCGTTTCCGGTGCAACGGACGCGGCGCGTGCGGCGGCGTCCATCGTGCTGCTGGCGCCCGGCCTGTCGGTGATCATTGATGCGATCAAGGAGAGCCGGAAAATTGTCCAGCGGATGAACAGCTATGCGATTTATCGCATAGCCGAAACGCTGCGCGTTTTGTTGTTCATGACGCTGGCCATCCTGATCTTTAATTTCTATCCGCTGACCGCGGTAATGATCGTCATGATCGCAGTGCTCAACGATGGAGCCATCCTATCCATTGCCTATGACAACGTTCATTACAAAAACGAGCCCGAGGCCTGGAATATGCGCCTCGTGTTGGGGATCTCGACGGTGCTGGGGCTTGTCGGCCCCGTGGCCGCCTTTGGCCTGTTTTATCTTGGCGACCGCGTGTTTCACCTCGGCCATCCGCAACTGCAGACCCTGATGTATCTCATGCTGTCGGTGGCCGGACATCTGACGATTTTCCTGACGCGTACACGCGGTCCGTTCTGGTCCATACGCCCGGCGCGAATTCTGTGGATGGCGGTACTCGGCACCCAGACGGTGGCGACACTGATTGCGGTTTATGGGCTCTTCATGACGCCCCTCGGTTGGAGTTGGGCAGGCATCGTATGGGGCTACGCTCTGGTTTGGTTCCTCGTGACTGACCGTGTGAAATTGCTTGGCTATCGGATTTTTGATCGTCCCAAGGTCGCTGTGGTGCCTACGAAGTCCGACGATCTTGTGCCTGAAATCGCCGCCCGTGCTTATGAGCTCTACCAGGAGCGCCTGAACGGCCAAAGCCTACAAGATCAAGACTGGCTTGAGGCCGAGCGAGAGATTGGGAAGGATCACGCGGAATCTCGGAAGGCTGGGTAAACCTGCTCGCAACCGCTACAGGAGAGGACTGCGGCTTCCCAATCCAATTCGCAGCGAAGGAGAGGTCAATACTTGCAAGAAACTGCAGCGCTGAGAGTGCGACTCGATTCCGCCGCTCCAAAGGGAGAGACCATGCCTTGCGTTCTGAATGCCCTAGTCGGATCTCCCATCTTCGCGACCGATGGTGAAGCGGGAAGTATTCGCAATTTTCTCTTCGATGATCAGTCATGGAAAGTTCGTTATGTGGTGGTAGACGTAGGGAACTGGCTGAAGCGGCACGACGTCGTGATACCCGTCACGGCGCTTGAACGGCCAGAGTGGGCGAAAAAAACCTTTCGGGCTCACCTGACTGAGAAGCAAATGGCGGACAGTCCCGACATTGATGCGGAAAAGCCGGTCTCACGTCAGCAGGAGATCGCCATGGCTGAATACTTTGGGCCGCTCGCCTGTTGGGTTGACAGGGAGTTCGGCCTGTCATCCATACCGACCGGAGCCAGCTACCCGGTACACACCGCCGAGGACCTCCATCTACGCTGCAGTTCCCACATGTTGGGTTACCACGTCTGGGCTACAGATGGTGACTTCGGAACCCTGGAGGGCTTTGTCATGGACAAGGCAAGCTGGCACCTGGGCTATCTCGATGTGAAAGGCGGAGACTGGCTCCAGAATCGATCGGTGCTCGTGCCCACGGGCTGGGTGCGGTCGGTTTCCTGGCCCGACTTCCGCGTCTATCTCGACCACACGAAGGCAGGAATATAAGCTTCAGGTTTCTCCGGAAAGCTTAGCTGGCTCGGTTGAAGGTAAGGCAACATCCTAATGCGCCCCAAAAGCTCGGCCCGTGCAGCGCATGACAGCGAAAGGAAGAAGATGAAAATTGATTCCAAGGATTTCCGAGTGGGGTTCGGCGAGAAAGTCTCACTCAGCGAGTGGCCGACGACGATAAAGCCCGTTTGCAAATCGAAGAAGCAGTATCAGAAGCTTCTGGCAGAACACGTCGAAGCGTTGAGCTCGCTGCAGCAGCTTCACTACGCCTCCAACCGCTATGCGCTGTTGCTGATTTTTCAGGGAATGGACGCTGCCGGTAAGGACGGCGCCATCCGCCACGTTATGTCTGGGGTCAATCCGCAGGGCTGCGAGGTTTTCAGTTTCAAACAGCCGAGCGCCGAAGAGCTGGAGCATGATTTTCTCTGGCGTACGACCTGCCGCCTTCCCGAACGCGGACGCATCGGTATCTTCAATCGTTCCTATTACGAGGAGGTGCTGGTGGTTCGGGTGCATCCTGAGATCCTCCGCAACCAGGGTCTATCGGAAGAATTGCGCGACGAAAAAACCATCTGGGAGGAGCGGTATCGCTCCATGGTGGACCTGGAGAGTCATCTCTACCGCAACGGAACCCGGACCGTCAAAATCTTTCTCCACCTGTCGCTGGAAGAACAGCGAAAGCGATTTCTGGAACGCCTTGATGAGCCTGACAAGAACTGGAAATTCAGCCTCTCCGACATTCACGAGAGGAAATACTGGAAAGATTACGTGAAAGCCTATGAGGCTTGCCTGGGCGCGACCAGCACCCATCACGCGCCCTGGTATGTAGTTCCCGCCGACGATAAGGATACCGCGCGCTTAATCGTTTCCAGAATTGTCCTCGATGCGCTGAAGGATCTCAAGATGGCATATCCCAAGGCCACTAAGAAGCGCCGACTCGAATTGCACGCGATTGCCAAGGAACTGGCGAAGTAACAGCGAAATTGTGAAGTCGCCAGTTCCGACATGCGTGACCTGCCAAAGCGCGAGACGCACTGTGTGGACTGGCGCAGTCGCGAACCGCAAAAAAATTGTTCGCCAGCCAAGTTCTCGGACTTGGCTGCAAAAGGGAGAATTAACCATGCACGCTGAAACACTCACGCCGGAACTGCTCCACGAGCAAGCGGAAGCGGCAAACAAGAAAACGTCAACTAAGAAGGCGAATACGCTAACTCCGGAACTGCTGGACAAGATGGACGCCTACTGGCGTGCCGCCAATTATGTGTCGGTCGGCCAGATTTATCTCTATGAAAATCCGCTGCTGAAAGAGCCATTGAAACTATCCCACGTGAAGCCGCTGGTAGTCGGGCACTGGGGCACGGTGCCAGGTCAGAACTTCATCTACGTGCACCTCAACCGGGTCATCAAGAAGTATGACCTGGATATGTTCTACGTTGCCGGTCCCGGACATGGAGGGGCGGCCCTGGTGGGCAACGTCTACCTTGAAGGCACCTGGACTGAGATTTATCCCAATGTCACCCAGGACGAAGCCGGAATGAAGGAGCTCTTCAGGCAGTTCTCCTTTCCCGGCGGCATTTCCAGCCACGTTGCGCCGACAACGCCCGGGTCGATTCACGAAGGCGGCGAGCTGGGTTACTCGCTCAGCCATGCCTTTGGGGCGGCGTTCGACAACCCCGACCTCATCGTCGCCTGCGTCATTGGAGATGGCGAAGCGGAGACGGGCTCCTTGGCGACTGCCTGGCAGTCCAACAAATTTCTCGATCCGGTCACCGACGGAGCCGTGCTCCCGATACTTCACCTGAACGGCTACAAGATCAGCAATCCAACCGTTCTGGCCCGCATCGAGCATGAGGAATTGGAGCAATTTCTGCGAGGGTCCGGATGGACCCCATACTTTGTGGAAGGCGATGAGACGGAAGAGATGCACGAGCTCATGGCCACCGCTATCGAGAGAGCAATCCTTGACATTCGGCAATTTCAAAGTAACGCGCGCAACAACCACGACACCGCACGGCCGCGCTGGCCAATGATCGTCCTCAGGTCGCCCAAGGGTTGGACAGGGCCGAAATTCGTCGATGGCCTGCAAATCGAGGGCACTTTTCGATCACACCAGGTGCCGCTGCTAGTGGATCCTCAGCATCCTGATCATGTCAACCTGCTTGAAAGCTGGATGAAAAGCTACAAGGCCGAGGAACTGTTCGATAAAAATGGGCGCCTCATGCCGGAATTGGCCGAACTGGCACCGAAGGGCGACCGCCGGATGGGCGCCAATCCTCACGCCAATGGTGGCATTCTGCTGCACGACCTGCGCATGCCGGACTTCCACGTCCACGCAGTCAACGTACCTTCGCCCGGCGCGGTCACTGCCGAAGATACACGGGTACTGGGTTCGTTCTTGCGTGACGTGGCCGGGCTGAATCAGGATCAGCGAAATTTCCGTGTCTTCGGTCCCGATGAGACGCTGTCGAATCTCCTCGGTGCGGTTTTCGAAGTTACCAACCGTCAGTGGGACGCGCGGGAAGTGAAGAATGACGAATTCCTCGCGCCCGCCGGCCGCGTACTGGACTCGATGCTCAGCGAGAACCAGTGTGAGGGTTGGTTGGAAGGATATCTTCTGACTGGGCGACACGGGCTGTTCAACAGTTATGAAGCCTTCATTCGCATCGTCGACTCGATGTTCAGCCAGCACGCCAAGTGGCTGAAGGTCTGCCTGGAGTTGCCCTGGCGCCGGAAGATTTCATCGCTGAACTACTTGCTCGCATCGCATGTCTGGCAACAGGATCACAACGGCTTCACGCATCAGGATCCCGGCTTCCTTGACCATGTCATCAACAAGAAAGCCGATATCGTGCGCGCTTACCTCCCGCCTGACGCCAACTGCCTGTTGTCGGTTTTCGATCACTGCCTGCGCAGCCGGAATTACGTCAATGTGGTGGTTGCGGGCAAGCACGCCCTGCCGCAATGGCTGACTATGGACGCGGCGGTCGTGCATTGCACGGAAGGAATTGGCATCTGGCAGTGGGCCAGCAACGACCAGGACGCCGAAACCGACGTGGTGATGGCCTGTTGCGGAGACACGCCCACGCTGGAGATTCTCGCAGCCGTTTCTATCCTTCGCCAGCATCTGCCCGATCTGAAAATCCGGGTGATTAATGTCGTTGATCTCATGAAGCTGCAGTCTTCGAGTGAGCACCCGCACGGATTAAACGAAACAGATTACGATTCACTCTTCACCAAAGATAAACACATCATTTTCGCCTTCCACGGATACCCCTGGCTGATCCACCGGCTGACCTACCGCCGGACCAACCGCAACCTCCACGTGCGTGGCTACAAAGAAGAGGGAACCATCACGACACCTTTTGACATGAGAGTGCAGAACGACTTAGACCGGTTTCACCTCGTGCAAGACGTAGTGGATCGGCTGCCGCACCTGGGTTCCAGGGGAGCCTATCTGAAGCAGCAGATGCAGGACAAGCTTATCGAGCACAAGCACTACATCGACAAGCACGGCCAAGACATGCCGGAAGTTATGAATTGGACATGGAATTAGAACGGACCTCAGAAAGGGAGTCCTCTAGCGGATGCGCGAGCGCCTGAACCATTCCGCGCCCGATTGTGATTCCGAAATCGGGATACTACAACGATGACTACAACTACACCCCCGGCCGTAGCCGGCTGAGGTCGGACAAGCCCCATCTTTCTCGGGTTTCGCCCCTTTTGCTTATCGGCAAAAAGGCGGGATGTGCTACGCGGCAGAGTCTGCAAAGGACTTCGTTCCCCCTGCTGCTAGCGCAGTTCGACCTGTAAGAAACGTATCTCACCGGCTGGTATCGCAGAAGCACTTCAGGCCTCGTCTCGCAGGATAGCCAGCTCGACGAGACCGGAAGAATCCCGCAAATTACCGCAAGCTACGTGTACTGAATTCTATGCGGGCAAGTCGGATCCGACATCGGCGATTGCGAGAGCAATTCTGACCAGCTTTCCGAAGCCTGGTTGTTAGATACTCTAGTTCAGCAGGGAAACCTTCCCAAACCAGCCGCCGGTTCGTGGACCCTTAAGCGCAAAGGAGTACTGAATGAATCTCAATCTAATGAACCCGAAACTAATCGCTCTCGCAGTCGCAGTGATTCTCCTCGTTATCATCGCCATTGCACTGTACGTGCGAAAACGCAACAAAACCACGGCAGAACTACGCGACCGCTTTGGACCGGAATATGATCGGGCGGTTCGACAACATGGGTCAGAGCGGAAGGCAGAAGCGAAACTGTCGGATCGTGAAACACGAGTTGAAATGCTCAAAATCCGTGATCTCGACCAGGTCGAGCGCGAGCGTTACTTGAGTGAGTGGCAGGTGGTGCAATCCCGCTTTGTGGACTTTCCAAAGGGGGCGGTGACCGAAGCCGATGAACTGGTGTGTTCGCTGATGCAGACTCGCGGATACCCCGTCACCGATTTTGATCAGCGCGCCGCCGACATTTCGGTCGACCACCCACGAGTTGTGGAGAACTACCGGTCGGCACACGACATCGCATTACGGCTTGGCAGAGGGGAAGCCAGCACGGAAGAGTTGCGAACTGCGATGATCCACTATCGTTCTCTTTTCGAGGAGTTGGTGATGGTGCCAACACCAGTCGACAAAAAAGTGGCATAACGCGGGGTATGGGTACCTTCACGCGGCGCCAAAACAAATTACTTACTAATCGAGAGGGAAGAAAACCATGATGAAACCAAGCACTGACGACAAAACAACAGGCAAGATCCACGAAGTCAAAGGAACCATCAAAGAGAAAGTCGGCGAAATTACCAGGAACCCCGATCTGGAAGCGGAAGGCAGAGCTGAAAAGAACGCCGGTAAGGTTCAAAACTGGGTCGGCAAGGTCGAAAAGGCTGTCGGAGAATGATCACATCAACACCGAACTCAGAGACGAAAGGGCTCAAGACATAATGCAGCAATCAGTCTTGGAAAGAACCGGAGAGCACATCGCCGAATCAGCACGTACGGCATCTCGCGCGACATCTGCGGTTGCGGACGCAATTGGGGACGGCGTAGAAGCGGCGAAGCGTGCCGCAAAACAAGGCGGCGATGCTGTTGAAGAGTTTCTTGATGACACAACGAAACGCCTGCAGCGACATCCTGTTGAAACGGTTGTAACCACATTCGCGATCGGCATGGCCGCCGGAATATTGATCGGCTGGATGGTGAAGCGAAGATAAGCTTTACAAAAGATCGAATGATGAGAGGTCCCAGTACACCGGGGCCCCTTCTTTTGGATGTCGAAACATTTCAGGTCGGACCCGAGCATCGTGACGCGATGGCAGCGCCCAGTATCATTCCCGCCAATTGTCGCAAAAATTACCTCTTGCAGACTAAGGTCGCGTCCCGGCGGCCCAAGGTGGGGCTGTCATACAAGATCTGGGCTATTATCCATTCGGCAGTATCGAATTCAGCGATTTGGTGCACTATGTTCGCACCGAAGGTTTCGTTTGCGAATTGCTGGCGCAGAGCAATGGTGTAGATGAGTATGCTTTTGCCATGGGTGCGCTTGCCGATTATGTGTCCGATGTAGATGGTTACCCCGCCGTCAATCAGACGGTGGCGATCCAGTATCCGAAGCTGCGAGCAAAGTACGGCGACTCCGTAGAGTACGCGCAGAACAAGACTGCGCATCTAAAGACAGAGTTCGGGTTCGACATGGTGCAGGTCGCAAAGCAGCGTTACGCACCCCAGCAGTACCATGATTTCATCGGTTCCAGGTCTCCAAGCCACTGCTGGAGCGGGTTTTTCCGGTGGTTTATGGGTTGTGCCGTTCTACCGCATGCCGATCTCACCATGAGTTCGTATCGGTACGCAGTGAGCCGAATAACGCTTGTAGCCAGATGGGGCTGTCCAAAAGCGCTCATGCACATAACGTCTACGCTGCGACTTTCGCGACCCATTCTGCGAAGCTGACGAGGGTTTGCTTCAATTGTGAATCAACCTCATCGGCTATGGTCATTACGTCTGTCAGCAGCGAGTTAAAATCCACGCTGGTCAAATTGTTCTGTAAGGTCTGGAAAATGCTGACCTGTAGAATACGCGACTCCTCGACTATCATGGCGACGGAATAACCCTGAGATTGGCGAATTTTGCCATGTTGAACGGCGGCTTCAGATGTCTGTTTCGTACCTAAACTTCCTGGTACCCGTAATCGCTGCACGAGTTCGCGGATGATTTGTGGAAGGTGGCCGGTGCGTTGCTCCTTGTTGAGCTGCACGATGGTCAGTTCGTCGTCATTCTCAACTCGGGTCAGCCAGTTGTTAATGGTCTTCTCGGCGTCTCGCTCTAATATGGAAGCTACCCGCTCTGTGTTGGTCGCTGTTCGCACTGTTCGCCTCTCCAGTTTGTCATGAATGACAGCGAGCAGCGACGGAACCGCCATCGGTTTAACCAAGACTTCATCCACTTGCGACCGGATAGCATCCATTGCTTCGTCCAATGCAGGGTACCCGGTAAACACCAATGTGACCGCTCTTGGGTTTGTATGGCGCATCGCACTGACAACGGTCAACCCATCGCCGGCTCCCGGCATATGCAAGTCGCAGAGGAGCATATCAAAGGGCGGCCTGCTGTCTATCAGATGCAACGCCTCACCAACATTCGCGGCTTCGGTAACTTGGAATTGGCTAGCCTTTAGCACTTCCCTGAGCGTAGCGCGCGCCGCGACGTTATCGTCTACGACCAGAATTTTCGGCTGTTTTTCAACGTCCATTACCGGAATCGGTGTCTGTCCCGTCATCCCATCTTCTCTTGTCATCTCACTGCTCTCGGTGCCGGCACGTCCGCGTGGCACAGAACAACAGTAACGAAAATGGCCTTCAGCGTCTGAGCTATTAAGCTCACCCCCACCCATCCGCGCCATAAGCATGACCTTGCACATCGTCACGATGAAACTGTGCGCCAGGTTCTCTCTGGGTTGGGCGACCTCGGATCCCTCAGGCTGTATAACGAAAAACCCCACTCAACGCCGAAAGAAGGCCTTGAATGGGGCACCCTGACGTTCTTCTTACTCCAACGTTTCACCCGAATCCGACCCGGACTATTTAGCGTGTATCAGTTCCATCAACTCGGTCTCCGCCTGGCTCCAATCCTCGTCGGCATGGTTGCCGGCCCGGTCGCGAGACTCGTAGATCTGATAGGCACGGGTCCGTATCTCATCTTGCGAGAAGGTACTCGACGGATCTTTCAGGAAGGTTTCTTGCTGTCTAAAAGGATCGGACTTCTGGCCAACTTGAACTTTGGAATTTGACATTTCGACTCCTATATCTGCCACAACTAAGGGAAAGAAAAATCCCCCTCCTACCCTTCGAAGTAAGTCCAGGGTAGAACGGGGACGTCTGACTCCTTCGCTGTCACGAAGGATGGGGGAACTTACGCGGTCGCCAGAGCCTTGTTCATGGTCGAGGTGACGGTCTCGAAGGTATGAACGCGCGGCGTTCCATCGATTACCTTCTCCAGCGTCTTCATCACCTGCGGGTAAACGTTGGTGTTGTAGTTGTCAGCGTCAGACTTGTTGTCCCACAGGCTGATGGAAATGCTATCCACGCTATTGGCGTTGCACAACGTGATTTCTTCCTTGAAGCCCTTCTGCTTCTGCAGTAGAGGAAGAACCTGGCTTTCAAAGGTGTGGGTATAATCGGAATGAGTATTGGGCTTCAGACGAAACGATACATTGCGTGCAAACATAGTCAACCTCCTAAAGGTTGGTGGGCGCTAAGACTATAAACTTCAGATGGGCTGACTTAGTTCAGAGAACCTGAAAGAGGAGAGGATGGAAACTACCTCAATTAAGACTATAGCTTATAAGTTGCAGTTTGTACAGCCAAATGGCTAGCTCTAACTATACTGACGACTACCGCAAGATACTTGACCCTTATAACTCATCGACATACGAAACAATAGAATCGGGCAAAAGCCACGTGTTCTAGGTCGCACTTCGGTTGGGCTAACCTTAGGACTGCGCCACTCGGCCCCGAAAAGGCCCAGTTTGTATCAGGCCGACCTGACACTTACAATCATCCGGCCTCACTCGAAGTCTAGTGCTATAAACGCACCCCACCTGATTGCTTGCGCCATGGCGTGTTTAAGTAAGAAGCCCTACGGTGCTGCCTCTGACGCCTGAGCTAAACCAGCGAATGCCTCTCCTGCGAAGAAGAGGAGCGAAGTCGGATCTTTCCTTCTGGCTATCTCCTGTTGGTCAATACTGAACAGAAATCGACACGCAAAAGCTTGATGATTGAAAAATGGCGAGCCATGGTAGACCGGTAATCATCAAGAGGATACCCGAGATAATGAACGGCAGGGAAGCTCGCAGCTTCTACAAGGAAGTACTGCCCGTGTTGAATGCCGCCCGTCCGCAGATCGTGTTCGACATGTCGAAGATGCAGCACGTGGATTCGATCGGCATCGGCATATTTTTGCAATGCATTTGCCAGGTAGCGAAGAACGATGGGGAAATCAAACTCGCCGGAATGCTGCCTCGTGCGGCTGTGGTGTTCGAGCTGACTCGGATCGGACGACTTTTTGAAATCTACGAGACCTCGATTAGCGCAGTGTTGAGCTTCAGCAGCGTCTTCCCCCAGGCGTCCCACTCACCTGTCGGCCAACCTGGAGCAGTTGCCATCGCTCATGACCTGGTTGAAGTTGATCATCTCAAACGAGCAGACTTCGCCGCCTGAGCGCACTTTAGTCACAAAGTCGCTTTTGTACGTGCAATCCGGTGGCCAGACTTCGTTCGATAGAAAACTGGAGGTTAGTTGCTGCGGGGCGTACGATGAGGGATGAGCATAATCGGGAAAACGAAAGATGAAGGCAACAGGATTACCCCCAAAGTCAAGGGTCCGATTCGGTGTCACAAATGTCAACTGTTGTGTCGTGATGCCGAGCATTACCTGAGCCACAAGTGTGGCTTTACCCGATCCCGAGAAGATAGTTTCCGCACATCTTCTCCCAACGGCATTGCCTCGCGGATGATGCCCATCGGCTTCAACTAAGATAGCTACCTGCTTGCTTCCACGATCCTTACCTTTGGAAGCAACGTCTACAGAAAAATCTGATGATGTACCTGACAAGGCAAGCGCAGGAGTTTCTTGGATTTCTGGACGTTTTCACGCACAACGCTCAAAGGGGAAGACCGGAAACAGTGCGTGCAGGCTCAGCAGGATGAAAGGTGCCCCGTGGAGTCTTTGCAGTTACGTGGTATCCAGGCGGGATCCGACTGGTGAAGGTGGTCGATCGCTCGCGCTGTCTTAGAGGTGATTAGTTCGGTGAACGTACGCAGAAAGCTCTTCGGGATGATGCCCCTGCTTTCCATAAGAAGCATCAGCGATCACTCCGCCGGGAATCTAATCACGGAGTTGTAAGCGCCACTACAGCAATTACCGGAATGTCAGGGAAGTGGCGGCGCACCACATGGAGGAAGTGAAATCCAGACATTTGCAAATGCAAGCTCGTGTCGCACGGGTGCGTCCTTCCAAGTTTCGGGATCTGAGGTCGATCCAATTCAGGTCCTGATTACGCGATCGCCGCCAAACCCTTAACGGAAGCCAATTCGGACTGCAACGGCAAGAAGATTGAGAAAACTGTTCCCGTAGCTGGGGACCTTGCGCTGCTTTTTACTTGGATCGTTCCTCCATGTTTGCGGACGATGCCAGAGCTCACCCATAGTCCGAGGCCTGTGCCATTATTGCCTTTCGTGCTCACGAATGGCTCGAAGAGTCGCTTCTTGATCGCGAGGGGAATTCCGGAGCCGGTATCGGCGACGATCAAACGGATGCCGGCTCGCGAGCCGTTCGTGTGTTCCCGGGCGTTGGTGACGCGGATTCTCAACGTGCCGCCTCTTGCCATGGCGTCCACGGCATTTCCCACCAGGTTTAGAATGAGTTGGCGCAGTTCGCCTGACCTCGCAAGAACTGGCCGGCATTCCCGGAAATCTCTTTCAATCACAATTCGTGCTGAGGTGAGTCTCGCCTGGTAGAGGACAAGTGCGGAGTCCACGATCTCGGTGACCTGCACCATTACCGGCTTGCTCGGCTCGCGATGAAACCTTAAGGTTTGCGTGACAATTTCAGATACTCTCGCCAACTCGTCCATCGCGGTTTGTGCGTAGCGCTTTGACTCTTCCAGAGAAGACGACGCGCCAACGAGGTAGAGCAAATTCACAACCGCCTCCAGCGGGTTGTTGATTTCATGGGCAATGCTGGCGGCCAGACGTCCGGCTACGGCCAATTTCTCCGCTGTACGCAATGCTGCTTCCGCCTGCAGATTCTCGACTAAATAGTCCCTGATCTGGTACTGCCGACGGCGGCTGCGTAGCGCTGCTTGTACCGTGCTGACTAAGGTCTCGGGCCGGACTGGCCGTTCCAGCAATATCAGGTTGCCGAGAGGCTGGCGATATAGTTCTTTTCTTTGATTTTCGTGATCGACAGCTCCCGTGACGGTAAGAAGGATGATTGGAAGATCAGACCAGGAAGGTTGGACGGCTAACTCTTTTGTCCATTGGGCGATGTCAGCAAGCGTAAGACCTTCTTCCGCTAATATTACGGCGCCCACTCCCGCCTTCATTTGGATTCGAGCCATTTCAGCTGTTGGCAAGTTGGCACAAAGTATGTCTTTGCTGCTGAGAAGATTGCATATCAGCGGGCCATCTCGCCCGGTGGGTGCGATCACCAGGACACGCAACTGCTCTTCACTGGGAGTCATTTTCTCTAACCGAGCCTCTCTAGTTCTCCGCGGTACTTAGGAGATCCAGTCAACACGCCCTCGAATTCCTTCAGGACGTTTCCGACCTGAATAACTCCGTTTTTCATCACCAACTCCCGGATAGTGCGTTCATGTTCACCGCTCCGCTTCTTGATCACCGAAAGTGCCTGTTTGAGCTCGCCCGCCGCCTCGAAATATCGAAACAAAAGCACTGTATCCGCGAGATAGCTCACATCTACCGGTGTATTGATGTTGGCTCCGAGAAAACCGTGCTGAGCCATGGTCATTATCGTCTTGACGCTCTTTTGTCCAAGATAACTAAGCAGCTCATGCAACTGCATCGCCAGAAATTTCTCGCCGGGCATCGCATTAAGAAAGCCATTCAAGCTATCGATAATCAGCAGCTTGAGCTCCTGCTTCTCAACCAAATCTCTGATCTCATGCACAAATTGACCAGGCGAGAGTTCTGCCGCATCGACCTGACGAAGAAAGAGGTTTCCGGACTCAACACATTTCTCCACATCCATTCCGAGCCCTCGACCGCGCATGGTCAAGGTTGATAAGGTTTCATCGAAGGAGAAAAGCGCCGCGCGGCCTCCCTGGTTGACTGTAGATACGGCGTAAAAGAGCGCGATTGTGGATTTCCCGCAACCAGCCGGTCCCAGTAGCAGCGTGCTGGTTCCGCTGTCGAGTCCGCCGCCCAACAGGTCGTCCAATGGCTGGAGACCGCTCTTTAGTTGAGATGGGAAGAACGCCAAATGGTGCTCCGAGGCAATCAGGCGCGGATACACCTCTACACCGCCTCGCTTAATGGTGTAATCATGGAAGCCTTCCCGGAACGACGAACCCCGCAGCTTCCTTATTTCCAGTCGGCGTCTTTTGATCCCGTATTCGCGCTCCACGCTTTCCAGCATGATTACGCCGTGAGCAATGCTCTGCAGTTGCAGGTCATGACCCTCGGCGGTCCGATCGTCCAACAAGAGCACCGTACAGTTACGGCCAGAAAAGTATCGCTTCAGACCGATAATCTGCCTGCGATAACGCAGCGAGTCGCGGGCAAGCAAGCGCAATTCAGACAAGGAATCAAACACGACCCGTGCTGGTTGAAGTCTGTCGACCTCAGACAAGACGGCGGATGTGGTATCCGCAAGCTCAATTTCAGACGGGTTGAATACGGTGTACTGGGCCTCGGGTTTAAGGTGGTCCTCCTCTGACGCCAGCTCAAAGATGTCAATAGCTCCGAGTGACCAACCGTGCGACTCAGCAATTTCTAAGAGTTCAATCTTGGACTCAGAAAGAGTGACGTAGAGACCCTTCTGTCCCCGGCGAGCGCCCTCCAACAGAAACTGCAGCGCAATCGTCGTCTTGCCGGTTCCCGGATCACCTTCGATGAGGTAGAGATGGTTGGAAGCAAGTCCGCCGCCTAGAATGTCGTCCAGCCCGGCAATGCCGGTGGCAAACCGTTCGATAGAGCGGGGTTGGGCGCCTGTACCGTTTCCAGATTCGGCGTGGAGAGCGTTTGAAATGGACGTTGAACCCATGATGAACTCCGATCGTGACCTAACGGGACTCCTCGGTGACTCCACGGCCTTAGTTTCTTCTGCACGGGAATTCAAACGAATGGGACGGAAAGCTTGCAGGCTACTCGTCTCATTGGCGCCGTCGGCTAAGGTATGTTCTTGCCTTCCCCAGGTCCCGGAAGAAACAGCAAATAACATTTTGCTTCCGTGTCAGACGGCTTGTCTGGTCAATTTGGTACACCATGGACGCTCGGAAGTGTCAAATGAAAGCGCTAAGCCGCTACCGGGGAGAAGCGTGAGTTTTATGTATAGATCTACATAATGTGGACAACAATAAAGATAGTTGGCTCGGCACGCGTCCCGAGCCGCCGCGATGGTGTTGCGTTGGCGTTGAGTTCTGCTCCGCACTGCTCATTCGAGCGTCCGATGCGCCTCGGCGGAACCGCAGGACGGAGGAACCGCACCGACTGTCGCACGTAGCGTGAGAAGACGAAATTGGGCGGCGCATGCCTGAGATCGTGAATCGCTGAAACAATTTTTCCGCTGAGAGCAAAATGTCGAAGCTGGCTCAGGATGATTTGTGTTCATTTCCCCCGCTGCCTGGTTTCGGAGGAATCATATTCGGGTACCGGAGCATCTCAAGACCATACGAACGTTCGAAGAGATATGAAGGCGATTGCGCTCAGGAACGCCATATCATCACCGAGCATCCTTGTTGTACTAGCGCTGGCAATCGCTGTCCTGCAGGCAAATTCCCAAAACTCAGTGGCGGAATTCAAGCCTGCGGCTCCTGATCTCGGGGTGATCGTGCCGTCGATGGAACAGGTCGAGCAGCAAAATCCTGCCTTGACCCGTCGGTACGAGATCACTCGGGAATACAAAGCTTTTGGAGCCGACGCCAGCCATCCTGCCGCAGAGATCACCGCACAAATCAGCTTTGCTCCTCCTGACAAGAGTACTTTCACGCTTACTCATGTAAGTGGCAGCTCCACCGTAGAGAAAATTGTGAGGGCGATGTTGGGGCAGGAAATTCTTCCGCCGACGGCTGGGCACAGCGGCATTATCAGCCGAGCAAATTATGATTTTGTCTTTCTACGAGAAGAACATTTTACCGCTACCCCGGAATACGTATTAAACATCATTCCGAAGCGTAAGGAGAAGAACTTGTTGCTGGGCCTGATATGGGTCGATGCGAAAACGTTCCAAATCCGAAGAATCGAAGGGGTACCTGCCCAAAGCCCCTCGATCTGGGTCAAGGACATTCACATGACTCTGCAACAAGGCGAAGTGGATGGGATGTGGCTGCCCGTTGCCCTAGACGCGATAGCAACGGTACGCTTCTCCGGACGCTATACTCTTACAGGCGTCGACACCGAACTGCCAAGCTCGACAACGCCGCTGGCCCTTGCGCAGCCCCTTGGTCAGACTGATTCACCTGCAACCGTCCGGGCAACGACCGGTTCCGAGCATTCCAGTGGGCGAATACAACCTGCCTGTCGACCGGGCAGCACACTATGCCATCGCGCCGTCGCGCACCACCAAGGCAACGGTTCGTAGTGCGTAAGGTGAACTAGAGCAGCTTACGGCGCACAATGCCTGCCAGGGCGAGAATGCCAGAACCGAACAGCATGATGCTGCTGGGCTCAGGAGTCGTGCCGGTAGTCGTACCAGTCGTGGTGGTGGTAGCAGCACAATTGTTGATAACGTTGTCATCCAAAGTTACCGCGCCATTCAGCGCAATAATCCGGCCACAATCATCGGTAGCTCCAGTGTTCAGGGTGTCGCTGGCGCTGGCAATGACGGTTCCCATGAACGCAGTTGTAGTACCCAGGGTTGCGGAGCTCCCGACCGCCCAATAAATATTGTCGTTCTGGCCCATATTGATCCCGGTGACCATCGAGGCGCTGGCGGTGGTGAGCGTGCTGCCTATCTGGAAGACGACGCTCTGATTACTCAATCCCTCCCAGTTGATCGTGAGCGCTCCCGTCAACTGAGCTGACGAGTTGAAGGTATACACTCCTGGGGTAAGTTCTAAGCCACCGAGATTCTGCCCTGTCAAATTCTCGTTGGACGACAGACCCTGGAAAAAATTGTAGGCAGCCAAGGCATCAGTCTGAGCTTGCATCGCCACGGCATCTCCGTCATATGTGGTTCCATTCACGATGCCCGGCGGAAAGCCAGTGATGGAAGTACCAGGGTAAACGCCCAAGTCTCCGTCGATAACCGTGTCTCCGGTGTTGGTGACTGCCGAGGCTCCCAGAACTCCGAACATACTTGCGGATCCGAGTTGAGCATAAGAGGAGAGGGCAAATAGCGGAAGGGCAAGAAAACACACTCGTGCAAGTTTCATGAAGCGGCTCCGCCTCGTTCCAATTATGATTCGAACCTGACATCCGCCGCTGGAAGGAGTGGCACAAGGGTGGCGGTGTCGCAAGTAGGGAGCGCTACCTGCCAGCGTTTTTCGAGCAGTTACATTGCCGCGCTAACTCCTTTAGACTGGCCACGCATGATGTCTGGCACCGCAAATAGTTGCACCAAAGTCCCAAGCGATTCCCACATCGGGGCAATCCGTGCTTCCTTTTTGTGGGGTGCATGAAATGTCCCACTCCTGAAGCAGTCTTTCGGTTAGGCCAGGCCCCCCAGGTTGCGGCAGCGCTACAGGGCGACACGCAGGGCCCGGAACCTGTCGCGAGGCACGGCAGGTATCGAGATAGTCGTCAAAGCTGACGAGCGTCGTCACCCATCTGTCTGTCCAGAAGATCTCCGAGCCCATCGGCCTTTCTCTTGACGAGATGATCTCGGAACATCATTTTGAGGCAGGGGTCAAGCCGGCTTTCGCGTTGTGTTCGGATTGTGATCGCTAGGTATTCGCCTGAGCGGCTTCTTGAAAGGGAACTACCGATAGAGGCCCTGGAGAAAAACCATGGCAAAGACGACGACGCTGCTCGGCAAGCAATTTTCTCCGGTCCAGTTTGCTTGCTGAATATCGCGAAAAGGCCGCCTTTTTCGCATATTTCACGAGCAACGTAGCAGAGTTTCTCTGCAGTTGAGACTGCATGGCGGAGAGGGGGGGATTCGAACCCCCGATACCCGTCAAGGTATGGCCGCTTTCGAGGCGGCTCGTTTCAACCGCTCACGCACCTCTCCGCGCGCGACAACGTGGTCGCCTTTTATGATAGCAGAGCGGTTGCAGAGATCGGCAAGTGGGCGGGTTACGCTGTCGGTAATCCTTGCGGGCCTGCTTCGGTCTTGCGCTTCTCGCGGAAGAAGGTTTGCAGCAGATCCATGCAGCGGGCTGCCAGCACTCCTGAACAGACTTCAACTTTGTGATTAAGCCGGGGATGATTGAGCACCTGCAACATGGAGTGCACCGCTCCGGCCTTGGCATCGTCGGCGCCGTAAATCAAGCGGCGAATCCTGGCATGCGTAATGGCGCCCGCGCACATGGCGCAAGGCTCAACCGTTACATACAAGTCGCAGTCCAGCAGGCGGTAGTTGCCGATAGTCTGCCCGGCTTCGCGCAAGGCGAATATTTCTGCATGGGCAGTGGGATCGTGAGCGCTAAGCGGGCGATTGCATCCCCGGCCGACGACGCGGCCATTGTAGACCACCACCGCTCCCACCGGCACTTCGCCCAGCGCCAGTGCGCGGTGCGCCTCGCGCAGAGCTTCTTCCATCCATAATTCGTCGGACTGGGGCATGCGTGGGAAGAGTAAATGAGCGACTAGCAACTAGCAACTGGCTTTCAGCCGTCAGCTCTCGGCCACCAGCCAAAGGCCATCAGCCGTCAGCTTTGAGCTTTCAGCCAAAGCTCAAGCGGTCTGGCACTCAAGAAGTTGTCATTACGAGCGAGGCGAGGAAGCTGCTTTTTTCCTTCGCCTTGTGATGATGGGTGGGGCGAGAGCAGATTCCTCACAGCCTGAAGGCTGTTGGTAATGACAATCCAAGAATCGTGACGAAACCAAATGATAGGGCGGGATTCGCGTCAAAGCTGACGGCTGACGGCTGACAGCTGACAACTGACAGTTGAGAGCCGTCAGCTACTTCACTCCTGTCGCAGCATGATTCGCTGGATGCCGGTCGCGCGGCCAGTTTCCGCATGGCAGTCGATGAGGGCGGCACAGAGGCGCACATCGTCGGTCGCAGGTTCGAATCGTCCCGGCATATTGGTGAGGAAGCGCTGCAGGATCAGGTCCTTCTGTACGCCGATGACACTATCGTAAGGGCCAGTCATGCCTACGTCGGTTTGCACGGCCGTGCCTCCCGCCAGGACTTGCTCGTCGGCGGTAGGAACGTGGGTATGAGTGCCCAGCACAGCGGTCACGCGTCCGTTCAGGTACCAGCCGAGCGAGATCTTTTCTGACGTGGCCTCAGCATGAAAATCCACGAGCACTACCTTGGCGGTGATCTGCTTCAGCAGTTGGTCAGCCAGGCGGAAGGGATCGTCATTGTTGGCCATGAAGACCCGGCCTTGCAGGTTGATGACGGCGTAGTCGACAGCTCCGCGGGTGCGTCCCTGGTACCAGCCAAAGCCAGGCGAGCCTGCGGGGTAGTTGGCCGGACGCAGGACGCGACGGGCCAAAGACGCCTCATTTCCATTCGCCGAGTTCATATAGTCGATGATCTCGCGCTTGTCCCAGATGTGATTGCCGGTGGTGATGACGTCGATGCCGAGTTCGAAAAGTTCTTCAGCAATTTGCGGAGTGATGCCGAAGCCTCCAGCAGCGTTTTCGCCATTGGCGATGGTGAGATCGACAGCGTGCTGCTTCCGCAGGTCGGGCAGCCGCTCATGCACGATGGTGCGGCCTGGACGGCCGAAAATGTCTCCTACGAAGAGTATTCGCAAGGCGCAGGGGTCCTTTAGGCTTTGTTTTCGATGGTACCATGCGACTCAAAAGGCAGGGGCAGAGACTGACACGTCCGGGCGCGCACGTTGTCCGCGGTCGACCTCTGGGGCGACGAAGTTGTTCGCTGCTCCGTCCGACATGGCGTAACTTGTGTCAGCCTAATTTGCCAGCTCGGCAGTGCGCAGGAAATCATAGCTGCCCGACGGTCCCAGTTCGATTCCGCGCACGCGATTGGTGTGCACCAGCACGTTGTTCAAGTACCAGAGGTTGATGTAAGGAAGATCTTCAGCCAGGATTTGCTGGATCTCGTCATAGATCGCCTTCCGTTTTTCTTGATCCAGAGTGCTGCGGCCTTCGCGGATCAGTTCGTCCACGCGCGGATTGGAGTAGAAGGTGCGATTGGCGCGTTTGGGAGCGAAGCTGGCGGTGTCGAAGACGTGCTCGAAGATGTCGGGGTCGAGATTGCTGGCGCCCACCCAGCGCAAGGAATGCATCTGATACGCCCCCTTGGTCACGTCGGAGAAGAATGTTGCGAACTCAAAGGTGCGGATGTCGAGGGCGATGCCAACTTCGCGCAACTGCTGCTGCAAGACTGCTGCCAGCAAGCGGGTAGATGCATCGGTCGAGGTCTTCATGGTGATGTGAAAACGCACTCCGTTGACTGGGCGATAGCCGGCCGCATCCAGAAGCTGGCGGGCGCGCTCGGGATCGTGCGGATAGTGTGCGACATCGCCGTCATAGGCCCAATGTTGCGGCGGCAGAACACTGTAGGCGGGGCGAGCCTCGTCGCGCAATAGATAGTGGATGATGGGCTGCACGTCGATGGCGTAGGCAATAGCGCGGCGCACCCGCACATCCTTCAATGTAGGATCTCGCAGGTTCATGGCGAGATAGGCGTAGATGGTACCAGGCGCCTGCATGACGGTGAGGTTGCGATCGCGCTGAAGTGCGACCACGGTATCTGCCACGAGCGAGTTGATGGCCACGTCGGCGCTCTGCTTGCGCAATTCGAGAGCCTGGGTGGTGGCGTCGGGAATGACCTTGAATTCGATGCGACTCAGGTTAGCGGGCGCGGCCCAGTAGTCGGGATTGCGTTCGACCATGACGTTCTTATCCTGCTGCGCGCTGACAAAGCGAAACGGTCCGGAGCCGATGGGATGCCGATTGAAGTCTTCGCCGCTGCCGTAGGGCACGATGCCAACCGTGCCGTTGGAGAGATTCCACAGCATGGGAGCGAACGGCTGCTTCAGGTGAAAGACGATGGTGTAGTTGTCGGTCGCCTCTACGCTGCTGACTTGCGCATAGCTGCCGGCCTTGGCACTGCGCAACTTGCCGCTCAGCAGAGAGTCAAAGGTCCACTTGACGTCGCGCGCGGTGAGGGGCTGACCGTTGTGGAAACGTACGCCGTGATGCAGATGGAAAATGTAGGTTTGCGGATCGGGAATCTCCCAACGGTCGGCCAGCCAGGGGTGGAGATTGAAATGATTGTCGCGGCGGACGAGCGAATCAAAGAGCAGATCGTCAATGCGCTCCGACTGCGCATCGACACCGACTCGCGGATCGAGGTTGGTGGGGCTGCTTTCGATGATCATGACCAGCGTGTTGGGATCGGGCTTGCTGGAGCAAGCCGTGAGTAGCAGGGTAAGCGAGAGAGTCACCACGGAGAATACGGAACGCACGGAGAAGACCCGGAAATCATTTACCACAGAGACAGGGAGGCACAGAGAGAATTTGGATCTGAGATCTCGCTGACAGGGACCTTGCCCTTTGCCCGTAATTTCGTGTGGGCCGCCGTACCGCTCCTTTTTGTTCTTTCCTTGTTCTTTGTGTCTCAGTGTCTCTGTGGTTAATTGATTTCTTGTTTGCTCCGTGCGTTCCGCGTTCTCCGTGGTCAAATGATAACTACGCATAGTTCACTTTACCCAGGATCGCCGGCCGCTCGGCTCCGGTGGCAGAAGGAATGTTGGATGGCAGGCGCCGCCAGGTTTGATAAGCCAGGAGCGCAAACGCCACCGCCTCTTTGGCTTCCGAAGGAAGCCCAAAGTCATCGGTGGTGCGCACACGCATCTTCAGCGGCGTGAGCTCTTCGCGAATCATCCCCATCAGAGTCGCATTCTTCGTCCCTCCACCGGAGACGACGAACTCACGAAAACGCGCCGGCTTAGTGTCTTCGCTGTCGAGTAAAGGCAATACAAATTTCCGAATTGCCAGACCGATCGATCTAGCGGTGAGCGCGGTTGCCGTGGCGACGATGTCGTTCTCATCGGCGCGGCGGCATAGGCGAAGAAACTCGCGGACGAATTCTCGACCGAATTGTTCGCGGCCGGCGGTCTTGGGAGGCTTCTGCCGGAAGAATGGGTGGCGCATCATTTCACGCAAGACGCGCTCGATGGGCTGGCCACGGGCCGCCAGTCGCCCATTGCGATCAAAAGGCTTGTCGAAGAGATGCGCGGTGACGGCGTCGATCACCATATTGCCGGGTCCGGTGTCGAAGGCGAGAAGTTGATTAGGCTCGGCACGCGGGGGAATCGCCGTTAGGTTGGCGATGCCGCCGAGGTTCTGCACGATCCGCCCGTAGCGGCGATGGCGGTAGAGCACGTAATCGAGAAACGGAACCAGTGGCGCGCCTTTGCCGCCGGCAGCCATGTCGGCTGGACGAAAATCGGAGACCACCGGTACGCCGACTTTGGCAGCGATGATTGCGGCTTCTCCCGCTTGCCAGGTGCAGGCAGTGCGGCGGCCCAGGAACGGCGCCGGAGTTCCCTGGTGGTAGAGAGTTTGACCGTGGCAGCCAACCAGTTCGCACTCCAGGCGCGCGCGACGTTGCGCGGTACGGACGGCATCGGCGTAAAGCTCGCCTAGCGTGAAGCTCAGTCGCGACAGGTCGGCGACGCTCGCGGCTTTTGCATTCATCGCCGCCAGCACAGCGCGACGCACCTCGGCAGGATAAGGAAACTGGTAGTGCGCCAACAGCTCCAGGCGGGAGCGGAACCCGCGCCCCTGAACGCGCACCAGCGCGACGTCGATGCCGTCGGCCGAGGTACCGCTCATGACTCCCGCGACGATCACGATGTTGCCTCGTCACTGACCAGGGTATAGGCGCGTAGCTCTTCGCTAAAAGTCGAGATCTTGCGGGTCAGGCGCTCCACCGTCTTCTGCGTAGGAGCGGGGGTCATGGGGGCCTTCAGCGCTTTTGACTTTTTCTTAGCGGCGAGCACGCGCCCAGACTTCTCCGCGACCAGCCGCGCGAATTTATTGTCGGCCTCGGCCCGCTTGCACACGGCTTCAAACGCGCGCCGCACGCTCTCTTCTTTCTGGCAGACCAGGAACATGTCAGCCCCGGCGCACAGAGTTTCAACCGCCGCGTCTTCGATCGGCGAGGCCGCCAGTAGGCCGCCCATGTCGAGATCGTCGGTGATGATGAGGCCGCGATAGCCAATCTTCTTGCGCAGGATGCCGCTGATCCATTGCCTGGAAAGCGAAGCGGGAGTCTTATCGCCGGTGATCTGAGGATAAGCCGCATGCGCCACCATAACGAATGGCAAGTCGCGGCGTAATTCGCGATAGGGCCGCAGGTCTTGCTTCCACAGCGCCTTCCAAGGCTTGTCTATCACCGGCAAATCGGCATGCGAATCGAGATTGGCTTCGCCGAGACCGGGAAAATGCTTGCCGCACCCCAGGACGTAACAGTTGCGTAGCCCGCGCAGAAACGCACGCGCGTAGGCGATCGTTTCTTTTGGTTTTGCAGAGACAGTGCGCGAGGTCAACACGTTCTTTGAGGGCTCGAATTGCAGGTCGAGCACGGGGGCGAAGTCGGTATTGAATCCCAAGGCGCGGACTTCTTCGCCGATCAACTGGCCATGCTTGCGGAAGAGCTTTTTTGAGCCGCTAGCCGTGACCTGGGCAACCGAGGGCACCGGGGCGATGGTATCGCGCAGGCGATCGACCGTGCCGCCTTCCATATCGACACAGAGAAAAGGCGGTGTTTTGCTGATCTTTTGCGCTGCGCTCAAAAGAGCGTGAGTTTGTTCAGCGTGCTCAATATTGCGCTTGAATAGAATGATGCCACCGGGACAAAGCGTGTCGAGCATGACGCGCAGGCGCGATGACATCGCTGTCCCATCAAAGCCCATGACGAGTAACTGGCCGACCTGACGACGAAGTTCAAGGCTGCTTTTAGAAGACATAAGGAATAGAAGAGTGTAACGCGAGGAGCACGGGAATTCAGGTGTGAAGCGTGGTGCAGGCTGGTTTCTTTCAGCCTTGCACAAAAGGGTGAAACCAGGGGACCAAACTCTTTCGCGTAAAGTTATTCCATCTGTTTCTTCAGTTCGTGCAGCAGGTTCAGCGCGTCCATGGGGCTGATGCGGTTCAGGTCGGTCTGCTTGATGCGGTCGACGATCTTCTGCGACAGCGGAGTGAAGATGGTTAGCTGCATCGGTCTGGATTCGCGGGTTTCGTCGTGCGCCAGGTGTTTCACGGCGCTGCGCTCGGCGCTCTCATGTTCGGCCAGGACTTCGCGCGCGCGCGTCACGACATCGGTTGGCAATCCGGCCAGCTTGGCGACCTCGATGCCGTAACTCTTGTCGGCGGCGCCTTCTTCCACCTTGCGCAGAAAAACAATTCCGCCGCCGCTTTCCTTCACTCCCACGTGAAAATTCTTCACCCCGCTGAGGCGATCGGCGAGCTCGGTCAGCTCGTGATAATGCGTGGCGAAGAGCGTTTTGGCGCGCGTGTTGGCATGGATGTACTCGACCGCAGCCCAGGCGATGGCCAGTCCATCGTAGGTTGCAGTGCCGCGACCGACTTCATCGAGCAGAATGAGCGATCGCGAGGTCGCGGTATTGAGGATCGCCGCGGTCTCGGTCATCTCGACCATGAAAGTCGAACGGCCGCGCGCCAGATTGTCGGAGGCGCCGATGCGGGTGAAGATGCGATCCACCAATCCGAGACGAGCCGAACGTGCCGGCACAAACGATCCCATCTGGGCCATCAGCACGATCAACGCCGCCTGGCGCAGATAGGTGGACTTGCCCCCCATGTTCGGTCCGGTAATCAGCAGAATCGAATGCGTCGTGGCATTGAGATAGAGATCGTTGGGAACAAAGCGATCGGCAACGCCGCTGATCTCCAGTTGTTCGATGACGGGATGACGGCCTTCGACGATTTCAATGTCCGCACTGTGCTCAAGCGTGGGCCGAGAATAGTTGCGATTGGCTGCAACTGAGGCGAAGTTGGCCAGCACGTCGATTTCAGCCAGCGCGAGTGCGGTTTGCCGGAGGCGGCGGGCCTCAGCCGAGATGGCTGATCGCAACTCGGCAAAAAGCCGGCGCTCGATCTCGACCATCTTCTCCTGGGCGTCCAGAACTTTCGCTTCGTACTCCTTCAATTCGGGCGTAGTGAAACGCTCGGCGTTAACCAACGTCTGCTTGCGTTCGTAGTCGGAGGGCGCGAGGTGCTGGTTGGCCTTCGAGATCTCGAGGTAGTAGCCAAAGACGTTGTTGAACTTGACCTTCAGCGAGCCGATGCCGGTGCGCTGCCGTTCGCGCTGCTCGATCTGCGCGATGAACTGCTTGCTGTTGCGGCTGAGATCGCGCAGTTCATCGAGTATGGCATCGACCCCGGAGCGGATCACGCCACCGTCGGCGAGGGTTAGCGGCGGCTCGTCCTCCAGCGACGACAGGATGCGCTCGCGTAAGTCGCCGAGTTCATCACATTGAGTGTGCAGCGCGTGCAATCGCTCGGCAGGGAAGTGAGACAGGGATGTCCGCACCGCGGGCAATTTCGCTAGCGACGTAGCCAGTGCAAGCAGATCGCGCGGATTGGCGGTTTCCAGTGTTACACGGCTCAGAAGGCGTTCGAGGTCGAGGATACCTTCCATGGAACGGCGCAGCTCTTCCCGCGCGACGAGATCTTTCACCATGCCTTCGACGGCGTCGAGGCGCTGGTTGATTTCGGAAGGTTCAATCGACGGACGCAGCATCCAGGCACGCAGCAGGCGCTTGCCCATCGGCGTCACGGTGCAATCGAGGCAGCGGAACAGCGTCGCATTGTCGCCAGCGCCCGCGAACAGCGGCTCGATGAGTTCGAGATTGCGCACCGTGACCGCGTCGAGCACCAGGCAATTCTGGCGTTCGTAGAAGCCGATGCGGTCGACATGATCGAGCGATCCGCGCTGCGTGGTGCGAACGTAATGCAGGATTGCGCCGGCCGCAGTCGCCGCTGCTGAGCGATCGGCCAGGCCGAAGCCTTCCAGCGAGAGCACGCCAAAATGATTTTCCACTTGCGGGATGGCATAGTCGGGAGCGAAGACCCAGTCGTCGAGCGGAGTTTCAGCCCAACGGGCATTTTCCAGCGAAGCCATGCGCGGAGCAGCAGCGGCCTGCGGCGCCGAGGGACGTACTTGTTCGAACAGCGGCAGTGAGGAGGCGAACAAAACCTCGCGCGGACGCAGCACCAGCAGTTCCTCGCGGATGCGGCGTTCGGCATCGGCGCCGGAAAATTCGGTGGCGCGGAACTCTCCGGTGGAAAGATCGAGCGCGGCAAATCCGGCGGCGTTCCCGGCGCGCGCCACGCATGCCAGGAAGTTGTTTTCCTCCGAACCAAGCTGCGCGTCAACCGCTGTACCCGGGGTGAGCACGCGCGTGACTTCACGCCTCACCAGCTTTTTGGCGAGACGCGGGTCTTCCATTTGCTCACAGATGGCGACCTTGAATCCCTTGCGAATGAGCTTGGCGATGTAGTTGTCGGCCGAATGATAGGGCACGCCGCACATGGGGATGGCCGCGCCCTTTTCCTTGTTGCGCGAGGTTAGCGTTATCTGCAATTCGCGGGCAGCGACCACCGCGTCTTCAAAGAAGAGCTCGTAGAAGTCGCCCAGGCGGAAAAACAGGAGCGCGCTGGGATGCTCTTTCTTGATCGCGGCGTATTGCCGCATCAACGGGGTGGACGGCTCGGTCATGGCAGGAAACTGGGCGGATTATAGCAGCCGGGCAGAGACGCACTTGGTTGTCTTGCCAACAGCGCCCGAGGCTTCTAGAGTCAATGTTCATGGCAACCATCATCGCTTTCGAGTGCAGCAAGTGCGGGGAGAAATATCCGCCGCAAACGGCGCCTACGGTTTGTCCCAAAGACGGCGGTCCGCTTTACGTGCGCTACGATCTCGCCGAGATTCGCCGCGACAGGAAGCGCGGCGCGGTCAGTGATGGTCCGAAGAGCATGTGGCGCTACTCGTCAGTGCTTCCAGATGCGGAACCGGTGACGCTGGGCGAGGGCCTCACTCCGATGCTGCCGAGCCGCAAATATCCCAACCTGCTTATTAAGGATGAAGGACTGAATCCCACGGGTTCGTTCAAAGCTCGAGGCATGAGCGCGGCTCTTACCATGGCTCGCCACTACGGATTGAAGAAGCTGGCCGCGCCCTCGGCGGGAAATGCCGGCGGAGCGCTGGCTGCCTACGCTACTGCGGCGGGAATTGAAGCTTACGTCTTCATGCCGAAGGATGTGCCGATTGCCAACCGCCTTGAGGTCGAGGCGGCGGGCGCGCACTTAACGCTGGTCGATGGCCTGATCAGCGATTGTGGCCGGATGGTGGCCGAACGAAGAGGGCCGGAAGGCTGGTTCGACATGTCGACGCTGAAGGAACCGTTTCGCATCGAAGGCAAGAAGACCATGGGATATGAAGTGGCGGAACAGTTGGGATGGACGTTGCCCGATGCGATCTTATATCCCACCGGCGGCGGCGTCGGTCTGATTGGAATGTGGAAGGCATTCGAGGAGATGGAAGAGCTGGGTTGGATCGAGGGCGGCAAGCGTCCGAAGATGATTTGCGTTCAGGCCGAGGGCTGCGCGCCCATCCCCAAAGCCTTGCAGGACGGTGAAGCGGTATCGACCATGTGGCCCGACGCGCACACCCTGGCTGCCGGACTACGCGTGCCCAAAGCTTATGGCGATTTCCTCATTCTGCATATCGCGCGCAAGAGTTCTGGGACGGCAGTTGCAGTCAGCGATGACGCCATCATGGAAGGTGTGAAGGAGATGGCTTCGACGGAAGGTATCTTTCCCGCGCCTGAAGGTGGAGCGGCGCTGGCGGCCTACAAACAGCTTTTGCAGAGCGGATTCTTAAGGGGCAGCGACCAAGTTGTGCTGTTCAATACTGGTTCGGGATATAAGTACCTCGACGTGTTCGCGAAGTATTGGGGAGTGGAAGCATTTGCACCGCCAGCAAAACTTCCGGCGTCGCGCAATATTGGAGGAATTATCGGGCCGTACTAGCTCAGGCGTTCATTGAACTCCCGATGTCCATGTTACGGATTGGGCGCGACCGTCACCATCTTCAATGCCGAGGGCGAGGGCAGCGCTCCTTGCACTCCGGCGACTTGGCTAAGGGCTCCTGTCTGCGAATTGATGGCATAAACCAATAATTGTGCGCTGGCGCTGTTGCCGGCAAATTCCAGCAGATACTTACCCTGGGAGGGCTCGACAGCCCCGAACTGCACACCCATGTCCGCTGCGAAGGGTGAACCTGAAACGTTGGTTAAATTTCCGGTTGAGTCATCTGCTGCGACGTAAACGCCGTTTTGCGGCACGCTTACATTTTTTATGCTGGATATAAATGCAAACGTATCTGCCGGATTGAACGTGATTCCCTGAGGATCACACAGTGGCGTCAAAGATGTGTTGAGCTGAGTCAGCGCACCAGTGTCGGAGTCGATGCTCCAGATTTCGAGCGTGCCGCAAGCTCCAGTTCCCAGTGCCCCAGACAATTCATAAAGAGCGCGGCCCTGCGGGTCGGTGTAGATTCCACCGCCTTCGGAGGCTGGCAAAGACTGCAGCAATGTCAGTGATCCATCACTGGGATCAACGGAAAGTATGGACCAGTTAGCCGGTCCAAAAGGAGAAACGGGAAGCTGATAGGCGAAGTTCCCAGGTGGGACTACCACTAAGCCACCGTTCATTTGTAATGTCGAACACGACGACTGAGTCAGATTTCCGGTGGCGGGATCGATCAGGTAAGCAAGAATGCAGCCTTGCTGAATCACATACAGAAACTTTCCCGACGGATGAACGACCATACTCGATTGGAAGGTGTTGGCCGGATAATTTATGGTTTGCAGGGCGGTGAGCGCGCCAGTCGCGGTGGCCACGCTGAAGCTGTTCAAGCTAATGGTTCCCGCACTAGTGTCAGGAACGAGGACGAAGAGGAATGCGCCGCCAGTTTCCGACGCCACCGCCAAGTCGAGAGGCATGGTCGAAAAACTTGTTGGAGAGCCCGGTACGGTGGACAAGTTTCCCTGATTTGCGTCCACCGAAAAACCCACAAGATTGTACGGAGGCTGGTTGGTGTATCCGGATACTAGATAGGCATAGGATGGATTGGCAACCGACAAGGAAAAACTTGCGGCATGGTTCAAGGCGCCCGAGGTTGCCTGGACCGAAACAGTTTGAAGTCCGGGCAAAGTGCCCGATACCGCGGTAAGAGTAATGGTTTGATTCGTACCAGGATTCAGGGTAAGCGGCAGCGCCGGCGACGTGCTTACGCCCGCTGGCAATCCGGTGAAAGACAGCGATAGCGATTGGCTGAATCCGTTGACGGCCTGGACTGAAACTTGCACGGTCGCGCTGCCCACACCGATCGGGGCGAAGAGGGATGACGGCGAGACGGTTAGGGTAAAATCCTGGGCCGGCCGAGCTGGTTGGTTGGAACTACCACATCCGATTGCGAGGCCGATTCCGAGTAACGAAAGGCACAGTAGAGAGATCCTCACGTGTTTCATGATAGGTCCTCCGGGAATGCTCGGAATTTAATGGCAATCGCGATTTCAGGGACTGTAACACCTTTGCCAGCTTGTAGTTTCGCTTTTAGAAAACCTAATCAACGCCAAAGAAGCGATAAACTCGCAATTCCAGTCTTCAGGAGAGACCGCACATGCGAGACTTCGATAGCTTGTCACAAAAAGAGATTCTTGCCCTGGCGATTTCGCTGGAGGAGGAGGATGAACGCATCTACTCCGACTTTGGTGAGAATTTGCGGCAGAACTTTCCCGGAACCGCGCAGATCTTCGAAGAGATGCGGCTGGAAGAGATTGGGCATCGCCGGCGTCTGATCGAGCTGTATAAGCAGAAGTTTGGCGAGCACATTCCGCTGATCCGGCGGCATGACATTCGCGGGTTTGTGCAACGCAAGCCCATCTGGCTGAACACGCCGCTGCGGCTGGAACAGATCCGGGCGCAGGTGGGAGCGATGGAAGCCGAGACCCGGCGCTTCTATGAACGCGCGGCGCTTCGCGCCCAGGATGCCAGCATCCGCCAGTTGCTTGACGATTTGGCTGCCGAAGAGACCACGCACGTGGAACGTGCGGCCGAGTTGGAGAAGACCGAGCTCAAGCCCCAGATTCGCGAGGACGAAGATAAGGCCAAAAAGCGGCTGTTTGTGTTGCAGGTTGTGCAGCCGGGACTGGCGGGCTTGATGGACGGCTCGGTTTCAACTCTGGCCCCGGTGTTCGCTGCTGCTTTTGCCACCAAGAACACCTGGGATGCATTTGCTGTTGGACTGGCCGCTTCGCTGGGAGCGGGCATCAGCATGGGCTTTGCCGAGGCGTTGTCGGATGATGGCAGCCTGACCGGACGCGGAACGCCGTGGTTACGCGGCCTGGTTTGCGGTGCGATGACCGCGCTGGGCGGCGTCGGTCACACTCTGCCGTTTCTTCTACACAGTTTCAAACTGGCCACGACGGTGGCGATTTTTGTTGTGATGCTGGAGTTGGCAACCATCACCTGGGTGCGTCATCGCTTTATGGACACTCCTCCGCTGTCGGCCGCGGTGCAGGTGGCATTTGGAGGGGCGCTGGTTTTTGCCACAGGCATACTCATCGGCAATTCATAAAAGTGATATGCGGGTTGGCGACTGATGCCAGGCTGAGGAGACCGTGTTGCGAGTGGTGTCGCTGCTCCGCGGCTCGGGATGACAGTACAACGCTCGGATGACAATAGGAATGCAAGTTCGAAAAGCAAAAAGCGAAAAGCGAAAAGCGAAAAGCGGCTCTTTATATCTGGTAATCGATCTCGATCACCTGTTGCAGCCGATCGCCGTCACTCGGGATCAGTTCCCGTCCTTGCAGTTGGCGAACCTCCTCTTTCAACTTCTTCACCTCGTTGGCCACAGCTGCCAGCGCCTCCGACAACGGGTCGTTGATCTGCTTGGGATCGGTGATCACCACGCGCTTGCCTTGGCGAAAAACAATGTGGCCGGGCACGCCAACGACGGTCGAATGATCCGGCACATCGCGCAGCACCACCGAGCCGGCGCCGATACGGCAGTCTTCGCCGATGGTGATGTTCCCCAGCACTCTTGCGCCTGCGCCAACCACAACCTTGTTGCCAATGGTGGGATGCCGCTTGCCGGTTTCCTTGCCGGTGCCGCCCAGAGTCACGCCTTGATAGAGGGTCACGTCATCGCCGATGATCGTGGTCTCGCCGATGACCACGCCCATGCCGTGATCGACAAAAAAGCGCCGGCCAATCTCGGCGCCAGGATGGATTTCGATGCCGGTGATGAGCCGGCCGAATTGCGATATCGCCCTCGCCGGAAAGCGCCAGCCGTGAATCCAGAGCCAGTGATGAAAGCGGTAGCCCCACAGCGCGTGCAGGCCGGAGTAGAGCACAATGACCTCGAACCAGGACTTCGCCGCGGGATCGCTGTCGAGTACCGCGGCGACGTCCTCGCGCATGCGGGAGAGCATGCTCACACCGTGACCTCCTCGGCCGTCATGGCCAGGGATTCATTGCGTAATTGCTCGAACAGAATACTGCTCAAGTAGCGCTCGCCGAACGACGGAATGATGACCACAATCAGCTTGCCGGCGTTCTCTTCACGCTGGCCCACCTGCAAGGCTGCCTGTACCGCGGCGCCCGACGAAATGCCGACCAGCAAGCCTTCTTCTTTCGCCAGGCGGCGCGCCATGGTAATGGCATCTTCGCTGGATACTTTTACAATTTCGTCGATGTAGTCGGTCCGCAGAATGCTGGGCACGAAGCCGGCGCCGATCCCCTGAATTTTGTGCGGCCCCGGTTGCCCACCGGAGAGCACCGGACTCTCCGTAGGTTCCACGGCGATTGCCTTGAAAGAAGGCTTCTTGGGCTTGATGTATTCGCACACGCCAGTGAGCGTTCCGCCGGTGCCGACGCCCGAAATCAAAATGTCGACCTTGCCGTCGGTGTCGTCCCAGATTTCCGGACCGGTGGTCTCGCGATGGATCTTCGGATTGGCCGGGTTATCGAACTGTTGCGGCATGAAGCCGTTGGGAGTCTTCGCCAGAATTTCGTTGGCTTTGGCGATCGCGCCCTTCATCCCTTTCGGGCCGGGAGTGAGAACGATCTCGGCGCCAAAGGCGCGCAACAAAACCCGTCGCTCCAAGCTCATCGTTTCTGGCATGGTTAGAATCAACTTGTAACCTTTAACGGCGGCCACAAACGCCAATCCAATGCCGGTGTTGCCGCTGGTGGGCTCGACCAGCACAGTCCTACCGGGCTGAATTTTCCCCGCGCGTTCGGCTTCGTTGATCATGCTGACGCCGATGCGGTCTTTCACGCTGCTGCACGGATTCATGCTCTCCAGCTTGGCGACGATCGTCGCCCTGCAACCGGCGCTGACTTTGTTCAGGCGCACCAGTGGAGTGTGGCCGATCAATTCCGTAACATCATTGGCTATCTTCATGGCAATCTCCGGAAACTCTTGCCCAGCGGGCTTAGGCTATAGTTTTTGATTCGACGCAGGCGAACGAGGAAGCAGCTAGCGGGGACAACAACAGCGAAGCGGGAATCGGCCGGCACCAACTGTAGCGGAAGCATATTTTGTATCGATGCGCTTCATTGCTTGCCCGATTCCAAGAGGCCTTATTTAGCTTATCACTCTCGCCACACCCGAGTCGCGAAACTTCGCGCTTCACTCGGCGAAGGCATCGGCCGCCGGATGTCGTCCGGCCTGTATTTGGCTGGCGGCTCATCTCATTTTCGTTGCCCCACTGGAACGCGTCATGTCAAAATTCCGGCCACTCTTCAACCCAAGGCGGACCGAATGGTGCGAACGATATCCACATTTCTGCTTCTCACAATGCTGGCCGCCAGCGCGCCGGCGCAATCCAAACCTGTTGCGACTCCGGACGCCAACCAAACTCTTGCACCCGTGGTCTGGCTGGTCGGTGGAACCTGGGTGGCAGACGTCAAAGATAGTTCCGACGGCAGCGCCACGCACATCGAGAATCGAATCCGCTGGGCGCCCAATCATCAGGCCATCGACTTCAACGCCGACTTCAACGGCAAGCCTCATTACCATGGCTTCTACGCCTACAATCCATCGACCCAAAGCATTAATTTCTACTACACCAGTTCCGAGGGCGAGCTGACCATCGGCACTTCCACTGCCGATCCCGACGGCAAAATCATTCACCAGGAGTTTGACATGATGCACCCGGGCGGAAAAACTGCACACATTCGCTCTACTTTGACCCGCGATGGCAACGATGCTTACTGGTTCTCCGTCTTCATGCAGAAAGATGTCGACTGGGAAGAGGTGTTCAAGATTCGCTATATGCGAAAGGCGGAATAGCGTTGCGCCACTGGCAAGCTCCAGGATTCTCCGATTGAGTCGCCCACCGTCCCGGGAAGTTTCGCAGAACGCCTTTCCAGCCAGCGTATAATCAAGGTTTGCGCACTTCATCTCAGTCCCGCTAGGAATACATACAGATGAGCTCTCATTCGCACATGCCCGGCCAACCGCCGGCCGCTCCGCAGCCGCTTCCCGGTGTTGCCAGCATCATCGCCGTCGGTTCCGGCAAAGGCGGTGTCGGCAAAACCACGCTAGCCGTGAACCTGGCCATCGCTCTGGCGCGCATGGGTCACAAGGTCGGACTGCTTGACGCCGACGTCTACGGCCCCAACGTTCCGCTCATGCTCGGCTCCAGCGAGCCGCCCAGCGTGGCCGGCGAAAACCGCATCATCCCGCCTGAACGCTACGGCCTGAAGGTGATCTCCGTCGGCTTCCTCAGCCCCGGCGACAAGCCGCTGGTGTGGCGCGGTCCCATGCTGCACTCCATCATCAAACAGTTCCTGAGCCAGGTGGAATGGGGACAACTCGACTACCTCATCGTTGACCTGCCTCCGGGCACTGGCGACGTTGTCATCTCGCTGGTGCAGACCGTGCCGCTGACTGGCGCCGTCGTGGTCACCACGCCCAGCGACGTTTCGCTGCAAGACGCCCGCAAGGCCATCGAGATGTTCAAGCAGGTCAAGGTCGACATCATAGGCATCGTCGAGAACATGAGCTACTTCGTCTGCCCGCACTGCCATGAGGAGATCGACATCTTCTCCAAGGGCGGAGGCCAGCGCACCGCGCTGCAATTCAGCGTACCGTTTCTGGGCTCCATCGAACTCGATCCCGACATCCGCAAAGGCGGCGACACCGGCCAGCCCATCGTGTTGGAAGGCGACCAGTCGCCCCACGCCAAGTCGATCTTCGCCTTTACCCATCGCGTCATCGAGCGGGCGAAGGAACTGCACGAAACCGCTGGCGGCAGCGTAATCGAGATTCAGTGACGCATCCCAGTCCGTGTCGGTAGAGTTAGTACATCGCGGGAGCACGGCTTTGGCGTCGCGCTCTCACCCGACTCCACTTTGAGTCGTCACCCGACTCCCCTTTGAGGTGTCATCCCGACAGAGGACATTAGTCCGAGCGGAGGGACCTGCTGTTTGTCGGCATCGCGACCATCTCTATCTGGGCGGAAATACCCACTCCCCCACATTCCCTCTTTGAGCCGTCACCCAACTCCTCTTTGAGGTGTCATCCCGACCGAGGACAATAGTCCGAGCGGAGGGACCTGCTGTTTGTCGGCATCGCGACCATCTCTATGTGGGCCGGAAATACCCCCCTCCCCCACATTTCCGGGTCTTTGTTTTGAATACTTTACCCGCAAAGTGTTCAAAACATTCAGCTTACATGAATCAATAAGCCATTCATTTTCAATACTTTGCAGGATTCAAGCCAAAGTATTTAATCCAAACGACTTACCGGCAAAGTCCCAGAAGATAAGCACTTGGTGTGCCCAAAGCAATCGGGCCCACTGCGATCCTGTCCGGCAGAATTTCAAAGATCGTTGCCGGCAGCCCTTCTGAACAGGCGTGCTGGCGCCGAAGACTGGCTCCGGCCTCATCAGTCTATTTCCCCCGGAGCGCCTCTAACCCAAGCAGCCGCATTTTCTCGAACGAAGGTAACCACGCATTCCCGAAATGGCAGCGCTGCGTGACCCGTACTTGTCGCGCTATAATCCGACTTTGCCTATGACTACTACTCAGACTGAACTGCGCCTGGCCAAGCGGATGTCGCGCCTGGGAACGGAAACTGCGTTTGAAGTGCTGGTTCGCGCCCGCGCTTTGGAACGCCAGGGAAAAAGCATCATTCACCTCGAGATTGGCGAGCCCGACATGGACACGCCCGCCAATGTTGTCGAGGCCGGAGTCGACGCTCTGCGCAAGGGCTTTACTCACTACGGCCCGGCAGCAGGCCTGCCGGAACTGCGTGAGGCGATCGCCGCTGAGGTCTCCGCTTCGCGAGGCATCAAGGTCAGCCCCGACGAGGTGGTCATCGTTCCCGGCGGCAAGCCCATCATCTTCTTTACCATGCTGGCGCTGGTGGAAGAGGGTGACGAGGTTATCTATCCGAATCCCGGCTTCCCGATCTACGAATCGATGATCAACTTCCTCAGCGCCAAGGCGGTCCCAATCCCGTTGCGCGAGGAGCGCGATTTCCGGCTTGATGTCGACGAACTGGCCGGCCTGATCACCGATCGCACCAAGCTCATCATCCTGAACTCGCCGCAGAATCCGACCGGCGGCATCATCACCAAGAAAGATGTGGAAGGCATTGCCGCCGCCATCGGCGACCGCGACATTATGGTGCTGAGCGATGAGATTTACAGCCGCCTGCTGTTCGAGGGCGAGCCTTACAGCATCGCCTCGGTCGACGGCTTCAAAGATCGCACCATCATTCTGACCGGCTTCTCGAAAACCTATTCCATGACCGGTTGGCGGTTGGGCTACGGTGTGATGCGACCCGACCTGGCTGCGCAATTCGCCCGGCTGGCGACGAATTCCACATCCTGCACCGCGACCTTCACCCAGATGGCCGGCGTCGAGGCGGTGCGCGGCGATCAGAGTGAGCCGGAAAAGATGCGGCAGGAATTTCATCGCCGCCGCGATGTTTTCGTTAACGGCCTGAACCAGATCAAAGGATTCTCCTGCAAGTTGCCCAAGGGCGCGTTCTATACCTTTCCCAATATCAAGCAGACCGGCTGGCCGTCGAAGAAACTGGCCGACGCGCTGCTGGACGATGTGGGTGTAGCCGCGCTTTCAGGAACCGCATTCGGCTCCTATGGCGAAGGCCATCTGCGCTTCAGCACCGCCAATTCGATCGCGAACCTGGAGCAAGCTCTGGATCGCATCGACCAGTGGACCAAGAAAAATCTGTAGGATGATAGAGCGACCCCGACGGGGCGTGCCTTGCGTTCGCGGAGGCCGGCTGGCAATAACGGAATTGTCATCACAAGCAGGCTTTCAGCCGACGAGGGATCTGTTCTGAAGGGGCGTAGCTTGAGCCGCGCCGTCATCGAGATTCTTATTTTTGTCATCACGAGGAGGCCTTCAGGCCGACGAGGGATCTGTTTTTGAAGGGGCGTAGCTTGAGCCGCGCCGTCATCGAGATTCTTATTTTTGTCATCACAAGGAAGCCTTCAGGCCGACGAGGGATCTGTTTTTGAAGGGGCGTAGCTTTAGCTACGCCGTTATGGAATATTTATTCTGGTCGTCACGAGCGGACTTTAGTCCGCGAGGGATCTGCTTTTCACTCTGATAATCTTTCCTGATCCAGCTCACATGTGGAGTGCGAGTTGGGGATTCGCAGTTCCTCACCCCATGCGAGATATCACGCCGCTGATCGATCACTATCGCGTGGTTGCGCGATCGCTGTGGAACACGGGTTTTTGGGCTGTCCCAGATGCACGTAATTGGGATGCGAGGGATCGCTTCGAGAAAATCAAGATCTCGCTGCTTGACGCGCTCGTTGCTTCGAATCTGCCCGAGACCGAATTCAGCGGCATACAAGTGGTCCCTATCGGGTCTGGGGTCCCAATCATGATTGAGCACCCACGTCCAGGGGATCAACATCAGAATCATTATTGGGATGACCCGGTTGACAAAATCGGTCCCTCGGATGCGAAGCTGCGGTACCTGGACTTCTTCGACTGGAACGAAATGGCATATGCCGATTTCCACTATTACCGCGTGAGAATCGAAGAATTTGGTCAGCAGCCTCATCTAATTGGTCGAGAAGCATTGCTGGAGCACCAGAACGGTCGATGTTTTGTGGTTGATTGAAACTTTGAAGCAGATACAGCAACGGCGATTCGATACAAACCTGAACTGATTGGGTTCTCATGCCCGACCACCATTTCCGCATCTTTGCCACTGCCGACATCGGCGACGCCGCTTTCCAACGCCTGCGCCAGCGCGGCTACCAGATCGAGATCTATGCCCATCCCCAGCCCCCGCCCAAAAGCCTGATCATCGAAAAAGTTCGCAGCGGTATTGAGGGCCTCATCACCACGCTGCGCGATCCCATCGACGCCGAGATCTTCGAGGCGGGCAAAAACACGCTGAAAGCCGTGGCGCAATATGCCGTCGGCTTCGACAACATCAATCGCGCCGACGCCAACCGCTACAAGATCCCGTTTACGAATACCCCCGACGTCCTCACCGAAGCCACCGCCGAGTTCGCCTTCTTCGCCCTCGCCGCGCTGGCTCGCAAGCTCTGGACCGCCGAGCAGATGGTGCGCGAAAACCACTGGGGCTACTGGCATCCCTATCTGCCGTTTCTCGGCGACGAGATAACCGGCAAGACCATCGCCATCCTCGGCACCGGCCGCATCGGCCAGGCCATGATCAAGAAATGTGTCGGCTTCGACATGAACATCCTCTGCTACGAAGCCACGGGGCCGAACGGCAAACTGATCGCCGCCGTGCAGGAAGAAATGGATCTGCGCTACCAGCATGGCCTGCAGCGCCAGCGCACCTCGATCAAATATGTATCGCTGGCAGAGGCGCTTACTCGGAGCGACTTCATCAGCATCCACATGCCATTACTGCGCGAAGCTGAGAGCGACACCCCCACCTATCACCTGATCAACGAGCGCACCCTGCGCACCCTGCGGCCTACCGCCTACTTGGTGAACACCTCGCGCGGTGCGGTCATCGACGAGCAGGCGCTGGCCAAGGCGCTCAAGGAGAAATGGATTGCCGGCGCGGCGCTCGATGTTTACGAGCAGGAGCCGCTGCCAGCCGATTCGCCTCTGCGCGATCCCGAGATTGAAGACCGCTGCCGCTTATATCCGCACTTCGCCAGCGCGGCCAATATCACGCGTTTGTCCCTCGACCCGAATCTCGGCATGGCCGGTCGCTGCGTGCAAGGCTTGATCGACGTGCTGGAACAAAACTACGGTGGCGACATAACCAGCATGCCCTACGTGGTGAATAAGGAAGCGTTCCGGTAAAGCAGCTGACGGGGTCTTGGAGTTTTGAAGGGTGGGCCTTTAGGCACGGGAAGCGAAGAGGTGCGCCGTAGCGAATCTTTTATTTTGTCATCCCGACGAGCTTCGGCCCAGTGAGAGATCTGCTGTTCCCGGTTTCTGGTTCACGCGAATAGCGAACAGCGGATTGTTACTTCGCCACCATCGCCGATACCAGCGAGCGAAATACCTTCGCTCCATCGGTCATCCCCAACTCCGCTTCGGCGGCGCGTTCCGGATGCGGCATCATGCCCAGCACGTTGCGGCCTTCACTGCAGATCCCGGCAATGTTCTCCAGCGACCCGTTGGGATTGGCCTCGGCAGTCACTTCGCCCGCGGGCGTGACGTAGCGCCACACGATGCGGTCCTGGTCCTTCAACTCCGCCAGCGTGCGTTCGTCACAGAAGTAGTTGCCTTCCATGTGGCCGATAGGAATTTCCAGCACTTCGCCCTTGGTCAACTGCTGAGTGTAGGGCGTGTTGGTGCTCTCGACCCGAATGTGTACGGGCTTGCAAACATACTTCAGCCCGGCATTACGCAACAACGCTCCGGGCAGAAGTCCGGCTTCGCACAAGATTTGAAATCCGTTGCAGATGCCCAGCACCAGCCCGCCCTCGGCGGCAAACTTGCGTACCGACTCCATCACCGGGGAGAACTTCGCGATGGCGCCCGTCCGCAGATAATCGCCGTAGGCAAAGCCTCCGGGCACGATAATGGCATCGCAGCCTTGCAGGTCAGCCGAATCGTGCCACAGGAAGGTTACCGGCTGCTTGGCTACCTGCGAAATCACCCAATAGGCATCGTGGTCGCAATTGGAACCGGGGAAGATGATGACGCCGAATTTCATATAGCAATTAGCAGTTAGCAATCAGCACTTAGCCAAGCCCGCAATCTCGACATGCATTTACCAAGTGCTAAGTGCCAAATGCCAAGTGCGCACTTTCGAGTGTAGCATGGGTTTGAGACCGGCCTGAATACGCCGGCATCCAACAGGCCATGCAGTTTACCCGTCACGTCAATCTTACGGCCGACGCGCTGCGCCGCTGGTTCGCCGCTCAGTGCTACGACGCGCTGGCCGTGGGCGCGCTGTGGTGGGCGGGACTCTGGTATCTGCATGTGCCGTTCGCACTGTTCTGGGCAATTCTGGCGGCGGGACTGCAATTCATTCCGCACTTCGGCCCCGTAATCGCGTTTGTCGGTCCCGCCCTATCGGCGCTCATCTCCGATGGCTTCGACGGATTTCTCTACGTCCTCATTCTCTATGGAGTGATCATCGTGATCGACGGCCTGTTGCTGCAGCCGGTCATCATGCGGAGAACCGCGCGCGTGCCCATCTGGGCCTCGTTGATCGTGCCTATTCTGCTGAGCCTGATTTTCGGCTTCTGGGGATGGCTGCTGGCCGCGCCGCTGTTGGCGGTCATGTTCGCTTATCGTGCCTATAACAAATCGCGGACCGTTCCCGATGTTCCTCGCCAGACACCGCCCGGCCAGGTCATTACTGGCGGCCAGCTGATTTCGCCGGGCGCGCCCACCAGCCACATTCCTCGCCACGACGAGACCCGGTAACCGACCTACTAAGGCAACGTCACGAAGATACGCTTCGAAACAATGTACCTTTGAAACAATGTGCGCTTTGAAACAATGTACGCTTCGAAACAATGCACGGTTTGAAACAATGTGCGCTTTGAAACAATGTACGCTTCGAAAATGTACGCTTCGAAACAATGTACGCTCTTAATGAGGTGTCATCCCGACCGGAGCGAAGCGTAGTGGAGGGACCTGCTGTCATCTGATATGGCCATTCCGCGCCCACCGCGACCGGCTCACGACCCAGGATGCACAAACATCCATATCCCCAGCGCCAGAATGATGACTGAAACGATCAGGCGAAACACCTGTTCGGGAATGCGTTGCAGCATCCACTTGCCAGACAAAGTCCCGATCACCACGCCGGCCGTCGCCAGTGCTGCCAGTGGCCACTGCGACAGGATGGGATGGAATTGCGAAAGCGCATAAACCGGCATGCGAAATACATCGACCAGCAGCGCGATGGCGGTCGCGGTCGCGACGAACGCGTCTCGTTGCAGGTTGAAGCCAAGCAGCGCGGCCGAGCGAATTCCACCCTGGTTGCCGACCAACCCGCCGAAGGCTCCCGACAACGCACCCGCAATCCAGGCCGAGCGTTTACCGAATCGCATCCGCGAAGCCAATCCCGTGATACCAGTGACTCCTGCAAACACCAGCAGCGCTCCCAGAACATATCCGAGAATCGCACTGCGCAGCCAGATATGCAGGATCGCGCCGGCCAGCCCCCCGGCTGCGCTGGTGGCGCCGAAACTCCACAGTACGCGCCGGTCGACGTGCTTGCGAATCACGAGGAAGCGCAACGCCGTGCCGATGAAATGAGGAATCGACACCACGGCCACTGCCAGCTTGGTGCCGATCCAGGCCGCCAGCAGCGGAGTCAAAATACTGCCGATGCCGAAGCCGGAGATCGCGGCGATGGCCCCAGCGACGATGCCGGCAAATGTGAGCAGAACAGTGTGGTTCACAGCTAAGATCCGCCGCGCGGGCTGGCTCAGTTTACCGCAGCGGCAATTTCTTGGCGCACCGTCGAAGAAAAGTCGAGGTTCGGCAGCGATGCCATGTCGACTTGGCGCCACGGCTGTTGATAGTTCGTACTCCCCGAATCAAAAATTCGCTGCTCAAATCGCGGTTTGTATCAGGGCACGACTTCAGTCGTGCCGAACCTGCCGTTAGAAAACATTGGCCGAGGCCTCATTCGATTGGTAACCGAATTTCTGACGCACCTCGCTAGCGATGCGCCCGTCCCGTCATGCGGGACGACTCAGTTCACCCGAGGACGAAGTCCTGGGTAGGCTCTCGTAAAAAATCCCAGTCCCATAGGGGACGGCACATTCCCGAGGTTTCGTCCCCTTTTTCCACATCTTCCTCAGGCTGCAACCGACGCGCCGAGCGAATAAAATAGAAATACAAATGAAGGCTCAAGGCTAGAATGTCGCAAAGTCAATTCGTACATCTTCACCTTCACACCGACTACTCGATGCTCGACGGCGCTTGTAACATCGAGCGCCTGGTCACCCGCGTCAAGGAGCTCGAGATGCCGGCAGTCGCCATGACCGACCACGGCAATATCTTTGGCGCGGTCGCCTTCGCCAACGCCGCTAAAGAAGCAGGTGTGAAGCCGATCCTGGGCTGCGAACTCTACATCTGCAAGAAGGAAGATCACCGCGCCTCGCCTGAGGGCGACAGCTACAACCACCTCATCGTGCTGGCCGAAAACGACCAGGGCTATCGCAACCTGGTGAAGATTGTTTCCGAAGCATCGCTGCATGGCTTCTATTACAAGCCACGCATCAGCAAGAAATTTCTGGCCGAACATGCGCAAGGCCTCATCGGACTTTCCGCCTGCCTGAAGGGCGAAGTGGCCGAGAGCCTGACGGAAGGGAAATACGATGCCGCGCGCGCGGCGGCTGCCACCTACACCGACATCTTTGGTAAAGGCAATTTCTATCTCGAGATCCAGGACCAGGGCGTTCCCGAAGAAAAGCGCATCCAGGACAATCTGCTGAAGCTCGAGCAGGACCTCGGCTTGCCGCTGGTGGCGACCAACGACAGCCATTACCTCTGCGAAGACGACGCGCACGCGCAAGACGTCATGGTCTGCATTCAGACTGGCAAGTCGATCCACGACACCAACCGGCTGAAGTTTCATGGCAACCAGTTTTTCGTGAAGAGCTACGCCGAAATGGCCAAGGTCTTTGCGGGCTACGAGCGCGCCCTGGAACGCACCTTGGAAATCGCCGAGCGTTGCAATGTGCGTCTGGAAAAAGTTCACGATCCGTTTCCGCAGTTCGAGGTGCCCACCGGATACTCGCTGCCCGATTACTTCGAGCACGTCACCCGGCAGGGCTTCGCCAAGCGGCTCAACATTCTGCGCGAACTGCAAACCATGGGCCGGCTGAAGCATTCGCTGGACGAGTATGAGCAGCGTCTGGCGCGCGAGATCGAGATCATCCGGCAGATGCAGTTCTCCGGATACTTCCTCATCGTCTGGGACTTCATTCGCTACGCCAAGGAGCGCAACATTCCGGTCGGACCGGGCCGCGGATCGGCGGCGGGATCGTTAGTGGCCTACGCGCTGTCCATCACCGACATCGATCCGTTATCGAACGAACTGCTCTTCGAGCGCTTCCTCAATCCCGAGCGTGTCAGCCTCCCCGACATCGATATCGACTTCTGCATGAACCGTCGCGGCGAAGTCATCGACTACGTCACGCAGAAGTACGGCCGCGACCAGGTAGCGCAGATCATCACTTTCGGCACCATGGCGGCCAAGGCGGCGATCAAAGATTCCGGCCGCGCCATGGATATTCCTTACTCGGAAGTCGAACGCATTGGCAAGATGATCCCTGCGACGCTGAACATAACGATCGATCGGGCATTGCAGGATTCGCCTGATCTCGCGGCCGCTTACGACAAAGAGCAGCAAACGAGAGAGCTGATCGACACCGCCAAGAAACTCGAAGGCCTGGTGCGCAACTCCGGCGTACATGCGGCAGGCGTCGTGATCTCGCCCATCCCGCTGACCGATCTCGTCCCGCTGCATCGCACCAAGAACGATGAAATCGTAACCGCCTACGACATGAAGGCGGTGGAGAAACTGGGCCTGCTGAAGATGGACTTTCTCGGGCTCACCACGCTCACCATCATCGACGATGCATTGCGGCTGATCGAGCAGACGCGCGGCGAGCGACTCGACTTGCAGAAGCTGGCGCTCGACGACAAAGAAACCTATGAGCGCGTCTTTCACACCGGCCTGACCTCCGGCGTCTTCCAGTTTGAATCTCACGGCATGCGCGATGTGCTGCGACGCTACAAGCCAACCGCCGTCGAAGACCTCACCGCCTTGAACGCGCTCTATCGTCCCGGACCGATCCAGGGCGGCATGATCGAAGATTTCATCGAGCGCAAGTGGGGCCGCAAGGAGATCAGGTACGAACTGCCTGAACTGGAGCCGATGCTGAAAGAAACGCTCGGCGTCATCGTCTATCAGGAACAGGTGATGCAGATCGCCAATCGCCTGGCCGGATACTCGCTCGGCGAAGCCGACCTGCTGCGGCGTGCCATGGGCAAGAAGGATCCCGAAGCCATGGCCAAACAGCGTGAGCGCTTTGTTCGCGGCGCCACCGAACGCGGATTCCAGGCCAAGAAAATCGCCAAGATCTTTGACCTGATGGAGCAGTTCGCCGGCTACGGCTTCAATAAGTCGCATTCGGCGGCGTATGCCCTGCTCGCTTATCAAACGGCGTACCTGAAGACCAAATATCCGGTGGAGTTTATGGCTGCGCTGCTCACCTCGGTTTCCGGCAGCACCGACGACGTGGTGAAGTACATCAACGAATGCCGCGAGATGGGTATCGCGGTCGAGCCCCCTGACGTCAACGTCAGCGACGCGTATTTCACGCCGCACGGCGAGGCCATTCGCTTCGGCCTGGCCGCCGTCAAAAACGTTGGCCACAACGCCATCGATTCCATCGTAAAGGCGCGCAAGGATGCTGGCGCCTTCAAGTCGGTATTCGAGTTCTGCGAGAAGGTCGATCTTCATCTGCTCAACAAGCGGGTGGTGGAATCGCTGATCAAGAGCGGCGCTATGGATGCAATGGGCCGGCGTGCGCAACTCATGGCCGTGATCGACAGTGCGATGGATCAGGCGCTGAAGGCCCAGAAAGACGCGGCGCTCGGCCAGCATGGGCTGTTCGGCGTATTCCAACAGGACGAAGACAATCACACTGTCGACAAACCGCTGCCCAACCTTCCCGACTGGGACGAGCACGAGCGGCTGGCTCACGAGAAGGAAATTCTCGGCTTCTTTATCACCGGACATCCGCTGGAAAAGTACAGCGAGAAGTTGCTGGACTTCCACGCTCTCTCGACTATCGAAGTCTGCGAACTGAAATCGTCTACCGGCAAAGATGAAATTCTGATCGGCGGCATCCTGAAAGGCATTCGGGTAGCCAAGTCGAAGAAGGGCGATCTCTACGCCCAGGGGCAGCTGGAAGACATGAACGGTTCGGTTGACGTGCTGTGCTTTGCTGAACCCTATCGGCGGTTGTCGGAGAAATTAAAGCTTACCGTCCCCGTGCTGGTGAAAGGCGGAGTGCGCGTCGAAGAGGGATCAAATCCCAAGCTGATGATCGGCGACATCACCCCGCTAGAGGAAGCCAAGCCTAAGCTGCCCACTCACCTCCGCATCAAGGTCGCATTGGAGACAGCCTCGCCTGCCACCATCGACGAGTTGCAAACACTCTGCCGCGAGCGCCAGGGTGCAGCCCGCGTGCTCTTCGATCTGGAGCGTAAAGGCGACTTCGTCGTCGTGATGGAAGCAGAAGGCTATAATGTGTTGCCGGACCGGGCCTTCATCAGTCGGGTAGAAGAACTATGCGGGCGCGGCAGCGTGCGTGTCGTCGATTGACCCGGGCCGCACCTAATCCGGATAACGCCGTGGCTAACGAACCCGAACTCTCGTCTCAGCATAGTGGAATGTTGTCTGCGTTGGATTTCTGGATCTGCGCGGTCGAGGCGGTAATCCAGACCGCAGCCGGACGGGAAGGCACTTATATGGAAGCTGTTTCAAAAGCGCAAGACGAGTTGGAACGTATCGAAAGTCAGATCGAGCAACTGCAAGCGGTGGCCGGCGACAATCAGGACGCCCAAAAGCAGCTGAAGATATTACACGACCGCGTCGAGGCGCTACGCAGACAAATGGCAGGACAGTTGACTCCCTGGGAACGCACCGAACTGGCACGCCATCCCAATCGCCCCTATCCGCTCGATTACATCGAGCGTATCTTTCCCGACTTCAGCGAGATTCATGGTGATCGCGGTTTTGGTGACGATGCTGCGATGGTCTGCGGCATGGCCCGTTTTCGGGGCAGGGAAGTGCTGGTCCTGGGCACGCAAAAAGGACGGGATACGAAGCAGCGCGTGCATCGCAACTTTGGCCAACCCAATCCCGAAGGCTACCGCAAGGCGCTGCGGGCGATGAAGTTTGCCGAGAAGTGGCGCCGCCCGGTAATTTCGCTGATCGATGTCGTGGGCGCTTATCCCGGTCTCGGCGCCGAAGAACGTGGCCAGGCCGAAGCCATCGCTCACAACCTGCGCGAGATGGCTCGCCTGCAGGTCCCCTTCATCGCCGTGATCACCGGAGAAGGCGGCAGCGGCGGTGCTTTGGCCATCGCGGTCGCCGACCGCGTGCTGATGATGGAAAATACCATCTACTCGGTCATCTCGCCTGAAGGCTGTGCCTCCATCATGTGGCGCGACTCCAACAAGAAAGATATCGCCGCCCAGGCTTTGCGCATCACGGCGAAAGATAACCTGGAACTCGGCATCTGCGATGAAGTTATCCCCGAGCCGCCCGGCGGTGCTCATCACGACTTCGAAGCCGCCGCCAACTCTCTGGCTGACGTGCTGGAGAAACATCTGGCTGAGCTGGAGAAGTTGCCGACCGAGGCTCTGCTGGCCGCCCGTTATGACAAATTCCGCAACATGGCGCAGTACTTCCAGGTAGAGAGCGCACCGGCATAAAGAAACTCAGCCTGAGGTGTTTCGCAGGGGCGTAGCTTTGGCTACGCCGTGGCAAGTCCTTTATATCTGTGATCCCGAACCGACTCTAGTCGGTGAGAGATCTGTGCATTCATCTTTTCAGCAGCACGATAAAACCATCGCCTACTAAGAGTTGACTAGGTTCCTTCGGCTGATCCGCCGGCGGACTCACAATCCACAATCCGAATGCCAGGTTGCGGAATCTAATCAACCATGCGGGCAAGAAGGCTAGTTGGTTTCATTGTGGTTATTCAGTCTGTTCTTTTCTTAACCCATTTTCTCCTTTACCAGACTTGGACATTTTCTCCCGTCGAAGGCGGGAGCCACGGAGCGTTCTGGATCAAGCTCGCTCTCGGCTTTTTGTCGGTGAGCTTTGTCGCCGCTTCGCTGCTGGCCTTTCGCTATACAAACGCTCTGGTGCGCGGGCTTTACAGGATTGCTGCGGTTTGGGTGGGTCTGCTGACTTTCCTCTTTGCCGCAACGATTTTCTCCTGGATTATTTTCGGAGTTGCGTGGCTGTCTGGACTGAACGTGAATTTCCATAGGATCGTGGAATGGTTGTTCGCTGCTGCCATCGTGGCCGGATTCTACGGAGTTTTCAACGCCAGCTGGACCCGCATCACGCGAACCACCGTGCGGCTGGCGAACTTGCCGGAGGCCTGGCGCGGGCGAACCGCGGCACTCATCAGCGATCTACACCTGGGGCACGTAAGAAATGGCAGTTTTCTGCGCCGCATGGTGGCCAAGATTCTGAGCGAAGAACCGGACGCAATCTTCATCGCTGGGGATTTGTATGATGGTACCGCCATCGACGCACACCGGGCAGCGGAGCCTTTGAATAAACTGACGGCGCCGCATGGGGTGTACTTTGTCGCCGGGAATCATGAGCAGTTTGGCGACGACAGCAAGTATGTGCGTGCTATTGAGTCAGCCGGAGTACGCGTGCTCAGCAATGAGAAAGTGGAAGTAGACGGTTTGCAGATTATCGGAGTGCCTTATCGGAACGCCACGCAGGATAGGCAATTTGCCTCGGTGCTGCACGGCATCCGCCTGGATCGCGATCGGGCCAGCATTCTATTGACCCATGCCCCTGACCATCCGGAGATCGCCGAGGCTGCGGGCGTTTCCCTGCAGTTATCCGGGCATACTCACGTCGGTCAGTTTATCCCTTGGAGCTGGGTGGCGCGGCGCACCTACCGGCAATTTGTATACGGCTTAAGCCGGATCGGCAAGATGCAGGTTTTCACTTCGAGCGGGGCAGGAACCTGGGGACCGCCTCTGCGGCTGGGATCGAATCCTGAGATCGTGATGCTGCAGTTTGAATAGCCTCCAGCGTGGATCACCTGATCAGGATCGCAGACGGCATTTTGGGCGGCCATACTCTATCGACGCCGTTGCCCGGTTTCGTTTTTCCGGGTGCGCTGGTATGGCTGCTCAATACTGATAAAAACCGCGTCCCGACTTGCGGCCCATCCATCCTGCATCCACCATCTTGATGAGCAGCGGACACGGCCGGTACTTGGGATCGCCGAGCCCCGACTGTAGCACCCGCATGATGTCGAGGCAGACGTCCAGTCCGATGAAATCCGCTAAAGCCAGGGGCCCCATCGGATGTGCCATGCCCAGCTTAAAAACCTCGTCCACCGCTTCGGGCGTAGCCACGCCTTCCATTACAGCGTACATAGCTTCGTTCAATAACGGCATCAGGACTCGATTGGAGACAAATCCTGGCGCGTCATTCACTTCAACCGGAGTCTTTTCCAGCTTCTCGGCCAAGCCTTTCACCGTGGCATGGGTCTCGTCCGAAGTCGCCAGTCCGCGAATCACTTCCACCAGCTTCATGACCGGCACAGGATTAAAGAAGTGCATGCCGATGACTTTATCGGGCCGCTTGGTCACAGCCGCCAGTTTGGTGATCGAAATCGATGAAGTATTCGAGCTGAGAATCACCTCCGGCCGGCACATCCCATCCAGATCGCGAAACAATTGGGACTTGATCTCAAAGCGTTCGCTGGCCGCCTCAACGATGAAGTCGCAATTTGCCAGTCTGCGTGCGCTCGGTTGCCGCCGTGATGCGGGCCAGTGCCTGGTCGCGCTGCTCCGATGTGAGCTTACCTTTTGCGACCTCGCGCTCCGTATTTTTCCGTATCGTGTCGAGTCCGCGATCCAAAAAGCGCTGCTCAACGTCAATCAGGGTGACGTTGTATCCCCCTTTAGCGAAGACGTGAGCGATGCCGTTGCCCATCGTGCCTGCGCCGATTACTCCTACGCTCTTTATTTCCATGATTGCCTCAGAATTGCTTTTGGCCGTGAACGGCAGCACCCGAAACTGCTTCCAGGTCGTCAGCTTCCAGTCCGGTTGAAAGGCCGAGTCGTCTTAGGTTCCGATCACCACGCCGCCATCCACAGAAATCACGGTTCCGTGGATAAAACTCGCCTGATCGGATGCCAGCCAAAAATAGGCGTTGGCTACGTCCTCTGGGCTTCCTGCCCTTCCTAACGGAGTCCGAGCCACCATAGCTTCAAGGATCTTAGGCGGCATCGACCTCACCATGTCCGTCGCAATGAATCCCGGCGCCACGGCATTAACCCGAATCTTGTGCCTGCCCAGCTCCCTTGCCCAGGTGCGCGTCATCCCAATGACCCCGGCCTTGGATGCCACATAATTGGTCTGTCCGAAATTTCCCAGAAGCCCCACGACCGAAGCTGCGGACAGTATCACGCCGCCTCCGGCTTTGATCATGTAGGGAACCACCGCCCGCGTTACCAGGAAGACGCCTTTCAGGTTCACGCCGATCACGGAATCCCACGTCTCTTCGCTCATGATCGACTCCGGGCTGCCCCCGTTCCACTTCACCAGCTGCGCGTCCCGAACAATTCCCGCATTGTTGATCAGGACGTCGATGCGGCCCCATTTCTCCGCCACCGCTGCGGCGGCAGCTTCCACCGCCTCCGCGTTAGAAACGTCGACTGCCTGAAAATAGCAATCGCCGCCCGCCCATTTCACTGCCGACTCCAGTTGCGCCGCAGTCTTGTCAGATACGTCCCAGGCGGCAATATGTGCGCCTTCTTCGGCGAAGCGCAACGCAGTCGCCCGGCCAATTCCAGCCGCCGCTCCGGTGATGAGAGCTACCCGGCCGCGCTGTCCACTATCTCGAACCGGCCGGCGCGCTTCTCGCACCACGGTCGAGTCCACGGGCCCCGTTTCCGGGGGCCGAAAAGTCTGCGAACTTGTCTGATCTGCAATCGGTTGAGGAAAGCCTTCTATCGCGGAGTCTTGCTCAGAGCGCGGCATCGATGCTCCTGGTGGTCACGTGCTTTTGGAGGAAGCGCCTTGGTTGGGGTAAGTTCAATTCGCAACCTGTTTCGGCTGGGGCGCCGAAAAAAGAGTAGCCGCTTTGCCGCAGTGCGTCAAGCTTTGCGGCGAGATTTGCTTTTTCGCGCCTTTTTCTGCGGTGTCTTTTTCCTCAGCAGCGATTCCAGTTCCTCCACCCGGCGCTTCAGTTCGTCTACCTCGTTGGCCTTCGCCGGCGTCGCGGAGGCGTTCGGAGGCCGGCTCAAGTCTGCCTGCGAGTCGCCCTGAATCTGGTTCGCCGCGCCGGATTGTCCCCACCGCCCCTGCAGAAATTCGAATGGGTTCATCGCTACCGGCATGGCCCGGTAAGCGTCCTGATACATCTCCATCATGCTTTTCATGTAGCGCAAGGCATTTTCTTGCGTGGTCACGCCCGAGGCCAGAATCATCTGCCGCAACACGTCAAGCGGAAAAATCGAGTCGGGCGTCTTGGCATCCTCTACCACAATCTGCGCCAGGATCAACCGGGTCAGATCTTCCCCGGTGGCGGCGTCGATCACCCGCACGTCATGGCCCTCGCGTACCAGTTGGGCTACCTGCTCCTGGTTGATGTACTGGCTGGTGGAGGAATTGTAAAGACGCCGGTTTTCGTACTTTTTGATGATCAGCGGCTGCGAAACATTTTTCTTCATTTTATGGTTGACATGCGCTCACGGGCGGGTCAAAATAGCTTATGTTGCAGTGCAGCAATAATTGCAGCATAATCATAAATCGCCGTTCTTTAAAGGAGCAGACCATGCCGAATACATCCAAGTCAAGCAAGAAGGCCACGCCCGCCGCCAAAGCTGCCGCGAATACCGATTTCGTGGACGTTTTTTCACCCGTGATCGTCAATACCGTCGAGCAGGTTGCTGACCTGCAAAAGAAGACCCTGGACGTCGCTGCCCAGCAGACCGCCCAATGGATTGGCGCCTGGAAGCAGGCATTCAGCTTTTTCCCGGTAGCCCCGCCCGCCTTCATTTTTGAAGCTGCCGGCCACGCCGTTCAGACCGCTGTCGAAAACCAGAAGAGCGCCATTGACCTGGTGGTCGAGCAGACCAAGGCTGCCACCGAAATCACCAAAGTCCGCGCCGATGCCTACACCAAAATCGCCGCCGGCGTTACCACTTCCATCAAGAAGTCGGTTGAGCAGTCGGTGGCAGCCCAGAAGAATGTCCTTGATTTTGCCAGCGAGCAGAATAAGGCGGTTTTTGGCTCGGCCAAAAAGCAGTTCAGCTCCATACCCGGCCCGGCCACTTTGATCGTCGATTCGTTCGAGCGCGGAACCGATGCCGTCATCGAAGCCCAGAAGTCGGCCCTGGATTTCGCTTCCCAGCAGTTTTTTGCCAACAGCAAGAACTAACGGAACCAATCAGTCGGGGTGAGGCAGTCGCAAAGACCAGGCAGTAAAAACATTGCCAGGATTATCTTCGTGGCTGTCTCTGTAGTATCGTCGTGGTAAAAGGAGTCCTGAATGGCGGAAGACCCAGTCCGCGATGGTAAGAAGTTTGACCCAATGGAACCGTGGCGGGGCGTACGCGATGTCTACCTGGATGCGTGGGGTAAAACCATGGTCGACATGGTGAACAGCGAAGCCTACGCCCAGGCTACGGGAGCGGTGCTCGATAGTTATCTGACAGTTTCAGCTCCATTCCGCGAGGCGATCGAGAAAGCCATGCTCAAGACGCTGGAGCAATTGGCCATGCCCACCCGCGCCGATGTCGTATCCATAGCCGAGCGCATGACTAATATCGAAATGCGTCTCGACGACCTCGACGCCAAACTAGACGGTATCCTACGGTTGATCATGCAGGCTGGCGGCGCACCGCGCCCCGCGCCGCGAACCGCGCCGCGTCCGGCGCAGCGAACCGCACCGCAACCGAGCAAGCCGCAGCCCAGCAAGAAGACCAGCAGCGCGAAAAAAGCAGTGAAGAGAGGCAAGAAGTAGGATGGCCGAAGCCCCGGTTCTCACCGACCCCTATACAGAAGCCGCCGAGCGGCTGAAAACCCTCACCAAGGTGATGACCACCAAGGCTGCCATTGCCCAGACTCCAAAGGAACTGGTCTGGACGCTCAACAAGGCCAAACTCTTCCGCTACACTCCAGTCCTGCCCCCAGAGCAGCGCCATCCGGTTCCCTTGGTGCTGGTTTTCGCTCTGATGAATCGCCCCTACATTCTCGATCTGCGACCCGGTCACAGCTTTGTCGAATACATGGTCAACAGAGGCTATGACGTCTACCTGCTCGATTGGGGAGCGCCGGGCCCGGAAGACAAGAGCCTGAAGTTCGACGATTACACTTTGGACTACATGCCGCGCGCCATCCGCAAACTTAAAGCGACCTTCGGCGTGCAGGAGTTCACCCTGCTGGGCTGGTGCATCGGCGCCATCCTCAGCACCATCTATGCGGCCTTGCGTGGCGACGAAGACGGGATGCGCAACCTGATTCTGCTGACCGCTCCTCTCGACTTTTCCAATAAGCCGGGCTTGACCTTCGCCCGCTGGACCGACGAGCGTTATTTTGACATCGACAAGGTGTTGGCTACCTTTGGAAATATGCCGGGCGAGATGATTGACTACGGCGCAAAGGCCCTCAAGCCGGTAGAAAATTACGTGGGCAATTACGTCAAGCTATGGGACAACATTGACGATCCCCGCATGGTGCAATCCTGGCATGCGATGAATACCTGGGTAACCGACAATGTGCCTCTGGCCGGCGGTGCATTTCGCCAACTGATCGTCGATCTTTATCGCAACGACAAACTGATGCGCGGCGAACTTGTGATTCGAGGCCAGCGCGTCGACCTGAGCCGCATTCACGCCAATCTGCTGACCGTCATTGCCGAGGACGATCACATCACACCGTCCTGTCAGTCCGAGCCCATCATGGCCAAAGTGAGCAGCACCGATAAGGAACTGTTCCGGGTCCGGGGCGGCCATATTGGAATCATGGCCGGCAGCGGAGCCAGCAAGCACACCTGGCCGCATATCGATGGCTGGCTGGCGCCCCGTTCCAAGTAAGCAATTTCCCACTTACATGTGGTATCCGCCGTTGACATTCAACTCTTGTCCGGTGATGTAATCCCCGTCAGCCGCCAGGAATGCCGCAGCTTTGGCAATTTCCTCTGCAGTAGCGAACCGTCCCAAAGGAATCTTGGCCTTGATCTGGGCGGCTATCTCTTCCGGAATAGCGTCCACCATTTCCGTCGACGTGAAACCGGGTGCGATGGCGTTAGCCGTAATGTTGAACTTGGCCATTTCCAGCGCCAGCGTCTTGGTGAAAGCGATGATTCCTCCCTTGCTGGCTGAGTAATTCGCCTGCCCAAACGCGCCCATTTGTCCAACCACGGAACTGATATTGATGATCCGTCCAAACCGCTGGTTGACCATGGCGGGAACGGCTGCGCTGGTGCAATAAAAAGTGCCGTTGAGGTTGGTGTTGATGACGGACACCCAGTCGTCGTCGGTCATTTTGCGCATGCTGCGGTCGCGGGTAATACCGGCGTTATTCACCAGTATGTCGAGGCGCTGCCATTTGTCCAGCACTTCTTTGACGATGCGCGCTGCCTCGCCTTTCTTGGAAACGTCGCCCTGCACCAGCAAACACTCGACACCGACTTGGCGGATTTCTTCGGCAGCGCTTTCCGCCTGCTTGGCGTCGGAGCGGAAATTCAATGCAATGTTGGCTCCGCGACGCGCCAGCTCAAGTGCGATGGCGCGTCCTATGCCGCGCGAAGAGCCCGTCACCAGGGCGACCCGGCCGGCGAGGGAAGTCGGTTGGTACCCATTTCCGTTTGCTACGTTTGCCATTTCAAGACTCCTGTCTTCAGAACTGCAACTCACTACCGCGGGATCAACCCGCATGACCACATACCCGCCCACTGCCCCGGCTCCAAAGCCCGGCGCGAAGACTCTCATGGGACGATCGATGCGCCCTTCCTGTACCGCATCGTGCACGGCCAGCAGAATGCTCGCGGAAGAAGTGTTGCCTACTCGCTCTATGTTGAAAAAGATGTGGTCGCCGGGGATGCCGGCAGCCTCTGCCAGGGTAAGCACCATGTTCTTGTTCGCCTGATGTGGAACCACCAGGTCGATGGCGTCAATCAGCGATCCTTCTCCGCCGTTGGGATTCGGAAACTGAGCTAGTTCAGTCATCATCTGCTTCAGATAACGAGTGACCAGCGCCTTGACCTCCGGGCCGTAGACGGTAATGTTGTTGTCGAACTCCGGATTCGGCCAGATGATCGAGTTGACCTCCGACCATGGACCGCTGGCGTAGGTCTGGATAATTTCGATGTCCGACGCCGTGCCTTCAGGTGCGGGTCCGATCACAACCGCGGCTGCACCGTCGCCGAAAATCATGCGCGAAGTGCGCACCGTCCCTATCTTGTCAGAGAATTTTTCCGCGCAGACCAGCAAGATCGGCCGGTCAATCTCCTGCAGCAGGCGCACGGCTTCCGCCATTCCGTACGACATCCCGGCGCAGGCCGCCACGATGTCACAGGAGTTATGGGTCTGCAGCAATCCCAACTCGCCCGAAAGCCAGGTCGCAACCGAGGGAATAAGTTTGGTGCTGGTGCAGCTGCAAAACAACACGGCCCCGATTTCGGCAGGCCGCCGTCCTGACTTGGTGAGGGCGTCCTTGGCTGCGAACAGAGCTATTTCGTCCAGCCCAAGTTCGGTGTAGCAGCGTTGCTCGATGCCCGTTTTCTCGCTGATTTCGGCCGCCGACATGCGCGACCAACAGTAAGCATGATTGCGGATGAGGTCGGCGTTGGTACAGGCGATTTCGCCTTCGTAAACCGCAATCGCTTCGATTCGGGGCAAGATCGCGAAACGCTTATTGACCTCTACCGCCGGATAAGGCTTAACCGGTTCGCTGAGCGCCAGCGTAGCGGGCGGCCTGCGCGACTGGCGAACTCGCGGCCCCCACTCGGTGTCAGTCTTGACGCGCTGAATGAAGCGCATCACTTCCTGGCTGCGAGGATGAAACGCCACCACATAATCGTCGTCCTTCAGTTGGCTGAGTTCCGTTTGTGCGCTGGTCGACGGGTCCCAGGGATACTGGTTGTGCAGGATCATGCACTGCCGCATCAAGGCTTCCAGTTCCGGTACCGGATGCAGGCAATCGAGCACATCGTTGTAGGTGTAACGCAGATAGTCGGCATCGTAACTGGTCAGTACGCGAGTCCGGGCCTTGGGAACCTCAAGCGCTTCCGCCACCGTAGGCCGAATCGGACGAAGCTCCCCACCCGAGCTGAGTTTGTTGCGAAAAACATTCAGCAGAATGCTGAAAGCGCGGTCTTCCAGATCTTCGTCCCAGGCTGACGGCAGGTCCCAATATCCAGACTGAATCGCGGTGATGACCGCCGAATCGTCGCGGGGTTTGTACACCGGCAGGAACACGTCGCTGCGATGACGCGGCAGATCTCCCCAGCGCGTAGGACGTTTCTCATACATGGTCAGGGTATAGCGATTCACCCAAAGCCGGTTCAAAGCCAGGTCCCGGCACAGATCGTACCGGTTCTTGTATTCACCTGCTTGCAAACGGCCGGCAATCTCCGCATCGGTAAAGGACTTCTCGCCGAAGTCGCGGCGAATGACCGCAGCAAATTGTTTGAGGGTTTTGAAAACGGAAAAATCCAGCTCCGGGAAAAAGTTACCGGGAAAAACAATATTGCCGTGAGAATTAATGACAAAAGGTTTCAGCGACATACTGCTTCTGCTTTCCTTTGAATGAGTAACCTGCGTCAGCTGACCGCTCTAGCCTGCTAAAAACATGACCTGTTATGGAACACCAGCGAACGGAATTAAGAATGCAAATTTGAGCCCCGAAAACTCCTCGACTCAGAACAACTTACTTTGTTCAGCGAACAGGTATCGGTGATGGTTGCATTTTTGAGTTGTGACTCCCATCACCGACGTTTTTCCTGACTAATGGTTGCGAGTTTCGCTTGCGCTTGGCACCCGTCATTTAAATTCCAACAAAACTTGGGTTAGCCTTGAGTGACTCTCCGATGCCTTCTCGACAAATTCCTGACGGCTGTGGCAATAACCGATAGTGGGTTGGGCGTGATCGCAAGCGAACGACCTTGCTATCTATTTTATATCGTTCGCAATGCTACGTGATACGGGGGCTCGGCCGCAGGCGGTTCGGCGGGTGCTCACTTACGGAAGTGGCCGAATTGCTGCTGCGGTAACAATAACTGGGGTAACGATAACAATGTGGCGCGGTCTCGAAAATCCGCGCCTGGTGAGATCGTCTAGAGGCAGAGTGCATCCCGCAGTGATGCTGCAATGTTGTTCAAAACTCCAACCCTACGGCGTGATCTCGAAGACCACGCCACACGCGCAGTCTGACGACCCGCCGTCGTAAGTCGTGCCGTAGAGAGTGCCATTGCTGTCGACAATCATTGGCCCAAGGGCATTGGCGCCGTCCGTTCCGCCGGTGAAATCGTGCAGATCGGTGTAGACCCAGCCATGGTTCGTGGGGGTCAGTTTGAAAACTGCTCCCTGGTTATAGGCACCGTTGCCCCAGGTCGCGGCATACAGATTTCCTTCACTGTCGCGGGCCAGATTCGCCGAAGGGCCCAGTCCATCGCCGGGCAGGTCATAGATCAAGTGGAAAGTCCAACTTCCGCCTGCGGGACTGATTTCGTAGACGGTACCGCCGGGGGCGCTGTCACTGCCGCCAGTGGCTCCGTACAAATTGCCGGCGCTGTCGGAGATCACACCGCCCATCGGCTGCTCTCCGTCGGTACCGCCCTGAAAACTGTAGAGAGTGTGCTCGGTCCAGCCGGATGCCGAAGGCGACAGTTGGTAAACCGTGCCGCACCCGAAGCCGCCACAGCCGGCCAATCCTCCCGACTGGGTTGTGCCATAAAGATTGCCCGCGGAGTCGAACAGCAACTGAGAAACAGGATTCGCGCCGTCCTGTCCGTTGGTGAACGTATAGAGGACTTGGTACTGCCAACCTCCGTCGGACGGCGTCATTTCGTACACAACGCCGTAACCCTGGCCCCCGTTCACGTTGGTTCCGTAGATATTTCCGCTGGCGTCGAAGATGATTCCCGACTGGGGATTGCCTCCGTCCGTTCCCCGGGTGAAGTTGTAAAGACTCGTTTCCTCCCAGGGACACGATATAGAGCCGCAGATTCTGGCTGGAGGTTGGGCGTTGAAGACCGTGCCCTCTCCATGGCTTCCACCCCCGTTGGTGGTTCCGTACAGAGTGCCATTGGGGCCGAAGGTCGGAGCATCCCAGGGAAAATTGCCATCAGTGCCCTCGCCAAAATTGTGAATGTCACTGTAAGTGAAACCGGAAGCGGTGCGCTTCAATTCGAATAGTGTGCCAGGAGCATATACACCGCCCCAGGCCGACGTTCCGTAGAGATTGCCGTGCTGGTCAATGGTCACTCCGCCGATAGGATGTGCGGAAGTACCGTGCCCGCCGAAGGCGTAAATCACGCTAAAAGTCTGAGCCTGCGCCAATTGGGCGGGGACCAGCGCCAGCGTCAATGTAGCTGCAACCGCCAACGCAACGGCTGTGCTCCAGTTCCAGATATCTTGTCTCATCGTGATTCTCCTTCAATGTTGCAATCCCAAAGGTTGTCGTGCAAACCAGACGGGGAATGCGGCGTGCGCAATGACGCCAAATCGACGAGCCAGAGCAGGGGCTCTTCCGCTCCAGTCGGCGGATACGATATCTGCAACGGTCCTTTTAGTTGTCAACGTTTTGTCAAGAGTAGGTAGAAAACTTGCTGGTTCGAGGCAGCGGCGGCCATTTGGTAGCGCTACCGGGAATCGAACCCGGGTTTGAAGATTGAGAATCTTCCGTCCTAACCCCTAGACGATAGCGCCACAAGGAAGAGCCTCATTATAACAAATCCCCAGTATCAATCGGGGTTCCGCGTTATCGACCTCGGGGCCATTCGAGAGAAAAATATCCCTGTCATTCCTTCTCCTATTTCATGCGAACATACGCTCGGTGCGGTGCATCACTGTGGAAATCGCGTTCCAGTGCTAATCTCAGCTTCGCTTATTGAACCACTCAAATGCTGCAAGACCGCACATTCCACCCCGCTTCTAGTCGACTGGTGCAGTCGACTGTTCTCTGCATCCTCCTGTTTGCGCTTCTGGCTACGGGGACAACACGCGCGCAGCAAGCGTTGCCTCCTGCCACGCCCAGCCCGCAAGCCGCGCCGACGAAATCTGCTGTGCTCCCAAGCTCTTCCACCAGCAGTGCGGAGGTTCAGGTTTGGGTCAACACCAACTCCGGGGTATATCACTGCCAAGGTACACATTGGTATGGAGCGACAAAATCAGGCGTTTACATGAAACAATCCGAGGCTCAGCAGAAGGGATATCGGCCCGCATACCATCGAGCTTGCAAATAGTCTTCTGCCTCATCGTGCTCAGTCGACCTTCCGAAAATGAGAAAAACCCGGATTTTTGAGGGATTGACAACTTAGTTTTCCCGGAGCATCATCTCATTGATAGGCGAATAAAAAGCGAAAGCGACTTCGCCCGCCTGAGGTTCCTTATGCCCGCTGCAGACACGCTTCGTGCCCGTATCGAATCTTCACTCGACCAGCGGCTCAATTCCACACTTCTGCTTCGCGAACGCCAAACTCCCTTGACGGTATCGACTGGGGTGCCTGCCCTCGACACAGTCACGGGCGGACTCCCACGGGGAGCGCTTAGCGAAATTGCGGGACCATCTTCCTCGGGACGCACTGGGGTAATGCTGGCAGCCTTGGCCGGGGCTACCCGCCGGCAAGAGATTTGTGCGCTGGTGGATGCGAGCGACAGCTTCAATCCGGCTTCGGCGAAAACGGCGGGCATCGATCTTTCACGCTTACTTTGGGTGCGCTGCAATGAGCCGTCGAGCGCGCCGCGTCACACAGAAAAAACGGCAAATGCTGCTTTCGGGCGGCCGCGGTCTCTCACCCGCGCTGGTTTTGCATTTGCTACGACGATGGAACAGGTGTTGAAGGTGACCGATTTACTCCTCCAGGGAGGCGGCTTTGGCATGGTCGTGCTCGATATGGGAGATATCCCGTCGGAAAGTGTGCGGCGCGTGCCGCTCACTTCGTGGTTTCGGTTTCGTCGTGCCGTTGAACCCACCGCCACCGTGCTGTTGTTGGTGGAGCAGGAGCCTTGGGCCGGGACATGTGCATCGTTGGTAGTCCAAATGCGGCATGAGAAAGTTTTAGCGCACGCTACGGCGTCGATTCAGGAACAGCCGGTTGTGGCGAGAAGTTGGCAAGGGCCGCATGTCTCAATGGCTCGCCAGACAGGTTTTCCTGATGCAAAGGGTTGGAAAGGTTCGCTGGCTGAAGGCCGGCAGGCACACATCCTTGAAAAAAATGTTGTAAGCCATGCCGCCGTGTTGCGCGGCATGAATTTTCGCGCCGAAGTAGTGCGTTCCTGGGCTCAGCGCAAACCACCGCATTCTGCCGGAGTCTGCTTTGGACTGCAAGTCGCGTTATGAGATTCAAGTAAACGAGTGACTAAGTAAACGACACGGGATGACAGAACGATTAGCCAATCGTTTATTCCCGACAAGCAAAAAACGTTTTTCGCGGCAATCGGTGCCGAATTTCTCAACATGTTTGCTTGCATTTACATTCCCGATTTTCCCGTGGAAGCGATGGTTCGCGTCGAGCCGTGTTTGCGCCAACGAGCCGTAGCTGTACTGGAAGGCAAACCGCCGCTGGTGCGCGTAATCGCACTGAACCACAAAGCTCGTCTGCGGGGATTGGAAGTGGGCATGACCAAATTGCAGGCGTCTGTTTTTGTGGGAACTCCTGCTGCCGCAGTCTTACGTCAACGCTCGATCGAACAGGAAAACTCAGCTCACGCCGCATTCCTCGATGTTGCCCACGCTTTTACTCCTCGCGTGGAAAATACCGCCCCGGATATGTTGCTGCTCGATCTTGCCGGTCTAGGACGCCTTTATGGTGCCCCCGCAAAAATGGCACGCGACCTGGCAGCACGGGTCCGTGCCGTTGGGTTAGAAGCAAATCTTGCGCTGGCTGTAAATCCTGGCGCCGCTATGCATGCTGCGCGGGGATTCAGTGGTATCACGGTGATTCCCGTCGGCGAAGAAGCCCAGCGACTGGGAGTATTGCCATTGCAGGTTTTGCTGGATGCATTGGAGGCTTCCCCATCGAAGTTTGACGTCCCGCCTCCCGAGCGTGAGCGTCAGAAGCTGCAGGAACAGATGCGCGACACTCTGGAGCGCTGGGGAATTCGTGATTTTCGTTCTTTTGCACTCTTACCCGAGCAGGCCTTGGCTTCACGGTTGGGTGAGGGGGGAATAAGGCTGCAAAGATTGGCCCGGGGAGAAGAGTTGCGTACGCTTGCGCTGTGTGAACCAACCTCCCATTTTGAAGAAGCGATGGAACTGGAATCGTCGGTTGAAACCCTGGAGCCTCTGTCGTTTGTTCTGAACCGGTTATTGGAACAATTGTGTGCCCGGCTGGAAGCGCGGGCCCTGGCCGTACAAGAATTGCACCTGCGCTTGCAACTGGAACGGCGTGTCGCCGATGAGGAAGCCACTACCGTCGAGGAGTTAACCGGCCATTCTGCAAATTCACACAATGTGGGATTACCTTTCTACGCTCGTACTTTGCAGCTGCCGGTTCCCATGCGCGACACGAAGGTGTTTTTGAAGTTGCTGCAGTTGGAATTGGCGGCCTGTCCGCCAGGAGCTCCGGTCTCAAAGGTATGGATCATGGCAAAGCCGGCGCCGCCTCGCCCGGCACAACGCGGGTTGTTCCTGCCAGCTACTCCCGAGGCGGAAAAGCTTGAAATTACGCTGGCGCGAATCAGCGGCATTGTTGGCGAACGGCGGGCCGGAATTGCCCGCCTGCTGGATGCGCATTACCCCAACAGCTTTCAGGTAGACCGCTTTGTGGCCCCAGCCGAAAGGAGCAGTCCCGCAGCCTGTCTCACAATGTCAGATCTCGACATCCAGCCCCTTCTGGCGCTGCGACTTTTTCGGCCGGCCTGCAAGCTCCGAGTGCGTCTGTCAGAAGGGCGCCCGGTCAGCCTGGCCGCCGAAAAAGAAAAAGCCGGTCGAGCAGAATTACAAGGAAAAATCTTGTGGTTAGCAGGACCGTGGCGCTCTTCAGGAGATTGGTGGACGGAAAACGGAAAGCAAGAAAGCTCAAGTAATGGTCCCGCCGGTCCCTGGGACCGCGAAGAATGGGACATAGCGCTGGCTCAGGGTAATGGCAGCAAATCGGCGGCTGGAAGCGACGCCAGCACAACCCATAGCCAGGAGAATTCTGTGGCTCTCTATCGCATTTACCGGGACCTGTCCACCGGCCACTGGTTTGCCGATGCCAGCTATGACTGACATCGACCTCAAGAGACACGCGGAAAAGAAACATCAAGCATTTGATTACTGACAACTGGCGACCGGCAACTGCTAACTGTATTTATGTACGTCGAGCTCCACGCCCGCTCTGCTTTCAGCTTTCTTGAAGGAGCTTCGGTTCCCGAGGAACTGGCCGAAGTGTGCGCCCAGCACCAGATGCCGGCAATGGCCTTACTCGATCGTGATGGAGTTTATGGTGCGCCGCGTTTTTATCTCGCCGCCAGGAAGCTGAAGATCAAGGCGCATATTGGAGCAGAGATCACTGCGTTTTTCTCCTCCCATCCGGCCCAATCTCATCATTCGTTGGGCACGCCGATTCTAAACAGCCAGACTGCGACACGCCTTCCCCTGCTGTGCAGCTCTCGCGAAGGCTACCAGAATCTTTGCCGCCTGGTGACTCGAATGAAGTTGCGCGCGCCGAAGTATCCAGTTGCACGGCCGCACTCTTCCACCTCTGCCGTCGACGATCATCTCCTGCTGAATTCACAAGCCATCGCTTCGGCAGCCGATCTCGCTGAGCATGCCGCAGGGCTGATCTGCCTTACCGGCAGCGAAGATGGTCCACTTGCGGACGCGCTGGCAAAGGGTGGTAACGCGGCAGGCCGCCGAATCCTCGAAGCACTCATTGCAATCTATGGCCGCGGCAACGTTTATGTCGAACTGCAGCGCCACTACAATCGCGCGCAGGAAGCTCGGAATCAGGCGGCAATCGAGTTGGCGCGTAGCCTGCGCTTGCCGTTGCTGGCTACGCAAGGGGCATACTATGCCAAGCCCGAAGAGCGCCGGATTCTTGATGTCTTCACCTGCATTCGCCACCACCGCATGCTCGATACTGCCGGATGTCTGCTGGCGCGGAATAGCGAGCGCCATATCAAAACGCCGCAAGCGATGCAGCAACTTTTTGCTGACCTGCCGGAGGCCGTCGCTAACACTCTAGAGCTGTCGTCGCGGCTCGAGTTCACCCTGAAGGATCTTGGCTACGAATTTCCACGGTATTCCGTGCCTGAAGGCGAAACCATGGATTCGTTCTTACGCACGCGTGCTATGGAAGGCGCTCGTGACCGCTATTTGCGTCCCGGCCAAAGCAAGTTATGGCAGCGTGCACAGCGCCAGATTGATCGTGAGCTTGCCCTGATCAAGAAACTCCGCTTGCCGGGCTATTTTCTTATCGTGTGGGACATCGTGCGCCACTGCCGCAAACACGGCATTCTGGTGCAGGGACGAGGTTCGGCGGCGAATAGTGCCGTGTGCTATTCGCTGGGCATAACCGCGGTCGATCCCGTAGGCATGGAATTGCTGTTCGAGCGCTTTCTGTCCGAAGAGCGTGGCGAGTGGCCCGACATCGATCTCGATCTTCCCAGCGGCGATCAGCGCGAGCGCGCTATTCAATATGTTTACGAACGCTACGGCAAGCTGGGTGCGGCCATGACGGCCAACGTCATCACCTATCGGGGACGCTCGGCGGCGCGCGAGGTTGGCAAGGCGCTCAGCTTTGATGGCGAGACTCTCGATCGTCTGGCCGGGCTGGTGAGTTCCTGGGAGTACAAGGATCCGGGCGATACTCTTGAGCGGCAGTTTCGTGACGCCGGCTTCGACCTGCGGCATCCGCGCATGCGCCTGTTCTTTGAGCTCTGTCTTGCCGTGCAAGACCTGCCGCGACATTTGGGGCAGCACTCCGGCGGCATGGTTATTTGTCAGGGACAACTGGATTCTATTGTCCCGCTGGAACCTGCCACCATGCCCAATCGCGTAGTTGTGCAGTGGGACAAGGAAGATTGCGCCGACATGGGCATTGTCAAAGTTGACCTGCTGGGGCTGGGAATGATGGCCGTGCTGGAAGATTCCATCACCCTCATCCGCGATCATTACCGGGAAGAGGTCGATCTGGCAAAACTTCCATCGGACGATCCAGTAGTCTATGGCGCTCTGCAGAAGGCCGACACCGTGGGCATGTTTCAGATCGAGAGCCGGGCGCAAATGTCGTGTTTGCCAAGGTTACGTCCCACGCACTTCTACGACATTGTGGTACAAGTTGCCATTATTCGGCCCGGGCCTATCGTTGGCCAGATGGTGAATCCGTTTCTAATGCGACGACAAGGCAGGCAGGAGGTTGTCTATCCGCATCCCTCGCTGGAGACGGTATTGAAGCGCACCCTCGGCGTGCCGCTCTTCCAGGAACAGTTGCTGCGCATGGCCATGATTGCAGCGGGTTTCAGCGGCGGGGAAGCGGAGGAATTGCGCCGGGCATTTGGTTTCAAGCGCAGCGAGAAACGCATGCGCGATATCGAGGTAAAGCTGCGTGAGGGCATGAAGCGCAACGGCATTCCTCCTGAGTCGCAGGAGCAGATTATCCAGTCGATCACCTCGTTCGCGCTCTACGGATTTCCCGAATCGCACGCCGCCAGCTTTGCCCTTATCGCCTATGCCAGCGCCTATCTCAAATGCCGTTATCTGGCAGCGTTTACTGCGGCACTGCTTAACAATCAGCCTATGGGGTTTTATCATCCTTCAACCATCGTGAAAGACGCTCAGCGCCATGGGCTACGGGTGAAACCGGTGGATATTACATGCTCTGACTGGAACTGCACTCTGGAGCCGGACGGTAATGCCACAATGTGGGATAGCAAGCAGGATTGGTCTGTGTCTAAAACCATGGATCCTGTACCTGTAGCTGGCGCAGCCCCAGTAGTCCGCTCTACTGCTCTGCGCATGGGTTTTCGTTATGCGAAAGGATTACGCGAAGATACAGCGCAAGCCATCCTGCGGGAGCGCAGAAAACGCCCCTTCGAATCAATCGCGGACCTGGCTTATCGGGTTCCCGAACTGCGCCGCAATGAATTGGTGTTACTGGCTTCGATTGGTGCGCTGAATTCAATTGGACGCACGGAAGAAGCTTTGCGCGTGGACTTAGACCTGCCTCGAAAAAGGGGAAATGAACAGCGTTTGCACCGTCGCGATGCGCTGTGGCAGGTAGAGCGCGCGGCCCGCTTTGCTGGGCCCCTGCTGGAGGGCATTCCTGAGTCGGATGTGGCTTCTCCTCTGGCGCCCATGACGCCGGAAGAACGGCTGGTGGCCGATTTCCACGGTACCAGCCTTACGGTCGGCCCTCATCCCCTGGCTTATCGCCGGGCCGATTTGCAACGGGCCGGCACACTTTCAGCAAGAGAGTTGACGCAAATTCCGCATGGCCGTCATGTGCGGATAGCCGGCTGCGTGATTGCGCGGCAGAGGCCGGGCACCGCCAAGGGATTTGTCTTTCTCAGCTTGGAAGACGAGACCGGTATCAGCAATGCGATCATCACTCCGGATCTGCTGGAACAGAATCGTGTTCTGATTGTGTCGGAAAAATTCCTGTTGTTGGAAGGTGTCCTGCAAAATCAGGATGGCGTGATCTCCGTAAAAGTGAAGCGGGTGTCACCCCTGCGCGATTCTTACACTGCCGATACAGTTGATATTACCGACGCCGATGTACGATCGCACGATTTCCACTGACCGTCAGCGCTACTTCTTTTCTTTTTCCGCCGAAGTGGCAGCCTGCGTTTCAGTTCGTCCAGTTTCCTGTCCGGGATATTCATACACTCCACGGCCCGCCTTGCGCCCCAGGCGTCCAGCTTTCACATATTGCACCATCAATGGCGCCGGACGAAACTTCTCGCCCAGCGATTTATGCAGATATTCAAGAATGTGCAGGCGTGTGTCCAGTCCAACCAGATCGACCATCTCGAACGGCCCCATGGGGTGGTTCAATCCAAGCTTGAGCGCCTTGTCAATGTCCTGCGGAGACGCCACCCCCTCCTGCAGCATGTAAAACGCTTCGTTGCCGATCATGGCATTGATGCGGCTGGTGATGAATCCCGGCGACTCCCTGATCACCACGACTTCTTTGCCCATCCGCTTGCCGACCTCAACCGCAGCCGCCAGAGTTTCTTCGTCGGTTTCCAGCGCTCGCACAATCTCCAGCAACTTCATTTTGTGCACCGGATTGAAGAAATGCATCCCTACACATTTCGCTGCGCGATACGTCACCGACGCAATTTCTGTAACGCTGAGTGAAGAGGTATTGGAAGCCAGGATCGTCTCTGGGCGGCTGACCTTATCCAGCAGGGTGAATATCTCGATTTTCGATTCCATCTCCTCGGGGACGGCCTCAATGATCAAATCGGCTTCACGGGCGGCCTGCTCCACAGAAGAAGCGTATTCCAGGTGGCCAAGCGCTTGGTCAGCGTGGGCCTTGGTCACTTTTCCCAGCTCGACGGCTTTGTCGAGGTTGGTGCGGATCTCGGTCTCAGCCTTGCGCAGAGTAGTGGGCAGAATGTCTTCAAGAATCGTGCGATAGCCGCCCAGGGCTGCGGCATGGGCGATACCGCGGCCCATAATCCCGGCGCCGATGACTGCAACAGTGCGGACCTCGGCCACTGGCTAGTCTCCTCCCTTTTCCAGTTGCTCGACCACGCTCAGAAAGTTGGGGTCAGATTTGCGCATATACTCGGCCAGTCGAAGCTTTTCTTCGCCGGTAATCAGGTAGAGACTGGCGTTGATGCGGCGCAGCGTTGCCGCAATATCGTCAACATAATTCATCATGCGGATTAGTTCACCGGTAGCGGGCATAAAAGTCCTTTCATTCCAGCTTACCAGCGAGGCGGGAATGCCTGTATCCTCGCTGTGTTAAGAAAGCACTGCAACAGAACTCGATTAGGAATATGTGCCAATCTCCTATTCTCGCCGCCGTTCACGATTAAGTAAAGGCGCGGGATTGAGAAGGGGCAGACAGCGCAGACGCTCCGCTGTGCATCCAACTTGAATCGCTCAGCGATGAAGCGCAGCGGGGCCGGAAGTGAACATGCAAACGAGTTTGCCGGTTCTGACCGTCGAATCTTCAGAATTGTCCCAGTGCTTCGACCGCCTTGCCGCCCGGAAGCGCTTTGCCATACCGTTGTCGACCTACCGCCTGCAATTCAACAAGAGCTTTCGCTTCGAAGACGCCAGCCGACTTGTCTCTTACCTGGGGCAGCTGGGCGTGAGCCACTGTTACGCTTCACCCATTTTGAAGGCGCGCGCCGGCAGCCAGCACGGATACGACATCATCGATCACAACCAGCTCAACCCCGAGATCGGCACTTCAGATGAATTCCGGAAACTGGTCGCCGAACTGAAGTCGCGCGGTATGGGCCTCATCCTCGACACGGTTCCCAACCATATGGGAGTGGGTCACGGAACCAACCCCTGGTGGCAGGACGTGATGCAGAATGGGCGCACTTCAGCCTACGCCGATTTTTTCGACATCGATTGGAAGTCACTAAAGCCCGAGCTGCGAAACAAAGTCCTGGTGCCGATTCTGGGAAAGCCCTACGGAGAAGACCTCGAAGCTGGGAACATCCAGATTTGCTTCAAGGATGCCCGCTTCGTCGTGAAGTACTTCGACAAGGCGTTCCCCATCGATCCGCAAACCATCCCGCTGCTCTTTGCCAGCGACGCCGACCCTCGACAATCCCGCAGCCACGACGCCGATCCGGGCGTGGTGGAGTTGTATTCGCTCATCCATTTCTTCGGCAAGCTGCCGGTTCACAGCGTCACGGACCCTGATCAAATAACTCGGCGGCAACGCGAGATCCCATCCTTACTCGATCAATTGCAACGCTTGACCCGTGCATCGCTCGCTGTGCGGACGGAAATTGCTGAAGCCGTCCGGTTGTTGAACGGAACACTGGGCGACAGCCATAGCTTCGACCGCCTGCATGAGCTTCTCGAGGCACAGGTGTACCGCTTTGCCTTCTGGAGGGTGTCAGGAGAGGAAATCAATTACCGCAGATTTTTTGACATCAATGACCTGGTTGGCCTGCGCATGGAGAATCCGCGGGTGTTTGCCGAGACGCACAAGCTGATCCGGACGCTGCTGGCGGAAGATCTCATCGCCGGTCTGCGCATCGATCACCCGGATGGACTGCTGAACCCGACGCAATATTTCATGCGCTTACAGAGGCTTTTTGCTGCCAGTCAATGCATAGGAGCCCAGCCCGTGTCTCCTCTGGCGGCCGATGGCATCGAGTTGGAAGCCCACGGCGCATTCGCACAGCGCGACTGGATGAATCAGCAGGCGCCCCTTTATTTACTCGTCGAGAAAATTTTAGAGCCGGGCGAAGATTTGCCTCGCTATTGGCCTGTGGACGGCTCAGTGGGCTACGATTTCGCGAATTTGGTAAACGGCATCCTAATCGATCATCGTCATGAAGGTTCTTTCACCAATCTCTATCATCGGATAATTGGGGGATCGGTCAATGTCGACAGGTTGATCTACCACAGCAAGAAGCTCATCATGCGGCGGGCGCTGGCCAGCGAAGTTAACGTGCTCACGCACATGCTCAATGAGATTTCCAATCGGGATCGCCGAGCCCGCGATTTTACCCGCGGCGTACTGCGAGAGGCGATTCGCGAGACCATCGCCTGCTTCCCCGTTTACCGCACTTACATTGACGAACGTGGGAATGTGAATGAAGGCGACCGTCAACATATCCATGCGGCGATCAATCTGGCCAAACGCCGTAATACCGTGCTGGCGTCGGCAGTCTTCGATTTCCTGCAAAGCATCCTGCTGCTCGAAGGAAGCGGTGGCGACGCGACAATCTACGGCTATCGCGAGCAACTGTACTTTACGCTGAAATTTCAGCAGCTAACCGGGCCCGTGATGGCCAAGGGGCTGGAAGATACTGCCTGCTACGTTTACACGCGATTTATCTCGGTAAATGAAGTTGGGGGTTCGCCGGCGAACTTCGGTGTTCCGCTTTCCGAGTTTCATCGGGCTAACCAATTGCGGGCCGAGCACTGGCCGCACACCATGCTGAGCAGCTCGACCCACGACACTAAGCGCAGCGAAGACGTGCGGGCTCGTCTCGATGTAGTCTCTGAAATGCCTCGTCACTGGGCGGCCCAGGTGATGAAGTGGCGGCGCATCAATCGCAATCGTAAGCCGAAACTGGGTGATGGGCGCATGGTTCCCGATGACAACGAAGAATATTTGTTGTATCAGACCCTGGTGGGCGCATGGCCGTTGCGGATGGCGGGTGAAGAGCAACGGATCGCGTTTATTCACCGCATGCAGCAGTACATGGAAAAAGCGGTCCACGAGGCCAAAGTCAATGTGAGCTGGCTCAATCCCAACCCTGAATACGTCGCCGGCATGAACGATTTCCTGGAGAAAATACTCTCACCGGACTATCGAGGCAAGGCCAATCTCTTTTGGGACTCGCTACAAAAATTTCTTCCAGCGGTAGCCTATTTTGGTGCGATCAACGCGCTGACTCAGACCTTGTTGAAGCTGACTTGTCCGGGTGTGCCCGACATCTACCAGGGACAGGAGATGTGGGACTTCAGCCTGGTCGATCCCGACAATCGCCGTCCGGTTGATTTCGGACTGCGCTCGCGTGTTCTGGAGGAACTGTACGCCCGATCGGACGATGGGGAAGAGCTTTCTCGGGAGTTGTTGTGGGACTACCGCAGTGGCCGAATCAAGATGTGGGTCACAATGTGCGCCTTGAATTTACGGCGAGATCGTAAGGAACTGTTCCAACGGGGAAATTATGTTCCTCTGCAGGTGAGCCATGCCAAAGAAGATCACGTCGTGGCATTTGCGCGCGTGCACGGCGCGGAGGCGATTGTGGTCGCGACTCCGCGCCTCAGCTACACGCTCATGAAGGGAAGGGAAGAGCCGCCGATCGGCAGTGTGTGGGGTGACGCGGAGTTGTCGCTGCCACCTGCCTCAATCGGCAAACGGTTGCGCAATGTTCTTACCGGGGAAATTCTCACAGCCGGGCAATCCCTGCTATGCCGCGAAGTCTTCGCTAGCTTTCCCCTGGCCTTGCTGGTTTTGCAGTGACGGTACCTTGATGCAGGCGTCACGATCGGTAATTTCAACCAGGGTAGCCATTTTCTTGGCAAGCGCGCGAGTAAGCGCATCGGGTTGCAAACGCCATGACCAGTTATCGCAAGTTTCGCTGGGAACGTTCATTCGTGCTTCACTGCCCAGCCCCAGCACGTCCTGAACGGGAATGAGACACAGATTAGCGACCGATGTTAGGGCGGCGCGAATGAACGCCCAATTTACTCCGTCTGCGCTGATTCCCAGATAGGCTGAGGCCAACTTCTTCTCTTCGGCGGTGGCTCCCGTGTTCCACCAGCCGACAGTCGTGTCATTGTCATGCGTACCGGTGTAGACCACGCAGTCCGGATCGTACCTATGCGGCAGGTAAGCATGCGCGCCCCGATTCCCAAATCCAAATTGCAGAATCTTCATGCCGGGAATTTGCAGGCTACTGCGCAGGTGATGGACTTCCGGCGTTATGTAGCCCAGATCTTCGGCGATGAACGGAAGCTTGCCGAGGGCATTTCGCAGCGCTTTGAAAAGATCGTCGTTCGGGCCTTCGACCCAGTGACCGTTAACCGCTGTCGGTTCGTCAGCCGGAATCTCCCAGTATGCTTCAAACCCCCGAAAGTGATCGAGACGAACGATATCACAGGTCTCGATCGCCCAGCGCATTCGATGGATCCACCAGCTATAGCCGTCGGACCGCAAGACTGGCCAGTCATAAAGCGGGTTGCCCCAGCGCTGTCCGGTTTCACTGAAGGCGTCGGGGGGCACGCCGGCGACTACCTCCGGAGACAAATCTTCCTTCAGGCGGAACATTTCGGGATGGGTCCAAACGTCGGCGCTGTCGTAGCTGACGAAGATTGACACGTCACCGATGACCCGGATGCCGCGCTCAGTGCAGTAGGAACGAAGAGCCTGCCACTGCTCAAAGAACGCAAACTGCAAAAAGCGTTCCTCCTCCAGACGCTGGCTTAACTTGGAATGCAATTTCGTCAGCGCGTCAGGATTTCGGCGGGCAATTTGAGATGGCCATGCGTTCCAAGGCTGCTGGCCATATTGTTCGCGTAAAGCGCTGAAGAGCACGTAATCTTCCAGCCACCATTGATTGTCGTTGCAAAAACGATCGTAGCGCTGGCGCGAGGGGCCGGTTGCGGACCGCAGAAACTCGACTGCGGCCTGCCGCAATAGTGGAAGCTTGTGGGCGCGCACGCTTTCAAAGTCAACGAAGGATTCTCCATCAGGAATCGCCGCCACTTGCCTGGAGTCGACCAGGCCACGCTCCGCTAGGCGCTCCAGGCTGATCATGAGCACGTTGCCGGCAAAAGCCGAGGTGCAGGAGTAAGGCGAATTTCCGCTCCCCACCGGCTGTAAGGGCAAGACCTGCCACAAGGTTTGTTTGGCAGCAGCCAGCCACTCCACGAAACGGTATGCCGCTGGCCCCAAATCTCCAATTCCGCCGAGCGAAGGCAGGGAAGTGGGATGCAGCAGGACACCGGATGAGCGTTGTGAAAGCATGGGTGATTTTTCTAGCTGATTCGAAAGCTGGTCAGTTAAGGCCGCGCAGACAACAGTGGCCAGCAGGCGTCTCTGCTGGCCAGAGAAGTTAACTGCGTCCCCTTCTACGTTCCTTCGGAAGAGGTCAAACGGTCCATTTCTTTCTTGTTGATCTTGATCTTCCCGTCCTTTTCCAGCTTCGTGCGCAGGTTCTCTACATAGAGGCCTTCATATTCCTCGCGCTTTTGTTGCAGCAGCGTTTCTTTGGCCTTGTCCCATCCCTGCTTGGCTTGTTCGGGGGTGGGTTCCTGTACCTCGACTACTTGCAGGACCACTCCATTTTGTCCAGCTTGAATCGGACCGCTGATTCCACCGGTCTTCAAGGTGAACGCGACGCTCGCCTGCCCGGTCATGGCTCCCAGATCAGGGACCTGCGAGGTACGGTCGACTAAATCGCTGGTCTTGACCGTAGCGCCTACTTCCTTGGCCGCCTTGTTTAAATCGTGATCAGCGTGCGCCCGATCCGACAATTCCTGTGTCTTCTGGGCCAGCAGCGACTGGGCTCGCTGATCCCGGAATTGATCTTCTACCTTCGCTTTTATCTGTTCGAATGTGGGAGTCTGAGGCGGCTGAATTTCCGTGACCTGGTAAACAACATAACCGGCCGGAGTGGAGGCTATGGCCGGCGGCTCGTTCTTCTTCGCGGAAAACAGCGCGTTCATAAAGTCGGGAGCACTGCCCACTCCTGGCAGTTGGTCCGTCTGGGTGATCAAATCTGTCGTGGTAATGGTTAAGTTCTTCTCTGCGGCAGCCTTGTCCATCCCGGCAGTACGCGCAAGTGTTTGTATCGCAGACGCCACGCTTTGCGATTCGGCTGCGGCTTTTTGCTTCTTGAGGAGCGGCTCGATTTGCGGCTTCACTTCATCGAGGGGCTTCAGTCGCGCTTCCTGTTTGGCTTCCACATCGATGATGTGAAATCCATAGCTGGTGCGGATGATTCCCGTGGTCTGGCCAACCGGAGTGCTGAAGGCGGCTTGCTCGAACTCTGGAACCGTGCGTCCGCGAGTGATCGGCGGCAGCAGCCCACCGTCCTTGGCGCTCCCCGGATCATCGGAGTATTTCTTTGCCAACTCGTCGAAACTCGCTCCCGCCTTGAGCTGCTTGGATATGTCCTCGGCCTTGGCCTGGGCCGCTGCCACACCCTTCTGATCCACTTTGCCGTTGGCGTCGGGAGTCGGAGTCTTGATCAGGATGTGGCGCACCGTCACGGTCTCAGGAATGCGGTAGTCGTCCTGATGCGCCTTGTAATACTGCTGCAGCTCCGCCGGTGTGATGGAAACTTGATCGGCAAGCTTTTCCGTATCAATCAGGATGTAGCGTGCCTTGATTTTCTCGGGGATCGAATTTGCATACAGCTGTTTGTTCTGATCGTAAAATGCTTTCAGCTCGGCATCAGTGGGCTTGATTTGCTTCTTGACGTCTTCGAGCGTGACCACGGCGTAGTCGAACTTTACCTTGGTATCCTGGGTCTTCACTTCTTCGGCAATGTCTTTATCACTGACTGAGACGGCTGCGCTGACGGTAGCCAAAAGTTTTCTTTGCGCAATTTCTGCTTTGATCTCCCGCTCAAACTGCGCCACGCTCAAATTGAACTGGGTTGAAACGACCTCCTCATAAGCTTGCTGGCCAATAAAGCTGCCGTTGGGGAACAGCACCTGGCCCATTTCCCCCTGGTGAAGAGCGTTCCGGAGTTCGTCGTCGCTTACCCCAAGACCCATCTTGTCGGCTTCATACACGATTGCCTTTTCCGTGATGAGGCCTTGCGCTGCCCGCTGCATCAAATAAGGCATCAGCGTTGGGGGGATATTTCCTTTGAACTGCTGGCGTCCTATAAGACGGGCCTGTTGGGCAACGTCTTGCAGGCCAATTTCTTGATCACCGACCTTGGCCACTACGCCCTGCGTGGTCAGACCGCCGCCCAGGTAATCGGTGATGCCGCCGGGAATGAGGTATGTGCTCATGGCCAGACAGACGAAAACGAGAATGCCGCCCAATATATATTTCTTGAGGGGACCGGGCTTTTGCAGAAAACGCAGCATGTGTTAGGAGCTCCAGAATGGTTGGCTGAATTCTCCATTATAAACCAAAGTGCCAACGTCGCCGACCAGACCCAAGGCACTGTTTTGGGCACTGTCCAGAGCAGAGCACCACGGTGGAATGCCCTTGAATGGCGCCGGACGCCGCTCAACGGTCAAAATTCCCCGCACAAGGTTGCCCGCTTCACCTTCGCACTATTGATTGTGATGTAATGGAAGGAGCTTAATATGTCGAAACCTTCACCAGGGGCGCACCGGCGGATTGTGACCTACAAACGCCGGGCTCGCGAGCTCAAAATGGTCGCCAAAGGATTGGCCTCGACCGACCACCCGATCCTGGCACATATCATCCCGATTCGACGCTGCAATCTGTCCTGCACCTACTGCAACGAGTACGACGACTTCTCCAAGCCGGTTGCGGTCGATGTGATGAAAGCGCGCATCGATAACCTGGCCCGGCTGGGCACGTCCATCGTCACCTTCAGCGGAGGCGAACCGCTGCTGCATCCGGAACTGGATGAGTTGATCGCCCACATTCGCAAGCACCCGATCCTGGCTGCCATGATCACCAACGGATACCTGCTTACCGCGGATCGTATCCAGCGCCTTAATCGAGCCGGTCTCGACCACCTTCAGATCAGCATCGACAACGTGATGCCTGACGAGGTTTCCAAGAAGTCGCTAAAGGTGCTCGACAAGAAACTGCAATTGCTGGCGGAGCACGCGGACTTTCACGTCAACATAAATTCTGTCGTTGGCGGCGGCATTCACAATCCGCATGACGCACTGGTGGTGGGACGGCGGGCAGTGCAACTCGGCTTCACGTCTACCATCGGCATTATTCACGACGGTGAGGGACAGTTGCAACCTCTGAGCGAAGCCGAGCGCGAGGTGTTCATGCAGATGAAGGGTCTGGAAAAGCACCACTATGCGCGCTTCAACTGGTTTCAGAACAACATTGCCAATGGAAAGCCGAACGATTGGCGCTGTCGCGCGGGTGCCCGCTATCTCTACATCTGCGAGGACGGCTTAGTGCACTATTGCTCGCAACAGCGGGGCTACCCCGGAATCCCTCTTGATCAGTATTCCGTCGCTGACATACGCCGCGAGTTCCTCACTGAAAAAAGTTGTGCGCCGCACTGCACTGTCTCGTGCGTGCATCAGGTTTCGTACATGGATCACTGGCGCGCACCCCAGACGATTCGCACTCCGCAGTCTCCGGTCGATGCTAGAGAGCTGGTACAGATCGAGTAGGAAACATCCATTGGGTAGTGCTCTGTTTCGCTGACAGCGTGTACTGCATTTTTTTCGGACGTCTTCCCGAATCTTCGCGCCTGATTGCCGCTGGCGCCAACATCCTCAGAATTCCTCCCGCATTCGCTTCGAATCTTCGGGTCAGGTTGCGGCGCGATGCCGATGTCTTCAGGTTTCGCGCGGCATTCACCTCGGAAAAACAAATTGCGATCACGGATGGCCGTTCTCGGTCCAGAATGCAACGGAGCGAAGCCATGTGCCTAAGCGGCGAATGTTATAATTCATTCTGCCCTTCTGCAGGTTTCCTAACAATCGGGCGCGTAGCTCAACTGGCAGAGCAACTGACTCTTAATCAGTAGGTTGAAGGTTCGATTCCTTCCGCGCTCACCATCATTTCAACAACTTATGGTTGGTCACATCCCTCCCGCTGGACGACTGTGGCTGTTTTTGTGGTCGTGCCAACCTGCAGCTCCTTCTGTCGATTCCGGCTATCGATCACATTCTTGATCTGAGCCGTTTCCGGGTGCAGAGAGATCATGGTTGTACTCAGGCTCTCGTGTCCCATCACTCTTTGACCAAGCTGGGTTCCTGGTCTCCGCCATCGCCACTGTCCCGAACGTGTGCCGGGCACGATAGAGCGTCAATACATCAGGGATACCGAGCTTTCGGGCAATTTCCCTGAACAGGTGCTCGTCCGCTCATTATGATTGACGCGCTTGCCGTACCATCTCGACGAAGACTTCTCTGGTTTCTGCCGGATCGCTCACTTCCCGCGAGAATGCGACCCGAGCGCCTTTGACGCCGTCCTGGGTTTTTAGTCGCAGATGGAAGCCAAGACGATCGACCAAGGTCATCTCTGCCTCCTGGGCTTCAATACCGGCAAACCGTTTTGCCAGCAGAACGAGCGCATCCTTATGGTCGGCGTTCATGTGCTGCATGATGGCGCGCTTGTGCGCTACCAGCGGATCGGGTTGTGCCTGGGAGTAATCTGACGCCGCTACCCACCCCATCACACCAAAGCCCCCAACGTAATAAACGTCCAATACATCCATTCGGTAAAAGAAGAAGTCCTCGAAATCGACCCAGTAGTTGCTTTCTGGGTAGCCCGTCAGGTAAACGGTGCGCGCGGCGGCCAGTTCTGGCTCTGGAATTCGGGTAACAGTTCCGATCGATGTGACTCTGGACGAACCGAGCGGGTCGCCGCCGGCATCAGGCTCCGTCACAAACAGACTGGCCCGCGGGTCCGCGTGCAGGTTCTGGGTATGCATGGCCATCGTGCTGATGAGGAATATTGGACGGCCCTGACCATCAAGCGCATAAGGCATCAGGGATCCGAAGGGAAATCCCGGCTGTTTCCGCGACATCGTCGAGAGACTACCAATATGGCCGCAGTGCATCAGCGTGCGCGCTCGCTCGGCAAACGAAGGCTCGGGGGCTGTAGGCTGACCACTGGTAGCGCCACCGGCATGTTTCCCGATGGATGAGGAAGTCGTCATTGATCACTCTCCTGGCTTTTCAACCGACTATGTCGATGATATCCCCCAGCACCGGACTTTCGAATGGTGATGGTCACGGGATGAAAAGTGAGAGCAAGACGAGCCTTACGATAGCGCTGTGAAGAACTTAGGCTTTCTTCTGGCCGCCCAACGGCCCATCATCAGGGCCGATAACGCCTTCCTGGCAGCGGCACTCATGCGGACGCGGTTTGGCCTTCGTAGGAGTAGAGTTGCTCTTCCGATTTGCCCATTGCGGTTTCATTTGATTCCGAGATTCGCCCGCGGGGCGGTGCTCATCATGCGATGTTGTCTCCGATTGCTAAACATTTGACTTTAAAACAGAATGCCGCAAGAACGACCAATTGCAACGCCACCCGAATGAGTAAGGGCTCTGGCCCCGAAAACCACAGTTGACGAATGCCTCGTCAGCCGTGACATTTGGGTGGTGGTTAGTCGCGTTTGCTCGAAAGTTGGCTGCCGGAAATAGAAGCGTCCAGCAACTCCATGTAGTGCATCACCGGCAAGGGATGTCCCGCTTCATTTAACAGCGCCTGAATTTGCAACTGACAGCCAGGATTGCCCGTCGCTACTGCTTGAGCGGGGGTCGCGATAATTTTCCCGACCTTCCTTTGCCCCAGCTGGCGGGCCGTCTCCGACTGAACCAAACCGTAGACCCCGGCCGAACCACAACAGAGCGCGGCTTCGGAAATCTCCAACAACTCCAGTTCAGGAATGGTCCGCAACATGGCGCGCGGTTGGTCCCGCAGGCCTTGGGCATGCTGCAGGTGACACGGATCGTGGAAGGCAACCCGCAACGGTATCGGGTGCCGCTGCGCTCGTGGTTTCAACTCCGCGAGCACCTCGGAGACGTCTTTACACTTAGCCGAAAACGCGAGAGCGCGGTCGCGATAGAGGGGATCGTCGCGCAGCAAGTATCCATAGTCCTTGAGGGCGGCTCCGCAACCTGCAGCGTTTACTACAACTGTATCGACTGCCAATGGCTCGAACTGGTCAATGAACTTGCGAGCGCTTTCTGAAGCGTCGTGTTCCTGACCAAGGTCCTTCTGCAGAGCGCCGCAGCAGCCCTGTCCCGGGGGAACCAGAACTTCGCAGCCCTCGGCGGCCAGGACGCGCGCAGTTGCCGCGTTTACCTGACCCATGAAGACACTCTGTACGCATCCGGTCAGCAAGGCGACCGTGCGGCGCTTTTCTCCCTGCGCTGGGATGCGCGACGGGAGGGTCGCCGCTATGCTGGGGTTCGATAAATCAGGCAGCAACTCTTCCATGGCGCGCAAACCGCGAGGCAGCAGTAAGTTCAAGCGCAGGGTTCGCGCCAGCCGTTGCAACCCCAATCGCTGATAAGTACGCAGCAGCAGCAGCAGCTTACGCATGCGCGCCGGTTGGCTGAAGACCGCCGCAATCATCCTGCGCAGCGCCCGCTCGTGCAGCGGCCTGCGATATCGCCTCTCTATCTGTCCGCGCACGGCTTCAATCAGCTTTCCGTACTTTATCCCTGATGGACAGGTGGTGGTGCAAGCCAGACATCCCAGACAGTGATCGAAGTGGGAGACGTAGAGTTCCGTCAATCCCACCTCGCCCTCGATGGCCATATTCATCAGATGAATGCGGCCGCGCGGGGAGTCCTGCTCCTTCCCCCAAAGAGTGTAGGTGGGACAGGTTTGCAGGCAAAAGCCACAATGGACGCAGGCATTCAGAAGCTCCGCGTCCGGAGGATTGTAATCGTCAAAAATCTTTGTTGGCCGGTTCACAGGGGTTGCGAGTTGCTGCTTCATAGGCCCCCCACAAAACGACCCGGATTCAGTGTCTGATCCGGGTCAAATTTCTGTTTGATTCGCTGCATCAAAGGTAGCGTGTCTTTCGGCGTGCCCCATACGTCCAATTCATGCTTCATTGCTACCGGGCAGTGCGAAACCGTCAGGGTCCCTCCCTGGCGATCCACCTCGCCGCACAGGGCACGCTGCACTATCAGCAGCGACTGCACGCTGTCGGCCTCCAGACGCGCTTCTGTCACTCCGGTACCCTGCGCTACCAGGGTTGCCGCAACCTTAGCGCTCCTGGCGTGCCGGAAAACCGTATCGCAAAGCCAGCCTAGCTGCGCCGGCAGCACACAACATTTGCAGATCAGCGAGTTTGCAGTATTAACGAACAGCTTCTGGCGCTCATTCCACACTTCGCCGGTACATTCCACAAACTCGTAAACGCCGGCGACCCCGCATAACTTCAGATATTGATCTTGTAGTGATTCAGGAATGCCTTCGAATCGCACGTGGACAACAAACTGTTGCGGGCTGCGCGCGTGAATCTGCAGCCCGGTGTAAACCAGGTGTGAGTCCAGAATGGCGAGCACTACTGCCGACGCATCCGAAGCCGTAGACAGCGTGGCTGAGTAAGTGGCGACGGCTACCGGAAGTGGATGCAGGCGGAAGACGGCGCGAGTGATCACTCCCAAGGTTCCCAGCGATCCGATAGCAAGCTTGGTCAAATCGTAGCCCGCAACGTTCTTGACCACCTTGCCTCCAGCCTTAATCAGGCTGCCGTCTGGGAGCGCCATTTCTACCCCGAGGACGAGATCGCGAATCGCCCCATAACGGATACGCAGGGTTCCACTCTCCGCCGTCGCCAGTACGCCGCCGACCGTAGCCAGATCAGGTTGAATAGGATCGGTGCCCAAGTGCTGGCCGTGCTCGCGCAGCACATTTTGCAACTTCTCAAACGTGCAGCCGGCTTCTACCGTAACCGTCATGTCGCCCCAGGCATGCTCGACGACCCGGTTGAGTCGCTCCAGCGAAAGAACAAAATCCGCTTTGAGCGGCCGGTTGCCCAGGCCCAACTGGCTGCCTCCACCTCGCGGAATGATGCCCAGTCCAGCAGAAGCACAGTACTGGAGCACCTTCGCAACCTCCGGCGCTGAACCCGGCGCAATTACTCCCGCCGGTTGCACGGAATCTACTGCGTCCTGCGGCGTTGCCGGGCGCAGATGTTCCGGACCGACGATGGCGGCTATTGCGATCCATGCTTCTTGAACATTAGGCAGCTGAGCTTGGCTCATGATTGACTCCTGCGGACTTTCTGATCCGCCATGCCCGTTGCGCAGGTTTGTCGCCTGCATCGGTAGATCTCCTGACTAGTACCGTTGGGCCAACCCCGCTATTTCGATGGGATGTGGTTCATAAGCGACCGGTCTTTGAATGTTGCCGTCGGTGCCGGGAAACATCTTGGTCGGGTTGCAGAGATCATAAGGATCGAAGGCCGAACGCAGGCGCTGCATAGCGTCCAGGTCGGCTGCGGAAAACATCACCGACATAAATTGTTTCTTTTCTTCCCCGATGCCATGTTCCCCAGTGATCGATCCGCCTGCTTCCACGCACAGTCGCAAAATATCTTCCGCCAGTTCCATCGCCCCTTGCTCTTGCCCGGCAATGCGGCGGTCATACAGCACCAGCGGGTGAAGGTTGCCGTCGCCGGCATGAAAGACGTTTGCCACGCGCAGGCCGGCGTCGGCGCTGAGGCGGTCGATTTCTCCCAGCACTCGGGGCAACGCCGTACGCGGGATGACGCCATCCTGCACCAGATAGTTGGGCGATATCCGTCCCACGGCTGCAAATGCTGCTTTGCGGCCCTTCCAGATCGCGGCACGCTCCGGCTCGGACTTCGCCAGGCGCATCTCCCACGCTCCGCATGATTGGCAGATCGGCCCGACCTGCTCCATCAACAGCTCGACTTCGCGGGTAGATCCGTCCAGTTCCACCAGTAACAGGGCCTGGCAATTGGGATAATTGGGATGGACTGCAGCTTCGGCGGCCTCCAGGGCGAGCCGGTCCATGATCTCCATGGCTGCCGGGAACATGCCCGAAGCGATAATGCTGCTCACCGCAGCACCGGCCTCGCTGCTCGAATTGAACGCCGCCATCAACGTCTGCACGGTTTCGGGCTTCTTGATGACACGCAACGTCACCTTAGTAATGATCCCGAAGGTGCCTTCCGAACCGACGAAAGCTCCCACCAGGTCATAGCCCGGCTGATCCAAGGTGGTGCCGCCCAGATTAAGAAGCGTACCGTCGGAAAGCACAACCTCGAGTCCCAATATGTAAGTCGTGGTTACGCCATACTTGAAGCAGTGTGCGCCGCCCGAGTTCTCTGCTACATTGCCGGCTACGGTACAGACCACCTGCGACGATGGGTCGGGGGCATAAAAATAGCCGCGGGCGGAAACCGCGGCGGTGATGGCGGAATTCGTCACGCCCGGCTCGACCACCACCCGGGCGTTGGGTAGATCAACCTCCAGGATGCGATTCATCCGGGTGACGCTGATCACCACGCCTCCCTTGACTGGCAGTGCTCCTCCGCTCAGTCCTGTGCCCGACCCGCGCGCCACCATCGGGATTCGTTCCCGGTGACACACCCTGGCAATTGCTTGTACCTCTTCCGTTGTTGCCGGCAGTAAAACGAGGTCGGGAACCACACGGAACAGGGTTAAGCCGTCACACTCGTAGGTCCGGAGCTGCTCGGGTCCACTGACCAGGCCGGCATCTCCTACAATCGAACGAAATTCAGTTATAAGCCGAGGATTCATAAGCACCTCGATATTGGCGTTGCTCGGGCCTTAAGATAGGAGAGTTTGATGCACCCCATGGGTACCCCCCGGACTGGGGAAAGACGATTTGGTTTTAGCATAAGCAATATGGGCAGGCAGTGACGCCGGTCACAGAGCAGCATGCCGAGAATGTCGAACTGCAATTACCTCGTCGCGCAAGTTAGGCGCACTCCTCCGAAACTGCGGTAGGCGAAGATCGGCTTGCAGCCGCGTGCGACTTTCTGCTGCACCACGCCACGAAGGTAGGCAATGCTGCAGTGAGGGACCTGGCCCATCGAGCTCCAACTAATTATGTTCAGGCTGAAACCGCAATGGGTGGCTTTGAACTGAACAGCATGACGAGTTGAAAGGTTCCGTGTCGAGTCCCGTTTTCCCGAGCGCTCTATCACAGCGTTACGGCGACAAACAGAGCTACAGATCCTTATCTTCGTATGGCAATTCGACCTACTTGGTCAGAAACACGTCTTTGCGCGGGAAACTCTCAAACACTGAGGCTTCTTGAGAAAAGTTGGTGGCAAGGATGTCGGCCGGATTGCCGGCTATCCATTGAGACAAATCAATGGTCTGGTAATGACCGTTATTAAAAACGATAAGGATTCGCGCTTTTCCGTGGCCAACATTTTCGATAGAGTGACCAAAGCCTTGCGGGATGTAGCCAACATCCCCTTCGCTCAGCTGCTCTTCACGCCACCGCCCTTGCGAGCCGAAAAGGGTCACGTTCAATTCACCACTCAGAATGTATTGCCACTCGGCGGCGTTAGGATGCCAATGTAATTCGCGAAAAGCGCCCGGTTCCATCTCCAGCACAACGCCCGTCATGGTGGTGGATATAGGGAATTGAGAGCCATCGACGCGCCACTCGAGGCCGCCGCTGAAAGTTTCATAGGGCTTCTGGGATAGAAGGCTGTATTTGTGGGTAAGCGGCGGTTTCTTCCATCCCTGTAAGGGAGCAGCAGCAACGGCGGGCGGAATTTTGCCCTTGGCGAAATAAACTTCGGCCTTCGGAAAATTATCAAACGTTGAGGCGGGAAGACCAAAATTCTTGGCTAGCAGTTCTTTCGGGGCATGGCCCAGCCAATCGCTGATGCTGAAGGTGCCGAACTCAGAAAAGTAGCCGTTATCGAAGACAAGAATGAAGTGGCACGGTTTGTCGCCCAGAGTCTCGATAACATGCCCGTGACCGCGCGGGAAATACCAGACATCTCCGGGATAGAAGTCATTGGTTTCGGAGCAACCTTGGGGGTCGATAACTGTCGTTCGCACCCAACCCTCGGTAACCAAGGCCCACTCCGCCGCCGTGGCGTGCCAGTGCAATTCCCGCATCACTCCCGGCGCCATGCGCATAGAGACTCCCGCCAGCCCTTTCGATATCGGCAACTGGACTACCGTGGCCTCTTTGCCGTAGCTGCCTTCCAGGACGCGTCCTTCAGATTTTTCCAATTCAAACTTGAAGGTGGGAAGCTCTTTTTCTGAGGTTACGGGATCGGGAACGTTGTTCTGAAAACTGTTGTGGCCGCCTGCAGAGCTAATGGGAACCGTGAGCGAGAACACGAAGTCTCCTGTCTGGCGCTAATTTGCGCCCTATACGGCGTTGCAGTTTTTGGATGTATGGGGAATCCAGTGGCAATACCTTAGCCGCTGGCGTTTGAGCCGCGCAACTGAAAAATGCTGCTAACCTTTGCCTCGAAATGTCATCCACTAGCCAGAACAGCGAAAACAGCTATAAGATGTCTCGGCCGTCTTCTTCGGTCGCGAACTCGTGCGGTTATCCGTTGGATAGGAGGTTCACGATGGCCACAAATGTAGCTCCACCACAAAACGCCGCTGAACAGCTTCGCGCTGCAAATGGGCTGGTCCTGGTCCGGCTGACGATCGGTGCAATGCTTGTGTGGGTTTTCTTCGAAAATCTGGGAAAAGGTCTCTACACTCCGGCGGGCTACTCCGGTCTGATCAACTATTACATTCAGCATGGCCACTCGCCGTCCGCGTGGAAGGCCGTGATGGGTTTCATGGCGAGTCATGCCGCAATGGCCGCCCCCATGCAGGCGCTGACCGAGATCTCTCTCGGGATACTGCTCATCGTCGGGCTGCTGACCCGCCCGGTCGCCTTTGTAGCGTTTCTGTACCTGGGCAGTCTTTGGGTATCGGAGTGGGGCACGGCGTGGATTTGGGAGCTGCTGGTTCCGGTGCTGGCATCGCTTGCGCTGGTAGTGGGGCGGGCTGGTCGAACGTGGGGCCTCGACGCCTTACTGGCGCGGCGCTGGCCGTTCTCCCCCTGGTGGTGACTTGAGCCAGCTTCCAGTGCGAGTCTCGGTCGTTATTCCCACCCATAACGAAGCGCAGTCCATCGGCCGAGTCTTAGCCGACCTCCCGTCCGACATCGTCTCTGAAGTCTTGGTTGTAGATAGCAATTCAACTGACGGAACTCCTGAGATCGCCTCAAGCATGGGAGCCCGCGTTCTCTATGAACCTCGCCGCGGATACGGCCGCGCTTGTTTGACCGGGCTGGCCGGCGCAATCAGTCCTGATGTTGTCGTGTTCCTGGACGGCGACTACAGCGATCGACCTGCGGAGTTGCCGATTCTGCTGGCTCCGATCCTTGACGGCCATGCCGATATTACGCTGGGTTCGCGCCTGGGGAAGCGGAGCATCCCAGGGGCGTTGCCTTGGCACGCCGCCTTCGGTAATCGCCTGGCGGCTTTTCTAATTACGCGTCTGTACGGTGTACGCATCACAGATCTCGGACCGTTCCGCGCTGGCAGAGCCGACGTCCTCCACCGTCTCGATCTGGAGGAGAACACGTACGGCTGGGCAGTAGAAATAATTCTAAAGGGGACGCTTGCTGGATTCCGAATCGTCGAGGTGCCGGTGAGCTATTATCCGCGCATTGGGAAATCGAAGATTAGCGGTACGCTTAAAGGTACAGTCGGAGCGGCATGGTTCATCCTTAGTTTGATTGTGCGCTATTATTTTCGGCATCCCAAGGACCCTACGCCGCGCCCAGCGTGAGTCTTGCTACAGCGGTTTCCTATGGAATCATCCAGCGAAAAAACAGCCCAACCACTCCATCGGGATTGCACGCTGGTGATTATGGCCAAAGCCCCGCGCCCGGGCATGGTTAAGACCCGTTTAGCTCAAAGCCTTCCCGTCGAAGCGGTCACCGATCTCTATCGCTGCCTTTTAGCCGACACCATGGCGCTGGCGAGTTCGTTGGACACGGTAGAGGTTGCCGTAATGTGCCCTGCTGCCGATGTCGCAGAACTACAGCTGTTCGCGCGAAGTGTTGCGGGTGTGGTGCCGCAGACAGGGGAAGGCCTTGCGGCAGGACTCACTTCGGTGTTCGCACGCTTCACCGCGCTTGGCCGGCAACGCGTCGTTGCCTTCAACAGCGACAGCCCGCATCTGCCGGCTTCGGTTCTTGGAAACGCGTTTGAGGCGCTCATCCAGCACGATGTTGTTGTCGGACCGACACATGACGGCGGCTATTATCTGGTGGGAGCAAAGGAGCCTCACTCAGCACTTTTCGCGGGCGACGGGATGGGCACCCAGAGCGCGCTCGATCGCTTGCTGGCACGCGCTCGCACCATGCGGCTTTCCGTCGGCTTTACAGATCTCTTCTACGACATTGACGTGGGGGCTGACCTCAGGCGGCTGGCTGCTGAACTGCGCTTCGCGCCTGCTCGGGCGCCACGCACGGCAGTCTGGCTGGAGCAGTGGGGACGGGCCGTGGCCCACTTGCCGGCAGGCACGGGAGACCGGTGAAGCTCACGCCATCTAGCAGGCTTTATCTACTTGCTGTCGTCATGCTTGCGGCGCTGACGGTTTGCTCACGCCACTTCTACACCCTGGGTGCACCGTCTTTCATCATTCCGCTGGCAGTTGCCGGCGTCGCGTACCTGCTGGCCATTCGCGAGTTCTTCGCCACGCCACGATTCCCGAAGCGCGTCCTCATAATCGGACTCGCCTTCGCTGCTCTATGGCATGTTCTGTTTCTACTAAAGCCCCCGGGTTCCGATGATGACATTCATCGATATGTTTGGGACGGCCGGGTGCAGCGAATCGGCTATAACCCCTATATTGTCGTTCCCAGCGATCCTGCGCTGGCGGCCTTGCACACCCCCGAGACCCGCACGCTGAACCACCCGGACCTGGCGAGCCCATATCCGCCAGGGGCTGAGCTATTCTTTCGCGCCGTAACCGCGATTCATGAGTCTGTCTTTGCGCTGAAAGTAGCGTTCGTGGTTTGCGATTTGGCCATCGTGCTGGTTTTGTTCGATGCCTTGCGTAGCAGCGGACGAGCATCGCACTGGATTCTGGCTTATGCCTGGAACCCGCTGCTGGCGACGGAGGTGGCCGGCAGTGGCCACATCGATATTGTCGGGGCGCTCCTGCTGTTGATCTCCTTCGCCGCGCTGGGCCGGCGCTGGCGTGCGGTTGCGGCGGTGACGTTCGGGCTGGCTGTTGCCGTGAAATTTCTGCCGATTGTTCTGCTGCCCCTCTACTGGAAGCGGGTTCGTATGCGCGACGGAGTGCTGGCGGGAGCTGTGTTCGTTATCCTCTACCTGCCATTTCTCAACCGTGGGCGGATTCCGATCGGCTCGCTCGGCACCTACGTACAAAGTTTCCGCTTCAATGATCCCGTGTTTGCAATTCTCGAGCGAGTGGCGTCTCCGCAGCTTGTAGTCGGATTCGCAGTTCTCGCAGGTTTTCTTACCGCAATCTGGATGAGAAAAAAGTCCGAGGCATCGTCTGGCGAGGTATTCGCCTGGCCGATGGCAGTATCGCTTTTATGTGCGCCGGTGGTATATCCCTGGTACCTGTTGTGGCTTCTGCCGTTCCTGCGGTCAGCCTCGACGCTGCCCATCATGATCTGGACGGTGAGCATTATTCCTACTTATTACGTTTGGCGTCTGCGCGCACTTGGGCGTCCCTGGTTAGTTCCGGGCTGGATTATGCTGCTGGAATACGGGTTCGTAGCAGCCGCCGGTGCAGTTGTCGGGTGGCGTCGACTCACGCGGACGCCACGGCCCTAATGTCGACAGACCAAGTGCGTTGCGAGTAGGATCTGGACGCACTTCCGAAGCGAGTACAGGGAGGGAATCGCCGGGGCCGACGAAGCCATACGGTACGAGCCTCGACTCTTGTATCCGAAGGCTTTCGTCGGTCATCCAACCCAGCGTCCATTTAATTCACCGAGGAGTGAACTCCATGAAAACTTCGAGCTGTCTTAAGGCAATTCGAGCGCTGCTAGCTTTTGGGGTCCTAGTCCTTGCTGCAACATCCTGGGCGCAGACGCGTCCGGCCATTGTCGAAAAGCTCGCCAAGACCTATGGTCTCGATTCGTTTGGTCAGGTCGAAGCGATTCGCTACACCTGGAGCGCGACCTTTCCGGGCGTCAATATTTCTCGAACATGGACCTGGGAGCCCAAGACCGGCCAGGTCACCTACGAAGGAAAGGACAAGGAGGGCAAGCCGGTCAAGGTCACTTATTCGCGCTCGCAGCTCAGCAGCCAACCGGCGAACGTGAAGGACGATGTCGATCCGGGTTTCATGAACGATAATTATTGGCTGATCTTTCCCCTTCATGTTTACTGGGACACCAGCGCCACCGTGACCGATGAAGGTATGCAGAAGCTGCCGCTGGGGAACGGTTCCGCCGACAAAGTCGTGGTGAAGTATCCGTCCGGCGGCGGTTATACACCGGGTGACACCTGGACACTCTACGTCGGCAGCGACGGGCGGGTCGAAGAATTCCGATATGACCGTGGCGGCCCCAAGAAGCCCAGTGTCGTAATCGCAACTTGGGCAGGCTACAAAATGGCAGGTCCACTGCTCATCTCGACGGAGCACCGCGGCACTGCCGACGGCAAACCGTTCCACCTCTGGTTCACGAATGTGGCTGTCAAGCTGACAGGGTCGAATACCTGGATGGACGCGAAATAAACAACCGACGAGCTCCTACCGGGCGATCACCACGGTAGTGCATGAGCTGCTTAGCTTGGGGAGATCGCGGGAGGCGGCCATGCGAAGTTGCAGCTTCGGCCGTTCCCCGCGAACGATGGGACAATAATAGTCAGGCTGCCGCAGAGCTCCTTGGAGGTGCCGACGCCCGGCACAGCCACCATGGCAGGAGTCGCGGAACTCGCAAGGCTGGCACGCCTCGGGAAGCGTGCGGGCCTGCACGAAGGGAGCGGAGTCCAGAATATCGAGTCCCGTCGAGATTAAATCTGACAGCGGCTCACCCGGTCCTGGCCAGTAAACGCAGGGCTGCGTAGCGGCGCGCGGTGTAACCCTCACGGTGCTTACCGCACAACCTCCGGGGAGCGGCGGTAGACCTGCAATCGCTCGCACCAGCGGCTCACCAATGGCGATCACGTCGGTCTCGGCCAAGAGGTGTCGGAAACCCTCCCAATATTCTTCGTACGACAGCGCATAAATGTCGGATCGCACCGCCTGATATACGTTCACCCGCAGAGGGGCGTCAAACTTCTTGGCTACTCGTGCCACTTCCGCCAGACGCAAATAGTTCGCCTTCATCATGACGGCGATGATAGTCACGGGCACACCCAATCTCACGCAACGTTCTACCTGCTGCTGGATCAGTTCCCAATTGCCGGGTCCGCGCTGTGCATCCTGTTCGGCCTGTGTGGAGTAATCCAGAGAAAACTCGATGTCATGAAAGGCGCGTAGTTCGTTATCTTCCAAAACCGCAACGCTATGGCCGTTGGAAGTGATGGTGAGTTGGACGGGTTGGGTTCGCAGGTAGCCGAGTATCGCCTTGAAGTCCGGATGCATCCCGTTCTCGCCGGTTCCTAAATTCACCGACCGGACGGGAAGGCGCTGCATCACGGCCTTTACTTGATCCAGGCTGAGGCGATCCGCGCGCGTTGGATCGCGGTAGCAGAAAGCGCAAGCCAGATTACATTCGTTGGTGAGCCCGAGCCCGAGCGTAATCTTGGCGTCAGAAGCCGTTCTGCCGGATCCGGTCCCCGAAACTTGTACGTTGACGTCGGTCACGCACCGTCCTCCTCCACCGAACCTACGCAACGCATCAGGCGCTGTGTGTAGCGGGAACCTGCGGCATATTCCGGCCAGCTTTCTGGATTCCACTCCAGTTCAATCATGGGTCTGAGGGCTGCACCTCCGACACTTCCTCAACCTCATTGCAGACGAGAACCGAAAGAATCGCCCATGAACCTCGCAACGGACCAGCCGCGTCCCAACCAGAGTAGCTGGTCATCGATTGATCATGGCAGACAATTACATCGCAACGATCCGCAAGTTGCTGGTGCGAAAGGGGGGACTCGAACCCCCACGGTTTTACCCGCCAGATCCTAAGTCTGGTGCGTCTGCCAATTCCGCCACTTTCGCATCCGAAATAAGCTACTAAAGAAGCTCTCGAACCGGGCGTAACTCCATTCCGGCCACCCCGAGTCTAGACGCAAAGGCGCAGCCGTTGCAACGCCGCAGGTGATCTCGAACGCCGAGCCCTTCAAGGCATGTTTCTAGGCCGGATCCCTGCTTTCCTAGTGGATCCAGAGTCGCGTTCATGAGGTTTTTCGAACTCCTCGGCGTCTGGGTCACGGATGGGAATTTCCTAGACGGCTTGCAGGCGAGCGACTCCTGAGGATGAGGAGACGGTCTGGTCATATTGGCCGCAAGCGAGATTACTGCAGGACTAGCGTACTTGCGCTACCGAATCAGACCGGACGCCAATTGTTTGAGGTTTTGCTAGCGTTCCTGACCGCCAAGAAAGTCGAATCCTTCCTCCTGGTCCATCATTTTCGCCTTCCGTTCCGAGCTCATCAAGGACTCGTTCGGCTGCGAGTAACGTTTTGCCAGAACGCTCACTTGCTCCGGGTTGGTCAGTACCTCGGATGGCTTGGCTGATCCTGAACGTTCAGAAAAGAGGTATGTGGCTACCACTCCGGCAGCGAAAAAGGGATGAACCAGCGCCAACGGAGCCAAAGGAATGGCGTATTTCTTGCTGGTTAGCAGGGCTTGGAGAACCCCGTGGGGTGAATGGCTGCGCTCCCCGCTTCCCGGGACCTGTTTGATCAGGACGGTCGTCAGATCCAGATTCTCATGACGCCTGCTGTAGTGCCGCAGCGATCTGGCCAATTGCTTCGGAGTGGTGATTCCCAAGTCCGCGATGATACTTCTTCCAGTAGCTCCGGGATAATAAAGGTTGATGATCCGATGTGAGAAGTCGGCGCAATTGGAGGAGAAAAAATTGAAGTGCGGTTTGTTCTGATCGGAGTTCAGAGTCGCGATCAGCCGGTCATCCTGCTCCGGGGTGGTTTCGAAGTGGTACATGTAGATTTTGCGATCGTACGAGGCTCCGATCAGCTGTGCCCAATATCCCCCGGGTGTCCCGCCGTTCGGGGGATCGGGAGCGATTTCCTGCAAATGAGCGCGCCGATACTCATCCCTCAGCGAGCGGACCATTTCCGGGTTGACGTAGTCTGGCACATCCTCGATGCGATCAACCGCGTACAAATAGGGAATCAAAGGAATGGCGAGCCAGTCGCGTCCCCCGATACGGAGATACCGGCTGATGACGACCCCAAGTTCCCCCTCGTTGCAGCGCCGCAACTGGGTCGGGGTAATGGCGCATACCTGCGGCAAATAGATAGCGGCATGTCCCATCGGGACACCGTTTCCGAACTTGCCGTAGGGCTCTTCGACGAGCAGGGCCGCGCCCGCGTGGGCGGGCAGCGAGCTTATGAGCAAGCCGAAAAGCAAGGGTATAGCCAGACGTTTCATAGCCCTCAGTTCCGTACCAATCGTTTGTGTAGTACCAGACAGAGACCGCTGCGACACCCACGAATTTCGTCCGATATTTAGCTTAACCTAAGCATGTGTATATTCCGAGAAAAAGTCTCGGAATTGGATATAACTTCCCGGCTGCGCCCGCAGCGGTCCGAGATTCCTTTGCGGCTACTGCGCTGACAGCGCAGATCTTCCGCCCGATAAAAGAGCTGTCGTTCGAGCCTCCCCGGGTATATAAAGCGTTAACCCCGGTCGAGTGTAATTGTTATCCCGAACCGGGATACGGAGAGGTAGGCGCATGAAAATTGTGACGGAAAGTCTCTTGTTCCTGGCGATATGCGCTTCCTCCATGGAAGGCCAAGTGCTTTATAGCAACGGCCCCGATACCGGAGCTATCGGAGCGTGGCCGATTAACTTCGGACAATCGGTTTCCGACTCATTCATGCTGCAACAGGACTCGGTCGTCACGGACGTCGTGTTATCAATCTGGGCGGCAGACGATCGCAACCCTCCTCAGTCGGCGAAGTGGCAAATCACCACCGAACCGTTCGGCGGAGAAGTGCTCGCCAGCGGCGAATCCGTCCTGGGACTGATCACCTACACCGATGGCAGGCTGTACACGCGATGGACGATGGAAATACAAGACATGAATGCCCCTATTCCGCGCGGGACTTACTACCTGCAAGTCTATGACGTTATTACCGCTTGGAAGACGTGGGCTTTCTGGGGAGAAAGTAACGGCGTCGGATGCACGTCTCCGGGATGCCCCTCGACCGCCTATTTCGACCCAGCGCTGGCAAATGGTTACGGAGTCATGCGGCCCATAGGCTCGGAAGCCTTCGAAATCATTGGCACCTTGGGAGTGCCACCGAGTTTGTAGGACAAGATTCTACGATCACCATGGCAGGCCAACTATCTCCTGTATTCCCGCTCCGGATCTTCGCCTATTTGACGACCAACACCAGGAAATAGTCCACCTTATCGGCCTTCACTAGCTCATCGTGCTCTTCGAGCAAGCGGTATCCGGCCTCTTGGGCTTCGTGCAGTACCACGTCTTTGTGTATGCCGTGATCCTCGCCGTTACCGTCACGGTCGATGATTCCCACGCGCGCTCCGGGCTTCAGGGATGCCCGCAAATTGCGCAACAGCGTAACTGGCTCCGCGATTTCGTGATAGGTCTTCAGCAAAAGGACGGCATCGATTTTATTTGAGGGAAGATCGGCGTTGTCTGGCTTGCCCAGTATCGTCTTGACGTTTTGCAGGTGTTCTCCCTGCACCCGGCGAGTGATGTACTGCAGCGCTTCCGGATTGATATCAACTGCGTACACAGCTCCTGTGTCGGTTACCCGTCTGGCCGCGCGCACCGTAAACCATCCTGATCCTGCGCCAATATCAGCTACGGTTTTGCCGGGCGCGATCGAAAGAATGTCCATCACCTGATTGATATGCAGTCTTTCATCGCGCCCCGCAGTTTCGAAAATGGAAAGGTCCCCAGTGTAAGGCGTGCTGGTCGGGCGGTGGTGCTCAGGCTGGATTGACGTAGTCTGGGCAAACAGAACTGATGTATACGGGGAAAGAAGCACGGCTAGCAGAGCAGAGAGGAAAAGGTAACGACTGGATCGCATCGAGACTCCGAAAGTCACAGGTCTAAGCCATCATCACACCGTTGGGCGACACTCGGCGTGTAGCTCGCCACGCTTTTCTGCGTACGAGCCCATTGATGGAAGACGGTGCGGCTGAAAGGCGCTCAACTAATTTCCCGCGTTGGGCAACAAGCCGTACACGCTGAGTTGGTTTGCCGTTCCTACAAACACTTTGCCATTGGCGACGGTGGGCACGGTAAACTTCGCCGCCTGACCGGGGCTGTCGCGCGCCAAACGCTGGTTGGAGTTGTAAAGTTCATGGGCGAGATTCCTGGCGTCATAGGCGTGCAAAACTGCCGGTCCCTGGTGCGGATCGTAATAAGCGTCAGTATGTACGGCCCACACAATACCGTTATTATTGCCATTCGCCGAGACACTTACCGTGCCCCGGGTCAAATGGTAGATGGCCGCCGACTGAGATGCTGGAGACGTGGATAGCAGGCCATTGTGAATCGTAAACGCCTTGATCGAATCGTGGTAGGGACTGATGCCTGCCCCGAAGTAGAGACGGCCGTTCCAATAGGCCGGAGTTCCCATCTGCTGCCGTAACTGCCCGGAGAGTTCCTGCACGATCTGCGGATTGCCTTTAGTTCCGGCGTTATAACCGCCAAAATTATCGCGATTGAGCAGATAAATGTGCCCATTCTTGCCGCTGGTGACGGCCAGGTGCGGGTAGGAGCCCGGCTGGTCGGGCAAGAGGAGAACCCCAGCCGATCCTAAATCCAGGTCTTCCTGGGCCATCTTCGCTTGGCTGAACGGTGTGAAAAAGTCCGCCAGCGTCAGTCCGTGAGTCCCTGATTTCAGCTTCACGATGCTGTCGCTGAAGTTCACGCCGGTTTGCTCACCATAAGCGTCGAAGGGGCCATTCGCGATCGAAAGATACAGGTTGCCATCCGCATCGGCGCTTATGCCGCAACCGCTCATCCAGATACCGCCCTGGTAGCCGTCAGGGGTGGAAACCCAGGTTCCCGCCTGTTGCATGGTCACTGCATCGTAAGCCACCACCCATCCGTGATACAGGCCGGAATCGGCATTCGACGCGAAGGCAATAAACACTTTGCCATTGGAAAGCAGGAGCGCAGCGCGTTGCAATTGATAGCGCGACGAGAAGGACAACACTCCATCGTTGCCGTCCTGCGCGCTGCCGGGATACGACGCCTGAATGATCCGCGGTCCGCCAAATTTTTCCGCGCCTGACGTCATATCCAGCGCGTGTAGCCGATGATAGAAGGCGCCGTTCTCTTTGGTGGCAGCCACCACGTACAGCGTGTTGCTGGTCAAGTCAATGACCGGGGTGCTGGTGATCCCAATTTCCGGCAGAATGTCGCTGGCGTTCACGTCCGTGGGCGAAAGCGTTGTGATTCCCGCTTCCGGGTTCAGGAAGTTGACTCGCCACAGCGGTTCGGGAGTCGGCGAATCGGCATCGAACGCGTAAACGCTGTCGTGTTGCGTCGCCACCACCACTACGTTGTGTATCCCATTGCCCGGCACGGCGACCTGAGGCAAGTACAGCGGTTGGGCATAGACCGAGCCATCGACCGGAAAGGAATACAGTTTGCCGAAATGAGCAACGTTTACGTTAGCAGGAGTTAAAGCTGTTTCGATGATGTTCTGTCCGGTGCGGGCATTGTCATTGTGGTACGTGGCAACCACAGCCAATCCAGCGGCAGCCAGCGATTCGGCGGTGACGTTTTGTGGAGGCGCTGACGAATCGGCCGCTGCTAGCAAATCGTCGCCCGTGTCTGCTGCCCGGGTAGCTGCGCGAAACTGGTGCAACTGCACGACCAACAGGACCGCCGTAATACCTGCGCCAACAGACAGCAGTTGAGAACGATTGCGCGATAGGGCCGCAACCTTCTGCCAATTGTGCAAAGTGAAATAGATAAAGATGCCGAGGCCGAGACATGTCGCAGCCAGCGTTACAATCGATTCCGAGAAAATTGAAATAACGTGCTGAAACATACGCAGGTCAACGAATACAGTGAATACGTACCGCCATAACTCCCAAACCGGGGAAAAGTGGTGTCTTACCCGAAGAGTGGTCGCATTGCAGGACAGCAGACTCAGGGCCCTTAAGCCAAACTCTCCCACCTAAGATCAAGAACATTGAGATGCCCGTTACATTCTGAATGATGCAGGTTGCAGACGCCTTTGCGCCAGCATTCGTGAGAATAATTTTGTTAAGAACTGTAGCGTGCCCGGGGCGAGTTCCGGGCCCACGATTTCTGGTCACTGAGGCTCACCGGCCGGAACTTGTCATCGCCACGGATGGAGTTGTGTTCGAAGATCGGAGAGACGACATGTAGAATCGAGTCATGGCCTTACACGGATCCGCAGCCGATGCAAACTCGCGCAAGGGCAGAACGCCTCCGCCTGACGACACTCACCAGGAGGCAGCCTATCTCAAGATGCTGGGTGAAAAGCAGCGTCCCGTCCGTATCAAGCTCATGGATGGCGAAACCGTCCGAGGTTGGATTGAGTACTACGACCGGCGCATGGTGCGGTTGACGCGCGAAGGCGCTCCCAATCTTTTTATTTTTAAACACGAGATTGCCTATATTGGCGAAGAGGCTGTTCGCAAGCCGCGTGCCGAGGGCGCAGCGACTCCGCGCAACGGTAATCCGCCGAGCGAATCGGAATGAGCAGCTACTTGCCAGACGTAGAAGCGATTGCCCGCGAGGCCGGCGTATTGTTGATGGGCTACTTCGCACGAAGGGTGACCATTGAGTACAAGGGCGATGTCGATCTGGTGACCGAAGCCGATCGCGCATCGGAGAAACTGATCGTTGAGCGCTTGCGTGCCCGCTGGCCCGCGCATGACGTTCTAGGGGAAGAGGGCGCACGAACTGACACCGGCGCGGATTATCGATGGTATGTGGACCCACTCGATGGCACTACCAACTTTGCCCATGGCTATCCCGTCTTCTGCGTCTCAATCGCCTTGGTGTCGAAAAACGAACAGCTTGAGGTTGGCGTTCTTTACGATCCAACGCGGGATGAGATGTTTGCCGCCGAACTTGGACAAGGTGCCACGCTAAATGGCAAGCCGATTCACGTTTCCGTCACGGACAGGCTCGCGGAGTCCCTTCTGGGCACGGGCTTTCCCAGCCACAAGCGGCATAAGAATCCGAATATCCATTTCTATCAACAGCTCACCTTGCGCTCGCACGGAGTGCGGCGTGCAGGTTCTGCCGCGCTCGACTTGGCCAATGTAGCCTCCGGTCGCTACGACGCATTCTGGGAATTCAATCTGAATCCCTGGGACACGGCTGCCGGCGCGCTTCTGGTGCTGGAAGCCGGCGGAATGGTGACTCGCTTCGATGGCTCGCCCTTTCGCCTTGACAGTCGCGAAGTTCTGGCCAGCAATGGCCTTATCCATCGCGAGTTGCAGGGCAATTTTGCGGATATCTTCGCCGGCCGGGGGCTGGACGAACTGCCCTCACCGCTCGAGTATTCTAAGACCAGCTAGTCTTATCGCCCGGTTTCCCGCTCCGAAATGTTCGAACGGGCGTTCGGGCCCGTCACAGCCTCCTGTGACTGCGGTAAAATTACGTAGTGAACAACTCGCTTTTGAACCGCACCGTTGAAAAGCGCCCCGATATGGTCCGTTTGCAGGGGCGAATCCTTTTCCTGACCGAAGACCCTGAGCTCATCAAGCGCCAGTTGGCCGGCGAAGACCTGCCTTGGGACACGGCACATCCCGAGCGCAATCCCAAGTTGCGCGACGACATCTCCACCGACGAGATCACTCCAGCGCACATCTGCTTTTTCTTCGACGAGACTTTGGGGGAATTTCCCTACACCGGCCTGAAGTGCGGCAGCGAAACGCCGATCAAGCGCGGCGATGTGAAACGCGGCGGATTCGTGTGCGCGGTCAGCGCTAAGCGCCGCGGCAAGGGTTCCAGCCGCGAGCAGTCGCCTTACGCCGAGATGTCGGCCGGCATCAAGCTGGTGATCGCGGAAAACATCGAGCGCATCTACAAGCAGAATTGCCAGAATCTCGGCGTGCTGACCTCGACCAACTTTGGCATGATCGACAAGATCCGCGGCGGAGAAGAGATTCCCTTGGTCGACTTCACCGCGGGCGAAGACGAGATCACGCGCCAGGTGATCGAGTACGGCGGCCTATTTCCGTTCAACGTCGCGCGCATGCAGGGCAAAGTATTTCTGCCGCCGATTTCCACCAAGCCACGGCCAATGACGATAGCGGAGAAAATCTTCGCGCGCCACATGCTGCACGGCGCCAATCACGTCGGAGTCGAGGCAGTGAAGCCGGGCGACACCGGATTTGCGCGCACCGATCTGCGCTTCAGTCACGAATACGTGACGCCCATGGCGGCGATTTTCTTTGAGCACTTTCTGGGTAAGGATGAACCGGTCACCGACCCTGGCACCATTTTGTTCTTCCGCGATCACCTCACCTTCCTCGACGAAGTGCTGTCGGAAGAAAAGCGCAAGATGGGGCTGCTCGACCTGGCTACGCAATTGAAGTTGAAGCAGGAGGACTTCGCCAAGTCGCGCGGCATCAAGCTCCATGGCGAGTTAAAGGACCGCAAGGGTTCCGAAGGTATCTGCCATTCGATCGTGACCGAGAGTTATGCCCTGCCTGGCCAGCTGAACGTTGGCAGCGATTCGCATACTCCACACGTGGGAGCAATGGGCTGCGTAGCCTTTGGCATCGGCACTACCGACGTTTTTAATGCGTGGTTCACCAAGGACGTGCGGGTGAAGGTGCCGGAATCGGTGAAGGTGATCATCCGGGGCAAGAAACGCGACAACGTCACTGCCAAAGACTTCATCCTGAAGTTGCTCTCGCTGGAGTACATCCGCTCGGGCAAAGCGCTCGCCAAGGTCATCGAGTATTCAGGTGAGGCCATTGAGGTGTTGGGGGTGGACGAGCGCGCCACCATGACCAATATGGCGGCCGAGATAGGCGGCTTCACCGGTATTGTCGCTCCTGACCAGAAGGTCGTCGAGTTCCTGATGGAGCGGCGCGGCATGAGCGAGAACGAGGCTCAGACCCTGATCGAAGGCCTGTATAGCGATCCCGATGCGCACTACGCGCACGTGATCGGGCTGGACGCAGCGGAAATTTATCCCATGCTGGCGACGCCGGGCGACCCCGGCAATGGCAAGTTTGTGCGCGAGCTGAATACTCCCGTGCCTGTCGAGATCGCTTACGGCGGCACCTGCACGGCCGGCAAGAATGAAGACATGGACATGTATGCGCTGGTGCTCGGCGAGGCTTTGAAACAGGGCCGGAAGGTCGCCGACAGCTGCAAGTTTTATCTCCAGTTCGGATCGCAGGAGACGCGCGAGTACTGTGTGCGGAAGGGCTATCTCGAGATCTTCCAGAAGGCGGGAGCGCAAGTCATCGAACCCAGCTGTGGCGCCTGCATCAATGCTGGACCAGGAGTCTCCACGCGTCCCGACCAGGTGGTGATCAGCGCGCAGAACCGTAATTTCCCCGGACGCAGCGGTCCCGGCCAGATGTACCTGGCGAGTCCACTGACCGTCGCGGCCAGCGCTATTGCCGGCTACATTGTGGAATACGAGCCCGCCGGCGAGCGAGAACCAGCCAGTGTCGCGTAATCCGAGCCGCGGTTTCTCCGCCCGCGGGCAAGTTGACTCTGTCCGCAGGAGAGAGCGTTTTTTGATACTATCGATTAGAGCTATTCTTACCAGGAATTCTCCCGTAGAGAGATTTTAGGAGACATTAGTTTTATGGCCTACGTGATCGCGGAACCTTGTATCGGCACGAAAGACACGGCCTGCGTCGATGCTTGTCCCGTGGACTGCATCCACCCCAAAAAGGACAGCGAAAAGTTTGCCGCTGAAGAGATGATCTACATCGATCCGGTTGAATGCATCGATTGTGGCGCGTGCGTGCCCGTATGTCCGGTTTCGGCGATTTTTGCACTCGACGATCTGCCGGAAAAGTGGAAAGAGTACACCGAACGCAACGCCAAATATTTCGGCCGATAGCCGGGCTCCAGAATTACAAAAGGGCACACCGTGCGGATGTGCCCTTTTTCTTGCATATTGCTTTCGCGTTTTAGGACATCTTCGCAAAAGCCCAGAACAGGGTTGCCGACAACACGATGGCCACGGGCAGGGTCAGTACCCATGCCATGATCAGATTGCGCACGGTAGGCCACTGTAGCGCGGTACCATTCGCTGCCATCGTCCCCGCTACTCCTGATGACAACACATGCGTCGTGCTCACTGGCAGACCGTACATATCCGCAGCTCCGATGGTCAGCATGGCGGTAATCTCGGCAGCGGCGCCCTGCCCGTAGGTCAAGTGGTCCTTGCCGATCTTTTCGCCGACGGTGATAACGATTCGTTTCCAGCCGATCATGGTGCCCAGTCCGAGGGCCAGAGCCACCGCAACTTTTACCCACGTCGGGATGAACTTGGTGGCGTGGTCGATCTGCTTCTTGTAGCTGGCCAGCACTTTGGCATCAGAGACCGTAATGTCTGGGTGGCCGGACTTCTGCATAAGCCGCAGCGCTTCGCTGACCAGGTACATATCATTGCGGAAGTTGCGGACTTGGTCCTGCGGGATGTAACGCAACTCCTTGTAGTTCACGACTTCAGTGCTGATGCCGTTGATCAGGCTGCGCAGCGCCAGCATGGTGTCAGGAGTGAAGTCCTTAGTCCGTACATAAGCTGTTACGTCTTCATGAGGATCGCCCACTACCGCGCCCGGCGTCACGTACTTATCGAGCACGTTGGCGGCTTGCTGCGAAATAGCGACAAACTCCGCCGACTGCTGAGGAGTGATGGCGTGATTCAATGCATAGGCAGTGGGCACGGTGCCGATAAGAATCAGCATGATCAGTCCCATGCCCTTCTGGCCGTCGTTTGAGCCGTGCGCGAAACTGACACCCGTGCAGGTAAGGATCAGCAGAGCCCGGATCCACGGCGGCGGAGGAGCATCACCTTCCGGCGCTTTGTAGAGCCGGGGATCACGGATGAAGAATTTCGAGAGGCTGAGAATCGATGCCGCCAGAATGAAGCCCACGATAGGCGAAAACAGCAGCGACTTGCCAACGTTAAGAGCTTGGCCCCAGTCCACGCCGCTGGTGGCGGTTCTGGCCTGCATCAATTGGTTGGCGATGCCAACGCCGATGATCGAACCAATGAGGGTGTGCGAGCTGGAATTGGGTATTCCAAAGTACCAGGTGCTCAGGTTCCAGATGATCGCTGCCGTCAATAACGCGAACACCATGGCGAAGCCCGCCCCGCTGCCAACTTGCAGAATCAGTTCAACCGGCAGCAGCGATATGATGCCGAAAGCCACGGCTCCAGTGGAAAGCACCACGCCAATGAAATTCCACATTCCTGACCAGGCTACCGCAATGTGCGGGTCGAGAGAATGCGTGTAAATCACTGTCGCAACTGCGTTTGCCGTATCGTGAAATCCGTTCACGAACTCGAAGCCGAGCGCGACCAGCAACGCGATTCCCAAGAGAAAGAAAGGAAAGATCGAAGGCGAGTGAACTACCGACAGATCGGAAATCAGGTGATATGCGGCATATACAAACCCAATGGCCAAGGCACCCAAAAAGATCGCTGAGCCGATTGCGCCTGGACCTTTATTGAGTTTTGCATGCACCGCACTCGGCGATGCTGCGGCTGGTTCGACTGGTAGCGGCGAGGCGGTCGCCATGTTTGGACCTCTTCCTAAAGAAGTGTTGGTTTGAATGCCCGTCGGCGAAAGTTACTACGTCGACATGCGTCGAATCATTAACAGAGGATGAATGAAAGATGAATTCCTGTTAACCCGACCAAAGGGCGGGATTCGCGCGAGATTGGCGACCCATTTCCTGGCGTCCGAGGTGAGAATCGAACCGCCCTCGGCCGGCATCCACATCAGACGAGGTTTTATGGGCTCTCTTCAATGGCTGTCTCAAGACATTCTTCCTGAGCCTCTTGCTCCCGAACAGGATCCTCCACACAACCCCGAGGCAGGGTTGCTTGACGCATACTCGCGCGCGGTGGTTGCCGCAGTGCAGAAAGTCGAAGCGGCAGTCGTGCACATTCAGGTGCGGCAGGAACGAGGCCAAGGGTCCGGTTCGGGATTTGTTTTTACGCCCGACGGATTCATCCTCACCAATAGTCACGTGGTGCACGGCTCATCGGAGGTATACGTCTCTAACTCGCTGGGCGATCGTTTTCCCGCTGAAGTTGTAGGCGACGATCCCGACACAGATCTGGCGGTGCTCTGCGGCGGTCTGGGGACCGCCTCAGTTCCGCTTGGTAGCTCGCGCAAACTAAGCGTAGGGCAACTAGTGGTCGCGATCGGCAATCCCCTGGGCTTTCAGCACACGGTTACGGCAGGTGTAGTCAGCGCATTAGGACGCACCATGCGCTCGCGGTCAGGAAGACTGATCGACGGAGTCATCCAAACCGACGCTGCCCTCAATCGGGGCAATTCGGGAGGTCCGCTAGTCGACTCGCGCGGCCAGGTGATTGGGGTGAATACCGCGACCATTATAGGGGCGCAGGGCATCTGCTTTGCCATCGGCGCCGACACTGCCGAATTCGTAGCCTCCCGGCTCATCCGCGATGGGCGAATCCGGCGCAGCTATATCGGTGTAATGGGCCAGGGAGTTGCACTGCATAGGCGGTTGGTGCGCTATTACGACCTGCCCTCCGAAACTGGGCTGCTCCTGCTCACCGTTGTCGCCGATGGGCCTTCCCAACGTGCTGGACTACGCGAACGCGACATTATCGTGCGTTTCGCGGGCAAAGCGATCGCTAGTGTTGATGACCTTCATCGCATGTTGACCGATGAGCGTAATGGCATCGCTTGCGAGGTGGAAGCGATCCGAGGTACGGAGCTACTGAAATTTGCTGTGACTCCGCAGCCCAGACGGGATTGATTCCCACAACGTGGGAGTGTCAGTGTGTGGTACAGATGCCAACTGCTCTGGCGGGAGGCAACAGCCTCCTGTTCCAGTGCTGGCTAGCTGGACCGGACTGGGCCAAACCGACACCAGCCAGCTGGTATGGCTTCTTACCAGTACCGTTCCCGCTTTTAGACGGTTTTATGTTTTAACCTTCGTGTAACATAAGAGAACTTTGCTTAGTTAGGGTTTGCGTCGCTTGTATGGTTCGCCGTTCCCTGGATGATCCGTCCCTGGTGTTGAATCGAGAAGCCTCGTGGCTGGCTTTCAACCGGCGTGTGCTCGAAGAGGCTGAGAACCCGCGCAATCCTCTGCTGGAGCGCGTGAAGTTTCTGGCTATAACCGCCCGCAATCTTGACGAATTCTTCGAGATCCGCGTCGGTGGCCTGATCCAACGCATTGAGGATGGCCAAACTGATCCGGGGCCCGATGGCCGCACTCCGCAGCAGGAAGCCCAGCTCGTAGCCCACCTCACGCATGAGTTCATGCGCGACCAGTATCGCTGCTGGAATGCTTCCTTGCGTCCGGAGCTGGCGCGCGAAGGCATTCGGGTAGTCGGAATGCAAGATCTTACCGCTGAGCAACGCGCGTTTGTCGCCGACTATTGTGAGCGGGAACTGGATCCATTGCTAACTCCGGTTACCGTCGATCCGTCGCACCCGTTCCCGCGTGTCATCAATAAGGCCCTCTGCCAGGCATTGCTGTTACGTCGCCGTCGCCGCGCGTCCTCTACCTATATGGGAGTAGTCACGGTCCCACGGGTCTTGCCCCGGCTTATCAAACTGCCTCCGCGTAATGGGGGCGAGGATTACATCTTCCTGGCTGACCTGGTGGCCTCCCACACGGTAGACATGTATCGCGGCTACGAGATCATTTCCGAAGCCGCGTTTCGCGTCACTCGAAATAGCAATCTTTACCTGCAGGAAGAGGAGTCGCGCAATCTGCTGGAATCGGTGCGCACCGAATTGCATAACCGGCGCAAAGGCGACGCAGTACGGTTAGAGATCGAAGCCGACGCCAATCCGGAGATGGTGGAGCGGCTGCGCGGCTATTTCGACATGGAGAGCTGGCAGATTTATCGCACAGATGGCCCCGTCAACCTGTCGCGACTTTTTCATTTTTACGATGAGACGAAACGACCCGACCTGAAGTTCAAGCCGTTTGTGGGACGCGAACTGCAGCTCAATCGCAAGTCACAAGACATTTTCGAGGAGATCCGGCATCGCGACATTCTGCTGCACCACCCCTACGACTCCTACAATTCGGTGGTGAATTTCATTCGCACCGCTGCCGAAGATCCTAATGTGCTCTCGATCAAGCAGACGCTGTACCGCACCAGCGAAAACTCCCCCATCGTGCGCGCGCTGATCGAGGCTGCTGCCCAGAAAGAGGTCACCGTCGTTGTCGAAGTGAAAGCCCGCTTCGATGAAGCCAGCAATATTCGCTGGGCGCGGTCGCTGGAGGACGCCGGCGTGCAGGTGTTCCACGGGCTGGTTGGCCTGAAGACGCACTGCAAGCTGGCGTTAATGGTGCGCAAGGACCCTGATAACGAGACCAGGCTCTACGCTCATATGGGGACAGGGAACTACAACTCGATCACCTCAACTTACTATACGGATCTGAGCCTGCTGACCGCCGATCCGGAAATAACATCTGCGGTGCATGGTGTGTTTAACTTTCTCACCGCGTATGCAGAACGCCCCAGCTACAAGCCATTGCTGGTCGCGCCCGTCGATTTGGCCGAACGCTGCATCAATCTCATTGCCCGGGAAGCCGATCACGCGCGCCATGGACGTCCGGCGCGGATCATCGTCAAGCTGAACTCGCTGCTTGACCGCAACATCATGCGCGAACTCTATCGCGCCTCACAGGCTGGAGTGCAGATTGATCTGATTGTGCGCGGTATCTGCGGATTGAGGCCCGGAGTGCGCGGGGTCAGCGACCATATCAAGGTGCGCAGTATCGTGGGCCGCTTTCTGGAACACAGCCGGATCTTCTACTTTGCGAATGGTGGCGACGACGATATCTATCTGGGTAGCGCCGACTGGATGCCGCGCAATCTTCTCGAGCGGGTGGAGACACTGTTTCCCATTAAAGATCCGATGTTGAAGCATCGCATTCGCTTCGAGATTCTGGAGGCTTATCTGGCCGATACTACTCAAGCCCGCATTCTGCAGCCTGACGGCACATATGTTTGTGCCGACGCCCTACGTTCGCGATCGGGCAAGCGTGCGGTACATTTCAACGCTCAAGAATTCCTGATTGCTCTTTCCGAAGGGAAAGTTACTCCGGATGCCATTCCGGCGTTACCGGTTCCGCGCCGTCGCACGGTACGCCGGCTGGTTAAGGCAAAATACTAAGCGCCATGGATATTTACTTTCTGCGCCACGCGAATGCCGGTGAACCGAAGATTTCTCCCGCCAAAGATGCAAAGCGGCCTATCGATAAGCTCGGGATCGAGCAGTCTCACGATGTGGGACGTGCGCTGGCGGCTCTCGACACCACGGTTGACGTGATTATCTCCAGTCCGTTACGGCGCGCTACGCAAACCGCCGCTGTCGTGGCCAATGAGATTGGATACGAAGACAAAGTCGTCATTGACGCCGCACTCCTGCCGGGGGCAAGTTTTCAGCAATTCAAAGAACTGCTCGGTCGCCATAGTCGAAAGGATGCGATTATGGTGGTGGGGCACAATCCCAGCATGACCGAGTTCGTGAACAAAACATTATTCGCAGAAAGCCGGCACCATGCGATCGAGATGAAAAAGGGAGCGGTGGCGAAGGTAGAAAAGATAGGCCGGCAGGGTGCAGTTTTGCGGTGGAGCCTGCCTCCCAAGGTCGTGCGCTTAATTCAGCAAGCTTCCGCCAGCAGTTCGCGGCCAAAGACTGTCTCAAAGTAATTTCTTTCCTGCTCGACGGCCCACAGTTCGAGCTCAATCCCTTCAGGCGGGTTGGGTTTGAGGCTGAGTCGCACTCGTCCATCCTGATGGACTCGTACCTTCAACTGGCCTACTGCCGCGCGCCGTCCCTGGTCGAGGGCTCGCGCCAGGCGCAACAAAGCCACTGCCTTTGCCACGTGAATCTGCTCGACGCCGGGCAGTATTCTCATAACCTGATCGCTGGGCGAGGGAAGAGATTTTCCGACATAGCGAGCGGTAGCGGCAATGATGCGTCGCTGTAGCGGCGTATAACCGAAGATTTCTGAGTTGGAAATTACGTAGTAGGTGTGCCGCCGCCGTCCGGAACGGTTGATGTAGGCGCCTACCTCATGCAGCATGGCGGCAGCCTCCAGCCAATCCTGGTATTCGGGCGGTAACTGGTGCACCGACTTCAGACGGCGGAAGAGCTGGAGCGCCAGATCACGGATGCGCTGGGCAAACTGTAAGTCCGCGCCATAATGCTTGGCTGCCGCCAGCAGCGCGTCGTGCCGCTCCGACTCGACACGCTCCCGCATGGCCGTGCTGGCGTTGTAGTCGGCCATCATCTGGGCCAGCAAGCCATCGCGCAAGCCCAGCGGCAGGTAGCGAAAGCTGCGCAACTTGCAAAGCTGCATCAGTTCAGCGAATACCATCGCGCCGGCGATGATGATCTCGGCGCGCCGCGGACCAATTCCTGGTTGAGCGCGCCTTTGGGCCAGCGTGCGCTTGCTTAAGTCCTCCACCTGCGAGGCGACGGCAGCCTTAGGCACGGTCTGTGGCTTACTCTCGTCATAATTGCGGATTTTGGCGGTATACAGTCCCGAAAGAGCCGCGGGTGTTCCTGAGGTCGCGATCGTGATCTGGAGTTTGGCGTCGATGATTCGCTTTCGGATGCGCGACACTTCGCGCTGAATAACACCGCGCATCTGCTGCAGTTCCATCGGCCACGGCGGATCGTGATGCAGGAAGGTCTGGGTGAGTCGCACCGCTCCGATGGGCAGGCTGACCATGTCTGCGATATGTCCGGAGATGGAGAGCGTCAACTCGCAACTTCCGCCCCCCAGATCGACCAGCAAGGCGCGCCGTTTGGCGATACGTGCGGCGGACAGCACGCCAAGATGGATCAGACGGCCTTCTTCCAGGCCGGAGATGACTTCAACTTTCCACCCGGTCGCAGTGCGCACCCAATCGAGAAAAGCGCGGCTGTTACGTGCGTCACGCAAGGCGCTGGTTGCGACTACCCGAACCCGATCGGAGCCCTGCGCCAGAGCCGCCCGATGAAATCGTCGGAGCACGCGCAGAGTATGGGCCATCGCCTGGGGATCCAGCACTCCGTCGGCGAAAACGCTCTCGCCCAGGCGCGTTACTTCGCGGTCTTCGAGTAGGGTCTCAAGCCGACCGTGTATAACCCGCGCTATTTTCAGCCGGACCGAGTTCGAACCGATGTCAACCGCAGCGAATGTGGGCATGCAGAGCTGGAAATCAAAGTATCAGTTACGAAACCGTCATTTACAAGCAGATAAGGCCCCTAGAGACTGTGTGCGTCAGCGGTCGCGATTCAAGTTAAGTTTACGTCTGATTCATGAATTGTAACTGTCTTGTGGTTGGGGTGTCGTCGCTCCTCGTCGTTCGACAAATCTGAACTGCTATATTCGGGGGATGCTGTCCGCATCAAGTGCGGGTTTGACGACTCGATCTGAGCCCAGCGGCAGCGGTCTTTTCGAGCGTCACACTGCAATCTGGCTGTGGTCCATTATCGTTCTGGGAGCGGTTTTACGATGCGTGGCGCTGGGTTACAAGAGCTTCTGGATCGACGAGATTGCCAGCGTCGTCATCGCCCAGAAGCCGAGTCCCGCATTCTGGCGTTTTCTATGGCATGACGAAGGCAACATGGCGTTGTACTACCTGTTCCTTCGGCCATGGCTGCACTTCGGACATAGCGAAGCAGCGGTTCGATTACTTTCAGTTTTCCCGGGAATTCTCACCATTCCTCTGCTGTATCTTTTGGCCAAGCGCTTATTCGGCAGCAGCACCGGGACGCTGGCTGCGGCGCTGTTTGCACTTAATCCCTGTGCTATAGCCTGCTCGCAGGAAGCACGCGCTTACAGCTTTCTGGTGCTGGCTGTTGTGGCCTCTACCTATCTCTTCGTTCGCCTGACGGAAGACCCGAGCTACTGGTTTGCCGTCGCCTATGGAATCATTGCCGGCATCACCTGCTACTTTCACTATTTCGGAGTGCTGGTTCCGGCTGCCCACGCCATCTCGCTGATAGCGATGCCGCGCGCCAGTCGAATGTGGAAGCCATACGCGATTGCCGGCGGAATTTTGCTAATCTTCGCGATCCCAGTTGTTTGGATGATTCACACTCAGGACATCGGCCACCTCTCGTGGGTACAGCCAACAACGCTGCTGGAGTTCTATCACCTCGGAGTCTTTCTTGCGGCCGCTGGTGGAAAAGCTGTGGGCGCGGTGCTGCTGGTGCTCGATCTTGCTTTGATCGGTCTTTTTCTCGCGAGATTGAGAGCTGTTTGGCTGGAACGCGACAGCGATCTACAGCGCTGGCATTACGCCCTGGTGGCGAGTTCGTTCGTTTCTCCGATCATTATTGTGGTGGCCGTGTCGGTGGTCAGGCCGGCGTTCTATCACCGTTTTCTCATCATTTGTCTTCCGCCATTTGTCATGATGACGGCAGTAGGTGCGCTGCAGGTCCGTCGTCATTTGCTGCGAATTTCTGCTATCGCTTGCGTTTGCATTTTATCGCTGACGTGCACCATTATCCAGTACAGACGAGTCACCGAAGACTGGCGAGGCGTTGCTACTTATCTGATTGCCGAGGCCCGACCTGCAGACGCGGTGGCGTACTACCAATCACTCGGCGCTTTTGCCGCCGAGAATTATTGGAATTGGCTGCCAGGGGGGGATGCGCCGCGTCCGAAAGAAGTCGATGTAAGTCCTGAGAATAGGGATTGGACGCGACAGATCGATCACGCTCCTCGGGTATGGCTGGTACTCTATCGCGCCCAAGCTGATGATCCGAATTCGCGTGTCGTCGAGCAGGAACTCCTGAAGAACTATGACGAACGCGTGCAGACGGTCTTTCGCGGGGTGACGGTGATCGAGTATGACGCCAGGCGATGAACGGCTCATCGCAAGCTGAGCCGCTTGACCCAGCGAATCCGCCGCTTACTTCGGCTTTCGCAGGGTAAACAGGATAAATGTGTATTCGAGTCCATATTGCTCCCAGCGGATCGGCTTTTCTTCGCACTCCAGATCGACTTCGCCGGTGAGTTCGAATCCGGCCGACTTGGCCAACTCAAGGGCCCCTTCGATCTCAGGTTTCGAGAAGATCTTGATCGGCGTCCCGTGCGCGAATTGTCCATGGGTATCGATGGGAGTGGGATAGTAATCCGTCGAAGTGATCAGCAATCCGCCCGGCTTGAGCAGTCGATACTGCTCACGAAAATACTCATTTAGCGGCACACCGTGCTCAATTACGCTGAGACAAGCGATCGCGTCGAAGAACTCATCGGCGAACGGAGCTCTCGTCAAATCCCCTGGAATGTAGCGGATCGGGCCGCGCCGTACGGGATCGGTGAAACTCAGATTGATGCCATAAAGCTGGCGATATCCGTACAGGAATAGCGCGGGCAACACATTGCTATAGATCTCTGCGCCGGCGTCGAGTATCCGCGCCGCGCCATCGGTGTTGGCGAGGATCGCCGATACCGCGGCCAAGTGGTCCCAGTTCTTTTCTTCGCCCCGATGCAAAGGGACCTGCAGGCTCTTGCCGTGCTGAGTCGCGGCATCCCGTTCAGCCCGGCTTTTTAAGGTGCCGTTCGCAATGTGCGGCCCGGGTACTTCGGAGAGTTGGCCAGCACCGAACTTGGCTTTCAAGTAGAAGCGGTATACAGCGGCTGGCTGGAGCAGCAATGACTTGACGCGGCGAAAGAATCGGCGCGAGGACGGAATCGCGGGTGTTGAGGTGTTGGATGAAGATGACGACTGGTTTGCCAAACAAGGAAGATATCTGCCACGAGCGCCCTCGCGCAACTGCTGACGAGAAAAGTGCGCTCAACGAAAAAAACCGAGCTGAACGACGCATAGGACCATAAGCAGAAAGCTTAGAACATTGAGCGCCACGCGAGCTGTTGCCAACCGGCCTCTAGGAAGCTTGACGCGATCGTAAAGCCCACCGCCACGCCGAACTCCAGCACCGCCTTTTCAACAACGGACATTCACCTGCATTTTATGCTTGCCTCATGGTTTTTGTAGCGCTTTCTCGACAGCCCGCATCATCGCCCTCAGCTTGAAGTATTCTTGTTAGTGGCGATCTTTTGACCACGCGGACTGCAGTCGCCGAGCCCGCATACAGCTTGAGCTTCCAACAGTGAATGGCCGAGGAATCCCAATCTTCTGAGCACGAATCTCTGTCCTCCGTTCTGAAGGAGGAACGGCAGGAGTTTGCCCGGCCGGCTTCGCGCGAATCCCGCCTGGCCCTGGCGGTGCGCGCCCTTCGCCATCGCAACTTTCAGTTGTTTTTCGCCGGTCAACTCATCTCGCTAATCGGCACCTGGATGCAGACTGTGGCACAGTCATGGCTGGTTTACCGGATGACCGGTTCCACGCTCCTGTTGGGCGCGGTCGGCTTCGCCAGCCAGATTCCGGTCTTCATCATTGCTCCCATCGGCGGCATTGTGGCTGACCGTCACAATCGCCAGCGCGTGGTCATCGGCACGCAGATTTCCTCCATGATTCTGGCGGCGATTCTGGCTGCGCTGACGCTGTCGCATCGCATCCAGGTGTGGCAAATCATGGTGCTTGCGGCTGGTCTGGGCGTCGTCAATGCGTTCGACATCCCCGCCCGGCAGGCGTTTCTGATCGACATGGTCGGCAGGGAAGACCTGATGAACGCCATCGCTTTGAATTCTTCCATGTTCAACGGCGCACGCATCATCGGTCCGGCGATCGCGGGCATTCTAGTCGCCTCGATCGGTGAGGGCTGGTGTTTCTTCGCCAACGCGGTGAGCTATTTGGCGGTCATCGCAGGATTGCTGCTGATGCGCATCGTGCGTCCAGCTAAGCTGGCGACCGCGGGCTCGCCGCTGGAAAATATCATTGAAGGCTTCGCTTTCGCCCGGAACACTGGTCCCATCCGCGCCATCCTGCTACTGCTGGGCTTAGTCAGTTTTGTGGGGATGCCGTACGCAGTGCTGATGCCGGTCTTCGCCGATCAGATCCTGCACGGCGGCGCCAGAGGTCTCGGTATTCTGATGGGCGCAACCGGCGTGGGAGCGCTGCTGGGAGCAGCCAGTCTCGCGGCGCGAGTCGGGGTCAAGGGGCTCGGCAAATTGATCGCCCTCTGTTCCGGAGGCTTCGGCATCAGCTTGATTCTGTTTGCGTTCTCCCGGAATTTCTGGCTGTCGACGGTGCTTTTGTTGCCTGTCGGATTCTTCATGATGGTGCAGATGGCCGCTTCCAATACGCTCATTCAATCGATGGTGCCCGATCGTCTTCGCGGACGAGTGTTGGCTGTGTATTCCATGATGTTCATGGGAATGGCTCCTTTCGGGGCGCTTGCAGCCGGAGCGCTGGCGCATCACTTAGGCGCGCCCTGGACCGTCGCGCTTGGCGGAGTGGCGTGCGTCGCCGGAGGAATTCTGTTCGGCATGAATATGCCCAACATTCGCCGCGAAGCTCGCGAGCTGGTATTGGCGCAAGGAATGACGGGCGGCGCTCCTGCCGAGGAGATCACCAGCCGCGGATTGTCTTAGAGAGATGCTATAGACTCCGGCCGTCGCAAATATCGATTTCAGTCCGGGAAAGAATACCGAGTCCTAGTGTTGGGGCGTTGTCGCCGGTTTGTGGACTGTGCCGCTGGTAACGCCCAATCGGCGTAGCCGGTCTCGCGCCTGCGAGGCTTCTATCGAGCGCGGGTAACGTGCGATCAGGCTATTCAACTCGCGAACTCCGGCATCACGTTGTCCAAGCTCCAACAGGGCGTATCCCTTCTTGAGCTGCGCCGCTGCCGCCTTACTTCCGCCAGGATACTGTTCCAACACTTTGTCGTAGTCCTTGACCGCCGCTTCAAAGTTTCCTTGCCGGTATTCGATGTCTGCCAGGTAGAACTGAGCGTTGCCCGCCAGGTCGGTACTTCCGTAATACTTCAGGTAATCGCTGAACTCCTGGGACGACAAGTCATACTTGCCGGAGTTGTAGTCGCGAAGCGCATTGTTGTAGAGGACGTCCGCGGGGGGTGCTGCGGGCCCCGCGTCGCCTCCAGGTGCTCCCGTTGCCGGCGGGGCGCCACCCGGTGCCGCGGTCATCCCAGGCTGGCCGGCAACCAGATTCTGTCCACCTGCCTGCATGTCATCGAGTTGTTTGCTGACCTTTGCCAGCCGCGACTTCAGTTCGTCCACCGAATCGTGCAGCGACTGGACCTGCCCGGAAAGCTGATCGAGCTTGCCACCGTTCTCCGAAGTGAGACCCTGCATCTTGTTCTGCAGGTCGTTAACCGTGGCATTCATTTTATTGACGCTGTCGGCACTCTGCTCGACCAGGTTCTTCATTACGCCCATGTTCATGTCAATAGACTGCTGCATGCGAGCGACCTGGTCCTGCAAAGCCTGAACCTGGGTCTGCAGTTGTACCATCTCCTTGCTCACCGCGAAGGCGGGAACTCCCGCCGCGAGAATGATCGCCGCCATTGCCAGCCAAACTATGTTTTTTCGAAGTTGCATAGGTCCTATTCCGGATGGAGATTCCACTGTCGAAGAGACTATCGTACGCCGCCGATGTCATCGCTGGCGACTGAGGAAAACGGGACGGCGACCGACTAACCAAGCTTGCCGCCGTCCCTTTCCCAGAGCACATTTATCGTTGGAAGACGAAATGCGCCCGGCGATTCTGCGCCCAGCACGATTCGTTGCTCTCCGTGCAGAATGGCTTTTCCTTGCCATAGCTGATGGTGCGAATACGGCCGGCGGAAACCCCGAGCGAGATCAGCGCCTGTTTGGTTGAGTTTGCGCGATTGTCGCCGAGCGCTAGGTTGTACTCAGTGGAACCGCGCTCGTCACAGTGGCCTTCAATGGTGAACTGCATATCCGGATGTTGTTGCAGAAAGCGCGCATCCGCCGACAACACCTGCTGATATTGTTGGGTGACGTCGTAACTGTCGTAATCGAAGAACACGTCTTTCATGTTCTGGGCGAACAACTGGGCCTGGGTCTCATTATTGTTTGCCGGTGGCGGGGGCGCCGGAGGCGGATTGACCGTCACCCGGGCCGTCGCTTCCTGGGTGCCCGAGTCGTTTTTCGCGACCAGGCGATAGGTGGTGGACTCGCTCGGCGTGACCGATCGCGAACCGCTGGGATCGACCGTGCCCAACTGATCGATGGTGACACTGGTGGCGTAGTCAGTCTTCCAGATCAGGGTGGTGGATTGGCCAGCGTTAATGGTGTTGGGATTGGCCGTCAATGAGGCAGTAGGCGCTGGAGCAGGTGGCGGCGGTGGTGGCGGTGGCGGCGCTACCTTCTTCTTGCCGCAAGCACTAACGGCCAGGACAGCGGTAAGTGCGACGACAACCTTGATCCATTGACTCCTTGAGAGCTTCAACTCTTCCTCCATTTTTGCGAGAGCACTCGCAGCAGTTCAGGGTAGGGCCGAAGTGTGCTCCTTCCGTCGCCCTAACGTTACGCGACCCGATTCCTAACCTGCAGAATCGAATCTTGGGCCCAAGAAAACGGCCGTCGATCGTTCCCGACCGGCTCAAGCCAAGTACTGCTCGCCCCCGCGCCAATATTTGACGCTATCCAGCCCCAGCCAAACTCTCAGACTACTTGAAACTCCAATTCGGTTGCGAATTTTCTCCCGCAGTGGTCAACTGCCGGGTCTCACTGCCGTCGGCCAGCATGGTCCAGACCTGGGTTTTGCCGGTACGGTTCGACTGAAACACGATGTGCCTGCCGTCAGGCGACCACGATGGAAAATCGTTGCGCCCGCCATCGTGCGTCAATTGCACCCACTGCCTGCTGGCGATATCCATCACGTAAATATCGCTGGCGCCGGGCGCTCCCGGGCCGTAGTGCCGCACCCAGGCGAAGGCGAGAAATTGTCCATTCGGCGACCAGGAAGGCGACACAGCGTATCCCTGATCGGTGGCGCGCACAACATTGGTGCCGTCAGATGCCATGGTGTAGATCTGCGGCAGTCCGGTGCGCCCGCTCACCCAGGCTATCTGCGCGTTGGTCTTGGGATTCCAGGTCGGTGAAACGTCAGGTCCCTTGTTTTCGGTCAGGCGGCGGGCATTTCCACCCGACGAACTCACACTGTAGATCTCGGTATTGCCGCTGCGGGAAGACGAGAAGGCGATGTTTTGTCCGTCCGACGACCATGCCGGCGAGTAATTGTCGCCACCGAAGTGAGTGAAGCTGACCAGTCGTCCCAACTCCAGCGAGTACATCAAAATTTGCCAGCCCTCTTTGGTGACGCCGGAAAAAGCCACGCGTGAACCGTCAGGCGAGACGTGCGGCGATAGCGCGATATCGCCCAGATGGGTAAGTTGCTTTTGATTGGCGCCGTCATAGTCCATCTGCCAGATCTCTTTGGCTCCGCTACGGCTGCTGACGTAATAAAGCTTGGTTTCGGCGATGCCGTGGATGCCGCCCCCCAGACGAAAGATAATCTCGTCGGCGAATCGATGCGCAATCAATCGCGCGTTGGCGTCGTTGGCCTGTTCGCGATACTGCTTGCCCAGCACCTGGGGTGATTGCGGATTCTTGGTGTCGTAAAGCCATCCCTGGACATTAAGAGACCCTCCCTGGACACCAAGGTTGCCAAAGGCCAGCATATTGGCACTGGGCGGCGGGCTGCCCCATTCGGCCAGATGCACCTCTTGCGGAGCCCCCGGGATGGAGAGCGGATAGAAGCTTCTGGAAACCATGTCGAAAATTCCGGCCGACTGCAGGTCGTTAGACAGCGTGGTATTGAAGGTCATCGCCAGATTTTGTGTGCCGCTGTCGGTGGTGACCATTTTGAAGTCCGGAGCGGCCAGGCGAATCTTTTCGACCCCAAGCCCGGTACCGGTGCGAATCCAGTCCTGGGCCGACATATAGGCCGTGGCGAAAATGACGAACAGCGCCAACAGAATTTCCGAGTATCGTTTCATGCTCCTCAGTTTCCCCAAAGGTCAGGTTAAGCTTGCTGCCCGAAAACCGTTTTGCCAATCGGATTACTACCTGGGCGCCTGAAGCCGCTCTCACTCTAAATGTGCCGCTAAAGGCCGGGCTCCGCCCAAAACTCGCGCGACGGTTCAAGTCACCGCCGGTAATCGAACCAGAACTCTACAGCCACATACCGCCCTGCATACTCCGGCGGCAGGGGACCAAACGTGTCGATTCTCTGCAATGCCCGCATGGCGGAAAGATCGAGCGAGGGAATTCCGCTCGACTGCTCTACGCGAATGTTCTCGGGCTGACCGCCGCGCGTGATCTCAAAATAGATGTAAACCCGACGCGCCGTGTCGATGTTGGGATCGATTTCATACTTCAGCCAGTTCTCAGAGACCTTGCGCCGGACGGCATCCACGTACCAGCCAAAGCGGCTGCCGAAATCGCCGGTTCCTCCGGTGAAGCTCAGGCCGCCTTTGGTGCTTCCTGAGGTGAATGAGCCGTACGGCCCGCTCACCGGACCGCCTTCGCCAAAGGGAATCTTGTTGTCCTCGACTTTCGCCACTTCCTTGGGCGGCGGCTTCTTCTGCGTGGTCTCGTGTGGCCCTTTGCGCTTGGCTTCGGGCGCGGGAATCGGAATCGCTTTAGGTTCTTCCTTAGGACTTTCCTTGGGCTGCGACTGAGCCAGACCCTTGGATTCGTTGGCCAACACGTTCTGCTTCTGCGTGGGAGGCGCGGGCAAAGGTATCGTACTGACCAAAGTCGCGCTCATCGCGCCGCCGCCTCCAGTTGTCCCGCCCCAACTCTCGCCCCGCCCGCCGGGAATCAGATAACCGAAGAGAGCCAAAGCAAACAATCCGGCGTGCAGTGCCACCGAGCCGATCAAGGGCCCGCGAACATTGCCCTCGGTCGGAAAGATGTCAATGTCGGCTGCCATTCTTCTCCAGCGGTTGGGTCACGATGCTCACGTTAGTGATGCCGGCTTGCTTCACTGCATCCATCACAGTGGCAAAGGCGCCGAATGGAACATTTTCATCGGCGCGCACAAAGATCGACTGACCTTCGGGATCCCTAATTTTTTCGTGCAGCCGGGCGCCAATCTGATTGATGTTGATGGGATCGTTGTTCAGAAAAACGCGCTGGTCGCGATCGATGGTGATCACCAGCCGCTCTTCGGTGATCTCCTTCACTGTCTTGGTGTGCGGGATGGCAACTTCGATGCCCGACTGCAACACCGGGGCGGTCACCATGAAGATGATCAGCAGCACCAGCACCACGTCGACCAGCGGTGTGACGTTGATGTCGGAGAGCGACGACTGCGTGCGTCCCTGTGAGTTAGTGAACGCCATTAACGCCGCTCCACGCTCTCGGGCGTTCGCACGGCCCCCGCCTGGGCGCGCTCGACTTCGTTGAACAACTCCAGCCCAAAGTCGTCCATGCGAGCGCCGAACTCGCGAATATGCTGGGTAAACATGTTGTAAGCGATAACCGCGGGAATGGCGGCGAATAGTCCCGCGGCGGTAGTGATTAGCGCTTCTGAAACGCCCGGGGCAACCGCGCGCAACGTTGCAGCTCCGGCGGTACCCAGGCCGTGAAAGGCGTCGATGATGCCCCACACCGTGCCAAACAATCCGATGAACGGCGTGACCGCGCCCGTCGTAGCCAGCCAAGGCAGGCGGCTCTCCAGACGCGACAGTTCTTCGGACGAGGCGATCTGGGTCGCGCGCTGCAAGGCCGGCATGCGAATGGGGTACGACGCCTGCTTGCGCAACTCGTCATAGGCGCCCTCGAAGACGGCGACCAGCGGGCTGGGCTTGAATTGCTCCGCCACGGCGGCCACGTCCTGCAAACGCTCGGACTTGCGGAAGGCCCGAATAAAACGGTTGCTCTGCAGTCGCGCGCGCCGGAACAGTCCCCACTTGGAGAAGATGATGGCCCAGGAAGCGACGCTGAAGAACAGAAGGATGACGAGAACAGTTTTGGCGACGAGACCGCTGGTTTCAATCAGACCTGAGATTTCACCGCCGATAGCCGAAGCGAGCACGCAACAGTACACATTCATGAGACAGAACAGGCTCAACTTTCGTCACTCCAGATTATAAGCATTTGACGGATTAGAAGCAGGATTGCGCAAACAGGTGCCTGTGGAGTTAATGGACGTTCGCATTTCGCTCTTCGCCTTTCGCTTTTCGCTAGAATGGCGCCATGAAGCTGATTCGCAATATCGGCTTGTATTTCGGCCACTTGCTGACCGCGATCTTCGGCACTGCAATTCTCAGCACCGGGATTCGGGAAGCTTTTCCTTCCCACGTCCATTACGGGCGTGATTTGGAAGGAATGGATTCTTGACATTCTTCTGGCCGGATTGCTTGGGGTTCTGGCTTACCGTATTTAGGGATCGAAGGTTGCAGTTTGGATATGGATTTTGCCGACGGTCTGGTTTGGCTTAAGACTTTTGTCCCTGGCACTTATACTTGGCGGACGAGGTCAAACCGGCTTATGGTACGAAGTCTCCGGAGAAGATTGTGTACACGGAATACGGGACATGGGTTGCGCGAACTTCTTCCTATTTACTATTCCGTTTATTCGGTCACTCGGTTATTCCATAGGAACATTGACCGCCATGCAGTTTGAGAGGCCACTGACCGCACAGTTTGCGAAAAGCGAACAGCGAAGGGCGAAGAGCGGCCGGGCTGACGGCTGATAGCTGACGGCTGACACCTTCGCCTGCTACACTGCGCTTGAACTCATCGCCTGGGAATCCCTGTGCTGCTGGAACTGCGAGTCGAAAACTACGCGGTCATTGACAACGTTGCCGTGGAGTTTGCCCCCGGTCTCAACCTGCTGACCGGCGAAACCGGCGCGGGAAAATCCATCCTCATCGACGCGCTCGCCCTTTTGCTTGGCGACAAGGCCTCGAGCGATGCGGTTCGTCATGGCACCGAGAAAGCTACCATCTCGGCGGTATTCGACGCCGACGCGCCCGCCATCGGCGCGGTTCTGGAAGCCAACGGCATCGACGCTGAGGACGGCCAGATCATTCTGCGTCGCGAAATTGCGGCCACCGGCAAGGGTCGCGTGTTCATCAACAATCAGCCGGCGACGGTCGGCGTTCTAAAACAACTCGCGTCCCACCTGGCCGCGATTCACGCCCAGAACGAGGCCGTGCTGGCGTTCGATGCCGGGTCGCGGCTGGCGCTGCTCGACAGCTTCGCCGGCGCCGACGACGCGGCGGTTGCGAAAACCTTCGACGATTGGAACCAGGTGCGGCATCGCATTGCCGATCTGGAGCGCGACGAGCATGACCGTCTGCGCTTGCTCGATCTGTGGAGCTATCAGCGGAACGAGATTGCCGACGCACGCCTGCAGCCGGAAGAAGACACCAAGCTGGAAGCCGAAAAGCGCGTGCTGGCCAATGCCGAGCGGGTTCGCACTGCGGCCATGGCGGCCTACGACGCATTGTACGAGAGCAACACATCGGCGGCCGGCTCGATTCGCGGGGCGATTCGCCAGATCGAGGAGCTGTCGCGCTTCGACGATCAGTTTCGCGATGCCATCCCGGAACTAGAGTCGGCGCGTATCACCATCGAGGACATCGGGGGCCGGCTGCGTGATTACGCCGAGGGTATCGATGCGTCGCCAGAACGCCTGGCAGAAGTAGAAGACCGGCTGGCGGCGCTCGACCGCTTGAAGCGCAAGTATGGGCCGAAGCTGGAAGATGTGATTGCGCTGGGCGACGAACTCGAACGCAAGCTGAACGAGATGGAGAACAAGGACGAGGTTCTGCGCAAGCTGCGCGCCGAGCTGGCAACTGCGGCAGAAAAATATCTGGAATCGGCGCGGCTGCTCTCGCGTAAACGCTATGAAGCCGCGCGCAAGCTGGAGAAGCTGGTCGAGAGCGAAGTCAATGAACTGGCGATGAAAGCGCGCTTCAAGGTCGAGGTTGCCGGCTCAGACGAAGAAGGGAACTGGACCGCTCGCGGCTTCGATCAGGTGCAATATCTGATTTCGGCCAATCCCGGCGAGCCGCTGGGCCCGGTGGATGAGATCGCCTCCGGCGGCGAACTCTCGCGCGTGATGCTGGCGCTCAAGACGGTGGTAGAAGCCGGACAAACCAGGCGCGGTCGCCGTAACGGATCGGGTGCCCCATCCTCGTCGCCTTCATTTGGCGACGGGGTGGGTTCAAATAAGTTAGGTTCGCAGCGCACACTGGTCTTCGATGAAATCGATAGCGGCATTGGCGGCCGCGCAGCCGAGGCTGTGGGCAAGAAGCTCAAGCAACTCTCACGAACCAAGCAGGTGCTCTGCATCACTCACCTGCCGCAGATCGCATCGTTTGCGGATCAACATTATCTGATCGAGAAGCGGGAGTCAGCCGGGAGAACCAAGACCTCGGTGCGGCCGCTCGACGCCGACGAGCGCACCCGCGAAATCGCCCGCATGATGAGCGGGGCCAAGCTAACCGACACGTCACTGAAGCACGCCGAGCAGATGCTGAAGAACAATAGCCAGTAGCCAGTTGTCGGTTGGAAAAATTCGATGGCAATACACACCTTCCTAACTTCAATCGCCTTGGCGGCGCTGTTATGGCAAGCGCCTGAAAACTCCAGCACAGTCTCGGTCAGGGACAACGAGATCTGGTTGCGAACTCCTTCCGGAGAGCGACAGCTCACGCACGACGGCGTTCCCAAGCGTTTGCCGATACTTTATTCTCCAGGCGACAATGCGATCTCCCATCCAGCCAACAGCCTGATCTCGCCTTTGGGCGACAGCCTGATTTATGTCGTAGATCATCCCGTTCCGAACGATTCCCCCAAAGAAGAGATCGTCGTGCTGGACATGGAAGGTAATATTCGAAAACGAATTTTCCCAGAAGGCTATGTTCCGCGAGAATTTGATCGCCTGGACTGGATTGACGAGCATCGCATCGGCGCGATGGCATGCGGCCACGCCAATTGCATGTATTGGGTGATCGATCCAGGTTCGGGCAAGACCATCAAGGTCATGACGGGCGGCTTCGAATACACCTGGTCGCATAACCGGCAATTTGTCGCCACGTGGAACGTCTTCTACGATTGCGACGAGCCACATGAGCGAGAGAAGGGCTGTCCCGAGCATGACTCTGTGAGCTTGGATCCGGGAGCCACCTATCCTCCGGAGTGGGCGGGAAACTTTGACGAGAGTTACCGCCGCAGTCACAGCCACGACATCGGAACAAGCAGGGACACGTTTGTCTGGTCGCCTGACGACAAGTGGGTCGCCTTTACCGACCTGATCGGGCCCGAAGATGATTGGTACGTGGTCATACTCAGTCCCGATGGCAAGATGCTGCGCGACACCTTGCCGATCGGCCCCGACTACAAAGCAATTTTAGAATGGCTGGACGACTCACACTTGGACATCCGCACCAGCAAGCGAGTGTTTCATTTCGCCCTCAAGGGTGAGCAGTTTAGCGAACTTCGTGGCATATCAGGTGGTTCGAAGCACCCATGACTGTCAGATCAACAACAGGTCCCGAACTGCTGGTTGCTAATTGCTAGTCACCATTTGCTCGCCCCTACTTAATCGCCCCTTCTTTCCCTGCGATCTTGCGCAACAGCCCAATCTGCCCGTTGTGATAGCTCTCGTGATAGTGCAGGCGGGTGAAGGCCTCGACAACCGATCCGGTCAGCGGCGGCCGGTTATACGGTTCGGGAACTGAGCGGGACAGAGCTTCGTCGGACATTGCGGCCAGGCCGGGGATCAGTTGCTGCTGCGAGTCGGCCAGTAATCCTCTTAGCGTAGCCAAATCGAGCAGGCCGTCGACGACGCCGCATGAGCTGCCGCGCTTATAGGGTTCGGCCTGACTTCCGGTGAGGACCGGCGTTCCTTCGGTGAGCGTAAGCAGTAACCCGCGCGACAAAATCATGTGTCCCAACACCCAGTTCATGCAATTGCCGGAAGGTTGCGGCGCTACCAGGCTTTCGGCGTGGCTCACTCCGTCCAGGTTGCGATTGATGGCTCCGTAGCTCAATTCGTACATCTTCACCAGATCGGCAGCATTCATGATGGCGCTCGCTTATATAAAGTGGGATCCGCAGAAATTGTACAAGGCCGGAGTTCGCGTGTCTCTGGCATGACAATGGCGAAGATTGTTGCCACGCTTTGCAGCTTCCAGCCATCCAACTTGGATGCGGATAGTTCATCGCGGCGCGGTGGAACCGCAGATCCCTCCGCTCGGACTGAAGTCCTCGGTCGGGATGACAAATAGAAATGGGGCACTGTGCCGACGGTCCCGGAGGTTTGCGAACCCCATTTGACCCTCGCCGTTGGCTGCTGAATTTGCGCCGCAGGCTGCGTAATTGCGCTGCTGGGGCCGGTTACGTTGGTGGTTACCCCGCTGTTACAATAGAGTAATCGTGGGGCAACTGGGGTTTGAATTCGTATACTAAGTACAGGACGGCATGAGTCAAACTGACGCGAAAACCTTACTTTTGTTGAAGCCGCGAGGCTTTTGCGCCGGAGTCGTGCGCGCTATCGATATTGTCCGCATTGCGCTTGAAACCTTCGGCGCGCCGATCTATGTACGCAAAGAAATCGTTCACAACCGTTACGTGGTCGACGAGCTTACCGCCAAGGGCGCCATCTTCGTCGACAGTGTGCAGGAAGTTCCGGCCGGCGAGCGCGTAATCTACAGCGCGCACGGAGTCGCTCCCGAAGTTCGACAGGAGAGCAAGCTGCGCGAGTTGCGCGTGATCGACGCGACCTGTCCGCTGGTGACCAAGGTTCACGTCGAGGCGGTCAAGTTTGCCCGCGAGGGCTATTCGCTTATTCTGATTGGACATCGCGATCACGACGAGGTGATCGGCACGCTGGGCGAGGCTCCGCTGGTGACGCAGGTGGTTGATGCGCCGGAAGATGTGGATAACCTGCACGTCCCCGATCCGGATCGCGTCGCCTATCTGACGCAAACCACGCTGAGCCTGGACGAAACCACCCACGTGATCGAGGCGTTACGCAAACGCTTTCCCAATATCAAAGGGCCGCACGCGCAGGATATTTGTTATGCCACGGAAAATCGCCAGACCGCGGTGAAAGATGTGGCGGCCGATTGCGACTTGCTACTGGTAGTGGGTTCCGACAACAGCTCCAACTCGAACCGGCTGGTCGAGGTGGCGCGTAACCTTGGCACGAATTCCCATCTCATCGAAAACTATCGTTCCATCAAGCCCGAGTGGTTGCACAACGTCAACACTGTGGGTCTTACCGCAGGAGCTTCCGCGCCCGAGATTCTGGTACAAGAGGCGGTAACTTTCCTGGAGGAGCAGGGTTTCACCAACATGCGTGAGGTGGAAGTGATGCCTGAGCATGTGCGCTTTGGATTACCGCCCGAGATCGTAGAGGCAATTGGGGCTGCGCCTACGTTGTCTCCGGGGTCCCCGGCGCGCGCCGATTTTGCGCGCGATGGGGCATAGGTGGCGGAGTAAAAGAAGCAATGGCAGATCCTTCGAATCCCGCCGAAGTACGATTCGGCAAAATCGACGACATCAAGAGCCGGGTAGCCGCAGCGGTTGACGCTTCGCGGCGATATTTGTTCAGTATTCAGGACCGCGAAGACGGCTTCTGGTGCGGTGAACTTGGCGCCGACACCACGCTGGTGTCCGACTACATCCTGCTCCATCGGCTGCTGGGTACCGAGAACGCGGTGCGCACCCAGAAGTGTGCGGTGGAAATTCTGAACCGGCAGAATGCCGACGGCGGCTGGCCGATTTACAACGAGGGGCCATCGAACGTCAGCGCATCGGTGAAGGCCTATTTCGCGCTGAAGATGGCCGGCTACTCTCCCGATCATCCGCAACTGAAGAAGGCGTGCGAGCGCATTCTTGCCCTGGGAGGCGTGACCCAGGTCAACACCTTTACCAAGATCTATCTGTGTTTCCTCGGCCAGTACGATTACGACGCGGTGCCGGCGATTCCGCCGGAGATCGTGCTGTTTCCCAAGTGGTTCTGGTTCAATATCTACGAGATTTCTTCCTGGTCGCGCGCCATTCTGGTGCCGCTGTCCATCGCCTACGCGAAAAAGCCGTTTAAGAAGATTCCCGATGAGCAGGGGATCGATGAGCTGTTTGTCGGCGGACGTTCGAAGAGCCGGCTGCGTCTGCGCTGGGCGAAAAAGCTGGTCAGCTGGCGTAACTTCTTCCTCTTTCTCGACCGCATGATTCATTTCTTTGAGCGCGTGCACGTGCGTCCGCTACGTTCGCAAGCCTTGAAAGCGGCGGAGAAATGGATGCTGGAGCGACTGGAGATGAGTGATGGCCTGGGCGCGATTTATCCCGGCATCATGAATTCCATCATCGCGCTGCGCTGCCTGGGCTATTCGCTCGACGATCCCCAGGTCATTCGCGCCATGGACGAGTTCGAGAAACTGGGCATCGAGGAAGAGACCACGTTTCGAATGCAGCCTTGCATGTCGCCGGTGTGGGACACCGCCTACGCAGTCTTCGCGCTGGCGGAGAGCGGAGTTCCGGCCACTGATTCCCGTCTGGTACAGCCCTGCGAATGGATGTTGCGGAAGCAGGTGACGCGCAAGGGCGACTGGTGCGTAAAGAATTCCAAGGCGGCTCCTGCCGGCTGGTACTTCGAGTTTAACAACGAGTTCTATCCCGACGTGGACGACAGCGCGCAAGTATTGCTGGCGCTGAGCCGGGTCAAGACCAGCAACGAAAGCTATCACGACCGGTCGGTGCGCCGGGCACTGGACTGGATTCTCTCGATGCAATGCAAAAACGGCGGCTGGGCTTCGTTTGACAAAGATAACGACCGCATGGTGTTCCAGCACATTCCCTTCGCCGATCACAACGCCATGCTCGACCCGCCGACCGTAGACATTACCGGACGCGTGCTGGAGTGCCTGGCGACCTACGGCTACTCGCTGAAAGACGAACCGGTACGGCGCGCGGTGGAATTTATCCGCAGCGAGCAAGAGCCGGATGGTTCCTGGTTCGGGCGCTGGGGTGTGAATTATATATACGGAACCATGCTGGTGTTGCGCGGATTGGAAGCCATAGGCGTTGATTATCACGAGCCTTGGGTGTTGCAGGCGGTCGAGTGGCTGCGCATGATGCAGAATCCGGATGGCGGATGGGGTGAGACTTGCGGCTCTTACGATGACCCCAATATCAAGGGAGTGGGTCCGAGTACGGCTTCGCAGACCGCTTGGGCAGTGATGGGATTACTCGCCGCCAATGACACGCGTAACGATTCGCTGCAGCACGGTATTGCTTACCTGCTGAAGAATCAGCGGCGCGACGGATCGTGGGACGAGTCGTTATATACCGGAACCGGATTTCCGAGAGTGTTCTATCTGATGTACTACATGTACCGGCAGTATTTCCCACTCCTGGCGCTTACGACGTATGCCAAGGCCACGGCGGCGTCAGAGGAAGAGCGGATGCGCGTGGTGAGAAGAAGGCAGTAGCCAGATCCGGTGGCCGGCTCGGTTGCGGATTGCGGAGTTGGGGACTGCCTGCTTACGTACGATTTATCTTGTGTACGCTGCCGGCTCACTCGGACTGACTACCGACAACTGATTCATGAAATGTTTTGTCACAGGCGCAACCGGATTTCTGGGAAGTCATGTTGCCCGGCAATTGCTGGCCAAAGGCGCTGGCCTGCGCTTGCTGGTGCGATCCACCAGCCGGCTGGACAACATTGCTGACATCGCAGCCGAACGCGTTGTAGGCGATCTGCGCGATCTGGACTCGCTGCAGAAGGGAATGGCAGGCTGCGAGTTCGTCTTCCATGTTGCTGCAGATTACCGGCTGTGGGCGCGCAACGGTCAGGAACTTTACGACTCCAACGTGGAAGGAACGCGGAACGTCTTGCAGGCGGCGAGAGATTCGGGCGTGCGCCGGGTTATCTATACCAGCAGTGTTGCCACCATGGGTTTCGGCAACAACGGCCGTCTGACCGATGAGAAGTCCCCAGTGACCCTCTCCAGCATGATCGGCGACTATAAGCGCAGCAAGTTCATGGCAGAGCAGCTGGTCATCGAAGCGGGGCGTAGCGGCCAGAATGTCGTGATGGTGAATCCCACGACGCCAGTGGGCGAGCGTGATATCAAGCCGACGCCCAGCGGGCGGATCGTGGTGGACTTTTTGCGTCGCAAGTTTCCGGCTTATGTTGACACCGGCCTGAATCTGGTCGATGTCGCAGATTGCGCCAACGGGCATCTGCTGGCCATGGAAAAGGCGCAGCCTGGAGAGCGCTATATTCTCGGTGGCGAGAATCTCACGCTGAAACAGATACTGGACAAGCTGGCGTCTCTGACCGGTCTGCCATCGCCCAATATCCGGCTGCCCTATGCGCTTGCTCTTGCGACCGGGGTGGTCGACACGCTGGTTGTGGGCAAGATGCTGAAGCGCGAACCCCGGGTGACCATCGATGCGGTGCGTATGGGCCGCAAAAAGATGTTTGTCAGTAGCTCAAAAGCGGAGCGCGAACTGGGATGGAGTCCGCGTCCGGTGGAAGATGCGTTGCGCCGGGCGGTGGACTGGTTCCAGGCCAACGGCTATGCCTCCTAAACCGATCGCGGTTGTTGCGGCCATGCAGGTGGAATTGACGCCGCTGATCGGCAGATTAAAGGCTCAGCAGGTGGATGGCGTACTGTTGTACGAGTTACCGGAGGCAATGATCGCGATCGGCGGCATTGGCGAACAGCGTGCGCGGCGCGCCGCGGAAATTGTGATTGAACGGGCCCAGCCAAAGCTGCTGGTTTCCGCGGGAATTGCCGGCGCGATCTCACCGCGTTTGAAGGTAGGGGATGTAGGCCGGATTCGCGAAGTTGTGGATGTGGCTACCGGTGAGCGTTATTCAACGCACGGCGGCGACTGGGTGCTGGCGACGTCGCAGGATGTAAGTGACGCAACGGAGAAGCAAGGCCTGCTGACCAAATATGGAGCCGACGTGGTCGATATGGAAGCCGCGGCGGAAGCTGGGGTGGCGCAGGAGCGTGGGCTGGAATTCGTTGCCGTGAAGGCAATTTCCGATGAGGCGGGCTTCGTGATGCCACCGTTGAATCGGTTTATCGACGGAAACGGAAACTTCGATACCCGGCGGTTCCTGTTTTATATAGCGCTTCACCCGAAGTGGTGGAGTACGCTGGGAAAGATCAGGAAGAATAGCAGGATCGCTTCAACGAACCTGTGCCGGGAGTTGGAACATCTAATCGCGAGTGCCCGGTAGCATGAGATCAATCTGATAGCTGGGAAACATATGTCGGTTGCGACACAACTCGGAGGCGGCATTAAGCTGCAAGCCCTGCCCTCGACCATGCGAGCGGCAGTGTACCGCGGCGTCAACGACGTCCGTTTGGAAATAGTTCCGGTGCCGCAAATTGGGCCGGGCGAAATCCTGATCCGGGTACACACGTGTGGCATTTGCGGCACGGATTTGAAGAAAATTGCTACCGGCTCGCACTCGGCCCCCCGCATTTTTGGACATGAAACTGCCGGTGTTGTGGTGGCAACCGGCGACAACGTTGCCGATTACCAAGTGGGTGATCGGGTGATGGTGTTCCATCACATCCCCTGCGGCGATTGTTATTATTGCAACCATAAAGTGTTCGCCCAATGTCCTACCTACAAGCGAGTTGGCGTAACCGCAGGTTACGAGGCCAGCGGCGGCGGATTTTCGGAATATGTCCGGGTGATGGATTGGATTGTCCGAACGGGCGTGGTACGGATTCCCGATAACGTTTCTTACGAGCAGGCCTCATTCATCGAACCCGTGAATACTTGCATGAAAGGTATTCAAACGCTGGGACTTACAGCGGACGAAATTGTTCTGGTAATGGGCCAGGGGCCAATTGGCATCCTGCTCGGCGTCCTAGCCTCACGCAGCGGGGCGCGGGTAATAACTTCCGATTTGCTTCCCCAGAGGCATACAATGAGTAAGGCGTTTCGCCTATGCGAAAACATCGACGCCTCCACCTCCGATACCGTTAAGTCTGTTAAAGCATTGACGGAGGGCCGGGGGGCAGATGCAGTCATTCTGGCAGTAGCGGGGAATAGCCTGATCCGCCCGGCGATGGATGCAACCCGTCCCGGGGGGAGAGTGTTGCTATTCGCACAGACCCAGCATGGTGAGGCTACCATTGATCCCGCTGCGGTTTGCGTCGACGAAAAGAGCCTATTGGGTTCTTATAGTGCTTCCGTGGATTTGCAGCAGGAGGCAGCGCGATTTGTGTTCAGCGGTGAGGTAGACCTGGAGCGGCTGATCAGTCATCGTTTTCCTCTGGCTGGGTCGATTGAGGCTTTGCATCTGGCTGCTCATCCCAATCCAGACTCGATGAAAGTGGTCATCCAGCCAGGCGGCGAATGGAAGGATCAGTAGAGTGAAGGGACAAATGACAGCGGCGGTCCTCTACGGTAAAGAGGACGTCAAAATCGAACAGGTACCGATTCCCAACCTGGAGGAAGGGGAAGTGCTGGTCAAGGTCCAGGTGGCCCTGACCTGTGGTACCGATCTGAAGGTCTATCAGCGTGGCTATCACGCGCGCATGATTGTGCCGCCGGCGCTGTTTGGCCACGAATTGGCAGGGGTGATCGAAGAGGTTGGCCCGAACGTCAGGGGATTCAAAAAGGGCATGCGGGTAGTGGCGCTGAATTCCGCGCCCTGCGGTACCTGTTTCTACTGTTCGAAACACCAGGAAAACCTCTGCGAAGACCTGCTTTTCAACAACGGCGCTTATGCTGAGTACATTCGTATTCCGCGGCGCATTGTTGAAACCAACATGCTGGCCATTCCGAAGCACGTGACCTTTGAAGAGGCAGCGATGGTCGAGCCCCTGGCTTGCGTGCTGCGCGGTCTGCACGAGACCAAGATGGAGATTGGCGACTCGGTGGCCGTAATTGGCGCCGGTCCGATCGGGCTGATGTTCGTCCAAGTTGCAAAGTTAACGGGCTGCAATGTGATTTCTGTCGTGAAGCGCGAGTCGCAGGTGGCATCGGCGCGCCGGGTGGGCGCCAATCATGCGGTGCAGATCACGGCGGTCGACGATCCAGTGAAGGCGGTACGCAAACTCACCGCCGATGGGCGGGGCTGTGACGTGGTCATCGAAGCTGTTGGCCGTCCGCAAGCGTGGGAGTGGAGTATCGACATGGTGCGCAAGGGCGGCACAGTGAACTTTTTTGGTGGCTGTGCCAGTGGAACCACCGTCGCTTTGGATACCCAACGCTTGCACTATAACGAACTGACGCTGAAGGCCACTTTCCATCACACTCCGGAAACGGTTCGCAAAGCGTTTTCCCTGATTGCGGAACGCAAGATCAAGAGCACAGACTACATTACCGGTGAAGCGCCCTTGTCGCGGCTACAGCAGGTTTTGCGTCACATGCTGAACCGCAATGGCGACATCAAGACGGCCATCATTCCGGGGCAGTAGGTGGTTGTCAGTTGCCGCTGATCCGTTATCAGCTGCGGCGGATCGAGATTCTGTTAGAAGGGAATTCTCCGCTGCGTTGACCGCGAATTCTCGGATAAGTGACAGCGCTGGGCGAGCACGAAAACCAAGCCCCACAGGGGCGAAACTCACTTAGCCCCGGGCGGCAGCCCGGGGTATGTTGCATGTAGGGCACGAGTCCCTCGGGGACGGCGAATCTAGACTCATGTCATCTGCTCCAATCGACAATCGTGTTTTCCTGTCAGACGCTGGCACGCCGGCTGCGACAGGCTGGCGATCCTTGCCGCCGGAGTACGCGATTCCGGAGCGCGCTCCCTCTCTGGCCGAAGCCCAGCAATATTGCTCGCGGCTGGCGCATGCGCACTACGAGAACTTCTCGGTCGTTACCTGGTTTCTGCCGAAGCATCTGCACCAGCACTTCTATAACGTTTACGCTTACTGCCGGATTTCGGACGATCTGGGCGATGAGGTGGGCGACCCTCAACAATCGCTGGCGCTGCTGGATGCGTGGGAGTCGGAGCTGAATGCAACGTACCTGAGCTTGGTTGATTCTCCGCCGGTCGACGTGCGGCAAGACGTGGAAGAGCTGCAAGCCAGTTCTGCCGAGCGCCATCCTGGCGCGCCACGTCATCCGGTGTTTATTGCGTTGCGAGAGACGATTCGCGAGTGCGATATCCCGCGAGCGCCATTGGCTGATCTGCTTACAGCTTTTCGTCAGGACCAGACCGTCGCGCGCTATCCCACGTTCGAGGATGTGCTGGGCTATTGCAGGAATTCGGCAAATCCCGTCGGTCACCTGGTGCTTTATCTCTGTGGCTATCGCGATGCCGAGCGGCAGCAGCTGTCGGACTCCACATGCACCGCCCTGCAGCTGGCAAATTTCTGGCAGGACGTTGCCGTCGATTATCGCAAGGGCCGGATCTACCTTCCGCTGGAAAGCCTGGCGAAGTTCGGAGTGTCAGAGAGCGACATCGAACAGCGGCGTGCGACTGCGCAGTTTCGCGAACTGATGAAGTTCGAAGTCGAACGGGCTCGCGAGTGGTTCCAGCGCGGCTTGCCTCTGGCCGCCAAGGTGGATAAACATCTTGCGCTTGATATCGAGTTGTTCAGTCGCGGGGGGCTCGAAATTTTGAATGCCATTGCGCGGCAGGGATACGACGTATTGCAACAGCGCCCGGCTATCTCCAAGCCGCGCAAGCTGTGGTTGTTAGCGCGTGCGGCCATGGGAAATTTGTTGTGAGCGATCACCCGCTGCAGTTGCGGGCCGCCTACGGAGTTTGCCGGCATATCGCCCGCTCGGCCGCCAAGAATTTCTATTATGGCTTTCTGGCGCTGCCTCTGCGCAAACGCAATGCGCTCTCGGCGGTGTACGCCTTCATGCGCCACGCTGACGATCTCTCTGACGACCCTTCGATTCCGGCGCAGCAACGGCGCGAAAAACTTGATGAATGGATGAATGCGCTCCGTCGGGTGGTGGCCGGCGAACGGACGGACGATCCGGTATTGTTCGCTTTGGCCGATTCGCAGAAACGCTTTGATATCCCGCTGGAGCTGCTGGAGAAGCTGGTGCATGGCACCGAAATGGATGTACCCGAAGCCCCACCGGCATCGCTTGCAAAGGAGAGCCAGAGCCCGCAACTGCAATACGAAACTTTTGACCAGCTTTACAACTACTGTTACCACGTGGCTTCGGTTGTGGGTCTGATTTGCATTCGCATCTTCGGCTATCGCGATCCGCGTGCGGAAAAACTGGCTGAGGAAACCGGGATTGCGTTTCAGCTCACTAACATCCTCCGCGACATAAAGGAGGACACGGCGCTCGGCCGCGTTTATCTGCCGCGCGAAGATTTTGCCCGCTTCGGACTTGATGTCCACGTGTTGACCAATGGGTCGGCGCGAGAGTCGCTGCGTCCAATGTTGGAATTCGAAGCGCTGCGGGCCCGCGGCTTCTACCGCGCCGCCGAAGATTTGCTGCCGCTGATCGATGAAGACAGCCGGCCGGCACTCTGGACTCTGGTCGAAATCTATCGCCGCCTGCTCGAGCGCATCATTGCGCGCAACTACGATGTGTTTTCCGAACGTGTCAGCCTTACTACTGCCGAGAAGTTAAGCGTTATGGCCCGAGGATTTCTGCGATCCACATGATGGCCGCCAAGAACAATCCACAGCTTCGGACGGTCGCGATTATCGGGGGTGGACTGGCGGGCCTGTCGGCGGGCAGCGCGTTGGCCGATGCCGGGTATCAGGTAGAGTTGTTCGAGCGCCGCCCGTATCTTGGGGGCCGAGCATCCTCGTATGAACTTCCCGGTACCGGCGAAGTGGTCGACAACTGCCAGCATGTGTTGCTGGGCTGCTGCACCAATCTTATCGACTTCTATCGCCGTCTTGGCGTCGAACAACTCATTCGCTGGTACGACGAAATTACATTTCTCCTTCCCGACGGCAAATCGTCAACGCTGAAACCGAGCGGGTTGCCGGCTCCTCTACATGCGGCGCCATCTTTTCTCGCCTCGTCGGTTATAGACCTGAAAGACAAGCTGACAATTGCGCGTGCCATGATGGCCCTGACGCGGCCTGCGCCGCATGACAATGACGAAACCTTCCAGGCGTGGCTCGAGCGTCATGGACAGACAAGGCAAGCAATTGACCGTTTCTGGGCTCCGGTGCTGATCAGCGCGCTCAATGAGGAGCTGGATCGTGTGTCGGTGCATTACGCATCTCTGGTGTTTCGTGATTCCTTCCTGAAATCGGCGGAGGCCGGGCGCATGGGAGTTCCGGCAGTTCCGCTGTCGCAGTTGTATGGTACGGCGGCGGAATACATCGAGGCGCGCGGCGGCAAGGTACACCTGCGCGCGGCAGTTGATTCGATCGAGTCAGATGGCGACAACATGCGATTGCGGATTGGCGGGGAAGAAGTGCGTTTCGATTATGCGATTCTTGCAACGCCGTTCAATGCTGTCGAGAAATTGCTACCCCATAGTCTTGAGATGGAAGGACTGCGCAACCAGGCGCACAGCTTTGAGAGTTCGCCGATCACCGGCATTCATTTGTGGTTCGATCGCGAGATCACGCCTCTGGAGCATGCGGTACTGCTGGAGCGCACCATCCAGTGGATGTTTCACAAGTCGAAGATCCTGGCGACACGCCGGGATTCTGCTGCGCAGGGAAGCTATCTGGAGTTGGTGGTCAGCTCCTCGAAAATACTGGTCGACAAACCGCGTGGAGAAATTATCGACCTCGCCGTCCGTGAATTGGCGGAATTTTTTCCCAGGGTACGTGATGCCCAGTTGACCAAGGCTACGGTGATCAAAGAAATTCACGCGACGTTTTCGCCGTCTCCGGGCAGTGATGCCTTCCGTCCTGCCCACACCACGCCTTGGCCCCGGCTGCTTCTGGCCGGCGATTGGACTGCGACCGGATGGCCCGCCACCATGGAAGGCGCGGTGCGCAGTGGATATGGCGCCGCGGAGGTGTTGACAGGTTCGGCGGGAAAATTCCTGGTGCCGGACTTGCCGGCTAAGGGCTTGATGAGATGGTTGGGATGAGGGGTCGGCCTAGTTGTTTGAGCACTCGCCAGTCGGCAGTTTGCTTAGCCTAAAGCCTTCCACGATGCGATGGAAGAGTTGTTCGTCGTTCGCATAACTCTTTCCCGGCGATTGCAGCGTGAACTGATACAGAATTCCTCCCGATCGGCGATAGGCCATGATCCTGTCCCGGCGGATGGCCGTAGAGTTTTCCATCCAACGGGTTTCGATTCGTTTGGCGCTCAACCCGGCAAGGCTGAAGCTTCGACGGCTAAGGCTTTCCAGGTTTTCCTCGCTGCCGATCTCGCCCAGAGACAAGTAATAGTCAAGGGTCCCGGAGGTGGTCTCCTCGTGATCCTCAAGATCATAAAAGCTGACTACGTCGATATAGCGGTCCGATTCGGCTGCATTGAAGGCTGTTACCGACTTCGTATCGGCAGGATTTATGGCAAAGCCATGGTTGGGACTGAGCGCCTTAGCGGTATGCGCAACGATCCCCGCTGGCAGGGTGATGGAGTAACCGAAGTCGCAATCGGAATAGCGGCCGGTCCAGATCGTTTCGGTATCCGTCTCGCGCTCGTGTCCCGATAATGACGAGGATTGAGCCGCGACAGCAATGCAGGCGAGAGTCAGGATTAGAAATGTTGCACAGTGACGCATGAAGAGGTTCGCTGCCCCAGGATGAGAATTCACCAAATCATCTTGTGACGGTGTTGGCGCATCGCTTCGCCAGAGCAACCTCACCACACCTTGCAAACCTTGCCGGTGGGTTTCACCATGGGAGAGCCAGGCTTACACGAGAAGGCCGCACCAAACTCTGGCATGTTCACTACCACTCCGTTAACCCGGTACTTAGGAGGAGAATGGGGATCCGTGATGGCGCGTGCCCGCATATCTTCAGGGCGCTCGTTGGCGCAGGCCCACTGAGCGAAACCGACAAAGAAGCGTTGGTCCGGCGTCAGGCCATCGCGTTCCACTAATTTCTCGTTCTTGTCGGCATTTTTCCAGGCAATGTAGGCCAGAATCGAGCCGCCGAGGTCCGCTACGTCCTCACCTTCGGTCAGCTTGGAGTTGATGTGTATATCGTCGACCACGGTGTATTGCGCATATTGATCGACGACGCAATCCGCGTGCTTGACGAACTGGGCTGCATCCTGGGTGGTCCACCAGTCCTTCAGATTGCCCTTAGCGTCGAACTGGCGGCCTTCATCGTCGAAGCCGTGAGTGAGTTCGTGTCCGATGGTCGAGCCGGTATTGCCGTAGTTGGGAGCATCATCGAGCTTGGCATCATAGAGCGGCGGCTGCAGAACACCGGCGGGAAAGTTGATGTCGTTCATCTGGCCGCTGTAATAGGCGTTGACGGTCGGCGGCGTCATCTCCCATTCGTTGCGGTCGGTAGGCTTGCCGACCTTGTTGAACTCGCGATGGTTCTCAAATTCTTCGGCGTTCTCGGCGTTGCCATAGAAGTCGTCGTGGGTGATGGTGACCGAACTATAGTCGCGCCACTTATCGGGATAGCCGATCTTGTTGCGGATCGAGTGCAGCTTGTTCAGCGCCTGCTGCTTGGTCTGAGGGCTCATCCAGTCCAGTTGCTGGATGCGTGTTGCCATAGCGTCTTCGATCTGCTGCGTCATCTGCAAGGTTGCCGCCTTCAGTTCGGGCGGAAACGTCTTGCGGACATACGCTTGTCCCAGCGCCTCGCCTAGCTGGTCGTCGACGTATTGCACGCAGCGCTTCCAGCGAGGTTGTAATTCCTTGGCTCCACGCAGATATTTGCGATAAAAATCAAAATTCTCATTTACAAAGGCAGAAGAAAGATAGGGCGCTTCCGAGTTTGCGACATGGAATCGGAGATAGCTTTTCCAGTCGTCCAGCGAAGTGGCGGCTAGTTGCGCGTTCACCTCTTTCAAGAATTCCGGCGACTCGACATTCAGGACCTCGAAGGCAGGTACCTGACTGGTGGAGAAATAAGCAGCCCAGTTGAAATTGGGTGCGAGCGCGTTGAGCTCAGTCACCTTCATCTTGTGAGTAACTTTGTAAGGATCGCGCTGGTCGACTTGCGTCAATGAAGCCTTGGCCAAACCAGTTTCTATGCGCAGGATGGTCGGTGCCTGTGTCTTCGCGGCCTCGGGCGAATCACCCAGCAATTCGAAGATCTTTTGCACGTGCTGCAAATAGCGCTCGCGAATCTCCTTCGATTTCGGATCGTCCTTGGTGTAGTAATCGCGATCCGGCAGTCCCAGGCCATCTTGGGCCAGGACCACGATCATGGCATCAGAATTGTCGGGATCCTGTTGAGAGCCGCCGCTGAAGATCGCCATCTCGCCTTGGATATGCAGGCGCGCCACCAGAGGAGCCAACTCGCGAACGTTTTGCAGTCCCTGGATTTCAATCAGCGTGGGCCATATGGGTTTGGCGCCACGGCGTTCGATGGTTGTCTCATTCATGCAGGCAGCGTAGTAGTCTCCGATCTTCTGGGTAACGGGGTCGCGGTCTTTAGCCACGGAAGCCTGCTCGAGAATCGCGCGCAGATATTTCAGGTTGTCCTCATACAGCTTGCCGTAGACGCTCCACGAGGTCTGGTCAGCGGGGATGGGGTTGTTTTTTTGCCAGCCTCCACACGAATAGTGATAGAAATCGACGCACGGGTCTGCCGAACGATCCATGGCGGTAACATCCAGGCTGGGGGTGTAAGCCAACGTGGGCTCAACGTACATCTGAGTTGCGGGCGGATTGGCGCTGGAATTGCCGCTCTGCGGAATCGATTGCTGGCTGAAGGCGACGGAAACGAACAAGCTGATCGAAAGTAGAGCTACTCTGAGGCTCACGGGCTATGCTCTCCGAATGAAGGCATGAGCATAGCAGAGCAGTGCCCAGTGAGCGAAGTTGGTTGCCGGTTCTGCAGCCGGCGGCTCGGTTCCAAAACGCTACAGCACCAAACCCGCAGGTCAAAAAAAGCTTGCATTTCAGTATGGTTCAATTAGTCTGCTACCCTATACGCACTTTGCGGTCGCCCATGGGATGTGATCTTGCCGTATGGCTCTTTGCATTGAAGGGCCACGGTCCGTTTGGCCGATCGGTCCCCCTGAGTAGCGTCCAAAATCCAGCTTCCGATATCACAAGGAGATCCATGAAAGGGCTCAAACCTTTTCCGCTGATTGGCTTTGCAATTTTGCTTTGCGCCCTTATGAGCGGTTGCGCCGCCCATGCACCGGCGAACGGTCCGGCCCCGCTTGTCGTGAGCCAATTCGTGTTGGCCCAGGGCGCGGTCGGCGTTCCTTATGAGCAGGTGCTGCTAGCTTCCGGAGGCGAGACTCCCTACACTTGGACGTTTACTGGCGGCACCTTGCCGCCCGGATTGAGTTTGCAGGCCAACGGAATCGTCAGCGGAACGCCGACCCTTGACTCGACCGTCACCTATCCAGCCACTTACAACTTCAACGTGAAGGTAACCGATTCGGAGACGCCCACGGCGGCTTACAACACGCTTGCCACCAGCATCACAATTAATCCCGCTCTGACGTTTCCGCCGGCCACGTTGCCGCCCGGAATTGTCGGACAGCCGTATTCGACGACCCTTACAGCCGCCGGTGGAGTTTCGCCCTATACCTACACTATTGTTTTCGGTGGTTCGAATGGTTCGGTGGATGGCTTAACTCTTACCGCCAGTGGTACTGGGGCGGGAACTCTCAGCGGCACGCCCACCAGTGCCGGGACATTCAACTTCACAGTGCAGGCGACTGACTCCGTGTCCGAAACCGCCACCGAATCGTTCACCCTCACCGTAACTGGCAGACTGCAGGGCAGCTACGTTATTTCGTTGAATGGCTTCGACACTTCGAACAATGGAAATCCGTTTTACATGGCGGGCAGTTTCATTGCCGATGGCAACGGGAATATTACCAGTGGCGTTCTGGACCAGACCGGTCCGACGGCTATCCTGACGAACCAACCGTTCACCGGAACCTACACGCTGCCATCGGGAAGCAATTTGGGATCAATGGTTCTCACCATCCCCAGCCTGGGCGTGTACACCTATGACATCGTAGTGTCCACGACGCAGACCCGAATCATTCTGGCGAATCCCAACCAGTACGGATCGGGCACAATTACGGCGCAAACTCCGCCCACGCTTCCCAGCAATGGCGCGGGCTACTCCTTTGGCTCCTTCGGAACCGACGGTAGCGGAGCGCGCTATGCGGGAGCAGGGGCTTTCGCCATCAACGCTTCGCTGGCCGTAACTGGCGGCGAACAAGATACGAACGATAATGGAACTGTAGCCAGCAAGACACCGATTACCGGAGGCAATCTGGCGGTCACGCCGCTGGATGCGACCACGGGCCGTGGAACTGCCAGCTTGACGACCGCCTCCGGAACCACCAATTATGCGTATTACGTGATATCGAACACCGAACTGGCAGCGGTCGAGATCGACAGCGGCGGACCGTATACCTCGCTGTCAATCATGCAGCAAGGTGCGGCCGGAACCATCGGGGGAACGTCCTTCACCAACGCGAGCCTCAAGGGGCAGTCGGTCATGCAATTGAACGCGCTGGACCCGAATGGTGGCACGCCGGCTCCGGATGTTTCAGTCGGCGTAGTGTCCTTCGATGGCGGTGGAAATATTTCAAGAACAGACGATTTACCCGGTTACTACACTGACGAAAACGACGCCGGTACGGTCACGCTAAAGCAGTACAACGGAACGTACAATGTTGATCTGACCTGCGCGACACTCAACTCAGCGTGCGGCCGCGTGACGGTATCGTTGACTGACGCTCCCAACAACCCTGTCTGGTATCTGGTGAACACGAACCAGGCATTTGTCGTGGGCACAGATACCAACGTGACTAGCGGTTCGTTCGTCCAGCAAAACGTTCCGTCGACTGGCTTTAGCATTGCGTCCATTTTGGGTTCTTACCTGGGAGGCACGACCAATCCCGTCACCAGCGGGGTTACAAACGAAGTTGATGTGGCACTTACTCCTCCACCCGGCGGAATCTTGAGCTTGATGTATGAAACGAGCGGACTGGGCGGGCCTCAGCCGACCCAGAGCCTCATCGCCTATTACGATTGCGCCAACAATCCTGGTTCGACCGCCTGCGGCGCCTTGGGAGTTGCCTGGGGTAGGTTTGAGGTGACGACAACCGACACTCCGCCCTCACCTCAGATATCGATTGTGTACGTCCTGGGAGCGGGCACATCCGGCATTACCGGCGGCAAGACGGGTCTAGTGGGGCTCTCGGTCGGAACCACGACCGGTACGCCTGATCCGAATCCGCGAATTACAAACTACTCTCGCTGAGCGTGAGCGACGACCTTTGACGAGCCGGCATCCACAAGGTGCCGGCTTGACTCGTGGGGCTCCTTGCGGCCCAAAATGTGGCGGAAAAGGGGCGCAAATCAAGGTATACTCTGCAGATACTTCGCTCCGGGTGGGAGTCTGCCTCCACACGCGGAGTTGGTTTTCAAGTTAGGCGGGCGATGGCTGGGGAGCAAGAAGGAGCTGCGCGCAGAGCGCAAGAAGGGATCGCTGTATCCAGCGGGGACAGTTCTGCCCCAACGCCCAAGCCTGCGCTGAGTTCCGACGACAAGACTCTCCCCGGTATTGATTCTAAAGATCTTACCTTCGCAGGCTCAGAACTGCCTCCGCAAGACCACAAGGCCCCGGCTTCACCGGCGCCCAAGAGCGCTCCAGCCGATGCGGTGACGATCGTCAACTCCGGTGCTTCCAGAGGTGATACCTCAGGGTCGCCGCCCCATCCCATCTTTTCTCATATCGGAGCAACGATCTTCCACGAAGGGGACGTGATTGGCGGCCGTTACGAGATTCGCAAGCTGCTGGGGATGGGCGGAATGGGCGCAGTCTACAAAGCCCGCGACATGGAAGTGGAGCGGGTGGTTGGGCTGAAGGTGATTCGTCCTGACCTGGCCGGGAATCCAGCAATCCTGGCGCGCTTCAAGCAGGAACTGGTACTGGCCCGGCAAGTCACCCACAAAAACATCATTCGCATTTACGACCTGAACGAAGCCGACGGCGTGAAGTTCATCACCATGGAGTTCATCGAGGGTGAGGACTTGCGCACCATCATGACGCGGCAGGGAAAGCTGTCTCCCGAAGAAGCGGTTGGCATCATGCTTCAGGTGTGCGCAGGCTTGCAATCGGCGCACGCTGAAGGCGTCATCCATCGCGACCTGAAGCCCAGCAACATCATGCGTGACAACGTGGGGCGCGTGGTCATCATGGATTTCGGTCTGGCCCGAACGGTTCAAGGCGATGGCATGACCCAGACTGGGATGATGATCGGAACGATGGAATACATGTCGCCCGAACAGGCTATGGGGAAGGATCTTGACGCCCGCTCCGACCAGTTTGCGATTGGGTTGATTTTCTATGAGTTGCTTAGCGGCTTCATCCCGTTTCATGCGGATAGCGCCATCGCAAGTCTGGTGAAGCGGACGCAGGAGCGCGCAGTGCCGCTGGTAGATGTAGATGCCGCGGTTCCCCCGGCGCTGAGCGAGATTGTCAGCAAGTGTTTGGAACGTGATCCGGATGCGCGCTACGCCTCCGTGCAGGAACTGGCTGACGAGCTGGAAAACTGGCAAGGCAAGAAGCCGCGTACAGCGCACTCGCGAATCGTCCCGCCGCATATTGCCGCGCCCCCACCAGGCAAGCATTTCCCGTGGAAATGGCTTGTGATCGGCGTCGCGGCGGTGGCACTTGCTATCGGAGCTGCGGTCGTCGTTGGCCACCCCAAACAACCGGGCGCCTCGTCACAGGCCGTCCAGGGGCCCGTAACGTCAGTCGCCATTCTTCCGTTCTACAACGCTTCGGGAGACAGTTCTCTGGCTTGGATGGGATCAAGTATTGCGGCCGCTTTGAACAGCGACATCGGGCAATCGGCGCATCTCCGCACGGTTTCGCCCGATCGGTTACAGCAGGTGCTGGGCGATTTGCGAGTGTCGCCCCAGTCGGAGCTTGACCTGCAAACGGTGAAGCGCATCGCAGACTACACCCATGCCGATACCGTCATCTTCGGGCAGTATCAGAAAATCGGCGATCAGATAAGAATCAATTCGACAGTCGCTGATCTGGCGAACGACCGGAACACTTCCATCACTACTGACGTTGCCGGCGAGAAGGAACTGCTGACTTCACTGGACAAACTGGCCGACGGGCTGCGCGAGAAACTGGCTGCTACTCCTGAAGTTCTGAAGGAATTGCAGGCCCACTCGCAGCATGTGACCACCAAGTCCATTCCGGCGTTGCGGGCCTATGATCAAGGCTCGCAGCTGCTAAGGGCCGGCGACAACACGCAGGCACTCGCGAAGTTCGAAGAGGCGACGACCCAGGATCCCAGCTTCGCCATGGCTTTCTCGAAGCTGGCGCAGACGTATGCTGCTGCCGGCTATGACGATAAGGCGGAGCAGGCATCGCGCCGTGCCATGGAACTGAGCGACAATCTGCCGGCGCAGGACAAGTACCTCATCGAGGCCAGCCATGCCAGCATTGTGCATGACACAGCGAAGGCGATTGCCGCCTATGAAAACCTCGCTAAAGTAAATCCTGACGACACCGAGGCGCAGTTCGCGCTAGCCAAGTTGTACGAAGATTCCAACAACTTTGCTGAAGCCAGAAAGTATCTGACCAAAGTATTGTCGTCGGATCCGAAGTACGTTGCAGCGCTGTTGGCCAGCGGACGAGTCGAAATCAAGGACGGCAATCCCCAGGCAGCGCTCGATCCGCTCAACAAGGCTTTGAGTCTGGCAATTCAGTTCGACAATCAGGAACAGAAGGGCAATATTCTGCAAGCCCTGGGCATTGTTTATCAGCGGTTGAACAAGCCTGACGATGCGCTACGCAACTATCAGCAGGCCCTCGAAATCAGAAAGAAGATTGGCGCTCAAAACGGGGTTGCTTCCACCTTGGGACAAATGGCCCAAGTGCAGGATTCGATGGGCAATTTCAAAGCCGCCCTCGGCAGCTATCAAGAGGCGATCGAAGTCGACCGCAAGATCGGCGATAAGAACGGCTTGACCCAGAACCTCATGAGTCTGGGTGGTACGTATCTGGACCATGGACAGTACGATGAGGGGCTGAAGTACACCAAGGAATCTCTGCAGATTGCGCGCGACACCCAGAACGAGATGGCGCAGGCTACGCTGCTGAATAACATTGGCAACGCCCAGTTCAACAAGGGTGAATACCAGGACGCGCTCACTTACTTTCAACAGGCGTTTGAGATCCAGAGCCGATTGAAGTTGCAGGATGGCGCCACCCAGTCGCTGCACAATCTGGCGATGACGAACGTGAAGCTGGGACAATACGATACTGCCTTGTCGCAGTATCTGAAGGCTTTGGATGCCAGCCGCGCTGCCAATGACAGCAGTGGAGCGGCGCGTGAATCGGCTGACATGGGCGCTCTTTTCGCCGCGCAAGGACGGTACGATGCGGCCTTGAAAGCTCAGCAGGATGCAGTGAACACCTACCGGCAACTCAACGATCGCACCTACTTGATGGTGGCGGCGCTCGCCGGCTACGGTCACACTTTGTCCGCCGTGGGCCGGGAAGACGAAGGTCAGAAGAACATTGAAGAGGCGCTGAAGATCGCGGTCGAAGCCAAGAACGATAACATGACTGCGGAAGCGCTGAACTATCTCGGCGACAGTTACTTCTACCGTGGCGATTACCCGGCTGCGCGGCAGCAATATGAGAAGGCATTACCGCTGGCCGGCAAATCGAAAGTGCGCGATCAAGTGGTTGTCGCGAACCTGAATCTCGCTAAGCTTGATGTAGCTCAGGGACGAGCACAAGCAGCCTTGCCCGCATTGAAAAAACTCAAGCAAGATGCCGACTCCATGGGACTGAAAGCCGAGTCAGTGCAGGCTTCGATTTACCTGGGAGAGGCTCTGTTGGCGACCAAACATGCCGATGCAGCACGCGAAGAGCTGGACAGCGCAGTTGGCCGCGCGGAAAAACTGGGATTACTAGTAGAGCAGGCCCGTGCACAATACTTGCTGGGCAGTGCGATTGCGGAGACTGGTAAAGCGGCCGAGGCCGTGCCGCATTACCGCGAAGCCGTTAAAATCCTGGAAACGATTATGAAGGAACAGGGTGCGGGCCGGGTATTGGAGCGCTCCGACCTGAAAGACATCTATCGCAACGCCACCACGTCCTATCAGGGCCACGCCGCCTGAGATCAACCCAGAACAGACCGTCGGTAAAACAGCGAGTGCATTCGTGGCGCTCGCAAGAACACCAACGTCTTATCGTCTACGCCGATTGCGTTGGCTAAGCCGCTGCTCCCCGTGGGCCCGGGTTGAGATACATTCAGACATAACCTCAACAAAAGCTCCCAGGATGGTCCTGGAGCTTGCAGGTATGCAGTCTGCTTAGCCGATAGGTTGCTACTGAAGGGCTGGGCAGAAACCCGATCCAGCCGGCAACGCAGACTTCGCTTTCTGAGTTGTTTTCTTCGCCCCGCCATTGCACATCGGCCCTTGTCCATCGCTGCTGAAGGTCGCGACGATGTCGGAAAATCCCGTTCCTTTACCGGAAACCACCGGGTCAATCGAGTCGTTCATGTAGCTCAAGAAAATACTGCACCAATTGTTTGAGCCGATGGGATCAGCTTCCAGGAAGTCAGCAGTGTTCTCTGCAACTGGTTCCGAAGTATAGAACTGACTGCAGATCGCGATTCCAGGGCTGGGAGGCAACTCCATCGGGCAGGTTATATTGTTTCCGTTGGAGTCCTGGCAGGTGACACTGTAAACGACACAGTCTCCGCCGGTTCCCAGATAGATAATGCAATTCTCATCAGCGAATGGTGTCCCCAGCAGACGCTGAGTGTAGAAAGTCTGCTGATTCCATGGAGTCTCCAGCACTGTCATGGTGATGCCGGTGGGATTGGAGAAACCCGCCGGATAGGTGACGGCGGCTTGATGTGCCCCAAAGGCATAGTCCGCTTCAATCCCACCCGCCGGAATCACTTGCGTCACTTGAGCAGGCGAATGGACCGTAAACTCCCAGGCAAAGATGTCTTGTGTGGCGCCACTCATAGTCTCACTATTGGCAGACTGGGCGCCCGTAAACCCGACCCAGGCTCCTCCGCCGGCATTCGTAAGATTCAGTCCAACCTGGTTGGTCGGAGAGTAGACGATGTTGTAAGGCACACTGAGGACGGTTGGCGCGCCCTGTATCGGAGTGTGCGTCCCGGGCATAAAGATCGGATCCAGCCAGATCTGCAACAAACCCTGCTGCTGATTGGGTGCGGGCGGGTCGTATTCAACCACTACCTGATGAACGGCACCGTCGGTGCAACTGGAACCGTTGCAAGTGCCGCCTAGCGCCGGAATGGCAGTATTAATTGAGCTCGGGCTGAGCAGGCAACTCGTGACATCATTGTCCTGGCCGATCGTATAAACACCGGGTAGATGCACCGGCGTATTAAACATGCTGGCGACGCCGCCACAAGTCTGGATTGCCATGTGGTTCGAGTTCGGGTCCCAAGGGTCGTCATAAATATCGAACTCGATGGCCAGACTGTTGTTGATCCCGGCGTAGCCCAGGCCCCCGCCTCCAGCGCCCAAGGCTTTCACACCTAAGCCGCTGGCTCCCATCAACGTGTTGGTGTTGTTGGAATTCTGAATCACGAAGGCGAAACCCTCTCCGGGGTTACAGCAGACGTTGTTGTGAATCTGAAACTGAAACCACGTAGTGAATCCCTGGGTCAGCGGTTGCTGGATGTTGAAGAATGTAGACGATGTTTCGGCGGTTGGTTTGCTGTCGGTCAGCCGCAGAACCGTCTGCGACTGCCATGTAGCCAGCGTGCCGTTGCCGTTAAACTGCAGGTGATTATTTCCGTTTGGTGAAGACACATTCGAGAAACTTGGAAAAAACGTGATTTGTTGGGCGAAAACTGGGGCAGCGAGCAACAACAAGGCGAAGACGAGCGAAACGACACAAAGCCGGATTCCAGAGCGCATTGCTTGTTCCTCCACGCCGGGGTACGGATGCATTGGAGCTTGTGCTGCGTACGAAAGGCGCTATTTGACGGATCCCACATGCAATGGCCAGGGGAGCCAATTGCGCTGAGTGGTTTGCGCAATTCTCCGGTGGTCCAAGCCGGATGTCAAGGAAATCCGATGGCAAGTCGCTGCCGCCGCCTATTCGTGGAGATCGTTACTAGACCAAGGTGGATAAACTTAAGGCGCTTTGGCTTGCCAATTTTGGCCCTTTGCGGTGGTTGGCGTGGTTTTTGAGCGGGAACACAAAGTGCGAAGGGAACCGCACGTGGAGAAAATCATCAGCTAGTCTTTCGCGGGCGGGGCCCGCGAAGACTAGCACGTTTTCCACGTTCACCATTGCGCTCAGGCTGCTTGTGTAGACACCCGCCGAATGGCTAACGAAATCATGAGGCGGGTTATGCCCGAGACGAAGATGCTGATGCCGAACAGAGTTCCCACCACCCAATCCGAGTTCCAAGGCCAGTGAGCCCAAATCAGGATGCCCAGTAGCAAGGTGACGATGGCGTCGAACAATACCCATCCCCAACCATTGTGCGGCCGCATCTTAAAGGCCAGCACCAGCGCGAAAATTCCGTATATGAGCAGGAACGAAGCCAGCAGTAGAGTCAGCGCCAGCAAGCCTCCCACCGGATGCATCAGCAAGTAAATTCCAGCGATGATGTAGATGAGACCAAGGACGACTTCCAGCACTACGTGCAAGCCGCCGTGAGTGCGAACGCCGTAAACGATCTGGGCAACGCCGTTGAAGATGGCGGACCAGCCCACGACCAGCGCGATAACCAGTCCAAATTCCCAGGGAGCCAGCATAGCGATGATGCCGACAATAATCATCAGGATGCCGAGCACGATGGACCAGCCGGAAGCCTTCTTTATGCCGCTAACGATTGCTTCAGCCATAGTTCCTCCATTTGTATGTGGGCGCAGGCAAACACAAACTACCGGCGCTGAAGCCGAACAAGTACCTCGATAAACCGAATGCTGGTTAATAGTAGGACGAACAGTCCAAGGATATTGTGCGTGAGCCGGGGGCGATATTCAACGATTTAATCGATCGACAACCGGTTCGATGATATCGAAAAGCCGCATATCGATAGCCACCTTGCCTTTGCGGCGGGACCCTTGGGCGAAGCGTTTGGCGGCGTCGGCCATGAAGGCATTGGCAAAACGCGCTCCCCATACAACATCGTCGGAGGTGTAAGAGGTGCGCGTCTGCACGATAGTCGAGAAGGTTTCGTCGAAGGCTTTCAACAATACCAGGATCTCTGCCCCGGATTTTTGCAGCGATTCGAGGGTTTCCCCGTGAAACGGACTCTGTTCGTCGATGGGGTGTACGACGGTCCAGGCCAAGGGAAGAAACACGACGCCGTCGCGCTCCAGTGCGAGCGGATAATACCGACGGGTGTGGACCCCATCCACGTTCTCGAAGCGGCTTAGCATAACCTTTGCCGTGATCTCAATCAGTTCATTCGAACGCGCGTTGGCGACGCGGAATTCCAGCGCGTTCATGTTCTGATAGGGTGCAATCACCGCATGGCTGCTGAACAGGATATTCGCCGTGGGTCGGGAAAAGCGCGCGAACACCAGTCCGGTGGCGATGGCAAATCCCATCAAGCCGGCAAGCGCTTCCACCGTAACCACAATGTTAGGGGCCGCTCCGACCGGAACGATATTGCCGTACCCAATGGTCGACAAGGTCTCCACGCTGAAGAAGAAATCGCGCCAAAACGGAGGCAGCGCCGCACCCGGAACCGTGTTGATAATGGCATTGGCGCCGCAGGCCATGTAGGCAACCGCAAATATTGCATTGGCGCCGAGGTAGCAGAACATGCCGAGCAGCAGGAATCGCCTCCACGACATGGTGAGCAGGAGGTGATAAACGCTGAGGGACGCAAGCACGCCCAGCCCTCGGCGCTCGACATTGAAGCTGCCATCGCGATTCAGCAGCCGCTGGCGGCTTTCGCGCGATACCACCGCGCCAAAGCCGAGGTCGCGCAGATCTTGCTCGTTGATGGGTTGTGGCCGCGAAACCATGGATATTTGACGCCGATTCCAAAACGGCGTTGCAGAAGTATAACTGCGGACGGGTTTGCAGACTAATCAACCTGCTCTCTGGTGCGTCCTGTGCCGGCTGATGACGTGTACCTGGAAGTGTTGCTGATCGAATTCGACGTCATTGCCCGAGGCGCACTTGGCACAGAGCCAAACCGCTTTCTGTTTGACGTTTGGAGGCAGTCCCCAAGCCTGAGGCTGCGTCACCGGCCAGCTATAGATCTTGCCGGTACCCAGCCGTTTGAACTCGGTTCGGCAATCGGGATTTGCGCACTTTCCGATGTGGGGCGGTCTCATACCTGTAAGGTTGGATGCCATCTTTGGCCCACGGGTATAGCGATGTAGCATCCCGGCTTCCGGAACTGGAAAGCGACTGTCGCGCCCTCGGTATTCCGCCTAGGGTAAATAAGCAATCCAGAGACCAATATCTGCATCCAACGTAAGCTGGATTTGGAGGACGGATGGAACGTCGCTGCTTACCGGGCAGACCCTACCCTTTGGGAGCCACCTGGGATGGGACTGGCGTCAATTTCGCGTTGTATTCGGAACATGCGGGCAAGGTGGAATTGTGTCTCTATGACAACCGCAGCCGTCGTGAGACAGAGCGCATCCAGCTGCACGAGCAAACTGCGTTTGTGTGGCATTGCTATGTTCCCGGGCTGCAGCCTGGCCAGTTGTACGGCTATCGTGTGCATGGCCTCTGGGATCCGACGCGGGGTTTGCGTTTCAATCCCGCCAAGCTGCTCATCGATCCTTATGCCCGGGCGGTTAGCGGACAGATCGACTGGGAAAGGCCTATCTATCCCTACCGTTTCGGCGGCGAGAATGCCGACCTCAACATCGACCGGCGCGACAGCGCCTCCGGCATGCCCAAGGGAGTAGTGGTCAGCCCTTACTTCGACTGGGCGCATGACCGGCCGCCCCAGATACCGATCAGCGATTCGGTGATTTACGAGATGCATGTGCGCGGCTTCAGCATGCTGAACGAGCACATCCCCCACGACCTGCGGGGAACCTACGCTGGTCTGGCCTCGCCACCGGCAATAAGGTATCTGAAAAAGCTCGGCATCACCGCGGTTGAGCTTATGCCGGTGCATCAATTCATTCACGACAAAGTGCTGGTTGATCGCGGGCTGCGCAACTACTGGGGATACAACACGCTGAATTATTTCAGTCCTCACTCCGAATATGCCTCATCGGGCGTGACTGGCGCGCAAGTCCCGGAATTCAAGGCCATGGTGAAAGCCCTGCATCGGGAAGGCATCGAAGTCATTCTCGACGTGGTCTACAACCATACTGCCGAGGGCAATCAACTGGGCCCGATGCTGAGCTTCCGCGGTATCGACAATCCAACCTATTACAAACTGGTTCCTGAAAACCCACGCTACTACATGGATTACACGGGGACCGGCAACAGCTTGAACGTGCGGCATCCGCAAGTGCTGAAGCTGATTATGGACAGCTTGCGCTACTGGGTAACGGAGATGCACGTAGACGGATTCCGCTTCGACTTGGCGGCTGCCCTGGCGCGCGAGTTACATGATGTGGACCGGCTGGCGGCATTTTTCGACATCATTCATCAGGATCCAATCATTTCGCGGACGAAACTGATCGCCGAGCCTTGGGACGTGGGCAGCGGGGGATACCAGGTGGGCAACTTTCCTGTGCTGTGGGCGGAATGGAACGGGAAATATCGCGATACGGTTCGACGCTACTGGAAAGGCGACGAAGGCCAACTTTCGGATCTGGGATATCGGCTGGCCGGCAGCAGCGATTTGTATCAGCATGACGGTCGGCGGCCGTATGCCAGCATCAATTTCGCAACCGCACACGACGGCTTCACGCTGGAAGACCTGGTCAGTTACAACGAGAAACACAACGAAGCCAATGGCGAGAACAGTCAGGACGGCACCAACGACAATCATTCGTGGAACATGGGAGTTGAAGGTCCGACCGACGATCTCGGGATCATTGCGGCCCGCGAGCGGCAAAAGCGCAATTTGCTGGCAACGATGTTCCTGTCGCAGGGCGTGCCCATGCTATGCGGCGGTGACGAAATTGGACGCACGCAACGTGGCAACAACAACGCGTACTGCCAGGACAACGAAATCAGCTGGTACGACTGGAAACTTGGGGAGCGCAATACGAAGCTACTGGAATTTACGCGGAGACTTATCGAGTTCCGCCGCGCGCATCCCAACCTCAGGCGGCGAAAGTTCTATCAGGATCGCGAGGTCTACCACTCTTCGCTGAAGGATATCGCCTGGTACCAGCCGGATGGCCAGGAGATGACGCAGGAGCAGTGGAACACAGGATGGATGCGAAGCCTGGCCTTGATGTTCAATGGAAACACTCTGAACGAAGCCGACGAGTTGGGCGAACCTGTCATCGACGACTCGTTCCTCATCCTGATGAACTCATCCGCCGACAGCGTTTCATTTACTCTTCCGCTGTCTCCGCTGAACCGCGGTTGGAAGCTGGTGATGAACACGGATGACCTGGATCAGCCCTTCTGTAATCGACTGATGAACGGGAGCCTCGAGGTAGCTGGCCGGTCGGTCGTGTTGTTGCGCGAACTTGCGACCGTGGATGCTAAACAGCCGGATGCTGAGACCATCGAGGTCTCAGAGCCTGCACAAGAAGCACTCAAAGAGGCGTCCGCTGAATCCGGACCTCAAACAAATGACGAATCGCCGGCGGAGCCAGTGCCGGTCATGGCAAACCCGCTACCAGCAGACTAAGGGTCCAAAGCAGTCCGCGCCGGCACCAGATGTCCGGCGAATCTGACGCGGTCAGCCTACTGGCTCGAGACCTTCATCAAAATTCTGGTTCCCGTATCGAGCTTCACTTCTCTTCCACTGGACGTGAGGAGACCGTCAGGACCAAGTTCGAGGTTCTTAATGCCCAACACTCCCGTCGACTCCTTGGTCAAAAGCGGTATGTTGCGGGGAGTTTGCGACGGAGGAAGCGGTGCCTTCTGGTCTTGCGTCAGGTCGAAATAGCCAAGGCCGCTGCCCGTATTCATTCCGGCATCTGGATTCGGAGCCAAGGCCTGAATGGAAACGTTAATCCGGATATCAGGCGTTCCTCGGTTGACGATGCTATCGAAGGCAAATGCCAGCGTAGACTGTGAATCACCCTTGGAGCGAGCCTTCGCTTCCGTGACCTGACCCTTAACCAGCGAGCCGCGAGGAATGGTCGTGCCATCGGCCATGTGCAGGTCGGAGACAAGTTTAGCTTCCACTTCATTTCCCTGCTTAAGGTTCCTGGAGTCGAGAGTTCTTGACAACTGAACAATAAAAAGTCCATGTATTTCGCCGGCGCGACTGGTTGACGCAGTCGAAGGTTTTGCAATGGTCTGAATGGAGGAATTGGTAGCTTTCTGCCCCCAGCAGATGGAAATGGCGAGCGCGGCAAATAGCACGCCAGTAAGCTCTCGTCCCATAAAACCCCAGATTCCAGATTTGGCAACCATGACATAGAGATTATATGGCTACCTTTATTGCGGACAGTACCCACGAAATGATGACGGGGAAGAGCAGTTGAGGGGTGAATTTATTCCTCGGCTATTTATGGAAGACGCTGTGGGCGATGTCGGGCCAGAACTCTTTCAGTACGTTGAAAACCCCGTCGAGCGCAACCTCATCCAGCCAGCGCTGACCAATCTTGGTCCAGGTTCGCTCCTGGGACGGGTAATAGAACGAAGAGATACCCGCGGCAGCGCCGTTGCCAACGATCTCTGAGAAGTTGAAGGCAGTCCCCCCGCTGTCGGTGCGCGTCACCACCAGGCGACTGATGGCGTAGCCAGTACGATTGAAGACGCCACCGTGGCCTTTGGTGAAGTAGCGAGGATCCTGTTTGAGGGCGACTGGCACGATGAACTCGGTAAAAGCATTGCCCACCGCCTGATCGGCAAAGAAGTGCCAGTAGTAGCGAGCATAGCCGGCAGCTCCCTGGTGAAATTCCGGAGTACTGTTCTCGGCTTGCCCAATCCCCGCGAGAATTCCTACATAGAGAAATGTCGAATAGTCGAAGCTATCGTCGAAGAAAAGCTTGAACTTGCCTTTCGCGTCTAATGGAGGAACCTGCGCATCCGCGCTCACCGCGCGATAGTTGGGGATGATCCACAGAATTCGCTTGGGCTGTTCCAGCGCGACCGGAGTTTGCGCCGAGCTTTGCTCCAGCTTCGAAGTGTCGGGAAGCTTGGTATCCGGGCCGGGTTCTTGCTGCTTCTGTGGGTCAGTGGGCGAAGACGAGGACGGCTGCTGCTGAGTCGACGAGCCCTGTTGCTGAAACAAGGTCTCACTCGGCGTATCGGGAAGAACCGCAAGCGCCGCTGGAGGAAGTGGTGCATGTTCCTGCGCAAGCAGCGAGGCAGGAAGCATGATTAGCGAAACGGCCGCCGAGACAAGCAGGAAATGCCCAAGCTTAGAGATCATGGTTAGGCGATAAGATGCTCAACTGAGTGTATCAAGTGGCTTGCTTCATGGCCGGGGAACTCCATGACAAGATTATGACGACTGCGTTACTTCATACCGGCCACGATCACGCGAAAGTCGTCGTTGCTGACTAATCCCCCAACGGCGATAGCTTTGCGCTTCACCGCTTCCAGCACCCGGGCGCGTTGAGACTCAGGCAGATCGAGACCCAGTTCTGCTGCTTTCAGTCGAACGTTCTCGAGGCCGCTCTTCTTGCCCAACACGATCCCGCGAGTAGCACCAACGATTTCGGCGGCATAAGGCTCGATGGCCGCGGGAATGTGAAATTGGCTGGCTACAGCGCCACTCTCCCGCAAGAAAAGATTATCGCCGATGAGCGGCTTCCAGCCTTCCAGTTCATATTTGCCTGCACGGCGCACCACTTCCGACACTTCGCGAATTCGCCGCAGGTTTAATTCGACGGGGACGTCGTAGAGGCACTGCAGCGCCAGCGCTACTTCGGCGATGTCAGCGTTGCCGGCGCGCTCGCCCATTCCGTTAATGGTTCCCTGGATCCAGGTAGCGCCGCCACGGACGGCAGCAATGGCGACCGCCGTACCCAGTCCAAAATCGTTGTGACCATGCCAGTGAATCGGCACATCATTGCCCATCCAATCCTTCGCCCACCGCACTAGGAATTCCGCAGCTTCGGGAGTGCAAACTCCGATGGTGTCGACCAGCACCGCTTCCTTGGCTCCAGCATCGATAGCAGAGGAATAGATGCGCCGTAGAAATTCTAGATCGGCACGCGAGCCATCGACTCCGAAGAACGCTACGCGGATGCCGTTTTGAGCGGCGAAACGGATGGCGTCGGTCGCGCGCTTTACCACATCGTCTGCCGTAATGCCATAGGCTTTCAGCTTAATGTCACTGACGGGAACTTCGATCACGCAAGCCTGCAGCCCGAGGCGAATCAGTTCCTCGACATCGCCGTGGGCGGCGCGAGCAAATCCCCATACTTCGGAATGCTTCAGTCCGGCGCGCAGAATCAAGGAAATCGCTTCGCCGTCTTCCGCAGAAACTTTCGGGAAACCAGCTTCGATTCGCCCCACACCGAGTTCATCGAGCATCCGGGCAATTTCCAGCTTCTGCTGCGGACTGAAGACGACACCGACGGTTTGCTCGCCGTCGCGAAGTGTGGTGTCGTAGAAACGAATGCTGCCAGAGCGATCGAAGGCTGGACGAACCTCGGCACGGGAATTGATTTCGCTGGTCCAGACTTTGCCGGCAAGATTGGTCATCGCTTCAGTTCCTGCGGTTCGTGGGCGGCGGCCGAGGCCGGTGGCTTTTCGCCGTAGGCCTGTTCCCATGAGATGACGGGATTGCGCAGCACGCCGATCTGCTCGATTTCGCACTCCATTACGTCGCCGGGTTTGAGGAACCATGCTTTGGGATCGGCACTGAAAGCGGCAACGCCCGACACGGTGCCAGTGGAAACGACATCGCCAGCGCTATACCCCATTGCCGAATAGTGCGACAGAATCTCCGGAATGGTCACCGACATTTTGTTGCTATGCGACCGCTGCCGGGATTCGCCATTCACCCGCAACTCCATAGCCAGGTTGTGCGGGTCTTTGATCTCATCGGCAGTCACGATGTGCGGGCCCAGCGGGCAAAAGGAATCGATGCCCTTGCAGAAACTGAAGACGCCGGATTTCATCTCGTTGCGCTGGATGTCGCGCGCGGTGATGTCGTTGAAGATCACGAAGCCGCCGATGTAGTCCTTCGCTTCTTTCGACGAGAAGTGCTTGCCAGCCTTCTTGACCACGATCGCCAGCTCCAGCTCGTAATCGAGTTCCTGGGTGAGGTGTGGAGGAAAAATCACTGGTTCGCCAGGACCGATGATGGCGTCAACGTTTTGAAAGAAAACAATCCAGGGCAGAACGGGATGGGAGAAGCCGGCCTTCTCAGCTTCGTGGTGATGCTCGCGAAAATTGCCCGCCGTGTGAAAGAACTTCTTAGGAATGATCGGCGCTTTGAGGCGAATAGCGTTGCGATGAAAGAATACCGGCTCGCCGTCTGCACCCATGTCGGCCCGTTGTGTCGTGACATAGTCGAGTGCGACACGCGCGGCATCCAGGCTGCGATCGCCCCCTTCGAAGAGCAGACGCATGTCGGGCGGCACGCGAGCATCGGCGATAGCGCGATAGGCAGGATCGCTCTCGTGTTCGCGAAGGTAGAGTTTGTAGGCGGCATTCAGGTCGACGATGCCACCGTCCAAAGCTAAGGCTCCGATACGGAAGCGGGCTGAATTGTCGAAAAAAGTAATCAGTCTCATGACGTTCCCGTAGATCAATCGCGAGGATCGAGTTTATTGCGGATGATAGCCTTTCGCAAACGACCGGGAATCCTAGCCTTTCACCATCGAGCAGACCAGCAGGTCTCTCCAACTCCGCTTGCTCCGGTCGACATGGCACCTCGAAGGACCGAGCGGGTGTCGTATTATTTTTGCTACTTCCGCGGAAACAGAAATTTCAACATGGGTGCGACACGGCATGCCCAAGCCACTTCGTTGTGCTCGGCGTCGGGCACTTCGAGGTAGGCAAGGTCGCGGCCCTCGACCCATCCCTTTTTCACCAGCGCAACGTGTAATTCCTGCGCATCGGGCAATGCGCGCTGACTCTCTTTGGTTCCAATGTCGAGCCAGATCCTGAGCTCCGGTTTCCGTTTGATTTGCGCCACGGTCTTAAGGATGGCCCGGTTTCGCCACCACACCGAGGGCGACATCACGGCCAGCTTGCTGAAAACCCAGGTGTAGCGCAGTCCGAGATAGAGAGTAACCAAGCCTCCCAGCGACGATCCGCCTAGGCCGCAATTCTCGGTTCCGGGAATCGTGCGATAGCTGCGATCGACGAACGGTTTCAGTTCGTCCACCAGCATCTGACCATACGCATCGGCCTGACCACCGCCGAGTCGCTTGTCCTCGACCGGAGTGTATTCGTCCACCCGGTGTTCGCCAGTATTGTAGATGCCGACGATGATCAACGGCTCGATCTCGCCCGTGCCGATCAAATGATCTGCGCTCTCACCCATGTGCCAGTAATTCCCGTGCGTGAAGGAGGTTTCGGGGTCAAAAAGATTCTGCCCATCCTGCATAAAAAGTACCGGGAAGCGCCGGTCGGGCTCGGTGTCGTACATGGGGGGCAGGTACACGATGAAGTCGTGCTTTTCTTCCTCGACCTGGGAGGCGAATTGAGGGTGGAAACGCAGGCGCGATTTCAGGTCCTCGGGGACGGCCACGGGCGCATGATTCCTATCGCTCGGAGCGGGCATGGTAGGCGCGTTGATTACCGGTTCAGTCGACATCTTGTAGAATTGTGGCTCCTAGAGTATCAAACGCAAGTTCGGACGCTGCAAAAAATCTCTCCCTCAGAGGCTGATACAACGTGAATCGTGAATTTCATCGTTGGTGGTCCAACGACCTGCAACGCAACATGGACATGCTCGTCTTCGGTCACGATGGACCGAAGGTTCTGGTCTTCCCGACGTCGATGGGAAGATACTTCGAATACGAAGACAACAAAATGGTTGCCGCACTGGCCGACCGTCTCGAATCGGGCCAGCTGCAGATTTACTGCGTCGACAGCGTGGACGGCGAAAGCTGGTACAACAAGCAGGCGCATCCCTACTGGCGAGTGCAACGGCATCTGCAATACGAGCGCTATATCCTGAACGATGTGCTGCCGCTGATGTGGAACAAGAACTGGAATCCGCGGACCATCGTAACCGGTTGCAGTTTTGGCGCCTATCATGCTTTAAACTTCGCATTCCGCCATCCCGACAAAGTGACCGACTGCGTCACCATGGGCGGGGCCTTTGACATCAAGAAATTTGTCAATGGCTGGTACAGCGAGGACGTGTACTTCAATAACCCTCCCGACTATTTGGCGAACTGCACGGATGGCTTGCGCTACAACCACATCCGCACCGTGCTATCGACCGGCGAGTGGGACATGTGCTGGAACGATAACAGCCAGATGGCAGCGATCATGGGCTCGCGCGGCATTCGCCATGAAATGTACGTGTGGGGCGATCAGAGTTATCACGATTGGCCATGGTGGCGGCCGATGGCGCGGGCGTATCTGGGCTAGCCGGACGGTGCTCGGGCCTACTCATTTCGGGCTGTTTCGCCTACAATAAATGCAGTCGCAGTGCGCCCTATCGCACGTTTTCCGGGCCTTCCCACATACAAAGCGAACCGGCAAGAGAGGACTCGTGTCGCTCGCCAAGGAGCAGTCGTGAAAAAAATCGGAATCATATTTGGTATGGAGACCACGTTTCCGCCGGCGTTGGTCGACAAGATCAATTCCATGGGCGAGCCCGACATCCTGGCTGAGCTGGCAACGGTCGGCGAGGTTCGGATGGCCGAGCCTTCTCCCTACCAGGTGATTGTCGATCGAATCTCGCACGATATTCCGTTTTATCGCGCCTACTTGAAGAATGCCGCACTGTCGGGAACCGTCGTCATCAACAACCCTTTCTGGTGGAGCGCTGACGACAAGTTCTTCAACTACGCGCTGGGCGAGAAGCTGGGCGTGGCCATTCCCCACACCGTTCTGATTCCTCACAAAGAGCATCCGGTGGGAACGACGGACCGCTCTATGCGCAATCTGCAATTTCCCATGCCTTGGGACAGCATCTTCAGCTACGTCGGATTTCCGGCGTTTCTGAAGCCTTTTGACGGCGGCGGCTGGAAGGATGTGTACAAGGTCAACTCGCCGGAAGAGTTCTTCAATGCCTACGATCAGTCGCGCGACCTGTGCATGACGCTGCAACGCGGCGTGAAGTTCAAAGAATATTTTCGCTGTTACGTTGTGGGTCAGGAGAAAGTGCACATCATGCACTACGATCCTTCGGCGCCGTTCCACGAGCGTTATGTGAAGAATCCGCCGCCCACCGATCCTCAACTGATCGCACGCGTGGAGCGCGATTGCCTCACCCTGTGCCGCGCCCTGGGCTACGACCTGAACACGGTCGAGTTTGCCTGCGAAGACGGCATCCCCTACGCTATCGACTTCATGAATCCCGCGCCGGACGCCGATGTGAACTCGGTCGGCCAGGGAAATTTTGATTGGATTGTCAACAACGTGGCCGAGCTGGCGGTGCGCAAAGCCAAGCAGGCCACTGCGACTCCAGAATATCGCTGGAGCGCCTTCCTCAGCGGCTACGGAGCTGAGGCCGATTCCAAAACCAGGGACACCGCTCCGAAGCCTGCAGCTGCATCCAAACAGGTACGGAAGCGAGTGGCCAAGGAGTAGATCAGGATGGATCGGCCAAGCCTAAGCATCGGCATTGAAGAGGAATATCAGACGATTGATCCGGAGACTCGCGACCTGCGCTCCCACATCGGATCCGAAATCCTCCCCAAAGCCAAACTCGCGCTGCATGAAGCGGTGAAGCCCGAGATGCATCAGTCGGTCATCGAGGTGGGGACGCGGGTCTGTAAGAACATCCAGGAAGCGCGGGAGAACATCCAGGCTCTGCGCCGCGAAGTTATCACCCTGGCCAGCGAACACGGAATGCTGCTGGCGGCGGGTAGCACTCATCCATTTTCTGACTGGAAGCTGCAGGAGATTTATCCGGACGAGCGCTATGCCCGGGTGGTCGAAGATATGCAGCTGATTGCGCGCGCCAACCTGGTTTTTGGATTGCACGTGCACATCGGGATTGAAGATCGTAATACCTCTATCCACATCATGAATTCCATGCGGTATTTTCTGCCGCATATTTTGGCGCTCAGCACCAACTCGCCGTTCTGGATGGGCATGAATACGGGGTTCAAATCGTACCGCTGTAAAGTGTTTGAGCGCTTTCCGCGGACCAACATTCCCGACGTATTCGCCAACTGGGCCGAGTATGAGACGTTTGTCGACCTGCTGGTCAAGACAAACTGTATCGACAACGGCAAGAAAATCTGGTGGGACATCAGGCCGCATCCGTTCTTCAACACCTTGGAAGTGCGGGTGTGCGACATACCCATGCGGCTGGACGAGACAGTGGCCATTGCGGCGCTTATTCAGGCGACCGTGGCAATGCTGTATAAGTTGCATGCATCCAATAAGAGCTATCGCATCTATGGCCGTTCGCTGATCATGGAAAACAAGTTTCGGGCGTCACGGTACGGGATCGAAGGCAAACTGATTGACTTTGGCAAAGAGGAAGAAGTCCCGGTACGCGACCTGATGCTGGAATACCTTGAACTGATCGACGAAGCGGCGGAAGAACTTGGCTCGCGCGACGAAATCAATTACATTCACCAGATGTTAAAGATGGGCACCGGCGCCGACCGGCAGTTAAAAGTTTTCGAGGAAACCGGCGATCTCAAGAAGGTTGTCGATTACATGGTGGCGGAGACGCGCGTCGGAGTGTTCGAGCAGACGGCAGCTCGAAGGTAGGACGGAGTTGGGTTGGAAGGGCTTAAGTTTGGATTGGGATGCGCAAGGGTCGTTTGCCCTTGGCCAGAGCGAAAAGCAGATTTGAGTCCCGTAGGGACGGCATATTGACAATAGCGATCCTTCGACTCGCCCGCGCAAGAATCGCGCCGGCTCGCTCAGGATGGCAGCTTCGAAGGGCAGAAATTGAACGGCTGCAGCGCGAGCAGGAACTTTCGTCATCGGACAATCGAGATTCATCCAGCAAATCGACTATCAAACACTCTCGGAAGGTAACTCATTGACTCAACCAGTTCTCACCGATCTCACCAAAACTTCATTTGATCCCGAACTCTCTCCGGGAGCTTCCAATGCGGTCAACACCTGTCTTCGCATCCAGCCGTCGGAAAAGGTCACGCTGATCACCGATAACGCCTGCCGGGAGATCGCGGCCAGCATTGCGCAGGAATTGTCCAATCTGGGCTCGCCCTTCAGAGCCTTTGTGCTGGAAGATCTGGCGCCGCGCCCGTTGACCGAACTGCCAGCTGAGATTGCCCAGGACATGGAGAGCAGCGACGTCAGCATCTTTGCCGTGCACGTGCAGCGCAATGAGTTAAAGTCACGCATGCAGATGACCGACATCGTCAACCGGCGCAAAATGCGGCACGCTCACATGGTTAACATTAACAAGCAGATCATGCTGGAGGGAATGCGGGCCGACTATAACAAAGTGGATGCGCTGAGCCGTAAGGTGATGGACATCGTGAGCTGCGCCAAACAGATTCGGGCAACGAATCCTGCAGGCAGCGATTTCACAGCTACGCTGAACCCGAACTATCACTGGATCAAGACCAGCGGCATCATCAGCCGCGACAAGTGGGGAAACCTTCCCGGCGGCGAGATTTTTACCGCGCCCGGCGAGGTTAACGGTGTGTGCGTAGTCGACGGAGTGGTGGGCGATTATCTGTGCGAGAAGTATCAAAACCTGGCGCGCCAGCCGCTGACCATTCGCATGCGCAACAATCGCATCACCGAGGTCTCGAGCGAGAATAAGGAACTGGAACAGGAATTCTGGGCCTACACCCACACGGATGAAAACAGCGATCAGGTAGGCGAGTTTGCGATTGGCACCAATATCGAACTGACTCACGTGATCGGACAGATTCTGCAGGACGAGAAGTTTCCTGGCATCCACATCGCGTTCGGCAATCCTTATGGTGAGCATACCGGCGCGAAATGGTATTCCTGCACGCATATCGATGTGGTAGGCACGAAATTCGATATCTGGGTTGACGGGCAGCAGATCATGGAGAAAGGACGCTTCCTCATCGAGGCCTGACCATGATTCCCGCCCTCCGCGAGGAATTCAACCGCACTTACACACCCGAGAAGTATCAGCATTTCCTGCGGAAGCTGGACAAGACTTGCGGTACGCACATTGGATTCCGGGTGTCGGAGACGCCATGCTTCGTCCCCAAGAGCCTGCTGGACCGGATGGCCCAGTACGGTTCCGAACTGGTTACCCAACTGGTGGACAATCCCGAGTACCGGCGAATGTCGGACGCCTCTGTTCCTCCGCAATACAACGTTCCCAACGAAGCGGCGCGGCCGATGTTTGTCCAAGTGGATTTCGGACTGGTCCGCAATGCCGCCGGAGAACTGGAGCCGAAGCTGGTGGAGCTGCAGGCTTTTCCGTCGCTCTACGGATACCAAGAGGTTTCAGCGAATCAGTATGTTGAGTCGTACGGTTTGTCCCGAGACCTAGGCATTTATCTCAGCGGCCATGACCATGAATCTTATTGGAAGCTGATGCGGCAGCTCATTGTCGCCGGCCACGATCCCGAGAACGTGATCCTGATGGAGATTGATCCCCAGGGTCAGAAGACGCTGCCGGACTTTCTGGTTACGCAGCGCGAGTTGGGGATTGCGATCGTCGATATTCTGTCGTTGAAGAAACGTGGCCATCGGCTGTTCTATCAGGCGAACGGACGGGACATCGAGGTGCGCCGCATTTATAACCGGTGCATTGTGGACGAACTGGAGCGCAAGGGCGTCACGCTGCCGTTTGATTTGCGCGATGAGCTAAACGTCGAATGGGCCGGCCACCCCAATTGGTATTTCCGGATCAGTAAGTTTTCGATTCCTTACTTGAATCATCCCTCGGTGCCGAAGACGTGCTTTCTGGACCAGAGAGGCGTGCTACCAAAAGACCCGGAAAACTATTTGCTGAAGCCGCTGTATTCGTTTGCTGGAGTGGGGATCAAGTTTGCGCCTACGCAAGCGGACATTGATGCTATTCCGCCGGAGCACCGCCACGATTACATTCTGCAGGAGCGGGTAAAGTTCGAGCCGGTTATTCAAACGCCGCATGGGCCGACGCAGATGGAAATTCGCATGATGTTCGTGTGGCCGGAGGGCGGAGAACTGACGCCGGTGCTGCCCCTGGTGCGCATGGGTCGGGGCATCATGATGGGCGTGGATCACAATAAGAACCTGGAGTGGGTGGGAGGGTCAGCGGCGCTGTGGACGTGAATTACGGCGCGGGATTTGTTAACCACGGAGCGCACGGAGCGCGCGAAGTTGAGTTTTGCGTTTAATCCTGCGCAGATTCGAGAGATCTGCGCCTCCGCACGACATCTCGCAGCGATAGAGGTCCTTCGGCTCGCTGCGCTCGCTCAGGATGACAGCGCTAAAGGCAAAGCTCATGGCGGTGTCACAGCTATCGCTCAGTTCGGAACGACTACCAGCCCCGTCAAATATGCGTTGATCGACTTCGCGGCTTTGCGGCCGGCACCCATTGCGAGGATCACCGTTGCACCGCCAGTTACGATGTCGCCGCCGGCGAAAACGCCGGGCTTGGAAGTTGCCAGCGTGTTTTCGTTAGCCGAAATGTAGCCGCGCTTGGTGGTCGCCAATCCCGGAGTCGTCGACTGAATCAGCGGATTCGCCGAGGTGCCGGCGGCGATGATTGCAACCGAACACGGCGTTACGAATTCCGATCCTTTGACCGCTACTGGGCTGCGGCGGCCGGACTCGTCGGGCTCGCCCAGTTCCATCCGAATGCAACGCACTGCGGTGAGATTGCCCTTATCGTCGCCGAGAAACTCGACCGGGTTCACCAGCATTTCAAATTGAACGCCCTCATCCTTGGCGTGGTGTACTTCTTCCTTGCGGGCGGGCATCTCCACCAAAGTCCGGCGGTAGAAGATGCTGGCATTACGCGCGCCCAAACGCAACGCGCTGCGTACCGAATCCATGGCGGTGTTGCCGCCACCGACCACGATTACATCACGGTCTTTGCAGGGATAAAGCGGCTCGTCGAATTCGGGGAAGCGATAGGCGCGCATCAGGTTCACGCGCGTAAGGAATTCGTTGGCGGAGTAGACGCCGTTAAAATGCTCACCGGGAACATTCAGGAAGCGCGGCAGGCCGGCGCCAGTGGCGATGAACATCGCATCGAAGCCTTCGTCCTGCATCAGTTCGTCGATCGTCACCGTCTTGCCGACCACGACGTTGGTTTCGAAGACCACTCCGCGACGGCGCAGCACATCAATTTCGTGACGTACGATTTCTTTAGGTAGGCGGAATTCGGGGATGCCATAGACCAGCACGCCGCCGAGTTCGTGCAGAGCTTCAAAAACGTGAACTTGATGGCCCATCTGGATGAGGTCGCCGGCACAAGCTAAACTCGCCGGGCCGCTGCCGATCAGGCCAACCTTCTTGCCGGTAGCGGGCGCGGATACGGGAGATCCAAATTGTCCCGATTCGCGCTCCCAGTCGGCGACGAAGCGCTCCAGGTAAGCAATTCCGACCGGTTCGCCCTTCTTACCGAGCACACAGCCTGATTCGCATTGGTCGTCCACCGGGCAGACGCGGCCGGTAATAGCGGGCAGCGCGTTGTCTTCTCGAACCTTCGAAGCCGCGCCGAGATAGTCTTCCGCCAGAATGAGGTCGATAACCGCACGGATGTCTACCGACACCGGACATTTCGCGACGCATCCCGGCTTGGCGCACTCGATGCAGCGCTGCGATTCCTGGCGCGCCTGCTCGACCGGGAAGCCAAGATTTACTTCCTGGAAATTGTGGGCACGTACCTCGGGTTCCTGCTCGGGAACTCGCTGCCGAGGCAGCTTGACGCGCTCTTTGTTGGGCAGCGGATTGTGGCTGGGCACTTTGACCGGAGGATTACTCATGGTTCACCGCCGTGGTTTCGGCTGCGCACTCGTGACTCTGAATGTTGTCGCGCACCCGCTTCAAGTCGGCTTCAGGATCGGCCTGCAAGCGCTCGATACTGGCACGTTCCTGCTCGCGATACATGTTGTTACGCTGCATCAGGACCTCGAAATTAACCTGGGTGGCATCGAACTCGGGGCCGTCCACGCAGGCGAATTGGCTGCTATTGTTGACCAGCACTCGGCAGCCGCCGCACATGCCGGTGCCATCGACCATGATGGAGTTCAGGCTGACCATGGTCTTGATCTTGTTGGGAGCGGTGAGATTGGCCACGGCGCGCATCATCGGTACCGGGCCGACGGCGAGCACGTAATCTACTTTGCCGGCGGCAACCAACTCTTTCAGCTTGTCGGTTACCAGTCCCTTATCGCCGTAGCTGCCATCATCGGTTACGACATAGGTTTCATCGCTGACCGCGCGGACTTCGTCTTCCAGTACCAGCAGATCTTTGCTGCGAGCGCCGACGATGGAGATGACTTTATTTCCGGCGCGTTTCAGTTCGCGAGCCGTGGGATAAGCCATCGCTGTTCCGACGCTGCCGCTGACCACCACCGTGGTGCCGAAGTTTTCGATCTCAGAGGGCTTGCCGAGCGGGCCAACCATGTCGAGGATGGAATCTCCGGCCTCCAGCATGCTGAGCAGCATGGTGGTTTTTCCGATGGCCTGAACCACGATGGTCACGGTACCGGCCTCGGGGTCCGCATCGGCGATCGTGAGAGGGATACGCTCGCCGCAATCGTCGAGCCGCAAGATAACAAACTGTCCCGGCATCTGCTTGCGGGCGATCCGGGGAGCCCTGATGACAAATAGCTTGATACCTCGCGCTAAGGGGCGCGCTTCCACGATTTCGAACACGGGTACCCTCCACCTCTGATTCTGCGGGGGGACCTACCGGGAGTCTGTGGCGTACGTCACACGCTAGGCGGACATGCCGCACATCGCTGGAGAGTACAGCGCCGGGCTGGCCTTCCGATGGGAAGCCCATGCGTCTGATTTAGCGCAAACAGGATGTTTAATGTTGCGGAGCCGTCTTGTCTCACCTTGTCGGCGCCTTCCTCGGTTTTGGACGCGCTCTTGTTGACGACCTTCTTGCTCGTTTTCTTGGTGGCGTGGCCTGCGTCTTTAGCGGCAGAGCCGGTATCTTTGGCGGCATTCTTGGTGGCTTGCCCGGCGTCTTTCATATCCTGCTTAGCAGTGGTGTGCGACGAAGTAGTGGCTGTGTCCTGAGCCGCGCACACGCTCAGGCAAAGCGCGCTAGCCAGCAAAAGAGTTCCTGTCAGATTCATTCCCGTCCTCCAAATGGTTTCAATAAGTAAGATGCCGATTTCTGCGGCGAAGTGGGAGCGAGCTGAAGCCGATCTGAAAGGTCGATTACAAATCTGTCAGACTTAACACTCCAACCCACACACGCCCATCCAAGGCGGAGAATGTTAACTAATGCTCCGGTTCAAGGATGGAAAGCCATGTTTTCAGCTCGCAACCGCGTCGACCAGAAGGCTGCATTGCCGGCGTATGCGCTTCGGGTGATTTTCAGCCTGATGATCGCAAGCTCTTTTGCCCTAGGCCCTTCGCCGTCGAAGGCTCAGGCGCAAGAAGTGGAACAGTCGAGCTGTGCTACAGCACCGACGGAAAACACCACGGCCGCATTACCGGATGAGCCATCTTCTGCGGACGCTGGTAGTTCGCGGTCTTTCGGTTCAACGCTGGGGACCATCGGGAAGACCATCGGCGGAGACGAACTGCATATCATCAAATCGCCGTTTTCGGTGGACGCGATTAAGTGGGACGCTCTGGTGGTGGGCGCCACGGCTGTTCTGATTGCCAACGACGAGAGTGTGTTGTACCAGGTTCCAGTCAGCTGGCATCAGACCGGCCTCAATATTTCTGATGCCGCTACTTATGGAAGTGCTGCGATCGCTGGTGGAATCTATCTGACCGGCTTGATGACGAAGAACGAGGAGGCGCAAGAGACTGGCATTCGCACGGCGGAAGCAACCGTCGACAGCGTCATCGTGTACTCGGTCATGAAGGCAGTTCTGCAACGCCAGCGGCCCTATAGCGGGGAAGGCGAAGGCAAGTTTTTCTCCGGCAACTGGACCAATGGATCGTTTCCGTCGGGGCACGCCATGTTCACCTGGACGATTGCCTCAACCGTAGCGCACCGATACCATTCGGTGCCGCTCAAGCTGCTGATGTACGGGATAGCCACCACGGTGAGCACAACTCGCGTTACCGCAGGCGTCCACTTTCCAGCAGACGTTTTCGTCGGATCAGTATTCGGATACCTGATTGGCGATTATGTGTCGCATAAGCCGGAAAGCGGATTTCCAATTCGCTCGGAGAACAAAGTGAGGCGGATCCCGGAAGCCGTCCTGCAGCATGTCAGCATCGGAGTCCAGTGAAGTAAGGAACGCCTGTAATACAAAGATCTTGGCGGACTCAAAAAGCGCGGCGTCTAAACTACGAAATACTTTGCCGCGGGATGATGAATGATGATGGCTGAGGTGCTCTGTTCCGGCTCCAGCAGGAAGCCCGTCGTCAGATGCACGCCGATGTTCTCGTCGGGATGCAGCAGCGCAAACAGCTTGGTCTGGTCTTCCAGGTTGGGACACGCCGGATAGCCGAACGAGTAGCGCGAGCCACGATACTTCTGATGGAAGAGATCGCGGATGTGGGGTGCATCCTCGCCGGCGATGCCAAGCTCCTGGCGAATCATCCTGTGCGACAACTCGGCCAGAGCTTCGGCGGTCTCCACGCTCAGTCCATGCAGGTAGAGATACTTGGTGTACTCGCCGCCCTCGAACAGCTTCTGGGTCTCGTGCGATGCCTTGTCGCCAACGGTCACACATGACATCGCCAGCACATCCATCTTCCCGCTGCTCTTCGAGAGCAGGAAGTCGGAGATGCACAGGCCGCGCCCTTCGCGCTGGCGCGGGAAGGTGAAGCGTAACGCCTCTTGCGGAATCGCGTCGCCCTGCTTCCAGCCTTCGGGCAGGTTGTACACGACAAGGTCGTTGCCGTCGCTTTGCGCGCCAAAATAGCCATAAACAACTTTGGGATCGAACCAGCCGGCGGCGATCACTTCTTCTTCCAGATCTTTCAGGATCGGCCGGTACTTGGTTTCGACCAGGCGAGCGTAGTCTTCCTGCGAAGCCGTCTTCAACTGCCACTGGTTCTTGAACAGCGCAGTCTCGTTGATGTACTGAAAGACCTCGCGAAGATCGAAGTCCTCTGGCTTGAGGACACGCACGCCCCAGAAGGGCGGCTGCGGAATGTTCGGAGCTGGCGGGATTTCAATGTTGGGCTTGGTCGCGCCGTCGACGCCTCCAAGAGTGTGCGCCGGCTTCACAAATTCCTTCACCACTTTGCCCTCGGCGATGCGCTTCTCGCGGGCTCCGTTCGGCGACGCCAGGTCTTCCATGATGTGCAGCCCGGCAAAGGCATCGTCCGCGTAGAAGATGCCTCCGTTATACTCGCGGCGCAGATCGTCTTCGACGTACTTCCGCGTCAAGGCCGCGCCGCCGCAGATGACCGGAAACTCCAGCTTCTGGTGATGCAGGTCCTGCACAACGTACTTCATCTCCAGCGTCGACTTCACCAGCAGGCCACTAAGGCCGATGGCGTCGGCTTTCTCATCCTGCGCCGCTTTGATGATCGAGTCAGACGGCTGCTTGATGCCCAGGTTCACCACGCGATAGCCATTGTTAGTGAGGATGATGTCGACCAGGTTCTTGCCGATGTCGTGGACATCGCCCTTCACCGTAGCGAGCACGATGGTCGCCTTCTGGCTGCCCGCTTTCTTCTCCATCTTGGGCTCAAGATAGGCGACCGCAGCCTTCATCACGCCGGCCGAGTCGAGCACCGAGGGCAGCTGCATCTTGCGCGCGCCGAACAGGTCGCCGACCGTGCGCATGCCGTCAAGCAGAATGTTGTTAATCAGGTCGAGCGGCGCGTAGGTGACCAGCGCCTCTTCCAGAATCTCGTTCAGCAACTTCTTGTTCGCGCCGTCGCCGACGCTCTTTTCGCCGTTGATGATCGCCCACTTCAGCTTGTCTTCGATCGACAGTGTGTCGACATGCGCGGTCGTCGTCTCCTGCTTGCCCTTGGTCCCGGCGAAGTGGTTCATGTAGACCTGCAGCGGGTCGCCATTGGACTGATCGTAGAAGATCAGCTTGCGCGCCAGATCAACTTCTGGCTCAGGGATCTTGTATAACGGATAGATTTTGCTGTAGTTGACGATGGCCATGTCGAGCCCGTGATCCACCGCCTCGTGCATGAAGACGCTGTTCAGAATGCGGCGGGAATAAACATTCAGCCCGAAGGAAATATTGCTGACACCGAGGATGGTCTTCACTTCGGGCAGCTCGGTCTTGATCGCCTTCACCGCCTTCAGCGTCTCGATGCCGGCGGTGCGATAGTCTTCCTGGCCGGTCGAGATGGGCAGCGTCAGCGCGTCGAAGATCAAATCGCAGGGACGGATGCCGTACTTGTTGACCGCCAGATCGAAGATGCGCTCGGCAATGGCCAGCTTCTTCTGCCAGGTCAACGCCATGCCGTCTTCGTCGATAGTGAGCGCGATAACGGCCGCGCCGTAGCGCTTGGCCATGGGCAGAACTTTGGACGTACGCTTTTCGCCGTCCTCCAGATTGATCGAGTTGATAATGGCCTTGCCCGGAATGCGCTTCAGCGCTTCTTCGATCACGTCGGCCTCGGTGGAGTCGACTGTGATGGGCGCAGGCACACGGGTGGCAATCTTCTCCAGGATGTTCGAGATGTAGCTCTTCTCGTCTTCGCCCACGATGGCGCAGCACAGGTCGAGCATGTGCGAGCCTTCGTTCACCAGCTTCTTGGCCAGGGTGAGGATGCCGTCATAGTCCTGGTTGCGGACCATGTTCTTGAAGTGCTCGACCCGCGTGGTGGTGTTCATCTCCTCGGCCACGACCAGCGGCTTGGGGTCGAGATCGAGTGGCACCATGGAGTAGGCGCTGGCCGCCGCGGCGGTGATTTTCACATCGCGCCTGGCTGGTTCGAGATTTGCACAAGCGTCAGCCACAGCCTTGATGTGTTCGTAGGTGGTGCCGCAGCATCCGCCGACGATGCGCACGCCATACTCGGTGATGAACTGCTTGTGATAGTCGGCGAGCTCCTGCGGCTCGAGCGTGTAAACGCGCGACCCTCCGACTTGCGGTAATCCAGCATTCGGCAGCACTGAAACCGGTCGCGTGCAGTTGGCACCCAGGTAGCGAACCGCGTCGTTCATCTCCTTCGGACCGGTGGCGCAGTTCATGCCGATGGCCGCCACGTCAAACATCTCCAGCGTGGTCAGCGCCGCGCCGATCTCGGTACCTAGCAGCATCACGCCGCTCTCTTGTAGCGTGACCTGCACCTGTACCGGGACGTTCTTTCCGGTTTTCTTGAGCGCGTCGAAGATACCAACCAGTCCAGCTTTCGCCTGCAAGATGTCCTGGCAGGTTTCCAGCAGCAGCACATCGACGCCGCCGTCGATCAGGCCGATAGCCTGCTCTGTGTAGCCGGACACCATCTCGTCAAAGCCGATGTGCCCCAGCGAGGGCAGTTTCCGTGTGGGGCCCATCGATCCGGCAACGAAGCGCTTGCGCCCGTTGGACGAGAAGTCCGACGCGACTTCGCGCGCCAGCTTCGCCGCCGCCATGTTGAGTTCGTGGACACGATCCAACAGGTCATACTCCGCCATATCCATCGGGCTGGAGTTGAAGGTATTGGTTTCGACGACATCGGCCCCGGCCTCGAAATACTTGGCGTGAATCTCCTTGACGATGTCGGGGCGGCTGAGAACGAGGATATCGTTGTAGCCATCCTTGCCCCAGAATTCGTCCAGCGGAAGGTTGTAGCCTTGAACACAAGTCCCCATGGCGCCGTCATAGATGACGACGCGTTCTTCGACGGCTTTTAGAAAGTCACTCATTTCTTATGTGTTTATTGATGTGTCATCCCGACCGAGGACTTCAGTCCGAGCGGAGGGACCTGCGGTTCGTCACTGTCTCCTCACCTCGAATACTTCTCTTCGGAATGCCCCGCCAAGGGCAATCCCGCCGGCCCGACACCGCTGTCATGAGGAGAGAAGAAGAACGCGCAGCTTAATGTTCAAGTATCGCAGGTTTGCCCGGCTTTCGGAAAGCTGCCGACAGTTAGCGGCAATAGCGACAGGCCAATGGAGACTTCCTGCATTGTTCAGGGATATAATTTCCGGCGCCCGGTGCGCCACACATTCGCGTTCTTTGCGAATGTCGGGGGGGGCCGACATGTATGTCATCCCACTCATTCGAAAATCGCGAATGAGTGGGGCACCCGACACTCGGCGGGGGACGACAAGCCCGGAATACCCAAACTTGAAACTCGAAACCGCGACCTTACCGCACCTGCACAACCACCAGCCCATTCACTGGCAGGTCCAGAGTTAGTACACCGTCGGTCAGGTCTTCGAATTCCGGCTCAGGCAAGGTCGACTGCTCGCGCAAATCGTCGATCTGATTCTTGGTCGGATAGCGCGGGCTGCCCATCTTTTTGTAGAGCCCGAGGGTGTCGCCATGATCGTCATCCAGGCGGCGAATCGAGACGCGCGTCTCCGGATCGATGCCCTTGAACTCCAGCTTCACCGTTTTGGCCGCGCCGGTCGAGCCGGGATTCACGATGTTCCACACGGCAACGATCAGGCGGCCATGCACGGCCTTGGTCACCAGCACATCGGAGTTGGTGTTTTCGATGCGCTGGTCGCCCAGCCGGTGCAGCAGTTGCAACGCATAGAACGATGGCTTGGGGATGTTGCCGGCGGCGATCAGTCCAAAGCCGCCATAGAACGGCTGCTTCACCACACCCTGCTCCTCGAAGACATCGGAGAAGGTCCAGTACGACATCATCTGCGTGAGCCCGTCGCATTGGCTGATGGTGGTGGCCAGCCACGGTCCCATGTAGAGCGAGTCGGTGACATCAACCTCATTGTCGTAAGCGGCGTTGTATTCGCTCCAGATCAGCGGCATGCCCGGCTGCGCCGAAGCTTTGATCTCGTCATGAACTTTCTTCACCGCGCGGCACACCATCTGATCGCGGGGAATGTTTTCAGTGGTGTGGAAGACGTCGCTGGCCTTGTCGTTGCCGTAGACGTGAGTGGAAACGAAGTCGAGCGGAATCTTCGCCTGGGTTGCGTGCTGGATCATGTCGCCCACCCAGGCAGCCTGCGCCGTGGCCGGACCGCCCACGCGCAGTTGCGGGCTGACGGTCTTGATGTCGCGCGCGGTATGGTCGTAGAGCTCAAAGTAGGATTGCTGACGCGGCGTGCCGGCCCAGAAATCCAGGTTAGGCTCGTTCCAGACCTCGAAGTACCAGCTCGCCACTTCATCGATGCCATAGCGATCGACCAGGTGCTTGGTGAACTGGGTGATCAGGTCGTCCCACTTGGCGTAATCCTTGGGCGGCGAGACGTTGGGGTGATACCAGAACGATTCCAGATCCGGCCGGGCGGCCAGCTTGTAAGGCATGAAGCTGAGCTCGACGAAGGGCTTCACATTGGCGGCCTGCAAGCCATCGTAGATCTGGTCGACATAAGAAAAGTTGTAGATCGGCTTACCCTGCTTGTCTTCGTCGTAGACGCCCACGTCGTCAAGCAAGATGCCGTGAAAGCGAACGTACTGAAAATTGGTGATCTGGCGTACCGCTCGCAGGTCACGGCGATAGGAGTCACGCAGGCTGAGCACGGCGCGGCCGGAGCCGAACATCTGCTCCCAGAAATGCGGAAAGGGATGTGCGGGAGCGGAAACGTCGATGGTAATGGTTTCCGCAGGCGCTTGCGCACGCAAAGGCAGAGCGCTGAGAGCGAGAATAATAAACAGAAGAATTCGAGTGCGCATGCGGATCTTGGATGCCATGGTTCTGGTGCTTGCAATCTGGATTGCCGCCCTATCGATAATTATGGGGGTTGCTTAGTTTTCTGGGAAGTGCGGCAGATGCCGCAGCCGGGTTTTACTCTTCGTAGAAGCGGAATTTCCCTCAGCGGCTAAAGCCGACATGTTCGCTTCTATTTGACGGCGCGCCTGAAGGCGCGCCCCTTCAAAATGCACGCCCCTTCAAATCCGCGCCGCTTCAGATCCATGCGTCTTCAAATGCGCTCACGTCGAATCGGACCGTGAACAAATGGTTTGCTCGACCGCTACAGCAGGTGATGGGTCACTAGAAAGTTTCTCGCCACGGCTGCGGCGTCTTTCTTCTCGCCGTCGACGGCGTAGTTCATCGCGCGCATTTCGTCGGCGGTAATCTGGCCGCCCAGGCGTTCAAACGCGGGTTGGGCTTGTGGGCACTCCGCGAACATGCTGGGCCGGACGATCGGCAGGGCATCATAAGGAGGGAAGTAATGCTTGTCGTCCTCCAGCACGACCAGTCCGAGCGCAGCGATGAGGCCATCAGTATTGTTGCCGGCGACGATGTCGACCGATTTGTTCTGCAGGGCGCGGTAGAGCAGGCCAAGATCCATCACTCGCGGAGCTTCCTCAAAGCGCAAACCGTAGGTGCTGACTAAACCCTTGTAACCGTCCTGGCGCTCCAGAAATTCGTAGCCCACGCCGAGCTTCAGATGAGGAGCTACAGGCCCCAGTTGCGATAGCGTCGTGAGGTTCATCCGTCGCGCGTCGTCGCCACGCACCACCATGGCGAAGCTGTTGTTGAATCCCAGCGGCGGCATCACGTCGAGATTAAACCGTTGCTGGTATGCACTCTTCACCTGCCCATACACGGCGGCCGGAGCGCCCGCGGCAGATTGCTTCAAGATCGCTGCCAGCGCAGTGCCGGTGTACTCGACGTAGGTGTCGATGCGTCCGGCCAGTAGGGCCTGCTGACAGATGTAAGTGCCTGCCAGATAGAGGCGGCCATCCACCGGCGAACGGCAAACGTTCTCCAGATATTGCTTCAGCAGTTCGCCGAGGATCAGCTGTTCGGTGAAATTTTTGGAGCCGACAGTGAGCTCGTGCCTGGGCGCACAACCGCTGGCAATCGCTAGGGTGAGTCCGGCAAGAAAGGTTCGACGGTCCATGTCAGTGACGGTGTCGCAGCATCAACTTTTCGACGCCGCTGAGGAGCAAGTCCGCGGCCAACGCCATGAGGGCCGCAGGAATGGCGCCTGCGAGGATCACCCCGTTGTCAACCATGGCGATGCCGCGAAAGATAAACTCACCCAAGCCGCCCGCGCCGATAGCCGCTGCGATGGTCGCCACTCCGATGGTGATGACGGCGGCAACGCGAATTCCGGAGAGCATCACCGGCAGCGCCAGAGGCAGCTCGACTTTCCACAGGAGTTGCCCCGACGTGAGTCCCATGGCGACCGCGGCTTCGCGCACCGGGGAGCTGATTCCCGCGATGCCAACATAGGTATTGCGGACTATGGGCAGCAAGGCGTAGAGCGCGAGGGCCAGGATCGCCAACCTGTCGGCGCTAGCACCCAGCCACGGCAAAGGCAGCAGCAGTCCAAAGAGCGCCAGGCTGGGAATCGTCTGAATGACGTTGGTGCTGCCGAGCACGATAGCTTTCCACTTCGGTCGCCGGGTGAGAAGGATTCCCAGAGGGACGCCGGCCGCAATTGCCAGCAGCATGGAAATACCCACCAGCCACAAATGTTCGCCGGTGAGCGTCGCGACTTCGTGCTTGTGGGTGAGTATGAAATTCAATGCAAGTTTTCCAGCACTTAATTGCGAAACATCTGTTGCCCGTCGCGGAATACGTCGACGTAGGCTTTGATGGTTGCGTCGGTCGAGCTCAGGAATTCTGGCGGACGGAATACTCCGCGCAATTTGCCGGCTTCCATCAATGCAATCCGGCTGCCCAGCAGCAGAGCTTCTCCCACGTCGTGGGTCACGAAGACGATGGTCTTGCCCAACCTTTCCTGCAGCTTCTTGAACTCTTTTTGAAGTTCCGCGCGGGTGATCGGATCGAGCGCGCCGAAGGGTTCGTCCATCAGCAGAATCGGCGGCTCGGCGGCCAGGGCTCGCGCCAAACCTACGCGCTGCCGCTGGCCACCGGAAAGTTCATGCGGATAACGGCTGGCAAATTCGGCGCTCGGAAGACCCACAAGGGTCAGGACTTCTTCCACGCGCTGATCGATTTTGCCCCGGTCCCAGTGCAGCAGTTCAGGAACGAGAACCACATTCTCACGAACGGTATAGTGAGGGAAAAGGCCTACGTCCTGGATGGCATAGCCGATGCCGCGGCGCAGCTTGATAGCATCCCACTGCATGACGGAAACACCGTCGACAAAAACTTTGCCGGTCGTGGGAGCGATCAGGCGGTTGATCATCTTCAGGCTGGTGGTCTTGCCCGAACCGCTTCGGCCTAGCAGCATCAAGGTCTCACCTCGCTCCACTGCGAGGTTCAAGTCGCCCAGAAGCGTTTTTCCGTCCGGCAGGCGGAAACCGACATCGACAAATTTGATGGCAGTGGTGGAGTCGTTTGCCATGGGCGACCTTGAATGTCGCTACAGCCTATCAGAGCCGAAGGTTTCGCGGGGTAGAGCATGGCGGAACAATCAGGTATAAACACGAATGCCGGAGCAGCTCACGAAGAACTGGTCCGGCATGGATCTATTGAACTCAGCCCGGGACTAAGGCTTACCGCAGTAGGGGAATTAACGACCCCAACCACCACCACCACCGCCACCACCCGAGCGTCCACGACCGCCACCGCCGCCGCCGCGTCCAAAGCCGCCGCGTCCGCCGCCACCGCCGTCCCGACGGGGTCTGTCGGTCTTAGGGCGGGCTTCATTCACGGTAAGATTCCGGCCTCCAAGATTGGTGCCGTTCAGCGCTTCCATGGCCTTGCCCGCTGAATCATCGTCGGTCATTTCGACGAAAGCAAATCCCCGCGGCTGTCCGGTGTCGCGATCGGTGACGATGCTGACTTTGTCAACTGGACCGTACGCTTCAAACATGGTGCGCACCTGATCTTCAGTCGCATCAAAACTAAGGTTCCCCACATAGATGTTTTTCATTGACTCCTCGCTTTCGGATTAGGCCGCTTGCCAACCGATCACCTGTCTGGGCAGGCGGCGCGGATTGGGGTGCTTACGACTAAAGACTCAGCTGACCAACTCTTTTTCTGATTCTAAAGAGCTATTCTTCTAAAAAAGCAGAGGGCGGCATGGCGCCACCCTCTACCTGGTGTTTTCGGTTTACAGAATCTGAACGTTCTCAGCCTGCCAGCCCTTTGCACCGCGCTTCACGTCGAAGCTCACGGCCTGGCCTTCCTGAAGCGAACGGAAGCCGTTCGACTGGATGGCCGAGAAATGGACGAATACATCTTCGCCGTTCTGACGTGAAATGAAGCCAAAACCCTTGGCATCGTTAAACCACTTTACTGTTCCTTGTTCCATTTGTTTCTTTTATATCCTTGATGTTGATGTTGCGCTGGGGAATCGGAAGGTTACAGGCAGACTTCGCTCGAGACAAAGGAGGGATGGCTGCTAGACGCGCCGTTCGTACATACGCAAAACCATTATACAACAATCAGGCAATCTCCTACTCCTATTTGCAACGCACACGATGTCTGATGTCGGACATAACCCGCAGATTTTGCAAATAGAGGCGTGCGTGTGGGCTTCCTGAATAGTACTGAACTATATCAACTTTGCGATGCCGTCGAGCCGAACATAAGATTGCAGACGCTATTTACGCGGGTCCGAGCGATGGTGTCGTGCTCATCCTTCTTTCAGTCTTATGAATATGGCGAACCAGTGCAGCCTTTTATTGCGCCTCGGCATCTAGTCCGCAATGTCGCGTCGACGGGCTACCGTCTTGCTTCCCATTCCGGGATTAGCCGCCCCGTATTCCACCTTGGAGTCTGCACGCGCCGCCGCGCAGGATTGCCGCGCCTGCGATCTTTGGAAGCGTGGGACCCAGACGGTGTTCGGAGAAGGACCGTCGAAAGCCCGGGTGATGCTGGTCGGCGAACAGCCTGGTGACCGGGAAGATGTTGAAGGTAAACCATTTGTGGGGCCTGCCGGAGCTTTGCTGGATAAGGCGCTAGGCGACGCCGGTATCGATCGTGAGCAGACGTATGTCACCAATGCGGTGAAGCACTTCAAGTGGGAGCCGCGGGGCAAACGGCGGATTCACAAGAAGCCGAACGCCTTGGAGATTGCGGCTTGCCGTCCCTGGCTTGACGTGGAAATCGAGATGGTGAGGCCCGACATCGTGGTGTGCCTGGGCGCAACCGCGGCGCAAGCGCTGTTAGGGAAGGATTTTCGGGTGACCCGGCAACGCGGTCAACTGCTGCCATTTGCGTCGAGACAGCAAGTGCTGGCCACAGTTCATCCGTCGTCTATTCTACGTGCCCCGGACGAGGCCGCCCGTCATCGCGAGTTCAAACTCTTTGTGAAGGACTTGCGCGTGGTAGCCGATGTTTTGCTGAAGAGCCGGTAGCCGGGTTGCCGTGATTCTGTTTCTCAAGGTGAGATCACTGGTGCAATCGGCTTTGCGGGGCTAAACTCATTTATTGGTTGTTTGGAGTGAAGTTTGTCTCCTGAGTTAACACAGGTCCGTCGCGAAGTAGAGCAGATGACCCGCAATGCTTCCGAATCCATCTGGCACCAGGCTCCGCCAGGCAAGTGGAGTTGCGCTCTCATCTTCGAACATTTGCTTCTCAGCTATACGGGAACAACCAAGGGCATTTCCAACGTCATGCAGGCAGGCAGGCCTTTGGGAGGCAAGATCACCTGGCCATATCGTATTAAGACCGCGTGGGTGACAAAACTGGGTCTTATGCCATCAGGACGTGTCGCCCCGGCGTTCATCACACCGAAGGGCGGCCTCGCCTTGGACTCCATGCGACGCTTTTATGACGCCCTGGTGGCCATGGACGCAACTCTGACGGATGCGGAGCGGCGATTCGGCAGCCAGGTAAAATTACTGGATCATCCGTTTATCGGGCCTCTGAATGCCAGGGAGTGGCGTGAGTTTCACCGCACCCATAGCCGGCATCATTTGAAGCAAGTGGCCGACCGTATGCACCAGCACAGCGCGGCCGATCTCGTCGGCAGCTCATCGAAATAATCCCAGATACGATTGCCAGGCCAGGTTTCCAACCAGCATTGCTGCGATAGAGCATGCGCCCAGAAAAACGCCGAAAGGAATTTCGCGGCTGAGAAATGTCTCCAGGCGGTCGCCTGCTGGCTCGCCAGTCGATGCAGTTGTTGAGCGCGACTTAGCTGCATCCCATGCCAGCGAGACGAAAGCGTAGACGACGGCGAGCAAAGGTGAGGTGAAGATTACGAACAGGGTGAGTTTCAGGCCCAGGAAGGCGCCTGACATAGCGATCAAGGCAACATCGCCGAAACCCATGCCATGCTTCTTGCGCACCAGATAGTACAGACCCCAGGCGACGTAGAGGAAGCCGGCGCCGGCAGCGGCTCCCAGCGCGGAGTCGAACAGAGAGAGCAGCTGGATGTTTTCCAGGTGCTGGTTGTAGAGGTTCAGCAGGAACTGCGTGCCACTGCTGTCCGTGGGCGCGATCCACGAAAATGCCAGACCTAACGCGATTCCCGCATAAGTGAACTCGCGTGGCAGCAGGCCGGTTTCCGCATCCATGAAAATCAGTCCCACCAGCAGGAAGCTGAAGACGCAGAATTTCAGGGTCAGCAAAGTCGGGCCAAACCATACGTAGCAGGCAGTGAATAGAACCGCAGTGAGGAGTTCGACAACTGGGTATCGCCAGGCTATGTGTGCGCCGCAATCCCGGCATCGGCCGCGCAGCATCAGCCAGCTCACCGGCGGAAGATTGTGATACCAGCGAATCGGTGCCTGGCAGGCCGGGCAATGGGATCCAGGCGTAATCACCGATTGGTCTCGAGGAATACGGCTGATACAAACGTTCAGGAAGCTGCCGAATGCCAGCCCGAAGACAAACAGCACGCATTCCAGGAAGCGGTCCAAAATGTTTGCTTGAAATCCTCTCCTACGGCTGATGGAAGCTCAGCAGGTGGCCGTTCAGAGTCGTTTCACAGATCTGGTTCCCCGGCAGCTCATCGATCCAGTTAATCAGGTTGCGATTGAGCAGGCGAACTTCCGGGGGACGCTCTTGCCAGCTGCCGCCGTTTTCTTCCCGTACAGGTATCTTGTAACACTTAGCGCACTCGTCGGGCTGCCGGTCTTTCCATTCCAGTAGAGCGGCTTCCAAATCGTCGGACAGCGACTCGTTAGGACGAAGACACAAGATCCATTCGTGGGTTGCGTCCATCACATACGTTCCGCTGGTGACTCCGGGAATGGCGCTCCTCACGGTCGCCCCGTGATCTCGCGCAATTCTAACGGTATCGTCTTCGGAGCAATCATCAATTATCAGAACTTCATCACAAGGGCGAAGCGATTGCAGGGCTCGGCCGAGTCGCCGCCCATCATTGTGAGTGTGCAGTAAGGCGCTAATTTTAGGCATAGCTAACCAATCAGTGAGGAGATAGCAGCTCTTAAGAGTCCGCATAAGGTTAGACGCAAAAAACCGGGCTCGCGGCCACTTGCCACGCTGCTAGTTTCGTGAGTGATTCATCCGGCAGGCGAGCTCACTTAGGGGTCAGGTCAGCGGCGTTCGCCCGGCATCGTGATCGTTTGTCATCTTCGGAATTACGGTGAGCGTGTTGATAGTCTGGAAGTTCAACACCGCTTCCGGGCCCAGCTTGATCTGCTGGCCCTTCTTGGCGGCTGCAACTCCCGTACCTGCGCCGGCTCCGCTGGCCGCGCCGATGGCCGCACCCTTGCCGCCTCCGATAAGGCCGCCGAGAACTGCGCCGGCTACGGTCCCCACACCAACTTTGGTCGCAGTACTCTTGCCTTCACCTTTGCCCGACCGCGTCCACTGATTGGTCTGGATGTTGTAGGTCTTGCCATTGACGGCCAGCGAATTCAATTCCAGGGTGAGTACAGAATTTCCCGCGAATCGTCCGGCACTCTTCACGTCGGCCACGCGGCCAATTACGTCGGCGCCAGCCGGAATCACGGTTTCGCCGTTGATTACGATTGGCGTGCTGAGTGATCCGCGAAAGGTGTCGCCCACCTGATTGCGTTCCGAATCGAGTTGATCATTGAGCCGCACCGAGAGCTGCGTACCCGCCGGAATAATGACCTTCTGCGGTGGCGGAGGTGGCGCAGGTGGAGGCGGCGCAGGCGGAGCCGGAGCGGGAGTTGGGGCAGCCGGTTGTTCCGCCGGGAATGGTGGCGCCGGCGGCAAGTTGTTTGCCTGGGCGTCGGTATCGGAATTGTTCGACTTGCGGTGATGGGAAGTTTGTTTCTTTTCAGGCTTGGCTGGCTTCGGGGCCGGCATTGGTGGCGGAGAGGCCTGCGCCTGCTGAACCTGCAGATTATTGACTACGGTTTTGACGCCGTCGACGGTGGCGGCATCGCTGGCTGCCGCAGCCCGCTCGGTATCGCTATTGACGTCGCCGCTGAGGGTCACGACGCCGCCGGCAGCCTGAACGCCGATCTGCCGGCTCTGAATTCCGGGATCGCTATAGATCCTGGTTTGAACGTCGGTTGCGACCTGGGTGTCGGTGCGAGTTTCTTTTTTTGAACATCCCGCCAAGAAAGCGAGGCTTAAGGCCAATACGCCAGCAAGATACAGGGGCCGGTTCCAATTCATCGCTGCTTATTTCCCTCGATCGATATTCCTATGTGTCAAACCCGATTACAGCGAAGTTGTCGCTGCAGCGGTGCAAATAGGTAGCTGAATAAACAGACGCAGCACGACCCATAAGGGATGCAGCTCGCAGCGAATCTCTGGCGCGCGTGCAGTGGATTGAAACTATGGTGGCCCGGCAAAAGGCCACGGACGTAGGCTAAAACGCTCAGTCGCCGGGACGCCTGAGTTCCGCGAAAGTCTTAAGCTACGTCCGTCAGTTCTGCGGTTCGGTCAGCCGATTGTTGATGGCAAACAGCGCAAGCTCCAACCTGCTGGCAACCCCCACCTTGTCGAAAATATTGGTCAGGTGGTGTTTTACGGTGTCCTCGCTAAGGGTGAACTTGCGGGCAATTTCTTTATTGCTCAAACCGGCGACGATGGTGGTCAGGATATCCATTTCCCGTTTGGTCAGACCATAGTTGCGCGGCGGCTTATCGCCGGAGGGATTGGTGCGCATGAAGTCCACGATGTCACCCACGGCTTCGCGGCCAATCCAATACTGACCGGCCATGACGGTGCGGATGGCCTTCATCAGCAACTGAGTGGCAGCCTCTTTCATGACCACACCGCGCGCGCCCAACTGCAGCGCCTGCACAATTTCCAGGCGTTCGACGGCCGCGGTGAGAACGATGATCTTGGTGTGCAGTCCGTCCCCGTTCGAGGACAGATCGCGCAGCACATCCATACCTGGAACTCGCGGCATAGCCAGATCGAGCAGAAGAATGTCGGGAGTTAGTTCCTTGGTCTGGGTGACGGCCTCGGCGCCATCGGCTGCTTCACCCACCACCTCCAGTTCAGGCTCGGCCTCCAACAGGCGACGCAAGCCATCGCGAAAAATGGTGTGGTCATCAGCAATAATGATGCGTACTGAAGGCTCTTTCTTATCCATACGCTTCGTATCCTTTCTGCGGAATGGTAATTTCCAATCTCGATCCGTGGCCCGGCGTCGATTCGATTATCATGTCTCCCCCCACGGCGCGCACCCGTTCCTTTATAACGGCCGGCCCGCGACGTAAGCCGTCCAGTTCTCTCAGGGTGAAACGTCCGGCAAAGGGGAAACCGTTTCCGTCGTCATTAATTACCAGTTTCCACAGGCCGTCCTGGGCTCCGAAGCGCACCACGGCAGATTGCGCCCGGCTATGCTTGCGGATGTTTACCAGGCTTTCCTGGACGATCCGGGCAAGCTCGCGGCAGGTGGCGGCCGGAAGCGTCACTTCCTGCAACTCGGAAATAAAACGCACGGCGATGCCACTGTCTCTGGAGAAACGTTCCACGAGTTCGGCAATAAAGTCAAGCAATTGATGGGGGCCAATGTCTACCGGACGCATGCTCTGCATCAGTTCACGCAGATTCAGAACTTCGTGGCGCAGCAATCCTTGAATGCGATTTAACTCTGAGGGCAAGGGCGAGTCGGCGCCAGCACGACGGCGAAGGACATCCAGTTGCATCTCGATACTGATCAGCGACTGGATGGTGGTATCGTGTAACTCCCGCGCCACGCGGGCCCGCTCGGTGACTCCTGCCCGGGAACGAAATCCCTGGAATAGATAGACCGAATAAAGAGCGGGGGCCAGCTGTCGCATCAAGTTTTGTACAAAGCGCAGTTCATGTTCGCGCTCACGTCCCAGAGCGGCATTCAGCAAGACGAAGCGGCCGCACCAGTCGCGCCCCATATCGTGGCTGACCACCAGCACGGACCGGGTGCCGGAGACGGGCATTTCCAGATGACCGATCTGGGCAGGCTCGAGTCGATTTCCTTCCTCATCCAAAGCCGTAATGGAGCTTCGAACCCGGCCGTTCTCACGCTTCATGAAAAAGGTGTGAGGATAATCCCACATCATCTCAGCGTCTTTGTCGGCCGGAGGAATCTCCTGCACTTGCATGGCAGGATGCGGAGAGGATGGGAGTTCCCAGCGAAAGGCACGCCCCGTGCTGCTTTGGGCTACCACCTCGTAAACCGGACCGCCCTGAAAGACGCGGGCCAGTTCCGAAAGAACATTCTGCAAAGCTAGGGCGAAACGATTGCCGATTCGCGTCAAATTGAGCAGTCGATTGGTGAGAGCGATCTCGGCCCGCAGCTCCTTCTCGGTTTCCGCCAGAAATCCCAGGAGGCCGCCCGCCATGAGCAAAAATCCGCAGCGCATCAGCAGCCGCGACGGCTCTACCGAAGTGAACAGAAGAAGTCGCAGGGCGGCGGGGCCGCGCGCCACCACGATCGCCTGAAATAAAAGCAGGGCCGCGCTGATGATGGCTGTCGCCATGGTCTCTACAAAACCCCAGCGGAAGGCCGCCGCAATCATGGCAAACAGGAAAAGCACGAAAAAGACACTATTGGGGGCTTCGGCAAACAGGCACAGCAAGGCCGGCCAGCCTACGTCGTTGATCTGCGCGACTAAGACGAAGCGCGGGCCCGGCTCGCCACCCATTTGCAATTGCATAACCAGCACCAGACTGGCGATCACGTACGCCAGCAGCAAAAACAATCCCACGCGGTAATGAGTTTCAAGTACCGCAGGGCGAATCAGCCAAGCTATCAACGAGGTTAGTGCCAGAAGCAGGCGCGAGAAGCCCAAGACACGTTCCACGCGCAAATTCTCCTGCTTCAGGCCTGAGACATGAAGCCTAGTCAGAAACCTGGGAGCCAAGGAGTGGGCCAGCACACTTATCCCTCGTACAACAAACTGTGGTCGCGCGGTGCCATGATTATGACACGAAAGCGCTATAAGGTAACTAAGTTTCTGTGCCTAAAGGCCCAAGCTAACTCCATGACGACGGCCCTGGAAGCCTTATGGTGTCACCTGTCACCCCCGCCGGTGACTCCACTCACTGCGCTATGTGCGAGACAGCGCTATCTTTAACCTTGCAGCAAAGCAGAGTTTTGGAGCAGGATGAGGTCGCGAACTCGCCCCTGTGCCCTAAGCACCATCCGGTGGGACAAGAGCGAACTCAGTCGGTTTGACTGGCCCATAGTCTGGATTTGCCAGAAAGTGTTTTTTGCCGCAAGGAGGTATCGACTATGAACTCCAAGGTGTATTCGAAAATTCTGTTCGCCATCACCGCTCTCGCGCTGGCGTTGCCTTTAGGCTGGACCCAGTCTGCCAGCAAGACGAGCCCTAAGTATGACGTCGGCAGTGAAGTCAAAGTAAAGGGAGTGATCGAAGATATTCGCAGCCCTGCTGGAGCGGAAGGCACACAGCTTTCCATTAAGACCGATACGAAAACGGTACTGGTTTATGTCGGTCCAGGCGACTTCCTGAAAGAAATCGAGGTTTCGTTCAACAAAGGCGACCAGGTCAATGTGGTGGGCGCGCAGTCGACGGACGAAGAGATACTGGCGCGCGAGATCACTGTCGGCAGCAACACCTTCACGCTGCGCGATGATAAGGGCGTCCCCGTATGGCAGGGATGGAAGCCCGCCAAGGTATCAGGCAAGTAGAGCGGTTCCAGCGCCTGGGTCAGACCGCGAAAGGCCTGTGGTTGCGAAGTGCAATTTCTTGAGCGCGAGGAATTTGCTTCGACAAGGCAAACAGCAGATCCCTCGCTTCGCTCGTGATGACAAATAGTTAAAAGCTATTTCCCGCTTTGCTCGTGATGACAAACCATAAAAGCTACTTCTCGATCCGCAGAAATTCTCCGGTGGCGGCATCGACCGCCACTCGCAGCTTAGCTTCATCCGGGCTGCTGCCGTAAATCACGTGCCACTCCAGTTGGTTCTTTGAGCCATCCCAATCGAGAATGAAAACCACCGGTTGTTTGGGATCCTTCTTGATGAGTTTCTCGCCACCGTTCTTTTGTGCGACCTGGTAGGCGGCGTCGCTGTCAATCTTCAGGAACCCGATATTGAACGTACGGGTTGAAGTGTTGGTCGGGTTCCAGTTGTCCTCGGCAGAAAAAGTAATGCCTCGCTCGGGAGCGTCAGCCCCGACCAGCCCAGACCACACAAACATCTTCATCATGCGTTTGGCCGGTGAGGCGAACGACGCCCGCCACAGGCCGGCTTTGCCATCGCTGGTGAGAGCGTCAGGCGTGAACTGCGATTGCAGGCGGAACGGCGTAGCATCCGCTGCCCATCCCCGCGCCGATAGGTACATCTCCTGAAAAGCGACGCGGCCGGTTTTGTACTCCGCCGGCTTGGCCGCCGATTTGGCTGTGGATGCAGATTCATTCTTGGTCGAAGTTGGATTGCTGGACGAGCATCCAGCTAATAACAACAGGGTGATGCAGGCAACGACAAGCTTTCTCATGGACCCTCGGAAGTCAGCATTTGGCAGTTAGCATTTGGCATTTGGCCGTAAGAGTTGGTCAGCCGCCAACGCCGCCGCATGGACTCGATCGCTTGTAACAGCAATACAGATGTAGATTCGCCGAGGCTAGTTGCTATTCGGCCAAATGCTAACTGCCAACTGCGGCCTTATCGCACCAGCAGAGCAACCCCGCCGGCCACGAACACGGCGGCCAGCCAGCGGCGATGATCCACGCGCTCTTTCAGGAATATTCGGGCAGCGAACGCGTTGGCGATGAAAGTCAGAGAAGCTGATGCTGGTCCGACCACGCTCACATCGCCCCACGACAGCGTGATGAGAAGACTGAAGAATGCCAGAGCCATGAACAACAGGCCCAACATGAATCGCTTGCTCGATACCACTTGCCGCACCACTTGCAGCCAGCCGCGCGAGCGCCGGATAACGCCCAAGTCTCCGATTTCTTTCATGGCGCGCGCTTGCAGCACATCGCCCGCGGTTGCGGTGACGACGATGGCGGCAATCCCTGCCCAGGCAGCTGTGCTGCTCATGCGTCGCTCCGGGCGTTCTTGGTCAATACCAATTCACGATCATCCGTGCCGAGATGTTTCGTTGCAGAGCGGGAATGAACCGGCGCGGTGAGCGATGGGCCGGTGGCAACGAATCCCACACCCACGGTAATCAGCGCAATCCCCAGCCAATGGGCGACCGTGACATTTTCATGTAGTAAGAAGCTGGCTAACAATGCGGTCAGCACATAGCCGAATGCCGTGGCCGGCAGGACATAGGTGAGATCGGCCCAGGAAAGCGCCGAGAGATAACTGCAAAAGAAAAGCAGCAGCAGGGCAATGCCCAGCAGGACCCAGGGACTCAACAGGGCAGTCAACAGATGGGTCCAATTGCTGCTGTTAACTGGCCCGAAGTCTCGCATGCCCCGGCCGAGACAAACATTGCCGCTGGAACCGAAGACCACCACCGCCAGCAGGATGAGATATTTGCGCAGGGTCACGGCGACCCCTAAACGCTGACCGGCTCGGCAGTCTCAGACTTGGCTTCGGTGTTCGCGGTTCCCGCCGGCGGCAGCGGAGGCGCTCCCGAGTCCTGCTGCTTGCGCGTCTCTTTTACCGACCGGTTGCGAGCCGCGCGCAGCTTGAGAAACGACTTGGCCTCGGTATACAGGCGCTTGCGATCGGTAGAGTTGAACGCTGCCCGCTTCACGATGCGGAAAATCGCCTTGGGCCGGAAATAATACTCGTCGTAGAAGCGATGTACCATTTCCAGAATGTAGTCGCGCGAGATGCCGGGATACTCGATCATCGCGACCTGGTGACCCATCTCGTCCACCATTTGCGAGCCTTCATTCAGGATGAAGCCATTCGCTTTGGCGTAGTCGTACAGCTCAGTTCCGGGATAGGCGTGCGCCAGCGAAACCTGGATGGTTTCCACGTCCAGCTCTTTGGCGAAGTCGATGGTGCGGCGAATGGTTTCTTTCGTCTCTCCAGGTAATCCGAGGATGAAATCGCCGTGCACGACCAGTCCAAGCTTTTTGCAGTCGCGAGTGAAATCGCGGGCACGCTCGACGGTTGCGCCCTTCTTGATGTTCTTCAGGATCTGCTGATCGCCGGATTCGTAGCCCACGATCAGCAGCCGGCATCCGGCTTCTTTCATCGCCTTCAGGGTTTCGTAATCGGTGGTGACGCGCGAGGTACACGACCAGGTCAGAGCGAGCGGCTTCAACTTGGCGCAGAGCTCAATGGTGCGTGCCTTCTGGATGTTGAAGGTGTCGTCGTCGAAGAAAAATTCCTTTACCCAGGGCCAGTATTCTTTGGCCTTCTTCATTTCCGCCGCGACTGCGTCTGACGAGCGCTTGCGCCAGGGATGACCACTCAAGGTTTGCGGCCACAGACAGAACGTGCATTGCGCCGGGCAGCCTCGCGTGGTGTACAGCGAAACAAAGGGATAAAGCAGGAACGGAACGTTATAGCGCCGCGGATCGATATCACGCTTGTAGACGTCGACTACATCGGGCAGCGCGTCGAGATCGGCAACCGCCGGACGATCGGGATTGTGAACGATCTGACCATTTTCGGCGCGATAGGAGACGCCGAGAATCTCATTGAGCGGCTTGCCGTTGGCATATTCCACGGTCGCGTAATCGAATTCCCGGCGCACGATGAAATCCAGCGCGGTGCCTTCTTTGAGGGAAGCTTCAGGCAAGGTGGTGACGTGCGGACCCACGAAGGCGATCTTCAGCTTGGGATTGGCTGCCTTCATGGCAGCCGCCAGCTTGATGTCCCCCTGAAATCCTGGGGTGCTGGTGAAAAGAACGAGGAACTCGAATTCCTTGCCGATCTGGATGGTCTCAGCGGCATTCACCTTGTGCGGCGAGGCGTCCAGCAGACGCGAGCCTTCCAGCATTCCTGCCGGGTAGGCAAGCCATACCGGGTACCAATAAGACTCAATTTCGCGGGTGGCGGGCCAGCGCGAACTGGCGCCACCGTCGTAGTTCTCGAAAGAGGGAGGATTGAGAAATAACGTTTTCAAAGGCATAGTCTTACTCAATATCGTACCATCTGTTGATTGATCGCGGAACTACTGGAGAATCTTAAAGTTAGATGCTTTTCTTGATACTGCAGCGAGCGGTCGTTTATTGCGGCGGAATGGCCCAATTCTCCAGTTCGCCGGTAAGCCGCAGTAGTTGCAAGGCAGCCCTGCTCAGGGCAAATTCGGCGTCGATGTAGGCCGCATGCTTGTCGTCGGTGTCCAGTTCGGCGTTCTGCTCGTCGCGGACATTGGCATTGCCGGCTTGCACGCGTCCCTTCACGCCCTCCAGATCACCTTGCGAGACCTCCCATTCCAGCTTGGCCACGTCACGCGCCCCCGACAACTGGCGCAACGAGCGTTGCAGCTTCAGAGTGTCTTCGCTGACCTGGTTCCTGGTGAGGTCCGCCTGTTTCTTTGCTATTAAGGCGTCGGCATCGGCCTCTTGCGCTTTAGCTTTTTGTACGGAGTTGAAGATGGGAATTCTCAGGTTCAGACCGCCGCTGAAATTGTTGGCGGTGTAATGGTTGTAATACAAATCGTAGTTGTTGAACTTGGCCAGATATGCGTACTGCGACGCCAAGTCGACGGTTGGCATCACTGCGGCTTTGTGCTCGCCGTTGGCCCGGGCCTCGGCAGCGGCTACTTTCTGATCTGCCAGCTTTACCGCCAAACTACTTTCGACGGCACGGGCCGGCAGATCGTCATCCTGGGAAATCGCGGGCAATTGCGGCACAGACTCGGGCTGTACGGCAATCTGGTCGGCGGGCAGTCCCAGCAACTTGGACAGATGTTCTCGCAGAACGTCGGATTGATCCTGGGCTTCGGCAATTCTCAGGCGGATACGGGCTGCCACCAGTTGACTCCGGGTGACCTCCAGTTTGCTGTCGACGCCTTCCTGCAAGCGCTGCTCGCTGACAAACTGGGCTTTTTCCGCGGCTGCCTGAGCTTCGCCAAGTGCTTTGGTTTTGCCCGTGAGCTGGGCAAGCTGCTCGTAGGTGAGGGCAGTATCCAGAATGACAGCATCGCGTTTGTCCTGAACATCGAGGGACGTTGCGTGCCATTCAATCTTTGCCGCCTTCATAAACTGCCGGAGCGAAAGATTGAAGAAGGACTGATCGGAATTGAAATTTACGACCGAGGGGGCCGAGCCTTCCAGGGTAAGCGGAAATCCATAGGAGTAGCCCAGGCCGGAGCCAATCGTGATTTGGGGAATGTAGTTGGCCCGCAGCTCCTCGTAGGCCTTGCGCGCCCTCCATTGATTGATGGCGGCGATACCCATCACGCCGCTGTGTTGCAGCGCCAACTCGACGGCATGGCGAAAAGCGATTGGATCAGCCGGTGGATCGGCCGCGGCTCCCAGGCTTGGAATAGAAATTGCCAACAACGCGCACGCAAGACTGGCAGCCCGGGCGCAACTGGCGAACAAATTCATCTTCATGATGGAACGCCGGGGTCTTGCACGCATCCCGAGCTCTACACTACAGCGACGCCAAGGCACCCTTTTACTGTACGTGACTCAGCGCCTTCCTGGCGGGAACGAATGCTGACGCCAGCGCAAGGGAAGCCTGGTATTCGGAAGCAGCGGCTCCGCTGTTTCCCATCTTCTCGTTGAGTTGCCCCAGCAGGTAATGGGCGCGAAAGGCGGGCGCTCCTTCCACCAACTGGCCCGACGATAAGTAGGTCTGCAAGTACTGCGCAGCCTCAGGAAAATCACGATTGCCGCTGTACAGTTCTCTAGCGGCATCGAAATACGAATCGGCCGGCTTGCCGGGCTGAGCCACAGCGCTTTGTACCGCATTTTGCATGTCGTCCAGACGACCCCGGTTGCGGTAGAAGGCGGCCAGTTGCAGCCAGGCGTCGGCGGGATTCTTTGCTTGCTTGATGCTCGCGCGCAACTGGCTTTCGGCTTCGCCATACTGCTTTTCTTTTTCCGCGGCCCGGGCCAGGATCAAATGGGCTTTCCCGGGATCGTACCTGGCCACCTGCTCGGCTTGCTGGCGGGCTTTGTCTAGTCCACCACCCATGATTGCCGGCGCTTCGGTGTAATACTGGGCGAGATCAACCCGCGCCTGAACGTTTGCCGGATCCAGTTGCACCGCCCGCTCGAACTCGGCCTTGGCCTTGCGCGCCAGTCCGGCTGCCGCCAGAGGATTGGAATCGCCGGCCTTTCGTCCGTACTCCCGCGCCAGCCAGAGATGATAAGTAGCCACGCCCGGTTCCAGACTGACTGCCCGCTCTCCCGCTTTCACTGCGTCGTCCCACCGCTCCATAGCGTAGTAGGCACGCGACAACAAGTTAAGCGATTCGGCATCGTCACGGTTGGACAGCAGGCTTAAGGCCTCGTTCATCCGGCCCAGAGAAAGTAACTGCAGCGCTCCCGGATCGGCAAGGCTCGTGCTTGCCACGAAAAGTAGCAGCAGACCAGCCGCGAAAATTTTGATCGCAAGAAATTTCATGGAGCAGCCACCTTCACCTGCAGCCCACTCCTCAGGGATTGCATGTTCAGCGCCCCCAGCGCCAGCGTGGCATTGTCGGAAAGACCCTTGGTCACTTGCACCCGAGTCAAGTTTGACACCGATGTATCAACATTGCGGCGCTTCAATTCTCCGTCGACTACCTGGAAAACGTATTGCCCTTTGGCATCCTGATGAATCGCTTCACGCGGGACGGTCAGGGCATTTTCCTGCCGCGCCGTAACTACTGCGACACTCACATTGGTGTTGGGAAGCAGCTTGAGATCGTCATTCTCGATAACGCAAGTGACTTCGCCAACCGTGCGAGTTCCGTGCTGCACCACGGTTGTAGGCAACGTCTCCAATTTGCCCTGCCACACTCGTCCGGGCAGCGCGTCCCAGGTCACTTCGACCAGTTGTCCCGGGCGCAGCTTGCCGATTTCGGGCTCGTCCACAAAGGCCCGCACCCGTACCTTATGCAAATCCGCCACTTGTACCAGCAAGTCTCCGGCATTCACGAACTGGTCTTCCCGTACCGGCAGCGAATACACCATGCCTGCCCGGGGAGCGGTGACATTGGAATCTTTCAACATTTGCTGAGCAGCTTGGAGCGAGGCCTGAGCCTCAGTCTGTTGAGCCTCGACATGGCCCACTTCCTGCTGCGAGTAGCGGTCCTTCAACTTCTGCTGCAAGAGGTGGACGTTCGCATCGGCCACACGCACGTGGTCCCTGGAGGCATCGACTTCCGCCTGTGAGGCCGCACCGGTTTGTAATAAACGCTGCATCGCTTTGTAGTTCCGGTCTGCGACATCCCGATCGGCCTGGGCCTTCACCAGATCGTTACGCGTGGTCAGCACTTCTTCCTGCGTGCCGCCAGTTTGCACGGCATGGATGTCGGCCTCAGCGCCTTTTAGTTGGGCCTCCGCACGGGCCGCCTGCAAGCGGGCCGAAGCATCCTCCAAGCGCAAAAGCAATTGGCTGGGCTTCGCCCAGGCTCCCTGTTGCACGTAGATTTTCTCTACCGTCGTGGCCGTGGGCGCGTAAGCCTGGAAATTGTCCACAGCTTCGATTTTGCCGTTGGTGGCAATGCTGGCCGTGATGGTTTCCCGGTCGGCGTGTCCAATTCGGATTGTCACCTGGGCCCGCCGGAGAGAGACAAAAGCCGCGAGCACCACCACCGCCAGAATTAAGGCGACGATGATGATCCAAGTCAGTTTCCCGTTCGCCCTGCGGTGGCCGTTTTCAGATGCGGCTGCCATTTTTTCTCGAAACTAGAAGTATAACGTAGGTCATAACTTCCATTGCATTACGCTTGCGTAATGCCGCCTGTCATGTTAATTCCCGCGGTTCGCCCGGTCATGACGGGATCACAGGATATTGATGCCCGAGCCTGTTTTAAGACGCACGTATCAGCGCCTTGACGCAGCGCGGCGGTAAGGTTTTTCATCCCAATAGCCAGGCAGCGCCAGGGGTTCTCGTGCTTCGTCGCAGCAAGCAAGTCATCGTCGGTGTCGCCAAGGACGTGATGAATAATCACATCCCGTCGTTCGCCGCAGCCTTGTCTTATTACTTCGTGCTGGCGTTTTTCCCCGCAGTCATCGCTGTAGCGGCGTTCATCGCTTATCTGCCGCTCCCCAATTTGCTTAACACCATCATTGCCGCGATGGCGATGATTGCTCCTCCGGAAAGCATGGCTCTGGTGGTACGAGTTGCCGGTGACGTTCTATCGCCCAGCCGCGGCGCTTTTCTGTCAGCTGGACTGCTCGGCGCTTTGTGGACCTGCTCCAGCGGATTTTCCGCCGTCATCGAAGCGCTCAATGTGGCCTACAACGTTCCCGAGACTCGTCCGGTATGGAAGACGCGGCTGCTCTCTCTGGAACTGACGTTCCTCATCGGTACGCTGGTGACGGTTGCGTTTGCGGTCATGATTGTGGGACCGCGGTTTGGCGAATTTCTGGCGGCGCATCTGGGATTGAGTCGCGCCTTCGCGCTGGTGTGGCCCCTCTTGCGCTACTTGTGTTCCGTCATCTTCATCGTGGTCGCCATCGAGGCTCTGTACTTCAGGGCCCCAAATTTGAAACAACGCTTTACGGCAACCCTGCCCGGCGCCATCATGGCAGTCGTTGGCTGGATTTTGCTGTCGGATGGACTGAGTTTTTACTTTCGCAGTTTCGCTCACTTGAACCGCACCTACGGCGTGCTGGGCGGCGGTATCGCGCTGCTGATCTGGTTGTATTGGTGCGGATTACTGATCCTGTTGGGAGCTGAACTGAACGCCAAGATCATCCAGCTCCGCGGCGACGGAACGCTGGAGGTGAAACCACCTCCACCGCTCACGGTGAAACCGATTCCGGCCACAACCGCCGACATCGTTCGCCCGGTCGACCAGCGGCCACCGCTACAATAGAAGCATGGCAAAGAGTCAGCGCTATACCCCGGAACACGCCGAGTCCGGCTTGAACGCCAAGTTCCCCGACATGGAAACCTGGCCGAACCAGTTTCCCAGCTACGAAATCATCATCGACATTCCCGAGTTCACTTCGGTCTGCCCCAAGACCGGGCTACCCGATTTCGGTACTTTGTGGATTCGTTACATGCCCGATAAGGACTGTCTCGAACTGAAGTCGTTGAAGGAATACCTTACCTGCTACCGCAATCTCGGCATCTTCCAGGAGAACATCGTCAATCGCGTGCTGGAAGATGTGGTGCGCGCCGCCAAACCGAAGTGGGCCGAAGTGAAAGGCGAATTCCGCCCGCGCGGCGGCATCGGGACTGTAGTGATCGCGCGGTTCCCCAGACCGAAGAAATAAAGGCGTTCACCACAGAGACACGGAGGCACGGAGTTGTTTGATTATTTTTAGGGTTCCTGCAGCTCTTCGTGTTTCGCATCAAAGCGCTGGCTCGACCGCGCGAGATTAGCCAATCGGCATGAGTCGACGATGATGCCTCACAGACAAGCGATGTGCCACACCAGAACTCCTTCCAATATTTTCCTCTGTGCCCCCGTGCCTCTGTGGTGAACAGGTTTTTCTTGCTAATCCGTGCCTTCGCGCCGCGTGCCGAAATATTTGCGAATACCAATTGCGTTGTACTGTCCCCAGGGACCGTTAGCGCCCAGCCACGCCGGTCCTAGAGGCTGATCGCGCGACCCGAAACGCACCATGTCGGGATGCGCGGTAAAGCGAAACTCGAAGCGTTTTGGCAGCGTAACTCCCACGCCCCAGGCATATTCCATTCCAATTCCGTCCCACGACCAGGTGTAAAGCGTCTGCGGAACGTTCCTACCGAACAGAAAATTGGGATCGAAGAAGAACATGGCGCGCCGGAAAACGTTGCGGCCGAACGGGCGGATCTCGATGGTACCGGAAAGCATGTAACGCGCAAACGCATTGCACTTGGAGTTGACGCCGCCGTACTGGCCGGCGTTGGCCGCGCACAGGTTGGGATCAATCTCGTTGTGAGGAGGGGCGAGGTCGAACTGCGCCCACCCCCAATACCAGTCCTTGGGGAAGAACATTCGGTCTTGCGGTGATGACGAGGCTGTCGGCTGAGTAGCGGTCGTAGTTTGCGAAGTCTGTTCCGTTGCCGTCGGCGAAGATTGCGTAGTCACGGTCTGTGAAGTTTGCGCCAGCGCGACGCACGAGAATATGAGGACAAAAAGAAACGGCAGCAGGCGCTTCATGTAGCCTCCGCAAGAATTTGTAATTGCTGGGAATGCTCTAGCTGAGAAGGGTGGACAAGTGTCGCACGGAAACATCCCTTTCCGCGCGTTAGGCGGATCCGGGTTGCCTAGGCTGTTGACCAGTACTCCTCGCCGTCACCCAGCATATTCCGATCTCCTGCCGATTCGGAAGTATTTTTACGGGAGGCACACAATCGGCGCGGGGGTGCCGTGTTATCCTCCGCCCACCCATGTCTGCCAAACACAACGCCCGAAGCGCGTTGCTGCTGCTTACGGCACTGAACTTTCTGAATTACATCGACCGCAACATTCTGTTCGCCGTGCAGCCTCTGGTGCAGAAGGAGTTTCATCTCGACGATGCGCAGGTCGGTTTCCTGACTTCAGCATTTTTTGTCTGCTACATGGTCGCCGCCCCGCTGATTGCGCCTCTGGCCGATCGCTATCCGCGTAAATGGATCATGGCCGCGGGCGCGTTTCTCTGGAGCGCCGCGACGTTACTGAGCGCCGTCACCCACACCTATGACGAATTGCTGCTACGCCACGTGATCGTGGGCATTGGCGAAGCCAGCTTCGTCGCCATTTCGCCGGCGTTTCTCTCCGATCTCTTTCCCGAGAACGTACGCGGCCGAGTGATGGGTTTCTTCTACCTGGCCACGCCGGTGGGCAGCGCTTTGGGCTATATCATCGGCGGCTATCTGGGCCCGCGATACGGTTGGCGCTCTCCATTCATGGTGTCGGCGCTGCCCGGGCTGCTGCTGGCGTTTGGTCTTCTCGCGTTGCGCGAGCCGGTTCGCGGCGCCAGCGATCACCTGGCCGACAGCGTCGAGCGAGGTTCGTTGAAAGGACTGTTGCGAAACAAAGCTTACTGGACCATCACGTTTGGCGCGGCCATGATGACCTTCGCCATTGGGGGACTGCAAGTATGGATGCCGACGTTTCTGACCCGCGTCCGGCATGTGCCGCTCGCTCACGCCAATACCGTCTTTGGCGGAATGACCGTGGTGTCGGGCACGGTAGCGACTTTGCTTGGCGGATGGCTGGGTGATCGGCTGCTGCGGAAAACACCGGCCGCCTACCAAATGATTTCGGCTATCGGTATGGCGCTCGCGATTCCCGCCATCGTGCTGGCCATCTATTTTCCGGGGCCGGCCATGTATCCGGCGATCTTCCTGGGCGAATTTTTCCTGCTGCTGAATACCGCTCCGCTAAACGCCGCGTTAGTGAATTCGGTGAGTGCCCGGATTCGCGCCACGGCGCTGGCAGTGAATATCTTCACCATCCATCTGCTGGGCGATGCTTTTTCGCCGACGCTGATCGGCTACATCTCAGACAAGAGCAATCTGGAGATGGGACTGACGGCTATGGTGGTCGCGGTGGCGCTGTCGGCGATCGTGCTGTTCTACGGAATGAGGTTTGCGCCAAAGATCAGTGGCGAACAACTGGAAAGCAGCCGTTAGCACTGGGCATTTAACAGCTCGCAAATTGCCAAATGCTAATGGCCAAATGCTAATGGCCAAATGCCGCTTTACTTCGTCGGCTCCATGTGCAGCGCGTTGTTGAAGCGGTTGAAGTAATTGAACAGGCCAATCGCGGCCAGTAACTCGATAGTCTCGCCTTCGTCGAAGTGCTTGCGCAGCTCGTCCCAGAAAGCGTCGTCGACGCTATTGGAATCGCGGGTCATGCGCTCGGCCAATTCCAGCGCGGCTTTCTCTGCTTCGGTGAAATCGGAACGCCGACGAAAATTTGCCAGGTCGGCGAGTTGATCGTCGCTCCAGCCCAGCCGCCTTGCCAAGGCGGTGTGAGAAGCCAGTCAATACTCGCAGCCGTTAATCTGTGAGGTGCGCACGATCACCAGTTCCTTCAGCTTGGTGGGAACGGTCCCGGTATTCATGACCGCGCGGAAGTGCGCAATCATGGTGCGGAAAATCTCCGGACGATGTGCCACGGTGCGAAACATGTTGGGCACATTGCCGCGTTCCTGGAGATAGACGTCGTAAATCTTGCCAGTTTCGGGATCAACCTGGTCTTTTTCGAGTCGGGATATGCGAGGCATGATAGGTAGACTAACCCTCCGCCCCAGTTCGTATCAAACACACAGGAAGGTTGGGAGCGAAGACGGCGAGAGTTTAGGAGTGCCTTCGGAACTCGTCGACCGACATCTCTACGTCTGGCAGAATCGCGCGAAGCAACCCAGGTCCGATTATTTCTGCGGAATAGATAGGAACCACCGTGGCCCTTCCATCAGGATGTTTCAGGAAAGTGCGGCCGCCGTCCAACGCAGCAACGCCCCTTCGCGCAGAGGCGAAAGGGCGTTCGAGATCTGGGGCTCACCAGCTGCGCAGACCGCTTATTTGCCGAAGGCGGCGATGGCTACGGCCTCGTCGTCTTTTACGTCAAACACGGTGTACAGCTTGGTGATCTGCAACAGGTCGTGCACTTTCTTGGTCAAGTTCAGCAACTTCAGTTCGCCGCCCTGGTTGCGGACAGAAGTAAAGGCGCTGACCAGTTCGCCGATGCCCGAACTGTCGATGTAGCTGACATCGCCCAGGTTCAACAAAATCTTTTTCTGACCTTTGCCCAACAGGTCCTTGATGGTGTCGCGTAACACCACGCTGCCTTCGCCCAGAGTGATTCGTCCACTCAAATCGACGATGGTGACGCCATCTACCTGTCGAGTGCTCGCTTTCATGCTCACGTGGAAGCCTCCTGGCGGTCCGGTTCACTACCCTGGAGCCGCTTGATCAAAGTAATTTCAGTGCCGGGATTCAGTTTACGAAATCGGACCTCGTCCATGAAGGCCCGCATTAAGAATATGCCACGGCCCGATTCTTTCAAAAGATTCTCCGGCGCCAGCGGGTCGGGAACTTCGTCGGGAACAAAGCCTTTGCCCTCGTCAACGACGGTGACGATCAACTGATCCCCCGTCTGCTCGAAGGTCAAGTTTACGCGTTTGTCGGGGGCATAAGCGTTGCCATGCAGAATGCCGTTGATCATGGCCTCGCGGACCGCCATGGAAACGCCGCTGCGCGTATCTTCGTCCAAGCCCGCTTGGGCCGCGATCTGGTCGGCCATTTCCTCGGCCTTGTTCACGCTTTCCAGCGTGGACTCCATGCGGTACGAAACGCGTTGTGGCGCCGTCATCAAAGGGCTCGTTTTGACGAGAATTCATCCGCTTCCGCCATGCGCGGCGCAGAATCTTCAAGATGGAGCAGTTTGCCCTTTCGCGACAAACTTGTCAACGCGACATGTGCAGACCGACAGGAAACGGCTGCCAGCTCAACAAAAGAAACGGCATTCGCGGGGATCGGCCGGCGTTTCTAACGGCTGGGTGAGCTGCTTTCAGATAGAAAAGCGACGCCGGACGGGGGAGCTTCGGTTACGAGTAGTCAGAGGCTCGCCGGACAGGAGGCGACGGTTGCCGAACGGCCGGGTTGCGGCTAGAATTAGAACGAACGTTCGAATTTGTCGATCGCCGTAGCTCCGTCCAGCTTCCTTTCTATGTCCGCTGCCACCACATCCCGAGCCCTCGACACCCGCTTCGATCGCCGTCTGGCGGAGATTCTGGACTATGCCACCGAGATCTTCGCCGAAAAAGGTTATGAAGGCGCCTCCATGCGCGATCTGTCGCGCTTGAGCGGCATCTCGCTGGCCGGTCTCTATTATTACTTCGAGTCCAAAGAGAAGCTGCTGTATTTCATTCAACAGCATACCTTCACCACTATCATTGAGCGGCTGCGCCAGCGCCTGGCGACTACCAGCGATCCGGAAGCGCGCATCCGCATCTTCGTGCACAATCATGTTGACTACTCCGTGGCCAAGACCAAGGCGATGAAGGTGTTGTCGCATGAAGACGATGTCCTGAAGAACGGCTACGGCACTGAGTTGGCCGCTACCAAGCGTGAGTATTACCGCATCTGCTTTGGACTGGTGGAAGACCTGGCCAGAGCCGATGGCTTGAGGCCTGCCGGCGATGCCGCAACGCCGGACGACGTGAGCACCCGCACCGCGGTCATGGGCCTTTTCGGCATGATGAACTGGCTCTATACCTGGTACAAACCGCAAGTCGATCCCGATGCCGCGGTTCTGGCGCGAGAGATGAGCGACATTTTCTTGCGTGGAATTCGGGCAGGCAGAAGGGCGTCGGCCAAGGCGGGTCTAACGTCCAAACAGTTGGAACGTGCCTCTGCGCCGAAGAAGAAAACCGATACGCCCAAAGAAACCACTTCGCCGGGCAAGCGCCAGAAGTGAAATGCAGAAACTAAGCACAGCAGCGAGGATGTTTTGACCATGAGCGCCCAGCCGGCCACTGAAGCCAGGCAACTGATTGATTACCGCACAACCTCAGGCGTAGCAGTGATCGAGATCAACGATCCGCCGGCCAATACGTACAGCTACGAAATGAACCGCCAGCTCGACGACGCCATTCTCAAGGCTCGCATGGACAATGATGTTCATGTGATGGTGCTGACTGGAGCGGGCGAAAAGTTTTTTTCGGCGGGCGCCAACATCCAGATGCTGACCGAAGTCGATCCCACATTCAAGTACTACTTCTGCCTGCATGCCAATGAGACCTTGTTGCGGCTGGAGAATACTCCCAAGCTGGTGATTGCCGCTCTGAATGGACACTGTGTCGGCGGAGGATTGGAGATTGCCTTGGCCGCCGATTTGCGGGTCGCTCGCAAGGACGCGGGCAAGATTGGATTGCCGGAAGTCAATCTGGGGGTGCTGCCGGGAACCGGTGGAACCCAGCGCCTGTCAAGGCTTTTGGGGAAGTCGAAGGCGATCGAGCTGATGGTGACGGGCAAGATATTCTCGTTCGATGAGGCAAAGCAACTCGGACTGGTGAATGAAATTTTCGAGCGGGAGAACTTCATGGATCGCGTGCTGGAATATGCGCGACAGTTCTGTCCGCCGAACAAGGCGGCCAAGGCAGTGGGCCGAATCAAGCGAGCTGTGCAGGCGGGCTGGGAGATTCCGCTGGAAGCCGGGCTCGCCCTGGAGCGGGAGAATCAGCAACTGCTCTTTGAGAGCGAGGATGCGACGGAAGGGCTGGCGGCTTACATGGAAAAGCGTCCGGCAAAGTTCACCGGGAAGTAAACGTGTCGTTCATAAGGGCTCGTGCTGGATTTTGTCATCCTGAGCGCAGAGAGCGAAGTCGAAGGATCTGTGGTCCGTTCGAGCGTCCATTTACAGTGCACGTCCCCACAGACCCAGCCCCGAAGGGCGGCATTTGCTTTAGCCGTGGGCATAAGCCCGCGGTAACGTTTCAACTCCAAGGCCCTGAGCCGCGCAGCGGCGGCAGCGAATTTTGCGCAATGAGTTCAGCTATAACAAACACGACCGGTTTCACTCGCATCGCCGTCGAGGTGCAACCCCCGGCGGCGCGGATTGTGTTGAGCCATCCGCCGCTCAACGTCATCGATATTGCGATGATGGATGAGCTGCGCGCGGCGCTGGAGCAAATTGAGGCCCGCCCGGAGATCAGCGTCATCGTTTTTGCAGGTTCGGAGCAGGCTTTCTCCAGCGGCGTCGATATTGCGGCGCACACGCTGGACAAAATCCGGCAGATGCTGACGGCGTTTCACAATGTTATCCGCTCAGTGGTCGACAGCAGCAAACTGACCGTGGCCAGCGTGCGCCGGCATTGCTTGGGCGGTGGTGCGGAACTGGCGCTGATGTGCGACGTGGTCTATGCGTCGCCTGACTCGGTGTGGGGATTTCCCGAGATCAAGCTGGCGTGTTATCCGCCGGTGGCGAGTGTTGCCTTGTCTGCCATTGTGGGACAGAAGCTGGCGGCAGAGTTGATTCTGACCGGACGAACGCTCACAGGTGAAGAAGCGTTGGCCGCGAAATTGGTGAACGGACTGGCCGCTGATCCCGAGACTCTGGTGGCTGAGTGTGTGCAGCGGGTTTCGCAGCTCAGCTCGGCAGCGATTGCGATGGCCAAGAAGGCGTTGTACTCCTGGGATGCGATCCATTTCGATAAAGGCCTGGCCCGCGCCGAGCAGATTTATTTTGACGAGCTGATGAAGACGGCTGATGCGCAGGAAGGCATCGTAGCGTTTATGGAGCGCCGCCGGCCGAAGTGGGCAGGGAAGTGACGATGGCGCGAGAGATGGTGTCGGAGCTTAGGGAAGCGCATGCGCATAGCTCCCGACATCGAGCCGAAGTTCTGAATAGTGATGTCTGTTGGTGTTTCCATTGTGGGAGATTGTTCTTACCTGCGGAAATAACCCATTGGACCGATGACGGGGAGACCGCGATGTGTCCTCACTGCAATATCGACAGCGTTCTCGGCTCGGCTTCTGGTTTGCAAATCGAGAAGGGACTTCTGGACAGAATGAACGAGGTTTGGTTTTGCTGATGGATTACGAGATCGCACCGGAAGAACTGAAGTCTCTGTTCGATGCCAAGTCTGACGTTGTGGTAGTGGATGTGCGCGAGCCATGGGAGCTTGAGACGGCCAAGATCGGCGGTAGCAAGCATATCCCGATGGGCGATATTCCGGCGCGGTTCAATCAGGAACTCAATCCGGACGAACACATCGTCGTCGTGTGCCACCACGGAGTGCGGTCGATGAATGTCACCGCCTGGCTACGGCAGCAGGGATTTGAGAAGGTGCAATCGTTGCGCGGAGGCATCGATCGCTGGGCTCGGGAGATCGATCCCACGGTGCCAATTTACTAAAGCAGCACTTGGCATTTAGCAGTTAACACTTGGATCAAGGTTGATGGGCTAACTGCCAAATGCTAACGGCTGATTGCAGGTTTATCTATGAAAAAAGAACTCATCGAACTGCGCGTCAATGGACGCACTCATGAACTGGCGACCGAGCCGAGCAAGTTGCTGCTCGACGTGTTGCGACAGGACCTTGATCTCACCGGATCGAAGCGCGGCTGTGACGACTCATCCTGCGGAGCGTGCACGGTGCAAGTCGACGGTATTCCTATGCTCGCCTGCACCATGCTGGCGGCCAGTTGCGAAGGCCAGGAGATCACGACCGTCGAGGGCGTCGCCGATCATGGCAGTCTGGCGGCGCTGCAAAAGGCGTATGGCGATTTTGGCGGATCCCAGTGCGGCTTCTGCACTCCAGGATTCATGATGACCGTGAAGTGGCTGCTGGCCAACAATCCCGAGCCGAGCGAAGCCGAGATTCGCGAAGCGCTCAGCAGCAATCTGTGCCGCTGCACGGGCTATTCGCAGATGTACCAGGCGGTGCGGGCGGCGATTGACGCCGAACAAAAAGGCATGAAGCACGAGTTAGTGGGGGCGAAGTAATCGATGAGTGACTTTTCTGTTATCGGCAAGCCGATCGCGATGATCGATGCCGCGGGCAAGACCACGGGAGCCGGCAAGTATGCCGACGACTTCAGCATGCCGGGCATGCTGGTAGGCAAGATTTTGCATTCGCCCTATCCGCACGCGCGCATCAAGCGCATCGACACGTCGCGGGCTAAAGCGTTGGAGGGTGTGGTGGCGGTTGTGACCGGCGAAGATGCGCCCAATCCGTACGGCATTCTTCCTGTGGGACATGATGAGACGGCGCTGGCAGTAGAGAAAGTTCGCTACGTGGGAGATCACGTGGCGTGCGTGGCGGCTGTAACGGAAGAGATTGCCGAGCGAGCCATTGAGTTGATCGATATTGAGTATGAGCCGCTGCCCGCATACTTCGATCCCGAAGAGTCGATGAAGGCCGAGACGGACCTGATTCACGAGAACCGTTCGCACAATATCGAGAAGGATTATCACCATGTCTTTGGCGATCTGGACAAAGGATTTGCCGACGCCGACTACATTGCCGAGGGCCGCTACATTGCCAACGAAGTGACGCACGCGGCGATGGAGCCGCACTGCACCCTGGCGAATTTTGAACTCGATCCGCATACCGGAAAGCTGGGACGTCTGACAGTGTGGTCCTCCACGCAGGTTCCCTATTATTTGCAGCACAAGCTTTCGCTGGTGCTGGAGATGCCGATGTCGCAGATCCGGGTGATCAAACCGTTGGTCGGTGGTGGCTTCGGTGGCAAGAGCGAAATCATACCGCTGGAGATTATTGCGGCGGTGACGGCGCGCGCGGCCAAGGCTCCGGTGAAGATCACCTACACGCGCGAAGAGGTTTTCTGGGCGCATCGCGGACGTCCGCGCACCATTATCGATCTGAAGACTGGAGTAAAGAATGACGGCCGCATCACCGCGGTGGCGTGCGAGGTGATTCAGGACGGCGGCGCTTATTGTTCCTACGGTGTGGTAACGATTCTTTATTCCGGTGCGCTGCTGGGAGCGTTGTACGACATTCCCAACATTCGCTACGACGGATATCGGGTGCTGACCAATAAGCCTGCCTGCGGCGCGATGCGCGGACATGGCACGGTGAATGTGCGGTTCGCATTCGAGTCGCAGATGGACGAGATTTCAGCGACGCTCGGGCTCGATCCGGCAGAGGTGCGACGAGTGAATTTGCTGAAGCCGCCGACGGTCACGGTGAACGGTCTGCGGGTATTGAGTTATGGATTGCCGGAGTGCATCGATCAGGTAGTGACACGCTCCGGTTGGAAGGATCGCCGAGGCAAGCTGCCGAAGGGCCGCGGCCTGGGCGTGGCCTGCAGTCATTATGTGAGCGGTGCGGCGAACAGCATTATCCGTTCCGACATGCCGCATTCGACGGTGAACATCAAGATCGATCGCGATGGCGGTGTGGTCGTCTATACCGGTGCGTCGGAGATTGGGCAAGGCTCCGACACCATGACCGCGCAAGTGGTGGCCGAAGTGCTGGGATGCGAACTGGCGCGCGTGCGGGTGATTGCCGCCGATACGGACCTGACGCCCATCGACCTGGGATCGTACTCGAGCCGGGTAACGTTCATGGCCGGAAATGCGGCTCTGCGTGCGGCCGAAGACGTGAAGAAGAACATTGTCAGCGCCGCTGCCAAGCGCATGAACTGTGCGCCGGAAGAAGTGATCATCCGCAACGACCGGGTTTACAAGCGGGGAACAGTCGCCGGCGACAGCGGTCCTGGCGAGGCCGGTATTCCGGAGGAGAGAGAGTTGGCGGCAAGTGGCCGGGTCGATGGGCAGATTCTGCGCGGCTCGGTCTTGCAGACGCGTAAAGAAGAGGGTCCGAAAGAACACATGAGCTTCGAGGAGGCTGTGGTTTCGGCCATCGATTTTCATGGAGCGCTGACTGGAACGGGATCGTATGCTCCTCCGACGGCAGCGCGCGGTGGCAAACACAAAGGCGGAGGCGTGGGACCGTCGCCGGCGTACTCCTATTCAGCTCAGGTGGCTGACGTCAGCGTCGACGAGGAGACCGGCCAGGTGACGGTGCATAAGATTTGGGCTGCGCATGACTGCGGGCGCGCCTTGAATCCCGTCGCGGTCGAAGGCCAGGTGATCGGCTCGGTATGGATGGGGCTGGGTCAGGCGCTGGAAGAAGAGATGGTTTGGAAGGACGGCCTGCTGATGAATCCGGGGTTGCTGGAGTACCGCAGTCCGTCGTCGGAGGAGTCGCCGGACATCGAGTGCATCATTGTCGAGAGTATCGATCCGGAAGGACCGTTCGGCGCGAAGGAAGCTGGGGAAGGCTCGCTGGCCGCGACGATTCCGGCGATCTCAAACGCGATATACGACGCTGTGGGAGTCCGACTGCGTGAGTGCCCATTCACGCCGGAGCGGATACTGTCAGCCTTGCGGGCCAAGAAAGGTATGAAGCGAATTGAAATGACGGAGTCCGTCGATCCCACCGCACCGGTGACTTTCCGCGAACACGGCGGATCGTTATGGTTCCGAGGCAAAGGGCCGACGCGGCATCCGCTCGATCCAGCGCGACAGGGGACGGATGCTGGTTCACCGCTGGGAGGTGAGCTGTGAGCTTGCCCAGCTTCCAACTGCTGCGTCCCAAGACGCTGGATGAGGCGGTCGCCCTGATGGCCAAACATGAGGGCGAGGTGAAGGTGGTCGCGGGCGGTACGGACCTGCTGCCCTCGATGAAGCAAAAGCTGTTTACTCCGCCCTATGTCCTCGATTTGCGCGGAGTCCGCGAACTCCGCGGTATTCGTAATCTGCCCGGTGACGGCGTTGAAATTGGGGTGCTGACCACGCTGAGCAGCGTCGAGCATTCGGCGGTCATTCGCAAAGACTATCCCGTGCTATATGAGGCAGTGAAGACTGTGGCCTCGCCGGTCTTGCGCAACATGGGAACGATGGGGGGCAATGTGTGCCTCGACACTCGTTGTCTGTGGTACAACCAGTCGCTGCTGTGGCGGAAGAGTTGCGGCTTCTGCCTGAAGAAGGATGGCGACCTGTGCCATGTGGCTCCGGGCGGAAAGTTCTGCTGGGCGGCCTTTTCGGGCGATACGCCTCCGGCGCTGCTGTGCCTGGGAGCCGAGCTGGAGATCGCCGGGCCAAGCGGGTTGCGGCGTACCCCATTGTCAGAGTTCTATGTGAACGATGGTATCGCGCGGCTGCACCTGGCGGCAAACGAGATCGTGACTCGGGTGTTTCTGCCGGAAGCGGCGGCGGGCTGGCGCGGGAGCTATCAGAAGCTGCGAGTTCGAGGCAGCATTGACTACCCGCTGGCGGGAGTCGCGGTCGCTCTCCAGATGAAGTCGGGGCGCATTGAAGATGCCCGAGTCGCGATTACCGCGCTGAATCCCGCTCCGTTTCTAGTGAAGGATGCCGATGCCTACCTGGTGGGAGTTGTGCCTGATGAGCAGGCTGCGGAGAGGATTGGGGAGCTGGCTGCGCGGACTGCCAAGCCGCTGACGACTTCGGCGCTTACGCCGGAGTATCGGCGGGAGATGGTAAGGGTGTTCGCGAAACGCGCGGTTATGGCGTGTGCGAATTGAAAACAGTTGTCAGTTATCAGTTCGGCGGGCAAACCGGGTTTGGTTGAAAGGACTAGACTGTTGACTCGTCAACGGACCGCAGATCCCTCGGCTGCGCTCGGGATGACAAGTTCAACTAGGTACTGACCACTATCTACTAGCCGCTAGCCACCAACTATGATCGTCACTGACTGCCACGTTCACATCCAGCCGATGGAGTTATTCAAGCCCGAGGCCCTGGCGCTGATGAAGAAGTCGCGCAAGGACTTCGACCTGGTGGCGGAGTATTGCAATTCGCCTAAGGCCTTTCTGAAGCATCTGGACGCAATCGGCGTGGACCGCGCGGTGCTGATCAATTACGTGGCGCCCGAGGTGATCGGCTTCACGCCGGCGGTCAACGAGTTCATCGCCAAGTATGTGAAGGCCGACCCAAAGCGGCTGATTCCGTGTGGCAGCGTGCACCCGCGGCACACGACCAACGTGCTGGCAGATATGGAACAGATCGTGCGGCTGGGAATCAAGCTGATCAAGATCCATCCGCCGCACCAGTTGCTCTATCCCAACGATTACGTGAACGGCGTCAAAGAGCTGGAGATCATCTACCGGGCGGCTGAGGCCAACGGCATTCCGATCATGGTGCATACGGGGACGTCGATTTTTCCGGGCGCGCGCAACAAGTTTGGCGATCCGATTTATGTTGACGATGTAGCTGTCGATTTTCCGCGGCTGAAGATTCTGCTGGCGCACGGCGGACGTCCGCTGTGGATGGACACCGCGTTTTTTCTGGTGCGGCGGCACCGCAACGTGTTTCTCGATATCAGCGGCATTCCTCCCAAGACGCTGCTGAAATATTTCCCGCGGCTGGAAGAGATCGCGCACAAAACGCTGTTCGGCACGGATTGGCCGGGGCCGGGAGTGCCGGAGATCGAAAAAAATCTGGCGGAGTTTCGGGCGCTCCCACTCAGTGAGAGTACGAAAGAGCAGATCCTGAGCAAGACCGCGCTGGAGATATGGCCGTAGAAGCAGTTGTACGCATCTCTGCCGTCCCTAGGGGACTCTTAGTCATTTTCTGCTAGACCCAGCACTCCGGCTGCGGCTGCGTGCTGGGCTAAGCTCTTCCGCGCCTATGGCGCTCGTGGTTCGGGCCTGGTGTTCCACTTCCGGAGCGTAGTGCGGTACTCACACAGATTCTTATGGCCTGAAGTTAGTTTGCCGAATACCCAACTTTGGTTCTCAACCGAAGGTCCTAAAGCATGTGATTGGGAAAGGCGCGCTAGCCGGTTTGCGCGATGGTTTGAGTGCCGGTGTCTTCTACTCCAGCCGCGGCCTTGATTGCTGCCCACAGTTCATCGTTCCCCCGCCGGGTCTTGGCCGAAAACGCAATCATCTGATCAGTGGCAACCTGTAGTTGCTCGCCAAGCTTTTGCAGCGAAGTGCGCAATTGCGTGCCGGAGATGCGGTCGGCCTTGGTCGCTATGACCAGGAAGTTGCGGCCAAGGTGGCGAAGCCAATCCAGCAATTGCAGATCGAGATCCTGCGGAGGGATGGTGACGTCAACCAGCGCCAGGCAGAGAACCAGCGATTCACGCTGCTCCAGGTAAGGGTTGATGAACGTCGCCCATTGCGCGGTGATTTCTTTGGGCACGCGGGCGTAGCCGTAACCCGGCAGATCGGCGAAAACAAAGTCGGGGTGCGGTTTGCCGGGCCGGCGCACCTGGAAAAAATTGATGGTCTGGGTGCGGCCGGGAGTGTTACTGGTCTTGGCAATCTTGCTACCCACCAGCGAGTTGATCAGGCTTGACTTGCCGACGTTGGAGCGTCCCAGGAAGGCGATCTCGGGCGCGGCCGCGGGAGGGAATTGTCCCGGCTGGGCAGCAGACGTCACAAAGCGCGTCAAGACCTTCATACCTAACTATCGCTGGACTGAGGAGAAAGTGCAAGGGCTGCCGGCGGATGCAGGCGGTTTTTGCGGGCGTTGTTGCAATTCGCATCATTTGTTTCAACTACGCGAGGACGATATGCGAAGCCCATGCACCCGGATAGGATCGATGGTGGCGGAGATAGGGGTCCTTCGACTGCGGCGCGCGAAAGAAGCGCGCCTCCGCTCAGGATGACAGACTGAGATATGACTCAGGATGAGAGCTGATCAGGATGACAGCTGAGATATAACTCGGGATGAGCCTGCGTGCGGGAGATGTGTCGTACAAACGAAAATCCTCACTCAAGGCCAACAGAAGGCCTTGAATGGGGCACCCGATTTCCGTTCACTGACAACTCAATGACATCTAGTGGATGTCGAAGTTCTCCTGGTGCAGGGCGGGATCGCTCTTTACCAGCACGGTCTTGCCGGTCAACTCCTCCAGTTCACCGATCAGCTTGCCATTGTTGGCCTTCAGCGCCTTGGCAACTTCGGGATTGACGCGCAGCGTGATGTCGTCGAGGTCATGGATCTTGGCCATCTTGCGCATCTCGATGTAGAGCTCGTTGCAGACGGTGGTGACTGACTTGACGAAGCCGGCGCCCACGCAATACGGACAGGATTCGCCGAGGGTGCGCTCCAGGGATTGCTTCACGCGTTTGCGGGTGATAGCGACCAGTCCAAAATCGTTAAACTGGAGGACCTTGGAGGGAGCACGATCGTTGCGCAGGGCCTCTTCCAGGGCCATCATGACTTTCTGGCGATTCTTGCGCTCATCCATGTCGATGAAGTCGATGACGATGATGCCGCCCAGATCGCGCAGGCGAATCTGGCGCACGATTTCCTTGATGGCGTCAACGTTGACCTTCACGATGGTGTCTTCCAGGCGTTGCGTCTTGCCGACAAACTTGCCGGTGTTGACATCGATGGCGACCAGCGCTTCGGTTTGGTTGATGACGATGTGGCCGCCGCTCTTGAGCCAGACTTTCGATTTCAGCGAGCGGTTGATTTCGTCCTGAATGCCGAACTGCTCATACAACGGCGTGTCTTTGGTGTAGAGCTTGATGCGGCGGACCAGGGAGGGCTGGAAGCGGTTGGCGAAGCGCACCACGCGCTCGTACTCGTCTTCGGTGTCGACCCAGATCTGGGAGAAGTCGGCGTTAACCTGATCGCGCAGCACACGCTCGACCAGGTTGAGGTCGTGATAAATCAGCGCCGGCGACTTACTGTTCTCAGCGCGGGTCTTGATCTCGGCCCACAGATGTTTCAGGAAGCGGATGTCGGCGCGGAGATCTTCTTCCTTGATGTTGGCCGCGGCGGTGCGAACGATGAAGCCGCCAATGCCGTTTTCACGCTCGCTGGTGACGATGCGTTTCAGGCGCTGGCGCTCTTCGTCGGAAGCGATCTTGCGCGAGACGCCGACGTGGTTGACGGTGGGCATGTAGACCAGGAAGCGGCCGGGCAGGGCGATGTGGCTGGTGATGCGCGCGCCCTTCTTGCCGATGGGCTCCTTGGCAATCTGGATCAGCACCTCCTGCCCTTCTTTCAGCAGATCGGTGATGAGCGGCTGATTACGGCTGTTGTTGGGACGGGTGCGCATGTTGCGGCGCGAACCGCCGCGGCGGCCACGATCGCGAAAATCGCGACGGCCGTAACCGGGACGGTCGGCGGGCCGTTGCTGGTACCCCACTGTGGGAGACGCGGCGCGAACCTCGGCGTGGCCATTGGTCTCGTCTACTTCGCCGTTGTCTTCGTCGTCTTCTTCCTCTTCGTCACCTGAGGCAAGAATGTTCTCGCCACGCATTTCGGCGGCGAGCACTTCGTCTTCGTCAACGTCTTCAATCTTGGGAATCCAGCGCTCGGAGTAGCCGTTGTCGGAATCGAGAGTTTCCTCTTCTAGCACCAAGCCTTCGTCGCCGGCGACTTCGCTCATAGCGCTAAGGTCATCGGGAACCGGCTGGAATTCGGCTTCTTCGTCTTCCAGAACTTCGTGCTCCAGAGTGCGACCTTCAGGCGCTACAGAGGGAGCAGCCATGCGTTCCGCGTTGGAGTTGTCTTGCTGGACGAACGGGGTGGGATGGGATCCAGCTTCAGAGTGTTCTTCGTGAGATTGTTCTTCGTGCTCTTCGGTCGCGACTGCTTCTACTACATTGTGGGACTCGGTCAGCGGATGCGATTCGACTTCAGCCTCAGCGTGCTGGTGACTCTCGCGTGCGCCGGTTGCGGCGATTCCGGGAGCGGGAACTCCCAGATGCTGGGGTGTTTCTGCTGACTCAGATGCGGGCTGGCCGACTACGGTTTCGTCGGTGGCGGCCACGGCAGCCGGTTCCGATTCAGCTGCGGCCGGCTTGCGACGTGAGCGCCAGAAACCGCGCCGGGAGCGGGGTTGCGGCTCTTCCGTGGCGACGGCTTCGGGCGGCTCGGGCTGCGTTGGCCCGGCTTCGGCCTCGGCCTCTACGAAGCCCTGATCGAGATGAGCTGCCTCTTCTTCTATTTCCTCTTGCACCGCGACGTGCATTTCCGGGGAAGGGAAGTCGCTTACCGATGCGGCCGGAACGACGGCGTCTTCAAGCAAGTTTGCCGGTTGGCTCTCGGCTGCGGCGGGAGCCAGGTTGCGATACTTCGAAATGGATTCTCCGGGCAGAAGGATGGGCGTGTAACCCGCGGGCGGACCGTAGTCGGAGCGGGGACGCGACTCATGACGCGTCTCGGGGCGCGCTGGCGGCGCAGGTGCTTCATCGACCGGAGCGGCTGCAACTTCGGGAGTGGATTCGGGACGCGCGTCGCGCTCATCGGAGCGGCCACGACGGCCACCACGACGACGGCGTCCGCGCCACCGGCGAGCGCCTTCTTTGGAGTCACGGTCGTCACCGGAAACCGGTTCGCTGTCTTCCCCGGCGGCCAACGGCTCATCGGCAGAAGCGGAAAAATCTTCAGTAAAGGTTTCGGATTCTTCTTCGGTGTCGGGTTCGGCAAACGTAGTTTGTGTGGAAGCGGCGTGAGTTTCCTCAGGCTGATGCGGCTTACCTACATCGATGGCGCCACGGGGGGCGGGAATGGCGCCGAATTCTTCATCCTCTTCTTCGTCGCCCGACAATTCGAGAAAGTCGGAGACATAGAGAAACGCGTCGCGCTCCAGACCGATGTCGACGAAGGCGGACTGCATGCCGGGAAGCACGCGGGTAACCCGGCCTTTGTAGATCGATCCAGCTAAAGTGTATTCATTGTCCCGCTCGAAGAAGACTTCGGCGAGCTGATCGTCCTCCATCAACGCCACCTTGGTTTCGTGCGGCGTAGAGGACACGTAAAGTTCCTTGTTCATGGACGCTCCGGATTAACCGGACGCAGGCGGCAGAAAGCGGGACAGGACTACGGGACGGGTGGTCAGGCGAGAACACACACGGACTCTGGTCCGGGTGCGAACCCGATTTGATTCGTACGGAAACAACTTGTGGAATCTTACGCACCGTATCGAGCACGCTGCCGGAGGGTTGTGGCGTCACACCCAGCTTTCCACTGAGGGGCCGTTTCCTGCCTCGAAACCACGTGCTTTGCAATCCTATCCGGCCTTTTGTGCTTGCGGCCGGTGTGTACCCTGGTAAGAGGGTTGTCGTAATCTTGTTGTCACCCTGTGGAAGCCCAAGATGATTTCTGTAAGGGAGCTTCCCGGCGGGTGCGGCCGGATTCGATGCTGCGCGCCCCGATGGCGCTACGTCTTTGTGTTTTCTTCACTTTCAGTTCACGAACCTGCGCATGCGGATGTTCATCACAATCCCCAAAGCCAGGAACATGAACAGTACTGACGATCCCCCATAACTCATCAGTGGTAAGGGGATACCTGTGACCGGCATGAAACCCACCACCATACCGACGTTGACCAGGAGGTGGAAAGCCAGAACCGCAACCACGCCCATGACCACGAAGGCACCTGCTCGGTCGGGAGCCGTCTGAGCGTTCTGAATCAGACGCATCAGCACGATAAAGTATAGCAGGAGTAGGCCCATCGCGCCGATGAATCCGTGTTCCTCGGCGAAGGCGGCGAAGATGAAGTCGGTATGCGGCACGGGCAGGAACTGTCCCTGGGTCTGGCTGCCGCGGGCCGTTCCCTTGCCGAAAATGCCTCCCGATCCCACGGCCACCAGCGATTGAATGACCTGATAACCGTGGCCCTGGGAGTCGGCCTCAGGCTCGATGAAGCTGGTCAGGCGGTTGCGCTGGTACGGTTTCAGGACATGCCAGGCCACCGGCGCCAGCAACGCCCCTATCATCAGGATGACCACGGCGTGCTTGGCTTTCATGCCGCCCAGGAACAGCCCCATGATGGCGATGGGCAGGTAGGTGAGAGCGGTGCCGAGATCAGGCTGGACCAGCACCATCAGCATCGGCACGCCGACCAATGCTCCCGCCTTCACGATGTCTTGCGCCGTACATTCGGATTTAGTGTCGGAGAAATACTTCGCCATGGCGAGGATCAGCACCAGCTTCACCCATTCCGAAGGCTGGAAATGAAACGAGCCAAGCTGCACCCAGCGGCGCGCGCCCAGATATTTCTTGCCGAATACTTCCACCGCCAGCAGCGAGCCGATGGAGATCAAATACATGAGCGGCACCCGCTCGATGAGAGCCTGATAGTTGAGTACGCTGACCAGGAACATCAGCGCCACACCGCCCAGAATCCAGTACACCTGCTTGAGGTGCACCCCGGCGAACTTGGTGTTTAAGGTTGCGCTATAGATTTCCACCACGCCCAGGGTGCAGATCAGCAACACCAGTACCAGCAGCACCCAGTCGAAATCGCGGAAGGAGACGTAGCGACTCACGGTCGCCTCGCAGGGACAGCCATGGCCGGTGGAATGACGGGCGGATTCGTGGCCGGCGGCTTCTTCTTAGCGGGCGTTTGCGGTGAAGGCTTAGGGTCGGGCTGCGCGTCGGAAGAGTTAGCCTCCGCGGCATCGGAGGTATCGGTTTCGGGACGCGCCTTAGGCTGCGACTCGGTAGCTTCCAGATCGGCTGCGGGACTGGGCTTGTCGGCTGCATCGACACCGGGAGCCGTGCTGACCGGTTTGATGGTGCCATCCGCCGCAACCGCAAAATGTCCAGCCTGGGCCTTGTCGGGATTCTTGGGATCGCCCTCGTGCCAGACAGACTGCGACCTCAGCCTGTTTAACTCCCGGCGCCGGAGCGCCATTGGCTTTGGCTACCTGGGTCTGGCGCAAACGCTGCTTGGCCACGTAAGCCTTGATTACCTGCGCCGCCAGCAGTCCCGAGCGCCAACCCCAGCCACCGCCCTGGGTGAGGACTGCGACCACGATTTCAGGATTGCGGCGTGGGGTCATGCCCACGAACCAGGAGTTGTCGTTGAACTTCGATTTACTGCTGGCGCCCATCTTGCTGCGTGCCTCGGCCGAGATGGTTTGCGCCGTGCCGGTCTTGCCGGCGAAGTCGATGCCGTCGATATGAGCAGCGGCGGCGGTGCCGATGCGGGTGACATCGGCCATGGCGTTGGTAATGATCTCCCAGTTGTCCGGATCGAGCTGGTTATGGACTTTGTCGTTGTAGCTGGAAGCGTTCTTGAAACCGGGCGGAAGCTCGTCGGGGAAGGCAACGTGCGGCCGCACCATCACGCCGTCGCTGGCGATTGCGCCGATGGCCCGCGCCAATTGAATCGGGGTGACCGCAACTGCTCCCTGACCGATGCTGACGGAAATGGTCTCGCCGGCATACCACTTCTGCTTGAAGTTCTTGATCTTCCATTCCTCAGACGGCATTACGCCGGAAACTTCCTGCGGCAGATCGACGCCGGTCTTCTGTCCGAAGCCGAACTCGGTAGCGTATTTGGCGATGCGGGCGATGCCCAGTTTTTCGCCCAGCGTGTAGTAATAGGTGTCGCACGAATCGTAAATGCCCTTGGAGATATCGACGCGGCCGTGCTTCTGATCGCACTTGAAGAAGCGTCCGTAGAAGGTGCCGCCGCCGCCGCAATTGACGATCAGCTTCTGGGCGATGCCTTCCTGCAGTCCGGCCACCGACATCAGAATTTTGAAGGTCGAGCCGGGCGCCAGCTGGGCTTGAATCGCTTTGTCGAGCAGCGGCTTGTCGGGATCGTTGACCAGCGCGTTCCACTCGTCGCGGGTAATGCGGACGGCAAATTCGTTGGGATCGAAGGCCGGCCGGCTGACTAGGGCGAGAATCTCGCCGTTGCGCGGATCGAGGGCAATGATCGCGCCGTTCTTGCCTTCCAGCGCTTCCTCGGCGGCGATTTGCAGATCAAGATCGATGGTGAGCTTGAGTTGTTTGCCGGGGACCGCCTGCACATCGCTGAGGGTGCCGACTTCCTTGCCGCGGCTGTTGACCAGCACCTGGCGCGAGCCGTTCTTGCCCATCAGAATATCGTTGTAGTACTGCTCGACGCCCGACATGCCGACGATGTCGCCGGGGTTATAGAGCTCCCATTGCGGCTGGGTGAGCATGTCTTCGCTGACCTGGCCGACGTAGCCGATGACGTGCGCCATGAAGCCGTTCTTGGGATAGAGGCGGCGGTGGACGGTAATGGTGTCGAGCTCGGGCAGCTCGGCTTTGTGCGACTCGATGAAAGCCAACTCGTCGGGCGTGATGTCGTCTTTCAGGAACAGCGGCTGGTAGCCGGGCACGGCCGCCATATGTTTCAAACGCGCGCGCAGTTCATCGGGCGGCATATGCAGGCCGACGGCAATCTTGTCGGCGTCGGCCTGTAAATCGCGCTTTTGATCGCGCAGCAGCAGGACGGAAAACGAGGGATAGTTGTCGACGATGATGCGGCCTTCGCGGTCGAGAATTTTGCCGCGCGGCGCGAGAATCGGGACCTGCTTGATACGATTCTGCTCGGCCAGAGTGTTGTAGTAGTCGCTGCGGGCAACTTGCAGCCGCCACAGCCCGAAGGCGAGCACCAAAAAAATCCCCAGCAGAATGTATTGCACTGCGGTGAGCCGGAGCTGCGAGACTTTTTCGTCGCGACCTAACATCAACTACATCTTTCCGGGGAACGACAGTTGCATCATGGTGAAACTGACAGCGGGCTCCGGTCCGGGCGACAGCTCCGCCGGGCAGGGCTGCGCACCCAAAACTGCACTCGATTACGTGACCAGTGGCGGATCGGAAGCTCTGCACTATTGTAGTCTGGTTCGGGGCGGCGGAGCGGTGGAAAAAAGGGGAGCGGGGTTGCAGCTAAGGTTTCCCGGCCATGGATGCAGCCTGGGTCGAGTTGGTCATGTGACTTGCCGTTGCGTCTTCGCAAATTGCGAAGTAAGATGGATTTTCAACGTTGGCTATCGGCAGCGAAATGAGGGTCATCAGCAAAAGTGCATGGCGCACGACCTTGGCGAACGATCCATCGCTGGCCGGCCCCATTGCCGAGTGGTACAAGATCGCCTCTCATGCATCCTGGCAAAATCTGGCAGATGTCAGGAGCGTCTATCCGCATGCGGATTTCGTGGATCCGTACACGGTGTTTAACATTAAAGGCAATCGCTATCGGCTCATTGTCAAAATCGAATTCAAGTGGCAGATCATCTTCATCAAACAATTACTCACGCATAGTGAGTACACGCGGAGTAAGTGGAAAAAATGAACGCGACCGCTAGCAACTACGCAGCTTTGCTCTGGGACACCAAGCCCGAGGTCATCCGCGACGAGAAGCAGAAACAGGCCTATATTCGGCGCCTGGAAACGCTGACCAGCAAGAAATCTCCGACCCGGGCGGAGGAAAAACTCATTGATCTGCTGGCGGTACTTATCGAGGATTTCGAGCGGAAAAGCGATCCTGTTCCGGACGCAGAGCCGATCCAGATATTACGTCACCTGTTGGAGGCGCACGGCCTTCTTCAGAAAGACCTGGCAGAAGTGTTTGGCACGGAAAGCGTCGTGTCCGAAGTTCTGCATGGGAAACGCGATTTCACCAAAGAGCAAATTCGGCGACTGAGCGCAAGATTCGGGGTTTCGCCTGCTGTCTTCTTTTGATTGGATCGCCTATCGCTGCTTGAACCTATCCAGAAACTTAAACACGAATATCCCGATTACGGCGTTGGCCAGGGCGGAGATGGCCACGTGGCTCCAGCTCCACTGCAAGCTCTGGCGCAGAAGTCCATGTGCCACACCGTAGTACACCCCCTGATGGATCACGAAGAAGGCATAGGTGAGCAGGAAGCGCGAGCCGGGATTCTCGACATCGATCTTCAGGCCGAGCGACGATGCCAGGTATCCCACCACCGTGAGAGCAATGCCGTACATGCCCAGCAGATGGCTGGGAGCGGCAAACAGGTCCTGGGTCAAGCCAATGAGGCAGCCGGTAATGCATCCGGTGATCGGGTTGCGGCGAGCCGTGGCGAAGAAAATCGTCACCAGGAACGGCAAATCGATGATCGGCATGAAGCGGACCTTCACCGGAATGAAGATCTGGATCAGGACCGCGACCAGTGGGATAAAGATGATCGCCACCCAACTGAATTCGTAAACCGAAACCTGTTCCCGCGAGGTCAGGCTTCCGCGAAATGGCATGACCCGGGTGCTCATGGCTGCGGCGGGGCTCCGGCCGGAGGGGTGGCGGGCTGATCGGAATTGTTGCTGGGAGCAGGCTCGGTCTTGGGCTGTTTCGGTGCGATGGGTAAACCGTCGTCGTCGGTGGTTCCGGATTGGGTTCGAGGCGCGGTGGTCGCCGGAGGCGTGCTGTTCGCCGGCTTCTCGGTCGTGCCGGCGGGACGCGTGGCAGTCGCAGCGGGTTTCGTTTTCACGGCTCCGGTGGTGCCCGGAGTCGCGCCGGAGGTCGCTGGATGAGTTGCGGTTCCCGCCGGCTTGTTCGCAATCGCTGCGCCGCTAGCGGCCGGCTTGGTTGCAGTCGCGTTGGCGCCGGTGACTGGCTTGCCGGTTGCGGTTCCAGTGGCGGGATGAGCGCCGGGCACAGTCGCCGATCCGGCAGGCGTGCCGGGAGTCGCGGCTCCGGGCTTGGCATTGCCGGCGGCATCAACCGTGGTCTTGGTGGGAACGGTGGGCAAGCGCTCGGCCAGGATGTCGGAGGCGCGCAACGGTCCAAGGTCCTTGGTGTCCGGCATCTTCTCGGTGATCTTGGTGACCACCAGCACTTCTTCTAAACCGTCGAGCCGCGACGACGGAACCACGCGAATGTTGAGGAACAAATCTTTGCCGGGCTCGACCGAAACCACGCGGCCGACGGGCAATCCTTTGGGGAAGATGCGATCGCCACCGCTGGTGATGACTTCTTCGCCGGGCACGACCTTCTCGTCGCTCATGACGTACTGCAGCGTGGTGGCGCCATTGGCCGCGCCTTTCAGAATGCCTTGCAGGCGCGAATCCTTGAGCGCGGCGCCGACTCCGCTGAACTGGTCGTTGATGGGCAGCACCTGCGACGAGTCGGGAAAAACCTGCACGATCTTGCCCACGATGCCGGTGGGCGTGATGACGGCCATGTCGGTCTTGATGCCGTCGTTCGAGCCCTTGTCGATATAAATGACGCGCGATTGTTCACTGCCGCTGCTGCCGATGACTTGCGCCGCGATGGTGGAGTCGACGTACTGTTCTTTGAATCCCAGCAGCGCTTGCACCCGCCGCGCCATGCGCGCGTCCTCGGCGACCCGCGCGTCGTCGATCTTCATGCGATCGAGCTGAGCGCGCAGCTCACGGTTTTCGCGGCGAACTCCGCGCAGGTAGGCGTAGGTGGTCCACAAGTTCTGCACCCATTCCTGACTGTGGATGACGGCTTTTTCGATGGGAGTGACTGCGGAGATGGCCCACAAACGGATGAGGCGGGTTTCGCCTTCCTGCGCCGGGCGGCGCACCTGCACCGCGAGAGCGACAATTTGAGCGAACAAAATGGCCGCCAGCACAATCAGGTTCTTATAGCGGCCGAGGAATGTGTCCATACTATTGCCGACGCGCTAAAGCGCCGTTCTTCCATCCAAACCTTCAACCCAAAGATGGCTCACAACGCGGTGCAGAGGAAAGCAGATCCCTCGCTTCGCTCGTGATGACAATTCGTAAGGGCTGCTTGCACCCTCGTGACGACAATTCGAACTGAGCTCACAACGCGTCGAAGCACTACTCTTCTACCCAATCGTGAGGGCTCGTTTCGCGCCACCATGCTAGTCAATCGATATTTTGCGCAGCAACTTGAAGTCGCTCAACATTTTTCCGGTGCCCAGAACCACGCTGCACAACGGGTCGTCGGCAATCGAGACCGGCAAACCGGTTTCTTCGCGGATGCGCTTGTCCAGATTTTTCACCAGCGCGCCGCCGCCGGTCAGCACAATGCCGCGGTCGCTGATGTCGGCCGACAACTCGGGCGGCGTGCGTTCCAGCGCCACGCGAATCGCGTTCATGATGGTCGAAACGCACTCGCTGAGCGACTCGCGAATTTCGCTGTCGTCGATAGTGATGGTCTTGGGCACGCCCTCGATCAGGTTGCGGCCCTTGATCTCCATGGTCAGCGGCCGCTCCAGGGGATAAGCAGAGCCGATCTCGATCTTGATTTGTTCGGCCGTGCGTTCGCCGATCAGCAGGTTGTACTTGCGTTTCAGATAATTCATGATCGACTCGTCCATCTGGTTGCCGGCCATGCGGACGGAGCGCGAATAGACGATGCCGCTGAGCGAGATGACGGCGATGTCGGTGGTGCCGCCGCCGATATCGACCACCATGTTACCGCTGGGCTCGGTGATGGGCAGGCCCGCGCCAATGGCGGCCACCATGGCTTGCTCGACCAGATGCACTTCGCTGGCCTTGGCGCGATAAGCCGAGTCCATGACCGCGCGCTTTTCTACCTGGGTGATCTCGGAAGGCACGCCGATAACGATACGCGGATGCACCAGCATCTTGCGGTTGTGCGCTTTCTGAATGAAGTAATTCAGCATCTTCTCGGTGACTTTGAAGTCCGCGATGACGCCGTCTTTCATGGGCTTGATGGCGACGATGTTGCCGGGAGTCCGGCCCAGCATCTCCTTGGCCTCTTTGCCCACGGCTTCGACTTCACCCGTGTTTTTGTTGATGGCGACAATGGAAGGCTCGTTGACCACGATGCCTTTGCCGCGCGCGTAGACCAAAGTGTTCGCCGTCCCCAGGTCAATGGCAAGATCGCTGGAGAACATGCTGAACAGCGAACGCATGTTGCTGAATCGCGAGGAACTGCTATGAAAGCCGTTGGATGACATTTACGTGCTAATTCTTTCTAGTAATAGAGCGGTGCCTACAGTTTATGACACAAGCGGCGCAAGCGCGCGCGTCCTGCCGCTGCTTTTCGCGAAATGCGAACAGGCTCCAACGCATAGTCCAGCAGATTCACAGGTTGGATTCCGAGGAGACTGCCGGAAGGCTTGTCACTTGCGATCAGAGTACCACCTGAGACTAGCACAAAGAAGCGTTTATTTGCGGCGTAAACACCGTGGGAAATCTGACGGAGAGACACCGCGAAAGCGCAATCACCACGCATATTGTGGGTATACGAGGCAGTATTCGCCAAGCGGCTTTTCCTTTAATCGGTCTGCGCCGATTCGGTAGATGTTTACGTTCGGACAGACCTTGTATGAGCCTTCACCCGGTATCAGTCTAGCGATCTCGTAATCGCCGGGGTTCAAAGCCAGGCAATCGTTATGCGATACGGCGCACCAGAGGACAACGGAATCTTTGCCCAGCTCGGCATCGAGGAACACTCGGTCGCCCAGTGGGTATTTTGGGACTCTGGGGGAATACAAGTCTAAATTCTGATAGTCGTCGTGCGTTTGGGAGCTGTTCTTGATCTTGATCTTCTCGTTTTGGGCGAAGAGCGAGGGCGAAATGAAAACTAGACCGAGCAGGGCAAGAATCGTTTTGCGCATCTCGAATCCCGGCCTTGATCGCCGATTGCTTTCAGTATAATCCCTTTGTCTATCCGCTTCGTAGCGGATTCCGCCTTTGGCAGCACCAGCCGATCGGTTGAATCAGTTGCTGATGCTGCGAAATCTGTCAAACCTTTTCACGATTTGACGCCTGCAAGTTCCAAAATTTCTCTGCTCTCGCCAAGCGGCAACTTCTGTGGTTCGATAGGGTTTGTGAGGATGTCGGCGACAACACCGGCGCGCTGGCAATTCATCCGCAAAGTTTTCTTCCAGAAGATAAGGAGTCTAGTGGCCGATCGATTGCGCGTCGCGTTCCTGGCACGCTGGCTGGCGCCGGCGATTTTCCTGTTGCTGGCCAGTCCGCAGCTTCCCAGCCAACAAGCGGCTTCCAGTCAAGCAGCTTCCGGCCAGGCGTCTTCCGGCCAGGAGACGCAGACGCCGACTTTTTCCTCCGACGTGAAGGTGGTCAACGTGCTCGCCACGGTGCGCGACAAGCACGGCGCGATCGTCAACAATCTGACCAAAGATGACTTCAAACTGGAAGAGGACGACCATCCGCAAACCATCAAGTACTTCGCCAAGGAAACGGACCTGCCGCTCACCCTTGGTTTGCTGGTCGATACCAGCATGAGCCAGCGGCGCGTTCTGGAGCAGGAACGCAGCGCCAGCTACGGCTTTCTGAACGACCTGATGCGGCCCGAAAAAGACAAGGGCTTCGTTATCCACTTCGACTGGGAGATCGAACTGCTGCAGGACTTGACCTCATCGCACCAGAGGCTGGAAGCGGCGCTGGAGAAACTCGATATGCCGGAGTTCCAGCAGTCGGGCGGCGGCAGCTCACCGGGTGGCGGCGGAGGTGGTGGCGGCGGGCATCATCGCAGCGGCGGAGGTACCACATTGTATGATGCGATCTTCCTGGCATCGGATGAGGTAATCAACAAGCAGCAAGGCCGCAAGGCGCTGATCCTGCTGACCGATGGCGTGGACATTGGCAGCAAAGTAAGCCTGGGCCGGGCGATTGAGTCGGCGCAGCGCGCTAATACCATGGTGTATTCCATCCTGTACTCCGATCCCGATGCCTATGGACACAATTACAGCCCCCACATGGGCGGCATGGGTGGAGGCATGGGCCGGCATGGCGGCATGGGATATCCGGGCGGCGGCGGAGGCGGCGGCTATCCGCAACAGACCGAGCCTAAAGACGGCAAGAAAGTTTTGCAGCGCATCTCGAAAGAAACCGGCGGACGTTTCTTTGAAGTGTCAAAGAAGTTGCCGATCAACGAAATTTATGCCCAGATCGAAGAAGAGCTGCGCAATCAGTACAACCTGGGATACACGCCGGATAAGGCTGTGGCCGGCACCGGCTATCACAAGATCACGCTGACCACGACCAACAAAGACCTGATCGTGCAGACGCGGGATGGGTATTACGCGGGGCAGTGATGGATGCCGGGCGGCTCACCCGCGTCGCGATTTGGGATTGGCATTGCGCGCTATATATCGCTGATCGAGAGCCTGGCGCACCAAGGTCTTGATCAGCGCTTGCCGGCTGATGTTCAACTCGTTCGCGGCATCGTCTAATTCGCTGAGCATGGGAGCAGAGAAGTCGACGTTTACCCGCTGGATGGGCGTCATCATGCGTCCCTTATTGGTGAAGAAGCGGGAAATATTCTCGCCCCTATCGGCAAGCTGAGCAATGGTCTCCGCGGACGCGGCTTTCCTGGGACTACGAGTACTCTTCATAAAGTTGATGCTCCTCTCGGGTCGCTTTCCCCAGAGTCACGAGATGGTAGTATTCGCCTCCGTCGTCTTCTCGTACCTCGAAAATCAGGGTGTGCAAACGCTGTCCCACCCGTCCGATGGCTCGGCACTGAACTGGGACATCGGAGCGTTGGTCCAGGTAATACGGGCGGGAAAAAATCTCCTGCGCCTCCTCAAAACCAATTCCACGCTTGGGGTTCTGCCGCAATCGCCTGCTTTTGCCCGGGTCGAAGTGGAATCGCATGTGGTATAACTCTTATACCAGATCGCTCGGCGTAAAACCCGCGGTTTCAAGCCACCTCGCAGGCGGCAGGGCCGGCCGGATTTGCGGGTTATGGGAAGATTCTACTTGGTCGCCCGATTTTTCGGACGGTGCAAGTCATTTTGTCTGTGCAGGTTAACGCTTGGCATGCGGAATGCATCTTACTTCCCATTGAAGTAGGAGGCCCTCCCTGATGCCGTACCTACGACTCTACTTGCCGGAAGTTTCGATTGCGCAGAAACGACACATCGCTCAGAAGCTGATTGACTTGACGCTGCGAACGTCGCGCCGCCGCCGGCATTGGGATCGCGATCAGATCACCATCCAGTTCCTGCCCCAACCGCGAAAGCGCGGCGAATGCCGGGTCGAGGTGCTTGGCCACAATCTGACCTCGGTGAACCAGCGTGCGTTCGCCGAAGAAGTGGGACCCATGCTCGTTCGGTCGCTGCACTTGAATGTGAAGAATCGGCTGGCGTGGCTGATGGGAATCGAAACCAGGCTGTCGCCCAAGGTGGATGTCCATTTTCGCGAACTGCCGTTCGACGCCGTGGTGGCGGAGGAAGGCACAGTCGCAGAAGAGTTCGTCGCCGACTGGAAGCTCGCGGCCTAGAAATATCTGTAAATCTGCGGAAACCGTAGAACCCTCCAGTCGGTGGGACGGCAAGTTGTCGATTGAACAGTTGTCGGGTTCAATGCGACCTTATCGATTTGAATCAGACCTTATTGCTTGATTTCAATCACACCTTATTGATTTGCATCAGACCTTATTGCTTGATTTCGATTACACCTTATTGATTTGCATCAGACCTTATTGCTTGATTTCGATTACACCTTATTGATTTGTCATCCCGAGCGCAGCCGAGGGATCTGCGGTTCGTCCCGACGGACCGAACTTTATGACGCGAGGGCGCGCGGCCTCGGCGCAAATCCCCTTGAACCCCGCTCGGTTTCAGGCCTAGACTCAGTTCAAGCGCGGTTGTGACGGCGGTCACAGCCTGCCGGTACAGCCATCGGCGAAGATGGAAGTGGAAATTCTGAGCGGCAGTATTCCGGGATAGGGGTCCTTCGACTCCGACGCGCAAAAGCGGCGCACCTCCGCTCAGGATGACAGACTTTGGGAGAAGGTATTGCATGGGCTGGATTGAGAATAAGTTCGAGAAAAATTTTCTGGTTACCACCGTCGATTACGTTTTTAACTGGGCGCGCAAGTCGGCGATTTGGCCCATGACGTTTGGCCTGGCCTGCTGCGCGATCGAGATGATCGCTGCTTCCACTTCGCGTTTCGATATCGCGCGCTTCGGCTCGGAGGTGTTTCGCCCCAGCCCACGGCAGAGCGACCTGATGATCGTGGCCGGCACCGTGACCTTGAAGATGGCGCCGGTGGTGAAGCGTATTTACGACCAGATGCCCGATCCCAAGTGGTGCATCTCGATGGGCGCTTGCTCGTCGGTAGGCGGCCCGTTCAATACCTATGCTGTGCTGCAAGGCGTCGACCGCATTGTGCCGGTCGATGTGTACGTTGTCGGCTGTCCGCCGCGGCCGGAGAATCTGTTCTACGGATTGCTGCGGCTGCAGGACAAAATCGACAAGATGAGCATCGCCAAGAAGCCTACTGAAGTTCGTTTGCACGAAAACATGGTGGACAATTTCAAAGAGCAGATCCGGATCGCGCAGGCCAACTTCGCCAATCCCGAGCAACTGGTGCAGCCGGCGGAAAAGGGCGTCATCGCCGGACGGTAAGGGCGCGCGGAATTCCTCTTGGGCAAAAGCCCACTCGAAAAGTAATTCTCTCCCGGCGCACCTGAAGGTGCGCGCCTTCAATATGGTGATGCCGCGTCAGCCTATTTGCTTGCCTTCAGGCGTGCAGGCGCTGGTAATGGCGGCGGGCTTTCTGGCGATTGCCGCAACTGTTCATGTCGCACCAGCGGCGGCTGCGATTGCGGCTGTTATCCAGAAAGAGCCATTCGCAATCGGGAGCTTCACAAAAGCGCACCGTGCGAAGTTTGTCAGAGGTCAACAAGTCGGCCGCCGATTGCGCTATCGGCCACAGAATTCCTTCCAGCGGATTTTTCCAGTCCCACAGCCATTCCCACCGGTAACCTCCATTCCCGCGTGCCAGCCAGCGATGCTGCAGAGCTTGCAGCGCAGCGTCGTTGATGTTTTGCAGATCGGGGGCGGCAGGATTTTTTTTCTGCGCAATGGCGGCGAAGACGCGATAGAGCGATTCGCGTAACTCGAGGGCACGATGGAAAATGCGTTGCGCCTGACTGGCGTGCTGCCCGGCGTAAGCGCAAAGCTCAGCGGCCTGCCTGGGAGATAACAGCGCGGACTGGCGGGCGAACGTCATCAGATCGGCAAAGTCCGCGAGATGTTCTCTACGATGTTCGGGATGGTCGCGGCGGCTGATGGTGTTGGCGAAGTCGAGACAGAGCATTCCGCCGGTAAGATCGAATTTGAATTCCGCTGGAGCCACAGTAGCCACCGCTTCTATTGTAACTGGCCTGCTCTGGATAGCAGGTTAGCCGGCACCCACTCCAGGCTGCTGCGGCCGATGTAACCAACGTCATCAGGATGTAATAGAACGTCATCTAGTGTCTGCAACCAAACCAGCACTGCGCAAATCGAAAACATATTCGATATCCGTTGCGCGGGGATGCAACTGTGCGCGGCTTTCGGTGTTCCTTGTTTTTACAGGCACAGAATGTTGGTCAGCGGCGATGACGGGTTCGCGGCAACGTTCTGTCGGGGGAAACATCAAAAGATAGCAGCGGAGCTAGGAGCACGTTCTTTTGCAGATCAAACCGATTCTTCAGACGTGGGCCCGAATTCTGGAAGGCCGCGTACCAAGTTTATCCATCGAAATTACCCGCGAATGTCCACTGCGCTGTCCGGGCTGCTATGCCTATGAGGACGCGCATCTAGGCGGCGCAAATCTTCGCAGCCTATCTGATTTCAAGGGCGACGACCTGGTGCGCCGCGTGCTGGCGCTGGTCGACGAGCAACAGCCACTGCACGTTTCCCTGGTCGGCGGCGATCCTCTGGTGCGTTATCGTGAACTGGACAAACTTCTGCCTCAACTTTGCCGGCGCGTTCTGCACGTTCAGGTGGTGACCAGCGCCTTCCGGCCGATACCGTTGTCCTGGGCCTCGATTCCGAATCTGCGGGTAAGCGTTTCCGTCGATGGCTTGCAGCCCGAACACGATGAACGGCGCAAACCTGCCACCTATGACCGCATTCTGCGCAACATTGAAGGGCAGCGCGTGGCGATCCATTGCACAATCACCAGCGCCATGGCGCGGCCGGGATATCTGCGCGAGTTTCTGGAGTTCTGGTCAGCGAATTCGGCGACCGAAAAAATCTGGATGAGCATCTTCACGCCGCAGCGGGGCGCCAATCCGGTCGAGTGCCTGTCGAGCGAGCAGCGCCGGCAAGTGGTGACGGAACTTTTCGAACTGCGCCGGATTTTTGCCAAGCTCGATATGTCGGAAGATACGGTGAAAGAATTTTTGACGCCGCCGAAGTCGCCGGCAGAGTGCATCTTCGCGCAGACAACGCGAACGATCTCGGCTGACCTGAAGACCAGGGTTGAGCCCTGCCAGTTTGGCGGCGATCCGGATTGCTCGCGCTGCGGCTGCATCGCATCCATGGGACTGGCGGCCATCGGGCATAACAAGGTCATAGGACCGCTTACGGCAGGACATATTCTTTTTGCGTCAGCGGCCGTTGGGAAAGCGTGGCAGCGGATCAAAGGCGTTGCCGGGCACGACCAGGGACAGAAGGATTTACCGCCGGTCGTTGCGGAGGAACGCGACGGGTTGGTGAAGATCGCCAGCTGAGGCGGCGGGTGTTTGACGGAAAGGCGAACCGCAGGTCCCTCCGCTACGCTGCGCTACGGTCGGGATGACAAAACAACCGCAGGTCCCTCCGCTACGCTGCGCTTCGGTCGGGATGACAAACAACCGCAGGTCCCTCCGCTACGCTGCGCTACGGTCGGGATGACAAAACAACCGCAGGTCCCTCCGCTACGCTGCGCTACGGTCGGGATGACAAAACAACCGCAGGTCCCTCCGCTACGCTGCGCTTCGGTCGGGATGACAAAACAACCGCAGGTCCCTCCGCTACGCTGCGCTTCGGTCGGGATGACAAACAACCGCAGATCCCTCCGCTACGCTGCGCTTCGGTCGGGATGACAAACAACCGCAGATCCCTCCGCTACGCTGCGCTTCGGTCGGGATGACAAAACAACCGCAGGTCCCTCCCCTACGCTGCGCTTCGGTCGGGATGACAAACAACCGCAGATCCCTCGCCGGCTAAAGCCGGCTCGTGATGACAAACATAAGTTGTCTTGTGATGGCGCACCTGAAGATGCGCCCCTTCACAAAGCCGAAAGAAGTCTTACATCTCCTAAGGAAGTCCTAGATCTCCCACAGACACTGACCGCCGCGGTACATCGAGATCAGGCCGTCTTCGCTGATCTTCAGCACGGTGCCAAAGTGCGATGCTGCAATCGCGGCAGTGGTGCGGCCGCCCTCGACGGTGCGATTCAAGGCTTCTTCGGTGGAGTGATGATGCAGAATTGCGCCAAAGGCGAGCAGGTTCGCATCCGGACAAAGCACGACCGCGCCATCGATACGCGCAATGTTCTCCAGCACGGTAGAAGGTACGTCGAGAATGCTCTTGTCGCGCAGCAGGTAATGCAACTGGTCTTTGCTGGTGATGCCGTCCATCAGGTCGTCGTGATTCAGGTGGTCAAGCAGATCGGGTTGCGACACCAGCTTGTCGGCTGAGGCGCGATCGTCGAGCACCACGAAAAGCGCTCCGCGCCGGCTCTCGGTAAGGTTCAACGCGACCGTGAACAGACGCTCCGCCAGGGCGGCGTTGCCCACGGTTTTCTTCCAGATGTCGTAACGGTAGCGCGCATCCACCAGCCGCCACTTGCCATCGATGAAGCGAAAGACCGGCACGCCATCGGAATAAATCTTGATCTCGCCGTTGGGCGACAGGATCAGACAGACGTGCCCGCCGCACAGGGTAGCGCGGCAGTGGTCGGCGTATTGCGCAGACGGCGGCACGGCCAGCGGCATATCGCGATAAGGCTCGGCCCAGTCGTGCACGTCGATCAACTCCGCCAGCAATCCGTTCTGATCGACCAGCGCCAGGGTGCGCAATCCGTCGCACAGCCGATGGAAGCTGCGGATGCTGGTAAGCAGATGGGAATAGCGCAGCGCCCGTTTGGGCGTGTCCGGGGGCGTGTGGCAGGGCTCGGGCATGGAGCCGAAGAGCAGCACTCCGGTGGCGATGCGCCGGTTCTCATAGGTGCTCATGCTGCTGGTGCGCAGAACTTCGATGGCATCGGCGATGCGGTCGGGAAGGCCGGCAATAGCCTCGGCGCTGGTGTGCGGCGCGGGATCCAGGAAGGCCGAGACGAAGCGATCTTCCGGCAGTCCGCGGAAAAGTTGAAAGCTTTGCGCCGCCAGGTCCTGGTTGGTGAGCAGTTGATAGCGCGCCGACAGCACCATGCCAATGCTGCGCAGCAGGCGGCGTTCGTGGTCCGACAGCTTGGAGGTGGCGCTCAACGAATAGCCGCTGCCCATCCACTCGAACTCGACTTGGCCACCGCTGGGGACGGCCCCCAGCAGACCCGGCATTTTCTCCGCGCCCTGCGAGACGCGTTCCAGCGTTGCTCCGGGAAAGAAGTAGCGGATACCGTTTTCCAGCAGGTCGCTGTACAGTCCGCTCAGGAATCGGGTGCGATTTTCCAGCGACTCGGATGCGATAGTGGAAAGGTCCTTCACTGGTTCCAGATTACATCAAAACGCAGGTTGATTTGCGGGGTCGCGGGTTGTCCATATCTCCGCTGTTGTCGTGCTGAGAGGAGGCGTTGGTTTGAGCCGCTGCAGTCGAAGGACCACTGTATTCTGCGAGGATAGGGGTCCTTCGACTCGCTGCGCTCGCTCAGGATGACAAACGTTTTTCGTTGCTCTGGATGAGAAAGTTTTTTCGTCGCTGATAACAAACACGCGTGCGAATCCGTGCTGGGTAACAAGCACGCGAATCCGTCGCTGGATGAAAAACACGCATGCGAATCCGTTATTGGCGAGCGTGATGTCGCAGAACTTGGTACCGCCCTTCGCGTACAATGCCGGGTTGCCAAAGGACAAACTATGAATCACGTCGAAAGCGAACGGCATGGCGCCGTACAAAGCATCGCCCTCAATCGTCCTGAAAAGAAGAACGCACTTACCGCAGATATGTACGAAGCGCTATCGAATGCGCTGGAGCAATCGGAAGCCGATGACGGCGTGCGCGTGATTTTGTTGCACGGCAAGGGCGCCGACTTCACCGCCGGTAACGACCTGGAAGACTTTCTGAAGAAGCCGTGGAAGGGACAAGCGATTCCTCCGGCGGTGCGTTTTATTCACGCGGTAGCGCGCGCCCAAAAGCCCATGGTGGCTGCGGTTCAGGGATTGGCGGTGGGAGTGGGCACCACGATTCTGCTGCATTGCGATCTGGTGTACGCGGCCGACACTGCGAAGTTCATCATGCCTTTCATCAACCTAGGCATCGTGCCGGAAGCGGCTTCGACGGTACTGTTGCCGCTGGCCATCGGACGTCAGCGGGCGGCTGAGTTGTTTATGCTGGGCGCTCCGCTAAGCGCCCAGCGCGCCTACGAAATGGGATTGGTGAATGCAGTCGTGGCTCCCGAAGCTTTGCTGGCAACCGCGGCCGCTGTGGCCCAACAGCTGTCGGAAAAACCTGCCGGAGCTTTGCGCGCCTGCAAGGCGTTGATGACCCGGTCGCAGCAATCGGAAGTAGAGAGGGCGATGCGTGAGGAAGTCCTGGTCATTTCTGAGAGGCTGGATTCGCCCGAGACGAAGGAAGCACTCAGCGCGTTTCTGGAAAAACGGAAGCCGGACTTCTCGCGGTTTCAATAGTGCCGTATTTGGCAAGGAAGAAATGTTCGCCCCCGATGTGCAGTTCAACGGCTTCAGGTATTGCGAAAACTACCCCGCTGCGCGGGTTCCTGCTTGACGCCAGCGCCGGGAAGGATTACCTATGTGTTATCGCCTAAATGTGTGGGGTAGCAATTCAAGAATTCACGATGGAAAGCGTCATACTTCCGGAAGTATTTGACCGCTTGCGGCAGGCAACGGCCAAAGATCCGGCGGTTTTGATCGACTTATGCCGGGAATACATCGAGGAAGCTCGCAAGACCTTGTCTCAATTGCGGGACGCTTTTCTGGCAAAGGATGCCAGGGCATTTTGCGATCGCGCCCATTACCTGAAGGGCAGCAGCCTGATGGTGGGCGCCAGGCGATTGGCGCAATGTTGCGCAACTCTGGAGCGCATGGGACGCGACTCGGATTTCCGCGGCGCGAAGCCAATGCTGGAAGATACAGAAGCGGCTCTGCGCGAGGTTGAGGCCCAATTAGCCGAGCAAGTCGGCCCGGCAGTACTTCCGGCCGAAGGATCAGCAGCATAACGAGACCATCCCTCAACGTGAGGAACTGAAGATGGCGGCGACTCCGATCAAGGTCCTGATAGCCGACGATCATCCCGTGGTGCGCATTGGTCTGCGCAACATGCTCCAGTCCGACAACCAGATTAAAGTCATCGCCGAAGCCAAAGACGGCGTCGAAGCGCTGCACATGGTGCGCACTTTGCGGCCCGACATCCTGCTGCTGGATCTGGCCATGCCCAGAATGCCCGGCATGGAAGCTCTGCGCGAGCTTACCGCCAATGGCGGCAGCACCCGCACCATCGTCCTCACCGGACAGGTTGATAAGCGGCAGGTGCTGGAGGCGCTGCAACTGGGCGCTCGCGGCGTAGTGCTGAAGGACGCGGCCATTGCACATCTGTCGGCCTGCATTCGCGCCGTGATGCAGGGACAATATTGGCTGGAAGGACGTCCGGTGCAGAACCTGGTTCAGTTACTGCGCGACCTGACTGCGCAAACCGCGCCGCCTCCACGCAAGACTTTCGGACTTACGGCGCGCGAACTGGAAGTGGTCACCCTGATCACCGAGGGCTCGACCAACAAGCACATTGCCGAGACTTTCGGTATCAGCGAAGAAACCGTCAAGCGCCATCTGACCAACATCTTCAACAAGCTTGGTGTCGGCAACCGGCTGGAGCTCGCCTTGTTCGCGCTGAATCACAACCTGCTTCCTCCCGCCGCCAGCGCCGACGTCTCCTGATAACTTTCGAGCGCGAAAGTTTTGCTGCGGAATCGTGAAAATCTGCAGCCCGATTTTCATCTTCTCGTCATTTGCGGCAGCCCGTTACTTTTCCGTTTCTTCCCCCTAAAGGTACTTCCCCAGCCGCCCGGAGACAGCTAGGTTAAATACAGAGTCTTCTATGGACGACGACGGTCAAAAATGGGATCCGATTCTGAGTTCCGTTCCTCTGCTGGAAGCTGTGCTGTGCGCCGATTGCGAGGTCATCAGCAACAGCGGAGGCGAAGCCTGTGAAGTGTGCGGCAGCCGCTCTCTGCTCAGCCTGGGACGGGTGCTGGGAGGCTGCATCGAGGGAGAACGGGCCACGCTGGTCGACGCCGATCCCAATCAATTGCGGTGTGGGTTCACCGTCCTGGTGAATCCGGATGCAGCCGGCGTTCTGCAACGCCGCCGCAAGAATGGCCGTGGATAAACTCGCCATAGGCTCAATCTTTAAGCACTGACGCCGTCGGGCTCGGCGCGCGGCATCGACCCTTCGTTCAAGGCACGCCAGAAATTCGTAAGCGCAATTGCATCCACTCCTCTGCTGGCTACATCACAACCAGATCATTGTTCCAAAAGCGAGGTCTTAATGGATCACGAGATACAACTGCGTCAGCAGCTGGCGAAAATGATCGACTGGAACGAAGCCCACACGGACTTTTCGGCAACAGTTTCCGGTTTTCCCGCCCAGCTGCGCGGGCGTGTGCCGGAAGGATTCCCGCACTCTGGCTGGCAATTGCTGGAGCACATACGTATCGCATTGTGGGACATGGTGGAATTCAGCCAGAACGCCAAACATAAGTCGCCTAAGTGGCCGGAGGGATACTGGCCGAAAGATCCAGAGCCACCGAATGACGCCGCCTGGGACAAAAGCGTGAAGGCGATTGAAGAGAATCTGGAAGCGATGCGCAAGTTGATTGGCGATCCCAAACATGACTTGTTTGCGCCCATCGCACATGGCTCCGGCCAAACCCTGTTGCGCGAAGCCTTGCTGGTTGCCGATCACAACGCTTACCACCTGGGACAGTTGGTGCTGGTGCGCAGAGCGCTGGGAGCTTGGAAGGGATAGGGGCGAGCAACTAGAACCTATCTCATAAATCTGCTTCGAAAGGGCCTGGTGCCCCAGGTTCGCGTCCTTCTTTTGGACGCTAACCTGGGCGGAGGAATGTCGTGTGCAGTGATCCCAGGTTAGCCCAACAGAAGGGCGAACCTGGGGCACCGGGCCAAGAATGGGCGCTCAGGATAACGTGGCCCACCTCGTCGGGTGCCCCACACATTCGCGGGTTTTCGAATGTGTGGGATCAAGAGTCGGTCGAGTTACTTGCACTCCCACTCATTCCAAAAGCAGGAATGGGTGGGGCACCGGGCAACATACTGGTTTAGCTGACGGCTGATAGCTGACGGCCGACGGCTCCTAAATCAACGACAGCGCGTCCACGTCAACCACCACATTGTTGCGTGGAATTTTTTGCGCAGCGGCGTGCTCCAGCATGGCGCGCAAAACGCCGTTCATGCGTTCGCGGCTGGCCGACTTCAGCAGAAAGTGGTAGCGGTACTCCGTTTTAAGGCGCACAATCGCCGCTGCCGCCGGTCCCATCACTCGCACTCCTTCCAGTCGCGTCGCTTCGAACCACTTGCCCAGAATGCCCGACCAGGCCAGAGCTTCCTCCAACTTGTGGCTGCGTACCAGCACGTTGCTGACGGCCGTGAACGGCGGGTAATGCATCCAACTGCGGAAGCGAACTTCTTTTTCGTAGAAGCCGTGATAGTCGTGCGCGGCCGCGAACTGGATGGCGTAGTGATCGGGAAAAAACGTTTGCAGCACAACTTTGCCCGGCGTATCGCCACGGCCGGCGCGTCCCGCAACCTGCGTGAGTAACTGAAAGGTTCGCTCGGCCGCGCGAAAATCGGGAAAGCTGAGCGCGGCATCGGAGCCAACCACGCCCACCAGGGTGACATTGGCGACGTCGTGTCCCTTGGCAATCATTTGGGTGCCGACGAGCAGATCGATTTCGCCCGCGTGCATCGCGGTCAACATGCGCTCGAAGTCTTCGCGGCTGCGAACGGTGTCGCGGTCAAGCCGGGCAATGCGCGCCTGCGGGAACAACCCGTGCAAGATGTGTTCCAGCTTTTCCGATCCAGTGCCCAGATACTGCACGAACTCGCTGCCGCACTTGGGGCAGGTCTTGGGAGCCGGCCGCATAAAGCCGCAGTAGTGGCATACCAGACGATGCTCGCGCTTGTGGTAGGTCATAGAGATGGCGCAGTTCTTGCACTGCACCGACTCGCCGCACTCGCGACAGAGGACGAAGGCGGAATAGCCGCGCCGGTTCAGCAGCACCATGACCTGCTCGCGGCGTGCCAGCCGCTCGCCGATCCCCTCAACCAGCTTGCGCGAGAGCGCCTCGTCTTTCCTGGTGCGCTGAAATTCCTCGCGCATGTCGAGGATTTCGACCTCCGGCAACGGCCGCTTCTCGATGCGCTCCGGCAGCTCCAGCAGCTTGTATTTGCCATGTACCCCGTTGTAGTACGTCTCCAGCGACGGCGTGGCTGAGCCCAGAACCACTGCCGCGTTGCACATCTTGGCCCGCATCACGGCAACGTCGCGGGCGTGATAACGCGGCATTTCCTCCTGCTTGTAAGAGTGATCGTGCTCTTCATCTACCACAATGAGGGCCAGATCCGGTACGGGAGCAAAGATGGCGGATCGGGTACCTACCACAATGTGGGAGTCTCCATTGTGAATACGCTTCCACTGTTCGGTCCGTTCGTCGTCGCTGAGGGCGGAATGCAGAATGGCGACCTCATCGCCGAAGATCTGGTGCAGGTCGGCAGCCATGGCGGGCGTCAGGCCAATCTCGGGGACCAGGAGAATGGCAGAGCGGCCCATGGCCAGCACCGCCTGCATCGCCGAGAGGTATACGGCGGTCTTGCCGGATCCGGTAACGCCATGCAGCAGCATGGGTAGAAACTTGCGCTCCGCGGCGGCAGAGGTGATCGCATGGAGTGCGGTTTTCTGCGCCGGTGTGAAGAGGAATTCCAGCTTACGCGGCTTCATTCCCGACATATGAAACTCAGCCGGCTGCTCGCTTAGCTCGACCATGCCGCGACCGACGAGGGTTTGCAGGGTGGTGCGCGGCACCGCCAACTCGCGCAGGGCCTCGAGCGAAGCGCGCTCGCCCTCCTGGCCGCGAAGGTAGGCGACGATGGTTTGCTGGTTCGCGTTGAGCTTGCCTTCGACCTGCTTCAACGTTGCAATCTGCACGCTGCGCGTGGCGTCACGAATGTCGCTGAGGTCTTCGCGAGCGATCCACTTCTTGCGTGTCAGAGTTTGCAGGACGGCGCGCGATGCGCCTGATGCCGAACGCAGCGACGCCTCGCGAACAATCTCGCCATCGGCCAGCCGGTTCAGCACCGCATACTCCAGCATCTGGTGCTCAGGCTCCTTACGCGAGCGCAGCGACGAGCCTATGGTGGACGCCGCGTGCAGCGCATCGATGCCCTTGTCGGTGATGCGATAGCCAATCACGCGGCGAAACTCGGCCGAGAGCGGCAGCATAGTGCGAAAGACTTCGCCGATGGGGGCGATATAGTACTGCGCGATCCAGCGTCCCAGTTGCATCAGCTCAGGCGTCAGGACGGGCGCGGAGTCGAGCACCTGGCTGAGACGGCGAGTGGTGAACGCGGGCTCGCGGTCGTGCAGATCGGTGACGATGCCGGAGAGCCGCTTCTCGCGAAAAGGAACGATGACCCGGCCGCCGATGCAGGGCGTCGGCGAGTTTTCGGGGATGCGATAGGTGAAAGTGGCGTCGAGCGGAACCGGCACCGCCACATCGCAAAATTGCGGCATCGCGAGCTAGCTGCCCTCGGGCGCGCGCTGCGGCATGGGCAAATCGAGATAGCGCATCACCATCTGCAAATCTTTCCAGGTTTCTTTTTTCTGCCGCGGATCGCGCAACAGAAATGCCGGATGATAGGTGACGGCCAGCTTGCACTCGAAAGTCTCGCCCGCATCGGTGACGGCGCGTGGCGGCGAAAAATCGTAGAAGCGGCCGCGCATCGACGCCATCGAGTCGTTGACGCCCAGCAGGTTCTTGGCTGCGGTTGCGCCCAGCGCCACGATGACTTTGGGGCGAATCACATGAATCTGGCGCATGAGAAACGGCGAACACGTGTCGCACTCGTCGCGCTCGGGAGTGCGGTTGCCCGGGGGCCGGCACTTCACGATATTGGCAATGTAAACCTGCTCGCGCTTCAGGCCCATCGCCGCAATCATATTGTTGAGCAGCTGTCCGGCGCGTCCCACGAAGGGGAGGCCCTGCGCATCTTCATCGGCGCCCGGCCCTTCGCCAATAAACATCAGCTCGGCATGCGGGTCACCGGTGCCGAAGACGATTTGCTTGCGCCCGAGTTTCGCCAACTTGCACCGCTGGCAGTTGGGACCAATGTCGTCGAGAATGACGCGCAGTTGAGCGTCGCGATCGAGGTCAGACGCGGGCAGGAGTGAGGTTTCGGCCAGTGAGGATTCGATCGCGAATTCGATTTCGGCAGGCTCTTCACGAACGGATGCGCTCGCGGCTACATCGTGGCGATAGAGCGGGCCGATGCCCAGCTCGCGATAGAACTGCAGGCGATCGCGGAGCGCGGATTTAGTGTTGGAGTCGAGAGTCATGTGGTGAGATCGCTGGTGCGATTTTACGGCAGGAGTGAAGTAGCAGCAAAAGGAACCGATGAAAGCAGGTCCCTCCGCTCGGACTAAAGTCCTCGGTCGGGATGACAAATCATAATAAGTGAGCTTGACGAGGGCGGAGCAGGCCTTCTAGGCCTGCGCAAAAGCAGGTCCCTCCACTCGGACTAAAGTCCTCTGTCGGGATGACAAAAACTAAAGGAGCGGTTTACGGCGCAGCTGAAGCGCGCCCCTTCCAACTGTGCCCTTTTCAAACTATGGCTGGACCTATCTTAGCAACCTGGGAAGCTGCGGTTTCTAATCGGCGCTCGAGGAAGCTGGCACCGGTGCAGTCTGTTGCTGCCGTAGCCGCAACGCGCTCGCGAGGATTTTCTGTGCCACGTCGGATTTGCTGGCTTCGGGCACGGTGATCGTTTCCGTCGCGGTCACGATGGTCACTTCGTTGCGATCGGAGTTGAAGCCGATGCCGGGCCGCGCGACATCGTTCAGCACGATGGCATCGACTCGCTTGCTGGCGAGTTTGGCGCGGGCATTCTCCAGCAGGTTCTCGGTTTCGGCGGCGAAGCCAATCAACAGTGGCGAGCGCTTTCCGCTGGCGTGGCGCAGACTGCCAAGGTCGGCGAGGATGTCGGGATTGGGTTCGAGTTGCAAGTCGAGCGCGCCCTTGCGTTTGATTTTTTCCGGCGACACCGCCTTCACGTGATAGTCGCCCACCGCGGCTGCCATGATGATGAGGCTGGCCTGCTCCCAACGATCGAGCACCGCAGTCCGCATCTGTTGGGCAGTTTCAACGAAGATAGTTTCGGCGGCACTGGGCGGCTGCAAAGCGGTCGGCCCGCTGACCAGAATCACTTTCGCGCCGCGGCGCAAGGCGGCTTCGGCCAGCGCGCATCCCATCTTGCCGCTGGAACGATTGCCCAGATAGCGTACCGGATCGATCGGTTCGTGTGTGGGACCGGCGGTGACGAGCACGGTCTCACCGGCAAGATCTTGCGTCACGCCCAGGCGTTCGAGTGTGGCGGCGACAATCTGTTCCGGCTCAGCCAGGCGGCCGGCGCCAATCATTCCGCAAGCCAGATAGCCGCTGCCCGGCTCGACGATATGAACGCCGCGCCCGCGCAGAATTCCCAGGTTCGCCTGCGTGGCCGGATGCTCCCACATGTTCACATTCATCGCCGGCGCGACGACGACCGGCGCGGTGGTAGCGAGATAGAGCGTGCTGAGAAAGTCGTTGGCAAGGCCTTGAGCGAACTTGGCAATGGTGTCGGCGGTGGCGGGCGCGACCAGAAGACAGTCCATCGATTGCGCAACTGATATATGTTCGACGGCCGAGTCCAGGTTGGGCTGCTCGGCCTGGGAGCCGAACATGCTGGTAATGACTTTTTCGCCGGAGAGCGCCGCGAAGGTCAGCGGGCGGACGAACTCCTGGGCAGCGGCGGTCATGATGACCTGCACGCTGATGCCGCGCTCCTGCAAGTGACGAACGATTTCGGCGGCTTTATAGGCGGCGATGCCGCCACTGACGCCCAGTACGATTTTCATGTGCTGCCTTGGCCGCCCCCACGCGGACAGACGAAAGGGAAGCCTCATCCCGACCTAGTCAGCAGATGCGGTGTCGGGACGAAAGTCGCATGCCAATCCCGCCGGCCGGCCTGCAGCCGATTGCTGTGGAGCGCTAAGGAAACTCTGATCAGGTTAAAAGCGCGGTTCCGCAGCGGCTAAAGCGGCAGTATTTTCCGGTACCTAATGGACGGCCTGAAGTCTGTCTCCTTCAAAACAAGACTTAATCAGCGTTTGCCTAGTCGTCGGCGTCGCCGCCCACCGGGCCTGACGGCTCCGCGACGGAATCGACGGCCGCGGCGTTGACTGCCGGAATTTCCCATTTCACTCTGCCGGCCTGGATCTCTTCTTCCGCGATGCGGCAAGCTTTGCGCGAGTGCGGCTCTACCACCGGACGGGCACCGCTCTGGATCTGCCGGGCGCGGCGCGCGGCCACCAGGACATAGCGATAATTGCTGTCGAACCCTTCCACCAGCTTCATTGTTCACTCCGTAACGGCGGGAAAACGGGAAACATCAAACGTTGCCATGATCGTCTCGAAACGTTGCCAGAATCGTCTCGACCTGCCGCATCATCTGGACCCGCAAGGCCTGCTCGGCTACGGCCAGCACCGATTGATCCCGGGTACTGAGAGCGGCTTGCGAGCGTTTCAGGCGCTCGGCTTCCACGATCGACTTCAAGGTGTCAATGGACTCCTCCAGCCGATCGTTGACCAAAATATAGTCGTACTGGCGAAAATTCTCAATCTCGCGGGACGCGGTCTGCAAACGTCGCTGGATGATGGCTTCGGTATTGAACAGGCGAGCGCCGTCTCCCAATAATTGCCGCTGCAGATCGTCGTCGGCTTCGGCGCGGCGGCGCAGGCGGCGTTCCAATTCTTTCCGCGAAGGCGGCAAAACGAAAATGCTGACCGCCTCCGGAGCCTTCTGCTTTACCTGGGCCGCGCCCTGCACATCAATGTCGAGCAGCAGATCGTGGCCGCGAGCCGCGGCTTCGCGCAAGAAGCGCTTCGCCGTTCCGTAATAATTGTCGAAGACCTCGGCATATTCCAGAAACTCGTCTTCGCGAAGCATGCGCTCGAATTCTTCGCGGCTGATAAAGAAATATTCGCGGCCCGACTGCTCGCTGCCGCGCGGCGGCCGGGTGGTGTAGCTGATGGAAAATTCCAGGTTGGGGACGATGCGCCGCAGCTCATTGGTCAGGGTCGATTTGCCCGAACCCGACGGCGCCGAGATAATGAAAATGATGCCGCTCATTCCAGGTTCTGCACCTGTTCACGCGCCTTTTCGATTTCCGACTTCATCGACAGACCCAGTGAAGTAATACGCAGCGCCTCGCCCGCTACTCCGGTGGTTTTCGACATCAGCGTGTTGGCTTCGCGATTCATTTCCTGCAGCAGAAAGTCGAGCTTCTTGCCGACTTCACCGCCTGCATCCAGCAGCGAAACAAAGTGCTGGATGTGATTTTTCATCCGCACCACTTCTTCCTGAATGTCGCTGCGTTCGGCCAGCATGGCGGCTTCCTGCAGAATGCGATCGTGATCGACATGGGTGCCCAGCAATTCCTGCATGCGGCCATGCAGCTTTTCGTGATACGCCTTCAACACCCGGCCGCGAAGCTGTTCCACCTCGTGCGTGGCCGAGGAGAGATGAGTCATGCGATTGTGCAATTCAGCTACCGCACCGCGACCCTCTTCGTCACGCATCGAATTGAGCCGCTCGATACATTCCTCCAAAGCCGCGGCTACCTGTTTCTCCAGACTCGCCATGCCGTCGCCGTCTTCGGCGGCATTCAACGCGCCCGGCAGCTTCAGCACCGCATTCAAGTCGGGCTCGGCGCTGACGCCAAACTCCTCCGCGACTTCGCGGAAAGTCCGCAGATAGCCGCCTACCAGCTCGCGGTTTACCGAAAAGGCTGCGCCGCCGCTGCGCTCCAGGCTCAGCGTCACCTCAATGTGTCCGCGGTGCAGGCGTTCCTTCAGCAAGCGCCGGACTTTCATTTCCACCGGATCAAGCTCGACCGGCAGGCGCAGATGCAGATCCAGAAACCTGTGGTTCACCGACTTTAAGCTCAGGGTTAAGGTGAGCTCGTCGTCGATGTTGGTTTTGACTTGCGCGTATCCGGTCATCGAGCGAATGTTCATGGGATTTACTCGGTTCCGGGAGCGGTTTCGACATCTACAAACTGCAAATCGTACAGCCGTCGATAAGTGCCCGTATGGCCGATCAGGCACTCGTGCGAACCTTCGTCGGTAATCATTCCATTTTCCAGCACCAGGATGCGGTCGGCGCGGCGTACGGTCGACAGCCGGTGGGCAATCACGAACACGGTACGGCCGACCATCAGGTTTTGCAGCGCGGTCTGCACCAGCGATTCGCTCTCGGTGTCGAGCGCCGAGGTGGCCTCGTCGAGAATCAGAATCGGCGCATCTTTCAGAATGGCGCGCGCAATCGAAAGCCGTTGCCGCTCGCCGCCGCTCAGCCGCAAGCCTCTTTCGCCAACCACGGAATCGTAACCTTCAGGCAGCGCCATGATGAAGTCGTGGGCCAGCGCCGCCCGCGCGGCTTCTTCCACTTTGCCATGCGGAACCTGCGGCTGGCCATAAGCAATGTTGTTGCGCACCGTGTCGTTAAACAGGATGGTGTCTTGAGTGACGATGGCGATCTGCGAGCGCAAGCTGGCCACGGTGAGGTCGCGCACATCGTGGCCGTCAATCAGCAGTTGTCCGCGGCTGACATCGAAGAAGCGCGGCAGCAGGTGGACCAGCGTGGTCTTGCCCGAACCGCTGGAGCCGACAATGGCGACTACTTCGCCGGGGCTGACATCCAGGTTGATGTCGTGCAGCACCTCGCGATCGTCATCTGCCTGGGCGTAGCTGAAGTCGACATGATCGAAGCGTATGCCCTGATGAAACGGCGGCAGCTTGGCCGCGCCGGGCTTTTCGCGCACGTCATCGCGGGAGTCGAGGAAATTGAAAATCTGCTCGGAGGCGCCCAGCGCCTGCTGAAAGTTATTGTTGAATTGGCCGAACTTGCGCACCGGCTCATAGAGCTTGAATACCGCAACAATGAAAGCCAGGAAAACGCCTTCGCTGAAGACTCCGCGCTTGATGTACTCGCGCCCCAGCAGGATCAGCAGAGCGACGGCCACCGCGCCAAAAATGTCCATCATGGGAGAGCTGACGGCAAACGCCGCCGCCGAGCGCAGGTTGGCCTTAAACAGACGCTTGGCCGCCGCCCGGAATCGCGTCGTCTCCCAGGCTTCCATGCAGAACGCTTTTACGATGCGAACTCCGGTGATGGTTTCGTGCAGAATATTCTGGATCTCGGCCAGCTTGTCCTGACCTTTGCGGGTGGTGGTGCGGACCCGCTGGCCTACGCGACGCGCCGACACTATCACGATGGGAACGAAGATCAGCAGCACCCAGGTCAGCCGCCCGCCCAGTCCGATCACCACCAGCGCCGTGAAAATAAACGTGAAGAACTGCTGCAGGAATTCCGCCAGCACGCTCGACATGGCAAACTGCACCCGTTCGACATCGTTGATAATCGCCGAGAGCAGCGTGCCGGTGGAATGCTTCTGGAAGAACGCGACCGAGCGCCGCAGGGTTGCGGTATACAGCTCGTTGCGCAGATCGGTGATCATGCCAAAGCCGGCAAAGTTCACCAGGTAGGTTCCGGCGTAATCGAAGATTCCTTTCAACACCGTCGAGGCCACCAGCGCGAAAGCGACGATGGTCCACACATTATGGAAATGCTCGGGAACGAACCATCCCAGTTCAAGCGTGCGGTGGCTGAGCGGAATGCGGATCAGCGGCAGGTTGTTACCCTGCGCCGCCGGATTCAACACGCGATCGAAGATAGGCCCGATCAGCAGCAGGCGGAAGGCGTCAAACAGCCCTACCAGCGCCATCGAGATGACGGACGCCAGTAAGTAAAACCAGTAAGGCCGGACGTAACGGAGCAGCCGGTTCAGTCGACGCATAATCTCCGCGGATTGCGGCATAACGCTGGGGAGCGCAGCGCAGGCCAGGACGCAGTGAGGCGGATCAGCTTCAAATTCTGATTCTACTGGATTTGTATCTAGGAGGAAACGGTAAGGATTACTACTGTCACGGCACATGCAACGACGGAGTGAGTCTGCGCCCAGCTGCGCTTGAGTAGACCAGCGCCGGGTTTTCCTTTGCACCGCTCAAGTACAATCGGTCGATGCCCAAAAGCTCGCGCGTCTTCCTCAGTTACAGCCACGATTCGCCGGAACACGAAGCGCGAGTGCTGGCCTTGGCCACCCGCTTAGTCACCGAGGGAATCGACGCCAAACTGGATCAGTGGGTCCTCGACCCCGAAGGCGGATGGGCTTTGTGGACCGAGCGTCAAATTGCCGACGCCGACTTTGTCCTGCTGGTTTGCACCGACCTCTATCGCAAGCGGGTAGAGCGTCCCGATGAAGTCGAGGGCGGGGCGGGCTCCTTCTGGGAAGCCAATCTCATTCGCAAACGGCTCTACGACGGCAAAGGAGTGAACGGTCGCTTCATCCCGATTTTCTACGGCGCTTCCGGATCTGCCTCGGTTCCAGAAATGCTCGAAGGATTTTCCTACTATCAGATCGATACTCCCAATGGCTACACCGCGCTCTACCGTAGGCTCACGGATCAGCCGGCAGTTGTGCGTCCTGAACTGGGCAGCCTGGTGGTGTTGCCGCGCAAAGATCCTGCTGACGCGCTGGCTAAGGAAGCCACGAAACCGGTGGAGAACGAATTCAGCCTGCCCGCGGCGGCCTCGTTCCAAAAGCTGAGTCCGCTGGGCGACTGCGACGAAAAGACATTGCGCTCGCTGGAGGGATCGGTCAAGACGTATATCCGTTTCGATAATTATCTTGGCCAGGATGTCAATCTGTATTGGATTAACTATGAGGGCGAGCGCGTTTTCTACAGCTCGCTGCAACCCGGGCGCTCGATTTTGCAGGAAACCTATGTGACGCATCCCTGGGTGGTGACGAAAAAGAGCGCGAGCGGCCAGGAAGAATGCGTCGCCATCTTCCAGGCGGCCAGCCAGCCCGGCGTCGCGGAAATCAAGTAGCGATATTTTCCGGGCGCTACCGGATCGATGCGAGCGCAGCCTTGGGTGTGGAAGTTTACTTCAGCGTTAGCATATCTAGCCCGAAGCTGTGATGTGTTCGAGCTTCTTTGTTGGCCATTTCAAAATCACCAGTTTGCGTACTAGCATCCCGCCCGGCATTCCAGTCTCGCGCAGCGAGACGCAAGAGCTTAGCCCAGCCTTTCAAGGCTGGGTAGGCATAGTTAAAAGACTCGAGTCCGGTAGGGACGGCAGAGGCTCGCCTGTCCAAAAACAACTCGGTGTCGTATCGGGTGTCCGATTTTTTCCGGGAACGGTCGGCCTACGTATCCCAAGTCTTAGAAACCCGATTTGCGATTGAGCGCGGTCTTCCAACATTCAAGTCTCGCGCAGCGAGACGGAAGAGCTTAGCCCAGCCTTTCAAGGCTGGGCAGGCGTAGTAAAGAGCTCCGAGTCCCGTAGGGACGGCAGAGCTCGTGCGGGACCCGCGCAGCGATGCTCGGGCGGCAATGCAGGTCGTAGAAACCCCTTTTCGTGATTGATCGCGTTGCCGACATCTCAAGTCTCGCGCAGCGAGACGCAAGAGCTTAGCCCAGCCTTTCAAGGCTGAGTAGGCGTATTAGGGACATCCGAGTCCCGCCAGGGACGGCAGAGCCGAACATTGCCGCGTGCCCGAGATCACGGAAAACGCCGAAAGCCTCCGGCTATGGTTCGAGGATGGCGCACACCCACACCTGCAATCTGCTGCATTGCGTGTTCAGCACTAAAGAGCGAGCCAATTTAATTTCCGATCCTCCAAGATTGTGGGAATACACCGGCGGGCTCGCGCGCCAGAAGCAGATCGTGCTCCTGGCTGCGGGGGAACCGGCAACCATCTTCACTTGCTGATCTCATTGCCCCCGACGATGACCCTGGCTAAGGCTGTGCAGGAGTTAAAAGGAAATACGTCGCGCTGGCTCAACGAAGTGTCCCCACCCTTCGCCTGGCAGCAGGGATACAGCGCGTTTAGCGTAAGCCAATCGCAACGCCAGACGGTCATCGATTACATCGACGGCCAAGCCGAGCATCACGCGAAATGGACATTCGAGCAGGAGTTTATGACGCTGTTAAAGAAGTCGGGCGTTCCCTACGACCCGCGATTTGTGTTTGGATGATCGGCTCTGCCGTCCCTGCGGGACTCGATATTTCTTATTGCGCCTACCCAGCCTTGAAAGGCTGGGCTAAGCTCTTCCGTCTCGCTGCGCGAGACTTGAGCAATCCCGGCGACGCAACTTCGCAAGCCCGACAGGCTGGCTGCTAATTCATTTGGCGAGATTAGCTAGCTCTCCACCGGCGAGTCCCGGTGCACCACCTTCACTCCGTATCCCGCTTTGCCCAGGCGCTTCTTCACTTCTTCGGCGATCATCACCGACCGATGTTTTCCTCCCGTGCATCCGAACGCAATCGTCAGATAACTTTTGCCCTCGCGAATGTAATGCGGGATCAGATAAATCAACAGCTGCGAAATCCGGCGGATGAATTCCTTGGTCTGGGGAAACGAGCGGATATATTTCGCCACCGCCGGATGACGTCCGGTGAACGGCCGGAACTTGGGAATGAAGTGCGGATTGGGCAGGAAGCGAACGTCGAACACCAGGTCCGCGTCTTCGGGCACGCCTTCGCGGTAGCCGAAGCTGACGCACGAGATCAGAATGTTCTTGGCGCGATCGCCGCCCTGGAAGCGTTCCATCAGCATGGTGCGCAGTTCGTGTACGTTGAACTTGGTGGTATCGACCACCAGGTCGGCCAGCGCTTTCACCGGTTGCAGCCGTCGCCGCTCCGAGGCCAGCGAGGCTCGCACCGAAACGTCGCGTCCCAGCGGATGCGGCCGGCGCGTTTCACTGTAGCGCCGCAGCAGCGCATCCTGATCGGCCTCCAGAAAAAGGATCGTCGTTTTCACCAGCCGGCGCAGCGAACTCAGGATCTGCGGCAGCTTGTCGAGCCGCGCCCCTTCGCGAATGTCGACCACCAGCGCCGCCCGCTGGATCTCCATCGTGTCCAGCACCAGCTCGGCAAAGTTGCCGATCAGTCCCACCGGAAGATTGTCGACACAGTAGTAGCCCAGGTCTTCAAACGTTTTCAGCGCCGACGCCTTGCCCGCGCCGCTCATGCCCGAGATGATGACCAGCTCGTGCGAGTCACGCCCCTTGCCCGGAGCGATGCCCTTGACCAGCGGTCCGGTGGTTTTCTTGCGAACTCTTTTCTGTGGCGATTTTGCGGACGGCATGGCCTCGGCCTTCCTTGTTGGGCCGAGACTATCAGAGTTACTCCTTCGCCGTCAGCCCGAACTTCCCAAAACTGTTTACCGTATGGATGTGCCGGATCCGATTCGGGTTTCGAGGGGGAATTTGCCGACCCTCCCGCTGGACACCGCTGCTCGTTCTATCGTAAAAGCGAGTCATGGTTGTCTCGACTAAGTTACGCATCGCGTTCGCCGTCCTCCTGCTCGGCGCTCTTGCAGTGGCCGCCGCCGACTTCACCTGGGACTGGCGCAACCAGCAGGTCGTCGGCCGTGAAGATCCCAGCGTTACCAATACTTCCAAGCTGAAGGAATCTGATCGCGCAGCTCTGATCGACGCTATCGCGGCGCGCCTGCAAAAACCGATGAGCGACCACGGCTACGGTGACGATCGCATTCGCGAGGTTGCCGCCATCACTCGCGTGCGCTTCCTCGACCTGGGCAAAGGCCCCGTGGTTCTGGCCGCGTCCATCAGTATGGAAGGCGGATGCGATGGTTCGAACTGCCCGTTCTGGATTTTTCAGAATTCGCCCGACGGTTATGTCTCCCTGCTCGACACCGTCGCCGCCAGTTACACCGTCCAACCCGACAGCACCAATGGCTTTTCCGATCTGGTGACGATGCGCCATGTCTCGGCCAACCAAAGCCTGCTGACCCTCTATCGCTATCAGGACAACAAGTACGTCGACTCCGGCTGCTACACCGCAACCTCGACGCCTCCGAAAGAAGGCGAGGTCCCGGAACCCGACGTAGCTCCCTGCAAAACCGACAAACCGGAGTCGAGGTAGGCAAGGGAAGTGGCAGGCGTGGTGCCGACCGGAACTGGTGTACGCTTCGTCTGCGAAAGCCGCCGTAAGGTTCGGTCGCGAGAACCGCGATACTCGGGTGTCATCGTAAGCCACGAAACAACGTCTGTCATCCTGAGCGACGAAACAAAGTCTGTCATCCTGAGCGAGCGTAGCGAGTCGAAGGACCTGCGGTTCTCGCTTGTCATCCTGAGCGGAGCGACCGCAGGGGAGCGCAGTCGAAGGACCCCTATTCGGGCCAATCGATTCCATCCACCTGCCGCTTTGCCTCCCACAACGGGAAACTGCCTACTTCAACCCGGCAAATTCTCGTTTTGGGAAACTCTTGTCAAGCCCCACAAACGTGACGAAAATCGTCGCAACTGGCTGATTTATATTCGAGATAATAAATCCTGGAATTACCAGCGAAAACCTACCTGAATGTGCTATACTGTATCTAGAGAGTTGGGAAAGGGATCGTTCCCCTTCCGGGCTCTCTTTTCTTTTGTCCAGACGTTATCAGGACCCGGCTTCGACGGCGATCCAAACGGACTGAGTACAGTCTGACTTCCCTTTTGGGTATTAGGGCCAGGGGTGAGAGTCGATTCGCATTTCCCCTCACATTCTCAGAGCCACTAAGGAGAATCTGATTAAGTCCTGGTTTTGAAGGGGCACGGCTCCAGCCGCGCCATTAAGTATTGCAAAACCGGTGCGGCTTGAGCCGCTGAGGGAAAGATCGACCACTTACTCGGAGGTTTGCTAAGTCTCTCCTGCTCCCGCAAAGTTGTATGCTCTCGTTTCATAATTCGCTGTCCGCTGTTGCATTTGCGAGTAAAATTGCAACATTCGAGATGGCACTGCCGGACTCATCCGGCCTTTAGCGCATACGGGTAAATAGTCTTCATGCCACAAATTGGAAGTTTCACGCTCCTGCTGGCCTTGGCGCTCGCTGGCTATTCGTTCGTGGCGGGCGTGATGGCGCTGTTCCGCAAAGACGACCGTCTGGGCGAGACTGCCCGTCGCGCCGGCATTGCCTCCTGGGCCGCGGTCACCATCGCCGGCCTGGCGCTCGTAATGGCTGCGCTGGGCAACGACTTCTCGGTCGCCTACATTCTGCATCACAGCAATCGCGACCTGCCCATCGCCTACAAGTTCGCCGCGCTCTGGTCAGGACAGGAAGGCTCGCTGCTGTTCTGGGCCTGGCTGCTGTCGTCGTACGCGCTGGTGCTGCGGCTGCGCTACAAGGTCGATCCGCAACTGACCGCCTACGCCTCGGCCATCATCGCCGCGGTGCAGGTCTTCTTCCTGCTGCTGATCAACTTTGCCGCCAATCCGTTCGGCCTGGTCAGCGGACAGATTCCCCCCGATGGCAACGGCCTCAATCCGCTGCTGCAATATCCCGAGATGGTGATCCACCCGCCGATGTTGTATCTCGGCTATGTCGGGGTCACCGTCCCATTCGCCTTCGCCCTGGGCGCGTTGATCATGAAGTATCCCGGCGAGAAATGGATTCACATCACTCGCCGCTGGACCATGGTGGCCTGGCTGTTCCTCACCTGCGGAATTTTCCTGGGCGCGCACTGGGCCTACGCCGTGCTCGGCTGGGGCGGCTATTGGGGGTGGGACCCGGTCGAGAACGCATCGCTGCTACCCTGGCTTACCATGACCGCCTTCCTGCATTCGGTGATGATGCAGGAAAAACGCGGCATGATGAAGATGTGGAACATGTGGCTCATCTTCACCACATTTCTGCTGGCCATCTTCGGCACGTTTCTCACCCGCAGCGGCGTGGTCAGTTCGGTTCACGCCTTCGCGCAATCCAGCATTGGCACCTGGTTCGTCTGGTTCCTGGCGATTAGTTTTGCCACCTGCGTTTTCTTCTTCGTGCGCAATCGCGAGACGCTGAAGAGCGAGCACCGTTTGGAATCGCTGGTCTCGCGCGAGTCGAGTTTCCTATTCAACAATCTGGTTTTGCTGGTTTCATGCTTCGCAGTTTTGTGGGGCACGCTGTTTCCAGTGCTGTCGGAGTGGGTGACGGGATCGAAGGTCACGGTCGGCCCGCCGTTCTTCAATCGGGTGAACGTGCCCATCGGAATCTTCCTGGTGCTGCTAACCGGAGTCGGGCCGCTGCTGGCCTGGCGTCAGACCTCGCTTGATCGGGTGAAGCGCAACTTCATCTGGCCGACAGCTCTCGCCGTACTGACAGCAATCGTGTTGATCATCGGCGGCATGAAGCCGTGGGAAGATTCAGCCTACTTCTACTCGCTGGTAGCCATCTCGCTTTCGGTGATGGTGACGGCGACCGTGGTCGGCGAATTCTGGCGCGGTGGCCGCGTCATCGCCCGTCAAACCGGCGTCAACATCCTTGAAGGCATGGTGACCATCACCCGCCGCAACACGCGACGTTACGGTGGATACCTGGTTCACTTCGGCATCATCCTCATCGTCATCGGCTTTGCCGGCCTGCCCTTCAATCTCGACAAGGAGCAGGAAATGGGCTTCGGCGACAAGATGCAGATCGGCCAGTTCACCCTGGTCTGCCAGTCGTATACCCAGGACGACAAGCCGAACTACAGCAGTGAATGGGCGGTCATCGACGTGTACCGGCACGGCAAGATGATTGACACCATGTATCCCGAACGCCGCTTCTACAAAGCCAGCGAGCAGACTTCGACCATCGTGGCCAACCGCTCGCGTCCCAACGGCGATCTGTACCTGGTCTACACCGGACGCAATCAGGACACAGGCAAGCCGATCATCAAGGCCCACTTCAATCCGCTGGTCATGTGGATCTGGATTGGCGTGGTGGTGGTGGTAATGGGAACGCTGATCGCGCTGTTCCCCAACATGAAGCCGGCGAAGGTAACGCAGAAGGAACGGGATCGCGCCGAAGCCGAGGCCGCACGCCGCGGCGTGGTCGGCGTCGGTGGAGACTGAAGGTCGTGGCTAAAGGATATGGTCGCAGGCGGAGGAATAGGTAGAGCGAGCCTTCAGGCTCGCGTTAACCTTCTCCCTTTACCCTTGTCATCCCGAGCGAGGACTTCAGTCCGAGCCGAGGGATCTGCGGTTCGATGCACTGGCTGACATGCTGATCGTTGGAAGAATTTTTGCAGGAGTCATTGGGCTTTTGATGCTCGCCAATGCAGTATTCATGCTTGTTTCTCCGCGGGCTTGGTTTCGGCTGCCGCACTACCTGCGTGCCACAGGAACCTTGAGCGAAAAGAGATTCGCGAGTGGATGGGGCGCCGTTCAGACAAGGTTAGCCGGTGGGGTGATGGTCGGCGGCATACTTTGGGTGATTTATGACATGTTCTTAGCCCGAACGTAGGGCGCGAGGTCGCCCGCATTTAACCGAGTCCCACTTTGTGGGACACAAGAGCTTAGCCCAGCGCTTCAGCGCTGGGTAGCAGCGAAATGAACCCGAGTCCCGTAGGGACGGCAGAGAAAGGCAGGGTCCTCGACTCCGGCGACCAAAATCGGCCGCCACTGCTCGGGATGACACGGTGTTGTTGTTGCTAGTCGCTTGTTCATGAAACGTTTCGCCATTGTTCTCGCGGTTTTAATTGTCCTGCTGGCCGGTGTCATGTTCCGCCGCGCCCGGGCAGGGACGAATGACCGCGCGGCTACCATCGAAGTCGCCGGCCACGCCCGTTCCTACTTCGTTCATGTGCCGCGCGGCTACAACGCCCGGCTTCGAGCGCCGCTGGTGGTCGTACTGCACGGCGCGATACAGGGCAACGTCAGCGCCGAGCACATGTCGGGAATGAGCGAGTTGGCCGACAAGCAGAATTTTCTGGCTGTCTATCCGCAGGGCACCAGCATGCTGGGCAACGCGCCCACCTGGAATGCCGGGAACTGTTGCGGATACGCCCAGAAGAACAACGTCGACGACATCGCGTTTTTGCGCGCGCTCATCGCCAGGCTGGAAAAGGATTACAGTATCGATCCCAAGCGTATTTACGTGACCGGCATTTCCAACGGCGGGATGCTGTCGTTCCGCGCGGCCTGCGAGATGGCCGACGTGATCGCGGCGGCTGCTCCCGTGGAAGGCGCGCAGAATGTCGACTGCCGGCCGTCGGCCCCGGTTTCGGTGATTGTCTTTCACGGCACCGCCGACCACCTGGTTCCATTCGATGGCGGCTCGACTCCCTACCAGATCGGGCAGCATCGTTCCGACACTCCGGTGGTCGACACCATTGCGTTCTGGGTGAAGCAAGATGGCTGCGCACCTTCGCCCCAGCGCGAGGAATCGAAACAGGTACACATCGACAGCTACACTGATTGCAAGGCCGGAACCGGCGTCGCGCTTTACGCAATTCAAGGTGGACATCACCTCTGGCCCGGCACCAAGATCAGTGGAGTCGATCTGTCGGCGACCGACGTTATGTGGAAATTTTTCGCGCAACATCCGAAGGCCTAGATGTGGCTTTGTGTTTTCGTAAGCGTGAGCACCAGCTTTGTGGGGCGGCAATTCGGCGATGAGGTGCGAAGTACGAAAGAGTTTATCCGGCGTTTCAGGATTCGTGGTGAGCACCAGCTTTATGGTTCGTCAATGAAGTGAGACTTGCGGAAGAACGACCGCGCAGGCGCGAAAGAGCTTAGCCCAGCGCCTCAGGATCGGTGACGAGCACTAGCTGTATGGTTGGGCGATGACGTGTGAACTGCGGAGAACGACCGCGTAGGCGCGGAAGAGCTTAGCCCAGCGCCTCAGGATCGGTGACGAGCACTAGCTGTATGGTTGGGCGATGACGTGTGAACTGCGGAAAAGCGAGCGCCGTAGGCGCGGAAGAGCTTAGCCCAGCGCTTCAGCGCTGGGTACGCAGCGAAAGGAACCCAAGTCCCGTAGGGACGGCAGATGTCGGCCGATGAAGGTACGCGATCTGATTAAGGTGATCGAGACCGACGGTTGGAGACAGGTGGCTCAACGCGGCAGCCACAGGCAATATAAGCATCAGACGAAGTCCGGAAAGGTTACGATTTCAGGCGCTCCGGCGCACGATGTGCATCCGAAGACTTTGTCGAGCGTCTTAAGGCAGGCGGGACTGAAGAACACGTAAGAGGGAATTGAGCGTGACGAAGAAAAAATTCCTCGTTGTCTATGAGGTGGGGCACAAGAACCTGAGCGGATTTCTGCCCGATTTGCCGGGAGTCATCGCGACTGCGGCGAATCTGGAGGCAATGCGCAACGCCATGCGGGAGGCTGCCCAGTTCCACCTGGAAGGTTTGCTGGCCGACGGCGATCCGGTGCCCGAGTCAGTCACTACCAGCGTGGACTTTGCCGAAGAAGACCCCGAACACGGAGTATTGTCGTGCATCGTGGAATGGTTGGAGATCGCGGTCCCGCAATATCATGCCGTTGCGTGAAAAATCAGGTCGCGCGACCCCGGCAGCCAAAGTCGTGCCTGACACTGGGATGTAAATTCAGTCGAACGTGAGAAAACTGGACTCATATTTTGAAACTCGAAACTCCAAATTCGAAACTGCTGTTCGGAAAACTTCGCATCGCCCAGCTTCTGCTGATCGCGCTGCTGGCCTTCACCTTCCTGGGCGCCGACACCGATTCCCGTTTCAACAAACTCGGCCACGGCCTGATGTGCATGTGCAGTTGTGGACAGGTCCTGCTGGAATGCAATCACGTCGGCTGTACGTATTCCTCTCGCATGCGCGACGAACTGTCGGCCGGTATCGCGCGCGGCGACAACGATTCGCTCATCCTGCAAAGCTTTGTGCAGAAGTACGGTGCCGTAGTGCTGGCCGCGCCCACTACCACCGGCTTCAACCGCATTGCCTGGATCATGCCCTTCGCCGTTTTTGTGCTCGCGATAATACTAACCATCTGGCTGGTGCGCCTGTGGAGGGCGCACGCCGTCGCTCAACCTGTGCCGACTCCCAACCTCGGCGCGGAGCAACTCGACGACCTTCGCAAGAAGGCCCGTCAGGAGACGGAATTCTGATGTTTGCTTTGATTAGCACTTTTGCCCTTTTCGTATTTCCGGGGTCCCCGGCAAGCCCCGCCGTTGGATTTGTTGGGGTGGAGGAGACTGAATTCTAATGTACGCCCTTATCGCTTTCGCTTTTATCGGACAAGATACCGTGTTTGCCCTCTTCGGCTGCACGCTCTTTGCTGCCGCATTATTCGTTTACGTTTTCTATCAGCCCGGTGAAGTCGACGCCACCGAAGAAAAAACGCGTCACATGTATTTGCAGGAGCGCAAAGACGCAACCTACGAAAATCTGCGCGACCTCAACTTCGAGTACAAGGCCGGCAAGCTGAGCGAGCAGGATTACGCGGTGCAGCGGGCTTCGCTGGAAGACGAAGCTGCCGCCATTCTCGCCGAGATGGAGTCCATCGAGAAAGCGCGCTCGGTGATGCGCCATGGCACGCGCCGCGCCGGCGTCGGTCCCAACGGAGGCCGCGCGTGAGGGTGCCGGATTGTCTCTTGTCGGAAACAAGGCCGGAACCCGGCGCCGCAGGCGCGATAGAGCTTAGCCCAGCGCTTCAGCGCTGGGTGAGAATTAAGCAGAATCCGAGTGCCGTAGGCACGGCAGAGGTCGACCCAACGCAGACTTCTTGCTCGATAAGACCCTCGCTTGCCGTCCCCACGGGACTCTCATTAATAAGAAACGCTAACCCAGCGCTGAAGCGCTGGGCTAAGCTCTTGCGCCCCGTTCCGGGGCTGGTTCATCCGAATCCCGGTCGCTCTCGCGTCTCTTCTAAATTGTCATCCATGCGCACAAAGGCTTTTGGAACTGTTGCTATTTTCCTCCTCACCTCTTTTGCTGCTGCCCAGAGCATCACCGGCACCATCACCAACGGCACCACCGGCAAACCTGCTGCCGGCGACGAAGTCACGCTGCTCGCGCTCTCCCAGGGTATGCAGCCGGTCGGCACCACCAAGACCGATGCTCAAGGCCGTTTCTCATTTCCCGCCCCGGCTGACAAGCAAGCTCCACACATGGTGCAAGCCACTCACGATGGCGTGAAATATTTTCCGCAAGGCGGTCCGCTGATGCCCGGCAGCACCACGGCCGAGCTTACGGTCTACGACTCGGCGAAGAAGGTCGATGGCCTCAGCCAGACTGTCGAGGTCGATCGCCTGCAGAGTGGTGGCAAGCAGCTGGAGGGAATTTCGCTCTACGCCCTCGCCAACAAATCGGAGCCGCCGCGAACCCTGGCCAATGACAAGGGCACCTTCGAGATCATTCTGCCCGACGGCGCCGAGCTGGAATCGGCCCAGGCCAAGGGTCCCGGCGGACAGCCCATCGCCGCCGACACCGCGCCCGGCGCGCAGAAGAATCATTACCTTCTCAGCTATCCGCTGCGTCCCGGCGAAACCCAGTTTCAGATTGCCTATCACATGCCTTACGGCGGCGAGGCCAGCTTCTCGCCCAAACCGCTGCAAGACGTGCAACATTTCGTGGTGATGCTGCCCAAGACCATGACCTTCACGCCCAAGGTGGCGCAACAGTTCCAGTCGATGGCCGACCCGCAGTCGGTCATCATGGTTGCCACCAACGTCAGGCCGGGACAGGATCTCAGCTACCGTATCGCCGGCACGGGAATTTTCCAGGCTGACAATCAAGCCGGCGCACAGGGTGGACAGGACGGTGCGGCCGCGGGCGACTCCAGCGGCGGTGCCATGGGCGGCTCGCAGGCTGCGGCCAATGACACTCGTCCCGGCGGAGGCCTGGGCGCTCCTATCGACGCTCCCGATCCGCTGCACGAGTATCGCGTCTACATCCTCGGCGCTTTCGCGCTGGTGTTGGTGATGGGCGGTGCTTTCGTTGTGTCCCGCTCGAATCGTCCCCGTGCCGCGACGGCGGCGGCAGGAGCGGCGGGAACGGTGGAGATCGATTCTCCCGCGGCAGCCGGAGATTTCGCCGACTACATCGAACCTGCGGCGTCGCCACGCGATCGCAACGCCATGCTGCTGGAAGCCATGAAGGAAGAGCTGTTCCAACTTGAGATCGATCGCCAGCAAGGCAAGGTCTCGCCCGAGGAGTACGCCAAAGCCAAAGCCGCTCTCGATGAAACCATCCGCCGCGCCCTGGCCCGAGGCAAGAGTTAGCGCTGACTGGGAAGACTGAAGACTATCAACGCGCTTGACTGCATTCGCCGAAACGTCTCGCGCTTACCCTTCATAGGACCGTGAAGTAAACCTGATTACTTGTGCAGGGATGTTACGCCGGCCTGCCCAATTCCGGATGTGCGCCATTCTCACTGCTCGATCGTCGTCCCCAAGCCCGCGTACGAATAGTTCTCCCCATACGCTTTCTTCAATCGCGCAAACGCTGCTTCACCTGTGCAATGTCCCGGGGCAATCCTCTGCACCTTCCATTTCGTCTTTAAATTTTCCACCACGACATCAACCTCTTCCGGCGGCGTCGTCACCAGGTGCAATCCCCCAAACACAACCTCGGTTCTCGGATCGACCGCGCTTGCCGCTTCCAGAATCGCTTCAATCCCTGCGTGCGAGCACCCATCCACCAGCAGCAAGCCGTTTGGTCTCTTGATCGCCAGCGTCAATTCCGGCAGCTCCAGTGTCCCTTTCTTCTGCGAAACTGTCCGCACCAGAAAAATCCCCGGCGATACTTCCGTCAAACGATCCACCAACACAAAATTTCCCGTGTCATACAGCTTGCCCGAGGTGAAATGTTCCGGATTCGCCCCCCCGAAATACTGCATCTTCGCAGGCAAGTTCTCATCTGTCCGCAAATACGTCGCCGGAATGGGCGCTCCCCCAAATCCATTCGCCCCATCCGCGGGCACATACACAGTAACGTTCGGATTCACCTTCAGCACATATCTCAGCCCCGTCGTGTGGTCCGCGTGCCGATGGGAAATCACTACAAAATCCAGTTTCGTCAGGTCTACGCCCAGCGCCTTTACGTTGTGTTCAAAAATCGCGGCATTGTTCCCCGTGTCGAACAAAATTCGCTTTCCGTTGTGCTCCACCAGAGCGGAAAATCCCCAATCCCTCGTCAGCTCCTTCGATTCTCCGAAAGCATCGTAGAGGATAGTGACTTTATCCTGTGCCCGGCAGGGAACTGTCGCCACATACACCAGCAGAAACGCCAGAATCTTCAAAGTGTGGATTCGCAAGGAACACCTCCAACCGGAATTTCCGAGTTACTACAACAAGCTGGCCGATAGCCGGGTGCCCCACTCATTCGCGGTGTTCGAATCAGTGGGAGAACATGATTCAGAGACAGTGAGACGTCGGCGCGAGTGACGGTCCGACGAACCCACACCACGAAAACCATGTTGTGTAGGGCACGGGCTAGCACGAAACTCCACGTTACGGCGCCGGTGTCTGCAGAGATTTCGGAACAGCTACAGCGTTGCCGTTCTCATCAACGAACTTCCAGAGCTGGTAGGCATTACCGCCAGGAGAGCTCTTCGTCTTCTGCGAGCTAACCTGCAGCAGCGCACCCGAGCTCAGGTCGCCGTCCTTAACCTCGATGACCAGCGGTGGATTTCCCTGCTGCGACGAAAGTAAGCTCTGGATATAGAAATAGCCCGCCGGCCCCGGCACAAACGTCCAAACCTGGTAGAAATTTACCGCTTCATTGTCAGCCGGCGGCTGCGTGTCCGCCTGGATCGGCATGGGGTTGTTAGCGTACTGCTTACTTTGAATGTCGATGATAAGCGGTTTGCCATCCGGGGTCTGCAATTTGCTTCGGAGGTAGCAATAGCCAGGCTCCTCCTGCTGCACCTGCGGGTCTGGCTCCGCGAACTCCCACAACTGGTTATCGTAGTTGCTCTTTTTCTGGGTGAAGGTGTCGAGCGGCGTAGAGGGCTTAATGGGATTGTTGCCGCCCCCCTGAATGTCGATGACAAGGCAGCCCTGGCTGCACACGATGAAGAAGAAAGCCATGACAGATCCCCTCCTTTGTCTTTGGATTGTGGACCACGCCCCCGGCGCGGAGGAAGTTAACGTACTCGCCGCCCGGTTTCAAGGACGACGTAAAAGGCCAGTGGCACATCATACGTCCGATTGAGCTGCCAAGTCATCTGTCCGCTCTGCCTTGCCGATGTAGGACTCATAGCGCTCACTTACTTTGCGTTTGAATCGACTTCAAAAATGCCGAAGGTATTTCCTTCCGTGTCGATGAAGTATCCTTGCCAGCATTGGCCGGGCACCGCAAACTTTCCTAACGCAACAATTCCGCCTAGCTTGAGAATGATCTTCGCAGTCGCGTCGAAACTCTCCATCTCTATCGAGCAAACAAAAGCATTCGTACCGCTCCGCGCTGGAGGGGCCTTCGCCGGTCGCGTCAGCAATCCTCCTCTTGCTCCTCCGGTCTCGATTCGCCAGTAGGGAATTGGCAGCCCCTCGGCCTCGGTAAACTCCCAGCCAAATACTTCCGAATAAAATGCTATGGCACGCCGTGGATCGTCGGCTTGAATTTCAAAATATAGGTGACCTTTGTTCATATCGATCTTGTCTCCTGCGTCGCTCATGCGTCTGCATTTGAATTCTAAACACTCGCAGCTTTTCCCGGGCGTCCTTTCAAATCGTCAGGAATGTTTCAGGTATTGCTGGAAAGCCGGGGCTCAACTCTTCGAATATGGGAACGGCTAGAGAAACTCTGAGCAAGTCTTGTTTGGAAGGGGACGGCCTTCAGTCCGTGCGTGAAGTACCCGCAAATCATCCGGCTTTAACCCCTGCGGCGATCTCGCTTTCACTTGATCAGAGTTTCCCTGGCTCGTCCTGGGTGCCAACTCCTCCTCACCGTCCGGCATCTTTCCCAGCAGACTTCGAAATCGCCGTCTGGGCGTACAATTCGGCGACGCCTTTCGCGGTCCAAATACATTCGCTGAGGTTCCCCATGCCGCTTTGGCAGGAAGGTCTGCGAATCGCTACCGGCAAAATGCCCAAGGCGGTTCAACCCTCAACTCACGCTCTCATCGACTGCGCTATTGCCGGTTCGTTTCTGCTGCTGGCGGCGCGTTTCTGGCAGAGCAACCGGCGAGCCGCCATCGGTTCACTGATCTGTGGTGGGGCAGCGGCTGCCAACATCGTGCTCACCGATTATCCCGGCGGAGCGCTAGACGTCATCAGCTACAAAACGCATGGCCGCATTGATGGTGGGCTGGCCGGCATCACCGCCGCAGTGCCGCGCCTGATGGGTTTTGCCGATGCACCCGAAGCCAAGGTCTTCGGCGCGATGGCGCTGGTGGAAACCGTCGTCACCAGCGTGACCGACTTCCAGCATTATCAGCGCGAGTTGAAGTAGAGGCCAGCGGGATCAGGATGAGCGCGATTTCGAGGGGCCCAGGCCGCCGAAAAAAGTTGGGCTCGATGTGTTTTGAAGGGGCACGGCTTCAGCCGTTCCGTCACAAATCCTTCAATATCGTCACAAATCCTTCAATACATTGTCATCCCGAGTGGGCTTTAGCCCACGAAGGATCTGCTTTTCCAGCATCCCGCAACCATCCCGCACTCATCGGTATTTCGCCGCGGCCGCGCGTTCCTCCGGCGTCATCTGCTGCCACAGCAGATCGCGGTTCTGCTGCGCCCACTGGCTACTAGGATTGGCGGCCAGCGCCGAGCTCACCCAGCGATACGCTTCCACCCGGCTGCGGGTCACGCAACTTCCGGTCGCATACATCGCAGCCAGTCGACTACGGGCGCGGGCATTCTCTTTTTCCGCCGCCGTCTTCAGCAGCACCACCGCCTGCTCGCAACTGCGAGGTACGCCGTCGCCCTTGACATACAAATCCGCCAGTTGCACCGGCGCGTCCGGATTGCCTTTCGCCGTCGCCTTCCATAGCCATGCCGCCGCCGCAGCCGAGTCGCTGGCATTCCTGGCTTTCGCCATTTCCTCAGCGCCCGGCGTGGCCTGATTTCCGGTCGCGTCCTGATTGTCGCTCGCCGCCGCAGCCGGCTTAGGTTTCTCCGCTGCCGTTTGAGGTGCCGGTTGCGGCGGAGCCGGCTTAGGCGTCGCCTGATTCGCGGCGGCGTTCGCTGCGCTTCCGGCCAGCTTGTCCTGAGCCGCCGCAGTTTCCTTTGCCGGAGTCTTCGCTCCCGCCGGAACCGGGTTTCCCGTCGGTGTCGTCGTCGATGCGGTTAATGCCGCCGCCGCAGTGCCGCTCTTCGTCCCGCTCGCAGGCGTCATCTGATTTTGTGGACTCGGCTGGGGCTGTTCCTGAACTTGCATCTCGGGCTTGGCGTTGCTGTCATTGGCGCCGGCAGCTCCCTTGTCGTCAGTGCCGGCTTCGGGCGCGTTCTGGTGACGCAAGTCGCGAATCTTCGCCTTGATGACTTCCACCGGACCGTTGCCGCCCTGGCTCCGCTGCGAGCGCCATTCCATCGCCCCTAACCCGGCAAATAGCAGGATGACCGCTGCGGCCAGCCACAGCCGCCAGCGCCCGCTCGCTGGCTCGGCTTCTTCTGTCTCCAGAATCGAAGGTTCGACGTACTCGGGCGGATCGCTTAGTCCCAGAAAGGATGGCCCAACGATGGTCGACGTTCCCGATGTCGCGGCCGGCTTGGCGTCCCCGGGCGGTGGATTGATGTCGAGAAAGCGCGGCCGTTCGATGCGCGCCTCCTCGGCGGCTTCCGGCTGCAATCCCAACCGGCTGTCCACATCCTCCGCCACCTTCGTATTCTCGACGACAGGTTTTGGCTCCAGCTTGCTGATCTTGGCAGGGGGGATATCCGTACGGATCGAGGGCCTCGCTCCATCGCTGGCGACGATCAAGGGCTTCGCGGCTTCGCCGGCCGGGCTCGCGGTCTCGGCGGTCTCGCTTGCCGCAGCCTCCACATCCTGCACCCGAGCATCGCCGCGCATGGTGATCTCGCTGGGATCGCTGGGCGGTTCGTAGTGGAAAGTCTTGATGTACTCGTCCAACGGCAGATCGGGAACCAGTTCTTTGCGCGCCGTTTTGCTGCCGGAAACTGTCGCTGGCTCCTCGGCCGGCACTTCCTCGGCGCGGGCGCCGGCGTCAACGGCAGTCTGGCCTGCCGCGGCAGAGTTCGGCGGAATTGGCGAATCTCCGGAGCCCGGTGTCTCCGTCAGCACCCCGGTTCGACCTGATGCGGAGTGCTGCGATTCCCGTCCCTTTTCGAAAGGGACCCGCGTCAGATTCAAGGTGCTGCCTGCCCCGGGAGCCGTCAGCGGACGGTGAGGCAACGGCATGCCGCACATTCCGCAAAAGCGATGGCCCACCTGGTTTTCGAATCCACAAGCGCTACAGACCACGACACCTCCTGCCAGCCGAGATCATCCTAAATGATAGTGCTGCGAGATTGGGCTTTCCAGTCAGAATGACGGCGCCCCCCGGCGGGTTGCACGCCGGTCGCTGGTAGGGCAAGCAGCAATTCGCCAACGATGTTGACCTTCTCGTTACTCGGAGTATCGCTGGGGTCAACAGCTAGCCTGTAGTCGAGCAGCCACGCTCACCCTACAATGATTTGCGTTCCAATTGTTCCCGCAATTTTTCACCAGGCTCCCGGCTTTCTGGATACGCGATACCTTGATCCGCGATCCAGGAGACCCGGTCTGATACGCGGGCAATTTCGAACTTGCAACTCAGGGACAGGGGAGACTCGGCTATTTCCAGCAACGCCAAAGCGGGCCGCGCTTCATCGTCGCGCACGCAGGCGTCGGGGTCGTCGACGAATTCTGCTTGTGCACGCGCTGCGCTTACGCCCCGTTCGCAGCCCGCCGTAGCCGTAAGTCCGGAAGGAGCTAGCATGGCCGATGCGCGTGAAGTGATGAATATCCGACAGGCGTCGCAGTACCTGGGAATTTCGCCCGACACCCTCTACAAATATGTTTCCGAGGAGATCATTCCCGCTTTCAAACTGGGCAACCGCTGGAAGTTCAAGAAGAGCATTCTCGATCGCTGGATGGAGAACCAGAGTCTCAGCAGCCCTTCGACCCGCCCGCCCCGGCTGGGCAAGCCCTTCCGCGCCATAGCCGGAGCCGACTAAAAGGTAGTAGTTTCTACACCGACTAACACGAAAGAGCCTAACCTCGCATGGCTCTTTTTTCCGCATCTTTCACAACCTTCATGTAATATTTCCGCATCTAGCTGCTCGGGCCAGAATTTCAACTTTGGGGTGACTTTGTGCGAAATCCAGCCAGTCTTATGCTGTCCATCGTCCTGTTCCTGGGAATTGCAGCCTTGACCTGTGGAGCCGCAACTGCTCCCGCTTCCGGAGCGGGCGCCGCTTCACCGGCGACAGCTCAGTCCTCGCCCGTCAATCCGCCTCTGCCGATTCCTTATCCCACCGACGTGCTCACCTATCACTACAACATTTTCCGGCAGGGCGAGACCATGCAGGAAACCACGCTCAACCCCAGCAACGTGAATTCCACGGCGTTCGGGAAAATTGCTTTTCTGTCCGCCGACGCGCATGTCGACGCGCAGCCTCTCTACGTGAACAAGCAATTCATCAACGGCAGCCTGAATAACACTTTATACGTGGTCACCGAAAACGACAGCATCTACGCCTACGATGCCAACAGCGGCCGCCTGTATTGGCAGAAGACGGCGCTGGGCCAGGGCGAAACTCCCAGCGACGATCATGGTTGCGGCCAGATCTCTCCCACGATCGGCATCACGGATACGCCGGTGATCGACAAAAGCAGCGGTCCCAACGGGGCCATCTATTTCGTCGCCATGACCAAAGACTCCTCCGGCAATTACCACCAGCGTCTGCATGCTCTTGACCTGACCACCGGTGGCGAGCTGTTCGGCGGTCCCAAAGAGATTGCCGCCACCTATCCCGGGACCGGAGACGGCAGCCAGAACGGCCAGGTCATTTTCGCTCCCGGACAATTCGCCGAGCGCGCCGGCCTGCTGGAATACGGAGCCACGGTTTACATCGCCTTCACCTCGCATTGCGATGATCGCCCGTACACCGGCTGGCTGATGGCCTACAATGCCCACACCCTGGCGCAAACCTCGGTGATCGACGTTACCCCCAACGGCAATGAGGGCTCGATCTGGATGACCGGCGATGGGCTGGCCGCCGATTCCTCCGGCAACATCTACTTCCTCGATGCCAATGGAACCTTCGACACCACCCTGAACTCAGGGGGCTTTCCCATCAATGGTGATTACGGCAACGCCTTCATGAAGGTCTCCAACTCGACCGGCACGCTCACCGTTGCCGACTACTTCAACATGTACAACACGGTGCAGGAATCCGACGATGATGAAGACCTGGGCTCCGGCGGCTGCGTCGTCTTGCCCGATCTGATGGACAACAACGGCGTGGTGCATCATCTTGCCGTGGGCGCGGGCAAAGACAGCAACATTTACGTGGTCAACCGCGACAACATGGGAAAATTCAATCCCAACAATGACAGTGCCATCTATGAGGAAATTGACGGCGCTTTGCCCGGCGGCGTCTGGTCCAGTCCAGCCTACTTCAACAACGTTGTTTATTATGGCGATGTGGACGACAACCTGAAAGCGTTCACCATCTCCAATGCCAAGCTGGGCACCACGCCTAGCTCCCAGAGTCCGGAACAGTTCCCCTATCCCGGAACCACGCCCACCATCTCCGCCAGCGGCACTTCCAACGCGATTGTCTGGACCATAGCCAACAGCAGCCCGGCGGTGCTGTATGCCTACGATGCCACCAATCTTGCGCACGAGTTGTACAACAGCAATCAGGCAGGCTCGCGCGATCAGTTTGGTCCCGGCAACAAATTCATCACTCCCATGATCGCCAATGGCAAGGTGTATGTGGGAACCCAGACCGGAGTCGCCGTGTTTGGCTTGTTGCAGTAACTCGGCAAGACAGATTCTGTTTCGGCCGCGGGCGCAAAGCTCGCGGCCTTTTTCTTATCACCATGAATTTTGCTACGGACGCGGCCTGGGTTGATTTTGCAGCGAGTTTGATTTCGAAAGGGCGTAGCTTCAGCTACGCCGTAGGACAAGTTCTTGTTGGTCATCACGAGCGGGCCTAAGCCTGCGAGGGATCTGCTTCTTGGCTTTTCGCCGGCCTGGTGCCCGAGGCTGGATTCAAGCGATCTCCAGCCGCTTCACCTTGATCCGCTCGGTACGGACTTGGGCCAAGTCATACTGTGCCTGCTGCGTAAGCCATGTCTCCGCGTTGCCGCCGAAAACTTTCGACAGCCGGACCGCCATTTCCGGAGAAACGCCCCGCTTTCCGTTCACCAGCTCCGACAGCGTGGTACGCGTAACGCCCAGCGCTGTCGCCGCCTCTGTGATCGTCAGCCCCAAGGGTTGAATGCACTGGCGCAACACAAAGCCACCCGGGTGTGGCGGATTCTTCATCGGCATGATCTCAACCTCCATCAGTGGTAATCGACGTAATCAACGTCCAGGACTTCCCGGCCCGCAAACCGAAAGGTCACCCGCCAATTAGCGCGAACAGTAACGGCGTAACAATCCTTCATCTCACTTTTCAGGCGGTGCAGTCTGAAGCCCGGCAGGTTCATATCCGCAACTGTGCGGGCAGCGTCAAGACGTGCCAATGTCCCGAAGTTTTTCTACGTGTTCGGCGAGAACGCCACCAACTTTGTCCTTTTCGTAGAGACGTTTCAATCCGCGGTGACGAATCGACCGGATCATGATTTAGCGTAATGCGTAACGTAACGCATGTCAATCATTGGCCGTTTTGACATCGTTCGCCGGACTGGCGACTTCGCTTTCGCTAATGACTTCAAAAGATTCCCTCATACGGTGCTCCCCTTCTGCCGATCTATCCCTCAGCCTCCGCCCCGCGCGGAGACGGGAGGTCTCATGCGCTGTCTCCTCTGTGCCCTGCTTCTCAGCTGCTCCCCGCTTGCTCAGAATCAATCCGTCGCGCCTTCCGCCCCGGGATCGTTTTACGTCGAAGGCATCGTTTACCAGTACGTCACAGGGACCGACTTCACGGTAGTGGCAGCGGCGCACTCCGTCCTCAACCACAAGTTTCTGGCCGTGAAGCTGCGAATCTACAACGTTGGCCCTCAATCCGTAACGGTCAAGCCGGAAGACGTCGTTCTGCAGGATGCCAATGGCGATCGCGCGCTGGCTGCGGTCTCAGGTGCGGAGCTGGCGAAGAAAATGCGCCATCCTTACAACTGGTCGCGCTACGCCGTGACTCCAATGACCGGCGGCGGACCGCAACCACCCGAAGACAGTGCGACCATCACCCCCCAGTTGGTCGAGATGATGAAGGCCATGGCCGCGCGATCTCAGGGAGTAAGCACTGCCATGATGCCGGGAGGCAAGAACCTGCTCTATACCGACACGCCCGGTGCTCTGCGTTCGCCTGAGGCTACGCCCGACGTCAATGTCTGCGATCAGATCTGTCAACTGCATAACGTCGAGGCCAACAGTCCCGACGTCTTGACTCAACTGCAGCGGCAGAACGATCCGGACTACGTGCAGCAGAACGCTTTTCTGGCCAATACCATTACGCCTCGAGCCAACGCCGTGGGAATTTTCTATTGCCCGTTGGGCAAGCTGTCGGAAAGCTCGCCGGCATCGGCCCACAGCAGGAAGAGCCGCCTGCTGCGCGTTACCGTTCCCGTCGGCAGCGAAAGTTTTGAGTTCATCATGCCGGTGGAATGATTTGGAATTCTTGCAGGCGGTATCCAAACCGCCGTCGATCAGCGGCGCGTGAAGGGGCCAGCTGCTTCAACCCCTTTTCAGACTGTCATCCCGACCGAGGGCTTCAGCCCGAGCGGAGGGATCTGCGGTTTGCCGCTAGTCTTAGAAACTGTGCGTTTCGCTACAGTCCGACGGACCGCAGATCTCTCGGCTTCGCTCGGGATGCCCAGATCAAGAGCGAGCAGGATGCATCACGTTTCTGTACCGGCTATCTGTTCCCAAACCTCGCCAGCCGGGCTCGCCGCTCTTGCCATTCCTGAGTCGAGAAAATTCGCGGCCCCACTTCCACCAGCCGCGGCAGCATCTGAAACACCGAAACCGGCGTCCACTTCATTCCCTGGCGAGTGCGATAGCCCTGGCGGTTGAGTTCGTCGGCGATGGCCGAGTACGGGCCATCCTGAATCGTCAGCTCCATCATCAGGAACAGAATCTGCTGCTCGGTCGGATTCTCTTCCAGGCGCGCCGCTTCTTTCGACACCTGCAAGCCGAAAGGAACTTCTTCGGGCGCCGGCGCGCCGCTATCGGCGGCCGGCAACTCGCGCTCCCACTCGACCGCGACCAATCTCCATCCCTGCTCGGTTTGCCGCGCGATGTCGTCCGCCCCGAACGACGCTTCCACATCCTGACGAATACGTTCCATCTTCGCCATCCTGTCCCCCCTTTTCACGACGCCTTGTAGCAGAGCCCGAGTTCACAGGTCGCGCTAAAAAGTCGGGTTCGCTGCGGTTTCGAAGGGGCACCTTATAGGTGCGCCGTACAAGCCGTTTATTTTTTTGTCATTTCTTGCGGGCTTCAGCCCGCAAGAAATTCGCTCTTCCGACTCTTTCGGCAACCTGTTCAATCAAGCCGAACTTCGGCACCCAAGTCCCCCGGCTCTCGCCGCTCGCTGCTCACGACTGACAACTGACAACTGACAACTGACAACTGACAACTGACAACTGCTCCTCACTGTTCGTGCAGCGTCCGCATCGGATCCAGCCTGGCCGCACGCAGCGCCGGCACGCTGCTGGCGATCAGCGAAACCAGCAACAGCACCACGCTGACGCCCACAAAGGTCAGCGGATCGAACGGCTGCACCCCGTACAACATTTCCGAAATGAATCGAGTCAGCAGCACCGAAACAAAAATACCGATACCCAGACCGGTGACCGCCAGAATCAATCCCCGGCGAAGAATCAGGCCCAGCACATCTTCGCGTTGCGCGCCCAGCGCCAGCCGCAAGCCGATTTCCAGCGTGCGCTGGGTCACCATGTACGACAGCACGGCATAAAGTCCGATTGCCGAAAGCAGCAACGCCATGGTCGCAAAGAACGTAATCAGCACTGTCTGGAAGCGCGGTTGCGCGGCCGAGAGAGAAACGTAATCATCCAGCGTTCTGATGTCGAACAGCGGAACATTGCTGTCAACCTGCGCCAACTGCGCGCGTAGCGGACCGACAAGGCTAAGCGGGTCTCCAGCCGTGCGAAGTATGACGGTGGGGTCAAGAATAATCGCCTGCTTGAAAGGCAGGTAGTATTGCGCCGGCATCTCCGCTGTGATGCCCTTGCGTTTCACGTCGCCCACCACTCCCACGATCTCGCGCATCGGTTCGTTCATAATGCCATCGCCCAGCCCGGGCTTCATGTGCTTGCCGATGGGATCCTCGCCCGGAAAGTATTTTCGCGCGAACGCCTGATTGATAATGACCACTGCCGGTGCTTTGGAATCGTCGGTCGGCAAAAACGCGCGTCCCGAAATTACCGGTATGCGCATGCTGTGAAAGAAATCGGGAGTAACGATGGTGACCGGCGCGCCGGGCTCATCTCCCTTGGCGACCGGACGGCCCTCGATTGCGAAGCCGATGCCTATATTGTGTTCCGAAAGCGGCAGCGGGTATCCGGCCGACACCGATTCCACGCCCGGCAGTGCCGCCAGCCGGGGCAGCAGCTGCTCGTAAAACTGAACTTTCTTCAGATCGGGATATTGCGTGTCCGACAGGCCCAGATCGGCAGTTAAAACATGATGCGAATCGAATCCGGGATCGACATTCAGCACCCGCACGAAGCTGTGGATCAGCAGTCCTGCGCCTACCAGTAGCACCAATCCGATGGCGGTTTCCGCTACCACCAGAATATTGTTCAGCCGATGTTGTCCGCGACCGCTGGTCACGCTGCGCGAGCCTTCGCGCAAGGCCTGCGAAGGATCCAGCCGCGACATGCGCCACGCCGGCAACACTCCAAACAGCACTCCGGTCAGAATCGAAGCCAGCCCCGCGAAGCCAAGCACCGTGCCATCCACCGCAACCTGGTCGAGCCGCGGCAGGTTCTGCGGAACAAAGTGCACCATCGTCTTCAGCAAAATTACCGCCAGCACGATTCCCAGCGCTCCTCCGCACAGCGAGAGAACAATCGATTCCACCAGCACCTGGCGAATGATGCCAAAGCGAGTCGCTCCCATGGCCGCGCGCACCGCGATCTCCTGCCTGCGCCGCGAGGTCCGGGTCAGCATCAAGCCTGCGACATTGGCGCAGGCGATCAACAGCACCAGCACCACTGCGGCAAACAGAACATGCAGAGCCGATCGGCTGTCTCCTACCAGCTTTTCCAGCTCCGGTACCACCACGGCGTCGGGGAACTGCTTGTTCGAATCCGGATATTGCGCCGCCAGGTTACGCGCGATCAGGCTAAGGTCGGTGGTCGCTTGTGCGACGCTGACGCCGGGTTTCAGCCGGCCGATCAGGTGCACCATGTGCGCCCCACGCTGCGCGGTCAAGGGGTCTTTGTCCGTGGCGTCGTCCGCCAGCGTCGTCCAAAGTGCTGCGCTGGGATTCTGAATGGGAAATTGAAATCCCTTGGGCATGACGCCCACTACGCTGTAGCTCTTGCCGTCGAGGGTTATCGACCGGCCCACAATGTTGGGATCGGCGCCGAATGTGGATTGCCAGGTTTCATGGCTGAGCACGGCAACATGGGTGCCAGGTTTTTCGTCGTCAGCGACAAAGCTTCTGCCCAGAATCGGGTTCACTTCCAGCACGCGGAAGAATTCGGAAGAAACGGTCTGCGACTCCAGATGTTGAGGACTTCCCGATCCGGTCAACGCGTGATCATCAGGATGGAAGGAAGCCAGCGCCTCGAAGGAATGATTACGGGCGCGCCAGTCAAAAAAATCGGGATAGCTGAGGCTCTCGGGGACGCCGCCCGCTCCCGCGGAGACTTCCAGCGCCAGCGCCGACACCACCCGGTCCGGTTCGGGGTAGGGCAGCGGCCGCAGCAGGACAGTGTTGATCAAACTGAAAATGGCAGTCGTCGCGCCGATGCCCAGCGCCAGCGTCAAAACTGTGGTGAGCGCAAAACCTGGGCTCTTGCGTAACTGGCGAATGGCAAAGCGAAGGTCTTGCATAAACCTGGACATGGGAGCGTCTCCGGGAAAAGCGTCAAGCCCTAAGGGTACACGTTGATGGCCAACGCTAAGGGCTGGTAAGTACCTGCAAATAGCAGAGATACATCGGTCCCGTCATTCCGCAGGTCGCGCGAGGCCGTCCGTATTCAGCATTCTTTGTCCACCAGCGGACAAGCACGGAGCCTTTTGGTCGCGCGTGTCGCCACAACATTCTTGCCGGTTTGTCTCCCCCTTTTGACCGCATGCGACGCTACAACGTTTTCCGGCTTGTCATCCACAGTGTCGCTGCCAGATTCGTTTTGTCATCCTGAGCAGAGGCGTGCCGCTTTTGCACGCTGGAGTCGAAGGACCTCTATCGCCGCGACAAGCCCCTGCGTTTCTGGGATCCTTCGGCTCCCGCCCACGCGGTTTGCCCCACTTCTTCTGTGGCTGATAAACTTAAATGTTCCGCAAGTCTTCGTTTCACCTTCCATATATACATATGCCCAACACTACGGATATCGCTATCGTCAACGGTGCCCGCACGCCCATGGGGCGTTACTGCGGGAAGCTACGGGATTTCACTGCCATGGATCTGGGCGCGATTGCCGCCACCGAAGCCATGAAACGCTCCGGCGTCGAGCCCGGGGAAATCGATCACGCCGTATTCGGCAACGCCCAGCAGACTTCGGGCGACTCCATCTATGGCGCGCGCCATGCCGCCCTAAAAGCCGGAGTTCCCATCGAGGTTCCGGCCCTCACTGTCAATCGCCTCTGCGGATCGGGCATGCAGTCCATCGTCACCGCCGCCCAAATGATTCAGCTCGGCGAAGCTAAGACCGTTCTGGCCGGAGGCTTCGAGTCGATGTCGCAAGCCCCGCACGTGATTCGTGGCATGCGCTGGGGCGTGGGCCTGGGCGAAGGCAAGCTGGAAGACTCGCTCATGGTCGCCCTGCTCGACAGCTACTGCGGCCTCTACATGGCCAACACTGCCGAGCTCTATGCCGAGCAGCAGGGCGTGACTCGCGAGATGATGGACGAATTCGCCTTGCGCTCGCAGCAGACGGCCGATGCCGCTTATAAGGCTGGTCGCCTGCAGGAGGAATTGACTCCCGTGCCGCTGCGCAATCGCCGCGGTGAGCCGACGGGCGAGCTGTTCACCGAAGATGATCATCGGCGTCCCGAAACTACCATGGACAGCCTGCGCAAACTGAAGCCGGCCTTCGGCAAGAACGGTGCCGTCACTGCCGGCAATGCCAGCGGCATCGTCGATGGCGGCGCGGCCATGGTCGTTATGCCGCTCGACGAAGCTGAAAAGCGCAACCTCAAACCCCTGGGCCGCATTGTGAGCTGGGGCATCGCCGGCGTCGATCCCAAAATCATGGGCTCCGGACCGGTTCCGGCGACCCGCATCGCGCTCCAGAAAGCCGGACTGAAGCTCGACGACATCGACTTGATCGAAGTCAACGAAGCTTTCGCCGGACAGTATCTTGCCGTCGAGAAAGAGCTCGGCCTTGATCGCAACAAAGTAAACGTGAACGGCGGCGCCATTGCGCTCGGCCATCCCCTGGGAGCAACGGGTACTCGCCTGCTGATCACGCTCTTGTACGAGCTTCGTCGCCGCAAGGCGAAGTACGGTTTGTCGACTGCCTGCATCGGCGGAGGCCAAGGCATCGCCGTCATCGTCGAGAACTTACAGCGGTAAGCTGGTTTGAAGGGGCGCAGCTTTAGCTGCGCCATCACAGGTCCCGTATATTTGTCATCCCGACCGAGGACTTTAGTCCGAGCGGAGGGATCTGCGGTTTCTTTGGCAGGGAATTGCTGATCGCGAAGCGAACCCTGTCTCATGGGTGCTGCGAATCGGGGTTGTATCAGGGCACGAGTTTACTCGTGCCGAACGGAGCGCGGTGAAGGGACGGCCTTAAGGCCGTCCATATAGTCCTGCAGGAAGTTTGGGCTTCAGCCCCTGGGTTTTCTCCGTACCGGATCGGAGCGTGACAAGGAGAGCGATCGGTGCGCGTCTTCAGCGGCGTGGTCTTCGGGTATCTGTTCTTCGAACTGCTCTGGTTCGGTGTTTTCCGCGTTACCAACACCGATCCGCATGCCCCCGCCAGTATCAGCTTTCAACTGGGCGCCGTGATCTTCGGGCTTCTGTTCGCCCTGTCCGCGGGATTTCTGGCCAGCTTTATCGGCGGCCGGCCGCACTTTATTGCTGCCTGGATTGCCGGTGGATTAGTTGCGCTCACCGCCGTCGGCGTCATGATTCGCTACGGAGCGGCTTGGCCGCAACTGGCGGCGCTGCTTTTCATGGCCCCGGCTGCGGTCATCGGCGGATGGACTTATCGGCTGCGCCTCCGCGCCCAAGCGGATGCAGAAAACCAGCGTTGACCAGCGAAGGATTGTTCTCTCACAGAATCTTCAGGAAAGCCTTGGCCCTTTCCAGCTCAGGAAACAGCCGCTCTTCCGCCTGAAACTCCGGCCCATGCACGCAGCGGCGGCTGCCGCGCAGCTTGACCGGATGCTTCAGGTGCAGCATCTCATGATAGACAATGTACTCCACCGCATACCGGGGAACTCGCGGCTGATCGAACACGCGGCTCACCACGATCGCATTGTGCGCCGGATCAAAATGCCCCAGGCTATGCCGCGAGTGCGACCGGCTCCAGGTCATCCGCGGCCGGGCCAGCAGTCCATAAAAGAATTGCCGGTTGAGTTCCTCGAATACCTGGTCCAGGTCGTAGACCTGTCCCCGGGGAGAGTCAATCCGTTTCCGGCCGCGCATCTGCCGCACCAGTTGTGCCTTGGCGCTCATGTCGTGGCTTGAAACATAGCGGCGATAACGCGTGGAGTGCAGCGCCTGGATCGGCTTGCGATAAACCTTGGCCAGCAGGATGTGCGCGATGGCCGTGATCACACCCTCGGGCGCGCCTTCCAGCAGGTCCGAGATGCGTACGTGCGCCACCGCCTCACGCAGCCGTATGGTGTTGTTCACATTGGCGAAGGGATAGAACTCCACTCGAAATTCCGGCATGGGCGCGTGCGGCCGCAGCTCGCGGTACGTCATTTGAAAGATGTTGTGCAGGTTTTCCCGCAAGATGTCACTAACCTACCACGACCGCCAAGCAACCAGCAGCTTCAACAGTAACGGATCAGATACGTGTGAGTACTAAGGTATCTGCGCTATTGTATTGCGCTCAAAGTTTCTGCTACTGTCGTTCGAGTACATCGGTTGTTGCAACAAGACAACTGGAAAGGGCCGCCACAGGGGGAAATTTGGCGGCCTTTTTCTATTTCGCCCGCCGCTTCAGTCCGGCCGCTCCGAATAGATTTTGGTCAACTTCTTCTGCTTGGCCAGTTCATTTTGTTCCTTCAATTCCTCGCGGGCGTCGTCACCACTGTCCGTGACCGCGTCGGTGGCATTGGCCAACACGAAAGAATACTGCTCCAGTTCTTCCGGCGGCGACTGTTCTTTCAAGCGGCGTAATTTCAGTTGCCACTCGCTGGTCGCCTCCAGGAACAGCATCAGTCCTTTGCGCATGTCTGCCTTGTGCGAGGCGTACATCTCCACATTGTCGTCAACTTCATCCAGCAGGGCAGAGAAGTCTTCCAGCAGGTCGTGAATCTGCATGGGCCGGTCTTTGGCGCCCTTTGGATTTGCCTGCAGTTGATCGATCGCCGTCATGCGCTCCCGGGCAAACTTCACCATCAACTCAATCCGCTTGTCCGGCCAATCGGCCGACTCGCGCATCTGATCAACTTCCTTTTCAGTCAGCGGATCGCGTTTCTGGGCTGCCCCATAGCGCGGGCAAGTGCACAGCAGAACGGCCAGCCACATCACGCATTGCACCCGGCGCAGCATCACGATTTTCCTTTCGGCTCAGCTTCCGGCCCCCACATTCTCACCATCAGATCAGAGCGGATCTGCTCAATTTCGTTCACTGCCTGGCGAACTGGAGGACGGTCTTCGAACGCCAGCGACTCGCCCACATCATGCATGCGCTCGCCCAGTTTGCGCAGCTTGATTTCCGTTTCCTTCAATTGTTTGCCCGATGAGGCAGCAGCATCAGCCGCTTTGCGCGCGTAGTCCACAGCTTCGCGCACTTCGGCCTGCGCTTTGTCCACTTGCCCGTCGGTGAACAGGGCGTTAGCATCGTCGAGTTGGCGACGCGCGTATTCCAGACAGAGCTTAGCCTGTTCGCCTCCATGGGCGGAATCGGCCCGCGCTTTCAACTGCGCCGCCGTCTCATTGCCGGCCAGCGCCAGGCTGGTTAGCAGCAACACCGTCACCGCACATTGAAATTGGAAGCGCATGCTATTTCTTGACCCGGTACTTGTCGGCGTGTTGAGGATCGAGCGCAATCAGTCGATGACGCGCCTGCCACTCCTGATCCGGAAACTTGCCATCGTCCACCGTAAGGAACCGCTGATAATTCTCCACCGCCTGGGGTATAGCTTTCAAGTTGTCGAAGGTTGTGGCACGCAGAAAGTAGGTTGCCGGCATTTCGGGCAGATATTTTGCCCGCGCGTCCAGGGCCTGCAGCGCCAGCGGATATTGCTTGTTTGCGGCCGCCACAATGGCCAGATTTTCGTAAGCCTTCGCCAAATCCGGCTTTAATTTCACGGCGATCAGCAACTCCTGCTGCGACTCGGGATATTTCCTCTCATACATCAGCAGCGATCCCAACGCGAAATGCACTTCGGGATCTTGCGGCAACTTTTGCAGCGCCAGCCGGAACTGCTGCTCGGCCTCGGCGTTCTTATTCGCCTTCACGTAAAGCGTGCCCAGTTCCAGCGCAGCATGCGGATCGCCGGGATTCGCCTTCAAACCAGCCTGCAATTCTTCCGCAGCTTCGTCGTTTTTTCCCTCTGCCTCCAACACCCGTCCTAATTGCACGCGGGCGTTGTCGTTTTGCGGATCGGCGGCCAGCAGCTTGCGCAGCGCGGCTTCGGAGTCTGCATATTTTTTCTGAGTGATAAAGAGATTCACCAGCCCGGCTAGAGCTTCCTGCGATTTGGGATCGAGTTCGGCAGCCGCCTGATATTCGCGCGCCGCCGCATCCACATTGCCCTGCTTCTGCAGGAGTTTTGCGGCAGACAGATGTGGTTCAGCATCCTTGGGATTGAGCTTGGCGGCTTCCGCGTAGGCAGCCAATGCCTGCTGCGGATCGCTACTTTCTTGCACCCGTCCGAGCGCCTGCCACGCCCGCGCCAGGCCTTCCTGAGATTTCGCCGTCGGCTGTAATTTCGTCGCCGCCGTCAGATACTTGGCTGCTTCGGCGCTGTCGCTCTGTTTTGCCAGCAGGAGTCCAAGATTCAGGTTTGACTCGAAAACATCGGGCTTTGCCGCCACCGCCTTGCGATAAGCAGCGATGGCGTCCGAGCGGCGTTGGGTTGCGTTGTAAACGTATCCCAGGTCGAACCACGCGCGATAGTCGCCCGGCTTGGCCGTGACTGCTTTTTGCAGCAGCGTTTCTGCAGCAGCCAGATCGTTATGCTGCATCGCGGTTTCGGCTTGCTCGACTTCAGGGGAGCTGCTGTCATCGGGCACCGTTTCGGCGACTTGATGATGGCGAATGGTGGGCTTGCTCTCCTGCGCGCCGGCACAAATCCCAACTGCGGTCGTAGCGACCGCTGCGACCAGAAGCCACGCCGGCGCTCGATGCAGATTCATAGGATTTACTCGTTGCCATGGCGCGGCAACACATGCGCCAGCCACTGACCGGTGTAGGAGTTTGCTACCTTCACGATATCTTCCGGCGTGCCCACTCCTACCACCTGCCCGCCGCGCGCTCCGCCTTCCGGTCCCAAATCGATCACCCAGTCCGCCATCTTGATTACGTCAAGGTTATGCTCAATGACCACGATCGATCCACCCGCCTCGATTAGACGGCGGAAGGCGGCTAACAGCTTGCTCACGTCATCGAAATGCAAGCCAGTGGTCGGCTCGTCGAAGATGTACAGCACGCGCGGCTGCCGCTTGTTCTGCTCGCTGCGCGGCTTGCCAATATCGCGCATCTTCGGCTGCAAGTGTGCCGCAAGTTTCATGCGTTGCGCCTCGCCTCCGGAAAGCGTTGTCGCCGACTGACCCAGCCGCAGGTAACCCAGCCCAACTTCTTCCAGTACCCGCAGCTTCTCCACGATCTTGGGCACGCCGGAAAAGAAATGCAACGCTTCCTTGATGGTCAGGTTCAGCACGTCGTGAATATTCTTGCCGTGATAGCGGATCTCCAGCACTTCCGGCTTATAGCGCGAGCCTTTGCACTCCTCGCAGATCAGCTCCACATCGGCCAGAAACTGCATTTCCACCGTGACCGTGCCGTCTCCCTGGCAAGCGTCGCAGCGTCCGCCCGGGATGTTGAAGGAAAAATGTCCCGCGGCATAACCGCGTTTCTCGCTCTCGGGTAGCGAGGCGAACAACTCGCGGATAGCGTCAAATGCTTTGATGTAAGTAACCGGGTTCGAGCGCGGCGTGCGCCCGATGGGCGACTGATCGACCAGCACCACTTCGTCGATCCACTCCGCTCCTTCCAGCCGGTCGAGCTGGGCCTGCGGGCCGCCGGTGATCTGTCCCTTTTCCGCCGCCAGCGCGTTATAAAGAACATCGTGCACCAGCGTCGATTTCCCCGATCCTGAGACGCCGGTAATCACCACCAGCATGCCCAAAGGAATGGCGACATCCACTTTCTTCAGATTATGGGCGCGCGCGCCGATCAGCTTGATCTTCCGTCCCGTTCCCGTTCGCCGCACAGCCGGAAGTTGAATCCGCAACTCGCCGCTGAGATAACGTCCAGTCAGCGACGCCGGATTGCGCAGAATCTCGTCGTAGGTTCCGCTGGCAATCATGCGGCCGCCATTCTCTCCCGCGCCGGGTCCCAGATCGAGGATGTGGTCAGCCGAGCGCATGATGTCGGCGTCGTGCTCCACCACCAGAATGGTATTTCCCAGGTTGCGCAGATCTTGCAGGATCTTGATCAGGCGCGCGGTATCGCGATGGTGCAGCCCGATCGACGGCTCGTCCAACACATACAGCGTTCCCACCAGTCGCGATCCCAGCGAAGTTGCCAACTGAATGCGCTGCGCCTCGCCGCCCGACAATGTCGATGACAATCGGTCGAGCGTCAGGTATTCCAGTCCAACATCGTTGAGGTACCGCAGCCGGTCATTGATCTCTTCCAGCAGCTTGCTGGCGATGTCAGACTCTTGCCGCGTCAGTCGCACTTGCGCAAAGAAGCGCGTTGCCTCTTCCACCGTCATCGCCGATACCTGGCAAATATCCTTGCCGCCGATCTTGACTTGCCGCGCTTCCCGGCGCAGACGCAAGCCACTGCAATCGGAGCAGACTGAATAGCCGCGATACCGGCTCAAGAACACGCGTACGTGTAGCTTGTACTTCTTACGCTCCAGGTGTTCGAAGAAGCCGCGCACTCCCCAGAATTTTCCGTCGCCGCTAATTATGAAACTCTGCTGATCAGCCGTGAGGTCTTGCCACGGCACATCCAGCGGGATATCGGCTGCACGCGCGTAGCGTCGCATCTCCGTCGCCAGCGGTTTGTATTTGGGCTTGGTCCAGGGCTCGATCGCGCCTTCCGCTAGCGTCAGAGTCTTGTTAGGGATAACCAGGTTCAAGTCGAAGTCAATGGTGTTGCCGAAGCCCTGGCAACGCGGGCAAGCGCCAAAAGGATTGTTGAACGAGAATAGCCTCGGCTCCGGCTCTTCATAACGAATGTTGCACTGCTTGCACTCAAAGCGCTGCGAGAAACGGAATTGCTGCACCGCTTCGCCTTCGCGCGGCGCCGTCTCGAACAGAACTTCGCCGGCCTCCCGATAGCCTTGCTCCACCGAGTCCACGATGCGCAAACGAGCGTCGGGTGAAACCGAGATACGATCGATCAGCACCAGCACCGGCTCGGCAAAGTTCAGATCGAGCAGCGACTCAGGCGTGGAAAATTCAAAGAGCTGACCGTTCTGATAAAGCCGGTTGTAGCCCCGCTTGCGCAACTCGAACAGGCGCTCCTTCAGCAGAGAATGTTCCGCCGCCTTCGCGCTTTTCTTCCTGGCCTTGGTAGCCGTCCGACGTCCTTTGACCTTCTCAGGCTTCGACGGCGGAGGCGGCGGTTGGATAGGAAAGAACACCTGCACCCGCGTCCCTTCGCCCAGCGCCAGAATCCGGTCCGCGACTTCGTCAACCGTGTCTTTCTTCACCTCCTGCCCGCAGTTCAGGCAATAGGTGCGGCCAACGCGCGCGTACAGCAGGCGCAGGTAATCGTAAATCTCCGTGGCCGTGGCCACAGTCGAGCGCGGATTGCGGGTAGTGTTTTTCTGCCGGATGGCAACGGCTGGCGCGATGCCGTCGATCACATCGACGTCGGGCTTCTCAATGCGCTCCAGGAATTGGCGGGCGTAGGCCGACAGGGATTCGACGTAGCGCCGCTGTCCCTCGGCGTAGATGGTGTCGAACGCGAGCGACGACTTGCCCGATCCCGAGACTCCGGTCACCACCGTCAGCAGGTTGTGCGGAATCTCGAAATCGATGTTCTTCAGATTGTGGACGCGCGCTCCGCGTACGGTAATGCTCTCGTTCGACATGGCCCCAGGGTCCCGGCAGGCAGTTGGCGAAGTGCTGAATGCAGCTTCGCCTCTCAGACTGGCTCAAATCGCGCTGCCGAAACTTCTTATTATAGCGGGTCGGCGTGCGGCGCGCTCAAGGTTTCCAGGTGTCGAGGTCGGAGGCTCGGAGATATGCTTTTTATTGCCAAACGTATAGCGTGCGTATACACTATACACATTGATCAAGAGCTATCACCATAAAGGATTACGGCGGTTCGCCGAGACAGGATCGAAAGCCGGCATCCAGCCCCAGCATGCTGCCCGGCTCCGTAGGCTCTTGACTGCTCTGAACGTTGCCTCCTGCCCGAGCGATATGAACGCGCCTGGCAACAATCTTCATCCGCTACATGGCAGCCTGGAAGGGCACTGGTCGGTATGGGTGAACGGAAACTGGAGACTGACCTTCGCCTTCCACGGGGAAGATGTCGTTCTGTTGAATTATCAGGACTGTCACGGAAAGGGAAAGAGATGATCTTCAATCCAGCGCATCCCGGAGAGGTGCTGCGCGACTATCTCGGCGACATTAGGGTTGGCGACGCAGCCTCCCGTCTGGGTGTTACCCGGGCTCATCTGTCTCGAATCTTGAACGGCCATGCCGGCATTACCGCTCCCATGTCGCTTCGGCTTTCGGCGGCGCTGGGAACGACCCCGGACTTCTGGCTGAAGATGCAGGTTCAATATGACTTGTGGCAGGCGCGCAAAACCGCAAAGTTTAAGGTTAGAGCGTTTCCGAACGTAGTCGAGGGACGGCGTATAGTTACCAAATGAGCAGGCACCGACTGCCCCCGTAAAATTCCCGGTTTCAGTGATGCTGGCCGCGGTTCTTACCGCGCGAAATACAGCAGCCCAAACACATAAAGCCACAGCAGGCCCATGAAGTGCCAGTACCACGCTGTCACGTCGATCACGATACGCCGCGTCTCCGGCGGACGATGTAGCCAGTAGGTTATGCCGGCGTAAAGCAGGGCCAAAATTCCGCCGGCCAGGTGCACCGCGTGCACTCCCGTCAGGATGAAAAAGAAAGAGGTGCTGGCATTGCTGGCGAAAGTCAGGTTGCCGCGCTCCAGCAGCAGCCACGCATACGCTTGTCCGCCAAGAAATCCCAGACCCAGCAGAATCGTGGTCCAGAGCCACGGTAAAGCGTGATTCACATCGACGCGAATACCCGGAATCTCAGCGATGGGCGCCAGCGCAACATCTTGCGCCGCCCGCCGCCGCGCAATCTCCAGCGTCAGACTGCTCAACATCAGGACGAAGGTATTCAGCAGCAGAATCCGGATAGGAAGCGCCAGCGGCACCCAGTTGCCGACATAATCATTTCGAGCTGGATCCCAGGCGGCGCCGGCTTTGCGCACCACGTAGGCCGTGGTGAACGAGATGAACAGCATCACCACCGACGACAGCCCCAGCATCAGTCCCAGCCGGTAGCGCCGCAGGCGTTCCGCGTAACTGGGCTCGTCGTCCCCGCCGCGGCCTCCACCGCCACCCCAGCCTCCCGGCCACTTGGCCGTAGGACCGCGCCCTCCGCCGCCTTGCGAAGTCCTCGGCTCTCGAATGCTGATTCCGCGACTCACTGCATTAGCTCTTCTTCGAAAGGTTTCGCACCCCGGCTCGCTCGTTCAAAAGACCTGCCGCTGGTTTGTGCGACCAGGCCACATGCCTCTGTGACATTATGATGCTCGCGCTCCCGGCGGAACTCAACTTTTCTGTGAAGAGCGGGTTGCTTTGAGCCAAGTTTTTGCAACGACGCCCGAAAGGGATGCTGCATCCCCCGGCTATTTGTCATTCGGAGCGGAGCGCAGACTGCAAAGCGGGCAAGCGCAGTCGAAGAACCCCTGCGGTGGCGAGGGAGCATCCGGCGATCCACCGTACCTCGGCTTGGGTGATTCACGAAACGGTCCAGAACAAGCCGGTCTGACGTGGCCTGACATACAATTGATCGGGAACCCACCCGTTCTATGAAACGCGTCCTCATTATCGTGATCGTGATAGCCGCCGTTCTCTACGCGGCCGACTTTCTGTCACTGCGGTTCGGCATTCCCGCCCGCGCTGCGGTCGGCAGCATCACCGTCCACAGCTTCTACGCCGTGAAACTGAAAAACGGCAGGACCGAGTATGACTATGCCGGCGACCACCAGGTCAGCTGCACCAATTCTCTGTTGCCTCAGTATGGAATGAAGCCGTGCTGGTACGTCAATCGCAATCCCAACGAGCAAATCACCATCGATTCCGGAAACCCTAACAATCCCCATTTGTTTTGAGAGCGGCTGTCAGCCTTTAGCTATCAGCCAACCTGACTATTCATAGAGCTAAAGAGTTGACCGTTGAATCCAGCGTGTCGAATCCGCCGGTCGACGTGCACGGACTTCCGTGTCTGCGTGAGAACTCAATTTGAAAAAGCGTGGTGGTATGAAGCCACAGATTGCACGTCAATCAACGAGCGCCGTAGGCGCGGAAGAGCTTAGCCCAGCATGGAGCCGGAGGCGGAATGCTGGGTAAAATGGAATATAAATCCGAGTCCCCCGGGGACGACACCGGTTCTCACGCAGACACTTCAGGCCGTCCGTTAGTTATGCAAAATCGATCCGGCTTTAGCAACTGCGGGACTTCAGTGTGATTCGAGCAGAGTTTTCCTGCCCTCGCCGCAACCTGTGGCCCGATAATCCAGCCCAGAATAGAATCCTAGGGATATTGCTGACCGCTGATGTCTGACGGCGAACTTATGAACGACAGCGAACGCACCGCCTGGGATCACCGTTACCGCGAAGGCTCGCACCAGTCGTTGACCCCCGATCCGTTGCTGGTCAGCGCCTATGACGAATTCATCGCGCCCAGCTTTCCTCAATCCGGGCGTTGTCTTGATCTTGCCGGCGGCGTCGGCCGTCATGCCATATTTCTCGCCGAGCGGGGTTGGGACGTTACCATGATCGAAATTTCTCCCGCCGGCTTGGACATTGCGAAACGCGAGTTCGCCAAACGCAGTTTGCACATATCTTTCGAGCAGGCCGATCTCACGCAAACCCCGCTGCCCAGTGCAGCCTTCGACCTGGTCCTGAATTTCTTTTACCTGGAGCGGACACTATTTTCGCAGATCGCAGCGGCGCTCAAGCCCGGTGGTCTGCTGATCTTCAAAACCTACACCCGCGAGCAGTTGCGCCTGGGCGCCGGCCCCAGCCATCCCATGCACCTGCTCAAGAGCAATGAACTGCTGCGCGCCTTCGCCGAGTTGCGCATCTTGCATTACCACGAATCGATCAAGGACAAAGCCGTCGCTGAGCTGGTGGCGAAAAAATGACGCTGTTCGCTCTTCGCCCTTCGCTAAGGCGCTGACTCGAATGTTCCGGCGAATAGCGAATAGCGAACAGCGGTTTCTGCGCTTGCATCTTCCACGCTGCATGCCTCATCTTGGTTTCATGCCTCAGCACGAGCAAGTTCACGGTCACCAGGTAAAGCAAGAGCAAATTGCCAACAACTGTTTCGGCTGCGGTCCGGGCAACCAAGCCGGATTGCGGTTGGAGTTTGTCCTCGATAAGCAACGCCAGCGATTTGTCTGCCACTTCCAGCTGGAGGACCGCTTCGTCGGGCCGCCCGGCCACGCCCATGGCGGCATTATCGCCACCATCCTTGACGAGGCCATGGGCAAGGTCAACAAGTTGCGCGAGGTGATCGCGCTTACCAGCCGCATGGAAGTTGATTACCTCAGGCCAGTCCCACTGTCGGTGCCGCTTATCGTTGAAGGCTGGGAGGTGCAGGTGGACGGTCGCGAGCACCTGAACGCTGCCGAGATTCGTAACCCCGATGGGGAAGTGCTGGCCAGCAGCAAAGGAACATTCATCGAAATCGATCCTCACCGCAAGTTCGCCAAATTTCTACAAAAGAAACATAGCGACGCCACTTAAGCTTGGGAAAAGACAGGGGAGCGTCACCGGTTCAGAGGCCGTGCCTATGTGAGAATAACTTTGCGCTTCGGCAGGGTAGAGCGAACAGCGGAAAACGAGCGCCACACGCGCGGAAGAGCTTAGCCCAGCATGGGCCGCAGGCGGAATGCTGGGTTTGGTGGGAAATGAATTCGAGTCCCATGGGGACGCCAGAGGTTTTCACACCCACTTCAGTCCTGTATGACAAAGCTGGCATCATCCGCCGAGGTACCGTTCACCTCAGCCGCTAAAGCGGAGTTCACCGGCTAGGCCATCGACGCAGGCCTGAAGGCTCCCCCCCGGGCGCATAGCGGTTAGGCGCTGCTACCTGCCGACCACCGCGCTTCTCCGCTCCATCAACACGGTGTCGCGCCAGCGTCCCTCCCTGCAGCCAATCTTTTCGCGCCTGCCCACGACGCGAAAGCCGGCCTGTTGGTGCAATCGAATGCTGATCGCATTCTCGGCGAGGATTCCCGCCTGCAACGTCCAGATGCCGTTCTTTTCCGACTCCGCAATCAGCGCCGCCAGCAACTGCCTCCCAATTCCTTGACCCTGCGCCTGCTCGGCTATGTAGATGCTGACCTCGGCTACGCCCTCATACACGCGCCGCGTGGAAACCCGGCTCAGCGCCGCCCATCCCAAAATCTCACTTTCCACGCAGGCCACCAAGCGGCAGCTTGTCAGATGTCGCGCGGCCCACTCCTGCCAGTCGGGAACCGTCTGTTCGAACGTGGCATTCCCAGTCGCGATGCCCTGGGCATAGATCTCGCGCACCGCCTCCCAGTGCTGTTCCGTCATCGGCACGATCTCGCAACTCGGCATCTGTCGGCTCTGCCCTAGTATAAGATCGAAGACGTCTGCGCCGGATTGAAACAAGGTCGCAGCGGGATTCCGCAGCGCAATTCCACAAGGTAGAATAGAAGGTTAACGAGCTCGAACCTGCGCGGAATTCGCGGTTTGTCTCCTGCGCCTTAGCCACGTGCTAATTGCCAACTGCCAAATGCGAATCGCCGCACTCGTGCGAGTGGGAGAAGTTCATGTCAGAAAACAATGGTAGCAACACCAGCTTGCGTTTGAAGACCGGCCTGGCCGAGATGCTGAAGGGCGGCGTCATCATGGACGTCATGAGCGTCGAGCAGGCCGAAGTGGCCGAGAAAGCCGGCGCGTCCGCAGTCATGGCATTGGAGCGCGTGCCCGCCATCATTCGCGCCGAGGGCGGTGTCTCGCGCATGGCCAATCCCAAGCTGATCAAGCAGATCATGGCAACGGTCTCTATCCCCGTCATGGCCAAGTGCCGCATCGGCCACTTCGCCGAGGCGCAGGTTCTGCAGGAAATCGGCGTCGACTACATCGACGAGTCCGAGGTGCTGACCCCGGCTGACGAAGAGCATCACGTCGACAAGCATGCCTTCACCACGCCGTTCGTTTGCGGCGCGCGCAATCTGGGCGAGGCCCTGCGGCGCATCGCCGAAGGCGCTGCCATGATCCGTACCAAAGGGGAAGCCGGGACGGGGGACGTAATCCATGCCGTCAAGCACATGCGGCAAATAGTTAAAGAAATGCGTCAACTTACGGTGATGAGCGAGCAGGAACTTTTCGCTGCTGCCAAGAACCATCAAGCACCGTATGAGTTGGTGCGAATCGTGGCCAAGGCAGGCAAGCTGCCGGTTCCGAATTTCTCCGCTGGCGGCATTGCGACTCCGGCCGACGCTTCGCTCATGATGCAGTTGGGCGCCGAGGCCGTGTTCGTCGGCTCAGGCATCTTCATGAAGGGTGGAGCGACGCCGCTCGACCTGACCGTGAAAGTCGAGCGCGAAGAAGCCGAGTCGCGTGCCCAGGCCATCGTGACTGCGACCACGCACTTTGACGATCCCAAGATCCTCGCTGAAGTCAGCGAGCAGATGACCGGAGCCATGAAGGGCCTGGCCGTCGGCGCCATCGAAGAAAAGGACCTGCTGCAGACGCGGGGATGGTAGAGAGGCCGCTGTTTGCCATTCGCTCTTCGCTTTTCGCCAGAGCGGCCAACGGAGGCTTAGGTGAGAAATCATGAGGAGCTTGAGGTGTGGCAAGAGGCACATGCTCTCACCATCAAGTTATACCGGATAACCGAGTGCTTTCCACGTTCAGAGTTATTCGGGTTGACATCTCAAATTCGCAGAGCGGCAGGATCAATCGGCGCTAACCTTGCTGAAGGATGTGGGAGGTGGGGCGACGTCGAACTGGCGCGCTTTGTCCAGATCGCCATGGGTTCTGCCAGCGAGTTACAAAACCACATTCGACTGGCCAAAGATCAGAGTTTCCTGAGCCCAACTGACTACGCGACCACCCTCAAGGACATAACCAGCGTTCGCCAGATGTTGACTGCATTTCTGCAGACCCTTCGAGGAGTGCGGACTGCGAGAAACCTTGCACCGGGATATCTGGCGAAGAGCGAATAGCGAACGGCGAATAGCATCCTTATGAAAATCGGCGTTCTCGCACTACAAGGCGATTTCGATGCCCACCGCCGCCGCCTGGAAGAACTCGGCGCAGAAGTCATCCTGGTGCGCAAGGCCGAGCAGTTTGACCAGATCGACGGCCTCGTCATCCCCGGCGGCGAGTCGAGCACCTTCCTGAAACTTCTTGGCCCGGAAACGTTCCAGAAGCTAAACGATTTCGTTCATACCAAGCCGACCTTCGGCACCTGCGCCGGCGCGATCATGCTGGCCAGAGAAGTCGAGAATCCGCATCAGCCCGGTCTGAATGCCATTGACATGACGATTCGCCGCAACGCCTATGGCCGCCAGATCGATTCCACCATCGTCGAGGCTGCCACTGCTTTAGGCGGCGAGCCGCTGGAGATGGTCTTCATCCGCGCTCCCCGCATCGAAAAAGTTGGGCCCGGCGTGGAGGTGCTGGCCAAGCGCGGCGACGATCCCGTGCTGGTGCGCAAGGGAAGCGTGATGGCCGCGACCTTCCATCCCGAGCTCTCGACTGACAAGCGCGTCCACGCCGAGTTTCTCAGGCTGATAAGGAACGGCGCGCCGTAGATGTGTCTCGCGGGTGAAAGACAGCGACGAATGGCTACTGATTCTACGGCGTAATCTCCCAGACGACTCCGCACCCGCTGCCGGTACATCTGTAACTACCGCCGAAGAGTGTCGTACCGTAAAGTTTTCCCTGCGCATCGAAAACAACGTTGCTTACCGGATTTGACCCGTCGGTACCGCCAGTGAAATCGTAGAGCGAGGTGTACGTCCAAGCGCCATTCGACAGGGTGAGTTTGAAAACGTTGCCGTCTCCGTAGGCGCCGCCATTCCAGGTTGTGCCGTAGAAATTGCCCGTGCTGTCCACAACCAGTTTGGCTCCGCTGGCCCCGCTGAGAGGAGCGAAATAATTGAAGGTCCAAGTCCCATTGGCAGGCGTTAGCTCGAAGGCCGCGGCCGCCGTCCCGTACAAGTTTCCAGATTGATCGATGATCAACCCCGCCTCTGGAGTCCCAGCCTCCCAAATAATGTTCGAAGCGTCGGTTATGAAGCAGACGAGTATCTGCGGTGTCCAACCCGATCCAGTTGGCGATAACTCGTAAACCGTAGGCCAACAGTCTTGGGGGTTATTGCCGCCAGTCATGACTCCGTATAGATTGCCGGACTTATCTAAGACAACACCACCCCGCGGGAAGACCCCAGTATCAGAGTAGTAAGCCGAATAAAGAACAGTTTCTGTCCAGGTGCCCCACGACGGTGTCAGCTCATAAACTGTCCCTAGGTTCTCCCATCCGCCTGCGTATGTCGTGCCATAGATATGCCCTGATGGGTCGAAGGTAAGGTCGTCGGTTGGAAAGTCTCCGTCAACCCCGCCGAACGCATAGATCTGGGTCTCGTTCCACTGGGCCAGAGCTGTAGGCGGGGGAGTCAGTTGAAAGACTGTGCCACAGCCAAGCGGTTGGCAGTTGCCTCCGCCTCCGCCGGTCGTGGTCCCATACAACGTTCCATCACTCGCAATCGCCACCCTGCCCCAGGGAGAAGAACCGTCGTAGCCTCCATGGAAGCTGTAGAGAGTAGTCAACACCCAACCAGAGCGGGAATGCACGAGTTTGAAGACTGTGCCAGCAGATTGGTTTCCAAATTCCGTAGTTCCGTAGAAATTTCCTGCAGCATCCACGGTCAAGCCGGCTTCAGGATTCCCTCCGTCCACGCCGCCGGTGAAGGCGTGAATGACCTGAAACGTTTGCGCCTGCGCCGCTGGCGCTGCCGCCATCGCCAACGCGAAGACAACCGCCAATGCCATCGCGACTGCTCCGATTTGTGCAAAGTGTTGGGGGATGCTTTTGAAAATCCGAAGATAAGTGTGAGCCATGGTGACGCTCCTTTCCTGGAGGGCGAAAGGTGATGCCATCCGCTGAATCAGGGGACAGCGGAAGCATTCCATGTTCGAGCGTCTGGGAGGAAGGAATCTCGGGCGTCAGGCTGTTTCAAGGCGTCAACCGTAGCGGATGCAAGAAGTCCGGAACCTCTTCAATCGACACTCACCAGAATTTCACGCCTGAGAAGAAAGGTTGTCAGTGACCCACGCGAGCCAGCCGAGTGACAATCTCAAAATCGGAAAGCCAGGCCGCACTCGCCGCGTCTCCGTGGTGAAAAGCGATCTACCTGTCATAATCTAAGACGAAGCATTCACAATGACAGACAGGAACGAAGGCACTCATCTCTATGGCTGAATCTCCCATCACTGCCCGCAGTCAGGATTTTGCCACCTGGTATCAGGACGTCGTTTTGCAAGGCGACATGGCCGAGCCCGCCGAAATCGTCAAAGGCTGCATGGTCATCAAGGCCAACGGCTACGCTGTCTGGGAGCTGTTGCAGCGCGAGCTCGACGACCGCTTCAAGGCCACCGGTCATCAGAATATGTACTTCCCGCTGCTGATCCCGCAGAGCTTTCTGCACAAGGAAGCCGAGCACGTGGAAGGCTTCTCGCCCGAACTGGCCGTGGTCACTCTGGCCGGCGGCAAGCAACTGGAAGAGCCGTACGTCATCCGGCCGACGTCGGAGACCATCATCGGCCACTTCTTCGCCAGGTGGATCAAGAGCTGGCGCGACCTGCCCATGCTAGTGAATCAGTGGGCCAACATCATTCGCTGGGAATTGCGCACGCGCATGTTCCTGCGGACCACGGAATTTCTCTGGCAGGAGGGCCACACCGCGCACTCCAATCACGATGAGGCGGTCGAGGAAGTGCTGCGCATGCTCGACGTCTACGCCGACGTCGCCGAGAACGTGATGGCGATGCCCGTCATCAAAGGACGGAAGACGCAGTCGGAAAAGTTTGCTGGAGCGCTGCATAGCTACAGCATTGAGGCCATGATGCAGAACGGCTTCGCCTTGCAGGCCGGCACCAGTCACGACCTGGGACAGAATTTCGGTAAGGCATTCGATGTGCAGTTCCAGAGCAAGGAAGGTCAGCTTGACTATGTCTGGCAGACCAGTTGGGGCGTGAGCACGCGCCTGATCGGCGGACTCATCATGAGCCACTCCGACGACAAAGGCCTGGTCCTGCCGCCGAGGCTGGCTCCTACCAAAGCCGTGATGGTGCCGATCTACCGCAAGGATGAAGAGAAGGAAAAAGTGCTGGAAGCGGCCCACCGCATAGCGAAGGATGTTGGCGCCAAGGTCGACGACCGTGAGGGGCAATCGCCGGGCGCGAAGTTCTTTCACTGGGAGCGCCGCGGTGTGCCGGTGGTTCTTGAACTCGGCCCGCGCGACCTGGCATCGGGCAGCATCGTCCTGAAGCGACGCGACACCGGGACGAAAGAGCCGATGCCGCAGGCCGAGGTTGCGGGTAAGCTGCCGGCGATCCTCGATGAAATGCAGAAGAACATGTACGACGCCGCCAAGCAGCGTCTGAAGGCGAACACGGTTTTGGCCAACTCGATCGCAGAAGTTGAGTCCCTGCTGAAAGACGTTACCGCGGAGAAGGGTGGCGGCAAGTTCGTCATGGCGCACATGAAGGACGATCCTCGGTGCGACGCGCGTATGAAAGAATTCAAAGCCACCATCCGCTGCATTCCTTCGCTCGACGAGTACGACGGCCCCGGCAAATGCATCGTCACCGGCGAGCAGGTGGATCGGCGGGTAGTGATCGCGAAGGCGTATTAACCACAAGAGGCACAGAGACACAGAGATTTTTTGAATTCCCCGTCGCGAGTTGTCGGCGAGCTTTGTCGACAAACTGGCGAATTCATGATCTGAACTTCTCTGTGTCCCCGTGTCTCTGTGGTGAAACGATTTGAGGAGTCTCGCATGGGTCTCTACGATTTTTCCGCAACCCTTAATGACGGCAAAGAAAAGAAACTCACCGCTTACAAAGGCAAGGTCCTGCTGATTGTGAACACTGCCAGCAAGTGCGGCTTCACGCCGCAATACAAAGGCCTGCAGGAGCTTTACACCAAGTTCAACGACCGCGGTTTTGAACTGCTGGCCTTCCCCTGCGACCAGTTCGGACATCAGGAGCCCGGCTCCGACGACGAGATCAAGTCGTTCTGCGAGACCAACTATGGCGTCGACTTCCCGCTGTTTTCCAAGATCGACGTCAATGGCAGCGACGAGCATCCGCTCTACAAATTTCTGAAAAGTGAGAAGGGCGGACTGCTGGGCGACTCGATCAAGTGGAACTTCACCAAGTTCCTGGTCGACAAGCAGGGCAAGGTGATCGAGCGCTATGCGCCGATGACGCCGCCGGAAAGAATTGGTCCGGATATAGAGAAGCTGCTGGGAAAGTGAGTTGGACCGGAATCCTCGGCGGGGGTTTGCGCTGTCGAATCCCGCTAAACGGACGTTACTCTGAAAATGCCGTTGAGTCGATCATGGTTGTGGAGTCAGCAGAAACCCCACGCTTTCCTTACCGTGCAGGTCTCCCCAGCCCACGATTTCGCCTTTGTTGTTGATGGCGTTGGCCGTTCGTAGCACCCATCCCGAATTCGGAGCGATCAGGGTGTTCAGGTCGCGAAATCCGCGCTCCTGGTCCCAGATGAAGGCATGAGAGGAATCTGCGAACGAGCCAAATGAGCCCACGATTACATCCGAGGTACTCAAAGCCCGGGGCTGGCTCGGCTGTTTGGGCGACAAAGCCAATTTGGTGAATTTACCGTCGGTGTAGAGCAGAAAGTCACGGGGGAAAGACTCGAGCAGAATGTGTCCCGCATCGTTGATGGCCAGCGCCGAACTATATGCGTTGGGAGGACCGATAGGTTGCAGTCCTTGCGTTTCATCCCAGAGGAAGGCTTGATACCGGCCTTGTTCGTCGTAGATATTCGCAATCGCTTGCAGATGGTTGTTGAGCCCAACCGCCGTGCCACCGCAGCAGCCTCCGAGATCCAGCGCAGCCTTTCCCTTCCAGACCACGGCGGCGGTTTTGCCTCGGCCGCTCAAAAGGCATTCTCCGGCAATCTGACCGTCATCATTGATTGCAAAAGGCTTGGATTGGCTGCCGGAAAGCAAGATCAACTTGCCATCGGCGTACTTAAATCCTTGACGCCGGTTCGTTTTGAGGTCGATGGCCACCCCGACAAGGTGGCCGTCACGGTTGAGCCCTATGCCTTCAGACCGGTTAAACCCTTCCGGAAGGCCGATTTCACGCAGTCCGTCTTGCTTGCTCCATAGTGCCGCGTGAAACGAGTAGCTCGTGCCTGCAATTTCTCCAGCGTAATTAATGCCCACGGGCCGCAACGGCAATAACGTAACGCGGAAATGTTGTACTAGTTGCCTGGTATCGGTTGAACTACCCTGCGACGGTCCGGAAGACGGGGTGAAACCAGGCACCAGAAACAGCCCGACTGTTGCGATCAACATCCGAAATAGCATGATGTGCTCAATGGTTCGTAAAGCGGCCAGGGTGGCTTGCCTCGGCCGGTGAACTCGCAAACAGAGAAGTCTAATACTAAATCATCGAAGTCAGGCGATAGTTCACTTGAAACAGGCATGATAGCCACGAGCCGCACTGAAGGGTTGGCAGGAAAACGAGCGCAAAAAAAGAGGTCCCGCAAAGCAGGACCTCGGAGAACGTACTCTTGAATCCTATTAAGAGTCTTACTTGTAGCCGATGCCGCGCGGAGTTCCCACGCCGGTACACTGATCGTAACCCGTACCTGCGTTATGGCCGTTGCCATTCGAACCGGTCGTCACATCGTAATAGTATTTGTACCCGATGTGAGCGGTGTAAGCCGCATAGATCAGATTGTCCTCCTGGTTGTAGTAATAACCGCCGTTTAGACCCTGTCCCGATCTGTTGTTGGCGGCGTTGACGATCCCGGCCAGGGAAGGTGAAGCTACGCTGGTACCCCCGACGATGAGCCAGCCTCCATAACCATAGCTGTCGTAGACATTCACGCCGGTGTTGGGATCGGCGTCAAAGGCAATGTCAGGAGTTTGCCGCGGAGCCGAGACAAAGGGATACCCTCCAAACAGCCCATACTGGAAGTTGGTCCAAGGTCCCATTCCGTTTGAAATCGAGGGTGGGTTTTGCCACATCTCGTATTGGCTCACGCCGCCGCCTGAACCTGACCAGCAGCTTTCATTCAAGAAGTTGCCATTCGAATCGCGGTTGACGCTGGTGCCACCGGCGGAGACGACCCACGGCGAGGAACTGGGATATTGGGCGCCCCATCCGCTGTCGCCTGCCGACGCGAAATAACTGACCTGGTCCCAGTGATAGCGGTAGAATACGTCGTCGGTGGTGCCGACTTCGCCAGCGAACTCCGAGGAGCCCCAACTGTTGGAGACATCGCCACCAGCGTAGTTGTCCGCCTCATGCCCGCCAACCTGCTCGGCATAATACAGGTCTGAGAGGCTATTGGTGCAGGCCTCTACCAGAACGATTTTGGCATTCGGGGCCATGGCGTGCGCCCACTGGATGTCAAGATCCTCCTCTAAACCCCAGCCGGTGTTGCCTGCCGGCCTGCCGTCGCAACTGGCAGTCATGCCATTAAGGGTTCCCCAGCTCGAATTGGCATAGATCTTGGTGAAGGTTGCCGCCGGCAGACCGAAGTTACTCGAAAAAGTCGCCAGGTCCGTGGCCGCATTCGGATTGTCAAAGGCGTCCACTAGCACGATCGCGCCGAAACCGCCGCTGGGATGATTGGTGCCCCCGGTTGACGGATTGCATCCCGAGTAGATCGGGCCAACCTGGTATACGCATCCCAACGATGCCGGAGTTTCTCCGTTGAAACTGTAATCAGGGTTTCCGGATCCCAACTTACGACCTGCAGGAACAAAAATGAGAGTGTTGGTGTGAGCGCGAAGGCCGGCATCCTCGGCACGTACAACGCTACTCTCCGGGACAATCACCGTGCCCTGAGGTCTAACAACCGCGGCCTGAGCCGGCTGTTCCATCGCTGCTCCCATTTGTTCCGGGACCGCACGCTCTGGCGTCCGTCCTTCCTCCTGAGCCACCGCCAATGCGGCGGCTCCCACGCCGAATGACAATAGCACCGCAAGTAACCTGGTCTTAGCCATACTCGTTCTCCTCTTCTGCTTATGCGGAATTGAGTTGATGTAACCGATGTTGGAGCCCGTGCAGACCTGACTCAGGAGATCGAACTCCAAAAGGCAGGTCGCTCGGGTTCAACGCTTGGTGTCTCAAGAACTCTCCATCAAGATCGGCGACCGGCTATCTCAATCAGACAGCGGCCAGAATGTAATTCAAAGTTGCGGGTTCACAGGCTTGTTTAGTCGACCATACCCACCCGTTCCCCGAACCAACCTTCTTGCTTACTAGTAGCACTTAGCACGCCAAACGTTGGCGACGCCTGGGTCAAAGTAAAGCCATTGTTTCTCTCAGGAAACCCGTTAGGAATAACTCTCGGCTGCAGGAGGCACAATTGAACTATCCGCTGAGATAGTCTCAATAGGCCATTTAGATAGGTAGTTTCAGGAAGCAGTTAGGTTGCGTAGGGCAGCGGGTCAGCGGGCTACGATGGTGCATGATCACGGCGTCGAGTGCGGCCGCCGCCAGTAGCAGGTCTGGCGAGGGGTAAGGATTTGGAACCTGCCCAAGAAGGTACTCGGCGTTGCCTCACGGAATGTAGGTCCAGTTCAATATCTCCTGCGTCGCCGCCGCGCCTCCGGTTGCGGCCGTGAAACCGAGGTAAGCGATACTTCCGCCGACGGCGGTTGGTATGTCCACTGTCCAGGAAGTCTGGAAGCTCGCCTGGGTGACGGTATCGGTTATCTGCATGACTAAAGTGGTTCCGTCATAGTTCATCACGACATTGAACACGTCACCACTATGCAGGTCGATTCCACTCCCGGTCATGTCAACTGCCGGCACGGTTGGAGACGCTCCATTGATATATAGTCCCGTCGAGTCAAAGCCTTCTCCCTGATTGTTGTACAGGTCGAACTTGACGGCAACGCTGGTGGGGATTCCGGCCTGGCCCTGTCCCGGACTAGGCTGGCCATAGCCGAGCCCCGAGCCCCCGGGGCCGAGCACGGTCGTTCCTACATTTTGAATGGCAAAGGTTAGTCCGTCGGCGACCGCGTTTGTCAGTTGGAAACTGAACGTTTGCTGGAAGGTGCGAATGCTGGTCGGATAGACGAACCAGGCGCTGGTGAATTCACCGATTCCGCCATTGGTCAGGCGGAGGCGCGTTCCGTTCAGAGCAGCCCCTCCATTTAGTCTCAGTCCTGTGCTCTTGAAGCCGGTGCCATAGTTGATGGCAGCAGGCGAAGCGAATGACCAGCTCAGTATCTCCTGAATGGCCGTGCCGCCACCTGAGGCTCCGGTGAAGCCGACATAGGCCGAAGTTCCCCCGACGGTGCCGGGAATATCAATCGGCCATGAAGTACTGAATGACTGCTGCGTGAAGACATCGATGATAGTCATACCGAGAGTCACGCCGTCATAAGTCATGTGAACGTGGAAAATATCGCCGCTGCGCAGATTAATTCCGCTTCCCGTCATATCGACTGCGGGTACCGTCGGCGAGGCGCCGTCGACGTAGACGCCGGTGGAGTCTGTCCCTTCGCCCTGGTTGTTATAAATGTCGAACTTGATGGCAACGCTTTTCGGTATGCCCGGATTGCCGCCAGGGCTGGTCGCTCCATAGCCAAGTCCAGCCCCGCCAAAGCCAATCGCCGTGGTCCCTTTGTTCTGGATCGTAAACGTAATTCCGTCGGCGTCGGGATTGCTTAGTTGGAAGCTGAAATCCTGAGTGAAAGCCTGCACGTTAAGCGGTATCGAATACCACGCGCTTGATTTTTCGGATGTTCCGCCATCGGTGAGCTGCAGACGCGAACCGTTGTAGACGGCGTTGCCGTTCAGGGTCAAATTGTTTGAGCTGAATCCGCCACCATAGCTGATGCCTGCCGGCTCAAAACTCCAACTAACTATGTCCTGTATGGCTGTAGCACCGCCCGAGGCGCCGGTAAAACCTACGTAGGCTGTGGTTCCAGCAACTGTCGTCGGAATGTCAATCGCCCACGACGTGCTGAATGCCTGAAGAGTAACTGAATCGGTAATGGTCATGCTCAGCGTCGTGCCGTCATAGGTCATATGCACGTCGAAAATGTCGCCGCTGTGCAGATTCACGCCACTGCTGGTCATATCAATCGCGGGAATGGTGGGGGAACTACCGTTGGTATACAGGCCGGTAGAGTCGGGACCCTCCCCAAAGTTGCTGTACAAGTCGAACTTTACGGCGATGCTGGTGGGTATGCCCTGCGCTCCACCAGGACTTTGGGCGCCATAGCCCAGCCCAGCACCACCGGGTCCCAGCGCCGTGGTTCCCAAGTTCTGAATTACGAAAGCGATTCCATCGCCAATAGGGTTAGTCAGCTGGAAACTGAAGTCCTGAGTAAAACTTTGAATGCTCACCGGGGTGGGATACCAGAAGCTGCCGCTCTCGCCGGTGCCGCCATCCGTCAGCCTCATACGTGTGCTGCTGACCTCGGCAGTACCATTGAGTGCCAGTTGCTGGAAGCCATTTCCGAAGTTCAGTGAGCCCCCGCTACCGGTTGTCAGGGTGTAGACCGAAGGCGCCACGCTGCTGTTGTAGTAACCCGTGGCCGCAGCCATCGCCTTAATCGTGGTAGTCTGAGTTACTGGGATAGGATTCGCATAGACCGGAGATGAGGTCGTAGGAGTCGATCCGTCAGTCGTACAGTAGACGGTTGCTCCCGGTGTCGAGTCCTCAATACTAACGAGTTGTTGTCTTGCGTAGGTCCCGGAGTCTGGGGAGAATGTGGGTAACGCGGCCTGCTGCTCCTGGCCGAGCAATCCGTAGACGCTGATCTGCTGCACTGCGCCGACGTAGACTTTACCGTTGGCGATGGTAGGCACGGCGAACTTCACCGCTGCTCCTGGATTGTCGCGTGGCTCGTTATCGGTGCTGGAGTAAAGCTGACTACCTAGATTGGTCGCGTCGTAGGCGTACAAAACTTCATATCCATCATTCAACGCTGCTGCGGTTTGTAATATCCAGACAATGCCATTACTTGTACCATTGGCCGAGACACTCGGCGTAGCCCCAGGCCATCCCAGTCCCGACAGCGATTCTGAAGTTGGTGAGGTGGACAACAAGCCGTTATTTACGGAGAACGCCTTGACGTTATCGTTGGCGCCCCCAAAATACAGATAGTTATTCCAATAGGCTGGAATCGAAAAGAGCCCTTCTATCTGGCCGGCAATATTTTGTACGATCTGGGAATTATTGTTGGCATTAAAATGTCCCATATTATCTCGGTTGACGACATAGATGCTTCCCTCTTTTCCCGCCTCAACCAGTTCATGCGGATAGCTGCCCGGCTGATCGGGTAGAAGCAGTGCTCCTCCGGAGGCCACGTCGACATCACCCTCGTCGAGGCTTCCTTCATCATAGGGAGTGAAATAATCGATAAGATTCAGGGCATTCCCGCTGAGACTGAGTTTGACAATACTGTCACCGAAGTCCGTCGGACTTCCCGATGTCTCAAAGGTCCCATTTCCAGTAGGGACAAAGACATTCCCGGCAGCATCCGCTGCTACGCCTGCGCCGCTCATCCATATGCCCCCGCGTCGTCCATTGGGGGTTGTCACCCACACCCCCTGTTGCGAGAGCGTGCTCTTGTCATAAGCCATGACCCAGCCATGGAAGGGATCTGTATCGCAGTTGGAAGACCAGGCAATATAAACGCTGCCACTATTCAGCAATAATCCAGGCCGGTTCAGGTGTTGTACTGGGTCAAAGGTAATGATGCCACCCGAACTGCCATCGCCTGTGCCAGGGTAGGTCGCTTGGATAGTTGCGGGGCCGCCTAGCTTCTCTGCCCCGGTGGTTATATCAAGTGCGTGCAGGCGATGGAAGAACTGCCCATTTTCCTTAGTCTCGGCCAATACATAGATCGTATTTGTGCTGGCATCGATCACCGGTGTACTCGTAATGCCCACCTCGGGCGCTATAGCTCCACAACCCAGTAGATCCTGGTCTGAGATGGTTGTGATGCCATGCGCCGGATTAATGAAGCTGGCATGCCAGAGAGGAGTTGAGTTTCTCCCCGTGTTGCTGTCCGCGTCTAGAGCATAGACACTGTCGTGCTCCGTCGCTATATAGACCACATTGTGTACGCCTTTTCCAGGGATCGTTAGATTGGGTACGTAGAGTGGTTGAGCGTACACGTACCCGTCGACGGAGACGGAGTAGAGCTTGCCAAACTGTCCGGAGCTGACATTTGAGCGCGTGAGAATGGTCTCGTTTGTATTCTGCCCGCTGCGCGAGTTGTCATTATGCTGGGTAGTGACGGACACCTGGGCAGCCATCGCCCCGCATAACCAGAGCAGCGCTGACAAAAGTCGCATGCTTCGAAAGCGCGGACGGCATTGCGCCGCTGCCGGACCGTAAATCTTCGAACTCAAAGCAGCCTCCTCTTTTGGTGGCAAACTATAAAGGCTACCGTCAGTGCCATATGAGCGCCACTGGCGTCGTTATCTATGAATGCGGCCAGGTCTGGTGTTCGAATAAATCGTTTTTGGCCGACGGTACGAGCAGATACTTGTATTCGATCCCTTAATCGGCTACCAGTAAGGCTTCTAAGTTGGTTGCGAGGTGCTTTAGGGGTGTGTGGTCACAAAAAAAACGATCAAGCGGTTCCAGTGCCCTGTCAAATGAAATCGGTACAGAGTTCTTTGGCAGTAGTTGGCCATAGAATACGCTGGCCAACTGAAATCTGGCGCTTTCGGCAAGTTGGAGGAGTCTCCGTTTGTTGTAAAGCCGATCATGATAGCCAATACCGCGGAGACGGGCTAACGCCTGGGTCCATGACAAAAAATACGGCAAGAAGGTGACAAACAGCAGACCTCCCGGTTTCAGGATTCGCCTTATTTCATGCAGAGATGCAATCTCGGATTCCACATGCTCCAGCACACCAAAGCTAAGGACGCAGTCAAACCCTTCATCTTTAAAAGGCAGGTTGCTGGGATGGCAAAGTGGAACGACGGGAATGAGTCCGCTCTGGATTATCGGCGCCTCCTGTCCAAGCATCGTCGTATCATCTACTTCGTTGACCACATCACAGCTGGTGACATCAAATCCACGGCTTCGTAACAGGTAGGTGATGTGGCCTTTGCCGCAGCCCCAATCAAGTACCTTGATCTGCGGGGCAGGAACGTTTTGGTACTCCCGGAGAATTGCCGAGAGGAATGCCACCTGGCGACCATACACCGCCTGCACACTGTTGCCGAGGAATTGATGGGAAGGCGTCGCCCGCGCAACGCCAGACAAGAAGTCATTGGGGATGATGGGGTCGCTCAAAAGCGATCGATACCCGTCCGCTAGGCGTCTTATGGTCACAGCTGCATTGCTGTCAGGCGGGTTCCGATGTGGTGGCGGCATCCCTGCAGTGGACGTAAATACCTTATTGGGGCTCAAGGTGCTTGATCTTAGGTTCAGAAGCCGGTTACGGTTCGCTTTAAATTCACCTGCGCTGATCGCGCGAGTCGACGGATCAGGTTTCGCGGTCGCTAGACGCGCACGGGGCTACGGCAATCCTACGATCGCAGTGGCGAACTTCTCTTCCACCGCTGAATTAGACTTGCTGAGCGGCTTGCCATTGACGGAAATGTTCTCGAACTTGACGTCTTGGATGTCGCTTTGGGTGCTTGCTCCGTCTAATTGAATGCGCAGCTTAGGATTTTGCGGCGACGTCTCCACCTGAGTGTTAGAGAATAAGACCCCGCGAACCTTGCCTAGCGGTCGCGACTTATCGGCTGAAGCCTCCCAATCTGACGGTCGAATATACACGAAGATCCCCTTGCTCTCGCCACTATAGTCGTATTGATTGTCGGTACGGTCGATTACATTCCCTTCAAAACGGACGTTGCTCACCGTACCACTGCCTGCAAGGTAGATGCCTTCGGTGGCGCCCCGAGCCAGGTCACGAATCACGTCGTTATTGATGAAGCTTACCGAGCTGATGTCTGCTCCTACCTCCGTTCCGATCTTCATTGCTGACCCGGTCTCGTTCCAGAGGCGATTTCCTCGCACGACTACATTCTTTACTTTGTCGCCCTCGGTGGCTACGGTGCCACTTTTGATTTTCGACTTCACAACAATTACGTCGTCGACGGTACGAACAAAACACCCCTGGATCGTAACATCGCGGCTGCTATAGATGTCGATTCCATCCGAGTTGGCCCGGTAACCAAGTATCTTCAAGTTGGTAACCGATATCCGGTCGGAGTTGGAGATCGGCATGAACCAACTACCTGAGTTCTTCAACACAACGCCTTCCAGGCTGATGTCCTGTCCTTGGATAGTTAGCAAGAACTTACCCAGACTCGGAGTACCGTCGACAATACCGCGACCGCGGAAGTGAATGTTCGTTCCCATCAGTTTGAATGCGGGCTCTGTGTATAGCTTCGACGTGACTCCCATCAAGGTCGAATCGACGGACGCCGCCCCTGGACGAATGACGCTTTTGACGACTGCGCCGCCGGCAATATAAACCGTCTGACCATCATGAACGACCAGGTTGTCGACGTTGTGGATGCCGGGACCGAAATAAAAGATAGTTTTGCCAGCGGGAACCTTCAGATCAGCCATCTGGTGGGTTCCGGGAGCAAACGACAAAACATTCGCGTCCTGCGGATTGGGTGCCCCGGTTTCGATAGGATTGACGAAGATATGCAGCGTGCGAACGACCTGATGGTTTACTTCCAAGGTGAGATTTTGCGGCGCATTTACTGTAAACCGGATCGTGTTGCCTTGAATTTTAACCGGACCCGTAGAGGAAGCAGGTAGAAATCGCGCTGCCGTGACTGCGCAATTGCACGTCACCGTTACATCCACACTGCCCTCAGCATCGAAGTAAGCAAATGCCGCCTCATCGAAATTAACTCCATTTTGCGTCTTGTCGTCCACCCCCTTAATTCGCAGGTTCTTATCTTCTGGGGCGACTCGAAGCTGATAGGCAGGAACATCGCGGCCCTCCACCTGCACTTTGTAGGCGCTGGAAAGCGGCTCTCCGGGCGGCGCAGGATAAATGGTGAGCTTCGTGGCTGCCAGGGATGGAAGAGGAAGAAATAATGCCACGCTTAGAAGACCGGTGAGCAACAACAAAGCAACATTTCTCATCGACAGGTACCCCCAAAAGTATTTGCTTCAACCCCAGACGATCTGAATCAACCAGATATCGTTAGCGCCGCGTCTCGCAGCCCGGAGAATGGTGGTAGCACTCCAAAGTTCATTACGATACCTATATCGTGTAATTCTTTAGTCCGTCGTGGCGAGCACTATCTACTCCGCAGCTAGCAACAACGACGGCAGAAGTTAAGGTTTCGCGGCGCAAGCATAGCAGCTCATAAACAGACAAACCAATTACATCCAGGACGAGAGGAAGAAGTTTATTTTCCAGCAAACTGTTCATTCCGAACCAGAACAATATACAGAATGCAAACCAGGGGTACAATACAATCCCCAAGGGCCTCCCTAATTTGATGGAACGCCATACCACGCCGCAAAGCACGCCTTCACAGAATACGAAGAAGGGGGCAAACCAGCCGATGTCGGCGAAGATATAACCAAAAGTTCCCGTCCAGATAGCGTTTTCGGTAAGACCTGCCGGTCCCATGGCGCTAAATTCTGACTGCCAGTACTCTATAAAACTCGGCCAGTGCAGAATATCCCTGAAAGGGATTATCGTGTTGAGCATATTATTATAGCCAAGGAAGCTAAAAAGATAGATGCCGCGTCCGCCGTACGGGTATCGCAGCCGACCGCTCAGCAATGCCGCCAGCCGGTTGTAAGAAGCAATCGTATATGCGAATACATCTTTAGTGAGGTCCGTCGTTCCTCGAACGAAAGATGCCAGCAGAAACAGCATAAGCACACTCGATGCAAAGATCACGAAGAACTTGAAAACGAAGATGCCCTGTCTTTCGGCGTGAACGCTTTTGCGGAGCAAATAGATTATTGCGACTCCAGTGATCACTGGCATTAGCTCGCCGCGCACCAGCTTGAGGATGGTGGTCAGAATGACGGACGCGGTGGCCACATACTGAAACAGTTTTATCACCCGGCGTTGCCGGCCCCGGAGATTGAGTTGATCGCACCGCCAGGTTGCCCACCACGCGATGCCGATCAAGTAAATGCCCGCGAGACCAAGCGGGGTCTGAAACTGCAGCTCGGTTTTGAGCTCAGCCCCTCCCTGCTCCAACAAAAGCCGCAGGAGGTCCGGAGTACTGCGTATGATAATGATGTTCGATAGCACTGAGAAGACAAGGCCCAAGCTCAATGGTATTAAAATAAAGGTTACTGGCGGCAGGCGGCAGGCAAGTCTGTCATCGCGAAGGCCGGCGACTGGGAAAAATAGGTCAAGAAGCCAAACCCCCAGCAGAAAAGCGATAACGCAGATTGAGTAAAAGACTAATGCGGGAATATTCAAGAAAATGTAATCTGGCTCCTCCATGTAAGCAGCATACGCGCTCGGAGGGAATAGCCAGGCAAGCAGAAAAATCGCAAAAGATACTAGCGCCAGTCCGTATGGGGAAACTGCCTGCGTGAGAAATGCTGATTGGCTGTTGCGTCCCGTCATTTAAATCGCCTAGACAGATCCGGACTGCCTGATGACACCGAACTGCGGACTGCGGCCAAGCAGACCGCGAATGGTCTTAGTGAGATAATCGCAGTTACGTGCCCCAAGCATATAGCCTAAAAGACAGTAGAGGTGAAACATTGGGTATCTGGAGAAGCCCATGGTACCCAGAGAGCGGTAGAGCTGCATAAACTTGTTAAAGGGGAGATTGAGCTGCTCCCGAATATAAGGGTAAAAATAATTGGCGTAGTCGCGTGTGACGTCATCAACAACGTCGATGCCGGTGGAGTTTCTCAACTCCTTAACAATGGACAGAACGCCGGCGATCATGGTTACGCGGGTGAGAGCGGTGATCTCACCCGGAGTGTGTTTCCCCTTTTCGGCGGCACTATTGCCGAACTCGTAAGGTTCGCTGGCGCGGCATAGAATCAACAGTTCTGGGGTAAAGACTGCATTTTTGATGGCCAAAACATTGGCGGTTAAATGCATCTGATAGTAGAGGCAGCCATCAAATTTGTCGGTAGCAGCGGCCGCTGCGCTTTTACGATGAACGACGTACCCAGATATTACGCCCGACCGCCGGAAGCACGTCCTGATTGCTTCTGGACCAGCGGCGAAAAAGCGTTCCTCGTTGAAATATCGAATTTCCTGATTGATGTGTTCCGGCTCACTATCAAACCACGCGTAGCTTCTCAGTACGATGCCGATATTGTGATATCGATTCAGCAGGCTCTTAACGGTAGTCAGCGCTCCAGGGCAGAGCAGGTCATCATTCCCCATAAAAAAACAAAAGTCGCCATCGGCCTTGTCAATCAGATTACGGATATTGGCGTCATATCCAAGGTTATGTGCATTTTCGTAGTAAAACACTGCATTGGGATAACGTTCGGAAAAGTCGCGAGCTATGGAAGCAATTGCTGCTCTCTCCCGGGACCCATCTTCGCATATGATTACATTGAAGTCGCGGCAATCCTGAGCGAAGATGGAGTCCAGCAAGGGGAGAAGAAATCGAGCCCGATTGTAGGCGGGGATACAAATAGAAAATGTCGGCGGGTTCTGGGTCATACTCGTTCCCACGAGTGAGTTGGTCGATCAAAGCGCTTAATTACTCTTGCCGGATTTCCGGCCACCATTGTCCCTGCTTCGACATCACATCGAACAACTGAATTGGCAGCAATGATCGCCCCCTCCCCGATTGTGACTGGGCCCACGATAACGACATTGTCCGCGATCCAGACGTTTTGTCCAATTAGAACTGGACCGCCGCTGCCTAACTCCCGACAGGCCGGCGGTTCGCTGGGCAGGCTTTGCCGCTGTCCCCCGTAGATACCGCGGTTATGATCAGAGATGTAGATATGGCTGCCCATGAGCACGTCTTTCTGTATCACAATGCGTTCGATACACGAAATGTGAACATCGTTAGAAAAACAAACATCATCTCCAATTTGGATCACTGGCTCGAAGCGTTGCTGGCCGTGGCGACCAATCGCTTCAAGCCGAAGGCCGCTCCTGGCGCGGATACCCTTCCCCAGCGCCATGCATTTGCTTCCGCGGACCACACTCCGCGGTCCCAATTGAAGATCGTGAACTCCCAGGAGCATTCGCAGCGAGATAGTTTTGATGCCCAAGAGTGTGCGACAGAAAATCAGCCAAATAGCCCATAACGGTGAATCCGCGGCAAACGACTCTTGCATCCTATGGAATATCTTTATCGTGGACTCCCGGGACCGATCTGACGGAAAGAGAAGCTAATAGCGAAATGTTGATCTAATTGCCGAAGAGTTTATGCTCACGCGCCTTCCCGGCGGCGACGAGACTCTTCATTTTGTCGCGCAGGCAGCAAGGATGCTAGTGAGAATGCTTGGTTTAGTCGGCATATAGAGTCGAACCACCAAGGCCAGAAGTGTTTCTACCAAGTCTTGCCCAGCTCTCTGGACGCTGCGGACGATTGACTCTCGCGGAACCTTGCACCCATAGAGACAGATGTCGGAGAAGCCAGCGCTTAACATTACGAATTCCAGGCTGCGATCTGTAAAACCCACATGATGTGTAAAGTCGGCGTAACGCATGTTAATTCCAGTTATGGGATGGGCAGAGTTAGGAACCTCCACAATTACCCGCCCTCCGACTTTCAGGGCATTGTGGATCGCCCGCAAAAACAATAATACTTCGGTTTTGGGGATGTGTTCTATGACGTGAAGTAACAATATAAGATCGAATTCGCCCGCATGCTCATTGAGAAACTGCACTGTATCGCCTACCAGCTTGGTGCTGCCAGGAAGAATCGTGTTACAAACACTAACCACTTCGGGAGATATGTCTATTGCATTAACGTTTTTATAGCCGCATTTGTCGTGTAACAACTGCAGGATATTGCCAAAACCAGGCCCGACATCGAGTATCGCGGCATCAGCACGGGACGGGAATTTCGAGCCATGATTCGAAAGAACCCAAGTTTTTTTTCTTTCCAAGCTAGCCGGTGTAGAAACGTGGGAATAGTGATTACTAAGATATTGTCCGTATTCATCGCTCATGGAGCAGGGCCTTAGTATAGCGCATGGTGAATTGTAACGTGACGGCGGGGGGGCGATGGTGAATTGGTCTAGCTTCGAGTGCAGGCGGGGAGAATCCGTTGCATTACTAGGTCATATGGTTTCCCAGCGAATGGTTGTCTGACGAAACTCTTTTACTGGTGCTGCGGGCACCCCTGCAACCATGGTCTGGGCGGGAACATCCCGGCGAATAACGGAGTTCGGGCCAATCACGGCTGCATCTCCAATGGTCACGGGGCCAACGATGACTACATTGGCGCCGATCCATACATTTTCACCAATTACAACCTGCCCTCCGACCCCTAGCTTGCGGCGAGCAGGAGGTTCTTCCGGCAGGCTTTGATTTAATCCCTGGTAAACGCCATGACCGCTATCGGAAATATAAACCCGGTTGCCTACCAGGACATGCCGCTTGATTACGATCTGGTCGAAGCATGAAATGTGCACGTCGTCCGAAAAAGAAACATGATCTCCGATCTCAATCGAAGGCTGTGATCTTTGATCCCCGTACCGCGGCACTGCCTCCAACCAAAGACTACTGTGCGCGTAGATACCTCTGCCAAACGAGATGTATTTTGAGCCGCGAATCAGGCTGCCCGGTCCTAGATAGAGTCCAGGAGCATGAAAGAGCATTGCCAGGAATAAGCTTTTTATCCGATGGCACATTTGGAATGCCTTCTGCCATAGAGTCCAGAGCAGAGGATCCGGAGCGAAAGCGTCGTAGCTGCCAGGCAAGCGCGCGATCTTATTCACCTCGTTGTGAGTAATTATTCCGATGACGCTTGAGATCAATAGCCAATGAGATGGAAGAGATCGCCTCAGTCACAAAAGGCCGGCCAGAAAGCATCCGCTAAGCATTTCCTACGAGCATCCGCCGCGCCACCGGCCGGCGATTGAAGACTGAACACAGCCATTACGTCAGATTCCACAGCTTATGTCGAACCGGCAGGCTGGACTTGAAGAGCCTTTCGTCCGCAGCATCGTATAGGTCTGTTTTTATGTGAATTCCATTAAGACGTGGTGGGGAAGGGTGCAGGCACAAATAGGGGCGAGTCTGTATACTCCAAGCGTCTCAATGAATATTCGTGCGCGACTTCTCAAGAATACAGTCGCAAACCTCGGTCGAGGTGGCGCGACCGGCATCGTGGCGCTGTTCCTGCCTCCGCTGCTGGTGCGCCACATGTCACCTGCAGAGTATGGCGTGTGGGTCCTGGTATTGCAGGTAGCTGCCTATATCAGCTACCTGGACTTTGGATTGCAGACGGCGGTAGGACGGTACGTAGCCTATACCACCGAACAGAACGATTTCGAACAACGCAATTCGATCTTCAGCACGGCTTTCGCGGCGCTGTCCGGCGCAGCCATCGCCGGCCTGATTCTTCTGACAGCATTCGCCGCAGCCATAAGTCTGATTTTCCCGGCCATTCCCGCCGACTCGATTCCGATGATGCGATGGGCGCTGTTGATCCTGGGAACCTCACTAGCACTTGGCTTGCCGGCATCCGCCTGGAGTGGCGTATTCATTGGATTGCAACGCAACGAGATCCCGGCGCTCATCATTGGAAGTTCACGACTGATCTCTGCTGCCGGTGTGGTGGTAGCGGCCTTCGCCGGCAAGTCTGTGGTGGTTATGGCAACCATCATGGCAGTGACAAATGTCGTTTCTTACGTCGCGCAGTATGTCGCGATGCGCAAGATCGTGCCTGATACCGTGTTTGACTTGAGCCTGGTTCAGCTGTCCACCGCAAGCGAACTCCTGCCCTATTGCTTCGGCCTGACGGTAATGTCTTTCTCGATGTTGCTGGTGACCGGTCTCGATCTTATTCTGGTAGGACGTTTTCAATTCAGTGCAGTCGCTGCTTATTCGGTCGCCGCCAGCATGGTTACCTTCATCGCGGGTGGGCTGTACGCCGCCTTGAATGCCATGATGCCGCACGCGGCGACGGTGCATGCTCGACAAAAACCGGAAGAACTGGGCAGCCTCGTGATCGCCTCTACTCAGGTAGCGGTCATTCTACTGGTGTTCACCAGCATCCCAGTGCTGATCTATGCCGGACCAGTCTTGAAGGTGTGGATTGGTCAGCGATATGTGCAGACAGGGTATCCAATCCTGGTGGTTTTGTTGATTGCCAATATTATCCGGCTCATCGGAGCTCCTTACGCCACGGTTCTGGTTTCTGCGGGCCAACAGCGGTTGATAAAGATCAGCCCGCTAACCGAGGGCCTCAGTAATTTGCTGGCCAGCCTGGCGCTCGGATCAATGCTGGGTGCGATCGGAGTCGCGCTGGGAACCTTGGTGGGATCGGTGTTTGGAGTTGCCGCCCATATTCTGTACAGCATGCCGCGAACCGACGCTGAAATTCGCATCTCGAGAAGGCAATATCTCATTCACGGGGTGATAACTCCGTTCCTGGCGACCATCCCACTTCTACTTGCGTCAGCATTTTCGATCATCAGGATGCCAGCGACGGGCGGTCTGATCATCTTGCTGGTCGCAGCAGCTTTGTCGCTCCCAGGAAGCATGCTGGTCCTGAAACATTCGGGAGTACTACGGATCTGAAGCGCTTGTTTGGAATTCCCAGATCGGCCTAGCGGAGCGATGGACTACTGAGCCGAAATAACTGACTCGCTATCCGCCGGCGAGGGTCGTCAGCGTCCAGGCTTCTATAACCAGCTTCCGCCAGGACCCATAAGCATGCCACGGCCATCGAGACTAGCGTTCCAAAAATGACAATGAAGAGGCGCGGGGGCCAAGACCTGCTCTCGGGAACGGTGGGAGCATCCAACACCTTGATCGAAGGAATTTCTTTGGCTTCCTCGACTTTCGCCAGTTCGTACTCTTTGGTCAGGATTTCGTAGATAGCCTCGTCGATCTTGGCGCGACGAGCGAGGTCGTAGTAGGTGTTGCCAAGAATGGGAAGTTGCTCGATCGACGGATACGGTTCTTCCGATTGATCGTGAGCTGCGCTCTCTGGCAGACTGCTTCCATTTAACCGTCGCAGCTTGCTTTGCAACTCCGAGACTTTGGCTGACGCAGCGCGGACACGGGCATTCTCGGGCCCATAGACCTGCTCTAAACCTCGTAACTCAGACTCAGCGGCAATGGTTTGGCCCTGCAAATTGGAGGCAGCTTCGAGCATGGCCTTGCCTTCGATTTCCGGATCAAATGTCTTGGTCTTGCTGGAGAATCGGCTTAGCTGCAGCGTAGCTTCGTCGAGGTGCTGTTTGACGGTTTGCAGACGGCCTTCCAGGAACACGCGTTCGCGATGAGCTGACGAGGTTGTAAGTTGGGACACACGGCTGTTCAAGGCGTCGAAATAACCTTGCGCGATCGCGGCCGCCCGCCGCGGATCGGAATCCTGCACCCGGATGGTGATAATTCCACTCCTGCGGTCCTCCAGAAGATCGGTACGGCGGGCCAGGATCTCGCGTGCAGTCTGGTATTTTTTCTTGGAGTAAACTGCGCGCAGATCGAACCGGTTAATCAGTTCGTCTTGCACCGTGTTACTCGCAAGGATGCCCACCAGCGTGGCTGCAGTATTCTGCGCCCCCAGCAGGTCGCTGGCCAATCCTCCCACCGTGTCGCCAGCCTTGGCGGTCAACGCTCCAATCATTCGTGCGCCGACGTTGCTGGACTGATCCGGCGGCATCAGTCGACCCACCGCTTCGTACCGGACCGGAATCAGGAAAGCAATGGCCACTGACAGCAGGAACCCGAACGCGACCAATCTCAACAGCAGCTTCCGTTGTTGCATGGCCAGATCAATGAGGGTCAGAAACCTGGCTGCCGAAGACGGCGCGTCGACGGGCGCTGCACTGGACCGGGAAGCCGACAGGGCTGGACGAGAGGCCTCCAAATTGGAGAAAGGAGCCACCGCGACGCTCCTATCGTCCTTATCGTCAATCATGGCAATTCCACACGTGAAGAAGTCGCTGTCCTGAAGATTTGGGCGTGTTCAAGGTAAAGCTCCGCCCTCCTCAGTTAGCTCAAGGACGACAAGGCACATGCCAGCTCCTGACGAGTGATGTTGGACGCACTCCAACAACTTATGCGGCCAGCACAGCTAGCCTATCTTATCCCGGAACGAAGCAGGAGCTTCTCCCGCATCCAAATGCTATTGCTCTTGAGGTGATCAGGAAATTGGCGAGTAGCATATGAAAGCGCGGCTTCGAATGTCAAGAGAAAACCGAGAAAACCCACGGCTCAGTCCCGCCTCGGGACAACTATCTCTGCGATGACGTTTACCTGTGATTGCTGCCTGGTGTCTTTGGTGGAAACCAGACGGAAACTGAGACTAATGTCCGGAACTGCGTCCTGCAGCGCGTGGGTCCGTCTGGAAATCTTTAGCGGTCTCTAATCCAGATCGCAGCCATCATGGAATCCGGCCTGCATTGAGATGTTGGACAAAGGAGCGTGAGGCCATGGGGAGCAATTTGGCGCATTCGCAGCGTGGACATCGTTTACCAGGGTGTTACGACCGGGGAGGAGGCTTTGAGGTGATTCTTATGGTTATATCGCTGGTGGCATTGAACACTTTGGCCTTGGCGTGTCCAAGCATGCCCCCAGGTCCACCGTCGCACCCGGGCAGCCTTAGCGTCCTTAATTTTGGCGCGAAGTGCGACGGGGCGACGGACGACACGGCCGCGATTCAGGCCGCTATCAACGCAGCACGCAGTTCGGCTACCGGCGCCACTATCGTCATTCCGGACAGCGGACACGGCTGCCTTATAAGCCAGCTTGATATTACCAACAGCCAGTCGCGAATTCGTCTGGTGGGAGAAGCTTCCGTGAATGGGGCTCAGTCTTATCTTCTCTGCCGCGAACGAATGTCCGACGTTGGCGTGTGCGTGGACTTCAGTGGAACTGACAGCTTTAATGTAGAAAATCTGCAAATTATCGGTGGCATTACGGCAGCGACGGCGCCCAGGGTGACTGTGCTGCTGGGCAAGACCCGAAAAAGCGACGGCACGATCGGCAACGGCTCAGAGATCGGCTGGTCGAGCGTGACCATAAAGACGAACGGAGATTACGGCGTTTACAACTACGGAGGAGAGGTTTGGAATTGCAATCAATGCTACTTTGTCGGTGAAGCCGTGGCAGATGTGGTGCTTTCGAATGCGAACAGCGCCGGAATCACTTCCTCCTTTGCCAGTCTGGTATCTGCTCCGACGTCCATGACCGCAGTTCACTTTTACGGGGGAACATTCACTACCCGCAACTCAGCAGTAGCGGTGAGACTTGATCCCTGGCCGGAGGCTGGCGTTCCGATCGCAGATATCGGTTTTTCCGACGGCTATGCCCATATCGCAGGTCCGGCATTCATCGATGACACTGGCCCTTCTGAAAGCCGGGGCATCATCGAGGGAATTCGCATAACCGGTTGGCGCATCGAGGCATTCGCCGCGGACTCGGCGTTCGCACAGTTCAATAATGCGGTGGTGCAGATAACCATTGACGCGGCGTATGCGGCGGCGCAGGAGCCGACGGTTGCCCTTCTACAATTCAACAGCGCTGGGGGCCCATACAGCGTTATGGTTGGCGACATAGATTTGCGTCCGGGAGACTGGGGCGGTGCCTACCCGGCGACGGTTGTGTCTTGCCGGCTGGGCGCAACGGGACTGGTCATTCATAATTTTCCGGGACCCAATGGAACCACAACCCACAACCTGTGCGCGGGCGCGCATCAGATGTAGGTGTCGCCTAGGGTTGGAATTGGCTAGTTTACGCGACGACCGTTGCCGGCGTTAAACGCAATCGAGCGGTTTCGTCCAGCGTTCAAAAAGGGAAGTACAGGTCACGGATGAGACGCTCTCCGCTATTTTTCGCTTGACCTCCCGTCCCCAGCTTCATATCCTGATCGACACGTTCCGTACGACGAAATACAACAGCACGCCGAACGGATGCCTACTTGGCCTGGCATTGATCCAAGTTCAGCCGAAGGGGAAGCAGTAATCCCTTAACCTTTCATTCGCAGACTTTAACCCGATGGGTTGTCTCTCGGTGGGGTCGAACCATCGGATCCAGCCGGGAAAGGTTAAGCCTTAGTGAGGAAGTGCCTTCTTTAATTTAGTTGCCATGCTCTATGTCAACCTGGCGCAGGCTTCGCTTTTCCAGTTTCAGATGGTTGGAATCAATTGCTGTGCAGCGCTGTCTCCTGGACAATCGTGAGACACACGAAAACGCTTTTCTTCTTGATATTCGTCTGGCGACGGCGGCTAGCCGGATCGTCGGCCCTTGCTAGCGGGATGAGGGCCGCGGATTACGTGAAACAGACGGTGTTTGCACGATGAATACAGTTGTCATAGACGCGCGTTGTTTGTTGACGGGCATTGGGACCTATACCCTGAATCTGGTTCGGGGCTTGAAATCCTTGGGTGAGATTCACGTCCGCGCACTGACCTCGTCCTCGCACAAAGGGGCTTTGGCTCCTTATTGCGATCAGGTCGATGTAATCAGTGCCCCCATCTATTCGTTTCGCGAGCAATTCCAAGTTCCATGGGCGGCGCGGCAATGTGATTTGCTGCATGTGCCGCACTACAATACGCCGCTTCTTCACCGTGGCACCATGCTGGTTTCGATTCACGATCTGACGCACATTCTGGACGAAACCTTTCGCGCCAGCTGGAAGAGCCGGATCTACGCTCAACCGATGCTTCGCCTGGCCGCTTCGAATGCCGCCCACATCTTTACTGTCTCAGAGTATTCCAAGCGCCAGATCGTAGAGCATCTGGGGACGCCCGCTGACAAAGTGAGCGTAGTTTACAACGGAGTGAGTCCACAGTTCTTTTCCGAGCCGCACGACGAGTCGAAGATCAGAGCTGGCCGCTCCTATGGTTTCGAAGGCTCCTATATTCTGTATGTCGGCAACTTGAAGCCGCACAAGAACGTCGCAGGGCTGATTCGGGCGTTTACAGCGCTACGCTCGCGCCAGAAAATCGAGCATAAGCTCTTGATCATTGGGGGAGATGCATCAGGCCGTTCCGATCTGAAGAGGTTAGCGGGGGAGTGTGGGCTGAACGGGTCAGCCGTTTTTGTCCCAGTTGTTCCGGGTGAACTGCTGCGTACGGCCTATTCCGGAGCCGACGTCACGGTACTGCCGTCGTTCGAGGAGGGATTCGGTCTTCCGATTGTTGAATCAATGGCCTGCGGGACACCGGTGGCCTGTTCCTATGCCGCCTCGATGCCTGAGGTTGGCGGGGAGGCGGCCGATTACTTCGATCCGCGCGATATAGAGTCGATTGCCGACTCGCTAGAAAGAGTTTTGTTTTCTCAGGCTCGTTCAGACAGAATGCGGAAACTGGGAATCGAACAAGCCGCGCGATTTACCTGGGAGTCTTGCGCCCGCAAGCACTACGAAGTCTATCGAGGTTTTCTGAACTAACATGGGGAAACTCTCAGCGTACGAAAGCCAGCCGCTCAAGGTCACACTGGTCCACGACTGGTTGACGGGCATGCGCGGAGGCGAAAAGGTACTGGAGTTGCTCTGCAGGCGCTTCCCGCAGGCTCCGCTGTGGACGCTGCTTTACATTCCGGGCACGGTGAGCGACACGATTACCGGTCGGATGATTCACACCAGTCCCATGCAGCGATTGCCCTGGGTGCGATCAAAGTATCGCCAATACTTGCCTCTATTTCCGCTGATGGCGGAGCTGACGCGCGCCAGCGATGCCGATCTAGTTATTTCCTCGTCGCATGCGGTGGCTAAGGCCATGGTCAGGAAGGACGAGGCAGGGCGTCCGTTGCACATCTGCTATATCCACACGCCGATGAGGTATGTGTGGGACCGCTTCGACGACTACTTCGGACCCAGCAGGGTGGGAGCGTTTCTTTCCGCAGCGGTGTTCCGGCCGATCGCAAAAATGCTCCAGTGGTATGACCTGCGGACCGTGAATCGCGTGGACAAGTTCGTTGCGAACTCACGGTTTGTCGCCGAACGCGTGCACAGACTCTACGGCCGAGAAGCCGAGGTCTTGCCCCCGCCAGTAGACGTTCAGCGTTTCGCCCGGGTTACCAGATTGCCTGAGGACTGGTATCTGATGGTGGCCGCTCTGGCACCCTACAAACGTGTCGATGAAGCCATTTGCGCGTGTGCGGCCCTGGGAAGAAAGCTGAAGATTGCCGGCTCGGGTCCGGAGCGAAAACGTCTGCAAGCCTTGGCCCGCGAACGCGGAGGTGAGGTCGAGTTTCTGGGGTTTGTTCCAGACCAAGAACTCGCCGAGTTCTATGGGCGTGCTAGAGGTCTGCTATTTCCTGGCATTGAAGATTTCGGTATCGTACCGGTGGAAGCAATTGCTGCCGGTTGTCCGGTGATCGCTTTGAAGCAGGGCGGAATTCTGGACTCGATGACTGACAGGACCGCGGTTCTGTATTCCGAGGAATCGGTCGAAGGGCTGATGCAGGCCGTCCGCGACTTTGAGCTCCGCAGCTTTGATGAGCGCGAACTTCGCCGGCAAGCAGCAAAATTCGCGCCAGAGAAATTCCTGGCAGGTTTTGAGGAAATCCTGGCAGAGGTCCTATCGGGAACGGCTCGACAGGAAATGGCGTTTGGCACGTACAGCTGATCGGGAGGGCGTTTAGTGGTCGATCCTCGTGTAGCGCAGGTTGATGCAGCCGAAGCCGTTGGATCTCCGGGTCCGGCAGCTTCAGTATCACCGCGGAGCAATCTAAACGATCGCAGTAAGGGTCGGGCTAACGATAAGAAGATCATGGCGGTAGAGTCCCTGGTACGTAAACTGATTCCGTCGACAGTTTTAGTCGCTAGAAATCCGTTGTTCTCTGCTGCAAGTCATGTCGTCGACGCGACCTACGGACGTTATGCCGAATGGCGAACCGGCGTGAAAATGCCACCTCTGCGTTACATTGTGCGCACTGGAGTGGGAAACAATATCCTGTTTCCCCATCTTTACTATGCAACCGCTGGACACAAGGTATGGCAGTACTTTTTTTCGGAAGGTCTGGCGAACCTGGAGTCGAATATCGTGGACATCGGCTGTGGCTGCGGCAAGTCGGCGGCGGCGTTGCGAGATTTCCGGTACGCGGATGTCAAATTTTCGGGCCACTATTACGGGTTCGATATCGATAATGCTCTGGTGGATTGGTGCAATGGCAACTTTCCCGCCGACCACTTTACGTTCTCTGTGGTGAACGGAAAGAGCACGGTGTACCCCGCATCGGGAACGCCGCAGGCGGAAAAAAGCCTCGCCGTATGCCCGGACAATTCCGTCAACCTGGTGTTTTCTCAGTCGCTGTTTTCCCATCTGCTAGAGGGTGACTTGGAAAACTATGTGAAGGAATCCTTTCGCGTCTTAAAGCCGGGCGGAACCATGTGCATGACGTTCTTCTGCATGGAGGATCTTGAAACGCTCGGGTTACTGGGTCAGCGATGGAGTTTCCGCCACCAGATCGGCCGGGCGTACGTAGAGAACGCGACTTTTCCGGAGGCAGCCGTCGCTTACCGGAGAGATGTAGTCATCGATCTGGCCAAGCAGGTCGGATTTTCTTCCTCGCAAGTCATACTTCCTTCTTATCAGAGCTCTCTCTTGTGTAAGAAGTAGCGAGCGCCAGCAAAGTGGATGCCCTTCAGGGACAGGCATCATCCCCGAGTCCTTCGATGTGCGTCAGCTTTCGGGCGCAGCGGAAAGATTGCCTCGGTCGTCGTCGCTTTTCTTGACAAGACATCGGTTGCACATCTCGGCCACGGCCACTTAAGTGGCATTGCCTCGCTCTATCTTACCCAGATAACATCCTTCTCTCTCTCATGTTCTGACAGGATTTATGAGTCAGAACCAATCTTTTCCAGCTAACCAGCGTTCGAGACCCCCGGAAGGAGTTGTGTCCGTATGGCACGGAAGATTCAGAGCTGTGGTCGCATATCTGAAGCTGCACCATGGATCCCGCGTGTGACTGGAGCGGCCATAATGCTGCTGCTGCTTATCCCCGTGGCCAGCTTTGCTGCGGTTCAAGTCGCGGCGGCGCATAACGATAGCTTCTTAAGGGGCCAGGATTACAATCCGGGCGCTGGGCAGGGGGGGATTAATTACGGCAGCGGGTTTATCTCGAAAGGTCTGATTCTGAATCAGAGCGCAACGCTCAGCGGGAGCCGCCTGCGGTTGACGGACGGAGGAACCGGCGAGATCGCCAGTGCCTGGTACGGAACCAAGTTGAACATCCAAACCTTCGCCCAACAATTTACTTTTCAGATAACGAATCCTCAGGCCGACGGCATGACGTTCACCATCCAGAATGAAGGCACATCGGCGCTCGGTCATGGAGGAGCAGGGTTGGGCTATGGAGCGGCGTCTCCTGGCGGGAATGCCGGAATACCGCTGAGCGTTGCCGTAAAATTCGATCTTTACAACAACTTTGGCGAAGGTGTCGACTCCACCGGTCTATATATTAACGGTGCTTCACCTACGATTCCCGCGATTGACATGACCAGCAGCGGTATCAACCTTCACAGCGGCGACATCTTCGAGGTGTGGATGACCTACGATGGCACCACGCTCTCCATGCAGATCACCGATACGACGACGCAAGCCACCTTTACGACATCGTGGCCTATCGATATCCCTACGACGGTCGGTGACTCCACCGCCTATCTGGGATTTACCGCAGCCACAGGAGGAGCTTCGTCGACACAGGAGATCGTGAACTGGACCTTTGCGTCGCAAGGTTCGGTGGAGTATGACGGAGGCTTTACCTCGAGTAATCTGGATCTCAACGGTTCAGCGACCCTCAATGGAACACGCCTGCGGTTAACGGATGGCGGGATCGGCGAGACGGCGAGCGCTTGGTATGCAACCCCTGTCAACATTCTGGGATTCACCCAGGAGTTCAGCCTGCAGTTAACCAACCCCAGGGCTGATGGAATGACGTTCACGATTCAAAATACAAGTCCCACAGCAACCGGGCCCGGCGGATCCGGTCTTGGCTACGGTGCCTACAGTCCGGGTGGACGAGCTGGTATCAATAACAGTATTGCCATAAAGTTTGACCTCTACAACAATTTTGGCGAGGGCGTCGATTCTACCGGGCTGTATACGGAAGGATCGTCGCCTACGATTCCCGCGATCGACATGACCAGCAGCGGCGTGAACCTGCATAGCGGCGACGTTTTCAATGTTCGCATGACATATGATGGCACAACGCTATCCATGCGAATTACGGACGTGACCACGCTGGCCACATTCCAGACCTCATGGCCAGTCGACATTGCCATGGAAGTGGGTGGCACCACCGCTTATGTGGGATTCACCGGAGGGACTGGCGGTGTTTCGGCAACGCAAGAGGTTCTCACTTGGCTTTACATCCCCTAGACGCAGTCAGTGAGATTGCTGACGCAGATTCGGAATGCGGGGCAGATCCCCCGCTTCCTGAGTATGCCGTTCCATGTTCATGATTCCGTCACGAAGTGAACCTAAGGTTGTCACCTCAATTAGCACATTTTCGCTTGACGTCAGTAAGTTCTTGTCCTAAGCTTTGCCCATAAAGCCACAGTCTAAAAGCTCATATATTTCTCCGGTCTGCCGTGGGGCGGACAGCCTTTTCAGTGATAGCGTGAGTGGTTTCGCAGGGCAATTGTAACTGGGCTCTCTCGCTCCCAAGTCAAAAGACTCTATCCTCGGTTGCTTGAGGGATAGCTCTACTCCAAACTTCGATCTTCGGTATTCGGTTTGACGGACGACGAGCAAGCCGGAGGTCCGATTGTGAAATGCGGCAGTACCCGCTGACGGGCGCCTGCAATGGTTCCCGAATGTGGGCAAAGTGGAGAAGGGAAACATTTTGTGAGCTTACGACTAAACTCCTACCGCTTCTATATCCGAGTGTGGTGCTATCTGCTGCCGCTGATGGCGTTTGGGGTCGCGGGCTATGCGCGGTTCGGGTTGTTTCGCGCGGCGTTGGCCCAAGGCGATTACAATCCCCGTTTCTACGTTGTGGTATTGATGCTGACCACGCTGGTCTGGGTGATCGCAGCAGAAAACTATCGGCTGTGCGACATCGAGGAGTTGTTTCAGGAGTACACCGGTATCCATAAAGCCGTCTCGGCTTGTGCCACGACCTACATTGTCCTGCTCTGCGTGTTGTTCTTTTACCGGCAGCAGAATTTCTCCCGCCTCTTTTTTGCGGGAAGTGCGTTAGTCCTGCTGGTGGGAACCGTGGTGACCCGAACAGCCTTCCGCCTGCTGTTGCGGGGCTGGCGCCGTCAGCGGCGTCCGCTGAGAGTTGTGGTCGTGGGAGCCGATGCCTATGCGCGCCGGGTAGCTGCGCGCCTGGGTCGCATACCGTTTGCGGCTTCCGAAGTGGTGGCCCACATCCGGGTCCCGGACGAGGAAGTGGCCGTTGTAGGTCTACCCGTCTTTGAGTTGCGTGACATCGAAAAGGGAATCGGATTGCCGTTCGACGAGGTGGTGATTGCTCTTTCGGCGCAGCGCCTGCCCATCCTGTCCACGCTTTTCCGTTCGCTGGAGCGGTTATGCGCCCCAGTCCGGGCTATCATCGACATCGGCGGCGTACCGTTGCTTCGCGAAAGACTGTTTCAGTTTGGCGACATGCAGATGCTCGATCTGTCGACGACGCCTGCCGAATCGCCTACCTATTTCGTTTTGAAGCGGGTCTTCGATGTGATGTTTTCGCTCCTGGTCATGATTTTTGCAGGTCCCCTGATGCTGGTGATTGCCGGGGTGATCAAGCTGACTTCGCCGGGGCCGGTGCTCTTCCGCCAGGAACGAGTGGGGCTCAACGGAGAGCACTTCACCATGTACAAGTTTCGGACCATGAAGGTAGCGGCCTCGGCGGAAAGCGAAACTCGCTGGACAATTGCCAACGATCCGCGGCGAACCTCGATCGGCCGATTTCTGCGCAATACCAGTATGGATGAACTGCCGCAGTTTTTTAACGTGTTGAAGGGCGAGATGAGCGTGGTCGGTCCTCGTCCGGAACGCCCATACTTCGTGAAGAAGTTCCTGGAAGAGATTTCGCATTACGAGACCCGGCATCGCTTAAAGGTAGGCATCACCGGCTGGGCCCAGGTCAACGGATGGCGCGGCGATACCTCCATCTCCAAGCGCTTTGAGTATGACTTGTACTACCTGCAGAACTGGAGTTTCTGGCTTGACATGAGGATTGTGTGTCTGACCGCGTGGGCCGGTCTATTCGGCAAGAATGCATATTGACCGGATTTCCAAGGTGAGGCAGCGAGTGCTCCCGCATGCTGAATCGTTGACCGCTTTCTAAAGACAATTCAAGCGAGAATCTAGCTCCCAAGCGAAGGAGCTTCTGCGGAGCGCTCTCATGCAGTACGTGCAACCGCTACGGCAGCGGCGGTAGTCCGGCCTGGACCACAAGCTTGCGGAATGCGGGATCGGCATAGAAATTAGAGAACGCCTCCTCGGTACGAATGGTCAGGAAGAGGGGATCGTGTTGTTCGTAGGAAGCTCGCAGATATCGCAATGCTTCTTCTTTCTGCCCCAGACGAGCGCAAGTCGAAGCAACCAGAAACCCGGACAGATGTCCTTGATCGTAGAACTTCTTCTGCACGCGAAGAATATCGCTGAGCATTTCCCGCTCGCCGCCGGACTTGAAACCTTGCTCGGCGGCGCGAACAATTGCCAGTTCCTGTTCGTCGTGAGACAAAAGAGCGGCCTGCATTGCCTGGGCTAGGTAGTTGGGGTAATCCCGTTGCACCAGGTAGATATAGGAAAGGTATTTGTGAGTCGAGAAAAATGCAGGTTGGGCAGTCTCAATCTGGTTCAGCAGTGCTACTGCCTGATCTGTCTGGCCGGCGTGGAAAAGAATAAGCCCTTTGTCGGCCAGTATCGGATTAGAAGCGGGATCGAGTTTCTGGGCACGGTCGATTTCCTGTAGGGCTTCAGACGACCGGCCCAGCACCATGAGCAACGTCGCATACCAGTGATGCGCCAGAGCGTAGTCGGGATTGAGTTCGATGGCGCGGCGGAATTCACGCTCCGCCCCGGTAATGTCCCAATTCCAATAGAACATGACGAAGGCCAGCGAGGCGTGAGCCTCGGCTGAAGAGTCGTCAAGTTCCACCGCCTTCCTGGCCGCTGCGGAGGCTCGGGGAAAAGCCTCAGCTGCCGGCATCGCCGAGAACTCCCGGAGCAGGTTGTAGCAATCGGCCAGCCCGACGTAAGCGGGCGCATAGTTTGGATCTCGCACAATCGATTGGGTGAAGAAATCCACGGCTTTAGCCAGGTCCGCCGGGGTCCGTTTGGTCCAGTAATAGCGCCCTTTCAGATAGAGTTCTTCCGCTTCAGGATTGGCTCCAGGAGTGCCGAAGGGTTTCGCGGGAGCCTTGATCGAGGCGGGGGAGGAACTGGCTGTGGACGACACGGCATGTCGGCGGCGGGCGGTTACCCACATAATGACGGCCAGGGTGGCGAGCATCGCCAAGGTCAGGGCAGCGATCCACCATCTTCCAGAGTGGCTCGGCCGGACAGACGCGTGATTCGGCGGCCACTGCGCAGTATCCGTATTCAGCGCTGCCGGAGAAGAAGAGGCAGCAAGGTTGTCCGCAGTCGAATCCGAGTTGATCAAAATCAGTTCGCCGGCAGTGGAATCCAGAGAGTGCATCCAGCGGGAAAGTTCGTCGGTAAAGGCGAATACCCTCGCCCGGGCTCCTCCGGGCAAACGATGGACTGGCAGCGACCGTTCCTTTTCCCACCTCTTGACGGTGCGCTCATCCCGATCAAAGAAGGCGGCGATTTCTTTCCAGGAGTCCAAGCGACGATTCGCTGTCGGAGCGTCGTGGGGCGGAATGGTACGCGAGATACGCAAAATGTCCCTAAATGTCCTCTTATGTCCCTTGCTCCCCAAACGCGGGTGGTCAAGTATAAGGCACATTCGACACCTGAGCCAGACGGTTTCGCTGGCGATATGCGGCGAAATGCACCTGGAGTTCCAGGTTCATCTTCCGTGGGGTTCCCGAGGCTGGAAAGTGGCGCAAGTTTCGCACCTGCGTGCCAGCTAAGCCAGAGTGGATCCCGACCCTGTCCCCCCAGGTTCAACCAACAACGACGATCAGACCACTTGGTGAGGAGCCAAGGAAAAATATGCGACGCTTCTATTGCCTGGTACTCTTTCTGAGCTTGAGCGTGGTAGCTTTCCCAGCTGCCGCACAGACCATGCTCGGCACGGTGAACGTGGGAAATGACGCCTACTATCTGGCTGCCAACAACGTGACGAACAAGGTATACGTGGTGAACACCTGCGGCAACGATCCTAATTGTGGAAGCAACAGCCCGGCAACCGTGACCGTCATCGACGGTCTGACCCATAACGTTACCGCTACGATCACGGTCGGTCTGTTCGCCGAGTTTGTGGTGGCTAACACGGTAACCAACAAGATCTACGTTACCAATCGCCACAGCAACTCGGTTTCCGTAATCGACGGAGCAAGCAACACTGTGGTTGCCACTATTCCCGTAGGACGTAATCCAGTAATTGCGGATGTCAATACTGTCACCAACAAGATTTACGTTGCCAACAACGGGAACGGACAAGGCACCACGATGAGCGTGATCGACGGAAACACCAATACGGTCACGGCTACTGTCACGGTGGGCAATTATCCTACCTCGCTAGCAGTCAATTCGGTAACCAACAAGATCTATGTGGTGAATTACTGCGGCAATCAATTTGGCTGCAACGCCACTCCAGCGCCGGGGACGGTCAGTGTGGTCGACGGAAACACCAACACGGTTACGAACACGGTTACGGTGGGTGTAGGGCCCGCGATCGTATTCGTGAATCCGGTGACCAACAAGATTTGGGTGCAGAACTCTTGCGGCAACGATCTTAGTTGCGATATTACAGGTGACAACTCGCAAGTTGTAGGAACCATCACCCAAATTGACGGCGTGACCATGGACACTTTGACGGCCAATGCGGGACAAGGCTTCGGTGCGATGGCGATCAATCTGGTGGCCAACAAAATCTATGGTTCCAACACTACAGATAATACGGAAACCATTGTCGACGGAGTCACGCTGAACACCAACACGGTAACTGTTGGAACGGCTCCCGACGACGTGGAAGTCAATGGGGCCACCAACAAGATCTATGTGTGCAATTCCGGCGACAACACCGTGACTATGATTGACGGTGCGACGCTTACAACAACCACAACGCCTGTCGGCAATACGCCGGTTGAAGCCTGGGTCAATCCGTTCACGGACCAAGTCTATGTTTCCAATGTGGGCGACAATACAGTTTCAGTGCTCGGCGGGGTTGGAGCCAACGCGGTCCAATTCGTTTCCCTCACGCCCTGTCGCGTAGTGGACACGCGTAATCCCGATGGTCCATTCGGGGGGCCTCCGATTGCTGGCGGAGCTTTTCGCGACTTTCCACTTCCGGAGGGTGCCTGCAATATCCCGTCGACCGCTTTGGGATATTCGCTCAACGTGACGGTGGTTCCGGCGGTCACTCTCGGGTATCTGACGATATGGCCTACGGGCGAGCAGCAACCTCTGGTTTCCACGGTAAATTCGCTGGATGGCCGTATCAAAGCCAATGCGGCGATCGTTCCCGCGGGGGCAGGAGGAGCCGTACGAGTTTTCGCCAGCAACACCACGCAGGTAGTGCTGGATGTGAACGGCTATTTCGAGACGCCGTCCGATCAGACGCTGGAGTTTCATCCTTTGACTCCGTGTCGCATCGCCGACACCCGTAACCCGAGCGGACCCTTGGGAGGTCCTTTCTTGGCTGAGAAAACGGAACGAGACTTCCCGGTGTTGCAAAGCACCTGTATTCCACAGGGCGTAACGCCTTCAGCGTACTCGTTCAACTTCACCGTTGTACCGCATCCTACCGGGCAAATTCTGGGATATCTGAAGGTGTGGCCCACGGGTGACCAACAACCTCTGGTTTCAACTCTGAACAATCTCACAGCCACGATCGTTGCGAATGCTGCCATCGTGGGACCCGGAACAGGCGGCGCGATCGCGGTCTATCCCGACGAGACCACCGATCTGGTGATCGACATTAACGGCTACTTCGCTCCTCCGGGAGCGGGGGGATTGTCGCTGTATCCGGTGGCGCCTTGCCGTGTGATCGACACCCGCAAGGTTGGCAACGGGCAGCCGTTTATGCATGAACTCACGGTGAGCGTGGGCGGCAGTTCGTGTGCCCCACCCAGCACTGCGCAGGCGTATGTCTTTAACGCGACAGTCGTGCCGTCAGGCTCTCTCGGGTATCTAACTTTGTGGGCGGACGGTCAATCGCAGCCGACGGCTTCGACGCTGAACGCCATCGACGGAGCAATCACCTCGAACATGGCAATCGTGCCCACGACAAATGGTTCCGTCGACGCCTACGCCGCGGGGCTAACGCAACTGGTCCTGGATATTTCCGGCTACTTTGCGCCGTAGAAACCTGCCGCGTCAGCGGCGATTACGGCTGTAGTTGATGCATGCTTCCGCCCTCCTCATCTCCATGAGGGGGGCGGGAATTTTTTTGTTGTGAATTATGGCTGGCGAATCCCCGGGTAGGATCTCAGCTTAGAGCAAGAGATTCTGACGCGTGTTCGATTTCCGCGACGATGTTGTGAGCAGCTTGGCCGGGATCGGCGGCTTCGAGGATGGGGCGCCCGATCACGATGTAGGTTGCTCCGGCAGCCATGGCGTCGGCCGGAGTTACGACCCGCGCCTGATCTCCGACTGCGGCTCCGGCAGGGCGAACTCCGGGAGTAACGATGGCGAAACCTTCGCCTAACTCGCGGCGCAGTTGGCGAGCTTCTTTCGCCGAGGAAACCAGACCTCCGCAGCCGGCGCTCCGGGCGAGCGCTCCCAGTCGCAGAGCCTGGCTCAGTACATTGCCGGCGAAGCCGATTTCCTCGACGTCCGCGTCAGAGAAGCTGGTCAAGACCGTAACTGCCAGCACCAGCGGGCGAGCAGTCGATTGGGAAGCGGCATCGGCAGCTGCCCGCAACATCTTGCTGCCGCCAGAAGCATGGACGGTGAGCATAGCGACGCCGAGCTCGGCCGCGGACTTGACGGCTGCGCCAACGGTGTTGGGAATGTCATGGTATTTCAGGTCGAGAAAGACCTTGCGACCGGAGGCGATCAGGTTGCGCACCACCTGCGGTCCTTCGGCGGTGAAAAGCTGTTTCCCTACCTTATAAGTGGTTGCAGCTTCGCCAATGGATTGGACGATTTGGCGAGCTTGTGTGGCGCCCGGGACATCGAGCGCCACGATCAGCCGATCTTTTGCAAGCATCGGGCTACATTCTAGCCCATTCATCTAACCGATAAAAGAGAGAATTACTGCGGGCCCAAGTTCTCGGCCACCACGGGGGTTTGGAGAACTTCCAAGCGAACACGGTCTATGCCGTTCATGGCCAACATTTTAGCTGCACCAAAGGACAGGTCGATGATCCGGTTTCGGGCGATTGGTCCGCGATCGTTAATGCGGACGACGACCGAACGATCAGTCTTCAGATCTGTGACCTTGACCCAGGAACCGAGCGGTAACGTGCGATGCGCCGCGGTAAATTGAAACATGTCGTACGGTTCGCCGCTTGCAGTCTTCTTGTGCTGAAAAATGCGGCCGTACCACGAGGCCGTCCCGACTTGAGCTTTCGCAGGCCGGGTTGGCTTAGCTCCCTGAGTCTGTCCTGGGGTCCCTTTTTGCGATTCCGGTGTGCTATTACCGGGTGCCGCGCCCAACGCGGTGGCGAAAAGCAAAGTCGCCGCCATCGGGCTAAGTACTCGTAACATTAAACACCTCTCATCGTTTAGGTTGGTCCTCCTGACAGGATGTTGTAAGTCTATTGACCGCCAGAACTAAGAGTCAACCCCCAGAAGTGGGATGCCTGATTTCCCGCTTGCCAATTTTGGAAGATCGTGATACAGCGCGAAAAGCGACTTCCTATGTGTCAGTTCCGTGTCACCTGCCAGTTTCCAGACCGGACAAAGATTAGGGCGCTACAAATGAGATGTGAACGGGGCATGAAGAGCTGGCTGGGATCCCGAGATAAGCCATTGAAAAGCGGCTCCTTAGTGAAGGCCTGGAGGCCGAAAACGGGAGGTCAGTGTGCAATCATCGTGCTATTCGTCATGAACAGAGACGACCGACCAGTAGGTCCGGAAAACAGCTTTCGAGTAGAGTCGTCTTAATGGCTGAGCCGCCGGTAGTGCTAAGCATTGCGGGTTACGATCCTTCCTCGGGAGCGGGAGTCACGGCCGATATTAAGACCGCTGCCTCCCAAGGATGCTTCGCCGTTACTTGTATTACCGCGCTCACAATCCAGTCGACGCAGGGCGTTTTTGGTGTTCGGCCGTTGGAGCCGGAATTGGTTGAGCGAACGCTGCAAGTGCTGGCGGATGACATGCAGATCGCAGCCGTTCGCATAGGAATGTTGGGCTCGGTCGAGGTTGCCGCAGCAGTGGCTGGTTTCCTGGATTCCAAAGGGCTTTCAAATGTCGTGCTCGACCCGGTGATCCGGTCGTCGTCAGGGGCGGCACTATTAGACGCCGCCGGGCTGGAAATTCTCCGGGCGATGTTTCCGCTGATCGACGTGGTCACGCCGAACGTTAACGAAGCGGCAATTTTGGTTGGAGCTGAACAACTTGCGGATGACATTGCGTGGGATCATGCATCTCCTCGGCTGCGGCGTTGGGCCGAGCAGCTTCACGATTTGGGCGCGAAGGGTGTGGTCATCACGGGCGGCCATCTGCGGCCCGCCAATGACTACCTTAGTTCTAAGGGACTAGGTGACCGCGTTGAGCAGGTCATTCCAGGGGAGCGGCTGGATTCGCGCTCAACCCACGGAACGGGATGCGCGTTTGCTACAGCTCTGGCGTGTCAATTAGCACTTGGCCGGGATCTGCCACAGGCGGTTCGCGCAGCCAAGGATTATGTCCGAAGAGCGATTTTGGCAGCCCATCCCATTGGCAAGGGAACAGGGCCGATGAATCACCTGGTGTGAGAGAGGCCGCTGTTCGCTAACAGCTTTCGTACCCCCAGGCCTTCGCCAATGGGAAGGCTTGGGTGCAGCAAAGCGAATTGCGAACAGCGGATCTATTGGGGTGGCTGCTGTGCTTCCGGCGGCTGCTGGTTGTCAGGCAAGGGCATCAACAATCCACCATTCGGGTTAGCGGTAGGCGGATTTTCCTGCGGTGCCTGCGATTGCGGGGGTCGGGGAACTACGTGCTGCGGCTGTGCAGCGGGTTCATCAGTCTGCGGTGGTCGAGGAACTACATGCTGCGATTGCGCAGGCGGTTGCTGCTCAGCCCCGGGTTGCTGATTGTCTGGTAGAGGCTGAAGCAATTCGTCGCCGCGCGGAGTTGGCCTAGGATTTTCGGGTAGGGGCTTAGGCGGACTTGCAGGTTCAACAACGGGCTGATTGTTACGGTAGCGCAACACCACCGGGCCGCCCTCGGCACGCCGCAGCGCGGCAGCTTCCTCGGTCGCCTTGTTGACCGCGTCATCGCTGTCGCCAGCCACGGCAGCCAGTTTCATTCCTTCAACATCCTTGCGGCTGGCGTAAGCGACCCTCATGCCTGACTGATTGGCCTCTTTGGCTTTGCCATAGTAGTAATCGGCAGTCTCACGATCGCCGTCAAGTTCGGCCAGATAACCCATATTGTTGAGGGCGAAAGCATTCTTGGAATCGAGCTGGTAGGCCTTATCGAAATATTGCCGCGCCAGCGTGTAGTCATTGCGATTGATGGCGGCCACGCCACGGGTATTCAGTCTGGCGACCTGCGCCGTCACATCTTGCTCGCGGGCCATCTGGATGCGCACCTTTTCGGCGTTCCGGGCGGCAATCTCGCTGATCGGCTTGCCGCGCCACGATTGATGTACGGTGACCACGATCGGGGTATTGGAATGCTCGCTGGCAGCCTGCGAGTAAAACTTGTAGGCATCTTCCAGTTCGCCCTCCTTCTCGCGGGCGAATCCAAGATTGTTCAGGGTGAAAGGATTATTCGGATCGAGCTTGAGCGCCTTCTGCAACGCCAGATCGGCCTCTGGAGCATGGTCCTTCTGCAACAAGCCGATGGCGTACACGTTAATGCGATTGACCTGCATCCCGGTGTCGCCGGCATTGCCTGCGATCTTGGTCACTGGCTGCCCGACGGCATCACGCTCGGTAGATTTGTAAACCACGGCGTCGGAATCCTGCGCCTGTGCCAGGGTGTAATAACGTTCGGCGCGATCAACTTGCCCCTCCAACTCGGCTATGTAGCCCAGATTGTTGAGCGTGAAAGGGTCGTCGGGATCGATGAGATACGCCTTGTAGAAGAGCGCCTTGGCTTTCTTGTACTGGTGCTTCTCGACCGCCTTCACACCTTCCTGGTTAAGTTTCTGTACAGGTGTCGGCTTAGTCCGCTTGGGAATGCTGATGCGTACGTCACCGGCACTGGCGGAAATGGCCAAGCCACTGGCTAGAAGCGAGGTGACGATCCAACGTCGAGAATTGGCAAACATCGAGCCTCCACAAGGACAAAGGGCGGTACGCAAACGGGCAACCGCACGTGTCTTTTCCTTCGTCAGAAACCTTAGATGGCGCGATACCCCGTTTGCGTTGGCAGTTCGTAGGTTTTCTTGCGGCCGTGATCAACACACCGCGCGCAGGCTGCATCCAACTCTGACCAGAGGCGGGTATATGCAGGCCGGTCCCGCACTGGAGCGACTAAGACTGATGAACTCCGCGATGGCAAGAACCGCACTGGGAAGTTTGCTTCTCGGTTTCCTACTTAGCGTGTCAGCTCAGGCTCAGAATGGCCAGCCGGTGCAAGGAAATGCAGGGCAAGCTTCGCAGCCAACCGGGGTAACGTCTCCGAACCCCGAATCCAGTGGAACCGCTGCATCTGGCGTAAACGCCGTTACGGACGGCGCGGCCACGTCCCAAGATTCTTCAGGGCAACCGCGCGGTGTTGATTCAACCTCGCAGAGGTCGCAAGTGACCGCGGCAGGCAACAGGGCCAGCGCAGACGATAATCCATATGATCCGTTGCTCGAACCTCCGCCACTGCCCAAAGGAAAGCCGACTCTCATCGGTGGCATTGCCGTTCATGTGGATCACGTGCGAAATCGCGTGACCGTGCAGCCATTTGGCGGCGGCGCCAAGATCAAGCTCTTCGTTGACGAACGCTCGCATATCTACCGCAACGGAGCGGAAACCACCGTCCTGGGAATCCGCAAGGGCGACCGCATCTATGTCGACACCATGCTCGACGGGAGCAAGGTATTCGCCAAGAACATTCGCGTGCTGACTGAGTCCGGTCTGGCCGAGGTCCGCGGTCAGGTGATTGCACTGCATCCTGACAAGGGGACGATCAGCGTTCAGGACCAACTGTCGTCGCGGCCGGTGACGTTCGCGATCGCCGGCACAACCAAATACAGCTCATCCAGAGGCATTGCCAACTCTGGTGATGTCCAGCCCGGAGCGCTGATCGACGTGCAGTTCTCGGCAGGCAAGCAGCATGGCGATGTCGCGCAAGCAATCGTTGTACTGGCCAAGCCCGGTGACAATTACATCTTCTCGGGCGTCGTGACTGGGCTCGACATGCACAGCAATATGCTGGTGCTGGAGAATCGGGCTGACGATCAGGACTATGAAGTTCACTTCAGTTCGGCCGCGCTTTCCGATCCCCGTGCACTGAAAGTAGGTTCCGAGGTTACTGCGCGAGCAACGTTTGATGGCAAGCAATACAAAGCCAGCAATGTCAGGATTGAAAGCTCCAGTCCGGATGAGAATGGCGAGCAATCGAAAGTGGACTAAAGGAAGGATCCGGAACGGCTTCAGGCTTCTCTCTTCTTCAACAGAATTCCCGCCAGGAGCGCCGCCGCTCCGCCCAGCAGCCACTCCACGCGCCACACTTGAATGGCCTGCCATTGGACCAGCGTATCCGCCCTATAGATCAAGCCAGTCACCACTGCTGCAATTCCGCAAGCGATACCGATGAGGAAAAATAGCAGGCTGGCTACCGACAGCCCGAGGCGCTTACGGAGAATTCCCAAGTCGAGCAGGTCGGCGAAACCCGCAGGCCTTAGCACCGAAGTAGGGCTGGGGTCGCGATCGCTGCCGCAGATGTGACAAAAGCGCGCACCCAAGGGATACTCAGCGCCACAATGAGAGCACACCACGTCGAGCGAGGCAGGCTGCACGAGCCGCACCACCTCGGGCTTAGGAGGACGCCAGTACTCCTGCCTCAGGCTTTGTGCCATGTGCGGTTCTCCACACTTGTGTTGGCACGCAGCCTACCAAATCCGAAGAAATTTCAAGTCCCTACAAAAGCAGGGGATAACGTTCCACCGGCCGACCTCGAAAGTTCGCGTTGCGAAAATTATCCCCTGTTGCAGGTAAAGAGTCGTCGGGAAGTAAGGATCAGCGGTGGGTTGTGCGCTATTCGCGATGAGGCATACGAATAACTTCCGGGGGCAGCGACTCCGTGCTGCTGTTCCAATAGCTCAACAGCAGCAGGTCGCTGGAGGTGAATTCGACGGATGGTGGCCGCCTGTCACCGTTGGTAAAGATGTGTTGATCGAGTAGTTGATGCAGGCGAGCGACGGTGACGCCCAGAATTGCGGCGGCCTCCGTCTCCGTGTACGAGTCCTTGGGCCAGCGTTTCAAGTTAGACATTGGGCGCATCCCGTGTTCTGGAGTCTTTTGTACCTGCTTTTGGGTGCTCGCGATATCAGGTAAACTTCTCATAAGCTGAGCGCGATGAAACCTTATAAAAGACTGCTATCTTGCCTGTGCCTCTGCTGCCTGTTTGGGCTAGGGGGCCGGCTAAGTGGTACTACAGCCGATTCCCCCAGCCCTCCAGGCCCCACCCGTGTCGATAACGATGCCAACACCCGCAAGGGCTTCGACCACTTTTACAACCTGGAGTACGACAAGTCGATTCACGACTTTGAGTTGGCTCAGCAGGCTCATCCGGACGACCCTTTCGCCGTCAACCACACTCTTGCCGGAGTCATCTTCAAGGAGTTGTTACGAATTGGTGCGCTGGACACGGAGGCTTACGCGGGCGATAGCTTTTTAACCAAGCAGAATGCCGCGCCTGTCGATCCTAAAGTCCGGGAACGAGTTATCCAACTGACTGCGCAGTCGCTGGCGCTCTCGCAGGCACGACTCGACAAAAATCCAAATGACGTGGACGCTTTATACGCCCGAGGAGCAACTCGCGCGCTGCGTGCCACCTACACCGGTATTGTGGACAAAGCGTGGTTCGCCGGTCTGCGCGGAGCGGTGGCTGCGCGCCATGATGAGGAACGGGTCCTGGAGCTCGATCCCAAATACGTGGACGCCAAAGTTGTGGTTGGAACTCACCTGTATATCGTCGGTTCGCTGAGTTGGCCGGTTAAAGTGGCCGCTTCGGTGGCCGGCCTCAGCGGCAGCAAGGAAAAAGGCCTCGAGGACTTGCGTCAGGCCGTAGCCAGCCCTCACATGGAAGTCGCCAATGATGCCAAGATTGTTCTGGCGCTGTTTCTGCGGCGCGAGCAGAAGTACGCCGAGGCGTTGAAAGTTGTCAGTGGAATGCAGGCTGACTTTCCGCGCAATTTCCTGGTCGCGGCAGAATACGCTCACCTGATGAATGCCGCCGGCCATGGACCAGAGGCTATTGCCGCTTATCGCAAGGTTTTGGCGGGATGTCGGGCCAACGCCTACTCGACCTGCCGCATGGAAGTGCCGGCCTACGGACTCGGAGAAGCGCTGCGCGGCCAGCGCGACTATGTTGGCGCTGCCGAAGCTTACGATCTGGCTGCCAGTAACGGTCACGATGGCGAATTACGCCAGAAGTCCATTCTCGCGGCTGGCGAAATGTACGACGTGCTTCAGAAGCGGGACACTGCTCTGGAAAAATATAAGGCGGTGATCGCTGAAAACTCGGCTACCAACTCCGCTGACTTGGCGCGTCGCTACATGAAGCAGGCATACAAGAGTCCGTAGATTCTTGTGGTTTTGGTTCGGATGCCGAGCTCTGTGTTTGCCTACCCTCGCCTTTCGGAATTCTCCAATTGCCACTTACGCGGGAGCTTCGTGCTGGTCACTATTGCAGTTTCGCGTATTCCGCCTTGGCTTGGGCGAGGACGGGAACGTCTGGGTCGGCATCTTTCCAGAGCGTAAGGAAATCCCGGTATGCGGCGCGAGCCTTATCGTGCGCGCCAGGGTCGTGGGCGGCGTCGAGGGCGTAAGCGCGAGCCAGTTGAAGGCGGGCCATCACTGCCCAGGGAAAGTTCGCCACCAGTCCGTAGTGGTCGATAAACTTCTGAAATTCCGCTGCCGCCGCCCTGCCATCATGCAGCATCAGATAGGCTTCGCCACGTACGTAGGCCGGACATAAAGCTGTGGTGGCGAACGACGATTGACCGAGTTCTATGACGCCCATGTCCTGCAACAGTTCTATCGCACGCTTAGGATCTTTGCGGTCCAAGGCAACGGCCGCACGAATCGTAGGTACCCAATACCTTTGCAAGATAGTATCCAGCGGGAACGCCTTGTTGACATCAGCAACTAGCTTCTCCGCCGCCGCCGAATCGCCAGCCCGCGCCAAAGCCAAAGCTGCAACTTCGCGTACATACTCGCTGGGACCCAGTTTCAATGCGCCATTGGCTTCGCGACGCGCCTGATCTCCGTCGCCCGCTGCCCCATCACGCAGTGCCTCCACGGCTTGATAAGACGCGGCCGCCTCCTTGGCGTCGTTGTGCTCGGCAGAGACCATCGCTCTGCGGGTCTGTTCTTGTGCGGCTTTCAATTTCCCGTGCCAGGCTTCCGTGTCCGCCTGGGTAGCCAGCATCTGGTCTTCTGTCCCCGGTCTTCCCAGCGCATCGGCTGCCGCTTTTGCCATCTTGGCCGCGTCGCCCCTGAGAAAGGCAATCAGGTACAGATTTCCCAGCAGGTAATCAGCATCAAGATTCTGAGCCTGCGCCTGCCTCAAGACCGACTCGGCCTCGTCCAGCCGGTTGAGCGCGAGCAGTGGATAGCTTAGGTCGACATAGTTCATCCCGTATTTCGGTTCAAGGCGCAACGCTTCTCGATACCACCCCAGCGATCTTTCCCAGTCTCCCAAGGTCGCCGAAATGTCTCCCAAGTTCAGGTATGGGATAAACATGTTCGGATAGGTCTGGCGCCAAAGCTCAAAGACACCCTTAGCCTTGTCCAGCTCTCCGGTTGTCCACGAATAATAGAATCCCTCGATGAACAATCGCTCCGGTTCGCTTACGTTCTCGCGCAGATCGTAAGCCTTGCGCGAGTTCTCGATCATTCTCTGAGTTTCGCCTAGGTTGCTGTAACAGATCGCCACGGAAAGATAGGCCAACGCAAAGTCGGGGTCGAGTCCTACCGCCCGTTGGAAAAAGGGCAGGGCGGCAGCATCGCCCTGGGACAACCGGGTGTTAACCCCCAGGCTGTAAGCTTGCAGCGCTTCGAGCGACGAAGTCGTGGCCTCTTCTACCGGGGTCGCATACTTCTGTACCGACTTGAGCGATTCGCCCAGCTTGCCGCGCAGACGATTCGTTGCTGTATCAAGGGTCTTGAGCACGGCTTCTTTGCCGGTAGCTTGTTCTTGCACTTCGGCCAGCACGTCCCCGGTGCTGCAATTGACTGCTTTCAGTCCGATAACGTACTGGTTGCCCAATCCAGCGATGGTGCCGGTAAGCATGGCCGTACTCCCGGTTCGTTCGCAGACTTCGCGCGCCACTTCCGGCGTTAACCGCGCACCCGCGGGTCGCCCCATCAACTTCAGGGTTTCAAGGATCTTGCGTTCTGAAACCAGGTCGAGGAACGGGGACTGCTCAAGTTGGACGGCCAGACCCTGCTTCAGCGTGTCGTCGAAGACGGCGTCACCAGTGGTGTTGGTGAAGTCGGCAAGCACGATCGTGTCTTTATCTGTGAGCTTGCCGCTGGTGAAGGTGACCGGGCGGTGCGAGACAAAGTACCAGGCAGCCAGCGCTACCATAATCAGGACGGCAAGCGCCGCCAGCCATGTCAGTCGCTTCTTAGCGGCGGGTGTATGTCGGGCCGAGCCGGCAAGACGCTGTGAGTCCGAATCCCGCTTCAGCCGCTGCAAGTCGGCTCGCATATCCGCCGCATGCTGGTAACGCAGATTGCGGTCTTTTTCCAGCGCGCGCTGAATAATATCTTCCAGCTTGATAGACACTTTCGGATTCAGTTGCGAAGGCGGCCGGGGATTCCTGGTCAGGATTTCTGAACTGATCACCGCCGGGTTTTCACCGTCAAATGGCGCCCTGCCGGTCGCCATTTCATAGAGCACCGCGCCAAACGAGAACAGATCGGTACGCGCGTCCACTTCTTCGGCGCGCACCTGCTCGGGTGACATGTAGGCCACCGTGCCCAGCATGGCTCCCGGGCTGGACAAATCCCGCTCGCTGAGCATGGCTGTTTCGGCGAAGGGCGCACTCGCCGTTTGCCGAGCTCGTTCGGCGAGACTTACCTTCGCCAAGCCAAAGTCGAGCACCTTGGCATGTTCGCGTTTGGTTACGAAGATATTGGCGGGCTTGATATCGCGATGGATAATGCCCGCCTGGTGGGCTGCATCCAGTCCATCTGCAATGTCGATCGCAAGAGTGAGCAACAGTTCCGATTCCAGGGGACGCCCGTCGATGCAATGCTTCAAGGTCATGCCATCGAGGAATTCCATCGCGATGAACGCGCGGTCTTCTTCCTGATCGATGTCGTATACCGTGCAGATGTTGGGATGGTTCAGCGCAGAAGCGGCCCGAGCTTCGCGCCGGAAGCGCTCCAGCGCCTGCGGGTCGTGGGCAACGTCGTCGGGAAGGAACTTGAGGGCGACGAAGCGGCCAAGGCGTGTGTCCTCGGCCTTATAAACCACACCCATCCCGCCGCCGCCGAGCTTTTCAGTGACCCGATAGTGCGAGATGGTTTTGCCGATCATGAGATGTCCAAGAACTCCGGTGGGTCATGTTAGGGTTATCGTGAGTACGCAGTCAAACCTTGTGGCCGTGGCCGCTACGTCGTCACCACATCGGCAGCAAACTCAGCGCGATCGTCGAACGAACCAGAGCGGGTGGTGGGAAGCAGACGAAATACGGCAGTTTTGGCCAGGTCACCGGGCAATAGACACTGACGCTGCAGCGATTTGCAGGCCTTTACAACCGGCGGAACCTTTTCTTATTCTCTTCGTATTACTAGATGAGAAGGGGGAGGCTGTATGTATTGCAACTATTGCGGAAAAGTCATTCAAGACGACGCCAGTGTGTGCGCCTACTGCGGCAAGCGAATTGGGTCGGTTGCCGGACGTCGCAAACTGATGCGCTCGCGGACCGATCGCAAAATTGCGGGTGTTTGCGCTGGTTTTGCCGAATATTTCGATCTCGACGTGACTGTGGTTCGCGTGGTCTGGTTGATCGTGGCATTCTTCGGGGGCGGTGGCGTTTTGGCCTACATCATCGCTTGGATCGTGATTCCCGAGGAGCCGGAATATGTTCCGGTCACGTCGCCAGCAACGACACCCCAACCCTATCAAGGCTCTTGAGACGCTCAGGATTGCGGCGCAGATTTGGCACTTGCCGCCAGCTCTGCGCCGTTCCCGTTGAATCTCCACTGTCCGAACCATGGAGAGAGCCAGTCCAGCGGCAACCTTATCTTGACAAGAGCCCATAGATATCAACTTCGCCACGTGCGCCTACAAAAACCCATCCATCTGCAACGGTCGGAACGCCGAACGTAACGGACGGTCCGGCCAGGTCCCGTTGGGGAGACAACTCAGAATCATAAAGTTCGTTGCTTAAATCAGCAGCCTCATAGGCGCGCAGATCGGCGTCAGTGCCGTTATTGCGCAGAGCCCAGAGGATGCCGTTGCTGGTTCCGTTGGCTGAAATCGAGGTGGTAGCTCCGGGATAGCCGACATCCCAGGCGCCGGTGGTAGATACCGGGGTGGGGTTGATCTGCTGACTGGCCGGGTCGTAGCGAAAGTCCTCGATCGGACCTCTCATCCAACCGAAATACAAGTTGTTGTTCCAGAAAGCCGGTGTGCATAACGACTTTTGGGCATCGCTCTTGAAGGTCTCAACCACCTGACCATCGTTGCCGGGTTGCCATTTCCCCAGGTTATCGCGATCCAGCAAGTACACGGTTCCATCTTTGCCGGCTACGGACAATAAATGAGGGTGGGCTGCTCCGGATTGATCTGGCAGCAGTATCGGCCCGCCGGAGCCAAGATCGAGATCGTCATCGAACAGCATCTGCCAATCGAAGGGTATGAAGTAGTCTATGAGCGAAATCTGGTTGGCGGAACTGCGCAGCCGCACCACAGAATCGCCGTAGTTGGCGCCTCCGCTCATGGCATCGCTGGCGCCGTTGCCAACCGCCAGATAAACGTCGCCGCTGGTGTCGCTGACCGGCCCTGAGCCGGACATCCATATGCCGCCGAAAGTACCCGAGGGCGAGGGCGTCCAGGCACCAGTCAGCTGCAGGGAACTCCCATCGAACGCCATAAGCCAGCCTTGATAATTGCCAAAATCGCAGTGCGATGCCCACGCCACATAAACCTGTCCATTGGCCAGCAGAAGGGCTGACCGCTGATTGTTCAGTTGCGGGTCAAACTGGGCCACACCGAATACGCCACCCGGATCCGGTGGAGTCGTGATAACCGTGGGCGCGACCTGGTCTTGTCCGGTGCTCAGACTGAGGGCGTGAAGGCGCTGATAAAACACGGGCTGCCCGCTTTGCGTTTCTTTCGTGCGCGCCACCAGATAAACGGTCGAGGTCGACGTGTCGATCACCGGTGTGCCGGTTATGCCAACTTCAGGAGCGATCGCGGTGCAGTTGAGAAGATCGGACGGGCTGAGCGTGGTAACGGTTCCTGAAGATCCAAGAAGATCCGTATGCCACACGATCTGACGGCTATCGGCGTCAATCGCATAAACCTGGTCGTGCTCGGTTGCAACAATGATTAGGTTAAGAGATCCCTGCGACGTCGCAACTCCCGGAACATACAAGGGCTGAGCGAACACGTCGCCCCGGACTGGAACGGCAGCGCGTTTCCCGAATGTGGCGATGCTGACGTTAGCCGGAGTTAACCAGCTCTCGGTGAGGTTAGCGCCCGAGCGGGCGTTGTCATTGTGATAGGTAGACACCGTTGTCGGTACGAAAGACGCGGGAGGACCGTTCTGATTGCTTTCCCCCGCCGGAGCAGAAGAGCTGTTTCCTCCACCGCAGCCACTGGCGATCAGGAAAAGGATCAATGCCACGCCTCCCAACTTGATACCGGAGTAACCCTTGAAGAAGGAGCGACCCGTCGGCGCTGTCAAAACCGGACGCAAAACGCCTGAGACATGCAAGAATTCGTTCCGCGATAAGCGACCTTGGGAGCCCAGACACAACGCAACAATCCTAAACACCAGTGAACTCTCCGTGGGCCGGATGGAGATATTTCGGCTCACGAAAGTTTAACACTGCGTTACAGGAATGTTACGAATGCATTACAGGATCACAGCGAATGCCGCAAAGCAAACTGGCTCTCAAACTCGTCAGGCTTCATGCTCCTACGCTGACGCGGCATCTTAGAATGTTCTAGTCATGCCCTTCTTGCGCAGCGGTGATGCCAACCTCTTCTACCAGGTCACGGGCGACGGACCGGATGTCGTGCTGTTGCATCCGTTTCCGCTGAATCATGATTTCTGGGCGCCGGTAGCCGAATCACTCAGCTTGAGTTACAGGTTGGTCATTCCCGACTTGCGGGCGCACGGCGATTCGGAGTTGGGCGTCGGCCCTGCCACCATGCAGAAATTGGCCGATGATCTCGCCCTTCTTTGCCTCCAGGAGCGGATTCAACGAGCCTACTTCGCGGGTGTTTCCATCGGCGGTTATCTGCTTTTTGAATTCTGGCGGCGGTACCGCGAACAGGTAGCGGCGTTGGTATTGGCCAACACGCGACCCAGCGCTGAAACAGCGGAAAGCAAGGCCATTCGACTGGCGAGCGCCGAGAAAGTGTTGCGGGAAGGCACTGCCGGATTCATCGAAGACATGTTGCCCAAACTACTATCGCCGGCTACGAGAACCAATCGTCCAGATATTGTAGATGCGGCCCGCAGCCTGATGCAGAGGATGTTGCCTGACGACATCGCCGGTGTGCAACGTGGCATGGCGGAGCGGCCGGATTCTGTGGCGACGTTGAAGACCATCGACGTGCCAACCTTGCTGATTGCCGGTAGCGATGACAGTGTGCCACTCGCCGAGGCGGAACTCATGCGCAAGATCATTTCCGGCAGCCAATTGCAAGTAATCCCTGATGCCGGACACTATGCAGCCTTGGAGAAGCCGGCGGAGTTTGCCGCCTTGCTGCGGAATTTCTTTGACGGCCTGTCGCGGCGGTAAGCTAGGGCAGAATTCCACATTGTGATGGCCATCACTATCATGCTCTCGCCGCTTCGATAAAATAGGCTCGTCATGCTGGATGCATTCCTTGTACCTGCCAATACCGTCATCAGCGCCAAAGGTGATAGCGAACCGCTCGATGTCAGCGGAGCTTCCAATCGCATGTTTCTGCTGACGTTGTCCATAACCTCTGTCGTGGAACAGGAGGCGATCGACATTAGCGTTTACACCTCGTCAGATGGGACAACCTGGGAAACCAAGCCCATCGTGTCGCTGCCGCAGAAGTTCTACGTCGGCGAATATCCTCTGCTGATAGATCTGTCCGCCGCGCAAGGTATTAAGTTTGTTCGTGCTCACTGGGAAGTCAATCGCTGGGGTCGCGGTTCGACCACGCCTCGCTTCGAGATGGCTGTCCGCCTGCGCGAAGTATCGCCGCAGGACTTAGCGGAGGCTTCAGTCTCGGCGCAAAGCCGGCGCTAGCTGCTCTTGCGACAAAACCCGGCTTGCGAAGCTCATGCTTTTGTCGAGGTGCGCGCTGCCTCCCGTTCAGGGCCTGACCGCCAGTCCATCTCCGACCTTTTTGCTTGACGATAAGAGCCCGTTGACCTAATCTTTGCACACGTAATTCAGCCACAAGTTATCCAGGCAGCCGCTTACTATCTCCTGCTTTCACAGCAGTTCGGGTGGTTTTGAGATGGTAGACGTGCGCCTGCACACCGGCGTCCCTGCGGCGCGGAGAAGCATCTGAATGAGCGAACTTCGTTTTCAGAAGCATCCAGTCATTGCGGCAATTCTGTGGTGTTGCCTCTCAGCTGTTTTGGCGCATGGTCAAAGTACAGAACAGGCTCCCCCATACCCTCAAGAGCAGAACGCCCAGGATCAGCAAAGCTCGCAAGGTCAGCAGGGCGGTTCGCAAAGTCAGCAGAACAACCAGAGCCAACCGAACGCTCAAGGTCAACAGAATCAACAAAATCAGCAAAATCCTTCTGCCATGATGGGCGGGCAGGCGACGGGGGGACAGAGCGGGTCAAATACCACCTCGGGCACCAACAACAATGCGACGAACGTTGCGATCCGTAATTTCCTGCAGAACCGTCCCGAAGTGATGCAACAGCTCAAGCTTTTGTTGGTACAGCGCTTGCGCGCGGAAGGCAGCCTGGTCGATGAGCAGACAGTCACCGATCAGGCTGTGTACGACCGTATGCAGGACGATCCGGCGTTTCGGACTGAAGCTATCCGCTCGCTGGTTCAGTTGGGATACATCTCCGAAGACGACGCTCGCGGCCTTCTGGGTACCGAGCTTAACGCCGCCGGAGAAGAGGTACCTGAAACGACGGGAACTCGTACCGGTGCCAGACCCACGCGGGTCGGCCCTCCGACAGAACAGCGCTACGATGATTCCTGGTTGAATCCCAAGACGCTGCCAAAACAGAATCCCTATCCCAGCCTTCCTTCTGCCCGCGACTTGTATACCCAGTTTCCTGAGCAGTCCAAGCCTTTAAAGCGCTTTGGTTCCGATATCTTTCGTCCCGGCGTGGTGGGAATGACGAACTTTCCGATGGATCTTCCAGCGGGCGCCGATTACGTTTTAGGTCCAGGCGATACGGTGACGATCGACATCTGGGGAGGTGTATCCCAGCGGATCAGCCGCCCGGTAGATCGCGAAGGTCGACTTTCGCTGCCAGACGCTGGGCCGGTAGTGGTTTCCGGCTTGACGATGGCGCAGGCGCAGAAGGTTGTGCAAGCTGCGCTGGCCCCGCAGTACCACGATGCTCGCGTCGACCTGGCCGTGACTCGCCTGCACACCGTCAGAGTTTACGTAGTGGGCGATGTGCAGCGGCCGGGCGCCTACGATATCAGCTCCCTGTCTACTCCGCTCAACGCGTTGTACTCCGCCGGAGGGCCCACCTCGACAGGTTCGTTGCGAATAGTGAAGCATTATCGCGGAGATAGGCTGATCAGCGAGATGGATCTCTACAGTCTGCTCATCGGTGGAGTACGAAAGTCGATCGAACATTTGGAGCCGGGGGACACCATTCTGGTTCCACCGGTTGGGCCTCTGGTGGCTGTCTCGGGAATGGTGAAGCGTCCCGCAATTTACGAACTGAAGAACGAGACGGAGTTGTCGGACGTGTTGGAAATGGCTGGCGGCGTCTCGGTTGCGGCTGCTTTGGGCGAGATCAAAGTAGAGCGCATTGAAGCACATGAGAAGCGAGTGATCCTGCACGTAAAACTCGCGCCCGGTGCGGAGCAAAAGGCTTTACGCGCCATGATTGGACCGTTTCAGGTGCAGGATGGAGACCGGGTCTCGATCGCTCCCATCCTTCCGTACAGCGACAAAACGGTCTATCTACAGGGACATGTATACCGTCCCGGCACCTATGCGTTCACCGACGGAATGAAAATCACGGACCTGATTCATTCCTATCAGGAGGTCCTGCCCGAACCTTCGAACCACGCCGAAATTATCCGCATGCAGCCTCCAGACTTCCGCCCGCAGACCATCGAGATCGACCTGGCAAGCGCGTTGGCGGGAGACGAGACCATCGCGCTGCAACAGTTCGACACCGTCTGGATTTTCGGGCGTTATGAAATCGATGCCCCGAAAGTCATGATTTACGGTGAGGTGCTTCGCCCCGGCCAATATCCCATGAGCACGGGTATGACCGCTGCTGGTCTAGTCAAAATGGCGGGCGGATTCCGCAGAGGCGCCTACACCGAAGTTGCGGACCTCGCCAGCTATGAAATGCAAAACGGTGCCGAGGTTGTAACCAACCAACAGACTATCAAGATTGGCGCTGCGATCGCAGGCGATGCTTCAGCGGATGTCAGCCTCAAGCCCGGCGATACTCTCACCGTTCTGCAAATTCCCGGCTGGAATGATATCGGACGCTCGGCTACGGTCAAAGGGGAAGTCAAATTCCCCGGAAGCTATGGGATCAATGAAGGCGAACGCCTGAGTTCGTTGATGAAGCGAGTGGGAGGATTCCGCAGCACAGCCTATCCGGCAGGAGCGGTGCTGGAGCGGGTCGAAGTGCGGCAAATGGAAGAGAAGGGAAGACAGGAACTGATTCGCCGAATCGAGGGTTCGACCGCGACGGTTAGCTTCTCTCCTTCCAGTACCGGCCAGGACCAGGCTGCCATCTTGCAGGCATTGCAGCAGCAACAGCAGCAGACGCTCAACCGGCTACGGTCACAGCCAGCCGCCGGGCGTCTGGTCATAACCATCTCCAGCAATATCTCCGAATGGGAAAACACTTCCTCCGACATCTTTCTGCGAGCTGGCGACGTGATTACCATTCCCCGGAAACCGAACTTTGTGCTGGCCTATGGGCAGGTCTACAACCCAACCGCCATCACTTACCAACCGGGCAAAACTGCCGACTGGTACTTAGCTCAAGCCGGCGGTCCCACCGAGCTGGCGTTGAAAAAAGCCATCTACGTGATCCGGGCAAATGGATCGGTAGTCTCATCGCAGGGAAGCGGCTGGTTCAAGGGAAGCGTTCTGGATACCAAGTTGCGTCCCGGAGACATCCTGGTGGTTCCTGAAAAAGCTTTGGGTGGATCTACCGCCTGGAAGACTGCCCTGGAGACCGCCCAACTGGTCGCGAACCTGGCGGTTGCCGCTGCCGTGGCTGTTCACTTTTAAATGGCATTCCGATTCTCACGCGAGCGCAGGCTCAGCAGCATTCTTCTTTGCTGTTACCTGTTCACTGCGTGTGCGGCTGCACAATCCCCAGCGCCGCAACCGGCAAGCTCCGGCCCCTCGCTCACATCGGCTGATGATGATGAGCCCCATATCCACATCGGTTCGCTGCCGAAGAACCTGCTCGAGGATCAAGAGGCATTCCTCACCACTCCGTTTCGCATGCGGTCGGACAACCTGTTTTTCGTGGTCCCTGCGATCTTTGCCAGTTCCATCCTGGTAGGCAGTGACACGGCGATCGAAGCCCATCTGCCCAAAGGGTCCAGCACTATCAGCCTGGCAGCCAACGCTTCGGATGCAGGAATGGCTGTGCTTATTGGCGCCGGGGGTGGACTCTTCCTGTGGGGACAAATCACCAAGGATGAACACAAACGCGAAACCGGCTTCCTGGCTGGCGAGGCCGCCATTGATGCCTATGTCGACTCCACGGCATTCAAATACATCGCGGGACGGCTACGCCCTGATACTGGCGATGATCGGGGAAACTTTTTTTCCGGCGGCGATTCCTTTCCATCCAGCACCACCGCTGTCAGCTGGGCGGCAGCCAGCGTTATCGCGCGGGAATATCCCGGTCCGCTTACCCAGCTTCTCGCCTACGGCACCGCCGGAGGGGTAAGCGTTGCCCGCGTTATCGGCCAGAAGCACTGGGTGTCCGACTCCCTTCTGGGCAGCGCGCTGGGCTGGTATTTGGGCCGCCAGATTTATCGCGCTCGCGCCAGCCGTGAGATTAATCCGGCCGACTGGGGAACATTCGTGAAGTCTCCCGAGGACGATGGACGCGATCCTGGCTACATGGGCACCACCTACGTTCCTTTGGATAGCTGGGTTTATCCGGCTCTCGACCGCCTGGAAGCGCTGGGATACTTACCGAAATATGTGCAGGCGATTCGTCCGCTGGCACGGTTGGAGTGCGCACGGCTGACGCTGCAGGCCCAGGAGAGCATCGGCTATCCGGAGGTCAACAACGAATCTGGCAACGTAGTCGGAGAATTGCGCCAGGAGTTTGCCATGGAGCTGGCAAATCTCGAAGGCGCTTCTAATGTCGGCGTGCAGTTGGAATCGGCTTACGTGCGAGCGATCGAGATTATGGGCATGCCGCTGGACGATAGTTTTCACTTTGCGCAAACCCTTTATAACGATTATGGCCGTCCTTACGGCCAGGGATTCAACAGCATTGTGGGAGCGTCCATGCGCGCCGAAGCCGGACCGCTCGCCTTCTATGTGCGCGGAGAATATCAGCACTCTGCCTCGATCGCGCCCTACAGTCCGGCGACGGCGCAGGCTATCGCCAATGTGGATCAGCTACCACTGAATTCCGTTCCCACGTTTAACGGGGTCAACCAGTTCAATACGATTGAAGCCTACGCCGCCCTGAATATGAAGAACTGGCAAATGTCATTTGGCCAGCAAAGCCTGGAGTGGGGACCGGATGCGGGTGGGTCGCTGATGCTTTCGAATAATGCGGAAGCTATCCCCATGCTGCGAGTGACTCGCATCACTCCGTTTCAGCTCCCCGGTTTCTTGAGCTGGCTGGGCATGATCCGCAATACGGCCTTCGTGGGCAGGGTCGGTGGTTATTACTATCTTCGCGGAGCTTATCCGCAGTTCCCGCTGGTAGGAAACGGATATCAACTTGTAAATCCGCAACCCTACATGTGGGGCGATAAGCTGGCCCTGAAGATGACCCCGAATTTTGAGATAGGCGTCACCATCACGGTGATGTGGGCCGGCGAAGGCAGACCAGCGACTCTATCTAGTTGGTTGCATACCTGGTCGAGCCATGGTAACGCGCAACCCGTCGATCCCGGAAAGCGCTTTAATGGCTTCAACCTTTCCTATCGCATTCCGGGCCTGCGCAACTGGCTCACGATTTACGCGGACGGCATGGCCAATGACGAACCCAATCCGATTGCATATCCAGTTCAGTCCGCCTGGAATCCGGGTTTGTATGTTCCCCAATTTCCCAAGCTGCACAATCTCGACTTGCGGGTCGAAGGAATCTATACGAATATCCCCAGCTATCCCGGAGTGGGTCCGTACTACTTTAACGAGCATTATGCCGATGGATATCGGACTTACGGCGAGATTCTCGGCAGCTGGATCGGGCGGCAGGGAGACGGCATACAAGCGTGGAGCACTTACTGGTTCTCGGCTCAAAACAAAATTCAGTTGAGCTACCGCAGACAATATAACGACCCCGTCTTCCTGGGCGGCGGCGGCCTTAACGACTTTGGGGCAACTCTGGATTGGCTTATCAAACCTCAGATTCAGATTTCTCCGATGGTGCAGTATGAGCGCTTTAATTTTCCGTTGGTGAGCCCAACTCCCAAAACGAATGTTGCTGCCGGTTTGCAAGTAACTTTCTGGCCGGTTCACAATCCGCAGCGAAAGCCACCCGTCAACTCGATGTCGGGCAATCCTTAGAATCGGTGAGCGCGAACATTTCGGCGCAGCAGCGGGGCGCGAATCGCATGTCCAGCCGAGCGCAGATCGGAACAAGCTACGCGGTTCGCATGAGTCAATAACGTCTTCCGACGAGGTGGGCAATGATCGGGCAGATTCATCCTTGGTTGGCACTCGGCGTGGCTGCATCTACTGCCGCGACAGATGCTGTTTATGTCATGTTCAGCGCGGCCGTGTCGTCCCGCCGGCGCGTTCCGGCCGCGACCTGGAGCAGCGTTTGGTATCTGTTGTCGGCGTTTGCCGTGATCAGTTACACCCGCAACTGGGTGTACGTTTGCTTTGCCGCGGTGGGTTCGTGGATTGGAGCCTACGTGTCGATGACGGTGCTTCGACGGCCCGACATGCACTCCGGAGGTTTAGACCGCGGTGAGCCCAAGCCATCCACGTAATAGTTGGTTGTGTCCGACTATTGCCCCAACAAGTGCTCTGCGACTCTCCGGGCTTCCGGCAGATTTCGCGAGAGCCGGTCAGCTTGCTGCCGCGCGGTTGCAGCTTCCTGGCTGCGCCCGGCCTTTTCCAGTGCCTGCGCCAGCAGCAAATATCCCACATCCGAAGGCTGCAGCTTTACGCTCTGCGAGTAGTTGTTGATGGCTGCGGTGAGGTCAGCGGATTCCTGAGCCAGGATTCCCAGACCGATCCATGCCCGCGGGCTCTCTGAATCCAGCTCGACTGCCCGTTGCCAACTGGTCTGGGCCTGCTGCTTGTCGCCGAGGCCACGATACGCATATCCCATGTTGGTCAGAATGGTCGCCCGCAAAGCCGTGTTTTCGGTCGTTCTGAGCAGCGTGTTGTAGCGATCAAGGGCCGCGGGATAATTCTTTTTCTGCTGCTCGTACATCGCGCTCTTAAACAGGCTGGTCGGATCGGACGGCGCAATCGCGATCGCCGCCTGGAAATGCTCCATAGCTGCGTCTGTTTCTCCCAGATCCAGCAGAGCGGCGCCCAGGTTGTCTTGCGCGATGTAGTTGCCGCTGGTGACAGCAATGGTATGCGACCACAATGTCAGGTTGTCGTCCCAGTAGTTGAGCTGCTTCCGAGTGGCAACCCCGAGCGCGAAAAGTACAATCGCACTGGCCACCGGCAAGAAAGCGGGGGGTAGCCGCCGTTGCTTTGCCCAATCGGCAATGCCCCAGCACATCATCAGGAAGAGTCCTACGCAGGGCAGGTAGAAATATCGATCTGCCATTGCCTGGCTGCCCACTTGCACCAGCCCGATCATAGGAATCATGGTGCCTAGAAACCACAACCATCCCACGAGCAAGTAAGGCCGCCGCCGGTATCGGACGACAAGCACTGTGACGATCGACAACAGCAGGGTTGCGCCCAGGACTTGCAGCGCAGCGAAAGCGTGGGCGGGATAGGGATACAAGGGGGCGAGGCGCGACGGCCAGAATACCCTGGCGACATATCGAACGTAGGAAACGATCGCATTTTCCAGCCGGACGGACAGCGGATGTTGCATCAGCGACGCTACTGCGCCGCCAGCACGCTGGGCCCGCATCGTAATCACGGAGCTTGCAGCCGCCAGAACTATGAGCGGCAGTTTCTCCCGCAACAGCCACCAGAAATTTCTTGGCGGTAAAGAGGGCGTTTCGGCAGCGTCCGCGGCGCCGAGCGTCATGCGGCGTAACGGCCAATAATCCCAAAGGAGCAATACGAACGGGAAGGTAACGATCTGCGGTTTCGCCATCAGGCCCAGAGCAAATAAAGCTGCCACCATGCCATAGCGCCCCACTGCTGGCTTACTTACATAGCGGCGATATGCTCCCATAGCGAGCAGAAAGAACGACATACTCAGCAAAGTCTTGCGTTCGGCAATCCAGGCTACCGACTCAACGTTGAGAGGATGCAGGGCAAATAGCGCCGCCACCATGAAACTGCGTCCGTCCGATCCGGTGGCGCTCCGCAGCAGCAGGAACAGCAGCAGCGCATTTAACACGTGAAACAGAAGGTTGATGTCGTGATATCCGGCCGGGTTCGCGCCGAACAACTGGTAGTCCAGTGCGTGAGAGAGCCATGTCAACGGATGCCAGTTGGATTCGTGGTAAGTCGTGAACGCCCAGGAGACAGTATGCCAATTCAGCCCGGACTGGATAGCAGCGTTCTTGACGACATATCCCTCATCGTCGTAGTTGACGAAAGGATGATTGTGCACCGGGCAGTAGACCGCAATCGTCGCGAACAGGAGCAGGAGAGCCAGAAGCAGGGTTCTCTTCCCGGCCGAGCCGGGCGCACTCTCCGCATGCTGAGACTGAATTCTTCTCTTGCTGCTCTTCGATTTCGCCATCGAGCTTTGGATGACACCAGCCGCTCTACCGCGAAAGAGTATATCTGGTGGCGGCCGCTGTTTGCGGAAATGCGAATGTCGGCAGGCTCTCGAATATTCTTCAACCGGATGACAACAGGCTTCAGGGGTAGGCGCAGGCGCAGATCACAGGCCTCTGTGATGTGGTAGAATCCTGCCACTCATGCGGCGGTATTTATCCAGTTTGCTGCTGGTGCTTATCTGCTTTGGCGGGATGCTGCCGTTTTTGCAAGCATCTCCCGCGGACGCTCCCGCATGCTGTCGGCGTGATGGTAAACACCATTGCATGCGCCCTGCGGGCGCCGACGGATTGCGATCGGCGGCGATGGCTTGCCCGTACCGTTCCCTCCGTATTCTAACCACCCGGGCAACCGCCCTCGTAACCCATCGCACGGCTACACCCCGGGCGGAGCTGCGAGACACAGTACGACCATCCGAGCTCTCTCGACTTGCGTTTCCGGTCTCAGAAAGTTCTCGACCGCGCGGCCCACCTCGTTCCTAGATCTGATTCGAGAACACAAACGCATTAGCTGACGGGTTTCGTGTCTTCGCACGCTTCGCTGCGAACGCTGAGTACGAAACTATAGGCGCGTATTCGTTTCATAGCTTTAGAAAATCTAGAGGAAACGTGGGCATCTCTATGCGCAGATTGTGTCTTGTGGTGTTTTCGTTATTGTTAATCGCGCCGAATGCGAGCGCGACGATTTTTGGAACGGTGAAAGGTGTAGTGCATGATCCGCAGCATCGGCCCATTCAGGGCGCGCACATTACGCTGAAGGCTCAAACCTCGGATTGGACCCAATCGCAAGATTCCAGCGACAGCGGAGAGTTTGAATTCCGTTCGGTCCCCATCGGCACCTACACGGTCACGGTCTCGTCGCAGGGCTTTCTGGAAATGCAACAAGACGTCATTGTTCAGTCGGACACGAGCCCGGTGGTGCATTTCAAGCTGTCGGTCGCGGGCGCGAAGGAATCCGTTGTCGTGTCGGGAACTCCCGTGGCGGCGCCCATGGACACGGTCACGCCGACCACGATGCTCAGCCGTCAGGACATCCAGCAGACACCGGGAGCCGACCGTACCAACGGCGTCGAGATGATCACCGATTACGTGCCCGCGACCTACGTAGCTCATGACATGCTGCACATGATGGGCGGTCACCAGGTCCTGTGGCTGATCGACGGGGTCTCCATCCCCAACACGAATATCGCCAGCAATCTGGGGCCGCAGATTGACCCTAAGGACATCGATTATCTGGAGGTACTGCAGGGTAGTTACGACGCCAGCTACGGCGACCGCACTTATGGCATGTTCAACATCGCGCCGCGCACCGGCTTCGAGCGCGATCGGCAATGCGATCTGGTGATTACGGCAGGCAATTTCTATCAGACCGACGACCAGATCAGTTGCGGCGGGCACACCCAGCGTTTTGCCTATTACGCCAGCCTGAACGGAAATCGCAGCAACTACGGACTACAGACTCCGATCCCGCAAGTCTACAATGATGCCGAAAACGGCTACGGAGGATTCGCCTCCTTCATCTACAACCACGACCCCAAGAACCAGTATCGTGTAGTCGCTTCGTTGCGCCAGGACTACTACCAGATTCCGGTCGATCCTGACCCGAACTCGGTCGGTAACCAGATCCTGGAATCGTCGGGCCTGGTTCCCAGCTATGGATTGCACGATGCAGAGCGCGAGCCTGACGGCTACCTGCTCTTCTCCTGGGTCCACACCTTCGATCCCACCACCCTGCTGACCCTTTCGCCCTTCTATCACTACAACGCCGCGCATTATGAAGGCAGCCCCGACGACTTCCCCGTCAGCACGAACGTGAATCTACAGGCCAACTACGTTGGCTTCCAGGGAATTCTCAACAAGAGTTTCTGGCGGAACGATATGGAGGTTGGCGTTTACGGCTTCTTCCAGCACCAGTACAACTACTTCGACAACGTCTTCACGGACGGCACGCCGAACTTCCCGCCTTCCGCGATCAGCGTGAACGGAGGTGTGGCCGAGGAGTTCATCAGCGATCGCTTCAACGCCACGAAATGGCTGACGATTATTGCAGGTATTCGCGGAACCGAGTTCCGCTCAACCATTGCGGAGAACCAGGCCGATCCGCGCGTCGGTGTCGCGTTTCGAGTTCCGCGCATCAATTGGGTTTTGCGCGCGTTCTACGGTCATTACTACCAGCCACCGCCGCTGGTTACGGCCACCGGTCCACTCCTGGGATTTGCTAATAGCCAGGACTTTACCTTCGCCCCACTCCGCGGCGAACGCGACAAGCAATGGGAAGCCAGCCTCATCATTCCCTATCGCGGCTGGAATCTGGAAGTCGACAACTATCAAACCAGGGCGACCAATTGGCTCGACCATAACAATATCGGAAACTCCAATCTGTTCTGGCCGATTACCTGGTACGCGGCGCTCATCCAAGGTTGGGACCTGACGCTGCGGTCGCCGATGCTGTGGCACCGTCTGCAAGCCCATCTGGTTTACGCCAATCAGATCGCGCAGGCCACCTCACCCATCAATGGCGGTCTGATCTGCCCAGATCCCAACGACCAGAATTGTCCGTTATATATTCCGCCGGGATTTTCGCCGGTGGACCACGATCAACGAAACACCCTGAACGTAGGCGCCACGGCTAACCTTCCCGGGCAAAGCTTTGCGTCAGGGAATGTGTACTACGGTTCGGGATTCACTAACGGCTTATATGGCACGCCGGAGTCCCAGTATCCCGGACCTTATCTGCCCAGCCACACCACGGTTGATCTTTCCCTGGGAAAAAGCTTCTCCGAGGGGAAATACGCCGTCTCGGTGACCGCGCTGAATGTGGCTAACCTTCGCGTGCAACTGGATAATAGTCTCACCTTCGGGGGATTTCACTGGAACGAGCCCCGGCAAATTTACGGCGAGTTTCGCTGGCGCTTCCATTACTGATCCGCGGCTGCCGCACAGTACAATCGTAACGTTGCACCCGGCGAACCTGAGTTTTCGTTCGAATGGGATATTCCGGATCGGAGAAATTGTGTGCGCTATGTGATCGTGCTGTTTGCCGTCCTCGGCATTGTCGTTTCATCGCTTGCCCTGAAGGTCCATTACGATGATCCCGGCAAGGAGCCTTGCAGCATCAACGACAAGTGGGATTGTGGCGTGGTGAATCATAGCCCCTATGCCATGATCCACGGCATACCAGTTGCGGCTATCGGTATTGCCGGATATCTCGTCATCGCCATTGTGGCATTTATGCGGCGACGGGCCCTAGCACTGGTGCTGATTCTTGTCGGCCTCGCCTTTGCGTTGCATCTGACCAGCATTGAAGCGCATGTGCTGGAAGTCTGGTGCCTCTATTGCGTCATTTCACAAGGAATCATCGCCGTGCTGACGGTGTTGTCTTTGATTTGGCTGGTCTGGCCGAAGCTTCGCCCCAGCTCGGGGTAGCAGGCAGGACTCTTCAAGGGCGGGCTAGATCTTCAGAGCAGCACGACAGGAACGCGATTTCGTCCGTTTTGGCGGATCGATAAAACGCAATTGTCTGGCAGCCTTGAAAGACAACTATCGAGATCTGGCCCGATCCGTATATGATGTCTGCTTCCAATAACTCTGGTCCAATGGTTCCGGCCTGAAATCCAGGCGGCAGGTTCTGTCATGGAAATGGCGCACATCTTCGCGTTGCCGGCGGCGCTGCTGATCCTTGCCTTCGTCGCTAATCGGCTGTCCAAGCTGACCCGCATCCCCGACATCATTGTGCTGCTGCTGATCGGCATCGCACTTGGCCCGGCTCTCCACCTGGTCAATCCGCGAAATTTCCAAGGCGCCATCAGCATTCTTGGAACCCTGGCTCTGCTGCTCATTCTTTTCGAGGGCGGCCTTGAACTCAGACTTCGTCAGGCGTTGCGATATTTCCCCGCCGGCATCGTGCTGGTGCTCCTAAGTTTTGGGCTGAGCTTCGGGTTAATTGCACTCATGAGCCGCGCCCTTCTGCATTTGCAATGGAGCGACTGCTTTCTGCTGGGAGCAGCTCTGGGTTGCACCAGCGGCACCATTGTTATACCGGTCTTACAGCAGATCGATACTCCCGACCCGATCAAGATAACCCTGACAGTCGAGGCTTCTCTGGGAGAAATCATCGCCGTTCTGGTAGTCGGCAGCTTGTTGAACATGTCGGGAGGCCAGTCCATCATCGCCGGAGTGGCCACCAACTTCTCTCACCACATTTTGATCTCGTTGGCCATAGGAGTGGCTGCTGGAGCGGTGTGGTCCAGGTTGTGGCCGCTTCTTGCAGGTCAGCCGTACGTGCCTATCCTCAACCTCGGAGTCGTCCTGGGCGTGTACTCGCTGGGTGATTACTCCGGAGGCAGCGGCTTGCTCACCGTCCTTATCTTCGGGGTTACGTTGGCGAACCTGCCTCGCACGCCGCACATGACTCGCCAGGGCGCGCGGCTGCTCGCCTTCCATGCTGAGCTGAGTTTTCTGGTACGCTCCTTCTTCTTTGTACTTCTGGGAGTTGTCGCAGAGTTTGTCAGCCGGAACTACATCATTCCGATTCTTGGAATTCTCGCTGCCCTGGTGCTGGCCCGATTCGTGGCCGTGCAGGCCAGTCGTTGGGTGGTTCGTGACGTCGAGCGCAAAGATACGGAACTGCTTTTCTGGATGTTACCTCGCGGACTGGTTACCGCGGTGCTGGCTCTGGAAATCGTCAACGTGCGCGGCGCAATCTTCAGCTTCCTGCCTGCCATGGCTTTCACGGTCGTATTGGTGACAAATCTGTTCATCGTGTGGGGATCATTCAGAGCGGGACATAGTACGCTCGTCGAAACGGACAAGGAAACCACGTATGTACTGGAAAAGCTGCAAACGTCCACGGCTCTTCCGGTTGCCAGCTCAAAGACGCCGGTAAAGCTCTCCGATGCCGCCTTGGGTGACGAATGACGGCGCGGGTCGTTTCTGCGCTTGAAAAGCTGGAGGCTACCAAGACACAGTACGGTTCGGGTTGCGCTGCGCGAGTCGAGAAATTGTTGGCCTCGCTGCGAAACGCTGCTCTCCACGATTCCCAATCTGTCATTCGCTTCCATGATGCACTGCTGTTCCTGCGCGCGTTTCCCCAGAGCCGGAGAGTGGTCGAGCTAACTGAAGAATTGCTGGGCAGTGCCGGCCGACGGGTAGAAAAGCTACGGAGTTCCGGCGCAGACATGGAACTCTTCGACTCGGAGCAGTTTTCTGGAATCGCCGGCACGGCAATTGAAGATACCTTTACCTATGAAGTGGCGCGCTGGCTGGCATCGCGACATCCGGGCGATCTGGCTGTTGAGTGGGACCTGGATGATCAAAGCCGACAGTTTTCCAGCAGCCTGCCGCAGTTGCTTCCGCTGCTCGGCGATGACTGTTTTGTCGAAGCCGACACGCCGTATCTCGAATGGCTGAGCCATGCCGCCGGTGGCGAATCGCAGATCCTGGGCTGGCTGTTGCGGCGTCTGGAAAATGCTCCGCTCACCATTCTGCAAAAGACTGCCTGGTACGATGCGCTGAAGATCGACGTCTGCTGGGAGCTGGGAAATTCGAGCGCAAGCCGGACGCGCGCGCGCCGGAATGCGGCAGCGATGTTCTACCACAGAGCGCCGCTCATTCCCCGCAAGCAGGTTTCTTTACCGCAGGAACTCGAGTCGCCGGCGTTGCCGGTGCGTAAACTCTCTCCAAGCCAAGGCGAGGAAGTTCTCAATCTCGTACGTGAGGTGCTGACCGTTCGCTATCGCGAACTTTATGGCACGACCCGCGGTGATCCTGCTCAGGTGATTGAGGCCGACGTTGGTCGAGGGGTGCACATCTTTCTATGGGGGTTGCCGCCGGACCGTCGCCTGCCCCTGCGCGCCTACTATGCCGGCCTCACCGTGAAGAACGGCGTACCTGTCAACTACATTGAGGGGATTTCGCTTTGCGAATGGATGGAAGTTGGATTCAACACCTTCTATGCTTTTCGCGAAGGCGAAACCGCGTGGATCTACTCCAAGGTGCTTCACCTTCTACATCAACTCACCAGCGTAACTTGTTTCTCGATTTATCCCTACCAGCTGGGGGAAGGGAACGAAGAGGCAATCAAATCCGGCGCCTTCTGGTTCTATCGCAAGCTGGGCTTCCGTCCGGGCAAGCCGGAGTTGCTGGCGATGACGGAGCGGGAAGAAAAAAAGATCGCCAATACGCCGGGATATCGGACCTCGGCTAACACGTTGCGTAAGCTGGCGTCTGAGCATGTGTTCTACGAATTTGGCGAGGAGCCGCAGGGCCAGTGGGATGCCTTTTCTACCCGAAACATTGGTTTAGCGGTGCAACAGCTCATGGCGACGAAATTTAAGGGCGATCCGGAGAAGATGCGCAGGGAGACGACCTCATCCTTAACCCAGGTATTGCGGGTCGATCCCGGTGAATGGAGCGCCCTGGAACAAGATGCCTTCACGAATTTCGCTCCGGTGCTGGCGCTGGTTCGCGATCTTTCGCGCTGGTCCGACGCCGAAAAACAGGCGGTCGTGAAAATCATTCGCGCCAAGGTGCTGCCGAAGGAAGCAGAATACCTGCGGCTGTTTCAGCAGCATCGCAAGTTGAAAGAAGCCTTTCTCCGGATCGGTTCCCAGCCTCAATCCTGCTGAACACCGAGCCTGAAAAGCTCTAACCCAAATCACTGGTCATGATGAACAGCGGCTTCATCTCAAAGCTCTTATAGCGAGGCCGCAACCGCTCGGTGTTGTACTGTTCCTTCACGTTCACAACTTTCTTGCTGGAAACCACCACGTCGATGGGCACATTGTCATAGCGGCCGGCCCGTAAGACGACCAGCCGCCCGTGTACGTTTGTCAGCAACAGATCTAACGCCAGATTTCCGTACGCCATAGGCACAATGGAATCGATGGCATCGGGATCGCCGCAACGCACCAGATAGCCAAGGCTCTGGTTCATCACGTCGATTCCCTTGCCGCCGTTGTACTTTGCCGAAAGTTCCTTCACTTTCTCTGCCACCAGATCGCCAATTCCGCCCAGCTTTCTGTGGCCAAAAGCGTCGGGAGCACCTTCCTCGAAGACCATCGCATCTCCCTCCAGCATGGCTCCCTCCGAGACCAGGACCACCGAATATTTGCTGGGATTCTTGCGCCGATCTTTGATCAGCAACTCGGTCAGGCGATCGATATTGAATTTGGCCTCGGGGATGACGCAGCGGTTTGCGGCGCCAACCATGGTGGGAAGCATGGCAGTGAAGCCGGCATAGCGGCCAAACACCTCCAGCACCAGGATGCGCTCGTGCGAGCCGGCGGAGGTTCGCAGGCGGTTCGCCATTTCAATGATGCGGGTCACGCAGGTGCTGAAGCCGATGCAATAATCGGTGCCGGGAACGTCGTTGTCCATGGTTTTAGGGATGGCGACAACTTTGACGCCTTCCTGAAACAGGCGCACGCCGTAGCTCAACGTGTCATCGCCGCCGATGGGAATCAGGTAATTGATTTTCAGCCAGTCGAGGTTCTTCAGCACCTCGGGAGTCAGATCGTTTCTGTCGTCGCAGTAGGTTTCTTGCAGGTGCGCCGGAACATTGCGCCGGCTAACTTTGCCAGGATTGGTTCGCGAGGTGTGAAGAAACGTTCCTCCGGTGCGGCCGGCGCGATTGACCAGCTCTTCCGTAAGATTCTGGTAGTTGTCGCTGTTGTCGTAATCTTTGTCGCGAACCATATCAACCAGGCTGGCCCATCCGCGCCGCAGTCCAATGACTTCATAGCCCTCGCGCAATGCCCTGATGGTGACCGCGCGGATGGCCGGATTCAGTCCGGGCACATCGCCGCCTCCGGTCAGAATTCCGATGACGCCCTTTTTTCCGTTGCTATTTGGCATAATTAGAGCCCTCTTTGATCTTGGCTCGAGCGATAGGTCGAGCGAGCCAAGGAACCGCAAAGTAATAGTGTAGCCGCAGCGGGTTGCTCGCGGGTGAATCTGCGGCAGGTCAGCATGGGCAAGCGCGGTTGGGGCAGCTCAGCACCCGTCAAGAAGCTTCGGGTTATGTCGAGAATTTGCGTGCCCGACCTAGAAGTTTTCCTAGTAGCGTTTACGGCAGGCGTTCAGTTACAAAAAGGTGACGGTCTGTCGACGACGGACGGATCAGGCAACCCTCCGTTGGGACAGGCGCCAGGTTCAGCCGAGGCCGCCGCCACCAACCTCCGTCAAAGGAGAAACAATGATCAAGTCGCGTAATAAACAGCTCTTGTCGTTGATACTGTGTTTTCTGCTGATGCTGGCCACGACGCCCCTGGATTCGGGCGCCTTGACGCTCTATCAGGACCAGACAGCGTCCCCGCCGCCGAGCTCCACGCCCAGTTACTCGGGCCAGGGGACACCCATGACGGCTGAGGAACTGCAGTCGGTTGTCGCTCCCATTGCGCTCTACCCGGACTCGCTGGTGGCGCAGATTCTGAATGCTGCCACCTTCCCCGACCAGATCGCTATCGCCAATTATTGGCTTGAGCAGAACAAGAGCCTTACTGGCAACGCCTTGATGAAGGCGGTCGACGGCCAGTCTTGGGACCCCAGCGTGAAGGCGCTCACCCAGTTTCCGTCGGTGCTCAACAATATGGCACAGAATCTGACCTGGACATCGCAACTCGGCGAGGCGTATCACAACCAGCAAGCCGATGTCATGACCGCGATCCAGACGTTGCGGGCGCAGGCTAAGGCAGCCGGCAATCTAAAATCCACGGCCCAGATGACGGTGGTGCAACAAAGTCCGCAAGTCATCGTGATCCAGCCGGCGAACCCGCAAGTTGTCTACGTGCCAACGTACAACCCGACCATTGTTTATGGCACGCCCTATGTCGTCCCGGGATACAGCACAGGCGACTTGGTGGCGACTGGCCTGCTTTCGTTTGGAGCGGGAATCGCAGTCGGAGCACTGGTGAGCGGCGGCTGCTGCGGCTGGGGCTGGAGCAGTTGGAATTGCAACTGGTATCACGGCGGGGCGTATTACCACGGCTATCCGTATTATGGGAACAACGCGTGGCACGGTGGTTATTACGGCGGCTACAACAACTACGGCAACCATCCTTACAACGGCTACAACAATTACAACCACCCCTACAATGGCGGATATAACAGCAACGGTTACCACGCCAATAATTACAACAACGGCTATAACCATACCGGTAACAACAGCTATAACCGCAATACGAACGTGAGCGGTAACACGGTCAACGTAAATCGCGGCGCCAGCGCCTCCAACTCCGGGGACAAGTCAGGCGGGTGGGGAAGCTCAGATGCCGCCCGCGGCTGGGGACAAGGTGGCAGTCACGACGCAGGCTCAACGGCATTCAGCAGCTGGGGCAATCACTCGGGCTCGTCGAGCTTCGGCAGCGGTGGCTGGGGCGACAGGTCGGCAAGCTCTCGTGGGTGGGGCAGTCGCGGCGGGGGTGGCGGCTGGGGCGGTGGCGGAGGCCATTTCGGTGGCGGCGGCCGGCGATGAGTTCGGCAGATGGCAACATGAATCACCGCGCAACTGACAGGAGGTTTTGATGACGAAGACGTTGCATGTGAGCCGTAACCGCGGTTTTCTGCTGTGCCGCTGCATGTTAGCTTTGGCGCTTCTGGCGCTGGGCATTTCGCTCAGCTCGTGCAAGAAACAGGAAGCGCCGGCCGCGACGGAAGTGGCGCAGAAGACCTTCGCGGCGCCTGACGACGCCGGTAAAGCGCTTTCCGAAGCTGCCAAAGCGAATAATCGCGATACCTTGCTGGTTATTTTCGGTCCGGGCTCGAAGGACATTATCTATTCCGGCGATGCCGAAGAAGATAAGGCCGCGATCGAAGGATTTGCCGCCGCCTACGCCAAGATGAATCGGTGGCGCAAGCTGGACGATGGCAGTCAGGTTCTGCTGGTCGGCGAAACCAATACTGCGTTCCCCGTTCCGCTGAAGAAAAACAGCTCCGGCCAATGGTATTTCGACACACCGGCGGGGAAGGACGAAATCCTGGCGCGGCGCATTGGCCGCGACGAGATCGCGGCTATCGATGTTTCTGCCGCCCTGGCCGATGCGCAGGCCGAATACTTCGCCCAGAAGCACGATGGCACCGCGCAATACGCGCAGAAATTCATCAGCGATGACGGTCAGCAAAACGGACTGTATTGGCAGTCGCCTGAGGGCAAGCCCAAGAGTCCGCTGGGTCCGTTGGTGGCCTTCGCGACGGCCGAGGGATACAAGGTGCAGCCCAAACAGCAGCAGCCCTTTCACGGATACTATTTCCGGATGCTGGACAAGCAGGGGCCGGATGCGAAAGGCGGAGCGAAGGATTATGCAGTTAACGGGAAGATGACCGGGGGCTTCGCGTTCGTCGCTTATCCGGCCGAATACGGCAACTCGGGCATAATGACGTTCATCGTTGACAAAGATCGCGTCATTTATCAGAAGGATTTGGGCAAAACAACCGCGGACACCGCCGCGGCCATGAGCGAGTACAATCCCGACAAAACTTGGACTGCGTTGAAGCAGTAAGTGTCTCAATCGGGACGTATACTATCTGGATGGCGAACCCAAAGCTTTTGTTTGTGGATGATGAGGAAGGGATCCGGCTCACCTTATCAGCGATCCTGAAACAGAAGGGATTTGATGTTACCACTGCTGCTTCGGTGCCTGAGGCCCTGGAAATCATGGGAGCGCAGGAGTTCAATGTGCTCTTGTCAGATCTCAATATCGGCGAACCGGGCGACGGTTTTACGGTAGTCAGCGCCATGCGGCGGGTTCAGCCTGACGCGGCCACATTCATTCTCACCGGCTATCCGGATTTCGAATCTGCCCTGCTCGCCATCCGCAATCAGGTTGACGACTACTTCACCAAGCCCGCTGACATCAACGCCTTGGTCGACAGAATGATGAAGCGACTGAGCGGAGTTAAGCTCACGGGCCGTCCGCTGCCGCTGCGGCGGGTTTCTGACATCCTGCGGGAGAATACTCAATCGATATGCAACCAGTGGTTGCAGTCGGTCAATGCCACCGCGGAGTTAGCGGCAATCCCGTTGTCGCCTCAACAACGCACCGATCACATTCCCGGAGTTCTGAACGAACTCATTGAAAGAGTTGAGCGCGACGCGAGGGGAATTAGCGAGTCAGCAGTTTCCGCCGCCGAAAAGCATGGCCTGACCCGATGTCAGCAGGGCTATTCCATTCCACAGGTACTGCTGGAGGCCCATTTACTGCAGCGCGCGATTACCTCGACGGTACAGAGCAATCTTCTGGGAATCGATCTCAGCAATCTGATCACTGATCTGGTGGAAATCGGCGAGAGCCTGGGATTTCTGCTGGAGGTCTCGGTAAGGGCCTACCAGACAGCCTGTCTCGAGCAAACGGCTAAGGCCGGCGGTTAGTTCGTCCCGACTTTCTTGGTCGAGCGGTTTATTGGCAGCGAGTCGCCCGTCACCACCGTCTCGATTCTCTAACGCGCACCTTCCCGGCGCTCCATCTGTTGGCGCGCTTCCTCGATTGCTTCCTGGGGATCGCGACCGGTTACAGCCTTGTACCACGCCGGATGGTGCGTCCACGCCCAGGCTTCGCTGACCGTGCCGCGCGTCATCGCCTGAATCGTTCCCGGCTCGCCGAAGGTGCTGAGGTACACGTGGAAGAAAATTCCGAACAACATGACCAGCGCTGAGATGTCGTGGATAACGTAGGAAATGGCAACGGCGACACGTCCGAAGATCTCGGGAAACCACATTATGACACCAGTGATCAGGTAAGCGATGGAGCCGCAGACGATTTCCCAGAACATCAGCTTCTGGCCGCCGTTAAAGAAGCCGGTCTCCGGAGACTCCGTCGAGTCGCTGCGAATAATGTACTTCCTGATGTGCGTCATCCAGCGCGAATCGGCAGGCGTCCAGCTCATTACCCCCAGCCAGTTGATTGCCTGTAGCCCAAAGAAGAAGACGAAGCCGAGGCCGAACCAGGGATGGAGGAAACGTGTCATCGCTCCGCCGCCAAATAACGGCGTGAAGAAACGGAAGATCCAGGGCAGGTAGATCCCGAATCCGGACAGCAGAGCGAGGAAGAAGAAGATGCCGACCATCCAATGCAGAAAACGCGTGTACACCGGATGACGCAGTAGCTCGCCGGCGTAAACCACCGTCTTGCCCAGGCGATCGATGGCGTTGGGACGATGAATAAAACGATCGGTTGAAGTCGCCATCTAGTTCTCCTTTCCCACGTCCGGCGGCACGGTTTCTTTCACCGGCGGAGTGGGATGCGTTAGCAGCGGGCCTTCAAAAATGTAATGCATCACCACGCCCACGAAGCCCAGCATGGCGCCGAACAGTCCAATCGGCTTGAACAGGTCTTTCCAGAGGGTGAAGCTGAGAGGAATGCGCGGCTTGGCCGGCAAGTTGCCATAGTGTTCCGGCCGGTTGATGTCGTGCAGAACATAGATAACATGCGTGCCGCCAATAGTGTCAGGGTCGTAGACACCCGCATCTTTGAAGCCCGATACATCGCGCAGTTGCGTGGCCCGCTTTTCGGCCAGGAACTTCATATCGTCCTTGGTGCCAAAATGCAGACAGCCCGTCGGACAAGCCTTGATGCATGCCGGTTCCAGCCCAGCTCCCACTCTGTCAGAGCACAGCGTGCACTTGTAAACCTTCTTGGTATTAGGGTTGAACTTCGGAATATTGAACGGGCAGCCGGAGACGCAGAACTGGCAGCCGATACAGTTTTCCTGTTGAAAATCGACGATGCCGTTCTCGTATTGCACGATGGCGCCGTCGGCGGGACAGGCCCGCAGGCAACCGGGATCGGCGCAATGCATGCATTGATGCTTGCGCATCAGCCAGGCAAAGCTGCCGTCGGCGTGCTCGTCCTCATTGAACTTGATCAGGTTCCAGTAATTCCAGTCGGTGTCAGGCATCGTCTGGTAGGTGTTGTCGAAGTGCGTGGTCTGGAACGGCATGTCGTTCCATTCGACGCAAGCTACCTCACAGGCCTTGCAACCGATGCAGGTGGTGGTATCGATCAGCTTGCAAACCTTGTCCTGACGCTGGGTTCCGGCGCCAGGGATCGGTCCGGGGTGGGCCGAGATTTGCTGAATGCGTAATGTGCTGCGATCGCTCATCTCGTGTCTCCCTTAGACCTTGGTCAATTTCACCAGGAATCCTTTGAATTCGGGGGTGTAAGCGTTGGGGTCGATGACCGTCGGCGTCAGACGATTGGCCGGCATTAGTGACGTCCGGCCCTCGCTTTCGGAAATTCCCTTGAAGCCCCAATGAATCGGAACTCCGATCTGATAGAGCTTCTTGCCATCGACGTTCATCCCCTTGATGCGCTTAGTCACCATCGCCTTGGCAATGTAGTCGGCGCGAATACTGCTGACTTTTACCTTTTCGCCACCGCGTATTCCCATTTGATCGGCTAGCTCCGCCGGGATCTCGACGAAGGGTTCCGGAACTAACTGAACGTTCATGGGATTGTTCTTCGTCCAGTAGTGATAGTGCTCAGTCAACCGATACGTGGTGCAGACGATGTTGTAGCCTTCGTCCCGGCTGGCATACTTGTCCATGTCCGTCTTGAATTTCTTCACCACCGGATTGTTGGACTGGTCAGGGTGCAGCGGATTAGAAATAGGACTCTCGATGGGCTCGTAGTGCTCGGGGAACGGACCGTCGGCCAGAGCGCCGAGCGGCACGAAAATGCGTCCCACGCCCTCCGGATTCATGATGAACGGGCCCATGTGCTCTTCGGGCTTAGAGTCGGGTTTGAAATCGGGAACGTCGTTACCTACCCACTTCTGCGCCGTCTCGTTCCACCAGACCTGCTTGCGCGTGGGGTCGTAGGGTTTGCCGGTGAGATCGCAGGACGCGCGGTTGTAGAGCACGCGGCGATTGGCAGGCCATGACCAGCCCCAGTTCTGATAAATACCCAGACCGGAGGGGTCGTCCGTCCCGCGCCGCTGCATCAACGGCCCGGCCTCGGTCCACGATCCGCAGTAGAGCCAGTTGCCCGACGTTGTCGTGCCGTCATCGCGCAGCGCGGCGAAGCCGGGTATTTGTTGCCCAGCTTTCAACGAGAGATTGGTCTTCTCGTCGCTGATGTCGGCGGTTGCCTTGCCGTTGATCTCCTTGGCAACCTCCGCCAACGAGGGGTGGTCGGGAAGCGTATAGCTCCACGATGCGTTCAGGATAGGATCGGGGAACTTGCCGCCCTCTTTCTTATAGAGCTCGCGGATTTTCAGATAGATCTGGGCCAGGATGTCCTGATCGAGCCGGCAATGGCCCGGGGGCGGCAGCGCGACGTTCTTCCATTGCAGCCAGCGGGCGGAGTTGACCATGGTTCCATCTTTCTCCGCGAAGCCCGCGCCCGGCAGCCGATAGACGGTGGTGTTGATCTGCTTCATCTCCTCCGCCGTAGTGCCCGGCGCCTCCCAGAATGCACTGGTCTCGTCGGGATAAATCTCGCAGACCACCAGGAAATCAGCCTTCTTCAATGCGTCAATGTTCTTCTTCGAATCGGGGCCGATCATTACGCCGTTCATGCCAAAGGCAAAAAACCCTTTCACTTTGCCTTCGTACATGTCATTCCAGTTCTCTACCCAGGAGTACTTGCGATCGATCTTGGGCAGATAGTTGAAGCAGAAATCGTTCTCTTTGGTGGCCGCATTACCGTACATCGCCTTCAAGAACGACACGGTAAATTTGGGAGTGTTCGACCAGTAGTTGAACGACTCCCAGTCTCCGGGCTTGGATGGCTTCGGGGTAACGCGGTCGAGGTAGGTCTTCAGGTCTTTGTCGGCAGGCGTCGGCATCTTCAGATAGCCGGGAAGTATGTCGAAGATGCCGGCCATGTCGGTTGCGCCCTGAATGTTGGAGTGTCCGCGCAAAGCATTCACGCCGCCGCCGGCGCGTCCGACATTTCCCATCAGCAACTGCAGCATCGCAGCGGTGCGGATGATCTGAGTGCCGAAGCTGTGCTGTGTCCACCCTACAGCGTAGATGACGGTGGCGACCTTCTTCATATCCCCATCCTTGCGAATGGAGGTGAACATGTCCCACGCCTTCAGAAGTTGCGCTTGTGGAATGCCAGTGATGCGCTCCACCATTTCCGGTGTGTAGCGCGAATATTGCTGCTTCAGCAGTTGATAGACGCAGCGCGGATGCTGCAGAGACAAATCGTAGGAAACATTCGGGGGCAAGGATGGAGGCCGGATCGGTCCGCCGCCCATGGCTTTGGCACCCGCTGGTCCCTGGGCCTGATAACCCTGGCCCTCGGGAGGATTGTGGGTGTTGCTGCCCTGCTGTCCCGCCGGAGGATTGCCCTGCGCCTGGTTGGGCTGCGGCGCATTTTGCGTTGCCGGAGCCTCAGCGACAGGGACGGCTGCGACCTTGCCAGTCTCGTTGCCGCCCTCTTCGTAGTTCCACGTCCCCTTGTCGTAAGTCTTGGTGCCTTCATCAAAGCCCGAGAACAACCCGTCTTCCGGCAGCTTGAAGCCGTCTTTAATAATGAACGCAGCGTTGGTGTAGTTCACCAGGTATTCATGCGCGACACGATTATTCGCGATCGCGTAATTGATCAACCCGCCCAGGAAGGCGATATCGGAACCGGCACGAATCTGACAAAAGAGGTCGGCTTGCGATGCGGTGCGGGTAAAACGCGGGTCGACGACGATGGTTTTGGCATCGCGGTTGCGCTTCGCCTCGACTGCCCACTTGAATCCGCAAGGATGGTTCTCGGCGGGATTGCCGCCCATGATCAACATCATGTCGGTGTTCTTGATGTCGATCCAGCCATTGGTCATGGCGCCGCGTCCGAAAGTTGGTCCCAAACTTGAGACCGTGGGGCCGTGTCAAACCCGCGCCTGGTTTTCCAGGCGCACTACCCCCATCGAGCGCATGGTCTTGACGACCAGATAATTGAACTCGTTCGTATCGGTACAGCCGCCGGTGAAGGCGATGGTTTCAAATCGGTTGACCGTGTTGCCCTTGGCGTCGGTTTCGATGAACGAAGCATCGCGCTCTTTCTTGGTCCAGCGCGCGATCTCGTCAATGGCCTGGTCCCAGGAGATGTCGTCCCAGTGATCCGATCCCGGACGCCGAACCTGCGGTTTCAGGAGGCGACGATCGTTCTGGATATCCTGTTGCAGCGACGAGCCCTTGGGACAGAGCGTGCCGCGGTTGATGGGGTGATCGGGATCGCCCTCGACGTGGACCACCTGCGGCGTGACGTTCTTGGCCTTGTCGCCAATGGTATGGATGATGACGCCGCAGCTGACCGCGCAGTAGGGGCAAGTGCTGCGCGTCTCCGTAGTTCGTGAAATCTTGAGCGACTGAGCTTGCGCGTGCAGAGGCGTAAGGTCGAACCCGAGAACCGAAAATCCAACTACCCCGGCAATACTGGTTTTGACGAATGTGCGTCTCGAAACATCCATTACGCAATCCTCCGTGACAGAAGGCCAAAAGTTTGATTTTGCAGACAGGGATGCAACATGGACGGCGAAATGAGCAAAGTTGGGACGACGAAAGCTCGCATCGGTTCGGTTCCGTCTCTAGAACCCCACAACAGCTCGGAAGGCCAAGGGCCAACCAATTGTTAGGCAGCGTACACCCAGCCAAGCAAGCCGGTCAATACACCCACGGATTTATAAAGATTCGTCCTCTTTGGCAAGCTAAAGAGGGCTCTTAATTGCCGCCGGCGAATTGACTATACGAGTACCTCGCTTTCGTTCCTCACCTCGCCGCCATACAATGGCGACATTACCTCCGGAATCCATCGATGAACTTCTCCGTAGCAGTTTTTCTGGCCGTAATCTCCTGCCTGATTGGCGCTGCGTTCGCCTGGGCCGCGGCCAAGTCGAAGTCCGCGGCGCTGGCCGAGCGAAGCCTTACTCTGGAGCGCGAAATCACTGCGGCGCAGGCCACGGCAGCGAGCCAACTCGCCGAGATCAAGGCGCTTGCCCAGGCCAGATCGGCTCTGGATGCTACTCTGGCCAGCGAACGTCGCAACGCTGACGAAAAACTACGCCTGCTGTCCGAGGCCAGCGAAACGCTGAAGACAGAGTTCAAGGCGCTGGCGGCATCCGCGCTGGAGAACAACAATACGAATTTTCTGCAGCTGGCCAACAATGTCTTGCGAAACTCCCAGACCCAAGCCGCCGGAGAGTTAGCTCAGAAGGAACAGGCGGTCAAGAATCTGGTCGAGCCGATTGCGCAATCGCTGGCCGGCATGAATCAGCAGATTCAGTCGCTGGAACAGACGCGCAGCCAGGCCTACGGTGCACTCAGCTCGCAAGTCGCATCGCTGCTCGACACGCAAAAAGCTCTGCAGACCGAGACCGGCAATCTAGTGAAAGCCCTGCGCGAACCCCAGGCCCGGGGCCGCTGGGGTGAATTGCAGTTGCATCGTGTGCTCGAACTCGCCGGCATGCTGGAATACTGCGACTTCACGGAGCAACTTTCGTTCAACGACGATGAGCGCCGCTTCCGGCCCGATGTCATTGTCGACCTGCCTGGGGGAAAGCAGGTGGTGGTGGACGCGAAAGTGCCGCTGGCGGCCTATCTGGCCTCATTGGAAGCTATCGATGATATTGCCCGCAATGCCCGTCTCGCCGACCATGCCCGGCAGGTTCGACAGCACATCGACTCGCTGGCCAGCAAAACCTACTGGGCTCGCTTACCTTGCACGCCTGAATTCGTGGTGCTGTTCCTTCCCGGCGAAGTTTTCTTTCGCGCCGCCATGGACAGCGATGCCGAACTGATCGAGTACGGGGTAAGTCAAAAAGTCATCGTAGCGTCGCCCACCACGCTGATTGCTTTGCTCAAGGCGGTAGCCTACGGATGGAATCAGAAGAATCTGGCCGAGAGTGCCCGCAAGATCAGCCAGGCAGGGAAGCAGCTATACGAGCGGCTTTGCACCATGACCGGCTATCTGGAAGATTTGGGCAAGAAGCTGGGTGGGGCAGTGAAGTCGTACAACGAGATGCTGGCCTCGATTGAGAAGCGGGTCTTGCCGGAAGCGCGCAAGTTTCCCGAGCTCGATCGCTCCCTGGTTGCCGAATCCCTGCCCCAGCCAGAGCAGTTGGAGAGAACTCCGCGCGAGCTGGAAGCGCAGGACTGGCAGGAAAGCATTGAAGAACCGGAACTGCCTTTTGTGGACGGTGAAGTTGGTCGCGCCAAAATTTAAGTAGAGTGCAAATCCCACCCGAGCGAACTTTGCCGGGGTGGGATTCGTTCAAATGCGGAAATAGACTTACTCCCCTCCGCCGCCTTCGGCCTGCTTTTCAATTCCGGGTAGTGCTGCCCTGATGAGCTGCAATACCGCCTGGGCGGCAAGGTGACGGACTTCGCCTCCGATCCTGCCCATGGCTCTTGACCCGACCACAGCTAAGGACGCCTGAGCCAGGGAAACCATAAGCGGACCCCACGGATCTACGGGATGATAGACGCCATTGACCACCAGGCCTCCGCCGCCATCAACGGCAACCCCGCCGATGATGAACCCACCAGCCTCGTATTGACCTCCGGGAGGATTCAGCTTCACGTTGGAGCGTTCATAAACCGCGATGGCGATGCCTTCGGCTTCGGCCGGTACCTGGATGGTATTACCACTGGGCGTTCCGGCATTGAACGACAACCACTTCGAAAACGGCTCAGTGGTCGACATCACCGATGCTGACGCCTGTAACGTCTCCGCCTGCGTGGTGGGGACGATGCCGACAACGTTGGCCTGATTGGTCAGCGATGGATCGCTGGTCACGGTGACGAAGGTATCGTCGATGAAGTCTCCTTTCGCCGCCGAGAAGGCATCGTCGATGATGGCGGGACCACCATTGCCGTCTCCGCCGATGGGGAAATACCAGGCGGTAATGGTCAGCGGATTCGCGCCGACCGGTTGGGTGAGCGGACCCGCAGGATACGTCTGGCCATTCGTGCCATCCGTAACGCTCCAGAACAGCAGTTGAGCGAATTCCTCCGTTCCGTCTGACAGGTAGGGCAATTGAGGAATGTAGAGTGGAGTAATGTTGCCGGGATTGGTGACATCTACTTCGCTGGGTGGATTCGGCTCAAGTTCTGCCGATGTATTGCGCGGTTGGCGGTGGTGACCAGCGATTAGATAGATCTTGTAGTGTACGCTGACATGCGGCATTGAAACCTCCTTGACGATGCGCGGTTGGCGAGAGTCTTCCTCTCGTTGAAATCGTCTAGGCCTGAACAGGGAAGGGAATTCGGATGCGGTGGGTCGCGACGGTACTGCTGGAAAAGACCGCTCCCATCTGATCGTTGCTCGCGTTAGGGAGGTTCTGATTAAGGTTGGTCTTCGAAGGGAACGGCCTTCAGGCCGTCCGTAACTTCCTGGCAAAATCACTCCGGCTTCTTAGCCGCTGAGGGACCTTGCTATGACTTAATCAGAACCTCCTTACGCAGTTGTACTCGTGAGCTTGCGGCACAAGAAACCGCGCGCGAGCCACCCTGCATTCTCGCCCCGATGGTACAAACCTAGTTCTAACCCTGAGAAAGTTGGACGATTATATACCCTGTTCAATTGCCGCTTTCCTATTTGTGACAAAGTGCTCGAGCTGGGCCGATTCCGGTAGCTGCTGCGGTCCCGGTTGCGGAGAAAAGGTGGGCGCGTCTCCAGAGACTTTTTGGCGGGTGCTAGTGGTGACGGCTGGCAGCAAGATTTGGGTCTCTTTCCCCTCGCCGCAATCCTTCCTGTAATCTGACAACTTTTTCGTGCAGAATCTGGCTCAGCACTTTCCTGTCTGCACCGGCGGCTATCGGTTCGCCAAAAATAATCCTGGCGCGAATCGATTTCTTGCTCAGCAGGTTCCAGACGTGCGGCAGCAGAGTCCTATCGCCCCACCAGCAGATTTCCTGTCCCGCATCTCCGTCTTGCAATTCGTACCGGATACTGCACGGAGTAATCGGCACAGCTGCATCGATTGCCGGCTGCAGCATGGTCGAATGAAACCGAAGGACCCGGCCTCCATCGGTGGTCGTGCCTTCGGGGAAGAGAACTACCGGCACTCCGCTGCCTAAACTCAGACTGACGCCGGCGTTGGCTCGGGCAATGTCCAACTTGTCATGCCGCCGGACGAACACGCTGCCCGCCCAGCGAGCATAGCGCCCGAAGATTGGCCACTCGGCCACTTCAGCTTTCGAGATGAAGACACAGGGAACGGCGGCGCTATACGCGAGAATGTCGAGATAACTGACGTGATTGCTGACGATCAGGCCTGGCCCAGGACGCCGTCCTTCGACGGACAAGGCAACGTCAATGGACTTCAATCCCCGCACGCAGGTTTCGTTGAGCCAGCGAGCGCACTCTGCGGCAGAGGAGTTGGGCCGCAACTTACGGTGCTCCCACAGGCCGTAGAAAACGGCCACAGTCAAAAGCAAGAGTCTGCGGATTCGCCGTGCTTGCCGCGATAGAAGCTCGCCCATCTGCCGAAGCGCGTCCAGCGCCTGCTCAAAGTTTACAGAAGCAGATCTGGAGTCATCAGCAAATCAGAGAGCAGGCGTGGACGAGTTTGTGGTTTACCGATCAGCTCAGTCGTGCGCGTGAATCTCTTTGATCATCAGGATCTCTTCGAGCACAGAGTACGCCCGTCATGGTAAGGCCTCCTTTGCAGAGGGCGACTTTCGCCCCGGCCTGCGGGTATGATCACCATATCTGCGGCAACGCTTGAGCAGCGTAGGGAACGCACCAGGCAGCTTATTTATAGTTGATGAGGACGCGTTTATTAGTTGATGAGGACAGGCGGCATTTTTCTAACGTGCCCATGGCATGCTCCGAGTGCGGCATCAAAGCGCAGCAGCTAGAATCCAGATTAGGACACCACCGGACAGGCTACGCTTTTGACACTCTCTCCAAACGGCTGCTAGTATCAGTTGTTCAACGTGAACCTCCCCTCCTACATAAGCGTCCCCGTCGTCTAGCCCGGCCTAGGACATCGCCCTTTCACGGCGGTAACACGGGTTCAAATCCCGTCGGGGACGCCAACAAAATAAAGAACTTACTGAGAATTGGCATTTTGCCCGAGGGTTCGAAAGGGTTTGATAAGAGAACAGCCCTCTCCTCATCCCTTCGTCTTCGCGACTTCGCGAGGCAGCAGCATCATCTTCACCAGCTTGGTCTGTGCCGCCCGCTTGGTCGTGGTTACCGCTTGTGTATATGTATCCGCCGTCACTTTGTAATTGGCGTGGCGCAACAACTCCTGGATCGTTTTCATATCCTCGCCATTGGCTTTCATCAAAGTGCCGAACGTATGCCGCATCGTATGCCATCCCACGTTCCCCGGAATCCCGGCTGCCTTCAGCGCTGGCTGCAATTGCGCGCGAAACAGCGCACCCGGCCAGTACGGTTGTTTGCCCTTCTTGTGTGGCGAGGCAAACACCCAATCGCCGGATTCGGGATACGGAGATTGCAACTTCCAAGTCAACAACACCTCTGCCAAATCTGAATCGAGTGGAATCGGCTTGCGTGAGGCCTCTGTCTTGCAGCGAGTGATCCTCTGCTTGACCACGGAGCGGGTGACGTTCACTTCCAATGCTTCGAAGTCCACATCTTCCCACTTGAGGCCCAGCAACTCCCCCACTCTCAGACCGCTCGACAAATCGAGGAACACTGCCGTGCGGCAGGGCTCTCTCAGGTTCAAGAGAACATCCTTGATCTGCTCGATGGTCAAAATCAGCGGAGTCTTTCTGCGTTTGGCGCTCTGCCGAACGTGAGTAATGGGATTGCGTGTTGTCCATTCCCATCGAATGGCGTGGCTGTACAAGGCGCTCATGATGTTGCGGAGTTTGGCCTTGCTGCCAGGCGCCAATGGAAGCGGTTTCAGCCACTGCTCCACCTGCACGGCCTTTACGTCCGGCAGGCGGTAAGACTTCCAGCGTGGCAGGAATCCACTTCCTCAGATAGCCTTCGTAGGTGACCTGCGTGGCATACGACTTGCGGTTTTCGTCTTCGGATATTTCCTCCGGCAGCTGCGCTTGCTTGTAGAAGATGTCGGGCATCTCGTGCTGACGGTAGTGCTGAACGAGAGTGGCCACACTGGTGATCTGCAACTGCTGCCGGGAGTTTGCTCGTTGATGGTTAAACGTAAAGCGTCCACCGCTTTCTGCGCTTCGGCTTCGCTCTTGAATTCCGAGACCGTCCCGACCACAGCTTTGCGGTACTTCTTCATGCCATCGGGTTGGATTTCGTACCATCGGAATACCCAAACGTTTTCGCCGGACTTGCGCCTTACGCGTTGAAGACTGCCTTTCTGGTGTCGTGCGCGCCTGAACATATGCTCTCCTTTTCCTGTTAGGCGGCACGGATCGCTAGCGAACAGCTTAGCCGTAGCCACCGTCTGAGTCGAGTGACCAATGAGTTGCCCATCTTGCAAACAGTCACAGCAGGTGAGCCTAACGGTCTAAGAACCTGTCAGTCCAATAACTTTCCGGGAGCAAGTGATAACCGTTAGGAATAAGTTAGCCTTGCCAGAATCTTTGGGTTATAAGGGCACCGACAGTTGGTAACCAGCTGAAAATAGAGGCACAAGTGGCAACCCAAAAACCCTAAAGGAAGGCTTGGGAACGTGTATTGGGGGTCGAAAAAGGCTTTGGGTAACGCACCCAACGAGCTAAGGGATAACGGATTCGTAACTATGCGTCGGAGTTGCGAGCGATTTGTCTACTAACACTCTCCTCATTCGGGCGGCAGAAAATTGGGGTACATCTTGCCGTCGTTTCTGTGGCATCATGTACTAGAGGCTGGCCAATGGCGACATCCACAGCAAAGACTCTGAATCAATACTTCGAGGACTGGTTGGGCACCGACCCT
>CAWJLM010000006.1:0-762357 GCA_963843725.1 uncultured Acidobacteriaceae bacterium
AGGAATACTGGGCCTGAGCATTGGCAGGACGTGGAAGAGGGATGGCGAATTTCGGGCGCCGTGCCCATGACCTTTGAAGAGCCCTGATGTTGACTTCTCGACTACTCATCGCGAAGGGCACGTTACGACAGAAGCGCCGGGCTTGGCAAATTGAAAGGCACGAAAGAACAAATTCAGAGACTCGGAATCCAGCAACTCTCGAAAGTTTCGCGTCACTGCAACTTTTCTCTTGCGTTCGAACCCAAAATCGTTTTAAGTGTTGCGCACAAGAGTTGACGATCACGGAACACAGTGACTTCGATTCTTCCTCCGGCGGCTGCGGCATAACGCGGCTTCCGGCCTGTCCCGTGGGCACCAACGCTCACGTTGTTCGAATCTCTTATTCAGCTCGCTTCAATCTGCTCAAAGACGTTGACTGCTCACCTGCATCTCCGGATCGCAGGTCATTAAGTGCGGCCTTGAATGGTCCGCTCGGCGAATCACGGAGGGAGCGTCATTTTGCTTCCTCCTGACTCGCTCCCATCCGGCAATCAGTACTTGCAGTTCTAGAACCTCTTCACGTCTGACAGCGACGGGCGCGTCGCGTGGACTGCTGTCCGCTCGATAGCGCTCACCCGTAACGCCAGATTACGGGTTCGGAGTCGTGGCATTCGATTCAGCGAACTGGTCGAGGCGCTACTGATCTCAGAGCCGCTGGTTCTTCTGGCAATGGGCGAGCAGAAGATGTCTGAAACCAAGTCACTATTGGACGAACGTCGAACCCTCCACGTAGTTAGCCCTTCCCACATCGCGTCTGACACAGTCAAAGCACCCGAACCCTTTGTCTCAGCTGAAGAGGCGGCGCGCTTCCTGTCCGTAAAGAGGCGCCAGCTTCTCGCAATGGCGCGTAGAGGCTTAGTCTGGGTCGTATCCACTCGGAACGGGGACCGTAAGGAAGGTGTGGGTATTCAGGCTGTCCGAAATTGCAGCCGCCATAGAGCAGCATCTGATAGCCCCGAGAAGCGAAAAACGCGATACGATTCGATCAGGCAGTTCCCGCTGAGGAGACCTTTTCATGGCTTATCAGCGCGGATCGTTGGTGAAACTTCATCGCAAGGCTGGAGACATCTGGGTGCTGCGGTATCGGGAAATCAGGGACCAGGGCAAACGGGTTCAAAATGACCTGCCCGTTGGCCTCGTTCGCGATTTCCCCAAAGAAAAAGATGCATGGCGAGAGGTCGATCGCTTAGGCCTCCTGCTGCGAATCAATGCCCAGCATCTCGACGATCGCATTCGCTTTCGTGCTCTAGCGGAGCATTACCTCACTCATGACGTAGGGCCCGATGCGCTCCGACCAAAGTCCCAGCGCACGGCCCTCAACACTAACCAAATCGTCTGGACCTATCTTGTTCCCCAGTGGGGTGACAGCATAGCGGACGAGATAAAACCCCTCGACATACAGCACTGGCTCAGAATGCTTCACACCGATAAGAGCTTGGCGTGGACGACCGTATCGAAGGTTCGTGGCATCATGCTTCGGATCTATCGCATCGGTGCCCTGCACCAGCTCGTGAAGAACAACCCGGTGCTTCCCGTCGAGACCCGCTCCACTACCGATTACAAGGCCATCCTCGTTACCCCCAAACAGACATGGGAAATCATCGAGAGCCTTGCTAATCCACTGCATCGCATTCTCATCCTCACCTGCGCTGCTACCGCGCTCCGCGCATCGGAACTTCTCGCGCTGCGCTGGGCAGACGTTCTATGGGACGAAAACCGGATTGCGGTAACGAAGCGTTGGTGGCGTGGAAGTGACGGACCCACGAAGACCCGCAGGAGCGAAGGTCATGTGCCTATGCACCCGGCCCTCGCGCAATTGCTCCAGGCTTGGAAGGAAAAGACGCCTTTCGCGAAGGAGACGGATTTTCTGTTTCCCTCGCTCAAGGCAGACGGTAAGGTTCCCATATCGCCTGCTGTATTCGTAGCTGATCACCTCCGGCCAGCAGCCAAAGCGGCTGGGCTTGGTATACCGGACGGCTACCGTTTCGGCCTACACAATCTCCGGCACTCGCTCTCAAGCTGGTTGGTGAATAAGGGCAAGGCCGATCCTAAGACGGTCCAGAGCCTGCTTCGCCACAGCCGTATCCAGACCACGCTCGACCTTTACACACAAGGCGACGGCGACGAGACACGGGCCGCGCAAGGCGCATTCCTCCGGGAGATGGGCCTGGCATCGGAGTTAGTGCAATGAAAGTGTTGGTTGGATTGTTGGTTGGCCCGTTTTCCGGATTCTCTCTAAACCCCAGAAAACATTGGTGGGCGCTACAGGATTCGAACCTGTGACTTCCACCGTGTGAAGGTGGCACTCTACCGCTGAGTTAAGCGCCCAACGCTTTCTATTCAACCAGTTGCAGCCGTTCCCGTCAACCGCGTGGAAACGTTTGGGAACAAGCTATGTTCCCGCATCACCTCTTGGGGAAAGGACTCGCTGCACAAGTCGAGATTGTGCTTCACGCTCTGTTGCCACGCCTCAAGTGTGGCTGTATTCTTACGGCTAAATGACGCCTACGCGATACAGGAGGCTCTGCCATGCCTAACGGTGAAGAACTGCGCAAAAGAATCGAGAACGTTGAAAGGCTTTGGAAAATGCAGGGGAGCGGAACGCACTACGAGCAGTGTTGACGTGCTCAAGGAAATTGCCAATAGGCTAGAAGCTCTGGAAAAAAGATGAAAGTGCTGACGCCCGCATTGACCAAATACTGAAGCCAAAATGAAAGCGAACCAGAAGAAGATGCTCGCGGTGTGTATCCTGCTGCCGGCCTGTGCTCTCGCACAAACGAACACGCCCACTTTCAAGGCAGAAGCGGAGAGCGCAATTGTTTGGAGTGGTGCTCAGTGCAAGCAAAGCTACACAACTCTGGGTGGTCATGAGCCACTTTGCGAGGGGATTGCGGACGCAGCGCACCCGGAAGCATCCTCACTCGTGCAAGACCCGTTGACCGGGAATTTATTGCGGAAGATCAGCTATCAAGGCGTCGAAGTAACCTCACGGTTGGCCTCGTATGACGTTGGCTGCGGATTGAACGATTGCCACACCGCATATGTCGCCACTCTAAACATCGTGAATAGTAGCGAGTACCCACTACACGTGGATGGAAACACGTTCACGTCCACACTGCGACCCCCTACGCCGAAAGAGATTCGGAAATGGTGGGGCAAGAAGGCGAAGCCATCTGAGTTTGTTCCTAGCTCTGAGACCATACCGCCCGGACAAGCAGCCAGCATCGCGGCGTACATGGTATCTGATGCACAGGGGAGCAATCTTACGAGATGGTTTAATCACACTCCCGTTGACGTGGTTCTCCTTCGATATTCAATAAAACTCCATGGGAAGGACTTCGTGTTTCCGTGGCTAGCGCCAGTGAATCGAACCTTAAAGACAGTACCGCAGTGGGATTATTAAAGCACTGCACAACTCCTTATTGATTTATTGATTGAGGCTTTATAGCAAGGTGACGCCCAACGGCATTCAATTAAAGATTGAACGAGCCAAAGAGCACATCGAGCACCTAGGGACAGCTATCAGCGCCTTCTGCAAGTCCCAACCCTATACGATTGGCTTTAAGAAACACCCGCAAATTGATTGGACAACCCTTTATGTTGAGAGTGCTAAACCCGTCCCCAACAACATTGCACTCATCATCGGAGATGCGGTGCATAATCTCCGAAGCTCTCTGGATCATCTCGCCTGGCAACTCGTGAAAGCCAATGGTGGAAAGCCTGATGTGAGGACGTATTTCCCGATTAGCGATACCGTCGAGAAGTACGCAACTGCCCTAAAGAAGGGAGCAATAAAAGGAATCCCTGTTGGTGCAGAGGAACTCATTCGCAATGTGCAGCGTTACGTGACTTCTGACGATACTCTCTGGCACATCCACGAGCTTGACCGCATCGATAAGCACCGATTGGTCATAACAGTAGGGTCGAGTGTTGGTGCTTGGGGCGTCGATACATCCACTAAGAAGACAATGTGGTTCGATAAAATCTCTTTTGTGCCTCTGGTGGATGGCTATGAAGTTGTGCACATCCCCACAAGCACCTACTCCAGAGAAAAGCACGAGAATTTTAAGCTGCATCTGACGGTAGCGTTCGGCGAGTCTGAGGTTATCGCTGGTAAGCCGGTTGTTCCAGCGCTTCAACAAATGGCGAAATTGGTCGAGAACCTGGTCCCCAACTTTCTTCCCTTCCTCAAGTGACGTCCTACACGTCCAAAACGCTCCTACTGCCGCTCGGCCAACAGGGATTGAATGAGCAGACCAAAGCAGATGATCCGAATGAGGATAGAAAGGAGTGTTTGAAGGTTCTAAGCACTCTACCGCTGAGTTAAGCGCCCACGTTGCGGTAATCTGGATTGTAACAAATTTGGCCGGCGGTTCCGGGAGCGGCTGCGTAACGAATTAACGGCAGCAAATCAGGCTCGCGGCGTCATCTAAGGATTCTTATGGCCCTCGAAGAATACAAACGGAAACGCGACTTCAAACAAACACCCGAGCCTCCGCCGAAAGTCGGCAAAGGCACGCAGCGGCGTTTTGTGGTGCAGAAGCACCGCGCCACACGCCTGCATTATGACTTCCGTCTGGAAATGGATGGCGTTTTGAAATCGTGGGCCGTCCCTAAAGGACCTTCGCTCGATCCCGCCGACAAGCGCCTGGCGATGCAGGTGGAAGATCATCCGGTTTCGTATTTCGATTTCGAGGGCACCATTCCGGAGGGAAATTATGGCGCGGGCACGGTCATGGTCTGGGACATGGGCACCTGGGAGCCGCTGGGCGATGCTTCGGAGATGCTCAAAAAGGGTGACCTGAAGTTTCGCCTCGATGGGCAGAAACTGAAAGGTGAGTTCGCACTGGTCCACATGAAGTCGCGGCGTCCCGGCAGTAAAGGCACCGAGTGGCTGCTGATCAAGCACCGCGACGCCTACGTGCAGCAAGGCTACAACATCGACAAGTACGACTATTCGGTTCTGACCAAGCGTTCGATGCCAGAGATCGCAGGCGATGCCGGCTCTGCCCAATGGAAAAGCAGCCGGGCGGCTACGGCGCGGGGCAGTTCCGGCAAGAATGATTGGCTGGCCGACTCGATCGCCAAAGCGGACGCCAAGAAAGCGAAGAGCACGTCCAACAAGAGTGCGAAGAAGGTGGCCGTCAGTACGGGCAGTTCTTCACCGGCGGCTACCCAGAGCGTTGCGAAGCGTGCTGCGGCTAAAGCCTCGAAGACGGTCTCAGTTTCGCGATCCGTAAAAAAAAAGTTGGTGCCGGCGAAGCCCGCGGCCAAGCGGTAGTCTCCGAGGCCGCACAGATTGGCCGCAAGGCAGCGATGCCGCACGCGATCCGGCCCATGCTGGCTACGTTGATCGACCGGCCCTTTGATGACGACGACTGGCTCTACGAGATCAAGTGGGATGGCTACCGCGCCATCGCGTATCTCGACGGCAAGTCGGTGCGACTGGTCTCTCGCAACCAGAACGACTTAACCGCGGCTTATCCCGAATTACACGGGATTCCCGGCCAAATCCGCGCCCGTACCGCAATCCTCGATGGCGAAATCGTGGCTCTTGACCAGCAAGGCCGCTCATCCTTCAGCCTGATGCAGCAGCGCACCGGAGTGGGGGAAGGTGGACGCCGCATACGGCGTACCCGCGACGATATTCCCGTCGTCTATTACGTCTTCGATGTGCTGTATTGCGATGGCTACGATGTGATGCCGGCTGACCTGGAAAAGCGTAAGCAGTTGCTCGCCTCGATTCTGACTGCCAACGCTGGGGTGCGCTACTCCGATCACTACATCGGTAACGGTAGTGCACTGTTCGATGCGGCCGCGCGGCGCGGACTGGAAGGCATCGTCGCCAAACTGCGACGCAGTTGTTACGTGCAGAAGCGAAGCAGCGAATGGCTTAAGATCAAGATCGTCAAGCGTCAGGAATGCGTGATCGGCGGGTTCACCGATCCACGCGGGGCGCGCGAAAATTTCGGATCCCTGGTGCTGGGGCTCTATGACGACCAGGGCCGCTTGGTTCCCGTGGGACAGGCGGGCAGCGGCTTCACGCAAGAGACCCATGCCGGCATGTGGAAGCAACTCCACTCGCTCGAGACCGAGCGCAATCCATTCTTCGGGAAGGTCGAGAGCGACAGGCGGGTGCATTACGTAAAGCCGACTCTGGTGGCTGAAATCAAGTTCTCTGACTGGACCCATGAGGGACACAGCGGCGCCGTCAAAATGCGCGCCCCAGTCTTTCAAGGGCTGCGTTTAGACAAGAAGGCGACTGAATGTAAGTTCGAACGCCCTGCCCATGCCGCCGCTGAGATAGCCAAGGCAGAAGCCGGCGACTGACTTACAGGCCAGAAGTCTCAAGACGCGAAGTTGCCGTTCCCCTCGAAAGCGGCATCTTAGTTCTTTGACAGAGTCGCTTCGCAGGCAGCCGCGATCGCATTCCGGATGGCTTATGTTTCGGCCCCTGCCTTCGAACGTCGCACCAGCACTGGAGAGCCAGCCACTGTGTTTGCAAGATGTATTTATCTTTCACCTCTTCTTTCCATCCTGTTCCTCACCTGTTGCTCAGCGCCCCAGGAAAAGACGGCTGTTTCTCCGCCGGTCAGCCGCACGTCCGAAAGCTCCAAGCCGTCGGCCGCTGCTCCTCCGCACCTTGCAACAGCCGCAGACTCCGCGACCAAGGTGCTGATGCACAATGTCGTGTTGAGTGAGCCTCCCGGCTTGAATCTGCGAGTGCGATGGCTGCGGGGACAGATGCTGCCCACGCGGTTGGGAACCATTCCCTCGTTTGACGAACCCAACTCGTTCGTTCTCGTGGTTCAGGACGGCATCGTGGCGTTGAAGCTTTCCGATGTGGCCATGGTGCTGAACGCGGGAGCGCTGCAGGGTTCGTCGCTCGCCAAGGTTTCTTTGGGCGCGCAAGGCAAGCAGTTAAAGCTCAACGGTACTCTGCACAAAGGAGTGCCTCTGCCGGTAGAGATGATCAGCGACGTGAGCTCCACTCCGACTGGACAGATCCACCTGCACGTCGCCAGGCTGCGCCTGCTCAAACTGCCGGTTACCGGTCTGCTGAAATCGTTTCACCTGCAGGCGGGTGATCTCTTTCATCCCAAACCTGCGTCAGGCATCCAAGTTGCCGGCGACGATATCTATTTCACACCCGAGCTGATTCTGCCCGCCCCCCATATTCGCGGAAGATTGACGGATGTCCACCTCGACGACAAAGGCGTCGACCTGGTCAGCGTTTTTGGAATCGCACAGGCCGACATCAAAAAGTTTACGCAGTGGCGAAACTTTATCAGGCTGCTCGGCGGAACTCTCAATTTTGGCAAGCTCACCATGAACGATACCGATCTGGTGTTGATTGACGATTCCCGGGACGAGTGGTTCAACTTCGATCTCAGTCACTATCAGGAACAGCTGGTGAATGGACGTATCCGGATGACAGCGCAATCGGGATTGCGGATATTCATGCCTGACATCGATAAGATTCCACCGAATGCAGCCAATCGAGCCATCAGCCTGCAATGGATGAAAAACCGAAATCTTCCACCCCCGCCCGATCTTGACCATTAACATCTTCGGGATCGCAAAGTGATTCACTGCCCGGAAGTTCCGTTACCAGATAGCGCTATCGGCAACGGCTGACAATCAGTGTCATGTCGTCTGCCTGCTCGCCCTGGCTGAAGCGTTGCACCTCAGCAATCACTTCGTCGAGAATCGTGCCTGCCGGTTTGCATTGATGAGCTTTCAAGTTCGCAATCAGCCGGTCGTCTCCGAATTCTTCCGCGTCTTCGCCAGGCGCAGCTTCGGAAACCCCATCGGTATAAATCACCAGCAAGTCACCGGCTGACAATTGCCGTTCGGCTACTCGGCAATCCCATTCCTCGAATAGCCCCAACACCGTTGCCGTAGCTTCCAGGCGTTCGATATCGCCGTTTGCCCGCAGCAGAATCGGAGGATTGTGTCCGCAGTTCACGTAACGCAGGATGCGATTGTCGTCGTCGTAAACCGCGAAGAAGGTTGTGGCATAGTTATTGCTCTCCGTGTTCTTGTAAAACAGCAGATTCACGGAGCGTAACAGTCCGGGAAGATCTTCCAGTGCGAGAGCATACTGGCTGCGCAAATTGGCCTGCAGATTCGCCATCAGCAATGCGGCTGAAATTCCCTTCCCGGCAATGTCTGCCAAAACTAAGCCGAGCCGGCCCGAACCGAAATCGAGAAAGTCGTAGTAATCTCCGCCTACAGCTCGCGTCTGAATGCATTTGCCTGCGCATTCCAAAGTGGGGAGCGTAGGAGCCTGTTGCGGCAACAGGCGGCTCTGCACCTGGCGGGCAATTTGCATCTCCTGCTCGCTGCGGCGCTCGACCTCCATCCGCTCTGCCATTTTTTCGGCCATCGAGATGCTGCGCATGGCAATCCCTGCCTGGCTGGCGACCGAGGCCAGCAGGCGCTTGTCGCCCGTGGAGTATGGCTCTTCGGAAAGCCTCGGACCAAGTACCGCAGTGCCTTGCAGGTGACCGTCACTCGATCCGCGAATCGGGACCCAGCATTCCGCGTGCAGGACATCGAGTTGAGGTCCATGCCACAACTGTGAGTTCAACTCGACTGGCCCGGTGCCTTCTAATAGTCCGGCTATTCCAGGTTCGCTGGTCGAAAGCGTCACGGCTTCTTGTGGTGGACGACCCGCGTACGCGTGCAAGCGTCCGTCTTCGGATCGCAGGTAGACAACAATCGATTCGGGATGTAGAGCGTCTTGAATCTGATCGTGCAGCAGTTCGGCCAGGTCTTCGCGACTGTTGACGGTCAGGGTCTTGGCGGCAAGGTTTTCCAGGATCTGCTGGGCGTCATAGGAACTGCGGAAGAATGCCCGGTCGAGTCGAGTACGCACTCGGCGATGCACCTGAGTCGCACCCGAGATCAGAAGGATGCCAAACGTCGCTCCCACCGGAATGGCAGCCTTCGAGCCGGAAGAAAAATGGTGGGAGAATGCCTCCGCCAAGCCCAAGGTAGCGGCCACGGAAATAACAAAAATCAGGATGGCGAAGCCGCGCTCAACCATGAAGTAGCGGGCGCTCCGTCTCAGCAGTACGGGGATGTCCAGTACCCGGTGCTTCACCACGGCATAGGCGAACGACAAGGGGAAAATGAACACCAGAACGACGACGGCAAAACTCAGCCACAAATGAGGGTGGAATCCAAGATTGTCCTCGGCCGCCCTTTCTAGGATGATCGGGGTCATGCCAACAATAGTTCCCCAGAAAATCACCTTGAGTTTGCGCCGGTCCTCAACGCTGGAGGCGCTGAGGAAATTCAGCAGCAGAGCTGCCACGCCTAAAAGGACACTGCCATAGCCAGTAAGATTGAGCATCGCATGAATCGCCTGCTTGCTCAGGTGCGACAGCGGTGGTAATGGCGAAAGATCGCCTTGCGGCAAACCTCCCAAACCAAGGTACAGACCAAGGCCCAGCAGCCACCATTTCAACCATGGGGCTTTGCGGTCGATGGGGGAACGGATGGGAAATACCGCAAAAAAGAAATAGAACAGCGCCGGGAACAGGCTCTTGCAGATTGTCCGAAAGCACAAGAGAAAGAAGCGGAGACCTGGCGGCGCCCCACCGAAATCGGCCGGCATGTCCGGTTCGCAGACAAACGTTGCAAAAACCAAGGCCAGTAACCAGGCATTGCGATCCTCGACCCGAAGAAAGAGCACGGTCAAGCCGACAATCAGGAAAAGGACGGGAAACGAATCAAGGACCTGGTTGGCTACTCGCGTGGTCAGAGGGGCAACGTCGCCATCGCCTCGTGCTCTGCGAAATGCCGGTCTCAGTGTCAGGAGTCCCGGCTGTCCGGCCCGTTCTACGGTCAGAACTACCGTGTCGCCAGGACGCGATTGTTGCCAGACTCGCATCTGCAAGTCGGACCAGACCGATCGCGAGGCGATGGCTCGTCCGTTGAGCGCCACGATGCGATCGCCAGGCTCGAGGCCGACTTCTTCCGCCGGACTGCCCTTGTAAACGCTGGCGACCTCGATGGCGTTGGAAGTGTGGGTAGGTTCGAAACCGATTTCGACCGCAAAGGGGCGGCGGACGTAGAACATCCAGGCGGCACTGTAGAGCGTGGCGGCTGCCGCCAACAAAATAGCGGCCGCTAAGAATAATGGGCGAAGGTTGCGCCCTCGCGACGTGGTTCCCACCATAGGTTGAGCCGACGACAACACGCTCGCAATAGTGTAGTCCATCCCGACGCGAATACTTCGCATCATCTGTATCAATGCGGCTCGAACGCTGCTGGTATCTGGCCGCGCAAATAACTTGCCAGGAGGATTTCCATGCCGGATGAAAAGACCTTGGAACGGGCTCATGAAGATGCGCGCGAGGGCAAATCGCCCAGTACGCAAGCCGGAGAATTCGTTAAGGAAGAGATGGACCACATTCGCGAGGGCAAGCACGGTGCCCGCTCTCCACAGCAGGCGATTGCGATTGGTTTGTCGAAAGCCAGGCGAGCCGGAGTCAAGCTGCCTCCGCCCAAGAAGGGTTCGACGTCGAATGCAACCCGCAGCAAAGCCATGCGTGACGAGCGCCAAGGCCAGTCGCCGGCCAGGAAGAAAACCTCGGCTACGCGCTCACGCGCGGTTAGTGCAGCGCTGAAGCGGGAAGGCCATTCCGCGGCATCGCACAGTGCTTTATCCAAACAGGCGAGCAGGACAGCCCGCCAGCGCGGCAGTGCAGCCCGCAAACAGGCCGCGAAAAAAGCGGTCCGCACCAAGAGAGCTGAAGGCCGTCAGCAGGCAGCGCAAAAAGCCGCCCGCACCCGGCAGAGACGCCCCGCGTAGGGCGGCAAGCTCGCCCCGTTCTTCTCTATCGACTCGGCGAATCGATTACACTGCGTCGACAGTTTGTGCCGCGGCCCACACTTCAATGTGGGCCCGGCGTCAGCCTGGGCGGGACAGCGACTCTGACAGTCTCGGCAAACTCGCTGGCGGAGTTGCGGCGAAAGCCAACCTGCTTCCATCCCGGCTGGCCGATGGAGGCAGTTTTCTGTTCGCGGCGAGGGATGGGATCAAAATCGATCCTGGTGAGAGCAGGTCAAAGTGCCGCAACGATAGGGCGGAAACCTTCATCCAAAATGGAAGTCCAAGGCGTCGCGTGTATAATTTTCGCAGTGCGCCCGTAGCTCAGCTGGATAGAGCGAATGCCTCCGGAGCATTAGGTCGGGAGTTCGAATCTCTCCGGGCGCACCAGAAAAATCCCACTTCCGGCAACTCGCTAACTTCCGATACCGACTATCGAAGGGTGCTCTAAGCTCCGCCCGCTACACGGTTCTCCGGCCGCTTACCAGGTTAATGATGGCCACAATTACGGCCACGACCAGAAGCAAATGAATCAGGCTTCCGGCAATGTGGAAACCCCATCCCAGCAGCCACAGAATCAGGAGAATTGCGAAGATCGTCCAAAGCATCGATGATCACCCCAGGCCAGAAAAGCCGGCACCCTCATAGGAATCACAATGTCACCTGGGAGTTGTACGTGGCTCTGCCGGCCTCGGACAGAGGTATACCAACGCAACTCCTGGCTCTGGCCGCCGGTCCGATTTCCCTACACAATTTCCAGACGCGAACGCATCTTCTCGGCCAAGTCGCGCATTGACCGGATCCTCTCCGCGATATCGGCAGAGAGCGATTTCTGCCGCAGCGCCAGCTCGGAGTTCAGCAGGATGCCGGTCACCTCGCCGCCCAGTTGGTTGCGCAAGATGCGCTCGGCGGCCCGCATGGCCATCACCTTTTCCTTATCGGCGCGGCGCAGCGCCACTTGTACTTCCCGCACTACCCTCTCGTTGCTATGCAAACCCAGATTCACATAAAGCGGCATGGTCGTTCCCGCATGGTTCAGTAAAGTATCGAGGGCGCGAAAGTCCATTTCCAGCAGCGACTGATCGATCGCCATCCCGTCATATTCCGCTGCCTGCAGTTTACTGACTGCCTGCGGCACCGTTGCAGCCACCTGGGTCTTGTGCCCCGTGCCCTGCTCCAGCGCCGCGGCGCACACCTTTGCCCGAGAAGAGGTTGACACTAATAGAATCACAGTTTCTCCTTTCGCCGCACCTGGAGAGCACACTTCGCCTCTGCCGCTGGTGCGCGGGTTGTTCCGTTCAATGGCCGTGGCCCGAAGACCTCAATCTGCGCCGGAATTGCGCGCTGGTGCTTGCAGTCAGAGACCGGGGCTGTATTCCTTCAGTTTGCGGTACAGAGTGGTTTTGCCAATGCCCAGGCGGCGCGCCGCTTCGAGTTTGTCGCCGTCCAGAATCTCAATGGCATGTAGGATTGCCTGCTTCTCCAACTGATCCAGGGGCGTGATGGCCTGGGGGTCGGCGGGGGTGGCCTCCGTCTTGGCTTGGATCTCGAAGGCGCGCAGCTGGGTAGGCAGATCGGTCACGTGGATGGTAGGTAGTGAGCAGGTGGTGCAGGCGCGCTCCACGCAGTTCTCCAGTTCGCGCACATTGCCCGGCCAGTCGTAATTGAGCATCAGCCGCAAAGCGTCTTCTCCCACATTGTGCTGGGCCTGCTGAGCTTCATTAATGCGCTCCAGCACATGTCCGATCAGAAGCGGGATGTCCTGCTTACGCTCGCGCAGAGGCGGGATTCGCAGGGTAAGCACGTTGAGCCGGAAGTAGAGATCGCGGCGAAAAGTTCCCTGGCTCACAGCGGTGTCAAGATCGCGATTGGTGGCAGCCAGAATCCGCACATTGATGGGTACGGCGCGGGTGCTGCCCACCGGTCGAATTTCCTTCTCCTGGATGGCCCGCAGCAACTTGGCTTGCAGGTCCACCGGCAACTCGCCAATCTCGTCGAGAAAAATCGTTCCTCCTTCGGCGGTCGCCAGCAAGCCGTCCTTGGCCCGCACCGCCCCGGTGAAAGCGCCGCGCACGTAGCCGAACAGTTCGCTTTCGATCAGGGTGGGCACCAGGGAGCCGCAATCCACCGGGATGAAGGGCTTGTCTTTAAAGGGGCCGGAGTAATGTATCGAGCGCGCTACCAGTTCCTTGCCCGTCCCGCTCTCCCCCAGAATCAGCACCGGGTGCGTACTGTGGGCCGCCTTGGCGATGATGCGATACAGCTTCTCCATCTCCGGCGAATGGCCCACCATCTGGCCGAAGCCGTGCTTCGATTTCAGCTGTTCGCGCAACAGGCGGTTCTCCACTGTCAGCTTCAGATGTCCCGCCACCCGTTCTAACTCCAGGCGCAGTTCGTCGAAATTGAAAGGCTTGGTGATGTAGTCGTAAGCTCCCAATTTCATCGCCTGCACCGCCGACTGCACCGTGGCAAATCCGGTCATGACAATGACCACGGCTTCCGGACGCTGCCGCTTGATCTCGCGCAGGACCTCCAGCCCGTTGCTGCCAGGCAGGCGCAGGTCCAGCAGAACCACATCGGCATTGGCGTTTCCCAGGATGCGATAGGCTTCGTCGCGCGACTCCGCCACCTGGGTGTTAAATCCCAGAGAACGGGCCACCTCCCGGCAGCACTCTCGCACCGATCGTTCGTCCTCTACGATCAGTAAATTCAACAGATTCGTTTCGAAGGTATGCTCATGAACCGGGACCGCCTCTGCTGCAATCACGTGACTCCCCTTTTCGGCGACGGCGAGATCACACCACCGAATCAACTCGTTTTCAGCACTCATCACCATCATCCCCTTTTGGGAAAAAGCTGCTAGTACAGGGGTCACAATCAGTTGTGAGTCCAGGACGGTCATTAGAAAACCAGGAACCGCCGCTGCCCCAGGCGGCCGCAGGCAAGTTCGCGTTGCCCCGCCGCAGCCGCAGTCGGCTCCCGGGCCGTCACCACCGTCAAATCACCAACCCTTAGACCAAGCCCAGACTGTAGTTCAACCTTGGACACGATTTCTGCGAACAGCTGCCCGGGCGTTTCTGTCCTTGAGCTTCTTGCCATTTCCGCTCATGGTTTGCAGCCGCTTCTAACGGCCTGATGATTAGCATGCGGCGTGCCAAATGTCTGATGACACGCTGTGTCCTGACTTCATAAGGACTTGGCAACCCATCCCGCCAGCCGTGCCTGCGGTTCAGCAAGGATCGAGTTTCAATTCGAAACAGCCATTTGCAGTGCAAGCGCGGAGAAGCCTGTGGAATCAGGGTTTCCGCGAGTTTCCGAGAAGGGGAATTTTGGCGCGAGGCGGACTCGAATCGGGAATGCGGCTGGATTCATGGAACGAGACAGATTTGAATTGCAAGAAAAAAGGGAAGCCTCAGGCTTCCCTCTCATGGCAGACTCGGTTGACGGTTATTGACGGTTAGCGGAAGAGCTTCCTTCGGCCACATGCGCCGTCTCCGCCACCGGCCCACCGCTGCCCTGTTGCAGCAATAATCCGTTGTACGAAGAAGCCGCCAGCAGTTTTCCCTGGTAACCCAAAGCGGCGCGAATCGAAACTCCGGTATCCGGCGTGCGCTGCCAGCTCTGACCGTTGTCCTTGCTTTCAAACACGCCGTGGGCATAAAGGGCCGTGGCCAGCAGCCGGCGCGAGGCGGCGTCATAGCGTACGGCAAACACGTTGCGCGACGGCAATCCGTTCAGCACGTGCTCCCAAGTCTTGCCGCCATCGGTGGAGTGGAGCGCGCCTTCACGGGTTGCCATCCAGAGCGAGCCATCCGGCACCGTCGTCAAGTTATAGATTCCGGTTACGTACTGCGGGTAAGCGACTTCACTCCAGGATTTGGCTGCATCGCGGGAGAGAAACACGTGCTTGGGGCTGACCAGACTGAGGGTGCCGTCGGCAAAACTGTTAACCGCGATGAGATCGCTTTCCCCCTCAACCGGCTGGCCATACCACTTCCGCCCTTGATCGACGCTGACAAATAATCCTTCGTTGGTCGCCGCATACCACGCCTTGTCGGTCATCTCGATGGCCCGAACCCGGGGGGCCTGGTCCAACGGGATGCCGTGTTCCGGCGCAGCCGCCTTGTGCGACGGCGGACGCCGGGAAGCGCCGGCCTTACCCTTGGCCGACCGGGAGGAAGGCTTTGACTCGGTACTGGCTTTCTCCTGCCATTGCGGCGGAGGACCGGTCATCAGGCTGGCCGGTTGCCAGGTACCGCTCAAAGAAGTCAGATAGAAAATGCCATGATTGGTGCCGGCGAAGATCACGCCATCGTCAGCCTGCTGCAGGCTCAGGATGTCGCGTTCGTCCATACCGCGATTCGATTGACTCCAGGTCGCGCCGCCATCGTTGGAGACGAAGAATCCGCCCAGGCTCTTATCGTTGACCACGCCTACATAAATCCGGTTAGGATCTTTGTTATCGACAACCACGCCGCCGATCACCCGGTGGGCGAAGCCCCGGTTCGAGGCGTCGTAGGTGGCAAAGCCATCGTCGCTGGCCAGCACGCCACCGCGATCGGTGGCCACCAGGACGCGCTGCGGATTCCGCGGGTCAATCATTACGTCGTTGACGATCACCGAATCGTCCGTCACCAGCGTCCACTTGGCGCCCCGGTCAAGGGTCTTCCACAAACCACCGGTGGTGCCGGCGTAGACGACCGCTGGCCGTTGCGGATCTTGCTTCAACACCCGGGTGCGCATCGCCGAATGCGGCAAGGTAAGCGAGATGCGATGAAAGTATTCGGCCTTGTTATCGCTGCGGTACATTCCCGAGCAGGCGCTGGCATACACCGTGTCAGGATTCTTGGGATCGACGATGATGCTGAACATGTCGGAATCGAAGGCGATGCCCTTGCTGATGCTGTGCCAGCTGGCGCCTCCATCGTCGGTCTTCCAGGGCAGGTGCCAGGTACCGGCATAGATAATATCGGGATTGACCGGGTCGATGGCGATCGACTCGATGTTCTTGATTTCCGCCTGGTTCTCAGGGGAGATGCGTTCCCAGGTTTCGCCGCCATTGCGTGACCGGAAGACTCCATCCAAGGCGCCAATCACCAGCGTATTGGGATCGCTGGGAGCCATGGACAAGGCGCGAATCGATTTGCCATGCACTGCCTGCAGCGTGCGCCAGGTACGACCGCCGTCGTCGGAGCGAAATACGTCGCCTTCATCGGCGTTGTAGAGACTCCAGCCGGCCACGTAAATCGTGGCCGAGTGCGCGGGATCAAAAATGATGTGGTCCAGCACGTAATCGTCGCCTGGCCCCAGGTGGGCAAACAAATTCCACGAGTTGCCGCCATCCTGTGAAAGGAACAACTGCCCCGCACTGGTTCCCAGCAGAATGCGGTTAGGATTGGCCGGATCATAAGCCAGACTGCGAACGTCTCCACCCTCGGGACCGATCAGCCGCCAGTCGGAAGCAAATGCCGGGAGGGTGAGAAGCAGGAAAAAACAGACAAACAGCTTTACTGAAGACAGTGTGATCTTATGCATATTCATGTTGAATGACAACCAAGGCTCTCTCTGGTTTGTTCCATCATAACTCGCAGCGACCCAGCTTGGTACCCACGAAAAGTACCAAGTATCAGCCCCCTAACGGGCTAACTTTTGGCGGCCAAAGTTCCACCGCTGCCTTCGCAAACGCCGTTGCTACAAGGGATGCGGTCGCCGCACACCGGTGTTGTAAGGCGCTGCGCAGGCGCCGTGTGACTTCGGCCGAGGGCCGAAAAAAGCCGGTGAGAGCAGGGTTGCTCCCACCGGCAATAGAGTTCCAGTCAATCTACTCGCTTACTGTTGCGGCGCCGCAGCCGGTGCTGCCGCCTTCTTGTGGTGATGTGCCGCAGGCGCATTCCGTGGTTTCGGATATGCGTTCTCGCTCGGCTTGATCACCGACTCGTCGACCGGAGTGGTGTTCTGCAGTTCGGGCGAGGCGTTCACATCGGCTCCCTGCGGACACCAGAAGATATCGGCTACCTTCTGCTGACCAGTACCCTGGCGGACACCGACCCGGCTGGGATCGATACCCTGCTGTTGCACCAGGTAGGCTTTGGCGTTCACCGCTCGCTGTCCAGCCAGATCCATCGCATGCCGCTTCTTGCCGGTTCCGACCATTGGCGCCTTCTCGCCATCGGCGTAGCCGACGATAACGATGGTGGCGTTGGGATCGGCCTTCAGACGGCTGGCAATATCGTCCAGAATGGCCTTGGCAGTGTTATCCACGCGCCACGGACGTTTCTTATCCGGGAACTGGATGGAGTTGATCTTGGTACACGTTGGCGGGGCCGGCGGCACTTCCACGCCTACCGAACAGGTTCCGCTGCCGGTCAGATTGCGTGCATCCGTCGCGGTGACGGTCACGCTGATCGGGCCGGAAGGAGTGCCGGTGGTGTCGAGAGTAGCCGTCGCTCCGGTGCCGCTGATCTTGCCAGCCGAGGCCTGATAGGCATAGCCGGTGATCTGCGAATTGTCGGGACTGGTCGCGGTCGCGGTAATGGTCGAAGCATCGCCCGACTTAACTGTCGACGGATTAGCCGAGCAGCTTACCTGCGGCGGATTCATCGGCTTCGCCTTCACCGTGTAATTAGCCGAGCAGGTCGCCGATCCCATCTTCTTCATCTTGGGATCGCCGATGGTCGCGGTCGCGGTATAGTTTCCCGCCGCTACGCCGGTAGTATCGATGCGGGCCGACTGTTTGTCGGAGGCATCGAGCTTGCCGCCGTTGGTCGTCCAGGCGTAATTGGTGGGATGCTTCGGGTTGAAGTTCGTACCCGTCGCGGTTACTGTGACCGGCTCGCCTTCGGTGACTTCTGTAGGCTGAGCTGTACAGGCCGCTGTCAGCGGGGCGGAGTAGTAATTGCCCAGACCCACTACCAGTCCGGCCGACAGCCGAACGCTGTTCCATTGCGGCGACGTGTATTTGTAGATCTGGCTATAGTTGCTGTAAATGTAATCGACCTGCGCCACCCGGATGGAGAGGCTCGGGTCATGTCCGCCCATCGATCCGTGCCATACCAGGTAATCGAAGCCGCCGCCCGCACCCAGCGCAGCGTTCCATTGATCGATGTAGGTGGGAGCAACCTGACGCACGGCTCCGGCAAACACCCGGAAGAACGGGGAGAACGAATTCGTGTGGTACTTATACTGCAGTCCAGTGAGAGCGTAGTAGGTAGCGGCGTTATCGTCACCGTATTTGGTGCCCCAGTTTAAACTGCCGTCAACCAACCATCCCAGGTTGTGGACTTTACGGAAGTAGTAGACGTTGGACATATCTACTCCCGTGGCGTTGTCCTTGGTTTGGACTCCGAAATCGTAGTGACCGCCAGGATGCAGCCACGAGTATCCACCATAAACTTCATCCATTGGCTGCATGGTGACTTGCGCCGCCGCCCATGTGCCCAACAGGCACAGCGCGAATGCAAGTGCGACTGTTTTTGCAAGGAAGCGTCTCGGGACTACTCCAATACGTCGTGGAAACATTTCTTGTGATCCTCCGGAACTCAGCAGTACCGTAAGCAAAGTGACCCAGCTCGGGTTCAAATCTAAATTTCTACCGACGACAAAATAATCCTACCGGTGGTTGCCGGCCAGCAGGCCAGACCCTCGTCCATCATAACCTGCGCCTTGAGCAATGTAACCCTCGAAGATACTTAGAACCACACCCGTTAAGGTGTGGCTGGGAGAGATAGCGTCTTCGCGGCAAGTTGGAGGTCATGACGACGATTGACAGCGATGTTGCCCGCTCTGCGCCGCTGCGGGCCGTATCAAAACCGCGCATTGAGTATACCCGGAAATGAAAAGGCCGATGAGAGCGTCGTGCTCTCATCGGCCGTAAAGTTCCCATTAAGGAACGGTCACTGCTGGGGTGTGGTAGCAGCCGGCGCAGCCTTCTTGTGGTGATGCATGGCGGGCGCATTCCGTGGTTTCGGATACGCGTTCTCGCTCGGCTTCACCACCGACTCGTCGACCGGAGTGGTGTTCTGCAGATCGGCGCACGCATTCTCATCCACGCCTTGCGGCACCCAGATGATATCGGCCACCTTCTGCTGACCGGTACCCTGGCGGACTTCAACCCGGCTCGGGTCGATGCCCTGTTGCTGCACCAGGTAGGCCTTGGCGTTGACTGCACGCTGTGCGGCCAGGTTCATGGGATGACGCTTCTTGCCGGTTCCGACCATCGGCGCCTTCTCGCCATCGGCGTAGCCGACGATGACGATCTTGGCGTTAGGATCGGCCTTCAGACGGCTGGCAACGTCGTCCAGGATGGCCTTGGCAGTGTTATCCACGCGCCACGGACGTTTCAGATCCGGGAACTGGATAGAGTTGATCTTGCTGCAGCTTGGCGGCGGCGGCGGTACTTCGACGCCTACCGAGCAGGTTCCGCTGCCGGTCAGGTTGCGCGCATCCGTCGCGGTGACGGTCACGCTGATCGGGCCCGAAGGCGCTCCGCTGGTGTCAAGGGTGGCAGTGGTTCCGGTGCCGCTGATCCTGCCCGCCGAAGCCTGATAGGCATAGCCGGTGATCTGGGCGTTATCGGGACTGCTGGCCGTCGCCGTGATGGTTGACGGATCGCCAGACTTAACGGTTGACGGATTGACCGAGCAACTTACCTGCGGCGGATTCATCGGCTTCGCCTTCACCGTGTAATTGGCCGCGCAAGTTGCCGATCCGTTTTTCTTCATCTTGGGATCGCTGATGGTCGCGTTGGCGGTATAGCTTCCCGCCGCCACGCCGGTGGTATCAATTCGGGCCGACTGCTTGTCGGAGGCGTCCAGCTTGCCGCCGTTGGTTGTCCAGGCGTAATTGGTGGGATGCTTCGGGTTGAAGTTGGTGCCCGTCGCGGTTACTGTGACTGGCTCGCCTTCCGTGACTTCCGTAGGCTGAGCGGTACAAGCTGCCGTCAGCGGCGGGTTGTAGTAATTGCCCAGACCGAATACCAGTCCGGCCGACAACCGAACGCTGTTCCACTGCGGCGAGTTGAAGTGATAGACCTCGCTGTAATTGCTGTAAATGTAATCTACCTGCGCCACCCGGATGGCTAAGCTGGAATTCTCTCCGTGCCAGACGTTGTAATCGAAGCCGCCGCCGACTCCCAGCGCGGCATTCCACTGGTCGATGGAATGAATCGTGGTGTTCGGATATCCAGGAGCAACCTGGCGAAGGGCCCCGGCGTAAACCCGGAAGAACGGCGAAAACACGTCAGTGTGGTACTTGTACTGCAGACCACCCAAAGCATAGTAATCTCCGGCGCTGCCGGGGCCACCGTAGTTGCTGCCCCAGTGCATGCTGCCATCGACCAATATGCCGAGGTTGTGGATGCGTGGAAGGTAATAAACGTTCGAGATGTCAATACCGGTGTTAACGTCCTTGGCTGGGATGCCAAGATCATAGTACCCACCCGGGTGCAACCATGAATAGCCAGCATAAACCTCGTCTTTAGGCTGGATAGCGACTTGCGCCGCGGCAAATGTGGCCAACAGGCCCAGCGCGAATGCAAGTACAACCGATTTTGCAACGAAGCGTCTCGGGACTACTCCCATACGTGAAGACATTCTTATGATCCTCCGGAACTCAGCAGTACCGCAAGCAAAGTGGCCCAGCTCGGGTTAAATCTAAATTTCATTGGTGCAAGATTTCCAGTACAAGTGCAGGGATAAAGTCCTGCTCGCAACAGCACGTCATTGTACCGCAGCAGAGAAAATTAACAAAACTGTCATTGTCAATATCTTACGTCCGTGCCTGCCGCTGTTTACTGATCTTGTACCCGGTAGACCGTGAAGTTTGGCGTCCAGCGGCACTTTTGCCGCCGGAATCGTGCAGTGATGCTGCTCGCAATACAGACGGTCAATCCTACCACCTCAAAGGGCAATGGGACCAAATAAGACCAAATAATCAAGTGGATAATTACGAAATTAGCTGGAAAAACCAGGCAACGTTATCCCAACCGGGGCGCATCCCGGGGGAGCGATCTAAGGGCGAAACTCGTCCGAAAGTGTTACCTTATGGGAAGCCTCTTGTCATGATGCCGCCACCCAGCCAGGTCACGCCGGGCGCAGGTTGACGCAAAGCCGCTCAATGGCATCTAAGCTGACGTTCTGCTGGACCATTATCCTTAACTAAAGCGCGTACCGAATCGCGAGAAACCCGGATCCCATGGCGCAAGAAAAAGTTCTGATTGTCGAAGATGAAGAAAACGAACGCACCGGGTTGGCCGAACTGGTCCGGGCCTGGGGCTATGAGGCCGAGACTGCCAGCGATGGAGTAGAAGGCCTGGAAACTCTTGAGGTCTGGAATCCCGCCATCGTCATAACCGACTTGCGGATGCCACGCATGGACGGCATGCAGCTACTGGAACGCATTGCCGCCCAGCCTCAGCCGGTCGCCGTTATTCTGCTGACTGCGCAAGGCAGCGTCGACGCCGCGGTCAGCGCCATGAAAAGCGGGGCCTTCGATTTTATTGAGAAGCCGGTCAATCCCACCCGGTTGCGCAACATCCTGCAGAATGCCGCGCGCTTACGTGGCACCGAGCGCGAGTTGGAAGCCAGTCGCCGCAAATTGCGCGACGTCGGCGTCCTGGGCTCTCTGGTCGGTCCTTCCAAACGTATGCAGGAAGTCTTTCGGCTTATCGAAATGGTCGCACCCAGCACCGCCAGCGTGCTGATCACCGGCGAGAGCGGCACCGGCAAAGAGCTGCTGGCACGTACTGTCCATTCACTCAGCAACCGCAAGAGCAAGCCGTTTGTGGCCATCAACTGTGCTGCCATACCCGAGACACTGATTGAAAGCGAAATCTTCGGTCATGAGAAGGGCGCGTTTACCGGCGCTTTGGAGCGGCGGACCGGCTGCTTTGAGCTGGCCGAGGGGGGCACCTTGCTGCTGGACGAAATTGGCGAAATGCCGATTGGCACCCAGGCGAAACTGCTGCGCGTGCTGGAAGATCGCAAGCTGCGCCGCCTGGGCAGCAAGAGTGAAACCTCAGTCGATGTCCGCGTCCTGGCTGCCACCAACAAGGTTCCCGAAGAAGCCGTGGCTAAGGGTTACCTGCGCAACGACCTTTTCTATCGCCTCAACGTTTTCAATATTCAACTGCCGCCGCTGCGCGAGCACAAAGAAGATATGACCGCCCTGGTGCAGGCTTTGCTGGCTGACATGAATGAAAAGCACAATCGCACCGTGGGCGGCGTCAGCGACGCCGTGATGACTGCCTTTCAATCCTATGCGTGGCCAGGTAACGTTCGCGAGTTGCGCAATACGTTGGAGCGCGCCGTAATCGTGTGCGATAGTGCGCTGGTCGAGCCCCGGCATCTGCCTCCTGGCTTTGGCCAGGTGATTCCACGGGCTCCGGTGCAGGAAGCAAACGCGGTGCGCCTGGGCGTCGGCACCACCGTCGACGAGGCCGAGCGCTTGCTGATTTTGAAGACCCTGGAAGCCACCAACAATAATAAAACGCGCGCCGCCGAGATTCTTGGCATCAGCCTGAAGACGCTGCACAACAAGCTGAAAGAATACGGGGCTCAGGACGCGGCCGAAGCTGCGGAAGCCGCCAGTTGACGCCATCGGCGTAAACACATCGCGATGTGATCTCCGTCCTAGCGTAGATTTCGATCCTCTTCTAACCTTGGCATGAATTCTCAATCGGTTTCAGGTTGCTCGCCAAAGAGCAACAGGGAATTCCGGTGCGATACCGGAGCGGTCCCGCCGCTGTAAGTGAGAAGGCAGCTTCCTAAATACCACTCGTCAGAAAATGCCGGGGAAGGTGGAAGATGCCGCCGAAGGCATAGTCCTTCCGAACTCACGAGCCAGAACACCTGACTGAAACCCAAACTCGATGATTCCCGCGTGGAAACGGGGATGTGGGTTTTTCATTTCTGGGGCAACAACACCCCCTCCAAACGACAAAACAACTGCGGCATCTGCACCTGCACGCTTGCGCTGAGTCTCGCTGAGCCTCCAACGCGCCAGGTGTGCAGGCCGCCACAGCGATTCCACTGCGCTAGGAAAGGAGGTGATTCCGTGAAGACGACGAAGAAGAGTGATGCAAAGCGTCCCATTATCGCCACTCGCAAGGGCTGCAATGCTAACGGTACTGGTCTGTCGCACTACGTCATGATGGACTCGAAGAAGTAACCGCCGGGATTAACGGCATTATCCCGAGGCGGGACGGCAATCGCGCCCCCGCCTCGGACCCTGAATTTCCAGACAGAGAGGATTTTTTCCATGACAAACGAAGCCCAGGCCCCACGTGCTTCTTCTCGCGGCTTACAGTTCAACTCCGGTTACGGCAATACTCTTCAGCCGCTCGACATTGGCCATAACGACTACCTCGGATTAGTCGACCCCGACACTGCATTCTGGGCCCTGATCCAGAAAGACAAACTCGGCGAAGCTCTTTCGCCTGGACCCTTTTTGCAGCAGTACCGCGAAAAGGCTGCCGATTTCGCCGCGGAGATGGACAAGTTCCGTTTTGCCATGACGCCGTCGGCTGTGTATTTCAATCCCACCGAGCGTTGCAATCTCAACTGTTCCTATTGCTATCTGCCGGAGACGCTGCGTCAAGATGGCCGTCACATGCCGACCGCTGAGGTCTTGTCTGCCCTGGAAATCCTGAAAGGTTATTTCCTCTCGACTCTGCCTGAGGGATTCAAACCGCAGATCATCTTTCACGGAGCCGAGCCGACCTTGAATTGGGAAGCGCTGCTGGCTGCTTTCGATTGCTATGGCGATGACTTCCGCTTCGGCGTCCAGACCAACGGCACGGTTTTGAGCGATGACCAGTACGACGTGCTGATGAACCGGGGTGTGGCGATCGGACTGTCGCTCGATTGTGCGGTGGACGAAATCGTGACTCGCACCCGCAAGACCTGGGACGGCCACAGCATTTATGCGAAGGTTGTGGCTTCCATGGAGAAGCTGCGCGGCTATTCCAATTACAGCGTGATTTGCACCGTCACCCGCGAGAACATGAATCAACTTGTCCAGACCGTGGAATTCTTCCATGAGCGCGGCGTCACCACCTGCATGCTGAATCCGGTGCGCTGCACTCGCCAGGGAGCACGCGACATCAAGCCGGCAGACGAAGACATGAGCCGCCACTATCTGGCCGCGTTGGATCGGACGGAAGAGCTGTATCGCGAAACCGGTCGTCGTCTGGTCGTCGCCAACTTTGCGAATATCCTGATCGCGATTCTGGCGCCGCAAGCTCGCCGGTTGATGTGTGACATCTCACCCTGCGGCGGCGGACGTTCGTTCTTCGCGCTGTCGGCGAATGGCGATGTCTTTCCTTGTAGCGAATTCATCGGCGTTCCAGCGTTCAACGGCGGCAATTTGTTCCGCGATGAGATCACTGCCATCCTGAAGACTCCGCCCTTCAAGCTGGTGACGGGACGTAAAGTGGAAGACATCGATCCCTGCTGCCGCTGCGCCGTCCGCCATTTCTGCGGCTCGCCGTGCCCGGCTGAAGCCCACGAGATGAACGGCGGAATGGATCGCACGGGCGCTTTCTGCGAGCTCTATGAAGACCAGGTTCGCTACGCCATGCGCCTGATCGCCGACAATCGCCAGGATGCGTTTCTATGGGAGGATTGGGACCGCGACACAACGACGACCTTCGAGTTGAAAGCTGTGTAGTCGGAAGTCGCAGGTGCCCTCGGAGACGAACGTGATTGCGGAGGGAATGAGCGGCGAAGATCTGACCTCTTCGCCGCAATCGCTGGCCCGGTTCGGTGAGGAGGTATTTTGCTCAGCTGGCCGGCTACCCCGCGATTGCTAACTCCGGGAGTTCACCTGTAGAATGTGTTCTTACCTGCTGCAATGGCGAGTTCAGTTTTCACTCGCTGTCATCGTGCCGAAGTGGCGGAATTGGCAGACGCGCGTGGTTCAGGTCCACGTACTCGCAAGGGTGTGGGGGTTCGAGTCCCTTCTTCGGCACCAAGATCACAGTTTCTTTGGTCCTTCACTTCGTTCAGGATTTCGCCTGCGGGCTCGACGCCCGCAAATCAGCTCAAGTTCGAGTCCCTTCTTCGGCCCCAAGATTTTTCCATAGCCTGTCGCCTTTTGCGGGACGCCGCCTTCCCCTCCCTTCTTAAACACGTCCGATCCGGGCCGAAAAACTCGGCTTCGGTTGCACACATTTACTCACACAGTCGGTTGTGTAATACTCAACTCGAAGGACGGACCTATGGCAACGAATCTCGCGTTAGACGATCAACTCATCGAGGAAGCCCGCACCATTGGCAGACATAAGACAAAGCGTGAAGCGGTTACCGCAGCCCTGGCGGAATACGTCCAGAGACGGAAGCAGATGCGGATCGTCAACTTGTTTGGAAAGATCGATTATGACCCCGAGTATGACTATAAAGCGGAGCGGCGGCGCAAACGCGGATGATGGTAGTAGTTGATACTTCGATTTGGTCCCTCGCCCTACGCCGGACAACCCATGCCCTTTCCGCAATACAACGGGAGCAAGTTCATCGCTTGCAGGAACTTGTAACCGAAGGCCGGGCGCAATTGCTCGGGGTGGTTAGACAAGAACTGCTGTCCGGCATCAAGCATCCTGAACAGTTCGCGCGGCTCAGGACACACTTGCGGGCTTTTCCGGACATTCCAGTCGATCGCAATGATTACGAGCAAGCGGCCGAGATCAGCAACTCTTGTCGGACTCGAGGTATCGCCGGAAGTTCCATCGATTTCCTAGTTTGCTCGGTGGCTTTAAGCCGGCAATGGGCAATTTATACGTCAGATCAAGATTTCGAGCGCTACGCGAAATATCTCTTCGTAACACTGTACCTATAGCGTGCAATTGCCCTGCCTTTTCACACCACCGCGCTGTGCGTGTGTTGTCCCGCCGCGGGCATGTATTGAATCGCCAGCAAAGTTTCGTCGTCGAAGCGCTCGCGCCCGCCGCGGAAGTTATCCAGATGCTTCTTGCAAGCGTCGATCAGTTGCATGGGACAGCGCAACCCGTCTTCCTCGATGACCCGCTGCAACCGCTCTACACCGTATTCATCGCCCAGGTCATTTTCTGCCTCCGATATGCCGTCGGTGTACAGCACCAGCGTGTCGCCGGGCAATAACCGGGTTTGAGCAGAGCGGAATTGCTGATCGTCAAATACTCCCAGCGGCTGGCCGGTGCTTTCGAACACCCGGGTGCCCGACTGCGCCGTCAGCAATGCGGGAAGGTGTCCGGCGTTGACCATCTCCAACTCGCCGCTGGCCTTCATCTTTCCGCAAACCAGCGTGGCGTATTGCGTGGGCAGCGTGCTCTGGCGAAATAGCTGGTTGGCGCGCTTCACCAGCTCTTCGGTGCTGAGACCCAGGGGTATTAACGAGCGGAACACAGCTCGCAGATTCGATGACAACATGGCGGCCGCCACACCCTTACCGGAGACGTCGGCCATCACGAAATACAATGCACCATCCGGCCCGCTGATCAGGTCGCAATAGTCGCCGCTTACCACGCCGGCCGGCTGATAATGATAGGAAATTTCCCACCCGGCCAAGGAGAAATCGACCGGCGGCAACAGTCCCTTCTGGATCTGTGCTGCCAATTCCAGGTCATACTCCAGGGCGCGTTGCTGCTTGGGAGTCAGGCAGTCCAGACAAACTCGCGCCAGAGGATTTTCGTGGATGACCTCTTCGTCCACGGTGCCCTGGCAAATCTCGCACACGCCAAAGGTGCCCTGATCGATGCGATGCAACGCGCTGTCCACCTCTTCCAGCAGACGAAGCATCTGTTCACTCTCGTTTTCGCCGAGCACATCGCTCAAGCGCGCCCGCCCAGTCAGCAATTGCTCCCGGACAGAATTGACGTAAGCCGTATCTCCGATTGCCATGGCTAACCACCTTATATAGGTTAGAGGGTTATTCCAGCTCTCACGATGCAGTCTTTTTGCTCCGAATCCTGGCCCGCTCACCGCTGAATTTCTTCCCTCAGGAATGCCAACTTACGCCGGCTTCGCGGCTTGCAACACTCCGCATCTTGCGGGCAAAGCCGAATCGCTGCGAATCATTTTCCTTTACCGCGTTGCACACGCGCAGCATGAAGAAGAACAATTTCGAACCCAAACTCCCCGGCAATCGGCTTCGCTTCCCTCCTGTCGTCGCCCCTGTCGTCGCACCTGCCGGCCTGGCCGAACACGCCACACAATCTCAACTGTTAACTCGAAGCTTGCGCATGTTGTAATCTGCTATGTCCTACTTTTATTCCTTTCGAGTTGCGTGCATTCGGTTGAGGAGACCTGGATTGACCCGTTTCGTACTTGCCACATTCGCCTGCGTCTTCAGTTTTTCGGCATTCTTATTCAGCCAGCACAGCGCGACCACTGCGCCCTTTACGCCTCCGGATAAGATCTTTGGATTTCGCGATCCCACCGCCGAGTTGAACGCGGAGAAAACCTTTCTGGAGGTGCCCGATCCGCTGCTGGCCAAAGAGCATTTGCGAATTCTCACCTCCGCGCCCCACGTTGCCGGATCGTTGGAAGATCGCAAGACTGCGGAATATGTTCTGGGACAATACAAGGCTGCCGGGCTCGACGCGTACATCCAGGAATACAAGGTCTGGATGGCTTTGCCCCTGGACGTCAGAGTCGATGTGGTGGCTCCAGAGAACGTGGTCATGCATGGGCCTTCGCCCGAAAAAGTCAGCGAAGACCCTTACCAGAGCGATCCGCGAATTCTGCCTGCGTTTAACGAGTATTCGCCCTCGGGCGACGTGACTGCCGATGTCGTGTACGCAAACTACGGACGGGTGGAAGACTTCGCCAAGTTGAAGGAGATGGGCATCGATCTCAAGGGCAAGATCGTGATTGTCCGCTATGGCGAAAATTTCCGCGGGGTGAAGCCGTTCCTGGCAGCGCAATACGGAGCCGCCGGCGTCATCCTCTACTCCGATCCCTGGGACGACGGATACTTCAAGGGCGACAAATATCCAAAAGGACCGTGGCGTCCCGAGACCGGTGTGCAGCGTGGTTCGGTGCAGTATCTGTTCCGCTATCCGGGCGATCCGACAACCCCCGGCATTGCGTCGGTTCCTACTCTGCCGGCCAGCAGCCGGATCTCGCCGGAGGCGGCGACCGACCTGCCCAGAATTCCAGTTACTCCGCTGTCGTACGGCGACGCAGCGCCCATCCTGGCTAACCTGGGCGGACCAGAATCGCCTCGCAGCTGGCAGGGTGCGTTGCCCTTCACCTATCACGTTGGACCGGGACCGGTGAAAGTCCACTTGTCCCTCAAGATGAACTACCTGTTCGTAACCATCTGGGACGTCCTGGGCGTGATTCGCGGATCGCAATTCCCCGATGAATGGGTGCTTACCGGCAACCATCGTGACGCCTGGGTGTATGGCGCGGTTGACCCCAACAGCGGAACTGCGGCCCAGCTTGAGGCAGTGCACGGTATTGGAAAGTTGCTGAAGAGCGGATGGCGTCCCAAGCGCACCATGCTTTTCGCCAGCTGGGATGCGGAAGAAGAAGGCCTGATCGGCTCGACGGAATTCGCCGAGCAGCACGCCAAAGAGATTTCGCGTGCCGTCGCTTATTTCAACATGGATATCGCCGTCGCCGGTCCGGACTTCGGTGCGTCGGCCGTACCCAGCTTGAAGCAGTACATGCGCGATGTCGCCAAGTCGGTTCCCAGTCCGAAAGGCGGCAGCGTTTACGACCAATGGAAACTGACCGCGGAGAAGAAGGAGATGGAGCGTGGCAGCCATCCCGATGCGCCCGGCTCAAGCCTGCCGCAGGTCGAGCCCACAGCAATCGCCGGCCAGGATGTGAAGGTAGGCGATCTGGGCAGCGGCTCCGACTACACGGCTTTTCTTCAACATCTCGGAGTCCCTTCTGCGGACATCGGCTCGCATGGACCTTACGGCGTGTATCACTCGGCGTTCGACAACTTTGCCTGGTTCACCAAGTTTGCCGATCCCACGTTTGTTTATGAGCAGGAGATGGCGCGCGTCTATGGACTGGAAGCCATGCGGATGGCGTCCGCCGACGTTTTGCCCTTGAACTATGAACAGTACGGCAAGGAGATTGGCGAGTACGTGAAAGCCGCCGAGCTAAAGGCCAAGACGAATTTCGGAACGCAAGCGCCCTCTTTCGCCGACGCGACCAAGGCAGCCGAGCGCCTGGAAAAAGCTGGCGCCGACATTCTGAAGATGCAGACTGACTCAGTGAGCAATGCTGCGGTATTGAATCTGCTGCTGCGTAACGCCGAGCGCGCGTTCCTGATCGACGGATTGCCCGACCGACCCTGGTACAAGCATTCCATCTACGCGCCCGGCGAACATACCGGATACGCGGCCGTGGTCATTCCCGGGGTGAATGAAGCTATCGAGGGCAAAGATCTCGCACTCACGCAAAAGCAATTACAGATCCTGACCGCGGCATTGAACAAAGCCGCGGGCGTGCTGGAGGCAGGAAAGCAGTAGCGGCGAAAGGAATTACGGCGTAATCTCCCACACCACGCCTTTGTCGTAGCTGCCACCTTCTGCCGCAGTACCAAAGAGATTGCCATTGGCGTCTTCAAATACGCTGCTGTAGGGCACAGCGCCGTCGCTTCCGCCGGTAAAGTCATGCAGCGAGGTGTAGGTCCAGCCCACGGCTTGAGGCGTCAGCCTGAAAACATTGCCGTAGCCATAGGCTCCATCTTGCGTCGTTGTGCCAAAGATATTCCCTGCCGAATCCATAAACAGGCTGGCCTGGGGTCCGGGCAGCGAGTAGCAGGCATCGCCGGAACAGTGGAAACCATAAAGCAGATTAAAGGCCCAATCGTCCTGTGATGACAGTTCGAAAACCGTGCCGCCGCCCTGTGGTCCATAGGCACCAGTTGTGCCGTAGAGATTACCTGACAAATCGGAGATCAGACCAGCCGCAGGAAATCCCCCGTCGCTTGCTGACTGGAAATTGTGGAGGACCGTTTCTGTCCAGCCGCTGCCTGAAGGAGTCAACTGGAAAACCGTACCCCAGAATATGCCACCTGCCTCGGTCGCGCCGTAGAGATTCCCGGCATTATCGAAGATCACTCCGCCTGTCGGATAGTAGCCATCGCTCCCTATGCTGAACGCGTAAAGGATAGTTTCCATCCAGCCGCCTCCCGAAGGCGTAATCTCGTAGACAGTACCTTGGCAATCTCGCTCACCAGTCAAACACGAGGCGGCGCCATAGATATTGCCGGCATGGTCGAAGATGAGGTCGCCAACAGGATTTGCCCCATCGCTACCACCTGCGAAGGTGTGAAGCACGGTCTCCGTCCAGGGGCTGAATACGCTGCCCTGGAGGTGCGCCGGCGGACGCAGGTTGAAAACCACCCCCGCGCCGTTCCCCCCATTCGCATCACCTCCGGCAAAGGTGGTTCCGTACAGAGTGCTGTTGGCGCCAAGGACCACTCGGGCCACGGGGAAAGCGCCGTCACTGCCTCCGGTGAACGAATAAAGCGGGCTGAAGATCCATCCGGAACCCCGCCGCGCCAACTTAAATACCGTGCCGCAGCCGAGCCCGCTGCATCCCCCAGCCTGTCCTCCGGCCCCCGCCGTGCCGTAAAGATTTCCGGACGCATCCATGGTTAAGCCCGCCTCAGGCTGGCTCCCATCTGCTCCGCCGGTAAAGTTATGCAGCACGGTGAAGGTCTGCGCCTGCGCTGAAGGACTGCAGAGAAGCAGCAACGCAAACAGCATCGTTGAAGCGAGATTCGCGGTTTTTCGCTGCAACCAAGTTTTGGTCAGGGGATTATTTCCTTTCCGCTACGGCGTGATCTCGAAGACCACACCCGCCGAACCGCTGGAGACGAGACCGCCAAGTGGCGTGGTTCCATAAAGATTACCGGCGCTATCGAGAATCACGCCTTCCTCCGGCTCACCTCCATCTGAGTCTCCGGTAAATTTATGGAGGATGGTTTCCGTCCACGTGCCTCCTCCAGCGGGCGTGAGCTTATAGACGGTGCCCATATGGTAGAGGCCGCCGCCGGTGGTTGTGCCATACAGATTGCCGGCACCGTCGAAGACGACACCGCCGTAGGGAGCTTCGCCATCGTAGCTCCCGGCGAAGGAGTACAAAAGGCTCTGGCTCCAGCTACCGTCGGCCTGATGTGTCAGCTTATAGACCGCGCCCAACCCGTGCGCGCCGCCATAAGGGGTGGTGCCGTACAGATTGCCCGCCGCATCAAGAATCACTCCGTCGATTGGCTGGATCGCGTCATGGTTCGTGAAGGCGTAGAGAACGGTTTCTGTCCAGCCAGACTTGGACTGGTTTGGGCTCAACTTGAACACCAGGCCATAGCCCAAGCCTCCCCCGCCCGCCGTTCCGTAGATGTTGCCATCCGCGTCAAACGTCAGTGGTCCGGTGGGAGTGGCTCCATCTTCGCCGCTCGTGAATGCGTGCAGAACGATTTCCTGTTTTTCGGGACCGGTCAACGCGAATACCACGCCGTGACCATAGATGCCGGCCTCCGACGTCGATCCGTAGATGTGCCCCGCATTGTCGATGCTCACCACCGATCCCGGATTGCCGGCTCCGTCCCATCCGCCGGTAAATTGATGAAGCGTCGATTCTGTCCATGTGCCGCCGCCCGGCGTTAACTCGAAGATGGTGCCCAGACCATAGCTGCCGTCGCCCGCCGCCGTGCCATAGAGATTCCCCCGCTGGTCGAAGATAAGAGCGCCGGCAGGAAAATCTCCGTCGCTGCCATCGAACTCGTGAATCAGGTTCTCCGTCCAGTTGCCGTCCCGGTTGGGGGTCAACTCCCAGACGACGCCGCATCCGCCGGCGAGACAGGTTGTCAGGCCGCCATCCGCCGCTGTCCCATAGAGATTCCCTTGAGAATCGAGAATCACGCTGCCTTCCGGGAAGTATCCGTCACCGTTGTAGGGATTGAATTGGTGCAGCACGGTGAACGTTTGCGCCAGCGCCGGTTGCGCCAGAACACATGACCAGGCCAGCACTACTGCCAACACTGCGCCCGATGCGCGCATGTTTCTGCCCGTCGCCCGCCAGGGAAATATTTTGTGATGTGTCATGGACGTCTCCCTCGGAATGGAATGTCCGGTGGCAGCTTCGATCAACATTTCTCACGATTTGGATTTGTTCCAGGAGGCTGCCTGAAGCGTGCCAAGAATTGTGTGCCTGTAACGATACTTGGTCAAGCCATTTCGGCTCACTGTTTCTCGCGGATATAAGATTGGTCGAACTGTTCCCCACTCCCGTCCTCTATCCCCCGCGTTTTCTGCGATAGCGATTGAACTGGTGATTGCCGGCTTTGCGGCAACTCATCCAGGTCCAATAGGTCAGGTTCTCGCGGGTAAATCCGGTGCCTCCGAAGACGGTAGGACGCGTGAGGATGCCGTTCGACGGCTCGGTTGCCAGGCGCTCCTGTTCCGGCGGGACCACTTGCCCGACCTCGATCGGCGCCACGGTCATGAACTTCTCGTCCACCAGATCGGCTCTGGCCAGGCTGCCATACAATGTGGGGCCTCCTTCGCAGAGCAGGTACCGGATCCCGAGTTCCTCGCGCAGTTTGCAGATCCCCCTGGCCAGGTCCAGCTCTTCCTTATCCCCGGCAGCGACTACCACAACGTGGGAGTGACGCGCCTGCAGCCGCGCAGCGCCGGCGGGAGAAGTAAGGATCGCAGCATCGACCACATCGCCGTCAAACACCTTATGCCGCGACAGGTCAAGATCGGCGGCGCGGGTAACGAAGATGTTTCGTTCGCGGCCTTTGCCCAACCGGGCGCGGAGAGCTCGCAATGCGGGATCGGCAACCTGGAAAACAATGCCGCGGCTCCCGGGTCCGCGCAGCCGCTGTTCCTCCAGAAGAGTGCTCATGCCCATGACGATCCCGTCGGCGTGGGCGCGCAGCAGGTCCATCAGCCAGCGGTCATCCCGCGACTGCGAGATTTCACCTCCCGAGCCATGCTTGCCCAACAACGTGGTAATGCCATCAAGCGATTGCACAAAGTTGGAGTAAACCCAGGGCCGGTCGATTGGCGGCGGCGGAAAACCGAAGTTGCCGTAAGGGGCGTAGGCTTCGTCGTCGATGGGGCTCGGTTCCGCGTGGTCGAAAAGCACTTGGAAGCGGCGGCCTGGGCTGGTCTGGTCCACAGTTGGCTCCTGTGGCGATTCTATCCGACCTGCAAAGCCGGATACTTAGGGTTTGCGGGGCGCGGAAATGGGGCAGACGCGTGACTTACTTGGATTACGACAGAGTCTTGAAGGAATACAGGGATTTACCTTACATCGGAGAATCCGCCCGGCTCATCTAAGGGTTCATGAGTTGGAAGCGCGGAAACCGGCTGAAGCTGGTAGCAGACAGCGAGGCGCCTGCCCGCACGCGTCAGATTTTTGACGAAGTTCGGGAGCGATTGGGTATTCCCGTCGTTCCCAAACTGTACCAGGCCTATGCCGCCTTTCCCCAGTTTCTCGAACTGCATTGGCAGGCCTTTCGGCCCGCTCTGGAAACGCGACTTTTCTTTCTGCTGGGCGCCCGCCTGGCCGCCGAATCGTATACCCGGGCGCATAATTATTTCGAAGTCCGTAACCTTTCTTCCCGCGAGTTGTTATCGCAGAGTTCCGCCGCTTTGCCCTTGCCCCAGGTATTGGATTACTACCAGTACCTCGATCCCTTGCTGTTGCTGATTGCCGCAGCACAGATGCAAGCTTTTGAAGGTCCCATAGGTCAGCAGCAAGAGAATCCTCAGCTTGCCAGTCATCCTCGCTTTCCCGTGGCTCCGAATTTGCTGAGCGACGCTGAGGCGACCGGGACGGTCCATCGCATCTGGGACGAACGGCGGCGCATGCTGGAACTGGCTTTCATTTCTGACGAGCACCGGGCTCTGGCATCCTACCCGCAATTCTATGGGGAGTACTGGCGGGCGCTAAAAGACCTGGTTCGCTTGCCGCTCTATGCCGACTCGCAGCTTCGGGTCGGAGAAAGTGCCTGGGGACTGACCCGCGAGTTGCCCGCGAAAGTGGATATCGGTATTCCGCTGTTGCTGGAGGCCGCTCTCGACGACGAGCAAGTATCGTCTCTGGTCAGAATCAACGAAGCTCTCCTGCAGGCGCTCAGCGGACTGGTGCTTGACATTACGTTTGCCCGCGTCGCCTACGATGGCGGAACGCGCCGCCAAAGTCCTCACGAGAGTGCGTTGCCGGTTGAAAAGCCGCCGCAGAAAACGGGCTCTCCGACGCGCGCGGCATAAGAGGCAGGCCGCTGGTGGCTGGTGGCTACTGAGTAGTTGCTATTCGCGTCCGCAATCTTTCCCGCACAAATTCGATCAGCTCGGGCGTAACGTAGTGCGGCGGCCGGATCCGAAAGATCGGTTTGCCGGCAACCGGTTTGAGCGATACGTTTGTCCAAGTGACAGAGTCGGCTCCGCTGTGCAGGATCGCTGCATCAGCGCGGTCGAGGAATTCCTGCGCTGAGGTTTTGAAATCTGCAGTGGCCGCATCCAGCACCGTGAGATAAAGGTCGGGACGCAGGAATCGCATGACGCTGTTGGATTCGAGGATGGCATTTTCGGCGGTCGCGAGTTCCTGGCGCACCCGCGGCATAGCTTCGGCCAGCATTCCCTGCCGGGTCCGCACCCACAGCGAGCGCGCCGCTCCGGCGACCAGGAATCGCGAGGTATCGCTTTCTCCGCTGCGATCGCGCTCTTCGGTGACCGCCCAGGAGTGATCGTCGGTAGCGCAATCGCACAGCTCGCCATTCGCGGAGCAAATGCCGTGGCCGTATTGCGTGATCTTCATGGCGGTCCAGTGAAAATCAGCCAGCCCGGCGATGAGGCCGGCCACCACGCTGGTCTTGCCTACGCTGCGAGAGTGTCCACCGACAACAATGATAGCCATACTCAGCAATTAGCAATTAGCAATTAGCAACCATCCAAACCATCTCATGAATCGCGTTTGAAGAGGCAGGGCTTCAGTCGTGCCGTATGAAAAATTCGGGAGCTAGTGGTCAATTCTTCTAACCGCCCGTTTCCTTCTTGCGCGTCAACCGCGAAAGAGTTGCCAATTCCTTGAAATACTCGCGCACCGGCTTAGCCGGCGTGCCAAAAAACAAAATGCCTTTCCCGCGAAAATCCTTGTGGGGCAAGATGCCCGATTGGCCGCCCAGCAGGGTTCCTGCTTCGATCTTCACATGATCGCCGATTCCGACCTGGCCGCCGATTACGCAGCCGTCGCCGATCTCGGAGCTGCCCGAAACTCCCGTCTGCGCGGCGATCACTACGTTAGCTCCCACAATGTCGTTGTGGCCGATGTGCACCAGGTTATCCAGCTTTGTGCCCGGGCCGATGACTGTCTGGTCGAGCGCCCCGCGGTCGATGGTGCAGTTGGCACCGATCTCCACGTAGTCGCCGATCACAAGCTCGCCAATCTGAGGAAACTTTTGATAGCGGCCATAGACCTCGTCACGAACGAATCCAAAACCGTCGGAGCCCAACACCGCGCCCGCATGAACGATAACCCGGCGTCCCAGGGTCGTGCCAGCATAGATGACCACGCGCGGGTAGAGGTCGCAGTCCTCACCGATCACCACGCCCTCGCCAATACTGCAGCCCGCACCGATGTGCGCCCGTTCGCCAATCATGGCATTAGCTTCGATTACCGCATGAGCATCTACCGCCGCCGTAGTCGCGATTTTTGCCGAAGAATGAACCACGGCCGTGGGATGAACTCCGGCGGGATAGGTTTTGGGAGGATGTAAAACTGCTCCGGCGCTGGCGAATGCCAGGCGAGGTTGCGCGGCGATCAGCAGCGGCTTCGTTGTGTTTGAGGACGCGGCGAATTCTCCGGCGATGACCGCGCTGGCGCGCGAAGCCAGAGCCTGCGAGAGATCTTTCTCGTCCTGAACAAACACCAGATCGCCGGGTTGGGCTTGCGCGATGCTGGCAACCTTCGCGATTACGATGCTGCCATCGCCGATCAGGCGCGCCGAGATGAATTCCGCCAAGGCTTGCAGGGTTTGTGGCATGAAGTTGTTATAGGGGAAAGCTGTGGCTGGAGGGAAGAGCGTTGTCGGCCCAGTCGCTAATACAGCGGCTTTTCTCCGGCCGGCCGTGTCTTCCAGCGCCGATGTACCCACAGCCATTGATCAGGATAGCGCCTGACGTATTCCTCCAGGATCTTGGTGAAGATTGCCGTGTTGGCCAGCGCATCCGAATCATCGTCACCGGTGCGCACCATCTCCACCGGGCGGGCAAACTCCACGCGATACTTGCGCAGCACCGGGTCCCAGATGGTGAAGGCCGGAACCACGGTGGCTCCGGTATGCAGGGCGACGCGCGCCACTCCGCTCGCGGTGCAAGCCGGAATGCCGAAGAAGTCCACAAAGACACCTTGTGGCGGCGTCATGTTGGTGTCCATCAGAATGCCGACAGTTTTGTTCTTGCGCATAGCCGCAATCAAGCCGCGGGCGAATCCATCCTTGCCGATCATGGTGTTGCCATGCAGGCCGCGATAGCGCGCTACCAGCCCGTCCACGTAGGGATTGTCGAGCGGGCGCACCACGATCTGCATGGGGTGACCCTGGAGCGAGTGAAAGAAGGATCCGATTTCCCATCCGCCGAAGTGGCCGGTCAGCAGCAGGACGCCTTTGCCGCGTTTCTCCGCGGCTTCGAAGTTTTCGAAGCCCTGGTATACGGCGACCTGCGAAGCGTTTCGCGTGGTGTAGCGCGGGAAGAGGCAGGTTTCGCCCAGCAGGCGTCCGAGCGAGACATAGACGCCGCGCAGGATCTTGCGTCTTTCGGCCAGGGATTTATCCGGAAAGGCCAGTTGGAGGTTGCGCAGGCCCACATGGCGCAAGCGGGGATGCAGATAATAGACCGCCCCGCCAATCAGAATTCCAACACCACGGGCCAGCGGACGGGGCAATGCGCCGATCAAGCGCACCAGCAGCGCCACCGGCCAGTATTGCAGCCTATCGCCCATGTAGGTATCAGTTTTGACGTTAGCACCGGGAAAAATCGAGGTCAAACCGCTGACTCGGTGCAAATAGAAAAGCGGTGGCCGCAGCCACCGCGCTGGAACTTCAAGCGATCAGCGTCCGCCCGGTGAGCCCGGGGTCGCGGCAGCAGGCTGGGTTGGAGCAGCCACCGGCGTTGCCGTCGAAGTTGGAACGGGTGCAGAGGCCGGAACCGGGGTTGACGCAGGCGAGGCGTCCGGCGTTCCCATCACTCCGGTTGTTGGCTCCGCCGCACTGGACTGCGTAGTTGCCACCGTGGTCTGAGTGGCCGAGGTTTGGGTGGTCACGGTTGAGGCGGTTGTCGCATTGGAAGTGACGGCCGGACTGCTGGCCCGCGACGTGGAATAGGCAGCCGACGCCGTTGCCGGGTCTGGGCCTGCCGCCATCGCCGGAGCCGACGACGCTGTCGCTGGAGCCTGTTCCGGAGGGGCAGCTTGAGCGGTTACGGGAGCGCCGGTTGGTGCCGGAGTGTAGACTCCCGCCGCAGCCGGGGCAACTCGCGGTCGCGGCGTGGGAGCGTATTTCTCCACCGTGCGCAAGAGGGTCTCAGCGTCCGGAGGAATCGGGACCTGTCCATTGAGTAGCGAGTAAAAAGACCAATCCTTGCCATAGAACGCTTGCGTGTCGGCCTGGTCCTGGCGAATGACGCCGCCACTCAGCGACACGCCCAGAAACAATCCGCGCGAACGGGAATAGGTGAGCACCTGGGCCCGCAAGGTGAGGTCGGTCATGGCCTGGGCATCGCGTCCGACCGGTCCGGCGGCGGCCGAAGCATCCGCGCCCAGTTTGAATTTGCTTTGTAGCAGATGCTGCATGCCGTCATCGGTGCGAACGATCAATACCAGGTCCGACGCCTGGCCTCCGGCCTGAAAGCCGAAACTTCCGCCCGTCAGCTTGAAGAAGGCTGGAGCACTCCAGCCATGCTCGGTGCGGCAGGTGGCGACGCCTTTGCCATAGTTGGCGCCCAGCAGGAAACTCGCCTTAAGCATCGACGGCATGATGGCAATGCACTTGGCGCCCGACATGATTCCGTCCGGGATGGCGCGATCAGGGGCAGACATGATCTGGCTGAGGACCGTGCTGGCGGTCTGGACCCGGTCAAGATCAGCGTCCCGCCTCTCTGATCCGGCAGCACACACTGCCAGGGAACACAAAATCGTCAACCCCACAAGAGATTTTTTCATCGCTCAACTCCGATTCGGATTATTCCGTCGCCAGCCCTTGCCAGCCTTGTTCATCTTAGAGTGTTTAATTGGGAATCGAGCGGGGAGAAAGTAGTTTGGCTGGTTACTCTTTAGTGTCCTGACGAGACATCTGCTAGCACCAGGAAGTGATCACGCTGCGGATACGCCTCCGTCTTTGAACGTGCAATCCTCGTCAGCAAAAAACTAAGGGCTGGAAGAGGAGACCCTCGTAACCTCTTCCAACCCTTCTCCCAGGTTCTGTGGTAGGTGAATGCAGTATGGAATGCGCTGAGGATTCCCGCAAGATAACGGAAGTACAGGGAAAGTAATTGTACTTTCGTAACTGAACGGTCGTTCGGTAACTGTTGAAATAAGCGGCTGTTTTGCAGCGGTTAAAGCCGAATGATTTTCGGGCGCTAACGGACGGTCTGAAGTGTATGCGCGAGAACTGTGTCGTCCCTACGGCACTCGAGATTTTCTTCCCCGCCTACCCGGCGCTGAAGCGCTGGGAAAACTCTTTCGCGCCTGCGGCGCTCGTTTATTCCTGCGCAAATTGCGGCTTCATACCACCGCGCTTTCTCAAACTGAGTTCTCACGTGAACACTGCAGGCCGTCCGCTGCAAGACTTAATCCGAGCTTAGTCAGGAGTTGCTCGCCAGCAGGGAATGGGTTACCGCGTGGACCGAGAGAGCAATGCGATTCTGCACGCCGACCTTGCGCAACAGCTGGGCAACGTGCGCCTTGACAGTGCGCTCTTCGATTCCCAACTCCCGCGCGATTTCACGATTGGAACAGCCTGCAACCAGCAGCCGCAAAACTTCGCGCTCGCGGTCGCTGATTTTGTCGTCGGTCTGGGGCTGCACCTTGCGCGCCGAGGCTGTGGCACGTTCGATGAAGGTGGCCAGCACCCGGCGCGGAGCCCACACCGAACCGGCATGCACCTCGCGGATCGCGCGCTTGAATTCCTGCGGCGACGCGTCCTCGCGAACATAACCCTTGGCTCCCGTGGTGATGGCTCGCAGGATATCTTCGTCACGGCTGCCCGGGCCGGTCACGATGATGCGAACGCCCGGACGCACCGCCTTCAAGGCCGACATGGCTGCGTAGAAGGCCGCGCCGTTGCTGGCGGTCATCAGGATGATGTCTTCGCTAGGGCTGTGCAGCACCGCGGGAACGGAGGCGGAATGAACCTGCATATCAGCTTCGGAAGCGAAGATGGTACGCAGTCCCAATAAACGAACCGGATCACTTTCCACAACCGAGATGCGGATGGTGCTTTTCGGGGGAGATTTCATAGTAGCCAGATAAAGCTGCTTAAGTACGCTATATCACCGTTCCTCACAACTCAGGTAGCCCAATAGTGGTGGATCTGCTGCGAAAGTGCTATGAAGTCGGTTCGAGCGCAAAATAGAAAGCGGCGCTTTTATCAAGCGCCGCGTTTCCCTGGTCTCGCTGGCTCGTAAATTCCTTCAAGTCTTCAGGCAGCCGGCTTCCGGCGCGATTTCTTCGCCGGCGCACCCTTCGCTATCACCTTGATCTCGGACTCGCGCTGGGCTGCCTCGACCCGTTGCGGGGGCTTCTTCGGCATCTGCGCCAGACTCTCCTTGAGCGCCGCCATCAGATCGACCACCGGGGCGGGTTTACGAGGCTTCTCGATGGTAGTAACTTCCTCGCCTTCCAGGCGCGCCTTGATCAACGTCTTCAGATTCTCTTCGAAGGTGTCTTTGTACTTCTCCGGCTCGAATTCGCCGGAGAGAGCCTCGATGAGCTGATGCGCCACTTTCACCTCGGCGTCTTTGAGCTCGACGTCGGGACGGCCGAAGTTGTCCAGGTCCCGCACTTCGTCCTTGTAATACATGGTGTGCAGCATCATGCCGCCTTTGTAGGGACGCAGGAACACCGTGTACTCGCGATTGTGCATGGTGAGCTTGGCAATGGCGACATACTCGCTCTCTTCCAGGGCCTTCGCCAGAAGGGCGTAGGGACGCCGGCCGGCTTCTTCCGGCACCAGGAAGTAGGAAGACTCGAAGTAGATGGGATCGACTTCTGAAGCCTTGACGAACTCCAGGATCTCCATGGCCTTGGCGGTCTTGGGCTCGATCTTCTTGATCTCGTCGGGCTCGATGATGACGTATTCGCCCTTGCGATACTCGTAGCCCTTCACGATTTCGCTGCGTTCGACGACGCGCTCGTCATGCGGACACCAAAGCTGCTGCTTGATGCGCGTGTTGTCGTCGCGATGCAGCATGTGAAACGAGATGTGATTGCCGCGTGCGCCCGAAAACAAGCGCACGGGCATCGAGATCAAACCGAACGTCAAATATCCAGACCACACGGAAGATGCCATGTTTTCATCCTTTTCCGGAGAAACTGCCCTGTGGAAAAGAAGGGCACAATATCATCCGGCGCTAGCTGGAGGTTCGTCAAGACCAATCCGCCCAACCGGGGAAGTATCAAGCTGAGCGCCACCTCCCGGCGGAAAACCGGAATCAGTTCCTTCCAGGCCGACCCGCAGGTCCCGCAGGAACTTGAAGTCGGCAGGAGTTAGACGGCTTTCGAATTTCCCGGCACCCGAAATGACGGCTCGCGAGCAAGTAGAGGCATGGTAGCCGTTCGGCCCGCAACACTCGTCGCACTGGAGAAATGGCTTTGGTTTCGAGATTTCGTGGCTCATGTGATTTTGTACTACATATGTGGGATGCCTGCACAGAACAATCCGCCGTATGGCCAGCAAGTTCCCGGTTCGTCACCTTGACGCCGGGCGGCGTGCGATACTGACCTGACCAGCGTGACAAGTCTCTTCCATTCCAGAGGTTTACCGGCCGCGGTCGTGGGTATTGGCTTCGCAGTGGTGGCTCGGGCCATGGGTTCGGTCACCGACGGCGGCGCGCTGGTGGGCGTGCTGGTGGCGTTTATTCTGATGCTGGCGTGCGGATTCGCCGGCTTTGTTCCCCTGCTGGCGGTGTTCCTTTTGACTGTGATTTCCACCCGCTGGGGTCGCCGGCGTAAGGAGCGGCTGGGCGTTGCGGAGCGCCGTCGAGGCCGCAATGCATGGCAGATTGTCGCCAACCTGGGCGCGGCTACACTTTGCGCGCTGCCTCTGATCTGGTTTCCCGAGCTAAGCGAGCTTCTTCTGGTGGGCGCGATGGCGGCGCTGGCCGAAGCCGCCGCCGACACCGTTTCCAGCGAAGTGGGCCAGGCGACCGGCCGCGGCGCTTACATGATCACCGACTTTCGCGAAGCTCCCATCGGCACCAACGGCGCTATCAGCGTGGAAGGCACGCTGGCCGGATGCGTGGCCGCCTGCATCGTGTCGTGGGTAAGCGCCGCCGGCGGATTGGTGGATTGGCATTGGACACCGGTTGTCGCACTGGCCGGAATCAGCGGCATGTTCCTCGACAGCGTCATGGGCGCGACCTGGGAAAACGCCGGCAGGATGGGCAATGACTCGGTGAATTTCGTGAGCACGGTGTGTGCCGCCGACCTTGCGCTGATTGTGACGATGGTCATGCAGCGATGGGGCCTCTGATGTACCTGCATGGCCCCGGCGTACCGTTGGTTAGTCATTAGATTGTTCGTCAATGAATTCTTGCGGTAGCGATTGCTTGCGATAAGGTCCGTTAACGCCTGTTAACGCCTGTAAGCGGAATGGAACATCGCCGAAGAATATAGTTCTCGCCCGGTTCCACACGCCGACTCAGGCAGCCAGGGTTTCGGGATCACGATTAAGGCGCGGTAATTACTGCGGTATCTGCATTTGTCTTAGAAGCTGAAGGTAGCGCGGGTTCTGGCGCAGGCCCTTAAACAACGCATCGGATTGGACGTACGACAATCCAGCGTCGTGCTGCTGGTAGGCGCGCTCCAGCCACTCGAGTGCTTTGTCCATCTCCCCGCGATAGGCATAGATTTCGGCGATCTGATAGGCCGACTCGTTGCCATGGCTGGCAATGAGTTTTTTCAATGTGGCGTCCGAAGCTTGTTGCTGGCCCAGGGAGTAATACACGAATGCCTCTCCCGCCAACTTCAACCCGTCGATTGGCTCCCGCTGAACTTCCACCAGGGCTTCTTGCGGACGCCTTTGCGCCAGTAGAATCTGGCCCAGCACAAAATGAATGTATCCCTGTTGCGGATCCAGTTCCAAAGCCTTCCGCAATACCGTGTTGGCTTCGTCGTACTGCCCGACTTGGTAAAGATCGTTTCCCAGGAATAGATAACAGAAAGAACACAGAGGATCCAGGGCGACGGCCCGTTTCCGTAACTCGATGGCTTGGTCCGGACGCCCCCCCATTTCCTCCAAGTCAGCGCGAAGCGAGAGTACATCAGTACTTCCTGGTTCCAGCGCCGCCGCTTTGTTCAGGGCAGCTTCGGTGCCTTCCCAATCCAAGTCATAAAGCAGACGTACATCCGCTAAGGCAAGGTACCCCGTGACCGAACGCGGGTCCAAAGCGATGGCCTGCTCGGCATCTTCGCGCGCCCGGCGAAATCCCGGCCCGAGGTCGATGAAGCCGTCCGTAGCCATGGCGGCAAATACACCTGACCGCAGCGCCCAGGCGTCCGAGAAATTCGCGTCCAGCTTAATCGCCTGGTTGCTGTAAGTCAGGGCCTTGTCGTAGTTGGCCTTTTCCGATCCTCGATTCAAGAAATACGCAGCTTGCAAATAAGTCTGGTAGGCTTCCGGGTTGATGACCTTCGACCCGGTAGAGGCGGGGATGACGTTGGCGCCGAGCAGCTTGATTTGCAGTGCCTCGGCGACCGCACGTGCGATTTCATCTTGCACCGCGAAGATGTCTTTGATCTCGGGGTTGTATTCTTCCGACCAAAGCTGAAAGCCATCATTCACTTTCGTGAGCTCCGCGGTAATCCGGAGATGATTGCCATCCCGCCGCACACTGCCTTCCAGAACGTTGGCGACATTCAGCTTCTGTCCGACCGTGCGTAAGTCTTCATTCTTGCCTTTGAACTGAAAGGCGGAAGAGCGTCCGGTAACTTTCAGCCCGGGCACCTTGGCGAGGGCGTTCGTCAGTTCTTCGGCGAGTCCGTCGGAGAAGTATTCCTGATCCTTGCCCGGGCTCATGTCGGCAAACGGCAGAACTGCGATGGACGCCGTATTCACGCCGGCGGTGTCGACGTGACGCCGGCTTCGCCAGAAATAGCCTCCCACTGCCGCCACTAACAGCAAAACTACTGCCAGGACACCCAGCCAGAGCGCGCGCTTCGTTCCCGTGGCCGGCGAGCCTGCCTCGCCGCCGGTGTCGCTGCTCCGAACCCCGCGGCTACTGTCCGATCCGCGCTGCAATCGTTGTAAGTCTGTCCTTATTTCGGAGGCGTGTTGGTAGCGCAGCCCCGGATCTTTTTCCAGGGCCTTCTGAATGATGTCGTCCAGCCGGGTGGGCAGCTGCGGATTCAACCGCAGAGCAGGCGCCGGATCGCGATTGAGGATAGCGTCGAAGATGGCGGCTGAAGTGTCGCCCCGGAACGGCATGGTGCCGGTCGCCATCTCGTACAGTACTGCTCCGAAGGAAAAAATGTCGGTGCGCGCATCCAGTTCTTTGCCCTTGGCTTGCTCCGGCGACATGTACTGCAGCGTTCCCACCGGAACGCCCGGCAGAGTCAACGAGGATAGTTTGGTTAAAGCGTCATCGGCGCCGGAGGCGATGACCTTGGTTTGCACCACTTGTGCCAGGCCGAAGTCCAGTATCTTGGCGTGTCGGCGTTCGGTAACGAAGATGTTGGCCGGCTTAAGATCGCGATGAATGATGCCCCTGGTATGCGCCGCGTCGAGGCCGTCGGCAATTTCGATGGCCAGCGACAGGAGCACATCGGTCTCCACGGGCCGCCCGGCAATGAAGTCCTGCAGAGTCTTGCCTTCAAGAAACTCCATGGCGATGAAGGTTTGCCCGCCCTCTTCGCCGATCTCATAGATGGTGCAGATGTTGGGATGATTCAGTGCGGAAGCAGCCTGCGCCTCACGCCCGAAACGCGCCAGAGCGTGCGCATCCTGCGCCGACTCGTCCGGTAGAAACTTCAGCGCCACAAAGCGATGCAGGGTCAGGTCTTCGGCCTTGTAGACAATCCCCATCCCGCCTCCGCCCAGCTTCTCGACAATGCGGTAATGCGAGATATTTTGGCCGATCATTGCCGCGAATCTTACGTTGGGCCAACAGGCAAGTCAATGAACACTGGGATGTTGATGCGGCTTGGAAATGGATTGTTGGAGCGAATCGCCACACCGCAAGTAGTGGCCGTCCCAGGATTTCAACGAAAATAGCAAACAGCCGCCGGCCCGTTCCGGTGTAGCATGTCCTGATCCCACGGTCGCGCCAATTCCTTCAACGGAGCTGAGCTTGCTACGAACGAAACTCCTCCTGCTCTTGCTGATTTGCGCTCTTGCACTTCCTCTCTTTGGCCAGGAGTTCGACTACCTCATCCGCAATGGCCGCGTTATCGATGGCAGCGGCAATCCCTGGATCTACGCCGATGTGGGCATCATCGGCGACCGCATTGTCTTCGTAGGCCAGGCCGATCCCACGCTGGTTGCCAAACGCACGATCGATGCGAAGGGGTTGATCGTCGCGCCTGGCTTTATCGACATGCTGGGCCAGTCGGAAACCAATCTGCTCATCGACAAGCAGGCGGTCAGCAAGCTGACGCAAGGCATCACCACGGAGATCACCGGCGAAGGCGACTCCATCGCTCCCACCAACGACGTGCTGAATAAGGAGCACGCGGATTTGTACCAGCACTTCCATCTCACCCCTGACTGGACCTCGCTGGAGGGATATTTCGAGCGTCTGACCAAACAAGGCAGCGGCATCAACCTGGCAACCTACGTGGGCGCGGCCCAGGTGCGGCACATGGTGATCGGCACGGCAGACCGCGCTCCCACCGCCGACGAACTGAAGCAGATGGAAATCATGGTGGACGACGCCATGAGCGATGGCGCAATGGGATTATCGACCGCGCTGATCTACTCGCCCGGCTCCTACGCCAAGACCGATGAGCTGATCGCTCTAGCCAAGGTTGCGGCCAGGAAGGGCGGCATTTACGCCACGCACATGCGCAACGAAAGCGATGCCGAGATGGACGCGCTGAACGAAGCCTTCCAGATCGGACGCGAGGCCGGCATCCCGGTCGAGATCTTTCACCTGAAGTGTGCCGGCAAACAAAACTGGGGCAAGATGCCGCAAGTCATTGCCGCCATCGAGCAGGCGCGCGCCAGCGGTGTCGATGTGACGGCCGATCAGTATCCCTACACCGGAGCGGCCACGTCTTTGGGCGCGGTCATTCCGGCCAAATATCACGCGGGAGGCACGGATGCGTTGATCAAGCGGCTGCAAGATCCCAAAACTCGCGCCCAGATCCGCAAGGACCTCGCGGGGCCCAGCACTTCCTTCGAGAATCTGTGGCTTGGCGCGGGCGGCGCAGACGGCGTGCTGGTGATTTCGGTACTGAATCCCGATCTGCGCAAGTATGAAGGCAAGACCATCGCCCAGATCGCCAAGACGGAAAACAAAGATCCGCTGGATGCCTTGATGGACCTGGTCATTGCCGATCGCGACAACGTGGGCGCGGTCTACTTTCTGATGAGCGAAGCCGATGTGAAACTGGCCATGCAGCAGCCCTGGGTCAGCGTTGGCACCGACTACGGTGCAGTGAGCCCGACCGGGCCGCTAAGCGAGTCGAAGGTGCATCCGCGCGCTTATGGCAGCTTTGCGCGAATTCTGGGGAAGTATGTTCGCGACGAACACAACCTGCGGATGGAAGACGCGATTCGCAAGTTTACTTCGCTACCTGCGCAACGCGAGAAGCTTGACCATCGCGGCTTGCTGCGTACTGATTACTTCGCCGACATCACTATCTTCGACCCGGACAAAGTTCGCGATACGGCCACCTTCGACGATCCTAACCGGCCGTCGGTCGGATTCGAATATGTCTTCGTTAACGGCGTGCTGGCGCTGGAGCACGACAAGGTCACCGGTCAGATGGGTGGCCATCCCTTGCGCGGGCCGGGATACATGTTCCGCGATTCCAATCCCGAAGGCCTGCCGCCGCATGGAAAGTTGCAAGGCGTCATCACCGACGAAGGCGGCTGGCCTGTGCCTCGCGCCAAAGTCACGCTCACCGATGCCGGCGGCGCTGTGGTTGGAACAGCGAACTCCAAACGCGATGGCCGCTACCAGATCATCCTGGAGAAACCTTGCAAGAGTTGCTCGCTGCAAGCCGAGCACATGGGCTTCACCAACCAACAGCGCACCGGCGTGGATTACAACGGATCGAATTCGCTGTGGTTCAGCTTTGCGATGCGGAGGCAGTAGCTGTCAGTTGTCAGTTGTCAGTTGTCGGCCATCAGCTCTCGGCATTCAGCCATGAGTTGTCATCCTGAGCGCAGGCGTGCGGATTTCGCACGCCGAAGTCGAAGGACCCCTGTAGTCGCCAGTCTCGAACCATGCGTCCAAACCGAGGCCGCGGAGGACCGCAGATCCCTCCATTCCAGTCGGGATGACAAAAATGAGGTATCACGCTGAGCCTGCAGATCGTCCCGCCGTTCAATCTTCTCGCCACATCTTTCGCCGCTCAGCCGTGTTCTCTTTGGGTTACGTCTGATTCCCGGAAGCGTCTCACCTCTGTCCGGCATCTTTCACAGAAGGACAGTCGGCCTCGACCGGCATGCTGAACTGGAAGACATTTGCGATAGGTTGTAGTCTGGCGCTGGCGCTTTTGTTGTTCGCGCGCAAACCTCCCATGCCCGATTCCAATACTCATCGCGCCGTCATCGACCTCACCCACGGGCTGAACGACCGCTCTCCCAACTGGGAAGGCACGGAGAAGTCGCCGTTTCAATCGACCGAACTGGGCAATCTCGACCGCGATGGCTACTACTCGCGCCATTTCAGCACCCAGGAACATTATGGTACCCACCTCGACGCGCCGGCGCATTTTGCTGCAGGCATGTGGACCGTGGACCAGATTCCCGCCGAGCGACTGGTGCGACCGCTGGTGATTCTCGACGTTCGCAACGCCGCCAAGAACAATGCGGATTACCAAGTCAGCGTCGCCGACATTGCTGCTTGGGAAGAGGCGCATGGGCAGATTCCTTCAGGAGCAGTAGTAATGGCATACACCGGCTGGGACGAGCGCTGGAACTCAGCCAAGCGGTTTCGCAATGAACTTGCCGACCACTTGACGCACTATCCGGGATTCTCGCTGGAGGCCGCTGAGTTCCTGGTGAAGACCCGCGACGTGGTCGGCCTTGGAATCGACACCATGAGCGTGGATGCAGGTGCGACCACCACTTATCCCGTCCACTACTTCACGTCGAAGGAAAGCGTGTACCACCTGGAAAATGTTGCCAACCTGGCGCTGGTTCCTCCCGCCGGAGCGACCGTGGTGGTTGCTCCCATCAAGCTGGAGAACGGCTCAGGCGGCCCGGCGCGGGTGCTGGCGCTGGTGAAATAGCCGTCAGCTCTCAGCCCTCAGCCGTCAGTTAACATCTCAAATCCGTGAAGGATTTTTCGTTGCGCCCGCCAGGATCAACACTTCACTTTCATTCTCAGTTATTCGTGCCGGCTTGACCTTTGCAACCGCCAGAAGAGTACCGCCAAAACGCGGAAACAACTCCAAGACTTTTCTTCCTGCTGTGAAGAAACCGGTAAAGTGTTTGTCCATGGAACGTGGCTGATAGCAGGTATGCAATTCGCTAAGAGAGTATCCGTGCCTATGTAAGAGGGTAACCAGATTCTGCTCGTTAAAGCTCATCACGTGCTCAGCGCCCTCCCGGAACCTGCCTGTTGAATACCTGAGAAAGTTGGGCGCACCGAACGCATTCGGGGTGGTAATAATGACCAGGGTGTGGCTGCTGCAGAATCGTTTGATACCATCCAACATTAGTCCCGGATTGGATAAGTGCTCGATGATATCGCCCGCGATTACGACATCGAAAGTCCTGGTCATCGGGAGTTCATCCAGCCGCTCGACATCTCCCGGGACGATGTTGGTGAATACTCCCAACTTCCGGTATTCGTCAATCACCGCAAGGCTGTAATCGATACCTACAGTTTCCGATGTCTGCGTCAGCCGCCAGTGCAGGCTCTGTTTGGCAAACTTAGCGCGCTCGTGGGGCGCCACGTCGGTAAAGCCCACACAACCCAGGTGTAAAACACTGCGGCCTGAGGCGGCTCTTAAAATGAAGTCCTCTTTGGCGACGTACATACCAGACTCACCTCGCGCTTCTTCGAACGGTGGCGCTACCGCACATGCGCTCGATACAGCAAATAACTGAAACTCTCCCGTAACGCCGCCATAAATCGCCCGACCGCGGTCTTGGGAATCGACCCTGGCCGCGGCGAGACGTAGGCCGTAATACCTTGCGCCGCCATCATTTGCTTGGCCCGGAACATGTGATAGGCGTCGCTGACCAGCAGGCAGCTGTGCATGTCGTTGGCCCGCAGGATGACGGCTACGCGCTGCGCCGATTCGTCGGTGTCGCCGCCCTGGGTTTCGGCGATCAGATTTCCATCAGGCACGCCGCGCGATTCCAGATAGTCGCGTCCCACCTGGCCTTCGCTGAAATGAGGATCATTGCCCGCGCCGCCGGTGGTGATGATGACGGTTGCCAATCCGCGTTCAAACAGGTTGTAGGCATGATCCAGCCGCGCCCGGTAAACCGGCGAAGGATGGCCAACGTACTCGGCTGCGCCAAAAACCACGATGGCGTCGACCGGATGTTCCTCGTCGACCCCCGCCTCGCGCATGATTCTGGTGCTCGTGTAAAGCAGAAATCCCATCACGCCGAGGATTACGAGCCCCATAATCCAGCGGATGGGATGAGATTTGCGTCGCTGAACTGCCGTGTCGATTACTCCTGCCCCAACAGCTCGATAATCTGTTCCTCGGGGATGGCGCCATGCCTCAGCAGCCGCCAGCTTCCATCTTCACTGGTCAGATCGATAATGGTGGAAGGCATGTCACGTGGAGACGGGCCGCCGTCGACGATGATCGACAGGCAGTCGCCCAGTTGATCGCGGACCTGCAGGGCCGACGTGCATTCCGATTCACCATGCAGGTTGGCAGAAGTCGCCGTAATGGGCAGCCCGGCCGAACGGATGATGGCCAACGGAACTTCCGCCGCCGGCACTCGCAAGGCTACGTTGCCGGTATTGGCGGTGACCTTCAGCGGCAGCTTGGGATCGGCTTTCACGATGATGGTCAGCGGACCGGGCCAGAAGCGGCGGGCCAGCAGGTAAAAGATCTCAGGCACCGGCCAGGCCAGTTCCGCGGCCTGGTCGACCGACTCGATCAGCAGGGAAAGCGGCTTGTGGCGCGAGCGGGTCTTGATCTCGTACACGCGATCGACTGCGTGCAGGTTGAAGGGGTCAACTGCCAGGCCGTAAAACGTATCGGTCGGCATGCCCAGCACTTCGCCGGCGCGAATCTTCTCCGCCGCGTAAGTTACCAGTGAGGCTTCCGGCTCTTTACTATTGATCTTGACGATTTCGGGACGCACCGATGTCTTCTCTTCGTAAGCAGGTTGAGGAGCGAACCGTAACACATCGCGCCGTGGAACAGCAACACAGCAGATTATCACGAGGCGGCCTCGCCCCACCGTTCCGATTTGGGATCGACCGCCGGTGTACGATAGACGCCGGTTTAATCGGCCCCAATGACTGCCCCAATCAAGCTTGACGACCGGCTGCGGCGCATCGCCAGCCGCCAGAACGTGCGCGTGAAGGAGTTGCGGCGCGCCTTCACCGAAGCCACGCCCAACGATCAAGGCGAAATTGCCGTCGAAGGCATGCACCTGGTAGAAGAGGCGATTCGCAGCGGATTGCGGCTCAGCACGGTATTTTTCAGCGAGTCAGCCCGCGAGCGTGCCCATAAGTTATTGCCGCAACTGTCGTCTCATGCCGAGGCTCTGCTCTTGCCGGATGAGGTTTTTGCCAGCGCGGTGCCCAGCGAAACGCCGCAAGGCGTGGCCGCGCTGGTGCGAGTGAAGCCGTCGAAAATCGAAGAGGTGCTGGCGGCCAAACCTCCGCTACTGGTGATCACCGCCGGTCTGCAGGATCCGGGAAATCTGGGAACGATTGCGCGGTCGGCCGAGGCCTTCGGCGTCACAGGACTGCTGCTGGGCGAAAAGACAGTCAGCCCGTGGAACTGGAAGGCCATGCGAGCCTCGGCGGGATCGCTGTTTCGCTTGCCCGCGGTCAAAGTCGAACTGGCCAAAGCCTTGCCGCACATCAAGGCTGGCGGAGTGCGGGTGCTGGCCACGTCGTCGCATCAGGGGATGGCAATTTCTGATGCGGACCTGACTGGAGCATTGGCGTTTGTCGTGGGCAGCGAAGGGGCAGGCGTTCCGAAAGAAGTGCTGGCGCAAGCCGACGAGGTGGTCATGATCCCGCAATCGCCGCGCGTGGAGTCGCTCAACGCCGGCATCGCCGCGTCCATCATGCTGTACGAAGCGGCTAGACAAAGACAAAGAGCGATCTCACCACAGAGACACGGAGACACAGAGGTTTAGAATCGTTTAAGTCGAGATGATGCCAAGCGGGGGAGGAGATGGGAGACCGATATGTGGACCCTTTCGGAAACTGCCCCGGAGGCTGCGGCAAGTAAATCGCGGATGCCGATTCATGCTGAGCGATCACTCACAGGCAATATCATTGCCGCCGCGATAGAAGTCCATCGCGCTTTGGGTCCAGGTTTGCTGGAATCGGCTTATCAAGCTTGTTTATGCCGCGAATTGCAACTACGAGAAATTGCCTATGTTCAGCAAGTCGATCTTCCTCTGTCTTATAAGGGAATCAAACTCGATTGCGGATACCGTATCGACATGATTGTCGGAAACCGGGTCGTCATAGAATTGAAGTCGGTCCAGGATGTCTTGCCGGTCCATGAGGCGCAACTCCTCACCTATTTGCGTCTAACCGGCTTGCGCGTCGGCTTACTCATCAATTTCAATGTTCCAGCGCTAAGGGATGGTATTCGCAGAAGAGTCTTGTGATCCGGAATCTCTGTGCCTCTGTGTCTCTGTGGTGAATTAGTTTCTTGAATTTGTTTCCAACCAACCCGCCGCCCGACGATGCCGTCGACAAGTCCCGTCCGCTGGCCGATCGCATGCGCCCGCGTAGCCTCGACGAATTCGTCGGCCAGGAACACATTCTCGGCCCCGGCAAGTCGCTGCGGGTGCAGATCGAGCGCGACGATACCGGCTCGCTGATCTTCTGGGGACCTCCCGGCGTGGGCAAAACTACGCTGGCCAAAATCATCGCCCGTATGACTCACGCCGACTTCATCGAGTTCTCCGCCGTGCTTAGCGGCATTAAAGAAATCAAGCAGGTAATGGCCGATGCTGAGCGGGCGCGGCAGTATGGAACGCGCACCATCGTCTTCGTCGACGAGGTGCACCGCTTCAACAAAGCGCAGCAAGACGCGTTTCTGCCTTACGTCGAGAAGGGCAGCATTCGCCTGATCGGCGCGACTACCGAAAACCCTTCCTTTGAAATCATCTCGGCGCTGCTGTCGCGCTCTCGCGTTTACATCCTCAAGCCGCTGAGCGAAGAACAGATCGTTGGGCTGCTGCAGCGAGCTCTGCACGATGAAGCTCGAGGCCTGGGCGAGTTGCATGTCGAGGCGGAAGAAACCGCACTGCGCAACATCGCAGCCTACTCCAGCGGAGACGCGCGCAGCGCCTACAACGTGCTCGACGTTTCGGCAACGCTGGCCATCGAGCAGCAGGCCGTCGATCGGCAAGCCCCAAACGCCGAGCCCCGTATCACCGACGCGATCGTCACCGACGCGCTGCAGAAGCGTGTGCTGAGGTACGACAAGGCAGGCGAAGAACATTACAACCTCATCTCGGCACTGCACAAGAGCGTGCGCAACAGCGATCCCGACGCCGCGCTTTACTGGCTGGCGCGCATGCTGGAAGCCGGCGAAGATCGGCTCTACGTCGCACGCCGTGTGGTTCGCATGGCGGTGGAAGATATCGGACTGGCCGATCCGAACGCTCTTGGCATCACGCTCGCCGCCCGCGATGCTTTCGATTTTCTCGGTATCCCCGAAGGCGATCTCGCCTTGGCGCAAGCCGTTGTCTATCTCTGCGCCGCTCCCAAGTCAAACGCTGTTTACATCGCCTATGCAGCGGTGCAGGAAGACGTGGAACGAACTGCACAAGATCCCGTGCCGCTGCACTTGCGCAACGCGCCCACCGGGCTGATGAAGGCGTTTGGCTACGGCGAGGGCTATCAGTACGCACACAATCTGGAATCGAAAGTCGCCGACATGCAGTGCCTGCCTGACAACCTGCAGGACCGCGTGTACTACCATCCCACCGACGAAGGCATCGAGAAGCGCATCAAAGCGCGGCTGGAAGAGATCAGGAAGGCAAAGACAAGTCCACCACAGAGGCACGGAGACACAGAGAAGAAATCGGAAAGTTGAAAAGCCGAAAATCGTTTGGCTCGCAGATAGTTTGGATTTGTCATCCCGAGCGCAGTCGAGGGATCTGCTTTCCGGCGATGGGGGAAAAACTTAACTTCCCGCGCCAAACACAACACTTCACGACGAGCAATACAACTTTACGGTGTTCTTCTCCGTGTCTCCGTGTCTCTGTGGTGAACGCCCTTACTCCCTCCTGCGATGCTCTTTCAAAATGCACAAATCCATCACTACGAAGATGCCCGCCTGGCGCGCCTTTTCAGCGGACTCCTCATGGATCACGCCTTCCTGCATCCAGATTGCCGGAGCTTTGATCTGGATCGCCTGCTCCACCACTTCCGGTACCGCTTCGGACCGGCGAAATATATTTACCATGTCGACCTTTTCCGGGATGTCGAGCAGAGATGGGTAAGCTTTCTCGCCCTCCCATTGCTGGATATTGGGATTCACCGGGATGATGCGATACCCGCGCGACTGCATGTAGTGCGAGACGCCGTAGCTGGGTCGCAGGGGCGAATCGGTGAGTCCGACGACCGCGATGGTCCTGGCGATCTTTAGTAGTTCGGTAATGCGCTCAGCTTCAGTGGTGGCCACGGACACCTCGAATTCAAAAGGCGATTGTATGCGGCGCGCGTTGCGGCTATCGCTTGCTCTTAAGCTTGTTGGTGATGCGTCGGGGAGGCCGAATGGGCGAAGCCAATATCCCCGACAGGTGCTCGACTTCGGTTACCAGGCGGTCCAGATCGTCGATCAGCGGCTTCAGCCGATGGGTAACGCCGCCCAGACGATATTCCCTCACCAGCGAGCGGTAATACCACAGCGTCTTCGCCTTGGGCGCCGAGAAGCGGGTGAAAGCACTTTCGCCGTCATAACGCAGATCGCGCAGAACAGCGCGCACGTTGTAAAGCTTGTCGGCCGCCGACACGAAACGAGTCTCCGCGTCCTCATGACGCACGCGATGCAGGTAGCGCAACTTGCGGCGCTCCCAATTCTCCTTCTTCTTCGGATCCTCGACGTACGAGTCGGTGCAGCCGTCCACCATCTTGGCCACCCGTGGCCCAAAAATCTGCTCGATCACCTTCAGCATGGGACGCCCGCCGTGGTCCTCGACGGCATCGTGCAGCAGCGCCGCGATGGCCATCTCCTCATCGCCGCCATAGTCGAGCACGATGGAGGCGACGCCCAGCAAATGCGAAAGATAAGGAATGCCGCTCTTCTTGCGGTCCTGATCGCGATGCACCTGCGCGGCAAACAGCAGCGCATGGTCGAAGCGCGTGGTCAGCGGGATGAACTTGCGATCGAAGGTGGCAGAAGCTTTGGTTGTCATAATCAGCAGGAATTTACTGCACACAGGATAGCGGAAAATGCAGTGAGCGGTAACTGGGAATTCGCGGCTAGCAACCAGCCGTCAGCGTTCAGCTATTAGCCATGAGCTTCAGGAACGCAGATCCCTCCGTTCCGCTTCGCTCCAGTCGGGATGACATAGGGTTCAGTTGTCATCCTGAGCGGAGGCGTGGCGCTTTTACACGCCGGAGTCGAAGGACCCCGATCAGCGGTGTACAAATCGTCCTAGCCGCACACTCACCCGCATTGACAGTTGTCGCAGCTCTCTCCGCGCAATCCCTGCACGCCCTCGCGCGCGATGATTGGCACCATGAGGAGCGCGGCTGCCGGATCGGCCCACCACCAACCCAGCAGCGCGTGCAGGATCAAACCCAAAAGAAGTATGGCGGAGAGATAAGCGCAGAAATCTGCCTGCCGCGAGTCGGCCTGTAGAGCCCGGCTGCCCAGTCCGGCCGCTATGCGGCGTTTCGCCCGGCCCAGCAGCGGCATCACAATCACGGCTGCCACGGCGATCAGGATTCCCGGCAGGCTGCGCTCGGGCTGAGCCTTGACCCAGAGCGCGCGTACGGACTCGATTCCGACATAGGCCGCCAGCAGCAGAAAGCACGCTCCCACCAGCCGGCGTGCGATACGTTCGGCACGCTCGCGAGCATCGATGTCCAGGTCGGCGCGTAATCGCCAGAGCAGAATTCCCGCTGACAGGGTTTCGATTACCGAGTCGAGGCCGAAGCCGACCAGCGCGATGCTGCCCGCCATCAGCCCGGAGGCCAGCGCGACGACAGCTTCAAAGGCGTTCCACGCGATAGTCAGGTATTCCAGCCGGCGTCCGCGAGCGACAAAAACTGCACGCTCGGGTGCGAGGCTGGAGTTCGCAGGATGGATGACTGCAGGCTTCATGGCTGAGGAAAGTATAAGCGGATGTTGCTACGAACCATCATTTCTTCGCCGCGCGGGACCGCAGATCCCTCGGCTGCGCTCGGGATGACAAGAAACAGTTGTCAGTAGCCAGTTGCCAGTTCTCTGTGGTCTGTAAGCGAGTGAAGGTCGATGGCTGAGTGCTGACCGCTGACCGATGAGTGCTGAGTGCTGACCGCTGACTCGTAACTGGCAACCGACAACTGGCAACTGCTTCAATCCAGCCTGACCAGAAATACTCCGCCCTCTTTGACGTGCGTCTTGCTGGCCACTTCTTCGGCGGTGCGCTTGTCGTCGCCTTCCGGCCGGATGCGGACCCACTCGCCGGTCGGTCCGGTGAACTGAATTACGTTGGCGGTCTCATAACGATCTTGCAGCTTCTCTTTCAGCTTGCGGGCTTCGCCCTCGCTGTGGAAGGCGCCAATCTGCACGCACCAGCGGCCGCCTTGCGCAATAGGCGCAGGCGCTGACAGCACTTCCAGCTTCACCTCGGCCGTGCCCGGCTGCCAAACATCGACTGCCTTGGCCGCCGCCAGCGAGAGATCGACAATGCGATCTTCCACGAACGGCCCGCGATCGGTGATGCGCACCATGGCTATGTGTCCGGTGGTGAGGTTCGTGACCCGCACCATGGAATTCAGCGGCAGAGTACGATGCGCGGCGGTCATGGCGTTCTGGTCATAGATCTCGCCATTGGCTCCGCGGCGATGGTTATAGGGCGGCCCATACCAGCTGGCCAGCCCGGTCTCGACGTAAATCGGTTTGGCGTTGTGGGGAGGAGTCGGCTGCGGTTGCGTGGTGGCGCTCGCGGTTTCCGCTGGTGCGGGCGCCGTCGCAATGGTTGGTGGAGGTGGAGGAGGGTGGCTGCGGGCAGTCTTGTGCCCGCCACAAGCGGAAAGCAACAGCAGGGCCGCGGCCACCGAGGCGAACAGCGCCGCTCGCGAGGCTAGCCCTTCTTTGCCTTGGTCGAGTCCATCATGTCGGCAGCCTGGGTCAGCTTCTCGCTGGCGATGCGCAGGGCATTGCTCGAATGGTCGCGAATAGCCGGCACCAGTTCGTCGTTGATGTACTTGATCAGCAACTGCGTTTCCTGCTCGATGCGCTTGGAGGCATCGCCCAGCACGTCGTCGAGCCTCTGCCCAGCCGTCTCGAACGGACGGCGAGCGTTCTTGTTCTGATCGTTCACAGCAAGCCACCTTGTGAGTAGCGAATAATCGTCAGGCACAAAGATTATGGGATGGATGGCGGCTTCCGGTCAATTGGCGAGGGTGGTGCGGGGAGGGGCGGTTGGCACTTAGCAGTTGGCATTTGGCGGTTGCGGTCAGCCATCAGGTTTGTTCCTTTCTTGGATTGTCATCCTGAGCGGAGGCGGCCTGCTTTTGGCCGCCGGAGCCGAAGGATCTGCGGTCCGCCGGCAGTGTGACGATGCGCACAGCCATCACCAACGGCCCCACGATTTGTCATCCCGAGCGCAGCCGAAGGATCTGCGGTCCGCCGGCAGTGTGACGATGCGCACAGCCATTGGCTGTAACGCAACCTAGCATTCGAGACGTGAAGGACCATCGCTACGCCGTCTACATCATGGCCAGCCGATCGCACAACTTCTATGTCGGCGTGAGCAACAACATCGAGCGCCGAGTCCGCGAACACAAGAATCACGTCTTCGAGGGATTCACTGCCAGATACAATATTGATCGCCTGGTCTGGTACCAGATTTACGGTGACATCCGGGAAGCGATCGCGCGGGAAAAGCGAATCAAGGGTTGGCGTCGGGAAAAGAAGATTTGTCTGATTGAGTCGATGAACCCGACCTGGCAGGACTTGTCGGAGGAATGGGGCAAGCCGATCCTGCCACTGCCGGCGAACCGCAGATCCCTCCGCTCGGACTGAAGTCCTCGGTCGGGATGACAATTTTATAAAGGTCTGATCGCTAACTGACCAGATTTGTCATCCCGAGCGCAGCCGAGGGATCTGCGGTCCGCCGGCAGCGGGACAATGCACAGCCATCACCAACGGCCCCACGTTTTGTCATTCCGAGCGCAGCCGAAGGACCTGTGGTCCGCCGGCAGCGGGACAATGCACAGCCGTCAGCAACGGCCCCACGTTTTGTCATCCCGAGCGCAGCCGAGGGATCTGCGGTCTGTTGGTAGCGGGACAATGCACAGCCGTCAGCAACGGCCCCACGTTTTGTCATCCCGAGCGCAGCCGAGGGATCTGCGGTCTGTTGGCAGCGGGACAATGCACAGCCGTCAGCAACGGCCCCACGTTTTGTCATCCCGAGCGCAGCCGAGGGATCTGCGGTCTGTTGGCAGCGGGACAATGCACAGCCGTCAGCAACGGCCCCACGTTTTGTCATCCCGAGCGCAGCCGAGGGATCTGCGGTCTGTTGGCAGCGGGACAATGCACAGCCGTCAGCAACGGCCCCACGTTTTGTCATCCCGAGCGCAGCCGAGGGATCTGCGGTTCGCCGGCAGCGGCAGGACTGCCCGCTTCGGGATCACACTCATCCGCGCGACGGCCGATAGCTGATAGCCGACGGCTGCTGTAGAATTTTCTTATCCCTATGCCTTCACGCAAGCTTTCCGGCTCCGAAGTTCGCCGCATGTTTCTGGATTATTTCGTCTCCAAGGGACACAAAGAAGTCCACTCCTCCTCGCTGGTTCCGGCCAACGATCCCACGCTGCTGTTCACCAACGCCGGCATGAACCAGTTCAAGGACGTCTTCCTCGGCATCGAGAAGCGCGACTACTCGCGTGCCACCTCGTCGCAGAAGTGCGTGCGCGCCGGCGGCAAGCACAACGACCTGGAGAATGTGGGCTTCACCAATCGTCACCACACCTTCTTCGAGATGCTGGGCAACTTCAGCTTTGGCGACTACTTCAAGAAGGACGCCATCGCCTACGCGTGGGATCTGGTCACCTCGCCCGAGTGGTATGGGATCGAGAAAGACAAGCTTTACGTGACCATCTTCAAGGGCGAGCAGGGCATCGCCCGCGACGACGAAGCCTACGAGCACTGGCGCGCGACTTTAGAAAAAGATGATGTCCCGCTGGATCGCATTTACGAAATGGGCATGAAGGACAACTTCTGGCAGATGGGCGATACCGGCCCCTGCGGCCCTTGTAGCGAGATTCATTACGACATGGGCGTCGCCGCCAGCGATGCCGGACACACCGACTGCCAGTTCGGCTGCGAGTGCGGCCGCTATGTCGAGATCTGGAACCTGGTGTTCATGCAGTTCGACCGCCAGCCCGACGGGGAGATGCGTCCGCTGCCCAAGCCCTCGATCGACACCGGCGCGGGTCTGGAGCGCGTGACCGCCGTGATGCAGGGCGTGATCTCGAATTACGACACCGACCTGTTCACGCCGCTGATCAAGCGCGCGGCCGAGCTGACCGGCACGTCGCTTGAGACTGAGACGAAAAAAGAAGACGTCGAGCAGTCGCACAAGCAGGCAGCATCGTTGCGCGTCATCGCCGATCACGCACGCGCGTCAACGTTTCTCATCTCCGATGGCGTGCTTCCCGCGAACGACGGTCGCGGCTACGTGCTGCGAAAGATCATCCGTCGCGCGATCCGTCACGGAAGATTGCTCGGACAGGAGAAGCCGTTTCTGTTTGAGATGGTCTTCGCCGTCCGCGATCTGATGAAGGACGCCTATCCGGAACTGATCGAGAGCGCCGATCGCGTGGCCGACACGATCAAGGGCGAAGAGACCCGGTTCGCGCACACGCTCAGCGAGGGGCTGAAGTTTCTAGAGAGCGACCTGAAGGAAGCCGTGCTTCGAGAGCTTACAGCGCTCCCCGACGCCGCAGCCATAACGTTGCGGGATGAGGAAGGGCGCCTCAATGAATTTAGCCTCGGCAGGGGAGGAACTTTTGGCATCGCCCCGATGAAGGATCTTGAGGCTGCAGTAAATGCGCTCACAGCGATGGGAAAGGTGGCAACCTATCCAGGCGAGAGTGCGTTTCGCCTGTATGACACATTCGGACTGCCCCGCGACTTCATCGAAGACGCCTGCCGCGATGCTGGAATATTTTTTGGCTCTGTTGGTTTCGACGCCGCCATGGAAGAGCAGCGCCATCGCGCGCAGGCTTCCTGGAAGGGCGGCTCAAAAGCTACCGCGAATCCGGCGTATCAAGCACTGCCAAAGACGGTCTTCGAGGGATATCACAAGACTCTCACCACCGGAGCGGAAATCCTGGCGATCATCAAGAGCGGCAAGCCCACGGTTGTAAAAAGTGGATCAGACACATTCCACGCGATGGGTGGGCGCATGGGATCAGGGGAAGCCGGCACCGGCGTTCACGAGCTGAAGCCCGGCGAGCGCGGTGAGATCGTGCTTGATCACACGCCGTTCTACGCCGACGCCGGCGGACAGGTCGGCGATGTGGGCTGGCTCTACGGCGAAGATCACAACACGCTCGTGGCCGAAGTCGAGGGCGCGACCTATCCGGTGCAGGGCGTGCGCGCGCATCGCGTCATCGCCAAGCAGACCATTCACGTCGGCGACAAGGTCGACGCCCTGGTCAACGACGAAGTTCGCCGCGCCACCATGCGCAACCATACCGGCACGCATCTGCTGCACGCCGCGCTGCGCAACGTGCTGGGCACGCATGTGAAGCAGGCGGGCTCACTGGTCGATCCCGGCCACCTGCGCTTCGACTTTTCGCACTTCGCCTCGCTCGACGACGAGGAGTTGCAGGACATCGAAGACCTCGCCAACAAGGAAGTCCTGCGCAACGATCGCGTCGAGGTCATCGAAGACGTGCCCATCGATGTCGCGGTGAACGAGTATCACGCCATGGCGCTGTTCGGCGAGAAGTATGGCGACCGGGTGCGCGTCATCCGCATTGGCGACTTCTCCACCGAGCTGTGCGGCGGCACGCACACCGGCGCGACCGGCGAGATCGGACTGATCAAAATTCTGAAAGAGGGCAGCGTCTCCAGCGGCGTGCGGCGGCTGGAAGCCGTGACCGGCGAAGGCTCGCTACGCGAGTTCCAGAAAGATCACAAGCTTGAAAACGTTGTCGCCACAATGGTGCGCGGCGGCGACGATCAATCTCCCGCCGAAGCGTTGCGCAATGAACTCGAACGTCGCGAAGAAGAACTGAAGAAGCTGCGCAAGGAGCTACAGCAAGTCCGCATGAAACAGGCGGCATCAGCCACCCTTCAGGGGGTCGAGGCTAAAGGCAGCGCGGGTTCGGTTTCGGCGACTGGTAATGTTCGCGAAGTGAAGGGCGTGAAAGTGCTGGCCACGCGCGCTGACAATCTGGAGCGGACGCAACTGCGCACGCTGGTCGATAATCTGCGCAACAAGCTGGGGTCGGGCGTGGTGGTGATGGGATCGGTCAGCGATGGCCGCGTCGCGCTGATTGTCGGCGTCACCAAAGACCTGACGTCGCGGGTGCAGGCCGGCAAGATCATTGCCGAGGTCGCGAAGAAAGTTGGCGGCTCCGGCGGCGGGCGTCCCGACATGGCCGAGGCCGGCGGCAAAGATCCTGCGGCACTGGATTCAGCCCTGAACGAAAGTTATGACGTGGTGGCGCGTTTGTTGTAATAAGATGGTCGGGAACCGGCCATTGCCGGAAAAGGGGGCTTTTTGCGCAAAATCTTTTTGCTGACTCTGGTGATGCTTACTGCGTCGGTTTGCCTGCAGGCACAGGATGCAGGCATGTCTTCCGGCGCCATGACCATTCAAGGCTGCCTGTCCTATTCCAGTCATCATTACATGCTTACCGACAGCAGCGGCAAGCAGCATCAGTTGTCTGGATATGCCACCAAGCTCAAGGCCCATGTCGGCCACGAAATCGAAGTTACCGGGACCGAGAGTACGCACACCGTGGGTACCACCCAGGAGGGCATGGCCTCCACCGCGCACGAGGTGCCGGTGTTCAAGGTAACCAGCATGAAGCACATAGCCGCGACCTGCACGACCGGCAAATAATAGCCAGCAGCCAAACGCTATGGCTCAGCTACGAAATTGATTAAAGCTGAGGACGCAGAGAGCCCTGAGGCACCAGCTTCTAGCTCTGGCTGGCGGCTCGCTTGTCTGGCGGGTGATTGGCGTGGTTGGGGCTGCCGGCCTTGACGGAGCGCACACCCGCTTTCTTCCGACGATGCGTCGCCTTGGGACGAAGCTGGGCCATCACTTTGCGCTCGGCTTCCCGAGGGTCCTGCTGGTAAGTGGGATCGAACATTGCGATCACGGAAACGGCACGCGTGGTATAGCGCCGGGCCCACTGACTTTGGATCAACGTACTCTGCACCGTCTTCCAGTGCTCGGCTTCCCAGGCGGCATAACTCCCAGGCTGCGCCGAATCGCGATAGCTCAAGTCGTTTACGCTGCTCAGAAACTGAGTAAACTCCTCCAGATTCACGCCCATCTGAAACACCAGCTGGCTTAGCGCCATCTGCTGGGACGCGGTGAGCTGATCGAACAGGCGGCAGTAGGCGCGAGCGTTATAGGTGGCTTGTATGGCCGAGATGCGAAGCAGCTTGGTAGCCTCGTCCTCGGTCAGCTCCGGCGACAGTTCGTGCGTTTTGATCTTGCGGCGAAAGTTTTTCTTCTTCCAGGCGTCCAGATCGCGATCATATTGATCGAGGATCAGCTGCAACTTTTCCGGATCCAGCCCCGCTGCCTGCCATAACTGAGAAGACGAAGGTTCGATAAACGGATGAGGGTTGAGCGGATCAAGCTGCGGATGTTCGACCGCCGTAACATCCAAGCTGAATCCGGCGCCGATTAACGGCCGGCTGGTCTTGGGATCGGGATAAGCCGCCAGCACCCAACTCTCATGCCGGCTGTCGCGCAAGACATTCATCAAGCTGGCTAGCTGAAACTTGATGTCGGAATCCTTGAAGTCGAACAGCGGCGGGGGCGTGCCGGAAGACAAGACCTGCAGCGCAGGCGAAGCTGTCTGATTCTCTGGCGGCAGGCTTTTCGCCGGCGGCAGAGCAGGCTGTGTTACCGGCAACTGTGCAGCCGGCGACGGTTTTGCCAGGGGCGCCGGCGAGGCTTGGGCCAGGGCGTGGCGAGCGCCGGCAGCCAGCAACAGCAGCAGCGCGGTGGCGAAAATGCGTTGTCCGGTCAGCATGGTTCTCAGGCGTGCGGCAGGCTCGCGCCATCCCCACAGGGAACACAATAACCGAAAATCGCCGGGTTATGAATAGGCTTTGCGGGTTCCTATCGGGGCCTGCAAGACGGCGGAACTCCGCGAAGCAATCGTTCCAGATCACTCCGGCCTATGATGTGCGTCACCGCGCTGTGTTTACGCTCTGGAATCTACTGAAAGCACCTTCGCAAAATGGCCGGTAACGTCCTCTGGCCAGAAGACAAAAGTGTAAGGTCAGCCTGTCCAGGAAAGGGAATATGCGTCATGAGTCTTAGTCAGCTGGCCCGGTCCATCCGGGAGTCCGCGACCCTCAAGCTGAATGAAACCGCGGCTCTGCTGCGCGACAAAGGAGAGCCGGTCATTCATCTGGGAGGCGGTGAGCCCAAGAGCAAGTCGCCCATGGACGCCGTGATCAACTGCGCGGCACTGCTGAACACCGGAGAGATCCGCTACACCCCGCCCGACGGAATTCCGGCGCTAAAGAAAGCCATCATCCGCTATACCGAAGAGCACTACAACAAGCTGGTCGGGGCCGGCAACGTGATCGCTTCCGGCGGGGCCAAGCAGGCGATCATGGTGCTGCTGCACGCCATTCTCGATCCCAAAGAGGAAGTGATTTTCCCGGCTCCCTACTGGGTAAGTTATCCAGAGATGGTAAAGCTGGCAGGCGGTGTTCCCGTGCCAGTCACGGCGGAGGATGGAAGCTTTTGTCCTACGGTCGATGAGATCGCCGCGGCCTGCGGCTCTTACACCAAGGCCATCATTCTGAACAGTCCCAATAATCCTTCGGGCGCGGTGTACTCCCACGACTTCGTGAGCGAGATGGTCGAGTTCTGCGAGAAGCGCAGCATTTATCTCATCATGGACGACATCTACAACCGGCTGGTCTTCGACGGCCAGAGCCCCGCCATCGCTTACGACTTCATGAAGCTGCCGCTGGAGCAGTCGAAGCTGGTGGTGATCAATGGCGTCTCGAAGATGTATGCCATGACCGGATTCCGCATCGGTTGGGCGATTGGCAACAAGCCGCTCATTGATGCCATGGCGACCATCCAGTCACAACAGACTTCGGGACCGGCTTCGCCCTCGCAGTGGGCAGCCGTGGGCGCGCTCAATGGCGTGCAATCGTCGGCTGAGAGTCTGCGGGTCACTCTGCAAAACAACCGCAACGTGATGATGGAGCGCTTGCGAGCCTTCGATGGCGTCTATGTCCGCAAACCGGAGGGCACGTTTTACTGCTTCCCCGATTTCAGCGCCTACATGAAAGATTCGCAGAAACTATCGAATTTTCTGCTCGAAAAAGTACGGGTGGTCACTGTGCCGGGCAAGGAGTTTGGCTTTGAGGGGCATCTGCGGCTCAGTTACTGTGGCACGATCCGCGATATCACCGAAGGCCTGGACCGCATCAAGTGGGCGCTGGATGCGAATTCGGCCAACGAACTTTATCTCGGCGACCGCAAGCTTACGAGGGACTGGCTATGAACCTCTACCTCGACGTGCAGTCTCCGGCGGTAAAGGAAGCAGGCAAACTGGCCAGTGCTTACGGCCTGGCCAATCACGGACTGGTGAACCTGCGGCGCGTGTATTGGAATCTGCCCACCCCGGCGCTGTATGAGGAAAGCATTTTCCGTTCCGAAGGCAGCTTGTCGCATCTTGGACCTCTGGTGGTGAGCACCGGCAAACACACCGCACGCGCCGCGGCCGATAAGTTCGTGGTACGCGAGCAATCCACCGAAGAGAAGATCTGGTGGGGCCAGTACAATCGGCCTTTCACCGGAGAAAACTTCAGTTCCCTGCTGGCCCGCCTGCAGGGCTACCTGCAAGGCCGCGATGTTTTTGTGCAGGACTGCATGGCCGGTGCCGATCCCGAATATAGCCTGCCCATCCGCATCATCACCCAAAAAGCCTGGCACAGTTTATTTGCCCGCACCATGCTGCAGAAGGTTCGCGGCGAGGATGCGCTGCGCCGGCATGTGCCTGAATTCACGGTGATTGCGGCGCCGGGATTTCAGGCTTCGCCCATGGTCGACAGCACGCGATCAGAGGCGTTCATCATCATCAATTTCCGCGAACGCCTGGCCATCATCGGAGGCACTAACTACGCCGGTGAAATCAAGAAGACGATTTTTACCGTGCTGAATTTTCTGTTGCCGCTGCAAGGCGTGCTCTCCATGCACTGCTCAGCCAACGTAGGCGCCGACGGCGATGTGGCCATCTTCTTCGGACTTTCAGGTACTGGTAAGACGACGCTTTCCGCCGATCCTGATCGACATCTGATTGGTGACGATGAACATGGCTGGAGCGACAATGGCGTCTTCAATTTCGAAGATGGTTGCTATGCCAAGGTGATCCGTCTCTCGGAAGATGCCGAACCCGAGATTTATGCCTGCACCCGGCGTTTTGGCACGGTGCTGGAAAATGTCACCTTCGATCCCGTCTCGCGCCGTTTGGACCTGAACGATTACACCGTGACCGAGAACACCCGGGCGGCTTATCCGCTGTCGTACATCGCCAATCATCAGCCGGAGAAGCGTGCCGGGCATCCGCAGAACGTTATCTTCCTGACCTGCGATGCCTCCGGCGTGATGCCTCCGATCTCGAAGCTCAGCCCGGATCAGGCCATCTATCACTTCATTTCGGGATACACCAGCAAGATTGCCGGCACCGAGGTTGGACTGGGCGTGGAACCGGAGATGACTTTCAGCACCTGCTTCGGAGGTCCGTTCATGGTGCATCATCCGCTGGCCTACGCCCAGTTGCTGAAGCAGAAGATCAAGAAGCACGGCGCGCACGTTTGGCTGGTCAACACCGGCTGGACGGGCGGGCCGTTCGGCATCGGCAAGCGCATAAGCATTCGATATACGCGCGCATTGCTGAATGCCGCGCTCAACGGGTCGCTGCTCAAGGTGGCCTATAAGAAGGATCCGGTGTTTGGCTTCGACGTACCACTGGAATGCGAAGGTGTGCCGTCGCAGATTCTGGATCCGGCAAACACCTGGCCCAGTCGCGATCAATATTTCGACAAGTACGACGCGCTGGCTGCCCGCTTTATCGAGAACTTCAAGCTGATGATGTCTGAGTGCCCGGAAGACCTGCTCGAAGCCGGGCCCAAACGGCTGGCGACTGCGGCGGTTCGCTAAAAGCATCGGAAGCACGAATTGACAGGCGCGAACCGTTCAGCCGTACAGATGGGCTACGCAGCGGGGACAGAGTCCGTGACTGACCTGGAATCCTTGGTCTTGAAGGAATTCAGGAATCCAGTCCCATCGCGTGGCGTCATCCCGGTGTTTCGTCTTCCGGCAGTTCGCGCACATGGTGACGAAGCCCTCGGGCGAACGATATTGATCTTTTTCAGTTGCTGTCAGTGCAGGTCGAACCTCGCAGGCCTCCTCCAGCAGGAGATGGTTCACCACCAGCAACTCCTGCGCAACGCTCATCATCGCCATGCGAAAAAGCCTTATTTTTTCCGGGCTGGAACAGTGGTAATCAAGCTCGGTCCATCCTGGGGAGCGGCTTGCCAGCCAAAACTTTTGCACATAAAAGGTACGTAGAACGTCAGGGATGAAATCCAATATCGACTTGCCGATCATCTGCGTCCGAAATATACCGACTCCGCCATTTGCGGCGGCAAACTCATCCCACACCGGATTGCAATCTACGAAGCGCAGCTCGGAATCGAGCAAGAAAACGACATCCTCGTTCCAGGATGCGGCTTCGGTGATCCAAGATGGAAAGGTGAGTGCCATTTTTTTTTGGAACTGGGTATTCTACGCTCGCTTTGCCGGCTGGTTCAGTGACGAAGCTACTGCGGGTTGTCACCTGCTTCCGAGTCTGCGAAACTAGCCGGTTCTCGGAAACCATCATGGTTCGTGAGTTTTCCGCCGGAGGTATCGTGTTGCGCAAGTTGCGAGGCCGCTGGAACATCGCGGTCATCGAGCCGCACATGAGCCGCCCGAAGAAGTCCGCGAAGAGTTCCGCTAAACCACCCAAGCAGAGTGTGGCCGCCGAGGTGATCGCATTGCCGAAAGGGGCCATCGATAAGGGCGAGAAACCGGAGCAGACGGCGCTGCGCGAAGTCAACGAAGAGACCGGCCTTACCGCCGACCTGGTCGGCAAGCTGGCCGACATCAAGTACGTCTATGTTCGGCAGTGGGGCGATCGCGCCCGGGTCTTCAAGATCGTCAGCTTCTACCTGTTGCTCTACCGCTCCGGCCGCATCGACAACATTTCCCCGGACATGCGGATCGAAGTCCAGAAGGCTTATTGGCTTTCCCTCGACCAAGCGCCCCAGGCTCTAAGCTATAAAGGTGAACGCGAAGTGGCTGAACTGGCGCTGAAATATGTGAATGCCCATCCCGAGCTAGGAGATCATGCCGCAAACAGCGCACGTTGAACGTCATTTCACCGCCGGAGAAGTGGTCCGCGACGTCGTCATCGGTATGTCCGACGGCCTGACCGTGCCATTCGCGCTCGCCGCTGGACTCTCGGGTGCAGTCGATAACAGCCACATCGTCGTTGTCGCCGGCCTGGCGGAAATTGCAGCCGGGTCAATTGCCATGGGACTGGGCGGCTACCTGGCCGCTAAGAGCGACGCTGAACATTACGAGAGCGAGCGGCAGCGCGAGGCGCGCGAGGTGCAGGAGATCCCGGACGAAGAAGCACGCGAAGTGCAGAAGGTTTTTGCCGACTACGGATTGTCGCACGAGGAAAGTGTTCCCGTGGTGCAGGCCCTCACTCGCAAACCCAAGGAGTGGGTAGATTTCATGATGCGCTTCGAATTGGGGTTGGAAGAACCCGATCCCCGGCGAGCCGTGCAAAGTGCCTTGACCATCGCGGTCTCTTATGTCGCGGGTGGGATTATTCCGCTGTCCCCTTACATGGCGCTGCATAGCGCTGGCATGGCGTTAGAGTGGTCGGTGATGGTCACGCTGATTGCGCTGGGCGTGTTCGGCTATGTTAAAGGCCGCTTCACCGGCTCGCGACCCGGGCGTTCTGCGATGCAAACCGTTGTGATTGGCGGACTTGCCGCCGGAGCTGCCTTCCTGCTGGCCAAATCGATCTCCTAAACCCAATATGGGAAAAGATTTATCCGATTTTTCTTGACTGAATGAGGACTCATTCATTATGATCGTTTCAATTTAATAAAGCGCGCGCCGTTGCCATCCTCACCCCACATCTTACGGCGCGCGCTGCTTGTATTTTGAGTCGTTTTTATTATTATGCCGTCGTTACTGAAGGGGAAAGTACGCCGAGGATTTCCGCCAATTTAAAACTCACGAGCGCCTTTGCGCTCACCTCAAGCAAACGTATAGCAGTCAAGTATTGCCATCGATGAAGCCGGAAGCAGCAACTGAAACGAACCGCTCTGCCTGGCCTGAGCTGGAGTAATCAAACTACATCATGCAAAAACGGATTGAGAAAGTCGCCGTACTCGGCGCCGGCACTATGGGTGCCCGCATTTCCGCGCATCTCGCCAATGCCGGTGTTCCCTCTTATCTGCTCGATATCGTTCCACCCGACGCCGACGGTCCCGCGCGCAATCGCATTGCGGCTGCCGGCTTGGAAGCAGCGGTGAAGTCCAAGCCTGCGGCATTCTTCAAGCCGTCGCTGGCCAGACTGGTGACTATCGGAAATTTTGAAGACGATCTGCCGAAGCTGGCCGAGGTCGACTGGATCATCGAAGCCGTGGTTGAAGACCTGGAGATCAAGCGCAGTTTGTTGCGCAAGATTGAAGCGATCCGCAAACCCGGAACCATCATTACCACCAACACCAGCGGTCTGCCCATAGCCAAAATCGTCGAAGGCTTCTCCGACGAATTCCGCCGCTCCTGGTTCGGCACGCACTTCTTCAATCCGCCGCGCTACATGCGACTGCTGGAACTGATCCCCACGCCCGATGCCGATCCTGCGGCAATCGAGACCATCGCTCACTTCTGCGATCTGCATCTGGGCAAGGGAGTGGTTCACGCCAAAGACACGCCCAACTTTATCGCTAATCGCATTGGCACCTTCTGCATCCTGAATGTCATGCGCCTGATGCAGGAGATGGATCTCAGCATCGAAGAAGTCGACGCCCTGACCGGAACCGCAGTGGGCTGGCCCAAGACAGCAACGTTTCGACTTGCTGATCTGGTTGGGCTCGATGTTCTGGGCCACGTCGTGCGCAATGCCACCACCAACATTCACGACGAACGCAGCGATCTGACGCTGCCCAGTTTCTTCGCGCAAATGCTGGAGCGCAAGTGGCTCGGCGATAAGACCAAGGGCGGCTTCTATCGCAAAACGAAAAAGCCGGATGGCCAGAGCGAGATCATGGCCATCGACTGGAAGACGCTGGAATACCGTCCCTCGCGCCGGCCAAAGTTTCCTTCGCTGGAGATGGCCAAGACCGTCGACAGCCTGCGGGAGCGGCTCAATATGCTGCTGGCTCCGTCGAAAGATAAGGCAAACATACTGCTCTGGTCCGCCTTGTCGGACTTGTGGACCTACGCTGCCAATCGCATTGGCGAGATCGCCGACTCGGTAGTCGAAATCGATCGTGCCATGAAGCTGGGATTCAACTGGGAAATGGGACCGTTCGAGTTGTGGGATGCGGCCGGCGTCGCCAAGACGGTCAAGCGCATGCAGGTCGAGGGCAAGCCGATTTCTCCCAACGTTGAAAAACTGCTGGCGTCGGGTCAGGAGCGCTGGTACACCGACGATCTCAAAGCTGCCAGTGGTCGCGCCTATTTCGATCTCAACAGTGGTCATTTTGCTCCTGAGAAAGTCCCGGCTGGTGTCTGGTCGGTTGCGGTGGCCAAGAAGTCGGGCCTCGTCGTCAAGAAGAATGCGGGAGCCTCGCTGGTTGATATCGGCGACGGCGTTGGCTGCATCGAGTTTCACTCCAAGATGAATGCCCTGGGCGGCGACATCGTACAGATGATCACCCAGACGCTCAAGCCCGGCGGCGCCGGCGACAACTTCGACGCTTTCGTCATCACCAATGACGCGGCTAATTTCTCTGTCGGCGCCAACATCATGATGCTGCTGATGGCGGTGCAGGAAGAGGAGTGGGACGAAGTCGATCTCGCTGTCCGTCAGTTTCAGGGCATGACCCAGGCAATCAAATTTTCATCCAAGCCGGTGGTGGTCGCCCCGTTTGGCATGACTCTTGGCGGTGGTTGTGAAATCACGCTGCATGGCGCGGCCCGTCAACCGCATGCGGAACTGTATACCGGACTGGTGGAAGTCGGCGTCGGTCTGCTGCCCGGCGGCGGGGGCTGCAAGGAAATGACGCTGCGCGCGCTCGACAAGGCGTATCACATCCGGCCGGCTGGTCGCGGCGAAAGTGTCGAGCTGATGGAGGCGATGAAGCAGGCGTTCGAGACCGTCGCCATGGCCAAGGTTTCGACCTCGGCTATGGAAGCTCGCAATCTCGGATTCCTTTCTACCGGTGACGACATCACTATGAACAGGGAACGCGTGCTGACCGATGCCAAAGATCGAGCGCTGGAGCTTGCCCGTGAAGGCTATCGCGCGCCGGTACGGCGGACCGATATTCCCGCCCCCGGCGAGAGCATCCTGGCGACGCTTAAGCTGGGCGTACACATCATGCGAGAGGGCGAGTACATCAGCGATCACGAAGTGAAGATCGCCAACAAAGTGGCTGAGGTATTGTGCGGCGGCGCAGTGAATCCCGGCACGCCGGTGAGCGAACAATATTTGCTCGACTTGGAGCGCGAAGCGTTCAAATCGCTTTGCGGCGAGAAGAAAACGCAAGAGCGGATTCAGTACACGCTGAAGACGGGCAAGGCGCTGAGGAATTGAAAATCAGTTGTCAGTTGTCAGTTGTCAGTTGTCAGTGGCCGGTTGTCAGTTGTCGGTGACCGGTCGTCGCTCTCGTTTGCCAGCTTTCGCATTTCGGTTGACGCGAGCCGCGATCGTGAAAAGGTTGGGAATGATGTTATCGGGATCGACCAGCCCGGAGGGCGGAATAGCTTAGCCCAGGACGGAGCCGCAGGCGGAGTCCTGGGTAGAGTGAAAAATGAACGGAGTCCCGTAGGGACGGCAGAAAACGCAGATCCATCCGCTCGGGCTGAAGCCCTCGGTCGGGATGACAAATCTGTGGGTAGTGGTCAGTGCATCGTGGATGGAAAATCGAATCGGTCTAACTGAGAGCTGACGGCTGAAAGCCAAAAGCTAATTGCCAATTGCTAACTGCTAATTGCTGGGGTAAATATGCGTGACGTTGTAATCGTATCTGCCGTCCGGACGCCGGTCGGCAAAGCTTATAAAGGAACTTTGCGGGCGACTCGTCCCGACGACTTGGCTGCGGTAGCCATCAAAGGCGCGTTGGAGCGCGTCCCACAACTCGACGCCAACGAGATTGAAGACGTCATCCTCGGCTGCGCCATGCCCGAAGCCGAGCAGGGCATGAACGTTGCTCGCATCGCTTCGTTGCGCGCCGGCCTGCCGGTGGGCATCTCAGCCATGACCATCAATCGCTTCTGCTCCTCGGGATTGCAGGCGATTGCCATGGCGGCCGAGCGCATCATGGCGGGCGGTGCGGAAACTATCGTGGCCGGCGGCGTCGAGTCGATGACCATGATTCCCATGGGCGGCAATAAAGTTTCGGCCAATCCCTGGCTGGTGGCGAATTATCCCGACGCCTATCTGTCGATGGGCCTCACCGCCGAGCGAGTCGGCAAGCTCTACAACATCACGCGTGAGATGCAAGACGAATTCTCCGTGCAGAGCCACCAGAAGGCCTTCGCCGCGATCGAGGCCGGCAAGTTCGACGACGAGCTCGTACCAGTGCCCGTCAGCTTTACCACGCCGAATGGCAGCAAGCCGAAGCGTACCGACATCATCTTCAAAATGGACGAAGGTCCGCGCGCCGACACGTCTCTGGAGGCGCTGCTGGCGCTGAAGCCGGCATTCCACGCGAAGGGAACAGTCACCGCAGGCAATTCGTCGCAGATGTCAGACGGTGCGGCGGCGGCGGTGGTCATGTCGGCCGAACGAGCCAAGGCACTGGGATTGAAACCGCTGGCCCGATACGTCGCCTATGCGACCGCGGGCTACAAGCCGGAAGAAATGGGAGTCGGACCGGTCTTCGCAATTCCAAAAGCACTGAAGATGGCTGGGCTCACGCTGGGTGACATCGACGTGATCGAGTTGAACGAGGCGTTCGCGGCGCAGTCGCTGGCAGTGATTCAGGAAGCCAAGCTGGATCCGGCGATCATCAACGTAAACGGCGGCGCCATCGCGCTCGGACATCCCCTGGGCTGCACCGGAGCGAAGCTGACCGCCAGCATTATCCGCGAATTGAAGCGCCGCAATGGACGCTACGGCCTGGTAACGATGTGCGTGGGCGGCGGCATGGGCGCGGCCGGCATTTTCGAGAATTTGCAGTAAAGATAATTCACCACAGAGACACGGAGACACAGAGAAAACCACAGGATCGATCAAAGAGATTCAGCGAAAGCAGAAGCGCTCCGACGCAAACTCTCGTTAGGTTTTACAAACCGAATTCTCTGTGCCTCTGTGTCTCTGTGGTGAACAGGTTTCAAGAGAAGGAAGGATCATGGCAACGACGACGGCAGCACCAAAGACCAAAACCACGGGCGGAAGCTTTCTGCTCGAAGATCACAACCTGGACAACGTCTTCACTCCCGAAGACTTCAACGAAGATCACCAGATGATCGCCAAGCTGGCGGAAGAGTTTGCGGTCAACGAAATTCTGCCGCAGGTCGAAAAGATCGAACACAAAGAGTGGGAGGTCACGCGCGAACTGCTGCGCAAGGCCAGCGAGTCTGGCCTCACCAACGCCGACGTTCCTGCCGAATACGGCGGCTCCGACATGGACAAAGTCTCGTCGGCCATCATCGCCGAGCACATGGCTAAGAGCGGCAGCTTCGTAGTCTCGATGGGCGGACACGCCGGCATCGGCACGCTGCCGATCGTTTTCTTCGGCACCGAAGAGCAGAAGAAGAAATATCTCCCCAAACTCGCCTCCGCCGAGATGATTGGCGCCTACGCGCTGTCGGAAGGCACCAGCGGTTCCGACGCGCTGAACAGTCGCACCAAGGCTGTGCTCTCGCCCGATGGCAAGCACTACATTCTGAACGGCGAAAAGATGTGGATCACCAACGCCCACTTCGCCGACCTGTTTACCGTCTTTGCCAAAGTGGATGGCGAGAAGTTCACCGCGTTCCTGATCGAGAAAGATTTTCCCGGCTTTTCTGTTGGCGCCGAAGAAAAGAAGATGGGTATTCGCGGGTCCTCGACCGCGCCGCTCATTCTCAACGATTGCCAGGTGCCGGTGGAGAACGTGCTGGGCGAGATCGGCAAAGGCCACATCATTGCATTCAACATTTTGAACGTGGGCCGCTTCAAGCTGGGCGCAGGCTGCGTGGGCGGCGCGCGAACCTCGCTGCAGAATGCGATTGCCTACGCCAAACAGCGCAAGGCTTTCGGCAAGAGTATTTCCGACTTCGGATTGATTCGCGAGAAGCTGGCCCAGATGGCGGTCGGCATCTACACCGGCGAATCGATGGTCTATCGCACGGTCGGCATGATGGACACGGCGCTGGCCGACATCGACAAGAATCCCGAGACCATCCGCAAGGCGATCGAGGAGTACGCGGTCGAGTGCTCGATCATCAAGGTGTGGAGCTCGGAGATGCTCGACATGGTGGTCGACGAAACCGTGCAGGTTTACGGTGGCTACGGCTTTGTCGAGGAGTATCCTGCCGAGCGTGCCTATCGCGACTCGCGCGTGAACCGCATCTTCGAAGGCACCAACGAAATCAATCGCCTCATCATCACCGGCTGGCTGCTGAAGCGGGCCATGAGCGGACAGCTCGCCCTTCTGCCGGCCATCAAGAAGACCATGGATGAAGTCATGGCCGGCCCATCAGGCGAAGAACTCGAAGGCACTCTTGCCGTCGAGCGCAAGCTGGTCGACAACGCCAAGAAGCTAGCCATGCTGGTGGCCGGAGCGGCTTCGCAGAAGTACATGCAGAAGCTGGCCGATCAGCAGGAGGTCATGGGCGCCATCGCCGACATGGTGATCGAGGCGTTTGCCATGGACTCCGCGCTGTTGCGCGCTCGCAAGTCGGTAGAAGCGAATGGCGAAGAGAAGGCCGGGTTGATGGTCGCGATGACGCAGGTGTATCTGGAAGGCGCGTTTGCCAAGCTGGAAGCGGCGGCGAAGAAAGTGATTGCGGCCGTGGCCGAAGGCGATATGTTGCGCACCCAGATGGCGATTGTCCGCCGCCTGGCCAAGCATGAGCCGGTTAATGTGATCGCGCTACAGGAAAAAATCGCCGCGCGTGTGCTGGAGACTGGGAAGTACGTAACGGCGTAAAGACTGAACCACAGAGGCACAGAGACACAGGGGAAAAGAGCCCTTCACCACAGAGATCATGGAGTACACGGAGAGATAGGAAATTAAGAGAAGCCTAAGAATGTGTTCATTTCGGTAGATCCAGTTACAGCATCTTGATTTCGGTTTCTCCGTGATCTCTGTGCCCTCCATGGTGAAAAGAATTCTCTTTTCTGTGTCTCTCGTGTCTCTGTGGTGATTAAGCCTTCTGCTTCCGAATCTCTTCCATCACCGACGAGATCAGCTCCTTCGCATCGGTAATTCCCTTCATCACGATCTGGATGTCCATGGCCGGCTTGCCCGGCTGGCGCGCGCTTTGGCAATAGACGCCGTGCTGGCCCACCATGGTCAGCGCATCGGTCAAGACATCAAGAGCCACGGCCAGTCGTCCCCGCGGCATGCCCATCATGAACTCGTACTGATCCAGTTCTTCACGCTTTTCGTCCAGAATGCCCATAACCCCAATTGTACTGTTCGCCCCGGCTGTGAATAATGGAACGGCAAGCCAGAAGAGGAGAGCTTAATGCAGAAAAGCCGTTTGTGGTTGCCGACCTTGAGCGCACTGATAATCCTGACCACAGCACTGATTGCGCAGGACAAGAAGCCGGCCAGCCCTCCAGGCCAGGCGGCCGTGACCTTCGCCGACGGGCGCACCGTCACCATCGATTACAGTCGTCCCGCCATGCGCAGCCGAAAGATTTTCGGCGGCCTGGTTCCTTATGACCAGGTTTGGCGTACCGGTGCGAACGCGGCCACCAGCCTCAAGACCGACGTGGACTTGAATATCGGCGGTACGACCGTCCCTAAGGGCAGCTACACGCTCTATACGCTGCCGGGCATGAATAGCTGGCAATTGATCATCAACAAACAAAATGGGCAATGGGGTACCGAGTACAACCAGGGTCAGGACCTGGCGCGCATTCCCATGAAGGTCACACAGCGGTCCTCGGGCTTGGAGCTGTTCACTATTTCCTTCGTCAAGACCGGCGGCAATGAAGCGACGCTCAAACTGGAATGGGAAAACACCATCGCGAGTGTGGATGTGAAGGAGACGAAATAAAAACGGATTGGCCGGGGATGCGCGGGTAAGAAGCGCCTCTGCGGCCAGTCCGACATTTCTGGCAGAGATAGCGGTCCTTCGACTGTGTCCCTATGGTCGCCTCGCTCAGGATGACAAACTAAGCGGTATCAAATTCGGCCCGGGCTGGTCCGCGGTTCCCGAACCTGCCAACAGGTTAGCCGTTTACCAGGTTCGACAACGGCGCCGAATCATCCAGCTCGACTGCAAAAGCTTCTCGCAGGCAACGGCGAAGATCGCCTTCCGTGCTCAGCAGAATTTCCTCGCGGCTTCCGTCGCGGGTCACAATCAACCGCATATTAGCCAGCGTGATGCGACCATCGACCGTTGCCCGGCTACAGATCCAGCTCCTGGTGAAAGGCGATTCCGGAGAGGTCTGGTGAAACACGCACATCTGCTGATAATCACCGAGCGGATGCGGCACGGCGCTGAAAACATAGAGCGGAACCTGGCCATTGTTATCTTCGCGCAAAAGCTCCCACTCCTGCCCTCGGGGCAACACCATGTATCGATGCCCATTCACTTGATCGGCTCCGCCGGCGTGGAAGACGATGGGATCGACAAACGAGTCGCCGAAGCCGACATCGACCAGCCACGGTTCTTCCAGATCAACTTTCAGCAACATGTGATCGAACTCGGGGCCGAAGCCGCCGTCTTCGCGGCGCACGCGGGCGGAAAGCATTTCGACGCGGAAACCCATGGCGTTCAGCAGCTCGGCGAACAGTCCGTTAAGCTCGTAGCAAAATCCACCGCGTTTCCGCAGCACGATTTTCTGGAAGAGCTGAGAAATATCAAGGGCGATTGGTGTGCCCAGCGGGATGTCAAGATTTTCGAAGGGAACGTTGAACAGATGCTGGCGATGCAGGTTGCGCAATGTGCTGGAAGATGGCTCGCGCGGTCCGTCGTAGTCGATCCGGCGCAGATACCCGTCAACATCCATGTTCACACCGGCAACTCGTCCTGAAGCCAGCCGGCTTCCTGCAGTTTGGGTTCGGCAGTCAAGTCGAGCACCAGATGCTCCAGGATCAGCCTTTTGCTGGGAGGATTCGAACGCAATGCCAGGTCGGCTCGCGCTACCCGTCGCAGCGCGCTGGTCAGTTCCCGCCGAGACTTGTAGCGCCGCGCCTGGCGAATAATGTCTTCCGCGGCAAACGGCGGAATCCGGAAGCCCTGCCAGAGCGCCTGCCACAACGCCCGCGAGTCGCGCACGTTACGTTCCAGGATCACCAGCATCTGCCGGAAGGTGCGCGCCAGCATATACAAGTGACCGATGGCCGCATCGTCGCCATCGCCCGTGCTGAGGATAGCGTCGAGAACCGCCAGGGCCCGGGCACGGTCACGAGACGAGATGGCGTCCGTCAATTCGTAAAACGACCGTTGTTTGGCGGCGAGCACCAGAGTCTCCACGTCACCCAGCGTGATCCGCTTCTTGTCGCCAACATACAGCACCAGCTTTTCCAGTTCGTTGGCCACCATCATCATGTCACTGCCCAGGGAGTCCACCAGTTCACGAGCAGCGTCGGTATCGAGCTTGATATCTTCGGCGCCGGCAGTCTCAATCGCCCACTTCACAGCGTCACCCTCGTCGACCCGCGCAAATTCCAGCACGGGACAGTACTCGCCCAAGGTTTCGCGGATACGTTCGTAACGATCCTTGTCGGTCAGATCCATGCGGCGAGCATCAGGCGGAATGTTGATATAGTCGGCCACGAACACCAGCATTGCGTCAGGGTTGGGATCTTTAAAGTAGTCGGCAATGGCGGCAAACTCATCATCGTGCTTGCCGCGGCCGTACAGGTTCTTGATGCCGCGTACGAAGAACACCTGGAAGGGAGACATCAGCGAAGGAGTGCGCGCCCGATCCAACACCTGTCGCAGGTCAACCTCAGCCAGGTCCATGTCGTACAGGCTCAGTTCCCGAACGTCAGCCGGTATCAGATGCTGCAGGATAGCTTCGCGGCAGCGCTTGCGGAAGAACGCCTCGTCCCCGATAAACACGTAGCCGGGAGCCAGCTTGCGGGCTTTGACATCGGCGACGAACCTGTCGGAAGCCGCAAAACTACGCATCTAATAGGCCTCCAGAATGTCGCTGACCAGCGTCTTGGAAAAGCTGTTGGCGACACGCTGCACCGCGGGAACTGCTTCTTCAAAAAAGCTGGCTGTGCTATTGGACTCCTGATACTGCTCGCGGTACAGGAAATTGGGATTGCTCCACAGTACTTTGCCGTCGCGGCTGGTCAGAGAAGCTCTCAGGTTGACCACCACGATGGAAGAGGAAATAGCGCCGGTGGTGGAGTTATAGGTCAGAGGTGCGGTGTAGACATTGGTAATAACTCCCGCCAGGGTAGCCTCCGCGGTGCCGTCGTTGGCGGTGACGATGCGATAGTTGGTTCGGCTGCGCAATTCTTTGATTACAGCTTCCGTAAAAATCTGTTGCACATTGTACGCTTGGGTCACGTTGGTAAACGCGGGTACGTAGATGGAATGCAGGTCGGAGGGTAAGCGTACGGCGGTGCCGGAAGTGTGATAGCCGCACGCCGTCGTCAGCAGCAATAGCGCGCTGATGCAGGCCACGAACAGGCGAGGGCACAGTGGACGATCCGTCACTGTACGGTGCCTCGCGGGCGGGAAGCAATCATGTTCTCCGCGCACTCCACCGCCGACAGAGCCGCGATCCGCAAGTTGTCGGAAGCGGCCCACAGCCAGAACCCCTTGGGATTTTGCGCGTCGGGACGGACAAAGACCTGAATCTGTTCCTGCCCCGCGGCATTGACGTTGCTCGGAGCCTCTTCCGCGCCTTGCAGCACTTCCACATGCTCTCCCGAGATCGCGGCGGTCAACTCTTCGACTTGTGCCGGATTGTCCAACTCGAGGTACAGCGAAAAAGCGTGTCCGTGGAAAATGGGCGCCTGTAAGAGCATCAGGGAAGGTATCGCCAGCTTTCCCTGCACGATGCTCTGGAAGTGGCGCTGGATGCGGCTTTCAACGCTGGCCAGAGAGGGCAACGATTTTTCCCCATAACGGTCCAGCAGATTAAATGCCACTTGCGTGTCGAACACTGCCTTGGGGAGCTGCTGGAAGGAGAGCAGATTCACCGTCTGCTCGTGCAGTTCGTCCATGCCGCGCCGTCCGTGTTCCGACGCCGGCTCGAACACGGTGGCGACAGCGCGCACGATGCTACCAACCTTCTGCGCGCGTAACAGTAAAAGGGCGAGCACAATCGCTGCCGGGTGGGCAATGGTTACCGGGACTTCGACAAAATCAAGTTTCGGGCTGGCGCCAAGTTCGCGTTCTATCCAGGGAGCCCGGAGCAATACTCCTTCTTTACCTTCCAGGCCATAGGAAAGATCAATGATGTCGCTGCCTGCCTTCCGCGCCATCTCCCAGATATTGCGGGTGAAGTTCTCATCCGCAGTGAAAAAAGTGAAATCGATGTTTTCCAGATGTTCGGGCAGGACGCTTTGAATGAACGTGGGCTCCTCGCCCACAGCTTCCAGTTGGCCCAACGATTCTTCATCATCTAACAGGCGGATATCCTGGGCCGGAAAATTGCGATCGCTGAGAACGTCTTTCAGCTCCCGTCCTCTGAGCGTAGCGGCGCCCACAATGGCAACCCGGAACAGGCCGCCCCAATGTCCGCCATCAACACGAGTTGTTGAGGGTTTGTTCGCTTCGTTTTCCATCAGGCGTGAGAGGCCTCATCTTGCGGCGGAGGGGGCGGCACAGTAGGCCGACGAAATACAAACGAAAGCCGGGCAAGCACGCCCGACAGGATGTAGACCAGCGCCAGCGCGAACAGCACATACTGCGAGGAAAACAGAATCAGCGCCATGACCAGGCCAATGACAATCACCCAGCGGAAGTTTCGCGGCTGGCGAAAGTTGATGCCCTTCAGGCTGAAGAAACGCCAGGTGCTGACCATCAGAAATGCGACGGCAAAAACGAAGACGCCCCAGCCGATCGACAGCCACCAGATTTGCAGCGGATTTCCTCTCACCAGGTGGATGATCGCCGCTACGGCTCCGGCTCCGGCTGGAATCGGCATTCCGACAAAGTATTTGCGTCCGGGACGGCCGGGATTCGATGGCTGCGGATTCGCCTGAATGTTGAAGCGGGCCAAACGCGCCGCACCCGCGAGCAGAAACACAAAAGTAGCAACCGCGCCCAACTGAATCACCCGGATGCGGAGGTCGGCATTGCCTTCCGCCGGCAACATGCGAAATCCCCATAGCCAGGCCAGCACCGCAGGCGCCACACCAAACGCTATTACATCGGCCAGCGAGTCCAGTTCCTTACCGAAATCGCTGGCGGTATTGGTCAGCCGGGCAATACCACCGTCGAAGAAGTCGAGGACGATGGCAAATCCTATTGCCTTGGCGGCTTGATCGAAATGCCAGGGATCGCCCGCTGTACCCTGAATGGCCTGGGAGATGGCGTAATAGCCCGCCGCCATATTTCCGGCAGTGAACATGGAAGGCAGCAGGTAAAGCCCTTTTCTCACGCCGCGCCGCCGGGTGGTATCGGGATCGCTTTGTAGGGGACGCGGGTTCATCGTACCTCCGCGGCATCACGCTGGCGCATCGCCACCGTGCGAGGCTGGGCGATGGCCAGAACGCTGGATCCACCCTTAACGCGGTCTCCTACCCGGACCTTCATTTCGGCATCAGCGGCGAAGATAACATCCGTACGTGAGCCAAATTTGATCAGTCCCACTCGCTCGCCTCGCTCCACGCTGTCTCCGACTTTCTTGCTGAAAACGATACGCCGCGCCAGCAATCCCGCTATCTGTTTGAACACCAGTGTGCCGGCGTCTGCTCGCACGGTCACGATATTTTGTTCGTTCGACTCGGCAGAAGCGGGGTCCATCGCGTTGGCGAATTTTCCCTTCTGGTACTGCACGTCCTCTATGACGCCGGTTACCGGCGAGCGATTCACGTGAACATCGAAAACATTCAGGAAGATGCTGATGCGTGTCCGCGTCTCCCCGTCTTGCTGGAGGATAGAGATATCCGTGATTTTTCCGTCTGCCGGGGAAACGATGGCTCCCTGGATGGCTGGAATTCTCCGCTCCGGATCACGAAAAAACCAGAGAAAAAACGCCGCCAGCAGCAGGGGAACGATGGCCAGGATCGGAATGGTGAGCCAGCCTACCAGTCCCGCCACCATCACAAACGCCAGCCCGTAATAGATGCCATCGCGAACCATGGGCAGCTTTGATTATAGTGCCTGCAGGTGGTCTCGGTTGGACCGGCGAGCAACACGTCCCAACTACGGAGTCGGATCTAGAGTCGGTATCCCTTCCTGCAAAGCCGCGGCCAGGAGATCCTTATCAGAGCAGACGAAGACGGGGAGGTCGGCTCCCGAGGAATTTCGCAAGGCCACATACCCAGCCAGTTGAACCGCATCATAAGCACGAAGCCAATAACGGTCCACCAGCGTCGATGCTATGTCGAGCACGAAATCGGTAACTGCCTGGGTAATAAACCTGCCTTCCATGTGACGGCTGAAGAGCTCCAGCAATTGAGCGGCGACCAGGGAGGGTATTTCTCCATTCCTTTCGCGCCGCCGCACTGCTGATCGCAATTCGACCTGGGTCAAGGACAGGACAGCTAGCCGATTTTCGGCAGAACGGCCAGCCAGGGCCAACAAGCTCTCCGTTCCAGGCTCACGAACGTACAGTTTGACCAGCGCGCTCGTCTCCAGGTAATAGAGTGCCAACGATCAACGCCTCTCGCGAAGAATCGTTGTGGACAGTGGCTCTCCGCGAATTTCGACCGGACGAAAGTCCAAGTCGGTATTGTCACCTTGTCCCAGGGCGGCTTTGACTTGGGGCATCAGCCGGTTCAATCGAATGGTAGTCACCGGGAATTGCGGAGCTTTGGGATTGGGCACTTTGCCAACCAGAACAAATCTTTTATCGATCGCCGACTGTAGCATGTGACGCTGCTCGACATCGGTACGCAGATGTGGGATATCCTCCGGCCGCTCCAGGGACAGAATTTCATCCCGAAACTTTCTCAGGGGAACAAAGTTCCAGCCCGGCTTGGATTCGGCGCGATCCAGGGCCCTCAGTAGCTCCGCTTCTGCTGGATGCAGAAAACCGGCTGAACCCGGGCCATCTTCAGAGACGGTTGGTGACTCGCCGCTGGAGGCGTTAGTTTCCCGCGATGTTTCCGATTTTTCTTGCTCGCGTTGATGTTGTATTGGTTCGAATCGAATTTCAATGCGGCCAGACTCGGGGGACCAATTATCCGCGGACGCATCACTGCGTACTTGTCGCTTTTTCCCGTTCGAATCGAATTTCAATAAAGAGACTTGGGGTTGGAAGTGGTCAGGAAGGGTGTAGCCGGCCTTGCCCAGAATTTCTCTCAAAGGAGCATTGGAAGCACAGGCAATCTGGGACTCTAACTCTGGGATTTTCATTTTTGTGCCTCTATATAGTCAATTAAAATAAGTCCGGCCACAGCCAGACGTTATATAATATAGGCCCCAAGAAACTGCCGTGTCAAGCAAATTCTTCGGAATTATGCCTTTGACAAACCCAAGATCACCGTCTTATGATGTCTGCCCATGAGAACAGCACTGGACGGCAAGGGCAAAATGATGACGGCAAAAGAAGCTGTCGAGCGCAACGAGACACGCGCAAGCTGCCCGGAATGCAAGGATGATGTCAGGCTTCACCAAAAGGGACGGAATGGTGCTGCCGCTCACTTCGAGCATCTTCCAAGCCAGAAGAAGTGCTCTTTGCGGCATTTCAGGGATTGAGGGCCGTGTCATTCGTCGGACTTAACCATCGCTCGCACCAGGAAGAACAGTACAGCTATAAGCATCAGGAAAATAATGCCCTTCACAAGGTCAGCCACATACCAGACAAGCCAATCGAGAAAAGACTTCCACCGGATAAGAACAAATGAGGCGAGCGCTACGTAGAAGGCAATCTCAAAAACCTTCCACGCCTTATCCTTCAGCGTCTGGTTCATTTACTTTTCGCTGCTGTTCGGCGTTTCGTCGGCTTCTCCGGCGGCTTTACCTTGAGCACGTCTGCTATCACTTCCTTGAACGGGAGCGGGATGTGGGGGATCGGTTTCGAGCTTGTTATCTTTTGTGACTGTTGGACGTCCTTCATTGGATGCAAGTGTCGCTTTTCCCCTTTTCTAGTTTGACTACGAACACTGGGGAATCAAGTTCGTTAAGTAGAGCCTTTGCGATCTGCTTCCTTGTCGTCACGGTCTGCCTCCCTGTGTTAAGGTTTCGGTAGGCACACCTTGATTTGACCGTCCGAGGGAGCGGACAGGAGGGCCGAGGGTAGGGCCGAGACATTTCGGATGTGACGTAGTGCCCGCCTGCCAGCGGGCACTACGTTTTAGTGGAGACGAAATTTCGCTTCTTCCCTCCTAGTTTGGTAGTCGCGAGTCCCGCAACATGAGCCGCTTTCCACCAACCTGTTTGATTGCCGCGAGCATGTGTTCGCCGTCTGTTACATGGCGCTCGTTGTAACGAAAGTCAAACTCAGCAAGATACCTGTGCAAGTGCTGCTTCCCGACGTGGTGATACACGCCGTTGATACCGCGTTTCAGGGTCGCAAAGAAGCCTTCTATGGAATTCGTCGTGATGCAAAGTCCATCTTCGTAACGAACGTATTCCTTCGCCTTATGGTTCACCTGATCGTGCTTGCGGCCCCTAAGCGCACCAGCGAGCACCGTACCAGAGTCCGTCATAATGTGAGCATCTTCCGCAACCATCTGCTCGACTATCGGCCTGAGATTCTCGGCGGTCACGCGCTCGACATGCCGGGACTGTACACGCCCATTGCGTTGTAATACAGAAACGACCGGAGCCTTATCCGCGAAAGGGCTGAGGCGATCCTTCGCCCTCTCGCCGGGCTTCACCGCCAGCGGTTGCCGCTGACGCCGCTTTCCCCCGATGTATGCTTCGTCGATTTCTACGATGCCTTCTAGCTTCGATGACAACGGCTCCTGAGTCATGCTGTAGCGGATGCGATGCGCCATAAACCACGCGCTGCGATACGTCACTTTCAGCATTCGGTGAAGCTGATGGGCGCTCATGCCCTTCTTGCTAGAGCACAGCAGATGATAGGCCAAGAGCCACTTGCTTAGTGGGATGTGGCTGTCAGCGAAGATTGTGCCAACCGTGACAGTGAATTGCTCACGGCATCCGCCACACTTCCACACGCCCTTGCGGACGTGTGTGTCTTTCTTGGATTCCTTCGGCTGCAAGCGATACGCATTATTCAGTTCGCCGCAATGCGGGCAGATCGGGCCTTCGGGCCAACGCTGCGCTTCGAGGAATTCACGCGCCTTATCTTCATCGCTGAAATACTTGGCGAGGGACGCTAGGTTTAGTTCTTCGACTTTCATGCCCCGATATTAGGGCACAGGGTTGGGTTTGTCAAGTGCATAATTCCGAAATTCTTTACCGACCTACGATTTCCCGCGCCAGTTCGTCCATGCGCTGCTGCACTTGCTGATACTTTTCGCCGGTCGAGGGTCCAGAAAACCCTGCCAGAATTGCGCGCACATGTCCGGAGCGGTCAATGAAGATCGATGTAGGAAACGCGCCGAAGTGCACCAACTGCGGCAGCGTCTTGGCAATCTGCCCTTCGGCCGTGGTTCCGGTCAGCAATAACGGGTAAGTGAGTCCGAACTTGGCGCGATAGATGCCGATTTGCCGCAGATTTCGCGCCGTGTCGTCGGTATATTCGTAGGCCAGACCCACGATTTCCAGGCCCTGATCGTGATACTTGCGATAAAGCTTTTCCAGCACGGGCGCTTCATCATGGCAATTCGGACACCAGGTTCCGAAGATATCGAGGATGATGGCCTTGCCTTTGAACTCGGGACTGTTTTGGTCAACCGTCTTGCCCGCTGCATCCAACCCGCTAAAACGAAAAGCCTCCTGCGGGTCTTTGACTTTCGTGAGGCCCTCGGCGAGGACATTCGGATCGGCGCTGGCCACATCTTGGCTGCGCTCGGCCGTGAAGGTGGTGAGGCTGACGAATCCGCCGAGCCGTCCTTTCAGCGTGCCATCCGGCTGAAATCCGCCATCCAGCGCCAGCACGTGAATACCGTCGAAACGGCTCAGATGAAAATGCGCCTGTCCATCAGCACCCTGGAACACTGCCCCATGCAACAAGCCGGTATCGCCACTTACGTACTCCAGAATCCCGGTCGCCGCGACTCTGCCAGCCGCGGTAGCCATGGCTTGCTGTTGAAAGCTGACCAGCGTGTTTTTCTCCGCGCCTTCCGCGTCAGCTGGATGCATAATCCAGTCGCCATTGAGGGTTGCGCCCGTCCACGGCTTTCCCGGCGCCAGTTCACGATGCGGCACCAGCGTCAGCGGTATGTGGACCACACCTTTGCTGCTCTGCCGTGAATACTCGCCCTGCATGCGCTGCGGAGAACTCATGTGCGCCGTTAGCGTGCCGTCGTAATAGTCCAGCTGGAGGGTCAAAGTTTCGCCACTCCAGACCGCACTACTGAACGGTTGGCGGTCGGTTCCGTTAAGCAGCGTGGCGCGAATCGTTTTTCCCTGCTGCTGGAGCTCGATGCCGAAGTTCACCTCGCCTGCCTTGCCCTGGATGGTTCCATCCCATAGCCCCGAGGGGGGCTGGGATTTCATCTGGGCGGTCATTGCGAGCGGAATAGCCAAAGCTCCCAGGCAAATAATCAGACTGCGCTGGCCAGACCTCAACCACTGACGCAAGAGATACCTCATTCACTAGATTGATTCGTCACGTATAGGTCAAGATACAGCAATCAGCCGGGAAGAGTCTTAACGAGGGAAGAACAGAACTGGGGCGGGGCGGCCAAGACCCTCGTCTTTTCCGCCGCATGAGAGCGGTTAACAGTAGTTAAACAGCCAGACGGTCGGTCCGGAACTTCTGTTCCAGGCTTTCCATCTGATCCTTCAGGCGGAGCTTCAGCTTTTTCAGCCGTACTTCCTCGAGCTTCTCGTCCTCAGAGAGGTACTTCTTCTCAATCAGAGTGTCCAGACGCTGAGAATATTGCGTATGTTCCTGCGCCAGGCGACGGAACTCGTCGTTGCTTGCCAAAAGCTGATCGCGTACCTGAGTTGCCATTCAGTAGACCTCCGGAGAGTGAACCCATCAAAACGCTAGCATACGCCCCATCCCGCTTCAAGCGATTTTGTCACGGAACTGCAATAGAAATTCTCAGGAGCAGACCGTCCTCAATCGGGTCGCGATAATAGCCGGGACGTCGACCAAACTCGCTAAATCCAAGTTTTTCATAGAGTTGACGAGCGGCCACATTCGATTCCCGAACTTCGAGCAACACCTCTGTGATTGCTGCCTCGGCCGCTTTGCGCAACAACTCCCCGATCAAAGTGCTGGCCACGCCGCTGCGCCGCTGCTCGTCCGCTACCACTACATTCTCGATTTCCCATTCTTCCGATAGGCAGCGGGCAATGACAAATCCATGAATACTGTTTGACCCAGTTGTCGCAACCAGCGCGATGCGCATCGGAGCCTCGGACGCGAACAACGCGTCGTATTCCCGATCTGCCCAATGTGCGGCGGTCTCAGCTTGCTGCTCTAATTTTCTGATGGCGGGAACATCGTCGGGGGTGGCTTGGCGAATGAGCACGAGATCAATGCTTGGGAGCTGAGAAAATTTCCGCGTCCGATCGGCGTATGTAATTCACGTCGACCGTGGCCGGATCGGCGAGATCCCCGCCCAACAGCTTACGCAAGCCGATGCGCCCGATTGTATCGGCTGGCAAACGATCTACGAGTTCGACCTGCACCTTCGCTGCGGTGAGAGACTCGGCGATATTTGCATCGGGTGTCAGCAAGTTGTCTTTGCTAGCACATGCCGCTTCGGCGAATGCATCGAGCTTCAAGATGTATTCGCGAATCAGACTCGCACCGGTGAGGGAAACCTGGTATTCGCCGACGTAAACTTCGCCGCGCCCTGCATCCAGAATCGCGGTTACGTTTTCGCCGGGGCGTCCGTAAGTAATAGCTACGGCCTCCAGCATGGAAACCGCGGCCAGAGGTCTTTGCAAGACTTCGCACAATCCTTTCACCGTGGCCAGTCCCACCCGCAGGCCGGTGAAAGAACCGGGGCCGGAGACCACAACCAATCCGTCCAGGTTAGTTTGGTCGAGCTGATGTTGGGCCAGCAGACCCGAGATCACCGGCATCAACTGCGCCGAATACGTCCCGCCTTCCAGAGTTGTCAGTTGCAGAACTTCGAAACTGTTGTGGTCGCCGCGGCAAAGGGCAACGCTTCCCTTTCGGCCTGAGGTATCGATGGCGATGATCAGCATCTTCAGACGCCCTGAGGAGCGTCTTCCACCAGTTCCAGCAGCACGCCGCCGGCGCTTGAAGGATGGACAAACACATACAAATGTCCGCCGGCCCCGACCTTGATTTCGTCCGAGATCAAGCGCGTTCCGCTGGCTTTCAAGCGCTCGACTGTGCCGGAGAGATCGTCCACATGCAGCGCCACGTGATGCAGCCCTTCGCCACGTTTATCGAGAAATTTCGCAATCGCCGAGTCCGGAGATGTAGGCTCCAGCAACTCGATTCGGCTTTCTCCGACAGGAACCATCGCCAAACGTACTTTCTCGGCTTCGACCGTTTCCTCCGGCATGACTTGCAGCCCGAGCTTCTCATAAAACTTTTTGGCTTCTGCCAGCGATTTCACCGCTATGCCGAGATGATCAATTTGGCTCATGATGGCGTCCCCATTCTCCCCACAATCTTCTCTACCAGAGAATACGGATCGCGCTTATGTTCGGCAACTTCGGTGGCCAGCCGCATGGCCTCGGTGTCGCTGAGGTAGTAGGAGAGCACGCGCTGGAAAAGGGCGTCGCGCAACATCTCGGCAATGCGTCCTCGCCAGTTTTCGACGCGGCGAGTGTGGGCCCGGTCGCTCTGCGCCTGGTATTCGCGATATTTCTCGATTGCTTCCAGCAATTCCGTGACGCCGGTTCCCTCGCTGGCTACGGTCTTCACAATGGGCGGGGTCCAATCGTCATGGCGGACCGCGAGGGTTTGCATGGCGCGAATCTCGCGCTCCACGCGTTCGGCGCCCTCGCGATCAGCCTTATTGATCACGAATATGTCGGCAATCTCCATGATGCCGGCCTTGATGGTCTGCACATCGTCGCCCATGCCGGGCACGAGCACGACAATGGTCACATCGGCCAGCCGGACAATATCGACTTCATCCTGACCGACGCCCACGGTTTCGATCATCACGATGTCGCGACCGCTGGCATCGAGCACAGTAGCCACGTCGGCGGTGGTGCTGGCCAGGCCGCCCAGCGATCCGCGCGTCGCCATGCTGCGAATGTAGATGCCCTGATCGGCATGATGCGACTGCATGCGAATGCGGTCGCCAAGAATTGCGCCGCCACTGAACGGACTGGTGGGATCAACGGCAACAATCCCGATGGTCTTGCCCTGCTTGCGATAGGCATGGGCAACCTGATCGACCAGCGTGCTTTTGCCCGCGCCCGGCGAGCCGGTCAGGCCGAGTAGAAGGGCGTTCCCGCTGTAAGGAAACAGCGCTTTCAGCAACTCAGTCGATTCCGGTGTGTGATCTTCGACCATGGAAATAGCGCGAGACAGAGCACGGACTTCTCCCGCACGAATGCGGCGAACAGTTTCGTCAATATGGTTAGTCGAGCTCATGCGCGAAAGAATTGAGGCGTTTTGAAGGGGCACAGCTTTAGCTGCGCCGTAAAGCTTCTTAGTTAAGTTTTCTTTCCCGAGCCGACGAGTCGGCGAGGGATCCGTTCATGAATCTCTGCGAAACGACGGAACTGTGTCGCCGGCTGAAGCCGGCTCGGAACGGCCGATATACAGCCATAACGGCGCGCCTGAAGGCGCGCCCCTTCAAAACGCACTACGCAATTACTTTATTCAAATGCGCGATTCAATTAGTCCTTCAACAACTGGCGCGCGATGACCAGGCGCTGGATTTCGCTGGTGCCCTCGCCGATCGTGCAGAGCTTCACGTCACGATAGAACTTTTCGGCGGGATAGTCTTTGATGAAGCCGTAGCCGCCGTGAATCTGCACGCATTCGTTGGCGCAGCGCACTGCCACTTCGCTGGTGTAAAGCTTGGCCATCGATGATTCCAGCGTCGTCTTCATGCCGGCATCTTTCATGGCGGCGGCGCGGTGAGTCAGCAAGCGAGCGGCATCAATTTCGGTTGCCAGGTCGGCAAGCTTAAAGGCGATGGCCTGGAACTCGCTGATCGCCTTGCCAAACTGCTTGCGCTCTTTGGAGTAATTCAGCGCAGCTTCGTAAGCGCCTTGCGCCATGCCCAGCCCGAGCGCCGCGATCGAAATGCGGCCGCCATCCAGGACCTTCATCGCATCAATGAAGCCTTCGCCTTCGTGACCTAAAAGGTTTTCAGCGGGAATTTCGCAATCTTCAAAGATCAGTTCGGAGGTATCGCTGGCCCGCAGACCCAGTTTGTTCTCCTTCTTGCCGGACCGAAACCCTTTGGTACCCTTCTCCACCACGAACGCCGACAGCCCGTGGGTATGCGCCGTTTTGTCCGTGACTGCAACCACCACCGCTACATCAGCGTAGTGACCGTTGGTGATGAAGGTCTTGGTCCCATTCAATACCCAGTGGTTGCGCCGGCGCACTGCCGAGCAACGCGCTCCACCCGCATCCGAACCTGCGCCCGGCTCGGTCAGCCCCCACGCGCCGATGAACTCACCAGTAGCGAGCTTGGGAATGTACTTGCGCCTCTGGTCTTCATTTCCCGCAACAAAAATGTGATTGGAGCACAACGAGGTGTGCGCGGCCACGATGATACCGACGGAACCATCCACCCGCGAGAGCTCTTCCACCGCCGTGACATACTCGACGTAGCCCATTCCGGCGCCACCGTATTCCGTGGGGAAGATCGTACCCATTAAGCCGAGCTTGCCTAATTCCTTGACCGTCTCCAGGGGAAAAGTGCCGGGCTCGTCCCACTTCATCACGTTGGGCGCAATCTCGCGTTCGGCGAAGTTGCGTACCATCTTCTTCAGTTGCAGTTGTTCATCCGACAGCTGGAAATCCAAACCAATCCTCCGAGTATTGAAACGCGCTGGAGTTCCTCAGGATGTGGCTACTGTGGCCGTCGCGCATAAAGTCGAAACAGGCGGTTATAACACAATCGACAGCAGAGAGTCGAAGGCGGATCCTGATTGAGCTGGTCGATGGCGGAAACCCGACCTGCGACAACGTGAAGCAACCGGGGAAATTCAGCGCTGAAGCGTGCGGGTAAGAAACTCTGGCATCGCCAGGGGAATCGCATGCATTTCTCATGATGCGCAAGACTCCGCCGGCGGCGAAGCCTGCCCTGAGCGTGGTCAAAGGATCCTGGGCTAGAATATTCCGCGGCCAGCGGCGCTCGCGTTTCGCTACTCACCGAATTCCAGACTCGAGGCCGTGCTCAAATTGCCAGTCAACCCTCCCAAATTGGGAACTCGCGTTTGCAGCCATTCTGACGGCCTTGGTTCGTCCGGATGGGCCCTCAGGTCGTCCGAACCCTCTATCGTCGATCCTGGGGCATCCTGGAGCGATTAAATGGCACTTTGAGATTGTACTAGAATAGCAAAATAGTGCTGCATTGTAGCGAGTAACATAGCACTTAGGTGATGGAAATGCCGCAGGTCACTGATTCTTCAGCCGATACCCAGATCTTCGGGCATTTCCAGCGGCGTCCCGCAGACTCGGCAAATCACGGCGGAACAGTCGCCGCAGGTAAGCGGATCGTCGACTTCGCGCGCGCAGTTGGGACAGTACAACGACGCGCGGTTGGGACTGTTCGACGGCGTAGGCAGCGTTTGAGCCATAAGTTCCCGCGAATGTACCATGGATTTATTGTGGCAGTGCAACGGAGTTTTCACCACGGAGGCACGGAGAGCACGGAGTTTTGAGATTTAAGAATTCCAAACGGCGCATTACGTCCATTTTAGAGTAGCGGAGGCCTTGACGCGCTGATTTTCGCTGCTGGGTTCGCGGTGCGTGGCACTTTACCGTCCCCAGTTTGCGCCCTTAAGACATCAGGCGCGTCTTTTGGAACAGTGAGCAAGATTCAAAACTCCGTGGCCTCGTGTCTCCGTGGTGAAGCGATGCCGCGATTATGGAGGTTCCAGCTACGAGGAGAGCATGACCGACAACAAAACGATTTCTACGGACGAGCGCATGCGGCGCGAGTTCAACGAGTGGGCCGAGGCCGGCCGCGGCGAAGAGATGGAGAACCATCACATCAGCATCACCCGGCAGACGCTGGCGCTGATGAATCTGCAGGCGGGGGAGCGCGTGCTCGATCTGGGATGCGGCGCGGGCTGGGCGAGCCGGCTGCTGGCGCAGGCCGTCAGCAGCGCCGACAAGCCGGGCCAGGTGATTGGACTGGATGTGTCGGACGAGATGATCCGCCGGGCGCGGGCCAATTCTGCAAATTACGAGAACCTGATGTTCGTGGTGGGATCGGCACAGCAGATTCCCTGGGAAGAAAACTTCTTCGATAAAGTGCTCTCGGTGGAATCGTTTTATTACTACGGCGATCAGGAGGGCGCGCTGGACGAACTGTTCCGGGTGATGGTTCCTCTGGGCGAGTTGTTCATCCTGATCAACCTTTATAAGGACAACGCCTACTCGCTGCGCTGGGTCGAGGAGCTGAAGGTTCCGGTACAGGTGCGCTCGGAGCAGGAGTATCTCGATCTGCTGCAGGAGCACGCGTTCGAAGAGGTGCGGGCGGTACGCATTCCAGATTTGACGCCGACCCCGGAGGAATACAGCGGAAAGTGGTTCAAGAATGCCGGGGAGTTGCGCGACTTCAAGCGTATCGGCGCACTGCTGCTGATCGCCCGCAAGCCCGACGTGGTTTCTCCGCCGAAGGGGTATGAAGTGGAGTAGGTGGCGCTCAGGCTGGGTTGGCATCATTGCGGAAAGCCTGCCGTTGGCGCAGAAATCGTAGCGACGACATTCGAGTGCCGCCCCGGGAGCGGAAGCAAACCTCTTCCCTTGTCATCCCGACCGAAGCGGAGGGATCTGCGGTTCCTGGTTCCGGCAGTGGCACATACAGGACGGACGACCAGCGCCGACGGCGCAATGGCTTAGCCCAGCGCTTCAGCGCTGGGTACGCAGCATTCAAGAATTCCAGTGCCGTAGGCACGGCAGACCAAACAGAGTGGACGCCGGCCGAGGCAGTCTGCCATCCCTACGGGACTCGAACTCATTTCCCAACTTACCCAGGACACCGCCTGCGGCTCCCTCTGGGCTAAGCTCTTTCGCCCTACGGGCTGGAGTTGAGACTCCTGCAAATCCATTGGCTCACGGAACTTTGCTTGAGGTCGGCCAGAGGTTCACTCGGCTCGTGATGACCATGCTCTGGGCGAGGATAGCGGTCCTTCGACTCCGCTTCGCTCCGCTCAGGATGACACTTCAAGAATCTGCTCTGGGCTCTCGAAGGGCCACCGATCTTCCGCCGCTCTACCGCGTCGACGTCAGCTCGGGTTCCGGCACGGCCGTGCGGCGAAGCTTGAGCGCGTGGGTCGCGAGAAAATAAATGATCACCTGCACCACGAGCCCTCCGCAGCTGTCCAGCACCACGTCCTGCCAGCGGCCGGTGCGCGAAGGAATGAAGGTCTGGTGAATCTCGTCGTAGGAAGCGGTGACGATGGTGACCAGCATCCCGATGACGGCCCACTCCAGCCGCCACAAGTCGCGCAGATAAATTGCCCAGGGCCGTGGCAACAGGGGACGCAGCCGGTCGCGATTGGTGTTACGCAAGGCGAGAAAGACCAGCGCGCTCAGGATTCCGTAGCCCAGGAAATGTCCAGACTTGCGCAGCACCTCGTCGAGTTGTGACACGAACGACGGTTCCACATGTGGCACTACTGCCGATATCACCTTGTAGAGCACGGTGGTCGTATTGTTGGCCGAAGCCATGTCGGTCGACTCCAGCCGGATAATTCCCAGCCAGACGACAACCAGCCACCAGTTGCGGATGAGAGATCGAGACGACGGCTTCAGCAAAACGGGGGCTCCGAAAGACATTTCATCTGAATGGATGGTTCGGCAATTTACACTGCGTTGGAATCATGCTCTCAGCCAATGCTGCTTTTGTAATGACGCTTTTGTAATGATGCTTTGAAAGGGCACGCCTTCAGGCGTGCCGAGAAAGCCTAATCACAGAATCGGCTTTAGCCGCCGAGGGAAATGCCCCCGCGTTGAACGACTCTCCGCTTGCGGCTTATAGTCGCTGAAAAAGCCGGAAAAAGCAGATCCCTCACCGACTAAAGTCGGTTCGTGATGACAAGAATTAAAGAGCCCTCTTACGGCACAGCCAAAGCTGTGCCCTTTCAAAACGTCGGATCAGTAAGCAAGTCGGATCAGTAACCAAAACGTCCGGCCAGCGACTTCTTCGGCAATCGCTTAGACTCGGCCTGCTGAGAGCTAAAGGCTAAAGGCTAAGAGCTAAAGGCTAAGAGCTAACAGCGCGAAGCCTGGCAACTATTCCACTCGATAGTTCGGCGCCTCGCGAGTGATCATCACATCGTGAACGTGGCTTTCGCGCAAACCCGCGCCGCTGATGCGCACGAAGCGCGCTTTCTGCTGCAGCTCGGCAATGCTGGAGCAGCCGACGTATCCCATACCGCTCTTCACTCCGCCGACCAGCTGATACACGATCATGCCAACCGTGCCGCGATACGGAACGCGCCCCTCGATGCCTTCGGGCACCAGCTTCGCCAGACGATTGCCTTCGCTGCCGTCCTCCGACAGAACTGGAACCGAGGAATCGGAATCGGTGGTCTGGAAATAGCGCTCACTGGAACCTTGCGCCATCGCCGCCAGCGATCCCATGCCGCGATAAGCCTTGAACGATCGTCCCTGATAAAGGATGGTCTCGCCCGGACTCTCTTCCGTCCCCGCCAGCAGCGAGCCGATCATGACGCAGTGCGCGCCCGCGGCGATAGCCTTGGTAATGTCGCCGGAATATTTGATGCCGCCGTCGGCAATCACCGAAACGCCGCTGTCACGGACCGCGCGTGCTGCCTCGGCGATGGCGGTGATCTGCGGAACTCCGGCGCCGGTAACGATGCGCGTCGTGCAGATGGAGCCGGGACCGATGCCGACCTTGATGCCGTCGGCTCCGGCGCGCGCCAGCTCGCAAGCGGCATCGAAGGTGCCAACGTTGCCGGCCAGCAGATCGACTTGCGGCAGCATCGCCTTGATCTTCTGAATGGCCTCGATCACGCGAGTCGAATGTCCGTGGGCACTGTCGATGGCCAGCAGATCGACTTTGGCGCGGACCAGTTCCTGCGCCCGCTCCAGATAATCGCCGGTAGCACCGATGGCCGCGCCCACGCGCAACCGCCCATGATCGTCTTTCGCCGCCGTGGGATATTTCAGCCGCTTCTGAATGTCCTTGACCGTGATCAGGCCCATCAGGTTATAGCGATCGTCGACCACCAGCAGCTTCTCGATGCGATGCTGGTGCAGGATGGCCTCGGCGTCGGTCAGCGTGGTGCCGACCGGAACCGTGATCAGGTTTTCCTTGGTCATCACTTCGCTGATGGGAATGTCGGTGCGGGTTTCAAAGCGCAGATCGCGGTTGGTCAGGATGCCGACCAGCTTCTTGTTCTTGGTGACCGGAACGCCCGAGATACGATAGCGCCGCATCACTTCCAGCGCGTCGGAGATTTTCTCTTCCGGCGACATGGTGATGGGATCGACGATCATGCCGCTTTCCGAGCGCTTCACCTTGTCGACCTCGGTGGCCTGCTGCTCGATGGTGAGATTGCGGTGGATGATTCCCAGGCCGCCCTGCTGAGCCATGGCAATGGCCATGCGCGACTCGGTCACGGTGTCCATGGCCGCGCTGATCAGGGGCACGCGAAGTTCAATGTTTCGGGTCAGATGGGTTGAGGTGTCGGCCAGCGCGGGTACAACATCCGACTTGCCAGGCAACAGCAACACGTCATCAAAGGTCAACGCCTCGGGCACAGGAAAATGGATCATGATAGCGGTTCCATGGAGGGGTAAACGTTTATTGTAGAGTTGCGGCGGTGGTTAGGCAAACCGGGGAAGGCCAGGGAGATAGACGAGTGCGCGGTCTGCTGTCAGCCACTCGTGCGAGCCCTTACGGATGCTAGCCTTCCTATGAAAGTCGAGACTCAAAGTCGAGACGTTGCTTTGTGTCAGGGCCTGGCTTCAGCCGGGCCGAAAAAGTCTCCCCCTCGATTGTCATCCCGACCGGAGCGAAGCGAAGCGGAGGGATCTGCGGTCCGTACGCGTGGCGACATCGTCCCCAGTATGAGTCACGGCGTGCCAATTACGGCACGACTCGAAGTCGTGCCCTGACACAAATCCCAATGGCTTAGAATGGGTGAAATCGATGTCCGATTGCTTGATCGCTTGCCGTGGTGATGCATCCCTAAGCTTCCGGTTTCTCCGCAAGGTTAAGAAAATCGAGCCGTTTCGCATCGACGAACGACTGCTTGGCATCAGATGAGATGGTAGCCAGGTTCTGCCTTGGCACGCCAGAAAAACGTGCTGGGCGCCTGTGAGGACGGCCCTTCGGTACTCCTTGAATCCCAGCCCTGCTCCGCGTATACTTACCAAAGTACTGCTGTGTTTTGGGGGTCCTGTCACTTCACTCCCGGCGTGACGGTCGACCCGCGCAGATTCGGCGAAGCACATCGGTGGGCGAGAGCCCACTTTTTATTTCCACTCCGTAATCCGCTGTGCACGGCGAGTCCAGGCGGCAGCAAGAGCCTGACGGGCGCTCTTTGCTTAGTCACCGGGAGGCCGGGTTCTCGGAAGAAACCGGGTTTGTGACTTCTGGGGTGGAAGCTGTTACTGAACACCATGGCAGCCAGTTTTGAGAAGGTTCGGGAGATCGCGGAGCGGGTGGCGCAGTCCAGCGGACTGGAGTTGGTCGACTTGGAATTGCTGGGCGGCGGCAAGGCCCGCGTGTTGCGGATCTACATCGACAAGCCCGGCGGCGTGACCCACGAGGATTGCGCTAATTACAGCCGCGAGGTCGGCACGATCTTCGACGTGGAAGATGCGGTGCCGGGTAGCACCTACACGCTGGAAGTTTCGTCGCCGGGGCTGGACCGCAAGCTGTCGAAGCCGGAAGAGTTTCAGCGCTTCGTGGGCAGCCTGGTGAAGTTGATGACCCGCGATCCGGTGAACGGCAACCGGCATTTTGAAGGCCGGCTGAAGGCGTTTCACGATAGCCACCTCAGCCTGGAGCTGAGCGGCCGCAAGCAGTCGAAGAAGCATCAGGCGGTGGAGGCGGGAACGGAAGTCGAGATCGCATTTTCCAACGTGGAGAAGGCGAACCTGGTACCGGAGTTCTAGGGATTTGGTTGCGGTGCTTGAGTTCGGGTAGTAGTGCGGTGCTTTAGCGCCGCGGCCGTCCAGCCAAACGGCACCGGCCTTAGCCCCCAGGGTATTTCAGAGTTTGTGTGAAACCTGGTTTCGCATTGCAGTTCGCATCGCGAAACCCAAGCGCCATAGGCGCGAAAGAGCTTAGCCCAGCGCTTAAGCGCTGGTTACGGTCCAGAATGAGGACCGAGTCCCTTCAGGGACGGCACAAGATTCAAAAGCAGGTCCCTCGCCGGCTAAAGCCGGTTCGGGATGACAAAAATAAATAAGGTTTGCATCGGCGTAGCTGAAGCTACGCCCCTTCAAGGCAGAGTCAGGTGGCACAAAATTTATGGCGAGTGAACTGTACAACGTAATCGACGCTCTCAGCCGGGAAAAGGGTATCGATCCGCAGATCGTCGTGAGCGCGGTGGAGGATGCGATCGTCGTAGCCACCCGAAAATATTACAAGACACAGGAGAACCTGCGCGCCGAACTCGACAAGGAGAGCGGCCAGATCCGCGCCTATGCCGTGCGCTCGATTGTGGAGAGCTCCGACCAGATCGAAGATCCGCTTTCCCAGATCACGCTCGACGATGCCAAGCGCGTCGATCCCGCCGCCGAAATTGGCGGCGAATTGCGCACCTACAAAGCCACCGACGTGCTGGGACGCATTGCGGCTCAGTTGGCCAAGCAGGTGATTTTCCAGAAAGTGCGCGAAGCCGAGCGCGACACCATTTACAACGAGTACATCGGACGGGTGGGAGAAATCATCAACGCCACCGTCAAGCGCCAGGAAGGTCAGGACGTCATCGTCGACCTGGGCAAGGCCGAAGGTCGCATGCCGCGGAAGGAGCAGTCGCGCCTGGAGTCGTTCGCTCCCGGCGAGCGTGCGCGCGTAGTAATCTCGCGCGTCGAGAAAGCTTCGAAGGGCCCGCAGGTCGTGGTCTCCCGCGCCGTGCCGGAACTGGTGTCGCACTTGTTCCAGACCGAAGTACCCGAGATCTACGACAACACAGTGGTGATTCGTGCCATTGCCCGCGAAGCCGGCGAGCGCACCAAGATCGCCGTTATGTCGAAAGACAAGGATGTCGATCCCGTAGGCGCTTGCGTCGGCATGAAAGGCATGCGCGTGCAATCGATCATCCGCGAGTTGCGCGGCGAGAAGATCGACATCATTGAGTATCACGACGATCCGGTCACCTTTGCCGAGAAGGCGTTGCAGCCTGCCAAGGTCAGCCGCGTCACCGTCCTCGAAGGCCAGGACAAGCATCTGGAAGTCATTGTCGACGACAGCCAACTGTCGCTGGCCATCGGCAAGAAAGGCCAGAACGTTCGCCTGGCTGCCAAACTGCTGGGCTGGAAGATCGACATCAAGAGCGAGGAAGAGAAGCGCCAGGAAGTCGAAGAGCAGATGCGCGGCGTGTTGAACGTGACCACCACTCCGCTGGAGTCGGTGCCTGATCTGGAGCCGAACATCATTGAGAAGCTGGTAGCGGCCGGAATCACCACGGTGGAATCGGTTGCCGATATGACGCCGGAACAACTCGAAGAGGTCCCGGGCATCGGCCCCAAGACGGTGGAAAAAATCAGTATTGCAGTCAATAATTACTTTTCCAGTCTGGATGCAGCTGAAGCCGCAGCTTCCGGAGAGCCCGCGCTCGCCGACGCCGAGGAAGTCGCCGGTGAAGAAGTGGCGCTGGCCGATGAAGAGGCGGCGGAAGCCGGCGAGAAATCGCCGGAGGAATCCGGGATTGCGGAAGACGTCGCGAAAGAAGTCGCGGAAGAGGATACCGAGCTGGCCGACGAGGAAGCTTCGCTGGTGGCGGCCGAGGCCGAAGGCGCCGGCGATGATGAAGAAGGTCCCGACTCTGCCGGCCAGTCCGGCGATATCGAGGGCTTGCCCGACGAGCCGGAAGCCGATTCGGAGAGTGTCGAAGAACTGGTCGAAGAAGGTCAGTATTATGAAGCCGAAGTGGTCGATGGAGTGGAGAACGCTCCTCTCGCCGACGAGCGTGAGCTGACCATTCATGAGCGGCCGCAGACCGAAGGCGAGAATGTTCCCGACGAAGAAGAGCCGGGAGAGAAACGTTAGCGGGGAGGCCCGCACTTAGCAATTGGCAGTTAGCATTTGGCTAAGTGCTAAATGCCAAATGCCAACGGCTATTACAACCTAAACCGTGAGGATGCTATGAACGGGTAACCGGACGGGACATAACGACGGAGGAAACAGGGCGGAATGCAACATAAGATTCGAATCAATGATCTGGCCAGAGAACTTGAGGTCAAGAGCAAGTCGATCCTCGACGTTCTTACCAAGGTCGGCGTAACCGAGAAGAAAACGCACTCCAGTTCCATCGAAGTAGATGAAGCCGAGCGCGTCAAAAAATACTTTGCCGAGCAGTCGCCCAGCGGCAGCCGGAGCTCGCGCTCGGCCACGGCGGCGGCCGACGAATTCAAGCCGAAGATCGACTTGTCGCACATTTCCAAGCCCGGGGATGTGCTGAAGGCCATTACGCAGCGAGCCAAGCAGCCTGCCGTTCCTCCGCGTTCCGTTGCGCCGCCCAGTCAGGCCACCTCGCCCGCTGCCCGGCCCACCGTGGCTCCGCCTTCGGCCGTTCCGCCCCGGCCGGCGCCGCCTGTGTCCCACTCCGTGGTAGCCAGCACGCAGCCCGCGGCTCCAGTCGAGCCGCCCAAGCCGGCGCCACGATTCATCACCCCGCAGTCGGTCGCGCGTCCACCGGCCGCCATCGTCATTCCACCCCCCAAGCCGCCGGCTCCGCCCGCGGCCCAGCAGACTCATGCCCCATCTGTTTCCGAGGCAGTGAAGCCTTCAGAGGCAACAATCAATAATCAAGTAGCTGTCCTCGAGGAACCTGAAATCGAGACTTCCGCGCCGGAAACTATAGCCGCCGAGCCCTCCACCGCCGTCGAGCCCGATACATCTGCGCCTGCAAGTCCGGGAGCGCCGGCCACTCGGGTAGCGCCCCCGCGTCTCGGATCTCCGGTGGCTGCGCCTGCGCCCGCTGGATTGCGTCCGCCCGTGCCCGGCGCTCCTGTACGTCCCGGCCAGCCACAACAGCCAGGGACCAGCGCAAGCGCCCCACATGTTGCTCCCCGGCGATTGATCGTGCCGCAAACCGGACCGCGTCCGGTCTACACCGCACCCATCCGTCCACCGGCAGCAGCGACTCCGCCGCGCGGAGCCATGCCTGAACGCGGCAAGCCGATTTTCCAGCGTCCGCAGCGTCCGGGAGGTCCGCCGATGAGCGGCGCTCCGGGCACTCGTCCGCCCATGCGTCCCGGCGAACGTCGCGGCCCGCATCCTACGCGTTCTGGAGCACCCGGCGCCCGTCCGGGATTTGCCGGCGGTCCCGGAGTTGGAGCTCCGCCTCCACCCACCGGCCAGCGTCCCATGGGACGTCCGGCGCGGCCGGGACAACGTTATGTTCCGCGTGGTGTGAAGGAAGGCCCGATGAAGGGCTTCGTTCCGCCGCCGCGACTTTCGCTCTCCAGCGAGCCGTTGCCTATCACCCGGGCCATCACCATTCCTGAAGGCGTCAGCGTGAAAGATCTGGCCGAGAAGCTGGGCATTCGCGCCAAAGATCTCATCGCGCGTTTGCTGGCCCGTGGCGTCTTTGCCACCGTCAATCAGACACTCGATTCCGATCTGGCCAGTGACATGGCTCGCCACTTCGGAGCCGAAACTTCGGTCATCAGCTTCGAAGAGCAGTTGGCCAAGGACGAAGGTCCGGCCGAAGCGGGCGAAGACGGCGGCGCACTGGCTATTACCCGTCCTCCGGTGGTCACCATCATGGGACACGTCGATCACGGCAAAACCAGCTTGCTCGACGCCATTCGCTCGACCAACGTAGCCGAAGGCGAAGCCGGCGGTATCACCCAGCACATCGGCGCTTACAAAGTTGCCATCACCGATCCCAACTCGCCTGCCTTCGGACGCGAGATCGTTTTCCTCGACACTCCCGGTCACGAAGCGTTCACCCGCATGCGTGCTCGCGGATCGAAGGTAACCGACATCGTTGTCCTGGTTGTCGCTGCTGACGACGGCGTCATGCCGCAGACTTTGGAAGCCATCGATCACGCCAAGGCTGCCAATGTTCCAATCATTGTTGCGGTCAACAAAATCGACAAACCTGACGCCCTGCCCGAGCGCGTCAAAAAGCAGCTTGCCGATCGCGGCCTGATGCCGGAAGACTGGGGCGGCAGCACGGTGTTCGTTGACGTTTCCGCCAAGCAGAAGACCAATCTCAATCTGCTGATGGAAATGATCTGCCTGGTTGCCGACCTGCAAGATCTGAAAGCCGTTCCCGAGCGGTTGGCCAGCGGCACGGTGCTGGAAGCCAAGCTCGATCGCGGCCGTGGTCCGGTGGCGACCGTGCTGGTACAGAACGGCACGCTGCACAACAGCGACAACTTTGTAGTGGGCAACGTCTTCGGAAAAGTGCGCGCCATGTTCAACGATCGCGGCGTCGCCATGGATGCCGCCGGTCCCTCCACGCCGGTGGAGATCCTCGGCCTGGAAGGCTTGCCGCAGGCTGGCGATCAACTGGTCGCGGTGGCGGATCGTGAGAAGGCGCGCGGTATTTCCGAGTATCGCGAAGCCAAGGCACGAGAAGCTCAGCTCGCCAAGAGCTCACGCGTTTCGCTGGAAGGCCTGGCCGAGCAGTTGAAGTCGGCGGGGCAGAAGGAACTGTTCATCATCCTCAAGGGCGATGTGCAGGGCTCAGTCGAAGTGCTGGGCGATGTGCTGACCAAGCTGTCGAACGAGCGCGTGAAGATCAATGTCATGCGCGGCAGCGTGGGAGCCATCACCGAAAGCGATGTGCTGCTGGCTTCGGCGTCCAATGCCATCATCATCGGCTTCAACGTGCGCCCGGAACGCAAAGCGCAGGAACTGGCCGAGCAGGAGAAAGTCGACATCCGCTTGCACTCGATCATTTACGAAGTGCAGGACGAGATCAAGCGCGCCATGACCGGCCTGCTCGAACCCATCATCAAGGAAACCTATCTGGGACGCGCCGAAGTTCGCGATACCTTCCGGGTTCCCAAGGTGGGTATGATTGCCGGCTGCCTGGTGATCGACGGCGTGGTCAAGCGCGATGCCGAAGTACGGTTGCTGCGCGATAACGTGGTCGTCTTCAAGGGCAAGATCGGTTCGGTGCGGCGCTTCAAGGAAGATGTCAACGAAGTGCGTAACGGCATGGAGTGCGGCATCTCGATCACCAACTACGGCGACATCAAGGTGGGCGACATCATCGAGGTCTTCGTGACTGAAAGGGTCGCCGCCGAAGCGTTTGTGTAAGACAGTGGCTAGTGGTTAGGGGATAGTGGCTAGAAGGGGCGCACCTTTAGGTGCGCCGAGGAAGCTACCCTCCATTGTCATCCCGAGGAGGGCTTTAGCCCGACGAGGGATCTGCGGTTCACCTGTGGGGCACGCCTTCAGGTTTGTATCAGGGCACGGCTTAGTCGTGCCAACTGCCGGCCTGTTCAAGCTTGTCATCCCGAGGAGGGCTTTAGCCCGACGAGGGATCTGCGGTTCACATGTGGAGCACGCCTTCAGGTTTGTGTCAGGGCACGGCTTTAGCCGTGCCAACCGCAGAGTTGTTCTAGTTTGTCATCCCGAGGAGGGCTTTAGCCCGACGAGGGATCTGCGGTTCACCTGCGCTTTAGCGCCTGAGGTAAAAGCGCTGCTTCACCCGGCAAGCAACCTCTTTGGGAATTAAAACCAATCATCGTCCCGGAACTGATCCTCCGCCGAGGAGCCGGTGTCCGGGACGTTGTGCAACTGGGAACCGACAATGATTGCGTATCTCACGCTCGAGATCCGCATTGAAGCCGCGCACTCGTTGAAAGACAAGCGGCAAGTGGTGCGCAGCGTCAAAGACGGCCTGCGGGCGCACTTCAATGTTGCCGTCGCCGAGCTCGACGCCAGCGAGGCCTGGCAGCGTGCCACGCTGGGCGTAGTCAGCATCTCCGACTCGCGCGACTATCTCGATGGCCTGATGCGCAATGTCGAGCGGCATGCCATGCGCGTGGCCAACAACAGTGGCGGCGAGATCACCGATTCGTTTCTCGACTTCCTGAGCGAAGCCGAATTCGGCGGCCACTTACCCGGGGAATCGTGATAGTCATCACCGCAAACTTGACCAGTAGGCGTATGCTCTAACGTTCCCCTTCTGCAGCTTTTAGCTTTTAGGCTTTTAGCTCTTAGGGAAGCTCTGATTAGTTCTGGCTTTGAAAGGGCGCGGCTTCAGCCGTGCCGTACGCTGGAATTGGGTTTTAAGCTAAGCGCTAAAGGCTGATAGCTAAGAGCTGAATTATGGAAAACCGGGGACAGAAATATCATCGCGAGCGCGTCGGCGAGGCGCTGCGGGAAGAAATCGGCGCCCTCGTCGAGGGAGAACTGGGCGATCCCCGCATCGGCCTGGTGAGCGTAAGCGAAGTGCATCTGGAGGGCGGCAGCCGGACCGCGCGAGTCTTCGTGGTGGCCGCCGGAGACGAAAAGGAAGCTGCCCAGAGCATTGAGGGCTTGAATGCGGCTCGCGGCTACATACGTCACGAACTGACCAGACGGCTGGGCGTACGGCAGGCGCCCGAACTGATTTTTGTGTTGGATCGTTCGGATCAGTACGGCGGCAGGATCGAAGAGCTGTTACACAGAATTCAGAAGAGGAAAAGGGGCTCCTAGCTTTTGGCTCTTAGCTTTTAGCCCGTTAGCTCTTGGCAAGAATGCGTCGCACTATGTCCGTTTGCTAAGAGCTAATAGCGAAAGGCTAAGAGCTAGGAGCGGTTCTCAAACAGGCCATGCTCGACGAAGTACTAGATCAGATCGGTAGAAGACAGACATTTATTCTGACCTCGCATGCGCGGCCGGATGGCGATGCCGTGGGCTCGGCCCTGGCTTGCTATCAGATTCTCCGCAGCATGGGCAAACAGGCCAGCGTAGTCCTCAGCGACGGCATTCCCGGCATCTACCGCCCGCTGCCCTTCGCCGACATCGTTCTGCACGATACCGGTCAGGCTCCCGAAGCCGATGCGGTCATCATCCTGGAATGCGACAGCGTGCAGCGCACTCGCCTCACTGGACTGGAGAGCCACTATCTCATCAACATCGATCATCACGCCACGGCGCGTCCCTTTGCCGATGTGAACTGGATCGACCCCAGCGCCTGCGCCACCGCCGAGATGATCTTCCGGCTGGCCCGCGAGGCCGGCGTAAAGATTTCGCCTGAAGTCGCCACTTGCTTGTACACAGCCGTGCTTACCGACACTGGTTCTTTCTGCTTTCACGGCACCACCGAGCGCACTTTCGCCCTCGCCCAGGAATTGGTCCGCTGCGGTGCCGATCCGGTCAGCATCGCGCAGAATGTTTACTTTTCTACCCAGTTATCTAAAATGCGATTGCTGGGAGCGGCCTTGAGTGGACTGCACCACGAAGGCTCGCTGGCCTGGATGCACGTGGAACGCGAAATTATGGAACGCTACGAAGCCAGCGACGAAGATTGCGAAGGCCTGGTGAATTACGCGCTCGCCATCAAGGGCATCGAAGTGGCGCTGTTCTTCCGGGAGCAGCCCGACGGCTGTTTCCGCGTCAGCCTGCGTAGCAAGGGAGCGGTAAACGTAGCCAAGGTTGCTCAAGCCTTTGGCGGCGGAGGCCACGAGTGCGCCAGCGGTTGCGCCGTGGACGGTCCGCTGCCCGCCGCGGTCCAGAGCCTGCTCGCCCAGTTGCGAGCAACCGGTTACCAGGGGCACGTGCAATAGAGTTGGTGAGGACTTCACGCAGACCAGATGAAGCCCGCCCCTTACAGGCTGTCCAGGAAGTCGTCTGAGTGGTTTTGAAGGAGCGCAGCTTTAGCTGCGCTGTCCCAAGTCCTTTATTTATTTTTGTCATCCCGAGGAGGGCTTCAGCCCGACGACTTTTTGTCATCCCGAGGAGGGCTTCAGCCCGACGAGGGATCTGCGGCTCACCTGTGGGTGGAGCACGCCTTCGTGTTTGTGTCAGGGCACGCCTTCAGCCGTGCCGACTGCGGACCCTCTTATTTTTGTCATCCCGAGGAGGGCTTCAGCCCGACGAGGGATCTGCTTTTCCCCAAAGCCGCTTTCTCAGGTACATTGGAATTGCACCGCTGAAGTGCTGCTCCGCGCAAATGTGACCTCATCGGACTAACTGATTTTGCGACCTACGCCTCCCAGCCTGAACGAACGCACTCGCCGCGGAACCGACGCTCTGGCCCTCATCGCCTTTTGCGGATTCCTCTTTATTCTCGGACTGCAACTCGTCGGCCTGGTCGGCGCCGACGAGCCCCGTTATGCGCAGGTCGCCCACGAGATGCTGGCTCGCCACGACTGGGTCACGCCAGTGCTTTACGGCCATCCCTGGCTGGAGAAGCCGCCGCTCTACTACTGGTCCGCCATGGTCGCCTACAAAGCCGCCGGCGAAGTCAGCGACACGGCTGCGCGTCTGCCCTCGGCAGTCCTTTCTTCCCTGCTGATCGTCTTCGTCTTCGTGTGGACGCGCCGCTTCCGCCGAGGCAGTCAACTGGACGCGGCGCTGATCACGGCGTCCTCGGCCCTGATCGTTGGCTTCGGACGCAGTGCCTCTACCGACATGCCGCTGGCCGTGATGTTTACCGCTGCCATGCTGTGCTGGTATGGATGGTATGTCAGCGCCAACCGCGGATGGTTGCTCGCCTTCTATTTCTTCAGCGCACTGGCAACCTTAGCCAAAGGACCAATCGCCGTTTTTCTTGCCGGGCTCATCATCGTCGTCTTCGCCGTGTTGCGCCGCGATGGCAGGCTGGTGCTGCGAACCTTGTGGCCCATCGGCATCGCGCTCTATCTGGCCTTGGCCGTGCCCTGGTTCATCGCCGTGCAGCACGCCAATCCTAATTTCTTCCGTGTCTTTTTCCTGCAGCATAATTTGGAGCGCTTCGCTACCAACGTCTACCACCATCCTCAGCCTTTCTGGTTCTATCTGCCGGTGGGTCTGCTGGCGCTGGTCCCGTGGACGGTGTTTGCCGTGGAAGCGGTGGTCGATGCCATCCGCGACTGGCGCTTCTCGGTCCAACAGCCTGCCGGGCAGGAAGACTTTCGCACGTATCTGACATTGTGGCTGCTGCTGCCGATCCTGTTCTTCTCGCTTTCCCAATCCAAGCTGCCGGGATACATTCTGCCCGCAATTCCCGCCGGCGCCATCCTGCTGGCCGACTTCATCCGGCGCCGCGAAGAAGAAGCCGCCAAGCCGCGCCTGTGGATGGTTTTGCTGCACGGCGCGCTTTCTGCCGCAGTGCCGGTGGCCGCGCTGATCGTGCCCTTCAAGCTGCTGAAGCTGCCTCTGCCGCGCAACGTGATCATCGTCGCCGCCGCCCTGGCCATCATCACCATTCTCATGCTGTGGCTGACCCTGCAGAACCAGGGTTACCGGGTGCTGCGCTTCGCTACCCTGGTTCCGGTGGTGATTGCTTTTGCGCTCATTCTGCGGGGCACAGCCCCCATCATTAACATTTTGCAATCGGAGCGACTGGTCCAGGCCACGCTGGCGCAAACCGAACTCGGCCGCGTTCCCGACATTGCGGTCTACGATGTGTCGCCCGGCGTGGAGTACGGTCTTGCCTTTTATCGCAATCACCCCGTCTCCAACTATGGACGAAATGAAATTCCCGCCGGCGACCATATCGTGGTCGCTGCCGCCGGGACGAAGACCGAGCTGGAATACCGGCTTCCCGGACGCCGGGTCGCCAAGTTTGGCGGTTTCGAGCTGCAGCATCTCGACTTCTACCTGGTCACCGGTAACGGCACCAGCCCGCAGCATCCGTAATCGCCGGGAGGCATCCGCCACATGCCACAGTGTCTGACCTAAAAAATTGCCGTCAATTTAACATTGCGCCCGATGTAGTATCCGCCGATTGTTAATTTCTATACCTCTCCCCCCAACAAACTCTTGACATGCGCCGTCACTTGTGGAGAATCACCTTAATACTTTTACTTAATCAGTTCATGAACTGATTAACTGTTGTGCGCGCCGCCTCTGCACCTTCGCTTCAGCCAAACGAGGGTGATTCCAACGCCACTTCCACGAAAGATAAACACCTGAGACCCCCGGCGGCCCGTTTTCCCTGCCGGAAACGAGGTGTGTTTATCGCCCCAGGGCATGCAGTCAGCCTGGTCACACGTGCGCTCACTTTGTCAGTGACATGTCCGGTTACGAAAGACCAATCGACCCTCTTGTACTTTCGTAACTTTTAGCACGCGATCAACCCGAATACGCTGTTCTTGATGTCGACATCAGGTGCCTGTCACCGTGCCTGCTCCAAATCCAGTTGCACTGGAGAGCGCGAGCGCCAGCCTTGAGATGGGTTCTGGCCGAGAAAGAAAAGGTAATGACCACTCATAAACAGTTTTCCGAATTGATGTGCGGTAAGACCCGGCTGGCGGCAAAGCGCGCCGCGCTGGGATTCATAATGGTGTTTGCGTTCGTTTACCTGTGCCTGTCCACCCCCGCCCGGGCCCAGAACTACCAGGTTATTTACAATTTCACCGGCGGAGGGGACGGCGCCAATCCCTTCACCGGCCTGACCATCGACGCCGCCGGCAACATTTATGGCACTGCGTTCAGCGGGGGAATGAATGGCTACGGTACGGTGTTTTCCATAGACAACGACGGATCCGGCTGGGTCCTCAGTCCGCTGCATAGCTTTGCCGGAGGCGGCGACGGCGAAGGCCCGGCCTCCAGACTGGTCGTCGGACCCAATGGACTTCTTTACGGCACCACCTCGGCGGGAGGCGGTGGGCCTTGCAGTGATTCCAATGGAAATCAGGGCTGCGGTACGATCTACACTCTACAGCCGCCGCCTCGCGCTCCCGCTTCCGTCCTGGTGAGTTGGACTTCGAATGTGCTCTATCAATTCCTGGGTAGCGATGGAGCTTATCCCCAAGGCGATCTTAGCTTTGATCAGGCAGGCAATATTTATGGCACCACCGTCAATGGAGGTTCGGCGGGCTGGGGCGTGGTTTACAGCTTGACTCACTCCAACGGCGGCTGGACCCAGAACGTGCTCTATCAGGCCACCAATAATGGCGACGGTCAGTTTCCCTGGGGAGGCGTTGCCATCGATTCTTCCGGCAATGTCTATGGCACATTTTCGCAGAATGGTCCCGGGGGGTACGGTGCCGTGTACAAGTTGACGCGGTCGGGTTCCGGCTGGGTCGAGAGCACGATTCACTCCTTCACTTATCAGGGAAACAATGGTGCGACTCCGCAGGGCGGTCTGATCTTCGATCAAGCCGGCAATCTTTACGGCAGCACCGTCCACGACTCTACCGGAGGGGGCACGGTTTTTGAGCTCACCTCTTCGGGTAACAACTGGAATTACGATTACCTGTACGGCTTCAATAACGGCATCGACATTGGCCCCTACGACAAGCTTTTGATGGACGCAGCCGGCAACCTGTATGGCACCACCTTCGCCGATGGACGATACGGCTACGGCTCCGTCTTCAAGCTCACTCGCTCGGGCGGCGAATGGAACTACACTTCGCTGCACGACTTCACCGGCGGCAGCGATGGATCGAATCCGCTGTGCCGGTTGGAGTTCGATTCGAGTGGCAATCTCTACGGCACCGCGTCCGGTGGAGGGGCTTACCAGGACGGAGTGGTTTTTGAAATCACGCCCTGAGGCGTCGCGATAAACATGCGCCAGGGAAACTCTGATCCCTGAGGCGTCGCGATAAACATGCGCCTCAGGGAAACTCTGATTAAGTTGCGTTTTGAAGGGGACGGCCTTCAGGCCGTCCGTTATGTACCCGAAATCATGCGGCTTTAGCCGCTGCGGGACCGATCAGAGTTTCCTTAGGTATCTGATGTGGTGGCTTGGCTGACCACAAATCGCGCGAAGCCAAGTTCGCAAATTGGAATCGACCAGCGGCGACAGGGCTTATGACACAGAGATCTCAGGGAAACCGGTAGCGGAAACTTGGAAACAACGGGCCTGCCTTCAGGCCCGTGCCTCAATAGTCTGCTTTTTCACAATCACGCTGTTCGTTCCGCCTCTACCGGGGTTCCTCATGGTGAGGTTCGCTGTGAGGTTCGCTCTGCGGATGCGGCGCACTTTCATGCGGCGCAGCCGCGTGTTGCGGCGGCTGGCTGGCGTGAGGAGCGGGCGCACTCTCGTGTGCCGGAGGACGCGGCGCTTCTCGCGGCGCTTCCGATGTGGCCGGATGTCCCGCATTGTGCGCTACCGTGGCGTTGTTGGGGTGAGGAGCGGTTGCGGTGCTGGGCCGCGGCGTGCTCTGCTCAGCCGGTGGACGTGGAACGTTGTTGGGATGTGACGCGCTGGCGTTCCTGCTACTGTGTGCAGGCTCGCTCTCAGTCGTACGGCTTGGAGGACGCGGCACTGGCTGCGCATTGTGCGCGGCCGTGGCGTTGTTCGGGTGCGACGCCGCAGCATTGTTCGTTGTCTCACGAGTCGGAGGGTGCGGCACCGGCTGCGCATTGTGCTCGGCCGTGGCGTTGTTCGGATGCGGAGCGTTGCCCCTGGTGTTCGGACGCGGCTCGTTCGCGGTGGCCGCAGTCCGGCCATTCGCATTGTTGGGCCGCGCGTTGATCGCAGGATTGTTGGTTACCGGCGCATTGCGCGCAGTCACCACACCGGCCCCGTGGAAGGCTGTCGGCTTCGGAGTGGCCGCCACTTCAGGCCGGCCATGATTTACCGATGCCAGTTGCGCTCGATCCGTACTGGCCATCTGTTGATGCTGCAGCTGGGTTTGCGTAGCTGCTATGTGCCGCTCGCTGGCTGCCCTTTGTTCCGCGGCCGTCGGCCGTGCCTGCAGACCGCCGGTCCCTCCGTTATAGCTCACGCGGTTAATCGTGGTGTTGTTGACTACCCTGGTGTTATAGACGTTGTGAATGTTCGTCACGTTAATGTTGTTGACGCTGCGGTTGTAATAGAATCCGCCATTGCGCCAGTAACCTCCGGCATAACCCACACCGGTATAGCCGAATCCATAATTCACCCCTCCATAGAAGCCCACCGTCGGACCCCAGTAGCCGGCGTGCCATAGAAAGGCCGAGCCACCCCACCCCCAGTAACCGGGCGTCCATAAAAATCCGACTTGGGGAGCAATCACCCAGGTTCCCGGCACCCAGAAATAACCCTCCGGCCCATAAGCCCAATAGCCCGGAGTCCAGATATAGCCCGCTCCCGGACACAAAGGCTGGGAATAAACGGGCAGCGGAGGAGGTGCGATTCCCACTGAAATGAAGATGCCGGCAAACGAGACCGCCGGCAACGCAAGAATCAGAATACCCAACAGCAATAACCGACTGGAACGGAGGAGGAGACTCATTGTGGTCCTTTCATGTCCTATTCATGTCTTCATATCCGATCATCCATCGCCCGGCCAGTCGCGTGAAGAACGGGAAAAAACTGGTGCTACTCAGCCAATTCTGTTTACCTGCTCACCCTGATAGGAACCGTCGTGGCCAGATTTAGTTGCTAAGTACAGACAAGATTTCTGGCATCACCTGCCTGCCGGGGCCACTCGCATATTCTTTTCTTACTTGAGCTTTTCCGCTCAACGCCCTTCAAGGATCAGCTATAACGTGCACTTAGACTTCCCTGTTTCTTTATATTCTTTGATGGAAAACGAAACTATGATCCTCAATCCGCATTTAAAGGTAGCAAGCGTTTGTGAATAGCTTAGGTTGCGCACCAGACCACGGCCGTTTCTTGCCATCCCTATGTGGTTCGTATAAGAATTGGATTACTGTCTTAGAAATGGAGTGTGTATGACACGATGGTTCAGTAGCACGCTATTTGTTGCGCTGGCAGTCTCTGTCTGTCTGGCTAAGGGACCGAGTCCCGCCACTTTTCCTGGCCCCGCACCACAGTCCTCGGCGGCAAATTCCACGGCCCATCCGGTGAATGGTCTTTTTATCGTGGAGCTGAGCAAGTCCCTCGATTCCAAAAAGCTCAAGGATGGCGATGTAGTCGAGGCTAAGCTGGTTAGCGATGTGCACGCCTCCGACAACGTTACCTTTCCTCGCGGAACCAAAGTAATCGGTCACGTGACCCAGTCGAAGGCCCGTTCCAAAGGCGATCCGGAATCGTCGCTGGCCATCAGCTTCGACCAGATCAGCCGGTCGGGTGGAGATACGCCGATCAAGAGCGTTATCCAGGCCGTAGGCCCGAATCCAAGTGCCGGATCTGATACCGGTGGAGGCATTGGTTATGGAGATTTGAAGGCAGCAACCGCAGCCCCTCCGGCGCCTTCTTCAGGCCCGCGCAATGTACCTATGCTGACCGAAGAGTCCACCGGTGTCCTGGGGATCAAGAACCTGGAACTCGGCTCGGATGGCACCCTCACTTCCACCAACAAAGAAATCAAGCTCGATAGCGGAACGCGCATGTTGCTCAAGGCTTCCACCAAGTAGGTCGTCAGAGATACGAATCTGCAACTTCCAACAGTTGCGGGACGCGACCAAGTTGGAGACCGGTGCACTGAAACTGGTCTCCAGCTTCCTGTTGAACCCACCTCCCACTCCCCGGGCTTCCTGCCATCGTCGACCAGAACTTCCCGCCTTTCCGCCGACCGGTTTGCCTGAATCTCCCAACCCGCACTAGACTGGCTCAGTCGCCCTTGGACGACGCCCGTATGGCCGCAACGGTATTTCGCCGGTCGCATCAACTAACTACTGTGGAGATTCTCGACCTCAGGCATTTCTCGTCGAACGACCTGCAACCCCTGCTCGACCAGGAAGTTGAGGTATGGGGCCGCACGCTCTGCTGGGACTATCGCAGCTCAGCCGAGATGATCCTGCGCTACGTCGATGCCAAAATCCTGCCCGGCTATGCCGCCGTGGAGCGCGGCAGCATCATCGGTTATTCGTTCTTCGTCTATGAAGGCAGCAAAGGCGTGGTCGGCGATCTGTTCGTCTCGCCGCGCCGCATCGACGCCCGCCAGATCGAGTCGCAGATGGTCGAGCATGTAATCGAGACCTTGCAGCAATCGCCCGGCATTCATCGCGTCGAAGCGCAGCTGCTGACCCATCAGGCCGGACTGTTGGCTTCCGACTTCACCTCGGCCGGCTTTCAACGCTACCGCCGCTTATTTCTTTCGTTGCAGTTGCGAGGGGCGAATGCTCCGCAAATTCCGCCGGTGCGCCTGGCCCAGGATGTCCAGATACGCCGCTGGATGGAGCAGGACTACCAGACGGCGGCCACTGTGATTACCGCCGCGTACCGGGCCCACATCGATTCCGAAATCAACGATCAGTACCGCACCAACGCCGGCTCCATTCGCTTTCTCAACAACATTGTGCGCTTCCCCGGCTGCGGCGTTTTTGATGTGGAGTCATCGTTTGTGGCGATCCATCGCCCGACCGATGCGCTGATCGGCCTCATTCTCTGCTCGCGCGTGAAAGACGATGTCGGTCACGTCACCCAGGTCTGCCTGGTTCCGGAATATCGCCGTCTAGGCATCGGCGAAAACCTGATTGCCTGCACCTACAACTCGCTGCGCAACCGGAATTTCAACCTGCTGACCCTGACAGTGACCGAGATGAACGAGCGCGCCGTCGATCTCTACCAGCGCCTGGGCTTCGTCGCCCTGAGCGTCTTCGACGCGTTTGTGTGGGAAGGGTAAAAAACAGTTGTCAGTTGTCAGTGGCCAGTTGTCCGTTGTCAGCGGTCAGTGGTGGTTGTCGGTCGCCCGTTGTCAGACGAGCAAACCAGCCCGAAGGGCGCAACTAACTTAGCCCAGCGCGGAAGCGCTGGGTAGGCCGCAAGCCTCGTAATTGAGCCCCTTCAGGGGCGGCACAATGGGGTGGTCCGTCAAGCCAGCCAGGTCTTAGTCGCTTCGCTCTGCTGACAACTGACAACTGCCTTTTGACAACTGCCTTCTAGTGTTTGATCGCCCACATCGCCCAGGCCGCCACAATCACTCCGCCGACGAACAAGGCGAAGCAATAAGCGCCGTAGCGGAACATGTCACGCGGGCTATTGCGTTGGGTGATGCCGAAAACGGTCGACGCGCACAGTGCGAAAAGTAACGCGGCATTGAAGTGCGAGAGTTCGAAGGTCATGGTTTCTTGCCGATCGCGATATGGTGAGCGTCTACGGCTGCGATGAAGTTCAGCAATCCTGCTACCACGATGTACTTGGTGCCGTAGTCGGCCACGGCGCGATGGATATTGCCTATGCCCCAACCCATGATGCGCGCCACAAAATAAAGCGCGCCCGTGCCCAGGTCGCCGACAAATCCCAGGATATCGAGCAGATCACCGGTGTTGAACGAATAGACCTTGCCCTGCATTCCCAGGCCGGCGAAAAACATAACGAACACCGCCAACATCAGCAGCAATCCGCGAATGTAGCGGCGTTGAATGAAATGACCCAGACCGGGTAGCAGCCAGCCCGCCAGCGGCGCGATCATGGCCATGGAAGTTGTCTGCGCGGGAGCCGCCTTGGCTGAGTGCGGCAGGGCTGCTGTGTTTTGCGGGTTCGCCATCAGATCAGCACCAACTCATTTTGTACCCGCCCCGTCACTTCGCCCTTACCATTGCGGATCATCATATTAATTTCGCTGCGTACCCCAAACTCTGGCAGATAAATGCCGGGCTCAACCGAAAAGCAGGTGTTGGGCAGGATCTCGCGATCGTCCTTGGTCTCCAGGTTATCCAGGTTCGCGCCATTACCGTGAATGTCGCTGGTAATCGAATGCCCGGTGCGGTGGATAAAATATTTGCCCCAGCCTTTGCTGTCGATGAATTCCCGCGTCGCCTTGTCCACTTCCCAGCCACGAATTTTCTGCTTCGTCTCGAACGCCTGCTGCACGGTGTGAATACCGGCGTCGCGAGCATCGCGCACGATCTCAAAAATCTCGCGCTGCTTGTCGCTCGGCGTGCCTACAACACCCGTCCAGGTGATGTCGTAATAGACGGAATCGGGCTCCTTGCGTTTCGCCCAGATGTCGAGCAGCACGAAGTCACCTTGACGAATCGGCGCTGACGTCGCCGAACTCGGCTCGTAATGCGGATCGCCACTGTGCGCGTTGACACTGACGTTCGGCGGATCGCAGGTCTCCAGCCCTTCGCGGCCAAACGCTTCCATGATCCACTGCTGCATCTCGAACTCGTGCGTGCCCCCGTTGCGCACCCGGCGCCCAACTTCCTGGAAAAACGCGGCCGTAATTTTGTCGACGCCGTCGCGAGCTTTGAAGTGTGATGCCATTTGCGCGTCGGTCAGAGTCGCCTCGAAGCGCGCTACCAGGTTTGCCGAGCTGAGGATCTGCTTGTCGAAACTGCGCACCAGTTCCAGCATGCCCCCGTCTACCAGCGAGATGTAAGGAATCTGGTTGTTCGGCGAGTACTGCATCGTGATCTTCTGGTACGGCTGCAGCATGCATTCCAGGTTCTTCCACAGCTCCTGCCACGCCGAGTACTCCATCTTGCTGCCCGGCAGAGAGTCAAGATGATGGCTCTCGATGCGATGCACCAGCTTCACCGGCTCGCCGTTCGCCGGGACCAGATAAAACCAGCGGCGGGTCACCATCATGGTCGGCGAAAGGCCCAACACGCGATAAGCGATGGGATCGCGGTGATGGTGATCGTAGAAAAGCCAGCATTCGTGGCCGCCGTCACGCAGCGCAGCCTGTATTTCGGAAAGATTCATTGCGTGATCCATTGTAAATGAAAGGCGATTTCACCACAGAGGCACAGAGGGCTTCGCTCAGGGATGACAAACAAAAAATGGGAGGCTAACCAATTACAAGGAGCCATCCTGTAATAGCTGTCATCCTGCAATACCTGCCATCCTGTAATACCTGTCATCCTGTAATAAGTGTCACCCTGTAATAGGTGTCATCCTCTAATGGGTGTCATCCTGAGCGGAGCGGCCCGACTTTGGCCGCGCAGTCGAAGGACCCCTACCTCCTGCAATGCCGATCAGGGCCTCCGGTCGCTGTTCCTCGAAAATAATTGTCATCCCGACCGAGGACTTTAGTCCGAGCGGAGGGACCTGCGGTTCCCCCACGGAGCCGAAGGGTTCATCGTGCTGTCGACGCCTTCTTCAGCACTCGCTCGCGCGTCGCCACCGGCAAGGTTTCGCACGCCGTGCGCAGCACCAGTCTCGGCGAGTGCTCGCGAATCGTCATGAGATACCCGACCGTCTGCTCTGGATTAGACTTCGCCGCTTCCCGCAGCAGCCAGCCCAGCCCCTTCTGCACCATGTCGTCATCGTCGCCCAGCAGCATTTCGCTGATGCGCTGGATGTCGCCGAAATTCTTGTGTTGGCGCGTGCAGTGGATGAGGCTTACGGCGGCGGCGCGCCTATGCCACCGCTTCTCCGACTTGGCCCAGCGCGCAGGTCGAGTTAACAGTGTCGCATCGGCGGCCAGGATTGGCCCAATCAGGCAATGCACCAGCGCGTCATGATCCGCCCAGCTGCTGATGCGATTCAGCCAGCTTTCAAATAGCTTGAACTCAGGCTTGCCGAATTCGCCCACGATTCCCTGCAGCATCACCGCGGCAAAGATTTTCTCCTCCAGAACATTACCCGTGAACAGGTGATCGGCCACTTCCAGCAGATAGGGCAGATCGTGCTCGGTAAGGATCGTTCGCCGAAATCGCACTGCCACCTTGCGCAGTTCCGCGGTGTACCAGCCGCGCGACTTTACTTCCTGTTTGAAGAACCACTGCACTTCCTCAACGTGCGGTGCCGAACCGCCATTCTTGAGTACGTTGCGAATGTGTGTGGCGATGTAGGCCGGAGTCTTGCTCATGTACTTTCCCATTGTGACCCTGTTTCAAGGTGTCATCGTTTCAAGGCGTCATCGTTTCAAGGTGTCATCCTGAGCGCAGCGACCGCCCGGGGTTTGGGCGGCCGCGCCGTCGAAGGACCTGCTGTCTTGGACTCCGCGAAGGTCCTTGCCCGCGAACCGCAGATCCCTCGGCTTCGCCCGGGATGACAAACATAAAAACCGGATGACAACATAAAACAGAACCACGGACATTACGAACAGGCGTCAGCTGACGGCCGCCGTTTTTGGCAGCACAAACCTGTCATACACCCACAGCAGAACTGCTGTAAGAATGCCTATCGCCGTGATCACCACCCACATCATTCCCGGCTGATGTTTCACTTCGCCGTAATGGTGAATCAGAAATCCGCCAAAGCTTCCACCGATGAGCGAACCGATTCCCAGCGGCAGAAAAGCGAATCCCATGTACGTTCCCTGCTGTCCCGAGGGCGCCAGCCGCGAAATGTATTCGTAATAGCGCGGGGATTGAATGATTTCGCCCAGCGCAACCACGACCAACGTAACGATCACACCGGTAACCGTCGGCCACACGATCAGGATGATCCACGCCAGGGCCGTAATCAGCGTGCCCAGAATGACGGCGCTGAAGGCGCGTATTTTCTGCGTGAAAATGTTGATCGCCAGGGTAAGTGCAATGACGACCAGCGGCCCGGTGACCAGCAGGCGCTCGGTGTTGGTCTGCGGATTGATGTAATCGTGAATGTAGATCGGCAGGGTAATGAATTCCTGCCAATAGACGATCCAATAGCCGGTGAAGATCAGCAAAAACAGCATGAAGCGCGGATTCGTGAGAACGGTCCAGAAATTCCTGGCCGATTGCGACAGGCTGGTGGTTTCTGTCTCGTCGTGCCGGCGCGGCTCGCGGAAGAACAGCAGGACAGCAACGAACATCAGGAATACGCTGAGCGCTGCGACCCGAAAAACGCTCTCCACTCGCAGGTGCTGGTGTACATAGGAGGCGACCAGCGGCCCGGCAGCCCCGCCGATATTGACCAGCGTGTAGTAAATGGAATAGCCAATCGAACGAACATTTTCCTTGGAAGCGCGCGCCGTGGTGCCCACCACGCTGGGTTTCACCAGCGCGATTCCCAGCGCCGGCAGAGCCAGCACAACGGTTGCCAGCACCACCAGCGGCACGTTGTCGCGAATCGGCGCCAGCCACGGGGCTCCCAACGACCCCAGCAGGAAGTAGGAGCAGCTCAGGATCAGATAGGCCAGCGAAAGCGCGCGGCGAAAGCCCATGCGGTCGGCGACCGTACCGCCGAATACCGCCAGAAACCACACTAACCCGCCGAAGAATCCGGTGAGCGTACTGGCCTGCTCGGTTGGGAAATGCAGCGTCTCGTGCAGATAGCGCGCCAGCGACGCGAAGGCCGCGTAATAGGAAAGCCGCTCGAACAACTCGCTGATGTTGGCGACCCAGAAGGGACGCTCGAAGCCGGTGCGAATGTCGCGCCAACGCTGCCCAAAGCTCATAGTAGCTGTCAGTCCCCAGTTGTCAGTTGCCGGTTGTCAGTGGTCAGCTAAGACATGGCCGCCTGCGTCCGCTCGTCTTCGCAAACTGAATAATGCTTCCAGGTGGCGATGTCGGGTGGAGCACGCCCTCAGGCGTGCATGAAAGAACATCGCATTAGACCGGCTTTAGCCGCTGAGGTAAACATCAACCGATTGGCACCGCAGCGGCTGAAGCCGATCTCCTAATCCGAATTCTGACGCACGCCTGAAGGCGTGCTCCACCCACAGGACAAATACAAATCATTCCTGCTCAGCCGCATTGTTCAGCTTGGCTTCCACCTCGGCGGCCGACATCCCGCGCACCCGAATCACTTTATTTCGGCTGCTTTCCCCGGCGGCTATCGTAACTGAGGAACGCGATACATTCAAAAGTTCCGCCAGAAATGCGATACAAGCCTCGTTCGCCCTTCCCTCGACCGGCGGCGCAGTCAAGGCCAACTTCAGCGCGTCGCCAGCCTGGCCGGTGATGGCATTCTTCTTCGCACGCGGATACACCTTCACTTGAAACGTTGCACCAGAGGATGTGTCGCGCACCGGGATCATGGCTTGGCGCGCGTTCCAAAGATGGCCGTGCCGATCCGCACGCAGGTCGAACCTTCTTCGATGGCGATCTCGAAGTCGTGCGACATGCCCATGGACAGCACATCCAGCTTGACTGCTGGCAGATCGCGCGCCGCCAGACGATCGCGCAACTCGTGCAGTTGCCGGAAGTACGAGCGCGCTCCTTCGGGATCGTCGGTAAACGGAGGCACCGTCATCAGCCCGCGAACCCGCAGATGTTGCCACTCGGGTGCGCCGGCAAGAATCTGCTCCAGCTCGGGCGAGCCGGGCGCGATACCGCTCTTGGCCTCCTCGCCGCCCACGTTGATCTCGATCAGGACGTCGATCGTCTTGTCCAACTCTTCCGCAGACGTGTTCAGGCGTGCGGCCAGCTTGGACGAATCCACCGAATCAATCGCGTCGAAGATGTCAGCCGCTTTGCCTGTCTTGTTGGATTGCAGGTGGCCGATCATGTGGAACTCGGCGTCGCTCAGTTTCGCCAACGCCTGGACTTTGTCCGCAAACTCCTGCACGCGATTTTCGCCGAACAGTCGCTGACCCGCGTCGTACGCCTCGATGATTCGCTCGGCAGGACATGTCTTGCTAACGGCCATCAGCGCAACATCGCTCGCGCTTCTCCCGGCGCGCTGGGCCGCACGCGCAATGCGTTCGTGAATGACGGATAGGTTAGCGGCGATGGTCATCAAATGCCATGCTGGAAACGGTTCTTGCTGGTGTCCTTGAAGGGGCGCAGCTTTAGCTGTGCCATAAACGGTAAATGAAAGAAACGGGCTTCAGCCCCTGAGGTAACTCGCTTGTGAAATCAGCTTGCGGGATTTTCCGCGCGAGCCCGAAGACGACTCCCTCACCGGCTGAAGCCAAACTATACTCGACTCTTTTCGGCACGCCTGAAGGCATGCCCCTTCAAAGCGAAGCTCCAGCCAAATCGGTTTGAACGCTCACATAATCGCCGTCGGCGGAGCGGGCTCATCCGGACTGCCGGCGCTGGCCAGCGGCACGCGAATCATCACCACAGCTAGGATCACCAGCACGATGAATCCCGAAATCACGCTGGGATGTTCGAAGATGACCGGCAGCGGCCACTGTTTATATTTGAAGACGGCGATCACAATCCCCATTAATGCCTCGCCCGCAATGAATCCCGACGCCGTCAACACCCCCGCATTTTCCACGCGAGCCTTCTGCGCGTCGTTGAAGTTTTTGCTGTCGCGCATCTTGTCGGTGATCCAGCGAATCATTCCGCCCAGGAAGATGGCGAAGGTCGTCTCCAGCGGTAGGTACATGCCGACGGCAAACAGCATCGGACTCTTGACCTCAATCATGATTAAGGCAAAGCCCATCAGGATGCCGACCACGACCAGTGGCCATGCCATCTCGCCACCGACGATCCCGCGCGAGAGCATGGCCATCAAGCCGGCTTGCGGAGCGGGAAGTTGGGGGTCTCCAAAACCCGTGCCTCCGCTATTGAGGTTGGCCTGATTCAGCAACAAGAGCACGGGCAGCAGCGCGAAGCTGGCGACGGTGACTCCCATGAAGTCGCCAATCTGCATCTTTGACGGAGTGCCGCCCAGGATGTGTCCTACCTTTAAGTCCTGAAGCATTTCGCCGGCCACCGCCGAGGAGATACACACCACGGCAGCGACCCCAAGCACTGCGGCAACGCCGTGCATTCCCGAGACGCCCATCAGCACCATGAGCAACGCCGCAATCACCAACGCCGCCAGGGTCAATCCGGAGATCGGATTATTCGACGAGCCGATCAGTCCCACGAGGTTTCCCGATACCGCCGCGAAGAAGAAGCCGACGATAATCATCACGACGGCGGCGACTATGCCCGGAACCCACGCATCGGCGTAGCTCTTGTAGAGAAAGACCATGGCGATCAGTACGACCAGCAATCCGGTGAACACAAACTTGGCTTTCAGGTCGCGCTCCGTTCGGGCCGTGCCGGCGTGGGCCGCAGCCGACTTCTTCAAGTCAGAAACCGCGCGCGCCATGCCCGAGCCCAGGCTCTTGCGCATACGGAACAGTGTGTAGCAGGCGCCTACCAACATGCCTCCGACGGCGATCGGGCGCACGATGAAACTCCACACCGCTCCCGCCTGTCCCGTCCAGAATGCGGTATCCGGAAGCGTCGTGCCCGCGGGCGCAAACTGAGCGACAAGAGTCGGTCCGCCGAGGAACAAGATCAGTGGAACCAGCAGGCCCCAGGCAATCACGCCTCCGGCGAAGTTCAGCGAAGCCAGCCGCGGCCCAATGATGTAGCCCACACCCAGATACGCCGGGCTGATGGCCGGAGCCGACACAGTGGTGATCGCCCCCGCGGGCAGCTTAGGCGAAGTGGCAGTTCGCCCCATGCGGACAAAGCTTGAGCCCAGCGACCCCACCTTCACGATGAAGTCACGGCTCGCCGTGAACAGGCTGAACTGGCCCAGCAAGTAAATGACGCCGGCGAAACCCATGTTGCCGAACAGAATCTTAGCGGCCCGGCTGCCCTGTTGTCCGGCAATGTGAATCTGCGAGGCGGCCACCGACTCCGGAAAAGGAAGCTCAGGATCTTCCACCATCACGCGCCGCAGCAGGGTGACGAACAGAATGCCGAGCACACCGCCTACCAGCATCAGGATCGACGATTTCCAGTAGGCGTGCTCGAAGTCGAACACTGGCCACGCGCCCGAAATGACAAACGCCGGAATGGTGAAGATCGCTCCTGCCGCCACCGACTCGCCGATCGAGCCTACGGTTCGCGCAATGTTCTCCTCCAGGATCGAGCCCTTCATCAGCCGCAAGACCGCCATGCCGATGACTGCCGCGGGATACGTGGCGGCGATGGTCATGCCGGCTCGCAGGCCGAGATAAGCGTTGGCCGCACCCAGAATTACGGTGAGCACCAGTCCCAACAGCACCGCCCGAAGGGTGAACTCCGGCATGGTGGTGTTGTCGGGAACATACGAACGAAACTTCTTGGGGGCAGCAGTCGTGGTCGTACTCATGAACAAAGCCTCACGCGGCACTCAAATTATGGCGACGGCGCAAGTTAGCACGCCAGCGGCACTTGTTACAAGTGCGGGAAAAATGGCAGAGCGCATCGCCAATCGAACTTGCCCCGACGTTGCACCACGACTTGCGCAGGCCAGCATGAAATCTCGGTGAAATCGCTGCCCGGCATCTCGTCCGGCATTGCACCTGTGTGGCGAAGATCATATACTGATTCGTCACGGTGCTTTGGGACCGGTTAGCGTCAACCATCGCTTGATCGGCCGCCCAGGCACCGGCGACAGGGGTCTGCATGGCGGCAACGCGCCATGAGATGGTTGGAGGGTCATCTTCAGCAGTCGTGAGACGCTAAGACGAACTCGACGAGATCCGCGTGCCCAGCAACGTGCTATCCTCGTCGCGCCCTTGCAAGCCCTGCTGGAGAGCGTTTTCGGCATACTATTTCCTTCCGATTGCAGGCTTTGCCACACTCCTCTCGATAACATTTCCCGTCTTCCCGTGTGCCGCGAGTGTCTGGGCGCAATCGAGCCGGTGCGCGAGCCGCAATGCCTGGTTTGCGGAGATCGCCTCCCCAGCGCGCAGTTGCTGATGGGCGACGGCCGTTGCCCGAACTGCCGCGATTCTGAACCCGGATTTGAACGCGCAGTCTCGTTTGGAGAATATGAAGGCGAACTGCGGGGCCTCATTCATCTGCTGAAGTATGAAGGTGTCACTCCGGCCGCATCTCCGCTGGGCGGCATGATGGCGCAGGCGATTCAGGAACTGCTTTCGGGGCAGGGCCAAGTCAGTCCTTTGCTTATTCCCGTGCCTCTGCACAAAAACCGGCGCCGGACGCGGGCTTTCAATCAGGCCGAACTTATCGCCAATGCCGCTGCCAAGCGCCTGTCTCCGCGCCTCGAGCTGGCTGGCGGCATCTTAGTTCGTCAGCGAGACACGATTTCGCAGGTTGGGCTCAGCCGCGAAGAGCGCATGGAGAATATGCGCGGCGCGTTTTGCGTTAATGACCGGGGCCGGGTAACAGGCCGCACCATTCTTGTGGTCGACGACGTCATGACGACGGGTACCACATTGTCTGAGTGCGCTCGCGTGCTGAAGCAGGCCGGGGCCGAACGAGTTTGGGCAGTGACCGTGGCGCGTGCCTTCCAGGGCGCGGCGTCGCACCAGACTGCCAATCGAGGGGAACAGGAGGCGATCGAAGCGGAAACATTGGTCCTTACAGCTTCGGTCTAATTGCGGGTTATGTCGATGCCGGTACAAAGCGCAGCGTCCCGATACGGCAAGTCTCTTGCCGGCTACATGCACCACGCCCGGATTGCGGGGGATGAGCCGGCGCCTTGGGCTGCCCTGCACGCTCCGGTGCTGGTGCTGAACGCCTCCTACGAGCCCATCAACGTGTGCGCTGCCCGCCGTGCCATCATTCTGGTGCTGAAAGGCGTCGCCATGATGGAAGAAGCGAACGGGCACAATCTGCACGCCGCCCGCATTGCCATGCGTGTTCCCTCAGTCATTCGCCTGCTGGAATACCGCCGCATCCCGCATCAGACGCGCGCCTTGTCGCGCAAGAACATCCTGCTGCGAGATCGCAACACTTGCCAGTATTGCGGCAAGATTCTTGCCGCCGGCGAGCTGACGCTGGACCACGTAATTCCCCGCTCCCGCGGCGGCGCATCCACCTGGGAAAACCTGGTGGCCTGCTGCCACTCCTGCAATCGCAGGAAGGGCAATCAATTGCCGCACGAAATCAACATGAAGCTGATGCGCGAGCCCCGGGCTTTCAATCTGCATACCAGCCGGCACATCATGCGCATGATGGGACGGTCGGATTCGAAGTGGCGGAAGTACCTGTTCTACTAGGGCCCAATCCAACATCTGTCATCCCGAGCGAGGACTTTAGTCCCAATCCAATGTCTGTCATCCCGAGCGAGGACTTTAGTCCGAGTCGAGGGACCTGCTGTTCCCCCGCGGGGCCTGCATCTGCCAAGGATGTGCACGCAAATACCCAACCACGCCTCTTCTATCCGTAACGAAGACCTTATCGAACGAAACCTCAATAACTTAAAAGTAATCACCCGCCCTTTAGGTGGGAGCGAAACTGCATCTAAGTTGTTAATTCGTTCTTGCGTGCCACTCGGGGTTTGGGGCGGCCAACTTGCACGATCAAGTCTTACGGAATTGGAGAATGCATTGGCAGAAAACGTTCTGGACCAGATCGTAGGCAATTTACGGAGTTCGGGCTCAATCTATTTTCCTCGGCAGGCGGAACTGAAAGCAGTCCGGGTAGTTGGTCATACTCCCAAGCCCGATCATTACATCTACGAAATCGTTTTAGATTTTTCGCAAGGCAGCGAGCGGGTGAACGCCAAGATCTATCGGGGCAAGAGCGGCACACAGGAGCTGGCCACCCGGGAATTTCAAAACCTCGTGTTTGCTCACGAAACGGCTGAGGGCCGGAAGCTCGAAGGCATTCCGCGCCCCATCGGAGATTTCGCCGATCAAGGCGCGGTGGTCAGTACCAAAGTGAATGGACTGCCATTGCAGAGCATCATCATGAAAGTCGCGCTGTTGCCCGACACCGGTCATAACAGCCTGTTGCAAGTAGCTGCCCGGCGGGCCGGCGAATGGCTCCAGCGGTTTCACAAAGCCACCACTCGGACCCTGGCGCCGATGGATGGCGCAGAGATTCTCGCCGACATGGAGAAGCTTTGCGTCCGCGCCCAGAAAGATGGGCTTCCCCAGGAATCGACCAGCGTCATTTTAAGTAATGCTACAAATGCGCTTGCCCGGCTGAAGAAAAATGTACGGCTTTCGGCAGTGTTGAACGAGTTTATTCCGCTCAACGTGCTGGTGGCCGAAGACGGAATTGGTTTCGCCGAGTTTGCCGGCCTCAGTCAGGATGGTTATGCGCTGTCCGATGTCGCCAAGTTTCTGGCGGCGGTGGAGGCGCTGGAAAAATATCCTTTCTGCAATCGCGGCCTCACCGCGCTGGTGCAGGAGGCATTCGTGGAAGCCTACGGCTTAAGCCCGCAGGAAGAAGCGGTAGTCGCTGCCTTGAAGATGAAAGTGCTTTTACAGATGTTTGCCCAAGGGCGCGCGGTCAAAGAAAGCGCGGTACGCAAGAAGGTGATGTGGGCTAATGTGATGAAGCGATTCATCCAGCAGGCGGCCGAGCGCTCCATGGAGCCGGCAGCGTGAGGAGATCCGCTATTCGCTGTTCGCTTTTCGCCCTTCGCTCTTCGCCAGAAAGGGCAAACCTATTCCGCGGCCTAGATTATTTTCTTGCTGTTTGCGACGGCGATTCCGTCGAACAACCTTGTTCAGGGCAGGTTTGAGCGAAAAGCGAAAAGCGAAAGGCGGCCTTTCTACTGCTTCGGCGCCGGCGTGCCGTTGCCCGCAGGTGGCGCGGACTGATCTCCCTTGGAAATCTCCTGCCCATCGTAGGTAATTCTCGATTTCGCGCCAAAGCGTTTGTAGTTGGTGTACTTCACCTTCTGCACGATGTGAATGTCGCCGGTTGAGAAGTGCAGTTCGTCATCAACTTTGGTGTACGCGGGGAACCAGTACTGTCCATCGATCTGTTCCCGCCAGGTCGTGAACTTGGGAAACAGGTTCTCGCCCTCTCCGTGCTTCTTCCCCACGCCTAAGTCAGGAACGTTCTTTCCATAGCTCTTCACAATCTGAAAGTCATGGTCGTCGACCCAGATGCGGCCCTGGAAATAACGCTTGTTCTTCTCCATCTGCTTGGGCGCTATATCGAAAACATAAGTCCCCAGCTCGTCTTCCTTCTGCTTGCCGACGTAAAGAATCTGGTATTCGGGAATCTCGTCGCTGGTCAGCACGAAGGGCATACGGCGACGGATGTCGTCGAAATCCTCTTTGGTCATGGTGATGCCAACCAGCGTGGATTGCGGCGCGAACACCACATGCTCGATGCGATTTCCCTTGTCATCGAAAAGGACGTCCTCGACTTCATGGTAATCGCCGTTGACCGAGTCCCCGTCCAGGGTCTGCACCAGCACATCCTGGCGATAGGTGTACTGGTCGCGCGCGATCTTGAACTGCTTTTCCTTGGCGGCAAATTTCTGGATGATCTCATCCACCGTGATGCCTTGCGGCTGTGACGGATCCAGCACGCCCTCGCCGCGATCGTCGGCCAAAGCCGGCATGGCAAGACATAAAGTTAGCAGCGCAAACCATAAGGCCAGATAGAGCGGAGTTCGGCAGTACTTCATCGTGGTGGTAATCCTGGATCTATTGTATTCGATGCCGCCAGCCGTGGCAGATAGGGCTGCGATCCACGCCTGCTGTCTTATCAATTACTGCTTATCGAAAAAGGCAAAGGACCGCACGGGGCGGTCCTCAGGGCCAATAAAAAGCTGCGATTACGGATTAGCTTTGGGTGGCTCCGTGCCGGCCTCTTCAGCCTTCTTTACCGCCGCTTCCGCCGCCCGGAAACCCATCTTGGAATGCGTCCCATCACAAAAGGGCTTATTGACCGAGCCGCCGCAGCGGCACAGCGAAAACGCGGTCTTGCCCGTCAAATCGTAAGGGTTGCCCTCGGCATCCACCAGCTCGATTGAGCCCTCGGGGGCTTCCACCCGGAACGGCCCATCCTTCCGAGCCGTAATTTTCACTTGCGCCATGTCTCCTCACTCCCGCCGGCTTGGTGTATGCCGTTCGTCCATTGTAACGGAGTGCTCCCCGCGTCACCGTCGCCAGCCATGGACGACCCTAATCTCGCGACCTTTGTCGATCAAGGGCAGTGTTCATTCGGCGCAGACCTACACGGCTGAGAACTGATAACTGATGGCTGAGAGCTGACGGCTGACGGCTACTTCTTGAACGCGACATTCACCAGCAGTTTGTCGCCTTCCACATCGACCACGTTGCAGAAGGTCCGATCGCCGCGCCGGCTGAAGTCCAATCCAACCCGGCTGCGGCCAATACGCAGATTGCGAATTCGCACGTGGTCGAGCCAGTCGGGCAGCACCGGATTGATGATGTTGAGCTCTTTGCGCGGCGCGCTGGGATGTAGTCCCAGCACCGACGCCAGGATGAGGAACATCGCTCCCGAGGCCCACGCTTGGGGCGAGCACGACACGGGATACTGCACCGGCTCGTCATACTCACGACGCTGCACGCCGCAAAACAGCTCAGGCAGGCGATAGTCGCGAAAATGGGATGCCGCCTGGTACAGCGAGGTCAAAATGCGCAGTGCGCCGTCGCGCAACTCATTCACCGCCATGCCGTGAGCGATGATGGAATTGTCGTGCGGCCACACCGATCCGCGATGATAGCTGAGCGGATTGAACACTCGCTCTTCCTGCGACATGGTACGCAATCCCCAGCCGCTGAACATGTCGTCGCGCATGAGCCGGCTGGCTACCGTGCGGGCGCGATCTCTATTGATGATGCGGCTAAACAGCAGATGACCGGGGTTCGACGAGATTACTTCCAAGGGCTTCTTTTCTGCATCGAGCGCCATGGCATAAAAGCCGCGGCTGGGTACCCAGAACGCGCGATCGAATCGCCGCGCCAGCTCAGCCGCCTCGCGCTTTAACTTGTCGGCAATCTTGATATCGCCGAAGGTCCGCAGCAGCGACGACATGCGATACTTCGCGTCGTAAACGTAGCCTTGCACCTCGCAGGGAGCCAGCGGCGTCTTGGCTACGCTGCCATCGCGATGCATGTTCGCGTCCCACGAATCCTTCCAGCTCTGATTGATCAGACCCTTGGGCGATCGCCGCTGATATTCGACAAAACCGTCGCCATCCAGATCACCATATTTGTCGATCCATTCCAGCGCCGCATAGGCGTTGGGCAACAACTCTTCGACCAGCGCTTCGTCGGCGGTCCAGTTGAAAGTTTCGCTCAGCAGAACAAGAAATAGCGGGGTAGCGTCGAGCGAACCGTAATAGGGGCCAAAAGGCATTTCGCCATCGCGCGTCATCTCGCCGTCGCGATATTCGTGCACAATCTTGCCCGGCTCTTCATCGCGCCAATCGTTGTATTCCTTCCCCTGGCAGCGGGCCAGCACGCGCAGTGTATCGACCGCGAGCTGTGAATTCAGCGACAGCGATTGATACGCGGCAATGATCGAGTCGCGTCCGAAGATGGTGGCGAACCAGGGAATGCCGGCAGCAATGATGTGCTGATCGCCGTCAGGAATTTGCAGGGCGTGAAAGTCGCCTATGCTGGTTTTCAGCAGGTTGTCAAAGATGTCGTTATCGGTTTGGAAGTTGGTGGAACTGCTCTCCCAGCGAGCGAAGTTGGAACGGCGTTGCCGCAGGTGATGATCCAGATCGTAAACCTGCGCGCGCGACTCCCGGCCTTCGACAAACGGAGTCACCGACACTTCCAGCTGCACCTGCTTCAGCGGCTGTAATCGCAGCTCCCAGCGGGCCACGCGTTCCTGCACTTCGTCGGGCGCGGGACTCAGTTTGATCAGCGTCTCCCGCATGATGCCGTCGCATCCCTTGTAGTAAAACGCGATGCTCTGGTCGCGAACGATAGGCTGGTAGTACTGGCCGTGCTGCTGGCGCGCCAGTCCACGCACCTGGAAAACATCGACGAAGTCGGCATCCAGCAGGATCTCGACGGTGAAATCCACCGGCGTGAGATTGAAGTTTTCGAAGGTCAGCCGGTCGAAAAGGATTTCTGAAGCCAGCAATTGCTCGCGGCGGATGTGGACCGTGTTCTCGGGAAGATCGAAGGAATCGCGCAGGGTGATATTGCCGGTGGTGAGTTCGATCTGCGCGGAAAATGTCTTTTCTGTTGCCGACGACAGCACCACAGTGCGATGTCCCCCGATGCGCAGTTCCAGCTGACTGAGAAAGCGCGTGTCGTCATGGAAAAATCCCACGTCAGGCGAGCCGGGAGGATAGACATCACCGGAAACGTTGGTGGCGCTAAACGTCTTGCCGTCGATCAGGGTTAGGCTGTCGACCTTGCGCGGCTCCAGGGCTTCAAAAGCCAGCCGCGGTTCCAGATGCGGCGATGGAATCTCGACTAACTGGTTGTAGGGAATTGTCAGGTGCGTGCTCATGCTTTCCTGGCTACGCCGTTCTTCAAGCCGTCAGCGGCAAGCTGATCGCAGACTTACCCAGTGGGCTGTCTTCCTCGGCCAGTTCCTGATAGAGCGCCACGTAGTCCGCTACCATGCGGTCGGCGGAGAAGTATTGCCGGCAATACTGCCGTATGTTTGACGAACTGAAAGTGCCCGGGAGCGTCATCGCTCGTTGCACCATCTCATCCAGCGTTTGGCAGATGTATCCCGATATCCCGTTACAGACTACTTCCTCGACGGCGCCCCCGGGAAGCGCCAATACCGGCGTGCCACAAGCCATGGCTTCAATCATGACCAGTCCAAACGGCTCGTTCCATTGAATAGGAAAAAGCATGGCCAGCGAGTTTCCCAGAAGTTCGTTCTTTGCCGCAAGATCAGCTTCCCCAATGTACTCGATGAACTTTCCATCGATGTGCGGCTTAATCATGCTATCGAAATAGTCCTTGAAGATGGGCTGAACTTCGCCGGCAATCTTCAGCGGAATGCCGGATTTCTTGGCGACTTCGATTGCAAGATGGGTTCCCTTGATGGGCGCGATTCTTCCCAGGAAACTAAGATAATTCTGCTTCCGCGCCTGCGGGCGATACAAATTTAAATCGATTCCGTGATGAATGGTACGCAGGCGAGGCAGGCTCTCGCACTGCCGCTGAAATTCGCTGATGGTGATGAACTCAACTTGAGGAAACAAACTGTAGATTTCGCTGAGTGGCGCTTCGTGTACGTGATGAATGGTATAGACGAATTTGCAGTCGGCAAACCGCGTAAACATGAGTCCGGAAACATTATGCAGGTGGATGATGTCGCAATCGTTGGCGGCATCGGAAATGGCCCATGAGGTGTGATTAAAATCCTTCAGGTTGTCGAACACCTCGCCGCTGATCGGCCATTGCTGCTTTTCGTACAACCAGCGGGTTTCCACGCCGACGGTCGACTCGCCGTTGGCATAGACCACAACATCCACGCCGGCATTTTGTAATCCCTCGGCCAGTTGGGCGATAAATAATTCCGTACCACCGTATCGTGGCGGGGGCACAGGCAGGAAGGGCGGGGACACTAGAGCAACTCTCATCTGTCTAATCCTCATATGGATCGGGCGGTTGGGGTAACGGTCTCGTGCGAACTGGAGAGCTTACTCACTCTCTACAGATGCAAACGGCCTGCGCGGGGTGTGCTGGCGAAGGTCGGAATTTTCGCAGTACACGAAACTCACTGATCGTGCGTTAAGCAGTGAAATTTTCGCGATCCTGCTCATGCATGCCGCAGGAAAATCGAATCACATCGATCTCGCATCCCTAATTTTCGGTTTTCGCTAATCCGCGCTTCAAGTCAGATGCCAGCAGACGATGGAAGAGATGTTCGCCGGCTTCGCGACGTAGCGAGAGGCGTCCGGCGCAATAGGCGCGCGAGTGCAAGCCTCGTTGCACCGCTTCACAGATGCCTGTGTCCTCGTCGTTGACACGCTCACCAACGGCGACACTCTGCCGGTTGCTCTCGGCGGCAGAGTCACTGACGTCTTCAAAATAGAAATCGAAAATCACCTTGCAGCGATTGACGCCGTCAGGAAGCACCAGGTTGGTATCCATGTAGCCCTGATAAAGATTGATCATAAAGTTGGGGTACTGCCAGAAATACCAGGCACGGTCGCCGAGGCGGGTGGTAGCGGTCGTGACATCGCCCGATGCGACCATGGGGCTCGACTGCAAACAGTACCGGTCCTCGTTCTCGATCGTGTATTGCTTGTAATCGAGTACGCTGTTCAGCCCTTTGTGCAGGTGTGGAACGTGATAGCCGCCGTCGAGATAGTTATCGACAAAAACTTTCCAGTTGCAGTTCAGGCTGTAGGAGCGGCGTTCGAAGAAGTGCAGCGAGCCGAGATTCAATGCTGCGACCCGCTGCATCAATCGGCCCAGAAAATCGCGCAGCGGAGCAGCACTGGAATCGAGATTGACGAAGACGAACTGCTCCCAGGTATCAACCAGCACCGGCAGCAATCCGTTCTGCGCGCGATCGAAGGAGCACACCCCTTCAAATTCCGGCGCGCCTTTGAGTGATCCGTCGAGACCGTAGCTCCAGCCATGATAGGGACAGCGGAAGATGCCTGCCTGACCGTGCCCTTCGGTAACTACGGCGGCGGCATGATGGCGGCAGACATTGTAAAACGCCCGCAGTCGCCCATCGCCTCCGCGAACGATCACCAGAGGCTCGCCCACCAACTCCGCCGTAACAAAATCACCTGGCTGCGCAAACTGGTCGACTCGCGCCACCACTTGCCAGGTACCGCCGAAAATATTCTCCCGTTCCAGTGCGGCGATGCGCCCGTCTACGTACCAGGAAGCGGGAATCGTGTATGCCTCCTCGAGCGGATCCTGATCGTTGTAGGAGGCGATAAGATCGTGCAGCGAAGGTTCCATCAACAGCGCTCCCGTGGCGTTGCGGAACCGATCATAGCAGGCTCGTCACTCACGAAGAGAGTTGACGCCAACGCGCAGCCGTGTTTCCTTGTCCCCATGCCTTCCGTGCAAAGCGCATTAGAAATCGTTCACGCCACACCGGCTGACGTCGGCGAAATCGCGCCCCTTTTCGATGCCTATCGCCAGTTCTATCAGAAACCGTCAGACGTGGAAGCTGCGCGCCGCTTCCTGTTCGCGCGGCTCAGCAAGAATGAGTCGGTGCTTTTCCTGGCCCGGCATGAAGGGCGGGTGGTCGGGTTCGTTCAGCTTTATCCGGTCTTCTCGTCGATAGGGCTCACGCGGCAGTGGATTCTCAACGATCTCTACGTCGCGCCCGAAGCACGAAAGCTGGGGTGGGACGAGCGCTGATGGAGCGGGCTCGCGAGTTGGCTGAAGCCACGCGCGCCAACTGCCTCACACTGGAGACAGCTAGCGACAACATTCCTTCGCAGCGCCTTTACGAGAGCCTGGGCTGGAAGCGCGACCACGAATTTTATCGCTATTTCCTGCCCATGTGAGGAATTGTCTTGCGACTTTGCTCCATCGTCTTTGAAATGCCGTAGCATTCTTGAAATGCTGCATCGTCTTGGAATGCTGCATCGTCTTGGAATGCTGCATCCTCTTTGAAATGCTGCGTCGTCTTTGAAATGCTGCATCGTCTTTGGAATGCTGCATCGTCTTTGAAAGGGCACAGCTTCAGCTGTGCCGAACAGCCGACCGACGTTGACGGCTTCAGCCGCTGCGGAAACTCGGCTTTTCGACGAAAGCGCTGGCATCACTGCGGGCAGCTTTGTGGCAAGCTGAAGCTTGCCCTTTCAAAGCTAACGGTGTTTGTGGCCCAGGCGAAGCTGTGGGCTCCGAAGCTAGATTTCGTTGGGCATTCCTGGATTTCGTTAGAGCACTCATGCAAACTTCGATCCAAGCCAATCCTCAGCCCGCGACGGATCAACCCGGTCATCCAGAACCCAAACGGGTGCTGGGCCTTCGCGACCTGGTGATGTTCTACATAGTCGCCACCTTGAGCCTGCGCTGGATCGCCGTCGCGGCCGCTGCCGGACCCAGCAGCGTCATCATCTGGCTGATAGGCTTGGCGACCATCTTCATTCCGCTGGCGCTTTGCGTGATGGAACTGTCGTCGCGCTATCCGCAGGAAGGCGGCATGTATGTCTGGAGCAAGCACGCCTTCGGCGATTTCAGCGGCTTTCTTACAGGTTGGGTTTATTGGACCAGCAATCTGCCTTACTTCCCCGCACTGCTTTACTTCGCGGCCAGCAACGCGCTGTATGTCGGCGGCGATCGGTGGAAAGGACTGCAAACCAGCGCGACGTTCTTCATTGCGTTTTCGCTGGCTGGCCTCGCCCTCGCGCTGGTGTTGAATATCGTGGGACTCAATGTCGGCAAATGGATGAGCAACCTGGGCGCCGTCGGCACCTGGGTTCCCATCGGATTGTTATGCGTCATCGCAGCCATAGCCTACTGGAAGTTCGGCTCCGCCAGCAGCTTCCATCCCGCTGCGCTCAAGCCCACCCTCAAAATTGGGAACTTTGCCATTTGGGCGGCGCTGCTGTCGGCATTCTCAGGCGCGGAGGCGGCTTCGTTCATGGGCGGGGAAATCAAGCATGCGCGGCGCACCGTGCCGCCCGCGCTGATCGTCGCAGGAGTTCTGATCACTGCCGGCTACATCCTGGGAACGGTTGGCGTGCTGGTGGTCTTGCCCCAGGGTCAGTTGAACAGCCTGGAAGGCATCATGCAAGCCATCAACAGCAGCGCCGAGCACGTGGGTTGGCGCGGCCTGGGACCGGTAGTTGCGCTGCTGATTTGCCTCTCGAATCTGGGTGCGGTCGGCGCTTACCTGGCGGCGGTGTCGCGCATTCCTTTTGTCGCCGGAATCGACCGCTATCTGCCCCGGGCTTTCGGCCGAGTGCATCCTCGATGGGGAACACCTCACATTTCGCTGATCGCGCAAATGTTGTGCTGTGTAGTGGTGGTTTTGCTGGGACAGTTAGGCAGCACCGTGCACGGCGCGTATCAGTTGCTGGTGGACATGACGATCATCACGACATTTATTCCTTACCTGTTTATGTTCGCGGCTTTGATTCGGCTGCAGCGGGAACCGGAGCCGGGCGTAGTCCGCATTCCGGGTGGAAAACCGGTAGCCATCGCGATCGCCATTCTGGGTCTGGTGGCTACAATCGCAGTCATCATCGGATCGGCAATTCCCGAAGCCAGCGAGCCCCACAAAGCGCTGGCGGTCGGAAAACTCCTGGGGCTCAGCCTGGCGCTTCTGGGCGCAGGAGCAGCATTGTATGGGCTGGGTAAGCGCAGGGCGAGCGCGGATCACCCGGCCTGATCTACCCGGCCTGCAGCTCTACTCGCTCCATACTGCCAGTTCATTTCCGTTCGGATCGGAGAAGTGGAAGCGGCGGCCTCCAGGAAAACCAAAAATCTCGCGCACAATCTTTCCGCCTGCTTCCGTTACCTTACGATGCGTTTCCTCCAGCGAGGTAGCGTAGATCACGACCAGCGTACCGCGAGTCTTTTCGCCGCCGGCTCCGGCAGATTGCGCGCCGGTATTGAAGCCGCCGGCCAACCGGCCGTCATGAAAGCTGGTGTAATCCGGCCCATAGTCCTGAAAATTCCAGCCAAAGACCTGGCTGTAGAAGCGCTTGGTTGCCGCGATATCAGTCGCCGGCAACTCGATGTAGTCGATCTGAAAATTGTGTTCTTGCTGGGCCATGTTCGCCTCACTCCAGATACGTCGAAGGAGATTAGCACACTTGGGCCGAGGCGGGCAGTGATGGCTTGCGAACCAAACCGGTTAAGAGGCGGAGAGGCCCGCCGACTCTGGTGCCGGCTGGCTGGAAATCCAAGTCGCTTCAACTTATTTATTGCTGGTCGGCAGCCCCTCCGGGCTGGGTTTCGCTGTCGACGCCCAGTTCATGCGGCGAGGGAATGTTGGCCGTCTCCGGATTCAGCAAACCTTTGTGATCCGGCCCAAGTCCCAGTTTGATCAGCGCCCGCGAGTCAGGGGTAATCTTCGTCTGCCAGCCATTGGCAGCCTGGTAGCGCAGCATGGCCGCTTTTGAGGAGTCATCCCAGACGCCGGTTGGCTCGCCCGTCAGGTAGTGTTCGCGAATCAAGGCACTTTGAATGGCGACCGTCCGCTCCTCGTCGATGCCGTGCTGGCCCCGAGTATGAGCTACCGCCTTGGTCGTGTGCTTGGTGGAATGATGGCTGGAAGAGCTGCGCGTGCTGGTTAGCTGCGTATGTTTGGGTTTTGCTTTGCTGGTGGTTGTGGTTGCCGATGTCAATCCGGCCGTAATCAGCAACACGAAAAGTAAATATGCCAATTGAGATATACGGGTTGCGATAGGCAACGACCACCTCTCAAACAAATTTATGAACAGCTGAATTATCCGCTAATTGTAATGAACCCTTAACGGATTCGTGAACTATAAAGCGACACCGGTTCCCAAAATAAAGTCTGCGGCGCCATGTACCACTTTGGTTCGATGCCTTGACGCCGCAGTTTGGGTTGTCTCTTTAATTAACGTTGCGTGACCCCGGAATCCGCCCGGTTAGGGCAGAGTTCCTCCCATGAACACCGTTGTATTATCTCGACTGCCCCGCGGGCGTACCAGGAACACGACGTCCTGCCCGCTCTTGGCCTGCGATTCAATACGGTGGAAGTCCGCTTCGCTGTTTACCGGCTGCTTATTGATCTCGACGATGATGTCGCCCCGGCTGAGTCCTGCCGTCTCCCCAAAGCCGTCAGGCTTCACTTCTTGCACGATAACGCCTTTGGTATTGGGCAACTGGTAACGATCGGCCAGGTCTTTGGTGATTCCGCGGACGGTAACGCCAAACTTACTCTCCTGCGGCTGGCCTTCCTCGTTTTCCTGATCTCCTCCACCCAGGCGGGCGGCAAAGAGCTTGGCACGATCGGCGATGGTAACCTCTACCGTCGATTGCTTGCCATTACGGATGTAGCCGAGCTTGGCCGTCGTGCCGGGCTTCAGGGCAGAGATCTCGGCCACCAACTCGTCGCCGTTCTTCACCTGTTTGCCATTCACCGAGACAATCGTATCGCCGGTCTGCAGGCCAGCTTTCTCAGCCGGGCCGTTGGGCGTAATGCTGGCGATGGTAACGCCGCTATTCACGCCATAGACGCGAGCCACGGCGGGATTGGGTACAGCATTGAACTGTACCCCGATGGAGCCGCGTGAAACCTTGTGCTCCGGCCCGATCAACTGGTTGTAGACGGAGACCACGGTGTTGGAAGGCATGGCAAAACCAACGCCCTGATAGCCGCCTCCGCTGGTGTAGATAGCGGTGTTGATGCCGATGACTTCGCCATTCATGTTGACCAGCGGACCACCCGAGTTGCCGGGGTTGATGGCCGCATCGGTTTGAATGAATTTCTCAAATTGACGTTGAGGAATGATGTCGCGGCCAATCGCCGAGACGATTCCGGCAGTCACAGTTTCGTTCAGGCCGAATGGGCTGCCGATGGCCAGAACCCAGTCACCAACTTCCATAGCGTCTGAGTTGCCGAGCTTGGCCGCGGGCAAAGGCTTCTTGGCATCGATCTTGATGACGGCCAGATCGGTTTCGGCATCGGTTCCAACCACCGTGGCCGTGTAAGTCACGGTCTCGGGATCGCCCATCAGGTTCACGCGAATCCGATCGGCTTTGTCGACCACGTGATTATTGGTGAGGATGTAGCCTCTGGAGTCGACGATTACGCCCGAGCCCAGCGAACGCTCGTGCATGTCGCCGCCGCCGGGGGCGCCCTGTCCACCCTGCCCGCCTTGTCCACCGAAGAAGCGGTTAAAGAAATCCTGGAAGGGATTATCTTCGTCGCCTCCACCCGGACCTTCATCCGGCGTCTGGCCTTGTCCCGGAGGCATCATCCGTTGATGGGGATTCTTGATGGTCGATTCGGTGTTGATGTTTACCACCGAGGGCTCGAGCTGGCGAGCGATGGTCGAAAACTGGTTCGACATCTGGACCGGCGAGGGGACCTTCAACGGAGTAGCGTCGGAGGAAGAGTTCTGCTCTTTGCCTTTTACGGCGCCGGAAACCACGGTGCCAATCAAAATGCCCAGCGTGAGAGTCGCCAGGATCACCAGGGTCGAGGCAAAGCGATTGGCCTTGAATCTTTGCCCTAAACCAGAAACTTGCGGATCCATTCAGTATCCTCCGGCTAACCAGCCAGTAGAAATTATACAGTCGCCGCCACTTACCGCTTGAATTGTCTGGGAAATCACTGCCGGTTTGCTCACTTATTTAGACGCAGGCAGCAAGCAATTGGTCACCTGAAGCAGTTGTCGGTAGTCAGTGCCAGTAGCCAGTTGTCAGTTGTCAGTAAACAAGGGACCTGCTGCTTTTCTGGTGTCATCCCGACCGGAGCGAAGCGCAGCGGAGGGACCTGCTGTTGGGTGTCATCCCGACCGGAGCGAAGCGCAGGAGGGACCTGCTGTTGGGTGTCATCCCGACCGGAGCGAAGCGCAGGAGGGACCTGCTTTTGGGTGTCATCCCGACCGGAGCGAAGCGCAGCGGAGGGACCTGCTGCCCGGGGTAATCCCGACCGGGGACTACATCCCGAACGGAGAGATCTGCCGTTTCTGGCTACTGACTACTGACAACTGTCTTTCCCGCCTCATACACGGTTTTCCCTCCCACCACGGTCCGCAGCACCCGGGTCTTGAGAATTTCCGCCGGCGCAATTTTCGTCAGATCACGATCCAGCACAACGAAATCGGCCAGCATGCCGGGAGCCAGCGTTCCCTTCTCTTTCTCGGCGAACTGGGCATACGCAGATCCAGTGGTATACGCCGCCAGCGCCTGGTCGATCGTGATCTTCTGCTCGGGAAAATATTCCTGCGTCCCCGCCTCGTTCTTGCGAGTCACCGCCGCATAAATTCCACGAAACGGCGTGATCGGCTCTACCGGGTAATCGGTCCCAAATGCCAGGGGAATCCCATCATCAAGAAACTGCTTCCACGGATACGACGTCTTGGCGCGTTCCGCTCCGATGCGCTCCATCGCCCAATGCATGTCAGTCAGCAGATGATTGGGTTGCACTGATGCGATCACGCCCAGCGCCTTGAATTGCTGAAACTGATTGGGCGCGATCATTTGGGCGTGTTCGATACGAAAGCGAAAATCCCGCCACTGATTGTTCTCCCGCGCGACGCGCTCCGCTTCCGCATACGCATCCAGCCCCATTTGCGTGGCGCGATCGCCAATCGCATGAAAGCCCAATTGGAAGCCGGCCGCCGCGCGCTCGATGGCCATGCGGTTCAATTGACTTTGCTGGTAGCGCGGCAATCCCGTGTTGCCGGGATCGTCAGAGTACGGCACCAGCAGTGCCGCCGTGCGCGAACCCAACGAACCATCCATAAAACCTTTCAGCATCGCGGTATGCAGCATGGGATCGTCCGCCGGGTGATGCGCGCGATGCTTTTCCAGCAGTTCGACAGAGTTGTTGAAATCAAGCCATTCGCTGATGCGAATCGGCAGCTTGCCATCGCGCTCCATCTCTTCGTAAGTGAGGAAGTCTTCCCAGGTGGAGTAGTCTTGCGCCGAAGTGATGCCCCACTGAGCGGCATTCGCCAACGCGTACTCGGCTGCGCGGCGTCGCTGCGAAGGCGTGGGTGGCGGAATCTTGGCCCATACCAGCGTCATTGCCGGATCTTCGCGAATGATCCCCGTCGGCTGACCTTGGGGATCATGATCGATCTTGCCGCCGGGCGGATCGGCCGTGTTGGCGGTAATGCCCGCCGCCTTCAGCGCCGCCGTGTTGGCAATGGAGATATGGCCGTCCACTCGACTCAGAAACGCTGGATGGTCGCCGGCAACTGAATCCAGATCCTGGCGCGTCGGCAACCGCTCTCCTACCCAGAGCGTGTGGTCCCAGCCTCCGCCGATAATCCATTCGCCTGGCGTCAGCATCTTTACATGCTCAGCGATTCGCTGCTGCATCTCCTGCAAAGATCGCGACCCGGTCAGATCCACTTCGTAGTGGCGGAAACCTCCCGCCGCCAGATGAACGTGCGCGTCGTTGAAGCCGGGCATCATGAAATGTCCGCCCAGATCGATAACCTGGGTGTGGCGACCCTTCAGCTTGCGGATGTCGGCATTCGATCCGATGGCGACGACGCGACCTTGGCGAACCGCTATTGCCTGAGCGCGCGCGGGAGTGGCCTGAGTGTCGATATCGGCGTTGACGTAGAGAATGTCTGGAGCTTTGTGGTCAGCGGATGGGGACGAGCCAGTAGGAGGATTGGGGTTCAACGCGGCCAATGATAACCCAAGCACGACAGCGAGAGCGATGTGCATGACAGTGTTGCGCGCTCTGAGGGCCACAATCCCGCGCCTTGGCGACCTGTCGCAGGCTCCGCTCGATACCGACTGACCGCTGACGACCGGCAACCGGCAAACGCTTCTGAACCCAGCCAAGATGTGCGAGTTCACTGTCACTCCCCGCTAGGCCCGCTGAAATCGACGACCTTTATAAAATCTTTATAACTCTGTTGCTAGAATTCTGCCGCCATGAAACGTGCCCTAGTCTCACTCCTGCTACTGGGGGCCGTGTCCGCTTTCGCCGCTTACGGGCAAGCTGCACCGTCCAAACCAAACTTCTCAGGAACCTGGGTTTTCGATGCCCAAAAGAGCAGCCTCACCATACCTGCACCTTCCAGCATGACCATGCAGATCGACCAGAACGATCCGCAAGTGCGCTTTGCCCGCACCCAAGTGTACGGTTCCCAGAGTTTTAGCTGGAAGCTCGATATCGTGGCCGACGGAAAGAAAGAGGTCGTCCAGAAATCGCCCGCCTACACCGCCAACAGTCGGGTGTTTTGGCAGGGCAATTCCCTGATCCTCGATCAGAAGATGATCGCCCCCGACGGCACCACGGTGACCGACTTGGTAACCTACAGCCTCGCTGATGACGGCAAAACATTGCAGGGGGTCGAGCAGCAGGCGACCGTGGGAGCTAAGGGCAGCACCACGAATAAATGGGTATACGACAGAAAAGGCCAGTAAAAAGTCCCGCGGTCCTCAGTCTTACCTATTGCCGGACGGCATTGCCGCCAACCGCCAGCCCTCATCCAATTCGCTTCATTCCTCTGTCACGCCGGCCAGCGCCAGGGTGAGCAGCAGAACGCGCTTCAATCCCAGATCGCGCCCGACCGGATCGTACCACTCGTGGATGGTGTGAGCGCCGCCGCCGCTGCCTCCGGCTCCGATCGCAATCGCTTCCCGCCCCAGCGACAGCGGGATATTGGCATCCGTCGAAGCGCGCTGGATCCGGGCCGTGTTGTTCAGTTGAGCGTCAACCGCCCGAATCGTTTTCAGCAGCTGCGATTCCACAGGTAAATCCGCCGCCGGACGATTGCCGATCACCCGCACCTCGGCGGTCAGCAACTCCTGCTTCTTGCGGCTGGTAATTTCGGGAATCACATGATCGATGGCTTCGTGCAAGGCGCGCTCCAGCCGGTCCAGTTCTTCCACCGATGCCGAACGGGTGTCCACGCGCATGCTCGCTGATTCAGGAATGGAGTTGACCGACGTGCCTCCGCGGATAATGCCGACGTTGTAGGTGGTCTTGGGAGACGTGGGTACGGGAGTGCGCGTAAACCGGTCGATCACGCGTGCCAGCGCGACAATGGGATTGGCAGCGCCAAAGTCGCTCCACGAGTGTCCGCCCGATCCGCTGACTGTGACCTCATAACGCCGGCTTCCCAGTCCTTCGGCAATGATGGTGTCGGTTCCTGCTCCATCCAGCACGATCAGGGATGCAATGGTCGCCGACCACCGCGGCTGCTGGTAGATGTGCCGCATGCCGCGCAGATCGCCTTCGCCTTCCTCGCCCACATCTCCGATAAAAAGAATGGGCGCGGTATTCGTCAGCTCAGCCGCTCGCAGGGCGCCGGCAATCGCCAGCAACGCCACCATGCCGGAGGAGTTATCGGAGATGCCGGGACCATAAAGTTTGCCGGCGTCGCGCCGAACGTCAATCGGCGTGCCCTCGGGAAAGACAGTATCGATATGAGCGCTGAGCGCAATGTAGGGAGCGGAGGCATCCGTTCCGGGTCGAATGCCGAAGACATTCCCCAGCTCGTCCCGATGCACGTCGGCCAGGGCTAATTCTTCGAAGCGTGCCGCCAGCCACTGGCTGCGTGCCGACTCACCCCAGGGCGGCGCGGCGATGGCAGTCACCTCGAGTTGCGCGTCTTCCAACTCGCGACCATGCGAGCGAAACCACGCGAAAGCCTGATGTACCTTGCGTATCTCCGCAATCCGAGCCACCTGCTGCTGGGCCGAACGGGATGCTTGCGATTCGCTTGCGGAAGGCGTTCGTACTGGGGAGACCGGGGCCATGACGATGTCCCATTAGTATACGGCGGCGCGTTGAAAAGAAGCGGACCAGCGTTGGACTTGTATCAGGGCACGACTTCAGTCGTGCCGTCACCGTGCCCAAGATATCGGCTTTAGCCGCTGAGGGACAGGGCCTAAAGCGCACTTGGCTCTGACGATTCGACGGCACGACTGAAGTCGTGCCCTGATACAAACCGTCAGGAGCATTAACCAAGGATGGTGTTTATGCTACGGTACACGCCCTACGATGCCAGCTCGGTCCGCAGTCCGTCCGCCGCTGGGATGCACTCCATGATCTCGGCATCGGTCAGCGTCCGGTCAGACTCTTTGGCTCGCTGATAAATCCGGTCGACCAGTTCTTCGGTCGCGGGCACGCCATGACGTTCCAGCCAGAATTGCACGTTCGACTTGCCGCTCATGGGCCCGACTTCAATGATCTGCTCCATGCCGAAAAAGTGTGAGGGCACGCCGGAGTAAATGCTGTTGGCCAGCATCACATCGTTCTTGCGATAAGCCTTGATCACCGCGGCCGCATGCACGCCGGTCCCGGTGCGGAACGCGTCGTCACCAACTACGGGGTAGTTTTTGGGAATAGGAACGCCGGTGGCCTTGGAGACAGTTTCGCAATACTCCTTCAGCTTGGTCAGGTCCTGGCTCTTCCAAGGCTCGATTCCCAGCAGCTTCAGGTTCACCAGCATCTGGTCCATCTGGGTGTTGCCTACCCGCTCGCCAATGCCGCAGGCGGTGGCATGCACAACCTCAGCTCCCGCAACCAGGGCCGCGATCGAATTCGCTACTGCCAGCCCGCGATCGCAATGACCGTGCCACTCGACGCGAATGTTTTCGCCCGACGGCTTCACCACCTCGTTAATGACAAAGTGCATCAGCGCAACCACGCCCATCGGCGTCGCGTGTCCGCTGGTGTCGCAAATGACGATGGCCTTGGCGCCGTGGCTGATCGCCGTACTGTAGAGGCGTTGAATAGTTTCCGGATCGCAGCGCGTGGTGTCTTCGGTCACGTACATCACATCCAGACCGAGCGACACGGCATACTTCACCGCATTTTCCGTCGTGCGAAGCAAGAAGTCGTCGCTCCAGTCCTCGGTATAGCGCCGGATGGGACTCGATCCAATGAAGGTGGCTACCTCGATGGGAACGCCCGTGCGCTCCACGATCTCGGCGACGGGACGGATATCGTTCTGGTGAGTGCGCGCCGCACAGTTGGGCTTGATCTTCATCTTGGCGCGCCCAATTTCACGGGCCAGAGCTTCACTGTGCGCCACCGCGCGCGGACCGGCGCCCGGCAAGCCGATGTCGAGCATGTTGATGCCGACCGCTTCCATCAGATGAAGGATTTCGATTTTCTCTTCGATGCTTGGATCGCGCACCGACGGCGACTGCAATCCGTCGCGCAGCGACTCGTCGTTCAGCAGCACTTTGCCGGCCGGCACCATCGACCGGGCATAGATTGTATTCCAGTCGTAAATTAGTTCCGAGAGATTGGCAGACACGTTAGCTTGACACCCCGTTTTCCAATCAGCACAAATTGAGGCTGCTCGGAACTCTGTTTCCGGCGCCCCCACAGCGCCGTCCCACTAAACTGATGCGGGACTGAGCCCGCTGGACAAGTTATATATCCAACCAACATTATCGCCCAGCGGTCGCCTATTGCTTGTCTCTTTCTTCGCCAGGCTTGGCTGCCAGGGTCAGTCCGAATGCCGATTGGCGACCCAGACCGGCGACATTCTTTCCCCGAGGCTCCTCGTCGCTAGGCAAGTACAGCGTCCGGCAGTGCTCGCAGCGGTAGATCTCCGCTTGATCCCCGAAGCTCTGCCTCACATCGCCACAAGCCTGCTCCAGAACGTCAGCCAGGTAGAACCAGCGCTTCAGGTGCCCGCCACATAGCTTTCCTTTGGCATCGGGCTCGTTGCAGGCCCGCTGGAACGCCTTCTTGTACTTCACTTTATGTTTGGGAAGCTGCGGCGCTCCGTTGGAGCTGATTTCCGGCATGATGGCAGTATCGCTGGTTGCTCCAAATATCTCAATATCCTGGGAATCGCGGATTCCAAGGTCCGCAATGTTGCCAGAAATTATCGCGGAAGTGCTTGATTGTTCAGAAGCTTTGAGGCCACTCCCGGCCGCTGCGGGCACTCTTACCGGATGGAGCCTGGGCCGAGTCCTAATGGGAAAGCATAAGCACAGCGAGGTTAAACAATGGCATGATCGGCAAGGAGTTCCGTGGCCCCGGGACGTGAGTCACGACGACCAGCACGATCCACCAGCGTGGGCACGCAAGTACCTGGAGCTGGCCGACTTGATGATGAAGCCGGGCAAGAAGACCGAGCCGAAAATTTGCCGCTCCAAAGCGGCTTGAGACGTTTTGTTTTCTTGTCATCACGACTGGCTTCAGCCGTGAGGGATCTGCTTTTGCCCGTTTTTCCGGCAGCGTCCCGAGCCGAGCCGGTTAGATGCGATTTGACCGGCGCAACAATCCAGCCGATCGCAGAGCCCCTTTCAGCCTCGCCCCCCAGCTGGTGGCAAACAGGAAATCCACAAATCCGCCCATCTGCTGCTGGTATTGCTTTCCGTAACCGAACCACCAGACCTTTGGCATTCGGGGCAGCAGGTCGACGTCGACATATTTCACCTGCACCATCTCCTGCAATCCCATCTCGCCATGAGTGCGCCCGATGCCGCTTTGCTTGAATCCTCCGTGCGGCGCTTCGGCGATTCCGAAGCACGAGATCATGTCGTTGATCATGACTGTGCCGGCTTTGATCGTCGTGGCCATGGCTTCGCCGCGGCGACGGTTGCCAGTCCAGATACTGGCCGCCAACCCGAAGTCGCTGTCGTTGGCTAGCCGGATAGCTTCGCCATCGTCGTCGAAGGGTGCAACCGGCAGCACCGGCCCGAAGGTTTCTTCCTTCATCAGGCGCATTCGGTGATTCACATCCGCCAGCAAAGTCGGCGCGTAGAAGTTCGGTCCTAGTTCCGTGAGCCGCTTGCCGCCCGCCAGCAAGCGCGCCCCGTGCGCCATCGCGTCCTGCACCTGCTCGTCAACCATTCGCAGCTGCCGTTCATGAATCATGGGGCCGATCTCGACTTCCGAGTCGATCCCGTTTCCTACGCGCAGCTTTGCGATCTTTGCCCGACAGGCTTCCAGAAACGGATCGTACAAACTGCGATGAACGTAACAGCGCTCCAGCGACAAGCACGTCTGACCACAGTTCATGAACGCAGCCCACACCGCTCCGCTGGAGGCAATGTCCACATCGGCGTCGTCGAGCACGATCATGGGATCTTTGCCGCCTAGCTCCAGCACGACCGGAAGCAGTCGCCGCGCCGCCGCTTCTCCCACTCGCTTTCCTGTGGCTACGCTGCCGGTGAAAATTAGCTTATGGATAGGCGACTCAATCAGCGCCGCTCCCGTCGACCCTTCGCCAATGACCACCTGCATGAGATCGGGGTCTAGTCCGGCAGCGTGCAACAGTCGTTGCAGCTCCAATCCAACCAGCGGCGTAAACTCCGCCGGCTTCAGCACAACCGCATTGCCGGTGACCAGCGCAGCCAGCGTCTCGATGGCCGGAATCGAAAACGGATAATTCCACGGCGCAATAATTCCAATGACGCCGTAGGGCTCGCGCCGCAGCTTGCCACGCTTGGTCTTCATAGCCAGGTTGCCGTGCGGCAACGGTTGGTCGCGAAGAAACCGATGCGCATTGCGAATGCAGAATTCGGCCGCATCCAGCACCACGAGCACCTCGGTCGCCAGCGCTTCAGCCGCAGGCTTTCCGGCTTCGCGGCAGATCAGGCTGGCAACGGAATCGCGTTGCTCGCGCAGCAGCTTCTGAAACTTTCGCAACACCGCAACGCGCTGGCTAACGGAGGTATTTTCCCAACGCCGCTGTGCAGCTTTGGCACGACGCACAGCGTCTTGCACTTCGTCAGCAGTGGTTGATGTCAGTTCCGCCAGCACTTCTCCGGTCGCGGGATTCGTGCTGACGATCACGCCACTGGCGATCTTTGCTTCGCTTGCCATATCTCAATATTCCACGCTGACCAGATATAGCCCACCCGGCGCAGCCGTCGGTCCAGCCGCGCTGCGATTGCGCGCTTCCAGAATCGCCGGCACGTCGTCAATTTCCAGCGCGCCTTTGCCGACGAGCAGAAAAGTTCCCACCAGATTCCGCACCATGTGGTGCAAAAACCCGTCTCCGCGCACAGTGTAGATCAGCTCCTCGTCGGTTCGCACCCATTGCGAAGAGTGAATCGTGCGGATGTTGGTCGGAGTTCCGAAAAGGGAACGATCCTCTTCCCTAGCTTCCTTTATGCGGGCGCTGCGATCCGGATCGGAAGCGGCAAACGAAGTGAAATCATGTTTGCCGACTATACATTCAGACGACCGGATCAGCGCTCCCTCGTCCATCAGATAAGGATCGTGATAAACGTAGCTGGCCAGAAACGGCGGGCAGACATCTCCACGGTAAATGCGATAGCGATAGGTTTTCGCCCTGGCGGAGTGCCGCGCGTGAAAATCATCCGGCACATGCGCGACAGTATTTACTCGCACTGATGGCGGCAGCACATCGTTCAGCGCGATGACCAGATTGCGCTCCGGTATCGGACTCTCAATCTGCACCGAGACAACTTGCGCCAGGGCGTGCACTCCGGCGTCGGTGCGCCCCGAGCCTTGCGGCAGCACATCTTCGCCGGTGAGCCGCTTCAGGCAATCGGCCAGCGTGCCCTGCACGGTCCGCAGTCCGGGCTGGATTTGCCAGCCGTGAAAATCCGATCCGTCATAGGCCAGCGTGATTTTGAGATTGCGGCGCAATGGTTTCCTCAGCAGCAGGATTTCTATTTGATGTTTTCGATCTGTTAAGCAGTGTAAAGGTATGTAAAGGGGCCAGTTGTCGCAGCATTGTGTCAGCTATACTAACTTCCTGCGACGTACGAGGTTGAAATCAATTTCCGTCCCCCTGCGACGTTATCTTGAGATCGAATCTCCGCAAACTGTCACGAAATCTATGTCCGGCGACAGCAATTTGCCGCAAAGTCATCTAGAACTCTTATCGTCCTTTCCAGGAGAACGGAAGAATGTCTCTTCTTAGTCCGATTTCGAAGCCTCTTGTATCTGTAGCGCCGAAGCCCGTTGTGTTGCTCTTAGTCTGCCTGTTTGCGAGCACCAGCTTCGCCCAAAATCCGGCGCAATCTACCACGACATCACCTACGGCGCCCTCAGACGCGACACTGGGAACGCAGCTGACGCCTTTGCCCCAAGCTCCCGGCCCCCAGCATAACGCGCATCCCTATGCCGACCAGGATTACAGCCGGGGGAAGAGACAATGGCCCAATCCGTTTGTCATTTATACCGCCCGCCAGGTCGGACCGCTTAACGTAGCCAATTCCGCCCTCGTCGACCAGCTTCTTAAGGACGGCAAGATGTATTTGTCGATCAGCGACGCCGTAGCCATGGCGCTGGAAAACAATCTCGACATCGGCATTCAGCGCTACAACCTGTCGATTGCCGACACTGACATTCTGCGAACCTCATCGGGAGCGGTAGCCCTCGGCGTCAACGCCGGCTTATTGCAAGGCACGCCCGGTGGCGCAACCGGCACCACATCAGCCGGAGGAACCGGAACCTCGACGACTGGCGCGACCGGCGGCGGCGCTGGTGGTACCACGATCGGCGTCGGCGGAGCCGGAGCGGGCGCGGCTGGTATCGTCTCGTCTACCCAGGGCGAAGGTCCCCCGCTCGACAATTACGATCCTGTCATCAGTGGAACCATGTCGATCTCGCGCGCGATTACCCCTGAGTCGAACACCATTATTTCCGGCACCGATGAATTGAACTCAAACACGACTACCGCCAACTATTCCTATACCCAGGGATTCCCCACCGGAACCTTGATGACCGTGGGCTTCGACAACTCTCGAGTGGCCTCCAATGCATTATTCAACACCCTGAACCCTACTCTGACCCCAAGCTTCAACTTCCAGCTGCGCCAGCATCTGTTGCAAGGCTTCGGCTTCGATCCCAATATGCGTTACATCCGTATCGCCAGAAATAATAAGCTGATTACCGAGGTGACCTTCCGCAACCAGATCATCACCACCGTGTCGCAGATTGAAAACATCTACTGGGACCTGGTGAACGCTTATGAGAACGTCACTGTGCAGCAGCGAGCGCTCGACCTGGCCAACCAGACACTCTCCGACAACCAGAAGCAAGTGAACGCGGGCACTCTGGCGCCGCTCACTGTCGTCCAATCTCAGAGCGCCGTGGCTACCGCCAAGCAAAACCTGATCGCAGCTCAGGTAAACCTGCAGCTGGAACAGCTGCTGATGAAAAATGCCATCACCCGGAACATGGCCGATCCTATGCTGGCCATCGCTCCCGTCATTCCAACTGACACGCTGAATACTACTCAGGAATATGAGGTGGGTCCGGTGGAGACATTGATCACTCAGGCCTTGCAGCAACGGCCCGAGATTGCGATCGCTCGTCTTACTCTCACCAACAGCGAGATCACCAAGAAATCACTTCGTAACGATTTGAAGCCGGCAGTCGATTTGTACGCCTTCTACGGGGCATCGGCGCTGGCTGGTCCGCGCAATCCGTTGTGCACCGATCCGACGCAATGCGTCAACCCGGGATTTCCAGTTGGCTACGGTGGCGCGTTCAGCAACCTGTTTAACAGCAGCTTCCCCGACAAGGGCGTAGGCGTCAACGTCAACATCCCGCTGCGCAACCGCCAGGTGCAGGCCGACCAGGTCCGTTCCGACCTGGAATACCGTCAGGCTCAGATGAGCTTGCTGCAAACCGAAAACACCATCGTGCTGCAGGTTCGCCAGGCGCAGTTCACTCTGCAACAGAACTACGTCGCGCTGCAGGCCGCGATTGCGGCTCGCGATTATGCAGCCGAAGCTCTCGACGCCGAGCAAAAGAAATTGCGCATGGGCGCTTCCACCAGCACGCTGGTATTGCAGGCGTCCAGCAACCTGACTCAGGCTGAGTCCAACGTTCTGTCGGCAGCTACTAACTACGAGAAGTCGAAGGTGCAGCTCGACCTGTCGACGGCAGACACGCTCACCAAGCTGGGTATCAACATGGCTGACGCCGAAGCGGCGCAGGTGAAGCAAGCGCCCAAAGTACCGGGCGTGGTTCCGGCTAACGACAACGACCTGACCACGCCGAAGTTGCAACCGTTGGGACCAGGCGGCCCGGACACCGGACCAACCATGGCGCCCCAGCCGCGGCCGCAGAATCCGGCGCAGCCGCCGGCGCCGAATCAGCAGTAGTAGAGGTGGTCGCAGCCTTACCCTGGACGGCCCCTGTCGGCACCTCCGCCGGGTGCCCCACTCATTCCTGCTTTTGGAATGAGTGGGAACTGAGATCTTAAGACCACAGACACCGGAATCTCGGGAAGCCTCTTGATTCCCACACATTCGGAAATCGCGAATGTGTGGGGCACCCCGGCCTGTTATCGCCAATAATCACTGACTTCGCCGTTTTGACATCGTAAACTCCTGTCATTGCTCAACACTGGGCCGATTGGAGAGACGGTGCCACGAACTCTTCTGCTTGCACTCATCATCGCGTTTTCCGGATTCCAAACAGCCTTTGCCCAAGTCGTTATTGAGCCATCCGACCGGTCTGTATCATTGACCGGGGTTATCAACGAAATCCACGACTACGGCCCTCCGGGTTATGGAGAGAACAAGAAAACAGACCCTCCAGTGACTTATCTAGCGATTGAATTGGCGAGACCGATAAACATCCCTTGCACGCCTGAGCGCCCAGAATGGAAATCAGTAGACTGTGCAGCGACAAAGCGGTTGAAGTTGTTCTTCCCGTCGTCCGATGGGTCAGCCCGGCAGCTTGAGTTGAGTGCCAAACAGACGAAGGGAAGGCGAGTAGTGATAACTGGCACGTTAAAGCGGCAAAACACGGCGGGCGAATACACGCCGATAATACTCAACGTAATGGCGATCAATGCTGCAAAGAACTAGATGACCTCGCCAGCTGTTGTGAAATCCCCTTATCGCCAAAGATGACGAGTCCCGACACCGCACGACAGCCTTTCCCCTTCCCGCCGCCGTCGCTTGCGGTTAGCATGGTCTGCTTGAGCCTATCCGTCGTCATCATCACGAAGAACGAGGAAGCCAACCTCGCCCGCACGCTCGAAAGCGTTGCGTGGGCGGACGAAATCGTCATCGTCGATTCCGGCTCGACCGACCGCACTCGCGAGATCGCCGAATCCTTCCATGCGAAGTTTTTCGTCGAAGCATGGAAGGGGTTTGCCGCGCAAAAAAACTCCGCGCTGCAGAAGGCCAGCGGCGACTGGATCCTCTCACTCGATGCCGACGAGGAAGTCGAGCCTGCGCTGGCCGACGAAATTCGGCAGACGCTTTCGGCAAATCCTTCCGCGACAGGCTTCTGGATTCCGCGCAAGAACTTCTTTCTCGGCCGCTGGATCCGCCACGGCGGCTTCTATCCCGATCCCAAACTGCGGCTCTTTCGCCGCGGCGCAGGCCAATTCGAAAATCGCCTCGTACATGAGGACATCAAGATAAGCGGACCGACGGCCAAGCTGAAGAATCATTTTCTACACCACGCCTATCCCACGCTGGAAAGCTATCTGGAGCACATGAATCGCTATTCCTCGTTGGGAGCGCAAATGGCTGTCGCGAAGAATGGCCGCGCACGATTCAGCTTCCTCGACATCGTAGTCCGTCCGCGGCTGACGTTCTTCTACAACTACATCCTGCGTGGAGGCTTCCTCGACGGCCACGAAGGCCTGCTGCTGCATCTCTACCATGCGAACTACGTTAGCTGGAAGTACGCGAAAGCCTGGGAGCGAAGCCGCAATTTGAAGCTCTGAGAGCCCACAAGTGGGGATACAATGGGCCCCGCCACGTCGATCTCCAGACCGTATGACAAAACCTATGGAGGGCTCATGAACTCAACTCGAATCGTTCGGGCTTGGCGTCTTTTGTACATCGCGATTCTGGGTGCGGGCTTGCCGCTGCTGGCGATTTCGGCTCACGCCGCCCCGCCCCAGTTCAGTCAGAATTCGGCCTTTCTCGGGCAGTGGTGCGCCCAGGGCGACCGCAACAAGCCGGCTTCGATCAGCGCCAGCGGTTTCTCCCTGACGGTCACCAATGAGCAAGGCTCGTCCTCCATAGCGAATTATCGGGGCACAGACCAGAACACGATCGTCGCGCCCCAGTGGCAATTCGTCACCGGCACCCTGAGCTCCGACGGCAGCCGCATCAACTGGTCGAATGGAACCTTCTGGGCGCGCTGCAACAGCGGCGGGGGCGGTGGAGGTGGTGGCGGCTATCACGGCCGGCTGCCCAATCTGCAGGGAACCTGGTACCGAAGTGGCAACCACAATCAGGCCTGCTCGATCACTCAGAACAACAAGAGCCTCACCTTCACGAACGAGAGCGGCCAAAGCGCGCAAGGACGCTTTCTGGATTCCCGAAACATCACCGCCAACTGGAACGGCCAGACCATCAACGGAACGTTGGTGAACAATGCCGGCCGCATCAATTGGGACAACGGAACTTCCTGGAGCCGGTGAGGCGCTAGTGGATCAGTTTTGATCGTCATCCCGAGCAAGCCTCTTTCGCGCAGCGAGGGATCTGAGCGCGCCGATTCGCGCCGGCGCGCGACAGGCACGCATCCTCATACAAACTGATCCACTATCGGTGAAGCTACCGCCTTGCTCCCTTCCCTCGCATCTACTAGCATGGAAGGTTCGTCTGATTGTGGGGTAGCTGATGGCTAATAGCCGCAAGTCCAACGGGAAAACTGCAACCGAATCGCCGGTCACCGATCTGTTTGAAGCGGGCCGTCATCCCTCCGAGTCCGAGAAGCAATGGGCGGAGAAGACGCTCGCGCCTACGCTGGAGAAGGCTCCGGAGAAGCCTATCGGCGCGCCTACCGGCATTAATGTCGATGAGCACGGCGCCGCTCGCTACACCACCATCTCCGGCCTGCCCATCCGCCGCCACTACACGCCCTCCGATCTACCTGAGGACTGGAACTATGACGAGTATCTGAACTATCCCGGCCAGCCGCCTTATACCCGTGGCATTCACGCCTCCGGCTATCGCGGCAAGATGTGGACCATGCGCCAGTTCTCCGGCTTCGCTTCGCCCGAGGAGACCAACCAGCGCTACAAATATCTGCTGGCGCACGGCGGTCAGGGCTTGTCGGTGGCTTTCGATCTGCCGACCTTGATGGGCTATGACAGTGATCATCCCTTTAGTGAAGGCGAAGTCGGCAAGTGCGGCGTAGCTATCGATTCGCTCGAAGACATGGAGATCCTGTTCGACGGCATCGATCTGGAAACGACTACCGTGTCGATGACCATCAACTCGCCTGCGTCGATTTTGTGGGCGATGTACCTTGCCGTCGCCGAAAAGCAGGGCGCTGACTGGAAAAAGATTTCCGGCACCATCCAGAATGACATTCTGAAGGAATACATCGCGCAGAAAGAGTACATCTATCCCCCGGCGCCGTCGATGCGGCTGGTGATCGATACTTTCGAGTTCGGCTCCAAGTTCACGCCGCGTTTCAATACCATCTCGATCAGCGGCTACCACATTCGCGAAGCCGGCTCGACCGCCTTGCAGGAACTGGCTTTCACCGTTTACGACGGTGTCGAGTATGTCGAGTGGGCACGCCGGCGCGGCCTCGATGTCGACGAATTCGGTCCACGCCTCAGCTTCTTCTTCAACGCGCACAACGATTTCTTCGAAGAGATTGCCAAGTATCGCGCGGCGCGAAAAATCTGGTATCGCCTGATGAAGGACCGCTTCGGATCGAAGAATCAGCGCTCCTGGCTCATGCGTTTCCACACCCAGACGGCGGGCGTCTCGCTGACCGCGCAGCAGCCTATGAACAACATCGCTCGCGTGGCGATCCAGGCACTGGCGGGAGTGCTGGGCGGTACGCAGTCGCTGCACACCGACAGCTACGACGAAGCGCTGGCGCTGCCCACAGAAGAAGCGGTACGCATCGCGCTACGCACGCAGCAGATCATCGCTTATGAATCAGGGGTGGCGCAGACCGTCGATCCGCTCGGTGGCTCGTACTTTGTCGAGCGACTGACGCTCGACATGGAGAACGGAGCGTTTGACTATTTCGACAAGCTCGATGCCATGGGTGGCATGGTTGCCGCTATCGAGAAGGGCTATCCGCAGAAGGAAATTGCCGAGGCCAGCTACCAGTTTCAGCGCGCCACCGAAGCGCGCGAGAAAATCACAGTTGGAGCCAACGAGTTCGTGGTCGACGAGCCTTCGCCCCACATTCTCTACATCGGCGAAGAGGTGGCGCAGGCGCAGACCAAAAAACTGAACGCCCTACGCGCCCGGCGCTCGAATGACGAAGTCCGCCGCCGCCTCGACGCTTTGAAGAAAGCTGCCGCGCAGGAGCCGAAGGCCGGCGACAACGGCCAGATCTCACCGGCCAACACCATGCCGCTTATCGTGGAAGCAGTGAAGGCCTACGCGACAGTCGGAGAAATCTGCGACGCTCTCCGCCAGGTCTACGGCGAGTACACCGAGACCGCATTTGCGTGAGAAAACCTTTAGCTCTCAGCTCTCAGCTTGAGGCCGTCGCAGATTCGTCTTGAGCTGGCTTTCCAGTGCGAATCGCCGCATGCCAGTTCCAGTCGATCATGTGTGAATGGTCCGATTAGCGTCTGATGTGATGGCGCTCACTTACGAAAGTGTGAACCAGGGTTTATGATTCTTTGTTGAGCTATGGGTGCGAACCGCAGGTCCCTCGCCCCGGGTGAAGTTCTGGGCTCGGGATGACACAAGCGAAGAACGAAACGCGAACCACCAAGAGCGTAACCATGTCCCCAGACCGCAAAATCCGTGTACTTGTTGCCAAGCCGGGCCTCGATGGTCACGACCGCGGCGCCAAAGTGATTGCCCGCGCCCTGCGCGATGCCGGCATGGAAGTGATCTATACCGGCTTGCGCCAGACCCCCGAGATGGTCGTCAATGCCTCGCTGCAAGAGGACGTCGACGTCATTGGGCTCAGCATTCTGTCGGGCGCGCACAACGCCATCGTGCCTCGCGTGCTGGACCTGTTGAAGCAGAATCAAATGGACGATGTGCTACTGCTGGTAGGCGGCATCATTCCCGATCAGGACATTGAAGCCTTAAAGAAGAGCGGCGTGGCCGCCGTATTTCAGCCGGGAACGCCGATGGATTCCATCATCGAGTTCATCCGCGCCAATGTGAAGTCGCGCAGCGTACCGGCGAATACCTGATCACCACAGAGGTACAAAGGCACAGGGAAAGACAGGCTCACGCCCGCACCGCGTACCCATCCACTTCCCGCTCGAACCGCATATTGTCAGGATTCAAGCTGCCGGTCACCGTGCCAGTCATTACCTTCTGAAAAGCTACCTGGAAGCGGTGCATCTCCTCGCGCGTTCCTATCGTGATGCGGGAATAGGTCGGCATCGATGGCCAGGCCCGCCCAATGATTACGTTCTGCTGCGCCATAGCGGCAATGGCCTGTCTGGCGGGCCGCCCCGTGTTGAGCAGGAAGCAATTCGAGACTGATGGAATGTACGAGTATCCATTGCGATCGAGCCACGCAAAAACCTCGCTGCGCACCTCGGCGTTGATGAGTTTGCGTTCAGCTACCAGTTGCGGATCTTGCAGGCTGGCCGACGCTGCCACCACGCCCATAACCGGCATCGGATTGCCGCCGCCATAGTTTTCGAGCTTCTCGATCAGGTCGGGCCGGGCAATGGCAAAGCCGCAGCGCAGACCGGCCAATCCATAGAGCTTCGAAAACGTGCGCAACACAACAATGTCGTTTCCGGCTTTTGCCAGATCGATCGCCGAAGGTGCCTCGCAAAAGTGAATGTAAGCCTCATCGACCAGCACGATGGCCTTCTTCGGCTTGTTGGCCAGCAACCACTCGACGTCCGCGTGGCTGGTCAATGTTCCCGTGGGATTGTTGGGCGTGCAGATGTAGAACACTCCAGCATCGGGGGCGGCAGCCACCATGGCCTTGACGTCATGCGCGTAGGTTTTGGTCAGCGGCACCTTGACCACTCGCGCGCCTGCTCCCTGGGCGGCATGCCAGCCGGCCTCGTAGCTGGGATCGGCAGTAACCAGACTCGCGGTTGGTGAGCAGAATTCCATGACCGTGTAATGCAGCGGATTGCTCGATCCGGGAAAGATGCTGACGTAGTCCTCGGGAACGTCAAGACTCTTGGCATACAGCTTGACCAAATCGCCGGTCAGCTCAAAGCGATAGCGCCCACCTTGCGCGATGAACGGGACCAGCGCTTCCTGAGCAGCCGCACACGGGCCCAGCGGATTTTCATTGGCGTTGAGCATGACAGCCCCATTCTGGGCAGGCTTGGGGAGCGCCGCATAAGCCAGGTCCGGCTCCGTCACCGCTCGCAATGCCAGAGCCGCGGAGGCTGCCGCGGAGAGCTGCAGGAACGATCTGCGAGAAAACGGCTTGCGCCCTTTTTGCGACACCATAACCTGAACCCCCGTTCGACGATTGCCGACATCTTAACCCTTGCTTCATGGCGGTGTATAGAAGGCGGATGGAGCATGGCTTTCAACTGTTGTCAGCCTGAGCGGAGGCGGCGCGCCGCCGCAGTTGAAGGACCGCTGTCCCTGCGCCATGCGGCTGTGGGTAGAAGAATGTTTAGGGTCACGGTTTGATAACCTGATCCACCGTGAATTCCACTCTCCAGCAAGATCTGTACGCGATCGAACCGCATCGCGACGCCATGATCTTACGGCTCGTTTCCGGCGACAGCACCAACCGCCTGACTCGCGCCAGAGCAGCAGCGCTTACTGGAATCATCGAGGAACTGGCGAGTCATCCGCCGTCGCGCCTGGTAATCGCCGGCAATCCACGCTTCTTTTCCGCCGGGGCAGACCTCAACGAGATCGCAGCCCTCACCGGTCCGGAAGCTTTTGCCTTCGCGCACATGGGGCAGCGGCTGATGAGCGCCATCGCAAACTTTCCTGCTCCGACCATCGCCGCCATTCACGGCTATTGCATGGGAGGCGGGCTGGACCTGGCTCTGGCGTGCGATCGTCGCATCGCCGGTCCGCAGGCTCTGTTTGGGCACCGCGGAGCGGCGCTCGGCCTGATCACTGGCTGGGGAGGCACGCAGCGGTTACCTCGGTTGATTGGCAAAGCTCGCGCCCTGCAAATGTTTCTGGCAGCAGAGAAAGTTCACGCCTCGCAGGCGCTGCAGATCGGGCTGGTGAACGCTGTGGTTGAAGATCCACAGGAGGCCGCGGTCGAACAAGTTTCCTGAATTCCGCGTACGACCGCGTCGCTGGCGTGATTTTCGAATTGTCCTTGCATAAGCCTTGGCTTTCGGGGACAATCCAGACCTCTTTAACCAAGACAACGAGGCTAAGTTCAATGTTAAGCATCGCGGCGGCGCTCTGGCTCAACGCGTTCAGAGGTCCGTGGTCCCCCATGTTCAGCAGTGGGTTCCTGTTCTTCGGCCTGATAGTGCTGATCATTGTCGTTATTGGCGGCTGGAAGGTGTTTGAAAAGGCCGGGCAGCCGGGATGGGCCATCCTGATTCCCTTCTTCAATGCTTACATCCTGTTAAAGATCGCGGGCCGTCCGGGATGGTGGCTGCTGTTGTGGTTCATTCCGCTGCTGAACATCGTGATCGCGATTGTAGTCGCCATCGACGTAGCCAAGGCGTTTGGTCAGAGCGCGCTGTTCGGGTTCGTGCTGATCTTCCTTTTAGGCGGCCTCGGATATCTCCTCCTCGGCTTTGGCGATTATCGCTACCTGGGAGCACCAAATCAGGCCCGCTTCTGACCCATCGCAGAGCCGCCAATCGACTGCCTGCGACATCTTCGCAGTGCGCAACTGCGTTATGCTCTTGGCATGCCTGCCCGCCTTCCGCCCGGGGATCAGCAACTGGTACAGATCATCGATTCCGCGCTCGCCGACACGGCTCGCCGCAGTGGCGCGTGGTTGGTCTGCAAGTTGGGCTGCACCCAATGCTGCATCGGACCATTTGCCATCAATCAACTCGATGTCCTTCGCTTGCAGGAAGGGTTAGCGGAGTTGGAAGCGACCGATCCGAACCGCGCCGCGCAGGTTCGGGAACGGGCTCGCGCTTCAGTCGCAAGCCTCGCCGCCGATTTTCCCGGTAATCCTGCGACCGGAATATTGGATGAAGGAGACGCTGCCGAAGCGCGCTTTGAAACTTTCGCCAACGACGAACCCTGCCCGGTACTCGATCCGCAGACGGGGGCGTGTGACTTGTACTCGTCTCGTCCCATGACCTGCCGGGTCTTTGGACCGCCGGTACGCTCGGATAATGGCCTTGGAGTCTGCGAACTGTGCTACCACGGCGCCAGTGACGAGCAAATTGCCGCCTGCGAGATGGAGGTCGATCCCGACGGCGTGGAGCAAGTCTTGCTGGAGGATCTTGAACGAACGAGCGGCCGGCGTGGAAGAACGATCGTTGCATTCGCATTAGGGCTCCAGGCTGACTCCGACCCCTAACCTTCTCCGTGTTCTCTGTGTCTCTGTGGTGAATCCGCCTGGTAGTGTCCTATTAACAACTCCTTAATAGGACACTACCATCCGCCTTCCCAACATTGCGCGGCGTCGCCTCCCTGCTTTATTGTGGATGGTTTGCCCCTGACCGAATATGACCGATCATAGCCATCACTCCGGATCGACGCCCGAGTTCCACAGCAAGGTGAAGACCGACTCGTCCCGCTTCGAGCGCAATCAGAAAGCCGTGGCCGAGTTGGTCACCCAGATGCGCAATGATCAAGAGATCCTCCAGCAAGGTGGCGGCGATAAGGCAATTGAGTCGCAGCACAAGAAAGGCCGGCTGACCGCGCGCGAACGCATCGCGCTGCTCATCGATCCCGGTACGGAGTTCTTTGAGCTTGGCTCCTACGTGGCCTGGGGCATGTATGAGGAGTGGGGCGGCGCGCCCTCGGCGGGCGTGGTTACCGGGCTGGCGCGAGTCGAAGGCCGGCTGGTCATGCTCATCGTCAACGATGCGACTGTGAAGGCCGGCGCATTTTTCCCTATGACCGCCAAGAAGGTGATCCGGGCGCAGAACATCGCCATCGAGAACCACATACCCACGATCTATCTGGTCGACTCCGCTGGTGTCTTTTTGCCCTTGCAGGAAGATGTCTTCCCCGACACCGACGATTTCGGCCGGGTCTTCCGCAACAACGCCGTGATGTCGGCCGTGGGAATACCGCAGATTGCCGCCATCATGGGCATGTGCGTCGCCGGCGGAGCGTATCTGCCGCTGATGTGCGATCACATCCTGATGACCGAAGGCAGCGGGCTCTTTCTGGCCGGACCGGCGCTAGTGCAGGCTGCTATCGGCGCGAAATATTCGGCGGAAGAACTGGGCGGCGCCAAGATGCACTCGCAGATCAGCGGCACGGTGGATTTTCGCGAGCCTGACGATCAGGCCTGCATCACGCGTGTCCGGCAACTGATCGACAAGATGGGTAATCGGCAACTCGGCGTCTTCGACCGCAAGCAAACCGTGCAGCCGCGCTATGCAGTGGATGAGATCTACGGAATTTACGACAGCGATCCCGGCCGCCAGTACGACATGAAGGAGATCATCGCGCGCATCGTCGACGACAGCCAGTTCAGTGAATACAAAGCCGAATACGGCGAGACGGTGCTGTGCGGCTATGCGCGCATTGGCGGATTCGCGGTCGGCATCGTGGCCAATCAGAAGACGCACGTGCAGCAGGTGGACCACGCCGGAAACAAGCGTATGGAATTCGGCGGCGTTATTTATACCGAGTCGGCGGAGAAGGCGGCACGCTTCATCATGGACTGCAATCAGAACCTGGTGCCGCTGATCTTTCTGCACGATGTGAACGGATTCATGGTCGGACGCGACGCTGAATGGAGCGGCATCATCCGCGCCGGCGCCAAGATGGTGAATGCGGTATCGAACTCCGTGGTGCCCAAGATCTCGGTGATTATCGGTGGCTCGTTCGGAGCTGGACATTACGCCATGTGCGGCAAGGCTTACGATCCGCGTTTTGTCTTCGCCTGGCCAACCGCGAAATACGCAGTGATGAGTGGAGCCTCGGCCGCGGGAACACTAGTCGAAATCAAGATCAAGCAACTGGAGCGCGGCGGCACCAAGTTGAGCGAGGAAGACCGGAAGAAACTGTACGACGAAGTGAAAGCGACCTACGACGAGCAGATGGATCCGCGTTATGGCGCAGCGCGTCTGTGGATCGACAAGATCATCGATCCGGCGGAAACGCGGGAGGCGATCACGCTGGCGCTGGAAGCCGCTGCGCTGAATCCCGACGTGCCGAAGTTCAGCGTGGGAGTGTTGCAGACGTAGGAGAGGCGGCTTTTCGCTTTTGACTTTTCGCTTTTGACTTTTCGCTTTTGACTTTTCGCTTTTGACTTTTCGCTTTTGGCTTTTGGCCATTAGCTCTTAGCAGTCAGCACGAATTGCCGTTTTGTTTTGTCATCCCGAGCGTAGCGCAGCGGAGTCGAGGGATCTGCGGTCCGCCGCGCGGAGAAAAATTGCATGCGCGAGCGAAGACTTCCGGTCATCATTCGACGCAAAGAGCGCACGTTTCTGCCACCGCAAGCGACCACAGATCCCTCGGCTGCGCACGGGATGACAAACGTGCTGAATGCTGAAAGTTAATGAATGCTGATTGCTGATTGCTGATTGCTGATTGCTGATTGCTGATTGCTGAATGCTGATTGCCAATGGCTAAATGCTAAAAACTAAAAGCTAATCGCTAATGTCTGACTCCATCAAACTCATCGAATGCCCCCGCGACGCCTGGCAAGGGCTGCGAGGGCAGATCCCTACCGCCATCAAGATTGAATACCTGAAGGCGCTGATTGCGGCCGGGTTCAAGAACATCGACGCGGTGTCGTTTGTCTCGCCGAAAGCCGTCCCGCAGATGGCCGACTCGGAAAGCGTTCTGAGCGAACTCGATCCGCCGGATGACGTCGAGATTATCGGCATCGTGGTTAACGAGCGCGGAGTGGAGCGCGCTATAGCAACCGATTCGGTACAAACCGTGGGCTTTCCCTATTCGCTCTCGCCTACCTTCTTAAAGAACAATCAGAACCAGACGCTGGAAGAAAACCTCGATATGCTGGAGAAGGTTAAGCAGAAGGCAGATGACGCCAGCCTCGACACGGTAGCTTATATCTCGATGGCCTTCGGAAATCCGTATGGCGACTTGTGGAATGCGGACGAGCTGATTGAAGGCGTCAGCCTGCTCGCCGACATGGATTTGCAGGCCATCTCGCTGGCCGACACAGTGGGACTGGCAACGCCGCAGGAGATTGCCGATCTGCTGGGTCCGGTACTGGAGAAGTTCGACGGGGTCGAGATTGGAGTGCATCTGCACAGCCGGCCCGATGACGCAACAGCCAAAGTTCTGGCAGCGTACGATGTAGGCTGTCGCCGCTTCGATTCGGCCATTGGCGGGCTCGGCGGATGTCCCTTCGCGCAGGATGTGCTAGTCGGCAACATTCCGACCGAGAAACTGCTCGACGCCCTGAGAAGTCGCGGCGCAGAGTTGCCGATACGCAAGCCGATTACCGAACTGTTACGACAGGCGGCCGAGATCGGCGACCGGTTCAGCGGACCGAAGATGTAGAAGAACAGTTGTCAGTGATCAGTTGTCGGTGATCAGTTTGGCTTGCGGCTTTTGGCTTTTAGCCCTCAGCACCCCAAAAAAATGCCTGCTTATTCCACTCTCGCTCTCGCCTACGATGGCCCCGTCGCCACCATCACGCTGAACCGTCCGGAGAAGCGCAACGCCATCAGCTATGAACTAATCAGCGACTTGCTGGGCGCGCTGGCGGAAGTCGAGTCAGCTTCGGCGCAAATCCTTATTGTTACCGGAGCGGGCAAGGCGTTCTGCTCGGGCATGGATCTCGACAACCTGCGTTTGATCACGGGGCGTACGCCGGAGGAGAATCAATCCGATTCGGCCACCATGGCCCTGCTGTTCCGCACCTTGTACGAGTTTCCCAAGGTCACGATCGCCGCCGTAAACGGCCCGGCAATCGCCGGTGGCTGCGGAGTAGCTACGTTATGCGATTTCACTCTGGCCTCGAGCGAAGCCAAGTTTGGCTATACCGAAGTGCGGATCGGATTCGTTCCGGCCATTGTTTCCACGTTCCTGTTGCGCCAGATCGGCGAGAAGCAGGCGCGCGACTTGCTGCTCACCGGCCGCATCATCAGTGCGGAGGAGGCATTCCGCCTGGGGCTGGCCAACGAAATTGTTGAGGCCGGCAAATTGCTCACGCGCGCTCGCGAGTTGGCCGACAGCCTCTTGCAGAACAGTCCAGCATCGCTGCTGGCGACCAAGCGGCTGCTCAATCGCATTTCCTCAGACGCGCTTTCGCGGCAGATTGCCGCCGCGGTGGAAGAGAACGCACGCATCCGTACCACGGCCGATTTTCGCGAGGGAATCAGCTCGTTTCTGGAGAAGCGCAATCCCCATTGGTCTGGCAAGTAAGCCGGTGAGACCATCGGAGTCAACCCTTCATGCATCAGTTCGGATGCGGTTTTGCGCGGGGAAACTGGCCCGCCACGGTACGGGAATCGAGTTACCCGCAGCAGTCTTCCTGCTTCTCTTGGTACAATGCCTGTCTTCGAGGAATAATCATTTTGTGAGACTCGAACGACAGTCGGCTGCGGCTGTCGCACGCAAAACGCGGGTAGGGAACCAAAATATTCAAGAACGCGGAAGCTCGTGGCTGAGAAGGGCAAACCGCAGCGAACACAGGGAGAAAATGATGAGATTTTGTGTGTCTTGTATGGTTGCAATGTTCATTGCACTGCTGCTTATACCCACGCTGGGGGTCGCCCAGCAATCGGCGTCGCCATCATCAGGAACCAGCTCTCAAGACCAATCGGGCACATCTCAAGAAGAGCAGACGGTTGCGCCAGTCATGACTGGTGCATATCCGGTCCTGAGCAAGGCAGCCGAAGCCCGTGCACGTCAGATTTTTGAAATGTTCGATAAGGCGCAGACCAGCGCTTTTTGGGCCACACTTTCTCCCGGTTTGAAAAAACATTACGGCTCCGACACCAAGCTGGCGGTAGCCAATAAGCGATTGAGCGAGCACCTGGGCAAGGAAGACAAAGTCTTGGGAGAGAACATGGTTCCCTATGTCATGGCTCCCGACACGGTGTATGCGCGGCGCTCCGAATTCTCCAACGTGAGAGTTCCGGTAATTACGACCATAACCCTTAATCAGCGCGGTGAGGTCGATCTGTTTACCATTGGTCCCGAGCCCGCCGTCTCCGAAGGCCGCTACGCCGGATACAGCGATGTAACCAAACTTCATCTGCCGTTCAAAGGCGAGTGGCTGGTCTACCAGGGTGGCCGCACTTCGTTCGACAATATATACGCGGGCTCCGATGATCTGCGGTTTGCCATGGATTTTGTCTACCCCAAAGATGGCCGGATCTTCTCCGGCCCAGGGGGAATTCGCAGCAAGAACACAGACTACTATTGCTTCGGTCAACCCATCCTGGCTCCCGCCGACGGAACCGTAATCAAGGCCGAAGCCGGCTATGATGACAACGACCCGGGCAAGGCGACTGGCGACTCACCGGATGGAAATATCGTGGTCATTTCCCACGGCAACGAAGAGTTTTCGCAGATGAACCACCTGAAGCAGAACAGCCTGAGGGTTAAAGTGAACGACACCGTGAAACAGGGGGACATCGTGGGCGAGTGTGGCAACAGTGGCGCTTCCCCAATCCCGCACTTGCACTACCAGTTCCAAAGAGGTCCCGGCACTCTGCTGCCGGCACAATTCAACGACTACATTGCGGACGGAACTCCAGTGGCTAATGGCGAGGTCAAGAAGGGGCAACTGGTGAAGAACGCACCTACTCCGGCTCAGGCTGCAGTCCCGCCGGCGGCATCCAACACTGCCGCCAAGCCGGCCTCCAAGTAAAGGCTGCAACGGTCGAGCTTTCGCGGGCGCGTACCATCCCGGGCGCCCGCTTCTTTTTCTGGTGAGTGTCAGCTTTGAGAATTGCAGATTCGCAGCCGCCCCATGCGCTTCAACCCGAGGTGTATGAAACCAAACTTCGGGTGCGCTATGCGGAGACCGACCAGATGGGAGTGGTTTATCACTCGAATTATATTGTCTGGTTCGAAGTGGGCCGGGTAGAGATGCTGCGTCAACTCGGGTTGACCTACTCCGAGATGGAAAAGCAGGACGGAACCCATATCGCCGTGGTGGATGTGCGCTGCCGTTTTAAGGCCCCGGCCCGTTACGACGAACTGGTGACCATACGAACGCGGCTCATGAATGTCCGCGAATCCGTACTGCATTTCGCCTACGAGGTGGTACGGGACGAGGATGGCGTTTTGCTTGCCGAAGGCGAGACCGTGCACATCGTGGTGAATGCTGCTTTTAAGCGAATTTCGCTTCCGGAGAAATACCTTTCGCCTTTTCGCCGGGCGGCGGGAAAAAGTTGAGCCTCACGGACGGCGCGGCGACCTGCCGATAACACCATTTTTCGCCGACTGTGGCACACTTGATAAGCCATGCACGCCCTTCACATTAACGGCAACGATCTCACGCTGGAAGATTTGCGGCAGGCAGTTTACGAGCGCCGTCCAGTTCTTCTGCAACCCGAAGCCCGGCAGGCGGTGGATCGCGCGCGCGCTGTGGTGGACGACCTGGTCGAAAACCAGCGGGTCGCTTATGCCGTGAACACCGGTGTCGGTCATCTCGCCGACCTGCATATTTCCCGCCAGGACATTCGCAAGTTGCAGGTCAACCTGCTGCGGTCACACGCGGTCGGCGTGGGTGAGCCGCTGGCCGAAGACGTGACCCGCGCCATGATTTTGTTGCGTGCCAACTCGCTGGCTAAAGGCTTCTCCGGCGTGCGTCCGGTGATCCTCGACACCCTGTGCGAGATGTTGAACCGGGGCGTACTTCCCGTCATTCCATCCCAGGGCAGCGTGGGAGCCAGTGGCGATCTCGCTCCTCTCGCTCATCTTGCCTTGGTCCTGATCGGCGAGGGCGAAGCTGTACACCAGGGTAAACGGATGACAGCGGCTGCGGCGCTGAAAGCTGCCGACATCCAGCCGCTGACCCTGGAAGCCAAAGAATCGATCTCGCTGATCAACGGCACGCAGGGAATGCTGGCCGTCGGCGCTCTGGTAACGCTGCAAGCTTACATTCTTGCCGACACCGCCGACGTCATTGGCGCACTGACCCTGGACGCGCTGAAAGGCACCGACGTCGCCTTTGATGAGCGCATTCAGAGAGCTCGGCCGCACTCCGGACAACTGCTGGTGGCGCAGAACCTTCGCCGCATGCTGGAAGGCAGCGTAATTCGCGAGTCCCACCTGGAATGTCAGAAGGTGCAGGACGCATACTCGTTGCGCTGCATGCCGCAAGTGCACGGCGCGGTGCGCGATACCCTGGCCCATTGCCGCGGGATATTCGAGATCGAAATGAACTCAGCCGTCGATAACCCGCTCGTCTTCGCCGAAGAGAAAAAAGTGGGCGCGCCGAAACGTACCGTGGGCGCGGCCGTTCCCGGCGTCATTCTTTCGGGCGGCAATTTTCACGGCCAGCCGCTGGCCTTCGCGCTCGATTTCCTGTCGATTGCTCTGAGCGCGCTGGCCGGCATTTCCGAACGCCGTCTGGAGCGGCTGGTCAATCCGGCGCTGAATGAAGGGCTGCCGGCGTTTCTGGCGCCGGGCGCAGGCCTGAACTCGGGTTTCATGATGCCGCAGGTCACGGCCGCGGCCCTGGTCAGCGAGAACAAAGTGCTGTCCCATCCCGCCTCGGTAGACTCCATCACCACCTCAGGCAACAAAGAAGACTTCGTCTCCATGGGCATGACCGCGGCCAACAAGCTACTGCGCGTAGTCACAAATACGCGCAATGTTTTGGCGATCGAAGCTCTGGCGGCGGCTCAGGCGCTCGATTTTCGTGCTCCGCTGGAGACCAGCAAACGCGCGCAAAACGCCATAGCGGCGATCCGCTCGGTGTCAGCTCCCATTGTTGAAGACCGCATCTTCGCCCCCGACTTCGCAAAGGTCGCCGGACTTATCGCCAGCGGCAGGCTGGCAGAAGCGCTGCGTTAGGATTTCACCTGTGGAGTGGCGAGCAATAGGACTGATTAGGTGTACTCCTTGGGAACCTGGGCGGTGACGAACTTGTCGATCTGCATAATGAGATCGCCGGCTGGGAGAGCGACCGGCAATACCAGCCAAGCGGGAGCGGTGGTAATGAAGGCATTCTGCAAGCCACTGGTCAGCGACTTGGAAACCGGGGTTTCGGCGACGCGCGATACCTCGGTACGGATGACGTGCAGCGGCTCCGTACGTTGCAGCAGGCCAATGACGGTGGGCCCGCTCCAGCGATAGAAGGTGGCATGACTGCACAGTCGCCCGGCAATACGGGCAGCAAATTCACACAAGACTTCGTCACCCACGGCATAGCCGAAGCGCGAGTTAATGGCCTGCATTTTGCCCAGGACGGCCACCATGATGTATTGGCTATTAGGGGCGTTGGCGGCCTGCTGAATGGCAACCTCGGCAGCGGCGCGGCCGGCTAGTCCGGTCACCGGATCGGTACTGGGGGCAATGCCATGATCCTGCCGCCGATGCTGTGAAGAAACTAATTCATGTTTCAGGCTGTCGATACTCGCTTGGGTCTGGTTGCGTTGCCGCGCGGCTTCGTCACGAACGTTGTTGAGGCACTCCTGCAGGCGCAGACGCAGAGCGCGAATGTCGTCCAGAGCGGAGGCGGTTTTGAGCTGGGTCTCGATGGCGCCCAGGTTCTTGGTGGACAGCTCGCTCGCCGACCCCAGGGACAGGATGGTCGCGGTCAGCATGGAAATCATGGTCTGCAGCTCGCTGCCCTGACGGCGAACAAAGTCGGAGACCGACTGGTTGTACGCGGCCAGTGCCTGACCGATCGCGCCTGCTGCCAGCGGCAAGTGCTCGCTTTTGGCCTCGCCGGTGAAGCGCGCCTGAATGTGAGCAACTTCACTCTTGAATAGCTCGCACTGCGCATGATCGATGTCGACTGGTTGCTGGGTTGCCGTGTCGGCCAGCAACCCCAGCATACGCAGGTAGCTCTCGCCCGAGGAAGAATCCAGGTATCGCTTTAGACTGATCATGGCCGTGGTCGCAGCATGCTGCTGACTCTATCGGCCAAACTCAAAGCTAACTTAAAGCCGCACCCAGACCGGGTGGGATCGATCTGACCGACTCCAAGGGAAACATTACCGTTCAGGTCAGGGCAGATTCAGCATCGTGTTTTCAGGCACGACTTTGTTTTGGTTCCTGCCGTTCCAGTTGTAATAAATCGTTAGCACCTTGTTGGCGCCTACCACCGGGTCGCCGCCCATATTCTGTGGAGTGACGCCGACCGAGAGTCGATTATTCCGCACCATCCCCTGCAACCGGTTGGTGACGTCTTGCTGGCGAGATCCCAGTCCCCACATAGCGGATGTGATGCGCAGACCGTAATTGTTGCCGCCGCCTATCGGACTAACTCCGCCGGGACTTCCCCATCCCGGGCGGCCCGGAACTCCGAACCCCGGTCCGCTGCTAAACATTTGCGCGTTTACCGTCTGTCCTTCGCGATAAGAAAAATCACGAACGTTGCCCCGGGAATCCTTACCCACGATGCGCAAAGTCTTGTCCCGGCCGACTGCGGGATCGCCTCCCAGATTCGCGTTGTTTACTTTGAAGTTGGAGCCATTCACCAGGCGTCGAACAATGTTGGTCACATCCTGCCGCTGATTGCCGGCGCCGTAGTCGGCGCTCTGCACTGACCAGGTTTGCGCCACGGCATCGGCGGCGCCCAGGATCGCGGAGACCGCGACCAGCAAAGCGATCAACAGCAGGCGTGCAACACGCATGAAGAATTTTCTCCCCTTGACATTACCTCGAGGCTGGGTCGCGCAACGTCTCTACTCTGTCTCGGTAATCACCGTCCAGTTGTGTTCGACCCGGACAAACCGCCCCTTCGTGGTCCCACCCGACCGCGTCGTCAGTCCGAGCGTCCCGAGGAGAGCGGGAGTATTCTCCGACAAAGTAATATTGTAGTCACAGTTGTAGCCCGACTTTCCCACAGGTTGCGCACTGGCGCATCCTATTTTCTTGAACCTGGTGATCTTGATCATGTAATCGCTCTTGCCGTTGCTGCCCCCGGCATAGACGGCCAGACACTGCGCCGCCATCAGAGGATTGTTGTCATACTGGCCATTCCTGCAGGCAGCAATTTTCTGCTTCATGCTGTCGTTGTAGGCGTCAATTTTCGCCTGCACGGCGTCCCGCATGTCCTGAGAAGTGGGTTCCCCCAGCGAGTTTTCCGTCTGGCTGTTGTCTTGGGATTCCGACTGGGTGGAATTACTTTGTGCGGTCCGGGCGACTAGACTTGTGACCGCAAAACAACAGACAGCCAGCACAACCAACTTGATCCTCTTCATCCGTCTCTCCTGCCTAAGTTCCCCGCAATATACACCCAATCCTCTCTGCCTGTACCTCTTTTATCCACAGTAACTTCGAGAGACCTACGGGTCTGGACTCTATCCCGGGCGTTGACAGTTCGTCGCGCAGCTATGGAGCTAAGAGCGGCTTCGCATGGCGCAGCTAAACCTCTGCTGGTTTCCGTCTTACTGGCGATCTCCTGATCACCGATGCGCTATTGACCATTGGCTTACCCGGCTTACATGTTGTCGGGTTCCTGCTTTACAATGAAGTCTGCTTTGGCTGTTGTCCTTTACCTCGTCCGTTCGGGCGCTTTTCGTGATCGCGCCTGGGCCATGAGTTGCGCCCACGACGGCAGGCGAAGGTGGCGAGGATTCAGCAAAACGGCATCCCAGATAACGAAAGACGCCATTTTGCCGTCTTATCCTCAAGACCCTAGCGGCTTCTCTGCGTATTCATAAACGTGGCAATCAAACTGAGACTTCCTGATCGTCGGCCGGTCGCTCGTGGCGCGCCTGCGGGCAAGCTGCGCCCGGCAAAAAAACCGGTACGGGTGCGTCATTTTTCCTTCCGTGATCCCCTGGTGAAGTTGGTTTCCGCTGGCTTCCTCATCGCCTGCGTCATTTTCATGAGCGCTTTTGCCTACTTCTACATCAAGTACGAGCGCGTGGTGGATCGCCGCATGGCCGGAGGCGTGTTCAGCAATGCGGCCAAGATTTACGCTCGGCCCCAGACCGTTTCGCTAGGCGAGAAGCTGGATGCGGAGGAGGTCGCGGTTGAGTTGCGCCGCGCTGGCTACAACGAAGAACACCAGGGCAGCGATTCTCCCGTCGGACATTATGCCCTATCGGACGATGCCATTCGGATCGTTCCCGGGCCGCAATCGTTTCATGGTGCCGACAGTGCCGTGATTCGCTTCCGGAACGGCAAGGTCGCATCCATTGCCGAAGCTGGAGACAACAATCAGGACCTGGCAGCTTACGAGCTGGAGCCGCAACTGGTGACCGCGCTCTTCGAAGGACAAGATCGCTCTAAGCGCGAGCTGATTAAGTTTCAGGACATACCACCGATCCTGGTGAACGCAGTGCTGGCGATCGAAGATCGTCGATTCTTTCAGCACAGCGGCGTGAACTATTACCGTCTGATCGAAGCGGCTGCAGTAGACCTGCGTGAAGGCCGGCATGGACAAGGCGGCTCGACGCTAACCATGCAGCTCTCACGCGGCTTCTTTCTGACTCCCGAGAAAACCGTAAAGCGCAAGCTCATCGAGATGATGATCGCCATTGAGCTGGAGCAGAAGTTCTCTAAGCAGCGCATCTTCGAGATGTATGCCAACGAGGTGTATCTGGGGCAGCGCGGATCGTTCACCATCAACGGATTTGGCGAAGCCGCGCACGCGTACTTCAACAAGGACGTCAAGAACCTGACCCTGCCGGAAGCTGCTTTGCTGGCGGGAATGATCCAGCGGCCGAATTATCTTTCTCCGTATAAGAATCCCAAGCGCGCCTTGGAGCGCCGCAACCTGGTGCTCGATTCCATGGTAGAAACTGGCGCCATCACTCGCGAGCAGGCTGACCGCGCCAAGGCAGCTCCCCTGAAGCTGGCAACGCCGAACGTGGAAGCCAGCGACGCCCCGTATTTCGTTGACCTGGTGAAGGACCAGCTCTCAGGTCAATTCAGCGAAAGCGAGCTGAACGATCACGCTCTTCGCATTTACACCACGCTCGATCCTGACTTGCAGCGGGCTGCGGCCGAAGCCGTCGACGAAGGCATGAAGCAGGTAGACGATCTGGTGGCGAAGAGACGCACGCACAAGATCAAGATTGGCACCGGCAAGGACGCGACGACCGAAACCCGAGTTGACGCAGGCCCATTGCCGCAAGTGGCGCTGGTGGCCATCGACCCACATACCGGCGAGGTGCTGGCGCTGGTGGGCGGCCGGAACTACGGCATGAGCCAGTTGGACCACGCCATTGCGAAGCGTCCTACCGGGTCCATTTTCAAACCGTTCGTGTACGCCGCTGCGGTCAACACCGCCGTCACCGGCCAAGCCATGTTCGCCAACACCAGCTCTGATCCCAATACCGGTGTGGTCAACAACAATGACGGCGTTTTTACTCCCGCCAGCTTGATTGACGATTCGCAGGTCAGCATCGCCATCGGTGGCGATCAGGTTTACGAACCTCGCAACTATCACGAGAACTTTCACGGAGAAGTAACCGCACGTTACGCTTTGGCTGAATCGCTGAACAACGCCACCGTGCGTTTGGGGCAGGAAGTTGGCTTCGAGAAAGTTGCGGCTCTGGCCAGGGCAGCAGGCATCACCAGCGCCAGGGCCACGCCGGCGCTCGCACTCGGCGCCTACGACGCAACTCCGATCGAAATGTCGGGCGCATATACCGTCTTCGCTAACGGCGGTACGCGGTTGTCGCCCATTATGGTGAAGTCGGTGCGCGACGCCCGCGGTGCTGTACTGAACAATTACCAGAGCGACAGCAAAGCTGTGCTCGATCCGCGCGTAGCCTACGTGATGACCACCATGATGGAAGCGGTCATCAACAGCGGCACTGGCTATCCGGTACGCGCCCGGGGATTTGAACCTCCCGCGGCCGGCAAAACCGGAACCTCGCATGATGCCTGGTTTGCCGGATACACCTCGAACCTGCTGTGCATCGTTTGGGTAGGTAATGACGACTATACCGACATCAAGCTGGCCGGTGGCGCCGCGGCTGCGCCCATCTGGGCTGAGTTCATGAAGCGCGCCGTCAAGTTGCCGCAGTATGCGAATGTAAGAGATTTTCAGCAGCCGTCAGGCGTAGTGCAGGTCCAGTTGGACAAAGTGACGAATCGCCTTGCCACCCCGTCTTGCCCGCAGGACTACACCGTGGCTTTCATCGCCGGTACTGAGCCTAAGGAAACTTGCGATCAGGCCGCCGGCGATCATCGCGGATTCTTCACCAAGATCTTTGGATTGGGATCGCCCCCCGTCGCTGGCCCGCCTGCCACCACCAACGGTGCGGTGCAATCAGCCGCGAGTAGTTCACCAGGTCAGCCATCTGCCAATAACGAATCTGCACAGGCCGAGCAGCCTGCACAGAAGAAAAAGAAAAAGGGATTCTTCAGTAAACTTTTCGGCAAAGGCGATAGCGGGGACGAACCGCAGAATAACGGGGCCGGCACTACAGAAAATGGGAACAATACCAGCCCGAAATAGGTCTATTATGAGAGCATTACCGGACTTGCAAATTCCTTCGGCGTAAGGACGGCACGCCGACGGAGCCCCGGAAGCGCGAGGTTCGCCATGCGTCGGCACCTAAGGTCGCGAATTCTGTTCCTTCCCTGCAGCTTTCTTCTCTGTTTCATTCTGAATGCAAGCGGCGTTGCGAATGCTCAACAACTCTCGCCGCCGCCCATACCGAACCCCAACGCCTCGGCCGAGGACCTTGAACTTCAGGGTGATCAGTTGCGAGCGCAGAAACGATTCCTCGATTCCATCGATTTTTATAATGCCGCCCTGGCCAAGCAGCCCAGCGCCTTGCTGTGGAACAAAGAAGGCATGTCGTACCTGCTCCTGCAACGTCGACAACAGGCAGCCAAGTGCTTCGATCACGCCATCAAGCTCGACAAGCACGCTCCCGAAGGCTACAACAACCGCGGCTACATCGAGCAGATGGAAAAGCGGTATGACAAGGCCATCAAGTACTACGCCAAGGCTTTGAAGTTAAGGCCAACCGATGCTGTCTTTGAGTACAACATGGGTTCGTCGTACTTTGGCAAGCACGACTACGTTCACGCTGCGCAAGCGTACAAAGCGGCATTCGCGCTTGATCCCGACATCTTTAACCGCGTCTCGCGCATGGGCGTGATGGTGCAAGCGACTTCGCCGGAAGATCGCGCTGCCTTCTCTTTCATGGTAGCTAAGATGTACGCTCAGGCCGGCGACTTCGATCACTCGCTGGAGTATCTGCGCAAGGCGATGGAAGACGGCTATAAGGACATCAACAAGGTCTATACCGATTCCGAGTTCGCCACCATGCGTACCGACAAGCGCTTCGAAGAGCTGATGGCGCAACGGCCGCAAGCGATTCAGTAGGAAGCGCCTCTTCTAGCTGTCGGCTCGTTTCCTTAGGAACGCCGGGATCTCAAGATCGTCTGCGTCGTAATGGATCTCTACACTGCTGCTGGTGGTATCTATAGGCGCCACTTCCTGCACGTCACTGGCGACGACCCTCGGATCGGGAAAATCGTCCACCGGTGTGGCGTGGCGAATAATTTCGGAGTCGATCTCGTCCAGATTATCGGGAACATAAGGAATCGCAGGCGGCCGTTCGATGGTTCGCGGCTCGGCTTCTGCTACCTTTACGGGAACCGGCCTGGCCGCTGGTTTTGCCGGCTGCGGCTCACGCATGGCAGAAACTTCATAGGTCGCGTGGACGCCTGCTGCCGCGGCCCGCGCGTTCTGCAGAACCACTGAGGAATCCGGCTGCTCGCACCGGCGGTTAAGCTCCTTGAATCCGGTCGCAATCACCGTGATCTTGACGTCGTCTTTCATCTTCTCGTCGAGCACGGCGCCGAAGATGATGTTCGCGTCTTCATGGGCAGCGCTCTGAATGATGGTGGAAGCTTCATTCACTTCTGCCAGCCGCAGCGAACTGGATCCTGTAATGTTAATCAGGATGCCCCGCGCGCCGTCGATCGCTCCCGCCTCCAACAGCGGAGAGGCAATCGCTGCCTGGGCAGCCGCTGTCGCCCGGCCTTCGCCTTTGGCAGTCGCCGTACCCATGACCGCATAACCCATTCCCGCCATGATGGTCTTCACGTCGGCGAAATCGCGGTTAATGATGCCGGGAATGGTGATGATGTCGGAAATGCCTTGCACGGCCTGGCGCAAAATATCGTCGGCCACGCGGAACGATTCGAAGAAACCTGCGTCCTTGGCGACCGCCAGCAGCTTTTCGTTGGGGATCACGACGGTCGTGTCCACCGAGTCAATCAAATCCTGCAAGCCGCGCTCTGCCTGATTCTGCCGGCGCTTACCTTCGAAGGCGAACGGCTTGGTCACTACTGCGACCGTCAGCGCGCCCATCTCGGTTGCCAGCGAAGCGATGATCGGCGCCGCGCCGGTACCGGTGCCACCACCCAGACCGGTCGTTACAAACACCATGTCCGCGCCTTCCAGCGCTTCGATGATCTTGTCGGCGTCTTCCAGCGCAGCTTTGCGCCCCACGTCGGGATTGGCTCCTGCGCCCAGGCCATTCGTCAGCTTGACCCCGAGCTGGATCTTCACCGGCGCCTTGCAACCCTTCAACGCCTGCAGATCGGTGTTGGCGACAACGAATTCCACACCTTCCAGGTGTGACTCGATCATGCGATTGACCGCATTGCCACCACCGCCGCCCACGCCAATGACCTTGATCTTCGCGCTGTTCAGTAGCTCTTCGTTGAAGTGAATGCGAATATCGCTTTCCGGCTGGCTTTTGTCGTTGAAATCTTCAATCATCTTTTCCCCAATGAGCGCCCTTGCTGTGGGCGCCTGTCGATTACGAATTTGGTGATAAGCGAATCGCGAAGAGCGAACAGCGGCTCCTCACACCCCTTGCCGGGCAAACAACGCTTTGATCTTCGCTCCCAGTCCTCGATCCAGATTCATACGCGCCTGTCGCGCCCGATGCCCGTACAACACCATGCCAATCGCCGTACCGAATTCCGGCTCCAACAGGTTCGACGGCAGCTTGGCGATAGGCACGGGATACCCTTGGCGAACCGGCCGGCGCAGAATGTCGTCGGCTACCTCCAGCAAACCGTTCAGCCGCGAGCCGCCGCCGGTGAAAACCATTCCCGCGCCCAGCAATTCCGCGACCCCCGCCTGCCGCAGATGATCGCGCAGCAATTCCATCAGTTCGCGCGCCCGGGGCTCCAGAATTTCCCCTAGCATCCGTTGTTGCATCAGCCGAGACGGCCGGTCCCCCACCGACGGAACCTCAATCTCGTTGCCTTCCGGAATGCGCGTGACGATGGCGCAGCCAAACATTTTCTTGATATTCTCGGCATCGGGCACCGGCGTCCGAAAACCAACCCCCACGTCGTTAGTGAAATGGTCGCCACCAATCGGAACCGCACCAGTGTGGATCACGACCCCTTCGTAGTACACGATCAAATCGCTTGATCCAGCGCCAATGTCAACCAGGCATACCCCGAGTTCGCGCTCATCGGTCTGCAAAACGGAATCGGCACAAGCCAACCCTTCAAATACGGTATCGTCGACGTGGATACCCGCCCGGTTCACCGCCGACACTACGTTCTGAGTTGCGGTCGATCCTCCGGTAACGATATGGACGCGGACTTCGAGTTTGCGGCCCATCAGGCCTGCGGGATCGCGCACCCCGCCCTGGCCATCCAGAATGAATTCCTGCGGCAACAAGTGCAGCGCCTCCCGGTCTTCGGGCATGGCGATGGTGCGCGCCTTCTCGACGGCCAGACGCACATCGTCGCGACTGATCTCGCGCGAGCGTGAGCCCAGCGTGATGCCGCCGTGACTGTTGACGCCGCGAATGTGTGAGCCGGCTACGCCCACTACCGCATGCTCCACCGGAGCCTGCGCCACGTTTTCGGCCTCTTCCACGGCCTTCTTGATGGAGTCTACCGCCTTGTCCAGGTCGGCAATGACTCCTTTACGCATGCCTCGGGAATCGGAAATGCCGTGTCCGCGATAGCGCAGCGCGTAGTCATTCACTTCGGCGACGATAACGCACGTCTTGGCGCTACCTACATCGATCACCGCGAGCAGATTTTCTGTTTGACTTCCCATGTTTTAAGTGTGTTTCTTCGTCTTCTTCGGTGCCGTGGCCTTATTTTTATTCTGCGAAGCCTGAGGCCCACCCGCTGGAGCCTCACTTCCAGAAGCGGCAGCAGCGCTCAACTTCGTATTGGCGCTGCTGGAATCGGGATTGACGATCACCTGATGCTGGTACCGTAAGTCCACTGACTCCAACTTCTGGAATTGAGTTCTCCATTCCTGCACGTGAGCTACATAAACCTGGAAGCGCTCCAGAAAGTCCGACGATCCCAAATGCACCAGCACCGCTCCGTGAGGATCGGTGACCGTGGCCTTCACATCATCGGGATCGGAAAGATCTACATCGCTAAGGTTCCCGGAATAGTGCGCGCCGCTGGAATCCAATTCCCTCACCAGCTGGGTGTAGATCTTCATGCGCGCCGCCCGCAGGGAAAGCGGATCGGCGTCCGTGATCCCCACGATTACGGGAAACGAATACTTCGCGGTCTGGTTCGAGGGAAGATCCATAATGACGCCGCTGGCATCGATCAGCTCGATGTGCGAGTTGATTTCGACGAACGCCACCGGAGTCCGTTCGCGGATCACGATCTTCAACCGGTTCGGTAGCAGGCGCATCACCGACGCCGACTGCACCCACGGAATCTGCTCCAGCTGCTTCTTGCGCTGATCGAGCGGCACGAAGAAGATGTTGCGATCGATGTCGCTGGCCAGCACGTCCATGATTTGGGAGCGGCTGACGTTGCCGGTCCCGGAGATGGCGATGTCGTCGCTGGAATCGAGCCGAAAACGCCAGGACTGCGTGGCGTACTGGTGAAGCGTAATCCCTATCGTGGCGACGGCGGCCACAATCACGATCAGGATGAGGGCGATCTTGACCCGGCTGGCCGCTTTGCGCGGCAGCGTACCCCGGCGCACGGGAACACGCTTCTGCCCGCGCAGAAAGGGCGACTCGGCCTCGTCCTCGAGGTCGAGCATACGAGCGTCCAGCGGCGAGTCCTCCAAATCGTTCCGGCGTGCCGCTTCGGCCGCCCCTGCGTCGAGTTCCTCGTCCGCTATGGTCGATGAGTTTTTTCGGGCCATGAAAACCGGGTGAAACCCCTGCAACTTCAGCCTATCCGCCTCACTATAACTGTTTTCTTCGGGATAAAGGAGACGCTTTTGGCCTTAGACGAGCGCACTAGAGAACAGGAACCACAAAGGTAAACCTGAAAACTGAATTGAGGAAAGAAAGGCGCTGGCTTTGACGTTGTAGCAGAGAATTACGCTTGAGCCGTTTCGAAAAGTGATTCTCTTACGCTTAGGTCTATCCGACGCTTTTCGGCGTCCGGCTCTCCAGTTCTTGCAACACCTCTGGCGCCAGTTGCCAGATGCTGCCCGCGCCCAGCGTCAGGATCATGTCTCCTGTCGCCGCCGCGCTCGTGGCCAGTTCCACCGCTTCCCGAAACGAAGGGACGTAGAGCGCTTCCTGTCCGCCGGCTTCCGTGATGCGATTGGCCAGCGCCTCGGCAGTAATTCCCGGGATCGGCGCTTCGCTGGCGGCGTAGATATCGAGCACTAGGACGGAATCCGCGTCACGGAACGCGGTGGCGAAATCATCCATCAGCAACTGCGTTCGGGTATAACGGTGCGGTTGAAAAATGACGTGGACTTTGTCGAAGCCGCATTGCCGAGCCGCTGCCAGGGTGGCGCGAATCTCGGTGGGATGATGTCCGTAGTCGTCGATTACGGTCACGCCGTTGGCTCTGCCGATTAACTGGAAGCGGCGATCGACGCCATTGAAACTGGCGAGGGCGTGGCGAATCGCCTCGGCCGGCACATCCAAGCCGACGCCGACTGCAATTGCTGCGGTCGCATTTCTCACGTTGTGAGCGCCGGGAACGCGAAGCTGAAATCGCCCCAGATCGTCGCCCCGATAACGAATCTGAAAACTGCTTAGCGCCGCGCTGTCGCGTGAAGGTCCGCACTGCATGTGAGAAATACAAAAGTCCGAATCTTCACGCGTTCCGTAGGTCACAGTCCTGCGCTGCACGCCTGCGAACAGACGCCGCAGTTCGTCGTTGTCGTTGCAGGCGACCACCATTCCATAGAACGGCACGGAATTCATGAACTGCAGAAATGTCTGTTCTACATCTTCCATGTTGCGATAGCAGTCCATGTGCTCGCGATCGATGTTGGTCACTATCGCCAGAATCGGCGACAGCTTGAGAAACGAGCGGTCGCTCTCATCCGCCTCGGCGACCAGGTACTGCGACTTACCCAGTCTCGCATTCGAGCCCATCGCATCAACCCGGCCTCCGACTACCACCGTTGGATCAAGGCCGCCCGCCGCCAGCACCGCGGCCACCATCGATGTCGTTGTAGTCTTGCCATGCATGCCAGCCACGGCGATGCCATACTTCAGCCGCATCAACTCCGCCAGCATTTCCGCCCGCTGGATCACCGGGATGTGCCGCTCGTGGGCAGCGACGACCTCCGCGTTGTCGGGCTTGATGGCGGAACTAACGATCACCACGTCCGCCCCGGTCACATTCTCCGCCAGATGTTCGCCACAAATGACCGCCCCTATCCCGGCGAGGCGGGCCGTCACCGCCGAAGGCTTGCGATCGGAACCTGAAACCTGATATCCGAGATTGAGCAGCACCTCGGCAATCCCGCTCATGCCGATGCCGCCAATACCTACGAAATGAACCCGCTGAATCTTTGCAAACATGCGCGAGATATCTTCTTAAACGATGGGGTAGAGCCGATGTTGGGTGCCTGCCCCCGAATGGCCTGGGTAACGCAGCCTGACAAGGGCCGGTCTGCTGACTCTACCCGGCGACGCCAGCGACCCGAGCGGCAAGAGAGGCAATCTTAGCAGCTGCATCAGGATGGGCAAAGCCGCGGGCCACTTCCGACATCCTGGCCAAACCAGCGCGATCGCACAACAGCGAAGCGACTTCGGTAACCAACCGTTCGGCAGTGAGCTCTGCCTGAGGCAGCAAGCGGGCCGCTCCACCGCCAGCCAACGCGGCCGCGTTGTGGCGCTGATGGTCATCGGCTGCGGTGGGCAAAGGAACAAAGATTGCCGGTTTGCCCGCAGCGGCAATTTCCGCCACCGTGCTGGCACCCGAACGGCAGAGCACCAGGTCGGCGCGCGCGAAGGCGTCCGGCATGTCGTCGATGAACGGCGACACCTCGGCCGCCAGTCCAGCCTGCAAATACGCGATTTGGGCTTCCGGGTAGTCGCGCTCTCCGGTTTGATGAATAACGTAAATCGAGGGCACTGCTTCCATCAGCCTGGTCAGGGATTCCAGCACCGCGCAGTTGATGGCGGTTGCTCCCTGGCTGCCTCCGAAGACCAATAAAGTTGGACGGGAATCCATCGGTCGTCGAGCGACGGCAAAAAACTCGCGCCGTACCGGCACGCCGGTCACATGGCAGTTGCGGAAGTAATGACAAGTCTTTTCGAAGTGCACCGCGGCAGCTCGAACCATGGGGGCAACCATGCGGTTGGCAAATCCCGGAACCACGTTCGGCTCAAAGGCAACCGTAGGGACGTTCAACATCGCGGCTGCCAGCATTGCAGGCCCGGAGGCGTAGCCGCCCACACCAATCATTACGTCGGGACGAAACTCGCGAATCAGTTTGGCTGAGGCCATCACGGCCCGAGGCAGATCCAATACGGTTTTCCACCGTGTGTCAAAATCCACACGATTGAGTCCACCCACTTCGATGAGATGCAAATCAAATCCGGCGGCGGGGACAAGCCGGTTCTCGATGCCCCGCGCCGTACCCACAAACACCACGCGGGCGTCGTAACGCGCACGCAGCTCCTGCGCGATGGCCAAGGCGGGAATTACATGGCCGCCGGTACCACCTCCTGCGACGATCGTACGCATCTTTATTCCGCTTGCTGGGTGATGTTGAGCAGAACTCCGACACTTGCCAGAGTGATAAACAGCGAGGAGCCGCCATAGGAAATGAACGGCAGCGGAATACCCTTGGCCGGCACCATGGCCAGCACCACGCTGATGTTGAACAGCGCCTGCACGACCACCATTGCCGTAACCCCGGTAGCGAGGAATTTTCCGAACATGTCATCGGTGCGCAAGGCTGTACGAATGCCGCGATACAGGAAGATGCCAAACAGCGTAACCACCAGCAGCGAGCCCCACAGACCCAACTCTTCAGCGGTCACGGCAAAGATGAAGTCGGTATGCGGTTCGGGCAGGTAGAAGAGCTTCTGCTTGCCCTCCATCAAACCCAGGCCGGTCAGACCTCCAGTGCTCACGGCGATCATCGACTGGATGATGTGAAATCCCTTGCCTTGCGGATCTTTGAAGGGATCAAGAAACGCCTGCATGCGAGCCCATCGCCAAGGCACGCGAACAATCAGGAAGTAGAGCGGCAGCAGCGACGCCCCTAGTGCGTACCACAGATACTTCATATTCATCCCGGCCACAAACAGCACCGCAGCGGAGATTGCCACGCAAGCGATCGCCGTCCCCAGGTCAGGTTCCTTCACGATAAGCAATGCGAAAAGGATGGTCGGCGCGGCCGCCGGCAGCAACACGTTCTTCCAGTCGGTGATTTGTTGCCAGCGTGACTCCAGAAAATAAGCGAGATATAAAATGAGCGCCGGCTTGGCGACTTCCGAGGGCTGGAACGACAAGCCTCCAAACTTGATCCAGCGATGCGTATTGTGCGAGTCGCGAAACAGAAATACCGCAATCAGCAGTAGCGACGTGATACCCAGTAACGTGAACACCACCGGAGGCCGGCGGAACTTTTTGTAATCGATGTTCATGATCACGACCATGGCCAGAAGGCCTGCCGCGGCCCATGCCATCTGCCGTACGAGAAAGCCGTAAGGCGAGCCGAAGCGCTCCTTGGCCATCACCGCAGACGCGCTGAACACCATTACCAGTCCGATGAAGACCAGCACGAGGGTCACCGTGAACAGCCACTTGTCGACGCTCACGCGCTTGGCCATTTATGAATTGCCTCCAGGAGCGTCGCTTTCCACGCGTTCGCGGTCCTGCTTCCTTGCCGCCAACTGCCGCACAAGATCTTTGAACGCGCGTCCACGATGTTCGTAGCTCTCGAACTGATCGAAGCTGGCGCAAGCTGGAGCCAGCAGAACGGTATCACCAGCCGTCGCTGCCTCACTGGCGCGCCTGACGGCTGCCTCCAAAGTTTCGACGCTTGCGATCTCGGTGCCGGTCGCCTGTGCTTCGATCTTCGCGGCTGCCGTGCCTATGGTATAAACCCGCTTCACCCGCTCTTTCAGCAGCGGATTAAGGACGCTGTAATCGCTGCCTTTGTCCTTACCGCCGAGAATCAGGTGGATTCCGCCGGGGAACGATTCCAATGCTTTGATCGTGGCATCGACATTGGTCGCCTTGGAATCGTTGTAGTATTCCACTCCGCGAACCGTTGCCACGTACTCCAGGCGATGTTCCACCGCCTTGAAAGCGGCGACAGCGCTGCGAATCTGCGCCGGCTCGACTCCAGCCAGCATGCCGACACACACGGCTGCCAGCACATTCTCCACGTTATGCGCGCCTTTCAGGGATATCTCGCTTACCGGCATGACTTCGCGATCGCCTTTCTCATCGCGCCACACAATTTGCCCTGCACGCAGGAAAGCTCCGCTCCCTACTTCGTCCAAACGGCTGAACCACCGCGCCGGAGGCTTGGCCTTGGCCGCCGCATCGGCACAGGCTTCGTTGTCGGCATTCAGTACGGCGAAGTCCTCTGCAGTTTGATTTTCGAAGATGCGAGCTTTCGCGGCGGCGTAGTTTTCGAACGTGTGATGACGGTCAAGATGGTCGGGCGTGATGTTCAGCACTACCGCAATGTGGGGATGAAAAGTCTCGACCGTCTCCAGCTGAAAACTGCTGATCTCCAGTACGACCCAGGTATCCTCTGTCGATCGATCGACAAAAGAAATGGCCGGCGTACCGATGTTTCCACCCACCAGCGTTTTGCGCCCACCTGCTGACAGGATTTCCCCCGCCAAGGTCGTGGTCGTTGTCTTGCCATTTGAGCCGGTAATGGCGACGATCTGGCCCTTCAAGAACCGCGCTGCCAGTTCCACTTCGCCGATCACCGGAATGCCGCGAGCTCGCGCCTGCACCAGTTGTGGAACGTCAAAGGCCACGCCCGGACTGACGACGATCAAGTCCTGATCGCGAAAGGTTCGCTCGCTGTGCTGCCCGGTCTCAACGCTGATGCCGTGATCCAGCAAGACCGGAATCTCTTCGCGAAGCTGGTCTGGGGACTTCGCATCAGAGACCGCAACCCGGGCCCCGCGTTCCGTGAGAAACAACGCGCTGGCCACGCCGGACTTTCCCAGCCCGACCACCAGCACGCGTTTGCCCTTAACGTCCATGAATATTTCGCCCAATCAGGCGCTCGCCACCCGACATTGTCCCACGTTCTTGGCCCACCTACCGCAACTTCAACGTGGTGAGAGCAAAGAGTGCAAACACCAGAGACGCGATCCAGAAACGCACGATCACCTTCGACTCGCTCCAGCCCAGCAACTCGAAATGGTGGTGGATGGGCGCCATCTTGAAAATGCGTTTCTTGCGCAGCTTGTACGAGCCTACCTGCAAGATCACCGACAGCGCCTCGATCACGAAAACCCCTCCGATGAATGGCAGCAGCAGCTCTTGCTTGATGATGACCGCAACCGTCCCAATCGCGCCACCCAGCGCCAGCGAGCCAACGTCACCCATGAAGATCTCGGCCGGATGAGCGTTATACCAGAGGAAGCCAATTGCAGAACCAACCATTGATCCGCAGAAAATCGTCATTTCCGATACCTGAGGCATCTTGGATAGCTCCAGATAGTCAGCAAACACGGCGTGGCCGCTGACGTAAGTGAGAACGGTGAGTGCGCCAGCTGCAATCACGGTGCAGCCGATCGCCAGACCGTCGAGACCGTCCGTCAGATTGACCGCGTTGCTCGATCCCACGATGACGATGGACACAAACGCAATGAACGGCAGAAACGCCAGCGGCGAAAGATATCCGTGATGCAGTTTGCTGATGACCAGGTCCGGACGAAAATGCTTGAGAAACGGCACGATCAGGCGCGTCGAATAGAGACCGTGGGTCTCAAGCGCGCTCAAGGTTCCAGCTACCGCGATGGCTGCCAGAAACTGGTACCCCAGCTTGGCCCGGGCGGTGAGACCCAGGTTGCGGCGATGCACCACCTTGAGATAATCGTCAGCAAATCCGATAGCGCCAAAGGCCAGCGTCGCCACTATTGCGATCCAGACAAAACGATTGCCCAAGTCAGCCCAAAGAAGCGTGGGGATAATCATTCCGACGACAATCAGGATGCCGCCCATGGTGGGCGTGCCGGCTTTTTGCTGATGAGCCTTGGGACCGTCTTCGCGAATGTATTGGCCGATCTGGAATTCGCGTAACCGCCGAACCACGGCCGGGCCAATGATAAGACCGATGAACAGTGCAGTAAGGCTGGCAAACGCAGTACGAAAAGTAAGATAGCGAAAGATTCGGAACGGGCCGATATGAAAGACGACGAAACCTTTCTGGTACAACAGCCAATAGAGCAAGCGCTTCCCCGTTCCTAATGTTTCACAAATCTGAATCTACAGCAGTCCCGATGGTGATGGGCCTGCACCAGATCAATGGCCGGCCGCACCCGTCTTGCCCGTCCACACTTCCAGCGCGCGCTCCAGCCGCACACCCCGTGACGCCTTCAACAGGACGACATCGCCGGGCTTGATCTCGCGGCGCAACCACTCGCCGGCCGCTTCCGGCGTGGACACAAACTCACCGCGTATTCCTGCCTGTTTCGCACCTTCGACCATAGCCTGCGCCAGTCCCCGAACTCCGACCACAAAGTCGATGTCCGCCTGCGCCATATGCGTACCGGCATCGCGATGCAGAGCCTCCGCAGCGGGGCCGAGTTCCAGCATTTCACCGGCAACAATGATGCGCCGCCTCGCTGGAATCGCGGCTAACGAACGCACCATGCTGTCGAGGGCCTTCGGATTCGAATTGTAGCAATCGTTAATGACAGTGACTCCGCCGATATTGAGAATTTCTCCCCGCTTGTCACCCGCCGATAACGTGGCCAGCGACTCGGCGGCTGTCTGAAGCGGTACGCCATACTGCAATCCCACGGCCACCGCGGCGAGAGCGTTATAGACATTATGTTCGCCCAGCAGCGGCAGGTTCGCGCGCGCTTGCTTGCCATCGGCGGCGATGTCGAAAGCCGAGCCCAGCGGTCCACACGATTCAATGTTCTGAGCCGACACGTCCGCCGGTTGCTGTAAGCCGAACGTCACGACCCGGCCATGAAAGTCGCGGCCAAACTGCGAGACATAGGCGTCGTCGGCATTCAGGACTGCGATGCCGCCAGCGTGCAGCGATTCGATCAGCTCATACTTGGCTCGCGCAATCGCGGCTATCGAGTCGAAAAACTCCAGGTGGACGGGCGCAACCATGGTGACTACGCCGCAGTCGGGAGCCGCCAGCCTGGCCAGCGCGGTAATCTCGCCCGCGTGCGACATGCCCATCTCGATTACCGCGACCTCGTGGTCGGGCTCCAGCTTGAGCAACTGCAGCGGCATGCCGAAGTGATTGTTCAGATTGCCCTGCGATTTCAGCACGCGTTGCCGGGTTCCCAGCACGTGCGCGATGGCTTCCTTGGTCGTGGTCTTTCCCGCCGAACCGGTGACGCCGATCAGCGGCTTGCCCCACAAGCGCCGGACCGCCGCTCCCAAACGCTGCAACGCGACTAGCGAATCGTCTACCGCGAGCAAGCGCGCTTTCGAGGCAAATCGTGACAGCTGCTGACGTTCGACCACGGCCGCAACCGCGCCTTTTGCCAGCGCGGATTCTACATAATCATGACCATCGAGCCGCTCGCCGCGCACCGCAAAGAACAGTTCGCCCGGCTGGAGAGTGCGGGAATCGATGGAATATCCGCTCGCGATTATGGCGGTATCGAACTCGCCGGTGGCTTGCATGAACTCGGCGGCGCGCGCAAGGCTTAGTTTCATGATTTCGCCGGCTGCGCCTCGGCCGATCCGTATCCCGCAGCCTGTAGCGCGGCCAGCGCCACGTCGATGTCGTCAAATGGTATCGAACCGGTCGAAGTGACCTGGACCTTTTCGTGACCTTTGCCGGCGATAAGGACAATGTCGCCTGGCAGCGCTTCGTTCATAGCCAGGGCAATCGCCTTCCGGCGATCCGGCTCCAGAACGTACTTTGCGCCGCTGCGTTGCAGGCCCGGCATGGCATCGTTCATGATGTCGAGCGGATTTTCGCTGCGTGGATTGTCGCTGGTCAGGATCACGAAATCGCTGCCTGATCCGGCCGCCTCGCCCATCAACGGCCGCTTACTGCGGTCGCGGTCTCCGCCGCATCCGAAAACCGTGATGACTCGCCCTGCTCCTCCACGCTGTGCCACAAAGTCCCGGGCCAGCGCGGTCAAGTTGCGCAGAGCGTCGTCCGTGTGCGCGTAGTCCACGATCACCGTGAAGGGCTGCCCCACATCGACTCGCTCGAAGCGACCCGCAACCCGGTCCAGATCATAGGCTGCTTCCACCATGGCGCGGGGCTCGACATTGCGTTCATAAGCGGCCGCGAAGGCGGCAAGCAGGTTGAAAACGTTCACGCGTCCCAGAAGCGGGCTCCAGACAGGATGCTCGCCGCTCGGCATCACCAGATCGAACCGGGTTCCATTCGTCTCAACGCTGATGTTTTTGACGTGGAAGTCCCCGCTGTTCATACCGTAGGTAATCACCTCTGTCTGCTTCTTGCACAGCTTGATGAGGCGCTGGCCGTATTCATCGTCCAGGTTGATGACCGCGGCTCTGGGCGGCTCCGTGCCCGATCCCTGGAGGAGAATTGTTTTCGACGCGAAATAATTTTCCATGGTGCCGTGATAGTCGAGATGGTCACGGGTCAGATTCGTGAACACGGCTACGTCAAACGGGATGCCATAGGTACGTTGCTGCTCCAGAGCGTGCGACGAAACCTCCATGACCGCTTCCGTACATTTCGCCGCCACCGCGCGGGCAAAGAACTGGTTCAGTTCCAGCGCCTCGGGAGTGGTGTGAGGAGCGGGATAGCTTTCTTCCTCGATGCGATATTCCACCGTGCCCACCAGCGCGGTCTTGCGTCCGCCCTTGCGCAGCATGGCATTCAACAGGAATGAAGTCGTTGTCTTGCCATTCGTACCGGTGATTGCTGTTATGAAGAGCTTTTCGGCTGGACGGCCGTAAAAGTTTGCGCTTAAGCGGGCCAGGGCACGGCGTCCATGCACAACCTGCGCCCACGCCACATCAGGACGAGGCGGTAAGGAGTCGCTGACGATGGCGACGGCTCCTGCGCTGAGCGCGGCATCAATATGCTGGTTGCCATCGGTGGTGTCGCCGCGCATGGCGACGAAACACCAGCCCGGCTTTACCCGCCGGCTGTCGTAGTCCAGTCCGGCAATGGGCGGATTGCCTTGCTGGGCGACATATTCCGCACCATCTAACAGATCGAGAAAGTTCATTCTACCCGCATTATAGCTACGTTTTCTTGAACAACAGCCTGGCAACATTGTCGAGAGGGCGCGACAAAACGGTGCGAGCACTTCGCGACATCCGCTAGTGCGTAAACCGTACCGTAATGTGTTGTCCCGAAGGCAGGTGGCTGCCGGGGGCCGGCCATTGCTCGCGGGCCACACCGCTGCCAATCGCATTGATCTCCAGCCCCGACTGCTGAGCAATTTCGACTGCCGAGCGCAGCGGTTTGCCAAGGAACGATGGAACCACGGCGCCGCTATCGACATCGAGGACAACCGTACCGTTGGCGGAGGACTGCCTGGTCTGCGCCGGAGGCTGAGGAATTGCAGCCTGCGCAATTTCAGCCTCCGACGGTCGCGACGGCTTAGTCTCAGGAGCTTTAGCTGCTATTCCTGGAGAAGCATCGTTAGCCTTCGCGGGCTTGGCTGCCGAAGTCGCTGCGGGCGCGGTTGAGCTAGTTGCAGCATCGTCCTGCAACGGGGTTCCCACGTGGTCGGGCGATTCATCCGTCAGATCGCTGTCTTTGGCCGCTGCCGTCAGGGTCTGCCGCTGCGAACTCTTGACGTCCAGATCGTGAGGTACGTGCAGGTATTCCAGGACCTGTGTCGCAATTCGCTTGAACACTGGCGCCGAGACCTGGCCGCCCTGGTGCAGTCCGATGGGAGAATCGAGAATTACGGCAATCGTGATCGCGGGATTATTGACCGGCGCGAAACCTATGAACGATGCCACATATTTGGTCTTGGAATAGCCTCCGGTAGCTGGATCGACTTTCTGCGCGGTACCGGTTTTCCCCGCGACCGTGTAACCGTCAAGGACGGCCCGGCGCGCCGTGCCGAACAACACCACGCCTTCCAGCATCTTCTTCATCTGGGCCGCAGTCATGGTGGAAACCACGCGATGCTGCTGCGCGGGATGGAAGACCACGGGCAGCGCCTTACTGTCGGGTGGCAACTCGCCAGCCACGATGCGAGGAGGCGTATACACTCCGTCGTTAGCAATCGTGCTGACCAGCGATATGGTTTGCAGCGGGGTCACGCCAATTTCCTGACCCATCGAGATTGCGCCGATCGACACCTTTGACCAATGACTGACCGGCTTGGCCAGTCCGCGGGTCTCGCCGGGCAACTCGATTCCCGTTTGCTGTCCGAAACCGTAGTCGTGAATGTAGTGATAGAGCCGCTCATCGCCCAGCTTCATGCCGACTTTGATCGCAGCCACGTCGCTGGAGTGGGCCAGCGCTTCGGCGATCGTCACCACGCCCAGGCTTTCGTGGTCATGGATCTTCATCCCGAATACGTCAATCGATCCGTGCTGGCAGTCGATGTGATCCTCTGGCGTCACCACGTGCTGGTCGAGGGCCGCGGAATAAGTCACGATCTTGAATACCGAGCCGGGCTCATAAACGTCGCTGACGGCGCGGTCCTTCAGCGACTCTAGAGGAACGTTGTTGAAGACATTCGGATTGAATGTGGGCCGGTTCGCCAAGGCCAGGATCTCGCCGGTGCGAGGATTTTCCACCACCACGGTACCCGCAATCGCCTTCGTGTCCTCCATGCCTTGCTGCAGTTCCGTCTCGGCGATGTATTGGATGGTTTGATCAATGGTCAGCACCAGGTTCTGGCCGGGATCCGGCAACCGCTCCACCCGGCTGAACCATTTGCGGCGGGCGTCAATCGAGATCAGCTCCTGGCCGGGAATACCCCGCAGATCGTCATCGAACTCTCGCTCCAGCCCGCCCAGGCCCTCGTCATCCATGCCCACATAACCGAGCACCTGCGCCGCCAGTTCACGCTTGGGATAAAAGCGTTTTGGCTCTTTGCGGAAATAAATACCGCGCAGATTCAACTCGCGCACGCGGTTGCTGGTCTCGCCGTCGATCTTGCGTTTGATGTAAACAAAATTTCGCGAGGCCTGCATGCGGGCGACGATGTCCCGCGGATCCATGTCCAGGACTTTGCCCAGCAGAGTGGCCGTGTTTTCCTGATCGTGAATCTCGCTGGGAACCGCGAAGACCGAGTCCACATCAATGGACATAGCCAGCGCGTAGCCGTCACGATCATAGATATTTCCGCGGCGAGGCTCGGTGGGAATGGTGCGATTCTGCTGGCGCTGAGCGCGCAGCACGAAGTCACCGTACTTGACGACTTGAAGGCGGACCAGCCGGAAGCATATGGCGAAAATCCAAAGGAAAAGCAGCGCACCAAAGATGTAGAGCCTTCGACTCGGCGTTTTAGGAGCGCTCGCCCGCATTCCCTCACTACCCCGTTCGGTGCTTTCGGCCTCTTGCTTGCCGGATAATGCTTTTAAGACTTGCGCGTGCTACGAAACGGACCGTCTTACCAGTAAGATTTTGTGTCGCCATCTTACTGGTAAGACGTTGCTCTTACGCGGCGAAGGCGGTCCGATGAGGGACCGCCGGTTGCAACCCAAGTTGTGGCTGGAGCTTAAATTCCTGAACTGATACCGCCTTTGATTCGGACCGGAAGGCCAGCTCCGCCAGCGACCATCACCCCGCTTATTGCAGTGCCGAGACCACCATAATTCCATTCACCCTGGCCATAACGGGCGTAGTGGGATCGGTCGTTGCGGTATCCAGAGGCTGCCACTGACCGTCGACTGGACGCTGCATGCCCAGTTCACGCGCCATACGATCGATGCGGGGCAAGTCTTTCAGCGAAGCCTCTTCGAGACTCAGAGCCCGGTTCGATTCCGAGATGGTATCGCTCTCCAGTTTGAGCTGCTCGATCTTGTATCCGTATTCGATGGCGCTGAAATGCTGCCATAAATACACCATCACCAGCAGAAACAGGATGCCCAGGGTGATGCCGAAGGTAAACATCTCACGCCGGCGCTTGGGGTCGGTGACCTTGACCACTCGCGAGTTGTCGATGCGTTTGGTGAAGTAAATTTCCGGCGTGCCGATGAACATACCGCGCGGCTGCATTGCCGCTTGGTCGCTCCACTCACCCGCCTGCAGCATGGTTGGATAAAGAACTCCGGCTGCCATTTCTTTCTCCTGCCAGACGGCGTCACCGCTGCGCCAGCGTCCAGCGTTAAGCTTCTTCCGAACGAACGAGCCGAATTTCAGAGGCCCTGACCTTATTCACATTCTTCACAGCTTTTTCCGCAGCCACCCCAAAGGAAGGTTGCGAAGTTGCGCAATCGCCAAACCAACAATCTCTCTACGTCCTTTCCGCCGCTCGCAACTTTGCGCTGCGCGACCGCGGATTACGATCGATCTCTTCCTCTTCGGCCGTTACCGGTTTCTTGGTCAGGACGCGATAAATACCATCGCGCGCTCCATCTCGCAGGGCATCTTTCACGATTCGATCTTCCAGCGAGTGGAAGCTGATCACGACCAACCTGCCGCCGGGCTTCAACACCTGCGGCGCAGCCCCTGTACTCAGCAGCGCTTGCAGGTCATCCAGTTCACGGTTCACCAGAATTCGGAGTGCCTGGAAAGTTTTCGTCGCTGGATGAATCCGCCTCTCAGCCTGGTTCATTGGCCGGGCCGCGGCCGAAATCACTCCCGCCAGTTGTCCGGTGGTGTGAATCGGCCGCGCCCGAACAATGGCTCTGGCGATTCTCCGCGACCTCCTTTCCTCACCGAATTCGTAAATCGCGTCGGCAAGCTCGCGCTCGTCGAAGCGGTTTACCACTTGTTCGGCAGTCAGCCCGGAATGCGGATTCATCCGCATATCCAAGGGACCGTCCGCCTGAAAACTAAATCCGCGTGCAGCATCTTCCAGTTGCATGGAACTGACACCTACGTCGGCGAGCAATCCGTCCACCGATGCTGCCGCCACGTGCTGCGCCACTTCCGCAAACGAGGCATGTGTCAGTTCAACCTTCGGCCAGTCAGCTGCCAACTCCGCTGGAGGCTTGGTCAGCCGCTCGCGCGTCCGTTCCAGCGCTGCCGGGTCCTTATCGAAGCCAATCAAATGACCCTGCGCGCCCAGGCGAGCTGCAATCTCCCAACTGTGTCCACCCAAGCCCAAGGTCGCGTCGATATAGGTCCCGCCGCGCCGCACGGCCAGGAATTCGATCGCTGGTTTTAAAAGAACTGGCACATGGCTGAATCGGCTCGCACCATGTCCGCGCCCAGGGGCGCTGTTCGCTTCTGCAGGTCCTTCGTCCATTCACTCCCAATTCCGAGATCGCGAATGGAACTCGAAAACTACGCCGCTTTAAATGCCCAATCCGCTGAGGATGGTTTCATCTTCCTCGGTGAAGGGCTCCGCTACCGACTTGCGCAACTCTTCGGCATTGCGTACTACCAGGTGCTTCAAATTGCCCATCACCGCAACTTCGCCTTTAAGGTTGGCGGTGTCGCGCAAAATCTGCGGCATCAGCAATCGGCCTTGCCCATCGAAGTCCACAACCTGCCCGTAGTAGCTGGTACGTTCCAGAAATTTCTGCTTGGTCTTGTGCATCTCCGGAAGCGCCGCCAGTTTGCGTTCGATCTCTTCCCAGGCCTGCATGGGATACACTTTGGCACTCTTGCCATCCCAACTGGTGATATAGAATTGGGCGCTGAAGTTCTCGTCGATTACACGCTTGAATTCCGCGGGCATCTTTAAACGCCCTTTGTCGTCCAGTCGGGTTAAATGAGTGCCGCGAAACATTGCGCTCGGCCTTAACTTCAAGTCCTACTACGGAGGTCAATATCAACGTCCCCACTCGACTACAGCGATCCGGGTTTATAGCCATACGAGCGACAAAACCATTTCGCACTAAGTTCACCCCGTGAGGAACGACCCGTTTACCACAACTTACCACTTCATCCCACTTTTGACGTATCCTACTCCTAAATAGTTGTGTGTCAAGAGCAAAGTGGGGTTTCGGTGGACTAAATTGCAGTTCCTGTCCCCGCCACAATTCCTAGTGCTTGGCGATGTAGCGAGACCCAACAAATTGCGTTTACCGGCGGGGTTCGGATTTGCTGCGCAAGGGAACAATCAGCGCGTAGGAGGGGGATGAGCGGGATTGATTCTTCGCTGCCGGTTGTCAGAAGTTGAACTTCAGCGCCATCTGAACCTGCCGGGGAGGCATGGCGTTCACGATCTGCCCGAAGCCCGTGCTGCTGATGTTCCCGTTGACTGAGGCCGCTCCAAAGAACTGTGCATGGTTGAAGACGTTGAAAGCCTCCAGCCGGAATTGCAATAAGCGGCTCTCTCCGACCGAAAATTCCTTCTGCAAGGCCATATCGAAGTTCTCCATCCCGGGACCATAGAAGAAGCGACGGGGCGCGTCTCCGATCGTGCCCAGCGCCGGCACGCTGAACAGCGAAGTATCAAACGCCGGCAATCCTTTTCGGGGATTCGTATTGACCGCGAGATTGCCGCTGGCATACTCGGGCGTATCTACGCCGTTGTTGTTGATGCCGTTGGGCATGGAGCCCAACAGCGAGCTGTCCGTATTGTTGTAGAGCGTGACCGGGAGTCCACTGGTCAGGCGCGTAACTCCCGACAACCACCAGCCCTCCGTCCAGCGATTCTGTTCCCTCAGCAGCGTGGCAAAGGGCAGTTGGTAGCGGTGGCTGAAAACAAAGTTATGCCGCATATCGAAGGCCGAGATCGCCTTGGTCAGGGCGGCGTCAAAGGGATAAATAGGCTCCGAAAGGCTAGAGGAATCGTCCAGCGACTTGCTGTAGGTATATCCCGCCATCAGCTCCAGTGACCGGGTATCGTGGCGCACAGAAACTTCCAATGCGTTGTAATTGGAGAAGCCAACGGTCTTCTGATACGTGATCCCGTCAAAGTCTGGCCCGAAGGGTCCCCGCGCCACCACTTGAGCACCGTTTGCCCTGGTAAAAACTCCGCCTTCGCTGAATGGCCCGCAAGTCGCAGTGCCGGGCATAACTTCGCTCGGCTGGCTCACACTGAGGCAGGTCGTCGCGTCTCCCGGATTGGCTGATGTAAGCACCAGCAGGTGGTGTGCCTGGGAGCCCACATAACTCATTTGCAGAATTGTCTTGGCTGGCAATTCCCGCTGCCACGAGAGCGTGTAGCTTTCGGTGTAAGGCGAAGTGTTGCCCGGATAGAATGCTGGATCTCCAGTAATCGGGTTGTACTTGGACCAGTCGACGGAACTGTTGGGATGGCTGACAGAAGCGCCGAGCGGCGGCATGGGCGATGGAAAGGGCTGTCCATTACTCAGGCCGGTCGTCGCTGAGACGAAAGGCTCGTTGAACGATGGACGTCCGCCGGTGCTGTCATAGTCATATCCGTAAGGGGCGTTCGCGCTCATGATGCCTGCCGACAGTCCTTCGAAAGCGCTATAGAACACGCCAAAGCCGGCCCGAATGCTGCTCTTGCCGCTTCCGCCAAAAATCTTGCCGAGCAATCCGTTCTCGAAGCCCGGCGAATAAGCGAACCCTAAGCGGGGCGCGAAGTCGGTCCACTTCGTCGGCGCCAGCGTCGACGGGATACCTGCATCGCCAGGAAAAACGATTCCTTGTGGAGCATTAGGATAAACCTGCGACTGCTCGCCCAAAACGAAGGTTTGTAGTTGGTTGTATTTCTCCCGCCAGGGAGGCAGAACATCCCAGCGCACTCCATAATTCAACACCAGGTTCGAACGAATTCGCCAGCTGTCCTGAGCAAAAATCCCGATGTATTTATTGCGCAGATAGAAAGGCCTGGCATCTCCCTGTTCGTAGGTGCTGGCGACGCCCAAGAGATAATCGGCAAAATCGGAGCCGGTTTCCGTTCCCTGAAAAACGAAGGAGCCGTTATTGATCGAGTCGGAATTGATGTTGATCTGGTCCAGGTGAAAATTTCCGCCCAACATCAGCGTGTGCTTTCCGATCACGTGCGATAGGCTGTCGCTCCAGCTGTAGGTGTTATTTACCTGGCGCTCGCCGGTGACGTCCACGCCGATGGTGAAATCGTTGAATGCAACGTTCTCCACCCCCTCAATGCTTGGATTCAGAGGAACGATTCCCAGCGTACCCGCGCCAGTTACAAAGCCTTGTGAGGCCAGTGAGGTGCCCACTCCGCCCACTGGCTGGCCGATGACGTTGGCGAAACGCATATAGCTAAAGTGCGCTTCATTCACCGTGTCGGCGCCGTAGGTTTTCGTCGACCCCAGACTGAACAGTTGCGCAGTACCGCCCGACAGAGCGTTAAATCCAGGTACGTTGGCGCCCCCTTGCTGGGTGGGATAGGGATTGTTCATGCTGTAGTTGTCCACCGTATAGTAGGCGGCGATATTGCCAAATCGTTGTGTGTTTACATCGAAGCGGGCAGCGCCTTTGTTGTCCCCCAGGGTTTCGTTGTCCGCTGAACTGGAAAAAAGGTCCTGGCCCACGTTAGGCTGTGGAATGTATTGCAAAAGAGCTTTCGCAGGCGCTGACCAGATGGAAGTCGGAATCTTCGCGTTGGGAAAGACGCACTGCCCGGCATTCGCGCAACCTGGCGTGTAATAAGGTTCGCCCGGGCTGACCATATAGCCCAGTTTCTGCGAGAGCTGGCTTGCCCAGTAATCGCTGCTAACCTTGCCAGTGAGCTGGCTCGCCAGGTCGGCAAGATTTCCGCTGCGGTCGGCCAGGCTGGGTACAACGATGTTGCCGGTCTCCTGCCCCTGGGTCATCTGTGTGCCTTGATAATCCAGAAAGAAATAAGCTTTATTCTTGCGAATCGGACCGCCTACCGTACCGCCGTACTGGTTACGGTCGTAAGCGGCGCGTTGGGTGGCGAAGTAATTGCGCGCGTCGAATCCCGTGTTGCGCAGGAACTCGAAAAGGCTGCCGTGAATCTGATTGGTGCCCGACTTGGTGTTTACCAGAACCTGTCCGCCGCTGAAATTTCCGTATTGCGCGTCGAAGTTGTTCGTGAGAACGCGAAGGTCCTCGATAGAGTCGAGGTTGGGCACGATCACGGTGCCGTTGTTGAAATCTTCCTCTACCAGGCTGCCGTTCACCATGAAACCGTTGGCGGTCTCGCGCTGACCGCTGATGGAAAGATTGCCGGCATCCAGATCTCCCGACGGCGGGGTGGTGGTGCAACCCGACATAACGACCGCATTCGGCTGGGCTGAGCTGGCAGGGATCACGCCCGGCTGCAGGGCCAGCAGGTCGGTGTAGCTACGCCCGTTCAGCGGCACCGATGTCATCTTTTTCGCGGAAATGAGATCGTTGGATTCCGTCGATAAAAGTCCGGCCATAGACTGGTCGGAAGACACTTCGATGGTCTCCGTCTTGGACGCCATGGTCAGTTGAATGTCGAGACGCAGCGAAGTATCCGGGCCGATCTCAAGGTCGTCTTCGCGGTCCGAAGCGAAGCCTGTAAAACTGACCTCGATTACGTAACGCCCGGCCGGAATCATGGCAAATGAGTATCCGCCGTCGGAGCCGGCGGTAAGCGTGCGCTGGGTCCCGTTCTCTGCATTCCGGAGCACAATTGCCGCCCCTGGAACGACCGCGCCGCTGGGGTCTAAAACCGTACCCGAAATGCTGCCGGCGTCAGCGGCGAAGCTCAGGGGGCCGGCGGCCACCAGACCAAGAATCAGAAATCTTCCCAGAATCACGGCAGCTCTGGACAGCAAGGATGAATTCATCGGGGGCCCTCTTTTTCGGCCGGGGCGGCGGCGGCGCGTTCGTTAATGAAAATGAAATTCACTTTCAAAATCGTAGCGTCCGTTTCCCGGTTTTGCTTGTGATCCGGATCACGCTGGGACGTGACGTTGCCCGGGCGCTTCCGTCCGGCGGGGTCCCCGTCCGCATTCCCGGCTGGTCGCGAGCCTCTGCGCTCCGCAACCGCGAATCTGGAAAGCCGTCGGGCGCACCTCTCTTCGCCGTCTCTTTGGTGAAATCCCGAAATCATCTATGCTGCTGCTATGGACGTTTTCGCTCTTGCCCGCAAGCTCATGGACATCGAGTCCACCACTGGAATGGAAGCAGCGGTCGGCGAAGCGCTTGCCGCAGAATTGACCCAGCTTGGCTACAGCGTCGAACGCATCCCGGTCGAAGGTGATCGCTTTGACATTTGGGCGACAACTCCCGCCCATCCGACGCCGGAGCTGGCGCTGTCCACCCACATGGATACGGTGCCGCCCTTCATTCCGTCCTCTGAGACGGCTGAACGCATTTATGGACGCGGCTCATGCGACGCTAAAGGCATCATCGTGGCGCAGATCGCCGCAGCCGAGAAGCTGAAGGCAGAGGGCATTTACGTTGGCTTGCTGTTTCTGGTAGGAGAGGAACGCGACAGCCAGGGCGCGCAAACGGCCAATCAGCAGCCGCGCGGCGTGAAATTTCTCATCAATGGCGAGCCCACCGAAAACAAGCTGGCTATCGCATCCAAAGGAACGCTCCGTGTGGAACTGGTGGGGCGTGGCAAGATGGCGCACTCAGCCTATCCCGAGTTAGGCGAGTCAGCCATCGAGAAACTGCTCGATGCCCTGGGAGCCGTCCGCAAATTAAAGCTGCCCACCAATCCCAAAGCGGGTCCTTGCACGCTGAACATAGGACAGATCGAAGGTGGTCGCGCGCCGAATGTCATACCTGATCGCGCGGTCGCACAGTTGCTCTTCCGGCTGGTCGGTCCCGCCGAAGAGTTGCGCCGTCAGATCACGGCAGTTGTCGCCGGCAAAGCGGAAGCTGACTTTAAACTTGAGATCCCTTATGTGGAACTCGGAACCGTTCCCGGCATCCCTACCATGATTGCGGCTTTCACCACTGATATTCCGGCACTCACTCGCTGGGGAACGCCGCTTCTCATTGGTCCCGGCTCCATTCATGTCGCCCACACCGACGCCGAGTACATCGAGAAGAAACAGCTGCTGGAGTCGATTGACTTGTATGCGCACATTGTGCGCGACCTGCTGGGGGGCGGGTAAGCATTCGCCCGATTGTGAAATTTTCCACCATCCATCGGCTGCGCTCAGAGGAGCGCCATGGCACGGAGGATACGCAGCTCTGGAAAAGGTTTCCCCGTAAGCTCTATGTCTCCGGAGTGCCTATCGCATCGCTTTTTCGCGGTTAACTTTTTTGCTGTTCCAAAGCGCCACCACTGGCGCACAATGGTCGGCGCGAACCATGCCACTCAAGCCCTTTACTCAACATGCACCGAAGAAGGCGCCGCTCACTACCTCACCCGGCCAAAGTGTAAGCCGCGGAGAAGCGCTTCCGCTAGGCGTCACGGTGCGCCGCCGCGGCGTGAACTTTGCGATTTTTTCCAAGCATGCCACCGCGTGCACGCTGGTGCTGTTCCAACCGGGAGCACAAGATCCCTACGTCGAGTTCGCGCTCGATCCTCTGGCCAACCGAACCGGCCAGGTGTGGCACGTGTTCGTCGAGGGGCTGGACGCCGGCGGCCAATACGGTTACCGCTTCGACATGCAGCCCAATCCCGATCCCAAGGTCTATCGCTTCGATCCCGAACGGGTGCTTCTCGATCCCTATGCGCACGCCCTCTCCAATGGCGGCACATGGGGTGAATATAAGCCGGGGGCGCGACTCTACCGCAACGGTTTGCTGGTGGAACGGGCATTCGATTGGGGGGACGATCAGCCGCTCAATATCCCGCTGGTCGACAGCATTATTTACGAAATGCATGTTCGCAGCTTCACTCGTCATCCCTCATCGGGGGTGGTACATCCCGGCACTTTTGCCGGCGTCATCGAGAAGATTCCGTACCTTAAAAAGCTGGGGGTGACTGCGGTCGAACTGCTTCCGGTCAATGAATTCGAGGAGTCCGATACCGACCGGGTCAATCCTTTCACCGGCGAGCCGCTGCTGAACCTGTGGGGTTATCAGCCGACCGCCATCTTCGCACCCAACGCCGCTTATTCTTCCAAACCGGAAGACGGCGAGCAGATTCAAGAATTCAAGCTGTTGGTCCGCAGCCTGCATCAGGCCGGCATCGAAGTCATCCTCGACATGGTGTTCAATCACACTGCCGAGGGCGATGCGACTGGACAGACCTGGTCGTTCCGCGGCATCGACAATCCCACCTATTACATTCTTGATTCCGCCGGTGACTACAAAGACTTCACTGGCTGTGGCAATACCGTGAATTGCAACAACCCGGTGGTGCGAGACTTCATCGTCGACTGCCTGCGTTATTGGGTAATGGAAATGCATGTCGACGGATTCCGCTTCGATCTTGCGTCGATTCTTGGTCGCGGCCAGGATGGCTCGGTGCTAAGCAATCCGCCACTGCTGGAGAGCCTCGCCTACGATCCCGTGCTCGCCAATACCAAGCTGATTGCGGAAGCCTGGGACGCCGCGGGGCTTTACCAGGTCGGCGCCTTCCCTTCATGGGGTCGGTGGGCGGAGTGGAACGGCAAGTTCCGTGATGACATTCGCAAGTTCGTAAAGGGCGATGCCGGCATGACTTCGCCGCTGGCAACCCGGCTCCTGGGAAGTCCCGACTTGTATTTGAGCAGCGCTCGCGAGCCCTATCACAGTATCAACTTCGTGACCTGCCACGATGGATTTACGCTCAGCGACCTGGTTTCTTACAACGATAAACACAATCTGGCTAACGGCGACAACAATACGGATGGCAGCAATGGCAATTACAGCTGGAATTGCGGCGTCGAGGGACCGACGAACGACGCCGCCATCAATGACCTGCGGGCCCGCCAGCGCAAGAATCTAGCCGCAATTCTGCTGGTTGCGCATGGCGTTCCCATGATGCTCTCGGGTGATGAACTGGGACGCACCCAGCAGGGCAACAACAATGCCTATTGCCAGGACAACGACATCAGCTGGGTTGATTGGCGCATGGCCGAAAGCAATGCCGGTCTGCTGCGCTTCTTTCAGTTGATGATCGCGTTCCGCAAACGCTGTGGCCTGCTGCGACGCGACAGTTTTCAGCTAAACGGCGAAAATGGATTCCACATCACCTGGCACGGAACCAAGCGCGTGAAACCTGATTGGGGATACGAATCACGCACCCTGGCCATGCAACTCACCCAACTCCACATTGGCGGCTCGCGCGAGGATATTCACTTCATCGCCAATGCCTACTCAGGAAATCTTGATTTTGAGTTGCCGCAGATTGGTGAGCGGGAATGGTTTCGCCTGGTCGATACTGCGCTGGCATCGCCCCTCGATATCGCCGAAGATGGCCAGGAATTTCCCCTGCTGTCACAGGAAATCTATTCGGTGCAGGCGCACAGCGTCGCCATCTTCGTAGCGAAATGAGGAAGTGAGGGGGCGCAGCTTCGGCTACGCCGTGGCAAGCCCTTTATTTTGTCATCACGAACCGACGTTAGTCCGTGAGGGATCTGCTTTCTCCCGACCCAGTGCTTCAAATCGCCCCGACTGCGGGTCGGCTTCCCACACCGAACCATCACCAATGTTATAAATCCAGCCACGAACTTCGAGTTCCCCGTTCAACAGCCGTGCGGCCACGGTTGGATGGCTCTTCAGGTTTTCCACTTGAGTCAAGACGTTATATTCGCTGAGCAACTGGATTCTCTCGTCCCCGGAGGCTTTCGGATGCTCCCTGATCAGTCGATCTCTTGATTCCAGCGAATGTCGCATCCAGTTTTGCAGCGCCGGCATGCCGTTAGCTCGTTCGGGCTCAGCCAGGGCTTTCACCACGCCGCAATCGGTGTGTCCGCAAACAATAATGAGAGGCACGCGCAGCACCAGCATGGCGAACTCCATACTGGCCGTTACTCCGCCCACGTGCTCGCTGTATTTCGGAACGATATTGCCGGGCGTGCGCTCGGTGAAGATTTCGCCCGGACGCGTTTGCAACAGCATCGCCGTATCGATGCGCGAATCCGCACAAGTGAAGAACATGGCTATTGGGTCCTGGCGGTGCTTCAGTTCTTCGAATAGTTTGCGCTGCCCGGGATAAACTTCTGCCTGGAACTTTGCCACTCCCCGCGTGATTCTTGCTAAAGCTTCCTGACTGTTCACCATCACTCCATGCTTCGATAGAGTTACGAGCGCGAACACACAGTCTATCGCCCCGGGACCAGAATTACAGGTGTACGGGTTCCATGAAACATGCCCTCGTAATCTAGTTCCCGCTTTTTCTATCCAGCATAATTTCAACCGGCGACGTCGGGTGCGCTTCCCTGCTAGACTGAACCCTCATGTCTGAAGCTACGAACTCCCTAGCGCAAGCGTCTTCCGCTTATCTGCGCTCGGCTATGCATCAGCCTATCCGCTGGCACGAATGGGGCGAAGAAGCTTTCGCCACTGCGCAGCGCGAGAATAAACCGGTGCTGCTCGATATCGGCGCAGTGTGGTGTCACTGGTGCCACGTGATGGACCGCGAATCGTATGAGAGCGCCGAGATGGCCGAGATCATCAATCAGAAATTCATCGCCGTGAAAGTCGATCGCGACGAGCGCCCCGACGTCGACAGCCGCTATCAGCTTGCGGTCTCGGCGATCTCTGGCACCGGAGGCTGGCCGCTGACTGTCTTCTTGACGCCCGATGGCCGTCCTTTCTACGGCGGCACGTATTTTCCACCAGTCGATCAATTTGGACGTCCCGGCTTCAAGAAGATTTTATTGGCGATTGCCGACGCCTACCGCGAGCGCCATGACGAAGTGCTGAAGTCCGCCGACGAAGCCATGAATGTGCTGGCGAATGCGGAAGGCTTCGCCGGACATCACATGGATTTCTCGCCGCGCATTGTGGGTGTGATGGTGCAATCCGCGCTGCCTATCTTTGACGAGAAGAACGGCGGCTTTGGCAGCGCGCCAAAATTTCCTCATCCTGCCTCGCTCGATCTGCTGATGGACTGGTACGTGCGCACTCGCGAAGAGCGTGTCGCCACCGTCATTACTACGACGCTGACCAAAATGGCGCAGGGCGGGGTGTATGACCAGTTGGCCGGCGGCTTTCATCGCTACTCAGTCGACGAGCGTTGGATCGTGCCGCACTTCGAGAAGATGTCGTACGACAATTCCGAACTGCTGAAGAACTACGTTCACGGCTACCAGGTCTTCGGCTTCGAGTTCTATGCTCACGTCGCTCGCGACATCGTGCGCTGGATAGACGAGTGGTTGAGCGACCGCGAACATGGCGGCTTCTACGCCTCGCAGGACGCTGACATCAACCTTGACGACGATGGCGATTACTTCACCTGGACGCGTGATGAGGCCAAAGCTGTCTTGAACGCTGAAGAGTTTGAGGCTGCCTCGCTGCATTTCGACATTGAAGAACTCGGCGAGATGCATCACGATCACTCGAAGAATGTGCTGTGGGTGCGCGCTCTGCCCGAAGAAGTAGCTTCGCGCATGGGTATCGATATTGCCACAGCACTCGATCTGCTGGCAGCGGCTAAGACCAAGCTGTATGCGGCACGCTTGCAGCGCCCGACGCCCTTCGTAGACAAAACGGTTTACGTAAACTGGAATGCAATGTGCGTCTCCGCCTATTTGCAGGCGGCGCAGGTTCTCGGGCTGGATGAGGCGCGCAAGTTCGCGCTGCGTTCGCTGGATCGCATCCTGGCCGAAGCCTGGGACAAAGATCGCGGCCTGGCGCACGTCATCGCCTACGCCGACCCGCGAGCCAAGGTGCGTTTCGTTCGCGGATTATTGGATGACTACGCCTTTGCCGCGCTGGCTTGTCTCGATGCCTACGAAATTACCGGCGCGATGAGCTATTTCAAATTCGCCCAGCAGATCGCCGACGAGATGATTCGCCGCTTCGGTGATCCCACGTCGGGCGGCTTCTTCGATACCGAAGCCTCGCTGGAGGAGAAATTACAACTGGGCGCGCTGGCGGCCCGGCGCAAACCTTTTCAGGACGCTCCTACTCCCGCCGGAAATCCTAGTGCAGCGATCGCGCTGCTGCGGCTTCACGCCTACACCAATGACGCGAAGTATCGCGATAAGGCGGAAGACACGCTGGAAGTTTTTGCTGGTGCTGCGGAGCAGTTCGGGATCTACGCGGGGACTTATGGCATAGCCGCGACCTGGATGTCGCGACCGCATACTCAGGTCGTGGTCGTCGGGAAAGACGACGCGGCTCAAGCCCTGCTGAAAGCCGCGAACGCTTCCTACGCTGTCAACAAATCCGTCGTGCACCTGACCGACAGCGAAGCTGTTGCCCAGAACCTTCCGGCAGTGTTAGCGCAAACACTTCCTAATCTCCCTGCCCTGAAAGAGAAGAAATCGCTGGCGATTGTCTGCACGAACTTTGCTTGCCAACCGCCAGTCACGACGCCAGACGAGTTGTCGTCCGCGCTAAGAAGCGCTGTCAGCGGTCAGCAAGGTGTCGCTTAGTAGGCTTGATCCAGCAGTTCGATCACGTGCTTGACCTCGGTAGTCAGACCCTTGCGCCTGGCCCCAGCCGCCAGTTGCAGCATGCAGCCTACGTTCGCGGTGACCACGATCTGCGGCTCGACCATGGCTACGTATCCCATCTTCTCGTCGAGGATCTTCATCGAGATTTCGTTCTGCACCACGTTGTAAACTCCGGCGCTGCCGCAGCAGGAATCGGCCCGGGGCATCTCGATCAACTGCACCCCGATCGCCTTTAACAATTCGCGCGGCTGTTTGCGAACTCCTTGGGCATGCGCCAGATGGCACGGATCGGAATACGTAACGCGCGCCTTCAATTGCTGCTTGGGTTTCTGCAAGCCAACCTCAGCCAGATACTCAGTCACATCGCGAACTCTGGCCACGAACTCTTGCGCCCGCTCGGCATACCTGGGATCGTGCTCCAGTAGTTCGGCATATTCTTTCATGGTCGCACCGCAGCCGGCGGCATTAGTCAGGATCGCATCAAATTCCGGGCTGAGCATAGCATCGATGTTCTTGCGAGCCTGGGCGCGAGCCGCGTCCAGCAGCCCGGCGTGGGCGTGCAAGGCGCCACAACAACTTTGCCCCTGGGGAATGCAAACTTCGATGCCATTCTTGTTCAGCACTCGAATCGTCGCGCGGTTCAGCTCCGCAAATGCCACACTGCTCACGCAACCGATAAGCAAAGCGACTCGCCCTCGCCGAACGCCCTCGGCAGGATAAGTCTTACCCAGATCGCGGAACGAAAAGTCGTTTTCGATGCGCGGCGACAGCGCGTCAAGATCGTGGACTCCCAAAAGCTTCAGCAACCCAGTACTGCGCGCGAAAGTTTGCAGCCCAGAGCGTTGATAGAAGCGGACAAGTTTCGCTGACCGTGCCAGCTTGCTGAACGATGGCAACACTTGACCGTAAAAATGTTCGCGGAGTTTGCGTGCCAACCAGGGACGCTGGTAGTTCTCCTGAATCTGCGATCGGGTGCGCTCCAGCAGGCTTCCATATTTCACGCCCGAAGGACAGGCCGTCTGGCAATTCAAACAGCCCAGACAGCGATCGATGTGGGTGACGAAGGAGTCTGCCAAGGCAAGCCTGCCCTCGTCCACCTGCAACATCTGATAAATGCGGCCCCGCGGCGAATCCATTTCCGTGCCTAACACCCGATAGGTCGGGCATTGATCAAGGCAGAGTCCGCAATGAACACATTTGGAATACAGCTCCCAGGTCGGCTTTTCTCCGGGAGAAAAATTCGAGACCTTCTCGACAGTTGGAGTTGCGAACGTCAGAACAGGAACCTCCCGCGATTCAGAATGTCTTTCCGATCAAGCGTCCGCTTCACCGCCCTCATGGAATCAAGATCGGTCGGCGTGGGTCCCCAGGCGGTGACGTGGTGACGCGATTCCGGCGGACACCGCAGAACCGCCAGGCTGGCATCTCGCGACAATCGATTGCGCAGCTCCGAGGCAACATTGATGAAGTTCACCAGCGTGACTTTACCGTCATCAGCCGGCCATAGGCCTGCCAGGATATGGCCGACTCCGACCCTGCCGATCGCGGTACACGTCAAACCATTTGACTCGCTGACGCTTACCAGATTTTGGAGAACAGACTGAACCTCGCTCAGAGGGATCGTCAAGGAGAGCAGAAGACAGCGTGGATGCCGCTCCGGAATGTTATGCGCAAAATCAGACAGCGCTCGCCAGACATCCTGTTCGCCGTCGCCGTCAAGCTCTTGTGAGACCGCTGCCCCCAGTTCCGAACGATAACGAGCCAGCACCGCATCGCTTCCCGTGGCTCGAAGATAGATGGCCCACGACGCTGACTGTGTTCCCAGGGGCGACAGAGAGAGCGCGCCGGGCGAAACCAGTTCCAGGCAAATTGGCGATAAGGGCGATCGCAGTACATGATTGCGAAAAGCAATCGTCTCCGCAGGTCCCGCGAACTCCGCGACAAAGGTTCGAGTTTGCCGCAGCGCAGGAAACAGTTTGAAGCTGGCGCTGGTAATCACCGCCAAACTCCCCTGGCTGCCGATGAGAAGCTTCATCAAGTCGTACCCGGCAACATTCTTTACCACGCGGCCGCCGCCCTTGCCCTTCCGCCCGTCTCCGGTCACAAACCTGATTCCGATGCAGTAATCGCGCAGCCCGCCATACCCGTGGCGCAGCGGACCAGGCATTGCCGCGGCCAGAAGGCCTCCGATGGTGGAACGTTCCGGAAGCGCGGCATCGCCGGCGAAAAGCAATCCATTCGCTCCGACCATGGCAGACAGTTGCGCAACTGTGCAACCGGCTCCCACGCCGACCGTAAGGTCGCCGGGATCGTAATGTTCCACTTCCACCAAGCGTGAAGTTTGAAGAAGCACGTCGACCTGGGAAGGAAGATTACCGGTCTGCTGCTGGGTGAAACCTCCAGCCGGAACCACGCTTAGACCATGCTCATTGGCGCAACGCAGCACAGCAGCGATTTCATCGGCCGAAGCTGGAGTGACCGCAACTCCGGGAGCAGCCCCCAGGATGAGATGGTGATGCAGCGCGGCAGCATCGTCTATCACGTGATCCGGGCCGCAGATGGCGCGCAACTCGCTGCCGAAGCGAGTAGCGGAGCTCAGGGTGCTCACATTCCCTCCCGCGCCAGCACGGCGTTGTGCGACGGCCCAGAAATCTCCCGGCACATGCGCGGGGTGGGAAGCATTTTCTGCGGATTCAGGATCTGGTGACCATTGAACGCATCCCGCAAGCTCATCATAACGTCGAGGTCTTCCTCGCCAAACAACTGTGGCATCAATTCGCGCTTTTCCATGCCCACGCCGTGCTCGCCGGTAATCGAGCCGCCAACATCAATGCAGTATTGCAGGATCTCGCTGCTGGCTTGCATCACGTGTTCGAACTGTTCGGCATTGCGCATATCGAACAGGATGAGCGGATGGAGGTTGCCGTCGCCGGCATGAAAGATGTTGCCGATGATGAGATCGTGTTTCCTGGCCACTTCGCCAATGTGCTTGAGCACGCCTGGAATCTGACTGCGTGGGACAACGCCGTCCTGGGTGTAGTACGAGGGCGTGACCCGTCCGAGTGCCGCGAATGCCAGCTTGCGGCCCTTCCACAACAACGCGCGCTCCTCGTCATTCTGCGCCCGGCGAACTTCGCGCGCCTTCTGGTGCGAGCAGACCTCGCTGACCGCGACTGCCTGCTCCTCGACGGCCTCGCGTAAACCTTCAAGCTCGATCAGCAATACGGCGCCCGCATCCAGCGGATAGCCTGCATGGCAGAAGGCTTCGATGGTGCGCAACGTCCAGCCGTCGAGCATTTCCAATGCCGCCGGAGTGATGCCCGCGGCGGTAATTGCGGAGACCGTGCGAGCCGCGTCGTCAATCGATTCGAAAATGCCCAGCAAGGTCGCTGCCAGTTCCGGCTTGCGCAACAACTTGACCGTGATCGCAGTTGCTATACCGATGGTGCCTTCCGAGCCTACGAAGAATCCGGTCATGTCGTAGCCGCCGGACTCGGCAGCCTTACCGCCAAACTGCACGATGTCGCCGTTCGGCATCACGACTTCGACACCGGTCACATGATTCACTGTGACTCCGTGCATCAGGGTATGCGGTCCTCCGGAATTCTCGGCGACATTGCCGCCGATAGTGCATGCCTTCTGGCTGGAGGGGTCGGGTGCAAAGTAGAGGCCAAGATGCGAGACGTGTTCGGAGAGCTGCAGATTCACTACCCCGGGCTGCACCACGGCGCGCTGATTTTCGACATCGACTTCCAGGATGCGGTTCATGCGCGAGAAGGCAAGCACAATGCCGCCCTGCTGCGAGATCGCGCCGCCACTTAACCCGGTTCCAGCCCCCCGAGCCACTACCGGAATTCCGGCGGAGGAGGCCACGCGCATGATCTCCGAAACCTGCTTCGTGTTTTGTGGGAAGACGACTGCGCCGGGGGTGCTCTTGCGGATCCCGCCGTCGTATTCGTACAACATCAGATCTTCAGGACGGTCCAGAACGGCTTCGCGTCCGGCGATCTTGCGCAGGTCGTCAATGATACCGGGCAGGTTCATGGGAGTATTGCGCCAGTGTAGCACTCTACGCGAGCCCGCCTACAGCCGCTCAGCAACGCGGTCTCGCGAGACAGGGTCTGCACTAGCTCGAGGTTTGGATGTAAGCCCGCATCATGTCCGCCTCGCCCGATTTCTCGTCGAGGTGGCAGCGCAGCAGATCGCGCAACGACAGAAAGCCGACCAGGGTTTTGCCATCGCAAACCGGCAAATGGCGGACGCCCTTGCTCTGCATCAGGCACATAGCGTCTTCTGAGCTGGCGCTGGGAGTCACCGTTTGCAGGTCCGTACTCATCACGTCAGCGATGTGCGTGGTCAGCGGATCGCGGCCTTCCGTAACCACTCGCCGCATAATGTCGCGCTCAGAGAAGATGCCCACCAGTTTGGTGTCGTCCAGCACGGGCACCGCGCCCACGTTGCAATTCACCATATAACTGGCGGCCTCAAACACGGTCTGATTGGGTTGAATGTAGTGGATGGTGCGATTGCTCAACAGGTCCCGGATCGTCGCCATAGTGCCTCCTGAAGGTCTTGGACTGAAGCGCGCGGACTCGCTTGGCTGGGCAAATTTCCTGGGTCCGGCGACCCGGTCACGTCGCAAGTACCTTGACACCCTTCAGCAGCTACGCCGGTCCCGGGAGCGAGGAACGCAGGCGAGTATAGCCCCAATTTACAAGCCTTGGAAAGAATTATTGTGCGCGAGGGATGGGCAAAAAAGTTGCGCGGCGATACAACACCCGGCGAAAATCAGGCCGAGCCGGCGGCCTTGTGAACTACCTCCACCAAGACATTCGGCGGCTACGGCTGATATTCTCAATCGTTTGGCAGTGCGGAGGAAGAACACGAATGTCGAATAGTTTGCAGGGGCGGACGGTAGCGGTATTTGGAGTGGCCAACAAGCGAAGCATCGCCTGGGCCATCGCGCAACAGATGCAGCAGGCGGGAGCGCAACTGGCGATCACCTACCAGAACGAACGCCTCAAGCAGGAGGCCGACGACCTGATTGCCGCGCTGCCCAACGCGCAGGCCTTCCAGTGCGACGTCTCGCGCGACGAGGAAATCACGCAGTTATTCGAGCAGCTGAAGTCCAGATACGGCAAGCTCGACGCCCTGGTGCATAGCGTTGCCTTTGCTCCCGCCGAAGAACTGAAAGGCGAATTCGTCGATACCAGCCGCGAAGGCTTTCGCATCGCGCACGACATCAGCGTCTACTCCCTGGTAGCGCTGGCGCGTGCGGCCCGCCCGCTGATGACCGAGGGTGGCAGCATCATCACCATGACGTACTATGGCGCGGAAAAGGTCGTCCCCAAGTACAACGTGATGGGAGTAGCCAAAGCGGCGCTGGAAGCCAGCGTGCGCTACCTGGCCTACGATCTGGGCAAGAACAAAATTCGCGTCAACGCGATTTCCGCCGGTCCCATCAAGACGCTGGCTGCACGCGGCATCTCCGGATTTGGCGAGATGCTGAAGACCCAGGCTGAACGCGCTCCCCTGCAGCGCAATGTCGAGGTGAAGGAAGTGGCCGAGACCGCGGTGTTTCTGGCCAGCGATGCCAGCAGCGGAATCACCGGCGAGACCATTTATGTCGATTGCGGGTATAACATTATGGGTTTTTGAGGATAGTGGTGAATGGTGGAGGGTAAGTAATTGGCAATAGGCACTTAGTCGCTATCGCCAACGTCATCTCCGTCGAACTTGCCAACGATTGTATCGCGCGCATCTACCGAACCCCGGCGAACCGCAGATCCTTCGATTCCGGCGGCGAAGCGCCGCCTCCGCTCAGGATGACAACTAAGAAAATTGTGCTGCCCAAACCCGGCTAGTTCCGCTTCACCACGAGCTGACTACTTTCTTTTCACCACAATCTTTCGCTCCTGGTCGCCGCGGCGCTCGATAACAATCTCCACGTCGCGCTCCTTTTCGAAGCGGGGGAACTTCTCGCCCCACTCCAGCAGCACCAGATTGCCATCCTCGGCAAAGAGTTCGTCGAGGCCGAGAGTGTCGAGCTCGCGCGGGGTGTCGATGCGGTAGAGATCGACGTGATAGAGGTTGACCTCGGGGCCGCGATACTCGTGGATGAGGGTGAAAGTGGGACTGGTGACATCGTCCTGCGAGGCAGCCTGCAACCCTTCAGCAATCCCTTTCACCAGCGTTGTTTTGCCGGTGCCCAGATCGCCGCGCAGAATGACCATGCGCGCGCCCTTTAGCGTGGGCGCCAGTTTGCGGCCCAGCGTCATGGTCTCCTCAGCCGAGTGCGTAATGTGCTCGTGCGGATTCATCGCAGAACACGGAACATTCTAGCAGGAGAAGTTTGCAGTGGAGCGACGTTCTCAGCCCACGCTATCCGATGCGCGTGCTGCTCTGCGTCGCCCATTGCGCCGCGCGGCGAAACGCCTCGGGCAAGCCGGTCAGCAAATCAGTGGCGACCAGCGAATGCTCGCCCATGGTTTCGGAGGCTACGTCGCCGGCCAGCCCGTGCAGGTAAACCGCGGCGATGGCGGCGCGCGCATAGTCGTTCGGCATCTGCGCAATGACGCCCGCAGTCATACCGGTGAGAATGTCTCCAGTGCCGCCGGTAGCCATGCCGGGATTGCCCGTGGGATTGACCCAGGCACTTCCATTCGGCAAAGCGATGATAGTGCGGTCGCCCTTCAGCACGAGTACCAGACCATGATCGCGCGAGAATTTGCGCGCCACGTTCAGCCGGTCGGCCTGAACCGCCTTGATGGAGATGCCTGCCAGTCGCGACATTTCGCCTGGATGCGGCGTCAGCACCAGCGGTCGACGGCGGCCATCGAGCAGATTCGTCTGGCCCTCAAAGGCATTCAGCCCATCGGCATCGACCACCAGCGGAACCTTGGTCTGATGCACCGCCTCATGCACGAACTGCACTGTCTCCGGATTGCGGCCAATGCCGGGACCGATGGCCACCACGGTCATGGGCTTAGTCAGATCGGAAAATCGTCCGCTCTGGGCCGCGGCCATGCTGATCGAGCCAATGGCGGTTTCTGGAAGCGGTTCGGTCATGAGCTCAGCCGCAAAGTTGGCTACGCTGGTCAGCACACGCGCCGGAGTCGCGACGGTGCTCAATCCAGCTCCGGCGCGCAGGGCAGCCATGCCGGCCATAGCTGCCGCTCCCGACTTGCCGAACGAGCCGCCAACAATCAGGGCGTGACCATACATCCCTTTATTGCTGTCGCGCAGGCGAGGCGCAAGCAAAGCAGCAAAATCGCGCGGAGTCGTGACCTCTAGATTCAGAGCGGAAACGATTGCCTCCGGAGGCGAACCGATGGGAGCAACCACTACCGGGCCTCGCGTCAGATTGCCGAAGACATGCGCCGGACGCGGGGCGGTGAAGGTGATGATAGTGTCGGCCTGAACAATTCCCTCACCGGATTGCGGCGTCATGGAATCGGAGTCGGCGCCGGATGGAATATCAACCGCGATGACCAACTTATCGCCCCGATTGATTACGGCAATAGCGTCGGCATACAGGCCTGTGACCGGTGGACGAAATCCCGTGCCGAGAATCGCGTCAACCATAAGATCGCAGTTGGCCAGGCTACGTTCGGACTCGGCCTTTAACCCGGCTTCGGTGGTCACTTCCACGGGGCGCAGCGGCAGGCGCTCGAACATAGTCAGCGCATCGCCCTGCAATTCGGTGCGCGAAGCCAGCAGCAAAACTTCAACCACTCGTCCTGCGCGGTGCAGCCTGCGAGCCACCACGAAACCGTCGCCACCGTTGTTGCCCTTGCCGCAGATTACGGTGACACGATTTGCCTCAGCATAGTTCTGCAAAATGAAGTCTGCGACGGCGGTGCCGGCATTTTCCATCAGCACCAAAGAAGGCACGCCAAACCGTTCGCTGGTGATGCGATCGATCGCGCGCATCTCAGCCGCGGTGGTAATTTTCATACACGCTCCGTTGCCGACTGTTCCAATCGCCGCAGCCCGTCAGGCTCGCCCATGGCGATAAGATGGTCACCTTCGTGAATGATTTCGTCGGGCGGCGGATTGAAGCGCATGTGAGAATCTTCTCCTTTGATGGCGAGCACGATGACACCCATTTCCTGCCGAATGCGCGAACCTTCCAATGTCTGGCCAGCCACCCGCGACCGAGGCTGCACCTGAACCTCCTCGATTTCCAGCGGCTTTTGCTGATTCATTGCAGTGTCGAAGAAATCGACTACGTGTGGTCGCATGAAAGTCTGAGCGATACGATATCCGGCAAAGTTGTAGGGCGAAACCACGCGATCGGCGCCTGCGGTAAGCAGGTGCTTTTCAGCTTCTTCTTCACTGGCGCGGGCGATGATCTTCAGCTTGGGATTCAGGCTGCGCGCGGTCAGGATAATGTAGACGTTGATGGCGTCGGTGGTGGTAGCGGCAACCAGGCCGCGGGCAGTTTCGATGTGCGCCTGCCGCAGAACGTGCGCGTGCGTGGCATCGCCGACCAGCGTGAGCCAGCCTTCGTCGGAGTAGCGCGCCAGCTTGGTTGCGTCGGTGTCAACAACGACGAACGGCAAAGGTTTGCGGGCCAGCTCGCGCGCCGCGCTGCGGCCGACGCGCCCAGCGCCACAGAGGATAAAGTGGTCCGACAATCGACTGATGTCGCGGTCCATGCGTCTCCTGCCGAAGACCGATTGTAGCTCGAATTCAAGCAGCGCCTGGGTGGCACCGCCGAAGAAGAGCAATACCAGTCCGACCCCGGTCATGATGATGAAGGTGTTGAAGATGCGGCCGCCGTGGGAAAGGGGATGGACTTCGCCGTAGCCGATGGTGGTGATGGTAGTGAGCACCATGTAGAAGCCGTCGAACCAGCGCCATCCCTCCATGTAATGAAATCCAGCCGTGCCGATGAGGACCAGCGAGACCAGCGCCAGAAAGATCATCTTTAGATTGAAGAAGGCCTTCATCGCATCACCATTCAACCAGAGCGGTGGCTAAAAACAAAACGCCCGTCACGCGGCGGCGACGGGCGAGGTGAATCGTGTGCCGTGAGTTACGGCTGCGCGGATCCGCACTTCGGACAAAAGCGCGCGTCGGCGGCAAGCTGCTGGCCGCAATGCGAGCAGAAGCGTAACGTCGCTGCCACCCGCGGCGGAGGCATGATTACCGTTTCCGGATGTGCTGGTGCGGCCCGAGGGAAATTCGCTTGCAATACAGGTGGCGAAGGCGACGGATAGGGAGGAGCCACTGCGGGAACGTTGGCTACGGGCTCAGGTGGTTTGGCAAATGCAACGAAAAATGCGGCGGCAGCCCCGGCAAGGAATAGCAGCAGGCTGAGGTAATACGCAGGTTGATACTGGACCTGAAGCAGTCCCAGCGCCTGCGGTGGAGCACCCGACAAAATCGACTGTTGCAGCGCCAGCAGCGATCCCGCAGCAACGATGCCACAGACACCGGCAACGATGTCAGTGCGACGCTGATTTAAAAGTGAGAGCACCAAGCCCGCGATGCCGGCAATGAATGCGATCACCACCGAGGTCTCTGGCTTGACTTGCTGTTTCGGCTGGGCAAACATTCCCACGCCTCCGCCAATTTGCGGTCCGGCGAGCAATTGGATTCCGGTGAGGGAAACCATCTTCTGTCCGTTGCACGATACCTCGACGAAGGGCAGCAGGAAGCAGATCAAAGCCAGTAGGTACGCTGCAGGCGGAAGCTTGCGCAACATGGTCGACTCCTTGGGGAGACCCAAAATAGCCGACATCAGGGAGTGAAGCAAGAAATCTTTGCGGAGCCGCTAATTAATCGCAGCCGTTCAGATTTGTATCTGGGCGCGACTGCAACAGTTCGTGAAAAAACCCAACAGCAGATCCCTCCCCGGCTGAAGCCGGGTTCGGGATGACAAGAATAAAGCACTCGGTTCGGCGCAGCTAAAGCTACGCTCCTGCAAAATCATCTCAGCTCGAGTTTTTCAGCAAACTGTGAAGCCGCCTCGGGATGACCAGGCTAAATGGCTTGTGATGGGGTACCTGAAACTACGCCCCTGCAAAACATGTGGATCAGTCGCCGGCGACTTCCACTTTATCGGGCACCAGTTTCTGCACCCGGCTGTGATGGCGGCTGTAGGTGAAGTAAATGACCATGCCGATAATGAGCCAGACGATCAGACGAATCCAGGTATCCAAGGGCAGGCTAGCCATCAAACCGAGCGAAACCAATATGCCCAGAATCGGCACCAGCGGCACCAGGGGCGTCTTGAACGGCCGATGCAGCTGAGGGCGACGCACCCGGAGAATCCATACCCCGAAACATACAATCACGAACGCCAGCAACGTTCCGATGCTTACCAGTTCGCCCAGAACTTCGATGGGAATGAGGGCTGCGAAAACCGCGACAAACCCTCCTACCAGCAAGGTCGAGATCCACGGCGTACGAAATCGTGGATGCACCGCGCCTGCCCATTCCGGCAGCAAGCCATCGCGCGACATGGAGTAGAACACGCGCGATTGCCCCAGCAACATCACCAGCATCACGGTGGCCAGTCCGAAGATGGCGCCCAGCTTCACGAGGACCTTTGCCCAGGCGACGCCCGTCGCGTCAATGCCCAGGGCGACCGGGTCAGAGACGTTCAGGTCAGTGTAGGGAACGATTCCGGTCAACAGGCCCGAGACAAGTATGTAGAGGACCGTGCAGATAACCAGCGATCCCAGAATGCCCATCGGCATGTCTTTCTGTGGATTGTTGGCCTCCTGTGCGGCAGTGGAAACGGCGTCGAAACCGATATAGGCGAAGAAGATGACGCTGGCCGCGCGGGCGATACCTGACCAGCCATAGTGTCCGAAGGCACCGGTGTCATTGGGGGGAATAAAGGGATGCCAGTTAGCACTCACCAGCGCGGGATGCTTCAGGGCAAACAAGCCGGCAATGACGATAAACATCAGCACGATCGCCAGCTTCACAATCACGATTCCGGAATTGAAGTTGGCGGATTCCTTGATGCCGATCACCAACAGGATGGTCACACCGATGATGGCTAGAAACGCCACCAGATTGAACAAACCGGTTTCGGTAGGGAGCGTGTTCGGACTGATGTGTTGGGTCGCGAGGGTCGCCTTGATCCGTTCGAAGTGTTCCCAGTGACCACCATAGAACACCAGCTTCTCGCTTGGCGCCAACGTGAGGCGGGGAGGGATTCGAATTCCGAAGTCCTCCAGAAAGCTGAGCAGGTAGCCGCTCCAGCCGGAAGCCACGGTCGCAGCTCCGAAGGCGTATTCCAGGATCAGGTCCCAGCCGATAATCCAGGCGAACAATTCTCCCAGGGTGGCGTAGCCGTAGGTGTAGGCCGAGCCGGCGATGGGAATCAGGGAGGCGAACTCGGCGTAGCACAGCCCGGCAAAAACGCAGGCGATGCCCGACAGTACGAAGGAAAGGACGATTGCAGGTCCGGCATACTTTGCCGCCGCCGATCCGGTGAGCACGAAAATTCCCGCGCCAATGATGGCGCCAATGCCAAGAGTAATAAGGTTGACCGGACCCAGGGCCCGTTTAAGACTGTGTTCCCCCGTCTCGGATGCCTCGCGCATCAGCATGTCGAGAGGTTTGCACTTCAACAGATCGGACATTACGATTCGCCTCTTCTCTACAACTAGGCTCGCGCACGCATTTGCGGATTGCGCTTCGACCACAGGAAATACACGGGAATCCCGAGTAGAACAATGATGAGGCCGGGCCACGTGTACTGTGGCTTATAACGCAATAAGACTACATCAATAAATGTTGCGATCAAAATATACATTGCCGGCAGCACCGGGTAGCCGATGGCTCGATAGGGGCGCGGCTCGTCGGGACGCTTCACCCGGAGCACGAACAGTCCGGAGATGGTCAGGATGTAAAACACCAGCACCGCAAAGATGATGTAGTCGAGCAGTTGTCCATAGCTGCCGGAGATGCAGAGGACGCACGTCCAGACGCACTGCATCATCAGCGAGTGAGCGGGAGTGCGGTACTTGGGATGCAGCTTGGCAGCGCCGCGGAAGAACAGCCCATCCTTGGCCATGGCGTAGTAGACGCGCGCTCCAGCCAGGATTAATCCGTTGTTGCAGCCAAAGGTAGACACCAGAATTGCGGCCGCCATAATCTTCGCGCCGCCGGAGCCGAAGATCTGTTCAATGACCGCCGTGGCAACGCGTTCTTCGGAAGCATGCTGAATTCCGCGCGCCAGGATCGTCGCTCCGTGGGCATCGCCGTGGAGCGGCAGAACACTGAGGTAGACGACGTTCGCCAGTACGTAAAGCAGCGTTACCGCACCCGTCCCCATCGCTAGCGCCAGGGGCAAGTTGCGCTGCGGATTGCGGACTTCGGCAGCGGTAAACGTGATGTTGTTCCACGCATCCGACGAGAACAGCGATCCCACCTGCGCAACGGCGAGTATGGTCAGGGTTCCGACCAGTGCGATCGGACCTCCGACGCCAACCTGCACCGGATGAAGCGCGTGCCATCCTGCATTGCGCCAGAATTCGGCTCCAAAGTTGGCGGCAATGGCCTGAGCGTTGCGTCCAACGAAAATTCCCAGCAGCACCAGTCCGAGCAGGGCCGCCGTCTTGGCGACTGTGAAGACGTTTTGCACCGCCGCGCCGGTACGCACTCCGAAGATATTCAGTACAGAGAGAAAAATCACCAGCAGGATGGCGGCAAGGTTCTGCGTGTTCAGGCCGACGTCCATGTTGCCAAGGACCATGGGGCCAAGCGGGATGGGCGGCACGTGCGCGATGTGGATCAGCCAATGCGTGGACGACACCGCAGGGAAAAAGATGCCAAGGAATTTGCCGAAGGCAATGCCGACAGCCGCGATGGTTCCTGTTTGTACGACCAGAAATAAGGTCCAGCCGTAGAGAAATCCCCACAGGGAGCCCAGCGATTCCCGCAAATAAACATACTGGCCGCCGGCATGGGGCATCATGGCAGCCAGTTCTCCGTAGGCGAGCGCGCCGGTGATGGTGAGAAATCCAGTGACGAGCCAGGCGCCAATCAGCAACGCGGGAGAATCGACCAGGCGGGAGATTTCGGCGGACACAATAAAGATGCCCGAGCCGATCATGGAGCCCATGACCAGCGTGGTGGCGCTGGTCAGGCCCAGCCCTTTAACGAATTCGCTCTCGCCGGAGGCGAGCGATACGGTTTTAACTTCGGTGGCCAATGAGCCTCTTTTAGGCTTAGACGTTGCTGGCAAGAATTTACACCAACACTCGCAAGAATTCCGCAGCAACTTTGGTCGGTGAACTCAGAAGGTCAGAGATAACCGCGACCGAGTCGGCGCCAGCATCGATCACGGAGCGAGCGTTGGCGCGAGTGATACCGCCGATGGCGACTAGCGGCTTCTTCGTAGCAGCCCGGGCGGCTCGAATGCCGTCCAGCCCGACGACGGGATCGGGATTTCGCTTGCCTGATGTTGGAAATACCGGGCCATAAGCAATGTAATCCGCCGGACCGGCGTCGGCCTCTTTGAGTTGGTCCAGATTGTGAGTGGAGACACCGAGAATACGACCGGGGCCGATCACGGTGCGCGCGCCCTCGGGAGATAAATCTTCCTGGCCGACATGCACTCCGTTGTAATTGGCGGCAATGCAGATGTCGGCGCGGTCATTCATGATCAAAGTGACGTGTTCGCCCAGCGCGTGCCGGAGTTCGCGGGCATGGCTCAGCATCTCGCGCGTGGTTCCGACCTTGTTCCGATATTGAATGAGAGTGGCGCCTCCAGCGGCGACTTCGCGGGCATACTCCACGATGGCAGCAGTGGTGCGCAACGGCGCAGCAAAACAGGAAACATCAATGATGGCGTAGAGCTTGGGTAGATTCATTTGTAAGAACCATTTCACCACGGAGGACACGGAGCCCACGGAGAAAATAGAAAGAAAACCGCTTTTAGCCACAGAGACACGGAGGCACAGCGATTTGAATTTAAGAAACGAGAATCTCTGTGTCTCGGTGCCTCTGTGGTGGATAGATTTTTCTGTGTACTCCGTGGTGAAACATGACGCCTACTTAGCCTCTTTACCAGGGGCCAAAAACCGCTCCATGAACTTGGTGTCGAAGTTGCCGGCGCGGAAATCGGGGTCGGCCATGATGCGCTTATGCAGCGGAATGCTGGTGTAAATGCCCTCGACCACGAACATGTCCAGCGCCCGCGACATGCGCGAGATGGCCTCATCTCGGTCGCGCCCTCGGACCACCAGCTTCGCGATCAATGAATCGTAATACGGCGGAATGACGCCTTCGGCGTAAGCGGCCGTGTCCACGCGAACTCCGGTGCCTCCCGGAATGTTGAACACCGTGATCTTCCCGGCTGACGGCGTAAAGCGCTCGGGATGCTCGGCATTGATGCGGCACTCGATGGCGTGCCCTCGAGAAACGACAGCCTGAGGAATGATGGTGCTCAGTTTCTCCCCGGCGGCGATCATAATCTGTGACTTCACCAGGTCGACATCGGTAGTCATCTCGGTTACCGGATGTTCGACCTGGATGCGGGTGTTCATCTCAATGAAGTGCAGGCTGCCGTCTTCGTCCATCAGAAACTCGACCGTGCCGGCATTCATGTAGCCGATGTTGCTGAGCGTCTTGACCAGGATGCCGCCAATGCGCTCGCGCAACTCCGGCGTGACCATTACCGAGGGCGCTTCTTCTACCAGCTTCTGGTGACGGCGCTGGATGCTGCACTCGCGCTCACCCAGGCTCATCACGTTGCCGTGCTCATCGGCCAGCACCTGGAACTCGATGTGCCGCGGACGCTCGATGAACTTCTCCATGTAGAGATCGCCGTTACCGAAAGCAGCCGCCGCCTCCGATTGCGCGGAGTGAAATAGATTGGGCAGCTCATCCTCGCTGCGAATCACACGCATACCGCGCCCGCCGCCGCCGGCCGAGGCCTTCACGATCACGGGGAATCCGACGCTGCGCGCCCATTCCAGCGCTTCGTCGGCGGAAGCGATGATTCCGTCGGAACCGGGCAGAATCGGCACGCCCTCTTTCTTCATGGTGGCGCGGGCTTTTTCCTTTTCACCCATGAGCCTGGTAACTTCGGGCGGCGGGCCGATGAACTTGATGCCGCAGGCCTGCGCGACTTCAGCGAAATTGGCGTTCTCGCTCAGCAGACCGTAGCCAGGATGAACCGCATCGACGTTAGCGATTTCAGCCGCGCTGATGACGGCGGGAATGTTGAGGTAGCTTTCGTTCAGGCGGGGCGGGCCAATGCAGATAGCTTCGTCGGCGAAGCGCACATGCAGCGAGTTGCGGTCGGCTTCGCTATAGATGGCCACCGCCTTAATGCCGAGTTCCTTGCAGGCACAAATGACCCGCAGGGCAATCTCCCCACGGTTCGCAACTAGAATTTTCTTAAACATGAATGGAATTGTTGCACGTTATTTTTCACCACGGAGACACGGAGACCACGGAGGTAGAGATTTCAAATGACCGAACGGAAAATCATTACCGCTCCGAAAGAGAAAGCAATAAGACCTGCCAACAGCAAAATCAGCCAGAGTTCAGTCAAGTGTCCTTGGATGATGATGAACCTCGGACTGCGAAAAGCGAAAGCTGATGAGGCAGCAATAATTCCTAACCCGACCAGCAAATATCCGATTGATTTCTTTGAAACCATCGGAAGTCCCTCCGTGATTCTCCGTGCCTCCGTGGTAAGAAAAAGTGCCTTGATAAGGGGTCACTGTTGGCGAATGCCGAACAGGGGCATTCCGTACTCCACCGGGCTTCCGTTGGCAATGAACATTTTGGCGATCACGCCCGAAACTTCGGCCTCGATCTCGTTCATCAGCTTCATCGCCTCTATGATGCAGAGCACCTGTCCTTCTTTGACCGCGTCGCCGACTTTGACGAAGGGCGGAGTGCCAGGCGAAGGAGCTTCGTAGTAAGTGCCTACGATCGGTGACTTCACGATATGCAGATCGGCATCGGCAGAGGCGTCGCCCTCAGAAGCTGACGGAGCGGATGCCGGAGCCTTTCCTGCCGCTGGCGCGGGCGCGGCACTTGCCGGCGGCGCAGGAGCCGCGACGGCAACGGGCTGCACGGCAGCCACCGCTGGCGCAACGTGGACGACGGGCGCCGGCGCGCTGCCGCGCTTCACATGCACCTTCATATCGCCGCGTTCGAGCTCGAATTCGGTGATGTCCTTTTCCACCAACAGCTCGATAAGTTCTTTGATTTCTTTCTGATTCATCAGATGTGCCGTAAAACCATTATTCGATCAGATTTGTAAACAGTTGCCTGAATGCGGACGGTCCAGGATAGGCCCTTCACTGCCCCTCGATGCAAACCTTGCAGCGTAATGCAATCAGCCATTATGAACGTTACGCCGGAATTTGGGAAGCGTCGCGGTACGTCCTCGGCTAAATCTCAATGAGTTCTTTCGTGACCGGGGTCAGCACCTGGCAGCCGCGAGCTGTGACTACCACCATGTCCTCGATGCGGACGCCGCCTTTGCCCGGCACATAAATTCCCGGCTCGACGGTGATGACCATGCCCGCTTCCAGCCGTTCCTCCTGCTGCTTGCCCAGGCGGGGCGGCTCGTGAATCTCCAACCCCACGCCGTGCCCGGTGGAGTGCGTGAAAAAACTGTCGAGCTTGGCTTTGCGCAACACTTCCCGGGCAGCGTGGTCGACCTCGCCCGCAGCGGCGCCCGGCCTGACCGCAGCGATGCCTGCCAATTGTGCGGCCAGAAGGGCCTGGTACCACCGTCGTTCTTCTCTGCTCACCGGCCCCACGTGCACGGTCCGAGTCATATCAGAACAATAGCCGTTCAAAACGACTCCCGAATCTACTACCACGAATCCACGTTTCGGGATTAGCTGGCTGGAGGCGCGTCCGTGGGGCAAGGCGGAACGCTTTCCGGCAGCCACGATGGTGTCAAACGACATGCCATCAGCGCCCGCCTCGCGCGCGGCAAACTCCAGTCTGCCGGCCACTTCTGATTCTCTGGTGCCAGGGCGAATCGATGACAGAGCGTGCTCATAGACTGCAGCTCCCAGTTTGACGGCTTCCCGAATGACGCGCAGCTCGTCGGCATCTTTCCGCATGCGCTGGCGCATGATGAGACCGGAAGTCGGCTTCCATGCGATTTTCTTGCGGACGAGCTTGCGCATATCGGCGGCTGCTACAACCGTAGTGTGGTCAGCCTCGAAACCCAGGTCCGCCGATTTCAGCCGGCCAAACAGCTTGGCGGCTTCGTGCAGCAGCGGGCCTTTCGCAATTACGATTCGGGCGCCCAACACCTCCTCACGCGCCTGCTGAGTGTAGCGGCCATCGGTGAAGAACACCCGGCTTCCCGCGAGAAAAAGCAGCAGGCCGTTGCTGCCGGTATAGCCGCACAGGTAGCGCAGATTTGCGGGGTGGGTGACCACGAAGCCGTCGAGGCTCTCGTGGTCGAGGGTTAGCTGAAACTGGTTTTGCCGGGATCGATAATCCATCATCGCTCCAGTGTGACGGTAGGTCGCGAAACGCGCAGCGGAATAACCAGGCTTAATCTGATCAAGTTCATGGCAATGCGCCCTCGCCGGCTGAAGCCGGGTTCGGGATGACAAACAAAAAAGGACTTGTTACGGGCGCAGCTGAAGCTACGCCCCTTCAAAGTCATCTCGGGCCGAGTTTTTCTGCGAACGGTAAACCCTGCCTTCAAATCAAGTATTCACGGACGGCCTGAAGCTGTCCCCCTTAACCTACGAAGTTAATCACCCTCCGTTAGAACTGGGTCACCTTAATTGTGTCGGAAGTCTGTTTATTGGCGCGATAGATATGTTGATGTCCCGGGCGATGCGCGACGGCATCGGCGCGAACATAATAGGTTTCCGGGCCCGGACTGGAGCTGAAAGGAATTACCGGGCTGGTGGAGCGAGCTGAGAGGATAAAGTGCTGATATCCCAGAGTGGTAGCGCGACCGATCTTATTGACAGCGACGATGACCACGGTCAGATCAAACTCGTGCGCGGTTTGATTGGTCACTACGGCGGAGCCGGAGACGGCGCTGCCATGAACTGCTGGAGGCTCTTTCCAGTCGATGGTAAGCCCGGCGATCACTTGAACGATGAAGTCGCGCTGAATCTGTTCCTTTGGAACACTGTAATCAACCAGCACGACTGTAAAGTGATACTCGCCCGGCGTGGTCGGCACACCGGTGATCTTGCCGGAATGCGGATGTAGCGTAAGCCCCGGCGGAAGCTGGCCACCCTCTACATGCCAGGTGTAAGGCAGCGATCCGCCGGTCGCGGTCAGGGGCAAAGTATAGTTCTGTCCCACGATGGCGCCTTGCGGCGGCAGGGCCGTGATCTGAAGCGACTGGCTAAATGCGAGACAGTTCGTGAACCACCAGAGAACTATCGCAGCTGCCAGGCGGATTCGCATGGAGGAACATTATAGGTGGTCGGCAGCGGCTATCGTTGCGGAAAGCGGGAGGCAATTCGCGTATCGCAGGACGTCAGGGTCAGAGCGGTCTGAGGTGTTTACTGGATTCTGTCGCTCAGTGGCTCACCCCAAGACTCGCGCCAGGTGCCAAAGCTCTCTTCGCAGGAATCGCAGTACCACTCGGGACTATCTGGCCGGATACAACATCCGCCCAGGATGTAACCTTCCGCACCGACGTCGTTGGGCATTTCGCAAGGCAGACGCCCGTAAGCGATCTTCTTAACGTCTTCGCTGCTGTTGCACCTGGGGCAGGTGGGTGTGCGGTGGTGCTTCATATATTAATAATTCTATTCTGGGGCCGTGGCCGTCAAGGTGCGTTTGTCCGTCTTGCCTGTGATAGTGCGCGGCAGACTGTCGACAAAAGTGAAGCTCCTGGGAATTTTATACGCTTCCAGCAAATCGCGGCTGGCGGCACGCAACATGGCTTCGTCGATGTTGGCTCCGGCTTTGCGCTGCAAAAACGCATGCAGCCGAATTCCATATTTGGGATGGGACAAAGCGATTACCGCGGCTTCTTCCACCCCCTCGATGCGTTCCAGTGCGTTCTCCACTTCGGCGGGATAAACCTTTTCGCCGCCGATCTTTACCATCTCGTCGGCGCGTCCTGCCAGATACAAGTATCCCTCAGTGTCGAAGAATCCTTTATCACCAGTATGATAAACACCGTTTCGCAGCTTGCGAGCCGTTCCTTCGGGATCGTTCAGGTAGCCGAGCATCACGTTCGGACCTTCGACACAGACTTCGCCAATCTCGCCGACCGGGCAAACGCTGTCGTCTTCTCCGCGAATGGTGACTTTCAAATTCGGCAACGGACGGCCAACGCTGGCCGGATGGTTGGATTCCGGAATGTTCAAGGAAATCACAGGCGCAACCTCGGTCACGCCATAGCCGGGCAGAATGGCATGACCAAAGCGCTCGGTGAATTCGCGCTCGGTAGTTTCAGGAAGGCGTTCGGCTCCGGCGATGCAAAGCCAGAGCGAACTGGCGTCGCAGGGAGTTGGGTCGCGCGCCAGCAGCCGATATTGGCTGGGGACCGCAACCAGAGTAGTCACGCGATGCTGCTCGATGGCATCCAGTACTCCCCGCGGAGTAAAACGCTCCAGCACCACCACGGTTGAGCCGGCCATCAGCGGCAACAGGATGGTCACGTTCAAACCATAGGCGTGAAACAGCGGCAGAATCGCCAGCATCACCTGACGATCGTCAAATCCGGTAGCTGCCATGCAACCTTCGGCATTCGAAATCACATTTTCGTCGCTAAGCGCCACGGCCTTCGGACGCCCCGTGGTTCCCGAGGTATACAGCAGGACGGCCGCGTCGTTCTTTTGCATCTGACGATCAAATTTCGGAGTTGACGGATAGGCGGTATCGATCAGAACGTGCGGTACTCCAACCTCGGCCAGACGGGGAGCCAGGTCTTCCGAGGTAAACACCGTGGCCAGCTTGGCTTCGGCGAACATCAACTTCAGCAACGGAGGCGGCGCCAGCGTGGGCAGCACGGCAACCGTCTTGCCGGCCCATAGCGCTCCCAGAACCTGCGGCGGAAAATGCAGGGAGTTGGGCAGGAAGATTCCAACATTGTCGGCGGGCGATTGCGCCGCGATGTGGGCCGCAGCAGATTGCGCGCGCCTCACCAGTTCCGTGTAGGAAATCTGCTCCGCTCCAGCGATCAGGGCAGCGCGATCTGGAAACCGCTCAGCGGCCCGGAGAACCGCTTCCACTATGGCGCTCGTGCTCATGCTTCCACCTGAAGAATAAGTCCAGGACATCGAGGCGAGTTTAGCACCTTGCGCACTGGCGAGTTTGTGAGATCGAAGCGGAGCGTGGCTGTTTGAGAAACGCGATAGGAAGGGTTCGATCGGACGGCGAGAGTTCACCAGGAATCGGTCGAGCGGAAGAACGCGGGGCAGAAGTCGCAGCAGACGTTACGCTGAGATCTCCTTCGCCAGAGTGGGAAACCACAATCTGGCGTTGAGGACTATTCCGTGTCACCCATGGCGTCGCGAGCGGCTTCGCGGGTCGAACGTTCCGTCTGCGCGGAGCTCTTATGATTGCAGTGAGCGCGAGCGGCTGAGCCGGTTGAGACCTCATCGGCGTAGTCGGAGCCGACCAAGGAAACGTCTGGATCGGCGAAGCGAACCGCAGTGGCCTGCAGCTTGTTCGCGTTGATTTGTAACCTTATCTGCTGCTCGGCAAGGCGAGACGCCAGGGCGGCCATGTTAATGGCCAGCTGCCGATTCACTTCGTCCGATACATGCACTTCGAGGGAGATCGGGGCCGGCATGGCGTTTGGATAGGCACGCAGCATCTTGTCGCGCATGCGCATGGCATCCTGACGGGCGCGTTCGGCTTGACGCAGCGCGGTAGCCTGGGCGCATTGGGCAGCCGCGATGTTTCGCTCAGTTAGCTGCCGGGCCATCCGGCCCTCAAGGCTTGCGATGGGGACATTCATTTCGGCAAGCAACTGGGCCTCTTCCGGATAACCCGGTCGGAGGTGGGTCCGGATCTTGGCTGCCGTGCGCGAGGCGAAATCCGAGTGAACTTTCAATCTCGCGATGGTGCTTTGATGGGCGTAATGTTTCACCGCCAGGCACTGCAAAAGCCGGAGGCCGTGGGAAACCCCCACGAAGGTCGCTATGATCGCCAAGGCCGCAACCAGGTATCTGCGCTCCATACTGCCTCCTCATATCCGTTTAAGACGTAGTGCCGACTAAATGGATAGAGAGTTTGGGATTAATTGCACTTCCGCCTACGTCGGGCACACAAAGTACACGTCAGAGACCATAGTCAGCCTTCCTCAAACGATTGTAGGATATGAACTTATAAGTCAAAGGCGATGCTCATGGTGCGGCGCGACGTCCAATTGTAGAACGGCTTGTCCGCTGGCGGACATAGAGACCGCTTTTCGCTATTCGCTTTTCGCTATTCGCTGTTCGCTGTTCGCTATTCGCTTTTCGCTAGAGGACTCTTACTTAGAAACAGTAACGCCAGAGACTAAGAGCTAAAAGCTAAAAGCCTAAGAGCTAAGACCTACGATCCGGGGAGCGCCTTATCGCAAAAGCGAAGAGCGAAAGGCGAAGGGCGAACAGCGGTGTTTTTCAACCGGTACCTCGCGAAGCAGCGCACCACGCCTGGGCGGCATGGAGATGCTTCAGGCGGGAGTCCAGGCGGAGGCGGCAGCCCGCGGCTGACTCCTGCATTCTGGCCAGTTCGTCACGCAAGCGAATCAGATTCTGGCGATAGCGGCCCAGATCCTGCCGAACCTCTTGATCTGTGCTGGCCTGCAATCGACCGTCGAGCAACGCGCCGACGGATTGCAGAGTGCGCTCCAGTTGAAGCAGGGCGGCAACCTCTTCTCCGGTACCCATGACTGGAGCGCCGGAAAAGCGCTGAAAGAACTGGGCGAATTGGGCATTGGCCCGCCGCAGCAAATCCAGGCCCTGGTCGGTGTCTAGGCGTCCCATTCGCTTTTTGGACCTCCCTCCTCGGCAGGGCCGGCAGGTAGGGGCGCGAGTTCTGCAGGACGCATGGGTTGCAGGATTCTCTTGGCTTGCACCCAGCAGTCCCGCACCTCCGACATGAAACGAACTTGCTGCTGCATCAGATCGGATGAACTTCGCATCTGGGCCTCCAGCAGCTTGGCGCGAACCAGATTGTAGAACTGCTCGAACTGCTTGGCGGCGGTACCGCCATGCTCGAAGTCGAGGGTACCCTGCAACTGATTGAGGACCATCAGCGCATGTCCGACTCCCGCCGCACGAGCTTCTATCTCGCCGCTCTTCATGGCTGCCAGAGCCCGCCGCATGTCCTCGATTGCCCGATCATAGAGGATGACGACTAACTCTATCGGCGAGGCTCCGAGCACCGTGTTTTCCTGATACAACCGTCTGGGATCGACCATAGGTTTCCTGGGCCTCTAACTGCTACTGCTGCTGCTGGTGGACGTAGCACCGGGCAAACTCCCCAGCTGCGACGCCACCTCCTGCATTTGCATGGGATACTGCATCAGCAAGGTATTCAGATTGTCATACTCCGAGGTCAGCTGCGCCTGCACCCCGGTCATGTTGGCTTCAAAATCGTTGATTTGATCCGTCAAGCTGTCGTTGGTCTGATTCAAGCCGGCGATGTCGGCGGATACGGGACCCAGTGTAGGGTCGGTCAGCTGTTGCAGTTGCGTGCTGGCTGCCTGCCCCCAGCCCAGCGGTGAAGCAGATTGGAAAAAACTCTGGACCCCGGAATAGTTGCTGCTCAGCGCAGTGCTCAGGGTCGGGGCGTCGATCTGAAGCGTGCCGTCGTTCTGCATCTCGATTCCCATCGACTGCAGGTTGACGTATGAGCCGGCGGCGCTGGTCGAGCCCGACACCATACTCAGCAATTGGCTCTGCAACGTGCGTAGCATGCTGTCGCCGGCCAGAACGCCCTCGTTGCCGGTAGTGGGGTCCGCGGTGTATTGACTGTTTATCGAGCCGATTATGGCGTTATAAGCTGTGACAAAACTTTGTATGGCATCCGAAGCCTGAGTGGTGTCGGGTTGTACGCTGATCAGGACTGAGGTGTTGGGATCGGCGCTACCCAGACTGAGGGTCACGCCGGCGACGGCTCCGGTAACGGTGTTGGTGGCGCTATCGACCGGCACGCCATCCACTGTCAACTGGGCGTCCACTCCCGCCGCACTGGTGAAATTGGCGGCGGTGCTGCTGACCGTCAGGTTGCCGGCGGCCCCGGAAGTCTTGCTGGCCAGCACCAGCCGGGAACCGGTTGAATCGGTCACCACACTTGCGGTCACACCGTAGCTGCCGGAGTTGATGGAGCCGGCGGCTTGCTGCAAGGTAGTGTCGCTGCTGGGAATGTCAATGGTGTCAGTACTAACCGGGTTATTGGGGTCACTGCCGTACTTGATGTCGATTTCGGCTCCCGCCAGCGAACTGCCGGAAGGAATGTAGTCGGAGTAGCTGCTGGAGGTCGTGGCCAGGTTACTGACGACAACAGTATGGGTGCCCGCCACGGCAGTATTGTCCGCGCTGGCCGATACCACCGTACTGTCGCTGGATCCGGTGGTCATCTGGTTGAGAGCGCCCATAATGTCAGTCAGACTGTCGACGCTGTCATTGAGCGTGGACAGCTGGGTATTCATGCTGGTCAGCGCGCTAACCTGCGAACTGATGGTGGTTTGCTCATCTTGCCACTGGGCTTCGGGCTGATCCTCGACCTGCATCAGTTCATCGACGATGGTGGATACATCGATACCCGAGGTCTGACCGCTGAAGGCAGCGTTGACATTGCCCAGGATGCTACTGACGGTACTGCTGTAGAGGCTGGTTCCAGAAGTGCTCATGACTCAGCCACGGCTCCTTTCCCGAGAAAACTCGCTACAACGTCCGTGCCCGCCGCATCCAGCCGAGAAACTTGCGAGGGAGAGAAGGGGGACCCGAAAGCCCCACCTTCTCCCCCGTGCAACCTGGAGTCTGCCGAATGCGAAGGTTGGTTAACCGGCGCCGGCAGAGCCATTCCGATTACTGGAGCAGCTTGAGCACGTTCTGCTGCATCTGATTCGCCTGGCCGAGGGCCGAAATGCCGGTCTGGCTCAGGATCTGGTACTTGGTCAAATTGGCCACCGTCTGCGTGATGTCGGCTGACTGGATGCCGTCCTGGGCAGAAGACAAATTCTGCGTCTGATTGGCCATGACGTTGCCTGCCGCCTGCATCTGGTTGATGCCGGCGCCGATGGAGCCCCGCAGTGCAGCCACCTGCGAAATTGCGTTGTTGATGTCGGTTAGAGCCGTCTGCGAACTGGTTGCCGACTGCAAATTGTCGTTCGTCAGATCGATTCCGTTAATGTTGCCGCTGTCGAATTGTCCTAGAGTCACTCCAATGGAGTAGCTGCCAGCTACCGTCGAGTCGCTGAGGTACACGTTCATGGTGCTGGAGTCCGTGGTATTGGTGAAGGTTTCGCTGTTGTCGGAGCCGATTTTGAAGCTGCCGGTAGTGGCGTCTGCCTCCAGTTCGTTGGCCGCGTCGGTACCGCGGTTCTGAGCGTCGGTAACCATCAGCGTCCCACTGCTGGTCAGAGCAGCAACCAGTCCGCTGCCGGAGCCGTTGATATCGTTAATCACGTCTCCCACGTTGGTGTCGCTGCCGCTGGTGGTGTAAATGGTCGAGCCGCCTGTGGTCTTGATGGCGAGCGTGCCGCTGACCGCCGTGGCCAGCCCGGCGGCGGTGCCGGCAGAACTGATCTGGTTAAAGTTGGTAGATCCGCCGGAGAAGATGGCGGAGCCGTTATAGGTGGTGCTTTGGCCGATGTTATCGATCTCCGACTTGATCGATTGAAACTCGGAGTCCAGCGCCTCGCGTTGGGAACCGTCGCTCACGGTTCCGTTGGCCGATTCAGTGGCCAAAGTAATAGCGCGATTCAGCAGGGTCGTGACCTGCGACAGGGCGCCGTCGGCGACCTGCAGTTTCCCCACACCTTCATTGGCATTCAGGGAAGATTGGGTCAGAGCGGTGACGTTGGCCTGCAGGCCATCGGCGATAGCCAGACCGGCCGGGTCGTCGGCTCCGGTATTGATACGGGAACCAGAAGCCAATTGCTGCAAAGTGTTTTCCAGATTTGCCTGGGTGATGGATAACTGGTTTTCCGCGGCAAGGGCTGGAATGTTATTCAGAATACTGATTGCCATGGGATAGCTCCTCTCTCATGGTTCCACCTTGCCCGAGCTCCACTGGAGTCCGTTCCCGCAGGTGCACTGCCGGGTTTTTTCTGACCGGCGGAACCTTCTGCCTTTTCACCCATTCCATCGGCCCCACCAGCGTGCGGCTTTAATCGCCCGGCAATGCCGTCACCCAATACTTCTTTGCCGTCCGCCGGCCATATTAGTGCGCTCTCATGGCCGATGACCGGCGTGGTTTTCCAGCCGATACCTATGCATGCGGGCATCCAGATGACCTCAAGCACCCGGCAACTTTTGCCGATGAATTGGCTGATCCATCCCCCCGGGCGGAAGAGTCGCGATGATCCAGCTCACCCGCTTAAATAATTCACGTTTAGCGGTCAACTCCGACTTGATCAAGTATGTTGAGCAGTCGCCGGACACGGTGATTACCCTGCTGAGCGGAGAGAAGCTGCTGGTGCGCGAGACGACCGAGCAGGTTATCGAGCGGGTTCGCGACTTCCGCCGGTCGATCCTGACAGGCACAGTAACCTTCTGGCTCCAGCAGTCCGGATTTAGCGCCGAGTCCGGTTCTGGCGTCGTCAATGCAGGTGCACAAGAGCCGGACTGTGGATAAAAGCAGCTTTGCGGGATTGATCGTGGGCGTTGGCGGCATCGTCGCCGGGCTGTTGCTGGAAGGCGGCAAGCTCTCGCAGATTTTGCAACCCACGGCGGCCATCATCGTCTTTGGCGGAACGTTGGGAGCGGTGTTGTTGCAATATCCGCTGTCGGTCGTGGCTTCGGCGTTTCGCCGCCTGATCCAGGTCTTCTTCGAACCCAAACTGGATCAGCAACAGGTCATCCAGCAACTGGTGGTCTTCGCCAACAAGGCTCGCAGATATGGAATGATTTCTCTGGATGCGGACTTGCCGGGTATCCACGATCCTTTTCTCCGAAAGTCCCTGATGCTGGCGGTGGATGGCACCGAGCCGGAAGAGCTTCGCAAGATGATGCAGCTGGAGATCGATAACCAATCCGAGTACGAGGACAACATACCCAAAGTCTTCGAGTCGGCCGGAGGATTTGCTCCAACCATCGGCATCATCGGGGCGGTGCTGGGGCTCATCCAGGTTATGCAGCACCTGGACAACATCAATGAAGTTGGAAAAGGGATCGCGGTGGCCTTCGTGGCTACTGTCTATGGAGTGGGATCGGCCAACCTGTTCTTTCTGCCCAGCTCGGGCAAGCTGCGGCTGCGGATTCGAGAAGAGCAGATCGTTCGCGAAATGACCCTGGAAGGAGTGATCTCTATCCTCGAAGGCATGAATCCCCGAATGCTGGAGAACAAGCTGTTTGGATTTCTGCAGGATGTTCCTCAGTCCACCCCCGGCACGGCGGGAGATTTGCGATGAAGGCTTACTCCCGTTCTGGCTCCCCCGTCAGTCATGAGCGCTGGCTGGTGTCGTATGCCGACTTTGTAACCTTGCTGTTTGCTTTCTTCGTGGTGCTCTATGCCTCGGCGCGGATCGATCAGAAAAAGGCGGCCCGGTTGTCGGGCGCAATCGAAGCTGCCTTTCAGCAGCTGGGGGCTTTCCAGAATGACCCGCGCGCCCCGGCAAGTACCGCCAACATGGCCGTGTCAGCTGAGCCCCGGGTGCCTGGCGATCGGGAAAACCTGCCGCCGGCGACAAGTTCAAACCCTGAGTTGCTGCCGGTCAATCATGACTCGCAAGAGTTTGAAAGCGTTCGTTCTGAGTTAGAGAAGGCGCTGGCGAACGAGATCAAGCGCAAGGAAGTCGCGCTGCACATGGGCGCTGACGGCCTGGTGGTCAGCCTGCGCGAAGCCGGCTTTTTCGACAGCGGTTCGGCGATGATCAAGCCCGGAGCAGAAGCGGCTTTCTCACGAGTGGCTTTGATCCTGCAAGAACACGATTGTGCGGTGCGCGTAGAGGGACATACCGATACCGTGCCAATTCATACCTCGCAGTTCGCTTCCAACTGGGAACTGTCTACGGCACGGGCGACTGGGCTAGTGAAATCGCTGATCGAAAATCACGGCGTCCCGGCGCAAAGGCTATCGGCTGCAGGCTATGCCGAGTTCCACCCGGTTGCCAGCAACGACAGCACACAGGGGAGGCAACTGAATCGACGAGTAGACATTGTGATTCTTGCCGCTGGGCTGCGTACGCCGGCTTCAGATGCGCCGGCTCCCGCCTCCAAGCCCAAGATTCCACTTCATGAAACCGATCAGGGAAAGACCACGCTGGAGGCTCCCTAAGCGGGCAGATTGGGCAAGCCCGCAGAAGGCAGACTTCTTGTGTCCGTTCCCAGTGCTTCCGCAATCCTCGACAACAAGACATCGACCGTAAACGGTTTTTCGATGTGAATCACCGATTGCCGTGTCATATCGCGCACAACATCACTCTCCGCATACCCCGACATGAAGACGGTAACTAAATCTGGCCGCATGCTTTGCAGGCGCTCGGCCAGGTCGGCGCCATTCATTCCCGGCATGACCACGTCGGTCAGCAGCAGACCGATTTGTCCTTCATGCTGGTTAGCCATTCGCAGGGCTTCTTCCGGTCCCGAAGACGGCAGCACGCGATAGCCGGCATGCTCGAGAACCTCCCGTGTCACCTCACGCACAATCGATTCGTCTTCGACCAGCAAAATAACCTGTGGCGGAGTTGTAGCTGAATGCGAATTCCGAGCTAGCACCGATTTGCTTACGGCAGATTTCATCTGGTCACCCTGGCCGCCGCTGCGCATAAGGTGTGCGGCGGCATCTTCTGCAAATGCAAGCGCAGTACCAAGTTGCAAGCAAAGTGACAACTTGCAGCTAAGTGCTGCAAGCTCATCGACGTACGAATGAAAAGCGAAAACCAGCCAGGGCATGATCGTTGACCGAATCGGGCCACGTTCCCAAATGTGTAGCCGGATTCGGGAAGCCGGCTTCGTTTCAGGTTAGGATTTCCGCATGACCTCTGGTTTTCAGTGTGCCTATTGCGGAGAGTGGAACTTCACCGAGGTTGACGAGTCTGCCGGAAGTGGGCAGCGATTCGTGGAAGACTGCCAGGTCTGCTGCCAGCCTAACGTCTTGGATGTGCGATTTGATCGTCAGGAGGAGAGGTTCACGATACGTACGGAGAGGGAAAGCTGAGCCGGGGACGTTCTAGTTTCTGACAATTCGCATTTCCACCCAAACATTAAGATGTACTTAGAGTGAACCTGTTCAAGCCGCAACGTTGTGGACTGGACTTGTAAAACGTGGGAACGGGCTCAGAAGACCAGATCGCAATTACATGATGGTCGGCCTGGTCTCTTCGCCGCCACCGCGCTGTTCAAACAGTTCCTCGATCTGGGCGATCAATACGTCGGGACCCTCGTCCCGGGCGACGAAGCGATCGATATAACCGCGCGATGCAACCCGGACCCCAAAGTAAGGAGAGAGCACGACGGCGAGCATGCGGGGACAAATGGTTTTGACCTGGCGCGCGACTTGCTCAACATCAATGCCGGGATAGCTGTTGTCCATCAGCAACATGTCAGGACAAGAGTCCTTGGCTGCGACTTTTGCAGCCTCCACCGAACTGGTCGACAAAACCTGGTAGCCGAAGTGTTCCAGCAGCATACCGCGAACTTGAAGCATATCGGTATCGTGACATAAGCAGAGAATCGCTCTGCGGCCTGTTCGCATGTACACCCCCGGATGAATCACAGCTGTCATAAGCACCTCTGTCGCTAATCGAGTCTGTGCTTTTCACGTAGCGGCGCCGTGGAACGCCGATAGAGTGCACGGTTCTGGCCAAAGCTGTGGAATAGAAAATATGGGGGTTAGGCAGATCTTGCAATCGATGGGAAGGAAACTTTTACATGCGGCGGGAAAGGCCGTTATGGTTCGATTCAGACTTGTCGAGATGTAGACGACAGAAAGTGGTACTTCCTGGTCAGGCTTACGTTTTATTGCCGGTTAAGCCGCACGCCGGCCGCAACCCGTTCTACCGCCAGTTGTCGCGCCGCCTGATTTACTGGTTGTTTATTGTTACAAGAGTAACGGACAACCGCGGCCAGAGCCCGTTCTACGCAGGCATGCGTCTTAGAGAACAACTCTTCTGGAGTTGAAATAATATTGGCGCCGCAGCTTTCGAACCAGGAACCGAGCAATGCGCCGCCGGCTGAGATTAGCCAGGGAATCACTGCGACATTGCGCGCTGCCAGGTTGCGCTTTCCCGCAGACGTGACCCCGGCCCAACTCGCTTCGATAACCAGCGACGCAGAAACAGCACTGGCGTTGTTGGCACGAATTTCATTCGAGCCCGAGGTGAGAACCAGAACGTCGGACTTCGATTGCAGCAACTCGGCGCGGCTGATGTGATCGGCCTGCGAATATCCGAACAGGATTGGCTCGCGAGCATAGCGGGAGCGAATATCAGCAAGTATGAGGCCGTCGGAGCGATATAGCCCTCCAGAGTTGTCGCTGAGGCCGGCGATGATGAGCCCTTCGCTGGCCAGCCGTTCACTGACCGCTTGTCCGAGCGGGCCGAAGCCTTGAATCGCAATCCTGGCAGTAGCTGGCGTTTTGCCGATACGGCGAAGCTCGGCGGCGATGATGGCCGCGATACCCTCGGCGTTGAAGCGATCGAGATTCAACCCGGCAAGGCAATCAGGTTTGCCGGCGACACTGAGGCTTCCGCTATGCCGCGTTTCGGCAAACAATTTCGCGATGCACTCACGACGACAGCCATCACCCGGAAAGATAATCGCTTGCTGGCCGGCCTGGAATCGCAACTGAGGAGCGGCTGAGGTGACCATGCGCAACAGTTCCCGTTCGCTGAGTTCGTCGGGATCGCAGACCAGGCCGTAGGAGGCTCCGCCCAGAGGCAGCCCCAGCAGCGCTGCCTGCCAGGTACGTTCCATAGCGATAGCTTCGCAAGCGTGGAGTTGAAGATCAGGCTGCAGCGACAAGCCCCCCATGGTTGAGCCGAACACCCCACTGTGCTGCACCCGGAACAAAGGCACACAGACCACGTCGCCGGAATCGCGGACCAGTTGCAGGTAGGAAGTCGATTCCTCCACCGGATGACGAAGCCGATCGACAATCCAGGATTCCAGGTCAAGCGCCTGCGCAGCTTCTTCCAAGTCCAGCGAAGGATTGCGCGCCAGTTCGTCGAAGGCGTCGGCGGGTCCCAGTCCCAGCTCTCGAAGATAGTTCGTGGTCATCGCAAACCTCCGGGACCTCGCCGGCGCGAGGCCCCTTGGTGGTCAGGAGGAAAAGCAGGGTTACGCTTGCGCCGCCAGTCCGCCATTCGCTATCCAGCGGTTGGCCGGTTTGGGCAGCGCTTTGGGAAGGATATCGAGGTAAATGACAGCGTAGCGGAACGCGATCACGCCCGCAGCAATTACCAGGACACTCGACGCCAGTTCACTCCACTTCGGAACGTAGTGCGTACCCATCGCGGTTTGCAGCGCGTTGATGGAGACGTTGAGCCGGTCGACCATGAATCCGGCGACTACGAAGGCGCACGACCAATAAAGCTTCTCGGGATTCGATCGCACACTCTCAAAGCTCAGCAGGGTGATCGGGATGGCCAGGAAGAGCAGGACTTCGAGCCAGAAATATCCGGCTTCGTTGGTGCGTTGAAAGGCGTAACCGAAAGCTTGATTAGCAAGCAGGTCGAGCGCTTTGAAAAATGCGTAGACGATGAGTAATAGCTGAATCATGCGGCCGCAGTCGCTGAGGATGCTGAAATCGACCCGTACGTTGAGCGAGCGCATGCAGAGGTAGATGGCCATCACCGTCAGCGCCAGGCCCGCGGGAATCGCCGACAGATAGAACATGGCATGCATGTATTGCGAGTACCACAGAGGATGAACCTTACCGCGGGCGATCAGGAACAGCCCGCCGAGGTAGGACTGATGCATTGACGACAGCAGTACGCCCGCCAGCACCACGCCGATCAGGATTTTGTGGTGATAATGCAGCACGGTCTCGCGGAAGTGCTTCCAGGGCAGCTTCTCGATGATGGCCGGCGCGAACTCAAAGGTCAGCACGGTGGTGTAGGTCATGATGCAGACGCACACGTCGAACAGCACCGACTTGTGATTCCACATCACGATGGGATGCCAGAAGCGCCAGGGCAAGCCGATCTCGTAGAGGTAGCCGACGCAAACCGTCATGTAGCCGAGAAACGAAATCAGAATGGCCGCGCGCAGGATGGGCCGATAGCGTTCCATGCCGAGAAGATAAACCGCTGCGCTGATGCCGAAACCCGCTGCCGATAATCCGATACCGCAGAGCGTTCCCAAGCCAACCCATAAGCCCCACGGCATCTGATCGCTGAGATTGGTGCTAGCTCTGAGTCCCTGAAAAAATCTTATGTAGGTCGCATACATGCCGGTGACAAAGATGATGGCTACAATGACGCGCCATAAAGTAATTTCGGATTTAATTCGCGCGATCATGGCTAGCTCCTTTTTACATTGATCTGGTTGATGGTGGCTTTCTCCTCGGCTTCGGCCAGTGCAACTTCACGCCGTCGCTGCGTGACCCAGTAGAGAGCCGAGAGGATGGTACCGCCCATGATCACGACCTTCGGCGAGTCACCCAAAGCGCTGGCGGTAAGGCTTGGCATTGGCTGATTGCCGTTGGGAGCGGGCTTGAATCCCAGCTTCTCGAAAGGAACGTCGGAGACAAACAGCACGCTGCCTCCGCCGAGCTCTTCGACTCCCCAAATGTGCGGGACGTAGGACTTGTCGCCGCGAATGCGGTTCCAGGCCTCGTTAATCAGGTCATCGCGATTGCCGAAGACGGTAGCTTGCACCGGGCAGGCCTCGGCGCACGCGGTTGACTTGCCGGCCTTGATGCGGTCGGTACACAAGTCGCACTTCTTCACGAAAGGCGCCAGCTTGCTCCACTGATAACGTGGCACCTGGTAAGGGCAGGCCAGCATGCAGTAACGGCAACCGATACATTTGTCGGCGTTGTAAACCACCGGGCCGAGCGGAGTTTTGGCGATAGCGCCCACCGGGCAGGCTGAAGCGCAGGCGGGATCTTCGCAGTGCATACAGATTTTGCGCACGAACTTATCGCCGCGCGCCTCGACCACGGTAAAGGCTGTGTCGGAAAGAGTTGGTTCAGGATCCGGGCTGAATCCGTGGAGCTGCTTGCACGCCGTTTCGCAGCTCAGGCAACCGATGCAGCGCTTGATGTCGATGAGTAATGCTTTTTCTTGTGCCATGACGGTCTCCGTGTCTTCTGTCGGTCTGCACTATGTCAGGAAGAATTCCTTCACCAGTTGCTCCCGGGCACTGGGATCCACCTGGAAAAGGAGACCTTTGACGGGCAGGCCGCCGTCTTGCGCCAAGGCAGGAGTCAGTTGCTGGACCATGGCTCCAATGCGGGCCAGGCTGTTCTGCATCCACGGCAACACGATCGTTCCCTGCAGAAGGTTTTTAATGTTGGTGGCCATCTCGGGAGCTTTCACCACGCACAACCAGCCATTCTTGTAGGGGTCGTCGATGACCAGGTTGGGATTCTTCAGCACTTCATGGTTCACCGAGGTCATCACACCTTCGATGGGCGACAGCAGATCGATGCTCTGACCTTCGCGAGTGACCGTGCACAGCTTTTGTCCCTGCCGCACCCAGCGATTCAGATCGGAAAGTTCGATGGAGTCGATCTTGCCGAACAGGTTGCCGGCGAACGCATCGATACCGACGCGGGCATTCTGCCGGCCTTCATCGATGACCCAGGTGTGGCCGGGATGGAAGTTGTACCCCTCGGGAACCTGGAAGCCGGCGGTCTTCAGCATGACGGGCGAGCGAACACTTTTTGCGGGCGCGACCTGAAGCCCATTCGCGGCATCCTGCGGGCGGCGGAAGTACATGACCGTGAGAATCAAGAGAAATGTAAGCAGGACAAATAGGATCGACATAAGGCCTCCTTACTCGCTCCGGTCAATGTCGGAAGCTGGGACGATGGCGCGGAGTGGAGGACGATGCGACGGGCGACCGGTTTGGCTGGTCAACATCTGGCTGGTCAAAGTCGAGCGGCTAGTCATGACATCGTGCTCCGCCTTGACACGTGCACGTGGGGTGCAAACCGCTTCCCGAAAGGGGCGTGAGTTCTAAAGGAGTTAGGAGAGGCAGTGCCGAATGCGGAAGGTCGACTACTGCGTTTTGCAGGGTTACCCTCGCAGTTTGCAGTAGCGAGAGTTGCTCTATACCAGCTCGGGCGTTTTCTTCAGGCGGCGCAGCAGCGAGGTGGGATGGATTCCCAATATGCGGGCGGCGTGGGTTTTGTTCTGGCCAGTGGCGTTTAACACTTCATGGATGTAGCGGTCTTCCAGTTCGCGCAGGGTCACGAATTGATCGCCGGTGGGCGACAGGTCCAGGGAGGACGACATCTCCTCATGTGCCGGCCGTTCGTGATAGTCGCGGACTTCCTCGGGCAAGGCTTCTTCGTCGATCTCGCTCTCCTGCGACAGGATCATTGTGCGCTCGATGACGTTGCGCAGCTCGCGGATATTTCCCGGCCAGGGATAGCGATGCAGCAGTTCGGCGGCGGCAGGCGTGAAGCCGACAAAGTTCTTCTTCAGCTCCTTATTGAAAAATTGCACGATATCGAGGGCCAGCGGCAAGATGTCTTCGCGACGCTCGCGCAACGGCGGAATGAACAGCGGCAGGACATTGAGGCGATAGTAAAGATCTTCGCGAAATTCACCTTTGGTCACTGCTTCCTTCAGGACTTTGTTGGTCGCCGTGACGATGCGCACATCCACCTGGATCGACTTGGTTCCACCCAGGCGAAGGAAGATGCCCTCCTCCAGCACGCGCAGCAGCTTGGCTTGCAGGCTGAACGAGGTGTTGCCGATTTCGTCGAGAAAGAGTGTGCCTCCGGTGGCCTTCTCGATCAGTCCTTCCTTGCGGCGGCGCGCGTCGGTGAAAGCCCCCGGCTCGTAGCCGAAAAGTTCGCTCTCCAGCAGCGTGTCAGGCAGGGCAGCGCAATTGAGTGCAATCAGCGGCGCCTGGGCTCGCGAGCTGTTGTAGTGGATCGCCTTGGCCAGTACTTCCTTTCCGGTGCCGCTCTCGCCCTGAATCAGAACGGTAGTGTGATCGCTGTCGGCGGCGCGGCGCGCCATCTCCAGCACTTCCCGCATGCCTGGACTCTGGGTAACCAGGCGCTCAAAATCGTATTGCCCTTTAGCGGTTTCCACCGTGTCGTGAACGCGCACGCGCAGCGCCAGCATTTCGGTCGCGCGCTGGATGGTGTTCACCATGTCTGCGATGTGGAACGGTTTGATCAGGTAGTCGTAGGCGCCCAGCTTCATGGCTTCGACCGCGCGATCCACCATGTGGTAGGCGCTCATCATCACCACGATGGTCGCGGGAGAGAGTTTTCTGGTCTGGCGCAAGACTTCGATTCCGTTAATGCCCGGCAGAACGACATCGAGCAGCGCCAGGTCCGGCTTGTACTCGGCTACGGTTTTGAGCGCTTCTTCTCCGCTGGAGGCCAGCAGCACTTCATAACCTTCGGCTTCCAGGGCGCGTCCGATGGTGCGCAAGGTGAGAGCTTCGTCATCGACAATCAGAATGGAGTGGGCCATGGCTAGGCGATGACCTCCTCGCTGTGCTGCACCGCTTTTCCCGCCTGGCGAATGGGCAGCGTCACCCGCACTGTGGTGCCCGAGCCCGGAATGCTTTCCACATAAATGTCGCCCCCGTGACTGCGTACATAACTTTGCGTGATGCTCAGGCCCAGGCCGGTGCCCTTGCCATGCTTGGTGGTGAAGAACGGCTCAAAGACGTGCGGCAGAATGTCAGCCGGGATTCCGCGCCCGGTATCGCGCACGCGCAATTCGATAACCTCGGCGAACTTCACCTTGTCGGCGAGGATGGTGATGCTTCCGCCCGGCGAAGTTGCCTGGGCTGCGTTCAGCAGCAGGTTCATCAGGATTTGCGACAGCTGATTGGCATCCACGCTGAGGTTCGGCAAGTCCGGCGGCACGCAGTTTAGCAATTCGATCTGGCGGAACATGGGCTGATGTTCCAGAAACTTTACGGTCTCGCTGGTAAGCCGCTGCAGGTTGACCTTGCTGAGGGTCAGCGGCCCCGGTCGCGCGTAGTCGAGCAAGCCGCGCACCGCCGAGGAAATGCGCTTGGCCCCTTCGATGCACTGTTCGATTTCCTCGCGGCGTTCGTCCGCGGCATCTCTCCATTCCAGTTCGAGGTGCGACAGGATACCCAGCAGGGGATTATTGATCTCGTGGGCAGCGCCCAAAGCCAACTGAGCCAGCGAGGCATATTTTTCGTATTCGGTGAGCTGTGATTCGAACTGCATTTTCTCCTTGGCCAGCTCGCGCTCCTCGCCCAGTCTTCTGGCCAATTCCTGTTGAGCCAGGTTGCGTTCGTACTCGCGATGGTCAGCCAGTTCCTGCCATTTCTTCGCTTCGCGCTCGGCGCGCTTGACCCGCGTCCGGGCAAACAGGCTCACCAAAACCGCCAGCGCCAGGCCGAGCAGGATTCCACCACCCAGTCCGGCGTTGGTCCGCGGCATCGCATTCGCGGCATAGCTTTCAGCCGGCCACAGAAGCAACAGCAGGCAGGGAACCAGGATGCGCCACTGCACAACACGCTGCGCACGGCGGCGTGCGGCCCTGCTGCGGCCATCCAGGAAGGCTGGGAGGAACATCTACCTCTCCTCTATGACCTTCGCTCAGGATGGGCACAAGGGCAGTGATTGCGGTCACTTGCAGAGGTGACCGGTGAATGGCCTGCTGTACCTGGTAGAAATCAGGGGCTGGTGCGCGATTAAGTGAGCAGGCCGCCGACAATGGTGCGGGGCACTTCTCCGGCAGGAGAAAAGACGGCGATGTCGGCGTCGGCTCCCACTTGCAGCATGCCTTTGCGCTGTTGGAGTCCCAGAACGCGCGCCGGATTCAGCGTAGCCAGGCGAATGCTGTCTTGAAAACTGAAGTTGGCAAAGGCCATCACGTTGCGCACCGCGCGATCCATGGTCAGCACGCTACCGGCCAGCTTTCCATGAGACTCGCATCGAGCGTCGCTCACCTGCACTTCGAATGAGCCCAGGCGGTAAGTTCCATCGGGCATGCCGGTAGCGCTGATGCCGTCGGTGATCAAGACCGCGCCGTCCACGCCTTTTGCCCGCAGAAAGAGATCGAGCACAACCGGTTCGACGTGGATGCCGTCGGCGATGATGTCGGCCGTAAGACTTCGGTCGGTGAGAATTGCGCCCAGCAGCCCGGGATCGCGATGATCGAGCCGCCGCATGGCATTGAAGGTGTGGGTCGCGTGACGCGCGCCAGCTTCGATACCAGCTCTGCCTTGCACCAGGTTAGCGTTGGAATGACCAATGCTGGCACACACCCCGCGCTGGGAAACGTCGCGAATGAGTTCCAGCGCGCCCTCCAGCTCAGGAGCGATGGTGAGCAACCGCACTCGTCCGGCGGCGGCGTGCCACATGCGGTTGAAGATCTCCGCCGATACCGGCTGCAAATGAGTCGGCGCATGCACGCCGCGTCGCGCATGGCTTAGAAACGGACCTTCCAGGTGGATTCCCAGCGGGCGGGCGCGTTGGGGATCGCCCGGAGCCTGGCGCTCCACGTCTTCCATGCCTTTGGCCAGCGCCGCCAGCGCCTGCAGAGTTTCGTCCATTGGCGCGGTGACCGTGGTCGGACAATAACTGGTCACTCCGTGGCGAACCATCAAGCGCTCAATGGCCTCCAGCGCATCGCCTGTACCTTCCATCACGTCGTGTCCGGCGCCACCATGAATGTGGATGTCGATCATGCCCGGCGTAAGAATGGAATTACCGAAGTCGATGGTTCGCGCATTCGCAGGAAGCGAGACGTCAGCGCGCCGTCCCAGCGCCGAAATGATTCCGTCCTCCAGCACCAGCGCGGCGTCGTCGATGCGCTCGAGCGGGGTCAGCAACTGCCGGGCTAGAAGAATGGTCGCCACCGGAAGCTCTCAATTGTTTGCTGATTGGCATTCTAGTGCAGTTGGCAAATTCCCGAGCCGCTGGGCGGCGCGCCAACCTGTGAGGAAGAGCGTATTGACGATCAGCGAAGTTCGCGCGCAACGGCCAGATCCACTGTTGCGCGCGAACTTCCGTTTGTCACCGCTATCTACTGAACGACCGTGAAGGTCTGCTCCACTGGAGCCGGGATCGCATAATCGGTTTGATCCAGCGGCATAAATGCGACGATGATTCTGTACACCCCGACCGGGAAGCCCATGGTGGGCAGCAGCCGAAGGATATGTCCGTTGATGCCGACCGAATAGCGCCAGGTCCCCGCGATGCTCGGGCTCACCGTCGCATCCAGCACTCCCGCCGGGCCAAGCATTTCGCCGGGACTGAGGGTAAGAGTCCGTGGGATCCAGGTAATGACCGGCGTCGCCTGCACGATGGTCAACACGCCGTTCACGAAGACGAAGGTATAGTTCTGCGCCGTGAGCGTTCCCTGCGCCGCCGTGATGGTGTAGTTGCCGACGGTGGAGCTCGAAGTCGCCGTCGTGGTCAAACTCGGCGCTCCGCTCAGCACACCTTGTCCGTCACCGTTGACGAAGCCGGTGTAACTGGCGGTGAAAGTCGGCAGCGTCCCGCCGTAGGTCATCGAAGCATTGTTAGCGGTCACGGTCAGCACCGCAGGACCGATCCTGAGCGTGCCATTGACGAAAGCGAAGGAATAGTTCTGGGCAGATAACGTGCCTTGAGCCGCCGTGATGGTGTAATTGCCAACCGGCGAACTCGAGGTCGCTGTCGTAGTCAAGCTGGGAGCACCGCTCAGCACGCCCTGACCGTCGCCATTCACGAAGCCGGTGTAGCTGGCGATGAAAGCCGGCAGCATCCCGCCGTAAGTCATCGAGGCGTTGTTAGCGGTTACGGTCAACACTGCTTTGTTGATGGTCAACGTGCCATTGACGAACGCGAACGCGTAGTTCTGCGCCGTCAATGTTCCCTGGGCTGCCGTGATGGTGTAGTTGCCGGCCGGCGAGCTCGAGGTCGCGGTCGTGGTCAAGCTCGGCGTCCCGCTCAGCACGCCTTGTCCGTCACCGTTGACGAAGCCGCTGTAGCTGGCCGTAAAGGTTGGCAGAGTTCCGCCGTAGGTCATCGCAGCGTTGTTGGCGGTCACGGTGAGAACTGCTTGACTCACCGTGAACGTGTCATTCACCGGCGGCGCGGGCTGCCACTGACTATTGCCCGCCTGATTGGCCTGTACCGTCACCGTGCCCGCTCCAGTGATGGTCAACAAACTGCCGCTGATCATCGCCGGTCCCGACAGCACGGTGTAGCTCACCGGCAATCCCGACGAAGCGGTCGCGGTCAGGGTGATCGGCGCAACTCCGTAAGTCTGCGGCCCCGGATTGGGAAAGGTGATCGTCTGTGGTTGCTGTTGCGATGATGTCCCGGTACCCGTCAGCGCCACCGTTTGCTGGCTGGCCGCATTGTTGAGGGCGTTGTCCGTCAACGCCATCGTCCCGTTCAACACTCCCGTGGTGGTCGGCGAAAATGCTACCGCAATCTCGCAACCTCCGCCTCCCAGCAACTGGGTGCTCGAACTGCAATCTGTGCCGCCCGACGGTTGCTGGGTGAAGTTTGCCGAGATCGCCAGCCCACTGGCCGTCAGCTGCTGATTGCCAATGTTCGACACCTGCAAAATCTGTGAGGGACTGGTTGTGCCCACCGCGACGTTGCCGAAGTTCAGCGGCGGCGCCAGCACGCGGTTCACTTCGTACACATTGCTGCTGTCCGAGACATAAACATCGCCTGTCGCATCCAGCGCGATGCCGTGCGGGGCCACCAGTCCCGTCACCGTCAGCACCGATTGCGACTGCCCGCCCGGCGCGACTTTCACGATCTGCGCGTTGCCGGTGTCGGCCACATACACCGTGCCCGAGGCGTCGACTGCGACAGACTGCGGCGTGCTGTAACCTGTGCCCATCGGGATCGCCGTTCCCCCGCCCGCCGGATACTCGCTCACCTGGCTGTCGCTGGACACGTACACGTTGCCCGCCGCATCGACTGCTACGCCGTGCGGATTGGTGAGCCCCGACGCCAGGACTACCGGCGTTCCGTATCCTCCCGGCACTTGAATCACATTCCCCGTACCGCTGTCGGCCACGTACAGATTCGCGTTGCCATCCTCGGCAATGCCTTGCGCCAGACCCAAGCCCGCGATCTGCAGCGTCGTCATATCAGCCGGATTCAGCGTTCCGTTTTCGTTGGGTACCATCACCACACCGCTGCTCTCGGCGATGTAAAGGTTCCCTGCTCCGTCCAGCGCAACCGAGGTCGGCGCAGTCAACTGGCTCACCAGCACACTCTGCTGCTGCGTGCCGGCTGCGATCTTCACCACCTGCCCGTTAACTCGATCGGCCACGTAGACGTTCCCTGCTCCATCGATCGCCGAGCCATAGGTCGCCGCGTTGGTGATCGTCCCCAGGGTCGTCTGTGTTCCCGGATCGATGGTCACTGCCGGCGACTCGCCGACACCGCTCACATACCAGGTATTCAGTGGCAGGTTGCTGCCCTGGGCAAACAGCGTTATCGCGCCCGCCCGCAACCCCGGCGCCGTCGGCGTGAAAGCTACCGTCACCGTGCAGCTCTGTCCCGCTGTGTACGGCGTTCCAATCACGCAAGTGCTGCTGCCGCCGTCGGCGAAGTCCAGCCCCGGCACTCCCCAGGTCAGGATGTTGATGGCCGTCAGCTGGGCGTTGCTGCCGAAGGTGTAGCTCAAGGTTTGTCCTGTTGCCGGAGTGCCCACGTTTACGGTGCCGAAGCCGTCGTCGGAACTCAGCAGCGTCACCGTGATCGGCGCTGAGCTGGAGCCGGAGTAGTTGCTGTCGCCTGAATAAACCGCCGTAATGCTGTTCGGTCCCAGGGTCAGCTGCGATCCGTTTAACTGCATGCTGGCAGACGAGTCGCTGCCATCGATCATGGTCAGCGTCGCTGTTCCCAACACCGTGTTGCCCAGCATGAAGCTCACTGTGCCGGTCGGCGCTCCTGCTGAACCCGTCACACTTACCGTCGCGCTCAACTGCGTCTGCTCAGTCGAATACAAACTGCTCGCCGCTGACGTCGCCGTCACCGTGCTGGCCTGTTGCTGGCTTGCCCAGTCGATGCCCGACACTTTCCCGTCCGTTGTGTCTGTCCAGTCCGGAACCAGCAGCTCGTAATTTCCACCTTGAGGATTGACGAAGGTAAACGGCGTCGTAGTCACGTCGTTATTGGCTGGATAGGTATAGCTGGTTCCGGGCGCAAAGATCGCGTTACCAAAAAACCTGGGCGACATTGGCGATGGATCTCCCATGTAATACCCTAAGCCGGTTATGCCAAACGTGCTCACGAAACCACAGTCGCCGTCCGGCTGTTGCGTCAAGGCATTATCCAGAATCCAGACATTGTGCGTCGAAGAGTAGCCTTGCGGCGGCGAGCAGCCCCAGCTCATTTGAGCCAGCGAGAAACCGACCGATCTCCACAGTGGCGATTGATCGCTCATCAACACCGTGTTGTGCTGGAAAACGTAGTCCGTCAGCCCTACATCGAGCGTGTTTCCACCGTCCAGCTCGATGCCTGCGTGCTGGTAACTATCCTGGCTGGGACGCAACAGGAAGAGATTGTCGTAGATCTTGACGCGCTTGCTTTCTCCGGGGTTGGTGCATTGCGGATAACCGTCCTGCGCGTTGCATTGGTCATCCTGCTCCAGGGTTCCCATGCCCTGATCCACGTTAGTCAGCATATTGTTTTCGAAGGTGATGTCGTCCACTACCGCGAGATTTCCACTTTGACTGGTGCGAATGGTGAATAGCACGGAAGACCCGGTCTGGCCGCTGACCCAGGTATTCTCCATCGTGTTTCCGGTGACGATCACCCGCTGCACGCTCTTGAACTCCAGATTGTTTTTCTCTACCCACTGATTGTTGGGACTGCTGGGACACGGTGTGCCATTGGCCAGAAGTCCGCCTGGCGGCACGGTTCCTCCGGCTCCGCAGGAATCCCAGGTGAGCGGCTTGAAGAAGTGATTGTTGCGGATCTCAATATCCGACGGCACATAAGGATTGTTGTAGCCGCCCGCGCCGCCGAACAGAACGTCTTCGGTGGTGGCTGAAAGATAATTGTCGACAATCTTGATCGGCCCCGGCGTCCAGAAAGCCAGAATCGCCTGCGAGTCCGAGGTGCTCAGGTGGATATCGGAGATGTAGCTGTCGACCACGGCAAAGTTACTGCCGTTGGCCTGCACGCCTTGGCCGACATCCTGCGTGGGTGAGCCGTGGATGTAGCTGCGATCGATCGTGATCGAGTCAGGCTCGGTAAGGCCAATCGCCGGATTCCAGCAAATCAGGCACCAGGTGAAATTGTTGCTGGGCGGGCTGTTGTTCTGATCTCCACCTTGCGACGAGGTCGTGGTGACTTCCAATCCAACCAGCCGGTAATGATTGGCGCCCGGCGCCAGCGTGAAGGCAGCGCTCACGTTCGGCGACACGACCTGCGCCATGTTGGGAGCATCCGTCGGACTCACGCGTGTGCCTGGAGGCGGCAGACTGGCGAGCCCGGAACTCTCGATGTAAATCCACAAATTGTTCGGATTGGTCTTGGCCGGAAGGGTAAAGTTCCCGGAAAAGGGTGCTGTGTTGGTCAGGACAATTGTGTCGCCGGGCGCTGCCAGGTTCAGGGCAAACTGCAGGGTCGAAGGTGAATTGACTTGCCAGATCGCGCCGTTGGGCGGGTTCCAGTTCGTATCGATGTAAACCTGCGGCAGCGCCGGGACTGGTTCCTGCGCGGTGGCCGGCACCATGAACAGCACGGCGATCATCAGGAAGATTGCAATTTGCGTTTTGGGTTGGAAGAAACTGAATTGGGCAAAGAATGACGCTACGACGACTCGGCACAAACTCATCTAATACTCCAGTGGCACACGGGCGCATCAAAGGCGGAGGCTGGAACGGCCAGTTCGTACTGCTCCCCCTGTCTTCGAATATCCGGGCACCACTACAGCCGGAGCAACAGCTAACTGTCCCGCCAGAGTACAGAAGTAACTGCAACGCATTACTAAAATTGGTTACTGATACTTTCCGGGTATTCGTGTTGCGAGGCGGGTGACGGCGTCTTACTGATGCTCAGCTACTCTGTAAGCCATTCGATCGGAAACTATTTCCGGTAACTGGTTTTGGATGGGACGTGACCCGGCAGACTAACGCAGAAATCGAAATGATTTCTGTCAGCACCGATGACTGGAGCGAAGATTCACGAAAAGCTGAGCCAGCTTCAGTTACTTCCGTAATCGTTAACTGACTACTGTAGTCGCCTCTGAAGGATGGGACGAGCGACTTAGCTGGTTCGATCTCAAGCGTCTCGAGCGAACGATCCGGAGTGGGAGTCCACTTGCCGCACGAACGCAAGCCGGCGTCGCTGCGCCGCGCGTCATGAATTCTGCTGCGGAATCGTCCTACGGTCGGAATGGAAACAGCCCCGACATGGGTATGAAATCGCGCCGCCGCTCCACCGGTTTTCGTGCTTTTCGCCGAAGTAACGCTTCGACGAGGCGAAATCCAATCCGGGCCGTCAAACACCTGCAGGGAGCCGCGCGGCTATGGGCTCAAGTGAGTACGCTCGCCAGCAGCTATAATCGAGATTCGCATGAATTATTGGTTGATCCTGGTTTTGGCGGCGGCGTTGCCGTGGGGGCTCGTCGCCCAAGACTCGCCACAACAACAACTTCCTACCGCGCCTTCGGCCACCAAGTATCCTCCACCGCCGTCGGCTCCGGCGGCAGCGCCGGCAACCGGCCAGACCAGCGCACCGCCCCCGAGTTCGACTCCGCAGAACGCTAATACCACAGCGCCTGCCGATAGCACCAACTCGACGCCGCCGCAGCAAGGCAAAGGCCAGACCGACAACAACTCCGGACAAGCCGAGTTCGGAGTCGGATCGGCGCAGCCCAATGTAGCTCCCGGCGGAGCCCCGGCCGGTGGCGTCGACGACACGCTTACCGTCATTCGCAAACGAGTCGACGAAGTGAATGTCGTGTTCACCGTTACCGACAAGCGCGACCACTTTGTGAAGGACCTGACCCAGAACGATTTTCGCGTCTACGACGACAGTAAGCCGGCACAGAGCATTCAATCGTTCAGCCGGCAGACGAATTTGCCGCTGCGCGTAGGCTTGCTGATCGACGCCAGCAATTCAGTACGCGACCGCTTCAAGTTCGAGCAGGAAGCCGCGATTGAGTTCTTGAACCAGATTATCCGGCCGCACTTCGATAAGGCGTTCGTCATCGGCTTCGACACCACCCCCGAAGTCACGCAGGATTTCAGCGACGATGCCGAGGCGCTGTCCAAAGGAGTGCGCATGTTGCGCGCCGGCGGTGGCACCGCCATGTACGACGCCATCTACTTCGCCTGCCGCGACAAGCTGATGCAGGTCGATAAAGGCCAGATCGCCACCCGCCGCGCCATCATTCTGCTGAGCGATGGCGAAGACAATCAGAGCCGCGTATCGCGCGAAGAGGCAGTCGAAATGGCACAACGCGCCGAAGTCATCATTTACGCCATCTCCACCAACACCAGCGGTTTGAAGCTGCGTGGCGATAAGGTCCTGGAGCACTTTGCTGAAGAAACCGGCGGCAAAGCTTTTTTCCCTTTCAAGATTGAAGACGTGTCGAACGCGTTCTCGGAAATTTCGGACGAACTGCGCAGCCAGTACGCCATTTCGTATAAGCCGGCAGACTTTGTGGCCGACGGCAAGTATCGCAAGATCGAAATCCTCGCCGACAACAAGAAGTACCACGTGCGCGCCAGGAAGGGTTATTACGCGCCCAGACAGTAAGGCCGGGGTCAGGGACCAGGAGCTGGCGGAGAAAGTTTCGGCTTCGAAGAAAACCGCAGATCCCTCTGCTCCGTTTCGCTCCGATCGGGATGACAATGGCTGAAATAACCTCACCCGAAACCTGAAACTTCGGCCTCAAAAGTTTTCCCTGTGTCCCTGTGCCTCTGTGGTGAATTACTCTTGATGCATGGGCCGCATCCACGTTCTTTCCGACAGCGTCGCCAACAAAATCGCCGCCGGCGAAGTCGTGGAGCGTCCTGCGTCGGTAGTGAAAGAGTTGCTGGAGAACTCGCTGGATGCCGGTGCGCAGCGCATTCGCGTCAACATCGAAGCCGGCGGAAAAAAACTCATCCAGGTTACCGACGATGGCTGCGGCATGGTACGCGACGATGGCATGCTGGCTTTCGAGCGCCACGCAACGTCCAAGATTCGCAACACCGATGACCTGCTCAACATCGCAACCCTGGGCTTTCGTGGAGAAGCCCTGCCGTCAATCGCATCGGTCAGCCGTCTGCGTTTGGAAACCCGTGCCGCCGAAGAGGCTGCGGGCACCGTGATCGAAATTGCCGGCGGCCGATTGCTCACCGTCGAAGAAGCCGGCCTGCCGCTGGGAACCTGCATCACCGTTCGTGACTTGTTCTTCAACATTCCGGCGCGACGAAAATTCCTGAAGGCCGAATCAACCGAGCTGTCGCACATCGCCTCGCTGGTAACGCACTACGCGCTGGCTCATCCCGAAATGCACTGGGAGTTGCACTCGGCCACCAATGCGATGCTGGTTGCGCCGCCGGTGGCAGGCCACTCGGAACGCATCTACCAGGTCTTCGGCAAAGAGACGCTCGACCAGTTGATTCCGTTGAGCGCTCTGCTGCCGCTGGAGCGAACAGGCTTGCCGCAGCCGCCGCCGTGGAGGCGCAGCGAACTGGAAGAACCGCAAGAGGAGCCGGTAAAAGGCGAGATCAAGCTGCATGGCTTTGTATCGCGGCCCGAGATCCAGAAGCTCAATCGCAATTCCATCTTCATCTTCGTGAATGGCCGCCTGATTCGCGATCGCCTGGTACAACACGCCTTGACCGAGGCGTACCGTAACATCATTCCGCCAACCGTGTATCCGGTCGTCCTGCTCTTCCTCGACATGCCGTTCACGGAAGTCGATGTGAACGTGCATCCGTCGAAGACCGAGGTGCGATTCCGGCAATCGTCGGTCTTGCACGACTTCATTCGCGACTCGGTGCGCGCCGTGCTCATGAAGTCGCGGCCCGTACCGGCGTTTATGACCGAGATCCGGGCCGGCGCAACCGCGTCGCCTTCGCTCACTCCGGGAGCACGCGACTTCGGCCCCAGTGACTTGCAGGTCACCGAAGCCGATGCGGCCTTCGCACTGCGCGCGAGAGAGATCCCGCCGTTCACCGCACCGTTGCAATTCGAAGGCAGCGGATTCGCGGTGGAAGGAAACGCTGCCATTCCGGTAGCACGATTCGGTCCGCAGACCTTTGGAGGCCCGGCCGCATCGGTACCGCCAGTTCCCGGCGGAAACGGTTGTTCTCCCGAACTGCCGGACGAAGACGCTCCCGTCAGTCTGGAGTCGCTCGCCAGCCTCAAGCCGGTTGGGCAGATTCGCGATTCATTCATCCTCGCCGTCAACTCGCAGGGACTGTGGATCATAGATCAGCACGTGGCGCATGAGCGAATCCTGTTCGAGAAGATCTGCAAGCGACGGCTAGCTGAATCGCCGGAAAAGCAGCAACTGTTAATGCCGCTCATCGTTGAGCTGACTCCGGGCCAGATAGCGGTCTTCCCTGAAATCTCTGATGAACTGAATCACAACGGATTCGAAGTAGAACCTTTCGGATCTCGCACCATCGCGGTTAAGACAACCGCCGCAGGCGTCTCGCCCGGCGACATCGAGCACTTGCTGCACGAAATCCTCGAGCAGTTCGAGCGCGAGGAGCAGTCGCTCAACCTGGATCGAATCCGCACCAGCATCGCCGCCAGCATTGCCTGCCACGCCGCTATCAAAATCAACATGCCGCTGGAGCAAAACAAAATGGAATGGCTGCTGAGCGAGTTGGCTAAAACCGATTGCCCCATGAGCTGTCCGCATGGCCGTCCGGTCGTTCTGCGGTATTCTGTTAAAGATATCCAGCGGGCGTTCAAAAGGATCTAGCATTTAGCACTTAGCATTTAGCCAGTTGCAAGACTTGCGTGACCTGCTTAGGAATCGATGCAGACAGACGTCGGTCTGCGAAATCGGAAGCTAGATTGCTAAAGGCTAAGAGCTAATTGCTAAGAGCCAAACTAACTGCCAACTGCTAATTGCCAACGGCTACTTTTCTTATGTTTGAACAGCAACTCCAGGAACTGCGCCGGGAAAAGTGGCGCTTGAACGGGCGGCCGGTCCGCACGCTCGACGAGGCGCGCGAGTTCATCGACTCGGTGGGCTTCTGTCTGCTCTATCCGCAGCGTCCAGCGGCGCTGGTACCAACGTTTGTGGGTGCTTACGCCGGCAGCGATGAAAATCTGCCGACCGCGCAGATGGCGTTCGCTAATCCCAGTGCTCGCGAAGCGAAGGAGTTGATGGTTCGCCTCTTGCGCGAGAAGGCGGCGTATGAGGCCAACGTTTTTCCCGACAACAATTTCATCGTGTCGGCGTCGGCGTTTCCTTATTTTTATGGATTGGTAGGCGACCGCAATCCGCGTCAGGCGCCGAAAGCAGGAGCGCGGTCGGGCTACTCTCCGCTTGCGGTCGATACCTTTCTCATCATCCAGAAAGACGGTCCGATCTCCAAGAACCGGCTGCGTGAATTGCTGGGCGGCGATATTTCCGAAGCAGCGCTGGATCGCGCGCTCGACGAACTGTGGGCCAAGCTGCGCATCACCCGAGTCGATTACAAACAGGACGAAGGCGTCTTCTGGGATGTTCTGTTTCGCTGGTCTCCCGACGCGGTAAGGGAAGGTATGCACGTGTCGGTCGCAGAATCGCTGACTGCGTTAGTTTCGAAATATCTTGACTGTGTGTTGGCCGCGCAACAGGAAGAGGTTGAGCAATTCTTCTCCAACCTGATCGGCCGGGCGCGAGTGCGCGAAGCCATCAACGCACTTCAGGCGGCGCGCGAACTCAGCTTTGTTCATGTTGGCGGGCGCGTGATGTTGCAGGTCACATCGCTGCAAGCCCAGCAACCGCTGGTGGTGCGCGAAATCAAATCCCGGCCGAAGTTCGAAGCGCTTCCCCCACGTCCTGGCATGCCGCTGGTCGAGCGGCGTCCGGTGAAATCCAGGACCTCGCGGAAACCCGATCGTTCCGATCAGGATACCCGCAAGAAATGACTGCGCCGCGCAAGTTGATTGTTGCCATCGACGGGCCGGCAGGATCGGGCAAAAGCACTATCGCCGCTCGCCTCGCCCGGAAACTCGGCTATATCAATCTGGAAAGTGGCGCCATGTACCGTGCCATCGCGCTGAAGGCTTTGGAGCAGCAGGTTTCGCTTCAGGATGAGCCGGCGCTGCGGCGGCTGGCGGAGAGTTCCCAGCTTCAACTCGAACCCTGCGGCGAAGGCAATCGGGTGCTGCTGGACGGGCGTGATGTATCGCAGCGAATTCGCCAGGCCGACGTCACCGCTGCGGCGTCGCATGTGTCAGTGCATCCGCAAGTGCGCCACGTGCTGGTTGCCCGACAGCGCGAGTTGGGGGCCAATGGCGGCGTGGTGATGGAAGGGCGCGATATCGGTACAGCGGTGTTTCCCAACGCGGAGGTAAAGGTTTTTCTCGACGCCGATGCCGGCGTGCGGGCCGAGCGGCGAACCCTGCAGAGCGGCTCGCGCTCCAGTGAAGAAGCCCAGCGTGTTCAGGCTGAAATCGCCGCCCGCGACCAGCGTGATCGCTCGCGAGCTATATCGCCGCTGGCGCCCGCACCCGATGCGGTCATCATCGATACCACGCACAAGAGTATCGATGAGGTGGTGGCGGAAGTGGAAGGGATTGTGGAAAAAGCGGTCAGTGGATAGTTTCGAATTTGATGTCTGACCTGGCGCATGAGCCATGGACCTTGCCACCGCCCGCGAACTGCAGATCCCTCGGCTCGGCTGCGCTCGGGATGACAAATCATGGAACCAGCTATCCACAAGGTGCTGGCTAGCCACAAAGCGCTGCTGGCAAGTAGCGAACCGCTAGTAGCTAGCTGCGAGGCACTAACGCCTATCGACGAACTACTAACCCCCTAGCCCTGCTTCACCCTTTGCCGATCTTGATGTCGCCGGTGTCGGTACTGATTTGCAGCTTGCTCATGCCGTTGCCCACGGTGCCGCTGGCGTGCGACGTTCCATTGCTCTCGTCGACCTTCACTGCATTGAAGTCCGAGGTGATGTCGCCTTTGCGGGTTCCGGCGGTAATCTGAAAACCGGCGTTCGACGGCAGGGTCAGCGTAATGTCACCATGCGTACTGCTAACATCCACCTTGTCCGCCGGGGGCTTGCTGGCCAGGGTCAAAGACACATCGCCGTGTTCCGTGTTTACCGTCATCTTGCCGGGCTTGCCGGCGGTCGACACTTCTACGTTGCCATTGTTGGACTCTACTTGCAGGTCGCCAGAAATATCTTCCAGATGAATATTCTTGGAACTGGTGACCACCTTGCTCGGACCGGTCAGGTCGCTGCCTCGAACTTCGTCGCTGGCGATCTCGATATCGCCGGGAACAGAAGCGATTTCCATGTCGGAGCGTGAAGTCTTGAAGGTGACGGTCTTGTCGATCTTGCTGAGCCGAATGTCGTCGTAGAAATCGCCGTTCAAATGCACGGCGCCGGCAACTTCGTCGATAGTGACATTGTCCAGGCGGCCATCCACATCCAGATCGCCGGCGATCTTGGCAGCTCGCAACGAACCTTTTTCCAGGCTCACTTTTGCGGCTCCCCCGATATCGTTCAGCTCGATGTCGCCATGTTGCAGCGCAATCTTCACGTCGGCCTTGCGCTCATTCACGGTTATATCGCCGCGCTTACCGGCCACGTCGAGCATGGCATCGGCAGGCACAAAAATGTCCAGGTCTGACTCGACGCCATGTTCACCGGCGCCATCGGTGTTCGCGTTCACCAGGACCGAGTTGCCGTTCACCGTAATTTGCGGCCTGGTCTGATCGTTATATTTGTCCGCGTCCTTCTGGTTTTGCGCGTACAGCTTCTTGTGGACTACGACCCGCAAGGTGTTGTCATCGGACGGCGAAATGTTCAGCGTGCCGCGGTCGCACACCACGCGCAGGTTGCCATGCGCCGGGAAAGACTGCTGCAAGGTGTCTTCAAAACTGAACGCGGTGCCGAAAATGCCACCCAGATCGTCGTCCATCTGGATCTGGTCCCGAATGCCGCTCCAATCCGTATCGGAGGTGTAATGCGCGGTCACTCCCAGCCCGACCAACAAGATCAGCAGAAGGATGCCGCCCGCGCCCAGATGACGCGTGCGATATCCCATTTGGTTGGCGGTCGAATGCTCAATCAGCGCGATCACGCCCCACAGGATCAGCAGCACCGGCCACCAGTGTCCGAACCAGTGCCAGACAGGAAAGTGAAAGCCGAAGTTCCGCAGAAAGAACAGCAAGCCGATGACGATCAGGATCAGCGGCCCGGCGATCGAGCGGCGCCGGGGATACATCGGTGGCGGCGGCGCAGTCGGAGGCGGCGGGGGAGGATACAGATTTGGGCTAGCCATTGTGTCCCTCCCTGTCATCGGATCCTTGAATCGAGGAGCCGGGCGTTATGAAACCGGCCGAAGGAGCCGGGGGCGGCGGCGCTACGGGCGCTTGCGGCTGAACCGGATACTGGGGATAACCCGGATAGCCCGGAGGAATCGGCTGTCCCGGATTCGGCGGCAGCGGGTTGTTGTATTCGCGCGGAACGTGACCGTAAGTCGAAGCACCGTGTTCCAGCAGTTTGATCAAGCCGATCACGATCAGCAGCGCCGGCCAGGTAAAGTCGAATCCCATCCAGTGCGCGTGACCCATCTGATCCATCAGGAACAGCACCCCGATGGTGATGAGCACAGCAGGTCCCAGGAAGCCGTGGGCGCGACAGCGGGCACAGGAGCAATATTTGTTGTAACGATATCTCATGATGTCCTCCTCACCAGCCTCTGCGCTGACGCTGCATCAGTACACGAATCCCGATGGCAATCAAGATGAGGGGCCAGAAACGCCAGATCCAGTCAAAGTGCAAAGCGCCCAACTCGTCGAGCAGAAACAACACGCCCAAGCCTATCAGGATGAACGCGCCCACCGGGACCTGGGAACGCGGAGGCTCCTCAACCGGCGCTTCCGTCGGCAGCATTCCCGGAGTCGCCGGCGGCGACCCAGGATTCACGGGGACACCGGGAGCGGGCATCGTGGGTCGAGGTCCACCTCCAAAAAAGTGATTAAAACCCAGCGGATCGGGAGCCGGCAATCCCAACTGGCGCGCTTGCGCCGTGTGATAAGCCTCAATCGGCATATAGATCACGAATGCCGCAATACCCAAGCCGAAGATGCCGTTCAGATGATCGGTCATCCAGATCAGGGTGGCAAAAATCAGCACGTGTACGAAGCCCTTGGCAAACTCTCCGTTGTACATGGCGCCGACTCCGGGGATAAATCCCAGAAGGGCGGCCAGGCCGGGACGAGGCAAACCGGGGACAGGCTCTACACCCGGAGGCACGGCAGTTGAGCCGGGTGGCGGCATGGCGCCGCTCAAATGCGAGGCTAAACATTCCTCGCAATAAATAACGCCACGGACGTCGCGCGCGCAGTTGCTGCACAGTGGCTTACCACAGGTGCGGCAGTATGCGGTGGCGGGAACGTCAACATGATTGGCGCAGTTCATGCGGTTCTCCTGTTCAGCCGGGCCTGATTGGTTGCTATCAACAGCACTGCCGGAAACGTGGCCAGCATGGGCGGACCTTCGTCGCGGCTGGAATTCTGATGGCTGCGATTCGGCAGCTGCCGGTTATCACTCTTGTTCGGATTAGGATTCTTGGGATTCGCCGGCGCCGGAGCTGCCTGCGGTGGCTGGCTGTCCTTGTTCTCGGGAGCCCCACTCCGCCGCAGATCGCGTACTCGCGACTCGATCTCGTATACCAGGCGGATGTTTTCGTAATAACGGACGCAGCGCGCCTGGGTCGCATAATACGTTTTGGTAATGCCCTTGGAGCTGAGATCGAGGTGCCGCAGATCGCTCATGTGGAAACCGGCGATGCCCAGCAGCAGCGTGATGGAAAAGAACGCCATACCGAACGACATGGCGAAGCGCGGCGTGACCACCGGACCAAACACCGGAGCCAGCCGGCCCTTCAACTTCTCGTACCAGCCTTCACCGCGCGGAGCCGGAACCGCGTGTTCCGAAGGCAACGCTCCGATGGTCTGCGCCAGGATGTTATGCACCAGGTTATGCGGCGGTTCCGCTTCGTCCAGCCCCTTGAGCCAATGCATTCCCGCCCCAGCTTCTGCCACCATGGTCCGGCAGGCGGGGCAAGTCTGCTGATGAGCCTCGAAGGCAGCCAGTTGGGAGCCGTGCAGCGCACCGTCCAGAGCTTCAGCCAAAAGGGCCTCAACCTCGACGCACTCCACCACCCCGGCTCGCGCAGGTACGGCGCGCTCTGGGGACCCCGATTGCATTCCGGATTGGTTCTCGCCTGCCATCACCCTACCTGCTTGTAATTACGTTGTAACAGCCGTGCTAGTTCCGTTCGTCCCCGATTTATGCGACTTTTCACAGTTCCCTCGGGCACATTGAGGACTTTGGCAATGTCCTTGTAGTCCAAATCCTGCAAATCGCGCAAAATCACCGCTTCCCGCAGCTCGGGCGAAAGCCTCTTCAGAGCCTCATGGACCAGCTTTTGGGTCTCCTGACTGCGCATTCGGGCCTCCGGACTGGCAGCCCCGTCTTCCAGTTGATCGGCCAGCGTGAGCCCGTCTTCCTGGTTGCCCGGAGTCGCATCCAGCGAGTCCGTAATCCGGTCGTACTTTCCCTTACGGAAGTGGTCTACCAGCAGATTTCGCGTGACCGTGGTCACCCAGGTCATGAACGATGCCCGCGAGGTGTCAAACGTATTGAGCGTCCGATACATCTTGATAAACACTTCCTGGCTCAAGTCCGCCGCATCTTCCGCCGATCCGGAAAAGCGGTAGCAGATGTTGTAAATCCTCCGGTGAAACTGCTGGACAATTTCCTGCCATGCCGCAGCGTCGCCGGACACACAGCGACGGACAAGGGCATTGACGGCTTGGTTGTCGTCCAATCAGCGCTCCCAAGGGGCGTGGCTCCTGGCCCAAATCCTGCTCACAGCTAAAGGGTTATACGATGCCAACGAGCCAGTAGTTCGATAAATTCGAGCCCTGTAAGGTGTAGCTTCGTCCCACCCCGCCCGGCCCGATTTCGCCTGAATTGTAGCAGGGCGAGATTGGTGCCGTTCGTAAGCGAAGCGACTTCAGTCAAAGCATCCGGCACGGCTTCAGATGCGCCGTAGCAACGATTCCTCTTTCGTTGTCATCCTGAGCGAGCGTAGCGAGTCGAAGGACCTGCTGTGTCATCCCGAGCGTAGCGCAGCGGAGCCGAGGGACCTGCGGTGTCATCCCGAGCGTAGCGCAGCGGAGCCGAGGGACCTGCGGTGTCATCCCGAGCGTAGCGCAGCGGAGTCGAGGGACCCGCTGTGTCATCCCGAGCGAGCACAGCGAGTCGAAGGACCCCTGTAGCGCGTAGAAACGGCAGCAGGAAACTTCGGCACCCTCAAAACTGGAAACGGCTTCCCGCTCTATAATGTCTGGGCGGCTGAGATGTTGATCTCGCCGCGCTTTTGAAACCACCCGTCGTTTCCTTGCATCAACGCCAACTGGAGGAAGAAACAGAATGGCACACGAAGTTCCTGCGCTGCCCTACGATTACTCTGCTCTTGAACCTTACATCGATACTCAAACCATGCACCTGCATCACGACAAGCATCATCAGGCCTACGTAACCAACTTGAACGCTGCCTTGGAGAAAGCTCCCGAGTTGCAGAAGCTGAGCGCCGAAGAGCTGCTGAAAAGCCTGGAGAACGTGCCCGAAGCTATCCGCAATGCGGTGCGCAATAACGGCGGTGGCCACGTGAACCACTCCATGTTCTGGAAGATCATGGGCCCCAATGCCGGTGGCGATCCCAGCGGCGCCATCGCCGATGCCATCAAGAGCACCTTTGGCGACTTCAACGCCTTCAAAGAGAAGTTCAACGACGCCGGAGTGAAGCAGTTCGGCAGCGGCTGGAGCTGGCTGGTACGCGACCAGGCGGGCAAGCTGCAAGTGATCAGCTCGGCCAACCAGGATAATCCCATGAGCCAGGGCTTCTATCCCATCATGGGTAACGACGTGTGGGAACACGCCTACTACCTGAAATACCAGAACCGCCGCGCCGACTACCTGAAGGAATGGTGGAACGTGGTGAACTGGGCCGAAGTCAACAAGCGCTTCCAGGACAGCCAGAAGTAGGCCGGGTAGAGCGGCGCTTCAGCGCCGCGTTCAGATGCTTGCACCTCGACATTCCGCGATGAGATCAGTCGTCGCGGGACTTTGAAACAGGCTGACAGTTGTAAATGCGATGAGGGTGCGGATCACGCACCCTTTTTCGTTGAGGTTTAGACCGCGGTCAATTTCTAGCTGCGGAAAACAACTTTCGATGTGTGTTGAAGGGGGCAGCTTCAGCTGCGCCGTCACAAGCCCTTTATTTTTGTCATCCCGAACCGGCTTCAGCCGGTGAGGGATCTGCTTGTGAGACCGTTTCAGCAGCCTGCTAAGTTCGGGCCGAAGGAAAACGTCGCGAGGTATCGTCCCAAGTTATCCCACCCATGGAAGGATTCTTCCAAGCGGACGGCGATTCCAGCGCCACAATTTCCAACACAACGCCCGTGATATCTTACCCATCCCATGAAAATGCCCCTCAGGCTTTCACTCACTCTCCAGTTCAGTTTGGTCCTGAGCCTTGTCACCTTTGCCGCTGTTCCGGCCTGCTCAGCTGCCAAGGACGCTTGCAGCCTGATCACTGCTGCCGACGCGCAGGCCGCACTGGGTGAGCCGGTCTCGTCTCCTCGGAGCGAGCCGCGGCCGGAGGGTACTGCCTGCAGCTTCCGTTCCGCGCAAGGCCCCTCCCTCACGGCCAAGACCGTCACCCTGAGCACGCACTATAGCGACACCGACATCAGTGGAGACGACAGCGGAATGGCCGAAAGCCTGAAGACCGCCGGATTCAAGGATGTCCATCAGGTCTCAGGCGTGGGAGATGCGGCGGTTTGGGGAGCCACCGTCATGCTGGACCGTCCCGCGGGCGAACTGACCGTACGCAAAGGCAAGAACCTGATTCTGACCATCATCATCAGCGGCATCGCCGACGAAGCCACCGCGCTGGATCGCGCCAAAGCGCTGGCGATCACAATTCTTCCCAAGGCGTGACCGGATTCCTGTCTTGTGGGGATTATCGAATTCCTACCTGCCCGCGCACACTGTCGATCAGCTTCTTCGAGTCGTATCCGACTCCATCTTTGAAAACGGTTTCCACGTTTTCGATTTCTTCAATCTTCTTCGCCGGGTCGCCCTTGATCAGCACCAGGTCCGCCTGCTTGCCAGGCGCAATCGAGCCGATATGATCCTGCTGCCCGAGATAGGTCGCGCCGTTCAGCGTCGCGATCTGAATGGCTTCGACAGGCGTGAATCCAGCCTCGACCAGCAGTTCGACTCCGCGCTGGTCACCGAAGCCCGGAAGCACTCCGCCATTGCCTGTAGGATCGGGTCCTGTCAGCAGCAAGCCACCAGCCTTGACGAACGCCAACTCGAATTCCGACTCTTTCTTGTACAACGGGGCGTAAGGCGCGTCCATCGGGATGCGCGCCCGCAACGTCAGGTAGCTCTGGGCCGACTCGGCACACATGGCATCCAGCACTCTCTGCTGCAATTTCGGGCGCCCCGGCAGAAATGCCTCGAACACCGGCAAGGTCGAGGTGACAGCGACGTGATGCGCAATCAGATCGTGAATGAGCCCCTGTACTTGGGGACCGCTGATGTCGAGCGTCGCCCAACTCTGCCTGGCAGTCTGCGGGCAAACATCGGGCTTTTTATCGGTGGCGAAATCGGTATCGGTGAAGACCGGGCCGTGCTCCAAATCGTCAATGCCCAGCGCGATGGCCTCGTGCCACGTGACCGAGCACAGATGACCGGTCAGCTTGAAATGATGCGCATGCGCCTGCTGAATCGCCGCGCCCAACTCCTCGCGCGTGATGTTCATATACGCTTTGTACGACGTGATGCCTTCATCGGCCCAGTAGTCCACCAGATGCTTGGCGTCGTCAGGACCGGTCAGCTCATGCATCTGGGCAAATGCGCTCGGCTTGCCTTCAAGATAAGGAGCGGTAACATCAATCTTGGGACCGGGCATCTGTCCGGCGTCGATGCGCTGTTTGATTTTGATATCAGTGTAAGGCTCCACGCTTCCGGTGGTGCGCATCGTGGTCACACCGGCGCCCAGATACAACCGCGGCCCGGTATAAGCCAGTTCCACGGCCATCATGCCGGGCTCTTCCACCCCATTGGGCCCGCGCTGCACGGAGATGGAGCCGGCATAGAAAAGATGATTATGCATTCCGACCAGCCCCGGAATGACGCTGTATCCGGTGCGATCCAGTTGCTTGGCTCCAGAGGGAATCGCTACCGCTCCGAAGTCACCGATGGCCTGAATCTTTCCATCGGCCAGCACGACCGTCTGATTCTCCCTGGCCGCGGCTCCGGTGCCGTCAATCACGCGCACATGATTTAAAGCCACAACCGGTGCGCTTACGCTGATGAACGGAGTTACCTCGTTCGGAGTTGAAGTTTGCGCGCCGGCAACTCCTGCAAACAACACTGCCGCCATCAACCATCGGCTCATTCGTAGCACCTCGTCGAGTGATCAAGTGCAAGTCGGGCCCCGGACCTCCAGCCAGATGGAGTCTCTTAATCTGGGATCCTGGCTCGGGTGGCCACACTATATATCTGGCGAGGAGTTACGCGCACTGCTTTTCTCATGGCTTTGATTCCGCTGCCGGCGCTGCTCCGCCGAAGGAGCCGCAACGCCCACGCATTCCCTGACGAAATTTCTCGCGCTCCTCGGGAGTCATGCTCTCCCAGCGCTCGCCCATCCGCCGCCGCCAGTTGGAGCGGTGCCAGGAGCGTCCTCCGAAGCTACCGAACAACAGCCGGCAAAGCACGAGTATCCCGACGGCTTGCCAGAAGGTGATCATGCGCCACCCGAACAGCGGAGGCAGCAGCCAATTCCATAACTGAAGCACTCCCTCGCCAACTGCGCCAATGACGACGATGAGGATGAAAATCCCCAATATGATCTTCAATATTCTGCTAATCCATCTGCTAATCATGTTCGTGTTCCTCATGTTTCCATAAACTCGTCGTAGATCGCCTGTAGCCGTTGCCGCAAATGCAGCACCGCATAGCGCTTGCGCGAGAGCAATGTGTTCACGCCTACTCCACTCTCGGCCGCCAATTCTTTGAAGCTTCGCCCTTCCAACTCGTGCTCGACAAACACTTCGCGCTGCTCTTCCGGCAACTCCTCGAGCGCGAACTCCAACTCGTCAATCATGACGTTGCGCGCATACACAGCGTCGGGCCCCGCATCCGGAGAAGGCAGTAGATCTTCCAAGTGCAGCAAATTTCCGTCATCATCTACCGTGCCGGCTTCGCTGAATCCCTCCGGCTTCTTCTTGCGGAAGAGGTCTGTGATGCGATTGCGCGCCACCCGAAACAGCCAGCCGGTTACGTGCTCGATGGGCATCAGCAGGCGAGTGGCTTCCACCAGCTCGTAGAAAACGTCCTGCAGAATGTCTTCGGCATCACGCGCATCGGGCACGCGCCGGCGGATGAAGTTGCGCAGCCGGGATTGCTCCTGCCTGACCACCTCAGAAATCCGCTGGTCCTGTTCGAGAGTCATCCGCTCCAGGCTCGCCGCTTCCTTCATCTACTGATGTAGACGAATCAGGGGATGCCGATATTGTAGGGTCTGAAAAATTTATCCCTGCGCAAATACCAGCCGCGCTGCTTTCGAGAACTGCTTTACAAGTTGTTTGGCTCAGGAGTCGCTTGGTGTCAGGCGTCGTTTTGTGTCAGGGCACGGCTTCAGCCGTGCCGTAACGAGCCCACCGATAAACTGGGCTTTAGCCCCTGAGTGTTCTCCACCCAAACCTTGATTACTGGACTCACGTATCACAAGCGTGCGATCACAACTTCGCGTCAACTTGCATTGACTCTGGCGCGTGGTTACGCGACAATCAACCGCACTTTGCATCACGCCGTAACAGGCTGCCAAGAAAATCCCGACCCAATCGCTGGAATTCATACCTCACTACAACCCAACGGAGGACGAATGAAAAATAGGATGATGTTGCTGGTGCTGGTCGCTGGCTTGTGTCTGGCGATCGCCGGTCAAGGCGTTGCGGCACCGAGTGGTTCGAAGGCGCAAATCGCTCGCGGCGAATATCTGGTGAAGGCGATCGGCCAGTGCGGCGACTGCCACACGCCGTTCAACGATCACGGCCAGTACATCATGACCCAGTGGTTGCAAGGCAAGAAGCTCGAATTCGGGCCATTGGCTCCCATGCCCGTCTGGGCCGACACATCGCCCAACATCGCCGGCCTTCCCGGTTGGAACCAGGAAAAAGGCGTGCAGTTCTTCATGACCGGCCTGGCTCCCAACGGACAACCGGCGCGGCCTCCCATGCCGGAGTACAAAATGAACCGCGCCGACGCCGCAGCGGTAGTAGCGTACCTGAAGTCGTTGAAGTAGGGCTGGAGATTAGGGGTTAGGGAAACTCTGATTAAGGCTTGTTGGAAGGGGACGGCCTTCAGGCCGTCCGTTAAGTACCCGCAAAATCATGCGGCTTTAGCCGCGGCGGAACCTCGCTCTGACTTGATCAGAGTTTCCTTAGGTGTTAGCAGTATCGTTTGGCCATAGCAAAGAAGTTATGTTATTAAGTCTCGTGTCATCTTCCCTGCGGTATGCGCGGCATGCTGCATGTTCCCAGTTGTGAGTTGCCTGGCACAACCATCCCGTTCGGCGATTCCGACAAGAGAAGGTTCATTACGGAAATTTCTTCAGGGCTATCTGGGCGAACCACGCCAGCGCCTGAACCGTAGCCCCTAGTCCCTAACTACACTTCCAACCCGATCGACCGCATCAACTGCAGCGCGTTGCTGGTCTGCACGATGCCCGGACACAGCCGGTAGTCAAAATGCAGCTCGCCGTTTTCCAGATGATCTTCGAAGTGAAAGTTTGCCGCACGCGGTGCCAGCGACTCGGCAATCTGGGTCAGCGCCAGATCATGCGTAGTAACCATCCCGATGGCGCCGCGGCCCACCAGGTTGCGCACCATCGACTCCGTCCCAATGCGCCGGTCATGCGAGTTTGTCCCGGAGAACAACTCATCCAGCAGAAACAAAACGTGCGCCGGCCCTTTCGCCAGATCGGCAATCTGCTTCAGCCGTGTAATCTCAGCATAGAAACGCGACACTCCGCCTTGCAGCGAATCGAGTACGCAGATGGACGCGCTCACAGCCAGCGGTGACATCACCAGACGCTGTGCGCGCACCGGAGCTCCGCATTGCGCCAGCACGGCATTGACTCCCACGGAGCGAACGAACGTGCTCTTCCCCGCCATGTTGGGGCCGCTGATGATGAGGAGCTGCAATTCCTGATTGAGCGTGAGATCGTTGCGCACCGCATGCGCGCGCGGCAGCAGCGGATGCGTGAAGTCCTTGGCGTCGAAGACCGGCGCGTGATCGGCAAACTCAGGAAACACATCGCCGGGATTTTCGTAGGCGTAGCCCGCCAGCGACGATAGCGCTTCGATTTCGCCGAGCGCTGCCAGCCATCCGCCAATTGCCGGGCCGAATTGCTTGCGCCAAGCTTCGATAGCAAAAGTAAACTGCATGGTCCAGAAGATGAAGGGATCGAGCACGCGCAGAATCCAGTTGTGGCCGGAATCGAGATATTCCATGAGGCGGCTCAGCCGAGCGATGGCGCGCGAGGGCGGAACGCCGGAGGTCATAAGGGCAGATTGCAATTGCTGCAGCTTGGGCGACGAGAAGGTTTGCCGCTCGACTTCTGCGAGAACGGCCGAAAGCAACTTCAGGTCGTCCGCAGCTTCGTCGGTAGAAGCCGCGGTGTGTTCGCCCTTGGCAAAGAAAAGTGCGGCAGACCGCTCAGCGCGCGCCCGGCAAAGATAGCTGACACCGAGATTGACGAAGCTGATCACTAGCGCGACGTCTCCCAGTCCCCAGACGCCCCAGGCCAGCATGCCGGCCAGCCAAAGTGCGCCCAGCACTGGTGCGGCAATGCGCATCATGCCAGGCTGAATCGCGGGTTCGTCGCGTCCCCAGGCGGCCAGAGCTTCGGGACGAATGGAGCGGATGCCTTCTCCGGCAATCGCCAGCGCTTCACGAAAATCGAGACAGTTGCGCAACTCTGCAACTGCTGCCTGGCGCGCCAATATCTCGCCGGCCGGAGCCGCAGCCAGCAGCCAGTTTGCCAGCGTCTGCTCACCGGCCGGCGTGGAAGCGCTGCACAAAAGCTCAAACAACGATCCGCTGCCGAACAGGTCCAGATCACGCGCGTAAGGATGATCGGCTCGCAGGTATTGCTCCCCGCTGTTGCCCGTCCCCGGCCAGCTGTCATTCAGCCGAGCCAGCCCACGCTCATAAAATGCAACGATCCGCGAGCCTCGTTGGCGAGCTCGAATCACGCGCTCGTGAAAAACAGCCAGCACCAGATAGACAGCAGCCGGGGCCAGAAACCATGCAATGAAATGAGGATGGTATTTGAGCAGCCACACCGCGACGATCAACGTGGCCAAGCCCACGATCAGCTTGGCGTAGCCCAACGTGCGATGACGGCGATCCAGACGCGAAAGATTGCTTCGTGCCGATACCAGGCGGCCAGAGTATGCGACGTGCGGATCGGCGGAAGGCGTGGACATCGGTGGATAGTGATTAATGGATCGTGGTTAGTAAATCATACTCGTGAATCAGGAGAGAAATTGGGGTGGACATTGCGGCAGTTCCTGTATCAGCAGTTCAGGCCGGCTGGAGTCGATTCTTATCTTAAGCGCGATTCACGATTCACCACCCCCTATTCACCACCCACCGCCTTAAACACGCTTCCACCTTTCATCACGAAATTCACCTTCTCCAGTTCCTGGATGTCGGTCATGGGATCGCCCGGCACTCCCACAATGTCGGCATACTTTCCCGGCTCAAGCGAACCAATCTTATCCTGCATGCCCAGCAGTTCCGCAGCGCTCATGTTTGCCGAGCGCAGCGCCTGCGCCGGCGTCATTCCGTACTTCACCATGAGAGGAAATTCTCTGGCCGGATTCACTGTCCAGGGAAAACCGCCGGCATCGGTGCCGAAGGCAATCTTCACGCCCGCAGCCAGCGCTCGTTTGAAAGTCGCCGCATGAATGCTGATCATGTCGAGCCACACGCGTGATCCTTCCGTAGAGCGCCCTTCAGCGACGTACTCGCCCACCAGCAGCGTCGGCACATAGTAAATGCCTTTCGCAACCATCGTCTTCAGATCGGCGTCGGCGATGTAGAAACCATGCTCAACGGAATCTACTCCTGCTTCCACCGAGTTATGCACGCCGTTCAGCGCGCTGGCGTGGGAGGCAACCTTGTGACGCTCGCGATGAGCTTCATCGACAATCGCTTGCAATTCTTCGAGCGTAAAAGTCGGAATATCGTCGAGCACGCCGTCAGGCCGCACCCGATAGCTGCGGTCGGAGTACACCTTCACCCAATCCACGCCGTTGGAGATCTGCTCCCGCACGGCTTTGCGTCCGCCTTCCACGCCGTCAACTTCCTGCACGCCATGCGGCCACTTCAGCTCCCACGAGTAACCCAGCACGGGATACGAGCCGGTCACATCCATCGCGCGGCCCGAAACCTGCATGCGCGGACCGGGAATGATGCCGTTATTGATGGCCTTCTTGATGTCGACATCGGCATAACCGGCGCCTTCCGTTTCCAAATCGCGAATCGTGGTGAAGCCGTAGCCCAGCGCCTTTTGCGCCGCCACCGTCCCCAGGATCGTACGATAGGGCGTGGAGTATTCCAGGATCTGCCGGTTGTAATCTTCCACGGTCACATCGCCCTGCAACAGCACATGCGTGTGCGCGTCGATCAGGCCAGGCAGGCAGACTTCGCGGCTGAGGTCGATGACCGTGGCGCCCTTTTCCGGCTGTAGTGTTTCTCCAATCTGATCGATCTTGCCGCCGGCAATGCGAAGCGTGACGTTCTTGCGCGCGCTGTCGCTCCGGCCATCGTACAGAGTGCCGCAACGCACGTAGCTGATCTTCGGCGAAGCCGGAAATTGAGGCTCAGACTGAGCGAACAAGGATGACGCAGCTATCAGAAGCAGAGCAGGCAGGCATTTCATGAGTGCTCCGGCGGATGATGCTTACCAGCGCTCATGAATATACCACTCCGCCATAAACGCTGGGCTGGCGGGAAGGCAAGGCTTGCGGGAAATTGCGGCCGCTGCTACTGCGGCCGGTTCTGGTTGGCGGGATTTAATTGCTGCTGATACTGCTGCTGCTGTTGTTGCATCTGCTGCAGCTCTTGCATTAGCTGTTCCGGAGTCTTCGCGCCATTCGACTCGTCCGCATTGCTGGCTGCCCCCTGGTTCAGTTGCTGCTGTGCCCCAGGCATCATGGCGGGACGACGAAATCCACTCGGCGGCAGCGGCGGTTGTTCAGGAGTCGGGTTCTCTTGTGCTTCATTGACCGGCTCCTCAGACGCCGGCTCTTCGTCTACTTCCTGATTTTGCGGCTGATTCTGCGCCACGTTTACGTTCGGGCCAGAGTTCTGGCGCGAGGTGAGAATCACCTTTTGCACGGCGCCGGGATTTCCCGTCACGCCCAGAATGATGTAATCGAACTTCGATCCATTGAGCAGGCTGTTCAGCACATCTTTGGGCTGCCCGGGCCCCAGTTGGGCGACCACCCGTTCGTTACCGGCGCTGGTCGGGATTTCTATCGACGCCCCGGTCTGCGACTGAACTGCGTGCAGTACCTGAGCCAATGTGGAATTGTGGGCCTCAATACTCAACTGGCCGCCCTGATAAGTAATCCGAGGAGGCGTGGGAGGAGATTGCTCCAGCGTTTGCGGAACCGGCGGCGCTTGCGGAACGGCGGCTGCCAGCGCAGCGTTCTTCTTGTGACGCACGTGAGGTTTAGAGGAAGCCGCAGTTGCCGGGGCCGAACTGGCCGGTTTAGCCACCAGACCCTGCGCCGGAGTAGCGTTCGCCTGAGGCATGGCCGCGGGTGTTTGCGCCGGCGACGGGAGCGCGGAAATCAACAGGCCTGTCCCCAGCACCAACGTCCATCCGAAATCTCTTCTTAGGCGTAGCATAATGGGTTGGACGGCCCTGCCGCTGGATCGTTATGGCGCGGCGTCATCTGCAATTATTCTAAACCCTGTGGGAGTGTAACAGTTGACGGAATGAATCGCGGCAGGCGTTTTGTCCTGAAGATGCTGGTCGAACATCTGTTAACAGCCTATCCGGCATCGCACCAACAGGGGCCTGCTTGAACCTCAACCGCAGTTGTTAGTTCGCCGCCCTCGTTGACGGCAAGGTGATCAAACCCATGTCCCACTTCGTGCAATCGACCCGCTGGTTGCGCCGCTTCGGATTTTTCTTCCTGACGGCGTTGGCCTTAACTCCCAGTCTGCTGGCCCAGACCTGCTCTTCCGGAGCTGATTTGGACGCGGCCACCAAGAGCGCCCTGGATACCGCCGCGAAGCAGTACCTCAATATGTCCAAAAACGGCGACGTGGCCGGCCTTAAAGCCAACGCCATCCCCGCGATCGCCGGCGACTTCGGCAGCATTGAGCAGGCCGTGGTCACCAACAAACAGTATCTCGGCGATGGGCAGGCAACGGTGGATGGGACCTACCTGCTCGACGCTTCGGATGCCAAGGCGCCTTTGCCGCGAGCGGAATTTTTTTGCGGCATCTACAACTCCGCCGACCGCCAAGCTTTCTTCATCCCCAACTTGCCGCCCGGCAAATACGGCCTGGTCATCCAAAAGGTCAGTGGCAAAGACCCGATCACCTTGACGCTGATTCTTCAAAATATGGGCGGAGCCTGGAAGCTGGCGGGATATTTTCCGCGGCTGGATGCGATCGGCGGTCACGATGCCTCCTGGTATCTGACCAAGGCCCGCGAGTTCAAGACCAAAGGCCAGATGCACGACGCCTGGTTTTACTATCTGACAGCGTGGGACCTTAGCGCCCCGGTCAACTTCATGAGCACACCGCAACTCGACAAGCTGGCTGACGAAATGCAGAGCGCCAAGCCCGCCGACCTTCCCAGCGATTCGGCCCCGCTCGCCTTATCGGCGAACGGCAAGGTCTTCAAGGTAACGGAACTTGCCGCCGTGCCCGTGGACAATAATCTCGATTTGCGCGTCCGCTACATGAATCCGAATGCCGGAAATTCCAGCGTGGCGTTTCAAGACAACATGGCCGTCATCAAGGCCATCGTGGCAAAATATCCGGAAGTGCGGGATGCCTTCAATGCCGTTATCGTGCGCTGCTTCGACAGCAACGGACACGAATTCGGCTCGCTGCAACTGGTGAAGGATATGAAGTAAGTTGGAATTGCCCTGGCTTAGTTGCCAAGCGTTTTGATGAGGCGCAGCATCAACTCATTGCGAGGCGTTTTGACGAGGAGAGCCCTAGCTTGCTAGCTCATTGCGAGGCGTTTTGACGAGGAGAGCCTTAGCCTGCTAGCTCATTGCGAGGCGTTTTGACGAGGAGAGCCTTAGCCTGCTAGCTCATTGCGAGGCGTTTTGAAGGGGCGCAGCTTTAGCTGCGCCATAAAGGCCCTTTAATTTAATTGTCATCCCGAGGAGGCCTTCAGGCCGACGAGGGATCTGCTTTTCGACTTTGCCGCCAGCTTCGAAGCGTGCCCTGCAAAACCACCACTACACTTCAACGCCCGTCTGTGCCAACTCGCGCAGCGACTCACTGTAGGGCGCGCGCGCCACGCCCCGTTCGGTAATGATCGCGGTCACGTACTTATAAGGCGTCACATCGAACGCCGGGTTTTCGATGCCTACGCCATCGGGAGTGACTTGCCTTTCTCCCATGTGAGTTACCTCGCGCGCCGATCGCTGCTCGATCGGGATGCCGCTGCCGTCGGCCGTCTCCATATCGATGGTTGAAAAAGGCGCAGCCACATAAAAAGGAATGCCGTGCTCCTTGGCCAAAACGGCAACGCTGTAGGTTCCAATCTTGTTGGCGACATCGCCATTGGCGGCGATGCGATCCGCTCCCACAATGACGGCATCGATTTTCCCTTGCCGCATGATGGCTCCTGCCATGTTGTCAGAGATGACGGTGGTCGGAATCCCATCTTTCATCAACTCCCACGCTGTCAGACGTGAGCCTTGCAGAAAGGGCCGCGTCTCGTCGGCATACACCTCGAGTTTCTTCCCCGACTCGACAGCGGCGCGAATCACGCCGAGCGCGGTACCATAGCCACACGTTGCCAAGGCTCCCGCATTGCAGTGAGTCAGGATTGCGCCACTGGCGGGCAGCAACACTGCACCGTGTTTTCCCATGGCCTGGTTGGCGGCAATGTCTTCCACCAGCATGCGCTGGGCTTCTGCGACAACCGCTTCCTTGATTTGGGCAAGGGGCTGGCTGCTCACCTCGTCAAATTTGTTTCGTATCCGCCGGATCCCCCAGAACAGGTTGACCGCCGTGGGGCGCGTGGCAGCCAGCACATCGGAAATACGCGCCAGGTCGCACCGCAGGTCATCGAGGTTGGTTGCCCGCGAGTCGCGAACGCCCAGCGCCACTCCCATGGCCGCGGTGACGCCGATAGCCGGCGCACCACGCACAATCATGGTGCGGATAGCGTCGGCTACTTCCTCGTAGGTCTTGCAGGTGACGTAGGTTTCTTCCGTGGGCAGCTTTGTCTGATCGATAAAGCGCACACCCGCGTCCGTCCATTCCACAGTTTTGATCATGTATCGAAAGGGCGCACCTTCAGGTGCGCCGGTTCAGGTCCTCTCTGATCTCTTGGTCAGCAAAAAATGAATGCCAGTGACGGCGCAGCTAAAGCCCCGCCCCTTCCAACAGCAACGGAGTCACGGTTTGTGCGCCTCGCAGCGATTGCCGGCAACATTGGTTACCGCCGGACGGTCGCAGAAGTCGCACTTGGCGCTCACCGCAAAAATCGGCGGCGGCCCCGCTTTCACATGCTCCGCACGAACATCGTTGGCTGTGAACAGCGCCACAAACGGCGCAGGCGCGGCAGCCTTCTCCACGTTCGCGCGGCCGCCAGCCTCTTCCCGCTCCACAAGGCACAACACGCCGACAATCTCAAATCCATACTCCCGCGCCGCCTCAATGGCCTGGATGGTCGAAGCCCCGGTAGTGCAGACATCGTCGACAATCACCACTCGCGCCGATTTCTGCCGAAAGCCTTCGATGCGCTGCCCGGTGCCGTGCGTCTTCTCGGCTTTGCGTACCAGAAATCCGTGGATCGGCTTGCCCTGCTGTGCGCTAATCACCGAGGTCGCTACTACGATGGGATCGGCGCCCATGGTCAAACCGCCGATGGCGTCAGCCCTCCAGCCGCGATTGTGGATTTCGTGCAGCACGGTCTGCCCGGTCAGCAGCGCTCCGTTAGCATCGAGCGTGGTCAGCCGGCAATCGATGTAGTAGTCGCTGGTGCCGCCGCTGGAGAGTGTGAATTGGCCCAGACGAAACGACTTTTCCGCCAGCAGAGCCAACAGTTGTTCGCGTGAAGTTGCCATGATTTCACGATACCATTTTCAGCCGGCCACCTTCTCCAGATGCCGGTAATGGTCGCTCGCCAGCCAGAGCAACGCGAACAGCGCCGAGTTGTAGCCGCAATGCATGAGGAAGGACGCAGCCACTGATTTCATGCGAACTCGAACCACGGTGAACACCACGCCGACTACAAAGATGCTCAGCACCGGCGCCCAGGCATAACCCAACTGCGCTCCATGAATGCTGGCGAAGGCCACCGCCGTCAACCCCACCGCGGCGATTAGTCCGAACCATCGCCGCAGCAGTGGATAGAGTAATCCCCGAAACAGCAGTTCCTCCAGCAAAGGCGCCAGAGTAATACCGAAAGCCGCCATCATGTAGGCACTGGTCGCGTCGCGGAAATAATTGTCCATGGGTAGCGATTTCGGGATCGGCAAATAGCGGGACAGGCTTTCAATCACGATGGCCAGCAGTCCTCCGCCCAGCAGAAAGCCGGGAGCGAAGATTCCCGGCCAATTCCATTCCATCGCCTTGCCGAAACTTTGATGGGAGCGGGTTCGCACCAGCACAAAAATGAATAGCAGAACGACAGGGTAAGCAGCCGCCTGCGCGCCCACCACGATGCGCGCATTCATCGCCAGGTCGGCGAACGACATGCTGCGGTAGGCGGGAAAAGTCCGCGCGATGAATATCGCGATCAGGCTGAACACGAAGATGGCGACCGTGGTGAAAACCAGGATGGCCAGCAAATCCCAACCTGACCACGCCGGAAAGCGCGGTTCCGGTGGGGGCAGAACTACGGGTTCGCCCGGCTCAGCCGGAACGGTCTCGGCGGCGACGGGTTCGGTCAGAACAGGCGCCGCTTGTGGCAGGCTCTCGGGATCAGGTATCGGAATCGGCGGTAATGACATCGATCTTCTCTGGTACGTCTATGGATGCAGAAACGTTTCCGATCGGCTCGGGGTTCGGAGAAGTGACTGGCTCGCTTCTCAACTCCAACCCGTCCCGGCTAACTGCTTGTCGCGCCTGAAATCATTACCGAGTTGTCATTACGAACGGCCTTCGGGCCGTGAGGAATCTGCTCTCTTGCCGGCAGACGAGAAGCAGATTCCTCGCTTTGCTCGTAATGACAAATCCTTACTGAACGCACTCAACCTCATCCCGAATTCTTCCTTAGGCCGCGCCAACTGGTTCTCCATTGCTCTTTGCATTGGACGCGTTGGGCAGCAGTTTGGCTAAGGTTTGTCCGGTGTAAGACTTCTTAACCCGCGCCACCTGCTCCGGCGTCCCCTGAGCCACGATGCGCCCGCCTTCTTCGCCACCCTCCGGCCCCAAGTCGAGAACCCAGTCGGCGTTACGGATCACGTCCATGTTGTGCTCGATGATAATGATGCTGTTCCCCAGATCGGTCAGCCGATGCAGCACCTCCAGCAACTTGCTGACATCGTCGAAATGCAGCCCGGTCGTCGGCTCGTCGAGCAGGTAAAGCGTCTTGCCCGTCTGCCGTTTGCTAAGCTCGCGTGCCAGCTTGATACGCTGCGCTTCTCCACCTGACAGCGTCACCGCCGACTGTCCCAGATGAATGTATCCCAAGCCGACATCGACCAGCGTCTGCAACTTCTGCTTGATCTGCGGAATGTTTTCCAGGATGGGCAGCGCGTCCGCCACCGGAGTTTCCAGCAGATCGGCAATGGAATATCCCTTGTACTTCACCGCCAAGGTCTCGTGATTGTAGCGTTTGCCGCCGCACACTTCACATAAGACGTAGACATCGGGCAGAAAATTCATCTCGATACGGCGCTGTCCCTCGCCCTGACAGGCTTCGCAGCGGCCGCCAGCCACGTTGAACGAGAATCGTCCGGCTTTATAGCCACGCTCGCGCGATTCCGGCAGCATGGCATACAGATCGCGAATCTGGGTGAAGACGCCGGTATAGGTCGCCGGATTCGATCGCGGTGTGCGTCCGATCGGCGACTGATCGATGCGAATGACCTTGTCGATGTACTCGGTTCCGCTGATGGTCTTGTGTGTGCCAGGTTCTTCGCGTGAGCGGTATAGCGCCTTGGCCAGCGCGCGATACAGAATGTCGTTGATCAGCGTTGATTTACCCGACCCCGAAACGCCGGTCACCACCGTCATCACACCCAATGGAAAACTCACATCCAGGCTCTTCAGGTTGTTCTCGCGAGCTCCCAGAATGGTGACGGCTTTGCCGTTCGGCGAACGCCGCGCGTGGCGATACGAGATCTGTTTCTGACCGGAAATGTATTGTCCGGTGAGCGAACGGGGAGCGGCTTCAATCTGATCGGGCGTCCCGCTGGCCACCACCTCGCCGCCATGCCGTCCTGCGCCCGGGCCAAGATCGATCACATAATCCGCGCGGCGAATGGTGTCTTCATCGTGCTCGACCACCAGCACCGTGTTACCCAAATCACGCAGCGATTCCAGCGCCTGCAGCAGGCGATCGTTGTCGCGATGATGCAGCCCGATCGACGGCTCATCCAGCACGTACAGCACGCCCCGCAGCTTCGATCCGATCTGCGTCGCCAGGCGAATGCGCTGACCTTCGCCTCCGCTAAGCGTTGCCGCCGAGCGGTTCAGCGAGATATAGCCCAGCCCAACCGCGTTCAGGAAGCCCAGCCGTTCGGCAATCTCCTTCAGGATTCGTCCCGCGATGCGTTCCTCACGCTGGTTCAGCTTGATTTGCGCCGCCGCTTCGACCGCGCGTGACACCGGCAGCGCGGTGAAATCGGCGATCGACATACCGTTAACCTTGACAGCCAGGCTCTCTGGACGCAGGCGCTTGCCGCCGCAGGTGGGGCATGTCGTCGCCGACATGTGGTCCAGCAGCCAGTCGCGATAAGCTTCCGACGAACTGTCCTCCATCGCCTGGCGAAGATAAGCAAAAATTCCGAGAAATCCGCCGCGCTTTTTTTCTCCCGGCTCCGGACCATAGAGAATCAGGTTCTGCGTCTTGCGTGCCAGTTGCTCGAAAGGCGTGGACAGGCTGAATCCGTGGGCTTCGGCGGCAAGTTGCAGGATGCGAATCAAATTCTGCGACGCTGATCCCGGCCCGAGCGCGCCGTCCAGCAACGGCTTCGACCAGTCGGTGATCACTTTCGCGGGATCAAAGTCGTACTTACTACCCAGGCCATTACACTCCGGACAAGCGCCGTAGAGACTATTGAACGAGAACGACCTCGGCTCCAGCACCGGCACGTTGATCCCGCACTCCGGACACGCCAGCTTCGACGAGTACAACCTCTCTTCGGCGCCCACCACCACAATCTGTACCAACCCGTTGGCGAACTTCATCGCCAGTTCCACCGAGGCCGCCAGCCGCCTCTCAATCCCCGGCTTCACCAGCAGACGGTCGACCACCAGTTCAATGGTGTGGTTCTTGCGCTTGTCCAGCTTGATCTCTTCATCCGCGATGTTGCGCAGCTCGCCATCAATTCGAGCGCGGGTGTAGCCCTGCTGCGCCAGCTTGTCCAGTTCTTTCCTGAACTCGCCTTTGCGACCACGCACGATCGGCGCCAGCACCATCACCCGATCCTCGGGCTTCAGTTCCATCACCTGCTGCACAATCTGGTCAGCCGACTGGCGCGAGATTTGACGTCCGCATTGCGGACAATGGGGAATGCCGATCGACGAGTACAGCAGGCGCAGGTAGTCGTAGATCTCCGTGATGGTTCCGACCGTAGAACGCGGGCTGCGGCTGGTGGTTTTCTGCTCAATGGCGATCGACGGACTCAGGCCGTCAATGCTGTCGACGTCGGGGCGCTCCATCTGATCCAGAAACTGCCGCGCATAGGCCGACAGCGTCTCCACGTAGCGCCGCTGCCCTTCGGCATAAATGGTGTCAAACGCCAGCGACGACTTGCCCGACCCGCTGAGACCGGTGATCACGGTGAGAGTGTTGCGGGGAATCTCGACGTGAATGTTCTTCAGATTATGCTGCCGGGCCCCACGTACGCTGATGCTGGTAATTCCCATGAACAATGTTGAGCTGATCCCGTCTATGTCATTGAAGAGCAAGCTTTTCGAGAGCCGGAAGCCGTGGCCCGCCCTCGGGATTTACCCGCGAACCGGCGTTTCAGCGTTCTACACTGCTCTGGAAGGGCCGGAAGCGTTCAAGCGTAGCTCTACTCACGTATCTTAGTTGTCAACACCAGGAGGCGTCAATGCGCGGTAAAGTGGGAGCATCAGACTAAGAGGTGGATCGAGCGCCTCACGGCGGCTTTAACTGATGACAACATTCCTGCTTACTACCCTGTTCCTGCTTACCATTGCCGGCGCCTTCGTCTTTGGAGTCGCTGCGGGATATTGGGTCATCTGCGGATTCCTAAGCCTGTTTGACCCCAAGCGCGCAGGTAGAAAAGCCGAACATTCACCGGTCCTGGCACCCACCAGCGGCGATTAGATTTGCCTCAGGGCTAAACCCGGTACCCGGCTCCCACCGATTCACCGCAAAGAAAATCATCGAAATTATCGGATCCGACAGTTCCGTTGAGTTTCCTTGCTCACGATTCCGACCAATCTCTTTACAGCTGTGTAGCAGATCGCCTCATTCCGGCCGGACGCCTGACCCAGCTTGTTGCGAAATCCATCACGGCCCCGGGTGACTGCCGTCACTGCGCAACCCAAGTCCTTGATCCAAACTGAAGTCGTACTCATCGAGGTCACGTACGCATTAGGTGTGACCTGAACCCCAAAACAGCGGGATCGTGAGTCGCTTGGTTCTGTTTTTAGTCTCTCAACGGAGAAATCATGAAGAAGGTTATCTTAGCTGTTCTGGTTCTTGCATTCGCACTTTTCATCGCTCTACCGAATCTGTCTTGGGCTCAGGAAGATCTTTACAAAGCGAAGTGCGCCGGCTGCCATGGCGCTGACGGCAAGGGCTCCGCCGCCGGCACAAAGATGGGAGCTCCGGCTTTCTCGTCTCCTACAGTGCAAAAGGCCTCCGATGCCGAGCTCGCCGATTTCATCGAAAACGGTGGGCCGCAAAAGAAAGCCATGCACGCTTTCGGCAACAAGGGTGTCAGCCCGGCTGACGCTGCCAAATTGGCCGTTTACGTGAAGACGCTTAAATAGACTTCACGCTTTCAGGTTGTGTCCGTTCCAGGCCGGCCGGAAGTCCTTTAGCCGGTCTGGTTTGGCTCTTCCCCGATCCCGCATCGCCCGACGGCGCTACCTTCGGCGCCGCTTTCGCCCCTCGGGGCTCCGCCTGGGCGATCCCAGCCTTACCAGCCCAATTCGCCGGTGAGGCTCTGGAGAAAGCTCATGAGCAAGGGAATCCTCTACGATGCCACCAAGTGCATCGGCTGCAAACAGTGTGAGCAGGCCTGCGCCACCGAGAATGGCCTGCCGTACGACGACAAAATCGCGGCCCAAGAGGTAACGTCAGCCCACAAATACACTGCCATCCTCACCAAGGATGACAAGTTCATGCGTAAGTTATGCATGAACTGCGACGACCCAGCCTGCGCTTCCGTCTGCCCGGTCGGCGCGCTGAAGAAAACTGTTCTCGGACCGGTCACCTACGACAAGAGCAAGTGCATGGGATGTCGCTACTGTATGGCAGCTTGTCCCTTTGGCGTCCCTAAGTATGAATGGGAAAAAGCTATTCCCGGCGTGCGCAAATGCATCATGTGCAGCAAGCGCGTGATTGCCGGGAAACAAACGGCTTGCGCCGAAATCTGCCCCACCGGCGCCACCAAGTTTGGCGATCGCGATGAGTTGTTGGAAGAAGCCAAGAAACGCATCCACGACAACCCGGACAGCTATCTGCACCACATCTTCGGCGAGACCGAAGTTGGCGGAACGTCCGTGTTGTTGCTCTCGTCAGTGGGGTTCAACAATTTCGGTTTCCGCAACGACCTTACCGAGCGCGCGCTTCCCCTTTACACCTATCAGGTCCTGTCGCGCATTCCCGATTTCGTTCCGCTCTTTGGCACCTTGCTCGGCGGCATTTACTGGATTACTCATCGCCGCGAAGACGTTGCCGAAGCCGAAGCCCACGAGAAAGATCACCAAGGCGGTGCCCGATGACTGTTCCCCGCATTCGCTTCACCTTCTGGAAAGCCATCTTCCTGGTCATCATGGCGGCCGGCATCTACTGCACCTTCGTCCGCTTCTTCCGCGGACTGGGCGCCTCCACCAATCTCAGCGACCAGTTTCCCTGGGGCTTGTGGATTGGCTTCGACGTGATGTGCGGCGTGATGCTGGCGGCCGGCGGCTTCACCTTGACGGCTGCGGTCGAGATCTTCAACATCAAGCGCTTTCATTCCATCATCCGGCCCACTATTCTGACCGCATTTCTGGGCTACCTGCTGGTTTCGGCGGCGCTGATGTATGACCTCGGCCTGCCCTGGAATATCTGGCATCCGCTGGTCATGCGCAATCCGCACTCGGTGATGTTCGAAGTCGCCTATTGCGTGATGCTCTACACCACGGTGCTGGCGCTGGAGTTCTCGCCCATCGTACTGGAGCACTTCAACCTGCAAAAGCCGCTGAAGATCATCCGCAGCTTCATGGTGGTGTTCGTCATCCTGGGCGTGCTGCTGTCGACCTTGCATCAATCGTCCCTCGGCACGCTGTATCTCATCATGCCGAACAAGCTGCATCCCTTCTGGTACAGCCCGTTATTGCCGGTCTTCTTCTTCCTGTCGGCGATTGCCGTGGGCCTGGCGATGACTATCTTCGAATCCTCGATGAGTTCGAAATACTTCGGCCGCGAACTCGAACTGCCTATCCTTCGCGACCTGGGACGTGTGCTGGTTGTCGTGCTGGCCTTATACGGCATCCTGAAATTCGAAGACCTGTACCATCGCGGCATTCTAAATCTGGTCTTCATCTCCGGCTACGAACAACATTTCTTCCTCTTGGAGATGTTCCTCTCCGTGCTTGCTCCTCTGGGGCTGCTGCTGGTTCCGAAGATCCGTGAGAGTGCTCAGGGACTTTACCTGGCTGCCGTGCTGACCTTGCTCGGCTTCGTCACCAATCGCCTGAACGTGGCTATCACCGGAGTAGAAAACGCGGTGGGCGCGCGTTACACCCCAAAGTGGACCGAGGTTGTAATCACCGCCATGTTCGTTGCCCTCGGATTCGCCATCTTCGGCTTCGTCGCCAAGTACCTGCCTATCTTCCCCGAGGAGAAGGCACATATCCCGGCACTCCGCGAACCGGCAGCAGTGGTAAGCGAATTCCCGGTGCCTGCTCATGCTGGTGACTGACAATTCGAACGGGCTTTCTTCGGTTCAACCGCAAGGAAGTCCCGGTTCGGCGCCGGCGCGCTGGCTACAGCGCTTAGGACGGAGCGTCAGCGCGAAGTTGATGATTTCGATCTTCGTGGTCCTGATCATCATCTTCGGCCTGCTCGGATACGTCAGCATTCAGGACCAACGCAAACATCTGGAAGACGCGGCCCTGGTCAGCGCCGAGCAGCAGAGCGAGGTCCTGCGCCGCAGCGCTTCCCATTACATGCTCAACAACGACCGAACCGGCCTGTACGAGATGATGGTCAATATGGCCGATCAGCCGGGCGTGGTGCGGGTCCGCATCATGAATCCGGAAGGCGTCATCAGCTATTCCACGGCTCCGGCCGAAGTCGGCAATTCGGTCGATAAGGGCGCCGAGGCTTGTTACGGCTGCCACACCAAGTCCCAGCCTCTGGCTCGATTGAATCGTTCCGACCGCTTCCGGGTGTATCGGGCCGACGGTAGCCGTGTACTGGGCGTCATTACGCCTATCGAAAATCAGCCCGCCTGCTCCAACGCGGCTTGCCATGCGCATCCGGCGAGCATTCAGATTCTGGGGGTGCTCGACACCAACCTGTCGCTCGCCAAGGTGGATCAGGGCCTGGCGCACGAAAGCCGCGAGATGCTTGCCTCGACCGGCGTGGCCCTGATCGCCGTGGTCTTTCTCAGCGGGCTTTTCGTCTGGATCGTGGTTCATAACCCGTTGCGCGAATTGAAGGCGGGCACCGACCGCATCGCTACCGGGAAGCTCGGCTGTCAGATTCCGATTCGCTCCCACGATGAGGTAGGTGAACTGGCCCTGTCGTTCAATGACATGAGCAACCAACTGCAGCTTGCGCAGGCGGAAATTACCGCTTGGGCCCATACCCTGGAGCAACGTGTCGACGAAAAGACGCGCGAATTGAAGCAGGCTCATCAGCACATGCTGCACGTGGAGAAGATGGCGACCATCGGCAAGATGGCCGCAGTGGTCGCACACGAAATCAACAATCCTCTATCCGGCATCCTGACCTATTCCAAGCTGGTGAAACGCTGGATCGAAAAGAACACGGTCGCCTCCGTTAAGCAGGAGGAGATGAAGGGATCGCTGGACCTGGTTGCCAGCGAAAGCAAGCGTTGCGGCGAACTGGTCAAGAACCTGTTGAGCTTCTCCCGAGTTTCCCCCATGAACCTTGCCTGGAGCGATTTGAACCTGGTGATTGATCGTTGTGTGCGCCTGGTGCAGCACAAGATGGACATGGGCAACATTCAGCTCAACCTTGACCTCGCTGCGGATCTGCCACCCGTGCATTGCGATCCCGCGCAGATCGAGCAAGTGGCCCTCGCCATGGTAATCAATGCCATTGACGCTTTGCCGCAGGGGGGCAATCTGTGGATCAACACGCAAGTCGACGCTGACTCAGCGATCGAGCTGATCATTCGCGACGATGGCATGGGAATTCCGGCGGAACATCTTCCCCACGTTTTCGAACCCTTCTATACGACCAAGGAAGCCGGCGGCTCCGGGCTGGGGCTGGCGATCAGTCAGAACATTGTCGAGCGTCACGGTGGACACATCGACATGACTTCCACGGTTGGACAAGGAACGACTTTCAAGATTGTGCTTCCAGTTGACAGCCAGAGACCAGCGATCGCGAGCGAAGCAGATCGCGCATTGGCTGACGTGAGGTAACAGAATGACGCAAGGCAAATTACTAATCGTTGACGATGAACTCAGTGTGCGCGACTCGCTGGCCAAGTGGTTCGCCGAAGAAGGCTATGAAGTCGCCATGGCAGAAAGCGCCAACGAGGCGTTGACCCGCGTGGCCCAGCAGGTTTTCGATGTTGCGTTGGTCGACATCAAGATGCGCGGCACCGACGGCATCGAGTTGCAGCGGCGCCTGCACGAAATCTATCCCGACATGCTGGTCATCATCATGACCGGTTATGCCTCGGTCGAGACCGCAATCGCGGCGCTCAAAAATGGCGCCTACGATTACGTCAATAAGCCACTCGATCCCGATGAGATCGCTCATTTGATCGCCAAAGCCATCTCTCATCGCCGCACCCAACAGGAGAACACCCGGCTGAAGGAAACCGTCGCCGAAATTGCCCATCCCTCCGACATCATCGGGCAAAGTGCGGCGATGAAACATGTTTTCGATGCGATCGAGACGGTCGCTGCTACCGATGCCACAGTGCTCGTCACCGGCGAGAGCGGCACGGGCAAAGAGTTGGTGGCCCGCGCGGTTCATGCCGGAAGTCCGCGGCGCTTCCATCCTCTGGTGGTCATCCACTGCGGCGCGCTGACCGAAACTTTGCTGGAGAGCGAGCTTTTCGGCCACGAGAAAGGCGCCTTCACCGGCGCGCAATATCGCAAGAAGGGCAAGTTCGAAATTGCCGAGGGAGGCACCGTTTTCCTGGACGAGATCGGCGACATCAGCCTGAAAACCCAGACCGACCTGTTGCGCGTTTTGCAGGAGCGTGAGATCGTGCGCGTGGGTGGCAATCAGACCATCAAAGTCGACTTTCGTGTGGTCGCAGCCACCAATAAGAATCTGGAACAACTGATCGAGGAAGGTAAGTTTCGTCCCGATCTTTTCTACCGGCTGAATGTCTTCCACATCGAGATTCCGCCGCTGCGCGATCGCCGGGAAGATATTCCGCTGCTGGTGGACCATTTCACGCGCAAATTCTCCCGGGAGATGAGCAAGCGGATCACCCGAGTGTCGCCGGCCGCCATGGGCCTGCTGCAGCAGTACAACTGGCCGGGCAATGTACGCGAACTGGAGAACTCTGTGGAGCGCGCCATGGTCGTCGCCCAGGAACCTGAATTGCGCGAGCAGGACTTTTCCTTGAAGAGCAGGAACGGAGCCGGCTTGGGAGTAGGCGATGTCCGCAATCTGGACGACGTGGAGCGCAATCACATTTTGCGGGTCCTCGACGAGTGCAGCGGCAATCAGACCCGTACCGCCGAGGTCCTTGGCATCGATCGGGTCACGCTGCACCACAAGCTGAAGAAATACGGCTGGAATCGGAAAGAGAAAGAGCAACTAGCAACGAGCAACTAGCATTTGGCAGTTAGCATTTGGCAGTTGGTGACCAGTAATTAGGACTCCCTGCTTGGTAAATTGGTGGAGTGTAACGTGAATTTTGTTGATTTGTCATCCCGACTGGAGCGAAGCGAAGCGGAGGGATCTGCGGTTTCCACAGAAGGTCGCAGCGCAGCGCCATAGACGTGCCCCGCCAACTGCTAACTGCTAATTGCCAACTGCCGTCTTCCCATGAAGAAGCTTCAACTACTCCCGATCGGCCCCGTCGATCCTCGGCTGTTGGACTGGCTGGGGCAGGCGCTCCACGAGAAGTTTCGCGTTCCGGCAGAGGTTCTCTCGCCCACGCTCGACCCCTCATTTGCGCTCCACGCTGAGCGCCAGCAATATCATTCTTCCGAGATCCTGGCCCGCATGCAGAAGTACATCACCGGCAATACCTGGCGGCTTCTGGGAATCACGCAGCTGGATCTGTACATTCCGATTCTTACCTTTGTTTTCGGCGAGGCCCAGCTTGGAGGCGCCTCAGCTGTTGTTTCCTATCATCGTTTGCAGCAGGAATTCTACGGGCTGCCGGAAGATATGGACTTGCTGGCCAACCGTCTTTTGGTGGAAGCGGTGCACGAGTTGGGGCATACCCTGCGCCTCACCCATTGTCACGATTACCACTGCGCCATGGCGCCTTCCCATGCCGTGGAATGGATTGACATTAAAGATAGCGGATTCTGCGAAGACTGCCTGGCACGTGCTTTAGAAGTCGTATAGCCGCGGCGCAAGATTCGCCCTTGCGCTCAGAAAGTCCGGTTCGATGGGCAGCGCATCATTGCTGGGTTGACTTGGGCTCGTCGCTCCACTTCCAACTGAAAAGCTTGCCGCGATGCTCGGCCACCATCGCCGTCACACCCATGACACCCATCACCAGAAATATCACCAGGAAAACCACTGCAATCACCAGGACCGGCATGCTGCACCTCTGGCTGTATTGTGCGTGGGGAAAAACCCTGCTTCCGTGATGGCGGTCACAGGTTGATGTGCGGGGCCCAGGGCTGATCGATCTCCCGAGTCGCCATTCCGCAACTTGCATCTAACTCCGGAGCATGGCACAGCGGCAGACGGCGGTCATGGATCCCGGACAGTCCTCGGTGCGTCGAACCGCGCGCGAGATTTACGAGCAGGTCGAAAGCAACGCACACGACGAACTGCGGCGTTCGCCACACGCGCTGGCATTTTCGGGATTTGCCGGCGGCCTCTCCATGGGGCTTACCGGACTGGCGGTGGCTGCGGCCATGGTGGCGCTGGGCGACATTCCGGCGCGCAATTTCATCGCTTATGCGGTCTATCCCGTGGGTTTCATCGCGGTGATCATCGGACGCGCCCAGTTATTCACGGAAAATACACTTTATCCGATTGCGCTTATCCTCACCGAGCGCCGGCATTTTGCCGACACCGCGCGGCTCTGGACCGTCGTGTTTGTGAGCAACGTTTTGGGAGCTTGCGGCTTCGCCGCAATGACCATCCGCACCGACGCTTTGAACGGCGACATTTACTCATGCCTGGTGCAATTGGGATTGCAGGCGGCGCAGGGAAGCGGCTCGCATATCTTCTGGGGTGGTGTGATTGGCGGTTGGATCATCGCGCTGGTGGCTTGGCTGGTAACCGCCAGCCACTGGACCATCGGACAGATTGCCGTCATCTGGCTGCTGACCTTCGTCGTCGGCATTGGCCACTTCGCTCACTGCATCGCGAGTACGGGCGAGATCATGTCGGCAGTATTCGCCGGAGCCATACCGTTTTCGCACTATCTGTTTTGGCTCGGGTTGGCGACCAGCGGGAACATTTTCGGCGGGGTGACGATTGTGACCCTGTTGAACTTCGGACAGGTCCACGCCGGCGAACAGGGATAATCAGCTTATGCCCGGACTGCCGGGTGTGACTTAGCCATACGAAATCAGGAGAGCCATGCCAGTTCCAGATCGCATTTCGCAAACCATCCATCTCCGCCGCGATGAAGATCCGCCGATTCCGATTCCTCCGGGCGAAGATCCGCCGCCACCGATTCAGGAGCCTCCCGACAAGCCGGTTATCGCCCCTGACGCGCCGGTGCGGGAGCCCGGCCCGTCCGAGCCCAGGCGGTTGTGACCTACGACTGTCGAACCTGGTGATCGACACTTCCGGAATGCAGTCGATGCGCTTATCGCCGACTCACTTATAATTGATTGATCTGCGAATGAGTTCCCCCTCCGCTTCCGAAGCCTCTACCTCTATTCCGTTTGATATCCGGGGCGATTCGCTCCCGCAGCGGCGCCAATGGATCTGGATCGTCGTCCTCTGGGCGATCATTTACATACCCGGCATGTTTACGCCGCCGCTGCTGGATGATGCCGACTCTGTGCACGCCGAGGCAGCTCGGGAAATGCTTGTCCGGCATGACTGGACCACGCTCTATATTGACGGCCTTCGCTACCTGGAAAAGGCTCCGCTGATGTACTGGACAATGGCGGCGAGCTACAAGGTCTTTGGGGTGAAAGATTGGGCGGCGCGATTGCCGGTTATTCTGGGCGTGTTGGCGCTGCTGTTGGCGGCTTACTCATTGGGCAAGCGGACTCTGGGTGAGCGCGCCGGATTCTGGGCGGCTATTGTCCTCACCGTCTCAATCGGACCGTATCTCTTCACCCGCGTGCTGATACCCGACATGCTCATCGGGCTATGGCTCACCTTGGGATTCGACTTTTTCCTGCGAACGCTGGACGAGGCAACGCCTTCGATTGCCTCGTGCTGGGGATTGGCGGCCACGGTTGCGCTCAATGTGCTTACCAAGGGACTCATTGGGATTGTCTTTCCTGCCGCCATTATCGGGATCTACCTGATCCTCACCAGCAATCTCAAACACCTGCTGCGCATGCGACTCATCTCCAGCACGCTGGTTATGCTGCTGATCGCGGCGCCCTGGCATATCGCGGCCGCGCTGCAGAATCCTCCCGCCGGCCAGTCGCGCGGTTTTCTCTGGTTCTATTTCGTCAACGAGCACTTCCTGCGCTACCTGGGCAAGCGCATACCGCATGATTACGATACCGTTCCGCTGCTGATCTTTTGGGCGCTGGTGTTCCTCTGGCTTTTTCCCTGGTCGGCATTTCTGATTCAGACCCTGGCCAACGTACCCCACCGCTGGAGCCAATGGCGCAGTGCACTGAACCAGCGGCAGCGGGCCATGTTGCTCTATGCCGTATGGGCTGCTGTGATTCTGCTGTTCTTCAGCTTCTCCACGCGCCAGGAATATTACGCAGTCCCAGCCCTGCCGCCGTTGGCGCTGCTGATTGGCGGCTGGCTGCAACAGGAAGAAGAGTCGCCGGCAGACTCAGGATTACGGCGTAGCGGACGCATCGGTTCGGCAGTGCTGACGGCTCTCGCGATCCTGGCCTTCCTTGCGGCGATGTTTCTGTTGGCGCAGAGTACGAGCACGCCTCCGAACAGCGATCTCGCCGACCTGCTGAAGAAAAATCCGAATGAGTACGCGCTGGCGTTCGGACACATCTTCGACCTGACCCCGCGAGCGCTGGGACTTTTTCGCGTCCCCTTGGCAACATTCGCGATCGCGCTCCTCCTGGGCTGCGTTGTCAACTCGCTATATCGCCGGCGCAACCTGGCTACTCGCGCCAATTGGGCGCTGACCATCATGATGGTGTTCGTGCTCTTCGCCGTGCATCAGGGGTTGGTGATGTTCTCGCCCATCCTCTCGTCGAAGAAGCTGGCCGATGCAGTAGAGCAGGAATATCGCCCGGGAGACCTGATCGTCTCCTATGGAACCTATGAGGATGCGTCGACGCTCAACTTCTACGTCCGGCAGCCAATCCACGTCGTGAACACGCGGACCGAAGGCGACATGTTCTACGGATCGCTATTTCCGGATGCACCGGCCATCTTCGAGGACGACGCATCGCTGGCCGCATTGTGGAACGGCCCGCGACGCGTGTTTCTTTGGGTGGAAGAAGGCAAAGTCCCTGCCTATATCAAGCAGAATGGCAGTTACCAGTTGGCTCGCAGCGGTGGCAAACTCATTCTGATGAACCGGGCCTGGGCGACGCAGCCCTAGCCCTCCCGGCAGATTCGATTCCGAAAAAAGAAAAAGCCGCGGCATAACACCGCGGCCGTTCGTTTATGTCCGATTCGTTTAACGGCGACGCTTCTTAGCGGCTTTCTTTTTCGCCGGCGCTTTCTTAGCCGCTTTCTTGGCTGCCTTCTTCGCAGGTTTTTTAGCAGCTTTCTTTGCGGGCGCTTTTTTGGCAGCCTTCTTCACTGCCTTTTTGGCTGCTTTCTTTGCAGGCTTTTTGGCAGCTTTCTTCGCAGGCGCTTTTTTCGCCGCTTTCTTAGCGGGTTTCTTAGCCGGGCTCTTGCGCGGTGCGGGAGCCACCGGGGCGCGAGTCTCGCTCGATACCTCCGGTTCCTCTTCCATCTCAACTTCTACCACCGAGACAGATTCGGGCTCCTCTTCTTCTTCCTCTTCTTCTTCGTATTCCTCATCTTCGAGGGAATCGCCGTAGGCAGCGTCTCCGTAGTCATCCATTTCGTCATCCTTACGAGCATAGAGCTTATCGTCGAACGTCATGTGTTTGTCCTCCTGTTGCCGGACTCCGCATAACTGAACGGAGGCAGCTCACTAGGCAAAATCCAGTTTTATACCAATACAAAGACCGCTTCAATAGGCGCGCGATTATAGCACGGCCAAACTGTCCGCAGCGCTCATCACGTGCCCGGCAGAAATTAGCAACGCGCCTGTTGTAACAGATCATTAGACCTAAGGGAAGGGCGTAAGGGCAAATTGATAATGAATGAAGAAGGAATATGCAAAAGCGGCTACTTGCGGATGAGCAGCACTTCACCGGCGCGCACATTGGCAGTAAGTTTCGGATTGTCCCGCTTCAAGGCGGCGACCGAGGTGTGGTTCGACTCGGCTATGCTGCTGAGGGTTTCGCCCTTCTTAACCTTGTGATACTTCGCCGCATCAGCGGTTTGGGCTTTATGCGACTCGCTGCTGCCTTTTGTCCTGGCGACCGGAAAGCTCTTTTCGTCGGAGGGCTCTGCCTCGGCAGTCTCCGATGAGGTTGGCTTGTAAATGATCAGGCTGCGTCCCGGAGTGAGTGCCGTGCCTCGCAAGTGGTTCCATTTGCGTAACTTCTCGACCGGAACCTCGAAATCGTCGGCCACCGACTCCAGCGTATCGCCCTTCCGCACCTTGTAATGGGAAGCGCGGCGGGAATAGGCCACGGTCTGCGCGTCGTGCTTTCCCGGCGAAATCGGGATGATCAACTTCGACCCCGGCTTCAGGTCATCCCCGGGAAGATTATTGGCCTCCGCAATCGACGACGCGGTAGTGTGGTACTTCCGGGCAATCGAAGGCAGAGTGTCGCCATAATCCACCTTGTGATAGCGCCAATACGTGCGCATGTCGAGCGGAACCAAGGCAATTGCGGCCTCGTATTTCTCGTGTGATCCGGCGGGCAGATTCAGGGTGAAGGACTGGTCTTTCGGGGTGGTCATGCGCAGCAGGCTGGGATTCAGTTCCTGCAAATAGTCCACTGAGGTGTCCACACATTCGGCGACCAGGCGCAGATCCACCGGATAATTGACGCTGACCTGGTCCACCTGCGGCGCCGGCTCCGAAGCTACCCGGGCCAGTCCGTATTGCTCCGGATTCTTGGCCATAATGGTAACGGCCAAAATGATAGGCACATAATTTCTGGTCTCTTGAGGCAGCACGCCGCGCCGGTAGAGTTCCCAGAAGTCGGCATAACCGGTGCGCTCCACGGCATGCTGCACCGTGCTGGCTCCCGAGTTATAAGCTGCCATCGCCAGGTACCAGTCACCGAACTGGTTGTAGAGGTCTTTCAGGTGATGAGCGGCGGCGCGGGTGGCTTTTTCCGGATCCTGGCGGTCGTCAACCCACCAACTGCGCTCCAGACCGTAAAGCTCGCCCGACCCGGCCATGAACTGCCACATACCGCGAGCGCCGGCCCGCGACAAAGCCAGCGGCTGAAAGCCCGATTCGGCCTGGGCCAGGTAGATCAGGTCCTGGGGAACGCCTTCTTCCTTCAGCACCCGCGAAATCATCTCGTGATAACGGCCCGAACGCGCCCAGGCATGCTCCAGCGTGGCGCGACCTCGCGGACTGGAAAAATAGTTAATGAACATCGCCACCTGGTCGTTGAGCACCAGCGGCAGGTCTGACTTGGTTGTCTTGACTTCGGCTTCGGCCTTCGCCCGGATGTTGGGATCGACCGGAAAGGTAATGTCATTGGCCTCATCGATCGGGGCGGGCTCAGAACGCTGCTCGGTAAAGCCATCGCCCTGCCTTAGTGCCGTCAACTCCAACTCGTTGACCGCCTCGACAATCTTTTCGAATTCACGATCCAGGCGCTCATCGTTGCGGACATCCAGGTTGCTGGTGAGCAGGGTATTGAAAGCCTGGTCAAAATCTTCCTTCGCCGCCTCCAAATGCCCCGCCTGGTAATTTGATTGTCCCGCCGCGTACTGCTTTTCTGCCTGCGCGATCAAGGCTTCGGCGGGATCGGGCTGCGGTTGAGGCTTTGGAGTTTCCTGGGGCTTGGTGGGCAACGGCTGCTGGGGCTTGCCTGAAGTTGGGGAAGTAGCTTGCGGTGCCTTGGCCTGCGGCGGAAGAAAGGAGGATTGCCTGGGTGCCGCTGTCTCGCACCCTGTGAACAGACACAGGAGCAACAGAACGGTGCCAGGCAGTGTGGCGCGTAGAAGTGTCATCGTCGAAACTATTCCGAAACAGCTCTCCTGCGTTCCACCGATTATCTCGATGTTACTACTGCGGAATTTCACGGTCAACGAAGCGTAGCAAGTGCTGCGACAGGAATGGTTCGACGCACATCGCAGCCCCCGAGGTAGCCTCACGCCCGGGCCAACGCTTGTTGCAGGTCGCCCCGCAGGTTCTCAGGATCCTCAATCCCCACCGACAGCCGTACGGTGGCTGCGGATACACCCAGCAGTTCCAGTTGCTTGCTGGTCAAGCCGGTGTGCGAGGTCAGCACCGGATAGGAGACCGTCGATTCCACACCTCCCAGGCTGGCCGCCAGATACCACAGTTTCAGGCTGTCGATGAAGCGCTCCGCCGCCCGCCCGCCGCCGCGAAGATCGAACGAAACCATCATGCCGAAGTCCTTCATCTGCCGCCGCGCCAACTCATGTCCTTCATGGCTTGGCAGACCCGGATAATAGACGCGTGCCACCTTGGGATGCTTTTCCAGCCACTCTGCGATTCGAGCGGCATTGCGGCAAGCCCGCTCGACTCGCACGTCCAGCGTCTTCAGACCTCGTAGCAGCAGGTAGGCGCAACCCGGATCTAGACAGCCCCCGGTCAGGATCATCATTGACCGCGCAACGTCAATCCACTTCTTCGATCCGGCCAGCATGCCGGCGGTCAAATCGCTGTGGCCGCCAAGGTATTTCGTCCCCGAATGAATCACCCCATCCGCGCCCAACTCCAGCGGCTTCTGCAGGACCGGCGTGGCGAACGTGTTGTCCACCACCACGCAAGCTTTCCGTTTCCGACCTAACTCGCAGAGCGCGGCCAAGTCGACGCAGCGCAGGGTCGGGTTGGTGGGCGACTCCAGAAACAGCATGCGTGTCTTGCGGCTAAAATAGCGTTCCGCATTCTGGATATCGTTATAGGGAAGGAATCGCACTTTGATCCCGCATCGCGGCAGAACCTGCTCGAACAGCTTTACCGTTCCGCCGTAGACATCCAGCATGGAAACAATCTCGTCGCCCGCCTGACAGGTCGCCAGCACCGCAACCATTTCCGCCGCCATCCCGCTGGATGTGGCCAGCGCGGCCTCAGCGCCCTCCAGCGCGGCAATCTTTTCCTCCACCGCGGTGATCGTAGGATTTCCATAGCGCGAATACAGATATAGATCGCTATCCCCTTTGGCGTAGCGACGCAGGTCTTCCACTTTCGGAACCACGAATACCGAGGTCTGCACGATGGGCGTAGCCAAGGGCCCCGATTGGCCATGGCGATCTTCACCGGAATGAATGCAGCGGGTGGCGTCAGCGTGCTGATTGGAGGCTTTGGGCTTGCTCATGCGGGATCACCTTCGGCGGGACAGTTGATTGTAAATGGATGGTGAGGTCGCAGGCTCGCTCGAACCGACGCTGATAGCTATCCCTCAATCCTGATTCCGGCCGACGCCTTCTGTTCCGTGCACAAGGCCCAAGCCATCCGGGGAGTGTTGTGCGCAATTCCGATCCGGCCTCGGATATCGACCATGATGATCCCCCCGTGGCCATTGAGCCGCGCTTTCAGGTAATAGAGCGCCCGCTGCGCCGATTCCTGTGGTGCCAGCCCATCTTCCACCCGATCAGCCGCCCATTTGCTCAGCACCAGCTTCATCATCGGCTCGCCCCAGCCCGTAGTCGAAACCGCGGCGCTGCGGTTATCGGCGTAGCAACCGCAGCCGATCAGCGACGAATCTCCTACGCGCCCGGGCGCCTTGTTCAACGTTCCCCCGGTCGAGGTGGCTGCCGCGATGTTGCCATCGCGATCCAGCGCTACCGCTCCTACCGTGTCGTGCGAGCGGCACGGCCCGAACTCATCCGGCATCTGTAGGTAGGCTTGCTTCTTGGCCTCGCGCAAACGCTCGACCTCGCGCTCGATGATCAGTTCCTCGTTGGCACATAACTCGATGCCGTGCTCCTGGGCAAAGCGCTCGGCGCCTGTGGCGACAAAATAGACATGTGGGCTTTCAGTCAGGATCTTCTTGGCTGCGCGGATGGGATTGCGGATGTGTTCGACGCAACCCACTCCGCCGGCCCGCAGCGTCGCCCCGTCCATGATGAGCGCGTCGAGTTGCACCCGGCCATCCATGTTCAGGAACGAGCCCCGACCGGCATCGAACGTCTCATCTTCCTCCATGGCGACCACCGCGGTCTCAATTGCGTCAAGCGAACTTCCGCCGCGCTGCAGGACCTGCCAGCCAAGGTTTGCCGCACCTTCCACGCCGCGCAAATGCGCTTCCACCATGTCGTCGGGAATGGCCCACGCTCCACCGTGAACCAGAATTACAGGATCGACCGCCAATGCTGGACCTTTCGCACCCAGAGTGGCCTCGCTGCAGAGGCAAACTCGACAGCATACCAGAAGGCGAATGCCGGCAGTGATCAACGTGAACAGGCTGGCAATCAGGCTTGCTGGGCTCGCTCCTGAATGGCATGGGTATAGCGTGAGGTGAAAATTGACGCGACTGCCATGATAAGAATCGGAGCGCCCACGCCGCTCAACAGCGGATAGTCTCGCGGATTCAATGCGATCGTGACCAACCCGATATTAAGAGTAAATGCCAGGCTCCAACCGAGGCTGATGATCTGGTTGGCGCGCAAAAATCCCGGACTCTGCCAACGCTCAGGCGGTGCTGATTCCCGGGCATATTGCAGGGTGAACGAAACTCCAAACAAAATCGAGGCCCACGATACTCCGGCATACAAGACCCAGATGATCACGGAACTGTAAGTAGGAAAAGCCGCCGATCCGGCCACGAATGTTGCGATCGTCGCCAGGATAAAGTAGCCCAACAACACCCAGTCCAGCAGCTTGATTTTGATGTGGCGGCTGGCTTCCAGCGCTAAGAGGCACAGGCTGGCCAGCAACCCAAACACAACTCCAGCAGACCAATGTCTAATGCCCGCCAAAACTCCATAGATCACCCACACGACGAATTGAGTACTCAGAAGAAGCCGCGAAAATCGAGCCGCAGTCATTGGCATCAGATGTACCTTACAAACCGTCGATTGCACCACCGAAGCGCTGCATCTCTGGCACAAGCGTGGATTATAGATCGGCTCGTGCGGCGCGACCTGGAAAAACCCAGCCGTATTAAGAGTTTGTTACAACCCAGTCCGGAATTGGGCAGAGAGTCCCATTTGTGATAAAACTCCCAAGCTATGAACTACAAACTCCCGCTTCGCGCTCTTTCGATCGCCGCCCTTCTCGTGCTCTGCGTGGCCTCGAGTTCCGCGCAGGCCAAGAAGAAAATCGTGAAGTTGATCGACGCCAAAGGCAATGACGTAGGCACCGCAACCATCGAGTTTCCCTCTCGGAATAAGCCTGGAGTGATCGTAAAGCTCGATGTTAAAGACTTGCCCCCGGGCGTCCACGCCGTGCACTTCCATCAGAATCCCAAGTGCGATCCCCCCGACTTCAAGTCGGCTGGCGCGCATTTCAATCCCACCAACAAGCAACACGGTTTCGACAATCCTCAAGGTCATCACGCCGGCGACATGATGAATTTCACGGTCGAGGCCAATGGCAAGGCAAAAGCAACCGTGAAGGATGACGATGTCACGATGGGACCGCCAACTGAGTGGAACTCGCTGTTTGTCAACGAAGGTACATCCATCATGATTCACGCCAAGGCTGACGACTATAAGACCGATCCCTCGGGCAATTCCGGCGATCGCATCGCCTGCGGAACGATTACGCAGTAGCGCTGGGATCAGGGACAACGCGACTGTGGTTTTTATCATTCCGCCGGGCAACTAGTCGCGTGCAACGCCGAGCGATGTGCATCTGGGGACGTCATGCTCGCATGCCCTTCACTCGCGCGCTCAATCCGCCTAGACTAGAGCAATGGGCGACCTTGGCCGCATCCTGGTTTTTGTCGGCGGACTGCTCCTCGTATGCGGACTGATCATCCTCCTCGCCGGCAAAATCGGCCTTCCCATCGGTCGTCTGCCCGGCGATATTGTCTATCGCGGCAAGAACACAACCTTCTTCTTTCCCCTGATGACTTGCATCCTCCTCAGCGTAATTCTCTCGTTCGTGCTGTATATCGTGAACCGGATGCGGTGAGACAGCCGCCATTCGCTTTTCGCTCTTCGCTTTTGGCTGTCAGCTTTTGGCTCTTAGCTTTTAGCAATCCCTCGTGCTGCCCTCGATTCCATCTGTTTCGCATGGCCTGGAATATCCGGCCGGATGCGAACCTCGTTGGCAGCACCCGCCGGCGTGTGAACTGAAACTGGCTCTTGCCTGCTAAGAGCTAAAAGCTGAGGGCCAAAAGCGAAAGCGAAAAGCGAATGGCGAAGAGCGCCTCTTCCCCTTGATACACTGCCTTCAGAACTCTTTCCATGGCCGGCACCGAACAACTCGGACTCGCTTTCCAGGCTCCTCCGCGAAAGATCTACCCGGTGCGAGAACTGGTCGCCTCCGTTCGCACTCAGTTGGAGCGCGCCTTTACCGACATCTATGTCGAAGGCGAAATCTCGAACTACCGTCCGGCTGAATCCGGTCATCTTTACTTCACCCTGAAGGATGGCGCCGCCCAACTGCGGGTCGTGATGTGGCGCACCCAGGCGCGGCTGTTGCGCTTTCGTCCGGAGAACGGTTTGCAGGTGATCGCTCGCGGCCGGGTCACCGTCTACGATGAACGCGGCGACCTGCAATTCCAAGCCGAGCATCTCGAACCCAAAGGCGCCGGAGCGCTGCAGATCGCCTTCGAGCAATTGAAGGCCAAACTGGCAGCCGAAGGGCTGTTCGACCCGGACCGCAAGCAGCCTATCCCTGCCCTGCCGCGCCGCATCGGTCTAGTCACTTCGCCCCGCGGCGCTGCGCTGCAAGACATCCTGAACATCCTTCGCCGCCGCCACGAGTCGGTGAACGTGCTCATCTACCCGGCGCAGGTGCAGGGCGAGGTCGCCGCTTCCGAGGTGAGCGCCGGCGTGCGCTACTTCAGCCGGCACGGCCAGATCGATGTCATCATTGTCGCCCGCGGCGGGGGTTCTTTCGAAGATCTGTTCGCCTTCAACGATGAAGGGTTAGCGCGTATCATTGCCGCCTGCGAAATTCCAGTCATCTCGGCCGTCGGCCACGAAACCGATTTCACCATCTGCGACTTTGTTGCCGACTTGCGAGCGCCCACTCCTTCTGCGGCCGCCGAAATGGTGATCCGTTCCAAGCACGAACTCGCCGAGAAACTCCATACCCTTTACAAGCGGCTGACCCATACCATGAACTACAAATTGCTGCGCGCCAACAATGCACTCTCGACCCTGGCCCAAAATGCGGTCTTCGCGCGCATGCAAGACACCATAGCCCGCCGGCAGCAGCGCCTGGATGATCTGGGGTTTCGGTTGGTCCAGGCGCAGTCTCGCCTGCTGAAGAACGACTCCCGCCGGCTCGAGACACTGGAGACGCAACTGCGCCGGCACGACCTGCGGGTCAGGCTTGGGACCATGCGCCGTGAACTCGAGGCGCGCATGGCCGAATTGATCTCGGCGATGTCACGGCTCTTTGTTTCCCGGCAGACTCGAGTCGACCAATTAACGGTTGCCCTTGGACGTGCCAGTGAAACCGTCTTACTGCGTCGTCGCTCCCGCTGGGAGCGGCTCGGCAGCAGCTTGCAGGCGCTCTCGCCGAAGGCCATTCTTGCCCGCGGATACGCCCTTGTCTTCGATGCCCATGGCCGCCTGGTCAAACAAGCTGTCGAACTCAACCCGGGCGAACAGATTCGCGCCCAACTTGGCGATGGCAAGTTCACCGCCGAAGTTAAGATAGTCGATAGTGAATAGAGCGTAATAAATAAAGGGCAGTGGGTCGCAATATCTGATCTGGTCTTTGTGCGATAAATCCTGTTTCTTAACTACCCACTCTCTACTAGCCACTATCCACTCTTCAGAATCCCGATGCATTAGAATTAAAGCTGTTGCCGCGGCTTCCGCCGCCATTGAAGAACCAGGATGCTGCAGAACTTCGGTCACATTCCGCAATTATCGCTGATCTCAGTCATCGATATCCTGGTTGTCGCTTTCATCATTTATGAGTTTCTCAAGCTGATTAAGGGCACCCGCGCCATCCCTATGCTGGTCGCAGTAATGCTGCTGGTGATGGCGTTCTGGCTGGCGCACGTCGAACAGCTCAAAACCGTCGACTGGCTGATCACCACCCTGTTTCCCTACGCTGTCTTCGCGTTGATCGTCGTATTCGGCGCAGAAATCCGTCATGCCCTGGCCCGGCTGGGACGCCGGCTGTCAACTTCGCGCGGCGGTGTATTCAATGGCACGGATAGCTACGAAGACATCGTGCTGGCGGCCAATCACCTTTCGCAAACGGTAACCGGCGCGCTGATTGTCATCGAACGCGAGATCGGCCTGCGTACCTTTATCGAGAGCGGCGTTCCGCTCGATGCCAATCTTTCCTACGACCTGCTGATCACCATCTTCCGACCCAGCGCGCCCCTGCACGACGGGGCCGTCATTATTCAGAAGGGACGCATCGCCGCCGCCGCCTGCTTTCTACCGCTGTCGATGAATCCCGTGCTCTCCACGCAATTCGGTACGCGTCATCGCGCGGCCATCGGTATCACTGAGGAGACCGACGCCATCTCGGTCGTGGTTTCGGAGGAAACCGGCTCGATCAGCATTGCCGTGGGCGGCGCCATCGAACGCGACATCACCGTCGAATATCTGCGTGAGCGCCTGAGCGAGGTTCTGCGCCGCTACGTGCCGCCGGCCGCTCTTCCCACCACCGTGACCGATCGCGAAATGGCCGCCGAAGATCGCGAAGTCGAACGCCTCAGCCATGAGAAGGACCTGGCCGACGGAGCCGAGCGCTAATCATGGGTGAATCGATCCGCAATTTCGTTCGCAAATACATTCTCAAGAACCTGCCCTTCAAGCTGGTTTCGCTGGCCATAGCCGTGATGCTCTGGTGGGCCGTAGGTCGCGACCAACCCATCGAAATCCCCATGACCGTGCCGCTGGAATTCCAGCACGCACCGGCCAATCTGGAGATTAATTCCGATTATCCATTGCAGGCGCAGGTGACTTTGCGCGGGCCCGAACGCCTGCTGCAGGGAGTGCGCCCGTCCGAAGTACATGCCATCCTCGACCTACGCGGAGCCAACCCAGGGGAGCGGACTTTCGATCTGACCACAGACCAAATCCACGTTCCGCGCAATGTGAAGGTGATACAAATCGTGCCATCGCAATTTCACATCAGCTTCGATCGCAGCTCCACTCGATCGGTCGACGTGCAGCCGCGGGTGATTGGCACGTTGCTTAGCGGATATGGCATAACCGGGGTGACCGCCGATCCTACGACCATTACTGTTGTGGGCCCAGAGCGAAGAGTGCAAGCCATCCAAAACGCCATGACAGATCCGGTGGACGCTACCGGTGTAGTAGGAAAGGCGACCTTTACCACTCATGCCTATGTGACCGATCCCCTGGTACGGGTGCAAACTCCCGCACCAATTCACGTGACCGTCAGTACTGAGAAAACTTCCGGGAAGCCTGGTCAGCCCTAAGCAGGGAAACGCAACCGCCCCTTGGTATGCCTGTTACGATTGGAGGTTGCCCTTCTGCTGGCGTGGATTTTTGTGCATGACGTGCGGGAACTAAGTTAGCGATGAGACAGCTATTCGGGACAGATGGAATTCGGGGCGTCGCGGGCGAGTATCCGCTCGACCGGCAAACCGTCTTCGCGATCGGACGCGCCTTGGGGCAGCGGCTGTCGAGCCGCGAAACTCACGCCCGGGTCATGATCGGTCAGGACACCCGGGAGTCGAGTTCCTGGATCAGTTCTGTCCTGGGCGCCGGACTGGAAGCCTCGCGCGTCGAGGTGGTGAGCGCCGGGGTCATCACCACTCCGGGAATCGCTTATCTCGCACGTGCCAATCGTTTCTCCGCCGGGATCGTCATTTCCGCCTCGCACAATCCCTGGCAAGACAATGGCATCAAGATCTTCGGCGCAAATGGCTACAAGCTGTCCGATGAACTCGAACACGACATCGAAGCCGACATCTTCGCGCACCTTGAGCAACTGTCGGAAGGCGCATCAGACGCAGCCGCCTCAAGCCGCGACATGCTTCCCGGCGACCAGGCATTGCGCGAACAATATGCCGAGTGGCTGGCTGGCTTCGTTGCCACCACCGATTTCACCAAATTGCGAGTTTTGGTCGATTGCGCCAACGGAGCGGCCAGCACGATTGCTCCCCTGGTGTTTCGCAATTGCGGTATAGCCGCCGACTTCCTGCACATCGAGCCTAACGGCCGCAACATCAATGCGGGGTGCGGCGCACTCTATCCCGAACCTATAGCCCAGGTGGTCGCCGCCGCGAAAGGAAAGTACGATCTGGGGATTACCTTCGATGGCGATGCCGATCGCGCTATGTTCTCTGACCGAGCCGGACAAGTAGTGAACGGCGATGGCATCTTGCTGGTGGCGGCGCGCGATATGAAGACCCACGTCACCCTGCACCATGACATGGTGGTGGCTACCACGATGTCGAACATGGGATTGGAAGCCGCGCTACGACGCAGCGGGATTCGCATGCTTCGGGCTCCCGTAGGCGACAAATATGTCCTGGAGCAGATGCTGAAGACCGGGGCTACGCTGGGCGGCGAACAGTCGGGACACATCCTGTTTCGCGACGCGGACACTACGACGGGTGACGGTATTTTGACGGCGTTGCGCGTGCTGGAAATAATCGCCCGAACCGGCCAGCCCTTGGCCGAACTGGTTGCCGACATGAAAGTCTTCCCGCAGGAGATCAAGAACGTTCCTGTGCGCGAGAAATTGCCCCTCGACCAATTGCCTGCCGTTATGGAAACCATCCGCACCGCCGAGCGGGAATTGGACGGCAACGGGCGAGTGGTAGTTCGCTACTCCGGCACCGAAAAGCTGGCACGAGTAATGATCGAAGCGGAGTCAGACCAGGTAATGCGTCGCCACAGTGACGCCATCGCAAACGCGATTCAGAAGGCGATTGGGGCGTGATTTCACGGAGACTCCAGAGACGTGGGAACTCGATTACCTCTGGAAGAGTCAAACTGTTTCCTATGCCCGGCTGGACGATCCACGATGTGTGCTTGAATGCGGAGTTGTTGGGGCTGATGGCTGAGAGCTGACGGCTGAAGGCTGCCTTTTAGAACCGGCCTTCCTTTATCCACGCCTTGACCTCGGCCTCAACATCGAAGCCCACGCTCCCCATGATGAATCTTCCATCGAGCTGATAGGCGCAGACTTCCAGCGGCGTACCCTCATAACCGCCATGCAAGTATCCGCGCACGTAGAGGCGCGCGAACTCCTCGATACCCAGCAGCCGATACTGAACCACATGCACCATCTCATGGAAGATGAGTTGGGGCGTAAGAGGATCGTGGAAGACAACCAGGTCGTCGAACGTGATGGCTGCCATAGTAGTGAAGTCGGGCAGGCCGGTGAAGCCGAGTTTTTCCAGATCCGCATAGAATGGCGGGTTCGGCACCCGCTCCTGTCCCGGCTGCAACACGCGAATGCGTTCCAGGTCTTGCGCGGGGAAAAAGCGCGACCAGATATCGGAAAACGCCAGCGGGAGCGAGCGGCCATAGTATTGGTTCCGCTGGGCGTGAATGTATTCAGCTACCGCTTGCGAGAACGCAGCAATCTGCTCTGGCGCAAGCCGGCCGCCCGGTTGCTCGTCTTTGGCTTTCTTCGCGGTCGGCACGGTCTACTCCAGGTCTCGCCAGTTCGGTCCCACTCCCACATCGACCTTCAACGGAACTTTCAGTTGGTAAACGTTCTCCATCAGATTCGTCACCAGATGTTTTACGTTGTCTACTTCCGTTTCCGGCACCTCGAATACCAGTTCATCGTGGACCTGCAACAACATCTTCGACCCCAGCTTGCGTTCGCGCAACTCGGCGTCGATACGAATCATGGCCAATTTGATGAGATCGGCCGCGGTGCCTTGCAACGGAGTGTTCACCGCGGTGCGCTCTGCAAAGCCGCGCAAGTTGAAATTCTTGCTGTGAATGTCGGGAATGGGACGCACCCGCCCGAACAGCGTGCTGACCTTCTGGTCGCGCCGGGTTTGCTCCAAAGTTCGGTCAATGAACTCGCGCACGCCACTGTACTTCTCGAAGTACGCGTCGATGAAGCGCTTGGCATCTTTGGTATCGATGCCAATCTGCTGCGACAGTCCGAACGCTGACAACCCATAGACGATCCCGAAATTCACCGCCTTGGCGCGGCGGCGATGTTCCGCGTTGACCATCAGGGGTGGCACGCCGAAAACTTGCGACGCCGTTAGGGTGTGAATGTCTTCGCCCATCCGATAGGCCTCGACCAGCAACTTATCGCCGGAGAAGTGGGCCAACAGACGCAGCTCGATTTGCGAGTAGTCGGCTTTGAGCAGCACGTGTCCCGCCTCAGCGACAAAGGCCGCGCGAATCTCGCGTCCCAACTCCGTGCGGATTGGAATGTTCTGCAGATTGGGATTCACCGACGAGAGCCGTCCGGTCGCAGACCCGGCCATGTTGAAGGTGGTGTGCAGCCGCCGGGTGCAGGAGTTGAGCAGCGCCGGCAAGGCGTCGACATAAGTAGACTTCAGCTTGGAGAGCTGGCGGTAATCCAGCACCATGCGCGGAACTTCGTGCTCAGCCGCCAGCCCCTCCAACACGTCTACCGCAGTCGAGATGGTCTTGCCTTTGCCATACTTGATCGGCTTGGGCAAGTTCAGCTTGTTGAAGAGGACGTCGCCCAGCTGCTTGGGAGAGTTGATGTTGAATTCGAAACCGGACTTGTCGTAGATCTCGCGCGCTTTGGTCTCGATCTCGCGCTCCAGACGCCGCGACATTTCCGCCAGCACATCGCAATCGAGTTTGACGCCGGCCTCTTCCATGCGCGCCAGAACCGGTACCAGAGGAAGATCGATTTCGTCGTACACCTTGCGCAGCCCGGCTCGATCGATTTCGTCGCGCAGTTTTTCCGTGAGACGCAGGGTCACATCGGCAGCCTCGGCCGGTGACGGTCCCAGCTTGTGATTAAACTTGCGCTGCGCAGTCTCGCGCAAACCATAGGTCGAATACGTTGGGTCGAGCAGATATCCATACAGCAGCGGATCATGCTGCACCCCGGCGAGGGCCAATCCCTGCTCGCCGAAGACATGCATCACCAATTTGTAATCGTGGATGGTCTTGGGCAGCGATTCGTCTGCCAGCGCCTGCTGCAAGTGTTCGGCCAGCCCTGAATCGTCGAGAGCCAGGGTCAGCGCTTTGCCGGCTTCGGCTGAGACTGCAACCCGCCGACTTAACGGAGCCGATATGGCCGCCGGCGGCGCAGTCAATGAAAGTTGCTCAGCCTCGGGTTCGTCCGCGAGCTCGACTTCTATTGCGACGACCGGCTCCGCCGCAGATGTTTCCAGCACGATCGCCAGCATTCCTCCGGGCCTCTTCGCCGCCGCGATCACCGCCTCGACCTCAGCCGCGCTCTTGGCCTCGCGATAATCGGTTTCGCCCAGCTCAATGCTCTCGCTGAGGAAGTCCTGCACCAGGGTGGTGAACTCCAACTCGGTAAACAGAGCGCGGGCTGCGACTGGATCAGGCTCTTGCGCGCGCATGGTCTCGGGATCGAAGTCGACCGCAACATTCCTGTCGATGGTCACCAATTGCTTGCTGATAAGAATCGCATCGCGATTGTTCTGCAGCGACTCGCGATACGTTTTGCGCTCGACCTCGGCTGCGTGCTCCAGCGCGTTCTCCACGCTGCCGAAGAGTTGGATCAGTTCCACCGAACCTTTGTCGCCGATGCCGGGCGCGCCGGGAATGTTGTCGATGCTGTCGCCGCGCAGCGCCATCACGTCTACGACTTTCTCCGGCGGCACGCCGAGAATCTCCTCGACTTTGGCCGCATCGCAGATCAGGTTGTCCTTCGGCGGATTGAGCACGCAGATGCGGTCACTGACCAGTTGCATCATGTCCTTATCGCTGGAGACGACAAAGACCGAGTAGCCTGCGTCGACGGCCTTGCGCGCCAGCGTGCCGATCACGTCGTCAGCCTCGAAGCCCGACGCTTCGAGCATGGGAATGCGATAGGCCTCAAGCGCCCGTCGGATGTAGGGAACCTGCTGCGCCAGATCATCGGGCATGGCCGCGCGATTGGCTTTGTAGCCGCCATAGGCCGTGTCAACAAATGTCTGCGTCTTGGCGTCGAACTTGCGGAGACTGGTGATGGCCGTTGCCTGCTCGTCGCGAAAGGTGGGAGCGGCGACATCAAACACTGCGGCGAGATATTCCGGCGCAAAGTCGGCGCGCAGCTTGCGCAACATGTTGACAAAGACAAAGGTCGCGCTGGTGGGAATGCCGGTCTTGGTCGACATGGGCCGCTGCCGCGCCATGGCGTGATAGGCGCGGAAGATGAACGACATCGTGTCGATGAGATAGATGCGGCCCCTGGATCCGGCGGGCTCAGGCGGCGAGGCGACCGCAGCCTTTGGGGCAGAACTCTTCACCGCGCTCGCCGGCTTGGCGGCGCTGGAGACGGTAGCGGATTTTGCGGTTTTGCGCGTGGAAGGCAAGAGAAAATTCTAACAACTCGCGGTGAATGCTGCCACCGCTCGCGGTACTAGCCGCTCAAGGTTGCGTAATGGGAATCTCTCGTCAGGCAAAACCTTCACACCAGATGATGTTCCGAAACGCGATACGCATCAAACGCGCTTGAGGGGATAAGGTGGCCCTTTTAGACCTCTGATGCCGGAGTAATCCTCCAGCACATAGACCTTCACCAATTCTCCCGCAATTATTAGTGTGAAGAAGGGGACAAACGCCCAGAACAGAAACATGATCTGCTCTTCCTCTTGCGCTGTTCCGTAACTAGCGGGATGAGTCCACGATAGGCCAACCGTCCATCCCCGTTGCGGTTCTGGGCTATGCGGACGTACTGCTGTGTAGTGTCCGATCAAAAACGTCTGCCATATAAACACCGCAAAACAGCCGACGAAGCCAATCGCTTTCAATACCTTCGCGACGAAACGCCAAAGTTTCTGTCTGCCGGGGCTAATCATTGTTGCTCGTTGAACCTCATCTCAGAACTGGTCCAATGATAGCCGATGGAAATAGCTATTTCACTGCCAATCCCTAACGGTCCGTCTGCTGCACAGCTGTGTCGACAACTTATTCCACAAGCATGCAATCCCCATAGGAATAGAACCGGTACCGTTCATGAACGGCATGGTCATAGGCTTGGAGGATTCTTTCGCGTCCGGCGAAGGCTGAAACCAGCATGAGCAACGTCGACTTCGGCAGGTGGAAGTTGGTAAGCATCGCGCCCACCATGCGGAACTCGAATCCGGGATAGATAAAGATGTCGGCCTCTCCGCTCTGCGGCACGATGCAACCATCTTTGTTTTGCTGAGCAGCGAATTCCAACGTGCGCACCGTGGTTGTTCCCACCGCAACGATTCGCCGCCCGGCGCCGCGCGCGCGTTGAATTCTCTCGGCTGCGTCGGGCGAAATCTCGAACCACTCGCGATGCAGCTTGTGCTCCTCCACCACTTCCACTCGCACCGGTTGAAACGTCCCCAGGCCGACATGCAAGGTGATCTCGGCCGTTTCGATTCCGCGCCGGTGAATCTGATTGAGAATATCGGGCGTGAAGTGCAAGCCGGCGGTGGGTGCAGCTACTGAGCCAGGCGGTTTCGCGTAGACGGTCTGGTAGTGCTCGCGGTCTTCGGGCGTATCGGGACGATCGATATACGGCGGCAGCGGAATATGTCCAATACGCCCCAGCACGCCGAAGAAATCGTCTACCGGATCGAAGCGAACATGGCGCTCACCAAACGTGCCCCGTCCAACGATCTCGGCCGCCAGCTCGTGCGACGATTCGTCAGCTTCACGGCCAAAATAAACTCGCTCGCCAATACCAAGCTTGCGGCCGGGATGTACCAGGGCTTCCCACTCCATGGGCGACGCCGATAGCTGCTTCGTAAGCAGGACTTCCACTTGACCGCGCAAGAATTCCCTGGCGGCGGGATTGCTCCCGGCTACGCGTTGCGCTCGCGAACCGCTGCGATGTCCGTAGAGCCGGGCAGGCAGAACTTTTGTGTTGTTAAAAACCAGCAAGTCGCTGGGCCGCAGCAACTCTGGAAACCCGCGGAATTGCCGGTCCTCGAGCACTTCCGGATCGCGGCCGACATGCAGCAATCGCGAGGCCGCGCGATCGGCCAACGGCTGCCGGGCAATCAAATCCCCGGGAAGGTGATAGTCAAATTCGGAGACCAGCACAGAACAATTTCCTTCCCACAAACGCTAAAGGCGACGGCAGGCCGTCAACATTATGCCTCGACCAGCCGGATCACAGGAATCGACGCATCTTTCCTTTTCCGGCAAGCGGAACCTGCGGTACGATACAACATCAGCTTTTACTGAGGGGTGCGGGGCTCGACGCATGAAGACAGAGCAACAACACCGGGAAGAAATCGTCCGCTTCGGCAAGTTGCTTCACCAGACCGGCCTGGTGGCGGCAACCGACGGCAATCTGTCTGTGCGCCTGGAAAACGGCAACATTCTTTGTACGCCGACATCGATGAGCAAAGGGTTGCTCGAACCCAACGACCTGGTCATCGTCGACCCGCGGGGCAACAAGCTGAGAGGCGAACGCGACGTTTCCAGCGAAGTCAACATGCACGTGGTGATCTACCGCAGCCGTCGGGACGCTGGGGCCGTGGTACACGCCCATCCGCCCACGGCAACGGGCTATGCCGCCGCCGGGCTGGCGCTGGACCGCGCGCTGTGTTCTGAAATTATCGTGACCCTGGGATCGGTGCCGCTGGCCAATTACGAAACTCCCGGCACCCCCGAGCTAGCAGAAGCGCTTGCGCCTCTGGTTGCCGATCACGATGCCATCCTCATGGCCAACCATGGCGTGGTCACGTGCGGCCAGGACTTGATCACCGCCTACATGAATATGGAAACGGTGGAGCACTTCGCCAAGATCGCGCTGGTCACCCATTTGCTAGGCAAACAGCAGCCGCTCAGCGACCAGCATGTGGACAAGCTGCGCGAAATACGAACGAAGTATAGGACGCAGAATCATGCCATGGCGCAGGGCAAGGACTGAAGCAGTTTCACGCCGGATTTATCTTAATCTGACTGCAGTGTGGGATCTATTCTTAAAAAACCGCGAAGCGTGTCGAATCTGACTTGTTCAGTCTGTAAGGCCAGCTCTATCGATCGGGGCGGAATTGCCCCTCGGCAAAAGCCGTAATTCGGTCCAATGCTGCCTGCATCTCGGCGTGATAATGCTCCATCGCCACATCGTCGGCATCCGGTGGGACAAAGATTTTGCGGGCAAAGCGCACATAAATCTGTGAGAACGGTTTGGGAATGACCAGCGCATCCCAGGTCTTCAGCACCCAGGCTCTTTCCACTGCGACATAAAAAGCAGTGATGGCCGCGCCGCTCATGCGGGCCAGCAGCACCGGCCCTTTCTTGGCAACGTAGCGCGGACCGCGCGGACCGTCGATGGTGAAGGCCACGGCATTACCTTGCGCCAGTTGCTGATTCATCTCCAGAAGTGCTCGTGAGCCTCCGCGCGAACTCGATCCCCGGACCGGCACGAATCCGAATCGCCGAATGACGCGGGCGATGTATTCTCCGTCGAGGCTGCGGCTGGTCATCACCGCCGGATGCTGATGACGATATAGCCACGTCGCCGGCAGCACGCAGCGATGCCAGAACGGAAAGATGCCGGGATAGACCTCGTCGAGACTTTGGATCGCGCCTTCCTCGTACGTGGTAGTGAAGCGCAGGGTGCATCCGATCAGGCGCAGCAAGGCAGGAACAATCCAGGAAACCAGCGTCAACTGGACGCGCTGCAGCGGAGTAAACCGGGAGTCACGGTTTTCCTGGGCGACTGCGCTGTCGGGATTGGGCACGGGTGAATTCTACTCTGCGTATCGCAGCCAGCGGCGCAGTTCGGCCAGAGTCGGACGCTTGCCGTACATCAGAATTCCAACTCTGTAGATGCGCGACGAAAGTAAAAGCAGGCCATAGACGGTCGCCAGCATCAGCCCAATACAGAGCGCCAGTTGCCAGGCCGGCGGTTGCTCAATGAGCACGCGCACCAGCATAAGGATGGGGGCGAAGAACGGAACCATCGAGAGCCAGAACGATAGCGGCGAGTTAGGATGCTGCAGCACCGGGTTCATCATGAAAATCGCCAGAATGATGGGGATCATGGCGGGCCACTGCATTTGTTGCGCTTCCTGATCGGTATTCACCATGGAACCAATGGCGGCGTACATGGAACTGTAGAGCAGGTAGCCGAGAAGGAAGAAAACAGCAAACGCGATGGTGCCAATAATCGGAATGTGAACGTCACCCAGAAATGGCCTGGCAGCGATGAGTCCGGGAACGGAAAACAACGCTGCACAGATTACCCAGATCAGGATCTGAGTAAGCCCAACCGCGCCGACCCCGAGAATCTTTCCGGCGAGCAACTCTTTCGCCGTGACCGACGAGAGCAGCACCTCCAGAATACGCGTACTTTTCTCCTCGATGACCGAGCGCATGACCGCAATACCGTAGATCATGACGACGACGTAGAGCAGCATGACCATGGCAAAGGCGGTAGCAAAGACGGTGATGCCGCTGGCGCCTTCTTTGCCTTTCTCGGTGCGAACCGTCTTGAATTCGATCGGCGTCAGCATCGAGTCGACCTCGGGACCGCTGATTCCCTTCTCCAGCAGATGCTGTTTCATGACCGCCGTCCGCACTGCGTTCCGCAGTTCCACAGACTGGCCGAAGTCGGCCGCTTCTTTGGTGCTGTAGGTGATGCTGCGCTGCTGCAGAGCTTCATCAGTCAGCCAAAGGAAGCCGGTGATTTTGCCGTCGCTTACCTGCTCGCGCAACAAGTTGCGCTCGGTTTCGGTAGGCGTGGTGTCGACCTGGATCACATAGGTAGTTGGTAACAGCGGGTTCTCATCCGGGGTTGATCTCTGCGTCGTTTTGGCATTAGTCAACTCTTGCGTGACCGCCGTTGCGATCTGGGGATTGTTGACCACCAGCACCAGGTGACGCTCACCACCGGAGTTCATCTCGGCCAGTTTCGTGGGAACCAGCACGCTGCCAACCATGAAAGCCGGCATCACCAGAGTGAAGATAACGAACGACCGGGTGCGGACGCGTTCCAGATATTCGCGTTGCAACAGGGTCCAGATGTTACGCATTTTTCCCCACCTGGTCGATGAAGATTTCTTCCAGCGAAGGTTCTAGAAGCTCAAACCGGCTGATGCGCGCACGGTCTGATGCAATGCGCAACAACTGCTGGGGATCGGCGCCCGGCTTCAATCGTACTTCCACGTAGTTGCCGTAGTTGTTGAACGACTCCACCATCTCGTTGCCCTCGAGTTGCGGATCGCCCTCATACTGCATCTGCAAATGATTTTTGCCGTAGCTGGCCTTGATCCTGGCCAGATCGCCCTCCAGCACAGCGCGGCCGTGATCGATCAGGCAAATCGAGTCGCACAGGCGCTCCACCTGGTCCATGCGGTGGGTGGAAAACAGGATGGTCTTACCTGACTTCTTTAAGTCGATCAAGACATCCTTCAACATGACGGAGTTCGAAGGATCGAGTCCGGCGAATGGCTCGTCCATGATGACCAGGTCAGGATCGTGCAACAGCGCTGCAATGAACTGGACCTTCTGCTGCATTCCCTTGGACAACTCTTCCACCTTCTTCTGAGTCCATTCGCTGATCTGCAGCCGTTCGCACCACACCAGCGAACGTTTGCGCGCTTCGTGTTCAGAGAGATTATGCAGGCGGCCAAGGAAAACCAGGTGGTCGATGACCTTCATTCGCTTGTACAGGCCGCGCTCTTCCGGCAGATAACCCACGCGGCGCAACTGCTCGCGATGAAACTTCTCGCCGAACAGCCAGACTTCTCCCGTATCCGGCAGGGTAATGCCGATCATCATGCGGATAGAAGAAGTTTTGCCTGCGCCGTTAGGCCCCAGCAAGCCATAGACGCTGCCTTCGCGAATGCTAATGGAAAGGCGCTCGACCGCCACGAAGTGGTCGTAGGTCTTGCGTATTCCACGCAGTTCTACGGCATTGGCCATTTATCGTAAGTACGCGAATTCAGACACTGGTCACGCAGGGCTGTGTTCTTCCGCCACTATACTGGGGGCGGCTCTCTGATGTCGAGGTGATACGAAACCCGCGGCGATCTCGGATAACGAAAAGCTAAAGCTGGCCTGCGAAATTGCGCACGATCTGCCTTCCCTGTTCCGTAAGCACGCTCTCCGGATGAAACTGCACGCCTTCCACCGCGAACTTGCGATGCCGCAGCCCCATAATGACGCGGGTACCATCGCGGTCCCGGCAGGTTGCCGAAATCTCCAAGTCGGCGGGAAGACTCTTCTCCTCGACAATCAGCGAATGATAGCGGGTAGCAATCATGGGCGAAGGGATACCGCTGAAGATGGACTTGCCGTCGTGCTCGACCGAGCTGGTTTTGCCGTGCATCAGGTTGCGGGCGCGAATCACTTTGCCGCCGAAGGCCTCGCCAATGGCCTGATGCCCGAGACAAACACCCAGGATGGGGACTCGTCCGGCAAAATGCCGAATCACGTCGATGCTAATGCCGGCTTCTTGCGGCGTACATGGGCCGGGGGAGATTACGATGCGTTCGGGACGAAGTGCCTCAATGTCAGACACGGTCGTCTGATCGTTGCGGTAGACGCAAACCTCGGCACCCAACTCTCCGATGTACTGGACCAGGTTGTAAGTAAACGAATCGTAATTGTCGAGGACGAAGATCATGATTGCGACCCGGTTTGCGGCGCCCGCGGCTCCTCGGCATTGGATTCAGCTATCGACACAATAACCTTGCCGCGTTGTTTTTTCCCCAGGCCTCCTGAATAAGCTTCGGCGGCTAGCGCCAGGGGTACGACGGGACCTACAACCGTCCGCAACTGTCCCGCATCGAGGAGTTTGGCCACCTCTACCAGTTGCTGATGGTCTGGCTCAACAATGAAAAATGCATCCTGCTCGCGTTTATCCGTCGATGCCGCGTCGGTGGAGGCAATCGTGACCAGCCGACCACTCGTTTTCAGCACACCCCAGGAGCGCCGAAGGCTGTCGCCGCCAACTGCATCGAAGACAACGTCGATATCTCGAATCTGCTTTTCGAAGGGCTGGGCTCGATAGTCAAGGACTTCTTGTGCGCCCAGGTCCTTCACGAATTCCATATCGCGCGCAGAAGCCGTGGCAATCACATACGCGCCGTGAAGCCGGGCCAACTGAACCGCGAAAATTCCCACTGCACCCGCTGCACCGTGAATCAGCACGCGCTCGCCATCTTTCAGGCCGGCACGGATCAGCAGCCCCTGCCAGGCAGTGAGCGCTCCAATCGGGACGGAAGCGGCTTCCGCATCAGTGAGGCGACGCGGCTTGGGCGCGATCCATTCCGGCCGGGTAATGCAGAATTCCGCCAGCGCCCCGTCGGCAAACCAGTCATTCGTCCCGTAGATTTCGTCGCCTTCAGCCAGTCCGGTAACTCCCTTGCCCAGTTGGGCGACTTTTCCCGAGAACTCATGGGAGAGCACTGCGCCGTCGCGCTCCGTCCCATCCTTGGTGTGCGAGGTCGGATACCACAATGGTTCGGCGGAAGTAATTCCAGCAGCAACAACCTGAACCAACACCTCGCCGTCCTTGGCCTGGGGCCGAGGCATCGTCGCCTCGGCCAGTCGCGGCGGCTGACTGCGATCGATCAGACGCATGCTCCTCATTTACTACTCGCCCTCTCGCAAGCCCGCAACACCGCGCTGGCTTTGTTCATGCACTCCTGATATTCGCTTTCGGGATCGGAATCGGCGACGATACCCGCACCGGCCTGCACGTAGGCACGATCGCCATGCACCACCATGGTCCGAATCGCGATGCAGGAGTCGAGATTGCCGGCATAATCGGCGTACAGCACCGAGCCGCCATAGACCCCGCGGCGCACCGGCTCCAGTTCTTCGATGATCTCCATGGCACGCACCTTGGGGGCACCGCTCAACGTGCCCGCGGGAAAGCAAGCTGCCAGCACATCCAGAGCGTCGAGGTCGCCGCGCAACTGCCCTTCCAGCGCCGACACCAGGTGCATGACATGCGAATACTTCTCGACATACATCAGGTCGCGAACCCTCACGCTGCCGTATTCACTCACCCGTCCCAAGTCGTTGCGTCCTAGATCGACCAGCATGACATGCTCAGCTCGCTCTTTTTCGTCGGTACGCAACTCTTGTGTGAGCTGCTCGTCCTGCGCCGCATCCGCACCACGTTTGCGCGTGCCCGCGATTGGCCGGTACTCCAGCTTCCGCCCCGAAACGCGCACCAGCATCTCGGGCGATGCCCCCACCACCTGGATGTCGTCGAGCTTCAGAAAATACATGTAAGGGGAAGGATTCACGGTGCGCAGTGCGCGATAGATCTGGAAGGGCTCGGCAGGCGGCTTGAAGTCGAGCCGTTGCGACAGCACAACCTGAAAAACGTCTCCGGCCGCGATGTACTCTTTCGCCCGGCGAACGCTGTCGACAAACTTGTCGTGAGAGGTGCTGTTATGGACCTTGATGGACTTCGTCTTGCCGCCGGATGAGCCCTGAAAATGCTGGCCGCGCACTCCGCGCTCCAACTTCGCCTCGATAGCGGCAATATCGGCCAAGGCGCGTTCATAGGCTTTGCGAGGCGACTCGGAGCGAACGTCGGCTGCGGCGATGATGTGAATCTGATGGCGCAAGTGATCGAAGGCCAGCAGCCTGTCGTAAAAGGTGAAGACGCAATCGGGAAGTTTCACATCATCTTTCGTGCGCTGCGGCAAGCGCTCGAATTGACGAACCATGTCGTAGGCGAAATATCCTACGCACCCCGAGGTAAAGGGAGGCAGATCGGGCAAGGTTGCGGGACGGTGTTGCCGCAAGTGTTCGCGCAGCAAGTCCATGACGCTGCCCTGATAGCGCCTTTCAGACGAGCCATCGCGGACGGTCAAGTCGTCGCCCCGCGCAGTGATTACGGTTCGCGGTTGAGCGCCGAGGAAGGTATAGCGCCCGATCTTTTCGCCGCCCTCGACTGATTCCAGCAGGAAGGCGTACTTCTGCCGGGTGGCGACGCTGAGAAACGCCCCGACTGGCGTCAGCAAGTCTGCGCTCAGAGTCTTTGCCACCGGAATCAGAGTGGCGTCGCGGCTGAGCTGCAAAAAACCTTTAAGATCGGGAGTCAGCATCGGATTGTTGAGCGCAGATGCGAAGTTTACTGGGATTATACGGGACAGCCGCGAGCCGCACTTTACCTTGCGCGCATGACACGCCACTGCATATACTTTGAAGGTTTGGCCTCAATATCGGACGCCCAGTCTACCCAATAGCGTCCTCTGATTCATAAAACAAGCTGTCTGCACTATTCGGAGAATTTATGGCTACCACACATACGCTGGAACAAGAAAGCAATCCCTGGGAACAACAAGCGGCGCGCTTTAACCTGGCCGCCGAAAAGTTAAACCTCGACGAAGGTCTTTGGCGCGTGCTGCGTCAGCCCAATCGCGAGATCATCGTGCACATTCCGGTCAACATGGACAACGGGCAACTGGAGGTCTTCACCGGATATCGGGTACAGCATTCCATCGCACGCGGCCCCGCCAAAGGCGGCGTCCGTTACTCACCTGATGTAACGCTGGACGAAGTGCGGGCCCTGGCCAGTTGGATGACCTGGAAGTGCGCGGTGGTGAATATCCCGTTCGGCGGCGCCAAGGGCGGCATCATTTGCGATCCCAAAAACATGTCGCGCGGCGAACTGGAGCGCATGACCCGGCGTTATACCTCCGAGTTGATCGAGTTCATCGGCCCGGAGAAAGACGTTCCCGCGCCCGACGTCAACACCAATGAACAAACCATGGCGTGGATGATGGACACCTATTCCATGCACATGCGCCAGACGGTCACCGCCGTAGTGACCGGCAAGCCGCTGAACATGGGCGGATCGCGCGGCCGCCGCGAAGCCACTGGCCGGGGCGTGATGATCATCTGCGACGAATCCATCAAGAAGAACCACATGACGCGCGAGAGCACGCGAGTCATTATTCAAGGCTTCGGCAATGTCGGTTCGAACGCTGCGCTTCTGATGCATCAGGCCGGGTACAAGGTGGTAGGCATTGGAGAGTGGGACGGTGGCCTCTACAACCCCAAAGGAATCGATATTACGGCTTTGTGGGAATACCGTCAGAAGGAAGGCACCATTCACGGTTTCAAAGGAGCGGAGCGCGCTGCCACCGAAGACCTTCTGGTAACCGACTGCGAGATCCTGATCCCGGCGGCAACCGAAAGCGTCATCACCTCAGCCAACGCTGACGACGTCAAGGCGAAGATCCTGGTGGAGGGCGCCAACGGTCCGACCACTGCTGCCGCCGATGACATCCTGGCCGAGAAACACGTCTTCGTGATGCCCGACATCCTGGCGAATGCCGGCGGAGTTACCGCTTCCTACTTCGAGTGGGTGCAGGACCGCCAAGGCTATTTCTGGAAGGAATCGGTAGTCAACGAGCAACTTGAACACATTATGGTCTCGTCGTTCGAAGACGTGGTCCGCTATGCCGAAACCCATCACGTGAACAACCGCATCGCGGCCTATATGCTGGCCATCGATCGCGTAGCGTACACGATTCGTCAACGTGGAATTTACGCATAGTTACGATCCGGTTAACCTAGGCCTCAGAACGGCTCTCGGCGCGGGAGCCGTTCCCATTTCAGGACAAAAATAATTTTCCCAACCACCCGGCCATCGCCGCTTTAGTTGGGGCATAATAGCGTCAAGCTGAACAGCCGTGGGGAAATTCTCCTTCTAAGGTCAACATGCCTCGCCTGTATTTCTGCTTACGCCTGCTTGCGGTCGCGGTGGCTTTCCCGGCCATCCTGGTGTATGTCCTGCTTGCGACTCTAGCGCACCCGGTTGCCGCCGTTCGCTTACGGTTCCGGGTGCCGTTGCGCATCTGGATGGGTGCTCTGGATTGGGCTAAGGGAATTCCGGTGGGCTACAGCTATTGGGAACAGTATGAGGCGCCCTCCATGCTCGACGAGATCGCCGTTCATCATGACGATTAGCATTTGGCGGGGCCTCTTTTCTGCGATTGCTTTCAATCCAATCTGTAGAGCATAATCGGCTTGTTGCCGGCGCAAACGATCGCGGTAGTGTGCCACCCTGTTTCCTGTGAACCTCCCGAACTACATCACGCTCACCCGCATCTTCAGCATCCCGGTGCTGATCTGGATCTTGTCGAGCAACCGCTTCAGTTCCACCAACGGTGAGCGCGAGCTGCTGGCTTCATTTGTCTTCATCGCAGCTTCCTTGACCGACGCTATCGACGGCTATCTGGCCCGCCGGCGGGCGCAGGTCACCACTATGGGCATGCTGCTTGATCCAGTGGCCGACAAGCTGCTGATCGCCGCAGCGTTCATCACCCTGGTGCAATTCAATCCGCGTACCGTTCCCGCATGGATGGCGGTCATCATCATCGGCCGCGAATTCCTGGTGAGTGGGCTGAGATCCATTGCTGCCTCGGAGGGTTTTACCATCCAGGCCAGCGAGCTGGGGAAAAGTAAGATGGTAGTGCAGATCGTTTCCGTGGTGGCGGCAATCATCGATCACCATTGGACCCACCTGCCATGGTACTTTCTAAATCTGCCGGTGCATCCCATCGCTCTGCTCTCGATCTGGGTGATGGTGGGACTCTCGTTACTTTCGGCAATCGATTATTTTGTGGCGTTCTGGAAGAAGATCGATCGCCACGCCGAGAAGCGCCGTCGACGGCGTGCCTTCGTCCTTAACCGGCGCAGGAAGCGCAACGATGTGCCCGCCATCTGAGAAATCCGACCCGGATATTGCCTCGGAGTCGGCGGAATACTCACCTGCGGAACGAGCTCAACTGCTGCGGCTGGCTCATCACTCGATTGAAGCCGCAATCGAAGAGCGCGATCTTGACCTGGTGCCGCCTAGCCAGCATCTGGCTGAATTCCGCGGGGCCTTTACCACGCTCCATTTGAACGGACGACTGCGAGGCTGTATCGGGTACGTATTTCCCAGCCAGCCGCTTTACCAGACCGTGGCCGAAACGGCCAAAGCTGCCGCATTCGACGATCCGCGCTTCCAAGCCGTCACAAAACCGGAGTTGAAGGGGTTGAAGGTCGAAATCAGTGTTTTGTCCCAGCTTCGAACGGTCTCGCCCGGGGAGGTGGTGGTGAAAAAACACGGCTTGGTTGTACAGCAAGGCAATCGACGAGGGCTCCTTTTGCCTCAGGTACCGGTGGAGTGGGAGTGGGATCGTGAGACGTTTCTAAGTCAGACTTGCCTGAAGGCCGGCCTGGATCCCGACGCATGGCAGCACGGCGCCGAACTGCAAGTCTTTACGGCGGAGGTATTTGGCGAGGAATGACACGCCGAGCCCCAACGGCCGGCACCTAAACCTTTTCCTGACAGGTATTTAACCAGTGCCTCCCAGTTCGATTTGGGGGCTGCTCGACGTTACTTCCGTGCGCCTCCCTACGATTTTCGTAACAAGGGTGTTGCATCTGGAGTTGTGCATCTGTACCATCGTGCAGCTACATGCGCGAGTCTTCAGGCACTTACGCCTCCCGAATCAGACGTTTTCGGCTGCCCCGTCTCTGCATCGCGGTGGTGGGCAGCGATGCCCCCATGATGATTGAGCGGGCTGAGTCGCTGGTTCGCGATAACCCGTTTCTGGAGTTAAGGTTAGACTATCTGTCACAGCCGCTCGCAGCGCTGCCGAAGCTCAGGACCTTCCTGGAAATGCATCCCGAGGCCACTTTCATCGCGACCTGCCGGCGGGCGGTTAATGGCGGAAAGTTTAAAGGCTCGGTGGCAGCCGAACTTGCGGTTCTACGGAAGGCTGCCGACTCCGGTTTCCCCCTGGTCGATCTAGAAGTGCAGAGCGCAGAAGTCCTGAAGGACGAAGATCTGAAAGATCTTTCCAACCGCGTGGGAGTCATCCTGTCCTATCACAACTTCAAGAACACCAAGAAGTTAGATGAACAGTTCGGGGAAATGTCCCAGTACCCAGCCGACTTCTACAAAGTGGTTTCCACCGCGACCAACCTCTATGACAACGTCGTGATGATGAAATTTCTGGAGGCCAACTCGGGCAAGCACGAAATGGTCGGCTTGTGTATGGGGGAGCAAGGCATCATCAGCCGGGTTCTAGGAGTACGTGCCGGCAGCATTTTCACCTTCGGTGCAGCATTGAAGGGCGAGGAGACGGCTCCCGGCCAGGTGCTGGCCGGTGAATTACGCGATACCTATCGCATCGACATGGTCGACCAGGCTACTCAAGTCTATGGTGTGGTTGGAGATCCGATCGCACACTCTCTGTCGCCCGTGATGATGAATGCCGCCTTTCGTCGGGAGACGGTAAACGCAGTTTATCTGGCCCTGCACGCCAAAAGCCTGAAGGATCTGCTGGCTTGCGTGCGGGACATTCCGATTCGCGGCCTCAGCATCACCATGCCCTACAAGCAGGACATGGTGGACGAGCTGGACAATTCCGATGCCCTCACCAAGCAGATTGGCGCGTGCAATACCGTGGTGCGTGCGGCCGATGGCAAGCTTTACGGCTTCAACACGGATGTCGCAGGCGTGCTTGTTCCCCTGGAACAGCGCTTACACCTGGCGGGCGCGCGGATCCTGATCGTCGGTGCCGGCGGAGTCGCTCGGGCCGCGGCCTATGGTCTTAAGAACAAAGGGGCCGAAGTCTTTATTACGAATCGCACGGCCGAAAAGGGGCAGGCGCTCGCCCGTCAGGCCAAGGCTAAGTATCTCAAGCGTCCCGAGGTCGCCAAGCAATCGTTCGATGTCATCATTAACGCCACCCCCGTTGGCATGAACGGCAATAAGCAATCGCCGCTGGAAGAGAAAGAACTGAACACGAAATACGTGTTCGACCTGGTTTACACTCCAGCCGAGACCAGGCTGACGAAAATGGCCGTTGCCAAGGGCTTGCAAGTGATTCCGGGACTGGAGATGTTCGTTCAGCAGGGAGCCCGGCAATTCGAAATCTGGACCGGTAAACCCGCGCCCGTCGCGGAGATGGCCTATGTCGTGACCAAGGCTCTGGAACGCCGAGCCGCGCAAGAAGCGGCTGAGGAGCCAGCGGCTCCAGCCAAGAAAGCCAAAAAGCCGGTCAAACCCGCTCGTCGCAAGTAACCCTACCGGCCCGTCGAATTTGCTAGCGTGCCAACCGGGACGTTGCCAGCCCGGGTAGCGGAATTGGCGTCCAGCAGATGCCGAAAACCGGCTCGCCGGCAAGACTGGTGCTATCCCCGGCCGAAAAAACCTGCTTTCCGCGTAAGTTACTGATTGCAGTTTGTCAGGTCAAAGGCATAGGATAGAGTTGTTGGGGCTGGTACCTCGTCCATCCCTGGCTAAAAGCCTGAATCTGCAATTCCACGTTCGAAAGTCAGTATTCCCTCATGCACAGCGCCCGTAAATCTGTGTGCGAGTACTCCCAGGAGAGACTAAGATGGCGTGGTACGCGTACTGTATTACTGAGCAGCAGGGTCTGCAAGGCGGCACACGAGCCCGGCGCCCATTTGCGATAGAGAATCTCCGAGGCGTCAACGGCGCTTCGGTTTTTGCATGTCCCAGCGGAGAATTTGCCGTCATTGTCAGCGATTATTCCGCGGGTCAAACTCTCACCCAGCAATCCATCGTGGACCACGCCCGGGTGGTCAGCGAGTGTTTTCGTACCCTTACCGTTCTTCCCTTTCGCTTCGGCACCATTTTCGACTCCGACGAAGCCCTTCGCCGGGCGGTTAAAGCAAACCGCAAGACATTTCTGGAAACCGTCGACCGCCTGCGCGGCAAGGCGGAAATGCATTTCAAGCTGGTCGTGAAAGAAGGCACACTGGAAGAAGCAGTCGCCGAGCTGCCGGCTGGCGTAGGTGGCGAATACCTCCGCAAGTTACGCGAGCAGGCAACACGGGTGAGAGAACGGCAGACCAAGGCCCGCGCGCTCTCCATGCAGGTGCATAAGCTCTTCTCTCCTCTGGAGGAAGACGTAATCTGTAAACGTACCGATTCCGGCGGAATGCTCATTGATTTCGCCCACCTTATCGACTCCAGCTCGGTTGTCAAATACCAGAACCGTTACGGTACAGCGACTCGCCACTTCAAAGACTGCGACATCTCCATTACCGGACCATGGCCGCCGTACCACTTTATGCCCGGAAAGCTGCGTACCGTGCCGGGCGGGAATTAGCGATCGATGCTCATCGACTTCGCCGAGGCGGCCCTCACGGGTCGCCTTTTCTATTTGCTGCAAACTCCTGCCGCTCGAAAAAAAACACTCGGCGCTGTTATCAGCGCAAAGCAAGAGTTACAATCACCCAAACACTCTTTCGAATTTCACAACTTTGCGCCACGGATACCCGCGGCGGGATCTTTTGTCTGTGGTCTGAGCAAGTACAACCTCGAAGTGGGTATCAGGATTCTCATAGTGGAACACTGATTTCCCTGTGTGGGGCTCCGCGTACATCTTCGACAGCGGTCTGAGGAGTGGGATGGTCCCAAATCCAAAGTTTCGGGTCCTCGTGATAGATGACAACGCCAGCGTGGGCAGGTCTATCGCGGCCCATCTGATACGCCGGGGATTTGAGGTCAGCAGCGCCGCCAGCGGTGAGGAAGCTCGCCGCATGTTTCGGGTTTATGATCCGGCGCTCGTCCTGCTCGACCTCTCTACCTCAGGCTCGGACGCTCTGGATACGCTGGAACGGCTGAAACAGATCAAGCCCGAAGTCGCTGTGATCCTGCTATCGTCAGACAACAGTCCTGAGGTCATCTTCACCGCTTCCAAACTGGGCGCCGACGATTACCTGAGCAAGCCTTTCGAGCTGAAAGATCTTGATCTCCGCGTCAGCAAGGTCTTCGACCGTCAGCCTGTATCTTCTGAGGTCGCGCCTTTGCGCGATCAAGTGCGGCGTACTGGCGACTTCGCCGGCCTTTTTGGCACCAGTCCCAAGATGGAAGAGGTGAAGGACACCATCGAGCAGGTCGCCGACACCACGGCTACAGTTCTCATTCGAGGTGAAAGCGGAACCGGTAAGGAAGTGGTTGCGCGCATGATCTACGCCCACTCCGGACGCGGCAACAAACCGTTTGTCAAAGTCAATTGCGCCGCCATCCCAAATGAATTGCTGGAAAGCGAACTGTTTGGCTACGAGCCGGGCGCCTTTACGGGCGCCAACCGCCAGAAGTTGGGTAAGTTCGATCTGGCAAATTCCGGCACGCTTTTTCTCGACGAAATTAGCGAGATGCATCCGTCGCTGCAGGCCAAATTGCTGCACGTGCTGCAGGACGGAGAGTTTTCCCGGCTGGGGGCCAAGCGCGACATTTCGGTCGATGTTCGCGTCCTGGCTGCAACCAACAAACCGCTGGAGCGGGCGGTCCAGGAAGGACTATTCCGCGAAGATCTTTTCTATCGCTTGAACGTCATCACCATTCATATTCCTCCGCTGCGCGAACGTCGTGAGGAGATTCTGGTTTTTCTCGACTACTTCCTTCGCAAATACAGTGAGTTCTATGGCAAGCAACCGGCGCCATTCGGTGACTATGCCATCGGCCGCATGATGGAATACACTTGGCCGGGAAACATTCGCGAGTTGGAGAATCTGGTCAAGCGCTACGTCATCGTGGGCAACGAAGCCCAGATCATCCGCGAATTATCGACGCACAAACCCATCGTCAGTTCGATGACCGGCACAAGCCCGGTTTGGGGTTTGAGCGACACCGAGTCCAGCGGGGATCGGCCTCCAGAAAAGCCGTCGTCGATTCCGATAACAGCCGCCAAGGGAAATGGGAGCGCAAGCGACACGTTGTCGTTGCTCGAGATTGGAAGACGTGCCGCCATGTCAGCTGAGCGCGAGGCCATTGAGCGAGTTCTTACCCAGACCCGCTGGAACCGGCGGCAGGCAGCGAAGATTTTGAAGATCAGTTATAAGGCGCTCCTCAACAAACTCAAAGTGATCGAAGAGCAGAATGCGGCCCAGAATAAGAATATGACCGCCTAAGAGTTTGTACCTAGATACCACCTCAGGGCGAGGGACTTGCGCTTGCCTCCGCCCGTCAGATCGAGGCAACAGAGGCGCTTATGTCCTCTATTAACAATCACTTCCTGAACATCGCCGTCTCAGTGGGTCTTCCATGCCAGCTTTGGAAACGTAAGTGCAAGCAGAACAGCAACCAAAGAGGCACAAAGCACCTTGAAGTTTACCCTCTTCCTGTTGTCTCGACATCTATGTGTCTGCCCCGCATTGCGGAGCAGCCCCCTGCATCGACTCCCCTGAAGATACCTACCTCGCTTGCCTCTTTCGAAAGCGGCCCTGAGGCCGCTTTTTTTTGTGCCTGAATCACCGTCTCGCCGCATCGCATCCAACGTTTCTAGTTTGCGCAATTCAGCATGGCGTTGCGGGGTCGAGTTGACGTGCGTTCTGTTGGACGCATATGATTCCGCTTCGCACACCGCATTCTCGCCCAGCAGGCTAGAGGGCCTCTGTGGGGAAGCGGCAGGGGACGTACCTATGGAGAAGAAGAAACTCGAAGGCTTTAAGAAGCGATTGGAGGACCGGCAGCGGGAACTACGCTACGCGATGACCCGGACCGCTCAGGACGGACGCGACGCTGACGTGGAATCGGCGCAGGACATCGCCGACCGGGCCGCCAATTCCTATAACAAGGAATTTCTGTTTCACCAGAGCAATAATGAACGCCAGCTTCTGCAAATGGTGGACGGCGCCTTGGATCGCATTCGCGAGGGCTCGTTCGGACAATGCATCTCCTGCGGCGAAGAGATCAACGCCAAACGTCTCGAAGCCGTTCCGTGGACGCGCCACTGCATCGAGTGCCAGGAAAAGCTGGAAAAAGGAATTCTGGAGCACAGCAGCACATAGTGCGCATAAACGTGAAGATGTTGGAAAGCCGTCCTGGGGGACGGCTTTTGTGTTTGTGCCGGTTGTTCGTTCACTACTGCTTGTGGGCAGGTGTTTCCGGTGTCTGCTGACTGTGATGTTGTCCCAGGATCTTGCCCAGCACTCCGCTCAGGCCATTTCCCTTACCGTTCAACAGGCCACTCAGCTTCAGCTTGGCTATCTGCTGTATGTCGGGTGCGACTTTGGGATGGCTCGTGGTGCCGGAGACGATTACAGGCAGAACCAGCTCGCCGTTCTTGTTGGCCAGCGCGGTATTCAGGTAGCCACCGATTGTCGTCCCGCCAACTGACTGGCTGAAACTCTTGCTCAACACGGCGGTCAGGTGCAAGTACAGCTCCTGGTTGAACAAATTGATTGCCCCGCTGGCTGCCATGTCCCCGACATCCAGTGTAGCTTTCATATCGTTGGTTTGGGCGACCCCGTTCTTGATATTGAACGTACTGCTCATCTGCGAGATGGCAGTGTAGCCTTTCGGGGCCACGCCGCCGAACTTCCCAATCTTCGACAACTCTCCCGGAAGGTCGAGCTTCATGATTTTGCCATTCGTCAGGCTCATCGTCATGGTTCCGTTTAGCGTCTGGACGATCTCACCCGACTCGGGAGTGGCGAAGCTTACATCGGTCGTCGCCGTCAAGCCTCCATACAGCGTATCCTTCACCGTCGAGACCGATGACAGCAACTGGTTGGCATCCACATTCGTGAGCTTGGTAGTAACCGCATAGGTGACCGGGTGGACACGCGTGTCCACCGTCACGCTGCCGTTTTCCTGGCCGCCATAAATCTGCGCGGTCAGAGGATTGAGTTGGATGATGCCGTGATTGAGGGTCACGTTCGAGCGCAGGTTGGTCAGCACCGTTTGCTCATAGACCACGGTGCCGACAGTCAACGTGCCGGTCCCCGTCGCTAATTTCAGAAAGGCAGGCTGAGTCCTGGGCGGAGGCGCAGCGTTGGCCGTGGGAACTAGACTCCATGATGCCGCAGCTCCCTTCCTGGGCGATTCCTTCGGGTTCGCTCCGGCGGTAATTTGTTCCAGTTCGATTACGTTCAGCTTGTCGGCTGAAAGGGTGAAACTCAGCCGCGGAGCCTGGAAATTCCCAACGCTCAGACTGCCAGTAGCGTTGGTCGAACCCAGTGACGCCGACAGGCTCGTAAGGTTGACCGCATTCTGAGTGAATTGCAGGTTTGCGCTGCGAAGGTTAAGCGGCTTGGTCAGAGCCGGGATTTTCAGCGAAATGACTTTCAGAGTCCCGTTCCCATTGAACTTCATGGCGTTCGTATTCTTGATTGGTCCGCTGGCATGAAGGTCGATGCTGACGGCTCCGCTGCCGGTCATCCCCTCGACTCCGGCGAAGCCGTAGGCCCTGGCGATATTCAGCAACTCCTCCACTTTGCCGTTAATAGTCTTGAGCGATACATCGACATTTGGCGAGCTGCTGGTATATTGCGCGACAGTCGCCTGAACGGCCAGCGAGGTCGAGCCCGACTTTGCGGTGAAGTTATCGGATTGGATCTGCTGCGGCGTCATGGTTAGATCGATTGCCGGCACTCGAACGGGTTGCGGAATCTGATTGCCAGTGACTTCCAGGTCTCGTCCGTACACATTGCCTGTCAGCGCCAGGTTGCTGGTAGGGCCCTGCGCGTGAACCTTGGCCGTCAGTTGTCCCGCGATCGCGGTGTCGGGGCTGAAGGCAACACCGAATGCCGCCGCCAGTCGTGCCGCCTCCTTTATGGAAGCGTTGGACACGCCGACATTCATGTCGACGATCCACGGTTTTGCCCGGGTTTGCAGCGTTCCATCCAGCGATACCGGAGTGGAGCCCAGCTTGATCGTTCCTTTTCTGATCTGGAGCACATCATTGGTGAGATCATCGGTGAGGTCGAAATCGGCAAAGATCGGATATCCCACCTGCACGTCGCGAACCACCACATTCTCCAGTTTCAGCAATCCATCGGTCGTCAGCCTTCCGTCGGCATTGGATAGATGGGTCGAGCCTGAAATCACCGCGTCGGTTCCCTCCAGCGCAGGATTGTTCAGGAATTTCTGGGCAGCAGAGAGCGAGACCTCATTCAGTTTTAGCGTTCCTTTAAACGGTGTAGTGGCGAGATCGGCGTTATTGATCGGACCGCCATTTCCGGTCACGCGAAAGGTCTGCCATCCGTTACCCGGCAAACGCGCCGTCAGATCAAGCGAGAATGCCTTGCCGGGCGCATAGTCTTTCAGGGTCACGTCAATGTGATCGTAAACTGCGCGGGGCTGGAGCTTCCGCTTATCGGTAATGGCAATCTGGCCGTCGCTGATCTTCAACTCTCGCAGCGTAAAACCACCCGCCTGAGCGGATGCGGGAGCCCTTGCGACTGAGAGTGACGGCGGCCCGGATGCGGCAGTGGGTGCTTTGCCTGCAGTGGAAAAATTCCACATCCCTTGTTCATTGCAGATGAGCTCGATCTTGGGCCGCTTCATGTCCAGGCTCTTGATGGCCACACTCCCCCAGATCAGCGGGAGGAAATTGATGCGGAGATCCAGTTCTGTCACTTCGGCGAACGGCACATCGCTGTGATAGCTGGGATCCTCTCCGATGATGACATTCGACGCCCTCAGCCTGAGGGGGAAAATGCTCAGCGAGAGCTGTCCCAGTTGCACCGGCCGATTCAGCCGCCTCTGCAACTCGGCTTGAACCTGCTGCCGATACCGGTTCATCCGGACAAGGTGGGGCACGAAAAACGCCATCGCGGCCACAAGGCCAACGATCACGGCAATGGCAATGATGAGCTTTCGCACGGAAGCTACTTTCGTCCCCGCAAGAGGCATGTGAGCCGTCGTTCTTGGAAACCCACTCGCCTAGATAGGAGCGCATTGGCAGGTGGTAGCTCGGCGATTCTCTGCAAAAGCTTGCGTGCGAAATCAAGATCAAGTCTCATAGTCTCTACTCTGGAGCGGCCTCAATATTGTCTGCCCGTTTTCTTCTTTTTTCCGTCCTACGGCTCATCGTCAGGACCTCCACGCGAAGGCGCACACCATGTTTCTTGTGGTTTTCTTTGAACGAATAAATTTCGTCGATGGTCACACGGTAGGTCCACCCGATAGCGAGGTTGTTGGCCATCCGTCCGTCGGCCACCCAATAGCCGAGCTGGTCGCCACTCTTCCTGCAAATTCTCACAGCATCAGCGTCGTAGCGGTTAGACGGTTCGGGAACCAGCACCAGTTCCTCACCCACATGGCAGTTTGCAATGATTGCCTGACGCGGCGAACCATCACTATTCTTGTGGTCGATGCCGTGGACTTGTGCAAAAAAGATGCGATTTTCAGCCCGGGACCAGCGAGAAACTACATCGGCGTGATCGGTGCCGTGGACCTGCGCAGAAAAGATGCGGTTCTCACCTCTAGGAGGACCGGTTTGGGACCGGCTAGAAACTAACCATAACGCGATCACGAGGAGAAGCAAGCCAACGATAACCACCATCAGCCCAAGTTCCATGTTCTTGCCCGAGGCACCCAAACTTTGATAGCGATACGCGTCTAAACTTTACGGTGTGGCCGCCGAGGGTTCATCTTCTTCCGCATGGATCAGGCCGAACTTTTTTAGCTTGTAACGAAGAGCGTCGCGGCTGATATCGAGCAACCGGGCGGCGTGAGTCTGATTTCCGTTCGCCTGGGTCATCGCCAGGTCAACCAATTCGCGTTCCACTTCCTCCAGGGATGTGCCGCCCTCGGGAATCTCGAGTTTGGGCAGGCTACGGCCGTCGGGTAGCGTTTTGCCAACTACGCTGCCATTGCTATTTCCCGAGGAAAGTTCGAAGGCAGTGAAGGCGGAATGCTGCTGGGCTACGGCAAAGGGCAGGTAGTCGGGACGCAGCTGGTTCTCGTCCTCCAGAATCATGGCGCGCTCGACCGCATTTTTCAGCTCGCGGACGTTGCCTGGCCAGTCATACTTCAGCATCAGCTTGCGGCTTTCGTCGGTTATGCCCGTGATTTTCTTGCGGAACGTGCGGTTATAGCGCTCGATGAAGAATTCCACCAGGGGAAGAATATCCTCTTTGCGTTCGCGCAGCGGCGGCAGAAAAATGGAGATGATGGCCAGCCGGTAATACAGATCCTGACGGAAAGTGTTATCGCGTACGGCGCGCTCCAGATCGCGATTTGAGGCCGCGATCACCCGCACATCCACTTGCATATCGCGCACCCCGCCCACCCGTCGGATCACCTGGTCCTCGAGCACGCGCAACAACTTCGCTTGCAGCAAGGGAGACAGTTCGCCAATCTCGTCGAGAAAAAGGGTGCCACCGTCGGCCATTTCAAACAAACCCTTCTTCATGGCCTTGGCATCGGTGAACGCGCCTCGCTCGTGACCGAAGAGTTCGGCCTCCATCAAGGTTTCAGGAATGGCCGAGCAATTGATAGCGACGAAAGGTTTTTCCTGACGGCGGCTTTGATAATGGATTGCCTTCGCGATGAGGTCTTTGCCGGTACCGCTTTCGCCCTGCACCAGGATGGTGGTGGCTTCACTGGTGGCGATCTTATTAACGAAGCCCAGCAGCTCAGACATCTTCTGCGATACGCCGATCACATTGTGATAACCGGTGCGGCGGCGCATTTCCCCGCGCAGCGATTCTACCTCGGAGCGCAGTCGCGTGGTTTCCAGCGCATTCTTCACCGTGACCGCCAGCTCGTCGAAGTCCAGCGGCTTGCCCACAAAGTCGTAAGCCCCCAGCTTGAGCGCGGTCTTCACATCTTCCAGTTGCGGGTCGGCGGTTATCATGATCACGGCGCGGGCGTCGCCGGACTTCTTCAGTTGTTCCAGCAGATCAATGCCACTGGAGTCGGGCAGGCGCACATCGAGCAGCACGAGATCCGGAGACTCGTTGTGGGCCACGCGCAGCGCAGCCGAGCCGTTGTCAGCCTCTAGTACGTGATAACCCCACTCTTCACATTTTTGGCGTAGAGACCAACGAACCAGCTTCTCGTCGTCGACGATTAAAACCTTTTCCGAGGGCATTTACTTTATCCCTAGGGTACTACAGGACGGGCGGACCGGAGGCTAGCCATCCCACCAAAGGGGGACGAATCCAGAAAGACAGTCGACAAAAAAATCGTTTGTTAAGGGCGGCCGGATAACCAAATTGGTAAAAGGCGCTTCTAACCAGCATTCGTGGGTGGGGGTGCAGCTTGTCGGCTCGTTGCTATGGACCGGTGCACAGGGTCTGGCAAGCCGTCAGCTTTCTCGCGGCAAGTGCGAATCAGGGCCTTTGGGGATCGAAGCTTGCGGTCGTTATTGCCGGCTTTCGTGCACGCCAATTCCCGCTTCCTTTCAAGCTGCTCTGCCGAGTAGCCGATAACTCTCTTGTGCAGAGATCGGCGCTTATTGCCGGACTGTCGCTCGCCTTGAGTGGAGTAACCCTGGCAGGAATTGGGGAGTGGGTGGCGGAAAGATCGGATGCCGCAGCCATCGGCCCGGCGTCCACCAGCCCGGCAAATGCGGCCGATTATGAAGGCCGACTTAGCGTGGTGATCACGGCCCCACTTCCAGTCCTTCCGGAAAGCAACAACCATCTTCCGGCGAATACTCCCGAATACACCGTCCAGCATGACGTGCCTGAGGTGAGACTGCAATTCACCGTAGCTGACGAACGCGGACGCCTGGTGCCGAATCTTTCTCCCGCCGACGTTCGCATTCTCGACGACCAGTCGCCGGTACCTCGGTTCACCGATTTCGAACGGGACGACAATCTCCCTCTGCGACTGGGAATCGTTTTGGACACCAGCGATTCCGTCAAGCGCGTTCTACCCGACGAGAAATCGGCGGCGCTCAACTTTCTCGACCGGGTGATGCGCCCCCAAACCGACAATGCCTTTGTCATGGCTTTCGGAGGCAACATACGCGTTTGGCAAACTGCCACTGCAGATCGTCAACTCCTGGTCAGTGCCGTGGAGCACCTGCAGCAGCCGGGATGGGGCACTCGCCTGTTCGACGCTCTCTATTCCGCCTGCGCCGACCAGTTGTCTGACCACGACCATGGCCAACTGGACCATCGCGCCATCATCGTCCTCAGCGACGGGGATGACACGGAAAGTCTTCGCCAAATGGCAGACGTCGCCGCCATTGCCCAGCGCAATGAAATTCAGATCTACGCTTTGACTATTCACGCGCGACAGGCGCCCGATCGCGGTGACCAGATCCTGCAGCGACTGGCCGATACCACTGGCGGCCGCTTCTATATCGCGCCATCTAGCAGGGATTTGGAGGGAGCTTTCGCTCAGATCGAACAGGACCTGCGAGCTCAGTACTATGTGTCGTTTCCTCCGCAAGCCCGGCGCGGCTTCCATTCTCTACGAGTGGAAGTGACGACTCCGCAAAAACTGGAAATCCACGCTCGCCAGGGATACTACGCGCAGTAAAGCCGCTCTAACGCGATTCGCCTTGCGCTATTGGCCAGAAGCCGATGCCGGATATTTAGTCCTTGCGCGAAGCTCACTGGTTTTGCCTCCAACAAGATCGGCCTTGTAGTCACGGTCTAGAGCACATTCCGGAGTGAGGAGCGAGTAGCCAAGAGCAACCAGCGACCACCAGCCAATCGGATATACTCGTCGGGCGAAGAGGAAATGGTGGGCGCTGCCGGCTTGCAACCTGGAAAGCAGATTCAAACCCGTCCCGCCGGACGGCTCGCTGCGCCCGGCAAGCAACTTTACGTTTTCAGTCTTCTGCTCATTATTCTCACCATTGCTCTTTACTATCCGGTCAAGAGTCATCCTTTCGTCAATTACGACGACAACGTTTATGTCACGGAAAACCTTCACGTTCAATCCGGCTTGACCTGGGAAACTGTCGGTTGGGCGTTCACTACCTACGATGCCGGCAACTGGCATCCGCTGACCTGGCTGTCGCACGCGCTGGACGTCGAACTGTACGACTTGAATCCCGGCGGCCATCACCAGAGCAGTCTATTGCTGCATATCGCGAACGCTCTGCTGCTGTTCTGGGTGCTGCAACGAGCCACGGGTTTTGCCGGACGCAGCTTCATGGTGGCTGCGCTGTTCGCGGTACATCCCATCAATGTGGAATCGGTAGTGTGGGTGTCAGAACGCAAGAGCGTGCTGAGCATGCTGTTCTTTCTGCTCGCATTGGGCGCTTATCGCTGGTACGTCAGCAAGCCGGGCGTCGGTCGCTACTCCGTTGTCGCCGCAATGTTTGCGCTGGGGCTGATGGCCAAGCCGCAAATCATTACGCTGCCGCTGGTTCTGCTGCTTTGGGATTACTGGCCGTTACGGCGGATGTCGTTCGCCTCTGACCCGGCGCCAGTCGCCGGCGAAGGTACGGCAGCATTTCCGGCCAAGAGCTTGCGCTCGCTCGTGCAGGAGAAGATTCCGCTCTTCGCTATAGCCGCCGCCAGCGCAGCCATGACCATGAAGGCGCAGCGGGCTGCGGGAGCCGTGGTCACGCTGGGGATGTATCCGCTGTCGGTGCGACTGTCGAATGCCATCGTCTCTTACGTCCGGTACCTGGGGAAGGCTGCGTGGCCGCTGCATCTCGCGCCCATGTATCCCCATCCTGGAAACTCGCTGCGAGCCTGGCAAGTTTTCGGGGCGTTAGCGATCCTGATTCTCATTTCCTTGTGGGCGATCGAGCGCCGGCGTCGCCGCTACTTGCTGGTGGGCTGGTTATGGTTCTTGGGAACCTTGATACCCATGATCGGCCTGGTACAGGTCGGCAGGCAGGCCATGGCTGACCGCTATGCCTACCTTCCGCTGCTCGGTGTGTTCATCATGGTGTGCTGGGCGGTAGCAGACTGGAGCGCGGAGCATCATGTTCCTGCCGCGGTACTGCCGGCTATAGGTGTTGTCATGTTGTTGGCGCTGACGGTCGCGGCCCGTCGCCAGATCGACTACTGGGCCGACAATGTGACTTTGTGGACGCACACCGTGCAGGTTACCGCCCCTAATTATGTGGCTCAGGACGACCTGGGCGGGGCGCTCATGGGACGAAATCAATTGGAAGAAGCCATCCCGCACTTCCGCGCAGCGGCACAGATTCACCCCATCGATCCCATCAGCAACTTCAACATCGCCTATTATGCCCAGCAGCATGGCAATCTGGAGGAGGCGATCGCAGGCTATAAGAAAGCTATCCTTCTGACTACCAGTACAGGCTTGAAGATCAAGGCGTGGAACAATATGGGCTTGGCGTATCGCGCTCTGGGCGATGACGGACAGGCCCGCGAGTGTTTCGCGACCGCCAAGAAGCTGCAAGGTCCATAGAGTGCTGGAGGGCGATTGAATTCGGCTGGATTGGAACCTGACGAGACAATTCAATCCCGGCCTCCGCTGGCCTCGTCGACCTCATCGTGGCGACAAACGCTTCTGCTTGCGGCACTGCTCGTCGTCGCTACTGTCGCACTTTATTCGCGAGTCAATCATTTTCCCTTCGTCAACTACGACGACGGCGACTACGTCACCAACAACATCCACATACAAAACGGACTGGACTGGGACACCGTTCGGTGGGCGTTCACCACTTATGCTGCCGCCAACTGGCATCCTCTAACCTGGCTTTCGCATGCGCTGGATTGCCAACTCTTCGACCTAAGTCCGGCTGGCCCTCATGACGTCAATCTGTTGCTCCATCTGCTAGATGTGCTTCTGCTCTTCCTGATCTTGCAGCAGGCGACCGGCTACACAAGACGCAGCTTCATGGTGGCAGCGTTGTTTGCCTTGCATCCGATCAACGTCGAGTCGGTGGTCTGGATCTCGGAACGCAAGAACCTGCTCAGCATGTTTTTCTTCCTCCTGGCTCTGGGCGCCTATCGATGGTATGCGCGCCAGCCCCGGGTGAGCCGCTACGCAGTGGTTGCCATTCTGTTCGCGCTGGGATTGATGGCCAAGCCGCAGGTGATTACGCTGCCTTTCGTTCTCTTGCTGTGGGATTACTGGCCACTCGGGCGGCTGTCACTCGGCAAGAAATTTTCCCCGGCAACATCTTCGGGGGCAATCTTCCCGCAGAGAAAACTTTCCAGTCTGGTCGTTGAGAAGTTACCCCTGCTGGCTCTTTCGCTGGCCAGCGCCCTGATCACCATGAACGCCCAAAGCACTGGAGGTGCAACCAGCGCGTTTGCTTTTCCCCTTCGCCTGGAAAATGCCCTGGTCTCGTATGCTCGCTACGTGATCAAGGCGTTTTGGCCGACACACCTGGCGCTTTTTTATCCTCATCCCGGAACGTCTTTGAGGCCGTGGCAGGTGTACGGATCTTTGTTTCTGTTGCTGGCGATCAGCGCATTGTGCGTCGAGGGCGTTCGCCGGCGATATCTGTTCATGGGATGGCTGTGGTTTCTGGGAACGCTGGTTCCGATGATCGGACTAATGCAAGTGGGCACGCAAGGAATGGCCGATCGCTACGCATATCTGTCTTTCATCGGCCTGTTCATCATGGTGGTTTGGGGGGTGTCGGACTGGGCGCAGGAAAAGCACTTGCCCGCGGCAATTCTGCCGGCGGCAAGCATTGCGGCCCTGATCGCTCTGAGTGCCTTCACTTATCGGCAAGTCGGCTATTGGCAGGATAATGTAACGCTCTGGTCGCACGCGCTGCAGGTGACGGATCGCAATTGGTTGGCGGAGAACAACCTGGGCAAAGCTTTGCTGGTTGAAAGCCGAGCCGACGAAGCCATCCCACACTTCTTTAAAGCTGCCGAAATTTATCCCGCCGATCCCATCAGCAATATGAATATCGCAACCTACGAGCAGCAGCGCGGCAACTTCCAGGCAGCCATAGATCGATACCGGAAGGTGGTCGCGGTCGCGCGCAATCCCGCACTCAAAATGGCGGCGTTAACCGGTATGGGCAAAGCGTATCGCGAACTGGGAGATGAGGAACACGCACGCGAGTGTTTCGCGGCGGCAGCCGGCATGCGGCATTGAATTTGAGACGCACCTTTCAGATGCGCGTTCGTGACGGCACGCGCGCCACCTTGGAGATTGTATGGAGCCTTTGTAGAATGAGGGCGCGGCTCGCACCAAGATGACCATCGAACCCAGGGAGGACGAGTGGCTTCGGTTGATTTAACTGCTGCTCAGCAGCACCATTCGCGCCTGCCAGCCTCACCGCGTAAGCAAGCCGTTCTGCTTGGTCTCCTGCTGGTCATCGCCATCATTGCCGTCTACTTTCCGGTCCACTCGCAGCCCTTTGCGAATTTCGATGATGCCGACTATGTATTCGACAACTTTCACGTCAGATCGGGACTGAACTGGAACACCATTCACTGGGCCTTCGTAACCTGGGATGCGGCCAACTGGCATCCGATCACATGGCTGTCGCATGCGCTCGATTCACAGATCTTCGGCATGGATCCCGCCGGGCCTCATGATGTCAACGTTCTTTTCCACATCGTGAACGCGCTGCTGCTGTTCTGGGTCCTGCAACAAGCAACCGGATTTATCGGCCGCAGCTGGATGGTAGCTGCGCTCTTCGCGCTGCACCCGATCAATGTCGAATCCGTCGCCTGGATTGCTGAGCGCAAGAATCTGCTCAGCATGTTTTTCTTTCTTCTGACCTTGGCCGCTTATCGCCGGTACGCGCGCGCGCCGCGAGACAGTCGATACCTGCTGGTGGCAGTCCTGTTCGCCTTGGGACTGATGGCCAAACCCCAGGTGATTACATTGCCGTTCGTGCTGCTGCTGTGGGACTACTGGCCGCTGCAGCGCTTCTCTTTAGCGAACGATCAGCCACGCGCCACTTACCAGCCCATTCCGCAAAGGCCGTTGCGTTCGCTGGTTTGGGAGAAGGTTCCGCTGCTCGGGCTTTGTGTAGCGAGCGCTTATATCACCATGAAAGCGCAGGCTAGTGGTGGGGCTACCAGCTTCTACGCGCGCTCCGTACGACTGGAGAACGCCATTGTCTCCTATGCTCGATATGTAGGAAACGCTTTCTGGCCGTTGCGGCTTTCGGTCTTCTATCCGTACCCGGGAAATTCTCTGAAGGCGTGGCAAGTAGGAGGATCGTTACTTTTTCTGCTGACGGTCACTGCTGGCGTGATCTCCGCCCGGCGTCGCCGCTATCTCCCGGTAGGGTGGTTCTGGTTTCTGGGAACATTGGTTCCCATGATCGGCTTAGTACAAGTAGGCACCCAGGCGATGGCTGACCGGTATGCCTACCTCCCGCTGGTCGGACTCTTCGTCATGATCTGTTGGGGAGTGGCCGATTGGGCTTCTGAAAAACGGATTCATGCCGGATTCCTCTCTGGCGCCAGCGCTGCGATTTTGCTGGCCTTGATGACATTGTCTTACCGTCAGGTTGGATATTGGAACGACCATGTGACTCTTTGGACTCACGCACTCCAGGTAACGAACAACAACTGGCTCGCCGAGAATAATCTAGGAACGGCATTGTTGAAGGCAGGCAGCATGGAGGCTGCAGTGCCGCATTTCCGGGCGGCAGCGGCGCTCAATCCTTCCGATCCGAACGTGAATTTGAACCTCGGCACCTACGAGCAGTCGCGTGGAAATTTGGCGGGAGCCATTGAGCGATACCAGGCCGCGGCGACAAGTGCGCGGAACTCAAAGTTGAAAGCACGAGCGTACAACAACCTGGGCTACGCCTACCGCGACCTGGGAAACTATCCTGACGCCTTGGGCAGCTTCGAACAAGCCGTAAAGTGGAACCCGGAGTTCAGCGGCTACTGGATCGGCCTGGGAATAACCGAGCAGAAATCCGGCGCGCCTTCGAAGGCTGTCGCAGCTTATTCTCGTGCGATGCAAATCCAACCCTCCGATTTTGGATACTTGCTGCTGGCACGGGCACTGCAGGAAAGCGGGCAGTCGACTTCCGCCGAAGAAGCGACCCGCAAGGCCGAAAACCTGTCGCAGAATATTGGCAAAGCACAGCAGACCGCGGATCGGTTGTTATCACATTAGTGGAAAGCTTGTGCAGTCGGATCACGGCAATCGCCGCGATTGCCGGCATGTTGAGCCGCTGTTGGGATGCGCAATTTTCGACGACTTCCAGACAGGCATGGGTTGTGAAGTGCGTCACAGCCGCCAGGTAATAAGCTCAGATATAATCGCCGCGATCAGGAAACGCAGGATGAATAGTGTGGGGTTGATTTCCGAGCCGGAGACAGTTTCGAGGCCCAGGTTCGCGTGGTTCACAACGCAACACAAGTGGGCCCTCGGACTGAGCTTTGTCCTGATCGTCGCCACCATTCTGCTTTATCTGCCGGTGCTGCATCATCCCTTCTCCAATCTGGATGACCAGGGATACGTCTACGAGAATCTCCACGTCCAGGAGGGACTGAGTTGGAGCACCATCAAATGGGCGTTCACGACTTTTGACGATAGCAACTGGCATCCCCTGACCTGGTTGTCGCACTCCGGCGATTGCGCGCTCTTCGGCATTGATCCGGCCGGACATCACGAGATGAACGTGATTTGGCACGTGATCGACGCGGTACTGCTGTTTTGGGTGCTTCTACAGGCGACGGGTTATCTGGGCCGCAGCTTCATGGTGGCAGCGCTATTCGCCTTGCACCCAATCAACGTGGAATCGGTGGCGTGGGTCGCCGAACGCAAGACCATGCTCAGCACGTTTTTCTTCCTGCTGGCGCTGGCAGCCTACCGCTGGTATGCCCGCCAGCCTCGAGTGAGCCGGTACGCCGCGGTGGGATTGCTGTTTGCGATGAGCTTGATGTCGAAGCCGCAGACCATCACGCTGCCTTGTGTTTTGCTCTTGTGGGATTATTGGCCTTTGCGGCGAATGTTTGCCGGACAGCCCGCCCGCGAAGAAGAACCATTGCCGCCGATGCCGGCGCGGAATCTGAAATGGCTGTTGTGGGAAAAAGTGCCTCTTCTGGCGCTCTGCGCCGCCAGCGCACTGGTGACCATGAAGGCGCAGCGCGTCGGCCGTCCCCGGTATTGGCTCTATACCTTTCCGGTGCGAATTGAAAATGCAATCGTCGCCTACGCCCGCTATGTGCAGAAGGCGTTCTGGCCTTGGAAGCTGGCAATCCTTTATCCGCACCCCGGAAATCTGCTGCCCTTGTGGCATGTGCTTCTGGCGTCTGGTTTTCTGCTGACGGTTACGGCTTTGGTAGTCGCCGGCTACCGCTATCGTTATCTGCCCGTGGGGTGGTTCTGGTTTCTGGGAACCCTGGTGCCGACGATCGGCATTATTCAGGTAGGTCGGCAAGCGCTGGCAGATCGCTATGCCTACCAGTCGTTCCTCGGATTGTTCATCCTTGTCTGCTGGGGAGTTGCTGACTGGTCAAAGCAAAAACGCCTGTCAACAGCTTTTCTGCCCAGTGTCAGCGTGGCGGTGTTGATGGCGTTGACGGTAGTCACCTATCGCCAGATCGGGTACTGGGACGACAATCTGGCCATGTGGTCGCGAGCTTTGCAGGTCACCCGAAATAACTGGGTTGCCGAGGACATGGTAGCCGGACTGTTATCGACTCAAGGCCGTCACGAGGAAGCGATGGCTCATTACCGGGCGGCCTTGGCGATTGCTCCTTCCGATACCACCGCCAATCTTGTAATTGCCGTTTACGAGTATCAACATGGCGATCCACAGGATGCCATCCGGCTGTACAAGATCGCCTTAGCTGGAATGGACGACCCGCTGGAACAGGCCAAGTTGTATCAGAACTTGGCCATTGCTTATCGCGACATGGGCGATCATGAGCAATTCGAGCAGTGCATTCAAAAGTCGTTCGCGTTACGCCGGACAGCGGCGGCGCATAAACCTTAGAGTCCAGCGGTAGTAATCGCAGGCCCTCAGCCGGCGCAATCCATTAAACAGAGTTGCACAAAGCGTCTATTCGAGGGAAAATGCCTGAGCTTCGGGTTCTGCGCTCAGGAAGGGACGAATTCCCGCACCTTGGCAACGAAAGATAACTGTTCAATCAAGAGGGCCCCATGATACCGCAGTTGCAGCGGGAAGCGCCGGTTTCCGCGCAAGAGGATACGTCGAGCTGGTCACTCGCCAGTCGTATAGCGTTTCGATTCGTATTTTCCTATTTCATTCTGTATGTCTATCCGCGCTCGGTGGGTTCTCTCGGCGCGGGCATAAAGTACAACAATCCGCTACGGGACATGTGGCACGTGGTGGTGCCCTGGGTCGGCGAGCATGTGCTGCATTTGTCCGGGCCTTTCACCGAAGTTGCCAATGGCAGCGGCGACCAGATGTACGACTATGTGTTGCTGTTCTGTATTGCCGGCGTCGCCGCAGTGGCTACGGTCATCTGGTCGTGGCTGGATCGAAACCGGAAGAACTACCGGGTGCTCTACGAGTGGTTGCGGCTGTTTGCCCGGATCGTCGTAGCTGTGGCCATGATCAGCTACGGGGCAAACAAGTTGTTTCGGATGCAGTTTCCCCAGACCGGTCTGGCAAAGCTGGTCGATACCTATGGCCAAAGTTCGCCCATGGGTTTGTTGTGGGCGTTTATGGGTAGCTCGCACGCCTACAGCTTTTTTGGCGGGGTGGGAGAAATGCTGGGTGGGCTACTGCTGCTGGTGCCCACGTTTACTACCCTGGGAGCGCTCATCACCCTGGGGGTCATGAGCAACGTGCTCATGCTGAATCTGTGCTACGACGTGCCCCGCAAGATTTATTCCATCCACCTGATTGCGTTTTGCCTGTTCTTGCTGGCGCCCGACATGAAGCGGTTGATGGATCTGTTTGTATTCAACCGTAAAGTGCAGCTCACCCCGCCCACGCCACTGTTCAAGGACAAGCAGCTTAACTACGCGGTCTGGGCTCTGCAGTTGGTAATCGGTGCCGGTGCTATCGTGGTGTGCGGTAACCAGGCCTACAAGGACGCAGTCAAAGCTGCGACCTATCTTCCATCTCCCATTCGCGGCATTTGGTCAGTCGAAGGTTTTGTGATCGATGGCCAGGCCCGGGCCCCGCTGACCACCGACACACAACGCTGGCTGCGAGTCATTTTCGATAGTCCGCAAACGCTAACCATCCAGCCCATGGACGGGACCCAGCTGCAGTATTACCTCGAACTCGATCCTGAAAGGAAAAATTTCACCATCTGGAAGTACGAGGACGTTCACTGGAACAGCAGATTCACCTTCGACAACGTGTCGCCGGATCGTATGACCCTGGAAGGCGACTACGACGGTCATCACGTAATCGCAAATCTTCAGCGGGTCGACCTGTCGGATCCGACCAAGTTCCTGCTCACGAATCGAGGTATGCATTGGGTAAGTCCGAACCCACTCAAACGCTGAGTGCCGCCGGCCGTACTTGGTAAGCGATGCCGAACTTTTCGTGTGACCGTGAACCAATGCGAGTCACTTGCCGTTAAGACGGGCCGCCATTTCAAAGCATTCCTGGGCCTTGGCCAGGTTTCCCAGGTCACGATACGCCACGCCCATGTTTCTCCAGATCTGGGCTCGTTCTCCGTCGGTTAGATCGAAATCGTTCAGGGCATGCTGATAGTTCTCAAGAGCACCGCTTGAATTTCCGTGAGTTTGTTCGTCGTAGCCAACTGCCATGTTGCTTACCGCTTCGTAGGGATAGATTGATATCGCACGCCGGTAATGAGGCAACGCCTCTGCCATTTTGCCCTGCTTCTGCAGTTGGATTCCCACGTTAACCTCGGCCGCCCAATGATTCGGTACGACCTGCACAGCATGCGACCACAGCGTGAGATTGTCTTGCCAATAACTGATCTGACGCGAGGCAACCACAGTCAGAGCTAACAAGACTATCGCGCTGGCGCCGGCTAACCACGCCATCGAAATATGACGCTGCCGGGCCCAGTCCGAAACGCCCCAACATATCAGGATGAACAGTCCCAGGTAAGCGTTATAGCCGAACCGGTCGGCCATCCCCTGATGGCCCGCCTGGAGAATCCCGATCATGGGAACCAGCGTCCCCAGAAACCAGAACCAACCCACGGGAAGATAGCGGTAACGACGATAGACCAATACAAGCACGGTGATGGCGATCAATAAAGCGAGCGAACCCACGACCTGCCATGCGGCCAGCGAAGCACCCCGGTGCGGTAACTCCGGAGCCATGCCCGATGGCCAGAATGCCTTCTTGATGTACATCACATAGGAAAACACCGCATTCTTTAGTCGCGCAGAAAGCGGTGGCATAAGTCCCGGGCGAACCGATCCCTGGGCAGCGACGGTAAAATACGCGTCTATGGCGCAAAGCGAAAGCAGCGGCACCTTTTCCAAAATCAGTCTGGATAAAGTTTGTTGGGGGAACACGTCAGAAGATGGCGGAGAGGAACTGGGGGCCGTAGGGAACATCCGCTGAAGCGGCCAGTAATCCCAAAGCAGTAGAACGCATGGCAGAGTAATTACCTGGGGCTTGGCCAGCAACCCCAACGCGAACAACGAGGCCACCACCAGGTAGCGGCTTTCTCGTGGCTCCATGGCGTACCAGCGATAAGCGCCCAGGGTCAGGAGAAAAAACAGCATGCTGAGAACGCTGCGGCGCTCGGCAATCCAAGCCACAGCTTCAACGTTCATGGGATGAAGGGCAAAAAGCGCGGCCACCATGAAGCTGCGCCAGGTGTAGCCCGTCGCCCGCTTCAGCACCCAGAACAGCAACGCTGCATCCAGCGCATGAAGAAGCACATTGACGTCATGATGCCCGGCGGGATTGTCGCCAAACATCTGGTAATCAAGGGCGTGCGAAAGCCAGCTCAACGGGATCCAATTCGCCATGTCGAAAGCGGTGAAGGACCACTTGATGGTTTCCCAATCCAACCCGTGCTGAATGTGAACGTTGTCGAAAACGTCGAAACCATCGTCAAGATTAAAGATCGGGTGATGGTGTACCGGGGCGTAAACAGCTATCGTTGCAACTGCCAGCAGTAGCCCGAGAAGTAACGTACGAGGGCGGGAGTCAGTAAGAAAAAAGCCGGTTGGAGCCCGCATTTCTACCGGAGCCTTAAGATCGGTCGAAGCCACAGATCCCCCTGTGGATGACGAGTATACCCGATGTTTCCGGCAGCAACTCCATCGCTTCCGCATCCGGGAATGTATACGACCCGGAATTGTCGATGAAAAACATTTCGGGGTCTCGCCGCGACAAAATGGCATTACAATGATTGCCATTTCTCAGCCAACAAAGACTGGCCCAGCAAGAGCGTCGAAAAAAAGAGGAGGGTGAGTGTCTAACCCAGAGAGCACGGCCGCGCCGGTAACGCGATCCCACATGAGCTTTCTTGGTGTGGAAACTCGTGCGCGCACCATTCTTCTGAGTTTGCTGCTGGCCTCGCTGACCATCGGGGTTTATTACCAGGTCCACAGTCATCCTTTCAGCGATCTGGATGATCACGTTTTCCTCGTCGACAATGCGCATCTCCAGACCGGGCTGAACGCGGCCACCATCTGGTGGTCGTTTCGGGCTCTGTACATGGCGAATTGGATCCCGGTGACTTGGCTGACCTATGCGATGGAGTACCCGTTCTTTGGTTCCGATCCTGCCGGATATCACATCGTCAACGTCCTATTGCACGCGCTCAATGCCGTGTTGCTCTTCTGGGTACTGAAGCGGGCCACGGGATACAACTGGCGAAGCTTTATGGTGGCAGCGCTGTTCGCCCTGCATCCCATGAACGTCGAGCCCGTGGTCTGGATTGCTGAACTGAAAACCGTGCTCAGCATGCTCTTCTTTCTGCTTACCCTGGAGGCGTATCGCTGGTATGCGCGGGCGCCGGGTTTGAGCCGTTACGCATTGGTGTTTGTGTTTTGCGGCATGGCCATGGGCGCCAAACCTCAGGCCATCACCTTACCCTGTGTTTTGCTGTTGTGGGATTACTGGCCGCTGGAGCGAATGTTTCCGCCCGCGTCCGGACCACACACGGTGTACCCGCCGAAAAGTTTTTCCTGGCTGATCAAGGAAAAGCTTCCCCTCTTGTTTTTGTCGGCCGTCGATGCGGTGCTTACGGTTTACACGCAGAAGTCGGTCCGCCTGGAAATAATGCCGCCCTTTGCGCTGCGGTTCAAGAACGCCGTCTTTTCGTACTGGCTGTATGTTCGGGATGCCTTTTGGCCGACCGGCATGGCCCCGGAACGCCCACAAGTGGGCAGATTCATGAATTGGTGGCAGATACTGGGGATCCTCTGCCTTCTCATAATCGTTACCGCACTGGTGCTGTGGGGTGCCCGGCGAAAACGCTACCTGGCGATGGGATGGTTCTGGTTCCTGGGCACGCTGGTACCTATGGTAGGGCTTCTGCAGCCGTCCCAGCAGGGAAACGCGGATCGATTCGTCTATCAGGCCCATCTGGGCCTGTTCATTATGATTTGCTGGGGCGTGGGGGATTGGGCTGCGGAACACGGCGTTTCGATGCGGTGGCTGGCAAGTGCCAGCGCCTTGATTCTGCTGGCGCTGACCATGGTGACCTATCGCCAGATTGGCTATTGGAAAGACAACTTCGGGGTGTGGGTGCATGCCGTCCAGGTTGTGGATCATCACTGGCTGGCTGAAGACAACGTAGCGGTGCGTCTGGTGCAGCAAGGGAAACAGGTAGAAGCCATGCAGCACTTCATGCGCGCTGCTGCTATCAATCCGGAAGATGGCTTGAGCAATCGGATAGTCGGTTTCTACGAGCAATCAATCGGAAACAACCAACAGGCAATCATGGACTACACGCACGCGCTCAAGGATCATAACCTCAAAGAGGAAGATCGAGCGATGGTGTGGAGAAACCTAGGTGTCGCCTATCGCAGCGTTGGCGATTTAGAAAAGTCTCAGGAGTATTTGGATAAATGGGCCAAGTGGCAAAACCGGTAGCGGGTTACGGATCGTCCGCATTCTTAAGCGTCGCGCCTGAATTAAAATAACCCACGAATCAATACTTTCCAGCTCCAGACGAGATTGGCAACAACCGATCCGGGCTACGGACACGTCAGAGCCATTCTCCGGTCTCAGCGCCAATACCTGTGACGCGCCTTAGCAGGCCTTCATTCGCCCAAAAGATGAAAGAACCGTTTCCTCAGGCAATTAAGCTTTGGCTGATCGGAGAGGGATCTAGGTCAGAGCAAAAAATTAAGCCGGAGCGCTAGGCTCCGGCTTGAATGACCTGGGGGAAGGGTCGTGTTTAATTTAGAACAGCTTGCGGCGCAGGACGCCAGCCAGGCCGAGGATGCCAGAACCGAACAGCATGATGCTGCTGGGCTCAGGAGTCGTGCCGGAGGTGGTCGTCGAGGTCGTGGTGGTTCCGGAGCCGCTCAGAGTGAAGGCTTCCGAAGGAATCGTTCCCAGGGTGTTTTCCTGAGCCGATGACGGGCAGCCGTTCGACTGGCAGCCTACGCCGGAGTTTTCATCCCAGTACAGCGGGTTGCCGTCAGCCGTGGCGGCGTTCTCGAGGGTCAGGTAATAGTTGCCGGTGCCCAGAGCCGGGCCGCTGAAGTTGGCCGATTCCTGGCAAACGTCGAAGCCGAAGTTGTTGGTGAAGCAGTTCGACTGCGTGAGGCTAACGGTTCCGTCGAACAGGTTATTCGTGAAGTATCCGTTGCTGCCGATGGCTACTTCGACGCTGGTCGCGGTGTCGCCCGGCTCAACCCAAGCCCAGAACGAGACGTCGCTCAGAGTGGTGGAGCTGGAGATATGGAATGTGTCGCTAACTGCAAAACCGAAGTTGATGGTCCAGGCATCGACCTGTCCGTTGACAGGACCGTTGTCGTAAACCGTACCCTGAGCCATGGCCGGAACAGCAGCCAATGTCAGACAAAGAGCGAGCAGTGACAGCGAAGCAATACGCATTTTCAAGGAACGAACCCTCCTTTAGGTTCAATTCGATAGACCCACATTTGCCCCATAGCGAGAGAGGCTACCTTTCCAAGAGCAATCCGCATGCCACGCTAAGTCCCTTTAATTTGCGGGTTTCGGAGAGTTCGCTGTGCAGGTGTTTGCGACATTGTTCTAGGCAATTTCCCTAGGGAAGGTAAGCTCTATAGCACTATGGTGATATTTTTGTGCCACTAGAGTGATATTCCGAAGCAATTTTGGTTACTTATTTCACCCACAGGAACTCGGAATCGCCCCGAAACTGGGTCATCCCCAAGACCTTTTGAATAGTACGCAGGCCAAACGGCAGTTCGTTACCGAATCGCTAAACCTCAGTGGCGCAATCTGTTAGCAGCCTGCAAGCAGTCCTCTTCGTCAGCTGTGTCGCCCAGGGCGCGATAGGCTCGCGCCATCCCCTCATAGGCTTGCAGCAACATACTTTGCTTGGCGCTCTTATCCTTGAGAACAACCCGGTAGTGGTCGAGCGCGTCGGCGAAATCTCCCCGTCGCAGCTGATAGATGCCGATCGCCATGTTGCTGCTCGAGTCAGTGGGATTGATTGCAACTGCGGTATAAAAGTGAGGCATGGCTTCCCTCACTCTTCCCTGCATCGCTAACACTGCGCCCAGCGCATCCTCTGCCACCCAGTTGGATTTTGTGACCTCGAGGGTGTGCTTCCAGAGACGTTCGTTATCACTCCAAAAGCCGATCTGGTGACGCCCCACCAATGCCAACGCCAACAACACTGCGACGCTTGTGCCGAATAATGAAGACACGGGAACGCGCTTTCGTTCGGCCCAGTCGGCAACTCCCCAGCAAACCATGATGAATATACCCAGGACCGACAGATACGCATAACGGTCAGCCCTGGCCTGTATGCCCACCTGAATGATACCGAGCATGGGCACCAGCATTAACAGGAACCAGCACCATCCCACTGACAAGTAGCGATAACGGCGGCCTGCAATAACCAGCCCGGTCACGATGAGCAGGAGCAGCGCGGCCACAGCCACATGCCACCAGTTGATAGAAGCTCCGGGATGGGGATACATCAGCGCCAGACGCGAGGGCCAGAACGTCTTAGCGAGGTACAGGGCATAGGAAAGAACTGCGTTCCCGACTCGAGAAGTGCGTGGAAACCAGTTTCGGGCTCCATGCTGGGCCTTAATAGTGATGGCGGCACTGGCTAGAGCGATAACGCACAAGGGAATCTTTTCGCACAAGAGCCACCTGATGCTCCTGGCCGGATAGACCTCTCCCGGCGATTTCAGTGTGGATTCCTTATTGAATGCGAACGAGATGCGCTGCAAGGGCCAATAGTCCCACAGGAGCAATACCAACGGCAGCATGATGATCTGCGGCTTCGCCATCAGGCCCAGGGCAAACAGAGCCGCCACCACGGCGTATCGACTTACGCTCGGCTGAGACGCGTACCAGCGGTATGCCGCCAAAGCCAGCAGGAAAAAGGCCGCGCTGAGCATGGTCTTGCGTTCGGCAATCCAAGCCACCGATTCAACATTGAGGGGATGCACAGCAAACAGCGCCGCCACCATAAAACTCCGGCCGGCGTAACCGGTAGCGCGGAGCAACACCCAAAACAGCAGCACCGCGTCCAGCGCGTGCAGCAGGACGTTGACGTCGTGCGGGCCGGCCGGGCTGGTACCAAAAAGTTGGCAATCAAGGGCGTGACTGAGCCATGTCAGAGGATGCCAGTTGGCGGCCACTGAGGTACTGAATGCCCACTTCACGGTGGCCAAGCTCAACCCAGACTGAACTTGAGGGTTGTCGTAGACATAATCGTTGTCGTCGAAATTAACGAAGGGATGCCCGTGGACCGGATAATAAAGAGCAAGCGTCACAATCACCAGAATCAAGCCAAGAATTACAGGCTTGGCGGTCAAGGTGGCGAACCTACCCGCATTCGGCCGGGACGACAATTCAGGTTGACGCTCTAGGCCCACGGAACTCATCAGCTTCCCTCTGATTGCGAGGATTATATGTGAGCGCTTGCCGAAAATCAGTGATCGAGCTGTGGTGGCCGAAGATGATTAGAGATTGCCCAGGTCAGCCAGCAGCGGAAGTTCCGGCTGTCGCTCCGGGGCCAGCATCTGGGGCAAAGAAAAAGCCCCGGGACGAGCTCTGCGCCAGCATCGTCCCGGGGTGAGCGATTGCGAACCCGGAAGTCAATTCCCGGGAACATGAAGAATAACTCAACCTTTTGCCGGGTTGGCTCCATGCATTTTCGCGCGCTCAATCAACGTCTGTACCTGTTCTTTCTGCGGATAATCCGGGTTGGTTTGCAGCAACTTCTCCCAGACCACTACGGCGCCTTTGGGATCTTTCTTGCCTTGCCATTTCACGATTCCCAGGTTGAATAGCGTTCCGGGATGATTGGGGCGGATGGCCAGCGCCTGCTCAAAGCTCGCGATGGCTTTGTCGGCGTTGCCGGTATACCAGTATGCCGTTCCCAGATCCGTGCGTACATCGGCATTGTTGGGTTGAAGAGTGAGCGCCTTCTCGTATACCTCGATGGCCTGGGGATAGGCCTGGCTGTCGTAATATAGGTTGCCGAGTTTTTCCAGGGTCTCGAAATCGTTAGGATTGGTTTTGAGTTGAGCAAGCAGCGGCTCGGCCGCTTTCGCGATCATTTCCGGAGATGCCGCCTGCTGTTGTTGCGCGGAGCCGATTCCTGGCAGTTGGCCTGCCGCCATCGGAGCGCCACCGCCCACGTTAGCGGGCACGGAAGCCTGTACGTCGTTGGCTGCGGCGGGTGCGCCAGCAGATCCGCGTGCGAAATAGCCGACTGCAATGCCGATAGCGAGCGTAATGACCGCCAGCGTGTAGGCTTGCACTGTGGTGAAGCCGGTGGTGGTGGTGTTGTTATTGTTTTGCGCAGTTTCAGGCATTGGATTACTCCTCGTTAGCACTTGGCATTTGGCACTTAGCACTTAGCCAATGCGGTTGTTATCAGATGCGAGCGTCCTTACCCAACCGGTCAAGACGCGTTTTGGCAAACCCTTTTGCTCCGTCGGTTTGCACTTTTAAAATCAGCCGATTCAGCATGCGTCGCATTTCACCCACATCCTTTGCGATTGCACCATGCGACTCCTCGCCCAGATACCCCAAGTCCCTGGCAAGCGGGAGGAAGTACTCCAACTCACTCGCGGACCCCATAGCCACCGTCAGAAATCGCGCGAATTCTGGATTGCCGGATCTTCCACAACCCTCGGCGATATTCGCTGCCACTGACGAGCTGCAACGGCGCAGTTGGCTGATCATTCCGTAGATTTCCTCGCGTGGGAAACTTCGGGTGCAGCGATAAACCTGTAACGTCACTTCGTGAGCTCGCTGCCAAACCGTCAAATCCCGGAAATCTTTCACCAAGCGCCTCGGTTCCTGGCTTTTGCCAATGCCAAGTGCTAGTTGCCAAGTGCTGCTTCAGTTTTTGGTGCCGGCGCCAGCCACTAAAGGCTGTTCAAGGTGGAACAAGCGGCCAACCGCGGCGGTCAGCATGTCTTGTTCGGTCCTCTCTGGAAGTTCTTTCAATTCACGGGCCAGAGAACCAGCAATACGCTGGGTAATATGGCTTGTCAGTGCTGTGAGTGCTTGATCCTGATCCTCCGTGAAAGGTCCAAATTCCTGGCGAAGAACATCCAATTCCTGCCGGCAAAGTTCATCGAGACGTTGACGCAGGGCTACGATGGTGGGCACGACACGCTCCGCCATCAATTTGCGACGAAAGCCCTGCACTTCCGCCTGCACAATCTTTTCCGCAGCTTCAGCAGCCGATTGCCTGCCTACTCCATTGCGTTTGACCACGTGCTCCAGGTCGTCCATGTCGAACAGGTGAATGCCTTCGACTTCCCGCGCTGCCGGGTCGATGTTGCGGGGAACGGCGACATCTATCATGACCATCGGCTTGCGATTGCGTTCTTTGGCAATGTTTTCTGCCTCCGCGCGGCTGAGGATGACATGCGGGCATGCGGTGGAGCTAACCACGATGTCGGCCCGCTTCAAATGCTCGAGCATGTTTTCGTACGAGACCGGAGTGCCGCCCATTTTTTCCGCCAGCTCTTCCGCCCGGGCCAAAGTACGGTTCATCACTTTGACGTTGTTGGCGCCTGCCTTCATTAAGTAGTGTGCGGCCCGTTCGCTCATCTTGCCGGCACCGATCAGCAACACTTCCCTGCCCGCCATTTCCCCCAGCACGTTTCGCGAGAGTTCCACGCAGGCGTAAGGGACGGACACAGCCGATGAGCCTATGGCGGTTTCATTACGGGCTCGCTTGGAAACCGTGAGGGCCTTTTGCATTACCGCGTCGAGAAAGCGGCCAGTCGTACCCGCCTCCTGGGCTTGCGCCCAAGCCTCTTTTACCTGACCGGTAATTTCCGGTTCGCCCAGCACCATCGAATCCAGGCTGGAGGTAACGCGAAACGCATGCGTGAGCGCCACATCGTCCATGAGCCGGTAAAAATGCGACCACTCACATAACTTCACCTGATATTCCTGCGTGAGGAACCGCAACACAGAATTGGCTGCGGTGGGAACATCGCTGGCCCACACTATGAACTCAGTGCGGTTGCAGGTGGCGAGAACGATGACTTCCTCGATCCCTTCCGAGCGCACTAACTGATGCAGCGCTTCCACGCGGCGGGCCGGACTGATCCAGAAGCGCTCGCGTACGGCGACGGGTGAGGTGCGAAAGTTAAGACCAATCACGGCTAACGTCGGTTCCACGGGGCCTCTCTCTTGCCAAAGCTTCTGGCAGTAGTAAAGGCACAGGACATGCCAAACGCCGAAGTTCCATTGTGAACCGTATAAGTGACTCCTTTCCAGCGTGTTAGGTCCGAACTAAACTTCGGCTGATCGACCGTGGAAATGCAGAGTCTTGTGGCATATCACCCGCTTGGCGGATTTTTCCCCCACCCTCCTACCCCGGAAGTTGTAGCGAATTCCGATTGCGAAAGGAGTACATTAGGCTCGCTGTCGCTTGCGGTTGTTTGGTGCGTCTTAACAGCCCAAACGAGTTCGCTCAAGGAGATGGAACACGAATGACACTTAGACTCTTACAACGTATTGCTTTGTTCAGTTTTGTGATCGCTCTGGCTTTGCCGCCATTGGCGGTAGCGCAGTCAGCCGCTGACACCTACAAATCAAAATGCCAGGCATGTCACGGACCGGGCGGCGTCCCCAGCGAAGGTATGGCCAAAGCCATGGGCCTGAAACCTCTGGGCGGTTCTGATGTGCAGGGCATGTCGGATGCCGATTTGACCGCCGCCATCACCAATGGAAAGGGCAAAATGAAGCCCTTCAAAGGCACTCTGAGCGACGCGCAGATTAAAGACCTGGTCAGCTACATTCGAACCCTGAAGAAGTAAGCATTCAAAGATAGCCTTGTTTCCGGGTAAGGCGGCTCGCAAAACGGCCGCCTTTCATTGTTTCGCAGCCGAAGGCTCTCATCTCGGAATGAACTGACTTAGCTCCCACGGCCGTATCTTCACGGCAGAGTTATGCTCACAATCTGCTAATCGCCCAGACCCTTTTGTTCGCATTCATGGAGGCAGCATGAACGATGAGGATGCCACGCGTAAATCCGATTGCAGTGCAGGAGTAACGCGCCGCGATTTCATGAAGATTTCCGGCATCGGCGTGGCCGTGCCGTTAGTTTTGGGCCCCACCGTCGTGCAAGCCGCGGGCAAAGATGTTGCTGTCTACGGGCCGGGCAAAGTCCCGATCACCTTGACCGTCAACAACAAGAAGTTGACCGCGCAGCTGGAGCCCCGAGTGACCCTGCTGGATGCCTTGCGCGACACCTTTAACCTTACCGGCTCCAAGCGCGTCTGTGATCGCGGAGTTTGCGGTGCTTGCACGGTGATGCTGGACGGGAAGCCGGTCTACGCCTGCGGAGTGCTGGCCATCGATGCGCAAAACGCGAAGATCACTAGCATCGAAGGCCTAACCGAAGGCGACTCGCTCACCCCTATCATGCAAGCCTTCGTCGATCATGACGCCCAGCAGTGCGGGTTTTGCACACCCGGATTTATCATAGCCACGACCCACTTCCTCGAACAGCATCCCAATCCGACGCCGGATGACATTCGCCTCGGGTTGAGTGGCAATTTCTGCCGTTGCGGGACCTACGATGGAATTCGGTCCGTGGCCCTTACCCGCAAGGCTGAAGCGGCACGTCTTACTAGTAAGACGCCGCGGAGGACTTCATGAGCGAGTATCAGTGGCCCGATCCCGCAACTCGTCCGCTGCTGGGCAAGAAGATCTCGCGCGTCGACGGTCCGGTAAAAGTTTCCGGCCGCGCGAAATACACCTACGACTACAATCCCGGCGGCCTGCTCGCCGGCAAGATTGTCCGTTGCCCCCACGCTCACGCCCGCGTCACCAGCATTGATATCAGCGCTGCCGAAAAGATGGCCGGCGTGAAAGCCGTCCAGATTATTCAAAAGCCGGGCACGGAAATCTTCTGGGCGGGAGACGAAGTGGTCGCCGTCGCCGCCGTGGATGAACCGACGGCCGAAGATGCTGCCCGTGCCATCAAGGTTCAGTATGAAGTGCTGCCGCATTTTGTGTCGGATGCAGAACCTCCGAAGAACATCGCCACCAACCGTGGACCGGTCAGTCGCGAGGACTTCGAGGATATGGAAGACAACCAGGTCCCCGACGAGCAGGTGATCGCGGCTATCCGGCAAAACGGCATCAGCTTCCATCCTGACGAGAAATATCTGAAGGACACTCAGGAGGCAGGCGCTGATCCCAGCGTGGTGCAGGCATTGCGAACCGCCAAATACTCGGCCGCAACCGCTCCGCGCTCGCCTTACAAGAAAACCGCAGTGCAGACGCAAGGCAATCCCGATAAAGCCTTCGCCTCGGCAGCCGCCGTCTCAGAAGGTATTTATGGAGCTTCTGCCATCACCCACTGCTGCCTTGAAACTCACGGCATGGTTAGCGAGTGGCCGAGCGATCAGGAAATGCTGGTGCATATTTCGACGCAGAATTTATCGGGCATTGCTCCCCAGATTGCCGAACCGGTAGGCATTCCGGCCGGCAACATTCAAGTCATGCAGCAATATGTTGGAGGCGGATTCGGCAGCAAGTTCTCGCCCGATCGCTGGGGCATTGCGAGCGCGCAGCTTTCCAAGGCGGCAGGCGGCAAGCCGGTGAAGATCATGCTGGAGCGCGCTGCCGAACAGGAAGTAGCGGGCATGCGTCCCTCGGGGTTTGCCCGGGTGAAAATCGCGGCCGACAAAGACGGCAAACTGGTCGCCTGGGATTCGCGCTCCTGGGGCACCGGCGGGATGGGAGGAGGCGGAACGCCGCCGCTGCCCTACATCTTCGAGATTCCCAATCAGCGCAAGCAGAACATCGCGATCGCTACCAATCAAGGAAGCGCGCGCGCCTGGCGAGCACCCAATCATCCGCAAGCAGCCGCGATCAGCATGGCCGCTATTGAGGACCTCGCGGCCAGGATGAACCTCGACCCGCTCGACTTCATCAACCGCAACTTAGATATCGCAGGACCACGTGCTGCCACCTACCGTGAAGAGTTTCCCATCGCGGCCGAAATGATGGAGTGGAAGAAGAACTGGCACCCGCGCGGCGACAAGACTCCCGGACCGATCAAACGTGGCCTGGGTCTCTCGATGCACACCTGGGGAGGCCGCGGACATAACAGCGATTGCGATCTCACCATTCATCCCGATGGATCGGTCGAGATCAAGATGGCGACCCAGGACCTGGGCACCGGCGCTCGCACCATCATCATCATTGTCGCCGCTGACGCGCTGGGCATTCCCATGGACAAGGTCAAGCTGCTGATCGGCGACAGTCGCTATCCCGTGTCCGGCGGCAGCGGAGGCAGCACAACCTCGGGAGGCGTGACTTCATCAACCCGACGCGCCGCCGTGGATGCGCGCAATCAACTGTTCGCCAAAGTTGCGCCCGCGTTAAAGGCGCAGCCGGAGGAATTGGAGGCGGTGAATGCCACGGTGCGGGTGAAGTCCGATCCCGGCCGCAGCCTGACGTGGAAAGAGGCTTGCGCGAAAATTGGTGCGATGCCGATGACCGTGCGCGGCAAGAATCCCGACAAATCGAAACCGCCTGACCTGACCAACAGCGGCGTCGGCGGCGTGCAGATGGCGGATGTTTCCGTCGACATCGAGACAGGGATCGTGCGCGTCAACAAGATGGTTGCGGTGCAGGATTGCGGACTGGTGGTCGACGTGAAGACCGCCGAGAGCCAGGTGCTGGGCGCCCTCATCATGGGCATCAGCTACGCGCTTTACGAAGAGAAAATTCTCGATCCGGTCACCGGACGCATGCTGAATCCAAACATGGAGTTCTATCGCCTGGCGGGCATCAGCGACGTTGGCGAATTGAAGGTACACATGATGACCGGTAAAGGGTATGACGAGCGCGGCGTGATTGGCTTGGCTGAACCGCCTGTGGTGTCGCCCGGAGCGGCCATATCCAACGCTGTTGCCAACGCGATCGGTGTGCGGGTTCCGTTCTTGCCGCTTACCCCATCGCGGGTGCTGGAAGCGCTGGAACAGGGAGGCGCTCATGCAAGCGTTTGAATACGTCAGCCCCTCGAGCAAGGAACAGGTCGCAACACTTCTGAACGGTAACGCGTCGATCCTTGCCGGCGGTACCGATCTGCTGCCGCTGATGAAGGATTACGTCGTCACGCCGAATCGTCTGGTCAACATCAAGCAGATCGAATCGTTGCGCGGTATCAGCTATCAGGCGGGAAGTGGCTTGCGCATTGGCGCGCTGACGACCGTCGCTGAACTTGCGGCGGCGGGGATTAGACCAGGTGCGGGCGATGCGGGAATGTATCCCGCCCTCGTCGAAGCAGCAAGCGAAGCTGCCAGCCCGCAGATTCGCAATCTGGCAACCATCGGGGGCAATATGTGCCAGCGCCCGCGTTGCTGGTATTTCCGCAACGGCTTGGGACTTTTTCCCAAAGCGCCTAACGGCAAGTCGATGGTCCTGGAGGGCGACAATCGTTATGCGGCGATTCTCGGTAATGATGGACCGGCGTATTTCGTTAGTCCTTCGACCATCGCTCCCGTGCTGATCGCGTATGGAGCGAAGATACGTCTGTTCTCAGGGAAAGCCGCGGGAAGCGGTGTGCGCGAGATCCCGCTGGAGAAGTTCTTCGTGAATCCGAAATCGGACAACGAACTGGAACACAATCTCAAACCCGGAGAGATGGTGATCGAGTTGGTCGTGCCTCCGCCTGCAGGAAACTTGCGCACCGGTGTGTACGAGGTGCGGCAGAAAGCCGCATTCGATTGGCCTTTAGCCATGGCAACAGCCGCGCTCGAAATGGATGGCATGACGGTGAAGAGTGCTCGGATCGTGCTCGGCCAAGTCGCGCCCGTGCCATGGGTTTCACAAGAAGCGGCGCAGGCGCTGGTCGGGAAGAGCATCACGCCTAAAACTGCAACGGCCGCGGCGAATGCTGCATTGGCCAATGCTAAGCCGCTCAGTCATAATAAGTACACGATCACGCTGGCGAAAGTCGCGGTGAAGAGGGCCATTCTGAAGTGCTCCACGGCTGGCGGCGGAATCGGAGGCCCCGCATGATGCTTAATCTGGATGCCGAACGTTTCGACACTAACCGGGAAGAATTGTGCCCGGCGCTGCGCTGGAAAGGGCAGTTCATCGAGACCCAATCCGATCCTACCGTGCCTCCGACCAACGATGGCCTGTTCTGGTGCATGCACACGCAGACTTGCATTGGACCTGACGGCGAGTTAGCCGAACCGGGCAATTGCTCCTCGAAATTCCGCACCTGTCATGGAACGGGAAAGTGTGGATGAGGAAGGCGCCTTTCCGCTGTTCGCTCTTCGCTGCTCGCTAAAGAATTCTTTTATTCCAGATCGAGCAGCAAGTCGAATCGGCGTGCCTTGTGCCCGCAGTACTTTTTTCCCTGAACCTGCGAAGAGCGAACAGCGGCTTCAGCGTGTGTACTCCTTAATTTTCTCTGCTGCCCCCGGATACTGCGCGATCAACTGCTGGCGATCAGCAGTCTCGTAGTCGGCATAGTCGAAGCCGGGGCTCATAGTCGTCCCCATCAGCGCAAACTTGCCACCGGGAGCCAGCCGGCATCCCTGCCAGACGTGTCCCTTGACGACCACTTGCGGCTGCTGACCGTTCAGCAAGTCGGAACCGAGCGTGATTGTCCGCGAAGTGCCGTCTGGAAGCAACTGCAGCATCAGCGCGGGATCGCCCAGATAGAAGTGAAAAACTTCCGTACCCGGCAAGCGGTGCAGCGTAGAAAATGTTTCCGGCGTGATCATGTAGTAGATCGCAGTGCCGATGGAGCGTGAGCCGGCGAATCCGTCAGGCAGATATTCCGCCGAGACCGTCCAGCGGGAACGATAGGTTTCGTGAAAAAAACCGCCTTCGATCGAGAGCGGCTCCAATTGCAGCAGTTGTTTGATCTCGTCAGCAGTCATGACGAGTACAGCCTACCACCCCGCGGCTCTTGGGTTCGTCCGCCGACGGATTTGCGCTTCGGCACCCTTGATAACGCGGCGCGAGCCCATCGATTTACGGCATGGCCTTCGACTTCGATCGCTTCACTCCCGCCGAGGTTTCAGCCGGCTGCGTCAATTTCCGACACATAGTCCATCAGGCTGACGTTGCTCATGCTGGCGGCGGCTTGCACCGTGGCGTTACGCGCCGCCTCGGCATTCGACAGGTTGGTGGCAGCCACGTTCATGTCCACGCCGACGGTGCTGTTTTGCTGTTGGGCGAGCTGAACGCTTTCGCTATTTAGAAAATCCGCGCTGCTGACCAGTTGGTCTACGGTGCTGCCGTAGAAAGCTCGCGCCGAGGTGAGCTGGTCATAGGCCGTGCGTATCTCGGTGGTCGCGTTGCCAATATCCTGCGTAGTGCTGCTCGGATCCTGCAGCGCCGTTGTCAGGTCGTTAAGAGCCACGAAAACGCTGGCGCCCGGTGCGGAAAATAATTGGCTGCCCGGCTGGTTCACCGCAACCGACTGCCCGGGCTCTATCTCGACCGAATTGACGTTGTCGTTCCCCTGGTAAGCGATGCCGCCCGGCACCCCGTCGCTTACCACATAGGGAGGCTGCGAGGTAGCCGTGCCGGCAAAAACGTAATTTCCGTTATAGCTAAGATTGGCGACACTCAGAATCTGCTGTGAGATGCCGCTGACTTCCTGCGCCAAGGTGTTCCGGTCCTGTTGCGATAAAGTGCCGTTGGCCCCTTCCACTCCCAGGGAAATGGCTTGCTGCAACGCGGTCACGGCCGAGCTTAGCGATGAGTCGGCGGTTTGCAACTCCGAGGAGATGCTGGAGATGCTGCGCTGATACTCATCGCAGCTGTCCATCTGATAGGCAATGTTCACTTCCTGCGCGGCCGCCGAAGGATTGTCGGAGTCGACATTCACCTGTCGGCCCGTGGTCAGCTGGGTCAAAGCCGTCTGCTCCGCCTGGTCTGAAACCTGAAGAGCGTTGAGCACAATCTCCGATGTCTGGGGAGAAATCCTCATGATGAGCTGGCTCCCATGTTTATAACCGCCTCCAGCATCTGGTTCACGGTGGTGATGGCCTGGGCCGCAGCCTGATAGGCACGCTGATACAGAAGCAAGTTCGAGGCTTCCTGGTCCAGTGAAACTCCGCTTACTGAGGTCTGTTCCTGTTGCAGTTGCTGCAGCATGGCGTTGCTGGCGTTCAGGTCCGTGGTGCCGTTGCTGATGCTCGTACCTACCTGAAAAACCAGGTTGCCATAGCTGCCGCTAGGCGTCATGCCGTTGGACACGGCCTGATTGGCCACGGCGGACAGATTCACCAAGTTACCATTGCTGCCGCTGGTTCCATCGGATCCGGCGGCTATGAGGGCAGGATCGGTAATAGCAACCGACATGGCGGCTGCCGCCCCGGCTCCGGTGATGGGATTGAAAAGATTGCCGCCCGGGTCGCCATTCAAATCCGTGCCTTCCTGATTCGCTGCATTCAACGCCTGCACCATCCCGCCGGCCAGAGAGTCCAATTGGGCCTGCAGCGCGGGCAAGGTCTGGTCCCGGACTTGCAAAAGGCCTCCCAGCTGCCCTCCGGAAATTTGTCCGGTGATGTTGTTGCCTTGCGCAGAGTAGATTTGCTGCACGCCCGTCGGATCGGCAGAAGTGCTGAGTGCATACGCCTGACCGTCGACCACCAGGGCAGCTCCCTGTTTCGTGGTCAGGGTGAGCGACGAGCCGTCGCTGATTTGGGAAACATCGATAATGCCGGATAGCTGCTGAATCAGGGCGCCGCGCTGGTCGAGAAAGGTCCCTGCATCCTGACCGCTGCTGCTGACCGAGGCCAGCTGGACATTGATTGCCGCAATCTGTTGTGAAATCTGATTGACTTGTTGCACCTGCTGCTGAACATCGCTGTTGAGTTGAGTGCTCTCAGTATTGATCTGGTTGGCAGTATCGTTGAACGCAGACGTCATCCCTGTCGCCGCCGACAACACGCTTTGCCGCGTCGTAAGGTCGGATGGATTGGTGGCAAGGCTGTTGAGACTCTGAAAGAAAGCGCTGATCTGCGCCCCAATGCCGGTAGTGTCGTCGGGAAACAGGGTTTGCACCTGGTTCATGGCGTCGACGTAGGCTTGCGAATTTCCCTGTTGCTGCGTCTCGTCGCTGATCTGCAAGTCCAGCAGGTTATCGCGCAGGCTTTGAATGCCTTCCAGGTCGACCCCGCCTCCGAAAGCGATGCTGCCTTGCACTACGGGGTCGGCTTCCTGCAGAACCGGAACCTGGCGGCTGTAGCCCGGCGTGTTGAGGTTGGCCAGATTGTTGGTGGTGGCCTGCATCCCTGCCTGCTGCGCCTGCAGGGCTCCCAACGCGATCGACATGGTGCCAAACAATCCGCTCATCTAACACCAGCCGGATTGCAGGGATTCGGTGTAGGGCAAAGGCTCGGCCTGCAAACCAAGCAACTGCTGCCGTAAAACCAGCGAACGCCGCCAGCGCCGCAACATGGCCCGGCAAAACGCCCGCTGTTGCCCCAGTTCAGCCAACAGTTTTTGCCGCTGCGATTGCGCCTCAGGATTAGACGGCAGATGGCCGACTTGCAGCGACAGAGCTATCACTTCGTCTGCCGTCGAGCGGATCTGCCTGCTGGCTTCAATCAGAATTCCGGCTTCGCCGCTGCTGAGCGAATGCATGGCCGTATCCAGCAGAGACTGCAGGGTCTCCAGCAAGACCAGTTCCGGATCGAGCGGAGAAGGCGAACTTCTGGCCGCGCTAATCGTTGTCACCACTCGCCTCCCTCAGGCCAGGTCATCCAGCTGATGGCTCTCCAGCTCTTCTTCTTCGGCCGTGACCTCATCTTCCGCTTGCCGCTCCGTCGGGCTCAGCGAACCGTCCTGTCGCTGACGCCGCAGCGCCCGCTGCCGGCGCTCCTGGGCCGAAGGGCCCAGGCGGCTTTCCTCGATCCGCAAAGATGCTTCCAGGCGGCCCGTGCTTAGCTGCATACCTGCCTGCCCTCACGCGCCGGGGAGTTACCAGCTTCAGCCAGCCGGGCTGCGGCTTTCAGACAGCATCGTATCGGCAATCCGGCCCGGCGAAACCTGGAACGTTCCCTGGCTAATCGCCTGCCGCAAGCCAGTCACGCGTTCCTGACGCACATCCGGGATGCCGTCCAGATGCGCTCTCAGTCTGCTGAACTGCGTCGCTCCCGGTGGATAAGTTCGCCACATCGACGGCACCAGCTCCGCCCGGCTGAGTGGTGTCTTCGGCGGCATTTGTCGACGCTGCCGAACCGCTGCTGCGGTCCAGTTGCGGCATGGTCGACGGACTTAAGTCAATTCTCATCGCGGCACCTCGGTCTAAATGTATTGCCTTGCAATTGAGTGATCGGCAATGGGTGAGAAAGCTTTAATGTCGGCACCGTTTTCCTCTGACTGCTCTCTCATCCTATCGGCCAGTGGCCTGCCAACGATCAGTCCTCAGGTTCTGGCGGACTTTCCGGCCTCTCCGGCGGCCAGCTTTTGTTTCGGCTCCAGCTGCCGCAACAGCATGCCGGCAATTCCAATTCCGCCTCGGGCCGCCAAGGCAGTGGAGATGGCCTGCGTTCCCAGGCTGCTGATGGTATCGTGGGCGGCATCCTGGCTCTGTTCCGATCCGGCAAAGCTGTGGTTCATCTTCTCCAGCCAATTCTGCAAGAGGATGGACTCGAACTCGCGAGCCGCCTTGGCCAGCTTGCCGGGTGGCTGGCTGGACTGCCTGAAATCGCCAGCGGCGGCCGGCTGGTTAGACTGCGGTGGGATAGATAGCGTCATGGTTCAAATCACCTCCAGATCGGCTTCCAGGGCGCCGGCTGCCTTGATGGCTTGCAGGATCGCGACCACGTCCCGGGCCGTGGCGCCGATAGCTTGTAAACCGTCCACTAATTGCTCGACGCTGGCGCCTTCGCCCAGCTCGATGCGCTTGGTTTTATCGTCCCTGGCTTCCAGCTGAGTGTCGGGAACGACAGCAGTCTGCCCCGGGCTGAAAGGAGCCGGTTGTGAAACCTGGTAATCGGTCGCTATCTCGATGGAAAGATCGCCATGCAGAATCGAGACTGCGCTCAGACGCACGTCCTTGCCCATGACGATCGTGCCGGTGCGTTCGCTGACCACCACCCGGGCGCGAGGATGGATCTCTACCCGCAGGCTGAGCAGGCGGGCCATCAGCTCAGCGATACCGTTCGACGGCACCGGCTGTAGCTCTACCCGGCCGCTGTCCACCGCGGTTGCCAGGGGACGGCCAACTTCCTGGTTGATGGCGGCGGCCATTTCGCTGGTCAGGCGGAAATCGGGATCGCGCACCAGCAACGAAATCCGCTCCAGCTTGCGCAGATCGATTGAAACGTCGCGCTCCACCAGGGCACCATTGGGCACCCGTCCGGCGGTGGGATGATTCACCTGCTTGGAATTGGCCCCGGATCGGCCTGCGGTATAGCCGCCCAAGGTCACCGCTCCCTGGGCCTCGGCATAGACCTTGCCGTCGGCGGCGTACAACGGAGCCAGGAGCAGCGTGCCCCCCTCCAGACTCTTGGCGTCGCCGATCGAGGAAACGGTTACGTCGATCTGAATTCCCGGACGGGCGAACGGAGGCAGCGATGCGGTCACCAATACCGTCGCCACATTCTTCACCGTCACCGCGTTCAAGGAGGCAGCCGGAATCTGTACCCCCATCTTCTGCAGGACATTGGCCAGGGTCTGCACACTGAAGATGGTCTGTTGCGAGTCCCCGGTGCGGTTTAAGCCAACCACGATGCCGTAGCCGACCAGGGGATTCTCCCGTACCCCTTCGATGGAGGCCAGGTCACGAATGGGGAGCATAGTTTTGTTCCCCTGCGCCTCCAGCGTGGCCATGGGTGGGCAGAAGAAGCAGGGGCACAGCAACAGCGCCAATAGAACTGTCCGTTTCATCAGAAGTTCGCAATCTTCATCAGCAGACGCATAAATAGATTGGGTTGACGGGTGGCGTCACTGACCACGCCTTTACCCTTGAGCTCCAGTTCCAGATCGCTCAACGAGGTCGAGGGCACAGAATTGTCGGAGGCGATGTCGCCCGGCCGCACGATGCCGCGCAGAATGATGGTCTGGCTCTGTTGATTGAAGCTGACCTGGCGCTCGGCCTCGACCACCAGATAGCCATTGGGCAGCACCGCCACCACCCGTCCCGCCAGATTGCTTTGCAGCAAAGATTGGCTGTTGGCGGTTCCCGTGCCTTTCAGGTTGCTGGCGGAATTCAGATTGTAAAGCGGGTTGACCGACAAGGTGCTGGCTTGCCCCAGGATGCCAGTGATGGCCGAACTGGAGGCGAAGGTACGCTGCCCGGTCACATCGCCCGAGGCCTGGGCCAGCGTCTGCTCCACAATGCGAATGATCACCAGATCGTTCAACCGCCGCGCTTTGTAGTCGGTGGCCAGGTCGGTAAGCAGGCCGCCCTCGAGCGGCCACAAACTGCCCAGGGACATGGTGGCCACCACCGGCTGTCCTTGTACCCGCTGGAGAAACTGTTGCAGCGAGGACGGCGATAACGGTGCCTCCTTCTTCGTCTTAGCTCCCGATATCCCCGCCAGCACGAAGACGAAGACAAAACCTGCGACAACTCGCGGCATGGTCACGGCTCACTCCACTCGAACCAGGTTCTGGCCTGCGATGGTGGCCAGCAGAATCCGGTGAGTGGCCAGGTTTTGCACTCGAATTCGATCGCCCAGCGCACCCGATTGCAGGCAGACCGCTTGGACCCGCAGCCGCATGCCGGAAAGTTCTTCAACCAGATTGACCCGGTCCCCGCTGCGAGCCAGGAGCACGACCGACGGGCCCGGCTGGCTAGGCGATTTCGGCACAACCGTCAGCCAAGCCGATACCGGTTGCAGGCGAGGCGGCACAGGAACGCCGATGTCGGAGACGCGCAGCAGGGCATGAAACGGCAGGCAATCCCGGCGCCAGACGCAATCCAGCCGCAATAGCCAGGTACCGGGGGTAAATCCCGGCCTCGCCGAGATCAGATGCAAGCCTGCACCAACGGGCAGGGACGCTGGAGCGCCCAACAGTTGCAGATCTTTCTCAATCTGCTGCAGTCCGGCGTCGAGGTGCAAACCGCGAGCCACTGCCGCTGCCGCTTTCTGCTCCACCGTCGGCGCCTGCGTCTGGGCCAGGGTGCATCGTCCCGCGGCCAACGCTATGGCAAGCAGCCACAAGGCGATTCGCACTTCTAACCACGCGGGATGTGCTCTGCGGTACATGCCTTCTCCTAACGCGACAGATTATTCAGGTCCTGCAGCATTTGATCGGCTGCGGTTACCACGCGCGAGTTCGCCTCATACGAGCGCTGCGCCAGGATCATCTGGATGAACTCGTCCACCACGTTTACGTTGGATTGCTCCAGCACCCCCTGCTGCAAGGTGCCCAGGCCGTCGGCGCCGCCCGGGGTGCCGATGATCGGATCGCCAGATGCGGTGGTCGCCAGATACATGTTTGCTCCCACGCTGTTCAGCCCACCGGGGTTCTGAAACGTCGCCAGTTGAATGCTGCCCACCTGCTGCGCCTGGGTCTGTCCCGGCTGGGTGACGGTTACCGTGCCGTCGGTTCCGATGGTGATGGTCAGAGCGTTAGGCGGGATGGCAATCTGGGGGTTGAGGGCATTGCCGTCGGCGGTCACCATGTTCCCCTGATTGTCCAGGTGGAACATACCGCCGCGGGTGTATCCGATCTGGCCGTCGGGCATCGTCACCTGAAAGAAGCCGGTGCCTTGAATGGCTAAGTCCAACGGATTGCCGGTGGAATCGAAATCGCCCTGGGTCTGGATCACCTCCGAGGCCGCCGTGCGGGTGCCCAGACCGATCTGCAATCCCGACGCCACCGTAGTGTTCTGGGTGGCCGCCGCTCCGGGCATCACCAGGTTCTGATAGATCATGTCCTCAAATTGCAACCGCCGAAAACGGAACCCGGCGGTGCTGGAGTTCGAAAGGTTGTTGGCGACATTGTCCAGATTCAATTGCTGGGCTGCCATGCCGGAAGCTGCGGTGTAAAGTGCACGAAACATCCTGGAGTCCTCAGATACGCGACAGGTCTTGTGCCGCGATGCGGTTGAAATTCGAATGAAAAGCGGTAAGGGCCTGCTGCAAAAGGTCGGCGTGGCGCTGCAAGGCCACCAGGCCTACCGCCGCGGCAATGCCATTCACATTGCTGCCCTCCAGCGAGCCCTGAATCACGGTTGCCTTACCCGTCAGTTCGCTGCCCGGAGGCGCAGCAAAAGAAGAGTCGCCCGCCGGCGTCAACGGAGTGCCAGAGGCAAAGCTGACCACCTTAAGCTGACCGGCTAAAGCACCGTCTACCGAAATGGTTCCATCGTTGCTGACCGAAAGCTTGCCCGGCGGAATCGTGATGGCGCCTTGCGCCCCGGTTACCAGGTTTCCTTCTGCCGTCGCCAGGTGTCCGTTGCCGTCAACATGAAAATTTCCGTTGCGCGTATAGAGCCGTCCGGCCGTGGTCTGCACCGCAAACCAGCCTTCGCCCTGCAGTGCAAAATCGAAATCGCTGCCGGTACGTTCCAGACTTCCCTGACCCTTATCGGCGTGGCTGCCTTCCAGCACGCCAAAGTCATTTACCGCCTGGGCAATCGGATTCGCAGCGTTGCTGGAGGCGACATTGGCCAACTGCGAGGTGAAGGTTGGTACTTGACCCTTGTATCCAGTGGTGTTGACGTTAGCCAGATTGTTGGCTGCCAGATCGAGCGCCTGGGTACGCGCCAGCAAGCCAGCACAAGCCGCATAGAGTCCGCTATTCATGGGTGCTGCTCCGGCAATGACTCTTGCACGAAGCGAACCAAAGATAAGTAGTGCCGGTTCGGTAATTCAAAGACTTAGGAGGAATGCAGATTAGAAAACACTCAGAACCTACCAGACGCTAAGCCAGCTCGGTCACACCGTGACGACAATTGTTTTCCAGAGGAAGCCCATCGTTGGGACGCGCACCTTGGCTTCGTCACGTATCGTAACGCACTAGAAAACATGATCTTACGACGGGCTTCTTATCAAGAAAATGTGCTTAAGTACAACTAGAATAAATAGCCCCCATCCTCATCAGTTTACTGGGTGCCAATACGTTTCCAAAAAGGGAAATGCCTAGAACAATGTCGCAAACCCCTGCACAGCCGAAAGTAGAAACGCCGAAACCAAGGGACTTATCGCGGCACATAAATTGCTGTTGCAAACACGTGGATTGAGGCAATACCAACCCACATGGCCCCTTTTAGCGAGAGGTAAGGAACCTAAAGGAGGGTTCGAACCTTGAAGATGCGTATAGCTTCGCTTTCACTCCTCGCTCTATGTCTGACATTAGCTGCTCTTCCTGCTATGGCACAATGCCCAGGCGGAGATTGCTACGACAACGGTCCTGTCAACGGACAGGTCGATGCCTGGACCATCAACTTCGGTTTTGCAGTTAGCGACACGTTCCATGTCACGGCCGCCGGAGCCGACCTCAGCGATATAAGTTTCTGGGCTTGGGTAGAGCCCGGCGACACTGCGACCAGCGTTGAAGTAGCCATCGGCAGCACTGGCTATTTCTCCAACAACCTGTTTGACAGCACCATCAGCCTTGCGCAGTCGAACTGCTTCACCAACAACTTCGGCTTCGACGTTTGCCAAGAGACAGGCAACATCACCGGCTTAGCGGAGCTGAGCGGTGGCAACTACTACCTGACTCTCGAGAACGCCGCTACCGCTGACGGCAATCCGCTGTATTGGGATGAAAACTCCGGCGTAGGCTGCACCTCGTCTGGCTGCCCGTCATCGGCTCAGGAAAACACCCTGGGAACGATTCCTTCGGAAGCCTTCACTCTAAGTGGAAGCCCCAGCTCGACCACCACCACCACCACCTCCGGCACGACTCCTGAGCCCAGCAGCGTCATGCTGTTCGGTTCCGGCATCCTCGCCCTGGCTGGCGTTCTACGCCGTAAGCTGTTCTAAATTCACCACGACCTTTCCCCAGGTCATGCAAGCCGGAGCCTAGCGCTCCGGCTTATTTTTTCCCGACTCCGACTTGCTCCGCATAGCCAGGGCCAATTTTTCTCCGAGCCTGCCTTTTCTACTTTTGCAGCAAAGGTAGAACGTGCTGCTTCATCTGATCAGGAGTGAAAGGCTTGCGGATGTAGTTGATGTAAACATCAACAATGTTGGTCGTGGTGTCGAACGACAAATTCCACACATGCTCGATGATCATGGCGCGGGTAACGCGACGGCCGGCATTTCGCATCAGGTATTCAAGCAAGGCGAACTCCTTGGAGGTAAGCTCGATCCGCCTGCCGGCTCGTTCGACTTTGCGCTCCACCCGGTCCAACTCCAGGTCGGCAACGCGCAGCACGGCTTCCACGGTGCGAGGCCCGCGCCGCAGCAGCGCCCTTACCCGGGCCGACAGTTCGGTGAAGGAAAACGGTTTGATCAGGCAGTCGTCAGCTCCGGTATCCAGCGACTGCACCCGGTCTTCGACCCGGCTTCGGGCTGTCAGCACCAGCACGGGAAGAGAAGGCTTCTTCGGCCGCACCGCGTTTAATACGCTAATGCCGTCAAGCTTAGGTAAATTCAGATCGAGAATCAGCAGGTCGTACTCGCTGTCGACCGCCATCACCCGGGCCAGTTCCCCGTCGGGCGCGACGTCAACCGCATAGTGCTCGGCCTCCAGTCCCTTGCGAACGAAACTGGCCAACGGCGCATCATCTTCGACAACCAAGATACGCATTCCAGGTAACCACTCTACGGTTACTTTGATTCTTGGCCCTGCGTGGCGCTTCGTCAATCAATCTTTAGCCAGCAAAGTTGTCTGCTTCCCGATTCGGGAGTTGTACGCGGATGGATCGCATGAGGAAGGCTCAAGCAGTTCGTGACCGCAGTGTCCGATCTGGTCGCGCTATGTAATGAAGCACTTCTTCATGCTCGTTTCATAGCAGGGCCGGTGTTGTCTTGCGCCGCGACGGCCGTTTTTGAGCGAGCAAAATACAACTTCAGAGGTACATTCATAGACTTTTTACCGGGCTGAGAAAGCCTCTGCGAAGCTATAATGGAGGCATGGCACGTGGTTGGGAAAGTAAGTCTGTAGAAGCGCAAATAGAAGAAACCGACTATCCACCCTCACCCAATGAAGTTCCGCACTTTTCCGCCGAAGAATTGCAAACCAAGTTCAAGAAAAACGACTTGCTACTTTCCCGGCGAGGCATAATGCAACAACTGGAGCGCAGCAACAGCGAGCGTTATTCCGAATTGTTGCGCCGGGCTTTAGCCGATCTGAACTCTCAGATCGCCGCGCTGGACTGAGCTGGATCAAGTCGGCGACGGTTGGCTCCGACTCCTGAAGACTCACCATCGGCGTCTGCGCCAACTCTGACGCGACGGAAGCTCGAACTCCATCTCGCACCGCGTCGATTGCGGCCTGTCACGTTCGGCTGGCACTGATAAGAATCCCTAAAGAGCGTGATCAAGAAGAACCGGAGCCGGCGGCTCCACCTGGGTTACGTTCGGCAAATGGCTATTTCTTGCCTTGCACCGCGACCAGACATTGGCCATATAAGTCCAGCAGGTGGCGGGCATAATCTTCGGCTTTAGAAATCGTCTCTCCCTGAAACCCTGCTCCCGGCGAACCAGCTTTCCCGTAGCCCGTAGTCACGGCGATAAACTTCATCATATCGAGCGCAATGTCTTCGTTCCGCCGTACGCCTGGTGTTGCCCCGCCCTGTTCTTCCATCAGTGCTGTCCTCCGTCGATGATAGCGAAATCATAGCAGAGACAAAGCAGTTCACACTTCAGCGCCCACATGACAGACCCGTCCCAGAATGTAGTCGGAGTAGCTTCGGCCACGTTCGATACGGACCACTGCGACTGCGGCGCGAGGATCACTAGGTCGCAACACCAGATGATCGCCGGAAACTGAAACGTAACCCGGGAAGCAGCGTTCTGCCACGCGCAAGGCGTAGAGATTCGGCCTCAGCCGCCGGTAGGGCTTAAGGGAGCAATAATGGCGGTCGATCAGCAGCGTGAGCTGGGAGATTTCCAGCGGCAATATTCCGCCGGCACTTCCGGCATCCAGCCTGATCAGTACAAAACGCAGCCAGCCGGCGCGGTCCCCCGCGTCGTTGGGCTTCAGCTTGCGAAGAAACGATCGGCTGAAACTGTGGGTCTCCAGAATCTGATGGGCGCCGAATCGGGCCAGGGCCGCGTGCTCGGCCGACACCAGCGCGACCTCCTCGACCCTGGCGGGCGCACCCGGCAGAACAGCGCGGCGAACGTCCTCCGCCTTTAGCAGGTCGAGTATTCCGATATTCAGAACTTCCAGCAGGCGATCCATCGCCTCCAGGCTGAGCCCGCGGCGTGCATTCAGAAAGTTCGAAAGGTGTCCCTGCTGGAAACCGGCTTTGCCGGATAAACTGCTGCCGGTCCATTCTCCCCGCTGAATGCGGGTGCGGATGTGGTTGCGCAGCTGGTCCTGCAGGTCTTTGATCATCATGAGGACATTTGCTGAAAGCAATACATGTACTTTAGTAACATCCTTAAAGCAATATTTTTATTGACCCCGGAGATTGTCCTATGCCACAGTCGAGGAGATGCAGGTTCTGCGGTTCTGGCCGAGGTAAAGCAGGAATGCAGGAGACAGAACCGACCGAAGACAGGAGTTTCGCCGAGTTGCGGCGTATGACGAAGGAAGCCCGGCTGCTGTCGGCAGCCACCGAAAAGCTTCTTCGCCATCTGCGATTCTCGGGAAGACTCAGCGTAGTTGTGAAGAACGGAAGCATTTTGAAGTCCGGATACGAAGAGGGCTATTTCACCCGCAAACAGGAAGAGCGGATGATACCTTGAATTCGGATCAGCCGAAGCCGGGCGCGCGAATCGCCGACTCGCACTCTTTAGTTGTTCCTCGCGCTCCTCGACCGGCTGCCGTTCTACACGTAACCAAATAACCAATAGCAGGTCATCGTAAATGAAACGAGCCCTGCGCACGGGTCCCCTTATCGTTAAAGGGGCGCGGCGCAGGGCTCTGTTTTTGAGTACACACGAAAAGGGGCGAAAATGGAAGGCACTGTATACGAATTGAAATACTGCGAGCGGTGCGGAACGTTGGGACTGCGCCGCTCCAGGTCTGCCGAGAGCTACTGCCGCCCATGCGGACAGGTCCTGGTCAGCTATTCTCTTCCCGGAGACAGCGGACGGAGACGACTGCTTCCCAAACCAGAAGCTGGAGCGCCGCTGCCACCGGTTCGGAAAGCCGCGGTCGAGACGGTGGCATCTGTCCGGAGGCCGCAATGAGAACTTATAAGCGGGCGGTCAACCAGGCTCAGCTGTTGCTCTTCCAGGTAAGTGACCCGCCAGTTGCAGAAGATCCCGAAATCGATCCCCGGCCGGAAATGCTGTGTTATCGCGGACAGACGTTCGCGCTGGTACGGCATTTCTTCGAGCTTTCCTGTCAAGTGGGGCGGCTGCCGTCGTTGTTGGGACGCGAGTTATTCCGCGCGCGCGTCTCCCATCACGCCATCCCCAGTTTCGAATTGCAGGTGGTTTTCGCCCGCGACGTGGAACTCTGCCTGGCAAAGTTAAGTGACGATCACGCCGAGATCATCACTCTGGTTGGGCTGTATGACTTCTCCCATGACGAAGTTGCCGAGATGCTGCGCTGCTGCCGTGCTTGGGTCACACAACGCTTTGCCGAGGCCATCGATTCTCTCAGCGAAATACTTCTACAAGCCGGCCTTTTGTCGGAGAGCCGGCCCGATCGCAGACAGTGCCAGGTGACGGATCGTTCGCTTCCCCCCGATGTTGCTGTGCCCAAGAAGCCGCCATCGAGGGCCAACGTTTACATCTCGCACGTGCGCAAATCGGCGCGGCAGGAGGCGCCTGGCTCTGAACCGCAGCGGGCATAAGACCGACGTATACCAAGGGTGTCTCCCAGCACCCGGTTGCGGCTATTCGCTTGGCCGGCTTCGGCTGAAGCGTTTTGCCACACGTCAAAGTTGCTCTCGTCAACCGGGCGAACGGCTGAGAGCGGCGACATTGACTTGCCTTCTTCGTGTCCCTAACATGACAGGCCAAGGATGTTTGCGCCCATCCATGATTGATCACACCATTTCCCACTACCGCATCCTGGAAAAGCTTGGAGCTGGTGGGATGGTGTTGGTGTACAAGGCCGCTTTGTCGCCATCAAGTTTCTGCCCGACGATGTCGCCAACGACCCCTTCGCCTGGGAGCGTTTTCGCCGGGAAGCGTGGGCCGCCTCCGCCCTCAATCATCCCAACATCTGCACCATCCATGAGAGCGACGAGCACAAAGGTCAGACCTTCATCGTCATGGAATACCTGGACGGCGAGACGCTTCGAAAGAAGGGGCCTCGGCAAGCGTACAAAGATTTCCTGGAGCTATGGAAAGATGCGGATCCAGACAATCCAATCCTGCTGCAGGCCAGAACGGAATATGGAAAGCTGAAATGAGCTATTTCAGCCCTCGAATAACCGAATTATCAATCGTCCTTAAATACCCTCCAGAGCGGCCTTGAGATATTTCCAGAAGCTTTGCACGGACGATATTTCGACGCGCTCGTTCGGGCTGTGCGGATCTACGATGGTTGGCCCGAATGAGGCCATCTGCATTCCTGGATATTTTTCTCCGATAACGCCACACTCCAGTCCGGCATGCATAGCGATCAGCTTCGCCGGTTCGCCGAACACTTCTTCGTGTACCGATTGCAGCTTGCGTATGATTTCACTGTTGGGCTCCGGCTTCCATCCGGGATAGCCGCCGGATTGCTCCACCTCGAATCCCGCCAGCCGAAATGCGGTAGCAACCATGCGCGCGGCAGCATGTTTGCTGCTTTCGATCGCACTGCGTTGACTGGTCACGATCTCGACCACATCGCCTTTGAGAGCCGCGGTCGCCAGGTTGGTGGAGTTCTGTACCAGTCCGGGGACATCGGGACTCATGGCCAGCACGCCATGCGGCAGGCTGACTAACAGATTCACTGTCTGTTTGGCGTCGGTGGCCTCAAGAACTTTGGCGGGACGGACAACTTTTTCTACCGTAATCTGCAGCTCCGAATCGAAGCCGCCGAGATCGGCCTTCCATTCAGACTCCGACTTGGCTACCAGCGCCTGCAATTCTTTTTGCCGCGCGGCGTCGAGAACCACGACTGCGGTGGCCTCGCGTGGGATGGCGTTCTGCGCACTCCCACCGTTGAGCTCGGCAATTTCAGCCGGCAGAGAGTCCAGCGCGCTTTGCAAGACGCTGCCCAAGATCCGCAGAGCGTTGCCCCGGCCCTGATGGATGTCCACACCGGAATGGCCACCCTTCAAGCCAAACACCTTGATGCGCCAAGCCAACTCGCCCGTCGCGGGGCGAAACGCGATCTTGCGGCGAGCGGTCGTCTTCAGGCCGCCCGAACAGCCAATGCAGATTGTGCCTTTCTCCTCATTATCCAGATTGAGAAAGTATTCCGACTTCAGCAGCCCGCCGGGGAATTCGGCCGCTCCGGTCAAGCCAGTTTCCTCGTCGATGGTGAAGACGAACTCCAGCGGACCATGGGCGATGTCGGTGCTCTCCATCACCGCCAGGGCGGCGGCCACGCCAACTCCGTTATCGGCGCCCAGGGTTGTGCCATCGGCCTTCAGCCAGTCTCCATCGCGACGCAGTTTGATGGGATCGGTGTCGAAGTTGTGGGACGTGCCCTCATTCTTCTCGCAGACCATATCTAGATGGCCTTGCAGCAGAGCCATGGGGGCAGATTCGCGACCGGGCCGGGCCGGCTTGCGGACGACCGTGTTGCCGACCTGGTCGTGCACCGCCTCAAGCCCGGAACGCGACGCGACAGCCAGCACATAATTGCGGGCCGCAGCTTCCTTGGTCGAAGGGCGAGGTATCGCGGCCAGCGCATCGAAGTGCTTCCATAACTCCCGGGGCTCCAGATCGGCAAGTGCAGATGTCATAACACGCTCCCATTGCATTTTGATTGCATTCCAATCCTACCGCGCTAAACGGGAGGCTGACGAGTCCACCGCCGATTCGTAAGCTTGCACCGTACTTCTCCTGGTCGCAGCTGCCGGAAGTCAAAACGCCGATGTTGCTGCGAATTGCGTCTGAGCTCGTCTCGCGATTCCCATTCCGAAACTCGGTGCCAAAATGCGTCCACCAAATGTTGTTCTGCCGCGCCAGCTGGGTATAACTTTCAGATAAGCCTCATCGCAGGAAGCGGCTGCTGTTTGATAAGCGCATCCCGCCCGGCAGGTAGGCGCCGGCCCTTGCGATGAGAGTTCGTCAATCTCCCACCTGACTGTCGGACGAAAACAACCGGCAGAAGTCCAAGACCCTCCCAACGCTGAAGTTCTACCCCGCGAAAGAGTGACCTTTCCGACACTCAGGGAGAGCGGCGCCATCCGATGATGAAGGACTGTCACAGAGCTGCGTATCACTGTCGGCCGGGCAGGTGGGAATTCGCAAACGTCAAGGCTCGGATTCTCGCAACCCGCAGGAAGTTCCCCCCAGCGGCGATTGGTAATGCAATGCTGCTCGCTTTCGCCGTCTGGATAGCCCCACTGTGGGCCCACGCACAAACTCTTCTGGGCACCGTTCCCACGGGCTACATGCCAGTCGCGCTAGACGTCAACTCAGTCACGAACAAAATTTATGTGGCTAACACGAACGGCAACAGTGTGACGGTGATCGATGGAGCGACAAACTCGGCTGTCACAGTCGGGGCGGGTTGGGCTCCTTCGGCAGTCGCGGTGAATAACGTGAGCAACAAAATTTATGTTGCGAATGCGAACAGCAACACGGTCACGGTAATCGATGGCACGAACAATACCTCCGCAAGCGTCGGCGTAGGGAGCCAGCCCATGGCGATAGCCGCCAATCCGGTGACCAACAAGATCTACGTATCCAATTACCACGGCAATACCGTCACGGTAATCGATGGCGCCACGAATTCTACTGCCACCGTACCTGCCGGGAGTTTTCCGGAAGCCCTGGCTGTCAACCAGATCACGAACCAGGTCTATGTAGTCAACTGCGGCGGTGCCAATGTAACGGTCATCGATGGCGCCACCAACTCTACTTCTACCGTCGCCGCAGGAGCCGATCCGGAGGCCCTGGCGATCAATCGGCAAACGAACCAGATCTACGTTGCCAACTACACAACTGACACTCTGACAGTCATTGATGGCGCGACGAAGTTGACCACGACCCTCAATGTTGGCCAGGGGCCCTCCGCGGTTGCGGTCAATCCCCTCACGAACCAGATCTACGTAGCCAATGAGCAGAGTGGGTCGGTTACCTTGATTGACGGAGCGACGTTATCTGTCATCAACACGGTAGCGGTCGGCAGCAATCCAAATACATTGCAGGTTGACCCGGTCACCAACAAAGCCTATGTAACAAACTACCTATGGTTCGGCACGGTGACCATGATCGATGGCGTCAGCGGCCTTACGTCAACGCTGCGCGTGGGAACCTATCCGGCAGCCCTGGCCGCTGTCTCGACGAGCAACCGGCTCTACGTAGCAAACTCCGATGACAATACCGTCTCGGTGGTTTCCGGAGCTCCTTCAAGCCCGCTGGTTTTTGTTCCTATGACTCCGTGCCGGCTGGTTGATACCAGGTGGTCAAACGGTCCGTTGGGTGGGCCACCGATTTCGAGTGGGCAATCTCGCAGCTTTGCGGTGCCGACCAGCACCTGTCTACAAGGGATGCCGGCAGCGGCTGCAGCCTACTCGCTGAATGTTACGGTTGTTCCCCACGGAGCGCTGGGTTTCCTGACGCTTTGGCCTACGGGCGAGGACCAGCCAGAAATTTCGACCATGAATTCTTTGGATGGGCGAATCAAGGCAAGTGCGGCGATTGTTCCGGCCGGATCCAACGGCGCGGTCAGCGTTTTCGCCAGTGGCACGACCGATGTGGTGCTGGACATCGACGGATACTTTGTCCCCGCTCCAGATCCATCCGCGCTGGCTTTTTATCCGCTGAAACCTTGTCGCGTAGCCGACACTCGCTGGGCCAACGCACCACTCGGAGGTCCGTACCTGCAGGGCGGTGCTACAGCGCGTGACTTCCCCATCCTGAACGCGACTTCCTGCAACATTCCTTCCAGCGCACAGGCTTACTCATTCAACTTCACAGCCGTGCCGAGAGGCTCTTCACTATCGGTGCTGACTACGTGGCCGGCAGGCCAATCTCAGCCCGGCGCCTCTACCTTGAATGCACCCACCGGTACGGTGACCGCCAATGCCGTCATCGTACCTGCAGGCAGCAACGGCGGCGTCGACGTATGGGCCAGCAACGACACTGACCTGGTGATCGACATCAATGGATATTTCGCGCCCGCGGGAACTGGGGGCTTATCGCTGTATGCAAGCGCTCCCTGCCGGGCTCTAGACACTCGCAAAACAGTGGGGAACTTCAGCGGGCAGCTGGTCGTAAACATCGCGGGCAGCGCGTGCGGCGCTCCATTGGCGGCAAAGGCTTTCGTGCTGAATGCAACCGTTGTGCCCAATGGGATGCTGGGATTCCTGACCCTATGGCCGGATGGACAGACGCAGCCTTCGACGTCAATGTTGAACGCTCTGGATGGAATGATTACCTCGAACTTGGCGGTGGTGCCAACCAGCAACGGCTTGGTCGATGCGTACGCCAGCGGATCAACGGCGCTGGTTCTGGATATCTCCAGTTACTTTGCGCCTTAGACCGTTAGGCCTTTATGACTGCGCTAACAATGCGTTGGCGAGTTACTTCCCCGACACGGCGACGGTCAACGGAAACTCTTGGCCTGTAACCGGTGCCAGAAAAGGTATGGCATAGCCTTGGAGGGCGAACTTGCCGGTTTTGTTCGCGTCGACCACAAACTTGTACTTGAATTCGCCCATCTTGAACGAAGCTGCGTTGAGGTTAAAAACGTAGGTCCCGTCTTTCGATTCGCGGAACGTGACCTGCTCCGGAGTCATATTTTTCACGAACAACAGAATCTCACCGCCTTCATTTTCTTCCTCGGCGTCGCCCTGTTTCTCTTTCGAACCCTGCTTTTGTTTGGCCTCTCGTTCTTCGCGACCCTCGCGGCCGGAGCGCGGCACCTGGAATCCCGGAACCAGTTTCTGGGCCACAGCCAGATTCGACGGAGGGTAATTTCCCGGACGCCATTCTGCGTCGGGCAATTCCTCCGGTCCTTCCAGAGTCGAGTACATCAGTTGCTTGTCGCCCGTCTTCAGAGCCCGACCATCGGGCCGAAAACTGAGGTGCCCCACCACCATGGGAAATGCTATGGCCTTCGATCCCTCCGCAATGACCAGCGGCCGTGGACCAGGCCCCGTCAGGTCGGGAACAGCAAGGAAGGCAGCGCTGGAAGTTTCGGCCACAATCTTTGCCGCACGGTCCTCGAAGGCCGCGAAGGTCTTACCGCTGTTTCCGCTGAACGGTCCGTGGATCACGCAAAGCTGATCTTTCAAGCAGATTGCCGGCGCCTGGTAAGAGGTCGGAGTCTTCGCTTTGGCGCGCGGACTGTTCGGGATGGCTATTCCCTTCGAAACCAAACTGCCGGGATTCCCCACCGGATGAAATGCCACAGCCAGTTCGAGCTGGCCGGGCGGGATCGTCAGTGCGATAGGGCCATCAGCAGGTTGCGGCGACTCGCCCGAGATCTCGACGACCCAATTTGCCAGAGTTGAGCCTACGCCCGAGGACTGAAACGGAAGCGCCACCCGCGTAACCGTGATTTCGGGCATTCCTTCATATTTGCTCGGATCTTCCACCACGCTGCCCGATACGCGTTGGCCCTGCCGAACCTGCGTCGGCAGAATCAAGCCGACTTCTTTGACATTCGCAGGCGCGCCGGATGGTGCGGGAACGGCAACGGCAGCCCCGGCCTTTGACTCTTGGCTGGCCGCCTGCCGGGCACGCTGCAGCTGTTTCATGACTTCGTCTTGCGTGAACTTTTTGGCTACTTCAGGGGTTCCGGAAGACTCTTCACCGGCCGGACATTCCTTTGCTTTGTAATCCTGGGCGGCGACGTCCCATTCTTTGCACTGGTAAATGCCGGTTTGGGGATCGTGCGTCAGGCGGTGTCCGGCAATTTGCTTCCCTGATTCGTCGAAGACCTGAATGAACTCACCCGTGAAGTTGGCGTTGTCGTCATAAGTATTCCGCGCCAGTCGGTGAGTTTTCCCGTTTGGCCAATAAGACGTTGAAGTCGTCTGCGGGACGTAGGCTCCGGCTGAGTAGTCCAAAACATCCTTTTCCAGAAGCTGACCATCGGGACCCAGGGTGCGGGTTTCGGTGACTTGACCGGCGGCGTTGTAATGCAGCTCCATCTTCCTGCCGCCCCCGGCATCCTGCACCACGGTGTGCTGTGCGATAGCAGGCGCGCCAGATAAAACCAGCAGCGTGAATACAGCGAGGACGCGGTAAAGCGGCAAACGGCAAAAGCATTGAATTCGGCGCACTAATTCTTCCCCTTGGTTAAGAAAAAAGAACGGGACGAAAAATGATGGAGTCGACAACCTCGGAAAGCTCGGAGGGTCGCAAGTCCAGCTTACTATCAACGATGGTAGCAGGCAGAAAGTTTAGCATGGGCTGCGCTTGAGACCCAGCGCGGCGTTGAATGGCTGAAGCTAGTTTTCGCCCGCGGCCGTGCGAGTTGCCGCAACACATCTGTATTGAATTGCATCCTCTTTGTTTTAAAACAGGAAAGACGATTGTGAAGAGCCTACATCTACTACCGTCTGCGTTGACACCAACTAGCTGTGCGGGTTAGAGTTTGAACGCCTCGAAGGCGGAACTCATCTCCTCCTGTCCCGTGCATAACGCTCATTCGTGCTCAGAGTTTGCCCCAGTCTGAATTAACCACGAAGAAGGAAACTTTCTCATGAAATGTTTGCACTCGTCCCCCTGCCTGGGTATCAACCGGGCAGCGCTGACCATCACCTTGGGATTGGCTTTAGTCGCCATGGGATCTGTTCCCGCCAGCGCGCAAAGCCTCTTCCGGCAGCTGAGTCAAGACAGTTTTACCAACGGAACCAGCCAGCACATGACCGAAGTTGAGCCAGGCGCTTTTGCTTATGGCACGGTGATTGTTGCGGCTTTCCAGGTCGGCCGTATTTATAGCGGTGGCGGAGCCGACATTGGCTGGGCAACATCCCTGAATTCCGGAATCTCGTGGACCAACGGATATTTGCCGGGTCTGACACAGTGGGAGGGCGGCGGGCCGAATAGCGCTGCCAGTGACGCCGCTGTCGCCTACGACGCCAAGCACGGTCTATGGATGATTTGCACTCTGCCCATCGGCAACGAATACGATACGGTCGCGGTCAGCACCTCGCCCGACGGAATCCACTGGGGCAATCCTGTCTATGTGATTACCAACCGTGACGCGGACAAGAACTGGATCGCCTGCGATAACACGCCCAGCAGTCCCTATTACGGAAACTGCTACGTCGAGTTTGACAATCCCGATGTGGGTGACCTGCTGTACATGAGCACGTCCAGCGATGGCGGACAAACCTGGAGTACGCCGCAAACCACGGCCGGCAACAACTACGGAATCGGCGGCAATCCTATAGTCCAGCCTAACGGAACTGTCGTGGTTGGTTATGCCGACTTCAATGGCGGCATGTCGGCCTTCACGTCCACTAATGGCGGACAGAGCTGGAGTGCTGCCGTCAGCATCGCCAATGCCCCCAGTCACGGAGAGGCCGGGGGCCTGCGCAGTGCTGGACTTCCCTCCGCCGCAATTGACGGCGCGGGCACGGTCTACCTGTCGTGGTCCGATTGCAGTTTTGAAAGCGGATGTTCGGCGAACGACATTGTCTACAGCAGCTCAACCGATGGAGTTCACTGGACCTCGAAAGTCCGCATTCCGCTGGATCCCATCGGCAGCGGGGTCGATCACTTCATCAACGGCATGGGCATCGACATCGGGACTTCGGGCAGCACGGCCCATATGGCGATGACCTACTACTATTATCCGGTCTCGAATTGCGGCAGCAGTTGCCAGATGTTCGCAGGATTCTCGATCAGCGGGAACGGTGGTCAGACCTGGACCGCGGGACGTCAGCTTTCGCATTCCATGGCGCTGAGCTGGCTGCCGCAAACCTTCTCCGGCTATATGGTGGCGGATTACGTCGCAACGGTCTGGCCGGCGGGCGGGCGAGCCTTCCCCATCTACGCCATCGCCTTGCAGCCCACGGGCAGCACGTTCCATGAGGCCATCTATACCGAGGGTTATGGCTTTACCCCGGGCGAAATGACGGAGCCGCAGATGAGTTCGAAGGGCGAGATGCCGATTCCGGGCGCGAAGTCGGATCATCCCAACCGAACTTACTACGATCTGGACAACGAGCGTCCCGTTCGTCCCTCGAAAAAAACTCCGCCAAACGAGAAGGATTAATTCTTTCTTGCCGGCTGAGGCCGCTGACCTACCCAGGCCGGCGGCCTTTTTTCTTTGACGAAAATTTTCTCGCTCGAATCGGTCCAGCGCGCGACAAGCGATGCGTCTCGCGACGATGGCTGGAGTGGCAGGCACACCTTGCAGCGTGGCCCTCCTCCGTCGTGTTCGAACTCTCATCCGGACTTTGATTGGTCAGACTCCGGCCGCAGTTTTTGCGAGCTCCTGAAACCGCCGTTTCTGCAGCGGTTACAATCAATTCGCACGGTCACAACATCCAGACGAGTGTGAACCTTTCAGCACTTTCGTGCGTATTACACAGAGGCTCCAGAAACAACCGTGATTTAGAGAACCAAGAACTGCAGTGTCAGTTCCAGGAGATGAGGAAATGTTCGTTTCCACTTTCGTTACGTCCGCGGTCCGGAAAATCTTTACGCTAGGTTTGATGGGGCTGCTAGCCGCTGCAAGCTGGGCTCAGAACGCAGCCCCGCAGAGCACGCAAACTACGCTGCCAGCCACTCCTCCTGCGCTGGCGCCGATGCCGCAAGCGCCCGCACCGCAGCACAATGCCGCGCATCTGTATTCCGACCAGAACTATGCCCAGCCCAAGTCTTCATTTCCTAATCTGATCGGCCCTTACACCTCCCGGAGGGTGCCACCGCCGAACCTGACGAATTCCGCGCGCACCGATCAACTTTTCCGTGACGGCAAGATGTATCTGTCGATCAACGACGCGGTGGCCATGGCGCTGGAGAACAATCTGGACATCGTTGTCCAACGTTATAACCTCTCCATTGCCGACACCGACATCCTGCGGACAAAATCTGGCCAGTTTAATCGGGGCGTCAACTCCTCCGTGGTGCAAGGAACTCCAGGAGGCGCAATCGGAGCGACGTCTGCGGGAGGAACTGGCAGCTCCGCCGCCGGAGCGCAGGGAACCGGCGCAGGTGGAACGTCGATTGGAGCCGGCGGGGCCGGTGCTGGAGCGGCCGGTCTGGTGCAGTCAACCTTGGGCGCCGGCCCGACGATCAATAGCTTTGACCCGGTCCTTACCGGCAACATCCAAGGGCAACGCGCCACCACGCCTGAGGCCAACATCATCTTCACCGGAACTCCTACCTATGTGCAAAACACAAACGTCTATAACTTTGGCTACACTCAGGGATTTTCGACCGGCACGCTGATGAGCGTGACCTTCAACAACAGCTACATCACGTCGAACTCGCCATTCCAGCTGGTGTCGCCGCAGTTAACGCCGCTATTCAATTTCCAATTGACCCAGCACCTGTTGCAGGGCTTCGGGTTTGATCCCAATTTGCGTTACATTCGCATCGCCCGCAACAACCGCGAAATCGGGGACGTAGTTTTTCGCCAGCAGATCATGACCACGGTTTCGCAAGTGGAGAATATTTATTGGGACCTGGTGACGCAGTACGAAGCGGTGAAAGTAAACGAGCGCGCTTTGCAGCTTGCCCAGAAAACGCTTTCCGACAATGAGGAACAGGTCAAGATCGGCACCCTCGCCCCCATCACGTTGGTGCAGGCCAAGAGCGGAGTGGCAACCGCCCAACAGAACCTGATTGCCGCGCAGACGAATCTTCAGCTGCAACAGCTGTTCATGAAAAATGCGATTACCAAGAATATGGGGGATCCCATGCTGGCAGTTGCGCCAGTGATTCCAACCGATACGCTGGAATCGAACGAGCAGTATGAAGTTCGTCCGGTCGACGACCTTATTCAGGAAGCCTTGCAGGCGCGTCCGGAGATCGTGACCGCGCGCATCCAGCTCACCAACCAGGAAATCTCTCGTAAGTCGATCAAGAGTTCACTGCGTCCTACCTTGGACGTTTACGCGTTTTATGGAGCATCGGGCCTGGCCGGCAATCAGACTACTTTGCTTCCTCCCTGCGATTTCTCCGGAGCAATTCCGGGCGAGAACTGTTTGAATCCAGGAACCATCCCGAACACCGGCTACGCACATGGCTTTCACGATCTATTCAATAGTTCCGCTCCGAACAAAGGGATAGGCGTCAACCTGAATGTCATCATCCGCAACCGGGCGGCGCAGGCGGACCAGGTGCGCTCGGACCTGGAATACCGTCAGGCGCAGGTAGCTCTACAGCAGACGGAAAACCAGATCACGATCCAGGTGCGGCAGGCGCAGTTCACCATGCAGCAAAACTACGCTGCCCTGCAGGCGGCCATTGCGGCCCGCGATTACGCCAACGAAAGTCTGGTAGCCGAACAGAAGAAGTTCCACTATGGGGCGTCGACGCCGACTCTCGTACTGCAAGCGTCAAGCAACCTGACCCAGGCTGAATCGAATGTTCTAAATGCTGCTGCCAATTATGAAAAGTCAAAGGTCACGCTCGATTTTGAAACCTCCGAGACGCTGTCTAAGCTGGGAATCGATATAGCCGATGCCGAGGCTGGCCAGGTCAAGCACATGCCCGCCGTTCACGGAGTCGTGCCCGCCGATACTCCAGACACGACCCCTCCCGGCCAGGGCGACCAGTCGCAAGGCTCCGGCAACCCAGCGCCCGCCAATCCGCCAAGCGCGACGCCACCGGACGCGCCCGCGCCATCTCCTCACGGGTAGCATCGCAAGGTGAAGATTCGGGGCATGTCAAGCATTTCGTCAGGACATGCCCCAGGCAAATTTGGCAGGATAATCGATTGTGTGGTTGGGGAATTCTGCGCTTCGGAAGAGCCGGAGGATTGAGCCGACTCCGGTTGCTGCGTGCGAGGCGAGGAAGTTCTGACTAAGTCATGGCAAAGTCCCTCAGCGGCTAAAGCCGGAATGATTTTGCTGGAAGTCACGGACGGCCTGGAGGGCCGTCCCCTGCAAAACAAGACTTAATCAGATTCTCCTTAACTTCACAGGCGGTTCCGGCAGCGGGCGGGTTGCGTGGGTTGAACGGAATTTCGCCGAAGACATCTGTCGCTGCGCGGTTCCGGCGCGCGATTGATCGTAAGCAAACCGCAAATAAGAAAAGCCGGAGCTAAGCTCCGGCTTTTCGCTACTGGACAAATGGTGGGGTTAGCGATTGAGCTTGCGGCGAATGGTACTGAAGGCGCCGACCAATCCAGTTCCAAGCAACAGCAGGGACGACGGCTCCGGCGTGGTGCCGGTCGTGGTCGTGGTGCTGCTGGCGCCGAGAACGTCGAAGGCACCCAGCGGGTTGCCGGTACCGTTGGAATTCCAGCTCTGACCGCCGTTGGTGGAATACAGATCCAGTCCGTTCACGCCCTGGTTATTCTGGTTCCAAGCTTCCCAGGTTGTGGAGGTCAGGCTCGTGGGGCCGAGAATCACGAAGTACGACTCACCGGCAGTCAGGCTCAGGCCGGTAATGTTGCTGATCGTGACCAGTCCGCAGCACTGTCCGAAGGTTGTGCTGCTGCTCAAATTGTTCCACTGGGCCAGTTCGGTGCCAGGAAGGCCGCCGTTATCGGTCCAGACCGAAGCGTAGAACGAATTGACACCGGTAACGAAACCGACGCCGAGATCAATCTGAGAGACGCTGCCGGTTAGCAGTGAAGTGAACAGGTTGGCGGCAGTGAAGCTTTCTCCAACCGTTCCGCTGCCAGAGACGGTCCAGCCGTCGCAGCAGTTGTACACGTTACCCACCGGTCCCAGATCGGTGAAGAATGTTTGTTGAGCCATCGCCGGCAAGCTACTCAGGCAGAGAGCGAGTGCCACTAGGCCGAGAGACCACACGCATTTTTTGCTCAAGGGGTTCCTCCTCAGGTTCCAATCAAACAACTCGAGTTTGTTTGTCACGGGCCGATACAACGCAAGAAGTGGCACATCTCCGCAAACCCCCTTCTTGCCAACGAGACCTGTTCAGGCGCGACCTGAATGCAGACTCATACGTTACCTTCTGTTGCAATCCGGATACCGCTGTAACTCATTGATAATAAAGTTTCATTTTTCGATAGGGTGCAAGACGTTGCATTACAATCCCCAACCGCTTCTCCCCTTTCGGTCCACAAACGTGGCGGCAGCGGATCTGTAGTAGTAATCCGCGCAGCGCCTTCTAGCGAAGTTTGTTGCTCTGCCGATGGGAAAGATAAACTCCTAAAATGATAGTTCGCGCGGTGGACTATTCGCGGAAAGCTGATGCGGAGGGACGTTGGCGGATCGAGTAAGTGAACTGACGCGCCGTGAATTGCTATCGATTTTGGCGAAGGGCGCGTTGGCCTATCCTCTCGCCAAAGCCGGCTTGTATGGAAAAACCAATGGCCGGCAGGCGCGAGAATCCCAGGCAGTACCACCGGAGTGGCGACTGACCGACGAGGAGTTGCTGGAAGAGTTGGTCAGCCGCGCATTCTTGTTTTTCTGGAACGCGGCGGGCAAGCACTCCGGGCTGGTGCGTGACCGCGCATTGGCCGACGGCCGGCCCGATAACCGGCGAATCGCCAGCATCGCAGCCACGGGTTTCGGCCTGGGAGCGCTTTGTATCGGACATAAACGAGGCTATCTTCCCCGCCATGAGATTGGAAGCCGGGTCGTCGCGACCCTGAACTTCGTGCTCAATCATGTGGAGCACGTCAACGGGTTCTTCTATCACTTCATCGATATCAATACCGGGCAACGGGTACGGCTGTCCGAGGTTTCTCCGATCGACACTACCATTCTCTTATGCGGCGTTCTTACCGCGCGCGAGTACTTTCACGATCCCGAGATTTCGCGGTTGGCCACCACGATTTATAAGCGGATCAACTGGCGCTGGATGTTGGACGGCGGCACGACCTTTGCTCTGGGCTGGACGCCGGAGTACAAGTTCATCGGAGCACGCTGGGATACTTACTGCGAACTCATGATGATGTATCTGCTGGCGATTGGAGCGCCGGCTTATAACATCAGCCCCTCGTCCTGGAATGACATTGCGCGGCCGCTGATGGAGTTCGAAGAATTTTCTTACATCAGCGGGCCAGATCCGCTGTTCGTTCACCAGTACGCTCATGCCTGGTTTGATTTTCGCAACCAGCGCGACCAGTACGCTAACTATTTCCTGAACTCCACGATTGCGACCGAGGCTCACCGGCAATTCTGTTATTCGATACGCTGGCGTTTCCCGGATTATGACGAAAACACGTGGGGCATTACCGCCTCCGATTCGCCCCTTGGCTATCAGGACTGGGGTGGTCCGCCGGAGATCGGACACATTGATGGCACGGTGGTTCCGTGCGCCGCCGGCGGATCGATTCCATTCCGGCCGAAGGAAACCATCGCCTGCCTGGCCAATCTGTACAACAAGTACGGCTTGGGGGTGTGGAAGCGGTATGGGTTTGTGGATGCGTTCAATCCACGGACCGGCTGGACCGACGTCGATGTGATCGGCATCGATCAGGGCATCACCATGCTGATGGCGGAAAATTATCGCAGCGGGCTGATCTGGGATGCGTTTATGAAGAATCCCGAGGCCCAGCGAGCCATGAAGCTGGCAGGTTTTCAGCCGGCGGTTCAAGCAGCGGCGGCGAAGTAAGCTTCCTAAAATCCGCGCCGGCGGAGTTACCTGATTGGATCAGGACTTCTACCGACGCTTTCTCTTGCGCCGAGGTTGCCCTAGTTGGCAGGGCCAGCGCTGAAAACGTTGAGGACCGGATCACTGCCGACCGGCAGCAGAACGACCTTATTCGGCGATACGACGTACAGGATGCCGTATTGATTGGCGCCCTGCATCACGACTGCGCGACCCGCGGAGCTCAGGCCGGTGTAGGTGAGGGTCAGCTGATTCGGTCCGCCCGGCCCTTGCGACCCACTGACGAACTGAGTGGCATTCAGGTTGCCGGTTCCGTCGGCGAATAGCGACGTGACCGAGTTCGTGACCGCGGCCAGCACAGGCCAAATGGAACCGCCCGCGTAGTTGCCGCTAACGGAAGCGCTGGAGAATGGCGCACCCGACTGGAGCTCCATAATTCCGTCCGAGACTTCAGGGTCGGCGCCCACCACGTATGCAGCATTTTGCCCATAGAGGTAAAGCACCGGCGGCGTGGTTGGGAACTGCGCACTGAAGCCACTTAAAGCCACGCGACCGGTCTTCTGGCCGGAGGTGCCCAGGGAGTACGTGCCGGAGGATGTTTGCTGCAGGTTCAGCGTTCCTCCGTCGTTCTGGTCCGAATTGAAGGTGGCATTGCCGTTGCCATCTCCGGTGAACAATCCGGCGGTGATCTCGGCCTGGGGACTGCCGTTGTTGGGATCGACTGCGTTGAGTTCAACTACGCCGGTGCCCTTCAATGATTCCAGGCTCCAGCCAGTCGCCGATGGATTCTGCCGCGAAACCGACCACAAAGTCAGGTTGGCAGGCTTGGCAATCGGGTCGGCTGAGATCAGGAGCATCTCACTCTGGTTAATGACGTAGAACGCGTAGGTGAAAACGTCGTTGGTGTCACCATTGAAGGTGAGATCCACGAATCCGCCGCGGCCGGTGTTCTGGTCGATGACGTTGTCGAAAGTGCCCAGGAATGTGATTGAGCTTACGCTGCCGGCATCGTCTACGTCACCCGGACAGCCATTGGGCAGGCTCCAGATACTGCAGTCAATCGTCGCCCCAGTGAGTGAGAAGGCTCCAGCGCCCGCATAGCGACTGCTTTGCGAATCAGTGCCAGAAAGATTTACGGCGTAAGTTCCCGGGAGTAGAGCGAAATGCTGGTTGTCCTGCACCTTGATCACCCCCGAGCCGTAATCCTGCGGGTTGGCGGGATCGCTCTGGATCAGCCTCCCGCAAGTCGAATACTGTCCGCTGACGGAACAGGCATTGCCCGTGATGACGATGGCGAACTTGTAGCTTCCCTCCGCCGTCACCAGCGTCATCGATCCCTGCCCGTTGGCAGTGAGCGAATAAACCGAGCCGGCAATCAGTGTCTGGGGAATGACATTTCCATTGTTGTCGATGGTCTCACCGGAACCGTTATTCAGATCAACTACGCCTTGCGTCAAGTTTCCAGATCCATCAGCCACAAACGCTCCGGCCATGAGCACGGGGGTTCCGTTCTGATAGCCGTTGAACGAGAAGGCATAGTTGCCCCTCAAATTTCCATCCGTGATGGCCGGGTTAATGGTGATGCTCAACTCGTTGACCGATCCCGGGGCGGGCGATTGTACGATCTGAGGCGGGTTCTCGTTATCTTGCACCTGCACCTGGAAAAGCGTTTTGCCGCTCGTGGTCGGCGTCCCAGAGATCACGCCAGCGCTGCTCATGGTTAATCCCGCCGGCAAAGTGCCGGCTCCGTTATCGCAGGTACCGGTGGTCTCAACCACGCACCAGGTGAGCGGAGGAATTCCGCCTGTAGCCTGCATGCTCGCGCTGTAGGGAAGACCGACCGTTCCTGCGGGCAGCGAGGTGGTGGTGATCACCAGCAGTGGCCCTTGGACAAGCAGGGTAAACTGCGCAGCCGCTAACGCTGGCGGAGTTTCACCATCGGCTACCTGCAAAGTAAAGGAGTAGTTGCCGATGGTGGTCGGAGTGCCTTCGATGGAGCAGGTGGACGTTCTGGAGTTAATGCAGGTGCCGTTGCCGATGGACAATCCGGGAGGCAGGCTGCCGGAAATGACACTCCACGTCCAATTCGGCGACCCGCCGAGAGCGGTAACTGTTCCCGTGTAGGCAGTGTTGATGTTGCCGTTGGGTAGAGACTTCGTACCGATCGACATGACGGTCATCGTAAGTGCCACGGCGCCCGACGACGGTATGGGTTCGGAGTCGGTAGCCTGGACGGTGAAGGTGGCAGGCGGCCCAGGGGTCACGGGCGTTCCCGAGATCACGCCGGTAGTCGGGCTCAAGGTCAAGCCCGCCGGCAAGCTGCCGCTCACGATGCTCCAGGTGTAAGGCGCCTGACCGCCCGTAGCCGTCAAAGAGGCCGTATAAGGCTGGTTCAGCGTGCCATACGGCAAGGTCAGAGTACCGGCATTGCAGGAAACACAATTAATGATGATTGCGCCTTCGATGGAAATGGTGAGATTGGCAGAGCCGGTGAGGGATTTGGAATCGGTGACCTGCGCGGTGAAAGAGTATTGACCGAAGGTCGTGGGGGTACCGCTGATCATGCCTTCGCCAGGGTTGAGGGTCAAGCCCGTTGGCAAATTTCCCGAAGTTATGCTGAAGGTGTAAGGACTTGTACCGCCTGTTACCTGCAAGAAGGCACTGTACGGCGAATTGACTGCACCCAAGGGGAGCGTTGTAGAAGTGAGGCTCGGCGAAGAAGGCGGAGCCGGCTTGGAACTACTACCACCGCAAGCCGCCAGGAACACGCAAACAATGATTGCCACACCCCATAACGCAAGAATCCTCAACAACCTCATCGTATCTCCTTGTGAAGGTAAAGCTGCGTGCTCTGGCAAACGCGAACGGTAGAAATCCCTAACGTCTCTGCGGCGAAACACAGGCCTGCTGGAACGCAGAGCGGCTGAACCGCTACACGTGGCCTTTCGCTCTATCAGAGTTGACCGATATGTTAACGCGTAATGCGGTTAGGCGCGAGGGGATTTTACAGAACAGCAGGTTCCCGGCTGAGGTCCAGCATCCGATATCGAGTGGAGAAGTCGGCGAGCCCAGCCGGAACGGTATTCCCAAAACGGCTACTTGGCGTGGGAAAAACTCGGACCGCAGATCCCTCACCAGCTGAAGCGGGTTCGGGATGACAAAGTAAAGGTCGGGACGGCCCAGCTGAAGGTGCGCCCCGTCATATCGAACCCGACTTTTTCAGCGAACTCGGAAGCCGGAATCACGAACGCCTGGCGCGAAGCGAAAGCTGCGCGCTGCAACACCGGCTAGGCATTTGCCGGATCGGCGGTATCGACAGCGACTCCCAATTCTGCGAAGCTCTTTAGCGCTCGCCGGGCGTCGAACTTGCCTTCCCGCGCCAGTCGCGACAAGGTAGCAGCTACAATCGACTCCGCATTGACTTCGAAATGGCTCCGCAGATACTGGCGATTGTCGCTGCGTCCAAAACCATCGGTGCCCAGCGTCACCAGGCGGTTCAGCAGCCAGGGTGACAACTGGTCAGGCACGGCTTTCATGAAGTCGGTGGCGGCAACAATCGGACCATCGGAACCATCCAGCGCAGTCAGAACATACGGCCGTTTTTCCGCTTCGGCGGGATGCAAGCGGTTCCAACGCTCGATGGCAAGGGCGTCGCGGCGCAATTCGTTGTAGCTGGTGACGCTCCAGACATCGGCCGGCACGCCGTATTTCTCCGCCAGAACCTGCTGGGCGCGCAACGCCTCATTCAAGATGCTGCCGCTGCCAAAGAGTTGGGCCACAGCCTTGCCTTCGGTGGCAGCCCGGAATTTATAGAGGCCGCGAAGAATTCCCTCTTCCACGCCCTTGGGCATTTCCGGCATCGCATAATCTTCGTTGTAGAGAGTGATGTAGTAGAAGCGGTCTTCGCCTTCCTGGTACATGCGCCGCATGCCATCTTGCGCAATAACGGCAATTTCGTACACGTAAGCAGGATCGTAGCTGTGACAGGTGGGCACGGTGCTCGACAGAACCAGGCTGTGACCGTCCTGATGCTGCAGTCCTTCGCCCGCAAGTGTCGTGCGTCCCGCCGTACCGCCCATCAGAAATCCCTTGCCGCGGGCGTCGGCGAAAGCCCAAATCATGTCGCCGATGCGCTGAAATCCAAACATGGAGTAGTAGGTGAAGAAGGGGACCATGGGCACGTTGTAGTTCGCGTAAGCGGTTCCCGCGGCGGTGAATGAGGCCATCGACCCAGCCTCGGTGATGCCCTCCTCCAGAATCTGCCCATTTTTCTCTTCGCGATAATAGAGGAGCATGTCCTGATCGTGAGGCTTATAGAGCTGGCCCTGGCTGGCATAGATCCCGACCTGACGGATGATGGATTCCATGCCGAAGGTCCGGCCTTCGTCGGGGATGATGGGAACAATCTGCTTTCCGATGTTGGGGTCCTTCAGCAATTGCCGCAGCATGCTGACGAAGCCCATGGTGGTAGACACGGCGCGGCCTTTGGAACCAGCCAGCGATTCCGCGAAATGTTCCAGCGGAGGCGCCGGGAAGCTTGGCGGCGGAACCTTGCGTGAGGGCATATAGCCGCCGAGTTCCTTCCGGCGCTGCTGCATGTAAAGGATCTCCGGACTATCGTCGGGCGGGCGATAGAGCCAGCCCTCGCGAGCGGCGTTCTCGGGAATCGGAATCGCAAAGCGGGAACGAAAAGCGGTGAGAGCCTGATCGGCAAGCTTCTTTTCCTGGTGAGTAGCATTGCGAGCTTCGGCAGAACCCAGGCCGTAACCCTTCACCGTGTGCGCCAGAATCACGGTCGGGCCGCCGCGATGTTCGACTGCCCGCTTGTAAGCGTTGTAGACCTTCTGCGGATCGTGTCCGCCACGGGTGAGGCGATGCAGTTCGTCGTCACTCATGTCAGACACCAGTTGCAGCAATTCGGGATATTTGCCGAAGAATTCCCGGCGAATGTATTCCCCGCCCTTGGCTTTGTAGCTCTGATACTCGCCGTCGACCGCCTCTTCCATGCGCTTTAGAAGAATGCCGGTCTTGTCGCGCGCAAACAGTTTGTCCCAATCAGAGCCCCAGACGACTTTGATCACGTTCCAGCCGGCCCCACGGAAAGCGGCTTCGAGTTCCTGGATAACTTTGGCGTTACCTCGCACCGGACCATCAAGGCGCTGGAGGTTGCAGTTGATCACGAAGATCAGGTTGTCCAGTTTTTCCCGCGAAGCCAGGGTCAGCGAGCCCATCGACTCCGGCTCGTCGGTTTCGCCGTCTCCTACAAACGCCCAAACCTTGCGCTCAGTCTGCGGGATAATGCCGCGGTTCTCCATATAACGCATGAAACGCGCCTGATAGATCGCGTTGATCGGGCCAATGCCCATCGAGACCGTGGGGAATCGCCAGAAGTCGGGCAGCAGCCAGGGATGCGGATATGACGGCAAGCCTGGAGCACCGCGCAATTCGTGACGAAAGTTTTTGACTTGCGCTTCGCTGAGCCGGCCTTCCAGAAATGCGCGAGCGTAAACTCCCGGCGAGGAATGACCCTGAAAGTAAATGAAGTCTCCCGGCTGATCGCCGTAGGCAGCACGGAAGAAGTGATTGAAGCCAACTTCGAGCAACGTGGCCAGCGAAGAGTAGGTCGAGATATGGCCGCCGATGCCGGGATCTTTCTTGTTCTGCCGGTGCACCATGGCCATGGCATTCCAGCGAATCAGACTCTTGATGCGGCGTTCCAACAGACGATCGCCGGGATAACGGACTTCCTCTTCGACCGGAATGGTGTTGACGTAAGGGGTATTCAGTTGGACAGGAACTTCAATCCCCGACTCGTGCGCCCTCTGGATTAGAGCCTGCAGAAGGTCGCATCCGCGGTGCCGACCCTCGCCTTCCACTACCTGGGCGAATGCTTCAAGCCATTCGCCGATTTCTTCTGCGGAATCCACTTCACGGTTCGAAGGAAATTCGAGGATGCGATTATTAATCTCGTATGTGGCCACTGTTACCTCAGCAATCTTAGAAAAGTGGATGAAGGAAGCCGGCGCCTGGGCGTCATCTCACAGACAGCAAGATGCGCCTTAGGATTATTTCGTACCCGGTATCTCTCAATAGAGATGCTCACGCCAATAAATCGCTTCTTGCCGGTTCCAGGCAGCGCATAGGAGATGAGTCATTCGTCCCCAGCGCAACGCAATTGCAAGCTCGTGCCCACCACGGTTAACTGACGGCAGCGCAATCCCACGCCGGTGGAGAACGACAGGAGGCAGAGAGTGGGCTCCTGCGGCGATGCCAGCCTCATGAATGTTAGGTCTATTTTACCAGCGAATCAGGGCATTGTGAGAGACAGCGGGAAGATGAATGGCGGGAAACGAAGCTGCAGTTTTTGGGGTTGCAGCCATGAAAAACGCGCAGCTTTGACCGCGCGTTGGTCAATACTAGAGTTCACAGAACCGCAGGCATTTCGCTCGTCCCGGAAAGCAATCGAGACCGGCAGAGTCGCTGCGGCTACGACTGAAACCTCAAAACGTCTGGTTCATCCGCTGCCATACCGCCATACCTGCAATCACCAGGATCAGCAATACGGAAGCCGCTCCCAGGATGCGCACCCAGGGCGCAACCCGTTTCATGCGGACCTGAAGCGCCTCTTGTTCTTCGCGAAGGTTTTTACTGGAGTCGTCGAGGAACAATTGATCGTCCTCGTGCATGGTCAACGTGCTGCGGTAAATAAGCAGAAGGATCAGCACGACTGTCAGCACTCCCCAAACGATCAACAACATTTGCAGCGTCGACATTAGCCACCTCGGCTCTCAGCGAACCGGCCCCGCACCGATGGGTTTTACCAATGTCCCACCTGGTTGGGGCCCTCACGGCAAATTATTATAGACTGGCCCATCGCAGCGCGGAGAAGAATATTTACAAGTTAGCCAATGCCCAAAACGGTCCTATCTGCGGTTCACGGACGAAATGTGCGACTTGCAACCGGCAGAGTGCATCCAAACCATTAACCACTTTCGCGCCAGGTGAAGGGCGTGCATTCCAGGCGGCGAGCGGGTTTGCTATAATCCCGGCAGGTTCTTATAGGAGAGAAGCATGGCAACGACAACCACCACACCGACGACCACTACCCCAACCATCGAGAGCAAGCCCCTGACTCTTAGCGACACGGCGATTGCCAAGGTAAAAGAGATCATGGCGCAACAGAATCCAGTTCCGGCGGGACTGCGCGTGGGCGTGGTTGGCGGCGGATGCTCGGGATTCTCGTATTCCATGTCTTTCGAAAACGGCGCCGGCATGATGGACAAGACGTTTGAGTTTGACGGGTTGAAAGTCTTCGTGGACGCGACCTCGTTGATGTATCTGAAGGGCGTTAATGTGGATTACATCGAGACCCTGGAAGGCGCCGGCTTTAAGTTCGACAATCCTAATGTGAAGAGCACCTGCGGCTGCGGCTCGTCGTTCAGCGTGTAAGCTCAGCCCAAGTACAGGCACAGTTCCAAGCCCCGTCAGCACACGGCGGGGCTTTCGCTTTTGGTGACCTCTGCTTGACGCCGAACTCTGTCGGCTGTCTGGAACGAACGTAGCCGGCCTGCGCAACGATTCTGCCCGAACCGGGTTTCCTTGTGCGAGTGCGTTCGGTCTCACGATCTCTATACCTGGCCGCACCCAGGCTATACAATGTTATTTTCCTGCTTGCTTCTGTGAAGGCTCAGCAATCCACATCGGGAGTGCGGATGAAGTTTTTGCGTAAAACAGGTTTCTTAGGGTTCGCGGCTTTCCTACTAGTGGCGGGCCTGGGTTGCGGAGATCAGTATCGTCCGGTCGCCAATCCTATTATCAGTGGCGGCGGACAACCCACTTCTACTCACTACGCGTACGTGGTGAACTCCAACGGCGGCGGGCCTGGCAGCACGACCCAGATTGACGTCTCGGGCGATACCAACGTGGGCGTCACCTCGCTGGGCGTGGGCTCCGTCTCAGAAGCGTTCCCGCCTAATTCCGACGAACTCTTCATTGCCAACAGCGGCAACGACTCAGTGAGCGAATACCTGCCGATCTTTACGGGGGGGGCCATAACCACGATTGCGTTGCTGCCCGGCTCGAATCCGGTATTTGTGAGTTCGGCGCAGGCGGGCTTTATGTACGTTATTAACTCGGGCACAAACTCGGCTTGTCCGAATACCGGTTCCATCAGCACAATTCCCACCACGACCCTGAGCGTCACCAGCACCGTCTGTGTTGGCAAGAATCCCACCGCGATGGTTCAAGCTCCCGTCAGCAACGTAATTTATGTGCTGAACCAGGGCGACAGCAGCATTTCCGTTTACACCCCTGGGGCAGGAGTGAGCAGCACGATCACTTCTGCGAACGGGCTGGGCGCGAATCCGGTTTCTTTGACCGCGTCCACCGATGGCAACTGGGTGTTCGTCGTAACCCAAGGCGCCGCAGGATCACCGGGCGCACTCGATATTATTTCTGCTGGATCGGGGACGGTGGGGGCCTCGGTGCCGCTGGGGATGATGCCGACTTTTTCAGTGATCGATCCCACCTTGAACCGGCTCTACGTAACCAATAATGGCGACAACACCGTCAGCGTGTTCGACGCTACCAATGTGAATCTTACCGCCTCGCCGGCAATGCCGACGCTGGCCACGGTGAGCGTGGGGATGGGACCGATTGGGGTAACGGCGCTGGTGGATGGAACCAAATTTTACGTAGCCAACGCCGGCTCCGACAACGTGACGGTGGTGAGTGCCAGCAGTTACAGCGTGCTGGGCACGGTGGCTCTAGCGACAGGTGCCGATCCGGTATGGATCGCCTCTGATCCCACCGCGAGCCGCGTGTACGTTGCCAATCAGGGCACGATGAACACCACGATCATTCAGACGTCGAACAACACAATTACGCTGAACATAGCGGCCCCACCGCAAGTCGCCGGCTGTACGGCTTCCTGCGGGTTGCAGCAACCGGTCATGATCGTCACGCAATAATATAAGTTAAGGAATGAGGCCCGCGGTCCTGCGCTGTGGCGCAGTGTCGTCCGCGCGCGGACCGCTGATCCCCCGGCTCCGCTCGGGATGACAGTTCAAATACCGTCTCCGCCTGGAAGCCAACAGCTCCCGCCTAGGCGAACATGAATTCCTTAGTGCGTAGATCGCGGATGGTGTCGCGCAGCCTGGCGGCCTGCTCGAACTCGAAGCGCTTGGCGGCTTCGCGCATGTCGCTTTCGAGTTTTGCGATGTAGGTGTCGAGCTCTTCCTGAGAACGAAACTCCGGCAACCCCTCGGCTTCGCTGGTCAGGTCGGTATAGTCGGCGGCGGCCACGGCGACCAGGGTCATGTCGAGCGGACGAATAATGCTCTCCGGCGTGATGCCGTGCTCTTCGTTGTAAGCCCGCTGAATGGCGCGGCGGCGATTGGTTTCGTCGATCGCCTTCTTCATCGAGTCGGTCATGGTGTCGGCGTACAGGATGGCGCGGCCATTCAAGTTGCGCGCGCATCGTCCCATGGTCTGGATCAGCGATCCGGCGGAACGCAGGAAGCCTTCCTTATCCGCGTCGAGAATCGCTACCAGTGACACTTCCGGCAGATCGAGACCTTCGCGCAGCAGGTTGATGCCGATTAGCACATCGAATTCACCCTTGCGCAGATCGCGCAAAATCTTGATGCGCTCCAGGGTCTCGATCTCGGAATGCATGTAGCGGCAACGCACCCCGACTTCGCTGTAATACTCCGCCAGGTCCTCAGACATGCGCTTGGTCAAAGTGGTGACCAGCACCCGCTCGTTCTTCGCCGAGCGAGCTCGAATCTCGTGCAGCAGATCGTCGATCTGGCCCTTCACCGGACGGACCTCGGTCTCGGGATCGATGAGCCCGGTAGGCCGGATGATTTGTTCGATCACCACACCGGCTGACTTGGTCAGTTCGTAAGGGCCGGGCGTGGCGGAAACATAAACCGCCTGATTGACGCGATGCTCAAACTCTTCGAAGGTGAGTGGACGATTGTCGAGCGCGCTGGGCAGGCGGAATCCGTACTCGATCAGATTCTGTTTGCGCGAGCGATCGCCGTGCCACATGCCATGAAGCTGCGGGATGGTCTGGTGCGACTCGTCGATGAAGAGCAGATAGTCGCGGGGCACGTAGTCCAGCAAAGTGGGCGGCGGCTCGCCCGGCAAGCGTCCGGTGAAGTGACGCGAGTAGTTCTCGATGCCGTGGCAGTAGCCCATCTCCTTGATCATCTCGAGATCGAAACGGGTGCGCTGATGAACGCGCTGGGCCTCAACGATTCGTCCCTGCTTTTCCAGCTCGGTCTCCCACCAGGCCAGCTCTTCCAGAATCGACGCGACCGCGCCATTCTTGCGCTCCGGCTTCATCACGTAATGCGTCTTGGGATAAATGGGCAGGCGAGTGTATTTCTGCTTCACCGTTCCGAAGAGGGGGTCGATCTGCGCCAGCGATTCGACTTCATCGCCCCATAACTCGATGCGGTAGGCGTTGTCGTCGTAAGTGGGAAAGATTTCGATGATGTCGCCGCGCACGCGAAATGTTCCGCGACGAAATTCTCCGTCCGTACGCTCGTAAAGAATCTCGACCAGCTTGCGGACGATGTCTTCACGTTTGATCTTCTGCCCCTTTTCCAGGAACAGCAGCATGCCGTAATAAGCCTCTGGCGAGCCCAAGCCGTAAATGCAGCTGACGGAGGCGACGATAATGCAGTCGCGGCGCTCGAAGAGCGACTTGGTAGCTGCCAGGCGTAACTTGTCGAGCTCGTCGTTAACCGTGGCTTCCTTCTCGATATAGACGTCACCGGCCGGGATGTAGGCTTCGGGCTGGTAATAGTCGTAATACGATACGAAGTATTCGACCGCGTTGTGCGGGAAAAACGACTTGAATTCGTGATAGAGCTGCGCGGCCAGCGTCTTGTTGTGCGCCAGGATCAAAGCCGGGCGGTTCACGGTCTCGATGACTTTGGCCATCGAGAAAGTCTTGCCCGAACCGGTGACGCCGAGCAGTACCTGGTGCTTGTCACCGTCGTAGATGCCACGCGTAAGCGCCTGGATGGCAGCGCCTTGATCTCCCTGCGGTTTGTACGGACAGACGAGTCGAAATTCCATGGCAGCTCAATTTCCCGGGGCTCACGAAATCGTTCAGGATGCACACAGAAACGAATTTCGTCGAGTGGGGATCTCTGTATTATACGACGGTTGTTGAGGGCGGATTTTGGTCCCGCATCAAGGTTCGGATTCGCCGGTTGCTGAGAAGCCGAGAAAAAGCAGATCCCTCGCCGGGCTAAAGCCCGGGTCGTGATGACAAAGATAGGAAGGCTCAGACACGAGACGTTATCGGGGATAGAGGTCCTTCGACTTCGGCGGCCAAACCCCAGGCCGCCTGCGCTCAGGATGACAGCACAAATCGGAAAGGCCAATTGACGCCGAGCCCTGACGCCTGCGCTCAGCATGACAGCGCAGATCGGAAAGGCCAAATGACGCCGGGCCCTGCCGCCTGCGCTCAGGATGAAAGTGAAAAGTGCGGCATGCTATCCGCAGACCGGGAGTGGCGCCGTTCGCCGAGGATCAGCGAGCCCAATCACTGATTCACCGCCAGGTAGCGAGTGAAGAACGTCAGAGTCTCCATCGCCAGGCGGCGACGCGCCTCCGGAGTCTGGAAGGTGTGAACGTCGTCGAGTTGAATGAGGGTGACGTGAACTCCTGCCTGCTTCAGTTTGTCGTAGAGCTCCTGAGCTTGCGCGATGGGGACCATGTCATCGCGAGTGCCGTGCACGATGAGGAATGGGGCGTTCGATTTCGCCGCATGAAAGACCGGCGAAGCGCCCTGCCAGATTTCAGGAGCTTTGGCATAGTCCGCACCCAGAAAATTCGCCAGCTGAGCATCGCCATCGGGATCATGACTGGTGGTGAAGTCGCTAGGTCCGCTGACGTCGACTACCGCCTGCACCCGGCTGGAATACTTAGCGAGCGCGGGATCGGAGTTGTCGCGTGTGTCTTCCATGCCCAGCAGCGCGGCCAGTTGCGCTCCCGCTGAATGTCCGAAAGCGCCGATGTGGTTGGGATCGATATCGTACTTGGCGGCATTGGCCCGCAACCAGCGAACCGCGCGCTGCACATCATCCAACTGCGCCGGCCAGCGATTTTCATTTCCATGCAACAGACGGTAGTCGACAGAGACAGCCACAAATCCCGAGCGCGCGAGAAAGTTTGCCATGCCTCGCATGGTGCTTTTGTCGAAGCTGGTCCAACCGCCGCCGTGGATGAGCACGACGGCCGGACGCGGGCGGGAAGCCGGCTCGCCTGGTTGATAAATATCGAGCAGCAGTTTTTCGCCAGCCTGGGTTCCGTAGGAAATGTCTTTGTGAACCGCAACCGAATCGGTTGACGGAGGAGCCGGCGCGGGAGGCATCGGCGAGACGGGTGGATGCGGATTTTGCTGCGCAGCCAGACAAATCGCAATTCCGAGCAGAAGGCCGGCAAGCAGAAAATACTTCTTGAGCATAAGGGAAATTATAAGGGTGCGGCGACCGGCATAGCAGTCGTGAGGACTAAGCTTCGGAGCGGTAATAGTGTCTCAGTTTTAATTTGGATGCGTGCCTTTCGCGCTCCGGCGAAATCGGCACGCCCAGATCCTTCGCTGCGCAAAAGAGGCTTGCTCAGGATGATAGTCAAACTGAGACACCACCCCGAGCGGTTCGCGGCTTTGTCAAATGGGCTGGCTGATTTATCCTGTCAGTCTGGCCTGCATAAGAAGATCGCATTACTACGTTCGATTCTTTTGACGAATTCATATTCTTTTATTCTGGAAGGTCATCATGAGAGTTCTGGTTATTGGAGCAGGCATGATGGGTGGGGCCGCAGCTTTCGATATGGCCCGCACCGAACGAGTTGAGGCAATCACGCTAGCCGATAACGATGAGCGGCGGCTGAGCGAAGCGGTCGAGCGAATCAATCGGCTCACCGGCAGCGACAAAATCACTGCGGTAAAGTTGGACGCCGCCGATCCCCGGGCGGCGCGGAAAATCATGCGCGGTCACGACGGCGTGCTCTCTGCCGTACCCTACTTCCTCAATCTGGAATTAGCCAAGGCGGCGATCGCCGCCGGATGCCACTTCGCCGATCTGGGCGGCAACAACGCGGTGGTGAAGCAGGAGCTCGAGCTGGAAGAGGAAGCAACTGCTGCGGGCGTGGCGATCGCGCCGGATTGCGGGCTGTCGCCGGGTATGGCATCGATTCTGGGCGGCGAGTTGCTGCGACGCATCGGCGGCCAGGCTGAGGCGCTGAAGATTTATGCAGGCGGGCTGCCGCAAACGCCGCGGCCTCCTTTCAACTACCAACTGGTTTTTTCGGTTGAGGGTTTGATCAACGAATACAGCGAGCCGGCGAAGATTCTGCGCAACGGAAAAATGACGACCATCGAACCGCTGACCGAAGTGGAAGCGTTCACCATGGAAGGATTTGCGGAGTTGGAGGCGTTCCATACTTCAGGCGGTACATCAACTTTGCCCGAGACATTTCACGGACACGTGGGCGAGTGCTTCGAAAAAACGCTGCGTTATCCGGGACACGCTCGCATGCTGCGCTCGCTGTACGATCTGGGCCTGTTCTCGAGCGTGAAGCGCGTAGTAAACGGAACCGAGGTGGCTCCCCGGCAAGTGACGTCACGACTGTTCGAAGAACAATTCAAGAGCGACGAGCCCGAGGTGACGCTGCTACGGGTCGAGGCCCAGCACGACGACGTGACTGCGTCGTTCAGTATGATCGACTACACCGATGAGGTAACCGGGCTGACTTCGATGATGCGGACCACGGCGTGGCCGGCGTCGATCGTGTTACAGATGTTGATCGCTGGCGAAATCGCCAAGCGCGGCGGGATTCGCCAGGAGACGGATGTGCCGGCGCAACTGTTCTTGAATGAAATGGCGCGGCGCGAAGTGGAGATCCATTACCGCATCGAGTCGACCCATGAGTTCGTGGGTGAAGCTTTGGCCGCAACGGCCGTGGAGAACTAATTGAACTTTCTGGATCGCTTGCAGCCGCTCGGATTGCTGGCTTTGCGATTGGTGTTAGGAGCCGTCATGATTGCACACGGCTCGACAAAAGTTTTTGGTGGGATGCATAACTTCGCCGGCATGGTGCACGGCATGGGCATGCCGGCATGGCTAGCTTATCTGGCGGCGGCCACGGAATTCGGCGGGGGCATTTTAATCATTCTGGGCTTGCTTACCCGCTTTGTCTCGCTCTGCATGGTGATTGATATGGTGGTCGCCATCGCCAAAGTTCACTGGAAGCATGGCTTCGTGGGAGAAGGAAACTACCAATTCCCGCTCAGTCTGGCAGTCATTGCATTTGCGCTGATCTTCTTTGGCGGCGGGCCAATCGCGATTGACTGGCTGTGGGGGAACAAGGGACGGCGATAGGAAACGCTTCGTCCGACAGAGTCTACCGTCCCTACGGGACTCGGACCGATTTTTCGGGTTAACCCAGCACTCCGCCTTCGGCTGCGTGCAGGGCTACGCTCTTTCGCACTACGGGCTGGAATCAGCGCGAGTCCTAAGGAAACTTCTGATCAAGTCCAAACGAAGCCCTGCAGCGGCTAAAGCCGCATGATTTTGCGGGTACTTAACGGACGGCCTGAAGGCCGTCCCCTTCGAAACAAGCCTTGATTAGAGTTTCCCCTAGTAGTTCGACAACTGCAGCATGCCCTGATAAAGATCCTCGGCCTGCGGCAGAATCTCGTCCTCAAGAATCGGCTGATAAGCGACGAACGTGTCTTTGGCGGCGACTCGCTTCACCGGCGCGTCCAAATGATCGAACAACTCGTCGGCGATGCGGGCCGCGATCTCGGCGCCGTATCCCCAACTCAACATGTCCTCGTGCACGACCAGCACGCGGCTGGTCTTGGTCACGGAAGTTGCGATTGCTTCCCAGTCGTAAGGGCTGAGCGTGCGCAGATCGATCAGCTCGACGCTCACACCGTTTTCGCGCTCGATTCGCTGCGCAGCCTGGAGCGCACGTGGGACCGTTGCTCCGTAGGTGATGACCGTAAGGTCATGGCCGGGGCGCACGATTTTGGCTTTGCCGAAGGGAATCATGTAATCCGGCCCGGGATAAGGGGCACGGCCAAAGGTTTCGCGATAGAGACGCTTGTGCTCCAGGAACATGACCGGATCGTCGCAACGAATGGCGGTGCGAAGCAGGCCGTTAGCGTCGAGCGCATTCGACGGGAAGACCACGCGCATGCCCGGCGTGTGGGTAAAGATGCTCTCGCCGCATTGCGAGTGGTAGATGGAGCCGCCGGTGAGGTAGCCGCCGATGGCGACGCGCACCACGGCGGGCGAGGAGAAGGCGTTGTTGGAGCGCCAGCGCATCAGCGGCAGTTCGTTACGCAGCTGCTGCATGGCAGGCCAGATGTAATCGAAGAACTGAATTTCGACGACTGGCTTGAGCCCGCGCGTGGCCATGCCGACGGCGCGGCCTACGATATTAGCTTCGGCCAGCGGCGAATTGAAGACGCGATCGGAGCCGAATTCGGCCTGCAAGCCGGCCGTCAACTTGAAGACGCCGCCTTTGCCTTTTACCTGCTTGTCTTTGAGATATTCTTCGCGGCTGCAATCGGCAACGTCCTCGCCAAACATCACGATGCGCGGATCGCGCTTCATCTCATCCTTCAGGCAAGCATTGATCAGATCGGCCATCGTCTTCTCGGGAGTGGCTGCACCCGTGTCTGACGGAGTGGGATGAACGGCTTCGGTTTGGAAGTCCGACGATGTGGGATCGAGATCGGGCGAGTAGACGAATTGCGTATAGGAGCCGGGCTCAGGCAAGGCGGCGGCGACGGCACGGTCGCTGGCGTCCTGAATGTCGGCTTCCACGTCCTTCTCCAGGTTGTCGATTCCCTTCTCGTCGAGAATGCCTTCGCGCATCAGGAAGAGCTGGAAGCGAGTGATGGGATCGCGCTCGACTTCCTTCTGCCGCTCAGATTCGGGGCGGTAAAGTTTTTCGTCATCCGAAAGTGAATGCGAATAAGGACGGATGACATGTCCGTGTACGAATGCCGGACCGTTGCCGGCGCGAATGTAATCGACCGCGGTCTTGAACGCGGCGTAGCTGGCCAGGGGATCGGTGCCATCGATCTCGGCAAAGTGGAAATTCGGGAAACCCTGCACCAGCTTGCTGATGTTGCCGCCGGCGGTGCCGACTTCGACAGGAACGGAGATGGCGTACTCGTTATCTTCGATGACGTATAGAACCGGCAGCTTCAGGTTCGAGGCGGAGTTCAGCGACTCCCAAAACTCACCCTCGCTGGTAGTGCCATCGCCACAGGAAACGAAAACCACTTCGTCGCCGTGAAAGGTCACATCCTTGAACTGGCGATAGTCGCCGGGAGCTTTCTCAGCGGCCTCAGGATGACGCGCGAAGTAGCGGCCAGCTTCAGCACAACCCACTGCCTGCAAGAATTGCGAACCTGTGGGCGAGGACTGGCTGACGATATTCAACTTCTTGTGACCCCAATGCGAAGGCATCTGGCGGCCACCCGAGTTGGGGTCGTCGGCAGCGCCTACGGCTTCCAGAAGCTGTTCGTAGGGCGTCATGCCCAGAGTGAGGCAAAGGGCGCGGTCGCGATAATAGGGATAGAACCAGTCGTAGCCGGGCCGCAGCACCAGTCCGGCGGCCACCAGCAAGGCTTCATGGCCGGCTCCGGAAATCTGGAAGAAAATCTTCTGCTGCCGCTTGAGCAGGATCTCGCGATCGTCGAGCTTGCGCGAAAGATACATCAAGCGGTAAATGTCGATCAGTTGCTGGTGGCTGAGACCTTCATATTGTTCGGCCGGCGCAACTGCGGTTTTGGGCTGTGCCTTGGTGGTTGCCATCCGTTACCTCAGGGTGAAATACGGAGCCAGAACTACGGCTCAAGAGTTATTTCCATTGTAAATGTTGAGCGGCCAATTCCTACCTGGCGGAGTTCCTTTCGCGCGCCCATGAGCTTTATGGAATCACCAGCCTGCCCGGTCGAAATGGCTATACTGGAGAGGAATGATACGCACTTCCCGCCCTATTCCGCTAAAGAAAATCCGGCTCGTCATATTTGATCTGGATGGAACCCTGATCGATTCAGAACACGACCTGGCGGCCTCGGTTAACGCCATGCTGCTGAAATATGGCCGCAAAGAACTGCCGCTGGAGGTGATTGGGACCTACATCGGCGACGGCGCTCCGATGCTGATCCGGCGGGCGCTGGGCGATCCGGCGGACCGCGAGTTTCTGCAGGAGGCGCTCAACTACTTTCTGACTTACTACCGCGAGCACAAGCTGGACAGCACTTACACGTACCCCGGAATCAAGCAGGCACTGCAGCGGATCGGAGGGTCGGACGGGACGTCGCGCCGGATGGCGGTGCTGACCAATAAGCCGGTGAAGGCGTCGCGCGACATTCTGGCGGGCCTGGGTTTGGGCAGCCACTTTTTTCAGGTCTATGGCGGAAACAGTTTCGAGACCAAAAAGCCTGATCCGCTGGGAGCCAACACGCTGATGCGCGAAGCCGGCACTGCGCCGGAAGAGACGGTGATGGTGGGCGACTCGCAAGTCGACATCCTCACCGCGCGCAATGCGGGCTTGTGGAGCGTGGGCGTGAGCTATGGATTTGCGCCGCAAACTCTGGAACAGGTGGTTCCCGATGTGCTGGTGGATACGCCGGCGGAGTTGGGGCAGGCGCTAACGGGGAATGCGTGACCGTTGAACTGGAGACACTGTGATTTGCGGGTCGCTTCGTGCTAAAGTTCGTTCATGGAAATCACGGTGAACATTCCCGATGAACTTGCTGCGCAAGCGCAGGCCCGCGGGTTGAAACCTGAAGCCTACGTGGAGGAGATTCTTGCCCAACAGGTAACCGTGCCTCCAGTGCAGCAAATCCGGACTACAGAGGAGATTCGAGCGTGGCTTGACTCGCTCGCCCAGTTCTCCGACAAGATCCCGCCGCTGCCAGAGACCATTTCCCGCGAGTGGATCTATCAGGACCACGATTAAATGGCCATTGCGTCGTGCCTGATCGATACGAACATTTTGCTTCGTATTACAAGGCGCGCTGATCCGCAGCACGGCCTGGTGGACACAGCTCTGGCTCGATTAGCTGGGCAAAGTATTTCCCTTTACTACACTCACCAAAACATAGCGGAGTTGTGGAATGCGATGACTCGACCGCTTGCCCGCAATGGCTTTGGATTGTCGATCGAAGACACCGAACGCGAAGTTTGGGCACTGGAAGCGGGCATGCTTTTCTTGCCAGACAACGAAGCTGTCTACCGAGAATGGAGGCAGCTCGTTTTTCGGCATTCCGTCGCAGGTGTCCAAGTACACGACGCGCGACTGGCAGCGACTATGCATGTACACAAAGTCCGGCACATACTGACCTTAAATGTGGCGGATTTCAGCCGCTTCAGCGACATCACCGCCGTGCATCCGAGCACAATTTAGGCGTCGTCGTGGCCATGACGAGGTCTTCCCATCTTCGCCACTTGTTCAATCGATCGTACTGCTATCCTTGAGCCATGCCGCAAGAGCACAGTTCGCATTCGCCATTCCGTGATGGGTTCGCCGCCCTGGTGCATGAGCCGGTGCTGCTGCCGGCGGAATTGGTATGGCGATGGTGCTTCGGATTTTCGGCCCTGGGACTGGGCATGCTTTCCATTGCACTTTTTCTCGACAGCATCAAACTCTCGCGCGGCGACGAGTTTCTGATCCGGACCTGGCAGCCGGGACTGCTGAGCAACGCGCTGCGTCATAGCTTTCGCGGAAGCCTGAACCGATTCGTGCTGGAGCAGGCAGTACTGATTCTGGGCGTGATGCTGTTGTGGGCGCTGGCGGCAACTGCGGGACGCTCGGCAACCCTTCGCCGGCTGGTCGACATGTTCAGCGCGGACGAAGAAGCGCAGCCCCTGAATTGGAACTTTGCTCCCATTTTTATTTTGCAGCTGCTGCGCGTGATGTGGTCGTCGATCGCGGTGTCCGTGGCTATCGGTTCGCTGCTGTATGGCATGACCATGGCGCAGAATGAGCATGCCGTGCGGGCGGCTGTGGCGCTGTCGTTCGGCTTGGGCCTGGCGAGTTTTTTCGGCATCGTGCTGAACTGGTATTTCGGCGTCGCTCCGCTGTTTTGCGTTCGCAACGGCACCGGTGCGATGGAGGCTCTGGATCAAAGCGTGGAGTTCAGCGGTCGCCAGGGCGGACGGCTTTTTCTGCTGGGACTAGGATTTCTTGTACTGCGAATTGTATGGGCAGCGACCATGTTTCTGGTGTTCCTCTCGCCCATGAATCTGGCGGTCAGCATTGGCCCGCGTGGGATTCTGGGTCTGATGGGAGTTATGGCTCTGGCTTATTTCGCGGGTGCGGATTTGCTGAACCTGGCGCGCCTGGGCGCGTATGCGTCGCTTGCCGAGGATGATGCGCATCCGGCTTTGCCGATGGAGACTGAGATGCCGCCGGAGCTGGACCAGCCGCCGGAGCTGGTGCCGATGCTGGGGCTGGCGTAGATAGTTTCGTTTGATTCTGTGCCGTCCCTGAAGGGACTCGGGATTATTTCTTGTGCTACCCAGGACTTACGTCCTGGGCTAACATCATTTCCGCCCCTGCGGGGCTGGTGTGTCGCGGATCAGTGAGCCATCTCGAAGCGGCCTTCTTCCTTCTTTAGCTTGGCGATGGCTAGCAGTTCGACCGCCTTCCGGGCAATATGCTCGGCACTGACTTCGAACTCCTTGATCAGTTCCCAGGGCGCACCGGAATCGCCAAAACGATCTTTGACGCCGATGGCGCCGGTGATAACCGGGACGCCGTAGAGTTCGGCACTCTCGGTGAGAATGCCGCTGACGCGCCAGGCCAGCGCGCCGATCTGATGTTCTTCGGCGGTGACGATCACTCCGGTTTCGCGGGCGGCGCGAATAATAGCTGCCTCATCGATTGGCTTCATGGTGTGCATGTTGATGACGCGGGTCTCGAAGCCAAATTCTTTTTTCAGCATCCAGGCGGCGCGCATGGCCTCGGGCACCATGGGACCGCAGGCGATGATGCTGAGATCTTCGCTCTCATCTTCATAATCCGTAGCGAGAACGGTCTGGAAGGCGTCGATCATGTCGGGCGTTTCGTGGCGCAGACGGCTGACGTTGGCCAGACCAAAGACGAATGGCGTGCCTTCGCGGGTAACGATCGGCGTGGCTTCGCGGGCAAAGCGAATGTACTTCGGTCCGACATGCTCGAGCAGCAGATAATCAGTGGCCTTGCGGGTTTCGATGGCATCGCAGGGCACCACGACCGACATGTTGGGCAGGCCGCACATCGCGAAAAGATCTTCGAGCGCCTGGTGGGTTGCGCCGTCAGGACCAACCGAGACGCCGCCGTGCGCGCCCGCAATCAGCACATTGAAGTTGCCGTAGCAAATGGACACGCGGATCTGGTCAAGGTTGCGGGCGGCAGCGAAAGTTCCGTACGTCCCGAAGACCGGCAGCTTGCCTTCACGCGCCAATCCAACGGCGGCGGCGGTGGCCGATTGTTCGGCAATGCCCATGCTGATCCAGCGATCTTTGCGCTCGGGCTTGCCGGAATAGAAATCGCTGATGGTGATCGATCCGGAGATGTCGAGTCCGAGGCAAATCACGCGCTCATCGTCGCCATTATTTTTCAGCGAGAGACCAAAGCCCTTGCGGGTGGGCTCCATCATCACCTTCATCGAGCTGGTGGTGTTCCACCAATAATTGCGGGAGAAGCGCGGCATTTTCGCTGCGAGTTTGGCTTCGACCTCCGCCTGATACTCTTTCGCCTTCTTCAGCAGGGCGTCATAGGCAATCGTCTTTCTCAGTCCAAGTTCGTCGAGCGCCTTCACCAGCTCGTCGTAGCTGGGCGCTTTGCCGTGCCATCCGGCAACGTTCTCCATGAAGCTGACGCCCTTGCCTTTGACAGTGTTGGCGAGGATGAGGGTAGGCTTGCCGAGAACGGGGACGTTCTTCGCCTTCTGTAGCGCTTGCACGACCTGCGGGATGTCGTGGCCATCGATCTCGATGACTTCCCAACCGAAGCTGCGATAGCGTTCATCGAGCGGCTCGACGTTCATCACGTCCTTGACCCAGCCGTCGATCTGGAGGCGGTTGCGATCGATGATGCCGACCAGATTGTCGAGCTTGAAGTGCGGGGCTTCCATCGCGGCTTCCCAGATGTTGCCTTCCTGCTGCTCGCCATCGCCCATGATGCAGAACACGGTGTGCTCTTCGTGATCGAGTTTGCCGGCCAGAGCCATGCCGACCGAAATGCTTAGGCCTTGTCCTAACGAGCCGCTGGATACTTCGACGCCCGGCAGTTTCAGGCGGTGAGGATGTCCCTGGAACGGCGAATAAAGTTTGCGGAGCGTGAGGGTGTCTTCGATAGGAAAGTATCCGGCGAAGGCCAGACCAAGATAAAGGGCCGGCGCTTTGTGCCCGGCTGACCAGATGATGCGATCGCGCTCTTTCCATTCGGGATGGTTGGGATCGTGATTGGCGACCTTGAGGTAGAGGGCGGCAACGACTTCCATCATGGAGAGCGTGCCACCGCAATGGCCGGAGCCGGCGGCGCAGAGAGCCACCAGGTCGTAACCGCGCATCAGGCGGGCAGCCTGCTCAAGTTCTTCGAGAGAAAAATCTCGGACCACAGCTTTGGAGAAAGCGTTACGAAGAGGCATGAAGCATCCTTTATGGGGGTGCAGGCAAGAGCGCCGGTTTTAACACCCACGTGTATGGAACCCCGATAGGGTAGGCTAGGCGGTGAAAGAACATAGGGTCTGTGAGGCAAGTCACGAGGGGACGTGATGGGGTTGGGCCATCACAGATCGAGGGGTAATTGGAGAGTAACTTGTTCGCAGGCTCAGGCATCGTGTGCAAGGAAGGAAAAGCAGATCCCTCACCGGCTGAAGCCGGTTCGGGATGACAAGAAATAAAGGGCTTCTTACGGCGCAGCTAAAGCTAGCCCCTTCAATGCAAAAGACTCCTATCACGGCGGCGAATTTTCTCGCGGCTTACAATATTGCGTGGTAAAGGCCAGCGAAAATGCAGACGGCTGACGTGGTGATCATTGGCGGCGGCATTGTGGGTGCGAGCATTGCCTGGCACCTGACTGAAGCCGGGTGCCGCAACGTGCTGATCGTCGAGCGGGAAACGCACCAGGGAAAAGGTTCCACCGGCAAGAGCATGGGCGGCGTGCGCGCCCAGTTTGCGACTGCGCCCAACATTCAGATGTCGCTGTACTCGATTCCGTTTTACGCGGCGTTCGAGGAGCGGCTGGGACATCCGTCGGGATACCGCAATCAGGGATATTTGTTTGTCGCCACCAAGCCTTCGCATCTGGAATATCTGAACACCAATCAGGCGCTGCAAAAAAAGCTTGGGCTGCAGCAAGCACGCATGGTCGCGCGCGACGAGATTGTTGAGATGGTTCCGCAGTTGCGAGCCGACGATGTGCTGGGTGGCAGCTTCTGCCCGACGGATGGCTTCGTCGATCCTTACAGCGTGATGGTCGGATTCACTACGCGCGCCTGCGAGCAAGGCGCGGTGTTATGGAGATCGACCGAAGTGACAGCGATCCAGCACAACGGAGCCGGCGTCACTGGAGTGGAAACTAGGCGAGGGCCGGTCAGCACTCACACAGTCGTCAACGCCGCCGGAGCGTGGGCGGCGGAGGTGGCAGCGCTGGCAGGAATCCAGCTTCCGGTGGAACCGATGCGGCGGATGCTGATCCCGACCGAGCCGTTCGATGGCGTGTCGCATGCAGTGCCGATGGTGGTCGACATGACCAACGGCTTTCACTTTCGGCCAGAGAGCCTGGGATTTCTGCTGGCGTGGAACGATCCCGAGGAGACGACAGGCTACAAGACCGATTTCGATCCGGCGTTCATCGAGAAGGTGCTGGTGCGCGCCGCCGACCGCGTACCGTGTTTCGAAAATCTGGCTGTAAATCCCAAACGGGCGTGGGCGGGACTGTATGAGATGTCGCCCGATCACCATGCGATCATCGGGCGGGTGCCGGAGCTGACGGGCTTTTTCTGCGCGAACGGGTTCAGCGGACATGGTGTGATGCACTCGCCCGCGACCGGAAGAATGGTGGCCGACTTGATCGTTCACGGTAAGACTACGGTCGTGGATCATGTGGAGGTGCTGAGTCCGACGCGTTTTGCCCGCGGCGAACTTTTGCACGAAACGGCCATTTTGTAACCAGCAGTTATCCTCCGAATCAGGTGGGATGAGGTAAACTTTCTGATTGCCGTTGTAAACCCCCGCAAGCTTGGAAATCATGACTCTTTACAAAGGATTGCAGGATACGACACGTGTGCGCCGGGAAGGGTGGCTGGCGTGAGCCTCGACCGATCCACGAGAACGTGGGGAGACCTGGTGCGGCGCCTGCTGAAGTTCCACATGGTCGGCGCGGTGGGCATCGGCGTCCAACTGTGTTTCCTTTTTTTGTTTAAGACGGTGCTGCACTTCAACTATCTGCTGGCTACCGGGCTGGCGGTGGAGTGCGCGGTGGTACACAATTTCCTGTGGCACGAACATTACACCTGGGCGGACCGGCGGGAGAACAGCACGGGATTGCTGCGGCGACTGTTGCGCTTCAACCTTTCCACGGGGCTGATCTCGATTGTCGGCAACCTGGTGCTGATGCGCCTCTTGGTGGGCTCGCTGCACTTGCAATACATGGTCGCCAACCTGCTGACCATCGGCGCCTGCTCGCTGGCCAACTTCTTTGCCACCGACCGAATGGTCTTCCAGGCGGGATTGAGCGCTGAGGAAGGGTAGTTCGGGGCAATGGATGAGACGACCGACGCGATCCGCGAAGCGTCGCGCTCCGAGATTCCGCAATTGGTTTCGCTGATCAACCGGGCGTTTGCGGTTACCCGGGTCTTCCGGCGAGGCGTTCGCACCAATCCGGAGCAGCTAGAGCGCATGATGGACGAAGGCAAGTTCCTGCTGCTGGGCAGTGAACGGGATCCGGTGGCGTGTGTCTATTTGCGACTGAGCGGCGAGCACGCTTACCTGGGCACACTGTCGGTCGATCCCGCCAGACAAAGGCAGGGGATCGGCAGCCGGATGATGCGCTACGCTGAGGACTATTGCCGCGCGGCAGGGTGCAAAGCGATCGACATACGAATCGTGAATGTGCGAACCGAGCTTCCCGGGATTTATCACAAGTTTGGGTTCGTTGAGACCGGCACGCAGTCGGCCGAGGCGATCAAAGATGCCATCCAGCCCATCCATTTCGTTATCATGACGAAGGAACTGTAGGACGCGCCGGCGGCTACGGCGAACGCGAGACCGAATTGCGACGCGGGGAAACCGCAGATCCCTCCGCTCGGACTGAAGTCCTCGGTCGGGATGACAATTTCAATACCGGTCGGGATGACAAGTTCAATACCGGTCGGGATGACAATTTTAATACCGGTCGGGATGACAAGTTCAATATCGGACTGAAGTCCTCGGTCGGGATGACAATTTCAATATAGGAGTCCTGGAGTTCAACATACGAGTGGTGAAGATCGAGACATTATGAGCATTCCTAAAATCAAGCTGAAGAACACCGACCTGGAAGTATCGCGATTTTGCTTTGGCACTATGACGTTTGGCAAGCCACTGGACCAGGCGGGCTCGACGCAACTGGTGAACCGCTGCATCGAAGCGGGCATCAATTTTTTCGACACGGCTAACATGTATCAGGCCGGCGTGGCTGAAACCATGCTGGGCAATGCGATGAAAAGCAAGCGCGACCACCTGGTGATCGCCAGCAAAGTATTTTTCAAGATGGGCGAAGAGCCCGATCAGCAGGGGCTTTCGCGCAAAGCTATTCTGCGCGCCAGCGAAGAAAGCCTGCGGCGGCTGGGCACCGACTATCTCGACATCTACTACATGCACGCGCCGGATCACAGCATTCCGATCGACGAATCGCTGGAGGCGATGGAGACGCTGGTGAAGCAGGGCAAGGTGCGCTACGTGGCGTCGTCGAACTTTGCCAGCTGGCAAGTAGTGCAGATGTTGTGGATCGCGAAAGAACGCGGCTGGAATGCGCCCCACATTTCGCAGCCGATGTATAACCTGCTGGCGCGCGGCATCGAGCGGGAATATTTGCCGATGTGCAAGGAGTTCGGCGTCTCGACCGCGGTGTATAACCCGCTGGCGGGCGGGCTGCTGACCGGCAAACACAAACAGACGAACATCACGCCGGGCACACGCTTCGACAACAACAAGCTTTACCAGGACCGCTACTGGCACGAGCAATATTTCAATGCGGTCGAGCAAGTGCGCAAGATCGCGCAATCGGCCGGGCGGTCGCTGGTCAGCCTGGCACTGAACTGGCTGCTGCATCACACCGCCAGCGATTGCATCATTCTCGGCGCATCGCGCATGGAACAGCTCGACGAAAACCTGGCGACAATGAACGATGGAGCCTTGTCTGACGATGTAGTACAAGCGTGTGATGATGTGTGGAAGAGGCTGCGGGGGCCGTTGCCGGTTTACAACCGGTAGAGCGGTAGTCGGCGATGGCAGCGCCAGTCGCAAAGCGGCGAAAGTCAACAGCAGATCCCTCACCGACTAAAGTCGGTTCGTGATGACAAGAAATAGAGGCTTGCTACGGCGTAGCTAAAGGTATGCCCCTTCAAAACAATGCGCCCCGAAAAATCGCCGGTACCCGTTTTCTCGAGGTCAGGCTGCGTGGCCTAACAGTCAGACAGCCTGGCCGGCGCCGAAGCCCGAGGCCCAGGCCCACTGGAAGTTGAAGCCGCCGAGCTGACCGGTCACGTCTACGACTTCGCCGATGAAGTACAAGCCGGGAACGTTGCGGCACTCCATGGTCTTCGCCGAGAGTTCGCCGGTGTCGACACCGCCGGCCGTCACTTCAGCTTTCTCGTAGCCTTCGGTTCCGCTGGGCAGCACTTGCCAGCGATGAATCTGGTTTTCCATTTCGTCGAGAGCGGCGTTGGTCCAACGCGTTGGGGGATGGAGCTCGAGCCAACGTTCCGCCAACCGGATGGGCAACGCCGCATGCAGCGCAGACTTCGCTGCGGCGAGATCGCGGCGGGCACTGCCCTCGCGCAGGCTGGCCGTGATCCGCTGGTCCGGAGCCAGGTCGATCGCGATGGGCTCGCGACCATTCCAGTAGGACGAGATCTGCAGGACAGCGGGACCGCTCAGCCCGCGATGCGTGATCAGCAGCTTCTCGCGAAAGTGTTGGCGGCCGATGGCAGCGATGACTTCGGTCGAGACGCCCGCCAGATCGCAATACCGGCTGCGATCTTCGGCGTTGAAGGTGAGCGGCACCAACGCCGGACGGCAATCGCGAATTCTGATGCCAAACTGCCTCGCCAGGTCGTAACCGAAAGCCGTGGCGCCGATTTTAGGGATCGATAATCCGCCGGTTGCGACCACCAGACTGGGAGCCTGAAACTCGGCAGTGCCGGTCCGCACCACATATCCGGAACCGCGCTGAACTTCGAGCACGTGCATGTTGACCATGATCTGCACGACCGCCGCGGCGCACTCGCGTTCGAGCAGGGTGACGATGTCTTGCGCCGAACGATCGCAAAACAGCTGGCCAAGTTTCTTCTCGTGATAAGCGATGCCGTGCCGGGTGACCAGCGCGATGAAGTCAGCGGGAGTGTAGCGCGCCAGCACCGACTTGCAGAAGTGCGGATTGGCGGACAGAAAATTTTCCGGCCGGCAATGCAGGTTGGTGAAATTGCAGCGTCCGCCACCGGAGATCAGAATTTTCTTGCCGATGCGCTCGGCATGCTCGAGGACCGCGACGCGGCGGCCGCGCTTGCCGGCCTCGATGGCACACATCAGGCCAGCGGCGCCGGCTCCGAGGACGACGACGTCGAAGGTGTGTTTGACCACGTCACGAGTTTCCGGTTTCGAGAGCAGAGTTGCAAGTGCGAGTGTTGGGAATTTCACGGGCTAAAGCCCACGAAAAAAATGCCTGTACGGCGGAGGTAAAGCTGCGCCCTGTCAAAGTACGAGTCACGCGCGGGAAACCGCAGATCCCTCGGCTTCGCTCGGGATGACAAAAATAAGCTTTGACGCCTTAAAGAGCCAAGAAGTCACTGCTAACGCTACACGCCTTCCAGACGCGGGGCGGGACGAGCTGCGGCCGCCTGGGAGTTGGCATTCATCGAGATCAGCAGTAGCGTGGCATCGTCGGTGAAGTTGCCGGCCGCATGGCGCCGCACCTTGTCGATGATGTTGGCATAATGCCCTCGCAAATCCTCATCACCTGAACATTCCAGCAGCTCAGATAGACGCTCGGGCCCGAACTCTTCGCCGGAATCGTTGGCGGCTTCGGTAACGCCATCGGTGTAGAGCAGCAGGCAGTCGCCGGCCGCCAGATCCAGACGCTCGGAACGAAAGCCCTCCTCCAGCATGAAGCCCAGCACCGGCCGCGTGGGGCCGAGCGACTCGACAGCGCCATTGTTGTGCCGCAAGATCGGCGGACAATGGCCGGCGTTCACGAAATGCAGAACCCGCGTCTTGAGGTCGAGAACGCCGTAGAAGATGGTGACGTAATGGCCTTCGCCCAGCTGATTTCGCAGGGTGGTTTCGACCTGGCCAAGAATGATCTCAGGACTATTGCTGGACGACGACAGCGTGCTGACCGAGGCGTACAACATGGCCGCAATCAACGCGCCGGGCGTGCCTTTGCCGGAGACGTCGGCAATGCAGAAGTGCAGCATGTCGGTCGCCGGCTGCCACACGCCGAAGTAGTCGCCGCCCACCACTCCGGCCGGAATGCTGTCGCCGAACAGTTCCACCCCCTGCGCTACCAAGTGACGCTGGGGCACGATGCGCGTCTGCAACTGATGGGCATCATGACGTTCGTAGTCGGAGACGCGTTGCGACGAACGGAGCTGTTGCACGTGCCGGGTGAGCGACCGTACTTTTTCCAGCAGCGCGTCGTTGCGCCAGGGCTTCTCAATGAAGTCGGAGGCGCCGTGCTTCATGGCGCTGACCGCCAGATCGACGTTGCCCCAAGCGGTGAGAGCGATGATGGGCACGGTGGCGTCGAGCTCACGCAGCCGCTGAATCAGTTCCAGGCCTTCGAGTCCCGAGGTGCTGTCGCGCTGATAGTTCATGTCGACCAGAGCCAGGTCGGGGGGCTGTTGCTCGGCAGCGGCCAGCGCCTCGTTAGGGGAAGCGCAGAGCGTGACCGAATAGTCGTGACCGCGCAGCAACATGGCCAAGGCTTCGCGAACATGTTCCTGATCTTCGGCGACAAGGATAGTGGATTCGTCAGGGGCAGCCATTATCGTCTCCGCAGATGACAGTGCAGATGGATTGCCAACAGCAAGGCCCTTAAGATTCAGTTGGATACGGGATGCGGCGGATTCACGTCGCCCGGAAATAGAAGCGATTGTCCGAATGTGGACAAGAAGCGCGTCCCAAAAGCGAAAGAGCCGGACAGGCGGCTCGCCTTGTTCGACTCTATAATTCTATTATAGCACATTATGGCGGGTTTTCGCTGGTAAATTTCAAATTTATATTAGGCTTAATTGTCAATAGGATGGGTTGATTTATAGCACGTTTTGGGGATTGACATGGTTTTTCCCAATGCGGGATTTCGTACCCGTGAACGAAGAGAAAACTATCACTCAGAGGCAGAGGGCGGCGAAAGTTAGGAGCTTCAGGGTAGGGGTCCTTCGCTCCGCTCAGGATGACAGGATGAAGCTTGGTGCTAGCGAAGATTTCGGCGGCGAAGAAAAGCAGGTCCCTCCACTCCGGTCGGGATGACACAGTGGGGGTACGGGTCGTTCGCTGCCCTCAGGATGACGGCACGAAGCTTGGTGCCACCGAAGATTTCGGCGGCGAAGAAAAGCAGGTCCCTCCACTCCGGTCGGGATGACACAGCCGGGGTAGGGGTCCTTCGCTGCCCTCAGGATGACGGTATGAAGCGTGGATCCCAGGTTAGCCCAACTAAGGGGCGAACCTGGGGCACAAGCCTCCGCTCGGGATGACAACAAAGAAGGAGGGCCACCACTCTTCACTGTGCGTTGTCCTGCCGGCGATAGGTCCACCAGAGCAAAAGGGTTATGCCAACCGCGACCGCGGAATACACAAGCCATAAGTGAAAGGAGTGCAGGAGCTGCAGGTAGTCATCTCTTCGAGTGAGCGGACCGGCGTTCAACATTCCAGACAACAGGTACGCAGCACCGCCAAGCGCAACTGCCGAGACCAGCACGGAGAGACAGATAGAAATTTTGAGAAGCGCCTTCATCGACTCGCGGATTTAGCGCGGCGTTTTCTCTTGGGCGGGCGCGCAACGTGGGCCACCGGACGTTCCTGCGATAAGAGTTCGGTCGCCTGAACGCGGGGATCGTGACGAAACCACTGTTGCACCACTCCCAACTTCAGGAAGTTGGCGATGGCCAGCAGGCTCATACCGTGGTGATGGACCATCCAGGAACGAACCAGGGCGAAGCGCTGATGGCGAGGACGCACGTCGCGAGTGAAGTCGGCCGCTTCGTAATAACCGAACTTGCCGAACCAGCCTCGCTTTCTCATCCAACGCAGATTGCTGATGGCCGCTCCGGGATCGATGGCCAGCGCCAGCATGGTGGCATAGGGAGCGACGACCAGGCGATCTTCGTCCTGCTGCAAGGCGAGTTCGGGAACTCCGAAGGCGCGATAGTTGTACGTTCCCTGCTCGTCGGTCTTGGCGAAGGCGCATTCCGAGATTCCCCAGGGAACATGTTTGCCGGAGGCGTACTCCTGTTGCGCCAGCACCGAGGCTTCTTTGCTGCGCTCCAACAAAGTGTCGGGATAGGAGCGCATCCAGAGCGACGGCATCAGGTATTCAAACATGGTGCCGGTCCAGGAAATCAGCACTGGGCGGTCATATGCCACAACGTGGGAGCGGCTGAGCAGGAACCAGCTTTCCTGCGGAATCTCGCCTTTAGCAATCGCAACGAAATTGGCGATGCGCGCCTCCGAAGCCAGCAGGTCGTAACAGGCGGCGTGAACTTTTTTGGCTTCGGCGTCGTAGCCGATCGACAAAATCTTGCGACGCCGATCGAGCAGGAAAGCGAAGTCCATTTCGACGAACATCTTTTCGCTCTGGGCGGCGATGGTGCGCAGTTGCTCAACCAGGCTCAAGGAGTTCAGGCGCGCGGCGGGAAGCTGGAGCAACAATTTCTGGCGCAAGTCCGAGGGCTCGACTCCCAGCGTGACCGCGACTTCCAACTTGCGCCGCAGTTGTTCGATGCAGTCGGGCAAGCGCACCAGTGGCACAGCATCGCAATCCACCAAGGTTTCCAGAGCAGGGTCGTGACGCAGCGCCTCGAACTCGGGCAGAAGCCAGGGCATGTAGTCGTTGACGTTCTGCCGAATCTCATCGGTCAAGCTGGCGGTTTGCGCGGCGAACCAACTTGCGTCGGCGGAGTCGCCGGCAACGGGCGGCAATTCGACCGGCGACAGCAGGCGGTCGAGCCAGTGAGTATCGCTTGGCTGTTCGAACGAGCGAGCGATTCGCCTGGAGATAACTTTCGCTTCGGCCAGTGCGCAAAGATAGCCGGCGTAGCCTTCCAGCAGCGCCGGCTTCAACAGCGGCTGTTGCAGCATCATCAAACAGCCGCCCTTCAACGAAATCAGCGAAGCTGCCAGGTTGCCGCTGTCGACGGTGGAAATGAAACGCGGAAGATCGGGCTCCAGCGTGCGCGTGCTGTACCAGTTGTACAAATGGCCGCGTTCTTTCTTCAGACGCGCGACGGTTTCCAGGGTGCGAGTCGTGTGCTCGACGAATTGGGGCAGGGTCAGATAGCCGAGCTCGCAGGCGACCTGGCGGGCGTTCAGCAGGAAGCCCAGATTCGTGGGCGAGATGCGGGCGGCGATTTTCGCGGGCTCTTCCTGAACATTGTCGGGAATGAGCCAGTTGTGTTCTGCATTGCTGAAGGTGGCGAAGTAGCGCCAGATGTGCAGCGCAACATGTCGCAGGAATCGTTGATCGCGCGTGCTGGCATGTTGATGAAGGGGACGCGGCGGCCGATTGAGCCAGAACGACACGGGCTTGCTGAATGCCCACAACAACAGAATCGGCAGGGCGACCGGGAGGGCGTGGCGATGAGCAGAGTAATCTACCAGGCCGACAAGGAGCGCGATCACCGGAGTCCAGTTCAGCAAGGCATCGACAAAACGGCGTTTGCCGGTTTCGACTTCGGCCTCAGCCGCGGTCTCCCATTCCAACAGCCGTTGCTTCGATACCAGCCGGCGATAGAAAGTGCGAAAGACCGCATCGGCGGAGATCATGGTCTGATGAGCCAGAAACGTAAGCGTCAGGAAAACGCTGACCATGGTGGCGAGCAGTCCGGTAGCGGCATCGCGGATGGGGCGAAGTTTACCGCCGAGCAGCGCTCGCACCACAGAAAATGCGAACTGAAACCATGGAGGCACAAACAGGATCGCGATAGTGACCAGCGTCCAGTAGAGCGGAGTGCCGGGCAGCACGGTCCATCCCAGGATGAACAGCAGAAAGATGCCGGGCTCGACCAGGCTGCGGCGCAGGTTGTCGAGAATCTTCCAGCGCGACAGAAACGAGATGGGATTGGGCACGCGACGGCCGGCTTCGTCGGGCACGCGACCGGCCAGCCAGCTTACGATTTGCCAATCGCCGCGAACCCAGCGATGCTTGCGGCGGTTGAAGGCGCTGTAGTGAGACGGGTAATCGTCGATGACCTCGACGTCGCTGACCAGTCCGGCGCGGGCGTAAGCGCCTTCGATCAGGTCATGGCTGAGCAAGGCATTGCGCGGGAAGCGATGTTCCAGCACGCGGCTCAGGGTTTCGACTTCGTAGATGCCTTTGCCGGTGAAGATGCCTTCGCCCTTGAGGTCCTGATAAACGTCGGAGGTAGCGCGAGTGTAAATGTCGAAACCGGTTTGACCGGAGTAGATGTTGGCCAGTCGCGACATGGATGCGCTCTGCACACTGATGCCGACGCGAGGCTGCAGAATACCGTAGCCGGCGACCACAACGTTTTCGCGCGGATCGACGATGGCCTGATTGAGGGGATGGGCCATCGCCCCGATCAGGCGGTGCGCCGTGCCGCGCGGCAGTTCGGTGTCGGCGTCGAGGGTCAGAACGAAACGCACCTGGGGAAGCAGGCTGAGATCGCCAACCTTGACCGGAAAGCTATCGTAGGCGCTCCGGATGAGCCGGTTGAAGTCGAGCAGCTTGCCGCGTTTGCGTTCCCAGCCCATCCAAACGCCTTCGCGCGGATTGAAGGCGCGATGCCGGTGAAACAGGGCGAAGGTGCCAAAGCCATTGCCGGCGTACTTCTTGTTGAGCCCCGTAATTAACTCTTCGCACAAATCGACCAATGGATCTTCTTCGTTCGGCGTTTCGGCGGAATCAGGCAAATCGGTGAGCAGCGCGAAATGCAGATTGCGGCTCATGTTGCCCAGGTAGCGGACTTCCAGATCTTCGACCAGACGACGGACTTGCTTTTCCTGGAGCAGCAGCGTGGGCACGGCGACGATGGTGACGCAGTCGTCGGGAATGCCGGCGGAAAAATCGAGCTTGGGCAGGATGCGCGGATGCAGCAACGCGGTGGTGAGATAGTTCATCACCTCGACGGCGGCCTGGCTGCAGGGGAGCAGCAAGAGGATGATGGCGAGGATGCGACCCACGAACGAATTGAAGCTGTTGTACACCGGGGTCATGATCGCGATCACGATCAGCAGGGTGAGAGTTTCAATGCCGCCCAGATAAAACTCATCCGGATGACGGCGCAGGAAAGCCTGAAAGCGTTCGCCGATGGGAAGCCGAACGCCGGCGCGAGCGCGCAACTCGTCAGCGCCTTCTCCGATCAGGTAATAGCCAACGTGAGAGCGACGCCAGACCAGGCGAGGATCGGGCTGGTGTTCTTTTTTCGCACGTTGCGATAAGTCAATGGCGAGTTCTGCAATCTCCAACTCGGTGCAATCGGAGTTTTCGGCAAAATGGGCGACGGTGTGGCGATAGAGTTCGCGGCTTTGAAAATCCATGCGCACGTAAGCTTTGGCCGGATCGGTTGCCAGCACGCGCTCGAAGACGATCAGCGGCTCCAGCAAATCTTTCCAGGGCGCTTCCGACAACTCGCGCAGGCTGCCGATCAGGCCGCTCACCCGTTGCGGCTCGTCCGGCGCAGCCAGAACTTTTTCGGCGCGATCGGCGAACTCTTCCAGCGCTACTAATTTCAAAGCCGGGATCAGGAGCGACAGCTCGCTCATGTTGAGACCGGTCACGGTCTGGAAGGCTTCCATGTAGGTCGTGAACGCGTGATCGGAGTAGCGATATCCGGCGGAGTAGAGCAGGTCCTGGGCGATGGCCAGCACTCGCGGAAGAACCATGTTGGCGGGAGTGCGCACATGCGGAACGCGCCGTAAGGCGGAAGCCGATTCCCGCACCGAGCCTTGCGCGACCCGGACTAAGCGCACGTTGTCGCGCAGCCACTGCATGTCTTCGGGAAGCTTTTCGTCGGGATCGACAGGGACGTCGAGTTCGGCGAGCATGGGATCGAGCCGGCGGTTGAGCGCGGTGAGGCGCTCGGGAAAATGAGGCGACTGTTTGGTCGCAGGAAGCCAGACGAGCTGGTGCGCCCAGGCCTTCGCGGATTGAGCGAGGTCGCGGTCCTGGGTAGGCACTTCGACCGTGTCTGGCTCGGTGCGGTCCGAGGTGTCGACTAATACGTCCCTGTGATTGGTACTAATCATTGGCGATGCAAGCTCTAAATCGTTAGTGCGGTCTGCCGTCCCTACGGGACTCCGGTCCTTTTTCCGTAGCACCCAGGACTCCGCCTGCGGCTGCGTCCTGGGCTAAGTTATTCCGCCCTGCGGGCTCGATTTTCGACTGTCCCTATCCAATCGCGAAGACGGAGTTTCGTTCCAGATTCCCTTTTTCACCTCTGACCAGTCCGTATGGAGTGCCTGTGTCATGACTTCACGCGATGCATGGAAACGCAGATCCCTCACCGGCTGAAGCCGGTTCGGGATGACAAAAATAAAGCCCTCGAGACGGCGTACCTAAAGGTACGCCCCTTCAAGTATTCGAAAGCCGAGTCTTCAGCAACCTGTAAAAGAGCGCTTCAAAGCCCTTTAAATTTGGCTCTATGCCCTGTTCCAACCTCTATGTTCGCCTAGCGATAGCTGGCGGCCTGCAGTTCGAACATTTCCGCGTACTGGCCGCCCAGTGCCATCAGCCGCTCGTGAGTGCCGTCTTCCACAATTTGTCCCTCGGAGAGCACGACAATGCGATCTGCCATGCGCACCGTGGAAAAACGATGCGAGATAAACAGCGCCATCTTGCCTCCGGTTAATTCGGCGAAGCGTTCGAACACTTCATACTCGCTGCGGGCATCGAGAGCCGCGGTCGGCTCGTCGAGAATCAGCAATTGCGCGTCGCGCAGATAAGCCCGCGCCAAGGCCAGCTTCTGCCACTCGCCGCCCGACAGATCGACTCCGGTTTCGAAACGCCGCCCCAGCATCTGGTCATACTTGCCCGGCAGCTTCGCCACTACTTCATCGGCCAAACTCTTGTGAGATGCGGCGATAATCCCATCCGTGTTGTCTATTTCTTCGATGCGTCCAACCGCGACATTTTCACGGGCGGTCATCTCATAACGCATAAAATCCTGAAAAATTACGCCAATTTCACGGTACAGGTCTTCCAGGCTGTACTCCCGCAGGTCGACGCCGTCGAGCAGGATCTGTCCCTCGGTCGGGTCGTAGAGCCGGGTAATCAATTTGACGATGGTGGTTTTGCCCTGGCCGTTCTCGCCGATCAAGGCCACGCGCTCGCCGACGTGCAGGGTGAAGTCCAGATTTTTAAGGATGCGCCGCTCGCTACCGGGATAAGCGAACGACACATTGCGAAACTCGAATCCCCGCAGGATGGGTCGCGGCGCCGGCAGCGCGTTCGGTTTGGAGCGGATGGTGGGATGCATTTCAAAAAACGCCAGCAGGTCGGTCAGGAACAATGCCTGATCGGCCACTCCGGACAGCGTGGAGAAAATTTGCTGGATGTTGGTGCTGGCTTGCAGAATCGCTCCCGCCAGAAAATACAGCGAGCCGATGGTGAGCGAGCCCATCACGGTACGCCAGATCACGTAGACGTAAGCCGAGTAGTAGCCCAGCGAGCCGATGATCGAGAGAAACGCTCCCGCAATCAGCTTGCGTTTGGAGAGCGCGACATTCTCTTCGTACACCTCGTTAGACAGGCGGGTAAAACGCTCGGTGAGAAACTTGCTGAGGCCGAACAGTTTCAGTTCTTTGGCGGCTTCCTTGCTGCCGCCCAGGATGCGCAGATAGTCGAGTTGGCGGCGTACCGGCGTCTGCCGGAAATTCTTGGCGTAGCCGAGAAAGGCGAAATGGCTTTCGCCGATGAAGGCAGGCAACACGCCCGCAATCAACAGCAGCAACAGCCACGGCGAAAAGTAGACAATCGAAATCGACAGCGTGATGGTGGTGATGACCTGCTGTACCAGACGGCCCAGCATCTGGATCATGGCCAGCCGGTCGGTGGCCTGCACCCGGGCGCGCTCCAGGCGATCGTAAAAAACCGGGTCTTCGTAGGCGATGACGTCGAGTTCGGCCGCGTGCTTCATCACCTGGATGCTGACGTAGCGCATGTATTTGTCGGCCAGCAGCGAGTCCAGATAGTCGATGATGCGGGTGAGGATGTTGCCCAGTACGGCGATAGAGAATTCGGCAACCACCAGCCACCACAGCCGGTGCGGAATGGCTTGATGTTTGGAGATTATGCCGACGATGGCATCGATGATCAGCTTGCTGACGTAAAGCAGGGCGACCGGTTGCAGCGCGGCCAGCAGGCGGAAGACAAAGCCGAGAACCACGACGACCGGGCCGGAATCCCAGACAAATTTGAGCACAGGAGGGAGGTTGCGCATAGCCGACATGCGCTCCTGCCACGCACTGGTAAAGGTCTTCTGCCCCTCGCTCATTGGCGCTTCCGATCCAATCCAGAAATCTGCCGCCCGGCCGGTGAATTACTCGTCCATAAATATTATTAGGATTGCGCTTAAAGCCGAGGGCGACTCTTTGAGAGATGCGGAAAACGCAATAGCAGTTTCATCGGTCACCCACCATGGTATCAGGATCGTCGTCCCCCGGAAGTGGCAGAGCCCTTCGGTCAGGCTTCGCTGACAGTTTTCAGCTTGACGCGGTAAGATCACAGCTTTGGGAGCGAGCGTAGGGTTAAACTATTGCGCGCGGAGGTCGGCCATGCGGCGGTTCGTCTCTTTCTTTGTCATTCTTGCCACACTCTTCCTTGCCTATCCGGCATTTGCCCAGGGCGAAGCTCCAACCGGAACGGCAACCTGCAATTTCGATCAGGACAAACAACTGGCGGTGGAGTACCAGCACGTCACCCTGAACTTGAAGAAGCCTACTGCCTCTCAGGTTCCGTTCGGCAAAGTCTGGGCGCCGGGCGGCAAGCCCATGACGTTATTCACCAATGTGCCGATTCAGGTGGGCTCCCGAATGCTGTCCGTAGGCGCTTACACCATGTTCGTTATGCCCACCGCGAAGCAATGGACGCTGATCGTCTCCAAGAGCACCGACATGAGCGGCGCCTACAACGAACAGGATGACCTGGTGCGGCTTCCGATGGGCTCCGGCGAGCTACCCAGTCCGCAAGCGGATCTCAATGTTGCCCTTGAGCATGTAGCTCTAGGCCAGTGCAACCTTCGCGTCGATCTGGATAAGACCGGCCATTTCGTCACCTTCCAGAAACGGTAGCCAGGCTGCTTGACACACCTGACCAGTAAGCACAACATGGGACTGTCTAGCGGCGGGGCTATTGTCGATTCAAAGGTAGAGTTTATGTTTGACCTGGAATCGAGGGCCCGCACGCTGCATCAACCGGACAGGCGTATTTTGCCGGGCCACGAATACCTCATTCGTGTATTTGGAAGGAAGGCTGCCAATGGCTCCCATCGATCTCACCGCCGTTCTGAAGGACGCTCCCGTGGGCGAGTGGATAGCCCTGTCTAACGGACAGGAGCACATTGTCGCAACCGGGAAAACCCTGGAGGAAGCGCTGAATGCCGCCCGGGAAAAGGGAGAAGATCGTCCGGTTGTAATGAAGATTCCCCCCGTCAGTGCGTTGATCTTGTAAGTCCCCAGGGATGAGATTTCCATACTCAATTCTTCCCGCTAAGCCGGATGCTGCATTTCCGGATCGACACTCGATTAAGCGCCCCGTCTTAACCGTTCTATTGGAGAAAAATGGTAAGGCCATCGTGGGAGTTGCGCTCGTCGATTCCGGTGCGGACAATTGCATTTTCCCGGCGTCGATTGGAATGGCACTCGGAATAGCAGTGCCGAATCCCAATGCGTATGTTTTTTCTGGAACTGCAGATGCCCCGCAAATAGCGTACTTCGACACCCTGCAAGTCACGATTTGGAACAGAGACATCAACGAGAAGCCGCTTCAGTTCGAGATATATGCCGGCTTCTGCGAGACGTTGGAGCATGTCGGCTTAGGGCTGCTCGGCCAGGAAGGATTTTTCTCGCGGTTTCAAGTCCAACTTTACAACCAGCAGAACTACTTCGATATTTTCTAACCAGTTCGTCGCTTTCAGAAAATCAAACTGCCCCTACCAGCCGAACGGGTGAATTCACGGCGGCAAGTAGATCGCGACGCTTTTGCCGAAGCACGGAGAAAATCTCTGCCGTCGATTTCCTGTCGCCGGCTACAGCGGCCACATCGCCTCTTTGGGAACTTGAAACCAGCCGAACCATTGATGCAGAAGGTAGACGATGTTGTAGGGAAAGATTGAGACCAGCGGCCGGCCGCCCCAGACCCAGGGCCAGGGAATGAGCAGCCAAAGACCGAAAATCCAGGCAACAAAATGGCTGCTCAAGGATCGCAGAAACTGGCGATTGAGAAGCAGGTAAACAGCCAGCAGGGGAAAAGTCAAAATCGAGAGCACGCGGGTTTCGTCGCCGATAATCGGGACCATCAAGATCAATCCGGCGAGCGCCAGCAGGAAGGGCAGCGCCTGTTTACCTCGCTCGGCATATTTCGCCACGGCAATCCAGCCCACGCCCAGAATCGACCAGAATACATATTGGAAATGGTAATAAAACATCTCGGCGTACATCTGCCCGTATTTTTTCAGGTAAAAGGCGCGGCCTGAGTTCACGGCAATGTGATAGTGGCGGAACACCAGTATGAGAACGATCTTCCCCAGGATGACTCCGAGCAAAGACAGCGCTGCCCAGGGAAGGCCGAATTCCCTGCGGAATTCAGTCTCATGGTTCAACATTGACGTCAGGGCCAGCGCGAACAGCAACGCTGCAAAGGCAAAAAACCCTTGTTCCGCATGCTGCATTCCCAGCAGAACGCCGACGAACAAAGCGACGACCGGATAGTTTCGCAGCGCCAGCAGAAACATGATCAGAGCCAGCGTGATGGAATCCATCCCCACCCAGAAGTAAGCCGTGGCCGAGGCCGGAATCGCCAAAAATAGGACTAACGCGGTGCGGGCATCTTTGTCGGCGAAGTGGGTGAAGATGAAACCGAGGAAAGCCGCGGTGAAGGCAACGGAAAACAGGAAATGAAAGTGCAGGAACGACTGTTCGTTGTGGATGTGCAGCCGCCAGGCCAGAAATGGCCCCAGCCAGTTCCAGAACAAGTAGTGAGCGTCGGGGTCGACGAAGGGATTGTGAAACGGGTCCAGCCGCATCGACTTCCAGCCATCGAAGTTCGGCATGTACCAGACGCCGGTCTTGATGAACGACAAGCTCAGGACAGCGGCCACGAACACGCTTCGCCGCGATCGATAGAGGAAGCGGTCTAGGCCATCGAGAATGCGCATGGGATTTTTCGTTGCGGCGATCAAGCGTGACTATACAGCACCGTCAGCTTGCCACATCCAAAATGTCGTGGGCACGGAATGCCCGGGTGGGCGTGCAGAAATCAGCGAGCTGGATAGATTAATGCGATCCGAAAAGCAGATCAAACATAAAGGACTTTTGCGGAATAGCTGAATCTCCCTGCGGCGTAGCTGAAGCTTCGCCGCTTCCCAATCGCGTGAGGTCGAATTTTTCAGCCAACAGGAAGTTTCCTGAGCAAACTGTTCAGTCGGCGAAGACCGGCACTTCTTCCTTCTTCGTGGTCCTGCTGCCCCAGGGCAGATGTTCCACCACCCAATCCTTGAAGAAGTCCATATACAGATAAACCACGGGCGTGGTGTAAAGCGTCAACATCTGGCTGACAATCAGTCCGCCGACGATGGCGATACCCAGCGGGCGCCGGATTTCTGAACCCACGCCCCGTCCTAAGGCCAGCGGCAGCGCGCCCAGCATGGCGGCTGCGGTGGTCATCATGATGGGACGGAAACGAACCAGGGCGGCTTCGTAGATCGATTCTTCCGCCGACTTTCCGGTACGTTCCACTTCCAGCGCAAAGTCGATCATTATGATGGCGTTCTTCTTCACAATGCCGATCAGAAGAATAATGCCGATTAAACCAATCACATCGAGCTGCAAGTGGAACAGCAGCAGCGCCAGCAGCGCGCCGGTGCCGGCCGAGGGCAGCGTGGAAAGAATGGTGATGGGATGGATGTAGCTTTCATACAGAACTCCCAGCACGATATAGACCGCGACCAGAGCTGCCAGAATCAGAATCGGTTCCGACGATAACGAATCCTGAAATGCCGCCGCCGTGCCCTGGAAGCTGCCGTGAATGGTGGCCGGCATGCGCATCTCGACTTCGGTCTGGCTGATGAGCCGGGTGGCCGTTCCCAGATCGCCACCGGGCGCCAGATTGAACGACAGAGTAACTGCCGGGAATTGTCCCTGGTGGTTAACGGCCAGGGCGGTGTTGGCGGGGGCAAAGTGTGCGAAGGCTGACAATGGCACCTGCGCTCCCGAGCTGGTAATCACGTAAACGCTCTTCAGGGCGTCGGGCGTCATCTGATACTTGGGATCGACTTCCATCACCACGTGATATTGGTTGAGCGTCTGATAGATGGTAGAAATCTGCTCCTGCCCGAAGGCATCATAGAGCACAGCATCGATTTGCTGCGGGGTGACTCCCAGCCGCGCGGCGGTGGGGCGATCGATAATGACGTTTGCCTCCAGCCCGTGTACCTGCTGGTCGCTGTTAACGTCCTTCAGTTGTGGAATACTGCGCAACTTCTGTAGCAGCTGGGGCGCCCACTCGTAAAGTTCATCCAGATTTTCGCCCGACAGAGTGTACTGATACTGCGCATTGGCCATGCGGCCGCCAATCTGCAAGTCCTGCACCGCCTGGAAATATAACGTCGCTCCCGGCACGTGAGAAATCTTGGGACGCAGCCGGGCGATCACCTGGTCGGCAGTCAGCTTGCGCTCCGACAGCGGCTTCAGGAGGACATACATGCGGCCCTGGTTCTGCGCGGTATTGCCGCCGACGAAGGCCAGCACATCCTGCACTGCCGGGTCCTGCCGCACGATCCGGATAAATTCGTTGGTCTTGGCCTTCATCGCCGGAAACGACACATCCTGATCGCCCATGATCGTGCCCGAAAGACGGCCCGTATCCTGCTGCGGGAAGAAACCCTTGGGCACGATCACGTATAAAGCCACGTTGACGAACACCATCAGGATGGTCAGGATGAAGATCAGCAGGCGATGGCGCAGCACCCAGCCCAGCGAGCTTTTGTATCCCCGATTGAGCCAATAGAAACCGCGCTCGCTGGTGCGGTACAAAGCGCCATGGCTGCCCGGGTCGTGGGCTTTCAGGAAGCGCGCGCACAACATGGGCGTAGTGGTAAGCGAGACCACCATCGAGACGGCGATGGCCGCGCTCAAGGTCACGGCGAATTCGTGGAACAGCCGTCCGATCAGGCCTCCCATCAGCAGAATCGGAATGAAGACCGCCATCAGCGAAGTGCTCATGGAGACCACGGTGAAGCCGATCTCGCGCGCCCCCAGCAGCGCCGCCGGATAGGGCTTCATGCCCTCTTCCACGTGGCGCATCACGTTTTCCAGCACCACGATGGCATCGTCCACCACAAAGCCGGTGGAGATGGTGAGCGCCATCAGCGACAGATTGTCCAGCGAATAGCCGAACAGGTACATGATGCCGAAGGTGCCCACGATAGCCAGCGGCACCGCCACGCTGGGAATCAAGGTGGCGCGCACCTCGCGCAGGAAAATAAACACCACCAGCACCACCAGGACAACCGAGATCAGCAAAGTGCGCTCGACATCGGCCACCGAAGCGCGGACTGTCGTAGTGCGATCCAGGCCGACCACCATGTCGATAGCTGCCGGCAGGGACGCTTTCAGAAAGGGCAGCGCTGCAATCACCCGATCGACGGTGGCAATAATGTTTGCGCCCGGCTGCCGGAAAACCACCACCAGCACGCTCGGCTTACCGTCAAAGCTGCCCATGTTGTTGATGTTCGAATAGGAGTCTTGCACATCGGCTACATCGCTCAGGCGGACCGGGTTGCCGTTCTTGTAGGCGACAATAATCGGGCGATAGTTCTTGGCTTTCTTGAGCTGGTCATTGGCGGTCACCATCCAACTCTTGCCGTCGCTGTCCAGCGATCCTTTGGCCTGATTCGCATTCTGGGCGGCGACGGCGGTGCGCACCGTCTCCAGGCCGAGACCCATATTATTCAGCGCCATGGGATTGGCTTCAATGCGGACCGCGGGCTGCGAAGAGCCGCCGACAAAAACCTGGCCGACGCCTTCGATCTGCGCCAGCTTCTGTCCCATGATCGAATCGGCCGCATCGTACATCTGGTCCTGGGTGAGGGCGTCAGAGGTCAACGCCAGAATCAGGATGGGCGCGTCGGCCGGATTGACTTTGCGGTAATAAGGGTTCGATGGCAGGTTGGGCGGTAGATAATTGCGGGCCGCATTGATGGCAGCCTGAACGTCACGCGCGGCCGCATCGATGTTGCGGTCCAGATCGAACTGCATGGTGATGCCGGTGGACCCGAGCTGGCTCACCGAGGTCATCTGATTGATGCCGGCAATGCGGCCGAACTGCCGCTCCAGCGGAGTCGCAACCGCCGAAGCCATGGTCTCTGGACTGGCGCCGGGCAGCGAAGCCGACACGCCGATCACCGGAAAGTCCACCTGGGGCAAGGGAGACACCGGCAATTGCCGGTACGCCAACACCCCGGCCAGAAGCAGGGCGATGGTCAGCAGCGAGGTGGCTACCGGTCTCTCGATCGCAGGTGCGGAGACATTCATGATCAGTCCCCAATCGCCTCCGCCGGCTTGGGTGCGCGCAGATTACGCAGCGCCTGGGCCAGCCGGTCAAACCACAGATACACTACCGGGGTCGTGTACAAAGTCAGCAACTGGCTGAACAGCAGGCCGCCGATGATGGTGATGCCCAAGGGACGCCGCAATTCCGAGCCGGTGCCCGAGCCCAAGGCCAGCGGCACCGCGCCGAACAAGGCGGCAAACGTGGTCATCATGATGGGACGGAAGCGTAACAGGCAGGCCTCATAAATCGCGTCCACCGGCGACTTGCCTTCTTTGCGTTCCGCCTCCAGCGCGAAGTCGATCATCATGATGGCGTTCTTCTTCACGATGCCAATCAGCAGGATGATGCCGATCAAGGCCATCACACTTAGGTCCATGTGGAACAAGGTAAGCGCCAGAATGGCTCCCACGCCGGCCGAGGGCAGCGTCGACAAAATCGTGATGGGGTGAATGTAGCTCTCGTACAAAACGCCCAGCACGATATACACGGTCACGATAGCGGCCAGAATCAGCCAGCCTTCGTTGGCCAGCGAAGCTTCGAAGGCGCGGGCCGTGCCCTGGAACGTGGCCTGAATACTGGGTGGAAGCCCGATGTCGGCGCTGGCTTGATCAATCGCCTTCACCGCTTCGCCCAGCGACGCGGTGCCGCCCAGGTTGAACGAGATAGTCACCGACGGGAACTGGCCTTGATGGTTGATGGTCAGCGGCCCGCTGCTGGTTTCGAAATGCGCGATGGCGCTGAGCGGCACTTGTCCGGTGCTGGCGCCCAGAGCGTTGGGAATGCTGCCGTTGGCGCCCGGAGCGTTACCGGTGGCGGCGGGGCTTTGTGAAGTTCCGCTGGGCACGTAGATCGACTTCAGCGAATCCGGGTCGGTGCGAAAATTCGGGTCGACTTCCAGCACCACGTGATACTGGTTGAGCTGGGTAAACATGATCGACACCAGCCGCTGGCCAAAGGCGTCGTACAGCGTGTTGTCGATGGCGCTGGCCGTAACTCCCATGCGCGAAGCGGTGTCGCGGTCGATCACCAGATTGGCCTGCGCCGCCTGGTTCTGCTGGTCGGTAGCCACGTCGCGCAACTCGGGCAGGGTTTTCAGTTTCGCCACCAGCTTGGCCGTCCAGGTCGTCAACTCCTTGGGATCGGCATCCTCCAGGGTGAACTGATACTGCGTGCGGCTGACCCGGTCTTCCACCGTCAGGTCCTGCACCGGCTGCATGTAAAGCGTGATGCCCTCGACTCCGGCAATTTCTCCCTGCAGCCGTTTCATGATCGCGGTCACGTCGTCGCTGCGTTCGTCGCGCGATTTCAAATTGATCTGGATGCGTCCGCTGTTAGGCGTGGTATTGGTTCCGTCAACCCCGATGAACGACGACAGGCTCTCGACATCCTTGTCTTTCAGGATCGCCGTTGCCAGCGCCTGTTGCCGCTCGGCCATAGCCGCAAACGAAATGCTCTCCGGCGCATCCGATATGCCCAGAATCACGCCCGTATCCTGCACCGGGAAAAAGCCTTTGGGTACGACGATGTAGAGATAGATGGTAGCGATCAGCGTGCCGATGGTGACCAGCAAGGTAATGGTCTGATGGTTCAGAACGAACTTCACGGTGCGCCCGTAAAAGGCGATCGTATTGTTGAAGGCCCGTTCCGACCACTCGTACAGACGGCTGCGCTTGGAAGGATCCTTGTGCCGCAACAGCAGCGAGCACATCATCGGCGTCAGGGTCAGCGAAATGAGCGCCGACAGCAGGATGGTCACGCTCAAGGTTACGGCGAATTCGCGGAACAGCCGTCCCACGATGTCGCCCATGAACAGCAGCGGAATCAGCACGGCAATCAGCGACACCGTCAATGACACGATGGTGAAGCCGATCTGGCCGGAGCCCAGCAGAGCCGCCTCCAGCGGACTGTGACCTTCCTCGATGTAACGATCGATGTTCTCGATCATCACGATGGCATCGTCCACCACGAAGCCGGTGGAGATGGTCAACGCCATCAGCGAAAGATTGTCCAGCGAGTAGTTCAGCAGATACATCACGCCAAACGTGCCCACAATCGAAAGTGGCACCGCAATGCTGGGGATGACGGTGGCCGCCAGCGTGCGCAGGAACAGGAAGATGACCATCACTACCAGCGCGATGGTCAGCATCATTTCAAACTGCACATCCTTCACGCTGGCGCGAATGGTATTGGTGCGGTCGGTCAGCACCGTGACCTTCACCGAGGCCGGCAGGTTGGCCTGTAGCTGTTTCAGCCGCAGCTTGATGCTGTCGACTACCTTGATGATGTTGGCCCCGGGCTGGCGCTGGATGTTGAGAATCACCGCCGGTGTGGTGTTCATCCAGGCTGCCTGGTTCACGTTTTCCGGGCCGATCACCACCGTGGCCACGTCGGAGAGCTTCACCGGATTGCCGTTCTTGTAGGCGACAATGGTGTCGGCGTAACCCTGCGGGCTGAGCAGTTGATCGTCGGCGCCGATGGTGAACGCCTGCCGGTTATCCTGTAGCTGGCCTTTGGCCTGGTCTACGTTGACCTGGCCGATTACCGTGCGCAATTGCTCCAGACTCATGCCATACGAAGCCAGGGCCACGGGATTCGCCATGATGCGCACCGCCGGCTTCTGGCCGCCGCTGATGCTGACCAGCCCGACTCCGGGCAACTGCGAAATCTTTTGCGCGAACGTGGTATCTGCCAGGTCCTCAACCTGGGGCAGCGGCATGCTGTCTGACGTCATCGCCAAAGTCAGAATCGGAGCGTCGGCAGGATTGACCTTGCTGTAGATCGGAGGCGTGGGCAGGTCAGCGGGAAGATAAGTTTGCGCCGAGTTGATCGCGGCCTGCACTTCCTGCTCGGCCACGTCGATATTTTCTTCCAAGTCGAACTGCAAGGTGATGACCGAAGCTCCGAACGAGCTGCTCGAAGTCATCTGGCTCAAGCCGGGAAGCTCGCCGAACTGGCGTTCCAGCGGCGCCGTGATCGATGATGCCGTCACATCGGGACTGGCGCCCGGATAGAACGTCACGATCTGGATGGTGGGGTAATCCACCTGCGGCAAAGCGGAGATGGGCAACTGCCGATAGGCCACGATGCCGACCAGCATCAGGCCCACCATCAACAGCGAGGTCGCGATGGGCCGCAGAATAAACGGCCGCGAAATACTCATGGTTGTCCGCCGATGGTTTCAGCTGTCTGCTGTTTCTTGGCTGGAGCTTGCGGCGCTACCCGGCTTCCCGCCTGTAGCTTCTCCTGCCCATCGGTCACCACCCGGTCGCCGCCCTGCAATCCAGACTTGACGACCACCGTACTGCCTTGGGTCAAGGCGAGCTGGATGGGCCGCATCTGCACTGTATTGTTAGCGTCAACCATGTAGGTAAAGCTGCCGTCAGGACCGCGCTGCACCGCGCTGGCAGGTGCGGTCACGGCGTTCTTCAAAGTCTGCAGCAGCAGGTGGCAGTTCACGAACTGGTTGGGCCAAAGCGCGTTGTCGGCGTTATCGAAGATGGCTTTCAGCTTGGCCGTGCCGGTCGTCTGGTCAATCTGGTTGTCGATGGTGAGCAGCTTGCCCGTGGCCAGCTTAGTCTGATCGTCGCGGCTGTAGGCATCCACTTCCAGCGTGCCCTGCCGCATGTGCTGAGCTACTTCCTGCAACTGATCTTCGGGCAGCGTAAACACGATGGCCAGGGGTTGCAGTTGGGTGATCACCAGCATGGCCGTTCCACTGGCCGCGGTCACGTAGTTTCCCGGGTCGACCTGCCGCAATCCGACCCGGCCATTTACCGGAGAAGTGATGTGGCAGTACACCAGGTTCAATTTCGCGTTGTCGATGGCCACCTTGTCGCCGGCGATGGTTCCCTCGTAGGTACCAAACGACGCTTCCAGGGTGTCCAGGTCCTGCTTGGCGATGACGCCCTGTTCGTACAGCACTTTGTTGCGCTCGTACTGGGCTTTGGCATTGGTAAGCTGAGCTTCATCTTTTTGCAGGTTGGCTTCAGCCTGTTGCAGCGCTACTTCATAAGGGCGGGGATCGATCAGGATGAGCAGATCTCCGGCTTTCACATTCTGGCCTTCCTGAAAATTCACCTTCATGATCTGACCATCAATGCGCGTCTTTAATGAAACCGTATTGAGTGCTTCTACTGAACCCAGGCCCGTAAGATAAACGTTGAAATCGCCCTGCTTTACCGTGGCTACTCCCACCGGAATGGACGGCGGCGGCCCACTGGCTTTGGCGCTCTTAGCTTGCTTCGAACCGCATCCGGCCAGCACCAGGCAAGTCGCCAGCATTGCCCCCAGCGCTATCAGCACGCCAGGCTTGCCCAACTTCGGCGCGGACACCAGCCTGGCATCCCCAGCACCGCCTGAGTGCTCTGCGGGGTACAACCCTGCCCCTGTCTTCACGAACTCCTCCTCGCCAGCAAGTACGACGGCGGCCACGCAAAACCGTAACCGCAACTCATCTAACGTCGCTTAACTGCAACTTGGCGCATCGGTTGCAGTAGTATTACATCCATACCATTAGACCACTATTAGACTGAATCCAAGTAGCCGTAGCAGTTAAGACTGAGTGAAGGAAGGTTAAGAAGTGTGAAGGCTGACAGCACATCTCGAAACAATTCTTCACCGCCGTCGCGCGCGGGAAAGAGCAAAATAAATGCCGTGAACCGCCTGCTCGTTATCGACGACGACCATGCCCTGGTCAGCCTGCTCAAACGCTTCCTGGAAGGCGAAGGTTTTCGCGTGGACGCGGCCTACGACCATGCCTCCGGCTTAAGCGCTGCCCTGTCTGCCGAACATGAACTGATTATCCTTGATGTGATGCTTCCCGGGGGCACCGGTTTCGAGTTATTAAAAGTGCTTCGCCAGCAGTCGTCCGTCCCCGTGCTTCTGCTTACCGCTCGCGGCGAGGCCGTCGATCGCATCCTGGGGCTGGAGATCGGCGCTGACGATTATCTGGCCAAGCCGTTCGATCCCCGCGAACTGGTGGCCCGGGTTCGCGCCATCTTTCGCCGCACCCGCGAAGCCGCTCCCGCAGCTCCGCGCAACGAGCACGATGAAGTGCTCGACGTGGGCGAAATCAGCATGTCACTCAGCACCCGGACGGTTACCTGCAGCGATCGTCCCATCGACCTCACCTCGGTGGAGTTCAACGTTCTGGAACTGTTGCTGCGCAATGCCGGTAGCGTGGTCACCCGCGAGCAGATTGCCGAGGTCGCGCTCGGCCGCCCGCTCAACGCCTTCGATCGCAGCGTCGATGTCCACGTCAGCCGCCTGCGTAAGAAGCTGGGAACCTGTCCCGGTACCGACGAGTTGATTCGTCCCATTCGCGGCATCGGATACTTTCTCGCTGCCGAAACCTCGGAGAAGAGCCGGGTATGAGCCGCCGGCTGTTCTGGAAAATCTTCCTTCCCTTCTGGGTGGCGCAGGCCATCCTGCTGGGCGCGCTCTATCTGCGTGTCCACTACCGCATTTCTTCCGAGCATCCCTGGTGGATCCAGCCTGAACGCCGCGAAATGCCGGTGCTCGCCGAAGTCGCCGCCCGACGCTACGAACAGCAAGGCCAGTCCGGCCTGGCGCAATTGCTCGACGGCCTGTCGCTGACCAATCGCTCGCGCTTCTGGCTGGTTGACGCCGACGGGCACGAGCTTTCTGGACGCCTGCTTCCCAATCGCATCCTGAAGGGCGCAATATCCGCCGAAAAGAAGGAAGGTCTGTACCACTCTTACGAGGCCAACTTCCTGGCTTCCCGCGCCACCACCGAGCGTGGCCAGTATCTGCTGATTGCCGAACTCACGCCGCCACCTCTGTCCGAACGCATTCCCGGCGATCTTCTCTGGACCTTGAAGCTCGGCACTCTTTTCTCGGCCATCATCTGCCTGCTGATCGCGCACTATCTCACCAAGCCCATCGAGCGTCTGCGCGATGCCACCCATGAACTGGCTCGCGGCAACCTCGACATCCGCGCGGGCGAGAATCTTGGCAACCGCAGCGACGAAATTGCCGACCTGGTTCGCGACTTCGACACCATGGCCGGAGAGCTGCGTAACCTGATCCAGAGTGAACGCAATCTCCTGAGCGGGGTCTCGCATGAACTGCGCTCGCCGATCGCGCGCATCCGGCTGGCCTTGACCCTGGCCCGCACCTCCGATGACGACGAGCGCGCCGAAATGCTCGACCGCATCGAGCAAGACAGCATTCAGCTCGATTCCATGCTGGAGCGCATTCTGACGGTTGCCCGCCTGGAAAGCGGCCAGCACAAGCCGACGTTTGAACCGCTCTCGCTGAACGAAGTGATGGACGAAGTCTTACACGACGCTCAATTTGAAGCCGCCGCCACCGGCGCAACCATTGCCTATCAGGAGGGCAGCGACATCAAGTTGAATGGCGAAGCCGGCCTGCTGCGCAGCGCCATCGAGAATGTCGTGCGTAATGCGCTGTTTTATTCCGGACCGGAAGGAAAAATCGAAGTTCGACTCGACAAAACCGGCGACACCGCTCTGATCTCGGTTCGCGACAACGGTCCCGGCGTTCCCGCCAACGCCTTGCCGCTGCTGTTCAAGCCTTTCTATCGCGTCGACAATTCTCGCGGAACCACCACCGGCGGCATGGGCCTGGGCTTGGCGATTGTGCGCAACGCCGTGGCTGTCCATGGCGGCACGGTGTCGGCCAGAAACGTGGTGCCGCACGGGCTCGAAGTCGAATTGCGCTTGCCCATCACTCCCGTTCCCGCTCCCAAGCACGCATCAGGCGTGCGCCTCGCGCAAGTGTGAAGAAGGCCGCCCTTCAGCAGACTACTGCTTGTCATCCCGATTTGAATTGTCATCCCGAGCGCAGCCGAGGGATCTGCGGTTTTCGCTTTTCGCTCGTCATCTCGATTTGGATTGTCATCACGAGCGCAGCGAGGGATCTGCTTTTGCTGACACTGCCAACTGACCACTGGTTTTTGTCATCCCGAGGGATCTGCGGTTTTTGCGTTTCACGTTTCACGTTTCACGTTTCGCGTTTCGCTTTTCGCTTTTCGCTCGTCATCTCGATCTGAATTGTCATCACGAGCGCAGCGAGGGATCTGCTTTTGCTGACACTGCCAACTGACCACTGGTTTTTGTCATCCCGAGGGATCTGCGGTTCTCGCCGTCGAACATCCACCACTGTCATCCCGAGCGCAGTCGAAGGACCCCTACCCCCACCGTGTCATCCCGACCGGAGCGAAGCGGAGTGGAGGGACCTGCTTTTCTTCGCAGCCGAAAGCTTCGGTAGCACCAAGCTTCACGCTGTCATCCCGAACGCAGCCGAGGGATCTGCGTTTTGCTGGCAACTGGCAACCGACCACTGGTAACTGCTTCACTGACATCCCCGCCACACGCGTGATAGCTTATCCCTTCCGAAAGGCTTCCCATGTTCACTCCCGATCTCCTCCAAGGCAAACGCATCCTCATCACCGGTGGCGGCACCGGCATTGGCCGCGCCATGGCCGACCGCTTTCTGCAGCTCGGCGCTACCGTCTTCATCTGCGGACGCCGCGCCGAAGTCGTGCAACAAACTGCGCAGGAACTCTCCGCTTCCACCGGCGGCGCAATCGAAGGCTTCGCCTGCGACGTGCGCTATCCCGAAGATGTCGAAAAGCTCATCGAACAACTATGGGCCACCGGCCCGCTTGATGTGCTGGTCAACAATGCCGCCGGAAATTTCCTGGCGCGCACCGAAGAGCTGTCGCCCCATGCCTTCGACGCCGTCATCGGCATCGTGCTCAAAGGCACCCTCAACATGACCCTGGCTTGTGGCCGCCGCTGGCTCGCCGCTCAGCACAAAGCGGTCGTGCTGAATATCACTACCACTTACGCCGACACGGGTTCGGCTTACGTGGTTCCCAGCGCCGTCGCCAAAGCCGGAGTCGCCGCCTTGACCCGCAGCCTGGCAGTGGAATGGGGAGGCCGCGGCATTCGCTTCGCCGCCATCGCTCCCGGCGCCATTCGCACCGAAGGAGCTTTTTCCCGCCTGCTCCCCACGCCGGAATTGGAGAAAGCGCTGCTCGAGCACAATCCTCTGCACCGCTTCGGCACGCTGGAAGAAATCGCTAACCTGGGAGCGTTCCTGGTCAGCGATCAGGCCGGCTACATCAACGGCGAAATGGTTTACATGGACGGCGGCGAGATGCTGGCCGGCTCCAGCAGCTTCAGCATGATCGGCCGCCGCCTGCCCGATTCCGCCTGGCAGCTGATGAATCCCAAGAAGCCCAAGCCGAAATAGAGGCCGCGGGTGCGCCCTTTCCCGGAACGGCGCAGCTAAGGTTTCCTAGCATGGTTCCTCTCGTCCACTGACAGTTGCACCATCGCGCAACTGAGCTAAAATCCGCCCATGAAAAAGCTGCTGCTGCTTCTCTTCGCCATTTCCCTGATGTGCGTCCCCGCCTTTGCCAGCCATCACCACAATCATCATCACCACTCTGGACATCACAACTCGCACCATTCGCACAGCCACCAGTCTTAACAATAAGAAAGGCCCGGGCACTGTCGCCTCGGGCCTGTTTACCTCGACTGCTGCGCTAACCCTATCCCACTTCCGCGTCCAGCGGCACGTTCGACGTCACCAGATACCGCTTCGCCTTCTCCTGCAGCGCCGCCGTCATGGGTACGCTCTTGCCCGACTCCAGACTGGCCTGCACGGCCACGCTGTCGCAGGTCGCCACCATCTTGCCGGTCTCGTCGTCATACATCTGGTGGAGGAAGCGAAAATATTTCTCCCCGACGGTCAGGAACCCGCTCTTGATCTCTACCAGCTCGCCGCCGCGCAGCTCTTCCAGGAACTGGTAATTTTGCCGCACGATCGCTATCCGCAGGTTTTTCTGCTTCATCGACGCCGGCGTCACTCCGATCGCATGCAGCAAAAACCACGTCGCCTGATCGAAGCGCGAAACGTACATGCGCGAATTCATGTGGCTGGCAAAATCGTACTCCGACGCCAGCACCGCACCCTTAAACGTGTGAACCCATTCAGCCATTGATTACCCTCCGAACAGCGGCTGTTCGCGCTTAACTCTTAGCTCTTAGCTCTTCACCATGCACTTCCCCAAATTTGTCATCACGAGCGTAGCGAGGAATCTGCTTCTGCTTTTACTGACAACTGACAACCGGCTACTGACAACTGCTTTTCTTCCTTGTCATCCCGAGCGTAGCGAGGAATCTGCTTCTGCTTTTACTGACAACTGACAACCGGCTACTGACAACTGCTTTTCTTCCTTGTCATCACGTGCGCAGCGAGGAATCTGCTTCTGCTTTTACTGACAACTGACAACCGGCTACTGACAACTGCTTTTCTTCCTTGTCATCCCGAGCGTAGCGAGGAATCTGCTTCTGCTTTTACTGACAACTGACAACCGGCTACTGACAACTGCTTTTCTTCCTTGTCATCCCGAGCGTAGCGAGGGATCTGCTTCTGCTTTTACTGACAACTGACAACCGGCTACTGACAACTGCTTTTCTTCCTTGTCATCCCGAGCGCAGCCGAGGGACCTGCGGTTCTTCCTCCTCGCTGCAAATCTTCAACGCTCCCAATGTCCCCACAAACTCCGCCATACTTTCCAGCGTCTTCTCCACTTGATCGCGATGCGGCGAATGTTTGCAACCCGCCAGCATCACCACTTCAGTTCCGGGCACCGCCGCCTCAATCGCCTTCACCTGCGCGATGGTACCGTACTCATCGTTCTCTCCCTGGATGCACAGCACCGGACACCGGATCGCAGGCAAATACTCCTCGATGTTCCACGAACGAAACTCGGGATCGAGCCAGATGTCATTCCATCCCCAAAAAGTCGCGTCCACATTCGCGTGATACCGCGCCAGCCTGCTCGCCAGATCGGTCGTCTCATACGCCACCTTGGCCTGTGCGATGCTGGCGATCGACAAATCCTCCACGAACACGTGCGGCGCTTCCAGAATCAATCCCCGCACCGCGTCAGGATACTTTCCCGCAAAAATAATCGCGATCGATCCGCCGTCACTGTGTCCCAGCAAAATCGGTTGGCGGATCTCCAGTTTGTCCAGCACTTCCGGCAGCACCACTTCCCCTTCGTGATGCATAAACTCGACCGGCCGCTTCTCCAGCAGCGGATCGGAATTCCCCAGGCCGTACCGCGAATAGACCAGCACGCCGCAACCGGTGCGCGCCGCCAGGCGCTGCGGGAAATCTTTCCACAGCGCAATCGAGCCCAGCCCTTCATGCAGCAGCACGATTGTCGGCCGCTCCGGCTGCTGTGCCGCGATCCACAAAGTCTCCAGCCGCTTGCCGCCAGCCACCACTTTGCCTCGATGGAATTGCGTTGCGCTCAATCCTCGTGCCCCTCTTGCTGCTGCCTTTCCTTCTCGCGTCTCACCAGCAGATACCGCTGCAACTTGCCTGTCGCCGTCTTCGGTAACTCGCTGACGAACTCGATGTAGCGCGGATATTTATAGGGCGCCAAGCGAGTTTTCACGAACTCCTGCAATTTCTGCTGCATCGCATCGTCTGCGGCCATGCCGTCCTTCAGCACCACGAACGCCTTGGGCTTTACCAATCCGTGCTCATCGTTGGTGGCCACTACCGCTGCCTCCAGCACCGCATCGTGAGCGATCAGCGCTGACTCCACCTCCATCGGCGAAACCCAGATGCCGCCCACTTTCAGCATCTCGTCGTTCCGGCCGCAATGTATCAGATAGCCGTCGGCATCCTGCCGGAATTTATCGCCGGTCCGCGTCCACTCGCCCAGGAACGTCGCCCGCGTCTTCTCCCGATTGTTCCAGTAGCCGGCAGCGGCCGTGGGACCGCTGACCTGCAGTTCCCCTATCCCACCTTGTGGGACATCGCGGCCATCGTCATCGACCAGCCTGACGCGATAACCGGGAACCGGCAACCCCGCGCTTCCGTAGCGCACCGATCCCGGACGGTTCGAAACAAAGGTGTGCAACATCTCCGTCGAGCCGATGCCGTCGATAATCTCCACTCCCGTATGTTCGGTCCAGGCGCGGCCCACCGGCTCCGGCAGCGCCTCACCTGCCGAACTGCACAAGCGCAAACCATGCTCGCCCTGCCGCGGCAAATCGGCCGACGCCAGCAGCGAACTGAACAACGTCGGCACGCCGAAGAACAGCGTCGGCCGCTGCTCTCGCAGAATGGCGTTGATGGCCTCCGGCTTTGGCCTGCCCGCAAACAACACCGCGGTCGCGCCTGCGGATAACGGAAAGGTCAGAGCATTTCCCAATCCATAAGCGAAAAACAGTTTTGGCGCTGAATACACCACATCGTCGCCGGTAATCCCCAGCACGCTCTGCCCAAACATTTCCGCGGTCTGCGTCAGGCTGGTCTGCACGTGCACCGTCCCCTTCGGACGTCCGGTCGAGCCGGAAGAATACAGCCAGAAACATGCGTCATCCGGCCGGGTCGGATACGCCTCGCAATTCGCTGCCGCCGATCCCATCAAGTGCGATAGTTCCGGATACGCTCCCCCACTCCTGCCTGCAACTACGATCGATCCGCGCCAACCACTTATCCGCGCGCCTTCGACTATCGCCGGCAGTCGCGCCTCCGACACAATCGCCGCCTTGGCCCGGCTGTCAGCGAACACGAAAGCATAATCCTCCGCTGACCACATGGTGTTGATGGGAACGGGCACGATGCCGGCCTTGATCGCTCCCAGAAAACATGCCGGAAAATCGATGCTGTCATACAGACACAGCAGCACCCGCTGTTCCGGCTCGATTCCAAGCTCGCGCAGCGCATTCCCGCAGCGCTCAATACGTTCGCCCAGATCGGCGTAGCGATGTGACCCGGCCTCGTCGATTACGGCGATCTTCTGCGCCCGGTCCGCCGTCAGGTTCCGCCCCACCAGATCGACAGCCGCGTTGTAATATTCAAGTCCCACGTTGTCAGATCTTAGTGGATCTCGACCCTAACAGTGAATTGTGAGCGCCTAATTTTGGCGGGTTATCCCGAGCGCAGCTGGTTACTGGTTGTCATCCCGAGCGCAGCGCAGCGGAGCCGAGGGACCTGCGGTCACGCTTTTCACCATCCACCGCCCTGTCATCCTGAGCGCAGGTTCGCGCCTCGGCGCGAACCGAAGTCGAAGGACCCCTACCGCACATAACTCCCTGGCGCCGGAACATTACTCCCGCGGATCCCCCGCTCCCGCGCTCAAAGCCGTCAACGTCGCCGCAGATCCCTGCATGGCGACCCGCTGATGATAGAACCACAAACCATGCAATCCGCCCAACTCCTCGCCGCCTCCCGCGCGTCCCGGTCCGCCATGCAGCAACGACGGCAAGACGATTCCGTGTCCCGTGTGGCTGTCTCCAATCGAGGGATCGACCAGCAGCAGCCTCCCGTGCGTCGTTCCCAACGCAATTCCCGCCTCCGCCAAAAAGGCGGGGTCATTGCTGAACACCGACGCTGTCAGAGATCCGCCCCCACGCGCCGCCAGCTCAAACGCGTCCGGCTTGTCGCGATACGGAACCACCGTCGCCACCGGACCAAAGACTTCCAATTCATTCACCACCCCGGCTTCCGAGCTGCCACTCACCTTCAGCAGCGTCGGCGGCACGAACGCGCCCTTGTCCAGATTCGCATCCTGCGGCGAAAAGCCTTCCGGCTGGTAAGCAACTTCCGCTCCCTTACTCAGCTTACGAATTCCTTCTTCCACTGTCTTACGTTGTGTCATATTGACGACCGGCCCCATGTTCACCAGCGGATTCGCCGGATCGCCCACCACCACAGTCTTCAACAGCGCCACAACAGCTTCCGTTACCGCAGCCGCCTGCTCAGCAGGAACCAGCACTCGACGAATCGCAGTACACTTTTGTCCTGCCTTCAGCGTCATCTCGCGCATCACTTCCCGCACGAAATAGCCGGCGAGCGGCGAGCCGGCCCTCGCGTCCGGCCCCAGCAACGCGGCATTCAGACTGTCGGCCTCAATGTTTAGCCGCACATTCTGTTGCCGGATCCGCTTATGCTGACGAATGCTGTCGCCGGTCTCCGCCGATCCCGTGAATGCGACTACGTCGCCCGCTTGCAGGTGATCCAGCAGATCGTTAGGTGGGCCGCAAAGAATCGACAACGCTCCGGGCGGAAGAATGCCAGCCTCAATCACCGCACTTACCATCTCCTGCGCCAGCCACGCCGTCGAAGTCGCCGGTTTCGCGAGCACCGGAACCCCCGCCAACAGGCTCACTGCGGCCTTCTCCCATAATCCCCACGCCGGAAAGTTGAACGCATTGATGTGCACCGCGACTCCGGTCAGCGGCACTCCCACATGCAGCCCCTGAAAGTTCGCATCCCGCGCCAGTCGCATCGGCGCCCCGTCCCGTAATACGCGGGCGTTACCCAGCTTGGCGCCCATCTTGGCGAAGTACTTCAGCGTTCCAATCGAACCATCCACGTCGATCAAAGCGTCAGCCTTGGTATTACCGGAATTCTTGCGCGCAATTTCGAACCATTCATCGCGCCGCACCACGAGCGCGTCCGCAATCTTGCCCAACACCTCGGCGCGCTGGCCATAGGTCAGTTGACGCAACTCCCTACCTCCCACATTGCGGGAGTACTCCAGAGCCGCTTTCAAATCCAGTCCTTTGGAAGTCGCCGTCGCCAGCGTGTCCCCCGTTGTGGGATTCACCAGGGCTGCGCCTTCGCCTGCGCCTGCCTGCCACTTGCCGCCCAGATAGCTCTCCAGCACTTTGGTTTCGGCTGAAGCTCGATTTTCTACTGTAGTCGCCATGATGTATGCCCTCTCCTACGAAAGTGTGCCCTAAGTTTGCCGCAGGGGTGTCAGATGCTGTTCAACCCAGGGCACGACCCACTGGGCCGCTAACTCTTCCGGCAGCGTGCCCGAACTGGCATCGTGCATCAGAACCTCGCCCGCCCGCCTGGCGCCCAGTCCCGCCAGAATCTTGTCGAAACGCATACCGCCCTGGCAATAGGTGTCTTTATAAGTCCGGTCTCCGAGCGCGATCACCCCATAGGTCACGTCGCTCAAATTCGGTTTCTCGGTTTCTAAACTGTTAAACAGTGCCTGGGCGTTGTCGGGCACATCGCCGGCCCCGTAAGTCGAGGTGCAGACAAGGAACGTCCCGCCGCCCTGGAAAACGCCGGCATCCAGACCGTCCATCACCCTGATGGTCGCCTGATGGCCCGCCGTTTCCAGTGCCTGCTGAACTTCCTGCGCCACCATCTCCGAGGTGCCCGTCATGGTTCCCACCAGGATGGTAATGCCTATGCCCATGCTTTTTGTTCCCCACAGGGCAGCCGTCCGACGGCCCTTGTCCTGCTCACTGGCACTATTATACGTGCGGTCTCGGAAGTATAATGCATCCACCGTGGCCCGAAAGCGCGACATTGCGCATCTGGACGACAACGATCTGGCCGAAACCCAGGTCGACTCCGCCTCCGTGTCTCCCGGCCATGAAACCGTCGCTGAACACGACTATCTTAAGCTGCTCGGCGAACGAGTGCGCCAGACTCGCGCCCGCCGCGGCATGACCCGAAAAATCCTGGCTCACGATTCTGACGTCTCCGAACGCTATCTTGCCCAACTGGAAACCGGACAGGGCAACATTTCCATTCTCTTGCTGCGTCAGATCGCCAGTGCCCTCGACATTCCCCTCGAAGCCTTGGTGCTGGAAGGTCCCGAGCCGCCGGTGGACCTGGTTCACACTACCGAATTCCTTCGCCGCCTGCCGGCCGCTGAACTGGTCGAGGCTCGTCGCTTGCTGGTGCAACATTTTGGCGGAGTCGATCTGCAGGCGCGCCGCGGACGCATCGCCCTGATTGGATTGCGCGGCGCCGGCAAATCCACGCTGGGAGCCATGCTCGCTCACCGCCTCGAAGTTCCATTCATCGAACTGGATCGCCTGATCGAGCAGGAGAGCGGCGTCGGCCTGAGCGCCATCTTCGATCTCTATGGCCAGAGCGGATTCCGCCGCCTCGAGCGCCGCTGTCTTGACCAGGTCATCGAGCGGCATCCTGGTTTCGTTCTGTCCACCGGCGGCAGCCTGGTCTCGGAGCCGGCAACCTTCGAGCGCCTGCTCACCATGTGCTTCACCGTCTGGTTGCGGGCCACGCCGGAAGACCACATGCAGCGCGTCATCGCCCAGGGCGACATGCGACCCATGGCCGACAATCGCGAATCCATGTCTGACCTGAAGCGCATTCTCGAAGTCCGCGAGCCCCTCTATCGCAAAGCCGACGCCACCATCAACACAAGCAATCATGGGGTTAAGCACAGCCTGGAAATGTTGACGCGAGCAGTCCTCGAAAGCGAAGCAGCAGATCATAAAAATGCACGATAATGCGTGGCCACTCCGGCTTGAAATGCACTATAATGCATCTATACAACGTGGGGATTTGACCGCCGCACCGGCGCTGTCCTGAGGAGAGTTCAACCTGCATGTCTAACGTAAATCAAGCGGAGCTCGTCACTTTTGACGTGGCTTCCGGAGAGTACCGGCATTGGCGGCTGACCATCGATGGCCGCATTGCCACCCTGGCCATGAACGTCGACGAAGACGGCGGCATGAAGCCCGGCTACAAGCTCAAGCTCAATTCTTACGACTTGGGCGTCGACATCGAGCTGCACAATGTCCTACAGAGCATTCGCTTCGAGCATCCCGAAGTGGCATGCGTAGTCTTGACCAGCGCTCGCGAGCGCATGTTCTGCGCCGGCGCCAACATCTACATGCTGGGCACCTCCAGCCACGCGTGGAAAGTGAACTTCTGCAAGTTCACCAATGAGACCCGCAACGGCATGGAAGATTCCAGTCGTCATGACGGACTGAAGTTCCTCGCCGCTCTCAATGGAACCACGGCCGGGGGTGGTTACGAGCTGGCACTGGCTTGCGACGAAATCCTGCTGATCGACGATCGCTCCAGCGCCGTCAGTCTGCCCGAAGTTCCGTTGCTCGGAGTTTTGCCCGGGACCGGCGGTCTCACTCGCGTAGTCGATAAGCGCAAAGTGCGCCGCGATCTGGCCGACATGTTTTGCACCAATCCTGACGGCGTGAAGGGTGAGCGCGCCAAGGAATGGGGACTGGTCGACGACATCGCCATACCCGCAAAGTTTCAGGATGCCGCTCGGGCCCGGGCGCTGGCCTTGGCGAACGACTCAATCCGTCCTGCCGACGCCAGGGGCATCAAGCTGAATCCGCTGGCCCGCAAGATCGACAACAACGGCTATCACTACCAGCATGTAGATGTCGCGTTCGATCGCAGCGCGCGCACGATAACGCTTACCGTACGCGCTCCCGAAGGCGATCAGCCAAAATCCGTCGCCGAAATTCATGCCGCCGGCGATCAATGGTGGCCGCTGGCGATGGCTCGCGAACTCGACGATGCCATCCTGATGCTTCGCGTCAACGAAGCCGAACTCGGGTTGTTGCTGTTGAAGACCTCGGGCGATGCGCAGGCAGTTCTCGCCGCCGATGCCGTGATGCTCGAGCATCGCAATGACTGGCTGGTGCGCGAGACCATCGGCATGTTGCGCCGCACGTTCGCTCGTCTCGATGTTTCCTCGCGCAGCATGTACGCCATCATTGAGCCCGGTTCCTGCTTCGCCGGAATTTTGTTCGAACTGGCGCTGGCCGCCGATCGCAGTTACATGCTGGCTCTCCCGGAAGAAGAAGGTGACGCGCCGAAGATCGCGGTCGACGATTTCAACTTCGGACTCTTGCCAGCGGTTAACTACCGCGGCCGTTTAGAGACCCGCTTCATGGGCGATGCCAGGCACATGGCCGCAGCCGGGGAAGCCAAGGGTAAGTTGTTGGGAGCGGAAGAAGCCCTTCGTGCCGGACTGGTCACCGCTGCGCCCGACGATCTTGATTGGGAAGACGAAGTGCGTATCGCCATCGAAGAGCGGGCCAGTCTTTCGCCCGACGCGTTGACCGGGCTGGAAGCCAGCCTGCGATTCCCCGGCGACGAAACTTTGGAGACGAAAGTTTTCGGCCGTCTCTCCGCGTGGCAAAACTGGGTCTTCATTCGCCCCAATTCCACCGGCGAGCATGGCGCCCTCAAGCTGTTCGGCACCGGCTCCAAGGCGCGCTTCAGTTGGGAAAGAGTGTAGGGTCAACGGTCTTGAAGGCGCGTAGCTTTAGCTACGCCGTCATAAGTCCTCTATTTTGTCATCCCGAACCGGCTTCAGCCGGTGAGGGATCTGCTTCGAAGATTGGGAGTTTCATCATGTCAATCAATTATCAGGACCGCATTCCTAACAACGTCGATCTCGGCTCCAACCGCACTTTGCAGCGCGCGCTGGAGCACTGGCAGCCCGAATTCCTGAACTGGTGGCAGGAGCTGGGCCCGCGCGACTTTCAGGTTGCTGACGTCTATCTGCGCACCGCTACTTCGGTCGACGCCAAAGGCTGGGCGACCTACGGCTTCGTCCGCATGCCCGATTATCGTTGGGGCATCTTTCTCGCCGACCGCGATCCCGAGCGCCGCATCGGTTTTGGCGACAGCTACGGACAGGAAGTGTGGCAGCAGATTCCCGGCGAGTATCGTGCCATCCTGCGCCGCCTGATCGTGACTCAGGGTGATACCGAGCCCGCGTCAGTCGAGCAGCAGCGCATGCTCGGCCACATCGCTCCCTCGCTTTACGACATGCGCAACCTGTTTCAGGTAAATGTCGAGGAAGGCCGTCACCTGTGGGCGATGGTCTATCTGCTGCACGCGTATTTCGGTCGCGACGGCCGCGAGGAAGCGGAAGAGTTATTGGAGCGTCACTCCGGCGATGCCGACAAGCCGCGCATTCTCGGCACCTTCAACGAGCCCATTCGCGACTGGCTCAGCTTCTTCATGTTCACCTACTTCACCGATCGCGATGGCAAGTTCCAACTGAAGTCGCTGGCCGAGTCGAGCTTCGATCCGCTCGCCCGCACTTGTTCTTTCATGCTGACCGAGGAAGCCCATCACATGTTCGTCGGCGATACCGGCATTAACCGTGTAGTTCGGCGCACGCTGGAAGTGATGAAGGAGCTGAACACTGAGGATCCGGTGGCGATTCGAAACGCCGGCGCGATCGATCTGCCGACCGTTCAGCGGTATCTCAACTTCTGGTTCAGCTCGTCACTCGATCTGTTTGGCTCCGAAACTTCTTCCAACGCTGCGTCTTATTTCGCGAATGGTTTGAAAGGACGTCCTGACGAGTCGCGCTACGAAGACCACATCGCTGCCGACCAGATTTATCCGCTCGAAGTTCCCGACGGTAATGGCGGCGTCAAGCACGAAGAGATTCCGCTGCGCAACGCGATGAACGACGTCACCCGCAGCTCCTACGTGAAAGATTGCGACCTGGGCGTCACTCGCTGGAACCGAGTGATCGAGAAGGCCGGCTATTCGTTCCGTCTGTCGCTGCCTTCGACGCGCTTCCGGCGCAACATCGGAAGCTGGGCGGGCGTTCCGACCGATCCCAGCGGCAAGCCGATCACGCAAGACGAATTCAACGCGCGCATTGCCAACTGGCTGCCCAGCGACAGCGATCGCGCCTACATCATGAGCCTTATGCAGGGCGTCCACGAGCCGGGCAAAATGGCCGCCTGGATCGCCCCTCCCGACCGCGGCATCAACAACAATCCCGTGGATTACGAGTACGTGAAGATTAATTAAAGCACTGGATCGGGACTACGAGGTTAGAGTCAACGAGGTTAGAGTCAACCTTACCAAAACCAATTGTCATTACGAGCGAAGCGAGGAATCTGCTTTGTTTTCCGGGTCTCGATGAACCAAAAAGGTGAATTTCACCCGCCTTAGCTAATGGGCTGCGCCTGACCCACGTCGGGATTCGCCAGTGAGCTGCTCAAACCGAAAATCGAGCCCGTAGGTCGGAATAGTCTAGCCCAGCACGGAGCCGCAGGCGGAGTGCTGGGTAAATGGAAAACTGATTCGAGTCCCGTAGGAACGACAGGCCCTTATGACGCCATTCCTCATGACTACGCACAGCCCACAGCGAAAGGGGGAATAGCCAACACCGGCATTCATGATCCACATCGCCACCATCGGTAGCGGTCCCGCAGGTTGTTACCTGGCCGACCAGCTTCTCAAACTTATTCCCGGCGCCTCGATCGATATCCTCGAGCGCCTGCCGGTGCCGTTTGGGCTGATTCGCTACGGCGTTGCTCCCGACCATCAGAGCACCAAAGCGGTCTCACGCCTTTTTGATCGCGTGCTCTCCCGCGATCACGTCAGCTTCTTCGGCAACGTCGAGGTGGGCCGCGATATTCGTCTCGACGAACTGACGTCGCTCTACGATGCAGTGGTCCTGGCTACCGGTGCGCCCATCGATCGCCGGCTTGGAATTCCAGGAGAAAATCTGCCCGGGGTCACCGGATCAGGCGCATTCGTCGGCTGGTACAACGGCCATCCTGATAGTCCGCCGCCCGCGGTTGGTGACGTCCGTTCAGCCGTGGTCATTGGTAACGGAAACGTCGCTATCGACGTCGCTCGCATCCTGGCCAAAGGTCCTGACGAAGTCACCGGCTCCGATCTTTCGCCCCAGGTCATGTCCTGGCTGACGGCTCAGCCCCTCGAGTCGATTCATATCGTGGGCCGGCGCAGCGCTGCCGATACCAAGTTTAACGAGCATGAACTGGCAGAGTTAGGCACGTTGCAACGCGCGCGTCCAGTCGTAAGCGATCCGGCAACGCTCGCCGGAGACGGCGCCGTGCTCACAACCCTGCGCGGCTTCGCCGCCGACACATCCCGCAATACAGCGGTCACGGTCAACTTCCACTTCAACTTGACACCCACCGCATTCGTCGGCGGCCAGCGCTTGCAGGCGATGCAGTTTCGCTCGGCCAGCGGTCAGACCGTCGAGTTGCCCGCACAGTTGGCTGTCACCTGCATCGGATACCAGACTCGCGCCTGCTGCACCCTGGAACCAGTAAACGGATGGTTCGCCAATGAGGAAGGCAAAATTAGCGACGGACTCTATGTTGTTGGCTGGGCCAAACGCGGCCCCTCCGGAACCATTCCGACCAACCGCGTCGAAGCGCAACAGGTCGCGCAAAAGATAGCGCGGGAAATATCCGAAACGGACTGCTCCGGCGGCGACGGCCTTAGACAATTATTAAGCCAGCGGCAGATCGACTGGATCGACTACCCGGGTTGGCACAGTATCGATGCTGCCGAGTTGGCCCGGGCCGTGACCGGGCGCACCCGCCAGAAGTTCTCCAGCGTCGCAGAGATGTTAGCGATCGCACGGCCCGGGCAACCCCGTTCCGCTTAAGACTTTCTTCCGGTGAAGTTTCTTCTGGCACCAAATTGCTGCCCCGTGACACCCAATTTCGCCTAGAGTGCTTCGAATTTAAGATGGATCGCAGTCGGGAAATGCAGCATCTTCGGCCGGCATTTGGTAATGTACGTGGAGCGGAAGGCCGGAGTCGCGCCACCTCATCCATGAGCAGCAGCACTACCATACGCGGGCAGCAAGTTTCGCGACGCCACGCGCACCGGGCTGGCCTCAGAACCGTCGCCATCCTGGAAGCGCTTAAGGGATGTCTGGCGCTTCTGGGAGCCTACGTGTTCAGCCGCATGATCCGGCACGATGTGGATTTTGAGGAAGCTGCCGAGCACGTTCTGTTTTTCTTCCACATCAACCCCTATCACCATCGCTTGTCAGAGCAGTTTCTGCGCGCTGCCGACAAAGTCTCGAGCACCAGCATCGCGATGATCTCTGGAATCGCTATCGCTTATGCTTCGTTGCGTCTGCTGGAGGGATATGGCCTGTGGAAGCAGCGCGCCTGGGCGGAGTGGCTAGCCATTGTCTCCGGCTGTCTTTATATTCCGTTCGAAGTCTACAAAGTGGTGCGCCATCCTAATGAACTGCACTGGGCCATCCTGGTCATCAACATTCTGGTGGTGCTCTACATCGCCTGGGTGCGATGGGATGAAATTGCCGCCGCCCGCCGCGCGCAATTATCTCGCCCAGAGGTACGTCCCGCTTAGTCTTCCTGCGTCACCCGTGCCGCTTCGTTCTCCAGCAACTCCAGCGCTCCTCGTCGAGCGTTCTCGTCTTCGGCGCCCAACCGTGGTGGCTCAATGCTCTCCAAATAACGCCACGCCGAGTACGCCTGCTGCGGATCGCCTTGCGTCGCAGCTTCGCACAGTAAGGCGAATGCCAGAGTCTGGCTCAGGCGATGTAGCAGTTTGCGGGCGTGACGCTGCGCACTGTTCTCATCGCGCAACGTAATGGCAACCGCCTCTTTGTCTCCGCGGATTCTCGCTGTCAGGCCATCGCGCAACTTACCCGGCGCCTCTGGAAGCCTGCCCGCGACCTCTTGAACTCGCGCCCAATACTGCTCCCAACCCCGATAGCGCGGGCCCAGCAAACGCAGTAGTTCCAGCGCCTGAATATTCGCTGGACCTTCCCAAACCGTCAGCACCTGCGCATCACGCAACAATCGTGCCACGGGATAGTCGCTGGTATACCCGTTCCCACCAATCAGTTCCAGCGCCGCCCGAGCCGCCGCAATCGCGTATTCCGCCGTCAGATACTTGGCCAGCGCCGTCGACAGCCGCAACCACGTCCGGCGCTCGTTATTCTGCTGCACTTCGTCAAACGTGACCGCGGCTTCAAACGCCAACAGCGCGCCCGCTTCAAACTCCACTCGCATCTTCAACAACTCGTCCTGCACCATGGGATATTCAGACAGCACCTGACCGAACGCGCGACGCGTGTTGGCCCACGCCAGCGCTTCGCGCAACGCCCGCCGCTGGATGCCGGCCGATCCCACCGCATTATGAACGCGGCTGTATTCCAGCGCCTCCATCATCAGCTTGAATCCCTCCGGCGGCGGTGCAATCTCAATCGCCTTGGCCCCCAGCAAATCGATCTCTCCGGTGGGAAGTCCTTTCGTGCCCAGCTTGTCCTTCAGCCGGCGAATGCGATAGTGATTCGGCTGTCCGTTCTCCAGATGACTCGGCACCAGGTACAACCCGAGTCCAGCCGACCCCGGCGCCCCTCCTTCGGGACGCGCGCTAGCCAGCGCCAGTCCGCTGTTCGCATTGCTGGTAAACCACTTCAGCCCGTGCAGGGCGAAGCCATCTCCGTTTCGAACTGCCCTCGTGGTCGTCGCTCCCACATCGCTGCCGCCATGCTGCTCGGTTGCCCAGGTACCACCGGTCTTGGCCTGCCCATCCATACGAACCACGTCGTACAAAAATCGCTGACGCACTTCGTTCGGCGCATGCGAGCCCAGCACGTACGCCACTGCTCCGGTAAGCGTAACCGGACAATGCAGGCTGATGTCCGACTGCGCCAGCACGAAGCCCATGGTGAAAGTCAGCAGGTGCGGAGCTTTCTTCGCATATGGCAATCCGATAATGCCGCGACGGTACAGCTCCCGATGTTGCTCGTCGTATCGAGGGTTGGCCACAATCCGATTTGCGACTTCCCCGTCGCGATCGTAGGTTTCCAGTGCGGGAGGAGCGTAGCGGTCGGTGTAATTGGCCTGCGCGTCAACTTCCGTGCGCACCCAGTCATGAAACTCGGCCAGTTGCCGCGAGTAGTCAGACATGCGCGGCACCCGCGCGGTAAGCCATGGTTCCAGGTAGAGGTCGAAGCTGGTCGAGGAATTCATAGTCAAGTCAATCTTCGCAACCGGGCGCCAACTATCCTGAGCTTAACTCTTCCGCCTGCGAAAAAGCATGAAATCCTGCTTGCATTCCACCCCGAACTTGTGGCAAGGTAGAAACTCTTTCGAGGTCCAATGCTTATGCCCAAAACATTTCGATGCGCAGGTAATCGCAGCCAGCTCGGGTTTGCGCTGGCCTCCGGGCGGACCTCGTCTCTAGCCGACCTGTTCCGCTAACTCCCCGTTCGCAGTCCATTGGTTCGCCAAGCTAAGTAACTTGCCGGGTCGAACTCCCTGCAATGCGATGCCCTTAGTTGCTGTCATCACAGACACAGCCAGGGTCGGCTGGCGAACTACGGTCCCCGGTAAACGTTTCCCCCATTCTGAAGGTGAGCCATGTTGACGTTGAACATTCTCGGCAACTCGAGCCGTCGCGAGACGCTGTGTTCCACCTGCGTCTACGCGGTTACCCAGAAGGGCCGTGACGGCGAAGAGCTCACCTCTTGCTGCTTCGGGGGCGGGCTGCGTGAGCTGAAGTTCGAAGTGTGCGAGTGCTCGGTTTATGCGGATACTCGCATCCCCAAGCCGCAGCGTCTCGTGGGCTTCGTCAGACCTGCTCCCCGGCAAGAGAACATCGCCGTGATCAGAATTTCCTGGCGCTCTTGAGACTTCTCAGCTTCGATCCGTGGACAGTCATCAACTGAGTGAATGGCTGTCCACCCATCGCTGTACCTCGGCCTTTGCGCCGAAATAGAGAGAGATTATGACTACCATCTATGTGAAGCCGCACAGGTACTTGTTACAGTAGAATCCAGCCGGAGACTCGGCTTCTTACCATGGGCCACAAACTGCTCGAGATCTGCTGCGGCTCGGCCGAGGACGCCATCGAATCTGCCGTCGGCGGCGCCGATCGCGTTGAATTATGTTCAGCATTATTCCTCGGCGGCCTTACCCCGTCGCTAGGCTCCCTCGTCCTGACAAAGCAGCTCGCGAAAATTCCGGTGATCGCCATGAATCGTCCGCGGGCCGCGGGCTTCAGTTATTCGGCCACCGAGTTTAGTGTGATGGAGCGTGATGCCGACCTGCTACTCGAACACAGCGCCGACGGCATCATCTTTGGCATCCTGCACGATGACGGCACCGTCGATATCCAACGCACTCGCGCCCTTCGCAAGCGTATCGGTTCACGCCAGGCAGTGTTTCATCGCGCCTTCGATGTCACACCCGATCCCTTTCGCGCCCTCGATGAGTTGATCGATCTTGGCATCACGCGTGTCCTCACCAGCGGCCAGAAGAACGGCGCACCTGAAGGAGCCGCGCTCATCAAGCGACTGATCGACTGCGCCGACGGACGAATCGAGATCCTGCCCGGCGCTGGCATTGACGTCAACAACGTGCGGCAGTTGGTGACCGCTACCGGTTGCAATCAGATTCACCTGACAGCCTTCACCCAGCGTCGCGACACATCCACTCTCGCCAATCCCGGCATAAAATTTGGCAGCGAAACCGGCCCACCCGAATCTACGTTTGCGCTGACCGATCGTGCGCTCGTCCGCCAAATCAAGGAGGAGCTACTTGCGATCTAGCTCGATCGCCAAAACGCCACGCAAAGCGGCTCTGGCTCTCATATCATTTTGCTTCGCGCTCACCGCCGCGTTCGCGCAACAGGCTACTCCGCCCAAGCCGGTGCAGCAGTCTGCTGACAAAGCACAGTGGACCGATCAGCAGAAAACCGAGATGGCCGCCCATGTCCGCCAGGAATTCCTGCACGCCTGGAACGGCTACAAGCAGTACGCCTGGGGACACGACGAGCTGCAACCGCTCAGCAAGAGCTACCATGACTGGTACGGCACCTCGCTGCTGATGACGCCGGTCGATGCGCTTGACACCATGGTGCTCATGGGCCTGAAGGACGAAGCCCAGCAAGACCGCGAGCTGATCGACAAGCAACTTTCGTTCGACAAAGACATTTACGTCAAAAATTTCGAGATCACGATTCGTCTGCTGGGCGGCTTGCTGAGCAGCTATCAACTCACCGGCGATCCGCGCCTGCTGGCTCTTGCCGGCGATCTGGGCGGCCGCTTGCTGCCTGCGTTCAACTCGCCCACCGGCATGCCCTACGTTTTCGTCAACCTGAAGACCGGCGCGGTAAAAGGCGTGGAAAGCAACCCCGCCGAGATCGGTTCGCTGCTCATCGAGTTTGGCACTCTCAGCAAGCTGACCGGCAAACAGATTTATTACGACAAGGCGAAACGCGCTCTGGTCGAGGTTTACAATCGCCGCTTGCCAATCGGACTGGTCGGTTCCACCATCAACGTTGAAACCGGCAAATGGATCGACCTCACCAGCCATATCAGCGGCGGCATCGACTCCTATTACGAGTACCTGCTCAAGTGTTCCATTCTTTTCCATGACAAAGATTGCGAGCGTATGTGGCAGACCAGTATCGCCGCGCTTAATAAGTACGTCGCCGATCCAACGCCCACCGGCCTCTGGTACAAGCAGGTCAACATGAATACCGGCGCGCTCGTCTCCACCCACTACGGGGCACTCGACGCGTTCTTCCCCGCGGTCCTGGCGCTTTCGGGAGATCTGGATCGCGCCCAAGCCTTGCAGGAATCCAGTTACAAGATGTGGACTACCTTCGGCGTCGAACCGGAAGAGTTCGATTACTCGACCATGAAAATTACTTATCCTGGTTATGAGCTTCGGCCCGAAATCATCGAGTCCACGTACTACCTTTATTTCTTCACCGCCGATTCGCGATATCTTGACATGGGCAGAACATTCTTCGACAGCTTGCGAAAATACTGTCGCACCGATATCGGTTACGCCGCGCTGCGTAACGTTGAGACCAAAGAAAAGCGCGACGACATGGAAAGTTTTTTCCTGGCGGAAACGCTGAAGTATCTCTACTTGCTCTATGCGCCAAGGTCGACGCTCGATCTGCACCAGGTGGTCTTCAATACGGAGGCCCACCCCATGCGGCGGACGTGGTAGTCCATTTCGACATCTAACGAACAGGTGAACATGGCAGTCAGCCCACAGCAGAACGCAACCAGCATCACCGCGACCGAGCCGGCCCGCAACTACAGCGGCCCCTTGGCCATGGTGACCACGCTCTTCTTCATGTGGGGATTCCTTACCTGCCTCAACGACATTCTGGTCCCTCACCTGAAATCGATCTTCGAACTGAATTACGCAGAGGTCATGCTGATTCAGTTCTGCTTTTTCTCGGCGTACTTCGTCTTCTCCATTCCGTCAGGCAAGATAATCGAACGCATCGGTTATCAGAAGATGATGGTTGCCGGCCTGTTCACCATGGGACTGGGCGCTTTGCTGTTCATTCCGGCAGCCAGCGTGCCATCGTTTCCGCTGTTCCTCGCGGCGCTCATCATTCTTGCCGCCGGCATCACCGCGCTACAGGTTTCCGCGAATCCTTATGTTGCAGTGCTCGGCCCGGCACGAACTGCCTCAAGCCGGCTGAATCTGACGCAGGCCTTCAACTCGCTGGGCACCACAGTCGCACCTTTCTTCGGCGGATTGCTCATTCTAGGCACGGTGGCCGCGCCCAAAACCCAGGACGAACTGCGCGCCCTGTCGCCGCAATTGCTGCATGCGTATCGCTTGCAACAGGCCTCCTCCGTCAAGCTGCCTTACCTGGTCATCGCGCTGGCTCTCATCCTGCTGGCGGTGGTGATCGCCAAGTTCAACCTGCCGCACATTCCCGAAGCCGAGGGCGGACACGCAGTCGCCAACGACAGCGTTTGGCGGCATCGCAACCTGGTGATGGGAACGGCTGGAATCTTCGCCTATGTAGGAGCCGAGGTTGCCATCGGAAGTTTTCTGGTGAACTACATGAACCTTCCTGACATTGGCAACTTGCGGCCAGAGGTCGCAGCCAAATACCTAACGTTTTATTGGGGAGGAGCGATGATCGGGCGCTTCATCGGCTCCGCCGTGTTGCAGAAAGTTCCTACCCGCGTCGCACTCGGCTTCAATGCTGTCGTTGCCGCCACGCTGGTGTGCCTTTCAATGCTGAGCTTTGGACAAGTAGCCATGTGGGCACTCCTGCTGGTTGGTCTGTTCAACTCCATCATGTTTCCCAGCATCTTCACCCTCGGGATCGAAGGCCTGGGGCCGCTGACGGGAGAAGCTTCCGGCCTGCTGATCATGGCCATCGTTGGCGGCGCGATCATTCCCGAATTGCAAGGACTGCTGGCCGATCGCGTTGGCTTGCATCATGCCTTCGTCCTCCCGGTGATTTGCTATTTATATATTCTGTTTTTTGCGGTGAAGGGTCAGCCCAGCAAGCGCACCGCAGGAGCCTAATAAGGATCCGGCCTGTTTTGAAGGGGCACAGCTTTAGCTGCGCCGTAACAAGCCCTTATTTTTGTCATCCCGAATCGGCTTCAGCCGTGAGGGATCTGCTGCTTCGTTTTGTCGGCGGCACGTAAAGGTGTGTTCTGATCTTCACCCGCTTGGCAGTTGTGAATCCACGCCCCCGCCACCCTCACGACACCAGATACGAATTGCCTTCCTCTTCCGGCGCGGCAATTCCTTCCGGCAGCCTGCCACCGTTGTACTCCGCCATGCGGTTCTTCCACTTCAAGAATTCGGTGATGGTCTGCGGCTCGATACGCACTTCCACCCGTCGCAAACTTGCCAGCAACAGGTTCATCTCTTTCATCAGACCGGCCGGACTTCGCAGATCCACCCTGCCTGGCTTCAGCACCATCTCCACTTCCCGACCTTTGCACTCCAGCAGCCCCCAGTATTTTGGCAGCTCTTCTGGTGCAATCATGCCCGCAGGCGCCAGGTAGAACCGTTTGCTCCCCAGCGCATCTTCTGGGTGTACGCGGAACGGTTTGTTGGCGTCCGCCAGAAAGTCGCCACGCGAGACTTTGCACTCCAGCAGCACCGACTGGCAAGAGGCTTTCCAGCCAATCACGTCCGGCACTTCACCGGTTACGCAATACTGCTCAGAGAGCACAATGCCGCATCCATATTTATGTCGCAGCCACTCCACGGCCCGGGTTATGAGCTGTTCGTGTTTCAGCTGAGCCGGCGTTTTCGGCATGATGATGTTGTAACTCGAAAACTGTGCTGCGGGGAGTACCCGGCGAGTTCCGGGCATAAGAGTTATTCAGACTCGCGCCGCTGCCGACGGCAACACAATCGTTTCGTGTAATATCAAAGATTCGCATGGGGTGGATGATTCAGGCTGAGGATGTGCGCAAGACCTACCGCATTGGCAAAGTGGATGTGCCGGCTTTGCGCGGGGTTTCGTTGCAGATCGAAAAGGGCGAATTTGTCACGATCGTTGGCCCTTCCGGCAGCGGCAAGTCTACCTTCTTCTACATTCTCGGCGGTCTGACCCACGCCGACTCCGGCCGCGTGCTGATTGACGGAGTCGACTTCACCGCACTTTCCGACGCGGCCCGCACTCGCATGCGCAAATATAAAATCGGCTTCGTGTTTCAGAAATTCAACTTGCTCCCCACCCTGTCCGCGGAAGGCAACATCGAGATCGCGCGCGACATTTCGGGCAAGGCGGACGACGAGGCCTACCATGAGTACAACAGACACATTACCCGCTTGCTGGGAATCGACAAGCGGCTGGATCATCGACCGTCGGAGATGAGTGGCGGCGAACAGCAACGCGTCGCGCTGGCCCGGGCCCTGGTGAACCAGCCTGCCATCGTGCTGGCCGACGAGCCTACAGGCAATCTCGATTCTGAGAATTCGGAGATCGTGCTGAATATGCTGCGCCAGTCGAACCAGGAGCTGGGACAGACGGTCCTGATGATTACTCACAATCCCGAGGCAGCCACCTACGGCGATCGCATCATCCACATGCGCGATGGAGCGATTGTGCCGCCCGAAAAAGATCCGCAATGGAGTCACGCCCATGACTGAAGACATGCGCTCCCCGATTTTGCCGGGGACCGGGGCCTCCGACTACGAGCGCTACCTGCGCACCGACGAGTTGCTCTCTCTGCAGAAGCCGGCGGAAGTGATGCTGCATCCCGACGAGCTCACCTTTCAGGTAACGCATCAGGCGTCGGAGCTGCTGATGAAGGGAGCGGCCTGGGAACTGGATCGCGCGCGACTGCTCATGCAGCAGCGTGATTACAAAAATGCTGCACGTTTGCTGCGCCGCGCCAACAAGATGCTCGATCACCCCCTGCGCATGTTGGCGCTGCTGGAAAGCATCACGCCTTACGAATATCACGTGATTCGCGCGGGCCTCGGCCACGGCAGCGGTCTCGACTCGCCGGGCTTTCTGGCGCTGCTGCACATCGCACCCCGGCTGGGCGAGGCTTTCTTCGAGCAGGTGAACCAGGCCGGCCTCACGCTGGAAGAGCTCTACCGGCGTCATGCTGAATTCTTCGAGCTGCACGAGATTGCCGAGGAGTTGGTCGACTACGATGAGCACATCCAACTCTTCCGCTACGCGCACCTGAAGCTGGCGCAGCGCATCATCGGCGGGGGCGTGGTGGGCACTATGGGAACGCCGGTAGAAGTATTAAAACAGCGCATGGAGTTTCCGCTCTATCGCGCGCTGTGGGATGTGCGCAACGAGATCACCTCGCGCGTCAACGCCGATCATGCTACTGGTCACGGCGGCGCGTACTAAGTCCGTTTGTCATCCTGAGCGCAGATGGGCCGATCGCGCCAATTGACGCGCTGTCATCCTGAGCACAGATGGATTGAGGCGGTTGCGGCCGATCGGAGTCGAAGGACCGCTATAACCGCATTGCGTCAGTCCCCGCTCATTTGCCCGTCTGTTCCTGCATTCGCTATAATCAACCTGCTGAGCGGGAGTAACTCAGTGGTAGAGTGCGACCTTGCCAAGGTCGAAGTCGCGGGTTCAAATCCCGTCTCCCGCTCCAGATTTGCTGCCTTCGCACTTGCTCCCGGCTTGGCCCGCGAGGGTTTTTCGCCTAAGCAACCCTGAACGGCGCGGTCGCCAAGTGGTAAGGCCGAGGTCTGCAAAACCTCTATCGGCGGTTCGATTCCGCCCCGCGCCTCCAAGAATTAGCTTTAGGCCTTAATCCCGCTTTCCTGTCATCCTGAGCAGAGTGAGGCTGCTTGCAGCCGAACGCAGTCGAAGGACCCTTATTTCGAGCTCGGCCCGATTTTAGATTCCGCCGCGTTCTCTGCCGGAACGTTGGACTGCCCCTTGAAAGGCGCCAGTAGCAGACCTGTCGAACGGAGGCGTTCGACAAAACGGTCGCCCGATTCACGCTTCCACAGCTCGCTTTCCGACTCCCAGCATCGACAAAACGGAATCGTCCGCCTGCTGGTGCTGTTGTTTAGCCTCGCTGCTGGATTCCGACTCGGTCATAGAAGATAGAGATTTCCTTTATTTACTTGATTACTCTACAAACCGAGAAAAATATAGGTCAAGCGAGCTTTCAGTCGGAGACGGGCCCCTGTGACCTAGGTCACAGCCCCCTGTGCCGCAAATCCGGCACACTAGAGCCTGTTTATGGACCGCTTCGCCATCATCAATAACCGCAAGCGCGCCATCATCGCGCTCATCCACTCGGTTTTCTTCCTGGGAGTCGCCGGACTGCAACTTGCCATCTCGCACGCCCAGCCCTTTTCCATCCGCGGCGGCAGAATGACCGGGGGCATTGTCCTGCTGGTGATTTACGTAATCGTGACCGTGGTCCTGCTGGTGCTGTTGCGCTTTTCGCACTGCGCCCGGGAGAAGCTTTATTTCGCCTTCTGCGCGGCCAGCGCCGCGTTCGGTCTGCTGCGGATTCTGCTGGGCGATCCAGTGCTCCACGCCAACGTGCTACGCGTGTTGTTGCTGTCGTGCGCCGTGTTCGTAGGCACCGGAATTCTGCGCACGCATTCAGCCACAGTGCCGGCTCGCGAACTCGAAGCGCAATAGCCTCGCTGGCACGAACAACCCTGACTATTCGCGATCTGTCTTTAGAATGCTGCGGCGCCGGCTTCCGCGACTGCGTGGTCCTGCTCGCCCGAACCGCCGCTGACGCCGATCGCACCCACCACCTTGCCATCGCGCTTGAGCGGAATGCCTCCCGCAAAGATCATGATTTTGCAATCGTTCGAAACATGGATGCCGAAAAACTGCCCGCCAGACTGGGAATGCGTTGCCAGATCCTTGGTCGCGATGTCGAAAGCACGCGAGGTGTAGGCCTTCTTCATCGCAATATCGATGCTGCCAAGCCAGGCGCCATCCATGCGCACGTGCGTCACCAGGTTGCCGCCTTCGTCGGCCACTGCGATATTCATAGGCTGGCCAATTTCCTGTGCTTTCTTTTCTGCCGCCGCTATCACGCGGCGCGCCTCCGCAAGATTCACTCCTGCCATTGCTCCTCCGATGAAATACGAATAGTGATCTTAGATGCCGTTCAACACGGCAGGTTTCGCTCATGTCGTCCGCAGCAAGTTTAACTAGTCAGGTTGATTGTGCTCAACCCGAGGCCAGCAGACTATAGAGCAAAATTCCCAGCACGATCAATGTGATGGTTACGTACAGGTAGTCATGCTCGATGGCGAACGCGATGGCCGAGAAGATCACCCGCGCCACCGGGGTGGCGATCAGCAACAGCAATCCCAGTTGGATAATCGCGTGCGCACTTCCCGCCAGCACGCCCCGGACGATCTGGCTCACACTCTTCAGATTCTCTGGCTCGCCATGGAACGTAGCGTAATCAGCAACCTCGTGCCCATGGCGCATCAGGTACAGTACTCCGCCAAGCAACACCACGCTCGCCGCCAGAATGACGCCCGTTCGCAACAAAGCTCCGATGATGACTTCAATGCGCTGATCGTCCCAGCTTTGCGAACTCATAGACGGCCCTTGACTCCGTTAACGATCATTTCAATTCCCAGCGCCACGATGGCCGCCGCGAACAGATAGCGCAACACTGTTACCTTGGCTTTCACCAATACTTTCGCGCCGATAATGGATCCTGCCAGCACGCCCAGCATTACCGGCATGGTGATGCCCGGTGCAATGTAGCCACGGTGCAAGTAAAGTCCTGCGCTGGCCGCTGCCGTCACCCCAATCATGAAATTGCTGGTGGTGGTCGAGACTTTGAATGGGATCTTCATCGCCTGGTCCATGGCCAGCACTTTCACGGCTCCGGAGCCGATGCCCAGCAAGCCCGAGAGTACGCCCGCCAGATACATCAGCCCGTATCCCGCCGGCACCCCTGTCACATTGTAGGATTGCTTGCCCTCGGGTACAGGATAGGCGCCATTCAGCCTCAATTTTTCCGCAAGCTTCGACGATTGCAACTGGGCTCCGTGCTCCTCGCGATGACGGCTCGACAGATACGCGGAATACAACAGCACTATGCCAAACACAATGGCGATCGCGTTCCCCGAAACATGCAGCGCAATGGCAGCTCCCGAAATAGCGCCAATCGTAGTCGCGGTCTCCAGAAACATGCCGATGCGAATATTTGAATAGCCCTCGCGCACATACGCTGCGGCCGCGCCCGACGAAGTCGCAATCACCGAAACCAGCGAAGCTCCGATGGCGTACCGGATATCGACATGGAACAGCAACGCCAGCATGGGCACTACCACCACACCGCCTCCCAAGCCGGTCAGGGCGCCAAGAAATCCGGCCAGCAGAGATCCCAGGCCCACCAGTGCGCTGAACTCCAGAACGTTCATGCCACCTCAGCTGCGTTCGTATCCGATCAGACTCGACCAGAGTGTAAGGATTGTACACGCCATACCGGCGTCGCCTGATGACAGCGCGCTACTGCCAGACCACTATTTCGAGTGCGACCGTTCACCCGGGAGTGGTATTGAGCGCCTTGCCGAACTACTGGATTTTGATCGTGGAACGCGATACGGTATAGAAACCGAGGCGCGGTACCCAAGTGGTAAGGGAGAGGTCTGCAAAACCTTTACGCGTGGGTTCGATTCCCACCCGCGCCTCCAGTAACTCATTATCCTGCAATAACTTACAAACCAGATTATTAACTTGCCCTGCTTCAGAAGCCGACTGTAGACGAAATTGTAGACAGTCTTTCCCACTTTGCAGTGAAACGCGCCCGCTGAAAATCGAACTATTGGCGTCAGTGGAAAGACGCAGCGGTGGTTGAACGGCCATGTTTTCTGGTCGTTCTAACCTTATTGTTATGCCGGTTGAAAACGATGCCGATTGAACTGCAACATGGATTTATTGCACAACGAGCGTTGGCTTCTGCTGTTGCTTGGTCAGGTAGACCTGCTCCATCCTTTTCATGGCCTCGACCTTATGTTGCTCTGCCGGGTGGGCGTAACGTTGCACCATGATGATGCGACTGTGGCCGAGGATGGCCGCCAGCGTAATGAGATCCATTCCCGATTCGATTGCCCGTGTAGCAAACGTGTGGCGGAGATCGTAAAGTCTAAACCACTTCACCCCGCTACGCTTCACCGCTGTGCCGTGCGGCTTGTTCAATTTGGTGATGGGCCGGTTTGGATCATCAGGCGAACCGAACACATATGGCCCATTTGCCGTCTCGATTCGCCGATGCAGGATGGCTGTTGCCACTGTGGTGAGCGGAATCTTGCGTTTCGCTGCGTTGGTCTTACCGCTGGGATTGAACACCCACCCGAGCTTTAGGTTCACGTTTTCAACCCGTAGGTGATAAACCTCGTCGGGCCGCATTCCTGTCTCCAGCAGCAACCCGGCACAGTCTCGGAGTGGTTGCGAACAGGCCGCCAGGAACGAGTCTTGCTCCTCGAAGGTGAGCACCCGCGTCTGTTCGTTATTTTCTACCAAGAAACGAACCCGGCTTACCGGGTTGGCATTGAGCACTTCCTGGCGGAGGTAGAAGTTGAACAGTGATCGGAGACAGGCCAACTCCCGGTTCACGGTTGCTGGTTTTAGCAGCCGTTTGGTGTGGCTGCTCTTCTTTGTCATACGGTGCTTCTTGTATGCCTCGACATCGTCCACCGAGATCCGATCCAGGGGAGTTTTCTTGAAGTAGCGCAACAGTGGAACGCTGCTGACCACCAGCCTCTGGTGGGTGTTGGGATGGGCGGTATGTTCAGTTTTCGAATGTGCAAGAAACTCGTTCATGGCGGCCTCGAACGTCGGGATTCGCTGCGGTTGTTTAATCCCTACTTCGCCGCGTGCCAGCGCAGCCCTGTGAGCTGCCTGCATGTCTAGGGCGGTTCGCCGGTTGCCTTGCCGAGTTGATCGTTGGAAGCGCTGGTTACGAAAGAAAAACTGATACCAGTACACGTTCCCACGTTTGAAAATGGCCACTTAATCCTGCTTGCCGTCCGGTCTACCAGAGGAGTTGGCCGTGCGCCAAGAGGACACTTGATTCTCTGGGCCGGATGGCTCCAGACGTTCGGCAATGAATCGTTCCAACTCGGCCTGGGGAATCAAAACGCGAGTTCCAATACGCACTCGTCCCAGCTGGTGGGTACGCAGCAGGTGGCGTACCGACCAGGTGCTTATGCTGAGCGCCTCGGCGCACTGAGCGACGCTGAGCAACACGGGAGTCGGGCTGTCGCCGTTCATTTGGCTTCCGGCTCCAGAAGGCATATCGCCCCCCATTCCAGGACAACTCTTGCGTCCAAACCCCGATTCGGCTTTACCTCAACATGGATTCTCGAGGTGCGCGTCGTCTCTTCCCATGGTTCCGTAATTGGCCTGTCGTGGAGGTACACAAACGTAACGGTCACCGTGATCCCCACCGTATTGCCCTTCTGTAAACTCAGAATGGCCGCGGCCAGATCTTCGACCGTCTCCACGTTATCGAGATATCCTGAGGCGGACACCTCCGACCGAAAGTAGTCATCAGCGGCAATCCAAACTACCGCTTCCAGCTTTTCCCTAGTGACAACCAAACAACCTCCTCTTCCCGCCTTACTGCCTCCGCAACACATACCGGAATCCTGGCCGTTCCCCTTGTGCACTCACTTGTTGGTGGTAAACGGATGTCGTGATAATGTTTTTTGGCTATGACGGACGACTACATTAACCTTGATGATCCGAAGTTTGGGACTCGGCTGCTGAGTGATCCTATAAGCCTGCCACTGGACGCTTTCGAAATGGACGTTATGCTGCATCACAACCCATCGTCTACGCACTGTTTTCCGGTCGAGGAATGGACTTGTCCGGATTGGAAGTCCATACCGCGGCTTCGTCCACTTAAGCCTCAGGATGCCGTTCATGAGGTTTACCCCCTCATGTCTAAAATCTTGTCCTACTTAAATCGTCCGCGCCGACCCGCATTTAGAAAGGCCTCGGAAGTGGTTAGGCAAGCTAGCGATATCCTCGAACGGGCCCAATCTTCCTACCAGCGCAGGCGTGGACGCGAAGCAGATATGCGACCTATGGCCGTTCGGGCATACATGATCCGCAAGTTCAACCCAGACCCCAACCAGAAAGGTGAATCAACCGTCAGCTGGGCCAAGCTCGCCGATCTACTGTTTCTTCAGAACAAGAAGTGTCCACGGCGTATCTCCGATGAAGAATCCGAAAGTAAAACAAAGGTCTGCGGCGTCTCCAAGCACCAGTACGACAGCCCCTGCGTTAAAGCCCTGCAGACTGCCCATCAACGTCTACTAGTTGCTATGAAGCATGACGGCATTCCGACATAGCCGCAATGAACACAATTCCTCCCTTTAATATTTAGCCAACAAAAATGCTGGACTTACTGTTCAGTAAATAGAAACCAGCGCATTACTGTTCATGGATTCATATCTTCCGGTCTTGTAGCTTTCCTCTTAGTTAACCGGCCACTCGCGCTGGGCGCAACAAATGATAGGTACGGCTTGCGAGCCTGTACCCGTTGTGCCCGGTATGACGGCCTAGAGGAGAGCTATAGAGTGAGTAAGTCTGAAGTATCTTTGCTTAATGTTGACCCGGAGCTGAACTCGGAACCGGATTCAACCGCCACCGCTAATACAATTGTTTCGGCAACAGCCACTATCGTCGATACAGGCAACCATGGGGCCGGTGCCTTCCACAGTGAGCCGGTCGGCCTGCCCAGTGATAGCGATAAACCTTTAACGTGTCCTGACACCGGATTGGATGCTGGTGGCAATGGTCAGCATGGCGTTCCCCCCGCCCACCAGAAAGCTGAGCTGGCAGATGTTGACTGTGAGCCGTTTCCCGGCGACCAACCTGGCATCGCTAACAATAAAGATGATGCTTCGGAGGGTAGCCCAGCACCGGTTGAGCCCGAGGTTGAAGGCAAAGTCCACATTCCGGACTTTGCCCAGCCGGAGGAACAAAATCCACCGGCGGCTAAACACCCCAAACTTCCAGACACCATAGTCGTACCGATTGAAAGTATCGACTGTGGTCCTATGCTGCAGTCTGACGATGAGTGTGTCGAGCGGCTCCGTAGCAGCATTGATGCTCCGTGGGGCTTTCTGCTGGTACCGCTTCTGGTTTCGGCAGCGTCCGACCCCAAGGATGGAAAGTTATGGCTGCTCCACGATGGAAAGAAGCGCTGGCAGGCCGCTAAGGAAATCGGCCTTACCCATGTTGCCGTGACCGTAGTGGGAGGAACGGCAGAACAAATCCAGTTGTTGGCGCAGGAGGCGACGATGATTCGCCAACATCCGAATGTCTACCAGCGCATGAAGGAGCTAGCCAGCTGGCATACGTTGATACAGAAAATGTATGCCGTCTACAAGCCGGGGGGTAACAAGCAGAAGAACGCCATCGAACAGGCAAAGAAAGGTCTTCCATCGCTTAAAGAAATGATCGAGAAGACGACCGGCCTAAAGAAAACTGGATTCCATAACAAGGTCAGTATTTACGAAAACCTTGAGCCGTCGGTGGTAAAGCCGTACCTGGAAGACAATCCCCAATGCGCCACGGCAAAGAATGAGCAGCACATGCGGCGGCTATCGACGTATTCCCAACAAACGCAGAAGGAACTCGTACCGTATTTGCCGGACGTGGGAAATCCTGAGCAAGCATACTTCCGCTGTGAGCGGGACAAGGCCATTGAGCGGGCGGCAACGCTTCCTACGGACAAGATGTTTCCGATTTACCACGAGACTTTTGAGAAGAACGCCGAGCGTATAGCTGACGGCACAGTCAACCTGATCGCCACCGACCCCAACTGGCATCTGGCCGACGACTCCGAGAAAGGGAGTATGTATACGCTCGACGGCATCGCTATCGCTCCTCAATTGCTGGTCGAGGATTGGCATAAGTTCGGCAAACTGGCTGCCCAAAAAATGACTCCCGGTGGATACGTGGCTGTCTTGGTCGGTCAACAGAACCGATTTGAAATCGACACTGTTCTCCGCCAGCACCTGACCTGGGTGTGGGACATGTGCTACCTCCATCTGTCAGGCAGTGGCACGGTAGCACGTAAAGCCGGGTTTGCCTCCCACTATCGGACGGTCCTGGTTTACCGGCGCAAGGACGCTCCCAAGAAGCCGGACATGTTCAAGAAGTTCATTCACGACGTCGTGCCCGATATCCCAAAGATTGTTCATAACCCAGAAACAATCCTGGAGGCACTAAAGATGGAGCGCCAGTTGCTAGACGCTCGCATCGCAGAAGCAGAAGCCGACGATGGTGACCCATTGATAAACGACATCATTCCCAGTCTCGTTCGCCGGGGTGAGGCTCTGAAGCAGTGGCACCCCTGGGCACAGAGCGTCGAGGCGTGGAAGGAAATTATCCGGCGGTTGAGTAAGGCGGGCGATTTTGTCTGGGAACCATTCGCCGGTTCTGGGACTACCGGTATCGCGGCTGTAACCTGCATTGATTGGCACTTAAAGGACGGCAAATGGAGTCAGGTACCGGCCCCGCGACGGGGCATCGGTTGTGACGCAATGGAATGCTGGGCCAAGATCGCAAAAGATCGTATCTGGAGCGCTCAACACCCAGACACGGCAATGCAGATCGAGGATGGCGATGACACCGATGACACTGAATACAAAAAATGCGAAACGCCGGATTCAGACGTGACCGACTAGCGAGCCCATCGTGGCCCAAGAACGGCCCTTGACCGCTGATGCGGCATCGAGCTTTAGGTCCGCGCGCAACTAACACAACAGCCTGAGGTCGGCAATGCCGACAACGCAGACCACGGGATATAGAAACTTACTAAATCAATACGCCAGGAGGCAAGTATGACAGATAAAGCTAACAATGACAATAAAAAGCCAATCACCAAACTATCAATGGGTACTTACCTGCACGACATACTACAGCAAACTCAGGGGGACTTATCACGGGCGGTGTGGTGGCTTGGTAGGCAAGTAAATGATTTACAGGCCTACCCAGATTATCTTTCTCAGCCAGAGGTTGAGCAGATGGAGCAATACCGCCTATACCTGGGAATTATTGAAGGTGTGATTCTTCAGCTCGAGGCGATCTCTGGAAATAAGTAGGACAACGATGCCGACTTAGCCGCGGCTGAATACTGACAGCCGATTAGCTGAACGGAGCGTGAGCTTTATCGAAATGGAGGACAGGATATGAATGCGCTTCCGACGTAAGCGCCGAAACGAAGATATTACGAGACGAGATATTTTACTGATTCGGGCGAAGTCCTTCGCGAATAGACGGAACATCCCTGACATCTCACACCAACTCCCGAGCCGGAGCTAGTCTCTGGGCTTCGTGGAACAATCTCGCCGTAAAGGCGATCATAAAGAGGAGCATATGTCTTTGGAGTGCGAATACGAGTTAACTATCACAGGAAGCAGTGTCAAGCAGGTCTTGGCCTTTATTAGGTTCGACTCATATGGCATACCGAACTTGTCCGGCATCGCTTGTGAGATATCCACCCACGCTGAAGTGACTGAGAGCAACAGCATTGCGCCCGTTCCCAAAGAAACGCCTAACGAGGGATGGGTAAAGTGGCTCTTCCACAATTGGGGAACAGACCGTTCCGCGACTATGGTGATGGCTGCATCAGCATGTTAACCGAAAACGAAGCCAAGCTACGATTCGAGTCATGTACATATATCAGTACAAAGCTGGGAAAGATTGCAGAGCACTTCCCTGAATTCAGCTTTTCTCTACATGTTTGCTTTCGAGAGATTAATGTGGAAGGAACGACAGTCTGGGCAAATGGAGATCTCGCGGAATTCGAATACGACATCCGGGACGCCGCCTTAGCCCAGGAGGCTGTTAAAGCCCTAAGACAGTTTCTGTGTGACCAACCTGAGGTAGGCCGCCGCAAGTGCTAGGCCAGACGCCTAATCTCAGGTTGCCACCCAGCAACACACCGTCGGGGCCAGCCCGGGCGGCCTTCCCCCCTTCGTGTTGGTCACACAGACGGCATCGAGTTTTGATCCGCTGGTCGCGCGCGCAATTGAGCACCGATTTCTAATTATTTTGGCCTTTGGCCCGATCATTTGGGGTTCGAGCAACTTGTCCTTCCGACGGCACCGCCTCGAGATACTTGAAAAGGAATCGCAACGTGGCAACGTACAAGCAAAAGGATGTTAAGAAACTAAACTACAACGAATTGCTCACCAAGCTGAAGTGGCTCTATGGCTTGGTTCGGCTGCCCCTGCCATCTGGAGCCGAGCCGAAGCATCGCCAGGTATTCCATTACCTGGCGATGTTGTGTAACTATCCGATGGAGGCCAGATGCACACCGTCCCACGCATACCTGAGCAAGGTCACCGGTTATGGGGCCACTACCATCAAAGGGATATTGACTGACCTCGGTGGCTGGGATCTGGTCACAAAGACGGCCCGCCACAACAACTCGAACGTCTATCGGCTCCACTGGGACGGATTAGAGGGCGGCCAAGAGCTGGTGGAGGCCCTTAAAGACCAACCTCCAACAGATGGAACCAAGTAGCACCGTGAACCGGCCGTCAGCGCGGATGGTCCCCACCCTCCCAGCCCTGGTTACCGACTGGTCTCGGACGAGACCAGTGAGCGATGGCTCCCATATCGGACAGGTTCATAGTAGGCAGTGGCATAGTAGACTATAGGACAGTAGACGGCTCGATAGCAGACGGCGCTACAGTGGACACACCTAATAGCAGACGGACTGCCTGTCCACTAATGTCTTTGAATGTTTGAATGTTTTGAATCGTCCAATGGACGATAATGATGAATGTCCCGATCACTGCGTGATCGGGACCACGATTATCATCGTTGTTATCAAGTTGGAGAGACGCAAAGAATCGTCTTTGTCTGGATGCTAAAGATCGCTCTCACCCCGCTTCACAGGGGTGCCTGGTGCTCTGGCCTGTTGTAGTAACTCTCGACGACGGATGCTAGCTTAGGTTTTCACGAGCTTACTGGCCTGGCCAAGTACTCGCCGTTGTTCGCAGGTGGCCGCAGGGGAGCCCGAGGGCCTCAAGGGGTGGGTTGGCATCGGCAAAGCCGCCTAACGCCTTAAAAGGCACGCCAGGGAGAACAATGGGCGGCGTGGAAGTACACGGCATCGTGATTCTGGTTGTTCCCTGCCACGACTAGCTTTGCCAATATCATAGGGTTTACGCAACAGCTTCATGCTTAGCGAATACATATATGCCGGGCGGTTACTTTATCTCACCGCCGATGGTTTATAACTTCCGGAGCCCTACCGGGTATAATGTCTGTAACAAGCAAGGCCGCTTGCGGACGATGGACAGTGCCGCAATGCACGTATTCTAACAACCTATACTATTCGCTCATAGAAACAGCTTGCCTTTTGCTTGTGGCTTTGATTTAATGGACTAGACGGCATATTTACTTAAACAATCTAACTAACAAACACTAGAACAACACCCACGGCAGAGCCTAGACGACATAGCGGACTTAGCAGAATCTGATCGTAACTAACTACTCGACGACCACCGACACACTGCCTAGCGATTTCTAATCTTCCTTTCTCAAGCAGCGAAACGAGCTGCACAAGACAAACACGTCAAGACATTAACGACAAATCGATCCTGAGCCACGGGGCCCTTGATCGAAAAGACTTTCTTTACCATCGCAGGGAATGCCAGCAGAGATGATGAGCCGGATGGGGAGCGAAAGCTTCTGTATGGTGGCGCTGCTGGATGTATCAATCATGTTTAGCCTGGCGTTGGAGCCGGGTGCTTTGAGGGATTGATAATCCTACCCTGTCGCACAAATGGTCTTTGTCTTCCTGCTGGTTGAAGTGATTCAACCCCAAGTTGAGGGCGCAAGCGTCTACGGACGCCAACCGGGATGGGCCCGGTCGCAAAGAATCGTTACTCGTTGGATACGCCTGCAGTAAAAGGCGGAGATAACATACGCAATGGATGAACGGAGCAGGGCACCATCTGCTGACACCACCGTATGCAACAACTGGAGGCTGGTTGCTTCCACATTCCGACGGACATCAGGTTCTGTTTCAAAGGATACTTGGAGCGGGTACTGTTCACGACCCAGATGAGAGCCTTCGTGCTCAAACCTAGTTGTGAACGCCGTAATCGTTAATGCCACCGGTCTCAGACGGTCAGCCTAATTAGCTCCGGACTGAGATTCTTCACGGATCGTGAGAAGAACAAGATCTTCGTGGAAATCTTCTCTTTTAACTTTCCCACGCGAGAGAGAAAGAGACGTTGTCTTTGAAATCGAAGATTAAGGCTTTTTAGTTCTGTTAAAGGCAAGACTATAAGCTGAACAGAACGAATGAGAACATGTTTTCAGAACAGAGGATCAGCATGAACAAACGAGGTTTTCAAGTAAATGACTCAGTTCGAGAGGCGGTAGCCTGGATGTGGACTTCCTGGAATGAGGCGCTCTCGAAATACACCACACGGACTGGCATTCCCTTGCCCCCGGTGCTTACGCACAAAGGTCTGCCTATTCCCAAGAGTTCGTTGGTGGCCAGCATGTGCAGGTGGGTCGAGGAGGGGCATCAGCGCAACTCGAGAGCTGGTGTGCCCGAATACAGGCTGCAGTGGAAGCGTGTTCTGAAGCGGGTCAAGACGACTGACCTGCTGCGGAACGGCTACCAGAACCTTTCCAATCCTAGCCTATATTGGTTGTTTAAGGGGGCAGCGGGAGAGCGGGCTATCGATAAGGTGCTGGAAGGTAAGTATGACGGCCACCCAGCCCCACAACTTCGACAAGCCAGACTGGCAAGGCGCAAGAAAGCAAAGCTAGCAGGAAAGATGGCGGGAGCACTAGCAACTAATCAGTCGGAAGGGAAGGCGGACGGGGATCTTTCGATCTCTATACACGGTCATGAGGTAGCAGTCGTCGGAGGTAATGGATGGCACAAGGTAGGCAGACGGCGCAGGTATTCGTGGAATTGGAAACAGCAATGGCCAGAGTCTCGGAGGGGTTGGTCAGGTTAGAAGTCGCCGTGGCCGAATACGCCAGGCGCGGCGGTTGTGACGAGTACAAGCAACGACTCCGTCGGTTGCTCCAAGAGCACCTGGTCGGTCAAAAGGGAACACAGCAGGATGAGCCCACGATTGAAGAGAACCAATCAGAGCATGGTCATTCTGACCTGCAAATCATAGCTCGCTTGATGGAGCCGAGGTAAAACATGGAAGGACTATTGACAATCGATCAAACGGCAGAATTCACGGGGCTTTCGGCCTGGACAATCAGATACTGGATAAAACACGGCAAGTTGGCCAGCGTCAAGATTGGCAGAAGGGTGCTGGTAGAACGTGCCGAGCTAAACCGACTTGTATCTGAGAACCGTCGAACTGTGGCGTAACTAGCTAAACGGGCAGGGTGGTTGAGCACTGGCCACCCTGCCCGCAATCATCTGGGCGGGCAAGGCAGGACGGTCGGCCAAACTGAAGCTTACTAGTTCAAATAAGTGATCAGCTGGGCATCGACGCTCTTCCTATTCTCCACGGGGGTCTTCCAATCGGCTGGGATAGTGACGAGTTTTTGGGAAATTATCTGAAGAAGTTGTGGTCGGATGTCATGGTATTTACTGTCAATTGTCGAGGAAAACTGCGTGTAGTCATACAGGAAAGGAACCCACAGTACAATGTGCCTGAGGAGTAGACCGTTATGATGGCGGAATGCCAATATCCCTGGGTCTTGATGCTGTAGCTGGTCCAGCGACAGCGACGTTGGCAAGCGTGCTCTCTCCGGAGGCTCATCTCGTTAGCTATGCGTGGCTCAGTGGTTTGCCGATTCACGTGCCGCAAGGCGATCTCATTGGCAAGAGGTTGAACATCCACGGCTTCTGGATATATTACGAAGAGTATCTCCCCAAAATGCGAGCGGCACTGACTGAGGCGACAAAAGTAGTCGCTTCTGGCAGATTAAGTTTGGCAATCACAACAACATACAAACCGTCCCAAATCAAAGAAGCAATCGGACGCTCCGAGCGCGGTGGCAAGGTTCTATTGGATTTCAAACCAATCAATTGTTTTGACAAGGGCGTTAGATGCCAGGGTGGTCCCGCGCCTGACTTCAATGTTGCGCAACCAATCATCAAAGCGATTCCGGTCCAAGTGCCATCCCAGTCCGTCCGTTTTCTCTACTTGCGGTTGGGCATCAGGATCGCTTTTCCCTCACGCGCTCGGACCTACTACATTGTGGCAAGTCCGAAACTGGTCTACGTGGGCATCACTGAGCTTCTTTCAAAAGTTGGTTTGCTACACCTTCAAGCCACGCTCTTGCGGATAAACCGGTGGCACTCGGGCGATAGTAGCACCCCAGTTCTTTGAACAGCGCCTGCTCCAACTCTTGGTCGCTATAGAACCTCTTAGAATAATCGAGGATAGCTTCTGCCACTGAACGAACATCTCGGGCGGTCGCACTGCGAGCATATTCAGCAACCACTGCGTCTGTAGTGCCAGCATCATAAAGAAAATCCTGGTGAAAGTATGCACTAAAAAAGTTGTGCATTAGGGAAAGTTGTCCTTGGTCGCTCATCTGAAAGGAAACCCCGTAAAAATAAAATATCCTCCGGCACCGTTGCCCTTCAATACGACTCTGACGCCGGTTCCGGGTAATGCGGCGGCAGCTCCACGCTCTAGAGTCAAACCACCGGAGAAAGGACCTTCTATAGCGATTCTGCCCTTCGCTCCAGAAGATACCCAATATGCGACAGCCGACGGGTTCGACCCAGTTTCAAATGCTCCAGCCACGGCGGCCTCGGCCTCGGCTCTGGTGGCAAAGGTGGAGGCTGCTTGGATCTCCAACTGACGTGCCAAGCGAGCTGCTAGCTGTTCCTCCGTCCATCCAATATGCATCTCTATCAGATGGCCTCCAGCGTTTTCCGCCGCCATGAGCCCACCGCCGGGCGCGATTCTGCTGAATTCACCCCCGACCGTTGCGAGCCTACCAAACTTCGCGATAGCCGCAAGCTGCGGTACCAGCGTCAGCACCGAGAAAGCCTTCGCAGCCCAGCCAGCCCTTGGATTGGCAAATACCATGTATTGGCTGATACCGGGAACCAGGCTCAACCCCAACATTACAGGCGGGCCGAGAATGGATGCGGCGGTGCGGGCATCCGAGGGGTTCTGCTCCGCCCAGGTCAGATTTCGCTGATAAAATGGCAGGAGCTGGGCCTCTATTAGGGAACTCGCATTGGGATTCCAGTACGCCGTCGCATTAGATATAAACTCTGCTCCCGAAGGACCTTGGGACAGGTATTGTTCCCAGTGGGTTCCTGATAGAATGTCGCTTAAACAGCAGGTTTGTGTAGGATCGTAAGAATCGGGATCGTAAGATCCGGTTGTATCTTGCAATGTGAGTTGGAAGGCCATACTTCCGAATGGGTTTGGTTGTTCTGACTGTGAGCTTGCTGCGGTACCGCTAATCGAATTGGCCGACACACCGGTCGTTTCGTCTTCATCGCCATCGTCGTCTAGTCCATTCGGATCGGTAAACTTCAACGGAGATTCACTAGCGAAGCTGTAAGGATTGGAACTGCCAGCCAGGCTGTGTATAGTCAGCGGGTCGGGACTTATCCAGCGCCCCAACCCAGGGGACAGATAGCGCTGACCGAAATAAATCAGACCGACCTGGTAGTCGTCTTCCTTTCCCGTGTATCTATAGTTTTCTCGGAACGTATTCCACCGAGCGGGACGATAGTCGCTTTCGGCTCCTCCTTGGGCGAGATAGGTTGTCTGTTCCACCAGCTCGCTCGATGCTAGATCGATTGAGCTGCTAGTAGACCCGAGAGCATCTCTCAATTGTAGATACACATGAAGTGGACTCTCATTTGCGCTTGGGGCAGTAGCGTCATACACGATCCGACCATAGGAAGCACCGTTGGCTACAGCGTATGCAGTCTCAGTTGTCTCATCGCGGACGTAGTCATTTGTTGTCATGTCCCAAGTTGTATCGTCGACGCGCAATGACGGGAAGATCTCCAGGAAGTATGCCGGCGTCCCTCCGTCGACGGTGATAGACCTGGTAACACGGGAGCCAGCGGCGTCATAAGTGTAAGTTACTCCGGTGGAGCCATGGACATCAAAACCGGAGTAGTCGGTGCGCGTCGCAGATGCAAGGCAGCCTACCTCGTCCCACTGGTATTGCAACGTGAATGAGGCTCTGCCAGCTTGGGGCGCCTCCGAGAGCTCAGTGAGGTTGCCGGTCATGTCATATGACAGAGACGCCCCGGGGACTTCCCGAATCTGATTTGGTCCCGAAGTCGGAGAACCATATGAAGCGGCTCCGATTGATCTTGAAAAGAACGCATCCGGAGTTGCGCGTGAAGCCACAAGGTTGTCCTGCCAATCGAAATCGAAGGTCTGGCTCTGGATGCGGTCAGAAGGAAGTGGCAGCGGCATCGGCGATAGGTCGCTCGGAAGAAAGAGGGGGCTTTGAATGTCACTGCTTGCTCCGAAGTAGGAGTAGTAAGAGTAACTCACCGCCCGCAAGCGGTAGAGGTCATCGTAAGTTAGGTTTCGTGACACCGGCTTTGCACCTGCAGGCCATTCGTGTTGCAAACGGTCATCAACCAGCGACAGGGCGTTCCCAATGGCGTTAAAGTTGCCGTATTTGGTATCGAGGAGAATAGTCTGAAGGGTTGCGGTAGGTGCAACCTGGGTAAGATATGGTTCACTGGGGGAGGGTGCCGGATAGCCTGGTGCTCCCTCGTTCCAGATGGCTGGAGGGATTCTTGAAGCGAGGGACCGGGTCAACCAGCGATTATTGTTGTAACTGTATTGAGCAGTCGTCCCTGCTACATCTCCATAAGTACGCGCGAGCAGTAACCCATCTGCGTCTCGCACTTCGTTTGAGACTAGAATTCCATAGCTCCCGGATACCAGTGTGGGAATGTCGCGAACGTCCAATTCCGACTCTATGACGCTGGTTAATCCGCTCGGTCCGGCTGCTTGCAACTTCGTAATGTCCGCGCCCGTCGATTGGGAAATCGGACGGTTCGCTTCGTCGTAAGCGGTAGCGGTACGAAACCAGGACTGCGTGTATCTTCCGGTAAGAGCAGAAATTGCCGATGCGTTTGGTTGCGCGAGCTGCTTTGCTACGCCCACAGTTCTTCCCCGGCCGTCATAAGCCAAGCGCGTATGCTGAGCCCGATCCGAGATTGCTGCCAAACGACCGCGCAGAAATGTTTCCTTAGGCCCGTAGTCTCCAGTCTGTCCAGATTCAACCGTGTCGTAATGCAAGAATAGCTCAGTGCCGTCACCATTAGGTTGCGGCGAAGTATAAGCGGCTTGCGACGTGAGGCAGGGAGAGTAGTCCTGTGAAATGAGCCGTCCTGCTCCGTCGTACGCATAGTTGACGCCACACCCGCGCGCGTCGGAGGTTGCCACAAGATATCCTCCGATGTCATAGGCATAGAGCCAGCCTGAGGTATTTGGCTCGGCATTGGAAACCAGTCGACCAAGCGAATCATAGGTCATCGTTCGGACATAGTCAGATTGTTCCGAACTGTGGCTCCGCAGAAGGGTCACGAGTTCGCCTGTCGGTAAGTAAGTCAGTTTGGTCGTGAGTACATCGAAGGACGCCCCCCCCGATCCCCCAACATTGGTCGATTGGCTGGTTGAGATCACTCGTCCGTGGCCGTCCACAGCCACGCTGAGGGGGTGAGGATCTGCGCTCGAAATATCAATCGCGTCGTATGTCTCTTCAGTAATCGCATGGTATATGTGCCGGCTGGCCTGACTTCCATCGGGCTGAAATGCTTTATCTATCCTGCCGAAAGAGTCGTATTCGACTTTGACCGCAGCCTCGGAACCGACCGTCGGCAGCGTGCTCGTCGTGGGTTCGTAAGACGAGAAGAATGGAAGATACCGCTTTTTCGGAAGACCCATCTTGTCGCGCTCAGCAAGGCCTGAAACGATGCCGGGCTGAGGGTCGTTTATCGGGTCAGCGTCTGCGATATACGCTGCGGGTCGGCCCAGTCCATCAATTAATTGCCAGGTATTTCGAATATCGCCGAAGCTATTAAGAAGTTGGATAGTATGGACAATCCTAAAAGGTCCGCCGGGCGGCTCCAGGTACTCTGTAGTCACCCGTGCTACATTTTCGGCGCCGCCGCTTTCGGGATCAGGTTCAAATACCTGAGATACTCGACCGAATAAATCCAGGATAGTCCGCGTGACCGCATTGTCGGGGCCAACCGTTTGCGTGACGGCTTCAAAGCCTCGGTCGAACGATTGTGAGGTGATTAACGATGCGTCGCCGCTACAGCCCGCTGGGAAACGGATTGACGAAATAGGAAGCTGGCGGAACAACGGATCGTACTCGATCTTCATGCATTGTGAACCACCGTCGGATACGACACGTATTGGTTGACCGAAAGAGTCGAGATCGATGTGGGTAAGTAGCTGATGGGGTCCATCACTCGCTGCGGTCGTCGGCGTGGGAGCAACTTGGGCTGTCGGGCTAGTGTGGTGCCGATTCAATGCTCTTGTGCCCGTAAGATCGCCAAAAACATCGGTTAAATTAGCGTGGCTGTCATATTGGTACTCATAGTGTCTGCTATAGCCACTCCCGCTCACGGTGTCCTCGGAAGGCCGCCAGGTCCAGTGCCCTCCGTTCGGGCGCGGCCAAGTCTCGGAGTACTCGACCGGAGAGTCCGAGGGCGCCCCAGTGACGATTCCCAAATCGGTTTCGTTCGTTACATTGCCTGCATAATCCACAATCTGCGTCGACTGCATGTGAACCGTCTCCGCAAGATGCTGATCCGACGCGCTAAACTTCGGGAAAGCGTAGGATTGGTTCCGAGTTTGAGATGATCCCTTTGGCGAAGTCTCCTGATCATCAATGTCTTGCAGCGAGATGTTCGTAGTAGCGGAGGCTCGTGCCGAGCTATCAAAAGCCCACGTGTCATTCTGTTGATCGTAAGCGTATCGTGTCTGGCGCCCGTCTAAACCTATATACAAGGGCTTGATCGCATATTTGTGGTGGGTTGCGGACAAGTAGTGCCCGGCGAGATCCCGGACGAGCGAAAAAACTGGTCTGTCCCGAACTGCTAGGATGGGCTCGTCAAGCTGCTGACACCCAGACTCAAAACAATTATTGGCGAGCGCGAAGAAGGTGTCAGTCGCCACGGAATTTGCTTCAGGTGTATTGGTACGAATTGCGCGGACATGCTCGAACCCAACAAATTGACGATGCCGAAAGTCATAAACTGGAGAATCATATTCGTACCGCATTTCGTAGGGGCCGCCAAGCACTTTGGTCGGATCCTTGAGTGTAGTAGCTATCTCGGAAACGACATGTAGGACTTGTGGGTTAGGACGGCAGACAGCGGAGCTTTGCGCACAGTTGCGATTATTGCTTTGCAACGATGCGCTTGAAACGTATTCGATTGATGTTGTGGCTCCCCAGCCATTGGAGATAGTTGACAACAGCCCTTGCGGTATTCCTGGTCCACCCGTCGCGTCTCTTAGGACGTGTAACCATCTGAGGACAGTTGCGCCGGGAACCGGACCGGTTAATCCCCAAGTGTATGGTTCTGTAAAAACAATGTCATCCGTGCCTGACCCCTCCATATCCGCGAAAGCAACGGGTGCAAGGCAGTCGGTTGATGATTGAGGAAACTCGCAGGTGAGAGGACCAAAGTTCTCCAATTCAAAGCTACCGCCCCCTAAGTTAACTGTCTTAATCAGTGTGGAATGAAATATCTTAACCAAGGATCGTCCCGTCGAAAGATAGACATCGAGGCTAGACGAGTCGTACGCAATGAGGTCGGCGATCCCATCTCCATTCACATCATGCAGAAAAAGCTGCACGGTGCCAGCCCTTACCTCCTCGGATAGCTCTGTCGGTAGGTCCGCGAGTATGTATCCTGGAGGGTCATCGAAGGTTCCGTCCCCATGGCCACGCAGAACCATTAGTTTTACATTAACTGTTGATCCATCAGATGGCGGAATATAAACAATGTCGGGAACGCCGTCTCCATTTGCATCAACAAAAAATGTTTGGGGCTGCAATCCAGAAGATGAGGGAAGCGGCTGAACGGGAAGGCTACTGACTGCGGAGGCCAGGGGGTGAATAGCACCAAAGGCGTCTTGCGTCGTATAGAACGTTGTTATGCGGTTCGTGGTGGGATCCTGACGAATCCAGTCGAGTAGCCCATCGCCATCAATGTCGGCGAAAGTTGCTAGCGGCGACGCTGGGGAGAGCCAGGCAAGTCCTGTGTGGGGAGGAAGAACGCCTTTGTGAACGTCTAGGGCGTCCCAGCCGCCTAGATTGCCGAGGCTGTCGCAGAGCCAGTGCGGCGTGAAGACCTGATAGTTAGCGGCTCCCAAGTCCCACCAGAGGACGCTTGCACCTGGCGTCGAAGAGTCGGCAGTCCAGTTTCCTATTGCCCATGTGGATAGGGGTCCCAGGAATGCGGCAGGGGTCGCTCCAAGAGACGGGTAGACACTCATAGGAAACTCGGTGCACGTCTCACTGCGCCTTTCAAACTTCTCGTTGAATGTCAACCAGCTGTTTGTAGGATTGCAGCTTCCAGACGAAGAGCAGCTTATGTCAGCTCCGACAATGTCGGGTAAGCCATCTCCATCGACATCCATAAGGGTCGCCCACCAGCTTGGATTCTGCTGATAGCCGTTCAATAGGGCATTGAACGTGTCTTCTGATCCCATATAGGTCATTGTTGTGGGCGGAAGTGTTCCGTTCGGGCAAGTCAGCGATCTCGGAAGCGTACCGTCAGCAGCTTCCGAGTAGTCGCAGGCTCCGGTCAGCTGAACTGATTGCAGAAGGGAATGCTGAAACCGAGTTTTAAACGAACCTCGCTTAAAGTAAGTCAGCGCGTAACTGCGCACCAGTCGCCGAGGACTGGCAACCGTTTGGGTAGCACTTGTTACATCAACTCTTGATAGCAGGAGTTCGGGGGTAGCACGCCATACCAAGGCGGCGCTCATTGGAGTTGGCATATACCCTGGTTCGGGCGTGGTATCGTCCTCTGATACCCAGGTAAGATGGACATGATGGGCAAACGCACTGAATGGAAAAGGTTTCCCCGGCGGGCGGCTTCCCGGAGCGGGAGTGTCGTAGATATCGGTCAAATAGCGGAGCTGTTGGCTTTGGCTTAGATTCTCCCACCGATAATAAATAACATTCGTGTTCGGGCCCACGGTATCGTAGCGTCTAACGACGCGCCAACGAAACGTGGGTACAAATGTAGTAAGTGAAGTATCAAAATCATTTCCGGGACCTGTGTTACCTGTAGGATCGTCCAGAGCTGTGCCGAGCTCCATGGTCTCGCCGTCTTTGTATTGAACGATCCAGGTAAGGTGGTTCGGAGACCAGAAAAAGCGTGCGAATATCGCGTCGGCTTCAAGTCGGAAATAGTGCCATCCCTGCGCCCAGGAAGGCATCGATTCACCGGGTGCGGCAGCAGTGCAGGGCCGCCCTCGCCGTTGCTTGTTAGGGCCTACGAGGCAGATAGGTACGAGCGGATGCCCGGCATAGGTGAAATGATCCTCATCCTTTGGATCAAGCGGCTCGCCGGGATTAGGATCGTGATAAAAGGGGGGGCCAGAGTCATTGTGTCTTTCGATCGAAGGTAGAGTTAGTCCCCATCCCAAGCCCGCCTCGCGCTGGCCGGACGAGGAGTTGTATTCTAGAGAAAGCGAAGATTGTACCGCGCCGCGAGCCGTTGGTAACTTGAACGCAATATTCGAATGGAGAACACCTGTCGCAATATCAACCTGTGCTAAGCCGCCGGCCGCTTGCTGTCCACCACTTTCCGAAATGCCAAAAACCGGAGAACCAGGTCCGTTTGCGGAGGGAAGATCGGGCACCTGGGCGAATAGCCGAATGCCGACTGCCAGCAAAACAGCACTTGTAAGGCGATGGAATCGGAACGAAAGACGTAGTTCGAGAGAGGCAACGGCCACCATGACACCCCCAAAGAGCTAAGTCGGGTCGAACGCCTATCTGCACAAACAAACAATAGACAGACCAAGTCGTGGCCCGCCGTTGTCAGCCCCGCATGTGAGCCCTTAGGGCAAACCCATTCAACGGTAAACGATATTGTCTTGGTTGCGCCTTCAAGGTTCGTCGGATCTTGCTATCGTTTAATCGTCGTTTCCCGGGGCTGAGTTCCGTGTAACCCGGAATTTCCTTTTTTGCCTCGAAAACGGCACCATAGTACACCCGTCCCGCCCGTTCGCGACACTGTGAAATGATTTTTCTATCGGAGCACTCCCGACGGTCTTCCATCCGCATCAGTACAGCCCAAAATTGCCCCATTTGTGGCCTACTTTTGCAATACTTCTCCTTACTGCCAACCGCAACCAACTGGGCGGGCAGGGCAGGTCGCTCGGCCAAACTGAAGCTTCCCTATGTGGCAGAACACAGGGGCACACTATTCGGAGTCACAGTGTGCCCTGGCTCAGGTACGCCTCCGGTCAACTGATGAGGGTTGCCCGGCGTTGCGGAGAAAACAAGTGCTGCGCAGGCGCAAAAGTATGACCGCGAAGTATGACTGCCCAATCCTCCCACCTACACCTTCCTCAGATTGCCGCCCATGGGCAGGAATCGGCTTAGCGGCAAACTAAACCGAGTTGAGCCGAAACGGATAGCGAGTGTGTCCGTTCGGATAGCCTCATTCGACGATCTCGAGTGCGCAATAGGCTGCCCCCCAATTTGCGACCCCGTATATCGTTGTAACCTGGGCAAAAGCAATCCGACCTGTTACTGCTTACCTTTGGCATCCGTTTTGCGTGTGAGCTTCAGTTAAGACCGTCTTCACGAAGACCGCGACTGCCGTATAAAACTCCAGAACGAGGTCACCATGACTGACACACAACCGCTTCACAAACGATTTCTTGGAATGCCTGTGCCCGCCGTAGATATTGCGTCAGCGTTGTTGACGGCAGCGCTCGTCCTGCTAATACTTTCGATGCAGCCGCTCCACGCCCAGACCTTCGAGGTTCTTCATACTTTCAGTGGCCCCGATGGCGCTTACCCAATTGGTAGTTTGACCGTGGATAGGGCAGGAAACATATATGGAACGACCAATAAAGGTGGTACCGATAATGTCGGCACTGTGTTTAAGTTAAGACAAACAAATGGCAACTGGATCCTAACCCCGCTCCACATCTTTGCCGGAGGCAGTGATGGATCCTATCCACTCGCCGGGGTGACTTTGGCCACCAATGGGATCGTGTATGGCACCACTCAGGGCGATACGGCCTTCTCTCTACGGCCAGGTGCCAGCCGGCCGACATCGGTTCTGCAGCTGTGGAACGAAACGGTTTTGCTTTACTTCATGGGAAGTGACGGGAGTGAGCCCGGCTATGGCAATCCTTTGCTAGATCAGTCAGGGAACGACTACGACACGACAATTGACGGGGGCCAGTATGGCGCGGGAGTCGTCTATGAACTATCGCCATCTGGTGGCGGATGGACGGACAACACGCTTTATAGTTTTGGAGGCACAAGCGGGGATGGCATGACTCCATATTCCGGGCTGATCATGGATGGAGCGGGTAACCTATATGGGACGACAGGCTACGGCGGGGCCAATGGGTTTGGCACTGTTTACGAGTTAACTCCTTCTGGATCTGGTTGGACGGAGCAGATTCTTCATTCCTTCACCCAGAACGATGGAGCGATCCCTATTGGCGGCTTGATTTTCGATACGACGGGAAATCTATATGGCACAACATCCTCGTATGGGCCGAATGGCGGGGGAACGGTGTTCGAGCTATCCCCTTCGAATGGCGGTTGGACGTTCAGCACAGTCTACGCATTTACCGGCCAAGCGAACGGGGGCCCCTACGGCGGTTTAGTTATGGATACGTCAGGTAATCTTTACGGCACGACCCTCCAGGAGGGGGCCGATGGCGAGGGATCAGTCTTTCAACTCACTTCGTCTCAAGGGATCTGGATGTATTCCGACCTCTACGATTTCACGGATGGCAACGACGGAGCAAATCCTTATGGGACTTTAGTACTCAATAGCTCTGGCAGCCTCTACGGTACGGCATATCAGGGTGGCGCACATGGCGAGGGTACAGTGTTCCGGCTCTCGCCATAAGCTCTCAGGCCTGCGGTTTCTCACAGCCATCAAGAGATTGGAAGACCGCGGGATATCTCAGATCAGGCGACTTCGGGCTTTCTTGTGATGAGCTGCAAACATCTTGTGTAGACTTCCAGCGAATTCCGCGCAGCTGCGGTCACGAGCATGAATTCCTTCCCCAAAGAGTTCAGGCTGCAAAACTGCCACTCCTACACTTTGCCCCGGGTTGCCGCACACAGGCACGAAGTTACTGCTGATTTGGGCATACATCAAAGGCTCGACCGGAGCGATGGCAAAGATCATGACAAGTCAAGAATAGTGAGTTTTATCCGTGCAGTTGGTATAGAATACGCGGTGTTTTGGCCAAGACCGACGTCGTGGCTATGTCGCTGTTCGGAGGATTCCACATGTCAGGAAGCAAAGGCAAGGTGTTCATCGTGTGGGGCGGCAATCGGGACCTTGCTGAGGCAGTTAAAAAAGAGCTACGGTCGAAGGAGTGGGACGCTCAAATCGGGGGCGGAGATAACGATACCAAGCCGTCGAATTTCCACCTTCCAACGGAGATTCTTAACCAACTAAAGTCAGCGTCCAGAGCAATCCTGCTTATTCAGGGCACAGGGAGTTCAAAAAAGGCGGTTTCATTCCGGCCAAACCTCATGTTCGAATGGGGATTTTTGGCATCTCGGCTTGAGTCAGACTATTTACACGAGTTTGTAATCGATATAGATAATAGGCAACTGCCGTCAGACCTACTGGGCAGATGGGTGGTTCCGCTGCACTCCGGGGCAGTCGATGCAATGGCAAGACAAATTGCTGCGGAGTTCCTGAAGGGAGTTCGTCAGACCCCGATCAATCCACTTGAAGTATTCAAAAGCTCACAGAAGTGGTGGTACTGGATCAGGGGAGTGTTGGACAAAAAAGAACCTCCTGATAACTTACGTCTTGCGGAGGTGCTACTACACGGCATCCAGCCAGCCTTTTATCTAGGCCAGCTAACCTTCCTCTCTCATCTTATTTCCAAGCTACGACCGCCTTACATTCACGATATTTCGGACGAACTCATTGATGCAAAGACGATTGCAGCCCAGGCATGTAGATTCTATACACTTATCTGTGCGCTGCCACAAATCAACGAGAAGGACATGGACGATGTGAATCAGGCCCTCGCTGCTGACCTACGGTGTAATTCGGAAAGCGGCATATTGTTTTACTGGCTTTCCGCTATTCGAGACAACTTTCTTGGTCTCTCACATTTCGAACTTGCGAAGCTCTATGATCGTCGCGGAGAGGAAAGGTCTTCTGCGGCCCACTTCAATAATGCTGCCCGCACCTTGGAGAGATCTCTGCACTCTTTTTTGCTGATGAAGGAACAAGACAGGGAGGACGCTTTCTCGTTGGCTCTTTGGTTAGGTTATGTTCTCCGCAATCTCGGCCTCGCATACCGAGGACTAGGTAGGGCGAACTGGTTCGGATACGAGCAGCCTAATAGCCCCTTTAACCATTTTCGTTTAACTGATCGCGGAGAATGGTCTGAAGACTGTTTACGGTCTGCGATGAAGATGCGGCAAGATGCATCCCGGCAATTTCTACACCTTGGAATTCCAGACGAAATATCAAACCAAATTCAAGTTGAACGCTTATTGGTCGAGCTGGACTTGCTAGGTCAGAGCACTCGGTCGGATCCAGTCACATTCCGGGATTTGGTGCGTAAAATAAAGGATAGAAGGCCTCGATATGAGCTGGTAGGTGTATGGCGGCCTGCCCTAGATCAGGCCTTACGTACTGCAGCTTCTCTTGAGCTTCAGGATCTTAAAGACGACCTCAAGACTATTCTTACTTGGACTGAGCCCACCTCTTCAACTCCGGATCCCGTAGTGCGTAAGAACACCACAAGGATCGTATTGGCGCTACTTACGTGGAACACTTGTGAAATCAGCGTTGACTCAGTGCGCGCCTACCTCCGTGAGGGGCAAGCCTTAGAAAAAGCGGGACACTCACCCTTCATATGCGTCTGCGACAATGGCTCTACCGACGGCACCCCCGCGTCGCTTAACGCTCTTGACCCTGACATATGGCTTCCACACCACTTCATTTTTAATTCCGCGAATGTAGGAAACAGCATTGCTCGGAACCAAATCATCGAGTATATGCTTCAATGCGATGCCGATTACTTACTCTTTATGGACGGTGACATCGAAATCGTGCCGTTCTCAAGTCTCGCGATGCTTACGCAAATGGAACGTAGCGGACGACTGTTGGGGTGCTTGGGTGCAGACTCTTCCAGCTGCACACCATACCGAGAACGCGCTACTCCGACGATGCCTGCAATCCCAAAATCTGCGCTCAGAACCACTAAGTCGCTGGCGTGGACGCAATATGGAATGTTCCACCGAAGAGTTTTTGAAGATGGAATCCGATTGGAGGAGAAGCCTCCGTTCGATGGGCCAGGCTGGGGGTTTGAGGACAGCGATCTCGCGTTCCAAATGCAACTGAAAGGCTATGTTATCCAACATTTTTGTGGTATGACCTATTTGCACAGACACATCCACTCTTCCCTCGAAATCATGCGGGAACACAATATCGATGCGGCTGACTTGTATCTAAAACGGAAGCGGTACGTACTCGATAAATGGGAGCGGACTGTCGAAATCAGCAATGGTCCGCTCAGTTGGGTAAGGCAGGACCACTTCCCCGAATGCCACGGCTAGCTAGGCGGAGTGTACTCAGATGCGCATGATTGCGAGTTACGTGTGATGCCCGAACTGAGAGAAAGTTCCGAGATAAGTGATCGCCCAGATAGCCAGGATCGCCGTAGGAAAATAATGACGGTGTTTGGCACACGTCCTGAAGGTATAAAGCTAGGGCCCGTAATATGCGAACTCAGAAGGTCCGCTAAGTTCGACATCGTGAATATCTCGTCAGGTCAACACAGGGATCTTTTGGAACCTTTTCTACTGCCCTTTCATGTAAGTGCCGATCACGATCTACGAGTGATGGAGCCAAACCAGACGCCCGGCGTAGTCTGTGCTCGCGTGATGACCTTGCTAGACCCAATTGTAGCCGAAGAGAAGCCGGATCTGATTCTTGTCCAGGGCGACACGAGTACTGCGTTGGCAGGGGCGTTGGCCGCATTTTACCAACACATACCTGTTGGTCATATTGAAGCTGGCCTCAGATCAGGGGATATTAGTAGTCCCGATCCGGAGGAGATGCACCGACGATTAATCACGCGATTGGCGACTTACCACTTCGCCGCCACCGCTGGCAACCGCGATACTTTACTGTCAGAAGGTATAGAGCCAAAGTCTATCTTTGTTACTGGAAACCCAATCGTTGATGCTTTAGAGTGTGTTCTCAAGAACTCCGTAGCCTCTCGCCGTATAGACCAATTGCTGTCCGAAACAGCCTCCTTGAAACGAATAACCCTGACTATGCAGCGACGCGAGAGTTTTGAGGAGTTTTTGCCCGTAAGTTTGAGGGTTGTCCGAGATTTCGTCACAAATCATGATGACGTTGGACTAATGTTCCCTGTGCACCCTAACCCGGCAGTGGTGCGAGCCGCTAGTGAAATCCTTGGGGACCACCCCAGGGTTTATAGGATGCCGCCGCTTCCGTATGAAGAGTTCGTCCACCTCCTTTTGAATTCGTGGCTCATCCTGTCTGACTCTGGAGGAATACAAGAAGAGGTTTCCACGATAGGAAAACCGCTCGTTATTCTACGGCGTAACACTGAACGACCGGAAGTCATTCAGGCCGGAGCGGCGCGCCTCGTGGGAGGGGCCCCTGAGTATCTGGCAACCATGCTCGAAGAGGCCTATCAAAGTGGCAGCTGGGCAAACAGGGTGGGAGTGGTACCGAATCCCTTCGGTACAGGAGACAGCGGACGGCTTATCGCTGAAAGCATCGCCTTTGCACTGGGTGTTCAGCAAATGTAACAAGAGAAGGAAGCCTTGGGCAGTACCTTGCTTGTCGTTTTAAAGTGCTAGCACATCGCCTCAAGCGCCTCGCTCGTCATCACGACGCAGCGAGGGTATAGATAGGCGGAGGTAAAACAAATTCGTCCAGGCATTTTATCTAGGCGCATGATCGAGAATATTGAACACAAAGTAAGAGATCTGACATAAACTTTGCCCGAGAAAGCGACCCTACAGATCAGAGTGAGAGGGAATTATCCTTGGGAAATCCAACAACAGTCCCATTCGCGGCTTTCAGCAACTTTGCAGACAAAATCGGAGCGATATCCCCCTCGGGATCGACAGAGGCCGATTTGCAGTCTTTTCTGCTCGAGGACGGGGCGAAACTGAGGATATATTATGCACCCTTCGACTGGATCAACACGAACGCGAAGATCATAATCGTTGGTATTACACCCGGTAAGGACTCAATGCTCAACGCGTTTCGGGCCTCCGCAGCGGCCCTCCGTCAAGGGCAAGAAATCGATGAATGTTCACGGCTGGGTAAGCAGGCGGGCAGTTTTTCTAACGCTCGCTCGACCATTTCCAGGATGTTCGATGAATTGGACATCCCCAAAGCGTTGGGCATAGATCGATCTGAGGAGTTATTCGGAACTCGGTACGACCTGCTTCATCCGACCTCGTGCATCAGGTATCCGGTGTTTGTGTGGAGGAACAAGGAAAGTAGATGGACTAACTACACTGGCCACAGCCCCAAGTTACTGAAATGGAAGACCTCGCTACACTACATTGAAAATGTTTTGGCTGAGGAACTGAGTTTGATTCCACGCGCGATTGTGGTGCCTTGCGGCGAGGCAGTTGATGGCGCTCTTCGACACCTATCGGAGAAGAGATTGCTTGACATTAGCCGATGTCTGCAGGGCTTCCCCCACCCTTCCGGTGCGAACGGCCACCGGCTTAAGTATTTCAACGAGCGCAAGGGCCGATTGAAGGAAGTTGTGCATACCTGGAGCCGCAGATGGCACGACGTCGCAAAAGTATGACCGCTCAATCATCCTCCTGCATTTGCCACAGGCTGCCTCAATGTCTGGCATCGGCTGGCCTTCAAAGCATCGTACCTACCCTGGCCATCTTCCGTCTCACGTTTTTCGATGGTACGATGACCGGCAGCCTGCAGCTTCGCGGCACAGACTTTCAACCACTCAAGAGCAAACAATGGCGAATGCCCAACACCTCGAGATTTTCCAGCAAGGAGTTCCCGCTTGGAATGCTTGGCGCAAGGCAAACCCCGAGGTATTTCCCAATCTTGAGGAGGGGAAGACCAACCAAGCCAACCTTCAGAATATTGACCTCCACGACGCAACCTTGACCGGCATGAATCTTCACTTTGCCGATCTGCAGGGCGCGAATCTCGCCGGGGCATATCTGGTCGATGCCTACATCGGCTACGCGAAGCTCCAAAAGGCGAACCTGAGCGGAGCGAACCTGACGTCCGTGGGGCTAGGCTGGTCAGACTTGACAGGCGTGGACATCCGCAAAGCAAGGCTTGAGAGTGCGGGCCTTAGTTGGGCCAATCTCACCGCGGCCTCCGGCCAACAGGCCATACTGAGCTGGGCTAACCTCGACCAAGCTAAGTGCATCGGGGCCGATTTGCGCGAGGCCAGCCTTTACCATGCGATCTGTACCAATACGGACTTTTCCGGGGCCGACCTGCGAGGAGCCGATTTCTCCAGAGCGGAACTCCGGGGAGCCAACTTTAATGGAGCCAAACTCGCCAGTGCCAATCTAACCAACGCAAACCTGGTTGAGACAAACCTGGAAGGTTCAGATCTTACAGGGTGTCGTGTTTACGGGGTTTCCGCGTGGAATTTGAATCTGAAGGATGCCATCCAAAAAGACATCATCATTACGCCGGAAGCTCAACCTACGATCCAGGTAGACCGGCTCGAGGTCGCCCAGTTTATATATTTGCTGTTGAACAACGCCGAAGTTCGTTATGTCATCGAGACGGTCACATCCAAGGTAGTGCTCATCTTGGGACGTTTCACCGCCGCTAGGAAGCCTGTGCTGGATGGCCTACGAGACGCCTTGCGGCAACGTAATTACTTGCCAGTCGTCTTCGATTTCGAAAAGCCCTCCAGTCGTGATTTCACCGAAACAGTCTCAACTCTTGCTCATATGGCCAGATTTGTAATCGCCGACATAACGGATGCCCGCAGCGTGCCCCAGGAACTCATGGCCATCGCGCCAAACCGTTGACGCGAATATTGCAAGTGTGGTGATTATCGATACCGCTCCGATTGGAACGATTGACTTTAATTTGCAACCGATTGAAAAGGACTTCTTGTTGAAGGTCGGTAAGGCTTCCGCTTTGAAATACCTGCAGCGCCGGAACTTGGATGATGGGCCCAACGATGCCACAGTACAAACCGCGTGTGAGGAGGCGGAGAACTCCAGAAATGCAGTGCTGCGGATGCGGAAGCGAAGGAATTTGCGCAGAGCGGTGGTCGTCATGCTTGGCGTAATATTTCTCGGAATCGCCAATCACTTCGCACCATGGTTGTGGAAAGTATGTGTTATGACGTGGAAATCTCTGCGACACATTTCGTCTTGAATCCACATTCTTGCTTTTGAAGACTGGTGGCCGTATGATCGAGCAAACACCAGTATTCATGCGGCGTTGAGGGCAACACGAACGCTGCGGAGACTCTAGCCAGTGGGTGAGATACAAAACCAGCCCTTTCAGCTCTCGTCTAATATGGTGTTTAACAGTTGATTTCCACGGCCCCACGTCGCTTCTGACAGAGGTCTGTTGCCGTGTCGGGACGTCTCGGCTTTGGCTTCAATCGGGGTTGCTGGCTTGGCCGTCTTCTTGCTGGCCTTCTTCTTCCCTGTGCCCTGCTTCACCTCTTTCCTCGGCCTACCCTTCTTTGCGTGTTCCTTGGCCTTGCCCCGAGCCCCGAACCGTACCAGCTTGCCGTCAATAGTCACTCCCACGTTCCGTGCCTTCCAGATCTTGGCCCGGGTGGCTTTGGTCGGGTCGGCCTTTTTCGGGTCGTAGTGGGCATCAGTGCCCTTGGCCATGGCCTCGTAAGATTCACCCGCCTCCCACATCTTCTTCAGCTTGAGCCAGGGAGTCGGTACGTGTGGCTGTTTGGTGGGCTTGGGTGCCTTGGCCGGTTTCTTTGCCTTCGTTGCTTTGGTTGCCATGCATGTCCTCTCTGCGGGTGGGTGAGTGTCACCAGCGTCGATAAGGACAGCGGCGAAAGAGGGGACTGGTATCGGCGCGAGACCAAAATTGATTGTAGCGTTGGGGTTATGCACGGAGTGGCGCATTTCGATTGACAATGAATGACCAAGCGCTACAATTTTGTCGTCTTCTGGCCGACTAGAAAGCTATCTCCCGGCCCGCAGTTCCAGCTTTCACAATTTGGACTGAATAATCTATGTGACGAAAGGAGTCCGCATGGATTACAAACACACAGCTAATTTCGTCCTGACGTTGATGTGCCTGTGCTACTCGCTAAGCGCACAAATCGTCCAACACCAGTATTTTGTCCCTGGCTCTCCATACAACTACCCAGAAGGAATAGCCGCCGGACCAGATGGAGCTTTGTGGTTTGCTGACGGTGCTAACTATGCTGCCTACATCGGTCGAATGACCATGTCCGGCAGTGTGATCGAATTTCCTATATCTTACGTTGGCAGCTGGCCATACGCCATTGCACCGGGCGCTGATGGAAACATGTGGTTTACCGATCAAGGCACGAACAGCATTGGCCGCATATGTGTGAGCCTATCCTCAGTGTGCCCTTATGTGGGAGAAGTAACGGAATATCAAATCCCGACTACCAACAGCTATCCGTGGACGATCAGGTCGGCAATTGATGGAGCGCTATGGTTTGTCGAACGATCTGCCAACAATATCGCGCGCATTTGTGCAACCGTATCTGCTTCTTGCCCATACATCGGGTATGTCAAAGAATACCCAATAACGACTCCTAATAGCGGAGCCGGAGGCATAACAGCAGGTCCAGATGATGCATTGTGGTTTACCGAGGGATCTGCGAACCAAATCGGGCGTATCTGCGCAGTTGTTTCTCCACCTAGCTGTCTGTCGGTAGGCGCTGTTACCGAGTATGCAACACTCACTCCGAATAGTGGTCCCACGGATATCACAGCAGGACCTGACAAGAACCTGTGGTTTACTGAGTCAATAGGGCACATTGGACGTATTACACCAAGTGGTCAAGTTGCCGAATACCCTGCTAATCGGGGGTATGATTCGCCGACGTTCATAACCGCTGGTCCGGATGGCAACCTATGGTTCATCGATTATTATGATGGCGATTACGGTTCTCTTGGCCAGATGACCCCGAGCGGATCTTTTCCGAACTACTACGCAACATTCAGCTGGCCACAACAGCTAGCTACTGGACCGGATGGTTCGATATGGGTTGCGGATTATTACGGCTGGATCGTGCAGGCGATTCCAGCGGCACGTCGCAACGGCGTTGACCTGTCTGCCTCGGCTGGGGTTCCTAACTCGGCAACACTTTTGCAATTTGCGCAAGCAGGGGTGAGCTATGCGGTTGTAGAGGCCCCTCAGAGGCCTGACGGAGGACTTGCTCAAAGGCAATTGGCTGCCTTCACAGATGCCGGGTTTAAAACCGCAGCTTATTGCTTCCTGCACTTTTACGAAGGTCAACCGTTTGGTGATCAACAAGCACAAAACTGTCTTGACCGTATCGGCGGCTTGGTGAGCAGTATCGCCTTCGTCGCCCTTGACGTCGAGGACGAAACTGGACCTTTACTTCCTCTTAATAGTCGGTTGGCGATCATTTCGTCTGCCCTAGCAAAGCTAGCCTCCAGCGGCGTGCGACGGGAGGTGATCTACACGGCAGAAGGCTACTGGGGTGTACTTACAGGAAATACCAATCAATTTTCCTCATCGTATCCCCTCTGGAATGGCGCTCATAACAACTTTGAAGGATACGTGGATCCAGCAGGCAACTTCGGCTGTGCGCCGGTGAAGGACGGTGCCATTAGCCTAACGCCCACTTTGCATGGGGGGACAGGAAAGCCGAGCTTGCTGCCGTTCGCTCCCTTTGGTGGTTGGGCATTACAAAGCGGCACGCAATTTGACATCTGGGGCACCTCGGGCGTTGCGGGGGCGTGCTTGTTCGATATTGAAGTTGACTTTGACGTATTCGATTCGAGGCTTTTCGAGCAATGGTGATTTGACGCGACTGTTGCGGCTTTCCGGCGAGAGCGAGCGTGGCTAACTGGCCTTGATTGATCTCAAACCTTGTCTTACATGTTAGACACCCATAGGTGTGAGTATGGGGCGAGACAGTTCCGTCACGGCGTCTGTATGCGCCGGATTTCATCTCATGCCGCGGAACGTTGCGTAACTCAGCCTTGCACTTTGGGCAAAACGTCACATCTGGCTGCGGTCCTGGGAAGATTTGCCATAGAAGAACGATTCTAGCAGTCGCCGCGATTCACGCCGCTGGGGAAACTTCTATCAACGCCAAGCTGAAATCATGGGGGAGCGAGGCGAAGCTTCGTTGCCCGATCACCTTAAAATCGAATGCTCGCCAGTTCGTTGGACTCTTGGCGCGAAACTCTTGCAGATGCTCGGCAAAATGGTGAGGGTCAACGGGGCGGTCCTCTTGAAACATTGGGAAGAGAAGAACAAACCGCCGTTGGAACGCTGGTTCCGCAAGCAGCTTCGTGATGTCATTCAGGACGTCGGCTAGCGGCTTATCTCCTTCATCCACCACCCACTTCATCTCTATGCCGCACGATACCGGTGATTCCACATCACCTGGCAGCGCGATTTGCAAGTCAACACGTTGGATTGGAAAAGAAGGGTAGGGCTCCTCGTAGGATATCTGGTACGCGAAGCCCTTCACAGCCAAACTGCGCCGGATTAAGTATGCATACACGACCTCGCAGTACGCAAAATAGATTGACATCGCCGTGCTGTGTATTTCTGACCGAGCGGCAGCTAACAGCTTGTGTTCCTTTTCCAAACCGTCAATCGCGATGCATAAAAATTGTTGTAGGATCTCTTGCTGTTGTTCCTGCCTTATCTTCATCGCTGCCGTGGCCACAATCAATACCTCCCGAAGGGTGTTGCCTTCTAATTCTCAACTCATACGGCTACTACGGTGGCAACATCATAAAGTAGCGGCTCTTCCTATACTCTTCACTTTCGGACCCCCCAGCGACTTCGACCATTCAACAAAATCCAGCAGGAACCCTGTCATCGTATCCCGTTTGCGTGCAGGCGTTGAATTAAGTGCTTCGCCGACCCAGCATCCAACCAGTCGGAGCGGAAGTAGTTTCCAGCCGTCCGCTGCATGGAAATTGTCCGCTTCCGGACACAGAACAGTCTCTCGGTTGAGTGTTGGCATCGATTTTCCTTCATTGGCGTTTGTGAGAACGGCCAAGCGAATGATTGCCGAAGGAAACATTTGCCGAGCAAGGGAACGGTATGCCCGCAGATTGTCGAGTTTACGCCTAGCTCCAGGAGAGCAGCGGTCAACATCGTCCATAATTGCGATGTGTGTTGCCTTTTCATCAAGGGAAGGAATGGCCAACGCAATATCTGCCCACTTGCCCTTTCCATCCTTCGGACTCAGCTGATATTCAAGCTTTAGTGGACAAGATGAAAAGGATTGCCCGAACGCGTACAGGCAAAATGCCTCAAGGACCTTCGCTCCGAGACCGTGGCCTTCTTCGGGGTCGAGGAGCCATGCGAACAGGTGCCATAGTGCGTCCCATTTCAAGTGCCATCGTCCCAAGACTGCTTCGATTGTGTTTGTGATGGCCTGCTTTTCAGGATGAGTGGACCTCGAAGTTTGCGCCAATGGTTTCAACGGATGCCTTCCCTCAGTCCGCAGATCCGTGTTGCAAAGGAACCTTCGGGTATTCCCAAGGACATTGAAAAACTTATTCTTGTTCTCGCGCTCTGGCAACCTCTACGGCTGGAGGCCTACCAACCCCAGCTAAATCGTGCCAAGGGGTTCGGCTTCTCAGCCTGGTGCCCAAAGTGTTCCCCACACGCAAATAGGTACCTCCAACCTGCCCGTAACATCCACAGGACGGACAGGCCGAGGCATTTTCCCCTCTAACGAGCCTCGTTCCCCAAGTCGTACACCCGCCGGATGCTCAGCGGCTGCGAGAGCGCCGAATTTTCGTAGCGTGAAATCACGGTTAGCTGCTTGCCGTCAGAGCTAACCTGGTAGGTGTCTGTGAGCTTCCCCGCCCCCGTTCTCGTCTCGGCGATCAGCTCGTCACCCTGCCACTCGGTTTTGGTTGAGATCTTATCGCCGTTTTCATCCGTAGCTTTGTGCTTCTTGCCGTCAGGATAAAGAGTGCTAGTGTGCTCGGAATCAGTGATCATGATCTGATTGTCATGCTGAGTGATGTTGAGGTATTTGGGGTTTGCGGCTAATTGCGCCGCCTGAGACAGAGCTAATCGCCAAGTGCAACGGGCAGCTGCCCCGTGCCGTTCGCGATACCACCCCAGAGCTGCCGCAGAGATGTGCGCACATCGTTACCCATCAACGGAATTCCGCCGTTGTCGTAGGAACACGAGCGTAAGAACCCGGCAGCATCAATATGGGCGTAGTCCCTGGGTTGCGGATTCAACAGAACCGGCATTTGGAGCAATCGCACTGCCTCACTTGCGACGCAAAAGCGAAAATTAGATTCGTGAGCTACTAACCAATGCCTTAACATCAACCACTCGTCTTCGTTCAGCAGAAACTTGCCGTCGCAAAGCTGGGGAAGCAATAGCCAATCGACGATTCGGAATTTGCACAAAACTTCGGCAAGACGGTCTAGGGATTGGAGTGTTGACTTCGTCACCACCGTGTTAACCGCAATCGGGATCGATGCCGATGCTCTATTCATGATGTCTAGCAGCGCTCGAAGGGGGCGCTGTCGAATCGCAGAATATTCTGGTTCAGGTGCGTCAATCGAGAAGCGCAGTATCGACACGTTACCAGCAAGCGAGTCAATTACTCGTTCATTTAACCGGTGCCCGTGTGTTGTGACCGATATTCCAAGATCAGATTCCTGCCAAATGCGTTTACACAGAGCATCGAACTCCGGAAAAAGAAAGGGTTCACCACCTCCGAAAGCTATCTCAAGTGTACCGAGCCGAGACAATTCTCCACACCACCGGGTCAGATCATTTGGATGGAGTCGATGTGGTGCTTTCGATGCATAGCAGAAATAACAGTGGAGATCACACGCATTTGTGACAGCCACGCTAACGGTTGCTGGTCCGATGTCGCATTGTTCTGGAGGAACGGGTAATTCGTCCAAAAGGAAATGGAATCCGGTCACTCTGTCGTAATAATGCAGGCCGCGTGCCTCCCGTCGCAGCTTCACGGGCCAGTCTTTCCCGTTACCTTGGTTTCAAGTGGATCCGCTAGCAACAACAGCTTGATGATACCGCTGATTTCAGCGGATCGGATACTGGAAATGGTCACCATTGTCCCGCTGATAGCGACATCGAATCCGTCGTCGATTCCCATCTGAAATTCTTCCCGGCGCGGCCCCAGAAACTCAACACCACCGAGGCGTCCTTTCCAATTGTCGTAAAAGGACTGTACATCCAGATTCTCCGCTTCAGTCCAGACATACCGGAGAAAATCATCCATCACTTCACGCGCCAGCTGTGCATCGTTCAAATTCTTGAACGATGCGACAATACTGAGGTGCGCAGAATGACCGGAACCATAACCACGCCATATTTTCATTCAAATTCTCCCTGTCAACGCATTTCGGAAAATGTATTTTACTCGTGTACCCTTCGCCGGACCAAACATGCGGCCAAGCGGGTGCAGTTCGTCAGCCTGATGCCCCCAAGTGTTCCCCACACCTGAACAGGTACCTCCAACCTGCCCATAACATCCACAGCGCGGACAGGAGGCTTGGAAATGTCCTTTTTTCACGTTAAGCTGAAACCGGATCACCTGATTTAGGTAGGCGAGGGCTCGCAACCAATGCGGACTTCTTAAACCTTGTAAAGAACGGCGCTCGGAAGGTGTGAGAATTTCGCCCATACCATCTTGACCTGCCCCCCATCTTTAGTCCAAGGATAATGAGACTTTCTCCGGTTTTTGTTCGCCCCCATGGCCGCTGTTCATAGCGGGGATGGAGGTGTGGGGGAAGGGGCCGGCGTTTGAGGTCCCTTCCCCCACTTCATCCACGTAGAAGCTTGCCGATTGCCTGGCAAACTCCATCGGGGTACGGTACTGCAAGCTGCTGTGCGGCCGAAGTTCGTTATAGTCTTGCTTCCACTGCGCGATTTTCTCCCGTGCGTCGGCCAAGCTACTAAACCAGTTCTCGTTCAGACATTCATCGCGGAAGCGGCCGTTGAAACTCTCCACGTAGCTATTCTCCATCGGTCGTCCGGGTTGAATCGTGTGCCACTGCAGACGCTGCTCATAGGCCCACTGATCAACCGCACGACTTACGAACTCGGGTCCGTTGTCGCTGCGGATCTGCCGCGGTAGTCCGCGGCTGCGCTTCAACTCCTCCAGTACACGCACCACCCGCACTCCTCCCAGCGAGGTATCGACCTCGATCGCCAGGCACTCCCGCGTGTAGTCATCCACGATGTTCAAGGTGCGAAACCTCCGTCCCGAGCTGAGCGTATCGCTCATGAAGTCGACCGACCACACCTGGTTGGCGGCCACGGCTGCCGGCAGCGGCTGACGTACTGTGCTGCGCTTCCGCCCACGCTTGCGCCGCAACGACAGCTTCTCCTCCACGTACAGCCGGTACACCCGCTTGTGGTTTATCTGCCAGCCTTCACGCTGCAACAGAATCTGCAGACGGCGGTAGCCGAACCGGCGTCTCGCCTCCGCCAACTCGCGCAACCGGACGCGCAGCGGGTGGTCCGCGCTCTTGCGTTTTCGATAGCGACACGTTGCACGATACAGTTCCATCAGCCCACAGGCCCGTCGCTGGCTCAGATCTACCTCCACCTGCATCACCAGCACCGCCTCTCGCCGCGCCTGCGGGCTCACCACTTTTTTGCGACTACCGCCTTCAACGCCCGGATGTCCACCGCCTGCTCGGCTACGATGTGTTTCAGCTGCCGGTTTTCTTCCTCCAGTTGCTTCAGCCGTCTCGCCTCGCTCAACTCCAACCCGCCGTACTTGCTCTTCCACCGGTAGAAACACGCCTTCGCGATCCCGTGGCGCCGGCACAGTTCTCCCGTTTCCATCCCACCCTCCGACTCCTTCAGGATGGCGATGATCTGATCTTCGCTGAATCGACTCTTTCTCACGACTCCTCCTCTGGCCCTGGCGGGCCATCCTAAATGGGAGAAGTCTCTTTTCCTATGGGCTATTTCTCGGGGAGCATGTCAATCTCACTCGCACATAACGCCCGAAAAAAGGCAAATTACAAGCGATCAAATATGAGCAACAGCCCGAAAGAAACTCCCGAAGAATCCGGCGAGCGAATCGCGTTCAACTTCTTAAGGGAGTACATTCCCGGCACCACCACTGAGTATGATTACCTAAGAAAATCCACCAACACAGCTCCAGCAATGAGTTTTGAACACTTCCAGATGGAGATGTTGATATTTGGACTTCACTGCCTGGATAGAGCGACATTTGCGCATTACGGCCCTGGATACCGAGATGCGATTATGAACGGAGCGTTTCAAATAGCTAGGGTGATGCTTGCCGAAGGGCTGCCTGAAAAGCTTCAGATTGGGTTCTTGGCTCGCTTAGATAGGCTATATGACCTGCGACAGCAAGAATATGGTGCGTGGAAACTGACTACTGGCGAGAATCCAAAAGGAACGCTGTTTTGGGAGTTTGCTAAACGCATCTGTTTGGACGCCGAAGTTTATAATCCTGCCGCCGTTGCAGTGCTGTCGGAAACCGCATCCGGTATCTTTACGATGATGAATGACGTAGTGGAGAAAACCCTTCTATAGATGTCAGCAGATGTCAGCGCTATCATCCCGACACTTCTCGCCCTGTCCCGTGAACGCAGATTTCAGACAGTACCCAATTTTGGTAGCGGTGCCGTTTGATTTCCACAGGGCTTGAACGACAGAGCGGACGAGCGGACGGCGTAAACTTGGGGCACGGCAATAAGAAAAAGCGATTTTGATGAAGTATCGTCAGAATGTCGTGCCGAGTTGCATAAAAGGGGACGAGAGGCCGTTCGCCGCCGATGTGAAGCCATCCATGAACGCAGCGTTAGCCTAACACGCTTTAAGGGTGCACCAGCCCGGACAAACGACGGAGGGACTCCAGTCGAGCCGCGCTGCGGATCGTCCGCGAAGCCACCGAGGGTAAGTAGCGATCACTTCTCATTGCGGTGTATTAACTCCTGCAAAGACTTTTTATAGACGTGTTCTTTCCTCAACGCTAGGATTATCAGGCCAATTCCAACAACCATTGAGGGCCAAAAGAGAAGCAATGGCGATCCTTGCGCATTTAATCCAAACTGCTTCAAGTTTGCCTACCGACGCCCCAGCTTTAGTGAGTGCAATATCTGCTTTAGAAAGGGATATTAAGACCGTAGAAACCTCCTCAGTGCCTTGGGAGCAAGCATTGCCGTGGTTTACCGCTTTAGTTGCGCTCGGGGTTGCGATGGAGGTTTGGGTAATTTGGCGCGACCGCTGCGAGGACATGCGCGCTTGGCATCGCGGCATCATTTGCTGGCCTCCGGAGAGGCCATCCACCAAGAAATTCATGGTCGAAATCGTAAGCGTCTTGTTCGTGACTGGCGGAATCGTGGGTGAGCTTTGGGCTGGCGTAAAGATCACATCAATCAACGGTTCGCTGCGCAGCAAGGGTGCTGAATTGCGGGCCAAGAGCGACCAGCTTATTGCATTGCTACACGTAGAGGCCGAGAACGCCCAACAAGCGGCAGGAGAAGCCAACGAACGAGCTGGTGGACTAGAAAAAGAAGCCGAAGCTGAACGAATGGCCCGCGTTGAACTGGAGGGCGCGGTTGCATGGCGAAGATTGACAGACGAGCAGCAATCGGCACTTTCAGCGAGCCTTTGGCTTTTTGCCGGGGAAACCGCCGCCCTGTGGTACGACGGGGGAAACTCTGAAGCTGCGCTATTCGCAACAGATATTGAAAAGGCGCTGTTAGCGGCAAAATGGAAAACCTTTCCCCCGAATTTCTTTATGGGAGGGCCAATAGGAGGGGGGGCGCTGCCAACCGGAGTCACTATTTCAAGGACGGGCGACCTGCGGAGTCGTAACGCATCCGAAGCCCTACAAAAGACACTCCGTTCTATTGGTTTCGATGCTGAAATTGATAAAGCCTTAATTAAGAACCCATCGCCGCAGGTTTCGATCTTCGTCAATCCAAGGCCACAGGGGCCGCAAGGGGATGCGAAGCTGCGCGATGAGGCCAAGAAAAGGGAGCATCCAAGCGACCAAGGCATCAAGCGGTGAGCCCGCGGACGCGAAATGGCACCACTACCCGATCATCGAAGCAGTTGTGGCGAGCCCCACGATTAGGACCGGCTTCCTAGACATGCATTCCGACTGTAGACGATTTTGTAGACAGTACCAGCTGTTGTGCGGTGTTGTGGGTTGGAAAGCGGTTGTTGAAAGTTGTTGTTTTTGCTACTCAACACCACTGCACAACACCCCACAATACTGCCTAGAAAAGTTCTGCAAAACCTTTATGCGTGGGTTCGATTCCCACCCGCGCCTCCAATCTTTTCTCGCATCCCTCTCATTTCAGCAAATTGGATTGTTCGCTACATCGGCCACACCGGCACAGACCGACGAAATTTGGGCGCATTTCGGTCTTACCGATCCGCTGTTGTTCAGCATTACTTCGAGCCTGGCGTGTCACTACCTCTATTCCATTGATCGCATGAATGGAGTTGCCGCGAAGGAACCAACAAAGTCTGTCGCGCGCGGGCACGACAGACTTGTTCTAGCTCTTTTTCGGATGCGGATTACCGAGGTACGGAAACTCCTTCAGAGTGTCGGTGTGGGGCTTGAGGCCCGTGGGCGGACACTCATTCTTCGTCAGGAAGGCGAGGCGGTAATTGATGACATCGTCGGTGAAGACGCGGCCATTGGGATACTTTGCGGGCTTCGAATGATCGAAGCTCAGCATATCCGGCAACAGGCCTTCGACGTCGATCGCGGCGATGGCTTCTTCCCGGGTGTAATTGCCGGTATGCCCCATCAGGTGGACAAACTGATCGGTCCAGCGCTGGCGATCGTTGACCGGCTCGCTGGCGTTGTATTCCAGCTTGGTGTCGTCGGTGTTGAAGAAGCTGCTGACGGAAGGATGGCCGGCGCGATCGACATGCAGCAGCTTACCATCCTCGCGCACGCTGCATCGTCCCCAGATGTGGATCACAGGATTGGCGCCAAGCTCACTGGTGGGCAGCTCCATCACCGTCGAGAATACGTTGGCTTCGGTATTCGAATCGACGCCGGTCCAGGGAGACTTGCTGCCCAGGTGGGGCTCGGTGAAGTTCCGTTTGCCCCTGATATCGAACAGGTTCTTGATACCGTCGAAGTCGAAAAAGAAGGCGTCGCTGCGCGCCCCGGCAAAGAACGTGTACCCACCCGACTTGACGATGTTGGGTTTGTCGCCGACGAAGGAAACCGCAGCGTCGGAGATGATCTTTGTTCCGACCGCTTCAACCGAGCGGGATTCGGCGCCTTTGGCGACAAAAACGCTTACCGTCTGCTTACCGTTTTGCGGAGGCGAGAACACATAGCTGAATGCAATGTCGTTCAGATAATCGCCGTCGGTGTCGATGGCCAGCCGGTAGATAGCGTCGGGATGGAGCGCCTCGGCAGTCGGATTGGCATTGAGAATAAGCACGGTCCGCGTCGGATCCGTGGGCGATTGGAAAGCGTAGAGATCGCAGAGGTCGAGTCGTTGGTCCCCGAGCGGAGGACCGAGGCTGAGTCCAGTGAAATGGTTCGACATTTTCTTACCTGCCTTTGGAAAATTTGTAACTGCGATTGTGTTGTCCTACAGAAGGGGTAACCCCGGAATCGGATTCCCGGCATTCCGGCATCGGGCAGTATATACCTGTTTTGCTCCCGCTCTGTTTCGAAAGAATAAATCTGTTGCCGATCGGGAGGATTTGCCGCGGCAGCACTACAGCGCATCCGCGAAGACATGAGGTGGAGAGATCAATCCACCGAATCGAAAACGGTCGCTTGACGGTCGCTGATCTAGCGGCCGCCGCACCTGCCGCCGATCTGTCTGCCGCTCTGCACTCTGATCGCAGGTTCTTCAACGACGCTGGAGGCGATCGTTGTCTGTGTGGTGCTGGTAGTTTGAATCGCGGGTTCGCCAATAATCTCGACGCGGTGTCCAACGTAGTGACTGAGCTTGGCCGTGCTGCCGACCAGGTTCAGTTTAGTGCCGGTATCGTCAATGATCACGTACTCGGTGGCAGACATCTTCAGACAGCCGTCCACGCTGACCAGGAACAATTCCGGACTGTGCTTCTTGTCCGAAACTGGACTGGCCGTCGGCCAGCAGAGCAGGCAGATGAAAAGCACAAAGGCGGATAAGATCGACTTTCGCATAGCACCTGGTGTGAGGACGCGACGTTTCACCTCCAGTATACGTTGCGGCCTATCGCGGATTCGGCGCAATGCGCCAGAGACTGCGCCCTTCACTAGTCAGAATTATTAAACTTCGCCGGCTCGGGCGTTGATGACGAAGCCCGCTTTACTTGTTCGCTTCGAACCAGCAACAACGCCAGAGCGGCTGAACCCAGGCGCGCCATCTTATGATCGGTTCGAACGCTCATAATGACCGGCACGCGCGCTCCGACGACCAGGCCGGCGCTCTGGGCGTCAGACATATACTCCAATTGCTTCACCAGCATGGTGCCCGCCTCGAGGTCCTGTACCACAAGAATGTCCGCTGTCCCGGCGACTGGAGAAACAATTTTCTTGTTCTTCGCCGCAGTCTCGGAAACTGCAACGTCGTATCCCAGGGGACCATCGAGAATTCCTCCGGTAATCTGGCCGCGATCCGCCATTTTGCATAAAACCGCCGCGTCAAAGGACGACGGCAGTCGGGACGTAACGATTTCCTGCGCCGACAGGATCGCCACTTTGGGCTCCGGCATGCCAAGTGCGTGTGCCAGGTCGATCGCGTTCTGCACGATATCCCGCTTGTCGGCGACCGTGGGAGAAACGTTCAAGGCAGTATCGGTAATGAACAAAGGACGCGGGAAACCGGGTACCTCCATGTCACACACATGACTCATGCGGCGCGCCGTGCGCAAGCCTTGCGCAGCATCGACAAAGTGCATGAGTTCGTCGAACGGCAGGCTGCCCTTCATTAGCGCTTCTACCTTGCGCTCGCGGGCCATGGTTACGGCGCGTTCGGCGGCCTGATGGCTGTGCTCGGTATATTCCTTTTCAAACTGCGAAATATCGATTTGCGCTTTTTCCGCGGCGGCCCGGATTTTCTGCTCCGGTCCCACCAGAACTGGAATGATCAGATTTTCTTCCGCTGCTTCGAACGCTGCCAGCAGAGAAGTCACTTCGACGGGATGAATTACCGCGGTGACAATCGGGTAGAGCCCCCGGCTCGCATCAACTAACTGCCGATAATGCCGGCCCTTTTCCAGTAACCTCACGTCCGGCAGTCGTACGCGCTCACGCGAGATTTTCTCCATCGGCGCAATGACCTCGGCGGTGCCACTGATCACCACTTCGCCGTGCTGATTGACGGCTTGGCACTCCAGCGTCACTCCATGTTTTTCTTCTTCCTTCGCGCTCACCTTCACGCTTACCACCACAGTGTCGCCCAGGCCGACCGGTCGCCGAAAGCGCAAGGATTGCCCCAGGTAAATTGCGCCAGGACCAGGTAATTGCGTTCCCAGTACGGTGGATATGAGTGCGCCACCCCACATGCCGTGGGCGATAATTTTGTGGAATATGTCGCTCTTGGCGAAGTCCTCGTCAACATGGGCCGGGTTGACATCGCCCGACATGATGGCAAAAAGTTCGATATCCTTTTGCGTAAGAGTGCGGGAAATACTGGCAGTATCACCAATCTTCAGCTCATCAAATGTGCGGTTTTCAACTCTATCCATGACTGTGGCTGAGGCCATTTCGTCTCCTGACTGATTTGGGCGCAGAAAACAAATATCTTTCCGGCGACCTTACCCCGAGCGGGTAAAGGCGTGGCGGCTATTCGGGAATCTGGCAGGCGCCGTTCGGGAGGAGGGTCCACTTCGGAATCGAACCGCCTGCGAGCCGTGAACTCGATTTTATACTCCGCGCCAGCTTCCTCGCCAACGCGCCTGCTGATTCACTTCCACTGTCGCCTGACCGGCCCAACCTTAAATGAGAATCAATTGCCGATTCTTTTCGCATTGATTCGTCGGCCCGCTCGCGAACACCAGGTTTACCCATGCTTAACGCAGCGGCGCGCCCCAGTTCTTCGCCCCGGTTGCAGTATGCCGCGAATTTGCATCCTACCTAAGGACCAAAACTGCCTGGTGCCTCATGATCAAACATGCGACTGCCCGACATTGCGGTGCTTTCTTTTTTCGCTCGGTAAGGTGCGTGGCTGCGGCTATTACAGCGTTTGTTCTGATGCCGGCCCTAGCTGCCGCCCAGCAACCGCCGTCCGACCAATCGCTTTCACTCTACATCGGCCAGACTGTTTCCGCGGTTGAGGTGGCAGGCCAACCCGATGTCACATTCGACAGCGTGCGCCACCTCATTACGGTGAAGCAGGGTCAGCCGCTTACCCAGAATGATATCGACGCGACCGTCAAGGCTCTCCAGGAACGCGGGGGATTCCAGAACGCTCATTTGGACATCGAACCTGCCGTCGACGGTATCCAGGTCAAATTCGTCCTCCAGCCCGCGGTCTACGTAGCCATGTACGAATTCCCCGGAGCCGTCAAGGAATTCTCTTACTCGCGCCTGCTGCAGGTGGCAAATTACCAGTCGCAGGCACCGTACTCTCTGACCGATGTGCAGCAAGCCGACTCTGCACTGGTGCAATTCTTTCGGGAGCAGGGTTACTTCCTGGCCGAAGTGCGTTCCGAGGTCGTGACCGATCCAGCTCATAGCCTGGCCACCGTCGTCTTTCATACCGACCTGGGCGTACGCGCACGATTCGGCAAAATCGATATTGCCGGGGCCTCGCCGCAACAGACTCAATATCTGCAGCGCGAGCTGCGGACCGTGATGGCGCGCATTCGCGGGGACTCGTTGAAACCCGGTATGAAGTACTCCTATAACCGATTGCAAGGCGCCACGCGCCATTTGCAAGCAGCTCTGGTTAAGCAGGATTACCTTGCCGCGAGCGTAAAGCTGATCTCCGCGAACTATGATGCCAACACCAATCGCGCCGATATCACCTTTCAGGCTACCAGTGGCAACATCGTAAAAGTCAGGACGGTGGGGGCTCACATCTGGACTCGCACCATGCACAACCTCGTGCCCATGTATCAGGAGGGCACGGTCAATGACGAACTCATCACGGAAGGCCAGCGCAACATTCTTTCTTACTTCCAGGCCAAGGGTTATTTCGATACCAAGGTTGACGTCAGTGTGGAGAAGAACCCGTCGGGCACTTCGATCACCTACGACATTCACAAGGATGGACGGTTCAAGGTCGATCAGGTGGCGTTCGAAGGCAATCGCCGCTTCAACAATAAAGAGCTGCAATCCTACGTCTCCGTAAGCCAGGGGCATTTTCTTTCGCACGGAAAATATAGCGAGGCTCTGGTTCGTACCAGCGCCAAGAATTTGCGCGACACCTATCGCGCCGCCGGCTACAGCCAGGTCGAGGTCGTTCCCCAAATCGAGCGGCGACAGGGAAACATAGATGTCATCTTCAAGGTTACGGAAGGGCCTTTGGACGTCGTGCAAGATCTCCGCATCGCAGGCAACAACACTTTGTCGGAGTCGCAATTTGCGCCGCACGGGCTGAATCTGGGTCCGGGAAAACCGTATTCGCAGGATCTGATAACCAAAGATAGAAACGCCATCCTGGCCCGCTACCTCACTCTCGGGTATTTGAATGCGGGATTCCACGCCACTGCCAAGCCTGTAGCCAACGATCCTCATCATCTCAATGTGGTGTACCAAATCGAGGAGGGTCCGCAGGTCGCCACCGCCAACATCATCACCGTCGGCAAGCAGCACACGCAGCAGTCCACGATCAACCGCCAGCTCAGGCTCCGGACTGGCGAGCCGCTCAGCGAAGACGGCATGTTGCTTTCGGAATCGCATCTCTACAGCCTGGGGATTTTCGATTGGGCTGAAGTCGATCCCAAAGAAACCATCACCGATCAGCGTTATGAAGATGTCGTAGTCAAAGTCCACGAGGCCAAGCGAAACTCCATCGTGTACGGCTTCGGCTTCCAGGTTCTGAATCGCGGCGGCGCAATCCCCAGCGGCACCGTCGCGGTGCCCGGCATTCCTCCCGTGGGGCTACCGAAGAACTTCGTGACTAGCGAAAAAACTTTCTGGGGACCGGACGGGACCTTCGAGTACACGCGGCGAAATCTTCGCGGACGAGCCGAGTCCGTCACGTTCAGTGCTTTTGCCGGACGCTTGGATCAACGCGCTTCTCTCACTTATACCGATCCGTATTTTCACGGCTCCAGTTGGACCGGCAGCGCAATTCTTTCCGGCGAACACAATGCCGAGAATCCTATTTTCACGGCGCGCCTGGGAAACGCAGGATACCAGTTCAAGAAACCGCTGAACGCGAAGAAGACCACCAATCTTTTTCTGCGTTACAACTTCCAAGTCACACGTATCAGCCAGCTTTTGATTCCTGATCTAGTGCCCCCTGATCAGCTTAACGTTCACCTGTCTACCTTGTCGGCGAGCTTTATCCACGACACGCGTGACAACGTGCTTGATGCTCACCGGGGCTTTTATGAGAGCTATCAGATCGGCGTCAATCCAGCGTGGCTGGGATCGAATTTCAGCTTTGCCCAGTTTGTCAGTCAAGACGCGTACTACAAGAACATCGGCAAAGGTATCATTTGGGCCAATAGCCTTCGAATAGGTCTGGAGCAGGCCTACGCCGGGAGTGTAGTGCCGCTGAGCCAGGAATTCTTTTCCGGCGGCGGAAGTACGTTGCGCGGATTTCCTCTTAACGGAGCAGGCCCGCAGCGCGTGATTCCTGTCTGCGGAAATCCTTCGAACCCAGCGACATGCTCCGAAATTACGGTGCCCGACGGCGGCAATGAACTCCTGATCATCAACAGCGAATTGCGCTATCCCCTCGACTTCATCAAGCAGGGCCTGGGCATCGTGACATTCTATGACGGCGGAAACGTCTTCCCTACTGTCGGATTTCACGACTTCACGGCGCTTTACAGCAATTCCGTCGGAATCGGATTTCGCTATGCGACGCCGGTCGGGCCCATCCGCGTCGATATCGGTCGCAACCTGCAGCCGGTTCTCGGAATCTCAGCAACACAGGTGTTTGTAACCCTGGGACAGGCGTTCTGATCATGGCTGCACGAGACTTCAATCTTCCTCCTTCTTCGCCAGATAAACCACGGCTGGTTCCATCTCCTCAGCCTGCACGGTGGAAGCGAGTGACCGCTTGGATTCTGGGAGCAGTTGCTCTGCTGATTTTTGTTGCTGGAGTTGGGATTGTTATCCTGTTGCACAGCTCATCGTTTCACAATTATGTCCTTCGGACAGTCGAGCAGAACGCCGCCACCGCATTGAACACTCGGGTCCAACTTCAGAATTTTGCGATTCATCCCGCCACGCTCAGTTTGGATCTCTACGGGTTGACGGTGGAGGGAACCGGGCCCGGCGCGAATCGGCCGTTATTGCAGGTTGATCATATCGGCTTCGGGGTGCGCGTCATTTCAGTCTTGCATCGGCAGTGGAATCTGGATAACGTCGCTGTCGACCATCCAGTCGTAACCCTGATCGTCGATCAATCCGGACGGAATAATCTTCCCACTCCCAACACCAGCAATAACGCCAGCACAAACATTTTCGATCTTGCTATCCGGCGCATACTGCTTGATCGTGGAGAAGTATATTACAACGATCGCAAAGACACGCTTTCCGCCGATCTGCGCGATCTGATATTTCAATCCAGCTACGACACAACCGACAATGGCCGTTACTTCGGCAGTTTGTCTTATCGCGACGGACACCTTCAGTACGGCACGTACGCTCCGCTGGAGCACGATTTCCAGGCTCGATTCGACGTCCGTCGTACTCGCACCCAGATAACGAATGCCGTGCTCAAGAGCGGTTCGTCGCAAGTCAAGCTGGACGCCTCGCTGGAAAACTACAGCAATCCCAGAATTCACACGACGTATGCAATCTCGCTTGAGGGCGCCCAACTGCGTTCCATCCTGAACAATCCGTCGCTACCCAGCGGATCAGTTCTGACAGACGGTACTGCGGACTACGTCAGCGTCGCGGGAAAGCCCTTGCTCGATACCACAACGATCCAGGGAACGATTCGAAGCTCATTGTTGCAAGTGCGAACCCCATCCTTGCGGACGGATATCCGCGATCTTGCGGCCAGCTACAACTTAGCCAACGGCAATGCTGAAGTGAAAGATCTTCGGGCACGGATTTTGGGTGGCGAACTTGCCGGCGCAGCGACGGTTCGCGATTTGTCGGGAAAATCAGAAGGCCATGTCTCGGCGAACTTGCGCGGCGTCTCGCTAGCAGATCTCAAGACTCTTGCTAATTCTGCGTCGCTTCGAACGGTGGTCATTTCGGGACGCGGAAACGCCGATACCACCGCAACCTGGACCGGCAACATGCAAGATCTTGTCGCTCGCGTCAATGCAACCGCTAATGCGGGCGTGGCGCCCGCGCGACAGAATATTGCCACCAACACAATTCCGGTCAATGCCGTGATTCATGCTCGCTACGCAAATGCGAGGCAGGAGATCACGCTCGACCAAAGCTATGTTCGGACCCAGCAAACGTCGATCAACCTGAATGGCACCGTCAGCCGTCGTTCAGCGTTGCAAGTGCAAGTACAATCCAGCGACTTGCACGAACTAGAAACCGTCGCTGACGCGTTCAGCCCGCCGGCACCAGGAAAGCCTGCTCCGCAGCCGCTGGGCTTGTACGGCACCGCCTCTTTCAACGGTACGGTTCGCGGTTCCCTGGATGCGCCGCAGATCGCCGGCCAGCTGAATGCCAACAATGTGAAGCTCCGCGGCAGCACCTTCCGCTTGCTGCGCACCAGCGTGCAGGCTGGTCCTTCATTGATCAGTTTGCAGAACGGAGTGCTCGAACTAAGCGGACAAGGCCGGGCAACGTTCAGCGTGCAGTCGACGCTGCATAACTGGTCTTACACTCCATCGAGTCCGTTCACGGCGAACATTAACGCTTCGCAGCTGTCGGTGGCAGAGCTTGCGCGCGCAGCGAATGCCAGCCTGCCGGTATCGGGTACGCTCAACGCCAACATTACGGCGCACGGTACGCAGCTCAATCCTGTCGGCCAGGGAGACATCAATCTTCACAACGCGACCATCTCTGGCGAGCCAATCCAGTTGGCCGATGTTCGCTTTCAAGGAACTGGGAACACAGTTCATGCGAACCTGCACGTTCAAAGCGCCGCTGGGTCAGCGCAAGGCGATGTCACTTACTATCCCAACCAGCAAGGTTACGACGCTCAATTTCGCGCCACGAATGTTCGGCTGGAGCGCGTCAAGACACTGCGCGATCGCAACCTGCAACTGAGCGGAACCATGAACCTGACCGCCAGCGGCCGCGGTACGTTACAGGATCCGCAAGCGCAAGCTTCTCTCACCATTCCCCAATTGAGCGTGCAGCAGCAAAAGATCAGCAACATCAACTTCCAAGGCAGCGTTGCCAATCATAGGGCGAACTTTACGTTGAACTCAGCGGTGTCGAACACGCCGCTTAAAGCTCAGGGTACGGTCGCGCTCACTGGCGATTATTACGCTGATGCCAAGCTCGACACGCCGGTGATTCCGTTGCAGCCTTTGCTCGCTACCTACGCTCCGGCCCAGGCGGCCAATATCAGCGGCCAAACTGAAATTCACGCCAGCCTGCGCGGTCCGCTAAAGAACAAAGCCTTGCTGGAGGCGCACCTCAACATTCCGACGCTTGCGGTCAACTATCGCAGTACAGCCACTGACAGCGGCGCTCCGGTTAACCTGCAGATCGCAGCTGTTAGCCCCATCCACGCCGATTACGCAAACGGAGTGCTTGACCTTCAACCCGGCGAAATCAAAGGCACTGCTACCGATGTGCGTTTCCAGGGACGAATGCCGCTCAACAGCAACGCGCCCTCAACCCTGGGCGTGGTTGGTACCGTCGATCTTACGCTGGCGCAAATGTTCGATCCCGATGTCACCAGCGGGGGACAACTCCAGTTCGACATTCATGCTGCTGGACAGCCGTCCACAAAAGATGTTGAAGGCCAGATTCGAATCGTCAATGCCAAATTCGCCACCACTGATGCTCCTGTCGGACTCTCCAACGGCAATGGTGTGCTGACGCTCCATCGCGACCGTATCGATATCTCGAAATTCACCGGGCAGATTGGTGGAGGCACGGTGACAGCGTCTGGAGGCGTGACTTACCGTCCAGCCGTTCAGTTTTATGTGGGCCTGAAAGGTAACGATGTACGGCTCTTGTATCCGCCCACGGTGCGGACGGGGCTCAGCGCCAATCTTGTTATGACGGGAAATTTGGATTCCGCGATGCTGCAAGGCCAGGTGAACATAGAGAGTATGTCGTTCACACCCGACTTCGACCTGTCGAAGTTTATTGCCCAGTTCAACGGAGTCTCCACTCCGCCCCCAACCCAGGGCTTCGCAGACAACCTGAAGCTCAACATCTCCCTGCGCTCTGCTTCCGAATTAAGAGCCAGTAGCCAGCAGGTCAGCATTGAGGGAAGCGCTAACTTGCACGTAATCGGGACCGCAAACAACCCGGTGATCGTGGGGCGGACCAATCTCACGGGCGGCGATCTGATCTTCCTGGGTAACCGCTATGTGGTCCAGGGGGGAACCATCGCATTTGTAAACGCCGTGGAGACGACCCCGGTGGTCAACCTGCAAGTTAACACCACGGTCCAGCAATACAATGTTGCGATGCGATTTCAGGGCCCGCTGGACCGCTTGCACACCGAATACACATCTGATCCCTCGTTGCCGCCGGCCGACATTATTCACTTGCTGGCCTTCGGCACAACCGAGGAGGCCGCCAATGCGTCGCCGTCGCAATCTAACGCCCTGGGCGCTGAAGGAGTGGTCGCATCGCAGGTCAGCAGCCAGATTACGGATCGCGTGCAGAAAGCTTTCGGTATCTCGCAACTCTCGGTTGACCCGCAGTTGCAGCAAACGGCAAACCAGCCTCCCGGCGCAGTGGTCACCATCCAACAACGTGTGACCAGCAACTTGTTCGTCACTTTTTCTACGGACGTGACCGCAACCCAGAACACGCAGGTCCAGGTACAGTACCGCCTGAGTCCGAAGTGGTCGATCAGCGGCGTACGCGATCAGAACGGCGGCTTCGGCCTGGATGGCCGGTTCCACAAGGACTTCTAATAAAGTCGCCAGGAGCTTGCTATTTTTCGCTTTAAGATTCGCCCCTCGCATGGAATAGGTCCAGTCGGCCTATCGCTTCGCCTGCCCATTTTCCAAGATTACTAATTCTCTTTACGATAGGTGTACCGGTCGTAGCCACTTGGCGCTGCCTGGAAATCGTCTTCGCTAACTTGGCTCTCCGGAAATCATCGAATGACCACAAAACGTTCCTTACTATACTTAGTCCCAACGTCGGCGGTGGTCGCGGTTTCCTTGCTGCTGCTTTCCATTCCAGCGCCGGCGACAACTGTGGTTGCTCTTATCGACAAGCGCCATCATCGAGTTGTCCTCGCCGCCGATAGCCTGCTTGGCCGTTATTATGCAAAAACCACCGATCAGGGCTGCAAACTCATCGTAATGCCCAACTGCTCATTCGCTCTGGCGGGCTTCCTCGATAAGCCAGACCCCTACTTCCACCTGCAAGATCTCGGTGACGCCGCCTGCCAAGTGCAAGGAACCTTAAAGGATCAGGCGGACGCATTTCTCGACATTGCAACCGACCCCGTAACTTCCATCGCGCAATACCTGCACGACAATGAGTCGCAGTTCTACAGCAACACCTTCAGCAAGAACGGCGGCGAGTTCTCATTCGTGGTTTTTGTAGGAACGGAGCATGGGAAGCCTGTCGCCTACGCGCGCGGATTCAAAGTGGCCGCCGACGGCAGCGTCACCACGGTCTCCAATGACATTACAGGAACCGGCGCATCTGGCTTCTTCGCGGGAGTCACCGACCACATTGCAACCTACCTGAAGGCCACTCCTAACTGGGCGCATATGGATACGGTCTCGCTGGCGCGCAAGCTTATCGGCCTGGAGATTGCCGCCCACCCGGATAGCGTCGGGCCGCCGATTTCCATCCTCACCGTAGATCACAAGGGAAAACAACATTGGATCGATCAGGGAGTTTGCGGAGTTCAACCTGCCCTGCAACCTGCCAATCCGTAAGACATCTTCCTGGGATTGTCGAATTCAATCCACGGCTTTTTCGCCGCCTGCGATGGCCTTGGTAGTGTAAGCTTTTCCATTTGGAGGTTGCTGGAATGTTCTTGTCTGGGCACTCTCTAGTGCCGTCCTCGTCTGCTAGGAAGTACAAGCGATTTGCTGCTCAACTCCCGACCATCGCAATTTTTCTACTCGCCAGTCTCTTGCTTCCGGCCTTCGCTCTCGCCCAGCAATACGATCCTGCGCTTTATTCCGGCATGCAGTGGCGGCAGATCGGTCCCTTCCGCGCCGGACGCGTAACTGGAGTAACCGGCGTTCCCGGCCAGCCTGCGATCTATTACATGGGGACCGCCGGCGGCGGGGCGTGGAAGACCACCGATGGTGGCATGGTGTGGAAGCCCATCTTCGATAAACAAAACGTTGCTTCGATCGGTGCGATCGCGGTCGCGCCCTCCAATCCCAACATCGTTTACCTCGGGACGGGCGACGTCAGCAATGTAGGGGCCGCTGTCAATCAGGGCAACGGCATGTGGAAGTCCACCGACGCGGGTGCGACCTGGCAACACATCGGGTTAGAGGACTCGCGACACATTGGAGCAATCTGGGTCGATCTGCATAATCCGGATGTCGTCATTGTGGCGGCATTAGGTCACACTTTTGCGACCAACACTGAGCGCGGAGTCTTCAAGACTACTGACGGCGGCAAAACCTGGCGCAAGGTTCTGTACAAAGACGATTCGACGGGAGCTGTCGATGTGGCTTTCGCTCCCGACAATCCCCAGATCGGATTCGCAGCTCTGTGGTATCACCTGGTCAAACCCGATACTCCTTTTGCCGGTCTGTTGGGCATGGGCGGCGCCGGAATCTACAAGACCACGGACGACGGCGAAACCTGGACCGAGGTCAAGATTCCACAACTGGCAAAGGCACATCTGGGCCGCATCGGCGTGGTTGTCGCGGGCAATGGCCAGCGCGTCTACGCGATTATTTCTGAGCGAAAAGAAGGCGGACTGTATCGTTCCGACGATGGCGGAGCCACCTGGAAACGGACTACCGAGGACCAGCGCATTCAAGGCAACGGATATTTCAGCAAGGTTTTTGTCGATCCGCGTAATCCAGACGTCGTTTTCGTAGCCCAGACTTCGCTTTACCGTTCGACAGATGGCGGCGTTACGTTTGAATCCTACAAAGGCGCGCCCGGCGGCGACGACAATCACGCGCTCTGGATCGATCCCACCAACTCCGATTACATGATCATGGGCAGCGACCAGGGCGCGACCATCAGCATGGATGGCGGCAAGACCTGGACCTCGTGGTACAACCAGCCGACCGGCCAGATCTATCACGTCTCTACCGACAACCGTTTCCCTTACTGGGTGTACGGGACGCAGCAAGACAGCGGGTCAGTTGCCACCCTGAGCCGTGGAGACTACGGCGCAATCACCTTCCTCGACTGGGATCCGATCGGCGGTTATGAATTCGGCTACATCGTCCCCGATCCCTCTAACCCTAATATCGTTTATGCGGGCGGCGAAGCTCGCGGACTCTGGCGCATTGATCGCACGAATCGGCAAGTGAAGGCCGTCTCGCCCAATGTCAGCCGGGACGGCGACTACCGGACCGCGACCAATCCGCCGCTGGCCTTCTCGCCGCAGGATTCACACGTTCTCTATGAGGGCACGCAATTCTTGCTGCAGACGAACGACGAGGGTGAGACCTGGAAGACGATCAGTCCTGACTTGACCAACCGTCCGGGCGAACCGCCGCCACCGCAGGCCGAGGAACAGAACAAGCCGGAGGCGACTAAGACCGAAGAAGCCAAGACGAAGGAAGCTGAGAGCAAGAAGCCGAAGACCAAGGAAGAAGAAGAGACCGTGCGGCTCCCTGATCGCCGCGCGATCACCACCATTGCCCCTTCGACGTTGCAACGCGGATTGATCTGGGTGGGCACCAACAACGGTTTGGTGCAAGTCACCACCGACGATGGCGCGAACTGGCAAAATGTCTCGCCGCCAGGGCTGCAAAAGTTTTCTGAAATTACGATGGTCGAAGCCTCACACTTCGACGCCGGAACTGCGTACGTCTCCGTCGACAATCATCAGGGCAACGATTTTCGGCCGCACATTTACCGCACGCACGATTTCGGCAAGACTTGGCAAGAGGTCGTTACCGGCATCCCCGACTTCAGCTTTGTCAAAGTCGTGCGTGAAGATCCAGTGCGCAAAGGTCTGCTTTACGCCGGCACTGAGACCGGCGCGTTCGTTTCGTTTGACGACGGCCAGCAGTGGGGTACGCTGCAGCTCAACCTGCCGACTGTTTCGGTGCGCGACATGGTGGTGCATGGCGACGACCTGGTCGCGGCCACCTATGGACGCGCTTTCTGGATCCTCGATGACTTGACGCCGCTGCGACAGATCAACGAAAAGGTTGCGAAGTCGAACGTATACCTCTATCAGCCGGCGACCGCGATTCGCTTGCGCAACGATATGAACCAGGACACACCCTTGCCGCCGGAAATGCCGGCCGGTGATAATCCGCCCACGGGCGCAATTCTCGATTACTACTTCAAGACTGCCCGGGCGAACGATGTCAGCCTTGCGATCTACGATCAATCTGGCCAACTGGTTCGTGAGCTTTCCAGCAAACCCGAGCGGGTACGTGAGGAGCCGCCACCGCCTGTTCCCAGCTACTGGCTATATCATCCGACGCCTTTGCCCAAAAATGCAGGGATGAATCGTTATGTGTGGGACTTACGATATCCCTCGCCGGACGCACTTCAACACAGCTACCCGATCTCGGCGTTGTACGAGCAAACCCGCGCCGAACCACAAGGACCCTTCGTGCTGCCGGGCAGATATGAAGTGCAGCTGACGGTCGATGGGAAGACCTATAAGCAGCCGCTGCTGGTAGAAATGGATCCTCGGGTGAAGGTGACCGAGGCAGCGTTGCAGCAACAGCTCGATCTCGCCAAGAAAGTCGACAGCCTGACTTCTCTGAGCTACCGCTTCCACCAGGACGCTGCCAAGTTGCTAAAGGAGTCCACCGCTCGCCAAACCGAATTGGAGAAAAACAATCAGGTTGCAGCAACTTTGCAAGCGGTGAAAGACTTCAACGCCAAGGCGCTCAAGATACAGGGCGAGCGGCAACCGGGATTCCCTCAAATGGGGAAACCGAAGCCAACGTTTACGCTGATGAATTCCGAACTAGCTTACCTGTCGGGAACCATAAGTATGGCCGACGCGGCACCCAGCGACGCTATGCGCACCGCATATCACGACTATTGCCAGGATCTGACCAAGGTGGCGCAACAATGGTCTGACCTGATGAAGCAGGACTTGCCAACGGTGAACAGCCAGCTCACCAGCCAGCATCTGCAGCCACTGCCAGAGGTCATGCCGAATCCGACGGTGCCGCCGTGCGGGCCGTAGAGGGCGCGGCTTACGTTATGAAAGGCGAGCATGCTTTATTGCTTCGCTTGCTCGGCGCTGTCCGTCACCGGCGCCAGGACGAGTTTATTGATCGTCGCTGGATTATCGCGCAGTTTGACGTATAACTCTCCATTGTCGGGACGGGGTACGCTCAGCGCCGACCCGGCAAACCCGTCGGGAACCGGAGTGCTGGGCTGAAACTCCGAGTTCGCCGCGACGGAGTCCAGCAAGTAAAGTGCGGTCCCGGTCAAACTGCAGGGATCGTCGGGCTTGCTGGGGCAGCGAATCTCTTTCACCACCGGCAGTCGCACTAGATTCATCAGCGGCTGCCAGTCGCCTTTTTCGCCATCAGCCGCAATCGGCCGAAAACGTAGCGGCCCAAAAGCCGAGGGGCCAAGACTCTTCAGCGGATCGAGCGTCGCTACCACGGTCTGCGAATCCTGCAAGGCGAGCGTCCCATCGGCGACACTCAACAGCGCGTGCAGTGAATCGTCTGCCGTGGCGACCTCGATGGTTTCGTTGCGCGAAAACGCTGTTGGCGACTGTGCTTTCAAAGAAAAGAAAAGCGTCGCGTTCTGCGGCAGCTCGTTCTGCCCATCCAACTGAATCGGCGACGACGCAGCTGTAGCATTCGGCTGCATCACCTTGCTGATTAGCGTCACCTTTGGCCGCGAAGGCCGAACCGTCGTGGCCAAATCCAGCGTCCGGCCGTCTTTCAGGCTGACGTGCGCGGTTATCTTTTCGCCCTGTTGGAGTTCAGACTTGTCCGTCCGCAGGTTCAGGTCATCTTCATCGCCCGCACGCGTAAGAGTGCCAGGCGTGAAGTGCACACCCTCCGCTTCGACGCTGGCCACCTCATCCAAGCGAGTGCCTTTCAGCACCGCCTGCTGATCGCCGGCATCGATGATCAGTTCTTCCAGTTTCGCGGCTTCCGAATAGCTTTGCAGATCGAATTCGTCGGGCTTGGCCAATCCGAACTGTTTCACTTCCATCTTCAGCGGCCCGGGCGCAACATCTTTCAAGGGCATTGCGATCTGGACTTCGCCGGGGTTCACCAGCTTCCAGCTCGTCTTCAGCTTCTTGCCTTCATGGTCCTCGACGGTGACGTCCTGCACACACACCGCCGCATCGGATTGCAAATGCAACGTATCGTCACGGCCCACGACCAGAGCACTATGATCGGCGGAGGCGACGGTCCACTTCACGGCATGCGCTGTCCGCAGAGGGAACGTCGGGCCCTCGAACGAATCGAAGCCCCACCGTCCGCGCAGCGTACCACTCACTTCCGGACCGAGATCGTCGCTCTTCCCCGCCGACGTATCGACCACAAAGCCACCACGCGCTGCATCGGCCTTGGCCGGCAGATCCATCGATTTCCCCGATTTGCTCCAGACGTGCAGATTCATCCCATAAGCAAGTTTGGTGGAAAAGACCAGCGGAGCGCCATCGGCCGGCAACACCAGTAACGAATTCGACAGGCAATACACGCCCTTGGGATCTACTGGCTTCAGCGGAGGCAGCTTGGGCGCTTCCACCGCAGGCAGCCCGATCACCAGCACCGACTTGGGATTGCGGAAGGAAGGCGGAACATTCAGCTTCAGATTGAGCTGGTCTTCGTGGGGAACGGCAAGAGCGGGAATGTACTGATACTCTGCGGTGTGCCACGCGCTGGTCAGGCGCACTACGTCCACAATCGCGCCTACATAGGCGCTGTAAAACCCGCCGCCCGCCATGGGGGTCGCGCTGATCTGTCCGATCAGGTCAGCCGAAGCCCCCGAGGTCAGCTGCGCGGCCATTGATTGACTGTGCGCATCGTCCAGCACAAGTTCATCCGATTTCTGCACCAGACAAACCGCCTGCTCGTCGACCGGCTTCTTGAAACAATCGTTGTCCAACTTGATATTTAAGCTGCGTGCCAGCAGGGTCGAGGTCTCTTTCAATTTGTCGGGATCATTGTCCGATGCTTGTTTGACCGCCGACAAATAGGCTTCGAGCCGCGAGCGGTCCAGGCTGGCCTCATTCAAGTCCTGCGCGGCGCGCACGAATGCTCCTGGCTTGCCGCGCACTCCCTTGCGCAGCGTGCCGAAGTCGCCGCCAGTTTCAGGCGCCAGAAAAAGTAGAACTTGCTGCGCTCCCTTCGGCACAGTGACTACGGTTCCTTCATCGCGCACACGCTTGTCCCAGGTTTCGATTTTGGTAAACCAGTTTTCTGGCGGGGGATTTGTAGATCCGCGCAGGAATGCGACGATCAGCAGGTAATGAGCACTCTGGTTCTCGGGAAGCGCCGGATGGATCCACAGCCGGTCACCTTCTTTCAGGTTTGGCACCTCGGAGATGGACAATTCCTTGCCCGCACGACTCACTCGCACTTCCACTCTGGGACCGGGTAGGTCGAAAGCTGCGGTGTCGGCATAACCCAAGCTCGATAGGAGGAGAATTACGAAAAACAGACGCACAAGAATCGAACGCAGAACCATATACCTATCTTAGAAGCAAATTTCGATCAACGCGTGTCGCGGCGAAGCATTGTAACAATGTCCAAATACAGCCATAGTTCAGCAGATCATGAAACATGAGCGCTGGCCTCGGGTTATCCTTCCGACATGAATACCAAATACCCTCTGGCTTCTACGGCAGCCCTCATCGCCGATCCGGCCCGGGCCGCGATGCTGACTTCCCTGCTCGATGGCCGATCGCAGCCCTCAGGCGAGTTGGCCCGCATCGCCGGCGTTTCGGCGCAATCGGCGAGCATGCACCTGGCGCAACTGGTCGACGGCGGGTTCCTTAAGGTTTCGCAGCAGGGACGCCATCGCTACTACCGGATCACCCGGCCGGAAGTGGCTCATGTAATCGAAGCTTTAGGCGTCATCTCAACCGCCCATAACTACAAGCCTTCGAGTGCAGACCAGGCCCTGTGTTACGCCCGCACCTGCTATGACCATCTCGCCGGAGAGTTAGCTGTCGAATTGACGGCGGCGTTTGAACGCGATGGCCTGCTCATGGTTCGCGGCGATCGCGACTATGAAATCACACACCGCGGCCAAGTGTTCTTCGGCAAATGGAAGATTGATGTGGATGCTCTGCGGGGTTTGCGTCGCGGGTTTGCCCGGCGCTGTCTGGACTGGACCGCCCGTCGCGATCACCTGGCAGGCGCATTGGGCGCTGCAATTTGCGGGAAGCTGCTGGAGTTCCGTTGGATCACTCGCGATAAATACAGCCGCACCGTCCACGTTTCCCTGGCTGGGCGGCAGCAACTGTCTCGCGCGCTTGACCTGCCAGACCTCTAGTGTTTCCTCAGATCCCAGCCTTCTTTTCCGCCATCGTGATTTAGCAATCACTGAAACATGTTTCCCTGGGTCCGGCTTATCTTGGGCTTCACGTAATAAGCAGAAGATCTCGCTCTCGCACTTCGGATCAAGTCCCGAGGTGGAATGCCTTCGACAGAAGCCTTGGCCAGTTACAGAAAGGAAAACCTATGATTACAGTTTGCATTCACTACACGATTGATCCTCACAAGCGTGGGGACTTCGAGCAGTACGCTCGCAACTGGCCTGAGCCCATCCGGCGGTGCGGGGGCCAGTTGTTGGGATACTTCTTGCCTACTCAGACGGCTGGCGCCACCAATTCGGCCTACGCTATGATCAATTTCCCCAGTCTCGCCGAGTATGAGAAATATCGTGAGGCACTGCTGCGCGATTCGGGAGCAATGGAGAACTTCGCCTTCGCTGATCGATCGGGATGCATCTTGATCGAAGACCGTTCGGTGTTGCAGCAAGTTTCGTAGTGGAAACGAGCTGCGCCTTGGGCGCTCATACGGCGTACGGATGTTGTTATGAATTGGGATCGAAACGGGCTGAAGGTTGGGGAAAAATGAAAAGGCTGTGACTTTGGTTATGCTCTAGCCGCCAACTCCTGCGAGGGAGTTACCGGCGTGGACGCATGTACCGTCACAGCCTTTGATGCGATCACCGCTTTCGCGGTTCCTGACCCCGGCTGACACCTCGCAGTGCAGTCGGTTTTTTCGGGTCTGGCGGTTGCCACAGGTCACCCTGTTGAACCGATCACTCAGCGTACTTCAGGTCGGCCGCTATTAGTTGCCTTCCCTTTTCTGCCGTCGACGAATGTGATCCTAACCGAGGATTGAAAATTGTCAACGCCCAAGGTTTGTGCAAACGCCACTTATTTTTTGTGTGCGAATCTTCGCATCTAAGCGATAGAATGCAACCGGGTTGTGAATTGTACTTGGCGATATGCAAGCTCAATTCACATCTTTTTCACAGAACCGTAGCATGCGAAACGTAAGATTTCCAAGAAACAGGTGGATGGAGTACTCTGCACCCGCTGGCAGATTTTTGTCATTACGGCAGCAGCCGGGGACGCGAGGGATTTGATGTCGGGCGGGGAAGGAGCAGATCCTGCTGCGCTCATTGATGACAATCGCCGCGGCGAACTAACTCAATAGGAGTTCAATGTCTGATCTCGTAGCTTATGTGGACGGCGGCTCGCACGGCAATCCCGGCCCGGCCGGCATCGGAGTTGTCATCGAAAGCCGCGATGGCGAGACCACCCGCATCGCCCGCTGGATTGGACATCAGGATAACAACGTCGCCGAATACGTTGCCCTGCTCGAAGCTTTGCAACATGCCGTGGCGGTGAACGCCAAAACCTTGCACGTCTACTCCGACTCCGAGGTGGTGGTGAAACAGATGACCGGGGAGTACGCCTGCCGCAGCGCCCGCCTGCACTCCCTTAATTGGACGTGCCGCAAACTGGCGCGGGCCGTCGATTTCTCCATCGCACACATTTCGCGCGAAGACAATCGCGAGGCGAACGAGCTAGCCAATCACGCGGTGCGGCGCACGACCGCTCCCGAGCCTTCCGCACTGCCCTGATTCAGCTTTCCGGCTCCCCTTTATCATCTCCGGTCTGTGACCTCAGTCACTGCGTTCTTTGTCGGAAAAGCGCCAGCATGGAGCTTACGCAAGAGGCATCCTCCATGCTGACTAAGACGATCATTGAGCCATTCCGTATCAAGAGCGTTGAGCCCATACGCTGGACCACCCGTACAGAACGCGAAGAACTGTTGCGGGCCGCGCACTACAACCTCTTCCTGCTTCCTGCCGACGACGTGCTGATCGACCTGCTTACCGATTCAGGCACGGGCGCGATGTCGACGCGGCAATGGGCCGCGGTCATGCTCGGCGATGAGAGCTATGCCGGCAGCCGCAGCTTCGATCACTTTCGCGACTCGGTTCAGGACATCTTCGGCTATCAACACGTGATCCCCACGCATCAGGGACGCGCGGCCGAGCGCATTCTATTCAGCGTTATGTGCAAGCGGGGCGATGTCGTTCCTAACAACACCCACTTCGATACGACCCGCGCCAATATTGAGTTCGTAGGGGCGGAAGCGGCGGACCTGCCGATTGCCGAAGCTCGCCAGCCGGCAGCGTGGCATCCCTTCAAGGGCAATATGGACTTGGGCGCGTTGGAGGAATTGATCGCGCGCGTAGGACGCGAGCGCATTCCGCTGGTTATGCTGACCATCACCAACAATTCCGGCGGAGGCCAGCCCGTCTCGCTGGAAAACGCCCGCGCCGTGAGCGCGGTCTGCCACAAGCATCGCATCCCGTTATATTTCGATGCCTGCCGGTTCGCAGAAAATGCCTACTTCATCAAGCTGCGCGAGGAAGGTTATGCATCGAAGACGCCAAAGCAGATTGCGCAAGAGATGTTTGCGCTGGGTGACGGCTGTACCATGTCGGCCAAGAAAGACGGCATGGCCAACATCGGCGGGTTTCTGTGCACGAACGATGCTGCGCTTGCCGGGCAGGAAAAAGACCTGCTGATACTTACTGAGGGGTATCCCACATACGGGGGGTTGGCCGGGCGCGACCTGGAGGCCATCGCGGTGGGCGTGCAGGAATCGCTCGAGGAGGACTACCTGCGTTATCGCATCGCTTCCACTGCATATCTCGGCAATCATCTGACCGAGCAGGGCGTGCCCATCGTGCAGCCGCCGGGTGGTCATGCGATTTATCTGGACTCGCGCGCGTTCCTGCCGCACATCCCACTGGACGAGTTCCCCGGCGTCGCTCTGGCAACGGAGTTATATCTGGAAGGCGGCATTCGCTCGGTTGAGATTGGCACGCTCATGTTTGGAGCGGCGGCAAAGATGGACCTAGTACGTCTGGCAATTCCGCGCCGCGTTTACACGCAAAGCCACATCGATTATGTGATCGAGGTGATCCTGGCGGTATGGAAACGGCGCGCGCAAATTCAGGGCATGAAGCTGATATATGAGGCGCCGTTCCTGCGGCACTTCACCGCGCATCTGGAACCGGTCGAGGTTGGGCTGGCGGTGGGGTAGATGATCCTCTGTTTGGCTTTGTATCAGGGCACGATCTTTAGTCGTGCCGAACCGAGATTAACAGACGAGGGCTTCAGCCCCTGCAATCATTCATTCAGGGGCTGAAGCCCTCGTCATATTGGCGGCATTGAGGCACGTCTAAAGACGTGCCCTGACACAAACCGTCTTATCGATAGCTAGTAGCCGTCGCTTGAATGCAGCGATCAAGGATGTCTCAATCTTTCTGGTGAGCAATCCGAGCTGAATATCCTTATGCTGTCTTCAGCGCTTCCTCTACCGTATTGATGTCTACCATCCCGTAACAGCCATAAATCGCGGGCAGCACTTTTGCTGCGGGATAAGTGCGGCGCAATTCCGCAACCTTCTTTGTACCGGCACGATAGGCTGGGAGATACATTCTTCCCAATAGCGGATGCCGTCCCCAGGCGCCTGACAGCTTGTCGGCGCGCTCCTCGCTCACCAGAAAATCGTTGCGCAAGATCTTCGCGATTTCGGCTTGTGGCTTGCCTTCACCCCAGGTGAGATACGACGACTGGTTCTTGGCATCGTCTTGCAACAACGCCAGCAGCACGCCGATTTGCATGTCTTCGTCGGGAAGTTGGTCGATCTCGGTGACGCCATGGGCCATCAGGATGGCATTGTTGGCCAAACCTTCAAACAGTGTCGCCGCACGCGTGTTCATGGTAAGCACCGTGGCCTCGAACCCGGCCTTGCCGCGCACATAGAGATTCTGCAGATAGGCAAAAGTAGTGACGTGTCCGGGCACCACTTCGTGACTCACCAGCTGCTGAAATTCGGGGAAGCTGATTTGCAGCGAAGCGTTGATCTCGTAGCTGGCTTCGTATTTCGGCGAGCCGTCGGCGTTGCGCGCGCGGCCCAGATAGTTCATCGAGCCAGAAAACCAGGCGTCCTTAATAGGCAGGAAGTCGATGTTCGCACGGGGAATCGCCGCCAGTTCCTTGGGCAAATGGGGCACGACGTTCGCAGCACTCAGGTTGTCGAAATAGGCGATTACCGCCGCTCCTAGCGCTTTCACCGATCCCATGGGAGCGACGCGCTCGCGCCGCCACGAATCCACCGCTCCTAACAGTCCTCCATTGTGGGATGTCGCGTAACCTGCACGATTCAGCAACTCTGCAACCCGGTCGTGCTTGGCTTCCGGTTTCGAGGGCTCAGGCGGGCGTCCGGTCGACGACTCCACGCTGCGCTCGTAAGGAACCTTCGGGCCGTTGCCGAGGATTTCCATCGCAAGGTCCCACATTGTCTGAAGGCAATCGGCCAGGGAAACCAGATAGTGGCCTCTCAGTCCAGCAATCGCGCTACCCTGCTTGCGCACCCCGGCAATCGCAGCCGGTAAATCTACATCCTTCAAGTAGGCCTCTACTGCTGCACGATCGACTGTCTTCCCGGCGACGCCGCCGGTTTCGCGCACCTTCGCGGCGGAAGCAACGGTGTAAGCCGAGGGCAGCGGTTCGTCCGAATACCACGAGTCAGCAATGAAACGGCCGGTTCCCGAGGGGCACATCACGTCACCACCCCAAAGCGTGTCGATCCCTAAGACTGCATCAGCAACATAGCGCCCTACGGCATCCATTACGAAACCCCCTTTTGCGAATCGAGCTTTGTGTCAGGGCACGACTTCAGTCGTGCCGATTAGTGTTTCTTGTTTTTCCGAGCCGGCTGAAGCCGGCTCAGGACTTATGAACCAACCCCGTCGACACGACTGAAGTCGTGCCTTGACACAAAGCTACTTGTGCGGCACCAGCCGTGGACACCGGTCATCCACCGTTTTCTTTCGTTTATCCCGTCGTACCCAACGGTGGCCAAACCTTACCCGACCTCTTTTCCTCTCACCGAACTGAACCAGATATACAGACAGAGGCCCACGAAGAAGATTGCGGATATCGTCTGCGATATCGGTTCGCTGTTATAGAACGGGGTCTGGATAAACTCCTCACGATATTTTGGCAGCAGACGCAGCCCGGCGCCAAAGACGCCGCCCAGCGCGCCGCCCGCCATTAGTCCGCCGGCGACGATGACGCCGCGCTCGCGTATGCTTCGGCCAGAGTCGCCGCCGGTCTTGTCCGCGCGCTTGTTCACCAGATGCGAAACGAAGCCGCCTACCAGGATGGGCGTGGTCAGTTGCAGGGGCAGATAAATCCCCAGCGCGAACACCATGGAAGACAGGCCGAGCATCTCCAGCACCACAGTGATCATCGCGCCGATGCCAAACAAAATATAGGCGACGGGCTGGCCGCTCATGAATCCCTCGACAATGGCCTTCAACGCCGAAGCCTGCGGAGCTACCAGCACCTGGCGCATGTCTCCGGGCACAGCTTCTCCAAACTGGAAGGCCTTAGCCAGCAAGACAATCGTCAAGCCTGCCGTAATGGCCGCGGCGGCCACGCCAATGAACTTCACTTTCTCCTGCGCCGACGGCGTAGAACCAATCCAGTAGCCGGCCTTCAAGTCGGTAATGAATTGTCCTGAGACGCAGAGAGCCACGCACACCATGCCGGCCAGCGCCATCACGAAGAACATGCCGGTGGTTCCGGAGAGGCCAAACTTCAGCAGCACTACCGCCGACACGATCACGGTCAGCAGCGTCATGCCTGATGCCGGATTGTTCGCCGTGGCGGCAATGGCGTTGGCGGCTACGGTGGTGAAGAAGAAGGAGAACAGCAGCGTCAAGGCCAAGCCCAGCGCCAGCACGGTCCAGGTGACATGTAGCTGTCCGAAGAAGATGGCCACGGCAAGGGCGCTAACCACCACGCCAAGCAATATAGTTATGATCGGTATATCGCGATCGGTGCGCTCGGTATGCGGGGCTTCCCCATGGCGGAAGGCATGCAGCGCGATGCTGAATGATCCCACCACCACGCGCAGCGACTTAAGGATGCCAACCAGTCCTGCCGCCGCAATGGCGCCTACGCCGATGTAGCGCACGTAGTAGCGATAGATTTCCGCAGCCGTCATGTGCGAGATGGGAATGGTGGCCGGATAGACCGTGATGTCGCCCATGTGGCTGCCGATGAACCAGATCATGGGGACCATCACGAAGTTGACCAGTACGCCTCCGGCACAAAAGATCATGGCGATGCGCAGCCCCATGATGTAGCCGAGACCAAGAATGAAGCCGATGGCGTCGAAGTTGAACACCATGCGATCGCGGTCAACCAGGGTTCGCATGAGGGGTACAAATTGAAAATTGACGTACTCCTTCCACACATGGAAGGTAGTGACGAAGAAATCGTAAACCGCAGCGATGACCGTGGCCTGGATCAGCAGCTTGGCCTGGGAGCCGCCCTTCTCGCCTGTAACCAGCACCTCGGTAATGGCTGTGGCTTCCGGAAAGGGCAGCTTGCCGTGCTGCTCTTGCACAAAATAGCGGCGGAGAGGAATAAGGAAGAGGATGCCCAGGCAGCCGCCGGCCACGCAGATGAAAATGGTCTGCACCGGATGAGGGTCGAGGTGAAGGATATAAAGTGCAGGCAGGGTGAAGACCGCACCGGCCACCACGCTGCCGGAGGCGCCACCCATGCCGGTGATGATCATATTCTCCAGCACGGTCGAACGGCGTTTGTACATACGCGCCAGTCCGATAGCGAGGATGGAGATGGGAATCGCCGCTTCCATTCCCTGGCCAACTTTCAGCGCAGAGTAGGCCGAAGCCACGCTAAAAACGACGCACAACAACGTGCCCCAGAGCACCGCGCGTCCAGTGACCTCCGGCACGCTCGCGCTGGTAGGAACCAGTGGCACATAAAGCTCACCTTCCTTCAGCGGCTGATAGGCGTTCGCGGGAAGCGACTTCGTTTCAAGTTCGGTTTCGACCTGGGCCATCAGAGCGGTCTCCTGGCAGTTTCACAGCCGCAGGAATTGTATCGTGCCGGGTCAAATGAGACTGTGACCGGCGCAGCCCTGCGGGGTGACCGGAATTCCCGCTGTGATCAAGGCTGCACATAGACAGGGTTATTGGGCGAAGGCGGCTCATAGTCCTGGCCGTACTTGTTCTTGTGCGGTACAGAAGCTGCCATCGTTACCTGTACCCGGATCGTTCCCAGCGAATGCGCAGTATCGCTGACCTGGACTTCGCGCGACAGCGTCTGTAGCGTCGCCGGCAGCGCGTTCTCATTCCAGACGTGAAGTGTGTAGCGGCCGCTGGGGACCGAGGCGATAGAAAACTCGCCTTGCTTGTTGGGAACGGCGAAGTACTGGGTCGGCAGGACCACGATGACCGCACTCATCTCAGGATGAATGTTGCAGAAGATGTACGAGATCCCTACGCGATCGAAATGAACCGTGCGGCTGGTGCCCGCCTCGTACAGTCCCAGGTCAAACCGTTTTCCGTTAAACAATGAGAACACGTTATGAAACCAGGGATCGCGATTAGGAAACTCCACGCTCGAGCCCCGCGTCACCACCAGCAGGTGGGGATCGAACATCTTATTCTTCTGCGCCAACACAGCGTGCATGGGTGCAACCGGCAAATCGGTGCCCTCGCCAACAGGCACCAGCCACACCACACTGGAACTGGCCAACGAGGTTTTCGCTGCTCCCTCAGGCTCAATCCGGCCGGTAACCGTGATGTCCTGCGCATAACAAGTCACCGCGGCAGTCAATATACCGATCGCAGTCAGCCGGTTCGCCAGTTTCCAGATACTCATGCCCTGGTCCTCAGAATAGTACCCCCACTGACAGGTTCAACTGTCCCGCGTCGTAGCTTTCGTCGTAAATGGTAAAGGTCTTTAAACGACGATATTCCATCGAGAACAGAAGGTCCGAGCGTGGACGGTAGATGACGTTACCGAAGGCTCCGCGGTTGGCGGTGAAATATACCGGATTATCGCTCTGGGCGTTGTCGCCGAAGTAGCGGATGTCGGCGGCGAAGGGACTGTCTTGTCCGAAGGCGCCGTTGAATTCAAGTTTGGGTGTCGCCCGAAACTTAAGTTGCGCCCAGCCGCCAACAGCATTTATCGGATTCACATAGGTATCAGGATTGGAGAGCATGCCATCGTAAACCACGCTGCGACCCAGCGCGGCGCCCAGTCCTCCGATAGCAGCTCCACGATAAAATTCGGCGCTGACCGCAAAGCGGCGGCTGAGCGGAACATTGATGTCCATAGTTCCCGCCCAACCGTTGACGATCCGGTCGAAGCCCCAGTTTTCGCGGCTATAATAGCCGCCGGCTCCCACCGTGAAAGTTTGACCAAACAGCGGATGGGAGTAGGCGACGCGCAGCGCATAAGCCGGCTGCCTGGCTTCTTCGCCGGCATCCGGTGTCCGATACCAGGTGTAATAGCCGTCGGCTGGGGGCTCGCCGGTCAAGGGATCCATCAGAGCGCCCTGCAAGGTCACTCTGGAATCGGACGAGAGCTCAAACCGATGCTCCACTCGCAATTGCGGAGTCCACGACCACAGATTGCCGGCATAAGAGAGCGGGGGAACGATCAGCGACGCAAACGATGTCGGGGACTGCGGCGACAGGAAAAGTGCATCCTGCCCAGCGATCACCGAGGTATCCTTCCAATCCAGGCGAATGGCAGCCGTGCGCAACCGTACCAGACCATAGTTCACACCGCTGTTCGTAGCCGGAAAGCCGCCGCCGAAATCGAAGTTGACGTTGGCACTGGTGTGCGCTCCCATGACTTCAGGACCGAAAGCCTCAAATCCCAGGATGGTCTGGCGCAGCGTGCCTCCTACCGAGCCTGTGGAACCCATGGGATCAGGCGGATTCGCCCAGGTGGGCACATCCTGGTTTTCGACGGAACCACTGTTGCCAAACAGATTGAAGAGCACGATGCCGGAAAAACGCACACGATACTTCGAAGCGCTCTCGACTTTCGTCTGATACTGATCGTCGATCTTGCCGGAGAGCAGTTGCTGATCGCCTTCCAGTTGATCGACACGCCGCTCCAACTGTGCGGTCGTGGAAGCGGTATAGGCAGGCGATTGTTCGTCAACGATAGTCGCATCGCCGGCGTTGCGCCGCGTCTCCAACTCCTCGCGAAGATGCGTGATCTCCGCCCGGCTGGCGACCGTCTGTTGCTGTAGTTGCAGTACCATCTCCTTCAGTTCGCGTACCTGGGATTGCAGCTCACCCAACGCCGTGCTGGTACTGTTGGCCTCAGGCGCGGCTGCCGGCTGCGCCTGAGTCTGGGCCGCACACCATACTCCCCATGTCATTACCAGCCACGCGATCAGTGCTGGACGCAAGAATTGAGGACAGCTTGAGCGTTTCATGTCGCACCTCTCTGTACCTGGTTCTTGAGAGCCCTCGAAAACTGGCGGCGAACATCCGTTCAAGCGGGAAAAGGCTGAGAAGCATCGGCTGGCCGGCCATTTGCCATAGCCGTCTTCTGCAACACCCGGGGCAACACAATCCGCATTACCGTGCGCCCCGGCATCGAACTTTCTAATTCCAGACTGCCGTTGTGGTCCTGCACGATTTTCTGCGCGATGGTGAGACCCAGCCCCGTACCATTTTCCTTACCGTGACTGACGAACGGTTGGAACAGCTTGTCGCGGATGGAAGATTCTACCCCGGGGCCGTCGTCGCTGATGTGAATATCGAGGTTTCCATTGCCGTCGGTCACGGTGATCCCCACATGGCCGCCGCAAACTTGCGCCGCCTGGCAGCCATTCAGCAACAGATTGTAAAAGACACGCTCCATTTTTCGCGGATCGAACTGTGCCGTATGCAGACCCGCCGATTCAATGCTGACCACGATCTTGTGAAATTGCCGGTGGGCGCGCACCAGCTCGATGGCGCGGCTGATCGTGCGCTCCACTGGGGTGTCGACCACGTTCAGCGACTCGGCCGGCCGGGATAACTCCAGCAAAGAGTCGATCAGGTCGGTAAGCCGGTTGACGGCCACGCGAATCTCCAGGTAAAGCTCTTCCCTCTGCAGCGGACTGAGTTCGGCGTCGGCCAGGAACTCGGCATTCGCCAGCACCGCGGTAAGCGGATGACGCAAGTCGTGCGAGATCGAGCTGGCCATTCTGCCGATTGTCGCCAGGCGCTCGGCTGCCAGCAGGCGCTGCTGGGCTTGGTGCAGACTGTCGCGCATTCCAGAGAAAGCTTCGGCCAGTTCGGCGACTTCGCCGGCGCCAGGCGAGTTTACGGGATAGCGAAAATCTCCGCCCCCCAGCGCGCTCACCCCATCCACCAGCTTTTCCAGCGGGCGGGTGAACGTGCTGGCGATGATATAGACCAGCAGGCTGCCCACGAATACAGCTCCCAATCCGACCGCCAACAGCAATTGCCGCAGACGGTTGAGGAACGCCGTCGCCTCGTCGTATGACTTCATGACCACAATGGTCACTCGCGGCGACTCGTCAGGATTCAGAGTCAGCGACGAAACCACAAAGCTTTCCTTGCCCAGCTTCCAGTCTGTTGGACCTGCGGGATCGCCGCTGAGGTACCAGCGCAGTCCGCTGGTTTGTTCCCCGTTGAGTGTGCTCACCACCACCGTCTGGCCACATACGATGGCCACCTGGCTCGCCGCTACCTGGCTGACCTCGCGCGCCACGGCACTATTCATTTCGTAACCGACGGCCACAACGCCAAGCAGCGCATTGTCCGTTCGGGGGCCAAAGTAGATCGGAGCCAGGACAACCTCATACAGATGCCCTCCGGCAAACCACCATTGCAAAGGTTCATCCAGAGAACCATGTCCGGCGAGCAGCAGCTGGGCTTGATCGCGGGTGATGCCCGGCGACCGGGTATGAAATCCAACGAATTGGTTAGTGGGGTCCAGCAGCGCAAACAGGTCGCCGCCGGACAGACGAAACATCTCGCGCGAGGCGTCCTGAATCGTAGGCGGATGGTGCGATGTCATCAGCGCCTTTAGGTTGGGCAGATCGGCCATCAGCTCGGCGGAGCGCGCCAGCGCTGCTTCGCGCTCCCGCTGCAGATTGCGAAAGGTTTCCACCGAGTTGGCCAGATCGTTGCTCAGGCCACGGCGTACATGGTTGGCCACCGTGCGCTGCACGATCAGCAGAGAGACCGCAGTCAGCCCGGCGGAGGTCAGCAACATAGCGATGAGAAATTTCGTTCGCAACCGCAATCTACTCATCGCTGGCATCCCTTTAGCCCGCTCAGCGGACAAACTTGTAGCCCGTACCGTGGACTGTGCGGAAGTGGGTCGGATCGGCGGGATCCTTTTCCAGCTTCTGCCTTAGCCGGAGGATGTGGGTGTCGACGGTGCGGGTGGTGGGATAGTTGTTATAACCCCACACTTCGTTCAGCAGTTCCGTGCGCGAGATGACGCGTTCCTGATTATTGAGGAAGAAACGCAACATCTTAAACTCCTGTGGTGTAAGGGGAATTAACTCTCCATTGCGATGCAATTCCATTTTGGAGAAATTCACTTCTACCTCATCGAAACTAAAGAACTCCACCTTGTCGGAAGCCTGATTCAAACGGCGAAAGGTAGCACGCACCCGTGCCAGCAGCTCGCGCGGACTAAAGGGCTTGGTCACATAGTCGTCGGCGCCCAGCTCGAGCAGCAAAACCTTATCCAGCACGTCGCTGGCAGCGCTCAGTACCAGAATAGGGACGGTAGAACACTCCTGTTTGATCTCACGGCAAATATCCTGACCCGACTTTCCCGGCAAGCGCAGATCAAGAATTACAATGCGCGGCATGGTAGCACGAAACGTCTCCATGGCCATCGTCCCGTCGGAGGCGATGGCTACATCAAAACCCGCGGTTTCAAACGTCCGCCGCAAAGCGCGTTGCACTGCGGCATCATCTTCGATAACTAGAATCTTTTCCATAGCAGCTTCTGTATAACTCAGCTAATAACAGATCCAGCTGCCAGTCAACGGGATGTTGACAAAACTGTGACATACCTGGGGAAACCAGTGTCTTTTGGCTTTTACCTTGTCAATAAAGTTTGACGAGAACGTCACTCCACTCAGACAACTCTCCTGGTTTACCTCGCTAAAGTGCAGACAGCTTCTAGTACCAGCCGGTCTTGGGGACAAGGCAATGCCAGAAGCAATCCACGATTGCGAGATTCGAGGAATACCATGCACACGGATACGAAGTTTTTCGCCACACCAACCGCCTCGCGGCTAGGCTCGCTCACGCTGTTTTCGCTTCTGGCGATGTCACTGTTGAGCTTGCCGGCTTTCGCACAGAGCTACCAGGCGACGATCCTCACATCAGACATCGCCAACATTAGCAACTTCACCGATCCCAATCTAGGGAACCCATGGGGCTTGGTCGCCAGCTCGGGAGGTCCCTGGTGGGTGTCAGACAACGCCACCGGACTTTCCACCCTTTACGACGGCACGGGAAGTCCGCAGGCACTGGTTGTCACGGTACCGTCATGGGATGGAAATGGCGCCGGCTCCCCGTCGGGCATCGCCTTCAATAGCACCAGCGACTTTCAACTGACCCCTGGCAATCCCGCTTTCTTCCTGTTTGTGAGCGAAGACGGCACCGTCCAGGGATGGAATCCCAGCGTCAATCCGACTACATCAGTAATCGAGGTCAACAACTTCTTCACCGCGGTTTATAAGGGGATGGCATTGGCCTCGGCCGGCGGCGCCAACTATTTGTATACCGCGAACTTTCAGGGTGCAACGGTCGACGTCTTCGACAAGAACTTCGTGCCTCATTCCTTTGGCTCGAACGCTTTCGTAGATTCGACCATCCCTGGCGGCTTTGCTCCCTTTAACATCCAACTCATCGGCGGCAATCTGGTCGTTACCTATGCGAAACAAGACGCTGCCAAGCACGACGATGTGGCCGGACCGGGCAATGGTTATGTCGACATCTATGACACGCAAGGCAACCTGCTGCGGCGATTACCCCACATTATTCAAATGAATTCCCCTTGGGCGATCGTTCAAGCACCGGCAAACTTTGGCGCCTTCAGCAACGACCTGCTGATTGGAAATTTCGGCAGCGGATCCATCATGGCATTCGATCCAAACTCCGGAAACTTTATCGGGCTCATGCAGGACCAAGCCAAGCTGCAGCTGCGTATTGAAGGTCTATGGGCGTTGGAGTTCGGCAACGGCGGGTCAGCCGGACCGGTCAACACCCTCTACTACACCGCCGGGACATTCTCTGAAACCTATGGCACCTTTGGAAGTCTCGTGCCGGCTCCCGGCCAGGGATCAGCCACCGGACACGTCGTGCAAAAAAGTCGAGCTCGCAACTAGTTTGGTCTAACCCCAGCTTCGAGGAGGGCGAAAACCCTCCTCTTTCCACTCGTCAACTAATACTTGTCAACAAGCTTTGACAATATCGTGACCTCAATAAGACAACTCTATAGTTTGCAATCGATAGATTCAGGAAGCTTATGGCAGCCGCGATTTCTGGGAAGGAAGTGTTGCCCAAAGCAAATCTACGATTCGAGATCCGAGGAGAGAAATGCTAACTACAAAGAAACCACCAACCTCCCTCCGAATGGGCTACGTGGCATTGCTTTCGCTGCTTGCGATCGCGGTGCTCAGCCTGCCGGCTTCTGCCCAAAGAACTGCGGTGACCAATCTAACTTCTGACATCACAAACGCCGCGTCGGTTTTGGATCCGGACCTGGTAAATCCCTGGGGCCTATCCATCAGCCCGAGTGGCCCGTGGTGGGTCTCTGACAACGGAACTGGACTTTCTACGCTGTATAACAGCAGCGGACAAAATCAGGGATTAATCGTGACCATTCCCTCCGGTAGCGGATCGGGTACCGGCTCCCCGTCGGGAACGGTCTACAACGGTACCGGCGGCTTCAAAATCAATGGCCAGCCGGCATCGTTTCTCTTCTGCACCGAAGACGGAACCATCTCCGGCTGGTATGGCGGCAGCACCGCCTATATCGCGGTCAACAATAACGGTAATGGCGCCGTATATAAAGGAATGGCGCTGGCCTCACAGGGAGGCGCTAATTTCATTTATGTGGCCAATTTCAACGCCGGAACGGTGGAGGCCTACGACACCAACTTTGCGCCCCACTCATTCGGATCGGGCGCCTTTGTAGATACAACCCTCCCGGCTGGCTACGCCCCGTTTAACGTGCAATCGATTCTGAATGGCAGCCACCTGGCCGTGACCTACGCCAAGCAGGACGCTGCCAAGCACGACGACGTGCCCGGACAGGGGTTCGGCTATGTCGATATCTACGACACGGCCGGCAATCTTTACTTGCGTCTGGCGCATACCGTCTACCTGAATGCTCCCTGGGGCGTCGCGCAAGCGCCATCCAATTTTGGCGGATTCTCCAATGACCTGTTGATCGGGAACTTCGGCAGCGGAGCAATCTCCGCGTACAACATCACCACTGGGGCATTCGTGGGAAACCTGTTCGACATCAACGATCTGCCTCTGAAGATTGATGGACTGTGGGCCCTGGCATTCGGCAACGGCGGCTCCGGTGGTCCAACCACTACTCTGTACTTCACCGCCGGGCCTTTCGGGGAAAATCACGGTATCTTCGGCTCGATTCTGCCGGTGGCAGGCCCCTAAGAGTGCAACCCTTGTAACAGCCGGTGGCAAACAAGAGGAGAGCGAAAGCTCTCCTCTTATTTCTTCCAGATCTCGCGCCATACTACCCTGGAGCTCGTCCGATCGAATCGTGTTGAAACATAAGGCGCTCCGCGCGTGAAGTCTGATCAGGATTGACCTGGCTGCTTAACCGCCCCAGCTTCTCCTATTGACAATCGACAAGAAGGCAGCGTAGAACTATTGTCGACCGTCGACAGGAGCGCCTTATGGCCCCGCAACCATCCGACCTTCTTCAGGGAACACTCGACTTGCTCATCCTAAAAACCCTGGATCTTGAGCCTATGCATGGCTGGGGTATCTCACAACGAATTCAGCAGATCTCGAAAGAGGTGCTGCAGGTGGGGCAAGGCTCGCTTTATCCCGCGTTGCACCGGCTGGAATCCAAGGGATGGATCACTTCCGAGTGGGCAGCTTCCGACAATAACCGGCGCGCGAAGTTCTATTCCCTCACTCGCACCGGCAAAAAACAGCTACAGGCCGAGTTGGCCAACTGGGAACGGATCTCGGGTGCCATCGAACTGGTGCTCGATCGGATTTGATGGAGGCTGGGAATGTTGCAACGCCTGCTGAGGTATCTGCAATCCTTGCGGCCCGACCATGCTCGATCCGAGCTCGAAGCAGAGCTGCGTTTTCATATTGAGAAGCAGACTGAAGCCAACATCGCAGCGGGCATGTCGCCCGACGAAGCGCAGCGTCAGGCCACGATTGCCTTTGGTGGGACCGAATCTGTACGCGAAGAGTGTCACGGTCAGCGGCGGCTGTCGTTTCTGGAAGCGACGCTATATGACATTCGCTACGGCTTACGTGGATTTCGCTGCAGCCCCGGATTCGCGCTCACCGTCATCGTTACTATCGCGGTCGGGATCGGCACAACCACGGCGGTGTTCAGCGTCGTCGATCGCATCCTCTTCCGTAGCCTTCCCTATGCGCAAGACGAGCGCCTGGTATCAGTGGGCCTGGTCGCTCCCATCCAGCCGCAGGAGTTCGTGCTGGGCGGCTGGTATTACGATTGGCGCGATCAGCAGACCCCGTTCGAAAGCATCACTTCAACAATCGGAGTCGGCCAGTGCGATCTGACCCAGCGCAATCCGCTGCGGCTAAGTTGCGCGGCGGTTGAGTCGTCGTTTCTGCCTACCCTTGGACTCTCCCCCCTGTTAGGTCGAAACTTTACTGCCGATGAGGACCGCCCCAACGCTCCCGTAGTCGCATTGATCTCTTATCAACTATGGCGAAGTCACTTCGGAGGCGACGCATCCATCGTCGGCAAAACCATTTCACTCGACGGACAAGGGGTTCGCGTCATCGGAGTATTGCCGAAAGAATTTGAATTTCCGACCCTGGAGCGCGCTGACGTCCTGGTTCCACAGGGGCTCGACCAGGCGGCCCAACGCAAAACGCCTCCCGGACGAGTGATGTTCGGTTTTGCTCGTCTGAAACCCGGAGTCACCGTTGGACAAGCGACCGCGGCCCTAGAGCCACTATTTCAGCAGGCCCTCACGCAAGCGCCGCCACAATTCCGCAAAGAGATCCACTTGCGCGTGCGCTCGCTCCGTGACCGCCAGGTGCATGACGCACGGCTGGCAGCTTGGATCATGCTGGCCGCTGTCATCGCGGTGTTGTTGATCGTCTGCGCCAATGTAGCGAGTTTGCTGCTGGCTCGGGCGGCGGCGCGCGAACGCGAATTGGCAGTACGTTCGGCCCTGGGAGCGAGCCGGGCGCGCTTGATTCGCCAGACCCTCACCGAGAGCTTGCTGCTGTCATTGGGTGGGGCAATCGCCGGCCTGATGCTTGCATTCGCTCTACTGCGGGCGTTTGTTGCAATTGCGCCGGCGGGTGTCCCCTTCCTTGATCGTGCCGGTCTCGACTTGCGGGTTGCAGGTTTTGCGGTTGCTGTCTCACTGCTCTGCGGCATCTTGTTTGCCGTCTTTCCGGCCCTGCAAACGCCGCAAGCCGAGTCCCTTGCCGGCCGCTCGTCGGCCGGTGTCGCGCATAACCGGGTAAGGCAATCGCTGGTAGTCACCCAGATCGCCGTGAGTTTGATTCTGCTGGCTAGCGCTGGTCTCTTGGTTCGCAGCTTCTGGAACCTGCTGAACCAGCCTCTGGGCATGCATGTCAACAGCATTGTGACCGCGACCATCGCGCTGGGGGAGCAGCGTTATCCAAAGCCGGAACAGCAGATGGCTTTCTTTCAGCAGGTGGAGGCCGCACTGCGCCGCCTTCCCGGGGTCAATGCGCTAGCCATAAGCGACACGCTTCCTCCCGGCGGGTGGCATCATGATCAAATCCTCGCCTCGATTCGGGTTGCGGGACGTCCGCTTCCCGCTGAAGGTACTGGCGGTTTGGTAGCATGGCGTTGGGTGACGCCCGGATATTTCTCGGCGCTCGATATCCCGCTGGTCCAGGGACGCCTGTTCCAGGAAGAAGATAGAAACTCCAACGATCATTTCATCATTGTGAGCCAGTCGCTCGCAGACCTGATGTTTCCCGGTCAAGACCCTGTGGACCAGCACCTGCAACTTGGTTTGGAGGGGCCGTGGTACACGGTTGTTGGAGTTGCCCAAAACGTGAAGAACGGTGGCCTGGCCGGCGACAATGCCCCGGAGTATTACCGGCTTCGGCGCAATCGGGTGGAAGATTGGGAGGATTGGAGGCGAGGCTGCACCGTGATTGTTCGAACTTCCGCCTCACCCGGCGCGACCGAGGATTGGCTGCGCTCCCAAGTTTCAGCTCTCGATCCGACCGTGCCGGTCGAGATTGCAACCATGCAAGAGCAGGTCAATCAGTTAGCCGACCGGCCTCGGTTTGAGAGCGCCTTGTTCGGCTTGTTTGCCTTCGTGGGCGTCTTACTGGCGGCCATCGGAATGTATGGCGTGATTTCGTTCATGGTCACGCAACGCACGCAGGAAATAGGAGTGCGCATGGCATTGGGCGCCACCCGAAGCGATGTCCTGAAGCTGGTGACGGCCAGCGGAGTTCGACTGGTGGCGATTGGGACAGCTGCAGGGCTATCGATGTCCCTACTTATTTCGAGAGCCATAGCCAGCCTCTTGTTCGGCATCGGCCCTAATGATCCGCTGACCTTGGCGACGGTGACATTGTTGCTGCTCCTGGTCGCTCTGATCGCGATGTGGATTCCGGCGCGTAAAGCTTCCAGGATCGACCCTCTGGAAGCCCTGCGATACGAGTAGGATTGGCCGGGCGCATATCCGTCACTGACTCGCTGGCGAAAACGGCATAATAGGGACATGAAGATTGCTGCCATCCGCAAGACCTTCTCGACCGTAGTTGCCGCCATCGCGCTCAGCTGCGCTTGCTTTGCCGCCAGCGGGAAGGTCGTAAGTATCGGACCGCTCACCAGCACTGACGTTTCCGATGCGCTCAAGCAGGCTGTTGAAGAGAAAGGCTATCGCGTCGCCCTCGATGATGGCTGGACGGCCGAGTTGTGGTTTGCCAAACCTTTGAAGACGGTAAAGCAGGATGTCCCAGGCGCGCTCTATCCCGAATTGACTAATGGCGAGTTCGTGGGTGTAGTTCGGTTTCCCCAAGGCATGAGCGACTTTCGCGGGCAGAGCCTTCCCTCTGGCATCTACACCCTCCGATATCAGTTGCTACCCCAGGATGGCAATCACATGGGCGTCGCTCCCAATCCCGACTTCTTGCTGGCCAGTCCTGTCGCCAGCGATTCCCGTCCTGAGCAAACCTACGTCTACAAGAAGCTGGTTGCCTTGAGCGCCAAGAGTACCGGAACGAATCACCCCGCAGTGATCGCGCTGGAGAGCGCAGGCGATACGGCGACGGTCGTGAAGACTGACCACGGCACGGTTGTGTTTACCGTGGCCGTCCCGTCTGCGGCCGGAGCTGCTGAGAAACTGGGGATTGTGCTAAAAGGTGCGGGATCGCAGTAGAGAAAAATCGAAAGTTAAGCAGTTTAGACGAAAATAATCTTTGCTCGCTGCTGTCTGGCGCCTCTACCGTTGTTGCGGAGTGCATCAGTACCGGCGAGATTCGCAACACTCGCCATACTATCCGGCAGTTCAATCTAAACTGCTGATTTTACAGTTCAAAATCTGACACTAGCACCTGCTACGGTTCGATCAGCTCCATTTGTGTTGAAGAACACCACAAAGCTCAGCGCTGCAAAATGCAACTTGTCGATCGTTGTGTTTTGCAACGTGCTGTCGTAACTCGTGGAGTTCCCATTGTTTGCTAGCGCCAACAGAGGTGCTTCCTGTTGTATGCGAGTTTGGTACGCCGAGTGCCTTTTAGAAAAGTGCCAAGCGCTAGAACGAAAGGCGCAGCAAGTTCATAACAGGAGGCAGGCCATGACAGTTCTACTCGTTCTTATGATGTTCGCCATCTTTCTTACTATCGATCACTTCTATGCCAAAGCGAAGCATCCCGTGTTGCAGGTAGCTCCCGCAATGAGCCGGCAGACGGCGATCGCGCCTCGCATGAAGCCCAGCCTGGTCGGCGGATTCTCGGTTCCAGACAATTTGCGCTATCACCCGGGTCATACCTGGGCGCTGAGCGAGAGCCCGAACCTGGTTCGAATCGGAATTGACGACTTCGCTTCCAAGCTGACCGGCAAAGTGGAGCACATCACGCTGCCGCAACGCGGCCAGTGGATCCGCCAAGGACAAAAGGTATGGAGCATCGTGCGCAATGGCGTCAAAGTCGACATGGTATCGCCGATCGAAGGCAGCGTAGCTGACATCAATGAAGCGGCGGTGAAAGATCCCTCACTGGCGACGAAAGATCCTTACGGCGAAGGCTGGCTGGTGACCATGCAATCTCCCGACGCCAAGACTAACTTTCGCAACCTGCTGGGCGGAGCACTGGCCCGCTGGTGGACTGAGGAGTCTTCGATGCGGCTGCAACGGGTTATGCCGAGCGCACTGGGAGCCTTGGCGCAAGACGGCGGCGTGGCCATCGACGACCTGGCCAGTACCATGCCGGATGAACAGTGGATCAAGATTACTCGCGAGTTCTTCCTGACCTAGCCTTGAGATTCTCTTCCGCCCCGGAGGTACCTCCTGCTCCGGGGCGCTTTTATTTGCAGGCGTTTCATTTTCGGCCGCGTAGCTTCAAGATCCAAGGTTTACTCTCACGGATACTTGAGGCGCGCGGCCGAAGTTTATCTCCAAGCCGTTCTCAACAAGGGCCGCCATTCCATTTAGGTAGATCAGGAAGTCTTGAATAGCCTCAGCTCGGTTCGAAGCGTCATCGGCAGAGTGACCCGACGGCGCAGCACGATCACGGGCGAGATCTCTTTCGAACCAAATGTAGAAGACCGCCAGCCTTGCTCGTATTGGCTGTTCGGCAGCCGCAAATCAGCCAGCCCTCCGATCCGCCAAACGTCCGGACTCGTTTGCTGCGCTGATTGTCCCAAATGCCAGAACTGTTCCACCAGGTGTTCACCCGGCGGTCCGTCCAACTCGTCGCTGATTTCGAGTTGGCCATCATTCGCGAGCTTGACTGTTCGCTTGTGAGTGAAGCCACGGTAGCTACACACTGCGGTTGCAGAGTCCCGCTCCGTCGTGCTGGAGAACTCGATGAGGCTTACTTCAGGCTTATCCAGCCAGCGGAACGGACCGGCGGGAGTGGCTTGATCCTTGCCATCGATGCGAATTGTGTTGTGCGCAGCCGTGCCGCGAAAAGTCTCTCGCCATTCGGGATCGAGATAAGTGTACGTACCGGGATCGATCAGTATGTCCTCGCCGCCGGCGGATACCAGCAAAGACAGCGTATCGGCGTGGCTGTGTCCGGCGCTCCACGGCCCGAAAGGCCCTGCGTCAAACAAGACGGAAATCTGGCCGCGCTTTATAACGACCAGTCCGGAATCGCGAAACGCGTGGGATTGCTGCGTAACTTGCGACGTTCCGCTACGTTGGGATTTCACCGGCCCTAGCCACCACAGCGCAACTTCTTCAACGTCACGAGCCGAACAGGAGAACGCCGGTCGATCCAGCACGAGAGAAGCTGTTGCCAGTGTGCCGCGAGCAAACTGCGCGCGCTTGCCATAAGGATGGAAGACTCGCCCGCCATCATCGTCGCCCAGCAGAGGTAGCTCTCCGTCCTCACGCACGACGGAGGCCAGGAAGCTGGTCATCCCTGCTAGTCCGTCATGATATGCATCCGGAACGTCCTCGAGCACAGCGTGCAGCAGGAAGAAGTCAAGCGCGTACAAGTGATAATAGGTTGATTGCTCGAAATGGCTTCCGTCCCGTCTCACCTGGGTCGTCATCTGAGTGCGCACGATGTCACGGCCAAGAGTGCGCCAGTGCTGTGCCCGGGGAAACTCTGGAAATAAGCGGCCCAGAGCGTGCAGCGCCACAGCCTCACCCAGTAGGTGAGTGTTAGGCGAGAAATAAATCGAAAGATTGTATTGCAGGTGCAACCCGTGAGCGTAGAGTTTCGCCAGAAACCGCTGCCGGAACTCCGGAGACATATTCTCGCCCAGTAGGTGCCAGATCCAAATCCACGATAGCGCTCTAAACCCGACCTCGAGTGCGCTGGTCCAGTTGATGCCCCGTTGTGGAGGATTGTCGTCCCACCACGATTCGAGTTGACGAATCACCTCATCGCAGTAGGGTTGCTTGCCGGTTACGACGAATGCCTGCGCCAGCAAGACCAGATGCTGATGGCGATTCACCTCCCAAACCCATTTGTGATCGCCGGCCGCTGCCAGGTCGAGGTACGGAATGAAGCGAAAATACTTCCGTGGAGTTCCGGTCCCTCGTAGTGGATCGCGGCGCCAGGTCACGGCTGGTCCGTAATCAATTTCGGTATCGAAGATGGGAATCTTGTGCAGCAGGATTTGGTCGGCCAGCTTCACCAGATCGGCGGCGTAGGGCGTTTCGCGAGCGGCATCGCCCACGGTGCGAGGTGACGGAAGAATCTCCAGCGGCGTCTGAGCCCGAAGCTCCCTTTGCGGAGGCGCAAATAAGAGAACCGCGTTGGCGATTTCCTGCTGCAGGCGAAATGAAACTTCTTTAGGGCTTCGCATTTCGGGCAATGGAAGAGCAGCCTTCGCGACCCGCAGAACGGCTCGAAAAGAAGAATCTCTTCAGTTCCCAGTGCTCTTGGTCAAATGCTCACCCTCATAGCTTGCCATAATCGAAGGAGTCTTGAGCCGGGTCGGGTCAAGCGTGGCGTGCAATTCGCGATCACGGGTCCATCCGCCGCTCGGCCGCCGGCAAGGAAGGGCCGGTGTGACCGGAGTCGCTAACGCTCGCGTTGCGCGGGCCTCTTTCCTTTTCCCGCATCGGCTGGAAAGCATAGAAATACCACTTCAGGTAATGCGGCAGCCAATGGAAAATCCGGAAGCGTGAAGTGCCCGCAGTACGATCGCGCCAGGTGCTGGCGATTTCCGTGATGCGATATCCATTAAGGAACGCCTTGACCGTCAATTCCAGACCGAGCTCAAATCCTGCCACACTCTCAACCCGCAGAGTTCGCACCATGGCCGCATCGTAGAGCTTGAAACTGTTCGTAGCATCGTGGGTAGGAATTCCGCGCAAGTAATGAAGGCTGAGTCCGCTGGCCCGCGACAGCAGCTGCTTGAAGAATGGTCCGCCGATCAGGCGGCCTCCCTTCATATAACGGCTTCCGCAAACCAGGTCACATCCTTCAACGTACAAGCCGTACATCTCATCAACCTGGGTCAGGTCGTCCGATAAGTCAGCCATGGTCACCAACACGGGGCCCGACTCAACCGCTTCCAGTCCCGTCTTGATAGCGCCGGTCACACCGCGACCGTAACTGTTCTTATGCAGCAGAATCCGGGTCTCGCCCGCAGCTACAACTTCTGCGACAACCGGTAGAGTGTCGTCCTGGTCGAAGTCGTACACCACGATCGCCGAAAATGGCGTGCGAATGCTCGACGCGATGACCGACCATAGCGCTTTGAAGTTTGCGCCCTCGTTATAGACGGGAATGACAATCGTTAGTGGAGGGCGAAGTGTCATTCCGGCTCCCAGCTTTAAATCTGACCCAGTGAAATCTGCTCTTCAATCCAGGGAAGCACTTCGTCCAGGATCTGGTCCAGGGTGGTAGTAGCTTCGTAACCCAGAATCTTCTTTGCCTTCGTAACGTTGGGAGAACGCTCCTGCACGTCATATTCAAAGGGCGGGTCGGAGACGTAGCGGAACGGTTTACTGCTTCCGTGAATCTTCTTCCAGATCACCTCGGCCAGCTCCAGTGCGGTCGTTCGGGTGGGAGTAGAGAGATTAAAGTCATCGTTCCTGGCGGCCGGGTGCTCGATGCATAGGCGAATACCTTTGGCCAGATCTCCTCCGTAGGTGTAGTGCCGCACTTGATTGCCGCTGCCCAGAATGTGCAGCGGATCCTGGCCCTTCAATACCTTCTGCGCCAGGTCGGGAACCACATGCGACATAGCCAGCTTCACATTGCCACTCATGATGTCGCGATCCATCAGCGCCCGTTTTTCGCCTACCCCGACACAGTTGAATGGCCGGGCGATGGTGTAGGGAAGTTTGTACTGTTCCCATGCGCCTTGAGCGAAATATTCCGTGGCCAGCTTTTGGAAACCGTAGGTTGAGCTGGGCGGCGGAGAGTTGCGTTGCGCTCCCTCGGGAGTAGGAAACTCTTTCGTGTTCTCGAACACCATGCTGGAGGAGACCACGGTGATCTTCTGCAGACGGGCATGCTTGTGGGCGCGAATGGCAGCATCGAAGGCAGCTGCGGTGATTCTCTCGTTCTCCGCTAGAAGGTCGTAGGCAAACTCGTGGAAGTAACTGATGCCGCCGATCATGGCTGCCGATGCGACGAAGTGATCGCAGTCTTCCAGCAGCTCGTTCAGCAGCTCTTTGTCCTTGGCGTTACCTTCAACGAAGTGATAGCGAGCATGCGAATCATAGCTCTTCTCAACTTTTCCGTACTTGCTGAAGTTGTCCAACCCAACAACGGAGTGTCCAGCGTCCAGGAGTTCCTGGATAAGATAACCATTGATGAAGCCGGCCGAACCGGTTACGAGTATTTTCATGCTGCTTGCTGTATGTCCTCTCAGGCGGTGGTTGACGCAAACTGCCGGGCGGGGAAAAAGTTCCAGGGATCGACGACAACTTTGTCGCTCGAAATTTCAATATCACGATAGGCGGCGTGCGGCGCGCCCACGATCAGAATATCGGCCTTCTGGATTGCCGTCTCCAGGGAAACGAATCCGGCTTCGGAAATATAGGGATCGGTGCACAGCACTTCCAAAGCTTCCACCTCGAGCAGCTTCTTCAATTTGTAAGACAAGCTGTCGCGCTTGTCGTCCGATTCCGCTTTGAAAGCCATGCCCAGAATCGCCACTCGCTTGCTCGCCAAGTCGTGACCGCGAATCTGCTCCACCAGGAACATGGGCAGCCCTTCGTTGATCAACATAGCTGCGTGGCCGAGAAAGAAATTGTTTTGCGAAAATGCTGCTAGCTGCAGAGTGTCTTTCAGCAGGCAGGGGCCGGCCGCGAATCCCGCCTTGGCAAAGCTGCGCATGCGCGGATAATCGCGGGTCACGGCATCGTGAATCCGGTAGAAGTCCAAGCCACGACTTTCCGCCAACATATAAAACTGATTGGAGATGGCGAAATTAGCATAGCGCCAGGCATTGGTGAACAGCTTGGCCAGTTCCGCTTCCTGGGGAGTCAGTTCAATCAGCGACGGCGCAATCAGCCCGAACAACTGACTGGCGGCGGCGATAGCTTCGGCATCGAATCCAGACACGATCTGCGGCAGCTTGATCAGCTCTTCGATGGCATTTCCTTCGGCAATACGCTCCGGACAGAAAGCCAGCAGAACTTTTCTCTTCAGCCGGCGAAGCCGGTCATGCACCAGCTTGGTAACTCCGGGATAGACCGTACTGCGCAACACCAGCAGAGTGCCATCCTGCATGTTGTCCAGCAGGGCATCGATACTGCGGTAGACTTCGCCGACGGTGGGGTTCAGATGACGGTCGACCGGGGTTCCCACCACGGTAATGACCGCATCGGCTCGCCGGATGCAGGCAGGGTCGAGGGTGGCATTGAGCGATTTCTTCACTACCTGGCGCAACAACTCGTCAGCCCCGCGCTCCATGAACGGCATGGTCCCGGAATTGACCAAATCGACTTTTGCGGCATCGACATCCAACAAGTCGACCTGCAACCCCGCCTTACTCGCTAAGACAATTCCCAGCGGAAGTCCCACGTGGCCACACCCGCCAACAATCACGACTCTCTGAAGCTTTGTCATTCGGTCCCCATGTTTTCAAACTAAGTTATTACGTGATCTTGTCAGACTTCGAAGCGTTCACGAACTATTGCGCCGGGATTGCGTTGAAGTTGCGGCCGCGGCAGCGCGATTCCCGGCAGCCAGAAGCAAGCCTTCGAACTCTGCGGCAACGACGTCGGACGAGAAGCGCGTCGTAACCAGGTTCAGAGCTTCGGCCGCCAGGCGCTGTCGCTCCCCGGCATTTTCCAGCAGATCAACACACTGCTCCGCAAAACCAGCCGGAGTATCAGCCAGCCGGATGTTGCCAGGGTGTTTCACATCTAAACCTTCAGCGCCGACACTGGTGGAAACGGTGGGAGTGCCGGCGGCCATGGACTCGTAGATCTTCAAGCGAGTCCCTCCTCCAATACGAAGAGGCACCATCGATACTTTCGATCCCCAGAGCCAGGGCCGGACGTCCTCTACCGTGCCGGTGACCTGGATACCCGAATCCCGTTCCGCCAAGCCCTGTATGGCTGCCGAAGGCGATCGACCCACAATCGCCAAAGTGCACTCAGGCAACCGACGGCGAATCAGCGGCCATATCTCTCGGACGCAATATTGTACTCCATCAATGTTGGGCAGCCAGTCCATGGATCCGAGAAATACCAGGTCCGATTTGGGCTCGATATGCGCCGGCCGGCGAAAGAAACCGATATCCACGCCTGTCGGTATCGCGGCCACCCGAGTGACTCCAAACATCTCGCGCATCAAGCCGGCGTCCTGCGGAGAAACGGCGATAATCTCGGCTGCCTGCTGGCACATTTGTTGCTCCCAGCGAAACATTCGCGCGGCCTGCATCCGGAAGTACGCCTTGCGCAGTGGATCGGGTGCGTTCTGAGCGTGACGGCGCCAGATCATGGTCTCCACGTTGTGCTGGAAGAGCACGCAATTGTCTAGACGCTCGAAATTTGGCGCCGGCGAAAGGAAATCGCACACAATACTGTCGAAGCGGACCTCCTTCATCACGGTCGCAATCTGCTTCCGCATGGCCGCGGAGTGGTAGCGGCTGAGCGACAACGGCATCGACGAGAACAGATTCCCCACCAATTGAGCGGCGAAAGCCAACGATCTTCGTTGGGGCACATCGAGCCGCACAGGATAAGCCCGGGTGCAATATTCCGGAGCTCGTCTCAGGCCCTCCGGCTCGTCAGGCTTTTCATATGCAATGTAGTGAACTTCATGCCGCAGATGAAGCCGCTTGATAATCTCCAGCGTCCTGATTTGACCGCCGCGCGTGGTCGGATGAAGAAAGTCGCACTTGACCCAAAGGATTTTCACGCGGTTTGCGCGGCACCGGCAGGTACGTGCATCAGCCCGCCCCAAAACTGTTCACGGCGGCCGGTCAGGTACATATCACCCCACACCTGCAGGTTGAGAAGACGCCAGATTCGATCGGTCGCATCGTACTTGCCGCTGTAGTGCTTCTCCAATAAGTCGTCGACAAACTCCCGATTCACATAGGTGGCTAGAATGCCTTCGGGATCACGCAAGTAGTCGGTCAGAACTTTTGCGCGACCCTGGAGTAGCCAATCGCGTATGGGCGTGGGGAAGCCGAGCTTCTGGCGGTAGATAATGCTTTCGGGAAGCAGATCGCCGACAGCTTTCTTCAGGATGTACTTGCCCTCTTTACCGCGCAACTTCATGTGCGGGGGCACCGAGGCAGCGAACTCCACGAATACGTGGTCGAGGAATGGAACGCGACTCTCAATCGAACACGCCATGCTCATCTGATCCTGCTTCATCAGCAACTCGACCAAGTACGTCTTCTGGTCCGCATACAGCAGACGGCTGAGGGTGGGCGACCGCTTGACCGCTTCCCAATAGTTCAGGAAAGACGCATACGGATTTCCCGCCTGATGCGACGCCAGAAGCTGTTTCACGTCGCTGGCGTCAAAAGCGCAATAGAAGTTGTCCAGGTAAAGCGACTCGATGTTCGCATCCCGTCCCAGCACGGTGTGACCGAGCTTTCGGCGCAGAGATGCCGACAACATGGGACGGTTGGTGACCAGATCGCGAATACCCCCGCGCATACTTCCAGGAACGCTGCGATAGGCATTCATCCACCGCTGATTCAGTTGATAGAAGCGGTAGCGGGCGTAGCCTCCGAACAGTTCGTCGCTGCCTTCGCCGGTCAGAACAACTTTCACCTGCTCGGCTGCCAACTTGGCCACGAAATACAGAGACACACTCGACGGCCAACTGATCGGTTCGTCTTCATGCCAGACCAGCTTGGGGAGGGCGTTAAAGAAGTCGTCCATCGAGATGACGACATCATGATGATCGGTGCCGATACGTTCCGCCACCTGGCGAGCATAGGCGAGCTCGCTGAAATCCGCTTCCCCGTATCCCACGGCAAAGGTCTTCACCGGTCCGGAGGTCGAGCGCTTGATGATCGCCGCAATTGCGCTGGAATCGACCCCGCCGCTGAGGAACATTCCGATCGGCACATCGCTCATCAGCCGCGTGCGGACAGCATCTTCCAGCCGGGTACGGCATTGCGTGATCCATTCTTCATCGCTGCGCTGTTCGAACTCGGCCGGGCACGGAGCATCCCAGAACTGCTTACACTCCAGAGTGGGATTGTTGCCGCAGCGCAAAGTTAGGGTATGGCCCGGCATTAGCTTCCGAATGCCGGCAAACATCGTCTCCTCGCCGCTGCTGTAGCCAAACCCCAGATACTCAGAGAGAAGGTTTTCGTTGAGATGCGCCGAGATCTCCGCATGCTCCAGCAGGGCCTTAATTTCCGAGGCGAATGCGAACAACCGGCCGTCCCAAAAGTAATAGAACGGCTTGATACCCAGCCGGTCACGAGCGCAAAACAGGCGCCGCTTTGTCCGGTCCCACAGGCCAAAGGCAAACATGCCGCGGAAGCGACGAACGCATTCGTCGCCATATTCTTCGTAGGCGTGCAGAACGGTCTCGGTATCGCAACGGCTGTGGTAGCGGTGTCCGGCGCGCTCCAAGTCGGGCCGAAGATCTGCATGATTGAAGATCTCGCCGTTGTAGGTGATCCACAGCGAGCCATCCTCATTGGTCATCGGCTGGGAGCCGGTGGCGAGGTCGATGATGCTCAGACGGCGGTGACCGAAAGCCACGCCATCATTTTCGTAGAACCCGTCTCCGTCGGGCCCGCGATGGGCGATGATGTCGGTCATCCGACGGATGGTTCGCGCTGGCGCGCCGCTTCCGTCCGCGACCACCGTGCCTGCGATGCCGCACATGTCAGTACAGACGGCCGCTCCAGGCCGGCTCGTATTCGGGCTCAGGAAGCTGCGCGGGCGGCTCCTCAATCTTGATTTGCGAATCCTTGCGTGGACGCTGGCCCTGTGCGACAAAGCTGAGCGCAGCAATCAGCCCGGCTACGATAGGGATGTTGGTGTCATAGCCAAAACTTTCAAAGAACGCCACCGTGACCATGACCAGGAATGCCGCTTGCAGCACTCTGGCCATCATCCGTACATCCTTCGAAACGTATTTCTTGCGAATAATGGAGGAGAGCACTCGCCAGCACTGGAGCAGAAATGCCAGATAGATCAAGAGGCCAGGGATTCCCATCTCGCACGACAACTCCGTGTAGGTATTGTGAGTGACGTGCCAGAGTCCATAGGCCTGTCCGCGTTTGACCGCCAGGTCATTTTGCGCGACCTGAAAATCGCCGGGGCCGACGCCAAAAATCGGGTGGGCGAACGTCAGATAAACACTGTCAAGGAGCAACTGAAGGCGAGCCTCGCTGGAACCGGCCGCATCCACCTTGGCCGCCTCCTCGCGGGCCGTCAACTGACCTCCGCCGGACTCCTGTTGCCCAAACAGAGTGGTGTACCGCTTAAGCAGGTCCTTGGGCATCGCCATCACCAGACCCACGAAAAGGACCGGCACCACGATGATCATTTTTGCCCGGGTCGCCCCCGAACCCTTGACGAACACGTAGACGCACAACACTCCAGCACCGATCAAGATCGCTCGCGATCCCGTCTTCGACAGAGCCAGCAGCACCGGAGCGGCAAGACCCAGGGCGAGAACCTTTCGGCCGATGCTTCCCTGCAGGTACAAGTACGCGATGAACATCAACCCGACAAGTAATGTCCAGGCCAAATCGTTGGAATTCGAATAACGCCCGCCGGTCAATTCCAACCGTCCGTCCATGGTGTAGGTATGTTTCGCTAATGCCAGAATGGCCAGTAGTCCCACGCCGTAGGCAATGGTGTGAAAGATTTTTCTGGCCTCCGCAGCATTGGAGATCAAGCCTGCGGTAAGCACAAATGCCAGAAATGACTTGGACCAGTAATCTTCAAAAACCAGCAGACTGCCACCGCGCCAAACCGCCAAGGGGGTGCAGATGATGAACCAGATCGTAAACAGCACCAGTCCTTTACCGATAGGGCTGGACAGCACTTTCATGAACCTGCCGGTGACGGCCAGAGCAATTAGTCCCAGACCTCCAATCACGAACAGCGGCCTGATGGAACGCACACCTGGAATCAGTTCGGGAAGCCCGGTGAACACGGCAAACAGAAACAACACGAGGACGGGGAAGATAATGCTGAGGACGGAATCGGGTCGCCGCTGCTCGTTAGCGTTCACAGGCCTCACTCCAGGAATTTGCTGTTGTAACGTGGCCCTCAAAGGGGCTTCACTCGCGGCAGGGGAACCGCTACCCAACGGTCAAGTTGGTGTAGTTTATCATGATTATTCTCCAGGGCGTTGAGTGAAGGTGGGTTCGACAGGGATTCGCCTCAGCCTTAGTACCAAATCGGCAAACCGCCCATTGGTGGCCGCTTCCCAATTATGAAGATCGCCTACCTCCTGAGCGAATACCCGACCCTGGGTCACACGTATCTCCTGCGGGAAGTCCGCTGTTTGCGGGAGCTTGGCTGGGATATTCAAACTGTTTCCATCCGCCGGCCCGGCGTCCGGCCCTCCCCGCTATCTTCCGCAGAACAGGAAGAAGCCACCTCGACCTGGTACATCCTGGGAAGCGGACCCATGGAGCTCCTGCGAGCCCACTTGGTCACCCTGGCTGCCAGGCCGGGACGCTACTTCCGGGGTTTTCTGACCGCGTGGAAGATTGGACGTTTCCACCCTCATAACACGGCCCGTGCCATGGCGTATTTCATGGAGGCGGTTCTGGCCGGCGACCGACTGCGCCGGGCCGGCATCGAGCATGTCCATTCCGTATACACCACAACCGTCGCCCTCATCATGACCAAAGTTTTCAACATCCGGCTGTCGATGACGATTCATGGTCCTTCGGAATTCTTTGATCCTGAAGGTTTCCGGATCCGCGAGAAAGTTGCAGCCGCGGAATTGACATCCGGCATAAGTTACTTTTGCCGGAGCCAGATCATGCTGTGGTCTTCGCCGTCGGATTGGCACAAGATCGAAGTCGTGCCGCTCGGTATCGATATCAGCGGCTGGTCGCCGGGCACATTTCGCGAACATCCTGCCCCCTTTGAGTTGATTTCCGTCGGCCGGCTCACCGATGTAAAGGGCTACCCTCTTTTGTTGGATGCGGTCGCACTTCTGGTTGCCGAAGGTAGAGATGTTCGTTTGCGTCTGGTTGGCGATGGACCGGACAGCCGTCAACTGCAAGAGAGAGCGCGGCAACTTGGAATCGCCGCTAAGGTCGTCTTCGAAGGCTGGAAAAGCCAGGAAGAATTGCGCCAACTCTACGCCGTAAGCGACCTATGCGTGCTTTCCAGCTTTTCCGAAGGTGTTCCGGTAGTTCTGATGGAAGCTATGGCCACGGGAGTACCCTGCGTGGCGCCTCGCATTACCGGCGTCCCGGAACTGATTCGTGATGGAATTGAGGGACTGCTGGTGACTCCCGCCAACGTAGACGGCCTGGTTGCCGCTATTGCTTCGCTGATGGATAACCCCGCGCTTCGCCGGCAAATGGCATCGCGGTCGCGTGAGCGTATTGCCGATCAGTATGAGCTCCGCAAGAACGTTTTGCGCCTGTCGAACTTGTTCAGCCGGAAGATGCGACAGGATCGCGGAGCTTCCGTCCCGTCGAACTGAGAACCGACTCGTAAATTCCCTGCATCGTATCTGCGGCGTTGGCAAAGGTAAACCGGCTGCGGATCATCGCCGAGGCAGCCTGCGCCAATTTTCGTCGCCGCGCTTCATCGTCTAGTAGCCCTTGCAGAGAATGAGACAACTCGTCGACCGCATCGGCCTGAAACAATAGACCATTCTGTCCGTGAGCAATCAGTTCGGGATTACCCCCGACCCGCGATGCCACCGGACAACAGCCGCAGGCCATTGCCTCCATCAAAGAGTTGGACAGCGCCTCTGAACGCGATGGCAGGACGAAGATATCGATGCGGCTAAGCCACTCCGCAACGTCGTTGGTCGCGGGCTCGAAGTGATAGTTTTCCACTCCACATTCCGTGCACAAGGCCTTCAACCTAGCTTCTTCCGGACCACTGCCTACGATCACCAGTTCCGCGTCCGGACGCCGCAGGGCCGCGAAGGCACGTATCAGAATGTCCACTCCCTTTTCTGGACGCAAGGCACAAACCGTGCCGATCACCGTTCGCCCGGAATACGTGGCAATCCCGCTGCGACGTTGGTATTGGGCCGTGTCGATACCGTTGTAGCAAAGACGTACCTTCGGCTCCGCCACCTGCTCTTCGTCGATCAGGTATCGCCTCATGTATTCGCAATTCACCACTACTGCGTCGACCAGGCGATCGGTAATTCGCAGCAGACGCTTAAGCCGCTGGGTGGTCAGGTTTCGATCGCCGCGCTGGCTCGATATCACCGCGGGCGTACCCGCCAGACGGGCTACGGGTACGGCGAAGACGTTGAGCGGCGCATCGAAGGAGTGAACAATCTGGATGCGATGCTGCCGGAGGTAACGAAGTAACTGTCTCGCGGCCGTCAGCACGGCAGGCGATTTAAACGAATAAACCGGCAAGTGCAGAATCGGCACTCCAGCCTGCTCCAAATCTTTGCGGCGCAATCCATCCGGACGAAAACAACCCACATGAGGAACGAATCGCTCGCGTTGCAAGAAGCGCGCCGTCTCCACCAGTTGACGTTCCGTACCACCTATGCCTAACTCTCTAACCAGCAGCAGGATAGGAATTCGGTCTAAATTTTCGTCCATCATCCCACCAACATTGCATAGCCAATCGCTGATGAACTGAGCATCTCCAGCATCGGTCTAATCAAGACTGCGTAATGAACTACTACCCAACACTGCGACAAAAAAGTAACGGACGAGCTGGTTACTTAAGTTTGCATGAACGGCGATTTACTGGTGACTGCCAATCGGCACCTATTTACAGTCTTCAGTTGTAATCCAGAAAAAATACGGCTGTACCAGCCTACTAGCCGTACCTTGCCCGATCAAGGAGTCTTCATGAGCAGTCGCGTTCGGATCTTCGGATCTGCCTTATTTTTCTGCCTAATTAGCATCTTATTATTTGCACAGACAGCCAGTGCACAGGCAGACTTCACAATTTCGGCTTCGCCTTCCTCCCTCTCAATCGCGCAAGGAAATCAGGGAACCTCGACGATCACCACGGCGGTTAGCGGTGGTTTCAACAGTGCAATTACACTTTCCGCCAATACGTCCTATTTAGGATTGCCCATTACTTTTAATTTCAGTCCGAATCCAATACCAGCTCCCGGATCGGGCAATTCGACGCTGACCATAACTGTCGGCGGCTCGGTGAAAGTAGGAATATATCCCATTGTGGTGTCGGGTGTGGGTGGCGGAATTCGGCAAACCACCACCATTACTCTCACAGTTACCTCGTCACAACAGGCGAGCTTTACGATTGGTGCGTCTCCGTCGTCGCTGACCGTAACGCAAGGCAATCAGGGAAATTCCACCATTACCACTTCGGTTTCCAATGGATTTAACAGTGCCATCAGTCTGTCGGCATCGGGAACACCCAGCAACACGACAGTAAGTTTTAGTCCAAATCCTATTCCCGCTCCAGGTTCCGGCAGGTCAGTTATGACTATTGTGGTTGGCTCAAACACGCCAGCCGGCACCTATCCCATCACCGTGACCGGAAATGGCGGCGGGATTCAGCAAAGTACAGTAGTCACCCTCACCGTCACCACAGCTTCCGGAACGTTTACGGTTTCCGCGTTGCCTGCTTCGCTAACCCTCACCCAAGGGAGTCAGCAAACCTCGGCAATCACGACTACGATCAGCGGCGGATTCAACGGCGCCATCAGCCTCTCGGCTTCGACGCCTCCAGCGGGCGCCACGATTACCTTCGCTCCCAGTAGTTTTCCAGCGCCCGGTGCGGGCATTTCGACCATGACTGTAACTGCGGGAAGCAGTACGCCACTCGGAACCTATCCCATCACGGTCACTGCCAGCAACGGAACCAATCAGCAAACCGTTACGGTGCCGATCACGGTGATCGCAGTCACCGGCGAGCCCTTCCCGGCATCACCGCGGGTCTATATCGACACTACCTGGAACCCGCCCAACGGCGCGATATGGCAAGTCAATTCGCCTTCGACCCTGCAGTTTGCGCTGGACGCCGCCTCACCGGGCGACACGATTATCTTGACCAACACGGTATCCTATTCGGGCAACTTTACCCTTCCGGCCAAGACGAATCCCAACAATCAGTGGATTTATATTGAAAGCTCCGGCCTCAGCAACTTGCCGCCTCCGGGCACGAGGGTAAGTCCGAGCGAAGCCCCGAACATGGCCAAGGTCACATCGCCCACGGTGGCTGCCGTGTTCACGCTGGCAGCGGGTGCCAATCATTATCGCCTGGTGGGTCTGGAGATTACCTCGAACTCGACCGAGGGCGGCGATCGAAACAACAACCCCCCGAGCAACAATTTCACCTGGTGTCTGATTTGCTGGAATCCCGCGATCGGCCTTACCGAGCCCGACTCGATCACGATCGATCGCAGCTACCTCCACGGCTCACCCACGCAGGATGTCGGACAAGCGGTACAGGCCAATGCCAGCAATTTTGCTGTCATCGACAGCTATATCTCCGACATCCACCTGAGCACCTCGGACTCACAGGCCATCCTGGCTTACTGGACGCCGGGTCCGATCAAGATTGTCGACAATTATCTTTCAGCCACGACCGAGGACGTGTTGTTTGGCGGGGCTGGCGGCTACAACGATCCCTACGTGCCATCCGATATCGAAATTCGTAGAAACCAGTTCTACAAGCCTACCGGATGGGACTCCTGCGGCGTGGGCGGAACGGTGCCGCCGGGCGGACTTCTGCCCAATGGCACGCAGTGTCCCTCCAGCCCCAACAACCAGTGGGAAGAAAAAAATAACCTGGAAGTTAAGAGCGCCCGCAGGATGGTGGTTACCGGAAATACCTTGCAGAATACCTGGGTCAGCGCTCAGACCGGTTCTTCCGTGCTATTCACCGTTCGCACCAGCCAAAGTGGAAATCTCGCGGTGGTGGACGACATCCTTTTCCAGAGCAACATCATGTCAGGCGTGGACGCAGGATTTGGCACGCTCGAGCAAGACGATCAATGCAACGCTCAAGATGGCTATCCGCAGTGCACAAATCCGGGAGAAAGCCGCCGTATATGGATTGACAATAATCTTCTCTTGTTGAGTCCAAACGCGGACACAACCCATCATGTGGGCGCAAATATCGACGGCGGCAACAGTACCGACGTCGGTTTGACGGACTACATCTTCCAGCACAACACGGTGTTGAAGAGTGATCTATCGACCCTCTGGAACTCCTTCTACTTCGAACTGGCGCAACTAAGTTGGGGCTGCGCCCCGCCGCAGGGCTACTCCTCGACCCATAATGTCTGGGTTCTGGACAATGCTTTGACGCAACAGCCAAATGGCGATTGCGGATTTATAACCACGTTTGGCGGAGTGACCGGTCTGGCGTACTACATGGGAAATCCTTCTCCCATGGCTCCCCGCTTCTATGGCAATGCGATGTTCGTTCCCAGCGGCTACCAACTGGAAACCTGGCCGGGGACCTCGAATGACTCAACCACGACACCCTTCACTTATGTAAACCCCGGCGATGGTGATTACCAGTTGCTCATCCCCGATTGGACCGATACTACGGATGGAAAGGTTTCCGGTATCGACTGGAGTGAACTGCAACAAGCTATGAACCCCTAAGCACAAGCAGCGTATTTGTTGCTTGACTAAGCCGGCGCCATTGCATCTTATGCGGTGGCGTCGTGGTTTTAGCAGTCCAGCCAATAATTTCGACTCTAAGTGCACAGCGGACACTGCATTCTTGGCAGTACAGCACCAACCTTGCCGGTGAGATACGCTGGTCTCGATCGCCATCGCTGATAGCGACTTGCTTTATTCCTCTTCGTTGCTGTTACCGACTGTTCTGCGCGAGACAGCTCATGGGAAGGGTGTAGTGAGTATCGAGCGGTCTAGTTCCCCGGATTAGATCCCTTGCAATGTTTCCCTCCTGTACCTTAGCTCAGGTAAGTACAGCTCTTAACGACTAGCCCGAATTCCGTCCTCAAACCAGTAGCTTAGTCACACAGCCGCGCATAGTGTTGATAGTGCCGACGTAGTCCAGTCTGGCTCCCTGGTGCATCGATGTCCACATTTTTACCCATAGGAGTCCTCATGAATAAGCTGTTGGTTTGTGTGCTTTTATTTGCTGCTATCGCCGGAGCCCAAGAGCCAGTCCCCGTGCTGCCGCGGGTTTATATTGATACAACCTGGAATTCTCCAACCGGGGGTACTACGTGGCGAGCCCACACCGGCCTAGCTTTCGCCAACGCGCTGGCTTCGGCTGTTCCCGGCGATATCATAGTGCTGGACGCGGGCTCGGTTTATACGGGAAACTTTGTTCTTCCCGCCAAGATCAACGCTAACCAGAAGTGGATTTACATCGAGAGTTCGGCGCTTGCCGCTTTACCGGTGCCGGGCACCAGGGTCGCTCCCGGCAACTCGCCGAGCATGCCAAAAATCACCACCAACAACACAAGTTCCCCATTCACTCTGGCACCAGGTGCGAATCACTATCGCTTGGTCGGTCTGGAAATCACCTCGAACTCCACGCTAGGCAGCAACTCCAGCAACAATCCTCCCAGCAACAACTTTACCTACTGCCTGGTTTGCTGGGCTCCGGCGATCGGCCTGGCCGAGCCCGACTCAATCACAATTGATCGCGATTACATTCACGGCTCGCCGACCCAGGACGTAGGCCAGGGAGTACAGGCCAACGGCAGCAATTTCGCTGTCATTGACAGCTACATCTCCGACATCCACGAAAGCACCTTTGACTCGCAGGCGATCCTTGCGTTCTGGACGCCAGGTCCGATCAAGATTGTCGATAATTATCTTTCGGCGACCACGGAAGACGTACTGTTTGGCGGTGCCGGCGATTACAACAACCCATATGTTCCGTCGGACATTGAAATCCGCAAGAACCATTTCTTCAAGCCTCTGACCTGGGATGTCTGCGGTGTTCAAGGAACGGTTCCGCCAGGATCGCTCTTGCCCAACGGTATTGCCTGTCCCAGTAGCCCCGGCAATCAGTGGGTGGAAAAAAATAATCTGGAATTTAAGAGCGCGCGGCGGGTAGTCGTCACCGGTAACGTGATGGAAAACACCTGGGTGAGCGGACAGACCGGGTCTTCGGTATTGTTCACCATCCGCACCAGTCAAAGCGGCAACCTCGCTGTAGTCGACGACATTACCTTTCAAAGCAATATCTTGACCAATGTTGACGCCGGAATCGGCACCTTAGCTTATGACGACGACTGTGGCGCCCAGTTCGGCTATCCGCAATGCACGAATCCTGGAGAAAGCCGGCGCATTTGGATTGACAACAATCTCTTATTGCTAAGTCCCAGTCGCGATACTTACCAGCACGTCAGCTTAAAGCTCGACGGCGGCAATGCCACCAATCCAGGGCAAACCGACTTTGTGTTCCAGCACAATACTGCCTTGATGAGCAACCAATCGACGTTGTGGAGTGCGGTGCGCTTCTCGCTGCCGCAACTGTCCTGGGGTTGCTCGCCGCCGGTGGGCTTTTCCTCGACCCATAACGTTTGGGTGCTGGACAACGCTTTGACTCAGGAGCCAGACGGCGATTGCGGACTGGTCAGCCTATTTGGCATAGCCGGATTGTCGGATTACATGGGCGACCCCTCGCCACTGGGGCCACGGTTCTACGGCAATGTTATGTTCGTGCCGGGCGGGGAGCGCGTGCAAACTTTTCCCTTGCACAACTACGCCACCACCGTACCGTTCACCTATGGTGCTCCCGTCACAGGAGACTACCAGCTCTTGAGCCCGTACTGGACCGACACCAGCGACGGCAAGTTGTCGGGCATCAGCTGGAGTGTTTTGCAAGCAGCTACTGGAGGAATCGCGCCTAGTCCTATTCCGCCACGACCCTCGGCAGGTGGTTCTCCTCCCTTGCCCACTCCAGCCAAAACAGCTTCGGCCAGTGTAAGTAAGTAATCACAGCACAAAGCTCGGCTCCATGCGCAGTATCGCGCCATGGAGCCGGGTTCGTCTGATCAGATCACGGCGTTGCAAATCGCTTCGCTGGAACTGAAGCCTTCGACAGGCCGGGGACGCAGAGTAGGCAAAGAGTGACGGCTATCCAAACATTTGCCTGGAGCGCCCTTAATCCCTTTTTCACGAGATGTTCATGAGTGGAACGGAACCCCCATGCCCGCCGGCGCTGGCTCGACCGTATAGCTTTGGCAGTGCTAGTATTACAGCCAACAGTTAGCTCCTCAATTCTCCAAACGAGCCTCTCGATAGCATTTCGTTGGGCCGGAGGACAAGCGGCTTGCCCAGGTCCGAATCTCATGCCATACGGAATGTCGTGATCAGCCAGCCGAAACAGTCCAACCCCATGGGGAACAGCGAAAAATTAACAACTCAAGGCCTGACCCGAGTGCAGTCGGCATTGTTGCTGCTGGCTGCCGTAATGTTTCTGGCAGCTTGTATGTCGGTAGCCCTTACCCGGCCTCCATGGTGCGATGAAGCCTGGTTCGGTTCCGCCGGGTTCAATCTCGCCACTCACGGCAAACTGATTACTCCGATCATTGCGCCAGCTCCTGACGACCCTAAAACCATCGGCCTCGGACAGCACACCTATTGGGTGATGCCTTTGCACCTTGTGTTTCAGGCCGGCTGGTACAAGGTTTTTGGTTTCAGTTTATTCACGCTTCGCAGCGTGTCGATCGTGTGGGGATTGGTGGCGCTTTGGGCATGGTTTCTCATTATGCGGGCGCTGACCGGCAATGTGCATATTGCCATCCTGACGGTCTGGCTATTGGCGACTGACTTCGTCTTCATCATGCAGGGAGCGGATGGACGCATGGATATGATGGCGGCCGCGCTTGGCTACGCCGCGATTGCCGCCTATCTGGTGCTGCGGAAGCGGAGTTTGAATGTCGCCGTATTCTGCGCCCACAGTCTGGTAGTCCTGAGCGGTCTGACCCACCCGAATGGCGGACTGCTTAGTCTGGCTGGAGTGGTATTCCTGATGTTCTATTATGACCGCCGGTCCATCCATTGGCGGCACGTCATGCTCGCAGCCATCCCTTACCTGGTCGGAGCGGCCGGCTGGAGCTTCTATCTTGCCGAAGATCCAAAGCTCTTCCTGACGCAATTCCGGGGCAACGCGTCAGGCCGCTTGAACGATATCCTGCGGCCGTGGGTCGAGGTGCGAAACGAAATCGTGGAGCGCTATCTGGCCGCCTTCGGCTTCCAGCCAGGCGCGCCGGCCGTAGCGAAAATCAAACTATTGTTGTTGCTAAGCTATGTGGCCGGAGTGGTGGGGACCTTGTCGGTTGCCACGTTGCGGCGCATGCGCGGATTACAAGCATTGCTGATTCTAGCGGCGATCAATTGGCTATATCTCACCCTGCAAGCCGTCAAACACCCCGCATATCTGGTTTACAGCATCCCCTTCCTGGCCGCGTTTCTGGCTATCTGGATAATCTGGTGCTGGAATCAGCCCAAACTACCGTCCGCATTCGTGGCGCTGGCGTTGGCAGCTTTTATCGCCCTGCAACTAGCCGCCGTGGCCAATGTCGTCGTCCACGACAAGTACCGCCGCACTTACCTCCCAGCCACTGCCTTTCTGAAAGCCCATGCCGAACCTCAGGGGTTGGTGGTGGGCGAACCGGAAATGGGTTTTGCGCTAGGCTTCGATAGTAACCTGCTGGATGACAGCCGGCTTGGCTACTATTCTCACGTAACTCCAAGTTTTATTGTCGTGGGCGAGAACTACCGGGGAGCTTTCGAGAGGTTTCGCGAGGAAAGTCCGGCGACGTACCGATACGTTACGACACTATTGCAAACCCAGTACCGGCCAGTTTTTCAGAATGATGCGTACACAATTTTTGCGGAACGAAAACAAGAAGGGCGCTAGAATTTGCCGAGACGCACCATTCAGCACCAAGGTCGACATAGAAGGCTAGTCATTCGAATATAATTGCTGCGGCATCGGACGTGAGATTTTAGATTACCTATGAATAGAGTACTGATTATCGGCCTAGTCTTGACGAGCGTCGCCTTGGCGCAAACTGTGCAGCCACCTGTAGCGGAATTACCGCGCACTTATATAGATACCACCTACCACCGTCCTAGTGGATCCACGGTGCATGTTCGCAACGGGCAAGACTTGCAGGCAGCACTGGATGCAGCTCGTCCCGGCGATACTATCCGTCTTGAGGCAGGCGCAACGTTTAGTGGCAATTTTGTTCTGCGGCCAAAAACAGGTGATGGTTGGATCTACATTGAGAGTGCTGGGATCGAAAGCAAGGTTCATGCAGGGCAGCGAGCGACAGCGGCAGATGCAAGCGCCATGGCCAGGATTCAGACCTCGAACAGTGACTCAGCCATTTCGGTGCTGCCCGGCGCAGCTCACTACCGACTGGTGGGCCTTGAAGTGACGCCGGCAGCCGGCGCGGCCCGTGTGTACAGCCTGGTGAACATAGATTTTGTTACCTCGAAGGTCGAGGCCAAAGTTCGAAGCCTGGCCAAGCGCGTTGCTCCCAGCCTGGCGCCCACCGACGAATTTCCGAAGAACATTACTATAGACCGATGCTACCTGCACGGGTCCGACACCCAGGACGTCCGCGAAGGTGTAGCTGCAAACGGTATTTCCGTGGCTATTATCGATAGCTCTATTTCAGATATTCACGATTCCACGATGGACTCTCAAGCCATTCTTTCCTATCGCACGCCGGGGCCGATCAAGATCGTCAATAACTTTCTTTCGGCCACCACGGAAGACGTGATGTTCGGCGGGGCTGGGGACTCCAGCAATCCCTATATTCCTTCCGATATCGAAATTCGCAGAAATCATTTCTTCAAGCCGCTGACCTGGGACGCTCCTGGCATAACACTTCCGCCACGCAATAAATGGGTGGCTAAGAACAATCTGGAATTCAAGAACGCGCAGCGAGCCATTGTTTCCGGGAATATTATGGAAAATAGCTGGATGAGTGGGCAGATGGGCTCCTCCATCCTGCTGACGATTCGCACCAGCCAAAGCGGAAACAGCGCCGTGGTAGACGACATCACCATCGAGAACAACGTCCTGAAGAATGTAATTTCCGGCTTTGCCACGCTGGCGACTGACGATACATGCGGGGCAAAGTATGGTTATCCTAACTGCACCAATCCCGGCGAAGAAAAACGGGTAAGGATTGCGAATAACCTTATCTTGTTCGCCAACCCCAAGGGTCCGGGTGGCACGCGTAATTGGGGTCTTGCTCTCCTACCTGAGATGAGCGATCTGGTGTTTGAACACAATACGGTGATTTCTTTCCCGGGAACCATGTGCGATCAATCAATATTTTTCGAAAGCAACCAAGCTTGGCGATGGCCGCCGCCGCAGTCCTATACCAAAAACATCTGGGTCAGGGACAATGTACTCTGCCGCCCACCCACCGGGGACTGGGGTGGACAAGGTACGGTTGGGCTAACTTACTATATGGGAAACCATCCGCCGCTCGATAAGCGTTTCCTGGGGAATGTCATGAATATTCCCATCGATTACATTCCGCAGGCTTTTCCTGCCAAGAACTCCTTGCAGACAAAAGTTACTTTCGTAAATGCCAGTGCGGGAAACTGGCAACTGGCTTCGCCAAAATGGACGCAGACCAGTGATGGCACACTCGCCGGGGTTGACATGACTGCACTGAAAGCAGCTATCGAAGGCAGTGCATCAGGCAGCGATGGCGCGAAATCTGATAGTCAGCCCGTTACCGGTTCGGCGGTTCACTAGACAAGTCTGCAGGCTTGATATGAGCGGAGAGCCAACGCCGATCGGTGGCGAAACATACGGCTAGAGTCTCCATGAAATATTCCACGTCATCGCCGCTTTATCTTGATGGGGAATATCTTGAAAAGAACCCCACCTGGCATGTTGAAGACTCTCCGTGGAAGGCAGTACAAATCTTAAGAGCCTTGGCTTTGCTGCCCAAACCGCCCCGCACAATTTGCGACATAGGCTGTGGAGCGGGCGAGATACTGCGGCAACTGGAGTTAAAAATGTCGCCCGAAAGCACGATCGAGTTCGTGGGATATGACATATCCCCACAAGCGATCGCCCTGGCTCGTTCGCGCGAAAGCCTACGGACCAGGTTTGTCCTGGGCGACGCGAAAAGCGATGAGCAGCATTTTGATGTTCTGTTGTGTATCGATGTGTTCGAGCACATCGAAGACTACTTCCGGTTCTTAAGGAGTATCCGGTCAAAGGCCGACTATTTTGTCTTTCACATCCCGCTCGAGCTGAATTGTGAGAGCTTGCTGCGAAATTTCCTCATGGAGAATCGTGGACTTTACGGACACTTACACCAGTTCACCAGAGATACTGCTCACGCAGTCCTTCAGGAGTGTGGATACGGTGTAATGGCGGAATTCTATACTCACGGCTACGAGTGCATGCCCGACAACTTTCACTCCCGGATTACGAAGGGCATCCGGAGAACGATCTTTGCGGCTCTACCAAAGGCCTCGCCCAGATTAATTAATGGTCTACATGTAATGGTTGTTGCCCATAGTTAATCCGGATCTGCCCGGGGGCACGATTGTCTGACTAGCCTAGGGCAGGAGCTGCGCAAGGAACTGTCTGGCTCTCTGGTGTGAGCGGTTCTTCCAGGTTCTTGAACCACAGCTCCAGCATGAGCAACGCATAAATCTGATGATGATTGCTGCGGCGTCCGCTGTCGTGCTCCTGTAACAGGTAGCGCACGAAGTCCGGAGATACGATTCCGCGATCGAGAAAACTCTTTCCCAGCAAACTGTCGTGAACCAGCTCGCGCAGCGGTCCCCGAAACCAGTGATCGATGGGAACACCAAAGCCCATCTTCGGCCGCGTCAACAGCTCTGGCGGCAACCGGTCGCCGAGGGCTTCCAGCAAAATCTGTTTGCCCTTGCCGTTTTGCCACTTCCAACTGGTTGGAATGCGAGTTGCGAATTCCGCGAAGCGATGGTCCAGCAGCGGACAGCGAACTTCCAGTGAAGCCGCCATGGAGGCGCGATCTACCTTTGCCAGAAAATCGCCTGTGAGCAAATTGGTAGCCTCAAAGTACATCAACTGCGAGCGAATATCGGTGCCCTCAGGCAGGAAGTTGTCGGGCAGCATCTGCTGCAGAAACGCGACGTCGGCCGGCAACATATACTTCGGGGTCAGCATTCGTTTGCGCAGGAAATAAGGAACGTAATTCTGATTGAAGTAGCGCTCCAGTGAGGTCGGAGATCCGATCGCATGCAAGAAGTTTTTGCCATAGGCTGAATAAGGTAGCGCGCCGGCCGTCAGGCGCATCAGCTTGCGCAGGGGGCGTGGAACGCGGTCGAGGAACTTATACTTCTCCATCAGATCCATGATGGGATAACCGGCAAAGAGTTCGTCGCCGCCATCGCCACTGAGAGCGACCTTCACATATCGGGCGGTAAATTCAGAAACGATGTAGGTGGGAATGGCCGACGAGTCGGCGAAGGGTTCGTCGTAATGACGCACCAACTTGTTGATCAGCGCCAGTGAATCGGGCCGGACCACGATTTCATGATGGTCGGTTTTATATTTTTTCGCGACCATCGCGGCATACTTTAACTCGTTGTAGGCAGCTTCCTCGAAGCCGATGGAAAACGTCTTGACCGGCTCACGGGACTGCATCGCCATCGAGGCGACCACCAGACTGGAATCTATGCCGCCGCTTAGAAACGCTCCCAGCGGCACATCGGCGATCATGCGGATACGTACGGCCTCGTCGAACAGGTCGCGTATTTGTTCGCATGTCTGGGCTTGGCTGAGTCCGTTCTGGTTTTCTTCCGAGAACGGAGGCAGCTTCCAGTAGCGCCCTTGGCGAGTCGAACCGTCGACCGAGCATTCGATCCAGCAACCCGGCATCAGTTTGCGAATCGCTTTGAACGGGCTGTATGGGTCGGCGATGTAGGTGAACTGGAAATAGAGCCGGAGGGCGTCGGTGTCGAGATCAAGCGGAACGCCGGCCATACGCAGGCATTTCAATTCGCTGGCGAAATAAAACCCGTTCGGCGTTTGCGCGTAGTAAAGCGGCTTCTTGCCGAAGCGGTCGCGAACCAGCAAGATTTTGCGCTTCCGCGAATCCCAGATACAGTAGGCAAACATGCCCCGCAGCCGACCAAGGCCGTCAGTACCCGCTTCTTCATAGAGGTGAATCAGGGTTTCGGTATCGCTGTTGGTCAGGAAGCGATGGCCTTTGCCAATCAGCTCCTGGCGCAGTTCCTGGTAGTTGTAAATCTCTCCGTTGAAAACCACCCAGACCGTGCCATCCTCATTCGAAATCGGCTGATGACCGGTATTCAGGTCGATGATGCTAAGGCGGCGCATTCCAAGGCCGCACGGACCATCGGTATAGATGCCTTCGTCATCCGGGCCGCGGTGCCGGATGAGATCGCACATGGCCCGCACATCCGAAATCTGCGCGTTCTGGTCGCGAAGGAGAAACCCTGCAATCCCACACATAGTATTTAGAAATGCTATCACTCCTGCGGAAACGGAGCTAACCGGGACCGTTGACTCGAGTGGCGACGGGTAGTCGAACTTGTAACTTCGCACTTTGCCCCCAACATCCCCCCGGCGTTCCAATCCCGCGAAACGGTATGCGACAATCAGAACCGAGACCTGGCGCGGGACGCCGGTATGGTCGAGCACATGGGGGCCCTTTGGGCATGACGCAACACGCAACGGAGGTGGCTGCCGGCGAGCGCTTCGAGTTCGGCAAGAACTGGGCATGGTTCTTGCAGACCCTCAACGACGAAAAGATCGCCGAGGCAATCACCTCGCTGAAGAAAATGTTGGAGACGGAAAGCCTTGCCGGTCGCAGCTTTCTCGACATCGGGTCGGGCAGCGGATTGTTCAGCCTGGCAGCGCGGCGCCTGGGAGCCCGAGTTCGCTCTTTCGACTACGATCCCAACTCTGTAAATTGCACGGCGGAACTGAAGCGGCGTTATTATCCTGACGATCCCGCGTGGGTCGTAGAATCAGGGTCTGCTCTTGACGGCGATTATCTGGAATCTCTGGGACAATTCGACGTGGTTTATTCATGGGGCGTGCTGCACCACACCGGTCAGATGTGGACGGCGCTGGCTAACGCCGCCCCTTTGGTAGCGCCGGGCGGAAAGCTTTTTATCGCCATTTATAACGATCAGGGTACGGCGAGCCGTCGCTGGACCAAGGTCAAGAAGTTTTACAACGAAGCTCCACGAGGCCTGCGGTTTCTGGCGGTGTGGCCGTCGTTCTGGGTTCTCTATTGGCGCAGACTGTTGAAGGATTTTCTTCACGGCCGGCCGTTTCAAACTATCCGGGACTATGGCAAGAATCAGCGCGGGATGTCTTTCTGGCAGGACCTGATCGACTGGGTCGGAGGCTACCCCTTCGAGGTTGCGCGGCCGGAGCAGATTTTCAACTTTTACCGGGAGCGGGGTTTTAGTCTGACGCAACTGCTGACCAGCGGCGGAAACCCAGGGTGCAACGAGTTCGTGTTTCAGAAATCAGATTCAAGTCGAAGCTGACCGATACGATGAAATCGTGATCCGAAAACTTCTCAAGAGCTGTTGGTACGGCGTATTTCTGGTTGTTGCGTGGCCCTGCGCAGCACTCTCGGGCTTCGGTCGCGTGAAGCCCATCTACACATTCTTCGCGCAGTCGTGTGCCACCATTCCTGGGGGCATCGGCGACTACTTTCGAGTTGCTTATTATCACTTGACCCTGGCTGAATGCCACATGTCCAGCCGGATTTCGTTTGGCTCGTTCTTCGCTCACCCGGAAGCGCGGGTCGGCGCCCGAGTCTATGTGGGAAGCTACTGCATCCTCGGTAAGGCTACGATAGGAGAAGGTACGCAGCTCGCGTCGGCTGTGCAGATTCTCAGTGGGCAGCACCAACACATACGTGACGAGTCCGGCGCGTTCCATGAAGCGGGTGATTTCAAGAATGTCACCATCGGCGCCGATTGCTGGCTAGGAGCGGGAGCCATCGTTATGGCTGATGTAGGCATGCGAACGACAATCGGAGCAGCGTCGGTCGTGACTCGACCTATTCCCGCGGACTCGGTAGCGGTCGGCAGTCCGGCGCGCGTCATTCGAGGGGCTGAAGCATCCCTTCCGGAAAGCACATAATGGTCGAACCAGGCTTCGACCCATCGAGTGTCTAATTCACCGGGCGTGATTTTTGCTCCCTGCCGCTGAGGGACGCATCGACGATTTCCAACAGCTCATCCGTCCGCTTTGACCACGTAAAATTCACGCGAATGTGGTCATATAGCTTTGCGAGTTGAGACGCGCAGGCAGCCGGATCCCGCAACAGCCGAATAATGGCGTCGGCCATATCGCGGGGAGAGTCGGTGACGGCGATAAGTTTGCGTGTGTACTCATCGAGGAATTCGACTGCCACCGAAGTAGCTACCAGATAGGTATGGTTAGCCGCAGCTTCTACTACTTTGTTCTTAAAGCCGCTACCGGTCTTTAAGGGTGCAAGATACAGAGCACTGCGGGCAATCTCTTGATTGAGATCTTCAACATAACCGGTAATAGCTATATTGTGGCTGGCCCGCTGGTTGAGCACGCCAGGAGGATTAGCTCCAGCGAGAACTAAGTGGGCGTCGGAGATCTGTTCTAATACCAGCGGGAAAACATTATCCAGAAACCATAGAGCGGCAGTACAGTTCGGCGGAAAATTCATATTGCCGGAAAATATCAGTCTATTGGGAATCTTTTCCGTTGCGTCACTGCCAGCAGGTAACGTGACGCCATTCAGGATGGCGTAGACCTTGGCGCTGCCCCCGGCAACTCGGCACAGAGCACGCTGATCGACCGGAGAAACTACAAGATTTGCCTTGCTTTTCCGCGCGTAATAGCGATCTTCGCCCAAGACATATAGAAAATATGGCAATGTTCCTAGCGCTTGCTTATAGTTCTTAGTCTGGAGGAAATGTTTCATCTCCCGCGCCAGATAAAGAGACGCGCAGTCGCAGAAATCGATCAGACAGGGTCTGTAAGATGACAACGCAGCAACGAGGAAGAGCAATCTCCTACTGGAAACTATCACAACGTCAATACTGAGCTTCTTGATAAGGTCTTTTATAAATTGGATGACTGTGCTCTGAGACTTGCGAAGAACCCAATTTCCTACTCCGGGGTGCATGACCCGAGCTGCCAGCCAGGACTTACGCCGGGGTGGAGAGTAGGATAATTCGAAAAATTCAGTAATTATGCCTTGGTCTTTTAAGGACGCGAACCAGATAAGGCTTGCCTCTCTATAAGCTGGATCGAAGTGAGTGGCCAGGTAGACTCGATGCCCACGTTTTAGTAATTCACGGGAATAGTTGATGAACCGGATCACGCCGCCGTGATGCAGCCGGGTAGGATAATCGAAGTCGACAATCCACAAGAACGTTAGGCTCGCAGGCAGCAGAGCATCCTTCCTTTTTCCGGCATCATTTGTCTTAAGCCTCCTGGAACCTCGGGCATATCCTGCCGGCCGCGCAGCTGGCGAGGGATGATCTCGGAGAGCGAGTTCGCGTCCTACTCCGAGGCTGTCGTCGAGATAACGGACCTACCTTCCACTATCCGCGTGGCAAAACCTGCGACGCACTTCGCTTATAGCCGATCCTCGAAGAACTGGCAAGCCGTGCCGTCCGCGTCGTCGAGCTGTTCGGACCGCCTGATAAAATCGATACCCACAGTGCTTCTTTGCCTACACACCAACGCCATCTACTCCCTGGAGTTGCCGGGCACGAGGATCGGCCGCGAACGGAACCGGCCGCGCGAAGTTGAACCGTGGCGAACAGAACTGGTATGACCAAACCCCATCGGTCGCTCACGCAGAGAACGGCTACCGGCGTCGCCTGGATCACTTCTTTCCAGATCGCCAGGCAGGTTTTGCAGGTGGTATCCGTGTCGGTGCTGGCCCGGCGAATTCCGCCAGCCGCATACGGACTGGTGGGCATGGCAGTTCTGGTAACCAATCTGCTCGAGACCGTCCGCGATCTGGGAACGGGAACCGCTCTGGTGCGGGAGCGAGAAATGCCGGACGAACTGGCCTCGACCGGGTTCTGGCTGAATTGCTCGACCGGTCTAGTTGTGACGCTGCTGCTGGTACTTGCGTCCTGGCCGGCAGCACGATTTTTCCATGAGCCGATGGTCGCCACCATCCTGCAGTTTCTTTCCATTTCTTTCTTCATGGGTGCGCTGGGTGTGGTGCCTATGGCCCTGTTGAGCCGGGCCATGGAGTTTCGCAAACTGGCGCTGGCGCAGACATTGGGAGCGATCTGCGCCACGCTAGTCGCGATCACGATTGCGCTTGCCGGCGGAAAAGTGGCGGCCCTGGTGGCTGCCAACCTGGTCGCCAGCTTCACTACCATGGTCATGGTATGGATTTTCTCGCCCATACGGGTGATGCTGGTGTTCCGCGTGGCCGATGCCCGGAGGATTCTTTCCTTCGGACTCCACCTGACCGGTTCGCATGTGTTGAATTACTTTTCCCGAAACGCCGACAACGTATTGGTTGGGCGCTTTCTGGGAAGCACGCTTCTGGGCTATTACCAGATGGGATACATGCTGATGTCGTATCCCCTGCAAAGCTTCAGCCTGATGCTGGCGCAGGTGGTCTATCCAGCGATGGCTAACTTTCCTGACGATCATGCGCGTTTTCGTGAAGCTTACTTACGGACCACGCGATTGATCGGATTCGTTACCGTGCCGGCGATGTTTGGCCTGGCTGTGACGGCGCAGCCTTTCGTTCGCATGTTCCTAGGGCCACGATGGATGCCGGTAGCGGGACTGTTGCTGGTGTTTGCCCCCTTGGGCGCCTTACAGACGTTGTATGACCCCACGATCCTGATCTACAACACGCAAGGCAGAACCGATCTTCTCTTTCGCTGGCAGATTTTCGCCAGCATCTCCTATGTACTGTCGTTCATTGTCGGCTTGCGGTGGGGGATCATGGGTGTTGCCACTTCCTATGCGATTGTTTGGACTATCCTCATGATCCCATCGTTGGCGATTCCTTTTCGCCTGGTGAGCTTGTCATTGAAGACGTTCGCGGTCTCCCTGTGGCCCATTTTCTCGTACAGCCTGGTGATGGCAGCCGTGGCCGGCGCGTGGCTCTATGGCTTGCATCGTCTGGGAATACAGAATGCCGCGGTTCAGCTTTTCAGCACCGCGGCCATCGGCGCAAGCGTGTACACCGGGTTGTTGTTATGGCGAAAGCCACTGGTACTGGGCGAACTGGCATCGACGCTGGAAGGATCGGGACGATCGGCCATTCGCGTGGTCGGGAAATATCTATCGCGGGCCGCCAACAAAATTCCCAGCGTCGACTCAAGCAAGGCTGCCAGCTCGCAGGAAATCTAAACCCGGCTAAGCTGGCGGCTCCGGATTACGCGCCGGTTCTGGCAAATTGCGGTTTGGGGACTTGGACTTCCTTTGCAGCACCGGTGTCGGACTCAACCATCATGCGAACCAGCCCCTTGAAATCCACTTTGGGCTGCCAGTTCAAGGAGCGCCGCGCCAAACTGGCGTCGCCCCGCAAGTCGTGAATCTCTCCGGTGCGGAACAGTTTGGGATCGACTTCGACATATTCATTCACCACATCGGCAACGTTCGCGTCTGGGGGAATGAGATTAAGGCAGTTCAGAACTTCGGCCACAAAATCGTATACGCTGTGCGAAAGGCCGGTAGCAATCACGTAATCGTTAGGCTTCTCCTGCTGCAACATGGCATGCATCGCACGAATGTAGTCACCGGCGAATCCCCAGTCGCGACGCGCCTGCATGTTACCCAACTTGAGCTTGGTTTTCTTGCCCTGCGCCCAGTCAGCCGCCGCCAAGGTAATTTTGCGGGTCACCATTTCCGGACCGCGGCGAGGAGACTCATGATTGAATAGAACGCCGCCGACGGCGAAAATCCCCCGCGCGCGATACACTTCACACAAACGGTGAGCGGCCGTCTTCGAGACTCCGTAGGGCGAGGTTGGCGCCAACGCAGTTTCTTCGTTCCGCAGGCCGTCGAGGTTGCCGTACATCTCAGAGCTGGACGCCTGATAAATGCGCGTATCGGGCTTCTGGCGGTCGATAATGTTCAACAGGCGGGCCACGCCTCCTACGTTGATGTCGAACGTCTCAGCGGGAATCTGCCAGCTGGTAGGCACGAAAACCTGTCCAGCCAGGTTATAGACCTCGTCCGGGGTAGCTTTGGCGAAGGCAACTTCCAGCGAGACGGTGTCGCGCATGTCGCCGTACAGGACTTCCACCTTATCCTGGATGTGGTTCAACCAGCGCATGGTTCCGGGCTCTCGGCGCACCAAGCCATAGACTCGATATCCGAGCTCCAAAAGGTATTCAGCCAGATAGCTGCCGTCCTGACCGGAAATACCGGTGATCAAGGCCTTCTTCATGATGTAAGTTTCTCCTTCGAATCCCGCATGATATGGCTTACCAGAGCTTTACACACACGGCGGGTGTACCAATTGAAAAGTAGTTTTGCTGTTCAAGGATACCGTATTTTAAATCGAAATCGCGCCGGAAGTCTCTGACGAAGCCTGGGCGAACTGATTACCGTCCTCCTCGTCCGAGCAGGAGGATTTTCACGGTGGAAAACATGATAAAGAGGTCAAGCCCAAAGGAAACGTTCTTGATGTAGAACAAGTCGTAGGCCAGCTTCTCGCGGTTGTCTTCCAGGGTAGCATTGTAGCCGCGGTTGATTTGCGCCCAACCGGTGGCGCCGGGTTTCACCAGCCAGCGCTGCTCGTAGAACGGTATTTTAGCAGCACATTCCTCTTCCTGCTCGGGCACAAAAGGGCGCGGACCCACGAAAGCCATATCGCCCTTTACGATGTTAAACAGCTGGGGCAATTCGTCGACGCGTGTTCGCCGCAGCCACTTTCCAACTCTGGTGACCCGCGGATCTCCATCTTCAGCCGGGGTCAGCTTCTGTTTGTCCGAGCCGGCATACATCGATCTGAACTTGAAGACGGTAAACAACTTCCCCTGCTCGCCTACCCGCTTTTGGCGGAAGATTGCCGGACCGGGCGAGTCCAGGCGGATGGCGATAGCGGCCAGCAACATGAGGGGCGAGGTTAGCAGAATGGCAAAGCCGCCAAGAAAAAGTGAAAACAAGCGCTTATAGACGCGCAGAGCTGTTCGCACATGGAAGCCGGGAGAGAACAACAGCCAACTCAGGCGAAGCGAGTCCAGAGGAATTCTGCCGGTGATGCTTTCGTAGTATTCGGGACCATCTTGAATGTAAACGCCGGAGGTTTTCAGCTTCAGGAGTTTGTCTACCTGAAGCTTGCCGCGGCGATCACCCATGGTGATGACGACTCGCTGAACGTTATAGCGTTGTGCGACATCTTCCAGGTCGTCGTCGTCGAAGCGAGGAACTCTGGGCGCCGCGGAAGTGTCCTGGCCGACGAATCCAACGATGCGCACGCCCAGTTCAGAACGATTACCAATCTCCTCCATCAGCGGACCAGCCAAGGGCCCATCGCCATAGAAAATGGCGCGCTCCGAAAACCGGGTAGACCGATTCAGAACGAAGAAGAGCTTGCGCCAGGCGGGTACGGCGATACCGACGATCGCAACTCCCACCCACAACGTGCTGCCGCTGAGCCTGATATCGGGAAAGGCATAGTAAAGAACCGCCAAGGTGACAAATGAGCAGCCCAGCACACCCACCAGGCGGGTGACAACTTCGCGACGGTTGGAAAGTACGATGGTGTCGTAGAGATCGAAGTAGTACATCAGAAGGACGAAGACCCCGACGATCAGGCCGATTCGCCCCAAACCATTGTCGTAAAGCAGGTAGATATTGGCGTCGGAAGTTGTTCCTGCCCAAAATATCACTGCCAGCACAAAGCCGAGCGTGACGAGTAAAGCCTCGGTCACCGTAAGCAACAGTGTGCGGGTAGGGAAATAGGCATTGAACAAACGAATCATGCCGAAGCCGCTTTTGCGTTCTCCGCGTCCTTTTTCGCTTGTTTCTTGGCTTCCTTCTTCAATAACTTACTGCTTTCGGAGTTGCTGCCACCGTAGTAACGATCGTAGTCAATGTTCAGCATGGAGGCCTGATTCAGCACCGTACCCAGGAGCTTTGACTTCTCGATGGAATCCAACGCCTTGTTGAGTACTTTGCGGCGGGTAAAGCCTTCGCGTACGACCACCAGCACGCCATCCGACAGACGAGCCAAGGAAGCAGAGTCGGCCATGGGCAATAGCGGTGTGGCATCGAGAAGCACCCAGTCGAAGCTGGACGAAACCGCTTCCAGCATCTTGGCAAAGCGTACCGACTCGAGTAGAGGCATGGGGTCAACGATGGGCTGGCCGGCAGCCAGAACCCATAGCGGCAATCCATCGACCTGATACAAAGCGTCTTCCAGCGGCAACTTGCCTTCACTCCACTCCGAAATGCCGCGCAGGGGCGACGAGGTCAACAGCTTGCTGGCGGTGGGACGGCGAAGATCGGCCTCCACCAGCAGGATGCGCTCATTGGGACGACGGGCCATGGATAATGCCAGATTGACGGCGACCACGGACTTGCCTTCATCACAAACCGAACTGGTGATCAGCAGCTTCTGCAGGCGACGCTTACTCTGCATGTGAGCCAGACGAGTGCTGAGCACGCGAAACATTTCCGCTCCCTGGCTATCGGGGTCGACGATCGACACCAGTCGCTGTTCCGGAGTGGGAACGGGATGAATCACCCGGTTGGCAGGCACGTTCAACCAATTCGACTGCGGAGGCGCGGCGCTGGCAACACCTATCCCCGATGCATCAACAACTGCAGCTTCTTGCTGATCTGGAACCAAAGGCGAGGCACTTGGATTATCACCTTGGGATCTTTGTAAAGCTTCGTACACTCGACTCATGGTTAGACTCTCCTCACGGCAGTAGTTTGCATGGGTTTATCGGTTTCGAGTTCCTGGTTATCCACGGTGCGCAGTAAACGGAACAGCGAACGCAACATACCTTCGCTGGTTTCCTCGCGCGCGGCTATGGTCAGCGGGACTTCCTCGGGCAAGCCCGGACTGATTAAGCGGAAGTCGGTCGCCACTTGGGTGATCATTTCGCCGGTGACCGGACGCTGCTCGCTGGCGAAAGCATTCACCATCGAGTTTTCACAAAGGTTGTTAATGATGCGGGGAATGCCCTGCGAATATTCGTGAATCTTGTCCAGGGCTTCTTCCGAAAAGATGGGTGGCTCGGGCGCCGCTCCGGCACGTTCCAGGCGCGAGAGGATATAGGCATGCGTCTGGGCAGCATCGAGCGGTTGCAATTGACAACGCAAGGCAACGCGCTGCTTCAGCTGACGCAGCTCGGGGGAATCCAGAACGATTTCCAGTTCCGGCTGCCCCATCAGCACGATCTGCAGTAGTTTCTGCTGCGAAGTCTCCAGATTGGTTAACAGCCGAATCTCTTCCAGAAGCTCATTGCGGAGGGCTTGCGCCTCATCGACCACCAGCGCGGTGATCAGGCCGCGGGCGTGCCGCTGAATCAGAAAGCGATTCAGATCCAGCAGCATTTCGGTCTTGGTTCGTCCGGCATAAGGAAGGCCCAAGTCCGCCATGATGTACTGAAAGAATTCCACCACCGGCAATAGCGGATTAAAGACGTAGCCAAAAGCCACATTGTTCTTGCGCAACTCCGACAGCAAGCAGCGCACTAACAGGGTCTTTCCCGTGCCCACCTCGCCGGTGATCACGATGAACCCTTTTCTGCGGCCGACCCCGTAGTGCAGGTTGGCTAGCGCTTCGTTATGGCGCGGGGTTGGATGATAGAAAAATGGGTCGGGGCTAATCTCAAAGGGATTACGCGTCAACCCAAAAAATTGTTTGTACATTCACTATCCCCACAAGTAGGCGTAGGCAACCGCCGATGGAAGCAGGATGGCCAACAGCACGGCTGCCGTAATAGCCACCCAGGGTTTCCAGCGGGCAATACGAATTTCGCGCGGCGTCGGCAGAGGAGGAATCTCGCACAGAATCGGCAGATTCACCGCTTCGCTGAGAGCCTGTTCGCTGAGGATGCGATCATCCAGAACTTCCGACCCGAATCCGAAGAGCACGGCCAGCGCCAAGCCGACGGCAATCGCGCCCAGAGAAAACTTGAAGCGATCAGGGAACGAAGGCTTGTCGGGCAAGCTGGGCGGATCGACCACCCGGAACTGGGCTCCCTGCTGCTGCCGTTCCAGGCTGGTGGCCAGTTGGGATTGCTCCTTCTTGGCCAGCAGTTCGACATACTCCTTCTTCATGTCGCCCAGATCGCGCACCATGTCTCCCATTTCAGCTTCCACGGCCGGAGTAGCATTCAGGCGCGCCTGATAAACCTGGGCTTGTTGTTCCAGTCGCTGGATCTTCTGATTGGCGTCCTGGATCTCCATGGCATTAAGCTTCATCTGAGTCTTCAATTGCACCAGCGGCGCCATGGCCTGTAACTGAGCAGGCGTGGCCTCGTTGGACTCGGCTTTTTCCTTAGCTTCCGCTGCCATGTCCTTCTTCAGTTTTTCCAGGGACGCGATGGTTTCCTTCAGCTTCTTGATATCAGGATGGTCGTCGGTATATCGGGTTTCCATGTCGGCCAGAGACAAGCGTGCGCCTTCCAGATCCTTGTCGATGGTGGCCGAAACACCGGCGTTATCACTCATGGTCTGATACTGGTTCTGCAGCGAGGCGAGATATGTTTGTTGCTGCTGGGCGCGTTCGCGAGCGGCGTTGGCGGCCTGCATTTGCGACTGGATACCTTGCAGGATCTGGATATTGCTTTGTAATTGTTGCGGCAGCGATCCTTCGTGCTCCCCTTCAAAAGCCCGCACCTTGGCTTCGGTGTCTTCCAACTGCTGGCCCAAAGACCTTACCTGGGAATCCAGGAAGAGGGTGGTAGCTTCTGACTGTTCCTGGCTGGCGCGCACGTTCTCATCCACGAAGAACGAGGTCAGGGCGATGGTGACCTTCTGCGCGACCGAAGGATCCTTAGCTGCGTAGGAAATTCTGAAAGCCACCAGTTCCGAATTCTTGCCGGTATTGGTGGGCGTCTCTACCAATTCCAGCTTGGTATCGTCGCGCATGTTTCTCACCTGATCATCCTGCGAATTGGCGTCGCTGGGATAGAGGTGAAACTTTTCGATAAGACCGAGCAGGCGGGTGCGACTCAGCACCTGGGCTTCCATGCTCTGTACCCGGTCAGCCAGGTCAACTTCGACGTTGGGCGTCACCAGATAGCCCGGGACCTTGGGAGGCTCCACCAGAACCAGACTTTCCGACTTGTACTTGGCCGGAATAATCCAGGCTGAGGCAAACACAATCAGCCAGCCGAAAAAGAGAGGTCCCAGAATCCACCACTTGCGGCGGACTACCACCTTCCAATAATCATCGATACCCTGTAATGATCTCTGCTCGTCCTGTTCTTCCATCATGAATCACCGTCCAAGTGAGTGGCCCCAGTTGTACTGAAGCGAGATTGCGATGCGATTGTCGATCCAATGCGGTATGGTGTAGCCGGGAATGTTGTTCTGCTTCTGATCGATGATCGAATAAGAAATGCTGGCGGCCCAAGCCGGATTAATGTTTCGCCAGAGACCGGCTGTGGCCGTCAGTGAATTGAGATATTCGTTCTGAGAGAAGCCCGAGATGGAAACGTTATTACCGTACAGTACTCCCGACTGGAAGGCCCAACGCTGACTCAAGGGCCGGCGGTAGTCAGCCGTGAAGAGATAGAGTTTCACGACGCCCAACAAGCCTCCGCCATTGGTAACGCGATGGGCGAACTTGGCGCGAAACGAGTTGTGCGGCGTGGCCCAGGTAAAGTTGAATCCCTCAGCGATGTTGAAATCTGATCCGTGGACAACCGTATAAAGACAACCATAGCCCGGAATGCAGAAGTACGGGACCACATCTTTGGTGTGGGTCAATTCCGGACCCACCCAGGCCGCCAGGGTCATCCCGGGTTTGATGGTGTAACTGATAAATCCCTGGAAAGTCTGAATACCGGCGCGCGACTCGCCGTGTCCGAAATCCAAGGCGCTGAATTCGTATCCCCCACCGCCGGCGAACCGGGCTGAGAACTGGTGCTGATAGGAAGCCGATCCGGCATACATGAAGGTATTCTGCAACTCCTGCAGGGCGTTTTGCTGGTAGCGCAGGAAATTCTCAAATCCATTGAAATCGAGAACGTCGTGGGCAGCTAGTTTGTAAGCCAAATCCACCGTTCCCGTGTTCCCCTGGGAAGTCGTCTGGGGAATATAGACGGTAGGATTCGGGTCATTGAATGTCGGCACGGTGCTAATGGTCAGGTAAGGCTGGAAAGGGTCGTCGCTGTAATAGTAACTGTCAGTCAGCTTCAACTGCCAACGCCGGGCAAACTGCCACAGCACATTGGCGGTGCCGGTCTGAGTGATGGTGTTGTAATAGGATCCGCCGCCGGCTATTTGCGCGTTGGTTCCACCACCATAGTAGAAGCTCCAGGTAAGCTTGGGGCGTATCTGCACGATCCCCAAGGTTCCGTTAAATGAAGCTAAGGTTATCCAGCTGGTAGACGTGGCGGCGCCAGGATTGCTGTCGGTTGAAAGTCCCGTGGACACCATCAACTGCAGGCCGGTATTGGCCTTCACCTCGTTCAGCATCTGGAGCGGGGGCAACTGTTCGGGATGAGTGAAAGTTGACTGCGGTCCAATCGTGGTCTGCTGCGAGGAATCGCTGGAGTCGGTAGGCGAGGCGTTGCTGGTTCCGTTCTGCGGCTGGTTCTGGGAAGAGTTCTGCGGCAGGTTAGGGTTCTGTGACGAGTCACTGGAACCGTTCTGGGTGGAACTGCTTTGCGATGAATCGACCGAGCCGTTCTGCGACTGGTCCGTAGAACCGGCCTGAGAACCATTCTGCGACGGATCCATGGACGGGACCTGCGACCCATTCTGGGACGGATCCATGGAGCCGGTTTGCGACCACGCAACTGGCGCGCACAAAAGCGCCAACACGATCAGGAACGGTCCGAGTTGTCGTTTCATCGCATCCTCCTCTTGCTGTAACGCGACTGACTGCCTGCTCTAGCCCGATTACCTGTCCTTATGGGATCACCAACGTGTCATGGGGCATCATTTGAATGTTCTGCGCCATGTTTTTGCCCTTGATAACCTGCTTGTAGTTGAACTTAAGCCTCTCCTGCGAGCCGTCTGCAGCGGTGCGAAGCACGTAGATTTTTTTCTGCTTGGCGAAATCTCTAAACCCGCCGCTGATCGCGATGGCATCCAGCACCGTCATGGGGCGAGTGAGCGAATAGAAGCCCGGCTTGGCCACCTGGCCCACGATGTTAAAGCTCATGCTGTTGACCGCCGAGACCATCACCGAAACCTGCGGGTCAGACATGACCTTCGAAAGCGCCGCGACGATCTGTTCCTGCAGTTGCAGCGGGGTCAGGCCAACCGCTTTGAGTTCGCCCACCAGGGGAAGGGTAATCATGCCATCGGGGCGAACCGGAACCGTCTTGGAAAGTTCGGCTTCTTTCCAGACATTAATCGCCAGAACGTCATCGTCTCCAATGATGTAAGTGTCAGGGTGAACATTGGCCACGCGCGAAGCCGGGGTATCGGTGGCCGGAAGCGACGTCGCCTTGGCCACATTTTTTCCCGAGCCATTGGCGGCATCGTTCGAGGCCGGCAACACCGGCTTGGCGTCTCCGGCAGAATCGGTCGACTGCTGGGCATAGGCAAAGGGCAGCCCGGCGAGCAGCAGCACCAGCACGGCGATTAGCTTCAAGACTATACGACTTCCTAGAGTCTGTTCTTGCGAATACATCCTTCCACCTCGGTCTGAATTACTCGGCCTTGTCCGCTTCATTCTTGGTTGTGGAACTGGCACGCCGCTGGGGAATGCCCACTTCTTTAAGCTTGTAGAGCAAGGCTCGATAGCTGATATCGAGAGAACGCGCGGCCTTCTTGCGGTTCCAGTTGTTTGCGTGCAGTGCATTCAGAATAATACGAGCTTCCAGCTTGCGGACGGTCTGACGGGTCAATTTCTTCAGCGAAACCGGACCATCGAGCATGCGGCCGTCAACGGCGTCGCGCTCGTTAGGCTCCAGCAGCTCGCTAAGAATGACGTCCTCAGTCCCCATCACTACGTAACGCTTGATCAGATTCTCCAACTGGCGGATGTTGCCGGGCCAGGAGTAGCGCTGCATCTTGGCCATCAAGGCGGGCCGTACCATCATCACCCGACCATTGAGCTTTTCGTTGTAGTACTGAAGCAAGTAATCGGAAATAATCGGCAAATCTACAGCCCGCTCGCGCAGCGGCGGCAGATGAATCGTCATGGTCGCGATGCGATAAAACAGGTCAGGACGAAAGTTTCCGAGTTCGATCTCCTCGTGCAACTCGCGGTTGGTGGCGCACACGATGCGGACTTCGACCTTCTTGTCCTCTTGCGCACCAATCCGGCTGAATTGACCATCCTGCAACAACTGCAGCAATTTCGCCTGGAGTACAGCATCAAGTTCGGCAATCTCATCCAGGAACAGGGTGCCTCGATGGGCCATCTCCACGCGACCCGGCTTGTTATTGAAGGCCCCAGTAAAGGCGCCTCGCTCGTAACCAAACAGCTCGCTTTCCAGGAGCGTTCCAGGAATCGCCGGGCAATTGACCTTCACGAACGGCCCACTGGACCAAGGCGAATAAAGATGCAGCAACCGGGCAACAATGTCTTTGCCAGTACCGCTTTCTCCGGAAACTAAGACGGAAAGATTAGCCCCTGCAACTCGCTCCAGCTTTTGCCGTACGTCGCGCATGGCCGGTGTCTGGCCAAAAATCACCGGCTCCGGAGGAAGCTGTTGGACCGTGATCGCACTTTCGTTATTCGAGCCCGCCAGCAATGGCATCTCGTCCTCGTATCGCCTTGACGTTGACCGTACCAAGGAATTGCATTTCTTGCGCCAAGTTCGTGCACATTGCAAACTCATGCGCATATTCTGTGCAAACTATTGGTATGAATGCTATTAGGCTGGCGAGTTTCGGATCAAGATTACCCTAAGAAGGAACTAAAGAGAAGTGTTTTGCGCTTGGATATGTGAAAAACTTTTCACTCTGAGGAACTGACTTTCCCTGCCGGTCGCGACTTTCCCGATTCCGATCCCGAGGGATGATTCAGCAGCGGTTCCTGGAACTGCAACCCAAGGAGAAAGTACTGGCGATCAGCGGTACATCGCAGCACAGTGGCGTGCAGAAGAGAGACCGAGCGGGGAAGTTGGGCTTTGTTGACCAGCGCAACCGGAATTTCGAGGGAGATTTCAGTACCGGGATCCAGATAGCGGCGTGTAGCTAACAGGAGTCCGCCCGCGGAGAGGTTCAAAGCGGTGGCAAACTCCAGGAATTCCTCGCCGCCCGCCATCGTTCCCCGGACAAAGAATGGAATGGAGATTGGCAGCCGGTCCCAGCCGCGGCGCTCGGCGACGGATACGGTTCGACGCACAACTATCTCCTACCTTTACAAATTTATAACGCACACCGATGACCAAACCTGAAATTGAGTTAATATATTGTGTTTGTTGCAGATACATGGTAATTCACGGCCTCCGGGTCGAGGGGCACATCGCAATCTATTGCGGTTGAGGAGAAGAGGAATACCCGCAAAAAGCGAAAAGGAGTTCTGAAAGAGAACCTAATTTGCGACTTCGGACCAAAAATTAATCAATTTTGCGTTGACAACGCATATGGTTGCGGTAATATCAGGTCTCCCCCTGTAGAGCATTCCGCTCTATTTCCCGAGGAACTGGCAACTGCTAAACCAAAGGCTAACTTTTGTCGAGAATATGCCTGTGGAACAAAGATTTGGGATCTTTCCTGAGAGCCCGAAGGAATTGCTTCGCTATCGCTCCAGGAAAAGGAATGGAGCCGTTCCCGTGCAACCCGCGAAAATGTCGCCAGTAAGGCAGAAACTTGAGCTGGTCGCCGACCAGCATTGCAGTTGCTGCCGCGATGCCTTGGCCTCGGCAGCCCACGAGTTGAAGACGCCGCTTGCCATCATGGGCGGCTACCTTCACTTGCTGCTGGCGGAAAAGCTAGGACCACTCAATCCCCGCCAGATGGAAGTGCTAACCGAGATGCAAGCCAATGGCGTGCGTCTGTCGAACTTCATCCAGAATCTTTTGACTTACACCGCCCTCAAGGTCGACCGCTTCGAGATGCACTATGAAGTGGGCGACGTGAACAGCTGTATCCGCGAGATTGCCGAAGTTTGGGCACAGCGCTTCCACGATAAGGCTGTGGCTTTTTACTTTCTGCCGACCGACAAACTAGACGCTTTCCCGTTTGACTACTATAAGATCCAGCACGTGGTTTCGAACCTGCTCGACAATGCGATGAAGTACACGCCAGCCTCGGGAACGGTGTGGCTGCACGTGGAACCATATTTCTGGGAGCGCCGAACCGTACAGCGCCAGCCCTCTGTCGAGCGCCGGAAGCAGCGGATTCATGCCCCGAATTGCTGTCGCATTTCTGTCGCTGATACCGGCCCCGGAATCGCACCCGAGTTTCAGCAAGAGATTTTTGATGAGTACTTCCGCCTCACTCCTCAGGGAACCCGGGCGGAAGGTTATGGACTTGGTCTGGCCATTGCCCGTCGCCTGGTGCAGTCAGCGGGCGGCAAGATCTGGGTCGAGAGCGAACCTGGAACCGGCAGCAAGTTCTCATTCCTGGTCTTGCTGAGTCCATCACCGAAACTTGTAGTGGAGGATCAATGAGCGCCGGCCACATTCTGGTGGTGGACGATGAACCGAGTATGTTGCGGTACCTCCAGACTGTCCTGGAGCTGGACTCTTATCGCGTCTCCACCGCTTCCAATGGTCTGGAAGCCGTCGAGAAAGTGCAGCGGGAAACTCCTGACCTCGTATTGCTTGACATGGTGATGCCCGGAGCTGATGGGCTGGAAACTTTGCAGCGCATCCGCGAAACCCGGCCTTCGACCAAAGTGGTTATGTTGTCGTGTGTGCGTGACACCCGCAAAGTGGCGCAAGCCATGCGCCTGGGTGCTCAGGACTATCTCTCCAAGCCGGTGCAGAAGGAAGAGATGGACGAAGTCCTGCGCTTCTGTCTGGAGAATACCGAACCGGGCGGACCCGGCGCGGGCGAAGCCATCGAAGTCAGCGAAGGGGTTTATTTCTTCTCCGCCACGCAGCAGATGCGTCAGCTGCGCGCTCATGCCATGCAAGTTGCCCGCTTCGACTTCCCCGTTCTCGTCCTGGGCGAAAGCGGTACCGGCAAAGAAGTTCTGGCTCACCTGATCCACAAGTATTCCGATCGCGCTCATCGAACTTTTCTGAAGGTCAATTGCGCCGCCGTTCCCAGCGAGCTGCTGGAGAGTGAGCTGTTCGGCTACGAGCCTGGAGCCTTTACCGGCGCCAACAAAGCCAAGCCCGGCAAATTCGAGCTGTGCAACAAAGGCACCTTGCTGCTCGACGAAATTGGCGAAATGTCTCCGGCTCTGCAGGCCAAGCTGCTGCAGGTTTTGCAGGACGGCCAGTTCTCGCGCTTGGGCGGCCGGACCACGGTCAAGGTCGATGTCCGCGTGCTGGCGGCAACCAACATCAACATGCCGCAAGCTATCGCGCAGAAGACTTTCCGCGAAGATCTTTATTACCGGCTGAACAGCTTCGTGCTCCGCATGCCTTCGTTACGCGAGCGCCGCGAAGAAATTCCCATGATGCTGCGGCATTTCATGATCCACCTGGCCGATCGCTATGCTTGCGCTCCGCTCACGACTTCCCAGCGCCTGGTCGAGGCTTGCGAGAATTATCCCTGGCCGGGAAATATTCGTGAGCTGGAAAACTTCGTGAAGCGTTATCTGGTCCTGGGCGACGAGACGGTTGCCATCTCTGAGCTGCAGAAAGGCACCTCGCGCGGCGCCGGCACGCAAGAAGGAAACATCGTTTCCATGGAAGAAAAGCAGGCGCAGCCGCGGCCCGATCTGAAAGAAATGGTGCGCACTTTGAAAAACGGCGCCGAGATGGAAGTGATCGCGCAAGTGCTGGAAGAAACCGCCTGGAATCGCAAGCGCGCCGCGACCAAACTCAATATCAGCTACAAAGCGCTGCTCTACAAAATCCGGCAATACGACATTCGTCCGCGCCAAGCCGGATAGCGGAAGCAGTTGTCAGTTCTCAGTTGTCGGCCATCAGCTGTCCGTTGCTGGCGATACCTTGTCATTCGCCGCTGTCCATTCGCTTATCGTGTCATCCTGAGCGGCGCATTCGCATCACTAAGTGGGACATCTTCCATTACGTCTCTGCGGTGCTGCATCATCCCGAATTACCGCGAGCGCTACGCCGCCAACCTCAAGCGCGAGCTGCCGCGCATTCCGTTCGTCGGGGGGACCGCAGATCCCTCGGCTCTGCCCGAAGCGGGCTCCGCTCGGGATGACAATTCAAGAGGAAATGCGGGCTCCGCTCGGGATGACAATTCAAGAGGAAATGCGGGCTCCGCTCGGGATGACAATTCAAGATGGAATGCGGGCTCCGCTCGGGATGACAATTCAAGATGGAATGCGGGCTCCGCTCGGGATGACAATTCAAGAGGAAATGCGGGCTCCGCTCGGGATGACAATTCAAGAGGAAATGCGGGCTCCGCTCGGGATGACAATTCAAGATGGAATGCGGGCTCCGCTCGGGATGACAGTTCAAGAGGAAATGCGGGCTCCGCTCGGGATGACAATTCAAGAGGAAATGTGAAAACCGGGTAGCAGCGTCTGAGGAAGTCGACAGAGCGCCCTGTTACGAAAGTACAATTGGACCACTAGTCCTTTCGTAATCTTGACGAATTCGCTCACTGGCTTATGCTGGTAGGTTGGGTTTCGTGTGCCCAGCGCCCGACGGAGTCGATTGGAACAGGACTGCGGAGGGAAGATCTTTGAAAACTTAATGATGGAAGGAAGAGCTGGCGGAAAATCCTGAAATGGGAAGTTTGGGTGGTAGAGCGAGGGCAACTCATCACGGCTCAACACTTTACATATAACCCATTGCGATTGAATACTTTGCAGGTCGACTCTAGTGTTTTCAATACTTTACGGGCAATATGGGGGGAGGGGGGTACCCTTCGGTAAACCCTTGCCGATGGGATGTCCTGCGACGTAACCACCATGACCGCATCGAGAATCGTTAGTACCCTGCTTCTTCTGACCAGCCTGTTGCTGACCAGATTCTCAGCCGACCAGCGGCCCGCTCAGCCTTCAAAAACGTCCGGATAACCTTCGGCGAACCAGACCATTGAGTACCACAACTCAGACTACGGCTTCTGCTTTCCTCTGCCTGCGAGTTGGAGCGGCTATTCCATTGTGTCGGGGACCTGGGAAGGCTTCTCTAACGGGGCGACTCTGACTAAGGGCTCAACATCTCTGTCCAGAATCCAGATGCAGAACGGCAAGATATTCCGATCATGATCTTCACTCAATCGCAATGGCCCGCGATGCAGAAAGGGAAAGTTCAATGTCAACGCTGCCCCCTTTCCGTCCAGCGAACTGGGAAGAAATTCCGGGGATGTCTTCGCGCTTCCTGCGCATTATAACTACGCGTTTCCCGACGGGTATGAAGAGGTCGAGCGAATCCAGAGCGGCAAAGCCTTACGGGGATGTAAGTCGAAGTGAAAACGTAGCAGCAACGGACTCGTCCGCTGGGTACAGAACCTGCGGCTCACCATTCTTCTCAGCGCGGCGCGCGAACGACTTGTGAAAGAACCGCGCTGAGAAGATCATCCCAGAGTGGCGACTTGCCAGCGCCACCGTGTGACTTGCTTGCTTGTTCATGATGTATGCACCTCGTGGGCCAAATCTCCTAGTCACCGTATCCAGTCTTGCTTGCCCGAGCGAAGTGCTGCAACCTCCTCAAAACCAAGCGCTACAATGGTTTCAGACGGAGTCAACCGCATCAATAAAATCATCGAACAGGTTCGGGCCGGCCTCGCCGCTATCCGAATGAACAGTTAGCTCTATCTGGAAAGCTAGTCCATCCCGCGCGGAGGGCTCTCGACAGTTTATCTTCGGAAAGAAAAAGGATTTGTTTTATGACGCGACCTTATCAGTTGGCATCGATGTTACTGTTACTTCTGGCCTTCTGTCCTTTACTAGCCGCTCAGTCCGGCGGTGCGCAAACCTCGCCACCCGGAGCGAGTCCCGGTGGAGTTGCCACTACTCCGCTTCAAATAGCCGTCACCGGATGCCTCAAGCATTCGCACGAAACTCACACCTATTTTATTGCCGATCAGAATGGCACAATTTGGAAACTGACATCCAGCGCCGTCAACCTCGCCGAGCATGTGAACCACAGCGTGATGGTGACCGGCAAGCCAATCGCAGCCGATAATGAACAAGGCAGCAATGCTCAAGCGGGAAAGGCTGGCGACGGAGCCAAGCCCCAGCCCAGCTTACGAGTTCTGACCCTCCAGCTGCTCAGCCCCAGCTGCACTCGCTAACCTCGATCATGACCGGGAGCCGAACCGATCCCATAAATCGCGGATCACAAAAATCCTGTTGCTCGACACCTCGCAAGCGTCACCAAAATCCGTCGGCAAAACCGCCTGCCTTCTTCGGGAGGCGCACTCCCGACAGACCTTCCGCGACTTGCGTGCTACGGTAAATGCTGGCATGATTGCGCCACTGCCTCCCACTCGTTATCGCGTGGACGGAGACCCAACTCAATGTCCAGCCTAGCTGCAGTTGCCGATCGTGTGTCCCGCTATCTGCGGGCGCTCGCCCTGGTCGGGCTGCTACTTTGTGCCGCTACAGCCATGCTTTCGCAATGCCGCCGCGATCCTTATCTGCACCAGAAATCGGCCGCGGAACGGGCCGCCAAGGAAGAGCCGCTGCTACCCGAAGCTGGATATCTTTCCAACACGACTTACACCAGCCAGTTTTTTGGATTCAGTTTCGATTTGCCTCTAAGCGTGCAAGGCCACCAGATCATGTTGCCACTCATGCCTGAAACCGAACACTCGCTCCTGGCCCTGCAATATGAGAAAGACAATCACACCGGCTATATCACCATCACCGCTGCTGATCCCAGTCCCGGACTGGCGGTCAATACTCCCGAACAGCAGGAAGAGCAAACCCGGACTTGGGACCGCAATGGTGGAACTTCCGGATCGAACGACAAAATCCCCATCCCCGATTTCATGTTGCACACCGACCATTTTCACTCGACCTACCGGCACAAGGGATCGCAATACGCAGCTCAGTACTGGGCCACGATCAATGACTATGCTGTCAAAGTCGTCATCGGCACCAACGACAAGGAGTTCCTCCGCAAAGCTCGCATCGACATGTCGCAGGTGCGTTTTTACTGCACTCAGGACGATGGCAGCCTCACTACTCCCGACGGCCAATTAGTAAAGCCGCAGGGCGAACCTTATGTCGGGCCTACCGTTCCCACCTATCGAGTCAACCTTGCTATTCGCGACGAGCCCGGCCGCAGCATCCCTTTGGGCACGGTCAGCGATGGAGCCTATCGCAATCCGGAGCTCGGGTTGCAATATGACATCCCCAAAGGTTGGGAGCCGCTTTCGTTGCAGATCATCAACCCTTCGACGCTTGACGGCAGTGCGGAGCGCGAAGTCAATTTCCTGCATGCCTGCTCCCAGATGCTCCTGCGTATCGCCCCGCAAACCGGCGACGATGCTGCGCCCAACCAACCCAAGCCGATGATCATCCTGCGCGCGCTCGATCCTAACTGCCTGTCGTTGCGCACAGCGACCCGCCTGAGCGACAAGCGCACCAACGACGAGGTAGCCGCCAATCTCGAAGCGCTCACCGAGTTCGGGCAAATCGCCACCGATGAGCTGGCCACCATCGCAAGCCATCTGTTCATGGTGTTCCATGGGACAATCGCCGCGCCCAACTCAGCCGGCGACGATCTCGCCAGCCGCATGTCGCAATCCATATTCGCCACGCGCTACGATAAATTGCTACTGGTCTGGTCGCTGATGGCCCCGACCACCGCCGACTTGAATTCCATTCCCACCGGTCGTATCATCTTTGCAGGCTCACCACCTATCGATCTGCGGGCTTCGCTCAGCGCCAAGAAATAACGGTCGTCCTGCCGGCGGCAGGCATTGCTGCACTGCGGCAGCATCGCTCCGATTTCGCGCGACTTCGGGCCCGCCTCAAATCGCCGCCTGCAGGCGATGGCCGACAAAAAAGGCGCGGTCCACGACGATACCATTGCCTTCGCTACCGGACACCTGGCCCGCACACAGCAACATGCCAACCGCGTGCTGGCGGTGATCTCCGGCCTTAGCTGCGCCGCAGTCGGTCTTTATTTATTATTGCGAGTGGGCTTCGGCCTCTGCCTCGTGCAACGGCACCCCAACCCTCATTCGCGTTCCCTGCCCGGGCGCGCTCTCCGGCGTGATACTCCCTCCATACGCCTCAATCAGCGCCTTCGAAATCGCCAGCCCCAGCCCATATCCTCCCGTGTCACGCGTGCGCGAACTGTCGCCGCGGTGGAACCTTTCAAACAGATACGCCAGCTCCGATTCCAAAATGCCCGACCCATGATCTTCCACCTCAACCCAGCCTCGCCGACCGTTGGCGTGCAGGCGCAACCGCACCGTCTGCCCGGCAGGACTGAAGCGAATCGCATTCTCCAGCAGGTTCGACCACACCAGTTCCAGGTCGTCTGGATCGGCGCGCATCAGCATGGCGCCATTGCTGACGAAATCAATCGTCACCTCGCGTTCCCGTGCCACCGCTTTCGACCGCTCGATGGCGCTCTCGCAGGTTGCTGCCACGTCGATGATTTCCAGATCGCGACGTACACTGCCGGCCGCCCATTGCTCCGCCCGAGCCAGCCTCAGCATCGAGTGCAACAACTTCTCCAGACGTGCCATGTCCTCCAGCGCCTGCTCCAACCCCGCACGATACTCCTCCGCGGCCCGCGGCCGTTGCAGCAACGATTGCAGCGTCGACTTCAAAATCGCCACCGGCGTTTTCAATTCGTGAGCGGCGTTGGCCAGGAACTCGCGCTGTTGCGTGAACGCCCGGTGCAGGCCGTCGAGCATGGTTGTCATGGCCTGGGTCAGCGGCGCAAGTTCAGTAGTGTCGCGCGCCGCGTCACTGGGATTCAGCTGCCAGTTCGCGGTTGAGATCGCGGCCGCACTGCTGGTCAGTTCTGCCAGCGGACGCAATCCCCGGCGCAATCCCCAGATTGCCAGCGCCACCGTAATCGCCAGCAGCAGCGTACTTCCCCCTGCCATCATTACGCCTGCATAGGCAACGGCGCGGGTCATCTCGCCGCTGGGCGCGGCATAGGTCACAGTCAGCACGTCGGTCGAAGTCTCGTCGGCCTCACGATCCAGCACCGGCAGATTTTCCAGACGCACAGCGCGATAGCGGATTCCGTCGAGTTCAAAATTCTCGGCTTGCCGACGCTTCCTGCCAGCTGGCTGAAGGTCCGCTGGCCAGTTCGAGGAACGGGCAATCACCCGGCCCTGGTTCGCCGTCACCTCATACAGGTCGGGATACTCCCGCTCCAGCGGCGGAGGCACCAGGTCGCCCTCGAAGATCAGCTTGGGATGAGGATCCTCGGAATACCGCACTAGCGCCGCGATGCTCATGGCCCGGCCGTGCAATTGGGCGTCGAAGGCGTTGCCTAGTTGGCGCCGCGTGAAATACACCCCCACGAAAACCAGCCCAATCGCCAACACGATCTGCGAGCTCACCACTACCACTATCAACCGGCGCTGTATCGATGTCTTCGGCATCTTAAACCGCGGGCATCTCACCCGCGAAGCATATAGCCCTGCCCGCGCAGGGTGTGAATTAGTCTGGTCTCGCCGCTGTCGTCCAGCTTGCGACGCAAACCGGAGATGTAAACTTCAATCACGTTGCTGAACCGCTCCCAGTTGAAGTCGTACAGATGTTCCAGCAACTCCGTCTTCGGCACCACCGCTCCCGGACGATGCGCCAGATATTCGAGTACCCGGTATTCCATCGCCGTCAGGCTGACAATCTTTCCCATGCGCCGCACCGTCAGATCGGCCGTACTGATTTCGACGTCGCCGACTTTCAGCACCGCGGCGCTCTGCCCCTTGCCGCGCCGAATCAAAGCCTTGGCCCGGGCCAGCAATTCGCCCAGGTCAAACGGCTTGGCAACGTAGTCGTCGGCGCCCGCGTTGAGCAGCGACACCACCGATTCCTTCTCGTCGCGCGCAGTCAGAATCAGCACCGGAACTGCCGATCCACCGGTCCGTAAGCGCCGCAGCAGGCCCATGCCATCCAGCTTGGGTAACATGAGATCCAGGACGATCAGGTCGTAAGGATTCGACTGCGCCATGAAGACGCCTTCCTCGCCATCGAAGGCCACGTCTACGGCGTAGCCGGCGCTCTCGCGCAAACTGCGGGCCACATTCTCTGCCAGCCGGCGCTCATCTTCAATAATCAAGACGCGCATATTTCCTTTATCCTAATGCCCGCTAGCATAGGGCAGCGAACCTGAACCTGAGCTTAATCAGGGTCGCGAAGAATGGTCTGGGATGCGGGGATGCGAGGCCTGCGGGTCGGACAGAACGCCTTAAACGACCTTGAGTATGCTGAAGGCTCATAGTTGACAGCCGATAGTTGACGGCTGAACCGCTCGTTTGCCCGATTGGCCGTGAAAAGGCTATAATTGGTGTTTACCCAGCCAGTTCGGCAATCTTCTGGAGCGAGTCATGGCACAAGTTTGTGAAGTCTGCGGCAAAAAGCCGATGTCGGGAAACAATATCAGTCACGCCCACAATGTGACGCGTCGCCGTTGGAACGTCAATTTGCGCCCGGTCCGCGCCAAAGTCGCAGGCGGAAGCAAACGTATGCGGGTTTGCGCCAGTTGTCTGCGCAGCGGCAAAGTCACCAAAGCCTAAGATCCTTTGGTCAGCAGATTTATGCCCTCTCCCTGCGGAGAGGGTTTTCTATTGCTGCGCCCTTCCTCAAAAAAACCAGCGCCACCACCATGCCCAACGTCGCTCCCACAGCCACATCGCTGGCGTAGTGATAACCGTCGTAGATCGCGGCCACGCACATCAGCAGAATCGGCAACAACAACCACGGGGCTACCCGCGGCAAGTACCGGTAGGCGAAAATCAACACCACGAAGGCCAGCATGATGTGCGAGCTGGGAAAGGCGTTTCCGTGTACCCCCGCGTGGTTCTGAACGCCGCGCACCAGGTGCTGGAACAGACCAGGATGGGCGCTGCCAATCTGCTGCACTCCTGCCAGGTTGGCTGGGCTCCGAATGGGAAGCAACAAATAGGTCGCGTAGCAAATTACATAGCCCACGCTGAGCGCGTCCGTCAGGCCGCGAAATGCGCCGGCAAACGCCGGCCGCTCACGCCAGGCCCACAACGCTCCTCCCACCACAGGGTACAAGGGATAAAACGCGAAATAGCCGAACTCCAGAAATTCCACCAACCAGTCGCTCGCGTGCAGATGCATCCACTCCATCGGAGAGGCGGGAAAGAGCCGCGATTCGAAAGCGATTACCCGTTGGTTCTGCCAGCCATCACGCAGCGCCAGCGACAAAAACGAAACCTCCTCGAACGCCGTAAGGAACAGCAAAGCCGGCAGCCAGTCATGTGCGAACTTCCAGCCCCGGCCATCGGCTTGCTTGCGGGCCAGAACTACAATCGCTGCAATCGCGCAAAGATTCCACGCCACATAGCCCGGCCAATGTTCCACCCGTTCATGCCGGACGCAAACTACCACCGTCAATACCAAATGTACCGCGACATAAATGCGGTCGGTAAGGTTCATCCGGCTTAGCAAGGACACTACCTCACAGACAGCTCAAGAAGTTTTGCCACTCAGGGTTCAGGATGGTGCGCACAGCTCAACCGTTGCGCACAACTCCACAACCAAAGGCACCCTTACACGAGCGCGATCACATCAATTTCGACCAGCACATCTTTCGGCAGCCTCGCTACTTCCACCGTCGAGCGCGCTGGCGGAAACTGTACGAAGTATCGGGAATAGACTTCATTCATCGCGGCAAAGTCCAACATGTTCTTCAGAAAAACCGTGGTCTTCACCACCTGCTCCAGCGAGCTCCCCGCAGCTTTCAGGATCTTGCTGATATTTCGCAACACGCGCTCACTTTGTATGGCAACATCACCTTGAACCAGTTCCTGGGTCGACGGATCCAACGGAATCTGCCCGGAGAGAAACACCATTCCGTTGGCCTTGATGGCCTGTGAATAGGGGCCGATTGCCTTGGGAGCGTCGTTGGTCGCGATTACTTCGCGCATAGAATCCTCCTGCGGAGCTTCGTCTGTTATTCGATTTTCGCACAGCAGCAAACTGTGCTCCGGTTGATAACCTGTTGTAACCCTCGAGCGATCAGCTCAACTCTGTTTCGCGCGAAAGATTTCTGGCATACTGGAATCATCAAGCAACCGGGCCTTTGGTCCTCTCGCTCCGTCTGAATGGCTACAATTTCCAATCCGCATCCGGCCGATTCGCCGGAAGTACGCCGTTACAATCGAATCCAACGCTGGCTCAGCCTCGCCGACGCCGTGATTGGCTTCGCGCTGCTTGTCGTCTTGCTGGTCACGGGATGGACCGGAAAGCTCCGCGACTGGTCCTATCAGGGCGCTGCCCAGCATTATTTTGTCGCTGTCTTTCTCTATGTCCTGATGTTCTCCGTCATCGCCAAAGTCCTCAGCGCGCCCTTCGACTTCGTCGGCTTTCGCCTGGAACACCAATACCATCTCTCCAATCAGAAGCTGCGCGGCTGGCTGTGGGATGAATGCAAGGGCTGGCTGGTTTCCCTGGTGCTTGGCACCATCATGGTCGAACTCGTGTATTCAATCATTCGGGTCGCCCCCCAGCGCTGGTGGATCATTGCCTGGGCCGTATTCGTCGGACTCTTTCTGCTGATGGCGCAACTTGCTCCGGTCGTCTTGATGCCGATCTTCTACAAGTTCGAGCCCTTAGCGAACGACGGCCTTCGCGACCGTCTGACCAGACTCGGCGAGCGTGCCGGTACTCGCGTGCGCGGTGTCTATGAATGGAAGCTGTCGGAGAAGTCAAACAAGGCCAATGCCGCACTCACCGGCATGGGCTCGACCCGCCGCATCATTCTTTCCGACACTTTGCTTCAGCATTACAGTGACGACGAGATCGAGGCCATCCTCGCCCACGAGCTCGGACACCACGTCCATAAGCACATTCTGAAAGGCATCTTTACTCAAGTCGGCATCACGTTTTTCGGATTCTGGCTCATCAATGTGGTGCTGCGCTTCGTGATTGCCAAAGACTGGTTCCCGGTGCTTGGGCCGCGACTTTACGACTTCGCCAACCTGCCGCTCATCGTCCTGGTCGCGACGATTCTCGGCTTCCTGCTGATGCCCGCACTCAACGCGCTCTCGCGGCATCATGAGCGCCAAGCCGATCGCTATGCCTGGGAAAACACTCCTGCCATAGCGCCGTTCATCACTTCCATGCAGAAGCTGGCCGACCAGAACCTCGCCGAGCGCGAACCGAACAAGGTCATCGAGGCGCTCTTCCACTCCCACCCCTCGATAGGCAAGCGAGTCGCCGCCGCCGAAGCCTGGGCCAGCCAACAGCCGCAAGCAGTCAATCAGTGATCACTTTCTAGAGCGAGCTTCTTGGTTGCGATCAGCACCGAAGCGTCGCATAGCAGATTACGTCGGCATGCGGCATTACCTTCCGATTTGTCATCCCGAGCGCAGCCGAGGGAGCTGCGGTTCGTTCGCCGGCGCGAGGAATCTCCTAAGGCAGTTTCTCGAAGGGGCCCGCTTTAGCTGCGCCGCACCAGCCCTTTATTTCTTGTCATCCCAAGCGACCGCAGCGAGTCGAGGGACCTGCTTTTCCTGACAACTGACTACTGCTTCTTCAGAATCCCTTCCACCCTCCGCAAATCCTCTTCCGTATCCACCCCTACGGTATCGAACGGCGTCTCCGCCACATGAATCGCCACTCCATGATCCAGAAACCGCAGCTGCTCCAGCCGCTCATTGCGCTCTAGTTCCGACTCCGGCCACGTGCAGAACGAATCCAGCGCCACCTTGCGATAAGCGTAGAAGCCCAGATGCTTGTAATACCGCACGGATCCGGTGCTATCGCGATCAAACGGTATGGTGGCTCGCGAGAAGTAAAGCGCGCGACCATCCAGCGCGGTCACAACTTTCACGGCATTGGGATTGTTGACATCCTCGGCGGAACACGGCGTCTTCAGCGTGCCGACCGCAACTTCCTCCCGGCCCATCAGCGCAAGCAAGGCATCCAGATGTTCGCGTCGCGCCAGCGGCTCGTCTCCCTGCACATTGACATACACATCGGTCTCGACCGTTTGCGCCACTTCATGCACTCGATCGGTCCCGCTGCGGTGCTCTGGCGAAGTCAGTCGAAAGTTCCAACCGTTCTGCCGGCACACCGCGGCAATCTCTTCCGAGTCGGTGGCCACGATAACGTCGCTCAACCGAGGACAAGCCGCAGCCGCTGCATACACATGTGCCAGCATGGGGCGCCCGCAAATCTCGCGCAGCACCTTGCGCGGCAGCCGCGTGGAACCAAGTCGCGCCGGAATAATCGCGATTGCTTTCATCCGTTTAGTTTCAGCGCCGGGCGTGCCCATTGGCAAGCGCAACTTTCCCCGCCGCCAGCTCGCAGCTCCGGCTTAAGTGCGACTGCTGCTCGAATTTCAAAACGCCTACCACGTTCAAATCGTCGCAATGCGACATAATCTTTGGCAAGCGCCCGCGCCGCATCCTCTTTCACCCGCGATCATCCAAAACGTGAGACTGCATATCGCGAATGTCTACGTCTCATCAGAAAGCAAATAGGAGAGCACGGTCATCATGCAATTGAATGAATACATAACTCTGGGCCGCTCTGGCCTGCGCGTCAGCCCTCTGGCGCTGGGCACCATGACCTTCGGCAACGATCGTTGGGGCTCCGACGATGCCGAAGCGAAACGCATCTTCGATCGCTATCTGGAACACGGCGGCAACTTTGTCGACGTGGCTGACGTTTACGCCGAAGGCAAGAGCGAAGAAGTGCTCGGCCGCTTCATTGCCGAGGGCAAGCTGCATGACCGCGTGGTCGTTGCGACGAAATTCACCTTCAATCCGCAGGAAGGCAATCCCAACTCCGGCGGCAACGGGCGCAAGAATATTTATCGCGCACTGGAAGGCTCCTTGCGCCGGCTGCAGCTCGATTACGTCGACATGTACTGGATGCACGTCTGGGACACAGTCACGCCAGTGGAAGAAGTTATCGGCACATTGAATGATCTGGTGCGGCAGGGCAAGATCCGCTACTACGGCTTCTCCGATGTGCCCGCCTGGTACGCATCGCGCGCGCATACGCTGGCCGAGCAGCAAGGGATCGAGCGCCCCATCGGCCTGCAACTGGAGTATTCGCTGGTGGAACGCAACATCGAGCGCGAACACATTCCCGCCGCCCGCGAGTTAGGGATGGGCGTCTGTCCCTGGAGCCCGCTGGCCAGCGGATTCCTCGCCGGCAAGTACACCAAAGAAGGTCCAACCAGCAGCAAAGGCAGCCGCCTTGACGTGCTCAAGGATTCGAACAATCCGGTGTTCAACAAGTTCACCGAGCGCAATTGGAAGATCATAGAGACAGTGCAAGAAGTCGCAAAAGAGTTAGGTCGTTCGATGGCAGAAGTCGCGCTCAACTGGGTGGCCACGCAGCCCGGAGTGACCTCAACTATCATCGGCGCTACCAGCTTAAAGCAGCTAGAGAGCAACCTGAAGTCGATCACTTTTGAAATTCCCTCCGAGCTACGCCAGAAGCTGGACGAAGTCAGCCGCCTGGAGCCGGTTCATCCTTACATGTTCTTCGACGAAGTATTGCAGGACCGCGTTCGCGGCGGCGTGAAAGTGCGAAAGTGGAGTTGAAATAGTACCATCACATTGATGGGTAGGCCTATCCAAGTACTTCATGGTGCTTGCGGCTGTCGAGTCGATGCCGATGGAGGCAGTTGGAAAAGATAGATCTTCTCCTCGTACAGAATGGCCAATTTGGAGCCATCCGGCGACAGCGCAAGTAGAGCCAACTGTCTTGCCATCGGTTTGTAGCAGCTTCCATGGTTCGCCGGACACAAAAAGTACGTCCTTATTCACAAACTGCGGGAACTGTTGGGATCGCTTTTCGAGCGGCGCTATGGTTTTCCACTCTGTCGTGATGCCCCGGATTTCAACGCTAGGTTCGCAATGGTAGAACCAAATGGTGCAGGCAGTCATTGCCATGGCGGCGTCCGATATTCCAATCCACCCGCTCTGTAATTCTTCCCACGAACGGGTAATTCGAAGGCTGGTTGTATCGAGCCATATCCACTCTCTTGGGGAGGTCGTCGGTGTCAAGTCACTCGTCGCAAAGAGAATGCTCCTACCCGTCAGCGATGGATGCGCATGCCAGCCCCAAAGCTCTTCTGGTAGCGCAGGTAAACTCAGATTCTTCAGTTCCTTGGCCGAAGGCGAATAGAGAGTTAGCTCGGTCCCTCTTTGCGTGACGAAGCCTTGATCATTGCCAGCTACGACCCCCGCAAATCTGGATGAACTGGGCCAAACTTCTGTCGAAATGATTTTTGCTGTATCCGCTTCAAGGAAAATTCCGCGCAGCCGCAAAGGTTGATTGGGGTCAGAATTGTCTCGGCCCGAAAGGGTGGGCTTGCCCTCCTGTGTCACGAACGTGGCAACGATCGTGTTGTTGCCTAGGAACAACAACGACGTTTTCGGCTGCAAGGTGGTCTCGCGGCCACGGCCGACGACCAAGGCGAGAGGTAGGCTTCCGACCGCCGCGTGCAAATCTGCGCTCCACGTCGGGCTCACGGAGTCAGGCTTCGGCTTGCCCAAGGCTGCGCTTGCGCTATTAAGGAAAAGTACTAATAGGAAAAGCGCCACCGAAGAGATCCGCAATACCTTGCTCCCAGAATGTTCGTGACGCCAGACGGCCCTCGTAGTCACCACAAACTATACATCGCGAACTCATTTGGGAAGGAAGCCGTGTAGCTCATACACTTTTTGCCTTACGCAGGAAAGCCCAGGCCGTTTTGCCCGGGCTCTTCACTTTTCGCTTCGGTCAGCGTGCTCGTCCAGGTTCTGGCGAGGCTCGCATCCCGTTCCTTCTACAGGGCAAGCGAATCTTTGTCACCGCTTCTCACTTACATCACCAATGCAATGGTTTCCAGTTCGCGCTGGAAAGCTTCGAGCGTGCCGCCCAGAATCCCTACTTTGCTCACCGCATCGCGGGCTTCCTCAGCCGAGACACCGTACCCATGTCCAGCCAGGAACATCTGCAGCAGCTCCGCCGCGTCCTTGGAGTCGAACCCATGGAGCAGCTCGCTCCTCAGCGCCGTAAGTTCCGGGACGGAAAACTTTTCTGCCATCATCACCTCTCACCTCCGACCCTTCCGGGCTTTGTTTGTTAGACTGTGGCGACCGCTATTTAGTTGCAGGCAATTCGATTGCCGAACCTGGAATTTCACCTCGCCACTACCCCGGTCTTTGGACTATTCCAACCCCTTTATCCCGAAATAGTTGCAGACGCAGGAGACTTAAAGCTGGGTTGAACTGCAGTTCGTCCCACCCGGGTGGGATAAATGTCGCCACCCTGCCGCAAGGCTTTGCACAAGCAAGCAGCCCAATTCCTCCGGCAATACAGAATTCAGCTGTCGGAAAATGAGAATTGAGAGATTTCACCAATTCGGGAACGGGCGGTGTGTTATCGCACCCAGCGGCGGCGCGGCTGAATACCTATTCAGTCACAGCTGCTCGATGGTGGCTTCCGGCTCCAGCAGAATCGGAATGCCGTCGCGGATCGGGTATACCCGCTTGCACTCAGTGCACTTCAGACTGTCTTCTCCGCGCAGCACCAGGGGCTTGCGGCAGACCGGGCAGGCAAGAATTTCCAGCAGGTCGGGGGAAATCATAGCGATTATTGTAGCGCGCAGGAGGCCGCCCTCCTCCATTCACCCTTTCGCTATTCGTCGAAACGTCCTGAGGCATCCGGGCCAGTGGTTCCGGGAAATCATGCCTGGGAGGTCGGGATCTCTTCCCTTCGAAATGCGAAACGCGAAGAGCGAGGAGCGAAAAGCGAACAGCCGCCTTCCCGCGATAGACTAGAAGCTCATCCATATCGCAAGGGGATCCCATGTCGGCCATCATTCTCGACGGTACGAAAATCGCGGCGCAGATCAAAGCTGAAGTCGGCGAACAGGTCAAGGAACTTACCGCGGCCGGCCTTCGTCCCGGCCTCGCGGTGGTGCTCGTTGGACACAATCCTGCGTCCGAAATCTACGTCCGCAACAAGGTGAAGAGCTGCGAGCAGCTCGGCATCTACAGCGAGAAGCACATGCCGCCCGACACTGTCACCACTGACGAACTCCTGGCTTTGGTCGACGACTTGAACCGCCGCGACGAGATCGATGGCATCCTGGTGCAACTGCCGCTGCCTTCACAGGTCGACGCCAAGAAGGTGCTGCTGGCGGTTTCGCCGGAGAAAGATGTCGACGGCTTCCATCCCATGAACGTTGGCTACCTTTCGACACAGCGTCCCGGGCTGGTGCCGTGCACGCCCGCCGGCATCATCGAAATTCTGAAGCGCAGCAACCTTTCTATTGCGGGCGCCGAAGCCGTAGTGGTCGGACGCAGCGACATCGTCGGCAAGCCCGTGGCGATGCTGCTCCTCAACGGCAATGCCACGGTCACCGTGTGTCATTCCAAAACACGAGATCTGCCCGCGGTCTGCCGGCGCGCCGACATCCTGGTCGCCGCTATCGGCAGGGCTGGCATGATCACGCCCGACTTCGCAAAGCCAGGAGCCACGGTAATTGATGTGGGCATGAACACGGTAACCGATCCCACTGAGTTCCGCGAGTTCTTTGCCGGAAACGAAAAGCGCGAGAAGGACTTTGCCGCTAAAGGCTCGACCTTGATGGGCGACGTTCATCCCAAAGTCGCTGAAGTCGCCGGAGCCATGACGCCTGTTCCCGGCGGAGTCGGCCCACTCACCATCGCCATGTTGATGAGCAACACCGTGAAAGCCGCCAAGCTGCGTCGCGGACACAAGGTCGCCAGCGTCGTCACACGATAGATTTCAGTGATCTCTGGTGAAGGAGCGTAGCTCTAGCTACGCCGTAGCAAGCCCTTGATATTTGTCATCCCGAACCAATTTTAGTCGGTGAGGGATCTGACGGGTGCCCCACTCATTCGCGGTTTTCGATTGAGTGGGAAGCGACAACCTTTCACCAGCCGCAATTCACAGGCTCTCGACTCTACGGCGTGATCATCTCGTACGAAACGATCTTCCACTGCCCACCTTCCTTGCTCCAGAGAAACGCCAGCGACGCGGCATGTTCTCCCGGCGTCCTCGCCGGAATGGGACACCAGCTTCAGACCGGGGTGGTCGGGGTCGACCGGTTCCACCACGTCGGGCAACTGCCGCGCGTCGCCCACATCTTTATCAATCGTGGTAAGCGCGTCGCGCAGATAGCCGGAGTACTCCGCAGGCGTCTTGGGTTGCTGCCGCCCCGGCTGCAGATTCGATCAGGTGCTTCTGCGCCGGTTCAGCTGTTCATAGGTTCCCCGGAAGGCCGGGTTGGATGTAGCCGGTTGATTTTGGGCGAACGCTCCAACTGTCAGCAGAGCGACGAAAATGGTTGAAAGCCGCATTTCCTTCTCCTCAGCCTCCCGACGAACCACGCAACTCACCAGCAGGCTGAGTAACGATGTTGCCGCTTCCGTTGTAGCTTCGGCTATCCTGGGAACGGTCACCAGTCCGAGGGCCCAAACATTCTGCTTGAGATAAATAAAAAATGGAAGGTGAAAGCCGTTCAGCATGGGTGTAGCATTCCCTGCTAACTACGAAAAGAACGGAGAAGCTACTGTTTCAACCATACTGGAGGGATCTGACGTGAAAACCAGCAGAATCGCCACTCTTCTCATGGTTCTGACATTCTCGGTCGGCGGCCTGTTCGCCGGCACCCAATCTGCTCCTTCAGCTATCGACTCCGCCAACCGGCTCTTTCAGGCGGGAAAATTTGCGGACGCGGAAAAGATCTACACGCAGATCGTAACCCGCAATCCCCGCGACGACTACGCGGCGCAGCAACTCGGCCACATCGCCCTGCTCTCGAATCAGCTGGAGGACGCCCAGAGGTGGCTGCAGAAAGCTATCGCGCTCAAGGCCGACAACAACGACGCCAAGATCATGCTGGCTGAAGTGTTCTATCGGCGCGACGATTTCCAGAGGGCCTCCACCGAGCTTAACCAGATTGGTCCGACCTACGCCGGCATGATCACGAACTATCCCACCCTCATCCTACCCAAGCTCGAGAGCTTCACCGGATTGACGCCTTATGAATTTCACGGCAAAGGCGATGCCACCACACTGCCGTTCTACCGGACCGATCCCTTGCCGGTAGTGACCGTTCGTGTCGATAACAGCCCCGAGGTCACATTCTTTATCGACACCGGCGGGGCGGAGTTACTGCTCGATAAAGATTTCGCCAAGGAACTTGGCGTGAAGTCGGCAGGCTCTTTTCAAGGCACTTTCTCCGGAGGTCAAAAAGCCGAAGTGCTGAACGGCAAAGTTGATTCGCTCACCCTCGGCGATTGGACGCTCTATAACGTGCCCGTCGGCATCTTGCCGCTGCGCCAGCTCTCGGCTGACTTCCACGTCAAACATCTGGACGGCTGCATCGGAACCAACGTCCTCTACCACTTCCTCGCGACCCTTGATTATCCGAATGGAAAACTTGTCCTGCGCAGGAAGACAGCCAGGAACCTCAAGCAGTTCGAAAAATCGTCCGCCGGGAATAGCTTCTCCGTCCCTATCTGGATGGCCGGCGATCATTACATGGTGGGGTGGGGCCAGATCAATAACACTCCGCCAACCCTTCTATTCGTCGACACTGGGCTGGCAGGCGCGGGAGTCAAGTTGGCCGAATCCATGATCAAAGCTGCCGGCATCAAACTGGACGAAGACAATGCCACCGAGGGCGCCGGAGGCGGCGGCAAGCTGAGAACCGTGCCCTACGTTGTGCAGCTGGTTTCGTTCGGAGACATCAGAGAAGAGAATGTTGCTGGACTTTACGACGGCCCCCTGCCTTGGGAACACTCTTTCGGCTTCTACCTTCCCGGCATGGTGGGTCACGACTTCTTCAAGCCCTTTGCCGTAACCTTCGACTTCGATAACATGCGCGTCTTGCTGCAGAAGTGATGTCGGCGGGCCGATTAAAGGCAGCGGCGCGCCTTTAGCTACGCCATAGCAAACTCCTTACCGCCATGGCTAGGCCTTTACTGCGATAGCAAACTCCTTACCGCCATGGCTAGGCCTTTACTGCGATAGCAGACTCCTCAGTGCTATGCGCAGGACTCCTTGCTTTTGTCATCCCAAACTGGCCTCACAGCCTGCTGAAAAACTCGTTGGAGGTCAAAGCTAGAGCTGGCCTTCAGGCCCGCCTTTAGCTCCTCCCTCACTCAACACCATGGTTACGATCGCCCTCAATTCATGAACGGGCTACTACTGCTAACCTCGCCTGCAAGGCCAAGACGGCCGTCCTTCGGGCAAGTGAGAGCTAAGGCACGCCTCGCCAAGCAACTCCCTCGCTACGGCCGCCATCTACCCCAACGTTAGTCACTCGTTGCTTGAGGCCTCAATGTCGCGGCACTTCTCCGTTGCACTGCATTCCCTAGTCACTGTCTGCCTGCTTCTGTTAATGGCCGCCTGCGGAGGCAGCAGCGGCAGTTCCGGTAATGGCAACAGCAACGGTGGTTCCAGCAATCCCCCAACTGTCGGGATTACGATTTCTCCTGCCACTGCCACCGTTAACGCCGGAGCCACGCAACAGTTTCAGGCAACGGTGACCGGCACTACCAACACCGCAGTGCAATGGCAAGTGAATAATATCGCCGGTGGAAATGCCCAGTACGGCATTATTTCCAGCACCGGACTCTACACCGCGCCTACTCCCACCGTCACTTTGCAGGTCACGGTGACAGCGGTGTCCAACGCCGACTCCACAAAAACCGCGAACGCGACTGTGGTCGTCAACGCCGTCAACGCGCCGCCGGTTATCACCGTTACCGTCGCTCCGCCCGCGGCGACTCTGGGCGTCACCCAGACACAACAGTTCACCGCAACCGTGACCGGCACCACGAACCTGGCGGTGACCTGGTCGGTCGACGGCGTCACCGGCGGCAATGCAACCGTTGGCACCATCAGCACCACCGGCCTCTATACTGCGCCTGCGACCTATGGCGCACACACGGTGACAGCTACCAGCGTAGCGGATAGCACTAAGAGTGCCAGCTCGGCCGTTGCCGTTATCAGTCTCACGGTATCTCCCACAACCACTATGCTGGCCCCGCTCGGCACCAGACAGTTCACCGCAACGGTTGAAGGAACCAACAATACTGCAGTCACCTGGTCGGTCAACGGCGTAGTGGGCGGTAACAGCAGCGTGGGCACAATCACCACCGCGGGACTTTACACGGCCCCGCTCAGCCCGGGCTCCTACACTGTCACGGCAACCAGCGTCGCGCTGCCAACCTACAGCGCTAACGCATCCGTTACTGTCAGCACCTCGGCCGGCACAGTGCCCATGCTCACGTATCACAATGACGATGTGCGCGACGGAGCCAACCTCAACGAAACCCTGCTGAACCTCACCAATGTCAACTCCCAGCAGTTCGGCAAACTCGATGCGTATCCGGTGGACGGACAAATCTATGCCCAGCCGCTTTACGTGCCCAACCTCATGATTGCCGGAGTCAGTCACAATGTGGTTTTCGTCGCCACCGAAAACGATACTGTCTACGCCTTCGATGGCGATGGTCTTTCGCAATCGCCCTTATGGCAAGTGCATTTGGCTACCCCGCTTCAAATCAATGACGAGGAAGGAATCAAGCCCCTGCTCGGAATCACCGCAACTCCGGTAATCGATACTTCGACCGGAACCATGTACGTGTTGACTGACGGCCTGGAAAGCGGGCACAAAGTGTACCGTCTGCACGCCCTTGATGTTGCCAGCGGCAGCGAGAAGTTTGGCGGCCCCGTAGTGGTAACCGGCACGGTTCCCGGTAACGGCTATGACAGCGTTAACGGCGAAATTACCTTGGAGGACAGCTGCTACCAGCGCAACGGCCTTGCACTCGATCCCGCCAGCAATGCTATCTACATTACGTTCGGGCACTGTAGTCATGGTTGGATATTGGCTTACGATAAAGCGGCCCTAACCCAGACCGCGATTCTGAATGTGACTCCTGATGGTGGAGGGGGTGGCTTGTGGGGAGGAACTCCGGCCATCGACGATTCCACCGGAGACTTGTACCTCATCACCGGCGTCGATCTAGGCGATCCCGCGCCGGACTACAACGATTCAGCGATGCGCCTGCAAGCCAGTGACTTGTCGATTCTGGATTACTTCAAACCCTCCAATGAGGCTTACCTGCGCCAGAATGATGCCGACTTCGGCGCCGGCTCTCCCATCATCATGCCCGACAATCCTTCGCAGTATCCGCATGAGTTGATTGGCGGCGGCAAAGACGGTCGCATCTTCGTGATCAATCGCGACGACATGGGTGGGTACCAAACCACCGACCACGTGATTCAGGAAGTGCAGACGGGTACTCAGCAGTTGGACAACATTTTCACTACTCCCACATTGTGGAATAACACCATCTACTATCACACCGCGCAGGATGTCGTGAAGGCTTATAGCTGGGATCCCAACACCGGCCTGATCTCGACTACTTACATTTCGAAAGGAACGGTTGTTTTCGGCGGCCATGGAGCGAACACTTCGCTCTCTGCTAACGGTACGTCCGATGGCATCTTGTGGGAAATTGATACTACCAACGCAGGCTCGGGCGGAGCCGCCATCCTTCACGCCTACAGCGCGGCTAACCTGGCGAATCAGCTGTATAACAGCTCGCAAGCCGGGACTCGCGATCAAGCTGGTCCAGCAGTGAAGTTCACGGTTCCCACCGTGGTCGATGGGCACGTGTATGTCGGCACCGCGAGCGAGTTGGACATTTATGGTCTGCTGCCTTAGTACTCCGTACGGCCTGCGTTAGGCCGGGTAGTGCGGACGGACCTTCAGCCTGTCTGCGCTCGGGAAGTGCGGACCTTCACCCCGGCGTTGGAGCCGCTAGTAATAAACTGGGGCTTCGGCCCTAAGATAACCGGAGGCTGTTGACGTCTCGTGGCCCTACCCCTGTCCAGAAAGTACCAGCCCATGGAAGCCGCGCCTGCCGCCAGCCTTCCCGCCGGCCCGGAATGGCAGTACGAGCCCAAATGGGATGGCTTTCGCTGCCTCGCATTTCGCGATCAGAAGAAAGTTGACTTGCTGTCGAAGTCAGGCAAGCCTCTCACTCGATATTTTCCTGAACTCGTCGCCGCCTTGCGCGAATTGAAGGCGGCAAGGTTTGTTTTGGATGGTGAGATCGTTATCCCGTTCGAAGGCGCGCTCTCATTCGATCTGCTGCTGATGAGAATCCATCCCGCCGCTAGCCGGGTAAAGAAACTGAGCCAACAGACTCCCTGCGTCTTCATCGTCTTCGATTTATTGGTCGACGATCCGGGCAAGTCCCTGGTCGCCCTTCCACTCGAGCAGCGCCGAAAAGCCCTGGAGACATTCGCCAGGAAATATTTGAAGAACGATAAAGTGATTCGCCTCTCGCCGGTAACCCAGGCTCTCTCTATCGCTCGCAAGTGGTTTCACATAGGAATTGCGCTCGACGGTGTGGTTGCGAAGCGCCGCGATCTTTCCTATCAGAGCGGAGAGCGCACCGGCATGCAGAAAATCAAGAAGCTGCGCACCGCAGACTGCGTCGTAGCAGGCTTTCGCTTCCTCGACAAGAAGCCTCTGGTCGGCTCACTGCTCCTTGGGCTTTATAACGACCAAGGGAAACTGGATCACGTGGGATTTACCTCGTCGATCAGCGCGGAAGAACGACCGGGCCTGACTCGAAAACTAAAAAAAATGATCAAGCCGCCCGGCTTTACCGGCAAGAGTCCCGGCGGTCCCAGTCGCTGGAGCACCAAGCGCTCTGCCGAATGGGAACCCCTCGCGACCAAGCTGGTTGCCGAAATTCAGTTTGATCATTTCACCGGTGGACGCTTTCGCCACGGCACAAAGTTCCTGCGCTGGCGGCCTGACAAAGCCCCCCAGGATTGCACCCTTAAGCAGGTTGAACGCGAAAATCGCTCCGCCCTGCAACTGCTTTAGGAAATGTTCCCGGCAAGTCTTGCTTCTCGAACGGCAAGACTTCATTCTTCTCGCATGGGCCTACCCTCATCCTTGCCTACCCTCATCCTTGCCTACCCTCATCCTTGCCTACCCTCATCCTTGCCTACCCTCATCCTTGAAGGGGACGACCTTCAGGTCGTCCGCAAGCGCTGCAAAGTAACTTCGGCTTTAGCCGCTGAGGGACATCGCACGATTTAACTTGCCGGCAGAAACATCGCAAAAATGCTGCCGCTATGACCAAGCTTCGTGCTGCTCCGCACTCGTAGAACCCCATCGTGCTTCATCACCGTATCTTTTACCAGAGAAAGTCCCAGGCCCGTGCCTTCCTCGCCTTTCGTGGTGAAGAACAGATCGAATATCTTGTTAAGGTCCTCCGAGGCGATTCCCCCGCCCCGATCGGCAAACGTCACTCGTAACCCCCGCCGACCTTTGCCGCTCCATTCGTGGGCCAGTGCAATCCGGGCGTGCATGGTTCCCCCATCCGGCATCGAGTCTGCGGCATTCAACAAAAGGTTCGAAAACGCCTGCCGCAACGGGCCCGGGTAGACAGCAATATCTCCGTTAGCACAATAGCGAGCCTCGATGGAAATGCCGCGCCCTCCAAACCGCGGCTGGTAGAAATCGACTACCGAACGCAGCAGGTTCGGCACGTTGGTATCTTCCATAGTGGCCGTGAATCGATACTGTTTCATTACCTCGTGGGCGATTTGCGAGATACGGTTTATTTCTTCCTTGGCCAGGGTCAGGTAACGCTGGCCTTTATCACTAAACTTAGCTTCGGATTCCAGGAGATACAAAAGATTCAAGAGCGAATCGAGAGGATTTTTGATCTCGTGAGCCAGCGAGGCAGCCAGGGTGCCCTCTTCCGCCGGCGCCCGAACTCTGCGTTCTGCGTTTCCCCGACTCACCTGACCTGCCTGTAGCAGACTCTACCGCCTGCTTAAACTAGATTACACATTAAGTCTGATACCAGACATACGCGTGCTGTTGTATGCGCGTACAATTAACTTACATCTTCATACGCACTTCCACCCGCCAGGGGGCAGGTCCATTTGCGCATCCGGATGCGGCGTTTTCGCCCATACAGGAGCAATATGAACCCGCCCAAGACTCAGGCTTATCGGAATCGTGTCCTCGCAGGCCTGCCAAAAACTGAAATCAATCGCCTTAAACCTCATCTTTCTGCGGTGACCCTGTCCCAGGAACAAACCCTGCTTGACGGTGAGGCACCACATGCCTACTTCCTGGAACATGGCATTGCTTCAGTCGTGGTCAGCCTGCAGAACGGATCCACGGTCGAGGTCGGCATCATCGGAATGGACGGCGTAGTCGGCCTGCCCATCTTGTTGGGCACTGGAAACGGGCCCGGGCGCACCTTTATCCAGATCGCGGGATCGGGCTACCGTATCGACGCTGACATTCTCAAAGAGGAATTCGAGCGGCCAGGAGAATTGCGCCGCCACCTGCAAAGATACATGCAGGGCTTTATGGTGCAGTCCGCTCAGACTGCGGCCTGTAACCGGCTGCACAATATTGAAGAGCGCCTTGCCCGTTGGCTACTTTCTTGCCGCGACCGAACGGATTCTGACCAACTCCACTTGACTCACGATTTTCTCGGACAGATGCTGGGGGCGCCCCGTACCACGGTTACGCTCGCCGCCGGACTGCTTCAGCGCGCCGGCCTCATCGACTACTCGCGCGGGACGGTGACGGTTAAGAACCGGCCGGCACTTGAGCAGGCGGCCTGTGAGTGTTATGGCATCGTGCATAACGAATTTCGGCGGCTTTCCCTGCTGTAAGTCTGGCGTCAGACAGACAGTCTCGCGCGGAACATTTATTCTTAAGTTATCAGCAGTGGGGCCTCATGAATTTCGAGGTGCGGCAACCTTAACTCCACGTCGCAGCATGGCACCGTCCAAGCGTATTTTGTCGATCGATGACCAGGGTGTAATTCTGTTTCACGCACGCCACAACTCCTAAAGAAGCTGTAAGCGTCAAGATGACGGACTAGATTTCGTCGACAGGTTTTCGGCTTCGACAACCTCAGCCGGGAGGAGATTCGATGGTAGCGAAGTGTGCAAACCCAGAGTGCAATCGTCAATTTCGTCAGTTAAATAAGGGCCGGCTTTTCTTACTGCCACCTTTACATGATTCCGCAAGCTCGCTATGGAGAGTTGAAAAGCTTGCCGAACACTGCTATTGGCTGTGTCCCGAATGCGCGCAGACCTGCACCATCGAACGACAAGGAGCCGAAGTCACGGTCAGTCTGCGGGATTCCACCACACGCATCACCTTGCGCCGCAGCCCGGCAGCCTGAAACCGCCGCGCTCCGATCCTTTTCGTGGTGGCTCATTTAAGAAGACTTCTTTTTCGGGACTTTGGCTCCCTTTTTGCGTGCCTCCGAAAGACCGATCGCGATGGCTTGCTTGCGGCTCTTCACCGTTCCGCCCTTGCCGCCCTTACCCGACTTCAAAGTCCCCTTCTTCTTGCGCCGCATCGCGCTGGCTACGGTCTTACCTGCGCTTTTTCCATACTTCCTGCCGGTCGATTTCTTGCTTGAACCAGAAGTCTTTTTCTTAGCTGGCATTCGAATCTCCCATGACTTATCCAATGGCTTAGAAGACCGCGAACCACCGGGAGTTGTGCCCCATTCATTCTCTTCAATTTAACCGTGGCATTACTTCTCAGCACTGACCGCCGAACATCCTGCGGCGTAAGCCGTGCAACTAACAATCTAAAGAGAAGTTAGGAACTCGACTTTGCTTTCCGCAATTGGAAGTCTGATCTCCGGGTAGTTTGAGTTTTGAGTCGAGTTCTTCATCGCAAGATTCACCAAACCAATCATCTCATCATGGGGGTATACCGATGACCAAAGACTCGCTAAGAGAACTTTACGTTGACGAACTCAAAGACTTGTACAGCGCTGAAAAGCAGCTGACCAAAGCCTTGCCGAAAATGGCCAAGGCAGCATCGTCCGACGAATTGCGCCAGGGCTTCGAAGATCATCTGGAACAGACGAAAGGCCATGTGGAACGCCTGGATGAAATCTTCTCCCAATTGGGCGCAAAAGCTACGGGCAAGAAGTGCATGGGCATGGAAGGCCTGGTAAAAGAGGGCGCAGAAATCATGGGCGAAGATTTTTCGGAGGATGTTATGGACGCCGCCCTGATTTCTGCCGCCCAGCGTGTCGAACACTACGAGATCGCGGCCTATGGCACAGTCATTGCTTTTGCCAATCTTCTTGGTGAATCCGAACAGGCCGAACTGTTGCAGGAAACACTGCAAGAAGAACGGGAAACCGATGAGAAACTGACCGAGCTTTCTGAGCAAATTAATATGCAAGCCAATGAGCGCGACGCAGAGAAGAAAGTGACCGCGACCGGGAATCGCAAGCCAGGAAGGGCTGCTTAGTGGATAACGTCTGCTGTGGGGGAGCGGTCCTCGCTGACCTGGGCGGGTGACTTCTCCTTCCCAGCGGCGGGCGAACCGGAAATCGTGAATGTCAACTACCGGCGACGACCTCGGAACCCCGAACGCTCCCGCCGATTCTGTCGGCGAACTCGCCCTGCCCCTCCCCACTGGCGAGCCGGGCCACTTCGCCCATTGGGGCGCCAAAATTCAATCGTCCTTACGAGCCCTCGGCCCGGGACTGGTCACCGGCGCTTCCGACGACGATCCCAGCGGCATTGCCACCTATTCGCAAGTCGGTGCGCAGTTCGGCTATGGGATGTTGTGGACCATGCTTTTCTCCTATCCGCTGATGACGGCGATTCAGGAGATATGTGCCCGGGTGGGGCGCGTGACCGGATGCGGCATCTCAGCTAATCTGCGTCGTTGTTATCCACGATGGGTGCTCCGCAGCGTAATCACGCTTGTTCTCGTCGCCAACATCTTCAATTTGGGCGCAGACATAGGAGCTATGGGCGCCGCCGCCCAATTGTTGTTACCCGCCCGGACCTGGATCTACATTCTCTTATTCGGGTTTGCCTCACTGCTGCTGCAGGTCCTGGTGCCGTACACCCAGTACGTTAGGTATTTGAAGTGGCTCACACTCTCGCTCTTCGCTTATGTCGTTGCCGCTTTCTTTGTGCGCTTGCCCTGGGCTCAAGTTCTGCACGCGACACTCCTTCCGCGATTGACCTGGGATAAGGATTATCTGACTGGTCTCATCGCCGTATTAGGCACCACGATCAGCCCCTATCTCTTTTTTTGGCAAGCCTCACAAGAGGTTGAGGAAGTTAAGAATAATCGTGGGGAAAAACCTCTCAAGCGAGCACATCGTCAGGCATCCGCTCAGCTGGAACGCATCCGAACTGACACCTACATGGGCATGGCACTATCCAATGTCGTCGCCTTCTTTATCATTCTGACCACCGCTGCCACCTTACACGCTCATGGCAACACCAATGTCGCAACCGCGGCTCAGGCTGCACAAGCCCTGCAGCCCCTCGCTGGGCGATGGGCCGCAGGGCTCTTTGTATGCGGAATCATTGGTACAGGGATGCTGGCCATACCGGTCTTGGCCGGATCAGCCGCGTATGCCATGGGCGAGGCCTGCAAATGGCCGGCCAGCCTGGAGAAAAAACCGGCGCAGGCAGCGGGCTTCTATCTAACCATCGCCGTGGCGACGATTGCCGGCATCGCACTTAATTTCTTCGACATCGATCCCATACGAGCGCTGTTCTGGGCCGCGGTCTTCAATGGCCTGCTGGCTGCTCCTTTGATGGCAGTAATCATGCACATGGCAGCCAGTCCGAAGGTAATGGAAAAGTTTACGATCCCTTTGTATTTGCGGATCGTGGGCTGGGCCGCAACTGCCGTGATGTTTGCCGTATCGATTGGCGTCTTTGCTACCTGGAAGTAGCATCCAGCCAATCCTGTCAACTATCTCGAGGCTTCAGGTCTGGGTTTAATATTCTACCCTCGGTTGGGCTCGCACTTGGCCGTCGTAGGCCATCTTGGCCACATGGACGTCGAAGTCCGGCTTCGTCGTGAGCGTGGTCAGCGTAAATACTTTGTAGCCGTCCCCACTGATTTCAGCACGCCGGTAGACCCCCGGCTCAGTTTCGATCACTTCACGATTGCCGCTCAGCCGATCCAGAAACTGCTGTGCCATCTTCTGATCGGCGCTTCCTTTGGCATTCGCCGACGTTATCGATTCGGCCGCATACGAGCGGATGAGTTTCTGCCAGTACTTGGCCAGAAGGTCGCTGCTGGCGAACAGATCTGCCCAAACAATATTGCCATTGATGGCCACTACCACGCCCTTGGCGCCCGACTTGCGCAGCTCACGCAAGATGCCCTCATAGTCGGTCGCAACCAGGTCGAGTTTTGCCTGCACTTGCGGCGCCGCCATGGCCTTGGCATACGAGGTGGTTCCCCCTAATCCTGCGGACGACCTCGGCAGGATTACAGCAAGCGCATCCCGGGCCGATCCCACCATGTTCCACACTTGCTGCTGATCGCGCGCGGCCATGGCCGGTGTGCGAACGCTGGGCTGCGCCATCTGCGACTTCATACTGCCGAAGTGTTCGCTGCTGGCCACCCAGCGTCCCGGCTCCACGCAGAAGACCGAAAGGTCGATGGGCTCCGACTTCGGTAGCACCAGGCGGTCGGCGCCTATCACGCGGTCCTGCTTGCCACCGGTAACAATTTCTCCCCCCAGCAGCAGCAATGGGCGATCGGAGTTGTTGATCAGCACCAGGCGGTTGACCTCGGCGCCCGATTGGCGTGGCGCGCGAGTTCCCGGGCGAACCAGCCCCTGCAACGAACCCTGCTCGGTCACTACTACCGTTCCCGCTTGCACGCCCTCGTCAAGGGTGAGAAATCGCGACGTGTCGTGATCAACCCCGCCGACCACGGGAAAGATAGTGAGGTTGCCGCGGGTGACCGGCGGCAAAACATGCAGTGGAGCAGCACCGGGTACGCCGGCGGTGCCCGACATCGCGCTGGAAATCAGGATGAACAGCGTGGTGACAATTCTGGAATTCATGGTTGACCTCCGAAGCCTTTCAGGCGTCTCTAGAGGAAGAACGCTGCACCGTATTTTTCTTGCAGACGAATTGGTACGATTCGCAAATATGGCTTCGGCTCCGATTTCGCGGTCCGTGTGGCCCCAGCCTTTGGCTGCGACGGGGGCGTTCGCTTCCGCCCACTACGAGGGGAGCGGCGCCAGCCGATTCGGAATCGACGTTGCCGGGCTGGCTACGCTCCTGACCGAGGTGATTGGGCAGCGCGATTCTGCCACCTCGGCGGACGACTTGCCGAGCCTTCTGAACTCGTTGCATCTGGAAGAACTGGTGCTGGCACGCGCTTGCATCGCCGGAAATGACACAGCGTGGGAGATCTTTCTCACCCGCTATCGTGGCCTCATGTACGAGGCTGCGTACAAGATCGCGCACGACGATGCCACGGCCCGCGGTCTGGCGGACTCACTTTATGCCGAACTCTACGGCGTCAACCAGAAGGGCGAGACCCGCACTTCCAAGCTGCATTACTACCTGGGACGCGGCTCGCTGGCAGGATGGCTGCGCACCGTGGTGGCTCACGAATACGTTAATCAGTACCGTCGCGGCAAACGCGAGACGAGTTTGGAGACGGCGATTGAAGACGGCCAACAATTCGCCGCCGCCGAGCCGGAACAGAAGACAGCCGCTGATCCGCGCATCACGTTAGCGACTGCATCGGAACTGGCTGCGCTGGATGCGCAAGACCGATTTCTGTTGGCGGCTTATTATCTGGATCGCCGTACGCTGGCCCAAATTGCCCAGTTGCTACGCGTGCACGAGTCCACCGTCAGCCGCAAACTAGAGCGCATGGCCACGGGATTGCGCAAGCGCATCCGCAAGAAGCTCATCCTTGCGGGCATGACCTCACGCCAGGCGGACGAAGCCATGCAAGATGTCGATGTCCGTGATCTGCCCATCAAAGTGACGGAAACTTTAGGGCAAGGAACGCAGGAAACATCGTTCTATAAGGAGAAGGCTGGAGAGCAGAGATGAACCGGGAAATTCCAAAATCGGCATACGATGCTCTGGCCAGTCAGAGGGCGGCAGCGGAACATCCCTCCGGCGATCTGCTCAACGGCTATGTCGAGCAGTCGCTTTCCCCGGCCGAAAAAGCTGGAGTGACGCAGCATCTCGCTGCCTGTGAAGACTGCCGCGAGGTTGTGTTCCTGGCCCACGGCGCGATCCCGGAGACTTCGGCCGCTACGGTTGCTCACCCTGCTCCCGACTGGGGAAGATGGAAGTGGGCCGTGCCTGCGGTTGTGTTGCTGGCGCTCGCCTCCAGCATCCTAGTCGAACACAGTGGCTGGTTTGCTAAGCACCCAGCCGCAACCTACATTGCACACAATAACGCTCCTGCTCCTCCGGCGCCGAGTATCGGCAATCAAGTCGCGATTAACAGCAATGCGTCGGCACCGCCCTTCAGTCCCGCTCCTCGGGCAACGCCGAATCGTCGAGACCGTTTGGCAGCGAACGCCGGCTCCCTCAACAAAAAATCTCCCGGCCACACCTCGTCCCTGAATGATACCGTCGCGGCAAGCTCCAATCAGGATCGCGAGGCTCTCGCCATGGTGATAAATCCAGCAAGCAAATCCGCGCCGCCTCCGTCGGCCGCCGGTGGAGGCGCGTTAAAAGCTGAACCGGCCTCGTCCGCTGCGACACCAGCCATTGCTCCGCTGCAGACCTCAGTCGATCAGCAGTCGCCGGCTCGGGCACTCGGCGCATTAGCTCGCCCCAGCTTTCAAGGCATGAACAAGTCAGCTGGCGCTTTTGGAAATGCTGCCAGTCGCCACTTAGTTGCCGCCCGATCGCAATGGCGCATCTCACCCGAGGGCCACTTGGAGCGCTCGCAGGCTGCTGACAACTGGACTCAAGTACTGGCCGACCAGCCGACACGGTTTCGGGTAGTGGCCGTTGTCGGCAATGATGTCTGGGCTGGAGGCAACAACGGCGCTCTGTTTCACTCGATCGATGGCGGAGAGCATTGGAGCCCAGTCGTGCTGAGCACCGAGGGCCATCCCGAAACCGGCGCCGTAGTTTCCATTCACTTCGACAGCGTTTCTGAAGGCAGTGTTAGCACCGACACCGGCTCGACCTGGACAACCTCGGATCGTGGCCAATCATGGCTGCCGACAGCCACACAACCCTAAGAGTGCCTTCAATCCGTTCGCAGCGCCTTCACCGGATCGGTTGACGCGGCGCGAGTCGCGGGCAGTACGCTGGCCACTGCTGCACAAAGCCCAAGAGCTACTATTGAAAAAGCAAGCACCAGTGGGTCCCAGCTGCGCACTTGAAACAGGTTCGCCGCCATCAGACGTCCGGCTCCGATCGCGATCGGAATTCCAATGAGGAGCCCAATCGTCACCTGTAGAAACGCTCCGCGCAACACTAATCGCACGATGCGAAGCCGATCGGCTCCCAGAGCCATGCGCAAACCGATTTCGCTGGTGCGGCGCGCCACCGTGTAGGCCGTCAAACCATACAGGCCGATGGCCGCCAGCAGCAGCGCGATAACACCAAAGGTCCCGGCTAACTGGGCGACCACGCGTTGTTGGTCGAAATTCATGGCCACCTGCTGTTCCATCGTTTGCACGGTGATGACGGTCAGGTTGGGATCGATCTCTGCCAGCGCCTTGCGTAGTTGTGGTTCAAGGTTGCGCGTATCGCCGCGAACCAGTAGCTGGATTCCACCCATGAAGTGCGATTTCACTTCCAGACGCTGCATCAGCGGCTCCGAATAATGCAGGTTCTGTTCCAGCGGCAGGAAAAACATGGGACGCACCGCATGTTCGGGATCGGAATACTTCGCGTCATGCACCACCCCTACGATCTCGTAATCACCGGCATATTTAGAGGTATCCATGCCAAAGTGCTTGCCGATGGGATCTTCGTTCTTGAAGAATTGCCTGGCGAACGCCTCATTGACGATCGTCACCGGCCGCGATCCGGTCGTGTCACTCTCGGAAAAATCGCGACCCCGTACGATGTTCTCGCCGATCGTGGAAAAATACTGATGGCTGACCCGGTCCCACGACGAAGCATTTTCCTCGCTTGGCTTGGGATCGCCTCGGCCTTCGACGGCTACTATTTCGCCCCAGTTGTTGCCGCTCATCGGACTGTAGAGCGCCAGACTGGCCTTTTGCACATTGGGCAACTGCACCAGGCGATCTTCGATCTCGCGATACAACGCATCCAGCCGTTCCGGAGTATAGCTTGGAAGCGGTGGATTAATCGCGACGCTGATTCGATTCTGCGTAGTGAAACCTAAATCCTGATGCTCCAGGTTGCGCAGACTGCTGGTGAGCAGTCCGGCACAAGCCAGCAATACCAGCGACAGGGCGGCTTGGCCGATGACCAGCATTTTCTGCGGCAGTGATGATCGGTCCCGAGTGCTGCGGTTCGCTCCATGCAGCGCCTCGGCTGGATCCGAATGCGAAGCGAACCACGCCGGCACCACTCCAAACAAAATTCCCGTCAGCAGGGAAAGCAGAAACGCAAAACCCAGTACCGGCCAGGAGGGCGCTGCGCTGATGGGCATAAACGTTGCGCTATGAAAAGCCAGCGCCAGAATGAATCGCGCCCCCAGATAAGCGACGGCTATTCCCAGCACGCCGCCCACGATGGAGAGCACTACCGCTTCCGTCAGTTGCTGCCGCACCAGTCTGGTTCGCGATGCTCCCAGCGCGACGCGCACGGCGGTTTGCATGCGTCGCACCGTTCCACGTGCCAGCAGCAGGTTGGCGATGTTGGCACAGGCGATCAGCAGCACCGTGGCGCACACCGCCAGCAGAATACGCAAGCTGGTGCCGTAGCTTTCCTTCATGGAAGTAATGCCGCTACCAGCGGGCATCAGCCGAATGTATTTGTGCGGGATGTCGGGTTCGATCTGGGGCCGAAATTCTGCCGGAATCGGATCCTCATTGTGCAGCCAGCGTTGCAGCACCGGAGTCAGTCGTGCGGGCAGTCCTTGCACGCTGGCGCCCGGCCGCAGCCGTCCGATGGCATACAGCCAGTTCGACTGATTGTTTTTGATCAGCGCGTTCTGGCCATCAAAGATAGCCTCCTGCTGTAGTGGCAACCAGAAATCCGGAGGGTTGCTGCGCAGGGTATCGCCGAAGAATCCGGGCGGCGCAATGCCAATCAGAGTTACCGGCTGCCCCTGGACGACGAAAGTCGATCCAATCAGAGTTGGGTCCGAACCATAAGATTGTTGCCAGGTTCGATAACTCATCACCGCGGTTGGCGCGGCCGACACGCTATCGTCCGTGTCCGCAATCACCCGCCCGGCGAACGCTCCGATGCCCAACACGTGGAAATAATTTCCCGTCACGAACTCGATGTGCAGCGGCCGAGCCGCAGTGTCTTTCGCCACACTGCGAATGCTGTAAATCCAGGTCGTATCCTGGAATGCGGTAGTCTCTTCAAATTCCGGCGCGGCGGCGGCTAGTCGCTGATACAGCTGATAGGAAAATACGGCCCAGTCGTCGTCTTCCCAGCCCTCGATGCAGCACTCTTGCGTGTCGCCAATGCGATAGAGTTGCGCGGGATCGGCCACGGGCAGGGACTTCAGCATGATGGCGTGTACCAGCGTGAAGATTGCGGTCGTCGCACCTATGCCGATCGCGAGGGTAAGAATGGCGGTAAGCGTGAAAGCGGGAGCAAGCCGCATCTGCCGCAGAGCGTACCGGATGTCTTGCAGGAAGTTTTGCACGACCGTGTCCTCTCTCGGGCTGTACGAGAGGCGGCCGAGATTTGTTCCGCGCTTGTTAACGGCGCCCATCCGCTGAGCGTTGCGGTGAAACTTGTCGCGGAGCCCCAGATGTGTGGTGGGTCCAACTTTTTTACAGCTCGATGCCACTGATCTCTATAATCTGTGGGTGCAAGAAAAATGCTAATCGCATGCGCCACCTAACCAGAATCAGGCTTGCTCTGTGCCGCTTATGGAATTCCGCGTAACGCATTTGCGGGGCCAGACACTGAGATTCGCCGGTTGACTACAGCTTGGCAACAACAATTCTGCAAGGAGAGAGATTATGGATATGAGCCATATGAGCAATCTGGCGCAGCAGGGGTATGGGCTGCTGATCGCGCTGGGCATCAAGGTTGTGGAAGCCATCGCCTTATGGATCGTGGGCCGCTGGTTGATCGGCTTCTCAATCAGCATGATTGGCAAGGCCATGACCCGGCAGAAGATCGATCCCACGCTGATCCGCTATATCAACAATACCGTTGCCGCCATTCTGAACATCGTGCTGGTCATTGCGATTCTGGGTTTCTTCGGAGTCGAGACCACCAGCTTCGCCGCCCTCATCGCCGCTGCCGGCGTGGCCATCGGTATGGCCTGGAGCGGACTGCTGGGGAATTTTGCTGCCGGCGTGTTCATTATTATTCTGCAGCCCTTCAAGGTGGGAGACTTCGTACTGGCCGGCGGGGTCATGGGCACGGTGGAAGAGGTTGGGCTGTTCGTAACCTCGATCAACACGCTGGACAATATCCGCAACATTATTGGCAACGGCAAGATCCTGGGCGATGTCATCCAGAATTTCTCGACCAACGCCTACCGTAGGGTCGACCTGCAAGCTCAACTTTCACACAGCGTCGATCCGCATCAGGCCATCGCCATCTTAAAGGCCGGATTGGCGAAGATCCCCAACGTGATGACCGATCCGGCTCCCAGCGTCGAGATCCTGACCTTCACCCTGGCCGGACCGGTGCTGGCCGTGCGGCCGTTCTGCAACAACCGGGATTACTGGCAGGTCTACTTCGCGACCAACGCGCTGATTAAAGACGCGTTTGGCCAGGCCGGCTTTGCGGTTCCGGAACAACATTACATGGTTCGCACCGCGGCCGCCGGGGCTGCCGCGGCGGGTCGTCCAGTCTAAAAGATGGCGCTGCGCCTCATGCCAACTAACTTGCCTGACGCGGTACTAGCTGTGATCAAAACAATGTTCCATACATCAAGCGGAGACTAGCAACTGGTCACGGCAACTAAGGTAGCAGTCAGGGGCGGCTTGCTCGGTGCCGCCCCTGATCGGCGAAAGGCCGTTGCCCAACACCTGCGCCGACATGCAAGCATCCTGCGTTCCTCAGGGTGTGAATTCGAACACCACGCCTCCATGCTCAGGTCCGCCCAACCCACCCACTACGGCAGTACCGTAAAGATTGCCGGCACCGTCGAGAATTATTCCGGCGTCCGGCCAGCCGCCATCAACCCCTCCGGTGAATCCATACAGCACAGTCTCCGACCACTGGCCCGCCTGTGTCTGGGCCATCTTGAAGATCGTGCCGTGGCGCCCGGGCCCGCCAGCGTTAGTGGTGCCGTAAAGATTACCGAGCGCGTCGAGCGTGATCCCTCCATAGGGGTTGCCGCCATCATTGCCTCCGGCAAACGAATGCAGCACCGTTTCGCTCCAGGTTCCATCCTGGTTTGGTGTGAGTTTGAAGACGGTGCCGAATCCCGAGGTACCACCAGCGTACGTGGTTCCATACAAATTGCCGGCAGAATCGAAAGTCACGCCTGCATAGGGATTAGCTCCGTCCGCCGGCGCCCCCCGAAATTCATAGAGAACGGTTTCGCTCCAAATGCCGCCAACCGGGTCGCGTGTCATCTCAAACACCGTACCGGCCTGATAGGCGCCGCCGGCCCATGTAACGCCATAGAGATTTCCACTCGCATCGGCCACCAATGAACCAAAGGACTGCTGGCCATCGCTGCCTCCGGCAAACGCGTGCAGAATCGTCGGGCCGGGAATCCCTGGGCCGGCCATAGCAAAGACCACTCCATAGTTATCGGCCCCGCCGGCCGAGGTCGTGCCGTAGAGGTGGCCGGCATTGTCCAACGTCACGCCCGCATAAGGCTGGGCTCCGTCCAAGCCTCCGCTAAAGGAATGCATACCGAAGTCAGTCCAGACACCATTGCTGCCTGGCATTAGTTCAAACACCACGCCGTTACCGTCGGCGCCCCCATTCACGGTCGTACCGTAAAGATTCCCGTGACTGTCGAAGACCACGGGAGAATGGGGTTGCGATCCATCACTTCCGTCGAAGCTGAACAGTACGCTTTCGTTCCAGTAGCCCTGCGAGCTAGGTGTTAGTTTGAAGACGACGCCACAGCCCGTCTCTCCGCATCCATTACTTGTCCCGCCCGCGGCCGTTGTGCTGTAAAGGTTTCCGTTGCTGTCGAAGACCAGCACAGCCGCGGGACCAAAGCCACCGCCGTTCCCATCGTTGAAGTTGTACAGGACCTTGTAATGAGTGGCGGCCCACGCGCCGCTCGCACACATCGCAACCAACAGGGTCACCGCCGTAAGAAACGTTCCACCATTCGATTTCATGTTGTCTCCTCGCGTTGATTTGTTTGGGAGCGACGGGCAGCGCCCGTAATGACGCCGAGTGTGCGTCGAGAGGAGATAACAGGCAATGCACTGGAGGTGACTTGCAGATGCTTTGTGGGTGACTTACGTAGGAGCTTGAAACCAAAGGGCTCCACGCGAATCCTGAACGGCTGGGAAACTCTGAACTCGAGGTGACAGTGCGCCTTCGCTGCCGGATCACCCCGAGCTTCTCAGCTTCACGGCGGATTAACTTCTCGCGCGAATCCTGAGTCTCCCCAGGAAATTGTCACATCGGATGGTAGACTTTGCCGAACTGCCCACACACTCGTTCCCTAGGAAAGAAACTCTCCCACTTCGCGTGCGCTTTGGTGTCTTCGAACTCGACCTCCGAGCCGGAGAGCAGCCTCTGGCATCTGAGCTACGCAACGGACGGCAATGCTTTATTTGGGAGTGGCGGGAGCGAGTCAATAGGGTATTTGACTGCACGCATTGAATTGGATGCTAAAGCCGTCTTGCTTCTCAATCGAGGTAGAAAACAGTCCTTCGACTCTCCTCGTCCCTCACCCGACGGTCGCCACCTGGCGTTTAGTCAGATGACTTGGGAAAACAATGCATGGCTGCCTGGAAACTTCTGATTGCAATCTCACCGGCCTTGCTCTTGTTGCTAGGCGGCGACATCTTCCTTGAGGGATTCCTGTTCTTTCGTTCTTCCGGCCAACGCCACCAGCCAAGTTTTCAGGATTACGTACAGTACGGGAATAAAGATCAGATTCAGCACCGTGGAGAACAACATCCCCCCAACGATCGCAGTCCCTACTGAGTGCCGTCCTAACTTGCCGGCGCCGCTGGCAAAGTACAGAGGCAACACGCCCAGGATAAACGCAAACGAAGTCATCAGAATCGGCCGCAAGCGCAGCTCGGCTGCTTCAATCGCCGCGTCGATGATCGAACGACCGCGATTAATTAGTTGCTCGGCGAACTCTACGATCAGGATCGAGTTCTTCGCCGAAAGGCCGATCAGCAAGACCAGTCCGATCTGAACATAAACGTCGTCTACCAAACCACGCATCGAGACAAATAGAAGGGCGCCCAGCACCGCCATAGGCACCGCCAGCAGAATAATGAAAGGCAGCGCAAAGCTCTCGTACTGTGCCGAAAGCGTTAGATACACGACCAGCAAGCCCAGGCCGAAGATGATGATGGCCTTTCCACTGGCCTCAACTTCTTCCAGTGCCAATCCCGACCAGTTATAGGACATGCCTTGCAGCATGTTCTGCTTGGCCAGATCCTCCATTGCCTTCAGACCTTGGCCCGAGCTGTAACCGGGAGCAGCTGCGCCGTCGATTTCCGCCGAGCGGAACAGATTGAAGTGGTTGATGACCTGCGGCCCTGAGGTCTCCTTGAGCGATACGATGTTGTCCAGAGGCACCAGTCCATTAGTATCTGAGCGCACATAGTACTGGCGGAGATCGCGCGCGTTCATGCGGAACGGCTGGTCGGCCTGCACGTACACACGATAGGAGCGATTGTTGAAGTCGAAATCGTTGACGTACTGCGAACCCATGTATACGCCTAAGGCTTGCGTAACCTGGCTGATGGGCACGCCGATGGCTTTGGCTTTCTCGCGATCGATCTGCACCAGTTGCTGCGGATCGTTGGCCGTGTAGCTGGTGAACAATCCCGTGAGGTCCGGACGCTGCCGGCTGCCGGCGACGATCTTATGCGCTACCGTATCCAGATCTTCCAGCGTATTGCGTCCCAAGTCCTGCAACTGGAACTGAAATCCGCCAAAACTTCCGATACCGTTGATGGCCGGTGGTTCAAACGCAACCACGATGGCTCCGGGTACACCGAACAGTTTTGGCGAGACTCGTGCCACGATGTCGCTGGCTGCGTGCCCCTTCCCTTTGCGTTCGTCGATCGGCTTCAGCGGTGCGAAGATCAATCCATAGTTCGGCGAGCTGCCTCCGGAAAGCGAGAAGCCGGGCACAGCGAACGTGCCAAAGACGTCGGGATCGGCCCGCAGAATTTTCTCCGCTTGTTGCGCGACATTCGTCGTATACGACAGCGAGGCTCCTGGTGGCGCCTGCACCACCACGATAAAATAATTCTGGTCTTCTTGCGGGACAAATCCGGTGGGCACGTGCAAGTACATATAGGCCGTCGCTGCCAGCCCAATCAAAAACAAAATGACCACCACGTAACGATACTTCAGCACTTTCGAAATAACACTTCCGTAGGCTGCACCTAATCCGTGAATCGCCCGATCGATGCCATGCGCGAAACCTCGGTAACCTTGCGACAGAAAGCGGATGTGGGTCCAATCGAAGAGCGAATATTTGTGTTCTTCGTTACGCAGCAGGATCGCCGCCAGCGCCGGCGATAACGTCAGTGCATTAAACAGCGAGATGGCAATCGCAAACGCTATAGTCAGCGAAAACTGTTTGTAAAGAATTCCAGTCGTCCCCGGGAAAAACGACACCGGCACAAAGACAGAAATCAACACAAGTGAGGTCGCGATCACAGCACTCGACACCTCGGCCATGGCCACCGAGGTCGCGGTGTGGGCGTCTGTTCCATCTTCGTTGATATGTCGCTGTGCATTTTCGATGACCACAATCGCGTCATCGACCACCAGGCCAGTAGCGAGGGTGATACCGAACAATGTGAGCGAATTGATGGAGAAACCGAAAATCTTAACGAAAGCAAAGGTACCCACCAGCGACACGGGAATGGTGACCGCTGGAATGATCGTGGCTCGCCAATCCAGCAGGAAAAGGAAGATTACGATGATAACGATGAGTACGGCTTCTTCCAGCGTCGTCACCACTTCCCGGACGGAGTCGCCTACCACGGTGGTCGTGTCAAAGGCGATGACGTATTTTATTCCGGGAGGAAACGCTTTCGACAGTTCCGCCAGTTCGGCTCGTGCGGCCTTGTCGACTTGCAGCGCGTTGGCATTCGACAACTGCTGTACGCCGACTCCGACGGCTTCGTGGCCGCTGTAGAGCAGATTGGTGTCGTAGCTTTCGGCGCCAATCTCGGCTCGCCCCACATCCTTCAGCTGCACAATGCTGTTCTTCGTGTTCTTCAGGACGATCTTTTCGAAGTCCCTAGGATCCGAGAGCCGGCCCACCACCCGCAACGTGACCTGGAAGTCCTGACCTTTATCCGCAGGGGGCCTGCCTAACTGTCCGGCTGGGATTTCGACGTTTTGCTCCTGCAGGGCTGCGACTACATCAGCTGCGGTCAATTGCCGCGCCGCCAGTTTTGTAGGATCCAGCCAGATCCGCATGGCGTACTTGCGCTCGCCAAAGATCACGACGTCACCCACGCCCGGGATGCGCTTCAATGCATCTTTTACATAGACATCCAGATAGTTCGAGATGTATTGATTCGAAAGACTATTGTCAGGAGAATAGAATCCAGCGGCAAAGACGAAGTTAGGGTTCGCCTTGGTGATGGTCACGCCGGTGTCCTTGATTTCCTGGGGCAACCTTCCCTGCGCGGTCGCGACCCGATTCTGCACGTCCACCGCCGCGATGTTCAGATCATAGCCGGTGCGGAAGGTTACGTTGATGCTGCTGGTGCCGTCGTTCGAACTGGTCGAGGTAATGTAATGCATGCCCTCGACTCCGTTGATCTGCTGCTCCAGAGGAATCGTAACTGCCGACTCCACCACTTGCGCATTCGCGCCTACATAGTTGCTGCTGACCGTGACTTGCGGCGGAGCCAGGTTGGGGTAGAGGGAAATCGGCAGTGTGGGAATGCAGACCGCGCCCGCCAGAATGATCAACAGGGCGCAAACGGTCGCAAAAATAGGCCGCTTAATGAAAAAATCAACCAATGTAACTCTCGATTCTCGCCGCCACTGGCTGCGGCGGAATTAAAGTAAATGGCTGCTAGCTGATCGGCTGCACCGGAGTTCCGTCAATGAGGAACTGTGTACCGGAGACGATTACTTTTTCTCCCTGCTTTAGTCCACTCTTCACCGCGTAATCGTTGCCGATTGTGTCACCCAGAGTTACGGAGCGCTGTTTGGCTACCGTGCTTCCATTTACTTCAGTCGCCACGTAAACGAAAGGCTGTCCCCCGATGCGGGTCACCGCCAGCACCGGAACCGTCGGTGTGGGACTGGTGTTCCAAATCACCCGCGCTTTCACCAACTGTTCGTTGCGAAAACGATCGAGCGAGCCGTGGATTGGCGCTTTCACCAGAACGCCCTGAACCGCGTTATCGACTTGCTGCGAGATAAAGTAGACCTTGGTGTTCTCGATTACCTCTCCGGTTGTAGTCACGATCTGCACCGGCAGGCCCATGCGGATTTCGCCTGACCGTTCGGTCGGAATATAGATGTAAGCTTCCAGTTCGGCGTTCTCGTCGACTGTGGTCAACAGGGTCTGCGGAGAAACATAATCGCCGATGTGTACCGGAATGTCGCCCACAATCCCGGCGAAGGGGGCGGTCAGGGTGTAGTAAGCGAGTTCGCGTTGCTGGGTGACGTGAGCAGCTTTGGAAGCCTCCCAATCCGCCTTGGAATTGTCGAACGCCTGCACCGCCTGTTCATAATTCTGCTTGCTGGTTACCCCGGCATCAAACAGGTGCTGCTGCCGGTCCAGCTCGCGCTGGGCGTAGTCGAAGACGGCTTTCTTTTGAGCTTCGGTACTGACCTGCTGATCGACCGTGGCTTGCTGTTTCAGCGGATCGATGGTCATCAAGATCTGTCCGGCGCGAACCTGATCGCCCGACTTGACCAGGATTCGCGTCAGGGATCCGTCTACCTGCGGCTGGATGGTCGCCGAGCGTCGAGACTTGATCGTGGCGACGTATTCGTCTGTTTGCGGCACCTGCGACAGGTCGACAGTCTTGGTATTAACTGGGAGGGCCCGCTGCGGGGGTTGCTTTGCTTCCGTGTTACTGCAACCCGCACTGAATAGAACAGCCACGCCCAACAACATAACCGAGAGAATGCTTTTCAAATTCGTCATCCCCGAAAAGAGGCAGTAGCTTACAGATGCTCTGCGCCCATCGAGAGGTGCAGGCTGTCCTTGTTTTTGACTAGAATATGGGATCACAAAATCGGCCCAACATGACCTAGGCTCTTATCCAGCCTCATCGCCTGCGCCTTCAGCAGTTTTCGCCCGTCAACTGATTTTCAGCAATCCGAAGACGGATCGCTCGTTGCTGGTTTCGAGTCGCGAAGGAAGAAAACAGTCTCGAGTCGTTGTACAAAGACCTGTCATCGAAGACATATCAAATGGCGCTGAACCTGCGTTGCCGCTCTGGAGCTGGCCGGATTCAGTCCTGGATTTCAACTTTGTGCTGGATAGAGGGAACGATATGCAAAATCAAACGTCTGCAGCGCAGCCAGGACAGGCACTTGCCAGCAAAGCTGGCGGATTCCTGCTGGGCAACGACCTCCAGATCACGCGGCTGGGATTCGGCGCAATGCGAATTACGGGAAACGGAATTTGGCGTGAACCGGCCGATCGGGCTGAGGCCGTGCGGGTTTTGCGGCGCGCCGTTGAATTGGGAATCAATTTCATCGACACGGCGGACTCCTATGGTCCAAACGTGAGCGAGGAAATCATTGCCGAAGCGCTATACCCATATCCCGTGGGCCTGGTGATCGCCACCAAGGGCGGTTTTGAGCGGCCCGGGCCCGATAAGTGGGTCGAAAATGGTCGGCCGGGGCACCTGCGATCTGCCTGCGAAGGCAGCTTACGCCGGTTGCGTCTGGACCGAATCGCTCTGTATCAACTGCACCGAATCGATCCCAAGGTTGCGGCTGAAGATCAGCTCGGCACCCTGAAAGATTTGCAGGCGCAAGGAAAGATAAAACACATTGGCCTATCGGAAGTAAGCGTGCGGCAAGTTCAGCACGCGCAAACCATTGTTCCGATTGTGAGCGTACAGAATCGATACAGCATTACCGACCGTGGGTCAGAGGATGTTCTGGAATATTGCGAAAAACAGAAGCTGGGGTTCATCCCGTGGTTCCCGCTGGCCGCCGGTCGCGTGGTTGGTTCAGACAGCCCAATTAGCCGTGTGGCTACAAAGTTAGGAGCAACGCCGGCACAGGTCGCTCTGGCATGGCTACTGGCGCGGTCTCCAGTGATGTTACCGATTCCCGGAACCTCCAAAGTTAAACACCTCGAAGAAAATGTGGCTGCGGCAGATTTAAAGATTGACGCAAGCCAGTTGCAGGAACTGGGGCTAATAGCTCATGCGAGCTAGGAAAGAAGAACCATGCCTTTGATTCGAATCGATGCCGTCAAAGGGCGAAGCCAGGCGCAGATCAAGCGTCTCCTCGACGCAGTTCACCGCGCCGTGTTGTCTGCTTTCAAGGTGCCTGTGCGAGACCGCTATCAGGTTTATCAAGAGCACCGTGCTTCCTGTCTCATCGTTGAGGACACGGGACTGGGAATTAAGCGGACCAGAAACGTGGTAGTCATAACTGCGTTTAGCAGGCCGCGAAGCCAAAGGGCGAAGCAGGCGTTTTATCGCGATCTCTGCCGCGAGTTAAGAGAAAGCTGCAATATCGCACCAAGTGACGTGGTCGTTTCCATCTTCACCAACACCGACTCCGATTGGAGCTTTGGCAATGGTCACGCCCAATTCCTCACTGGAGACCTGTAACCGTGGCGCGCGGACGACCTTCTGAAATATTCCAATTACGCTTCCCTACTATGTCCGCCCTAGGGTTGACTTCCAAGGAATGGCATAAACTTAGGTGGCTTGGGACTTTTTCGCATAAGGAAAGGCCCTGAGTGGCCGGTTTTCTCGGTCTGGCGCATCGAAGAAAATTTTGGAAGCGAATGCGCCGGCTATGCCATCTTCGTGTATGAAGATATAACCGTTAAGACCACTAACAAGGGACGACTCAACAAGGAGGGAGAAAGAAATGCTTAAGCACATCGCTGTATTCGCAGTAGCCGCGATTCTCGCCCTGGGCGTTCTCGGCCTGGCCCCATCCACCAAACCTGCTTCCTTATCAGGATCCTGGCAGGTAGATACTCGTCATTCCGATGCCCAACTTATCACCGACGGAACCACGGATTACGGGAAAACGAAAATGGACTTCACCCTGGGTTTCGGAAGGGTGAACGGTAGCATGAAAATCGACGACGCTGATCCCACTAAGTCCAGCGTCGTGTTCAGATTTTATCCGGCTAACGGTATGGAGCCTACCATCGCTGAAAATGGAAAATTCCTGAGCCAATGGCTGATGAACCAGGCCAACAACACGCTTGTGTGTTTTCATTCCAAGTCGGTGGAGCGGACGGCAGACGGTCGGCTGCAAGCCACGGGTGATCTGACTGTGACTCGGGTGGACCGCAACGTCGATATCACTCCAACCGAAGCATATTCCGGACCAGTGTATGGCCCACCGATAGTCCATCGTGTTTCGCGCGAAGCCACCTTCGTTTTCGATATTCCGGCCGGCGATGTGAATGGACAGAAGAACGGCGCTATCCAAGCTTCGGCATCTACGATGGTCGGCCGCGAGAATTTTCCGCAATTGGTGAAGGCTGTCGTCAGTGCCTCCTGGCCACCTGTGGTTAAAGATGAACAGTGTCAGAACCCTGCCGGCGGAAGCGAGGATTATCGCGGCTCCATGTGCTCGGGGACGTTTATGGAAGCTTCTGGCCTTCCCCCAGCCCCTGGCCTGCAGGCCGGAGAGGATTACTCGGGTCCACCCTCGAACTTCAATGCCGTTGTCGGAAATCGTCTGAACATTGTCCTTCATCTGCGTTTGCTGGCGAAGGCCTCTGGCGAGTCAGCGGCAGGCATGAACTAATGCAGTGCGGCAAGCAATGACACTTGAGATCGGCTTTGAAGGACGCTGACCACGACCTTTCATGGTCGGACGAACACCGCAGAGAGAAGCGTTTTTTTTATATTTGGGGGGAGTCGTGAATCTCGCACGAACGTGCGACTTTGCGACGACGGTAATACCACGCGCCCTTGGCTGTGCCTTCGCAGCGGGCCGCCTGGGTGCGTGTGTGATTTGCACAGTCAGTTGAGGACGGACGAAGTGTCCGCAACCAATCGCAGCAGGCCTCTGATGTCGAAACCAGGGCTATGTGTGAAACCAAATCTCACGATAATCAAGTCTTTCGAGGGGATGATCACCAGGCGCTGCCCAAGGTTGCCAGAGCCATAGAACGCGTTTTCGGGCATACCGGCCTGTATTCGATCGGCGGCGTCTCCGTGTGAACCGCGATTCGTCCAGAAGCCAGCACCGTAGTCGGTCCCCAGGGTCGGCGAGGCGGAGTAGTTCACCCATCCTGCAGGTAAAATGCGGTGCCCATTGACCACACCATCGTTCAGATACAGGGCGCCGAACCGTGCCCAGTCGCGGGCTGAGGCGAGTACGTAGATACACCCAACCGGCGTGCCCGTGGCATCGAACTCGATGGTCGCTGTATTGATTCCAAGTGGCTCGAACAACTCTATGCGAGCGAACTCAACCACATCCTGTGCGCGGCCACCCACTGCGTCGCGAATGATCCGCGACAGAATCATGTAGTTGCCACTGCTATAGTCCCACTCGCTCCCCGGAGCCGCATCAAGCGGAGCACGCTCTGCGTACCTTGCCATATCAGATTCCAGAAATAACATACGCGATACCGGATCGAAACCGCTGTCGGATTCGGCAAGATCGAGGCCCGATGTCATGCGTAGGAGCTGATCGACGGTGATGTTGTGACGAGGGTCATAAGGACTGCTCCATTCAGCGATGGGCGCCCGCTGCGCGACCGATAGCTTCCCTTGCCTGACCAGAATTCCGACGAGTGCATTGGTTACGGACTTCGCCAGCGAATATCCCAAAATCGGCGTGTCGGTACCGTAGCCGGGGGCATAGCGTTCCGCGACCAGCTTTCCGTGGTGCAGAATGACGATCGCTTTCACCCGGCGATAGGGCGGCTGAGCGGGTTCGGCGAAGGCACGATCCAACGCTGTTTCTAACTCAGGTGAGCGCGGCTGGATTTCGAGCGGAGCGGGCGGCGAGACTGCGACGTCGCTGGGGTGAAATTCGTTCGCGCTTTTCCACTCGTCACGGTGTACCACCATGCAGCCCAGTCCATCGCGATAGACAGCGCGGCTTTGGACAACTCCCGCCCAAGTGGCGACGACTTGGCGCCCCGGTCGATCAACGACATACTTGAGGCGTTTCGAAAGTAACGTCTGGCCGGGAATTGGCTTGACGGCTTCAGCGTAGAGGCGGTCCTGGTCCAGACCGGAGACGAACACTCCCGAGCACAGGATCTGGCTCACCACAGCGGAGCCCACCCGTATGCCGCGCGCCTCGCGGACTGCCAAAGCAATACCAGCGAACAGCGTCGCCATGGCGCCCGCCACAATGAGAATGAAAGCGGTGCTACGGAATCGTTGCGTCATGCCGTATCGCTTCGCAACCTCATCGGTAACTTCATCGATGGCGTTCCTGAATTTGCTGCACAGCTGAAAGGCGCATCGAACCCAGGCAGCAACGTTGAAGTCACCCGCCTGGTGAATCAGCCTGTCACATCTTCAAGTAAGATACGGCTTGTCGCCAAAACTTGTTCCGCGACAGCCTGGGAACATCGACTGGCAAGCCCGCGGTCCATGACGAGCGGCTTGCGGAGAGCCCGTCCCCGGATTCCCGGGAGGGCATGCAATTTCCGAGCCCCAACGCAGGTAGTCCGGGGAACATAGCCTGGGAAAAACTTCTCTCGGATGTGTAGACTTTGAGCGGCGTGAACGTCATGTCTAATAGCAAATTTCGTCGCTGTTCCTGGGCCGAAAGCGACCCGCTGCTCCGCGCTTATCATGATGAAGAGTGGGGCGTGCCCGAATATGATAGCCGCGCACTTTGGGAAAAGCTGATGCTCGATGGCTTTCAGGCGGGCCTTTCGTGGAGCATCATTTTGCGGAAACGCGATGCGTTTCGGGCAGCGTTCAAGAACTTCGATCCGGAAGTGGTTGCGCGGTTTGGCAAGGCGGACATTGCGCGCCTGCTGGAAGATCCTGGTATCGTTCGGTCGCGCGCCAAGATCGAAGCCACGATTGGCGGTGCCCGAGCCTATCTCGCGTTGCAGGAGGAGGGTAGAGACTTCTCAACCTTCATCTGGAATATGGCAGGCGGAAAGCCGATTCAGAACTCCGGCGCACGGGCGGTCCAGACTCCGCTCTCGGAGGAGATATCCGGGACCCTTAAGAAGAGAGGCTTCAAATTTGTGGGCCCGGTGATTGTCTACGCCTGGATGCAGGCGGTGGGAATCGTGAATGATCATGAGGCCTGCTGCTTCCGCAGAAAGGCTGTTCAATCCGCCTCCGCTTAAAGGAACTCCTATACTGAATCACGTGCGTATCGCTCTGGTTTTTGTCCTGTCTGCCGCATAGGCTCGTGCGCAAGAGCCTATGCCGGCCGGAACGCATGTCGCTCACAAGTCAGGCACCTCCGACGTGGACCGTGGGGTGGCGCACGCGACCAACGATATCGGACTCACCCCTCTACCCGACGCAGCGAACAACTTCTGCCGCTGGAAAGTTGCATTGAGGAATCCGTGCAAAGCTCTTACGCCTCTCCAAGTATTGGTTGCCGATAACGCATAGCGTCGCTCGGGAGCTTTACGAAGGTGGCGTGAATGTCGGCGTGCAGCGGAGCAACGATTGAGGCAAGATTTTGGGTGAGGGTAATGATGTCGCAAAGCGTAGGCGGAATGGACTTATCGGATGCTGGGTAATACTGTTCAATCTCCTGCCGTAGTCTCGCAGCCGATTGCTGAATATCGGGTGCGGCGCTGGCAGCCTTTCCGGTAACTTCGTCGGACATTGCCCGGACGATGGTCGCCATATCTTTTTCGAAGTCAGCTTGTGCCTGGGCGATTGTCGGTGGCAGTTCCGGAAGCCGCTTCTCAAAAAGATATTGCAAAAAGGTGGCTTGCACCTGCAGCAGTGCGCCGATAGTAGGCTGCCAGCGCCTGAAGTCGTCGCGAATTTTGAGTTTTCGCTGGCGCGACGGCCCGAACTCGAAGACGACCGCGTCGGCCTGGGCTTTAACCGCGTTGAATCCATCATTGATCTGATCGCGTAGCTGAAGCGTCCGCTTGGCTGCTTCCTGGTGGTCTTCTTTCCGTGATTGTTCGATAAATTCAGCCAGCATCCGCAGATTGCGCGAAAACCCGTATTCCATCTCTTGCAGAGCATCCCTCACCCACAGTCGATCGAAGACTAGCCACATACATAACAAGCCCAGCAGTACTCCGACCACACGATCGCGAGCGATGGCCAGCGAAGATTGTATGGCGAATTCCTGCAGGTTAATCAGATAGAAGGCCAGGGCAAGCTGCACGCCAAGATAGGAAAGCTTGGGGGTTGCAGTGGAGATCCAGGCAGAAATCGCAGTGACCACAGCAAATAGGACGGTGAAGCCCGTGATGCCATCCAGATGAGGAAGCACGAAGACTTGAGCCCCCATGCCGAAGACGAAGCCGCCGACGATGGCTCCTCCCAGTCGAAGGAATTGTTTCTGCCGTGATGACCCGATGGTCGACAAGGCCGTGATAATGCAGGTTGGAATCGCAGTGCTGAGCCCCGTCCAATCGACAGACTGGTAAACGACGTAGGCCAGCATGGTAGCCGCGGCACCGCGTATGGCGAATTTGAGATGGTCGTAATTGGAGAAGGCATCGGGGACGAACAACCGCTGCGGTACCTCAACCAGCGCCGGTGCTAGAAACTGTGCGTCCAAACTGTCTGATCCGGAAAAGGCTTGCGGGATCAGCGCGACTGTTCTTTCCATCTCGGGCAGAAGCGGCAGCCCCGACGGCTTATCCTCACCAGCGATATCGATTGGATGTGGCCATTGGCGTTGCAGCAAGTCATGGTAAAGATTCTCAATCTGGTTGGCCAGGCGGAGGCAGCGCTCGCGATCGGACTGGTTCAGCCTGATCGGCTGGTTGGAACGAACCACGTAAAGGCTCCCGGTTAGATCGGTCAATCGTCCCAGCAGAGCGGTGGCTACGTTCAGCTGCGCGATCATCTGCTGCGGATAACCGGAGCGCAGCAGACTGTCGTCGCAGCCGGGAAGTACCGAGCGCGGAATACAAGGCGATCTGCTTTTGCAGTGGCTCGCCGACGGGAAGATCGGCGGCAAGTTGCCGCAGTACAGCTTCGACGGCCCGCAGCCTGCTCGCGAGGGCCGTGGTCAGTTCGGTGATGGGATGAACCCGGCGAAAGATGTACTCTACGGCAACTGTCACCGCGGCGCCGACCACCACGGAAAATCCCACCCACAGCGTGTTTTCGGTGCGCTGATTAACCGTGAGGTAGGTTTCATCCCAAAGCGGGATCACCGCGGCCAGGGTAAAGCCGAAGTTAACAGCCGTGGGGTAATCCGGCATGATGTGGATAAGGTAAAACGCCAGGAAAAGCGAGATCGCGATCCACAGAAAGTGAGTGAGAGGATCGTCGACCATGGTCATAATTCCCACGATGCTGTACACGGTGGCGATAACGTAGACCACCGCCAGCCGAACTCCGGCACGAAAGGTTACCGTAAAATTCTCGCGGCTGAGGAAAACCGTGAAAATGGCGCCGAGGAATCCGTATGGGATACGGAAGGTCATCACCAGGATCATGGTGATAGTGGCGGCCATGGTGATGCGGGCCACGACCCAGGCGCGGCCCGGGTAGGGAGAAAGCTCGGTCTTGAGAAACTGCCAGAACCAGGCGCCGGCATTATCAAGTGCGTGCGACGGCGCAATCGCAGGAAGTTCCTGTTCCTGGGATGACATAACTACGGCATCCTACCCGAGCGCTCCGGTCGCATGACCACAACCGCCGATTCGCTCAGCCGGAACGGTTCCGTCTCGGGCGCTTCAATACGAACCCGCACTGGAAACCGTGTAGCCAAATGTACCCAGTTGAGGGAGCGCTGCACATCGGGAAGTCCCGGCGAAAATGATCCCACCAGAGTGGCGTCGGGCTGCACGCCGAAGCCTACGCTGTCCACTACTCCGTCATAGCGCATGTTAGGACGTGAAAGGACGTACACGTCGGCGTGCATCCCCGGCTTAATGTGTCGGAGCTGGGTTTCGCGAAAGTTGGCCACCGCCCACCAGACCCGGGTATCGATCAAAGTAAAAACCTGTTGACCAGTATGGGCGTAAGCGCCTCGCGAGATGGTCAGATTGGTTACCCTGGCGTCAAAAGGGGCATAGACACGGCAATTGTTCAGGTTGTATTGGGCGTTACGAATGATAGCGGCCTTGCCTTCGCGTTGGGCAGTTAGCGGGTCGAGCGTCAAAACGCTGTGTTGTGACTGAGCCAATTGGGCATGGCTTTGCTGCTGCGCGGCCCTCGTTTGCTCATATTGCGCCTTGGCCGACAACACCTGCGCCTGCGCCAACGCCAATTGGGAACGCGCCTGGTCTACCACTTGCTGGCGCGACGCCACTGCTGTCCGGGCTTGATCGACCTGGTCTACGGTGACAAATTGCTTGGCCAGCAGCGGTTCGATGCGATGAAAGTTGTTGGAAGTGTACTGAAACTCGGCCTGGGCGCGATCCAATTCTGCCTTGGCGGCGGCGACGTTGGCTTGCGCCTCATTGACGGCGGATGCAGCGCGATCGACATTGGCAGCCGCGCTCTGGGTGAAGGCCTGGGCCGCGCCGACCGCACTATTTTGAGAGGCGATGGTCCGTGTCTGGTCCACAATCTGACCCTCCAGCGTGCTCAGATCAGATTGCGCTCTCTGCAGTGCATATTCATAGGGCCGGGGATCGATCTCAAACAGCAGGCCACCCTGTTTGATAAATGCGTTGTCTTGCACCGCCAGCGTGCTGATGGGACCATCGACTTGGGGGGCGATGCCAATGAAGTTGGCGAATACTTCCGCATCGTCCGTGCGAGGGTATCGCGTCGTCTCGCTCACCACCAGAAGCCCCGTGATCAACGCAGCGGCGGGAATCGCCAGGCTCACGATTTTACCCAGACGTTTGCGCTGAATTGGAGGGTCGTTTTCAGGCATGGCATCTCCTCATAATTTAGTTGAAGAACAGCAGCCAGATCGAGAATGTGAAAGTTGCAGCCAGACAGGGATATACCAGGATCAGCGGGGAAAGCTCCTGCTCGAAGTTGGCACGGACAAACAGAATTCGCACTCCAACGGTCAGCAGTATGCCAATAACACCGCAAAGAATCCAAGCCGGAAAAAACGATCCAAGAATGTTAAACGAAGGGGCCCGCGAACATCCTGTCAAAGACAGGGGCGAGGAGGCGCACAACAGGAGGGCAGCGATCCGCAGGCTGCCTGAAGGCAGGCATGGTTTCAATCTCATTCTCACGTTATGGGATCTTCGCATAAAGTAAATCGCCTGTCTGATAAGCCAGAGCAGCCAATCCAGTTAACAGTTGCGTGCGCGCATTCACGTCGGCAGTACGTGCATCCGCCAGCGTGCGCTGCGCCGAAACCACGTCGATTTGACTGCGCACTCCATAGTTATATGACTCTAACGCCGCATTGTAAGACGCGGTTGCCGACTCCAGCAGCGCAGCCGCGGCTTTCTGCTGACGCAGCGCGGTGCGGGCTGTCGAGTATGCCGACCAAACCTGATTCTCCACTTGATCACGAATCGCATCCACACTGGCCGCAGCCTGTTTCTGATCAGCGTGAGCCCTGGCCAGGCGGTTTTCCCGGGCCAATCCGTCAAATATTGTCCACGTCAGGCTGAGCTCGGCATCCCAGGTTTCCTGATTTGGCGAGTAGACTCCGGGCAGTTGTTCCTGCTGTCCATAGGAATGAGCCAGACCCGCGTGGCCGTCGACACTCAGCTTGGGAGAATAGGCCCGGCGTGCCCCTCTTACTTCCTCACCGGCGGCCCGAAGCTCGGCCACCTGTTGCATGAGGTCTGGCCTCTGGGCAAGCGCCTTGTTGATAGAGGTTTCCACCGTGTCTGCGATGCTGTCCGGCATCTTTATGCTCTGGATACTCTCCACTTGAAACTGGGTTGTGGGCGAGACGTCAAGAGCGGTGGCCAGGTCACCGTGAGCAATCTCTGTTGCTCCAATGGCCGCCTGCAGATCGTAGTCGGCTTGGGCGGTAGCGCTGCGGGCTTCGAGTACATCGGGTAACGTTGCCAACCCGTTCTCCAGCCGGGCTTCTGCCGCCTGCTGCACCGTCTGGGCGTTCTTCAAGTTTGCTTCGGCCGCCTCCTCTTGTCCCTTGCTGTCCAGCAGCCGGTAATATGCCTGCATCACCTGGAAGATAACTCTCCGATGGGTGTCATTGAACTGAAAATTGGCGGCCAGCAGATTGCTTCGGCTGATAGCAATCTCCTGGGAGCGCTGCAAGTCAAAGATGATGTAATCCAGAATGAAAACGGGAGAGAATGTTTCAACGGTTTGCCGCTGAAAGATTGGACCGAAGAAAATATCTGTACGAGAAGTCTCCGCTAGTGCCGCGGCGGCCAAAGTCGGATACAGCGTGGATTGTGCGATACCCAGATCGGCCGCTCGCGCCTTGGCGTTTTCCCAAGCCACGCGAGTCTCAGGATTGTTCTGCTCGGCCACGTTGACCAAATCAGATAAGGTGTAAATCTTCGCCGGATCAAGACTAGGTACGGGCACTACGCGGGTGGGCAGCTTAAGAGATTGCTTCGCGCTTGAAGCATCCCATGGATGGTCCGGAGCGGACGGCGCTTTTTGAGCAAAGGCGATGCCTTGCGCAACCAACATGCAGAGCATGATGACTGTTCGTCCATGAAAACGAAACATTGCTTAGCCAGGATGCCGTATCGGCGGACGCCTCTTAAGTGACTGGATAATAACACGCGAGCATTCCCCGGGCTGGCTCTGCACCTGTCTCGAACCATCGATCCTTTTAAGTCAAGGTGCCTTCCGGACGGATGATGCCTGGAGGGCAGACTGTCTAGAAGATGTAGCTGAAAACAAACCTCAATTAATTCCTCCCCGGCCCTGAATCCAACAACCCACGAATGGCGTCGAAGAAATTGCGTCCGCGGGGTCCATAAAAAGTGGGTACACACAGACTAGACTTGGCGGGGTCATGCGATCGGCATCCTGAAACGCCGCCGGTTTCACTGGGTTGTGGACGCGCACCACATTAGTTCGTTGACGGTCGCCGTTGGCATAATTGGCGCACTAGAATTTTTTGGCCTGGCGGTGCGAATGGCTCAAATAAACGCATCTGCCAAGCAACAATAATTTTCCGTAAAGGAGCAGCGAATGAAAAAGTCTACAGCAACGAGAGAGGATATGGAGCGGCAAGAGTTGGCGCCCCTGATCACCCCCACCGACTTGGATGCAGCGGCAACTAAGGATATTGCCGGAGCGATGAACGCGATCCTGGCCGACGTCTTTGCACTTTACATCAAAACCAAGAACTTTCACTGGCACATGAGCGGTCCGCACTTTCGGGATTATCATTTGCTGCTCGATGAACAAGCCGATCAGCTCTTCGCCATGACCGACCCCATTGCCGAGCGAATCCGTAAGATCGGCGGCACCACAATTAGGTCCATCGGTCACATCGCCCGGACACAGCGGGTTCTGGATAATGATGCCGAATATGTAGAACCGGAAGACATGCTCGCTGAGCTGCGCGAAGACAGCAAAGCTCTGACCGCGCGATTGCGAGAGGCACACAGTGTGTGCGAAGAGCACGAGGATATCGCCACGGCAAGCCTGATTGAAGTCTGGGTTGACGAAACCGAACGACGTACCTGGTTCCTGTTCGAGACCAGCCGTCATATGGATTCCACCGGTCATTGAAGGTGCGTCGGGATTCGGAGCGATTTTGAAAGGTATCATTGGTCGTTCGGGAACGGGGCCGTCATCGGTCCCTCCCAGCTTTTCAAAGGATTACGGGAATCTTATAGTGGAGGAAATACCGCTCCTCAGGTTCGATTTCCCGCTCTTCCAGTATTCGCCAGCTTGCTGGCCGATACATCGGCAAAGCACGGCGCGCCGTTGGGCAGCAGTTGATGGGAACCCAGCCGTCGATCAGGCAGAAAATTCCTCCGTAACCTTTCCTTCGGTTGCCAGTTTATAAAGTTAGAGAACAATGGGCGTCAGAATACCGGCATCGACGCGGTTCGGGACGGAGGCGGATGAGCGTCTGCTGGTGGAGGCTGCCCAAAAAGATCCCGAACGGTTTGGCGAGGTTTACGAACTTCATTTCGAACTGGTGTATGCATTCGTCGCGCGGCGGGTCAGAAGCCGCGAGGTAGCCGAAGACCTGACGTCGGAAGTTTTTCACCGGGCATTGGCCAATCTGCTGCGCTTTGAATGGCGGGGCGTTCCGTTCGGGGCCTGGTTGCTCAAGATTGCTGCCAATGCGATCGCCGATCAGGCAAAACGCACCCAGCACGAGTTGATGGTTGCCGACCCGCCGGAAATCAGTGCAAAGCCACGAATGGAACAGGCGCAGGATTTGGCGCGACTCTTCCGGCTGGTGAATGAACTGCCGGAGGATCAAAGAAACGTATTGGTGATGCGTTTTGCGGAGGAGAAAAGCATACGCGAAGCTGCACAACAGTTGGGAAAGAGCGAGGGAGCGATCAAGCAATTGCAGTTCAGGGGATTGGGTAACTTGAGAACGCGCTTGGAAAGCGGGACAGGGAAACCACGAGCGGCGCAGAGGAATATCAAGGAAGAACACAGTAAGGGACGCAAGACGACCGGTGGAAAGAATGGCTAAACGCAGCCGCGCCGAACAACTCGATGCGATCGTGCAGGGGATCCTGGAGAATCCTCGCGCGCAGGCGCGGCAGGAAGATGCGGAGTTGTCTGCGCTGGCACGCATCGCCGCCGATTTGCGCAGTCTGCCACGGCCAGACTTCAAAGCGAGCCTGAAAACAGAATTGGGAAGGAGAAAATCGATGACAACCGTAGCTGAACCGAAAACCGCCGTCCACCCAGCAGCGGCACCGATACTGGTCTTTAAAGATGTGGCCAAGTCCATTGACTTTTATAAGCAAGCTCTGGGCGCCAGAGAAATCATGCGCTTCCAGACTCCCGAGGGTATTCCTCACGCCGAGATCGTGATTGGAAACTCAACCATCGTGCTGGCCGACGAGTGGCCCGAGGGCGGCCGCTTCGGCGCGGAAACGCTGGGTCAGTGTCCGATTAGCATCGCTCTCGAGGTTGAAGACGTGGATGCCTTTGCCGGGCATGCAGTAGCCGAGGGGCTCAAAACCATCAGACCACCCCAAGACCAGTTTTACGGCCGCCGCGAAGGGCGATTCGTTGATCCCTTCGGATACAGCTGGCACATTTTCACGGTCAAAGAGGAGATGTCGGTTGCAGAGATGCATCGCCGAATGCCGTCCTTCCAGCATCAAGGGACAACTGGCAAGCCCACCGCCGACCCGATTCCTAAAGGCTATCGCACGCTGACTCCGTACCTGGTGGCGCAAGACGGACCAGCGCTTCTGGAGTTCACTAAGCAGGCCTTCGGTGCCGAGGAGACATTCCGCACGGTAGGGTCGGCGGGTGGAATGCACGCCGAGGCTCGCATCGGCGATTCCATGCTGATGCTGGGCGGCGGCATTCCCGGGCGTGAGTTCCGCTCCACGCCGAATACCCATGCGCTCCACATTTATGTGAAAGATGCCGATGCGGTTTATCAGAAAGCGTTGGCAGCGGGTGCGGCCTCAATTGACGAACCCCGGGACCAGGAGTACGGCGAGCGCTCTGCCAGCGTGAAGGACCCGGCAGGTAACTACTGGTACATCGCGACCCACCAGGGTGAAAGCTATGTTCCGGAGGGCCTGAACAATGTCAATGTCTATCTGCATCCGCTGCGGGCCGAACCGCTAATCAGCTTCTTGAAGCGGGCATTCAATGCGCGGGAGATTGCCAAGTACGCGTCGCCCGACGGTGTGGTGCACCATGCCGTGATCCGTGTGGGTAGTTCAATGGTGGAAATGGGCGAGTCGCATGGTAAGTATGCACCGATGTCGTCGATGTTCTATGTTTACGTGCCTGAATGTGACGCTGTTTACCGCAGTGCCCTGGCGGCCGGAGCCCATTCCATATCCGAGCCTGTCGACCAGTCTTACGGAGACCGTAGCGGCGCCGTGTCAGACGCCTTCGGCAATCAGTGGTACATCGCAACTCACGTCAAGGATGTCAGTTCGTAATTAAGACTCATTCTGACCGAGGCAGAGAAGCACTGCGGGGCTATCCGTTTGCGATCCAGGGCCGGCAAAGTACGTGCGTTTCGCTCTGGATCACTGAAATTGCAGCGCGGAGCGTTTCTTCGAGTCTCCGGTTCGGGTGAGAGTCACTTCCTCTGCAGTTCGGCTTGCCAGTTCTGAACCAGAGTCAGCGATTGCGTGCTTCCTTCGCTGGGCGTAACGGCGATGAACCGTTGACCATCGCGCGTGGGAGCGTACTCACGGGCGATGATGCCTCTCAGAGGGAGCCGGAAAAGCAACTGGCTGCTGCCGACTTGAAATGCGGACCCTGTGCCCTGCACCTCAACCGCTCGAATACCATTAAGGTCGAAATAATAGAGTTCCTTGCCGTCAGACCGCCAGCGCGGTCCGGCGCCGCCTCCGTTCGAGATCTGCCACTTTGCCCCGGTCCACGGAAATGGCGCCACAAAAACCTCTGGCCGCCCGCTTTCCTGGCCCACATATGCCACCCAATGGCCGTCGGGCGAAAACGTTCCTCTTGACGACCCGCTGGTATAGGGAAACGGCTTGCTGTCGCCCGCGAGCGGTGCCACCCAAAGGTCTGTGTTTATGCCGGTACCTTGCTCATACAAAAGGTAGCGGCCATCGTGTGACCAGTCTGAAATGGCTTGATAGATGGGAGTCGGCGAGGAAAGAAGCGCACGCTCCGGGGCGCTGCTGCCCAGCGTCTTCACCGAGATTGCGGCCTGCTGGTTCGAGGTGAAAGCCACCTCTTTTCCGTCTGGAGACCAAATCGGAGTCAGATGCGCACCGCCGCTGAAGGTGAGCCGAGTCTTCAGATTGTTTGTCAGGTCGCGGACCCAGACGGTTGCGGTGGCGGTATTCAGTTCTGTGGTCGCGATTTTCTGGTCGTCGGGTGAGAGGTCCAGATCGTAGAACTCGCCCTGCTCGCCGACCGTGCCAAGCTTTTTTCCGCTGCGGTCGAACCAGGTCAGGATCTCAGTCCCCGAAGCCGTGCCGGAGGCGTACACCATTATGCCGTCGGAAGAGGCGCTGAGGTTCATGCGCCACAGCCCAGCGTCAAATTGAACGTTCTCAGACAGGGTCTGGGGCTCGCCGGTGAGTTTGTCGTTAGAGGGATCGAAAGTCTGTGCCACCAGAGAATTGTCGCGTTGAAAGAGTAAACGTCCCGACGCGTAAATGGCGTTCGCTAAAGTGTGAAGCACCAGGCGGTTCTCTTTGCCGTCAAGCGAACCCAGGAACACCGACGTTTCCGGGCTGGTCGGCGCATTGTGTTTGACGGCGATATAAAGAAAGTGCTTGCCGTCAGGCAGGAAGGACGGCCAGCGGTGAGAAGAATAGTGGTTCCCATCGATTGTCGTGAGAGGAGTGGGTGTGCCGCCGCTGGCTGGGACTCGCGAAAGACCGGTGTTGTAGGAGAGCGCCGCCACAATAGTTCCGTCCTGGTTCCAGCTGCCGCCCCGGCCCAGCGTAGAACCGCAGATCGTGACTGGCGTGCCACCGCTCACTTCGATTCGTTTCAACTTGTCGTCGGTGAAGAAGGCTATGGAGCGGCTGTCGGGCGACCAGAAGGGAAACATTGCACCCTCGGTGCCTGGAAGTATCTGCGAAGAAGTTGAGTCCAGCGCCCGCAGATAGAGTTGGGCGCCGCTCGAACCGTAGGCCGAAAATACGATGTAACGGCCGTCAGGAGAAATCTCAGCCGGGCCGCCGTGATCGCCTGACAGGTTGAACTGCATCTTGTCGGGAGGGTTGATCTCGACCCGCAGAACCGGCAACTGCTTCTGCTGCCCCTCGTACAGAAAGAATAGCGCCAGCGCAGCCACTACCGCCAATGCTGCAGCCACAATCCATGCCGCGTTGACTCTCCGCGTTCGCGGAGCGACAACTGCCGACGACGAGGTGATCTGCGATCCGCCCTCGAGAATCTGCCTGAGTTGAAGTTTGACGTCGTGTGCCGTTTGCCAGCGATCGTCCGGATCTTTGGCCAGACATGACTTCACCAGCCGCTCGAAGGCGGGCGGAGTCAGGGGCTGCACCGAGGTGATGGGAACGGGCTCGCGCTCCAGCACCGCCGCCATTGCGCTGGCCGGAGTCTTGCCCTCGAAGGCACGCTGTCCGGTCGTCATCTCATACAACACCGCTCCCAGCGAGAAGATGTCGGAACGCGCATCCGCCGCTTTACCTTCGACCTGCTCGGGCGCCATGTACTGAAAGGTCCCCACCACGGTGCCCTGCGCGGTGAGGGGATGACTGCCTGGCGGCGTGCTCGTGGTGACCGTAAGGTTCGATGCCGCGGCCGCAGACGCAACCGATGCCTTGGCCAGACCGAAGTCCATTAGCTTGGCGCCGACCTTGGTCAGCATAATGTTGCCGGGCTTCAAGTCGCGGTGAATTATCCCGCAGCGATGGGCCTTGTCGAGTCCCTCGCATATGTCGACGGCATATCGCAGGACCTGATCGATCGACAGCGGCCCCTTGCGCAAGCGATCAGCCAGGGTCTCGCCTTCCAGATACTCCATCACCAGATAATCGGTCCCGTTCTGGTGGCCGACGTCGTACAGCGTGCAGATGTTGGGATGATTCACCGACGAGATGGTGCGCGCTTCCTGATCGAAGCGCTGTTTGGCCTCAGGGTTCTCGGACAAATGGGAAGGCAGAATTTTTACCGCAACTATGCGCTCGAGTCGCGTATCGCGCGCGCGATACACCTCGCCCATGCCGCCAGCGCCCAGCGGAGACTGAATTTCATAGGGCCCGAGTTTGGTGCCGGAGCAGAGAGACATGAGGAATAGCGAGGATTATACCTTTACAGGCTTGGGCTCCTTTGCCCAAACGGCTTCCGGCAAGCAGTGGCCGAAGATCTCAGCTGTTGCGTGCAGGCATAACGTGGGACCAGTGACTCGACTGCTACAATCTTCCGCGACCACAAGTTCTTGGCTCTCGATATCGAGCCTTATGATGTCGTTGGCAACTGACAACAGTGAGGCAAGCGCGGTAACCGCGGGACCAAATTCATGAACGTTCTACAAGAGCTTTTTGAGCGCCACTTCAAATCACCGGTCGAACGGATGCAGCCGTTAGGGGGCGAACTCGGCGCTTCAGGACGCAGGATCATCAGGCTTTCCGGCGGAGGGGTTACTGCCATCGGCATTTTGTATGGGGTACGCGAAGAGAATGTCGCCTTCCTTGAATTTTCGAGTCATTTTCGCCGCCTTGGTCTCCCGGTTCCAGAGATTTTTGCGGAAGATTTGTCCCACGGCGCCTATCTGGAAGAAGACCTGGGCGACACTACGTTATTTGAATTTCTTTCGCAGAATCGTGCCGGCGACAATATCGCCGTCCCCGTGATTGAAGCCTATCGCAAAGTTGTGAATCTGCTACCACGTTTTCAGATCGAAGGCGGTCGTGGCTTGAATTACAAGTTGTGCTATCCACGCTCCAGCTTCGATCGCCAGTCCATCGCGTGGGACTTGAGTTATTTCAAATACTACTTTCTCAAGCTCGCCGGCATTCCGTTCAACGAGCAGGCACTGGAAGTTGATTTCGGCCGGCTGACGAAGTTCTTGTTGACCGCCGACCGCGATTACTTTCTATATCGAGACTTCCAATCGCGCAACATCATGTTGTGTAACGGAGCTCCATTTTTTCTGGATTACCAAGGGGGCCGCAGAGGGGCGCTGCAATATGACATTGCGTCTCTTTTGTACGATGCCAAAGCCGATCTGCCGCCGCAGCTGCGTGAACAATTACTAGGGCACTATCTCGATGGTCTTGCCGGCTTCATCGACCTTGATCGCGAAGTGTTTATGTCGCTCTTCTATGGTTATGTTTACATTCGCATCATGCAAGCTCTGGGCGCTTATGGCTTTCGGGGCTTTTACGAGCGCAAAGCCCATTTCTTGCAAAGTGTGCCCTATGCCCTGAACAACCTGCGCTGGCTCCTGCATAACATCAAACTACCGATCGCGCTGCCTGCCCTGATGGAAACGTTCGGCCGGGCCATCGACTCCGACCAGTTGCAGGGCTTGCATTCCCAAGCGGAAAACCCAATCACCGTACGAATTTTCAGTTTTTCATTCCACCGGGGGGCACTGCAGGACGAGGCTGGCAATGGCGGCGGTTTCGTTTTCGATGCACGTAATCTTCCGAATCCGGGACGGGAAGAACGATTCAAAACGCTTTCCGGTAAAGACCAGCCCGTGGCAGATTATCTCAGTCAACAAGAGAGCGTGCATCAGTTTCTCAGTAACGCACTGTCCCTGGTCGACGCCAGCGTGGCTAACTATCAGAGCCGAGGATTTAAGAACTTGATGGTGTCGTTTGGCTGCACCGGCGGCCAGCACCGGTCGGTATATCTGGCAGAGGAACTGGCAAAACGCTTGCGCGGCAGGCGCGGGGTAGAGGTAATCGTGCGGCATCGGGAGCTGGAGACATTGGGTAAATGAAAGCGATGATTTTGGCCGCCGGCCTGGGTACACGATTGCGGCCACTCACAGAAAATCGTCCTAAGGCGCTGGTGGAAGTTGCCGGACGCACGATGTTGGAGCTCACGCTGTCTCGCCTGCGCGCCTTTGGAATTAGCGAAGTGATTATCAATGTCCATCACTTTGCTGACATGGTTGTCGAGTATCTGAAAACGAACGGGAACTTCGGAATGCGTATCGAAGTCTCCCGGGAGAAAAGCTTGCTCGATACCGGCGGCGGACTCAAGCAGGCCGCGTGGTTTTTTAACGAGGGTTCCAGCGCTTCAGGAGAGCCCTTTATTGTGCACAATGTGGATGTCCTCAGCACCATTGATTTCCGCCGTATGGTTGAATTTCATAATGAACATCAGGCTCTAGCGACGCTGGCCGTGCAAAGCCGCGAGTCTTCCCGATATCTGCTGTTCGACGAGCAGCTTCGGCTTTGCGGCAGGCGCACCGGGGGCGCTGACAATATGAAGCTCGTCCGGACGGACCGGCGGGCCCAAGCGCTGGCATTTTGCGGCATTCAGGTGGTTTCGCCTCGATTTCTTACGATGATGACGAGAGAGGACACTTTCTCCATCATCGACTGCTATCTGCAGGTTGCTGCCCGCGATGAAGCGATTGTCGCCTTTCGAGCTGACAAGTGGTATTGGCGTGACATGGGCACACCGGACAGTCTGGTGCAAGCCGCTCACGACCTGAAGCAAGGAGTCCTTCGGTAGTCATCGCGGAATCTGGATATAGCGGCCGAGGCTACATAGGTCGGTCATTGTTTTGTTAACCCATGAACACATATTCCGGATTGCCCGTCTCTCGCCTCAATCAACGGCACGCACGATGGATCACTCCTACTGGCTTCTCCGACAGACTCTTTGTATCTGACCCACGGGCAGAGTTTTCAGTCGATAAGCAGAAGAAGTTATTGATCGGACCTTGGCGTTTGGCTCGCTGTTGAGCGCTACACCAAGCGTTCACAAATTGTTGACGAACCTGTGACAAGACAAGATCGCCTCTGGCCTAGCCTTGACAACGTGAAATCCCGCGTTACGCGAGGTATTTCCTAAGCGTCATCTGAGGAGAAACGAAAAATGCACTGCACCAGTAACTTGTCGATCATCTCGCGATTTTGTGCCATTTCCAGGCGCCTGTCATTCTGCGGGGCTTCGCTAATTTTCTGCACTGCTTTAGCGTGGGGGCAGACTAACGAATTCCAAACCAGTTCTCCGACGGGACCTACCGGAATCCTGGTTCACAGCCAGTTCGGTGGACAGATTTTCGGGTTTGACATCGATCAAAACGGCGGCGAGGGGATACTGGCGGAATCTAAGTTGCTTTCCAACGGAAATATCCTGGCCGCCGTCGAAACCTTTGACCAGGCAACCGGCCATATCCTCGACGTGGTGCAGCTAACGCAACCCTCGCACGCGCAAGATGATTTCATCACCCTGGGCGTGGTGGGCACCAGTGTCGGGCTGTTCGAACACGAGATCGTAGCCAATGGCTTCGTCAGCCGGCGTGCCTTCAGCACCATGAATCCACTCAGTTCAAACCTCGTTACCGGCGTCTGGACTCCACCTATCGGAACGGAACACATCATCATGCCGACCGGTGTAAGCCGCAGCCAGGGAGTGCCGAACGTCGCCGTATTTGCCTACGACAATAGCGACCAATTCATCCCATATGTATTCAGCTCCAACGTTGCCAACAACACGTTTGGTCCGGTCGTCCACATCCCGGACTCGAACAATTTTGCCAGCGTACCTCCGCCGATTGCGTACGACAGCGTGACCAACCAGGCGGTGCTGGGCGGAGGGACGGGAGCGTTTGACACCCGGCCCGTTATCGGCGTGGTTGATCTCACCGCGGGTATGTTCACGGAGTTTGAGGGGATCGGGTTTGGCTTTGTCAACGGTATTGCAATGGATTCAGCGGACGGCATTTTCTGTACCGACACCGAAGATGACGCCAGCGTGGAATTTTATAATCTCAGCACGCAGACGGGTTTCACCGTGGTGCTGCCGGGGTCACAAGGCCTACAGCAGTTCAGCGGCGCCGATGTGGAGTTTGATCCCGTCAACAAGCTGTTCCTGATCGCTCAGCCCGATTCGAGTTCGTCGCCCAGCGGCAGCACGATCTATGCTTACGACATACACGGGAACCTGCAGGAAACGATTAACGGATTCAACTTCTCGAATACTTTCAATGTAGTTCCCACGCATATCGCGCTGCATCCGAGCCTTCGGTCCGGATACGTTGACGGTCCCAACCAGGGTGTAACGGAGATTCAGGCCTTTACGTACTGACTCGGGAATTGGGTCTACATAGAATCCATAGCGGGTTCGCTGTTGATCGCGGACTCGCTAGCGTGCCATCCAGGCTGTCGCCGAGCCAGTTGAGGGCCAGGAAGACGTCCACCAACCACCGCACGAACGCCCAGCGCGCCAGCGCATAGGCCATGCCGGCCAATACTGCGAAACGACCAGTAGGTCAAATAATCGGGACTGATCACAGCCGGCACTCGCCGTGCCATCTAAATCAGCGACCGTTTCTCCAGGCTGGCGGTCAGGGAATTGTGGACCCCAAGCTTTCACAGTCGAGCGGAGCGATTGCGTTTGCGAAGAGCTAAGGGCTAAGAAACTAACGGCCAACCGCCGCATTGACAGCTGGCAGCTGACCGCTTCTTACAGCAACTCCTCGTTCCAGTTTTCCAGGAATTTCTTCACTTCGGCCATAAACTGGTCGGCTACCGCGCCATCGATCACGCGATGATCGTAGCCGATGCTCAAATGCATCCTGGAGCGGATGGCGATCGAGTCACTGCCGTCCTTATCAGTGACCACCACCGGCTTCTTGGAGATGCCACCCACGCCCATGATCGCAAGCTGCGGCTGATTGATGATCGGCAGCCCGAACTCGGCTCCGAAGATGCCGGGATTGGTGATGGTGAACGTTCCGCCCTGCACCTCGTCCGGCTTTAGCTTCTTGGTGCGGGCGCGTTCGCCCAGATCGCTGATCGCCCGCTGCAGGCCGACAAAGCTGCGCTCTTCGGCATTCTTCACCACCGGCACAATCAGCCCCCAGTCGAGAGCCACAGCGATCCCGAGGTTAATGGAGGCATGGTAGTGAATGTTGTCGCCTTCCACCGACGAGTTGATGATGGGCCATTGGCGAATGCCATGTACCACGGCGCGCGCGAAGAACGGGGTGAAGGTGAGCTTGTTGCCGGTCGCCTGTTCAAATTTGGCTTTCATCCGCTCGCGCAATTTCACGATGCGGGTTACATCGACTTCGAAGATGCCATGCACATGCGCGCTGGTGCGCTTCGACATCACCATGTGCTCGGCAATCTTCTTGCGCATCACCGACATGGGTACGATTTCGCCTGGTGTCACTCCGCCCACGGGTTGCAAGGGCGCAACAACCGCTGCAGCGGCAGGCGCGGCCGGAGTAGCTGTCGGCGTCTGAACTGGAGCGGGAGCATAAGTCGGAGCCGCCGGAGCTGGTGTCCCAGCGCCATGCTTGGCAACAAAGGCCTCGATGTCTTCCTTGGTAATGCGTCCGCCCAGGCCGGTACCGGGAACCTTGGTCAAATCAACGTTGTTATCCTTCGCAATGCGGCGAACCAGTGGGCTCGAGCGCACGCGCTCCTGCTCCCCAGCTTCCGGATACTCGAGAACCGTGCCCTGCTGCTGCCTTTCCAATCCAATCTTCTCTCCCGGAGAAAGATCGGCTGGAATCTTCTGTGCGGCCTTCGGCTCTTCTCCGCTCGGGGGCTGTGCCGCCTCTGTCTGCGTGGCTTTGGTGCCATCGCCTCCGGCAACGGGTTTCGCGGGCTGGGCCGGAGGTGCAGCAGACGACGTCGCCCCGGCAGCATCGCCTTCAGCGGCAATCGTCCCCACCACAGTGTTTACCTGGACCGTAGTCCCGGCTTGTACCTTGATGTCCTGCAGGGTGCCTGAGGCAGGTGCGGGAATTTCGGCGTCTACCTTGTCGGTCGAGATTTCAAACAGGGGCTCGTCGCGCTGAACCTTCTCGCCCGGCTGCTTCAGCCACTTGGTAATCGTTCCTTCAAAAATCGATTCCCCCATCTGGGGCATGATTACATCTGTCGGCATATTGTCCTTCCGCGGGATTTCTAGCTGGAACTCAACAGTGCAGCAAAGTGTTCATTATATCGCGACAAAAGCCCGGGCGTCGGCAACGACAGCCGTGTGCCATTTAGCCCAGTCGTCGAAGGCTCTTGACCTGTACATCAGTTAGTGATATATCAGTCATAGATGCATTGAGGAAGCCACGATGCCGCCAAAGACCAGCCACATTCCCGATGATCTGCAGCATTTGCTTCCGCTCACGCCGGCGGTGTTCTTTATCCTCTTCGCCCTGGCCGACGGCGAGCGGCATGGCTACGCCATCATGCAGCAGGTTGCGGTTCTTTCCGACGGCAAGTTCCGCATGGGTCCGGGCACGCTTTACACCACCATCCAACGTCTGCTGGAACTTTCTCTGATTGAAGAAACGGATACCGATGCGAACAGCCGGCGCCGCTACTATCGGCTCACTCGAAACGGAAAACTGATTTTGAAAGCGGAGCTTGCCCGCATGGACGCCGTCGTCAGGCGGGCGCTGCGGCACAAACTGCTGCCCCAGGAGGGAGCCTAGCCATGGCCGCGACCTTCCGCTTCAGCCGCCGAATTTATGCTGCCACGTTGCTGCTCTATCCGGGCGCGCTTCGCCGCCAGTTCGGCGAAGAGATGATCGAGGTCTTCGTCGAGCAAATGCAGGACGCGCAGCAAAACGAGGGATGGATGGGCGAGACGCGGGTTTGGTGCTGCGTGGCCCAGGAAACACTTTGTACCGCGGTGTCCAGCCATCAGCAGATTGTCGGTGTCTCAGTCGCAGCCGGTTTGAGCGCACTGGGCCTGATGTGTACGTTCTTTTGGGCCATCCACTGATAGCACTGGCGGTACCGTGGAGTCTCGCGATGTTGGAAGCCGTGGGCCTGACAAAACGCTACAACGGAATTCCCGCCGTGCTCGACGTCAGCTTCGACATCCAGCGCGGGCAGGTGCTTGGCTATCTTGGACCCAATGGCTCGGGAAAGAGTACGACCGTCAAGATGCTGACCGGACTGATTGCGCCTTCGACCGGTCAAATGTTGTTCGATGGAACGCGAATCCACAATGGTAATCCTGCTTTCTGTCGCAAGCTGGGATACGTTCCTGAAGAACCACATCTCTACTCGCATTTGACCGGACCGGAATATCTTCGCCTCGTCGGACGCCTGCATTCGATTCCGCGCCGGACTTTGGAGCACAAGATCGACTCCTTCATCAATTTGTTTTCCCTCACCGATGCGCGCTACGAGTTGCTTTTGAATTACTCCAAAGGGATGCGGCAAAAAATCCTGTTGTCGGCCGCGCTGTTGCATAACCCCGAAGTGCTGATTCTGGACGAACCGTTTTCCGGCCTCGACGTCGGTACCGCTCTGGTTCTGCGCAATCTGCTCAAAGTGCTTGCCCGGGAAGGCAAAGTCATCCTCTACAGCTCGCACGTGTTGGAGGTGGTGGAGAAAGTTTGCTCAGAAGTGGTCATTCTGCACAAAGGGAAAGTCGTCGCGTACGACACCGTGGAGCGGCTGCGGGAGTTGCGGGCGAGTCCCTCGCTGGAATCGGTTTTTGCGCAGCTCGCCGTCCCCGAAGACACCGCTGCCATCGCTGAACGCGTGATCGCCGCGATGAAAGCGGCATAAATCATGATCCGCAAAAGAATTCGGGTATGGCTCGCTCAAACCCATGGCCCTCAGTTCGAACTGTTGCGCCATTTCCTGTCGGAACAACTGGCCAATGACCTGATGTCATCGGACCAGGTCCGACGGCTGGTCATCACAGTGCTGGCCGCACTGGGCTGTGTGGGACCGCTCATCATCCGCCTGTACATTAGGAAATACCGCTATCTCCAGGACCTCGACACCGGAGATCTTTATCGCGCGGCCGTTCATGCCGACCGTCTGTTCTTCATTTCGCTGGCGATGATTGTGGCGGGATTGCTGACGATCGTTCAGTGGCAGAGTCTGTTTCCCACTCGGCGGGATTATCTTGCGCTAAAACCGTTGCCGGTCCGGCTCTACCAGATTTTCGCCGCACGATTTCTAGCGTCTTTCCTGATCACTGCGGTCGTCATTGCCGATCTGAACCTTGCGCCCAGCGTGATGTTTCCATTCCTGACGTCCGGGAGGTGGCAATCGTTTGAGCTCCGCTATGTCGCCGCTCACGCGGTAGCGACGGTTGGCGGGGGGCTGTTCGTGTTCTTCGCGCTCGGCGCCGCGCAGGGAGTGCTGATGAACTTGTTGCCGCCGCGCGCGTTCGATCGTCTGTCGGTCTGGATTCAGGCATTGTTCGCCACTGCATTCATCGCTGCCACTCCGTATGTGTTCGATATACCAAACTGGCACGAGAGGATTGCAGCCAAGCCACACTGGATGCAGATATTTCCTCCTACCTGGTTTCTGGGTCTGTATGAAACGGTGCTCGGATCGCGAGACCGCTATTTCCTGGAGCTACGTGAGCGAGCTCTGACCGGAATGGGTGTCGTTCTGTTCCTGGCCTTGGCGACCTATTTACTCAGCTATCGCCGGCACTCCTGTCGAGTACTGGAACAAGCCTTATCGAGACCGAGCGGGCGGTTCTCAATCGGCCCGGCGGCATCGGCATTAATGGAGATCTGCATAAAGAATTCGCGGGCGCGGGCCGTGTTTGCCTTCGGAATCCAAACCTTGCGCCGAAGCCGGGCTCACAAACTGGTGATGGGCTTCTGCATCTCCATCGCATTTGTATTGGCGCTCCAGACGGCTGCGCCCAGCATGGTGACTCATTTTCGCTCCGCCGAACCGTGGAGCGACTGGCAACTGGAGTCGATCCTAGCCATACCGGTGGTCATGAGTGCGGTCGTAATTTCCGCCCTCTGCTATGTTTTCAAACTCCCGGCCCAGCCTGAGGCCAGCTGGGTTTTTCGACTGGCGGCAGAGGGTGCCGATCCTCGAGAACTGCTGGATAGCGTCGAATATCTACTCTTCTGCGGCCTCGGATCAGTGCTGCTGGTCACGTTTCCAATTGAATCTTTCACACTGGGCCGGGGATTGGCGATTGCCCACCTAACGATGGTCGCGGTGCTCCTGCTCCTGCTGGCCGAAGCGCGGTTATATGAATGGCACAAGATTCCCTTTACCTGTTCTTATGTGCCCGGACGTCGCAACCTTTGGCAAACGCTGGCAATCTATCTGGGTCTGTTCGGCGTCCTGATACCCGTGATTACTTCTCTCGAAGTGCGACTGTTGGGGCCACTGATCCTGATTGGAATAGCCGCAAGTCTGAGCCCTTTCTATTTTTCCCTGCGCTCCCGGCGGCGAGCCCAATGGAGAATTGTTCCTTTAGTGTTCGACGAATCTGCTGAGCCGCTGATCGCCACTCTGCGACTGAATCTCGAGTAATGGCAGTTGTAAGTGCCGCGTTCCCACTAACGGTTTCCCCCCGTCTTTGGTACCTGTCGGCAAAACGGCACCAGTTTCTCGCATTCCAACATCGTATTCAGTCATCTAAATTGGTTAGGGTCGCAGGAATCTGGTCCGCGGCCATATTCAATTCTGCTTGAGGTTCCATGAAGAAGTTAGTTCCGCTTGCTCTCTTAGGTTTGCTTTTGGCTGCGCCCGTATTTGCCGATGGCCCAAGTTCGCCACCGCCGCCGAATGCGCCCTTCACCGACTATCGCTACGAGAAGCCGGGAACCGTTCGCAAGATCACGCCCCAGGATCTGCCTGCACCTTACGCGACCAAGTCCGCTGCCAATGGACCAAGCGTGGTTGAGCGCCCCAAGAATGTCTGGCCGCAGGCGCCTGCGGGCTTCCAGGTCGAGCTCTACACCACCAGCGTTCAAGAGCCGCGCGCAATTCTCACTGCTCCCAACGGTGACTTCTTTGTGGCCGAGAGCCACAATGGCGATATCAAAATCTTCCGCGGTATCACGCCAGACGGAAAGCCGCAGCAGACCTCAATCTTTGCCACCGGCCTGAAACAACCTTACGGGATCGCCTTCTATCCTCCGGGCCCGAACCCGCAGTACGTCTACATTGGCGACACCGACGCCGTGCTCCGCTTTCCTTATCACAACGGTGACTTGAAGGCGACCGGGAAGCCGCAGCAACTGGCTTCGTTGCCGTCTGGAGGCGGCCACTGGACTCGCGATCTGGTCTTCTCGCCCGACGGCCAGCGCTTGTTCGTCGGCGTGGGATCATCGTCGAACCTAAACGATCCCGATACGCATCCCGAGGAGAAGAATCGTGCCGACATCATAGTGATGAATCCCGATGGCTCGGGCATGCACGTCTACGCGTACGGTATTCGCAACGCCGGCGGCGGCCTCGCCATCAATCCGGAAACCGGCGAGCTCTGGTGCTCGGTGAACGAACGCGATCAACTGGGCGACAATCTGGTGCCCGACTACATCACCCATGTGCAGGAAGGCGGATTCTACGGCTGGCCGTATTACTACATCGGCGGCAATCCCGACCCGCGGCTCAAGGGCAAACATCCTGAGCTGAAAGACAAAGTGATCGTGCCTGACGTTCTGTTGCAACCACATAACGCCTCGCTGGAGATGGCGTTTTATCAGGGCCAGCAGTTTCCGTCGGAATATCAGGGGGATATCTTTTCCTCGCAGCATGGTTCGTGGAACAAGCAGGCCCGCGCGGGATACGAAGTGATTCGCGTGCCGCTGCATCAGACGGGCCACGCCAGTGGCGAGTACGAAGACTTTCTAACCGGATTCGTGCTTCCCAACGGTGATGTCTGGGGACGTCCCGTGGGCGTTGCGGTGGCCCCCGATGGATCGCTATTGGTCACCGACGACGGATCGAACTCCATCTGGCGCGTGAGCTATAAGGGGAAGTGAGAACGCAGTAGAAAGGGAGCTGCTGCGAGCAGCTTTCTTCGCTTTGTCATCCCGACCGGAGCGGAGGGGTTTGCGGTTCTTGCTTTTCGAGGCTCTGGTTAGCTCGCAGTGGGCGTAGAAATGACTTGCGGAGTAGCCGTACGCTTACCCGTCGACCACTTCTGCCTCGCCGCCTTCTGGTCCATAGAAGAATACCCAGGTGGCGAAATCATCGGTGAATTCGACAAACCGATGCTCCTTGCCGGCAGCTACGAAGAGCATGTCTCCGGGGCCGAATGAGGTTTCGGCGCTCCCACATCGAAATTGGCCCTTTCCAGTTGCGATCACATAAATCTCATCGCGCGTATGCGGCGTCTGCGGATCGTTGCCGCGCGGGGCATAAAGCTTCACGGTCAGGGTGCCGTGGCGAAACAACTCTATGGATCGCTCGCCATCCGGGCGAGGCAGTTGATCCAGACCAGTCAAGGCTTTCAGATAACCCGGTACGATTTTGCCTTCGATCTTCATGGTTAAGTCGTTACCGTATGCTCCAGCTCGGCTTTCCCTTTCGGCTTCCAGATGCCGACGATGATGCCCATCAGGATGCAACCCAGCAACGGATAGGCCGCTGAAATCAGCATGAACGAGCCGGTTCGTCCTTCGAACACCATGTTCGTCACCATCGCGAAAGCGGCCGCCAGTCCGACCATGATGCCAACAATGATTCCGCGAATGAGCCCATGCCCCTCGGAACCGCTGGCCAGCCGGGCAATGCAGTAAGCGATCAGAATGCTGCAAAGTAACGCAATGATGTAGGGCCAGAAGTTGGGAGTGGACAGGTAGACCCGTTTGTCTTCCGGTGACATATTCAATCCTGCCACCCACTGCGCGGAAAGCGCTTTGAACCAAACTGCTCCAAAGATCCAGTCCGCGACGCCAGCCAGCAGGACCGCAGGCCAGTTCAATCGCATCGCAACATTCTCCTCGCTATTTGGCGTGACGATACCCTGTTCCATCAAGTTCCGCAATCGTTTATCGCGAGCCGCACATTTTTAGTACATCTTGCGGCGAATATCCTTGCTCACGGAGGGCGCGCAGGCTGAGCGAGTCATGGCGCTTGGCTAGCCGCGTACCCGTTTCGTCGCGTACCAGATCGCAATGATAGTGGGCAGGTATCGGCAGGTCGAGCGCGCGGATCAGCAGCAGTTGCCGGGCCGTAGACTTTAACAAGTCAGCACCCCGCACCACTTCGGTAATCTGCATTGCAGCGTCGTCCGCCACGACTGCAAGCTGATAGGCGGGCACGTCGTCCCGCCGCCACACTAGGAAGTCTCCGAAGTCCCGCCCAGCGACAAAGCTCTGCGGTCCTTGGCGCAGATCTTCGAAAGCGATCGCCTCACCGTCAGGCACGCGAAAACGCCAATTTACTCCTACCGGCGACTCATAAAGCGCAGCCTCAGCGATGCTGTCGCGGCAGCGCCCAGGATAAATCGGTTCGTCATCGGCTGCATTCGGAGCGGCCGCGGATGTGGTCAAGTCCTTGCGCGAGCAGCTACAGGGATAGAGAAATCCGCCATCTCGCAATTTGCGCCAGGTGGTGACATAAAGATCTCGCCGCCGATTTTGCTCATACGGAGCGAACGGTCCACCCACATCGGGACCCTCTTGCCAGCGGATGCCGAGCCATCGCAGGTCGTCGACCATGGCCTGTGCGAATTCAGACTTGGAACGTTGCGGATCAAGATCTTCGTTGCGGAAAATCAGCGTGCCATTGCGCTCCAGCGTTCGCTGATAGGCCGTCCAGAAAGTGCAGGCGTGCCCGATATGCAGCAGTCCCGTAGGCGAAGGCGCGACCCTTCCGCGATAAGACAGGCCTTGGGTTGTGGACGAAGCGTCCATACATCGATTGTAGAAGTACTAAGCAGGGATTCACCGCCGGACACGTAGCGCACGGAGGAATCTTGGAAAGAATTTGTTTTTCCGTGCCCTCCGTGTTCTCTGTGGCGAAAAAGAACTGCGATCAGTCGAATGTAGCCGCGCCCACCAGTTCGGGCTCGGGTTCGATCGCCTCCGCGACCTTGGGGCTCTGCGATCTCGCTTTTGCTGAAACTGTGCGCGAAGGCGTGTGCGGGTGCAGGTCGCGCGCGTTACGCAGCAACAACACCAGCGGAGCCATGGCCCAAAAGATCACGCCCATGATCCAGAACGCCTCGACGAACGACAACATCGACGCCTGCCGCTGGACCATGATGTAGATTGCCCCTAATGACTTGTGGCCGGCATCGACGCTGCTCAATGGCCCATGCGCATGAAACCACCCCTGCAAACCGCGAAACACGTTCTGCGTGCGCAGGTCCATCGGCGTGACATGGCTGATGAGCTGACTCTGGTGCACCTGTTGGCGGCGTGCCAGAAATGTGGTCATGGTGGCAATGCCAAAGCTGCCGCCGATATTGCGCATCAGGTTATAGATGCTGGTAGCGTTGCCCATCTTCTCTTTTGCGATCCCCGACATGCTGGTGGCCATCAATGGCACAAACAGGAACGCCATCGCCGCGCCTTGAATAATCTGCGGCCAGAAAATATCCCAGTAGCCGGCATTAAGATTCAAGTGCGAGAGACTGAACATGGTGAAGCCGCCGGTCATGACTCCAATGAAGAGAAGCTTGCGCGGGTCCATGCGATTGGTGAGCTGGCCGCTGATGGGCGTCATCAGCAAGGCACCGATACCGCGCGGCGACAGCGCCAACCCCGATTGCAGCGCGGGATATCCCAGCAATGTCTGCAGGTAAATCGGCAGCAGCATCAGTGACGCATAAAGCACAAACCCCAGCATCGTCATCACCAGAGTCCCGGCGGCGAAGGTGCGGTCCTGCAACACTCGCAAGTCGACGATGGGATGTTTCGCGGTCAGCTCGCGAATTACCATGCCCACCAGGCCGATGACGCACAGCGCGGTCCAAAGGCGGATCTGGTTGCTGCCGAACCAATCCTTGCGCTGCCCAGTGTCGAGCACCATCTGCAAGAAGCCGAAGCCCAGCGCGAGAAATCCCACTCCCCACAGATCGATTCCGCCGAGCTTCCGTTTGTTCAGGTAAGGCGGATCGACGATGAAGTGGCTGATCATCAGCAGCGACAGAATCCCCACCGGCAAATTGATGTAGAAAATCCAGCGCCAGGTGTAGTTGTCTGTGATCCAGCCGCCGAGGGTCGGCCCCATGATGGGCGCGATGATGATACCCAGGCCAAAGGCTGCCATCGCCGTGCCATGCTTCTTCGGGGGGAAAGTCTCCAGCAGCACGGATTGTGAAAGAGGTTGCAGACCGCCTCCACTAAGCCCTTGCAGCACGCGAAAGAAAATCAGCGATTCCAGACTGGTGGCCATGCCACAAAGCAGAGAGCTCAGGGTAAAACCGGTAACGCAGAGCATCAGCATGCGCCGCCGTCCAAAGCGCATGGCCAACCAGCCCGCCATGGGCAGGATGATAGCGTTCGACACCAGGTACGAAGTCACCACCCATGTGCCCTCTTCCACCGTAGCGCCCATATTTCCTGCCAGGTGAGGAATCGACACGTTCACCACGGTCGTGTCCAGCACCTCCATGAACGTGGCCAGCATGACGGCGATGGTGATGATCCAGGGATTAACGCGAGCTGGGGCCGAGTCCGGCATGGTTACTGAAAAGCATAGGGAAAAGGCAACGCCGTGGTCGGTGACCTGGCTCACAAGAATTGAGGGTCTATTAAGCGCCTGGGATGGCCCTAACCCCCGACTGCCCCGGACGTGAGGCGTCTTACTAGTAAGATTACGACGAAACGTCTTACTAGTAAGACGGCTGGTTCCTGAGACAAATGCGCTTCTTCTGCTCTGCTGAAACGCGGTTTTTGACTCGGCTCACACACTCCAGTGAGGTGCAATGCTACGATAATTCTTTATGTCTGCCCCCGACTCTCTCTTCCTACGTGCCTGCCGGCGACTTCCGGTCGAAACCACCCCGGTTTGGTTCATGCGCCAGGCTGGCCGCTACATGCAGCAATATCGCGACGTGCGCAAGCACCATTCCCTGGTCGAAATCTGCAAGAAGCCGGAACTGGCTGCCGCAGTGACCATTACGGCCGCCGAGTTTCTCAAGGTTGACGCTGCCATCATCTTTGCTGACCTGCTGCTGCCGCTCGAAGTCATGGGGCTGCCGTTTCATTTTGCGGAGGGCGAGGGCCCGGTCGTCGAAAAGCCGGTTCGTACGGCGCAAGATGTCAAGGTGCTACGCATCGATCGCGCCGCCGAACTGGGCTACGTCTCCGACGCAGTGAAGTTAGTGGTCAAACACTTTGGGACAAAGCTGCCGGTGATCGGTTTCTGTGGCGCGCCCTTCACTCTGGCCAGCTACATGGTGGAAGGTGGCGGCTCACGGCACTATCTCGAAGTCAAGAAGCTGATGTACAACTCGCCCGAAGTTTGGGACGAACTGGTGAGCAAGTTGGTCGATGTGCTGGTCGAATATGCGGTGGCGCAAGTGCGCGCCGGTGCCGACGCCTTGCAGATCTTCGATAGCTGGGTGGGCTGCCTGAGCGTGGAAGATTACCGCCGTTATGCGCTGGTGCCCACGACACAGCTTATTCAGCGCCTGCAAAAAGAAACTCAAGTGCCGATCATCTACTTCGGCACTGACAGTTCGACTCTGCTGCCGTCCATGTCGGAAACCGGGGCAGAAGTGATCGGCCTGGACTGGCGAATTCCGCTGGATGAAGGCTGGCGCACCGTGGGGCATCAGCACGCGGTGCAAGGCAACCTCGATCCAGTACTGCTGTTTGCTTCGTGGCGAGAGTTGAAGGAGCGGGCCGAACACATTCTGCGACTGGCCGACGCCCGGCCCGGCCACATTTTTAATCTTGGCCATGGCATCCTGCCACACACGCCGGTAGACAATGTCAAGAACCTGGCGCAGTTCGTACATGAGTTCACCGCGGCTGCAGCGAATTCCAAGAGGGCGCAATGAGCAAGCAGGCTGTACTTCTCATAGCTCACGGCAGTCCCGAACGGGTCGAGGACATTCCTGAATTCCTGCAAAACATTTCTCGCGGTCGTCCCATACCCGAGGCCGTTGTTCGCGAAGTGCAACACCGCTATTCACTGATCGGCAGCTCGCCGTTGACCAGAATCACCCAGGCGCAGGCGGAAGGCGTGGCGCGGGAACTGGGCATACCGGCGTATGTCGGTATGCGCAACTGGCATCCCTTCATCACCGATACGTTGCGCCAAATGGAATCTGACAACGTGGGACAAGTTGTCGCTGTCTGTCTGGCGCCACATAATTCGCAAACCAGCGTGGGACTGTACAAGCAGGTCTTGTTTGGAGCAGGGGCGCCGTTTGCTATTGATTTCGTCGAGGAGTGGCAAGATCGCCCTTTATTGATCGAAGCCTTTGCCGACAAGCTGCGAACCGGCTGGGCAAGCGCCTGCCAGGAGCACGGTGCGCCACTTCCCGTGTTGTTCACCGCACACAGCGTGCCGCAACGGACTATTGCCGATGGCGATCCTTATGAAGCCCAAACGCGGGAGACTGCTGCGCTGGTCGCCGCTCGAGTTCCCGAGATTGGCCCATGGCAGTTTGCTTTTCAAAGCCAGGGCATGTCGGGAGGCGAGTGGCTGGGTCCCACAGTGGAGGACACAATCACCAGGCTGCATGACGCTGGCCACACCGGCGTCTTTTTGCAGCCAATAGGATTTGTCTGCGACCACGTCGAAATCCTGTTTGACGTAGACATTCTTTTCCGGCAATTCGCCGGCGAGCGGGGAATGAAACTGTATCGCGCCGAGTCGTTGAACGATTCCCCGCTGTTCATCCATGCACTCGCCGACCTGGCGAGGACTCGGCTTGCCAGATTGGACCAGTCTTGCCGAAGCAATGCGGAAACTGAGAAGATTTCTTAACTACAGCCAGTATGAAGCGGATCGCAATTATCGGCGGAGGTATTTCCGGGTTGAGCGCCGCGTTTTACTTGGAGAAGGCGCGCGCTGCCGGAGTTGAAGTCGAGTACACCCTCATCGAAAGTGGCCAACGACTTGGCGGCTGCATGTCTTCCGATCACATCGAAGGCTGCCTGGTCGAGGCTGGTCCCGATTCCTTTCTTACCGAAAAACCCTGGGCAAGTAACTTATGCCAGGAACTCGGGATCGCGGATCAACTGATCGGCTCTAACGATTCTCAGCGTAAGACCTACATTGTGGTAAAGGGCCGCCTGATCGTCATGCCTGACGGCCTGATGTTCATGGTGCCGACGCAACTGGTTCCCACCGCGCTTTCCCCGCTGTTCTCGTGGAACACCAAGATGCGCATGGCGCGCGAACTGCTTCATCCTCCGCGGCCGATGCACGACGATGAAACGGTTGCCGAAATGGTAGAGCGCCACTTTGGCGCGGAGGTCGTTGACCGCCTGGCCGATCCCTTGTTGTCAGGCGTGTATGGCGGCGATGCCGGAAAACTCAGCGCGAGGGCGGTCTTGCCGCGCTTTGTTGAAATGGAAGAGAAGTATGGCAGCCTGAGCCGGGCCATGCTCGCCGCGCGCAAAAAGATGAGCGCAGTCACTCGCAAGCAACCTGCCAAGCCGCTGTTCACCTCGTTAAAGGACGGCATGCAGCAGATGGTCGACACTATCGTCGGCCGCTTGAATCCCGAATCCATCCGTTTACGCCGGCATGTCCGGCGGGTGTATCCGGAAGACGGTGGCTGGCGGGTTTCCATCGAGATGAACGGCGATGAGCGTTATGACGCGGTCATACTGGCGACTCCGGCCAATGTGGCGGGAACGCTGCTCGACGGCGTCGATCTCGAGCTGGCGCGAAATCTGTTGGACATCACCTACAGCTCCTCGGTCACGGTCACACTGGGTTACTACAAAGATCAACTTACGAAACTGCCTCCCGGTTTTGGCTTCCTGGTGCCGCGCAGCGAAGGCACACGCATGTTGGCCTGCACTTTCGTACATAACAAGTTTCCGCATCGCGCCCCTGAAGGCAAAGGCATTCTGCGCTGCTTTCTGGGTGGAGCTCGCGATGAGGCCGTCATGGGCCTTACCGACGAAGAAATACTTGAAACCGTTTACCGTGAGCTTCGCAACAGTGTGAAGCTCGAGGGACGGCCGATGTTTGCGCGGGTGTACCGTTGGCGGGAAGCGATGGCCCAATATGAGCCGGGACACATCGCGCGAGTCGCAAAAATCGAGAAGCGTGTGGCAGAGATTCCCGGTCTTGCCCTAGCCGGCAATGCTTACCACGGCATAGGAGTGCCCGATTGCATTCGATCGGGCAAGGAAGCTGCCAATTCGGTCGCCCAGTTTATACCTGAGTCCCTGCCCAGTCCTCGATGAAATTCCGCCCCGGAATGGCTGCCTTCCGCGTCCTCTACCCGGTCTGGTCAAGGCGGTTTTTTGTGTTGGAGATCACTGACGTAACCCAATATCCGGCGTAGGCTAAAGCTAGTCACCTGCCTCAACTGACAGGTTTCGGAGGTGACAGATGTACATCATCCCGATCGTCATTTACTGCCTCGCGGTCGCTTTGTTCATCTTCGGCCTGACCTTCCACGATGAGCTTCTGAAGGAGCGGCACAGCAAGAACAACAAGAAAACACACGGTTCGCTGATCGTCATCGACGGTGGCAAGCATAACTTTGCCGGGCGCCACTCTCGCCTGTAGCGGCCTCGCGTACGATCGCCGATAGCTCGGGTTATGAACTGCCGGGCCTATACCCCCAATCTACGTCGCGGGTCGTTTAGTTTCGTCCTAACATTTACAATCTAAGCAGTCGTTTTTTCGTCTATTAGGTTCACGAACGAACGTGGGCTCGGCCGAGATACGGCCAGATATCGAAGTGAGGATTTGAATCCAGGAAGCTCAATGAGTAAGTTTTTCGATAATCCAGCGGAACGCCACGTTCCCGCTGGCGCGCGTGTGCCTGCGTCGGTGTCGTTGGGCGGAGTTGCGATTCATGCTGCGACCGTACTGGCACCCATGGCCGGCATCACCGACACTGTTTTTCGCCGCTTCATCCGCAACCTGGGCGGCTGCGGTCTCATGATGACCGAATTCACCTCGGCCGATGGCATCATCCGCCACAAAGACAAGAAGGCCAAGCAATACCTCACGTTCTACGGCAACGAGCACCCCATCTCGGCACAACTTTTCGGCAGCGATCCGGCGGTACTGGCCGATGCCGCGCGCGTCGTCCAGGATCTCGGCTTCGATCTGGTCGACCTCAACCTGGGATGTCCTGCGAAGAAAGTTGTGAAGTGCAACGGTGGCTCGGGACTGCTGCGCGATCTGCCGCTTATCAGGAACATCTTTGAGTCTGTGCGAGCCGCTGTGACGGTTCCGTTTACGGTGAAGTTTCGCGCCGGCTGGAGCGATAAAGAGATTGTGCACGTCAATCTGGCAAAGATGGCCCAGGACTGCGGCCTGGCCGCAGTCGCACTGCACGCCCGGACTCGCGAACAAGGCTATAGCGGACAGGCGCAATGGGAATGGATCGCCGCGGTAAAGGATGCAGTCACGATCCCTGTGATTGGCAACGGTGATGTGCGCTCGCCCGAGGACGCGGCGGCAATGGTCGCCCAGACCGGGTGCGACGCCGTCATGATTGGCCGTAGCGCGGCCTCCAATCCCTGGATCTTCCGCCAGATCGAGCAGTACACGCAGACGGGATCGTACGACCTGCCCAGCGACGCCGACCGCTACGCCATGATCCGCACATATTTTGCGATGCTGGTGGACGAGAAGGTCGGCGGCGCCGAAGGCAAGATGAAGCAGTTTGCCTCGTGGTTCACGCACGGCGTGCCGCATGGAGCGCACCTGCGCAAGGCGGTGTACGAGGCGAAGAATAGCGGCGAAATTCTCGACGCGGTCGATCGCTTCTTCCAGACGCTGCTCAGCGGGAAAACCGAAAGTTCGGCCGTTGCTCCCTCGAATCAAACAGCCCCGGCGGAAGCAATTCTGGCCTAAAATCAGCATCTCCTGTTTACGGTCGCGAATCCGGAGCATTGTTCGTCACCACAAAACGAGTTCCGGTCAGGTCAATTTGGTGTAGCATGGCGTGCGGTCCCACAGGAGCGCTCGATGCCTCATTGCACGAAATGCGGAGCTGAGCTTTCAGCGACGGCCCAGTTCTGTCAGACCTGCGGCCAGCCGCAGGCCGTGACTTCGACTCAGCCGGCTCCATCCTGGCAACCTGCTCCAGCCACCGCGGGGGCGGGCATGTCAGAGAATACCGCTGCCTGCTTGAGCTATGTATTGGGCTGGATCACCGGCATCATTTTCTTTCTCATCGATAAGCGGCCGTATGTGCGCTTCCACGCCGCCCAATCGATTGTCACCTTCGGCGGTCTGCACCTGGTCCGCATCGTGCTTAGCCTGATCTTCGGGTTCGGATGGTTCTTCGCCGGCTATCACCACTATGGCTATGGCGGTATGGGCAGTTTCGGCATCGGCATAGCGGTGCTGGCATTGCTGAGTCTGCTGGGGTTCATCCTGTGGATTGTGTGCATGATCAAGGCTGGTACAGGATCGCGCTTCGAGCTGCCGATTGCAGGTCCGATCGCGCACAACCTCGCCGGCAACTGAAGGCCCCGAATCCAGGCCTTGGAGAAAGCAATCTATGCACGCCGCGGTATTGCACGCCCTGGGAGAATCTCCTCGCTACGAAAATTTTTCCGATCCGGTTGCCGGTGACGGCGAAGCGATTGTGCATGTCCGGGCGGCCGCGCTGAAGCCGGTCGACCGGCAGATGGCTAGCGGCTCGCACTATGCCAGCTTCCGCCAGTTCCCGGTGGTGTGTGGACTAGATGGCGTCGGCTCACTCGACGACGGCACTCGGGTATTCTTCGCCGGACCGCGGCGTCCGTTTGGTGCGATGGCAGAGCGCACGGTCACGCGCCGCGCTATCTGTTGGCCGATACCCGAGGGCGTCGATGATATCACTGCGGCAGCCATCGTCAACCCGGGCATGTCTGCCTGGCTGACCCTGGCGATAAGCGCGCGAATCGATCCGGGAGAAACTGTTCTTATCCTTGGGGCAACCGGTACGACTGGCAAACTCGCCGTGCAAATTGCGAAATTGCTCGGCGCCGGTCGAGTTGTGGCAGTCGGACGTAATCAGGAAGCGCTGGACTCGCTTCACAATTTCGGCGCGGACGCTACGATTCACCTCCAAGGCCCGGGCACAGCATTGACCGAGAGTTTCGCTCGCGAGACCAGCGTCGCCCCCTACGATGTGATCATCGATTATCTGTGGGGATGGCCTACCGAGGCCCTGCTCGCCGCCCTGGGGCGCTCCGATCTAAATCCTGCTCGCTCGTCCAAGACACGCCTTGTCCAGGTGGGTGAGAGCGCCGGAGCTACAATAACGCTTCCTGCTGCAACGCTGCGCAGTTCAGGTCTGCAAATCGTTGGTGCCGGTACAGGTGCGGTACCGCCGATGAATGTGCTTCAAGACACGTATCATCAGCTCATGGCTCGCGCCGCCAGCGGAGAACTCCGCATCGATACGGAGCCGGCGCCCCTCGCCGACGTGGAAAAAGCCTGGGCGCGGGAAGGGCGGGCGCGACTTGTCATTGTCCCTTAGCTAATTCAGCAGCGCACTGGGATTCTTGCGCACGATGTAGAGCAGCTTCAAGGTGGCTTGACGCGGCTCGCGAATGCCTTGCTCCCAGCTTTCTACCGCATTCGAGCTGACGTTCAGCAGGCTGGCGAATAACGCCTGACTGGCATTCAGACTCTCGCGTAAAGAGCGAATGTCGCCGGGCTTCATGGGTTTGGGACGGGGCGGTATCTCGACCGAGCGCAGATCGAGGCCGGGGTGGATTTTTTCAGAGGAGGTCGCCGCGGGCGTACGCTGGTCTTCTTTGCGCTTGTTCTTCTTCTTGTCTTTCTTCTTGCCTTTTTTGCTCATCCTCGCTCCTTTGTTTTCTGTCCCACAGTGTAGGATTCTAGGTGAGCCGAGTAAATGGCCCGAAAGAGGTGAGGTTCACGCCAACTTTTGCCTGATCGGGCTCGCCACCGGCCTCCCCTTTTCTCCTATCTCCAGGTGGGCCCAAGGTAGCTCATGGTCGTGAGTGAAAACCACCACCCATTTCTCAGGAATGGCGACCTCATAGAAGCGATGCTTATTGGCGATGCTTTCCAGCGGATAGAGGTCATAGCCCAACACCCAGGTCGGGTCCAGATGCTTGGCATCACAAATCAGATCGCTGGGGTAGGCAGCCACCTGGCCTCCACTGCGAATAATGACAGCCTGCAAATTGCGGGTGTGTCCCGGATACACCTTCACCGAAACGCCGGGTGCGATCTCCGCATCCCCCTGCAGCATTTGCATCTGCCCGCTTTTCAATAAGGGATCATAGTTGTCGGTCATATAACTCACGCGATCGCGCTCATGCTGTTCGTGAGCATGGCGCAGCTCGCCTTCCTGCACGTAATATTTGGCACGCGGAAATGTTGCCACAGCTTTGCCATTCACATAGCGGGTGTTCCAGCCGCAGTGATCAAAGTGCAGATGGGTGTTGATAACGATGTCGATCTCGTCGGGAGCCACTCCGGCCTCTGCAAAACTCTTTAGCAGCAGTGCCTGGTTCTGATGGATAGCCTGGCTTTTCTGGTTCAACTTGTCGCCGATACCGGTTTCGATCAGAATATTCTGATCACCGGTGCGTACCAGCAGTGAATTCAAGCCTAAGGCAATGTTGTTGCGCTCGTCAGGTTGAATGCGCTTTTCCCACATAACCTTGGGAATCACGCCAAACATGGCGCCGCCGTCGATCCGGTAAACGCCGTCCGAGAGGATGGTGAGTTCAAAGTCGCCAAGCGTCATTCGATGCAAAGAACATCTCCTAGTAAGGGCTGCTTCGATCATACTGAATTAGTGCCGGCAGCAGAACGTTCGCGCCTTGGCACCTGTTTCGGGAGTAAACCATGCTCATACGACAAATTGCGCTAGCAACTCTATTCAGTTCTGCGCTGCTGGGACAAACCGCAGCAAATTCCTCGGGCAATGGAAGTCAAAATTCGCAACCTGGGCCGCATCCCTTTGCGGAGCTTCCCCAGCAACCGCCGGAGGGCCGTCCGGCCGACGGCGATTTAGCGCAGATGCGAGTCGATCTGGATCGCATGGAAAGCTTGAACAACAACATGAGCAGCGAGATCGAGTTTCTACGCGATCAGAACCTTCAGATCTTATTGCGGACCAACGCGCAGATGTGGACGATTCTGATCCGCGACCTTCGCCGCCGGATCGATGCCGATCAGCGCCACTTGAATCAGCCGCCCGCTTCTGGCCCGAACTCTTCGCCGCAGCCGGTTCCGCGCTAGTTAAGCATCTGGATGACTCGCTCCGGGCTGTCCAGATGTTGACCGCAGGTTGATGCGATGGCCCGCGCCCAACCCCGGTCCGGTGTAAACTTGCGCGAAATGGCGAAAACATTGGCAAACGCTCGCAACAAAGATGGCGGCGACGATTCCGTCGTTCCGGGAACGCTTTATCTGGTCGGTACTCCGATCGGCAATCTGGAAGATATCACCCTGCGCGGTCTTCGCACGCTGAAGGAAGCGGACCTGATCGCCTGCGAAGATACGCGACAAACCGCCAAGTTGCTGAACCATTATGCGATCGAAAAGCCCACTGTCAGCTACCACGAGCACAATGAACTGGCCCGGGCGGCTGAACTGATCCTTCGTCTGGAGAAAGGTGACAACCTCGCCATGGTCAGCGATGCCGGGATGCCGGGGGTAAGCGATCCGGGATACCGGCTGGTCGCACTTGCCATTCGTCATCACATTCGCGTCGTACCAATTCCGGGGGCTTCGGCGTTCCTCTCGGGCCTGGTAGCCAGTGGTTTGCCCACAGACTCTTTTCGCTTTGGCGGATTTCTGCCGGCGAAAGCTGGCGCTAGACGAACTGCGTTGGAAGCGATCCGGCACTCTCCCCGAACTCAGATTTTCTACGAGGCCCCGCATCGTTTGATCGAAGCCCTGCACGACATCGTAGAACTGCTGGGGCCGGAGCGCCAGGTGGTGATTGCGCGCGAGGTCACCAAGCTTCACGAAGAATTCCTGCGCGGCCACGCCGCCCAGGTTCTCACCCAACTTGAAGCCCGGGGTGAAGTGCGAGGAGAAATAACTCTGCTGATCGGCAAAGCCGAAGAAGCTTCGGGACGTCCTCCCGCTACGACCGTGGCGCAACGCGTAAGATCTTTGGTGCATGATGGGAACCTCGAGGAAAAAGCAGCGCTTAAACAGGCCGCCAAAGAGTTTGGACTATCTAAAAGCGAAGCCTATCGCGAGTTTCAGCGGGCCAAGTCCTAGCCCCCCTGATTTGACAATCACGATGGCCGTGCTCAACAATAGCGGGCAAGTGGGAAGTGGCCTGGCCACACGATCCTCCCTCGGCTCGGCAACGGGACGCTACTCCGTCCGACGCCTTAAGAAGGCAAAGATAAATGGCCAAAATCCTCTGCGTGGACGACGAACCGAACACCGTCACCTTGAAGTGCGCCATCCTCAAGGCGGCCGGACACGAGGTCACGCCATCGACCTCCGCCCATGACGCCATCGAAAAGCTGCAACACAATGAGTACGACGCGGTAGTGACGGATTGGCGGCTGGGCGACGCCAATGGCCGCGCTATTGTGCAGGCGGCGAAAACCCACTCCACCATGCCGGTGGTCGTGGTATCGGGCTATGTGGCCGAAGCTTTTCAAGCGGCCGAGCCGCTGGCCGATCTTTATCTGGAGAAGCCGGTAAACCCCGAGGAACTGGTAACCATCGTCAATGAGTTGCTGAAGACTGGCGATCATCCGGCCCATTAGTCCGCCAGACAGTTTCTTTCCGCCAGAGCTGTGATCTGCATCCTTCGAACCTCCTCGCCCGAGCGCCGGGTGAGTCTCTTATAATCTTCCCTGAACCTCAGGAGCCCGCTTGCCCACTCTTATCGCGCAGCCTACCCGCATCGCCTCCGCCGGCAACAAGCCTAAGTTAATTGACGAGTACATCGGACGTGCGAATTCGAAGGACAGCGCTGTCAGTGTCGCGCATATGCGCAGTCCGCAGGGATGGACGGAGCCAGGTCAAACTCCCGAGTTCGACGAATTTACCATCGTGTTGCGTGGACTGCTCAAAGTGAAATCGCCGGACGGCGAGCTGGACGTCAACGCCGGACAGGCGGTCGTTGTCCACGCCGGGGAGTGGGTGCAATACTCGACTCCGAATCCCGAAGGAGCCGAGTATATCGCCGTGTGCCTGCCTGCATTTTCGATGGACACAGTGCATCGCGATGAGTAGCGAAAACGCTGTTCGCTTCGCACGCTGGGTATTTTTCCTTGCCGGTATCGTCGGAGTGGCGGAAATTGTCCCTCTATATTTCCTTGAAGCGACGCTGGGCCGCAGCCAGCCTCCGCCTATCAATCATCCTGAGTTCTATTATGGCTTCATCGGCGTGGTTCTGGCGTGGCAGATCGCTTTCCTCATCATCTCCCGCGATCCACAGCGTTATGTCGCTCTGATGCCGGCGGTCTTCCTGGAAAAGCTGCTCTATCCCGCAGCGGTGTTCATGCTTTACGCGCAAGGACGGGTGCATCCCCAGACGCTGGGTGGCGCCGCGCTAGACCTGGTTTGGCTGGCACTGTTCGTAGCGGTGTGGCTGCGGCTTCGTTAATCCTGAAGGCCTGATCGCGCCCTATCACCGTTGACCGCAGTACCGTAACTGCCAAACCTGCACACTAGCTCCCTGCGGAGCAGGCAGCTCTGCGCAGTACGATTTTCCCTGCGAATTCAGGAATGCTTGCACCTGCGATTTCGTGCCTTCCGGTCCCGAAGACTGGTCGTCGGGATTGACCAGCACGGACGCGATCACCCAGACGTCTTTCGGAGACGGGGTTGCCAGTGACGTGGAAAGCGAGCTAGCCATAATTACCGGTACCGTCTTCACCTGACTGGCATGCCGGTAATAGTCGAAGGTATACCGGATATAGGGATCCATCACCAGCTCATCGCCTGCCTGAAGGCGCGGGAGGAGGTAGGAAATGGCAGTCCGCCAATCCACGCTGAAGTTCGGATGCCGCAGATAAAAACGAATTGCGGAGCCCGAGTAAAAGAGCACCATCAGCAGGGCCAGGACACTGACAGCTCGAGACCAACGCGCCAGTTGTGCCACTCCGGCGGCAGCCAGCAACACGCTGGCGGGAATACAAATCGCGAGAAACCGGGGAACCAATAAGGACTGTACTCCCGCCGCGATTCCGGTAATCGCCAGTGGAATCACCAGCCAGGCGACAACAAACTGGTAAGACCACGCTTGCTGTTTGGCTCGTTGTCGCCAACCACCCCATAGAGCAATCGCCCAGAGCGCCAGATAGATCACGCAGCGACCTTTACTCAGGGTCAGGCTGTACAGCACTTTCAGTGCCTGCCGCCAGCTCGGTCCGGGAATCCAGGTCACATGCGAGCGCTGCGCATGAAGCAGATACATGGCGACGGGGATTAACAAGACAACCAGCACAGCGAGGGAACGCGATAACTTCTTCCATGGCAGTTGCCACTGCCCTAACCACAGCGACAACCATTGCGAAAGGACGACCAGTGCGGCGAAGAAGTGGCTGTAGATCGCCAGCGCAGATACGGCTGCATAAACTGTGCAGTTCGCCCAGGAGGCGTTTTGCATCATCCGCAAGAAACATAAGCTCGACAGCGAAACCAGCAGAATGAGCAGCGTGTAGGAGCGGGCTTGTTGCGACAGCTCAAGATGAAAAGGATGGACCGCCAATAGCAGGCAGGCGATCAAAGCGGTGCAACGTCCGAATAACCTGACGCCTACCAGATAAATCACCGGCACAGTCGCCACTGCACACAGGACGGACAGCGATCGCACCACGAATTCGCTGCTGCCGAAATGCAGCCATAATCGCAGCAGTCCGTAGTACAACATCATGTTGAATTCGGAATGCCAGATCAACCGGCTGAATGTGGCAGGGTCTGACCGCGCCAGAAAAACACTGAACCCTTCGTCGAGCGTGAGGCTGCGGGAGCCGAGGTGCAATAGGCGAAGCGTGCCGGCGAGGACGGCGATCAGGCCGACGGCCAGACCAGCGGGCCAGTCGAACGTTAGCGTTTGCTTGCCTGTCATTCTCGCAGATTCTGGAAGGCTGCTAGCTGTCTTCTCCATGGAAAGAGTCGGTTACCGGCAAGCATGGTGGTTCTAGAACTTTTTCGCCGTAATCCGTTCCGCGCCAATGTATGGCCGCAACACTTCCGGTATCAGCACGCTTCCGTCAGCCTGCTGATAGTTCTCCACGATCGCAACCCACGTCCGTCCAATCGCCAGTCCGCTGCCGTTCAACGTGTGAACCAGCTCTGCCTTCTTGGCGCCTTCGGCACGATAACGAATATTCGCCCGCCGCGCCTGGTAGTCCAAAAAGTTTGAGCACGACGAGATTTCACGAAACAACTGTTGCCCTGGAAGCCAGGCTTCGATGTCGTACGTCTTGGCCGCCGACCATCCCATGTCGCCGGTCGACAGCACCATCACGCGATAGTGCAGCCCGAGCTTCTGTAACACCGTTTCGGCATTGTGCGTGAGCTTTTCATGCTCGTCCCGTGACTGCTCGGGCCGGGTGAACTTCACCAGCTCAACCTTCTGGAACTGATGTTGCCGAATGATGCCGCGCACATCCTTGCCATACGATCCAGCTTCGCTGCGGAAACATGGCGTGTAGGCCGTCAGCGAGATCGGCAGCCGCGCGCCATCCAGAGTTTCGTCGCGATACAGATTTGTCACCGGAACTTCGGCGGTGGGGATCAGATAAAGATTCTTGTCGCCGTGCGGCACCTTGAATAAGTCAGCCTCGAACTTCGGCAGCTGTCCCGTGCCATACATCGAAGCGGCATTCACCAGGAACGGTGGCAGCACCTCGGTGTAACCATGCTCGCGGGTGTGCAGGTCGAGCATGAAGTTCATCAGCGCGCGTTCCAGCTTGGCGCCCAGATCCCAGTACACGGCAAAGCGCGCGCCGGTCAGCTTGGCGGCGCGTTCCAGGTCGAGCACTCCCAACTCTTCTCCCAGCTCCCAATGCGGCTTGGGAGTGAAGTCGAATTGCGGCGGCGTTCCCCAGCGGCGCACCTCGACGTTGTCAGCCTCGCTTTTGCCGACCGGGACAGTGTCGTCGGGCAGGTTAGGAATTCCAGTCAGGATATTGCGCAGTTTCGCGTCGGCCTCTTCGGCAATCTTCTCGGCTTCGGCGATCTTCTCGCGCATGTCTTTGGTCGCGTCGATGAGCGCGCTGGCGTCCTGCTTGTTTTTCTTGAGCTTGGCGATTTCTTCCGTCGCCTTGTTGCGCTCGGCTTTCAGGGTTTCGGCTTTGGTGATCGCGGCCCGGCGATCGAGATCGATGGCGTGGAAATCGCCCAAGACGACTTCGGGATTCATACCGCGCTGTCGCAGTTTTTCTTCAACCAGAGGTAGATGATCGCGTACAAAGGCTAGATCGAGCATAAGAGATCAGAGTACTCGAAGAGGCCGCGCATCACAAAACGAAGAAGGCTTCACCACAGAGACACAGAGACACAGAGAACACAAAATTGGGAACGGGCTCTTAGCTCTTAGCCGTTAGCTCTTAGCAAGAGTGGCGGCATAGGAATTCTTGATTGCTAATAGCTAAAGGCCCAAGGACTTCTCTGTGCCTCTGTGTCTCTGTGGTAAATCAGCTCTTCCTCGCCACCGACTCGAAGTCCTGCTGCTTCTTGGCCAGTTGTTGGTGCCACGCGGCAGCCGCCTTCACAAAAGCGCGGAACATCGCTCGCGACGCCGCGTCGCTGTCGTACGTCCGCTCCGGATGCCATTGCACACCCAGTACAAACGGATCAGGCGATGTTCCCTCAACCGCTTCTCTCACGTCATCCTCGGGACACCACGCGACCAGGCGCAGGCCATCGCCCACCGTTTCGGGCGCCTGATGATGGCTGGAATTCACTGGCATCACCAACTCGTTGCTGTCGGGCAATGCGCCTGCATCGCGAAGAATCACCGCCAGCCTCGATTCGGGATCGATCTGCACCCGATGCGCCTGAGCAACGTTGCGCCCGGCCTTGTGATTGACGCCTTGCGGCAACTGCTGATCCAGAGTTCCAGTTCGCCATACGTTGAGCGATTGCAGTCCATAACAGATTCCGAAAACCGGTTTGCGCATGTTGTAAGCGTCCTGCAGCAGCAGTTCGTCGGTGTTATCGCGGAAAGGATCAGCCGGAGCCGTATCCGGATGGCGCGCAGCGCCATACTTCTCGGGATCGACGTCTGCCGGGCTTCCGGGCAGCAACACGCCATCGCACGACTTGACTGCCTGCGCAATCTCTGACGATGTGGCATTCACCGCGATGACAACCGGCACCCCTCCGGCATGGCGTATCGCGCGCTCATACTGCGGCAGCGCGACTCGCGCGTAGAGCGGCCGCTTTGAATTCGGTACCGGAATGGCGATGCGAGGCTTCATGAACATCACGACTCCGGCGTCAACATTGGCTTAGTCTTTGGTTCGTTGTTGGCGCTAATCGGAGCCAGGCTTTTCACTTGCGAATCGTACAGTTCGGCGATGGTCTGCCGCACCTGCGACGACAATTTTTCCATGTCCCGCAGCCGCATGCCCGTCGTTGGGATCGGCTCTCCAATAGCCAGAACGACTTCCCCCGGCATTACATGGTAGCTGTTGATCGGCAACAATTCGTAGGTTCCCACGATGGCCACCGGTACCACTGGCGTTTGCGCCCGGATTGCAACATAAAACGCACCGTTCATGAAGTCCTGCAGTTGGCCGGTGGCGGAGCGGCCGCCTTCGGGAAAAATTACCAGCGGGACGCCTTTGCGCAACGCATCGCCCGCCCGGTTCAGGCTGCGCAACGAGGCATGGGGGTCACCGTAGACGATGGGGATTTGTCCCGACCGATTTAGATACCACCCCAGAAATGGATACCGGAACAACTCCTTCTTGGCCAGAATGCGGAACTGCACGGGAAGATGCGCGTAGAGCACCGGGATGTCGGCAGCCGACAAATGATTGGCCGCATAGACGGCAGCCTGCGCAGGATGAATATTCTCCCGCCCTTCGACTCGCACCCGAATGCCGATCGTCTTCAGGATGAGCTGCGACCAGGTGCGCGCGAACCAATGTTGCGCCCGTCCGCTGCCGTCAAACAGCGAGGCCAACAGCGCCATCGTTCCCAGAACGCCCGTGTACAAGTACACGAGCGGCACGAAGAAAAAGTACGAGCGCAGACGGCTGAACAGCGAATTCCGCCGCTGGGTGAGGGACGCGACTTGTGGTTCAGTGTTGTTCACAACTCGTCACAAACCAAACGTTAATTCACCACGGAGACACGGAGCTTTGCATACTCAAATGGTGTTGGAATTCTCAAATCGTCGCCTTCTCAGATCATCTGCGTGCGGCATGTGGGCTCTTAGCTCTTAGCCTTAGTAATCAAGAAACTTTATGCACGACCTTGTTTGCTATCAACTGATGGTTAAGGGCGAAAAACCAAGCTCAATTGATTTCTCCGTGTTCTCCGTGTCTCCGTGGAATCTTCTTTTTTCACACCGCAATCCCCATCGCCGCCATCGCTTCTCCGATCAGGAAAATCGAACCGGTCACCACGATCAATCCGCCGCGCTTGGTTATCTCGCGCGCCCGGGCCAGGGCCGCCGGAACTGTCTCCTCCGCATACAAAAGAGTTCCCGTTCGCGATGCCGCCTGGAGCAGTTCCTGCGTGGTTGCGGCGCGCGGATTGCCAACCTGTGTAACCACGACTTGCTCGGCAATGGGAAATAAGATTTCGGCGATTTCCTGAACGGCTTTGTCCCGCAACGCCGCGAACATGAACGTCAATTCCCGGTCGGTAAAGTTTTCCGACAATGCCAAGCGTAGCGCCCAGGCGCCGGCAGGATTATGCGCCACGTCGAGCACCATTTCGCGCTGGTCCGTGGCCGCAGACGGTGCCAGCACCTGGAAGCGTCCTGGCCAATGCGTCTCGCGAATCCCCTGCTCCACCTGTTTCGGCGTTACCTTGAATCCGAAACGATTGAGTTCCACCGCCGTAGCGATCGCCAACGCGACGTTACGCAACTGATGGCGGCCGACCAGCGGTGAATCTACTTCAATCTCCTCGCCCATCACCGCCAGCGGGTATCGGCTTCGCCCCGGGAGGTTAGTTTTCCGTCCTGCAAGGTACGCAGCGGCTCCCGGCGAGACTGGCGGCACATACTGAGCTGCGCTGACCCCGCGGGCCTCTTTGTCCTCGATGGCGTGCCCGATCACGTCGTTTGCCAGCGGATGTTGCGGCAGAGTTACCACCACGCCATTCTTGCGAATGATGCCTGCCTTCTCACCTGCAATCTCGGCGATGGTATCGCCCAGATATTTTTGATGATCGAGCGAAATGTCGGCGATCACAGAAATCAGCGGCTCGACCACATTGGTCGCGTCCAGGCGTCCGCCCATGCCCACTTCCAGCACGGCGATCTCGACTCCGACGCTGGCGAAGTACTCGAACGCCATCACCGTCAGCATCTCGAAGAAGCTGGGATGCCAGGGCAACTTGCGGGACTGCAGAAGCTGCTGCGCGGTGCGTTCCACGCGGTCGTAGATCTCGCCGAACTCGGGGTCGGAAATCGCCTCACCGTTCACTCGAATACGTTCATTAATACGCAGCAGGTGCGGCGAAGTGTAGAGCGCGGTCTTATATCGGGCGGCGCGCAGGATGGACGACAGCGTCGCCGCAGTCGAGCCTTTGCCGTTCGTTCCCGCGATCAGCACGCTGGCAAAGCGCCTCTCGGGATGGCCCAGCGCCTCCAGCATCTCACGGACGTAGGCCAGCTCGAACTTGTGCGAGGGCGTGCTGGCCAGCTCGTGCCCGAGCGCATAGAGCTGCTCTACTGTGCGTTGGTACGACATGACGACTCATTTCAGATTACAACATTCGGAAGAAGCGTTCAGTGGTCAGCACTCGGCATTCAGCGCTCAGCCCTCAGCATTCAGCTTGTCATCCCGACCGAGGACTTTAGTCCGAGTGGAGGGATCTACGATTTCGGACAGCGTCTATACAGCCATGGGGCTATGCAATCAAGCTACACATCCTTCAATTGCTCTTCCGTCATACCGAAATAGTGTCCCATCTCGTGAATGACCGTCTGCCGGATCTGGTGACGCACTTCGGCTTCGCTGGAGCAGACTGCTTCAATGTTTTCTTGATAGAGCACGACATAATCGGGACCTCCAGGCAGGCCAAAGACGCTCTTCCTCGTCATCGGTACGCCGTGGAACAGCCCCAAGCGCAACACCCTAGGCTGACCGTGCTTTGGAGCCGGCTGGTCCGGAGGCAAATCCTCGACCAGAACGGCAACATTACGGATGCGCCGGCGAAACTCCGCCGGCAGAGAGTCCAACGCCTCCCCGACAACCTTGGTGAAGTCCTCGCGCTTCATTATCCACATGCTGATGCTCCGGCGCTCACGTTTGCCTTGAACCCCTCTGCCTCGCGAATTGTCAGTGGAGACCTGTGCCGTCCCTACGGGACTCAGTTTCATTTGGTGCGCTGACCCCGGGCTTACGCCCAGGGCTAAAACAAATTTCGCTCTAGCGGAGCTGGAGTTCGGCAATGTCAGCATCCCCGCATCAGGAACGGGGCATTGCGGCAAACGGATGACTGCCAAAAAGGACGCTGACTCCTGAGTATCAACCGCTAGCTCCTAGTTGCTTCCCCCCAACTGCTTCTTCACCGCCTCGCTCAGCAGCTTCCCATCGACCCGCGCGTCGCCAAACTTTTCTTTGGCATTCTTCATCACCGCCCCCATGTCCTTCATTGTGGGAGAGCCCATCTCGGCGATGACGGCTCGCACCGTTGCCACGATTTCTTCTTCCCCAACGGCCTTCGGCATGTAGGCTTCGATGATGGTGATCTCCTCAGCTTCTTTGGCGGCCAGCTCCGGGCGATTGCCTTTTTCGAACTGTTCGATGGAATCTTTCCGCTGCTTGATCATGGTGGTAAACACCTGCAGCTCTTCTTTTTCATCCAGGTCGGCGCGTTTGTCGATTCGCTTGTTCTGCAACGCGGCCTTCATCATGCGCAGGGTCGACAGTCGCAGTTCTTCCTTTTTGCGCATGGCATCAACCATGTCTTTTTGCACACGTTCGGTCAGGGTCATGGTGCAATTATAGGGTAGTGGGTCACTTCGCCTTGTGATTGAGAGCACCCAAGCAGCGCCAACCTGGGGTGGCCTGCCCGTCCCTGAAAGCCTATAGTTAAGACGTCGGCGCACGCCTCGCGCCGGCAATCAACCAGCAGAGGTAATTGCTATGCTTCGTAAAACACGGCTCTTCACTCCCGGCCCAACCCCTCTTCTTCCAGCAGCTCAAAATGCGATCGCCGCCGCGGACATGCATCACCGCACGGCCGAATTCCGCGAAATCTTTTCCCGTACTCTTGCTGATCTTAAGACCTTCGTAGGCACGAAGAATGATGTTCTTCTGCTGTCCTCGTCCGGCAGCGGCGCCATGGAGGCAGCGATCTCCAACCTCACTTCGCCCGGCGAAAAGGTTGTGGTTCTCACCGCCGGCAAATTTGGCGAGCGCTGGCGCGATCTCGCCAAGGCTTTCAACTGCCAGATCGAACTGGTCGAGGTTCCTTACGGGCAGACCTTCGATCTTGCTCAAATCAAGTCCAAGCTCGATGGCGCGCGTGTGCTTTACATGCAGGCCACCGAGACCTCTACCGGCGCGCGTCACGACGTGAAGGCGATCTCCGCGCTGCTGAAAGGCACCGACACCCTGCTGGTAGTCGACGCCATCACCGGCCTCGGTACCACTCATTTCGACGTGGATGATTGGGGCATCGACATCCTCATCGGCGGCTCGCAGAAGGCCGTCATGATCCCGCCCGGACTGGCCTATCTCAGCGTGAGCGAGCGCGCCTGGCAGCGCATGGAAACCGCCAAGCAGCCGCGGTTCTACTTCGATCTGCGCAAAGAGCGCAAGTCGCAGGCCAAGGGAGAGTCGGCATTTACTCCGGCCACCGCGCTGATCGCAGGATTGGCCGCGTCGCTCGACTACATTCGCCGCGCCGGCAACGGTAACCTGGCAGACGGACGCGATGCTCTCATCCACAATGCGGAAACTTCAGCCGCCATGGTTCGAGCCGGGGCTCAGGCTCTCGGTCTGAAACTGTTTGCGCCCACCTGCCCCGCTGCTGCCGTCACGGCAATTCTGGCGCCGGCCGGCGTTGATTCCAGCGCTATCGTGAGGGAGTTCCGCGAGCGCTTTGCCATGGTGGTTGCCAATGGTCAGGGCGAGATGAAAGGCAAGCTCTTCCGTATCGCTCATCTCGGCTATTACGACTATCTCGACGCCATCGGCGTCATTGGCGCGCTGGAGCATGTGCTGCTGAAAGTTGCGCCATCTCACAAAATCGAACTGGGCGCTGGCGTGCGCGCTGTGCAAGAGGTGCTTGCCGGACAATTCGCCGAGGCGGCTACCGTATGAAAATCGTTGTAGCTGACAAAATCTCTCCTTCTGCGTCCGCCATTTTTACCGAACATGGCAATTGGACCGTGGTTTCCCCGGATAAAGACGCGCTTGCCGGTCAACTGGCTGATGCGGACGCCATCCTGGTTCGCTCGGCGACCTTTGTCGATGCGGCCATGATGGACAAGGCTCCCAAGCTGAGGGTCATTGGACGCGCCGGCGTGGGCGTCGACAACGTCGATCTGGATGCCGCCACCAAGCGTGGCATCGTGGTAATGAACACGCCCGGCGGTAACGCTGTTGCCGTCGCCGAGCACACCTTCGGACTCATGCTGTCGTTGGCGCGCCACCTGGTGCGTGCTCATACCACCATGCAGGCGGGCAAGTGGGAGAAGAAGACGCTGCAGGGCACCGAGCTTCGTGGCAAAACGCTCGGCATCGTTGGCCTGGGCCGCGTCGGAATCGAAGTTTCGCGCCGCGCTCTTGCATTCGGCATGAAAGTGATCGCCCACGATCCTTACGTCGCGCCCAGTCTGGCGCAACAATTGAACATCACGCTGGCGACGCTCGACGAGGTCTTCGCCCAGTCCGACTACATCACTCTGCACGTCGGCCTGACGCCGCAGACCCAGGGCATGATCAATGCCGAATCGCTGCGAAAGATGAAGAAGGGTGTGCGCCTGATTAACTGCGCTCGCGGAGAGTTGCTGAACGATGGCGCTGTAGTCGAGGCGCTGCAGTCCGGACAACTGGGCGGTGTGGCGCTCGATGTTTACAGCAACGAACCGGTCAAAGACTCTCCGTTGGCGACCATGCCCAACGTGATCCTGACGCCGCACATCGCGGGCTCAACTCACGAGGCGCAGGAGGCCGTCGGGGTACAGATCGCTTTGCAGGTGCGCGAGTACCTGCTGAAGGGCGTGATTCAGAACGCCGTCAACGTACCTTCAATCAGCGAAGAAGAGTATCAGGAGATGTTGCCGTACATCGTGCTCGGCGAGCGTTTGGGCGCTTTCCTGGCGCAATCGAACGAAGGCGGCGTGGAGGAGATGGGCCTCAGCTATAGCGGCGAAATTGCCGAGTGGAAAACTGCACTCATCCGCAACGCCGCCGTGGCCGGCGCGCTCAATCAGATCGCTCACGCGCAGGAGCGGGCGAATCTGGTAAACGCGGCGTCCATTGCCGAGGAGCGCGGGATCCGCCTCACCGAGCGCAAGAAGACACGCGACGCGGGCGGGGCCGCTGCCAACGTGCTGCGCATGACCTTCAAGACCGGTCAGCAGGAGAACACGGTGGCCGGCTGCGTTCAGCCCGGCGGCCTGCCCAGGCTGCTGGAGATTGACGGCATTCATGTGGAAGCGCCACTGGAGGGCAACGTCATTTACCTGCAAAACCTCGACGTACCCGGCGTGATCGGGCGCGTAGGGACGGTGCTGGGACAACACAACGTCAACATCGCCAACTTCTCGCTCGGCCGCGGCCGGGATGGGCAGGAGCCGTCGGCAGTTGCGGTGGTGCAGGTAGACGGCGAAGTGAAGGAGCCTGTGCTGGAAGCCCTGCGCTGCATCGAGACCATCCTGCTGGCCAAAGCGATTCGCTTCGTTGCTCCGCAGCCAAAAACGGTTTCGGCCTGATCGCAAAACCCTGATTGCAAAACAAAGCCGCGCTGGATATCCTCCGGCGCGGCGAATTCAACTCTCAAATAATGTCCTAATGTGCGGCGGTGGCGTGTCCAACGCGAGCCGCAACTTCCAGCCTCACCTCGGCGCGGCGCTGAGCATACTGAACCGCATCGTAGTCGAGGTCGGGACCGGCCTGACGCAGCGCTTCGTCCGCTCTCGCCTTAGCTTCCTGCGCGCGCTTAACGTCGACATCTTCGGCGCGCTCGGCGGTATCGGCCAGAATCGTCACTTTGTCGGACAGCACTTCGGCAAAGCCCCAGGCTACGGCGAGGTATTGCGTGTTCCCTGCCTGCACGTAGCTGATTTCGCCAATCATCAGCTCGGTGATCAGCGGCGCATGACCCGGCAGGACGCCGAGATAGCCGTTCTTCCCCGGTATCTGCACCGAGTCGACGTCCTCGCGGACGAGCAGTTTGTCCGGAGTGATGATTTGTAAATGCAGCGTGTCAGCCATGGCAGATTACGCGGTCGCCTTCATCTTCTCGGCCTCTTCCAGCACCTCGTTGATGTCGCCCTTCATGTAGAACGCCTGCTCGGGGATGTCGTCGTGCTTGCCGTCGACAATCTCCTGGAAGCTGCGCACCGTATCGTCGATCTTCACGTAGCGTCCCTTCAGGCCGGTGAATTGTTCGGCCACGAAGAACGGCTGCGAGAGGAACTTCTGGATCTTGCGAGCGCGCGATACCGTCAGCTTCTGATCTTCGCTGAGTTCGTCGATACCCAGAATGGCGATGATGTCTTGCAGATCCTTGTAGCTCTGCAGAACGCGCTTCACCGCTTGCGCCGTGTTGTAGTGGACTTCGCCGACCACGCGGGGATCGAGAATGCGCGACGTCGAAGCCAGCGGATCGACCGCGGGATAGATGCCCAGCTCGGAAATCTGACGCGACAGCACGGTGGTCGCATCCAGGTGAGCAAACGTGGTTGCCGGAGCGGGATCGGTCAAGTCGTCGGCAGGCACGTAGATCGCCTGCACTGAAGTTACCGAGCCCTTCTTCGTCGATGTGATGCGCTCCTGCAACTCACCCATTTCCGTTGCCAGGTTGGGCTGGTATCCCACGGCGGACGGCATACGTCCCAGCAACGTGGAAACCTCCGAGCCGGCCTGGGTGAAGCGGAAAATATTGTCGATGAACAGCAGCGTGTCGGAACCTTCTTCGTCGCGGAAATATTCGGCGACGGTCAGCGCGGTCAGGGCCACGCGCAGACGCGCTCCGGGGGGCTCGGTCATCTGGCCATAGATTAAAGCCGCCTTCGACTTCGAGGGCTCCTTGATGTTGACCACGCCCGACTCCTGCATTTCCAGCCAGAGGTCGTTGCCTTCGCGCGTGCGCTCGCCCACTCCGGCAAACACCGAGAAGCCGCCGTGCTTCAGCGCAACGTTGTTGATCAGTTCCATGATGACGACGGTCTTGCCCACGCCGGCGCCACCGAACAGACCGATCTTGCCGCCCTTTAAGAATGGCTGGATAAGGTCGATAACCTTGACGCCGGTTTCGAACATCTCCATCTCGGTGGATTGCTCGTCGAACGCAGGCGCTTGGCGGTGGATGGGATTGCGCTTGGCCGCATTAATCGGGCCCAGCTTGTCGACCGGATTGCCGATGACGTTGAGCACGCGTCCCAGGGTCTCGCGACCTACCGGCACGGTGATGGGGCCGCCGAGGTCGATGGCCTTCATGCCTCGCACCATGCCTTCGGTAGGCTCCATGGCAACGCAGCGCACCCGGCCTTCGCCCAGTTGCTGTTCGACTTCCAGGATGACGTCGATGGGGGTGGGGACGTTGAAGCCCTCGCTGGTGACGCGTAACGCCGAGTAGATAGGCGGCAGCGCAGCTTCGGAAAATTGCACGTCCACCGCGGGACCCGCGATTTGAATGATGTGTCCGATATTTTCAGCCATAATCAGTTGTCCGTTGTCAGCTGTCGGTTGTCAGTTGCCGGAAAGACAGCGTCGATGGGAGTGACTTCAGGGAGCCGATTAATCCATTAAGAATGCGCCCTAATTCTCTCGCCTGCGTCAGCAGACCTTCGCCTTCTTCAGCGGAAACATAGCCCAACTTACAAGCAATCAGAATTTGCGTTTCAAGTTCATACAGAGAACCGCGCGCGTTACCCAGGAACTGTCGAAACTCACCGCGGGTAGCACGCCCCTGGCCCTCAGCAATATTGCTCGGCACCGATACCGCGGACCGTCGCATTTGACTTTTCAGCCCGAAGGTCTCGTCCTTCGGCAATTCAGCTGTCGCCGCATAGATCTTCTCGGCAAAAATCATAGCCCTTTGCCACGCTAAGAGATCCTGATACCGGCTCGCTTGCATCCGTGAATCCACCTCGGGCGCCTTTGACAACTGACAACTGGCAACCGACAACTGCCTTACGACAATGCTGCCGCTCCGCTGACGATCTCGATAATCTCTTTGGTGATGGCCGCCTGGCGCGCCCGGTTCATGGTCAGCGTCAGCGAATCGATCACGTCGTTGGCATTGTTGGTTGCCGAATCCATGGCGGTCATGCGGGCCGCATTCTCGGCAGCCACCGACTCCAGCATGCCCTGGAAAATCTGAAACGCCACGTAGCGTGGCAGCAGGCCAGCGAACAATTCCGCCGGCGGCTGTTCGTAAATGTAGTCGACCGGCGCAGTGGCAAACTTCTCAGCCTCTTTTTCCAATTCGGTCGGCGGAGGCTCCTTCAGACTGATGCCCGCCGTCCGCGCCGCTTCGCCCATCCGCTCCTTGGCCTCCAAGGTGAACTCTTCCGCCAGCGCAACCTCACGCTGACCCAGTTCCTGCACGGGAAGGATTCGCTGCGCGATCAGGCGCTGCGAGATCACCGACTTGAACTCGTTGAAGATCAGGTAAACCGAATCGATCTGCTCATTTTTGTAGGCTTTGGCGACACGGTCGGCAATTTCCGATACCGCTTCGTAATCTACCTTGGCCAACAGGTTCAAGTGCTCACCGATAATCTGGATCTCACCCGCGCGCGGCCCTCCGGCTTGGCCCACGGGATAGCGCCGGCGCATGAAGTCGCGTCCCTTGCGACCGATGGCCACAATGTCGATGTTCTTGCTTTTGAAATATTCCAGAAACTTGGTCGCCGCCTTCAGCACGTTGGAATTGAAGGCGCCCGCGAGGCCGCGGTCTCCGGTCACCAGCAACAGGAGGATGTTTTCCTCAGGGCGCATCGCCAAAAGCGGATTGAGGGGTTCGCCGGTCTTGGGATCCATCAGCTCGGTGCGGCTGACCGTCGACGCCAGAACATTGGCCAGCATCTTGGCATAGGCGCGTGACGCCAAAGCGCGCTCCTGCGCCCGGCGCAACTTGGCTGCCGCCACCATTTTCATGGCCTTGGTGATCTGCCGCGTGTTCTTCACGCTGCGAATGCGCCGTCGGATGTCGCGTACGTTGGCCATCGGTTCTTACGCGCTCGCCTTCGCCATCTGTTGAACGGGCTGGTGATCGCTGACGAAGCGGTCCTTGAATTCCTTGATGACCTTAGTCAGGGCGCCGCGCAGATCGTCGTCGAGAACCTTCTTCTCCTCAATCGCCTTCAACACGCCAGGATTGGAAGTCTCTACGTACTCGTTCAAGCCTTTCTCAAAGTCGCGTAGCTGATCCACCGGCAGATCGTCGAGCAGGCCCTGGGTTCCGGCGTAGATGATCAGAATCTGCTTAGAGAACGGCAACGGCTGATACTGCCCCTGCTTCAGGATTTCGGTCAGACGCTGGCCACGAGCCAGCTGTGACTGGGTAGCTTTGTCCAGATCGCTGCCGAACTGCGAGAACGCTGCCAGTTCGCGATACTGCGCCAGATCGAGACGCAACGTGCCGGCTACCTGCCGCATGGCTTTGATCTGAGCGCTGCCGCCGACGCGGCTTACCGACAGTCCTACGTTTACCGCAGGACGTACACCGGAGTTGAACAAATCAGTTTCAAGATAAATCTGACCGTCGGTAATCGAAATGACGTTGGTCGGAATGTAGGCCGACACGTCACCTGCCTGGGTCTCGATGATTGGCAATGCGGTCAGCGATCCGGCTCCCAGATCGTTGCTCAACTTGGCGGCGCGTTCCAGTAGACGCGAGTGAAGATAGAACACGTCACCGGGGTAAGCTTCGCGTCCCGGAGGACGGCGCAGCAGCAGCGAGATTTCGCGATAGGCTACGGCGTGCTTGGAAAGATCGTCGTAGATGCACAGCGCGTGCCGTTTGGTGTCGCGGAAGTACTCCCCCATGGCGCACGCCGCGTAAGGAGCGATGTACTGCATTGGCGCGGGATCGGACGCCGAGGCCGACACGACGATGGTGTATTCCATCGCACCGTAGTCGTCCAGGGTCTTCACCACTTGTGCAACCGAGGAACGCTTCTGGCCGATCGCGCAATAAATACAGATGAGGTCGCGACCCTTGCTGTTGATGATGGTATCGAGTGCGACGGCGGTCTTGCCGGTTTGGCGATCGCCAATGATCAGTTCGCGCTGGCCGCGGCCGATGGGGATCATCGAGTCGATGGCCTTTAACCCGGTGGCCATGGGCTCTCTTACCGGCTGACGGTCGATGACGCCAGGCGCCAGGCGCTCAATCGGGATGTACTGGTTGGTGTTGACCGGTCCCTTGTCGTCGATGGGCAGGCCCAGCGAATTGACTACGCGACCGACCATGGCTTCGCCCACGGGCACGCTCATGATGCGGCCGGTGCGCTTGACCTCGTCGCCTTCTTCCACCTCTGTGTATTCGCCCATTAGCACCACGCCGACCTGGTCTTCTTCCAGGTTCATGGCGATGCCGGCTACGTTGTGCGGGAACTCGAGCAACTCGCCCGACATGACCTTATCGAGGCCGTAGACACGGGCAATACCGTCACCGATAGACATCACGGTGCCAACTTCGTCGACCGCGATTTTCGATTCGTAATTATCAATCTGCTCGCGGATGAGCTTAGTAATCTCGTCTGCTTTGATCTGTGCCATAAGATTCCGTTTTAAGCCTTAATTCCGAGTACTACGCGGTGCTCAACTCCTGCCGCATCTTCTCCAGTTGCCCGCGCACCGATCCGTCATAAATGGTGCTGCCTACGCGAACCAGAACTCCACCCAGCAACTCGGGTTGGGACACGTAGTGGGCACGAACTTTCTTACCCGTCATGCGCTCCACCCGGCCTTCCAATTCGCGCTTCTCGTTGGCCGCAAGCGGGCGGGCGCTGGAAATCTGGGCTTCGGTGAATCCCAACTGCGCATCGAGTTCCACCTCAAACTGCCGTACCATGTCGTCCAGCATCGCGATGCGCCGGTGATCGATCAGGACGGCGATGAAATTCCGGATCGGCCTGACTACGCCGATTTGCTTAGTAATAGCATCGAGCACAGCCCGCTTCTGTTCCGGGGAAATCGCCGGCGATTGCCAGACCTTTCGCAGTTCGACACTCTCGTGCACCGCGGCAACGATGGCCTTCAGTTGCTGGCGAGCAGTATCGGCATCGATCTTCTGTTCGAGGATGACGTCGACCAGGGCGCGCGCGTAACGGCTGGCGATGGCAGCCATGCTTATTGGCCGTCCTTTCCGAGTTGATCTACGAACTCGCGAACCAGCGTATGATCGGTGGGCTCATCAACCCGAATCTGGCGCGAGGCCAGATCGACTGCCAGTGACGCTGCATAGCTTTTCAATTCGCGACGGGCATTGCGGGCGATGGCCGTAATTTCAGTCTCGACCGCGTGTACTACCTTTTGCTTGTCTTCTTCGGCAGCCTGCCGGATATGTTCTTCCTCGGCCGCAGCTTCGCGTTCGGCGGAAGTACGAATCGCCTCGACTTCCGTGTCCAGTTTGGCCAGACGGGCCTCAATGTCGCCCAGTCGGCGGGTGGCATCGGCGCTGGCGGCCTCCGCTTCCTTGATGCTCTTCTGAATGGTGGCTGTACGCTCGCGGAACGCCTGGGGCACTTTGGACTTCACCAGCACATAGCAGATGAATGCGACCCCGGCAAAATTAAGGAAGATCGATATTCCAAAAGAGGCGTCAGGGCCTATGCCGAGTTTGCGTCCCCATTTTTCCGAAGTCGAGGCGGCTTGTTCGGTAGTTTTCGCTAGAATTGCGCCGACTCCGGCGTTGGGATTTCCCGGTCCGGATTCGGTTGAGACATCAGTGCGTTCGGGCTTCTTATCGGCCGAATCCTGTGCCCAGATACTGCCAAAAGCGAGGACACCGAAGAAGGCAAGGATGGCTATGCGGGCCCGTAGTCGTCGGCTCATTGAGCGCCGCCTATGGTGGGTGCAGCGCCGGCTGGTTTCAAAATGGTATTGATGATTTCCGTCGCCAGGCGTTCGACTTCGGACTGCAGGCCGGTTCGCGCTACGGCCATATCCTGGTCGATTGCGGCCTTGGCTTCGCGTATCTGCTGCTGGGCGCGGGTACGAGCTTCCGTCAGGGCTTGAGCCCGGAGTTGCTGCGCCTGTTGCCGTCGCGCTTCCTGGGCCTTGAAGATCGCCAGCCGAGCTTCGCGCAGTTTGTGCTCGTATTCCTGAGTTCGGCCTTCCGCCGCTGCGACATCGGCCCGCGCCTTTAAGATGGCTCCCTCGGTGCGCTCCCGCCGCTGGCCCAATACCCGGTTCAGAGGCTTGCGCACCAGGTTCTGGTAAATGGCATACAGCAACAGCAGGAGCACAGCTGTCGGGATTGCTCCGAGCAGTAGTTCGCCTACCTGTTTAAGAGTGTTGTCCATCTTTGTGTCGTGAGTGCCTACTGTCGTGAGTGCCTACTGCCGAAGATGCACTGAGGGCGCTGGCGATATAACTGGAACTATTCAAACTATCAGAGCTGATTGCCCAGTGTCAACGATACGACATCCTTGGTAGTGATGCATTTTGAAATTCAAGGGACTCGCATCGGCCGGCAAGACGTGGCATGATGGATTCATGCCAAAGCGCACTAGCAGGTTGGATGACGTACAGAACGCCCTTAGGGTAGTTGAGGAAGCAATCGGCGGCAAGCTCGTTGAACGGCCCTCCACGCAACCCAAGTCTCTCGTTTCACAGGTCATGGCTCAGATGGGAAGGAAGGGCGGCCTTAAAGGCGGAAAGCGCCGTCTGGAAACGATGAGTCCAGAGGAGCGCACTCAGGCCGCATTCAAGGCCGCCCGCGCACGCTGGGACAAGAAGAAGCCGAAAACTAAGCGACAGCGTGGGTCGCAGACTGCGGAGTAGGCACGCGATATGCGCCGCTTGCAGTCTTTTCAGCACGGTGCGCATTTACAAGCTGTCCGAGACACATGTGTGCGACCTGAATCTTCATCCCGGTCTTCTCGGCTATATCCTTAGCCGTTAGCTCCACACCGGGCGTAGCCTCTAAGACAGCAACGATCTGTTCTCTCGTCCCGCCCTTTTTCTGCCCTTTGGCGGCGGTATGTTTTTCTGGTTTTACGGCGGCTGCGGGCTGTTCAGGCGCGACGGTCTTCGCGCCAGCGGCCATGCTAGGCTTCGCTGCTGCTTTCTTCTTTTTGGTCTTGCTCGGCTTCGCGGCCCCGACTCCGCTCACTACACCCTTTGGGAACCATCCCACCAAACCCCAATGCTTGCCGACCTGCACGAGAGATGCATTCGCGCCCTGCCGTGCTCGTGTCAGTGCCGTGTGTACCGTTTTGGTGAAACTCTTGGAATTGGTTTCCATGCCGCCCTTCTCCAAGGCGTCTGCGATTTCCTTCGTGGTCTGCTTCTTCTTTACGATCTCCAGGTATAGCTTCGCAGCCTCGGGAATGCTCTTACCAAGAAAAGCTCCGGTCGGAACTTCGCCGCCGAACGGCGAAGCGGCCAACGAGGGTTGAGCACTACTGTCTCCCCCCTGCCCCAAGGCACCAAACGCCATCGCCTGACGCAACGAAGCGATTGTCTGCTCCAATGCTGTTTTCTTGGACTCTAGGTCATTCAGAATGGCTGTATAGTCCATTGGTTCCCCGCCCATAAAACCCTCCTCTTTTCGGCATCAGTCTGCTACACTCAAAAGCGAAACGGCAGGGGCGAGAGCGGCATCAGCCGCCTCCGTTGCCCTGTACGGCCACATAGGGGGCCGACTCAGACCCTCATGAGGCACCTCGATTCTGGCGGGAGCTTTGGTTCTCAGCTCGTCAACTAAGTATCCAAGGCCCCGCCGGTAGAGCTGATTTCTCTTATACACCCCCTGTATTCCCAATAGCAACAGACAAATAGTGACATGAGGGGTTCCTCTCACCGCCCATGGTTCCGCTTTTCCACAGGTGCCATCACGTGCAAAACTCCAAGTCCGCACGTGCAGATTAGTCTTGACTATGCTAAAGCGCATTAGTATAGTAGCTGCATGAACAGCCTAGATACTAAGCGGCGCACCCAGATCGTAGCAGCCTTGTGCGAGGGAAACTCCGTGCGCTCCACGTGCAGAACGACGGGCGCTGCCCTGCATACAGTGCTGAAAATCCTCAATGAAATGGGCTGCGCGTGCGCCGCTTATCACGATGCGAACGTGCGCAATGTTCGAGTACGCCGCTTGCAGTGCGATGAGATTTGGGCGTTCGTCGGCGCAAAGCGCAAGAATGTGAGTCCCGAAAAAGAAGCTGACGGATGGGGAGACGTTTGGACGTGGACTGCCATTGATGCCGACACGAAGCTATGCGTCACCTATTTCGTCGGCGGGCGTGGGGCTGAATCCGCAAAGGAGTTCATGGGCGACTGCGCATCACGCATCCGTGGGAGAGTGCAGATCACCACAGATGGGCACCGCGCTTATCTGGACGCGGTTGAGGATGCTTTTGGAATGGACATTGACTACGCTCAGCTACAGAAGATTTACGGCGCTCCCTCCGACGAAGAAACACGGCGCTACTCTCCAGCACGTTGCATCGGTTGCGACATGAAGGTCGTGAGCGGCAATCCAGACCCCAAGCACGTCAGCACTTCTTACGTTGAACGGCAGAACCTCAGCATGAGAATGTCGATGCGTCGCTTCACTCGCCTCACGAACGCATTCTCGAAGAAGTTTGATAACCACTGCCATTCCGTGGCCTTGTACTTCATGTATTACAACTTCGTCCGGTTGCATCAAACACTGCGAGTCACCCCTGCTATGGAAGCTGGTCTGAGCGACCATGTATGGAGCATCGAAGAACTGGTCAGATTGGTTCCGGTCACGAAGGCTGGCAAGCGCGGCCCGTACAAAAAGCGAGCAGCAGCTTAAATTTCAAAATGCATCACTACCACATCCTTGGTACAGGCTCAATTTGACGCGTGAGGCGGTTTTGTAAAATATAAGGAGATTTCTATGGGCGCAAAAGAGAAAATGAGCTCAATTGGTCAGCCAGTGCCGGAGTTGCCGGTCGCTGATGTCGAACGTGCACAACAGCATTACAGAGATGCACTCGGCTTTGAGATCGGATGGCTTTACCCCGGCAAAGAAATTGGGGCCGTCTCACGCGGTAACGTGACAATATTTTTTCGGAAGAAGAAACCACCGTTCGAACCTGCCGTTCACTGGGTGTTTGCCGAAGATATCGATGCGTCGTACCAGGAACTGAAGTCGTCGGGTGCGAACATCGTGGATCCTCTGGAAAAAAAGCCTTGGGGCCTACGGCAATTCACCATAAAGGACCTGGACGGAAACCTGTTTTATTTCCACCACGACTGAAGCAAACGCGCAAAACCAGCGGCTGGAGCCAGAGAGCAGTCCGGCATTCACAATCCCGGTTAGCGACAAGTCGCTAAATTGACTCATGGCGCGCTTTTCACGAACTCCGGCTGACGGCCTTGGCCCCAAGGATCGTAGGTCTGCACGAAGATCATGCGATCGCGAATGGTGGGATGATCCCAGGCCCAGAACTCCATAAATTTGCCGACGTAGGGATAGTCGAGCGAACGCTCGCCCAGAACCTGGAAGGCATGCGCGGCGGCGAGCGGCGCGTCCGGCACGAGCCCGTGAATGACTTCCGAGCCATACTGATCGGCTTGATGTTCATAATGACGCGACACCGCATTGAAGGCGGGAGTGGCAAGAAATGTCAGAGCGAAAAGGATCAGCGTCAGCAATGGAATCGATGCCCAATCCTCAAGACTGCGGATTCCCCAGCGCGCTCCGTAGTTTGTGACCGCCCAAGTTGCCAGCCGGTAGCCGATGTAAAACAGCACCAGCAGCTGCAGCAACGTGATCGCAACCTGTTTGGGAATGTGACCCAGTACGTAGTGCCCCATCTCGTGGCCGAAGACGAAGAGGGTTTCCGGGGTGGTCATATGTTCCATGGTGGTGTCCCACACCACCACGCGCTTGGTCGATCCGAAGCCAGTGACGTAGGCGTTCAGCGTGGTTCTCTTCTCGCTGGCTTTCATCTCGAACATACGATCTGGCGGAATATCCATTCCCGCGCGCCGCACTACGCGCTCGATCTGCGCGACCAGGTCAGCGTGATGATCGCTCAGCGGCTCGAACTTATTGAACATCGGCTCGATCCACACCGGTTCGACGAAGAGAACCAGGACCACGATCGGAATCAGCGCCAGCCAGAAATAAAACCACCAGCGCCGGGGACTTCGCCGTAACACGGCGTAAAGAATCCTGCCCAAAAGACTGGCCAGCAGGCAGCCAAGAGCTACACTCTTGCCCCAGTCGCCGAACCATGATCCCCAGGGCTGCACTGAGAGGCCGTAGCTCAGGCCCACGTGATGCTGGTAAACGTCGAACGGAAGCTGGGTCAGCTCAAACGCCGCAGTGAACAGCGACATTACGATGACGGCCTGCACGATGCCAAAGCGCGAGGCCCGTACGGCCAGGTCGCGCAGCCGGACGCCGAACCGAAACCTTAACATCAGGTAGAAGACCAGAACGATCCACACTGCGAGGACGGGGACCATGGTCGCGTCCAACTGATAAAGCGCGTGAGCTTCGGCTAATTTGCCGGGAGGCAGGCTGTAGCGCAACAGCGGAGGCCGTGGTGGGGTAGTCGCGGAAGGCGATCCGGCCTGACCCTCGCCGGCCGCCGAACCCAAGAACAGGAAGGCGAACAGCAGGGCCACATAAACCAACGAGCCAAAACGCAGTAGCCGCACGAGGATCCCCCGAATACAGTTGGCCGCTGAGAAGTTTAGCACCGGAGCAGAGCGCAATTTCCAGCGAGGGCTGGGGGCAGAAGGCATCCGCAGCTCGGAGAGTTTCTCTAAGCCGCCGTATCCATCGAAAGTGCCGGGTTGCCATGCCCATTTATCCCCTAAAAAGGTAGCGTGGAGCAGGTCATCTCGTCTGTTTTCAGGCACTTGAAATGTTTTCCCGGAAATTGTGCAACTCCAGAAAATTCAGTAGGTTATCGCGATTTCTGCTTGACATTTCCACAGGCTGCGGTAGCATAAAAGCATCACCTCCGATCCATTTCAGGATCGAATGGGCCCGGAGTCAAGGAAATCGTCACCGCTCCTTGGCATCGGGCCTATTTTATTACCAGCCCGTAGCAATGGCGGCCGGGATTCCGTAGGAATCGGAGTGCAGTTCCTACTAGATGAATTCAAAAGTCCTGTTTGCCCTGGGGCTCTTTTTCTGCCTCACTCCCTGGGCCTCGCCGCCGTTAGCTTTGGTCGCCGGTCTGCTCTTCGGAGCCATCGCTACTCATCCCTATAAAAACGAATCCAGAAAGCTTTCCAAAATCCTGCTGCAGTCCGCCGTCGTAGGACTGGGCTTCGGCATGAATTTGCAAGAAGTAGTGCACGCGGGGCGCAGCGGCTTCGTCTACACAGCGCTGAGTATCACCTTCGCCATGATCCTGGGAACGCTGCTGGGCAAGTGGCTCAGAGTAGAGAACCGGGCGGCATTCCTCATCTCTACCGGGACAGCAATCTGCGGCGGAAGTGCGATCGCCGCGGTCGGTCCCATTACCGGAGCGACGGAAGATGAAATGTCGGTCTCGCTGGGCACGATCTTCGTATTGAACTCGGTCGCGCTGCTCACGTTTCCTGCCATTGGCCTTTGGCTGAAACTCTCACAAATGCAGTTTGGATTGTGGGCGGCCTTGGCTATTCACGACACCAGCTCGGTGGTGGGAGCTGCCGCAAAATATGGAGCGGTGGCGCTGGCGATCGGAACGACCGTGAAACTGGCGCGCGCGCTTTGGATTGTGCCTCTGTCAGTGGGAACGGCGGCCTTCAAAGGCAGCAAGACCCGCATTCAATGGCCGTGGTTCATTTTGTTCTTCTGCCTGGCGGCGGTGGCCAACACTTATCTGTTTCCGGGCGCGGCTGCGTATCACTTCCTGAGCAGCGCGGGCAAGCTGATGCTGATTATTACGCTGTATCTAATCGGCGCCAGCTTGTCGCCCGCAGCTTTGCGCAAGGTGGGACCTCGCCCGCTGCTGCAGGGTATCTTGCTGTGGATTGTGGTTGCGGTTACCAGCCTGCTGGCCATTCGCGCTGGATGGATACGAATCTAGGGAGGAATCTGCATTGCAGGCTCGTGAGGTTCGCTACCAAATCCTTGGGATCGCGCTCTTGCTGTTGTCCACATTTCCGGTGGCGGCCCAAACCAATGAGAGTGCTGTTCCTGCTCCCGCGCTGTGCGCCGCTTGCGTACACAACAATCTTGCCTATCTGGCCGGTCCCGAACTGCATGGCCGCGGCAGCGGTTCGGTGGACGAATATCACGCAGCGCAATTCATCGCCGGCAAACTCAGGGCCTATGGACTAGCGCCTGCCGCCGCCAATGGAAGTTACATCCAAATTGCGACGGTGCAAACGCGCAAGCTGACGACAGCTCCGGTCCTGACTTTCTCTGCCGCTGGCTCCGCTAAGCCGGTGCAGGTGTCGTGGACGCACGGTAAAGAATTCGCCGTGTTTCAGTTCGCGAAACCGGATGTTTCCGGTCCACTGCAAAAGCTCGACTTGAAGGAGGCGAACGTCTCGCCGCACTCAGTCAACGATGGTGCTGTGGTGGTGCTGAAGCTGAAGCCGGGCACAAGCCAGAAAGACATGGGGAGCGTTGTCGGACCTTATTTGGAGAGCCGGGCAGCGCTGCTGATTGTTCCAGAATTTGCCGGCGGAGAAGAAATGTTTCAGCGACTGTCGAAAGGCATGCCGCGAAGCCAGAAGAAAATCAGTGACGAGCCTCCCAGCCCAGATGGCATCTTGGTCAAAACCGCCGCAGCGCAGCAGATTTGGGCGCAGCCAGAAGGCACGACTGTCACGTTGCGTGCCGATATGACGCCCTGGCAGGTTTCGCATACCTGGAATGTGCTGGCGAAAATTGCCGGCAAGAGTCATCCGGACCAGATCGTTCTGCTGAGTGCGCATCTCGATCATCTCGGCGTCAAAGGCGGCAAGACCTATCCCGGGGCCGATGACGACGGCTCCGGAACCGTAGCCGTGATGGAACTGGCCCGCGCCCTGGCGAAGGAGCCGCGACCTGCGCGGACGTTGGTGTTTGCTTTGTGGGGCAGCGAGGAAGCTGGGCTGCTCGGCTCGAAGTATTTCCTGAAACATCCTACGTTCCAGTTGTCAGAAATCGTGGCGAACCTGGAATTCGAGATGATCGGCCGCGCCGATCCTAAGGTGAACCCGGATCAACTCTGGCTGACGGGATGGGAGCGCACCGACCTGGGTCCAGTGTTAGCGGCGCATGGTGCGCTACTGACTGGCGATCCTCATCCCGAACAGAACTTTTTCGCGCGGTCCGACAATTACGCGCTGGCGAAAGACGGCATCATTGCGCAGACTGTGTCGAGCTATGGATTGCACAAGGACTATCACCAGCCCACGGACACGGTAGACAAAGTGGACTGGCAACATCTCGACAGCGCTATCGGTTCGATGATCGCTCCTGTCACCTGGCTTGCTAACAGCGACTTCACCCCGAAATGGAATGCCGGACAGAAGCCGTGAGACAGTTACCGGTTGTCAGGTGCCAGTTGCCAGTTGCCAGTTGCCGAACTGGATGTGTCATGCCGAGCAAAGATTTCGGTCTGAGGCGAAGAACCTGCTGTTTGGCTAAGTCCGGCGGGTGATGATTAAAGGTGTGACCGCGAGGGATTTTTACTTCGCTACGGCCTTCTGTTGCATCGCACCCAGCAGTCCCAAGGCATTCTGATAATACTCACCTCCGGCGCCCCCGCTGCTCTGATGCTGCAAAATGTAGTTGGTAATGCGCTGCTTGATTTCGGCTGACTGCGGGAAACTTTCTGTGGTCCAGAAGCGTTCCGACTTGTCGAAGAAGCCTACGCGGCTGAGGAAAGCAACTCCAAAGTAGGTTTGCTCTTCGGCGGAATCCTGATCGTCGGAATTGAGTTTGAACGAGCCATTCGCTTGCAGGGAATCTGAGAGGCACCAGTCCAGCATCTTGCGGATCTCGACGGCGAGTGCGTTCTTCTGTTCCGCTTTCATTGATGGCCACGCGTATTTGAAAAGCACCACGGCATCCATGTTGTTGTGGTTCGTGTAGTGGCCGTCCTCCAGCCAGCCGACGTGATATTCGACATCCTTTAAGGCCAGCGCGGTCTCGCCCACTTTGCCCAGCTCGGGCACATCGCTGTCCAGATATCGAACGACGTGAAAGGTGATGCTGATGTCGTCAACGAATTGCAGACCGCCATCGCGAACGTAGCGTTCGCCCCACCACCCAGTAACAGGATTGCGGAAATCTTGCACGATGAGTTTCAGGATGATCTGCTTAAGCTCGGGATCGAGTTTGTAGCCTGGTGGAACGCCGTGCAGGGTCAGACGTAACAGGTCGGCGAGCGATTCGTTGAATTCGCGGCGACGATCGACGCCAGTCCGCGCGATGTCGGAGACGGCGATGGCGGTCAGGTACGTTTTCAGTTTTTCCGGCGAGTTAATTTTGTCGAGAAAGCGCAGTTGGTATTTCGGGCGCTGGCCGTCTTCGGCAAGTTGTCGCAGACGATCGAATGAGGCATCCAGCTTGAAAAACCATGCCGTGTAACACCTTCCCCAACTGCCGTCGGCGGGATCTTGCTCGCTAGCGGCCAACTCCAGCTTGGGATCTGAAAGAGTAGCTTGCAGATCTTTGAGCCGGCGGTCGACAGCCTTGAAATCAGCGGTGTACCCGAGGAGCCACGAGACCTCATTGAGGATTTGATGGGAGCATTCGGACGGCTGTCCGGCTGCTTCCCTCTGGAAAACTTGCTTGCCCAGAGCACGCGCCTGCTTCACACGTTCCGCTCGAGAGCTTTCGTATGCCGGATCGTACTTAATGAACTCCTGCTCCGCGCGGGCGCGATATTCCAGATCGCTTTGCGGGACTTGCATGGCAGCGACCGGGCGCGGGCCAGCCAGGAAAATCGTGACTGCGATCAGGCTTGCAGCAAAGTAGCGGCGCATGGCTTTGTCTTTATAGCGGGATTGGCTGCAAGAGGGAAAGCAAAAAGTATAAGCAGTTTTGCGAGGCTTGAGCCTATAGGGGAGCGGGATTTTTCAGGCGTACGGGAATGACCGTGCTTATTAATATTTGTCATTCTGAGCGAAGCGAAGACCGCGAAGCGGCCGAGCGTCGTCGAAGAACCCCTCTCGCCGCGAAGGACCTGCCGCCAATAGAGGTCTTTCGACTCCGGCGGCGGAAACCCGCGCCGCCTCTGCTCAGGATGACAAACAATGTAAGAGTGATGGCCGCGCCGGTTCGTCCTCACGCTGCTAAGGCTCGAAAGCTCCAGGCTTAGGCGTTGGCTCCCTCGAGGGATTGCGACAGCTCTTCCCACTCGGCCATCAGGGTCTCCAGTTCGGCTCGCCGCTTGGCCAGCAGCTCCGTCCACCTGGCGGTGTCCTCGGGGCTCACGAACGATTGCAACTCGCGTTCGCATTCGGCGATGCCATCTTCCAGGCGCGCGATCCCTTGCTCCACCTGCTGATGCCGCTCCTGGATTTGCTTCAGCTTGATGGGATTGATGCGCTTCTTCGATTGCGATTGCGCTTTCTGCTCGCTATAGCCTGGGACGTCTGACAGCGTGGGAGCCCAATTGGTTACCGCCGATTCCTCCTCGCCGGCATCTTTGCGCTGCTTGCGCCACAGGTAGTCTTCGTAGTTGCCGGGGAAGACCTCGACCCGGCCATCGCCGATCTCAAAGATGCGGGTAGCCAGCTTGTCGATGAAATAGCGATCGTGCGAGACAAAAACCACTGTGCCGGTATATTTCTCCAGCGATTCCAGCAGCACATCTTTGGCTCGCATATCGAGGTGGTTGGTAGGCTCGTCGAGCAGCAGGAAGTTTGAAGGATGCAGCAGCATGCGTGCGAGCGCGTAACGATTGCGCTCGCCGCCCGACAGGACGCCGATCGGCTTGAACACGTCGTCTTCGGAAAAAAGGAAGCAGCCCAGCACCCCGCGCAGCTCGGTGATCGATTTCTGCACCGCTATATCGGACAAGTCGTCGAGCATGCGGCGGTCAGGGTCGAGCTCTTTGTACTGGTCCTGCGCAAAATAATCCGCATCGACGTTGTGGCCCAGCTTCAGCGTGCCTTCGGTGAGTGGCTCGCTTCCCGCCAGCAGTTTGATCAGGGTCGATTTGCCGGCGCCGTTAACGCCCACCAGCGCAATGCGGTCGCCGCGCTGGATGGTGAAGTTGACATTACGGAAGACTTCTTTCGGGCCGTAGCTTTTAGCCACATCCGAGCATTCGACAACAGTGCGGCCACTGGGTTTCGGCTGCGGAAACGTGAAGTGGATGGTCTTCTCATCCGGAGGAATCTCGATGCGCTCAATCTTTTCGAGTTCCTTGATGCGACTCTGCACCTGCTTGGCCTTAGTCGCCTGAGCGCGAAAGCGGTTGATGAATGCTTCCAGCTGCTCGATGCGATCGCGCTGGTTCTTGTAAGCCGCAACCAGCGTATCGCGGCGCTCCTGTTTTTCCGTCAGATATTTTTCGTAGTTGCCGCTGTAGAACTGCACACGCTTGTTCCAGATTTCGGCCGTGCGGTTCACGGTGACATCGAGAAAGTAGCGATCGTGCGAGATGAGCACATACGCAAACGGATACTGAAGCAAATACTGTTCCAGCCAGTTGCGCGTTTCCAGATCGAGATGGTTCGTGGGCTCGTCAAGCAACAGCAGGTTCGGCTTCGACAGCAGCAGCTTGGCCAGCGCGATGCGCATTTGCCAGCCGCCAGAAAATTCTTCGGTGTAACGCGTCCAGTCTTCTTTGCGGAAGCCAAGTCCGTCGAGAACTGTGCCAACCTGCGAGTCGAGTGCGTAGCCGTCCTTCACCCGGAACTCGCTGAGGATCGCCTGATAACGATCGGCCACCTGGGCGTATTCATTCGACGTGTGATCGAGTTCGGCGATCTTGTGAGTGAGTTCCTCCATCTCCTGCTCAAGCGCGCGCAGGCTGCTGAATACTGACATGCATTCGTCGAAGACAGTGCGTCCGGAAAGTTGCAAGCCGTCCTGAGGCAGATAGCCGAAGGTAGTGTTTTTGGCGGAAATGATGCTGCCGTAGTCGAGCGACTCCAGGCCGCCCAGCACTTTCAGCAGGGTGGACTTACCGGTGCCGTTGGCGCCCACCAGTCCAACGCGGGCATCGGGCGTGATCAGCCAATCAAGATTTTCGAAGAGGAGTTTAGGGCCGAATCGTTTGCCGGCAGAGGAGAGCTGAATCATAGTGAGAATTGCAGCATAGGGAGTAGTTAGTCATTAGCTCTAATCACGGCGCAAGAACAACTACATGACTAATGTTTGATTTTACGTTCCCTTTCCCCACTTGAACCTCGTAGCGATCGGGACGGCTGATATCAAATAACTTTGGTAGGTCAGTAACGAACTTGAGAGTTTCACCAGGCTCAATCGACCTGGGACCACGGTTCGGAAAGACGACCAAATTCGGAAAGCCGGTAGGTTCACCTCGGACTGCCTTAAGATATCGAGTTTCTGGCGGTGAATTACCGTGACTATCAAGAACAGAAATGCCAAAGTTGCACTCCACTCTCATAGCGCTGCAAATTTCTACTCCTATCCGCTCATTCGTATTATTTGTAAGATCAACCTCCTAAGAATGTTGGCGCCTGCTTTGGCACTGCCTGGTGTCACGCCGAGCTTCAACGCAAACGGCGGAGCCGCGGCCTGCGCGAAGATTTCGCTTGCAAGCAAGAGCACTGCGGCGGCGGCTATCATGCGAACTGCGTTCTTCATATGCTGCCAGCCTTCCTACACTTTCGCGCAGAAAGCAGATCCCTCGTCGGGCTGAAGCCCTCCTCGGGATGACAACTTCCAGGGTTGCGGAGACGCGGACCCAAAGGTCCGCTCTTCCACCGAAATCTAAACTCCATGGCAATTCAGGAAGCCGAGCGCTAGTCGCCAGTTGCTCGCCGCTAGTTGCTCTTTTTCTGTCCCCGCAGGATGCGGTCGTCGATGGGCTTGCGGCCAGCGAAGCCTTCCTGCGTTCCGTGCCAATGAGTGATTTTCTTTTCGCCCAGCTTCCAGCAGAGCAGGATCACGTCATCGCCCACTACGCAGGGAAAATCGAGCAATCCGATATCCAGATCTTTCACTTGAACGCCGGTGGCATCGATCTCGGCCACGGCATCCTTGGCGCGCTGCAACGCTTTCTCGCGCTCGGCCTTGCGCCGCGCCACCGCGACCACATCGACCAGCGTGCCTCCGTTCACGAAGATGCGATTGGCCAGCGCCTGCTGCTCGGCATCCACTTCTTCGATCAGCGTTTTGGCCTGGATGGCAGAGCGCAGCAACGACTCCAGAACGGGCAACAACGTCTGGGCTTCAGCAACGGTGAAGGTGCGCGACATATCGATACTTTCCAACTGGACCGAGGTTTGTGCCTGGCGGCGGTTCATGACACGACGGCGATGCTCCCGCAGATCGGACCAATACCGGGGAACCCGCCGCAAATATTTTTCCCGAGGACGCTTACGAATAATCACTGGATCTCTAACATCCTATCAAGCGCCACCCGCGCCCACCTCTTTACGTCAGCTTTTACTTGAATTTGATTGACGATGTTACCGTCCACCAGGTTCTCCAGAGCCCAGCACAAGTGCTGAGGCGAAATGCGAAACATGGTCGTACACAGGCAGCCCGAATCGTCGAGCGTGATGACGCGCTTGCCAGGATTTTCCTTGGCCAGGCGGTTCACCAGATGGATCTCGGTGCCAATGGCAAAGGAGGAGCCGGTCGGCGCTTCCTGCACTACTTTGATGAGGTAATCGGTCGAGCCGATTCCGTCGGCCTTCTGGCAGACTTCCCAGCGGCATTCGGGATGAACCAGAACCTGGATGCCGGGATAGTTTGCACGCGCTTTCTCCACGTGCTCGGGCAGGAAGCGCTGATGAACCGAGCAATGTCCCTTCCACAAGATGACCTTGGCTTTGCGCAGCCGCTCGGCGGTCTGGCCACCCTGCAACTGGTAGGGATCCCACACCACCATCCCGTCCAATGGAATGCCGCGGGCGAAGCCGGTGTTGCGGCCCAGGTGCTGATCGGGCAGGAAGAGGATTTTCTCATTGCGGCCGAAAGCCCAATCGAATGCGCCCTTGGCGTTCGATGAGGTGCAGACCATGCCGCCACGTTCGCCGCAGAAACCCTTGATGGCCGCTGTCGAATTCATGTAGGTGATGGGCGTGATGCCCGCGCCTTCGTCATCAGCAAGCCCGAGATTGACGAACTGATCCCAGGCATCTTCCACCTGCGAAATCTCGGCCATGTCGGCCATGGAGCAGCCGGCGTTGAGGTCGGGAAGCACGACGGCCTGCCCGGGACGCGCGAGAATGTCGGCGCTCTCGGCCATGAAGTGCACGCCGCAAAAGACGATGTAGCTGCCTCGGGCTTGTGCGGCCATTTGCGAAAGCCGATACGAATCGCCACGATAATCCGCGTAGCGTACGACTTCATCGCGTTGATAATGGTGACCCAGAATGACGCACTCGTTGCCTAAGGCTGCCTTGGCCTCGGCAATGCGGGCGTCCATGGAACGATCTGGGAGTACGAGATAGTTTTCAAGCGAGCAAGATACCGCTTCTGTAACCGGTGCCGTAGCCATTTCCTTGTCTCTGCCTTCAGTCCCGGCCGCGTGAGATTCCGTGTGATCGGAGGTGCACGCCCCGGAACGGGGATGTTGAAAGCTGCTTGCGGCTCCAGCAGATCCACATGCGCTTATCGCGCCCGACCTGCGGGGATGTTGAAGCTACAAGTTGACGCTTCTTTACAACTCAATTGTTCGATGATCGGACCGTCGCGTTCGTTACAAAAGTAAAACCGCGTCTCTTCTTTCGACGCGGCCGCTTTTGCTCAAAACTGGCGTGGTGACAGGCATCGAACACTCTATTGTTACGCGTTGATGAAGATTAGGCAAGGGCGAAAGCCGTGGCGAGTAGCGTGGCTCAGGACAGCGATTTTTCTGCTGCCAACGAACCGCAGATCCTTCGACTCCGCGTCCGCCCAAACCCAGGGCGGAGGCTCCGCTCAGGATGACAGGGGAAATGGATTGCTGAGAGCTAAAGGCTGATAGCTAAGAGCTAAAGCCTAATAGCTAAGAGCTGACAGCTATCCCCCGATATGCACCATCGTCCGCGAGGCTGGGATGAAGCCGGGTTCGCCAATGTGGTGACGTTCTTCCTTGTGATCGACCACATCGCGAATAAAATCGGCCATGTTGTCGTCGCTAGCGCCCGCCTGCATGAGAGCAGCTAAATCATGCTCGCGCACCGAGAACAGGCAGGTGCGAATCTTGCCATCAGAGGTGACACGCACCCGGCTGCAGTGTCCGCAGAAGGGATGCGACACTGGCGCGATAATACCGATCTCGCCGATGCCGTCTTCGAAGACATATCGCCGGGCGGTTTCGCTGCCCAGGTGACCAATCTCGCGCAAGGGCATGAATTCGGCCATGCGGCGCAGAATTTCGTCGAGCGTAACCACGATTTCCGGCGACCACACGCGGTCTTCTTCCAGCGGCATGAACTCGATAAAGCGGACGGCTACGCCTTGCTCGCGGGCGAAGCGGCCAAAGGCGGTGATCTGATCATCGTTGAAGCCACGCATGAGGACGCAATTGATCTTCACCGGACTGAGACCGGCCTGCTGGGCCGCGCGCACCCCGGCGAGCACCTGCTCGTAACCGTTCGGCACGCGAGTGATGCGGGCAAAGCGCTCGGTATCGACCGCGTCCATCGACACGGTCACGCGCGACAGACCGGCATCGGCCAGCGGCTGTGCCATGTCGGCAAGAAGATGTCCGTTGGTGGTGATGGCGATATCGAGCCGGTCGCCCTCGACGGTTTTCATCTGACCAAGCTCGCGCACCATGTCGACCAATCCCTTGCGCAGGAGCGGCTCGCCGCCTGTGAGGCGGACCTTGGTGATGCCCAGCCCGACGAAGACACGTGCCATGCGCAAGTAGTCGGCGATCGCCATCTCGGGAAACTGCGGACCATCGCTGCCCGAGCGGCAATAGACGCACCGGTAGTTGCAGCGGTCGGTGATGGAGATTCGCAGGTCGCTGATGCGTCGTCCGTGTTTGTCGGTGAGAAGCATGCGGTTCGCTTTTCGCCTTTCGCTGTTCGCCAGAGGACATTCCGCCCTGCCAGCCGATCTGGCGAAGAGCGAAAAGCGTGTAGCGAAAAGCGCCTTGGTTTCGACTGTGCGGGAAATTAAAACGAGACGCGCGGATGCAGCGCTGCCGATCGTTTCCTTTCCAAGCACGGGAGGCGTGGACGTTTCCCTCCACACCCTCGATTCCGCCAGCATCAGCGGAATACCGCCGCCGCAGCCTTGAGTATCCCGTTAGGCCACGGAGGTCGGAAACAGTTCAGCCATTATAGATGCAAGAGCGAGGGGAAAGCAGCAGGACGTATGTAAGACGTGCGGATGGCCGGGTTGCGCAGGGGGGCAGGCTCTTCGGCACGCACTGGCAAGCAGGTCCTTCGACTCCGGCGGCGAAGCGCCGCCTCCGCTCAGGATGACACCATATGAGTGCGGCTGGTCCACCGTGGCCGCAAAACGAAAAGCGATGCCGATTGCTAAGAGCTAAAGGTTCAGGGCTAAGAGCCACCGTTCGGAGCAAACAACCGATTGCGAACAGCGAAAAGCGAAAAGCAGCCGTCCTCACATGCCTTCGTAATTCGGGCCGCCGCCGCCCTCGGGGGGCACCCAGGTGATGATCTCGTAGGGGTCCATGATGTCGCAGGTTTTGCAGTGCACGCAGTTCGAGGGATTCAGGTGAATCTCCAGGCCGCTGGGTGTGTCCTGGGCTTCCACCATTTCGTACACGTTTGCCGGACAGAAATTCTTGCAGGGGTTGCCAAACTCGGTGACGCAACGCTCGTTACAGATGGTGGTGTCGTGAATGACGAGATGCGCCGGCTGGTCCTCTTCGTGCTTGGTGCCCGAGTGATAGAGATCGGTGAGTTTATCGAAGGTTAGTTTGCCATCGCCTTTGGCGGGGCCGATGATCTGGGCTTCGGGGCCGCCGTCGGCCGGTAGCCGGTCCAGATGCTGCATACGATGATGTCCGGCGTCGTTGGTATAACGCGCCTTCAGGCCGCGGCCGCCAGTGAACTGTTGAATGCCGGCGTGAAACATTCCGGAGAGAAATCCTTTTTCGAAACCCTGATGGAAATTCCGCACCGGCCACAGCTCCGACTTGATCCAACTCTTTTCGACGCGGTCCTGAAACGACTCGAGGAGGCCAAGCGAAAAATCCTGCTTCACCATCGCATCGAAAGCAGTTTCGGCAGCCAGCATGCCGCTCTTGATCGCCAGATGAATCCCTTTGAGCCGTTGCGAATTAAGGAAGCCTGCCGAATCACCCAGAATCATCCAGCCGTCTCCGGCTAGCGGCGGAATCGACCACCAGCCGCCGTAGGGCAATGACTTCGCTCCGTAACGCACCATCTTTCCGCCTTCCAGCAGCTTGGCGATGAAAGGATGCTTCTTGAATTCCTGCAGAACGTGCTGGGGATCGATGCGTGGATCGGGATAGTCGAGCCCGGTGACAAAGCCGAGCGAAACCACGTTGTCTTTCGAACCGTAAATCCAGGCTCCGCCGTATTCATTGAACGTCAGCGGATAGCCCATGGTGTAGATGACTTCGCCGGCTGCGATGCGGCCCGCAGGTAGTTCCCAGAGCTCTTTGACGCCGACGCCATAAGTCTGGGGATTGCGTTCGCGATCCAGTTGAAAGCGGCCTATCAGCTGTTTGGTCAGCGAGCCTCGCGTGCCCTCGGCCAGAATCACGACCTTGGATTTCAGATCGTAGCCCGGCTCGAAATTCGATTTCTGCTGGCCGTTCCTGTCTACGCCTTTGTCATCGGTGCGTACGCCAACCACACGTCCGGAATCGAATAGCAGTTCGGAGCCGGCGAATCCGGTGAAGACGGTAATCCCGGCCTCTTCCACTTTGCTGCCCAGCCACTTTACGAACTTGTTAATCGAGATGACGTAGTTGCCGTGGTCGCGCATCGGAGGCGGCGTGATGGGGAACTTGAACTTGCCTGTGCGCGTTAAGTAGTAGACGGCCTCCTTCACTACCTCGGCGTCCAGAGGTGCTTCCTTCTCAAAGCCGGGCAAAAGCTCGCGCATGGAACGAGGATCGAGCAGCGCTCCCGAAAGGCAATGCGCACCTACTTCGCGGGCCTTCTCCAGCAGGTAGATATTTTCCTTGGTGAGTTGGGCGTCAGGATTTCTGGCATTATGCTCATCGATGAGCTGAGAGAGCCGCAGAGCGCACGCCATCCCCGCAGGTCCACCACCTACGATAACGACGTCGGCCTCCATTACGGGGCGATCCACACCTGGGAGCGGTTTGCGAAAGACGATCATTGGGCCTGTTCCAGCGTACGGAAACTCGGACGCCTACCTTAATTCTTACACCCTTCGGCGGCTGTATGCCGCATTGTCAGACATTGAAAACAGCGGACGACTGCATGATTTACGCAGAACGAGGGGCGCAAGTTTCATGCGCCCAATAAAGCAGGACCTGGAAACTTATGTTGGCGTGAACGCTCTTCAGGCGCTTTTTGCCTTTTTCACTTCCTCAATCAATGGTGGCACGATATCGAACAGATTGCCAACCACGGCCACATCGGCAATCTCAAAAATTGGCGCCTCGGCATCTTTGTTGACCGCAATGATGGTGCGCGCGCCTTTCATTCCGACCACGTGTTGAATTGCACCACTGATTCCCAAAGCCAGGTAGAGCTTGGGAGCGACAGTTTGTCCGGATGATCCGACCTGGCGGTCCATGGGCAACCAGCCGGAATCACAGATGGGACGCGAGGCCGCGATTTCGCCGCCCAAGGCCTCGGCCAACTGCCTGGCCAGGTCGATGTTCTTCTGCTCTTTGATGCCGCGCCCTACCGCAACGATGATTTCGGCCTGGGTGAGATCAACCGCCTGCTTGGCCTCTTTGAACGGAGCTTCGGGCTGGTTGCGTATGACCCCGTCGGCGACTTCGAGATTGACGGTTTCCACGGGAGCGGGGGCATCGCCTGGCTGAACCTGGTCGCCGCGGAAAGCGCCGTTCTGGAAGGTCGCGAAATAGGGAGCTTCGCCGACGAATGAAACGTCGGCCGCAAACTTGCCCTGAAACATCTGGCGGGTGAACAACAGCTTTCCGCCTTCATACTTGTAGCCGACGGAATCGCTGATGAGCGAACGTCCCAGCGCGGCGGCAAGTTTGGGAGCGAAGTCACGCACCTGATAAGTGTGTGGCATCAGAACCAGCTTGGGTTGTTTCTTTTCGATGAATTGTTTAAGAGCGGCTACGAAGCCGTCGGGAGTGTAGGGCTCAAGCCGGGGCGATTGGAGGGCATATACTTTTGCCACTTTTTTCGTCGCGATTTCGTTGGCGATACCGGCGACGCCGCTGCCGGCAACCGCCGCTTCCAAAGCCCATCCGGTTTCGGAGGCCAAGGTTTGCGCGCCGGTTAGGGTTTCCCAGGAGACCCGATTCAGTTTGCCTTCACGTTGTTCGACTACGACCAGGATGCTATCTGCCATTTCGATCCGTTTCTAAGTTGCTGACTAAGTCCTCACCGATTGAAGCCGGTTCAAGACAAGAAAATGTACCTTCGACAGCGCAGTTCAACGTGCGCCCGTTCAAAACACTAATCTTCCTGGCCAAGGCATCAAGCCACTCGATTGTCTTCCGCGTCGTCCTGACGCTGCTGCGCCATGGTGCGCTCCATTTCGCGGTGCCCCAGCCTGGTGACGCCGAGGGCTTTCCGGTAATGCGTGCCCATGATCACCAGAACCAGTCCGGCGACACCTTCGATGCCCAGCCATATCGGCCAGAACCATGAACCGTTGCGCAAGCTGATGAAGAAGAAGACCCCGAGAATCGCATCCATCCACAGCAAAATCCAGCCTACGGTCAGCAAGACAGAACCCAGGCGGCGATTCTCTACGGTATTGTCAATGGCGACCTGATCGCGATCAAATCCTGGCATAACGAGCAGAGCTCCTTCTGGAAAATTTGGCCCACCCGGTTAGATGCCGATCGCCGACCAGGTTGCACTACTTCGCAACCGTCAGCAGCGATTCCCGATATCAAGTTATGAATGCCGTCTTCGCGATCGTTTTTGATCGTCTATAAAACTCGCATCTCGTTGCGCAGCTTCTCCACCAACTTCTTCGCGATTTCCCCAGGAGGTCCTTCGATCACCTCGGTCTTCTTGGTTTTCTGAGGAATGTACAGTTTTTCGATCTTCTGCAAGTTGTCGCCCAGGGCCGATTTGAGCTCGTCGAAACTGACTTTCTTCAACGGCTTATTCTTGGCCTGCTTGATGCCAATCAGCGTAGCGTAACGCAATTTGTTGATGCCCGACTGGATCGTGAGCACTGCCGGCAGAGGCATATCGACGAACTGGAAGAAGCCGGCTTCCAACTCTCGCTTCACCCGAATGCCGCTGTCGTTTTTTTCCAGTTGCATGATGATGGTGGCGTGCGGCCAGCCCAGCAACTCGGCCAGAATCACGCCGGTTTGGGCGAAACCGTAGTCGTCCGATTGCAGTCCGGTAAAAATAAGATCGAAGCTCTCGTCTTTGATCGCCGCGGCGAAAGCCTTGGCGGTATTGAAGGCGTCGAGCGTGACAAAGCCGTCGCCCTCCAGATGGATGGCGCGATCGGCGCCCTTAGCCAACGCCTCGCGCAATACCTGCTGGGCGCGCGCCGGGCCGCTGGTGATGACCACCACCTCGCCACCATGTTTTTCCTTCTGGCGTAGCGCCTCTTCCAGGGCGTAAGCGTCGGGCTCATTTACTTCGTAAGAAACGTCGTCGCGAATCCACGTTCCGCTCTCGTTCAGCTTGAGCGGCGCGTCTTTCTGCGGGACCTGCTTCATGCAAACCAGGATCTTCACCAGCACTCCTTAGCTTCTACTGATGCCTTTCTAACACAGGCGAAACTCGCAAGTATAAATGAGTGGCAGAGCAATGGGAAACGGATGCGCGTGCGAGTTCCAAAACTGGAATGCAAGAATGCGATTCGCCGGCGGCGCAGGTGGTGCGAACCTCACTTACGGAACCGCCATCTTTTCCGTGTCACGCAGCGATGTGGCAGGAGTCACTGACAGAACGATAGCTGAGGTGCGAGATTTACTACGAATATCGGGAGAAGATTTCCCGGCCCCTTCCTATCTGATTCGATCGATCTACACGGCGAGACACAAGGTTCTCGAATTTTCCTTCTCCCTCATTCAGTTTGGAGGCGAGACATGTCAGTCCCATCGAGATGCATTCTGCTTGTCACCTTCTTCATGATTACTTCCGCCGCCTTTGGGCAAATTACCATCGTCAACTTCGATTTCGGGGCCGTACGTATCACTTGTGGGAGCGACTACTCTTACCAGTCAGCTGCGGACGTGTGCACAAACCAAATCCGCACGCAGAACTTTAATACGAGCCCCGGATTTGGATGGATCCTGGGAGGGCCTGTACCGATATCCTTCCCTGGCTCCCCCTACATCTATGGTGGCGCTGGTCTCACGGGTCCGGACACGATATTTTGTCCGCCGTCATTCAATGGACTGCCCTTTAACCAGGCGGTCTTCTTGCAGGACACCGGCTCGTTCGTCTGGCAAGCGGTGGGAGGATTTACCCCCGGAAATTACACTCTCAGCTTCTATCTGGGCGCGCGATGCGCCACCATATACTTCGATGGGAATCAAACCGTTGAAGCGCTGATTGACGACAATGTGATCGCTAGGTGGGCTTTGACCAGCGAAACACCATTTGCGCTGATGACCGTCCCGTTCACGGTCACTACAAACGGCAGCCACGCCCTGGAGTTCAGAGGAATGAATCGGGGCGATCACACAGCTTTCCTATCCTATGTGACCATCACTCCAACGGAGCGCTGAACCATCATTTGGAACATTCTGGAGGTGAGTCATGTCGACTCCTTTTAGGGCCCTTCTTCTCTCCGCAATTCTGCTCATAGCGGCGAGCGCCTTGGGACAAATTAACATTGTCAACTTCGATTTCGGGGCAGTACCAGTCGGTTGCAGCGCCTGGGGCTTCACTTACCAGGGAGCTGTGCTGACCTGCAACTATCCGGTTACGCAAAACTTCAACGCGAGCCCTGGCTTCGGATGGAAGTTGGGACAGGTCGCAGCTGTTTCCGGCTCCCCGGAGAATTATGGCAGCGGCATCACGGGTCCGAACAGTGCATTCTGCCCGCCCTCCTTTGACGGGATGCCTTTCACCCAAGCAGCGCTCTTACAGAGCATCGGCTCTTTCGCTTGGCAAGAGGTCGGAGGCTTTACTCCTGGAAGTTACACCCTGAGTTTCTACCTCGGCGGCCGCTGTGGGTATGGCCCGCAGAGGCTTGAGGCAATCGTTGACGGCAATGTGATCGGCACCTGGACCGTGCCGGTTGGCATGCCATTCACCCTGGAAACGGCAACATTCATAGTGACCACCGGCGGCAGCCACGTCCTGGAGTTCATTGGAATGAACCCCTCCGACACTACAGCGTTTCTGTCTTATGTCGTCATTACTCCGACGAGACGCTAAACCACCCTTCGGAAACATTGGAGGTAAGTCATGTCGACTCCTTTTAAAGCCCTTCTTCTCTCCGCAATCCTGCTCATAGCGGCGAGCGCATTCGCACAAATTAACATCGTCAACTTCGATTTCGGGGCAGTACCAGTCGGTTGTAGCAGCTGGGGCTTCACTTATCAGGGAGCTGTGCTCACGTGCATTTATCCCGTTACGCAAAACTTCGACGAGACTCCTGGCTTCGGATGGAAGTTGGGATCGCTGGCGGCTCTATCCGGCTCCCCTTCGAATTATGGTTCCGGGATTTCGGCTGCAAACAGCTTTTTCGGGCCGCCGTCGTTTGAAGGGATGCCGTTCACGCAAGCACTCATCTTGCAGAGCATCGGCTCTTTCGCCTGGCAGGAGGTTGGAGGCTTTACGGCCGGGAATTATACCCTTAGCTTCTATCTCGGCGGTCGAGACTGGTCTGGTTCGGGAAAGGTTGCGGCAATGATTGATGGCAATGTGATCGGCACCTGGACCGCGCCGCCAAGCATGCCATTCACGCTGGAAACCGCAACGTTCACGGTGACCGCCGGTGGCACTCACGTCCTGGAGTTCATGGCACTGAATCCACCCGACACCACAGCCTTTCTCTCTTATGTTGTCATTACTCCCAACGCAAGGGGAGCACATTAAGTGTGGCGTTCACCGGCAAACGAACGACGAGCGTTGCCGGCCGTACATCGGCACTTCATCCATTCGACGAATAAAGGAGACGGGGAGCAGGCGGCTAGGAGGTCGCCCGCTCCCGCTCCAGCAGCTTCTTCTTGCGCTCGATACCCCAGCGATATCCGGCGAGATCTCCGTCGGAGCGAACTACGCGGTGACAGGGTACGGCCAAGGCGACCGGATTCGAGGCGCAAGCCCGGGCGACAGCACGAACCGCTGCCGGCGAATCGATCGCGCGGGCCACGTCGCTGTAGCTGCGCGTTTCGCCGCTTGGGATCTTGCGTAACGTCTCCCAGACCTTCATCTGAAATGCGGTGGCACGGACATCGAGCGGCAAATCGATGATTGTGTTTTCTCCGCGAATGGCGGCCAGCAGCGGCTCGACATACTTGTGCATAGCGGGATCGTCGCGATGCAAAGTGGCGGAGTGGAACTCGTCTCGCAGATCGCGCTCCAGCTGGGTTGCATTCTCGCCGAAGCGCACCGCGCAAAGGCCGCGTTCCGTGGAGGCGACCAGCAGACGGCCGAGCAGAGTAGGCGCGACGGCAAACGTAATGGTTGCGCCCGCGCCACCGCGGCGGTACTCGCCCGGCGTCATGCCGAGCTGTTGCGGAGCTTTCTCGTAGAGGCGGCTGGACGAACCAAAGCCTGCATCGTAAAGTGCCGTGGTCACGTCGTTACCCTGGCGCAGGCGGCTCTTGACCTGCTGCATGCGGCGAGCCGACTGATATTCGCGCGGACTGAGGCCGGTTGCCCGCTTAAACAGCCGTTGCAGATGAAACGGACTCAATCCCACCCGCTTACTGAGTTCTGCCAGGGTGACGACTCCCTCGGCGTGGTCCAATAGCTGCCGGGCGCGCGTGACGTATTGTGCTTGCGAGGAAATTTCGGTCGGCTTGCAGCGCAGACAGGCGCGATAGCCGGCGCGCTCGGCTTGGTTCGGGTTGGAAAAGAATTCAACGGAGTCGCGGCGAGGCCGGCGACTGGGACAGGAAGGCCGGCAGTAGACGCCGGTGGTCCGCACCGCGAAAACGAAGCGGCCATCCTGGCGGGCATCACGGGCCATCACTTGTTGCCAACGGTTCTGAAGTTCGGTTTGCATGGTCCCAGAGTAGTGCCGGCTTGGCCAGCCAGCTATCCGACGCTTGCGGGCAAAAGAATTTCCCGCCCGAGCGTTCCCTATCTTGGCACGGCCGAGGGTAAGGGCGCTTCGAATAACCCTATTCAAGTTTTCGTCATACGTTATGTTACTTACAGTTCAGGAAAACCGGCAGGGCAAGGTCGTAAGGAATTCGCCGGTAAATTGCTGACGGAATGACAATGGACACGGTTCGCATCGCCGAGCTGCTAAGGCCGTTCATCGGCGAAGCAGAACTGCCGCCGCTGAGGCTGGAACAATTGCACACGTATCTCGAGCTACTGTTGCGCTGGAACGCGCGCATCAATCTTACGGCCGTACGCGATCCCGAGCAGATGGTGACGCGTCATTTTGGCGAATCGCTGTTTGCTGCGCGAGTGTTGTTAGAGGATCGCAGGTGTCACGCGCTGACTTTGGCCGATGTTGGTTCCGGAGCGGGCTTTCCCGGAATTCCCCTGAAGCTGTTTGCGCCGGAGCTGGAGCTGACGCTGATCGAGTCGCAGGGCAAGAAAGCTACGTTTCTGCGGGAAGTGTTGCGAGCCTTGCATCTGGAAAGAGCGCAAGTCTTTGGCGGGCGAGCGGAGGATTGGGGGAAAACCGCAGACCTGGTCACGTTGCGCGCGGTGGAGCAGTTCGAGCGCGCGCTGCTGGTGGCGGCGAAGCTGGTAACGCCGGGTGGAAGGCTGTGCCTGCTAATCGGGGCGGGGCAGGTGGAAAAGGCGCAAGAGATCATGGGGGATGCCTGGAGTTGGAAGAAACCGGTCGCGGTTCCGCGGAGTAAAGAACGAGTGGTGGTAATTGCGGAGCGCGGTTAAGGATTACCCATCGGGGCGAAGCACCGCGGGCGAAACAGTTGGCTGAAAACCCGGAACCGCAGATCCCTCACCGAAAACAGGCCGCTGGACAATGTCTCAACAGCAGATTCCTCGCCGGCTGAACAGAGTGCTGAAAAACCCGGAACCGCAGATCCCTCACCGGCTGAAGCCGGTTCGGGATGACAAAAAATAAAAGGACTTAGACGCGAACCTGAAGGTTCGCTCTTCCCGTTCTTCAGGCCTGCGGGAGTTTTTCCAGCAAACTGCGAAGCCCGGTCCGGGATGACAAAATAAATAAGCACCGCTACGGCATAGCTAAAGCTGCGCCCCTTCAACGTCCGCCGATAGGGGGATGGACGACGTAGGGGTCCTTCGACTCCGGCGGCGCAACGGCAGCGCCGCCTGCGCTCAGGATGACAACCTCGAATGGAGTTGTGGTCCGGAGTCGAGCGGGAGATGGACTTCCTCGCTGGGCAGATTTCTAAGCCGAGATCTCATCTGCAATATGTCTCAGATAGTCTCTTCTCTGGGCTTGGCTACGTGCTCTGCCATGGCCCATTTCAGTTGGTCGATGCCTTCGCCGGTGACGGCGGAAATGGGAAACAGCTCCAGCTTCTTGCGCTTGCAGTAGCGCTTGAGCTTGGCCAGCTTGTCTTTGTTCACGGCGTCCGTCTTGGACGCGACGACGATGGTGGGCTTGGAGTCGAGACCGCTGCCAAAGTTGGCCAGCTCACGAGTGATGACTTCATAGTCCTGCACTGGGTCGGGACGTCCGCTGGCATCTGACACATCGACCAGGTGCGCCAGCACGCGAGTGCGCTCGATGTGCCGCAGAAACTGCGTGCCCAGGCCTGCGCCTTCGCTGGCGCCCTCGATGAGCCCGGGAATGTCGGCGACCACGAAGCTGACGTCATCGGGGGGCTGGCCGGCGACCACGACTCCGAGATTCGGCTGCAGAGTGGTGAAGGGATAATCGGCGATCTTGGGACGCGCGGCCGAAATGCGCGAGATCAGCGTGCTCTTGCCGGCATTGGGATAGCCGACCAGGCCGACATCGGCCAGCAGCTTGAGCTCAAGGCGCAGGTCGCGCTCTTCACCGGGACGGCCTTCTTCATGCTCGCGGGGGGCCTGGTGCACCGAAGTTGCAAACTGCGCGTTGCCGCGGCCGCCACGGCCGCCGCGCGCTACCACGACGCGCTCATCAGGATGCGAGAAGTCGTGTACCAGCTCGCCGGTCAGCTCGTCGTAAACGATGGTACCGACCGGAACCTTGAGGATGATGCTCTCGCCCTCGCGACCGGTCTTGTTGGAACCTTCGCCATGCCGACCGCGCTCGGCTTTGTATTCCGGATTGAAGCGGAAGTGAACCAGCGTATTGTGGCGCTCGCTGGATTCCATGATGACATCGCCGCCATGTCCGCCGTCGCCGCCGGAGGGGCCACCGCGCGGCACGAACTTTTCCCGGCGGAAGGCCATGCAGCCGTTGCCGCCGTTGCCGGCCTTGACTCGAATTTTAGCTTCGTCGACAAACATGGGGAAGAACCGCTTTTCGCTTTTCGCTATCAGCTTTTCGCTTTTCGCTATCAGCTTTTCGCTTTTGGCTATCAGCTCTTAGCTTTCGCAAAAACAACAACTACCTGTTTAATGTCCGCAGGAAATGTCCATCTGCCGCCGGCAAAGAACTGGGCCTGCTCGAAGGTTCAAGCGAAGAGCGAAATGCGAACAGCGGCTGCAACAGAAAAGGCCTCGCCACGACGAGGCCTGATACTCTTCGACTTGGAAGGCGAGCTCGGCGCTCAGGCCTTCGCGGCCGGCGCTTCCTGTGGCACCACCGAGACAAACTTGCCGAGAGTGCCGCGATCCTTGAACTCAACCGTGCCTGTCACCTTGGCGAAGAGAGTGTCGTCCTTGCCGCGGCCGACGTTGAGGCCCGGTTTGATGCGAGTGCCGCGCTGCCGCACGATGATGGAGCCACCCGGTATGAGCTGGCCTCCAAACGATTTCACGCCCAGCCGCTGCGCATTGGAGTCGCGGCCGTTTCTTGAGCTGCCTAAACCTTTTTTGTGTGCCATAACAATGTCCTCAGAATCTTTGCCGACTGGAGCTTTCGTAGCTCAAGCCGGAACCGCAGATCTCTCGCTCGGGCTAAACTCCAACAAGCGCAAAACCGGCGCTCGTCGGGGACCGCGGGCGGGATGACAATTAGAATTGCTCGTACGGCGCAGCTAAAGCTGCGTCCCTTCAAAACCCTTACGTTTCGCTGATAAACCTGCGATCGCCGTTAAGCCTTCAGGTCCTTGCCGTCCACATTGATGCCGAGGATTTTCACGGCGGTGTAGGGCTGGCGATGTCCGTTCAGCTTTTTGTACTGCTTCTTGCGCTTAAAGTGGAAGACCAGAATCTTGTCGCCACGGCCATGCTCGACCACCTGTCCGGTGACGAACGCTTTTTTGGACGGCTTGCCCAGTTCGCCTTCGGAGCCGCTGACGGCCAGCACCTCGTCGAACTGCACGTTTTCGCCGCCAGCCTGCGACAGCTTCTCGATCTCAATCACGTCTCCGGGTGCGACGCGATACTGCTTTCCCCCGGCGCGGATCACCGCGTACATGGCAAATCCTCCATCGACCTTAAACGCGCACACTGCGGCGCGAAATGGCTAAACTCTTTGTGCGCTTGCACTTCCCCGAGCGTGGAAGGAAACCTTCGCTAAGGCGGGGTGTCCCTGACGGGACCCAAGTAGTACAGGCAAACCATAGAAGTGTAGCGTGTTTGGGAGGGTCAGGTCAAACGCGAACGCTGCACAACAAAGTCGTCAAGACCATAATCAGCGGATTACAGAGAAAGCGTAGCAAGCGCTTGATCGATCGGATATGCTTTCTCCAGGATGCAAACGTGGTGAGTAGCGCATCAAACCGAGCATGCCAGATCGAAAACCATCTCGCAGTGCAAAGGGCGAACACGTGACCTTCAACATTGAAACGGAGCGCGAGACGGATGGTCGCTGGATCGCGGAAGTCACCAATCTGCCTGGAGTATTGGCCTACGGGGCGACCGAAGATGCCGCCAAGGCCAACGCCTATGCGCTGGCTCTTCGTGTAATCGCGGACCGGGTTGAGACGGACAAGAATCCTCCCAAGACCATTAAAGTTGCCACCTCGGCATGACTCTCTGGCCCAGCCCTCGGGCTCGCCAAGTTTATAAAGCACTAATCACGATCGGATGGCAACCGGTGTCTAAGCACGGCTCGCACGTCAAGCTTCACCGGCAAGACTCCAAATACCCCGACTATATTTGGGCTTTCCACTACAACGAAGAAATTGGACCTCGTATGCTGGCAAGGATTGCCAAGCACACCGGATTGCGTCCCGGCGATTTGTAGTCCACTAAGCTACACGGTCCCGGCACGCTTATGCTGCTAGCATAGCTTTGTGCCCCCGCTGCTCGATGTCCGCAACCTCAACATTGAATTTGCCAGCGCGCAGGGGACGGTCACCGCTGTCCGGGATGTCAGCTTCGAGATCGGCGCCGGTGAGGTGCTGGGACTGGTCGGCGAGTCGGGCTCGGGCAAGTCGGTGAGTGCGCTGGCCTTGTTGCGATTGCTGCCGCCCCAGGCGCGGATTCACGGCAGCATCAGGTTTCGCGGGGAAGAGTTGCTCGCATTGTCTGAGGCGGAGATGCGCGGGGTTCGGGGAGCCGGCATCAGCATGATCTTTCAGGAGCCGATGACCGCGCTGAATCCGGTGATGCGGGTCGGGGACCAGATTGCAGAGGCGGTGCTGGCGCATGCCGGGGCTAAAGCCCCTCTCAATAGAGAGACCGATACGGCGCGGCTGAAGCCGCGCCCCTTCAACGATGCAACGGCCGAGGCGGAACTGCAGATCCCTCAGCTCGAGCTGAAGCCCTCGGTCGGGATGACAAAGCTGGAGGTCCCTCCACTTCCCACCGGCTCGGTCGGGACGCGCCCCTTCAACGATGCAGCAGCCGAGGCGGAACCGCAGATCCCTCCGCTCGGGCTGAAGCCCTCGGTCGGGATGACAAAGCTGGAGGTCCCTCCACTTCCCACCGGCTCGGTCGGGACGCGCCCCTTCCAACACAAGATCACCAAGGGGGAGGCCTGGCGGCTGGCGGTAGAAGCGCTGCGTACGGTGTCGATTGCCGATGCCGACCGGCGAGCGCGCGACTATCCGCACCAGCTTTCCGGAGGGCAGCGGCAACGGGTGATGATTGCCATGGCCGTGGTCAATCGGCCGTCGCTGCTGATTGCCGACGAGCCCACCACGGCGCTCGACGTCACCATTCAGGCGCAGGTGCTTGACCTGCTTGCCGAGCTGCGCGAAAAATTTTCGCTGGCCATGCTATTCATCTCGCACGACCTCGCCGTGGTCTCGCTGGTATCGCGTCGCATCGGTGTGATGTATGCCGGCAACCTGGTCGAAATGGGATCGGCCAATGATGTTTTTCATCATCCGGCGCACCCTTATACGCGTGGCCTGCTAAACTCGGTGCCGACGCTGCGCACCGATCGCCACCGGCCACTGCAGACCATCGAAGGGACCGTGCCTTCGATCGCTGCCCTGCCGCCGGGTTGCGCCTTTGAGCCGCGTTGCGCGTCGCGTATTGCCAGTTGTGCAGCCGCGCTGCCGCCGCTGGTGGAAGTTGCGCCCGGGCATCTTGCGCGCTGTCCCGTGGTCGGGCTGGAGGTCCGCTGATCGATGCGCCTGCTGCTGTTGAGCGACATTCACGCCAATCTGGAAGCGCTGGACGCCTGCCTGGAGGCGGCTCCGGCGTACGACCGGGTGGTGAATCTCGGCGACATCGTGGGCTACAACGCGTCGCCGAATGAAGTTTGCGAGCGGGTGCGCGCCATGAAATGCCCGGTGGTGCGCGGCAATCATGATCGCGCCTGCTCCGGGCTGTCGAGTTTAGCGGAGTTTAATCTGGTGGCTGCCATGTCGGCACGTTGGACCCAGATCACCCTGCAACCGGATCATCTGGACTGGCTGCGCAGTTTGCCGCAAGGACCGCTGTGGCCGGACGAATTTCCCGGCCTGGAGTTTGTGCACGGATCGCCGCGTGACGAAGATGAGTACCTGCTGAACAACAGCACCGCCGGAGTCGATTTTCATCTGCCCGGCCATGCCGACAAAATTTTCTTTGGACACACCCATCTGCAGGGCGGATTTGTCTGCCGCCAGGACAAGACTCAAGCCATTCAACCGCAATACGCCACCGGGGATGGAGTGGAAGTTTGCCGGATCATGCTGAGCGCCGAGGAGCGCTATCTGATCAATCCGGGATCGGTGGGCCAGCCGCGGGACAATGACTGGCGCGCCGCCTTCGCGCTGTATGAAAGCAACGGAGGCAGTTCAGCCAGCGTGACCTACTATCGCGTTCCTTATGATGTTCAACAAGCCCAGGCGAGGATAATCGCGGCCAACCTTCCCGAGCGGCTGGCTACGCGGCTGAAACTGGGGCGATAGGGGGCTTGGTGCCTGCCATTGAGAAAAGCAGATCCCTCGCCGGCTGAAGCCGGCTCGTGATGACAAAAAATAAATAAGGAAGTGACGGCGTAGCTGAAGCTACGCCCCTTCGAAACACATCGAAAGCCGAGCTCGCGACGGCGAAACGGAAAGCAACTCTTCGGGCTTGCATCGATGGCTGCGTTAGTGGGCGAGCTGATAAATCCGCAGCATCTCTACCAGCACTACAAAGATCCCGATAGCGAAGTAAAGATTGCGTGCGACCTCAGTGCTGAGGGCCGCGGGCAGAGGCACGCCGCGTTGACGGAAGACGAGCACCAGGGAGCGTTCGCGCTCGGTAATAAAGTCGGCGATACGCCGGTGCAGTCCGGCGATCGTGAGGCCCAGAAGAAGTCGCGCAATTTCGAGTGGCATAACAGAATCGTAGGCTGGGCCGGGGCTGCCGCTCAATAAGCCAAAGACCTTAATCCGAACGTTTCTGCAAGCTCCGGAGCGCGCGTTTTCTGCGTGCTAGAATCCAAGCAGGTTTCCGGGGACTGATGAATTCTGAGCTGCAAAATTTGCTGGGGCTGCAACAGGTGGACGCGCGCCTTGCCGCGGTCCGGGCCGAGGTTGCCGCCCTGCCCAAGGAAGTGGCGCGCATCGAGTCCAAGCTTGCCGGCTCGAAAGCCGCGGTAGAAGCGGCGCAGGCGGCGATGAAGGCCGACGAGACGGCGCGGCGCAAGCATGAATCCGATATCAAGGACCAGCAGGAAAAGATCAGCAAGTACCGCGACCAGTCGCTGAAGGTCAAAACCAATCAGGAATACAAGGCGTTGCTGAGCGAGATCGAACACGCTGAAGGCGAGATCCGCAAGCTGGAAGACAAGATTCTGGAGATCATGGTTGCCGCCGACGCCCGCAAGGAAGGGCTGAAGCAGGCCGAGGCCGCGCTGAAAGCCGATACCGCCGCGAACGAAAAAGAGAAAGAGCATGCCCGCCAGCAAACCGCCGACGATGAGAAACAGCTGGACGAACTGAATGCTCAGCGCAAGCAACTGCGAGCAGGTGTCGGTGAGGAGACCCTGACTCACTATGACCGCGTGTTGAAGCTGCGCGGGTCAGTGATGGCTGCGGTGTATGAAGATGAAAGCTGCTCGGCCTGCCGCGTCCGGCTGCGTCCGCAAGTGTTTCAAGACGTGATGAGCAATGAGCAGATTGTCACCTGCTTCTACTGCAATCGCATCCTGTACTATGTTCCTCCGCCACCCAAGCCGGAAGACGGGGCCAAGGCTGCCAAAGCCGGAGCTGCTGCGAAATCGGCTGAAGAAGAAGAGCCGGTGCAGACGGATGAAACAGCGCACTAGCGCATATCGCAGAAGCTCGCTTCACCCCAATTCAGGGAACGCGTGGCTACCCTAACTCATTCGCGTTCTGGGCGAGAGTTTTCGACGGCATATTCATGCATCGGATAAGACATCGGGATCTTAAACTTGATTCGGGACTCCGAGCCCCTGCTTTGATTGGTCAATCCGTCGAGTGGTCCGCACCGCGTAAGATAGTCGTTTGACTGTTGTGCGAGGTTCATTCTGGCTGACTCCGTTTCCATCATCACGGTGAATCATCGTGGGGCGGCGCGACTGCGAGGCGGACATCTGTGGGTTTACCGCTCCGACCTGGTACCGCCTGCCGTCGCACTCGCTGGTGCGCTGGTCTACGTTCGAGACGAGCGCGGCCGAAAGCTGGGATCGGCGCTTTACAGCAGCGCATCGCAGATCGCGATCCGCCTGTTAAGCAGCGACGAAATTGCCGGCGATGGCTTGGCTCCTCTGCTGCGCCAGCGAATCTCCAAGGCAGCGGAGTTCCGGCAGCGCAACATGCGAGATAGCGATTCGTTCCGCGTGATCTTCAGCGAAGCCGACCTGCTGCCCGGTTTCATCGTCGACAAATACAACGACGTGCTCTCGATGCAGGCGTTGACTCAGGCTTTCGATCGCGAAGATCTGCGGCAGGTGGTGGTGGATTCGCTTGCCGAACATTTCCCCGGAGCCAGCCTGATGGAGCGGGTCGACCCGCATATCCGCGAACTGGAGCAATTGCCGCCGCGCCCATCGCAACTGCTGCGGGGCGGCCGGTCGAGCACAATCTTTACTCTGAACGGCGTGCAGTTTCACTTTGACGGGCTGAGCGGCCAGAAGACGGGAGCGTTTCTGGATCAGCGCGAGAACTACGCAGCGGCCGCGCGTTATGCTCAGGGCGAGGCGCTCGACGTCTTCACCTATCAAGGCGGATTCGCGCTGCATCTGGCGCGAGTGTGCGAGAAGGTTGCCGCGGTCGACAGCTCGCGTCCCGCTCTGGAAGTCGGCGAGCAGAACGAGCAACTGAATCGCGCCGGCCATCGCTGCGGCGAGTTGGAGTGGATCGAAGCCAACGCCTTCGACCTGCTCAAGGATTACGCCACAGCCGGGAAGCAGTACGACACCATCGTCCTGGACCCGCCCGCCTTCGCCAAGACCAAGCGCGCCGTGCCCACCGCGCTGCGCGGTTACAAGGAGCTGAACCTGCGGGCTCTGAAAATGCTGCGTCCGGGCGGCATTCTGGTCAGCTGCTCGTGTTCGTTCCACGTCAGCGAGGCGGAGTTTGACGGAATGCTGGGAGCGGCTGCATCTGACATCGGGCGGCGAGTCCGCATTCTGGAGAAACGCGGTGCGGCCCTGGACCATCCGGCTCTGTTGAATGTTCCGGAAACGGCCTATCTGAAGTGCGTGATCTGCCAGGCAGAATCGTAGACGTCTCGGGAACAAATGGCCCAGAAACACGAAACCCAGCCGCTAGGCTGGGGCAGTCGAGAATCTCTCAACTTCAATTCTAAATATAGTATATCACATTTGAGGGGTGTTTGGTTAGTCATTGGCCGATTTATATCGTGCGTTGAATCAAGCGATTAGAGCTAACTGTTGCGATTTTAAGTATTGACGTATTGACATGTAAAGATTACCCGGCAGCAAGTGATAGTAGTCTAGCTACTATTCATATTAGCTTCTGAGGCTCTGTCGTCCCTGCAGGACTCGATCCGCTCTTGCCCAGGACGGGCAGCCGGCCACGTCATGGGCGTACCTATTCCGCGCCTACGGCGCTCGCTTTTCGGAGTTTGCGTTGCCTCCCGAATGCAAACGTCCTCCGCGGCAGAGGTTCCCTCGAAAATGCGAAGCGCGGCTTACCTGCCTGCTAAACGTCTCAACAGCAGATCCCTCGCCGGCTAACGCCGGCTCGTGATGACAAATCCAAAGGGACTCGCAACGGCGCAACTGAAGCTGCGCCCCTTCAAAACCGGCCGCATGCGAGTTTTCAGCGAGTTGTGAAGCCGGTTCGGGATGACAAGAAATGGAGGAGCCGGTGCGGCGCACAGTGAAGGTGTGCCCCGGATCGATAGATCAATCTCAATCAACGCTTTTCCTGCGATCCGAAACGGCTGCCGCCTTATTCGCCCCGGTCCGTGCTGCGGGTCAGGTTGCCTCATCGTGCGATTAACATGTTGGTTATATGCGAGTTATGTGATAAATCGCCCCGGAATGAAGCTGCTTCCTATTAGAGGCAAATACTTTACATTACTTTACTCATATTTTATGATTCCATTGCGCTAACAAATGCGTCTAATAGTCAGCGAGCAAGGATGTGTTAGACCCACATTTCTTAGCGAAGAGGAATCAGATCTTGAGTGGAGGATTACGAACCATGACAGTGTTGACCCGTTGGGACCCTTACCGTGAATTGAGCGCTTTGCAGAGTCGCATGAGCCGGCTGTTCGAAGAGCAGTACGGCAATCGTGAAGAGTCGTTGACCGCTGGAGCCTTTGTGCCCCCGGTGGACATTTACGAAGACGAGCACAGCGTGCAGTTGAAGCTGGAAGTTCCCGGCATCGACGAGAAGGACCTGGATGTCAAGGTGGAGAACAACGTTCTGACCATCACCGGCGAGCGCAAGTTCGAGAAGGAAGAGAAGGAAGAAAACTTCCGCCGGGTGGAGCGCCGTTACGGCAGCTTTACTCGCACCTTCACCTTGCCGAGCACGGTGAGCACCGAAGACATCAAGGCCGATTACGAGCACGGCGTGCTGAAGGTCCGGCTGGCGAAGCGGGCTGAAGCGAAGCCGAAGTCGATCAAAGTGAATGTTGGCAGCCCGGCGGCGCTGGAAGGCAAGAAGGTTGAAAGTCAGGCGCAGGGACAAAGCAAGTCGCAAGTTGCCTGATTGCAGGTTTCGCCTCTCGGGAGAAGAATCCTGGAGGGAGACGAACTGGGGAGTTCAAGGGAGGCGGGTTCGAATCTTGCCTCCCTTTTGTTTACCAAAGGGAGTTCCCCGAGGGGCGAAAGCAGTGCATCGTGGCCAGTGGCGTTTGCCTGGCCGTTCGAGAGGGGCGCAGGCCCAGCCCGAAAATTCGCGGTGTTTTTTGCGAGCCGCAACTCGTTCCCGCGAATCCAAACCACTGGCCACGATTCGTTGTTACTGTGCCCGCACCAGCTAGCGGCTGAACTGCTTTCTGTGCGGCGTACAGTTGAGACGTAGCCGAAATCTCACATCTCCAAGGAGTGGCGCGTGGGAATAAGGCAGGTCGAGGTACAGCGCTTCAGTTTGGTTTCGCGCCAGCCGTTCGACGCCGTAATGCGCAAGCTGGACGACGCCGTCGGCCATCCTGACATGGGCGATTTTCGTCGCCGGATGACGGCAGCAAAAACCGGCCCGGATTTGGAGCGGGTGGTTAGCGAGGCCGTCGGACCATCCGGACTGATGGAATTCATGCGCCTTGATATCGGCGCAGTCCTCAAAACGTACCAGGGCACGAATGCGCCGCGAAGTCTGCGTCTTCTGATCGGCAACCCCGTCATCATGAAACAAATGGTCGAGCATGTGCCCGACGCAGCTTCCTATGCGCCGGTCACAGTTTTGCTTGATGAGCGCTCCGATGGCGTGCACGTCTCGTATGACAGGATGACCAGCTTTCTTGTTCCGTACGAGAATGGGGCTGCGTTAAAAGTGGCGCAGGATCTGGATGCCAAAATCGAGAACTTGTTAACCGAGGCCTGCGGCCGAAACACTTGTGAGTAGCGGCCGGGAAGATACGGGGAATTAAAATTTTGGGGAGTTAGAACTATGGCAATACGTTGGGACAAATTAACTGTAAAGGCGCAGGAAGCCATGCAGCGGGCCAACGATTTGGCCAGCGAGAACGGCAATCCTGAACTGCAGCCGGTTCACATACTGGCGGCGCTGCTGGAAGATCGCGAGGGCATCGTGGCTCCGCTGCTGGAGCGGGTGGGACTGCATGTGCCGGCGGTGCAGGCCGAGGTGACGCGCGAGATCGACAAGCTGCCGAAGGTTTCCGGCAGCGGCGCCACTCAGGCACATCTTTCTGACGCGGCGTCGAAGCTGTTGGAGAACGCCTTCAAAGAGGCGGCGAATTTCAAAGACGAGTACGTTTCCACCGAGCACATGCTGCTGGGGATGACGAAGCTGAAGCGTGATCCGGCGCAGGAGATCCTGTCGCGAGCGGGCGCGACTTACGACAACATTTTGCGCGGGCTGACCTCGGTGCGTGGCAATCAGAAGGTGACCGACCAGAATCCCGAAGCAAAGTATCAGGCGCTCGAAAGATATGCCAAAGACCTGACGGAGTTGGCGCGGCAAGGCAAGCTCGATCCGGTGATTGGACGCGACGAAGAAGTGCGTCGCGTGGTGCAGGTGCTGTCGCGCCGCACGAAAAACAATCCAGTTCTGATTGGCGAGCCGGGTGTGGGCAAGACCGCCATCGTCGAAGGGCTGGCGCAACGCATCGTTTCCGGCGACGTTCCCGAGCAGTTGAAGAATAAGAAGGTCGTCTCGCTCGATCTGGGTGCGATGCTGGCAGGCGCGAAATATCGTGGCGAGTTTGAAGATCGCCTGAAAGCAGTGTTGAAAGAAATTGAGCAGTCGCAGGGGCAGATCGTTCTGTTCATCGACGAGTTGCACACGCTGGTGGGAGCTGGAGCGGCCGAGGGCGCGATTGACGCTTCGAACATGTTGAAGCCGGCGCTGGCGCGGGGCGAGCTGCGCGCGATCGGCGCCACCACGCTCAACGAGTATCGCAAGTACATCGAAAAAGATGCTGCGCTGGAGCGGCGCTTCCAGCCGGTCTTTGTGGGCGAGCCGACGGTGGAAGACACCATCGCCATCTTGCGCGGCCTGCGCGAGAAGTACGAAGTTCACCACGGCGTGCGTATCAAAGATTCGGCGATTGTCGCGGCTGCCACGCTGTCGCATCGCTACATCACCGACCGCTTCCTGCCCGACAAGGCTATCGACTTGATCGACGAAGCTGCGGCTTCGCTGCGCATTCAGATCGATTCCATGCCGACGGAGATTGATCAGCTGGAACGGCGCGCGACGCAGCTGGAGATCGAACGGCAGGCGTTGAAGCGGGAAGACGATGCCAACTCGCGCGAGCGTCTGGCGATTGTCGAGAAAGAGCTGGCCCACATCAAGGAAGAGTCCAATGCGCTGAAGGCGCGCTGGAAGCAGGAGAAGGAAGCCATCGCCAAGGTGCGCGAACTGAAGGAGCGCATCGAGCGGCTGAAGATCGAAGAGGTGGAAGTCACGCGCAAAGGCGACTTCGACCGCGCCGGTAGGATCAAGTACGGCGAGATACCGCAGCTTGAGGCCGAGGTGACCAAGCTGAGCGCAGCCATGGACGGCAAGCAGTCGCGCATGCTGAAGGAAGAAGTCGACGAGGAAGACGTCGCCAAGATTGTCAGCAAGTGGACCGGCATTCCAGTGTCGAAGATGCTGGAAGGCGAAGTGAAGAAGCTGGTCACCATGGAAGACCGGCTGCGGGAGCGCGTGGTTGGCCAGGATGAGGCGATCGAGCACGTGGCCAATGCCATTCGGCGTTCGCGGGCCGGGCTGAGCGATCCGAAAAAGCCGATTGGCTCATTCATTTTTCTGGGACCGACCGGAGTGGGCAAGACCGAGCTGGCGCGGGCGCTGGCCGAGTTCCTGTTCGACGATGAGCACGCGATGATCCGCATCGACATGTCGGAGTACATGGAGAAGCATTCGGTTTCGCGGCTGATCGGCGCGCCTCCGGGATATGTCGGCTACGACGAGGGTGGACAGTTGACGGAGGCGGTGCGGCGCCGTCCGTATTCGGTGGTGCTGTTCGACGAAATCGAGAAGGCGCATCCGGATGTGTTCAATATTTTTCTGCAAATCATGGACGATGGCCGCCTCACCGACGGCAAGGGGCGCGTGGTCGACTTCAAGAACACGATCCTGATCATGACCTCGAACATCGGATCGATGTATTTGGCGGACCTGCGCGACGCCACGCCGGAACAGATTGCCGAAGCGCATAAGCACGTGATGGAAGCATTGCGGGCGCACTTCAAGCCCGAGTTCCTGAACCGCGTGGATGACATCATCATCTTCAATCCGCTGGGCAAGGAGCAGTTGACCAAGATTGTCGATCTGCGGCTGGAAGATTTGCGGAAGCTGCTGGCCGAACGCAAGATCTCGCTGGAGCTGACCGCGGCGGCCAAGGAGATGGTCTTCACCGAAGGCTACGATCCGAATTACGGCGCGCGGCCGCTGAAGCGGGCGATTCAGAAGCTGATACAGGATCCGCTGGCCATGAAGATTCTCGATGGCGAGATTCTGCACGGCGATCACGTGGTGGTCGATGTCGACAAGAAGCAGCACAAGCTGACGTTCAAGGTAGCCAAGCGAGTGGGCGAGCCGGTGGCCGTGGGGAAGAAGTAACTTATCGGAACCCAGGTTAGCGTCCAGAGAAGGGACGCGAACCTGGGGCACAGGCTGAGTTTTGCTCGGTAGGGGTCCTTCGACTCGCTGCGCTCGCTCAGGATGACAACCGCTATTTGTCGGCGAAGCGCCACCTGCGCTCAGGATGACAGCAAGAAGCAGTTATCAGTAGCCGGTTATCAGTAGCCGGTTGTCAGTTGTCGGTAAGCAGAAGCAGATCCCTCGCTACGGAAGAGGAAAAACAAGTACGGTAACGTTTGGTAATGCGGCTCCACTCGTGATGGCAAACAGCTTCGGCCCAGTCCAAAGGCTGGGCCTTTCTTTTGTCCATCATACTTTGCATTGCAAAGTACTTGACAACTTGTACTACCGTATCCTAGATTTGATTCTGCATGCCTGACCCTCGCCCTTGCCGCCGCAAGATCTTCCGGACGAAAGCGGTTGCCGATCCCGCCGCGCTGGAACACTTGCAGGTCATCCGCCAGACCATGGAGCGCAGCTCGACGTTTACCGCCGTGCCCGGCTGGGGATTCTGCGCCATGGGTTTGACGGCGCTGATCGCCGCACCTATCGCCTTCCGTCAGGCAACTGCCGATGGCTGGCTGGCAGTGTGGCTCGGCGAGGCGTTGCTGGCGGCAACCATCGCGCTGGTCGCCATGCATCAGAAGGCGACGCGCCTGGGAACCGAGGTGCTGTCGATTTCCGGACGGCGGTTGTTCATCGGATTATTGCCGGCACTGGCCGCCGGCGGATTGCTGACCGTCGCCCTGATGTGGAGTGGACCGCTGCGCCTGATTCCCGGCGTGTGGCTGGTGCTCTACGGAGTTGCGGTGATGCAAGCGGGTGTGTTCTCAGTACGCGCTGTGCCGGCCATGGGAGCGGCCTTCGTGGCACTGGGCGCGGTCGCGCTGCCCGGGTCGTGGTTCTGGGCGAACCTGTTGCTGGCGGCGGGCTTCGGCCTGTTCCATATCGGCTTCGGAATTTTCATCGCCAGGAGGCATGGTGGCTAGACGCGCAATACATCCGGCAGAACAAGCCGCCAGGAGCGCTCAGCGGCCGGCAGATCGCCGCGCGTGGAGCGGCGCCGAAGCGGTGAATCTTGATCCCGTGATCCACGAACGGGTGCGGCTGGCCATCATCAGCGCGCTCGCAGTGAACCAGCAACTCAGCTTCAACGATCTGAAGAAGCTGCTGGAAATTACCGACGGCAACCTTAGCGTGCATGCTCGCAAGCTGGAAGATGCGGGATACGTGCGCTGCACCAAGTCGTTTGTCGGGCGGCAGCCACGAACGGAATTCAAGCTGACCGCAACCGGGCGGCGCGCGCTGGAAAGCTATCTGGAGCAGATGGAGTCGGTGATCCGCTCGGCCCGGCAAGGCTAGAGACGAATCGCCGTTTGCTCAGCGTAAGACAAAATCGCTGCTCGACTTCGACGACGATCAAAACCTATCGGGCCCTGAAGTTCACCTCGACGTTGACGGCTGCCGCGACCGGCTTGCCCTGATAGCTGGCCGGCAGGAACTTCCAGTGCTGGACTGTATCGACCGCAACGATATCGAACACGCTGGCTCCCGGGCCGATGACCACCAGGCTCGACGGCTTTCCCGCAACATCGACAACCAGGGCCAGTACCACGGTTTTATTCTGACGCCGGGCAGAGGCGTCGTTGGGATAGGGGGGATCGGGCGTTTTCAGCGGCTTTGGAGGCTCGACCTCGCCTTCAACGAGATAGGCGCGAGTGCCACCGGGAAAGCAAAGCTGGCGAGGCTCAGTGATTTTCCTGGCACCGCCATCTTTCTTTACGCTCACGAATTCTTTCGATTGCAGCATCTTCTGACGAAACGCTTTGGCTTCTTCTTCCGAACAGGTCAGCGCGTCGGCTTCCGGCGAGGTCAGAAATATCTTGTCGAGCAAAGCGCGCGCGCTGTCACTGGGCGGCTTGTCTGGCGGAAGTTGCACATCAATTTCTACTTTGCGATGGAGACCGAGCAACGAGGTGTCTCCGGTCCCGGGATCGAAAAGCGAAACCGGCCGCTCTCCCCGCAGCGTCAGATGATTGGCCGCGAGTTGAACTTCTTTGATGTACACGCGCCCGTCGGTGGGTCCGAATCCCGGCGTTCCGTCTGAAATCAATGCGCCGCTGCTGTCGAAGTTCAGCCTCTGATTGGTGTAGAAGTTTCGCAGAATGAAAGTGTGTCTCACCAGGTCAGCGGAAAGCTCATTCTGCGACTGAGCAAAACCGCATGCCGCGCACAAAACAATTCCGAGGAGCAAGGCCGATCGGACCGTGATGAGGAGCCAGCTTCGTAGCATGAGATGCGACGCTCCCGATCGTCGCTCACCCGGCGCGCAACCCGGCCATGGGCTGGCCCGCTGGGCCGGGGATGCAGGCAGCGAAGGTTTTGCGGCAACCGGTGCATCGAGGACGCTCGGTTGCTCAGGTTATAGACGTGCGAGTTTGCCGTTGGGGAAGGTTACGGGAAAAAGTTCGAGTTGCGGACTAGAGCCAGAAACATACAGCGGCTGCTGAAACAACAAAGTAGTCGCTGGAGTAGGGGTCCTTCGACTCCAGCGGCGAAGCGCCGCCTGCGCTCAGGATGACAAACATCGGAAATGGCCGAGTGCTCGCCGCCGGTTGCGGGAGACGCGGCTCTATGTCGTAAGATGACTGCTTCCCATGGAAGCTGCCGGCCCCCGCGCGTCGCGCTATTGGTGTTACGGATTGCTGCTGCTGGTCGTCGTCTTCTTCGGCCTGATTCGCTGGCACCTGCGCAACGTCCCCCTGGAACGCGACGAGGGCGAATACGCCTACGCCGGACAGCTCATGCTGCAGGGCGTCGCGCCGTACTCAGCGCTGTACAGCATGAAGTTGCCCGGAACCTTTGCCGGGTACGCGCTGATCCTCGCCATTTTTGGGCAGACCATCGCCGGCATTCATCTCGGCTTGCTGGTGATCAACGCCGCCACCACGCTGCTGGTCTTTCTGCTGGGCAAGCGGCTGTTTGGACCCCTGGCGGGATTAGTTGCCGGGGCCAGTTATGCGTTGCTGTCCACCAGCCCGGCTGTAGTGGGATTTGCCGCGCACGCCACCAACTTTGTCGTGCTGCCGGCTGTTGCCGGAATTTTGATTTCGCTGCGAGCGACCGAGACGCGTCGCTCGTGGCTTTACTTCTGGAGCGGCGTGCTCTTCGGCCTGGCGTTTCTGATGAAGCAGCCGGGAATTCTGTTCGCGGTCTTCGGCGCGGTATATCTCGGCTACTGCGAGTGGCAGACATCGCCGCGCGATTGGCGAGGCTTGATCCGGAAAGAAGCCGTCTATGCAGGCGGAGTCGTGCTGCCTTTTGCCATCACTTGCGTGTTGCTACTGGCATCGGGAGCGTTCAGCAAGTTCTGGTTCTGGACATTTGTTTACGCTCGCGAGTATGCGACCACCACCAGCCTCGGCGAGGGGCTGGGCGTGTTGCGCATCATGCTGCCTTCCGTGGTGCTGCCGGCGCTGTGGATCTGGATTCTTGCGGGAGTTGGGCTGACCGCGATCGCCTGGAACCGGCAAGCCCGCGCGCGGCGATTCTTCCTCATCAGCTTTCTGCTCTTCTCGATTCTGGCCGTCTGTCCCGGCCTGTATTTTCGCGGACACTACTTCATCCTGATGCTGCCTGCTATCGCGCTGCTGGTGGGCGTGGCTGTCAGCAGCGTAAGCGAACGGATTCAGGAGAAGAGTCCGGCGAACGCGCGGCCCTGGCTGCTGCCGGCGCTTATTTTTCTGGCGGCGTTTGCCAATACGCTATACGTGCAGCGCGAGTACCTGTTCGAAATGGATGCGTGGAATGCCAGCAAGACGATCTATGGGGCGAACCCGTTTCCCGAGGCGGTCGAGGTCGCCGGCTATCTCAAAGATCATGCGAGCAAGGGCGCGCGCATCGCCGTGCTCGGCTCCGAGCCGGAGATTTATTTCTACTCCGGCCTGCGCTCGGCTACCGGCTACATCTACACCTATGGCCTGATGGAGCCTCAGCCCTACTCGCTCGAAATGCAGAAAGAGATGATTGCCGAAATCGAAGCGGCCGAGCCTGAGTACATCGTATTCGTGGGCGTGCCGCAATCCTTCGGCAAGCTACCGGGTTCGGAGGAATACATCTTCCGCTGGATCGACAGCTATCTGCAGACCAAGTACGACATTGTGGGAGTGGCCGATATTCTGCAGCAGACCAATTACGTCTGGGGAGACGACGCCAGGAATTACCAGCCTCGGTCGTCATCGTACATTCGGGTGTTCAAACGAAGAGCGATGTGGGGGCGAGATTGAGAGTGTCACCGCCCTGCTATCGCCAACCATCTAGAAATCATTGCCTGTTTGCGCATAGACTTCTTCTGTGATCCGCCGATTCATATTCCTGTTCTTTGTGATCGCGGTACTCGCATTCGTAGTGATCGCGGCATTCTCAGAGGTGGAGAACTATCTTCCGGTCCGCACCGTCGCCAGATGGTTAGTACGATCGCACCATTACAAAGCCGAAGTTATGGCCCAACCGAACTCGGTAAACGGAGAGTTGAAACACATCGAGTGGGACGGTTGGGGGTTTCCGGGAGCAGGAGACACCACTGTATATCTTGTTTTCGACCCGACAGATTCGCTCGCGGCAGCGGCCAAGACCCGGCAGGCGGGGAAGTTTAGCGGCATACCTTGTGAAGTGTTCAGTGTTCGTCGTCTTGAGCGCGGCTGGTATACCGTTCAGTTTTATACCGACGAATGGTGGGGACGCCGCAATCGCTTGAATTGCGAGTGACTCCGATGATTAGTTGGCGTGATATCCCCATCACACCATCAATCACCGAACCCCTACTTCACCCGCCGCGCGATGTAAAGCGAATTGGCCTGGTCGGGATCTTGCGACTCCGCCATGGGGTCGGGATTGTTGCCCCATGGAACATCGGGAGCTTCCAGCGGAACTTGCTGCCATTGGTAGCGCAGCAGCTCGCGGCGGAACACCGGCCAGTGGACGAATCGCACCGACTGGCGCAGGATCAAGAAATCTGGTGGCGACTTCGAGTCGTCTTCGACGCGAAAGGCGGCGACGCCGCCACGAATCGGATTCGGCAGATAAAACATCAGCGGGACGTCTTCATAGTTGATCAGGATCTCGTCGGTAGGCTGGCTGTTCTGCTTGAGCCATTCCACCACCAGGCGATTGGGATCGGGCCGGTTGCCGAAGATTTCCGTGACCATCGTCCGCAACTCCGGCTTCAGAATCGCGCCGCTGCGATACCACGGCGGCCGCTGAATGAAAGGGTGCAGCGGGTTGCTCAGCCACGGAGTCAGGATCAGCACTGCCGCGCCGGCCCACGCCAGCCCGATGCGCTCTTCGCAGGCGCACACCAACGCCCACGCAGCCAGCAGACAAGCCACCGGGGTCACGATAATCACGTAACGCAAGTACGAGAAGGGCACCGCCAGCGGCACCCACAGCGAGTACGCCAGCAGAATAGCGATCGCAATCACGACTAGTCGCCGCTCGACTTCCACGAGAGTTCGCCAGCGCATCTTCAGCAGCACCATCGCCGCCAGCACGACCAGCACCGGCACGAGGTACTCGTTCATGTTGAACAGATTGGCCTGGAAACGATCGCCCCAGCTTCCCACCGGCTTCGAGGCGCGCCGCCACAATTCGAAGTAGTAGATAAACGGGGCCATGGCCGCGGTCAGCGCTAGGCCAACCAAGAACGGCCGCCAAATGGTGCGCCGCTGCGCGATGAATGCGTCGACAAAGAGAACAAGTAAAACCGGCCACAGCGTGCCGTAATCCACCTGAAACCAGCACCAGGCGGCGACGACGAAGGCAGCAGCGCCCCAGCGTCCGCCCCACTGCCAGTGCGCGTAGGCTATCAGGGTCAGCACCAGCAGCAGGCTCGACAGCGAGTAGTAGCGAGCTTGCCGGCTGTGCAGAATCCAATAGCTGTTGAACACCAGCAACAGCGCCGCCAGCCACGCCATCAAGAGGCTATCGAAACGCGTCAGCACAAATTGATACAGAAGTAGCACCGTAACGATGCCGGCCAGGGCGAACGGAAGTCGCGCCGCCAGCGTGTTAGCTCCGAAAAGTTTGAGGCTGATTCCTTCTATGAGGAACTGGCCCCAGGGCTGCCATCGCCAGGTGCTGTCGGGCTTCAGATCGCCGCGCCGAATGTAATAGTCAACCGCTGTCTTGGGATCGCCAGTGCGTTCGCCGATGGTGGCAGCGTCTTCCATCACGATCTGATCGATGGTGATCAGGTTGACGCCGTCGTAGGCCAGAGGACGGCCGTAACGCATCAGGCGCTGCGCCAGCACCGCAGTCTGAGCTTCGTCCTGCCAAAGATATTTGGCGTCGAGCCCCCACAACATCAGCACGGCCGCCAGCGCGCCCAGGATCACCGGCGCTGCAATCTTCGGCCACGAGCCGAGCAGCCGACGCGGACTCATCTCAGGCATGGCGTGGCTGGGCAGGCTTGTTCCGCCGCTCCGCAGCTGAATGTCTGACGAAGCCAGGAATAGAGTTCCTTCATGGAATTAAATTAGCCGAGCCCCGTGCAGCCCACGAAACTTCGTTAAGGTGTGACCTCAAAGACTACGCCGCCGCCGTTCGCTCCACCAAAGCTGGCCGTGCCGTACAGATTGCCGCTGGCGTCGAATACCAGGGAGCCAAAGGGATCCAATCCGTCAGTGCCGCCGGCAAAGTTGTGAAACGAGGCGTAAGTCCATCCTGCGTTGGAGGGCGTCAACTCGTAAACTGTGCCGTCGTTTGCCGGCGGAATGCCGCCGCTATCCAACGTTCCGTACAGATTACCAGAGGCGTCCATGATGGGTGCGTCGTGCGGATTGATGCCGCCTTCGCCCAGGCTGCTGTACCCGTAAAGCAGGGTGAAGGTCCAGCTGCCGTCCGCGGGACTAAGCTCGAAGGCCGTGCCGCTGTTCGGCGACGCGCCTCCGGTCGCAGCGTTGCCGTAGAGGTTGCCGAGGGCATCAAAGATTACGCCGCCATAGGGTGAACTGCCGTCCATTCCTCCGGTGAAGCTGTAGAGAACGGTTTCGATCCAGCCGGATCCTGAAGGCGTCAACTCATAAACCGTGCCCTCGCCATAAGCGCCGCCTTCAATGGTGGTCCCATAAAGATTGCCGGCGCTATCGAAGGTCACGCGCGAAAAAGGAGTGCCGCCGTCGGCGGCTCCTGAGAAGGTATAAAGCACGCTTTGCGTCCAGCCGCCCTGGGTGCGCGCCAGTTCGTAAACCACGCCATTGCCCGTGGCGCCTCCTTGAATTGCCGTACCGTAGAGATTTCCCGCCTGATCGAAGATCACTCCCGAGCAGGGATACTGTCCGTCGGCAGCGCCGGTGAAGCGGTAGAGCACGGTTTCGTTCCAGGGACAGAGCGCGGTCTTGCAAGCTAAGGCGGGCGGAGTCAAACGATAGACAGTTCCGCAGCCGTTAGCGCATTCCGACCCGCCGCCTCCGGTGGTGGTGCCGTAAAGAGCTCCGTCGGGTCCGATGGTGACTCCGGCATAGGGATAGCCTCCGTCGTTTCCAGTCTGAAAACTGTACAGCGGGGTCAAGGTCCAGCCCGAACCCGACGAGGTCAGTTCGAAAATTACTCCGCGATCGTTTGCCCCACCAAGTTCCGTGGTTCCGTAGAGGTTCCCATTGCGATCAATCGTCAGACCGGAATAAGGGTAGAGCCCATCTGATCCAGCAAAGCTATGGATCACGCTGAACTGGGCCTGAGCGGCATAGGTTGAGAGAATCATGATTAGCGCGGCGGCCAGCCTCCGGCCTGTGATGGCCGATTGCAGGCGGACTTGGGGAATTTTCATGGCCTGCTCCTTGAATTTTTTCGTCGTTTTCGTTGTGGCGTTTGCGAATTCCGCAACGCAAAACCTCTGCGTGGCAGCGGAAAAATATCGATTTGTTCAATTTGGGTGATAGATTTTGTGCTGGTTTGTCGCAAAAAGCAACTGATTTCGAAGGGCTCGATATTCGCAATCGGATTGGAGATTTAGAAGTAGCGGGCAAGCGGTTTCGACGGCCAATACGAAGCTAAACAGGAGCGCGGGGCCATTCCGCGGCACAGTTTGGGAAGCTGTAGAGGGCGGGTGGAACGAGCTGTCGGCCGGACGCGGTTTAGAGCGGTGTCGTTGACAATCCCGGCGCCCGTAGTCTATTCTTAAATCTTTCGTAGTCCTGCGTTTGCCCGCCTGAAGGTCTCTGCGCGTCCAGCGCCTGAACCAAGCGGCTCTTTCGCGGTTTTTTCAAATACTGGGAGAGTTTAGAGATGTCAACCTATTTCCCCAAGGGGGAAATTGCGCGCAAGTGGTTTGTCATTGATGCCGATGGCCAGACTCTGGGCCGGCTGGCCAGTCGTGTGGCGCGCATCCTCTCTGGCAAAGACAGCCCTAAGTACACGCCGTTCATGGACACCGGCGATCACGTGATCGTGATCAATGCCGCCAAGATCCGCATTACGGGACTTAAGGCGGACAGCAAGATTTATTACAACTACTCTGGCTATCCCGGCGGCATGAGGTCCGAAGAGTACAAGAAGCTGCTGGCCCGCAAGCCGGAACGCGTTGTGGAAGAAGCCATCACCGGAATGCTGCCCCACACCAAGCTGGGGCGCGCCATGGCCGGCAAGCTGAAGGTCTATCGCGATGACAAGCATCCGCATTCGGCCCAGAAGCCGGAAGCGATTGCGGCGACCTTCGCCAAGCGCGCTTAGCGCACCTCGGAATCCCGCGGACTGTACATGTCGGCAGGATATTGAGAATTCGAAGGATGGGAGCGCCGTAGGCGCGAAATAGTTTAGCCCAGCATCCTTCGACTTCGCTCAGGACAGGCCGCACGAAGCGGAGTGCTGGGTAGGTTCGAAAAAAGTTTGAGTCCCGTACCGGGGTCCCCGACGAGCACCGGTTTTGTGCTCGGTGGGGTGGAGTAGGGACGGCAGAAAAGAAGCAGATCCCTCGTCGGCCTGAAGGCCTCCTCGGGATGACAAGATAAGGGAACAAGATAAGGGAAAGTGGTACGGCGCGCCTGAAGGCACGCCCCTTCAAATTTCTTGGGAAGGATCAAAGGGAGCCTGGCTCCCGACGGATAACGAATGGCAGAACTGGTTCAGTATTACGGTACGGGTCGGCGCAAATCGAGCGTGGCTCGCGTGTTCCTTCGCCCCGGTAGCGGCGAGTTCAAGGTCAACGGCAAAGCCTTCGACGAGCACTTCGTCACCGAGGCGCAGCGCATCATGGCAAAGTCCTCGCTGGTGCTGACCGAGACCAGCGTCACCTTCAACATCATCTGCACCGTTAAGGGCGGAGGGGTGAATGGCCAGGCCGGCGCGGTGCGCATGGGAATTGCGCGCGCCTTGCAGGAGTTTAATCCTGAGCTGCGCGCCAAGCTGAAGGCCGAAGGCTTCCTGCGCCGCGATGCTCGCGAGAAAGAGCGCAAGAAGTACGGTCAGAAGGGCGCTCGTAAGCGCTTCCAGTTCTCGAAACGGTAATTGGATCGCCCCGGAAAGCAGTGGAATCCGGGGCCCCCGGCAAGCGCCGCTTTTGCGCTTGATGGGGTGGAGAAGGGCGCTCGTAAGCGCTTCCAGTTCTCGAAGCGGTAAAGAAGAGTTGTCAGTTGTCAGTTGTCAGTAGTCGGTAGTCAGTTTTGGGTTGCAGCAGGAGGTTTCGCGGGGGATCGCAGATCCCTCGGCTGCGCTCGGGATGACAGATGATGGAGAGCTCTGGCGGGAGTTGACTGACAACTGGCAACCGACTACTGACAACTGTTCTCGCCTTTTGGTTCCGGGGGCGAGCCACAGAAGTTCAACCGGAACGAAATCTTCCCGCATCCTGAACAGAGCGGGTGACGGGGAAAGCAATCCCGAGCGATCCGGCGAAGGCCGCCGCAAAGGATGCAAGCCAACCTAGGAGGTAGCTTGGCAAATATCACCATGAAGGAGTTGCTCGAAGCGGGCGTTCACTTCGGGCACCAGACGAAACGCTGGAACCCCAAGATGAAGGAATTCATCTTTGGCGAACGCAACGGTATTTACATCATCGATCTGCAGAAGACGCTGAAGATGTTCAAGGAAGCGTCGAAGTTCGTACAGGACATGGCGGCCGATGGCAAGCTGGTGCTGTTTGTCGGCACCAAGCGCCAGGCGCAGGACGCCATCGCCGAAGAAGCCACCCGCTGCGGCATGTTCTATGTGAACCAGCGCTGGCTGGGCGGACTGCTCACCAACTGGGTCACGGTGCAGAAGTCGGTGAAGCGGCTGAAGGAACTCGACGAGATGGCCACCGATGGCCGCTACGAGTTGCTGCCGAAGAAGGAAGTCGTAAAGCTGGAGCGCGAGCGCAAGCACCTGCAAGCCAATCTTGCCGGCATCAAGAACCTGAACCGCTTGCCCGACACGCTGTTCGTGATCGACTCCAACAAAGAGCAGATCGCGGTGAAGGAAGCGCGCAAGCTGGGTATTCCGGTGGTTGCCGTGGTCGACACCAACTGCGATCCGACCGAAGTGGATTACGTGATTCCCGGCAACGACGACGCGCTACGTGCTATCCGGCTGTTCGCCTCCAAGATTGCCGACTCGGTAGTCGAAGGCTCGCAGGCGGTAACCGACAAGCAGATGGCCGATCTGGCTGCCGGCGTGCAATACAGCGAAGCTGCCGAAGCAGACTGCAGCTACTCCGGAAGGCGAAGTCGAAGCCCCGGCCGTGTCGAGCATCGACGACTCGGAAGAAGTCAGCATGGAAGAAGTGCTGGGCAAGGGCGGCCGCCGTGCTGCCGCAGAGAATACCAGCGCCTAAAACAGATTGAGACGACGAGTGGTTTCCCGGCCCGCGCGTCAGACTAGCGCGGGCGTTTTTGCAGCCGCCATTCGCTGATCGCCGTTCGCTCTTCGCCAGAAGGTTGAGCGAGGCGGTGAAAGATGAATAGGACAAAGATTTCATTAGGACGGATTTCGTTTTCTGGCGAAAAGCAAAGAGCGAAATGCGAATAGCGAAAGGGTTTCCCGAAAGATGAGCACTACATCCGTGAACATATCCGCCGCACAAGTTAAAGAGCTTCGCGACAAAACCAACGCACCCATGATGGATTGCAAGAACGCCCTCACCGAGAGCAAGGGCGACGTAGAAGGCGCCATCGTCATTCTGCGCAAGAAGGGCATCGCCACGGCCGCCAAGAAGGCGACCCGCGCCACCAGCGAGGGTTCGGTCTCCAGCTACATCCACGCTGGAGGCAAGATCGGCGTGCTGGTCGAAGTGAATTGTGAGAGCGATTTCGTGGCCCGTACCGAAGACTTCAAGGGCCTGGTACACGATATCGCCATGCACATCGCTGCCACCGATCCGCGCTTTGTCCGCAAGGAAGATGTCACTCCCGAAGCGTTCGAGAAGGAAAAAGATATCTACCGCGCGCAGGCAGCCGCGACTGGCAAGCCGGCTCCGGTGATCGAGAAGATCGTGGAAGGCAAGATGGCCAAGTTCTACGAGGAGGTTTGCCTGTACGAGCAGCCCTTCATCAAGGACCAGACTATCTCCGTCTATCAGATGATCGCTACGGTGGTCGGCAAGCTGGGCGAAAACATCTCGGTCCGGCGCTTCGCGCGCTTCAAGGTGGGCGACGTAGGCGAGACCATCGCCATCAGCAAGGCCGGCGACGCCGCAGCGGAGTAGCAATTGGCAAATCGCAAGCTAAGAGACAGGACGGGGTCATTCCCGCCCTGTTTCTTTTTGCCCGCTCGGTGTTATGAGGGTTGATTGGGATAACCGGAAAACGTAACTAATCGGGACAACGCCGTTAAGTTCCTCTTCACCACCCTTTATGGCGACACCAATGACCCGGTTCTCCGAATTAAGCACAGGTCCACCACTGTTGCCATGAATGATTGAGGCACTAATGTGAAAACGGCGAATGTTTTCAAACTTGTATTCATGCACGACGTATCCCTCGGAGATCGAAACATCCGCACCATCGTGATGCTGCGGGAAGCCTAGGAGGCGTACTAGGTCGCGTTGCTTGATTACGTCATCGTCACCCGCCAGCAAATACTTCGGAACTTGGAAGGGAACTTCGAGAATCGCAAGGTCTAGTTTTTGATCCCGGCTCAATACGTTCACGGGGTATTCGGTCATCAAAGGGTCCCGTGACTGAAATACGAACAGACTGTCCGGATTTCCGATGGCATGGTCACATGTTACTAGGCCAACATTCTTAAGAAAAAACGCTGTGCTCTGCTGAAAGGTGCTCTTGTCGACCAACACCCAAATGGCCTTTTTGAGTTCTCGAAAATCGTACTCGACGAACTCGTCTGGCTCACGAAGCTGGTACGTGCTGTCCACATCCCGGACGTAGAGATCGGCATATTGCCTCAGCAATCGCCAATAAATCGGATCTGTGTTCCCCACGCATCGCCTTCAACGAAACGAATTATTTTTCAGTTCGTCGCCAACCTCAACTTGCCGACTCAATTCTCCTGGTCTTACAGCGATAGCTTTTGGAAAACTCTGTGACATCGTCGAGAACGTTATGTCGTCAGCATAGCGGGTGTATGTAGAGTGAAATTTCTTTGCGAGGTTCTTCAGCTCGCTGTCCAACTTCGCGCACACCATGTTAGCGATGATAGGGGATGTTGGCGCCCCTTGCGGCAAGACTTTGTCTCTACAACAAAGATTGGCCGCGGATGTCGCTGCCTTCCTACCCCAGAAATAGGGTTTTCCCATCAAAAGCCCTCTCACCCGCCCAAAGTGAACGGATGGAAGAAGTTCTCCAGGTCGAGGTTAAAGACGTAGCGCGAGCGGGAATGGGGTTGAGCGTTTGTTCGAATCGACCGCTGCTTGATGAAGCCGTGGGCAGAACTCCGACCGGCATACACCGTTTCGAGATGGCGTAGCAATCTGTGCTGCAGTTCTTTAATTGGCTCGCTTGGCGCTGCTATTTCGCGGGTCCCTCCGGATTTCTTGGTAATCCGAAAAACCGAATAACGGAGACCCAATCGTAGAACCAACTTCAGGTACGGTTCGGATACGTCGAGCAACCGCGCGAGGTCGCGCTGTGTGCGAGGCGATGGGTGAGTTGGCGGGCACATTCTTAGAACGGCTGCTTGGCCTGACCGATTCTCCTTTGCGCTGCCCCCCCCTCTTCCCCCCTCCTACCGACTACATCATATACGGCCAGTCAATCCACCTGTCTTGTGCGCAGATCGTTGGGGCTCTGTTTTATTAATACACATTCGCGACATGCCCAGCATAGGCAGCCCTGCTGAACCATGTCCCTTCTTAGGGACGGTGCCTCGCAGGCTAACTCACCACTCTAATCTCGCGCTGCCTTCAGAAACGCCGCCCCAAACTTCTCCAGCTTGTCCGTCCCGATGCCTTTGATCGCCGCCAACGCATCGAGTGATTTTGGTGCGACCCGCGCCACCTCGCGCAACACGGAATCATGAGCGATGCAGAAGGCTGGCCACTTCTTTTCGGCCGCCAGTTCCGCTCGCAATTTGCGCAGCCGTTCGAATCGTAATTCTCCAGCCAGATCAAGATGATCATCGCCGGCAGCGGCCCGCTTAGGCTTAGACTTCCGACTCGCAACCTGCAACGGCACCCCAGCGCCCGCCGCCGGACCAGACCGCACATCTCCACGGCAGACATCGCAGACACATTGCGTCACCGCAGTGCGGTCGCCGAAGTAATCCAGAATCGCGCGGCGCCGGCACTGCGATCGGTAGGCGTAGTGAAATACCTGGTCCAGCTTCTGCCGGGCATAACCTTGCAGAGTCGCAATCTGTCCTGGCGAAAGGTCGGTGTTGTTCTCCCCAATCTTGTCGATGAAGAATTCCTGCGTAAACCGGTCGCGCGGACTGCAATACAAAATGCATTGCGCCGTGCGGCCATCCCGTCCGGCTCGGCCAGCCTCCTGGTAATACGCTTCCAGGCTGGCGGGAATGTTGTAGTGCACCACAAAGCGAATGTCGGCTTTGTTGATCCCCATGCCAAACGCGTTGGTCGCTACCACCACCGCACCGGCGTTGGCCATGAACTCTTCCTGGCTTCGCTTGCGAGCCTCGGCGTCCATGCCGGCGTGGTAGGCACGTACCGTGCGTTTAGGGAAACGCTCTGCGAACAGCGCCGCCAACTGCTCGACCAGGCGGCGAGTTGAGCAGTAGACGATACCGCTGCCCGCCTGCTTCGACAGGCCATGCAGCAGGGCCGCGTCCTTGCCGGCTTCCGTATCGATACGGCGGCAGGCGTAGGTCAGGTTCGGCCGATCGAAGCCGGTGACATGCATCTTCGGACTGCGCAGCTTCAGCATCTTTACGATGTCGTCACGCACGTGAGGAGTAGCGGTCGCGGTCAGCGCCATGGTGACCGGCGATCCCAGCTTTTCGCGCACCTCGGCCAACCGCATATATTCCGGCCGGAAATCGTGTCCCCAAAAGCTGAGGCAGTGCGCTTCATCCACCACAAACAGCCGCGTCTTCAGATCGGGGAGTATGCCCTGGAACGACGGCGCGGCGAATCGTTCCGGCGCCACGTAGAGCAGTCCGGCAAAACCTCGCTTGAGCTTCGAGAAAACTTCGCGCTGTTCCTCATGATTCTGCGAACTGTTCATGAACAGAACGGGAACGTTCAGGCGCTGCAGTTGTTTCACTTGATCGGCCATCAGCGAGATCAGCGGAGAGACGACGACGGTGAGGCCCTGCAGCATGAGGGCCGGCAGTTGGAAGCACAGGCTCTTGCCCGCGCCCGTCGGCATCACGCAAACCACATCGCGGCCCTCCACCACGTCCTGGATCACCTCGCGCTGATGAGGACGAAACTGGGAGAGTTGGAAGGCGCGCTGTAGAAGATCGTCAATGCTGTCCATGAGCTTCGAGCTCTACTGTATCGCAGTGAGAGACAGCCATGGAGCGCGCGGCATTAATTCCACACACCAATCCTGCTAAACTGATTGGGCACTTTCGAGTTAGGTATCTGCCAAGCATGAGCACTCCCGCTTACAAACGCATTCTGCTGAAAATTTCGGGTGAGGCGCTGGCCGCCGGACAGGGCTTTGGCGTCGACAACGTGCGGGTACACGAGATCGCGGCGGAAATCGCCGAGGTCCATCGCCTGGGCATCGAAATTGCCATTGTGGTCGGCGGGGGCAACTTTTTCCGCGGCGTCGCCGAGCAAGCTAAGCTCATGGACCGGGTTTCCGCCGATCACATGGGAATGCTGGCGACGGTCATCAATGCGCTGGCTTTGCAAGATGCGCTGGAAAAACAGAACACCTTTACCCGGGTGATGAGCGCCATCGAGATGAATCAGGTGGCCGAGCCGTTCATCCGCCGGCGCGCCATCCGGCATTTGGAGAAAGGCCGCGTAGTAGTCTTCGCCGGCGGCACCGGCAATCCCTACTTCTCTACCGACACCGCCGCCTCCCTGCGCGCCATGGAGATCAAGGCGGAAGCCATTCTCAAGGCCACCAAGGTCGACGGCATCTACACTGCCGACCCGGTCCTGGTAAAAGATGCCACCATGTTTGAACACATCAGCTATATGGACGTGCTGCGCCTGGGGCTCCGCGTGATGGATGCCACCGCCATTGCCATGTGCCGCGAGAACAACCTGCCCATCGTGATCTTCAATCTCAACCAGCATGGCAATATTCAGCGCGTAGTGATGGGCGAGCGAGTCGGCTCTCTGGTCAACCAGGGGTAAGACGCGGTAGAGAAGCCCTTTCCAGAAGAAGCTCTACGAACGCGAGAGCGATTTTCTGCTGTTAAACAGGCAGGCTCGCAGCCATTAGCTCTTAAGGTTTTTTCTGTGGCGACTAACTTCCCAGTTTTGTCATCCCGAACCGACTTTAGTCGGTGAGGGATCTGCTTTTCGAGTTCCGCGGTTCAGTAGTGTCGGCCAGTAAATAAGGTGGGACGTCGTCCCGAAAAGTGCGCATTCGACCTGATCGCATTGCACCTGGAAATCTTGCTTTACCTGACCGCTGAGAGCTGACGGCTGATGGCTTATAATCAAGGGTTTCTGACTTCATCCTGAGGAACCAGATCATGACTCAAGTAACGATGGCGTCGATGCCTGCGTTGAAAGACAGTTTTGTCCAACTGAAGACGCGTATGGAGAAAGCGGTGGAAGATTTTCGCAAGGAGATGGCTTCCACCCGCACGGGACGCGCGTCGGTGCACATGCTGGACAGCGTGACCGTCGACGCCTACGGCTCCCAGATGCCGCTGAATCAGCTGGCCAACGTCAGCGCTCCCGAGCCCCAGCTCATAACCGTGCAGGCCTGGGACGTCAGCCTGATCGGGGCCATCGAAAAGGCCATTCGCGGTGGCGATCTCGGCTTGAATCCGATGAACGATGGCAAACTGGTCCGGGTCCCGGTGCCGGCGCTCACCGAAGAGCGCCGTAAAGATATGGTCAAGCATCTGCACAAGGCATTGGAAGAGCATCGTACTGCTATTCGCAACATCCGCCGCGACGGCAACGAGCTGATCAAGAAGGCGCTCAAAGATAAGAAGATTACCGAGGACGAAGAGCGCGGCGCGCTGGACCAGATCCAGAAGCTGACTGACGACGAGATCAAGAAGATGGAAGAGCTGGCCAGGGGCAAAGAAAAAGAAGTGATGTCGATCTAGCGGAGCCCGCATGCTGCTCGACCTTGGCGATGGTCTTCGGGTTCGGCCCTGGCGCAGGGACGATCTCGACGCGCTGCTGCGTCACGCCAACAATTCCAAGATCGCCGCCAATCTGCGCGATCAGTTTCCTCATCCTTACACCCGGCGGGACGGCCTCGACTATCTGAACTACGTGCGCGCCATGGATGTTCCCATGTCGCTTGCCCTGGAGTACCAAGGCGAAGCGATCGGGGGAATCGGATTCAAGCTGGGAGTCGACATCGCCCGCCTCAGCGTGGAAATGGGCTACTGGCTGTCCGAGTCCTATTGGGGACGCGGCCTGACCACGCGCGCCGTCATCGCTACCTCGGACTGGGCCTTCGACACCTACCAGGTAGTGCGAATCTTCTCCACCACCTTCTCCCACAATGTGGCATCCATGCGCGTGCTGGAAAAGGCCGGCTTCGAGCGCGAAGGCATTCTGCGCCGCAGCGCCATCAAGAACGGCGTGCTGCTGGATCAGGTGATGTTTGCCAAAGTGCGGTGAGAAGTTTCAGGTTTCCAGTTTCGAGAATTTGCGGTAGCTCGTTCCGGCCGCCGACCACGATAAATCGAAGGATTCGCCTACGGGCGTTCGAGATTGATGATTCTGGTTGGAAATGGCGGCAGGGGCATCACCGCAAAAGACAGAAGGGCGCGCGACCATCGCGCCCCCGCCTCCGATCCATTCGCGCCGCTTAATCTTCGATCATGCACTTCGACCGCTGCTGCACATACTTCTGCAGCTTGCCTTGTCTTTCCAGAGAAATCAGGTTATCGAGCAAGGGATACTTCGCTGTTGGATCGAAGCGCTGGATGGCACGATAAGCGCGCAGCGTTCCGGCCAGTCCCGCCGCCTGGATAGCGGCATTGTCCTTCACGTCCGGGTGTTCCAGCTGGAAGGCGGCCTGCGAGTACATGGCCTGCATCCGCAACTGGTTGGAATAAGTGTCATTCACCTGGTCCAGCGATTCCAGTTCCTTGCAGCAGACGTTGACCGTGAAATCGGGTACCTGGACAATCCACTCGGTCAGCCACATTCTTTTTTCCAGGCTATCTTTGGCGAGCGGATGGTCTTCCAGGCTGTGCGCATAGTCCAGCACACGTTCCCGGTCCTGCACTGCTGAGGGACCATGCATCCTCGCCGCACTCGATAACGAAAATGCAGCGACAACCAAAACCACGAGGGCAAGTAATTTGCGAGCCATAGCGCTTTCTCTCCACAAACTGCACGACTCGGCCAGCGGGTTTACAAATCATACATCCGTTAGGGGTACGCAAAGCAAGCAGGAATTGCATTGGTCAACGGCCAAAAATGCTGTTCATCCCATAAAAACGGCGGCTGGTCACAGTCTCGCTGACAAATTGATGACAAAGTACTGGCTTGACTGGTCTGGAACATCGCCAGAGCGGCGAAACCAGCCGAGTTTGAAATCGCGGCCTCACGAAAAGCCGAGCCGGCAAATGACCGACTCCAGCAATCCTTCGTGGGATAATCGCATGCATAGGTGCACTTGATGAAGCGAGTTGTCCACGCCGCCTGCCCGCATGATTGTCCCGACGCCTGCGCTGTTCTTATCACCATCGAAGATGGCCGCGCCACCCGGATTCAGGGCGATCCCGAGCATCCCATTACGCGCGGTTTTCTGTGCGGCAAAGTTGCGAAATATCTTGACCGGGTTTACTCGCCCGACCGCGTTCTCTATCCTATGCGCCGCGTCTCGCAGAAAGGAACTCACGGCGACGGGGCCTTCCAGCGCATCACCTGGGACGATGCGTTCGACGAAATCTGCGCCCGGCTCAAGCAGGTGAGTGCCGAGTTCGGGCCGGAATCGGTTTTGCCCTACTCCTACGGCGGCAACATCGCCGTGCTCAACAATGCGTCGATGGACATGCGCTTCTTCCATCGGCTGGGCGCTTCGCAACTGCATCGCAGCATCTGTTCGCAGGCGGGCGGCGACGCCATCATCTCCATTTACGGACGCAAGGTGGGCACCGAGCCCGAGCAGTTCCGCCACTCCAAGTACATCGTTGCCTGGGGCGCCAACATTCACGGCAACAATATTCATCTCTGGCCGTTCATCGAAGAAGCCCGGCGTGCCGGCGCCAAACTGGTCGTCATCGATCCTTACCGCACCCGCACCGCTAAGATTGCCGACTGGCATATTCCGATCAACCCGGGTACCGACGTCGCCCTGGCCATGGGCCTGATGCACATCATCCTGCGCGAGGGCTGGCACGACGCCGATTACATCTCGCGTTATGCTGACGGCTTCGACGAGTTGCAGAAACGCCTGCCGGAATATACGCCCGAACGCGTTGCCCAGTGGACCGGCATTCCGCAAAACGACATCGAGCGGCTGGCCCGCGAGTACGCCACCACGCGGCCGGCGGCGATCCGGCTAAACTACGGTATCCAGCGCTCGCAGAACGGCGGCGCGGCAGTGCGTGCCGTCTGCATGCTGCCCGTCATCACCGGATCGTGGAAGGAAATTGGCGGAGGTCTGCAGCTTTCCACCAGCGGCGGCTTTCAGCTTGACCGGGCCGCCATGGAACGCCGCGACCTGATGCAGAAAAGTCCGCTGGGCCGCACCTCGCGCACCATCAACATGGTGCAGTTGGGCCGGGCACTGACCGAACTCGACAATCCGCCGGTCAAAGCGCTGGTGGTTTACAACTGCAATCCCGCCGCGGTCTGTCCGGAACAGCAGCTGGTCACAAAAGGCTTGCGGCGCAAAGATCTGTTCACCGTGGTGCACGAGCAGTTCCTCACCGACACCACCGATTATGCCGACCTCGTGCTTCCGGCGACCACGTTCTTCGAGCACAAAGACCTGGTCCTGGCTTACGGCCATTACTACCTGCAGGTTTCGCATCAGGCCATGGCTCCGCTGGGCGAGTGCAAGTCCAACGTCGATTTCTTTCGCGAACTGGCGTTGCACATGGGTTTTGAGGACGACTGCTTCCGCCAGCCGGTGGATGCCATGATCGACGCCGCGCTGGCTTCGGGCGTTCCGCAGCTGGCGGGAATCACTCGCGAGCGGCTGGAGCATGACTCGACGGTGCGGCTCAATTTGAATGGCGACGGAAACGGAAGTGCGTGGCTGCCGTTTGCCCACGGATTTCCCACGCCCAACGGCAAGGCGCGCATTTACGACGGCGAGTTGATCGCCCACGGAATGGATCCCGTGGCATCGTTCGTTCCGCCAGAGGAGTCGCGTCACCAGCCCGCGGCCAAACAGTATCCGCTCGAGTTGTTGGCGCGCAAGGCCGATAACTTCCTGAACTCCACCTTCGTCAATCATCCCGGCCATCAGAAAATGGAGCGGCAGCACAAATTGGAGATGGCAGTGGACGACGCGCAGCGGCGCGGCATCGGCGATGGCGATCGGGTTCGCATCTTCAACGAGCGCGGCGAAATTTTTCTGCGTGCCCGGGTCGACGGATCGGTTCCCGCCGGGGTGGTCGGCGCAAAGCTAGGCTGGGCGAAGTTATCGGAGGGCGGCTTCAACCTGAATCTGCTGACCTCTGACCGGCTCACCGACCTGGGGGGTGGGGCTACGTTCTACTCCACTCTGGTGGAAGTGGAGCGGGCTAACGCAACTTCCACCGTCACCGAGGGTTAGCGTAGCCATCGACTGCTAATCAATGGGCCGCTTTGGTTTCCGAACCGGACTGCCCTTACCGTATAATTGCGCTTTCATCAAACCCTGTTACTGAGGTTTACGTCATTTCTTGCCACCGTCAGGGAAGACCCGCGAGGCTTTGGACGCGCGGGACACGTTATTGCGCCACGGCGATCAGTTTCTTCCTCGCAATCCTATTCCTCGCCGGAACTTGCGTAGCGCAGCAGGACGTGGTCGAAAGTATCGTGATCCGGGGCAACCGCCGAATTCCGGCGGAAACCATTCGCGCCCGCATGTTTACCAAGCCGGGTGACGTCTATGACCAGGCCGGTCTGGAGCGCGACTTCAATTCCCTGTGGAACACCGGCTATTTTGACGATCTGCGGATCGAGCGTGAGCAGTCGGCCAAAGGCTGGATCATCTACGTTTATGTCAAGGAAAAGCCGACCATCCGCGAGATCAAATACGTTGGCTTGAGCTCAGTTTCTCAGAGTGACGTTCTGGACAAGTTCAAGGAACAAAAGGTCGGCCTAACCCAGGAGAGTCAATACGATCCGACCAAAGTGAAGCACGCCGAAGTGGTGATCAAACAGTTGCTGGCGGCGCACGGCCGGCAGTTCGCCACCGTGCAATCGGAAGTGCGGCCCATTCCTCCCGCCGCCGTGGCCTTGACGTTTGTGGTGAAAGAAGGTCCCAAGGTCAAGGTCGGCAAGATCAAGTTTGAAGGCAACAAGGCACTCAGCAACCGCGAACTGCAGAGCGCGATGAAGAATCTGAAGCCCATCGGCATTCCCCACTCCATCTTCCTGGAGAACCTGTTCCCGCGTACCTACGATTCCACCAAGCTCTCGGAAGACGCCGAACGCGTACGTTACTACTATCAGACCAAGGGCTATTTCAAAGCTCTGGTGGGCGATCCTAAAACCCAGATCCACGATACCAGCGGCGTGAAGTGGTACTTCCCCTTCAAGTCTTCGCCGGGCAAGGCGGTCGACATCACCATGCCCGTGGAAGAAGGCCAGCGCTATCGGCTGAAAGAGATCACCTTCACCGGCAACAAGGCAGTCAAGAACACCCAGGCGCTGCGCAGCCTGTTCAAAATTAAAGACGGCGATGTGTTCGATACCGAGGCCATCCGCAAAGGACTGGAATCGTTGCGCAAGGCCTATGCTGCTCTGGGCTATATCAACTTCACGCCTGTGCCCAATACGGAAGCCGATGACGAGAAGCGGACCATCAGCCTGCGCATCGATTTGGACGAAGGCAAGCAGTTCTATGTCCGGCGCATCGAGTTTCAGGGCAACACCACCACCCGCGATAAGGTTATCCGGCGCCAACTGGCTTTGGAAGAAGGCCAGGTTTACAACGGCAACCTGTGGGAACTCAGCTTGTTGCGCTTGAACCAGCTGCAATATTTCGACGTGCTCAAGCCCGAGCAGGACTCTGAAATCAAACAGAACGTGCAGGACGGCACGGTCGATATCACGCTCAAGGTGAAGGAAAAAGGCAAGAACAGCATCGGCCTGACCGGCGGTGTCAGCGGATTGTCGGGCGCCTTTATCGGCATCAACTATACGACCAACAATCTGTTCGGCAAGGGCGAAAGCCTATCGCTGGAATTCCAGATCGGCCAATACCAGCGCAACGAAACGTTGTCGTTCACCCAGCCTTATCTGTTCGACCGTCCGCTGCAATTTGGCTGGTCGGTCTACCATCGCAGCTACAACTACAATCAGGCAGCGCTGACTTCGATCCAGCTGAATCAGCAATTGAACCTGCCGCCCAGCTACCAGGCGTTGCTGCAGAACTTCACCCAGACCAGCACCGGATTCACCTCCTCGTTGGCTTACCCGATTAAGCGCTCGTTCAAACGCGTAGGCATGACCTACTCGTTCGACGATTCCTCGGTGCAGACCTTCAGCGCGGCCTCGACCGATTACTTTGAGGCGCTGGAATTCCGCAGCATCTCCGGTCCCAACGCGCTCACCGGAATTATCACCAGCAAGGTCGTACCCAACTTTTCCTACAATCGAATCGACAACCCGCAGCGCCCGCACTCCGGGCAAAGCGTGTACTTCGCCACCGAAGTCGCCGGCCTGGGCGGCAACGTGAAATACATCAAGCCGGTGGGCGAATATAAGAGGTTCATGCCCGTAAACAAGGGCCGCAATACGGTCGGCTTCCGGGTACTGGGCTCATGGATTACAGGATATGGAGGAACCGTGGCTCCGCCGTTTGACCGTTTCTACATGGGCGGCGACACCGACATTCGTGGCTTTGATATCCGGGCCATCTCTCCCGTCGCCTTCTTCCCCACCGCGGTCACCATTCCGCTGCAGAATCCCGACGGCACCAACGTTCCGCTGAATCCGGCAAACCCCCGGCAGGGCGTTTACAGCATTACGATTCCGGTTGAGCAGATCATCTTTCCCGGTGGCGACACCAACATCGTAACCAACCTGGAATACCGCATCCCCATCGCCGGACCGGTTACCATTGCCCCCTTCGTCGATACCGGGTGGGACTTCATATCCGAGCCCAATCAATTGCGGATTGCCGGACCGCAAGTGACTTCGCTGCAGACCACGGTCTTCGGCTGTCCTGCGCTCACTTCCACCTACGGCTGTGCCGGCGGCACGCTCATCCCGTTCAATCCCGTGCTCAACGCGGTCTCGGGTACGAACTACCAGACGCGCATGTCGACGGGTATCGAGCTGCAAGTCATCATGCCGGTGGTCAACGCGCCGTTCCGCATTTATTGGGCATATAACCCGATGCGTATCGACGAAGTCGTAAGCTCGCCCAACCCCATCACCCGCTCAATGTTCCCGGCGGGCGCGGCCGGCGAGTATACCTATGCCCAGGCAGTTTCGATCTACCAGCCTAAGTATCTTTTGGCGGAGCCGCTCAAGACCTTCCGCTTCACCGTGGCTACCACCTTCTAGGAGCGGCCTTCGCAAAGTGTGTATTTCGAGGCGAGGTTGGTAGCGCGGGCTGTTAGAGTCCGCGGGGCGAAGCGGAGAACACGAGCGCGGCAGGCGCGCCAGAGCTTAGCCCAGTACGTAGCCGAAGGCGGAGTGCTGGGGCAGGTGGAAAATTGATCTGAGTCCCGCAGGGACGGCAGCGTTGTCCCACGGTTTCTCGGCGGCGTCCAGCAGCAAATAAAAGTCGGTTCAGTCCCTGGAAGTCTATGTGAGAACTAACTTTGTGCTTCGGAAGCAGCGTTCGAAGCGGAGAACACGAGCGCCGCAGGCGCGCCAGAGCTTAGCCCAGTACGTAGCCGAAGGCGGAGTGCTGGGTCAGGTGGAAAATTGATCTGAGTCCCGCAGGGACGGCAGCGTTGTCCCACGGTTTCTCGGCGGCGTCCAGCAGCAAATAAAAGTCTTGCTCAAAACCAGAGGCTTGCCGGCTGATGGCATCTGGCTCGAGTTTGAAGCCGTTCCAGCTGAAACGCCGCCAATCATAGGGGGAGCACCAGGAAATCTTATGAGAAAAGCTCCAACAATATTTGCCCTTTGCCTCATCCTCAGCGTCGGGATGTTCGCTCAAAATCCGCAACCGACGCCTGCCCCCAGTCCGCAGCAGCAAGCCATGGGATACTTTGCCGGCGACTGGAAGCAGTCCGGCACGGCAAAAATAAGTCCCAACGGTCCGACCACGCCGTTTACCGCAACCGAGCACGGCGGGTGGGTGCCGGGTAACTATTTTCTGGAAACTCATACCGTGATGCACGGGCCCATGGGCGACGTTCACAGTACGCGCGTGATGGAATACAACTCGCAGGACAAAGCCTACACCTACAACGCCTATAACAGCCTGGGCGAGCACACCCTGGCCATCGGCAACGTTCAGGGAAGTACCTGGGTGTGGGATGCTGAAGAAAAGTTGAACGGCGTCGTCACCAAGGGCCGCTACACCGTCACCTTCATCTCACCTGACTCTTACGGTTTCAAATCGCAAGTGCCCAAAGCAGGCGGAGGCTGGGCCACCGTAATGGAAGGCACGGCCACGCGTTCGCAACCGCCATCGCAATAGCCTCTCGCGCGACCCAAGAGACGCCGACCTGAGGCGGCCTCGCAAATTCAGCAACCCGCGAATCTTCCCGTTTGACGCTGGGAAGCGCGTTTCCCTATAATTGATGTATCCGCACCGCCGAATTTTCCGGCCGGGAGGCGTGTTCGTTCGCGTTCCATGTGACGATCGTTTTCCGGCAGTCCAGATCAAGACGCAGCGGGACCGCGTACATCCCTGGAACACCTGTGGAATTCCCGGAGCAGTTCAAGGAGCTACACCAACTCAATGAAGCGCACGTTCGTAGGCACAGCCGTGTTCGCTATCGTCCTGGCAATGACGGCCATGGCCCAAACTGGTTCGGCCGCTCACACCGCCGCCCCAACCTCCACTCCTTCCGCCTCGTCGGCTGGCGCCACTCCAATTGCCGGTTCCGGTGGAGTCAAGGTCGGTATCATCGATATTCAGCAGGCCATCATCGGCACCAATGAAGGCGCTCGCGATTTCGACGCGTTGCAGAAGAAATTTGAGCCGCGCCGTACCGAGCTGTCGAACCTGAATACCGAAATCGATAATCTGAAGAAGCAGCTCAACACTCAGGGCGACAAAATGAACGAGGAGGCCCATGCCACCCTCGTGAAGTCTATCGAGACCAAGCAGAAGAGCTTGCAGCGCTCGGCTGAAGACGCACAGAACGATTATCAGCAGCAGTCCAACGAGATCGCCCAGCGCATTCTGCAGAAGATGGCTCCGGTGATCGACAAGTACGCCAAGTCCAATGGCTACGGCCTGCTGTTCGATTCGTCGAATCCTTGGCCGCAAGGTCCGCTTCTCTGGGCCACCGCCGGTGTCGACCTCACCAAGATTGTTGTGGATGCCTATAACGCTCAGTCTGGCGTAGCGCCTCCGCCCGCCCGGCCCGCAGGCAGCCCAGGCGCAGCCAGCAGCAGGCCGTCAAGTCCCGGCATGGGGAAACCGGCGTCTTCCACTACCCACTAAGCTCCTCGAGTTTTCAAGGAAAAGGCTGCCACGACAGGCGGCCTTTTTTTCGTTCATCGTGCTGGATAAGTTCTTGGGAAACGCCAGTCCGCCGTCTGAACGCTTCCGCTCCGACACGGCATTTTCCCGGGAATTGCAGCCGGGAATCGCGGCCCCAGCCGCAATTTCTACGAAATCCTCAGATCTGTGGAAAACTCTGTGGAATATCGATCCCACCCGTCCGCATGGCCTGCCCTGTCAGTGACTTGCACGACCTGCCCACCGTCTGCAGCATAATCCAATCGTCTTAGAATCAGCGGTTTAAGCGACGTTTGCGGCTTTGACTGCCAAGCTCGGCCAAGCGGGCACTCGGTCGGCCGTCTAAGAGGTTTTGCACAATTTGTGAGCTATGAACCTTAGTCCTAAAGTGCTTCCGGAGCTGTGTATAGCTCAATCAAACTCCCGAACCGCCTTCAAATATCTTCTGCATCTGGTAGGGATAAACACGATACAAACCGTAGCTGATCCCGGTATCGGAGTACTGCCGGAACAGCAGGTCGCCCCGCCCGTTGGCGTCGGCATCCACCGCGTCGATGATCTCCATGCGCGCGAAGGCGTCCAGGTGATTGCTGTCGGTGACCGAGCTGAAAATCTTGATTGGCTTGCCGTTGATGTCCTCGCGCGCTACCACGGTGACGTAATAGTCGAAGCCGCCGCCACGCAGCGCCTTGGCCCCGGGCACCGCCAGCGTTGCGGTGTAAACCAGGGTCGGCGAGTTGCTGTAATCCAGGTCGAAAGCACGCAGATCGTAGTCGGTGATCGCCGCCGTCTTCGGCAACGCGGGCGTCTTGCGTTGCGCCACGAATTTTCGAATGTCGTCCAGCGCCAGCTCGCCCATCTCCTGCGACCGATCAACTCGTTCCGACGAACCCATGGCGTAGAGCAGCGATCGCATCTCGTATTTGCCGGCGTCTGAAACTGCGGGATAGGAATGATGTCCCGACCCAGCCAGGGTGCTGACCGGTTTCACTTGTGCCGTCCCCGTCGCGGCCGCCGATTTCGTCGCGCTGGTTTGCGCCGGCGGTTCCGGTTGATCCGGCTCAGGAGCGGGCTTGCCGCGCCGCAACAACGGCCGCCCGGGATCGTTCTCGTTGGTGTCGTTGGCGGACGCAGGAGCCGAGACTGAACTCGATGCTTGCTGCGTTCCCGACTTCGGCGCGCTGTCCGCCGGCGTAGGTCCCGACGATGCCGGCGCCGCAGGCGTGCTGGCACTGCTGGGCGAACTGTTCTTCAGCGTGGGTCGGTCCGGATCATCGTTGGACGGCGGAGGCGTATTGCTCGAAGTTCCCGAAGGCGTGCCGGAATCTCCCGACCCTGAAGATCCCGCTCGATGCAGCACCGGCCGATCGTCGTCCGCATTGGCTGTAACTTTCTTCTTCGGTTGCTTGGCAGCTTGCTTCGCCAGCATCTCATCCATGGCCCGATGCGGCGTCCATTTGCCGTCGGCCACCCAACTGCCGTTGACTTCCTTGGGCGTCACCACCGTGAACAATCCCGTCGGCTCACCGTAGTCGGTAGCCTGATAAACAGTCTGGGGTTCAACCGCCAGCGGCTCGGGATTGGCGGCATAGAGGCTGGCATCATAGAAGCGGTCGTCGATCCAGATCGCAATGGGCACCAGCCGCGTCCCGCCTCCCGGCAGAAACTCCACCACGCCGATGGCGCGTGCTCCGCGCTTGGCATTCTTCGTGGGACCATGGTTCTGATCGGGCGGCGGCGTCTGCTGGTGGCGCGTGTGGTCCTGCAGCACTTGGGCCACGGCGCTCATGCCCAAGCCGAGCAGGCCCACGCCCAGCAAGGCAGCCATAGCCTGCCGGCCCGATTTGCGATATAGATAATGCAACATGGAAATCAACTCGAAAGCTCCCAGCTTCACTCTGGCCGACGAAAACGGTAACCCGGTTTCGCTCGACCAGTTTCGCGGCAAGAACGTTGTCCTGTTCTTCTACCCTAAGGCCGACACGCCCGGCTGAACCATTGAAGCGTGCGGGTTCCGCGACGCATATAGCAAATTGCAAAAGGCCGGACTGGTCGTGCTCGGCATTTCTCCTGACACTCCCAAGGCCCAATTGAAGTTTAAAGAAAAGCACGACCTGCCGTATACCTTGCTGGCCGACGACAAAAAAGAGGTCGCTAAGAAGTTTGACGTTCTGAAAGAGAAAAACATGTACGGCAAAAAGGTAATGGGGATCGTGCGCAGCACTTTTTTGATCGGCCCCGACGGCAGGATCGTCCACATCTTCAGCCCGGTCAAGCCGGAAGGCCACGCCGAGGAGGTGCTGGATCTGGTGAAGAAGGGCGGATAGGGGATCATCAGGCCGTCCGTCTTTTCTCGTCTGTGATATCTTCGCCCAGAAGTGGAGTCGATGAGGGTCTAAAGCTATCGGTTTGTTCGGCTGGATCGGCACTCCCTCGTAAGTCGTAGTCAACTTCGAAATCCTACGAACGCCTTTACACCAGAGAGAATGATGACTGAAAAATGCATGTTGGCTTTGAATCGAGAAGATGTTTTGCAGGTTCTAGACGCTCTTGCGGAGCGGCTAACCGTGTGGCGGAATACCGCCGCCTATCTTCACGACGAGGGTAGAGTAACTGATTTCTCGTCGCTCGCTGACTGTGACAACGCCTTGGAAGCCGACCTCGTTGTTCAGCACTACGCGGACGTGATCGCTAAGATTGAGCGCCAGGTTTCGTGATTAAGAACGTGCCACGGCGAGATTGGACGCGGGACGAGCTGATAGTTGCGTTTAACCTCTATTGCCGCATTCCATTTGGTCGCATCCATGTACGAAACCCCGAAGTGATTGCTCTGTCTAAGGTACTTGGTCGCACACCCTCCTCCGTCTCTTGGAAGCTTGCCAATTTTGCCCGACTGGATCCGGCTCTCAAGAGCCGGAAAATCGCAGGTGCGTCTCACGGATCTAAGGCAGAGGAAGTCGTTTGGAACGAGTTCAAGAATAATTGGGACGCGTTAGCATTCGAAAGCCAGCGGCTACTTGCGCAGTTCCTGCCGGTGCTTCCTACTGACATGTTCCCGGAGTTAAGCACACCAGAAGGTTTCAACCGCGAAACGATGGTGAGGGTTCGCGTTAACCAAGGATTTTTTCGTGCTGCCGTTCTTGCGGCTTACGATTCACGCTGCTGTATTACCGGATTAGCCGTTCCCGCCCTTCTCACGGCAAGTCACATTGTCCCGTGGGCCGCGGACGCCAAGAACAGGACTAACCCACGCAACGGCCTCTGCCTCAACGCCATCCACGACCGCGCATTCGATTGCGGACTACTGACTGTTACACCTGATTATCGAATCAGCGTATCGAATCTTTTGAAGGACGCCGGCGAAACCGATGATGGCCTTGCTCGACGGCTCTTTAGTCATTGCGAAGGTCGTAAGATCACACTGCCTGGTAGGTTCATTCCCGATCCCGAATTCTTGAAGTACCACAACCTGCACCGTTTCAAAAAAGAATAGGAATACCGAGCCAGCACTTCGCGCCATCTGGGGACAGGTGAGAAACCCAGTTTCTGGTCACCAGAGTATTCTTTCCACGCGTCTTACTAGTAAGACAGAGCTCAAACATCTTAACTAATAAGACGTGCAAGAGATTGCGCCTCGCAAACTCTTTTTTCCACCGAGAAACCATCTTCTTTCCCTTGTTTCATCTCCTCTTCAGCCACCATACAATACTCCGATGTTCCTCCTCGCATTCGTTCTAGCTTTCGCTCTGCAAACTTCGTCTAACACCTCGGATCAAACGATCGACCAGACCACAACGCTGCTGCGCGCCAAGGATCAGGCTCTGCTCGACGCCATCGCTCCGGGCGATCGCAAGGTCTGGGATCAGGCGCTTGCACCCGATGCGGTGTATGTCGACGAGAACGGCGCAGTGATGAATCGCTCGCAATTTCTGGAGCAGCTCACTCCCCTGCCTGCGGGCGCTTCGGGTAACCTGCACATTGCGTCTTACACTGCCCACATTGTGGGAGACCTGGCCACGGTGATTCACGTTGACGACGAGCAGGAGAATTATCACGGACAGGTGCTCTCGTCCCGCTATCTGACAACCGAGACCTGGCGCCGCGACGATGGCGAGTGGAAGCTCTATTTGATTCACGCCTATGCCGTTCCGAAAGACCCTCCTGCAATAACTCTGCCTGCCAAAGAGATGGAGCAGTACGTCGGCCGCTATGTAGCCGGTGATCTTGTCTACCTGATTAAATGGGATGGGCAACAACTGGTGGGCGGGCGAAAAGGCGGCTCCATGAAGCCCCTGCAAGTCGAGGTGCGTGACGTGCTCTTCGTCCCCGGCCAGCCGCGCATTCGCAAGATCTTTCAGCGCGACGCCCGCGGCAAGATCACCGGATTCGTCGATCGGCGGGAAAGCTGGGACCTGGTCTGGAAGAAAGAAAAATCCTGAGCAGAGACCGCTAAGGGTCGCTATTCCTTTTTGAATTAGAGGCGTGCCGTGAGTCTTGGTCTCGACAAAGCGGGCGTTGCCGCACGTTCGAGAATTGGCATTTAATCGAATAGCCTTCACCGCTCCGAATCTGTTTTTTTCGGTTCCGCCGTTGTGGCTCGCTCTTGAGTTGGCTGGCTTGCTGCCGCCTCGCGAATCTCTTCAACGTCAGCAAGGTCGCGCAGTCGGCCAGCTGCAATCTCCGACGCCACGAGGTCCTCTCTGGAAATGAAGAATGCAGTAAGGCCAGTCGCAACATCGATTACTCCAGTGATTCGGCGAGCCCACGCCTCGTCAAAAATTGACCCCGTCGATTGCAGGAAGCACGTCGACGGCTGCCGGCTCCCGGCCGAAGCGAATGAACTTGGTAGTATCTGTCAGGTCGTCGACCGAGAAACGTTGCAGTGGAGCGCCAGAGCTACTGAGCGCAGCATAGATTGCCTTGGCATTTTCGGCGTCAGCTTTGATGAATAGGTCGAGATCCTTGGTTGCGCGGGGCTGTGCGTGATAGGAAACCGCATATCCACCGACGATAAGATACTTAACGTCGTGGGCGTTGAAGGACTTTAACAACTCTTTGAAGTCGGGAAGCATCCGGCGTGGTGCCCTTCATTGCGTATAGAGCAAGAGTGATTTCAGAGACCGCGTCCATCCGCTCGTGAACAGGTCGCCCCTGCCAGTATCGGTACTGATCAGCTTTCATGTCTTTGAGGCTGGCGTATTTGCGAGCGGTCCCTTCCACACGGTGCATTATGAAACGCGCCCCTCAAACATGCAAGTTTCACTATGCCTCTGAAAGGGCTTAAATCTCGATCGTTCTTAGAGTTGCTGCTTCGCAACGCAAGCTGCACTCACCAGCCAGCAACGGAAATAGCCGAAAACCTATAGCTTTTGCAATCTCTGCACGTCGCGCACGCCAGGAATCTTGCGCACGCCGGTAACGATGCGGTCCAGATGCTTCAGGTCGGCGATGTCGGCAACGATTTCCACTGTGGCGTGATCGTCGGCAGTCTTGGCTTCGATGTTGCGGATGTTAGTATTGGCGTCGCTGATGACGGTGGCAATCTGCTTCAACATGCCGGGACGGTTGTCGCAATACACCGCCAGCTTGACCGGGTAGCCGGCCTGCCAATTGGGCGAAGCGGCATCGCGTCCCCACTCCACGGCAATGCGTCGCTCCGGTTCGAACATCAGGTTCACCACATTGGCGCACGACTTGGAATGCACAGCCACGCCCTTGCCCCGGGTGACGTAGCCTTCAATCTCCTCACCGCGAATCGGGTTACAACATCGCGCCCGATAGACCAGCAGATCGTCGTGGCCCTTTACCTTAATTGCGGAAGAATCGCCCCCGAAAACCCGGCGCACCACGCTGGTCAATCCGTTAGAACCGCCATCAGGCGAAGGCGGAGCATGGCCGGATACCGAGTGCGCTTCGTCCGGAGGAACCAGCCGGGCCAAAATGCTGCGCGCGGAAAACTTGCCGTAACCGATGGCGGCCAGCAGATCGTCGGGCTTGGCCAAACCGTTTTCGCTCGACACCCGCATCAATTCCGTATCGCTGATGGTCTTCATGGCAATGCGATATTTGCGGGCTTCCTTCTCAATCAGCTTGTGCCCGATTTCGATGGCGCGCTCCCGCTGATGCACGTTGAGCCAATGCTTGATCTTCTGCCGGGCACGTGGCGACTTGGCAAATTGCAGCCAGTCGCGGCTGGGATGATGTCCCGGCTGGGTGAGAATTTCCACGATGTCGCCCGAACGCAACTTGTAGCGCAGGGCGACGATACGCCCATTCACTTTCGCGCCGATGCAGGTATTGCCAACTTCGGTATGTACGGTATAGGCAAAATCCACCGGCGTGGCATCGCGCGGCAGAATCACAATCTTGCCCTTGGGCGTGAAGGTGTAAACCTCTTCCGGATAGAGATCGATTTTCAGCGTAGCCAGAAACTCGCCCGAGTTCTTGATGTCGCGCTGCCACTCCACCACCTGCCGCAGCCAGGCCAGGCGCTGCTCGTCGCGCGCCGACACCGGACCGTCCTTATACTTCCAATGCGCGGCAATGCCTTCTTCGGCCATCTTGTGCATGTCTTCGGTACGGATCTGCACTTCGAAGGCGTGTCCTTTTTCTGAAATTACCGTGGTATGCAGCGACTTGTAAAAGTTGTTGCGCGGAATGGCGATGAAGTCCTTGATGCGCCCCGGCACCGGCCGCCATTGGTTATGGATGATCCCCAGCACGGCGTAGCAATCGCTTTCCGATTGGGTGATGATGCGCAGGGCCAGCATGTCGTAAATCTGGTCGACCGAGATGCGCTGCCGCTGCAGCTTTTGCCAGATGCTGTAGAAGCGCTTGATGCGGGCTTCCACTCGCGCCTGAATTTTGTTTTCACGCAGCTTGCTCTCGATGACGCCTTGCACCTCGGCCAGAAACGCTTCGCCTTCCTTGCGGCGCGACTCGATCGCGTCCTTGACCTGGTTATAGGAAATGGGGTCGACGTACTGAAAGGCCAGGTCTTCGAGTTCGCCGCGAATCTTGCCCATGCCCAGGCGGTGTGCGATCGGCGCATAAATGTCGAGCGTCTCGCGGGCAATCTTTTGCTGCCGTTCGGGCGACAGAAACTTCAGCGTGCGCATGTTGTGCAGACGGTCAGCCAGTTTGATCAGGACGACGCGAATGTCGTCCATCATGGCCAGCACCATCTTGCGAACGTTTTCGGCCTGAGCTTCTTCAGACGATGCGAAATCGATTTTGCTGATCTTGGTGACGCCTTCCACGATGTGCGCAACTTGCTCGCCGAATTCGGTATTGATCTCGTCGATGGTTACCGAAGTATCTTCGACCGCATCGTGCAACAGGCCGGCGGTGATCGCCGTGGTGTCAAGACGCATCTCAGCTAACAGCGTGGCGACTTGCAGCGGATGCACCAGGTAAGGCTCGCCTGACTCCCGGGCCTGACCTTTGTGATGTTCGAGAGAAAACTCGTAGGCTTTCTTGATGAGGGCTAGATCGTCGTCGGGCCGGTAGGCGCGCACCTTACGCAGAAGATCGCGAAAGCGGGTTACGGTCAGAACATTGGTCGCGATCTGTTGGCGCAAAGTCGCCATGTCCGATTATACGACGAACCCGACCACCTTTCTTGCGCGTAGTCATTCGTCGTGGTAACTGGAGAGTCGGTGCGACCAGTTTTGCAAGGGCGCACCTTCAGGTGTGCCGGAGATACTGTTTTGAATTTTGCCGCAGCCACTGTATTAATTTTGTCATCCCCAGCCGGCTTCAGTCGGCGAGGGATCTGCTTTTGACTCTTTCTTTGGCATCATTAAGTTCAGAAACCAAGGGGAGCTTCAACTTTGCGAGTACTGATCAGCGGAGCATCGGGATTACTGGGCCGCGCGCTGACTGGCGCGTTGCAGGCTGCCGGTCACCAACCGGTCGCGCTGGTGCGCCGTGCGCCGCGAGCGGGCGAAATGCAGTGGGACCCGAACCAGCCACTCGACCCTGCCAACCTTGCCGGTTCTGACGCCGTCGTGCACTTGGCGGGCAGGAACATCGCCGGCCGCTGGACCGAGCAGTTCAAGCGAGAAGTCCTGGACAGCCGGGTGCGCGGCACGCTGACCCTGGCAACTGCTGTTGCAGCCGGCTATCGCCAAACCGGGCAGCCGCGCATATTTCTGTGCGCTTCCGGTGCCGGCTATTACGGAAATCGAGGCGACGAAGTGCTCACCGAAGAAAGCCCGGCCGGCCGTGGTTTTCTGGCAGAAGTCTGCCGCCAGTGGGAAGCCGCTTCAAATCCAGCGAGCGAGGCTGGCGCGCGCGTGGTGAACCTGCGCACCGGAGTTGTGCTGGCTCGCGACGGCGGCGCGCTCAAGCCTATGTTGCCGCCGTTCAAGCTCGGATTGGGCGGCCGGGTGGGCAGCGGCCAACAGTATTGGAGCTGGATTTCTCTGGACGACGAAATCGGCGTCATGATGTTCGTCTTGCAAAACGACAGCTTGCACGGACCAGTGAACGCGGTCGGGCCGGCTCCGGTACGCAACGCCGAATTCGTGCGCGCTCTCGGCAACGTATTACATCGCCCCACAATCTTTCCCTTGCCCGAGTGGCTGGTGAAAACCTTGCTCGGCGAGATGGGCGAGGAGTTGCTGTTGACCTCCGCCCGCGTTCTGCCGGCAAAGTTGCAGGCCGCAGGATATCGCTTCGCACATCCGCAATTGCTGGAAGCTTTGCAGACAGCGCTGCGCTAGCCGGCTTTGCAATTTGCAAATCTTACGCCGGGATTTTCGCGATAGCTTAGCTGGCGAGCGCGCCTCTTACCAGACCAATCCCGAGCGTCAGCACCGAAATCGCTAGCACGATTGCGCCTGTATAGATCAGTGTCACCGCACCGTTGGGCTGGGTCGCCGTCGGCGACGTCATCGAGAGAAAGAATCCCAGCGGCATCAGAATTGCAGCCAGCGGCACACCGATCCGAACCATCCAGGTCACCGGGTCCGGCAGCATCGCCGAATCAGCCAGCACCTGGCAGATCAACGACAGAATCACGATTACACCTGCATGGGCGTGCCCGGCGCGGAAGAAATTCTGCCGCAGCGGATTGTCCATATAACCGGAGCTCTTATTGATCAGCGAAGTCAGCAGGAAATATCCGCCGTATTGAATCGAGGGTACGGTGATCAGAATGATACCGGCCATCAGCTTGGCGTCACGGGTCATAGCGAATTCTCCGAAACAGCTCTTTCCCTAGATGTACGTCCCCTGAAGAACGATGCCGAGCGCTGGCCGCTTCACTTATGCGATTGCGAATGACATCGGTTGGCCGCGATCCGCATGAGAAAACCGGCAGCTGCCTCGCTCACCAGTTCGCCATCTGCCTGAGCACGGCCGAAGCAGATCCAGTCGCTGAGCCAGTATTGGCAAATTTACGGTTTTACCGCACGGATTTTCACCAGCGTTCCGTCGGGCAGAGGATTGCCCATGAACTGCACCACGCCGTCACGCACCACTCCGTTGACCTCGGGCACAACCGCGGCTGCGGCGCCCACATTCGTTGCCATCACCGCGGGCGCTTTCTTGCCGCTGCCGCGATCCATGGCCAGATTGGCCAGCCGGTCGGCCTGGCGGTTCTTTTCCCGCAGCACATGCTTGATCTCGAAGTAATCGATTTGCTCGATCAGCTTTTTTGCCTGGGTATGTAACTCCTTCAATGTGGGACTACTGACTTTGTACTCGCCCCTGATCTGTTTCACCATCAGCTCAGAATCGCTGACCACCCGCAGTGCCTTGAATCCGTGGCGCAGAGCGTAGCTCAACGCCGCCAGCAGGCCGGAATATTCGGCGTAATTGTTGGTCTGATGGCCCAGGAACTCGCTTAGCTCGGCAACCGGGTGCCTGTTCTCGTCCTCAATATAAACCCCATAACCGGCCGGGCCAGGATTTCCCCGAGCGCCGCCATCGATATAAGCGACCAGGTAGCCCCGCTCCAGAGGGCTGCTCGGGGCGTCGTAAAGCTCTTGTGAGGGATTGCGCGATCGTGCCGGGAAAGGACGTAAGGGCATGACGTGTAGTTTAACCCCGAATCCATTTCGCGGCGGAGCCTCGAGTCCGGTCCTCGACTCATCGCTTATATTTCACCAGGATCCGCCTTCTGAATATTTCTGCGCTCGTCGGCTCCGGCTTGCTAATTGCCGCGCCTGATATAAACTTTCTCCCATTACAGTTACATTACGGAGCTGCCGTGAAAGCACGTTTCGCTGCGTTCGCCTGGATTGCCCTCTTCTCTTCCCTTCTAGTCGCACAAGCCAACCCGTCATCCGCGCCCGCAGGTCAGAAAGAGCTGACCATCGAAGACATTTTCCAGCCGGGCGGCATTCTCGGCCGCGGCCCAGAGAATGTGAAGTGGAGTCCCGACGGCACCAAGGTTTCCTTTGTGCAACGTGACGCCAGCGGCGAGCATGGCGAGCTTTACTACGTCGACGTGGCTACGGGCAAATCCGCTGTGCTGGTGGCCAGCGGCAAGCTGGCGACGCTGGCTCCGCCCACCAGTTCCATTAAGGACGAGCGCAAGAAGGAAGCTGCGACGCGTTATTCCATCGCCGCTTATCACTGGTCGCCTGACTCCAGGAAGCTGCTGTTCGACTCCATGGGCCAGCTTTGGCTCTATACCCTGGATACCGGGACCGCCGTCCAGCTCACTTCCAGCAACGACGAGAGCGCCGATCCCAAGTTCTCGCCCGACGGAGAGCGAGTCTCTTACATCCGCAAGCACAACATTTATGTTCGTTCGGTCGCCGGCGGCGAGGAGCGCCAGTTGACCAAAGACGGCGACGACAACTTGCTGAACGGGGAAGTGGACTGGGTCTACGAAGAGGAGCTTTATTCGCGCAGCAATTATTTCTGGTCGCCCGACGGCAAGCACATCGTCTTTATGCAGATGAATGAGAAAGAGGTTCCCACCTATCCCATTACCGATTGGATCCCGACTCATCCCACCGTCGATCAGGAGAAATATCCGCAGCCCGGCGATCCCAATCCCAACGTGCGTTTAGCGGTCGTAGGTTCTGGCGGAGGCAAGACCAAATGGATCACCGCCGGCGGCGGAAGCACCGGTAGCCTCCCGCTCGGAGGTGATTCCAACGTGCTGGTTCCGCGTTTCGGATGGGTGAACGGTGAAGTCATGTGGGCGATGGCGCTGAATCGCGTGCAGAACGCACTCGACCTGTATTTCATCGATATCAACAGCGGCAAATCGCAAGTCATGATGTCAGAGAGCAGCGATGCCTGGATCGACATGCATCCTGAGGTGGATTTCAAGCTGCTGAATTCCGGCGACGGGTATTTGTGGACAAGCTGGCGCGACGGTCACAACCATATCTATCTGTATCACTTCAACAAGCAGGATCCGCTGAATGGCCCGGCGTGGCTGGAGGCGCAAGTCACCAAGGGCGATTGGGAGGTGGAAAGCATTGATGCCGTCGACGAGCAGAAGGGCGTGGTGTACTTCTCGGCCAATGAAGGCGACTGGCGGCAGCGCAATGAATTCGTTGCCGGCTTGGATGGCAAGAACTTCCATCGCATCTCGAAACAGGATGGCACGCACCAGGCCGACTTCGATCCCAAGAACATTAAGTATTACGTAGACGATTTTTCGGCGCTTACCGTTACTCCGCGCGCCTCGCTGTGCAGCGTTGACGGCAGTTGTACTGCCTTCTGGGAGCCTCACGGCGCCAGCGACTACAGCCTGCTCACGCCGAAGTTTGTCGACTTCAAAGCTGCTGACGGCACCACGACCTTGCTGGGAACTATCCTGCTACCGGTCGGCGGACCTATGATCGCCAACGGCAAAGCCCCACTCATCGTAAGTCCCTACGGCGGCCCGGGCGTCCAAACCGTGATCGATGCCTGGAACGGTTTCGATCTCTTCGACCAGATTTTGGCGCGACAAGGATTTGCTGTTCTGCACGTCGACAATCGCGGTATGGCGAATCGCGGCAAGGCTTTCGCTTTGCCCATCAAACACAATTTCGGTCCAGTCGAGTTGAGCGATCAGCTGGCGTCGATTAAGCAGGCGCTGCAACAGTTTCCCCAGCTCGACGGCAGTCGCATCGGCTTCTGGGGCTGGAGCTATGGCGGATACTTCACCCTTTACGCCCTGGAGAACAGCGACATCTTCAGAGGCGGCGTGTCGGTGGCGCCGGTGACGGACTGGCGCAACTACGACTCCATTTACACCGAGCGCTATATGGGCCTGCCCAAGGAAAACGAAGATGGCTATCGCAAGAGTTCGCCGGTGAATTTTGCGGCCAACCTTCATGGCAAGCTCCTGGAGGTGCATGGCACCAGCGACGATAACGTGCACATGCAAAACACAATTCAGATGATCAACCAGTTCATCGAGACGGGAAAGCAGTTTCAGTTGATGCTTTATCCGCGCAAAACCCACGGCATCGCCGGCCTGGCCGCGCGTACTCACCTGTTCCATATGATCGACGACCACTTCCTGGAGATTTTGGCACCGGGCAGGTAAAGACTTTTTCCACTGAGGACACGGAGAGCACGGGAATCTCGTTCACCACAGGGGCACCGAGACACAGAGGAAAGAAATTAACTCTTGGGACAAAACGCAACCTTTCTTGCCGGCGGGCAGCACGATTGCTTTTATTACTGAAAATCTTGGTGCCTCTGTGTCTCTGTGGTAATCAATTCTTATTCTTGCTCCGTGCCCTCCGTGCCTCCGTGGTGAAAAAAGTCCTCCCCTTGCCCCGCCCCGCTATTTCTGTTTAGATTCTGAGGCACTCATTCCGCGACATCCCGGAGCCTCAACCTGGCGAAACAAATCTTCGCGTGCAAGTCCATTGACAAGCTGATCTCGGAATCGGAGGAGCCCGAACATCGGCTGAAAAGAACCCTCGGTCCGTGGTCGCTGACCGGACTAGGCATCGGCGCCGTCATCGGCTCGGGCATCTTCACCGTCATCGGGACGGCGATCGCGGGACAGAAATTCGATACCTCATCGATTCTGAATGCGCCGTTAGCCGACTATCTAGTGCATCATGTGGCCACGCTGGGGCGCCCGGGCGCTGGGCCTGCGCTGTCGATTTCTCTGATCCTGGTGGCGATCGTCTGCGCCTTCACCGGGCTTTGCTATGCCGAGTTGGCGTCGATGATTCCCATCGCCGGCAGTGCCTACACCTACACCTACGCGACCATGGGCGAGCTTATCGCGTGGATCATCGGCTGGGATCTGATCCTGGAATACGCGGTCAGCAACATGGCGGTCAGCGTGGGATTCGCCGCCCACATGGCTGCCACCTTCAATTGGTTTGGCTGGCATCCAGCTTTGCGCTGGATCACGCCCGCGTATCTACCCGGTGGCCTCACCGATCTGCAAAACAACGTGCTCTACGCGCCGGGCTGGCACTTCGGCTTCAATCTTCCCGCGTTTCTGATTGTTCTGCTGCTGACGGTCGTGCTGGTGCGCGGCATTCGCGAATCGGCTGAAACCAACAACATCATGGTGCTGCTGAAAATCGCCGCCATCCTGGCGTTCGTGTTCGTGGGCATGCGATTCATACATCCCGCCAACTATCATCCCTTCGTGCCCGAAGGCTGGTCGGGCGTACTCACCGGCGGTTCCATCATCTTCTTCACCTACATCGGATTCGATTCCGTTTCCACCGCCGCCGAAGAAGCCAAGAATCCGCAGCGCGATATTCCCATCGGCATCATCGCAACTCTGATCGTCTGCACTGTGCTTTATATCGCCGTGGCCGTGGTGCTCACCGGCATCGTTCCCTGGCACAACCTGATCGACGATGCCGCTCCCGTGGTCAACAGCATGAGCATGCTGGCGGGAACGACCAAGTCCGCGCTGCTGCATTGGACTGAGCTGGCCGTGCTGTTTGGCGCCATGATGGGCATGATCTCGTCGCTGCTGGTATTTCAGTTGGGCCAGGCGCGCGTCTGGTTTTCCATGTCGCGCGATGGACTGCTGCCCAGCATATTCAGCCGGGTTCATCCCCGTTTTCGTACTCCAGCCGTCGCCACCTGGATTGCCGGCTTTCTGGTCGGCATTCCCGCCGGCATTCTCGATATTGGCACGCTCTCGGACTTGTCGAACATCGGCACGCTGTTTGCCTTCGTGCTGGTGTCGCTCGGGGTAATTATCCTCCGCTACAAGCAGCCTGAACGGCATCGCGGATTTCGCGCGCCCGGTGGCTTGGCAGCGCCCATTCTCAGCGTGATCTTCTGTGTGCTGCTGATGGCCGGCCTGCCGATTCTAACTTGGCTGCGCTTTTTCGTCTGGCTGATCATCGGCATGGTAGTGTACTGGCTTTACAGCCGTCATCGCAGTGAGTTCAGTCCGCGCAACTCGCAGGCATTGCCGAGACCGTGAGCAACGACTTCATCCTCGCTTTGCCCAAGGCCGAACTCCACCTCCATCTCGAAGGCACAGTCGATCCTCTCACATTGTCAGAGTTGAGCCGGCGCCATCCCACGCCCTTGTCAACCCCCAACAATCGCTATCGCAATGTTGAGGACAGTGGTCGCGTATTTACCGAGGAAGAAGCCCGAGCGCTGTACGAATACAAGAACTTTACTGGATTCCTGTGGGCATTCAAGGCGGTTACGGAGCGCTTGCGGACGGCCGATGACTACGAACTGGTCACCTATCGCATGATGCAGAAGTTGCACGCACAGAATGTCGTGCACGCCGAAGTCTATATCTCTGCCGGAATAGTGCAGTGGCGCGGACAGGAGTTTGCGCCGCTCTTCGCCGGAGCCGAGCGCGGCCGCCAGCGCGGCGAACGCGATTTCGGTATGTCGCTCTATTGGATCTTCGATGCAGTTCGCCACTTCGGTGTGGATGAAGCTCGCCACGTAGTCGACGAAGCGATAAGGGTGAACGACAGCAATGTCGTAGGTGTCGGCATTGGCGGCGACGAGCGCCGCGCCGGTCCAGAACAGTTCCGCGAAGTTTACGCGCATGCTGCCGCACACGGCTTGCGCTTGACGGTCCATGCCGGTGAGACAGTCGGTCCGGAATCGATCTGGGGAGCGCTGCGCGAGCTCAACCCTGATCGCATCGGTCATGGGCTGCATGCCATCGACGACCCGGAACTCGTGCGGTATCTGGCGGAGAAGCAAATTCCGGTCGAGGTCTGCATCACCAGCAACGTGATGACCGGCTGCTGCACCGCGCCGGAACAGCATCCGGTTCGCAGGCTCTTTGACGCGGGCGTGCTGGTTACATTGAATACCGACGATCCCGATATGTTCCGCACCACACTGGTGCGCGAATACCAGATCGCCCAGGACGTGTTCGGATTTTCGCTGGCGGAACTTAGCGAGCTGGCCCGCAATTCCTTGCGTGCCTCATTTCTTCCTGAGGAAAGGAAACGCGAGATCCTTGCCAAGCTTTGAGACCATGGATCGGAGCCGTTTCGGAACTGCTGCCGCCGCACTTGGTGGAACTCGCGTTTCACAGGTCGCTGAAAGGGGTGGGGTATCGAACGGCTTTGAAGGGGCGCACCTTGAGGTGCGCCGTCACAAGCGCTTTATTCTTGTATCCCGAACCGGCTTCAGCCGGGGAGGGATATGCTGTTGAGACTTTGTCAGCAGGCTGTTTCAGGCGTGCTCCACGGTACAGAAATTGTGAATCTGCTTAGTTTGTCGCTGCTGGTGTGGCCAGCGTAATCTTCGTGTCTGTGCGAAATTTGCGATAGTCCGAATAGGTGACGTGAACGTCCTCGTTATAACCCTTGAGCAACGCCACGCGCGCATCCAGGTGAACGTCAACTCGCTCTGGCAGCCACACTTCGCCATTCACCCGTTCCTGCTGCATTTCAAAACGCGTACCTTGATGCATGCGGGCGATGACCCAGCCAAATGAAATTGTGTCGGTGACCTCGCCGGTCAGCTTGGTCCAGGTGTAATCCTGTTGATCGATCCAGAACCGCGGCTTGATCTTCGGCAGGACCTTGGCTTCTTTGCGCTTGGCTTCGAAACCAGGATGAGGGGTGCCGTCGATAACCCAGGCTTTACGGCCGTTCAAGACCTCTTCGCCCATCAGCTTGAAATCGTAAGCATCCAGGACCTCGCGTACAAAGGCCCGCTCGTCCTGCCGCTCCTTTTCATATTTCTCCAGGCGTTTCTGGCGTTCCTCCGGAGTCTCGTTTTCACGCTTCCTGGTTTCCTTCTCAAACTTCTCGTCTTCCTTGCTTTGGTCCTTGGCCGAAAGCGGCTTGCCGTCGCGGCCCACCAGTCGCTCAAACGGTTCGCCATAAAGCACCAGGATTTCGCTGGTTTCTAACTTACTCGACTCCACATGGCCGTTGCGATCGAGCTTATCGTCGCGAACCTTCTCGAGAAATGTGTAATCTTTGGCAGCCTGCCAGTCGACAATATCCTTGTCCACCGCTCGCCGCATGATCTCGCGCACGTCAACTGAGCCAGTGGCCGCGGCGGTGATTTTGGTTTGAGTGGAACTGGAATTCGCCGGCGCCTGCGCCAGCGCAGAACTGACGGCAATGACGCACACGAGAGCGGTGATTAACTTCACTTCATTGAAAACGTCGGCGAAGAAAAAAAGTTCCCTCCGCCGACCGAAATTGCCAAGGTTGGCCCACTAAGCCGTGCCTCTGTGTCTCTGTGGTGAATAGGTGTCACTCGCCGGCGACAGTCATGCCATCGATTCGCAGGGTAGGCGATGCAACCGAGCTGCGAAACTCCAGATCGTTGCCAATCTCCGAAATGTTGAAGAACATGTCCTTCAGATTTCCGGCGACGGTGATCTCTTCTACCGGAAAAGCAAATTCGCCGTTCTGGATCCACAATCCGCTGGCTCCGCGCGAGAAGTCACCGGTCACCAGGTTGACGCCGAAGCCCAGAAACTCGGTAACGAACAAGCCTTCCTGAATGTCGCCAATGATTTCCTGCAGGCTCCTGGCGCCCGGTTGCAGGAAAAAGTTTCCTGCGCCGATGCCCGGAGTTCCCGCCAAGCCGCGCGAGGCGTTGCCGGTCGTCTGCAGTCCAAGCTTCCTGGCGGTATAGGTATTCAGCAGGTAGGACTTCAGCACGCCATTCTCGACTACCACGGTTTTGCGACTGGGCACGCCTTCAGAGTCGAAGGGACTGGTGCCGAAGCCACCGCGCATGGTGCCGTCATCGACCACGTTGATATTGTCGCCCGCGATCTTTTCATTCAGCTTTCCCGTGAGGAACGACGCGCCGCGATAGATCGAATCGCCATTCACGGCCTCGAAGATGTGACCCACAAGTGCGCCGGCCACGGTGTGCTCGAAGACGATCGGAACTTTGGCGGTCTTCACCTTGCGTGCGCCCAGCCGCCGCAAAGTGCGCTTGGCCGCGATTTGTCCAACTTCTTCGGGCGACTCCAGTTTCTTCAGCGAATTCGACACTGAGTACCAGTAGTCGCGCTGCATGGCCGAGTCTTCGACCTGCGCGATGGGCACCGCCGACACCGAGCAGTAGGAGCGCTGGTAATCGCCGATGAAGCCGTGGGAGTTGGCCAGGACCTTGTAGCCGATGGCCGCGTCGAAGGTGCCGCCCTCGGAGTTGGTGATTCGCGGATCGGCGTCGAGCGCGGCTTTCTCTGCCCGGCGCGCGTAGTCGATGCGGTCGGCGGTCGAAAGCGAATACACGTCTTCGTGATACAGGTCGAGGTCGCCTTCGAGCTTGCCCAACTGTTCCGGCTCAGGAATTCCGGCAAACGGATCTTCACTGGTGATCTTGGCCAGCGCCAGCGCCGCGTCCACCAGTTGTTTCAAGCCGTCGGGTGACAGGTCGCTGGAGTAGGTGCTGGCCGCACGCTGTCCGAAAAACACCCTCACGCCAATGCCTTTGGAGCCGGATTCCTTTAGCGTTTCCACCTCGCCGAGTCGAACCACCGTGGAGAATTCGCTCCCATCCATGGCGACGGCTTCGGCGGCTGTGGCTCCGCCCTGCATGGCGCGACGAATTACGTCGGCGGCGATTTCCTTTAGATCGGTGGAGGTTGCGGGTATGCTAGTGGAGCGCTCTTCGGTAGAAACGTTCATATTGATATAAGTCCTACTTTGTCAGACTCCCACAATGCGTCATAAAGAGGCTTGAAAAGGAGGTTTGTGTCAGGGCACGTCTTCAGACGTGCCGACACTGAACTAATGAATGACTCGGGCTTCAGCCCTGGAGTTTCGTTTTCGCAGGGGCTAAAGCTCTGACTTGCTGGGCACGACTTAAAGTCGTGCCCTGACACAACCCAAACCATCTATCGGAGTTTGTCGCAGCCTTACCCGCCGGTCCCGCCCACGGTTAAGCGGTCGATCTTCAGTGTGGGAATGCCGACGCCCACCGGTACCGACTGGCCGTCCTTGCCGCAGGTTCCCACGCCTTCGTCCAGTTGCAGATCGCTGCCCACCATCGAGACCCGGGTCAACACATCCGGCCCGTTGCCAATCAAAGTCGCATTCTTCAGCGGCGAGGTAACTTTGCCATCTTCGATCAGGTAAGCCTCCGATGCGGAGAAGACGAACTTGCCGTTGGTGATGTCGACTTGGCCGCCGCCAAAATTCACTGCGTAAACGCCGTACTTCACTGAGCGAATAATGTCTTCCGGCGAGTCCTGCCCCGCGAGCATGTAGGTGTTGGTCATGCGCGGCATGGGGATGTGCTGATAGCTCTCGCGACGGCCATTACCGGTGTTGGGGATGCCCATCAGCCGCGACGAAAGTTTGTCGGACAGGTAGCCCTTGAGAATGCCCTTCTCGATTAACACTGTGTTCTCGGTCGCGTTACCTTCATCGTCCACATTCAGCGAGCCGCGACGTCCCGGCATGGTGCCGTTATCGACCACCGTGCATTTGTCGCTTGCTACGCGCCGCCCCAGCATTCCCGAAAACGCCGAAGTTTTCTTGCGATTGAAGTCAGCTTCCAGCCCGTGGCCGATAGCTTCATGCAGCAGGATTCCCGGCCATCCCGGACCGAGCACAACTTCCATTTCGCCGGCCGGAGCGTCACGCGCATCCAGTTGAATGACGGCCTGCCGCGCGGCTTCTTTAGCGAAATGTTCGGGCGAGCTGTCGCCCGAGAAATAATCCAGCGAGACCCGTCCGCCGCCGCCGGCACTGCCGCGCGCCGAACCAGCGCTCTCCGATTTCGCGATGCAAAAGACGCTCATGCGCGCCAGCGGTTGCGAATCTTCAGCAAAGCTGCCATCGGAGCCAATCACCAGGATGTGCCGCAGTTCGTCAGCATAGCTGGCCCGCACTTCATGAATACGGGGATCGTAGGCGCGGGCAGCTTTGTCGGCGCGCTGCACCAAGTCGACCTTGGCCAGCACATCGGTTTCCACCGAAGGCAAGGGCACGGGATAGAGATTGTGCGCGGGTTTGTCGGTCAAGCCCACGACCGGCGTCTTGGCCGGGCCGCTGGCGATCAATGCCGCAGTGCGTGCCGCGTGCAAGATGCGCGCCGGTGAAAGATCGTCGGTGTAGGCGTAACCGGTACGCTCGCCCGACAGCACCCGCACTCCGCAACCGGCGGAAATGCCTTGCGTGGCCGACTTCACCATGCTTTCGTCCAGCGACACGGAAGTCGAGGTCTGATATTCAAAATAGAGATCGGCGAAGTCGCCGCCGGCGGAAAGCGCCGCAGCCAGATAACGTTCCACGTCCGCCTGCGCCAGACCGTAACGATCAAAGAAAAACTTCTTGTCCATAGTCACACTCAATTGGATGCTGGAGCACCGCTAAAGACGCGATTACGGCCTGAACCGAAAGTTCCCGCGCCGGGAATCAGTTTTCGTCGATCCCGCGAACTCGCCCAGTCTTTCATTATCACACAGCACTGTGTTCCCCAAGACAGCGCTGAAAGCCCAGGTCCGTTAAGCTTTTCGCAGGTAGGCCCATGCCCGCAGGAACGATCTCCGCCGAATCCCTCATCCAGATGATGGAGGAATTTCTGACCAGCGCACCGCAAGCCGTGGCAGTCGAGGACGGTGAAGTTTTGTTCGACTTCGGCAGCGCGAAGTATTCGGTTTCTGGTGAGGGGAAGTGCGTTCTGCACCTGTGGTCGGACGAGCGCAATACGGTGCGGCGCGTGCTCGACGGGGATTGCGACGGTCATACGTTGCGCTTGCAAGTGCTGCGCTTCGGACAGTCAGAGCCCAAGCTGATGGAAATTTGCGCCAACCGCGACCGGCGGGCAGGAGCCGCAAAACGCACCGCTCGAAAAGCCTATCAGGCGCTGCTGGAACGCGTTCTGCGGCGCGACTATCCCGGTTTCAAGATCCAACACTTCAGCAGCAGTCCCGATCTGGAGCATTCCTTCAGTCCGGTTTACACGCGCGGGCTGCTGCAAGCCGGTCAATCGGCGTTTGCCGTACTCGGCGTCAACGCGCAAGAGACGGAGACGTCGGTGGATGCCGCGCTCACCTTCGGCATTCTCTGGATGGACTATCAGCGCCAACATCTTGCCGGGCGCGCCCTGGTCGAAGGCTTGAAATTGTTTCTCCCGCCGGGCAGGTCAGAGGTTATTCGGCAACGCGCGGCAAACTTGAATGCCGATGCGGCCAGGTGGCAACTGTTCGAACTGGATGAGCGCTCCGAAATTTGCGAGCCCGTCGACTCCGACGACTGCGGCAATATCATCACTCGACTCACGCATGCAGTCGATGTGCCGGCCGCACGCGAACGTTTTGCCGCTTCTGTCACCCGCATTCAGACCTTGGTGCCGGCCGCCGAAATTACCGTCAATTCGGCATCGGAAATTGTCTTCCGTCTCTACGGCCTGGAGTTTGCGCGCGCATGCCTGACGCCGATTGCCGGTTCGTTTCGTAACCGGGAATCAATTCTCTTCGGTGTCGCTCCGGCAGAGTGCGTCCTGGATGAGACCAGCGAATCCTTGTTTATCGAACTGATGAAGCGCATCACGCAGCAACGCCAGAACGGGGGTTCGCATACGAATTTGTTCTTCCGGCTGGCTCCCGAGCGCTGGCTGGAAAGCCTGATCACGCGCGACGTGCAGGCGATCGACGAGCGGCTCGACGGGCGCTTTGTCTACTCCCAGGTACCGGCCTTTACGGCCTGCGATCGGGCCATGCTGGATGTACTTACCTGCACTCTGGATGGCCGCCTGGCCGTGCTGGAACTGAAAGCCGATGAAGACATTCACCTGCCGTTGCAGGGACTCGATTATTGGTCGCGGGTGCGCTGGCACCAGCAGCACGGCGAGTTCACGCGCAACGGATACTTCGCGGGACGCGAGATTTCCAGCGCGCCGCCGTTGTTATACCTGGTCGCGCCCGCGCTGCGCGTGCATCCTAGCACCGATGTTCTGTTGCGCTATTTGTCTTTGCGAATCGAATGGGCGCTGGTGCAAGTCGATGAACATTGGCGCGAAGGCGTGAGGGTGGTGAATCGCAAGCACCCTCCACAGGCTGCCACGGCAAACCAGGCTTCATCGTATGCGGGGCCATCGCGAGGATACGGAAGAGTCTGAGAGGTAGTGTCCTAATTTGCCCATCTCATACTCCAAGCGCGGCATCAATTAGGACACTACCGTCTGAGAGCCTGCTCTGACAAACACTCCAGGTTTGTGGCAGAATTTGGTTATGGGCGTCCTGCTGTCGCTTCAGTTGGTGCGAAAGTTCATCATCGCAGCGGTTGCGATCGTTGTGATTGTGTGGGCAATGCATAGGAGCAAGAGTAAGCGCGGTTCGTGAGCCGATAAGCCGCGGCTGAAGAACGGCGTCAGAGGTTCGTTGCGAACCGACGTTGCGCCCTTACCCTGAGGTGTTCTGCCAAATCCCCAAAGCACTACTCTCCCCAGCTCCAGCAGGGGCCGCTGAGCGCGCCGGCCGGCTCATGCATCCTATACAATCGAGCTTCTCATGATGAACCGGATGATCGTCGCGAACCTGATGTACCGGCCGTTTCGCACCATTATCAGCGTGTTCGCCGTCGCGGTTGAGGTCACCCTCATTCTGCTGATCGTGGGCATCATGCTGGGCATTCTGAATGACAGCAGCAGCCGCCAGGTAGGCATTGGCGCCGACATTATGGTGCAGCCGCCGGGATCTTCGCTGATCATGGGGGTGAGCGGTGCGCCGGTTTCGGTGAAGGTTGCCGACAAGCTGCGTCAACTGGACCACGTCACCGCTGTCGCGCCGGTGGTCATGCAGGTCACGACGGCGGGAACGGTCGAAGTCCTTTATGGCATCGATCTGCAATCGTTCGATGAGGTCAGTGGCGGATTTCATTATCTTTCCGGCGGACCGTTTGAAGGTCCGTACGACATGATCATCGACGATCTGAAGGCCGGATCGAAGCATCTGAAAGTCGGCGACACGCTGGAGACGCTCAATCATCCGTTCCGCATCTGCGGCATCGTCGAACACGGCAAAGGCGCACGCGAGTTTATCCCCATCGCCACGCTGCAAGATCTGAATGGTTCCCTCAACAAGGCGTCCATCTTCTACGTCAAACTCGACAATCCCAACCATGCCAACGAAGTGGTTCAAGAAATCAAGAACATCCCCGGCATGCAGCAATACGGAGTACATTCGCTGAAGGAATATCTCAGCCTGATGACCTCGGCCAGCATTCCCGGATTGAATACGGTGATCGATGTGGTGATCGGCATCGCCATGGTTATCGGCTTCATCGTGATCTTCCAGGCGATGTACGCGGCAGTGATGGAACGCACGCGCGAGATCGGCATCTTGAAGTCGCTGGGCGCCGGCAAATTCTATATCGTGAATGCCGTCATGCGGGAAACGCTGCTGATTGCGATTTGCGGAGTCATCCTGGGGATTGCGATCAGCTACGGCGCCAGAGCCGGGTTGCGAACCAAATTTCAGACTCTGCCGGTTCTCATTACTTACGCCTGGCTGGTGAAGGCGGCTATCATTGCGCTGGTCGGCTCATTACTGGGCGCTTTCTATCCCGCTATGAAGGCGGCGCAAAAAGATCCTATTGACGCCCTGGCCTACGAATAGCAATGGGAAGACACCGCCCCATCGTCATTGCGAAAACATGCTATCGAATTGCGGCAGAGTCTAGTGCGGTATAGTTCGCCGTCTGGAACCGGTAAATGCAACTGGCGATGGTATTTCTTTCTTGACGGGATCGGTCTGGCTCCTAGAATATATCGCCACGCGCGTCACGCCTTTTACTGTGCTCTTCTTTGTGGTCTGGCTGTTTATCTGTTCTCAGCTGAAACAATTCAATCTGGCCTCGAAAGGTTGGTGTAATGGCTGGACTGACCCTGCTGTTTCTCTGCGACCACACCGAACTCCATTCCCCCTTAATCCCAGAACTACTTGCGGCTGGTTTCCAGTTGCTGATCGAGCATAGTCCGGACGACGCAAAACACGTTGTATCGTGCCTGCCCGTGGATGCGATCATGATTCGCCATAGCGACGTCCAGGACGGCACTTTACTGGGCGCGGAATTGAAGCTTCTGGCTCCCCGGACGCCCATCATTCTGTTTCCCCTCGATGCCAGGTGCCAGAGCGCACAGCCCGGGATCGATTCCCTTTGTCATGCCGATCCTGAGGACGAAAGTGTCGCCCGGGCGGTGGCCGTTTTTTTCCACGTCTCGTTGACCGCACAAGCGCCGTATCGGTCGGTCCGGATGCCCAACGGGATTGGGGAAGTTTTCGCCAGAAGCAGCAAGTGGCAAATGAGCTTGTGAAAGGTCCGCGCAAGCGCTCCGCTTAGCCACGCGTGGGCGCTTCCATGTTATATTTGCGCCAGATGCTGACTGCTTTTGCTTATTGGCTGCACGACCACGCGCTTCCGTTGGAGATCATCCTGGTGCTCCTCAGCGGTTTGGTTGCACTTTACGCCGATACGCTGCGGCATTTCCTGTCGTTGCCGCCACAGCGGATCGGCACCTGGGTCTTGAAGGCTCGTCTGCTTTCGGTTAACTCCAAGCTTTTCAATCTCTGCGAATGTCATAACAACTCCTTCGCTACCCTGGTTTATGTCGCCCGGATCTTCGTCTTTGTGATGATTCTGATGGGCTTGTTCCTGGGAGGCATCTTCCTGGAGGTGGTGTCGATCCGCACGGCCTATCGCGGCGATGCCTATGCCTACAGCCAATTTCACGCCAACCTCGACATTTCTCTGGCGCTGGTATTTGTGGTGGTTGTCTGTTGCCGGTTGCTGCTACTGGGCGAGTTTCTCTACCGCCTGCGTAACTTCAAAGGCTACGATCATTACCTGATGGAGCATGTAGCCGAACTGGAAGAAAAGCTGGTCGTCGCCGAAAATGCCGGCTCAACCTCAGTTTCTGAATAATCCTCCATTCGGATGCCGCAGCCGACTTTTGTATTCTGTGGGGCGAACGCTTGACGCTTGCTATCCTCCATCACTGCTGACATCCTTTCTTTCATCATTCGTGACGACTTTTCTTCCTGCGGTTCGTCCCACCTGAAGATGACAAAGACCCGTCTTCCGTAGCATCCTTAAGGCTAAGCTGCATGACCACTTCTTCCATCCCGGGAGCGCGTCGGTTTCTGTACGCATTCCTGGCGCTGTGTTCGGTTTGCGCAGCCGCACAGCAGCCGACCATACCGCTGACTTCGGGTCCGGTCCTGCCGCTCTACCACGCACTGCGCAGTGTCGGCCTCGATCCCCAACGCGTGTTCAAAATCCGTGAAGCCGTCATAGAACGCGAAGATGTTCACCTCTGGCTCAACGACGGGGTCATCGCTTTTACCCAGGCTGTCGACGGACGAGTGACCGGCGCTTACTTCGAGGGCGACGGCGAAGTGCTGGTTCGTCCTCCGGACCGCATGGAACGGGCCTCGCTTGGCCTCTTTATCAATGCCGGCGTACTGGAGGAGAAATTTTCATCCGCCTATCTGCGTTTCAACGATGACACGGCCAAGGAGTTGGAGCCTTTTCTCCGCCTTCCGGAAGATGCTGCCGGCTTCCTCGCGCGCAACGACGGTAAGGCGCGAAACCTGGCCTCGATCGATGCCATGCGGCTCTGTATTTCCTTCGCCAGCGCAACCGCAGCCAGTGGTCCCGGAGAACCTCCGCCTGTCCCCGACCGCCTGTTGCACGCCCGCATCGGCGGCGAACACTACGGTGTCTTCGATGTTTTCTTCGACACCCGCAGCCCCGAGCAAGTAGTCGTAGGCAACACTTCATCGCATGAGGACCAGATCTATTACGACCTGTGGATGAGCTTCCCCATGCGTTCGCTGCGCAAGACGGCGCTCTCCGACACGCGCTTCGGCGGCCCGAGCGGATCTTTGTGGACGCCGCATGTGCTCTCCATCGACAAGTACACCATTGCCGCCGATATCGATCCTGCCCGCACCTTGTCAGCGGTGGCGACGCTGGATGGGTATGTAAAGCAGGGCGGCACGCGTGTCGTTCTGTTCGAACTGTCGCGTTATCTGCAAGTGAAGCAGGTCGAGTACGAAGGCAAGCCGCTGGAGTTTATCCAGAACGAAGCCATCGAGGGCAGCGAACTCTCGCGGCGCGGCAACGATACCATCGCGGTCGTCTTTCCCGCTCCCTTGCAGGCGGGTCAACGTCTTGGCTTGCGCTTCACCTATGCCGGCTCCGTGCTCTCCGATGCCGGCGGCGGACTGCTCTACGTGGGCGCTCGCGGTACCTGGTATCCCAATCGCGGCATCTCCATGGCCGACTACGATCTTACTTTTCGCTTTCCGCAGTCCTGGTCGCTGATTGCCACTGGCAAGCGGGTCTCGATGACCCAGGACGGCAGCGATTATATCGGGCACTGGATCAGCGAACGGCCTATCCCGATAGCCGGGTTTAATCTGGGTGAGTACGTGCGCAGCAGCGCCAAGGCTAACGATATCGCGGTCGACGCCTACGCCGCGCATGGCACCGAATCGCAACGGGCCACGCCCAGCGCCGCCAATACCTCGCCGCAATTGCTTTCGCCCCACGCTCCCGGCACCCTCGAGCCGGTCCCTATGCCTCCGCCGTCGCTGCAAAATCCGTTGAGCATTGGACAATCCCTGGCTGACCGCGCCGCGCTAACCCTGGAAGCGCTTTCGCAGATGCTCGGCCCTTACGCCTTCAGCACGCTTTCCCTTACCGAAAATCCCAGCCCCGAGAGCCAGGGATGGCCCGGACTTATCTTCCTCTCGAGTTATGCCTATCTCCAGCCTGAACAATTGCAGGCAATCAACTTGTCGCCGGCCGACGCTATTATCTACAGCGAAGTTATGATGCCGCACGAGCTGGCGCACCAGTGGTACGGAGACCGCGTCTCCTGGGCCAGCTATCACGAGCAGTGGCTGCTGGAAGCGCTGGCGAACTATTGTTCGCTGTTGCTGCTGGAGCGGTCGCGCCCGGCCGATGTTCAACTCACGCTGGAAAACTATCGTCAGATTTTGGCCAGCAAGTCGAAAGAAGGCCGGCGCATCGAGGAAGCTGGTCCGGTAACGCTCGGCGTACGTTTGTCATCGTCCCTGTTCCCGGATGGCTACGATATCATTACCTATGGCCGCGGAACCTGGCTGATGCACATGCTGCGCTGGATGCTGCGTGATGCCTCGCGTACTCCAGCGAATCCCAATGGCGACGACACCGTGTTTCTGGCGGTCTTGCGCTCTCTGGTAGATCGTTACCAGGCAAAAGAAATTACCAACACCGACTTCGAGCAGGCCGTCGAAGAAGTTCTGCCACAATCGTTGTGGTTCGAAAACCGCAAATCGCTGGACTGGTTTTTCGATGGATGGGTGAATGGCACCGCTTTCCCGCAGCTCGAAATTGCGGGAGTAAAGTTTTCGCGCGGCTCAAAGGCAACTTCCGTCAGCGGCGTCCTACGCCAGAGTTCAGCACCTTTTGATCTGGTAACCAGCGTTCCCGTGTACGGAGTTGCCGGCGAACATCAAATCTATCTCGGCCGCGTCTTTGCTGAGGGCGCTGAAACGCGCTTCACCTTGCCTGCTCCCGCCGACGTGAAACAGTTGGTGCTTGATCCCTATCACACCGTCCTTACCGAGCCGTAATCGCGAGCCTTCGTTTCCGGTAAAGGCGGCCTTTCCAGCCGAACGACTCCATTTGCGGATTGTTGGAGTCGGCGCTGCCCGTGGTTTCGCAAACGCCGCTCGGGAGTTGGGCAACCGATCCGACAGATGCGGGATTGTGCCGGCGATGCTTCTGCCGCCGGCTTCGGATCCTTTTACTCGGTTGACATCCTGGCGTAAAGGCCAAAATTGGTGAGCGATAAACAGACGGGCAATGGAGTCCCATATTGTGGGACGAGGACAAGATAGCCCAGCGCTTCAGCGATCGTAGACTGTATTCTTGTAAGCGAGCCCCTCGGGGGTGGCAGAGAAGGTGGTCAACCGAGCCGGATCGTTTCCAACTGCATGCTGTGATCGCTTAGTCATGCAGGAATTGATCAGCCACCCGCGAAACTGGCGCATCTGCCCTTGGCTGTTATAATCAGTCTGCTCGCAAGAGCAGCCCGCTTTAGCCGGAGAGGTGGCCGAGTGGCTGAAGGCGGCGGTTTGCTAAACCGTTATACGGTCAAAAGCTGTATCGGGGGTTCGAATCCCCCCCTCTCCGCCAGAACTTGTAAGCTTATGTTGCTCTTCAGCTTACAAGCTTTCTTACAAATGAAGGTCACTGCAACCTCGGCTGCGCTGCAACCTCTGGTTGCACACTGGTTGCACACTCAAGTAAAGCCATTGCTTCACGGGCATCGGATATGACGGTTTTTATGTAGCACTGCTGCGTCACCGCCACATTAGAGTGCCGAAGAATCGCTTGAATGACTTTGTCCGCCACACGTAGACGATGAAGATTCGTCGCCAGACCGCGGCGGCACGCATGCCACCCGTGCCATTGAATTCCGGCTTTCTTCAGCGTCGGACGGATCACATCTCTTACCAGCTTATCCAAGCACATCGGTTTGCCCACGCTGTTGGGAAACATCGGTCCGTGATCGGGATCGCCTTGCAGCTTGCGAAGCAGATTGAGTCGCTCCGCTAGCTTGGGGATTACCGGTACCGGCGCCGAGCTCGCCGGCGTCTTCGGATCACCCACTAGCCCATGCCAAATCGATCGCGCAACGCAGATCTGATCTCCGTCATAGCTTTCCCATTCGAGTCCGCGGAGTTCGCCCTCCCGAAATCCGCCGAAGAGAGCTGTAGCCACGACCGTGGCAGCTGGCTCCGGCAACACTTCGATCATGCGAAGTCCCTCCTCCAGCGAATAGGCGTAAGTCTGTTTTCCCCGTCTCGCCTTTGGAAGAACCACGTCTCGCATAGGATTTTCCGAATTCAAGACGCCCAAGCGTTTGGCATACCGAAATAAGCCAGACAGAAACGACTTGATGTGAGCTGCCGTGGTGCGAGACAGATTATGCTCTTGCACGATAGCGGTGAGCATCTCCTCTCCCTCCAAGGTTCGAAAATCCCGCAAGGCGATGTTGCCGTACGGCGGGAAATAACGCCGCCAGAGGTTGCGGTAGCCGTAGTAAGTCGAGGGCCGCAGGTGCTCCTCGACATAAGGTAGGTACTTCACCTCTGCAAATTGGCTAAACATCATGGTGCTCTGAACTGATACCGGACCGTGGTTAAGTGTGCTCAAGAATTCGTCGGCCAGTAACCGTGCCGCTTTTTTCGACCGGTATGCGCCGACACAGTCAGCCAGCTTGTGACACCTCTGTACAAACTCAGCGGTGCCGTCAGGTTGTAACTCGGATTGTCGATAACGGAGATACCATGCCTTCCCCTTCTGGAAAACGTAACCCCGTTGGTGCTGTCGAGCTCTTTTCAATGGATCGTCTCCTTTCCAAGAGCCCGGCACTCCTTCCTGTCGCCACATATTAGACGCCGGGAAAGCCATTCTTCAAGGGCTGGGCTTCCCCACAGAAAGCGCACGTACTTTCCCATCTTGTAATGGGGAATCGGGTCCGTGACACGATCCCTGACGTGCTCGCGGACCCATGTTTCCGGGACTGCAAGCTTGTGTGCCAAATCCTTAGAATTGAGAACTTCATATTGCGTGAACAGAGAGGCGGAAGGAATGGGCACCTCATGATCGACTGTCATGTCTTCTCCGTGGGACAGTTCCGATCCCCCAGCTGGATTTTGCGCGGTTAGCGATCGCGGCCTCTACGTCGAACTCGGGCTCGACGAACTGGGTAATGCAGTGGCTTGGATCGATCCATGGTCGGTAGCTGGGAGGGCACTGTTGCGGGCAAGCCCACCATTGCGGCGGATGTTTAGGGAGGCGTTGGCGGGCAAGACTGCCAACCGGCGCGTCGCGGGAAGTCTGGGCGGGACGTAGCCAATGTGTCCAACCACAGCAGTTTGACATAGGCCCTTGTCGTATCGTCGTTAGTGCTGGCTCACACCAACCCTGCACCTTTGAGGGCAGCACGGTCGCTGAGAAACCAGTTTTTCTTTGACGGTTGGAACGGGGTAGCTTTGACCAGACCGAATTCGACTTTGACGGGTAGAGGACAGATTGGGATTTCAACATGACCAGCGCCGCCACGGAACCACAAGGGACGCCGGCGCATAGCTGCCTCCAGCGAACGATGGTCGGATATGTGTTTTGGCCGATCAAATTTTCTCCTATTTCCGTGATACCACGCCAAAGGGTGATGTCGAAAATCAGGATTTTTTCCAGCCGGAGGATCCAGTCAAAGCCGAGCGTTTCTGGAGGCTTATAGGATCGGGCGATGGTGAGGGTCCAGCGACCGTCTCGAAAGCCTCCTAAACCCTTTTGGACCGGCTTGGGCTAGCGACGAGGTTTCGTTTGCTTCCGGCGTGCGGCCTTCTTACCGGAGCGGACCGTCTGGAATTGGGAAAGAAGCGAACGCAGGCTGTCGGCCTGTGCCTCAAGTCGTTCGGCTTCGCAGTGCGAAGTGGTCGCCAGATAAAGGGCTGCCAGTCCATCCTCTTCTGATGAATCCGACGCTCGTTTTTGTGCGCGACCGGCTCGCCGGTCATATTCAGCTGCCGCATCCTCAAGGAGACGAGTTGCCGCATCTTGCCGACCAGCCTGAAGCGCGATGGCAAACAGCCTCAGCACGGATTCCAGGTCCCCGACCGGTTCAAGCAAGGCATCTTCCACGTAGCGATCGATCCTCTTGAGCTCACTGCGCCCGGCGGGAGTGATCGTGAATTCACGGCGTCCCCTTGGTCCGGTTGCCGCTTCGCTCACGAGATGAAGAGCAAGCAATCGTCTGACAGCGGGCAATGTGCCCCCCAGCGACAAGCCGGCTTGCGACTGCCATCGGTAGGGCGTATCTATCCCGGCCTCAACGAGGCTCAAAATGAGGAGGTCCAGCGATGGCATCATACAGAGCTAAGCTACCAGCGCCTCGCTCTTGCTGGACAGCGAATTCAGTGCGAGCCTCTCATTTAACAACTTGGTAAAACGTGCCGGTGTGAGGTGCTTCGCCCGGAACAGCAGCCTTGCATCGGCACTTGTGTGGAGCGTCTGAAGTAATAGCCGCACTTTGACTAGAGCGCGGAGTGTGATTGGGAGGCAAGACTCCTCGCGCATAACATATTTGACAACTTGCATGACCAATTTATCCAGCGAAATGCCAACCCTGTTTGGTGGAAGAGGGAAGCCGGATGGATCAAGGGTCAAGAAATCCATACTTACCGTTTTCGACTCCTCTGCGATCCATGTACCCGGCGGAATACTTGCGGACGCATTTTTCGTGAGAAGGCCGATCCTGTGTTCGACTTCGTCAAACAGAGTGCTTTTGAAGTACACGCTGCGGCAGCAGTGGTCCGGTGCGCGGGCGGCCAGAAACCGAAGAATGCCCCTGCTGAGACTAGCGCTTGGACTTCCGTCGACGAACTCCTGATGGAGACGCATAGCCTGTTTCATGCGATTGAGCCGTCTTGCTTGGAGACCTAAGTATTGGCTGGGTAGCTCCCGCTTCGATAGCAGCCCTCTCAGCGTCCGATAAAGTCGCTATTTTGACAAGACGGCAAACTTCTTCAGCAGAGTAAGTGAAACCACCAGCCCGGTCCACCCGCCTGCATGCAGCCTCTAGTGCGTCGCGCTGTAGGATTTGTTCGATTGGGGTAAGAAATTCCCATTCTTTCTGCAGATTTTCTAGCGTATTGCACCGAACGAAGTTTTCTAGTGCTACTTGATGAAGCAGATTCTCTGCTGATTTGAGCCTATTCATTTGCCATCTCCTTCTTGTTCCGCAGTTTCTGTTCGGTTCTTTCCCAGCTTGCAAGTATTAAGGCGGTGAAGTAGCCGCGGGCCTGGTTGAGATGTCTAACCAAGAACGGGATCCCGTGATATCCGCGTCCACGGCGGCTATAGGCGAGATACTGACGGATTTTTTTCCTAACATCCTTAGGCGGAGGCTCTTGTATCCCCGCTTGTTTCAGGCCTTCCATGGCCAGGGCGGTGAACCTATCGAGCAATTGCTTCTTGGATCGGAGGAAGAGCTTGTACCACTTGAGCAGGGGGCCAAACAGTTCCTCACGCAGGTCAGCGTAATAAGCGGCTCAGTGAAGAGCAAACAGCTTTGCGTCTGTTTTCCCCACATCATTTATATGGCTTCTCTGTGCCCGGCGGCGATGATTCTCCAGGCGCCGGATGAGGCGACGTCGCAGCGCATTGTTTGCTGGATTCTTGGGTACGTTAAACAATGTGGACAATGGCTGCGCCCGCGCTGCGGTGCGCAACGCCAGTTCGGCCACACCCGCCTCGAATGCGGTCAAGGACAGGCGATATCGCCGCTGATGGCCATTGTCGGCAAGATCGCGGACGCGACGCCATAACGCGACCAATCCCATGTGACAGTCGTCAAACGTGTGGTCCTCCTTATTCCACGGCGGGTAGTCCGGTGGGTCCCAGCCGCCGGCAGTTGAAGATGCCTTCAGGTTTGACGCTTGCACTATCGTCGGCAGATCGTAAGTCAACACAGCGAGTTGTCGTTGGCTTACGCGAAAAGGAAAACGCGGCAGAGAAGCTAAAATGCAGTTCATTGAAACTTGCCTTCTGGGCGGCGCACCCCGGTTAGACCGCTTGGTGAAACCGATGTTCGCTCGATGCCCACGTGACCCCCACCCAATGCGGAAGTGAAAACCCGCACTTGATGTCCTAATTTCATTGTTCACCTCAGAATGCATTGTCGGAAATCTGGTCGACTGCTGTGTGGTACCGGGTTTCAGGAGGGCCACCGCTGCGTGGACGCCCAAGTCTCTTTGCAACCAACGCAGAGGATGTTGGCCTCTGCTGACGAGGCAACCTAAGTGACTAAGGCACGGCTGGTTACGAGTTGCATCTCGGCAAGTGAGTCAGATCACTTGCGATCCCGCAAGTCTTGCCGGTTGGCAAGTTACAGACGAAACGAATCTTCATGAAGGCCGGCGATACGTACTTGGAATTGAATCGCCCTCGGGAAAGCCGTGGGCAAATGCCATCCCCGCGCGCTGCACGCTGGGTTTCCTGTGCCACTGATGGTGAACAAACGGGAAAGGGCGTCAGGGATTTTGAAAGTCAGGAGGGAAAATGTGAATGTCGCGGACTGACTTAGCTGATGGGCAAAGCTTTTGGCCGCGAATCGCATCAGGATTTCTTGATCTCTGGAAAGACGCCGATACCGACATCCCCATCTACCAGCAAGAGAAAGCCGAGTACGCGAAGCTACAGTGGCTGCCGACTGACGAATCGCGCGAACGAAAAAAATCTCTGGGTCGCGAAAAATCCGTCTTCCTGAACAACGACAGAATCAGTGACCTGGACGTGCCGCTAACGATTGAATGGAGACTCCTGAACCAAGTGGAAGCCTCGGCTGACGAGCAGCAGCTTCTTCTCGTCAAAGCGCTGGAGTTGCATATGGAGCTTGTGTCCGTCCAATTCGCCTTCCATGACTAGAACGTCAACGGCGGGGCGCTGAAACACAAAGTGCCCCGTGCTTTTTCCAGCGTGCGTCTGCTGCAGGGTTACAGTGTTGTGGTTGACATCGAACTTAGCGCCATAATAGGCGAAGGAATCGTCCATATGCTGGAAGATCGCGAACTCCGTGGGATCGAAGATGACGCGACGCCATCTCCCGTAGTCACCAAGAAGAGGTGAACGCTCCTGACCGTCGACGGTTTGCTGCTTCACATCCCAAATCCCATATAGGACTGATTTCGGGCGCCCGCCTGAATACCGATGCCAACTGGTCCAACCGCCGTACACATTCATGCTCATGAGCCAAATACCGATAAGCACCTGTGCGGTCAGCGCGACGCGGTTCGCCCGTGCCGTGGAGAACAGCGGTGGCGCTGAGGACGGTTCGACCGTGCGATTGAGCAAGAACACATTCGCCAGACGTCGAAGATCGGGCGCGAGCAGGAACAGCGACAAAAGGATCAGGTGAAACGAGAGCAACTTCACCGGCACATCGTAGGTCATGTTGAGCATGAATACCTGGATCATATCCGCGAGGCAAACCAACGCACCGAGCATAGCGGTGCGCGGGAAGATCAGCAGAATTCCGCCCAGCATCTCGGCGCATCCGGCGAAGACCTCATACGCGGGCGCGGCTCCGATGGCGGACCACAGAACTCCCATAGGAGAGAAATGCCCGTATGGCTCGACCAGAATGAAGAGGTAGGGGTAAGGCATTTGCGTGGGAATAGCTTTCGCCCAGCCGTAGGCAAACATCTGTCCAGCAAGGCAAATTCGGATGGCTAGCCGAAACCACTTGTACAGGCTCGTATAGTTTTGACGCCGGCGGTCGAGAATTGACCAGACCACGGTTGAGAGAAAGGCAACCGCAAGCAAACAGAACAGCAACACCCAATCGAAGGTCTTATCGCCGCTTCCCGTGTCGGCGTACAGGACTGGTCGATGGATGTGCAGAAAGTGTTTTGCCGTCCAGAGCACAACCTGGCGAAATGGCGGGAGGGTGGACGGATCGGGAATATCGATGTTTGCCAAAGGAACCAGGCTGGTAGAAATCTGCGTGAGAAGGCAATACAGTCCGAAATAGACGAAGCAGAAGCGAAACGCGACACGGGTGGTAAAGCTCCAGGGCCGAGTGGACAGCTCGAGCGCGACTGGTTCCGTTTGGACTTGAACGCCTGGAGTAGCCATTCGATGCTCCTTGAGAAACGACCCTGTCTACGACCTCTTGGTAATACTCTCCGAGCACCAGCGAGCGGTGCTTGCCCTAAATCGAGTTTCGAGCCAGGCTACGGTGTGATCTCGAACACTACGCCGTTGCCGCTCGAACCGCCTGCTGAGGTCGTGCTATAGAGGTTGCCATTCGCGTCAAGGACCACGCTCCCATATGGGTACGCTCCATCACTGCCGCCGGTAAAATCGTGAAGCGAGGTGTATGCCCAGATGCCATCGGATTGCGACAGCTTGAAGACAGACCCATATCCATAGGCGCCAGCACCGACTGTGGTGCCATATAGATTCCCTGCGCTATCCATCAGCAGCGTGTCCGCAGGTCCTTCGCCACCAGAGAAGCTGTAGAGGGTATTTAACATCCAACCGCCGTTGGAGGGCGTTAAGTCAAACGCAGTGCCTCCACTCGCGGGTCCGTAGAGGTCGCTCGTGGTTCCGTAGAGGCCGCCGGTTCCGTCAGGGATCAAACCTCCATAGGGAGTCGCTCCGTCGCTTCCTCCCTGGAAGCTGTAGAGGATGCTTGGAACCCCTGACGCGAACTTGTAAACGACGCCAAACCCAGCTGGTCCACCGGCTGATGCGGTGCCATAGAGATTGCCGGCATTGTCCAAGGTCACGCCGCTATAGGGGAAGAGGTAGGAGTTTTCAATTCCTTCGAAATTCCACAGAACACGCTCGATCCAACTTCCGCCGGAGGTGCTTAGCTCAAAGATGACGCCACAACCCTGAACTATTCCGCCGCAGTAGGGTCCTCCGCCGGAGCCACCGACTGGTGTCGTACCGTATATATTCCCCTGTGGGTCGAAGACCAAATCGGGCGATTGAGGGTATGCCCCGTCGGCTTGGTTGAACGAATGCACCACGGTTTCTCGCCATGGACAAGAGATTGAAGCGCAAATGGTCGGAGGTGGACTTAGCTTGAAGACCATTCCACAGCCGCCAGCCGGGGCGCAGAGACCCGTCCCCCCCAGATTCGTCGTGCCGTAGAGGTCACCGTCCGGGCCGATGGTTAGTGGGGCCTCAGGATTAGCTCCGTCGGGCTGCCCGGAGAAGGCATACAGTGTCTCAAAGGTCCAGCCGGAGCTGTGATGTGAGAGCTTGAAGACTGTTCCACAGCTGATGCTGCCAGCAGGGTCATAGCAATCGTTTTCGCTGGTGCCACCGCCCGCGGCGGTACCATACAGGTTTCCAGCGCGATCCATCGTTAATCCGGCGAAGGGATTTGCTCCGTCCGCTCCGGCCGTGAAGTTGTGAAGCACGGTAAAGGTTTGCGCTTGTGCCGTCGGCATCAGCAAAAGGCCAATTGCCAGCGCCAGCAAAAGTGTTAAACAAGTAGTCGAGATCAGGGGTTTCATGGGCGGCTCCTTGCTGTGAAATCATGGGCCCAAGAATGCCGGATGAAATACCAGTCGCTTGAATTTTGAAGTGGGAGCGGTGGGAGCGTTAATTATTAGGCGCGAATTCAAGTCATGTCAAGAGTTCTTGCGACCTCCGCACTTTTTCTCCTATGCGAATTCGAGACGTACACACCTGACCAATAATGCGCGCGCACGATTTGATCGTCGCCAAGCGATTACGGCGTCCGCAGGAAACCGTGTTGGACGTTGCTGCCGTCTATGTACCATCCATCGATTGCTCCCTCCGCGTTATTGCAGTAAGGAATAGTGCCTTGACCGCTACCTGTACCCGCTTCTGGAACATCGAACGTCACGATTCTTCCATCGAGGGCTCGCGCGAATCCGTGATTCACGTTGCCCGCGTCAATGTACTCTCCCGCGATCGCTCCCCAGTCATTGATGTTTGCGGGGCTAGTGCCCTGGCCGGAGCCAGTGCCCGCGCCCTGAACGTCGAACTTGGTGATACTTCCATCCCCAGCCCGCACAAAGCCGTGATACACATAGCTCGCATCGACGTACGCTCCCTCAGCCTGCCCCAGCAGGTTAATGCCGTAAGGCATCGTGCCCTGGCCGGAACCAGTGCCCGCTCCTCGAACATCGAACTTAGTGATGCGACCGTTCTCAGCGCGCACGAAACCGTGGTAGACATTGCTTGCATCGATGTACGATCCTGCCGTGGCGCCCTCGGCGTCAACACAATCGATGGTGCACGGTTGGGTTCCTTGGCCGGGCCCGCTTCCAGCGCCCGGCACGTCAAACTCGGTGACCTCGCCGGCAGGGTCGCGCACGTAACCGTGCCAGACCTGGGTTCCTGAGAATACGTCTCCCGTGTCAACGTAGGCTCCCGCCATCTCGCCCTGCGAGTTGATATTCCAGTCAAACGTGCCCTGGCCAGTTCCTGTGCCTGCGCCAGGAACCTCGAAGCTGGTAAAGCTCCCGTCGCGTGCGAGCAAGAAACCGTGGTAAACCCCGCTTGGGTCGATATATTGGCCCGCAGCTGCCCCTTCCCAATTGATGCTGTAGAAGGCGGTGCCCTGGAAGGGCTCAGTGCCTGCGCCAGGAGCGTCGAAGATGGTGAAGGCGCCGTCGAGAGCGCGTAGGTAGGCGTGATAGACGTCGCTTGCGTCAAGGTAGGCTCCCGCGATCACGCCTGCTGAGTTGATGCCAAAGGCATAGGTGAATATGGAGCCTGGGGGATCGAACGTTACGATGGTTGGTTCATGAGCCGCTGCCGTGATAGCCGTGGCCTGCGCGTCGGCAGTACCGATCAGGGTGAGCGCGCAGATCATTAGGCAAAGGGTCCATATTGTGCTTTTCATCTTGCTTCCTCCGCTGCGAGGTCTTGTCCAGGGGCGCGGAGAGCTCCGGGGCTAACCGCGGTGCCCGCCGAACTTGCGGGAGTTTGCGGCAGGAGCCATCGCAAGACAATGCTCTGGGAGTGATCTCTCGATGACGCCTCGATGACGCGGCTAAGCCATTGAATCAAAAGAGCCGATCCGATGAGGCTGTTAATTCTGGTGCACAGCTCACGCGGTGCTTTGCCGCAACGATGGCCGGTAGTAAACTCTTGCAAATCGCTCCCGCCTCTGCCGCTTTTGCCCATGAGGGACACGCTGCCAGATCGAGTGCGTCTCGGAGCCTTTCAGGTCGACCTCCGCGCAGGTGAGCTGCGCCAAGGTGAGCGAACAACTTATCTGCAGGAACAGCCGCTGTTCGTGTTGCGCATCTTGGTGGAGCGCGCCGGCGATTTGGTGACGCGCGACGAAATCAAGCAGAAGCTGTGGCCAAATGACACCGTGGTCGACTTCGACCTCGGTATCAACGCCGCCATGCGCAGGTTGCGGCAAGCCTTGGGCGATTCCGCCGCCGAACCACGCTACTTGGAGACGATCGCTCGCCGTGGTTATCGGCTACTGGTTCCAGTCGAAGCCTTGGAGCCGCCGAAGAACATTCCTCCCGGTGAATTCGCCAACCAGGAAGCACCTGACGGCTTGCCGTCTCGATCGTCCCAAGGTTCAGGTACGAATCTGGTCGGCAACAAGGTCTCGCACTACCGCGTGCTGGAAGTTATCGGCGGCGGCGGCATGGGGATGGTATACAAAGCCGAGGATCTGAAACTGGGACGGCAGGTAGCGCTGAAATTTCTGTCTGAGGAATTGGCGTGGGACGCGGCCGCGTTGCAACGTTTTGAGCGCGAGGCTCGAGCGGCGTCATCACTCGACCACCCCAGTATCTGCACGATCCATGAAGTAGAAGAACATGATGGTCAGCCGTTCATCGTGATGCAGTTGCTGCACGGAGAGACGCTGCGGGATCGTCTGGCCGCACTTGCCGCTGACCATAGGATGTTAGCAACCGATGAGTTGCTCGATATCGCCATCCAGATCTGTGATGGGCTGCAGGCGGCGCATGAGAAAGGCATCATCCATCGGGATATCAAGCCGGCCAACATCTTTTTGACCAGCACGACGAGGCAGGTGAAGATTCTGGATTTCGGGCTGGCAAAGCTGGTCAGCGCGGAGCAGCCGGGAAGCGACGGCCTACAACTCCCGCTTGGCAGCATGGCCGCGGCGCCGCAGCCTGCCAGAGCAGCGCCGTTGGACGCAACGCTTACGCGGCTGGGTGTGGCTATGGGGACGGCGGGCTACATGTCGCCGGAGCAGGTGCGAGGAGAAGAGCTGGACGTGCGTTCCGACATCTTCTCGTCGGGGCTCGTCCTGTACGAAATGGCTACCGGCCAACGCGCCTTCACCGGCGAGACAGCAGACCTTGTTCACAATGCGATCTTGAACGAGGCGCCGACGCCGCTGCATGAACTCAACTCCAAACTTCCGCCCAAGCTGGTAAACCTCATCGAAAAGGCTCTGGAGAAAGATCGCGAGCAGCGTTACCAGTCGGCAGAGCAAATCCGTGAAGAACTGGAACGGGTAGGATCCAGAGACAAGATTGGAGGATCACCCCGCTTCAGGTATCTATTGAGAGGCTTCGCTCTGGCGGCGGGCATTGCTGCCGTTGTGCTGGTCGCAGCCTTGTACCGGAGCTCTCGGAAAGTCGCTAAATTGAAAGCAGGCGATGCCGTCGTGGTCACTGACTTCGAGAACAATACAAGTGATCCGGCATTTAAGGATGCGCTGAAGCTTGCTCTTGAGACGGATCTCGGTCAGACCCCGTTTCTCGACGTCCTTGGTCCTGATAAGGTTCGCGGCGTTCTGAAGCTCATGAATCGGTCCGAGGATGAGCGCTTAACGCCGGCAATTGCACAGCAAGTGTGTGCACACACCAACAGCGCTGCTACCGTGATCGGATCGATTACGGATGAGGGAAACAACTATCGCATTGGGCTGAAGGCGGTAGATTGTAAGACCGGCGAGGAATTGGCCAATGCTGATGCGGACGCCAGGACTCGAGATGCAGTGGTTAAGACGCTGGGCGATGCTGGCGCACAGCTCAGAGCGGAGCTGGGAGAGCCGCCGTCCTCGGTGCAGCAGTTCAATAAGCCCCTCGATGAGGCAACCAGCCCCTCCATCGAAGCGTTGCAAGCTTTCAGCCAGGGGGAGCGAGCACGAATGGCAAGCGGCACCGATAATGCGATTCCCTTCTATAAGAAAGCAATCGACCTGGACCCGAACTTCCCGCTAGCGTGTGCATATCTCGGGATTATGGACGGCAACCTGGGTGATGTTAAGTCAGAGACGGAATACATTGGTCGAGCGTTCCAGTTGCGCAACCGGGTTACGCAACGAGATCGCTTCGCAATCGAGGCATCGTACTATGAGGACGTATCCGGCGAATTTGACAGAGCCAGTCAGGTGTACCAAGAGTGGTTGCGGAGCTACCCACGCGACCGCATCGCCCTCATTAACCTCGGAAGCTTGGATGCTACGATTGGGGAGCACGCGGCTGCCGCTGCCTTGCTGCAGGAGGCCATCCGTCTTGATCCCACTGAACTGATTGCGTATCAAGATTTAATTCTAGAACGAATTCGAATGGGACGCGTGGATGAGGCGCTGGCTATCTGATAACGACGCGCGCTCACAAAAAGTCAATGTAACAAGTCTCGCATTTGAGCGATTCGAAATAGCTTTCCTGCAGGGCGACCAACGTATGATGGCTGAGCAGATTCGGTCCGGTACAACCGATGCTCAATACGAAATGTACTTGCTTGCGGACCAGGCGCTGGTTGAAGCCTACCAGGGCCGCTTTCGGATTGCCCGCACCCTGTGGGCAAAGGCTGTGGATGTCGCAGAACCGCCGCAGATGGCACTGACCGCGTATATCCTCGGCGATCAGGCGCTCGTGGAAGCACTCGTCGGCAACTACGGTCTTGCCTGGCAGCAAGCGGAAAAAGCTTTAGCTCTGCGTACAGGATCGGCTGACGGTTCAATCGCCGCCGTGGCTTTACACTATCAGGAAATGTTCGGTCGATTGGGGAGAACAGCGCGAAAGATAAACAACGGCTCCCTAGTGATACGACCATCCAGCGGTATTGGATTCAGGAATCCTTCGAGCGGCGACCGACATAAACCAAAGCCGCCCAGCAGATGCGATCAATGTATTGAGGAACGCGAATCTTTATGACTTGTCTGGAGGAACGTCATACTCTTTGCCTTTATATCTCCGCGGACAGGCTTACCTCAATGCGGGGCAGGCTGCGCATGCTGCGATGGAATTCCAGAATCTTGTAGATCATCCTGGCTTGACGATTACCTTTGAGACTGGTTCTCTTGCACATCTTCAACTCGGTCGCGCCTATGCCATGGCGGGCGACAAGGCAAAAGCCAAGGCAGCGTATCAGGACTTTCTGACCCTCTGGAAAGATGCCGATCCCGACATTCCTATTTATAAGCAAGCCAAAGCCGAGTATGCGAAGCTACAGTAGCTGGTTCATTTTATGGTCAAGCTTGCGGTTAAAGCCGAATCAGTGATTTCAAATAGCCATTCGGATGGACGATAGCGCCGCTCTTCACACAGGGAGCGGGTATTGGCCTTTGAGTTGGATGTCCTTACGTCGGCTTGATGCTGTCGCACGGGGTATCGGTTGCGAGTGGCCACTGGGCAGGGCGGAGCTTTGTTCTGGCGCTGAGAGAAGTGAGTTCAGTTCGGTTTCCAGCTGGGCCAGAAGCTTTTGCCCTTTCGCCGCCAACTGGACCCGTTTGAGTTTGGGGTTGCCAACGTCGCGCGTGACTTTCACCAGACGCTGCTTCTGTAGCGGCTTCATGAGCTTGGTAACCGTGTAGTCTGGGGCGCCGGTGACTTGAGAAATCTCTTTCTGGGTGGCTCCGCCGGGCTGGCTTGCGGCCAGCAGCAGAGCAAGACCTAGGGTGTGATCCGTGAAGCAGCGTTCACATCGGCCTCGGGCACGATGATTCATTTCCACGTAGGTTTCAACGGCAGTCATCGCTGGACTCCCTTCTGTCACTTGCCAAACTGCAAGGCTATTCCAACCTTGCGGGCTGGCAAGTGATCTGGATCACTTGCCGCAGTGCAACTGGGGAGCTTGATGGAGATCCTGACTAGTTGGTTTCCGCTTGAGGGTCTGGAGTAGGAGGAGGGGGCGCGGCCCGCAGAACCACCTACCTGTTCTTTCTCTCTTCTTAAAAGGAAGATCTCTAAGAGTAGGACTTCCGTCCGGTTTTGCCGATCCCCGACTAGCAGGACGAGGCCGGCCCCCATAAATCGAGCTGCCATACCAGCTGCAGTACCCAGTTCTTCTCTGGCCCGGCCTTCCTCCTCTTCTATCTGTATCAGCACTCATGACTTGTTACCCGTCCTCTTCCGTTCCCTGTCTACAACCCCTGATGGGTGGCAGGCCAAAACGAAGAGAAGAAGACCAGCTTCGTCTCTGGCTCCTGCAGGAAGGACCGGTGGCCCAGACCGGAAGCGTGGCTATCTGCATCAGCCGGCGGCAGTTGTCGGCTGTGGACAGGCGGTTGGTGACGACAAGTGGAAAAGGTGGCACAACGGCCGTAAAGAGAGAAAACCCAGGTTATGGGGATTCCACGAGGACTTACATACCAAACCGGCAAGACTGGGTGTGTACGCCGGAGCCTTGCCCATCAGGGCGCCGATCAGATAACCAGGCGATACGAAGTTGAGGACCAGCTGGCCCTGGACCAGGCTCTTGCCGTTGGCCACGTCGTCGAACTTGGACGAGCAATAGCCGAACTTGGGGATCAGGTTGTAGCTCAGGTCCCACTGAATCGTCTGAAACTCGTCGATGAAGATGCTGTTGATGAACATCCGGCATTGCGCGCGCGTGTAGTAGCGCTGGAACCCGTAGTCGGACGGGATGTACTCGGGATCGACAGGAGGCTGGGGCGGGTAGGTAGGGGCAGGTAGGTTGTGATTTGGGCGCGCGATTTTGGAGATGCCATAATCGAGTGATATAACTAAGCTATGTTAAGGTATTTTGGAAGCGGGACAGCGGTCCCGTTTCGGGAAGGCTATCGCATTATGAAGAGTCCTAAAGTCGTCGTTCTTGGCCCGCGTTTGGTGTCTGCTGAGGCCGCGCCGCCCACTACCGATCCCGTCCTCGATCACGAAATCGCCGAGGGCGTGCGGACCTACCAGAGGCTGCAACAGCAAATTGACAAAGAGTTGTTTTCGGCCAACCCGGATCCCGAGGTCGTCGGCTCCCTCTTCGGGGAGCAGAAACTGATCCGCGAACGTCTGGCCGCCCACGGAATCCGGGTGCGCGCGTGAAACGCGCCGCCCTGTATTTGCGGGTTTCGACTCTCGATCAGCATCCGGAAACTCAACTGCACGACCTGGAGCGCATGGCCGAGCAACGCGGCTATGAGATTGTCCAGCGCTACACCGACCGCATTACTGGGACCAGGGCACGCCGCCCTGGTCTGGACCAGATGCTGACCGATGCCCGCCGCGGCCGCTTCGACAGTGTGCTGGTCTGGGCCTGCGATCGGCTGGCTCGCAGCACCCGGCACTTTCTGGAAGTTTTGGACGAACTCAACCATCTGAACCTGGAGTTCGTCAGCTTCCGCGAGAACCTCGACACCGGCGGACCGTTGGGCCGCGCCGTAGTCGTCATCATCGGCGCCATCGCGGAGTTGGAGCGCAGTTTGATCGTCGAACGCGTGCGGGCCGGCATGCGGAGAGCCCGGCTGGAGGGACAACATATCGGCCGGCCACGGCTCAGCGTAGACCGGGAGGCCTTGCTCCGTGACCGGGCCCGCGGGTACAGCCTGCGCCAACTGGCCAAAATGCACGCCGTTTCGCGCACATCCGTGATTCGGACCTTACGGCAGTCAGCTATAGGAGGTGAAGCTTGAGTGACGCTATCGTCCTCGGGACGGCCACAGCGGTTTCCGCTCTGGTCATCCTTTATATAGTTTGGAGCAACCGGCATTATAGCCAGGAGTCGGACCGCAAACGCGATCAGCAGAACTTCCTGCTACAGATCCAGCGGGAACTCGACCAACAGCAAACCGCCATCCAGAATCGCTGCCTGCAACTGCAGCGCAAGCTGGATGATCATCACCGCATCCTGAAATACCTGGCACGCCGGCTCTCCTAAGGCTGGTCCAAAAGGGGCCGCGCAGGCCCCTTCCTATCTCCTTGAATCCAGGCACCCGAAATCAGCAAATCCCAGCGGTCCAAAACGTATGGGTTCTGTGCCTAATGGGGCCGCCTTATCCCTTCTGGCAGTCTCTCCTTCTCAATTGTTGCCAAACCTGTGCCGCATCGCTTTGCAACGAAGCCACTAAACAAAGTGCACTCCCAGAACTCGTGAGTCTCGAGGGGGTATTAGTCATTGTCGTCAATCGCCGGGCGATACTATGATGGCCCCTGTCCCATAGCTTCTTCTGCTATCGAGATAGTCGGGGCGCGGAAAGTTTGAAATTGCACCAAGTCCTTGCCGAAGAGCAGATCCAACGTCCAGTCCAAGGCGACTCGCAATTTCTTTTCAAATCTTGGCAGTTTGCTCAAATAAATGGTTCGCCAAAGCCACCACGCTGCAAAGCCGGAAAAATTGATGCCTAAGATATTGGCCACGCCTGTGCGTTGTCCAATGGCCGCCAATTGGCCAATGGTCGAGAACGAGAATGGCTTCATCGTCCCGCCGCGCACCGACAGCAATACGTAATCTGTCCAGCGGCGACAGTGAA
>CAWJLM010000007.1:0-188938 GCA_963843725.1 uncultured Acidobacteriaceae bacterium
CACACGGTGGAAGTCACAGGTTCGAATCCTGTAGCGCCCACCAGTCTTGACCGACTATTTCGTCTTGAAGCATCGCTTTATCTGCAGGTCTTCTCTCCTGGGTTATCCTAAACACATGCAGGTGCGGGTAGTTTATCTGGGGATGCTGAAGGATGTTGCGGGGCGTGAGCGGGAAGTGGTTGAAGTTCCGCAGGGCGCCCGGCTGAGCGATCTCTTCGCTCGCCTGGAGCAGGGTATCCCAACGCTGCGAGATTTTCGCGGAGCCATCGCGCTGGCCATTAATTACGAGTATTCGGCAGGATCGGCAGAACTGCGCGACAACGACGAGGTCGCTCTGATCCCTCCGGTCAGTGGCGGCCGGGCCGATGAGCCTTCGACTGCGGAAACTCCGCTGCCGCTTATCTCGGAGCACGCGCGAATTGTGTGTCAGCCCATTAAGACTGCACCAATTCTGGCAGCAATCAAGCATCCTGAAGATGGCGCCCTGGCGATTTTCGACGGCATCGTACGCAATCATTCACGTGGCCGCCGAACGCTGTATCTGGACTACACCGCTTATGAGTTGATGGCCTTGCGCCAGATGGAGCAACTGGCCCAGCAGGCGCTGGCCCGCTTCGCCATCCGCGATTTGCGCATCGTGCATCGCCTGGGACGATTACAGATCGGCGAAAGCAGCGTCTATATTGCAGTCGCATCGGCGCATCGCGCGGCGGCTTTCGACGCTTGTCGCTGGCTGATCGACACTTTGAAAACGACGGTGCCTATCTGGAAGCGGGAGTATTTTGCCGACGGCGCCGTCTGGGCTGACGGAGAGTCGTTCCCTCCTGACATACCGCGGATCGCGCCGGACGCGTCAAAATAGTTCGATTGGTGTTCTACTTATTAAACGATGCCCCCAAGTTTCCGGATATTCGCCGCAGCCGTAGCGCGATGCTGCGCCCTCGCCGTGTTGCTCGCTTTAGGCCTCTTCCCGACTATGCCGTTGGCTGCACAAAATCAAACGGCGCAGAGCAGTGTTCCGCAGCCGCCTTACTCGCCCAAGCAGCAGACGCCAAGCAGTGTTCCTCATCCTCCCGACACCCCGAAGCGGCAGCCCGATGCCGACGATCAGACAACCCCGACCTTCAAGGTAAACGTGAAACTGGTGAACGTGTTTACCACGGTTACCGATGCGGGCGGCGCTCCGGTTTCATCGTTGAAGGAAGATGATTTTCAGGTATTCGAAGACGGCCAGCCGCAGAAGATCGCGGTGTTTCATCGCGAATCGGAACTGCCGCTTTCCATCGTGGTCGCCATCGACACCAGCCTCAGCACCCGCGGCGACCAGAAACTGGAACTGGAGTCGGCTCGCCGCTTCGCCCACGCCATCCTGCGTCCCATCGATGGCCTGTCGCTATTTCAGTTCAGCGAAATTGTCGATCAGTTGACGCCCTTCACCGCCGATATCCGCACCATTGATCGCGCCATCAACCGGGTTCATTCGGGAGCGGCGACTGCCTTGTATGACACGCTCTACCTGGGGTCAGATGCGCTGCTCGACCGCCGGGGCCGCAAGGTGATGGTAGTGATCACCGACGGTGGCGACACGGTCAGCAAAACGAATTATCAGGAGGCGGTTCGCGAAGCTCAACAGGCGGAAGTGATCCTGTACAGCATCATCATCGTTCCCATTGAGAACAGTGCCGGGCGCGACATCGGAGGAGAACACGCACTCATCCAGTTATCGCGCGACACGGGGGGAAAATATTTTTACGCCAGCGGCACGGCGCAACTTGACGCCGCGTTTCAGAAAATCAGCGATGAACTGCGAACTCAATATCTGATCGCCTATTATCCCAGCACGCGGCTGTCGGATTCCGACTACCGCCGTATCGAGATCAAGATCAATCCCGACACCAAGGACTACCCCGAGCCGTCGCAGTTGGTGGTTCGCCATCGGACCGGTTATTACACCATGCCCGCCAAGTAGTTGGAACCGCGCCAGACAGTCAGTCGAAGGCGAAATCGACGCCGAATTCTCGTAATCCAAATCCCGCCATTGGACCCTGATCTCCGACATTTCGTGTCGCTCGTCTGCTGAGCTGACCGCCAGTGGACACCTGGATATTCCAAAAACTGTAGATCCGGGGCTGAGGAATCTGTGAAATGTAGAAACCATGGCTTTGTGTCAAGAAGCAGTACTGTGTCAACTAACTCAATTTTAACGAGTTAGAGGAGCAACCATTGGGTCTTGGGGTGGCATCTGCATTGCACTACTTTGCACCGGACATGTAGAGGTTTTTGCGGGCTGTTTGATGGCTTGTGGCTTTACGGTCAGCGCCACCCCGACCCAAACGTAGGGAGTGGCGGAAGGATAAGGGAAAGACAGTAATCGATTCGAGAGGGAGAATTTTGAGGGGAGATATGACAGCAAAAAGACTGATTACCGGAATTTTGGCTGTGCTGGTAATCGCCGCAGTGATGGCGCCGTCGATGATGGCTCAGTCGCTGGTTACAGGCGATATAACCGGTACGGTCACAGATCCCAGCGGTGCAGTCGTGTCCGGCGCTATGGTTTCGCTGAAGAGCGACGCCAACGGATCGACGCGTTCCGCGACAACCGGTTCCAATGGAACCTACCGATTCTCTCTGCTGAGTCCGGGCAGCTACACCGTGAGTGTGACCGCTTCGGGTTTCAGCAAGGCTGAAACGCAGACCAGCGTAAACATCGGCCAGGCGACCGTCGCTGACGTAAAGATGGCCGTGGGTTCCAACTCGCAGACGGTGGAAGTAACCTCAGCTGCGCCGCTGGTGAACACCGACAACGCCGATCTGTCTACCAGTTTTGATCAGAACATGATCGCCAACCAGCCGAACGGCGGCAATGACATTACCTACGTTGCCCAGACTGCCCCTGGAATCAACATGAACACCGGCGGCGGCTACGGCAACTTCCAGACCTCAGGTCTTCCCGCTACTTCCAACGTGTTCACGGTTAACGGCGAGAACGACATGGATCCGTACCTGAACCTGAACAACTCGGGTGCGACCAACCTGACCCTGGGCCGCAACGACATCGCAGAAGCGACCGTTACGACCAACGCTTACGGTGGCCAGTTCGGTCAGCAGGCAGGTGCGCAGGTTTCCTACGTGACCAAGTCGGGTACCAATCAGTATCACGGCAACGCCGAGTACTGGTGGACAGGCCGCGCCATGGATGCCAATGACTGGTTCAATAATTTGAACAGCACGCCGCGTCCATTTGCCAACAACAACGAGTGGGCCGATTCCTTCGGCGGACCGATCAAGAAGGACAAACTGTTCTTCTTCGTCGACAACGAAGGCATCCGCTACATCGTGCCTTCGACCCAGCAGGTCATTTCGCCCAGCCCCGGCTTTGCGGCCGCGACCCTGGCGAATCTGGCCGGCACTCCTTCGTTTAACACCTACTCGAAGATGTTCGGCTATTACCAGGCAGCTCCCGGCTACAGCAACGGTATTCCGGTTGCTGGCGGCGGTTGCGGCGACCTGGTTAGCGGATTTACCGGTGCTTGCTTTAATCAGTACCAGGCCACTCCGGCCCTGCCCGGCACCGAATGGATCCTGAGCGGACGCGTTGACTACAACCTGTCTGACAAGGACCACCTGTTCTGGCGCGTACGTATGGACCACGGCACCCAGGCCACCTACGCCGATCCGATTGCTCCGGCTTTTAGCGCAGCTAGCTACCAGCCCGCATACGACGGCCAGGGACAATGGACCCACGTGTTCAGTCCGAACGCCACCAACAACTTCGTTTACGCCGGCAGCTACTATCGCGCCATCTTTACCCAGAACGACGTCAATTCATCGACGTTCAACACCTGGGTCGATATGGGCGGCATCGGCGCGACCTCACTGTGCAACCTGTGCTCGATCTTCCCGCAAGGACGTAACGTCACTCAGTACCAGTTCGTAGACGATTTCTCCTTGACCAAGGGTGCACATGCTCTCAAGTTCGGCGCCAACTATCGGCGTTACGACATCACGGACTACACCTTCAGCGAATTCACCAACCCGTTGGCCTTCATCGGCGACGTCGAGGGCTTCTACACTGGTTCGGCAGCGGTTTATGAGCAGAACTTCCCCAGCCGTCTGACCATGCCAGTTGCCCTGTGGGGCATCGGCTTGTATGCCCAGGATGAGTGGAGCGTTAATAAGAACCTGAAACTGACGTTCGCCATTCGCGCTGAGCACAACTCCAATCCAGTTTGCCAGTTGAATTGCGCTTCGCAGTTTACCGGTCCTTTCTATTCCGAAAGCACCGATCCAAACGCGCCCTACAACTCGCAGATCAATGCGAACCTGCATCAGATCTTCCGTTCAACCGATACCCTCAACTGGGCGCCTCGCTTCGGTTTTGCGTGGTCGCCGGGTAACAAGACGACCGTGGTTCGCGGCGGCTTCGGTATGTTCTACGATGCCTTCCCCGCGTTCATCGGCGATCAGTTCATGGTCAACCTGCCGAACGTGATTCCATTGGCTCTGTTCGGAACGCAGTGGGCTGATACTTCGGCCAGCGGCGCAGCTGCGACAGCGGCGGCTTCTGCTGCCGGTATCCGCAGCGGCTTCGCCAGCGGAGCTTCACTGGCTTCGTTGTCCAGCATCCCTGGTTTCTCGGCGCCGGCTTTCACCAGCCAGTTGGGCACGTTCCACACCCCGCTGTATCAGGAGTGGAGCTTGTCGCTGCAACAGGCGATTGGCGACAAGTCCTCTCTGGGACTGTCTTATGTCGGAAACCACGGCATCCACGAGCCTATCGAGAACTTCCCGAACACGGCTGCTTCCGGACTTGCCGGTTTCCCGTCAGTTCCGTTTAGCAATAACTATTCAACCGTTGCCGAGTGGTACTCCGGCGGCGTCTCCAACTTCAACGGCCTGACCGCCAATTACAGCCAGCGCCTGACTTACGGCTTTACGGTGCAGGCCAGCTATACCTGGAGCCACGCGATGGACGAAGTGTCCAACGGTGGAGTTCTGGCGTACAGCACGACCAGCCTCAGCTATCAGGTCAACCCCTTCTGCCTGCGTTGCAACAACTACGGAAATGCCGATTACGACATCCGGAACTCGTTCAACGCGTCGTACGTGTGGCAGATGCCCTATAAGTTCGGCAACAAGTACGCCAATGGCGCATTTGGCGGCTGGACATTGTCGCAGAACTTCTTTGCGCGGTCGGGTCTGCCCTTCACCGTGCTGGATTCTACGAACGGCTTCACTAACTACAACGGCAACACGCCGTACGGGCCGGCTCAGGTCGTCGCGGGTATTCCCTACGGCGGTCAGGGTAGCTGCGTCAACGGCTTCAGCCAGTGCTTGAATCCGAATGCTTTCGAGTCGACTTCAGTGTATGGAGCCTTCTCAACCCAGCAGCGCAACACCTACCGTGGTCCTGGGTTCTTTGACTCGGACTTCACCATTAACAAGAACTTCAAAATCACGGAGAGAGTAGCGTTCGGCTTCGGCACGAACTTCTACAACATCTTCAATCACCCGAACTTCCACAACCCGAACAATACCCTCGGGGGCGCGAACTTCGGTATGACCACCAGCACCACCGCTCCGCCGACCGGACCTTACGGCTCGTTCGCGACCGGTCTGCCTTCTGGACGCATCATCCAGTTCCAGGGCAAGCTGGTGTTCTAACTGGTTCCACTTTGCTTCGTCTTGGCGGCTCCCTCGTGGGGCCGCCTTTTTTCTTGCCGGCTTTCCTTTGCGGGTTGTGTTTTTGTGAGCAGCCTGCTGTCGCATAGCGACCAGCATCGTATTCGATTTTGGTACACTTCAAAGTTCGGTGGTCGATTGTCAGGTCCGCTGGGCTGCCAGCCCTACAGCGGAGCTGACAACTGATAACTGGCCGCTGACAACTGTTTCTCGAGGTCATAATGTCGAATCCTAATCAGCCAGCAATTCAATTGACCAACACGTCCGACTATCGCGAGAGCTATGCCAATAGCGTCCAGGTGCGAGTCAACGTCTGGGACTTCTTTCTGGTATTTGGCACCCTGCAACAGCAGGATGAAACTAGGGTGGATGTTCGCAATTTCCAGGGAATCTATCTCAGTCCCCAACAGGCCAAGGCACTGCACACCATCCTGCAGCAGAATCTGGTCAACTACGAAAACACTTTTGGCGAGATCAAACTCGATCCGCGCATGGGACCCGGCGCCGGTCCCATCCACTAATCATAATGGGCGGCAATCCTCCGGGGCAGGGGGAGCAGAAGCCGCCCGGATCTGCAAGCATCAAATCGCCCGGCAACGGGCGTGAAAGTGCCGTTGCCGCTGGCTGGCGTGAATGCCTGTTAGCCTATGCGCTCGCCTTCACGTTTCTCTTTACGACGCATGTTGCGCTGTTGCGTCTGCCGTATTTCTGGGATGAGGCCGGGTACTTTATTCCAGCTGCACGCGATCTGCTGCTAACGGGATCGCTGATTCCCCACACCACCCTCTCCAACGCGCATCCGCCCTTAGTCATGTTGTGGTTGGCATTCTGGTGGAAGTTCAGCGCCTTCACGCCCGCCGTAACCCGAACTGCCATGCTGATGCTGGCCGCGTTCGCTTTCGTCGGCTTGTGGCGACTGTCGCGCGATGTTGCCAATCGAACTGTTGCTGCCGCTACGGTGCTGTGTACGGTGCTCTACCCCGTATTCTTCGCCCAGAGTTCGCTGGCCCATCTCGATATGATGGCGGCGGCGTTGACCCTATGGGGCTTGGCTATGTACGTCGAGCGCAGGCCGGTCGCGACCATCGTATTTTTCGCGCTTGCCCCACTGGCCAAGGAGACAGCCAGTGTCACCCCAATGGCGCTCTTCGCCTGGGAACTCCTCTGCCCGTTGCTGGTCGGTCCGCGAAAACCCGAGCGCGAAACTCTCTGCCCCCCTGGCCGCAGCAAACGACAGGCATTTTCCTTTCTGCTGTGCCTGCTGCCGCTGTTACTGTGGTTCGCATATCACCACCACCGCACCGGCTTCTATCTCGGGAACCCTGCGTACCTTCGCTATAACCTGCAAGCGACGCTGAACCCGTTGCGGATTGTCCTTGCTCTGCTGATCCGCCTCTGGCACGTACTGGGATATCTAAATCTATTTCTACTGACCCTGGGTGCGCTGTTTGCGATGACGCGACCGGCTTTGCCCGACAAGGATGGCGGACTGCGGCCACGGATAGCGGTGAACGTGCAGTTGGTTTTTGCGGTGGTACTGGTGAGCAATATCCTGGCCGAGTCCGTGCTGGGAGGGGCCGTGCTTGCACGTTACATGTTGCCCGTCATCCCGCTGGTGATCCTGATATGCGTGTCGACGATGCGGCGGCGATTGCGGCGGTGGGCATGGTGGATTGCCTTTACCTGTATCGCGTTCGTGGTGCAATTATTCGTTCCTCCACCGTATCGTATTGCTCCCGAAGACACGCTGCTGTATCGCGACTATGTCATCCTGCACAAGATTGCTGCCGATGAACTGGCGAGTCGATTTCCCTACGCTCGAGTGCTCACCGCATGGCCGGCTTCGGACGAACTCAGGCACCGATTTCTGGGATATGTCACTCAGCCGATGACTGTCGTGCGGCTGGAGAACTTCTCACCGTTGGAGATCGAGCGCGCCGGGCAGGCGACCGACCAGTTCGATGTCGCGTTTCTGTTTACCACGAAGTGGGAGCCGCCGCATCCCCTTCCTCAACGGCTCGCCTTTGGGGAGGCGCTACAGGAGCGGTTCTTCGACTATCACCAGGATATTTCGCCGCAGCTTGCAGCCGACATTCTGGGGGGAAGAATTGTTCGTTACCTGAACCGGAACAATGAGTGGATTGCCATTATCGCCCTCGAAAAAGTCGAAGATGCGGCAGTCCATCACTCCTCCAAGGCTGCGCTTGCCCAGCCCTAGATCGCTTCCAGATGCGGACCAGCCAATTTTTTAGACAAGTTGAAAAAATTCCGCCCTGCTGACTGCCTGCTCGCTTTGTCCCGCATCCCACCCAGTATCCAGCTCCACTCTTATAACGGTTAACCAATTTCAAAGCCACAATCTTAGGAGGATACGTATGGCGGAAAAGAAGCTTGAGGGTTATCGCATCGCAATTCTGGCGACCGATTTGTTTGAAGAAGCAGAACTCATCGAACCCCGTAAGGCGTTGCAGGAAGCTGGTGCGGAAACGGTGGTCATCGCGCCGAAAGCCGGTGAGATCCAGGCGATGAAGCACGATACCAAAACGCAAAAAGTGAAAGTTGACATGACTTTGGATAAAGCCAACCCGCAGGACTTCGACGCCGTGCTCTTACCCGGTGGGGCAATGAACGCTGACGCCTTGCGAATCGAAAAGAAAGCCCAGGAATTTGTACAGCGGATCAACAGTGAGGGCAAACCGATCGCGGTGATTTGCCACGGTCCCTGGCTTTTGGTTTCGGCTGGTCTGGTGAAGGGTCGTCACCTCACCAGCTACAAGACGATCCAGGACGATTTGCGAAATGCAGGAGCCGACTGGACAAATGAGGCGGTGGTGCATGATGGCAACTGGATCAGCAGCCGTCAGCCCAGCGACATTCCTCAGTTCAACCAGAAAATGATCGAAGTGTTTTCTGAAGCACGGCACAAGACGCGCAAGGCCGCGTAATTGCTGCTCACAAGCGCGCTGGGGACCTCCGCGGCGCGCTTTTTCTTTGCCTCAAATCCCTGCCAGTCGCTCGTTTCCACAGGCCAGCGCTATCATAGGTCGGGAGACCTGATCGTTTGGAATCGACTCCTTCGACTGCCGCCATGGCGTTCCGCATCCGCGACTACCGCCCTGCCGACTTCGACCAGCTCTGGCAGATCGATCAACTCTGCTTTCCTACAGGTATCGCCTACACCCAGATGGAACTGAGCGGCTTCATTACGAAACGCAATGCCATCGCCCTGGTAGGCGAACTGCAACCTCAGGAGCAAGCAACGAATGCCCGCCAAATCGCCGGGTTCGTGGTGGCCCATCCAATTCGTGCGAAGTACGGGCGCATCCTCACTTTAGATATATTGCCGGAGGCCCGGCGGTTGGGTCTTGCCAGCAACCTGATGGCACGGTGCGAACAGCGCCTGCGTCTCTTGGGCTGTTGCGATGTCTATCTCGAGACCGCCGTCGACAACGAAGCCGCCCTCCGGCTTTATCGCAAGCTTGGATATGAAATTCTTCGGACGTTGCCCGGCTACTATTCCAGCCACGCCCTCGATGCGTTTCAGATGGGAAAGCGGCTGTAGCCTTATCTCGGGCGCGTGCTAAAATCGGCGATTCTCCGCGCCGGTTTCTCGTTCCATCATGGCCGCATCTGCTTCCAAATCGAAGCTGCCACGCCGGGTCGCCATCGATACGGGCGGAACGTTTACCGATTGTGTCTGGATCGACCGCGGCCGGCTGCGGATGACCAAAGTCTTCTCCACGCCAGCCGATCCTTCGCTGGCGATCGCCCACGCGCTTTCGGCAATCGATCCTTCAACGCCGGTAACTTTGCTTCACGGGACGACTGTCGGTACCAACACGCTGTTACAACGCACCGGCGCAAAGGTAGCGTTCGTGACCACGGCCGGCTTTGAGGACACCATCGAGATCGGACGCCAAAACCGTTCTAAGCTCTACGACCTGTTGTTCGAGCGCGTGCCGCCCCTGGTAGATCGCGAGATGCGTTTTGGAGTACCAGAGCGGGTGGATGCTGGGGGCAAGATTCTGCAGCGGCCGACGGCAGAAGATCTTAGGGTGCTCGCTCGCAATGTGCACGCCAGCCGGGCCGAGTCGATCGCTGTGTCGACACTGTTCTCGTTTGCTAACTCCGAGAACGAGCGCGCCGTCGCCCGCGTACTGGAAGAACTTGGACTTCCCATGTCGCTGTCGCACATCATTTTGCCGGAGTTTCGCGAATATGAGCGCGCCAGTACAGTCGTGGCGAATGCCTACTTGCAGCCGGTTATGCAGGGATATCTACAGCGCTTGGACGTGCGCATGCGCCGCGATGGAGGCAAGACGAAGTCTCGGGTATTCGTCATGCAATCCAGCGGAGGGATTACTTCTCTGGAATCTGCCTCGCGCCAGCCAGTAAGGACGGTACTCTCGGGGCCGGCGGGCGGCGTAGTGGGTGCTGTGGCCATGGCCAGGCGCAGCGGCTTCGAGCGCGTGATCAGCTTCGATATGGGAGGCACCTCGACCGACGTCGCGCTGGTTGTCGGCGAACCTAAGCCCGGCAGCGAAGCCGATGTCGCGGGGCTACCGGTGCGCGTGCCCATGCTCGACATTCACACGGTGGGCGCCGGCGGAGGTTCGCTGGCGCGCTTCGATGCTGGAGGCGCTTTGCGGGTAGGACCAGAATCGGCAGGCGCCGAGCCGGGGCCGATTTGTTATGGCAAGGGATTACAGCCGACCGTGACCGACGCGAATCTGCTGCTGGGACGCTTGCAGCCGGATAAGTTTCTGGGCGGGACTTTCAATCTGGATGCCGAACGCACTCGTGCCGTTAGTCTGGAATGGCTTAAGCGGCAGAAGCTTCGGCTCCCGCTGGAACAATTTGCGGAAGGGGTGATCCGGGTCGTAAACGCGAACATGGAGCGGGCGTTGCGGGTGGTCTCGATCGAGCGTGGTCATGATCCGCGCGAATTTTCGCTGGTCGCATTCGGAGGAGGGGGAGGGCTGCACGCATGCGAGCTGGCGCAGGCCTTGGGTATTCCGCGCGTTGTCGTCCCCTGCATGCCGGGGGCGCTGTCCGCTTACGGCATTCTGGCCAGCGATATCGTCAAAGATTACTCCCGCACCATGCTACTGAGCCTTGGATCCAAAGCGCCGATAGCGAGCATACGCAAGCAGCTGGATGTGCTGGAACATCGCACCAGGCAAGAGTTTCGAGCCGAAGGCTGGATTGGTAAGATTCGCCTCGAGCCTAGTTTAGACCTGCGCTATCGGGGCCAGGGCTTTGAGTTGAACGTTCGCTTCTCGCCGGGCTTGATCGCAAAGTTCCACCGCTCACATCAGGCTCGCTATGGTTACAGCCATGCTGACCGCGAAGTTGAGTTGGTTACTTTGCGTCTGCGGGCCAGGCTCAAGGTTCCACGTCCACCCGTGATAATCCCGGCAAGATCGGAGAGCACCGAGGCAACGCTAAAGAAATCTCCAGTCTGGTTTTCTGGGAAGGCGGTTTACACAGCGATCTATGATCGCAGCGACTTGCGACCAGGCAGGAGATATCACGGGCCCGCTATCATCACCGAGTATAGTGCGACCACGGTAGTCGAGCCGGGAGCGATATTTTCAATCGATAAAGCCGGCAATTTGCTTTTGGAGTTTGAAGCCAAGAGAAAAGGCGCCTCGGCGAGGCGCCCTCACAACAACTAACACTTCGAGGCTAGGCTACGTTTTCTCTGCGATCGTTCTTCTTCTGTTCGTCCTGGAGCTTGCTTTCCTCATGCTTGAGCTTGGCTTCATCCGCGGTATCGCGAGCCGCGTCTTTCATGTTGCCCCAGGCGTTCTCGGCTTTGCCTTTGACCTGTTGCGCCGCGCCTTCCACCTGGGCGCCGGTATCGCCTGTCCACTCGCCTACCTGGCGTTTCGCCCGTCCGGCGGCATCATCCAACTTACCCTTAACGCGATCCTTATCCATTTGACTACCTCCTTGGTTTGAAACTTAAGAATTAATGCTGTAAGGCGCCAGTTCGTTGTTGACGCCTTTGCAGTCCGTAGTCCGACGCATTGGTTGATGCGGGTTAGACCACGGTCCTGCGGCCGGAGATGAGTTGGAAAACCAAAGCTATCACCGCCAGCACCAACAGAATGTGAATGAATCCTCCCAGCGTGTAGCTGGTAACAACTCCCAGCAACCACAGCACCAGCAGGATTACAAAAATTGTCCAAAGCATCGTGTCACCCCTATTGTTTCGCTCTCGCCCGCAACATCGAGCTATACAGTTGGAGGACAATTCCACGGTTATGGTTGTTTTGCTAAGGTCGACAAGCCTAGTTAAACGAGTCGCAATAATCGCCGTCAACAGGCAACCCTGCGCGCGGATTACCTTAGCTCTGATATGCTCGGCGCATCATCATGAAAATTGCTATTCAAGGAGAGCTCGGCTCTTTTAGTCATGAAGCGGCGGGAAAGATGGTGCCGCGCGCGATTGTTGTCCCATGCGCGCGCTCGGCCGAAGTGTTCGATCGCGTCGAGAATGGCTCGGTCCAGGCAGCGGTCATTCCCATCGAGAATTCCTTAGCGGGCTCCGTCGCGGAACACTTTGACCTGCTGCTCACGCGGGAGGTCTTCATTCATCATGAACTTCATCTGCGAATCCGGCATAACCTGATCGCTCCACCGGGAGTAAAGCTGGACCAGGTTCGCCGAGTCTTGTCTCATCCCGTAGCTCTCGATCAATGCCGAGATTTCTTTCGTTCCCGGCCTGAAGTCCAAGCAGTACCTTTCTATGACACGGCGGGAAGCGTGCGGCATGTGGTCAGCGAAGGTGTGCGAGACGCGGCTGCCATCGCTCCCAAGCAGGCAGCAAGACAATATGGAGGCCGAGTGTTGCTGGCGGGAATTGAAGACGACCAACAGAACTACACGCGGTTTCTGCTGATTGACAAGTCAGCGAAGATCGGAAGTCGCTGCAACAAGACCTCGATCGGTTTCGCTCTGAAGAATGAGCCGGGCGTACTCTTCAAGGCGCTCAGCGTTTTCGCGCTGCGCGGCATCAACCTCAGCAAGATTGAGTCTCGGCCTCGGCGCGGGCATCCCTGGGAGTACATTTTTTTTGTCGACATTCTGTGTGGAAATGATGAACCGGCCCGCAACGCCCTGCGTCATCTGGGTGAGATCGCAGAATTCGTAAAAGTGTTGGGAGTCTATCCCGCGGCCCCAGCGCGTTCAGCGTAGTGTCGTCATTTTCCCTGACCCTTATTGTTCCGCCGCAGCCGTGTCGCGTCGCGCCTGCACCCGGCTGGCGTGTTCGGCGGCAGACAAATAAGCGCCACCCAGCAGCAACATCCCGCTCCAGAACGACCAGAAGATCAACGTTACAGAAACCGAGAACGGCCCGTAGACCTCTTGAAAATTGAGCCAGGGCAGGACCAGGATGTAGAGATACTTTGCGCACTCTGACACCAGGCCGGTAATGATGGCCGCCGGCAGGACGGCGCGGGCAGAAACCTTGCCATGCGGCAGGATCCAGTAAATCAGGAAGTAGATTCCAATCGTTGCCAGGATGGCCGACGCTTTTACCACGATAAAGCCCAATCCTTGAAAAACGAAGTTCTGGTCGCCGATCATCAGGCCCAGCATTCGCAGGTTCTCGGCGGTCAGGGCGATGGACAGCATTGCCAGACAGCCGCAGGCCAACCCAAGGCCGAGCGAAACCACGAGGTTCATCAAATAGGAACGATTCTTCTTAAAGCCCCAGATACTATTGAGCGCAACCTCGAGCGGCAGAAAAATTCCAGTCGAAGTGATCAGCAACATGACAAACGACAGCACCTGGCCGCGTCCCTTCACGCTGGCCAGAAATTGCAGGTTACGAATGACGAAGTCTTTGTTGCTGGGCAGGTAATCGCGCAGCAGCTGCAGCACCACGTTGTACATGGCCTGCGAATGGAAGACTCGATGCACCACGGTCAGCAGCAGCACAATAAACGGAAAGAACGACAGGATGGAATTCGCTGCCACCGAGAAAGCGTAGGTGTGCACTTCAGTCTGGGTCAGGTAACGCAGGGTTGACCAGCCATGCCGACGCAGCCGATGCGAGAGGCTGTAAGTCTCCGGAAGGTTCTGGAAGATCTCGCCTCGATCATCCTCCTCAAGCAGACGCTTGGCGGCCATGCCAGGTTTTAGAGGAGTAGCGTGTAACTCTATGGTTCCATGAGGCTTAATGCTAGACGCTGCTTCAACGGTTGAGGATCCGGTGAAGGAACTTCGCGGCCGAGTCGAGGGTTCCCCGTCGGAGGCGCTGGAGTTACTACTCATCTCTTTAATCGTACCAGAGTAAAACCGCTCGATTGTGGCGAAGTCGAAGTGGAAGGCAGCCAGTTGGGTGTTTCATATAGGGAACAGTCCGGAAGCCATTGTGCAGGAAACACTTGCCAAAGAGCAGAGTTCCTGTAATTATCTTTTGCTCCCCCTTCCAAGGGCGAAGGAGGAGTTTTCGGTTACTCCGAAACGCGGATTTGGGTTGATGTTTCTGTCAGCAGTCAGATTTCACGCATTGCACGGGCTCCTGGTTCTGTTGGAGCGGACGATAGTAGTCCGCCACCGCCCAGACTAGGGCCTTTTTTCATTGCAGGAAAAGCTGCGAACTGAGCCGCAACCCTTGTTTCCCGGCGACGTTGAGACGGCTTTCAAGTGCGCTTTCACGATTCCGTTTGCGCTAACCGCGCGGTCCGGACGGAGTCTGAGGGTGTACCTGGAACGTCCGCGAAGCAGGGGCGATTCGAGATTCTCAGTTGAAAGGAGCGGGTTGTGAGAGAGAAAGGTACAGTTAAGTGGTTTAATGGAGCCAAAGGCTACGGGTTTATTCAGAGGTCCACGGGCGAGGACGTGTTCGTGCATTTCTCAGCAATTCAGGAGAACGGTTACCGCAGCCTAAACGAGGGCGAGACAGTAGAGTTCGACCTTACCAAGGGACCAAAGGGCTTCCAGGCCGCTAACGTCGTGCGCGTCTAAGACGTCTCCGCCACGCGAGAGCTTGGCTCACTGCAAAGTAAGCTTTCGAGTCGCGACCAAAACCACCGAACCCTCCCCCCATGGGAGGGTTCTTTTTGCTGGAATTATGCGCTGGCTACGAGTTGCGCCTGACAACCTTCCACCAGCGCCGACAGCTTCTTCACGGCATTCTCTACCGACTGCTCGGCAACCTCAGGTCCGAAGGCCTGCTTATCGGCCTCGATGACCGTGATGTTCGATAAGCCAACAAAACCCAACATGTGGCGCAAATAGGGAACCTGAAAGTCGGCCGCTGATGCCGGGGTACCTTCGCCATAGCTACCGCCGCGGGAGACGATCGCCAGCACTTGTTTTCCCGGCGGGATCAGGCCCACCGGCCCTTTCTCGCCGTAGCTGAAGGTCTTGCCGGCTCGGGTTATCAGATCAAACCACGCTTTCAGTGACGCCGGGATGGAAAAGTTGTGCATGGGAACTCCCAGCACGACGACATCGGCCTCCATCAACTCCTCAATGAGGGCGTCGGACAGAGCCAGCGCCTGTTGCTGTTCCGGCGTTCGCTGAGGCGCCGGCGTGGCAGAAGCCTGGATCCAGGATTCCGTCAGGAAGGGAAGCGATTCGGCGACCAGGTCGCGTTCAATGATCCGGCTGCCAGGATTGCGGGCAGCCCACTCCTGGGCCACATGGCTGGCGAGCCGCCGCGAGACCGACTTGCTCCGCGGACTGGAATTGAGAATCAATAGAGTATGCATAAGTGACCTCCCGGAATTACTCGAAGCGCAGATTACTGTTGCCCCCAACATATTATGTGTGGCAACACGTATATGGATGCGGAGAGGAAAAGGAGGATTCAGGTAATGGCGGCGAGCCTGCGAGACCACCGGTCCCAATAGCCCCGACAGAGGCAAGGGCAGCATTGCCAGTCAGTTGGACGGAAAATTTGTGCCAAAGAGGGGATTATGTGGTTTCTGCGGTGTCCGCCAGATCTGGTTCGGGCTCGAAAATCAAAGCGCAAAGCCGGCTCAATTCGCGGCAGTCCTGATCGCTCAGCCGGTGGAAGATTCCCGCGCTTTGGCCATCGATCTGGGGTTGCATTTTAGCGAGCAGCCTCAGCCCTTTGGCGGTGATACGGGTGATCGCCTCGCGCTGATCGCTGTTGCCTCGGCAGCGCTTCACCAACCCCTGCGCCTGCAGACGGTCCACCAGGCGGGTGATGTCGGACGCGCGATCGACCATGCGGCGGGCAATCTCACAGCGCGCATGTCCTTCAGGGTGAACGCCGCGCAGAATGCGCAGGACGTTGTATTGCGGACGACTGATGGCGAAGTTCTCGCAGATCGTGTCCATCAGGTCATTCAGCGTATTGGCGGCTACCACGACGCTCAACAGGGCTTCCTGGGCGGCACTGGCGAATTGTGGCTGTTTGAGTCGCCGGCTCAGAGCCTCGCTCATGTTGTCCTTTATAGCCAGAATCGTGCCCCTTGTCACCCGCGCGATATCGGTCATGGATTTGTTCCAGCTGCTGCTCCGCAAGATGCAATTGGCAGGAACAAAAAAGCCTTCCTGTCCCGAGACAGGAAGGCCAGGATGCCCCGGGGGAAAGTTTCCGCCCGAGCTGGGTGCGGTGGGCATCAGTCGTGAGCGGAAGGGGGATCGCAGCTCACGAAAAACCGAATCGTCAGGACGTCAACCGTGGTTAGCGGGAAAACTCACCTGTCTTCCACGGGTGACGCCCTTATACTCGCTTACTCCGGCGGCGCTTCTGCTGCGCCGAAGTTCGGACTACTTCAGGCTTGCTTCGCTTCGCGTCTTTGTCTGCTGCAATAGACGGGCCAGATTCGAAATTGTGAGTTGGCGGCCATTTGCTCACCTGGCCTTAACGCTGCAAATGTAATTCCTACCCGGACCAGGAAGACTGTTCCAGGTATGGCAGCGGCGGTGACTGCAATTCAATGGATGCGCGAGTGAGTGTCATCAGACTTCAGGCGCTGGACAGCCCAGTTTGCATGTTCGGCGACAACAGGGTCTTGGTCGCTACTGAGTTGCTGCAGAAGCGGGAGAAATCGCATATCGCCGCTGTTGGCCATGGCGATGACTACGTTGCGGCGAAGACCATTGAATCTTGTCCGCTTGACTGGCGAACCACGAAAGATTTCACGAAACTCCTGGACGCTGAGGCGAGCCAGCCACTCGAGATCAGGATTAACCAACTGCGGACGGGGTTCGAACTCCGGAGCCCCGGTAGTGGGAGCGTGCCGGTTCCAGGGGCAGACATCCTGGCAGATGTCGCAGCCAAAAATCTGCCGTCCGATGCCGGGACGTAGCTGCTCCGGAATGGAGGCGCGCAACTCGATGGTCAGATATGAGATGCACTTGGTTGCGTCGAGCTGATAGGGAGCGGGGAAGGCGTTGGTGGGGCAGGCATCCAGACAGCGGGTGCAGGAACCGCAGCGATCGGGCGGAGGCAGGTCGGGTGTCAGTTGCAGGGAAGTCAGCATTACTCCGAGAAACAGCCACGAACCCAACTGCTCGTTCAAAATGCAGGTGTTCTTGCCGATCCAGCCGATGCCTGCGTACTTGGCGAAGATGCGCTCGATGACTGGACCGGTGTCGACGTAACACCAGGTGCGCGGAGCGGGAATTTCGTGTTGTGCGCAGAGGGTGACGAGGCGCGCTTCGAGGGCGCGAAGTTTTTCCAGCAGCACGGCGTGATAGTCGTGCTGCGACCAGGCGTAGCGGGAGATCCAACCTTGGGTTGGCGACCCAGCGTGCGTGGAATAGGGCTGACCGGTGTTGTAATTGAGCGCGCAAACAGCGATGGAACGCGCCCACGGTGCGGCATGGGCGAGGGATGCGCGTTTGAGTTCGCCGGCGTCATTGCGCGCTTCCAGATACTTCATTTCGCCGGCACGGCCTTCGGCGATCCAGTCAGGAAAGAAGCGGTGCTCCAGCCTGTCGGCGACACCGGCGATGCCAGCGAGATCGAAGCCAACTTCGCGGGCAATGCGCTTAAGATCGTCCTTCAGATTGAAAATGGCAGACACGGGTGGGACTCGGGCCGATTATACGAGTTCAGAAAATAGGCGGGCGGCTGCGCAGCGCTGAAATCAGATTCCCAGCTTCTTGACTTCTTCGTTGTAGTACTTGCGGTAGAGGATGTCCCACTCCTGCGAGCCTTCGAGGATGGTGCGGCGCTGGCTTTCGATCTTCTGCCGGGCGGCAGCGTCGATTTTGGCTTCCTGCGCCATCAGGTTTTCCAAAACGCGGCGGACTTCGAGGCGGATGGTATTGCGGTCCTCGACGAAATCGACACTTTCCACTTCGGCCAGAGTGTCAGCCACGGCGTGCGCCAGTTTGTTGATCTTTTCGCGGCTGATTCTCATAGGGCTGCCTTGTACAGCAGAACCTCAGATCCCTCGGCTCTGGTGGCCAGAAGCGGGCCGCTTCCGCTCGGGATGACAAGTTCAAAGGCCAACCTGATTCTCATAACACCGCCTTGTACTTGCGCACCAGCTCGTTCTTGATCTTCTTGAACATTTCCTGGTAATTCGCGCCGCTGCGCTGCATCTCGTCGGCGTAGGTGTCGAGAATGATACGGACTTCGTCGTTAATGCGGTCTTCCAGTGTCAGCTCATCGAGCAGAGCCGCGTTGATGCGATCTTTCACCGCCGCCTTGTCCGCGGTTTCGATGAACTCGCCCTCAATCAGCTTATTGGTGACTTCGCGGGCGAGATAGCCCACATATTCTTTGGAGAAGAGCATGCTTGTCCGAATCGGTTAGGGAAACATTTAGTCTAACACAATGATTTCGCCCCACTGCACTCGAAGCGCGACGATTCGGGCCTGCGATTTAGCACCTCTGCGCCGTGTCAGCGTGTCTACATCGGAGTATGATGATTTTCTCTGTGGCCAAATTTGGCCTTGGACTGGGCGAGAGATTCTTATGCCAGACGATCTATCAACCCTGAAAGACGACATGAATGCCTTCATTCTGGGGCACGGTTTAAGCCGCTTCCAGGGATATGTCACCGAAGAAGTTCACAGCGTCATGTGGGATCCGCGGGATAATCCGGAGAGCTGGAAGGACTTCGTGGAACTGGCGAAGAAGGCGGGCGCGGAATTCCTCTCCATGGACGAGGAAGTTCTGGAGCGCGACGAACTCGACTATCTCATCCAGCGCCTGCAGCATGCGAGTTATCCCAGCGACGAAGACATGGAAGAAGCGCGCTGGCTGCGCAACTACGTGGGCAAGACGGGATTCATTCAGCTGGGATGGCCGCACCAGGGCATCATGTTTCTTTTCGAAGCTACTACCGAGTGGTACGAGCGCTATCAGCATTTGCTCGATCTGGTGGAAGACTTCGGAACGCTGGCTATCGACGACGGCGATCAGGACGACGAACGGTAGGTTCACCACAGAGGCACAGAGAATTATTTGGTAGTGTCCCTGCGGAGGGATGAGTTGGTGCTGGTCACATTCCTAGCGCTCGGGGTTGCGCTCATCGCTGTCGCTTGTTCCTTTGCCGTCACAGTTTTCATCAGCTATGAACCTAGGCTAGGAGACTTGGGAATCTTGCTAATGGAGGTTATCCCTGTTGCGGTTGGAATATGGATGTTCGTTTTCAGTTTCAAACGCCTGCGCACATACATGTCGGAGTGAGGCGTCAACGGAACCTTAGGACCGTCTCAATTCCTTTCATGCCTTGGTGGCTCTGTGCCTCTGTGGTTCAATAAGACAAACTGTGCGCTGGATACTCCGCAACGCCGAATCAGAACTGGTGCAGCGACTCGCGCTGGAAATGGCGTTGCCCGTTTCCCTGGCGCGCCTGCTGGCCGTGCGCGGAATTCAGACTGCCGAGCAGGCCCACAAGTTCCTTTCACCCTCGCTGCAAGATCTGCACCCACCCTACTTGATGACCGGGCTTCGCTCCGCCGTGGAGCGTCTTCGGGCGGCCATCGAACGCAGCGAAACTGTGCTCATCTACGGCGACTACGATGTTGACGGCACCACGGCCATCGTCATTCTTAAGACTGTGCTGGAGATTTGCGGCGGCAAAGTTGACTACCACGTTCCTCACCGCATTCGCGAAGGCTACGGCATGCGCGATGAGGTTATCGAGCAGGCTGCGGATCGCGGCATTCGGATCATCATCAGCGTCGACACCGGCATTCGGGCATTCGCCGCGGCGGAGACGGCACAGCGGCGCGGGATCGATCTCATCGTTACCGACCACCACCTGCCGCAGGCCGAGGGCGTACCTAAAGCGCTGGCTGTGGTCAATCCCAATCAGCAGGGTTGCGAGTATCCGTGCAAATCGCTGTGCGGCGCCGGAGTTGCGTTCAAGATCGCCCAGGCTCTGTTGGTGGAGAGCGGACGGGAACGATTGTTGCCATCGTTCCTGAAGATGGTGGCCATCGCCACGATTGCCGATGCCGTGCCGCTGATGGGCGAAAATCGCGTCTTCGCCAAGCTTGGGCTGGAGGGATTGCGCAAGCCAGTGAATGCCGGATTGCGCGCGCTACTGGCAAACTGCGATCTTGATGGCTCGCGCCCTCTCAGCGCCAGCGACATCGCCTTCCGTGTTGCGCCGCGATTGAATGCCGCCGGACGAATGGATATTGCCGAGCGGGTCATTCAGTTGTTCACCGAAAAGGATGCCGGCAAAGCCGCCGAGATGGCCATGCAGCTCAATGAACTGAATGGCAATCGTCAGCAGGAAGAGCAGCGAATTCTGAACGACATTCAGAAGAAGATCGAATCGACGCCCGGGATGAAGGATGCTTACTGCATGGTGGTGGATGGCGATAACTGGCATCGCGGCGTGATTGGAATTTGTGCTACCCGCATCGTGGAACGCTATTGCCGACCGACGCTGATCTTTTCCTGCGAAGACGGAGAGGCGCACGGCTCGGGCCGCTCGATCAGCGCGTTTCACCTGTTGGAGGCGCTGGAATCGTGTCGTGAGTTGTTCGCCCGGTTCGGCGGACACTCCCACGCTGTGGGATGTACTCTTCCGGTGGAGCGCATTGCGGAATTACGTTCACGGCTGGATGCCTATGCGAGGGAGCGGTTGACGCCCGAAGATTTCGTTCCGGTGCTGGAATACGACGCCGAGGTTATGCTCGAAGACATCAAGCACGATTTCTGGCTGGCTTTGCAGAAGCTGGAGCCTTTTGGTATAGGAAACCCAACCCCGGTCTTCGTGACCCGCAGCGCAAAGCTGGTGCAGCCGGCTCGAGTAATGAAGGAAAAGCACCTCAAGCTTCGCGCCGTGTCTGCCGTTCCGCAGGCTAATGGCGGTCGTTTTCAGCGGGCTCACGATGTGCTGGGCTGGCGGATGGCGGAGCGCGCGGCCCAAAATCCGCTGCTGGCCGGCGACCTGCTCGACCTGGCGTTCACCGTCGATTACAACCAGCATCCTGACTACGGCGGCGTGCAACTGAATCTGGTAGATTTTGCGCGAGTAGCGTCGCTGGCGTCAGCGGTGGGGGCAGCCGAAAGCTAGGCTCATCGATTACTGGAGGATTCGAAGTTCCGGCCAAGCTATAGCGAACTCGAAGCTACGCCGCAGCCTTAAACAGGGTTGCGAGAGCATCAATGTCGGAAGCGCTCGCGTCGCCGATGACAAAATAGCGAAGCCCGCGTTGGCTCCAGGTCTCCATATTGAACGGAAGCTTCCCGGGCGAGAGAGAGTTTTGCCCCAGCCTGGCCCCCAGCGAAGGGTCTGGAAATACAAACACAGAAATATGGTGTTTTCGAACATCGTAGATCAGCTGCGCGCCCGGCGTTTGGTCAAGGTAAGCCATGCGGCCTCCGACCAGGGTGAACCCCGTGTCCTGCAATTCCGGCAAGTTAAAGGAGAAGGGGATCTTGCCTTGGAACCAGGGTTTCACGGTATGGCGGTCGGTCGAAATCACGTCCACCGGGGATGAACTGGCCAGGGTCGCCACATGCAAATCTGCAATCTCGCTGAAGACGCGGTCGCGGCGCGATTGAATTCCCGCATAAATCGAAATCAATGCTCCGATCACCAGAATGACCGCGGCTGCGGCTGCCAGGATCCATCCCAGATTAAAATTACGCGCCGGCTTGGGAGCTACGGTCTGCTGCATTCGTTGCCGGAAGTCGACGCTGGGAGCAAAGCGTTTTCCGGCAACCTGAACAGCGCGCTTCATCTGTAAACGGGCAAGGGCATCAGCCGCGCAAGATGCGCAGTCGTGCACATGAGCATCGAAGGCCCGCATGGAATCTTCCGGAAGCTCGCCATCGAGGTAGGCGTCGAGTTGTGCCCTCCACGACTCACAAACCATGGTTCATCCTTTTGGAAACAGCAGGCGCCAGTAAGCCGCGCAACGCTTTTCGAGCCCGCGATAAGCGCGACATCACCGTGCCGATCGGAATGGCAAGCGTCTCCGCGATCTCCTGGTACGACATCTCTTCGACCTCGCAAAGCAGCAGGATCTCCCGGTAATGCACTGGCAAGTCGGCGATGGCGCTTTGCACCAACTGCGTATTTGAGCGCTGCATCAGGATCGTTTCGGGGGTTGCGTTCTCGATCGCCAGTTCAGAGCCGTCATCATCGGCATCAAGCGAAACCGTGGCGGCGGCCCTTAATCCCGTGCGCGAGGTCAGGAACGTGTTGCGCAAGATGCGATAGATCCATGCCCGGAAATTGGTTCCCGGCTGGAATGAGGAGAATCCTTTCAACGCCTTGGCATAGGTTTCCTGGACCAGGTCTTCGGCTTCTTCACGATTCTGCGTCAGCCAGTGCGCGAAGTTGTACAACTGATCGAACAGAGGCATCGCCAGCTCTGCGAATGAATCGGATCGCTGGTCTGCTGCCGGCATCCTCACCAGACTAAACTACCAGAGCGGCTTGTTATTCCCTGCGATAAGCAGAATGTTGGGCGAAAAGATAAGTCAGGCCGGTTAACGCCAGTATTGCCGCCGCAAGAGACAGCGGGCAGATAAAACACCAGGGTCAGCGTTCTATGCAGCGAGTTACTTCAGGCGGGATTTCTTGATTAGCTTCATGCCGGTCTTCATCCCTTTGCAGCCAAGTAGCTTGAACTTCTTTCCGTCTTCCCGGTTGTAGGCCACAAAGAACTGCTCCAGCTCCTCGATCATCTTGCTGTTCAAATCGCTGGGGTGCTTAATATCGGCGTGGGTGTGGGAATCTATCGAAACCGCCAGCACGCGGTCGTTGCGAATTGTTTTATCGCCGTCCGTCTGTTCTGCTTCGATGACTCCAACGATTCGAGACTCGACCACGATACCCGGGTAAGCTGGCTGATCCATAAGTAGCAGTACGTCCAAGGGATCGCCGTCTTCGGCCTTGGTTTGGGGAACAAAGCCGAAATCGTAAGGGAAGCTCATGCCCTCGGGAAGAACCTTATTGAGCCGATAGCACCCCAGGTTTTCATCGTACTTAAACTTATTTCGGCTGCCTTTAGGAGTTTCGATCACGACTCGTAAACTCTTTTTCCCAGTGTCGAAAGGATCGATTTGAGTTGGCGAAGTTAGCTTGGTTGGCTTCGACATGCGGTTCATTCACCTCAGAGGTTAGAAGGCGAAACCGATATTTCGCCCTACAAGCAATATCCAAAATAGAGACACGTAAGCGACTGGATGCCATCGTGAAGTCAACAGTTGCTCCAGTCGCTGCCGCTCGCAACCACCAGCACAGGCTCGTTCCTGACCGGCAAGCCCACGACTCGGCTAACGGCAACATTCGTTCTCAACTCTTTTGGTCTAACTTAAAAATGCAACCGTGTATTCGTGCTGGCGGCTGGCGATGATAAACTTCTGCGGTGATTACACGCTTGCTGCAAGTCGCCGTTTTGCTCGGAATCGCTGCTCAGGCCAATGGGCAAGCGATCTCGCCTCCAGCAGTGCCGGACAAAATTAAAGTGCCTGCCGGCGAGGAAGTCGTTTTGCAGGCTCACGCGTCGGGCTCGCAAATCTACGTATGCCAATCGGGGGCGGAAGGGAAGTTCGCCTGGACCTTAAAGGCTCCGGAGGCCGAGCTGCACGACCAGCGGGGAGCAACGATCGGGCGTCATTACGCCGGACCTACATGGAAGGACAACGACGGGAGCGAAGTTACGGGTAAGGCGGTGGCTCGCGATTCGCCTGATCCAGACTCGATTCCCTGGCTGCTGGTGACGGTCACGGGTCACGCGGGAAATGGTGTGCTCAGCCGGGTCACAACGATTCAGAGAATTCATACCAAGGGCGGGCAGCCGCCAGCAGCGGCCGACTGCAACATCTCAAAGCAGAACGCTGAAGTAAAGATTCCCTACACTGCCGATTACTATTTTTACGCGCCCACCAAGTAAAGTGCCGGGCCTGGCTTTCCGCTGCAGTTGCCTGAAGTTCGTTGGCGCATATTGCCACAGGCTACGAGAGGGTGATAACCGGGTCGCCGGCTGGGCAAACCGCCCGGCAAAGGTCGCAATGAATATCGGCGTCGTATCCCCGGCTTTGAATACATTTGCCGGAGTCGTAAAGGCGGGTGCTGGCGATGGCGCCAGTGGGACAGGTATCTTCACAGAGATTGCAGGTCAGGCAGGGCGACGTCGCCAAAGGCCGGCCGTAAGCGGAAATCGTCCGGCCGAGGGCGATGACACCAAGGTAGATATCGGCGCCGAACCGGGGATGCAGCACGATTCGATTTTTCCCCATCACCCCCAACCCGGCGGCCTCGGCCAAAAGCCGCAATGAAACCGGGGATGGCGAGCCGTACGTGCCTCCGAATTCCGGTGGAAAACAATAAAATCCCAGCGCTCGGACTTCGCTGCCCTCAAGATCCTGCACCGCACGTTGGACGATGGCCTCGACGTCGCGGCCAATCTCAACATATTCAGCGGAAGTGAGGCTGCGCAGGCGGGCGCGGATCAGAGGCCGATCGAGACAACGGACCACGACGGCAAACGATTGTACCCAGGGCAGAGCACGGAGCAGGCTCTGGCGTTGAGCGGGCAAGACAGCCCGATCCAGCTCGACGAAGCCGGTGTCATCGGCCCCGGCTCGCCGGCATAACTGCGCCAACGCCGCTGCGTCAAGGGGATCTTCTTCGGTCGCGGCTCTTGGATGCATCAATCTGTCTCGTGCCGTGCCGGCGAGTTAACCGGCATTTACGAATGCCGTAGGTAATTGGGACAGCGCAACCGTTTTGCGAGAGGCTTTGGCCAGGCATCTTTGCAACTCCGCCTGTAACTCCTCCAGGTCCCAGGCAAGTGGTGATTCCTTCAGGCTCTCCATCAATTGGGCGCAAGGCCGGAACAAGATGCCGGCATTGGCTGCCGTCAACATGGACAGATCGTTATGCGAATCGCCCACCGCGACCACCTGAAATCCCAGCCGCTGAAAGTTCTCTATCGCTGCCGCCTTGCCGCGCACATGATGCGGACGATGGTTCGAGATATAGCCTTCTTCATCCACGGTCAACCCATTGCAAACCATCAACGGGCATCCGAGTTTCTCTACCAGCGGACCAGCCAACTCGTGATAGGTATCCGAAACGATGACGGCGAGCATCCGCTCCTGCACCCAGGATAGAAACTGGACCGCTCCGGGCAGCGGCTGCATGGTGCTGACAATGTGTCGCAGCCGCGACAAGGTAAGTCCGTGTTCCCGGCAAAGCCTCATCCTCTCGCACATCAATGTTTCGAAGTCAGGAGTGTCGCGGGTCGTCAAAGCCAGCCGGGGTACGCCTGCTGCTTGTGAAACGGTCTGCCAGATTTCCGGAACCAGCACGCTTTCCAGATCGAAGGCGGCAATCAAGGGAGCGGAGGAAAGAGGCGGCCGCAATCTGCCCGTGAATTCGGGCGAGTGCTGGGGGAACTCCGAGCCCGACAGTCCGCACTGATTGTCCATCAGCATCGGGCTCTCTTCCAGGCGCTTGCCTGCCAAATCCGCGAGGATGCCTGCCCAGCTAGCGCCACTCTTAGTCACGATCACCAGTTATCTTTCCAGCGGCCAGACGACTCAATCTGAACGATAACCAGAACCTTGCCGGCCTGTCTGTGACCTTGAGACAGTACGGCTGTGATTTGAGGACGATCGCAAAACGTCTGGCGGACGAGGATTTAGCGGCGCTTGCGGATGCGGAGCAGTCCGGCAATTCCCACGATGCCAGTGCCCAGAAGGATGAGACTGCCGGGCTCGGGTACGACGCTGGGAATATCGCTGGAGAGAGTGGCCTGGCTTGGTTCAGCGCCGGCAAAAGAAGTGTCGTTGACCGCGAACGGATTGGCTGGGTTGCCGTCGGAGGCCATGGAGAACAGAACGGCATTGTCGCCGATCTGGAGAACGGGCTGGATGCAGGCGGCATCTCCGCGATCACAGCCACCGTTTAGTCCGATCATGTCGCCCAGGGGATTTACAAATTCTTGCAGCTCCGAGATGTCGAAACTGCGGAGGGTTGGATCTTTCGCGAGGGCCGAACCCGCGCTGAGACCAGCAGGTCCGAAGTCGGGCTCGAAAGTTCCGCTGTCTGCGTTTGAGGCCAAGGACTGAGGGGCGAGGGTAGATGCCCCGGCTTCGAAGCTGCCCAGGGCAATATTTCCGGCCAGTGCAGCGCCTGATGCCAGCGCAAGCACGCATAGCAAGCAGCACACTCCACGCACCATGGGCCCACCTCCCAAACTTCGAGAAGACAAAGCTACCAACCACTTACAGCAGATATTATGCGCGTCAACCATCCCCACTTTCAACCTGCAAACCGCAGCTGAAGCTGCGCCCCTTCAAAAGCTGCTTCATTGCGGGTTTTTCAGCAAACTGTGAAGCCGGGTTCGAGATGAAAAAATAAAGCAAATGCTTCGGCGCAGCTAATCCTACGCTCCCTTCAAAGTCATCGCAGGCCGAGTTTTTCAGCAAACTGTATCGTCAACCCTGCTTTACAGGACTCCAGAGTGGGCGTAGTATTCCCATCCGATGGAGACGGTGCTGGATGAGGTGTGTGCAAGTTGCGGCAACACCCGCTTGCCCGACGGCAGGTTCTGTCTTTTTTGCGGCGACCTGCTGACCGAACCATCTCCTGAGGATATACGCCGCGCCCAGGGTGCCAGGGCTCATCTGAACTCCGTGTCCTCTATACCAGACAGAGTCGAGTATGCAGGCTTCTGGTTGCGCGTGTGGGCAGGAGTCATCGACCTCTGCCTGGAGGCAGCGGGAGCGCTGGTTCTGACCTTGGCGATTGATTTTGTGCTGCGCCGGTCAGGCCGGTTGCTGGGAATTTCGCCTTTCTTTTCCAAGGTTGCCACCGGCATGGCGTTCATCGTAATTCTGGCGGTTGGCTCCTGGCTTTATTGCGCTTTCGCGGAAAGCTCGTCGTGGCGCGCGACTGTAGGCAAGCGTGTGCTGGGCCTGCAAGTAGTCACCTCGGAAGGCGATAAGATTTCGTTTGGCCAGGCATCGGTTCGCCACCTGATGAAGTTTCTTTCCCTGTTCTGCCTGACTATTGGCTTCCTGATGTCGGGCTGGACCAAACGCCGCCAGGCGCTTCACGACATGCCCTGCGACTGTCTGGTCATCCGCGTTCCGATAAAGAGTTTCCGGCTACGGGGGCGCTGACCGGCAAACCTGAAAAGCTATCTGGATTTTCTGGGAGAGCAGGGTCCTTTTTCGCGGTGGGGCTGGTCATGGGACCCTCGCTGATAGCGTAAAATCAGGCTAGATGTTTCAATCGTTAGCGCAGGTTCGTAAGTGGCTTATCGTGGGAGTGTGTGTGCTGGTTGCCACGGTAACCCTTTCGTACTGGATTGCGCGCTCCCGAGTCGGTCCCACCTTGCACAATATTCCCAGCCAATTGGGACTCGACATCCAGCAGACCAGCGACGGCTTCTCGCTTTCCAAATCCGAAGCCGGACGAACGATTTACACCATTCGGGCTTCCAAGACGGTCCAATTCAAAGCAGGTGGGCATGCCGACCTGCAGAATGTCCACATCGTCGTTTATGGACGCACGCATGATCGGTTCGACCAGATTTACGGCAATGAATTCACCTACGATCCCCAGAGTGGCGACATCAAGGCCGTCGGAGAAGTGCACATCGACTTGCAAGGGAACGCGGAGGGCCCGCAAAAGCCTGATCAGGCTACCCCTGACGAGTTGAAGAACCCGGTGCATTTGCTGACGCACTCCCTCACCTTCAATCAAAAGACCGGTATCGCACAGACTGATGAAGCGGTTGAATTCCGGACCGAGCAGGCAACGGGTTCGGCCAAGGGCGCCTATTACGATTCCAAGAGCAACGAACTGCAGTTGAAGTCGGATGTGCATATTGTCACCACCGGCGATCACCCTGCCACCATCACGGGCAGCAGTGGCATCATTCAGAAAGTGCCCCGGCAGGCAGTGCTGCTCAATACGAAGATCGATCAACCCGATCGCACCTTGACTGCGGATAAGGGAACTTTGCTGTTCGAACCGGACAACAGCGTGCAGCACGTGATTGCGGAAGGAAACGTACACATCCAGATACGCGGGGTCACCGTCATCGATGTTGTGAGCCCGCGGGGCGATCTCAATATGGGCCCGAAGAACTCGATCCAACAGGCGATCTTGTCGAATGGCGCGAAGTTCGATACTCACGGCGGCAGCGTAGCGCATGGTTCAGCCGACAAGTTCATTATCGATTTCGAGGGCCAGAATCAGCCCTCGCGCTTTCACATGGTGAAGGACGCCCGTATGAGACAGGATCCGCAAGCGGGGAAATCGGGCACCAGCGGACAGCCGATGGAGATAGCTGCCGACCAGTTGGATTTCCAACTGGAGAATGGCAACCAGCTCAAGGCAGGCGATACCGTCGGCAAAGCTTCCATCACGATCCTGCCCACGCCGGCCGGCTCGAAGCCGGTAAAGAGCCCATCGAGCAGCGGTCAGGAAACGGGAAGCAACTCGACCACGGTGGCTACTGCCGGCAAGTTTCATGCGACCTTCGACGACAACAATCGCCTCCAGACGCTGCACGGCTGGCCCAATTCGCGCATCGTATCGACCACGCCGGGTGTGCCCGACAAGGTCAGCACGGCCGACAAACTGGACGTAACTTTTTCCCCCGACGGAGGAGTGGAGAAGCTGATTCAGACCGGGAACTTCGAGTATCACGAGCCTTCCGGCAATCCCACCAGCGGAGGCCGTGATGCCTTCTCCGACGTTGCAACCTACACGCCGGGCGACCAGATTCTGGTGCTGACCGGATCGCCGCGAGTGGTGGACGGCGGCATGACCACGACGGCGATTCATGTCCACATGAACCGGCAGACCGGGGAAGGCTTTGCCGACCAAAACGTGAAAACCACCTATAGCGAGCTGAAGCCGCAGCCCAATGGAGCTTTGCTGGCGAACTCGGACCCGATTCACGTCACCGCCGAGCACATGACCGCCTTCAAGCAGCCGGGCATAGCTCACTACACGGGCAACGTGCGGCTCTGGCAGACAGCGAACGTGATACGAGCTCCCAAGATCGACTTCGATAATGAGAAGCGCGCGGTTTTTGCCGAATCCGACAAGTCGCAGAAGGTTTCCAGCCTGTTCGTGCAGCAGGCGCAAGACGGCAAGATTACGCCGGTGGACGTGACTGCCGACAAACTGACTTACGTAGACGTGGAGCGGCTGGCCCGGTACAGCGGCAATGTGCTGGCGAAGACCACCACTGGGTCGGTCAGCACGCAGCAACTCGACATATATCTGAAGGAGGCGGAGCCTGATCCAGCCAACAACGGCGCCGCTGTGGCCTCAGCGAAGCCGGCGCAGCAGAAGGGGCCGTCGCTGCCTGGCTCCGATCAGCCCAGCAAGATCGATCATATGGTGGCGTCCGGTAAGGTGGTAGTGACCGAGCCCAACCGGCGGGCGGTGGGCGACCGGCTGGTGTATACGGCGGATGACGGCAAATATCTACTGACGGGCAGATCTCCTAGCATTTTTGATGCCGAACGGGGCACGGTGTGGGGCGATTCGTTGACTTTCTACAGTCACGATGATAGGGTTCTGGTAGAGAGCAAACGCTCTTCCCCCACCATTACTCGCGCACGTACCACGAAGTAAATGCAGACGTTATCAGCGGATGAGATCGGCAAAAGCTACCGCGGTCGCAGGGTCGTCAACGGGGTCAGCGTCCATGTAAAACAGGGTGAGGTTGTCGGTCTGCTGGGTCCCAACGGCGCCGGCAAAACCACCAGTTTCTACATCATTGTTGGACTGATTCCGGCCGAGACCGGGCGGGTATTGATCGATGGAATCGACATCACCCACGTGCCTATGTATCTGCGGGCACGGAACCACGGTATCAGCTATCTGCCGCAGGAGCCGTCCATTTTCCGCAAACTGACGGTTGAGGACAACATTCTTGCCGTCCTGGAAGCGCAGTCGATGTCGTGGCACGAACGCCGCGAGCGAACCGAAAAGCTGATCGACCAGTTGGGATTGGGGGTCATTCGCAAGAACCGGGGCTATGCGCTTTCGGGAGGCGAACGACGCCGGGTGGAGATCGCGCGATGCTTGTGTATTTCTCCCTCTTTCATTTTGTTGGACGAGCCCTTTTCCGGGATTGATCCCATCGCGGTACTGGATCTGCAAAAGATCATTTTTGATTTGAAAGCAAGTGGGATCGGAGTGCTGGTTACGGATCATAATGTACGGGAGACATTGTCGGTGACCGATCGTGCGTACATTATTAACGAAGGAAGAATTTTCCGGACAGGCACGCCGGAGCAGCTGGGAAATGATGCGGAAGTGAAGCGAGTTTACTTAGGCGAGAGCTTCTCGTTGGTTTAGAATTCAAGCGGGGAACAAAACTCCTCAGGGTTCCTTCGAATGGCATTATTGCAGCCCAAATTAAACCTCAAAGTTTCTCAGAAGCAGATTCTGACCCCTGGGCTTGTGCAAATGGTCAGTGTGCTGGCGCTCAACAAGCTTGAGCTGGCGGACATGATCAATGCTGAGTTGACGGAAAACCCGGTGCTGGAGGAACTGGAGAATTCGGTTCCATTGCTGGATGAAGTCTCGGCCCGCGAAGAGAAGATGGAGCGTGACAGCGCTCTGGCCCAGCAGGAGCAGCCGGCGACGACCACGCAAGAGAAAGATCCCTTCGAAGAAATCGATTTCGGCTCATTCTTCTCGGAGTATCTGGATCCCGGCCTGCGCACCTCGATTGAAATGGAAGAGAGCGAGAAACCCTCGTTCGAGAACTTCCTTTCCAAGCCCAGCACTTTGACCGATCACCTGATGTGGCAGCTGGGATCGTTGCACGTCAATGAAGATGTGTACCGGGCGGCAGAGCTGATCATCGGCAATCTGAACGAAGAAGGCTATCTGACGGCGACCGACGACGAGTTGCTCGGACTGGCCAACGGGGAGTCGGGTGCGCAGCCCGCCGAACCGGCTTCCCCGGCACCGGGTGATTCCGCGGTTTCGGCAGCGATGCCGGCGCCGCTTCCGGAGGAGACGCAGCCCGAGACGGTGAATTCCTTTATCGCGGTTGCCGAGGAGGAATTTCCCACCGCTGAGCTGTCTACTGCTGAGCTGTTGGAGACCCAGCCGCAGAGCGCCAAGCCAGAAGCTGCCCGTCCCACGCTGGTGCCTCCGCGCAGCGGGCCGGCCCGGGTCCCATTCAGCCGGGACGCATTGCGCGAAGCCACCGACCTGGTCAAGCAAATGGATCCGATCGGCGTAGGCGCGCGGGACTTACGCGAATGCCTGCTGGCCCAATTGCATGATCTGAAGCGCATGGATCGCAAGAACGGCAACGGCAATCTGGTGGCTGAACTGGAAGCTCTGGATGATGCCGTCGTGCTGGTCGATCAGCATCTGCACGCGCTGCAGAACAAGCACTACAAGGAAGTTGCCAAAGCCATGGGCCGTCCCCTGGAAGCGGTGATGAGCGCGATGGATTTCATTCGCACGCTCGATCCGCGACCCGGATTGCGCTACAACAAGACGGAGACCCGGCTGATCGAGCCCGATGTGGCCTTCATCAAGCAGGGCGATGAGTATCTCGTGCTGATGAATGACGAAGAGGTGCCGCAGTTGCGCCTGAACTCCTCCTACCGCAAGCTGCTGAGCCGGGATGCGGCGGAAAAGGATGTGCGCAACTACGTCAAGGAACGCTACAAATCGGCTATTCAGTTGATCAAGAATATTGAGCAGCGCAAGCAGACCATTCTGCGGGTCTGCTACTCGATCCTGGACCGGCAGCGCGATTTCCTTGACCAGGGTATTGATTTTCTGAAGCCGATGATGATCAAAGAGGTAGCGGAGGAGATCGGGGTACATCCCTCGACCGTCAGCCGTGCCGTAGCCAACAAGTATGCTCACACCCCGCAAGGCGTCTTCGAACTCCGATACTTCTTCAGCGAGAGCGTTAACGGGCCTGAGGGTAGCAGTACCTCGCTGCTGATCCTCAAGCGCCGGGTCAAGAAGCTCATCGAGGAAGAAGATCCAGCCAGGCCGTTGACTGACGAGCAGATCACCCGCATCCTCCAGTCGCAGGGCATCCAGGTCACTCGCCGCACGGTCGCGAAGTACAGGGAAGATATGCGCATCCCGAGCACCCACCAGCGCAGAGTAAGAAACTAGCTGCTGTACCGGCGCCTGGGCCAGGTTCCCATACCGCAATTGTGGGCGGAGGGACTTAGAACTTGACCGACGCCATTGTGGTGAAAAACGCCCACGGCAAACAGACATTCAAGGAACAGGCTGGGGCGAGAAGGGAGCTCAATGACAGTAGAATATTTTGGCCGACAATATGAAATAACTCCCGCCATTCGTGACGAGGTCGAAACCGGCCTTACCAAACTCACAAAAATTCTGGGTGACAACATCAAGAGCAAGGTCATCCTGGCGGTTGAAAAACATCGCAACATCGCGGAAATCACGGTGAAGCGGCGCCGCGGCCACCTGGTCGGTCTGGCGGAGGCGACCGACATGATTGCTGCCGTCAATCAGGCGCTGGAACATATTGAGACCCAAGTGCTGCGCACCAACGGCCGTCGCCGCAGTACGGCTCGCAAGCCCAAGGACAAGGGCTGGAAGGCTCCGGTCGAAGCCGACAGTGAGATGCAGATTGCCGTGGGCGCTACCTCGGCCACCGCGGTACCGGTCGTGGTGCATAAGTTTCCCGCCATTGCCCGCACCACCGAGGCCCACCTGGTTCCCAATAGCGAGGCTGTGGCCATGCGCCCGATGACCGTGGAAGAGGCGGTGAAGGAATGCGAATTCCGCGATCGGGAGGTGTTCGTCTTCCGCGATGGCAAGGGTAAAGTCAAGGTCTTGCATCGTCGCAAGGACGGCAAGATCGAACTGATCGAAGTGCCGTAACCCAAAATCTAATACCAGGAAAAGAAGGGGGCTTCCATTGCGGAGCTCCCTTTTTCTATTCAAATCCTGCAATCGACCAGGCTTTCGCCAGTTGGCAAGACATCGAACCTAGCTCATGCACCGTCCTGTATCAGGGGCACGCTTTCAGGCGTTTCATAATGAGTCAACAATAACTTGGGCTTCAGCCTCTGAGGGCATGTTTCCTGCAGGGGGCTGAAGCCCTGGTCTGAGATGGACCTCGTTCGGCACGACTGAAGTCATGCCCTGATACAAACCCACGCTGATGTCTCCGACCCACGCTGATGTGTCCAAACCACGACATAATTCTTTCAAGAAGTTAACTACTAAGTAAGCCGTCGCCGGAGGACTCTGGTTCATCCAATGGGGTAGAGATGGAAACACTCTGCCGGCCAGACTCTCGAATCAGGTTGGGAAACAACTAAAAGGGCAGAGTTTCCATCTTACCCACACTGCCTGATCTCGGCTGAACCAGAGGTCAGGCAGGCAAGTTGGCACTCCTATGAAGAGCGGATTGAACGCGACCCTTGATCCCACGCAACGCAGCAGCGACGCGCTGGGTTTCGAAACTGCATTACGGCGCAAGATCGTTGGCCAGGAAGCGGCAGTCGAAAAAGTCGCTGAACTTTACCAGATGTTTCTCGCCGGCCTGAACGCTCCCGGACGGCCAGTGGGAAATCTGTTATTCCTGGGACCCACCGGTTCCGGCAAGACGCGGGTGGTGGAAGCCATGGCGGAAGCGCTGTTTGGCGACCCGCACGCCTGCATCAAGATCGACTGCGCCGAGTTTCAGCACTCACACGAGATCGCCAAGCTGGTGGGCTCGCCTCCGGGATATCTGGGGCACCGCGAAACCCATCCGGTGCTGACCCAGGAAGCGGTTAATCAGTGGCACACCGAAAAGCTGAAGCTCTCGATCATTCTGTTCGACGAAATCGAGAAAGCTTCAGATTCGTTGTGGCAACTGCTGCTGGGCATTCTGGATAAAGCTACGCTCACGCTGGGCGACAATCGCCGGGTCGATCTTTCGCAGTGTGTGATCATCATGACTTCAAACCTGGGAGCGGCGGAGATGAACGAGATGATCAACGGCTCCATGGGTTTTGCCCAGACTCCGGCGCAGATCGACACTCGACTCGACGACAAAATCAATCGGGCGGCCATAGAAGCTGCGCGGCGAAAATTTTCCCCGGAGTTCATGAACCGCATCGACAAGATCGTGGTCTTTCGCATGCTGCGCGAGGAGCATCTGGAACAAATTCTGGAAATCGAGTTGGGACTGGTGCAGCAGCGTATTCTTCAGGCCACCGGCAATAACCAGTTCGTGTTCAGCTGTACTCCGCAAGTGAAGGAATTCCTGCTACGCGAGGGCACCGATTTGAAGTATGGCGCGCGCCATTTGAAGCGCGCCATCGAGCGCAACATTGTGTTCCCGCTGGCGAACCTGGTAGCCACCGGACAGGTAAAGCTTGGGGACTTCATTCGCATCGACAGAGACAGTGCCGCCGGCAAATTGAGGTTCGTGAAAGAGGCCGAAGGGGCGTTGGTTCCAGTTCTGCTGGAGCGCTATGGACCGGAAGCCTCGGCGCAGGTCGCAGCCGCGGGTAAGGGAAGCAAGATCGCGGCCAGCGGACGAGGGCGCGAATTGGGCACGGCACCGTCGCTCGATCGGAAGTGAACTCCGGTCCAGAGCCCGGGACCGAAGATCTTCTGTTACTCAGTCGGCGGTGAGGGCGCAACGCAAGTAATAAATCTGACCGCGATGCCAGTTCAGATGTCCATACAAGTGCATCAGAAACTGTTGCGTCGGCATGGCCGCATCCAGAACGACTTCAGGATATTCCATCTCCATCTGTTGCGAAGAAAGAGCTTCGATGATGGGTGGAATAATGCGTCGTAACTCGGCCAGGCGGGCGCTGAGTTCCGCTCGGCCAATTCCCTTCAAACTGAACTCAAGCGGGCGTTCCCGGCTATAGGGAAGCTGGCCGAGCTGACGGCCAATGTATTCCCGCAAATTGCCTTCAACATGAAGCGCGAGATTGCCCGCAGAATTGCTTACGCCGGGAATCGTCTGCCATAGCGCCTGGTCGCTGGGAAACGCCTCGATTTGCTGGATCAGCCGGGAGAGATCGCGACGAAAGAGTGCTGCCAGGTCCTTTGCAGTGCTCATGGATGTCGTCCTTAATTATCCCGGCGGCCGACAGGCAGGGGCTGTGCCTTGGCGAAGTCGCGCCGCGAATAATGCGTTGCCCGATTTTCCAGCCACGCGCCTACACCCTCACAGCGACGGTGGTGGCTGCGGTGGTGGAGACTGGTCGGCAGGAACGGTGGTCGGTTCGCGCTGCGGCGGCAGCGGATAGTATCCGTGCTTGGCGAAGACTTCCAGCCCGGGCCGCTTCACGCGAACTTCGATATCACGGTAATTGCTGGACGGTTTCTGCGCAGTGTTGTAACCCAGAGTGTATTGATTGCGAGCTTCCAGGGTGATGCGCTGGTAGGCGGTTTCAATTGACTCCTTGGAGAACTCGTCGAGCACGTCGCCGCCCGTAGCGTTGGTATAACGCGGCAGAATATTGCTGTAACCAAAACCCGGAATGCGAGCCTTGGCGACTTTGTTATAAACCGGCATGGCCGCGGTATCGACGCCGATGGCGTACACGGCGATGCCGTCCGTCAGCAGCACTTTCAGGACCTGGGTATAGCTGGCGCGGCTGCCGTACTCCTGGCCATCGCTGATGACGAAAATGATCTTGCGATTACCGGCGGGGCGGTGTGCGAGTTCCTGCGCTGCCATCAGGATGGCATCGTTCAGCACGTGATACTCACGCGCCGGCGTCAGCACCTGGGTAGCGCCCGGCATAGGCTTGCTGTTAGTGACGGGCCCCGATCCGAACGGGCCACCGACCACCGATGCACCAGCGTTCGCCCCGGTATCGTCGCGGATGCGCTGTAAGGCCAGTTCCATGCGCGTGGTGTTGCCGAAATCCTGGCGCTTGTTGACGGTGTTGCCATAAGTGAAAACGGCTACTTCATCGAATGGACCGAAGGCGCCGCCTAACGCTGCAAACGTTTGATTAATCTTGCGGAGGACGGGATCGGGCAAGCCTTGATCGATGACCAGGGCGGCAGATAGCGGGAAGGGATCGCTGGTAAACAGCGTTAGTTTCTGCAGGGTGCCGTCTTCGTAGATACTGAAATCCTTGGCCAGCAAACCGTCAACCAGCTTTCCCTCATCATCCTTCACGGTGACGGGAACGGTGACGAAGGTGACGGTCTTCTGCAGGGTCATCAGTTCGTCGCGTCCGCTGCCGCCGCCACTAGGCACGCTGCCTGGTGGCACCGTCTTAATCCCTTGCGAGCCCGGAGGCGGGGGCTGGGGATTGGTTTGGCCGGTTGGTGGTTGACCGTTCTGGCGAGTATTTGCCGGCTGATCAGGGTTCTCACTGGATGAGGAAGAGCCTTGGTCATCGGGCGCGCCCGCAGGAGGAACGTTGACGTTGGCTGCCGGCGCATTGTTCTGGGGCGCTGGGGCGTCAGGCAGTTTCTGCTCCTGGGGCATAGCGTAGGCGGTAGCAAAGACGAGGATCGCCGGTAGAAGGGCGCCTCTGATCCAAGAGCTCAATCGGCGATTGAACATCGGTTTCTGTCGTCTCCAGGGTTGCCAGAACTCTGCACAGTATAACCGCACCGGGGCGCCGTGACAGCTTTCATCGCTGATTCCCGTCGCCGTGCACTACAATGGAGGCATCCCATTGGAAAGAGAAACTATGTGGTTTCGCCGCTTTGCTCAGTTTGTCCCCGTCGTGTGCTTGATCCTGGCGTGTTGCCTGGGTGTGACCGCCCAGTCGCAAAATCCGCCGGCTGCGGCTCCCAGCCAAGATCAGCAAGCGCAACCTCCAGCCAGCGATGAGCCTTTGCAGACTTTCAAGTCAGAGGTCAACGTCGTCAACCTGTTCTTCAACGTCAAGGATAAGCATGGCATGCTGATCCCAAATTTGACGAAGGATGATTTTCAGGTCGTGGAAGATGGCAAGCCACAGACCGTTAAATACTTTTCATCCGAATCGAATCAGCCGCTGACACTGGGAATCATGATCGACACCAGCGCCAGCCAGACGCGAGTTTTGGACATCGAGCAGGAATCCTGCGCCGAATTCCTGCGGGCGGTGTTGCGCAACAAAGATTTGGCCTTCGTCATCAACTTCGACGTAGATGTAGATCTGGACCAGGACTTCACCAACAATGTTCGCGATCTGACCCGGGCGCTGAACAAGATGCAGATTAATGCCGGCATGGGCGGAGGGCCGCCGGGACTGGGTGGCGGACCGATCCCGACTACGCCGCGAGGAACGCTGTTGTACGACGCGATTTATCTGGGCGCGAACGAGAAACTGAAAAACGAAGTTGGCCGCAAGGCGATGATCATCTTTACCGACGGCGAAGATCAGGGCAGCCGATTAAGGATCCAGGACGCCATCGAAGCCGCCCAGAAGGCCGACACCATCTGCTACGTGATTTTGATTGCTGACCGGGGATTCTACGGCGGCTTTGGTTACAGCGGCGACTATGACATGAAGAAGCTGGCCGAACAGACCGGTGGTCGAGTGATCGAGGTGGGCAACAAGCAGGACAAATTGAAGCAGGCGTTCGACCAGATCCAAAACGAGTTGCGCAGCCAATACAACATTGGCTACACCCCGACCAATACCAAGCTGGACGGCTCGTATCGCAAAATCCAGATCCACTCCAAGGGCGATTATAAAGTACAAGCCCGCCAGGGCTACTACGCGATGGCGAAGGAGTGAAAAGCCGGGATAGGGATAGTGGATAGAACCCAGCTTAGGAATTGCATGTCATCGAGGTAGGTCGGCTCGGTTGACATTCCAGGTGTGCCGTCCCCGAAGGGGCTCAATCATAGAATTGCGGCGCACCCGGCGCTGAAGCGCTGGGCTTTGCTCTTTCGCCCCGAAGGGCGGAGCTCAATCGTTGTAGACAACATTTCGTTACTAACCGTGGCCTTGCAGCAGGTTGTCAACCCTCGGATAGGGCATATCTCAGATACCGGTTAGACAAGAAAAAGCGGAGGCCGTTAGACCTCCGCTGCCAAATGCAGGCTTCGTTGCCGGCTAGTCCAGGGGCTTCCGCTCGGCCGGCATGAAAAGCATGTCGCCCGCCTTGCCAGTCTCGATCTTGTAATCCGACGGCACCTGGAACAACGAGGCGTCAGGTTCGGCACGAGTGACGCTGGTGACTGTGCTGGTGACCGTACCCATCATGGGATCGGAGTGAGTCATGCTCAGCGGAATCTGCAAGTCGGTCGAGACCCAACGATCCGTTACCACTGAGATGGCCTTGGCATTACCGATCTGGCCTGCCGGGATGGTGCGGGTCACGCGCGTGCCCTGAGCCTGCAGCCCGAGGATGGTTTTGGTGCCCAGGGACTCGGTGGTGAGGTTGGCGCTCTCGGGTCCGGATCCCCGCTGTCCGCGCTCAGCTTCGTGAGCGCCGTTAGGCGGCTTGGGCGGATGCAGCGGCATCTGATGCGCGGTCTTGTTCTGAGGATTAAGCATGTAGCGATTACCCGAGACGGGATCGGTGATCACGATCATGGTTCGCTTGGTAGCGCCGGTGGCGGGTGTAGCCAGTTCGAACTGAACTTCGCGGCGCACGCGGCCTTGAGAATCGCGATACACGGTGCTCTGATTGTCGACGTGGATGGTGTTGCCATCCGACAGCGTGGTGTCGCGGGTAGTTTCAATGACAGCGGTCATCGGCGCACCGGTAACTACCTGGCGGCTCTCGCCAATTTCTTCGTGAAAGAACCCGCCACCGAAACCGGGACCCTGCATGGTCACCATCATGCCCGGCCCTCCGGGCGGCGGCGGCGGACCCGGTTCGCTTTGTGCGACCGCCAACAACGATACGCCCACTGCCAAAAAGCCGGATAATGCGCACTTCACAACACCAGGAACGCTTGCAACTCTGCTCATCGTTTCACCCTCATCCTCGAATTTCCCTGTGCAACTTTCGACTCTCTACTTCCTACTTCGCTCAGTTCACAATTCGAACAGCCCGAACCAATCCGTCGTAACCGACGACTACATCTGCAATCTGCGGCTGAGCATCCTGACCTGCGGGCGCCGGTAACTCCATCCGTACCACCTGCGCGTCGCTGGAGCAGCTCAAGGGATCGCAAAACATCAAAGCGACATAACCATCGTCAACACTGGTTGGTGACGCCTCCGCCACCGCCGGCTGGGCGGAGACGCTCACGCCGCTTACGGTCGCCGGATGCGAACGGCGTACTCTGCCTGCTGACACAGGTAACGAGGTCTGGCGGGTGGTTGAGACGGACGTCTTGGCCACCACGTTCCCGGCGGACGCCCGCTTGACTGGCTCCGCGCCAGCGGGGACAGAGGCGGCTGGCCCAGCGGCCGTCTTGGTTGCGATTGTGGTTGCGGTTGTGCTGCCCTGCGGCAGGAGGTGTATCCCCAGGAAAACTCCCACCACGATGGCCGCTGCCACCGCAGCATATGCGCCAATCTCAAAGCACCGGCTGAGCCGCATCGCCAGGGGACTAAGACCGTCCCTCGGTCTGGCTGGCACGAGGTGCGGAGATGCGCCCGCAGAAGCGGCACTGGTCGCGGAGGTCTGCCGAAAGGCCGCCAGCAGCGCGCGTTCCACGCCAGGCCCAGCTTCCAGGCCGGCAGTTTCCGCCTGCAGCGTCCGCATCGATCCCGCCAAAGAGCGCTGTTTGCGCAACCAGGATTCGCATCCCTCACAGCTATCGGCGTGCTTCAGGATGCGCTCGTCTTCGGAGTGGGAGCGGGAACCGGATCGCACCCGCGATATCTCCCATAAAGTGAGAGATGCAGCGCTATGTTTGAACTCACGGCACGTCATGATATGCACCTCGCCGTAACACTTGCCATTCCCGGAGCCACTGCCGCCGAGTGCTGCAGTTTCTTACTGAGCATGTCGTGCGCCCGGTGCAGCCTCGAGCGGATGGTGCCGATGGCACAGCCTATCGCCTTGGCCGCGTCCGCGTAACTCTGTTCCTGCAAATCGCACAACACTACAACCTCGCGATAATGTTCCGGCAGGGAAAGCACCGCCTTCCACACGGCAACCGAGGTCTGGCGCCGGGCGATTCCTTCGCTGGGATCGTTCTCTATCATCAGCGACGCGGCCTCGTCTTCTACCGGACTGCTCAGCATCATCTCCGGATAGTTACGCTCCAGCGCGCGCCGCACATAGTTTCGCGCCACGCCGAAGAGATAGGCGCCAAGCGCGCCCCGTTCCGCGTCAAAGTCATGGCCGCGCTGCAGCAGGAACATGAAGACATCCTGCGTGACTTCTTCGGCCATCTGCGATGAACCGCTCATGTGCAGAGCAAAACGAAAGATCGGCCCTTGCCGTCTGCGATACAGCACAGTGAACGCGTCTTCATCTCCGGCTAGAGTCTGCCTAAGCAGTTGCTCGTCGGTTAAATCGGTCAGCAACGTCACCTCAGGGGTGAACCTGATCTTGTTTCCGCCAGTAATTCACCCGAACGAAACGTAAAGTTCCGTAAAGTTTAGGGCCGAAATTCCAGGCATTGGGAAGCGCCTGATTGGCTCTCTATTATCGTAGTCTTTTCAGGCAGTTTTGGGATAGGACAGCTGGTCGGCCGGCACGCACTTATCCACGCATTCAGATTCTCACCATCGAGCAGTTGTTGAGTGGGGCGCAGGTGCAGTATCCGCGACTGTTGGAAGCTACGTTCAAGAGAGCTCCGAAGGCGCGGGGCGCGGCTGTAGAGCAGTTGAAACTCGATGCCGGGAAATAGCTTGTCGTCTCCCACCAAAAACCGGGCCAGGATGGGGCACCCGGTTTTCTAAAGCGGATCCCTCGCGGGCTCAAGCCCGCTGCTGATGACAAATCAAAATTACTGACGCGTGCTGCCGCACCGGGCGACGTTACGAAAGTACAATACGGGCGATTGGACTTTCGTAATCTTGACGGATTTCGCCGATCAGCTACGCTGATAAGTTGGGCTTAGTGTCCCGACGGCGGTGGGCACCGATTGAGGGCGCCGCAGCCGATGATCTTTGAAAACCTGCTGTGAGTGGTCGGCGGGCGGTTGCAGGTAGCCGACTGGAGGTAATAACCAATCCGAGCCGAAAGGCGAGATTTCCACGAGTCGTGTCTTAGCCTCATACCTCAGCGACCGAGGCAGAACGCCCTAATGGATCCAGCGATCTTAGCTAACTGCCCACGAATGAATACTTTGCATATAAACCTTTGCTAATGAATACTTTGCGATTCGCTTCAATGGAATGAATACTTTAGGGGCAGAATTAGGGGGAGGGGGTACCCTTACTCGGCACCAATTCCCAGAATGGCTCGAGACGGCTTGGTGATGTGTGACAAGGCGTTTTAAGCCGTGGCTTGTCGCGCAGGAAACGGCCCCTAGCCATTCTTCGTTTCTTCTAAAGCCAGGGCTGGCTACATCGCCGGTGAAGGATCGGGCCGGAAGTCGGCGGTGCTCTGCTCGCTGACTTCAGTGAAACTGAACTGCTTGCCGACCCCTTCGTGAATCTTGCCATCGACCTCGACGTAGGGATAGACGAAATAATTAAGCGGCGGACCATCTTGCCTGGGCGACAAGGTAATGTCGCGGCCGCTTGAAAACTGCACGCGATTAGCGTCAACGGTGCCGAAGAAATAGTCTGCCTTCTCCTTGGCCTTCCAGGCTTCGGAGATGTCTACCGGAACCCAGCCGGTGTTACGGGCAAAGAATTCGGCCCAGCAGTGATAGCCGGCGATATCGCCCTTGTCCTTATTTTCGGGCAGGGAGAAACCGATATCGAAGCGCGCGGGAATGTTGTCGGCCCGCATCATGGCGATGAATGGCGAATGGAAGTCGGTACAGTTGCCGTGTTTGGCGTCGCAGGCCCAGACCGCATCGCCGCGTCCCCAGCCGGTTCCGGTCTTGTCGTAACGCATGGTGGTGAACAGGTAGTCATAGGCGGCTTTCGCCTTGGCGACCGTGCCAGTCTGGCTGCCGGTGACTTGGTCGGCCAGCGACTTCATTTTACCGTCGGTGGGAATCAGCTTGTCGGGCTCAACATAGCGCTGCATCGATGCCAGAACCACTCCCGGCTTGGTATCTTTGGGTTCGAGCTGGGCGTAATCGCCGCGCGAGAATTCGTGACGCGTTATCTCGTACTCCAGCGTGAACTCGGCCGTGGCTTGCACGGGATTGTGAATCTCTGCATAGAGAATGTGGTTGCCGTATTCGGACTCTTCCGCCATTTGGGTTTGCACCGGCGCCTTGACATTCAAAAGCCGCACCGTCTGATGCTCGTCGGTATGCGCTACCGGGACCCAGACGCGTACGAGTTTGGCGCCGCTGGGAATGTCTTTCACGGTGAACGAGTAGGTAAAGCGGACCTTGCGCGCGGGCGGACTGAACTTTGACTTGTCGGAAGTGGATGTTTGCCCAACCAATGTTGGCACAACGATGCAAGCCAGCAGGAGCAAGAAGAGGACACGCAGCTTCATGAAAGAACTCCTGGAAACGTTGGATGTAGGGACAGCGGAAATTGTTCCGTAATATTTTGCAGGCCGCTTAAGGAGAATCGGGCTGAAGTTTGGAATTCCACAGAATCCTCTTACTCTTGGGCTAAAGCACCTGTGCACTTGCCGCTGGAACCATCCATACCGCGTAACCTTTCGGATCGTTGGATCGCGGACGTTGGCGATCATCTGATCGAACGCGAAGGCTTTACAAAGTTGGGTTACAAGTCCAGCATGGTAGATGTACTGCGATCCGGACCATCTTACTCAATTCCGGGTCCTGAATATCTGGAGGCACTATTATGGTTAGCATTCCTAAGTATGTCCAAGACTTTCTCCCTGGCAAACTCGCGTGGGTGGCAACTGCCTCGCACGATGGCGAGCCCAATGTCACTCCCAAAGGCACGCTGAAACTGATGGACGAAAATCACGTGCTCTTTTCCGACTTGTTTTCCTTGAAGACCAGAAAGAATTTGTTGGAGAACAACAAAGTTGCGGTCACTGTCGTGGACGCCGCCACCGCCAAGGGCTATCAAATCAAGGGAACCGCAGAGGTTGTCAATTCGGGCACGTTGTTCGAGGAGACACGCAAGCAGCTGCAGGAATCGCCCAAGGGATTGCCGCCGCTACATCACGTGGTGAAGATCACGGTTGAAGCCGTATTCGATCAGTCCGTGGGTCCGGAAGCGGGCAAGCAGATCGCGTAAGCAGCAGACGTCGGCGCGGGCGGGGACTAAAGCCGGGCAGAGATAAAAAATCCTACGGCCAATGTCGCGAATGCCAAGCCGCAGCCCAGCGTGATCAGCGGTACGGCGAAGAAGCGGCGGTTCCAGCCGGCGCCGATGCGGGCTTGTGTGGGACTGTTCGGATCGTATCGGATCTGGTGCCGGCTGCCGGCCGGAAACTCGGCTGCGCGCCGCGCCGTCTGTTCATAGTTGCTGCTCTGAAAGCTGGTGAGGTCGGAAGTGATCTGCCGGCCTTCGACGACGTAAACGATCTGCAACTGGGCAGCGTAGAGCTGGTCATGCTTCGCAGTCGGAAGGGCCTGGACTTGGCTGCGCAGGATCTGGGCCTGCGCGGCTGGCCAGGAATGCAGCACGCGATACTGTCCCAGGAAAAAGGGCAGGCTGAGGATGACGAACAGGACGCAGACGATCAGGCAGGCCACGCCGATAAACTGCAGAACGCCGCGCCGCTCGGCGCTCACGTGGTTTCCTTAAAGCCGCCGTCAGCACAGAGACACAGAGGCACGGAGAAAATCAGTTCGGAGAAACGAGAATTTTGTCTGGCACTTGCGCCCGCAGTTTGGCGATTCGTTTCGATGTTCAGGGCCAAATTTCTTCCTTGGTGTGTCTGCGTTCTATGCTGAATTTCTTACTGCCGTGACGAACCGGAATTGCTATTACGCAGTTCCATCATTTCTTCTTCTACCTTTTTCATGCGCAGCAGAATTCGCCCCAGATATCCCAGATAAACTACCCACGCTATGATGTACGCCGCTTTCAGAAACGCAATAGGATTCATCGCGAGACTCCCTTCAGCGCCATCTGGGCGTGAGCCGATTCCAGCGCCTGCTCCTGCATTTGCAGCTTATAGCGCAACCACACATATAGAATTCCCAGCACGGTGAAGGCCGCCAGGTTTGTGAGGAAGACGTGCAGCATCGCTGGAGCCAGGCCTGAGTTTTCTCCGCCTCCCATCACTGGCGAGGGATGTTGGGTACGAAACCAGCGAATTGAAAAATATACCAGCGGAACATCGGCGAAGCCAAAGATGGCAAAGGCCGCGGCGATCACCTGGGTTTGTCCTCCGGCGGCAAAGCGCCGCAGCACGAGATAGCTGACGTAGATCAGCCACAGCACCAGCGTGCTGGTCAGGCGCGCATCCCAGGTCCACCAGATGCCCCAAACCGGCCGCGCCCACAGCGGTCCAGTGATCAGAAGGACTGCGCAGTACACCACGCCGACTTCGGCCGACGCGGCTGCCAGAGCGTCGCTGGCTGGGCTACGTTTCCACAGATACCAAGCCGAGGCGATGAAGTTGACGCCGAAACACAGCATTCCCACCCATCCAGACGGCACGTGGTAATAGAAGATCCGTTGCACGTCGCCCATGGTCGCTTCCGTGGGAGCGACGACCAAGGCCAGATAGGTTGTAAATCCTAACAATACCAAGGTGACCAGTATCGAAATCGAAGCCAGTTTTTTCATTCCGCGTTTCACATTCCTTATTCAGCGTTCAACACGGTCTCGAACAGCAGCAGGCAGATTGCCGTGAACACGATATCGTAAACCGTCAGCATCTTGATCCAGAAGTCCGGCGAAGCCTCTCCGGTCAGGATCAACGTGGTCGCATCCACCATTCCCAGCAGCGCTGGAATGGTGATAGGGAAAAGCATGAGCGGCAGCATGATCTCGCGATTTCGGGTGCGAATCGAGAGCCCGGCGAAGAACGTTCCGTTCACCACCAACGCCCACGTTCCCAACAATGCCACCACGATCAATTGCCATAGCGGTCCAACCGAGCGCAGCTCATAGAACACCACGAACAGCGGTGTCATCAGCAGTTCCAGTACGACCACGAAGAGAAAGTTGCCGATCGCTTTGGCGAGGAAGAGCGCGTTTGGTGGCGCGGGCGAAACGCGATAGGCATCGAGCACCTGATTGCGCAGCTCGCGCGCCCAAGTCTGGTTCAGAGCCACCACGGCAGCGAACAGGAACGCCACCCAGATCAGGCCGCCGGCGATGCGTCGAGACTCTTCCGCCGTGGGATTAAACGCGAAACTGAAAATCACCACTACCAGCAGCGAGAAGAACAGCATGGAGTTGATCGCGTCTTTGGAGCGCCACTCCATGCGCAGATCTTTCACCAGCGTCGCGCGCGTCACCCCCAGCGTCGTCATCGCGTCGTCCTTATAGCCGACGCCGCGGCGGCACCGCGCACCACTTCTTCCCGCGAGACAATTTCACCTGCAGCCATATGCACGAACTCGTCGGCCACGCCTTCCATCAGTGGCGCTTGATGAGTGACGACGAAAATGGTTTTGCCCTGATCCCGAACCCTGCCGAGAATTGCCGCCATGTCTCGCGCAGAACGCACGTCGACGTTGGAGAACGGTTCGTCCAGCAGCATCAACTCAGGATTGTGCAAGACCGCGCGAGCTAGCGAAAGACGCTGTCGCATGCCTTGCGAATACTGGCCGACCCGGCGCGTAAGTTCGGGATCGAGTCCGACCATCTGCATGGCGTTGCGACCGGCATCGTCATTGTGAAGTCCATACAAACCGGCGAAGTAGCGCAGGTTTTCCATGCCGCTCAACTCGTCATACAGCAAGGGCGCATGTCCCATGTAGCCGACGCGATGCGCGACTTCGCGAACCTGCTTGGTTCCCAGAAGGGTGAAACTGCCCTGGCTTGGCTGCATCAATCCCGCAACGATGCGCAGCAAGGTGCTTTTGCCCGCGCCGTTGTCGCCCAACACAACATAAAGGCGGCCGGAAGCGAAGCTGGCGGAAATACCGCGAATCGCGGCGAAGCGGCCAAAGAACTTCACCAGATTTTCCAGGACGATGACAGGCGGAGAATGAAGGTCGTTTGTACCTGTCATTGGTTGCAGTTCCATCAAGCTGGAGGCAATGACTACTGGCCCACTGCGCCAGGAGCCGTCAATGACGCCTTTTGCGCCGGAGCGGCGCCCGCCTGTTCCGGCTGCTTAGGAGCGTACTTGGAGGCGCACTTGGCTTGAATGTTACTGGCGCGAAAAACTCCGTCGCGTCCAAACTTGCCTTCCGCCAGCGCTTGCGCATTATCTTTGAAGGTGTCAGGCGGAGCTTCGGTGCCGTTATAAACCACAGGCAGAGTCCGGTCCTGTTCTACCAGCAGGAACTCCAGATGAGTGCCCTGGCGCTTGATGGATCCCGGCTGAACGTTTCCGGCAACGCGCAAGCGCTTGCTATAGGCGCTGTTGCCCATCCCGCCGAGTTCCTTGATGGTCACGTAATAGCTCTTGGTGTCCCGCACGCCGGTGTAGGCGAGATAGCCCAGCGCCAGCACAATCACCGCCATCACGGCGCCAAAACGTATGTATCTGCGTCCCTGTTCAGACATTAAAAGTACTCCTTGGACTGCAGGTCGGCTTTCCGAACGCGAGCGATTCAGACCCGCATTCCGTCGCCACGGGTTAAGCCAATAACCTCCGAAGACCGCTTCTGACTTTCGGTTTATGACAGGCTATACCCGGGAATGCAGGGTTAAGGATAGCGCCTTTATTCTCACAGCGCCATGTGACTTTAGTCACATATGGTTGGGTTATGCGGCGCCCCGCCGCTGCTCGGCCTGGGCCAGACTCGATCTGACCAGTTCGATGAGTTCCGGTGGCGGCAGCGGCTTTGCCCGGAAGACGACTTGCATCCCCTCATATTCGGACTCGGCCTCCGCCAAACCGCTCAGCACAATGACCGGGAGCCAATCGTTGCCGGCGCGGATTTGGCGCACCAATTCCGATCCACTGCATTCTGGCATCAAGTGATCGGTGACGACCACGCCGATGCGGTCAGAAAGCACACGCAGCATGGCCAGCGCGCTTTCCGAGGTAGTGGCGATGCAGACCTGGAAGCCGGCGTTCCGCAAAACTGCCTCGCGGATACTCAGTTGCAAAGGGTTATCGTCGATGAGCAGGACCTGGCTCAAACTATTCACGCTGATCTTGATCCCAGTTTCCCAGCCACGCTAAGCACTGCAAAACACAGACTATTTTCGCACATTGCCATGCGTTTGATCACCGAATCCGGCAGAATCGCAGCCTGAAGGCTAACGAATGACCTGCGGCCGAGGCCAGAACCCACAGTATAAGCTATATCGCTCAGCAAATTCACAAAACTACACACGACCACGTTAACCATCTAAACCTGGCCCGAATCCACTCTCTGTTCCAAGCTAAGCGCTACGCTGCTGCCCGCAAATCTCCTCCACGGCACGGAGCCAATCCTGCTCCGGTGACCCGCCATTGCCCCCGCGTTGCAGGTATAACTCATAAGCTCGGACGCGAATCTTTTCCTCTACGGCTGGAGAAGCCACAACTTCACCAGCAATTTCGGGCGACGTCACGGCCTGCCGCGCGACTTCAAAGGCGCTCCCATTTTCCGGATGAACCCCATTTCCCGCGCTGGTTGCGGCCTTGCGGGTGCGCTTCTTGGGCGTCGTATTTTCCTTGTCCCGAGGTGCTTTCGCCATCTTTACTTTGCTCCCAATTTCCCAGAATTTAGTGCCCAGTCCGCGCTCAATGCTGTGGGTCGCGGCCAGATACGTTCCTTCTACTATAACTAATTTGCCGTGGTTTTGGGGCGCGAAGGTGCCGTTTTCCCCGATTTTCATCAACTTGAAATCGTCTGCGAGCGGCTGGTCTCATCCCGGCGTAAGTTGCTATCGTTTCTGGACTTAATAGTGTCCAATCGGAAGAGACCTTGCCGTTTTCCGGAACCAAGGTCGTCATAGTCTCGTATATCAAAGTGGGCAGGAGCTCCCGCGATCCCAATGGTTTTTTTTGAGATACTCCGGCAGATGTTGCGCACCCTGTGGGCGCACAAGCTGCGCTCGTTCCTCACCATGTTTGGCATTGCCTGGGGAGTGGGATCGCTGCTGCTGCTGGTCGGCTTGGGCGAAGGTTTCCGCTCCGGCAATCGACGCGAATTGAACTCCCTGGGCGAAGACATCATGTTCGTCTTCCCCGGACGCGCTCCGGCGGTCGCCGGCAACATGAGTTCCGCCCGCAACTACAATCTGACCGACCAGGACTACCAGGACATCGTGAAGGAAGCTACCCAGGTGCGCGCGGCTGCGCCGGTGCTTTCGCGCCTCGACATCCGCGAGGTAAGCGATTACGGCAACACCAATGGTGAAGTCAGCGGCGTTCCTCCGCACTATGACCAGGTCCGCTACCTGCCACTGGCGGCGGGACGCTGGTTGAACCCGGACGACGAATCGCAGAAGCGCCTGGTTGCTGTGCTGGGCGACGAGATGCTGAAGAACCTGTTTCCCGGGCGACCGGCGGTTGGCAACACCATACTGCTGAACGGGATTCGCTTTAACGTGATTGGCGTCATCCAGCGCGTCGGCCACGGCGACAATAATTCCACCAACAACCGCCTCTTTCTGCCGTTCACGACCATGCGGGAATATTTTCCCCTGACCAAGGACGGGCAGGAGGACGCCGTTTCGTTTATCAATTATCGTCCGCGGATTCGCCAGGAGCACGCCGAGGCCCGCGAACAGGTCCGCAGAATCATCGCCCGCAATCACGGTTTCGACTGGCGCAATGAAGATGCTTTCGAGGATTGGGACACCATCAAGAACTCCGAGACGGTGGGCAAAATCTTTGATGCCATGGATATCTTCCTGGGTGGGGTCGGCTTGGTGACGCTGACCCTGGGCGCTATCGGCATCATCAATATCATGCTGGTCGCAGTCAGCGAACGTACTCGCGAGATCGGCTTGCGCAAGGCGCTGGGAGCTACCAATCGCAGTATCTTGCTGCAGTTCTTCCTGGAAGGCGCGTTTCTAACCCTGATGAGCGGAGGCATCGGCATGGGCGGCGCCGCGCTGCTCATGTTCATGATGCGCGGCGTAGGAGAAGTGCCGGGCTTCGATCCTCCCACCATGTCGTTTATGTCGGCTACGCTGGCCATCGGCACGCTGGCCATTGCTGGAATCGTCGCCGGAATTTATCCCGCGCGTAAAGCTGCCATGTTGCAACCAGTCGACGCACTGAGAGCGGAGTAAGAGACCGTTATTCGCGTCTCGCTTTTCGCTAGAACGCCTCAATTGCGATCTCTGGCGAAAGGCGAAGAGCGAAGAGCGAAAAGGATTTTCAGTTATGATGCGCGATCTGTTGACCCAGGCTTACGGCGCTATGCGCCACAATCGCCGCCGCACCGCACTCACCATGCTGGGCATGGCGTGGGGCATCGCCACCGTGGTCCTTCTGCTGGCTTATGGAGCGGGATTCGGCCGCGCCATCGAAGTGATTTTTGCTAACTGGGGCACGCGCATCATCGGCGTCTTTCCTGGACGAACTTCCATGCAGGCGGGTGGGCAAAAAGCCGGGGTCCAGATCAAGTTCACCATCGACGACATCGACCGCATCCAGGCTGCCGCTCCCCTAATAAATCGGGTTACCCCGGAAGTGGACAAGCAGATCAGCGTGCAGCGCGACGTGCGCACCTACGATCTTCCCATCCAGGGCGTCTATCCCAGCATGTTTCAGATTCTGGCGTTGAACCTGGGCGAAGGCCGACTGCTGAACGAAGATGATGAATCCTCGCGCGCCCGCGTTGCCGTCATCAGCTCCGACGCCAAGCTCAAGCTGTTCTCCGGCGAGTACGCTATCGGCCAGCACATTCGTATTGGAGGCATAAGCTACCAGGTGGTCGGCGTGCTCACGCCGCACATGCAGGAAGGCGACGACAGCGTCAACAAGACCATCTACATCCCCTTCAGTACCATGAGCGACTTCAAGGACACCCACTACCTTGATGGCATCTGGGTGTCCTATGAAGGCAACGATTACGAGCTGCTTGAGAAGCAGGTGCGGGGCGCTCTGGCCAAGCAGTACAACTTCAATCCCGATGACAAGCGCGCCGTCTTTCTCTACAACATGATGAAGCAGTTGAAGCAGTTCGGCATCATCATTACCGGGCTGAAAGTTCTGCTCGGCTTCATCGGCACCTTGACGCTGGGCATCGGCGGCGTCGGCCTGATGAACATCATGCTGGTGTCGGTGACGCAACGCACGCGCGAGATCGGCGTGGAGAAGGCGCTGGGCGGTCGGCGTCGCGACATTCTCTTCCAGTTTCTGGCAGAAGCGATGGCCATTACCTTCGTCGGCGGAATTGCCGGAATTATTCTGGCCTACGCCGTCTCCATTGGAGTAGGACGAATTACCTTTTACAGTGCAGTCGCCAAGAACGCCGAGGCGGCCGACATCCGTCTCATCATCGATCCCTCGACCGTGGTGGTCGCGACGCTCATCCTGGTGCTGGTGGGCCTAGTGAGCGGAATGTTGCCTGCTATCAAGGCCTCACGCCTCGATCCCATCGAAGCGTTGCGCTACGAATAGACGTCGGAGTTCGCTTTTACACGATCCACGATTCACGAACCACGATTCACTAAATCAATGGCTCTGGTTGGCTGCAAGCGCCGCTGCCCGGGCCTCGGCCCGCTGCTGATCAGCCGCCCGTCCCTGCCGTTCATAGAGTTTTGCCAAGTGAGACCAGGCATCGGCAGCATCCGGATCAAGCTGCACCGCCTCCTCTGCGTACGAGGTGGCCTGTGCCAGGTCGCCCTGTGATCTCCAAATCGCAGCGCGTCCCTGGGCGACGTCGAAGCTGAAGCTCCGGCCTTCGGTTGCAGCAAGCAATTCAGGAGGCGCGCTGTGCACTGCCTCGTCGAGCGCTTGTAACGCGGCCTTCGGTTGTGCGGTCACAAAATAGAGTCGAGCCAGCTTGACCAAAGCCAGCGGCTTGGTCGAGGCGTCAGACGGCGACTTGATGGCTTCTTGCAAGGCGTGCATGGCTTCCGGAACCCGCTGTTCGCGCTGGTATAAATCAGCGAGCGAAGACCAGACAATACCCTCTCCCGGGGTCAGAGCCAGAGATGTCTTCCATTCCTTTTCGGCGTCGGCGCGCTCATCCATGGCGTAGAAGATGTTGCCGCGAAGCCAGTGCGCGCTGCCGCTAGCAGGAAAAATTGAGAGGGCATTGTTGACTGCTGTGAGCGCCTCGGCATTCCGTCCCAAGGCCGCCAGAATACTGGCCGCGTTGGTCCATTCATCAAAAGAAGCAGCAGAAATGGGTAACCGTTCGCGCGGGATAGCTGCGGTCTCGCAGTTCACCTCCAATCGCGTGATCAGATCTTCCGTCTCCGGCTTGCGGCGCACAAAGACCACCGACACCTCGTCCAGATAAACCGGCCGCCAAGCGCGACTGCTGCACAGCTCTTTAAGCCGGGCAAACGGGATTTCGTTGCCCAGCGGAAACAGGATGGTATTGATGTCGTAGCGGTCAGCTTCCTGTTGCCACTGCGCTGAATCCAGCGATGCCCCCAACAGCTGACTTTCATGCTGCAGCACGGTTGGTCCGAATGGGATCGCTCGGCCATCGATGTAATCGCGATGTTGAGCACCCAGTTTCCAGGTGAAGTAACCGCCCTCGTTATAGGTATTGAAGATTTGTGCCGGAAGATTTTCGCGTTCGATGAATTCGGCTCCGCCCGCCGGGAACCACCAGGTTAATCCCGGGCCAAATGTCGAAATGCTCTTAGTCGCAAGATAGTGATGGTTCGTGACCAGGTCGACGGATCGCAGCAGAGCAAGCGCGGCAAAAAGCACGACGGCGGCAACGCCCAGGATAAATCGCGTTCGTGCCGCAGGAATTCGCGAACGGACCCAGGGAATCGTCGAAAACAGGACTGATCCCGCAATCACGACAACGACGCAACCGGTGAGCGCTGCCATCCGAACGTGCCGTGTGGTCTCATACATCGCTCCGATCAGCAGGATCGCCGCCGCCGGCCTGCGCTGCATAAAAGCCGATACCACCGCGATGATGACAATCACCAACAATAGATTGAAGGTTTCGTTGGTATCGCGCAGCGAAAAATTGCTTAGCGGATTGCCCCATTTCCACCCTGCCCTCGCCCACTCAGCAATGAAGTGAGAGTGCAACTCCATGGCCTCGTTTTGCCGGACCAGCGCCTTATAAAGTCCCCAGCCCCAGGGATTGACCAGGGTGGCGATGGCGGTGACCGCGTACCAGGGCAAGGCGCGTTTCAGTCTCTGTAGAGCCTCGCGCCGCCGCGTTTCAGAAGACGGCAGTTCCAGCAGTTCAACTCCCACAAAAGCTGCGATCAGGCCTAATCCCGCAACGAACCCCAGGTGAAGATTGACCCAGGCGATCATCAGCAACGGCAAGAGCCACAAAGCGGCGCGCCCAGTTCGATAGTTCTCCCACAGCAGCGAAAGATATGCCGCGAACAGAACCACGGTAAACATTTCGGCACGAGGAGTGGTGCGTGACGCGATCAGGGGCACAGTCAGGATCGCGATCGCCGCGCTTACGACGTTGCCGCGGCGGAGCAGTAATGCGATCGTCCCGACGCACGCTGCCGCGCCCAGCCACGAAATTAGGGCGAAGCCTCCAAGCAGATAGGCGGCATAAAAAATTAGCCCCGAGCCGACGGGATAGATCCAGGGCTCTCCGTCCGAGGTATAGGAAAAAACGTCAGTGGAAAAAATATGATGATGCTGCGCCACCCAGCGCCCGGTCGCCATTTGCCAGCCCAGATCCGGATCTGAGACTGTCCGCAAGCCCGCCAGAAACGCATACAGGAGGGCTATCGCGGCCAGCACAAGAAACCAGCGTCGCAGCAACGGGGAACTCTCCATTGCAGAAGAGTCCGCTGTAGCCAGATCGGCCGAGGGGGCAAGTGAGTCGAACGCAGTCAAAATCCGTTAGCCATCCATTTCCTGATTTACAGAATAACCTGCCTGCCGATTTTCCGCGAAGTGCGATTCGCACTGTCCAGCGCTGAACCTGGAACGCCGGTTCGCACTTCACGGTCGCTCTGGACCGCGTGCCACGATGCATAAACTTACGGCTGTTCCCGGCATGATTCTTCAGTCGGCTACAATCGCTCCCATGAGTTCTTCCCGCCTCGAGCGCGTGCAGCAGCAGTTGCGGCTTTATGAGCATCCGCTCGTCGAATTCGACGCTCGGGCCAAAGGCGAGGCAGTCGAGGTTATCATCCGTCCCCGCTTTACTGATCCTCCCGTCCACACTTATTTCTTCGAACTGCATCCGCGCGATCTCGACGATGCGCAATTCGAGTGGACTTTCCAGCGCCAGATTTTCGATTGCCTGCACGATTATCTGGTCGAGATGTTCATCCGTACCCCGCAGCATCGCAAAGAGCATCAGCAGATGGAGCGCGAGGGCAAGCTGTGACCCAGCCTCCCAACGAAACCCAGGCCAACGTAGTTCCGGGCTCGGCTCTGCGCCAGCGGATCGCAGATGAGATTCGTTGCCACGGTCCTATTCCATTTTCGCGTTACATGGAGTTGTGCCTGTACCAGCCCGAACTCGGTTATTACTCGCGTGCCCGCGAACACTTCGGCAAGGCCGGCGACTTCTACACCTCCAGCGACGTTCACGCCGTCTTTGGACGCCTGCTGGCGCGGCAGTTTGGGGAAATGTGGCGCGCTCTGGATTCGCCGAAGCGAATTGACGTAATCGAACTTGGTCCCGGACGCGGACTTTTTGCCCGCGACGTGCTCGACTGGTCAGCCAAACAATTTCCGGCTTTCGCCCGCGCCTTGCATTACTCTCTCGTCGAACAATCACCTCATCTGCGGGAGAAGTTGCGGGAACGCCTGGCCGACCACATCGAAGCAGGGAAGTGCGCAGTCTTCGAATCCCTTGAGTCCGGCCCATCAGCTTTCGATAAAGGAAGGCAAGAGGATGTGATGTCCGGCGTGTCTGGAAGGGGCGCAGCTTTAGCTGCGCCGTCACCGGATGAATCTTCTTGTCATTCCGAGCAGGAATCTGCTTTGCCACCTGCCAGTGCAGCGCCAAGTGGCAACTTGATTCTCTTTGCCAACGAGTTCTTCGACGCTTTGCCAGTCGAGGTTATCGATCATCGTGGCGCATTACGCATCGATATTGAGAACAGCCACTTCAGGGAAACCTTCACGGCTCCTTCGGCTGGCGAAATTGAGTTTCTCGATCATTATGGAGTTCATCCCGCGGAAGGCGAACGCGTCGAAGCGCCGCTGGCCTCGCTGGCTTGGATGGATCGCATCGCCGGCGTCTTTCAGGATCGCTGCGGATTTGTGGTGCTTATCGACTACGGCTACACTCGCGAGGAACAGTTAGCTGGCCGCCATCGCGACACGGTGATGAGCTATCGCCGGCACACAGCCAGTGCTTCTCCTTACGAAGCTCCGGGTGAGCAGGACATTACTGCCCACGTAAACTTTACCGCATTGCGAACTCGCGGAATCGATCGTCAACTCGATGCCCTGGGGCTCGTCACGCAATCGCAATTTCTCCTCGGCATCGGCGAGGAGACGCAGTTTGCCGACGCCTTCCAGGATTGCCGGCTTCCGCAGGAGCAGGCCAAGGTTGCTCTACAGCTTAAGCACCTGATCAGCCCGTCAGGTATGGGCGAAACTTTTCAGGTCCTGCTGATGTCCCACAATGTGGCAAAGGAAAAAGCCGCTCGCTTGAGCGGCCTGAAATTGGCTCATTGACCTCGGCCGCTACATCCCTGGCTTGTCGCTGCTTTGCGGTTGGTATGGACTTTGCAGATATTTCCGTGCCGTGTCCAGGGCGTTCTGGGTGTTGTCGTTGGTTTGCAGCGCCTGCCGATATTCGTTGGTGGCGCGCTCGCGCTGCCCCGTCAGGTCGAAGATCATGCCCAGCTGAATATGGCTCCAGACCTCGGTCCAGCGGGGTTCGCCATCGCCATTGAGCGACTCGCGGTAAGCGTTGGCGGCCGATTGATAATTGTGTTGCAGGAAGAAAACCTCGGCGATCCGGTAATGCGCCAGCGAGCTGTTCTTGTTGATGTCCAGTGCCTTCTGGTATTCCTTCAGCGCCTCTGTCAAATCGCCCTGCTCGGTGTCTTGCTGGCCGCGCATGATCGAGGTCCGCACTTGCAGGTCGGTCGAGTTCTGCAACACGTCGTTATTCGGGTCAATGGAAATCCGGCGCGGCTTGCCGAAGGTTTCAATCGCGTAGGCTGAGTTCGTGCCCTCGACTTCGACCCGCTTGGTCTCGGTTTTGCCATCGGTATCGACCCGCAGCTCTATCGGCATGCGAAACAAGTCCATATCCTGCGAGATCTCGCCGACTACGCGAAAGCCCTTTTGGGTGCGATAGACCGTGTACTTGTTCTTGAATTCCGGTGCCCCCGTCGAATCGAGCCACTGCGTGAAGAACCACGAAAGCTGCTGTCCCGATGCCTGCTCCGCCACTTTGCGGAAATCGTCAACCGTTGCCGATTTTCCGGCATACTGCGATACAAACGTCCGCATGGTCTTGTCGAACGCCTCATCGCCGATGACCCAGCGCAGCATTTGCAGAATCATCCCACCCTTGTCGGTAACCAGGGACTGGAACTCCGGCGAGAACGTGTCCAGTTTGCCGACGTCGGCCAGCGGCACTGAAACATAGGCCAGCGCACCCACCGACATGTCCTTGGTGACTTCCTGGAAGCCGGCGGTACCGGCGACGTGCTCGACGTACAGCGCCTCGGAATAGCGCGCTGCCCCATCATTCAGCCACCAGTCATTCTTCGTGGCCGGGCTCACCATGGTTCCGAACCACTGATGGGCAACCGTATTCGCCAGCAGGCGATAATCACCCTTTTGTGTGAAGTGGTGGCCGCTAAGCGCGGCAATCTCGGGAGCCCAGGCCGATGGCACGGTGTCGTCCGGTAGCTCGACTACGCTGAGCTTCTGATCGAACGGTGGCCCGTAGGTCGTCGTGAAGAAGAAGAACTCTTTCACCGCCGTATCGGCATATTGCGTGGCTACAGCCTTGTGCCCCGGCGTCGTAAACACGCTGAGGCTAAGGCCGCCCTCGCTGCTTTTGGTCTCGACATACTTGCCGATCAGGATAGTTCCGGGGAAGCTTGGCTTATCTTCGTACGTGAACGTGACCGTCTGTCCGCCGGCGGGAATCGCGAGCCGGTTCAGGCCGCCCTGCGAACCGCCCTTGCGACCCGCGGCAGCGCCCTCCTCGGCTTCCGGACCCGGCCCGGCACTCTGCTTGCCGCTGCCAATCACGGTGTAGCCGGCAGGAACGCTGACGCTGATGATTGCGGTAAATCGATTGGTCCCGTAGCCCACCATGGGGAACCAGCGTCCGGCGTAGAGAAGATAGGTGATCGGGTCGCCAATGTAGGCGAGTTTCAATCCCTGGACCGGGCTGTCATCGGCCGACTGGATCGCTCCTTCGTACTCGAAGATCAACGTGTCGGTGCTGCCTTTGGTCAATCCGTTAGGCAGAGAAATTCGCACGGTCGAATCCTGGCTGACGCGCTCAACCGAGAGGTTTTGCCCATTGGTATCGATTACGCGCGTTGGCCTCAGGGCGTTGTGCAACTCAAATGTCGCGATGTTGATGTCTTCCAGAGCGGTAAACTTAACTCGGGCTTGGGCTTTCATCTGGTGCGTCTGCGGGGAAACCACGATATGGATGATGTAATCGTTGACCTGGATTCGCTGCTTCTCCGCCCCAAAGCAGGCCGTCGCCAGCGCAACCAGCACCAGCACGTAAACCCAGGATTGCGCCATGCGGCGTATTAGGTCGATGTGCTGACGCTGGGGAACCATGACACGGACGCTATAAACGCTGTTGACGCTTGGGGTGGCGCAGAAAATCGCTGTTTTGCTTGTCACCATATGCTGGTCACAACCTGACCTCAATGATACAAGGAAATATGCGCCCAACGCTTAGGCGCGGCCTTCCACTACAGATAGTACGGCTCGAGCTGCCCGATCGGATGCGCTGCCGCCCGCTTCGTTGGAAGCCAGCCGTCGTCTGACCTCTTGAAATTCGGCGATCATCGTCGCCCGCACCTGCCCCTCCGGCAGGATACGCTGCAATTCGGCGCAGACTCGCTGCGGGGTGAAATCCGCCTGCACCAACTCGGTAACCACGTCCCGTTCAGCAATTAGGTTCACCATGGCAAAGCGATCTACCTTTACTAGACGGCGACCCAGGGTCCAGGTGAGCGGCGCAACCTGGTACACCATCGCGAATGGCGTCCCGATCAGCGCCGCTTCCAGGGTCGATGTGCCACTGGCAACGGCGGCCACTCGCGCGTGTAGCAGCGTTGCCTGTGCATTCCGCGTGAAAGTGATCGGCGGTCCTGAATAGCCGCGCAAGAACGAGGCCAGCCATTCTGCATTGAGAGTGGACGCGACAGGTACTGTGTAAACGTAGTCTGGACCAAGAAGTTGCGCCGCCTGCAACAGAGGCGGCAAGATGCGCGACACCTCGCCACGGCGGCTGCCCGGCAGAAGCGCGATCCATTGACGATTAGGATCGAGCTTATATTCAGCCGCAAATTGCTCGCGCGTCACGTTAGGAGACGGCAGATCGGCCAAGGGATGCCCAACAAACCTGGCCGGAATCCCTCGCTCGCGATAGAACTTTTCCTCAAAGGGAAAGATCACCAGCATCTCTCGAACGTATTTCCGGACTCGCTCGATTCGCCGTTGTTTCCACGCCCACAGTTGCGGGCTGACGTAATAGATGACTTGTATCCCGCGCTGATACAGCTCGCGTGCCAGTCGCAAGTTGAAATCGGGGAAGTCGATGAGTACCGCCGCTTCGGGCCGACGCCGTTCCGCCTCCCGTACTACTTCACGAAAGCGGCGATAGATAGTCGGAATGTGCTTGACGACCTCGACGATTCCGACCTCGGCGATTTCTCTGGCGTCGACCAGAAGATCGCAACCGGCCGCCCGCATCTGTTCTCCGCCAACCCCAAAGAATTCGATATCGGCAGTTCCTGCTGCCTGGGAGACTTGACGGCGCAAAGCCTGCATCAGCTCTGCACCATAGAATTCTCCAGATGCCTCTCCTGCGGAGATCAGAATTCGCACTTCTGAATTATGACAGGTGGGCAGTTAGTCTGCGGCCGCCGCGGCGACGGCCGGCTGTGCGGTTTGCTCAGGTTTGCGATGCGAAAAGCGTATAGCCGACGACAAGTCTTGCGAGGGCTTTTCGATGATCTGATACATGATCCAAGCGGCCCACGCCGACGCGGCCACGCCAATCACATCCAGCAGCCCGATAAACCAGCTGGCATACGGCAGCCAATGCGAAAGGCAGCCAATGACAGCCACTCCGATCGGCAGATGCAGCAGATAGAGGGAATAACTGATGTCCCCCACCCGGTCAGCGGCATGACTGTGAAAAGTCGACAGCGCAATCAACATTCCCGTAGTCACAGCCACCACCAACACCAGCCAGCCGAGGGGCCTGATCATCACCAGAGTCATGACTGCGACTAGCCCGGCAAACTCGCGCGAGCCAATGAGCTTTGCTCGATACTGAAAGACGAAAACACCCACCAAGAAAACTGGAAGGTGATGAAAGATGAGCCGGTTGTTGTAAGGGAAGGCGAAGAACAGCGAGATCATGATGGCTGCTCCGGCGAAGCGTACTAGCTTGCGGGAAGTGGCCAGCAAAGGAAGCATCAGCCCAACCAGCAGATACCATTGGAACTCAACCGCGAGCGTCCAGTACGCCACATTGATCCACGGCACGTGGACCAAATCGTTCAGGTAAGCGAAGTGCAACAGCAGGTCTCGTCCGGTGACGGTTATCTTGGGGATGTGGAACACTGGTACCAGAACGAAGTTGGTTGCCAGAATGGTGATCGCGATCGACGCCAGATACGGCGGATACAAGCGCACGTTGCGCTTTAACAGGAACTTCGGGTAATCGCGCAGAACGTATCGCGAACGGTAAAGGCTCCAGGGAATCACAAATCCGGAGATGACAAAGAAGATGTCCACCCCCAGGTAGCCGAATTTCCCCGTCATCCCGATGTATTTTCCCTGTCCGCCTACGAAATGGCCCCAAGCCACTGCAAGCGCCGCAAAGGCACGGAGGGCATTGATGATGCCAATGCGCTGCTTGGGATCGGGTATTTGCACTTTACAGCCATGTTAAATGGCGGCCTCCACCCCACGTCAATCACGTATCACCAGAACAGGTGACAGTCGACCTTGCCGCAGGCTGGCGCGACCCTGGGGTCAAGCTGGAAACTTCAGTTAGCTGTCGGCTGAAACGGTAACGCCGGGCGCGGAATACTCGCCGGCTTGTATCCCTGCGGGGGTGAGAATTTCCTGGTCTTTGTACTGGAGTTGATAGAGCTTCCAGTAAATCCCATGTTTTGCGAGCAGTTGCTGATGCGAGCCAATCTCACGCATTTGCCCTTTGTGCATGACGATGATCTTGTTGGCCCGCTGGATCGTGCTCAGGCGGTGGGCAATGATGATCGACGTCCGGCCTTCGACCATGCGGGTGAGTGCCTCGCGGACCCGGAACTCGGTTTCGGTATCCACGCTGGAAGTCGCTTCATCCAGAACCAGAATCTTAGGACTGTGCGCCAGCGCCCGGGCAAACGAAATGAGCTGCTTCTGACCGGTGGAAAGCGTGCTGCCACGCTCCCGGACTTCTTCGGCGAAGCCTCCGGGCAACGAGCGAATGAAATCAGCTACATTGACCTGCTCGGCCGCGTTTTCCACCGCCGCATCTTCGATCCATCGCGACCCCAGACGGATATTGGCAGCCACAGTGCCCGAAAACAGGAACGGGTCCTGCAGCACGACTCCATAACGGCGACGCAGATCGTTCAAGTCCATGTCGCGAATGTCGACGCCGTCAATGCGGATCGCGCCTTTCTGCACATCGTAGAAGCGCAACAGCAGCGAGATGATCGTGGTCTTGCCCGCGCCGGTATGGCCCACGATAGCGACCGTTTCGCCCGGTTCGATGCTGAACAAAACGTCGCGCAACACCCAGTCATATTCGTTCGCCAAATCTCCGCTATTTGTGATCTGCGCGGCTATCTTTTCACCCTTGCTGGCGGCTTCTTCGAAAGCTTGCGCCATGGTCCGATAGGCGAACCAGACATGATCGAATTCGATCCGCCCCAGCCCTTGCGGCACTTTCGGTGTGGCTGGCGTGACAATCTCTGCCGGCGTGTCCAGCAGTTTGAAGATGCGCTCGCTTGACGCCATCGCCGATTGCAGAATGTTGTACTTCTCGCTTAGGTCCTGAATGGGCCGGAAGAAGCGCTGGGCGTATTGCATGAACGCCACCAGCACGCCCAGCGTCACCAGGTTGCGCATGACCTCGTTGCCGCCAAACCACACCACCAGGGCGATCGCCGTTGCCGACAACACTTCTACCACCGGGTAATAGATGGCGTGCGCCAGGATGGCATCCTTGAAGGCGTCCATGTGGGTGCGGTTGATCTTCTCGAAGCGCTCGTAAGATTTCTTTTCGCGACCGAAAAGCTGCAGCACCACGATACCGGTCACGTGCTCCTGCAAATAGGCGTTGATCTTGGCGATGGCAACGCGAATGCGCCGGTAGCTCTCGCGTACCTTGCGGCGGAAGATCGACGTAGCGTAGAAGATGAGCGGCAACACGGCAAACGTGATGAGTGCCAGCCGCCAACTCATGTTCAACATGATGACCAGAATGCCCAGCAGCACGAAAACATCTTCGACGATCGACACCACCCCGGCGGTAAACATCTCGTTCAACGCGTCCACGTCGCTGGTCACGCGCGTAACCAGGCGTCCCACGGGATTCTTGTCGAAGAAAGAAATGTGCAGGCGCTGCAGGTGGCGGAAGATCTGCGCCCGCAGATCGAACATTACCTTCTGCCCGGTCCACTGCATGATGTAGGTCTGCGTGAACTCGAGCAAAAAGCTGACCACGAGCAGCCCCATGTACATCCCTGCGATCTGGGCAATGCCGGTCAGTGGATCGCGGCTGAGAAAGCGGTCGAGCAGAGAATGGGCTTCGGTGTGGCTGGCCAGGTATTTATCGATCGCAACTTTGGTGAGATAGGGCCCCAGAACGTCAGTGCCAGCCTTCAATACGATAGCGACCAGCGCCACCGCAACCTGCCACTTGTACTTGTGCAGATAGGTCAGCAGACGCCTCATCAATCTGGCGTCGTATGCCTTGCCTAATACCTCTTCTTCCTGGATTCCAGCCATGGGCCTTATTCAATTGTAAACAATTCTCGGAATTCATATAGACGAGACCGGGCGAGAGCAGGATGGAAAAGTTCGCGTCGCCAGTGTTGGTGAAACCCCGAGGTTCTGATTTTGACGGGGCGTAGGTTCAGAGTTGTGCCCCAGGTTCGCCCGCTTTTGGCTAACCTGGGTGAGCAGCGCTGCCACTCAATCAACCTTCCTCACCACCAGCGCCGAATTCTTCGATCCGAAGGCGATGCAGTTGCACACTGCATGTTCGATCTCCGCCAGCCGGCCCGCTTCGGGGACATAATCGAGATCGCACTCCGGATCCGGCTTCTCGAGATTAATGGTGGGTGGAATTTGCCCGTGATGCATCGCGATCAATGTTGCCGCGATTCCCGCAGCCCCGCAAGCGCCTTGCGGGTGGCCGATCTGCGATTTCAGGCTCGACATCGGCGTCTTGTATGCCTGCTGGCCCAGTGCCAGCTTCAAGGCTCGCGTCTCGATGCGGTCGTTGAGTTGGGTCGAGGTACCGTGCAGGTTGACATAGCCGACGTCGGCGGCCGCGATGCCGGCGTCATCCATCGCCATCTGGATGGCCCGGGCCGGCTCTTCGCCGCACTCCTGCAGGCGTACGCGATGAAACGCCTCGCAGGTCGATCCGTAACCCGCCACTTCGGCGAGGATCCGCACTCCGCGCGCCCGCGCATGCTCGTACTCTTCCAGGAAGAACATCCACGAACCTTCCGCCACCACAAACCCATCGCGATCGGCGGAGAAGGGCCGCGATGCCCGCTCCGGTGCATCATTCCATGAAGAAGTCATGATCTTCATCAGGGTGAAGCCCTTCATGATTCCCGGCGCGATGGGTGCATCCACTCCGCCAACCAGCATCATCGGCAGAAATCCAAACTGGATCTGACGCAGCGCATACCCGAAAGCATCGGTCGAAGAGGTGCACCCGGTGGTGATCACGTGGCTCATTCCGCGCAGGCCGAAACGCATGCTGATCTCACTCGACAGCGTGCCCATCGTCCCGCTGGGAATGCAGAACAGGCTGACCTGCTTCACTTTCCCGGTCAGCCACAGCCGAACCTGCTCCTCAGAGAATTCCTGCGCACCTCCGCCCGAGCCCAGCACCACGCCAATCTCGCGCTGTTGCTCCAGCGACAATTGCCCGGTTTCGATACCCGCATCATGCAGCGCCTCGGTTGACGCTGCCAGAGCCAGCGGGACCACGCGCGACACATGTTTGCGCTCGTGCGCATCGACCCAGGCCAGTTCATCGAACCCCTGGACCTCGCCGGCAATCTGCACCGGCAGCTCGCTCGGATCGAAGCTGCTGACACGTTTGACGCCGCTGGTTCCGGCGAGGATGGCGCGGCAAAAGGCCTCATTGCCGATGCCGTTCGGGCTGACTACGCCCATTCCCGTTATCACGACTCGTTTTTTCATAAGGAAGCAACTAGCAACCAGCCTCCAGCCAAAAAGCTGAGGCCGCAACTCAAACTTCTATCTGACATCCAGTGTTCGGTGAGGCAAAGCGGAAGGCCGCCTCACGCTTCACTCAAGGTGTCTGCGATCTTGGCCTGAAGACAGTATTCGCGTTCGTGACGTCTTCCTTGGCACAGCGCAGCATTCCCTGACATCGAACAAGCCTTTGATCTTAACAGCTAGTGGCTAATTGCTTCCTTCCGCCACCTGCTACTCTAGTACCGGGAAGGATGTTCCGCGAGTCTGTTGTCACTGGGAGTGTACATTTCCGTTCCGTTTTGCCGCAGCAAGTGCAGCTTCTGCAACTTCGCCTCAGGGGTGTTTTCGCGTGCCATCTTTGATCGATATGTAGCGCAAGTGTGCTTCGACATCGCGGCAGCTAAGAGCATAGCAGCTCAGCTGGGCGGCGCTTTCGAGCGGCAAATCGACTCGATCTACCTTGGCGGCGGAACGCCTTCCGTGCTCGCTCCCGACCAGCTGAAGCGCCTATTCGACGCTGTCAGCCAGAGCTTTGAGGTCACATCGGCGGCGGAGATCACCGTCGAATGCGCCCCCGGCACCATCAGCGACGAAATTCTTGAAACACTGATAGCCTGCGGCGTTAACCGCGTCAGCCTGGGCGTGCAGTCCTTTGTCGACAAGGAATGTTCGTCGGTCGGTCGTCTGCATACGCGAGATATCACCCTGGCCGACATCACCCGGTTGCGAGCAGGTGGCATTGGCAACATCAGCATCGATCTTATCGCCGGCTTGCCTCACCAGACTCTGCAGAGTTGGAACGATTCGTTAACCGAGACCCTCGCCACTGGAGTGCCTCATATCAGCGTTTACATGCTTGAAGTTGACGACGAGTCGCGGCTGGGCAACGAACTTCTCGCCGGCGGCAGCCGCTACCATGCGCATTATGTTCCCGATGATGACCTTACCGCCGATCTTTACCTGCTTGCGTGTGAACGACTCGGTCAAGGCGGCGTGCAGCAGTATGAGATCTCCAATTTTGCGCGCCCTGTAACCCATGGCATGGGATTGCGAGACTCACGGCACAACCTGAAATACTGGACCGGCCAGCCCTATCTGGGATTCGGAGTCGATGCGCATTCCATGCTGTTGTCCGACGCCGCGTTGCGACCTGCGGGCATAGGTGCGCTGCGATTCGCGACTCCCGATACATTGGAAGCCTTTTCGGCCGCGGCGAATCAGCCTCATCCGGCCGTATTTCGTCTGCAACAGCTTAGAACATCGCGGACGCTCGTCGATTCGCAGGCGGCAATGGAAGAATCCTTTTTTCTTGGATTACGGCTAAATCGCGGCATCTCCCTGGGCGATTTAGCGGCTAAGTTCGGAAGTGACGCACTCGGTGTCTCTCGGCCTGTTATCACGGAATTGATCGAAGCAGGACTGCTGGAGCATCTCAAGCAGCGCGTGCGCCTGACTCCGCGAGGACGTTTGCTATCCAATGAAGTCTTTGCCCGCTTCCTGCACGACGCGACTGCACACCCCCGGACCGCGAAGTCGTCCGCGAGCCTCTGATTAGGCTCTTTCTTGCCGGGCATCTTTCTACATCGACCGAATCGCCTTCCTGTGGTCTAATGGCAGCTTTCGTGGCTTTTTACCTTCGCTATAGGCGTGGCAACTGCTGACGCCGTAGGGGAATTGACCACATGACATGGACTCAGGTTTACGATCCGCTGGGGCATTGGTGGCTTTCGACGCTGATCGCTTCGTTGCCCATTGTTTTTCTGCTGGTGTTACTTGCTGTTTTCCACGTCAAACCGCACTGGGCAGCACTCGCCGGCGCCATTACGGCGGTGCTGGCAGCCATTGTCGTCTTCCAGATGCCGGCTCAACTGGCGACGGCAAGCTTTCTCTACGGCGTTGCCTTCGGTCTGTTGAAGATCGCCTGGATCGTAGTTGCCGCGGTCTTTCTCTACGACATCGCCGTTGATACCGGGCAGTTCGAAATCATGAAGCGCTCGGTAGCGGCGATCACTCCCGATCGCCGGCTCCAGCTCCTGCTGGTAGCTTTCTGCTTTGGCGCAATCATGGAAGGAGCTGCCGGTTTTGGTGCTCCAGTGGCTATTGCTGGCGCCTTTATGATCGGTCTGGGATTCAAGCCCTTTCACGCCGCGGCGCTCAACTTGATTGCGAATACCGCACCGGTGGCCTGGGGCGCGATCGGTACTCCGGTCCATACGCTGGCTGCCGTGACGGCATTGCCTGAGTCTGATCTGAATGCCATGATCGGACGCATCCTGCCAATTACGGCGGTGATTGTGCCGTTCTGGCTGGTCCGTGCGATGGTCGGATGGGAAGAAACCTTCGAAGTCTTTCCGGCCATTCTGGTGGTCGGCGTTTCGTTTTCGATCACGCAGTTCCTGTGGTCGAACTTCGTCGACAGTAACCTGGTCGATATCGCAGCCGGTGCGGTCTCGCTGGTAGCCACTGTCGTCTTCCTTCGAATATGGCAACCGAAACGTATCTGGCGATTCGAACATGACCAGGCCGAGATGATGACTGGTCACGAAGTCACCCGGGAAGTCACCGGTGGACCCATGGAAGTGAACTTCCCCATGGTGGTTGAGGACCCGAGCGTGGTCAGCGCAACCCCTCGGTCGACCGCCAGCGATATGGGATTGGCGCAATATAGCTCGGGGCAGATCGCTCGCGCCTGGTTGCCGTTTGCCATCCTGTCAGTGTTTGTCATCCTATGGGGGTTGCCGGGTATCAAGGGTCCGATGAACAAAGCGACCACACCAGTCTGGAAGGTTCCGGTCTTGCATAACGCCGTCACCCGCGCCGCTCCGGTCGTCTCCAAGCCCACCCCGGAAGCCGCCAAGTACGATTTCAACTGGCTGACTGCAACCGGTACCGGCTGCTTCTTTGCAGCGATTATTTCGGGCTTGGTGCTGGGAATGCGGCCCGGGCGCATCTTTCGGGTCTTCGGCCAGACGCTGTACCGCATGAGGTACGCCGTAATGGCGATTTCGTGCATGCTTGGCCTGGGATACATCACCCGCTACTCGGGGATGGACGCGGTGCTGGGTCTCGCATTTACCCGCACCGGTGTACTGTTTCCCTTTTTCGGCACATTCCTGGGATGGCTGGGAGTGGCGCTCACCGGGAGCGATACCTCGGCGAATGCCTTGTTTGGCGGGTTGCAACGTATTACTGCCCAGCAACTGAATCTTGACCCGATCCTGATGTGTGCTGCCAATAGCGCCGGCGGTGTCATGGGCAAGATGGTGGACGCGCAGTCCATCACCGTGGCTACGGCGGCGACCAATCAGGTTGGTAACGAAGGCAAAATCTTTCGATTTGTGCTCTGGCACTCGGTGGCACTGGCCTCGATCGTGGGCATAATCGTAATGCTGTATGCCTACGTTTTCCCTCACCTGGTGCCACATGGATTGCACTTCGTGCGCTAGGCCGAAACAGAAAGGTAATTGAGCTCGAACTCGCGACTAATTGTCTGCCAAGTCGGCAGTCAAAGGCTGTTGGTCGCACAAGAAATAAGTTGTTTTCCAAGAGCAAGGACTACATAATCGCTGCTAGCTGGGGCAAACCCCGGCTGGCGTAATTCCAGGAGGCTTCTCGTGCGCAAGACTTTGTTGCTTACTCTGGTGGTATTAGTCTCTAGCGTCTGGCTGCAGGCACAAGATTCAGGCCAAATGTCCAGCAAGAGCTCCAGCCCTACTGTGCTTGAGGGCTGCCTGAAGTTCGCAGATGGTCATTACAGGCTTACCGACAGCACCGGGACGGTGTATCAACTTTCCAATGAAGTGAATAAGCTCACTCACTATGTCGGCCAGGAAATCAAAGTCACCGGAATGATGGGTATCAGGAGCGTCGACACTACCACTCAGGGAACCGAATCCACGGCTAAACAGCAAGCGGTTTTCAAGATAAAAACCGTGACGCATATAGCCGATACTTGCAAGTAAGCCGGTGAGTGGCGGACAGCAGTTGTTCGCTTTGCGCTGTGCGCATTCGTCCCAGCTACCTGATGATCTCGAGGTAACGCCAAGCGCGGAAAGAAACGGTTACCTCGGCAGCCGTTCTAGTGAAACGGGGCGCATCCGGCGCCCCGTGTTGAACTTCCGCAACCACCATCGTTCTTACTTCGCGCCACTTGCCTGAGAATTAGTATCAGGTACCGTCATTGGACTCGCAACGGCATCCTGCGTTGAATCGCTGGTTTTGGAAATCGTGTTAGCTGAATGTTTCGTCGATGTCTTCTGTAGAGAGGTCTCGGCCGGCAGGCATTGATACTCGGGATAAGAGGTGCAACGCTGGGCGTAGTCCGCCGCCTGATCGTAGGCCTGAAGTTGGCAAGCCCGCAGAGCAGACAGACTGGACCAACAGCCATCGTCGTGCGGATTGGGTAGAGCGGTTTGTGCCGACAAGGTTGCTACGGAAAGTAAAAGCAGAATTCCGATCGGGATGAATTTTCTGAGTTTCATAATTAATCCTCCTCACCTGCACATGAGATTGCCCAGAGCCCTCGCAGGCACGGACAAGTTGTCCTCGATTTCTGCCAAACTTCACTTCACCCGATTTTCATGTAGCGATACGCCTGGGTTCGACATCTCTTGTGTATGGACCTGAAGATCGAAAAGGGATCGAAACAGCCAGCTAAATTGAAAGAGTGGCCAACTCGCCGGGTGGCTCTGCTGGTGCTTCCCGGCGTTCACTTGATGAACCTGGCGGGCCCTCTTGACGTATTTTTCCGCGCCTCGGTGGCTTTGAGCCGCGCCCGGCAAAGACGTTCACCTGCGTACGAAGTCCAGTTGCTCACCGACAACGAAACGCCTCTGCTTACCGGCTCTGGCCTGGGACTAGTCGGCGGCCGTCGCTGGACTGAAGCTCAGGAACCGATCGACACTTTGCTGGTCATGGCAAGTTCCAATGTGGTTCAATCGCGGATCGACCCGGACTTGATTGCATGGATACGCGCGACCGCGAAGCGGGTTCGCCGCATCGGATCGGTATGTGCCGGAGCCTTCGTTCTGGCCGCGGCTGGCGTGCTCGACGGAAGGCAAGCTACCACGCATTGGGAGTTGGCGCAGGTTTTGGCTCAGCGTTATCCCCATATCTCCGTTGACGGCGACCGCATCTTTACTCAGGATGGCAATGTCTGGACGAGTGCTGGAGTTTCTGCTGGTATCGATCTTGCACTGGCCATGGTTGAGGAAGACCATGGTCATGCCCTTGCCTTGGAAATCGCGCGTCGGATGGTTTTGTTTATGCGGCGCGGCGGAGGCCAGAGCCAGTTTAGTTCACAACTTGCCGCGCAAGCCGCCGATCGGCAACCGATCCGCGACCTCATCGCCTGGATTTCAGAACATCTGGATGCTGATCTCTCCGTTCCCGCGCTGGCGCGCCGCGTAGGAATGAGCGACCGTAACTTCAGCCGTGTGTTCACGCAGCAGGTCGGGGCCACGCCCGCTCGCTTTGTCGCTCGCCTCAGAACAGAAGTGGCGAAGGCAAAGCTTGCCTCAACTCCTGAGAAACTGGAGGCTGTTGCCGAAAGTGCGGGATTCGGAGACAGCGAGACGCTGCGCCGCCACCTCCGAAATGAATCCCTGGCCGGAATTTCGTCGTAAGAAACTGACTGGAGAATTGGGCGGAAGGTTGGACCTCTTCTAACTCGTATTCGAGAGGTCCGCGCCTTTCTTTTCACGTCCACTCCAGGTAACGATGGCCACCAGCGATGCGACAATCACCACCGTCCACGCCAGCACAGGCGGATAGCTGCCGCCGTAGCGATGTTCGACCAGCTTGGCCTGTATGACCGCATTGCGCGACGAGAGAAAATTACCCAGCTGATAGGCGAAACCAGGAAAGGTGGCACGCACGGCAGGCGGCGACAGCTCATTCAAATGGGCCGGAATCACACCCCAAGCGCCCTGCACCATGAACTGCATCAGGAAGCCCCCCAGTGCCAGCATCGGAGCCGTGTGGGAATAAGCCCAGAGCGGAATTACCGGAATCGACAGCAGCGCCGCAATGATGATGGCCCGGCGGCGCCCCAGTCGCTCCGACCAATTACCAAATACCATCCCTCCCAACAGCGCCCCGATGTTATAGACGATGGCAACCAGCCCTACCATCTGGGGCGAGAAGTGATGGTTCTTCTGCAGGAAAGTCGGATAGAGATCCTGGGTGCCGTGGCTGAAAGAATTAAAGGCGAACATGAGCACGACCAGAAAAAGGAAACTGCCAAGATAGGATCGAATGTCCTTTCCCAGCCGACTCTCGGCATGACGTGATACCCGCCCTTGCAGCCACGCCGGCGATTCATCGACTTTGGTGCGGATGTAAATCACCAGGAACGCGGGTAGCGCTCCAATCACGAACATGCCGCGCCAGCCGACGCTGGTAAACAGCGTACCGAATACCAAAGCGGCAAACAGATAGCCCACAACGTAGCCTTCCTGCAGTAGGCCGGAGAAGAAACCGCGTTTTTCCGCAGGCAAGGTTTCAAACGCCAGCGCAGCGCCCACTCCCCACTCCCCGCCCATCGCGATTCCGAACAATGCCCGCATGATTAGAAAAAACTTCAAGGAAGGTGCGAAGGCCGAGGCCAATTCGAAAACTGAATACGCGATGATGTCGACCATCAGCGTGGGACGGCGGCCAAACCGGTCGGCCATCAATCCGAACAAAAATGCTCCAACCGGGCGCATAGCCAGAGTAAGAAAAATCGCTTCCGTGATTTCCGAAACTTTGGTGTGAAACTGGGCGGCCAGGGCGTTTACGCAGAAGATGAGAATAAAGAAATCGAAAGCGTCCAGCGACCAGCCCAGAAAGCAGGCGATGAATGTATTCCGCTGCACTGAATTGAGTCTGCGGAAAGGCCCGAGAATTTGAAACTTCCCGTCATCAATGCCGTTTGCCATTGGCAGCTCCGAAAGAGAATTCGGTCCTTCAGTCCGAAAGTGCGCTATTTTACACCCGCATCGTTTTTCAGGGCTGTTTTCTGGGCATTCTCGAATCGGTGCGGAGTTCGCCCAAGCATTTCTGCAAAGGTGCTGACACTTTTCGAACGCTTTGATGCGGACAAGTACGGGGGTGTCTCTCGACGCAGCACGTGCGGTAACCAAGAGATTATTAGATCAGGAGGCTTTCCTGCGGAGTTTGGCGACATAGCTTTTGCGTGGGTCCGGTACAGACGGTTAGCGCACTGGCAGGCCGCTCCGCTGGTCGAGGCCGCCTGTTTGGGAATCTAGATTTCGCGATAGTTCAACAGTCCTAAACCGATCAGCACGAAACACATGGGCCAGATCCAGGACGGGATGGCACGGTCCTCCGAGGGCAGGCGCAGCTCCAGCCAGCGCGACCAGCCGGCCATGACTCCCAATACTCCCATCGGCATATGACTCAGTTCAGCCAGATATTCTTCCTGGACATTGGTCGTGCCATGCGAATGCGTCAGCAGTAGCGCCGCACCCGCTGCGCAGAGCAGCGGAAAAATCAGGGGTAGTGCGCCGCCCTGCGAAGGATGCCGGCGCACCCGCAGTTCGAAGATGGCGAATGCAATGCAAAGCAGCGCTGCCAGGCGATGTTGAAACACCTCCGGCTTAGCCCAGGTCGCCCAGAAGCTTCTTGGCCCCAGCGGCCAGCACTCAGGATCGCCGCGCAGAAAAATGAAGATGGCGATGCCAATCATCAAGAGCGGCCAATATTCCGCCCAGGGGGCGCGCCCGGTCCGCGCCAGCAGCGCCAGAACTCCCATGGCGACCACGATCATGCCCATCCAGTGATGGTTATATTCCGACCACTTCATGTCATTCAGCACGCGCGCCGAGATCGGGGTTCCGTCCGTCAGATAAGCTGCGGGCAGGCGAGTGGGATCGGGAACGGAAACCGGACGCCCGGGATAGATGGTGGAAAGCTCAGCGATCTCTGGACTTTGCAGCCGTGGCAAACCAGGTTTCAGGCGGGCAATAATTCGCCCGTAATCGACAGTATCGTTGGGCTGGTCAACGGCGGGCGCCTGCGAGGTCAAGGAAGCTGCCGCCAGCACGATGGTGATGCCGATCCCGACCTCGGCTTCCACCAGGCGGCGTAAGCGCGGGAGTGCCTCGCTCGGGTTGTACTTGCGGAGCATCAGGAAGTTAATTCCACCCAGGGCCAGCATGGCGGCCAGCATCATGATCTTCGCGATGATCATCAATCCATAGGAGCTGCCGACGAGCGCGTGGATCGAGCCAACGTAAGACAAGCTCAGACCAAAACCACTTAACACCAGCACGCTCACGCTGATCAGCGCCAGCCGCGAGAATCGTTGCGTCAGATACCACTGCGTGGGACGATCACCCGCCACGTATAAGCTCAGCAGCAGCAAAGGCAAGCCGCCAATCCAGAATCCAGTCGAAGCTTCGTGCAGCGCGGTGATAATGATCAGCGGCAGGCGTCCATCCACCCGGGCGGCAGCGTGGTTGGTCATAACCGAGGCCCCAAGCACGACCATCACCAGCAGCGAAAGCCAGTAGACGGCAGACTTCAAACGCAGGCTCACCACGACAGCGTAGGTTGCCGCGGCAATCAAAATCACACTGCCTGCGATAAAGAAGCCGGCGCCCACCACATCCCAGATTCCAATTTCAGCGGTTGCCATCAGCACCGCTGAGTTCACGTAGAGATACAGAATCTGCACGATCACCAAGCCGATCGCCGCAAACCGAAGTGTACGCAGAGATGACGTGCGAACTCTTTCCAGACCGTTGCCCGTGATTGCCGCACTGGGCCGCGCAATCCAGAAGACGAACAGCACCCCTCCCAGCAGCACCGACTGGAAGACCAGCGTTCCTGCCCGCAACAGAACGGACAGATATCCGAAAATGTCGACTAGCTGAAGAATCACGACTCCTTAGTTCACGGTGAAGGTGACTTCGCCACTGCTGATGTGACCGTCGGATGCGAGCACCTGCCATTGCAACTTGTAGGTCCCGGCTTTAAGCCCAGTGGCACGCGACTCAAGGATGTCTGGAGCGGTCTGCTTGAGAGCTTCCAGGCTAATCGGCGAACCATCGGGCGCCATCAGATGCAGGCGCGAGCGGCCGCCGTCTACGCGAACGTTGAACTTCAGCCAGACAGGAACGTCGGGCCCCTTGACCGTCGAATTCAGTTTAGGGGTCGATTGCATCAGGACGGCATGGGCCCAAACCGGTTGAGCGATCGCGACCAGCAGAAGTGTCGTGAGCAGGATAGAAAGGAATGGCACTCGAGACAGACGGTACAAAGGCAATACCTCCACTACGATGCTAAATGGCAATTGCCTTTCGGGGAAGCGGTTCGGCTCTCATTGGGCCCAACCGTGATGCGCAACACACCCTGTGCTGGTGCCCGGAACTGCAAGAGGTATTGCGGCTGCTGATTAAGGCTCCTCGTGTTTCCGGCCATGCAAGCCCACCAGCCTGCCAATCAGAACTGCGGGATACATGATTCCCGTGACCGCCTCGAGGATCGCCAACGACCGGGCATGCGAGCCCCAGGGGATGATGTCGCCGTATCCCACGGTCGTCAAAGTCACAAAACTGAAGAAGGTCAATTCCGATGGCGCGAAATGTTTTCCCGGTTGAACCGTATCCCGGAACGATCCTGGTTGCAGTTGTTCAATCATTCCGTAGGCCAAACCATAGGTGATGCCAAGCAGCATGTAGGCCGAAACTGCGCCTGCCAGGGTGTCGGCGGTAACACTGGGATTCTTCACGATGGCCCAGATAAAAACAGTGGTGACGTAGGCCAGGAAAACAACTCCAAGAGCCAGGCTTGCCACCTGCCACGACTGCAGATAGCCAAACACATTGGCCACGTGGATGAGGATCGCGGGGACGCCCAAAATGAACGCGAACAGGGTGATGCGCCCTCTCCCCAGCACTGCGTAAAGCGAGGCGCAAAATATGAGCACGGCTAACAGTCGAAACAACTCGTCGTGGAGCGCCGTCTCAACCACAAAGGGATAGCCAAGAATAAACGCCAACTCGGCAATCAGTAAGGCCGTGAAGTGATGCGGCACCCTCTTGTGGGCAGGTTTCGTGGTCTTGGTTGAAGCCGAGGCGCTGGCCGGCACAGACGTATCCTCCGATGGCTCATCGAGTGTATACGGGAAATCCGTGAAGCCAAGACTATTTCGAAGCTGAGCTGGATTTCAAATGTTATCGAAGGAGAGTGCTCGGGTCGGGATCGGCAGTTGCGCCGGCCGGCTGCCCAGCATCGGTTTCTTCAACCGTGTCACCTTCGCCCGGCGCCAGGAACAGATTCTCTTCAATCCCGTGCTGCTTGGTATAGAGCTCGTAATAGCGCCCGCCCAGATCGAACAAGGTGCCATGATTTCCATGCTCTACGATGCGGCCGCCTTCGACCACCAGGATCTGGTCCGCCCGGCGAATCGTGGAAAGTCGGTGCGCAATGACAAACGTGGTTCGTCCCTGCATCAGGTACGAAAGCCCTTCCTGAATCATGCCCTCGGATTCGGAGTCCAAGCTCGAAGTCGCCTCGTCGAGAATCAAAATACGGGGATTAGCCAGAATCGCCCGCGCGATCGACAGTCGCTGCCGCTGGCCGCCTGAAAGCTTTACCCCACGCTCGCCAATGATGGTTTCGTATTTCTGCTCGTACTTTTCCGCGAATTCGTCCACGCGGGCGATGACGCAGGCATTCAGAATTTCCGCCTCGGTGGCGTTGGGCTTGGAGAAAGCCACGTTGTCGCGAATGCTGCCATCGAAGAGAAACGAATCCTGCAGCACCATACCCAACTGGGTGCGGTACGACTCCAGACGAACCGTGGAAAGATCGACGCCATCGACTGTGACCTTGCCCTCGTTCGGCTTGTGGAACGCGGCAATCAGTCCAATAATGGTCGACTTGCCCGAACCCGAAGATCCCACTAACGCTGTGACTGTTCCCGGCTGCGCATGGAACGAAACATCGTGCAACACCGTCTTTTGTTGCTCATAAGCAAAGCTGACGTTCTCAAAGGCAACGTCGCCGCGAATCTCGCCCAGCGTGACAGTGCGGTCAGGGTCTTCGTTCTCCGGCGTCTCATCCAGGACTTCGCGAGTACGCTCCAGCCCGGCAATGGCTTCTGTAATCTGCGTGCCAATGCCGACTACCTGCACCAGCGGCGCGGCCAGGTACCCCAGGAACATGGTGTAGGTGAAGAATCCGCCCAAGGTGAGCTTGCCGGCCAGAATCTGCCGCGTCCCCATGAACATCACGATGGCGCCGATGACACCCATCAGGGTCGAAGACGACAGGCTCATCACCGAGGTTGCGGTCAAGGTCTTAAACACGTTTTGCAGCAGCCGTTCGACCCCGCCGCTGAAGACCTCGTGCTCGCGCGATTCAGCGTGATAACCCTTTACTACCCGAACTCCGCCGAGTGACTCCGTCAGGCGTCCAGTCACCTCGGCATTAATCTTGGCGCGTTCCCGGAAAATAGGTCGGATGACCCGAAAGGCCTTCCGCAGGCCGATACCGAATACCAGCAGAAAAGTGAAGGCGATGGCCGTCATTACCGGGCTGATCCGGATGAGCACCACAAACGCAATGACCGCGGTCAGCAGTCCGCCCGCAAAATCGACCAGTCCGGTGCCGATCAGGTTGCGAACGCCCTCCACGTCGCTCATGATGCGCGAGACCAGCATGCCGGTCTTGTTGGCATCGTAGTAGGCGACGGAGAGACGTCCAACGTGTTCCTGCACCCGGCGGCGCAGTTCGGCGATCAGCTTCTGAGCAGCCTTGGACAGCGTCTGGGTTAGCGCGAACGAGGTCAGCCCCTGGATGAACGTTGCCGCCAGCACGGTACCCACCAGCGGATAGAGCAAGTGAAAATGCCGTTTGCCGATGACGTCGTCAACCAGATATTTGGTGGAAGCGGGCAGCACCAGCCCGGAAACGCGGTTGATCACCATCAGGCCCAAGCCAAGGGCGAGCAGCGCACGGCGCGGCCGGATCAACTGCAAGATCTCCGGCAACGCCTTGAAGATTTCGGTTTTCTTCGCCGACGCTGAGGGGCCGGCTCCCATCATGTAGTGCAAGTTACTTTGATTCCCGCCAACCCCGGTTGGACTCGAAACAGAAGAATTAGGCCCCCGATGTCTTACAACCAGGAGTTGTGAAATCGCTTCCGGGCGCGATAGACTGCCTCGATTCCCTCTCGCACGCCATGCCGAGTCGAGAAATCCGATCTTCGGCCAGGTCGCCTATGAAAACGCTCGTCGCCGTTTTCGCTCTCGCCGTAGCTTTGGCGCTTCCCGCGCAAACTAACCAGCAACTCCAGCCCGATCCCGGCTTGTTGACGGAAATCAACCAGCTCAAAGCCATCGACAATCACTCGCACCCTCCTGGTCTCGACGGTCCGCATGGGGAGAAGGACGACGACTTCGACGCGTTGCCCTGCGATCCTTTGGAGCCGACTGACGCGGGCCTGATGTTCCGCGAGGACAACCCGGTCTACATCAAAGCGTGGCAGACCATGTTCGGCTACAAGTATGACGACTTCAAGCCGGAACACGTCCAGGAGTTGCTCGCCGCCAAGGCGCAGGTCAAGCAGCGGGAAGGCGACAACTATCCCAATTGGGTGCTGGATCAGCTGGGCATTGAAACCGAGCTGGCCAACCGAGTCGCGATGGGCCGCGGGCTGCAGCCTCCCTATTTTCTCTGGGTGGCGTTTGATGACACGCTGCTGTTTCCCCTGAACAACTCCTCGCTGGCGGCGCAGTCGCCCGATCGTAAGATCTTCTTCGGCCGCGAGGAGTCGCTGTTCGCGCGCTACCTGAATCAGCTGGAGATTACCGGCATGCCGCCGACCCTGGCGCAGTACACGGCCAAGGTGGTGACACCTCTGCTGGAGCTGCAACGCAAGAACGGAGCCGTGGCCATCAAGTTTGAGGCTGCCTACTTGCGCTCGCTGGATTTCGCTCTCGCAAAAGAGAGTGTTGCCGCCCAGGTCTATGCCCGCTACGTGAAGGGCGGCGTGCCCAGTGACGCCGACTACAAAACGCTGCAGGACTATCTGCTGCGCTACATCGCTCGCGAGGCGGGACGGCTCGGCCTGGCCGTGCACTTCCATACCGGCGGCGGATGCGGCGGCTACTTCCGCATGGAAGGCGCCAATCCCCTGCTGCTGGACTCGCTGTTCAACGATCCTACGCTGCGCCAGACTAAATTCGTCATGCTGCACGGCGGCGCCGGCGGCTTCGAGCAGTTCGTGCCGTATCTGCTGATGAAGCCCAACGTCTACGCCGACTTCTCCGAGCAAACCTGGATGACGTCGCCACGCCACATCGCCGCCAGCATTCGCTTTATGCTGGAGTTCTATCCCGACAAAGTGCTGTTCGGCACCGATCTTTATCCGCTGACGCCGCAGGTCAACTGGGAGGAGACTGGCTATCAGACCGACTACCGCGGGAAGAACCGCGCTCGCCATCGCACTCACCGGCATGATGCAGGACGGTGAGATCACGCGCGCCGAGGCCAGCGAGATCGCACGTAAAGTGATGCGCGACAACGCGATCAAGCTTTATGGATTGAGTGCGAAGCCGTAAGACTGTTCACCACGGAGGCACAGAGGGCACGGAGTCTGAGCGTCAAGATGGATCAGGGTTGGGCAGCCTGTGTCTTCGACGCCTTCTCCGGCTTTAGGCCGTAAAATCCGGGAGCAGCACGAACAGTGAGCCCCGGACGGTTGACTTTGATCTTCACCGAAATCCAGTCGGTTTCCTTGGGCGAGGGAGCGGCAACAGCCAGCAGGTAGTAAGGCCCAAAGTCGGCCACCATCGCCTCAAAAACGTTCCACAGCGATCCCGTATACGATCCGCTTTTCGTGAGCGTCCGGCCCCCGGTGCTTTGAACGAGGCGTGCCAAGGTACCGACCGGGTCCGCGTCAGGCAGATACAGGCTAATACGAGAAGCGTTGAACTGCTCGCACATCATCTCCTGGATTGGGATCTCAACAATCTTCTCCCAGTAAGGGGCCTCCGTTGTAATCCAGATTACTGCTTTGCGTTTGTCGGATGGCGGTAAGAGGCGAGCCACTGCAATCAGACTCCGCATTTGATTGGACGCATAATCGAAGCGAAAAGTACGCACCCGACCGGAGGTGCTGAGCAATTCGATCTTTTTAGCCTGTTCTTCTATTTGGAGATCATTGGAAGTTCCCGTCCGCTTCTCGACTAACGCCAGCGCTGCAGTCAGAACTTGTGGGGATGTGGTGGGATCGTAAGTCAACTTCAATCCATCCGCTGTGTAGGTATAGAACGTTACTGGAGCCCGATGCTCTGCAACCTCGCCTAGGAAGGCTCGAATCCACTTTGCCGTAATATCCAGGTTCGTAGCGGCATCCGCAGCATCGTAAAGGACGGTGACAGGAACGCTCTTATCCTGCCCGCTTACGGTCTGCGGAGGCACCAGCCACATCTGATCGATACTGATGTTCTTCGGCCCGCTGACCTGAAAATCCAAGAGCTTCAGATCGGTAACAGGCTTACCGCTCGCATCCCTCACGACCACCGGCATAAGAATCTTGACTTGGGATAGAAGTGGTAAAGGCAGCAGCAACAGCAATACCAACAGTCGTCGCATCGCGAACCTCAGAATCTCATGAAGCGAACGAGTGTAGCACCGCCTGCTCGAATCGCGCGAAGAGCAAGTCCGACCCTTTTCGATCATGCGCTGCCCCGCTCATAAGAAAACCTCTGTGTTCTCCGTGCCTCTGTGGTGAAAATGATTCTTTTTGCACAACGCGCTCGGCTTTCCCACAGCTTGACCGCAAACGAAAAGGCCACCCGGCAACAGGGCGGCCTTCTCTTCAAGGGAGAATAGTTCCAACGGAGGCTAGACCGTCAAAACTTTCTGGACAAATACTAGGGTTCCGGAAAGTGCGTGTCAAGCAATTTCTGGGACTTAAATCACTGTATTTTCAATAACTTACAGTCAGTTATAGGAATCGCCGGTAAATGATCGGATTTTGCCCGGTTTGGAGTGTTTTAGCGTAACCGTCTTAAATTCAGCTATTTGCGGCTGATTGCTACTCTCTCAGGTGAAGCTGGATGATCTCCACGTCCTCTGGCCGGTCGAAGACCCTGTTGGGAAAAAGGCGCTTTATAAGAAGGCGGGTGCCACCAAAGAAGACGCCGAAAATGAGCGAAATCAGAAGAATGATTCCAATCAGCGCGAAGATACCGACGATTAGATTGCCGATGTTATCGCGTTTGCTCACCGAGGTCGCTTCATTCCACGTGACCTCAGCTTCGTAGTTCACCGAATTCAGCAGAGTCTGCGCATCGCCGCTGCCCGTGGCGCCGGTCACTACTGCCACCAGAGGTCCGCTGCGTCTGACAAGGAAGGATCCCGGGGACGCCTGTTGCTCGGCTTGCAACGCACGCAAGCGAGCCGCCGCGATTTGCGGCGTCGGGTACTGAATCAACGTGATGGCCAACGGCCCATCCTTCGACGAGTAATCCTGGATCAGAATTTCGGGATCGTGGCTGAAGTCGATCTGCTCGGCAGCGAGCGGCGCTTTTACCGCCAGAAGAGCTTGCGGTCCGAGAACATATTTCGCCGAGTTCTCCACTACATCTTTCTTGGGCAAGTACTCAGGCAGGGTAGGAAGGTTGTCTGCCACACCGGATGCTGCCGGCAGCATGCTCGCCAACTCACGCAGCTCGGCCGCCGACATGGCGGTAACCCGGTCGAAGCTGGCGTCGACCAGCAAATTGCTGCGAAAGAAGAGGATGCGGTCATTCGAGGATGCAGCCTTGGTGCCGATCTGCTCGGTCCTCATCGCCGGCTGGCGATAAAAGGTGAAAGCTCCATATGCACCGGTAGCGTCATTAAACTTGGCTATCTTCAGAGTCAGCTTGCGGCCGTCATCGCGGACGTAGGTCGCGGTTTCCGAACCGGCGAAGCCATACTCCTGCAACACCGCCGGATACGCTGGGTCAGCCTGAGCTGGATTGATGCTTTTTTCCACTTGGCCAGATTGCGTCCATCCGGCAAAAGACTTAGGCAACAGAGACACAGCGCCGTCGGCTGCGAACGAAGCTGCACAACAAGCCAGGCAGAAAACCACGAAGATAAGAGTGCGCTTCATTAGACAGACAACAACAACGTCATTGCACCTATGATTTTAGACTACTCAGAGCGCACAAAGTTTCCGCAAACTGGGGAAGCATGTGAGGTGCTTGAGACAACGGAAAGACTGCAACGCAAGGATCTGAGAAAGATAGGGCTTCCTCGACTCCGGCGGCGTAGCGCCACCTCGGCTCAGGATGACAAGCGATAAACGCTGGGGGCAGTCGTAAGGCCAGGAGCTGAAGGCCAAAGCTAACCGCCAAACGCCAATGGCGAAGAGCGAAGAGCGAAGAGCGAAGAGCGGCTTCCTACTGTCCGTCTTGCTTGTTGAATTTTGCTGCGACCTTGACGCCGCTTAGACCGTCGGCGTACTTGGCGATGCCCTTGTAGAGTGATTCGGCAATCTTCTCGCGGTACTCGGGCGTTTCCAGCTTGGCTTCGTCGGTGGGATTGGAGACAAACGAGATCTCGGCCAGGATGCTGGGCATGTTGGCACCGATCAGCACCACGAACGGTGCTTTCTTGACTCCGCGGTCCCGCAGCGCGGAGTGGCGCGTGGCCAGCCCGTTGTAGAGGGACTGCTGGACATCGGTCGCCAGTTCCCGCGACTCGTCGATCTTGTCTTTGAGCGTGATCTTCTTCACCAAATCCTGCAGTTCGAAGATTGATTTCTCCGACACGGCATTTTCGCGTGCTGCGACTTCCAGGGCATCGGGGTTGGAAGTGAAATTCAGGTAGTAGGTCTCGACGCCGCGGGCAGACGGGTCGCTGCTGGAATTGGCGTGTACAGAAATGAAGAGGTCGGCCTGGTGCTCGTTGGCGATGGCTGTCCGAGTCTCCAGCGGGATGAACGTGTCGTCGTCGCGAGTGTAGATCACGTCGGCGCCCAGGCGAGTTTCCAGCAGCCGCCCCAGACGCAAGGCAACGTCGAGCACCAGGTCTTTCTCCAACAAACCGTTGGGACCGATGGTGCCGGTGTCATGACCGCCGTGTCCGGCGTCGACCACAATGCGACCGATCTTGAGACCGAGCGCGCGCGTCAGGCTGCGATCACCCGAGGAAGTGGGTTCAGCCTCGTGGGTTGCCGGCACATTAGCGGCGGCCGCCTTAGCGGTTTTCTTCGAACTCGAGCGCGGAGCGACAGCCACGGCGGTGGGAGCAGTCGTAGGCTGAGTCGTAGCCTTTAACTCCGGACCACTGGTGTCGCCGGGGCCCGAAAACAACGGATCGGGAGGTTTGACTTTCGCCACAGCGGGCGTGGGTTTTGGTTTGCTGCTTGTCTTGGAGGCTGTGCTATCAGCGGGGAGCGAGCCGGAGTCGGCGGTGCTGGTTGTCTTCGGTTTGGTCGCTCCCGCACTCAGCGCTGTTGAACTTGGGGCCGCATCCGAGATCGAGTCATCGTCGTCGTCCACGACGACCTTCCGTGGCGTCGGATGCGAGGAACCGCCGGACGCTGTAGAGGCAGAAGGTGCTGGCTGAAGTGTTGTGGGGCCGGCAACGACCTTCGGAGGCGAAGCCGTCTTCCTGGTGTTCGCGGAGGTGCTCGATGCAGGATTCGCTTTTCCAGCTTCGTTGGCCTTCTCCACCGAGCGGTATGGTTTCTCGTTTTCAACCGCAGTTACGGACCGGTCGGCGCTTCCCGGTGGCGCCGCAGCATTTGCCCTGGCTACCTGCATTTGCGATTGAGGCTGGCGACCGTGAATATCAATGATCAGCCGATACGGGTTGGGCAGCAGAAATGCCGAATAGTCGGAGACATCGGCCACTTCCAGCACGACTCGAGTTGATCCCGGTTGGTATTGCGCCACCCTGATCTTCTTTAGAAAGCCGTCCTGTACCTCGAAGCTCTTTCCGACCAGCACCGAGGCGAGTTTGGTGTCCGGCAGGTCGAAGAAGATGCGGTCGGGGTTGGGAACGCGTCCCGCCTCGTACTTTACTTCGCTATCGACATCGATGGCCACCCGGGTGTAGTCCGGCGTTGACCAATGCCGGATCCCGGTCACCATGGGAGTGGCCGATTTCTTCCTGGCGGTCGACAGAGAAGCCGTCTCAGCGGCCGGCGTTTCGTCCTTCTCGGTATGGGCTTCTTCGACGGGCTTCTTGCTGGGCTGCGGCTGGTTCAGCTCGGCCAAGGCTTGTTTTGCTTCCGCCGCCAGCGAGTTACGCGGATAGTGTTTGAGGAATTCCTCAAAGGTCTGGCGGGCTGCATCGTCATCGCCCAGATCCTCCTTATAAATCTGGCCGATGGTAAACAGAGCCTGGAAACGATACTTGCTGCCCGGGTATTCGTGGCGCAAGAACTCATACTGGCTGATTGCCGCGCGCAAGTCCTTCTCGTCTGGTTGGAACTGGCGTCCCATATCGGCCAAAATTTCGGCCACCGCAACCACGCTGGCGTCGGCTTTGCTGGAAGCCGGTGCAACGTAATAAACCTTGCGATAAGCGTCGGCCACGTGCTGATAATCCTTGCGGGAGCGCTGGTCGGCCGGACGTCCGTTGAGCGCCTCTCGCATTTGTTCGGCCTTGTCGAATTGTCCTCGAGCTTGCTCCTTGCGGGCGGCGGAACTGGCTGACCACGCGCTAAGGTTCATGCTGGTCAGGATCGACAACACGGCGACCGCCAGGAGCAGTCGGATGCAAGCTCGTACGCGGGTGCAGTGGGGCAAGGAAAATGTGCCCGCTTGGCCTTTTCTTTTGAGGAAGGAGATCGCCATCTGCACGAGCTTCCGGAGTCCCGACTGTCGCAGGCAAAGAAACACCTTTGCGGCGTTGGGAGCCAGTCCGGGGGAGACATTATCGTCCAGAGCACTTCGATTATAGGTTCCAGGAAAGGGCGAACAACCAAGTAAAGAAGACGGAATCAGGGGAGTGACCCCACCTCTGGGCTAGGCGGATTGCCGCGATGTGCCGCAAATTTTGACCAAGCTGCGTCCGTATATGACGGCCGGGAGCGCTGACAACTTGTCAAGCAAGTTGGAACAGTGGAGTCGGACACATTGCTGATCAAACCGGTTCTTTGCCCGCTTTACCTTGCCGTGCGCTATCCCTGCATTTTGACCTGCCAAGTCAGATGATTCAGGTCTGTGCCGGCGCCGTGGCGGGAGCCGAAGCAGCGTTAGGCTTCTCTCCATCCCTCGCTTTTTCTGATGCGTCCCAAGTCAAGATCTTCAGGTCGAGTACGAAGATCGAATAAAGCACCGGCACCATCAGCAACGTGATAAACGTTGCGACGGTCAGACCGCCGATTTGGGCGTAGCAGAGCGGCTGCCACAAGGGGCCGCCATGCATGGCCAAGGGGAACAGCGCCAGCACGGTCGCGGCCACGGTGATCAGCACCGGGCGCAAGCGGATGATTCCGGCATCAATCACCGCTTCTTCGAAAGGCTCTCCTTTGGCGTGCATCTCCTCGATGAAATCGAATAGTACGATCACGTGACTCACAATCACCCCGATCAGACTGGCGATTCCCAGAAACGCCATGAATCCGAACGAGGTATGCATGATCCAAAGTCCGAGGATTGCTCCGGCTACTCCGTAGGGCGCGGCTGCAAACACCAGAATCGGCTTGACGGCATTGTTGAACTGGAAGAGCAGAGCGAGATAGATTGCCGCAATTGAGATCGCCAGTACAACCGCCAGGTTGCGGAAGCCGTCCTGCTGCTTGTTGTATTCGCCACCGATAGTCAAGCGATAGCCCGGAGGCATGGTCTTTTCGAACTCACGCAGCTTCGGCAAAGCGACATTGGTGATCTCGGAAGCCAGATGGCCGGGCGCAGGGAAGGCATAAATTGACATCTCGCGGAAATGATCGATGCGAATAATACGGTCCGTCATCATGCTGTTCTGGATATCGGAGACTTGCACCAGAGGAATCTTGGTGTTGTCGTTCGAGGAGGATGAGTACACGTAAAGGTTCTGAATGTCGGAGAGCCTCGAGCGCTCGCTCATTTGCAGACGCGCCACCACCGGAATGTTTTTGTCTCCATCCTGCAATGTGGTCACGGTAACCCCGCTCATGGCGCTGGTCGCCGAGTTGGCCACGTCCATATTCGTGATGCCCGCCAGATTGGCGCGGTCAGGATCGATGTTCAGCGTGACCTGGAAACTCTCCTTCTGCCATTCGTTGCGCACGCGCCGAGCTTCGTTGGCGGAGCGAATAATATCTTCCACTTTGGACGCCAACCGTCGCAGCTCGTTAATATCCCGGGCGCTCTGCGATGTGCTCACGTCGGCTTCACTGATCACGCGGATTTCAACCGGATAGTTCACCGGCGTGGTCTGGAGTTGGCGGTAATCGCAGCGCACGCCGGGCAGCCTTGCGGTCAGCACCGGTTGCACCTGGTTAACGAATTCGGGCGTCAGATCTTTGCTGGTCAACTGCACCAGCACTTGCGCATAGTTAAGCTGCTTCGGCTGCGGTGAAACCGAGAACCAGAAACGTGGACTACCACCCCCCACCCACGTGGTCACGTACTTCAAGATCTGGCCGGGATCGCCATTCTTCTCAGGATGCTGCTTTCCCCATTCTTCCGCTTGCTGGCGAATGATCTGTTCGACGCCCTGTGCGGCCTGATTGGTGGCGTCGAAGTTGGCATCGTTTGGCAGCCAGACGTCAACGTAAGACCAGTATTGAACATCGTCGGGAAAGAAAGAGGTCTTTAACTGAGCAAAGAGAAATCCGCCCAGCACCAGAAACGCCAGCGAACCGATGGCAACTTTCCAGCGATGTTCAATGGCGAATTTAGCGACGCTCGCATAAAAGCCGGTGAAGCCAGTGGTCCGGCGCTCCGCAATGGGCGCTTCCGGTTTCTTGCCGGGCCGCAGCAGGTAGTAGCCCAGCAAGGGAATGAAGGTCATCGACGCGAGACGCGAACAAACCAGGGCGACCGTCATTACCACCGGCAGGCTATAGATGAACTCGCCGGTGGTGCCGGTGATCATCAGGAAAGGCAGGTAGGCGACGATGTTGGTGATGGTCGCGTACAGGATGGCGGTGGCGATCTTGGTTGGGCCTAGCCAGGGAGCAACGATTCGCGGTTGCCCCTCAGCCAGCATTCGCTTAATCGAGTCCCCGGCAACCACGGGATCGTCGACCAGCAGTCCCAGGGCGATGATCAACGATGCCACCGAAACCTGCTGTACGTCGATGCCCAGCAGATAGATCGTGCCGAACGTCATGGCCAGCGTGATGGGAATGGACACCGCCATCAGCACGGCCGAGCGCCATTCCCAGAAGCCGATCAGCGAAACAATGACTACCAGAATGATGGCCTCGTAGAGCGCATCCATGAAGAGGTCGATCTGCTCTTTCACCTGGACCGGCTGGCTGGAGGTAGGAACAATGATCAAGTCGTCGGGCAGATAGTGCTTGATGCCGGCCAGTTTCTCTTCTACGTGGCGGCCAAAGAGATCGATTTGTTGGCCGGAACGCATGTTGACGCCCAGCGAAATGGCGCGGCTGCGGAGCCAGTGTCCAGCGGGGTCGCGCCAAGTCAGGTAATTCAGGAACGTCGGCGGACTCTGATAAGTACGCGAGATATCGACCAGATCACGCAGGTAGACAGGACTGTTGGAAGACGAAACACCGATGACCACATTGCCAATGGCGGGCGCATCGGGGAACAGTCCGGAAGGATTGATTACCAGGTCTTGCGGTCCGACCTCGAGGGAGCCTGCGGGCAGAGTGATATTTTGAGCATTGAGGATATCCTTGAGTTTTGAAGGATCGTATCCGTACTGCGCCAGACGTTGCTGGGAGTAATCAAGATAAATCTGCTCTTGCAGCACCCCGGAGCGAGTAACCGTCGAAGTTTCGGGAACGCCTTGCAACGTCCGTTGAATCAGGTCGGTGTAATTGTCGAGTTGGCGATAAGAGTATTTCGCGCCGGCGACTTTTGCCAACTCAGCTTCGGTATTCGCGGGATCGCGGATGATGGCCGGATGCCAGGCATCGGGATAAAGCTCGGACTGGTGAAGATTGTTCTTGATCAGCTGTTCGCCACGCTGGCGAATGGTCTCGTCATCGAAAGCGGTACTGGCATCGAGGCCAACGTATCCGGGACCGTCAAAGAAGTGAAAATCTTTCAGCGTCCCGTTGCGGCGGGCGATTTCAGCGATGCTTTCGAAATTGCTACGCACCGGTCCTGCAGCTACAGACAACGGAAAGGCGTAGATCACGCTGACCCGGGGTTGAGGCGCGTTCCTGGAGAGCGCTGCGCGGGTGGCTTCAATGGCTTTCCTGATGGCGATCGCGCGCAGGGCGACTTCCGTGGGCGTGACGTTCGGACTTGCTACGGTGAGCATCAGCGCTGCTGTGTCACCGAAGTTGCTGTTGAACTGAATCGGTCCGGCACCGCGCGGTAGCTGCAACTGGTTCAGCTTTAGATTGATGTCGCTGAACTGTTTCTGCTTGTCCTTTACGCTGTCGTCGAGTTGTATGTAGACGACCGAGAGGCCGGGAAAGCTAAGTGAGCGTATGCCGAAGTTGGAGGGACTGGATGGCCGGATGGTGGAATTCTGCGCGGCCATCTGCTCAATGGGACGGGTGACCAGTTGCTCGACCTGCTCGGCGGTAGCCCCCGGCCACTGGCACTGAGCCGACGCCACCCTGACTGGAATGTCGGGGTCCTTGCGCTTGGGCATGTGCTGATAGCCGTACCAGCCCCAAAAGAAGGTTGCCAGCAGCAGAATCATGGCGACTTGCCGGTGTTCGGTGAAGAACCGGGCCACGTTATGCGTGGTGGCGATGATCTCTGCGTCCGACTTGTGATGCGTTGCCATTGCTCTTCTTCGGATTCGGCGGCCAGCACGCTGCTGCTACTGCCACAAGTTAAGGGATGATGCGCACCTGATCGCCATTCTTGATCATGTTGGTTCCGGAAGTTACGACACGATCGCCCACATTGACGCCACTCTGTACTGCGATCATGTTGCCGTACGTATTGCCCAGCGTCACATCCTGGGAATGGATTTTCACCGTGTCCCCCGAGCCTTCCGCCACGAAGACAGCGAAGCCGTTTGGATTGGAAGGGCTGCGCACCACCGAGCTGATTGGGAGAACCGGAACTCCTCCTGACGGTGAAGGTGTACCGATCGTGATGGAGGCGATCATTCCTGATTTCAGGAGGTTTTGCGGATTATCGATGCGAACCTCGACTGAATACACCCGGCTCTTAGGATCGGCGGCGGCCGAGATCGCGGTAACGTGGCCGGAGAATCCATTGGGCAAAGCTTCCGCGGTAATGGTTTGAGGACTGCCCGGCTTGATGCGTGCGACCGCTGTGTCGGGAACGCCAAAAACTGCCTTCACCGTGCGGGTGTCGGCTAGAGTGAAGCCGTTGGTTGCCGGACCGACGAGGGTTCCGACATCCACATTGCGCTTGAGCACCCAGGAGTCGAACGGAGCGCGCAGTTCGCAGTAGCTGAGGGCAAGCTTGGCTTCCGCAACCGAAGCATTCGCACTGTCAACCGCGGCTTGTGTGCTTTGGTCTTGCGCGCGAGTGTCGTCGAAATCCGGCTGCGTGGCAGCGCCGGTCTTGTAAAGCGCCGACATGCGGCCGAAGGAAAGTTCAGCGCGTTCATGCTCAGCTTGGGCGCGCGCCAGCTGCGCCCTGGCCTGATCCAGCTTTTGCTGGAAATCATCCTGCTGCACCGTGGCCAGTACGGTTCCTTTCGTCACATAGTCGCCCTGATCAATATTGCGGACATGGCCCTGGGCGTCTCGCACCTGCCGTATGCTGACCAGATAGCCGTTGGACTTGAAAGAAAGGTCCACCTGCTGATAAGGCTGGATGTTCGCCGAGTAGGTATTCGCCGTGCCGGTGTCGATTTTGCGCACCTCGGCTGTCCGTACCGGAACTGGCGGCGCCTCCGGGGCGGTCTTCGCGCCGCAAGCTATCAGCGAGGTCGCGATAGCGCTGACAGCCGCCATTGCAAGAATGGCGAGGAGCCGTGGCTGGTTGCACTTCTGTATCTTCATCGCTAATCCTCGCCGAGCGCTTTCTGGAAATTAGCCTTGGCCGTCCAGAAGGAAGCGATCGCCTCGTTGTAGTCGGAGTTGGCTTTTTCCACAGCCGCTTGCTGTTGCAGCACGTCGCGCAACAGTTTGGTCTTTTGTTCAAACTGTTGTGTCACCTCGCGCAGTTTCTCGCTCGACGCCGCTTGCTGGGTGCTGGCCACATCCACCGCCATCCTGGCCTCCTGCAGCGCGCGAAACTGTTTGTCCAGATTGATAAGCACGTTGGATTTCGTCTGCTCCAGATTTAACTTGCTCTGCTCGACGGCGATGGTCTTCTCATTGACGACGTCTCTTCTACGTCCCCAGTCAAAAGGCTCCCAGCTGAACTCGATACCCAGGCCCATGATGTTCGTGGGCACAAAATTAACGCCAAACGGGGAAATGTAGTGAAACGAAGCAGCAATATCTGGGATGTACTCGGACTTCGCCAGACGTCGGACAGTGTCGGCCTGCTGAATTTTGATCGCAGCTTCCTTAATGTTGGGATTCTGCGCCAGAGCGAGGGCCTGCGCGGCCTTCAGATCCGTCTCGACCGGGGACAACTCCTTGTCCTCAGTGGCGCGAAAATCGATCGTGAGATCGCGTCCTAAAAGGTTGTTCAGCGTTTCCTTCGCGGTCTGAAGTTTGTCCTCGGCTTGCATAAGTTGTAACCGCTCCTGCGCCAACTTGGCCTTTACTTCCAGGCTTTCGGACAGCAATACCACCTTTTCCTGAACGTATTCGGTGCTGATGCGATCTAGTTCTTCATATTGCTTAATGCTCGCTTGCGTGGCTTCAATCACATTTTGAATCTCGACTACCGAGTAATATGCCTGCCGGACATCGTTCACTACCGAATTTTTTTCTTCCTGAAGCTGCTCTACCGCCTGCTCCACGGACAATTGCTCGCCATGAACATGAAGGTTGATCTTGTACAGAGTTAGAAGGGGCTGGGACGCGGTAGCAAAGATATACGCAGTCGGCTGGCTGGGCGTGGTAATAGAGGTGTTGGTGGCCGGGATCGGTCCGATCCCTGGATAACTGCCGAATTGCCCCGCTGGAACGTCGAAGCTGATGGGGGAGAGTAACTGAGATCCGAACGCGTACAGGTTGAATGAAGGCAAACGCTTGGTTTTGGCAGCCAGCACCTTATCTTTGGAACTGTCAACGCTGAGGGAGACAATCTTCAAGTCGCGGTTGTTGGCCACCGCAATCGTGACTGCCTGATCTATGGTCAGCAGATCGGGACTGGCGCTCTCATCCTGCGCCATTGCGCTGACCACCAAGACGGCAAACAGGCTGCCCGCAAGGACGAGAGCAGTCCCCACCAAGGTCAGCGATCGTTGCATGAAAGTACCCCGGCTGCGCAGGACAGTACTCCTCCGGATGGCGACTGAATCAGCTTTTTGCTCGGAGAGAAATTAAATCACTTTCGGGGGTGAAAAGGCAGAGAATTCTTCGTAAGCGATCGAGAAGGTGATTGACTGAAGACAGGCAACGGACGCCGGGTTCAGTTAACGCAGTTTTCCCGGCGAGAGGGAGCGGCGTGCCTTAAGCAGTTGAGTCCTTTGCTCGGCCGTCACTGATGGATACTTCAAATTCAGCCTCCGCAAGGTCTCCACAATGATCTCTGACACTGTGAGATGGGTGAACCATTTATGATCGGCCGGGATGATGTACCAGGGCGCATGCTCTGCGCTAGTGTGATTGATCATCTCCTGGTAGGCCTGCCTATAGTCGTCCCAGCGAAGTCTTTCCTTAAGATCCGCTGCAGAGAACTTCCAATTCTTCGCGGGATCGTCTAGTCGTGCCAGAAGCCGCTTGCTCTGTTCCTCTTTGGAGACATGTAGAAAGAATTTCAGGATCAGCGTGCCGTTGAGGTGCAGGTGGCGTTCAAAATCGAGGATGGATTGGAAGCGTTGTTGCCAGAATTCCCGGCTGGGACGTTGAAATCCCGGCAAACGTTCCTGGACAAGCAGTTCGGGATGAACCCGCGTAACCAGAACTTCCTCGTAGTAGGAGCGGTTGAAGATCCCGATATAGCCGCGCCGGGGAAGTTCGCGGTAGGCCCTCCATAGGAAATCGTGATCCAGTTCTTCCTGGGATGGCTGCTTGAAGCTGAACACCTCACAGCCCTGCGGGTTGACGCCTGACATCACGTGTTTGATGGTGCCATCTTTGCCTGCCGCATCCATAGCTTGCAGCACAATCAGCAGCGCGAAAGTGTGGTCGGAATAGAGCAGATCCTGATACTTGGTCAGGCGCTCAACGTTGCGGCGAAGCTTGCTCATGGCATGAGCGTGGGATTTGTATTTTCCGGTAAACGCCGGGTCGAAATCTTCCAGCCGGATGTGCGTCCCCGGAGCTACTATCATGGAGCCGGTCTTCATATCTTAGGAGATGATACGCGCTGGCGTTACTTGCCGAAACTCGATCCGGGCGCTGAAATCAAGGCGACGGCATGCGCCCAGTGGGCATCGTATCGACTGGGGCTTAGCGGGCAAGGTTCCTGGTCCATATTTGATATAAAGTTGGTTACGGAAGGCAGGAGGACCCATGCGCAAGACGCACGTTATGGCGGCAACGGTTCTGGGAGTGTGCTTCATTCTGGCTGGTTTCGCTGCCGCGCAAGCGGCACAACCGCCATCCGATCAGTCGGTCCAAACCGCGCCCAACGGCAGCCAAGGTACACAGCCGGCGGATGAGGCATTATCTCCGCAAAGCCAGGACAAGCTGGTGCGAGAGATTCGCCACGAGCTGATCATGCTGCCCTATTACGGCGTGTTCGACAACCTGGCGTTTCAACTGCAGGGGCGCACGGTAATTCTAGAGGGGCAAGTGGCGAACTCCGTCCTGAAGCCTGACGCGGAAAATGTGGTGAAGAGGGTTGAGGGCGTTGAGAAGGTCATCAATAAAATCGAGGTGTTGCCTCCATCGCCCATGGACCAAAGGATTCGCCGGCAGGTCTACCAGGCCATTTATGGTTATGGGCCTCTCTTTAAGTATGCCAACCTCTCGATACCTCCCATCCACATCATTGTGCAGAACGGTCACGTTACCCTGGAGGGCGTAGTAAACAACGAGACCGATAAAGGGCTTTGCACCATGCGCGTGCGGCAGGTTCCCTCGGTTTTCTCGGTCACCAACAATCTTCGAGTGGTGAAGCCGTAGGTACGGTCGAGCGAGTTAGAGAATTATTGTCTTAGCGTGGACGGCGCAACGGCGTCTCCGCGCCATCGTCCAAGTTTCTTCTCCACAAAGCGACCGAATCCGGTCATCCTGCACTCACGCAGCCGCATCTATTGCGGCTAGCGTGGACAACAAACCGCGGGCTTAAGTTTGGGCTGAGCGATGACACAAAACTCCAGCAATGGCATTCCTCTTCGTCAGTTCGGGAAAACTGACATTAAGATTTCCGCGCTGGGCATGGGCGGCCATCACCTGGGCGATGCTCCCGATGAACCTACCGCCGTCCGGATGGTCCAGGAGGCTTGCGACGGCGGCATAACCTTTTTTGACAATTGCTGGGAATATCACCTGGGCAAGTCGGAGGTCTGGATGGGCCGAGGCCTGAAGGGCCGTCGCGACAAGGTCTTCTTGATGACCAAGGTATGCACCCACGGCCGCGAAGCCGCCCTTGCCATGCAGATGCTGGAGCAGTCCTTGAACCGCTTGCAGACCGATCATCTTGATCTGTGGCAAATCCATGGCGTTGCTTTCGATAATGACCCCGAGCTCTTCATTCGTCCCAATGGCGCGGCCGAAGCCCTGCGCAAAGCCAAGGAGCAGGGCAAGGTACGATTCGTGGGATTCACCGGTCATAAAGACCCGCATATTCATCTGAAAATGCTGAACGCAGGGTTTCCTTTCGATTCGGTGCAGATGCCTTTGAATGCCTTTGATTCGCAGTTCCACAGTTTCGAAAGCCAGGTGTTGCCAGAGTTGAACAAGCGCGGAATCGCAGCGCTGGGCATGAAGCCGATCAACGGCCGTGGCGAGCCGGTAAAAGGAGGCGTGATTACCGCGCAAGAAGCCCTCCGCTACGCCATGAGCTTGCCGGTCACAACCACGATTACCGGGATGGAAAGCCTGGAAGTCTTGCGACAGAATCTGGCGATCGCGCAAGCTTTTGAGCCCATGTCTCCTCAGGAAATGCAGGCGTTGCGGGTTCGCGTTAAGCCGGAGGCAAGTGACGGCCGATTCGAGTTGTACAAGCTCTCGCTGAAGTTCGATAATCCCGAGGCGCGGCTGGCGCACGAATTCCCACTCGACATGCAGTCGGCGGAAGTCAAAGAGATGATGCAGGCAACCAAGAATACGGGAAATCCGTTTCCGAAAGTTTCCTAAGGGCCATGGGACATGCCACACAATCGCGGCTCGACTCGCCGCAGCTTTCTTAAAGGAGCGGCAATACTGGGAGCAACCACGGTCACAGAACGTATGAGCCTCGCGCAAGCACAGCCGAATCAAAGCCATACGCCGGCAACGAACTCCGGCGAGAGCGTGCCACATCGGCCGCTGGGCCGAACCGACATTCAGGTCTCAGCCATGGCCGTGGGAGGCTATCATCTGGGCTCTGCCAAGAATCAGCGAGAGGTCAACGAGATTGTTGCCCAGGCCATGGATGCGGGCATCAACTTCTTCGATAACGCCTGGGACTACCATGACGGCCACAGTGAAGAAGTGCTGGGCATCGCTCTCAAAGGTAAGCGCCAGCAAGCCGTAGTAATGACCAAGGTCTGTACCCACGGTCGCAGCAAGGATGTCGCGATGAAGCAACTGGAAGAGTCCTTGCGGCGTCTGCAGACCGATCATCTGGACCTGTGGCAAATCCACGAAGTAATTTACGAGACCGATCCCGACCTGATCTTCGCTCCGGGCGGGGCCGCGGAAGCGCTGTTGCAAGCCAAGCGGCAGGGCAAAGTGCGAGCTATCGGATTCACCGGTCACAAGGATCCCAGCATCCATCTTCGGATGCTGTCGCACAACTTCCCATTCGATACTGTGCAGATGCCGCTCAACTGTCTCGACGCGACGTTTAGAAGTTTCGAAACCAACGTGCTTCCTGAGGCCCGGAAACAGGGCATCGGCGTACTGGGGATGAAGAGTATGGGCGGCAGCGGCGAGATCGTCACTCACGGAGCGGCAACACCGGAAGAAGCTCTTGGTTACGCGATGAGCCTGCCTGTAGCTTCAACCATCAGCGGCGTGGATTCGATGGATATCCTGCAGCAGAACCTCGCTATTGCCCGCGGCTTTCAGCCGATGTCGGCTGCCGATATGCAGGCTTTGCGGGAACGATGCCAGCTTTTTGCCGCAGACGGCCGTTTTGAACTATTCAAGGTAACCAAGAAATATGATGGAAGCGTAGGCCGGGAACAACATCATTTCCCTTCGGCGGAAGAATTACCTGCTTAGTCTTCGCCAGCCGTTCTTCTTTCCAAGCCTTCCCGTTTGAGCACCTTTACGAAAAACTTACGACTTCCTTAGCCGGGCCTTACTGGCCGAATGCTCCAATCAGTTGGTTGGAAAACGCGCACGTAGAAGTGTGCCGAAGGAAGTTATGACAACACTATTCTTTTTCATCTGCGCAGTAAGTGTAGTGTTCTTTGGAATTTTCTTGTTGGGATGTTTAGCACCGATAACTAAGTCAAAAGCAGCGCCGGTCCGCAAGGCACCCTCTGAATCGCCAGCGGTTGACGCGGCTGCAGGACGACGTTTCTTGGTTCACCTGAAAGGGCAGTTGGCGCGATTGATCTCCGTACACGGTCGCACAGCGGCGGTCTTGTTGATCGGGACCGCAATGCTGCCGCTGATAGCGCGGGGGCAAGCCGCCAGCGGGCCATCGAGCGATCAGCCTGCCAGTGCAACCAATCAACAGTCCCCTGCAACTGACCCGTCGATTCCCCCCGCGGTCGCGAAACAGCTCGAGGCCATGCAAAAGAAGATCGATCAGTTGGAAAAGGAACTCAACTCTCGAGCCCCTGACGTAGCACCTCTAAGCTCGAAGGCCACCGCTCCGATCCATGTGATCGGGGAGCAAGCGGCGCCAGTTTCCACGCCTGCCGAGTCCGCTCTGGCTACACCGAATAATCCCGGCAAGCCGGCCCCGTTTTCCTTCGCCGATTTCACCTGGCTGAACGGTACCAGTCGCATTAAAGAGGTTCCCTTCGACACCAAGTTCTTTACCCCGGAAATCCGCGCGGATGTCGACTATGTCTACGATTTCAATCATCCCCAGGATGACACCATCAGCGGCTCCAGCGAGATCTTTCGCGCCAATGAATTCCAGGTGACTCAACTCGGAGTAGGGGGGGATTTCCATTGGGACAATGTCCAGGCTCGCCTGATGACGCAGTTCGGCATGTACTCGCAGACTACGCCACGCAACGATGCCAGCCCGGCCCGCGGTCAGTGGGACCTGGCCGACGCCTATCGCTACGTTTCGGAAGCTTATGCCGGATACCACATCAACGCGTTGGATGGGATCAACATTCAGGCCGGTATCTTCGTGTCCTATGTCGGCCTGTTCAGTTACTACAACTTCGATAACTGGGCTTATCAGCCATCGTATGTCTCTTCGAACACGCCGTGGTTCTTCAATGGAATGCGGGTACAGGTCTTTCCCAACGAGCATTTGAAGATCGAGCCCTGGCTTATTAACGGCTGGCAGTCTTACGGGCGCTTCAATCATCGCCCCGGAGTCGGCGGGCAGATTCTGTGGCGGCCGACCGGTTGGTTTTCTTTCACCGGGAACCAATATGCTTTGGGTGAAGACGCTCTCGGCATCCCCGGCCGGGTGCGCTATCACACCGACGACAGCATTCAAGTGAAGTACTACCAGAATCCCTCGCGCTTCATGGACATGGCGGCGTTTTCTTTCACCGGTGACCTGGGATGCGAACATGGTGGCGGCGTCAGCTGCGCCGGCGATTCCGCTAAGGGGCCCAAACAGAGCTTTATCGGCTACATGATTTACAACCGGCTGTGGTTTCACAAGGATCTCTACGGCCTGACCTTAGGCGGCGGCCAGATTAATAATCCCGGTCGTTACCTGGTACTGCTTCCCCCGATTAATGGCGCCACGGCAATCTCGGGAACACCTTACTTCACGGAAAACCCGGGCGATCCCTTCAAGGGCTGGGATGTTTCGGCCACGGTCGACTACATGCCCAGCCAGTACCTTACGTTTCGCATGGAATACAACCATCGCGCGGCGAACGTGCCCTACTACTCCGGTCCGGGAGGGGTAACGCCGCCGGGAGGCAATACCGGCGCGCCGGGTTCGGTCGTGCCCGGCTGGTATCCCGATCTGGTGAAGAGTGAAAACCGTATAACGGGAGCCATGATGGTGATGTTCTAACGAAGCCTACGAGCGCAGAGACCTCATCACAGCTTCTCAGCGACTCCGGGATGTAAAGTTTACGGAGCTAAAGCGGTAAGCCAGAGGTGAGGCGATGTTCCCAGCGATTGGCAGACGTATTGGAAACAGGGTATTGGCCCTGATTGCGATTGGCATTGCGACAGCGTGTATTCCAACGGTGTCAGCGCAACAACCGGAAACAGCGGCGCAGCCCGGCGGAACAGTAGCCGTGCCGGCACAGACTATGGAACGACTGGAACAACATCTCGCGGCACTGGAAGCCGAAGTGACGGAACTCAAGACTCAGGTGAGGGAACTGCGTGCTGCGTCCTCCTCGGCCGAGTCTCGTTCCAACTCAGGGTTTGCTCACGATACGGTGGATGGCGTTGCGGAAGCGGCGACTCCTTCGAATAGTGACCAGGCATTGCAAGCCAGCGGTTCACTTACGAAAGAAGACCGCAGCGTTCTTAATTACCTTAAGGGCACGACGATCAATGGAGTGGTTGATACTTACTACGAATATAACTTCAATGATCCGGTAGGCCGGGTGAACTTGTTGCGGGCTTATGATGTCAGCAGCAATGCTTTCAGCCTGAACCAGGCTGGGTTGATCATCGAACGCGCCCCCGATCTCGATGGCGGACGGCGCTACGGTGCCCGGCTCGATCTGCAATTCGGCCAGGCGACGGCCACCCTGCAAGGCAATCCCTTAAACGAGCCCCGTCCTGATATCTATCGCAACATCTTTCAGGCGTACGGAACATATGTTGTCCCGCTAGGAAAGGGACTGACTGTAGACTTTGGCAAGTGGGCCAGTTCTCTGGGCTATGAAGGCAACTATACCCAGTTTCAGATGAACTATTCGCGCTCCTACTGGTTCGACTTCCTGCCCTTCTACCACATGGGAGTAAACGCAAACTATAAATTGAATAACAAGATCGCGTTCAACTATTGGATCGTTAACGGCACCAACCAAACCGAACCCACCAATGGATTTAAGGATGAATTGTTTGGGTTCGTGGTCACGCCAAATAAGAACATCAGTTGGACAGTGAACTACTACTTAGGTCAGGAACATTCGAACGCTATCCCGGTAGCGAGTTGCGGCCCGGTGCCAGTGCAACCGGGATTGTGCTTCCAGCAGGTCAGTCCCGCTCCCAATGGGAAGACCAACATTTTTGATAGTTACGCGACTTGGCAAACCACTGCGAAGCTATCACTGGCGCTGGAAGGAGATTATGAAATCGTGCGTTTGGGCGCTCTGGGCCAATCTGCTGCGCCGTCGGACGCATGGGGAGGAGCGGCTTACGCCAAGTATCAATTCACCCCGCGTACTTATCTGGCCGGACGTACGGAATACCTTTCCGACACCGGTGGACTGTTCACTGGGATCACCTCCTACACCGAGGCATTAAAGGAAGTCACGGCGACTTATGACTTTCAAGTGGCGGATGGTTTCGACATGCGGTGGGAATACAGGAGGGATTTTTCCAATCGGCCAATCTTCCTGACGGGCACACAGGGGGTATTCAGTCCTGATCAGAACACGGCTACTCTGGGAGTGATCTGGTGGTTTGGCCGTAAACAAGGACCGTGGTAATAGGCACGGTATAGGAGCTTCACCATGCAAGACCTCGTATTTGTCGTAATTACGATTGCTTTCTTCGCCCTGTCGCTGGGCTACGTTCACTTCTGCGACCGGATCAAGTAAGGGGGGCCCGTGCACACACAATCCATCGTCATGATGACCATCTGCGCGCTGATGATGATCTACCTGTTCTACGCGCTGTTGCGCCCGGAGAAGTTCTGACATGACTCTCAATGGATGGTTTCAAATCGCGATCTTTCTCGCGTTGATTCTGGCTGTCACCAAGCCGATGGGGGTCTTCCTGACCCGGGTTTTCAGTCGTGAGCGAACGTTTATGGATCCGGTGCTGCGTCCCCTCGAGCGCCTGTTGTACCGATTAACCGGCGTGGACGAAGACCACGAAATGCGCTGGACGGAGTACGCCTTCGCCATGCTGCTGTTCAGCGTGGTGTCGATGCTGCTGCTGTACCTGATTCAGCGAGTGCAGTTCTACCTGCCGTGGAATCCGCAAAAGCTTACCGCGGTATCACCGGCTCACCTGGCATTCAACACGGCTGCTTCGTTTACGACCAATACCAACTGGCAGTCGTATTCCGGCGAGTCGACCATGAGCTACTTCACTCAGATGGCTGGTCTGGCCTACCACAACTTCATCTCAGCGGCGACTGGCATTGCGCTGGCCATCGCTTTCATCCGCGGAATTGCCCGACGGCAGATGAAGACCATCGGTAACTTCTGGGTCGACATGGTCCGCTCGTGCCTGTGGGTGCTATTGCCGTTTTGTATCGTTGGCGCACTGGTGCTGGTCTCGCAAGGCGTCGTGCAGAACCTGAAGCCTTACGACACCATAAAACTGGTCGAACCACAGCAAGTTCAGCATTTGAATCCCGATGGCAAGCCGGCTGTCGATACGGCAGGCAAGCCAGTGATGGATACGGTTACGAGCCAAACGATTGCTCAGGGACCGGTGGCTTCGCAGGAGATCATCAAGGAGTGGGGCACCAACGGCGGCGGATTCTTCAACGCCAACAGCTCGCATCCTTTCGAGAATCCTAATCCACTTTCGAACTTGATCGAGTTGTTCTCGATCTTCGCGATCTCGGCTGGACTCACTTACACGCTGGGCCGCATGACCGGTTCGCAATCGCACGGCTGGGCGGTGTGGGGAGCGATGGCGGTGCTGTTTCTGGCTGGAGTTACGACTGCGTACTGGGCCGAAGCTCGCGGCAATCCTCTGCTCCACGGAGTCAATCAGCAAGTGACGGCGACCCAGGCGGGCGGCAACATGGAAGGCAAGGAGGTCCGCTTCGGCATCGCCAACTCCGCGTTGTTCGCCACCGTCACCACCGACGCCAGTTGCGGTGCCATCAACAGCTGGCACGACTCCTTCACGCCCCTGGGCGGGATGGTGCCGCTGGTGAACATCATGTTGAGCGAAGTGATTTTTGGAGGCGTGGGCGCGGGCATGTACGGCATTTTGATTTATGTCGTGCTGGCGGTGTTTATCGCGGGTCTCATGGTAGGCCGCACGCCGGAATATCTGGGCAAAAAGATCGAAGCCTACGACGTGAAGATGGCGATGCTGGTGGCGCTGGTCTTCCCGCTGGTGATCCTGGTGTTTACCGGTTTTTCGTCGGTTAGCGGCTTTGGGACATCGAGCATTACCAATCCCGGGCCGCATGGCTTCACGCAGATGCTTTACGCGTTCACTTCGGGCGCGGGCAATAACGGCTCCGCGTTCGCCGGACTTAATACCAACACGCTTTGGTACAACACCACGCTCGGCATGACCATGCTGATCGGCCGCTTCTTCATGATCATCCCCATGCTGGGGATTGCCGGAAATCTGGCGCAGAAGAAGTATGTTCCGCCGTCACTGGGAACCTTTCCGGTGACCACTCCGCTATTCAGCGCGTTGCTGATTGGTGTGATTCTCATCGTTGGGGCGCTGACATTCTTCCCCGCATTAAGCCTGGGGCCGATTCTTGAGCACCTGCTGATGGCGGCCGGTAAGACGTTCTGAGGAGTTTGCCATGGCAAGTAAGAGTTCCAAGAAAGCAATTTGGGAAGGCAAGATTGTTGGCCGCGCCATCGTGGACTCCTTCGTAAAACTGGATCCTCGACACATGATGGGCAATCCTGTCATGTTTGTGGTCGAAGTGGGCAGCGTGATCACCACCGTGTTACTGGTGCGCGGCGGCGGAGCTTTTCTGTTCAATCTGCAGATCACCCTGTGGCTGTGGTTTACGGTACTGTTCGCCAACTTTGCCGAAGCGATGGCCGAGGGCCGCGGCAAGGCCCAAGCGGATACCTTGCGCAAGGCGCGGTCGGAAACTGTTGCCAACCGCATTCTTGAGAACGGACAAATCGAACGGGTCCCCAGCTCCAACCTGCGCGCCGGAGACATGGTCCGGGTCGTAGCGGGCGAGTTCGTACCATCCGACGGGGAGATCGTGGAAGGCGTCGCTTCGGTAGATGAGTCGGCGATCACGGGAGAGTCGGCTCCGGTCATTCGCGAAGCCGGCGGCGACCGCTCCGCCGTAACTGGCGGAACGCGTGTGTTGTCAGACGAGATCAGAGTGAAGGTGACTTCGAATCCGGGCGAGACATTCCTGGACAGAATGATTGCGCTCGTGGAAGGCGCGGAACGGCAGAAGACGCCGAACGAAATTGCACTCAACATTCTGCTGGCGGGTTTGACGATCATCTTTCTGTTGGCCGTGGTGACGTTGCAGCCATTCGCGATTTACTCCGGCGCACCGCAGTCAGTATTTGTGCTGGTTTCGCTGCTGGTCTGCCTGATTCCCACCACCATCGGCGGCCTGCTTTCGGCGATTGGCATCGCCGGCATGGACCGGCTGATTCAACACAACGTGCTGGCAATGTCGGGACGAGCAGTTGAGGCTGCGGGAGACGTCGACACGCTGTTGCTCGACAAGACCGGAACCATCACCCTGGGCAATCGTCAGGCGTCAGAGTTTATAGCGGCTCCGGGCGTGAGCGAGGCTGAAATGGCCGATGCTTCGCAGCTTTCGTCCCTGGCGGACGAAACGCCGGAAGGCCGCTCCATTGTTGTGCTGGCGAAAGAAAAGTATGGATTGCGCGGCCGGGAACTGAGCTCGCACGACATGGAGTTCGTTCCCTTTACGGCGCAGACCCGCATGTCGGGCGTCAACATGAACGGCAACCAGATTCGCAAGGGTGCGGTGGATGCCATCACCAAGTATCTGGCTTCGAATGGCAGCGCGATGCCACCCGAAGTGCAAGCTAGCGTCGAGTTGATAGCGAGGTCAGGTGGAACGCCGTTGGTGGTGGCGGAAAAGGGAAGAGCGCTGGGCGTGATTCACCTTAAAGACATCGTGAAGGGTGGCATGCGTGAGCGCTTCGATCAGTTGCGCGCTATTGGGATCAAGACGGTGATGATTACCGGAGACAATCCGCTGACTGCGGCGGCGATTGCGCGCGAAGCTGGAGTGGACGACTTTCTGGCTGAGGCGACGCCGAAGGACAAGATGGACCTGATCCGCCGCGAACAGGCCCAGGGAAAGCTGGTGGCCATGACCGGCGACGGTACCAATGACGCTCCCGCCCTGGCGCAGGCCGATGTGGGTGTGGCGATGAACACCGGCACGCAGGCCGCCAAGGAAGCCGGGAACATGGTGGACCTGGATTCCAATCCGACCAAGCTGATTGAAGTGGTCGCCATCGGCAAGCAACTTCTGATGACGCGCGGCTCGCTCACAACTTTTTCCATCTCCAACGATGTGGCGAAATACTTCGCCATCATCCCCGCGATGTTTGCCGGGACATTCCCGGTACTGAACACGCTGAACATCATGCATCTGCGGACGCCGCAGTCGGCGATTCTGTCGGCGGTGATCTTTAATGCCGTGATCATTATTGCGTTGATTCCGCTGGCGCTGCGCGGCGTGAAGTATCGCCCCATGAGCGCAGCCGCTCTCTTGCGCCGGAACCTGTGGGTTTACGGTGTAGGCGGAATCATCGTGCCATTTCTTGGGATCAAGCTGATCGACATGCTCATTACCGGAGTACGGCTGGCGTAATGATTGTTCAACACAGAGACACGGAGACACAGAGAAGTTTAAAGAAAACCTCGGTGTCTCTGTGCCTTTGTGGTGAGAAAGGTGTTTGGCTTTCGCCATAAGAAAGTATGAAACAGAATCTGAAAATCGCAATTTTGATGACAATCGTTACCACGGTCTTGCTGGGAGTCATTTACCCGCTGGTGGTGACCGGCCTGGCTCAGGTGTTGTTTCATGACCAGGCTAACGGCCAACTGATTTCGCGCCACGGTGAGATCGTGGGATCAAGGATTATCGGTCAAGCGTTTGCGAGCCAGGGGTATCTGCATTCTCGGCCCTCGGCGGCAGGCAATGGCTATGACGCCGCGAACTCCGGCGGAACGAACTTCGCGCCCACCAATCAGAAGTTGATCGATCGTGTGAACGGAGATGTGGCACGTCTACAGGCTGAAAACCCCGGGCAGCCGGTTCCAGTCGATCTAGTGACCACGTCGGCATCAGGATTGGATCCGGACATTACGCCTGCCGCAGCCGAGTTCCAGGTGCCGCGTTTGGCGCGCGAACGTGGCCTGGGTGAAGACCAAGTACGGCAGATCATCCAGCGGCATACTTATGGACGGCAACTGGGATTTCTGGGCGAGCCGCGAGTCAATGTGCTGGAGGTAAACTTGGCATTAGATGATCTCAGTCCGCTTCCTAAGAAGTAGCAGGGACTTGTCGTCACAACTCGTAGATCAGCGGAGCGTCTTCCGCGGCCAGATCGCGCGAACAAAGCAGCAGCGACATTCTCCAGCCAAACCCATGTCGCCCAGCGAGTTGTCGACGGGCGCACAATTCTGCCTTGGATGGGAGTCGTGCCTCGGCGGTATCTTCGCATGGAACTCCTAGAAAACAGAAGAAGTTAATCAGATAGCGGTCCGCAAAGGGATAAAACTTGGCGAAAAAGCAACTGAGTGATTCGGTGGCTCGTCTAAGTAGTAGTAACGTTAGTACATCTAACGAAAGAGGTTTAGTGAGGTTATCGGGAAATCATTGGCGCCGTCCGCTGGCCGCAACGCTGTTCCTGTTCTTTATCGCTGCGGCCGGACGTGCTCAGCAGAAGCCGGACATAAGTCCTCAGGAACTGGTGCGCCAGGCGTCACGAAATGAAATCAAAGCGAGCGATGTTCAGTATTACGCGATGTTCAAGGACACGACTGACTATAAGGACCACTCGATAACCAAGGAAATTGTTCGCACCAAAGACGGTGGCCTGACCTCCACTCTCCTCCTCAACGGGCGCCCGTTAACCGCTGAGGAGCGCCAGAAAGACAACGAAAAACTGGAGAAGTTCGCTAATGATCTGGCGGCTCGCCGCAAACGGCGCGATTCAAACAAGGAAGACGACAAACGCGCCGAGACCATGTTGAGCAGTCTGCCGGACGCCTTTCTCTATACCTACGTTAGTACCGATCATGGTCCCAATGGTGAGGAACTGGTTCATCTGAAGTTCAAGCCGAATCCCAATTTCACCCCGCCCAACCATGAAACCGCGGTCTATCAAGGCATGGAAGGCGATATGATCATCGATCGCAAGGCTGCGCGGATCGCCAAGATTGACGGCACGTTGTTCAAGGATGTCGATTTCGGCTGGGGCATTCTGGGCAAACTGTATAAAGGCGGCAAGTTCATCATTGTCCAGCGCGACGTGGGTGGTGGCCATTGGGAAGAGGTCCAGGAGACCCTGCAGTTCTATGGCAAAGTTCTCATGATCAAGCCGCTGACGATCTGGTCGACCGAGACCATGACCGACTTCCGGCCGGTGCCGTCTGACCTTACCACTGCCCAGGCACTGGAGTTGTTGCATAAGAGCGACGAGGTGGTTGCTGAAAACGGCGGCGGCATTAAGGAAGCACAAAACAGTCACAAGTAGCGGGAGCTGATTTGACATCCGCGCGGGGCACCCGTTTGTTTTCGTTTACGGTCGCAGGATTTCTTTCCTGACCGTCAACTCTTCGATCAAGTGAAGGCGCAGATCGTGTCCCCGACCGGGTTTATCGGTGATGGTGATGGTTCCCTGGGGCGAGACCTCGACCTCCGGCTCGATGATATCTTCCTTCCAATAGCGCTTCGAGGCCGAGACATCTCCAGGAAGCTTAAAGTTGGGCAGAGTCGAGAGTGCCACATTGTGGGAGCGGCCGACCCCCGATTCCAGCATACCTCCACACCATACGGGCATACCGAATCGCAGCGCAACGTTGTGCACGGAGATTGCTTCGGAGAAGCCTCCGACCCGGCCGACTTTGATATTCAATATGCGGCAAGCGCCGAGTTCCAGTGCAGCCTCCGCGTCACGAGCACTGCGGAGGGCCTCGTCCAGGCAAAGCGCTGTGCGTAACTGTTTCTGCAGACGCGCGTGAAAGTAGAAGTCGTCGGACCAAAGCGGTTGCTCGATCATCAATAATTGGAAGCGCTCGAAGCTCTTCAGGTGTTCTTCGTCGGCCAATGTGTAGGCTGAATTGGCATCGCAACTGAGCGTGACGTTGGGCCAGCGCGTGCGAATTTTCTCCAATACCTCGACGTCCCAACCCGGCTTTACCTTGATCTTGATGCGCTGGTAACCGGCAGCCAATTCAGTTTCGATCTTCTGCAACAGTTGGTCATGCGAATCCTGAATGCCGATGCTGACGCCGCAAGCAATTTCTTGCCGCGACCCACCCAGCAGCTTCCACAACGGAATTCCCTTCGCTTGCGCCTCGGCGTCCCAGGCGGCATTTTCCAGAGCTGCTTTAGCCATACGATGCTCGCGAACCCGCGCCACCAGCGCCGGAACTTCGCGACCCCCCTGTATCGTCTTGCCCAACAGCGCCGGAGCAAGGTAGCGCGTAGTCACGTCCCATGCGCTCTCGATGTATTCTTCGCTGTAGAAGGGATCTTCGCCGGCAACGCACTCGCCCCAACCTTCCAAACCATCGCTATGCAAGGTGAAGAGCAGAATGCGTCGGGCATAGGTACGTCCGAAGCTGGTCTCGAAGAAGTGAACCAGAGGTATCTTCAGCTCGCGAAGCGTGATGGCTTCAATCTTCATATCTCAGTCGCCAGCATACGAACGGCTCTCGTCCCAATGTCCCAACTGGAACGCGCCATTACCCTTTTCGTCGCGCTCATAACCCAGGCACGCCAGCCCCACAGAGAATGCTTTCAGGAACAACTCGCGATTGCGCAGTTGAGTGTCGCCGGCTTTCTGACGGGTGTCAGCTCCTGCCTTCCAGGCATAAATCTCGCCCGGCACGGCGATTCGTAATTCTATTTCGAATGCGGGGCTCTTTCCGGTTGCAAGCAGCGTCTGCACGCGCTTTGAGGTCAGCCACCACTCCGCCACCAGACGGTCGGTGGGCAGAAATCCCTGCAAGGGTGACGAGGTGATGCCATATTGATTGATGTTGTAGCGGCGCGCAATGGCGCCCAACCGAGTCAGGTTGAAGTAAGCATTCTTGATCTCCAGTGGATCGAAGGTCCATTCCATGAGGTCGTAGCCTCGGGCGATGGCGTCCTCGCGCTGAAACAGTTTAAGGCGACGTCCTAAGCCGATGTTGCGGTAGGCGCCCTTCACGCCCAGCATATGAGAGTGCAGATAGGTTTGACGGTTGCGACTGCCAGGAATCGAGAAGGCAAAACCCACCAAGGTTTCGCCGTCCCAGGCGCCAATGACCTGCCCACCGATTTTCGGCGCAAGTGAGAAGATTCGCAGCGGCACCAATTCGTTGTCGGCGAATCCCCAGACTTCTTTCTGTAAGGCAACGCAGGCGCGATATTCGTCCAGTTCGGTGCAATTGCGCAACTGGATATTGTCGCCGGTCATGGCTTTTCCTGTTGCTTGGATTCCTGCCAGAGCGTTTCTATCTCGTCGAGCGAAGCCTGCGCCGGCTTACGGCCCTGTTGGCGCAGTTTTTCTTCTACATACTCAAAGCGGCGGCGGAATTTGCGGTTGGTTTTGCGCAGAGCTGACTCCGGATCGAGCGACAGATAGCGAGCCAGGTTCACCAGCACGAAGAACAGGTCGCCAACTTCATCTTCCAGGCGCATGCGCAGCTCGGGAGAAATCTTTTCTCCGCGTGCCCCGGCTACGCCTGCCGCTGATTCAGGCTGCGGACCCGGCGCAGGATAGTCATCGAGATTCTTGCGCAATTCCTGAGTCTCTTCATTTAACTTGTCGAACAGTCCTTCGATATTTGGCCAATCGAAGCCGACGTGAGCCACTCGCGAGCTGATCTTGTAGGCCTCCATCAGCGACGGCACGGCCGAAGAAACGCCGGCCAATACCGAATCAGGGTGGTCTTGTTTACTGCCTTCTCCGGATTCCTGTTGCCGTTTCTTTTTCTCCTCGGCCTTGAGCGCCTGCCAGTTGCGTAAGACTTCGCCCGGTGTCTCAGCTTTCACGTTTCCGAAGACGTGCGGATGACGATCGACGAGCTTGTTGGAGAGGCGATCGAGCACGTCGTCGATGGAGAAGCGTTTTTCTTCGGCCGCCATCTCCGAGTAAAAGAGCACCTGCAACAGCAAATCGCCGAGCTCGCCGGTCAGTTCATCCCAGTCGCGCGCGTCGATGGCTTCCACCACTTCGTAGGCTTCTTCCAGCGTGTAGGGCGTGATGGTGTCGAAGGTCTGCTCGCGGTCCCAGGGACATCCGCCGGGGCCGCGCAGTCGCGCCATAATGGATACGGCGCGCTCAAATCGTTCGCCTGTGGTTGCCATTACAGACAATCTAAATGAAGCTCCCTAGACGGAGCAAAACGTACTCATCGTGCGAGAATTCAGACAGCCGGGTCGGCTAGGAAGCGGCAGCCTGTTGCCGCGGAAACGTACGCCCCAGCAAGCGTGGATCGTCGGAGATCAGGCCATCGACTCCCCAGGAGGCAAAGCGCAATAGATCAGATGCGTCGTTCACCGTCCAGGTGAGCAGCTTGCGCTCGCGAGCGTGGACTTCTTCAACCAATCGCTGCGAAACCAGTGATTGGTGCGGGATGAACGCGGTGATGGGCAGTTCTTTCCAGCGATCGGCATCCTCTGCCTGTTCGCAGATCAAACCCAGGGACAGCGACGGATCAAGTTCGCATAGCCGCAGGAGGACGTTCGGAAGAAAGGACGACACAATGTATCCGAGCCGAGGCCGATTTGCAGCTAGGGCGGCAACCACCGCTTCTTCGTTGCCCGCGACTTTCAGTTCGATGTCGAGATAGGCTGTGCCGCCGAAGCGCGCCAAAACTTCTTCGAGGCAGGGGAGATCGTAGCCGCAACGGCGTTCCAGCCCAGCGTATTCGGCATCGGCAACTTCAATGCGCTTAAGCTTTGAATCGTGGGAAAGTACGGAGCGACGATCGCGAGTGTAGCGGACATCAAACTCGAATCCGTCGCAGCCGCTGGTCATAGCGTAGTCGAAGGCGGCCAGACTGTTTTCCGCAGGAAATCCTGGTTTTCGCCAGCGCAACCCCAGGCAAGGCAACGGCCTGACACCGCGATGACCAAGAAGCAGCGGATTTCGTTTCGTATTCACCACAGAAAAGGGCCGCTTTTCGCCTTTCGCTCTTAGCTGTCGGCATGTCAGGACTGCTGCCCAACTACAAGCCGAGCCCCAAATGCCAAATGCTAATCGCTGCTCTTTCAGTCCAAATCGAAGTCGCGCAGCGGTTTGCCGGTATCCGGCGTTTCCTTGGCGCGCTTAAGTGCCTCCTGAAACTTTTTCTCCAACAGGTCGCCTGAGTGTTTCTGGGCCTCCACCGATTGCCGGAAAAGAGACTCCTTGCGGCTGTCCTGATCTTTCATAGCGCGCGCTGCCGCTTCCAGATCCTCAAAGGTCTTGGGCACGGCTTTGGGCGTGTGCGCAATCACGGCCTTGGTTTCAGCGTCGATCTTGAGCATGGCGCCGCAGCACGGGCAGCCAACCTCGAACGGAGCAGGATTCTTGGGCATGGCGAAATCTTACCCCAGCCGGGCAGAGGCGTGCCAGCGACCAACCCATTTTCTGCTCTAAAAGAAGCGATACATGAAGACATTGGCGGCGCGAGCCTGTGGCATGAGCGTGGTTACAAGCACACAGGCGGTTGCCCAAAGGGGTGCAATCCAGGACCAGCGGTCGCGTACGGCGGTGGCGATCAGGTCCGAGCGAGAAGTGTTCCTTGTTGCTTGTAGCCGCTCGGAGTAGCCGTCGAGCACATCAATCACGCTGAGTACCACAGCGTAGGATACGCTCAACCCCAGAACGAGCAAGTAGAGACTTAGGTGAATAACGTGGCGAGAGTAGCTGGCGGGCGAGAGCAGGGCCGAGAACATTTCTCCCGATTGTGCCAGAGAGCCGGCGCGGAAGAATATCCATCCCAGGCTGATCAGTGCCATGGTCAGCAGCCACGAGAACGCCGTCCAGGCTTTTGCCGATGGTTGCCAATCGAATCGCCTCTGCACCTGTTGCGCCTGCCGGTGCAAGATCAGAAGGACGCCGTGGTAGCAGCCGAAGAGGACGAACAGAAACGTTGCTTTGTGCCAGATCCCGAACAAGACCATCGCAATCAGCAGGCAGAATTTTCGCCACCAATCCTGGCGGCTCAGCACGGCCAGTGGCAGGAACACGTAGTCACGTATCCAAAAGGAGAGCGACATGTGCCAGCGCGTCCAAAAGATCGAGGGTGTCGTTGAGGAGAACGGGCGGGCAAAGTTTTCCGGAACGACAAAACCCATCATCCGGGCAGCGCCGATGGCGATATGCGAGTAGCCGGCAAAATCGAAGAACACCTGCAAACCGTAGCCAAACGCCAGGCACCACACATCGGGGCCGCTCCAGCCCGTGGCCTGATCGAAACCGGCGTTAATGCCTTGTCCGCTGAGAATTCCTTTGCCCAGGAGTTGCGCAATCTGCATCATGAGCACACCCGTGGCGATGCGGCAGAGGCCGCGGTTTATGTCGTCGCGGGAGGGTGGTTGCTCAGAGCGGAATTGCGAAAGCATATCGGGCAGCCGGCAGATCGGTCCGGAAATCACCACCGGGAAGAACGCCATGTATAGCGCAAATTCGACGAAAGACGGATCAAACTCCTCGTCGCGGTACAGGTCGAACAGATAGCTCATCGCCTGAAACGTCCAGAAGGAGATGCCGAGCGGCAATGCCAGGTGGGAGAACTTCTGCAGTGAGGCGATAGGAATTGAGACAGCGATTCCGGGAATGTACTTGAATGTAGATAAAAGAAGCAGATTGAAAGCGAGGCCCGACCACAAGACTAAGGGAGTGGACCTGCGTTTGAGCCATCGCGCAACCAGGAAATTAATGACCGTGGAGGCGAGAAGGACGGCCAGGAACCAAACTCCCCACGTGACATAAAGCGCGTAGCTGGCAATAAGCAGGACCGCTTGCCGTATGACTCGCGAACGTGCTTTGGTTAAAACCAGCAGCCCTACGAGGAGCGCGACGACATATAGTAATAGCCGATAAAGCGTCTCGTGCCCACCGCTCATTGGCGACCGCCTGATGGCTCACTAGACTCGCGTCTGGTCCGATTGTCCGACTCGGATCCGGCGATTAGCGCCGGGCGCTTGGCGACGGGGTTTTGCAACAGGGCGTTGCCGATCACGTTGGCAACCACGGCATCACCAGTCGAGTTATAGTGCGTGTCTCCAAAAATGAAATGACTCAAATACCAGCATCCTGGTTGAGTGCGGGGGCAATCGTCTTTGACGGCAAAAAATGCCGGAAAAAGTGTCGCAAAGCGCTTGCACTTACCCGAGCACCAATCTTGCCAGATGCGGACCTGGCGCGAATCCACGGTGTCGTGAGCCAGCTGCGCCGGCCAGGGATAAACCACAACGCTCATCGGGATGTTGCGTTCCTTCAGCTCCTGCCACAGGAGGTCCATTTTCTCCTTTTCCCTGCGAATGCCGCCTTCTAATCCAAGGGGCGCGTAGCCAGTTTCATATGGTTCTGTATCGGAAACTTGCCGATAGGTCCAAGCCGAGCGTTCCAGATCGAATTCGTTGCCTCCATGACCGAGGTCAAGGTGATACCAACCGAAGCGCACCAGAGCTTTCTCGAAGAAGTCAAAGACGTCGTTGCTGAGCAGCAGGTGATTGTTGATCCAGAGCCGCAAGTCGGAATAGCGGCTGGTTTTGGCTGTCTTCCGACCGGCAGTCGCCACGGCTCCCGACGTGCCGACATCGTGAAAAAAGGCAGCTTCATCCTGGGCGTCCGAGATGTCGATAAACACGATGGCTTCGTCAAACTCGACACCGTCTTTGATCAGCATTGTCGCGGTATTGAGATAGTTCGAAGGCGAATAGCCCTCCACGCTGGCATTGAGGAATTCGTATTGCGGGAAATTAGCGGCCAGGCGTCCGACGAAGCTGTCCTGCCAACTGGTCATGCCTTCCGGCGCCGAGTCCCCCAAAATGAGAATGCGAGGCTGAGCGCTGGTAAGGGGCACTTGGCGGATGTGCTCATCGCGAAATCCGAGACTGTTGGTCTTGAACTCGTACGAACTTCCCAGCCAAGGTCGAACGCACGAACAGTTTGGCAAGAAGGCAAAACTGCGCACCGGATCGCGGCTGAAACAAAATCCATGTGGGCCACCGGAGACGGCTGCGCCGAGAATTGCAGAACTGTAGAAGTAATCGAAAGTGACGAAGCTCGCAATACTGACTAACAACGATGCCACAAACAACGTCAGCTCGAGCCGCAGTCGCCGCTTGGAGCTTTGTGAAATCAGGTCTGCTGGTACTGGGTTTATCTGCACCGTACTCAAGATCTCATCTCTCAATATGAGCCGCAAGTTAAGCGGACAACTGTGCGGTCACTTTCGCGGTTTGCCCACACGTTGCGCAGTCGCGAACATCAGCGCTACGGTATCCATGTCCTTGGGCTGAACTTTTCCCGCAGGAATCCGCAAGTGCGTGAGGTTTTCCAGTTTCAGCAGCAAGTCGACCAGCGCCATAGAGTCGATCAGTCCGGAGGAAACCAGCCGGGTATTCTCGTCAATCGCCAAGTTCGGTTTCCGAATCATTCCGGCAATGTGCTCGATCATCTGTTGGGCTTCGGCAGTCACGAATCGCTCCTCTCGGGTTGCAGTTCTGGATGTTCCCGCAGCAGCTTCTCCCGCGTGGTGGAGCGAGCGGGCTTGCCCGCAGTGCTTTTCACCAGCCACTTTGGCGGCTTCAGGAAAATCGTTCGCACTGCCACGCCCATGCCCGCAACAATGCTGGCGCGAATCTCCTGCTCAAGCGCGGCTGCATTTTCCAGAAGCTCTTCCCGCTCCACTTCGGCAATCAGAACGATGTCTTCCGTCCCCAGATCAGGATTGTACAGACCCATCGCAATGGTTCGCCCGTCGTGAATTGCCGGGTGGCTGCCGGCGATCTCCTCGATGTCCTGAGGGTAGAGGTTTTCGCCTCCAATGATCAGCAGATCCTTCTTGCGACCAACGACGTACAGTTCCTGGTCGAGATAGAAACCGAGATCGCCGCTGTGATACCAGCCGGCGACAATGGCCTCAGCGGTAAGGTCGGGACGATTGTAGTAGCCGTCGAACAGGCAGTCGCTCCTGATGAGGATTTCACCAACCTCTCCATCGGGAAGTATCGCACCAGCATCCGATGCGAGGCGTACTTCGTTACCTGGCAGCAACTGTCCGGATGACACAAACGAGACGGCCCCTGGAGTTCCTTCGGAAACTTGCACGATGCGGTGGTCGCTACGAAACCGTTGACCATCCGCCCAGACGCGCGTCGGACTCATCCGGCCATTGATTCCCGACTGGGTAACGGCGAAAACGTTTTCAGCCATGGCGTAGGACGACTGCAGGGCCTCGCGTCGCAATCCAATCGCAGCAAACGCCGCGTAGAACTCATCCATACTGGCTGCTCGTACCGGCTCAGAGCAGTTGATCAGTGCCCGCGCAGCCGACAGATTGTATTGCGACCAACGGCTTCGCGGAGTCCGTCGGGGCACAAACTGGAAGGTGAAATTCGGCAGCCACGCTAACGTGCAGCGATACTCGCCGATGATCTGCAACATGCTTTCGGGCCGCATCACCCAGTCCAGCGGCGACTGCATGACAACCGGCATGTGACAAACCAACGGCAACATGAAGCAGGCAATCAGGCCCATGTCGTGATAGAGCGGCAGCCAGCTATAAACCCGGTCAGTGCTGCCGTCGATGCTTAAGGCCTGGATCAGTGACTGCAATTGACGCAGCACCGCTGCATGCGTCAAGGCCACGCCCTTTTGCAGACCGGTGGTCCCGGCTGAATGTTGCAGGAAGGCCAGGCTATGGGACCCCACCTCTGGAATGGGAACGTTGACGTCATCGCTGGCGCCGGCAGCGTCGATCGCGCGAACTAATTGTGCGTGTTCCGGGAGCGAGACGTGGTCCAACATTTCGTCCGGGAAATTTAGATCGATCACCACGACACGGGCCTGCAGATTCGCGGTCACCCCGGCCAGTCCGTAGCGGTATTTGGAAGCCTCGACTTTAAAGTTGGGATAGGCGAGGAAGGCCGGAATGGCGCCGAGCATCATCGCTCCCACGAACACCGTCATCGCGGGGATGCCTTGCGGCATGATGATGACAACGCGATCGCCGATCGCAACACCATGGTTATGTAACATCTTTGCCTGCTGTCGAGCACGATGGCGAAATTCGCCGAAGGTGACGGTTTCGCGATCATCTTCGTCGATCCAGGCGGTGACAAATTCACGATGCGCAGGAGCGGAGTTCAGAGCGTCGAGGAGGGTGCGGAGTGTGGTGCCAATCATTCCGTCACGATGATTTTCAGGATGAACTTGCCGGGTGTATGACGCATGCACAATTGGTTTCAGTCAGAGCGGTCGCGGTGATTCAGATTACCGTCAAAATGCAGATCGATCAAGTCGCGCGCCCATCAGTAAGGCAGAAAGAAACCCTCCGCAATCGGAGGGCCTGTATCCTACCGTTTGAAACTTACCGCAGTTCCTCCATGCATTCGTCCAGCACCTGCCGCGATGGGCGAGTAACGCTTTCCGGCAAAGTGGCCAGCGGCTTGTCGGTCATGTCGATCATGTCGAGGAAGTTGGGCGCGGTGGTATTGAGGTAGAAGACGCCGGTAAGCACTTCGCCTGCGTCGTGCGACTCCATGATGCGCTTGACCGCTTCCGTCTTTTGCGTGGGATCGTAGTCCTTCTCCAGCTTGCGCAGGCGCAAGTGCGAGCCGTCATGCATGGTGACGTCAAGGCTGGTGCCCGCGTCGTACTCCACATCGATCTCGTTGAAGTGCGGGACAAAATTGAGGTCATGCAGCGGTTCTTCATGGTCGATCACGAACTTATACGACTTGGTCGAGCCTTCGTGATCGTTGAAGGTGGTGCAGGGCGAGATCACGTCGAGCATCACTGTGCCGCGATGCGAAAGTGCCGCCTTCAGCATGGTCTGCAGCTGCTTCTTGTCGCCGGAAAACGACCTGCCGACGAAGGTTGCACCCAGCATGATCGCCAGCGCGCAGGTGTCGATGGGAGGAAGATCGTTGATGACGCCGGTCTTGAGCTTCGATCCCAGATCGGCGGTGGCCGAGAATTGGCCCTTGGTGAGTCCGTAAACGCCGTTGTCTTCGATGATGTAAATCATCGGCAGATTGCGCCGCATTAGATGGACAAACTGGCCGATGCCGATCGAGGCGGTATCGCCGTCGCCGCTGACGCCCAGGGCAACGATCTTCGCGTTCGCTAGCACCGCGCCGGTTGTGACCGAGGGCATGCGTCCGTGAACCGAATTGAAGCTGTGCGAGCGGCCCATGAAGTAGGCCGGGCTTTTGGATGAGCAGCCGATACCCGACATCTTGACCACACGCTCGGGCGCGATGCCCATTTCGTAGAAGGCATCGATGATGCGCTCGGAGATGGCGTTGTGCCCGCAGCCGGCGCAGAGGGTTGTCTTGCCTCCACGATAGTCGAGAACGGTGAGACCGATACGGTTGGTTTTGGGCGGCGGCGTAGGTGTGGTCGCCATTTACTTGCCCTCCTGGGAAATGATGTCGTCGGTGATCGAGCGCGCGTCGATGGGAAGTCCGTTATAGTGACGAACGCTGCGCAGCCGGGGAATATCTTCGATCGCGATGTCGAGCTTAATGAGCTCGTGCATCTGCGCATCGCGGTTCTGATCGACAATGTAAACCCGCTGGTGCGTAGCAATGAAATCGTGCGTCTCTGGCGTGAACGGATAGGCACGCAAGCGAAGGTAATCGGCGTGCACTCCGTATTCGGATTGCAGCTGATCGAGGGTCTCAACCACCGCGTGATGCGACGTTCCATAGGCGATGATGCCGATTTCGCCGCCCTCATTGCGCACGATCTCCGGCTTGGGAACCAGAGTACGTGCGTGCTCGAACTTGCGCGCCAGGCGGTCCATGTTGTTGGCGTAGTCGTCGGGACGCTCGCTGTACTGCGACTTCTCGTTGTGCCCGCTGCCGCGCGCGAACCAGGCCGCGCCGGAATGATCGGTGCCCGGCAAGGTGCGGTAGCCGATGGCGTCGCCGTCCACATCTTTGTAGCGAGCGAATCCGCCCAGGCGCTCGAGATCCTCGGCGGTCAAAACCTTGCCGCGGTTCTGCGGCTTCTCGGGATACTGAAACGGCTCTGACATCCAGTTGTTCATCCCCAGATCGAGATCGGACATGACGAACACTGGCGTCTGCAACTGTTCTGTCAAATCGAAAGCGTCGTTAGCCATGGTGAAACATTCGCTGACGCTGCAGGGGATGAGCATGGGATGGCAAGTGTCACCATGCGACAGACGAGCCACGAAGGAGATGTCGCCTTGTGAGGTGCGAGTCGGCAGTCCGGTCGAGGGGCCGACGCGTTGAATGTCCCAGATGACGCCGGGAATCTCAACGTAGTAGCCCAGTCCGGCAAACTCGGCCATAAGCGAAATGCCGGGTCCGGCGGTGGCCGTCATGGAGCGCGCTCCCGCCCATCCCGCGCCCAGCACCATGCCGATGGCGGCGAGTTCATCTTCGGCCTGCACAATGGCGAAGGTCGCTTTGCCATCGGGTCCGACGCGATAAGCCTTCATATATTCGATCAGCGTTTCAACCAGCGACGATGAGGGCGTGATGGGATACCAGGTCACGACCGTCACCCCGGCGAACATGGAACCTATGGCCGCGGCAGAATTGCCGTCGATGATGATCATCCCAGAGGTCTTGTCCATGCGCTCGACAGTGAAGGGATCGGCCTTGGTGAGCGATGCAGCAGCGTAATCGTAACCGGCCTTGGCGGCATTCCAATTGAGTTCGGCGGCCTTGACCTTCTTGGCGAACTGTTTGCGTAGAGCTTTCTCCACTTCCGCCATATCGAGGTTGAGGAGTCGGGCCACCACGCCTACGTAGACCATGTTCCTGACCAACTTGCGCAGCTTCGATTCCGGACAGACAGCAGCGGTGATTTTGTCGTAGGGCACGGGATAGAACGTGAGATCGGAACGCAGTTCGTTGAGTTTGAGGGGCTCGTCGTAAAGCGCGACAGCGCCGGGAGCCAGCGACAACACGTCTTCGCGTGCGGTTTCGGGGTTCATCGCCACCAGGAAATCGATTTCCTTTTTGCGCGCAATGTACCCCTTCTTGCTGGCGCGGATGGTGTACCAGGTTGGCAGCCCGGCAATGTTGGAGGGAAACATATTCTTGCCGGAAACGGGCACGCCCATCTGGAAGATGGTGCGCAGCAAAACGGTGTTCGCGCTCTGGGAGCCGGAACCGTTTACGGTTGCAACCTGGACGCTGAAATCGTTGACAACAGGCTCACGCACGGCATCGTGGTCGGCGCCGTGTATTGCAAATTCGGTTGTGGCCATCAGAACCCCTTACTACAGATGGATGTCGCGGGCAGAGAGAATGTTTTCATTATAGGGCAGTTGGCAAGCGGCGGGGAGTTTAACCAGGCATTCTTGCGAATGTATTAACTCCTGCGAGATGAGATCGCAGAGCCTCGTGCTCGGTTGGCGCAGATCGAGCCGATCACTTCCAATGCCAAGGCACATTGATCGCGGCTTACGTCAAGATGGGTGACAAAGCGGATCAACCGCGGTCCCACACCGTTGGCCAGGACGTGGTGCTCGGCCAGTTCACGGGATAAATCTGACGAAGTCAGGCCAGTGCCTGAGACGTCGCAAATGAGAATGTTGGTTTGGACCTTGGCCGGATCGATGGTGATGCCGGGGATTCGCGCCAAGCCTTCGGCTAGAAACTTCGCGTTGGCGTGATCCTGGGCCAGCTTCTGCGGCCCTTGTTCCAGCGCGATGAGGCCTGCCGCGGCAAGAATACCGGCCTGGCGCATACCGCCGCCGAGCGCCTTTCGAATAATGCGGCCGCGATCGATCAGCTCTGCACTGCCGATGAGGAGCGAACCCACCGGGGCGCCCAGGCCTTTCGACAGGCAGAACATCACGGTGTCGGCTTTGGCAGTAAGTTGCGCGACCGGAATTCCGAGCGCGATAGCAGCGTTGAACACGCGCGCTCCGTCGAGATGCACTGGAAGGCCCGCGGCATGGACGTTGTCGCACACTTCATCGAATACGGCAACTGGTGTAATGGTGCCCCCGGCCATGTTGTGAGTGTTCTCCAGCGAAACCAACCCGGTCCTGGCCGCGTGATAACTCCTGGTCTTGAGCTTCGACTGCACGTGCTTCCAGGTCAAGATGCCGTCTTCGGCCCAAACGATGCGCGGCACCACGCCTGAGAACTGCGCCATCATCGCCATCTCGTAGTTAAAGACGTGACCGCGCTCTTCACAGATGACCTCTTCCCCATGATGAGTGTGCAGCTTGATGGCAATCTGGTTGCCCATGGTGCCGCTAGGCACCAACAGCGCGGCCTCGCGGCCAAAGATCTCGGCTGCCCGCTTTTCCAGACGATTGATGGTGGGATCTTCGGCGTAAACATCATCGCCGACCTCGGCTTCAAACATGGCGCGGCGCATTTCGGGCGAAGGCTGGGTAACGGTGTCGCTGCGCAAATCGATGGCGGGCGGGGACGATTTGTTCGACTTGACGTCGGATTCAAGCCCAGAGATGTACATGAAGTTAGTCTAACGAATCAGGGGCTTGATGTACCACCGAGACATGGCGGTCATTACGAGATCGAACTCAGGTTGTTCTTGATTTTGGCGAGGCCCGCAGAGCTTCACAAGCCCAGCAGTCAATCGATGAAGGGTTATCCTTCAATTCTTCCGGATGCAAGGTGATCAGGTGTCCGCAGGCGAGATAACAATGCACGAAAACGCCTTCTTGCACTTTGCGTGTGATCGGCTGCGTGATTTTTGGGTCTGTCGCCATAAGTCGGCCGCAAATTTAAAAAGTTACAAAGGGAAGGATCAATAACGCCCTGCGCATCCGGCGAGGGCCGCCGATCTAGTGCGCCCAATCAGACGCATGCTACACCCATTTTGGAAAGTGGCACAATAACTTCCCTTGGGCGAGGCACGCGCTACAATGTCGGACACGACTCGGCAGCCTCAGTCTGTTCTCCGCTGCGTGCTGACCTCGGTCACGCAGAAGGTCTCCGCCGAACCGAAAGGATGAAATATGCAGACGCCTCGCGGGAAGCAAACGGCGACTCAAGAACAGCCGTTAGTTCGGTTTGGTCTGGGACTCGCCAACTGGAGTGAGCGCTGGTTTCCAGAGCCCCTGGTTTTTGCGCTGCTGGGAATTGTGGTGGTCTTTGTGGCCGGTCTGGTACTTCGTCAGAGCCCGGCAAAGCTTGCCGTCCAGGGGGGAAAGAACTTCTGGGCGCTGGTTCCTTTCACCATGCAAATGGTGATGATCATCATCGGCGGTTATGTGGTTGCCTCGACGCCGGTGGTGTACCGATTGATCCGAGCCTTAGCCGGCATTCCTAAGACGCCGCGCGGAGCAGTCGCCATGGTGGCGTTGTTTTCGATGCTGACGTCGCTGATCTCCTGGGGATTAAGCCTGATCTTCAGCGGACTGTTTGTTCGGGAGTTGGCCCATCGGGTGAAGGGAATGGATTATCGCGCTGCCGGTGCTGCCGCCTATCTGGGACTGGGAGCGGTTTGGGCGATGGGACTATCTTCGTCGGCCGCCATGCTGATGGCGACCAAGTCTGCCATGCCGGCTTCGTTGTTCAACATCAGTGGGCTGATACCGCTAACCCAAACACTTTTCCTATGGCAGAGCATCGCAACCACGGCGATCCTGATCACCTTATCGGTGCTGATCGCCTACTTGTCTACACCGTCGGCGGAAAATGCCAGAACCGCCGAATTCTACGGCATCGAATATCAGCCGATTCAGTCGAGCCTGGAGCACAGGAGCAAACCCGGCGAATGGCTGGAATACAGTCCGCTGCTGACCATCGTGGTCGCCGCGCTGTTGGCCTGGTATCTGATCGACGTATTCCGCACTTCGCCGCAGGGCGCACTAGCGGCGCTGGACCTTAATACCTACAACCTGATGTTCATTACGGTTGGACTGTTGTTGCACTGGCGCCCCAAGCGATTCATGCGTGCGGTGGCGGAATGCATTCCCGCGACCGGCGGCGTGCTGATTCAGTTCCCGTTCTACGCAGTGATCTTCGGAATGATTGTGGGTACGGGGATCGCTGATGCGCTGGCCAAACTCTTTGCCTCCATCAGCACGCACAATACCTATCCATTACTGGTGGCGATTTATTCCGCTGTGCTCGGCATTTTCATTCCCTCGGGCGGCAGTAAGTGGGTGATCGAGGCGCCCTATGTTTTGCAGGCAGCAATCGTTCATCAGGTGCATCTGGGCTGGGTGGTGCAGATCTACAATGCAGCGGAAGCCCTACCCAATCTGGTCAATCCTTTCTGGATGCTGCCTCTGCTAGGCATATTGAGATTGAAGGCCAGGGACATTGTTGGATATGGCGTACTGCAGATGATGGTACATATACCCGTCGTGTTCTTTCTGTGCTGGTTGTTTGCGCACTACATTCCTTACATTCCGCCGATTAAATAGCGTTGATCGCGAGGCAGCATTGGAGTTGTTAGGGACCTTATGGACAACCTCGCCGGGACGACGTAAAGTCTGCGTGTGATCAAGGGCCCGGATAGCTCTCCGATAATCGCCCAGGCTGAGGGGCACAGCGGACGCACCGCTGTCGTCGATTCCCGGGCATCGTTTACCTACAACGAATTGCTGGATGCATCTTCGCGGATTGCGGCCGCGCTTCTTGCCGGTCGCCGAGACCTTCAGGAAGAACGCATCGCGTTTCTGTTAACACCGGGTTTCGACTGGGTAGCGGCGCAGTGGGGCATTTGGCGGGCCGGGGGAATTGCAGTCCCGTTACCAGTCAACTCGCCAAGGGCTGAACTGGAATACTTCATCGACGATGCCCATGCCTCGACGTTGATATTCGACGCTCCGGCAGAACCGGTGTTAGCGCCGATTGCCGCGGCGGGCGAGCTCCGGGCACTATCGTGTGAGCAGGGTCTGGCCTGCCGGCAAGCTCAATTGCCGGACATTGCCAGCCAGCGGCGGGCGATGATTCTGTATACCAGCGGCACGACGAGTCAGCCTAAGGGCGTAGTCACTACCCACGCGAACATTTCTGCACAGATCAAGACCCTGGTGGAGGCATGGCAGTGGTCGAAGGACGATCACATCGTGTTGTGTTTGCCGCTGCACCACGTGCATGGAATCATCAATGTGGTGGGCTGCGCGCTATGGTCGGGCGCTACCTGCGAGATGTTGCCCCGGTTTGACGCGACCGCCGTTTGGGACCGCATTGCGAGCGGTGACGTGACGCTGTTCATGGCGGTTCCGACCGTTTACGTACGGCTCATCGCTGCCTGGGAGGCGGCTACGCCACAGCGCCGCATCGTTCTGAGCCAGGCATGTGCGAAGCTGCGCTTGATGGTGTCGGGTTCGGCAGCGCTGCCGGTTAGTACACTCGAGCGGTGGAAGGAAATCAGCAGTCACACGCTGCTGGAACGCTACGGCATGACGGAGATCGGCATGGCGCTGTCGAATCCGCTGCGAGGAGGACGCGTGCCGGGCAGCGTAGGTAAGCCATTGCCGAATGTCGAAGTACGGCTGGTAGACGAGGGCGGGAGGCCGGTTGCATCGGGATCGCCGGGAGAGATTGAAGTACGTGGTCCCGGCGTGTTTGCGGAATACTGGGGCAAGCCCGACGCAACCTACGATGCCTTTCGCGATGGTTGGTTTCGCACCGGCGATACCGCGATCGTCGAGAATGGGGTGTACCGCATCCTGGGCCGGACGAACATCGACATTCTCAAGACCGGAGGGCACAAGGTTTCGGCGCTGGAGATTGAGGAAGCGCTGCGCCAGCATCCGGCGATTACGGAATGTGCCGTGGTCGGTATTCCTGATCCAGAGTGGGGGGAGCGGATCGGCGCTGCCGTGGTGTTGAAAGACGGCAAGAGTCTCGATCTGCAGTCTCTGCGTGACTGGGGCAGGGAATTGCTTGCGTCCCATAAGCTGCCGTCAAGACTTCTACGTCTGGATGCGCTGCCGCGGAATGCCATGGGAAAAGTACTGAAGCCTGTAGTGACGGCGTTGTTCGAAACTAACGGTGGTGGCGAAACCGTAGTCTAATAGTCCAACTGAAGCACTTGCGAGATGACGTTGATCGCATCGAACCTCGACTGGCAAAGGAAATCGGATGAATCATGCAATCTTAGGAGCGGGAGCAATCGGCGGGCTCGTCGGCACCGCTTTGGCATCGCTGGGTGAAGAAGTCACCCTGATTGTGCGTCCCGAGAAACTAGCCGCCTATCCTGAAATGCTCTCTCTGGAACGGCCGTCGGGTACGCTCAACGCAAAGGCGGGCGTCGCTGACAAACTTAACAAGCAGGTTGACGTCTTGTGGGTAGCAACCAAGACTTATCAATTGGAAGCTGCGCTAGAGACGGTCGAAGTGACGCCCGCGATCATCGTTCCGCTGCTCAATGGAGTGGACCATGTTGCGACACTGCGGGCGCGCTATGGCGGCGATCGCGTGGTTCCTGCAACCATCGCAGTTGAAGCCGAGCAACCGGCGCCGGGCCGTTTTGTGCAGCGTAACCCTGCTCGCTTGAATATTGCCGCCAGCGGCGAGCCAGTGTTGGGACCGATCGTACGACGTCTGGAGGAGATAGGATTCATCTGCCAGTTCCTTAGCAACGAACTGACTCTGCTGTGGGGCAAACTGTGTTTTCTGGCACCATTCGCTCTGGTGACTTCGGCTTCCGGGAAGAACCTGGGTGAGATTTCCGCCGACCCAGCATGGAAGACCAAGCTGCACTCTGGCGTTGCCGAAGCCTGCGCCGTAGCCAAGGCATCGGGGGCGGAGGTCGACGCGGCGAAGATCGAAGGATTCTTCGACACGTTGCCGGCCACCATGCGCAGTTCCATGGCGAAGGATCTGGCAGCCGGGCGGCAACTGGAACTGGATGGCATCGCAGGCCCGATTCTTCGCGGCGGTGGACAACACGGAATCCCAGTCCCAGTCTGTGCGGAACTGGTAAACACCATTGAAGCATTGGCCGTCGGTCATCGCGCCTGAGGCCAGGGGCCCGCGACGGAGTGTTTGGCCTGCCGTGTTATGCTTTTGCCCGCGCCCAACAACTCTCTACCAATCATGACGCGAGCGATTGCAGTTTAAGCATTTGTGCAGGGTCCAAGTCGCACATTGCAAAGATAAGTTGACGGCTTTCGTGCTCACGCCTCTCCAAGGAGAACATCATGGCCAACGACGCTGTGGCCTTTCGGGGACCGGTAGTCCACACGAAACTTACGCGCCCGCAAATCACGGGCTTTTGGGGAGCATGGACAGGCTGGACGCTGGACGGCATGGACTCGGTAATCTACGCGCTCGTTCTCAGCCCCGCACTCAATGAACTGCTTCCGAAGTCAGGCATCAAAGCTACTCCGGCTACGGTCGGCTACGCTGGATCAGTTCTGTTTGCGCTATTCCTGGTTGGCTGGGGCCTGTCGCTAATCTGGGGTCCGATCGCCGACAAGTTTGGGCGCACGCGAGTGCTGGCCGCCACTATCTTCGTGTATGCGATTTTCACCGGCGCGGCGGCGATGTCGCAAACGGTGTGGCAACTGGGATTGTTCCGTCTGCTGGCGGGCATCGGCATTGGAGGGGAATGGGCGCTGGCTGGGACCTATGTCGCGGAAGCGTGGCCGGAAGACCGCCGCAAAATGGGCGCCGGTTATCTGCAGACCGGTTATTACGCGGGCTTCTTCCTGGCCTCAGCGCTTAACTACACAGTGGGAGCGCGTTTCGGCTGGCGTGCGATGTTCTGGTGCGGGATGACACCAGTCCTGGTGGCCTTCCTGGTTCTATTCCATGTTAATGAGCCGGAACGTTGGCAACAAAAAGCCAAGGTCAAAAGTGCGGGCGGCATTTCTTCCTTACGCAGAATTCTAAGTCCTCCTTATACCCAGCGAACGCTGGTTAACACGGTTTTGTTGTCGTCGGCTATTTGTGGGTTGTGGGCGGCAGCCGTGTATGCGCCGACAGCGATCATCAGCTTGTCGAAGCGTGCGGGCATGTTGCAACCGCAGGCGGTGCGCATGGCTTCTTTCGGAATGGGATTGCTCTCGTTGGGAACGATTCTGGGATGCCTGGCGGTTCCTCCGCTAGCCGAGCGCTTTGGGCGCAAACGGACGCTGGGCTTTTACTTTCTCGGTATGGTGGTTTGTATTCTGCTCAGCTTTGGCTGGGCATTCTACCTGCAGGAAGGGCTGCATCCCTTCATCACGGTGCTGTTTTTCCTGGGCTTTTTTGGCGGCAACTTCGCCGTCTTCAGCCTGTGGCTGCCCGAACAGTACGGGACTACAGTGCGCGCGACCGCGTTTGCCTTTACCACCTCGTTCGGACGTTTCATCGCAGCGGGAGTCAATTTTGGGGTGGGCGCGATGGTCAGGAATATGGGAACCCTGGGCAAGCCGGTTGCTTACACAGCGATTGCCTTCGGGATTGGGCTGCTGGTTATTCCCTTCGCGGTAGAAACCAGGGGCGAAGTACTACCTGACTAACCATTGCGAGGTGGGTTTTCGCGGAAACTTCTTTCGAATCGCCAGCCGATTCTTCCGAATAAGAAAACGGGCGGCTCGCTTATGCGGCCGCCCGTTTTCGTCAAGCAGGTTGTGGGTCGTTAGAAGGTGAACACAGGTCCGAACTCCGAACGCCAGTCAGTTGAAGTACAAGTAGGCTTGCCGGCGACCTTGGTAGTGCAAAGGCCGCTGTCAGCCGGAACAGCGTAGCTGGAGTAATTGCTCTGTTCAAAGCCAAACTGAACCCAAGGGTTCATCTTGTAGAAGATGGTTACAGCTTTGATCGAGCTCTTGATCGGCCCGCCACCGTCTACGCCAATGTCTTTCGCAAGTCTGAAGTCATTAGCATTAGCAGCGTCAAGACCGTATTCGAAGTAAGCCTGCCAGCCGGCATTTCTGCCCTTTGGCTCAGCATTGAACCAACGCGAGATGGGGAATCCGACCTGAACGAATCCACCGTAACCACGCACTGGCAATTGCGGTGCGACGACAGCTTGTCCGGCCGCGTTCTTACCGAAAACAACCGTCGAAGAGTTGTCTACCGATCCAGCACTTGCCGTATCGGTTAGCCCTGCCGCCTGGTTATAGTTCGACAAGGTCTGGCCGCCAAAGAAGAATCGCAGGTCAGCGCCCATGTAGCCGCTGGCTACGACGGTTGCCCAACGAGTGGGGAATGAAATAGCGATCTGGTTGCCGTAGCCGTTGCTATTGGTATCAACACCGTCTGGAAATTCGGTCTTGAAAGCCGCTGGCACGGCTGATCCCAACACTACAGCGCTCCGCGCAGCGTAGAATCCGCTCCACAAAATCTGAGCGGGAACAACGCCCGGAGCTTTGTCGAGTTGGAATTGCAACACGACCCGGGATTCCAGTTCAGGACGAGCCGAGTCAGCACCCTGGCGCTCGCCTTCTCCCAACTGGGTGGCTGTACCGTCGATAACGGTGCAGGTTGTGGCTACATCAAGAGCGGTGACGGTGCAGGTAGTCTTGTCTGCCGACAGGTTGCCCTCGGAGGGCATCATGATGGCAAACTCGGGGGAGAGCTTCCAGTCACGCTGGCCGCCCAGTTTCTGAACGAGGCCTAAACGCATCTGAGGAGAGCGTTCGTAAACGTTGCCCCAGTAGGCGCCATAGAAGGTTGTCTCGAACAGATTCATGAGCGCGCTTGATCCGAAAATCGTCCAGTCCTGGCCAGCTTCAAAGAAGATGTCCGAGTTTGGCGCCGCAGTCCAATCGATTCGTCCGTAGGCCAGACGCAACTGCAACGCATTGCTCCGAATGCTGGAGACGTTGCGATTGTCAGCGCGGCTGAAGTTGCCTTCGAAGTCGGCTTCGATTTGTCCAGTGACAGTTACGTTTTTCGAAATATCGGGCCACTCGAACTTGGAACCCATACGAGTGGAGCGCGCCTTCATGTGCCACTCAGGATCCTTGTTCGGTCCGGTATCGGCGTTGGTGAAGCCGGGCCGGGGAAAATCATCGCCCGTTGGATCAAGTGAGTCGTAGGCTTCGGTGGCCTTGATGAAGCCGTAGGGCAACATCCTGGCGCCGGACCCGAGCTTAAAGCCAGCCAGCAGCCCGTCCTTAGTCGGGGGATCAAGCGGGAGCACGCGTACGGGCGCGATAGCGGGGATTACGGTTGGTCCAGTGGGCTCCGGAGGTTTGTTCTGCGTCTGACTGTTGGTCAAGTTTGCAGACTGGGTTCCGCCGCCCGATTCTATGTCGACCAACGAATGCATGGTATCGGCGTCGGCACTGGCGCTTTTCAAGTCGGCCGCTTCTGAGGCAGTAACGACGCCCTTTGCTTTCAGCAACAGGAGCAATTGCTCCATGCCGGCTGAGCCTGAAACATTCTTCAGGCTGTTAGCTTCGGATGTGGTCAGGATACCTTTCTTGACCAGTAGCTCGACCAGGGTTGGGTTGACAACGTTGCCTACGCTGGCTCCGCTGTTGTTGGGCGCGGCTGCAGCCGCCGCCGCGCTCGTTGGGTCCGCTGCGGCAGCGCTCGAGTCTGCTGCAGATAAAATCGCCGGCATCAAAAGACATGCGACGGCGATTAGGGTTATTGCCGATGACCGGAAATACTCGCGCATCTTCGCCTCCAAAGTTGGCACATTTCTTTGTTCAGGTGAGAAAGTCTGGGTGCCACCGGGATTCCTGACGCGTAAATCCCACCTGCTGAATGGCCTGCAGGCGACTCTAATGGAGAGTTGGCGAAGCTAAATGTGACGTACAGCACACTTCATATGTGACGAAAGTGCTAATTATTTTCCAAATTCTCCGTAAGCCATTGAAAACAAAGCCAATATTTTAGTTGCGGGGCGTTCTGCCGCTTTTCTACCACTTTACGGTTATTGATTTCTCTTTGGTTGCGGAGTTAGGGCACCGATTTCACAGTGTGAAGTGAGGTCGAGGAGCGGTGTCGAGCAGTACTGATCCGGGTCGATGTGCAATTGGGTAGCTGGTTAATTCGTTGACGGGCAGATGCAAGGTTCCTAAGATGATGTGATTCTGCAGATGCATTTTCAGGAGGGTTCATGCACAAGATGGCAATCGTGCTACTCATATTTTTGGTTCCCGCAACTTGGGCGCAAGCGCAGTCGGGCTCAACCGACGCGGGCCAGAGTTCAGGCAAGAACTCTGACCTGACAACACTGCAAGGATGCCTGGAGAACCCCAACGGTCATTACACTCTGACCGAAACCAATGGTGCGACGCATCAGCTTTCGGGGGCAGCGAACAAGTTGGGCCATCAGGTCAATCGCCAGATTGAAGTCACCGGCAAGACTGGGATGAGGACTGTGGATAGTACTCTGGCGGGGGCTGGATCCAATGCAATCGAGCAGGAAGTTTTTGAGGTAAGAAGTGTGAAGCGTATCGCAGACGTTTGCAAATAGAGATCACGTAGAGGCGACTCAGGTGCGTTCGCTCATCGGGCCAGAGCGTTCTGAAGACGTGGTCGAAAAAACGCCCCCCGTCCTGCTCGATTGGGTATAGTATGCGGCTGTTGAGGGCTTAAGCGGGAAATTGCGGCTGACCACTTTCTGCTCTCTGAGCTCGGCGTAGTGGCTTTAAATTTTTCCGACCAGTCGGGCGACAGGGCTGGCGGGATGAATGTTGGGGGTTATTCATGAACACTTTTCCCATCATGCTGGGGACGCTGTGTGTCTTTGCGCTCGCCTATCGTTATTACAGCGCTTTTATCGCCGCCAAGGTGCTTGCTCTGGACGATAACCGCGTCACTCCGTCGCACATCTACGAAGATGGGCACAACTACGTACCGTCGCCGAAGTGGGTTTTGTTCGGACATCACTTCGCCGCCATCGCGGGGGCTGGTCCGCTGGTAGGACCAACTCTGGCTGCCCAATTTGGTTTCGCTCCTGGATTTCTCTGGATTCTGATTGGCGCCGTCCTGTGCGGCTGCGTTCACGACTTCACCGTGCTGGTGGCTTCGGTACGCCACAAGGGCAAGTCGCTTGCCGATGTGGCTCGCACCGAGGTTGGACCGTTCGCCGGCCTGGTCACCATGATCGCCCTGCTGTTCATCCTGCTGGTCACGCTGGCCGGACTGGGCATCGTGGTGGTGAACGCTCTGGCTAACAGTCCGTGGGGAGTTTTCACCATCGGCATGACTGTTCCCATCGCGATTCTGATGGGCTTTTACATGTTCAAGAGCTCTCCGGGGCAGATCAAAATTGCCGGCCCCAGCATTGCAGGAGTAATTCTGCTGATCGCCGCGGTTATCGGCGGACGGTGGTTTGCCGCTTCCTCCTTCGCGCATACGCTCACCTTCACCGGTCATCAGATCGTGTTCTTCATGATGGCGTATGGCTTTGTCGCATCGGTTCTGCCGGTCTGGTTCCTGCTCGAACCGCGAGACTATCTGTCCACGTACATGAAGCTGGGAACCATCGCTCTGCTGATTATCGGAGTCTTTGTGGTGCATCCCAACATCCAGTTTCCTGCGGTCACCCAGTTCATACACGGCGGTGGGCCCATCATTGGCGGCAAGCTGTTCCCGTTCCTGTTTGTGACTATCGCGTGCGGCGCAATCTCCGGCTTTCATGCGCTGATCTCATCCGGAACGACTCCGAAGATGTTGTGGAAAGAGAGTGACGCGCGCTTCATCGGTTACGGCGCGATGATGTGCGAAGGAATCGTCGCCATGCTGGCGCTGATCGCTGCCTGCTCCATGTATCCGGGTGATTATTTCGCCATAAATGCGGCGCCCGCGGTTTTTGCCAAGCTGGGGTTGCACACGGTGAATCTGGGAATGTTTTCCGCCGAAGTCGGCGAGAAGCTGGCCGGACGTACAGGCGGCGCGGTCTCGCTGGCGGTGGGCATGGCAGAGATCTTCCGCGGCATTCCTGGCATGAAGACCCTGACCAGCTACTGGTATCACTATGCCATCATGTTCGAAGCGCTGTTCATCCTGACGACGGTGGATACCGGCACACGCGTGGCGCGTTACGTTTTGCATGAGCTGCTGGGCAAAGTTCACAAGCCTTTCAGCAACACCGCGTGGCTGCCCGGCAACCTGGTGACCTCGTTGATCGTGGTGGTCAGCTGGGGATATCTGATTTATACCGGATCAATCTCGACCATCTGGCCTCTGTTCGGGACAGGGAATCAACTACTGGCTACTATCGCGCTGGCGGTGATCACCACATTCCTGGTGAACATGGGAAAGGTGAAATACGCGTACATCACGGCAATTCCTATGTGCTTCGTTGGGGTCACGACGCTGACCGCCGGAGTGCTATCCATCAAGAACATTTATCTGCCGCTGGCACAAAAACCAGGCCACGCCTTGCAGGGATATCTGGATTCCACCCTCATGGTGATCTTCGTGGTGGGCGTCATTCTGGTGTTGATTGAGTCCGGACGGCGCTGCTGGAAGACGCTGCACGGAGCTCCGATTCCACCAGAAGCTTTCGGGCCGCCCGAGACCGCAGGCGCAGAAAGAATGGCGTGTTGCTAAATTTTCTGGAGCCCTGATCGGTATCGAACTTCGAAGGATTGCTTGGCCATAAGGCTGTCAGCGGACGGATGGGCCGTTTCCAGCGCGGCTTGGCGGGCTTTGCCGCAAAGAGCTTTTCATCCAGATTAGATCGTCCGAAAACCAGGGCTACCCACATTTCTGGGGCCGAATGTCTGGCCGGAAATATTTCCGTAGCTTTTTTGTTGTTTGCAAAGGGACAGTGGTTGCAACAAGGGCTGTTTGAGATCAGCAGACTTAACAAAGGAGAAGTCATGTCATCGAGATTGGGTTTGAGGTACGTCGCGATTGTGGCTTTCGCGATTGTGGCTTTGCAAACTGTAAGAGCTCAGATGCCAAATCCGTATGGCTTGCCGATCACACTCGACGATGCCAAGAAGGCGGCAGCTCCGGCGCTGGCCGAAGCCGCGAAAAATAAGTGGACAATCGCGGTCGCGATCGTCGATCCCTCCGGCAACCTGGTGTATTACGAAAAGATGGACAATACCCAACTGGCGAGTGCCAAAATTGCGATTGATAAGGCGCGCTCGGCTGCACAATTTAAGCGGCCGACCAAGGCCCTTCAGGATGCTCTTGCCGCCGGCGGCGTAGGACTTCGCGTAATGGGACTCCAGGGCGCGGTGCCGGTCGAAGGTGGCTTCCCGCTGGTGATAGACGGAAAAATCGTCGGCGCGATTGGGGCATCGGGCGCTGCCAGCGCGCAGGATGCTCAGTGCGCCAAGGCGGGAGCAGACAGCTTAAAATAACGTCCCGCAATGTGGGAGTGTTTCCGCGCCGCGGATGACAGCAAGCAGCTGTTGAGTCCGCGTGCGCTGTCGGCACTTGAATTTGCAGACAGGTGTGCGAGATAGTTGTGCCCGCTGATTCTAATGACAGAGGAGCAATATCGATGGCTGATCTGAAAAAGTTGCCGCAAGCTTCCAAGGCGTGCCTGCCCGCAGGGGTGACCGACCAGCACGGGAAGGATGCTTTCGAAGTACGCTTCGGAACGGCCACCGAGGAGGCGACTAAGACCGGTAGTGTGAAGCATCCCACCAATGGCGATGAAGCGCGGTATCCCGATAAGTCTGGCACTTACACGAAATGCCTGAAGCAGAAAACTTACGGAGTAGTTGACCCGACCGCGTTCACGTTATTCAGAACCGCTCTGGGCAGCGCCGATGGGACGACGATTGGCACTGCCAACTTTGAAGTCCCGGGCTTGTTAGGCGAAGGCCGTAAGCTCAATGGCCCTCTGGGCGCGTTTGCCCTGGCGTTAGTCGGCGCCGACTCGCAACATTTCGGCGAACCGCTCGTTCCTCCTGCTCCCAAGTTGGCCAGCCCGGAATACGCTACAGAACTCGTCGAGTTGTATTGGGCTTCGTTGCTGCGTGATGTTCCGTTCACCGAGTACGAGACCAACGCGACTGCGATTGCCGCTGCCAACGAGTTGACCCAGCTTGCCGCCACGTATGCGGGGCCGACGGACAACGGCAAAGTCACGCCGGGTCTGCTGTTCCGGGGAGGGTTGACGCTGCCTGGCAAGAAAGCCAAGAAGCCGACGACTTATTTTGCCGGGGAGGAGATTGGTCCCTATATTTCGCAGCTCTGCATCCGGCCTACAAATCTCGGCGCTCAGGCGATCGACCAGAAGATGCAGAATTATGTTCCGGGTGTGGATTACATGACCGATCTGCCCACCTGGCAGGACATTCAGAATGGCGGGACGCCAACGATCACGAACACGCCCGATGCGCAGCGGCGCTACATGCATAATGGCCGGGCGCTTGCCACCTTCACTCATCAAGACGAACTCTATCAGGCTTACTTCACAGCATATCTGGTATTGAATACCCTATTTCCAACCTTCAGTGCCATTCAAAATCCCGGAAGCCCCTATGCGAGTTTTAAGAATCAGCAGCCTTTCGGTGCCTTCGGCGGGCCCGATATTGTGGCGACGCTAGCCGCAGTTGCTCGGGCGGCCCTCAACGCGGTCTGGTACCAGAAATGGATCGTTCATCTTCGGCATCGCCCCGAATCTGGCGGAGGCATCGTCCATCTGATGAAGACCGGTATGGGTACCACCGAAGGGAAGGTTGACCCGATCGTGCTGAACTCGACAGCCGTGACTTTAAGCCAGCTGCGAAACGGCAGCTACCTGCTCTCGCAAGCCTTTCCGGAAGGATCGCCCGCGCATCCGGCATATCCCACCGGACACGGCACGGTTGCAGGCGCCTGCATTACCGCCTTGAAATTCTTCTATAACGGAGATGCAGCCATTCCCAATCCGATGGTTCCGGCTGGTGACGGGCTTTCGCTGGAGCCCTACAACGGAGCCGACCGTGGACAAATGACGGTTAACGGAGAACTACATAAGCTGGCGCACAACATTTCTTTCGGCCACGGAATTCACGCCGGCATCCATTGGCGCAGTGACACTGACTATTCGATTCTGCTGGGCGAGGCTGTGGCGCTGAGTTTCCTGCGCGATGAGGCGTTCACCTATAAAGAAGATTTCTCCGTGACGCTGACGAAACTGGATGGCACGTCGGCCACCATCAGGAATTATTAGCGAAATTGCAGTCTACTATTCGAGCGGCGATGCGCTTGCGTAACGGTCATTTTCCAGGCGCGACGGGATTCTTGCCTGCGACTTCCGGGCGATTTGGTCGGGGAAAACCGACAGTGAAGACTACCGGTTAAATGGTGGCAACGTTCGGTCGAGCGTGGCGATTGCAATCAGATCGAATTCATCGTCCTTTCACAAAGCCGTTTCAGTTGGCTGTTGTTCCTATTCGCAACTGCCCCTAGACTGAATAAACCACATAGATGAGGAGAGCCCGCGTTGTCCGACGCCATCATCGAAGCTCGTGCGGTCGAAAAGTACTATCCGCAACCGGATGGCAATCGTATTGAAGTGATCGCGCCTACCGATTTCAGTGTGTCTCCGGGAAAGATTGTCGCGCTACTGGGACCGTCGGGCTCGGGCAAGTCCACACTGCTGCGCATGTTGACAGGGCTGTCGAAACCCTCGTCGGGCCACGTGTTGTGGCACGGCAAAATGATGGATGGGCAGATTCCCAACGTGTCCATTGTGTTCCAGAGTTTTGCGCTGTTTCCCTGGCTGACCGTGCTGGACAATGTCGAGGCTCCATTGATCGCTCGCGGCGTGGGCGCAATCGAGCGGCACAAGCGGGCGCTCAAGATGATCGACACCGTTGGTCTGGACGGCTTCGAGACGGCTTATCCCAAGGAACTTTCAGGCGGAATGAAGCAGCGGGTTGGCTTTGCCCGGGCGCTCGTTGTGGAACCCGAAGTGTTATTCATGGATGAGCCTTTCTCGGCACTCGACGTGCTCACCGCCGAAAATCTGCGCTCCGAGTTGCTGGAGTTGTGGCTGAGCAAGAAGATGCCGACCACGGCGATTTTCGTGGTGACTCACAATATAGAAGAGGCGGTGCTGCTGGCCGATCGCGTGATTGTATTGGGACGAAATCCCGGACGGATCCGTTCCGACTTCGAGATCGACATTCCACAGTATCGCGATCGCAAATCGCCACGTTTTCTGGCTTACGTCGATTACATCTACAAGACGCTGACGCGTCCTCAGGAAGAAGCGGCTGTACCGGGCAAAACGGAAGCGCCGGGAAATGGCCAACCGCGCGAACGCAACAAGTTTCAGATGCTGCCGCACGCGCGACCGGGTGGCATCGCAGGCTTCATGGAGTTGCTGACGGATCGCGGCGGGCGCGACGATCTCTACAAACTGGCTGACGAGTTGTCGATGGACGTGGACGATATTCTTCCCATCGTTGACGCTTCGGTGATGCTGGGCTTCGCGCTTCTGCGCGAAGGCGATGTCGAGATCACTCCCGAAGGCCGCAAGTTTGGCGAGGCCGACATCCAAACTCAGAAAGCGATCTTCCGCGACGCGGCCCTGAAGAACATCGCCATTCTGCGGCTGATCGAAAACACCTTGCACGCCAAGCGCGATCACGCGATCGGCGAAGAATTTTTCCGCGACATTCTTGACGAGCATTTCAGCTCCGATGAAGTGGAACGCCAGTTCGAGACTGCACTCAACTGGGGCCGCTACGCCGAGATATTCGACTACGACTCTGAGAATGGCCGGCTCTTTCATCGCGAAGACGCCGACGTTTTACCCGCGGCGAGCGAGGCCTGATGCCGCGTTCAACCTGGCAACCAGTTCGCATTCTGGGCAGAGGTCCGTGGTCGTTGCTGCCGGCGCAAACCTGGTCGGTGCTCACCGACTTCTTTCTCTTCGCCGCCGGACTGTCGGTGTTCTACGTGATCCTGGTGCTGGGGCGAACCTGGTTCGGCCCGTTCAATCCGCATGTCGAGATTTCGCGCGATCCCAGCAAGCTTCCGCTATACGCCGCTTATTCGCTGCTCCGGATCACGGTAGCGTATGTTCTGTCGCTGGCCTTCACGCTGGTGTATGGCTACATCGCAGCTTACAATCCGAAGGCCGAGCGCATCATGATCCCGCTGCTCGACATCCTGCAATCGATTCCCGTACTCAGTTTTCTGCCGGCCGTGATGCTAGCCATGGTGGCGCTGTTCCCGCATCATCAGATCGGGGTCGAGATGGGCGCCATCCTGCTAATCTTTACCGGCCAGGTGTGGAACATGGCCTTCAGCTTCTACTCTTCGCTGAAGAGCATTCCCCGCGACCTGCGCGAAGCCGCCAAGATTTATCGCTTCAGCTGGTATCAACGCTTCACCAAGTTCGAACTACCTTACGCCGCCATCGGGCTGGTGTGGAACTCGATGATGTCAGTCGCCGGCGGCTGGTTCTTTCTGATGGCGTGCGAGATGTTCGTGTTGGGCTCGCTCGACTTTCGCTTGCCCGGACTCGGCTCCTATCTGCAAACTGCAGCCAGCGCCGGCGATACGCAAGCGATTCTGTGGGGAGTGGGCACCATGGTTGCCGTGATCGTGCTGCTCGATCAGATTGTGTGGCGTCCGGTGATTGCTTGGGCCGAGAAGTTCAAGATGGAGCAGGTGGAGAGTACCGACGCGCCGCAATCGTGGTTCCTCGATCTCATCGAGGGTTCGCGGCTGCTGATCCGCATTCGCAAGCGCTTGGTGAATCCCTTGCGAGAGCGGCTGTCGTTGCATTATGCGCGCGAATATCATGCGGCCGCCGACGATGCTCCGCCGGCAACCTGGAAAGTTTGGGCCGGACGGGTGATCGCATCGCTGGCGGTGCTGGCGGTTTTTTATGCCGTCGCTCGTGCCGCAGTCATGCTCGCCGGACTGAACACCTCCGACTTCCGGCAAATCCTGGAAGGAACCGGAGCAACGTTTGGGCGAGTGATGGTCGCGTTGCTCATCGGCTCGTTGTGGACGATTCCGGTGGGAGTGGCTATCGGCTTCAATCCCAAACTGGCGCGCATTGCCCAGCCGCTGGCGCAGATCGCCGCCTCCGTTCCAGCAACAGCATTGTTTCCCATCGTGCTGCTGGTGCTCATTCGGATTGGTGGCGGATTGGGCCTGGGATCGATTGTGCTGCTGCTGCTGGGAACCCAGTGGTACATCCTGTTCAACGTAATCGCCGGAGCGATGGCGATTCCCACCGACCTGAAGGAAGCCTCGGCGCTGTTCAAGTTCAATCGTGGCATGCGATGGCGCAAATTAATTCTGCCGGGAATTTTTCCTTACCTGGTGACCGGACTGGTGACCGCATCAGGTGGCGCCTGGAATGCCAGCATTGTGGCCGAATACTTCCGGTTGAAAGAGCACACCTACACGACCGTGGGTTTGGGAGCGACTATCTCGCGCGCCACCGACTCCGGCAACTTCGCTCTGCTGCTGGGTTCGACTATCGTGATGGCGCTGGTCGTGGTCACGATCAATCGGCTGGTCTGGCGAAGAATGTACCGCCTCGCCGCCAACCGTTACACGCTGGAAGTGTGAAGGGTGCGGTTGGCTTTTCGCTCTTCGCTTTTGGACTTTCAGTTCGTCGGCATGCCGGCGGAACCGAAATTGCATTCCGTTTGTCACTGACTATCTGCGCTGACTGTCTCACACGACTGTAGCCTCCCTGACTCTCCTGGTACATGTACTTTCGTAATCTTGACGGCGTCGACCCGAGGACTACGATGGAAGTAGGAGTCGTAGTGTCTCTGGCGGCTGACGTGGGCGGAAGCCCGCGAGGTCGAAGGACCTTTGAAAGGTCAGGAAGCCTGAAAGTGGGATACCGATGGCCGTTTGTCAGCCACGAATCCCCCTGCCCGACCGGGTTGTAAGCTGCCTTGGGTCAGGGCAGTGAAACTTGCTCAGAATTTGCCACCAAGTCTGCGTAAGTCAACGTTTTGACTGGCAACTTATTTATTTGCAATAATTTGACCGCTCACTTTTCAATGAAACTATTTTGTTCCCAAATATTTTAGGAGACAGGGGGAGGGGGTTGGCGAGACCGAATTTTTCTTGACAGCGCAGCGCTTTGTTCTCAAGATACGGAGAATCGGGGCGACAGGAAGAGTTTCGTTTCGCACGAAATCTGCGAATCAGTTGAACTTGTCACCCTCCCGGTTGATGCAGTCTCGCCGTTTTGTTCCATGCGTCACGGATTGCCGACTTCGCAAGCTTGAACGGGCCCTCTCGTCTAACGGGTAGTGAGAAAGTGCAAAGCTGACCAATTTCTCCCTCCTGCGTTTTTCAGCTTTTCCAGACTGGCCTGTTTTCATCACGACAAATTGAAGGGAGTGACTTCAATGATCGAAGACAGTCGTCCTATGTCCGGTGCGCTCCAGGCGGAAGGCCGTGGGGTGGAGAAGACGTCAAGCGGGATCAACCGGCGGAAGTTTCTCGGCCAGGCAGGTGCGGCGGCAACGGTAGCAGCCGGCGCGCTCGCCAGTCCGGCTGCGGCCCTGGCGCAATCCGGCAGCTCTCATAGCTCCGGACGGGTGTCGCCGCCCGGAGGCGTGCAGAACAGCCGCGTCATGCAATCATTCGAAAACCGCGTGCTGGCTGCTACTCAGGAAGCTCTCATTCCTGTTCCTCCGCATACCACCAACGGAGACGAGACGCGCTATGCCGACAAGGCCGGTAGCTATTCGAAGGGCCTTCTGCAGGACGGTCCCGGGCGAGTCAACTTGAATGCTTACCAGTCGATGAAAACGGCCTTAGCCAGTGGACGGCCCTCCGATTTTGAAAACATCATCCTCGGCGGCACGCGAACCCTGAATGGCCCGCAAGGGGCATTCGCTTATGGCATGGAGGGCACCGACGCGGTGCAGTTCGGTAATGCTGCTTCCCCCGCTAACCAGGAAAGCGTGGTGATCGTTCCTCCGCCTCCCGCCGTTGCCAGTGCCGCCTACGGAACAGAGTTGGTGGAGATGTACTGGGCTTCGCTGTTACGCGACGTTGCCTTCACCGACTATCCCAACAATTCGATGGCTAATTTGGCAGCGCAGGAGCTTTCCAGCATGCCATCGTATGCCGGTCCCAGGAACAGCAGCGGACAAGTGACTCCCGATCTTTTATTTCGCGGCCCGTTTCCCGGCGAAACCATAGGCCCTTACATTTCGCAGCTGATGATTACGCCCACAGCTCTAGGCGCGCAGGAAATGAGTCAGCAAATGATTACTTACCTGCCCAACCTCGACTACATGACTGATCCCACAACGTGGCAGGAAGTCCAAAATGGCATTGACACTGGACTTCGCAACCAGACGGATTCGCAACCGCGATATCTGCATGACGGCCGTGGTCTCGCCGCACTGACTCACGTCGATATGGTGTATCAGGAGTACCTCACGGCATTGCTGGTCCTGAACACTCTGGGTGCGCCACTGAACCCGGGCAATCCCTATGTTCACTCCCGGACCCAGAACGGGTTCGGCACCTTCGGTCAGCCGGATTTCGCCGCCTCGATTGGCGAGATGGCGGCGCGCGCTCTGGATGTGGTCTGGTATCAGAAGTGGCTGGTTCACCTCCGTCATCGTCCCGAGTCGGGCGGTGGAATCGTGCAGTTGATGCAGACCGGGCAGGGAAATACGATCGACGCTCGCGTGAACAACAATGTGCTGAACTCTCAAGCGCTGCAGGCCAGCTTTAGCAAGTATGGAACCTACTTCGTTTCGCAGGCATTTCCCGAGGGTTCGCCGACGCATCCGTCTTATCCCACGGGCCACGGTATGGTGGGAGGCGCTTGCATCACCATGCTGAAGTTTTTCTTCGACGGCACATTCGTAATTCCGAATCCACAGGTGCCCAGCGACGACGGTCTCTCGCTCCAACCCTATACCGGCGGCGGCCAGATGACAGTCAGTGGCGAGTTGAACAAACTGGGGCACAACGTCAGCTTCGGTCATGGGATCCATGCCGGCATCCACTGGCGCAGCGATACCGATTACTCCCTGATTCTCGGCGAAGCCCTGGCGATCAGCGTTCTCCAGGACAGAGCCCAGTGCTACAACGAAAAGTTCACTGTCAGGTTCACCAAATTTGATGGAACCACGGCAAGCATTTCCAACCAATAGTGCGAAGGCGCCGTTCTAGCCTTTCGGCTGAGACGGGGCCTTCAGCTTGGTTTTCACCAATTGCACTGATTGCGGCTACGAAGTTTCCTTCAGCAACAATTGATCGGCCGGCGAGAAGACCTGCGCGCGGATCATCATGGTGCTCAGCAGGGAAGTCAGGCCCGACGAAGCCAGGATCATGGCAATCACCACGAACTGATAGATCGCGGCATAGAGTGGGCTCGAACCCGAGAGCAACATGCCGGTCATGAGCCCGGGAATCCAGACGATGCCCAGCGAGCGCAGATTATCGATAGCGGGAATGAGCGACGAGTGAATGCTCGATTCAGCATAGCTGCCGACGGTGTTCTCCGGCGCGGCGCCCAGCGCCAATGCGGTTTCAATCTCGCCCGCATGCGCCAGCACTTCCGAGCGAAAGCGATTGAGCGCCAGCCCGTTGGTGTTCATGGCGTTGGCGATGATCATGCTTCCCACCGGGAGCAGCGAAGTAATGGCAGTATCGATCACGCCTGCCCAGGTCATCACCGCAGTCACCAGTCCCGCACCGGCGGCTATGGAGTAGGTAGAAACTTTCCGCGCTCCGGGAATGTTCTTGGCGCGCCGGGCCGAGATCGATCCTGCAGCGACGATCATGGCCGCCAGCAGAAATACGCTGCTCCAGCGTGGCGCTTTCAGCAGCAGCACCAGAATGGAGCCAACGGCCACGATCTGCACCAGCCCGCGCAGCAATGCGATAGCTGCGTCGCTTTCCAGATGAATATTGCGGCGGCGCGCCAGCAACACGACAGCCAGCGCCAGCAGCGATGCGATCGCGGCCTGCGCCAGGCCAAACGATATCTGCGAATGGAAGAGCGACTTAAGCACCCAGCACCTCCAGGGTTGTTCCCAACTCGATCAGGTGTCCCGCCTCGATGATGGCGACCCGGTCGCACAGCCGCCGAGCCTGATCGCGGTCGTGCGTAACCAGGACCGAAGTAAGCGAGCTTTCTCCAACCAGATTGCGTATCAACTCTTCCACGCCAGCCTTGGCCTGCTCGTCGAGTGCCGAGGTTGGCTCGTCGAGTAGCAAGACCTCAGGCAGGTTAGCCAGCGCGCGCGCCAGCGAGACCCGCTGCTGCTCCCCGCCCGAAAGGTTGGCGACATTACGGCTGGCGAAGCCGGGCAATCCGACTTGCTCCAACAGGCTAGCGATTTTGCTATCGGGCAGCGTCTGGCTGCGTTGGGCTGGTCCAAAGCGCAGGTTGGATGCAATGTCGCCGGGAAACAGAAAGGGTCGTTGCGTGACCATGCCGACCCGGCGGCGCAGTTGGCGAGGGGGAATCCGGCGATAGTCCTCACCTTCGAGAAACACGATGCCGCTGGTGGGCTCGTCCAGCCGGTTCAGCAATCGCAAGAAGGAGCTTTTGCCCGAACCGCTGGCCCCGACCAGACCTAGCAGTTCGCCACGTTGCACGTCGAGAGTAATCTCGCTGACGATCCAAACTTCGCCCACGCGCCGCCCCAGACGCTCGGTTCGCAGGATTACAGCGTCGAGCGGGGCGCCTGGCGGGTCGTTCATCAGACGAGATGTCCGTAGTAGATTTTGGTTTCGTACTCCAGCACCACGTGCCCGTCTACAGCGTGGGGCGAGAACAGTTGCGGCAATGCGGCGATCATCGCGTCATAGCGTTCGCCGGACTTGGGAATGTAGGAAGAGGACAGCAACCGCCCGCGCAGTCCGTCGAAGTCGAGCCGCTGCCGATTGTGCTGTTGGATACGCTGCATCTCCTGCGGACCGAAAAAGTGTTGCAAGGTGGCGTAGTTGATCAGCTTGTGAGTGACCCGATCGTAGTCGGTTGAGTGCTGGCGCACGAAGGCTTCGTAAGCGTGCAGGAAGGGCGTGGACTGGCTGTCGCGGTCATGCCACACCAGCACGGCCCATCCTCCCGGCTTCAGAATACGACCGAATTCAACCCGCGCTTCCCGCGGCTGGAACCAGTGAAACGCCTGTCCGGCGACCACGAAGTCGACGCTGTCTGCAGCCAGCGTTGTGCCCTCGGCGCTGCCTTCGACCATGCTGAAGTTGGGATAAGCGGCCAGATATTGCTCACCGGCTACTCGCATCTCGCGATTGGGTTCAACGCCGATAACGCGATTGCCATTGTCCAGAAATATTTCAGCCAGCATCCCGGGTCCGCAGCCCACGTCAGCAATAACCTGTTCCGGCTTGAGGCTGCAGGCCTGCCGCAGCGCGCTGACAACGTCAGGGGAATAGTGCGGGCGATATTTAACGTAATCATCCGCCCGGTCGGAAAAACGTACGAGGGGATTGCACTCTGATTCAGCCATTCACAGAAGAATGATATCGTAGCCTGACCGATGATGCCGGGAAGCAACCTCAGGACGCCTCTGACCACAGCCATCTGTGACGCCATCCGGCGGATTCCGCGGGGCCGGGTCAGCACCTATGGAGCGATCGCCAAGGCGGCAGGCTATCCCCGCTGCGCGCGGCATGTAAGCCGGGCCTTGAAGCAGGTGTCTGGCTTGTCCTGGCAACGAGTGTTAGGCTCAGGAGGCCGGATTTCGCTACGTGGCGAGTTCGCCATGGAGCAACGTTTTCTGCTGGAGGCCGAGGGCGTTCGCTTCAAAGGCAGGCGGGTGGATATGAAGGCCTTTGAGCACCACTTTTCAGGGCCTGGCCGGAAGGTGGCAAGCAAGGTTCGAAGAAACCGCTCGCTACTGCGAAAGTAGTAGCGGGCTTGAATATTTGATGGTGTTGCCCGACACCCCAATGCCGTAGAATGACAACAAGTTCACTACAAAGTCAGGGTTATATGTTTACTCTGGATCGCTTGCCGATACTTGCCATCTTGGTGACATCCTTTCTTGCTGTACCGCTCTCCGCGCAGCGTTATCCAGAACGCGATCACACTGTTTTTCACCGCACGCCCTCGGCTCCGGCAAAACATCCGATGCAGGGAGTGACTCCGCGATCGCATGTAGCAACTTCGACAACTACCGCGAACGGCAGTGGTCACGCCGCAAGTTCAGCCGGCTCACAAAGCGGTTCCTACGGTGGCTCTCCGGCGAACGGCAAGCCGGGCGCGATCACTCCATCCGAGAGCAACGAGCATCCGCCGCAATAGCCGGCGCTCTCAGTAATTCAATCTGAAGTTCAGCATGTGCCAGTTAAGCACGTAGAAGGCAAACGCCAGGCACGCCAGCATCAGCAGCGTGTTCCAGGCCTTCGTCCAAACCCACAATCCTTCGTCCTTCCAGGAACGCACGCAATAGACAATCGAGATTATCGCACCCAAGGCTCCCAGCGCTCCTGCCACTTGCAGCAAGTGCAGTTTCATATCGAAGTGGCTGCTCAATAGTGCGATGTTGTCTTCTACCGACATCAGCCACGCAGTGAATCCGCCAAGGCACACCAGATCCAGAACGCACACCAGCCTCACCCATCGGCGCAGGCTGCGGTACTGCGGCTTCAGCTCGACACGATGGCCATAATGCGCGCGCAATATGGCGTTCAGCGGCCAGAACAGAAGTGTCAAGAGGAACATGACGGCGGCAAACAGGACGATCGTCAGGTTCAGGTTCTGGCTTTTCAGCGCCGGGACCGGTTGGAAGACGAAGATGGGTAGATCCGTGACGGCAATTTGCCGGCCCGCATAATCCTTGATAAAGGCCAGATGCGATTGGCCGTTCACGTCACGAAAGAATAGCGGAGCGATTTCCCGGTAATGTTTGGGATTGCCCGCGAAATCCTTGGCCTGGTCCACGCTTATGGTTCCATCGGAGTTCACACTCACCCGGGCCTGATCCAGCGAATTGACGACAGCAGCGACATTGGTTTGCGAGCGGCGGCTCACCCAGTAAGTTCCGGCGACCGACTTCGCATCCTGGGCGGCGTTGGCTACCTGCTGTCCCGGCGGAGGCGTGTAGGGGAAATAGCGATTCAGGAAGCCCTGCCACAGCGCGGTGCGGCCCGGGAAGCCCGGTTTTCCGGCGCTGTTGTAGGAGACGAAGAAGCCGATGTGATCGTCAGGCATCAGGTGCAGGTCGCTGTGGAACCACTGACTATCACCCCCATGACCGATGATGCGATGGCCGTTGCGTGTCTCTTCGTAGAATCCATACGCCATTCCATTCAGCCTGGGATCCAGTCCAAAGACGCGCGAATGCATCAGCCGTGCGGTCTCCGGCTTCAGGATACGAGCTCCGTTGTATTCCCCGTCCTGCAGGTGAGCGATCATGTAATGCGACATGTCCCCGGCGGTGGTCGACAAACTGCCCGCCGGCCACGCTTGTACGAACTCGAAACTTTTCGCCGGTTGCGACGCCTGGTTGTACCCTTCTGACATCAGCGGCTTAAGATCGGCGGGCAGCGGCTGGCGAAACGTGGTGCGATGCATGTTCAGCGGCCAAAAAATGTTCTGCTCGATGTAATCGTCAAACGGCATGCCGGAAACGCGTTGCACAATGTAGCCCGCCAGCGTCGCCCCATAGTTGGAGTATGCCGGAGTGGTGCCCGGAGGAAAAATCTGCTTCGGCAGATGATGGCGCACATATTCTTGCAAGGGACGCATGTCTGCCGCGTCCGATACGAACAACTCCTTCAACGTTTCTTCGAATCCCGGCGTGTGAGTCATCAGATCTTTCATCGTGATCGGCTTGTCGAAGGTCGCGGGGATTTTGAAGTCGAGATAGTCGTTTACGTCGCGGTTCAGGTCGATCTCGCCCTGTTCGACCAGTTGCATCACTGCTGTCCAGGTGAAGGTCTTGGAGATGGAGCCAGGACGGAAGAGGGTTGCATCGACGGTGACCGGCTTCTTGTTCTTCACATCGGCGTAGCCGTAGCCCTTGGCCAGCAGCACCTTCCCGTCTTTCACCACCATAACCACCGCGCCGGCAATGTCGTCGCGTTGCAGTTCGATGGGAATGAAGCCGTCGAGGAACGCCTCCAAGTCCTGCCTCGTCATTTCAGGAGTGGTCGGAGGTGCTTGTGGAGCCGGCGGGGCCGCCTTCTCTTGTGCGCGGGGCTTCAGGATGTGGGGCGCTTGGGCGCCCAGCGAAGTGGAGCACAACATGACAGCCGTAATGAAGCTGAACAGACGGGTCCAGGAGGGCTTTTCCATAGCTGTGCCACGAACGATAGCAGAGTGCCAGGAAAAATGGCAGGATAAGATGGCATCAGCAAGTTGCCAATGATGCTACCGATGCGAAGCAATAGCCGCGCGCTGATGGCTCATGGCTGACGGCCGAAAGCTTTTCACCAGGTGCTATACGCGGTGCCTTCGCTGGAATTCTGTTCGCTGCCGCTGTGCACGTCAATGATGCCGGGATCGGTCTGGTCAGGCGACATGATGCTGTCGTCGGTGACCGGAACCCAGCTGTCGCGGGCATTGGTAAACGGATCCTTGGGAAGTTCCTTGAGGTACCCGGCGGTGACTAGATCCTGCAAGGATGTGGGCGCCTTCTGCTTATCGAGCGTGTACTGATCGATGAGCGAGCGCAGGGTGTAGAGATCGTCGCGCAGCGCGGTTTCCTTGGCATGCAGGATGGACGAGGTGTAGTTGGGAATAGCGAGCGACAACAGAATGACAATGATGCTGATCACCACCATCAGTTCGATGAGCGTAAACCCGCGCTGTTGAAAACGCCGTTTCATAGGACCGCTAGAGATTTATCGATCAGCGCCGCAGCGCCGCCTTCCAACCTACCATGTTTTGTATTTCGTTCCGTCCAGGCCGGTGCCTTCCGACTTGGTATAGACATCGAAGACGTTTTGCTCGCCCCAGGAATCCGAGTCAGGATCGTCCTGCATGGAACGCAGGCCCCATTCGGTTTTGCCGGTCATGGGATCCACGGGAATTCGCCGCAAGAATCGCATCTTCTTGCCGTTGGTGTCCACGCCTTTCACCAAAGTTTCAAGGTCGGGAGGATAACCCTGGCTGTCCACCTTTACCTGGAAGGCTCCGCGATCGGCGGCGTCCTTGTAACGGTCAATGGCGTCGCGCATCTGCCACAGGTCACGGCGCAACTCGCGCTCCTTATTGCGTTGAATGACCACATGCACCACCGGAGTCGCAGCTGCGGTCAGAATCATGAGAATCGTCATCGCGACGATGAGCTCGACAATGGTGAAGCCCCGCAAGCGCAGGCCACGCCTGCGCACGGGAACTACGGACTCGCCCGGCCCGCCGAGGCTTGGATGACAATGGGAGTGGCGGAAAAGCACTGCCTTTATTTTAATCCTTTCCTGAGCTGGTCGCGCACCTCCCGGAGCAAGCCGTGAGCGGCGCGAGAGGTGGATTGCGCTGGGCGCTCTCTGTTTTAGACGGCCGTCCTAGTGAACGGTAACGATAGCTTGCGACCCACTTGCGGGAATGGTCTGCATACCTGCGTTCTTGACCATGGCACGATTGATACTCAGGGTGGATTGTCCGGGAGCGCGGGCTTGGAAGGTCAGGGTGAAGACAGATCCCTCGCCGGAAATCCCGGCGGCTCCGGGCGGCCGCGAGGCTGTCACTTGCAGATTTCCAATCATGCTGTCGTCGCGATTGACCAGTGCGACTGTTTGCCCGTCTTGCGAAAGCATGGTTCCGTTAGACACATTCAGCACCTGCAAGACGCGCGGGTTGTACTGGACCTCCACCGGAACCGAGGAGACATTCTGGCCGCCAGTCATATTCACGTTCACGGTGAATGTGGAACCGACTGCCTGATCGAGGGTTGGCGGGTCGAAGCTCAAAATGGCGCTGCCGGGGGGCGCCGACGCCGCAGTGGGCTGAACGCCAGCCGATGGCGGGGAGCTGGCTTGTGGCTGCGTCTGCGGACCGCGCGGTTGCGCCGGGTTGTTCATGGCTCCCGGCCCACCGGGTTGGCCGTTGCCCGGAGCCGGGCTGGGGGCCTGGGTGTCGTGCCGCAACGAGATGGTGTTGGCCGTGCCTACGTCAATCGCCTTAAGGTTGCTGGGGAAGATATCCTGAGCGCGCACGATGTGCGGAATCAGGATGAAGACGATCTCGTTGTCGTTATTTTGCGTTTGTTCCTCGGCGAAAAGGTATTTGAAGAGCGGAATCGAAGCCAGTCCGGGAATGCCGGACAGCGACTTGGTCTGGGTATTCTCCAGAATGCCGCCCAGAATGTTGACTTCACCTTCCCTGAGGCGGATCTCGTTCTCAATCTTTCGCTGACCGATAACCGGCTGGCTGATGCCGCCAATATTCTGATACGAGTCAATCGCCGAGATATCGACCGAGAGCTTCAGCGTGATTTCGTCGAGCCCGTGTACGCGCGGCGTGATATCGATGTTTACGCCCACATCAATGTAATTGAACTGCGTGTTTACTAACGGGTTGATGCCGACGCCACCGATACCCGGCTGGAACGACCCGGTAGCCACCGGAACGCGCTCGCCGATTTTCAGCGAAGCCTTCTGGCCGTCTGAGGCACGGATTTGGGGCTGCTGGATCAGCTTGCTGCTGCTGTCGCTCATCAGGAAGTTCGCGGTTGCAGTCGGAATAGTCACCTCAAAGTTGGTGGCATTGAGGTGAGCCAGGCTGTTCAAGCTGATGTTTCCCGTGTTAGAGGTCGAGGTAGTAGCCGTTCCGCCGGCTCCAGAGGCGGTGCTCGCGGTGGTGGTGGTCGTCGTTCCCGGGGATTCCTGCACGGCGATCGAGACGCTGGCCGGAGGACTGATGCCCAGGTTGCGCATTTTGTCGCGAGTAACCTGCATGATCGCAATTTCAACCACGACCTCGGGCCTCGACTTGTCGAGATCCTCGATCAGCTTTTGCGCCATTACGATCTGGTCGGGCGTGCCCCGCACCACGATGGCCTGCTGCGACGGAAACTGCTGCAATCGCTGGGTATCGAGCAAGGTACGAAGAATATTGACCAGATCCTGCAATTCGTTGGGTTGGGAAAGATTGGTCAGATAAAAAGTGCGAATGACGCTTTGCTCCAACTCCTTGCGCTTGGCCGGACTGTCAGTGGCCACGAATATCGTATTCGGGGTGACCGGACGCCAGAAGGTCTTGGATTCCAGAGCCGCGATCTCCAGTGCCTCCTGCAACGTCACGCCGTTCAGGTCCACGCGAATCCTCTTGGAGGTGTAGTCGGGATCGAAGAGAACGTTGATTCCCGCCAGCCTGCCAATGGTTTCGTAAACTGTTTTGGCATCCTCGGTGAGCTTCAGGGTAATCGGCGTCTGCGAGATGGGCGCCAGTTCCACCGGGCCGGTAGCCTCTTCCATGCGTTTGGTAAGAGCCGATTCCGTAGAGGGCGCTGGGGGAGGCGTGGGATTGAGACTCTTCTGGATAAGCTCCCGGGTCTTGTTGGCTTCCTGTTGCGCGATGAAGCTGGAGGGATCGATGGCCAGTCCCTGCTCAAAGTCAGTCAACGCCTCTTGCAGCTTGCCTGCCTTCACCAGAATCTCGCCTTGGTGAACGTAAGACGCCGCTGCCAGAAAACGAACGTACTCGAATGAAGCGCGATAGGTCAGATCGGAAGGCTTGAGTTGGTAAGCCTGATGGTAATAGTTGTAGGCGGTAATGTAATCCTGCCGAACTTCGGCGTCCTTACCCTTTTGGAAGAGAGCCTTGGCCTGCTTGTCCGTGGAGGCGAGTGCCGTCACCGCCAACATCAGTAGCAGCGCCAGGACACCGGTGAACCATTTCATCGCGTTCCTTAAAACCCCGGAGATTTGCGCCGGATCTTTCGCCTCCCGTACGGCCAGAGATGCCAGGCTCCGGATGTAAGACTTGGACTCACGTTAAACGTGAGCGAGTTTTCCGTTTGAACAGACCTCAGCCGCGTGCGCTTAGGACTCTGGTGCGAACCGCGCGATTATAGCATCTTCAGAGGACGCTGAGGCGTCGCGTTCATCGTGTGTTAGCATGCAGGGTTCGCGGCTTACGCGGAACTCGCTATCCATTTTCGTCCGCCTGGAGCGTAGTGCTCCTGGGGTGTGGATTCTTGGGAACTCACGCGCGCGAATTGCCGAATAAAATGCTGCAAAGTCTGAAAAGACTGCTTGTAAAGCGGACGCAACTTCAAGCTAAAATAAGGCGATGAAATACTTCACCAAAGGCTGTGCGATTTTCCTGGTTCTTTTACTCACTTCCTGTGGTGGGTTTTTCGTTTCCAATGACACGGTTACCCAGCTCTCGCTTTCGCCAACCAACCCTACCGTGCAGGTGGGTTCGACCACGCAATTTACCGCGACGGGAACGACGGCAGTGGGAACTCAGATCGACGTCACCCCCGGCGTGAACTGGACTTCGTCGAAACCGGCGATAGCTACCGTGAATTCCGCTGGACTCCTGACCGGAGTGTCTGCCGGCATATCGATTATCAATGCGAGCTATCAGCAGGGCTCGACCCAGACAATTGCCACGGTCACGTCGGCGGTTCTGACCTCAATAGCCATAGCGCCCTTGGCGGCTACGCTTTCAGTGGCCGGCACTCAGCAATACACCGCAACCGGCACCTATGCCGATGGCACCCAGCAAGACTTGACGGGAGTTGTTACCTGGTCGTCGAGCAATGTGGGGGTGGCCACGATTTCCGGAACCGGACTGGCCACTGGAGTCGCGGCTGGAAGCACGACCATCTCGGCAGTCTACGGCGGTTTCACTGCGCAGACCAGTCTGACGGTGACAGGCATATAACCCCTTCGGACCTGCGGCCTTGAAGATCGGCGATTGTGAGGGCGGCGATTTTGAAGGGGTGTAGCTTCAGCTACGCGGTAGATAATCCTTGAATGTTTTTCTCCCCCCATCCGGCTGTCAGCCGGCGACACGCGCGTATAGGGGCTCCCATCCTGTGTTAGCATCGGAAAACGCATGTAATCCCGCGTCAATGGCTAGTCCCGCCACGTCAATATTCTGATTTTCCTGAAGCAGGATCTAAGGTTGTTGACCCGGACCGGAACTAAACAGCAACGCTATGTCTCGCCAGTCGCAAATACCAACCCGCCCGGAGAAAGAGAAGAAGACGCGGCGCGATCCCACGGCCAGCGGCGAGCGCGATGCCTCCGTCAACCGGTCCGCATCGCATAATTATTTTCTGCTGGAGAAATTCGAGGCTGGCATTGCTCTGCGCGGAACCGAGGTCAAATCCGTGCGCGCCGGCCGGGCCAACCTGAAAGACGCCTATGGATTGGTTAAAGATGGCGAGTTGTGGCTGATCAATGCGCATATCGGTCCTTATGAGCACGGAAACATCTTCAATCACGAGCCTTTGCGAACACGCAAGTTGCTGGTACACAAAAATGAGTTGCACAAGCTGCTCGGCAAGTCACAGCAAAAGGGTCTGACCTTGATTCCAACCCGGCTCTATTTTCGGAACGGCCGGGTGAAAGTCGAGATAGCCGTAGCCAAAGGCAAACAGAACTGGGACAAGCGCGAAACCGAGCGTCGCAAGACCGCCGACAAAGAAGCCCGCGAGGCCGTTGCACGCAGCAGAAAAACGTGAGGGCATCATGCGAAGCATGGTTGCGGCTATTCTGGTTCTGGTACCGTTTTTGCTCTTCGGACAGGAATCCGCGTCATCGTGGAAGGAATACGTATACCCAAACGACGGTTTTGCTATTACGCTGCCTTCGGCTCCAAATCCTCACAGGGATCTCACTATGCCAAACATGACTGCTTATACAGTCCATCTGGCTGGCAATATTTCCGTGACTTTGAGAGTCGCTAGCGAGATGAGGGACTGCGCATCGACGCTAGCTTTATTGAAAGAAGGAGCGCTTCACGGAAAACAGCCCGGGCAGCCAATCGACCCATCCTCGGTCAGGGATTTTTCCGCCAATGGCTATCCGGGCGTTGAATATGAATTCAACGTCAACCCGAAGCTCAAAACATACGATCGCTACTATTGTGTAAAAGGTAGGTTCTACATATTTACGGCCGATTGGCCAAGCAACGCACCAAAGCCCCCTGCTGTGGCCCGCATCATCGAGTCCTTCCGGCTAACGAAGCCTGCTGCCCTCAACTGAGCGTGAGGAGGTCTCGACGTGGGTCCAGCCCGCAGGGCGGAACAAAACTAGCCCAGGGCGTGAGCCCTGGGTTCATCGATATTAGAACTTTGAGCCCCTTCAGGGGCGACAGAAACGGACTAATCATGAAAACGAATCTGAATACAGCCGCCCCATCGCAAATCGAAACCGAATGCCTCGTCGTCACGGTTACCGATGCCGCCGAGGACAACAAGAACGGCGACAAGTCCGACAAGCACAATCCCCAGATCCAAACCGACGACCGCGCGGTGCAGACCGCTGCTGCCGACCTCATCGCCTCGGCTGAGGTAACCGGCAAGATGCTGGAAACCGTGCTTCTCCACAAGCCTGAAGGCCTGAAGGCCAAGCGTCTGCTCCTGATTGGGGGTGGCAAGGCGAAGAGTTTCTCGTCATCCGAATTGCGCAAGCTGGCCGGCGCGGCGGTTCGCACGCTGAAAGCAAAAGATCTGAAGAGCTTCGCGTTCATCATGCCCCGCGGCGTTGACGATGCCGCTAAGTCGATCGTCGAAGGGGCGTTCGTCGGCAACTTCGATGCCGACTACTACAGAAGCGATCGCAATGAGCAAAAAGTCGACGAATTGATCATCGTCGCTCCCAAAGGCACGAATCAAAACTCCGCAAAGACTGCGATGGAGCAGGGTCGCATCATTGGCGAGTCGCAGAACTTCACCCGCGATCTGGTGAACGAGCCGGGCAATCGCATGACCCCGGCCATCCTGGCCGACCGCGCCCAGGCCATGTGCGAAGAGGTCGGCTTGCAGTGCGAAATCTATGGTCCCGACAAAATCAAAGAGCTGAAGATGGGAGCTTTCTGGAGCGTGGCCCAAGGCTCTGACGAAGAGCCGCGGCTGATCGTGATGCGCTATGACCCGCCCCGCGCCCCGAAGAAACGCGTGCTTGGCCTGGTAGGCAAGGGCGTTACTTTCGATACCGGTGGTATCTCCATCAAGCCGGCAGACGGCATGGAGAAGATGAAGTACGACATGGCGGGCGGCGCTTCCATGATCGGAGCCATGCGCGCCATCGCGCAGCTAAAGCCGAATCTGAAAGTAATCGGCATCGTTTGTGCGACCGAGAACATGCCCTCGGGCAAAGCCCAGAAGCCGGGCGACGTACAGATTGCCATGTCGGGCAAATCGATTGAGATCATCAACACCGACGCCGAAGGCCGCCTGGTGCTGGCTGACGGTTTGCACTATGCGAAGGAGTTGGGCTGCACTCACCTGATCGACGCAGCTACACTGACCGGCGCATGCGTGGTGGCGCTGGGCATGGTGCAAGCCGGCGCCTTCTCCAACGACGACGACTTCTACGAGCGCTTCAGTAAGGCGCTGCCCAAGGCGGGTGAAAAGATCTGGCGGCTGCCGGCCGAAGACGATTACCGCGACATGATCAAGTCTGACATTGCCGACATCAAGAACACCGGCGGACGCTGGGCCGGCGCCACCACGGCAGCCATGTTCCTGAAGGAATTCGTCGGCGACACGCCCTGGATTCATCTGGACATCGCCGGCGTGGCCTGGATCGAAGATAGCAAGCCGTGGATTGCGAAAGGCCCGTCGGGCGTACCCGTTCGCTCACTGGTAGAGTTCGCCGCCGACTTCGCCAAGGGCGGAGCGTAGGGGAAATCCTACATTGTAGGACTAAGAAACAGGGTAACTACGGAGAACGCTTCTCCCCCTCACGTGTCTCACAATGGGGTATATGGCGTGCGGGTCCGGCCCTCCCCGCACCTTCACAAATTTTTGACAATTTATTCATATTCCTCTGATGTGGGACTGGGGCGCGTCGGATAAGCTATCTTTAATTGCAAACCTGATCGGAGAGAGAGGGGAGATGGCCAAACAGCCGCTCCCCGTTTTCTTTAGTTGCCAGTTACCAGTGGCCAGTCGTCAGTTCGTAGGGCTCATCGGGCAATGCATGACTTTGCCTTCTGTTGCGCTGGTTGGCTTTGGCCGGTGCCCAGGCGAGCCTCAACCCCACTTCGATCGATGCTGGCGACGTACCCTGACACCAACCACTGACTTCTGACAACTGACTACTGGCAACTGGTCACTGATTGCACTACCATCGTGTGTTATGCCAGTCGCACCCGATACAACCAGTGCTGCCTACACTCCGGTGAGGGCGCCCCGCGGCAACCAGCTGTCCTGCAAAGGTTGGGGACAGGAAGCCGCCATGCGCATGCTCATGAATAATCTCGATCCCGACGTGGCTGAGCGCCCCCAAGACCTCGTGGTTTATGGCGGTACTGGCCGCGCCGCGCGCAGCTGGGAGTGCTACCACGCCATCGTTAACTCGCTGAAGTCGCTGGAAAACGATGAGACGCTGCTGGTGCAGTCCGGCAAACCGGTGGGGGTCTTCCAGACGCACGAATACGCGCCGCGGGTGCTGCTCTGCAACTCCAACCTGGTGGGCCACTGGTCGAATTGGGAGAAATTTAACGAACTGGAGAAGCTGGGCCTGATCATGTATGGGCAGATGACAGCCGGATCGTGGATTTACATCGGCTCGCAAGGCATTATTCAGGGGACCTTTGAAACATTTTCGGCGGCCGGACAGAAGCATTTCGGCGGGGACCTGGAAGGCAAGTTGATCGTTTCGGGCGGCATGGGCGGCATGGGTGGCGCGCAACCGCTGGCAGCGACCATGACGGGCGCCTGTTTTCTGGGGATCGACGTCGATCCCGAGCGTATCAAGAAACGCCTGCGCAGCGGCTATTGCAATCACATGGTCAACACGCTCGACGAGGCGCTGCGTATTCTGCATGACGCCAAGCGCCGGAAGGAAAGCATCTCCGTCGGCCTGGTGGGCAATTGCGGCGACATCATTCCTCAACTGGCCGAGCGAGGCGTGGTGCCTGACATTCTCACGGATCAAACTTCGGCGCACGATCCGCTGAACGGCTACGTGCCTGCGGGCATGTCGCTGGAAGAAGCGACGGCGCTGCGCAAGAGCGATTCCAAAGCTTACGTCGAGCGCTCGCTCGACACCATGGCTCGCCATGTCGAAGGCATGTTGAAATTGCAGAAGATGGGTTCGGTCACCTTCGACTACGGCAACAACATTCGCACTTTCGCTTTCGATCATGGAGTGAAGAACGCCTACGATTTTCCCGGCTTCGTTCCCGCATATATTCGCCCGCTGTTTTGTGAGGGACGCGGGCCGTTCCGCTGGGCGGCGCTTTCCGGCGATCCTGCCGACATCCACACCACCGACGATCTGGTGCTGCAAATGTTTCCCGGCAACAAGATTCTCAGCCGCTGGATCGATCTGGCGCGCAAGCGGATCAAGTTCCAGGGGCTGCCGTGCCGCATTTGCTGGCTGGGCTACGGCGAGCGTGCCGAATTTGGTTTGGCATTGAACAATCTGGTGAAGACTGGCAAGCTCAAGGCGCCAATCGTGATGGGCCGCGATCATCTGGACTGCGGCTCGGTGGCATCGCCCTTTCGCGAGACGGAGTCGATGAAGGATGGCAGCGACGCCATCGCCGACTGGCCTTTGCTGAATGCCCTCCTGAACACGGCAAGCGGCGCTTCGTGGGTTTCGATCCACAACGGCGGCGGCGTGGGGATCGGATACTCGCAGCACGCCGGACAAGTGACGGTGGCTGATGGCAGCGATGCCATGGCCAAGCGCATTGAGCGAGTGCTGACCAACGACCCGGGAATCGGCGTCGCGCGGCACGTCGACGCCGGGTATGACGAAGCGAAGAAATTCGCGAAGGAAAAGGGAATCAAGGTGCCGATGGCGGAGTAGTGGCTAGCAACTAGTGACTAGCAGCTAGTGACTAGCAGCTAGTGACGAGCAACTAGCAACTAGTGACAGCAACTAGCTTGGAGCATTCAGCCGTCAGCTGTCAGCCATCAGCCATGAGCATTCAGCCGTCAGCCAGGAGCAGCAGCCAATAACGATCTGGAGCGATGGTGTCATCCTGAGCGTAGTGAGCCCGCTGTGCGAGCAGCGGACGAACGAAGTCGAAGGACCGCTATCGCCGCCAAATCTCTGAGGCTGTCATCCGGGCGAGGAATTTAGTCCGAGTTGAGGACTCTGCTTTCCGCACTAAAGCGAGAAAACTTGCACTCTGACGACCAAGTCCGCGTCACGTTTCTGACCCACGCCTCACAGCTCATTACGCTACGTGACGAATCGTGCAGCACCGGCCCTCGGCGTAGTGCCCAGATGCGCGAGTTAGGCGTCGTAGAAGACGGCGGGGTGCTCATCGTGGGCGGGAAAATTGTTGCCGTCGGCACGACCGACGAGGTCGCCAAGAATGAGTTGGGAAAGAGTGCTGACGAAATCGACTGTCGCGGCAAAGTTGTACTGCCGGGCTTTGTCGATTCCCACACTCATCCTGTATTCACAACTCCCCGCTTGATTGATTTCGAGAAGCGCATTGCCGGCGCCAGCTATGAAGAGATTGCGGAAGCTGGCGGCGGCATTCGCGCCAGCCTGCGCGGAGTCCGCGAAGCATCGATCGAACAGTTGGCCTGTCACATTATCAGAGCCCTGGACGAGATGGCCGCGCAAGGCACATCCACCGTGGAAGCAAAGTCGGGTTACGGATTGAGTTTCGAGGCGGAGATGAAATCTTTGGAGGCGATCCGCGAAGCCTCGCATCAGTGGGCGGGAACCGTGGTACCGACGCTGTTGGGAGCGCACGTGATTGCTCCCGAGTATCGGGACCATCCGGAAGAGTATGTGCGCATCGTATGTGAAGAGATGATTCCGGCGGTGGCCGCTACCGTTTCCAGCGAAAAGCAGATCCCTCGCCGACTGAAGTCCGCTCGTGATGACAAATTAAAGACGAAACCTGTTGGCACGGCTGAAGCCTTGCCCCTTCAAGACCTACGGCGCCTCGCCGAATTTGTGGACGTCTTCTGCGAGCGCGGCGCGTTCAGCCTGGAACAATCGCGAGATATTCTGCGCGCCGCTGTTGATCATAATCTCGGAGTGCGTGCCCACGTTTGCCAGCTCACGCCGGCGAAACTGGCTTCACTCATCGAATTTCATCCCGCCTCATTCGATCACATGGACCACGTCAGTGACGACGATATCGCCATGCTGGCTACGCTCGACACGGTCGCAACATTGCTTCCAGCGGCAAACTACTTTCTGGGATTAGAAAACTTTCCGCCAGCGCGCAAGTTGATCGATTCCGGAGTCGCCGTTGCCTTGGCAACCGATTACAACCCGGGCACAGCGCCTACTCCCTCGATGCCGTTCGTCCTCTCCGTTGCGTGCACTCACATGAAGATGTTGCCGGCGGAGGCAATCACGGCTGCCACCTATAACGGCGCGTGTGCTCTGCGATTGCAAGGTCGAAAGGGAAGTATCGAGGTTGGCAAGGACGCGGACATCGCGATCTTCAACGCCGAAGACTATCGCGAACTAGCGTATTGGTTCGGAGTGAATCGATGCTGCGAGACATTCCTAAATGGCGTGCCGCGCAGTCGCTCGAAAGAATTGCGTTAGTCAAAGCTGTCATTACTAACGACGACGAAGGTATGCAATAATGCCGGCTCTTAGTCCGAAAATGGACAACTGCCCATTTCCGGGCAGCGACTCTATGTATTCCTTCCTAATGCGCTCAGCGGCTCACACATCCTTACTCTAATCGTCTAACATAGTCTTATCGTTTTATTGGAACTATGGGTAGGTCCCATACGTATCTTCCCTTCATACTAAGTTGGGGCATCTTCGATTTCTGATTCTGATTTCTTGAGAGTGTGATATGAAAAGAATCCTGCTTGTGCTGGCAGCTGGCCTTCTTGCCTGCTGCACAGCTTTTGCGCAACGCCTGCCTGGCGGTGCAACTCCCAGTCATTATTCGCTCGCCATCAACATCAACTTTTCCAACAACACCTTCGATGGCGACGAAACGATTGATCTCAAACTCACCCAGCCCAGCAACACCATTACGCTGAACGCAGTGGAAATCGATTTCCACGAAGTCACTGTGACCGCTGGTGGGCAGACACTGACCGCCAAGGTTTCTTCCGACGAGAAGAATGAGACGGCGACCTTCACCTTAGACAAACAGATTCCCGCCGGTCCGGCGATGGTGCACGTCAAGTACACCGGGCACCTGAACGACAAGCTGCGTGGCTTCTATCTCAGCACCTATAAGGGCCGCAAGTATGAAGTGTCGCAGATGGAATCGACCGATGCGCGCGTAGCCTTCCCCAGTTTCGATGAGCCGTCCTATAAGGCGACCTTCGACATCACCGCCATCGTCGACAAAGGCGATACCGCAATCTCCAATGGCGAAATCGTCTCCGACACTCCTGGCCCGGGTGACAAGCACACTATCAAGTTCTCCACTTCGCCTAAGATGTCGAGCTATCTGGTGGCGCTCACGGTTGGCGACTGGAAGTGCGTGTCCGATCATACGGACGGCGTGAAGGTCAGCGTATGCACGGTGCCGGGTAAGGAAAACCTGACCCAGTTCCCGCTCGCAGCGTCGAAGGCGTTCTTGCACTATTACGACAGCTATTACGGGATTAAGTATCCGCTGCCCAAGCTGGATAACATCGCGGTGCCTGACTTCCAGGCCGGTGCGATGGAGAACTGGGGCGCGATTATTTATCGCGAGAGCGCGCTGCTGATTGACGATAAGACGGCGTCGGTGGGTGCAAAGCAAGGCGTCGCTGAGACGATCGCGCACGAGATGGCGCACCAGTGGTTCGGCGATCTGGTGACCATGGCCTGGTGGGACGACATCTGGCTCAACGAAGGATTTGCCACCTGGATGACGGCTCATCCTATCGAATCGTGGAAGCCGGATTGGATGGAAAGCCAGGACGTGGTTGAAAACACCGACCGGGCATTGAGGCGGCGACTCGGTAAAGAACACGCGTCCCATTCATCAGGCTGCGGAAACTCGCGCCGAAATCGAGCAACTGTTTGATGGAATTGCCTACGGCAAGTCGGCCGCTGTCCTGTATATGCTGGAGTCGTATCTGGGGCACGAAACCTTCCGGGCCGGCGTCAACCTCTATCTGAAAGAACACGCCTACGGCAACGCTACCGCCTCTGATTTCTGGGGCGCGATGGCGCGGGCGTCGAAGAAGCCCATCGACCAGATCATGCCCACGTTTGTTTTGCAGCCGGGCGCGCCTTTTGTCGGCGTCGAGGCCAAGTGCGAAGGCGGCAATACTACGCTCAACCTCACGCAGAAGCGCTATTTCGATACCCCGGCCGCTTTCAACGAGCCTGACGAACAGATCTGGCAGATCCCGGTTTGCGCCAAGGGCCTCAATGAAAGCTCGGCGGGCAAGCAAGAGTGCTTCCTGCTGACGCAGCGGCAACAGCAGTTCACTTTGAAGGGTTGCTCCAAGCTGGTGTTCCCAGACTCCAATGCGCTTGGCTACTACCGTTTTGACTACGACGCCGCGGCCCTGCGCCAGTTGGGTAACGCTGTGGATACCGTGCTCACGCCCGAGGAACGCATCGCACTGATCGGCAACGAGTGGGCGCTGATGCGAATTGGCAAGCACAGTGTGGGTGACTACCTCGCGCTGGGTGCTCAGCTGAAAAATACTCCCGGCGCCATTCTGCTGTCTGCCTTCGGACAACACCTGAATGTGATTAGCGATTACCTGGTGACCGACGCCGATCGGCCGGCATTTCAGGCTTGGCTGCGGGCTCAGTTCTCGCCCGTGCTGCAGCAACTCGGCTATAGCGGTCGTCCTAGTGACACACCGCTCGACAAGCAGAAACGCGCCTACCTGTTCGAAGGGCTGGGCAACGATGCTAACGATCCCGAGGTCATTCAGCAGGCAAAGGTCATGATGCAGCAATACATCAAGGACCCCAGCTCGGTGGATGGAACGCTGGCGCACGCGGTAATCGCGGTGGCGGCGCGTCACGGCGATGCGGCTCTTTATAACCAATTCAAAGAGCAGATGGAGAAAGCGAAATCTCCCGAGCAGTATTACGGATATTTCTATGGGCTTTCCGAGTTTACCCAGCCGCAGTTGACCAAGCAAACGCTGGACTCGACCCTGACCCCGGCGGTACGCGGCCAGGACCTTTACATTCTGCTTCCCATGCTGAACAATCCCGCCAGCCAGAATGAGACTTGGAACTTCATGCGGACGAATTTTGACGATCTGATGAAGAAGACAGGCGGAGGACTGGGCGGCGTGGGAGTGTTCTTGTACGGAGCACAAAGTTTCTGTGATGCGCAGAAGGCCACCGAGGTGAAGCAGTTCTTCGAACAGCATCCCTTCCCCGGCACGGAACGCAATCAGAAGGAAGCGATCGAGTCAATCAACGGCTGCGTCTCGCTGCGCGAGCAGCAGCAGGGCAACCTGTCAGCCTGGCTGAAACAGCAGAGTGGAACCAGCAATGCCTCAAATCGCGACGCCGGTGCCACGTCCGGTGCCATGCGTTAGGTCAGGCTGCAGTTCTCAGGTCAGAGGGCGTTGCTTGCGGGCGCCCTCTTTCTGTAGGGCCTGACTGGGCGAGCAATTGGGCATCCTGTGTTCGTAATGGGTTGTGAACAGGCCCCTGGCAGCATCCAAGGTTCTATCCACTCCTCGCTCCCTGCTCGATTCTTGTGGCTGCGGCACTTCGACAGCGCCCGGTCGTTGCGGGTAGAATCGGCAGAACGATCCCATGAAGTGGAAGCATGCCATCGCCGCTTGCCTGTCGTTGCTGCTGCTGTGCGCGACATCATTGGCTTCGGCGTGCGAGTTGTCGTGCTCGTTGTCGCTTTCGCATCCTGCTTCCGCGCCGGCCTTGGCTCCGCTTTCAGGCCCAATGAACACTTCTTCCTCCGGGTCTGCGAGCGAAGCCCACACCTCGGCAACGAGAATGTCTCATTCGCATTGCGGCCACGCCGGCCGGGGGCAACGAAGCAGTGCCGCCACTCACGATTTCCAAGACGCCTCAAGTTGTGCGAGCGAGCCCTGCACGCAAGCCCAGGTTCTGTCTTCGCCGATCAGCGGCAAGGACAACGCAGCGACCCAAAGCGGTCGTCTCGCAATGACGGTTGCGATTATCTCTCCGGTCGGCACCAGCCAAAAGTTATGGGATACTATCAAGCTCCAACAAGCTCCTCCTAAGCTCCTTCCCCATCCGCTCTCAGTAGCTCTGCGCATTTAGCCAGACTCGCTTTCTTATTGCTCAGTGGTAAGAACACGGGCGGAGCACGCCTTCCGGCAAGCATGGCCGAATCGCAGCTTATTGGCGCCTGCGGCAGGTCTTCTCTGACTGTCTCAGGAGCTGAAAGCGGCTTGATCGAAAATTCCGGCCAGGCGCTCGACCCACTACAAAATGTTTTTTATCAGTCTTCGATTTGAGAGTTTCTTATGAATAGCAGGCGTTCGTTTTTGCAGCGCGCGTTGGCCTGGAGCGCCGGCGCGCTCTCGTTTACCGGTCTGGCTGCCGCTGAGCCATTACAGGCCGGAAGCCGTTCCCCCCGAACTTCGAATACCGGTACTGACCAGCCGCATGCATCCGGTCCACCGGTTCCGGTCATAACTCCCGACATCCCCAAGCTACGCTACACGCTGGATGGCGGAGTGAAGGTCTTCCGTCTTACCGCGGAACCGGTGAAGCGCGAACTCATGCCGGGGCGCGTGATCGATGCCTGGGGATACAACGGTGTTTGTCCCGGCCCGACCATCGAAGCTATTCGCGGAGATCGGGTTCGCATCATCCTTGACAATCATCTGCCGGAGCCGACCACCATGCACTGGCATGGTTTGGAGATCCCCATCCAGATGGACGGCATGCCCTATATCAGCCAGCAGCCGATCGTTTCCGGGGGCCGTTTCGTCTATGAATTCACGCTCGACCAGGATGGAACGTTCTTCTACCACTCTCACGGCGCCATGCAGGAGATGATCGGGATGACCGGCCTGTTCATTCTGCATCCCAGGCAGGCCTATGCACCGCGCGTCGATCATGATTTCGGAGTGGTGTTGCAGGAGTGGGCGCTGCTACCCAACAACTCCGTTCCCAACACCGCCAACATGGAATTCAACTGGCTGACCCTGAACGGCAAAGTGGGTCCGGCGACAACTCCGCTGGTGGTTCGCCAGGGCAGCCGGGTGCGCATTCGCATGGTGAACATCGGGATGGATCATCATCCCATACATCTTCATGGTCACACGTTTGTCGTGACCGGAACGGAAGCGGGCCGCCAGCCGCAATCGACATGGGGGCCGGGAAATACGGTGTTGGTTGGAGTGGCGCAGGCGCGCGACATTGAGTTCGTCGCCAACAATCCGGGCGACTGGATGATCCATTGCCACCTGCCTCACCACATGATGAACAGCATGATGGACTTGCTAAGCGACCGAGCTATGTCGACCAGTCCGCTTTCGCAGAAGCAAGCCGGCGAGCAAATGAAGCTGATGATGGAGCCGGCGGAAGCCATGGAAATGGCTCCCGATGAAGCGCGAGCGATTGCGGCCCATGCGGCCAGCGTACCGGGATTTCCCCAGGACGGCCTGATGGAAAGGCAAATGGACCAAGCCGTCAGCCAAGGTCCAGAGTTCATGGAACTGGCGCCGGGCTGGTCGGCCGGCATGCAGGGGATGATGAGCCTTCTGCGAATTATGCCGCCGGATCAGTACGAGCGTTATCTGGCCGCCAAGGGCGGTCGCAGCGCGGGAGAAGGACGATGAGGACTTTCCAGGTAATTATGATCTGCGTGGTTCTGGCGCCTGTTCTGCTGATCGAGGCACAAGCGCAGCAAAGTATGCCGGAAAACATGCCTGGCATGTCCCATACCAATCAAGCAACACCTAACGACATGCCTGGGATGCAGATGGGGAAGCCAAACGAGGCCGGGTCTTCGAGCTTACTTCCCGAGATCGGTCAAACGCCGGCAGAGCCAACGGGGCCCGAGTATCGTCTTCAGGATCTGGAGGCAAAGGCATCACGGCGGAATCCCACATTGTCAGAGTCGGATGCGGTAGTCAGATCGGCCCAGGCACGCCAGCTGCAGGCAGGGCTGTGGCCGAATCCCACAGTGGGGTACCTGGGAGACGAAATTGCCGGAGGCTGGGGAGTGAATGGAGGCCGGCAGGGCGGGTTCGTCGAGCAAACCATCGTTCTGGGACGCAAACTTCACCTGGCCCAGCAGGTTGCTGGTTCTGATGCCCGCATTGCGGCGCTGGAGAAGGAAGAACAGCGTTACCGCGTTCAGAACGCAGTCCGCTCGGCCTATGTCAAAACGCTTGCGGCCCAGGAGTTGGTTACGCTGGCCGATCAATATGTAAAGCTTTCGACCACCACTCTGGAGACTGTGCAGCGCCTTCGTAATATCGGCGCGCGGGACGAATCAGAGGTCGCCATGGCGGAGATTGAAGTAGAGCGCGCCAAGCTCAATGCCGGCCTGCAGCGCACTCAGCTGCAGCAGCAATGGGAGAATCTGCGCAGCATTATTGGCGATCCCGCGCTGCCGGTCGGACGTGTCGCCGGCAAGCTCGATGGCGATCTGCCGCAACTCGACAGCCGGCAACTGGTGAATACTCTGATTGCCGAAAGTCCAGCGATGAAGGTGGCAACAGAAACCGCAACGCGGGAGGAAAGTTCCATCGTGGAATCGCGGCGCCAGTCCGTTCCGGACCTGCGAGTCAGAGCCGGCCTGGAACAGAATCTCGAGACCAACGATCTGACGGGGAAGCCGTTTGGATTGGAGGGATTCGCGGAAGTCCGGGTGGAGTTGCCGATCTTCAATCGCAACCAGGGCAATGTGGCTTCGGCTCGCGCGGAGTCGGAGCGCTCGCTGGCGGAGACGCATCGGGTTGAATTGCAACTTCGGCAGCAGGCCGGAATCACGGTAGAACAATATCAGGCGGCGCGAATGACGGTAGAAAGCTATCAGAGGGAAATTCTGCCGCGCAGCCGGCGGCTCTATGAAATGCAACGGAACGCCTGGGGCAGGATGGCGTTGTCTTATCCTCAGGTATTGCTGGCGCAGCAAGGTCTGTTCGCCGCGCAAGCAGAGTACATTCACGCACTGGAAGATTTGAAGACCAACGCGGTGGCGCTCAGCGGATTTCTGCTGAGCGATGGGCTGGCGGCTCCGGGGTCAGGGATGGTCAGGACCAATTTGGCGGCAGGGAGATCGCAATGAGTCAAGAAGCGACGCCGTCAGTTGCCTTATCGCGATCCCAACCGCCTGGTGAAGGTCGCCGAAGCCAATCCCGATAAGCCAGTGCCGGAGACCATCGATTACACGACCAGCTACGATTTGCGACAGCGCAGCCACTCGTTGCGAGAGATGGCTCTATTTCGCGATGGAGCGGGAGCTATCCGGGCAAGGCCAGTTTCTGTAACCTATGCCGCTAATCTGCGGCCTGCCCCGCTGTAACACCCTGTCAACGGAACCTTTTTCGAGGTGGGCCGTATATATCTGCAGAAGTTGATCCGGTGAGGCCTCAAGCACTCCCGGCGCAACCCACTTCTGAAGGAGAAACATCATGGACGCGAAATATAACTGGCTGATCGACAATGCTGCGATCCGCGTCACCTTGAACACGGTGGCGTTGGCGCTGTGGATTGCCATGGTCGTGGGATTGCTGGAACTGGCATCGAAGGTTTAACAGAATCCAACCAGCGCGAATGCAGATCGCGCACAACGAGGCGTCCGGCAAGGGTTGCGAACCACGCTCACCGGACGAAATGCGAAGCCCCGCTACCCCTCCAGCGGGGTTTCGTGTGTCAAAGCCAGAATGCATGGCAGTCAGTTCAACGCAGGGCTGAACCGTTTGCTGAAAAAACTCGAAAAGCAGATCCCTCAGCGGCTGCCGGTTCGGGATGACAAAAATAAAGGGCTCGTTACGGCGTAGCTGAAGCTACGCCCCTTCAAGAAACGTCGGCCTTGCGATCTGGCCCGTCAAACCCGGCGACCCACTAGCTGCGGTTGGTTTCCACTTCCCGCAGGCGGGCGGCTTTGCCACGTAGCGCGCGCAGGTAGTACAGCTTGGCGCGGCGGACGTGCGCCGAACGCAACACTTCAATCTTGTCAATGACCTTCGAGTTGGTAGGGAAGATGCGTTCCACGCCCTGGCCAAAGCTCATCTTGCGGACGGTGAAGCTGGGCTGCGAGCCGTGGCTTCTGGAGATGACGATGCCTTCGAACGCCTGCAGACGTTCCTTGTCGCCTTCCTTGATCTTTACATGCACCCGGACGGTGTCGCCGGGCTTGAAGTTGGGGAGATCGGTGCGCCGCGTTTTGGCGAGTAGCCGGTCAATGATCGGTGAGTTCGACATATTTCGTTTTCCTTCCCTAGGGCACGCCTCGCGGCGGCAAAAATAGCAACTAGCGAATAGCAATTAGCAACCAGCGTTTGCTGATCCTCTGTGCTCTACAAACCTTGTCGCAACACGGAAAGACCGCAGATCCCTCGGCTCGCTTCGATCGCTCGGGATGACATGGTCTTCCGGACCTCAAACATTTTCTTCAGCCTCAATCTCCGTCAGCAGCTTGCGATCTTCTTTGCTCAACTCTGCTCCGCGTAACAGATCAGGACGATTGCGGAATGTCTTACGCAGAGCGCAACGCCGCCGCCACTTGCGAATCTCATCATGATTCCCGTTTACCAGCACCTCGGGAACCGGCATCCCGCGAAACTCTGCCGGACGCGTGTAGTGCGGATAGTCGAGCAATCCGCCGGAACCGCAGGTCGAACTGGGCGGCTCGCCGGCAACTCTCTCGCCAGTATCGACCACGTTCGCCGTGAACGACTCCTGCTGCGATGAAGCTGCATTGCCCAGCGCTCCCGGAACCAGCCGCGACATCGCGTCCACAATGATCGCCGCGCCCAATTCTCCGCCGCTCAAGACGAAATCGCCAATCGAGAGCTCGCGATCGGCAAGACACTCGCTCACCCGCTCATCCACGCCTTCGTAACGGCCGCAGATCAGCACCACCCGCTCGCGGCTCAATAACTGTTGCGCCACCGACTGGGTGAACAGCGCGCCCTGCGGCGACAGCAGGACCACTGTTTCGCGCGCCGCCGCGCCGATTCTTTCCTGGCGCGGCGCGAGGTTCAGCGCCTCAAGGCATTCGAAGATGGGCTCCGGTTTGAGCACCATGCCTTCGCCGCCGCCGAACGGCCGATCGTCCACCGTGCGATGCCGGTCATGGGTGAACGTCCGCAGATCGTGAATACCAATTTCAATGAGCCCAGTTTCGCGCGCCCGGCGCACAATGCCGTAATCCAGCGGCCCGCGAAAAAAGTCCGGAAAAATCGTCAGGATCTCGAACTTCATCTGGGCCACGCCAATCTCCCTGGCGCTGGATATCTCTTAAGTTTCGACCTGTCATCCTGAGCGGAGGTTCGCGAATTTGCGAACCGGGAGTCGAAGCACCTCTGTCCGATCGAAGCTAACATTATCGAGAAACACCTGCCGTCCCCAAGGGGACTGCGATTAATTCTGCGTCCTACCCAGCACTCCGCCTTCCCACCCCACTTCGCGCAAGACCGGCGCGAACTGGGGACCCCTGTTGCGGCTACGTGCTGGGCTAAGCTCTCCCACTCTGCGGGCTCGAGTTTCGGCTGGTGTATTCCAATCGCGAAAACAGAATCTCGTTCTCATACAAACTCTCAGCCTGGCTGCACTCGTCCCGCGTGAGATGGAGACTCGACAGAAACATGGCAAGCCGAATCTCCCGGGGGCTGAAGCCCGATATTCCCTCGACCTATCGGCCCGGCTGAAGCCGGGCCCTTTCAAACCGTTACTTCTTCTTGCGCCGCTCTCCCGCCGACTTTGCTTCGTCGGCTTCGGACTTCTGCCGCTGTTTTTCGTCGTCGCTCAACGGCGCATCCAGATCCAGCAGCCCCTCGGGCAATTCCATGTCGATGCGTTTGTTGGCAACATCAAACTTCTTCACAAACTCTTCGGCGAAGGGAACCAGCACTTCGTTCTGGACCGCACAAACCGGCAACTTCACCACCAGCAGCGGAGCTTCGCCTGCCCCAAACCGCACTTCGCTGACGCGTCCCAGGAAGCGCTGTCCGCCATTAATCCAGACATCGCTGCCGACGATCTCGCTAACGTACTCGGCTCCGGGCTCCAACTTCGTGCGCTGTTCGCGAGGTATCTGCACTTCCCACCCCTTCAGCTGCTGGGCATCGTCGATACTATCCACGCCGGCGAATTTCAGCACTACGCCGCCCTTGTGGAACCAGTGCTCTTCCAGTTGCAATTCGCGGCGGCTGCCATCGGGCGCCAGTCCCGACAACTCCCGGCGCTCGGCAAAGCGTTCGGGGAAGTCAGTATGCAGCTCAGCCATGACTTCGCCGCGCCGGCCTTGCGGTCCCAGCACGCGCGCGATGGTGATGAAGTCGGCGGCTATTCCACAATCTCCAACTGATAGCGCTTGCGAGTGCGCAGCGCGGCAGAATGCACGATGGCTCGCAAGCTGCGCGCAGTGCGTCCCTGACGGCCGATCACCCGGCCCAGGTCACTTTCGGCCACGATCAGTTCCAGCACAGTCTGGCCATTTTCTTCAAAGGGCTCGACTGTGACTTCATCCGGCACTTCGACTATCGCCTTGGCCAGAATTTCCACTAATGCGACCATGTTGGGTGCGGTGTCTGCCATGCCTTGAACTCCTGTAGTCGGCTTGCGACGCAGCTGCGATCTTAGGCTGCGCTGGTCTCAGTGGTCGGAGCGGGCGTAATGGGAGCCGGTGACGGCGAGCCGGCTGGAGCCTTCTCCACCAGTTTGCGTACGCGGTCTGACAACTGCGCGCCCTTGCCCTTCCAATAGTCGATGCGCTCGCGCTTCAACTCGACACTGGCGGGATTGGTCCGCGGGTTATACGTGCCCACCACTTCCACCGAACGGCCATCGCGCGCCCGGTCCTTCTCGATCACAACGATGCGGTAGTACGGCTGCTTGCGCGCACCACGACGCGATAAACGAATCATCAACACAAAGAATGGTTTCCTTTCCTGCTAGTGAGTGACCACCGGTGCGGGACAGCTTCCCAATCCACATAATTCGGTGAACGGGTGCGCTCGCCGCGCGGTGCAACTTTCCTCAGGTGAGAACCGGGTCCCGCCAGGCAATGCGTTCGCGCCAGGTGGGATACGTGGGTGCTCCAGCGATCAACCACCCCGCCAAGCGCAAATTCGGCGCTTTTCGGGGACCCCGGCGTCGCTACCACACCCCAATGAACGCAGCAAAGGCATTCATTGGACCTCACATACTTTGAGGCAACAACTCATTCATTATTGCGGATATGCCGCGGTTTGGCAAGCGGAGCGAGTCCCACAGACAGGCTAAAACGGGGACGGTGGCGGCTGGGCGCACGATGTGACACGATATAAACATGCCAAAGCGTAACCTTCGCATCATAAAACGAGTCAGGAATATTCCCCTAGTCGGGACCTGCGAATTGTGTAACATGCAGTTTCACTTTGAGGCGCACCCGCACAGTCAGCCATCCGAGGGGCAGGCAGCGATTCAGCAGCAGTTCAACGCGCACGCCTGCAAAGCGGAAGCTGCCGGCGAGAATGGGAAAGAGGAGTAGGCGATTGCAGGATGCTCACACAAGGGAACATATGGCGGAATGTGAGGACCGCAGATCCCTCCGCTGCGCTTCGCTCCGGTCGGGATGACAAGACAATGGACCCTTGCGGCACGGCTGACCAGGCCGCTAAGAAACTCGGAAAGCAGATCCCTCCGCTGCGCTTTGCTCCGGTCGGGATGACAAGACAATGGACCCTTGCGGCACGGCTGACCATGCCGCTAAGAAACTCGGAAAGCAGATCCCTCCGCTGCGCTTCGCTCCGGTCGGGATGACAAGACAATGGACGCCTTGCGGCACGGCTGACCAGGCCGCTAAGAAACTCGGAAAGCAGATCCCTCCGCTGCGCTTTGCTCCGGTCGGGATGACAAAACAAATGATTTTCTGCGGCGTAGCTAAAGCTACGCCCCTTCTGCCATGCTTAAACTGCTTTGCATTACCGCTCATCCTGACGACGAAGCCGGCGCCTTCGGCGGCACGTTGCTGCTCTACGCTGAACGCGGCGTGGAAACTTCCGTGGTGTGTCTGACGGCCGGAACGGCGGCGCGCAATCGTGGAACCGCGCGTAGCAACGAGGAGCTTGCCCAACTGCGCCGCGCGGAATTTGCAGCGTCTTGCAAAGTGCTGAAGGTGGCGCGCGGCGAGGTGCTCGATTACTCCGACAGCAAGCTGGACCGTGCGGACTTGTATCACGTTGTAGGAGACATGGTGCTGCGTATTCGCCAGCTTCGGCCGCACATCATTCTAACCTTCGGCCCCGATGGTGGACTTACGGGTCACGTCGATCACGCCATGGCCGGGGTGTTTGCGACGATGGCTTTTGAATGGGCAGGCCGTCCCGATCGCTATCCGGAGCAACTGGAGCAGGCATTGACGCCGCATCGTGCGCAGAAACTTTATTACTACACCTCGGATTTCCTGCTCGACGATCGCCAACCTATCGCGCCGCCGACGGTCAGCGCACGTATCGAAGTGGGCAAAGAGCGTTTCGAGAAAAAGCACCAGGCATTCCAGCAGCACACTACGCAGAAGCCCCTGTTTGAGCGGGTGAAGAAGAACCTCCGCCAGGGGGACGGCGCAGTGGAGATGTACCACTTGGCGGTAACGCGCGATCCCCGGGAAGCGAAGTTTGAGACGGATTTGTTCGAGGGTGTGGAAGAGGAGTAAAGTCCGGGGAAATGCAGTTCTGTGCCGGCCGTTGAGCAGCAGGTCCCTCCACTGCGCTCCGCTGCGGTCGGGATGACACATCAGCCGAGCCGAACAGTCGGTCCCTCCACTACGGTCGGGATGACATATCCAGAAACAAACTATTCTTCGCGCAGCGTTTTCATGGGATCGACTTTTGTAGCGCGATAGGCGGGCAGCGTGCTGGCCAGCAATCCTACTCCGGTCATCACCACGGCTACCGTGCTGAAGGTTGCCAGATCGCGCGCGCTGACGCCGTAAATCACGCTCGACAGCACTCGTCCCAGGGCCAGCGCTCCCCCTAATCCGATGAGCACCCCAAGCAACGTCGGCTTCATACCTTCGATGACGACCATGCGCAAGACATCGCCGATCTGCGCGCCCAGCGCCAGGCGAATCCCGATCTCGCGCAGTCGCCGCCTTACTGCATAGGCCAATACGCTGTAGATGCCTACGGCGGCCAGCAATAACGCCAGCCCGGCGAAGGCCGACAGCAGCAGCATGGTAAAGCGCTGCGAAGATAACGACTCGGACACGGAGTCGTCCATGGTCCTGATATTGAGCAGCGGCACATCCGAATCGACTTCGTGAATCGAGTTGCTAATCGCCGAGGTCGCACTCAGCGGATTGATGCTGGTGCGCACGGCCAGGCTCATGCCGTAGGAGTGCCAGTCTTCACCGCGGGCCGCCGAAAGTTGAGCCAGCGGCAAATACATAGCCCGGGTGGGCCGCGTCTGGCTCAAGGAATCGAGCTTGACGTCGCCGACCACGCCGACCACTTCGCGCTGCAGTCCGGGGAAAAAATACAAGTCGACGTGCTTGCCGATGGGATCCTGGTTCGGCCAAGACTCTTTTGCCATCGATTGGCTGATCAGCACCGCTCCCGGCCGGCCGGCCACATCAGAGCCGTTAAAGTCGCGCCCGCGCACGAGCGGAATGTGCATGGCACTGAGATAGCCGGTACTGATCATGCGCATATCCACTTCCGGTTGCTCGGCCATAGGCACCAGGGCGCGTCCTTCCATCTGGACCGGCTGATGTGAACCATATTCGCTGAGCGGCAGACAGTCGATTACTCCAGCCGATTGCACGCCGGGCAACGCTCGAACCCGATCCAGAACACGTTGGAAGAAGCTGACCTGCTGTTGAGGCGAGGCGAACTTGCTTTGCGGAATCGAGAGGTCCATGGTCAGCACGCGATTGGCATCGAAGCCGGGATTGACGTTATGCAGCATCCACAAGCTGCGCATCAGCAGACCAGCGCCAATCAACAGCATCAGCGAGAGCGCAACCTCGGTAACCACCAGCACGCTGTGGGTACGGGTTCCGCTGGAATCGGAAGCGGTGCGGCCCAGGCCTTGCTTCAGCGCCTGGTTGACGTCCTCCTTGGTCAAGCGCAAGGCGGGCAGCAGCCCGGCGGCGAATCCGGTCAGCAGCGAAATCCCGAAGGTGAAAGCGAGTACCGGGCCATCGAGCCCGATTTCGGTGGCACGGGGCAGTTGTTGCGCCAGAAACTTCACCATCAGCAGCATGCCGTAATGCGCGAAGATCAGACCCAGCGCTCCTCCGGCAACGGCCAGCAGAACGGTTTCCGATAGCACTTGCTGCAGTAATCGACGCCGGCTGGCGCCCAGCGCAGTGCGGATGGCGACTTCTTTCCCCCGCGACAAGGTTTTCGCCAAGACAAGATTAGCGACATTGGCGCACGCGATCAGCAAAACGAAAGCTACCGCGCCTAACAAAATCAGCAGTGCCGGGCGCACGTCGCCGACCAGGTCGTCGCGCAGCGAGATGGCCGTTGCTCCCCATCCTTTATCGTCTTTGGGATATTGCTGTGCCAGACGATTCGAGATGGTCTCCAACTCGGCTTGGGCTTGCTGCAAGCTGACGCCAGGCTTTAATCGCGCCACTACGTCATAGTTGTGATCGTCGCGAATGGCTCGCTCCGCTGCGGTCCACGCCAGTGGCTTCCACATCTGCGGCGCGGTAGTGGGATCGGTGTCAACCGGGAATCCAAAGCCCGGCTTCATCACTCCGACGACGGTGTAGGCTTGTCCATTGAGCTGAATATTCTTGCCCACAATGTCAGGATTACTGCCGAAGTGACTACTCCAGAGGCCATAGCTGAGGACAACTTCGTGGTCCTGGCCTGGTTCGACGTCGCCGTCGAGAAAGACGCGTCCCAGCAGCGGCTGAGCGTGCAGGATGGAGAACAATCCGCTGGTTGCCGCCACCGTACGAATCGATTCGGGTTGGCCATTGCCGGTCAGGATATAGCGGCCGAAGCCGTAAGCCGACATGCCTTCGAAACTGTGACTCTGACTTCGCCAGTCGAGAAAGTTGGCGGGCGAGACAGAGAAGATTGGCACTCCGGGGAAACTGGCTTGCGGCGGCAGATGCCACAGGACTACCAGACGATCGGGCTGATCAAACGGCAAGGGCCGCAGCAGCACGGCATTCACCACGCTGAAGATGGCGGTGTTTGCACCGATGCCAAGCGCGAGTACCAGCACGGCAACTGCGGTGAAGCCCGGACTCTTGCGGAGAACCCGCCAGGCGTAACGAGCGTCTTGACCCAGATTCGTCATGTGGCAGTTGTCCTCGGCAACTTTCCTCCATGGCCTTGCCCGGCAAAACCAGGCGAGATGCTCTTCCGGCCGCGAACCGCCCTCTAAAGCTGCAGGCATCGGGCCAAGCTGATGTTGCCTTAACTCTAAGAAAACATGAGGGATGAATCAAAAACTCGGAACCTGTCTCAGCTTTGCATGTTCGGGGACGGACACAGTGTCCGAAGATGGAGTGGGAGCAGATTTTTCTTCGAAAGAAACTTGAATCGTTTCGTAAAAAGATATATCTTATGTTATATCGTAAGATATATTGCAACAGGAGAAAAGCAACATGAACACGGAACAAGAGACCTTTGAACGAACAGGAGGCCGCCATTGCGGTGGCCGTCATCACCACGAAAGCCACAGCGAATTTGCCGGACCTCGGGGCTGGTTTGATCGCGGCTTTGCAGGATTTCGGGAAAGAGGAGAGTCGAGGCATGCCGGTTTCAGCGGAGGCCGGGAGCGGGGCTTTGGTCGCGGCGGCGAACGATTGTTCGATGCGGGCGATGTAAGGCTGGTCGTTCTGAAACTGCTCGCTGAGCAGCCGAGTTATGGATATCAGCTGATCAAGACCATGGAGCAGCGCCTGGGAGGCGGTTACACGCCCAGCGCTGGCGTGATCTATCCGACGTTAACCATGCTGGAGGAAGAAGGTTTGGCATCGGTGTCGACCTCGGAGAACAACAAGAAGATTTACTCAGTAACGCCCGAAGGGTACGAGTACCTGAAGGCGAACCAACAGCGGATCGACGAGTTGTTCGAGCGCCTGGATACGGCGGGACGAGGTTTTCGGCGGGGCCGGTCGCCGGAAATCATGCGGGCCTTCATGAATTTGCGCGGCGCGGTCGCGGTGCGCCTGCATCGCGAGAGCGTGACGGCGGAGCAAATTCAGAAAATCACGGAAGCGATCAATGCAGCAGCCAAGGTGATCGACGAGCTGTAAGCGGATTTTCGGGAGTTGAAGCTTGAGACTTTGAGAAGTCGCAACTTCTTCGGACCAGGTCTTTATCAGGCTTGGGATCGGGTTTGTATCAGGGCATGGCTTCAGCCGTGCCAATAGAGCGTATAGAAACTCGGGCTTACAGCCCCTGCAGCCATGCATGAAGGCGATGGGCCGGAATGATCTAGTCGAGATTTTCCGGCTCCAGCGCGATGCTCTTTTCGCCGGCAGCTTTCTTCTCCCAATACTTGCGGACCCAGGCTTCCCAGCTTCTGCCGGCGGCGGTGTCGCGTCCGCTGAAGGCGAGAGCGGCGATCTCGGAATAAGCGACAGAAACTTTTTGCTGCGAATCTTTGGGGATCAATCGCACCACCGACTCGGCCAGCGTTGCGCCATTGCGACGGTCGAAGATGTAGCCTTCCACCCGCGATCCATCTTTGCGGGTGATAGTCACGTCGCCGCGATAGTCGAATGCCTGCTCCAGCGCGTCGCGCAAGTCGGCTTCGCTGGCGAGTTCTGGAATCCAGCCTTCGATCTGCTGTCGGTCGCGTCCGTCGACAACTTCAAGATGATCGACGGTCAGGTTGTGTTGGGGTTCGGACATGATCGGTTTCATAGCTCCTGGCTACCAGCCGTGGACGTTGACAAGTATGCAGTATAACTGGATCGGGTGATGTACACTGCTTCGCATCTGCCAGTCAGCGGGAATTCCGAGTGCACTCCGTTCGTTCATCCAGGCCGAGGGTTGCCGCCGCTAAGCGGCGTAACAACAGTCCGGATCGAGGGCGATCAGGCGTAGCTCCATGGCGCAGGTCGACGGTTCTGTTGGGGGTCGTACTGGTAGTCGCCACAGTCGGGCTGTATTACCCTACCAGCGGTCATCCCTTTGCGAATTGTGACGACGACGTGTATGTCACCGGAAACCGGCACGTCAAAGCTGGCTTGCATTGGGAAACCGCCAAGTGGGCGGCCACCAGCTTCGATGAATGCAATTGGCATCCATTGACGTGGATGTCACATGCTTTGGATTACCAGCTCTTCGGCCTCGATCCATCGGGTCATCATACTGAAAACGTTTTGTGGCATGTGCTCAATGCACTGCTGCTGTATTGGGTGCTGTTGCAGGCGACCGGATCGACCGGTCCCAGTTTCGCTGTCGCTGCGCTGTTTGCGTTGCATCCCATCAATGTCGAATCTGTAGCCTGGATTGCCGAACGCAAAAATCTGCTGAGCCTGTTCCTTTTCCTGCTCGCGCTGGGAGCGTATCGCTGGTATGCCCGCGCGCCACAGATAAGCCGTTACTGTGCGGTGGCAGGGCTGTACGTGCTGGCACTGACGGCCAAGCCTCAGGTGATTACGTTTCCATTCCTACTATTGCTTTGGGACTACTGGCCGCTGCGCCGTATGTTTGCCGAGGATCAGGAGGGCGACGCCGGGGCAGCGATTCCAGCGAGAAGTTGGAAATGGCTGGAGCTGGAGAAGCTTCCGCTACTTGCCTTCTCCGCAGCTAGCGCCGTGATCACGGTGAAAGCGCAACGCGCGAGTGGATCTATACACTGGCTTCCCTTCTTTCTGCGTGCCGAAAATGCAGTTGTGGCCTATGCCTTGTATGTGGGAAAAGCCGTGTGGCCGTCGCGGCTTGGATTGTTTTATCCCCACCCCAGGAACACGCTGGCGGCCTGGCAGGTCGTGGCATCTGCACTCTTCCTGCTGATTGTCACAGCATGGGTAATTAAAGCGCGGCGTCGCCGATATCTGTTGGTAGGATGGTTCTGGTTTCTGGGATCTCTGGTTCCGATGATTGGCCTGGTCCAAGTCGGCGAACAAGCGATGGCAGACCGATATGCATATCTGTCATTCATTGGGCTGTTCATTATGCTGTGCTGGGGGGTAAGTGAGTGGGCTGCCGAACACGATATCTCTGCGCGCTGGCTGGCGGGCGCAACGGCGGCGATGTTGTTGGCGCTGGCTGTGATGACTCACTACCAGATTGGTTATTGGGAAGACAATGTCACCCTATGGCAGCACGCGTTAGAGATCACGAAGAATAACTGGTTTGCGGAAAACAATCTGGGCGCGGCGCTGCTGGGCGAAGGCCGCGATGAAGAAGCCATCACGTATTTCCGCTCCTCTGCGGCGATCTATCCTGATGATCCTGTTAGCCACCTGGACATCGGATACTATGAGAAGCAGCACGGAAACCTCCCGTTGGCGATGGCGGAGTTCAACAAGGTTCTGGTGCTTGCGCCGAAGCAACGCGTGGCCGCCGAAGCATACAACAACATCGGCTTCGCTTATCTCAATCTGAGAGACACAGTGAATGCCAAAGAGAATTTTCAAGCAGCGGTGAAAGTAAATCCACAGCACAATCGGGCATGGATTGGCCTGGGAGTAGTAGCCCAGAGGGAAGGAAACCTTGAAAGCGCAGCTCAAGACTACTCGCGTTCGATTCAGGCTGAGCCTTACGACATAGCGTATCTGCTGCTTGCCCAGGCCCTGACCCTGCAAGGTGAGCCCGCGAAGGCACAAGCGGCCACAGAACAGGCCCGCTTGATCTCGCCGAACTTCGATAGGGCGCAGAAGATGGTGCAGGGGCTAGTGGGTAATTAGGCAGCCCGGTTGTCACCGTTCGCTTCATTGATAACAATAAAGTTTAGCGGGATTTGGGGGAACGCTAACCCGTGTTTCGCTGTAGGCATGACGCTGCGGCGCCGCACGATGATGCTGTCTACCGCCTCTAGTCGGCTGCTTTTGGCGACAGCGTGGGAGAAGCGATCTGCACCAGCGGATTGTAGGCGTGCACGGGCCGCGTCTCTTCCTTCAGCATGGCCAGCGCTTCGTCATCTTTGTACTTGCTGGAGAACGTCGCGCGCACCGTCGCCAGAAATCCGTTAAGCGATCCAAACGTATCGTTCACCGCAGAAGCTTCGTATCCACTATGCACCATGCAGTTGGCGCACTTGGGATTGCCCGACTCGGTGCCGTAATGAGACCACTCGGTCTCGCGCATCAACTCGTCGAAGGTGTCGGCGTAGCCGTCCTGCAACAGGTAGCAAGGCTTCTGCCAGCCGAAGAGGTTGAACGTCGGCATGCCCCATGGCGTACAAGGATAATCGCGCTTGCCCATTAGGAATTCCAGAAACAGCGGCGACTGATTGAACACCCAGCTCTTCTTGCGGTTTGCCAGCATGGCGCGGAACAGACGCCGGGTGCGCGCGCGACCGAGAAAATGCTTCTGGTCGGGCGCCTTGTCGTAAGAGTAGCCGGGCGAGAGCATCATGCCCTCGACGCCGAGCTCCATCATCTGATCGAAGAATTCGCGTACGCTGTTGGGATCGGCGCCATCGAAGAGCGTGGTGTTGGTGGTCACGCGGAAGCCGCGGCGCAGCGCTTCCTTCATGCCGTCGAGCGCCAGGTCGAATCCGCCTTCGCGGCACACGGAGAAGTCGTGGTGCTCGCGTTCGCCGTCGACATGCACCGAGAACGTCAAATATTTGCTGGGCGTGAACAGGTCGATCTTCTCTTTGAGCAGCAGCGCGTTGGTGCAGAGGTAGATGTACTTCTTGCGCGCCACCAGGCCCTCGACGATCTCCTTGATCTGCGGATGCATTAGCGGCTCGCCGCCAGGGATCGACACCATCGGCGCGCCACATTCGTCGACCGCGCGGAAGCATTCCTCGGGCGACAGGTTCTGCTTGAGCACATGCGCGGGGTACTGGATCTTGCCGCAGCCGGCGCAAGCCAGATTGCAGCGGAACAACGGTTCCAGCATCAGCACCAGCGGATAACGCTTGCGGCCATTGATGCGTTGCTTCAGGACGTACGTCGCGACCGTCCACATCTGCGAAACCGGTACACCCATGCGCTAAAACCTCGTCGAAGTTCATTTGTTCCACATGGAACGTGAACGCGAACTCTCTTTCGTTTTTACGCGCTTTGTGGGATCATGTCAACAGCCGACCCACTCATGACAGCCTCTTCCGACAACCCAAGCGGCACATTCACCATTGAAGCGATATCTCCCGCCCGCCGCGCTCCCGTTCAATCCCGCAGCCAAATTACCGTGCAGCGCTTCCTCGACGCCGCCAGCTCCTTGCTCCAGCACATGCCACTGGAGGAGGTAACCACCACCCGCATTGCGGCCGAGGCTGGACTTTCCATCGGCGGCCTCTACCGTTTCTTTCCCGACAAGCAGACCATCATCGACGCCATCGCCGTGCGCCACGTCGAACAGTTTCGGGCCTCGCTGGAAGACTCCGTGATGAAAGTTCTGGAGCGCGAGTTCGCCAACCTGGAAACCTTCGATCCGGCCAAGATTCTGGACAGCGTGGTCGATGCGTACATTGTTTATCTCGACGCGCATCCCGACTTCCGCACCATTTCGTTCGGCCGCTACATCAGCGCCGCCACCAAGGAGCGTCAAGCCTCCCCCAATGTGGGACTACCGGCGCTGCTCAAGAATTTCATGCTTCAGCGGTTGGGGATTTCCAACACGCCCGAGCTCGACCTGATGCTGCGCATCGTGAGCGAGACCGGCGAGCGCCTCATCGCCTACGCCTACGAACAGCCCACCCGCGCAAAGCGCAACCGCATCATCGCCGAAATGAAAAAAATGTTGGCAGGATATTTGTTCGCGGGTTAATCTGCTGCATCCAGAGGACACGGGAGCACGAAGAAATGAAGCTCATCAGGCCTTTGCTTCAAATGGGACTCGGATTGATCCTGGCAGCCACTTCGATGTTCGGGCAGAACGTCGGCAACTGCACCGCTAAGGACAGCTCCACCCGGCCGGATTGCCCCGGTGCCATTGCCTTCTTCCAGAAATTGCAAGCTGCCGTGAAGGCCGGCCAGCGGCCCGAAGTTGCCGCGATGATTCAATATCCGGTCACCATTTTCGTCCACGGCAAACAGCTGGAATTGCCGAATCAAGAGGCGTTCCTGAGTCACTATGATGTTGCGTTCAATTCCTCCATGCTGTGCGCGATCGGCAAAGCAACCGCTTCTCAAGTCTGGGGAAACTATATAGGATTCACCTTCGACAGCGGAGAACTCTGGTGGGAAGGCGTTATTCCACCCGGTGAAACCCCTGATACTTCAGCCAAAGATTACTGGACGAAGTATCCCTTCAAGATCATCGCCTTCAACAATGAAGGTGGAACCATGAATGGCTGTCCGAGCAAGCCGCCCGACGAAACGAAAACGCCAAACTAGTCCTGACAGAGAAGTTTTTTTCTTCTCCGTGCGCTCCGTGCCTCCGTGGTGAACGATTTCTTATCCCTGGCTCGAATTCGGCGCCGCGATCTCGCCCAGCTCCCAATACTTCTTCAGCAGCGTGTCAGGCACCTTCACCTGTTTCCCGCCGATCATCGCTTTCAACTGCAACGCGTTGACGGCGGCTTTGCCTTCGAAATGATTGTTGGCGATGACAAACGTTTTCTGTGCCTTCTCGCCGATGGCATCGATGCGCGTTTTCCATCCGCGTAACTCGGGATCGGTATAGAGATAGTTATAACGGTCGTTGCGCGAGTCGCTGTCGAACCACTGATCGTAATTGCGACCATGCAGGCGCACGTAGGCCAGCGGAGCAGTCACATGTTCGCTGGGGCCGACCGCCTTGCCCAGCTTCGGCTGATCGATGTTGCAGAACGACACACCCTTCTCCGCGAAGTAGCGCAAAGTGCCCTCGTTCGTCCAGCCGTTGTGCCGCACCTCAACCGCCAGCGGAAACTGCTTGAACTTTTCGATCACGCTATCCAGGTGCATGCGGTTCGGCCCCGTGTTCTTGAACGAAATAGGGAACTGGATGAGCACCGCTCCCAGCGTGCCTTCGACGGCCAGCGACTCGAAGCCTTCTTTGGCCAGGCGTTCGTCTTCCTCGGTGGCGCGAATAGTTTCGGCCGAAGTGCTCTGCATCACCGGGACGGGCGAGTGCGTGAAGGCACGATTCAGCTTGGCGGTAAACAGGAACGCCGGATTGGCCGCCCGCGCCATGCGGCTCCACAGCTTGCCCCACTCCGGCTTTACGTGACCATAGAACGAAGTGTTGATCTCCAGCACATCGAAGTAGCGCGCCAGGAATTCCACCGGATGTTGCGACTTCTTGATCTGCGCGGGATAGACGATGCCTTCCCAGTCTTTGTAGGACCAACCCGCCGTGCCGACGTAGATTTGCGGCGTTTCTGCCATGTCGAAACCGAGGTTAGCACAGTGGGGCAGCGGTGCAGGGAAGGACAAAATCACCCCAGTCGGCGATAAACATCATCATGTGACCCTCATCACACGCAGAGGTGACGTTAGCCATCGTGCGCCACCTCCATCCGCGGTATTTCTAGTGCGTGAGGCAAATTCATTCTGTCGGGAAGCAGACATGATCGACCTTAAGAAAAAGTGCTGGCGCGAAAAAGTAACGGCGGAGATCACCCTGGCTCACATGCTGCAATTCGCCAAAGAGCTGGGGAGCAACCTGGACGCGGCCGAAGTGGCGGAGTTTCTCAACCAAAAAGGACTGGCCCAGGGCATCTGGATGCACATGATGCAGGCCGGCGAGGCCTATATCAAGGCGAACCTGGAACGCAGAGTAATCGGGCTTCATAACGTGAAGCAGAGCACAGCACGCGCATCACTGCTCCACTGACAATTCGTAACCAAAGACAAGGGACGTAGAGCCAGCGTCCATTTCATATCAGTAGGTCACCATTATTACCCAATAAACTCCTCCGGGATGGCCCACGCTGGGAGCGAAACAAACTCCCAGCGCATACCCGGACGCCAATCGCTGCGACAACCGCTTTCCTACGGTCTGCGGAATATTCGCCGGATCTCCCGCTGTCCACACAAACACCTCCGCAACTCCAGGTAATCTCGCCGGATCGCGGCTGTCCAGAGAATCGTTCAAAGCCATGTTGCAGGCCATTTGCCGCAACTGCGCCTGGGATTTGCGTGCCGGCATAGGTAGTCCGTACGCTCGCGTCGCTTTTTCGATAGCGCCTTGCAAAACCGCCTCAGCCTCTGGTTCGGAATAGGTGGGCAGACGATGGGCGAAGTCCTCAGTTACATAAATGTTTTCGCCGCTGTGCAGAACGCCAACTCCTACCACGTTGAAGTCGGGATCAAGAATGCTGCGACGATGGGGCGGAGAATCCATAAACGCCTGGTGCGCTGCGTCGACGTCCTGGTTCAGACCGACGTTTTCGCCTTCGTGGTCCGAAGGCAGGTTCTCTTCGCTGAATCGAATTTGCACCGGCGGCTCGTCGGCAAACTGATGCGAAAGCTGCGAATGTTCCACCATCCGTTGCGTGTGTTTCCGCGCTGCCTGGGTCAGCCGGCTGTCAACCGTCAGCGGCGAAAGTCCATGTTCGGCACGCGCCTGGTTGATCAATTGAACGAACTCCGTTTCGGCCGAGGAGTCGAACTTCCCGTGTGCAGGACTACCGGCCTCCGGCCTGCTTGCCGGCTTGTGGACGATGTGCGGGCTGGCCTCCTGTCCCGGAAGAAACGGCGCCAGCAGCAACAGAAGCAGCATTACTCGGATGGTCCGTTGGCGGAGCTTAGCGAGCCCGTAACAATGCATCATGTGTCCCGATGAGATGGATGCGTGGGGAGCTTGGCGCGTTAGTTTCCGCTCGATCCGAATCCCTTCGCGCCGCGGGCCGCCTCATTCAACTCGGCTTCGATTACTTCACCGGCCAGCAAAGGATGCTCCAGCAGCTGTGCGATTTTGTCGCCCTTACGAATTGCATAAGCCTCGTCTCCCAGGTTCTCCATCAGCACAATCACCTCGCCGCGATAGCCGGCGTCGATCACTCCGGCGTTGCACATCAGGCGTTTCTTGGCCAGTCCGGAACGGGTCTTCACAATGCCGCCGGCCGCGGGAGCGAATTCGATGGCGATTCCGGTATGGACTGCGGCCGCTCCATGAGCAGGAATCGTGAGGTCCTCGGAAGCATAGAGGTCGTACCCAATGTCTTCTCCGGGGTGGGCAATGGTTGGCAGGACGGCGTCAGGTGTCAGCTTTTTCACTTTGAGCATGCGTCTTCATTGTGCCAGATGCCGGATGTTGTCGCCCGACGACGTTTGTCATCCCGATAACGATTGTCATCCGGAAAACGTTTGTCATTCCGAAAACGATTGTCATCCCGAAAACGCGTGCGATCCCGACAACGTCTGTCATCCTGAGCGGAGGCGGCGCTTCGCCGCCGGAGTCGAAGGACCGCTATAGCCGCGAAGAGCTCATTGCTCTCTAGCAGTTTGCTGAAACTCCGCCTGGGTGATTTCGATAGGGCCGCAGCTTCAGCGGTGCCGTCAATCCTTCATTGTTGTCATCCCGAACCCGGCGTCAGCCGGTGAGGGATCTGCTCGCCAGGCACACTCGCTTATGACAGCTCAGGTGCGCTTGACGGCAACCCTGGGTGCGTTTCAGATTTCTGTCGACGCGTCCAGCTAACGCTGGTTACATTGGTCAATCGTGAACTCACACTCGAATTCTCCGCGCTTTCTCGACGAAGCCACAATTCGTCCTCTGCTGAAACTGGAAGCGCTCATTCCGGCGATGGAGCAGGCGCTGGCCGACTTCTCTACCGGACGCGTTTTGCAGCCGGTCCGCAGCATCGTTTCCATTCCGCAGCACCGCGGCTTCATGGGATTGATGCCGGCGGTTTACGGCGACGTGATGGGAGCCAAGCTGGTCAACCTTTATCCCGAGAACGGCGCGCGGGGATTGCCGACGCACCTTGCGGTCATCGTGCTGTTCCGGGCTGAGACCGGCGAGCCGCTGGCCGTGATGGATGGCCGCCTGATCACAGAACTGCGGACCGCGGCTGTTTCCGCGGTGGCGACCAAACTGCTGTCGCCGCCGAATGCCGGCAGCCTGGCGATCCTGGGCAGTGGAGTACAGGCGCGAGCCCATTTTCAGGCGCTGTCGCTGGTGCGCAAGTTCGACGACGTTCGGGTTTGGAGCCGCGATTCGCAACGTGCGCAGAGGTTGGCGAGCGAGATTGGCGCAACCGCGATGCCGGCAGAAGATGCAGTGCGCGGTGCCGACGTGGTCGTTACCGTCACCAACGCGGCCGAGCCGGTGCTGCGCGGAGCGTGGCTGAAAGCGGGAGCGCTGGTCAACGCCGTCGGCGCTGTCGGACCGAAGCGCCGCGAACTGGACTCGGATGCCATGCGTGGCGCAGTCATTGTCGATTCGCGCGATGCTGCCATGCAGGAGTCCGGCGACGTACTGCTGGCGGGAGCCAAGATCTATGCCGAGCTCGGCGAATTAGCAGCCGGAATCAAGCCCAGGCCGCAAGCCAAAGTCACGGTATTCAAGTCGTTAGGGCTGGCAGTAGAAGATCTTGCCGCCGCCAGGCTGGTGCTGGACGCGCTCAATCACGAATTGCAACCCTGAAGGCTTTTTTCCCGCCTCGCCGACGCCTGAGGTCTCGTTACTGGTAGTCCTATTCCGCGCCCAGAAAATAAGCCCCATATTTTCGCTGCATGCGATAGGTTAGCCGGGCATGGCAGCGGTACGTCGGATCGCCTTTCTGGCGGAATTCCAGCAGCACGACATCGCCGACATTCAGCTCAGCCGCGGTATCAAAGGCCACGCCACCTTCGCTCAGGTCGGTGCAGATGGCCTCGTCGCTCCGCTCCATCAGCAAGCCGCAGCTCACGATACGCAAAGGGATTCGCAGCGAGATCCGTTCCCGCCGTCGCCGATCGATGACCGGTGGGAGATCAAAAGAGACATCGCCATGAAACGTCTGCAGGTTTTTCATTCAGAACTCTTCACTCAGACCCAAGTCAGAACTAGCCTGACAAGGGAGCTATCGGCTGGCAAGGGCAAGTCCTCCAGCGGCGCTTAAGAATGGATTACGAATTCCCCAAGTGAAATAGTTTCAATTTGAGCATTTCACCGGCGACGCCCTCCTCTACAATGCCTAGCATGAGCCCGACCTCGGAAGAACTGCTGCGCCCCCGCGATGCCGCAGTGGTATTGGGTATCAGCTATGCCAGCCTGAAGCAGTGGATTTACAAGGGCAAACTACGCACGGTGAAGACCGCGGGCGGGCATCATCGCATCCCGCAAGGTGAAATCGATCGCTTCCTGTTCAAGTCGCTGGGCAAGCAGCCGGCTGAGAGCCGCGCCAATTTCCGCACCATCAGCGGCCGCAATCAATTGGTCGGCCGCATTGTCGAAGTTCGCATCGAAGGGTTGCTGGCCCAGATCAAGCTCTCCATCGGTGGGCAGCACATTACCTCCATCATCACCGCCGACGCTGCCCGCGAGATGCGTCTGAAACGAGGCGACAAGGCCGCCGCGCTGGTCAAGTCCACCGAAGTGATGATCGTGCGGGTATAGGCAGGTCGAAAAGCACAATCCCATTACCGGATTGAAAGGATGAAGGCTTTGCTCGATCAGCAGGCAGCGTTGGGGTTTCGGACACATTCCGGATGGGCCGTGCTGGTCGTTGTCGCCGTGCCAATTGAACAGCCGGTAATCGTACAGCGCCGGCGAATCGAAATCGCCGATCCTGAAATAGCCGGCTCGAAACAGCCCTACCACGCCGCCGAAGCACTCAACCTGACGGACGCGGAAGCTTTGGTGAACGCCTGTACCGAACGTTCCGGGCATTTGGCAGGAGCAGCGGTTGAGGCCGCGATCCGGGATGCTGAGCAAAACCACTATCAGGTTTCGATCAGCGGCATTCTGGCTGGTTCCGACAAGCCGCTTCCCGGGCTGGACAAAATCCTGGCGTCGCATCCCCTGCTTCATACCGCAGAGGGCGAACTCTTTCGCAACGTAATCACGCGGGCCTGCGTGAACCATTCTCTCCCGGTGGTTGCCGTAAACCAGAAAGAGTTGATGTCTCGCGCGCAAAATCAATTAGGGATGTCAGGGGAAGGGATTCAGCAACATTTGCAGCGCATGGGAAAGGCGATCGGCGCTCCCTGGCAGCAGGACGAGAAGTCGGCCACTCTGGTGGCGTGGATAGCACTTGCCTCAGGATCGAGATTCTGAGCCAAGCGGTCAGTTTGATTCGGTTGAGCTGTAAGGATTTTTGCGGAAGAGAAAAAGGGTGGCCGGCCGAGCTTCCGGCCACCCGAGCCGCTTACGGTAGGTAGTAGCGGAAGGATGTTAAGAACATGTTGTCGATGGCGTTGGGTGAAGGACCAGAGTAGGGTCCGCCTATGCCGTTCCAGGTGTTCTTGTCCACATAAGAGTACTGTGCACCGAACTGGAGACGGCCCTTGGGACCGTTGTAAGGCTTGTACCAGAAGCCCAGGGTGCCTTCGATAATGTTGCGAGCATCCCCGGTACAGTTGGCCAAACCACCCGGGCTGAAGCCCGCCGACAGAATGCCTGATCCGGAACCGGGCAGCGTCTCGACGCCGCAACCCGCATTGCTGAACAGAACCGAACCATATCCGACAGGCTTGCCGCTGGAGTTCAGGAACGCCGTGCGCGAGTCAGCCTCGGCGCCGACGTTGCTGTACCAGTCCCATTTCTGAGAGTGATATTCCAGCGTGATGAGTCCCTGGTTGCTGCGAATTGGAACGACCGTGCCGGCTGGACTTACGGTAGCGTCCGCCAATCCAGCGGTTCCGTAGCGGCCCATACCGCGGCCACCCAAATAGTGGAGACCGAAGTCAATGTGTTTCTGCCAGAACGACCAGCGGGCGTTGGCGCCGTAGCCGCCCGTCCAGGTGGCGTAGTTATAAGCGCCATTAGCCGAGGGCACCTTTAAAGTTGCGTCGGGGAAGACGCGGTCACGGAACTGGCTGGCCACGCCGAACACTTCATAGTGTCCCCATCCCGGTTGGAAAACGATCTTGCCGATGAAGTCGGGCGACGGATTCCACGAGTAGTTCGCTACGTTGGTACAGGTCGTAACCGGCGATCCGCTCACCAGAGCAGTGGAACAGCCACTGACGGCGGAGTTGTACAGTCCGCCAGCCAAGCCCTGCGAACCAAACAGATAGTTCGAAGCGTTGCCGTGTGTGGTCACAGTTTCCTGTGCGTCTTCAACCGATCCCGCAAACCAGATTTTGTTGTTGATATTCTTGGACACGCGGAAGCCGTATTGCCGCGCCCAGCTGAAGCCCACGGTATATTGCGGGTCGATGGTCATGGGCAGCGCTTCACTGCGGTTATCCACGCCTTGTTTGGTTTCCGTGACCAGGCTCCACATCTGGCCGCCGGTAAAGCTCCAGCCACTCGCCATGGCAGCCTGAGCCCAAGCCTGCCGCTGACGCAGAACGTAAGAGTTGCTCTCGTTGTTGTTCGAGGTAACCGCCGCGCCCAGGAAGTCGGTTTCGACGTAACCAGTCAAGTTGGCCTGGTCCATCTTGCCCTGTACCAGGAGCGAGATACGCGACTGACGTCCCGATCCGTAGAACTCTGACATGTGAGCCCCGGAGGCGCCGCTGAACGGGATCGAATTGAACGAGGTGTTGATGTCGGCGCCTTCCGCATGCTGACGCCACACAGTTTCTGCCGCCAGGAAGCCACCCGGAGTAATGGTGACACCCTTGTAGTGGATGGCCAGCGGGCTCTCTAATCCGGAAACCCGCTTTTGAGTTTCTTGCAGCTCATTCACCGTGTTGCCGGATACGGTCTTCAAGTCGGCCACATCGTGCTGCAATCCGCTAATCTGGTCGGCACTGGCGGTGCTCTGCGAGTTGGCCGCTGCGGCCGCGGCCTGTTGCGCTTGTTGTGCCGCCGATTGAGCTGCCGTCACCTGCGATTCCAGGTTCTGAATCGCCTGGTCGCGGGTTGAGATTTGCTGTTGTAGTTGCTGGATCTGCTGCTGCTGCGCAGAGATCGCGTCCTTCATGTCCTCCAGTTGCTTCGAAACCGGTGCCGAACTGCTGTGATGGCTCGTTTTGGGTTTCGATGTCTGGGAATCAGTTTGGGCAAATACGCTCGTCGTAATCAGTACCGAGAGCGCTAAGGCCAGTTGTGATTTCATTTTTTCTCCTGAAAGCGCAATTCGGGCGGATGAATCTACAACAAAATGGCAACCCCGCACCGGGTACAAGCAGTGGAAAATTCGCTATGAATGGTCAGCGAAATCCTATGGTGAAAAAGTTACAGGCTTGTGAATACAAAGTGAAAGTTCCGCGAATAACCCTGATTTGGCCGGGTGGAAATTGTGGACCCGTCAGTAGATAGCGGAAGCCCCCGCCAGAGTCGGCGCCGAAGCTTAAATAGTGGAATTTCGCTCAGGAAGTTTTCATCTTCTTGTAATATGCCTCATCTATGCTCCCAGTGGTCGGCGCGATTGGACCGCACGCTGGGCTAACCTGCAAGCGTATCGGTCGAGTCGGTTGCGCATAGTTCGACGATCTGCAAAAACTACGGAGGAGTCATGCGAAACGTTGTGCCGAAGAAATGTTCTTGGGTTACTTGCGCCGCTTTTCTGATTGCAGTTAGCGCCTTCTTACCAGCCCGCAATGCCGTGGCGCAGAATAGCAGCGCCTCGGCTCAGAATCAGGACCTCATGCAGCACGTGAAGGAGGTCTATTTCCCCTTCAATATTTACAGCCGTGTTACCAATCCCGATACCCTGCAGACGGATGCCGACTGGCTCAAGCAAAATGCTAACGGTCAGCTGTGGATCCAGGGATACGCCGACATTCGCGGCGACATTTTCTACAACCTGGTGCTGTCTTACCGGCGGGCTCAGTTTGTAAAGTCGAAGCTGCTGCGGAGTGGAGTTGACGAATCGCGCATCGGCTTCGCCACCGGCTGGGGCAAGCTCTATCCCGTGTGCCAGGCCAATGACGAGAGTTGCTACCGGCAACAGCGCCGCGTCGACATTGTGCCGCCTGACACAATGTAGGACGTGGGCAAAACCTGCTCAGGCAGTGGCAGTATTTTATTGTTCAGCTCTGCCTGCGAACCGGGAAGTTCGGCCTGGACAGCTGACGGCATAAGGTCTGGCTGAGAAGGTCTTTGCGATTCAGGGATAGAAAAGCGAATCGCAAGAAACGAGCGCCGCAGGCGCGGAAGCGCTTCAGCCCGGCATGGACCGTATGCGGAATGTTGGGTGAAACGGGAAATCGACCTGAGTCCCGTAGGGGCGGCAACGGTTCTCACGCAGACTCATGGCGGCGGTTCCCGGTGCGCAGCGTTGCGGTGCGGCTCCCTACTACATTTTCCGCGAGCAATGTTTCGCGACTACTTTCAACCGCGAAACGGCCGCAACGGTCTTGACGTAAGTGTCGATATCACGCAGGCTCACCCCGCTGCAGTTTGGCGGAGTTCCTCTCGCGTTGTTATAATTCTCCTGCCGCAGCAATCCTTCACAAGCGACTCTTGCTCGTGGCCAGGTAGCTCAGCTGGTAGAGCGCAGCCCTGAAAAGGCTGGCGTCGGCGGTTCAACTCCGTCCCTGGCCACCATCTAAACTCAACAACTTAAGCGCCTGAGGTACAATTCCCGTTCCGTCGAAGGCAGACAAATGGCACAACCTCAAATCGCCCTTTCCGCGACAGCAAATCTCCGTAGCAAGTTTGCCGGCACCGTTCTCCAACCAGGTGACCAGGACTACGACAACGTCCGCGCTCTGCACAACGGCTTGATCGACAAGCACCCGGCGCTGATTGCGCGATGCCTGAACGATGCCGACATAGCCGTCAGCATCGCATTTGCTCGCGAGCACAAGTTGGAGATCGCGGTGCGTGGCGGCGGCCACAACGTCAGCGGACGTGCCAGCGTCGAGGGCGGGATGATGATCGATCTTTCCCTGATGAAGGCGATAACGGTGAATGCCACGGCTAAGCGCGCGGTGGCCCAGGGCGGCGTGACCTGGGGCGAGTTCAATCTCGCAACCCAGCAGCACGGCCTGGCGACCACCGGCGGAGTAATCTCCAGCACCGGCATCGCCGGACTGACCCTCGGCGGAGGCTATGGCTATTTAGCCGGGAAACATGGGTTGGCTGTCGATAACCTGGTGGGCGCAACCCTGGTCACCGCTGCTGGAAAGACTGTGCGTGCCAGCGAGTCGGAGAATCCCGATCTCTACTGGGCGCTGCGCGGCGGAGGCGGCAACTTCGGTGTGGTCTCATCACTCGAGTACCGCCTGCATGAGGTTGGACCCACGCTCATGGCGGGCGTGATGGCGTGGCCGATTTCTCAGACGCGCGACGTGCTGCGCTTCTACCGGAAGTTCACTGAGTCGGCGCCCGATGAACTCGCCTGCCTGGCGGGAGTGGGCCATGCCCCGGATGGTTCCGGCGTCAAGGTAGCCATCGTCGCGGCCGCTTATTGCGGACCAATGGCGGATGGGGAAGCAATACTGCGCCCCATGAAGGAATTCGGATCGCCGCTGTTCGGTACGATCCAGCCTACGGAGTACGCCACCTTGAACGGCATGTTCGATACTGCTTATCCGAAAGGCATGCTGAACTACTGGAAATCAAGTTTCCTGACTACCCTGGACGACAGCTCTTTAAACACGATCGTCGACCTGGTGGAACAATGTCCTTCGAAATACAGCGGCATCTTCCTGGAGCACTGGCACGGCGCCGTCGCTCGCGTCCCGCAGGACCACACAGCTTTTCATCACCGTCATGAAGGCCACAATTTGCTGGTTCTTTCGCAATGGCAGGACGCAGCGGTCGCGGAAGAGAACATCGCGTGGGCACGCCAGGGTTTTGCCCGGCTGGAGCCCGCCTTCGCAAAAGCCCGCTACGTGAATTACATGGACCAGGATGACGCAGCCGACGTAGCAGGGCCCTTCGGTGGAAACTACGCCAGGCTGGCCCAGGTCAAAGCCAAATGGGATCCGGAAAATGTTTTCCATCTCAACCAGAATATCCGGCCTGCGAACTCCTGACTCGTTACTCACGTAACTGGCGCGCCGAAAAACTTGCGTACGGCCGGGCGCCTCCTGTGTTGAAATGCCGGATAGCTGATCTTCATCTCGAACCAGGATCGGAGCCGACAGCCTATGCGCGTTGCGCTTCTCACCAGCTTCGCTGCCAGCAGGAAAGAGCCGCTGGTCGCCATGATGGATCGAGTGCATCAGGGTTTCCTCGATTCCGGCCTGCCTGAACCTTTTGTCCGTTTCAACTTTGCCGATGGCGGGGTCGTCAGATTCTCATGCGTCGACCGCGTGCTGAAGCGTCACCCTGAACTAGCGCGATTTGTAACCGACGCTCCGCCGATGCCGGGTCTCCCCAGTGCGCGACGCATCACCAATGGGCCATTGTCGCCGGCTGCGAACGAAGCGGTGCCGTATGGCACGTTGCAAGCCATTGCCGCGGGCGTGCCCCGATCGTTCCCGTTTCATGGCGTCGCGATTCACTTTCATTCGCCGGAATTTGGCGAGACGACAGGCACTCCGGCGCACCCGGCCAGCACGATGGCGGGAATCATGATTACCGATAGCTGGTGGATCAACGGGCGCAACCGTTCGCTATCCTCGCGTACCATCGTTGAGGCCGAGCCCGGCGATAAGAAGCTGCCATCGCCGTCAGGGCCAATCGCCATCGTACTGGCCGCCTGCGGCAAGGCGCGCAAAACCATCCAGGCGCCCATAGCCGAGAACCTTCCGGCCGGCCCGGTGCCTGCGGTCCGTCTGCCCACGGGAATCCCGGTCGCCAGCTCCAATCCGGAAGCAGCCCGCGCGGTTCATGAGGTCGTGGTCAAATACCGCGCTCGGCTGCCGGAGATCATCCAGCAAGCTGGTCTTCCCCACGACCTTCCCGGCCGGGCTGAGATGACGGACGCCGAACTTCGCCTGAGGGCCGGGCCGAAAAAACCTGCGCTCGAGCGCGTCTTCAAGCCCATGGGATACAGCATTCGCGGTGGAAGCGGAACCTTCAGCCTGCGCCGGCGAACTGCGGCAAACTTGACGATAGAGATTAGCTTGGACGTCGGCACCTGGAGTCATAACGTAACCGCGATCCTTCTGGTGTGGGGATTGGGATTTAAGGGCACACTGATTCTCCCGCCCACCGCGAAGGCTGTGCAGGGCGGCCAGTATCCCATCGGCGATGCCGAGCAGTGGCAGAAGATCGTGGGGAACCTGGGCGCGCTGGTCGCGGAACTGGAACGCACTTTCGTTCCCGACATCGAAGCGGCGGCCGGCGCATCACCGGAGTGGTACCACCCCGAAAGCTGATTCTCCGGAATTGTTCAACGGACGATTCCGCTCATAATTCCACCTAAATGATCACGAGACGGCGCCGGCTAGCGCTTTTAACGCAAACTTTTTGGCGAAGAAAATCGTAATCCTACCAGACTAGAATGACGGACTCAGAAGTCCGGCAGCCGGAGCTGTGGACTTATAAGTTCAGTTCCCACTGGAGGCATCGAATGGCACAACGTTCTGCGAGTTCCCGGCTCGCTTCGAAGATTCTCCTGGCCGTGCTGGTCTGTGTGACCATAGGTCAACTCGCCAGACCAGCGTCCTCATCGGCGGGAAATGTTTTGCAGGGAAGCCAGCAGAATCCTGCGGCCGACGGGATGTCTAACGGAAAAATGGCGCACATGTATATGACCTCGCTCCGGCCGCTAAAGCCTGGCGATTTACAGAATGCCAATGCAGTTGTAGCAGCGGCTAAGTCAGCTATGGCTCCCTACCAGGATTATCGCAAGGCCCTGGCCGACGGCTATGAAATCTTTCTGCCGAATATTCCGCAGCCTCAATATCACTTTACGAAGCGCGTAAACGGGCTCGAGGCCTGGTGGCACTTCGATCCGCTGAAGCCGACTTCGCTGCTCTACAAGAAAACCGCCGACGGCGGATATAAGCTGGTGGGAGTGATGTACACGGACCGGGTTAGCGCCAGTGAGGACGAGTTAAACGAGCGAATTCCGCTCAGCGTCGCGCGCTGGCATCAACACGTCAATTTTTGCAGAGCCCCGGTGGGGAAGAGGGCCGGATATTTTGGCCCGCATGCAAAATTTGGCCTGCTGGGTTCCATCAATACCAGGGAAGCTTGTGAGGCCGAGGGTGGACAATTTTATCCTCACGTGCTGGGATGGATGGTCCATATTTATCCGTATGAAACGGATCCCAGGAAAGTCTGGGCCACGGATGACAACGACGAGGGCCACGACAATATGGATCACTCAGCTATGCCCGGGATGAAGATGAATTAAGCGCGGCGCGTAGTCGAAATCGGTGCGAATCTATGCAGCGGAAATCGACACGCTCACGACGTTCGGTGAGCAACCTTGCCGGGATGCGACCGCGCGCTCAAGCCCAAGGAGTGAGAAATTCATGAGCTTCTCCCGCCGCAATTTCCTCAAGATGACGGGCGCGTTTGCCGGCAGCGCTCTGCTTCCCGCGAGTGCGGCACAATCGCGCAGTTCCGGACAAACCAGCGCCGCACCTCAAACTAAAGATGGCGCCGATTACACCATCCAGATCGCTGCCAGCCCGGTCGAAATTGCGCCCAACCGCATCCTCTCGACCACGACCTACAACGGTCAATTTCCCGGACCGCTGCTGCGATTCAAGGAAGGCCAGCCAGTCACCATCGACATCGTCAACCAAACCGATACGCCGGAGCAGTTGCATTGGCATGGACAGAAAGTTCCCGTCGATGTCGACGGAGCCGCCGAAGAAGGCACGCCTTTTGTTCCCGCACATGGCCAGCGCCGAATCACTTTCACGCCCGGGCCGGCAGGCCTGCGTTTCTATCACACGCACAATCGGGCGGGAGCAGACCTGGCTGCCGGACAATACAGTGGACAGGTTGGCCCAGTTTACATTGAGCCTGAGCACGAGCCAGGAAACTATGACCGCGAAGTTTTTCTTACGCTGAAAGAGTTTGAGCCTACGTTCAGCCGCGGCGGAGACATGGCGATGGATTTTCTGTCGCCCGCCGCCAGAGTGAAAGCTCTGGAAGTGCAGGGTGAATCGGCGATGAAGGCGTCTCTGGCCAAGGGTATGCCGAAGGGATACGAGGTCGGCTACGGCTCATTCACCATCAATGGCCGCATGCTGGGACACGGCGAGCCCGTGCGAGTGAAGCCGGGCGAGCGCGTCCTATTTCATGTGTTGAACGGGAGTGCAACCGAGATTCGTAGTCTGGCGCTGCCCGGCCATTCGTTCCAAGTGATCGCATTAGACGGCAACCCCGTACCGAATCCCGCGAAGGTTCCCGTGCTCTGGCTGGGAACAGCCGAGCGAATATCGGCCGTGGTGGAAATGAATCACCCGGGAAGCTGGATTCTGGGGGACGTGGCCGACGATGACCGTCGCCACGGCATGGGCGTTGTAGTGGAATACGCCGGACGGAGCGGCAAACCGCAATGGCTTGCTCCTCCGCCGTTCCGCTGGAATTATGCGCTGTTTGCGAAGCCGGGCGCGAGCGCGGCTGCCCCAGACCAGACGCTCGAAATGACTTTCGTCAAAGACAACGCGGCGGAGGAAGGTTTCAATCGCTGGACGATCAACGGAGTCGCCTACCCCATGTCCAACGAGATGGTTCCGGCGTCCTTTCACTTAAAACAAGGCAAGCGCTACCGAATCCACATGCGGAATGAAAGCGATGACATTCACCCGATTCATCTGCACCGGCACAGTTTTGAGCTGACCAGCCTGGCGGGAAAGACGACGGCCGGAATCTTGAAAGATGTGGTCATGCTTGGAGGCTACCAGGCAACTTCCGTGGACTTCATTGCCGATAATCCCGGACTGACCTTGTTCCACTGCCACCAGCAATTGCATATGGATTTTGGCTTTATGACGCTGTTTGATTACGTCTAGTGAGTAGGAGTAATTACATGCTGTCAGTAGGAGTCTGGCGGCAACCCCGGCTTTCCCGGGCAGCGTTTTGACGCGTGTATAGCAGCATAGTCTGCGAGCGACTTCCCGGGAACGCGCGATATGTCTGTGACCGCGCGGACAGGCGAGTCGGGCAATCGCCGGATTGAACGAGCAATGTTACTTCGTCAGTAATCTTGCGGCAGCGCTGCCAGTTCTTCCATGGTGAAGACTGGTCCTTCTTTGCAGACATAGACCGGACCGCAGTTGCAGCGGCCGCACTTGCCGACGCCACACTTCATGCGGTTTTCCAGGCTGGTGTAAACCGAGGCGCGAGGCAGCCCCATGCGATCAAGAACGGGCATGGTGTTCTTGATCATGATTGGGGGTCCGATGACCAGGGCAACGGAATCGGCGGCCGGAACTTGCGCGCGCTCGAAGACCGTAGGCACGAATCCGATTTCGCCGGTCCAATCGGGAGTTTCACCGCCGGGATCGACGCAACGGATCACGCGCACCCGCTCACGCTTCGACCACTCGTCCAACTCGTCAACATACACCAGGTCGGCCACGGTACGCGCGCCGTACACGATGGTGATGTCGCCGTAGTCGGCGCGGTTTTCCAGAGCGTACCAAATGGCGCAGCGGATCGGCGGCATGGCGATTCCGCCGCCCAGGAAGATCAAGTTCTTGCCCTTCCAGGCCTCCATCGGATAGCCGTTGCCGTAAGGGCCGCGGAAACCTATGGTGTCGCCCTCTTCAACTTCCCAAAGAGCTTCGGTGACCCGGCCGGTCTTGCGGAAGCAGAACTCCAGACCGTCGCTCCAGGTGGAACTGGAACAGATGTTGAACACCGACTCGCCATAGCCGAAGGCAGAGAAGATGCCGAACTGTCCACGCGGAATTGGAAATGCTCCGCGCAATCGGCGTCGCGGAAGCGCACCTTCACCGATTTCACGTCGGCGGTGTGGCGCTGTACGGCGGCCACTTCCATCAGATCAGGCTGGTAGATGGTCTTCATGTTCAATCGCAATCAATAGAGGTAAAACGCCCAGACCGGCGGGGCAGTTCCGGGTGCAGTTCCCGCAGCCGGTGCAAAGGATTTCTCCGAACTTGTCGGGATAAATCGAGAACTTGTGCAAGATGCGCTGGCGCTGGCGCGAACCCTGGTCAGGACGAGGGTTGTGCCCGCTGGCGTGCAGCGTAAACAGGCTGAATTGACACGAATCCCAGTTGCGAACGCGCTCGCTGTGTTCGTCGACAATGTCGAAGCAGTGACAGGTGGGACAGGTATGAGCACAGGCGCCGCATCCCACGCAGGCCAGAGCATGTTCGGCCCACAGCGGATGCTGGAAGTTAGCGGCGGAAAACTTTCGCACCGCCTCGGCGGCGAAGCGCGGCTCGGGACCGGCTGCTGCCATGGCCGCGACATTGTTGGTTGTAGTCTTGCCTGCGAACAGCGCCCGACCCTTGTCAGTCAGGCAGCGGACTTCCAAACTATCGCTGGTCAGCGGAACCAGCAGTACGTCTGCGCCTCGATCCGAGGCCGGGCCAAGTCCTACGGAAGTGCAAAAACAATTGGCGTCGTGAGTGGAACAGGCCAGCGCGACAATCGTTGTGTTACTGCGGCGGCGGTTGTACAAGTCGTCAGCGCAATCCCAGTTGAAGATGTGATCGAGAATGGGAAATGCCGCGGCATCGCACGGCCGGACCGCCAGCAACACCTGGGGAGCATCTGTCGCGGGCTCTTCCACCAGCTTCACATCTTGTCCTTCGACGCGATAGGCGTAAAGCGTTTCCGTCTGGGGAAGAGGAATTCCTTGGCCGAGTTCGCGGGATGGATGAAACCGTCGAGCAGCAAGTCGGCTGAATTCTTGAGCGGCAGATACAGGACGCGACCACCTGCGTGCTGCGGACCGGCTACGCGAATTCCTTGTTGAATCCATTCCGCGGCGAGCTGGCGCAATTTGTCGGAAGAGATGATTTCGCTCACCGGATGAAGTCCTCATGATCGGCCGGAGCCCAGGAGCCGATGGGCGATTCAGCCTTGGGATCGCCAACAACGTTGAAGCCAAACTGCTGATCGACAGCCCGATGGACCGCCATATTCAACAACCGCAGATCGATGCCGACAGGACAGGCATGATTACAAGCGCCGCAGCCTACGCAACGGCCCGCCAGGTGGAAGGCGCGCGTGACGTGCCAGGCGAAGTTGCCCATCGGCGCGGGCGAGGTATCGATGATCACGGGGCGATTCTTGTCGGCCACACAACGTTCGCAGTAACACATGGGGCAGACTTGCCGGCAAGCGTAGCAGCGGGTGCAGCGGGCGAACTCGGCTGCCCACCAGGCCATGCGCTCCTCGGGAGGCAGTGCCAGTAACGCGTCGAGATCGGCGAAGCTGCCCGTACCAGGCTCCCCGATGGGGATAGTCTTGACCGCGCCGCTTTCGATTTGCGACTCACGTTCCAGCACGACCAGAGCGCCCGCGTCCATCGGCTTGGTCAGAATGGCGACTCGTCCCATAGCGCGGACTTCTTTTTTCG